>OZ241348.1:0-4807765 GCA_965199915.1 Candidatus Azotimanducaceae bacterium
CACTTCCTCCGTGGCGCCGGGGAACACGGTGGACTCGATGACCACCACGGCCTTCGGGCGCATCAACCCGCCGACCAGACGGCTGGCTTCCCGGAGGGCTTCGAGATCAGGCCGTTTGCGCTGGTCGACGGGCGTTGGCACCGCCACCAAGAACACGTCGCTGCCGCGCAAGTCCTCCGCGCGCGCGGTGAAGCGGAGGCGCGCGGCCCCGGCGAGCCGTTCCGCGTCCACATCGCCGGCGACGTCCGTGCCGCGATCCAGCTCCGCGATGCGCTGCTCGTTGGCGTCGAAGCCCCGCGTGGCGAAGATTTCTCCGAACGCCACCGCCAACGGAAGCCCGACGTGACCGAGCCCGATCACGCCCACGGTGGTGCTGGCGCACAGGGGCGGCGGTGCGGTCTCGGACATGGGCGGCATTGTAGCGGGTTGTGCGTATAATCCACCAATCCACAGTTTGGGAAGACGAACATGAGGGCATCGGAAGATCTGGTCGCCGCGCATGATCGCGGCCGTTTCGGACAGGCCACGCGAACACTTGTTCTGGTCACCGGCGTCTGCTGGGTTGGAGCCGCCACGGGCCAAGAGCAAGAACCAGCGGAACCGAACGCTGGCCCCATCGAAGAGGTGCTCGTCACGGCGCAGCGCGTTGAAGAAAGCGTGCAGGACGTTCCCGTGGCGGTCACCGCCCTCACGGGAGATCTGCTGGAGGAGAAGCAGGTCATCACGCCTTCGGACCTGCAGCTCAACGCGCCCAACGTGTCGTTCACCGCCACGAATTTCGGCGGCTCGAGTTTCAGCATCCGCGGCATCGGTAATCTGGTCATCGGCCGCACCGGAGAGTCCGGCGTGTCGGCGCATTTGAACGAGATCGCGGTGCCCAACAACCTGAACGCCACCGAGTTCTTCGACATGGAGCGCATTGAGGTGCTGCGCGGGCCGCAAGGCACCCTGTTCGGCCGCAACGCCACCGGCGGCGTCATCAATTTCGTCACGCGCAAGCCCCGCATGGAGACCTTTGACGGGTATTTGGATCTCGAGGGGGGGAGCTACGGCCATGTGCGCTGGAAAGGCGCCTTGAACCTGCCCCTCGGCGAGCGGTTCGGGGTGCGCATCGCGGGATTGCAGTTGCGCCGCGACGGCTATGTGGAGAACGTCGCCCACGGGCAAGTCGACAGCAACGGCAACCCGCTGTCCGGCATCGACGACGACGTGGACGGCCGCGACATCCTGTCCCTGCGGGCGACTTTCGCGTGGCAGCCTACCGACCGCGCCCGGGCGTGGCTCCTCTACAGCGTCTTCAACGAAGACGACGACCGCGTGCGCATCAGCAATCAGGTTTGCGTGCGCAATCCGCTGCCCACCACGGGCTGCCTGCCCGACGAGTTCGGCTTCGAGACGCCCCACCTCGGCTCCACCACGGCCGGTATTTTCGCCGGCCTCGCCGGCGCCCTGCCGCTCGGCCGCGCGCTGGGCAGCTACGACTTCATCCGCCCGACGATCACCGGCTTTCGCGAGATGCACACGGACTTCGAGCCCATATTCAAGCAGGACGAGGAAATCCTGGCGTTCGGCGCGGAGTACGACTTCGACAGCTACCAATTGAGCCTCGTGGGGGCAAGCCGCCACAACGACTACCTGTCGCAGCAGGACTACGGCATGGACGTGAACGCCTCGCTTGGCCCCACGCCTGGCAACCCCAGCGGCGCGTGGCCGATTTCCGCCCCCGCCGGCGGCGCCGGCGCCGAGTGGCGCGCGGACAGCCCGTGCAACCTGCTCGACGGCACCGCCGGCGTGGTCGGTGGTTGCATCCTGGGCGTCGCCACCAACCGCGTCTTCGCCTACGACCAGCTCGATTCGGAAGCCGAGTTCTGGACGCTTGAGGCCAAGATGCGCACTCTGTTCGACGGCCCGTACAACTTTCTGCTCGGCGCGAGCGTGTTCGAGAGCAGCGACCACGGCGGCTACTATGTGCTGGCGAACACCTTGGACTTGGTGACCATCGCGCCGCCAAGCGCGTTTCCCGGCGCGCTGTATCCCGGGTTTTTCATGAACTCCAACAATCCGGATGGGGGCGCCACCTCGGAGGGCACGGCGCTGTTCGGCGAGCTCTACTACGACTTCTCCGAACGCCTAACGCTCACCGGCGGCCTGCGCTTCAACCGGGACGACAAGGCCACCAGCGACACCAGCGTGCTGGCGAACTCCATCGACGCGAACGGCGCCCTCGGCGGTTTGATCACGGGCCGGCAGCCGCTCTGGCTGCGCGTCAGCTTGTTCACCGAGATGGCCAACATCGCGGGCGGCACCGCCACCGGCCTCAGCGCCGCGTCCAACCGTCTACTCCAATACAACGGCGCCGCCGACGTGTACGCCCAGAACGGTCCAGCGGCCATCGGCGTCATCGCCGCGATCGGCGCCGCCAGCCAGATCGGCCAGCTGATTCAGAGCGGGCAGCTGCCGCTCGCGGGAGTGCCGGCGGCAATCGCCGGGCTCGGGTTGCCGGATCTGTTCCAAGCCACGGTGCTCAGCCTGTTGACCGGCGCCGCCGCCACCGACCCCGGCCTCGCCGCTGGCGGGGCGGCGTTGCGCGCCATCGCCGCCGCGGTGCCGCCGGTGCCGGCGTTCGGAGAAACCCGGTTCGTCACCGGCAGCCCGTCGGAGGCGTCTTGGGAAGAGGTGAGCGGGCGCATCGGCTTCGACTATCGACTGGACGACGGCACGCTGTTGTACGGTTTCTACAGCCGCGGCTACAAGCCGGGCGGCTTCAATCCGGCGATTCCTCCGGATTTCCAAGACAGCTCGGCGTTCACGTTCGACGCCGAGGCCGTGAACGCCTTCGAGGCGGGCGTGAAGGCGACCTTGGCTGGCGGGCGCCTGCAATTGAACGCCTCGGGCTTCCTGTATTCCTACGATGGTTTGCAGGTGACGCGCATCCGCAATAACAGTTCCATCAACGACAACGTGGATGCGAACTTGATGGGTCTCGAGGTGGAGGGCCTGTGGCGACCGGAACGGCTGCCGGGCCTCGCGCTGGACTTCTCCTACGGTTTTCTCAGCAGCGAGGTGGACGGCTCGATGTCGCTCGATCCGGTGAACCGCACTGCCGGCGACGACAGCTACGTTCTGCTCAACAACATCGACCCCGGCGCCGTCACCGGCGTCAACTTCATCGCCCGGAAATCGGACATCACCGCCGCCGTGGTGCAAGCCGCCATACAGAACAGCGCGACGATCCCGGTGCCCGGCACGTTGTACCCGGCCAATGCCGCCGGCGTGGCCATTCCGGCCTATTTCTCGCGCAACTTCTTGAACGCCCTTGGCGTCGAGACGTCCGATGGTCTGTTGACGGACTTGGACGGCAACCAGCTGCCGAACGCCCCGGAGCACACCGTCAAACTCGGTGTGGCGCACACGTGGACGATGAACAACGGCGCCACGCTCACCGGCCGCTGGGACTACTACTGGCAGAGCGAATCCTTTGCGCGCGAGTTCAACAGCGTCGGCGACGAAATCGATTCCTGGTCGCAGCACAACGCCTCGGCGATGTACGAGAACGGCCGCTGGCTGTTCACCGCGTGGGTGCGCAACATCTTGGACGACGACAACGTCACCGGCAAGTATTTGACCTCCGACACCTCGGGTTTCTTCCGCAACTACTTCCTCACCGAGCCGCGCATCTTCGGCGTGTCCATGCGCGCGCGTTTCGGCGAGTAGGTGCCTTGGCGGACGCGCGCGACCTTAAGAAGCGCGCGTTCGCCACCGGCGTGGCGGTGCCGGAACCGCGTGCGCCTAGCCAGCGCGGACGGTTAGCCGCGCGCTTCGAGGGGCACGAAATCCCGCGCGGTCTCGCCTTTGTAGAGTTGCCGGGGCCGGCCGATCTTGTACGGCGCGCTCACCATCTCGCGCCAATGCGCGATCCAACCCGGAGTGCGTCCGGTGGTGAAGATCACCGTGAACATGTCCCTCGGAATGCCCACCGCCTGCAACGTGATGCCGGAATAGAAGTCCACGTTGGGGTAGAGCCGCCGCTCGATGAAGAACTCGTCCTCCAAGGCGATCTTCTCCAGCCGCTGGGCCATTTGCAGCATCGGGTCGTTGTCCACGCCCAGCTCGGCGAGCACCTCGTGGCAGGTCTCTTGCATCACGGTGGCGCGCGGGTCGTAGTTCTTGTAGACGCGGTGGCCGAAGCCCATGATGCGAAAAGGGTCGTCCTTGTCTTTGGCGCGCGCCACGAACTTGTCGATGTGTTCCGGCGCCCCGATTTCTGCCAGCATGTTGAGCACGGCTTCGTTCGCGCCGCCGTGCGCCGGGCCCCACAGCGCCGCGATGCCGGCGGCGATGGCCGAGTACGGATTGGTGCCGGTGGAGCCGGCCAACCGCACGGTGGAGGTGGAGGCGTTTTGCTCGTGGTCGGCGTGCAGCATCAAGATCCGATCCATGGCGCGGGCGATGACCGGGTTGACCGCGTAGTGCTCGTCCTCGGCGAAGGTGGTGTGGAGGAAGTGCTCGGCGTAGCCCATGCCGTGGCGCGGCGGTGGTGGCGGCGGCAGGCCCTTGCCGTGACGGTAGGTAAGCGCCGCGAGCATCGGAATCTGGGCGATGAGGCGCGCCGCGGTGGTCTGCCGGTGGGCTTCCTTGGTGATGTCGAGTCCGTCGTGGTATTCCGCCGCCAAAGCGCCGGCGAGGGCCGTCATGATGCCCATTGGATGGGCGTCCTTGGAGAACTGCGCCACCATGTTGCGCACGCCGGCGGGCACATGGCGCTCGGCCGCCACCGCGGCGGCGAAAGCGCCTTTCTCCGCTCGATTCGGGAGATGGTCGTTCAACAGCAGGTGGCAAAGTTCCAGGAAGTCCGATCCGGCCGCTAGCTGCTCGATCGGATAGCCGCGATGCAGCAGCATGCCGGCGTCGCCGTCGATGAACGTGATGTTGGAGTCGCAAGCGGCGGTGGAGACGAAGCCGGGGTCGTAGGTGAAGTAGCCGCGATCGGTGAGCGCTCCGACATCGATCACGGCGTTGCCGAGGCTGGGCCGCAGCACCGGCAGTTCGATGGCATCGCCGCCATCCACAACCAGCCGGGCGCGCTTGCCGGCGACGTTCGCGGCGCGCGCCGATTCGCCCATGCGCCTGCCTTTCCGATGAATTGCGAGCAAGCCTACAGAACCATCCGCCATCCCGTCAACGCGAAGTTCGCGGCGACGAACAACAACCGATGGTTCTGCGGGTGGCGGGATTGCCGACCTTGCCGGCAGCGAGTGGGCGCGCGCGGGGTGTGCGACTTTATTGGCAACGCGCTCCTAAAGTCGATGGCGGCGGGCAGCCGCAATGCTACGACCGAGGCAGGGCCGGGCCATGCTTCTCGTCATCGCGCCCCTGGCCCGCCCGCTTCCGCCGCGTCAACCCAAAGCCCTCCAGCAGACCTTCGACCCGGCCAAGCCGCTCGCGCACATCGCCAACCCGCTCGGTCAATGCATCGATCCGCTTGCCCAGTCGATCGATCCGCTCGCCCAGCTCCCGCTGCACCGCGTTGATCCGCTCGGTCAACGCGTCGATCCGCCCGCCCAGCTCCCGCTGCACCGCGTTGATCCGCTCGGTCAACGCGTCGATCCGCCCGCCCAGCTCCCGCTGCACCGCGTTGATCCGCTCGGTCAACGCGTCGATCCGCCCGCCCAGCTCCCGCTGCACCGCGTTGATCCGCTCGGTCAATGCATCGACCCGTCCGCTCAATCGATCGATCCGCTCGCCCAACTCCCGTTGCACCCCAGTGATGCGCTCGCCCATTTCCCGGCGCAACGAGCGGTTCGATGTGGCGATCGCGATCAAAATCGCGATCCCAACAGTGATGATGGCCCAAAAATCAGGACTCACGACAACAACCTCCTTCTCGTCTTCGTTGTGTGCGGCTTGCGCCAGCTCGGCGCGGCACCGCGCCCGCGCATGTGGCTTGTCGTTCGGCGCGCATGCGTCTGGGACATCTTAGACCGACCAGACCGGCGAAAAAATGGGCTGATGCTCGATGTAGCGCGCGCTTTTGCCGCATTGGACTGTAAGACATCGCCCTCTTTTCGCAAGGCGGCACGCCCCGACAACGTTCAGGTCAAGGAGGCCAGATCAAGCGCGGGATCGCAGCCGCATCGCACCCTCGCCGCCAAATGCCGCACATGCGCGCGCAGGGCTATTTCACGCTGTCGCGGAAGTGGTTGAGAGCAAGGGGCGGAAAGAAAGGCTGGCTATTTGGGCGCGGAAGGTGTATCAAGTCGCGCATGGAGAAGAGCGAAGGGGCGGCGGAACGCTTGAACGTGGTGGTGCGGGAGGTGTCGGTGCGTCCGGCGCGGGCGGACGAGCGCCGGCGGTGGGACGGTCTGATGGCGGAGCACCACTACTTGGGATTCAAGCAGTTCGCGGGGCGCGGTCTGCGGCACGTGGCGGAGTGGCGGGGCCATTGGGTGGCGCTGGTGGGCTGGCAGTCCGGGGCGTTCAAGTGCGGCCCGCGGGATCGGTGGCTGGGGTGGCATCGCTCGGTGCAGTTCCGGCGTCTGCACCTGATCGGGAACAACACGCGGTTCCTGGTGCTGCCGGAGGCGTGGGGGGTGCCGGGTCTGGCGTCGCGGGCGCTGTCGCGGAGTCTGCGGCGTCTGAGCGCGGATTGGCGGGAGGCGCACGGGCATCCTTTGGAGCTGGCGGAGACGTTCGTGGATCCGTCGCTGTTCCGCGGGACGTGCTACTTGGCGTCGAACTGGACGCCGGTGGGTCGGACGCGGGGCTTCGCGCGGCACAACGGCCAGTACACGGACGCGGGCGGTTCGAGCAAGGAGATGTACGTTCGCCCGCTGCGCCCGGACGCGCGGGCGCGGCTGGCGGACGCGGTGGATCGCGTGGAGTGGGGCGCGCCGAAGGAGTGGTCGGCGCCGTGGCGGACGGACGAGCTGCGGTCGCTGCGGGACCTGTTCGCGGAGTTGCCGGACTGCCGGCGCGACCAGGGGAAGAAGCACCGGCTGGCGACGGTGCTGTCGCTGGTGGCGCTGGCGCGGTTGTCGGGGCGTTCGGGGCCGGCGGCGGCGGAGCGGTACGCGAAGGCGCTGTCGCAGGAGGAGCTGGCGGCGGTCGGCGCGTGGCGGAACCCGCGCGCGGGAAAGCGGGAGGCGCCGTCGGACTCGACGTTCCGCCGGGTGATGGCGGACACCGACCCGGACGCGCTGCGGCAGGTGCTGTCGCGCTGGTCGGCGCCGCGCGCGGAGGCGGACGCGGCGCGCGAGGAGGCGGCGGCGCGGGAGCGCGAGGCCGCGGCGGGCGTCCGGGACATCCGCGACCGCTTCGACCGGCGGGCGCTGTCGACGGACGGCAAGCGCATCCGCGGCGCGAACCGCAACGCGGGCGGCGACGCCCACTACGAGACCGTGACGCTGGTGGCGCGCGACGGCCGGCCGGTGGCGAGCCGCTGCGTCTTCGAGGAGGGCGGCGAGGCCGCGGCCACGGCGGCGCTGTTCGAGGACGTGGACGTGAGCGGGCGGATGGTCACGCTCGACGCCCTGCACACGTCGTACGACACGGAGCGCCGCCTGATCGAGATGCACGGCGCCGACTATCTGTTCGCGGTCAAGGCCAACTGCCCGGAAACCTTCGAGGCGCTGGCGGCGCTGGACTGGGACGCGCCCGGCGTCCGCCGCCACGAGGCGCCGCCGGAGAAGGCGCACGGGCGCATCGAGCGGCGCGCCGTCGCCGCGCTCGACCTGCCGAAGGGCATGCTGAACTTCCGCCACGCCCGCCAGGCGTTCCGCGTCCGCCGCCAGCGCGCCGTCGTCAAGACCGGCAGGACGGCCGAGGAAACCGCCTGCGGCATCTGCTCGGTCGCCGCCGAGCGGGCCGGCCCCGAACGCCTGCTGGCTTGGAACCGCGGCCACTGGATGGTCGAGAACGGCAACCACCACCCCCGCGACGCCAGCCTGGGCGAGGACGCCTGCCGCGTCCGCGCCCGCCGCGCGCCGGCCAACAACGCCACCATGAACAACATCGCCCTCGCCGTCGTCCGGCACCGCGGCTTCCGCTTCGTGCCCGAAGCCATCGACCACTTCCCGATGCGCCGCGCGGACGCCTTCGACGCCGTCCTCTCGCCCGACTGAGCCTCCCCGCAAGTCCATCGCCGCATTCCCGAGCGCTCCGGCGATCCCGGGCGGCCGCCATCCCCGCGCAAGGGCGGAAAGCGGCCGCAAGCCGCGCCAAAGACGAACTCGAACGCCGCCCGAAGGCCGGTCGCGCACCGCGTCGCGCTCAACCCGCCACGCCGCTCCTGCCAAAACGCGCCCCGTCCTTAGCGTGAAAACACCCTGCATGCGCGCGCAGCAGCGGTTGAGTTTCGCGTTCGCATGGCGCATGGTTCGCTATCGCGGTAGGTTGCCGCAGGCACATGGAGCCAACGATGAAAACGCAAGACAGGTTCGCAAGACGAATCGGCGAATACGCCTTGGGCGCCGCGGGGGTCGCCTTGCTCTTGGCGGCGGGCGCATGCGAGCAGGGCGCCGCCAATTCGACTGAAACGCCCGCCGCGGCCGCTGACGAACACTGGAAGCTCGTGCGGGCGTACATAGACACGGACACCGCGTGGCACGCCCTCGACAACGAAATCCGCGCATCCGAAGACTCGGCCGAGGAGAAACAGCGCCGTTACAGGGAGGAGCGCGGGGAGCATCCGGACATCACGCTGGCCGTCGGCGCGGCGAAGGCCATCTTGGCGACGGAGGGCCATCCCCAACTGGCCGCGGCGGCCGAGTTCCTGATGGAACACACACGGAAGACCGAGCGCGCCGAGCTGGGCGCGGAAGCGCTGGCCAAAGTGGTGGGGCCGGATTGGCGCCAAGTGCAAGATCACTTGGCCGCGGCGAAGGACTGGAACGATCGCATGGCGGCCATCGCCAAGGAGGCGTCCAGCAAGGAAGAGCGGAAACGCCGCCAAGCCGAACTGGGCGACCCTCCTAAGCCGCTGCGCGCCATTGCGGCGGCGCTCGCGATCTTGGACACCTCCGACCACGGCGAACGCCGCGCCGCCGCCGAGTTCCTGATCAACGACTTGCCGAGAACGACGCCAAACGCCTCGGCGTACGTTTATCGCGGGGCCAAGGCCCTGTGGACGCTGTTTCCGGATTACGACAACTGGCCGACCGTCTTGGGTGCGCTGGACAAGGGCCGCTACACGGTCGACGAGGAAGTTGACGCCTTCATCGAAGAGATCGGCAACGAGGCCGCGGATCCGCTGGCGCGCGCCACGGCTCGGTACTACTTGGCCAAGGGTCTCATGCGCGCCGCCGACAATTTCTCGGCCACGTCGGAAGATCGCGCGGTGTTCCGGGAACGGGCCCTTGCGGCCGTGACCGGTCTCAGCGCCGGCGTGGAAGACGCGGAGCTGCTCGACCCGCGCGTGTACGGCGACGACGGCGAGCCGGAACCTCGCCCGATGGCGGAAGTGGAGGCCAGTTTGGTGCATCGCATCAACCACACCATGGTGGGCCGCACGTTGCCCGAAGTTGCCGCGACACGGCTCGACGGCACCAAGGACACCTTGGGCACTTACGCCGGCAAGGTTGTGCTCATCGACTTCTGGGCCACCTGGTGCGGCCCCTGCGTGGCCGCGTTGCCGGAGCTCCGCAAGTTGGTCGACGACCTGCCGGCCGAGCGGTTCGCGCTGCTCTCGGTAAGCGTCGACGAGGATGTGGAGACCGTCACGGCGTTCCAGAAGGACGAACCCATGCCGTGGGTCAATTGGCATGTGGGCGAGAAGAGCGAGCTTGCCGAGCTTTGGGATGTGCGCGCCTTTCCCACCTATGTGCTGGTTGACGACCAAGGCGTGATCTTGGCCCGAACCAACCACCTCACCGACGAGTTCACGGCCTTGATCCAAGAGCGCGGGACGTTCCAAGGAAACACCGGTGGCACCGAGGTTTGACCGGGGGCGGGGCGCGGGCCGCGCACTTGGCGAGGCGGGACGCCAACGACAACCAGCAAGGAAGCAAGGAGGGATCGCGCATGCCGCGTAACACAACCAATCGTCTCGGCGTGGTCGTCGCGGCTGCGGGTTGCGCGGTGATCGCCTGGGGCCACGACAAAGCGGACGCTCCCCATGTGCGCTGCGCTTCGGACGGCAGCGACACGTTGATCTGCCTCTACGAGAGGCACCCCACCGGTACCACGAGGCCAAGTCGCGCGGGCTACGCGGACAAGGGGCGGTATGTTCTCTCCTGCCCCAGTGCGGTGGGTTCCGACGGTCGAACGTTCACCACCGAGATGTGCCGCGCCGGCACCGGCACCAAGACGTCCTTCCAATGCTGGACGGCTTCGCGCCGCGACACTTGGTTGGCGGCGGACGACGCGAACACCGCAACGGAAAGAGAGGCGCCGACGCAGGTGCGTTCCTTCCAAGGTTCCGGCCTGCAGGAGACGCTGCTCAGGGTGCTTGCCAATCCCGCCTCCGTCGGCCGCCCGCACTTCGTGGCGCAGGACGACGCCACGGCCGACGACATCGGCGCATACGCGAACACCTGCGGACTGGCCACGGCCGGCGCCTTGACCTCGCAGGATGTTGTCAACCTGCTGCCGACCCTGGCCGTTTTCGGCACACCGCGCACACCGCCACCGCAACGCCAATAACGGGCTCGCACCATGCGGGAGCTGCCTATGCACGAGCGCGTGCGGCGTCTAGTGGATGCCGGGCGCCGCGATGATGCGGCACCCGCTGGCGATGATGGCGGCGAGCTGTTGTATCGACTGTGCTTGGGCTGCTCGCAAGTGCTCGATGCCCGGCCCGACGGCGATGCCGTGCGGCGGCATCGGGAACCACCGGCGCCCGACTACCGTGGCATTTGGGCCCGCCTCAACCGGCAATGGCGCGACCGGAACGCGTAACGCCGCCCGAACTGGCTGTGGCAGTCTCGCAGATGCTAACGGCGGCCGGCATAGCGCACGCTGTTGGGGGCGCGTTGGCGCTCGGCTTCTATGCGGCACCGCGCGCCACCTTTGACGTCGACTTGAACATCTTCGTGGATGCCGACGATCCATGCAACGCGCTTGACGCGTTGCGTGCTGGCGGTGTCGAGATTGAACCGGGTGCTGTGCGGACAATTGCCGACCGCGGCGATCTCTTCGTGGAGCATGGCGGCTGTCGACTGGACTTGTTCTTCAGTTCCATCCCGCTGCAGCACCGTGCGGCGCAACGCACCCGCGAGGTCGAACTGTTGGGAACAAGCGTGCCGATTCTCTCTGCCGAGGACATGGTTGTTCTCAAGCTGCTGTTCAACCGCCACAAGGACATCGTTGACATCGAGCACCTCGTTGCCGCTGTTGGTAGCGAACTCGACCGCGCATACGTTCGCTCGGCGTTGACCGAGTGTGTGGGAGAAGACGATCTTCGCGTGGCCACCTTGGAGCGTCTCTTCGGGAACTCCGACTGCCAGTGACTGCGTCGCGCGGACGCGGTTGCCAGCCGGTCTGCTTCGCGTTTACAAGCCGGTCAAGCCGGTCTGCTTCGCTTGTTCTTTCGGCGGCTACGGTGGTATGTTCCGCTCGCAACGCCTTCTAAGGAGACTCTCATCATGCGCTTCCACGCCAAGTTCACCTTTGCCACGTTTGCCACCTTTGCCGCACTGGCCGTTTTGGTGCCGGCCGGCGCAACGCCAGACGCAGGCGCGTCGCAAGACGTCAACGTCAAGGTCAGTGTCGTCAACAACACCAACACGCCGGCCGTCGCCAGAGAGCAACCGGGAGGAGGGTGGACCACCGTGTATGCCGAGGGGTACCTGAGTGTTGAATGCGGCGGCGCTGCGCAAGAGGTCGGTATCGACACGCTCCGCATGAATTGCTCGACGACGGACACCGAGTCGTTCAATGTGAGGTACAACGTCGTTGGCTTCAGCGGCACCGCCACGATCCACTGCGACTCCGACGACACCCACTTCACCGACGACAGCGAGGTCACGCTGACCTTCAGCGGCAGCGGGGCGGCGGTCACCTTTACCCAATCCTGCACGAATGCGTCGAGTGCGGGGACCGGCACGGGATAAGCCAAGCAAACTCGAACGAGCTCGCAGGGCGCGCAGGGCAATCGCATTTGGATTAGGTGGGGCGGCACGGAGAGCGGGGATGGTGCAGAATAGGCGTCTCGATCCAAGGAGGGAGAGACGGAATGCGGGAACTTCTGTTTGTTTTTCAAGAAGTTGAGGACCCTAGGCGAGGCAACGCCAAGCGCCACGACCTGCACGAGATGCTGGTGATCGCGCTGCTGTCGATGCTCACGGGCGGACGCACATGCGTCGAGATGGAGGACTACGGATGCGCCGCGGAGCGGTGGCTGCGGACGTTTCTGGCGCTGAGGAACGGGATTCCGAGCCACGACACGTTCTCGCGGCTGTTCAGACTGTTGAACCCGGCGGGTCTTCAGACGGCGCTGCTGCGCCTGGCGCAGGACTGGGCGGACCGGCTCGGCGGCGTGATCGCGGTGGACGGCAAGGTGCTGCGGCGGTCGTTCGAGGACGCCTCGGAACGGTCGCCGACGCACCTTCTGCAAGCGTTCGCGGCGGAGTCGAAGCTGACGCTGGCGCAGATGGAGGTGGACGGCAAGTCGAACGAGATCCCGGCGCTGCCGAAGCTGCTGGAGCTGGTGGACGTGAGGGGGCGGACGGTGACGGCGGACGCGCTGCGCGCGCAGCGCGGGACGGCGGCGGCGATCGTGGCCAAGGGCGGCGACTACGCGCTGGCGCTGAAGGGCAACCAGGGGACGCTGCGCGCGGACGTGGAGGAGTACTTGGACAACCCGCCCGCGTCGGCGAAACTCCTGTCGCATCAACAGGTTGACAAGGGCCACGGGCGCGTCGAGAAGCGCACGGCGACGGTCTGCCACGACGTCGACTGGCTGCAAGAGCGCCACGACTGGCCCGGTCTTTCGGCCTTCGGCAAGGTCGTCGCCGAGCGGCATCTCGCCGACGGCTCGGAGAGCGTCGACAGCCGCTACTACCTGCTCAGCGCCAAGCCCTCGGCGGAGCGCTTCGGGCGCACCGTCCGCTCCCACTGGGCGATCGAGAACGGCCTGCACTGGGTGCTCGACGTGTCGATGGACGAAGACCAGGCGCGCAACCGCAAGGGCAACTCCGCCGCCTGTCTGGCGGTGGTCCGCCGGCTGGCCCTGAACATCGTGCGGATGCATCCCGACAAGCGGTCCATCCGCCGCAAGTTCACCCGCGCCCAGCGCGACGACAACTTCCTGCTCGACATGATCCGGCGCATCCGCAAGCGCGAGTAGGCGCGGGATTCCAAATGCGATTGCCCTGCAGGGCGCGCGAAGACCCTTACAAAGGCGTCAAAATTGGCGCACAGCACCCGAGTTTGCGAAGCAAACTCCAACGCGCCCGCAGGGTGCGCCGCGCCTAGTTCAAGAACCGCAGATTGCGCTCCACGCGGAAGATGCGCTCGAAGGCGCTGCTCAGATCTTGTTGCGTGGGGGTCGCGAACACCTCGTCCACGTCCGCGTCGCCGCCGGCCTTGTCGATGCACTGTTCGAGCACGTTGAACCGGGTGCGGTTCGCCTCGCTGGGTTCATTGTCCAGAAACACCACGTGAATGCGGACGTCGCGCTCCCCAGCCAGGCGGCATGCGTCCAGCAGCCAGTCGTCAAGAACCGACTGCTGTTTGCTTTGCGTGCCCTTCGGGGTGTCCGTCCAAGTGGCGTCGCGGGTGAAAGGCGCCACGCCGGCCACCGGCGCGCCGCCCACTTGCACGAGGTCGTCCGGCCTTCCGTAGGGCGAGAAGCCCAGCCCGCGCCGGCAGATGTGGTCGTTGTGCATGGGCCGGCCGCCGAAGCCGAACTTGTTGCCCGTCTGTTCCACGGTCATGAGACGGTCCACCGCGTGAACCGATTGGATGAAGCCATCGCCGCGGAACAGCTGCCACGGCGAGAAGCCCGTCAACGTCGTCTTCCACGCGGTTTTCTGCGCGTTGCTGGCAGCCGGAGTGCCTAGATTCATCACATAGTCGAACGTGTCCACCAGATGGTCGAGCCCGGCGTCCGTGAAGGTGCCGGTGCCGCTGTCCACATAGGCGGAGAAGCGGTTGTTGAACGTGCTCGCGGTGCCGTCCGCCATGGCGTCGCCATAGCGGCTGGTGAAGCCATTGAAGCGTGTGCAAGCCGATGCGTCGGAATAGGACGCGTAACCGGCCGTCATGCTCGGATTGGCCCGGGTCGCGGTGCCGCGTGCCGCAATGCGGCCCCGCATCGCCCGGGTGGCGTAGTTGTAACCGTCGGTGATGAGCACGATCACTTTCTTGAGGTTCGGATCGCAGTGGCTGCCCGTCTCGCCCTCGGCGCACGCCGCCACGGGCCGCGCCTGATTGTTCGCGTCCTTGGCCGTCCAAACGTCCTGCCACAGTGGCGAGACGGCGCGCAGCCCCCACACGACCCCCAAGTGGAGAAAAGTCTGCCCCACGCGGCCGGCGTGCCTGGGGATGACCTCCATGTCGTCGAACGCCTGGCCCACCACCGTCGCGTCGTCGGAGAGCGGCAAGATCGCCTGATCCGGGCAGGAGGAGCCGCCATCGTCGCCGCCGACTTCGCTGCGCGCGGACCAGTCGTTGAAGCCGGAGAGCCGATCCACGGTGTTGGTGAGGCGGCTGACCGTTAGCGTGTGCGTCGTGGCTGCCGCGCTGGTGCGCGTGGCGTCATCCAGCATCTCCGCCATCACCGCGTGCAATTGGCCATCGGCGTTGCGGGCGATGCGCGAGTCCGGCCACGAGTAGGCGGTGAAACGGCTGTTCGGATCGTCGGCGTCCGGCGGCGCGTCGGAGAGGTGCAGCGGCTCGTTCGTGAGCGCGGTCCGCGCCGGCGTCCATTTGGCCGCGTCGGCCCGCGCCGGCCAGTTGCTCGCCGCCGGAGCGTTCGCGTCCCAGGTGGAGGGGCGGGCGTCCTCGTCCCAATAAGCGCCCCAGCGGGCCATTACGCAGCCGTTCCACACGTCCACTCCTTCCACTTGCCACTTGCCGAAGTCGTTGTCGGTGTCCGAGTCGGAGTCGTTGCAGTTCCGATTCCGGTTCGAGCACAACATGGGCGCTTGATCCTTGACGTCGATGGAGTCCGTGCGGCCGCGGAGATCCCAGTCCGCCGTGGTCGTCCAAGTGGAGCGCGCGTTGCCGTCCGCGTCCTGGCTGCCGAGGATGAAGTTCGGCAGCGTGCGCGCCTGCAACGGCCCCATGTTGTTGCCCGTGCCGTAGGAGTGAAACGTGTCCACCCAGTGGTGCGAGCTGGAGCGGGCGGTGTCCGTGTCGATGGCGTCGCCAATCAACATGCGTGCGTAGCGGCGCTTGCCCACGGTGTCCCCGGCGCCGGACGTGTCGGCCACGTTCACGGCCGAACCGAACGGCAGCACGGCCACCGCCATCGAGCCGGGGTCGCTTGCCGCCCGGTCGCTCAAAACCTGCTCGATGACGTCCGCCGCGCTCTTGAGCGCGTCGATGCGCTTTGGGCCGTTGCTGCCGCCGCCCGAGTCCCGCATGCGGCGGCTCATTGAATAGGTGACATCGGCCGCCACCGCCACTTCGTAGCGATCGGTGAGGAGCTGCACCGCAACGGTCTGCGTCGGCAGGTTGGTTGTTCCCTGTTGGTTGGTGTTGGCGCCGAAAAGCCTGTTGAAGAAGAACTGCGCCTGGCCGCCGACGGAGATGCGCGTGATGCGCGATGTGGCCTCGTGCGTCACGGTTACGTCGTCATCCTCCACGTCGATCTGCGGCAGCAGACCGTCCAGGAACTTCGCCACGCGGTCCTTGATTGTCGCTTCGGTGGCGGCTCGAGTGTCCGGATCGTTGAGCCGGTCGAGCAGTTGGCCGACCGCCGACACGCTGGCGCGCAACGCCGCTCGGATCTCCTCCTGCTGGGCTTCGCGCCACGCGAAGTTGGTCATCATGCCGCCGACGCTGGTCAGCAATGTCAACGCGGCGACGCCAACATAAAGCACGGCGCCGCCGCGCCGGCAAGCGCCAAACCCCCGCAAAGCGCGCGCCAGAGAGTGGCAGCGCGTCCGCGCGTTCGAGAGCAAAGATCGCACCGCCACCTTCACGGCGTCGGAGGCGGTGTGGCGGGCGCGGGCGGCACGCACCAGGCGCAATCGTCCAGCGCCTCCAACGCACCCCAGGCCACGCGCCGGCGCATGGTGGTGGGCATGCCGAGGGTGCGCAGGCCGAGGTTGACCAAGGCCCCGCCGCTGAATCCCGTTTCGCTGCCGCGGCCGAAGTGGGCGCAGATCTCCACCACCACCCACCATTCGGTGGGCGTCAAGGTGCGGCTCACCCAAGCCGACGCGGGCGGCGTCGTGCCGCCAATGGCGGTGCCCTCCTGCGGCAAGACCGGATCGCTCGCGCCAAAGCTGTCGCCCTCGTTCGCCGGCAGTTGCGACGGCAACCCCGCGCAGTCGCCACCGCCGTTCCACGTCGGAATGGTGGAGGTTGCGTCCGGGTCGGGATTGGGGCGGATCTCGTTCAGCAGCATCGGCTCGCACCAAGGCAGTTGATCATCGGTGGCCGGATCGCTGTCGTGGTCCCAAGCCGTGTCGCAGTCGCGCCCAGCGGAGTTCGTCGCTTCCACCACCGGCGGCCCGGTCTGATCACGCAGCCGCGTCACCACGACGACGCGCATGGTGCCGGCGCTGCGCCGCGCCAGCCGGTTCATCGCCGCCCGCACGGCGCTCCCCACCGCCTGCTCGTTCGCCCAGTCGTCGCCGCCGGCGATCAACTCCGCCACCGCGTACTGTTCCCTCGCGATGTCCGTGCGAAAAGCGGTGAAGGCGCGCAGGTCCCAAAGCGCGGCCATCAGCAGCACCACGAAGGGCGCGATGGCGATCAGTTCCACCGCAGCCGCGCCGCCGTGGCGGGTTGATCCAACGCCGAGCCCCGGCGCGGCGCTTCGCACCCCCGCCCGCGACCGTCGGCGCGGCGTCCGCGCAACCGCCGGCCCGCTGCATGCGCCGCTGGCGTTCATGTGCTGCGCGCGTTCCGCGCCCAGCTCTCGTGACGCAGCGGCCACCCGTTCGGCACGAGGGGACGGAACAAACCGTACCAAGGGCGAATGACCGCTTGGGCGCGAACGCGCAGCCAGCTTCCGGTGTCGCCGCAGTCCCCCGCGACGCCGTCGCTCCAATCCACACCGCCGTCCGGGTCGTCGTCCCACCCAATCACCACTTCCACATCGCTCGTGCTGGCGGTGTGGTCCGGCCACCGGTCCGCGGCGGCGGTGGTGACGTTGACCGTAAGCGCGCCGTTGTTGTCGATGTCGAGCAGCCAACGGGCATTGCGGTCCGCTTGGAAAGCCGCGTTGATGGCGTTCTGGCAGTTGTTGCCGGTGGTGCTGGTCAGAGAGGCGACCCGGTTCGCGGCGGACTTCGTGGCGGTCGCCAGGATTTGGTTGACGAGCGAAACGCGCAGGAACTCGCCGACCACCGCGAACAGCGTTATCGCCGCGAAGAGGATGAGTGTGAACTCCACGGTGAAAGCGCCGCGCGCGTGGCGAGGGACGTGCAGCGGGTCGATGGCGACCTCTGGCGTCCGCCCCCGGCGCGGGAGGGGGTTGACGAAAACACCTTTCGTGCTCATGGCGACACCATGCCCGCGTCGCCTAGCGCAACGCGGAACACCCAACCTAGATGATTCGACTATACTCCGGTGAACTCGAACATGGAAGTTGAGGGGGTCACCGACTCGTCCGAGCCGGCGTTTCACTGTGTCTCGCGCCTTCGCAGTCACCGCATGCGCCGCGCTTTGCGCGCTGGCCGCGGCATGCTCGCTCGTGCCGCGGGCGAACGACCACCTCGAGATGGCCCCGGTGGTGGGCGCCGTCTTGCCGGTCGCCAAGACGGCGCTGGACGCCGGACAGTTGGAGACCGCCAAGCGTCTCTACCGACGTTTGTTGGACGTGAACCCACAGTCCTTCGAAGCGCGCATGGGCTTGGGGGAGGTCGCCCACCAGCGCCGCGACGGCGCCGAAGCCATGCGCTGGTTCCTCGCCGCGCTCGCCCATGCGAAAACCGTGACGCAGCGCCATGACGCGCTACTCCACCACGGCCGGGCCGCACTGGACGCCGGCCAGCTGGAGCATGCGCAAGGCAGTTTCGCGCGCCTGACGGATCCGCAGGAAGCGGCAACCAACGAATACGTCGCGTACGGCCTCAACGGAGTGGGTCTCACGCTGCTCTTGAGCGGGGATGTGCGCACCGCGGTGACGCTGATGGAGCAAGCGGTGGAGCGGCTTCCCGGCGATCAAAACCTGCGCCGCAATCTGTCCCGGGCGCTCGAGTTGCTTGCCGAGCAGGTGGCAACCTCCAACGCTCCCGACCTCGGCGGCGAAGCGGCTGGGCAAGCGCAAACCACGCCCGTCCCCGGCGCGCCGCCCAAGCGGGAACTGCAAGCCGCCGCGGATCGGATCGAACGCGCCGTGGCCCGCTTCGAAGAGGCCGCCGAACGCTTGACGGATGCGCCAACGCGAACCCCGGCCGCGCCGCCTAGCCCCAGCCCTAGTCCTAGTAGTAGTCAAGACGCGCCGCCACCCGCTCCGCCAGCTCAAGCTCCACCCCCGCCGCCGGCGCAAGCGCCCCCACCGCCGGCGACCGAGGCGGACGTGACGCCGTTCGCGCCAGCGGCCGGCGAGTTGACCGGCTTCCTCGTCCATGAAACCGATGGGCCCTTTGTGCAGATGGCCGCCTATGCGACGGCGGCGAAGGCGAACGCGTTGGCGGATCGCCTGCGGCGCGTCACCGAGCACCCGGTGCGCGTCGCCGAGAAACGCGGATTGCACCGCGTGCGCATTGGACCGGTGCCAACGCAAGAAGCGCTGCGGGCCCTCGTTGGCGTCTTGCGGGACGCGGGCTATGGTGGCGTTCGCATGGCGGCGCGCCAAGACGGCGACAACGTGGACGGAGCGGAAACTCCCGCCAACCGCGGAACGCGCCCAACGCCGGCGGCGCCGCTGCAGGCGTTCGTGGTGACCGCCGGCGGCGAGACCTTCCTGCAGGTCGGCGCGTTCGGAGCGCGCGCCAAGGCGGCGGCGCGGGCGGACGAGTTGCGCGGACTCGTGGCGACGCCCATTCGCGTGGTCGAGGGTGTGCTGCCAAGCGGCAAGCTGGTGCATCGCGTCCGCTTCGGCCCGCTCCGCTCCAACGCGGAATTGGACGGCGTTGTCGACGCTTTGGCGGCGGCGGGCCACCCCGTGGCCATGCCGACGGCACCCAATTTCAACACCGTGAAGCCGCCGACCGCGACACGCGGCGAGCCGTCTTCGGCGCAACCGCTAGACCGACCTCCTCCCCAGCGGCCAATAGGACAGCCTCCTCCCACTCCACCTAGCGTTGCCGGCGTTGACGCGCCAAGGGTTGACGCGCCAAGGGTTGACGCGCCAGAGGTTGATGCGCCAAAGATTGACGCGCCAAAGAACGAGACGCCGCCGACCATCGCCCCGGAAGACCGGCCAAGTGGCGCGTTGCGGCTGGAGAACGGCGCGGCGGCCGCGGTCGCCGAAGTGGTGCAGGCGGCGCTCGCGGCGGCCGAAGTCGCCGCCGAATCCCAACCCGGCAACGTCGGCTCGCCGCCAGTGGCGCCGGGCGCCGAACAGCCGGGCGAGCCGCCAGCGTCTTCGCCACCCGCGCTCGCCGGCGGCGCGCGCGCTTACGTGATTACGCAAGACGAGGGAGTCTTCATCCAAATCGGGGACTACGATGCGCGTGCCGAGGCGGACGACTTGGCCGCGCGCATGCGGGTGCTCACCGCCGAGTCGGTGCAAGTAGTGCAGGAAAGGGACGCCAACGCGCCCTTCTACCGCGTTCGCGCCGGCCCGGTGGAAGACGACGCGGACTACGAGGCGCTGATGACGGCGGTGGCGGACTTGGGCTTCGAGGTTCAGTAGAGCCAGCGCTCGGCGGCGTCCGCGGGCGAAGCCCAGTGGTTCAGCCGCTCTCCTCCAAGGCGCCAACGCCAAGGAGGAGTTGCAGAAACTTGGCAAGCAAGGCGCGTTCCCGACGCGCCACCGCCAGTTGCGGCTCGCCGAGCGCCATGGAGCGGGCCATGCCCTTGATGTACGGCAACTCCAAGTCCGGCGCCCGCCCGCCGAAACCGTCGCGGAGCTGATCGTCGCTCAGCAGTTTGGGCAACGGGCGCGTGTGATTCACCACCAACGTGGAGGTGGCGCCGTCCAGAATGCGCAACCAGCGAACCGCCACGGACATGCCGGCCGGCGTCGGCTCGAAGACCACCAGGTGGTTCGTGACCAGGTTTCGAAGCGCATCGACGTGGCGCGGCTTCAGTCCGCACGCGAGGATCATGTGCGCCTGCACCGACAACGCGTCGATGAGGCCCTGCAAGCCGGGGTCGGGCGGGTCCTCTTGACCCGCTTGGTCCATCGGATGCGCCACTAGACCGATGCGCGTTGTGACTTGGGCTTGCAAGCGATCCAGCGACGCCATTTCGTCTCCGTCCGCCTGCAGCGCTTGCGCCAAGCCGCGCCGGGGTTCGGTGTCCAAGGCCAGCGCCAAAGAGCCGAAGTTGGGGTCGAGATCCAAGCAGGTGACATAGCGTCCGGCGTCCGCTGCCATGTGCGCCAACAGGGCTGTGATGGTGCTTGTGCCCATGCCTTTGCCAAGCACCAGCATCAAGCGGCTGGCTTGGATTTCCGGGCGCGTGCCCTCGCCGTTGACGGCGGCGACTTCGCGCAGCGCTTGCTGCACGTTGTTCGCGTCCAACGGCTTTGGCAGATAGAGGAACACGCCGCTGCGGTAGAGTTCGTTGGCAAGCGTTACGTTGTTTTCCGAGCCGGTGACCAGAATCATGGTCTCCGGACGGCACACCTGCATCAGCGCCGGGACGTAGACGATCGGGTTCTGCTCGCCATCCAGATCCACAAGCAGAACTTCCGGCGAGCGTTGCGTGCGAAACGTCCACGCGGCGTTGCGCACGGTGCCTCGTTGCACCTTGGCGTCGCGCAGCGCCTGCTGCACAACCCGCCGGCTGTCGCCGTCGTTCAGAAAAGCGGTGTAGTCGGTTTCCGCCATCGCCCTTGTGTCTGCCGCGCGGTGGGTTGGCGCCGGTTGCCGGCGACTGAGAACGGTCGCGCCACGCTGTGAAGAGTGCGGAAGAGCGCACCCTGCCGGGCGCGTTCGAGTTTGCTGCGCAAACCCGGCTCACCCGTGAAGGTCGCCGCTACTCAAATGTCTACTCCTCCGCGTCGGCCTTGCCGCCCCACTTCCGCACGGCCTCCACCGCCTTCTCGGTACGCGACGGCCCTTCGGACATCTCCGCGCTTTCAATCATCATGTCGCGCACGAAGGCGACGCGATCGCCGGCGGCGGGCGCCGGCGTCTCCAGCTCCGGTAGCGGTGCGCGGCAGCCGCCAAGCAATACGCCGACAGCGACCGCGGCGATCGTCCAACCGCCGGTTCTTCCACGCGCCGCTGCTGCTCGCACATCGTCCTCCCGCGCACTTTGGCGCACGCCTTCCCGCACCATCGCCACTTCCGACCCGCTCACTCGGACGCGACTATACCACCGTCCCCGCGGGCGGCGCGGCGACCGTACTGCACTCCACTGAGGTACAGCACTTGTCTCACGCCGGCACCGGCACCAGTCAAGGATGCCTCGGCGGCACCTTACAGCATATTATGCTTGGCCCAATCCGGCGGAGCTGACGGCATGGCTATTCAAGTGCGCGATGGGCGCCTGCGCGGCGTGGTGGACGAAAGCGCAACCCTCGACCAACTGGCTGGCGACTTTCGCTTCACCGAAGGGCCGATCTGGCACCCGCGGGACGAACACCTCACGTTCAGCGACATCCCCGGCAACCGCCTCTATCGGTGGAGCGAAGCCAGCGGCCTGTCGGTGCTGCGCGAACCGAGCAACATGGCGAACGGCAACACCTATGATGGCGAGGGCCGAATGCTCACTTGCGAACACGCCACCAGCCGCGTCACGCGCACCGAGCCGGACGGCAGCGTCATCGTTCTAGCCAGCCACTACCAAGGCAAGGAGCTGAACAGCCCCAACGACATCGTGGTGCGGCGGGACGGCACGGTTTGGTTCACCGATCCCACATACGGACGCGCCGACGGCGTCGGCGTGGCGCGGCCGCCGCAGCTGGACTTCCGCGGCGTCTTTCGCATGGGGCCGAACGGCGAGAACCTCACCGTCGTGTGCGCGGACTTCGACATGCCGAACGGCCTCGCGTTCACGCCCGATCAGAAGCACCTCTATGTCGCCGACACGCCGCGCAAACATGTGCGCCGCTTCGCGGTCGACGAGAATGGCCAGCTGCGCGGGGGCGAAGTGTTCGCCGAGTCCACCGGCGAAGGCCCGGGAGCGCCCGACGGCTTGAAGACGGACCGCGCCGGGAATGTGTTCTGCGCCGGCCCCGGCGGTGTTCACATCTACCACCCCGCCGATGGCGCATGCTTGGGCGTCATTGAGACGCCGGCGTTCTGCGCCAATTTCACTTGGGGCGGCGGCGACATGCACACGTTCTTCCTTACGGCTTCCAAGGGCCTGTACCGGATACGCGTGAAAGTGCCCGGCATACCGCTCTTTTGAAGCGAGTCGGTTTGCGCAGGGGCGCTACAAGGAGAAACGCCGCACGTCGCCTAGCAACTCGCGCAGATCCGCCACGAAACGGCCGGCTTCGGCGCCGTTGATGGCGCGGTGGTCGTAGGAGAGCGACAGCGGCAGAGTCTTGCGCGGCGCGAAGGCGGCGCCGTCCCACACCGGGCGCATTTGCGCGCGGCCGACGCCAAGGATGGCCACTTCCGGCGCGTTGACAACGGGGGTGAAGCCGGTGCCGCCGAGCGCGCCGAGACTGGACACGGTGAAGCTGCCGCCTTGCATTTCCTCCGGCTTGAGACGCCGCTCGCGGGCCGCGGCCGCCAAACGGGCGATCTCTTCGGCCAACGCGAAGACGCCCAACGCGCCGGCGTCGCGCACCACCGGCACAACCAGCCCCTCCTCCGTGTCCACGGCAATGCCGATGTGGTGGTAGCGCTTGTAAATGATCGCCGTGGCGGCGGCGTTCAACGAGGCGTTCAGGCGCGGGTGTTCGCGCAGCGCGAACACGCAGGCTTTGACGATGAACGGCAGCGGCGAGATCTTGACGCCGCGCAGCGCCGCTTCGTCGCGGAGCGTGGCGCGGAACGCCTCTAGATCCGTCACGTCCGCATCGTCGTGCTGCGTGACGTGAACCACATGCTGCCACGCCCGCTGCAGGTTGGCCGCGCCGCGGGCGCGCAGGCGCGAGAGGGGCGCCTCGTCCACTTCTCCGAAGCGCGAATAATCCACGACGGGCATTGGCGGGGGAGGCGACGGGCCTGCCGGCGCGGTGAACGCGCGTTTGACATGCGCCTTCACATCGTCCTTGACGATGCGGCCGCGGGCGCCGGTGCCGGGCACCGCGGCGAGATCAACGCCGAGTTCGCGGGCCAAGCGCCGCACGGCGGGCCCGGCGTAGACCTTCCCGGTCGCGCTCGCCGCGGTCGCCACCGCCGGCGGTGGCGCTGTCGGCTCGGCAGCGGGCTCGGGCGTCGATGCCACAGCGGCCGCGCGCGCGGCCGCGTCCGGTTTGGCCGCGGCGGGAGGCCGGGGCGAATCCGGCGCTTCCCCTTCCGCAACCGGCGCGTCGGGTTGCCCCTCGACTCGGACGATGGGATCGCCGGCGTTCACGCGGTCGCCAAGCGCGACCAGCACCTCGGCAACGGCACCGGCGAACGGCGCCGGCACTTCCATGGACGCCTTGTCCGACTCGATGACGATCAAGGCGTCGTTGGGCGCCACCTCGTCGCCCGGGGAGACGCAGATTTCGATCACCTCGACATCCTCGGCGTCGCCGATGTCCGGAATGGCGACTTCGCTCATGTCAACCGCGGATTGGGCTTGTCCGGCGCGACGCCGAGCGCCGACATCGCCGTCGCCACCTCGGTCGCCGACACTTGCTGCGCGTCTTGCAGCTCGCGCAGCGCCGCCAAGGTGACGAAACGCTCGTCCACCTCAAAGAAGTCGCGCAGCTTCTCGCGCGTGTCGCTGCGCCCGAAGCCGTCCGTGCCGAGCACGCGGTACGGCGCGTCGAAGCAGCCGCGGATCGATTCCGCGCAAGCGCGCACGTAGTCCGTAGCGGCGATCACGGGCGCATCGCCGGCCAAGCAGTCGCCGGCGTGGCAGCGGCGCGGCGCTTGGGCGGGATGCAGGAGATTCCAACGCGCCGCGTCCGCGCCGTCGCGAGCGAGCTCGGTGAAGCTGGTCACGCTGAACACCTCGCTGGCCACGCCGTGATCCTCCCACAGCCGCCGCGCCGCTTTGCGCACTTCGCGCAGAATCGCGCCGCTGCCGAGAAGGCGCACCTTCTTCGCGGTGTCGGCGCCCACCGCGTCGAGCTTGTACATGCCCTTCAGGATGCCTGCGGCGGCATCCGCCGGCATCGGCGGCTGCGCATAGTTCTCGTTCATCACCGTGACGTAGTAGAACACCCGCTCGCGCCGCTCGAACATGCGCCGCAGGCCGTCGTGGACGATGACGGCGAGCTCGTAGGCGTAGCAGGGGTCGTAGGCCACGCAGTTCGGGATGGCGGAGGCGAGCAGATGGCTGTGGCCGTCTTGGTGCTGCAAACCCTCGCCGTTCAAGGTGGTGCGCCCGGCCGTCGCGCCGATGAGGAAGCCGCGCGCCTGCATGTCGCCCGCCGCCCACGCCAGATCGCCAACGCGCTGAAAGCCGAACATCGAGTAGAAGATGTAGAAGGGAACGAGCGTGTAGCGGTGCGTGCTGTACGAGGTGGCGGCCGCCAGCCAGGCGGCGAAAGCGCCGGCTTCGTTGATGCCCTCCTCCAACACCTGGCCGTCTTTGGATTCGCGGTAGGAGGCGATCGCGCCGAAGTCCTCCGGCTCGTACAGCTGGCCTTCCGAAGAATAGATGCCCAGTTGCCGAAACATGCCCTCCATGCCGAAGGTGCGCGCCTCGTCGGGAATGATGGGCACCACGCGCGCGCCGATGGGTTTCTGGCGCGCCAAGGTGGAGAGGATGCGCACGAACGCCATCGTGGTGGAAATTGCCCGCTCGCCGCTGCCTTGCAGCTGGGGGGCGAACGTGTCCAGCGCCGGCACGGACACCTCCGCCTTGGACTCCACGCGTTTCGGAATCGGCCCGCCGAGCCCGGCGCGTTGCCGTTGCATGTACACGGTTTCCGGCGCGTTTGGCGGCGGACGGTAGTAGGGCACTTCGTCCAGCGCCTCGTCGCTCAAGGGAATGTCGAAGCGATCGCGGAAGTGCTTGAGGCCCTCCAAATCCAGCTTTTTCACCTGATGGGTGGTGTTTTCCGCTTCGCCGGCGTCGCCCATGCCGTAGCCCTTCACCGTCTTCGCCAGAATCACGGTGGGTTCGCCTCTATGGTGCGTGGCGGCGTGGTAGGCGGCGTAGACCTTGAACGGGTCGTGGCCGCCGCGGTTCAAGCGCATGATGTCGTCGTCGGAGAGCTGCGCCACCCGCTCGGCCAACGCCGGGTGCTTGCCGAAGAAGTGTTCGCGGGTGTAGCCGCCGCCTTTGGCCTTGTAGTTCTGGTATTCGCCGTCCACCACCTCGTCCATGCGCTGCTGCAACAGCCCGCCGACGTCGTTGGCCAGCAGCGGGTCCCAAAGCCGCCCCCACACCACCTTGACGACGTGCCAGCCGGCGCCCCGGAACGCGCCCTCCAACTCGTCGATGATCTTGCCGTTGCCGCGCACCGGCCCGTCCAGCCGCTGCAAGTTGCAATTCACCACGAAGATCAGGTTGTCCAGCTTTTCGCGTCCGGCGAGGCCGAGCGCGCCGAGGGACTCGGGCTCGTCGCACTCGCCATCGCCGAGAAACGCCCACACCTTGCGGTCGCCCATGGGAATCAGGCCGCGGCTGTCCAAGTACTTCATGATGTGCGCTTGGTAGATGGCTTGAATGGGCCCCAGCCCCATCGACACCGTGGGGAACTGCCAGTAGTCCGGCATAAGCCACGGATGGGGATAGGAGGAGAGGCCGCCGTCGACTTCGCGGCGAAAGGCGTCCAAGTCCTTCTCGTCCAAGCGGCCTTCCACGAACGAGCGCGCGTAGATGCCCGGCGCGCTGTGGCCTTGGAAATAGATGAGATCGCCGGCGGCATCGCCGGTGGGGCCGCGGAAGAAGTAGTTGAAACCCACGTCGTATAGCGTGGCCGCCGATGCGAACGTGGAGATGTGCCCGCCCACGTCGCCTTCGCGCCGGTTGGCGCGCACGACCATCGCCAACGCGTTCCAGCGCACCAGCGAGCGGATGCGGCGTTCCATGAAGAGGTCGCCCGGCATGAACGCCTCTTGGTTGGCGGGAATGGTGTTCCGGTACGGCGTGTTGATGGTGTACGGCAGACGCGCGCCGGTCTCGGTGAGACGGGAGGAAAGGCGGCGCAGGAGAAAGTTGGCGCGTTCGATGCCGTCGTGCTCCAGCACGTACTCCAACGATTCGAGCCACTCGCGGGTTTCGGTTGGATTGGGATCCGCGCCGCTGGCGCAGGAGCGCGCGCCAGCGCGCCGCGCCTTGGCGCCGGATGCGCTCGCCTCCACATTCTGGTCGTCTGCCATGCGCGTCCCAAGCTGCCAACGGCCATTATAAGGCCGGTCGATGGAAGGGCGGCATCGGGCCGGACGCCGGCCGGTGGATCAGGCCGATTGGCGTCCGTTGCCTTCCAAGGTCACCGAGCGGATGGCCCCCGGTTCTTGGAGCAGGCGGCGCACCAGGCCGGTGTTCGCGGTGTGGCCGGTGCGGTAGCCCTCGAACGCGCCGAGAATCGGATGGCCGCAAAGGTACAGGTCGCCCACGACGTCCAATATCTTGTGCTTCACGAACTCGTCGTGGTAGCGCAGGCCGTCGTCGTTCACGATGCCGTCGTCGTCCACGACGATGGCGTTGTCCAAGCTGCCGCCGAGCGCCAAGCGCCGCGTGCGCAGATGGTCCATGTCCGCCAAGAAGCCAAAGGTGCGCGCCCGGCTCACTTCGCGCTCAAAGGTGCCGCCAGCGAACTCCACCGCGGCGTGCTGGCACTGGTCGGCGAAGAAGGGGTGGTCGTAGGCCATGGTGTATTCGACGCGGAAGCCGTCGTGGGGACGCAAGCGCGCGACGGCGCGGCCTTCCGCGTAGGAGACCTCCCGCACCACTTGCAGGTAGCGTCTCGCGGCGGCCTGGTCCACCACGCCGGCGGCGCGGATGAGATCAAGGAACGGCGCGGCGCTGCCGTCCAAGATGGGAAGTTCCGTGGCGTTGATGTCCACGCCGGCGTTGTCCACGCCCAAGCCGGCGAACGCCGCCATGAGGTGTTCCACGGTGGAGACCTGGGCGCCGTTTTCCGCCAAGGTCGTGGCGAAGCGCGTCTTCACCACGTTGGCGATGTTGGCGCGCACGTTCTCGCCGCGAAGATCCACCCGGCGGAACACGATGCCCGTGTCCGGCGGCGCGGGATGGATCGTGATTTTCACTTCCTCGCCGGAGTGCAGGGCGACGCCCTGCGTGTGCGTCGATCGCGCCAACGTCCGCTGGCCGATCATGCGTTGCCTTCCATTTCGATGCACCTCCGCTCATCCCAAGAACGGGACGCCTTGCGCGGTTGCCTTGTGCCCGCCGAACGGCGTGACGGAACCCCACGCAACCATAGCGCTTTTGCCGCCACCTTTTTGTAACAATTTGTTTCGCTTGCGTTCTCGTCTTCTGTGGTGCGCCCGGCAGGCCGGGCGTCTGCCCGCGATCAATCCGCCTGCTCGCGCAGGAACGAGGGAACGTCGAGCGCAGAGGCGATGGTTGCGATCGACCAGTAATGTCCTCCCGGCGGTAGGTTTCGCCGCACCTTGCCCTTGGCGTCGACGCGCTCGGTGGCGAACAGGCAGGGGCGGTGGAAGTTGAGGAACGGCGACAGGTGCTCGCGGGCGAAGACGTCCACGTCGTCGGCGAAGCGGACGGGGATGTGCTCGTGGCCCAGTTGCCTGCGCACGACGTGGGCGTTCTTGCCCTCGACGAGGGCGTTGTCGTTGGAGCGCCTGGGGCGCGACTTCGCGAACTCGCCGACGTGCAGCTTGTTCAGCAGCGCGGCGACGTGGCGGGGCTTTGGTTGTTGGGAGCACATAATCTGTCCGGTTTTCTAGCACATAAATTGTCCGCTTTTGGACGCCTCTGGAGGAGGTCGATGAAGCGGGCGAAATGGTTGCAGGAGACGAGGATGAGAAGATTCGAGGAGGCGTTGGGAAGGTGGACGGAGAAGCGGTTGACGCAGGAGGAGGCGGCGGAGCTGCTGGGGGTGTGCCCGCGCACGTTCCGGCGGTACGTTGACCGGTACCACGAAGACGGAATCGACGGGCTGGTCGACAAGCGGATGGCGCAGGTGTCGTCGCTGCGGGCGCCGGCGGACGAGGTGCTGCGGCTGGAGACGCTGTACCGGGAGACCTACGAGGGGTGGACGGTGGCGCACTTCCACGAGCGGTACCGGGAGGAGCACGGCGGAAAGCGGTCGTACACGTGGGTGAAGAGCCGGCTGCGGGAGGCGGGTCTGGTCGGCAAGGGCCGGACGCGGGGGAGGCGCCGGAAGAAGCGCGAGCGGGCGCCGCTGCCCGGGATGCTGGTGCATCAGGACGGGTCCACGCACGAGTGGGTGGCGGACGCGGTGTGGGATCTGATCGTGACCTTGGACGACGCCACGGGCGAGGTGTATTCGGGCTTCTTCGTGGAGGAGGAGGGCACCTGGTCGAGCTTCCGCGGGGTGCGCGAGACGGCCGAGGGGCGGGGGCTGTTCCTGAGCCTCTACTCGGACCGGGGCAGCCACTACTGGCACACGCCGGAGGCGGGCGGCAAGGTGGACAAAAGCAACCCGACGCAGTTCGGGCGGGCGATGGGGGAGCTGGGCATCGAGATGATTCCGTCCTACTCGCCCCAGGCGCGGGGCCGTTCGGAGCGGCACTTCGGGACAATCCAAGGGCGTCTGCCGAACGAGCTGGCGCTGGAAGGCGTGCGCGACATGGAGACGGCCAACAACTACCTGCGCGAGCGGTTCTGGCCCGACTACAACAAGCGCTTCGCGGCGCCGGCGCGGGAGTCCGGCGACGCCTTCGTGCCGCTCGGCGGCGTCGACCTCGACGACATCCTGTGCGTCAAGGAGGACCGCGTGGTCGGGCACGACAACTGCGTCAGCTACAACAACCGGTCGCTGCAAATCCCGCCCGGACCGCACGGCAGGCACTTCGTGCGCCGCCGCGTCCGCGTCCACGAGCACGCCGACGGGCGGCTGTCGGTGTTCCACGGCCCGCGCCGCATCGGCCGCTACGAGGCCGACGGCTCGCCGGTCGCCACCGCGTGAACGCGGCGACGCAAAGGCCCTTCGGGCCTTTTCGGGGCGCTGCCCCGAACCCCGAAGTACGGGAACACCAGCGCAAAGGGGCGGCGACGGCCGGTCCGGCAGCGTCGCCGCCCGCGGCTTGCGCCAGTGTTGCGGCCTATCCGCTTCCGGGGTCCGCGCTCGGCACGGTAGCGCACTCGAGTGGCGCTTCAAGGGGGGCGCGAAGACCGGACAGATAACGTGCTCTAAAAACCGGACAAATGTATTTGCTACCAACACGTGGCGGGGCTTTGGTTTGCAATTCCGCTCGGGGCCTCGTAAGGTTCGGTCGGTGTAGTCGGGTGGCCGGCGTCCTCCGCCACGACGCGTCGCAGGAGAAGGCACATATGTCGAGGAACGAAAGGAAAACTTTGTCGCGTCACGCAAACTGCCAGATCGTTGTCACTGTCGCCTGCATGGGCTGGTTTGTGGCGGCTCTGGCGGCCCTGCTGTGGCTAGTAGGGTCGTGGTGGTTTGGCGGCGATTCGTTTATCAGCCCATTTGCGCCAGCATTCATCTTCATATACATTTGGTTGCCGTTTGGCTTGCTGTTCATCTGCTCCTTCGCAGCCATGTTCATCTGGCTGTTTAGCAGTTTTCTACTCGACGAGCGATCAACGCCAGTGGCGGTCGGCTTAACGTTCTGCGTAGTCATGCTTGGGCCGTTGACACTGGCCGTGGCGGTGGTCACTGGGCTTCTGCTGTGCGCGGGTGGCGGCGGGCGACGGAGGCGACGGGATCGAGACCACCACCTACCCGCGGAGATGATGCGACTTCGGGGCTATTGTCCGTAATTGTCCGTAAGCTTCTCGCCGAGCATGACCGGATAGTCAGCTCTTTTTTCCCCGCCTTGTCTATGGGTGTGCGACAAATCTTTGGTAATTGGCCACCAGCGCCTCACGCCGCCTTCCGAAGGCGGTGCTCCCAGTAGTCGTCGAACCAGCCGCTGAGGCGGGCGCAGCGCACCCAGAGCACGGGGTTGGCGCCGGCCACCGTCCAGCGCATGCCGGTGCATTTCGTGCGCCGCCCCACCACCGTCTTGCAGGCCGCCTCGACGCGCCCGGAACCGATCGGCAGGCCGAGCGAGCGGTACTCGTCGTAGCGCATTTGGCCCCGCCGCTCGGACAAGTAGCGGATCGCCTTGGCGCGTTCCTCGGTGCCCGCGCCGGGCTTGCGAAGCGCCGCCAGCACGTCGTCCATCCGCCCCGCCTCGAGCCGCCGGCACTGCTTCTCCGCCCACCGCTTCGCGGCCTTCGGGTCGTTCCGGTGGCGGCCCTGCGCCGCCGCCCACAGGTACTCCGCGGCGTGGAAGAAGTCCACGATCCGGACCGCGTTCGGGAACCACTCTTCGTACAGCCGCCGCAGCCAGTCCGCCCCGTCGCCCAGCGCCACGCCGACGTCCTCCGGCGCGAATCCCAGCGCCGCCAGTTCGCGCAGCAGCCGCCGCGCCACCGGCGAGTCGCCCCGCGCGTCGTCCGCCGCGCTCTCGATCGCCGGAAAAACCACGCCGAGTCCTCCGCCAGCCGCGTCCCGCCTTCGCCATCCGGCTCGACCACCCAGATGGCGCCCACCTTCGCTTCCCTCGTCGTCGCCCGACCGCCGTCCTTCCCCTTCCGCCCCGCCGTCTCCGACGGCAGCGCCGGAACCCCCGTGCCGTCCAGTCCCACGCACAGAATCTGTCCTTCCTTCAACGGCTTGCGAACCACAGACCCGTCGAACGACGCATCGTTGACCGTCCCGCCCCCGCCGCCGAACACCGTGATCGAACCCGACAGCAGCCGCGTCCGCCACGCCTCCAGGTCGTCGCCCACCAGCCGCGTCGTCCGCTCCACCCGCTTCGTCCCGAAGTTCACCCCGCCCACCACGTTCAGCAGCCGGTCCGCCTCCGCGCAGCAGCACACCGAGCCCAGCTCGCTCGCCATCCGGCGCGCCATCGGCGTCATCGACGCCTCGATGTCCATACGCGCCGACCGCGGACGCGCGCTCTTCCCGCAGGCCGCGCACGCGTAGCGCCCCATCGCCAGCCGAACCCCGCCCAGCGCCGTCTCCGTCGGCGACCGCTCCCGGCCCAGGTGGCGCATCCCGCCGCCGCAGTGTTCGCACCGCGGCGCGTTCGCCGCCCCGCAGTCCGAACGGGTCTTCTCCGCCCACCGCTCCAGCCCCAGCCGACCCGCCTCCAGCACCGCCTCCCGAAGCACGCCGTCCAAACGCGCCGCCAACGCCCCCGGCGACTCCATCAGCGCCGTCGCCAGCTCCTCCGCTTGAACCGACATCAACTCCACCAGCGCCGCCCGCTGTTCCAACGCCGCCGCTTCCGTTTCCCTCTTGCCTTCCTCGTCTCGATCACCGACAGTCCTCGTCGCCATCGCGGGCCTCCTCCTTGGCCTTTGCAAAAAACCAAGGATACGGGAAACCCGCGGTGGCACTCCAACTCCATGCCACCCCGAAGTGGTCACTTACCAAAGATCTGTCGCACACCCCTTGTCTATCAATCACTTGCGCAAGCGGTGAAGCCCTGTCTGCCGAGACGGCGCTTTAATGGCGTCTAGAGGGTTAAGTCGACTGGGAACCGGAGCTGGCCTGCGAGACGGTGCGGGTGAAGGTCGGCGAGCTGTCTGTTCGGCGTCCGCGGCAGTGGGGAGCGTTCTGGCTGGCGCTGGAGTTGTGGGATCGGCTGGAACTCAACCACTTCCGCTACAGCGTGAAGTAGCCTTGGGTCGGCGGCTGACCGAGCCGCACCTGGTGGCAGCGGGAGATAGCGACAAGCGCCGGCACTACTATACGGTACCGGTGTACACGTCCTCAATGTCGTTGATCCACTTCGGTCTCAGCTCTCTCCGGGCTCGGTGCCAGTCCTTGATTTCATTGTCCAAAAAACAACCGAGGAGAACCAAGAGCGCAAGGAGCCCACAGATCACTACGAGAGCGCTCCCGAGCACCGTGACGAAGAAGCCGCCGTGGTAGGTGAGATGCAGGCCGATCAAACTGAAGATTGTGCACCCCAGCAAACAGCCTATGGATTTTGCGACCCCAAAAACCACCACCGTCGCCTTGCTCCTCGCAGCGAGCTTGAGCCTCGCAAGGACGATATCTTCCGCGCTCGTCCGGTTGACGTCGGCTTTGGCAAGCCGCCGCACAGCCACCACATCGAACGGTTTGTCCCACGCCATCACTGCCCCCCGCCTTTAAGAAAAGCTGACAATAGTGTCAATCGCGCACTTCATGAGCGAGTCTGCATGGTCTAAGGCCTTCTGAATCACTTGGACGCCCTCAAGTAGCAGTAGCAGTTTCCAACTGTAGCAGAGCTTGACCAGCAACGCCATGCCCAGTTTGGATGCTCATTTCGACGTTGGTTGAGGCTATGGTATCTTCCAAGACGTGTTCACGAGGCGGGCAGAAGTCGATGGTCGACAGAACGACCATCGCCACCAACGTGGCCCGGCTGCGGTTGGATAGCGGCCTGACCTAGGAGAGGGCTTGGCCTTGAAGGCTGGACTGTCCTGGCTGGCGCTGGGCGCATCGAGCGGGGTGCCGCCATCCCGCGGGCGAACACCGTGCGGGCGCTGGCCAAGGCGCTTGGTGTGCCCGTGGGTGAGAGCGTCCGGTTTCGCGCCAAGGCGAAGGTGCGCTCCCGCGAGCAGATCCTCGCCGAGGTGTCCAAGCAGCTCGAAGACGCCTTGCGCGACTGCCTTGTGCCCGCCGAATGGCGTGGCGGACCGCGCAACCATAGCGCCTTTGCCGCCACCTTTTTGTAACAATTTGTTTCGCTTGCGTTCTCGTCTTCTGTGGTGCGCCCGGCAGGCTGGGCGTCTTGCCCGCGATCAGTCCGCCTGCTCGCGCAGGAACGAGGGAACGTCGAGATAGTTCGGGTCTGTCGCCTCGGCCGGTCCCGCCGCCTGCTCGCGGATGAATCGCGCCACGTTCAAGGGTTCCGCCGGAGACGCCGCCGCCCGTCCCTGCGCCGCAATCCGCCCGCGCGGGCGCTCCGCGCGCTCCACGCGCGCCGGCCCGGCCGCCGGCCGCGGCTCCTGCGCGCCGGTGAGGACGGGGCGCGGCGGCGCGGACCGTGCCGGCGCGCCGTCGGCGCCCAAGCCGGTGGCGACAACCGTCACGCGCATGCGCTCGCCCATGCCGTCGTCCACCACCGTGCCGAGCACAACGGTGGCGTCGTGGGAGGTGAACTCGCGCACGATCTGGCCGACTTCGCGGTACTCCATGATGCCCATGCCCGCCGCCGTGGTGATGTTCACCACCACGCCGCGGGCGCCGCGCAGATCCACATCGTCCAAGAGGGGGCTGTGGATCGCCCGATCCGCGGCATCGGCGGCGCGGCTTTCGCCCTCGCCCTCGCCGGTGCCCATGATCGCAAGCCCGCGTTCGGACATCACGGTCTTCACGTCCGCGAAGTCCACGTTGATGAGGCCGGGACGAATGATGATGTCGGCGATGCCCTGCACGGCGCCAAGCAACACGTCGTTGGCGGCGGCGAACGCCCTTTCCAGAGAAACCTCTTCGCCAAGCACGGTGAGCAGTTTCTCGTTGGGGATGGCGATGAGCGAATCCACGTGGTGGCCGAGGTCCACGATGCCTTGCTCGGCCACTTGCATCCGGTTCTCGAACTCGAACGGCTTGGTCACCACCGCCACCGCGAGCACGTCCATCTCCTTGGCCACCTCCGCCACCACCGGCGCCGCGCCGGTGCCGGTGCCGCCGCCCATGCCGGCGGTGATGAACACCATGTCCGTGCCTTTCAACACTTCCTGGATCTTCTCGCGGTCGTGCAACGCCGCGGCGCGGCCCACCTCCGGGTTCGCGCCGGCACCAAGGCCCTTGTTCTCCGCGGCGCCGAGTTGCAGCTTGGTGGCCGCGCTCAGGTCGTGGAGCGCTTGCGCGTCCGTATTGGCGACGACGAAGTCCACGCCTTCCACCTTGTTGACCACCATGTGCTCCACGGCGTTGCCACCGCCGCCGCCGACGCCGATCACCTTGATCACGGCCGCCTGCTGGGGTTGGTCCACCAATTCAAATGCCATCTCGCTCTCCTTTGGGTCTTCCCTTGAAATCCGTTTCACCTGGCGGCCGCGCGCTCGCGCGCGCCGACCACCGGCACGTTCACATCCGGTCCTGAATCCACTTTTTCGCTCTCTCCACATGGTCGCGAAAGCCACCACCGAAGCGGCGCCGGCGACCGCCCTCGTTCATCTCCCGATCGCGGCCGTAGAGCAAGAGCCCCACCGCGGTGGCGTACGCCGGGTCGCGCACGATGTCCGCCAACCCCGCAACCGAGCGGGGCGACGCCAAGCACACCGGCATGTGCAGAATCTCCTCCGCGAGTTCCACCACCCCCTCCATCTTCGCGCCGCCCCCGGTGAGCACCATCCCGGAGGCGATCGTCTCTTCGAAGCCGCCGCGGCGAAGTTCCGCTTGGATGAATGTGAACAGCTCCTCGTAGCGCGCTCCCACCACCTCGGCCAGCGTTTGCCGCGACAAGCCGCGCGCTGGTCGGTTGCCGACTCCCGGCACTTGGATGTGGTCTTCCGCGGATGCCAGCTGGGTGAGGGCGCAGGCGTACTTCACCTTGATGTCCTCGGCGTTCGCGGTGGGCGTCCGCAACGCCATGGCGATGTCGCTGGTCACCTGCTCGCCGGCGAAGGGGATGACCGCGGTGTGGCGGATGGCGCCGTCCGTGAACACCGCGATGTCCGTCGTGCCGCCGCCAATGTCCACCAAACAGACGCCGAGGTTGCGCTCGTCTTCGCTCAACGTCGCGTGGCTGGACGCGAGCGGCTCCAAGATGATGTCGTCCACGGCCAGGTCGCACCGGCGCACGCACTTTTCGATGTTTTGCGCGGCGTTCACCGCGCAGGTCACCAAATGCACCTTTGCCTCCAGCCGCACGCCGGACATGCCGAGCGGGTCCTTCACCCCGTCTTCGTTGTCGACGACGTACTCTTGCGGCAGCACATGCAGCACCTGTTGATCCGCCGGCACCGGCATGGCCTTGGCGCTCTCGATCACGCGGTCGACGTCCTGGGCGCGCACCTCGCGGTCGCGCACCGGGACAACGCCTTTGGAGTTGAGACTGCGAACGTGGCTGCCGGCGATGCCCACGTACACCGCTTCTATCTCGCAGCCGGCCATCAGTTCCGCCTCTTCGACGGCGCGCTGGATGGACTGCACGGTGGACTCGATGTTCACCACCACGCCCTTCTTCAGGCCGTGCGACGGATGCGCGCCGATGCCGACAACCTCCAGCGCGCCGTCCGGCGCCAACTCGCCAACCAACGCCGCCACCTTGCAGGTGCCTATGTCCAACGCGACGACGTGGTGCGCCTGTTCATTCGCCATCGCGAGTTCCCGATAGTCCGCGTCCTCGCGAGGGCGGCGCGGTCGCTACGGCGAACGCCGGCCCCGCGAGCGGCGGGTCGGCGCTTGTCAAGCGGCCGGGTCGCACCCAGCGCACGGCGACGCCGTTCGCGTAGCGGGCGTCCGCGCGCGGCAAAGCGCCTTCGGACGGCGCGTTCGCGCGCGTTTCGGCGTGCGGTCGCAAATGCGCGCGGTAGACCGCGGCGAACCGCTCCATGCGCTCGCGCAACGCCGTGCGTCCAAGCACCGCCTGGGTGCCGTCGGCAAGCGTCGCGGTCCAATCGCCCGCCTTGTTCTCGGCCAGGGCGACAATCCGCATGCCTTCCGCCGCGGCAACCGCGCCGATGCGGTTGAAGACCTCCATCGCCCCCGCGCCGCCGGTGCGCGCGGCGTCGATCGTGGGCAACGCCGCGAGCGCGGGCGCTGCGGCGAGCTCGTCGCCGGGGATGATGCCGCCACTGGTGCTCAGCCAAGCGTCGCGCCCCCAGCGCGCCACCGGCGTTTCGCGGCGCACAACGATGTGCAGGGCGTGTGGCCAGTGCCGGCGCGTTTGGACTTCGCGCACCCATCCCAGACTCTTCACCACATCCACCACGTCGGCCACGGAACGAGCGCCGGCGCGCTCCAGCCCGGCGGCGACCGCGGCGCGCACTTGACTGCGCTCCCCGGCCGTCAACTCGCCTTCCACCCGCACGACGCGGAAATCCGTTTCCGCGAGGGCGGTCAACAGCCGCAGGCCGCCGACAACCGCGACGGTGCCGAGCAGGGCAAGCGCGACGGAGCGAATCACGCCGGTTGCCCCAGCAGCGGTGGCAGCCGATCGATGTCGCCGGCCCCTTGCGCCACGACCACGTCGCCGTCGCGCACGACCTCGGCGAGATGATCGAGCGCCGCTTCCGGTGTGGCGAACAGGGGCGGCGTCGGCGCGCCCCGGCGCGCTATCGCCCGACAGAGCGACGCGCTGTCCACTCCCGCAATCGCTGCTTCTCCCGCGGGGTAGACGTCCACCACCACCAACGCGTCCACGGCGGCGAGTTCGCGGGCGAAGTCGTCGCAAAGGTCGCGCAGGCGCGTGTAGCGGTGCGGCTGATGCACCATCACCAAGCGCCGCCCGCGCCAACGACGGCGCACGGCGCCGATGACGCCGGCGATCTCCGCGGGATGGTGGCCGTAGTCGTCCACCAACGTGAAGCGCTTGCCCGCCAGCACCCGCTCGGCAACCTCGAAGCGCCGCCGCACGCCGCCAAAGCCGACCAGCCCCCGCACCACGGCGTCGTCCGCGACATTCTCCAAGGTGGCCACCGCGATGGCCGCCAAGACGTTGCGCATGTTGTGGCAGCCGGGCAGCGGGGGCGCGACAGCGAGCGTGGACGCCCCCGGTCTTGCGACGGTCACCGCCGCCGCCCCGTCCGCGTCGCGGTCGAAACGCGCAACACGCACATCCGCGCGGGACGAGAAGCCGTATGTCAACGTCCGCCGGCGCAGACCGCGCGCCAACAGGGCGGCGTGCGGATCGTCGGCGCAAAGCACGGCCGCGCCGTGTGGCGGCAACATGTCCAGGAACTCGGCGAACGCTGCGCGCAAGCGGCCAAAGTCCTGGCTGTAGGTGTCCAAGTGGTCGCGGTCGATGTTGGTCACCACGGCGAGATCCGGCCGCAGGTGGAGAAACGAGGCGTCGCTCTCGTCGGCCTCGGCGACGAATCGGCATCCCGCCCCGCGATGCCCGTTGCCGCCGGTTTCGTTCAGCACGCCGCCAATGGCGAAGCTCGGATCCATCCCGCCGGCGCGCAGCACGCTCGCGACGAGACCCGCGGTGGTGGTCTTGCCGTGGCTGCCGGCCACGGCGATGCCGCGGCGCGGACGCATCAGACGGGCGAGCAATTCCCCGCGCGCCAGCACCGGCACGCCCAACCGCCGGGCGGCGCGCAACTCCGCGTTCGCATCCGCGATCGCCGCCGACACCACCACCGCGTCGGCACCCTCCACCGCCGCGCCGGCGTGCCCCAAACGCACCTTGGCGCCGAGCGCCGAGAGCCGCCGCGTGGCCGCCGAAGCGATCTGATCGGAGCCGCTCACCTGGTGGCCGTCGGCAAGCAGCAATTCGGCCAGCGCGCACATGCCGGCGCCGCCGATGCCGACAAAATGCATCTTGCGCCAAGGCACGGCGTCCCGCCCACCGTCACCGGTCATTCGCTTCGCCTCCGGCGCGCGCGCCCTCGTAGTGGGCGCGCAGCGCCAACGCCACCAACGCCGAACACACCAACAAGCTGTTGCCGCCAAAGCTGATGAACGGCAGCGTGAGACCTTTGGTGGGCAGCACGCCGGTGTTCACGCCGGCGTTGATCAGCGCTTGACCACCGACGAGCAGCGCCGCGGCGTAGGCGAGCAGCGCGGCGAACACGCGCCGTCCGACGGACGCGGCGCGGGCGATGCGAAACAAGCGCAGCGTGAGCACCGCGAACAACACCAGCACGCCCACCGCGCCGAGCAAGCCCAATTCCTCCGCAATCACGGCGTAGATGAAGTCGTTGTGCGCTTCCGGCAGGTAGAAGAGCTTTTGCACGCCTTGGCCCAACCCCAGGCCGGTGTAGCCGCCGCGCCCGAACGCGATCAACGCCTGGGTCAACTGATAGCCGCCATCGAATTGCGTCGCCCAAGGATCGAGAAACGTCACCATGCGCTCGACGCGGTATGGCTGCACCATGGCCGCGACGGCCAACGCCAAACCGCCGAGCAGCACCAGCAAGGCGAAATCGCGCAGGCGGGCGCCGCCGAGGAACAACAGGCCGACGGTCAACGCGGCCAACACCACCACGCTGCCAAAGTCCGGCTGACAGAGCACCAGCGCGAGCAGCACGCCTATCCACGCCAGCGGCAGGAACCACGCCGACCATTCGGTGGCCAGTCGCTCGCCGGCCCGGGCGATGTAGCCGGCCAAGTAGACGGCCACCAGCAGCTTGGCCGCTTCGGCGGGTTGGAAACGCACCCAACCGAGATCGAGCCAGCGGCGTGCGCCATTCACCTCCACCGACAGGAACGGTGCCAAGACCAGCGCGCAAAGCGCCAGCGCCGTCAACAGGCAGGGCTTGTGTACCGCCTGCCATGCGCGCAGAGGAATCGCCGCGCAGACGGCGAACACCAGCAGGGACGCGAGCACCATTGCGATGTGTTTCATAAGATGCGGATCCGTGCCGCCACGCTGTCCGGCGGACGCCGATGCGACCATCACGATGCCGACCACCAACAGCGCGAGCCAAGCCATCAACAACGTCGCGTCCCAGCGCCCGCCGGCGGCGGCCGGGTCCGCCGGCACCGCGTGCGACGTGGCCGCGTCTCCCGCATCGAGCAGCAGCCCGATGTCGCCGGGGACCGCGCGCCCGGCCATCAACAAACCTCCTCCGCGGCGAGTTGCCGCACCGCTGTTGCGAACGCTTCCCCGCGCGCCTCGAAGTTGGCGTACATGTCGAAGCTGGCGCAGGCCGGGGAGAGCAGCACGATCCCACCGCGGCCGGCCGCCGCCCGCGCCGAACGCACGGCGGCCGCCATGTCGACGGCGCGCGTCGTCCGCGTGTGGCCGCGCAGCGCTTGCTCGATGCGCCCAGCGTCGCGCCCGATCAGCACGGCGCAAGACACGTGGCGGCGAACCGCGGCCGCCAAGTCTGCGAAAGACGCGCCCTTGCCGTCGCCGCCGGCGATGAGCGCGATGTTGCGTTCGCCGTCGCCGAGCCCCTCGAGCGCGGCCACGCACGCGCCCACGTTGGTGGCCTTGGAGTCGTTGACGAATGTCACGCCACCCACGGTGGCCACCCGTTGGGTGCGGTGCGGAAGACCGCGGAACGTTGTCAACACCCGGTGCAGGCGTTCGACTTCCACGCCCGCCAAGCGGGCGACGGCCGCGGCGGCGAGAACGTTGAAATGGTTGTGGCGGCCGGCAAGCGCCAGCTCCCGCGTGGCCAGCCGCTTGCCGTCCACGACGAGCGCCTCATCGTCCAAACGCCAACCGGCGTCCCCGTTCAAGGCGATGGCTTGGCCCGCGTCCTTTCGCAAATGTCCGGCCCGCCAATCGCTGCCCGGCGAGGTGCGCGGGTCGTCGGCGTTGAACACGACGTTGGCCGCGCCGGCGAAGATGCGCCGCTTGGCCGCGGCGTAGGCGTCCAGATCGGCGTGGCGGTCGCCGTGGTCGGCGCTGACGTTGAGCAGCGCGGCCACCGCAAGTTCGGGCCGTTCGAGCCGTTCCAGTTGGAAGCTGGAGAGTTCCAGCACATAGACGTCGCGGTCGGCGGCGAGCAAATCCAGCGCCGGTGTGCCGAGGTTGCCGCCCACGCCGGCGCGCAAACCGGCGCCGGCGAGCAGTTCGCCGAGCAGCGCGACGACCGTGCTCTTGCCGTTGGTGCCGGTGACGCCCAGCACGGGTCTGTCTTGCGCGGCTTCCAGAAACAGGGCGATGTCGCTGGTGAGCGGCAAACCGGCGGCGGCGGCGCTGCGCGCCAAACAGTGCTCGAGCGGCACGCCCGGGCTCACCACCACCCGATCGGCGACGGCAAGGGCGCGTGGCCAGTCGCGCGGCGTCAGGACTTCGACATCCGGGTGATCGGCGCGAACCGCATCCAGAAACGGCGGCTTGGCGCGCGTGTCGATGGCGAGCAGCCGCTCGCGCCCGTCCAAGTGGCGAATGACGGAGCGTCCGGTGGCCCCTAGCCCGATGACCGCGGTGGCGCCCATGCTCAACGCAGCTTCAGCGTCGACAAGCCCACCAGCACGAGCACCAGCGTGACGATCCACATGCGCACGATGACGCGCGGTTCCGGCCAGCCGAGCAGCTCGAAGTGGTGGTGGAGGGGCGCCATGCGCAACACGCGCTTGCCCGTGAGACGGAAGGAGGCGACCTGCACGATAACGGACACGGCTTCCACCACGAACAGGCCGCCCATGATGAGCAGGACGATCTCGTGCCGCACCACCACGGCGACAAGGCCGAGGGCGGCGCCCAAGGCCAGCGCGCCAACGTCGCCCATGAACACTTGCGCCGGGTAGGTGTTGAACCAAAGGAAGCCGAGGCCGGCGCCGATCAAGGCGCCGCAGAACACCGCCAACTCGCCGGCGCCGGCAACGTAGGGAATGCGCAGGTAGTCCGCGAACTCCACATGGCCGACCAAATAGGCGATGAGACCGAGCGCCGCCGCCACCATGACGGTGGGCAAAATGGCCAAGCCGTCAAGGCCGTCGGTGAGGTTCACCGCATTGCTCATGAACACGATCACCAAGTAGGCCAAGAACACGAAGCCCACGCCCAAGGGGATGGCGATTTCCTTGAAGAACGGCAGATACAGGCTGGTCTCGACCGGCGTGCCGGCGCTGGTGAACAAAGCGACGGCCGCGAGGAAGCCGAACACGGACTGCCACAGGTACTTCCATCCCGCCGAAAGGCCGCGCGAACTCTTCTCGCTGATCTTCATGTAGTCGTCGGCCCAGCCCACGGCGCCGAACGTCACCACCACGCCCACCGCGATCTGAATGAAGCGGTTGTTCAAGTCGCCCCAGAGCAACGTGGTCGCGATGATGGAAACCAGAATCAAGCCCCCGCCCATGGTCGGCGTGCCCGCCTTTTGCATGTGCGACTGCGGCCCCGATTCGCGCACGACTTGGCCGATCTGGTAGTGCGAGAGCTTGCGGATCATCGTCGGGCCGAAGAGCAACGAAATGGCGAGCGCCGTCAGGGCGCTCACCACGGTGCGGAACGTGAGGTACTGGAAAACGCCGAAAGCGGCGAGGTACGCGGTGAGGTATTCCGTGAGCCACAAGAGCATCAGGCTTCCCCCCCAGGCCCCGCATTTTCCCCACGCCCCCCAAGGCGCCGTTCGCCAAGCAACTGGCGAACCACGGCGGCGTCGTCGAAGGGGAACTTCCGGCCGCCGATCTCTTGGTGGGTCTCGTGCCCCTTGCCGGCGATCAACACGGCATCGTTTGGTCCCGCGCGCTCCAAGGCGGCCGCGATCGCGCATCGCCGATCGGCGATGCGCAGGACGTCGCCCGGCTGGCGGAAGCCGCGCATGGCGTCGTCCAGAATGCGTTGCGGATCCTCGCCGCGCGGGTTGTCGGAGGTGAGGATCACCAGGTCCGCGCCCGCCTCCGCCCGCTCCGCCATCTGCGGCCGCTTGCCGCGGTCGCGATCGCCGCCGCAGCCGAAAACCACCAACAGCCGCCCGCCGGCCGGCAGATGGGCGCACACGGCGGCCAAGGCCGAACGCAACGCGTCCGGCGTGTGCGCGTAGTCCACCAACACCAGCGGCGCCGCGCCCAGCCGTTGCATGCGTCCGCGCGCCGGCGGCAAACGCGCCATGTCCGCGACAACCCGCGCCAAGGGCGTTCCCAAAGCGCACGCGGCGGCGAGCGCGCACGCGGCGTTGCGCACGGAGAAGTCGCCGAAGTGCCCGGGCAAGTCGAAGTCGGCGACTCCCCAAGGCGTCCGCCAAGCGCCGCGGATGCCGTCCGGCGAATACGCGATGTCGCGCCAGCAGACCGCCGCTTGGCGGCCGACGGAAACCAGTTCGACGCCGGCGCGCATCTCGGCGGCGATCGCGCGGCCAAGCACGTCGTCCACATGCACCACCGCAAACCGCAGCGGGCGCTCGAACAACCGCCGCTTCGCGTTCGCGTAGGCGCGCATGGTGCCGTGGTAGTCCAAATGATCGCGGGTCAGATTGGTGAAGACGCCGGCGGCGAAGTCCACCTCGTCCACGCGGCCTTGATGCAGCGCATGGGAACTCGCCTCCAGCGCCACCGCGGCCGCTCCCCGGTCCTTCAACGCGCGCAGCCGCGCTTGCAACGAGATCGGGTCCGCGGTGGTCAGTTCCGAGCGGCACAGCCGCGGCGGCACGCCCCAACCCAACGTGCCCATGTAGGCGCCGCGGCGCGCGAGGCGCGCGACGTGATGCGCCACGGTGGTCTTGCCGTTGGTGCCGGTGACGCCAACCACCGCGAGCTCGGCGCTTGGCGCCCCGTAGAAGCGGCGTCCGAATTCGCCCAACCGTTTGCCGGCGTCGCCGACGACCACGTTCGGCACGCCCACGTCCACGGCGCGTTCCGAAACCACCGCGGCAGCCCCGGCGCGGGCCGCCTGCGGCGCGAAATCGTGGCCGTCCGAAGTCGCGCCGCGACACGCGACGAAAAGGTCGCCGGGGCGCACCTTGCGCGAGTCGCTGGTGAGGCCGCTTACCGGCAGCGGCGGCGCCGTGGCGTCCCGCAACAACTCGCGCAACGTCATGGGGCGATACCCGTTCACGCCGCCAGACCCGGCGCGTGCGCGACCGCGGCCGGCTGATCGGTGTGCGGCGGCACGCCAAGCATGCGCAACGCGCGCTCCACCACGCGGGCGAACACCGGCGCGGCCACTTCCCCGCCGCCAACCGGACCGCGGCGGGGTTGGTTGACCGCCACCACCACGACGATGCGCGGACGCGAAGCCGGCGCGAAGCCGGCGAAAAACGCGACATGCGCGGTGTCGTCGTAACCGGCCGCGCCCACCTTGCGCACCGTGCCGGTCTTGCCGGCGGCGCTGTAGCCGGACGGCTTGCCCTTGGGCGCGGTGCCGGTCGGGCCGAGCACGGCGCGCATCATCGTCGTCACCGCCAACACGTCGGCGGCGGCGAAGACGCGTTCGGCGCCGGCTTGCGCGCCGCGCAGCACCGTGACGTCCCGGCGCTCGCCGGCGTTGGCCAACAGCAGGTAGGCGCGCGCCAATTGCAGGGGCGAGGCGGTGAGCCCGTAGCCGTACGCCAACGCGGCGCGGCCGATAGGCTTGTCGAGGTCGACCTTGGTGAGCACCCCAATCGCCTCGCCGGGCAGGCCGCAGCCGGTGTAGTCGCCAAATCCGGCGCGCTGAAACACGTTGAACACGGCGTCCGGCGCCATCCCCATCGCCATCTTGGCAATGCCCACCTGCGACGACTTGGCAAGCACTTGCGCCACGGTCAGGGCTCCGCGGTCGCGTGGATCCTCAATGAGCTTGCTGCCGATGCGGAAATAGCCCGGCGCCGTGTCGATCACCGTCTCCGGGCTGTGCGTGCCGGCTTCGAGGGCGGCAAGCACGGTGAACGGCTTCACGGTGGAGCCGGGTTCGTACAGGTCCGCCACCGCGCCGTTGCGGACGCCTTCAACGCCGCGACTCGACCAGTCGTTGGGGTTGAAGGAAGGCTGATTGGCGAGCGCTAGCACCTCGCCGGTGGCGACGTCCAGCATCACCAGCGAACCGGAAGACGCGCCGTGGTGTTCCACTGCGCCTTTGAGCTCCCGGTACGCGAGAAACTGCAACCGCAAGTCGAGGGCGAGGTGAACATCATCCGTCGGCGTGCGGTGGTATTCAAGCACCTTCACCACCTGGCCCTTGTTGTCGCGCAGCACCCGTTTCGACCCGGGCGCACCGGTGAGCGGCCCGTTGAGCGCAAGTTCGATGCCTTCCTGGCCCACGTCGTCGATGTTGGTGCGGCCGACGACGTGGGCCGCGGTCTCCCCGGCAGGGTAGAAGCGGTGGTAGGCGCGCCCGACGCCCAGGTCCTTGATGTTCAGTTCGCGCACCCGCGCCGCCGCTTCGGGCGGCAGTCGACGGGCGAGATAGGCGAAGCGGCGCGGCGGGCGCCCCTCGCCGGCCCCGGCGGCGCGGCGCGCCAGGATTTCGGACGAGACGCCGAGGGCGTTGCCAAGACGCGCCCAGTCCTCCTGCCGCAATCGCGCCAAGTGCGGATCCACCCATACGTAATGCAGCGGAGCGCTGACCGCCAAGGGCTCGCCGTTGCGATCGAAGATCATGCCGCGATGCACGGGAATCGCGATGTCGCGCACGGCGCGCGCCTCGCCCTGCCCTTGCAGGAACTCCCGTTCGGTGACCACCAAGTACCCGGCGCGTGCCGCCAAGCCGGCGGTCGCCAACAGGAACAGGAGGAGCACGGCATGGTGTCGCCACGCGGCCAGGGACCTGGCCGCGGCGCCGGGCGGCTGCTCGCGCAGCGGCCGGCCGCGGGGTGCGGTGCGGCGGCGGCGACTCAAGGCCACACCGGCACCACTTTTTCAGGAAAGCGCATGCCGAGTTGCCGCGCGGCCGCCGGTTCCACGCTCTGCGTTCCGGCAAACGTGGCCCGCTCCAAGAGCAGCAAACGGTACTCGCGAAGGTGGTCGTCTTGGACTCTGCGGTTGTCCGAGAGCTGCTGAAACAGGGTTCGCACATGGTCGGCTTGCCGAGCGGTTTGCACGCCGGCAATGGCGACGCCGAGATAGGCGAAGGCGCCGATGGCGGTCCACAGAAGCCGCGGCGAGAGACGTTTCACGACGCCATCCGATCGCAGGTGGCCGCACACGCCATCCATGCGCTTGCGCGTTCCGGCCAAGAGGGCGCGGACAGGCTTGGCTGCGGCGCTCGCGCACTCGCCGCCACCTTCTCCACCGCTTGCAAGAGGGCGCTGCGGGCGCGGGGATTGGCGGCCAGCTCCGCGGCGGACGCGCGCGCGCCCTTCGCCACCGACGCCACGCGCCGCGCCACCGGCGTCGGGACGTCGCGGACGGGCAAGCGGCGGGGCGTTTGACGCCCTTGCGTCCATTCGCGAAAACGCCGCCGCACCAGCCGGTGTTCCAAGCCGTGGAAGGTGACAACGGCGAGGCGTCCACCGACCGCGAGCGCTTGGAAGGCGGCGGCGAGGCCGCGGTCCAACTCCGCGAGTTCGTCGTTGATGTGAATGCGCACCGCTTGGAAGACGCGCGCGACGGCCGGTTTGCCGCCGGACGACATCGCCGCGCCCACCGCGTCCGCCAACTCGGCGGTGGTGGCGAGCGGCCTTGCGGCGACAATGCGCCGCGCCACCCGGCCGGCTTGGTGTTCCTCGCCGTAGCGCCGTATGACTCCGGCGATTTCGGATTCGCTTGCGCCGTTCAGCCACGCGGCCGCGGTGGTGGGCTCGCGCTGGTCCATGCGCATGTCGAGGGGGCCGTTCGCGGAGAAGCTGAAACCGCGCGTCGCCTCGTCGAGTTGCGGCGACGACACGCCCACATCGAAGAGAACGCCGGCCGGGGGAGCGAGGCGGCAGGCGCGCAAGTGGCCGGTCAAGTCTCCGAACCTGCCGCGGCGCACCGTCACGCGGGCGTCCTCGCGCGCCAAGCGACGCGCCTCCGCCACCGCTGCGGCGTCGCGATCGAGAACCAACAGGCGGGCGTCGGAAGACAAAGCGGCGAGCAGGCGCTTGGCGTGCCCGCCGCGTCCAAAGGTCGCGTCCACATACACGCCGTGCGGGTCGCCCGCCACGGCCGCGACCACTTCGTCTGCCATCACCGGCGTGTGACCGCTTTCCGCCGGCACCGCCGCGCTGGTGCCAAGAGCGCCTTCCATCCGCTTGCTCGCGCCCAGGGCGCCGCATGTGTTTCGCACCCGTTGCCTCCGCAATTCCGTTGCCGAGCTGTCGCGGCCCGGGCGAACCTCCGCCGCAGTCGGCACGCGAAGATTCCTCGATGTGGCGTCCGGTGTCACGCTCACCCAAGAGCCGCTTTAGTAGCTGATCCCCGAATCCATTCCGGCGTACTCCTCTTCTTTCGCCTTGACATCCTCATAGAGGGGTTCCGCCCAGAGCTCGAATTTGTCCAACACCCCGACCAGCACCACCTTCTTGTGGAGACCAGCTTCGTCACGTAGTTTCTGCGGAATGAGCACGCGGCCGTTGCTGTCCAGCGACACCCCTTCCGCCCGTCCCGGCAGTCTCCGTAGCGCCGAGCGGACGCGCGCTTGGCTGGTGTTTTGGCGACTCAGTTTCTCCATCAATTTCTCCCAATTGCGGGCCGGATAAATGAGCACGCACTTTTCAGTCGAAACCAGGCTAGGCGTCACCCAGACCTTGCTGACCTTGCCGTCCTCCTCGCGCAATTCCTCGCGGTGCCGCGCCGGCATGCTGATGCGCCCGCGGTCGTCGAGAACGAGGTCTGTCTCTCCGCTACAGTACATGGCTACCAAGTGGCCAGGAAATGTCTCATGAACGAGACGCTGAGAAGTAGGGGGCTTCCCTGCCCCCACTGCACTTCAACAGGTGGTGGGTCGTCCATGACCCGTCCACATACATGTGCGGTGGCCGGGGGGCGGCGCCTGACCGGCACCGCCCCCCGGTGGACCTTCCTTGGTCCGTCACATCCATGTCCGGGAGCATCCGTGCCCGCCCTTCTTCCGTCTGACCCATTGAGATCATCGAACATCCCATCTCAAGCAACATACGCCCCCAGCTTTCTCGTTGTCAAGCGCACACTCAAGACCTCAAGACCACATCTCGAAGACTCGCTAAAAGAATTTAAAAAACAACTGGTTGCTTTCCAAATGGGCGATTGGAAGATGTCCTTCTTTGCCTCCTTTGCCTCCACTCCAACACCCCTTTGGACGGGATTTCGCGTGCAGGTGCGCGCGTTGGCGGCCAAGCGGCGGGCGAATTCGCCGCGCAGCGTGTCGACTCAGGCCGTTGGCGGTGCCGCGACGCCTCGGCGAGCGGCGAAGTGCATGCCGCTGGCGCTGGCGCTGTTGTTGCCTCTCGGGTGCGGCTACGAGCGCATGCAAGGGCGGACGATGGGCACCACGTACGCCGTACAAGGAGACTGTCCATTACCGAGGGTGGGCGTCGAGGCGCTGCTCGCGCGCGTGAACCGGCAGATGTCCACATACGACGCGGACTCGGAACTCTCGACTTTCAACCGGGCCGCCGTGGGCGAAGCGGTGTTGGTGTCGAACGCTCTGGTCGAGGTGGTGGCGACCGCGCAAACGCTCTCGGAACGCACCGACGGCGCATTCGATCCCACCGTGGCGCCGTTGGTGGGTCTGTGGGGGTTTGGAGCACAGGCGGCGGTGCTGCCGCCCACCGCCGCGCAGGTGCGGACGGCGCTGGCACAGGTGGGGTATCGCAAGGTGCGCTTCGGGCGGCAGCCGCCGCACTTGCGGAAAAGCGCGCAGACCACGCTGGACCTCTCCGCCATCGCCAAGGGGCACGCGGTGGACGAAATCGCGCGGTTGTTGCGGGCGGCCGGTTGCGGCGCGTTCTTGATCGAGCTTGGGGGAGAAATACGAACCGCCGGGCCGGCCCCGAGCGGCGGCCGTTGGCGCGTTGCCATCGAATCGCCCGCGCACGACGGCCAATTGGCCACACTGCTGCTGCGCGATGGCGCGGTGGCGACCTCAGGCGACTATCGGCAGCGGCGCGTGGTGGACGGGGTCACGGTGTCGCACATCATCGATCCGCGCAACGGCCACCCGGTGCGGCACCCAACCACGTCGGTGACCGTGGTGGCGGCCACGGCGCTGGAAGCCGACGGGCTCGCCACGGCGCTGTTGGTGATGGGCACCCGCAGCGGCGCCGCTTTCGCGGAGCAACACGGCGTCGCGGTGTTGTTCGTCGATCGCGGCACGGATGGTCTCGCGATCACGGCATCGCCGGCCTTGGCGGCCTACCGCGACTGACGTTCGGCGTCTTCGGGAAAGCCCAACCGCTCGCGCACCAGATAGAGCGGACGCCGTTTCGCCTCGCCGTAGATGCGTCCGACGTATTCGCCCAGGATGCCGATGAAGACGAGCTGCGCGCCGCCCAAGAACAACACCGCCAAGAACATCATCGTCCAGCCCCGCACCGGGTCGTCGCCGAGCAGCCGCGAAGCCACGCCGTAGAGGACTCCGAGCATGGACGCCGCCGCCACCAGGAAACCCGTCCACGCGGCGAGGCGCAGCGGCAGCAGGGAAAACGACAACACGCCGTCCAACGCCAAGCGCCACATCATGGTGTTCGTGTATTTCGTCTCGCCGGCGGCGCGCGGCGGCCGGTGGAAGCGGACGGCCTCCCGGCGAAAGCCGGTCCAAGCGATCATGCCGCGGTGGTAGCGATCGCGTTCCGGCATGGCCAGAAAAGCGTCCACGACCTTGCGGTCCAACACGCAAAACTCGCCGGCGTCGAGTGGAATGGACACTTCGGAGACGCGGTTGATGAAGCGCGAAAACGCCTTGGACGCCCAACGCTTGGCCACGGTTTCGCCATCGCGCGCGGAGCGCACGCCGTAGACGACTTCCACGCCTTCGCGCCAACGCGCCACCATTTCAAGCAGCACTTCCGGCGGATCCTGCATGTCGGCGTCGATGATCGCCACCGCATCGCCGGTTGCCGCGCCCAATCCGGCCGTGGTGGCGGCGAGCTGGCCAAAGTTGCGCGACAACGCCAGCACACGCACTCGCGCGTCCGCCCGCTGCATGCTCCGCAACAAATCCAGCGTGCCATCGCTGCTGCCGTCGTCCACGCAGATCAACTCCACTTCGAGGGATGGCGCTTCCTCGACTATGGCGGACAGCCGGCGGTGCAGTTCTGGCAGCACGCGCTCTTCGTTGAAACAGGGCACCACCACGGAAAGCCGCGATGTGGCGTGCTCTGAGGAGTCGGGCGGGGGAATGACCAGCCTCCGAATCGGTTCCACCGCCGTAGTTTACCGCTTGGCAACACGCTTAAGAACGACGGAGTGAAGAGACGCGGCGCGATCCAGCGCGGACTTGCAAACGCCACGCTTTGCTATGATGCGCTCCGTATCTGGTTGCATCGCGTGGCACATGAAGTCGCGTCTCGAAAGCCAACGCGCCGAATCGCATCTCTCGGCCGGCAACGCCTACTTGGAGACGTTGTACGAAGCGTTCTTGGACGATCCCTCCGAGGTCGGCGAGGCGTGGCGACGGTACTTCGAGCAGCTGCCGGCGCGGGGCGGCGTGGCCGTGGACGTGCCCCACAGCGCCGTGCTCAGCCACTTCGAGCGCTTGGGGCGCAATCGTCTGAAGGCGCGGCCCGAGCGGGTGAGCGCGGCTGTCGCCTCCGAGCACGAGCGCAAACAGATCCGCGTGCTGGAGCTGATCGGCGCCTACCGGCACAGCGGCCACCGCAAGGCGAATCTCGACCCCCTCGGGCTTTGGCAGCGGGCGCCGGCGCCGGATCTCGGCCTTGCCTACCACGGCCTCTCCGACGCGGACTTGGACACCGTGTTCGACACCGGATCGGCCCACTTCTTCGCGCCGGGGCAGGCGACGCTGCGGCAAATCGTCACCGCCTTGGAGAACACCTACTGCGGCGCGGTGGGCGCCGAATACATGCACATCACGGACGCCGCCGAGCAGCAGTGGGTGCGCCAGCGCTTGGAGTCCGCCCGCGCCCGGCCCACCCTTGCGGCGGAATCCCGCTTCACGATCCTGGATCGGCTGAGCGCCGCCGAAGGCTTGGAGAAGTACCTGCACGCGAAATACCCGGGCACCAAGCGCTTTGGCTTGGAGGGCGGCGAGAGCCTCATCTGCATGTTGCACGAGACGCTGCAGCGCTTGGGTACGCATGGCGTGGTCGAGGCGGTGATCGGCATGGCGCATCGCGGACGCCTTAACGTGCTCGTGAACATCCTCGGCAAGGACCCAAACGATCTCTTCGACGAGTTCGACGGGGTGCTGCCGGAATCCGACCGCAGCGGCGATGTGAAGTACCACCAGGGATTCTCCTCCAACGTGATGACCCCCGGCGGCGAGATGCACTTGGCGCTGGCGTTCAACCCCTCGCACTTGGAAATCGTCGGCCCGGTGGTGGCCGGGTCGGTGCGCGCCCGGCAAGACCGGCGGCGCGACTACGCCGGCGACAAGGTGGTGCCGGTGCTCGTCCACGGCGACGCCGCCTTCGCCGGCCAAGGCGTGGTGATGGAGACCTTTCAGATGTCGCAAACGCGCGGCTTCGGCGTGGGCGGCACGGTGCATGTGATCGTCAACAACCAGATCGGCTTCACCACCCATCGCCCGGACGACGCGCGTTCCACCGAGTACTGCTCCGAAATCGCGAAGATGGTGCAGGCGCCCATCCTGCATGTGAACGGCGACGACCCGGAGGCCTGCGTGTTCGCCATGCAACTGGCCGTTGACTACCGCATGCGGTTCCGCAAAGACGTGGTGGTGGATCTGGTGTGCTACCGCCGGCGCGGCCACAACGAGGCCGAAGAGCCCATGAAAACGCAGCCGCTCATGTACCAGGCCATCCGCCGCCACGCCACCACCCGCGCGCTGTACGCCGAGCGCTTGGTGGCCGGAGGCGACACCACCGCCGAGCAAGCCGAAGCGCTGGTGGGCATGTACCGCTACGCCCTCGACAGCGGCGACCGCATGGCGCTTTCCTTGGTACACGAGCCCGACAGCTCGCTGTTCGTGGACTGGCGCCCGCATCTGGGCCACGACTGGGACGCCCCCGGCGACACGCGCGTGGCGCTCGCCCGCCTGCGCCAATTGGCGGCGGCGCTGGAGGAACTGCCGGCGGGTTTCGTGGCGCACCGCCAAGTGCGGAAGATCCTGGACGATCGGCACCGCATGACCGCCGGGGCCATGCCGGTGAACTGGGGCTACGCGGAGACCTTGGCCTACGCGACGCTCTTGGACCAAGGCTACGACGTGCGCCTCACCGGACAGGACGTGGGCGTCGGCACGTTCTCGCATCGGCACGCCTGCCTGCACAACCAGAAGGACGGCAAGCGCATCGTGCCGCTGAACCTGCTCACCGAGGCCAACACCTTCGACATCTACGATTCGCTGCTCTCGGAAGAGGCGGTGCTCGCGTTCGAGTACGGCTACGGCGCCACGTCGCCGAACACGCTGGTGATCTGGGAAGCCCAATTCGGCGACTTCGCCAACGGCGCGCAGGTGGCCATCGACCAGTTCGTGGTGAGCGGCGAAACCAAGTGGGGGCGCTTGTGCGGCCTCGCGATGCTGCTGCCGCACGGCTACGAGGGCCAAGGGCCGGAACACTCCTCGGCGCGCCTCGAACGCTATTTGCAGCTATGCGCGGAGCACAACATTCAAGTGTGCGTGCCCACCACGCCGGCGCAGATCTTCCACATGCTGCGGCGCCAGGTGATCCGCCCGCTGCGCAAGCCGCTGGTGGCGCTTACGCCGAAGAGCCTGCTGCGCCACAAGCTGGCCGTCTCCACCTTGGAGGACTTGACCGAGGGAGCGTTCCACCCGGTGCTCGGCGAGGTGGACGAGGTGCCGCCGGGCGACGTCGACCGGCTGGTGTTGTGCAGCGGCAAGGTCTACTACGATCTGCTCGAAACGCGCCGGGAAGCGGGGCTCGGCAACGTGGCCCTGGTGCGGCTGGAGCAGCTCTATCCGTTCCCCGAGGCCGAACTGGCCGCCGTGATCGCGCCCTACCGCGGCCTGCGGCACGCGGTGTGGTGCCAGGAGGAGCCGATGAACCAAGGGGCGTGGTATTCCAGCGCCCACCACATGCGCCGGGTGTTGGACGCCCACGATCCGTCCCTGGTGCTCGCCTACGCCGGACGCGAAGCGTTCGCCGCGCCGGCCGGCGGCTACGCGGCGCGCCATGTGGAGCGCCAGCGCGGTCTGGTGCGGGACGCGCTGCTCGGCAAGCAGCCGGCGGCGGCGGACGGTTGAACTGCGGAGGATTCACGTGAGCATCGACATCAAAACGCCGACCTTCGCGGAGTCCATCTCCGAAGGCACGGTGGCCGTTTGGCACAAGGAAGTGGGCGACGCCGTGCGGCGCGACGACGTGCTGCTGGACGTGGAGACGGACAAGGTGGTGATCGAGATCTTCGCCCCCGCCGACGGCGTGCTCGCGGAGATTCTCAAACCCGAGGGCGAGACCGTCGAATCCGATGAACTCCTAGGGCGCATGGAAGAGGCGCAGGAAACGTCGGCGCCGGAGCCGGCGGCGACAAAGCCGGTGCCGGAAGCCGAGGCCGCGGCGGACGCAGAAACCGCGGCCGCGGCGTCCGGCGTCGGCGTGTCTCCTTCCGCGCGCAAGCTGGCCGCCGAGTTGGGCGTGGACATCGCCCGCGTGGACGGCACCGGCAAAGGCGGGCGCGTGACCAAAGAGGACGTGCAGCGCGCCCGCGACGCAAACGAACAGGCCAAAGAGACTGCGCCGGCGGCGGAGCAACCGGCCGCCCCGCCCGAAGCGGCCGCGGAGGATGCGCGCGTGGAGCGCCGCGTGCCCATGACGCGCCTGCGCGCCAGCATCGCCAAGCGCCTGGTGGAGGCGCAACGCACCGCCGCCATGCTCACCACCTTCAACGAAGTGGACATGGGGCCGGTGATGGCCCTGCGCCGCAAGCACGCGCAGGAGTTCCAAGCCCGCCACGGCGTCAAGCTCGGCTTCATGGGCTTCTTCGTGCGCGCCTCGGTGGAGGCCCTCAAACGCTTCCCAGCGGTAAACGCCAGCGTCGACGGCGCCGACATCGTCTACCACGGCTACTACGACATCGGCGTGGCCGTGAGCACCGACCGCGGCCTCGTGGTGCCGGTGGTGCGCGACGCCGACGCCTTGGGCCTGCACCAGATCGAGGACGCCATCGCCGAGTACGGCGCCCGCGCCCGCGACGGCAAGCTCGCGCTGGAGGAGATGCAAGGCGGCACCTTCACCGTCTCCAACGGCGGCGTGTTCGGCTCGCTGCTCTCGACGCCCATCCTCAACCCGCCGCAAACCGGCATCCTGGGGCTGCACAAGATCGAACAGCGCCCCGTGGTGGTGGACGGCGAGGTGGTGGTGCGCCCGATGATGTACCTCGCGCTCTCCTACGACCACCGCCTGATCGACGGACGCGAAGCCGTGCGCTTCCTTGTGACCATCAAGGAACTCATCGAGGACCCGGCGCGCATCCTGCTGGAGCTGTGATAAGGTGGGGCCACTTCACCGTGTAAGGCACTTTAAGAATGCTCCAGTTCAAGAACCAAGACGCCACTTGGAGCGAATGCGATGTCGTAGTTGTGTCGCGCAATGCGGCCGGAGAGATCGCGAAGCAACTTAACGTGCATCACGCTCTCGAACCGACCCTCGCCGGCACGAAAGCGAAACCCGGTGCGGTGGCTCGCGTATTCCGCGCGGGGCGGCCCTCTGTCTTGTTGGTCATTGGCGGCCGCGAGCCGGCGGGGGCCGACAAACCGAAGCCGGCGGCCGCTTTCGAGAAAGACATGGCAGCTGCTGCCGGTGCATTGCGCGAGATCGACGTCGGGTCCGCGGCCTTGCTCTTGGACAGCTTCGAGGTGGAGGACCACGACGCCTATTGGAAGACGCGCGCAGCGTTAGCCGCCATGTCGACCGCCAGCTACCGCTTGACCGCGTACAAGACCAAGCCCCAAGAAGCCCCAAAGTGGCGCGAAGTGGGTATCCATGTTGGCGCGTCGGAGAGTGCCTCGGCCACGCGTGCGGTTAGCCACGCAGAAGCGCTGCATGCTGGCTTGATCTTCGCCAAGGACCTCGCCAACCAGCCGCCGAACGTGTGCGACCCGCGATTCGTCGCAACGCAGGCACGGTCCCTCGCCGAGAGTGCCAGGAGCAACGTAAGCGTGGAGGTGGTAGACAAGGCGGAAATGGAGTCGCTAGGCATGGCGGCCTTCCTTGCAGTGGCGAGAGGAAGCGCTAAGGAACCGACAATGTCGGTGGTCAAATACCAAGGCGGCGGGCCGAACGACGCGCCGATCGTGTTGATTGGCAAAGGCATCACCTTCGATTCAGGCGGGATCAATCTGAAGCCGACCACTGGCACGACGATGGGCGAGATGAAGTTCGACATGTGCGGCGCTGCCGCCGTGTTGGGTGCGGTCAAGGCCGCGGCGCTAGCGGCCTTGCCACTCAACGTTATCGCCATCGCCGCCGCCGCGGAGAACATGCCGGGCGGTCGCGCTTCGCGTCCGAGCGACATCGTTAAAACGATGTCCGGCAAGACCGTGGAAATCCTCAATACGGACGCCGAAGGGCGACTCGTGCTGTGCGACGCGCTTACCTACGCGGAACGGTTCAAACCAGCGGTGGTCGTGGACGTGGCGACGCTAACAGGGGCACAAGTCATCGCGCTTGGCCACCACGCTAGCGCACTGTACTCAGAAAACAAGAAGCTCGCGGAGAGCCTTGTTGCTGCGGGCGAGAAGGTGCATGACCGCATCTGGCGCATGCCACTCTGGGACGAGTACCAAGACGCGCTCAAGAGCAAGTTCGCAGATATGAAGAACGTCGGCCCCACCGCCGCAGGCTCCATCACCGCCGCATGCTTCCTATCGCGCTTCGCGGGCAACTTCAATTGGGCGCATCTCGACGTCGCCGGCACGGCCTATGACTCGAAAGAGGAAAGAGGAACCGGACGACCGACGCCCGCGCTTTTCCAATTCCTCCTCGATCGTGCTGGAAGTAGTTGAGAGCAAGGAGCGGAAATAGAGCGTAGCTATTTGGGAGGAGACGTTATACTTCCGCTCTGACTTCCAGCGGGAGACTTCGATGGAGTTCGCATTGAACATGGCCCTTCGCCGTTTGGATGCAAGGGAAGACACTCGCCTTGAACGCCTTGCGGCCGATGTGGCCGATGTGGAGAGCGCCTTGCGGGACTACGATCGCCGCCACGATCGCCCGCCCGTCTTCGTGGGCCGCGCCAGCGAACGCGCCTTCCTGCACGACACCGTGGCCGCAGCGCAATCGGGCGCCGAAGGCATCACCGCCGTAGTGCAGGGCGTGCCGGGCGTTGGCAAGTCCGCATTGTCTCGCCAATTCCAAAAGGAAATCGGAGCAACAATGGTCGACGGCAAGCTGGTCGCGGTGGTCGCCAAAGACTGCGACTTCTTCAACAGGCCGCCCGTCAGCATGGTCAAGGAACTTGCCGCCGACCTTGCAGAGCAGGCGATGAGCTGTATCGACCCCTTGTTGCCGTTCGACATGTTGCCATGGCTCGCCACGAAGCAGAAACTGGGCGTGTCGCTTTATGCCGCGCTATGCACGTTCGCCGCGAAGATGAACTTGGACTCCTCGCTGTCGCTCGGCGCCGCGCTGGACACGTTTGCCGAGAACGTGTGGCCGGCCGGGGTCACCCTGATTCTGGCGGTTGACGAAATGCAGAACATGGAAGACACGCCGCAAGTGCGACGGAATCTTCAAGCGATCCACGGCAAGCGCTTTGACACCAACATCGCCATCGTCGGCTTCGGCTTGCAGAACACGGCTGCGAGACTCCGCGGCTTGGGGTTGTCCCGGCTCGGCGCGGACCAAGTGCGCGCTCTGGGGTGCATGGACGGAACGGACGCCGCCCGGCTGGTCGATGAGACTTTCGACCACTTGGGCCTCGCGTCCGAACACGATCGATGGCGGTACTACGCCGGACGGCTTGGCTTCGGATTCGAGGACTGGACCTGCTGGCGCAACGCCGCGAAGGCCGTCATCCTGGAAGAATCGGCGAACTTTCCCCACCACCTCGTGGGCGGTGTCAGGGCGGTTTGCAGGATCGTCCTCGCCGGCGAGCTTCGCCATCCCGGACGACGGGAATTGAGCATGCTGCGCGAGCGCTGCCGGAACAGCAAGCGCGAATACTGCGCGGCAAGACTGGCGCCCGTCGCCAACCACACCTTGGCTTTGGCGGCGGCCTTGCGCAACACCAACGACGCCGGCGAGGTGGACACGGCCGTAGTGCTGGGCGCTTTGGAGGAGTGTGGCAACGACGGCCGCGACACGGACGCCGAAACCGCCACCACCGTGCTCGACAACCTGTTCGACACCGGCCTGCTGCAAAGGCGGGGCGCGACGATGGCCGCCGTGGAGGTGCCTTCATTGGCCGGCTACTTGGCGGACGAACTGGATCGTTCGCTGTTGGCGGGCGGAGTTGGGGCCCGGACGTTGGCAGCAGCCTTGCAGATCAAATTGCCCAAGTAACCGCCCCGCAGGGACTTGCATTGGGCGAAGACAACCTCCTCTTTCTCGCGGGGTTGCGAGGACCTGCGCGAGGCGTGGGTTTGGCGACGCTTCTTCTGGCGTTTGCCGCGGAAGCGCAAGGCGCCGCCAGCAACGAAGCTCGGGAGGGCGCAATCGAGGAGGAGATCGTCGTCACCGGCACCTACATCAAGAGCGCGCCCGAGGATTCCCCGCTGCCAACGACGACGCTGCGAAGGGACAATCTGATCTTGGAGGGGTTGCCGACGACCATCGACCTCATCAAGAGCATGTCGTTTTCGCAAGGCGCGGATGGCGAGACGGACCAGTTTCAAGCGGGCGCCGGCGCCGATCGGGCCACCGTCAACATTCGCGGGCTTGGCCCGAGCCGCTCCCTGGTGCTTCTCAACGGTCGCCGCACGACCTGGTCGCCCCACGCCATCGACGCCCAAGCGCAACTGCTGGTGGACGTGAACATGGTGCCAACCGTGACGTTGCAGCGTGTTGAAGTGCTGCGCGACGGCGCCGCCGCCACCTACGGGTCGGACGCCATCGCCGGCGTGGTGAACTTCATCACCCGCGGCGACTTCGCAGGCTTCGAGATCACCGCGAACCACAAGACGCTCGACGGCTCGGACGGCGACACCGAAGTCGGCGCCATCTGGGGCGGTTCCCCTTTCGGCGGCGGCGTTGACGTGATGGCCTCCGCGAGCTACACCAAACGCAGCGAGCTCGCCATCGCGGACCGCGACTGGTCGTTGCGCGGCTATGCGGACAGCCCGGCCGGGGGTTGGTCCACGGTGGGTCGGCCCGCGGTGTTCGTGCCCTTGGATCGCTGGAACGCCTCGCCCGTCGGGGGCTTCGCGGGGCTGCTGCTCGCCGGCGTCGTGGACCCGAATTGCGAGGACTTGGGCGGCGCGAACACGAACACGCTGTCGGAGAACCCCATCGGCGGTTTCTGTCTCTTCCAATACACCGCGTTCGACAATCTGGTCGAAGACGCCGAACGCTGGCAGTGGTTCACCGAAGCAACCATCAAGTTGAACCAAACCACCTCGCTCAAATTGGAATGGTTGTTGACGGAGAGCGAAGTGCCGCATTGGCGCACTTCACCCTCCTATCCGCCGAACCGGCTCGTGGACGAGGGGCGCACCATTCGCGCCAACAATCCGGGCCTTGTGGACATGGCGTCGAAGTATCCGGACATTTACGGCGGCTACGCTTTCTGCGCCGCCGACCATTGTCGCTGGGACGGCGACGGCGGCCGGCAGGACGCGGCCGGCGTTCCGGCGCCTTGGCAGGACGTCGGCTGGTACTACGGTCGCGCCTACGGCCAAGACGGCCCGCGTCGCGGTCACTTCCGCCGCTCGGAGCTCGCGCGCTTCGCGGCAGGGCTCGACGGGGCGTGGGACAGCCGCAGCTGGCAGATCTCGATGACCTATTCGCAGTCGCAACGGGCGAGCGCGGGCGGCGACACCATGGTCTATCGAGACGCCAGAGCGCGCCAGGGCCTCGGCGGCTTCGAATGCGAGAGACAAGTGCCCAACGAATACGACGCCGATGGCGAATTGTCGTTCTCCTTGGCGACGGTGCGGCGGTGGGCGGGCCAAGGGCCGTGCCGCTACTGGATTCCATTCTCCAACGCGATGCCGGGCTCGCACCCGTTTGTGCGAGCGGGAGAAGCCTCGAATCCGGACTTCAACAGCGCCTTGAGCAATCAGGAACTGCGCGACTACATGATCACGTCGGGCGTCACCGAGGGCGAGACATCTCTCTTAGTGCTCGAAGCGGTTGTCACCGGCAAGATGGACTTTCCGCGCGCCCTTGCCGGCGGCATCGACTACGCGGCCGGCGCGCAATTGCGCGGCGAAACCTACAGGAGCGGAGTGGCCGCCACGTCCTTCTTCCACGGCGAGACCTACCCGTGCGCCGCCGGGCCGGAAATCAAGGATTGCGACGCCGGGCGCACTGGCCTGTTCGGCTTCCTGCCGCCGAATTTCCCCATTGACGAGGAGCGGAACATCTGGAGCGCGTTCGTCGAGTTCAACGTGCCGATCACCGACCGGCTGGAAGGCCGGCTGTCGCTGCGCCACGAGAACTACCGTAGCAAGACGGGCGCCACGACCGACCCCAAGGTGGCGTTGAAGTGGCAGATCACGCCCAACGTCGGCGCGCGTGTTTCAGTGGGTTCCACGTTCCGCGGCCCGACGCTGAATCAAACCGTGGCCAGCAATTCGTCAAACTCGCTCCAATTCGTTGATTCGACGGGCGCGTTCAAGCGCATCGACACGCGCGGAAACCCCAACCTCGCACCCGAAGAGGCCACCACGGTCAACGCCGGCTTGCTCGTGGACCGCGATGGCTTTCTGACAGCCACGGACAATGTGTTCGCGACCATGGACTACTGGTCCTACCACTTCAAGAAACCGCTGGTGACCGAGCCGTTCGCCAACGTGCTCCACCTCGCCTGCCCTGGGAAGGCCACGGATTCCTGCGATCCGAACAGTCCGTATTTTGATCGCTTGGTCTTCGGCGGCAACGCCGATGCCGCGGACGTCGAGATCATCAACATCAACATCGTCAACGGACCGGACATCAAGACCGACGGAGTGGACTTCACCGTCCGCTACAGCCTCGACGCCGGCCCTGGGCGCCTGTCGTTGCGCTTGATGGGTACGCGCATCACCTCCTACGCCATCGACGCCTGGGAGTTCGGCGACGAGTACGACGCCCTGGGGCGTCTAAACTACCGCACGCCGCTGGCGAGAACGCTGGCGGAATGGAAGGGGCGCCTTGCGGCGAACTACGAGTGGAACCGATTGAACGCCCGCTGGGTGGTCAACGCCATCGACTCCTACGACTACTTCATGCAGGGCTTCGACGTGGAGGGCGTGGTGGACTCGCACATAACCCACGACATGCATTTGGCCTACAGGTTCATGGACGGCCGCCGCAACGCGGTGTTGTCCGTCATCAACATCCAAGACGCAGATCCGCCGTTCATGGCGCGGGAGATGAATTACGACGCCTTCACGCACAATCCGTTCGGGCGCATGTTGAAGCTGGGCGTCACCGCTTCGTTCGGCAATTGAGGTGCGCCCGTGGGCACCGCGCCCTGCCAGGCAGACGATCGCCGCCTCCAGCGGGCCCTGTGGCGCAGCCGCCGCGGCATGTTGGAGCTGGACTTGGTGCTGGCGCGTTTCGCGCGGCAACACTACTTGCGCCTCGCCGAGGCCGATCAACGCGCCTACTTGGAGCTGTTGCGTTTGGACGACTGGATCATCTGGGACTGGCTGTTGCGCGCTTGGGCGTCGGCGTCGCCCCGCGGTGATCACGGCACCGCGGGCCGCAACGCGCCGGCGCGTCTGGCGAGAATCGTCGGCCTGGTCGCGGCGGCAACCGGAGGAGAGGAAGAACATGGCTGACCCCGCGCGCGCCGACGCGGAGCTGGTTTGGCGGCCGGGTTGGGATTGGTTTGGTGCCGTGTGCGCCATCCACGTTCTGGCCACCGTGCCTTGGCTTGCGCATCTTGGCCCTTGGCCGTTGTTGCCGGCCGCGGCGTCCCTGCTCTACCACGGCTGGGTGTTGCGGCGCGGCGAAGCGTGGCGCTTCTTGTTGACGGAGGAGAAGGTGGTGCTGTTCGAGCCGAAGCGGCCCGGCCGCCCGGCGCGGACGCCCAAGCTGCGCGGCCCCGCTTGGATGACCGAGCGCTGGGTGGTGATCCGCACCAGCCGCCGGGTGCTGGTGCTGCGCGCCGGCCGCTTCGATCCCGCGCTGTTCGCCCGCCTGCGCCGGGCGCTGTTGGCCGCCGCGTAGGCGGCGCGGTCGCAAGATCGCGCCACGCGAAGCGGCAGTGGCGATCGTCACGGGGCCGCGTTCAACGTCACGACGAACGCGGCGCCGTCTTTCGCATCGGCGAGGGCGATGCTGCCGCCGGCGTTTTGCGCCAACGCTTGGCAGATGGCCAGGCCGAGGCCGGTGCCGCCGCGGTCGGCGCGCGTCGTGTAGAACGGATCGAACACCCGCGCCGCGTCTTCGGGGGCGATGCCGGGGCCGTCGTCTTCCACCCAAAGCTCCACCTTGCCGCTCCGCCGCTTGACGTGGACGTCCACTCGTCGCGCGCCATGCTCCAACGCGTTTTGCGCCAGGTGCTCCAAAATGGCGCGCAGCGAAGCCGGCGGCGCGCGCACCTTCGCTTCGCCTTCGGCGACCCGCACCTTCGGAAGCGTCGACTCCCGCGCCACGGCGAGCACGTCGGCGACCTCTTCGCTGGCGGCGGTCAGATCCGCTTGGGCGAGGGCGAGCAGGCGTTGCGCCAGCCGGTCGAGGCGGGCGACATCCGCCGCAAGGTTGGCGACGAAATGACGCGCCTCCTGCGCGGTCATGGCGGGCAGATGGTCGCTCAAGAGCTCCACCGCTCCGCGCGCCGCGGCGATGGGCGTCTTGAACTCGTGGTTCATTTGGCGCGCGAAATCGCGCAGGTAGCTGGTGCGCTGCTGCAAGTGCAGCACCATCGTTTCGATGCTGTCGGCCAAGTCGGCCAGCTCGCGCACGCGGTAGTGTCGGCCGCGTTCGAAATGCTCGGTTTCCCCACGCGAGACGCGCCCGGCGCCGCGCCGCAGGCGTTGAATGGGCAGCACCAGCGTGCGCGCCGTGACGATGGCCACGCCCACTGCGACCGCGAGGAACAAGCCCGCGCCCTGCAGCAGCAGATAGCGTTTGTTCACCAAGGTGTCTACTATCGTCGACGGTCTCCGCGCCACCGTCACGGCGCCAACCACCTGTCCGGCGAGCACCACCGGGAAAGCCAGATGCACCTCGATGGCGCCGCCGCGCACGATGGGCTGCGTGTCGAAACGCGGCGCCGCGGCCGCGCGCCGCAACGCCCCGGCCGCGACACCGTCGAGGGCTCGCCGCACCTCGTCCACATGCGCCAAGGAGAGCGCCATGTCGTCCTCGGTGGAAGCCACCACCACGCCGCTCGCGTCGAGCAGACGAATGGCGGCGGCGCTGGCGCGGCGCGCGTCTTCGACCATGCCCGCCAAACCCGCGCCCACCGCGCGCGCCAGCGCAGACGCCGGCTTGCCCGACGCGGCGCCGGGAAACGCTGGCGCGATGGTCGTCAGGCTCAAGTCCAATGGCGACGCGCCCGGCCGGCTCTCCGGCGCTGCGCCGGCGGCCCCCGGCGCCAACTCGGTCCACCAGGCCCGGTAGCCGCTTGCCAGCAGCGTGGCGATTGCGGCGAGTTCGTCCTGCGTTTGCCGCAGCAGCGTGTCCTCGTGCAAGCGCAAGACATAGACGCCGAGCAGGGGCATCACCAACACGGAGAGGCTGACGAGGATGAGCACCGTGCGCAGGCGAAAGCGCAAACGGGGACGGGTGGGCGCGCGGTTCCCGGCCGCGGCGGCGTCTTGTGGCGGCGCGTCGGTCATCGTGGGCGCCGGCGTCGGAACCCGCGCCAGCCAAGCGGCGCGCCGGCCGGCGGCCGGAAGAACCCCCGAGGGGGTCGGCAACGGGACGGAAGCCGGAGCGGCGGGCTCAAGACGCCGGGCCGCGGCCGAAATCCTCCGGGAACCTGCGCAGCGCGCTGGTCACCGGAATCGGCGTCATGCCGCCCATCTGGCAGAGGCTGGCGGCTTCCATCACCTCGCACAAGTCTTCCACCAGCGCGAGCTGCTCGGCCGTGCTCTCGCCCGCCGCGCGGGCGGCCAACACGGCGTCCATGGTCTCTCTGCCCCGCACCGAGCCGATGCGGCACGGCGTGCATTTGCCGCAGGACTCCACCGCGCAGAACGCGAAAGCAAAGCGCGCCTGCTCGGCGAGATCCACGCTGTCGTCGAACACCACGATGCCGCCATGGCCGATGCCGGCCCCGCGCTCCGCCATCGCCTCGTAGGTGAGCGGCGCGTCGAAGTCCGCCGGCGCCAGGTACGCGCCGAGCGGCCCGCCAATCTGCACCGCGCGCACCGGCCGGCCGCTGCGCGTGCCGCCGCCATAGTCGCGCAGCAGATCGCCCAAGGCGACGCCGAACGGCACTTCCACCAAGCCGCCGCGCAGCACGTTGCCAGCCAATTGAAACGGCATGGTGCCGGTGGAAGCGCCGACGCCCAACGCCGCGTACCACGCGCCGCCGTGGCGAAGAATGGCCGGCACGCTGGCGAAGGAGATCACGTTGTGTACCAACGTCGGCTGCCCGAACAAGCCGCGCACCGCCGGCACCGGCGGCTTGGCGCGGATCTCGCCGCGCTTGCCTTCCAAGCTCTCCAGCAGCGATGTCTCCTCGCCGCAGATGTACGCGCCGGCGCCGATGAAGAGTTCCAAGTGGAAGGCGCGGCCGCTGCCGAGCACGTCGTCGCCGAGCACTCCCTCCGCGTAGGCGCCGTCGATCGCGCTCTGAAACACACGGGCGGCGTTCGGATATTCGGATCGCAGGTAGACGAAGCCGCGCGTGGCGCCGGTGGCGAAAGCCGCCAGCGTCATGCCTTCGATCAGCCGGTAGGGGTCGCCTTCGAGCAGCAGCCGGTCCGCGAAGGTGCCGGAATCGCCCTCGTCGGCGTTGCAAACCAAATATTTCTGCTCCGCCGGCGTGTCGAACACGGTGCGCCACTTGATGTGCGCGGGGAAGCCGGCGCCGCCGCGCCCGCGCAGGCCGGAGGTCTCGATCGCCGCGAGCAGCGCTTGAGGTTCTTCCCGCAGACAGGATTCCAGCACCGTGGTCTTCGGCAGCGCCAGCGGATGGTCTTCGCCGCAGCGGTCGAACACGGTTCGCGTCTGCCGGCGCAAGCCGTCCAGAGCGGCCACTTCGCCTAGACAGCTCGGGTGTGCCTGCCGCTGTTGCAGAATCGCCGGCACGGCGGCGGCGACGACGTTGCCGAACGCGAGCCGCGAGCCGTGCGCGGCGATCTCCACGAGCGGTTCGGCCCACGCCAGCCCGCGCGAACCGTTGCGCGCGACATCCGCGCCCGCCGCCCCGAACGCGCTCGCCACCGCGTCCGCGCCGGCGGCGACCGCGCTGGTGTCGAGCGGCACGAATACGTTGGTCACGGGGCGAGCGCTAGCTGCGCCGCGAGGTCGCACTCGTCCGCCCGCGCCACCGGCCGCCCGTTCACTTGCATGGACGGGCCTTGGGCGCACAGGCCAAGGCAATAGACGGCGGAGAGCGCGACATCCTCGTTGGCCTCGCCCAAGCGCAGGCCGAGCGCGGACTGCACCCGTTCGGCGAGCGCCCGCGCGCCGACCGCCTGGCACGCTTCGGCCTGACAGACGCGCACTTCAAGGGGCGGGGCGGGCGCCGTCTTGAGATCGTGGTAGAAGGACACGATGCCGCGCACTTCGGCGCGGCTCAGGTTGAAGACATCGGCCACCACATGCTCCTGCGCGCGGCTCACATGGCCCTGCTCGAGGACGAATTCGCGCAACGCGCGCAACACGCCGCCCACCCGTTCCTTGTTGCGAAGCGCGATGGCGTGGGCGTCCGTCATGGGCGCTATGTTTCTGTCCGTTCAGGGCGTGTGTTCTTTGAGGAACGCCACCACCGTCTCCACCGTGCCGTCGGCGTCGGCGTTCTTCCAGCGCTCCACCAAGCGGGCGTTCGGCGCGAGATCCACGATCTCCCGGGAGATGGACTCCGGATGGAACGCGTCGTTCCCCATGAGCACCAAGAGCGGCGTTTGGCAAGCCGCCACGAACTCGCGCGAGACGTTGTACAGGAACGGCTTGTCGAACATGTTGGCGCGAAAACTCGCCCACGCCTCCTCGCTCACCGAGGGCAACTCCGGGCGCAGCTCGTCGGCCCACTGGTCGAACATCGCAAAGAACTGCTCGCGGTTGTTGCCGTCGTTGCCGATGGGCTGTTGCAGCACCGCCGCGGCCACGCGCTCCGGCGCGCGTTCGATGACGCCCATGCAGTAGGGGCCGCCGATGCAGCCGCCGAGCAGATGCGCGGTCTGGATCTCCAAGTGATCAAGCAGGTCGAGGTGGTCGTCCGTGTACGTGCCCCAGTCGTCGTCGCCGCCAACGGCGGCGGTGGAGCGGCCGGCGTTGCGTTGATCCATCGCGATGACGAGAAAGTGCGGTGCCAGCGCCGTCACCGGATTCCACTCCGCGTTGTCCCAGAAGGACGCCGCGGAGCGCATGCCGCCGGGGGCGAACAAGAGAACGGGAAAGCCGCTTCCGTAGCACTCGTAGTACACCGCGGCGGTGTCGGTTTGCATAATCGGCATTGGTTCGCTCCTTCAATCCTGGTGGTGCGTTTCGGCAACCGAGCCGCTACGCCGCAAGCGCCAGCTCGCCGCCGGTGATCTTGCCCGGCCGCTCGCAGAAGTCCGCGCGCGCCATGTCCGCGAGCAGCGCCCGGTCTTCCACATTCACCCACGTTCGCTCGCCGCCGGAGGTGAGAAACGAAACGTGCCCGATGCGCGGTTTGTCATCCTGGTACATGACGGTGTAGGACTCCACCGCGCCGCTGCCCTCGTAAGCGGGCAGACAATTGCGTTTCGGCAGCGCCGCGATGCGCGCTTTCACGTCCGCCCACTGGAAGTCCCGGCGCGGCGGCGTGCCGGAATAGACGCCGTGCGCGTGCTTGTACAAGTTGCCGCCGTTGCCGGTCACCAAGGCGTGGCCCTCCGGCTTCTCGCGCAACAGCTCCACCGTGCGGGCGATGCTGTGCATCACGTAGTTGTTCAAGGGGCCGCCGCCGAAGGTCAACCCGCCGGTGACGGTGAGCGGGCGGTCATGCGGCAGCCCCAGTTCGCTGGCGGCGATCTGCACGGCCGATGGAAAGCAGCTGTAGAGATCCACGAAATCCAGATCCTCGGCCGCGACGCCGGCCAGCTCGAGCGCTCGCTCGCCGGTGATGCGCACGCCGGGCGAAGTGTGGAAGTTGTCGCGTACGGAGGCGGAGGAGTGATCGTAGCCCTCGGCGCCCGACACCGGGTAGACCAGCCGTTGCTGGGCGATTCCGAGGCGCTTGGCGCGTTCCAAGGAACAGACGATGAGCGCCGCCGCCATGTCCACGGACATGTTGGCGTTCATGTACTTGGTGTAGGGGTGGCTCACGCGCCGGTTGCGCGGCGACGGCGTGCGTATTTCCTCGGCGGTCAAGTTCTCGCGCACCCAGGCGTTGGGGTTTTCCTGCGCCACGTCGTTGAAGCGGGCCCACAGCTCCGACACGGCGCGCAGGTGTTCCTTCGGCGTCGCCCCGCGCGCGTGGCCGTAGGCGTTCTCGTACATGGGATAGACCTGAATGGCGCGCCGGATGCCGCGCGCCACCTCGCACGGGTGGTGCTCCGGCTGCTGCGCCGCGCCGAACACGAAGTCCGGACGCCCGCGCGCCCGCGTTTCGGCCAGCGCCGCGCCGGCGCGCCGCGCTTTGCCGGCGCTGTTGCCGTTCTCGGCGCCGGTGATCAGCACCAGGTCGAACTTGCCGGCGAGAATCTCGGCGGCGGTGTGGTGCATGAGCGCTTGGTTCTGATTGCCGCCGATGAGCGTCCCCGCCGTCTGCGCGCCGAACGCGCCGAGGCGCTCGGCGATGAGCGCCGCCGGATTCTGGTAGCCCCACATGCCGCGCACCACGCGCACGGACTGGGCTTGGTCGAGGAAGCCGCCAACGCCGGCGTCCGCTTCGGCGCGGCGCACCGCGCGCAGCATCATTTCGACCGGCTCGATGGCGTCGTCGAGCGACTCGATGCGGTTCAGAAACTGTCCGACGCCAACGATGACCGGCGTTCTCGGATTCGCCACATTGCCCCCTACAAGCGAAGTACGCAAAGCATGCCACACGCCGTCCACGCCGCCCAACCGCCCGCTCAGCGCGCGCTGGCGCGCCAGCGCGCCAAGTCGGCGCCATCGTCCACATCCCAAAGCGGGTCCAACAGCCGCACCGACAACGTGCCCGCGGCCGCCAACGTCGCGGTCAGCACTTGCTTCGTGCCCCACGGTATCGCCGCGAACAGGGCGGGGCGCGCCGCGTTCATGGCGATCAAACAGTAGCCGCCGTCCTCGGTGGGGCCGATGACCACGTCGGCTTCCGCAAGCAGGCGCAGCGCCAAGTCCACATGGCCGGCGGCGAGGTGCGGGATGTCGCAACCAACCAAGACGCTCACCCCGTCGGCGAACGCGGCCGCCATGCGCGCCCCCAAGTCGCCGCCGGGCTGCCGAAACACCGGGAACCGTCGCCGCCACTCGTCCACCTGCGGCGCATGGCCGGCAACCCAGATCTCGGGCGCGAAGTCGCCGCGGCCAGGCGCCAGCTCGGTCAGCGTTCCCGCAAGCAGTTCCTGATACGCCGCGAACGCGGCGTCTTCGCCCACGTCCCGGACCAAGCGCGTCTTCACCCGACCCCGCACCGGGGCGCGGACGAAAATGGCCAAACGCCGCGCCGGGGGCGCGCGCTTGGCAGCGGCGTTTTCGCCCACCGTCATCGGTAGTAGCGTCGCGCCAACGCATCGGGATCCGTCCCGAGGAAGTAGCGCAGCCGCAACGCCCACATCAGCACCACCGTGCGCAGGATGCCGTCCCGCTCCCAGCGCCGCGACGAAGTGGTTATCGGTTGGCGGATGCGGCGCGGCGACGCGAGGCGGCGCAGCCGCCGGCACAGCTCGACGTCCTCCATCAGCCCTTGCGCGGGAATGCCTCCGGCCGCCGCCAACAACGAACGGTGGGCGAATATCCCCTGATCGCCGGTGGTGACGCCGGTGAGCGCCGAGCGCCAGTTCATCGCGGTCTCGATCACGCGCAGCGGCCACGCGGTGCCCGCCAAGCGCACGTCGCACCAACCCCAAGCCGGAGACGCGGGCAGGTTGGCCACGAACGCCGAGACGACGGCCGGCGGCACGCGGGTGTCCGCATGCAGCAACCACAGCCAAGCGTGCGCGGCCTTGGCCACGCCGGCGCGCATCTGCTCGGCGCGGCCCCTGGGCGCGCGCAGCGCCACATCCGCCTGCGCTTGCGCCACGGCGAAGGTGTCGTCCGCGCTGCCGCCGTCCACCACCACGAGTTCCAGTTGCGGCTCGGCGCGCAAATCGGCGAGCAGCCGCGCCAGGCAGGCGGCGTCGTTCAACGCCGGAATCACCACGCTGGCCCGCGGCCGGCGGGGACCAGCCGTCATGGCTGTTGGGCCGCCTGTTTGGCGATGGCGTAGCGGTCCAGGCAGTTGGCCACCACCCGCTCCTCGTCCTCGGCGAGGATGTGGCGGGCCGCAACCAAGCGGCGCGTCCAAGCGCGCACGCGGGCCTCGTACTGCGCCGCGCCAGGCAGCGCGGCGGCGTCGGCGAAGCGCGTGAATCCGACGAAGATCGCCGGCAACTCCGGCGCGCCATTGCTTGGGTGGCGGGGATTCCACCCGCTGTGGCAGCCCACCGGCACGCCGATGTCCGGCAAGCGCAAGCCCGCGACCTCGTTCAACGTCTCGTCCACGTCGCACACCAAACGCGGGTAGGGCGCTCCCTCCACCGCGGGAAAGGCGCACACGCCTTGCGCGGCGCGCGCGCCGAGGTCGAGCACCGACAGGCCGCCGAGCCGGGCCGGGTCCAAGCCGGCGACGCCCTTGGCTTGGAACTTCGCCAGCACCGCCGTGCGGCTGACCAGCGTGCCGTCGGCGAGCTTCGGCACCGCCGAAGGCGGCGGCGCTTCGCCCGTCGACACCCAAGCGTCCAAATTGCAGAAGGCGGCGCGCGTGAGCGGCGCGTGATCGACGACGTTGAACGTGTAGCGCGCCTTCTCGCCCGTCAACGCGAAAGTGTTGGTTGGCGGCAGGACGCCGCCGATGTGGTGCGTTCCGGCGAACAGGTAGTTGCGCTCGTCGGCCTGCGCGGGCACGTCCTCCCGCCCGTCCGGGCGAATGTGCGTGAGCGCCGCGTCGCCGCGCCAGTATTCCCACGACGTGTTGGTGGACACCACCTTGGGCATGGTCCCGGTGCGCTGCGCCCGCGCGTGCAAACCGTCTTCCACGCCGGTGGCCGGGTCGCGCAGCGTCGCGCCGGCGAACGGGAAGCGTTGGCCCGCCGCCGGCACGCCGGCGCTCGCCGGTTGCGCGAAGCGATGGTTGAAGTCGCCGCGCTGGCCGCCGGCGATGTGCACGTGGACGCCGTCGAACACGCGCGCACCGGCAGCGGGCGCGCTGTTCAGGCCCAGGTGCAGCAGGTGGCGCAGGACGCGCCCGGTCTGCGAAGCGCCGAACGCAAGCACTTGGGCGAACGGGGCGCCGTTCGGCCCCTCGCCGGCGCGCAGGCTCGCCGCGGCGTCGCGCAGCGCGAGCAGACCGCAGCCGGTCACGCGCGCGCCGCGCGCGCGGTACACCAGCACATAGACGCGCCCTTTCTCGAAGCCGCCATCCTTGTACACGAACCGATCGCTCGCCTCCAACCTGCCGCCCCGCTCGCGGGCAAAACGCCACGACGACCGCGGCAGCTCCTCAAGCGGCGCGTTGTCGTCGGCTCGCTCGAAGAGGCGCGCGTTGGGGCCGCCGTCGGCCAGCGGCGGATAGGTCACGTTGCCTAGCTGGCCGAAGTGGACGAAAGGGCGGTCGGCGCCGGGCTGCACGCGGCACACCACGTCGCCTTGCACGGGCTGCCCGCCCTCGAGCACCGGCGGCGCATCGAAGCCGAGACCTTCCGCCACATCCCACTGCCATCCGATGGAAGCGACGGCGAAGCCGCGCCGGAACAGCAGACCGTCGCCGGCCGCGTCCGCGTCCGCGGCGCGACACAGCATCGCAAGCGCGAGCGGCCGCCCGCGGTTCGGCACGTCGACAAGCAGCTTGCGCTCGGCACCCGTCCGTTGCGGCGCGTGTCGCGGCGCGTGTTGCGGCGCGTGCTGCGGCGCGATCAGGGTGAAGTCGCCGCGGCAGCGCACGCAGCCGTCGGCGTCGCGCGGAGCAAGCGCCAAGTCCACGATGCCTTGGTTGCGGGCGTCGCGCGGATCGAACCGGTAGTGCGCATGCCCCTTGACGATCTCGAAGGGGCCGTGGTCGCCGAAGACGCGCCCGGCGGCGAAAACACGCCGCTCGCGTACTTCCCACCGCGCCAATTCCGCCACGAACGTTCCGCAAAGAGAGAGCAGCCAACGTTCCGCCCACCATAGCAGACGCGCCGTTGCGCTGGTTTGCGCTGCGGGATGGCGGACCGTGGGCCGCGGGTCATCCCGCCGGCGCGTGGAACCGCGCGAGCTGCGGGGTGACGAACGTCTCGATCGCCGCCGCGCCGGTCAAGGCGCACAAGCCGAACAGCAAGACCGTCCCCAAACGCAACGCCGAGAAGGACGCGCGACCCATGCGCGACCATCCCGTCGCCAGCCGGAAGCCTTGGAAACCCACCGCGCCGGCGACGAAGAACGCGCCCAACTCCAAGACGCCGTGCGTCAGCAGCAGGTCCGTCATGACGCCGGCGGGCATGCCCGCCTGCTGTGCGAAGCCAATCGTCAAACCCAGTTGAATGCCGTTGTAGAGCAGCACCACGAACGTGACGGCGCCGGCCGACAACAGGCCGGTCAACAACCAGAGGTACACGGCGGTGTTGCGCCCGAGGATGAACAAGAACACGGCGCCTTTGGACGGTTGCGCCGGCGCCGCGCCGCGGTCGCTGTTGCGGTCGCTGTCGCTTTCGCGGCCTGGTTCGACTTCCTCCAACGCGGCGGTGTCGAGCGCGCCGTCCGCATGCTCGAGCGTCCACTCGCCGGCGCGTTCCGCAACCAACACGCCCGCTCCGGTGCCGGCGGCCCACACCGTCGCCGCCAACGCGAAGGCCAGCGCCCAGCGATAGTGTTTCACCGCCATCGGCCGCAAGGTCACGACACCGCCGGCAGCGCGCCGGCGAGCGCTCCGAGCCCGGCGATCACGGCCGAGACGAGAGCGGCGCCGAAACCCACCGCGAGCACGGCGTTGGGCCACTTCACGTGACGGGAGAGCCGCCAAGCGCAAAACGCCAGAAAACCGCCAAGAGCCACAAAGCGCATCCGGGTGATCCAAACAAACGCCGCTTCGCCTTGGAGTTGCCCGCCCAGCAGTTGGTCGCCGGCGACATCCTGCACGGTCAACGCCGCCGGCGGCCACGCGACCAGGAGCGCCACGCCAATCCACATGTACGCCACAACCACCCACAGCGAGGCGCAAACGGAACGCGCCACCAGCCGCGCGTTGGTGGCGTCTTCGAGCCAACGCAACATGAAGCCGCAACCCAAGCCGAACAGCGCCGCGAACGCGAGCATGGAAGCGCCCACCAGCGCCGCCGTGAGGTAGGCCGTCAAGCGGGCGATGTGGAAGACGAGATGATCCTCCACGAAAAGCGTCTCCACGCCCAGCACCGTGAACGCCGCAAGACCAACGAGCCATGCGCCGAATGCGGGAACCAATCCCAGCTTGGGCTGTTCCGCCGCGGTGGGAGACGCGAGGCGTCTGCCAACGATGTTCATGTCTTGCTCCGTTGGGTGCCGGCCCGTGGGCGACCGGGGAACGCTCTGTTGTCTGGCGCGCCAGACCGGCTTCTTGGCGGTGCCCCGGGGAGGGGAGCAACACCGCCAAAAATGCCGGCGAGGCGGCTGCGCTACGCCATGTGGCCGAGCGCGTAGATCCAGTGCGGGAAGGGCACCGGCATTGGCACGGACGCGCGCGGAACGTGCGGGAAACCGGTGGTGCCGCATCCGGGTGGAACCGGCCGTGAACGGTCGTTACCGCGCACGGGCCGCAGGTTCGTCCAGAAGAGAATGTCGCACTCCGGCGGCACGGCCGCGGGGCGTGTCTGCGCCCGCAAGAGCGGGCCAACGCAGCGCAAGACCAAGTCCACATCGGCGCGCGCGCTGGGCTGGGATTGCGCGCTTGGTGCGGTCCAAGCGGCGCCGAGCGCGCCCACCACCAACGCCGTCGCCAGTAGCTGCTTTTTCATTTCGTTTCCTCCTTTCAGGGTTGTCACGGTTGTCCACCGCACCATTGCGATGGACACGCGGTGAACGATACTTCGTCTTTACGAAAAGAAAAGCGAGATGGCGAATTTCCTACACAAAGTCGAGAGAAAAACCATTTCGCGGGCATGGCGGGACGCGGCGCGACAGGTTGTTGGGGAAGTTGGAGGAAGACGTGTTTGGGAAAAAACAAGCCATTTCTTTGCCGACCAACGTCATGCGCGTCGTTCAAGAAAACAAAGGCGGCATACAACGCGGGGTTGCAGGAGGCGGATCACTCGATGCCGGCGTCTATCAAATCCTGCAGGCGGACCACGCCCAGCGGCCGCTCGCCATCCAAGATGACCAGCTCCGTGATCTGGCTGGCTTGCATTTGGCGCAGGCAATCGATGGCCATCGACGCGGGGGACGCGGCGCCGCGCACGGTGGCGGGCGCCGAGCTCTCGCTGCCGCGGCGGCTGCGCGCGTAACATTCCGTCACCGTCAGCTCGCCAACCGGCTCGCCGCGCAGGAGCAGGCGGCGGATGTCCGCGTCCGTGATCACGCCGATGTGCCGGCCGCCCGCGTCCACCACCACGGCCATGCCAATGCCCTTGGACGAAATCTCGTAGATCAAATCGGCGAACGGTGCCTTGGTGTCCACCAGCGGCAAGGCGTCGCCTTGGATCATCAGGTCGCGCACACAGAGCAGCAGGCGCCGGCCGAGCGTGCCGCTGGGATGGAACTTGGCGAAGTCGCGCTCGGTCAGTCCTTTGCGCTCCTGCGCCAGAATCGCCAGCACGTCGCACAACGCCATGGTGGTTGCCGCGCTGGTCGTGGGCGCGAGGTCGAAGGCGTCGATTTCCGGCAACGCCGGAATCTCCAAGGCGATGTCGGCGCTGGCGGCGAGACGCGAGCCCGGTTCGCTAACGCAGATCACCTTGCCGGTGGACAGCGCCTTGAACTGGCGGGCGAACGCGATGGTCTCCTCGTTGCCGCCGCTCTTGGACAGCGCCAACAGGGCGGCGCCGGCGCGCACCACGCCGAGGTCGCCGTGCAGCGCTTCCACGGGATGGACGAACACCGCTTGCGTGCCGGTGCTGGAAAGCGTGGCCGCGGCCTTGCGCGCCACGAGGCCGCTCTTGCCAAGGCCGGTGACGATGAGGATCGAATCCAGCTCCGCCACCACGCGCACCGCCTCGGCGAACGGCGGGCCGAGCAGCGCCTTGGTGGCGTTCATGGCCGCGGCGTATTGCGCCAGCTTCTCGCCGGCGCGCGCCATCAGGGAATCCATGACGCCATGCTACCAGCGTCGCCCGGCGCGAAAGGGCCACGGCGCGATTGCGGTGGCAACGCCCTGCCGGGTAGCATTGCGCGCATCCTAGGCAAGGCAACCCCAAGGCAACCCAAGAGGAGGAGGAAACACCGTGACCTTGCGCATCAACAGCGAAGTGCCCAATTTCACCGCCGAGACCACCCAAGGCGAAATCGCCTTCCACGACTGGATCGGCGATGGCTGGGCCATCTTGTTCTCGCACCCCAAGGACTTCACGCCGGTCTGCACCACCGAGCTCGGCTACATGGCGGGCCTCGCGGAGGACTTCGCCGCCCGCAACTGCAAAGTCATCGGCCTTTCCGTGGATCCCGTCGCCAACCACCAGGCGTGGCTGAAGGACATCGAAGAGACCCAGGGCAACGCCGTCACCTATCCGCTCATCGGCGACCCGACGCTCGCAATCGCCAAGCTGTTCGACATGCTGCCGGAGGACGCCGGCGACAGCGCCGAAGGCCGCACGCCGGTGGACAACGCCACCGTGCGCTCGGTGTTCGTGATCGGCCCGGACAAGCGCGTGAAGGCCATGCTCACCTATCCCATGAGCACCGGGCGCAACTTCGACGAGGTGCTGCGCCTGCTCGACAGCTGCCAGCTCACGGCGCGGCATCAAGTGGCGACGCCGGTGAACTGGAAGCACGGCGAAGACGTGATCATCGTGCCGGCGGTGTCGGACGAAGAGGCCAAGGCCAAGTTTCCGCAAGGCTGGAAGGCGCCGAAGCCGTACCTGCGCATCGTGCCGCAGCCGCAGTAGCGCCGACCGCCGACCGAGACGACGGAGGAACAAGGGGGGAACCACATGGATCTCGAATACAGCCCGGAGTACCGCGCGTTCCAAGGCGAGGTGCGAGCGTTCCTCGAGGAACACAAGCACAAGGCGCCCCGCCCCGGCGCCTCGGCCCCCGGCCAACCGCCGAACACCGCCAAGGCGTGGCAGCAACTGCTCATCGAGCACGGCTACGCGGCGCGCACCATTCCCAAGGAGTACGGCGGCTACGGCGCCGAGCCGGACGTGCTGAAGACGCGCATCATCGCCGAGGAGTTCGCCCGCGCCCGCGTGCCGCCGGGCCACTCCGGCGACAACCGGCTGGTGCCCACGGTGCTGGAGCTCGGCACCGAGGAACAGAAGCGCTGGCTGGTGCCCCCCTCCGTGCGCGGCGAAATGACGTGGTGCCAAGGCTATTCGGAGCCGGGTTCCGGCTCGGACTTGGCGTCCCTTTCCACCAAGGCCGAGCTCGATGGCGACGAGTGGGTGATCAACGGCCAGAAGATCTGGACCTCCGGCGCGCAGAACGCTCACATGATGTTCTGCCTGGTGCGCACCGAGCCGGACGCGCCCAAGCACAACGGCATCAGCTATCTGGTGTTTTCCATGAAAACCCCCGGCATCGACGTGCGCCCCTTGGTGACCATGACCGGCGAGCCGTTCTTCAACGAGGTGTTCTTCACGGACGTGCGCGTGCCCAAGAACCAGATCATCGGCAAGCGGGGCGAGGGCTGGTTCGTGGCCAACACCACGCTCCGCTACGAGCGCGGCGGCCTCGGCGACCCCAACGAGGCGGAGAACCGCCTCAACCGCATCGTGGACATCATGCGCCGCGAAACCGTCGGCGGCGAGCGCCTCATCGACAACCCGGTGTACCGCGACCGCCTGCTCAAGCTGCAAGGGCGCATCCTCGCCATGAAGTGCAACGGCATGCGGGTGCTGTCGCACGACATCAAGGGCGAAGAAGCTGGTCTGCCGCGCTGGATCGTGAAGCTGAACGGCTGCGAGTTGAACCATCAGATGGCGGGCCTCGCCATCGACGTGCTCGGCGAAATCGGCCTCTTGTACGACCGCAGCCCGCACCTGCGCGATGGCGGCTTCTGGCAGGCCCGCTACATGCTGGACCTCGGCCTCATCATCGGCGGCGGCACGGCGCAAATCCAGAAGAACATGATCGGCGAACGGGCGCTCGGCCTGCCCAAGGAACCGAAGGTGGAGGTCGAGGCGCGGGCCGCCGGCGCGGCCTAACGGGCTCGGGGAAAGAGGACGCAGCGATGGACTTCGCACTCAGCGAGGAGCAACGCATGCTGCAGGACAGCATGGCGGGCTACTTGGAGACCAACTGCCCCCTCGCCCGCGTGCGCGAGGTGGCCGAGGCCCAGGACGCCCGCGCCGACCATGTGTGGCAGGGGCTCACCGAACTCGGCGCGCACGGGGTGCTGATCGACGAGGCCTTCGGAGGCGTTGGCTTGGGTTTGCTCGATGCGGCGCTCATCGCCGAGGCGATGGGCGCGCATGTCGCGCCGGTGCCGTACGCGGCGTCTTCGGTGATGGCGCCGGTGGCGCTGGCGGAGGCGGGCAGCGATGCCCAGCGCGAGCGGTGGCTGCCGCAAATCGCCGCCGGCGAGGTGGTGTTCGGCTTGGCAGTCACCGAGCAGATCGGCCGCCGTGAAAGTGCGGGCGTCGCGCACGCCGGCGGCAGACTAGACGGCAAGGCGATGTTCGTGCTCGACGGCGCCGGCGCGCACCAGTTCCTAGTGGCCGCGGACGACGGCTCGCTGCATCTGGTGGACGCGGCGGCCGCGCAGGTGACCAAGCTGAAGACCATCGACCGCACCCGCACCGTGGCGGAAGTGGTGTTCAAGGCCACGCCCGCCGAGGCGTTGCCCGCCTCCCTGGATTCGCCCGAACCGCTGCGCAAGACCATCGACGCCGGCCGCGTCGCGCTCGCCGCGGACACCTTGGGCGCGGCGCAGGCGATGCTGGACAAGGCGGTGGCCTACGCCAAGGAACGCCGCCAGTTCAACCGCGTGATCGGCTCGTTCCAAGCGGTGAAGCACATGTGCGCGGAGATGGCGGCCGAACTGGAACCTTGCCGCGCGCTGGTGTGGTACGCCGCCCACGCCTTCCGCGCCATCCCGGAAGAAGGCCACGCGATGGCATGCCACGCCAAGGCGCACCTCGCCGAGGTGGGCACGTTCGTGGCACGCAAATCCACCGAGGTCCACGGCGGCATGGGCATCACCGACCTGCTCGGCCTGCACTACTGGTTCAAGCGCATCGGCTTCAACCGGCAACTGCTCGGTGCCCCGGAACGGGTGCGCGAAGAAGCGGCGCGCCCTTTCGGGCGCGTTTGAGTTTGCTGGCGCAAACTCTGCGCGCGGGCCTGCTTTGCCCCGGTCGGGGTGTGCGCCGCCGCACCCGACACCAACTCCACCCGCGCCGCAGGGCGCACACTGGCGGAAGGAAACGCGCGGGGCTGTTGGCGGGGGTCGCGGCCGTAATTGCGCTGGCGGCTGTTTTCGCGCCGGCCGCCCCGTCAGCCGCAACGCCAACCGCGCCGCGGGAACCGGCGGCCTTGCGCCAACCGCCGATCGATTCCGCAAGCATCCCCCAAGACGCGCTTGCGCCGTCGACGGGCTTGGACAGCGCTTGCGCGGCTGCATCGGAAGACGATTTCAGCGGTGGCGTCACCGAAGCGTGCTGGGACGCCCTTGAAACCCATTTCCTGCCGCTGCCGGTGGCGCGCGCGATCCTGCCGGTGTCGCCGCCGTTGACGTGGCGCGACGTGTTTAGCGACATCGCCGCGGACATCGACGCGGTGGACGCCGCGTTGGCGGACGAGGACTGCGCCGTGCCCGCCGGCGAGATACGGCCCGAACTTGCGTGCCCCGCGCGCGCGATGGCCGAGCTGCATGTGCTGCGCGATGCGTGCGCCCGTTTGTCCTACCCCCCTCCGTTTTCGCTGTCCCGTGCGGGTTTCGACTTGGAGTCGTTGCGGATGACGAACTGGTCGCGCCTGGACCGCGCCCCGTACAGAAGAAACGTCAACAGCGCGGTGCGCGAAAAAACGCTGGCCCGTTGGGCGGAAGAGGCGCCGCCACACCGCTTTCTTCGACAAGGAGACGGCCGCGGCGGGCGAGGTGGCTGACCGGCGCCATGCCGAAAAGTTGATGGAGCTGAACCCGCCGCAGGGCCTCCTGCAACTCGCCTCCTTGGACATTCAGGATGTGCGCGACGCGTGGGACGAAGAGGACTCCGCGGCCACATGGCGGCTCTTTGAGGAACGGTTGGACGACCGCATTCGTTTGCTCAAAATGGCGAGAATCGACTGCACCGATCCCTGTACGGTCAAGGCCGTGGACAAGCTCGAACACCTGTATCGCCGCCGCCTCAGCGACTGTCGTACAGAAAAGTGCGCCAACTTGGCGGACATGACGAAGCTGGATGCGGAACTGGACCGTCCCCTCGACGAACTGTACTTGGCCCGGCCGGCGCGTTCGCTGCCGCACCGCAAGCGTCTAGAGGCTGTGGCGTTGAAATATGTAATGGCGGTGGAGTCGCTGGCGGAAGCGACCGGCGTGGAGGTGGACAAGGAACTGCTCCGCCGCATGGCCGACCCGGACGACCCGGAACTGTTGACCAGGGGCGAGGTGGAGCAGGCCCGTTTCGAGGCCGCGCAGCTAGTGGCGCAGGCGCGCCCTTGAGGGCGCGTTGGAGTTTGCTGCGCAAACTCTGTGTGGGCTGGATGACGGACTGGGCAGGCGCGCCCTTGCGGCGCGTTGGAGTTTGCTTACGCAAACTCTGCGCGGGCCGGGACAGACTGGGGCGTGCCCATTGGGCGCGTTGGAGTTTGCTAACGCAACCTCGGTACGGACGCGGTTGCCGCGATGCGGGCGGGGAAGTCCTCGCGCAACCGCTGCCATTCCATCTTCAACCACGGCGTGAACCGCTCCGGCGCAAGCGCGATCTCGCCGTCTAGCGCGCCCGGGCTGATCCACCGCCATTCCGCCACCTCGGTGCCGTTCACGCGCGGCTCGCTCTCGGTGCGGCCGACGAACACCGAGCACAGCTCGTGTTCCGTGCCCACGCCCGCGAACGACGCCCGGTACTCGAACTTGAACAGAAACTCCCCGCGCACAACCAGGCCGAGTTCGTCTTGGGCTCGCCGTCGCACTGCCCCGGCGATGTCCTCCCCGATGCGCGGATGCGAACAGCAGCTGTTGGACCAATAGCCCGGCCACAGCCGTTTGCTGGCGTGGCGCCGTTGCAGCAAGGTCTCCCCGGCGGCGTTGAACACGAACAGCGAGAACGCCCGATGCAGCACGCCGCCGCCATCGTGGCAGGCGGACTTGGCGAGCGAGCCCAGCTCCTCGTCGTCCGAGTTCACCAGAACAAGCGGCTCGTCTTCGCGGGAGACGATGTCGGCGCGGTTGGCGTTCATGACAACGGCAGTCTACCAGCGTGCCCGGCGCAACCGCGACCAAGGGTGCCAAGGGCGTTTGACCGGTTGTGCATGGCGTGCTTTGATGGATGCGCCAAACGGGAATTGGGGCATGCGGCGGCTAGCGCTAAGCACGGGCTTCTTGGCCGCGTTGGCAGTCGCCATCGCGCTTGCCGTCGGTTTCGCGGCGATGTTGGGCGCGGGCGGGCTTCTTTCGTCGCCAGCGTCGCCGGCCGCGCTGCCGCCAACCGTGCCGTCGGAACCAGTGGCTTCTCGCCAACCGTCAGTTGACCCCGCGAGGGCGGCTCAGGACGTGCTTGGGCCGCCCACAGACTTGGACAGCGCCTGCGCGGCCCATTTGGAAGACGACTTCAGCGGTGGCGTCACCGAAGAGTGTTGGAACGCCCTTGAAGCCCACTTTCTGCCGCGTTCGGTGGCGCGTCCGGTCCTGCCGGTGTCGCCGCCGTTGACGTGGGGAGACGTGTTCGGCGACATCGCGGCGGACATTGAGGCGGTGGACGCCGCCTTGGCGGACGAGGATTGCGCCGTGCCCGCGGGCGAGATACGGCCCGAACTTGCGTGCCCCGCCCGCGCGATGGCCGAGTTGCATGTGCTGCGCGACGCATGCGCCCGTTTGGCCTACGCCCCTTCGTTCTCGCCGTCCCGGGCGGATTTCGACCTCGGCTCGTTGCGAGTGACGAGTTGGTCGCGCTTGGACCGCGCCCCGTACAGAAGAAACGTCGACGGCGCGGTGCGCGAAAAGTCGCTGGCCCGTTGGGCGGAAGAGGCGCCGGACCAAGAGGCGTACATGGCGGGTAGGAAACGCGTGGACGAGCTGTATTACCGCACGGCCTGGAAGCGAGTGCGCTGCGCCGCATCGGAAGAGATGTTGGCATGGATGCGCGGCGACCGTTGGGGCGGGCTGCTCGACCATGCCGCCCGCCTCGGCGACGAGTTCGCCTTGGCGGGCCACGTGCGCGACTGGCGCCATGCCGCTCTCCTTGACGAGGAGACGGCCAAGGCTGCCGAACTGGCCGACCGGCGCCACGCCGCCAGGTTGATGGAGCTGAACCCGCCGCAGGGGCTCCTGCAACTGGCCTCCTTGGACATTCAGGATGTGCGCGACGCGTGGCGCGAGGAGGATGACGCGGCCGGTCCGCGGCTCGCCGATAGGTTGGACGACTACATCCGCTTGCTCAAGATGGCGGGACTCGAATGCCCCGATCCGTGTACGGCCAAAGCGGTGGACAAGCTCCTGCACGTCTTCCCCAGACGTCTTGATTCTTGTCGTGCGGGTCGTGCGGAGAAGTGCGCGAACTTGGCGGAGATGACGGAGCTTTGGGCGGAATTGCTCCGTCCCGTCCGGGCATGGAGTTTGTCCCGACCGGCGCGATCGCTGCCACACCGCAAGCGCGTGGAGGCCGTGGCGTTGAAATACGTGCTGGCGGTGGAGTCGCTGGCGGAAGCGACCGGCGTGGCCGTGGACAAGGAACTGCTCCGCCGCATGGCCGACCCGGACGACCCGGAACTGTTGACCGCGGACGAAGTGGAACAGGCCCGTTTCGAGGCCGCGCAGCTCGTGGCGCAGTTGCTGTGAGCCGCCGCAAGATGCCGATGCCCTGCCGTTTGTAGGCCGTTTCCCCGCAGCGGCACCCACAACCAGTGCGCCACGCCACCGTGCGGAACGTCGCGCTTGGCGGCAGCAAAACACGCCGGTTCTCAACAAGCCCCGCCCGCGCGTTCCGTTAGACTTGCCGCTGATGCGCCTTCGAGTGGCTGAACTCAACGGACGAGTCCATGACCCAGCCAAACAACCTGTTTGCCGCGCTGCGGAACTTCGCCGCTGAAGTTGCGGGAAAGACGACGCTGGCGGCAGGCGGTGCCGAAGATCAACTGCGCGCGCCATTCGAGGGCTTGTTGTCGGCGTACGGGCGAGAGCTTGGCCTCCAAGTTGTTTGCAGCGGCGAAGCGGTGCTGCCGAATCGCCTCGGTCGGCCGGATTTCGCCGTTGCGTGCAACGGTGCGCTGGCGGGCTATGTGGAGCTCAAGGCGCCCGGCGGTGGCGCGGACCAACGCCGTTTCCGCGGCCGCAATCGCGATCAATTCAAGCGCTTTTCGGCCATTCCGAACATCCTCTACGCCGACGGAAACGAATGGGCGCTGTATCGCCGCGGCGAACGCAGCGGAAGGATCGTCACGCTGGCCGGCGACATCGTCAAAGACGGTGCCGCCGCCGTGGCGGAACAAGACGCCGCGCACCTCGGGAATCTGCTCCGCGATTTCCTCTCGTGGGAACCGATCCTGCCGCAGGACGGGCGCGGCGCCATCGATCTCAAGGCGTTCGCCGCCCTCTTGGCGCCGCTGTGTCGGTTGTTGCGAGACGAAGTGGCGGAAGCGCTGGCCGCCGGCGGCTCGGCGCTTGAAGCGTTGGCGAACGATTGGCGGCAGCTGCTTTTTCCGGACGCCTCAGATGCCCAGTTCGCGGACGCCTATGCGCAAACCGTTGCCTTCGCCCTGCTGCTCGGGCGCGCCGAAGGCGCCGATCCCCTAACGCTGGAAACCGCGCAAGAGCGCCTTGCCGCGCAGCACAGTCTGCTCGCGCGCGCCTTGCAGGTGCTCACGGACCCGACGGTGCGCGTCGAGATGTCCGCATCCTTGGCGTTGCTGCAGCGCGTTCTCGCAGTGGTGCCGGCGTCTTCGTTCGGCCTGTGCGGGCGTTCGCGCGACCCTTGGCTATACTTCTACGAGGACTTCCTGGCAGCCTACGATCCGGTGCTGCGCAAGGATGCCGGCGTCTACTACACCCCCGTCGAAGTGGTGCGGGCGCAAGTGCGTCTTGTCGACGAAGCGCTGATCAGCCGCATGGGGCACGGCAACGGTTTCGCGGACCCGGGCGTCACGACGTTGGATCCGGCGGTCGGCACCGGCACCTACCTGCTCGGCGTCGTCGAGCATGCCTTGGCGCGCGTTGAGGAGGTCTATGGCGTGGGCGCCGTGCCAAACCACGCCGCGGCGCTGGCGGCGAACCTGTATGGTTTCGAGCGCCTCGTGGGTGCCTACGCGGTGAGCGAGTTGCGCTTGAGCCGCCAGTTGCTTGCGCGCGGCGCAACCAGCAACCGCGCCAACATCTACTTGACCGATACGTTGGAGAGCCCGCACGCGGCGCCACGCCAGCTGCCCCTCTTCATGCAGCCGATCTCGGAGCAACACCGGCTGGCCCTTGCGATCAAGCGCGAGAGGGAAGTGATCGTCTGCCTCGGCAATCCGCCCTACGACCGGCATGAGGCCGCGACCAGCGACAATGGCCATCGCACCGGCGCCTGGGTGCGCTGGGGCGAGGATGGCGCCGGCGACGGCGCGATCTTTCGCGACTTCACGGCGCCCGTGGTGGTCGCCGGACGCGGCGGCCAGTTGAAGAACCTGTACAACCTCTACGTTTATTTTTGGCGCTGGGCGCTTTGGAAAGCGCTGGAACAGAACGAGCAGCGCGGCGGCATCGTCAGCTTCGTTACCGCCTCGAGCTATTTGGACGGCGATGCGTTCCTCGGCATGCGCGAACACATGCGCCGGGTTTGCGACGAGATCTGGATACTCGATCTCGGCGGCGAAGGGCGCGGGCCAACGCAGAGCGAAAACGTGTTCGCCATACAGACGCCGGTGGCCATCGCAATCGCCATGCGATCCGGGTCGATCAATCGGGACACGCCAGCGCAAGTCCGCTACGCGCGCGTCGAGGGTAGTCGGGCGGAGAAACTAGAGCAGCTCAAGTCCATCGGCAGCTTCGCGGATGTGTCCTGGCAGGACTGTCCTGAGAAGTGGCAGGCATCCTTCCGCCCGTCCGGCACGGGCGCCTATTTCCAAGCGCCGCTGCTGACCGACCTCATGCCCTGGCAGCACTCCGGGGTGCAGTTGAAGCGCACTTGGCCCGTGGCGCCCGCCGCGGGAACTTTGGCGGATCGTTGGCGGGCGCTCTTGAACTCCGCAAATCGCGGCGCGGCATTCCACGAGACGACGGATCGAACGATTGGCGGCCGCCATCGCGCCTCCTTGACGGACTTGGACGGCCCGCAACGAGAGGGCGACGCGCCGCTTGCCGAACTGCCGGTCGACGCCGCGCCGCCGCCAGTGCGCCGTTACGCCTACCGCGCTCTGGATCGCCAGCATGTGCTGGCCGACGGGCGGTTGATTTCGCGTCCGCGACCGGACTTGTGGCGGGCTCACGGCGACCGCCAGATCTACCTGACCGGCCTGCTCACGCAGCCGCCCGGCCGCGGCCCGGCCCTCGTGGCCTGCGCCGACATTCCGGACCTGCATCACTTTTGCGGTCGCGGCGCCAAAGACGTGATTCCGCTCTATCGCGCGGCGGACGGCCGGCAGCCGAACGTCGCGCCGGACTTGCTTGCCCAGCTGCCGCTCGCCAACGCCAGCGCGGAGGACTTGCTGGCCTACGTCTACGGTGCGCTCGCACATCCCGCCTTCACCTTGCGTTTCGCCCGCGAACTCCAGACGCGCCAGTTGCGGGTGCCGATCACCACCGATGCCGAATTGTTCGCCACCGTCCGCGATGTCGGGCGCGAACTGCTGACGCTGCACACCTACAACCTCTGGCCCGCCGAAGGCCGAACGGTCGGAGTGGCGCCAGGCGTGGCACGTTGCACAACGGCCATACCGCCCGATGAGAGCGCCTATCCCGAAGCGTTCTCGCACAGTGCCGCGACAAAGACGCTGCACGTCGGCAGCGGCCAGTTCGCGCCGGTGCCAGCCGCCATCTACGAGTTCGAGGTGTCTGGCCTAAAAGTCGTTCATTCGTGGTTGCGCTATCGCATGAAGGGCGGCGCCGGCCGCCAATCCTCGCCGCTGAACGACATTCGCCCCAAACGCTGGCCAGCGACATTCACCAGCGAGTTGCTGGAACTGATCTGGGTGCTTGAAGGAACGCTCCGCTTGCAACCCCAACAGGCCCTGCTGCTTGATCGGATCTTGGATGGCCCCTGTCTGCCGGCAACCGCCATCGCGCCGGTCGATCCAGCCATGCGCCAGCCGCCGCGGCATCGGGGCAATGCGCCGGGGCTTCTTGGCTAACGCCGCCCGCACTTGTATATATGGAAGGCATTGTGAGCGACCATCGGCGAATCGTGTTGGCCGGGGCAGTCGCCATTGCCGCGGCGGTGGCGGTGTTCGTGGCGATGTCGGGCGACGAGCCGGTTGCCGTTGCGCCGAACGCGCCTTTGCCCGGCGCACCGCCGCTCGCCCAGACGCCATCTCCGCCGGCCGCCCAGCCACCGTCCTCGGCGGCAGAGGCACCCGTTGCGGAGGACGCCGCGCCCGCACAAGCCGAACTGGCGCTCGCTTGCCCGGAGATCACCGGTGGCGACCTGCCGCAGCGCCTGACCGAGGAGTGCTTTGCCGCTCTTGAAGCGCACTTCACGGCGCGCCCGGCGTCGTCCACAATCCTGCCGGTGCGGCCGGAGTTGACGTGGGGCGCTGTCTTCGGCGGGGTGGCGGACGACATCGAGGCGGTGGACGCCGCCTTGGAGGACGGGGCTTGCGCCGTGCCGGAAGGCGAGATCCGCCCGGAACTGGCGTCGCGTTGCGCGGCGCGGGCGATGGCCGAGTTGCACCTGTTGCGCGATGTCTGCGCCGAAGGCCGCCCGTGGCGAACCGATGTGCGCTTCTCCCTTTCGCGGCCCGGTTTCGACTTGCCCTCGTTGAACCTCGCCGGTTGGTCGCGCATGGAGCGAACGCCGTACCGCGCCAACATCGACCGTGCGCTGCGCGAGCGCGAGCTTGCCCGGTGGGCGGACGAAGCGCCGGACCAAGCGGCGTACTTGGCCGGTGAGAAGCGCTTGGACGAACTCTACTTCCGCACGGCGTGGAAACGGTCGCGCTGCTTCGGTTCGCGAGGCCTGTGGACTTGGATGCGTGGCAAACGTTGGGAAGGGCTGCTTGGCCGGGCCGCTCGCCTCGGCGATGCGTTCGCTCTGGCGCACCACGTCGGGAGCGCGCGGCACGGCAGCGAGTTGGCGCGGCGCGATCCCGCGCTCTCGCTTCTGCATTCCGCTTCTGTGGAGCTGCAAGGTGTGCGTAGCGCGTGGCAGCGGGAGGAGGACTGGCGGGTTCCATGGCGCTTCTTTGAGGAGAGATCCGAGGACTTCAAGCGCCTGTTCGACTTGGCCGACGTCGACTGCGGCGATCCATGCACGGCCACGAGTTTTGTGGCGGCGATCGAAGAGTACGGCGTGCGCTATGCCGATTGCGTCGAGCGCAAGTGCCGGAACTTGGCGAAGATGACGGAACTGAACAAAGCGCTGGAGCGCCATCGCTTAAGGCTCAGGGACGCACTGGAGCACCAGCGGCACGCGACCGCGCCGGCGCGTTCGTTGCCGCAGCGCAAACGCGCCGAGGCCGCGGCGATGAAGTACGCGCTGGCCGTCGAGTCGTTGGCGCGCGCCGACGGCATGCGGGTGAACAAGCGTTTGCTGCGGCGCATGGCCGACCCGGAGAACCCGGAACTGCTGAACGACGAGGAGGTGGAACGCGCGCGTTACGCGGCAACCTTGCTGGTCGAGAAGCTCTCCGCGCAGCGCGAGTGACCATGCGCGATTTGGAGAAGGTTGAAGCGGGCCGCCGCGACTTCGCCAAGGTGGCCGGCCTCGCCGGGTTGGCGGTGCTCATCGGCGTGGGCGTTGCCTTGTGGTTGTCGCCGGCGCGAAGCCCCGCGGTGGAGGATGGTGGCGATGCGACTGGGCATCCGGCGGCGCCTGCGGTCGACGGCGCCGTTCCCGAATTGACGGACCGAGCGGACAAGCAGGAGGGTGGAAGGCGCAAGCGCACGGGCGCCGAGGATTTGGTGGGCGATCCCGGCTGTCGTATTCACCGCGGGATTGGCGCCGCCAGGGACGCCGCGGCGGCGGTGGTCGCGAACAGCGCGGACTCGCGTTTCGCGGTGGTGGACGGAGCGGGCGTCGCCTTCGCCGGCAGCGTGCCGTTCGGTGTGGATCGGGCGCAACTCGGACGGCGCGGCGACGGCGCGCTGGTCGCCGCGTTCGGGAGCGCTGGCGACGAGCGCTTGGCGGTGTGGTTGAACGGACGGATGGTGGCGGACGAGCGCGGCGTGGTGGATTTCGGCCTCGCCCGCGACGGTGCCGAGTGGTTCTTGCTGCGGCAGGGAGCGGAGGAGGAATTCCACGAGCAGCGCGTGGAGCGAATCGACACCGTCTCCGGCGCGCGGCACTCCTTCATCTTGACGCGGGTGCGCGACACCGGCGCGGGGTTGTCGCACCGGGCGTTTTATTCGCCCGTTGCGAACGAGTTGATCTTCGAGCCGCGGCATCCGGACGACAGCTACGACAACTCGTTCATCCTGCGCTCCCCCGAGGGAAAGCCCCGCGTGGTGCGCATGCAAGCGGTTCAGGGCTTGGTGGAGTCCAATGCCCACCTCTACATTCTGGAGAAGTGGCGGGACGCGCACAGCATCACCAAGAAGGCGTTTCGCTGGCAGGCGAAGGGAGAGGATCGGCTGGTGACCGTGTGGTCGCGGGTGGAGCGCGTCGCCCCGGCCACCGTGCGCATGTTCCTCTCCGACGACGCGGCCTGGCTTGGGCTCTTCGGCTGGCGCTTGGTGGTGTTCGACGCCGCGAGCGGAGACACGGTGCTGCAATTTCCATTGCGTGGCGACAAGCAGGCCGAGTTCGCGCGGCTGCGCGACGTGTTGCCCGCGGACGCGACCGTGGCGGACGTGGGCCAGGCAACGGACGCGCGCATCGCCCACGGCCTGTTGCTCCTGCGCCGCACGGTGCCGGCGCGCGGCGCGGCGCGACCCGGCGGTTCGGCGGAAGTCGTGGACGTGTTCCGCATGAACGGCCTGCGCCCGGACGGCCAGCCGGACATGCGCGTGGCGGCGGACGACCTGTACCGCTGCATGGCGGCGACGACGGTCTTTCCACTGCCCGCCATGCGCGTGGACGCGGACGGAGTCGCCTACGGTTCGCCGCCGCGAAGCCCCAGCGCCGGCATTCGCCCGATTCCCCAACCGTGACTCCCGCGCCGCCGCGGCACACGCCGCACCCGGCAACCGGCGCGCCCATGCCGGCGCCCGTCCCGGTCGCGCCCGCCGACCGCATCGAGACCATCGACGTGCTGCGCGGCTTCGCCCTGCAGGGCATCCTGTTGATGAACATCCTCGCCTTCGGGCTGCCGTTTCGGGCGTACATGGACCCCACCGTGGACGGCGCGACCGAGGGCGCGGACTTCGCCGTCTACTGCGCGGTGGAACTCTTCGCGGAAGGCACGATGCGGGCGTTGTTCTCCCTCTTGTTCGGCGCCGGCGTCGTCATCCTCTCCGGCGGCGCGCGGCCCAAGCCGGCGGGCGTGTACTACCGGCGCCAGCTGCTGCTGTTGGCGTTTGGGTTGTTCGATGCCTTCGTGTTGTTGTGGACCGGGGACATCCTCGTGCTCTACGCGTTGGCGGGCATGGTGTTGTATTGGGTGCGCGGTTGGTCGCCGAAGCGGCTCTTCGTGCTGGCGGGTCTGCTGTTCGGCTACTTGCTGGTGTTCTACGCCGCGATGTTCGCGTGGCTCACCGTGGCGCCCGAACTCGCGGGCGCGGCCCAAGCGCGCATCGACGCCGCCGGGGCGGGCGCGGCGGACGCCGACCGAGCGCTTGTCGCGGAGTGGGCGGGCCTGAAGGCGCAATTCCACCCGCCGCCGGAGGCGCTGGCGCGCGAGGCGTTGAAGTTCCAAGGAGCCTACGGCGAAGCGTTCCTCGCCAATGCCGTCGAAGTGCTGGGGTTGTACGCGGTGGCGTATCCGCTGTTCCTGTATTGGGACGCCTTGGCCTGCATGGTGCTGGGCATGGCGCTGTACAAGACCGGCGTGCTGCCCGGCGCCCGCGGCGCGCGGTTCTTCGGCGTCTTGGCGGCGGCGGGTTTCTGCGTGGGGCTGGCCGTGAACGGCTTCGAACTGGCCATGAAGACCGGCAGCGGATTCGCGCTGCGCTGGGTGTCCGGCGTCTCGGTGGTCAGCTACGACATCGGGCGCGTGGCGACGGCGCTCGGCTTCCTGTCCCTGGTGGCGCTCGCGTGTTCGCGCGGGTGGCTTGAGAGGGCGCGGCGGGCGCTGGCGGCGGTGGGGCGCATGGCGCTCACCAACTACCTTCTGCAAAGCGTGTTCGGGTTGTTCCTGTTCCACGCGCTGGGCTTTGGCTTGTGGAGCGCGTTGGCGCGCCACCAGCTGTATCTGGTGGTGCTCGCCGAGTGGATCGTCGTGGCCTTGTTCAGCGTGTGGTGGCTCGGACGCTTCCGGTTCGGGCCGATGGAGTGGCTGTGGCGCGCGCTCACCTACCGCCGCTTGCCGCCGATGCGGTCGTCTTGAGCGCGGTGGAGGACGCGCCGCGCGCCGGACGCGCCGGGGATTTCGCCTATTGGGAATGGGGCGACCCGGCCGGCGTTCCCGTGTTGCTCGCCCACGCCACCGGCTTTCACGCCCGCTGCTGGGACGCCGTGTGCCGGTCGCTCCTCGGCGGCGCGGCGCGGTTGATCGCGGTGGATTTGCGCGGCCACGGCGCCTCCACCAAGGAGGGGCCTTTCGGTTGGGAGCGGTTCGGCGCGGATGTGGCGGCGTTCGCCGCGGCGCTGGACCTGCGCGGCGCCATCGGCGTCGGCCACTCGATGGGAGGCCATGCGGTCGTCCAAGCCGCGGGCAAACATCCACAGCGGTTCGCCAAATTGCTGCTGGTGGATCCGGTGGTCTTCAGCCCCGCGCAATGCGCCGGGTGGTCGGCGGGCTTCTCCAGCGCCGAACAGCATCCGGTGGCGCGGCGCCGGAACGCGTGGCGGTCGCCGGAAGAGATGTTCGAGCGCTTCGCCCGCCGCCATCCCTTCCGGTTGTGGCGGCCGGACGTGCTGATGGACTACTGCCGCCACGGGCTGCGCGCGGTGGACGATGGATTTGTGCTCGCCTGCCCGCCGCTGGTGGAAGCCAGCATCTACAGGGGCAGCGGCGGCCACGACATCGGCGACGTCATCGCGGCGCTGCCGCATCCCGTGGTGGTGCTCCGGGCGCGCGCCGGCCATCGAGAGCCGGGGACGCTGGATTTCAGCGCCTCTCCCACCTGGCCGGATCTGGCGACGGCGTTTCCGAACGGACGCGACGTGCATTTGCCCGACCTGACACACTTCATCCCCATGCAGCGACCGGATTTGGTGGCCACGCATATTCGGCGGCTGCTTGCTTGATGGAGGTGGGGGCGACATGTGGGGGTTTGCGCCGATGAGGATTTGCATCTACGGCGCCGGCGCGGTCGGCAGCTACTTGGCCGTGCTTCTGGCCCGCGCCGGCGCGCAGGTGAGCGCCGTGGCGCGCGGGCCGCATTTGGCGGCGATGCGCGCAAACGGTTTGCGCCTTCTGGTCGACGGCGAAGAGCTGACGGCGGACGTGCCGGCCACGGACGAGCCGGCCGCGCTCGGCAAACAGGACATCGTGATCGTCACCTTGAAGGCGCACTCCGTTCCCGCAGCCGTGGACGGCATCCGCGCGCTGCTGCAGCGGCACACGCCGGTGGTGAGCGCCGTCAACGGCGTGCCGTGGTGGTATTTCCATTGCTTGGATTCACCACTTGGCGAACGCCATGTGGAAAGCGTGGATCCGGGCGGCGCCATCTGGCGCGGCATCGGCCCCCGGCGGGCCATCGGCTGCGTGGTCTATCCCTCCGTCGAAGTGGTGGCGCCGGGCGTGGTGCGGCATCTCTCCGACGACCGGCTGATCCTCGGCGAGCCGGACGGCCGGCGCAGCGAGCGGATCGTCGCGCTGGCGGCGCTGTTGCTCGGCGCCGGCCTGCGGGCGCCGATTCGTCCCCATCTGCGCAACGACATCTGGATGAAGCTGTGGGGCAACTTGGCGTTCAACCCGCTCTCCGCCCTCACCCACGCCACCTTGGACGTGCTCGCCACCGACCCCGGCACCCGCGCCATCGCCAAGGCGATGATGACCGAGGGGCGGGCGGTGGGCGCGGCGCTGGGGGCGCGCTTCGCCGTGGACATCGACAAACGCATCGACGGCGCCGCCGCGGTCGGCGCTCACCGCACGTCGATGCTGCAGGACCTCACCCTCGGCCGCCCCTTGGAGACTGCCGCCCTCGTCGGCGCGGTGCGCGAACTCGGCGTTCTCACCGGCGTCGTCACGCCCACCATCGACATGGTGCATGCGCTGATCGAGCAGCGGGTGGCGTTTCGATAGGCGTCGGGGGGCAAAAGCGACGGCGGCGTCATCGTGTCGCCGCCCTCCCATAGTCGTTCGCGGGGTCGCGGTAGATGGAGTGTTCATGGCCGCTGTCTTGGTCTTGGGTGGAGAACTCGACGATCAAGCGCGGCCCTTGAACGCGGTAGTAGATGGGGTGCGCGCCGTTGGTTTCGCCATGCCAAGTGAAATAGGTTCGGCCAAGGTCCTCGCGCACTTCCGCCAAGCGTTGCGTGGCGCTTTCGACCGGCATCATCCGCAGCCATAGCCGCGCCAGATCGATGAGCTGCTCTTGCAGCGCCGCGTCCCAACCGCCCACGGCAACGCCGTCAACCTCGGGTACGAAGCCGTCCTTGCCGGCGCCCGTCAGCGTTTCCCTTGGGCGGGCGTCCGCAAGCGCGTGGCGAAGCTGGGTTTCGTCGAGCGCGTTCGCGATCGCCAAGCCCGCGGCCCGATGTTCCGCCAGCGGCGCCACGGTGCCTGCGGGGGTCGCGTACCGCCCGGGCTCGATGCCGACGAACGTCGGCGAAAGAAAGCTGCGCTCGCCCACCACCGTCATGTTGATGGCCAGATGGTGGCCGCCGAACTGCCAACCCCACGGCTGCTCGCGGGTGGCTGCGGCGGGCGTGGAGTTGGCGTCCACATCGTCAACCGTCGCCACTTGTGCAGCGCTGGCCGGTTCGCCGAAGAACGCCAGCCAGTAGTTGCCGCTGCTCCAATACCAGCGGCCCGCAAGCGAACTGTCCGCCAACTGATCCTGCGTCCACCACCGCCATCGCGGTCGCGTAGCCGTCGGCGCTGAGGGCCGTGGCGAGGAATCGATGCGCCGCCTGGACTTGCGTCTCCGTCAAGTCGCCAAGGCGCACGCCGTTGCGGTTGTTGAAGATGCCGGGCGGCAGATTGGACCAGTTGCTCCGGCGCGGGTCGTCGAAGCTGAGAACCGCCTGCGCGCGTTGCGTTGAAGAGAGCATGTCGAGGAACGCCAAGGCGGCATCCGCCGACGTGCGATGCGCCCTCCGCAACCGCTCGTAGTCGAAGGCCGCGCTCGCGGGAACGATCGGCGCGTTGTCGGCTCCCGACTGAGCTGGTGCGCGATCGCAACCTCCACACACCGAAAACACCACCAAGAGAAGCGCACCGTTGCGCGCGCTTCCCTTGCCCAGCGTGGACGACCACGTGCGAATCGGCGGAAATCGCATCGCTGCAAGCATGATCGGTCGCCCTTCGTCTTCGGTGGGGCTACTGTCGCATATGCGTTAACTTGTTTGGGGAGGCAAAGTGCCCTAGGCTGGTGTGCGGACGCACAGCGACAAGGAGGTCGCGGAATGGACGAGGACTGGGAGGTGCTGTCGTCGCATCTGCCGTCGGACTGGCGGGAGCAGGCGGCGATCCACGGGGCGCTCAAGGGGTTGCGGAAGGACAAGTCGGCGGATGTTCTGCTGCGGATGCTGCTGATGCATCTGGGCTGCGGGCACTCGCTGCGGGAGACGGCGACGCGGGCGCGGCAGGCGGGAATCGCGGACATGTCGGACGTGGCGCTGTTCAAGCGGCTGAGGAAGTCGAAGGAGTGGCTGCGGGCGCTGTGCGTGGGGATGTACCGCGAGTGCGGCGTGGAGCTGGGCGCGTCCGGGGGCTTCCAGGTCCGCGCGTTCGACGGGTCGGTGGTGAAGGAGCCGGGGCGGACGGGTTCGCTGTGGCGGGTCCACTACAGCCTGCGGCTGCCGGCGCTGGCGTGCGACCACTTCGAGGTGACGAGGACGGAAGGCGGGGGATGCGGCGAGTCGCTGTCGCGGTTCCCGATCGAGCGGGGAGACCACGTGGTGGCGGATCGCGGCTACTCGACGTCCTCCGGGCTGACGCACGTGGACGCTGCTGGCGGGTACGCGACGGTGCGCGTCAACACGCAGGCGCTGCGGTTCCGCACGCCGGGCGGCAGGAGGCCGTTCGATCTGCTCGCGGCGGTGTCCGCTATCAAGCGCGTCGGGGCGGCCAGGTCGTGGCGGGCGCGGGCGGTCGGAGCCGACCGCGAGGGGGTGGTCGGGCGCGTGTGCGCGATGCGGAAGAGCGCCGAGGACGCCGAGCGGGCCAGGGAGAAGCTGCGCCGGCGGGCGTCGCGCAACGGCAACGAACTGCGCCCGGAGACGTTGGAGTTCGCCGGCTGCGTGATCGTGTTCACGACCTTCCCGGCGGACAGGTTCTCGGCGGCGGAGGTGCTGCGGTGGTACCGCGTGCGCTGGCAGGTGGAGTTGACGTTCAAGCGCTGCAAGTCGCTGGCGGGGCTGGGGCATCTGCCGAAGCGCGCCGACGACAGCGCCCGGGCGTGGCTCTACGGCAAGCTGCTCGTGGCCTTGCTGGCCGAGAAGCTGGCTCGCCGCGCCGATTCGCGCGCCGTTTCCCCCTGCGGCCGGGGAACGTTCGCGCAGCCCTTGGCGGGAGTTCAAGTTCGTGTTGAATCAAGTCTGCCGAGCCGTTGAACCAGCGATGTCGCTAGCCGAAATGCTGGATGAATGGCCAGACATTTCGGCCTCTCTGACCGAACCGCCACGCCGTAGAAAGCCGCAAATGTCGCAATACTTTGATTTTTAATGAAAAAACAAGTTAACGCATATGGGTGCCTGACCGGGGATTTCAGGGCAATCGCATTTGGATTAGGTGGGGCGGCACGGAGAGCGGGGATGGTGCAGAATAGGCGTCTCGATCCAAGGAGGGAGAGACGGAATGCGGGAACTTCTGTTTGTTTTTCAAGAAGTTGAGGACCCTAGGCGAGGCAACGCCAAGCGCCACGACCTGCACGAGATGCTGGTGATCGCGCTGCTGTCGATGCTCACGGGCGGACGCACATGCGTCGAGATGGAGGACTACGGATGCGCCGCGGAGCGGTGGCTGCGGACGTTTCTGGCGCTGAGGAACGGGATTCCGAGCCACGACGCGTTCTCGCGGCTGTTCAGACTGTTGAACCCGGCGGGTCTTCAGACGGCGCTGCTGCGCCTGGCGCAGGACTGGGCGGACCGGCTCGGCGGCGTGATCGCGGTGGACGGCAAGGTGCTGCGGCGGTCGTTCGAGGACGCCTCGGAACGGTCGCCGACGCACCTTCTGCAAGCGTTCGCGGCGGAGTCGAAGCTGACGCTGGCGCAGATGGAGGTGGACGGCAAGTCGAACGAGATCCCGGCGCTGCCGAAGCTGCTGGAGCTGGTGGACGTGAGGGGGCGGACGGTGACGGCGGACGCGCTGCGCGCGCAGCGCGGGACGGCGGCGGCGATCGTGGCCAAGGGCGGCGACTACGCGCTGGCGCTGAAGGGCAACCAGGGGACGCTGCGCGCGGACGTGGAGGAGTACTTGGACAACCCGCCCGCGTCGGCGAAACTCCTGTCGCATCAACAGGTTGACAAGGGCCACGGGCGCGTCGAGAAGCGCACGGCGACGGTCTGCCACGACGTCGACTGGCTGCAAGAGCGCCACGACTGGCCCGGTCTTTCGGCCTTCGGCAAGGTCGTCGCCGAGCGGCATCTCGCCGACGGCTCGGAGAGCGTCGACAGCCGCTACTACCTGCTCAGCGCCAAGCCCTCGGCGGAGCGCTTCGGGCGCACCGTCCGCTCCCACTGGGCGATCGAGAACGGCCTGCACTGGGTGCTCGACGTGTCGATGGACGAAGACCAGGCGCGCAACCGCAAGGGCAACTCCGCCGCCTGTCTGGCGGTGGTCCGCCGGCTGGCCCTGAACATCGTGCGGATGCATCCCGACAAGCGGTCCATCCGCCGCAAGTTCACCCGCGCCCAGCGCGACGACAACTTCCTGCTCGACATGATCCGGCGCATCCGCAAGCGCGAGTAGGCGCGGGATTCCAAATGCGATTGCCCTGCCGGGGATTTTGAGAGTGCTGACAATGCGTTCACATTCCTTAAGATGACAGTAGAACGCGCGTGTTGGGCGCGGACAATTGGCGCGTTTGGGACCGCGACGGTGCGATACAGCGGATGTGTGCCGAGGCGATTCGGGAGATCAGCCGCGACAGGCACCGGTTGCAGAAACTGATCGCCGCCGACTTCGACGAACGAAAGAAGCTGCTCGGCGCCTCCTTCGATCGTCTAGCGACAAGCTACGCCATCAAGGACGTAAATGGTTTCCTAGACGGCTTGGCGGCGATTGCCAACGCCTATGGAGGAAAGCTCCCGTGGCAGGACTTCGAGTCATTCGACGATTGGATGCTCGATGACGACGCCGCCCTCAAATTGTAGCCGTCTCGCTCACGCATCTAAGATGGCCCGCGCCTCACCCCACGCCGGTGCCATCGTCCGTCGGGCGGTCGGCAATCCCGCGCGACCTTGAAGCGGCTTGCCGGAAGGTAAATCACCCTGCCAGCCAACAACGCTCGGCGACGCAAGTCGTGAGCACAGTTCGCGCAGAGCCGTTTCGTGCGATCATCGGGCGCCATGCCAAAGCCCGCATCCGCACGCGCCGGCGACGCGCTCGCCGCGTACCGGCGCAAGCGCAGCCCCTCCGCCACGCCGGAGCCGTTCGGCGGGGCACCGGCCGCGGTGGGACCGCGCCGGTTGTTCGTCGTGCAGCAGCACGCCGCCACGCGCCTGCACTGGGATTTCCGGTTGGAGGTGGACAACACGCTCAAATCCTGGGCCGTGCCCAAGGGCCCGTCCATGCTTCCCCGAGACAAGCGTTTCGCCGTGCGGGTGGAGGATCATCCGCTGGAGTACGCGGATTTCGAAGGCAGCATCCCGGACGGCAACTACGGGGCCGGTCAGGTGATCGTCTGGGATCAGGGCACTTACTCGCCGCTGGAGGACTTTGAAGCCGGGTTTCAGGAGGGCAAACTGCTGTTCGATCTGCACGGTCACAAGCTGCGCGGGCGTTTCACCCTTGTGGCGCTCAAGGGCAAGGAAAACACCGGCAAGGAGTGGCTGCTCATCAAAGAGCGCGACGAGTGGGTTTCCGACGCTCCGCTGCCGGAGGAGTCGGTCTTCTCCGGCCTCTCGGTGGCGCAAGTGGGCGATGTTCACGCTGTCGAACGCGCTTTCGAGGCCGGCGTCGCCAAGCGCAAACCGCGTCCACCCAAGAGCCGCTCGCTGGACGAAAAGCCCATGCTGGCCAAACCTTCGGCACCGTTCAACCGCCCCGGTTGGGTCTTCGAGATCAAGTACGACGGCTATCGCCTGCTCGTTTCCCGCGCTGGCGACGAGGTGCGGCTGCGCTCGCGCAACGGCTTGGATTTGACGCCGCGCTTTCCGGAAATCGTCAAATGCGCCCGCCGCTTGCCGTGCGCTGAGTTCGTCATCGACGGCGAAGTGGTCGTCCACGACGGCCGCGGCGTGCCGAGTTTTCCGCTGCTGCAAGAGCGGGCCGCGGTGCGCGGCGAATTGGCGACGGCGCGGGCGGCGCGGCACAATCCGGTCACCTGCTACGCCTTCGACTTGCTGCACGCCGCCGGCTACGACCTAAAGGGCTTGGCGCTGCTCGAGCGCAAACGCCTGCTTGCCGAATTGTTGCCGCCGCTCGGGCCGCTGCGCTACTCCACGCATGTGGAAGACGACGGCATCGAGACCTTCCACGCGGTGTCGCGCTTGGGTTTGGAGGGAGTGGTCGGCAAGCGGGCTGATTCGCCCTACGAAGGCGGGCGCAGCGACCACTGGTTGAAGGTGCGCGCCAACCGCAGCGGCGACTTCGTGATCGCCGGCTGGACACCCGGCAAGAGCAACGCCGCCGATCTGGGCGCGCTCGCGCTCGCCGAGTATCGCGGCGGCGCGCTGGCGTTCTGCGGGCGCGTCGGCTCCGGCCTCGGCAGCGTGAAACGCCGCCAAGTGCATGAGCAAGTGCTCACTTTGCGCGCCGGCCAAGCGCTGAACGACGATACCACCGTGCGCTGGGTGGCACCGGAACTCGTCTGCGAAGTGCAGTACCGCGAATATTCTTTGGAAGGGCATCTGCGCTTGCCCGTGTTCGTGCGCTTGCGCGACGACAAGGATCCGTCCGAGTGCGTGGGCGCGTTCGACGCGCCGGTGGAACTGGCGCCGGAGCCGGTGCCGGCGCGCGAGGTCCCCGTCACCAACCGCGACAAGGTGTTCTTCCCGGAGAAGCAACTCACCAAAGGCGATTTGTTGGATTACTACCGGAAGATAGCGCCGTGGATGCTGCCCTACCTCGCCGACCGGCCGCTGGTGCTGACACGGTTTCCGGACGGCATTCACGGCAAATCCTTCTACCAGCGCGACGCGCCGGCGTTCGTGCCCGATTGGGTGGAACGCAAGGTGCTCTGGAGCGAGAGCGCCGAGCGCGAGGTGCATTATTTCGTGGCGCAGAACACGGAATCCCTGCTGTATCTCGCCAACATGGGCGCGATTCCCATCCACGCGCGGCATAGCCGCATCACGGATCTGGAACACCCGGACTGGTGCGTGCTGGATTTGGATCCCAAAGACGCGCCCTTCGCCCGCGTCATCGCCGCCGCCAAAGCCATTGAGGAACTGCTCGGCGAAATCGAGCTGCCGGGCTTTTTGAAGACCAGCGGCGCAAGCGGTTTGCATGTGCTGCTGCCGCTTGCCAGCCAACTCACGCACGCGCTCGCCACTACGCTTGGCGAACTGCTCGCCCGCATCGTGGTGGGCCGCCAACCGGAGATTTGCACCATAGCCCGCATGGTGCGCCAACGCGAGCAGAAGGTGTACATCGACTACTTGCAAAACGGCCACGGCCAACTCCTCGTCGCGCCGCTGTCGGCGCGGGCGGAACCGGCGGCATCGGTTTCCATGCCGGTGAAGTGGTCGGAATTGAACGGCCGGCTCAAGAACGCCAACTACCATCTGAAGAACGCCCCGGCGCGGCTGAAGCGTATGGGCGATCCGATGGCGCCCCTGCTCACCTTGGAACCCGACTTGGAACGCGCGCTAGCGCGCCTCGCGGAATTGCTGCGCCACGAATCTCGGTGACCCGCTCCGCCCGGAGATCGCGGCGCAAAGCGCGCTACACTGTCCAAGGCACATTCGTCGCCGCACAGTGGTGCCGCAGCAATGGAAAGGGCGGTGGAACCAAAAGGCGTTTGCCGTGGAGGAGCTCGTGCGCATAACCGATGTCGCCGTTACGCTGTGGACTTGGGACGGCATCCCGCCGACCCGCTACACAACAACCGTCGCCAGCTCGGAGCGGCGCAGCACGCGCATGGGCCTGTTGCGCATCGGCACCGACGACGGCGTGACAGGCCACGCCTTTCTCGGCTCGGCGCTCGGTTCCGCAGAAGGCGACGCGGCGGCGTTGATCGGCCGCTTGAAGCCGATGCTGATGGGCGAAGACGCGCTGGCCCGCGAACGCATTTGGCAAACCATGATGCGCCGCACCCGCGGCCAAGGACTGCGCGCCGTCGGGGCGGTGGACGTGGCGCTTTGGGATCTCGCCGGACGCGCCGCCGGCGTGCCGGTCCACGCCCTGCTGGGCACGTTTCGGCACAGCGTGCCGGCGTACGCGAGTTCCGCCGTGCTGCCCTCGCCCGAGGCGTACGCGGAAGAGGCGGTGCGGCACAAGGAGGCCGGCTGGGCGGCCTACAAGATCCATCCGCCCGCCGAGCCGAGTTTGGACATCGAGGTTTGCACCGCCGTGCGCAAGGCGGTGGGCGACAGCTACCGGCTAATGTTGGATTCCACTTGGTCCTACAACTACCCGCAGGCATTGCGCGTGGGTCAAGCGGCGCAGGAACTCGGCTTCTACTGGTACGAAGACCCGCTGCAAGAGGACGACATCTACCACTATGTGAAATTGAAGCAACACCTTTCCATTCCCATCATGGCCACCGAGCTCCCCGCCGCCGGTCCCACGTCCTACGCGCCGTGGGTGCTCGCGCGCGCCACGGACTTTCTGCGCGGCGATGTGGCGCTCAAGGGCGGTCTCACCTCCTGCTTGAAGACCGCGCATTTGGCCGAGGGGTTTCACATGAACTACGAAGTCCACCACGGCGGCAACTCGCTGAACAACGTGGCCAACCTCCACTTGCTGATGGCGATTCCCAACTGCGAGTATTTCGAGGTGTTGCTGCCAGACGCCGCGCAAAAGCACGGCCTTGTCGAAGACATACAAGTCGACGCGAACGGTTTGGCGCATGCGTTCAACGAACCCGGCCTTGGCGCGCGCATCGACTTCGACTTGATCGAACGCAACAAAGTGGAGACGCTTTCCTAAAGCGGCCGCAACCCCGCCCCCGGCTACCGCAACTGCACCGTTCGGCCGGCGGCGGCGGCCCGATACGCCGCGGCCGTGAGTTTGGAAACCTGCAAGGCGTAATCCGGCGCTTCGTAGCCGCGCAGGCCGTGGCGCATCGCTCGGAACAACGCGGCGTCGGGGGTGGATGGTTTGATGCGCTTCGGCGGCGCTGCCGGCTCGTCGTTGTGCAGCATGGAACGGAAACCCCAGCCGTGCATGCGCAGCACCAGCGAGCCGCGGCTGCCGGAAATGGCGATGCGCTCGTCGTGCCTTGAGGCGTTGCCCAGCGTCGCCAGCGTGCCCACCGCGCCGCCGGCGAAGCGCACCACGACGCCGCCGTTCAAGTCCATTTCCCGCCCGGCGTTGTCGAACATTGCCATCACCGAACGCGGGCGCAGCCCGGTGAGCCAAAGCACGGCGGCCACCAGATGGCTGCCGGTGTCTATGAACATGCCGCCGCCGGAAGCCGCCGGCCGCAGGCGCCAACCGCCGATGCCAAGCCAGTTCTGGGTGATGTACGCGGCCACGCCGCGAATCTCGCCGAGCGCGCCTTCGCGGACGAGTTCCCGGGCATACGCGAAGTGCGGCATCCAATGGCGTTGGTACGCCACCACCAGCGCCCGCCGCCGCTCGCCGGCAAGGGCCAGCAGGTGTTTCGCGTGCGCCGGACGGATGACCAGCGGCTTTTCCACCAACACGTGCATGTTCCGTTCCAAGCAAGCCCGCGCTTGCGGGTAGTGGTCCGCGTGCGGCGAGCTGATGAGCGCGCCTTGCGCGTCCGTTGCCGCCAACATCTCGCGCCAGTCGTGAAAGTGCGGTACGTCTTCGCCGGCTTTCCCGGCCTTCTCCAGCAACCGGCGGGCTTGCGATTCCACCGGATCCGCCACGCCGACGATGCGCACGGCGCCGTCCGCTTCGATCCTCGGCAGGTGGGCGGCGCGCATGTTGCCGCCGCAGCCAATGAGCACTACGGAAAGTTGTTTCGCCACGTTGGGGGTCCTCGGTCGTCCAATGGCGATAGAATCACCCGCATTCAACCTGTTCGCAAGCGTGAGATCCGCATGAACCCAACGAAACCGATCGTTGCCGCCGCCGCTTTGGCCTTGGTGTGCGCCTGTCAACAAGAGCCGGACGGCCCCGACGGCCCCGACCTTCCTGCCGGTGTCACCCTGGTGGAAACGGTGGCGGCGAAACCCGGCGACAAGGTGGCCATCCCCTACGCCAAGTACTTCCTCGACAACGGCCTCACCGTCATCCTGCACGAGGACGGCTCCGACCCGCTGGTGCATGTGGATGTCACCTACCATGTGGGTTCGGCGCGCGAAGAGGTGGGCAAGTCCGGCTTCGCGCACCTTTTCGAACACATGATGTTTCAAGGTTCCACCAATGTGGGCGACGATGAGCACTTCCGCATCGTCTCCGAAGCCGGCGGCACGAGGAACGGCACCACCAACGCGGACCGCACCAACTACTTCCAAACCGTGCCCGCGAACCAAGTGGAGAAGATGCTGTGGCTGGAGGCGGACCGCATGGGTTTCCTGCTCGACGCGGTGACCCAGGAGAAGTTCGAAGTGCAGCGCGCCACGGTGAAGAACGAGCGCGCCCAGAACTACGACAACCGCCCGTACGGGCTGGTCGGCGAGCGCGTGGGCGAGGCGCTCTATCCGCAAGGCCATCCCTATTCTTGGTCCACCATTGGCTATGTGGAGGATTTGGACCGCGTGGATGTGAACGATCTCAAGATGTTCTTCCTGCGCTGGTACGGGCCAAACAACGCCACCCTCACAATCGGTGGCGACATAGACACCGCGCAAACCTTGGCTTGGGTGGTGAAGTACTTCGGCAGCATTCCGCGCGGCCCGGATGTGGAAGACGCGCCGAAACAGCCGGCGACGCTGGACGCCACGCGCTACATTTCCATGGAGGACAACGTGGCGTTGCCAATGCTCTCCATGAACTTCCCCACCGTCCACCGCTTCCACGCCGACGAGGCGCCGTTGGACGTGTTGATGGGGATCCTCGGGGCCGGCAAGACGTCCCTCCTCTACAAGAACTTGCTGAAGAACGAAATCGCCGTGCAGGCGAGCGCGGGTCATCCGTGCCGGGAACTCGCCTGCACGTTCACAGTGACCGCCATGCCCAACCCAAGCGCCGGCAAGAGTTTGGCGGACTTGGAGCGAATCGTGCGCGATTCGTTTGCTGAGTTCGAGACCCGCGGCGTTGCCGACGACGACCTCGCACGCACCAAGATGGGCATCGTGTCCAGCATGATCTACAACCTCGAACGAGTCGCCGGCAAGGTGTCGAGTCTCGCGTCCTACCAGACGTTCACCGGCGATCCGTCCTACACGGTGGCGGACGTCGCCCGCTACGAGAACGTCACCAAAGAGGACGTCATGCGCGCCTACCGCCAATACATCAAGGACAAGCCGGCGGTGGTGATGAGCGTCGTCCCCGAGGGCAAGCTCGATGAGCGCGCCGCCGAAGACACTTGGCAACGGCCGGAACGCGAACTGCCGGAATACGCCGCCTTGGCGCCGGAAGATCTGCAATACCGCCCGGCGTCCGACGACTTCGATCGCAGCGTCGTTCCGGGCGCCGGCGCCAATCCGGTGGTCACGCTGCCGGCGATTTCGCAGGACAAGCTGAAGAACGGCATGCGGGTGTGGGTGGCGCACAACCATGAAACGCCCACCACGACGATCCGCCTGCGCGTCAATGCCGGACAACGCGACGAGAGCGCGGGCAAACTGGGCTTGGCCGCCATGACCGCCGGCATGTTGAACGAGGCCACCGCGCAATCCACCAACGAGGAGCTAAGCAACCGCCTGCAGAAACTCGGCTCCAGCGTCGCGTTCTTGGCCGGCGACGTGTACACCGACGCGAACGTCCGCTCTCTTTCCGAGAACCTGGACGCCACCCTCGCCATCCTCAAGGAGAAACTCACAACGCCCAAGTTCGCCGCCGAGGACTTCGCGCGCCGGCAAGCGCAAACTTTGCAGAACATCGAACGCAGCAAGAAGCAGGCGCGCACGGTCGCGCGCGTTGTGAGCGGCCTGCTGCTGTTCGGCAAGGACAATCCGCTGGCGCACTTCAACATCGGCACCGCGGCGAGCGTCGCCGCGTTGACGCTGGAAGACGTGCGGGGCTTCTACCAAACGCGCTACACGCCCGCCAACGCCAGCATGGTGGTGGTGAGCGATCTCGACAAAGACGCAGTGATGGCCAAACTCGCGTTGTTCGAATCTTGGCAAGGTGGGGCCGTGGCCACCACGCCCCTAAAACCGTTTCCCGACACCGGCAAAACGAAGATCTACCTGGTGGACAAACCCGGCGCCGCGCAATCCGAAATCGTAATCGGCAGACGCGCCCTTCCCTACGACGCCACCGGCGAGTACTACCGCGCCGGTCTGGCGAATTACGCGCTGGGCGGCGCGTTCAACAGCCGCATCAACCTCAACCTGCGGGAAGACAAAGGCTACACCTACGGCGCGCGCAGCGGTTTCGCCGGCTATGTGGACTACGGCATGTTCACCGCCTCCGCCGGCGTGCGCACCGATGCCACCGTGGATGCCCTGCGCGAGTTCGACAAGGAGATCCGCGCCTACGCGAAGGACGGTCTGACGGCCGAGGAACTGGCGTTCACCAAGAGCGCCATCGGCCAGCGCGACGCCCGCGCCTACGAGACGCCGGCGCAGAAGGTCGCCTACCTCTCGCGCATCCTCAGCTACGACCTCTCGGTTGATTTCGTGGATCGTCAAAAAGAGATCCTGGCGAACATCAAAGCCGACGAGCTGCGCGCGGTTGCGGCCCGCCACATGATCATGGACGAAATGGTGATTGTCGTGGTGGGAGACGAGAAGGCGATCGGCGCGGATCTGATGGAGCTCGGCTACGAAGTCGCGCGCGTGGACGCCGACGGCAATCTGCTGGCGGACGCATGATCCGGGGCACTCTCCGTCGGTGACGGCTCGCGCAACAAGCCGCCGTGCCGGCGCAGGGCGCGGCGGCGTTCTTGCCATTCCGGCAGCGACTCCCGCAACAAGCGCTGAAACGCCGGGCCGTGATTCAAGTGCCGCAAGTGGCACAGCTCGTGGACGATGACGTACTCGACGAGATCGTCGGCGAGCTTGACCAGATGCGTGTTCAAGGCAACGCGTCCTTTGGCGGAACAGCTTCCCCAGCGGCTGCGCATGTAGCGGTGGCTCCAAGGCGGCGTCGCGGCAACCCAATCCAGTCGCGCCGCGGCGGCCGAAAGCGCCGCGCCGAACACCATGTCCGCTTGCCGCGCGTACCAAGCCCACACGGCGCGTTTGGCGTCGCGCCCCGGCACCGTGAGCCGCCCGGCGCCCAGCCAAACGTCCGCGTCATTGGCGTCATTGGAAAGCCGCAGTTCCAACGGCCGGCCGCGGTAGAGCAGCAATGCGCCGGCCGCGTATTTCTCCGGATAGCCGCTGCCGCCATCCTCGCGCGCGGTGCGGCTTTGGCGAGCGATCCAGCGGCCGTGGCGGCGCAGGACGCCACGCACTTCCTCCAGCGAGGTGCCCGGCGGCGCCTCCACCAACAAACCGCCGCGCGCGTTGAACGAAATGCCAACGCGGCTGCGGCGGCGGGGGCTCCACCGCACTTCCACCGCCACGGCATCCGTCGAGCCTTCCACTTGCCAATGAAATCGCGGCGGCGGCCGCGGCACCTTGCTTTCCATCCCACTCCCGCAGCGCATGGCTGGTTCGCCGCCGCCCGTCGCGCGGCGACAACGGCGGAGACATTTTCGCAGAAGCGGGAACTTCGATGGCAATGCCGCGGCCCCGACCGCGGTGCCTGCGGTATGGTTTAGGTGAGGAAACACGAACATGGCGCAACGAAACGTCTTTCTCGTCGGCATGATGGCGGCGGGCAAAACCACGGTGGGTCGCCATCTTGCGGCCGCGCTGGACTACGAGTTCGTGGACAGCGACTTGGAAGTTGAACGACGTTCGGGAGCGGATGTCGCGTGGATTTTCGACATGGAAGGCGAAGAGGGCTTCCGCGACCGCGAACAGAAGGCGCTGGAGGAATTGACGGCGCGTTGCGGCGTGGTGCTCGCCACCGGCGGCGGCGCCGTGCTGCGCGAGCGCAACCGCGTCAATCTGCGCAGCCGCGGCACCGTGGTGTACCTTCGCGCCAGCGTCAACCAGATCGTCGAACGGACGCGACGCGACCGAGCGAGGCCGCTGCTCCAAGGCGGCGACCTGCGCTGCCGCATCGCCACGCTGGCGCGCGAACGCGAGCCTCTCTACCGGGCCACCGCGCACATGGTTTGCCACACCAAGGGGCGGCAGTCGAGGACGCTGGCCGAGGAGATTCGGCAAGCGCTGGCGGGCAACGCGTCGCGCCGCAACAGCGCGCTTGCCTCGACGTAGCGCGCCGGCCGGCTGGAACGATGGAGCAAGAGCTGGACGTGCGCCTTGCCGACGGGCGCGCCTATCCCATCCTGTTCGGCGGCGGCCTCCTCGGCGCGCCGGGTTTGCTCGCCCCGCACACCGGCAGGCAAGTGCTGATCGTAACCAACGCACGGGTGGCGCAGCTGTACTTGGAGGCGGTGCGCCGCAGCTTGGACGCCCCGCAAGTGGACGTGTTCGAGATCGGCGATGGCGAGCGGTTCAAGACTCTGGCGACCTACGCGGACATCGTGGACGCGCTCGTGGAAAAGCGCCACAGCCGTGCCACCACCGTGGTGGCGCTTGGCGGCGGCGTCGTAGGCGACATAGCCGGTTTCGCCGCCGCCACTTATCAACGCGGCGTGGATTTCGTGCAAATACCCACTACCCTGCTCGCCCAAGTCGACTCGTCGGTGGGTGGCAAGACCGGCGTGAACCACCCGGCCGGCAAGAACCTCATTGGCGCCTTCCACCAGCCGCGGGCGGTGATCGCGGACGTCGACACCCTGCGCACCTTGCCGAAGCGCGAATTCGTGGCCGGTCTTGCGGAAGTGATCAAGTGCGGCGTCATCGCCGACGCGACCTTCTTCGCTTGGCTGGAGGCGCGCATGGACGAGCTGACCGAGCGCGACGGCCCGGCGCTGCGCCACGCCGTGCGGCGATGCTGCGCGATCAAGGCGGAGGTGGTGGCGGGCGACGAGCGCGAACAGGGCCGCCGCGCCATCCTGAACTTCGGCCACACCTTCGGCCACGCCATCGAGACGCTCACCAACTACGAGCGCTACCTGCACGGCGAAGCGGTGGCCGTCGGCATGGCGATGGCGATGGAATTGTCGGCGCGGCTCGGTTTGGCAACGGACGAGGACGGCGAACGAGTGCGCGCGCTGCTCGCGCGCGCCGGGTTGCCGCTGACCGCCGCCGCCATCGCGCCGGAGGCGCTGCTGGGGGCGATGGCGATGGACAAGAAGGCGCGGGACGGACGCATTCGCCTAGTCGTCTGCGAGCGCATCGGGCGCGTGTCGGTGACCGCCGAAGCGCCGCGGCAAGCGATCCTGGCAGCGATGTCACCGAGCATCGCCGGCGGAATTCCAGCGCGAGCGTACACTCCGTCGACATGACCTTCGCGCCGAGTCCGCCGGAATCGCAACGCCGCTTGGCGCGCGTTCGGCTTGGCGTGCTTGGCGGTGCCGCCGGGGTCTTTCTCACATGGGCGGCTGCCGCCGGCGCGCAGTCCACGGACGGACCGGCGCGCGGCGCGATCGATCGGGCGGCGCTTGCGGTGGCGGACGTGCGCATGGCGCAGGCGCGCGCCGAGTACGAACTTCAGCGCGCCCGCGCCCATGCGCGGGCCCGCGCCCACGCGCAGGTGCGCGACAACCGCCCCTCGCACGGGTCTCCAAGCCCCGACGATGCCCCGGTTCCACAAGCCGACCACGCCCATCCTCGCTCCCATCCCCATCCCCTTCCCCCAAGAGGCACCTCCGCGAACGCGACCATTCTCGGCAAGTCCCAATCCGCTTCTCCGCGGCTGCATCTGGTGCCTTTCCTGCCCCGCGCCAACGCCGCCAACCGACGCGGTTTCGTGCGCGTGGTCAATGTCGCGAACGAAGGCGGCGAGGTGCTGGTGGCGGCAACGGACGACGGAGGGCGGAAGTTCGGCCCCGTCGTGCTGTCGATTGGCGCGCGCGAAGCCATGCGGCTCAGCGCTCAGGATCTGCAGGACGGCAACGCGGCGAAGGGCTTGCCGGCGGGTTTCGGGGCGCCAAGCGAGGGCGACTGGCGGCTCTCGCTCACTTCGTCGTTGGACATTCGCGTGGCCGCCTTTGCGCAGGTCGAGGACGCGGCGTTCGCCACCACGCACGAGCGCTTGGGGCGAGTGGAAGGCGAACGGCGGCTGGTCATGCGCCGCCGCGCGGACGTTGCCGGCCACACGGGCTGGCTGCGCCTGATCAATCCAAATCGGGAACCCGCTGCCGTGACCATCCGCGGCGCACCGGTGCGGGAACTGCGGATGCACATACCGCCGGGCGGCGCGCGAGACGTCACCGTGGACGCGCTCGAGGATGGCGTGAGTGGCGTGGAGGACACCCGCGGCGGCAGCTGGGAACTGGCCGTGCGTTCGGACAGACCCGTCCGCGCCTTGCACCTCCTAGCAAACGCCGACGGGCGGCTGACCAACCTATCGCCGCCGCCGAGGGCGCCGACGCGGGAAGGCGACCGGACCATCCACCGCGTTCCGTTCTTTCCCGCGGCGGGGGCGGCGGCGCAGGGGCTTCTCCAAGTGGCGAACCGTTCCGCGGCGACCGCAACGGTGGAGATCCACGCCTCGGACGACACCGGCAGACGCGCCGGGCCGGTCTTGCTCGAAGTCGCCGCCGGCGACCTCCTCCACTTGACCGCGGCGGATTTGGAACAAGGCAACGCCGGCAAAGGCGTCTCCGGCGCGCTCGGCGCCGGGGAAGGCGCGTGGCGCCTGCGACTCCATGCGGCGGACGCGGCCGCGGGCGCGGGTCCGCCGCGCATGGAAGTGCAGGCGTACATGCGCATGGCCGACGGTTTTCTGTCGAACCTGAGTGGGCTCGCTCCGCGCATTGGCGAGGTCGCGGAAGTGGCCTACTTCGCGCCGGCCAACGGCCCCGCGCAAGGCGGGCGGTTGCGCTTGGTGAATTGGGGAGACGCGGACGTCGAAGCGACGGTTCGCGGCGTCGACGACAGCGGCGCGCCATCCGCCGGCCAAGCGCGCGCAACCGTGCCGGCGAACGGCGCACTCACCGTGACGGCGGCGCAGTTGGAGTCCGGCGGCGCCGGATTGGTCGGCGCGCTGGGCAACGGCGCCGGCGCGTGGCGCCTGGAGATTCGGGCGGAGCGACCGTTGGACGTCATGGGCTTGCTGGTCGGGCCGGAGGGCCATGTTGCGAATCTGTCCACCTTCTCGGTGCCCGTGGACACGTCCGCGGCGGGCATCTTCGCCGAGCACATCGCCGCCATCGTGGAGGCCAAGTGCGCCCGCTGCCACGTGGTCGGCGGCGCGGCTGCGCACACGCGGCTGGTCTTCGAGCAGGGTAGCGGCGCGAGCGCCCTGAACCGCAACCTGCAGGCGTTCGCGGACTTCCTCGCCCAAGTGGCGGATGGCGCGAACGTCGTCTTGCAGCGCATCCAAGGCGTCGGCCACGGCGGCGGCGCGCAGGTTGCGGCGGGCACGGAAGACCACGCGCTCATGGCGCAATTCCTCGCGCGGCTGGGCGAAGAGCCCGCGGACGCCGCGGTTTCCGTCGCCACGCTGTTCGACGGCGCGCGCTTGGAGCCCCCGCGCGCCACGTTGCGCCGCGCCGCGCTGGTCTTCGCCGGGCGCGCTCCCACGCCAGCGGAATACGCGGCCGTCGACGGCGACGCCGACACCCTGCGCAACACCTTGCGGGCGCTGATGACCGGCGCGGGGTTCCACGAGTTCCTGCTGCGCGCGAGCAACGACCGACTGCTCACGGACCGCGAGCTGGCGCGCTTTTCGGTGATCGGCAACGACGGCTTCTTCGTGGACTACGACAACGAGTACGTGCGCCTGCGCGAGGCCGGCGGGCGGGCGGTTTGGGACTGGCACCACGCCGTGCAGTACGGCGCGGGGCGGGCACCGTTGGAGCTGATCGCGCACGTCGTCGAGAACGACCTGCCCTACACGGAGATACTCACCGCGAACTACGTCATGGCCAATCCCGCCGTCGCCGCGGTCTATGGCGCCCGCAGCGCCTTCGACGACCTCGCCGACGCGCACGAGTTCCAACCAGCCGCGATCACCCGCTACCACCACCGCGGCCCAGGCTACCTCGCGGTGTTCGAGCCCGAGGTGGGCTTGCGCGTGCTGTCGCCCGGCCCATTGGCGACCGACTTTCCCCTCGTGGGATTGCTGAACACCAAGGCGTTTCTGCAGCGCTATCCCAGCACGGCCACCAACCGCAATCGCGCGCGGGCGCGCTGGACCTACTACCACTTCCTCGGCGTGGATGTGGAGCGGAGCGCGTCGCGCACCACGGATCCGGTGGCGCTCGCCGACCGCGACAATCCGACCCTGCGCAACCCGGCCTGCACCGTTTGCCACGCCGCGCTGGATCCCGTCGCCGGCGCATTCCAGAACTACGGCGACTCCGGCTACTACCGAGACCAATGGGGCGGCATGGACGCCTTGGATCACTTCTACAAGAACGGCGCCGAGAGCGCCTTGCCCATTCGCGCGCAAGGGGCGGCGTGGCCCGGCCCGGCGTGGACCCTTGCGCTGCCGGCGGGCCAGACGACACTGGGCGTCACCTACACCAACGACTTCTACGACGAAGAGACCGGTGCGGACGGCACCGTGTTCTTGGACCGCTTGCGCGTCTTGGACGAGACGGGACGCGAGGTCGCGCACTACGAATTCGAGACGGCAACGCCGGTGGCGCCTTGGGGGCCGTGCGGCGCGCCCGAAGCGGATCACCACCTGCGCCTGTGGAACGGCGGCTTCGAGTGCGCCATTCACATCCCGCTATCGATCCCGACCGCCGGCGCACACCGGTTGGAGATCTCCGCTTGGGCCGTCCGCCACGAACTCTACGGCGACGATGGCTACGCCAAGCTGTCGTTGGTCGCGGACCCCTACCGCAAAGGCGACACCTGGTACCGGGACATGCGTTCACCGGGTTTCGACGCGCACGCGCTGCCGGACGCCAATCGCAGTCTGCGGTGGCTGGCGCGGCGGATGGCCGCGGACGTGCGGTTCGCGCTGGCGACGGTGCGGTTCTGGTGGCCGGCGGTGATGGGCAGCGAGGTGGCGGAACCGCCCCTCGGCGAGGACGGCGCGGACTTCCGCGGCCGGCTGCTCGCGGCAACCGCTCAACACGCCGAAGTCGCGCGCTTGGCCGAGGGATTCCGCCGCGGTTTTGGCGGCGGCGCGGCGCACAACCTCAAGGATCTGCTGGTGGAGCTCGCGCTGTCGCCGTGGTTTCGCGCCAACGCCACCGCCGGCGAACTGGATCCGCTGCGGCAAGTGGCGTTGCGCGACGCCGGCGCGAAGCGTCTGTTGACCCCCGAGGAGCTGTCGCGCAAAACCGCCGCGCTCACCGGCTTCGAGTGGGGCCGCTGGCACCACCCGGTGCGCAAGCCGCACCGCCAGCGCAGCGCGGCGCTCGTCGACGAGGACGGCTACCGGCTGCTCTACGGCGGCATCGACTCCGACGGCGTCACCACGCGCACCCGGCGGATGACGTCCGTGATGGCCGGGGTCGCCAAGAGCCACGCCGCGCATGCGAGCTGCCCGGTGGTGTTGCGCGAGTTCTATTTGCTGCCGAAAGCCGAACGGCGGTTGTTCTCCCGCATCGGCGTTGCCGTTTCGCCGCACTTCGAGTTGGCCGAGGATTTCGCCTTGGACACGGCCAACAAGACCTACTCCGTGCGCGGCCATCTGACCGCCGGCGCGAAGACCGCGTTCCTGAAGTTCCCGAACGACTTCGCCGACGCGAACGGCGACCGCAACGTCCGCTTGGACCGCCTTGTGGTGCTGGACGCGAGCGGCCGCCGCGCGCACACCACCGAGTTGGAGACCCTTCCGGCGCAGAACGACTGCAACTTCCCGGTGGCGGATCACTACGCGCTGCATTGCCGCGGTTGGCTCAAGGTGCCTTTCGCGGTGGACGCGGCGGGCGTCTACACCGTGGAGGTTCGCGCGCGGGCGGACGTCCACGGCGACGAGGCGCCGCAACTGCTGGTGGTGGTGGAGTCCGCAAGCGGCGTCACGCCCACCGGCGAGAGCGCCATCAAACGCCAGCTCGCGCATCTGCACGAGCGCCTGCTCGGTTTGCCCGCCGCCGCCGCCGCGGCCGAGGCGGACGCCGCCTACCCGCTCTTCTTGGCGATCTGGCAACGCAAGCGCGCCACCGGCGATGCGGGATTCTGGGACGCCGCCTGCCACTGGGACAGCGACATGCGCTTCCTGGACGGCTTCCTGCCGGACGCCCTCGGCGAGCGCAGCGGCGACTACGGGCCGTACAAGCACTGGCGCTGGCCGCTGGTGGATGCTTTCTGGCGCGCGCGGGACACGTCCGACCCGCACTACGCGGCGCGCACTTGGGTGGCCGTGCTGGCCTATCTCATGATGGACTACCGCTACCTGCACCTGTGAGCGCACGATGCGAAGACGCGCCCTCCTGAAAGGCGTTTTCGGGGCCGGCGCCGCAGCCGCGGCGGGCTTCCGCCTGCCGCTGGCGCACGCCGCCGACTACCGCGGCAAGTTCCTCGTCTGCGTGCAGGCAGACGGTGGTTGGGACGCCACCAGTTTCTGCGACCCGAAGCCGAACGTGCCGGGCGAGCCGGCGATCAACCACTGGGCCGCGCAGGGCGAGGTGCGGCAAGCCGGCAACCTCGCCTACGCGCCGTTCGCCAACAACCAAGCGTTCTTCGCGCGCCACCAGCGCCGCATGCTGGTCGTCAACGGCGTGGACGCGCAGACCAACTCGCACACCGTGGGCGTGGTACACAACTGGAGCGGGCGCAATTCGGAGGGCTATCCAACGCTCACCGCCCTGCTCGCCGGCCGCCACGGCGGTGCCATGCCGGTGCCGTATTTGAGCTTCGGCGGCTACGGCGAGACCGCCGACGTGGTTCGCTCCACCCGCCTCGGCGACCCCCGCCTGCTGCGCGACATCGCCGCCCCCGCCGCCTCCCCGTGGGTGGACACGCCGTTTTTCAACGACGCCGATTGGGCGACGATGCAGGCGTTCGCGCTCCGGCGAGCGGAGCGTTTGGCCGCCGCGCCACAGCTGCTGCCGGCCGAGGCGCGGCACCTGCGGACCTACCGCTCGGCGTTCGCCACCGAGGGCTTGCGCGCCTACGCGGACGCGCTGCCGCCGCCCGATGCGCTCGCCGAGCCCGAACAACACGCCGGCGCGAACGCGACGTACTACAGCACGTTGCGGCGCCAAGCGCAGTTGGCCGTACTGGCGTTCAAGACCGGCGTGGCGGTGAGCGCCGACCTGTGGGCGTGGGGATTCGACACCCACGCGAACCACGATGGCGACCACGCTTGGCTGCTCGGCAACCTGACGGACGCGGTGAGCTACCTGTGGGATTACGCCGAACAGCACGGCGTGGCCGATCGGCTGGTGGTGGTGATGGGTTCCGATTTCGGCCGCACCAACCGCTACAACGCCGCCGGCGGCAAGGACCACTGGCCCATCGGCAGCGTCGTGGTGATGGAAAACAACCAACCGTGGACGAACCGCGCCGTCGGCGAGACCGACGCGCTGCACTTCGCACGCAGGATCAACCCCGCCACCTTGCGGCGCGACGACCAGGGCGGCACGCGCATCCACCCCAAACACATCCACAAGGCGCTGCGCCGGCACCTGGGCCTCGCCGACGAGAACAACCCGGCGCGCTTTCCCCTAACCGGCGCCGAGGACTTCGCCTTCTTCGGCTGAACCCGGCCCCGCGTCTGCCGCATTCGCCAGCGGTGCGGCGTTTGCAAGGCGCGCGGTTTTCCGCGTCAGCGATTGCGCCGGTACAGGCGCAGGCCGCTCACGCCGTCTATCGGTTCGCTGTAGCGGCCACTGTCGAACAGCAGTTGGAAACGCAAGCCGCGCAACGCCGGCGGGCGGTAGTCCGGAACTTGCGCGAAGCGGCGCTGCGCCGAACCGTGCAGGATGGGCAGGTCCGCGCAAGGCGCGTCGTTGGCGCAAACATGGATGGAGCGCGCGCTCTGCGCCAACACCGCCGCCTGCACGCCGGTGTGCGCGTGCAGCGGGCCGTTGACCAGCGGATGCACGGCGATGTCGTCCACGTCCAAACCGGCCAACGCGGCGCCGTGCCGCTCGAACAGCGCCCGCACGCTCGCGGCGTCCGTGTCGGCGATGTCGATGCGCTCGCCCAAGGTCTCCTTGCAACGGGCGACCATGAACGCCAAGGCGCAGTCCGCCAACCCGTCCAGCCAGTAGCCGCCGCCGACATCGCCGTGGACGCCGGGAAACCACACCTCCAAGATCCGCTCGGGGCGCTCGGCGTCCTTGTTCATCAACGTCGGCGTGAACGTCACCCGGTCCTCGTCGATGGCCAACAGATGCACCGCTTTTTCGATGCGCGGGTTCAACGTGCCGTTCTCGAACACCACGTCGCTGCTCACCTTCTCGCCGCGGCGGTGGATGCCGTCCATCGCGGCGACAGTGTCGAACGCGCCCAGAAAAGACACCGTGGCGTCCTGGTGTTCATCCAAGAGCATGGCCGCGAACTTCCGCGCCAAGGCGGCGCCGCGGCTGTAGCCGAACATGACCAGCTTGTCGCCCGGCTGGTAGTGCGCCTCGAAATCCCCGCGGGCTTCCTCGAGAATGCGCTTGGCATCGCCGAAGGTGGGCGCGATGAGCATGTTCAAGCGCGAGCGGCCCGCGGCGTACAGGCGGCCGAGCAGCGGGATGCGGCTCTTGCCTTCGCGTGCGCCGATGCCGTTGTAGTAGAAGTTCAGCTGGCGCTCGCCCGCGGCCGGATCCGCGAAGTTGCCGCCCAAGAGGACATGCAGCTTGAGGATGTTGCTGACGCTCTGATCCTCCGTGAACTCGCCGGCGTCGCTCGGCTCGTTGCCGGTGCCGTCGAAACAGAACACCAGCGTCCGCGTTGTTGCCGCCGCTTCGGACATGGCGCGCCCTAGCGGGCGCGTTCGAGTTTGCTGCGCAAACTCGGCGCGGCTGGTGCGACTTGCCTCACTGTGAGGTCAACGCCCTTGGAGTGGTCGCCCGCAAACTCAAGCCGCCAAGGCGCGCACGTCCGGCTGCTTGCGGTAGCGCTCCGGTATGGGGAACTTGAACACCAGCGCCGCGTTCAGCCCCAGCACTTTGGCGCGCTCGCCGTCCGTCAGTTGTCCCATGGTGCGCTCGATGGCTTGCGCGGAGTGCGGCCAAGTGCCTTCGTGGTGGGGATAGTCGTTGGCCCACAGGAAGTTGTCGATGAGGTTGTGCTCGCGCGCCAGATCCAACCCGGGCTTGTCCTCTTGGAAGGTGGCGAAGCCGTTGCGCCGAAAATAGTCGCTGGGCATTCGCCGCAGCTTGGGACGCACGAACATGTGGTGCTTGCGGTACGCCTCGTCAAGCGCCCAGATCGCCCACGGCACCCAGCCGATGCCGGCTTCCACGCTGCCGAAGCGCAAGTCCGGAAAGCGCTCCAGCGCGCCGGAAGCGCACAGGTTGGCGATGGGCTCCATGGTCGGCGCCAACGAGTGAACGGCGTAGTTCACCACCGCGCCGCCGTTGCCGCGCGACGTGCGCGGGTCGCGGCCGGTGGAGACGTGGAAGGTGACGGGCAGGTCGACTTCCTCAATACACGCCCACAAGGGATCGAATTGCGGCAGGTTGTAGTTGGCGTGCTCGTGATCGGGCGGGCCGAAGACCGGCTTGCAAGGCAGCGCGAGGCCGCGAAAGCCGAGCGCCGCGACGCGCTGGATTTCCTTGACCGCGCCTTGGACGTCCGCCGCCGCCACGCACCCCATCGGCGACAGCCGGTCGTTGTGGTCCGCGAAGGTCTCCCACGCCCAGTCGTTCCACACGCGGCACATGTGCTGGCTGAACTCGGCGTCCGGCGTGGCCCAGATCGTGAGGCCCTTGTTCGGGAACAACACTTCGGCGTCCACGCCGTCCGCCGCCAAGTCCGCCAGACGTTGCTCGGGCGTTTTGCCGGCACCGTTGCGCAGGCCGTCTTCGCCCTCGAACTTGATGTTGCGGATGCGCACCGGCCGGAAGCCCTCGGTCTTCTGGTAGGCGCGGCCGCGCGCGTCCACGGCGACGCCCGGCAGCCGGTCGCGGAAGCGCTTGTCCATGCGCGTGCGCCACAGATCCGACGGCTCCTGCACATGCCCGTCGGTGGAGACCATGAAGTACTTGTTGGGATCGTCCGGGCGCGCCGTGCGCGTCCAGCCTTCCACGCCGGGCGTTTGCAAACGCCAAGCGTTGTGCGCGTCCGGTTCAGCAAGCGAATTGACCATGTGGCGGCTCGTTCCCGCGTGCGAAAGAGACGGGACACTTTACCACCCGCCAACGCCGCCCATCCGGCGGAAATGGGCTTGACTTGGGCGCGGCGCCGCGCCGCGCCGGCACGCAACAAGGTGGATCGGGGGTGCCCACACCAAGTTTGGCGAATCACCGCCCTCGTTGTAGGCTTGCGGTGAATTGGCAACGCAAACAGGAGATGCAAGCCCGATGGGATTCGCTCTTTCCACCATGCAACTGACCAGTCCGGCGTTCGCCGCCGGCGGCGCGATTCCAACCAAGCACACGGGCGAGGGCGAGGATGTCTCGCCGGCGCTGGCGTGGCGCGACGCGCCCGGCAACGCCAAGTCCTTCGCGGTCGTCTGCCACGACCCGGACGCGCCGTTGGTGACGCCCGGCCGCTATGGGTATGTGCATTGGGTGTTGTACAACATCCCGGCAACCGCCACCGGCTTGGCGGAAGCGACCGGCGAGCACACCCAAGGCGTGAGCGACTTCGGCAAGCCGGGCTACGGCGGCCCGATGCCGCCGGAGGGCCACGGCGCGCACCACTATTTCTTCTGGCTGTTGGCGCTGAACGCCGATTTGCAGCTGCCACCGGCCTTGAGCATGTGGGACCTGTTGGCGAAGGCGGAGCCGCACACCGTCGCCATGAACCGCTTGGTGGGCACCTACCAGCGGGGATGACGGGAGGTGACGGGAAGGCGTTGCGCCGCGTTCCTCAACCCGTCCGCGTGCCGCTGACCGGATAGTCGGCTTTGATGTCGGTGTCGTTGCCCAGCGCGCCGGCAAAGACATCCCCGTCCACTCGCAGCCAAGTTTTCATGGTGCCGGGCCGCCCCTTGTTCCACAGGGCCTGTGCAGGCGGCGCAGGGTACTCGTAGCTCAAGATGCCGTCGTCGAAGGCGATGGCGGTCACCTCGATGCGGCCGGCCTTCTCGTCTTCGAGCGTCGCGGCGAGCGCGCCGTCTCGCTCGGCGATGGTCAACACGCTGGCGTGCGTTTCGCTGTGAAACCGCGTCACCACGTTCCACCGACCGATCACGGCGGCCAGGCAAGGCGCCGCTCCAGCGCCTTTCACGCCGGGATAGTCGCGCCAGATCCAGCGCATCGTGTCTGGAAAAATCGCGCCGCCGTGCTGCAGGTCGTGCCCGCCGGCGCCCAATTCAAACCGGCAGTCGTAGCGCGCGAACATCAGCGCGGAGGCCATGTTGAGGTTGGCTATCGTCCAGCTGCCCTCGGTGATGTCCAAATCGTTCGCGCCGTCCTGTAGAAACACGCGCAGCGGCTTCGGATCGCCGCGCGTTTTGCGGATGCGATAGGGATATTCGGATCCGCCGCGCAAGCGGGTGAAGCTGCCGATGTGGCTGATCACTTTGCTGAACGCATCGGCGCGTTCCCAACCCACCGTGAACGCGCACAGGCCGCCATCGCTCATGCCGCAGATCGCCCAGCCCGCCCGGTCGTCGATCAGGTTGTAATCCCTGCCCACCTCCGGGAGGATTTCCTCAAGCAGGAAACGCGCGTATTTGTCGTCGAGCGGAACGTACTGCGCTTTGCGTTGGTCGTAGACGTGCTCCTTCCTGCCGGGGTTGACGAACACGCCGATCGTCACCGGCATTTCCCCTTTGTGAATCAGGTTGTCGAAAACGGTCGGCGCGCGCACCTGCCCGTCGCGATCGGCGTAGCCCCTGCCGTCCTGAAACACCATCACGCAGGCGGGCTTGGCGGCCGTGTACTGCGCCGGAACGTAAACCCAATACTCGTGCGTGGCGTCCGGGTATATCCGACTGGCGCGCCAAACGCGCGCCAGCACTTCCCCCCGCGGCACCCTGTCCTGGGGCAACGAGTCGCCGCCGAGCACGTGTTCTTCGCCGCTCGCACCAGTCTGCCAGCGCTCGCACAGAGCACCGAACAACGCCGCCGACATCCGGCCCCTCCCTCAATTGTGCGCGAGCCGGCAGTGTAGCGCATCGCAACAGCCTCGAACCTCCTCGAGAGGCTGAGACCTTCGCAATTGAGTCAGTTCGCGGCCGGCCCGGAGTTGCGGCGCAAACTCGAACGCGCTCGGACGCCTGTGACGCGCTGACGCATCAATTCAACCTGGTTGGAGCACTTAGGTGGATGCGCCGATTTCCCGCAGCAGTTCGCTGCCAGTTCCGCAGCGCACAATCGCCAAGGCCACCTCCATCAAGCGCTGCGGATCCGCTTCGGCGCCTATGGCCGCCGCCAGACGATCCGCTGTGGCCGAGCCGAACCGCGCAGACGCTTGGCGGCACAGCAACTCGCGCTCATGCTCGATGCCCTGCTCCCGCCCCAGGCTGATGCCTTGCCGAATGTACGGCTTCGGCCACTCCGCCACGCGTTCTTCCAAACTCACCGTCATGTCCTCCAAACTCAGGTCGTCGGCTGGCGGCGGCACTCGGCCGCCGCCGTCCAGCCGCCGCTCCAGCACCCGCAGCCAAGCCGCGAACGTCCGCCTCAGCTCGCTCTCGCCGAGCAGACGCTCCGCCAGCCGCCTCGCCACGCGCGCCAGGTCCGCCACCGAACGGCTCTGCTCCAGCTGCACCACCGCCAGCGTCAGCTCGCGCAACTTCAGATCTTCCGCCCGCACATGCCGCTCGTCAAGCACCACATGGCGCTGCGACGGCTGGTACGGCACCAGCGCCAGTGGCGTGGCGATCAGTTCGCGCATCTCGGTCGCCGGACGCCACGGCGAGTCACCGTTGTAAAGCACCACCGGCAGCACCGCCGGCAGCGCGCCCGGCGCGGCGCGGCCGTTGCGCAGCAGTTCCCCGTACAGCAGCGCCGTGTACTCCAGCACCCGCAGCGTAGGAAAACCGCCTTTGCGAGCGTGCGGCGGGTCGCGCGCTGGCGCGGTTAGCCGCCAGGCATGGCAAGGAACTCCAACGCATGCATGGCGTAGGCCAAGGCGATGCCGAAGAGGAAGGCCAAGGCGAGCTTGCCCCGGTCGTGGCTGTGGAAGTGGATTTCGGGCAGCAAGTCGCCCAGCGAGACGCACAAGAACGCCCCGGCCGAGAAAGCCAGAGCGCGGCCGAGCACGGCATCCTGGGCCGTCCCAAGCAAGCCCACTCCCCAGAAAGTGAGCGCGGCGGCGGCGGGGCAGACCAGCGCGAAACCGACGTTGACCCTTCTTTGGGGGCCTCGATTCAGCCCCGCGGCCTGCATGACGCCGGTGATCGACAAGGCATCCAAGGGTTTGTGCAGGAGGATCGCCAAGAACACCCCGGCGCCGACCATGCCGGCGTGATCGCCGCCAATGCGGACGCTGGCGCCCAGAGCGACGCCTTCCACCAGAGAGTGCAGACACATGCCCGCGGTGACGCCGAGCCAGCCGAGCGAGCGGGCACCGCCACCCGGATCGTCGTCGCTGAAGTCGTGTTGGTGAAACGGCAGCACACGCAACAGCAAGACCATGAAGATCATGCCGAGCACGATCCACCAGACGACGCCTTCCACCGCCTCTCCACCGCCCATGTGCGCCAAGGCGTGCGGCACAAGGTGGTACAGGGCGACGCCCAAGATCAATCCGGCCACCAGGCTCATCGACAAATGCGTGCGGGTATGCGTCATGCGCACGGCGGAGGGCAGCCAGCCGCCGAACAGGGACGCCAAGACGATCGCGGCCATGTAGCCGATCAACAGCGGAAAATCCGTCTTCATGCGCCCATGCTAACCGCACCGTCAAGCGACCCGTGGTCGTCGCCCGTTCGTCGGCCCCGGTGCTACTATCCGAACGTCCGCTTTGCGCAAGGCACAAACCGCATGTTCCAGCTTGGCGACGCCGCGGCGGCGTGCCCTCCGGCGCGCGCTTCCAAGCGACGCGGATAACGCGGTGCGCTTCGTACCGCTCGCGGCGTTCGCGGCGTTGGCGGCGCTCTTGTATTTGGGTTTCACGCTGCGCGATCCCCACCTGTTGCCGTCCGCGCTGGTCGGCAAGCCGTTTCCGGAGTTCGACCTGCCGTTGCTCGCCGGCGGCCGCGCCACCGAGGACGCCCTCGCCGGCGAGCCGCGTCTGGTGAACGTGTGGGCCACCTGGTGCCCCACCTGCTTGGCCGAACACGGGGCGCTGCTGCGCATCCGCGCCGAAGAGGGGCTTTCCATCGTGGGCGTGAACTACAAGGACGACCCCGCCGAAGCGCGGCGGTGGCTGGAGCGCCACGGCGACCCGTACGATTTCAACATCGTCGACGCGGACGGCGATCTTGGCGTGAACCTGGGCGTGTACGGCGCCCCGGAGAGCTTCTTGGTGGACGGCGCCGGCATCGTGCGTTACAAGCGCGTTGGAGCGGTCGACGCGAGCGTTTGGCGGCGCGAGATCGAGCCCGCGCTGCGCGCCGTCGCTCGGCCCGAGCCATGACCATGCGCCAAGTGCCGGCGGCGATCTTCGCCGGCCGCTCGAAGCCCAAGCGGCCCGCCCGCCTGCTGCTGTTGCTGGGCGCCGCCGCATGCGTCGGCGCGTCCGCCATCGACGGCTTCGACTTGCCGAACGCCGAGACCCGGTCCCGCTATCAGCGCCTCATCGGCGAGTTTCGCTGCCCCAAGTGCCTCAACGAGTCGCTGGCGAGCTCGGGGGCACCCATCGCCGTGGACTTGCGCCGCACCGTGCGGCGACTGCTCGCCGAAGGCACATCCGACGCCGCCATTCGCACACATATGCAGGAACGCTACGGTGATTTCGTGCTCTACGACCCGCCCATGCGCCCCGTCACTTGGCTGTTGTGGTTTTCTCCTCCCGTCCTAGCCATCGGGCTCGTCGCGGTGCTGCTGTGGAACGCGCGGCGTCGACCGGCCGCGGCAACCGCCGACGAACGCGAACGCGCCGAGCGGCTTGCGCGCGAATTGTTGAACGCCGCCGCGGACCGCCGTCTAGGAGAGCGCAAACCGTGGTCTGGCTAGGCGCACTCGGACTCGCCGCCTTGGGCGTCGCCTATGTGGTACTCGGCGCCCGCCGGCGCGACACGGGCGATGCGCGGCGGCGCACCGCACGGGCGGCGTTCGTTGAGCGGGCGCGGGAGATTCGAGCGGAAGGCTTGGCGCAAGGGCTTCCCGCCGAACAGGTGGCGGCGTTGGAACAGGAGCTGGCCTTGGATTTGCTCGCCGGCGACAACGCGGCGCCCGCCGCGGCGAAGACGCGGCCGCCGGCATTGCCGCCACGCGCTCTGCTCGCCGCCGCGGTGGCAGGAGGCGCGTTGGCGCTCGGCTTGTACGCTTGGTGGGGCGATCCGGACGCGCCGCGCATCGTCTCCGCCTTGGCCAAACTCGCCGACGAAGACGCGCCGCAGTTGGCCGCGCTGGCGCCGGTGTTGACGGCGCGCGCCCACCGCCGGCCGAACGACGCCAACACTTGGCTGCATTTGGCCGGCGTGTACATGCGGCTCGCCGACTACGAGGGCGCCGCCGCGGCGTTCGCTCATGCGCACAAACTCGTTGGGCCCGACGCGCACGTCGACCTCGCCTGGGCGCAGGCGCGGTTGCTCGCCGACCGCGGCGCCGTGAGCCCGGCGACGCGGGAAATCGCCGCCCGCGTGCTCGCCCGCTCGCCAGACCATCCGCAGATGCGGGAACTCTTGGCGATGGGCGACCTGCGCGCCGGCGATTTCGCCTCCGCCGCCCGGCACGTGGCAAGTCTGCTGCGCCAAGATCTGCCGGCCGAGCGCCGCCGGTTGCTGGAGAACATGCTGGCGCTCGCACGCGAGCGCCAAGGCGCGGAGCGCGTCTACATCGAAGTAGTGGTGACAGTGGCGGCACCCGTGGCGGACGTGGCGGCACCTTGGCTGATGGTGTTGGCAAGGCCGGCCGGCGGTGGCGCGCCGGTGGCGGCGACGCGGCAACCGGCGCACGACCGGCAAACCGTGGTGTTGGACGACGCCAACGCGATGTTGGCCGGCAGTGGGCTTTCCCAAAGCGGATTGGTGGAGGTGGTGGCACGGCTGTCGCCTTCGGGCAGCGCTGCCGATTCCGACGTCGAGGCGGTTTCCAAGCCGCTGGACCCGGCCACGCGCCCGCGTGTCGAGCTGACGTTGCGGCTTGGCGCGGCGAAACCGGCCCCAAACCCTGCCGCCGGCGTTTCGGTGCGGGTTTCTCTTGCCGTTCAAGTGGATGCCGGCACGCCGGTGTTCGTTATTGCGCGCGCCATCGCGGGCCGCGGCCCCCCGGTCGCCGTGCGCCGGCTGCGGGCGGGGGATTTGCCAATGCGCGTGGTGTTGACGGACGCCGACGCCATGCTGCCGGGACAGCGCCTCTCGGCGCTCGAGGAAGTGCAGGTGATCGCCCGCGCCAGCTTGGGCGGCACGCCTTCCGCACGCCGCGGCGATGTGGAGAGCGCCGCGGCGCGAACGCGCGTGGGCGCCGCGGAAGTCGTGGAACTGCGGATCGAACACGCTCTGCTTTAGCTTAGCAGCGCGGCTGAAGCTCATGTGGCACAGATAAGACAAAGACAACGGGGGGCAACGGGGGCGTGAAGCCCCCGTTTTGGAAAACGGCAGACAACGGCCCGGAGAGCGACACGGTGCGCCATGGCTACGGGATGACCGTGGTAAGCTCTACGGTTCGGATGCTGCTGCTCAACCGAGCGTGGTCACAGATCGCAGCGGAGCAACGATGGACTTGGCGAGAATCACCTCTCGTGGACAAACGACGATCCCCAAGCGGGTGCGCGAGGCGGCAGACCTCAACGCGGGCGATACGCTCTCCTTTGAGGTGCAGAACGACTATCTGGTGGTTCGCAAACTGCCTGTGGCGGAAGACGCCTATCTCCAATGCCTGTCTCGGACGCTTGACGAATGGAACTCGCCGGAGGACGAGGCGGCTTGGCGCGACCTTTAGGGCCGACCAACCTAAATGACGGCTGCAGTTCGCTCTTGACATTTCCGCAAGAGCATTTGCAGCAACTGTAGTTCCTACTCTGAAGACAGGCCAAGACCGTCCGATGTTGCATCCGACAATGAAAAGGGTTATCGACGAATTCGGCGAACGAGCCGATGTGTTGAGAGGGATCGAGCGCAACATCGGGACTTACAGTTGGACAGGATCGACGATGGGCTACTACGAACAGTATGTCGAGCCCATTCATGAGTTGACCGCCCACCGGATTCCGACTGTGCGTCGTTGGGCCAGACGCATGGTTGGCGTGCTGCGAGATCGAATCGAGGATGCACACGACGAAGACGCGGAGCACGATGCGAAGTGGGATATTTGATCATATTCGGCATGTGGATGTGACGCAAACGAGTACGAGTATACAATAAACCGGGGCGGACTCCCAGTGCCCGGCTGCTCCACGCCGGCCACCTCGGCTAGGCGTCGGGCAGCAGGACGCTCGCGATCAACACCACAGCTATCACGCACATCGCAACTCGCCATCCCCACGGCAGCTTCTCCGGCAGCTTGATCTTGCCTTTCGCCGTCAACACGATAACCGTGAAGGACGCAACCGTGATCGCCCACATCAGCACATCCCCAGCAACGTGTACCGCTTCCAGCATCTTTTGTTCCCCTTAGTGGTTGGTGGTTAGAAGTAGGTAAGCTGCAGCGAAGGTGCCCCATCTCGGCTTGCAGATACACGATACCAGCCACGGCAATTACGATGGCCGCGGCCGGGCCGTAGCAGTCTCGGAAGGCGCGAAGGCGTTGCTACACTCCCGCCCGATGGCAGAGCTGGCACCCGGCGCAACAATTCTCACCCCCGACGGGCGCACCCACACCGTCGACCACGCGCTGGCGGCGGCGTACGGCGTTGGCGACCGCGTGGCGCCGGACGGCCGCGGCGGCCTGTTGCACATTCCCGCCGCCGAGCTGGCCGGTGCGCGCGCCGCAGTGGACGATGCCGCGCGCGCCTTTGGATCCATGCACGAGGTCTCCGAACACGGCATCGCGGCGTTTTACGATCACGCCGCCGCAGCCCTCGGCGACGACGACGTGTGGCGGCGGATTGCGGACGTGAACGCCGCCGACGTGAAAGACGCGCGCCGCCGCGGCCGCTCCACCACCCGCTTGGTCGTCTCGGATGCCATGCGCGAGAAGATGATCGACGGCCTCAACGCCTGGGCCGCGGCGCCTTCGCAGCGGGGCGCCGTGTTGCAGACGGTGCGGCGCGACGGTTTCCGCGTGGAGCTCGTTGGCGCGGCGCTCGGCGTGGTGGCGTTCGTTTTCGAAGGACGCCCGAATGTGCTTGCGGACGCCTGCGGCGTGTTGCGCGGCGGCAACACAGTGGTGTTTCGCATTGGTCGGGACGCCTTGGCGACAGCGCGGGAGATCATGCGCCTTGTCATCGCGCCGGCGCTCGCGCATGCCGGTCTGCCACCCGGCGCGGTACGCCTGATCGACAGCCCGGCTCACGCCGCGGGCTGGGCCTTGTTCCTCGATTCGCGCCTAGCCTTGGCGGTGGCGCGAGGCTCCGGCCCGGCGGTGGAGACGTTGGGCGCCTTGGCGCGCGGCGCCGGCACGCCGGTGAGCCTGCACGGCACCGGCGGGGCGTGGATCGTCGCCTCGGAGCAGGCCGCCGACACGGCGCTGCGCACGGCGGTAACGCGGTCGTTGGATCGCAAGGTCTGCAACACGTTGAACACCTGTTGCCTGGTGGGCGAAACGCGCCTCGCGCAACGCGCCGGCGTGGTGCTCGACGCCTTGGCCGAGGCGGGCGCGGCGCACGGTGGAACATTCAAGCTGCATGTGGCGCGGGGCAGCGAACATCTGGCGCCGGCGGCGTTGTTCAACACCGATGTGGAGGTGGCGCGGGCGGGCGGAACCGTGCGGGAAAAACAGGCCCAAGTTCTCGCGGTGGACGACTTGGGCGTGGAATGGGAATGGGAGGAAACGCCGGAGATCTCCTTGGTTGCCGTACCCACGCTCGATGCGGCCGTCGCGCTTTTCAACCGGCGCAGCCCCCGCCTGGTGGCCACGCTGGTGTCGAACGACGACGCCGAGCACGAGCGCTTTTTCGCCACCGTCGACGCGCCGTTCGTCGGCGACGGCCACAGCCGCTGGGTGGACGGCCAATTCGCCTTGGGCAAGCCGGAGCTGGGTCTTTCGAACTGGCAGCACGGCCGCCTGCTCGCCCGCGGCGGCGTGCTCACCGGCGATGGCGTCTACACCGTGCGCATGCGCTATCGCAGCGAGTAACGCCGCCGGCGGGCGGTCAGTCGTGGCGCAACGCTTCGATAGGATCCAATTGCGCGGCGCGCGCCGCCGGCCAAATGCCGAACACCAAGCCGATGCCGACGCTGAAGGCCACGGCGAGCACCACCGCGTCCGGCGAGATGAACACGTTCCAGTTGGCGAACTCGGTGAGCAGCCACGCGCCGCCGGCGCCCAGCGCGATGCCGAGCACGCCGCCCAAGGCGCCGATGGTGAGCGCTTCGATGACGAACTGCATGAGGATGTTGACGCGCGTCGCGCCGAGCGCCTTGCGCACGCCGATCTCGCGGGTGCGCTCGGTCACCGACACCAGCATGATGTTCATGATGCCGATGCCGCCCACCAGCAGGCTGACGCCGGCGATGCTGGCGAGGAGGAAGGCGAAGATCTCGGTGGACGCCGCGGCCATGTCGATGAACTGCTTGCGGTTCATGATCATGAAGTCGTTGTCTTCGCCGGGGCGGATCTTGTGTTCGCGCCGCAACACGCGCTCGATGTCCACCATGCCCATCTCCAAGGAGGCGTCCTCGATCACCTGCGCCGAGAGCTGGCGCAGGCGGTCGTGGCCGAACACGCGCAGTTCCGCGGTGGTGAGCGGGATGAACACGTCGTCGTCCGGATCCGGGCCGAAACGGGCGCCCACCTCGCCGAACACGCCCACCACCTCGAACGGGATGCGGCTGATGTGAATGGTCTGCCCGATCATGTTCTCCGGCTCGGTCTCCAGGTTCTGCGGAATCTCCGAACCGAGCACCGCCACCCGGCGGCGCGCCGCCAAGTCCGCCCCCGTGAACATGCGCCCGCTGGCGAGCGCCATGCGATGCACGTCCGGGTAGTTCTCGGTGGTGCCGGCCACGGTGTGGTGCAGGTTGCGGTTGCCGTACTTGATCTGCCGGCCGCTGCCGAGCTCGGGCACCAACTCGGCGAGCAGCCGCGCGTCGCGCCGCAGCGCCTCGTAGTCGTCCACCGTCAGCGGGGTGCGCTCGGCGCTGGCGACGCCGCGCCAGAACGACTGGCCGGGGGTGATCGAAAGCACCCGCGAGCCGAGATTCTCGATCTGCTCGTCCACCGCGCGCTGCGCGCCGGTGCCCAAGGCGACCATGGTGATGACCGCCGCCACGCCGATGATGATGCCGAGCATGGTCAGGCTGGAGCGCAGCAGGTTGGCGATGATGGACACCAGCGCCACGCGGATGGTTTCGATGAAGGTCATGCGAACACCTTGATCGGCGGCCCCGCTTCCGCCGGTTGGATCACCTTCCGCCTCGCCCGCTGCCGCTCTGGCGGTTCAGGCCCGGGATGCTGTTCCAACGCTTGATGCGCTGTTGAAAGCTCTCTTGGGCGCGCACCAGGGAGGCGCTTGGCAGAATCAGCACTTGGTCGTCTTCCGCCAAGCCGAACACGACCTCGGTGCGGTCCAAATCCGTGATGCCGGTGCGGACGTGCAGGGCGGTTGGCTCGCCATCGCGCAGTGCGAACACCAAATAGTCGCCGCCGAATTGCGCGTCCAGCGCGGAGGATCTTCGGCCGGGGCCGCCTTCGCCACCACCGCCGCCGCGTCCGAAGCCGCCGCGGCCGCCGCCAAAGCCACCGCGGCCGCCGCCGCGCTCGGCCATGCGCCGGCGCATCTCGGCGGCGAGTTTCTGCTCTTCCTCGGTGAGCTCCTGCCCGGAACGCATCTTGCCCATGATGGCGCGCATCCGCTCGCGCATGTCCGCCGCCGGTCCGTCGCCACTCGCGGTGGGACGCTCGGCGCCTTGGGGACGCGGCGCGGCGGCCAGCATCTCCCGCACGTCGTCCACTTCCAACCCCAGCACGATGCCGGCGGCGAAAATGTCCTCTTGCGTGCGCAGGGCCGCGTTGGGAATGGTCGCCACGTCCACGCGCCGCGCCACCAAAAGCTCCACTTCGGCGTTCATGCCGGGCTTCAGCAGGCCCTCGCTGTTGTCGAGATCGATGAGCACCGGAAACATGGTGACGTTTTGCTGCGCCACCGCTTGCGGCTCCACTTTCACCACTTCGCCGCGAAACGGACGGCTCGCGAACGCGGCGACGTTCACCGTCGCATTCACGCCCGGGCGCACCTTGCCGATGTCGATTTCGTCCACCAGCATGCGCACCTGCACGGTGGAGAGGTCCGCCATGCGCAGCAGCAGCGTGCCGCCGCCGACATCGCCCATTGGCGAGGAGATCACCTGCCCCTGCTCCACGAAGCGCTCGATGACGGTGCCGGTGATCGGCGCGCCGACGTTGGTGTCGTCCAGCGCGATGGTGGCGTTCTCCACTTGGATCTCGCTGCGCACCACCTCCGAGTTCGCTTGCGCGTAGTCCAAGGCGGCTTGTTCCCAGTCCGACTTGGAGAGGGAGTCTTTCTGATAGAGCTTGTCGATGCGTTCGAGCTGCGAGGACGAGTTGGTGAGCCGCGCCTTGGCCACTTCCAAGTTCGCCTGCGCCTGTTGCAACGAGTTGTCGAGCACGCGCGGATCGATGTTGGCGAGCAAGGCGCCGGCTTCCACTTGGTCGCCCGTGTCCACCGGCAGCGACAGGATCTCGCCGGACGCCTTGGACTTCACGTCCACCGTGGTCACCGGCTCGATGATGCCGGCCGCCTCCACCGCCACGGTGATGTCGCGCCGCTCCACCGCCGCGGTTTGGTAGAGAGCGGCCGACTCGTCCTCCGCCGCCGCGTCGACGCCGGCCGCCGGGCCCTGCGCCGCGTCGCAGCCGACCAACGCCAGCGCCGCAAGCGCGCCCGCCGCCAAACTTTTCACCGCGCTTTTGCGCGGACCCGCGCTCTTGCGCGGACCCGCGCCTGTGCGCGCACGTGGTTTCCTGTTCATGTCTTCTCCGTGGGGTAGTCCTCGGTCACCACGCCGTCGCGCAAATGCACATGGCGCCCGGCGCGCTTGGCGACGTCCGGCTCGTGGGTGACCAAGATGATGGTTTGTCCGGCGTCGTGCAAGGCGCCGAACAGGTTCATGATGTCCGCGCCCGTGCGGCTGTCCAGATTGCCGGTGGGCTCGTCCGCAAGCAGAATGTCCGGCTCGTTCACCAGCGCCCGGGCCACCGCCACGCGCTGGCGCTGCCCGCCGGAGAGCTCGTTTGGCTTGTGCTTCACGCGGTCCGCGAGGCCCACGCGGTGCAGCGCGTCGCGCGCCCGCGCGCGACGTTCCCGGCGCGCGATGCCCCCGTACATCAAAGGCACCTCCACGTTCTGCAGCGCGTTCGCCCGGGGCAGCAGATTGAAGGTTTGGAACACGAAGCCGATGCGCCGGTTGCGCACGCGCGCCAGCGCCCGATCGCCGAACTTCGAGACGTTTTCGCCAGAGAGCCAGTATTCGCCGTTCGACGGCCGGTCCAAGCAGCCGATGATGTTCATCAGCGTGGACTTGCCGGAGCCGGAGGGGCCCATGACGGCGACATACTCGTTCTCGCGGATCTCGCAATCCACGCCGTTCAAGGCATGGATGGTCTCCGCGCCCATGCGGTAGTTCTTCTCAAGGCGCCGCACCCGAATCACCGAGTTGGGGACTCCGGCGGGTGGTTTGGTGGGATCGGGCATGACGAAAAGCGGTCTCGCCGTGACTATACGCACCGCCCATCATAAACCGTCGCGGCGCATGGTCTCCAAGCGCACGGCGTGGCGCGGGTGTTGCGGTCTCCTTGGCGCTACGGCGCGTCCGCGGCCGCCGGTGCCGGCACCGCCTCGTCGGCAACGGTGGGCACCTCTGCGGCGGCCGCGGCGCTCGCCTCGCCTTCCTCTCCGGCGTCTTCGCCAGTGGCCTGCGGCGCCGGCTCGTCGGGGGCGAGATCCGCCAGAGTCTTGTGCATCTGTTCGGCAATGTAGGAGGAGAGCTTGTACACGCCGGGCAACCGATCCGATGCGGCGAGATAGTCGCCGTCGTCCATGCGGCGAATCGTCAGCGTGGCGGCGCCGGCGTCGTCGGCGAGGGCGAACACCATCTTCACCGGCGTTTTCGGTTCGTCCTCGGCTGCCGCCTCGGCGTCTTCCGCCGCCGCGTCGTCGCCCCCGTCCTCGCTGGGCTCGGCATCCTCTGCTTCCTCCGCCGACACCTCCGCCAACACCTCTTCGGCCGCCACGTCGCTCACGTCGGTCACGGTGAGTCCGGTGAAACGTCCCGCCAAGGTCTCCACCTTGGCTTGATCGAGGGCCGCGCCCGATGCCGCGGCCCAGACGCCCTCCTCGTTCTTGGTCAACGCGAACACCGGCGCGGGCGGCTCGGCGAACGCGCTGTCGTAGCGCAACCCGGTTAGCGCACCGTCGGGCCGCAGCAGCGCCTTGTCCAGCCAGTCGGACTCCTTCATGCCCGCCTGGTAGTTGGAGAACGTGATGGCGTAGATGTTGTCGTCGTCCACCCGGCGCGCATGGGTCTTGCGATAGCCGGGAGAGGTGCCGAGGTAGATGTCGGCCACGGTTTCGCCACCAGCGGACAGCGTCAACCGACGTTGATGGTTGTCCTCCACAAGCTCAAAACGCTCTTGGACGGAAGCGCTGGTGGCCACCGGCCAGCCGGCCGAGGCGTCGGCGAGCTTCTTGATCACCTCGTCCACCTTGGCGGCGTCCGCCGGCAAGCCGTCCGGCAACTGCCAAGCGTCGTCCTTTTTGGCAAGGACGACCTTTCCCTCGCTTCCCTCGTCTCCCTCGCCGCCGCCCCCCGCGCCGCCACTGACGGAGAGCATGTCCACGGCGTCGGCGTCGAACTCGAGGAAGGGGTCGGGATCCACCGCGCCGCCGCTTTTCACCGCAATCAGCACGGCGACGGCGGCCACTTGGATGGCAAGCGCCGCGATCAACGTGTTCTTGTTCCAAAAGCTCATCAGGAAACCTCCAACTGCTTTCGATACGCTTCCCGGCGCGTCGCCCGGCGGCGATGACTGACGCCAAACACCGCCGCCAAGCCGACAACGGCGAACAGGTAGTTGGCGTATTCCCAAACGCGTTGCGTCTCTTCGCGCATCGGCGGCAGCGTGCGGTTGAAGTGGCCGCGGCTGCGGATGCCGAGCAAACCTTGATCCTCCACGGACCAATCGGCGATGTTCGCCATGAATTGCAGCGTGTTCGCGTACATCGTGCCGCCCGCCGCGCCGATCATGCGCACGGTTTGGTCCGCCACGAACGATGCCGAGCCGATGACGATGAGACGGGCGGACTCCGGCGACCGTTCTATCACTGTGGTGACCGTGCCAAGCGTGTCGTCTTCGTCATCGGCTTCGGCGCCGAAATCGTCCGCGTCTTCGCCGGTTGCCGCTGCCTCCGCGCCCGCGTCCGGCTCGACCAACGGCGATTCGTCGAAGAAGGACTCGAAGCGTCCCTCCACGAGCACCGCCAAGGTGTTGGCCTTTTGCTCGCCTTCCGGCAGGTAGGCTGTCCCGCCCCTCGGCATGATGTCCGTGGAGGTGGAGCGCCAGCTCTCCGGCGAACTGGCAAGCAACGTGGTCACGACGCGGTCTTTGTTGGCTTGCGCGTCCACTTCCACCGGCGACGACCACGCCATCGTGAGCTGGGGAACTCCGGCGGTGAACGCCACGTCCGCGTTCAAGCCGTCGCCGCGCACGTCGATGAAATACGGGTAGTCGATGAGGCGCGTCTCCACGAAGCGAAACGCGCCGACCTGGCGCTCGAACGGCAACGGATACGCCGCGTTTTGCCTGTCCATGACGAACGCGCTCTCGATTGTGATGCCGTGGTGGGAGAGCCAATTCGCAAGCCCGGTCTGCACCGGCGTCGCGTAAAGCGACTGCTGCATCACGGTGGCGCGGTAGCTGCCCGCGGCGATCACAACGGTGCCGCCCCGCATCAGGAACTGGTCGATGGCGAACACTGCTTTCTCATCCAAATCCGCCGGATCCACCGCCATGAGCACATCCGCCGCGGCGGGAGCGGCGCCGTCCTCCAGATTGACGGTCTCCACGTTGAAGTCCGCGCCCACCACTTCGCGCAACGTTTGGAATTCGTTGCCCTGCGGCTGCTGCATCTGCGGCATTTGCTGCATGTACGGCGGCGTGCCTTGCGGCGCCGAGAGGGCCACGGATTTCAACAACCCAGTGGCGAACCGCTTGATGCCCTCTTCGATGTTGCGCCGCAAACCGTCCGCGTCGAGCGGGTCGGGCAACGGCATCTGCACCACGGTTTCGCCATCCGAAAGCGTGAGGTAGAAGAAGAACGTGTTGGCGTCGAACAAGCTGGCCGCCATGGGGCGGAAGCCGTAGTTGGCGGCGATTCGCCGCGCCACCTCGCCACCATCGGCGTCTGGATCGACCAGTTCGGACGTGAACTTGCCGCCCGATTCCTCGGCCATTTCGCCCAGCACCGTATGCAGTTCCGGGCGCAGCGCCGCGAGCGCCTGGGGCAAGCGATTGTCCGCCGAGACGTAGCCCGTGAACTTCACCGCGTTCGCGACGTTGTCGAAAATGCTGCCGCCGCCTTGGAAACCGTAAAGCACTTTCTTGATGGCCCGCGTCACGTCGTATTCGGGGTTCTTCAGGCGCACGTCCACATCCGTTTCGCCGCGCACCTTCACCTCGATGAGATCGTTGAAGCTGAGCACTTCGTATTCGTCGCCGTATTTCACCAGCACGTCGAAATACGAGCTCACCAGCGACGCCTGGTAGCGATCCGCCACTTGGAACGGCACCGGGCGAATGCCGTACTTGGTGTTCGCCTCGTCCTCCAGTTCCGGCTCGTTGGCGGGATCGATGAGCTCCACGCGCACGCGTCCGTCGCCGGCCACCTCGTACTCCGTGAGAAGGTCTTGCAGTTGCGGCGTGAGCGGCGCCAAGAGCGGATGCGTCTTGGCGCTGAAATAACCGCGCATGAGCAGCGGTTCGCGCAACTGCCGCAAATATGCCTTGGTGGCGTCGGAGATGGAGTATTGGTCGCCTTCCGTGACATCCCAGCGCAGGAAGTTCACGGACGCAAGCCACAGGTTGGCCGCGAGAAAGTTGGCGGCCACCAAGCCAAGCAGCACGCGCCGCGCCCGATGGCGCTTGGCGTCGCCGTCCGGCGCCCAGCCGTGCGCGTCCACCGCGTACACGTTCAGCGTCAAGAACACCGCCAGCACGGAAACGTAGAAGTAGAGATCGCGCAGATCCAACACGCCGCGCGTGATGGATTCGAAACGGGAACCGGCGCCCACGGCGCGCAGCCAATCCGCGGTTTGGCTGCTGACCAAGTCCGTCAGCGCGGGCGCGCCGATCAAATAGAACACGCCGCAGCCGAAGGTGGCGAGGATGAGGGCGACGATTTGGTTGTCCGTCTTCGCGCTGGCGTAGAGGCCGATGCCCAAGTACGCGGCGCCGAGCAGCGCCGCGGCGAGATAGCCGGCAAACACGGGGCCTGGATCCAAATCGCCAAGCAGCGCAATGGTGATCGGCAAGGGCAGCGTCAACGCCAACGCCAGCACCAGCAAGCCCCAGCAGGCGAGGAACTTGCCCATTACGAACTCCGCGCTGCTAGCCGGCACCGTAACCACCAGCTCCAGCGTGCCGGCGCGGCGCTCGTCGCTCCAAGCGCGCATGGTCAGCGCCGAGGCGAGGAAGATGAGCAACACCGGCAGCCACTCGAACATCGGCCGCACATCGGAAATGTTGCGGGCGAAGAACGCCTCGCCCCAAAAGAACACGAACAGCGTGACGCCCAGAAACGCAGCCAAGAACAGGTAGGCGATGGGCGAGGAGAACAGCAGCGTCAGTTCCTTGCGCGCGATGCGCGCCGCCATGTCAATTCTCATCGCCGGCCTCCGTCGCGCTCGCCGCGTTCGCATCCGCTGGTCCGTTCGATTCGCTTGGCGCGGTCGCGGCATCGGGTGAAGCCGCGTTCACTTCCCGGAAGACCGTTTCCAGATCCCGTTTCTCCGCCGCCAAGCCGTGGATGGAGACACCGCCGGCCACCAGTCGCCGCGCCAGTTCGGCGATGCCGTTCACGGTCGCGCCGTCCCCATTCTCGAACTCGAACGCAAACGCGAAACCGTCGGCGTGGCTTGCCGGCGACCCGCTGTGCGGCGCCACCGTTGCGAAATCGCCGACCGCCGCGGCGACGGCTTCTTGGGAGGCGTCGGTTGCCAAAGTGACGCGGGTGCTCTCCTTGAGCGCGGACAGCCGCTCGTCCACCGCCAGCTCTCCGGCGCGGAGGATCATCACCCGATCGCACACGGCGTCCACCTCCTGCATGATGTGCGTGGAGAGGATCACGGTGGCTTGCTCCGCCAAGCGGCGTATGAGCTGGCGCATTTGCTCGGTTTGCGACGGATCCAAGCCGCTCGTCGGCTCGTCCAGAATCAGCACCTGCGGCGCGTGGACGATGGCTTGGGCAACGCCCACGCGCTGCTGGTAGCCGCGCGACAACGTGCCTATCGTGTCCAGCGCTCGGTCCGCGAGGTCTGTGGAAGCGAGCACCTGCCGTAGCGCCGATTGCCGCTCGGCGACGCCACGCAACCCCGCCACATAGTCCAAATAGTCGACCACCGCCATCTCCGGATACACCGGGCAGTTCTCCGGCAGGTAGCCGAGCCGCGCCTGCACGGCCTCCGGGTCCGCGGCGACATCCACGCCATCCACCAGAGCCCGTCCGGCGCTCGGTTCCAAGTAGCCGGTGAGCATCTTCATGATGGTGGTCTTGCCGGCGCCGTTGTGGCCGAGCAACCCCACGATTTCGCCGCCGCCGATGGAGAAGCTGACGGAATCCACCGCCAGCGTCTCGCCGTACCGGCGCGTCAATCCTTCCGCGTCGATCACTGCAAATCGTCCTCCTCTGATGAAGCTCTCGTAATCCCTTGCCTGCCCTTGCGCGCCCGCCAGTAGCGTTCGAGCGGCGCAAAGATACAAAATCCATTGGCTCGGAATCCACCCCCCTCGGCACCGCGACAACATGGCCGCAACGCGCCCAAATCACCCGTGCGCGGACGCCCAACGTCGAATGATAGACAGAGGAGCGACCGCCAAGGTTCCCCGTTCGCTCACCGCTTGGCGATTTACGGCCGTTCGTCGCGCACAAACGCGAGTTCGTCGTCGGTCGAGCGGCCGTCCGAGTAGCGATAGCCCTGCCAGTCGAACCCTTTGAGCGCCTTGACGGTCTCGACGCGGTGGCGGGCGATGTAGCCCGCCATCAGTCCACGCGCTTTCTTCGCATAGAAGCTGATGACCTTGTACTGTCCGTTCTTGCGGTCCAGGAAGCGCGCGCTCAACACCTTGGCTTCCAGCGCTCCCGGCCGCACCGCGCTCCAATACTCGTTGGAGGCCAGATTCACCAAGGTCTTGTGCCGGTGCGTGGCGATCTCCTCGTTCAAGGCGTGCGTCACGCGGTCTCCCCAGAACGCGTACAGGTCGCGCCCGCGGGCGTTGGCGAACCGCGTGCCCATCTCCAAGCGGTAGGGATGGATCATATCCAGCGGCCGCAGCAGGCCGTAGAGCCCAGACAGGATCCGCACCCGCCGCTGCAACGAGGTGAGCTCGCGCGCGTTCAAGTTCCACGCTTGCAGACCCATGTACACGTCGCCGGTGAAGGCCAGCGCCGCTTGCTTGCCGCCGGTGGAGTCCTTTCGCCACTCGGCGTAGCGGTTGCAGTTCAGCTCGCCGAGCTTGCTGCTGATGCCCATGAGGTCCGCTATCTCGCCAGGCGCCAGCTTCGCAAGATCTTTGATGAGCGCGGCCGCGTCGTCCAGAAAGCGAGGCGTGGTGGCCTTGCGCGTCGCGGCCGGCGTGTGGAAGTCGAGTGATTTCGCGGGAGAGAGGACGGCTAGCACGCTTGCAAGCTCCTGTGAACTTGGCCGCTATGGTAGCAGACGCCGCCGGTTGCCCCAAGGACGAACCGTGAACGCAGACTACGCCAGGCCGGACGCCGCCGGCGCTGCGTCTTGCAGCCGTTGGCGAGTTGCCGCACCAGCCCCTTGGCGCCGGCGCGGCGATGTTCCGCCCTCGGTAGTCTCTTGACCGGCCCGGCGCCTCAAGCCGCAAGACCGCTTGCGCCACACCGCGGTGGCGCGCACGACGAATTGCGCCGTATGGCGAGGGCGCCGTTTGCGAGTCGTAACTTGACGAAACACGACTTGACGAAACACGACTTGACGAAGCGAAAGGACGAGGGCAGACTTCCACGCATGAGCCGATTCATTGGCCGCGCCAAAGAACTGCGGATGTTGGAGGCGGCGTTCGCGTCCCCGCAATCCGCCTTCATTCCCATATACGGTCGGCGTCGCGTCGGCAAAAGCGAGCTCATTCTACGATTCGTCATCGACAAGCCCAGCATCTACCACTTGGGCCAGCAGTCCGCCGAGCCACTGCAAGTGCGGGATTTCCTCGTGGAGGCCGCCCACTCGTTGCACATGCCGCTGCTTGCCCAGCTACGCGTCGAGGGTTGGCAGCAGGCGTTGCTCACCGTGGTGCAACAGTGGAGCGCTGCCAATCCACGGTCCAAACTCGTGCTGGCGCTCGACGAGTTCCAGTGGACGGCCGCTTCCAGTCCCAACCTTCTCTCCGTGTTGCAGCATTGTTGGGACCGGCATTGGAAAGACGCCGGCAATGTGTTGCTGCTGCTGTGCGGTTCGTATTTCGGCTTCATGGAACGCGACGTGCTGGGCAACAAGAGCCCGTTGTTTGGACGCCGCACCGCGCAAATCCTACTCGAGCCGTTCGGCTACTTGGAGGCGGCCGAGTTCCATCGGCGCTGGGCCCTCACGGACAAGGCGAAAGCCTATTTTCTCGTTGGCGGCATGCCGCAATACCTGTTGTTCTTCAACGATGGACGGTCCGTGGAGCAGAACATCCGCGCCAAAATGCTCGACGAGTTCTCGCCGCTGTTTCACGAGCCAACCTTCCTGCTCCGCGAGGAGCTGCGCGAAATAGCACCCTACCAAGCGATTCTGTTCGCCATGGCGGCCGGTCACGGGACCGCCACGCGCATCGCGGCCGCCGCCGAAGTGCCGGAGCGAAACGTGCATTACTACCTCAAGCAGCTGGTGGAACTGCGCTATGTTCGACGTCGCTACCCGCTCGATGGCTCTTCACGAAACCAGAAGCAAGTGCGGTTCGGCATCGACGACCCGCTATTGCGGTTCTGGTTCCGCTTCGTCTTTCCCAACATGAGCCTCATTGCCAGCGGCGGTGCGGCGGTCGCTTTCGCCGAGCGCATCCGGCCGTCGCTCAGTTCCTGGTTCGGCGAAGGCTTCGAGCGCCTCTGCCGCGAAGCCTTGCCCCTCATCTACGCTCAAGAAGGCCTTGCCGCCGGCTTTGAAGTAGGCGAATACTGGAGCCCGTCCGTGCAAATCGACGTGGTTGGCCGGCGCGACGACAACTGGACGGACCTTGGCGAATGCAAGTGGGGCCCCGTCCGCTCGGTGCGGGCGCTGCGCCGAGAACTCGACCACAAGGCCGCGGCCTACGCCAACCGCCGCGGCGCGTCGCTCGGCCGCCGCTACTTCACGCGCACCCAGCCCAAGGCGACAGCGCGGGAGCGCGGCTGGCACTCTCTGGCGGACTTGTACGCGCTGGGTGGCTAATGGCGACGATGGGCCTAATGCTGGCTGGCGGCTACAGCCCGTCGGATCACTCACCGGCCGAACCGCGCCCCGGCATTCAGGAAGAAGACACGGCCTCTAAGGTCGTAGCCTGCCCCGATCGGCGCGTTGTTCACACTTTGGATTTGTCTTTCGGAGCCGTCCACCAAGAGCGGGGGTTCGTCAAAGACATTGCGCACACCCACGACGACAGACCATGTGTCGCCTTGGTAGCCGACCGACGCTCGATGCACCATGTACTCGTCGGCCCAAGTCACGTCTCGACAGAGGAGATCGTCTGGCGGTCCCAAGCAGGTGTCGCCACGAGGCGTTTGAGGCGTTCCCCCCAAAGCGTGATTGAACGGATCGATTAGCCGCGGATCAACGGACTGCTTGCTCAGGTAACTCGTCTGCCAACGAACGAACCACTCGCCGTAGCCGAGCCGCAAGTTGATGTCGGCTTGGTGTTCGGGGTTGTACCACTCGCGGTGGAGCGCTATGTGGTTGCGCTGCCCAGCGTTCACGAACAGGCCCGAAAACTCGATCAACCTGTTGACGTTGACGTCGAGATTGACGCTGATCGGCCGCTCGAAGACGGTGAAAATGTCCGCGAACGACAGATTCACGTCCACACCGCGGGTGGTGAGGTCGATTCTATTGATGTAGCGCTCGTTGATGTACTCCAGATCCGGCACCGCTCCAGCCGCTCTTGTGAGGCTATCGCAGGACGCGCCCCCGGCCTCCGAAAGATAGCAGTCGAAGACAGTGTGGCCTGCGGTGAGGCGCATGATCGCGTCATCGACATTGATGGCGTAGTAGTTTGCGCCGACGGACAGATCGAACGCCGTGGTGAACGGCTGTTCCCAAGAGAAGCCAAAAGAAAGCGATTCCGAGGTTTCCTCCTTTAGGCGTTCCTCCGCGATTGCGGCACCCCGGGCAGCAACCTCCACCGAATAGGTGGGGTTCGAGCGCCTGAATGTCGTCGGATCCACGCCGTGCCGCAGGCAATTTTCCAGAACATGCGGTTCCCTCGGGTCCATCGAAGAATCATATTCGCCGGTTAACCAGCTGACGGCGATTCCCGGTACCACGCAGGGATCGTAGACGGTTCGGAAACCGGTCAACTCCACGAGGAAGAGCTCCCGCAAGTTCGGTGCGCGGTACGATGTTCCCCAAGTCGCCCTTACCAGCAGCGAGTCCACCGGCCGCCAGCCGATCTTCGCCGCACCTGTCCAAGCGCCGCCGTAAAACTCATCGTTCGTCAAGCGGGCGGACAGGTTGAGAGTGACGTCGCGCATCCCCGTCGTGCCTCCGGCGAGCGGAAACTCCGCCTCCGTAAACAACTCGCGTATGGTCTTCTCGCCCACCGCGCCTCGATCACGGTAGTAAGACACGAGCAACCCCTCGCCAGCCACTTCGTTCGGGATCGAGCGGATTTCATCCTTGCGGTATTCCAAGCCAATGCCGGCGGCGACCGGGCCCGCCGGCATGTTGAACAGCGTGCCGGTGAGGTAGAGATGCGCCAAGGTCTGATCGTACTCCGTGCGAAAATCACGGCTGCCGAACACATAGTTCCGCTCCGCGGGAGTGGCGAAATCCCCAATGACTTCGGCGAACAAGGAGGGCGCGAACATGTTCACCGGAACGCAGCCTGGGGCGGCGTCCGCTGGCAACGGGTCGAGCAGGCGCGAGCGGCGCGTTTCCCCGTCAATGTCGTTGACGCAAGGCGAATCGGCATTGGCGGAGTACCAGCCAAGCGCAAGGTTCAGTCGATCTTTCCGAATGCCGATCTGCGTTTGCGTGCTGTCGGACCGCGAGACGGTCACCGAAGCATCAAACGACCAACCCGACAAACTCCCGACGTTGAGCTGCGGCAAGTCTCCCGTCACGCCGAAGACGGTGCGCCAAGCCGTGGTGTCAGTGTCCGTGACGCTGCGGTCGCCCTGAACGGCAACGATCGGCGTAGTGGAGCGGGGGCCTATGGCCCCCATGTTTTCCCGAATGGATGGAAAGACCCAAGGCACGCAGCCAGCGTGCGGGATTCCGAACCGACCGCACAGCGCCGCATACTCCTCCATGAATTGGGCGACGTGATTGGGGTTCAAGATCATGGTTCGATATGCGAGGCCGCAATCCACGCCCTGCCCTTCCGGGTTGCAGATGTTGAATGGATTGCGCGCCGGTACATCCGGAAACAACTGCGGTTGGCCGCCATTCGAAGAATAGTCCCTCTCGGTCCAAAACAGTTCGAAATATGGCGTGAGGTTTGTCTCGCCTTCCAAGGTGTACTCGCCGTGCGCGACCAAGTTCCGCGTCTGCCGCTTGGCGTACAGGTGCTCGAACTGCGCCCGGCCGTTCAGGCTGTAGTTGCGGAGCTGGACATCCGGCTTGCCGTCGCCGTCGGCATCGGGAGCGATTCCAGCGGCGTTCCACATCGAGAACGCCGGCCAACCGCCGTTGCTGCCGGTCGGCGTGTAGAACACCGAACCGCTCGGAACGGAAACAAAGCCCGTCAGGAGGCCAAGTGTGCATTCGTCCCAAGACATGCCGTAACGCGTCGGCCAATACACGTCTTGGTGCCGAATCCGACCTGCCTCGTCCACTTCCACATGTTGTTCGCAACCCGCTGTCCATGGTCGATCGGCGTAAGAGACGGGCTCGTTCGTCGCATACTCCGCGGCCATGCCGACGAAACCGCGGTCGAAGTTCTTGCCCCATGTGACGTTCGCCCTCGCCTCGTCGCCCTTCGGGTGCGCTGGATAGCCTTGGAACAGCCCGACCTCAAAGCCGTCGAAATCCTTGCGGAGCTTGATGTTCACAACCCCGGCCACGGCGTCCGACCCGTAGATCGAGGACGCGCCGTCCAATAGCTGCTCGTATTCCGCGACGAGCGATCCCGGAACGATGCCGAGGTCCGGACTCACCGGTGCCCCCCCCACTCCGGACGGCGCGACGCGACGGCCATTGATCAGGATCAGCGTCCGGCTGCTCCCCAAACCGCGAAGGTTGGCGGTCACCGTGCCGGGGCCGTCGTCCAGCACAGAGCCTTGGAACATTAGATCGACCTGTTCGCCGCTTGCCGCCGTGGACTCTTGGAGGATCTGCCCCGAGTCAATGAGGCCGATCTCCTGCTTGGCATCCGCGACGATGATCTGCAAAGGCGAAATGCTGCTGTAGGTGGTCCGCCTGAGGCGCGATCCAGTCCTCTCTTCGGCGGGCGCCTCTTCCACGGCTTCCACGGCCGCGCCGTCCGCCTGGTCGTCCTGCGCGTGAACGGGTTGCCAACCGACTGTGGCGAGAAAGAGCGCCGCGAGAGGCACCACGCTGCCAACACCCTCCACAGCGAAACGCCCCTTGGACAGGGCGGTCCGGTCAACTCCCCGGTTAGTTCCGAGTGGCATGTTATTCCCCGTCAACCCTTCGACGGCCCTACGCGTCGCCGGCGGCAGCGAATTCGCCGGAGAGAGCACCGCTTAGCACTCTTGTCGAGCCCTCGCGGTTCCCAGCAAGATGCTCGACGGCGGGAGCAGCCTTACAACCCCTCCGGCCCGCAGTCGTTGGCGAGGAAGTCGATCATCGCCGTGTAGAAATCCAGCCGGTGGTCAAAGCGCAGTGTATTGCTAAAGTGATCCGCTTTGGCCAACTCCAAGTACTTGTACGTCTTGCCGTGTTCGTCCAACGCCTTGGTGTATTTCTTCGCGTGTTCCACCGGCACACGCTGGTCGACATCTCCGTGTACGATGAGCATCGGCACGTTCACCTTGGCCACTTCCTCGATTGGCGAGACGCTGTCGTCCCACATCCGCAATTGCTCCATTCGCTGCGCGCCGCGCATGCGGAAGCGGTAGTAGTTGACCTGCTGCAGCGTGTCGTACACGCCGGCACCCGCCACCACGCACTGGTAGATCTGCGGCGTGCGCGCCGCCGCCACCGCAGCCGCGTAGCCGCCGTAAGACCAACCGAACATGGCGAGGCGATCCGGATCCGCACGGCCGATTTTCACCAGATGCTTGGCGCCGTCGTCCTTGTCGTCCTGCATCTTGTAGCCGCCCTGCCCCCCTTCTGAGCCGAGAAACGCGGAGGTGTAGAAGTCGATCCCGTAGTTTGTGGACCCCCGGTATTGCGGTTGCAGCACCATGTAGCCATTGTTCGCCAGTAGTTGCGCCCATGTGTCCCACCCCGGCGCTTCAGTGACGAACGGCCCGCCGTGCGGCATGACAACCAACGGGAACGGCGCCTTGCCGTGCGGGACCGTCAACCAAGCGGGAATGACCTTGCCATCCCGGGCTCGGTAGGTGATGTGTTCCACATCGGCCAGTTTCTCGCTCTCCAACCGCGGCTGCCTGCCGCCCACCGGCTTGAAGTGGCCGTCCTTCAACAGGTAGTAGGTGCCGGGATCTTTAGGGCCGGAGTTGCGGACCGTCAAAGTGGCACCGTCTCGGGAACGGCTGGTGATCGAAAGGTTGTAGGCGTGTGGCACGATGCCCGCTAGCTGCGCGTGCGTTGCGCCTTCCATCTCGTGGATGTACTCTCGATGCCACCGATCGGTGATGTACTGATAACCCACTACGCGATCCGGCTCCGTCCATCTTTGCGAGCTGCGAAGCACCGACAACACATTCACGTCTTTGCGCTGGTATATGGGAGTATGGCGGCCGGTACCGACGTTCAGTGACCACAAGCCCTCGGTATTGTGACCGTTGTTGGCGATGACGAAGAGTTTGTCCGGGTCGTCCACATCGAATCCGACGACGTCAAAGTAACTGAATTCGTCCTCGTGCTGGCGATGCACCTCCCTCCACTTCTTCTCGCCCCGGCGGCGATGATAGTGGACGTATTCGCCCTTGCCAAGGTCGAAACCGCGGCCTAGCCAAGGGTGTCCGTCCGCGTCGAAGCCGTAGCGCCCCATGCTCAACTTGCCTTGGATGACGAGCTTCTTGCGGCCCTTCTCCAAGTCGAATTCGTAGTAGTCACGTGGTAGGTACCGCTTGACGATTCGGGAGGCCGGCCCTTCCTTCGCCGGTCCCGGTGCCTCGACTTCCAAGAGCACCTTGTTGGGTTGCTTTGGGAGCACGTTGATGACATCTACTCTTCCCGGTGCGCCAAACGTGCTCACCTTCTTGTCTTTGATGTTGAGCAGGCCGAACTTGAACTCGTATGTGCCTTGGTTGAAACCTTCAATGCGGTCGCGAACTTGCTGCCGCGCACCGAAGAGGACGTGCGTGTCCGTCACCCAATCGAACCCTACGAGTTCCATGGGATCCGCGTTCATTCGAAACGGCTTCATCTCGCGCGCTGTCGCAAGATCGCCCGCGTCGTAGACCTCCAAGATCGGATCGCCGTCACGGGCCGTGATGCGGAAAAGCGCCAAGTGTTTGCCGTCCGGAGACACCTCAACGCTGGAAATGGCGGCCGGCGCCGCCCATTCCTCCAACGGGTACGGCGTCGGCACCGCGGCGGTGCCGATCTGCGCCGCCACCGCAACCAAGGCAACGAGCAAGAAAGCGCAATGGTCTTTCTTGCGTCGTGCCTCCTTCATGTTTCCCATTCCCATGTTTCCTCCAACCCGCTGCGTGCTGTGTCAAGCCCCGCCGCCGAAAGTGATCCTGGCGGTGGCGAAGAAGACGCGGCCGTCGAAGTCGTAGCCCATGCCGCGCGGAGAATTGTTGACATCGGACCACACCGCGGTGCGGTCCACTTGCGGAGGCGAGGCGTCGAACACGTTGCGGACGCCCACTCGCACCAGCCAGGTATCCGCGCCATAGCGCAGCGACGTGCTGTGCAGCCAGTAGTCCCCCGCGTATTCGAGGTCTTTGCACAGCAGGTCGTCGGGTGGGCCGAGGCAAGTGTTGGAGAGCGGTATCGGTTCCCCGACACCCCCGTAGATGCTGCCCCACTCTTCGTCGCCACCATCGTAATTCTCATAGTTGCCAAGGTAGCGGCTGCTCCAAGTAAGGCGCCATCGGTCGTAATCCAAGCGCATGTTCATTTGCGCCTTGTGCTCGGCGTAGAACCACTGGTCGGCCGAGTCGAACTCCGTCCGCTCGCCGGCGTCGCTGACGAAGAGCGCGGACCGTTCAATCAGTCGATGGCCGGTGACTTCAAAGCTCAAGTCCACTGGCCTCTCGAAGACCGTGAATGTGGTGTCGAAGGCGAGATTCAGATCGACGCCGCGCACTGTCTCCAAATCGCGGTTGATGAAGCCGACATCAATGAGCCGGATGCGCGGATCCGCCACATTGGAAAGGTTGCGCGTGATACGCCCGCAGAAACTGCCAGAGCTTTCCTGCGAGACATAGCAGTCGTACACGATGTAACCGATGGACGGTTCGATGATCGTGTCTTCGATATCGATCTCGTAGTACGTCAGGCCCAAAGTCAAGTTGAATTTGTCGGTGAACGGCTGTTCCCAAGCGAACCCGAAAGACTTGGACTCCGACGTCTCCTCGTCGAGCGTCAACGAACCGCCGGCGGAAACCTCCACGCCGTAGACTGTGAAAGTGCCGCCGCCGGCCACCGTCGGATCCACGCCTTCCTCGCGGCAGCGTCGCAACACATGCTCTTCCCGGGTATCCAAAGTGGGATTGTATCCAGGCGATCCGCCCGTCAAGTCCTCTTCAATGGCGTCTGGCGGCACATAGCACGGGTCGCTGACGTTGAGGAAGCCTGTTTGGCTGCGCAGGAACAACTCGCGCAGGTTCGGCGCCCGGTACGAGGTTCCGAACGTGGCGCGGATGAGCAGCGACTCGATGGGCCGCCAGCCGATTTTCGCAGCGCCGGTCCATGCGCCGCCGTAGAACTGGTCGTCGGTGAAGCGTGTGGAAACATTGAAAGTGACTTCCTCGGCCCCTGTTTGACCAGCCACCAGCGGCAGCTCGACCTCGGCGAAGAGCTCGCGCGTGAGCTTGTCGCCCACGGCCCCGCCATCTGCAAAAAAGTTCCAGATCAACCCATCGCGCGCCACCTCGTCCGGATTGGACTCGATTTCGTCCTTGCGCAACTCCATGCCCAATCCGCCGGCCACGGGGCCGGCCGGCATGTCGAACAAGTCGCCGGTGAGGTAGAGCGACAACAGCGTCTGCTTGTAAATGGTCTCGAAGGCGCGGTCGTCGAACAGGTAGTCGCGCTCGGCATCGGTGGCGAAGTCGCCAATGAGACCAGCGTAAAGCGATGGCGCGAACAAATTCACGGGCAAGCAGCCGGGGGCGGCCGCCGCCGAGGTGATAGGAGCCAATGGGTCGTTGGACGAGTTTTGTCGCGTGGCGCGGACCGCCTCGCTGATGTTGTTCTCGCAAGGGATCCAGTTCTCCGAGTAGTAGCCCAGCGCCAATTCCAACCGGTCGCGGCGAATGCCTCGACGGAGCGCCGTGCCGCTGTTGTGAGAGTGCGTGAGCGAAGCATCGAAGCTCCACCCCGAAAGGCTGCCGACGTTCAGGAAAGGCAAGTCGCCGTTTACGCCCAAAACAACACGGCGCCAAGCGGTCTCCCTGGTTGTGGTGTTGCGGTCGCCCGGCACAGCGACCCCCGCGCGAACTCTCTGTGGCCCGACAGCACCACGACGGATGCCAAATGCCAAAGGCCCGCAAGCTGTCGCCGGGATGCCCAAACTCGCGCAGAAGTTGCCGTAGAGCCCGTTGAATCCGGCGATGTAGCCTGGATTGGCGTACAGCGCATCCATGGCGAGGCCGCAATCGACGCCGGAACCTTCCGGATTGCACAGATTGTACGGGTTCCGCGCCGGAACCCACGGCCAAAAGGTCAATTGACCGGAGTCGATGAAATAATCGCTCTCACCGTAAAGCACTTCAAAGTAGGGCGTCAGATTTAATTCGCCCTCCACGGTGTACTCGCCGTAGGCCATGGCGTGGGTGCTGCGGTACTCGGGAACCAAGTGTGCGAATTGCCGTCGCCCATTCAAGCTGTAGTCGCGGAAGTTGATGTCGTTCTTTCCGTCCCCATCGCCGTCAATACCAAACGCCCCGGCTGCCCAAGCAGCCGAAGATTCGGAAAAGTTGGGCCAGCCGCCGTTGGTGTATCCCGGCGTGTAGTAGACCAAGCCCGCAAAAGGGACGAGGAGGCGAGCGGTGAGTGGAAACACATAGCAGTCGGAGGGCTCCATGCCGAAGAGTGTCGAGTAAAGGAGGTCCGTCGTTCGGATCTGACCCCCTTGGTCCACCTCGACGTGACGCTCGCAGCCAGCTGTCCACGGCCGGTCGGCCAGTGTGACGTGTTCTTGGTCGTAGTGTTGAACGCCAACGCCAACGAAACCCCGATCCCAGTTGCGGCCCCAAGTCACGCCGTATGTCATGACATCGCCTGCGCCATGCCCCGGGAAATTGGGCGTCGCCTCGAAGGTGAAACCGTCGAAATCCTTGCGCAGGATGGCGTTGATCACACCGGCCACCGCGTCCGATCCGTAAATGGACGAAGCGCCGTCAAGGAGTTGATCGTACTGCTGCACCAACAGGCCCGGCACGACAGCGAGGTCGGGCGACGACGGCGCTCCTTCAACACCGCCCGGCGCGAGCCGGCGACCGTTCAGCAGCACCAGCGTGCGGCTTGCGCCAAGCCCGCGCAGGTTCGCGGTGACGGAACCCGGCCCGTCGTCGAGAACGAACCCCTCGAAGGTGAGGTCGAACTGCACGCCAGAGGCGGTGCTGGCCTCCTGCAGGATCTCGCCGGCGTCAATGAGGCCGGCCTCGCGCGTCACTTCCGCGGTGATGATCTGCAACGGCGTGATGCTCGTGTAGGTGTCCCGTTTGAGCCGCGAGCCGGTGACGATCACCTCCTCAACGGCTTGGACCTCTTCGGGCACCGCGGCCGATTCATCCGAGGATGCCTCGACCTCGGTGGCCTCGACCGGCTCTTCGCCCACATCCTCGTCCTGCCCGTACGCGGGCGGCGAAGCCACCACCGCGGCGCACAGCAAGACCAGCGGTGCCCAGAAACGGCCACTTCGCACACCGGGCGCTCCTTCACGAAGCGCCACAGTCCTTTTTCCAACTACAACGAGTCCACTTGGCATCACAAGCCCCCCATGCATGTCCCGACCACAAGCCCATATACATACACGATACCCCAAGGCAACGCAACCACATCCACATTTATTTTCGACATTCGACGACGGCAACGCGCCGCGGGCGACCCCCGTGTTGTGCGGCGTAGCCGAGGGCACCGCGGGTGCCGCCAACGTCCGGCCGCGCATGCGCCGGCAAGCTTGCCGTGTGGCATCCAATCAACCCTTGAACGCCAACATCCGGTTGAGGGGCTGCATGGCCCGCGCGCCGACGGACGGGTCCACGAGGATCTCGTTGCCTCCGGTGCGCAACGTCTCGGCCAACGCCTCCAGCTCGTTCATCGCCATCCACGGGCAGTGGGCGCAGCTGCGGCAGGTGGCGCCGTCGCCGGCGGTCGGCGCCTCGATGAAGCGCTTGCTCGGGGCGGCTTTCCGCAGTTTGTGGAAAATGCCGCGATCGGTGGCGACGATGAACGTATCGTGCGGCAGATCCTGGGCGGCGCTGATGATCTGGCTGGTTGAACCCACTCGGTCGGCGATGTCGATAACCGCGGCAGGGGATTCGGGATGCACCAACACGCCGGCGTCCGGGTAGACCTTGCGCATGTCCAGAAGGCCTTGGTGCTTGAACTCCTCGTGGACGACGCAGGCACCGTTCCACAGCAGCATGTCGGCGCCCGTCTTGGCGCGGATGAAGGTGCCGAGGTGCTTGTCCGGCGCCCACAGGATCTTCTCGCCCTTGGCGGCCAAGTGCTCGACGATCTTGAGGCCGACGCTGGAGGTCACCACCCAGTCCGCCAGCGCCTTCACCGCCACCGACGTGTTGGCGTACACCACCACGGTGCGGTCCGGATGTTCCGCGCAGAACGCTTGGAACTCGTCCGGCGGGCAGCCCAGGTCCAGCGAGCACTCGGCCGCCAAGGTGGGCATGAGGACGCGCTTCTCCGGCGAGAGGATCTTCGCGGTCTCGCCCATGAAACGCACGCCGGCCACGATCAACGTGCCGGCGGGGTGGTCGCGCCCGAAGCGCGCCATCTCCAAGGAGTCTGCCACGCAGCCGCCGGTCTCGTCGGCGAGGTCCTGAATGGCACCGTCGACGTAGTAGTGGGCCACCAGCACCGCGCCCCGCTCGGCGAGCAAGCGTTTGATGTCGTCGCGCAGCGCCTCCTTGCGCTCGTCCGGCAGAAACGTCGGCGCGTACACCGGCACTTCCACGGGCGACAGGGTGTGGTCGCGCAGCATGGGCGGCACTATACACCCACGCGCCCACCCCGGACGCCCCGCCTCGCAGCACCCTACCCCAGCCGGGGCGCAGCTGCGCCCGGCCACCTGCCCGCGGGTGCTATGCTGCTTGCGCCATGGTCACATCGCGCAGCTTGACGCCGCCTCGCCACCTCGCGGCGCTCGGGTCGGAGCGAAATCGCCCGTTGCATTTCGCCGGCCGGCGCGCCGAGCTGTGCAAACTCGCGGGCTATCTCGCCTATATCCGCGAACACAACGATCCGTCCGGCGGCATGGTGCTCGTCTCCGGTGTGCAGGGCATCGGCAAGACGCAGCTGCTGGGCGAGTTCGTTCGCCGCGCCATGCGGAGCGACGCGAGTGTTCGGCACGTCGCGTTCACGGCCAACGAGCTGCCGACCGATCCCCACGAGCTGGTCAGGGATGTCACCGAAGGTCTGGCGGCTGGCGCCAAGGAGAAGGTCGAGCGAGCCGCGATGCTGTCGAACTGGGTCAAGGACGTGTCCATTCCCGGTGTCGCCAAAATCGCCGTTCGCCAAGACGAACGCAAGATCACCGCTTTGCTCAAGCGAACGCGGCAAGCGCGCTGGTGGGACGGCAAGGCCGCCATCGTGACCGTGGACGAGATCCAGACGGTGGATCGGCCGTCCCGCTGGACGCTGAAGGTCCTCCACGAGGGGCTTCACGGCTGCCCGATCATGTTGGTCGGAGCGGGGCTTCAGCACGCGCCCGCCGTGTTGTCGATGACGCACCAACTCCCCACGGGCGAAGTGGACAACAACGCGATTTCGCGCTTCGCCCTGCATCTGAACTTGGCGCGTCTTGCGCCCGCCGACGCCGAGGAAGCCATCGCCAAAGGCGTGCTGGCCGCCTGCGGCGCGGAGTTGCCCGCCACGGTTCTGCGCCGGCTGGCCGAGGCGAGCAGCGGATTTCCCCAACACGTTCACGGCTACATCGCGGCCGCCATCGACGCCGCGCGGGAAGTCGGCGTGGGCAACACCGGCGCCTTCCTCTCGCACGCGCTTGCGCGGGGCGACGAAAGCCGCGTCGCCTACTACGACGCCCGTTTGCTGTCCATGAGCTGGCCTCGGTTCATCGCCGATCTGGCGGTCGCCATGGCGGAAAGGGGCGGCGAAATCGACTGGGCGGATGCCGAAAGGGAACTCGCGCCTTTGCTGCCGGCGGACGTGTCCGCCCGCAGCGTCATCGAGTCCGCCATCGAGAAAGGCGTTCTCAGCCGGAACGCTCTTGGCTGCCTCTCCTTTGGCATCCCCTCGTTCCTCGACTACTTGCTGACGCGGCACCGGCCTCCGCATCGCGTGGCGTTGGACATTTCACCGCTGAGTCGGTCTTGCGACAGGCACGGCGCGAAGCGGAGCAAGCTCGCCCGCAACCCACAGGGCGCGTCTGGCCCATTGCCGCGCATCGCCTTCCTGCACGCCGGCGGGCAGGCCAGCTCCGCCCGGTCGTCCCGACGCGGCGCCGAGTTGGCGCAATCCCGCGGCGCGTCCAACGACAACCGGCAACGCCTGCCGCGCGCCTTCGCCAAGGCGGGCTGGCGGGTGGCCAACATCGAGCACGAATCCCTGGCTTTGGCCGGGGGCCGAGTGGTCGCCCGAACCGTCGCCGGCGTCCTCACCGAACTTGACGGCTTCGACGCCTACTTCGTCCTCGGCTTCGGGCCGCAGGCCACTTTCCTTGACCGCATGCAGATCTTGCGCGGTTTGGACCAGCGTTGCTTCGTGAACACGGTGGACGCGCTGATTCACCAGCACGGCAAGGCCTCGTTGCAGTTGACTTGCCCAGACGTGCCGCAGCCGGTCACGCACCTCGGCAACGACGCGGCCCTGCTGGCGGCGGTGGTCGCCCAAGGCGGCGACTGGATCGCCAAACCGCCGGCCGGGAGTTTTGGCCGCGAGGTGTTCCACGTGCGCGCCGGCGCGCCGAACACGCAGGCGATTTTGGAGCACCTCACCCGCGACGGACGCTACGCGTTGCTGCAAGAGCGAATAGACACCGCCGGCCAAGGCGAGAAGCGGGTGTTGATCGCGGCCGGCGAAGTAATCGGCGCCTACGGCAAGCGACCGGCCGATCACCGCGCCAACCTCGATGTCGGCGCTACGGCGCGCCCCACCACGTTGACGATGGCGGAACAAGCGACGGTGGCGCGGTTGGCGGCGCGATTGGACGCGCTCGGCGTGCGTTTCGCAGCGGCGGACCTCGCCGCGGCGCGCGTGCTGGAGATCAATGTGGCCAACCCGGGTGGGCTCGCCACCTGCGCTGCGGTCACCGGCGTCGACCCCGCGCCCAAGGTGGCGAGCGCGCTCCTGCGCTGGCTGCGCGGCGTCCGGGCGCCAAGCGCACGGCCATTGCCCTCCGAACAGCTCGCCGCCGGCGGCGCCGCCTAGCGGCGGAACTCGCAGTGCCTCAAGGCGCATCCAACCGCACATGTTCCGTCCGCTGGCTGTGAACATCGGCTTGCGCTACGCGCGGGCGCGGCGCAGTTTCATCTCGTTTGTCAGCGTGCTGGCGCTGCTCGGCCTCGCGCTCTCCGTGGCGACTCTCCTGTTTGTGCAAGCGGTGGTGACGGGCTTCGAGCGCGAACTGAACGAGCGGATTCTGGGCGTGGTGCCACACTTGACGATCACCGCGCACTTGCCGCTGGCGGATCACGCCGACGTGGCGGATGCCGTTCGCGGGGTGCTTGGCGTCGTGGGGGCGAGCGCGGTGGTGGAAGGCACCGGCCTACTCGCCAGCCCGAGCGCGGTGATCGGCGCCGGCTTGGTTGGCGTGGATCCGGCGGAGTACGGACGTGTCTCGCGCCTGTTCGAGTTCACGGATGGCGAACCGCTGGTGGCGGGCGCGTTCCGCGTCGCGCTCGGCGCGCGCGCCGCCGAGCGGCTTGGCGTAGGTGTTGGCGATGCGCTTTCCGTGGTGCTGCCCGAGGCGACCGCCACGCCGTTCGGCGTGTTCCCGCGCCAAAAGCGCCTGCGCGTGGCGGCGCTTGTGGACACCGGTTCGCAGTTGGACCACCACAGCGCCTACCTCCACCGGGACGACGCCGCCAAACTCTTTCGCGTCGGCGCGGCGGTCCACGGCTTCCATGCGCGAGCGGCGGACCCGCTGCGCGTTGGCGAGACGCGCCGCGCCGTGCTGCGCGCCTTGAGCGCGGGCCGCTTCCGGGCGCATAGCTGGTTCGAGACCCTCGGCGATCTGCCCACTGCCATCGGCGTCACTCGCAACATGTTGTTTTTGCTTCTCTCCCTATTGGTTGCCGTGGCGGCTTTCAACTTGATCTCCAGTTTGGTGATGGTGGTCACGGAACGGCAAGGCGATGTGGCGATGCTGCGCACCATCGGCGCGCGGACCGGCCTGGTGGTCGGCGCGTTCGTGGTGCTCGGCACCGTGATCGCCACCGTCGGCATCGGTTTGGGCGTTGCCGGCGGCTTCGCGCTCGGCGCGTTGGCGGAGGTGGGATTCCCGTGGCTGGAACAAGCGCTGGACACCCCGCTCATGGGCGAATACCTGGTCGACGCCCTGCCGGTGCGCTTCACCGCGGCGGACATTGTCCGCGTCATCGCCACCGCCTTGGCGTTGTGTTTGGCGGCGACGGTCTTCCCGGCGTGGCGGGCGGCGCGGCTGCGGCCGGCGCAGGTGCTCGCCCATGAGTGAGGACGCCGGTCGCCAAGCCCGCGACGCGGCGGCCATGCCACTCGAGGCGCGCGGCGTGGCCAAGGCGTACACGCAGGCCGGTCGCACGCTGCCGGTGTTGCGGCGCGTGGACTTGGCGGTGGCGCCGGGCGAGCGGGTTGGCGTCATTGGCCGCTCCGGCGCCGGCAAGAGCACGCTGTTGCACATTCTGGCGGGCTTGAGCGATCCGGACAGCGGCACCGTCACGGTGGCGGGGCAATCGCTTTCGGGGGCGGGGCCGGCCGGCCGCGCCCGATTGCGCAACCAGCGCATGGGCTTCGTGTACCAGTTCCACCACCTGCTGCCGGAGTTTTCCGCGTTGGAGAACGTCGCCATGCCGCTCTTGGTCGGCGGCGCGCGGTTCGCGCCCGCCGCGGCGCGGGCGCGGGAACTGCTCGCCAAGGTACACCTCGCCGAACGAGCGGACCATCGACCCCACCAGCTCTCCGGTGGTGAACGGCAACGCGTGGCGGTGGCGCGGGCGCTCGCCACAGCGCCGGCCATCGTGCTGGCGGACGAGCCGACGGGCAATCTCGATCGACAGAGCGCGGACGGCGTGCTGGCGCTTCTCGCCGAGCTTGGCGACACCACCGGCGCGTCGTTCGTCGTCGTCACCCACGACAGCGGCGTGGCGGCGCGCATGCACCGCACGGTCGCCTTGGTGGATGGCGTGCTGGGGCCGCCGCCCGCCGACAGCGCGGCGGGGGCGCCTTGAGCGGACCGTGGCGGCCGCGGCGGCGCATGCGCACGGCTTTGTGGATCGCCCGCCGCTACCTGCTCGCCCCTAGCCACGGCTACGCCACGTTCATCAACTGGGTCTCCTTCGTGGGCCTCGCGCTCGGCGTGACGATCCTCACCGTCGTGTTGAGCGTGATGAACGGCTTCGACCGCGAAATCACCGGACGGCTGCTCACCGCCGTGCCGCACGCGCTCGTGACCTCCCGCAACGGCGGGGCGCCGGACATCGACCGGCTCCGCTCGGTGGCCGGCGTTGTCCAGGTGCAGCGCTTCTTTCAAGCGCAAGCCATGCTGACGCGCGGTGGCTCGGTACACTTCCTCGCCCTCGCCGCGTTCGACGCGGCGGGCGCGCGCGGCATGTCCGGGCTGCTGCGCCAAGAAGCGCTGGAAAGGCTGTTGGCGACGCCCGGCGGCATCGTTTTGGGTGCCAGCTTGGCGCAAGCGCACGGCTTGCGCATCGGCGATCCGGTGGTGCTGGTGCTGTCCAAGCCGCGCGGCGGCGGCGTGCGGCCAGTCGTGGCGCGGTTCGCCCTGGCCGGCACGTTCGCCATTGGCGCAAGCCCGGACGCCACCTTGGGCGTGGTGTTGCGCGACGACATCCTCCGCCTCGGCCTTGAGGACGCCGGGGTGGATGGATGGCGACTGCGCTTGCGCGACCCCATTGCCGCCCCGGCCATGGTGGCGGCGGTGCGCGCAGCGGCCGGCGGCGATGCCGAGGTGCGCTTCTGGATGGAGGACTACGGCGCCCTGTTCCGCGCCGTGAAGATCGAGAAGGCCATGATGTTCGCGCTGCTGGGCCTCATCGTCGCCATCGCCGCTTTCAACATCGTCTCCGGCCAAGCCATGTTGGTGAACGACAAACGCGGCGATGCGGCGCTCTTGGCGACGCTTGGCGCCCCGCGCGGCCTCTTGGTGGTGGTGTTCTTCCTGCAAGGGTTCGGAGTGGCGTTCCTGGGCGTGGCCGCGGGCCTCGCCGCCGGCGTGCTGCTGGCCATCAACGCGAACGCGGTGGTGGCGCTGCTGCAAGGCGTGCTCGGCGCCAACATCATCGACGGCACCTGGTTCTCGGAAGTGCCCTCGCATGTGCGGGCGGCGGACTTGACGGCCATCGCCGGCCTCGGCCTTGGGCTTTCCGCGCTGGCGGTGGCGTGGCCGGCCCTCAAGGCGACCCGGGAGAATCCGGCGGACGCGCTGCACGCGGCGTAACGGAGCGGCGAGCAGCCGCGCCCAGCCGGCGGGCGCGACGAGCTTGCCGGCGCTCGCGCAGGCGGCGAAACAAATGCAGACGCCACAGCTGGCGGGCGGCGACAAACCCCGCAAGCCCGCTCGCGCAACCACACAACACGCTGCCGAACAACAGCGGCCACCACACTTGCGCGAACCGCTCGCCCAGCCACGCCCAAGAGAGCGCGAAGGGCTCGTCGTCAACCTCCAAGCCGAGCAGCCAGGCGCCAAGCTTGTAGGCGAGGACGAACGCCGGCACCAACGTCACCGGATTGGTGATCCACGTCAAGCCAAGGGCAATGGGCACGTTGCACCGCGCCGGCACGGCCAAGAGACCCGCGACCAGCATTTGCAAGCCCGGCAAGGGCAAGAAGGCGCAGAACAGGCCGATGAAAGCGGCGCCGCCCACCGACCGCCGATGCAGCCGCCAAAGCGCCGGCTCCAGTAGCAAATGTCGCAACGGCCCTAGCGAACTTTGCCGTCGAATCGTCTCCGGCGTTGGCAGATACTTCTTGATCCAGTCGGGTGCCACGGCGCTGAGGTGAAGCGGTCGAAGCGGCCATTATGCCGACTGTTGGCGGCGTCTCGCCGCCGGCTCTATTTTGTCCACTGGCATGGTTCTTGGCGTGCGGTTGCGCGATTCGGCTTTGGCGTTTGCCGGCGCTGTGGTGGTCGTCCACTGGCTGCCGCTGGCGCATGGCCTTTGGTTGTGGTGGGCGCTCGGCGGCGCGTGTCTGCTGCCGCTGGCCGGCGTCGGCCGGGCGGGCGGCGTCGCGGCGCTGGCGCTGCTCGGGCTGGCGTGGGGCGCGTGGCATGCGCAAGACGCCGCCGCGCGGCGCATCGACGCCGCGTGCGAAGCCGCGGCGTTGACCGGCCGGGTGAAGGGGTTGCCGTCGCGGGACGAGAACGCGGGAATCGGCACCATCACCCGTTTCGACTTTCAGCCGGTGGCCGCCCCCGCGGCCCCTTGCCGAATTGCCGGCCGGGTGCGCCTGTCGTGGCTCGACGGCCCGCGTCTGGGCGGCGGGCAACGGTGGCGTATCGAAGCGCGGCTGCGCGCGCCGCGCGGCATGGCGAACGCGCACGGCTTCGACCGGGACCGCTGGCACATGCGCGCGAAGATCGCCGCCACGGGTTACGTCGTGCGTGGCGAGCGGTTGCCCGCCGGCGACGGCACCGCGCTCGTCGACGAGGCCAGGGAAGCGCTGCGCGCTCGCTTGGGCGGCTTGGGCCTGGTCAATGGCGGCGTTCTGACCGCCTTGACCCTTGGCGATTCGGCGGCGATTCCGCGCGCCGAGTTGGCGCGCTACCGGCGCACCGGCACGATGCACCTGCTGGTCATTTCCGGCCTGCACGTTGGCGTTGTGACGGCGTTCGCGTTTTTCATTGGGCGCGCGGCGGCGTTGCTCGTCGGATTGCCGGGCAAATCGAGCGGCGTTGTTGTGGCGCTCGCGGCGGCGGCCGGCTACGTGTTTCTCGCCGGCGCCGGGTTGTCTCTGGTGCGCGCCTTCACCATGGCGGCCGCCGGCATGGCGGCGTTGCTGGCCGGGCGCGTGGTGGCGCCGTCGGCGGTGTTCGCCTACGCCCTCGTGGTCGTGCTGCTGGTGGATCCGATGGCGCCGCTGGCCACCGGATTCTGGCTCTCGTTTGGCGCGGTCGCCGTGCTGCTCGGCTTTTTTTCGCCTCGACGCCTGTCCCGTTCCTGGGTTGGCTCGGCGTTGCGGGCGCAGTTCGCCATCGCCTTGGTGTTCACGCCGGCCACGGTTTCGCTCACCGGGCTTTTGCATCCGCTCGGCGTCGCGGTCAACTTGGTGGCCGTGCCCTTGGTCACGCTGCTCGTGGTGCCGCTCGCGCTCGGCGGATTGGCGCTCGTTGGCACCTTCGCCGGCCCGTGGCTGCTGGTGGCCGCGGACTATTGCGTGACGCTGCTCGGCCAAGTGCTCGCGCTCGCGGACGAGGTCCAACCACTGTACGTTGCGCACCCCGGGCCGTGGCTGCCTTGGAGCGTCGCCGTCGCCGCCGCCTGTCTGCTGCCGGTGTCCCGCCTCGCCGTCGCGGCGCTGGCGTCCGCCATGCTGGCGGTGTTGTTCTGGCCGACGTGGCGGCCGGCGCCGCCCGTCCAGCCTGGCGAAGTGGAGGTGACCGCCTTGGACGTGGGACAGGGCACCGCGGTGCTGGTGCGCACGGCGCGGCATGCGCTCCTCTACGACGCCGGCCCCGCCTTCCTGTCCGGAGCGAACACCGGCGACAGCGTGGTGCTGCCGGCGCTGCGCGGTTTGGGAATCGGCCGGCTGGACGTGCTGGTGCTCAGCCACGGCGACACCGACCATGTTGGCGGCGCCGCGGCCGTGCTCGGAGGCGTGGACGTGGCGCTCGTGCTGGCCGGCGAACCGGTGCCGGGCATCGCCGCCGCTCCTTGCGTTGCCGGAGCCAAGTGGCGGTGGGACGGTGTGGATTTCACGCTGCTGCATCCGCCCGCCGGCCACGCGCACCGCGGCAACAACGCCTCGTGCGTGTTGCTGGTGAGCACTGGCGAAGCGCGGGCGCTGCTGGCCGGCGACATCGAGCGGGTGGTGGAAGAGCGCCTCGACGTGTACGCCGTGGATTGGCTGCTGGTGCCGCATCACGGCAGCGCGACGTCCTCGACGACCGCCTTCGTGGCCGCCACCCGACCGCGGTTCGCCATTGTCGGCACGCGCTGGAACAACCGTTTTGGCCATCCGCACGCGGACGTCGTGGCGCGCTACCGCGCCGCCGGCGCACACGTCGTCTCCACCGCCGTCTCCGGCGCGCTGCGCTGGCGCAGCGACCGTCCAGATCTGATCGAAGCCGAGCGATGCCGCCGCTCGCCCTATTGGCGACGCCCCGCCGACATGGAACGGCGCCAGACGTTGGGCGCCGCGTTGCTGCCGTGCGGCCCCGTTGGCGCCGCGGCGATCAACCGCGCAGCCAACCGCGCCGCCGCGCGGACCAATGCGGCGTTGGGGGTCAAGGTCGGCGTATGATGGCAGCGACCACTCGAACGGGGCACCCGCCGACGCATCCGGTGTTCGACACGGCCGAACAAATCGAGAGCCAGCTTCTCGCTGGCGAAGACAGCCGCGCTGAATTCAAGGAGTTGCGGTTGACGGACCGGGGCGTGCAAGCGCCGAACGCAGAGTCCGTGGCAGGCGAGATGGTGGCGTTCGCCAACGCGGACGGCGGCACGCTCTTCCTCGGCGTGAACGACGCCGGCGCGCCGCTGGGCATCCCGCAAGACCGGCTGGACGCCGTGGAGCGCTGGTTCGTGAACATCGCCACGCAGAACTGCGACCCGCCCATCCGCCCCATCGTCCGCAAACACGTCCTCCAACGGAAGGGAGAGTGCAAGCACTTGATTCTCGGGGAGATTCCACATGGTCTCTATGTGCATCGCACGGTCGGAGGCCGCTACTATCAACGTGTTGGCAGCACAAAGCGGGATCTCACGCCTTCGGAACTGGCGCGCCTATTCCAGCAACGTGGCCGCGAGTATGTCTTTGACGAGCGTCCCGTGCTGGCGGCCAGCGTGTCGGACCTCAATCAGCATCGCCTCGAAGCGTTCTTTGGTCGTTCACCGACCATCCCTTGGCTGGACTTGCTGCGCAACACCCGCGTCGTCATGCGGGACGAACACGGCACGGATCGCCCAACCGTGGCGGGGCTGCTCGCCTTCGCCACCGAGCCTGCGGTGTTCCTGCCCTCCTGCTCCATTGAAGCCGCCTGCTACGCCGGCACCGAGCTCTCGTCCAACCATCTAACGCATGTTGAACGCCTCGCCGGTCCCGTCTCCGACCAGATCGACGCCGCCACCGCCTTCGTCGCGCAGTTGATGCGGGATAGACGCGCCAGCAATGGCACGCCTGCCTACGACATCGAGGTGGTGGACGAGGCGATCGTGAACGCCGTCGCCCACCGCGACTACGCCATTGGCGGCTCGAAAATACGCCTGTTCCTGTTCGCCGACCGCCTGGAGCTCTACAGCCCGGGCGGGCTGCCCAACACGCTGACGCTCACCGACATGCCCTACCGCACCTTTACCCGCAACCAGCTCTTGGTGAGCTTCCTCTCCCGCCAACGCAGCAAGCGCACGGGAGACGTGTTCTTGGAGTCCCGCGGCGAGGGGGTGCGGAAGATATTGCGGCAGGGAGAGGCGCATTCCGGGCGCCCGCCGGAGTATCGGCTGTTCGGGGACGAGCTGCGGTTGACGTTGTGGAAGAGCCAACCAGCCACCTTGGAGGCACATTCGTGAAGCTCGGCCACGATTCACGATGGCCACCTTTCGGCGCGCCGCAACCGCGCTCGCCATTCGTCGACATCGAAACGCCAGCCCGCCGGCACCCGGTACACGCCGCCGTCCGCCAGCCGCGCCACCGTTTCCCAACCCGGCATCAGGTGGACGAAACGGTTGTAGGGGGCGTTCGCGCCGTGAAACGTCCGCACCCACACGAAATAGACCGGGTCGGGCCGGCCTTGCAGCTTGCGCGCCAGCGCGTCGACGCCAGGCGCCAGCCACTGATGCCGCCGCGCGGACGCCGGCAACCCGCTGCGCCACCACAAGAGCGCGTGATCGGTGCTGAACACCTGCCCCGGTGGTGGCTGCGCGCGCAGGTGGTTGATGGTCTCCGACCGACCCCACCAAGCGGAGTTGTAGCTGGTGCCGGTGTAACCCGCGCGCAGGGCCAAGGCCGTGACCTTGCCGTTGGCGCGCGCGGCGACGCCGATGTGCAACAGAACCGCCAGCAGGAGACCCGCCCCAAACACCCGCGTAACCACGGTCCGCCGGCCGGCGAGCAGGCACTGCCCCAGCAATGCCGCGAGACACGCGAGCGGCGCGTAGATCGCCGCCAGAAACCGTTTCATTTCCCAATAGGAGGAGCCGGCCGGTCCGGCCCACGCCATCGCGCAGTGAAACGCCGAATACGCGACGACGAACGCGCCGAATACGCCGATCGGTTGAACTAGAAGCCCACTGCGCCATGTCGCTTCCCCGCGCCGGTCTCGACGGCGCCACCGCAATGCCGCCAGCACCGCCACTGCAACGCCCAACCAACCCCAGAAGACGCCGCGCAGCCAACCCGGAACATGCGCCGGCAGCGCCCAAAACAAGAGCACGTCGCGGATGTGCCCCAGCACATACGTCATGGAAACCACGCCGGCGCCGAGGCGCGCGCCGGCGTCGTTGCCCATCGCCACCAGCGCCAGCGACGCGGCGGCGAGGAAGGCGAACGCGCAGGCTTGGGCGAGGCGCGCGCGCCAGCGCCCCGGACGCGCCAACATGAGCGGCGCGGCCACCAGAATCAACACCACGCCGGCGTAGCGGGTGAGCGCGGCGAGGGCGGCGAAGACGGCGGCCCCCACCACCAGCGCGCCGGCGCGCCGGCCGGCCGGCGCCCGCAAGAGCGCCACCACCAGCGTCAGCGCCACCAAGGTGAGCAAGGCGAACAACGCGTCGCTGCGCAGATCGGCGGCAAGCCCGTTCAAGTCCGGCGACACCGCCACCACGGCCGCGGCGCCGACGACCAACAACGGCGAACGGACGTGTACGCGCAGCCAAAAGCCGACCACGCCAACCACGAGACCAAACGCGACGGCGTTCAGCCACCGCCCAACTTCGGCCGGCGCGCCGCCCAACCCGATTGGCACCGCCAGCGCCACCGAATAGAACGGCGGCCAAGCCCACAGACGCTTGCCGTTGAACATCACCAACCCGTTGCCCGCGGCGAGGTTCTCCGCCGCGGAGAGGAACGCCGCCTGGTCGTGGCCAACGGCCGCGCCGTGGCTCGCCGTCCGCACGAGCGCATGGCCCGCGGCGGCGACCGCGAGCGCGACCACCAAGACCACCACAAGGCGGTCGCGGTTCGGCCGGGGCGTTTGCGCGGGCAAGGAGATGGGCGATGCCGATACCGTCGCGTTGGCGCGGATTCTCGCACGCCATGCCGCGGGCGCGGTTCCGGGCCAGACCGCCGAACTTCCGCACCGGCGGTGAATGCGCCACAATGCCAACACTGGATCCGCAACAGACGGGAGGGACACATGCCACAACCGCAAACGCCCGCGTGGTACGCGGCGGTGCAGGAGGACATCATCGATCCGGCGCGACCTATCGTGGACCCGCACCACCACCTGTGGGAGACGCCCACGAACTGGGGCCGCTATGTGCTCGCCGATCTCTGGGCGGACACCGAATCCGGCCACAACATCGAGAAGACGGTGTTCATCGACTGCCGCTCGGGCTACCGCAAGGAAGGCCCCGAGCATTTGCGACCCGTCGGCGAGACCGAGTTCGTGGCCGCGGTGGCGGCCGAGAGCGCCAAGCGCGAAGGCGCAGCCACCATCGCCGCCATCGTCAGCCACGCCGACATGCGCCTCGGCGCGGCGGTGGAGGAAGTGCTCGCCGCGCACGAGGAAGCCGGCCGGGGGCTCTTCCGCGGCATTCGCCACGCCGGCCCCCGGGACGGCACCGGCACCCTCACCAACGCCGGCCGCAACCGCCCCTGCCCCTACGGCCAAGAGGACTTCCGCAGCGGCGTGTACACCTTGGGCAAGCTCGGCTACACCTACGACACGTGGCACTTCTTCCACCAAAACCGCGACTACCTGGCGCTCGCCAAGGCGGTGCCGGAGACCACGATGATCCTCGACCACTTCGGCACGCCCCTCGGCGTTGGCGCCTACGCCGGCAAGCAGGAGGAGATCTTCGCGCAGTGGAAGGAGGACATCGCCGCCATCGCCGAGTGTCCGAATGTGGTGGCGAAGCTCGGCGGTCTCGCCATGCCGGACAACGGCTTCGGCTGGGACCGGCGCGACACCCCGCCCACCTCGGACGAGTTCGCGGCGGCGCAGCGGCGCTACTACCTGCACGCCATCGAGTGCTTCGGCCCGGATCGTTGCATGTTCGAGAGCAACTTCCCGGTGGACAAGCTCTCCATCTCCTACCATGTGCTGTGGAACGGGTTGAAGAAGATCGTCCAAGACTTCAGCGAGGACGAGAAGCACGCCATGTTCTACGGCACCGCGGCGCGGGTGTACCGGGTGTAGCCGGCCGGTCCGCCGCGCGGTGGCGGCCAATGGGCTGGCGCGGGCCATCCCCGAACTCAACGCTTGCAGCCGGTGTAGACTGCGCCGGTCTTTCTCTTGAGCGAGAGCGCCGTGCCTCAGGAAATCCTCACCGAAACGGACGGCCGCGTGGGCGTCATCCGCCTCAACCGGCCGCGCAAGCTGAATGCTTGGACGGACACCATGTCCGGCGCGATCGTGGCGCAGTTGCGGGCGTGGAACGAAGACGACGCCATCGGCGCGATCCTGCTCACCGGCGAAGGCCGGGCGTTCTGCGCCGGCGCGGACATCGGCAATTTCGCCACGCGCGTTGAGACCAACCGCCAAGGCCAAGGCGAGACGCTGCACCGCGACGGCCACAACCTCACCACCATCATCCGCGAATCCAAGCCCACGGTGGCGGCCGTCAACGGCTACGCGGTGGGCGTGGGGCTCACCATGATCCTGCCTTGCGACGTGCGCATCGCGTCCACCGCCGCCAACTTGAGCATCCGCTTCATTAAAATGGGGCTGATGCCGGAACTCGGTTCCACGCGCCTGCTCGCGCAACTCGTCGGCCTTGGCAACGCCACCGAGATGTGTCTCACCGGCCGCATGGTGGGAGCGGAGGAGGCGCTGCGCATGGGCTTGGTCACCGCGGTGACCGAGCCCGACGACCTGATGGCCACCGCCCTCGCCAAAGCGCGCGAAATCGCCGAAAACCCCACCCGCGCCGTGATGATGATCAAGGAGCTGCTGCGCAAGAATCCCGTGGACGCGGATTTGGAAGCGGTGATGGAGCGCGAAGGTCTGCGCGATCAGATCGCCCGGCGCCTGCCCGATCACGCCGAAGCGGTGTCGGCGTTCTTGGCGAAGCGGACGCCGCGCTTCAACCAGTAGGCACCATCACGGCGGGGGCGGTCTACCAGGCGCGCGTGAGGGCGCCGCGCGCGCCGGCCAGCGTTCTATTCCGGCGCCACGAGCGGCAGGACGCGCAGCCACAAGTACGTTGCGCAGAGCGCCGCCATCAAGGCGAACACCATCCACATGGACGCGGTCGCCCAGCGCGCCGGCCGCACCCGCGCGTCCATGCGCTTGCGCTGCAGATGGATGGTCGCGAACGCCTGCACCGGGAGCATGAAGGCGCCGAACGTGGCGCCGAAGATGATCAAGTAGATGGGGCTCTCGAACGCCATGTAGATCAACGCGCTGACGACCGGCATGGCAATGATGTAGCCGCGCGTCCAATTGCGACGGAGCCGCAGGTTCGGGCGCGGAATCCAGCCGAAGGTGACGAGCAGATCCGGAAACGAGCGCGAGCCGGCGCCCAAACCGGAGAGCACCGTGGAGAACAGGATGAAGAACGCGCCCAGAACGAACACCGCGAAAGCCCAGTCGCCCAACGTGGACGTGTACATGTTCGCCAGCACTTCCACCGTTTGCGCGCCTTCCGGCTGCAGACCGAGCCGGTGCAGCACGCCGGCGCCGAGGAAGTAGAACGCCAGCGTGGCGAAGGTGAGCACCACCAACGTCACCCACACGTCCATCTGCACCACGCGGATCCAGCCCCGCGCGCGCCGCACCCAGCCGGGATCGTCGCGGTCGCCGCCGACGAAACTCGGATAGCCCTTCTCCACGCACCAGTAGGTGTAGGCGGCGATCTCGGCGGACGCGACACCGGTGGCACCGTACATGCCGATCGCCAACGCCAAGTGCTCGAGCGGGAAGTCGAACGTCAGTCCAGAGGCGATGTCCGCCAACGTGGCGCGATACTCGGTGGTCTGCATCAAGACCGCGCAGATCACGGTGGCGACGCTGAACGACACCACCATCACCAGCAGGATCTTCTCGATGCGCCCGTAGGCGCCGGTCCACAAGAGCAGCATCACCACGGCGGCGGCGACGCACGTGGCTTGCGCGCCGCCGAAGTCCGGCGCCCAGGGCGCGACGATCAGCGCCAGGGCTTGCCCGGCGCCGCCGATGATGCCGCCGGAAGTCAACACCCCGGGCACGATGCCAAGCAAGCCGAGCCAAATCGGCCACGCAATCGGGCCGTGCGGGCCGGGCAAGGTGCCGGGCAGGCGATTGAGCGCCCGCAAGTAGGTGTCGCCGGTGGTGATCACGTAGCGCGCCAGCTCCGCTTGCACCAGCGATTTCAGCCAGCACGAGAACAACACCCACCAGAGCAACGTGAATCCGGCCGCCGCGCCCAGCCCGGCGGTGAGCAGAATCTCGCCGGAGCCAACGATGGAGCCCGACACGACAATGCCCGGCCCCAAGCACCGAAAGCGTCCCGCGAGCGTGGTCGGCGGCGTCCTCGTGCCGCCGGGCGTGATGGTGTAGGGGTCGTCGCTCACCGGCGGCGCCGCACGATGCCGGCGGAAGCGGCGTCAACCCGGCGCCGAGCCTGAGTCTAGATCTCCACCATCTCGAAATCCGACTTCGGCGTGGCGCACTCGGGACACACCCAGTCCTCCGGCACGTCCTCCCAGCGCGTGCCGGCGGCGATGCCGCCGTCCGGCAGGCCTTCCGCCTCGTCGTAGATGAAACCGCAGGTCATGCATTGCCACTTGCGCATCTTTCCTCCCCAACCGTCCTCGGTGTTGGCGCGGGCGCCACCCGCGCCCAAGCGAATGTGCCCGCCAAGACGCGCCGACCTTGGCTGGCTGTTTTGACGATAGCGGCGACTATACCGCCACCGCGCCGGTGTGGTCTCCCGCCACTGTCAACTCTCGTCCCGCCCGCCGCGCGGCCCCGTCTCGGGCATCTGCCCGCTCGCCGCCAAGTAGGCGAAGCTGCCGACGGTGAGCAGGATCGGAATGGCGAACGCGGACGCGAACTTGTAGGCCACCCAAGTCGGCTCGCTGAATTGGTAGGCCACCCACAAGTTGGCGACGCCGGCCAGCGCCATCGCCGCCGCCCACCCCCAGCACAGCGTGCGCCACGCCGCGGCGGGAAGCGCAAGCACCTTGCCGAGCGCCCGTTGCACGAAGTCGCCCTTGCCCACGAAGCGGCTGCCGCCGATGGCGACGGCCATGATCCAATACACGATGGTGGGTTTCCACTGGATGAACAGCGGATCGCGCAACGCCAGCGTCAACCCGCCAAACCCGAGGGCGCCCCAAAACACCACCCACATCTGGCCGGTCACCCGCCACCCTTTGAGCTTGAAGAAGGCGACTTGCACCGCAGCCGCGACCATCAAGGCGACGGTGGCCATGTAAATGTCGGTCGCCAAGTAGACGCCGAAGAAGGCCACCACCGGAAGAAAGTCAACGAGTTGCTTCATGTTGCCACTGAGCGCCACCACCGGCGGGACGAACCGCGCCGAACGACGGGCATCCGCGTGTTTAAGGTGTTCCCCTTCATTCTACGGCTTTGCGCTTGCGCCTGCCGCGCGCCGCGCCGTGGAGGAGACGTCGCAACGGAACTCGCGCTCCGGCACGCCGACGCACAAGGCCGCCAAGCCGGGCGGCGGCGCGAGTTGGGCAAGGGTGCGGAACACGCCGCGTTGCCGCCGCCCGTACACCAGAAACCCGCAGCCGAGCGCGCCCATCTCGGCGAAGGCGCGGTCGCGCGCCGCGACGCCGCCGTAGTAGGGCGCCTGCCCAATGCGCGCCAGCGTGTCCACGCCCACCACGAAAACCACGCCGCCGAGCACCCGCGCCTTGGCGACAAAGGTTGGAGCGCCGGTCACCACCACCGCGCCCGGCGCGAACTGCGCCAGCCGCCGCTCGAGCTCGACGTAGTCCAGTGGCGGCTTGTCCACGTTGGCAACGCACAGCTCGAATCCCACTTCGCCGCCCAGGCGGCGCTCGGCGTCGGCGCGCAGGGCCCGGTGGCCTTCGTGCAACGGGTTGAACGCGCCGGGCAGCACGCCGCGAAAGGTCGCTTCGGGGAAGTGCGAACGCTTGCCCAACACCACGTCCGCGCACTCCCCGCCCTGCGCTTCGACCGCCGGAGCGCAACATGCGTGTACGCCCAAGGCGAACGCGAGAGCGCCGAGCCCGGTGCGGGCGACGGCATCCTCTTGGACGCCCCGCGAGCCGCGCTCGTCGAACGGCAGCGTCCACGCGCAGGTGCGATCGGCGTCTTGGAACGCCAAGTGGGCGCGGTCGCGTCCGCGCCGGGCGCGCGTGGTCGCCAACGCCGCGGCGATGGCGAAACCGAAATCGCCGCCGAGCGAGCGGGCGCGCAGGAAAGACCGCATGGCCAGCGCCCGAGCGGTGGCCTCGCTGCACGCTTGCGCCGGCGGCCCGCCGAGAAACTCCCGCAACGCCTGCTCCGAGTAGGGCACTTGCGCTTCCAACACCGTCGCGGAGGCGCCCGGCGTGGCGAGCAAGGCGCCGAGCAAGTTCGCGCCGCCGCCGGTGACGGCGACGACGCCGCGCCGAGGCGTGGCGTGGATGGCCGCCGCCAAGCGGGCCGCGCGGTCGGCGCGCTGCTCAGCCATCGCCCAGGAAGTCGCGGACGATCGTCAGGAAGCGTTCGAGCTGGTCGTGATGCACCCAGTGTCCGGCGTCCTCCACCGCCACCGAGCGGGCGTTCTGGAAATAGTCGAGGCGTCCGTCTTGGCGCGGGTCGGAAGCCCAAGACTCGGTGCCGTGAATCAGCAGCGTCGGGCACGAGACGCGCCGGTAGAGGCCGAAGGTCTGGCGCGCCGAGAGACCCACCGGCGACCAGGCGCGCATGTAGTTGTCGAACTTCCAGCTGTAGGTGCCGTCCTCGTTCTGATTGCTGCCGTGGATGGTCAGGTGCCGCGCCTGCTCGGACGTGAGGTGCGGGTTGGCCTGCTGCATCCGCTCGAAGGCGTCCTCCAACGTCGGGTAGCGCTTGGGGATGCGCCCGGACAGCTGCCGCAGGTTGTCGATCCAGGCGAGCAGCCGTTCGTGCCCCGGCGTCGCGTCGTCGCCGACCGTCGGCGCGATGCCCATGCCTTCGATGGAGATCAGCTTGCACACCTTGCGCGGATACAGGCCGGCGTAGGCCAGCGACACCGAACCACCCATGGAGTGGCCGACCACCACGATGTCGTCCATCGCCGTTTGGCGCACCAGTTGCGCGATGTCGTAGACGTAGTCGATGGTGGCGTAGGCGCCGCCAACCAGCCACTGCGAATCGCCGTGGCCGCGCAGATCCGGCGCGACGACGTGGTAGTCCTCTTTCAGCGCTTGGGCCACCCAGTCCCAATTGCGGCAGTGGTCGCGCCCGCCATGCACCAGCAACAGCGCCGGCGCGTCCTCGTTGCCCCAGTCCACATAGTGCAGGCGCAGCCGCTGGGAGAAATAGATGTGCGAGGTGGGCCCGCCCTTGAGGCTGGTCATCGTTGTTCGGTTTTGCCGCCGGAGGTTCGCCGCCATGATACGCCCGCGGCGCGGCCCCGAATTCTTTTCAACTTTCGAGTTCGCCGCAAGGTTCGCGTAAGGTTCGCACACTAGATTGCGCGCCCAGGTCACGTTGAACTGGCCGGGGCGCACCCGCTTTCGCGGGCACCGGCACATTCAGCGCGATCGGCCGCGGCGGTAAGTGCCTCCGCTATTGCGAGGCTAGCGACACCCCCCCCTGCGCGGGCTCGCTACGGTTGCTCTCGCCGCCGCGGCGTTTCGACGCCTCGCGCGCTCGCCGGGTCTTGCGGGCCGCTTGGCGCCGGCGCCCACGAGCGAACGACTTTGTTCAACCTGTCGATGTCGTGCGATGGTAAGAGAGTTTTGCGGAAAAGAGCAAGTGCTTGCCCGCGGTCGCGCCGCGGTGACACACTAAGCTCCCATGGAGACGGCGCAACGCACCTACGACGCGGCTGTCGTCGGCAGCGGCGTGGTGGGCCTCGCCACGGCGTTGGCCATCGCGAAGGCCAAACGCCCGGTGGCGTTGTTGGCGCCCGCGCCACCCCGGCGCCAGCGTGGCGCGCTCGGCAGCGATCTGCGCACGGTGGCGATCAACGCCGCCTCGCTTCGGTTTCTGCGCGCGGCGGGTCTGCCGCGCGGCGAAGGCGTGCGCCTTGGCGAATGCGACGGTCGCGTCGCCGCCATCCAAACCATGCGCGTCTGGGAGCATGACGGCGGCGCGGGCCTGCGCTTTCGGCAAGCGGACGGCAGCGCGCTCGCATGGGTCGCCGAGACCGGTGCCCTGGCCACCGCGTTGTGGCAAGCGGCATTGGACCGCGTGGATGTCGTGCCAGCGGCGGTGACCGGCATCGCGCAAGGCGAAGACGCCGCGACGCTGGCCTTGGCGGACGGCGCTTCCCTGCGCGCGCGCCTGGTGGTCGCCGCCGACGGGGCGGACAGCCCGGTGCGCCACCACACCGCCACCCGCATGCGCGCCGAGCCGCCGTTTGCCCTGGGCGCGCAAACGGCCATCGCCACGGTGGCGTGGTTGGCCGCGCCGCATGGCCGGGTGGCATGGCAACGTTTCGGCCGCAGCGGGCCCTTGGCGCTGTTGCCCTTGGCGGACAGCCGTGCGGTGTCGGTGATCTGGAGCGGGGCGACCGTCGAGCAGGAGCGCCGAATGGCGTTTTCCGACGACCAGTTCCGCGCCGCGCTGCAGGCCGAAACCGAAGGCGCGGCCGGCGAAGTGCTCGCCGTGGACCGCCGCTTGGCGTTTCCCGTGCAACAGGCCGTGGCCGCGAACGTGAATCCCTGGCAGCGCGTGGTGCTCGCCGGAGACGCCGCGCGGACGCTGCATCCGCTCGCCGGCCAAGGCGTGAACATCGGTTTGGAAGACGCGCGGCGCATTGCCGCCGAAGCGGCCAAGGGGGGCGACTTGGGCGCGGCGGGCCGCTGGCGCGCCTACGCCACCAACCGCCGCCGCCGCTCCAAACTGATGGTGGCGCTCATGCGCGGGCTGCTCGAAGCGTATTGCGGCGCCTGGGCGAACGGCCCGTGGCTGCGTTGGGCGCGCAACGCGACGCTTCGGCGCATCGACGCCAGCGCCGCCGTGAAAGAGCAGCTCATGCGCGAGGCAATGGGTTTCGGAGCCCTCGCCGCGTGACGCCAAGACGCACACCCCTGCACGATGAGCACGTCGCCGCCGGGGCCCGCATGACGGCCTTCGCCGGCTGGACCATGCCGCTCCACTACGGCTCCCAGATCGCCGAGCACCACCAAGTGCGGCGCGCGGCCGGGATGTTCGACGTCTCGCACATGGCGATCATCGACCTCGGCGGCGCGGACGCGCCGGCGCTGCTCGCCCGCGTCTTCGCCGGCGATCCGGGCAAGGCGACTTGCGGCCGCGCCGTGTACGGCGTGCTGCTGAACGAGGACGCCGGCGTCATCGACGACGTGATCCTGTACGGCCGGCGCGCCGGTTACCGGCTGGTGGCGAACGCCGCCAACCGGACGCGGGTGCTGGACTGGCTGCGCGCCTCTGGCGGCAACACCGAAATCCGCGAGCGCGCGGATCTGGCCATGATCGCCGTGCAGGGCCCGAACGCCCTGCACGCCTTCGCCAAGGCAACCGGCGAGGATGTGCGCGGCGTGGCGTCCTTCGCCACCGTCGAACTCGGCGAATGGCTGGTCGCGCGCACCGGCTACACGGGCGAAGACGGTGTGGAAGTGCTGCTCGGCGGCGACGAAGCGCGGAAACTATGGCGCTGCTTGCTGGCCGCCGGCGTTGTGCCGGCCGGCCTCGCGGCGCGCGACACCTTGCGCTTGGAAGCCGGCCTCAACCTGCACGGCCAAGACATGGACGAGTCCACGACGCCGCTCGAAGCGAATCTCGGCTGGAGCATCGCCTGGGAGCCGCCGCAGCGCGACTTCGTCGGCCGTGCGGCGTTGGCGCGGCAGCGCGCGGCCAAGCCGGACCGAGTGCAGAAGGGCATCGCGATGGAAGCCAAGGGGGTGTTGCGGCACGGCCAGGTCGTGGTCACCGAGCACGGCGAGGGCGTCGTCACCAGCGGCTCGTTTTCGCCCACCTTGGGGTACAGTATCGCGTTGGCGCGGCTGCCGCGCGCCGCCCGCGGCGATTGCCAAGTGCGGTTGCGCGGACGCGAAGCGCCGGCGCGAATCATCAAGCCGCCCTTCGTGCGGCGCGGGAAACGGATCTACACATGAGCGACACCCCCACCGACTTGCGCTACGCGACCAGCCACGAGTGGGCGGCATTGAACGACGGCGTGGTGACGGTGGGCGTGAGCGACTTCGCGCAGGAGGCCTTGGGCGATGTCGTCTTCGTCGAATTGCCCCAGCCGGAGCAAATCGTGCGCGCCGGAGAAGAGGCGGCGGTGGTGGAATCCGTAAAGGCCGCGGCGGATGTCTACTCGCCGGTGTCGGGCACGGTGATCGAAGTGAACGAGGCGCTCGAGGAGTCGCCGGAGTTGGTCAACCAGGCGCCCTACGGCGACGGCTGGTTCTTCCGCGTGCGCATCGACACCGAAGTGGAGCTCGACGATCTCTTGGACGCCGCCGCCTACCGCGAGCGCTGCGAAGCCGAGAGCGACGACTGACGCCGGGGCCGCGACCGCCTTTCAGCCGACTCCGCCACCTTCCCTTCCACCCCGCCCACCCCGCGCCATCCCGCCCTCGCCGAGCCTCATGCCTTTCGTTCCGCACACGCAGAGCGATGTCCGCGCCATGTTGGAGCGCATCGGCGCGGGCGCCGTGGAAGACCTCTTCGACGAGATCGACGCGCGCCTGCGCGGCGCGGACTTTGGCGCGTTGCCCGAGGGCGAAAGCGAGATGGCCATGCTGGCCGAGCTGACGGCGCGGGCGCGCCAGGACGAGACCGGCCCGTGCTTTCTGGGCGCCGGCTGCTACGACCACCACATTCCCGCCGCGGTGTGGGACCTCGCCGGGCGCGGCGAGTTCCTCACCGCCTACACGCCGTACCAAGCCGAAGCGAGCCAAGGCACGTTGCAGCTAATCTACGAGTACCAAAGCATGATGGCGGCGCTCACCGGCCTTGAGGTTTCCAACGCGTCCGTCTACGACGGCGGTTCGGCGCTGGCCGAGGCGGTGCTGATGGTCGTGCGCGCGCGCAAACGCGCGCGGCGGCCGGCGACGGGGGGCGACGTTGTTCGCGTTGCCGTGCCCGGCGCCTGCCATCCGCTGTACTTGGACGCCGCGCGCAGCATCGTGCGCAACCAAGGCATTGAACTCGTGGAGACGGGATGCGCCGCCGACGGAACCGCGGCGCTCGACGCGCTCGCCGCCGCCGCCGAGGCCGGCGCGTTCGCGGCGGTGGTGGTGCAGCAACCTAACTTTTTCGGCGTCATCGAGCCGGTGGACGAGTTGGTGGCGTGGGCGGACGGGCACGGCGCCAGCACCATCGCCGTGGTCAATCCGGTGGCGTTGGGACTGCTCAAGCCTCCCGGCGAGTGGAACGGCGGCGGCGTGGACATCGCCTGCGGCGACGGCCAGCCGCTCGGCGTGCCGATGGCGTCCGGCGGCCCGTCGTTCGGCTTCCTCTGCACGCGGCTTCGCCATGTGCGGCAGATGCCCGGCCGCTTGGTGGGGCGCACCGTGGACAGCGCCGAGAAAGCGGGTTTCACGCTCACCCTGCAGGCGCGCGAACAACACATTCGACGTGGCAAGGCCACCTCCAACATTTGCACCAACCAGGGGCTCTTGGTCACCGCCGCCACCATCCACATGGCGCTGCTCGGCGCCAGCGGGCTGCGCGCCGTCGCCTCGGCCTGCCACGAGCGCACGCGCGAACTGGTGGCGGCGTTGACGGCCATTGACGGTGTGGAGCGGCGCTTCCCGGCGCCGTTCTTCCACGAGTGCGCGCTGGATGTGGGCCGCCCGGCGGACGCCGTGGCGGCGGCGCTGGCGGCGGCCGGCGTGGTCGGCGGGTTGCCCTTGGGCCGCCACCGCCCGGAACTCGCCAACTGCCTGCTGGTGTGCGCGACCGAGAAGCGCACGCCGGCGGACATCGCGCTGTTCCGCGACGCGCTCGCGCAAGTGCTGCGCCCAGCGCGGGAGGCAGCATGAGCGCCGCGGTGGACGCCGGCGCCGGCGCGCAGACGATTTTCGACATCGGCGCGCCGGAGCGGCGCGCCGGCGCCCAGCAGCCGGCGGCCGGCGGCGTGGACGATCTCCCCGCGGCGTGCCTGCGCGAGACGCCGCCGCGGTTGCCGGAGGTGTCGGAGCTGCAGGTGGTGCGCCACTACACGAACCTGTCCGCGCGCAACTTCGCCATCGACAATCGGTTCTATCCGCTCGGCTCCTGCACCATGAAGTACAACCCGCGCGGTGCCCACCGCGCCGCCAGCCTGCCGGGGTTCCTCGGCCGCCATCCCTTGGCACCGGAGGAGCTGAGCCAGGGTTTCCTGTCTTGTCTGCACGAGTTGCAGGAAGTGCTCAAGACCGTCACCGGCATGGCGGCGGTGTCGCTGACGCCCATGGCCGGCGCGCAGGGCGAGTTCGCCGGCGTGGCCATGATCCGCGCCTACCACGACGCGCGCGGCGACCACGATCGCCGCGAGATCGTCGTTCCCACCGCCGCCCACGGCACCAATCCCGCCACCGCCGCCATGTGCGGCTACGCCGTGCGCGAGGTCGCGGTGGGCGCGGACGGCGATGTGGACCTCGAAGGGCTGAAGGCCGCCGTGGGACCGGCCACGGCCGGCATCATGCTCACCAACCCCTCCACCTGCGGCGTGTTCGAGCGGCGCATTCTGGACATCGCCCGGATCGTTCACGACGCCGGCGGCCTGCTCTACTACGACGGCGCGAACCTCAACGCCATTCTGGGCAAGGCGCGCCCCGGAGACATGGGCTTCGACGTGTTGCACGTGAACCTGCACAAGACCTTCGCCACCCCGCACGGCGGCGGCGGCCCCGGCGCCGGGCCGGTGGGCGTCGGCGAGCGCTTGCTGCCGTTCCTGCCGGTGCCGTTCGTGGAGCGCGCGGACGCCGCCGCGGACGCGGCGCCCCGCTACCGCTGGGTGGACGCCGACCAACGCCCGGACACCATTGGCCGCCTGTCCACGTTCATGGGCAACGCCGGCATCCTGCTGCGGGCGCTGGCCTACGCGCGCATGCTGGGGCGCGAGGGCATGACGCGCGTCGCCGACCACGCCACCCTGAACGCCAACTACCTGATGACGCGCCTGCGCGCTGCGGGTTTCACGCTGGCGTACCCCACGCGCCGCGCCAGCCACGAGTTCATCGTCACCCTGCAGCGGGAAGCGCGCGCGTTTGGCGCGACCGCCATGGACTTCGCCAAACGACTGCTCGACTTCGGCGTTCACGCTCCGACCACCTACTTTCCGCTGCTGGTGCCGGAGTGCTTCCTGATCGAACCCACGGAGACGGAAACGAAGGCCGAACTGGACGCCTTCGTGGCCGCGATGGCGGCGATCCGCGCCGAGGCCGAGCGCAACCCGGCGTTGGTGAAGAGCGCCCCGCACAACCTGCCGGTGGCGCGGTTGGACGACGTGAAAGCGGCGCGGGAACTGGACCTGACGCACGACCGCACGCGCCAAAGCTAAGCGCGCACACCCCGGAACCGCGCCGCGCGGTCAGTCGGCGTAGCGAGCGCGCAGGTGCCGCAGGAACGCTTCCGATCCGAGTTGCGCGCCCGTGACGTCGGCGATCAGTTCTTTCGTCGGCGTCAGCCGGCCGCGTTGGTGGATGTGCTCGCGCTGCCAGCGCAGCAACACGGCGAACTCGCCGGCGCGGATGGCGTCCGCCAGATCACCGATGCGCTCGCGCGCGGCGCGCTGCAGCTGCGCCGCCATCACCGCCCCCAACGTGTAGCAAGGGAAGTAGCCGATGAGACCGGCGAACCAATGCACGTCCTGCATCACGCCGTCGGCAAAGTTGCCGGCGGTGGCGAGGCCGAGACGCCGGCGCATGGCGGCGTCCCAGGCGTCGGGCAGATCGGCAACCGCCAAGCCGCCCGCGACGAGCTCCGTTTCCAGTTCGTAGCGCAGGATCACGTGCAGCGGATAGGTGAGCTCGTCCGCGTCCACGCGGATGAATCCGCGCACCACCCGCCGCGCGTGGTTGGCGAGGTTGGGCGGCTGCCACTCGCGCGCCCGGGTTTCGCCGCCGAGCAGCGCACGTTGGATGACAGGCGCCGCGAACGCCAAGAACGCATCGGAGCGGCACACCTGCATTTCCATGGTCAAGGACTGGCTCTCGTGCAGCGCCGCGCCGCCGGCCTCGCCCACCGGCTGGCCGCGCCACGCCTTGGGCAAGCCCTGCTGGTAGAGCGCGTGCCCGGATTCGTGCAGCACGGCGAACATGGATTCGAGGAAGTCGCCCTCGTTGTAGCGGGTGGTGATGCGGGTGTCGTCCGGCGCGCCGCCGCAGAAGGGGTGGTGGCTGGTGTCCAAGCGCCCGTGTTGGAAATCGAACCCCACCGCCGCCATCAACGCCCTGCCCAACGCCGCTTGTTTTTCCACCGCGAACGGCCCGGGCAAGGGCGCGGTCCGCGGCTGCGCGCCGAGCGCCGCGTCGATGAGCGGCGGCAGCGCGGCGGCCAGCTCCGCGAACAGCGGGTCGATGTCCGCGCGGCGAAAGCCGGGCTCGTGGGCGTCGAGCAACGCGTCGTAGGGAGCGCAGCCCAGCGCGTCCGCCAAGGCCGCGGCGCGCTCGCGGCTGAGCGCGAACACCGCTTCGAGGCGCGCGCGCACCGCCGCCCAGTCGTTGGCGGCGCGCGCGCCGCGCCACGCCTGCTCACATGCGGAGCAGGCCTTGGACAACGCGACCTCCAAATCGCCCGGCACGGCGGTGGCGCGCCGCCACTCGCGCCGGATGCAGGCCACGTTGGCGGCCTGCCACGCATCGAGGTCCTCCGCCGCCGCGGACTCGATCAATTCGCCGGTTTGCGGCGCGGCGGTCAACTCGTGCGCCATGCCCTTGAGCGTGGCCAACGCCTCGGCGCGCGCCGCGCCGCCGCCCGCCGGCATGACGGCCGCCTCGTCCCAGGCGAGCATCGCCAGCGCGTGGTTCAAGTCGCCCACGCGCTGGAAACGCTGGTGCAGCGCCGCGTAGCTCACCGCGCCATTGCTCGGCAGTTGATTCGCGGTTGCGGCCGGCGCGTCGGCGTCAACTACAGCAGCTCCTCGGCCATGAATTGCAGCGTGGCGCGATTCGCCGCGCCGACGTTCAGCATCGTCACCGGACTTTCCCGCCAGGCGGCCAAGCGCTCGCGGATGCGCGCCTTCGGCCCGACGAGGGAGATCTCGTCGCACAGCTCGTCCGGCACCGCCGCCATGGCCTCGTCGCGGCGGCGGGCGAGAAACAAATCCTGCACGCGGTCGGCGGCGTCGCCAAAGCCCATGCGCACGAAGTGATCCTTGTGGACGTTGAAGCTCTTGGCGCCCATGCCGCCGATATAGAAGCCGACCGTTTGTTTGATCTGGGCCAGCGCCCGCGGCACGTCGTCGTCGATGATGACGGGGACGGCGGCGGCGATGGCGAACTCCCGGTTGCGGATGCGCATGGCGTCCTTGTACATGTCCATCATCCGGTAGGGCGAGAGGAACATGGGTATCCAGCCGTCGCAAATCTCCGCGCCGAGCGCGACGTTCTTCGGGCCTTCCGCGCCGAGATAGACCGGAATGCGCTCGCGCACCGGGTGCAGGATGAGCTTCAGCGGTTTGCCAAGGCCAGTGCCGCCCGGCAGCGGCAGCTGGTAGTGCTTGCCGTCGAAAGACACCGGCCCCTCCCGCGAGACGATGCGGCGGAAAATGGCGACCCACTCGCGCGTGCGCGCCAGCGGCTTGGGATAGGGTTGGCCGTACCAGCCTTCCACCACCTGCGGCCCGGACACGCCGATGCCGAGGATGAGGCGTCCGCCCGAAAGGTAGTCCAAGGAGACCGCATGCATGGCGGCGCTCGCCGGCGTGCGCGCCGAAATCTGCATGATCGACGTGCCGAGGTTGATGCGCTCGGTGTTGGCGCCGATCCAAGCGAGCGGCGTGAAGCAATCCGCGCCGTAGATCTCCGGCGCCCAAATGGTGTCGTAGCCGAGCGACTCGGCCTCTTTGGCGAGCGCCACCAAGCGCTCGCCCCCCGGCGCGCCAAACGCGCCAATACCCAAACCCAGCTTCATGGAATCTCCCCTTGGCGCAAGAGCAGCGCTGCGAACACGCGCTCGCGGTTGCTGTCGCGCCGTAGCTTACACGAGCGCGGCGAGTCTTCGGCATGGCGTACGGGACCACTTCACTCTTCCAATGCCGAACTTGCTGATTCGGGCGCTGCCGGACGATGTTCACCGTGCATTGAACCGGCCGGCGTCCATGCACGGCCGGTCGCTGCAACGCGAGGTGCTGTCTATCCTTGCCGACGCGGTGGGAGGTGCCTCGAACGCGCTGGCGGCAGTGCCATCGTTGCACGTCTCCGACGCCCCTTTGGTCGGCAAAGTGGGGCGAAAGGAAATCTACGGCGATCACGGCTTGCGGCAGCCGCATCAAGGTCACACCTTCCACGGCAATCGACGCGGACGATCGCAACGCGAACCGGTGATACCGTTCGTCCGCGGCCTGCTGCGGGAATGACCGTTACGAACATAGAATGTGAACGTAGACATGAACGAGAACCCCCACCACAGATATGCGCCAGTGATTTGACAGCGGTGCGACCCGATACAGGCTGGCGCAACCGCCGTTCGGAGCGGCGACTTCCAACACAGCACGAGGAGGCTTCCCATGAGAATCTTGACGGCCCTGGCCGCGCTGCTGCTGTGCGCCGCAGGCCAAGCGCAAACCGTCGACATCTGCGACCGGACGCCGCAGGTGCGGGACGCCATCTTGGAGGCGCTTGACGCCGACGACTGTGCCGCCGTGGATTCCAGAAGGCTGGCGGGCGTTGGATCCCTGAGCTTTGGACCGGGGCGGGTGACTGCACTGCGGGCGGGGGACTTCGACGGACTCGCCAGCCTGCGAGAGCTGAACTTGTTTCGGCACCGGTTGACGACCCTGCCGGCCGGCGTGTTCGACGGCTTGACCAGATTGGAACGTCTGGAATTGAGCAGGAACGAGTTGACGACCCTTGCGGCCGGCGTGTTCAACGGACTGACCCGCCTGCGAGTGCTGCAGTTGCACGGCAACCGCTTGACGACCTTGCGGGCCGGCGTGTTCGACGGCTTGGACAGCCTGCGATCGCTGGACTTGAGCTTAAACCGGTTGACGACCCTGCCGGACGGTGTGTTCGACGGACTCGCCAGCCTGCGAGAGCTGGGGTTGAATAACAACCAGTTGACGGCTCTGCCGGACGGCGCGTTTGAGGACCTGACCCGCCTGCAACATCTGAGCTTGGGCGGCAACCAGTTGCCAACCTTGCCGGCCTTGCCGGCCGCGTTTGACGGCCTGCATTTTCTGTCGTTCACCGGGAACAAGTTGACGACCCTGCCGGCCGGCGTGTTCGACGGATTCACCAGCTTGGAATATCTGCTCTTGGGCGATAACGATTTGACGACCTTGCCGGCCGGCGTGTTCAACGGACTGACCCGCCTGAATTCGCTGCAGTTGCACGGGAACCAGTTGACGACCTTGCCAGACGGTGTGTTCGACGGACTCGCCAGCTTGCGAGAGCTGCATTTGGGCACGAACGATTTGACGACCTTGCCGGCCGGCGTGTTCGACGGACTCGCCAGCTTGGATTTGCTGTGGTTGAGCGGGAACCTGTTGACGACCCTGCAGGACGGTGTGTTCGACGGACTCGCCAGCCTGCGAGAGCTGTGGTTGCAGGAGAACCAGTTGACGACCCTGCCGGCCAACGCGTTCGACGGACTCGCCAGCCTGCGATATCTGTTCTTGTCCGAGAACCGGTTGACGGCCCTGCCGGCCGGCGTGTTCGACGGACTCGCCAGCCTGCGAGAGCTGGGGTTGGGCAGTACCTGCCGGAATTCGCGCAGGTGCATCGGCGGGACGACGGGCCGAAACGAGTTGACGACCCTGCCGGCCGGCGTGTTCGACGGCCTGACCAGCCTGCGATCGCTGGACTTGCGCGGGAACCGGTTGACGACCTTGCCGGCCGGCGTGTTCGACGGTCTGACCAGCCTGAGCATACTGGACCTGCAGGAGAACCATCTTGTCGGGTTGACCCGCGACGACCCCGTGTTCGCGGGATTCTCTAGGCATGTTGACATTCGGTTGGGCGGTCAAACCGAGCCGCCGGACACCTCGGAGACACCGTCGCCATCGCGCCTCGCCGCCGCCGTGCCTTTGATGCTCGCGGCATCCGATTCAACGCGGCAGGGCTTCGTCCGCGTCGTCAACGAGTCCGGGGAATCCGGCAGCGTCCGCGTCTTCGCTTTCGACGACAGCGGCCACGCGCCCAACCCGATTGAGTTTTCGTTGAGCGCGGGGCAGGTTGTTCATTTCAACTCCAACGACCTTGAGAGCGGGAACGCGAACAAGGGCATTGAAGGCGTGGGCAGCCCTGCTCAAGGCGATTGGAGATTGGACGTCGAAACCGACTTGGCGGTTCGGGTGCTGGCCTTCGTCCGCCACGGCGGCGGGTTCCTCACCGCCATGCACGACGTGTTGCCGAGAGACGTCAACGGACGGCTTGTGGCGCACACCTTCAACCCGGGCGGCAACATGAACCAAGCGAGCAGCCTGCGCCTTGTGAACACCGGGGCGAACGACGAGCGCGTGAGCATCGAAGGCGTCGACGACCAAGGCGGCAACGCGGGTCCGGTGACGTTGACGCTGCCCGCCGGCGAATCGCACACCCTTTCGGCGTTCGACCTTGAGAACGGAGCGCAGGGGTTGAGCGGAACGCTTGGCGACGGCGCGGGGAAGTGGCGCCTGTTCATAACCGCCGGCCGTTCGGTTGTCGGCATGAGCCTGCTCGAATCCGCTGGCGGGCAGTTGACCAACATGTCGACAGCGGGCGTAGCCGGCGACGGGCAGTAGGCGTATGGTGCCGGCGTGTCCATCCTTGATGTCCTTTCGATACCACACGCCTCGGCTCACCGCCGCCAGTTCTGAAACGCAGGGCAACCATGGCAGCGACGGCACCATTGGTACCTAGCGCTCCTTGGTCGCGCCCCGAGTCCGCAACTGGCAAGGCTCCGCATGTATACATGGCGGCTGCCCGGATGATAGAGTCCGCATCATTGGAGGACGATCGGGCACCGAGGAGTGTAGGGTGTCGCCACGTTGCCCCAACGCCGGAGATGCTGCTCCCGGGGCGACGCACCCCGCACCGCAAGGCGGGCGCCACGGGCTCCGTTTTGCGAGGCACCAAGCGCGTCTTACCCTACACCAGTAGTAGTCGTCGACAGCCGTGCTGCCTGACAGTCCCAGCAACTTGACGGAGCAGATCGTGTCCGACGACCCCAAGGACGATGTCAAGAACACTGTTCTAACTGAGAACACGGCGCAGAGCGTATACAAGCACCTTCGGGATCTGGAGTCGAATCGTGCGCACGTCGTATCGAGGTGGATTTGGGAACTCCTGCAGAACGCCCGTGATGCATCCACCGCAGATAGCCAACTGGTTGCATCTGTTGAACATCGGAGCGACGCCATCACATTTCTCCACAATGGTCGTGGCTTCCGCGAGAAGGAGATCGCTCACCTCATCTACCACGGGTCTACAAAGTCCGGCGACGACGCCTCCTTGGGTCAGTTCGGAAGCGGGTTCCTAACAACCCACCTTACTCTCGCCGAAGATCGCCGTTGCCGGCCAGCTGGAAGACGGCCGTACGTTCGACTTCGAGCTTGCCCGTCAGGCAGACTCACCGACGACGCTTCGGCAGTGCATGGATGCTGCTTGGACCTCCTTTGCTCCTTCCACCACACCCCTAGCAGATCCGTTACCGGAGGATTTCTCTACTCGATTCCGATATCCGATCACCACCGAAGACAGTGCGAGCGTCGTCGCGAAGGGAATACAGACACTGAGGAGCTGCGCTCCACTAGTGCTGGCATTCAATCCCAAGCTTCACTGTTTGCGCATCGACGATCTCGCCTGCACTACTGAATTCACCGTCACTCATCGCCGGCTGCTCCCGGACACCGCGGCTACTGATGTGACCGTGGTTGAGTCGCGTGATGGCACCAAAACGGAAAAACGTTACCTGCTAATTGAAGGAGAAGACGTCGCCATCGCCTTGCGAGTAGAAGAGGCAAGCCGCGATGCATGTTGGCGCTGCGTACCGCAGGAGGGCCCTCGGCTCTACCTCGGCTTCCCTCTCGTTGGCACGGATCATTTCAGTCTGCCTACGGTGGCCAACAGCTTCTCGTTCGGACCTACGGAGCCCCGTGACGGCGTCTACCTCGGCCAAGCGGATGACAAAACAAACCGGGTCAACCAGCAGTTGGTGGAGGCGGCGCTGGCGTTGCACGTCAAGCTCATTCGCTTTGCGGCAACCAACGGCTATGCACATTCAGCAATCTTGGCAACAGTACCACCTGTCAAGGAGGAGAGTTGGCTGAACGCGGATTGGCTTCGGCAGGCCACTCAAGACAACCTCATTGAGCCGATACGCAAGACGCCGAGCGTTGTCCCTGTTCGAGGCGAGCCGCTAGCCCCACGGAACGCCGTTCTACCATGGGGCCCTCAGCTATCCCCTCATTTTTCGGCCTAAATGACTCCGAACACGTCTTGGAAAACGCGTTGCTCGACAATCAATTCCTCGAATGCCTCCATCAACGGCCGCACCTTGTCGTCCGGCCAGTTGGCAAGGTGGCCGTGCAGCATCACGCCTTGGCGGAGCAGCGAATGCTGCCGCGTCCTGGAGGTGTTGACCTTCAGCCAGCGGTCGTAGCCGAGCCTCTCGCCAGCCGCGCCCAGCAGCGTCAGCAGCGACAGCGCCATCGCCCCGACCAGCAGCATCCGGTCGCGCCGGTCCGTCCGCCCCACCCGCGTCTCCTTCAAGCCCATGCCGAAGCGCGGGTTCTTCACGTCCCGGAAGCTCGTCTCGATTCCCCAGCGCTTCGCGTACAGCACCGCCATCGCCCGCGCGCCGAGACGCTTGCTGGACACCAGGCACCACGGCTCCTTCATGCCCCGATCCTTGAGGCACGCCACCGTCGCCGCCTTCCACCGCCACGTCTTCGTCACCGTCGCGCCGCGCAGCGTCCGCGCCCGACCGTCCGCGCCCACCCAGTCCGCCGCCTTGCGCGTCTCCCCGTCCGCGCTCGTCACTTGGCAGTTCCCGCGCAGCCGGATCACGTAGCCGAAGCCCAGCTCCTCCAGGAACCCGAACAGCGCGCAGGACGCGAAGCCCCGATCCGCCAGCACCGTCACCTCCACGTCCTCCGGAACCACCTCCCGCAGACGCTCCAGCAGCGCGTCCTCGTGGCCGTTCCGCTTCCCCTTCAAGTCCGACGCATCCACCGTCCGCCACAGCAGCGGCGTCGAACGACCGTGCCGCGTCACCATCGACAACGCCACCGTCTCGTGGCCGTCCGCCGCGAACGACGTCCAGTCCAGCGCCACCACGACCTCCTTGCGCGCTCCGATCACGTGCGGAACCCACCGCCCGTGGAAGCCCCACACGTCCAACTTCGCGTTGCTCAGCAGACGATCCACCTGCTTCACGCCGTGCTTCCTCACCGTTCCCCGCGCCAGCGCCAGACCCGTGCCGATCGCAGACACCCCCAGCGCAGCCGCCCACAACGACCCCGTCACCGCGTTCGCCAGCGACGCCGCCCGCGCCGCGTGCATGTCGCCGCCGCAAATGTCCACTACGAACTTCGCCGTCTCCTTCGGGCCCATTCCGCGAATTGCCGCCATCGTTCCCTCCTTGGAACCGCATCTTGAAAACCGAAAAAAACATTGTAAATCATTCAATTGCTAGAAAAAAATGAGGGGATAGCTGAGCATGGGGCCCTAGGCCGGCCGATAAGAGGCAAGTCTTGGAGTTAAGATGCCTATTGGAGGGCATGGAGCACACTTCCACATTGCTACCCTCTCCCGAAGAAGCCGAACCTTGGAGCAATGCCATCAGAAGCTGGATGGATAGCGGCGAAGAGACCACGTTTGGAGAGGCATGGGATGGGCGCAAGCTCGCGGAGGAGATTGCCAAGAAGGCCAATGGCAGGTTGGAGCACCTTCGAACTCTGCTTGTCGACCAGGACAGTGCTGTTGAGTGGCTCAACGAGCTTTGCGGCTTCTTGTGTCGCAATGGCGTCATTGAAGCGATCAGGACACTCCGTCTTGTCCTCGACCAAGCCGGATACCTTGACAAGCTCCCGAACCTATACCGCGACGTCGGAATTGACGAGGAGCTCAAGCGAATTGCGGATGACCTACTCGGTATCGGTCTGCGAGAGCAGCTGCGTGATGTCAGGATTACCTCTCTGAGCGAAGAGGAAGGAAAGGGTGACTATTCCGACGCTGAAGTGGTTGAGCAGGTTCTCAAAGAGCTTCGAAAGCAGGTACAGCACGAGGAAGCTGGTAGTGTGGAGAAGCCTAGGGAGGCAAGCAATCGACTTCTGGCATGGATGGTGCGTAACGATCGCCTTGATGAAATAGACCACTTCCCGGTCTGGTCAGAGACGCACGGTGAGGAAGCGCCGGAAGTCATCTGGTTGGAACGCACCCAACAGGATGACGAACTACCACTTGCTCCGGTCGGTGCCTGGCCACCCGATCTTCGAGAGTTCGCAGACCTGTTCCCTCGCAGCCGCATGCTAGCTGGAAGTTACTTCGACTGTCTGCCCAAGATCGAACAGTGGGAACGCCTTGGGCAGGACCATCGTCTCGTGAGAACGGATGTAGTCGTCCAGCGGCAGCAGAGCCACAGGTTCGGGGATTCCCCTCCAGATGAGGCACTAACGGACGAGGAAGAACATGAGAGCACAGGCCTCATCGACGTCGTCGACGTAACCTACTTTGTGGGGAATCGCATTGGCGTCATGGCGCGAGTACCCGACAGCCCAAGACGTGCGATCCTTCTTTGGCGCTTCTTGACGGAGTACATGATCCCCAAAAACACTGATAGCGTCGAAGCAGCGAGAGCAAACTGCGAATGTGGACAGGCACACAGCTATTACGGGGCCGCATGGTTGAACCCTATTGTTGCAGGTTTTTGCCGAACTATGTGGCGAGGGCGGCAAGGTATTCGGACATGACGGTTTCCGCCTTGTCGTCGCTCATGATGGAAAGGACGGGTTTTCCGGCGCGGTTGAGGAATCGGCCGGCGCGAAGCAGGAAGTCGTTGCGCATCGTTCGCAATTGGGCGAAGGCCCAGAGCGGGGAGCGTTTGGCGGTGGTGCTCCGGAGAGGCGCTCGGGTGGCCATTTGGAGTTCGCGGCCGAGGTTGTGGGCGAGCACGGCGGCGAGGGAGAAGAGCCGGTTGGCGGCTTCCTTGCGGCTGGGCGCGTAGCCGAGTCCGCATTGGGACTTGAGTTCGGCGAACGTCGCCTCCTGGGTGCCGCGGCCTTCGTGGAACAGCGCGACGGCGCGGGCGCGGACGCGCTTGTTGGTGACGACGGCCTTGAACTCGAAGCCGTGCTCGCGGGGCTCGAACAGGTCGAGTTGGAGAGGCTCCTTGCGGCGCGCCGGAACGCGGCGGCGGACGACGACCACGCGGCGGCGGCCATCCCAGCTGGCGGGCTTCCAGCGCGGCTCGAAGAACGCCAGGCCGGGGCCGGCGCGGCGCCAGAGGCGGCGGCCCTCGACCGCCGCCTTGAGGTCGGCGAAGCGGGCGAACGGCACGGACACCGAGTAGTCGACGCCGCGCCGCTCCAGCTCGTCCAGCAGCCCGCCGTCGAAGAACGCCGAGTCCATGCGCGTCTCCAGGCGGGCGCGCGGCAGCGCGGCGCGCAGCCGCTCCATGCTTTCGCCAATGAAATCAACAGCTCCCGTGGAGTCCGCCACGTTGCCCGGCCGATGCAGCAGGTCGAGCGTTTGGCCAGTCTGCGCCACGGTGGCGAACAGCGGCCAGTAGCTGCGCTCGCCCTTCCTGCCCGGGTTGTAGCCCACCGCCGAACCTTCCGCCAGCCGCCGCGTCGCCAGCACCGTGCCGTCGAAGTCCACCGTGACCCGCCGCGGCCCCAGCGCGCGCAGCCGCTCCAGCGCCATGTCCCGCGACAGCGCCCGCACCCGGTCGGCGCCGCGCGCGTCCACGTCCGACAGCGCCCGCGACACCGTCGACACGTCCGGCAGCCGCCGCAGACCGACCGCGCGCCGGACGCGACGCTCGGTCGAAAATGTGCTCGGGTCCTCCCCTGAGGCCCCTGCGTGCACACGCCTTCACGAAATCCACGTCTTCAGCAATGCTCGCGCCGGCCGTCGCTGGCGGTGCCGGACTGCGGGCAACGCGACTGCGACTGCCACCGCCGCCACCGCCACCGCCACGCCCCGCACTGGACTCGTCATCGTCCTGAGAGCCGCCGTTGCCGTTGCCGGACGCGGCGTAGTAGTTGGGACACTCGTTCACATCCGCGACGCGGGTGCCGTCGCTGCAGGTCACCGGCAGATGGCTCCGGTCGCCGTAGGCAATTATGGTGTTGCAATTCGGGTCGGGGTCTTGCGGACATGCGTCCCTGCTGTCCGGCTTGCCGTCGCCGTCGGAATCCGGATCCGGACACATCGGATCCGGCGGGGACATGGGGCCACCGCACGCCCACGCATCGCCGCCGACGTGGGCGGCCACCGATGCCGGCGCGAGGTTGTCCGTCGGCGTGAAGCAGAACGCAACCGCCAAGCCGAGTCCCAACAACGCCGTGCCTCTCCGGCGCGATCGCGGCGTCTTCTCCATAGCATCCCTCCCAACGCGAACACACTGGCGCAACTGTCCACCTGTCGGCCGTGGCTGTCAACCCCGGCAACACCGGAGAAAATCGCGGCCCCGCCCCCGGGCAACGCCGCCACGCCGCCACGCAAGACGCTCGGCGACCGCCTTGGCCATTGGTGCTACGGTCCTCGGATGGGTGATCGCGGGCTTGGGGTGCCGTCGTGCCGAAAATCGAGGGATTTCGCGTAAAGAACTACCGGGTGCTGAAGGATGTCACACTCGGCAAGCTCTGGAACACGCCGCAAGCAAAACCCCTCACGTCGCTTACCGCCGTGATCGGCAAGAACGGCGTAGGGAAGAGTTCGTTGTTCGACGCCTTCGGAGACCTCTGGCACAGCGAATACTTGGATCGATAGCCAGGCACTTCGAGCTGCTGGTGGAGGACAAGTCCGGCGGCATTGCCGGTTGAACCCGCCTCCACCGCCGGCACCAACGCCGCCAACGGATTGGACCCACCGCGCCTTCGAGTTCGCGTAGTAAAATGCGCCTGTCGCGGCCAGGTAGCTCAGTCGGTAGAGCAGTGGACTGAAAATCCATGTGTCGGCAGTTCGATTCTGCCCCTGGCCACCAACGCCCGCTGCTGCTCACACCGCCATCGCGCGCGCGCCCATCGAGCGCAGCCACTGCGCATAGCCCCACACGGCCATGGGAATGTAGACGCAGTAGAGCAGCGCGTACCACGGCAGATCCTGGGCGTAGTAGAGCGGCACGGACACCATGTTCACCACCACCCAGACCATCCAGTTCTCGATGAGCTTGCGCGCCGTTAGCCACATGGCGGCGAGGCTCATCACCAACACGCCGTTGTCCCAGTACGGATAGGCCGCGTCCGCGATGGCGATGGCGAGGCCCGCCCGCGCCGCCGCCGCTTCCAAGAAGTCCAGCGCTTCGCGGCTGGCCATGCTCCAGCCGAGCGCCAGCCCCCCCGCAACGCAGAGCGCCGCCAGCGCCAGCAGCACCGGCGCCGGCGCCCGGCGCACCGGCAGGTCGTCGCGTTGTTCGCCGCCGAACAGCCAGTGGTACCAGCCGTACAGGTTGAGCGGCAGGAAACCCACCAGGTGCAGCAGGAAATTCGCGTACAGCTGCGCCTGCCAAAGCTGCGGCAAGGCGACGAGCACGTAGGCGACGCCCAGCGGCCACGCCAAGAGCTTCTGGAAAATCAAACACGCGACAACCAGCAAACCGAGCGCGACGCCAACGTGCTCGTCCACCGCGAACCAGAACTCCATCACCGGCGTTGGGCCCCGGGTGCCGCCCCCGTCCCCGCCTCCGGCGCCCGCAGCTCCCGCCAAAGGAACTCGTACACCAGCGCCCACACGAAGGCGCTCTGCGCGTTGTTGGCGGAGCCGCCGTGCCCGCCCTCGGTGTTCTCGTAGTAGGTTGCGTCCAAGCCCAGTTCCTGCATCTTGGCCACCATCTTGCGGGCGTGGCCGGGGTGGACGCGGTCGTCGCGCGTGGACGTCGTCGCCAGCAGCGGCGGGTAGCGCGTGTCCGCCCGCAGGTTGTGGTAGGGCGAGTAGCGCTTGAGGAAACGCCAGTCCTCGGCCTCGTCCGGGTTTCCGAACTCCGCCATCCAGCTGGCGCCGGCGAGCAGCAGATGGTAGCGGCGCATGTCCAAGAGCGGCACCATCGCCGCCACCGCGCCGAACAGGTCCGGGCGCATGGTGAGCATGTTGCCCACCAACAAGCCGCCGTTGCTGCCGCCCAGGATGCCCAGCGCCGCCGGTTCCGTCACGTCGCGCGCCACCAGATCCTCCGCCACGGCGATGAAATCCTCGTATGCCCGGCCGCGTTTCTCGCGCAGCGCCGCCCGATGCCACGGCGGGCCGAACTCGCCGCCGCCGCGGATGTTCGCCACCGCGTAGACGCCGCCCCGCTCCAGCCACCCGATGCCAACGCCGGCCGAATAGGAGGGCAAGAGGGCGTTCTCGAAACCCCCGTAGCCGTACAGCAAGGTGCGGCGGGGGCCGGCTGCCGCGGCATCGACCGGCCCCACCTGGAAGTACGGCACGCGCGTGCCGTCGGCGGAAGCCGCAACGTGCTGGCTGATCGCAAGGCCGGCGGCGTCGAAGTGTCCCGGCGCCTGTTTCAGCGTTTCGGCCGGCGCGTCCACCGCGCCGAGCAGCAAGGTGGCCGGGGTGAGGTAGTCGTTGGCGTGGGCGAAGTAGCGGTTGTCCTCGTTCGCCTCCACGGCTTCGACGCGGATGGTGCGGAAGCTGTCCGCCGTCGAACGGTCCGCGAGCAGCGGCCGGTGGCGCCAGCGCGCGCCCTCGGCTTTGTCGGTGGGCGGCGTGGCCACAAACACGCGGCTGCGCACGTTGTCGAGCACGTTGAGCAGCACGTGATCGCGCGTTGGCGCGTAGCCGGCGAGGAACCGACCGCCGCCGGGCTCGAACAACACCGCCAGCGGGCCGGTTCCGGCGCGGTCGGCGGGGCCGCGCAGATACGGCGCGAGATCGGCGGCCAAGAGGCTGCCCGCCGGATACGCGCGCCCGCCGGTCGCCCAGTCCGACTTCAGTTCCAAGAACAGCCGCCCGCGGTGTACCCGCGCTTGCGCGTCCGACGGTTTGGCGATGGGCACCAACGCGCCGTCCGGCCGGCGCACGAACATGTCGTTGTTGTGGAAGTCCCTCGCCCGCCAGACCAGCTGCACCTCGTGGCCGGGGGCGAGGTCCGCGTAGGCCGCCACGGAGATGTCCGCCGCCGCGCCCGCGAACACCACCTCCGCTTCCGCCAAGGGCCGACCGCGCCGCCACAGCTTGACGATGCGCGGATAGCCGGAATCCGTGAGGCTGCCCGGCCCGAAGTCCGTGGCCACGAACACGTTGTCCGCCCCGGCCCAAGAGACCGAGGCCTTGGCCTCCGGCAGCGCGAAGCCGCCGTCCTCCTGGGTCACGAACGCCTTGCGCGAAAGGTCGAACTCCCGCGTCACCACCGCGTCCGCCCCGCCGCGCGAGAGGCTCACCAGGCAGCGCTTGTGGTCCGGCTGTCGGCAGGCGAAATCCTTAAGCACCCAGTTCTCGTCTTCCCGCCGCGCCAGCGCGTCAAGGTCCAGCACCGTCTCCCACGCCGGGGCGTCCTTGCGGTATTCCGCCAAGGTGGTGCGCCGCCACAGGCCGCGCGGATGGTCCAAGTCGCGCCAGAAGTTGTAGTAGCGATCGCCGATCTTGTCGATGCCGGGAATGCGATCCGGCGCGTCGAACACCGCCCGCAAGCGGCGGCGCAGCTTCTTCACCGAGGGGCGCTCGGCAAGCGCCCGCATGGTGGCGCGGTTCTGCCCTCGTACCCAGCGCATGGCGCGGGCGCCGTGGACATCCTCAAGCCAAAGATAGGCGTCTTCGTTCAAGGCCGCGGCATCCGCTGGGTTGTTCGTTGTTGCGGGAGGCGTGGCGCAACCGACCACCACCGCCGCCAGCAAACCACCGGCGGCGCCGCGCGCCTCGCTCATCCGAACGCCAAATCGTAGAGCCATGGCAGGCCAAAGGCCAGCACCACGCTCACCACCAGCCCGGAGAGCGCTTTGAGCGCGTCCGAGACGACCTTGCGCGCGGTGCCCTTCACGGACGTGTCCGCCAAGTAGCGGGACAGCGCGAACTCGCGCCCGGCGAGCACGCCGAGAAACACCCAGGTGGTGCTCATCGGCATGTCGCTCCACTCTTTGAAGACGAGCAGCACCAAGCCGTAGAGCAAGTCGATGATGGTGGCGGCGCGGATGTCCGTGGTGTCCGTCTTGGCGAGCACGATCTTCTGAATCTCGCCGCCGAACTGGTAGAAGATGTAGCCCTGCATCGCCAGCAGCGTGACGACGCCGAAGACCAGCCATTCCACGGAAAGCTGCCGCGGCAGGTAGACGAAGATGTTGGCTAGATCCTGCGCCAGCCACTGGCTCCAAAGAAACGCGGTGGACGCCCATTGAAGCACCACCCAATAGGTGGGGATGGCCGCCCCGCGGGTGCGGTGGAAATACTCGCTGGCGCGCTTGAACACCAAGCTGAAGAGGATGATCGCCGCAAGGAAAGCCACCGCGTAGCCGGTGGAGGACTTCACCAGCATCTTGCCGAGATTGCCTTCCTGGTTGCCGGTTACCGCGAACACCGTCAACACCAGGAAGGTGGTGCTCACCGGCACGCCGAGGCGCGTCAGAATGAGCAGCGCGAGCGGCGGGATGGCGTGAATCCACGACACGCCGCCTTCCGGCGCCGGAAACTTCCCCAGCCGCCCGTAGGCCACGTCGCCGTCGTTCACGAACCAGCCGTAGCAGAGCACCACGAGCAGCACGCCGCTGGCGAACAGCCAGAGCAGCCACCAAGGCCGGTGCGCGTTGGAAGCCAGGAACGTGCCCAGGGTTTGGATCGAGTCGTTGGCGACCACCGCGTAGGCGGCCAGCAAAAACCCGACGATCATCCAGATTTCCAACCAAGGCAGGGAAGAGATAGCGCACCTCGCGCTCTATCAAGTTATCAAGGCAACCAATGGGACATTCTACCGGCGAACGCCACCACCACCTGCGCCAAGAACACCGGCAACCGCCGGACGGGGCCGGACGGGGTTCGTGAGCGGCCCGCGGCAGGTGGGCAAACCACCACTTGCCGCCTGTTGGCTAAGCGCCTGTGTGAAGACCGGCCCGCTTTGCTCGCTTGATTTGTGACCGGCCCGCGCCTGTGCTAGGTTGCCTGCAGCCATTGGACATCGCCAAATTGTCGCATTCCACCACCAAACGCGGGCGCTTCGGCTGGGCCGCCTTGGCGTTCTCCCTGCCGGCGTTCGCTGCAACCGCGCAGCCGGGGGACGCCGGCATCGGCGATGTGCTTGACGCGCAGACGCGCACCACCGCGGCGGAGCAGCGAGCGCAGGAGCGCGTGGACGCGCTGGCCGACGAGGCGCGAACGCTGCTTGGCGAATACCGGCTGAAGCTGCAAACGCTCGATCAAACCAAGCGCTACAACGGCAATTTGGAGCGCACGGTGGCTGACCAGGAGCGCGAGAAGGCGTCGCTCAACCGGCAGATCGAAGAGTTCGGCGAACTGGAGCTCGGCATCGTGCCGTTCCTGTTGGACATGGTGGACGCGCTGGAACAGTTCGTGCGCCTGGACGCGCCGTTTCAACCGGAGGAGCGGGAAGGCCGGGTGCGGCGCCTGCGAACGCTTATGGACCGCGCCGATGTGAGCGTCGCCGAGAAGTACCGCCGCATCATGGAGGCGTATCAGATCGAGGCGGATTTCGGCCGCAACATCGAGGCTTACGCCGGAGCGCTCGACACCGGCGACGGCCCGCGCCAAGTGGAGTTCCTGCGCATCGGGCGGGTCCTGTTGGCCTACCAAACGCCGGATCGCGCGGCGGCCGGCTACTGGGACGCCAAGGCGCGCGCTTGGCACCCGCTGCCGGCGCGCTACCAATCCGCGTTTCGCCAAGGGCTGCGCATCGCCCGCAAACAGGCGGCGCCGGAAATCCTCGTGTTGCCGATTGCGGCACCGGCGCAAGCGTCGCCATGAACCGGCGCTGGCGCGTGGCGTTCTTCGCGGCTGCCGGCGCAATGCCGTTGGCGGCGCAGCCGGAGGGTTCCGAAGACGCGCCTGACGCCGCTGCAACCGCGGCGCCGGCGCCGGTCGCGGCGGCGCCAGCGCCAAGCACCGTGGCGGACTTGCTGCGCATGGTGCGCCAAGAGGCCGAGCGCGCCGATCGCCGCAATGCGGCCCGCATCGCCCGCTTCGAGGCGAACCGCGACGAGCGGCAACGGATGCTGGAGGCCGTCAGCGGCGAACTGGCCGCGGAGGAACGCCGCGGCGATGCGCTTGGCGAGGCCTTCGAGCGCAATGAACGCGAACTGCGCGAACTCGAGGAGCGGCTGGCCGTGCGGGTCGGCAACTTCGGCGAGTTGTTCGGCGTGGTGCGGCAAGTGGCCGGAGACGCCAAGGGCGTTGTCGACGCCTCGCTGGTGTCCGCCGAGCGCCCGGGCCGCGGCGCACGCGCCGCAAGCATCGCCGAGGCCCGCGCCCTGCCCGGTTTGGCCGAACTGCGGGAACTGCAACTGCTGCTGTTGGAGGAGATGGTCGCCTCGTCCGAAGTGGCGCGTTTCCGCGGCGCCGTGACGGATCCCTCCGGCGCCATCGTGGAAGGCGACGTGGTGCGTGTTGGCGCCTTCAACTTGGTTCGCGGCGCGGACTTCCTCGCCTTCGACAGCGAAAGCGGCACGATGCGAACACTGCCCCGGCAACCGCCGGGGCGGCACCGGACGCTGGCCGAGGCGCTTGGCGAAGCGGAGGAAGGGCCGGTGCCGATGGCGGTGGATCCCACCCGCGGCCAGCTGCTCGGCCTGCTCATGCAAACGCCGGACCTCGCGGAGCGCATTCGCCAAGGGAGCTATGTCGGCTACGTGATCATCGGCATGGGCGCAGCCGGCGCGGCCGTCGCGCTGTGGCGGCTGGCCTTGCTGTACGCGGTGCGGCGGCGCGTGCGGGCGCAGCTGGAACGCCGGCAAGCGAGCGACGACAACCCGCTCGGCCGGGTCTTCGCCACGTTCGACGAGCACCGCCATCTGCCGCTCGAAGCCCTCAATCTGCGCTTGGACGAAGCCGTGATGCGCGAGACCCCGGCGTTGGAGCGCTGGCACGGCGTCGTCAAGGTGTTCGCGGCGCTGGCGCCATTGCTGGGCCTTCTGGGCACGGTGGTGGGCATGATCATCACCTTCCAACAGCTCACCCTGTTCGGCACCGGAGATCCGAAGTTGATGGCCGGCGGCATCTCCCAAGCCCTTATGACCACCGTGCTCGGCTTGATCGTCGCCATCCCGCTGCTGCTCCTGCACAGCGTTGTGGCCAATCTGAGCCGTTCGCTGGTGGAGCTCTTGGAGGAGCAGAGCGTGGGCCTGCTCGCGCGGCGGGCGGCCAACGCGGCGGACGCGCCGTGACGCCGCCGGCCGTGCGTTCCGCCACCGGGGCCGCCGCGCGATGAGGACGCTCGCCGAGTTGGCGATGTCCGTGCGCGCCTTTTTGGAGCTTGGCGGCCCGGTCCTCTACGCCATCGGCGCGGTCACCGCGGTGATGTGGGCGCTGATCCTGGAGCGCATCTGGCACGCGCTGCGCGTGTTGCCGGGGCAGGCGCGGGCGGCGCGGGCCGAGTGGTTGGCCGAGCGCGCGGGCGCAAGCGCCGCCGGCGAACCGCCGGGCGCGGCTGACGAGTGGTTCGCCCTCAACGCGCGCGCCGCGATTCTCTCAAGGGTGGGGCAAAGCGCCCGCCGCAACCTGTCGCTCATCGAGACGCTGCTGCAGGTTCTGCCGCTGCTCGGCTTGCTCGGCACGGTGTGGGGCATGGTGCGGGTCTTCGACGTGATGACGGTGTTCGGCACCGGCAACGCCCGCGTGATGGCGAGCGGCGTCTCCCAGGCCACGGTGCCCACGATGGCCGGGCTGGTGGCGGCGCTGTCCGGCCTTTGCGTGGTGTACTGGCTGCGGCAACGCGCCGGACGCGAGATGCGCGACTTGGAGGGCGCGTTGGCGCTGGAGGCGCCATGAGGCAACGGCACCGGCGGCGGGCGACCGAGGACGCCGCCATCAACATCACGCCGCTGCTCGACATCGTGTTCATCCTGCTCATCTTCTTCATCGTGACCACTTCCTTCGCCAAGGAGTTCGGCGTGGACATGAACCGACCGGCGAACGCGCCGGTGAAAGAACGCGAACGCGCCGAACTCATCGCCGTGCGCATCGAGGCCGACGGCACCGTCTTCGTGGAGGATCGCGCCGTGGATCTGCGCGCCGTGCGCGCCAACATCGAGACCGGCCTTGCCCGCAAGCCGCAGGCGTCCGTGGTGGTCGTCGCGCACCGCGCCGCCGAGGCCGGCCTCATGGTGCGGGTGGTGGATCAGGCGCGGTTGGCCGGCGCGGCCAACGTGTCGCTGGCCGCTCCCGCCGGTTGACCGAACCGGTAACCGAAGAAAGGCGGGGCCGCCGGGAGGGCGCAGGCCGGCGGCCGGCGGAGCTGCCGGGCTTGGCGGCGGCGTTGTTCGGCGCGTTGCGGCGGGACGGCCGTTCGGAGCTCGCGGAGCGGCTGTCGGACGCGCTGATGCGGATGCTGGCGGCGCGCTTCGGCGGCGACGAGACGGGCGCGGGACACACGGAGGAACTGCGGCGCGCGCTGCGCCACATGGAGGAACCGAGGATGCTGGCGGAAACGGTCGCGCAATGGCGCCGGGAGGCGCTCGACGAGGGCAGGAGGATGGGCAGGGCCTGTCCGAGGGCATGTTGGAGGGCGAGCGGGCGCTGTTGCGGCGCCAGGCGGCGTGGCGGTTCGGCGTTGCGACGGGCGATGCGCTGGCGGCGCTGCTGGCGAACGAGGAGGACGTCGAACGGCTCGCGGAAGTGGGCGACCTGGTGGTCGGCTGCGCGAGCGCGGAGGAGTTGCTGCGGCGCGGCAGAGGTGTGCTCAACGGCGGGAGCTAGCGCGTTCGCCAGATCCTTGACCGCGCAAGAGATCATTGACTGACGACTTGCCGCACACCGTATTCCAGCTCCTCGTTCCGTCGATTCGATGGACGACGGCAGGTTCATGGTGGCACCATCCCCCCATGGCGACAAGCTAAACGCCTACCAACAATGACCCGGAGCCATGCTCGACGACGCGGCTGGCCGGCGCGGCCAACGGGTCGCTGGCCGCCATCCGCCCGTTGACAGATCGACGGGCTTACAGGAGACAACCGCATGGCGGTTCGGCGCGCGCGTGGCGACGAGGACGAGGGCGAGATCAGCCTCACGCCGATGCTGGACGTGGTGTTCATCCTGCTCATCTTCTTCATCGTGTCCACCTCCTTCGTCAAAGAGCCCGGCTTGACGCCCGAACGCCCGCTGGCCGAGACCGCGGCGGCGAAAGCGGGCAACATCCTGGTTGGCGTCTCGGCGACGGACGCGGTGTGGATGCACAAGCGCCGCGTGCGCTTGGAGGATGTGCGGCCGCTGGTGGAGGCGGCGGTGGCGGAGAACCCGGAAAGCAGCGTGGTGGTGGTGGCGGATCGGCGCGCCTCCACCGGCGCCGTGATCGACGTGATGGATAGGGCCCGCGCCGCCGGCGTAACCAACATCGCGGTGGCCGCCGAGCCGGAGGTGTGAGCTTCATGCCGCTTCCGCGTCTGCGCACGGTCGCCTTCTTGGCCGGCGGCGGCGCCGTCGCCTTGGCGCTGTTCGTGGTGATGCACGCCCTCATCGTCGGCCGCGGCGGGGCGCAGTCCGCCGGTCCGGACGGCCAGATCGTGGACATGGTGCGCGTGCGCGAGGACGAACAGCTGCGCACCAAGCAGCGCGCCCGGCCCAAGAAGCCGCCACCGCCGAAAGCGCCGCCGCCACCGCCGCGCCTGCGCCTGACGGACACGCCCAAACCCGAGCGGCGGCTGACGCGCCTGCGCATGCCCAAAATCGACATTCCGGCCACCGCCGGTGGCGGGCCCTATCTCGGCCAGTGGAATCCCGGCGACGCCGCCGCGGAAGGCGAAGCCGTGCCCATCGTGCGCATCGATCCCCAGTGGCCGCGCCAAGCGCTCGAGGAAGGCACCGAAGGCTTTGTGCGCGTGGAAGTGCTGATCGGGACGGACGGCGCCACCAAAGACGCGCGCGTGCTCGAATCCGCGCCGGGGCGCCTCTTCGTGCGCAACGCCCTGCGCGCCGTGCGCCGGTGGAAGTTCAAGCCGCGCATCGTGGACGGCGCGCCGGTGGAGCGCTGGGCAACCACCACCATCGAATTCAGGATGGAACGGTGAACGTGCGCGCTTGGCTGTTGGTTTGCGTCGCAATCGCCGGCGCCGCCGGCGCCCGCTCCGAACCGGCCGACGAGTGGCCGGCGTGGCATCCGCTGCGCGAAGCGCGCCAAATCGAACCGCGGGAAGAGCCTTCCACCACGATGAGCGAGCGCGTGTATCGGCAGCTTTCCGAGGCGCACGAGCTGCTCGGCGAAGGCAAGCTGGACGCCGCGCTCGGCCGCCTGCGCAAGATCGGCACGCGCAATCTGCGCCCCTACGAGCTGGCGCAAGTTCACCAGGCCTTCGGCTTCATCCACGCGCAGCAAGGCCGGGACGACGAAGCGCTGGCCGCCTTCGAGCGCTGCATCGCGCTCGACGCGCTGCCCACCTTCGCGCAGCAGGGCGTTGTGTATTCGGTGGCCAGCTACTACGCCGGCCAAGAACGCTACGCCGAATCCAACGAAGCCGCCATGCGCTGGTTCCGCCACGAGCCGGCGCCCGGCGCGGACGCCTACATGCTGGTCGGCGTCAATCACGTGCAGCGGGGCGAGATGCTGTCGGGCCTGCCGTATGTGCGCCGCGCCAACGACATCGACACGCCGCGCGAATCCTGGCTGCAGGTGGAGCTCGCCATCTTGGTGGAGACGGACCGGCTGCGCGAGGCGATCGCCGTTGCCGAAGAGATGATTGGCCTGTGGCCGGACCATGTGCGCCACTACGAGACGTTGTCCGGGTTGTTGATGGAAACGGAACAGGACGAGCGGGCGCTGTCCGCGCTCACCGTGCCTTGGCTGGCCGGGTTGCTCGCGGACGAACTGCAGATTTTGACGCTGGCGCGTCTCAACATGCACTTGGACAATCCGGCGCGCGGCGCGCAGGTGCTGGCCACGGCGATCGGCGACGGGCGCGTGCGGGCCACGACTGCGAACTTGGAATTGCAGTTGAACGCTTGGATGGCGGCGCGGGAAACCACCGAGGCCGCGGTCGTGACGGATCGGCTGGCCGCGCAGGCCGAGGACGGGGAATACCACCTGCGCAAAGCGCTGCTGCTCAATGAGGACGGCGACTGGCCCGGCGTCGCCGACGCGGCCGCCAAAGCGCTGGCCAAAGGCGGCCTCGCCCGCCCCGGCGAGGCGTGGGTGCTGCGCGGCGTGGCGCTCGCCGAGCTGGCGCGTTTTGGCGACGCGCTGGACGCCTTCGAACAGGCGGCGCGGGAAGGCCGCGAGACCTCCCGCCGCAACGCCGCCGCTTGGATCGCCTACGTGCGCGAGCTCGCCGCCGAAGGGCCTTGACCATCCGCGTACCGCGCCGCGGTCGGCCGGTCACCCATCATGCAAACGACAATCCACCGAGCGCGAAACACGGCCTGAAGTGTTCCTTGACCGCGCCTATTTTGAAGGTGCAACGGCACCTGCGGCGGCGCGTTCCGCTGGCCTTGACCGCTTCAACGGAAAATCCGTTCGCCATCCTGCCGCCAAAGTTCCGCACTACCCCAAGACGCCATATAGGCCTCCCTCGTCTCCCTCGTTCGGGTGTGCGACAAATCGTAGGTCAGTGGCCACTAAGGCGTCTCGCTCCTATAAATGCTACGATGGAGGTCTTCGGCAAGGAGGCTCGATGGTCATGGAAGACGCCGTCACGCAGTCGATACGTGGGAAGTTTCTGGTTCTGGAACGGGTGCTGGACGAGCGGGCGAAGCGGCTGTGGGCGGCGGCGGAGGCGCGGTCGCTGGGCCGGGGCGGCGTCACATGGGTGGCGGAGGCGACCGGGATGTCGCGGAGCCGGGTCCACGCGGGGCTGCGGGAGATCGGTTCGGCGGGACCGGGAGGCGTTTCGTCGTCGGGGCGGCAGCGGGCTCCGGGCGGGGGCCGGAAGCGCGTCGAGGAGAAGGACGCGGGGCTGGTGGAGGCGCTGCGGCGGCTGGTCGATCCGGCGACGCGGGGGGATCCGACGGGGCCGCTGCTGTGGACGACGCTGAGCGCGGCGCGGCTGTCGGAGGCGCTGGGGAAGAAGGGCCACCCGGCGAGCGAGCGGACGGTGAACCGCCTGCTGCACGACCTGGGCTACAGCCTGCAGTCGAACCGCAAGACGGTGGAGGGCCGGCAACACCCGGACCGCGACGCGCAGTTCCGGGACGTCAACCGCAAGGCGAAGACGTTCCAGCGCCGCGGCGAGCCGGTGGTGTCGGTGGACACGAAGAAGAAGGAGCTGGTGGCAATTTCCGCAACGGCGGCAGGGAATGGCGTCCGAAGGGGGAGCCGGAGAAGGTGCTGGTCCACGACTTCAAGGACAAGGAGCTGGGCAAGGCGATCCCGTACGGGGTCTACGACTTGACGGCGAACAACGGCTGGGTGAGCGTGGGCGTGGACCACGACACGGCGTCGTTCGCGGCGGAGACGGTGCGGCGCTGGTGGGAGCGGATGGGCCGCCACGCGTACCCGGACGCGAAGCGCCTGCTGGCGACGGCGGACGCGGGCGGCTCGAACGGGCCGCGCAACCGGCTGTGGAAGCTGGAGCTGCAGCGCGTCGCGGACGCCACGGGTCTGGAGGTGTCGGTGTGCCACTTCCCGCCGGGCACCAGCAAGTGGAACAGATCGAGCACCGGATGTTCTGCTGGATCACGGAGAACTGGCGCGGGCGCCCGCTGGTCAGCCGCGAGGCGGTGGTGGAGCTGATCGCCAACACGACGACGCGCGGGGGGCTGTCGATCCGGGCGGAACTGGACGGGAACGAGTACCCGACCGGCGTGAAGGTGAGCGACGAGGAACTGGCCGGCGTGCGCATCAGGCGCTCCGCGTTCCACGGCGACTGGAACTACATGGTTTCGCCAAATAAGAAAACGCTCAATTGAAGTGTTTATTTATGCGAGACGCCTAACGCGAGGCGGTCTGGGACACGGGAGCTGGAAATGGCGTGAAGGCCAAGGCGGGTTCTCCTACTCTTGGCGTTTCGAAGCAGCCAAGGGAAAGGAGACCCGCGATGGCGACAGGGACTGTCAATGAGTTGGACGGGAAACGCAAGCGCGAGGACGCGCGCGACGAGGCGCGGCGGGAGCTGCGGGCGTCGATGGCGCGGTTCGCGATGGCGGAGATGGCGTGTTCCGGTTCGGGCGGGAGCCACGCGGCGCTGCTGGACGGTCGGCTGCGTTCGGAGGCGCTGGAGGCGGCGCGGCTGGGACTGCGGGCGGCGTACGGGCAGGACGACTCGGCGCCGGGCCCGTGTCCGACCTGCGGCGGCCGCGATCGGCTGGTGCGGGTGGAGGAGTCGCGGATCGAGACGGCGCTGGGGAGCGTGCGGGCGGAGATGGCGCGGCGGAGATGGCGCGGCGCGGGTGCCGGGAGTGCGGGCGCAGCTGGCGCCCGCGCGAGCGGCTGCTGGACATCGAGTTGTCGATGACGCCGACGGCGCGGCGGCTGGCGAGCCTGGCGGGTTCGCAGAGCAGCTGCGCGCAGGCGGACGAGTTGCTGCGCGAACTGTCGGGGCTGAACTTCGGCGCGAAGCGGATCGAGCGCGCCACGCAGGCGGCTGGCGAGGATCTGGAGGCGTGGCGGACGGAGACGGAGGCCGGCGGCTGGGTCTCGCTGGCGCGCGAGGCGTCGAAGCCGGGGCGGAAGCTGTGCTGCGCCTTGGACGGGACGGGCGTGCCGGCGCTGCCGAGCGAGACCGCCGGGCGTCCCGGCAAGGATGGCGGACGCGCCGGCGTGCGCGAGGCGAAAGTGGGCGTTCTGTGGGTGTCGGAGACGGACGAGGCGGGCCGCCCGCGCATGGTGGAAGGCGCCGCGGTGCTGTTCGCGGGCATCGAGAGCGCGGCCGAGACGCCCGGCGAGGAGTCGCCGTTCGAGCGGCGGCTGCTGCGCGAACTGGCGGCGGCGGGCTGCGCGCCGCGGGATGTCGAGGTGTGCGTCGGCGACGGCGCGGGGTGGATCCGGCGGGTGTTCGACGACTGGTTTCCGGATGCGGAGAAGATCGTCGACTTCTATCACGCGACCGAGTATTTGTGGGCGGCGGCGCGCGCCCGCCACGGCGACAGCGACTTGGCCAGGGCATGGGCGAAGAAGCTGTGCGGGATGCTCAAGGCGGGCCGCCTCGGCGACGTGCTGGACGACCTGCGCCAGCGCGGCGCCGCCGTCGAGGAGTGCCGCAAGGCGGTGGCGTATCTCGCCGAACGGCGCGACCGGATGCGCTACGACGAACACCTCGCCGACGGCCTTCCGATCGGCTCCGGCATCATTGAAGCGGGCTGCAAAAACGTCGTCGGCCAGCGTATGAAATGCACCGGCATGCGCTGGAGCGTCGCCGGCGCCAACCCCGTGCTCTGGCTCCGCTGCGCCCGACTGGGCGGATGGTTCGACCGGTATTGGGAGGACCGGGTTGCCAAACTCGCCGCGTGAAGCCCAAATGTGAACGACTACTGACCTACGATTTGTCGCACACCCCCCTCGTTCAACCATGTACGTTTCTTCCGCCGCTCATGGTAAAGTACGAGCCTTCATTGCAACCGGTTTCTCGTCTATGCCCCGGCGAAAGCCGTACACAAAGGTCAAGAAAGCCGGGCAGGTACGCCCTCCCCATGTGAAAGGCATGGGTGATGTCGTTTTCAAGGTATTTCAATGCCTTAGTGGTGCTTGCCAAGAGCTCATCGTCGTTAGAGCGGGCAATGTCGACCATGATTTCGAGATCATCTGTCCTGGTTGCGGCTTCGCTCTACAGACCGGCGGTGAGACCAAGTTGTTTGACTATGCGCTTGTGCATCAGCCTGAGGGGGGAACGATAGAAGAAGGCGAGTTTACGGTCCTGCACGACGAGTACATCCGCGAAGCCCAGTGCTTCAAGTATTGTCTGCTTTGCTATGCGCTGAGGCCATTGGAACACTTTGATGTCCACAACTCGCGGCAGTCCGGTCGCCAAGGCGAGTGCAGATCATGCAAGGCAATCTACAATGGAATCAAGAACCAATCGCGCACCACGGATCAACATCGAGAAGCGGCAGCCAGGAGACGCCTCTACGGGGATCTTGCTGGCGACGGAGGCCCCATCGACAGCAAGGCTGTATTCGACAAGTTCGGCGGTGCTTGCTTCAAGTGCGGCAGAGAATTGCGTTATCCGTCAAAAGGACCGACCGCCTTCAACTTGGATCACACGCTGCCGGTACGCCTCCTCTGGCCCTTGGAAACACAGAACGCAACGCTCCTGTGCGCCAAGTGCAACAACGAAAAACACGGCAATTGGCCTTCGGAATTCTACAGTTTGACCGAATTGCGCAGTCTTGCACGCCTGACCGGATTCAAGTACACATTGTTGGTCGGCGAGCCGAAAATCAACCAAGTAGCGGTCAATAAAGTCATCGCTGACGCCGACGGCTTCATTGAGCGCTGGATTCAATACCCCAATGAAGTGAAGAAGGTTCGGCGGCTAATCCGAAACTTCGCACAGATCGACATATTCGATAGTGCTTCGCATGTTCCCGACAGTCTTCTTGAAGATGAGGAGCTCTAGATCGTGACCCTCCTGTGTCAGGTCATCAGGAGGTAGGTATGGGTCACCACTGTGCCTTTATCACGAATACCGTGTGACTCGCAGTGGAGTACGCTCTCCGAAAAGACCTCGACATTGCGAAACCAAGGCCGTGCGATACGCGCGATTTCCTCCGCCATGTCGCACTTCTTGCTCTTGCCGACGTGAAATAGGCAGACGGCGTCTCGCTTCAACCGTTCTCGCGCTTGTCGTAACACGGGTCGATAAACATCGAAACCTCTTTTTTGGCGTTCGTCGACAAACTTTGCTGGACTGGACCTGAAGTCCGCTCCGCTCCAGCCAGTGAACCAAAGACGCATCCAGTTCGCAAGATGGAAGCGTGTGCTATCGAAGAAGGGTGGAGAAGTGACGATGGCATCAAGCTGGTCGACATCATCCGGCCACGGATCAGTGGCATCTTGGAACAGGGACGTGCCGGAGACAAACGTAGGCGGCAGTTTGGCAGCCAGCGATCGTTGCACTTTGGCACCCAATTTTGCGGTCAGATCTTTGTACTCGACTGCTCCGGTTGGTGCGAACGGAGTGATCGGATGCGAGCGTCTGCTTATCGCGTACGGCCTGTTGCCATGAAGGATGTGCAATGCACAGGCAAGAACGAACGACCTGCCCATTCGCGATGCCGAGAGCTCTCGAAAGAAACGCCGCGCCAAGAGGACCTCGTCCAGCGTACGTGGATGGAAGTAGTCCGGCAACGGGCCGTTGAATTGAATGGATGCAGCTTCGCGCCGCTCTTCGGCGGTTGGTTGCTGTTCGCGGAGGAAGTGCCCTAGTTCATCCACGATCGAGAGACACTCCGCAGGCGTGGCAGGTGCGAGTTTTGCAGCAGCAACAGACACTGCGACTGGGCTGATATCGAAACTACAAGCTGACACACCATGTAGGGCAGCTTCAAGAGCGATGGTCCCCACGCCGCCGAACGGGTCGAGCAGACGATCACCGGGCTTGGTCAGCGCCGTTACGAGATGGTGCGCGATCGCCGGCTTCAACTTACCTTGGTAGGAGCACAGCGAGTGCAGCGGACTCCCCCAATTACGCTTGGCGAACGCGCCGTCTTGGTGCGGTAGGTTGAGCTTGAACGCTTCCCACTTCGGTAGGAGCTTTGGGGATCGAGTCCGAAGGCGATGCCGTCGTGCGAAGGCGACCAGCAACACTTGGCGAAGGCGTTGTCGGTTTGGGGAGTGACGATTGCGAAGCAGCACTTCTCGCTCAAAGCGCCAGCCCGTGCTTCTCAACAAATCAGCGAGGATCGTGGGCGTGTCTACATGTGTGTTGGCATAGCTGGAATCGCCAATGTCCAAGATCAGTGGGGCCCCGCACTTGGCATGCTGCGACATGTCGACGAAGACCTGCCGCATGTCTGCAAAATACCGCGACACCATGATTGGAATGCGCGGGTCATAGGCGCACCCATTAAGTGTGTGTACCAAGTTCTTGACCAATGTGGAAGCCGGGGCGTCCTCTTGGCGCACCTGCACATCGTTTATGCCGGCGGTCACTGTGCGCATCCGGAGACGTGCCAAGTCGGCACCCGAAGACAATGCCCGAAGGAACCACAGTTCTATTTTCGTGTTGCGGTAGTAGTTCGTGCCGTTCAGATAGGGTGGCGAAGTGACGATGGCGTCAATGTCAAGGGCGGGCACGGCAGCCATGCGCTTGGCGTCCTCGGTGATCAAGATAGGCATGTTCTCGATGACGGGGAGCAGCGCTAGATCGTTGGCCATTGACCGGAGCCGTTCTTGGATGCAGACGGCGAGATTCGGCGCTATGTGTTTGTATTCATTTGGCTTCCTGAAGCGTAGATCGCCGCGGCGGATCATGTGCGAGCAAGGCAGCAACGCTGCAACTGTCGCCACGGTGGCCACATGAGCAGCGACCGGATCTTCTGGGGTAAGTCTATCCAACCAGCTACGAGCTCTGAGACAGTCCGTGAACGTAGCCGCGGAGAAAAAGCGGCTATCGCCAAACGTCTGCACATGGGTAGCGGTCAAACGTGCGTCAGGATCGTGTTGAGCGAGCGTGGCCGGAAGATGTTCGGCCAAGTCATGTAGTCGCACGGCAAGTGATTGCCGTTGCTGCCGCCGCATGGCCAAGACCGAGGTCTTGGCTTCCACCAGGAACTGCAGCAAAGGATTGAGCTCGCAGTAATAGGCCTGACAGCCGAGTGATGCCGCCGTCAAAGGAGTGGTGCCGGTGCCGGCGAAGGGATCGAGCACACGCCGAGCGTCCGGTGCGAAGGTCCGCAGAGCGTCCGCTACAAAGTCGGGCGAGTAGCCTTCCAAGTAGGGGTACCAGCCATGTAGCGGCTCAGCAATGCGCTCATGGTTAGCTAGGATTGGGCCGGGGGCGAGGTCTCGCACTTTGTGAGCCTCAAAGCGTTGCATGGTTCGTCCACTGGTCAATTATCCATGCAATGGTAGTTCATGCCACCCTTGCGTTGCAAACTCGATTGGCCCGAGGCCCGAGCGGCGTCCTCCGGCACGATGGGCCACCCGCCGGCAGGTGCCGCAACGTTGACGATGTTATGTTTAGGCCAGCTTGCGTGTGCCGGCGTGGTCGGCGTGGCGTTTTTTGTCACGAATGACCACGGTGTGCGGTCGCCAGACCGTGCCCGGCATACACTGCATCAACCGCTCGCCGCCGCCACGCTTTTGAGAGACCGCCATCGTGTCCAACACGCGACCAAAGCGGGCGTGGCGCGCGCCCGGCGTCGTCCTTGCGGCTCTCGGCGTGTGCCTGGCGGGCTGTGGCGGAGGTGGTGGCGGTGGCAGTCCGGCGGCGGTGCCGCCCGCGCCGCCTCCCGAACCGCCCGCGCCGCCGCCTCCGGCGGCGGTGTCCTTGCGGTTCGCGGATGTCACCGCGGCATCCGGGATTCATTATCGGCACGGCTACCAGCGCCCCACCGGCACCGATCCGGAAGCCTTCGGCGGCGGCGTGGCGGCGGGGGACTACGACGACGACGGCCGGGTGGACCTCTTCGTAGTGCGCGGCGACATCGGCCCCAACCTGCTCTACCGCAACCTTGGCGGCAACGTCTTTGCCGAAGTGGCCGCGTCCGCCGGCGTGGCCTACACCAAATCGGCCTCGGAGAACCACCGCCACTCCGGTCCGACGTTCGCGGACATTGACGGCGATGGCGATTTGGACCTGTTCGTCGGCGGTTTGGAGTTCGATCCGTCGTTTCTGTTCCGCAACAACGGCGACGGCACTTTCGCGGACGTCACCTCCGGCTCCGGCTTGGACGCCATCGGCGCCCGCTACACCGTGTCGGCGGCGTTCGGCGACTACGATCTCGATGGCGATTTGGATCTCTTTCTCACCCATTGGGGCACGCGGCGGCGGGTGGGAGCGCAAGTGAACACCGAACACCTGTGGCGGAACGACACCGCCGGTCCGCGCGCGCCGATCCGGTTCACGGATGTGAGCTTGGCGGCCGGCATCGCGCCCGACATCATCGACCCGGAACCCGTCAATTCCGGCGACTCGCCGGGCGTGGACTACACCTTCACGCCCACTTTCGCGCGGCTGGATCAGGATCGCCACCCGGACCTCGTGGTGGCGGCGGACTTCCGCACGTCCATGGCGTTCATGAACAACGGCGACGGCACCTTCCGCAACGTCACGGACCGGCGCGTGATCGTCGACCGCAACGGCATGGGTTCGGCGCTCGGCGACTACGACGGCGATGGCGACTTGGATTGGTTCGTCACGTCCATATTGAGCGTCGCGGACGACGACGGCGGGCGCGTGTTCACGCTCGGCAACCGCCTCTACGGCAACGCCTTCGGCGAGTTCTTCGATGTCACCGAAGGCGCGGGGGTGGCGGACGGCGGCTGGGGTTGGGGCGCTTGTTTCGCGGACTTCAACCTGGACGGGGACTTGGACATCTACCACACCAACGGCTGGCCGGAGCCGTTCGAGCCGAGCCACTTCGACACGGACACAAGCCGGCTGTTTCTTTCCGAAGGCGATGGCCGCTTTTTCGAGCGCGCCGAGGCGGTCGGCGTGGCGGATGCCGAGATGGGCTACGGCGTGGTCTGCGCGGACTTCGACAACGACGGCGATGTGGACATCTTCCAAACGCACCGCGGCGAAGACAACTCCGCCACGCTGTGGCGCAACGACGCCCAAGACAAGAACTTTCTGCGTGTGCGATTGCGCGGCGCGGCGCCCAACACGCAAGCGGCGGGCGCTCGGGTGCGCGCCTTCGTCGGCGAGCAAACGCAAATGCGCGAGGTGATGATCGGCAGCAACTTCACGTCGCAAAACCCCGCCCTGCAGGTGTTCGGCCTGGGCGAAGCGACGCGGGTGGAGCGGATCGAGGTGGAGTGGCCGGACGGCACCACCACCACGCGGCGGGACGTCGCCGCCGGCCAAACCGCGGTGTTCGAGTACCCGCGGTTTTGACCTGCCGGCCGCCTTGGGGCTGGCAGGTGTGGAAATTTCTGGCAGGTGAAGGTTGAACCCCGGTGCTGTCCGGCGCTCAATTCATCAGTTCGGCGAGTTTCTCGTCCAGGTGGTGGCCGCGCAGATCGCGCGCCAGGATGTCGCCGCTCGCGCCATCGACAAGGTAGTTCTTCGGCACGCCGGTCACCTGATAGGCGGTGGGCGCGTCGGCTTCTTCGCCCATGCCGAGGTTGTGCCAAGGCAACTGTTCCTCTTCGGAGGCGATCTCCCAATCCTCGCGGTCGTTGTCGATGGTGAAGGAAACGATCTCGAAGCCCTTGCCCTTGTAGCGCTCGTAAGCCTCCTTCATGTGCGGAATCTCCACCCGGCAGGGCCCGCACCAGGATGCCCAGAACTCCACCAGCACCACCTCGCTCTGGGCGCGCACGTCCGCCAACCGCACGGATTCGCCTTCGAGCGTCTCGGCCACGAAGTCGCGGATGTCCGCGCCAACGGCGAACCGCTTGCGCTCCTTGGCGCGTTTGGCCGCGCTCTCCTCGGCGCGGGCAAGGCGTTCGAGAACCCACGCATCCTCCGGCGTGAGCGCGGCCAAGCCGCGCAAGGCGTCCAACATCCACGGGCCACTGAGCCAAGTGGACTCGATGACCAAGCGGCGCACAAGGGGATCCGGGTGCGTTTGGGCAATGCGGCTGCGGCCCTCGGTCTCCAAATCCAAGGTGCGCTGGAACGCCTCCTGCGAGCGATCCACGCGGCGGCGCTTCTCGGTTTCGCTTTCGCCGTCCACCGGCGCGAGCAGGCTCTCGTGCTCGGCCATCGCCTCCAAGTACGGCGGGGAACGCAGCCAAGTGTTGTACACCGCGTCGTTGTACTTGCCGCCTTCGATGTGGAACCGCCCGCGCCGCCGCATCGCCAAGCGCAGTTGCCCCGGTTCCAAGATGAAGGCGTTGCCCTTCACCGGCGCGTAGCGCTGGCCTTCGTGGCCGCGCGCGTTCAAGACGTAGAAGTAGACGCGGTGCGGGACGTCGACCGCGCCTTCGAGTCGGAAGGTGCCGTCCTCGCGCAAGGGCGCCTTCGCCACCACATCCAACGTCTCTTCCAACGAGCGGGGTTCGCCGGAGGAAGTGGAAGCCGCCGCCATCATGCGCACGCCGGCGCCCTTGGGCCGCCAAACCACGAAGTCCCCGCTGGCGTAGAGGGCCGACAAGTCTCCTTCGAGCACGAACGCGTTGTCGCGGGGCTCGTCGGCGCACAGCGCCGCCCCGGATACGAGAGCAAGCGCGGGCAACCAAGCCAGACCTGTTCGCATGTTCCTCATCATCCTCGCTCCTCTCTATCCCGCTTTGCCGCTTGCCGCTCTCGCCTCGCCTGGCACTGGTGTTGAGACCGCGCCGTTCGGCGCCGGTTCCCCCGCGCCGCGCCGTCAAAGGCGCGTTCGAGGCCGCACACATGGCATTATACAGTCCACCTACGGACGATTCCCCGATGCCCGCCTCCGTCGCCGCCTCCTTGACTGTGCGAAACCCGCGCGCGGCCCATGCCGATCGCAACCAGTTGCGGCCGGAGGATCGCGCGATTCACGACTGGTACCGCTTCGTGCTCTCCTTTCCGCCGCATCTGGTGCGGGACTACCTCCATCGTTTCGGCCTCGGCCCGGAACACACCGTTTTGGATCCCTTCTGCGGCACGGGCACCACATTGGTGGAGTGCAAGAAGCTGGGCCTCGCAAGCGTCGGCGTGGAGTCCAACCCCATGGCGCACTTCGCCAGCGCGGTCAAGGTGAATTGGCGTGTCGATGGCGGAGACTTGCGGCGCTATGCGGACGCTGTCGCGGCCGCCGCCACCAAGACGTTGTCGCGGCAAGGCCTCGGCAAACACCCCGACCTGCCGTTGTTCGACACAGCCGCATCCGCGCCCGGCGCGTTGCCGCCATTGCGCGTTCTGCCTGCTCAGCAAGGTGGGCTGTTGCTCAAGAACTCCATCAGCCCCCTGCCGCTGCACAGGACGCTCGTCTTGTTGGACGCGATGGACGAACAGGGGGGCGGCCCAGCCCGCCACTGCGGACGGCTGGCATTGGCGAAGGCGCTGGTGCGTGGCGTCGGCAACCTCAAGTTCGGCCCGGAAGTGGGCGTTGGCAAAGCCAGGCGGGACGCGCCGGTGGTCGATGTGTGGCGCGACGGAATGCGCGCCATGGCGGCGGATCTGGACGCGGTGCGCGACTGCGCGGAGGTGCCGGCGCAGGCGCTGGCGGCGGACGCGCGCGATGCCGGCGCCGTCCTTGAACCCGGGGCGGTGGATGCGGTGATCACCTCGCCACCGTACCCGAACGAAAAGGACTACACGCGCGCAACGCGCTTGGAATCCGTGATCCTCGGGCTGTTGCGGGACAAGCAACAGCTGCGCCAGCTCAAGGAGGGCCTGATTCGTTCCAACACGCGCGGCGTGTACAAGGCCGACACGGACGACCAAGAGGTGGCGGACCATCCGCAGGTGGACAAGATCGCGCAGGCCATCGAACGCCGCCGCCAAGACTTGGGCAAGACCTCCGGTTTCGAGCGCCTGTACCACCGTGTGGCCCGCTTGTATTTCGGCGGCATGCGACGCCACCTCGCATCGTTGCGCCCCGGCCTCAAACCGGGCGCCAAGCTGGCCTATGTGGTGGGCGACCAAGCATCCTACCTGCGCGTGATGATCCGCACCGGCGCGATCCTCGCGGATTTGGCGCAGTCCCTAGGCTACCGTCTCGTCGGCACGGACCTGTTCCGCACCAGACCATCCACCGTCACCGGCGAGCAACTGCGCGAGGAAGTGGTGTTGCTGGAGTGGCCCCGGTGAGCGCCGGCAGAGCGATACAGAGAACGGCTCTCCGACGCATGAAAATGATCGTCGGAGCGTCGTCGTTCAAGCCACCATCGTCCGCGCGGACTCAAAGTCCTGTTCGAAACGCCTTAGATATTTGCCGAACACGCGTGTTCTGGATCGGGGTTTGGTGGCCAAACAGTCGAGCAGCTTGAAGTGGCGTTCGGGTTGTCCCGGCTCGTGATCGGAGAGATGCCCAATGGTGCCCCCGTCCGCGATCTTGTAGTGAATGTCGTCGGGCGGTCGGCCGTCACGCATGTACCGCACCTCTGTTCGGGATGGAAACTCCGCGCGAAGCGCTCGCACCATCGCAAGGTCCGCTTCCTCGTTGAACAAGAACTGAATCCGGAGCGCCTTCTCTTTCTCTAGTTGCCGACGAACCGCGCAAATGGCGTCGTTGTTGTCGTACAACGTGTGGGCCATCTTGTCGCCGTCGTCATGCACGACAAGACTCTCTTTCGCGGCGTCGACGACACGAACGAATGTCTGCACGGCCGCGTCGTCGTCGTTGCGTCCGCTTTGAACCTTCATTTTCAAACTGTCGGCCATCCACCACCACAGCACTAGCGCGGGCACGGCGCTGAAGGCAATGATGGCGGCGACGATTGTCGTCTCCAGCGGTGTCACCGTGGAACGTCCGTACCCGTTGCGGCGCGCTCCTTCTAAAACGACATGTGCAGCGAGAGGTTCAAGACGCGCCCGTAGAGGGGCGATCGGTCCGGCGACTGCTGATCCAACGCTTCGCCCGCCGCGTTCGTGACCCGCGTTTTGCCGTAGCTGCTGGTCAGATTGTTGACGGTGAGCGTCACCCGCGAGCCCTCGGCCCACGCCGGGGCCGGCAACAATCCGCCGGCGCCGAAGGTGTAGTTCAGGCGCAGGTCCACGATGGTGGGCGGAGTGTAGACGTTCGTCACGTTGGTGATGATCGTGGTCGTCTTGGCGCGCCGCTCCACGTCCACGCCTAGCTGCAGGCCCCGGTGCGTCCAAGTGAGCTGGGCGCTGGTTGCGCTCGGCGACACCACGCCGATGGGCGTTTGCGCCGTGGCGAGGCGCACCACGCTTACGGGTTCGTCAAGGGCGGGATCCACCGTCACGTCGTAGTGCAGCGTGCGCGAGTAGCGAAACTGCACGTCCACGTTGCCCCAATCGCCACCCCGCTGGAAGTGCATCTCGTGGTCCAAACCTTCGCGGGTGACCTCGGATGCGTTGATCCAGCGTTGGTCCTGAACGTAGAGATCCTCATCCGCCCTATAGATCGTGTTGCTCGGCAACATGTCCGGGTCGATGATCGTGGCGCGGATTTGCGTGATTCGATCCGCGTACCGGGTGCGGCTCCAAGTAGTCTTCAGCGTCAACCCCGGCAGCGAAACGGGCATCACCTCAAAGCCGACGTTGGAGGTTTGCGCCGTCTCCGGCTTGAGATCCGGATTGCCGCCTTGGCGGACGAGGGCGTTCGCGCACACCAACCTGTTGCCGAGTTGGAGCCGAATGCAGCTGAACCCCGTTGCCATTTGCTGGCTGGGGCGCAAGAGGAGTTGGTTGAGTTGCGGCGCCACGAACGCGGTCTGGCGGCTCATGCGGATGCGGGCGCTGTCCCGCGGCGTGTAGATGAGGCCGAAACCCCATGTGCTGGCGTCGCCCGTCGCCGTCAAGTCCTGCGCGTTCTCGGGGGCGTCGCCCTCGCGGTAGACCACATCCGGCGTGGCGTAGGAATCCCAGCGCGCGGACAGGCTGAAATCAAGGCTTTGGCCGAAGTCGAACACCGGCACCAACGCCTCCACGTACGCCGCCTTGTTGGAACGTTCGGCGTTGGTGTTCAGGGAGGTGATCGAGCCAAGCGGCCCCGCCAACACTTGAAACTCCGTCGCGCTTTGCAAAGATGTCGTATGGTGGCTGGCGCCGAACAACACTCGCGCGTCGCCGCCGGGCAGCAGCGGGAAGCGGCCGCGCACCAGCGCGCTGAAACGAGACTGCTCGTTGGTGCTGCCGGCGGTGAGCGCATCCCCGACGTAGGCCGAAAGGTCGCCAAACGGATTGATCGCTGGCGGCGGCGGCACCTGCACGCGGCAGAAACCGAACGAAAACGTGCCGCCTTTCTCCGCGCAGGATTCGGCGGTTTCACCGGAGAGGAACTGCGTCACCGGCGTCATGCCGTCCGAGCGCATCCCGGCCTGCAGGCGCACCAAATCCAGCGTGTTGACGCGATCCGTGCTGTCCTTCGTGGAGGAAAAGCCCCAATCCGCCTCCCATTCCCAGCCGGAGTCGCCGAACGCGCCGGCAAGGTCCAACCCCGTGTCCAGCGTGTCCGTTTCCGTCAGCGTGGCGCCGGTGCCCATGTCGCGGCGTTGACCGCGCAAATGCACGTTGCGGTCGAAGGGATTGAACGGATTGTTCGCTCCCAAGGTCTGGCCGCTGAAGCGGAGGTAACCGAGGTTGTACATGGTCTCGCGCCGTTCGAAGCGCACCCGCGCCCCGACGGTCAGCCAGTCGCCGAAATCCCGCTCCGCGGCGAGGGAACCGCCGTTGCGCTCGCTCTCCGGCAGCGTGCTGTAGCCGGCTTGCGTCTCGACGCCCCAATTCGGCACCTCAAATTGGGTGATCTCGTCCACGCTGGAGTTTTCGTTGAAGCCTTCGGGGAGGATGGCGTGCGTGATTCCCTCGGCGCGGGCTTTGTCCTCGTCGCTCAAGGCGTTGTATTCCGGTTGCGTCAACAGGTCGCCGTCGAGCCGAAAGAGCACCGGGAAGTGAACACCCCCGGGGCCGCAGCAAAAGCGGATGTCGTACTGCGGGCCGGGGAAGATGGAACGCTGGAAGAGGGTGGCTTCGCGGTCCGCGCCGTCGAGACCGGAATGGCCGCCGTGCGTGAACGTCGCGCGCAGCCGGGTGCCCGCCCACTCGACGCCGCCGGCGATGCTGCCGCGCCATTCGCTGTAGCCGCCGTCCCCCGGCCAGTTGTAGTTCAAGTCCAGCTCCACGCCTTGGTAGTCCTTGCGCGTGATGATGTTCACCACGCCGCCCACGGCGTCCGACCCGTACACCGCGGACGCGCCATCGAGCATCACTTCGACGCGTTCGACAATGGAAAGGGGAATGGAGGAGATGTCGGTGACGCCGCCGAGGAAGCCGCTGTGCCCGGTGCGCTTGCCGTCCACCAGGATCAGGGTGGACTCGCTGCCGAGGCCGCGCAGATTCACGGTGGAGGCGCCGCTGAAGTTCGTCGCGGCGTTGAGGCTGCTGCCGAAGCGCTCGGCGGTGGAGTTCAAGTTCTGCGGCAACTGGCGCAGCACGCGCTCCAAGGTGGCTTCGCCGGTGCTTTCGATGAAGGTGCGGTCCAGCACCAGCAGGTTGCCGGCCAGCTCGTTGGGCGTGCGCGCCAAGCGGCTGCCGGTGACGACAACCTCTTCCACCACGGTTTGCGGCACCACCGGAGCGTCTTCGAGTTCCGTCGCTGCAACGGCGTCCGTCGTTTCGGCGTCCGTCGTCTCGTCCGCGTCTTCATCCTGCGCCGCACCCTGCGCCACACCCTGCGCCGCGGCGAGGGCCGCGCCAAGCGCCACGCAAGCGGCCAACGACCCGCGCCGAAAAGCCGCCCGGCGGGCGCTTCTGTGTCCTGTGCGCATTGTTCCCCTCCTTCCAATCGCCCAATGCGGGCCTATGAACAAACGGGCGTTAGTATATGACTAAAGACGTGCTGCCTTTGGCGCCTCGTTGGAGGGCGCGAACATGAACGCGATCCGCCGAACCACAGCCGCCGTGGCGCTGGCCGCGACGGCCGCCCTTGCCGCCGCTCAAAGCGCCGCGTCAGCGGACGCTCCCGCGTCTGCGGACGCTGTCGCGTCTGCGGATGCTCTCGCATCCGTGCAAACACGGCACTCGAAAGTGGCCCTGGTCGCCGAGCAGGCCAGTCTGCCCGCCGAGGGCGGCACGGTCACCGTCGGTCTGCGTCTCGAGCCCGATCGCGGCTGGCATGCGTACTGGACCAATCCGGGCGACGCCGGATTGCCGGCGACGTTGCGCTGGACGCTGCCGGAGGGTTTTTCCGCCGCCGAACCGCGCTATCCCGCGCCGCACGTCATTCCATTCGGCGATCTGGTCACCTACGGCTTCGACGAGCCGATTCTGTTGTTGGTGGAAATAGCGGTTCCGGCGGGATTGGCGGAGAGCAGCGTCGCGCTGGCCGCCAAGGTGCGCTGGGTGGTGTGCGACGACGAACTGTGCGTGCCGGAGCAGGCGAGCCTCTCCCTGACGCTGCCGGTGGGCGACGGCGGTTCGCATCCGGACCGCGCCGAAATGTTCGCCGCGGCGCGCGCCAAACTTCCCGCCACGGTGGATTGGCCGGCGCGTTTCGAGCACACCGGCGAGGACGTGCGGGTGGCCGTGCGCGCGCCCGACGCCGCAAGCGGGATGCGCGACGCCTATCTGTTCGTGGGGCGCAAGCACTTGGTGCGCTACGCGCGGCAGGAAGCGTCCTTCGCGCCGCGCGGCGTGGTGTTCGCGTTGCGGGCGGGCGCTCGCTTGCGCGGCGTGGATGCGTTTCCCGCCGTGCTCGCCTTCAAGGACGGGGCCGGTGCCCAGCAGGCCGTTTGGCTGGACGTGCGCGCCGGCGAGGACTTGACGGGGCTGGTGGCGGGCACTGCGTCCACTGGCGCGCCGGCGGCGCAGGCGGGCATGTCGTTCGGCCTTGCGGTTCTGTTCGCGTTTCTCGGCGGCGTCATCCTGAACCTGATGCCCTGCGTGTTCCCCATTCTCAGCATGAAGGCGCTGAGCCTTGCGAACACCGCCGGGGGCGACCGCCGCGTGGCCAAGCAGAGCGGCCTTCTTTACACCGCCGGCATCTTGGTGGCTTTCGCGGCCATCGGCGCGCTGTTGCTGATTTTGCGCGCCCGCGGCGCGCAGGTGGGGTGGGGGTTCCATCTGCAGTCCGCCACCGTGAACCTGGCGCTGGCGCTGTTGATGCTGGCCATCGGGTTGAACCTCGCCGGCGTGTTCGAGTTCGGCGCTCGCTTGGCGGGGGTTGGCGCCGGCCTTGTCGCCGGGGGCGAACGCCGGGCGGCGTTCTTCACCGGGCTGTTGGCGGTGCTCGTCGCCGCGCCTTGCGTCGCGCCGTTCATGGCCACCGCGCTTGGCTACGCGCTGACGCAACCGGCGCCGGTGGCGCTGGCGGTGTTTCTAGCGCTGGGCCTCGGGCTCGCGTTCCCGTACCTGCTGCTGAGTTGGGTGCCGGCGGTGGGTCGGGCGCTGCCGCGGCCCGGGCCGTGGATGGGCACCTTCCGCACCGTGCTGGCGTTCCCGATGTTCGGCGCCGCGGTGTGGCTGTTCTGGGTGGTCGGCAATCAGCTGGGCGTGGATGCGATGGCCGTCGGTCTCTTAGCGGGGCTGGCGCTCGGCTTCGCCCTGTGGGCGTTCGGCCGGGTGTTTGGCAATGCTCGGCCTTGGGTGTGGCGCGGCGCCGCGCTGGTGGGCGTGGTGGCGGCCACGGCGCTCGGTTGGAAGATGCCGGATTTCAAGTCCGCGGCGGGCGCCGGTCACGCCGGCACCTTGGGGCAGCTGGAGTTGGAGCCCTTCACGCCCGAGCGGGTGACGGGCTACCTCGCCGCCGGCCAACCACTGTTTCTCTACTTCACCGCGGACTGGTGCGTGAGCTGCAAGGTGAACGAGCGCGTGGCGTTGGCGTCGGACGCCGTGGGCGAGGCGTTCCGCGCCCGCGGCGTGAAAGTGGTGGAAGGCGATTGGACCAACGAGGACGCGGTGATCACCGAGTGGCTGCACCGCTACGGGCGCGTGGGCGTGCCGCTGTATTTGTACTTTCCGCGCGGCGCGACGCTGGACACCGCGGCGGTGCTGCCGCAGATTCTGGTGCCGGACGTCGTGATCAACGCGGTGGACGCGGCGGACGCCAGCGCTGGAACCGCCGCTGAGACGGTACGCGATTCCGCGCACGCCGCTTGACCGCCGACGCTCGAGTCGCCCGCGGAACGGCGCGCGGGAACTCGCAGATTGGCCAGCGCATTCACATCGTTGGCATCAGCTGCTCCGGCAAGACCACGTTGGCATCGCGTCTCGCGGCGTTGCTCCGCGCGGACTTCGTGGACCTCGACGCCATCAACTGGCTGCCGAACTGGGTCGCTCTCAACGAGACCGACCGCCCGGAACTCGAACGCCGATTCCGCGCCGCCACCCAAGGCGAACGCTGGGTGACCGCGGGGTCGTATACGGCGACGGCGCAGCGCGCGTTCTGGCCGCGGCTGGACACCATCGTCTGGCTGGACTTGCCGGCGGCGTTGCTGATGTGGCGGTGTCTGCGCCGTTCCTGGCGCCGCTGGCGCGCCAAGGAGCTGCTTTGGGGCACGAACGTGGAACGCTTCTGGCCGCACCTTGCCGTGTGGCGGCGCGAAGATTCGCTGTTGTGGTGGATCGCAACCCAACACCGCCGCAAACGCCGCAACACATTGGCGGCCATGATCGATCCGCGTTGGTCGCACATTCGCTTCGTGCGGTTGAAATCGAACGCCGACATAGAAGCGTTCATTGAGCAGGCGCGGTCAAGTGGAGGAAACCAAGGCGTCGACATGCGGGAAGACCGCGAGTGTGCAAGCCCAAACACGGTCACAAGTCGTCGGGTGTGAGGCCGGTTCGCTTGCCGATCCGAGCAAGCATGCGTGGGCCAATCTCGTCGCCATCGTGAAACGAGAACACGAAGTCGGCGTCGCCGGCACGCGCTAGCGTCCGGTGGGATCCTGATGTCCGTTTGGTCCGCCAGCCAATGCGTTGCAGTGCCGCCAACACGCGCCGGCCTCGCGTGGCGGACCAGGTACTCACCCGGCCGCCGGCCGGATTTCGATAGTTTCCGCCGGCCGGCCGTCTTCTTCGATGTTCTCTGCCAGTACGCGCAACGCCAACACCTCGACCTGCGCTAGGGCTTCGTCGCGTGTGCTGCCGTACACCATTACTCCGGGAAGCTCCGGCACTTCTGCGATCCAGCGGCCATCCACCTCGCGCTCCGTCTCTATCGTAAGTTGCTTCATTGCTCGCACCTCCACATGGCCCCAAGCACGATTTCGCAGTCGGTGCAACCTCCGACGCCTAGAGCGAACAGTAGCACAGCAGCGTAGGGGCCGTACTTGGTGCAGGTCGCCAACAGTTGGGGTCGAAGTCGGAAATCCACGCTGGAAAAAATCGCAATAGCCACCGCCCTATTGAGGGACGCTCAACTTGGCTTGAGAAACGCAGGTTCCGCACACGGTGTTGGAGCCGATAGAGTGCGCTCTTGGACCGCGCCAAACACGGAAAGTGCTCGCCATGCGCCGGCTTGGATGGCGAATTGGAATGACCTTGCGCTTGCATCGACGATCTATCGCGTGGCTGTTGGCGGCGGCATGCTCCGTAACGGCTGCGACCGCGGACGAGAACCGCATTGCGGAGGTGATCGTCAGCGCCAGCCGCATCGGCGCGGTGGATCAACTCGCCGCGGTGTTGGAGGAAGAAGACCTGCTTGCCGGATTCCACGGCGCCGACGCGCTGTGGACACTGCCCGGGCTCGCCCTCTCGGCGGCCGGCAATCGCGGCGCCATCACGCAGGCGCGGCTGCGCGGCGCCGAGGCAAACCACCTGCTAGTGCTGTTCGACGGCGTGGCCGTGAATGATCCCGCCACCGGCTCGGAGTTCAACTTCGGCGCCTTGGACTTGACCGGAGTGCGCCGGGTGGAACTCTTGGCCGGCCCCCAAAGCGCGGTGTGGGGCAGCGACGCGCTGGCCGGGGTGTTGCACTTCGACAGCACGCCGAAGCGCAGCGGACGCCGTCTCGCGCTGGGCTGGGGTTCGCACGGCACCGTGGACGTGGACGCCGCGTTCGCGCGCGTGGACGGCAAGAGCGTTCGCGCCGTCAGCGTCGGGCGCGTGCGCAGCGACGGCACGAATGCGGCTTTGTCCGGCAGCGAGGCGGACGGGTTCGCCAACACCGCGGCGCACCTGCGGGCGGACACCGAGCGCGGCGCTTGGGCGCTTTCCTCTATGGCGCGCTGGTCCGAGGCGGACGCCCGCTACGACCCCACGCCGCCGCCGCGCTTCGTGCCGGAAGACGGCGATCGGCGCGGCGAAACCCGCGCCAAACTGCTGCTGGCGAGCGCGCGCTTTGTCGGTTTCGAGCGGTTCGAGCCGTGGTTGACGGTCTCCACGCTGCGCACCGGCTTGCGCAATCTCGCCGATGGCGACGTGACCAACACCTTTGCCGGCCGCCGCGACACCGCCACCTTGGCCGCCAATCTCCATCACGGCCGGCAACGCTTCAACCTAACCGCCGAAGTGCGAACCGAGCACTTCGCCCAGCGCGCCGATGCGACGCCTTACGGCGATCCCAACCAGCGGCAACGGGCCACGACGGCGAGCGTTGCCGCCGAACACCAGGCGCGCCTCGGCGGTTTTGCCTTCACGGTTTCCGCGCGCCGGGATTTCAACGACCACTTCAAGCACGCCTTCGCGTACCGCCTCGGCGCCACCACGAACGGCAATCCGCGCTGGTTCGCCAGCGTTGGGCGCGGCGTCAAGAACCCGACGTTCATCGAACGGTTCGGCTACGCGCCGGATGCGTTCCTAGGCAATCCGAACCTGTTGCCGGAAACCTCGCGGGGCGTGGAAGCGGGCGTGGCGTGGCAGTGGGAGCGCGGCGAACTGTCGCTCACCGCCTTCGACAACGCCTTGCGCCGCGAGATAGACGGCTTCCACTTTGACGCCGAACGCGGCGCCTTCACCGCCCGCAACTTACCCGACAAGAGCCGGCGGCGGGGCGGCGAGGCGCGCTTCGCCGCAAGTTGGAACTGGTTGCGCTTGCAGGGCGCCTACAGCTACACGGACGCCGCCGAACGCGACAGCGGCCAAGAAGTGCGGCGACCGCGCCATCTCGCCAACCTCTCCGTGCGCTGGAAAGTAACGCCGCGCCTTGTGGCCAAGGCGGGTGTTGCCCACACCGGCGCCTCGGCGGACCGGGACTACTCCACCTTCCCCGCAACCCGCGTCACCTTGCCCGGCTTCGAACTGCTGCGCCTGCAACTCGCCTTCGCGCCCACCCCGGGATGGCGCTTGCGTCTGCTGGTGGACAACGCCTTGGACGCCGCCCACACGACCGTCTTCGGCTACCGGGGTCCCGGACGCGCGACGATGCTGACGGCGGAAGTGGCGTTGTAGGTCTGCATCACTTTCCCCATTGGTCGCCCGCCAGCCGCTTCGCCACGATGTATCGCCACCGCCTGCCCATGTTGGTCTTGGTGAGGAACAACGCGAAGGCGGTGAGGTATATGAACGCAAGAACAAAGGCGACCGCGCCGGTTATCAACATCCCCTCCATTTCCACCTCCAAGTGCTGGACATGTGGCAGCATGTTACACCTGTGAAGCAACGGTTTGAGGTGCCGACAACATGGCCGTTTGAGCCGTTTGACAACCCCGAAGCGGCACCGCAACATTCCGCCCCGTGACTCGAAGGTATGGCAAATGCCCGCTCTACGGGATGAGCTAAGCCAACATTTCGACCGTTGGCGCGACGGCCTGTCCCTCTCTTGGCGCAAGAGGCTCGAGTGCGTGCCCGATGGCAAAGCCGTCCCGTTAGATGTGTCGCTCGGCAAAGGCGAACGAATCGTGCCCGTGTCCGGTGTTCACAGCGGTGTCTTCTATGCGTTGGGAGGCATTGATCCTTTGGATGTGCATGTCGTCGTAGTCGGCAACGATCCCTATCCCCACCCGGATCGGGCCACTGGTCGCGCTTTCGAGCAAGGCGAGCGAACCAGCTGGATCCTTGACTTGGCAAAGCCGGGTTGCGTTACGCGCAGTTTGCTAAGCTTGGTCTGCGCCACCGCCGCTCTTTGTCCACCCTATTGTTGCAGTTTGAGGTCACCCGAGGTTGGAGAAATGCGGTGATTTGCTTAGGCGTCTCGCTCCTATAAATGCTACGATAGAGGTCTTCGGCAAGGAGGCTCGATGGTCATGGAAGACGCCGTCACGCAGTCGATACGTGGGAAGTTTCTGGTTCTGGAACGGGTTCTGGACGAGCGGGCGAAGCGGCTGTGGGCGGCGGCGGAGGCGCGGTCGCTGGGCCGGGGCGGCGTCACGGGGGTGGCGGAGGCGACGGGGATGTCGCGGAGCCGGATCCACGCGGGGCTGCGGGAGATCGATTCGGCGGGACCGGGGGGCGTTTCGTCGTCGGGGCGGCAGCGGGCGCCGGGCGCGGGCCGGAAGCGCGTCGAGGAGAAGGACGCGGGGCTGGTGGAGGCGCTGCGGCGGCTGGTCGACCCGGCGACGCGCGGGGATCCGACGGGGCCGCTGCTGTGGACGACGCTGAGCGCGGCGCGGCTGTCGGAGGCGCTGGGGAAGGAGGGCCACCCGGCGAGCGAGCGGACGGTGAACCGCCTGCTGCACGACCTGGGCTACAGCCTGCAGTCGAACCGCAAGACGGTGGAGGGCCGGCAGCACCCGGACCGCGACGCGCAGTTCCGGCACGTCAACCGCAAGGCGAAGACGTTCCAGGGCCGCGGCGAGCCGGTGGTGTCGGTGGACACGAAGAAGAAGGAGCTGGTGGGCAATTTCCGCAACGGCGGCAGGGAATGGCATCCGAAGGGGGAGCCGGAGAAGGTGCTGGTCCACGACTTCAAGGACAAGGAGCTGGGCAAGGCAATTCCGTACGGAGTCTACGACCTGGCGGCGAACAACGGCTGGGTGAGCGTGGGCGTGGACCACGACACGGCGTCCTTCGCGGCGGAGTCGGTGCGGCGCTGGTGGGAGCGGATGGGACGCCACGCGTACCCGGACGCGAAGCGCCTGCTGGTGACGGCGGACGCGGGCGGCTCGAACGGGCCGCGCAACCGGCTGTGGAAGGTGGAGCTGCAGCGCGTCGCAGACGCGACGGGGCTGGAGGTGTCGGTGTGCCACTTCCCGCCGGGCACCAGCAAGTGGAACAAGATCGAGCACCGGATGTTCTGCTGGATCACGGAGAACTGGCGCGGGCGCCCGCTGGTCAGCCGCGAGGCGGTGGTGGAGCTGATCGCCAACACGACGACGCGCGGTGGGCTGTCGATCCGGGCGGAACTGGACGAGAACGAGTACCCGACCGGCGTGAAGGTGAGCGACGAGGAACTGGCCGGCGTGCGCATCAGGCGCTCCGCGTTTCACGGCGATTGGAACTACATGGTTTCGCCAAATAAGAAAACGCTCAATTGAAGTGTTTATTTATGCGAAACACCTTAGTAGGCTTTGAGGGCGGTGTGGTTGCCGGTCAAGGTCACTGGCAGTGAGGTTGTCCGGGTGGCCGACTTTCGGGCATCCGCGGGACCCGGAAGCGATTGCCCTGTTGTTTTCGGGAACGAAAAAAGCGGTCTCCTTTGGTACGATGTCGCTGTGTGGAACAAACATCGAAGGAGACCGCCGAAGTGAATCGTATCAGGAAAGAAGTCAGCGGCAAAACCGCAAGCGCGCTGGAAATCCGGTTCGAGCCCCAGAGCCTCACGTCGCACGCCGGCCTGGTGGTGTTCCAGCGCCTGTTCTCGCGCCTCCAACTGAAGGAGCGGCTGCGCGGCTGCTTTCGGCACGAGTCGGGACGGCGCGCCTACGCGCCGCACGTGGTGACGCTGCTGCTGGTGGTGCATCTGCTGCTCGGCTGCCGCGAGCTGCGCGACATGGCGCGCTACCGGAACGACGAGGCGGTGCGGCGCGCGGTCGGTCTGCGGCGGCTGCCGGACGTGTCGACGGTGTCGCGGGCGCTGTCGGACGTGGACGCGCGCGGCGCCGACCGGGTGCGGGCGCTGTCGCGGGACATGGCGCTGGAGCGGCTGCGCGCGCTGGGGCCGCGGCGGGTCACGGTGGACTTCGACGGCACGGTGCTGGCGACGCGGCGGCTGGCGGAAGGTTCGGCGGTGGGCTACAACCCGGGCAGGAAGGGCGAGCGCAGCTACTGGCCGCTGTTCGCCACCGTGGCGCAGACTGGCCAAACGCTCGACCTGCTGCATCGGCCGGGCAACGTGGCGGACTCCACGGGAGCTGTTGATTTCATTGGCGAAAGCATGGAGCGGCTGCGCGCCGCGCTGCCGCGCGCCCGCCTGGAGACGCGCATGGACTCGGCGTTCTTCGACGGCGGGCTGCTGGACGAGCTGGAGCGGCGCGGCGTCGACTACTCGGTGTCCGTGCCGTTCGCCCGCTTCGCCGACCTCAAGGCGGCGGTCGAGGGCCGCCGCCTCTGGCGCCGCGCCGGCCCCGGCCTGGCGTTCTTCGAGCCGCGCTGGAAGCCCGCCAGCTGGGATGGCCGCCGCCGCGTGGTCGTCGTCCGCCGCCGCGTTCCGGCGCGCCGCAAGGAGCCTCTCCAACTCGACCTGTTCGAGCCCCGCGAGCACGGCTTCGAGTTCAAGGCCGTCGTCACCAACAAGCGCGTCCGCGCCCGCGCCGTCGCGCTGTTCCACGAAGGCCGCGGCACCCAGGAGGCGACGTTCGCCGAACTCAAGTCCCAATGCGGACTCGGCTACGCGCCCAGCCGCAAGGAAGCCGCCAACCGGCTCTTCTCCCTCGCCGCCGTGCTCGCCCACAACCTCGGCCGCGAACTCCAAATGGCCACCCGAGCGCCTCTCCGGAGCACCACCGCCAAACGCTCCCCGCTCTGGGCCTTCGCCCAATTGCGAACGATGCGCAACGACTTCCTGCTTCGCGCCGGCCGATTCCTCAACCGCGCCGGAAAACCCGTCCTTTCCATCATGAGCGACGACAAGGCGGAAACCGTCATGTCCGAATACCTTGCCGCCCTCGCCACATAGTTCGGCAAAAACCTGCAACAATAGGGTCCAGATGCGGCGCAACTGGGGCTGGACTCGGTTGACTTGAAGAACCGCCGACGAAAGCTGCTCAGCGCGCTACGGAGTGGAACGGTTGTTCTGCATCGCCCCCGCTCCATGTTCGAGAATCTGACCGGGCAGGGCGTGCTCTGGATCAACCGCCCTCCAACAATCAGCGCGCACCGTCGGGGGCACTCGTGGCGGGCCGTGAAAAGTCAACGAAAATGGCACTGGAGATTCTGGCGGCCGGTCATCCACGACATCCTTGGCCTGCTGGTCGAGGAAGCACGGGAGAGAACAATCGTCTTCGCGTTGTTCGGCGGCGAGGCGAAAAAACTCCGGTATTGGATCGAGGCGCAAGGTGGACGTTGCGGGGTTTCAAAAGAGAACCTTCGCTTCGTGGAGAGCGGGCATCCATCCGTTTCCCGCTCTTTCTTCTGTTCAGGGAATCCCCTGGCGCGGATCAACAGGGAATTGTCCGCTCACGGTTGCGATCCCATCGATTGGCACGGCCCTCCCCTCGGGCAATACGTTGGGAGCGGTTCGGCCCGCACTCTTCGCCAAGCGGGCGCGTCGGCTTCGCGAGCCAACGATCCAACCTCGGCCCGCGCCTCGCCACGCTCCGGCGTCATCATCGATCGAACGGTCGGCAAATACCGTGCGACCCTGAAGCAGCTTGCCGAAAGGTAGACCACACTACCGGCTCACACTCGGCGATGCGCTCGCCGCGTACCGGCGCAAGCGCAGCCCCTCCGCCACGCCGGAGCCGTTCGGCGGGGCGCCGGCCGCGGTGACTTCGTGATCGCCGGCTGGACACCCGGCAAGACCAACGCCGCCGATCTGGGGCGCACTCGCGCTCGCTGAGTATCGTGGCGGCGCGCTGGCGTCCTGCGGGCGCGTCGGCTCCGGCCTCGGCAGCGCGAAACGCCGCCAAGTGCATGAGCGATTCCACCCGCGCGCGTGGCATACGCCAACCACCATCTGCGGACGCGGCCCGTGGCACGTCAATCCGCGGCGTTGCGGCCTCGGGGCCGAGCACGAAAAAAATTATTTCTGGGTATTGACACGCGGTGCAACAGGGTTCATAGTGGCGCACTACATGGACGCGCCAATGCAAATTCACCCCCCCCCCCCCCCCCCCCCCGCGCGCGGGGACATGAGTCGCGGCTCTTTCCCTGTACGCGCTGTGGTGCGTGCTGTCGCAACCTAGGCAAGTCCTCCCTCTTCTCACAGCTTGATCGAGGCGACGGCGTCTGCCGCCACCTCGACGTCAACACCAATCTGTGCCTGATCTACGAGACGCGGCCGAAGATCTGCCGCGTGTCCGACATGTACGCCGCGTTCCAAGACCAGCTAAGCTGGACCGCGTATGTGGCCTTGAATCAGCAAGCCTGTCGGGAGCTGCGAGCGCGGCCACGTCAAGCAACCCCAATCACCACCCGAGAACCGTAAGGAGAAGGAGCCAACGTGTTCGTGCAATACCTGAACGAGCGGCAGCAAGGCGCATTGCTGCACTACGCCCACGAGATGATGCGCGTCGACGGCGCGGTCGCCGGCGAGGAGCTGGCGCTTCTGGATCTGCTCAGGGGGCAAGCGAAGCCCGGCGTAGAAGCCGAAGATGTGCCGATCAAGGATCTCTCCAGCCTGTTTGACGACCGCCTCACTCGCGTTGCGTTCCTCCTCGAGGTGGTCGGGATGGGCTACGCAAACCAGGAATTCGACCCCGCGGAATCCCAACTCGCTCGCGACTTGGCCGACGCGCTGGCCCTTGGCGACGACGACACGCTCGAAGACGTGAAGTCCTGGGTGAAACGCCAGCTTCTCCTCGTGCGGGAAGCCAACCAGCTGATGGAGGGTTAAGACATGGCATTGCCACTGCTATTGATCGGCGGGGCCGCGCTCTTGGCCGGCGGTGTCGGCGTCGCCGCCGGCGTGTCGGCGAAGGGCGACTTTGACGAAGCCAAGGAGCGCAACAAGGAGGCCAAACGGATCTATAAGGACGCCGAGAAGTCCCTGAAGAAGCAGCGGGACCGTACCCAGGAGCGCCTAGAGGATCTGGGCCGCCAAAAAGTACACCTTCATGAGAATGGGTTGAAGCCCTTCGTAGACGCGTTTTCGCGCATCAAGAATGTCGACTACGCAGGCCCGACACTTGGCGAAGATCAGCAGGTGACTGAATTCGATACTCTGAACATCGAGCGGACCGTGATAGAGATGAAGGAGGCGGTCAATGCCACTGCCGGGGCCTTGGGATCTGGCGCCCTCGCCGGGCTGGCAACCTACGGCAGCATTGGTCTGCTCGGCACGGCCTCCACCGGCACGGCCATTGGAACACTCTCGGGCGCCGCCGCCACGAACGCCACGTTGGCTTGGCTTGGCGGCGGTTCCTTGGCAGCCGGCGGGCTCGGCATGGCTGGCGGCGCCGCGGTTTTGGGCGGCATCGTAGCGGCACCGGTGTTGCTCGTTGGCGGTCTGTTCATGGCCAGCAAGGCGGAAGAGGCATTGGACGATGCCAAATCCAACGTCGCAAAGGCGGAATCAGCCGCCGAGACCATGCAAACCGCTACGGTTGCGACCCGGGCAATCCGGCGAAAAGCCAGTGAAGTGTCCAAGGTGCTGAAGGCGCTACAGGCTGATCACTTGGATGGCGCGTTGCCGAAGCTGCGGCGTCTCGTCTCGACCAATGACGACTACCGCACCTACGACAAAGAGCAGAGGGACTTGGTGATGCGAACCGCGGCTGTGGCGAAAGTGGCGCACCTTGTAGCGGAGGCACCGCTGTTCGACGAGGACGGCGTTGTGACCAAGAAGATTCGCCGAGCACTCAAACGTGCCAACGAGTTCCTACTGACCATAAACGAGATGTAGTAGAAGGGCGCGGGTTATGGCGATCCCGGTAGCGGCGGAGAAGGCAGCCACCGTCTTGGCGAAAGAAGGCTTTGTCAGGATCTACACTCAGCTGCGCGGCCACTTCGCAGCTACCGTTGACGATCTCGCCGAAGGAAGCGTCGTATGCCAAGACCTAAGCCTCAACGGCGCATTTGAGCACTCTGGCCTCAACGGCACATTCGAGCACTCTGGCATCCATGTCGGCGGCTACAAGGTCGTGTCCCTTGATGGGAGCGGTGAGATCAAAGAGGAAGGCACCCGGGCGTTCCTTGACGGTGGCTATAACAGATTCATATGGGTGTCGTGCAGAGGCGGCGCTGCCGTCGGAAAACCGTCGGCGGCGAAACGAGCACGGGAAATGGTTGGGCAAACTCGGGAGTACAACCCCGTTCTGGACAATTGCCACCAATTTACGTCCGGGTGCCTGCCCCATATGCGTTAACTTGTTTGGGGAGGCAAAGTGCCCTAGGCTGGTGTGCGGACGCACAGCGACAAGGAGGTCGCGGAATGGACGAGGACTGGGAGGTGCTGTCGTCGCATCTGCCGTCGGACTGGCGGGAGCAGGCGGCGATCCACGGGGCGCTCAAGGGGTTGCGGAAGGACAAGTCGGCGGATGTTCTGCTGCGGATGCTGCTGATGCATCTGGGCTGCGGGCACTCGCTGCGGGAGACGGCGACGCGGGCGCGGCAGGCGGGAATCGCGGACATGTCGGACGTGGCGCTGTTCAAGCGGCTGAGGAAGTCGAAGGAGTGGCTGCGGGCGCTGTGCGTGGGGATGTACCGCGAGTGCGGCGTGGAGCTGGGCGCGTCCGGGGGCTTCCAGGTCCGCGCGTTCGACGGGTCGGTGGTGAAGGAGCCGGGGCGGACGGGTTCGCTGTGGCGGGTCCACTACAGCCTGCGGCTGCCGGCGCTGGCGTGCGACCACTTCGAGGTGACGAGGACGGAAGGCGGGGGATGCGGCGAGTCGCTGTCGCGGTTCCCGATCGAGCGGGGAGACCACGTGGTGGCGGATCGCGGCTACTCGACGTCCTCCGGGCTGACGCACGTGGACGCTGCTGGCGGGTACGCGACGGTGCGCGTCAACACGCAGGCGCTGCGGTTCCGCACGCCGGGCGGCAGGAGGCCGTTCGATCTGCTCGCGGCGGTGTCCGCTATCAAGCGCGTCGGGGCGGCCAGGTCGTGGCGGGCGCGGGCGGTCGGAGCCGACCGCGAGGGGGTGGTCGGGCGCGTGTGCGCGATGCGGAAGAGCGCCGAGGACGCCGAGCGGGCCAGGGAGAAGCTGCGCCGGCGGGCGTCGCGCAACGGCAACGAACTGCGCCCGGAGACGTTGGAGTTCGCCGGCTGCGTGATCGTGTTCACGACCTTCCCGGCGGACAGGTTCTCGGCGGCGGAGGTGCTGCGGTGGTACCGCGTGCGCTGGCAGGTGGAGTTGACGTTCAAGCGCTGCAAGTCGCTGGCGGGGCTGGGGCATCTGCCGAAGCGCGCCGACGACAGCGCCCGGGCGTGGCTCTACGGCAAGCTGCTCGTGGCCTTGCTGGCCGAGAAGCTGGCTCGCCGCGCCGATTCGCGCGCCGTTTCCCCCTGCGGTCGGGAAACGTTCGCGCAGCCCTTGGCGGGAGTTCAAGTTCGTGTTGAATCAAGTCTGCCGAGCCGTTGAACCAGCGATGTCGCTAGCCGAAATGCTGGATGAATGGCCAGACATTTCGGCCTCTCTGACCGAACCGCCACGCCGTAGAAAGCCGCAAATGTCGCAATACTTTGATTTTTAATGAAAAAACAAGTTAACGCATATGGGCTACTGTCGCGCAAGCCAGGGCGGCTTGTCCACAACCCAGCGCGGCGTGTAAACGCAAAGTGGAAATGTCCCCTTCCCTCTGCCGCACGCTGTCACGGTTTGCAAAATCCGCAGCGGCTGGTGAACGATCCGCGCTCGCGTCCGCAGCGTTCCGGGGCGGCGGCGACATCGTCGATGGTGGCGCCGCAGAACTTGCGAAAACCATGTTCCGTGTAGACGCCGGGCGAGCGCGGCTTGGAGATGGTGACGCACGCGGCGCGATGCAGCACCACGTAGTCCGGGCTGAGTTTGCGCCGCACGTTCACAACATAGCCGGTGGGATGCAACTCCAGCCAAGTGCGGTAGGCGTCGTCGTCCCGGTCGAATAGGATCATGGCGGCAACGGCCGTTGCGGCCGTGGGCAACACCAGCGCCCCGGCAAGCGCGGACAAGATCGGCGTGCCGGGAGAGGGCGTTGGGAGCGAGGCGGCGGTAGGGACATGGCGGATGCGCGCCGTTGGCGACGGATGTGGCGGCTGTGACCGCTGTGACAGGCGCGGGGATTATAGCTCTCGGTGCCGCGCCGCCGCGAACGCAGGCCGCCAGTCACAGCGAGCACCAAGCGTCGCCGCCGGGCGCAGAGGCCGGCTACAATCCGCCGCATCCAGAGCGTGGCCCGCCAGCATGGCCGATTTTTTCGAGCAGCCCATTCTGAACTCGCCCTACGAGCGGCCTGGCGAACACTGGGAGTTGGACGACAACCGACAGCCCACCAACAAGCGCATCGGCAGCCGCCGGCCCGCCTCCTTCATCGCGCCGGTGCCCAAACCGCGCAAACAACGGCGCCAGCAAGCGGAAATGGTGCTGGACCGGGCTGCCGCCGAGGTCAGCAGCGACAATCAGCGCTACGACTTGGACGCCCACATCAACGCCTTGCGCCGACAGCTCGACGCTTGGCGCGAGTTGCCGGCCCACCAGTGGCGGGTGACGCCGCAGACCGCCCGACTGCTCCAACACTGGCGGCGCCACTCCTTCCACGGCATCCGGCCGTTCTTCTGCCAAGTGGAGGCGGCGGAAACGGTGATTTGGCTCACCGAAGTGGCGCCCAGCCTTGGTCGGGAAGCGCGCAACATCCTCGAGCATCTGCAGAGCGCCAACGACGGCGCCAATCCGGGGCTCTCGCGCCTCGCGCTGAAGCTGGCCACCGGTGCCGGCAAGACCACGGTGATGGCCATGCTCATCGCGTGGCAGACGGTGAACGCCGTGCGGCATCCCGGCAGCCGCCGCTTCACGCGGGGCTTCCTGGTGGTGACGCCGGGCATCACCATCCGCGAACGGCTGCGGGTGCTGCAACCGAACGACCCGGACAGCTACTACCAAGCCCGCGAGCTGGTGCCGCAAGACATGCTGCCGGACTTGCAGCGCGCCACCATCGTCATCGCCAACTACCACGCCTTCATCCGCCGCGAGCACATGTCCTTGGCCAAAGGCAGCCGCAAATTGCTGGAAGGCCATGGCCCGGCGCTGCAAACGCAGGAGACCGAAGGCCAGATGCTCCGCCGGGTGATGCCGGAACTGCTGGGCATGAAGCGCATCCTGGCGTTCAACGACGAAGGCCACCACTGCTACCGCGAGCGCCCTGCGGAGGCCACCGAGGAGGGCGACCTCAAGGGCGAGGAGCGCGACGAAGCCGAGCGCAATCAAGAGGCGGCCCGGGTGTGGATCTCCGGCTTGGAAGCCGTCCACGCCACGCTGGGGCTGAGCCGCGTGATCGATCTTTCCGCCACGCCGTTCTTCCTGCGCGGCTCCGGCTACGCGGAAGGCACGCTGTTCCCTTGGACGGCATGCGATTTCTCGCTGATGGACGCCATCGAGTGCGGCATCGTCAAGCTGCCCCGCGTGCCGGTGGCGGACAACGTCCCCAGCGCCGAAATGCCCGTCTACCGCAACCTCTGGGAGCACATCGGCAAGGCAATGCCGAGAAAGGGCCGCCGCGCCAACGCCAGCTTGGATCCGTCGGCGTTGCCCGTGCCGCTGCAAAGCGCCCTCGAAGCACTGTACGGGCACTACGAGCGGATATTCGACGAATGGCAGCGCGCCAAGATCGAGGTGCCGCCGTGCTTCATCGTCGTTTGCAACAACACGGCCACCTCCAAGCTGGTCTACGACTACATCGCCGGCTTCCATCGGCAACGCGAGGATGGTTCGCAAGAACCGGTGCCCGGCCGCTTTGCCCTGTTCCGCAACTTCGACGAGACCGGCAACGCGCACCCGCGCCCGCGCACGCTGCTGATCGACAGCGAGCAACTCGAATCGGGCGCCGCGTTGGACGATAGCTTCCGCAATGTCGCCAAGGACGAAATCGAGCGCTTTCGGCGCGAGGTGGTGAAGCGCACGGGCCAAGGCCGCCACGCCGAGGACTTCACGGACGAAGAGTTGCTGCGCGAGGCGATGAACACCGTCGGCAAGGCCGGCCGGCTCGGCGGCGAGACGCGCTGCGTGGTGTCCGTCTCCATGCTCACCGAGGGCTGGGACGCCAGCACGGTGACGCACGTGCTCGGCGTGCGCGCCTTCGGCACCCAATTGTTGTGCGAGCAAGTGGTGGGCCGGGCGCTGCGCCGCCAATCCTACGAATTGAACGACGCCGGCCGCTTCGACGTGGAATACGCGGACGTGCTGGGCATTCCCTTCGACTTCACCGCCAAGCCCACCATCGTGAAGCCGCAGCCGCCGCGCAACACCGTGCAGGTGCAGGCCGTCAGCCCGGACCGGGACGCCTGCGCGATTCGCTTCCCCCGCGTTGCCGGCTATCGGGTGGAACTTCCCGAAGAGCGCTTGACGGCGACGTTCGACGACGACTCCACCTTCGTTCTAACGCCCGAGCTCGTCGGCCCGGCGGAAACGGTGAACGAAGGCATCCTCGGCGAGAGCGCCCTGCTCACTTTGGCCCACACCGCGTCCACGCGCTCTACCACGGTGGCCTACCACCTTGCCAAGAATCTGGTGGAAACCAAATGGCAGGACGCCGATGGCACGCCGAAGCTGCACCTCTTCGGGCAACTCAAGAACATTGCCATGCAGTGGCTGCGCAGCCACCTCGTCTGCCGAGGCGGCACCTATCCGGCGCAACTGCTCTACAAGCAGCTTGGCGACGAGGCCTGCGAGCGCATCACGCGCGGCATCGTCCGCGAGAACATCGGCAGCCGGCCTGCCACGGTGGTGTTGGACCCGTACAACGCGCACGGTTCCACGGCTGACGTCCACTTCGCCACGTCCAAGGAGACCTACCGCACCGACCCGCGCCGCTGCCATGTGAATCACGTGGTGTGCGACAGCGGCTGGGAGGCCGAGTTCGCTCGCAGCATCGAGGCGCATCCCAAGGTGTACGCCTATGTGAAGAATCAAGGCTTGGGCTTCACCGTGCCGTACCGCTTGGGCGGCGAAGCCCGCGCCTATGTGCCGGACTTCATCGTGCTTGCCGACGACGGCCACGGCGAAAACGACCTCCTGCATCTGATGGTGGAAGTGAAGGGCCGCCGCTTGGAGGATGCCAAGGCGAAGAAGGAGACCGTGGAGACGCAGTGGCTGCCGGGCGTCAACCGCCTCGGCGAATACGGCCGCTGGAAGTTCGTGGAGCTTCGAGACGTACACTGTATGCGCGAGGAGATCGATGCGGTGCTGGACGACCAACGATGAAGCTCCACTACTACGCCGACACCGACAGCCTCCACGTTGAACTCAAGGATGCGCCCGGCGTTGAGACCCGCGAAGTCGCAGATGGCTTGAACGTCGATTTGGACGCAGCGGGCGATGTGGTTGGGTTCGACATGGACCACGCAGCGAAGCGCTTCGACCTCACGACGCTCGAAGTGGATGCGTTGCCAGTGCCGAAGTATCGACCCAACCAAGGCGACGACCTCGATCCGATCACAGGGAGACTTCAAGGACTTGCCTTGGCTCACAAGCAACGCCCCCTGTCCGCCACCGAGAGGATGCCTTGGGCGCCGTTCACCCGCAACTGCTAAGGGCCTTCGCACGCGTTGTGCAGGAAATGGCGGTCGAGCACAACGTGCAGGTATTCCTCACGACGCACAGCAAGGAAGCGTTGGACGCCTTCATAACAAACAACTACAGGACGGACGACATTGCCGCCTACTCCCTTTGCCGTCGTTCGCAAGGCGTTGACGTGTGCCGTTTCGATGGTGACGAACTGCTGCTACTCCACGAGGCAGGAGATTTCGACCTGAGGGGAGTAGCGTGAGGGCGGTGTTGGTGTTTTGCGAGGGAGGGAGCTGATGGCGCGACGGAGCAAACGACCGAGGGAAGTCGCCGCGTTGACGCATGAGGAGGCGTCACGCAAGAACATCCCGACGGCGGAGCATCAGGCGGTGCTGGACGAGGGTGACCGCGAGCCGGTGCCGGTGACCTACGAGCGGCGCAATCGCGACCTTGATCCGCAGTTGATGTGGCGCGGCAAGGACGAGCAGGATTGGCAGAGCCTGGTGGTGCCGGCGCCGCCGCTCTTCATTCAGGAGAAGGTGAAGCCGAAGGTGCTGATCGACGACCTCGTGCGGCAGAGCGCCGAGACGCGGGCGCAAGAGGCGCCGCAAGTGGATCTGTTCGCGGACTTCAACGGGCTGCCGGACGACAACGCCCGCACCGAGTTCTACCAGCACGACGCTAGCTGGACGAACCGCATGATCCTCGGCGACAGTCTTCAAGTGATGGCGTCCTTGGCGGAGCGCGAGGGCTTGCGCGGCAAGGTGCAGTGCATCTACATCGACCCGCCCTACGGCATCAAGTTCAACTCCAACTTCCAGTGGTCCACCACCAGCCGCGACGTGAAGGACGGCAAGGCCGAACACATGACCCGCGAACCCGAGCAAGTGAAGGCGTTTCGGGACACTTGGCGGGACGGCATCCACTCGTACCTGACCTATCTGCGCGACCGGCTGACGGTGGCAAGGGATCTGCTGACGGAGAGCGGCTCGGTGTTCGTGCAGATCGGGGACGAGAACGTACACCGAGTGCGGGCGGTGATGGACGAGGTGTTTGGGGAGGACAATTGCGTCAGCCAGATCACTTGCCGTGTGAGCAGTGGAACGACGCGAGACCGGTCGGTTAAAGGGGTGGCTGATTACCTTCTGTGGTACTGCAAGGACTCCGAAAACTCGAAGTTCCGCCGATTGCTTCAGCAGCGGGAGATCGAGACGGGGATGTACAGTCAAGTGCAGGGACCGGATGGCTCGCGAAGGCCGATGTCTGCGAACGAGAAGCGCGACACGTCGACCTTGCCGGAAGACGCCAAGGCATATCGAAAGTTGCCACTTCATTCGATGAACACCGGCGATCACGAACCGCGAGTTGCTTTCGGAACCAGGTGGCGAATACCGCCAACTTCTCATTGGCGGTATTCGCCACCTGGTTTCCGACGACTACTCGCGGCAGATCGTGTTCAAGCTGACAAGACGGCTTTGAGCTCGATCTACTTCCATCAAGACTATCCGGCAACGGAAATCAGCAATCTGTGGACAGACACCGGCCCTGAGATCGCGAAGTCCTATGTCGTTCAGACCAGCACGAGGATCGTCCAGCGTTGCATCTTGCTGACCACCGACCCCGGCGATCTCGTCCTAGACCCAACCTGCGGTTCCGGCACCACCGCCTACGTCGCAGAGCAGTGGGGCCGTCGCTGGATCACCATCGACACGTCTCGCGTCGCGCTCGCCTTGGCCCGTGCCCGCATCATGGGTGCTCGCTACCCCTACTACCTGTTGGTGGATTCGCCCGAGGGCCAAGCCAAGGAAGCCGAACTCTCTGGCACAGCACCTTCCGAAGCGCCAACCCACGGTTCCGTTCGCCAAGGCTTCGTGTACGAGCGCGTGCCGCATATCACACTCAAGTCCATCGCCAACAACGCCGAGATCGACGTCATCTACGACGAGTACCAAACCAAGCTCGAACCGCTGCGCGAAGCGCTCAATCGAGCGTTGGGCGAGCAGTGGGAAGAGTGGGAGATTCCCCGTGAAACCAACGACGAGTGGCCGAAGAAGACGAAGCAAACCCACGCCGATTGGTGGCAGCAACGCATCGCCCGGCAGCAGGACATCGACGCCTCCATCGCCGCCAAGGCGGACTACGAGCACCTCTACGACAAGCCCTACGAGGACAAGGGGCGCATCCGCGTGGCTGGCCCGTTCACCGTCGAGAGCCTGTCGCCGCATCGCACGCTGCCCGTTGACGAAGACGGCGATGCACAAGGCGACGAGGTGCATGACGAACGCGCTTCGTACCAAGTGGGCAACGGCAATCAGGATTTCACGACGGTCATCTTGGAGAACCTGCAAGCGGCCGGCGTTCAACAGCCCCACAAGGACGACCGAATCACGTTCACGGCGCCGCTTGATGCGTGTGAACACTGGCCCGGCGCGTCTGTTTGCGCCATAGGTCGCTATACGGAAGGCAACGGCAGCGAGAAGCGAGCGGCCATCTTCGTCGGCCCGGAGTTCGGCACCGTCTCGCGCCCAGATCTGGTCGAGGCCGCCCGCGAAGCCGCCGACACCGCCTGCGACGTGCTGATCGCCTGCGCCTTCAACTACGACGTGCAGGCCTCCGAGTTCGCCCAGCTAGGCCGCGTGCCGATCCTCAAGGCGCGCATGAACGCGGACTTACACATGGCGCAAGACCTCAAGAAGACCGCCAGCGCCAACCTGTTCGTCGTCTTCGGCGAGCCGGACATCGAGATTCTGCCAGCGGACGACCAATTCCAAGTGAAGATCAACGGCGTGGACGTGTACCACCCCGGCAGCGGCGAAGTCCGCAGCCACGAAACGGACGGCATCGCCTGCTGGTTCGTGGACACGGACTACAACCAGGAGAGCTTCTTCGTCCGCCAAGCGTACTTCCTAGGCGCGAGCGACCCCTACAAATCCTTGAGAACCACGCTGAAGGCCGAAATCAACGCCGACGCCTGGGCCACCCTCAAGAGCGACACGTCCCGCCCCTTCGCCAAGCCGAAGTCCGGCCGCATCGCCGTGAAAGTCATCAACCACCTCGGCGACGAGGTGATGAAGGTGGTGAGGGTGTGATGGCGCTTGCCTCCGCCACCAAGACCGCGCCCCCCTGCTATCCGCGCAAGGGGGACTCGGAGCGGCGTGCAGCGCCTTCGACAACAACACGCTTGACTTTCATACTGTGCGTACATACATTATCCGCGTTTGGACGGCCACCGAACCCTCGGTGCCAAGGATCTTGAGGAGAGAGGACAGATGAGCGAAGTCCCAGGCAACGATGGCCCTGTGGGGCCCGTCAGCGAAGTCGGCGAGGTCGAAGGATCCACGCTGGTCAGCATCAGGGTGAACGGCACCTTGCTGGAGGTCACCAAGGAAGTAGCCGTCAGGGTCATCCTCGCAAAAGCGAAGGATGCGGGCTGCATTGAGGGGCTGGTCGAAGAGGAATACGTCATCGAGCGAGTGTCGGAGGCGGGGCAGCTTTTGCAAGAGACCACGATTGTCGTGGAAGAGGCCGAGGAGTTCGTCGCGGTTCCCAAAGGGCCGACCTCTGTTGCTCTGGAAGTTAAAGGCGATGCGAACCCGTGAACGTAGACCAGCGCATCCACGGCGAGCTCTTGGCTCTCGGACTCCAACCAGAGCTTGTGGAGGGGGAAGTCCCGGGTGGGCACCAGCGCGTGGTCATCTTCCCGTACGGCGTACCGACGGGGCGATTTCGCGGCCAGAAGTTGATGGTTGGCTTGTCGACGAAGTGCGAAGCAGTCGGTTATCCAGAGGTGCCCCCGCACTGGATTTTCCTGAGCCCGCCCGTCCTAGACACGCGAGATGGTGCCAACCACGGTGTCGTCACGCTCGGCGGCAGGGAATGGGTGGCATTGAGCAGGCCGCCTGGCGCGTTCTGGGATCAAGTGCGCCACAAGGGAATGAGGGCTTACAGGGAGCATCTGAACAAGGTGCTGCGCCAGATATGACGAGCGCAGTTTGGCGAGAGGTGCTTCTGCCTGCCGAGGTAGACCATGACGCCTGTTCGCATCTGCTGCAACACTACCGGCGGGGCGAAATTCAGGAAGACCTGTGCTTTGGACTTTGGACGCCGAGTACCGGCCTCCATCGCCAGACCGCGATAGTCACGGACGTCATCGTTCCAAACCCAGCCGAACGGGGCCTGCATGGAAACGCGAGCTTTGAAGGCGCGTACTTGGCGAGGGCGACGCGAGCGGCCATTGCCAAGGGCAAGGGGCTGGTGTTCATGCACAGTCACCCGAGCTCGGGCTGGCAGGACATGAGCGCACCCGATGTTCATGCGGAGCGTGACCGCATCGCGAACACGGCCCGGGCGACAGGAAAGCCCCTAGTCGGCATGACGGTAGGCACCGACGGCCATTGGAGCGCCAGATTCTGGGAGCACGCCAAGCGGCACCGAACCTGTCGGTGGTGCAGGAAGGTGAGGGTGCTCCACAAGACGCGCTTGGCCGTCTGGCGTCGCCCAGACGACAAGCAGCGGGACAGACGCCGGCAGCGTCGCACCGTCGATAGCTGGGGCGAGCGCAAGCAGCGCGATTTGGAGGCGCTGCGCATAGGCGTCGTGGGCGTCGGCAGCGTGGGCAGCGTGATCGCCGAGGGGCTTGCCCGCGTCGGCGTCCGCGAGTTCGTTCTGATAGACCACGATGTCGTTGAAGAGCACAACTTGGACCGCCTTCTGAATGCCCACAGGAAGGACATCGGCCGCTTGAAGACGGACGTCGCCGAGGACGCCATTAGGGCGGCGAGCACTGCCGATGGTGTGGTGGTTGCGAATTACCCTCGCAAGGTTCAGCACCGAAAAGCCTACGCTGCCGCAAGGGATTGCGACATTCTCGTTAGCTGCGTCGATAGCCCGGTGGCGAGAGACCTGCTCAACCGCATCGCGCACCGAGATGGCGTACCTGTCGTGGACGGCGGCGTGGACGTGAGAAAGGCACCCGGCACTGAGAGCATGAACGCCGCACGATGGAAGGCGCATGTCGCCGGTCCGTACACGGAGTGCCTCCGATGCAAGCGCCAATATACATCCAGCGACGTCATGCTGGAGCTCGACGGCTCTTGGAACAACCCAAGCTACATCAAGGGGAGCGGCGCAAACGTACCTCGTTCCGAGAACGTCTTTTGCCTGAGCTTGGCAACCGGCAGCGAGCTATTGAACTTGGCGCTACGCTTGGTTGTTGCGGACGCTTGGTGGCCAGCACAGTTCGGGCTTGAGCGCAACTTCGTTACTGGCCGCACAACAGCGCATGACGGCGCGTGTCACGAGGGCTGCTCGGTCAAGGAAGAGCGCTGGACTGGCGACGGCGCAACGTCGATCGCGTACATTGAAGATGAACCCGGCACCGAGCCCACACGATTCCACCGTTGGCTGAGTCGATTTAGTCATTTCTGGAGGCGACCGTAGATGAGCACACCAACCATGGAAAGTAGCTGGAAGGCACTCCTTAAGCAAGTGTCAGTGGTCGGCAGTTGTCTGAACGACCATGAAGAGCTGGGGAAGCAACTAGAGCAGCTCGACCAAGTGATCCGAGCGCTTGTGTTCTACGATGACGATCTGACCACAAGTGAACATTTGGTTCACTACACCTCTTGGGAACAAGCGCTGGCCATCCTTGGGGACCAAGAGGGGCCTAGGCTCCGGCACTACTGTTTCGAACGGACCAACGATCCGAAGGAGGGGAGGCTGTGGCGCAAGGTTTGGGATGGAATGACTGATGATGCCGAGCGGATAGATAATCTCTTGCCTTCCTATGGCCAGACGCTGATTCGTTCCGGGCGAAGTACTGGAAGTACGTTCGGTTGCTGTTTTTCTGCAGGCGATCAGGATGTGGAAGATAATTTGACGTTTTGGCGACTCTATGGGAATGATGGCAATGGCTGCTCTTTCAAGTTGGCTCGCCGCCCACCCAACACATACAGAGTACGGTACTTGGACGAGCGCCAGAATAACCGGACTGATTATGATAGGGAGGTTGATCAGGAAATCGGTGCTTGGCTGCGTGAACTTCTCACGAGGGGCGACGATCTTGTCAATCAGTTTCTGTCATCTCGCCGCAAAGATGTCGCTAGCTGGATAGCCGCTAAGATACGCGCGGTCCTAGGTGGCTACAATCATCTTGCGAAGAGCAGATATTTTGAGGATGAGAACGAGTGGCGGATGATTGACGTAGATCCGCCAACGGCGTCCATCCTGTACGATGTTGACGAAGCTAGTGGTGTAGTGAGGCGGTATGTTGCGGGTCTCTCGTTGAACGACTGGCTCATCACCGATTCTTCTATCGTCGTTGGCCCACAAGTACCCAATGGCGGTGCTGCTAGAGCGTATGTCGAGCATTTGGTTGTCGCGGAGGAATCGGACGTCCCGCCATCAGCGGGCAGATCTCACGATCGTTGGCCAGTGGTGAAGCTGTCGGAACTGACCTATCGCTCCGCTCGATAGATGGAAGATCGGTCGTCGCGGCCAAGCACAACTAGCCGACCTGCTCCGCGCGGCGGGCGCGGCGCGGGCGACGATGAACGGTGGAGGGCGTGGTGGACACCGGCGCGGTCATGCTCGTGCTGCCGGAGGATGTCGTCGGGCACCTCGGCTTGAGGACGCGGCGCGAGGTGATGGTGGCCTACGCCAATGAATCCAAGGAGACCCGTCCGGTCGCCGGGCCGGTGACGGTGCAGATCGGCAACCGCTTCATGAACGCCGACTGCATCATCGGGCCGCCATCGAGCGAGCCGCTGATCGGCCAGATCGTACTGGAAGCGCTGGACCTAACCGCGGACTGCGGCAGTCGCACGCTGGTGCCGCGCCCGGAATCGCCGGACACCCCTTGCTGAAACTGAAATGAGCCGTAGTCCGGCCGCATCGCCGTGAAATTCATCAACCACCTCGGCGACGAGGTGATGAAGGTGGTGAGGGTGTGACGGATTTGCTCCCTTTCGGCACCAGAAAGGTACTCGCCATCAATTGAACCGCATCCCGAAGAGCCCGCCGGTTTCCGTGGCGTCAAAGCGCCGGATGGCGTTGCCTACGAGTCCACTCCGTTCGCGAATGTCGGTGCGCAACGCGATAATCAAGCGTGTGCGATCGATGTCCAGCTCTGCCTTCGTGTTGTCTAGACGTTCGGCGTCCGCCAGCCGCTGTCGGAGGGCTTCGCTGTCGCCTTCCATGCGGCCGAGCTCTTCGCGCAGCGCAGTGTAATGTTCTAGCGCACCGCCAGAGTCCAGTATCTGCATGATCTGCCGCCGCCGCCCGTCCAACTCGGCCCGCCGACCGTTGCGCTGGTCCATACGCTGCTCGGCACTGCGGATCTCCGCGTCGAGATGCGTGCGACGGTTCTCCACGATCGCGCGATGGAACCGCTGCACATCGTCCAGTCTGTGGCGGACCAGCTCTGGCAGAACAACACCAGCTTCCTTGTAGAGGTCTTCTAGGTCCCCGGAGGCAGGTGGATCTTCAACGTCGAGCGCCGCACGCAGCTCCTTGACGAGCGCTTGGTCTGCGGCATTCTGCTGGGCAATGTGTCCTGTCTCGCCCGTTAGTCGGTCGGCTTCTTGTTCAAGCTCGCTGTACTCGTCGACGACACGGAATGCATCTAGTTGACGACGTAGTTGGCCGACTTTGCTCTCAGCTAAAGTTAGTTGCGTCCTCAGTTCAGGAGCGCGACCGAGATAGCGGCCCAAGTCGCCGGACCGAACGGCTTTACGCAAGGCGCGTAAAGACCGCTCCTGTTCCCGGAGCTCTTGGAAGCGACTGGAGACCTTCCAGTCCAAACCCAATAAGTAGGAGGTAGACACCTGTTGGTCCCATGTCTGCTGCGCAGCGGCGTGTTGGGTGGGACGCTCGAAGCCACCACCAAAATGGCGTCGCGCAAAGAAAGAGAACAAAGACCGGAAGGTTGGCTGAAATCGATTGCCGTCATCCTCGCGCGGGAGGGAAAACCAGTGATGTCCAAGAACGCGCTTCCAATCCTCGTTCTTCAGATAGTTCTCGCTGGATCCTCCCGGGAGCACGTCATCGAATTCTAGGTGGTCCGCGTCGGAAAGCCGAATGGCGCTGGGCTTTCCACCGCTCCGGGCGGCGGACACCGGTGCTGATCCGACGTCAACGCGTGCCCTGAAGGTCCAGTCGCGCAAAGCGTCGGATCGAAAGATGCTGTCGGGCCGCGCATCGCCTCCCAGAATAAAGTGCAGGATTTCCAAGAAGCTCGTCTTGCCCGCGCCATTTCGCGACTGTCGATCACTGGCACCTTCGCTCTTCTCCGCCAACAGGATGTTCAAACCCGGGCGGAAGGTCAGAGGCTTGAAGGTGGGAAGGTCGCTGTCCAACCGATGGATCATGCGGACCTCCGACGAAGGACGCCGTTAGCCAGTTCCACCACGCCGAGCATGTAAAGGAGGTCGACAGCGAGGATAAACCACTTGTAGTCGACTACGGTCGTTCGGGCATTTTGAGCCGCACTAGCTCGGATATCGTCCCACAGAGCGGAGACCGTCTTGGGCGTCGCCAAAGCGGTCAAGATCTCCCCGCCAACTCCGAGCAGCGCACGATCCGTTGGTGTGTGTTTATTCGGCAAAACCATCGCGATTCGTCGCGGCATCCTCAAAAATATCGCACCGCTCGAAGTAGTAGGAAAGGACCGCCAGTGCAGATGTTTGGCGCTTGGGCGAACCGCCGCCGCCTGCGCTCTGCTGTAGTTTGGCGAAGATTTCGTCTGGCGACAGTCCTTGTTCTCGAAGTTGCCCGTAGCGTCGTCGAAACGCGACGGCGATTTTCTCGCCACGATCAGGGAGCGGGTGGATTCGGAAGTAGCGCTCCACCAATGCCTCCTTCCTGCGTCCGGCCCTGAGCAAATCGGCCACATCATCCGAGAGGGCGTTGCGGTGCAACTTCTCTGCGGAAGGCGGCTCTAGCGCCCGCACATCTGGGGCCGGTGTTTCTTGTTCCAAGGCCTCGATGACGGGCACAATATCTTCAATCGTGACGTGATCAATGGCGTCAGCTAACGGCGCGGGGCCGAAAACGGCCTCGCAACCCGCAAGGTCGAGCTTGGCGAATAGCTCCTTTTCCAAGTCGTGGAGGCCCCAGACGGAAATGCCAACCTTTGGATTTCGGTCGCGTAGTTGATCGAGGTGTTGAACCACCTTGGGCGGAAGTCCAGCCTTGCCGTTGTGTACCAACGCCCACTCCCGAATCCAACTGGCCCAATGATCGACCGCACCGTGGAAGTCGTCGTCAATCTTGGCGATGACTTGCCTTTGCACTATCCGTTCGGGTGCGTAGCACTGAAAGATCGTCCTCGTGCTCTGTCGCCGGCCATCGCACTTGAAATCACCATCCGGCCCATGGGCGGCAACGGGCTCGAAGTCCCCACCAAGCGCGTGGCTTGCGAGGCTGCCGAACCACGCTTCGAACTCCATACCTTTCTTCTCGCTGTAGGCAAGCCGGAACCATGCCCGATACAGTGCTTGTTGGGACGATGTCATGGGTGGTGGCTCCGGCGGTCAAGCATCAAACACAGTGCGAATCGAGTCGCAACCTTAACGCATCTCTTGGCTAGGTCAAGCGGCGACGCATCTGGAGTTGTGGATGGCGATATAAAGTCAATAAAAATAACTACTTATGACTTTGGCACACCTCAGAACGAGCAATGGCGGCGACGATGGACAATCGCCGTCACACCCCCGCGCTTGGCGCCCGTCCGCATCACGGGGACCAGCCATCCCCCCTCCCAGCCGACCCAACGGGTGGCAAGATTTTCCCCCATTTCAATAGCCGGTCAGTTCCATGTAGCCGGCGCCGAGCCGTGCGCCGCTTGAGTCCCGCACATGCGCCACGCCTTCCCAGTAGCGCACGGATGTCTCCATCACTTGATCGGCGAAAGCGGCGCGCACGGTCCACGGCGAGGGCTCGCCGCGCAGCGTCAACCGCCACGCGATGGGCCACTCGCGCCAGTGTTCCAGCGCAGTGAGCGCAAACTCCTCGGCGCGGAGAATCCGCGCTTCGCCGGCGGCGTTGATCAACGCCCCGGAGTCGTAGCCGGACGGCTGCCCGTCTTCGCGGCGCATGCGATACAGCATCAAATCGCGGCCGTCGTCCAAGCGCAGCGCGAACCAGTCCCAACCGGCGTACTCCGGCGCCAGCGCGCTGGTGCTCCACTCGCGGTCCAGCCACGCCCCGCCGGCGACGTGGTGCGTCTCGCCGTCCACACGCAGCCGTCCCTCGGCGTCGATGCGCGGAATGGAGTAGTAGTAGGAGGCGTTGTTCGGCCCCTTGCGGGAAAGACCGTTCTCGCCTTGGCGCACGATCGGCTTGCCGCCGCGCAAGACGAGGTCGATCGCGAACCGGGTTGCTGCGGCTTCCAGCCGCAGGGGCCAGAAAGCTGTTGCCGCGGACGTGTCCGCCTCTGGCGCGTCCGATGCCACGCTGGCCAGCCGCCAACCTTCCAAATGCACCTCGAAAGGCGTCGCGCGGGCGCCGGCGAGGGCCGGATGACCGCGCGCGAAACGCTCCTCGTGCAAGTGACGGTGCGCCGCCACGTCCGAGACCGCCACATGCGCCATGTACACCTGCCCGCTCCGCCACGCCTCGGCGCCTGCTCGTGCGCTCGCGTCTTGGACCGGAGCGATGCCGCGGCGGAAAACGGTGAATTGCGCGCCGAATTCGCGCCCCTCGGCGCTGGTCAGCACGGCGGTGAGATACCACCACTCGCTGCGGAACTGCGGGTGCGGCCCGTGATCCCGCGGAAAGGAGAAAGCGACGACGCGGTCGGCCTTGGCGAAGCGGGCGCCAAGCTCGTCTTCTTGCGCCCGCGCCGCGGGCTCGCCGCCGAGGACGCCTCGCAACCCCCGCTCCCGCGACCAGTCGGCGCGGTCGCCACCGCCGGGCGGCGGCCGTTCGCCGCAACCGGCGGCGCCTAGCGCCCAAGCCGCAAGAAACCAACCGGCGCGCTGCCAGCGAAAGTCCATGCGAAGAATGTGAAGAGGATTCACGCGAAAGAGCATAGCCGGATGTGGCACGATGCGGCTGGTCCCGAATTGACCATAAGGAGTTGGGTCACTGGACGACTATCTGGCCTTCGGCCACGAGGTGCTCGCGCAGGCGGGGCGCATCGCCGCCGCGGACTTCCGCCGTCCGGCCGCGGTCGCCGACAAGCGCGGCGACGGCGCGTTCGATCCGGTCACCGACGCGGACCGGCGCGTGGAAGCCGCCATTCGAGACCGCATCGCGGAGCGTTTCCCCACCCACGGCATTCAGGGCGAGGAACTCGGCGACAAACCCGGAACCGCGGCGTGGAGCTGGGTGGTGGACCCCATCGACGGCACCCGCGCCTACATCGCCGGATTGCCGGTGTGGGGCTGCCTACTCGGCCTCCTGCGCGACGGCGAGCCGGTGTTGGGGTGGATGCACCAGCCGGTGGTGGGCGAGACGTTTTCGGGAGACGGCCACCACGCTTGGGTGACAAGCAACGGGACCCGAACGATCATCCGCGCGCGCGCCGACGCCGCCATGGCCGATGCCGTGCTCGCCGCCACCCACCCGGCGATGTTCCAGCGCCAAACCCGGCAGCGGTTCAAGAGCGTGGCGGCGCGCGCGCGCATGACGCGCTTCGGCGGGGATTGCTACAACTATTGCCTGCTCGCCCACGGCCTCATCGATCTCGTGATCGAAGACGACTTGCGCCCGCACGACATCCTGCCTTTGGTGCCCATCGTGCGCGGCGCCGGCGGCGTGATCTCGGATCTGGCCGGCGCGACGCCGCGCGGCGGCTTGGTGGTGGCGGCGGCCAACCCGCGTCTGCACGCGGCGGCGGTGCGCGCCATGCGCGGTTGAGGCGCGCGCTGTCCCACGCGCGGCGAAAATCGCCGGCGCGCCGGCGCGCTTCTGCTATAGTCTGCGCAACGGCCCGAATCGGGCGCAACGCGATTTGAGGTGGCGCGTGATCGGAAGAGTGCTGGTGGCGATCTCGGCAGTGACTCTGCTGCTCATCGGCCTCTCGTCCGCCTTTGTTTGGCAGGGGCTTGCCGCCGAGACCGCCATCGCCGAGAGTTGGGCGCAACGCGACAAGGCGCATGTGCTGGCGCACGAGTTGCGCCAGTCGTCGGACGACCTGACGCGCATGGCGAGAACCTACGCCGCCACCGGCGATGAACGCTATCGCCGCTATTTCCAAGAAATACTGGACATCCGCAACGGCGAAGCGCCCCGCCCGGAGGACTACCACCTGGTCTACTGGGATCTGGTCACCGCGGCGGCGGTGGACGACGATCGGCCGCAGCCGGTGGGCGAACCCGTGGCCTTTCGCGCGCTGATGCGGGATGCCGGATTCACGCCGGACGAACTCGCGCTGCTGGCGGAATCCGAAAGCGAATCCAACGCCCTCACCGTGTTGGAGGATCGCGCGTTCGCGTTCGTGGGCGAAGGAGACTTGGCAGCCGCCCAACAGTTGCTGCACTCGGACGAGTACCACCAGGCGAAGGCGCAGATCATGTTGCCGATTCAGCGCGTTCTCCAAGCGATGGAGCGTCGAACCGCCGCCGAGATCGAGAAACTCGCCGCGCGCCAAAAGGACCTCAACCGCTACTTCCTGGCCGCCACCTCCGTGCTGACCGCCTTGGTGGCGGTCGCGTTGGTGCTCGCGCTGGTGGCCGTGCGCCACCGCCAGCGGCAAGAGGCCGAAGCCGCGGCCGCGGCGGGTTGACGCAAGCCGTCTTCGCGGCGGCCGGGTGGTTCGGGGGCCAACCTACGCAACGCCCCGAAACGCCGAGCGGTAGGTTGGCACGGCGCCGGCCAGCAGCGCGCCGGCCAAGCACAACAGCAGGGGAAACCCAAAGGCTCCCGCCGCCACGCGCAGGTTGATCGTCCAGCCGAACGCCAGCGGATTCACGAAAGCGCACAACAGCCAAGCGATGGCGACCCCCAGCGGGGCTGCTGCGGCGGCGGCGACCACGCCCAGCACGAACGCGCGCGCCAGCGCCAACCGCCAAATCTCCATCCGCGCGAGGCCGACCGCCGCGAGCAAACGAAACTCGCGCTCGCGGTTCTCCTGCAGCGCGGTCAACGCGGCGTAAAGCCCCACCACCGCCACGCCCACGGCCACCGCCGTGAGGCCGTTGCTGACGGCGAAAGAGCGATCGAACGCGGTCGCGGCGGCGGCGCGGATTTCGGCGTGATCGCGCACGTCGGCGGCGGGGTGGCGTTGGCGCAGCGCGGCGGCAACCGTCGCGGCGGCGCCGGGCTCCGTCAACACCACCACTTGATCCCAAGCGACCGCGTTGACCGGCAAACGGGATTGAAACGCCATCGGCAAGATCAAGGTCGGCCGCGCCGGGCGGTAGTCGCGGTACACGTGCGCCACCGGCACGCGCAAGCGCCGGTCGGCCACGTTGAGGCGCGCCACGTCGCCAACGCCGAGACCGTAGGCGCGCGCCGCGGTCTCGCTTAGCAACGCCCCCGCCGGCGCGCCGCCGCGAAAGCCGTAGCGAGCACCCTCGGCAGCGTCCAGATGCGCCAAGCGAACGGTCGCCGGGCCTTGCGCGAGTTGCCCCGGCGCCTCGCCGTAGCGCCGCGCGTCGCGCACGCCCGGCAACGCGCGAATCGCCTCCACGTCGGGTGCCGCGCCGCCTGGTTCGGCGCGCAGGTAAACGCCCTCCCACAACACCTGGTCGAGCATGGCGTGAAAGTCGCGGCGCAGGCTCTCCACCATCAATCCCATGCCGACGGCCACGGCGGCGGCGATGGAGAGCGCTGCCAGCGCGAGGCGGATGTCGCCGCCTTCGCCTGTGCGCACCGCCGCGTCCACGCCGCGCAGATTGGCGCGCATGGTTAGCGATTTAGCGAATCCGGCGGTGCGGCGCGTCGCCGCGCCGAGCGCCGGCACCGCGTAGGCGACATGCAGCAGGCAGATCAACAACAAGGCGGCGAAAGCGCTCGGCAGCGAGGCGTGCGCCAGACACCCTGCCAACGCCAACACCGCCGCCAAGCCCGCGACGCCGCGGGGCGCGATGCGGAACTTGGAACCCGCGCCCGCGTCCCGCCGCACGGAGAAGCGCTTGGCGCCCGCGCAACTAGTGCTCCAACCAGGTTGAATTGATGCGTCAGCGCGTTCACAGGCGTCCGAGCGCGAGGCGCGCGTCTTGAAGGTGTATCGGGCCATACTCCGAAAGACCGCAACAAAGCGGGCGGACGCCTGTGGGCGCGCCCTTCGGGTGGCAGCCGGAAGCCCCCCGGCGGCGTTGCGCCCGCTTGAAGTGCGACCCGGCACGTCCGCGCGGGAACGCGCCTTGCCGGGGAACTTCCGGCTGCCACTGACGCACCAATTCAACCTGGTTGGAGCACTAGCCCGCCAGCCGCTCCCGCCGGCCGCGGACACGCCGGCGACGGTGGCGCAAAACAGCGCCTTCCCCAGCACCCAAGCGTCCACATCGGCGGCCGGCAAGTCGCCGGCGGCGGCGAGCGCGTCCGCCAACCAAGCGCCCGCGGCAAGCCCCGCGCTAGCGCCCAGGGCGCCGACAAGCAACCCTTCCGCCACCGCCAGCGCGCGCAGTTCCGCGCCCGCCACGCCGGCGGCGCGCAACCGCTCGTGTTCCAACCTGCGCCGCGCGGTGTTGGCGCGGCTCGACTGCACGGCGAGGAACACCGCCATCAACAGCGAGAGCAACGCCAACATGCCGAGATTGAAGGCGGTGGCGTCCGCGAACCGGCGCGCCGGATTCCAACGCGAAAGCGACGTGACGCGGAAGCCATCGATCACCGGATTGCCGGCCTCCGGCAACGCGGCGGCGATTCCCGGAAGCAGGCCGTCGGCCCAATCGAGAAGCCGCGAGCGCGGATTCTCCACTTGCAGCCACACCGCGTCCAATTCGCCTTCGCGGCCGACAAGGCGCTGCGCCGTCGGCAGATCGGTCAACACGACGCCGACGTCCTCCACCTCGTGCAAGGCAACCGGCACATTGGCCACGCGCCCGCCGGCGGCGCGGATCGCTTGGGCGTCAGGCGGCGCCACCGCCAGCGCGTCGCCGAGCAGGAATCGGCTGGACGAGGCGGCCCCTCCAAAGGCTGGATCGGCGCCGACGCCGCGCAGGCCGGCGAGCGGATCGAAACCGATCAGCCGCCTTGCCCGCCCATCGATTCGCACATGGCCGTCGATGATCGGATAGAGCGCTTCCACACCGCGCAGGTCGCCGCGCCGCCAGCGGCGGCGAAGGTCGAAGTAATCCTCCTCGGAGAGATTTGGGCGCGTCGCCACATGGGTGTGCCAGTTGGCCCCCTCACCCGCGCCGACCAACCCGGCGCGCACGGACTCGCTCACCAAATGCACGGCGGTCACCGCCAGTACGGCCAACGCGACGCCAACGAGAGTCGCCGCCGCGCCCACCGGGTGCCGCGCCGCGTCGCGCAGCTGGCTCTTGGCCAACAAGGCAAGGCCGCCGCCCACGTCAGTTCCCGGCCAGGCGCAGCACCTCGTCCGCGCGCGCGGCGACTTCCTCGTTGTGCGTGGCCACCGCCAACGCGCAACCAACCTCCCGCGTTTGTTGCCACAAGAGGCGCGTCACGCGCGCGGCGTTGACGGCGTCCAAGTTGCCGGTGGGCTCGTCCGCCAACAACACGCGCGGCTTGTGCGCCAAGGCGCGGGCGATGGCGGCGCGCTGCTGCTCGCCACCGGAGAGCGTCGCCGGAAACCGCCGCCGGCAATGCGCCAAACCCAATGCGTCCAAGCGCGCCAACGCTTGTTCGCGGTGCGCGGGCAAGCCGTTCAGCTGCAACGGCAGCAGCACGTTCTCCTCCACCGTCAAGGTGGGCACCAGATTGAAGAACTGGAACACGAACCCCAGCGCGCGGCGGCGAAACCGCGTGCGTTGGCGTTCGGAAGCGGTGGACACGGCAAGCCGGTCGCACCCGTCGTCGAACGCGATGTGGCCCGCGTCGGGCAACACCAGGCCGGCCATCAGGTTCAGCACCGTGGTCTTGCCGGCACCGCTCGGCCCCCACAGCGCGACCGTGCGACCGGAGCGCAACTCGAAGGACACGTCGCGCACCACCCATCGACTCGCGCCGCCGTCCGCGTAGCACTTGCCCACATCGACCACGCGCAGCAGCGGGCGGTCCTCGGGCGAGCCGGCGCGCGCCGGCGCATCCGCCATCGCGCGCGTCAACGCGGCTGTTGTCCCTGGTCGCGCAAGCTCCCGTCGATCGCGCCCTGGTGGCGACCGGCCGCCACGTCGCCAAGCAGCTGGTCGACGTTGGAAAAGCGCGCCACGGTGCGCAGCGTGGCCAGCGTGGGATGGATCATCAGCCACTGGCCGGCGGCGTGATTGGCAAGCGCGCGCGCCGGGGTCACCCACGCGCCGGCGGTGGTTTCCCGACTGTGTTCGGCGGCGCGTTGGCCGGGCGGCAGCAGGGCGAGGAAGAAGCGCGTGTCGAAGCGGGCCGGGGCCGTCTCCGGCGTGATCCAGTGGCTGAAGTAATGCACCCGGTCCACTGCCAGCCGCAACCCTTCGCGGGCAAGCAGTTCCGCGAACGTCAACGCGCCGGTGGCGAGGGCGTCGCGGTGAGCGTCGAAACGCTCCCGCTCGCGCTCGTCGGCGGGTCGAAACAGGCGGCCGGCGCGGTAGGCCAGCAGCACGCCGCACTCCTCGAAGCACTCGCGAATGGCCGTCACCCAATAGCGCAAGCCGCCACAGGCCATATCCAAGAGGGCCGAGGCCTCGGCATCGGTCCTGCCCGCGCAGAAAGACGCGACGCCGCGGTCGGCGGCGTCCACCTTGCCGCCCGGGAACACATGCAGGTTTGGGAAAGCACCCCGCGCCGGCCGCCGCACCATGAACAGCTCGACGCCTGCCACGGCGCGCGGCCCCTCCCGCGCCACCAGCAGCGTCGCGGCCTTGCGAATGCCGCCGGCCGCGCCCGGGGCGCGGCTGTTCGATGGATTGGCCAAGTTTGTCACCGCGGAGTGTCTTGGGCATGATACGGCGAACGGGAGAGTTCCTGCCGGACGGCGTTTCGCACCGCCGACATTCCGCATCCCCGCGATCCACATACAATGCGCCGCACCATCTACAATGCATGGCACCGTGCTGGCCAGACACGACAACCTGAGGAGAGTGCGCCACATGGCCTCACCGCAGCTGACGTTCGAAGAAGACGAACTGCTCGACGAGCACGACTACGCCGCGCCGCACGTCGTTGGCGGTCGGCGCCTGCACGGCGGCTTCGACGCCGAAGGCCGCTACCTGCCGCCGCGCTCCAAGACGCGCCGCCTGGCCATCGACAACTGGGCGGCGGCGCTGCGCGCCCGGGGCGGGGACCTCTTGGCCGCCGATGCGTCCCTGCTCACCGGCCCGCGGGTGCCGAATCCGCCGCAGCAACGCCTGCTGATCGAAAACGGCGTTACGCGGCCGTTCTGGAACCTGTTGACCATCACCGGCAAAATCGAAGGCCGCGGCAGAATGATCGCCGAGATGCCCTTCCCGGATTTCCAGAAACTGGTGGTGGAGGACATCGGCAGCACGGCCCTTGGCCACCTTCGGCGCGGGCTGCTGAAAGCGCACGGCATCGACGAGGGCGGCGAACCGGACAAAGGCATCGGCGGCCACGATGCGATGTGGTTCGTGGCGCGGGATCTGGTCTTCGGCGCGGACGCGCACCCGGACGTGCAACCGCCGGGATCCATCACCCGGCCGGAAGCCGGCCAACGCCACATGCCGGAGATCGAGATGCCGTTCGAGCTGGCGCTCAGCTTCTTGATGAATCTGCTGCTCATCGAGTTTCGCGCCGAGATCGGCTTCGCCGCCTCGCAGGAGACCTTCCGCGCGCCGACGCTGTTCCCGGAACACCGCCCGGAGGCCGAACAGGCTGCGGTGCTGGTCGAGCGCATCCGCACGGACGAGCGAATCCATGTGGAGTCGCTCCGTCTCTATCTTGGCGAGCTGCGTTCGCTGACGGTGTACACGCTCGACGGGGGCACCATGCCCGGCGCCACGCTGGTGGATCGTTTCTGGACCAGCATTCTGCATTGGGCGACGGTGGAGCAACCGCGCTTGGCCGCCGAACGCCTATACCAAGCGCTGCGAGAGGAAATCCTCGCGGGCGCCGGCGGCGAGAACCTGTTGCGCGAGTTCAACGCCTTGGCGGACCCCGGATACGCGATGGCCGCTTGACATGCTCTCCACTCGTGTATTCAATTGCTAATGCAAATCGTTACTACTTGCATTAACGATGTTCACGGGTGCCGAAACAACACGATTCGCCGGCCGCCTTTGAGGCCAGTCTGAGCCGCCGGTCCCAACCATGCCCCCTGCCAAGGAGACGCAAACCATGCAGCATGCCCCGTCCACCCGCCTCCCACGTCCGCGGCGCCGCGTTGTCGACGCCGGCGCGCCCGGGCGTCTTCTCACATGCCTCGTCTCGACGTTGTTGTTGACGAGCGCCCCGGCGCTTGGCGAGGAAGCGGATGACGCCCAGGCCGCGCTGGCCGAGGAGACCATCACCGTCGTGGCGACGCGCACCGAGCGGCGGGTGGGGGAAGTGGCGGCCACCGTCTCGGTGCAGACCGCCGAGCGGATCGAGGAGGAAGTGGCGCGCGGCATCGCCGATCTGGTGCGTTTCGAGCCCGGCGTCAGCGTGGCCGGCAGCGGCAGCCGCTTCGGCCTCGCCGGCTTTCGCATTCGCGGCATCGGCGGCAACCGCGTGCTGACGCTGATCGATGGCGTGCGTGTGCCGGACGAGTTTTCGTTCGGCCCGTTTCTGAGCGCGCGCCGGAACTACGTGGATATCGACAGTTTGCAGCGCGCCGAGATCGCCCGCGGCCCGGTCTCCGCGCTGTGGGGCAGCGACGCGCTCGGCGGCGTGGTGGCGCTCACCACCAAGGATCCGCGCCAGCGGCTGGACGCCGGCAAAGCGTTCTCGGCGGCGTTCAAGGCGGGTTACTCCAGCGCCGACGACAGCACGGTCGGCACCGTTGACCTGGCGGGCCGGCGCGGCGCGCTCTCCGGCATGGTCGTCTACACCCGTCGCGCCGGCCGCGAAACCGACAACGCCGGTTCGGCGGGCGGCACCGGCCCGGGGCGAGAACGACCGGACCCGCAAGACGTGACCGTGGACAACATCACCGCGAAGGTGGTCTACGCTCCGGCGGAGCGCCACCGGCTGGCCTTGGGCGTCGACCGCTACGCCACCGACAGCGCCACCCGGATCCTGTCGGACTACGGCATCGTGGTGTTCGGCAGCACCGTGACCCGGCGCGACGCGGACGACGCGCGCGAGCGCACCCGCGCGTCGCTGAACTACCGCTTCGCCGGCGGCTTGGCCTTCGTCGACGCCGTGGACGCCACGCTCTACCGGCAGACCGGCACCACCCGGCAACAGACGAACGAAGACCGCGTCACGCCCGCCCGCGCCATGCAGACGCGCCGGCGCGACTCGCGCTACGAGCAGCGCATCGACGGCGTCACCGTTCAGCTGAGCAAAGGATTCGCCACCCGCGGCGCCCGCCACGTCCTGACTTGGGGCGTCGACCACTTCACCACGCGCAACATCGGCCTGCGCGACGGCGCCACGTTCACCACCAGCGGCGCACCGGCGCGCGAGTTCCCGCCCTTGCCCACGCGCGACTTTCCGCTCACGGACGTGGCGCAGACGGCGTTCTTCGCGCAAGACGAAATCGCGCTGTTCGATGGCGCGCTGCTGCTCTCGCCGGGTGTGCGCTTCGACCGCTTCGACGCCGAAGCCGAGGCGGACGCGATCTACCTAGGCGGCAATCCCGGCGCGCCGCCGCCGGAGGACTACAACGACTCCGAAGTCACTGCCAAGCTGGGCGCCGTGTACCGCGTCACGGAGACGTTCTCCGCCTACGTCGGCTACAACCAAGGGTTCCGGGCGCCGCCCTACGACGACGTCAACATCGGCTTCAGCAACTTTCTCGGCGGCTACAAGACCATCGCCAATTCGGCCCTTGAGTCCGAACGCAGCAGCGGCTGGGAACTCGGCGCGCGCTTGGAAGGCGCCGCCGGCGCGTTGCGCTGGACGCTGTTTCGCAACGACTACGAGAACTTCATCGAGTCGATGGTCTTGACGCCTCGGTTCGCCGCGACCCGCGGCGTCGATCCGGCCGACGGCCTGCTCACCTTCCAATCCATCAACCGCGCCAAGGCGCGCATCCACGGCAGCGAGGCGAGCGCCTCGGTGGCCTTGCCCGGCGGCTTCTCCGGACGCTTGGCGGTCGCCTACGCGGATGGCGAGGAACGCACGGAGGGCGTGCCCCTCGCCAGCATCGAGCCGCTCACCGCGGTGGTGGGCGTTGGCTACGACGCAGCCGACGGACGCTGGGGCGGCAAGGTGATTTGGACGTTGGCGCGCGGCAAAGACGCGGCGGACCTCCCGCCCGACGATCCGCGCCCGCTCACCGCCGGCTACGGCATCGTCGACCTCTTGGCGCACTACAACATCGGCAGCCACACGCGCTTGCACATCGGCCTCTTCAATCTGACGGACAAGACGTACATCCGCTGGGCGGACGCCGCCGGCGTTGGCGGCGACCCCTTGGCGCGTCTCATGCAACCCAACGCGCCGGGTGCCGGCGACGCCGTGGCGCGTTTCACGCAGCCCGGTTTCAACGGCGGCGTCACGGTGCGCATGGATTTCTAATTTGGGCGACGACGGATCGCCCGCCCCTTGGTCGAGGGGCGGCGACTGGCGGCGAGGCGCGTGCGCCCGCCTTTTGGAGTTGATCTAAGCGCCGGACGCGCCGATCTTGGCGAATTCGCGGTGCAGGTCGAAGTGCCGAGAGGTGACGAAGTGCTCGAGCCGGCGCAGGCGCTGTTCCAGCGCGGCGAATCCGGCCTGCACGTCCGCCAGCGTCGCCGAGTGGGTGTCCACCGAGCGCGCCTTCGCGGCAGTCTCGCGCGCGGTCCGCGGTTGCGCCACCGCTTCGCCGTTTCGTCTCGCAGCCGCCTCCGCCGCCGGCTCGGCGTCCATGATGATCGCGGCGACCACGTAGGCGATGAGCGCCACGCCTTGGGTGAAGAAGAACAGCGCGATCAGCGCCAGCCGCACGATGAAGGGTTCGAGGCCGTACAGGTTGGCGACGCCCGCGCAGACGCCGAACAGCTTGCCCTCGCCGCCGCGCCGCGGCGAGCGGTACAACTTGCGCGAGCGCGGCTTGTTCGACCACAGCCACAGGGGCTGGCGGGAGCGGGCCCGCGGCGGAGGCGGCGCCAACGCCTCTTCCGGCGCTGTGGAGTGGGCTCTGGCGCGCAACTTGGCCACCGCGTGCTCCACGTGGCGCACGGCTTGCTCACCAGCCACCACCGCCAGCTCGTTCACCGCCGCTTCCAGACGGGCGGCGGCGGCGCGCACCTCGTCGCGCGCCTCCGCGCGGTTGTGGCTCGGCGCGGTCATGTCGCCGCGGCACCGTCCGCATCCGCCGTTCGCCGCCAATGCGGCGTGTCGGCGTCCAAAATGGCCTCCAAGGTGGCGATGCGGTCGCGCATCGCCACCTCGGCCTCGGCAAGGCGTTGCAACTCGGTCCGCTCATCGTCCGCGAGAGCGCCGCTGGATCGCCTTTCGCGCAGATGGCGGATGACGATCCAGACCGGCGCCACGAAGATGAGGAAGATGAGCGCGAGCACGAAGACCAGGCCCGCCACCACAACGATTCCATCGGACATGCTCTTCGACCCTCTTGGCGCTCGCGCGGCTTAGCTCTGGGCCTTGGGCGCGTCGGTGGCCGGCACCGCGCCGGACCGCACGCGCTCCTTGAGCTTGCGCAGTTCGTCGTCCACGGACTCGTCCACCACCAGCTCGTCGATCTGGTCCTTCAAGGTGCGCTGGCCGAGGTCGAACGACTCCACTTGGCCTTCCAGATCGTCCATCTTGCGCTCGTACTGCTCGAAGCGCGCCATGGCGTCGTCGATGTTGTGGTCGTGCAGTTGGCGCCGCACGCCGAGGCGCGTCTTGGCCGCTTGGCCGCGCAGCACGATGGACGCCTCCCGGGCCTTGGCGTCCTTGATCTTCTGCTGCAGGGCGTGGATGTCTTCGTTCAGTTTGGCGAGCGTCTCGTCCAAGACGGTGAGCTCTCCATCCACGCTGGCCACCGCTTCGTCGGCTTTGGACTTTTCCACCAGCGCGGCGCGCGCCAAGTCGTCACGGCTCCTCGAGATGGCGAGCTCCGCTTTGGCTTCCCAATCCGCGGCTTCGCCGGCCAGTCGGCCGCGACGCCGAGCGAGCTCCTTCTTGTCGGCAATGGCGCGGGCGGAAGTCGTGCGGACTTCGACCAGGGTGTCCTCCATCTCGCCGATGATGAGACGCACCATCTTCTCCGGGTCCTCCGCCTTGTCGAGCAAGGCGTTGATGTTGGAGTTGACGATGTCCGTAATGCGGGAAAATACGCTCATGGCGCTTACCTCCACTTGGGTTGCCTTCGTCGCCTGTGCTATCAGAAATCGTGCCAACGTACCGTACAGGCGTGTCAACCTATTGAAAAGAATACTGTTATTCCCATGAGCCGGCAAAGCGGCCAGCCAGGGGCGCAGTGGCCAATCCCACCAACAGTTGGCTAAAATCGGCCCGGCGCAGGCCCGCGCGTGTGGCGCATGCCGGCGCATGGCGCAGGTTGAGGAGGCGGCGCGAACGCCATGGCAAAACCACCCGAACCGGACCGACTCATCGGCGAATCGGCGGCGTTCCGCAACGCCCTGACCGCGGTGTCCCAAGTTGCGCCGCTGAACAAACCCGTGCTTGTGGTTGGCGAACGGGGCACCGGCAAGGAGCTCGTCGCGGCGCGCCTGCACTACTTGTCCAGCCGTTGGGAAGGCCCGTTCCTCAAGCTCAACTGCGCCGCCATCAGCGACAATCTCATCGAAAGCGAACTGTTCGGCCACGAGGCCGGGTCCTTCACCGGCGCCGCGCGCGCCCATCAAGGGCGTTTCGAGCGCGCCGACGGCGGCACCTTGTTCCTCGACGAGCTCGCGAACACCTCCAGCCTCGTGCAGGAGAAACTGCTGCGCGTGATCGAGTACGGGGAGTTCGAGCGCGTGGGCGGGCGCCGAACGCAACGCGCCGATGTGCGTCTCATCGCCGCCACCAACGAGGACCTGCCGCGCTTGGCCGCCGCCCGCCGCTTTCGACTGGACCTGCTCGACCGCCTTGCCTTCGACGTGATCACGCTGCCGCCGTTGCGCGAGCGGGCCGAGGACATTCCCTTGCTGGCGGACTACTTCGCCACCAACATGGCCAAGGAGCTGGGGCGCGAGCTGTTCCCCGGCTTCACCGCCGACGCCGCAAGCGCGTTGCTGCGCCACCCGTGGCCGGGCAACCTGCGCGAACTGAAAAACGTGGTGGAGCGCGCCGTGTACCGCGCCGCGCCCGGCACCGCCGTGGACGAGATCATCCTCGACCCGTTCCGTTCGCCGTTCCGTCCCGGCAGCGGCGACGAGCACGCCCCTTCCCCCGCCGCTCTCGCGCTGCCCTTGGACCTCAAGGCGGTGGTGCAGGAGTTGGAGATCGATCTCATCAACAAGGCGCTGGCGGCGGCGAAGTTCAACCAACGCCGCGCCGCCGAGCAGTTGGGGCTCACCTACCATTCGCTGCGCGGCTACCTCAAAAAATACGAGGCGCAGGTGCGTGGCGACGGTTGACGCCGCGGCCAACGCGGATGCCGAGCGCGTGGACGGCGTGCTCGACGCGCTCTTGAACATCGCGGCCGCGCCGGCGCGGTTGCGGGAAGCCATGCGCTACGCCGTGCTCGGCGGCGGCAAGCGCATTCGGCCTCGCTTGACCTACGCAACGGGTCGCGTCGTGGGAGCGGCGCCGGCCACGTTGGACGCGGCCGCCGCCGCGGTGGAACTGTTGCACGCCTACTCCCTGGTTCACGACGACTTGCCGGCCATGGACGACGACGCGCTGCGCCGCGGCCGGCCAACCACGCACATGCGTTACGACGAGGCCACCGCCATCCTGGTGGGCGACGCGCTGCAAGCGCTGGCGTTCGAGACGCTGGCGCGCGCGCGCGGCGACGCGCGGCTTGTTCAACGCCAAGTGGCGCTGCTCGCGCAAGCCGCCGGCGCCGGCGGCATGGTCGGCGGCCAACTGCTGGACATGGAAGGGGAAACCCGGGTGTTCGCGCTGGCCGAAGTGGAGCGCATGCATCGCCGCAAGACCGGCGCGCTCATCCACGCCGCGGTGATGATGGGCGCGGCGGCCGGTTCCCCGGCGGCGGACGAGGTGGCGGCGCTGGATCGGTTCGGCGCCGAGGTTGGCCTCGCGTTTCAGATTCGCGACGATGTGCTGGACGCGACCGCCAGCACGGAGGCGCTCGGCAAGCGGCAAACGGCGGACCTGCGGCGCGGCAAGTCCACCTATGTTGGTTTGCTTGGCGTGGAAGCCGCTGGAGAGGCCGCCGCCGAAACCTTGCATGTGGCGTTGGGCGCCTTGGCGGTGTTTGGCGACCGCGGCAACGAACTCGCCGCCTTGGGGCGGTGCTTGGTGGGGAGGAATCGCTAACCATGGACGTAACCGAACTGCCTCCGCCTTGGGAGTTGAAGCAAGGCGCGCTCGACTGGACGGGCAAATGGCGCGGCGCGGACGTCTGGCGCGTGCTGACCGCCGCCCGCGCCGGCGACCTTGCGCAGCTGCGCGCGCTGCTCGGCAGGGACCCGTCGTTGGCGATGGCGGAGTTCTGGTATACGCCGCCGCTGCACTTCGCCGTGCGCGAAGGCCACTTGGAGGCCGCGCGCCTGCTCATCGACCACGGCGCGGACGTCTTTCACCGCACGCTCTACGGCTACGGCAAGGAGACGCTGCTCGACGTGGCGCGCGACCGTGGCCACGAGGCGGTCGCCGAGTTGCTGCGCGCCGAGTTCGCCAAACGCGGCGCCGGCGGCGCGCGGCACCCCATTCACGACGCAACCGCCGGTGGCGACATCGACGCCGTGCGGCGGCTCCTCGCCGACGACGGGGAACTTGCGGATCGCCCGGACGCGCTGGGGCGCCGCCCTTTGCACTACGCGGTGGAAACGGGGAACGGAGAATTGGCGGCGTTGCTGCTGCGCCGCGGTGCGGACGTGGACACGCCCGGCTTTAGCAGCGACGACCGTCTGGGCGGGCACGGCTTTCGTCCGGTGGCGCTGGCGCTGTGGCATCACCCCTATTGGCGGCAGCGGAACGACTACGCGATGGCGCGGCGGCTGTTGACCGCCGGCGCCGAATACACGATCACGATCGCCGCCGCCCTTGGCGACGACGAGCGTGTGCGCGAACTGCTGCGGCGTGATCCTGCGCTTGCCAATGATCAGGAGTCCGGCGGCAAGCGCCCGTTGTCCGCGGCGGCCGAACGCGGCCACCTCGCCATCGTGAACGCGTTGCTCGACGCGGGAGCGGATCCCAACCGCGCGGAGGGCGCGAACTGCCCGCGCGGGTACGCGTTGTGGGCGGCCGCGCATCTTGGGCACCGGGAGGTGGCGGAGCGCTTGCTGGAGGCGGGCGCCGATCCGAACGCCGAGGTCGAATCCTCCAGCACGCCCACCGGGTCGGCGAAGGACGCCGCCATGCGGGCGCTGCTGCTCCGCCACGGCGGGCGGACGCCCCCGGAGAAGCACTTCCACGAAGGCAACATCGACGTGGTGGCGGCGTTGCTCGACGCCAAGCCCGAGATGTTCGACGCCGACCTTGTCGCCCAAGGGTTCACGCTCGCGGTGGCGTTCGGCCACGGCGATTTGGTGCGGCTGATGCTGGCTAGAGGGCTGCGCGTGCCGGCCACTTTGACCGGCTGCCAGACCTATCTCTGGCGCAACTTGGAACTGGCCCGCTTGCTGCTGGAGCACGGCATGGACGCGAACCTTCCAAACTGGCAGGGCGTGACGCCGCTGCACCACATGGCGAGCCACGGCGAGATCGACGCGGCGCGCTTGTTCTTGGAGTTCGGCGCGGACCCGCATGCCATCGACGAGGAGTACCGCACCACGCCCCTCGGCTGGGCGGCGCGCAGCGGCCGGACGGACTTCGCGCGCTTCGCGCTTGCCGAAGGTTTCGACGCCGCGCTGCCGAACGCCCCGGAGTGGGCAAAGCCCGTGGCGTGGGCGCGGCGGCGCGGGCACGAGGAGGTCGCCCGGCTGCTAGTGCTCCAACCAGGTTGAATTGATGCGTCAGCGCGTTCACAGGCGTCCGAGCGCGAGGCGCGCGTCTTGAAGGTGTATCGGGCCATACTCCGAAAGACCGCAACAAAGCGGGCGGATGCCTGTGGGCGCGCCCTTCGGGTGGCAGCCGGAAGCCCCCCGGCGGCGTTGCGCCCGCTTGAAGTGCGACCCGGCACGTCTGCGCGGGAACGCGCCTTGCCGGGGAACTTCCGGCTGCCACTGACGCACCAATTCAACCTGGTTGGAGCACTAGCGTGAGGCGTGTTCGTGTTGGTGGCGCGGCGGCCGGGCGGTGCCGCTTCGCCGCGGTCAAGCGGCTACAATTCCTTGGTCGCCCGCGGATCCGGGAGCATTGATGGTTTACGCATTCTCGCGCTTGCGCGCCAAGGGCCGGGACTTTCGCCCGGCCTACGACGCGCTGCGCCATAACGACTACGAGGCGCTGGCGCCGGCCAAGCTCTGGGGGGCATTTCACGGGCTGTTCGGCTTGGCGTCGAACGAGCTGATCGTGGTGACCAGCGGCGAGGCGGCCGGGGTTGGGAAGTTGGCGTCCAGCCTTCCCGGTGTCGCCTCGGCCGAGACGCTGCTGCTTGAACCCACGGTGCGTCCCACCACCGACGAGCCGCGCACCCGCGAGGGTTTGTACGTCTTCCGCTTTTTCGACGTGGCGCACAAGGACGTGGACGAGATAGCAAAGCTCTCCTTGGAGGCGTGGGAACACTTCGAGAACGTCGACCGCTACCGCGCCATTCCCCAGGGTCTCTTTCGCCAGCACGACACGAGCGCCGCCAACGGCAAGATGCTCCTCTGCACTTGGTACGACGGCTTGCCGTCGTGGCAGGAGTCGCGCACGCCGCCTGGCCCCGCCAGCGAGCGGTTTCGACGCCGCCACATGCTCACCCAAGGCACGATAGCCTACGCCACGCGACTGCTCGCCACTTGAACCGGCGGCGCGCCCTGTCGGGGCGCGTTGGAGTTTGCTGCGCAAACTCGGTGCCCCGTCACGGAACTGGCGCAAAACCCGCCGCGTTCGTGAAGATCAAGTGCTCTTCAAGGGGCGGCGATGGCGGCGCGTGCGACAAGCGCCGCGCCGCCGATCGGAGGCTCGGCCTTCAGTTGTCTGCCGCCGGCGGGTCGTTGTCGGCGTTGTCCGAGATGCGGATTTTGTCTGCGTTGCGGCGTACCGTCGCCTCGCCGATGCCCTTCACGCGGGCAAGGTCGTCCGGCGAGTCGAACCGTCCGTGCGCCTCGCGATGGGCGACGATGGCTTCCGCCTTCTTCAGGCCGACGCCGTCGAGCACGCGCGCCAAGGTGGCGGCGTCCGCGGTGTTGATGTTGACGCGCTCCGGCGTCTCTTCGGCGCCGACAAAGCCCGCCATCAGGATGGCGAGCCCGCCGAGCAACATGCGTAGCAAGGTCATTTCTCCGTTCTCCAAAAAGTAGAGGGTGGAAGGGCACGATACGCCCGCGCGGAGACCCCGGATGTAGGAAAATCGCTTTTTCTTGTGTAGGAAATCGCCGCCATGCGCCGACGGTGAGCGGACGGTCAAATCAGCTTTTCCGCGGCGCATGTCAAGCTGACGCGCTAAGCCAGTAGGCGGAGCGCATTTTCCTTGTTCACCAGCGCGGCGTCGGCCGGGTTTTCGAGAAACGGACGCACGTCGTTGACGGCGCTGTGCCAGTCGAGCAAGCGAACACGCTCGCGCACGGCGGAACGCCAACCATCCTTGGTCATCGCCTTGCCTTGCCATCCACTTTGTTCGAGCGCGGCGTTGAGCATCGACAGGTTCGGCGCCGGCCATTGGCGGTCGCTCAAATACCAGATCAAGTCGTAGAGGTCGCGGCCCTTGGCGTAGGCGCGCTGCAAGACCGCGTGGAGTTTCCCGGAAAGGAGCGAGGCTTGGTCGTGATGGAAGAGCCGGAGCGTCACATGGCGCCGCACCAGATGCACTTCAACGCCGGCGCCTTGGGGCGGATTCGTGTCGATTTCGATCTTGACCGCAAGCACCTCCGCGGCCAAGGGCGATAGGCCGAGCTCGTGCAACAGCCCCGGAATCCGCACCCAGCCGCTGTGGACGGAACGGTGTTCTCGAACACGCAGCTCCACGCGGTAGCCCTCCTTCGCCAAGGCGGCGCGAATTGCTCGCAGGTAGCGCGGGAGGCTGTATTGATTTCGGTCCCCCTCCAGTGCGAAATCCAAGTCTTCGGAGTAGCGCGGGAGGTTGAACAGGAAACGCAAGCACGTTCCGCCTTGAAAGGCGATGGAGGTCATGGCACCGGCGTTTTGCATGGCGGAGAGGATGCGGCTTTGCAGGTACTCCCTGGCGAGATTGCGCGCCGAGAGCGGCGGCAATTCCCGCACCAGCGTTTTGAGATGCTCTTTCACAGCGTGCGGTAGCGGGGCGTTTCGTCCTTCAATGCGAGCAGACATCGCGTCGCTCGCACGAGCTTGGGCGATGCGCTGCGGGCGGCGAGCGCCGCCAGCGTTTGCGGGCAGAATGCGTCGCAATCCAGGCGGAGTTCGGCAAGATAGTCGCGCTGGTCGCCGGCGGGGTGAAGGTAGACGAGATCGAGAAACGCCTTTTCCGGGGTTGCGACGAACGCCTGTTGGTCGTCGTCGACGGCCAAGGCCTGGTAGCCGAAGAGCAGCCGCGGCTTGACGTGGCGAAACGAAAACCGACCCAGAGCCAACTGGCGAATGTGCGGCTTGCCGGGGCCGACGCTGGTGGTCTCCGGCACATATTCGGGAATGGCGCGCGCGTGGGCGAGAGCGGAGAGGCCGCTGACGTAGGTGCCGGGCATGAGGCGGTTCGCCACCAGGAAAGGATGTGGATGGCGTCGCCGCCACGGGGGCGCCAGGGCGTAGAGGCCGCGCCGGAGCTTGATGATCTTGCCGCTGGATGTCCAGCGCGAGAGCTGACGGCGCACGCCATCGGGATCGCTCCGGCCAGCCAGCAGAAGACTCGACTCGAACACCGGCTCCGCGCCGACCGCGCCGACCAATTCACTGAACTTCATAGCTTAAACTTATCATTTGCGTCTAGTTTCAGCAATGAAATGGAGAGATGTTGGCGCTGGCGTGCCGATTCCCACCGCGCCTCAGCGGGAGTGGAACGCGCCATGCCGCCGGCGGCGCGGTCGGTCACAATCAGCGTTTCCGCGGCTCGCCGGCGGTCGCCTCTGCCGGGCCGGGCTGCCCGCCTTGCGCGCCGGCCAGCTCGTGTTCGCGTTCGCGTAGCGTTTGGCGCAAGCGGCGCTCGGCGAGCCGGCCACGCAGATAGCCGGAAAAACAGAGCGCGAAGCCCACGAACAGCCCGAACGCGAACGCGTAAAGCAGCCACCAGAACACCGGCTGTGGCGCGGTCTCGCGGTTCAGCAGCCGCAACGCCACCGGCGTGGCGTTGTCCAAGTGGAGCAGGAAGCCGAAAGACGCGACCGCGATTAAGGCCGCGACGATGCAAACCCGCTTAAGCCAAGCCATTGCCCCGGCGCGACGAGGCGGTCCCCGTCAACGCGCGGCCGGCGTTCACCCGCTCGCGCAGCGCCTTGCCGGGTTTGAAGTGCGGGGCGTGTTTCCCGGGCAGGTCCACGGGCGCGCCGCTGCGCGGGTTGCGGCCGATGCGCGGCGGCCGGTAGCGCACGCAGAAACTGCCGAATCCGCGCACTTCGACGCGCCCGCGCTGGGCGAGTTCCGACGACATTTGCGCGAGCAGGAGTTTCACCGCGATCTCCAAATCCGCATGCGGCAAGTGGCGCTGTCCGGTCGTGAGTTTCTCAATCAGTTCGGTTCTGGTCATGGAAGGGCGCGTCCAACCGACCGCTACGAGTCGGCCTCTCCTCGGCGTTGTCCGCGCTCGCGGCCGCCCTTTGCCGGTTCGCCGGTGTCGCGATGGCCCATTTGCGCCTTGATGAGATCGCCAAGCGTCGTTGGGTTGGGGGCCGCGGTCTTCTGCTCTTTGTAGTTTTCGTGCTCGCGGCTTTCGTCGTCCATCGTGCGCGCCTTGACGGAGAGGTTGATCGTGCGGTTTTTGCGGTCCACGCCGATGATCTTGGCGGTGATCTGATCGCCCATGGACACTGCCGAACGAGCGTCCTGCACGCGCTCGACATCGATTTCCGCTGCGGCCAGGCGGCCATCCACTTCCGCCGCCAAGCGCACGGTGACCTCCTTGGGCTCGACGGCGACCACGTCGCCTTCGACCACGCTGCCGCGCGGATGATCGGCGATGAAGTTTGCGAACGGATCGAGCTCCAACTGTTTGACGCCCAGCGAAATGCGCTCGCGGTCCGAGTCGATGGAAAGGATGACGGTGTCGATTTCCTCTCCCTTGCTGTAGCGGCGCACGGCTTTTTCGCCGGGTTCGTTCCACGAAATGTCGGAAACGTAGACGAGGCCGTCTATGCCTCCGTCCAAGCCGACGAAGATGCCGAAGTCCGTTATGGACTTGATGCGCCCGCGCACGCGGTCGTTCGGTTTGTGGGCGGCGGCGAATTCGTCCCACGGGTTGGGGCGGCACTGCTTGATGCCGAGCGAAATGCGGCGCCGGTCCTCGTCGATGTCCAGCACCATCACCTCGATCTGGTCGCCCACCGCGACCACCTTGGACGGGTGTACGTTCTTGTTCGTCCAATCCATTTCCGAGACATGCACCAGCCCTTCCACGCCTTCCTCGATCTCCGCGAAACAGCCGTAGTCCGTGAGATTCGTCACCGTGGCCTGCACGCGCGCGTGTTCGGGATAGCGGCGGGTGATGTCCACCCACGGGTCGTCGCCGAGCTGCTTCATGCCGAGCGAGACGCGGTTCTTCTCCCGGTCGAAGCGAAGAATCTTCACCATCACCTCGTCGCCAACGGTCACCATCTCGCTGGGGTGCCGGACTCGTCGCCACGCCATGTCGGTGATGTGCAACAGACCGTCGATGCCGCCCAAATCCACGAAGGCGCCGTAGTCCGTCAGGTTCTTCACGACGCCTTTCACTTCTTGGCCTTCCTGCAGCGACGCGAGCAGGGCTTCGCGCTCGGCGCTGTTCTCCTCCTCCAGCACCGCCCGCCTCGACACCACGACGTTGTTGCGGCGTTGGTCGAGCTTGATCACTTTGAAGTTCAGATCGCGGCCCTCGAGATGCGCGGTCTCGCGCAGCGGGCGAATGTCCACCAAGGAACCCGGCAGGAAGGCGCGAATGTCGTTGATGTCCACGGTGAAGCCGCCTTTGACTTTGCCGTTCAGCAAGCCCTTGACGGCGGTGCTGTTCTCGAAAGCGTCTTCGAGCATCTCCCAGCACTCGGCGCGGCGCGCCTTTTCGCGGGAGAGTCGTGTTTCGCCGTGGCCGTCGTCCACGGTCTCCATGACGACTTTCACCTCGTCGCCGACATCCAAGTCGATGTCGTTGCCGTCCGCGGCGAATTGAGAGCGGGGGATCTTCCCTTCGGACTTGAGGCCCGCGTAAACGACCACGTAGTCCTTGTCGATGTCGACGATGGTGCCGGTGACGATGCTACCGGGCTCCATCACCCTGTTGTTCCAACTACGCTCGAACAGCGCCGCGAAGTCGTCGGCGTCTTGCCGCGGGGGCTCCGCCACGTTCACCGGCGCGTCGCCGGCGTAATCCAATGTGGTGTCTTGGTCTTCCGCCATGTTTCCTTTGCTGTTTGGTGCTGTTTGGCCTAGTTTGGCTGGTTGTTCCGTTGCGCCGCCCGCGCGGGCCGAAGGCGACCGGCGCCGCGGCGCTCGTCGCGCCGCCGCACGGCAATGTGAAGCGCGTCGAACCGTCGGGATTCCCGAAGGGCGGCAGAGATTAGCACCGCTCCCGCGGGCATTCAACCGCTTCGTGTTTCGCGTGTTTCGCGGCAAGCAGGGAGCGCTGTTGGTCCGGCGGCTACGGCGCGGGCCGCGGCGAGCGCAAGCACTTTTTCGATCACGGCGTCGGCGGCGGTCGCGGTCGCGTCGATCACCACCGCGTCCGCGGCCGGCGCAAGCGGGGCCACGGCGCGCCGGCGGTCGCGCTCGTCGCGCTGGCGCATCGCCGAGCGCAACGTGCCGAGACCCTCGGCGGGAGACGCGCCGGCGCGAAGGCGCTCGCGCGCGCGCAGTTGCTTGAGGCGCCGCTCGGCGCGCGCTTCGGCGCTGGCGGTGAGAAAGATCTTCAAGGCGGCGTCGGCGAACACCACCGTGCCCATGTCGCGCCCGTCGGCGACCAGCCCGGGCGGCCGGCGAAACGCGCGCTGCACGTCGAGCAGGGCCGAACGAACCGCCGGCAGCGCCGCCACTTGGGAAGCGGGCGCGTCGACCGCGAGCGCGCGGATGGCGTCGGTCAGGTCGGCGCCGTCCACCCGCACGGCGTCGCCGGCGAAGGCGATGCGCAGACCGTCCGCCAGCGCCGCCAGCGCCGCCTCGTCCGCCAAGTCGATGCCCCGTCGCGCGGCCGTCAACGCGATCACTCGATAGAGTGCGCCGCTGTCCAACAAGCCCCAGCCGAGGCGGGTGGCCACCGCCTTGGCCACGGTTCCCTTCCCGGAACCGCTCGGCCCGTCGATGGCGATGACGGGCGGCGCGGGAGTCAAGGGGCCGCGCGCGGGTCGAGCGCGCGCCGCTGTTCCGCAGCCGCGGCGATGCGCGAGCGCAAGGATTCGCGGTCGGTGCCCAGGGCGGTGGCGAAGTCCCGCAGCCCGTCGATCAGCTCGCCCAAGTGGCGCAACACCGGATCGGCGTTGGCGGCCAGGATGTCGGCCCACACGTCGGCGTCCGCGCCGGCGATGCGCGTGAAGTCGCGAAAGCCGGTGCCGCTGTCGCCCAAATCGGCTGCGCGCGCCGCCATTTCCATATACGCGAAGGCCACCAAGTGCGGCAGGTGGCTGAGCATGGCGAAACGCTCGTCGTGGGCGGCGGCGTCTTCCACCACCACGCGCGCGCCGACGGCTTGCCAATAACGGCGCACCACCGCGACCGCGGCGGCGTCGGTGGCGCGTGCCGGCGTCAACACGACGGGCCGTCCGCGAAAGAGGTTCGCCCGCGCCGCCGCGGCGCCGCCGCCCGAGCCGCCGGCGATGGGATGGCACGGCACGAAGGCCGGCGGCACCGGCCGCAAGGCGTCGAGGACGGATTGCTTCACGCTGCCGACGTCGAACACCACGGCGGCTGCTTGCGCCGCTTCCCGCACACATTCGGCAATGGCGGCCACCGGCACCGCCACACACGCGGCTTGGAAGCCGTCGCTCGGCTGCGGCGTCGTCTGGTCCACCACCCCGCGCGCCAATGCCTCGGCAAGGGCGTCGGGATCGCGGTCCACGCCCACCACGCGGTCGAACAGCCCGGCCGCCTTGGCCGCCAAGGCGAACGAGCCGCCGACCAAACCGGTGCCGACGAGCAGCAGTGATCGCGCCGGCGCCACGTCAGCGGGCCAGCGCGCGCTCCAGCGCCGCGAGGAAACGGGCGTTCTCGTCCGGCAAGCCGATGCTCACGCGCAAATGCCGCGGCATGCCGTAGTTCGCCACCGGGCGGACAATGACGCCTTGGTCCAGCAGGGCGTCGTAGACGGCCAGAGCGTCCCGGCCGGCGCCCACGTCAAAGGTGACGAAGTTGGCGATGGTGGGAATCCACTCGAGGTCGAGCGCCGCCAAGCCGCGCTCGATCACGGCCATGCCCTCGGCGTTCGCCTGCCGGCTCTCGGCAACGAAGTCCGCATCCCCCAGCGCGGCCTCGGCGGCGGCCAAGCCCAAGCCGCCGACGTTGAACGGCTGCCGAATGCGGTTCATCAGCTCCGCGAACTCGGGGGAACTCACCGCGTAGCCGACGCGCAAAGCCGCAAGGCCGTACACCTTGGAGAACGTGCGCGTGACCACCAGGTTGGGATGCGCCTCCGCGAGGCGGACGCCATTCGGAAAACCGGGCGCGGCGACGTATTCGATGTACGCCTCGTCCAACACCACCCAAACCCGGCGCGGCACGGCGCGCAGGAAGCGCGCCAGAGACGTCTCGTCCACCCAAGTGCTGGTGGGGTTGTTGGGATTCGCCAAGAAGACGATGCGCGTGTTCTCGTCGACCGCGCGCGCCAGCGCGTCGAGGTCGTGCCCCCAGCCTTGCGAAGGCACGCGCCGAACAACGCCGTTCGCCGCCGCCACCGCCAGCGGGTAGACCACGAAACAGTGTTCGTCCATCACCCCGGCGGCGCCCGGCGAAATCGCCACGCGCGCCGCCAGCTCCAGCACGTCGTTGGAGCCGTTGCCAAGCGTGATGCGCTCCGGCGCGACGCCGAGTTGCTCGGCCAAGGCCGCCTTGAGGCGCGCGCCGCCACCGTCCGGATAACGCCCAAGATGCGCCGCGGCGGCGCTCAGCGCGCGCCGCACGCTGGCGGCCGGGCCGCGCGGGTTCTCGTTGCTGGCGAGCTTCACCGCGTTGGCGATGCCGCGTTCCCTTTCCAGCTCCTCGACGGGTTTGCCCGGCACATAGGGGGCGATGCCGGCCACCGCCGCGTTGACGTTGGCGGGTGTGTTCACGAAGCGGCCGCGGCGCGCGGATAGGAACCGAGGTTGCGCACCGCGGTGGCCGTGCGCTCCAGCTCCTTCAACACTTTGCCGACGATGGCGTCATCGCCGTGGCCCTCGAAGTCGATGAAGAACACGTATTGCCAATCCGAGGATTTCGACGGGCGCGACTCGATGCGCGACAGGCTGATGTCGTGGCGGTGGAAGGGCGCGAGCACCTTGTACAACGCGCCGGGTTCGTTGCGCGTGGACACCACCAGCGAGGTGCGGTCGCGGCCGCTCGGCGGAACGCTCTGGTCGCCGATGACGAAGAAGCGCGTCTTGTTGCCGGGCAGGTCCTCGATGTTCTCCGCCACCACGTCGAGACCGTAGCGGTCGGCGGCGATCTCGCCGGCGATGGCGGCGACTCCCTCGCCTTCGCCGGCCATGCGCGCCGCTTCGGCGTTGCTGGCCACCGGCGTGCGCGACAGCGTCGGATAGTGCATGTCCAGCCAGTGCCGGCATTGCGCCAAGGACTGCTCGTGGGCCACCACTTCCCGGAGCGCCTTCGCGTCGCCGCCGCGCCGCACGAGCAGCGCGTGGTGAATGGGCAGCTCGATCTCGGCGCAAATGCGCAGCGCCGACGCGGCCAGGCAGTCCAGCGTGTGCTTGACCATCCCGTCGGTGCTGTTCTCCACCGCCACCACGCCGTAGTGCGCGGCGCCGGACTCCACTTCGCGGAACACGTCCGCCACCGAGGGCAGGGCGCGCATCTTGGCGAAGTGTCCGAACTGTTTCACCGCCGCGGCCTCGGTGTAGGTGCCCGTGGGGCCGAGACAAGCGATGGTCAACGGCTGCTCCAAGGAGAGGCAGCAGGAGATGATCTCCCGAAACAGGCGCTCGATGTGGTCGTCAGGCAGCGGGCCTTCGTTCTCGGCGCGCAACCGCGCCAGAACCTGCGCCTCGCGCTCGGGACGGTAGTAGACGGGCGTTGAGTCCGCGCCCGCCTTGGCCTTGACGCGCGCCAGTTCCTTCGCGCAGGCGGCGCGCTCGTTCAGCAGGGAACGCAACTGCCGGTCGATTGCGTCGATGCGCTCGCGCGCGCCCCGAAGCGCCGCCTCCGGGTCGGTCTCGCGGTTCACGCCGGCGGCGCGCCCGGAAGGAACGCCAAGCCGCGCGGCCGATCGGAACACAAAGTGGGAGTTCGCCACGCCATGCTTGGCAAACTACCGCTTCCGCGCGCTCGCCGCAATAAGCCGCATAAGCCGCCTCGAGTCGCGTGGCGTTGACCTCACGGATCCGCGCCGCCGGAGGAGAGGTTGGTCAGGTGCCCGCCGGGGCTTGCCAGCAGACTCATCACGCGTAGCGGTTGATCCGAGGCGACCCGCAGCCGCCACTTTCCCTCGCCATCGCCCAAACGTCCGGAAAGGCCGTCGTCGCCTTCCTCCAACTGCGCGGCCGTGAACGTCACCGCGTGGCCGGCGGGAATGGTCGCGCGCGCTTCGCCGCTTTGATTCGCGGCGTCGTCCACGCCGGTCACCGTCGCAGTGGCCGCCGCCTGTCCGTTGTTCACGAGCCGCAGCATGCTTACTTGGTACGGGTTGCGCGCCGGGTTGAAGAAGAACACGGTGTGGTTGTTGCCGGCGGCGGGAACCACGTCGTGCATGCTGGTGAGGAAGCCGCCGGCGGCGCGCACGAACGATGTCACGTGGATGTCCGCCGCCGATGTGAGCTCCAAACGCCAGTCGCCCTGGGTGGGTGCGCCGACGCCGACCGGCAGCCCCTTCGCCGCGTTGCCGCGCTCCAAATCGCCGGAGTTGAAGTGCGTGGTCTGTCGAGCGCCCAAAGGCAGCGTCAACGGTCCGACGCGGACGCCGCCGTCGTCCACCGCCGAGACGGCCACCTCGCCCGCCGCTCCGTGGTTGGCGATGCGCACGAATCCTTCCCGCTGGTAAGCGTTCGCCGCGGCCGGAAAGAGCGGCACCCGCCAGACGCCGTCCGCGGCCGCGGTCGGTGCCGTGGACAGGTTCGTCATATGCCCGCCGGGGCTTGTCAACAAGCTCATCGCCTCCACCGACCAATGGCCGTCGACGGCCAGGCGCCACTTGCCAACGCCGCGCCCGAGCCCGCTTGCGCCGCCGCGGTGCCCTTCCAACTCCTCGGCGGTGATCGTCACCGCGCCGGTAGGCACGGCGAGGCGTGCCGTGCGCGAGGCGCCGCGGTCGTCCACGGCGCGCACCGTCATGGACGCGGTTGCGGCGCCGGCGTTCACCAGCCGCAGCGAACTTCGCTGGGCGCGGTTCCGTGCCGGGTTGAACACGGCGGCGCGCAGCGCATCGGTTCGTTTGGCGCGCGGCAGCACGTCGTGAATGCTCGTGAGAAACCCGTCGGGCGTGCGCGCGTAGGCCAGCACCTCGATGTCCAACGTCGACAGCAGCGCGAGCCGCCACGCGCCCGCGGTTGGCGGGCCGGTGCCCGCCGCCAATCCCTTCGTGGCGTTGCCGTCTTCCAAGTCTTCCGAGTTGAAGTGCGCGGCGGCGCCGGCGCCGACCGTCAGCCGCACCGGACCGGCGCGAACGCCGGCGTCGTCCACCGCGTCGATCCACACGTCGCCGTCCACATCCGAGCGGTTCAGCACGCGCACGAAACCTTGGCGGCCGGACGCATCCGCGGCGGCCGGAAAAAGCGGCACCAACCGCCCGGCAAGCACCGCGGCGCCGGCGGCGCGCAACGCCGGCAGGTGACGTTGTATCGAGGCTTGGGAAAGCGGGTTGCGGCGCAGTCCGACGACGATCCCGGCGCCGTGGTTGCCCACCAGCGGACCGGCGTCCGCGACGCGGTTGCCGTCCAAGCGCAGGCCGCGCAGCGACGATAGACTCGCCAACGCCGTCACATCCGCGATGTCGTTGTCGCGCAGGTCGAGCGTGCGCAGGGTCGTGATGCCGCCGAGCGCCGAGATGTCCGCGATCCTGTTGTTTTCCAAAACGAGTTCGAACAAGGTGAGGCGACCGAGCGGCGCCACGTCCGCGATGTTGTTGCCGCCCAAGTCCAGCACCCCCAACGCCGCCAAGCCGCCCAGCGGCGTCACGTCCGTCAGTTGATTGCCGTCCAAGCGGAGCTCCTCCAAGGAGGTCATGGTGCCGATGACTGCCGCGTCCGCGATGTTGTTGTCGCCGAGGTCGAGCGTTGTTTGCGGCCAGCCTTCGTTCGCCAGCGTCAGATTGGCGAACGACGCCAGGTCCGAGACGCCGTTGTTGCGCAGGCGCAGGCTCACCAGCGTTTTCGAGGCCGCGAGCCCGGTCACGTCGGAGACCGCGTTGTTGTCGAGGGAGAGGTACGTCAGCGACGGCAGCCCTCCCAAGGCCGCAACGTTCGCAATGTTGTTGTCGTCGAGTTCGAGCCAGAACAGATCCGAGGCGTCCGCAAGCGCCGTCACGTCCGTGATGTTGTTGCCGTTCAAGTAGAGAAACCGCACGCCCGGCAGACGCCCAAGCGCGGTCACGTCGGTGATGTTGTTGTCATTGAGGTGCAGTCTGAGTTCCCGCAGCGGCGCCAGGCTGGCGAAGGACGCGAGGTCCGAGATGCCGTTGCTGTCGAGTTCGAGCACGCGCAGGGACGTCAGCCTCCCGAGTGGCGCCACATCCGAGACGTCGTTGCCGGAGAGCCACAGCTGACCGAGCTTGCGCAGGCCCCCAAGCGCCTGCACGTCGGCGATGTTGTTGTGGCGCAGGGAGAGTTCGAACAGGTCGTTCAGCGTTCCAAGCGCCGCCACGTCGGCGATGGCGTTGTTGTCGAGGTGCAGGCCCTGCAACTTCGTCAGGGTGCCGAGCGGCGTCACGTTCGAGATGCTGTTGCCGACCAGGGAGAGCTCGGCAAGCCGGAGCAGCCGCCCCAGCGGCGTCACGTCGGAGATGTTGTTGTTGTCGAGGTGCAGGCCCTCGAGCATCGTCAACCCGCCCAGCGCCGTCACGTCCGCGACGGCGTTGCCGTTCGCCCAGAGTTGTCGGAGCGCCGACAAACCGCGCAGGGCGGTCAGGTCCGAGACGTTGTTGCCGTCAAGCGTGAGCTCGCGCAACCTCGTCAAGCGCAGAAGCCACGCCACATCGGAGATGTTGTTGTCGCCGATGTGGAGATCCCGCAATGCCGTCAGCCCGCCAAGGGCGGTCGCATCGGAGATGCGGTTGTTGCCAAGGCGGAGTTCCTCCAGCAGCGTGAGCCGCGCCAACGGCGCGATGTCCGCGACGCGATTGTTGCTGAGCCGCAGGCGCGTTAGCGCCGTCAACTGTCCAAGCGCGGTCACATCCGAGACGATGTTGTCGTCCAGCGTGAGATCGTCGAGCGCCGTCAGCCGCCCCAGCGCGGTCACGTCCGCGATGCGGTTGTTGTTGAGATCAAGACTCGTCAGATTGACCGCGTGCTCCAACCCGGCCGCATCGCGGATGCCGGCGTTCCAAGCGCTGAAGTGCGCCAAGGACGCCATGTCCAGTTGCGTGATGGTCGTCCCCGGCGTCTTTTCCATCGCGGTCTCCAGCCAACGCCGCAGGTTCGCATCGCCGATCGACACCGCCGCGCTGGGGAAATGCGCCAACCGCGTCGTCGCCGTGTTCGAAGGGGGGCCGTCGCCGCCGGCGCTGGTGGCGCGAATCTGAAAGTAGTAGCGCGTGCCGTTGGCGAGCGCCGGCACCGTGTGCCGGGTGGTGGTCGCGCCGCTTGCCGCGATGGCGGCCCACTGCGGGGGCGTCGCGCCGGCGAACGCGGCTTCGTCGGTGGCGTGGCGCACCGAGTAGCCGGTGATGGAACTGTCCGACGCCTTCTGCCACGTCAACACCGCTTGCCCGTCGCCGGGCGCCGCGAACAGCCCGGTGGGCGCGGACGGCTGCGCGTGCGCCATCCACCCCAAGCTCAGCGCCAGTGCCACGCTGCGGTTCTTCAGCTTCATAGTCGCGCTCCTCTAGACAATCGAACACTTGGACACGGCAACGCCGTCAGGGTTGCAAGAAGCATGTTCAATTTCAACCGCCAAGCCTGCTTGAAATGCGAGAAACCTTCACAAACGCACCGAGTTTGCGCAGCAACCTCAATGCGCCCGGCAGGGCGCGCACGCGCCCGTTCTAAACCAACAGGCGAAAGGGCGCTTCCAAGCGGTCGCGCACGGCGGCGAGGAACTCGGCCGCCGGAGCGCCGTCGAGAACACGGTGATCCCAAGTCAGCGACAGCGTCATGCGGCGTGCCCGGCGCGGCGCATCGGCGTCCCAGCGCACCGCGTCGCGCAGTCGGCCAACGCCGAGGATGCCGGCTTGGGGGGGATTGAGAATCGGCGTGAAGCCGTCGACGCCGTACTTGCCGAGCGAAGTCACCGTGAAGGTTCCGCCTTTGACGTCCGGCAGCGTCAGTTCGCTTTGTCTTGCCCGCGCCGCCAGCGCGGCCGACTCGACGGCGATGGTCTTGAGGCTCTTCGCCTGCGCGTCCTTTATCACCGGCACGATGAGACCTTCCGCAAGCGCCACGGCAACGCCCACGTGGGCCGCCGGAAAGCGGGTGATGGCGCCGTCTTGGAGCGCGGCGTTCATGGCCGGGTGCTCGGCGAGCGCCTTGGCGGCCGCGGTGATGACCAGATCCGTGTAGGTGACGCGGATGCCCTCCGGCGCCCATTCGGCGAGCAAGTCGCGGCGCAGCTTCACGGCCTCGTCCATGCCGGCCGCCATGTGCATGGTGAGCTGCGCGGAGTCGCGCAAGCTGGCGCGCATCCGCTCGGCGATGGTCTTGCGCATGCCGCGCAAGGGCACGGTGGAGTCCGGCTGCGGCGCGTTCCCGCGCGCCGCGGCGGCGTCTTCCACATCGTCTTTGGTGACGCGGCCGCGCGGTCCGCTGCCGGTGACGGCCGCGAGATCGATATGGAGTTCCGCGGCGCGCTTGCGCGCCGCCGGCGAGGCGGCGATGCGCTTGCCGGGGCGCGGCGACGCCGATGCCGTCTCTTGCGGTGCGGCGGACGCTTCCGTTGCGGTCGCGTCGCCACGCGGGCGCTCCGGCCGCGGCAGCGCCTCGGGTACCGCTTCGTCGTCGGCGTAGATGTAGCCGACGATGTCGCCGGGGGCCAACGTGGCGCCTTCCGCCACCAAGTGTTTGACGACGCCGGCCTGCTCGGCGTCCACGTCCAAATTGACCTTCTCGGTCTCCAAGCGGTAGAGGAGCGCGCCGGCCTCCACGCGCTCGCCATCGGCCGCGTACCACTCCTCCACCGTGCCTTCGTGCATGGTCATGCCCACTTTCACGAGCGGTATTTCCGTTGGCATCCGTTTCTCCCTCAAGTCGCGCCGCGGGCGACGCCGCGGCCTCCTGAACCACATGCGCGGGTGGCGGCATGCGCAAGCGCTTGGCGAACGTCGATGGCCCACGGGCCGTCGCGCGCCGCGCGCAGGGTGGCCGTCTGGCCGGCGGCGAGCGCGCGTTCGCGTTCGCCGTCGAGCGCGAGGGCGCCGGGACCTTTGACGCGCAGCGCCTCGCCGAAAGGAACGACGCCGCCGGAGGCGACGCCGACGCGCTCGAACCGCCCGGGCGCGGTTGCCGCCAACACCTGCCGCGGCGCGTCCGCTCGGAAATGCACGATCAACGCGCCGTCTTCGTCGGGCGCGAGCGGACGCACGAAGCCGCCGATGGACGTCACGCCCAGCGCGGAGGGATCGGCGCGGGTGAGCATCGCGCAGACGAACTTGGCGGGGTCGTCCAAAGCGCGGGCGCCGAGAAATCGTTCGCGGGTCAGGACGGCGTCGATCAAGGCCAGATCCGGCGCTTCGCCCGCGATCGCAACATGGATGACCTTGGCTTGGGTTGCGGCGGTCTCCACGGGAACCCGGCCTTCGGCGAGCAAACCGGCCGCGGCGCCGGCGGCGGTCGCCTCGTGGGTTTGCGGGAAGGCGTTGTTGGTGCCGGTGGCAAGCGAGATCAGCGGCGCGTCCAACCAGCCTTTGGCGAAAGCGCGGTTGGTGCCGTCGCCGCCGAGCACGATCACGGCCGCCGCGCTGCGCAACGCCTGCGCCGCCGCCGCGGTGTCGTCCGCGCTGGCGCGGATGGAGATGGGCAGCGGTTCGGCGTTCGCGCCGTGTTCCGCGAGCGCCCGTTCGAGGATGTGGTGCGCGTCCGGCAGGTAGCGGATGGGCGCGTCGCTGAAGGCGCGGAAGCCGGCCACGGCGCGGCGCGCCAGCGCGGTCTTTTCCTGATTGCTGACCACCGATGCCCGCGTGGTGACGCGCCGCACGTCTTTGCCGGAGGCCGGATTCGCCACCAAGCCGATGTGGCGCACCGCGGCCGTCGCGTCCAGTCAAGCGCCGAGCAGGCTGCGCGTCTCGGCCACGATCTTGTCCGCGTTTGGCAGGTACGCCTGTTCCAGCACGGAACTGAACGGCACGGGCGAGAACGGCGCCCCGACGCGCGCCACCGGCGCGTCCAGGTCGTCGAATGCGAGCTCTTGGATCTGCGCCGCGATCTCGCCGCCGAGACCGCCGAAGCGCACCGCTTCGTGGACCACCACGGCGCGGTGCGTCTTGCGCACGGAGCGCACCACCGTGTCGATGTCCAGCGGCTGCAGGGAGCGCAAATCGACGACCTCCGCATCCACGCCTTCGCCGGCCAGCGTCTCGGCCGCCGCGGTGGCCTCGCGCACCATGCGGCTGTAGGTGACGAAGGTGACGTCCGCGCCCTCGCGCACCACGCTCGCCTCGCCGATGGGGACAGCGTAGGTCGCCTCGGGAACCGGCCCGCGGTGGCGCAGCGACAGTTTGTTCAACACCACGAACACCGGATTGTCGTCGCGGGCGGCGGCGACGAGCAGGCCCTTGGCGTCGCGCGGCGTCGCCGGCGCCACCACCTTGAGCCCCGGCAGGTGGCAGAGCCACGCCTCCAAGCTCTGCGAGTGCTGCGCCGCCATGTTCATGCCGGCGCCGGACATGGTGACGACGGTGATGGGCAGCTTCGCCGCGCCGCCGAACATGTAGCGCATTTTCGCCATTTGATTGGCGACTTCGTCCATGCACTCGCCCAGGAAATCCATGAACATGATGTCGATGACCGGGCGCAGACCGGTCGCCGCGGCGCCGACGCCGAGGCCGACGATGCCCTCTTCGGAGATGGGCGTGTCCACCACCCGTTTGGCGCCGAAGGCGTCGACTAGGCCGCGGTACGAGCCGAACACGCCGCCGGCGCCGGCGACGTCCTCGCCGGCCACGAACGCGGTGTCCTGCTCGCGCAGGATGGCGTGCGCGGCCTCGGCAATCGCCTCGACGTAGGTGATTTCCCGTTCCGACATGCTCTTCCTCTACAGGATCTTCCTCTTACAAGTTACAAGCTCTGCTTCAAGTCTTGGCGACGGGCACGGGATCTGCGCGGCGAACGCGCTCTCAAGCGTACACGTCGTCGAGCAGCTCGGCGGGATCCGGCGGCGGGCTTTGCTCGGCGAAGGCGATGCCGGCGCGCACGTCCGCGAGCACGCTGTCGTGAACGGCCGCGGCCTGCGCCTGGGTAAGCACGCCGAGTTCGGCCAGTTGCGCTTCGAACAGGAGGATGGGATCGCGTTTCCGCCACTCCTGAAGCTCCTCGTCGGCGCGGTAGGAGAGGCCCATGCCGCGCACGCCCACATGGTCGAAGAAGCGGTAGGTCTTGCATTCGAGCAAGGTGGGCCCTTCACCTTTGCGCGCCCGCCCGACGGCGGCCGCGGCGGCCTCGAACACGGCCACCGCGTCCATGCCGTCCACCACGACGCCGGGCATTCCGTAGCCGGCGGCGCGATCCGCCACATCGACGATGGCTTGGTGTCCGGCCTGCGGCGTGTATTCGCCGTAGCCGTTGTTCTCGCACACGAAGACCACCGGCAGCTTGTAGAGCGCGGCCATGTTCGCCGCCTCGTGGAAGGCGCCCTCGTTGCTGGCGCCGTCGCCGAAGAAGGAGACCGCCACGCGGTCCGTGCTCCGGTACTTGGCGGAGAAAGCCGCCCCCACCGCGATGGGCGGGCCGGCGCCGACGATGCCGTTGGCGCCCAACATGCCGAGTTCCATGTTGGAGATGTGCATGCTGCCGCCTTTGCCGCGGCAGTAGCCGGTGGCGCGGCCGAACAACTCGGCGAACATCTTGTCGAACGCGCCGCCTTTGGCGATGAGATGGCCGTGGCCGCGATGCGTGCTGGTGATCCAGTCGTCGTCCGCCAAATGCACCATCACCCCGGCGGCAACGGCTTCCTCGCCCACGTACAGGTGCAAGGCGCCGGGGATTTTGCCGGCTTCGGCCATGCGCCCGGCTTCCGTCTCGAACACGCGGATGCGCACCATGCGCCGATGCATGTCGCGCAGCGTCTCGTCGCTCGGTTCGTCCATGCGCCGGTTGCCCCCTTCTCCAAAGCTCCGCCCGCGCCAAGTGTATACGCCATGGAACCCTTGACAAGGGCCTTGCATTCGCCGTACTGTTGGTGCAAATGTGCGGCGGGAATGTTCCATGCGAGCCAACGTCCTATTCCGTGACGATATGCAGTCGGCGGACGCGCGAAGCATGTCGGGCGATGCCCCGCCGTCTGTGTGGCAACACCTAGGGGAGAAGGTGATGAGCATGGCTGTTTGTGACTGCCGCTTGCGACTAGCACACGGGGACAGAGGGGACGCTTGTAGCGGGCCACGGGTTTAGCCCGGGTTTAGCCCCGTCCATGTTTCGTTGGCATCAAGGTGGTGTTCAACCGTCAAGCGGTCGGCTTGTCGACAAGCCGACCCCGCCGGCTGCCTTTGTCCTTTGCTTTGGGCGGTGGCACGCAAATGTGCCGTTGCCAGGCAGAGGGCGCAGATCTCACAGGCCGAAGCGTGGGGCGTGTAGTGCAAGCCGGAATCAACATTTCTGTTCCAAGGCACCTTGCACGAATGACGTGCGATGCCGCGTCCAAACGGTCGTGACAATGTCTTACCCGCTGTACACCAACGAGCAATTGGCGGAGTTGGAAACAACGGCAAAGAAGGTCACCATTCCTGATGTCGGCTGGAAGCACAAGCCCAAGAAAGACCCAGGGCACACAGAGCGGGAACTACAAGCGGAAGCGGGTGACCACAAGTTCACGATTCGGCAGAGACAATCCCTTGGCGATCCACAGAACTACACTTGTGGGATATGGTACTGGACGGAGACGGGAGCGCAGATGGTGCTGGCCAGGTACAACGGGCCTAGCCACCGTCATGGCAGCATTCGCTTCAAGCCTCACATCCACAAGGTCACGGAGGAAGTTCTTGCAGCAGGAAAACGCCCCGACAGCGAAGCCACCGAAACGGACAGGTACACCACGCTTCAAGGTGCCACGGATTGTCTGATCGAGGACTTCAATGTGACCGGGTTTTCACACAGAGTGCAGCAAGCGGAGTTGCAATGAACATTGACCAATTGCGGCGGCTTCTGTGCGAACGCATGTGCGCCGACGTGACCGTGGAGGAGCGCCCGGACGGAGATGTCATGATCGTATCGCCGTTTCGATACCCGGACGGGGATGGCTACCCCATTCATCTTTCGCACGCCGACAACGGGGTAGGAGTTCGTCTGTCCGACCGGGGGCACACACTCATGTACATCAGCTATGAGCATGATGTGGACAGTTTCACGGAAGGTAACAAGCGGGTTGCCATAGAGAAGATTCTTACCGAACACGGGATAACATTCGGCGCAGGGGCCTTCATGGTGGACACCCAACCCGATCAGATTCCCGATGCCTTGTTCCGCTTGGGGCAGGGGATCACCGGCGTGTGCAATTTGGCGACCGCGCCTCGGGCGAAGGTGAATGACGAGTTCTACCGCAAGTTAGAGGGTTGTGTATTCCACTTTGCGGATAAGGGGATGTGCATGGTTGAAAAGGACTACACGCCCCTTGAACCGGGAAAGGCGAATGCCTACAGCGTAGACTTCCTGCTATCAAGGGATGGAGGGCGACCCTTGTTCTTATACGGAGTGCCGAATGGGGCCAAAGCTCGGCTCACCACGATCATGCTGTACTACTTCCATCAACAGCAATTGATGTTCGAGTCGATCATCGTTTACAGAGACCAAGCGACCATCCCACGGCTTGACGTGGCACGCTTGACAGATGTTGGAGGCGAAGGCGTGTCATCCCTCGCATCAACCGGAGACCTTGAACGGAAGCTCCGCAGCAAACTCGTGCCTGTTTAAGGAAACCGCTTGAGCCGCATCTATCACCATGACCGTGACACTTGACGTTCACGGAGAGCATCTACAAGTGACCGGATCACGCGGTAATCGCTGTCATCGCCCTAGGAAGTCCAGCCCTTGAAGGCGGGAGACGTCCCAGCGCCATGCGACACTGGCGGATGTGTTCAGGCGGCACTTCGGGCGGGAGCATGGCGTGGAGTTGCCGCCTCGTGCTCGCTACGGTTACCGGTCCGGGGAGTTCGAAGGCGATGACGGGGCATGAACGAACTCGCGGCCTATCGACCCCTGACGCCGCTCGCACCACCTTCGACACCACTACCCGAGAACTTCAAGGCCCGCGGCACTGTGCGTGGCCAAGCGCAGCGATCAACCCATCTAGCGAGACTCCGCGATTCCACAGAGGGGCGTCCACACATATCCGTGCCTTTCCTCCCACAACTTCCAGCCTTACGCCATCCGGAGACTCAGCTTCCGTCGCGGCTAGCCGCCTCTCTTCAAGGCCGTCAAACTCATCGCAGAGCGAACCCAAGTGCCGCCCGATTCCCTTCACGAACCGCATATCCGAGCGTACCTGATCCGGCTCAGGTTCAGCGGATTCTGCGTCTACCCTATTGTTGCAGTTTGAGGTCACCCGAGGTTGGAGAAATGCGGTGATTTGCTTAGTAGGCTTTGAGGGCGGTGTGGTTGCCGGTCAAGGTCACTGGCAGTGAGGTTGTCCGGGTGGCCGACTTTCGGGCATCCGCGGGACCCGGAAGCGATTGCCCTGTTGTTTTCGGGAACGAAAAAAGCGGTCTCCTTTGGTACGATGTCGCTGTGTGGAACAAACATCGAAGGAGACCGCCGAAGTGAATCGTATCAGGAAAGAAGTCAGCGGCAAAACCGCAAGCGCGCTGGAAATCCGGTTCGAGCCCCAGAGCCTCACGTCGCACGCCGGCCTGGTGGTGTTCCAGCGCCTGTTCTCGCGCCTCCAACTGAAGGAGCGGCTGCGCGGCTGCTTTCGGCACGAGTCGGGACGGCGCGCCTACGCGCCGCACGTGGTGACGCTGCTGCTGGTGGTGCATCTGCTGCTCGGCTGCCGCGAGCTGCGCGACATGGCGCGCTACCGGAACGACGAGGCGGTGCGGCGCGCGGTCGGTCTGCGGCGGCTGCCGGACGTGTCGACGGTGTCGCGGGCGCTGTCGGACGTGGACGCGCGCGGCGCCGACCGGGTGCGGGCGCTGTCGCGGGACATGGCGCTGGAGCGGCTGCGCGCGCTGGGGCCGCGGCGGGTCACGGTGGACTTCGACGGCACGGTGCTGGCGACGCGGCGGCTGGCGGAAGGTTCGGCGGTGGGCTACAACCCGGGCAGGAAGGGCGAGCGCAGCTACTGGCCGCTGTTCGCCACCGTGGCGCAGACTGGCCAAACGCTCGACCTGCTGCATCGGCCGGGCAACGTGGCGGACTCCACGGGAGCTGTTGATTTCATTGGCGAAAGCATGGAGCGGCTGCGCGCCGCGCTGCCGCGCGCCCGCCTGGAGACGCGCATGGACTCGGCGTTCTTCGACGGCGGGCTGCTGGACGAGCTGGAGCGGCGCGGCGTCGACTACTCGGTGTCCGTGCCGTTCGCCCGCTTCGCCGACCTCAAGGCGGCGGTCGAGGGCCGCCGCCTCTGGCGCCGCGCCGGCCCCGGCCTGGCGTTCTTCGAGCCGCGCTGGAAGCCCGCCAGCTGGGATGGCCGCCGCCGCGTGGTCGTCGTCCGCCGCCGCGTTCCGGCGCGCCGCAAGGAGCCTCTCCAACTCGACCTGTTCGAGCCCCGCGAGCACGGCTTCGAGTTCAAGGCCGTCGTCACCAACAAGCGCGTCCGCGCCCGCGCCGTCGCGCTGTTCCACGAAGGCCGCGGCACCCAGGAGGCGACGTTCGCCGAACTCAAGTCCCAATGCGGACTCGGCTACGCGCCCAGCCGCAAGGAAGCCGCCAACCGGCTCTTCTCCCTCGCCGCCGTGCTCGCCCACAACCTCGGCCGCGAACTCCAAATGGCCACCCGAGCGCCTCTCCGGAGCACCACCGCCAAACGCTCCCCGCTCTGGGCCTTCGCCCAATTGCGAACGATGCGCAACGACTTCCTGCTTCGCGCCGGCCGATTCCTCAACCGCGCCGGAAAACCCGTCCTTTCCATCATGAGCGACGACAAGGCGGAAACCGTCATGTCCGAATACCTTGCCGCCCTCGCCACATAGTTCGGCAAAAACCTGCAACAATAGGGTCTACGGGCACCACGCAAAGAAGGAACTGCTCACCTTCCTTGATGGCCGTCCTCGCTTGGGTCAGCGTCATTCGCACGTCCTTCCCGCGCGTCCCCTTGACCTCGATCAGCCATGTCCGGCCGTCACTGCGAGCAACCCGAATTGCAAGTTCCTCTCCCCCAGCCTCGTCGAGCGTGTCATACTCCACCTCGAAATCAGAGCCAATGCCAGTTCGTCGAACGTCAAACCCTTCCGACTCCAGAGCTTCCTTCACCAAACCTTCAACAACAGCTCCAAGCCTATGGTTCAATCGGGCCATCCGAACCCGCTCTCGCCGGTCATTGAGGTGGTCCAGAAGCCCCTCATCGGACTGTAGGTCCTCAACAAATCTACTGACCGGCGCGAGGTCTCCATCAGTGGATGCTAATATTCTTGCAAGATCGGCGTCTAGGATGCGCCGCTTTTCCTCATCGTTATCGGCCAGAGATTCCATTGCCAGATCAAGCTGCGTCACTCCAAGGGCACTGAGCAGCCTCAGAGCATCGTGGCTCCCCGTAACCAACTTCCCGTTGGACTCGTCGTTGGCGAACAACCTCGCCAGTGACTGCGCAGTAGCACGACCACGCTTCTTCCCGCCCAACGGTACCCACTTATTCCGCGTAAGTGGCTTCACCCTATTGTTGCAGTTTGAGGTCACCCGAGGTTGGAGAAATGCGGTGATTTGCTTAGTAGGCTTTGAGGGCGGTGTGGTTGCCGGTCAAGGTCACTGGCAGTGAGGTTGTCCGGGTGGCCGACTTTCGGGCATCCGCGGGACCCGGAAGCGATTGCCCTGTTGTTTTCGGGAACGAAAAAAGCGGTCTCCTTTGGTACGATGTCGCTGTGTGGAACAAACATCGAAGGAGACCGCCGAAGTGAATCGTATCAGGAAAGAAGTCAGCGGCAAAACCGCAAGCGCGCTGGAAATCCGGTTCGAGCCCCAGAGCCTCACGTCGCACGCCGGCCTGGTGGTGTTCCAGCGCCTGTTCTCGCGCCTCCAACTGAAGGAGCGGCTGCGCGGCTGCTTTCGGCACGAGTCGGGACGGCGCGCCTACGCGCCGCACGTGGTGACGCTGCTGCTGGTGGTGCATCTGCTGCTCGGCTGCCGCGAGCTGCGCGACATGGCGCGCTACCGGAACGACGAGGCGGTGCTGGGGAAGGTCAACGTGAGCTACGGGGACGCGGGTTTCGGGTCCATGGGCAGTCCGCGTCAGGGTCATATAACGAAGACCTTGGGGGCAAGCGTCAGCATAACGATGGACTTTGAGGACATCAGACGGAACACGCTGTTTACGCCGCGGAACTACTGGCAACAGTTCGCCAGGGTCCTGCTTCATGAGTACCACCACGCGTACGACATTTTGAGCTATAAGTGCGCCAACCCCCATGTGGGGAAGAAGCTAACCCGGCAACAATACGAGGACGAGACTTGGCGGAAGACGAATGATGACTTCGACCTCTTGTTCGGCCGAGCAAACGCGGCATGCTTGGCCGACTGAAAAGCCTCCTTTGGGTGGCGGTGCTCGGAACTACGGCCGCCATCGCCTTTTGGTCGTCCTTACGCTGGGGTCCGTCGCAAGAGGCGCCTTCCGCGAGTGATGCCGCGCAGATGGCGGCGAAGGAAAGCGGCGAGGCGAAGCCGATCGACACGCCTGCGCCAAGTGGGGCCACCGCTCCGCCGGCTGACGCCGCCCGGCAAGTGGACTTGACCGAGTTGCACCGCCTTTGCGGGCGGCCTTGGGTGGCCCAATTCGGCCCGGATTGCCTTGACGCGTTGGAGCGCCGCTACGCGAACACGGTGCCTGACAGGTGGGACAGCTGGACCCTCATTTGGCGGCCGGTGATGCTCGGCGAACCAGTGACGTGGGCGGTGGTCTTTGCCCGCCCGCAGGCGGACTTGTCCGCGGTGGCGGAAGCGGTCCGGCACCCCGAGTGCTTGGTGGCGGCAGGGCGTTTTCGCCTCGACCTGCGGCGGAGGTGCGCCGCCGACGAGATGGCGCGTCTGGCGATCCTGCGGCGCGAGTGCGTGACGTCGCTGTGGTGGTATGGGCGGCCGGAAGATCGCCAGCGTCGGTGGGACAATGAGCAACGTGAAGTCGACCACGCCGAGGATCAACAGGAATACTACAGGCGCATGGCGCGTCGGAGTGAACGCTGGTTCGGCCACATGTGGCGGCTGGCGAAGTGCCGCGCCTTGCCGGAAGGCACGTTGGCCGCCATCGGGCCGTTTCTGGAGGAGCGATACCATCGCGACTTCGACCCTCGGCTGAAGCATATGATGGAGTTGGCGGCGCGGCTCGGCAGCGACTTGGCGCTGTCGAGCGTGTTGCGCTTCGAACCCACGTTCGCAGGCAGAGCCCTGACGCTCCCAGTGGGCGACGCCGGCATCGAGGACGTGCGCGCAAGCCGTCCGGTGCTGGCGGAGCTCCTCCGCATGCGGCGCGCCGAGGGCGGCGAGCGGACGAAGCACGCCATCGCGGCCTACATGCTCGGCGCCTCGCTGGGCGTGGCCGTGCATCCCGAGGGCGTCGAGCAGATCACCGGGCCTCCGGACCCGACCTGGCCCGCCGCCGCGCCGAAAGCGGCGCGTTGGCTGGTCGAGCAGGGGTGGACGCTGATCGTCGACGACGACCAGGGGCTGCGCCGCTTCGAGCGGCCGGAAGACGTCGCGGAGCACCAGCCGTGGTGGGACTACTGGTTGGAACGCCGCGTGTTCGTGGCAACCAACGCACCCGCGGAGAATCCTTGACGCAACAATGCGAGACGAAGACACGGGAGAAGCGGATTGCGACTTGACTCCCTTGTCGCATCGAGTGACGCGCACGGCATGACAGCAAGGACGCATGTCCGCAAGACCCCGACCCGAACTGCAACACGATGGTGTTGAGCCGTGCTTGGCCGATTGAAGAGCCTGCTGTGGGCGACGGCGCTAGCGACCGCGGTCGCCGTCGCGTTGTGGTCGTTCGTGCGCTGGACGTCGTCGCAAGAGACGCCTCCCGCAGGCGGTAGTTCGCCGGTGGAGGCGGAGGATACGCGCCGCGGGGCCGAGCCGGTGGAAGCGTCCGCGCCGAGCGCGTTGCCCGCTCCGCCGGCCGACGACCCCGACAGAGCGGACTTGACCGAGTTGCGGCGGCTCTGCGGGCGGCCTTGGGTGGCCGATTTCGGTCCGGAGTGCCTTGCCGCGTTGGAGCGCCGCTACGGCTCCACCGTGCCCGACCGGTGGCCCAAGTGGACCGTCAAGTGGCGGCCGGTGATGCTGGGCGAACCGGTGACGTGGGCGGAAGTCTTCTCCCGTCCGGCGGCCGACTTGGCCGCGGTGATGGAAGCGGTCCAACGCCCCGAGTGCCTGGTGCCGGAGGGGCGTTTCCGCCTCGACCTGCGGCGGAGATGCGCCGCCGACGAAATGGCGCGGCTCGCGATCCTGCGGCGCGAGTGCATCGTGTCCTTAAGCCGGCTTGATCGGGTCGAGAGCCGCCAGCGTTGGTGGGACATCGACCAAATCACAGTCGACCACGCCGAGGATCAACAGGAATACTACCGGCGCATGGCGCGTCGGAGCGAGCGCTGGTTCGGCGGAATGTGGCGGCTGGCGAAGTGCCGCGCCTTGCCGGAAGGAGCATTGGCCGCCATCGGGCCGTTTATTGCCGAGCATCACGGTCGCGACTTCGACCCTCGGCTGTTGCGGATGATGGAGGCGGCGGCGCGGCTCGGCAGCGACTGGGCGCTGTCGAACGTGTTGCGCTTCGAACCCACGTTCAGGGGCAAAGCGGATACGCTCCACGTTGACGATGCGGGCATCGAGGACGTGCGCGAGAACCGTCCGGTGCTGGCGGAGCTCCTCCGCATGCGGCGGGCCGAGGGCGGCGAGCGGACGAAGCACGCCATCGCGGCCTACATGCTCGGCACCTCGGTGGGCGTGGCGGTGCATCCCGAGGGCGTCGAGCAGATCACCGGGCCTCCGGACGCGACGTGGCGCGCCGTCGCGCCGAAAGCCGCGCGTTGGCTGGTCGAGCAGGGGTGGACGCTGGTCGTCGACGACGACAGCGGGCTGCGCCGCTTTGAGCGGCCGGAAGACGTCGCGGAGCACCAGCCGTGGTGGAACTACTGGTTGGAACGCCGCCTGTTCGTGGCAACCAACGCGCCCGCGGAGAATCCTTGACGCAACAATGCCAGACGGAGACACGGGAGAAGCGGATTGCGACTTGACTCCCTTGTCGCATCGAGTGACGCGCACGGCATGACAGCAAGGACGCATGTCCGCAAGACCCCGACCCGAACTGCAACACGATGGTGTTGAGCCCTGTTTGGCCGATTGAAGAGCCTGCTGTGGGTGACGGCGCTAGCAACCACGGTCGCTGTCGCGTTGTGGTCGTTCTTGCGCTGGACGTCGTCGCAAGAGACGCCTCCCGCGGGCGGTAGTTCGCCGGTGGAGGCGGAGGATACGCGCCGCCGGGCCGAGCCGGTGGAAGCGTCCGTGTCAAACGCGTTGCCCGCGCCGCCGGCCGGAGGTGCGGCGGCGACGAAATGGCGCGGCTCGCGATTTACGCGAACTCGAAGGCGCGGTGGGTCCAATCCGTTGGCGGCGTTTGGGCCGGGGGTGGAGGCGGTTCAACCGCGTTTGCCTCCCGCCTGACACGCACACGGCGCCGCGGCGTAGATCAAGGTGCCCGAACAACAACCCGCAAGGAGAGTCAGCCAGATCCCGCCAACATTCGGATGCCGTCGACGAAGGTGCGGAAACTCGGCGAGGCATTTCGATCGATGTCCATGTGCGGCGCGATCGTCTCCGCCCACCGACACTTGGCCGCCCCAGCCTGCGGCCCAGACAGCGATTCTCGTGTCGGGCGCTGTGAAACCGCAGCGCCGAGCACTTCCCAAGTTCCGCAGACGCTGTCCTGCACATAGGCGTCCAGAACCGCCGCTCGCGCATTCGGGTAGGCAGCCACTACCGCACCCCGGTCTCCAAGCAACCAAGCTTCGCTCTCCTCGACGGCGATCCGAAACAGCGTGCGCGGTTTCGGATCGCACTGCGAGAGGACACCTAGCAGATCTTGCTTGAACGCCACGCAATCCCGCTTGTCCGCATCCACCACCACAACAACGCAAGATTGCGCCGGATCAAGGCTGCGCCCGTAACCTCGGAGCAGTTGGAGGAGGCGATCCAAGAGGATCCGCCGGCTCGCGTCCGCACCGGCGCCAAGGCGCATGGGAAGGCGGCCGAGGCCCCGGTACGGGTGGATACGCCAAGAGTGGTCTGCATTGTTCGCGCCGAGGATTTCTCCAACAGGATGTCTACGACAATGCTGCCGGACTTGTCCTCCACCAGCAGCTCGAAGTGCATGGCTATCGATCCAGGTATTCGCTGTGCCAGAGGTCTCCGAGCGGCAGTCCTTCGCGCGCAAGTTCGACGACAGTGTCGTCTTCGCTCGCACGTGTCACCTTGGCGAAACCATCCGTTTGCTTCTCCATGATCCACGTCTCTTCAGGCGCCAAAGCGTTCACGAAGTATGGTTGATGCGTGGTTACGAAAATCTGCGAGGCATTCGGCGCGCGAGTGGCGCGTCGAAGCTCGGCGACGAAGACGTCCAAGAGTTTGTGGTAGACGCCATTCTCCGGTTCCTCTATGCAAATGAAGGGCGACGGCCGCGGGTCGTTCAACAACAACAGATAGGTGAAAATCTTCAGCGTGCCATCGGACATCTGCGCCGCGAAGAACGGATCTTGAAATCCACGATCATTGAAGCGGAGCAGCAACCGTCCGTCGGGGCTTTTGGTCGTGTCGATTCGGTTGATGCCGGGGATCTTCTCGGCAATATCGAGCAACACGCGCTGGAAGCGTTTCGGGTGATCGCGCTCCATGAACTGCACGACGTTGCCGAGGTTGTCGCCGCGTTCGCTCAAGTGCCTTTGCGGCCCAGCGAGCGGCAGACCCCGTGCCGCATCCGGCGTGAAGTAGCTCAAGTGCCATCCTTCGACGAACGCGCGGAAGGAGGCGATTCTGGCGTGGTCGGCAAGCGCGCCGAGTGTGGCGATGCCAAGGCGCCGCTTGTCCTCGAGTTCCACGCGCTGGGTTTCCGGCCCTTCTTCTCCCAGACGAATCCGCTGCAGCAGGTTGCCGACTGTTTCGTCGCGGCCCAATGGCCAACCATGCAAGCCGCCGCCCCGCGCGACGCCCTTGCCATCCTCCAACAGCAAGAACGAGAACGGTTGGCCATGGCGCTGTCCTTCGCGGCGCTGCCTAAGCCGTTCCCGCGCAACGCAAGGACGCCCCCCGCCATCGCGCGCGATGGCCAGTTCGTAGGTGATGGGCCTCGCGGACGGCGCTTGTCGGTAGTAGAGGACGAACTCGATCGGGCCGTCTTCGCCTTGCGACCGAATGCGATCGAACCCTCCCCGCCCGCGCGTGTCGCAGGCTTCCTCGACGCCCAACTTCAGGCAGTCCGCGAGGAATCCAAAGGCGTCGAACAACGAACTCTTGCCTACGCCGTTCTTGCCGATCACGGCGGTAAGCGACGTGAAGGGGTTTGCTTGCGGCGTGTTCCAGAGCTTGCCGAGTGTGACATCCTTCAACACCCGGTAGTTCTTTACGCGAAATCCCTCGACTTTCGGCACGACGGCACCCCAAACCCGCGATCACCCATCCGAGGATCGTAGCACCAATGGCCAAGGCGGTCGCCGAGCGTCTTGCGTGGCGGCGTTGCCCGGGGGCGGGGCCGCGATTTTCTCCGGTGTTGCCGGGGGTTGACAGCAATTGCCGACAAGTGGACAGTTGCGCCAGTGTGTTCGCGTTGGGAGGGATGCCATGGAGAAGACGCCGCGATCGCCCCGGAGAGGCACGGCGTTGTTGGGACTCGGCTTGGCGGTTGCGTTCTGCTTCACGCCGACGGACAACCTCGCGCCGGCATCGGTGGCCATCCACGTCGGCGGCGATGCGTGGGCGTGCGGAGGCCCCATGTCCCCGCCGGATCCGATGTGTCCGGATCCGGATTCCGACGGCGACGGCAAGCCGGACAGCAAGGACGCATGTCCGCAAGACCCCGACCCGAATTGCAACACCATAATTGCCTACGGCGACCGGAGCCATCTGCCGGTGACCTGCAGCGACGGCACCCGCGTCGCGGATGTGAACGAGTGTCCCAACTACTACGCCGCGTCCGGCGACGGCAACCGCGGTTCTCAGGACGATGACGACTCCAGTGCGGGGCGTGGCGGTGGCGGCGGTGGCAGTGGCAGTCGCAGTCGCGTTGCCCGCAGTCCGGCGCCGCCGGCGACGGCTGGCGCGAGCATTGCTGAAGACGTGGATTTCGTGAAGGCGTGCGCGGACAAGGGTCGCGGGAGCGGACCCCCGCACGTTTTCCATGACGTGTTGGACGAGGGGGTGGTCAACGTGAGCTACGGGGACGCCGGCACCGGTGACGACGGCAACCCCGCGCAAGGCTGGGCGGTGCGCACCGGAGCAAGCGTCAGCATAACGATGGACTTAGAGGACATCAAATTCTACGGGGACCAGGTGGGGCGCAACTACTGGCGGCAGTTCGCCAGGGTCCTGCTGCACGAATACCACCACGCGTATGACATGCTGAGTTGTAGGTGCGGCGACCCCCATGTGCGGTTGAAGCTCACCCGGCAACAATATGAGGACGAGACTTGGCGGAAGGCGGATGAGGACTTCGACCGCTTTTTCGGCGGAGCGAACGCGGCATGCTTGGCCGATTGAAGAGCTTTCTTTGGGCGCTGGCGCTCGGTGTCACGGCCGCCATCGCCTTCTGGTCCTTCTTGCGCTGGGGCCCGTCGCAAGAGACATCTCCCGCGAGTGAGGCCGCGCAAGTGGCGGCGAAGGAAAGCGGCGAGGCGAAGCCGATCGACACGCCAGCGCCAAGTGAGTTCCCCTCTCCGCTGGCCGATGTCCGCCGGCCAGCGGACCTGACCGAGTTGCGCCGCCTTTGCGGGCGGCCTTGGGTGGCGGAATTCGGGCCGGAGTGCCTTGCCGCGTTGGCGCGCCGCTACGGGAACACCGTGCCGGACGGCAAGCGGCGGCAGAGGACTGGCTTGTGGCGGCCGGTCATGCTTGGCGAACCGGTAACTTGGGCGGATGTCTTCGCCCGTCCGGCTGCCGACTTGGCCGCGGTCGTGGAAGCGGTCCAGCGCCCCGAGTGCGTGGTGCCGGAGGAGCGTTTCCGCCTCGACCTGCGGCGGAGGTGCGCCGCCGACGAGTTGGCGCGGCTGGCCATCTTGGCGCGTGAGTGCAACGGGTTGTCAAACTACTATGGGCTGATCGAAGATCGGCAAACCTATTGGGACATGGACCGCGAAGAAGCCGATCGGGCAGAGGATCAACCGGAATACTACCGGCGCATGGCCCGCCGGAGCGGGCGCTGGTTCGGCACGATGTGGCGGCTGGCGAAGTGCCGCGCTTTGCCGGAGGGAACATTGGCCCACCTCCGGGAGTTTCGGTTGAGACAACGGCGGTTTGGGATGATGGAAGCGGCGGCGCGGCTTGGCAGCGACTTGGCGCTCTCGAGCGTGTTGCGCTACACAGCGCCGATGCTCCCGGTGGGCGACGCCGGCATCGAGGACGTGCGCGAGAGCCGTCCGGTGCTGGCGGAGCTCCTCCGCATGCGGCGGGCCGAGGGCGTGGAGCGGACGAAGCACGCCCTCGCGGCCTACATGCTCGGCGCCTCGCTGGGCGTGGCCGTGCATCCCGAGGGCGTCGAGCAGATCACCGGGCCTCCGGACGCGACTTGGCGCGCCGCCGCGCCGAAAGCCGCGCGTTGGCTGGTCGAGCAGGGGTGGACGCTGATCGTTGACGACGACGGCGGTCTGCGCCGCTTCGAGCAGCCGGAAGACGTCGCGGAGCACCAGCCGTGGTGGGACTACTGGTTGGAACGCCGCGTGTTCGTGGCAACCAACGCGCCCGCGGAGAATCCCTGATGGCAACAACGCGAGACGGAGACACGCGGGAGAAGCGGATTGCGACTTGACTCCCTTGTCGCATCGAGTGACGCGCACGGCATGACAGCAAGGACGCATGTCCGCAAGACTCCGACCCGAACTGCAACACGATGGTGTTGAGCCGTGCTTGGCCGATTGAAGAGCCTGCTGTGGGCGACGGCGCTAGCGACCGCGGTCGCCGTCGCGTTGTGGTCGTTCTTGCGCTGGACGTCGTCGCAAGAGACGCTTCCCGCGGACGGGCGCCCGCCGGTGGAAGCGGAGGAAACGCGCCGCGGGGCCGAGGCGGTAGAAGCGGCCGCGTCAAGCGCGTTGCCCGCTCCGCCGGCCGACGACCCCGACAAAGCGGACTTGACCGAGTTGCGGCGGCTCTGCGGGCGGCCTTGGGTGGCCGATTTCGGTCCGGAGTGCCTTGCCGCGTTGGCGCGCCGCTACGGCTCCACCGTGCCCGACCGGTGGCCCAAGTGGACCGTCAAGTGGCGGCCGGTGATGCTGGGCGAACCGGTGACGTGGGCGGAAGTCTTCTCCCGTCCGGCGGCCGACTTGGCCGCGGTGATGGAAGCGGTCCAACGCCCCGAGTGCCTGGTGCCGGAGGGGCGTTTCCGCCTCGACCTGCGGCGGAGATGCGCCGCCGACGAGATGGCGCGGCTCGCGATCCTGCGGCGCGAGTGCATCGTGTCCTTAAGCCGGCTTGATCGGGTCGAAAGCCGCCAGCGTTGGTGGGACATCGACCAAATCACAGTCGACCACGCCGAGGATCAACAGGAATACTACCGGCGCATGGCGCGTCGGAGCGAGCGCTGGTTCGGCGGAATGTGGCGGCTGGCGAAGTGCCGCGCCTTGCCGGAAGGCGCGTTGGCCGCCATCGGGCCGTTTCCGGAGGAGCGACACCATCGCGAATTCTTCGACCGTCGGCTGAAGCATATGGTGGAAACGGCGGCGCGGCTCGGCAGCGACTGGGCGCTTTCTAGCGTGTTGCGCCAAGACCCCGCGATCCTCGGCAACAGGACGCTCCGCGTTGACGACGCCGGCATTGAGGACGTGCGCGAGAGCCGTCCGGTGCTGGCGGAGCTCCTCCGAATGCGGCGCGTCGAGGGCGGCGAGCGGACGAAGCACGCCATCGCGGCCTACATGCTCGGGGCCTCGCTGGGCGTGGCCGTGCATCCCGAGGGCGTCGAGCAGATCACCGGGCCTCCGGACGCGACCTGGCGCGCCGCCGCGCCGAAAGCGGCGCGTTGGCTGGTCGAGCAGGGGTGGACGCTGGTCGTCGACGACGATGGCGGGCTGCGCCGCTTCGAGCGGCCGGAAGACGTCGCGGAGCACCAGCCGTGGTGGGACTACTGGTTGGAACGCCGCGTGTTCGTGGCAACCAACGCGCCCGCGGAGAAGCCGTTGGAGCGCTCCAAGTCGCCCGCGGCCAACATTCGCAGATAACGGACGTATTGGCGGCGGGGATCGTTCAAGTGGTGCGCCGCCGTATGCTTGGCCGACTGAAAAGCCTCCTTTGGGTGGCGGTGCTCGGAACTACGGCCGCCATCGCCTTCTGGTCGTTCTTGCGCTGGAGTCCGTCGCAAGAGGCACCTTCCGCGAGTGATGCCGCACAGATGGCGGCGAAGGAAACCGGCGAGGCGAAGCCGATCGACACGCCTGCACCAAATGGGTCCACCGCTCCGCCGGCCGACGTCCGCCGGCAAGCGGATCTGACCGAGTTGCGGCGGCTCTGCGGGCGGCCTTGGGTGGCCGAATTCGGGCCCGAGTGCCTTGACGCGTTGGCGCGCCGCTACGGGAACACCGTGCCGAACCGGTGGGAGACGTCGGGCTTCAGGTGGCGGCCGGTGATGCTGGGCGAACCGGTGACGTGGGTGGAGGTTTTCGCCCGTCCGGAGGCGGACCTGTACGCCGTGGCGGAAGCTGTCGAGCGCCCCGAATGCCTGGTGCCGGAAGGGCATTTCCGCCTCGACCTGCGTCGGAGGTGCGCCGCCGACGAGATGGCGCGGCTCGCGATCCTGCGGCGCGAGTGCGTCGTGTCGTTGCGACGGTATGAGCGGCCGGAAGACCGCCAAGGCCGGTGGGACATCGAACAACGTGAAGTCGACCGCGCCGAGGACCAACAGGAATACTACCGACGGATGGCGCGGCGGAACGAGCGCTGGTTCGGCGGAATGTGGCGGCTGGCGAAGTGCCGCGCCTTGCCGCAAGGAGCATTGGCCGCTATCGGGCCGTTTCCGGCCGAGCATCACGGTCGCGATTTCGACTTTCGGACGTTGGGGATGATGGACGCGGCGGCTCGGCTCGGCAGCGACTGGGCGCTTTCGAGCGTGTTGCGATACGAACCGATTGAGTTGGACAATGAAGCGTGGATGCTCCGCGTCGACGACGCCGGCATCAAGGAGGTGCGCGAGAGCCGTCCGGTGCTGGCGGAGCTCCTCCGCATGCGGCGGGCCGAGGGCGGCGAGCGGACGAAGCACGCCCTCGCGGCCTACATGCTCGGCGCCTCGCTGGGCGTGGCGGTGCATCCCGAGGGCGTCGAGCGGATCACCGGGCCTCCGGACGCGACGTGGCGCGCCGCCGCGCCGAAAGCGGCGCGTTGGCTGGTCGAGCAGGGGTGGACGCTGATCGTCGACGACGACGGCGGGCTGCGCCGCTTCGAGCGGTCGGAAGACGTCGCGGAGCACCAACCGTGGTGGGACTACTGGTTGGAACGCCGCGTGTTCGTGGCAACCAACGCGCCCGCGTAGAAGCCGTTGGAGCGCTCCAAATCGCCCGCGGCCAACATTCGCAGATGACGGACGCATTGGTGCGGCAGGGATTCGTTCAAAAGTGGTACGCAGCCGCATGCCTGGCCGATTGAAGAGCCTTCTTGGATGACGGCGCTCGGTGTCACGGCCGCCATCGCCTTCTGGTCGTTCGTACGCTGGGGCCCGTCGCAAGAGACGCCTCCCGCACATGAGGCCGCGCAGATGGCGGCGAAGGAGACGGGCGAGGCGAAGCCGATCGACACGCCTGCGCCAAGTGGGTCCACCGCTCCGCCGGCCGACGCCACCCGGCAAGCGGACTTGATCGAGTTGCGCCGGCTGTGCGGGCGGCCTTGGGTGGCCGATTTCGGCCCGGATTGCCTTGCCGCGTTGGATCGCCGCTACGGGAACACCGTGCCGTACAACCCGGACGGCAAGCGGCGGCAGAGGACTGGCTTGTGGCGGCCGGTCATGCTTGGCGAACCGGTAACTTGGGCGGATGTCTTCGCCCGTCCGGCTGCCGACTTGGCCGCGGTGGTGGAAGCGGTCCAGCGCCCCGAGTGCGTGGTGCCGGAAGGGCGTTTCCGCCTCGACTTGCGTCGGAGGTGCGCCGCCGACGAGATGGCGCGGCTGGTCATCTTGGGGCATGAGTGCATCGGGTTGTCAAACTACTATGGGCTGATCGAAGATCGGCAAACCTATTGGGACATGGACCGCGAAGAAGTCGATCGCGCAGAGGATCAACCGGAATACTACCGGCGCATGGCGCGCCGGAGCGAGCGCTGGTTCGGCACGATGTGGCGGCTGGCGAAGTGCCGCGCCTTGCCGGAGGGGACATTGGCCCACCTCCGGGAGTTTCTGTTGAGACAACGGCGGTTTGTGATGATGGAAGCGGCGGCGCGGCTTGGCAGCGACTTGGCGCTCTCGAGCGTGTTGCGCTACACACCCGCGGTCAGCAGCTGGAGGCCGATGCTCCCGGTGGAAGATGAGGGCATTGAGGACGTGCACGCAAGCCGTCCGGTGCTGGCGGAGCTCCTCCGCATGCGGCGGGCCGAGGGCGTGGAGCGGACGAAGCACGCCATCGCGGCCTACATGCTCGGCGCCTCGCTGGGCGTGGCGGTGCATCCCGAGGGCGTCGAGCGGATCACCGGGCCTCCGGACGCGACCTGGCCCGCCGCCGCGCCGAAAGCGGCGCGTTGGCTGGTCGAGCAGGGCTGGACGCTGATCGTCGACGACGACGGCGGGCTGCGCCGCTTCGAGCGGCCGGAAGACGTCGCGGAGCACCAGCCGTGGTGGGACTACTGGTTGGAACGCCGCGTGTTCGTGGCAACCAACGCGCCTGCGGAGAGGTCCTTGGAGCGCTCCAAGTCGCCCGCGGCCAACATTCGCAGATGACGATAACGGACGTATTGGCGGGGATCGTTCAAGTGGTGCGCCGCAGCATGCCTGGCCGATTGAAGAGCCTTCTTTGGATGACAGCGCTCGGTGTCACGGCCGCTATCGCCTTCTGGTCGTTCGTACGCTGGGGCCCGTCGCAAGAGGCGCCTCCCGCACATGAGGCCGCGCAAACGGCGGCGAAGGAGACCGGCGAGACGAAGCCGATCGACACGCCTGGGCCAAGTGGGTCCACCGCTCCGCCGGCCGACGTCCGCCGGCAAGCGGACTTGACCGAGTTGCGCCGCCTCTGCGGGCTGCCTTGGGTGGGGGAATTCGGTCCCGATTGCCTTGAGGCATTGGAGCGGCGCTACGGCAACACCGTGCCGGATGGTCAGAACACCATGGTGCTTGGTCAGGTCACCGCGCGGGATCACCGGACTTCCCCCTGGCGGCCGGTGTTGCTGGGCGAACCGGTGACGTGGGCGGAGGTCTTCGCCCATCCGGAGGCGGATCTGTCCGCCGTGGCGGAAGCCGCCCAGCGCCCCGAGTGCTTGGTGCCGGAAGGGCGTTTCCGCCTCGACCTGCGTCGGAAATGCGCCGCCGACGAGATGGCGCGGCTAGCGATCCTGCAGGCAGGGTGTTTCACGTTGATAAACTCCTGTGGACGAATCGAAGCACGGGAAAAATGGTGGGATGAGGACGGCGCAGAATCGACGGCGCCGAGGATCAACAGGAATACTACCGGCGCATGGCGCGCCGGAGCGAGCGCTGGTTCAACGCAACGTGGCGGCTGGCGAAGTGCCGCGCTTTGCTGGAAGGAGTATTGACCTCCATAGCAACGTTTCGGGGGGAGCAACACCGCCGCGGCCTCGATTATGGGCCTTGGCGGATGATGGATGCGGCGGCGCAGCTCGGCAGCGACTTGGCGCTTTCGAGCGTGTTGCGATACGAGCCCTTTGAACCCACCACCGCGGACGGTGAAGCGTGGTATCTCCCGGTGGGCGACGCCGGCATCGGGGACGTGCGCGAGAGCCGTCCGGTGCTGGCGGAGCTCCTCCGCATGCGGCGGGCAGAGGGCGGGGAGCGGACGAAGCACGCCATCGCGGCCTACATGCTCGGGGCCTCGCTGGGCGTGGCGGTGCATCCCGAGGGCGTCGAGCGGATCACCGGGCCTCCGGACGCGACGTGGCCCGCCGCCGCGCCGAAAGCGGCGCGTTGGCTGGTCGAGCAGGGGTGGACGCTGGTCGTTGACGACGACGGGGAGATGCGCCGCTTCGAGCGGCCGGAAGACGTCGCGGAGCACCAGCCGTGGTGGGACTACTGGTTGGAACGCCGCGTGTTCGTGGCAACCAACGCGCCCGCGAAGAACCCTGACGGCAACAATGCGCAGGGCGCGCGCCAATAAGCGCTATGATCACAAGCCGCATAGAGTGAACTTCGAGCCCTTTTGATCCTCGCCGGCGACATCGGCGCCACCAACGCCCGTTTTGGCTGCTACGAAGGCGGCGAGCGCGTGGGATTGGTGGAACTTTCAACGCGCGGTTCCGCAAGTGCGAACGCCCTCTTGGCGGACGCTTTGGCGGCCTTGCCGCACGGGACCATCGCGTCGTGCTGCTTGGCGGTCGCCGGGCCCGTGCTCCGCGGGGACGCCGACGAGACCGTGCGGCTCACCAACGCCCAACTGGCCTTCTCGCGCCGCGGCGTGGCCGCCGCGGTGGGGGTGCCCAAGGCGCTGCTCGTGAACGACATGGTCGCCATCGGCACGGCCGCCGACCAGTTGGCGGACAAGCGCTTTGAGGCGTTGGACGATGTCCCGCCGGCAACCGCCGGCGGCGTGGGAGGCGTGAAGGGCGTGCTCGCCGCCGGCACCGGGCTCGGCATGGGCGTGGTGGTGAACGGACGCTGCCTCGCGTCCGAAGGCGGCCACGCCCGCATCGCGCCGGCTAGCGCGTTCGAGCGCGAGTTGGTGGCCTTCACCGAGTCCGAACTTGCGGACGAAGGCGGCGTCGCAACATGGGAACACTACCTTTCGGGCGCCGGGGTTGCGAGGTTGCATCGCGCCGTCTGCGCGGTTTGGGGCGCCGCCAAACCCACCTTCGCGGCCGAGGAAATCGTGCGGCGGGGCTTGGACGGCGACGATCCGATCTGCGAGACCACCGTGCGCGCCTGGGCGGGGCTGTTCGCCACCGCCGCCGGCGGCCTCGCCGTCACGGCGCTCACCTTGGGCGGCGTCTACTTGGCTGGCAGCGTCGCCTCGGCGCTCGCTCCGTTGTTGCGCGCGGCGCGCTTCCGCCGCCGCTTCCGGGAAGCCGCCCAGGCGGACTTCCTCGCCAACATTCCCCTGTTCTTGACGGTGGACGCGCACATCGGCCTGGAGGGGGCGCACCTGTTGGCGCGCGCCGCAGACGCCGCGCGCACCGAAGCGGCTTGAAGGCGTTGCCTTTCCCCGCCGCCAAACGCGCCAAGACCGGCAAGGCGTCCGCTGGAAGACCTGCCGCGCCGAAACCCCCTCGATCGTCCATTGCGGCGCGCCGCCGCCTAGTGCTGGCGCGCCGCGCCGGTTTCACGTCCGGCGGCGTCGGCCGGCACTTGATCCGCTTGGGCTCGTTCATGACGCTCGGCTCGCTGTCCATGAACATCGCCCGCTTGGCGGAAGCCGGCTATCTCGGCGTCGTTGGCACCGAGGCGCTGGCGGCGATGGGTTTCGCGTTTCCCATCACCATCTTCCTGTTCGCGTTCGCCGGCGGCATCGGCACCGGCGCGTCTTCCGTCATCGCCCGCGTGTACGGCGCCGGGGACCGCCGCCAAGCGGCGCTATTGGTGACGCACGCGGAGCTGCTCGTGCTGGCGGTTGGCGTGGCCATCGGCGTGTTGGGTTTGGCGTTCGCGCGGCCGGTGCTCACCTTGCTCGGCGCCGAAGGCGAGGTGCTGGCCATGGCCACCGAGTACCTGGTCGTCTACATGCTCGGCTTCCCGCTGTTCATGCTCTCCATGGTGGGTTCCACGCTGTTGCGCGCGACCGGCGTGGCGGCGAGCCCGGGGCTGGTGATGACCACCGGCTCGGTGTTGCAGATCGGCCTCGGTCCGGTGTTCATCTTCGGCTGGTTCGGGTTCCCCGAACTCGGCATCGCCGGTGCCGCCTGGGCTTACGTGGCCTCGCGGGTGTTCAGCGTCGCCATGTATCTGGTGGTGCTGGCGCGGGTACGGATGTGGAACTGGTCGCTGCAGGGGCTGGGCGCGTCTTGGTGGGCCATCCTGCACGTTGGCGGGCCGGCGACGCTCAGCAACCTGGTGCATCCCATCTCCTTGTTGGTGGCGACGAGGCTGCTCGCCACCCACGGCCACGAGGTGGTGGCCGGCTACAGCGTGGCCACGCGGGTGGAGATGTTGCTGCACATGGTGTTGTGGTCGGCGTCCTCGTCCATTCCGCCGTTCGTGGGGCAGAACTGGGGCGCGGGCAACTACCAGCGCGTGCGCGTGGCCCTGCGGCAGTGCAACTGGTTCTGCCTCGCTTGGGGCGTGGTGACGTTCGCCGTGCTCGCGGTCTTCGGCGAGGCCATCGTGCGGCAAATTGACGCCAACCCCACGGTGGTGGAAGTGGCCGGGCTGTTCTTCCTCATCGTCCCGCTCTCCATCGGCTTCATGGGCGTGATGCAGGTGGCCACTTCCTGCTTCAACGCGCTCGGCCAACCGCTGCCGCCGATGGCGATTTCGCTGGCGCGGGCGTTCGCCTGCTACATTCCGCTCATCGTTCTCGGCAACCACCTGTGGGGTTATGGCGGAGTGTTCCTGGCCACGGCGGCCACGAACGTGTTGATGGGCGTGGCGGCGTGGTATTGGAACCGGTTGGCGGTGCGGCGGCGCGCCCTGTAGGCGCGCGGCGCGCCCTCTCGCAACCACACTCGTCCGTCAAACGCCGCTCAAGTGGCCTGTCGCGCCGGTTCGCCGGCGGTCTCGCGCGCGGGGCGCTTCTCTGCCCGCGTTCGCATCCGCTCTTCGAGGCGCCGGACGCGGCGGCTGGCGGTGTGTACGAACCAGAACGGGAACACCGCGTGGATCGCGCAAACGAGGGCGGCGCAGAGGAGCGCCCAAGCGAAGCCGGCGGCGCAGGCCATGTGCTCGGTGTAGGTTTCACCCACGTCTCTCAGATGGGCTGTGAGTTGTTGCATGGGTCCATCCGCGCTAGTAGGGTAGACAAGCAGACAATACAAGCCTTTATAGGGAATTATTTTCTAAAATCACGGTCGAATCGGGCAAGAAAAGCAAAATGTTTGCTCGACGCCACTGTTAGCGTGGCGTTGTGGCTAGGCGCATCTTGTACGGGCGAGGAACACCGCTTGGACTCCACCGACATCAAAATCCTGCGCATCCTGCAGCAGGACGCGGCCCTTTCGACGAGCGAGGTCGCCACGATGGTGGGGTTGACGACCACGCCGTGTTGGCGGCGCATCCAGCACTTGGAAGAGAGAGGCGTCATCACCAAACGCGTCGCCCTGCTCGACCGCGGGCACCTGAACGTGGGGGTGGACGCCTTCGTCGCCATCCGCACCAGCGAGCACAACGAGCGCTGGTCGGAGAACTTCGCGCGCGTGGTCGCGGCCTTCCCCGAGGTGACGGAACTCTACCGAATGAGTGGCGACATCGACTACCTGATGCGCGTGGTGGTGCCGGACATCGACGCCTACGACAGCTTCTACAAGCGCCTCACGCGCGCCGTGGACCTGTCCGATGTGAGTTCCAGCTTCGCCATGGAACGCATGAAATACACCACCGAGCTGCCGCTCGTTTACCTCCAGCGGGATTGACGCGAATGACCGTCGGCGCAACACGCCGGGGCCGGGGGCAACTCCGGGGACCGGCGTTCTGTGCTACGGTGTTGGTCAACCCGCGTAAGGTTACGGCAAGATTACGTGAGGAAAGACAGGGGGAAAACACGTCGTGAACTCGAAGAACCGCTCGAAACGCTCGAAACGCAAGGGGCTTGACCGCCACCTCGTCCACGCACTGGCGCTGACCGCAGTCGCCGGCGCGCTGGGCACGGTCAACGCCCAGGAGCCCGCCGCATCCGCGGAAGACGACGAGGCCGTGGAGCTTCGTCCGGTGGTGGTCACCGGCAGCCGCCTCAACCGCCCGGCCACGGAGCTCTCCGGCAACCTGATCGTCTTGGACGCGGACGCCATCCGCGCTTCCGGCGAGGTCACCTTGGCCGGCGTGTTGCGCCAGCTGCCCCAGAACATCAACGGCACCAACGAGGTTTGGGGCTCGCGCTTGAACGGCGCCACCAACTTCAGCGGCGCCGCCACGGTGAACCTGCGCGGCATCGGCAGCGACTCCACGCTCATTCTGGTGGACGGGCGGCGCGTCGGCTACAGCGGCATCCTCGGCGGCGTCACGGACGTTTCCACCATCCCGCTGAGCATGGTCGAGCGCATCGAAATCCTGCTCGACGGCTCGTCCGCCATCTACGGCTCGGAAGCCGTGGGCGGCGTGGTGAACATCATCACCAGGAAGGACTACCAAGGCGTGGACGTGAACGTCAACTACGCGCGCCCGCACAAGAGCGGCTACGACGAAACCACCGTGGGCGTCTCGACCGGCTTTGCGTGGGAAGGCGGCCGCGGCATTCTCGGCTACGAGTTCTTCAACGACTCCGGCTTGGACTCCTCGGGCCGCGAATCCATCCTGAACTACCAGCGCGACGGCATCAACAACCAAAAAAACGCACAGCCCGGTCCGCAAATGCGCATCTACACTTGGTTCTTCGACGACTCCTGCGACGACGACAAAGCGGTGGTGTACCGCTCGAACGGCCGCGTCATCACCCGCGCCGAATACGCGGCGCTGGACGAAGCCCAGCAAGCCGCCGCCGAATGCCACGCGGACATCACGCTGCCGCTCGGCTTCATGCCCGGAGACGACTTGAACGGCATCGAGATCTTCGGCGCGCCCAACTGGGGCGAGGCGACCGAGCGCGGCTTCAGCCTGCGCCCGGAGCAAGTGCGCCACTCCGTCAACCTGGGCGTCGATCACGCCTTGACCGATGCGCTGAAGCTGCACGGCAACCTGCGCTACGCCACCAAGGACACCACGTCCAACACGGGCCTCTCCAGCGTCGGCGGCTGGCTGCACGCGAAAAGCCCGTTCAACCCGTTCGGGCACCGGGTGACCGTGCAGGGCCACATCACGAACGCGGCGCCGCGCCATTTCGAATCCCAGCTGGATCAACTCCACCTGCGCGCCGGGCTGGAAGGCGCGCTGGGCACTTGGACTTGGCAGGCCGAGTTCAACCGCTCGCAATCCGAAGTGAAGGCGAAGCGCATGAACCAGTTCGACGCGGACACCGTGCGCCTTGGCCTTGATTCGGACGGCGTCACCGACGCCGTGATCGCGCGCATCAGCGGCGGCACCGCCGAATCGTGCGAGGCTGAGCGCGTCGCCCGCGGGGGCACCCGGGCAAGCTTCAGCATCTTCTTCGGCGGCAGATGCACCATCTGGGGCGCGCCGCCGGACCCCATCAACCCGTTCGGCGATCTCACGCAATACGTGGCGCCGGTGCTCGGCACCCGCTCGACCAACACGCAAACGCAATTCGAAGCGCTGGCGCGCGGCGAGCTTTTCGATCTGCCGGGCGGCAAGCTGGCGCTGGTGTTCGGCTACGACTACCGCAACGACGAGCTGGACACCATGAGCGAGTTCCACCAGGCGGGGGGAAGCTGCAGCGCGGTCTCGTGTCCGAACGGCACTCCGGCCGGCAACAAGGCGTTCAACACCAAGGTGGGGCGGGACAACCACGGCTTCTTCGTCGAGGGGGTGGCGCCGTTCATCGGCCGCGACAACGCGAGGCAAGGCGTCCAGCGCCTGAACCTCACCTTCTCGGCGCGCCGCGACAGCTACTCGAACGTGGAAGTGGCGTACCGCGAATCCGCCTCCGGCGACGCCGGCACCGCCAACCCCGCGGACCCGGCAGCGCCACCACCTACGGCTTGGGATTGGTCTGGCGGGCCAGCGACGGCGTGCAGGTGAAGGCGAGCTTGCAAACGTCGTTCAAGGCGCCCCAACTGGGCCAGCTCATCGCGCGCACCAAGGAGCGCGTGCCGGCGGCGCAGTTCCAAGGCCTCTACTTCACCGAACCGGACTCCAAAGGCCGACAGCAGACGCACAACAACGTCTACAACAACACCGGCGGCAACGACCAGCTCGATCCCGAGACGGGGCAAACCGTCAGCTTGGGCTTGGAGATCGCGCCGGAGGTGTTCCGCGGAGTGCGCTTCAAGGCCACTTGGAGCGACACGGACATCGAGGACCGCATCGCGTACTTCAGCTCCTCAACCGGAATAGACCCGAACAACCTGCCGAGCAACGTGATCTACATCGAAGAGGAGGACATCTACATTCGCGACAACCGTTGGATCAACGTTGCCAAGGTGAACCGCACCGGCATCGACTACGAGCTGGGTTACCAAGGCAGCTTCGGCGACAGCGAAGTCACGCTCACGGTGCGCCACTCGCGCACCAGCCGTTTCGAGGTGCAAGCTGATCAGGAAAACCCCAACGTGCAGAGCGTCGTCACCACCCGCAACGACAAGGACAACACTCCCCGCACCACGCTGCCGCCGGTTCCCGCGCACTCGACCAATACGCAACTGTCGTGGGCGCGCGCCGGCTTCACCGTCTCCGCCGACTGGCAGATGTCCGCCCGCACCAGCAGAATCGCCACAGGCGGCACCGACGGGTTGGAGTACGTCACCGATCCGCCCACCGTGATGGATTTGGTCGTCGCCTACGACTTCGGCGCCGGGCGCCTGTTCGACGCCCCGTGGGCGGCGGACATGACCGCCACCCTCACCGTCAACAACGTCACCAACGAATTCGCGGACAACTACTCACTGAACCTGGGCACCGGCGCCCGGCGCGACCACCAGTTCAACCCCACCTACGAGTGGACGCAAGGCCGCGCCTACCGGCTGGCGCTGCGCAAGTCGTTCTAAAGCGTATGGCCTCGCGCACCAACATCGTCGCCTTGGCGCTGGCCGGGTTGTTGTTGCCGGCTTGCGATTCCGCCGAAGAAGCCGTCTCGCCGCGCGCCTACGTCGTCAGCGGCGACGTGGGCGACGTGGTGGAGACCGGCGAAGCGGTGCTCAGCCGGTCCACGCGCACGCTGGGCGGCAGCGAGGACATCGCCTCCGTGCCCATCGTGGACGGGCGTTTCCGGCTCGAAGGCGTGGTGGCGCCGCTGCCGAGCGCGGACAAGCCCCAACCGCGAGAAGATGCCGGACGGACGGACGAGCAGGCGTCCGGCCGCGTGTCTCTTGCCGTGCAAGACGCCGAGGGCAACCGCAAGGGCCAGGCGCAGTTCATTCTGGAACCCGGCGAAATCCGCGTGGAACACCTGGGGCCCACTCGAGGTCTAGTGGCGCGTGGCGGGCCGTACAACCAGAAGGTGATCGCCAGTTGGCGCGACGACGACGCCTACCAAACGGTGCTTGCGGACTACGCCGCGGCGATGGCCGAGCGGCGCGAGCTGGCGGAAGACGACGAGCGGATGGAGAGCGTGAAAGAGGAGACCGTGCGCTTGTACCAGGAGCAACACCGCGTGCGCCGCGAGGCGTTGCGCGCCATCGCCGAGGCGCCGGACGATCCGCTGGCCAGCCTGTTCGCCATCGAACTCGGCGGCATGGGCGGCGAGGACGCGGTCAAACGGCTGGACGAGCTGGCGCCGGCGATCGGAGATTTCGCGCCCTTGGATGCGTTGCGTTCCCGGCTGGCCACCGGCGTGCGCTTGCGCAACACCGCCAAGGTGGTGCAAGCCGGAGCGCCCGCGCCGGACTTCTCCGCGCCGGCGCTCGGCGGCGGGAGCCACACGCTGTCGGACGCCGTCGCCGCGAACCGCTATGTGCTGCTGGAGTTCTGGGCCTCTTGGTGCGGGCCTTGCCGGGCCGAATACCCGCACCTGAAGCAAGCCTACGAGCGCTACCAGGACGAGGGCTTCGAGGTGTTCGCCTTTTCACTCGACGAGGATCGGGACGATTGGGCGCTCGCTTCCGAGGAGGACAGCATCCCGTGGATCAACACCGGCGACCTTTCCGCCTACGACAGCCCGGTGCCCGGCCTCTACGGCGTGCTGGCGATCCCCATGAGCTATTTGATCGGCGGCGACGGCGTGATCGTGGCCAAGAACCTGCGCGGCGACGCCCTGCACGCCAAGCTGCGGGAGCTGTTCGAAGGGTAAGGGCGCGGCGCGCCCTGTGGGCGCGTTCGAGTTTGCTGCGCAAACTCGGCGCGTTTGTGAAGGTCTGCGCCTCAAGAGGGTTTGCGCCTCAAGAAGCTAAGGCGAAGCCTCGGACATGCGCGCGGCCCACACCGCGTTGAGTTTGTCCACCGCGTCCTTGCGGTAGTGGCTGCCCACCTTGATCGCGTCGCCTAGTTCCAAATGCAAGTCCGTTTTCGGCTCGTAGCGCGGCCACTCGGGCAAGCCCTTTTGGTTCGGGTCGCCGGTGCGGGCGAACTGCACCCAGTAGCGCGTCATCGCGTCTGAAAGCGTGCGGTCTTCCGGTTCGGTGCCCGTCGCCGGCAAGTTGCCGAACGCGTAGGCGATCTCCATGCCGTGCGATGCGCCGAGAACGGGCATCGTCGGCGAAACGCGGCTGAAGTGGTAGTGCCAGCCGTTCGCCGGCACCTTCGCCATGCCGGCCAGCATGTTGCGCACGCCCTGCGCGAACCAGGTGTCCGTGATGAATTGGTTTTTCGCGGCGCGCAGCGAGGCCGCGTCCGTGGCCGGGTACAGTTTGAGAATCGTCTCGGCGTGGTCGCCGAAATTGCCCCGTATCAACTTCTCGAAGGCGTCCGGGGTGCGCTGCGGCAGCATTTCGAGGAAGATCGTTCCTTCGTCCGTGTTGGTGCCCGCGATCACCGGCACGTTTTGTTGCTCGCCGCGCGCGAAGATGTTCGCGGCGTGATCGGGCATGAAGTCGCCGTCGATGGTTACCGTCACGGAGTAGCCGACTTGCTGGGCGGCGTTTACCTCCTCCGTGGGCAGAGCGCGCAAGGCGGCGGCGCTTTTCGCCTCCTCAAAGTGCGCCCCCGCCCAACGTTCGCCGATGTCGCTGGCGCTGGCAACGGTGGGGAGGGATTCGTCAAGGCGCGCGTAGTTGGAGTCCGTCACCCACGGGCTTTGGGCGATGGCGCGCTGGAACAAGCCCGTGGTGCGCGGCGAGGCCAGCAGCGCGTGAACGCTGGTGCCGCCGGCGGATTCGCCAAAGATCGTCACATTGCCCGGATCGCCGCCGAACGCTTGAATGTTGCGCTGCACCCACTTGAGCGCCGCCACCTGATCGAGCAAGCCGTAGTTGCCGGATTTGCCTTCCGCTTCGGCGGAGAGCAGCGGGTGGGCGAGAAATCCCAACGCGCCAAGTCGATAGTTTACGGAAACCAGCACAACGCCCTGCTTGGCGAAGTTCGCGCCGTCGTAACCGCGCTGATGCCCCCAGCCCAAGGTGAGGCCGCCGCCGTGGATCCACACCATCACCGGCAGCTTGGCGTCCGCGCCGGTGGCGGGTGTCCAGACGTTCAAATACAGGCAGTCTTCGCTGAGCGTGGGCAAGGTCTCGCCGATCAGGGCCGCCAGCCCCGGCCCTTGCGGACAGATGTCGCTGAACGCCACCGCTTGCCGGACGCCTTGCCACGGCGCAACCGGCTGCGGCGGCTTCCAACGCAAGTCGCCCACCGGCGGCGCGGCGTAGGGGATGCCGCGAAATATGTACACCGCGGGGTCTTTCGCCGTCGAATCTCCGACCACCAATCCGGAGTCGAGCCGCACCGGCTCGGCAAGCCCGGACGCGCAAAGCGCCATCAGACACGGCGCCAGCAAGCGCGCCGGCCGCGAGCGGCGGCGGGGCGGCGCAACCGGTCGCCCAGAGGCGGGCGTTGGGCGGTCAAGGCGGCGGCGAACGCGCATGGCGGCATTCCTTTTCGCGGGGACATTCCGCAAGCCTACTACGGTCGGCGGGAGTCCGCTCGCGGCTGGGCGATCACCAATGTCTGCCCGGCCGGCACGTCGCGCCGGGTGGTGACCGCGCCGTCCGGCCACTCCACCTCCAGCACGTCCACCCGCGCGGCCGCGCCAAGGCCGAACACGCGCAACGCCGGGTTCTGCGTCGTGTAGTTGCTGCCCAACACGATCTCGCGCATTTGCGTGGTGTCGCCCGTCGTGGCGCGGATGCGGGCGCCGGCGGCCTCGGTGTTCGGCGCGGCGCCTTCCAGTCGGACGCGCAGATAGTTGCCGTCGGCACCTTCGTTGCGCCACAGCGTGGCGGCGTTCACGGCGTTGCGGTGTAGTTGCAGAATGTCCACGTCGCCGTCGTTGTCGAAGTCCGCGCACACGGCGCCGTAGCCTTGCTCGGTGTCGGCGAGGCCGACTGCGCCGGCTACGTCCGTGAACGCGCCGTCGTCGTTTTGCAGGAACATTCGGCTGGCGTCGCGGACGAAATCGCTTGGCGGAAAGGGCTCTATCCAGCCGTTGGTGTGGTAGATGTCCAAGTCGCCGTCGTTGTCGAAGTCCTCGAAACACGCCGCCCAGCCCCAGCCGCCGTCGCGCACGCCCGCGGCTTCGGTCGCGTCGAACAACGCGCCGTCCACGTTCGCGTACAGCCGGTTGCCGAGCGTGTAGATTTGCTTGCCGTTCTCGTCCGGCACGCTCCAGATGGAGGTGACGAACCAGTCCAAATCGCCGTCGTTGTCGTAGTCGCCAAGGGCCGAACCCATGCCGTTGCGATCTTTGATCTGCATCGGATCGGTGGCGTTGCGAAAGGTGCCGTCGCCGTTGTTGCGAAAGTAGCGCGACGTCTTGAAATCCGCCGCCACCACCAGATCGGGAAAGCGGTCCGCGTCCATGCGCGCGAAACTCGGTGAAAACGTGTAGTCGTAGTCGTAGCGCGGATCTCCGGACGAACCCTCGGGGTTCGAATCGATGATGTCGGGCGCGATGCCGGCCGCCAAACTCACGTCCGTGAAGCGAATCACGCTGGCGGTGCTGTCGTTGCGCCACAGGTGCTCGGTGTCGACGGCGGCGCCGGCTTCCCGGCGCGTGCCCCAATGCGTGAGAAAGAGATCCACGTCGCCATCGAGATCGTAGTCGCCGAAAGCCGCCGAAAGCGTGTGGCGGGAGCGCATGGCGTCCAAACCGGAACCTGCCGTCGCGTCCAGAAAGGTGCCGTCTCCCTCGTTGCGGAAGACCTTGGTCGGATCCCTTTCCAAGCCGCCAACCACGAGATCCAAATCCCCGTCGCCATCGATGTCCGCGAACGTCGGGCCGCTGTGCCGGTGATTCTCCAAGGCGGACTTCGTATTCGCCACATCCGCGAATTCGGCCAGCTCCTCGAAGCGGTTGCCGCCAACATTGCGGTACAGCAGATTGGGGCCCACATCGCCGCGCACGATGAACAAGTCCACGAAACCGTCGCCGTCGTAATCACCGGCCGCCGCGCCGCCCCCGAACACCTCCGGCTCGGAACCGAGCGTCGGTTCCACATAGCCGTAATGGAAGCTAATGCCGGAACCCGCTGTGACGTTGGTGAAACGCAGCGACGTCGGCTCGGGCATCGGCGGTGCCGGCGACACTGGCGGCGGTGGTGGCGACGGCGGCGGTGGCGGCGGTGTGGACGAACCGCCACCGCCGCAAGCCACAAGCAGCAGAACCGAGCAGGCCGCCGGCACGATGGATGGCAACCGCGCGCGACAACAACCCCCGCGCAGCTGGCCCGACGCGCTTCGATTTGCCACCGCAATGGACCTCGCACGATTCCAAGCGCCGAATAGAGACTTCATGGCCGGCCACTATGAACGAGTCGCCCGCCAAAGACCACGACGCTGTTCCAATATCCCCACGCGGCGGCGAAACGGCAGGACAGCGTACAATGGCCGCAGTTTTTGGAGGGTGGCGACCGAACGCATGGCGACGCGGCGGCAACGGCGCAAACGGGACATCGACAACTACGCGCACACGGACAAAGAGCGGGTGAACAACCCGCCGGGTGCGAAAAAAGCAACTGACGCGACAGCGATACGACCAGTTCCCATAGCCTTACCGTGTGCGGCCGTGAGGGAGTTCGGAAGGGCTGGAGTCGTCTAGCGACGTCGTGCGCGAGCGAGAAAGTCCGGGCCGCTGCCGCAGTCGATGATCAACGTGCCAATCCGCGCCAGTTCGGCGCCGTCCTCAACGCCAGCGAGCAAAGCGGCCAGCTCGGCGCCGGTGGCCGCGCCGAAGCGCCGGCTTGCTAGGCTGCACAGCACTTCCCGCCGGCCCTCGTCGATCTTCAGCTCGTCCCGTTCTCGAAGCGTTTCCGCAAGCATCGTCGTCTCCTTGTTGCGAACCAAAATCGGCGGCCGGCCGCCCAGCCGCGGACTCAGAATACCGCCACACCATGCCACGAACGACCACCACAGTTCCTGATCGTCCGTCGCCGAGAACAGCGTCTCGGCCCGCGCCAGCGCTGGAGGCAGCCCCTCCGCCGATGCCGCGTCCAGCGCCAGCACGACCCGCGCCAGATTCCCGTCCGCAGCATCGTCACCCGCGAAGTTCTTCGCGTCAACCAGTCGGCAGGCCAAGCGCGGCTGCAGAGCGCGCAGTTCCCGCGGCATCCACCCGCGCTCATCCAGCTGCAGCGGCGCACGCCATTTGGCCCTGCCGTTGTACACCACCAGCGGCACATGCGCCACGACCCGGCCGCCGTCCGTTGCCATCCAGCCGGAGCGGTGCAGGTCCCGGCGCAGCAGCACAACGTACTCCAGCAGCCGCTCCGTTATCCGCGCGTCCGGACTCGATTGGAGTTCGATGTGGAACATCACCCCGGCGCCGGCGGGCCAGCCGGCACGCTCTTTGTTTGCGAAGGGCAAGCCCCTCGCGCTCCCCGGCTGAGGGCTCCTGAACGGCACCCACCAAGGCAGGTCGGCCCGCCGGGCGCGGAGGTCGTCCGTGACGTGCTCCGCCGGCAGGCGTTCCAGGCGGTCGAGGTCCAAGTCGTCCACCCAAGGGTCGCCGAGCAGGCGGACGAGGTCCGCGACCACGCGGCGGTGCGAGAACAGCCGCTTGCCGGATTTGTCGCTGTGTCGGATTTGTCGTGCCATGGGCGGCACTGTGCGCCGGCGACCGCGTGGGGCGATAGGGCAATGGGCTGAAATCCTTGTGCGAAATCGCCCATGCCGGCGGTGCGCCGCTGCCGACGCTGGCGCGTATCATGCCCCTTGTCGGGTGCGCTGGTTTCGGCGGCGCTAAAGAGCGAAGCGAGTTAGGTGGCAAAGGAACGCAAGCCGCGCAAGCGGCGTCGGATTACGCGGCCATGGACTTGCGCGGCCACATCGCCTTCGCGGTCGGCAGCGAGAGCGGCGGTCTGGAGGCGGATTGGCTCGCCGATGCGGCGAGTGCGCGCATTCCCATGGCTGGGCGCGTGGATTCCGTGAACGCCGCCACCGCAGCCGCGCTGCTGCTGTTCGAGGCGCGAAGGCAACGCGCATCCGGTGCTGCGTCGAGCCCGGCGAACGCCCGCGCCGAGACAGCGCCGTGACCGACGGCCCGGCCGAAGCGCCGCCGATGCGCGGCACGTTGGACGTGCGCCTGCTGCTCCGCCACTTCCACTGGCGCATTGCCGTCACTTGGCTGCTGGTGCTGCTGGAGAACACGCTGTGGGCGTTCGTGCCGCTCTTCATCGGGCGCGCCATCGACGCGCTGCTGGCCAAGGAGATCAACGCCCTGTGGGAGGTGGGCGCAGTGCTGGCCGCGCTCACGGTGGTCGCCGTCGGGCGGCGCGTCTACGACACGCGCTGCTATGGAACGATGCGCGTGCGCTTCGGCGCGGAGCTGGTGCGGCGCTTGGGCGAACGCCCGGTCTCGCAGGTGAATGCGCGGCTGGAGATGAGCCGCGAGATGGTGGACTTCCTCGAAGGATACGTGCCGGAACTGCTCACCGCCGTGGTACAGCTGGTGGTCAGCGTGGCGATCCTCTGGAGCTTCGACGTGCGGCTCGGCGGCACGGCGCTGGCGGTCGTGGCCGCCATCGCCGTGGTCTACGCGCTCTTCCACCGCCGCTTCTACCGGCTCAACAGCGACCTCAACGCGCAGACGGAAAAGCAGATCGCCGTGCTTGAACAACGCCTGCGCGAACCGCTGTGGACGCACCTGATGCGGCTGCGCCGCTGCGAAGTGCGGCTGTCGGACACCGAAGCGCTGCTCTACGGTGCCATCTTCGCCGCGATGTTCGCGTTCGTGCTCACGAACCTGTGGTTCGCCGCGTCCATCCCGGCGGTCACCGCCGGCATGATCTTCGCCATCCTGAGCTACTCCTGGGAGTTCGTGGAATCCGGCGTCGCGCTGCCGGCGGTGCTGCAGCAGTCCACGCGGCTGGCGGAAATCCGCCAGCGTCTGAACCCGGATTTGTCGCGCGAATCCGGCGAGCAGCCGCCGGCGTGAGTCACGCGGCGAACTGCGGCAGACGCTTCGGCACGGATTCGTTGCGCAACACGGCGTAGTCGGGCAGGCCGTCGCGGTAGGCCGGATAGCTCTCGCCGGCGATCAAGGGCCGCAGGTAGCGGCGAGCCGCATCCGTGATGCCAAAGCCGTCGGCGTGCGGCGCATCGTCCGCCTGCCGTTGCGCGAGGCCGCCGGCGGTACATCGGCACGCCCTGCCGGTCGACACCTTGGAGTCTCAGTCGTCCCTCGCGCAGCGCGTAGTTGGGTAGCCCTCTCAGCCCGTTGAAGAACCGGCTTTTCTTCATCAGCCTGTCTTCTTCCTCCGCGGTGGGACGAGCACTTTGGTACGGCAAACAGTCGTAGTAATAGGTGCGAATCAGATCAAGCGGTTCCCTCTGTGGTCTCCCGTATCTTGGCAGCCACCTTGGCACTCAAAAGCTCGAAGTCGACCCATTTGCCGGCACTCTTGGCCACGTTCGAGATGTAGCCGCCATCAATATGGATCGCCAGTCGCGCCATGGCTAGCACTCGGCTCAAAGACTACCTGCGAGAAATGGGGGCTAGGTCGTCGACAACCTAGCCCCCACATTTAGCCTGACCTCCAGTACACCCTCGGCGAACACCGGGATGCCCGACGCCAGGGGGCATTTGTGGGCACCGTACCGGCGATTAGAGGGCCCTGTCAAGCCTTTTTCGCGCCCTGTTGGTAGCAAATACATTTGTCCGGTTTTTAGAGCACGTTATCTGTCCGGTCTTCGCGCCCCCCTTGAAGCGCCACTCGAGTGCGCTACCGTGCCGAGCGCGGACCCCGGAAGCGGATAGGCCGCAACACTGGCGCAAGCCGCGGGCGGCGACGCTGCCGGACCGGCCGTCGCCGCCCCTTTGCGCTGGTGTTCCCGTACTTCGGGGTTCGGGGCAGCGCCCCATATGCGTTAACTTGTTTGGGGAGGCAAAGTGCCCTAGGCTGGTGTGCGGACGCACAGCGACAAGGAGGTCGCGGAATGGACGAGGACTGGGAGGTGCTGTCGTCGCATCTGCCGTCGGACTGGCGGGAGCAGGCGGCGATCCACGGGGCGCTCAAGGGGTTGCGGAAGGACAAGTCGGCGGATGTTCTGCTGCGGATGCTGCTGATGCATCTGGGCTGCGGGCACTCGCTGCGGGAGACGGCGACGCGGGCGCGGCAGGCGGGAATCGCGGACATGTCGGACGTGGCGCTGTTCAAGCGGCTGAGGAAGTCGAAGGAGTGGCTGCGGGCGCTGTGCGTGGGGATGTACCGCGAGTGCGGCGTGGAGCTGGGCGCGTCCGGGGGCTTCCAGGTCCGCGCGTTCGACGGGTCGGTGGTGAAGGAGCCGGGGCGGACGGGTTCGCTGTGGCGGGTCCACTACAGCCTGCGGCTGCCGGCGCTGGCGTGCGACCACTTCGAGGTGACGAGGACGGAAGGCGGGGGATGCGGCGAGTCGCTGTCGCGGTTCCCGATCGAGCGGGGAGACCACGTGGTGGCGGATCGCGGCTACTCGACGTCCTCCGGGCTGACGCACGTGGACGCTGCTGGCGGGTACGCGACGGTGCGCGTCAACACGCAGGCGCTGCGGTTCCGCACGCCGGGCGGCAGGAGGCCGTTCGATCTGCTCGCGGCGGTGTCCGCTATCAAGCGCGTCGGGGCGGCCAGGTCGTGGCGGGCGCGGGCGGTCGGAGCCGACCGCGAGGGGGTGGTCGGGCGCGTGTGCGCGATGCGGAAGAGCGCCGAGGACGCCGAGCGGGCCAGGGAGAAGCTGCGCCGGCGGGCGTCGCGCAACGGCAACGAACTGCGCCCGGAGACGTTGGAGTTCGCCGGCTGCGTGATCGTGTTCACGACCTTCCCGGCGGACAGGTTCTCGGCGGCGGAGGTGCTGCGGTGGTACCGCGTGCGCTGGCAGGTGGAGTTGACGTTCAAGCGCTGCAAGTCGCTGGCGGGGCTGGGGCATCTGCCGAAGCGCGCCGACGACAGCGCCCGGGCGTGGCTCTACGGCAAGCTGCTCGTGGCCTTGCTGGCCGAGAAGCTGGCTCGCCGCGCCGATTCGCGCGCCGTTTCCCCCTGCGGCCGGGAAACGTTCGCGCAGCCCTTGGCGGGAGTTCAAGTTCGTGTTGAATCAAGTCTGCCGAGCCGTTGAACCAGCGATGTCGCTAGCCGAAATGCTGGATGAATGGCCAGACATTTCGGCCTCTCTGACCGAACCGCCACGCCGTAGAAAGCCGCAAATGTCGCAATACTTTGATTTTTAATGAAAAAACAAGTTAACGCATATGGGGCAGCGCCCCGAAAAGGCCCGAAGGGCCTTTGCGTCGCCGCGTTCACGCGGTGGCGACCGGCGAGCCGTCGGCCTCGTAGCGGCCGATGCGGCGCGGGCCGTGGAACACCGACAGCCGCCCGTCGGCGTGCTCGTGGACGCGGACGCGGCGGCGCACGAAGTGCCTGCCGTGCGGTCCGGGCGGGATTTGCAGCGACCGGTTGTTGTAGCTGACGCAGTTGTCGTGCCCGACCACGCGGTCCTCCTTGACGCACAGGATGTCGTCGAGGTCGACGCCGCCGAGCGGCACGAAGGCGTCGCCGGACTCCCGCGCCGGCGCCGCGAAGCGCTTGTTGTAGTCGGGCCAGAACCGCTCGCGCAGGTAGTTGTTGGCCGTCTCCATGTCGCGCACGCCTTCCAGCGCCAGCTCGTTCGGCAGACGCCCTTGGATTGTCCCGAAGTGCCGCTCCGAACGGCCCCGCGCCTGGGGCGAGTAGGACGGAATCATCTCGATGCCCAGCTCCCCCATCGCCCGCCCGAACTGCGTCGGGTTGCTTTTGTCCACCTTGCCGCCCGCCTCCGGCGTGTGCCAGTAGTGGCTGCCCCGGTCCGAGTAGAGGCTCAGGAACAGCCCCCGCCCCTCGGCCGTCTCGCGCACCCCGCGGAAGCTCGACCAGGTGCCCTCCTCCTCCACGAAGAAGCCCGAATACACCTCGCCCGTGGCGTCGTCCAAGGTCACGATCAGATCCCACACCGCGTCCGCCACCCACTCGTGCGTGGACCCGTCCTGATGCACCAGCATCCCGGGCAGCGGCGCCCGCTCGCGCTTCTTCCGGCGCCTCCCCCGCGTCCGGCCCTTGCCGACCAGACCCGCCTCCCGCAGCCGGCTCTTCACCCACGTGTACGACCGCTTTCCGCCGTGCTCCTCCCGGTACCGCTCGTGGAAGTGCGCCACCGTCCACCCCTCGTAGGTCTCCCGGTACAGCGTCTCCAGCCGCAGCACCTCGTCCGCCGGCGCCCGCAGCGACGACACCTGCGCCATCCGCTTGTCGACCAGCCCGTCGATTCCGTCTTCGTGGTACCGGTCAACGTACCGCCGGAACGTGCGCGGGCACACCCCCAGCAGCTCCGCCGCCTCCTCCTGCGTCAACCGCTTCTCCGTCCACCTTCCCAACGCCTCCTCGAATCTTCTCATCCTCGTCTCCTGCAACCATTTCGCCCGCTTCATCGACCTCCTCCAGAGGCGTCCAAAAGCGGACAATTTATGCGCTAGAAAACCGGACAGATTATGTGCTCCCAACAGCCCCGTGTCTGTGGCAAAACTTGATATTTGTGAACATCTTCTCCCCCTCTTCACTTTGCGGACGAACCCGCTTGGAAGCGCAAGTCGGCCACTCGGTGGGCGGCGTCGAGTTCAACCACCACGTCCGCCGTCTTCGGCAGCGTTGCCAACATGCGCAGCGTCACGCGCTCGTAGTGCGCCACGAAACGGAACACCTGCGCTTCGGTCATGCGCTGCGCGGCCGGGCGTTCGGCCTCTTGTTGCAGCCGCCAGCGCCGCACCGCAGCCAAATCCGGCACTTGCAGAAACACGATGGCGTCCAGATGGGCGTTCAGGTCCGCGTACTCGCCGCGCAGCGCGTGCTCGATGTGTCGCCGCCAACGGCCTTGGGCGTCGTGTTCGCGTTCCAACGCGTTGACGGGCGTGGGTGCCGGCACCGCCTGCTCCATCCCGTCCGCGGGCGGCGCGCCAACGCACCAACCTTCCACGACCACCACATCCGCCGGTCCGCGCCGCGTGGCGAAACCCATCCGGTCGTCCGCGCCCTTGTCGAAACGCGGCACGCGCACTTCGCCGGGCTGGCCTAGGGCGGAGAGGGCGCGGCGCAATTCTCCGGCGGCGTGGGTGCCGGGCGGTCCGCGGGTGGCGAACAGGGGATGCACCGCGCTTGCCAGGTGGCGCCGCTCGGCGCGGGTGAGGTAGAAATCGTCAAGGCTGAGCACAACCACATGCATCCCGAGTGTCCGTCCAGCGGCCTCAATGAGCCTTCCCAACGTGGATTTGCCGGCGCCTTGGCCGCCGCCGATGCCCACCTGCCCGACGCCCCGCGAACGCCAGTCGTCCACCAACAACGCCGCCAACTGCCGGTAGTCGTCCGGCGCGGCGACGTCCAAACTCTGGTAACAAGCGCGCGCCTCGGCGCTTGCCTTGCGCCCCGCCAAATCCGCCAAGCGCATTTTCAACTCAGCTCCCGTCGGTACGGCGGCAACGCCGCGAGCAGGCTTTCGCCGTAGCGCGCGGTGACCATGCGGCGGTCGAGCAGGCTGATGCGGCCGCCATCGCTCTCGTGCCGAATCAGCCGCCCGCACGCCTGCACCAGCCGCAGCGAGGTCTCCGGCACGGCGAGCTCGAAGAACGGGTTGCGTCCTTGGGCTTCCAGCCACTCCGCCAGCGCCTCGTCCACCGGATTGTCCGGCACGGCGAACGGCAACTTGGCGATGATCACGTGGCGGCAGTAGTCGCCCGGCAAGTCCAAGCCCTCGGCGAAGCTGGCGAGGCCGCACAGATAGCTCGGCTCGCCGGCGTCCACGGCGGCGCGGTGATCCGCCAGCAAGCGGCGTTTGGAAGCCGCCTCCTGCAGGTGGCAGCGCGCGCGCACATCTTCCGGCAGCGCCTCGGTCACCGCGTGGAACTGCCGCCAAGAGGTGAACAGCACCAACGCGCTCGGTTCGAGTTCCAAAAGCTCCGGCAGCAATGCCGCCACCTCCTCGGTGTGCGCGTCCCCATCGCGGGGGTCCGAGCGCATCGCCGGCACCGCGAAGGTGGCGATGTTGGGGAAATCGAACGGGCTGGGGATGCGCGCCTGCGTGGCGCCGGAGGCGATGCCGGATTTTTCCAGGAAGCTGTCGAACGTGCCCACCGCGCACAGCGTGGCGGAGGTGGCGACGGCGCCGTGGCAGCTCTCCCACAGGGTCTCTTTCAGGATGCCGCCCGGGTCCAAAGGCGCGGTGGTGAGCTCGATGTCCTCGCCGGAATCGAAGGTCAGTTGCGTTGCCCACCGCGCCGCTTCGGCGCGCCCGTCGGCGTAGTCTTGGAACAGCGCCCGGCCGCCGGCGGCGCGCCCGGCCAAGTTCGCAATCACCGGCAGCCACGCCTCCGTCAGCGGGGCGTTGTCCCACGCGAGGTCGCCGGCCAGCACTTGCTCCAAGGCTTGCCGCAAGCCCTCCAACACGTCGCCGCAGGAACCAAAGGCTGCGCCGAGCGGCGCGGCCAGTTCGGCAAGCGCGCTGGGCACTTCGCCAAGCGGAAAGCGGTGCGTGCGGACTCTTTCATGCGCGGGGGCGTCTCGCAGGCGAGCCGTTCCCCCGTCGAACGGCAGTTGACGCGCCAAGGCTTCTACGTCGCCGATGAGCGTGCGCATCTCGCCGGCGTCTTTGGCGAAGCGTTCGGCGGCGCGTTCCACTGCGCGCGGCCGGTTGAAGCGGCGCGCCATGGTGTCGAGGTTGTTGGCAACCTGCTCCAGCCAGTCGAGGGAGGCGCGCAGGCGCACGCGGGCGGTGAAGTGGTCGCGGGTCTTCTCGGGCAGGTGGTGCGCCTCGTCGAGAACGAAGATGGTGTCTTGCGGCGGCGGCAGCACCACGCCGCCGCCGATGCTCAAGTCCGCCAGCAGCAAATCGTGATTGGCCACCACCACGTCGGCGTCGCCCACTTCCTGTCGGGCGTTGAAGAACGCGCAGTTGTGGTAGTGGCGGCAGCGTCCGGCCGCGCAGCCGGCGCGGTCGTTGGTGACCGGCGCCCACAGGCGGTTCTCCACGCCGTCCTTCCAACTGTCCCGGTCGCCGTCCCATTTGCCACGCTCGTAAGCGGAGCGCATGCGCTGGTAGATGGACAAGTCCCCCCGCTGGGGCGGCTCGAACAGCGGCGCCTCGCGGGCGTGGTCGAAGGAGATGCGATCCTCCAGCCGCGCCACGCAGAGGTAGCGGCCGCGGCCCTTCGCCAAGGCGAAGTTGAACGCAAGGCCGGCGTTCCGCCGCAGGTCCGGCAAGTCGCGCAACACCACCTGCTCTTGCAGGGCCACCGTGGCGGTGGCGATCACCACGCGCTTGCCGGCCGCCAAGGCGATGGGAATGACGGCGAGACAGTAGGCGACGGTTTTGCCGGTGCCGGTGCCCGCTTCCACCACGCACACGCGCTCCGCCTCGCCGGTGAGCGCGCGGGCGATTTCCGCGATCATCTGCCGCTGGCCGCGGCGCGGACGGAAGCCCCGCTTGCCGAGCCAAGCGCGGTAGGCGGTTTGTATGGCGTCCTTGAGCTCGTCCGTGAGTTCGCTCCGCGATGCCGTCGCCGTCATGGCACCCGGTTTCCTCTTCGTCTCGGGGCGCACTGTAACAAGAGGGAGAGACCGCGCGGGTTCGCCCGCGCGAATGTTGGTTGCGTCAGAGCCCGCCCCAGCGCTCCGCTCGTTGCGCGAACACGGTCGGGTCTTGCCGCCACTGGCGGTAGCCGATGCGTCCGCCGCCCGTCAGCCAGCGGATCTTGTCGTTCAGGCATTGCAGCAGCGCCGGATTGTCCGCCGCCACGGTGAAGCCGCCGAATTCGGATTCCGGGTCCAGCGCGGTGACGGCGAAGCGCCCGTTCGAGGCCGCCGCCGCGTCGCTGTTGCCAATCTCGCCCCGCGCCACGGCGTCGATGGCGCCGGCGCGCAAAGCGTCGAGCAGCTCGCCCTCGCCGCGTTCGTAGCCGAGGTAAACCACCGTGGGCTTGGCGGCGTCCGGCGGCAGCAGGCGTGTGCGCCCGACCATGTTGGCGGTGGCGGCGGCGGAGGTGATACGGTAGGCGTCCGTGCCGTCCGCCGTGACGGTGCCGCTTGGCGTCTCGATGCGGGCGCCGGCGGCGAGCACACCAGCGGTGTCCGCCAGACCGGTGAGCTGCAAGAGGCGCGCTTCGCCGGTGGTGTCCGCCAGCACGCCCACGCGCACGTCGCGGGTGAGCATGGCGTGCGTAGCGAGGCGTTCCGCATCCGCGGCGCGCACCAGCAGCGATTGGCGGAACGCGATGTGGCCGTCGGTGAAACGCACCGCGGTCTTGCCGGCGGCGTTGCGCGTGCGGCTCTCCAAAATGGTGATGCCGCCGCCCACCACGTCGAACTCCGGCGTGGCGGATTGCAGCCAGATGCCGGTCCAAAAGTCGATGGGGCGGCGGGAAAACGAGAGACCAGCACCATCGAGGGCTTCCAACGCGGAAAGCAGATCCGCCTCGTAGCCGCGATGCGTGTTGAAGCCGGGGGAGGTCGGGTTCTCCACCGCGCTGTGGCTCACTGGCGCGAAGAAGGCGTAGAAGCCGTAGCGCACGGTGGTGCCCGGTGGCGTGCAGGCGCGGCGCGGATCCGCGATGTCCGCGGTGTCCACGCCGCAGGCGTCCACTACCCGGCAGGCGTTGGTTGCGCGGATGTTGTCGAGCAGGAACTCGGCGTCGCCGCTAGCCCGCAGCACGAAGGGCTTGACCACGCGGGCCGGATCCAAGCCGCAGCACTCGTCCGCCCGTTCCGCCAGCAAGTCTTGGAACTTCACCGAATAGGTCTTCCATGCGCCAATGGCCAACGAGTCGCGCGGCAACGCGAAACGTCGCTCGCCCGGATAGCCGCTGCTGAATCCAGCGCTCAGCGTGGCGCCGTCGCCAAGCCGCAGCACGCGCATATCGAACGCGACTTCGCCCACCGGATCGCCACCCAAGCCGGGGACGCGGTTGCCCGAGAAGTCAAAGCCGGTGGCGAGCGCGTCGCTGGTGCTCACGTTCCGCGCCGTCAAATGAACTTCCGCCGCGCCGCCGGCGACGGACACGCGCCAAGCCGTGTTCGCGGCATCGTTCGCGCGCGCGGCGAGCGGCTCGCTCGCCACCACCGCCGCGCGGTCTTGCTCGAAGCCAGCGACCAGCCCGCTTCGCACTTGGCCGTTGGCGGTCGGCACCGCCAACGCGCCAGGCCCGTCCGCGTACAAATCGAGTTGTTCGCGGAACGGGTTGCCGGTGTTGGCGTCCGCCAGCGGCCCGCCGGCGTTGTCCGGCAGCGGGGAGACGGACGCATCCCGGCTGCCGCACCGGCTGACGTTGCCGGCGCATTGGTAGACGCGCACGTAATCCACCTCCATGCGCGCCGGCGCCATTGCATCGGCGGTGACGACCAATCCGAGCGCCAGATGGAACGGGCGGTCAAAGGGCGCGCCGAACGGCCCGCGCCGGTACGCGCCGAGGGCGTCGTATTCGCCGCGGTCGTTGGCCGGAAAGTAGGTGAACCACTCGTTGGCGGTTTGCGTTTGCACATGCGCGCCGTCCACGAAGAAGCGCAGTTCGCCGGGTTGCCACTCCACGGCGTACTCCACCAACGCGGCCTCTGGCGCGGGCACCGCAAAGGCCGCCGCGGCACCGTGCCGCGGCGGCGTGGGCAAACCGTAGCGCGTGACGCCGCGCACACCGGCTTGGCCGCCGGCGTCCACGAAGCCTTCGGCCAAGCCGATTTCCCCGGAAAGCGGCCACGGGCCGTAGGCGTCCTCGTCCGGCGACAAGCGCGCGTAGGCGGTCAAACCGACGCCAACCGGCAGCCGCGCGCCCACTTCCACCCGCCCGTAGCGGAACGCGAACTTGCCAGCGCTGTGAACGGCCCCGGAGCGCGCTTCGCCACCACCCGTGCCGCCTGCGACGACCAGCGCGCCGCCCTGCACGGCCACGTTGTCCTCCCCGTGGTCGTCCACCGCCACCGCGGTCCACTTGGCAGTGTCCAAGGCGCTCCCGTCGAAATCGTCCTCGAACACCAGTTCGTATTCGGCGCGATCGGGAACATTGTCGCCGCAGCCCGCCAAGACGAGCGCGCCGGCGGCGAATATCCACAGCGGGTGTGCTTTCACGCCGCCCAACTTACCGCCGTTGGCCGCCAAGCTCAAACGCGCCGGCGCCGCGAACGCCCCCAACCCGCACCGATCAAGCCGTCCAGACAGCTTGACGTTGGTCGAACGCGCGAGTAGGGTCAAGGCGAGTGTGGGCAATCTTGTGGAGGACGCCATGAGTGACGGTTCCGCTACGCTGGTCAACCCTGCGGGAGGCCGTGTTCGGCATGTCCTCCGGTTGTGGGCGTTCCCCTTGGCGGCGTTTTTGCTTTTCGGTGCGCCGGGTTCGCCAAGCCCGGTCTTGGTGCCGACGGTCGGCGGCGAAGCGTTTGCCCAAGCCGGCTGCTACTCCAAGTCTTACGAGGCGACGACGATACTGGTCTGTCCGCGACTCAAGAAGTGCCAGTTAGACGGGACGACCCTTCTTTGTTCCAACATCGGCAGGTTCAAGAGCTACTGCGCGACGAACCCCGGCATTCCGGCTTGTGCGCCCTTCGCTCCGCAAAGCGATTCCGGCGGCGGTGGCGGAGGCGACAGCGGCGATGGTGGTGATGGCGGTTCGCCCGCGGAGTCGGTCTCGCCGCCCACACCCGGCGCCAACATTGACGACGACGTGAATGTCGTAAAGGTGTGCGCGGATCGGGCCAGGTTGCCGGGCGGACCGCCTCACCTGCTCGATCAGGTTCGATCGATGGGCTGGGTGACTGTCGGCTACGGTGACGCCACCGTAGCGATTCACGAAAGCCCGACGGAGACGCGGATGGTGCGGGCTTACGGGAAGACGGAGTGGAGGAGCGCGTCCGCCAAAATCACGTTGGACCACGACCAGATAGCGGCGCGAGCAGCTAGCAACGGGAAGCCGTATTGGGACGAGTTTGCGATCACGCTGCTCCACGAATTCCACCACGCCCGGGACATGTTTACCTGCCTATGCGGGCACCCACGCGAGGCACGCGACCCGCCTTTGTCGTTCGAACGGTACGAGGAGATAACGGAAGCCAGTGCGACAATGGATTATGGAGCCATAGCGGAATGCCTGCCGGATTGAGGCGCGTCCTTTGGGCACTGCCCTTCGCTGTCGGCGTGGCGTGCTGGGGAACATGGCATTGGGGCGTGCGGGAACCTCAAACGACATTCGAGGCCCATGATCTGCGCTCAACGGCGGACACCGGGCGCGAAACGCATCTAGCGACAGGGGATCCGGCGCTTGGCACCTCCGCCGGGGAATCCGAAGTGGAACCTGCCGAAGCGCTCGACACTTTGGCGTTGCGTCAGTTGTGCGGGCGCCCTGAGGTGGCGGAGTTCACGGCAGAGTGCCTCGCCGTCTTGGAGCGCCGCTACCAAAGCAGCGTTCCAGACGTGAGACCTTTGGAGGCCAAGTTCCGTCCGGTCATGCTGGGCGAGCCCGTGACGTGGCGTCAAGTGTTCGAGAACGTCAATGCCGGCGTAGCGGCGGTGAGGGAGGCGCTCGTGCGGTCCGAATGCCTGGTTCCCAAAGGTCGTTTCCGGCTCGACCTCCACGACGCGTGCGCCGCGGACGACATGGCGAGGCTGGCAATTCTGCGTCGCGAGTGCGCACTGGCACAGCACCGCTACTACAGCCTTGAATCACGGCAGCGTTGGCTGGATGTCGAACTGGCGGATGCGAACAGGACCAAAGATCAATGGAATTACTACAAACGCAGAGAGCAGCTGGACGAGCGCTGGTTCAGCATGATGTGGCGGCTTGACAAGTGCCGCACGGTGCCAGAGGCGGCGCTTGCGGACCTCGGTCCCTTCCGGCGGCCGCTCGGTCTCCGTGTTGTCGAGATGGACCAGATCGACATGATGGAGGCGGCGGCGCGGCTGGGCAGCGATTGGGCGCTCTCCAGCGTGCTGCGCATGGGCGGGCCGGTGTTCGTGGTGGGCGACGCGGGCATCAACGACGTGCGCGAGCAGCGCCCGGTGTTGGCGGAACTGCTGCGCATGCGCCGCGCCGAGGGCTTGGAGCGGGTCAAGCACGCGTTGGTGGCGTTCGAGTTGGGCGAAGCGTTGGGAATCCGTGTACACAGCGAGGGGGTGTTGCGTTTCACCGGGCACATCGACTACGAGCAACAGGCCGCCGCGTGGCCGCCGGCGGTGCGCCGGTTGATCGCGTTGGGTTGGACGCTCATGGTCGACGACGGTCAGGGCGGCGAGCGGCGGCGCTTCGAGACGCCGGAGGACGTCTGGGGCGACGAGCCGTGGCCGGAGTGGGCCGCTTCGGATTGGCTGCGCTTGGTGCCCGCGGAACCGTCGCCATAGCGGCGCCGCTTGCGGGGCAGCGCAACTTCGCGCGTTGACCGCCGGCGCGGCGTTTGCGTGACGGACCTCCGAGGGGTCACGGCACCCGACCCTGAGACGATTCCCCCAACGCAACCTCGGCGTCCGGTCTTGCCGGCAACCGATTGCGCCACCGCCGGCCAAGCCCATGCTTGACGACGACAACGCCAAGTGTAGGCTGCCATGCGTCAACTGGGATGGGGCGTGATCATTCGCGGGAATGTGGCGCGGCTGGGACAAGGGGTAGAGGCGATGGCGGGCGCGGACGCCCGTTCTCGCGCCACCCGGGAGGTCCCGCGGTGACGTTGGCGGAAGTCGCCGGCGCGTGCGCCCGCGTCGGGCTGGGCTTGGGCACGGTGTATCTGATGTTGTGCGGGTTCCTGTGGGCGTTCCAAGAAAAGCTCATCTTCCACCCGCGCGGCGTGATCGCGCCGCCAACAAATCCTGCCGCCGCGCCTGTCGCCATCGACCGCGGCGAGGTGGTGCTGCGCGGCTGGCTGGTCAACGAGCACCGGGCCGGGCCCGTTGTCGTCTATTTCGGCGGCAACGCCGAGGAAGTCTCCATGCATGTGCCTGCGTTCGTGCGCCGCCGCGCCGCCACGCTGCTGGTGAACTACCGCGGCTACGGCGAGAGCGGGGGCGCACCCTCCGAACACGCGCTGGTGGAGGACGCGGTGGCGCTGGCCGCGTGGGCGAAGGCGCGCATGCCGAACCGCCCGCTGGTGTTGTTCGGCTTGAGCCTGGGCACGGGCGTCGCGGCCCTCGCCGCGGCGCGGGCGCACCCCGACGCGTTGATTCTGGTGAGCCCCTACCGCAGCGTGGAGCGCATCGCCCGCAAGACGTTTCCGTGGTTTCCCGTGCGCTGGATGCTGCGCCATCCGCTGCGCGCCGAGACCGCGGTGGACGACATCCCGCGCGCGCTGGTGATCGCCTCTCCCATGGACGCCGTGATTCCGTTCGCCGAAAGCGAAGCGATGGCGGAGGCGTTGGGCGAGCGGGCGCAGCTGCACACGTTTCAGTTGGCGCACGGCGCCTTCCTCGGGCACCCGCCGCTGTGGGAGGTGGTGGATGCGTTCCTCGCGGATGTGCAGGCGAGCGCCGAAGGAACGCATCCCGCCAGCCTATAATCGGCCGCCTCAGACGCCAATCCCCAATCAAAGGAGTTGCAACTCGTGAAGGACGAGACCATCGCCATCCACGGCGGCTACGAATCCGAACCCACCACCCACGCCGTGGCGGTGCCCATCTACCAAACCGTGGCGTACGAATTCGACGACGCCCAGCACGGCGCGGACCTGTTCAATCTGGCCGTGCCCGGCAACATCTACACGCGCATCATGAACCCCACGCAAGCCGTCCTCGAGCACCGCGCGGCGGAGCTCGAACGCGGCGTCGGGGCGTTGGCGCTGTCCGCCGGCAGCGCGGCGGTGAACTACTCCATCCTCAACCTGGCTGAGGCGGGCGACAACATCGTCACCGTGCCGCAACTCTACGGCGGCACCTACACGCTGTTCGCGCACATGCTGCCGAAGCAGGGCATCGACGTGCGCTTCGCCCAAGGCGACACCACGGCCGACCTCGAGAAACTCATGGACGAGCGCACCAAGGCGGTGTTCTGCGAGAGCATCGGCAATCCAGCCGGCAACATCATCGACTTGGCGGCGGTGGCGGACATGGCGCACGCGCGCGGCGTGGCCACCATCGTGGACAACACCGTGGCGACGCCCGCTCTGTTGAAACCGGCCGAACACGGGTGGGACATCATCGTGCATTCCATGACGAAATACATGGGCGGCCACGGCAATTCGCTTGGCGGCATGATCGTGGACGCCGGCAAGTTCCCGTGGGCCGACCACGGCGAGCGCTACCCGATGTTCACCACCCCGGAGCCGAGCTACCACGGCGTGGTGTACGCCGACGCGCTGGGCCCCGCCGCCTACATCGGACGGGCGCGCACGGTGCCGCTGCGCAACACCGGATCGGCCATCTCGCCGTTCAACGCGTTTCTCATCATGCAGGGCGTGGAAACGTTGAACCTGCGCATGGAACGCCACTGCGACAACGCGCTGGCCGTGGCGAAGCACCTGCAATCCCACCCGAAAGTGGAGTGGGTGCAGTACGCCGGGCTGCCCGGAGACCGCTACCACGCCCTCGCGCAACGCTATATGCAAGGCCGCGCTTCCGGCATCCTCACCTTCGGCGTGCGCGGCGGCTTTGACGCCGGCGTGAAGTTCTACGACGCGCTCAAGATGTTCAAGCGGCTGGTGAACATCGGCGATGCGAAATCCCTCGCCTGCCACCCGGCCTCCACCACGCATCGCCAGCTCACCGAGGAGGAGCAAAAGGACGTGGGCGTGACCCCGGAGATGATCCGGCTCTCGGTCGGCATCGAGCACATCGACGACATCGTGGCGGACTTGGACCAAGCGCTCGATCAAGTGTCGTAGCGCTTGCGGTCAACGGCCGTCGCGGATTCCTTGCCGTCACGCGCAATTGCCGGGCGCAGGCGTCATGGCCACTGCCGTTCGCAAGCCGTTCCCGCCCATTCCCTACGGCATGGCGGACTTTCACGCCATTCGCCGCGACGGCTTTCTCTATGTGGACAAGACGCGGTTCGTGCGCGAGCTGGAGAACGAGCGCTACGCCTTCTTTCTGCGCCCGCGGCGGTTCGGCAAGACGTGCTGGGTCTCGGTGTTGGACCACTACTACGACCGCACCCGCAAAGAAGGCTTCGAGACGCTGTTCAAGGACTTGGACATTGGCCGCAAGCCCACCGCAAACCGCAGCAGCTATGCGGTGCTGCGGCTTGACTTCTCCGCCATCGGCACGCGGCCCGCGCTGTTGGAGGAGAACTTCGAGGGCCACTGCGACACGCGGCTGCGGGGGATGCTGGAAGTCAACGCGGACCTGTTCCCCGATGGCTTGGCGCGTCGCATCCTCTCGCCACCGACGATTGGCCGCCGACTGGACGCCCTGTTTTTCCACGCCGAGCGGCTCGGCGTTCGGTTGTTTCTGCTGATCGACGAGTACGACAATTTCGCCAACACGATTCTGGCCGGCGAGGGCGAGGCCGCGTATCGGCACCTCACCCACGGTGGCGGCTTCCTTCGAGATTTCTTCGCCACGGTCAAGGCGGGCACGGCGTCCGGCGGCTTGGAGCGGCTCTTCATCACCGGCGTCTCGCCCGTAACGCTGGACGACGTGACCAGCGGCTTCAACATCGGCACCAACATCAGCTTCGAGGCGGCGTACAACCGGATGGCGGGCTTTACCGCGGCGGAAGTGCGCGGCTTGGTGGAGACGTATCGAGAACTGGGCGTCTTCGACGCGGACCCGAACGCGGCCCTGGCGGTGATGGGCGAGTGGTACAACGGCTACCGGTTCGCCGAGGATGCCGAAGACGACGTGTACAACACGGACATGGTGCTCTACTACCTGAAACACTCGATCCCCAACAAGCGCGGTCCGCGTTACCTGATCGACACCAACGTGCGCGTGGACTACGCGAAGCTGCGGCATCTCGTGACGGTGAACCGCGGCGCGACGCTTGCGGCCGGGCGCATGGATGCGCCACCGATTGGTGGCGGGCCAGCGGCTGGTGGCCCGCCGCCGCTCGCCGCCGAACCACGGCGCCCGGTCTCCAACAGCGCGACGCCACAAGATGCGGGCGCACTCGGCCTCAATGGCAATTTCGATGTGCTGCGCCAAGTGATCGCGGCAGGTGGTGTGGATTCGGACTTGAACCCGAGCTTTCCGATGGAGCAGCTCGGCCAGCGCGAGAACTTCGTTACGCTGCTCCACTGCTTCGGCCTGCTCTCCCTCCAAGGCGTCGTGGACGGACGGACGCGTCTCGGCGTTCCGAACCAGACCGTGCGGCGGCTGATGTACGGCTATCTGCGCGATGCGTACCGCGATGTGGGCGTGTTCGCGGTGGACCACCTTGCGTTCGAGGACTTGACCTGGGCGATGGCGCGCGACGGCGCGTGGCGCCCGGCGGTGGACTACTTGGCGGACGCGCTGCGCCGGCAAACGAGTGTGCGCGACTATGTGCAGGGCGAGCGGCTGCTGCAGGGCTTCCTCGCCGCCTACCTCGGCGCGGCCAGCTGCTTCGTGTTCCACACGGAGCGGGAACTCGGCAAAGGGTACGCCGACATGGTGCTGACGCCCCTGACGGTTCGACATCCATCGCTGCACCGCGGCTACGTCGTGGAGTTGAAGTACCTCAAGCGCAGCGACAGCGAAGCTCTGGCGCACGCGGCACTCGCGGCGGCGAAGGATCAGCTGTGCGGCTATTTGGCGGACGAGCGCTTGGAGCGGCTCCATCCGTCGGTTCGGTTCACCGGGCTCGCGCTGGTGTTCAGGGGGTGGGAACTCGTCGCTGCCGAGGCCGTTGGCTGAAGCGCCAAACAGGCCGCCCAAGCGCGCGAAGCCGGCCTCCAGAACGAAGACCTCATCGTAGCTATCCCCAAAAGGCTGTGTGCCGCCAGTCGAATCGCATTTGTCACGCGGGCGACGGTTCCGGATGACATTATCTCACGCCGCTGTTGATTGAAATGACAGCGGTGGTTTCATCGATCGTACTGTCAGACAGTTCGACAAACTGTTCATATAATTGATCCCTAAGTTCTTTGAGATTCTGGATTTTAATGGCTTTCGATTTGAGTATATCGGTCTCCATCACTACCACCGTACGCTGCAATTCCTCCGCCACACGGGTAGTTTCCGGCCGATCCTTGGAGTAGCTCTTTATCATTTCTAGGTTTAATCTTATATCAAGCAGTAGCGAAGCAAATTGTTTCTTATCCTCTTCCGTCAAACTCGGCAACGAAAGCATAGACACTTGTTGCATGAACAACATGCATTGACGGATCAGAATCGACAACTCCTCCACCAATTTGATAGGCCTTTGGATCTTGATTATGTTCACCTCCTCCGCACGCACTTGCGTTCGCTCGTAATCTCTTTGATATTGAGTCCACACGGCCAGTATCAACATCAGCAACAGCGTGAATACAAATTTATCTATTCCGTTCAGAATTAGCTTTCCGGAAAATGAGTTGGGGTCAAAAATCACGATGATCTCTCCGACCGCTACTTCTTGGGGGACGAATTTGGGGGAACGAATTTGAAGTGAAAGGCCGACCTATCCAAGTTGATGGTCAATAAGTTGACAAGGGACAGCCGACTAAAGTCGGCGCGTGTCGAGAGGCACACCGCGACGGTCTGCCGTGACGTCGACCGGCTGCAAGAGCGCCACGACTGGTCCGGTCTCTCGGCCTTCGGCAAAGATGGTCGTCGAGCGGAGTCTCGCCGACGACGGGAGAGCATCAACGCCCGCCAGCACATCGTCCACGCGGCCTTCCTCAAAGCAGCCGGCACACCTTCTCCGCCCACCGCTTCACCCAAATCGCTCTGAGTTTGGGGAAGTCGGGCTAGATCGGCAACGCGGTGGTGTACTTCACCTGCCGCAGGGCGAAGGTGGAGGTGAAGTTGCTCACCTCCGGCAGATGCACCAGCGTCTCCTTGAGCAGCTCCTCGTAGGCGCGCACGTCCGCCACCACCACGCGCAGCAGGAAGTCCGTCTCGCCGGAAACGGTGTAGCACTCCACGATCTCCGGGATGTCCTGCACGGACTCCTCGAACCGCGTCAGCGCGTTGTCTTGATGGCGCTTGAGGCTGACGTTCACGAACACGTTTACGGTGAGGTCCAAGTGCTCGGCGTCCAACAGCGCCACCCGGCCGCGAATCAACCCCAAGCCCTCCAAACGCCGCAGGCGCCGCCAACACGGCGTGTGGGAAATGCCCACGCGCTCCCCCAGTTCTTGCATGGAGATGTCCGCCTTGGCCTGCAGCTCGTGCAAGATCCGGCGATCGGTGCGGTCGAGTCTTTCCATCCTACTAAACCGCCTCTTTTGCGGATAGCCATCCCGATTTAGGCAGTTTGGGCGCAAAAAAGCAACCCCGATCCTACGATTCACGCTATAGAATCGGAGTGCGCCTTTCGCGGAGTGGTTACGTTGCTAGACGCCCAGCCGACCGGCAAGAACGAACACGCCGGCGTCGCCGAGACGCTGGCGGAGATGCGGTACGGCGCGCGCGGCGGCACCACGTTCCTGAGCGGCATCCAAGCGCTGGCGCGCCTGCCCATCGATCAGCGCCGGCTGGACATCCGGGCGGCCCGCGCCACCGCCGGTTTCGTTTCCGGCTACCGGGGCTCGCCGCTCGGCGGCCTGGACCGGGAACTCTGGCGGCAATCCGCGCTGCTCGCCGAGCTAGGCGTGGTCTTCCAACCCGGCGTCAACGAGGACCTCGCCGCCACCTCCGTGTGGGGCACGCAACAGGTGGGCCTGTTCCCCGGCGCGAAACACGCCGGCGTGTTCGGCCTCTGGTACGGCAAGGCGCCGGGGTTGGATCGCTCCTCGGATGCGTTGCGCCACGCCAACGCCGCCGGCACCAGCCCGCTCGGCGGCGTGCTGCTCGCCGTGGGCGACGATCCGGGCTGCAAATCCTCCACCCTGCCCAGCGCCAGCGAGTTCGCGCTGCGGGATCTCGGCATCCCGGTGCTCGCCCCGGCGAACGCGCAGGAGGTGTTGGATTTCGGCCTGTTCGGTTGGGCGCTCTCGCGCTACGCCGGTTGCTGGGCGGGCCTGCTGGCGGTGACCGACGTGATGGACAGCGCCATGACGGTGGAAATCGATCCGGAAAGACACGTCTTCGCGCAGCCGCCCCGGCCACAAGGGGCGGAAAACCCGCACATTCGCCTTGGCGATTCGCCCCTTGAACAGGAAGCGCGCTTGGAGTGGAAGCTGCGCCTTGCCACGGCGTTCGCCGCCCAGAGCGGCATCGATCAGCGCATCGCCGATCCCGCCCGTCCGCGCTTGGTGGTTGTGAGCGCCGGCAAGGTGTATGCGGATGTGCGCGAAGCGTTCGCCAAGCTGGGCCTTGCGACGGGGCCGGCCATCGCCGCGGCGGGCATCCGCTTGGTGAAACTGGGCATGACGTGGCCGTTGAACGCCGCGTTCCTGGAAAGCGCCTGCCGAGGAGCTGGGCGGGTGTTGGTGGTGGAGCAGAAGCGCGCCTTCGTGGAGGATCAGCTGCGCTCGCTGCTGTTCGGCGCGCCCAGCCTGCGCGATGTGGAGGTGCTGGGCAAACAGCACGCCGGCGGTTCGGGTGCGCCGGCCGCATTGCCGGCCACCGGCGAGCTCGACGCGCACGCCATCGCCACCACGCTCGCCGATGCCCTCGCCGCGCACGGGCCGGCGCCGGCCGGCGCCGCGAAGGTGAACGGTGCCTACTTGGCCGAGGTGCGCGCTGCGCGCCACGCGCTAGCGGAGGTGCAGCTGGACGCCAAGGAGGCACGGTTGCCGGTGTACTGCCCCGGCTGCCCGCACAACATCTCCACGCGCCTGCCCACCGGCGCCCGCGCCGGCGCCGGCATCGGTTGCCACTACATGGCGCAGTGGATGGGGCGCAACACGCACCTGCCCACGCACATGGGCGCCGAGGGCGCGAATTGGATCGGCCAGGCGCCGTTCACGGACGAGCCGCACCTGTTCGTGAACCTAGGCGACGGCACCTACTTCCACTCCGGGCTGCTGGCCATTCGCGCCGCGGTGACCGCCGGCGTACACATCACCTACAAGATCCTCGCCAACGACGCGGTGGCCATGACCGGCGGCCAACCCGTGGACGGCGCCCTCGCGGTGGCGGACATCGTGGCCCAGGTGCGCGCCGAAGGCGTGGCCGACGTGCGCTTGGTGGCGGACGACCCAAGCCGCCATCGGCGCCGCGGCTGGCCTTGGCGAGAGCGCGGGCCGCGCGCCGCCCCGCGCGAGGCCTTGGACGCGGTGCAGCGCGAACTGCGCGCGACCCCCGGCTGCACCGTGCTCGTCTACGACCAAACCTGCGCCGCCGAGCTGCGCCGCCGGCGCCGGCGCGGGCTGGCGACCGACCCGGACGTGCGCGTGGTGATCAACGACGCGGTGTGCGAGGGCTGCGGCGACTGCTCGGTGCAGTCCAGCTGCGCCGCCATCGAGCCGCTGCCGACCGAGCTGGGCGTGAAGCGGGCGATCAACCAGACCGCCTGCAACAAGGACGTCTCCTGTCTCGCCGGATTTTGTCCGGCGATGGTGACCTTGCGCGGCGCCCGCCCCAAGCGCGCGCCGGCCAGGAACTTGGACGCCCTGCGCGCGCGGTTGCCCTTGCCGGAGGGGCCGGACGCCGCGAACGTCCTCATCGCCGGCGTGGGCGGCACCGGCGTGGTGACCGTCTCGCAACTGCTCGGCACGGCGGCGCACTTGGACGGCAAGTTCGTCTCCACGCTCGACGCCACCGGTCTCGCCCAGAAAGGCGGCGCGGTGGTGAGCCATGTGCGCGTGTCCGAAGCGGACGCGCCGCACGCGCCCACCCGCGTCGCCCAAGCGAGCGCCGACGTGCTCATCGCGGCCGACCAGATCACCGCCGCCGGGCGCGACGTGCTCGCCCTGCTCTCGCCGAACCGCACGCTGGCGGTGGTGAACGACCACACCGCGCCCACCGCGGCGTTCGTGCTCGCCGGGGACGATGCCGGCCACGCCACGCCGCACGGCGAACACATTCGCGCCCGCGCGCGCGCGACCGTGGCGGTGGACGCCCACGCGTCCACCAAGGCGCATTTCGGCGTGGCCACGGGCGCCAACGTGTTCCTGCTCGGCTGCGCCTTCCAAAGCGGCGCGTTGCCGGTGACCTTGGCGGCATTGGAGAAGGCCATCGCGCTGAACGGCGTGGAGGTGGCGGACAATCTGGCCGCGTTCCACTTGGGCCGCGCCGCGGCGCTGGACGGCAACGCCGGGGGCGAGCGCGAGTCGGCCAACGCGCCGCCGCAAGCCATGTTGCCGCAGGTGTCGCGCACGTTGGACGAGCGCATCGCCTATCGCCGCTCGTTCCTGGCGGCCTATCAGGACGAGGCGCTGGCGAGCAGGTACGAGGCGCTGGTGCGCCGCGCCCGCGCCGCCGAGCAGCGGGTGCGCCCGGCGAGCACCGCGCTAACCGAAGCCGTTGCCGACGGCTATTTCCGCCTGCTCGCGGTGAAGGACGAATACGAGGTGGCGCGCCTCTTCGTCTCCGGCGGCGCCGGTTTCGACCGGCACTTGGCGACGCACTTCGCCGGCCGCTGGCGCGCCACCTACCACTTCGCGCCATCGTGGATCGGACGCAAGGACGCCCGCGGCCGCACCCGCAAGATCGCCCTGCCGGGCTGGCTCGCGCATCCGGCGCTCCGGATGCTGGCCAGCCTGCGAACGCTGCGCGGCGGCCCGTTCGACGTGTTCCGACACACCGCCGAACGCAAGCTGGAGCGCTCGCTGCTGGCGCGGTTCGAGGCCGACTTGCGCGAACTCGGCCCGCGTCTCACCGACGCCAACTTCGACCACGCGCTGGCGCTGGCGCGTTTGCCGGCGGGCGTCAAAGGCTTCGGGCCCGTGAAAGAAGCCGCCGCCCGCGCCGCGCTGCTGCGCCGCGACGAGTTGGCCGCGCGGCTGTTCGCCGAGGGCGACGGCGACGGCGAAGACGCTGCAGGCGCAGTCGCTGCGCGGCAGCGACTGCCCACCGCCGCTTAGGCGCCTGTCCGTCGTATGATTCCGCCAACACATGTTTCGGGGCGATGAAAGCTGACATGAATAGCAAAGAGCCGCAGGCGGCTGCCGAGATGCTTGCGCTCGGTCGAGCGTTGCGGCCGACGCTGGCGAACATGTCCGCGACGTTGCGATCGTCGCCACCGTTGGGAGGGGACGTCGCAACGAGCGAGTCGGTGGAAGATCATTTGGCGCAGATGGAGAACGGTTGCGACTTTGAGGGCAAATTCGAAGAACTCCAACAAGCGCTCGCCGCCGGCAGCGACGAATTGGCCATCCACCGAGCCGTTGGCGCTTTCGAGGCGCATTTGCAGGTGCTGCTGGATGGCTATGTGGAAGTGCTCGCGTGGGGAGGCGCGACGAGCGCGCGGCGGGGCCGCGATCTGCTTGCGGAGGTCTATCGCGACATCCTGACTCAGATCAAGGATTGGATCGAGGAGATTGTGGAAACGGTGGAAGATCCCCTAGCCGCCATCAAGCGCCGGGGACTGCCGACCAAAGGGAAAGTGAACCTGACAATCCAGCTGACGCTTGATACCCCACCGGAACTTGAGGAATTGGTGCGTTGGGCACGGAAGGACGCGGCACCCGAAGGCGGCGGCGGATTCTGGCGCATCGTCGCCGGCACTATGCTGGGCATCGGCATCGCCGATTTGCTGTTCTTGGAGGACGAGTAGTTTGGCTGCGGGCTTTAGATTTTGAGCGCAGGGAGCAGACCTGCCAGATCTTCAACTGCTGGGACCTTGAAGTTCGAGTTTTCCCGGGCATCCGCTTCCACAGCTTTGCGAGCTTCCGCCAACAGGCTCTGTCCATCCAAAGACGCAGGGGCTGGTTCGCCCGTGAGACTTCGAGGGTGGTCGGCGGTGGGGTTGAGCATCTTCAGCAGCTCCCAATCGCGGCATAGATCCCACCCGCGTTGGTCGTTCTGCTTTGCGCCAACCACTACCGGGCGCACATCGTACCCCGTCACGCGATCCCGCACCACAAACACGAAAAGCGGCGCGTCCAGATCCCGAACAGTGCTCACGGTCCCGTCGAGTTCCTGGCCGTCACGCAGCGCGCGATCGAGTACCCGCAGGCCCACGCCCGCCACATCCTGCCCCGGCTCGGGACGTGTCTCCCTAGCGAACAGCAGCTTGTAGTCTTCGACAATGGCGAAGTCATCCTTCCACTCTGTTGGGGTCAAGAACTCCAACTGGTGGTCCGACTGGGATGGTCTTCGACCACGCACCGTCAGCATGGCCTTCACGAAGGGCACCAGGTCCGGCAGGTCCACACGTGGAATCTCGCCGGCAATGTCGCCGAAGTCGAAACGGGCGGCGTGGCCGACCAAGCTGCGCACGGTCTCCACCGCGTCTTCGCCACCGAAGGTGGCGGTTTGGCTGTCGAACCAACGCCGTAGTGTGTTGCCTTCCAGTTTCGGATCGGCATCGGAGAAGACGCTAGTGAACACGCTGGACGACGCCATGCCAATCACGAGCTCACGCATGTCTTCGGGGTCTTCCATGCCACCCTTGAAGGCAAGCGTAATCCGCTCGAGCTTCTCGTCCAGCAGGTCCCAGATGCGGCTCTCCACCGTGTCTGGATTGCGAACAGTCACAACGTCCACGGGTTCTTTCTGGCCGTATCGGCTCAAGCGCCCTACGCGTTGATGCAGGCGCATCGGATTCCACGGCAGGTCGACGTGGATCAATGCGCTACAGTGCTCCTGGAGGTCAATGCCTTCACCTGCGGCTTCTGTCGACACCAAGAAGCGGACGTCGCCTCGGTTGAACTGCGCCGCAGCATTGTGACGGTCTTGGCGATAGGTCGTCACGTCGCCCGCTTGATTCGCCACGCCTTCAATGTAGCCATCGCCGTTGATGAACGTCACGCTACCGTCCCCGTAGCGACGCTGGATCGCCGTCATGACGAGGGCTTGAGTAGCCTTGTATTCGGTAAACAGCAGCACTGACCGGCCGTCGAACGACTCCTCAATGATCTCGAGGATGCGCCTTACCTTGGTCTCGTTGGAGACGTCGTTGGCAGCTTCGAGGAGTTCCTCAATGGCGGGGATCTCGTTCGGATTGAGCCTGACCTTCCCTACCACCTCGGCGACGCGCTCTTCTAGCGCGCTGATCTCGTCCAAGCTGGCAGGGTCGTCTTCCTCCCTCAGCTTCGCCACGCGCTCGTGGTCCGCTAGAGCTCCCTCAAGATCTTCCTCTGCGCTCTTGAGCCGCTTCCAGCGTCCAGTCAAGGCACGACGTACCGCAGCGACCGAGCTCGATGCCAACTTCTGCATGGTGATCAGCGTCAATATCGCGGTGCGCTGTTCGCTTTGGCCAAGGTGCGCCGCGTATGCCTTGCCGCTCGCAATGAAATTGGTGAGCTTGTCGTAGAACTTCGCCTCTTCGGGCGAGTAGGCGTAGGTCTCGCGTCGAGTCTTAACCGGCGTGAACAGTAGCTCGCCAGCCATGTCCGTAACACACTGTTTGTTGTTGCGGATCATCACGCTGCGCAGCTTGCTGAGCTGATCGACCAGAGGGCCGGAGGGATCGAAATCGTCTGGGCGAAGCAGCTTCAAGAGCGAGAGGAAGCCGTAGTCCTTGCCGCGATGGGGCGTGCCGGTGAACAGAATCAGAGACTGAATGAGGCCGCGTTGCTGCAGGCTTTCCGCAAGTTGATATGCAAGCGTTCGTCTGCCGTCGTCGTCCACGTTCATGTGGTGGGCTTCGTCGACCAGCACGAGGTCCCAAGGATTGGCTTCATGCAAGCGTTCCCAGCGCCCCGCCTTGTCCAGCCGAAGTGTCTGCGCCGAAGCCACTACACGATCATGCGTGTTCCAGTAGTCGCTGGTCGCCGTGTCCGCATCGGCAACGTAACGCGAGATGCGGATGTCGAACATCTCGCGCAGTCGCACCTGCCACTGCTCCACCAAGCTCGCCGGCGTGAGAACCAACAGCCTTCGCACCCGCCCGGACGACAGCAGCGGCGTAAGGATGAGACCGGCTTCAATGGTCTTGCCAAGCCCCACGTCGTCCGCGACCAGCCAGCGAGCAGGCCACTTCTCCAACACGCGCTTGCAGACCCATAGCTGGTGCGGCAGCAGCGCGATGCGGGAGCGGGCAAAGACGCCCCATGCGTCGTTCACCGAGAGAATGCAGTGGGCGAGGATGCGGGCGATCACGGGAAGCGTCGTATCGAAACGGCGTTCCGCCAGCCGAGTCGAGAGGTCGGCCAGTTGCTCTACTTCGCTGGCAAGACACTCCTCTAGGCCGTGCGGGAACCGAACGACGACGCTCTCGCCTTGGTCGACGACCACTTCGCCACGACCAAAGCGAGTGTGGCGCACGCTGTCTCTTCGATTGAACTTCGTCATCGGGGCAATTCCCAGTCCGGCCCGTGTTTGGCAACATGACGAAGCGGTATGTCGAATGAGAGGTGAAGATGCGGCCGCACGGAATCCATCCTGCCATCTTCATGGAGAAAATCGTGGATCGCCTGCGACTTGGAGGCGGCACTGGAGGTGTCGTCTATGGACAGACCAAGCGGGCGAAGCAGATCCAACACGCTGCCGGCTGGCACATAACAGTCTTTGGTTAAGTGGCTGCCTTTTTTTGCATCCAAGACACGAAGGCGAACCAATTCGCGCAGACACCAGTGAAAGCCGATTCCCAATGGCATCGGGGGCGCATCGAACTGTGCACCAGCGCCGGACAACGCATCGTCCATGCGAGGTGCAAGCAGGCGCTGTGCACTATAGAGCTCCCCCGGTCTCCGGTCGGCGGACATGAACAACCTCTGGTATGTATCCAAGTGTCTACTGATTTGATAGATCGCCGGAAACAAAGAGAGCCACAGCCGGTAACCCAATTGCCCTATGGCTTCGTCCTGCCGGCTACGCAGCACGCTCATCCAAGCTGCATCGTTGTCCTCCGGCTGCAGAAACACGTTCCACCACCCCTTGTCTGCGGCCAAATCTAGAAATCCGCGGTGTTGGTGGTCTCGTCTTCCGCCAAAGCTCTGGCAGGCACCGAGAATTAGGAGCGCGAGCCAATGTTCCCTAGAACCGCACTCAAGGCGACATCCAAGACCACCTTCGCGCAGCCAGTTCGGCCAGCAGTCCTTCTCGTGTTGGTCTATCACTGCCTGCCGTGTCCAGTCGTCCGTCCACCAGTCCGCCAAGTATTCAAAGAACGCCGCCGCAGCGCTTTCGTAGTTTGACGGTGGCTCGATGGACTCCTGATGATCAGCATCAATAGGGGGCCACCGAAGCTGCTCGTCTGGGGCCAGCCGCCGGCGTAATTTTGGAATCTGCTCTCTTTCGTCCAAGCTATTCACGAGTGCGGAATCGAGCGCGGTCCTTAGCCAACCCTGTTCGCGCACCCGGTCTGCTACCTGGTCCCCAAGCTCGCCCTCCGCGAGGTACCGGAGGGCAGCGAGTCGCACTTCGTCAGACTCCGCATCCAACACCCATTGCGCGAGCGTCTCGGTCGGCGCCTCCATCCTGTCCCGACACACCAGAAAAAAAACAACAGCCGGCAGCTCGTCGTCCCTTTCGGCATAGTAGTCGGCGTGCAGTCGACATTCGAGCGGGGCAAACTCGTGCCGTAGCGATTCGTCGAGCGGTCCGCGAACTACGAGCAGCTTGCGCGTCTCGACCCACCGGCCGGCCTCGGATCGAAACAGCAGTCCATTCAGCCGTTCCCGCAGATCGTCCGATTCCCAGTCCTTCTCCTCCTCGGTCAGAAGCCGCAGCCGTCCCAACACTTCGGCATCGGTCGGTTCGACCTTGGAACGCACCAACAGCCCTGCGAGCGCGGAGAGGCCGAGATACCGCGGGCTGCACAAATCGGCCTCCCGCAGGATGTCTCCGATCTCCCTAGAGACACACTCGTTGGCCGGGTAACGATCCGTGAAGCGTTCCCACGCACCCAGCTCTTCGCCGACGTCTTCCCGCAACAACACCCCGCTCAGCTCGTAGCGAATCTCGCCGGCGTCCGAGAAGCCACGCAACGAGCCCTTCAACCCGTTTGGAACCGCACACGGGCATTTGGAAAGCCAAGCAAGCGCACACAACGCCACTTCTCGCGCAAGTTCCTCCCCATCGCGTCGGGAGCGCCTCAGCCACCCCTTCGTCAATCCAGACCAGATGCTCTCCCAGAAACTCAGGATGTCAAGGTCCGTCGGCAGACCGAGAGCCGCCCGGACGCATATCCAGTCCGCGTGGGAGCGTTCCAGCAGCGCGCTGAGGGCGTCGCCGGCTTGTTGTCCGATCCTCCTCGCCTTGTCCAGGTTCTTGTCGGTGTCGCCGGCCAGGCGTCCGCGGCCGGCGTCCAGGTCGAAGCTCCCGTTCACGGCGAACCCAACTGCCGACGGCTCTCTGGTGGGCGCGGTGACCCAGAGAGCGGGAACCGAGTCCGGCAGCGGGCGGAATCCCTGCGGTCCAAGCGCCATGAGCAGGCTGCCGTCGTCGGCACGGAAGCAAAGTGCCCTCGTTTGGTCACCCCAGTTGCCCAGCAGGCGCAGCTCGCCGACCTCTACTCCGGGGCAGACCTCACGGGGTTCCCAAGACCAGAACGATTCCGATGCCGTGATGTGCTTGATGAACCGCACGGCCCGACCAAACACGCAGAGGATCCCCGCGAGCGACAGCAATCGTTCCAGCACCCGGGCTCGAACCTCGCTCTCGACTCCGGGCAGATCGATGAGCGTTCCCGGTTGTCTCGCGTCCGTGCTGAAGGTTCCCAACCGCCGCCGTGCTTCCTGGGTGTCCTCCCAAGGCTGGGGAAGAATCCCCGCCACCACCCGCACGGCGAGGCGACCACTAAGGATCCGGGGCTGCTCACAGGCCAGCAGTACGCTCTTGAACCCGAGCCCGAACTTGCCGGTCACGCTTTCGTCGCCGGGCTTGTCGGTGGCGGAGAGGATCAACATCTTCTCAAGGTCTCGACCGTGGCCCCGGCCTTCGCCGTCGAAACCGACTGGCCCGCGGGCGTTGATCGGCCGTCCCCAATGCAGAAACGCGAGGCCATCCTCCCGTTCCTCCACCACGAAGCGCCGTGCCGACTCCGGCACTTCACCGACCTCTGATGGATAGGCACGACACTCGCCCAGCTCGACGGCGGCGTCGTCCGCGTTCTGGAACAGCTCCAGCGGGATGCTGGAAGGGTCGTACTGATACTGTTCGAGCTTGCTCTTGACTGCCTGTAGGACGGTCTGCTGTTCGTCCGGGTTACGATCGATGCGTTCGGCAAGTTCGTCGAGCGCTTGGCGCAGCTCTTTCCTAATGGACTCGATCGACTGCATGTTCTCCTCGGTTTCCGCTTCGGCGATCCGGCGGCGTAACGAGTCGCAGGTCTTTAACTGTTCGCGGACTTGCTCGCACTGCACGGAGAGCTGCTTGAGGTAGAATGGGATGTGGTCGAGGATCAGCCGGCGGGCAATCCCGATCTCAAGCTGATCGCTCTTGGCCAACTCTTGCCACAGAGAACCGAAGTCTGGATTCTTCTGGTTGTAGAGGTCGGCATAGAGCTGTTCAGTGGTGGTGTGCAGAAGATCGGCAAGCTGTTCCGGCTGAAACCGGTCCGGTTCTATGCGGCGGAGCGGAATCGTCACCCCGTAGCCTCCCTCCCAGTTCAGGGGGCCGGCCAAGAGTGTGCTCGGGTTCAGATCGAGGGCAACCCGTATCGGGTCACCCACGAGGTTGCGCACCTCTACATGATCTTCCGACCGCACTTGGACGCCAGCTTGAATGAGTTCCAGTGCTTGATCGGCGGTCTTGCCGCCCATCCACTCGGTCCGCTCCCAAGTTCCGCCAGGGTCGCGCCACGGCAGTATCCGGCGGAGCCACTCGAAGCTATGCGGATGCAGGTACTCATTGGCCAGTTCGCGCACGCCTGACCCCAGCAGCGCCAGCACAACACCGACCATGGGTTGCGGCACGAGACTCGGATCCCATGCCCCGAAGTAGTTGCGCAGGATCGAGCGGGCCTCGTCGTGTTGAAGGTCACCCCGAAGCGCATCTGGCCGATCGCCTCTTGAACTTTGTTCGGCTCCACAGACGAAGTTGCCGAGGATGGACGCCTGTTTCGGGTCGAGCTGGCTGGTACGCACCACGCCGTGGGTGCCGGTACACAGCTTCGCGGCATCCCGCCACCGACCATCAATGGACGCAAGTCGCAGACGAGGGAGGTGTTCACGGGCGATCCGACCATGGGCCGCCAATTGGCGGAGATAGTTGTCATGAGCCAACTTGCGAAGCTCCCACGGATCGTGGTTTCCGCTGAGCCAGTCCAACACCGCCGCTAGACGCTGTGATATGTCCTTCGATAGGGCCGGCCCGAGGTGTTTCCAAGCGGTCTCTGGATCGAACGGCCGATCAGACGCCGTTTCCAGCAACCGCCAGCCTGGGAGTTCGTCGCAGCGAGCGAGCAATCTGACCACGTCGGATCGTGGCTGCGCCGTCCATTGCCCGATGTGGTAGTTCGGCAAGTCTTCCAGTAGCAGCCCCAGACGTTCAAGACCGTCGGCACCGGAGGAGAATCCTGTTTCGCGCAGCCACGGCCAAGAGTTGTGGTTCCGCACGTCATCATCAAAGTCGTCGGGCACAGCGAAGCAGGGGCTGTTTGTTTCCCGGTGCTGCGCGACCAGCCGGTGGGCTTCATCGCCGAGCGCCCCTCGGAGGTCGATGACGTCCTCGGGTCTGACTGCCATTTCATGGGTTCTCGGCAGCCAAGCAGTGCTCCGCAGTAGTCGCAGCATGTCTTCGTCGATCCGGGCCGCAAGGCGGTCCAAGGCATCCATGACGTCGATCCAGTATCGAACTGGCGCCGCGGCGTGCAGCGCGATTTCGACCCTAGCTCGTTCATCCAAGGGCGATAGCCAGCGCAGCTGCCGGCTTGCGGCGAGCTCGTTCCGACTAGGCGCGATCAGCGTCGCCTCACGGGTCATGGGGTCTTTGTGGCCCTCGTGGAATCCGGTGCTGGACACCAAGTAAACCTGTTCATGGCTTGCCGATACCGGCTTTCCCGCCAGAGTGGTATGCAGGGGAAGACGCCGCCAGAGATCCTGATCCTCGATACGAGAGAGGATCTCATCGCGTTCGATTACGGAGAACTCCTCGGGCGCGTCAATGCTCCGGGCCGTCCTCTGAAGCTCGTCGATCAGCGCCCGGGCATCGATTTCGGCCACGTTGGCGTCGCCCCAACGGCTCCGGGGGATGGCGTTGGCGAGATCCCCCTCAACCAAGCTCCATCGCGCATCGTCGTGCATTACGGCCCAGAGCCGGTTCCAAGCGCGGTGTTGATCGTGTCGGCCGATCCAGAGCTTCGCATCGTCGGCATCGCGATGGTCGCGCGAGCCGTGCAGCAGAAAGCGCAAACCACGGCGAGCATCTGAGTCCATACTTGGGTCGTTGGCCCTCTCGAGCAAGCCGTGGCGGTCGACCATCTCGCCCAAGTGGCCGGTGTACCGGCCCACCGCGGCCAGACAAGCCCGGCCATCGCTCGCCGCGGGGAGGCGGCTACCGCCTTGGGATTCGTCATCGGAAAAAAGCTCACGGTATGTCTGCGCTTGGACTAGGCAGACCTCGGCGTTCGGCATCGCCCGAGCGAGCCAAGGAGCGATTCCCATCCTCGCCTCTCGCAATCCTTCCGCAAAGGTGAACAAGCAGCCAGCCGCCCGCACCCGATCGAGGTATTCGACGGACACTGGCTTCTGGTCCCCCTTCCGCACGTCCTGCACCCTGATGACACGAAGCTCCCGATGCTTCCTTAGGAAGTGCCCCCGGTCTTTGCCGGCAAAGGTCTGCAACGTCTGCAACAAGCCTTGCATCGCTGTCAAGATCGGCTGATGCAACTCGTACTTGCCTGGCGAGTCAAGGGCGTGGTCCAACACTCTCAGCCAGGCGGCCAAGTCTGCTTCGTCGGGTGAAGCCGCACCGAGGGGCTCAGGCTCCATCCCTTTGGGTACAAGCAACACAGGAGTGTCAATGGCCCACAAGTCCGCGAGAATCGACTCCGGCAACTCGGCGGCGAGTCCAAGCCGTCTCTCCGAGTGCAGGAAGCCGACGAGGCGGCTCGCTTTGGCTGCCACGCGGCGCCAGTCTTCAGTCTTGGCCGCCCGTAGACCGCGCCTCAGCACGCCGAGAAACCCGCTCTGCACACGCTCGGCAGAAAGATGGGGTCCCGCGTAGTCTTGGAGAAATTGGATCATGTAATCCATTGACGGAGCATCCTCGAACAGGCCATCGAGCCGGGACAGCAGGCGCTCCAGCTCCTGTTCCGACCACCTGCCTGGCTTGTCGGACGCGCCTAGGCAGGGTGCCTCGGCGTCATAGGGCACGATGCCGCAGGCGGCCAAGTCGGGGAAGACCTGCCAAGGACGCTCCGGGGCGGAGCCCGGGGGCTTGGGAAGGGGGCGCAATCGAGTTCGGGAGTCCCCGTCAGCCAGACGCCACCTCGGTCCGGTGCTCTGCTCCAAGGTTCGCAGCCAGACACCATCCCGGCAGATGTGCTTTCGAAACGTCTTGAACCACCGGGACTTCGACAGGGCCTCGGTCAGTTCGCGGCACTCACTGTCCGAGACGCCATGCTGTCCGACATGATCTTCCAAAGTCGGCAGCACGAGCGGAAGCACCATTTCTTGGGCCAGTTTCTGGTTCCAAGCCTTGCGCAACGCGCTTTCGTCGGTCGGCACGTCCGAGACGTTCGGGTCTTCATGCAGGTGCTCATGATCGTGGATCCTCTTTCTTCCCGCATCCAGGAAGAACTGGCCGTGCAGGATCAACGAATGTCCGCGTTCCCCATGATTGTGGCCGAGCCCTTCACTGCCGTCCTCCACCGGCAGGAATACTGCCCAATGCAGGCGCGAGCTTGTCTCGGTGCGACGACCGGAACAGAACAGTACCGCTCCCTCCGGCGACGCCTTGTCCTTCTCTTCTCGTTCCTGCCCCAACTCGTCGCGATACCGCGTGCGGGGCCACTCCTCCCGCGCCACCATATCCGCGAATCTGCCGTCCGTGTCGGGGCTCTCGATCCTCCTGCCGGAAAACGCGAGCCGCGGCCGCCCGTCAGCCCATTGGACCTGGCCACTGGTCTGCTCGCGGGGCGGCTCTCCCATGAGCCGAGGCGTGTGCGGAGCGACCCGCAGGACGAAGCGGTTGCCCTCCCCCTTGTGCTCCACATGCGCTAGATGCCGCAGTAGAGGAAGCATCTCGGCCACATCGTGGGCCAGCTTGCCGTCGCTCATAAACGCGAGCTCGCCGGCTGGCTCGTCGCCCGGAAATCGACGGATGATGGCGCCGGTCTCTTGACCCCCAGGTGTCCGCAGATGCCTCTTCATGCGCAGGGGAAGCCAGAGCAGGAACCAAGTGCAATTCGCTCCGTTTGGGACAAGCTCCCGGCCCAGATTCTTCAAGCGGTGCCAATCAGCGTCAGTCGTCTTGTCCCAATCCTCGTGGATCCCTCTGCCTTCCTGCTTCCAAGGGGTGAGTCCTTCGCAGTGAAAACGCTGTCCATCCCACGCAACGTAGAACAGGGCCTCGCAAAGGTGGAACACGCTCTTCATACCCAAACCAAACTTGCCGATCGCACCGACGTCGCCCGCCTTGCTTCCGATGCCGAAGGAACGAAGGTCCTCGGCGTCGTTTGTCCTGAACTTGCCGTCGTTGAAGAACCAGAGACCGGAGCCCTGCAATAGCGGATGGTGCGAGTCCGCGAAGCCGGGATGCCTCCCGAAGATCAGTCTGCGGGCCTTGGCGTCGTCGGCGTTCTGGATCAACTCCTTGAGGATCGGGAAGCCGTTGTCGTAACGGTCCCGGAGATTGTCCGCAATCAGATTGACGTAGTTGGTCGTGTATCCCTGCATCTATCCCTCAACCTCTCAGCGGACACCTTTGCATGCAATACCGGATTTGGCGAAGACTGGGCGCACCCACCGCTCGGCAATCAACTCGTCAGCAAGGCTTCGCCCCTCGAACTGTCGAAAGAAGCTGTGCAGGCGTTTTTCTGCCGCGTCGGCTGGCGCGACGACCGCATGACCGCCTGCAGGCGCCTCGCCCGGCACCATCGCAGCCTGATCGGCGATGGTCGATTCGGACAACTCGGCGAGCACGCGCTCGGCCGTTTCCAGCGCGTCATCCGGCAGTGCGTCTACCATGCGGTGTATGTGTTTCCTTGCGTTCAAGTTCATCGCCTCAATCTTCACAGCGCCACACTGTAGTACCGAGCAGGTCAGCCTTGGGAAGCTGAATCCGCAGCACAACGATGGCGGCGGCCTCGATAGCCGCCTTCGTTCATTCGGCCAGTCGAATACAGTGTCCCGCTACCTTGCATCGCTTGACGCCGCGTAGATCGTCAGCCGCAGTTCCGAGTGGTTGAACAACCTGATCTCCGGCTCTCGGCCCGAGAGCGCCGTGCTGTTGTCCAAGATGATCGGCATGCCCTCGCCACGCCGTTCCATCATGTGCTGGCGCGGCGTGGTCAACCAGGATTCGTCGGGAATGGGGCACTTGGCCAGCAGACTGCACACGGCTTCGTTGCGCGCGGACTGACGGTAGCGCAGGCTCTCTACCGTGAGCGAGTTCGGGATGCCGCCTGGCGAGTAGATTTCCAATCGATTGTCGAACATGCGCAGCCGCACCTTGGAGCCGTGGACGGAGTAGTCCCGGTGCGCCACGGCGTTGACGATGGCTTCAAAGACGGCTTCTAGGTCGTATTGGGGCTTGTCGGTGCGCCCGAGGTTCTTGACCGCGGCCGTCTTCATGTTCCTCGCCACGAAGCGGCAGGCGTCGACAACCTGACGATCCAGCGGGCCGACCGCATCCAAGGCGTCGAGTTGATAGGCGTCGATCGCAGGATCAACGCGAATGTCGTTACCCCTATACGCGACGGCCTGCACATAGGCGTTGGGCAACCATCGGCGGGGATCGTCGCTGGCCATGAGCACGCCGGCGACGGTGGGCTTGGCGACGTCGTCTTCGTCAACTTCCGCTATGCAGACCTTGGCAAGGAAAGCGGCGTCGTCTTCGTCGGAGCGTGGCGTGCGGAAGCGCGACCACAGCGAGGGGTTCAAGTCTTCCAATCTTGCCCTCGGAACGAGTTGCTCGTTGAAAGGAACAACGTGTTGCTGGCCTCTCTGGTCGAACAAACGCGCCAACAAATTGGGGGACATCGGCCGCTTGGAGTCCGCCACCCGATGCAAGTAGCCGCCCGGGCTGCGATGCACGAACAAGCTGCGGGGCACATCCACCTTCACCACCGGGACATCTACCCCCGGGCCCGTGGGAAGCAAAAGGCGATCCACCACAACATGCTCCATGGCAGGTTCGATGGAGTCCATGCACACGTTTCGGACGAATTGGACCACCTGGTCAAGGCGATCCAAGGGCACTCCGACGACTTCCCGCGTTCGGTCGGCGACGCCCAGAACGAAGACGCCGCCATGCCCGTTGGCCAAGGCGGCCAGCCCATCAGCGAGCGAGTCGCGGTGAGGCCCTCTGATCTTGGCACCGTCGAACCGCACCTCTTTGAACTCTAGGAAGGAGCTCTCGCCCAGCCGAATCTTCTCCAAGAGCTCCGCCTTGGTGTCAAACATCGCCCGGTTCCTTGCCAAGCCGTCGGTAGCGCCGAGCGAATGCCTCCCTGCCGCCTTCCATAATCTCGCAAACCTCGTCGCGGATCTTGGCCTCCTGCAAGGAGCCGGACTGTCCCACCACGCACTGTCCATTGGTGAAGCGCAGCGCATGCACCATTTCGGCGTCGCCGTTGACGACGATGTTCGGATTGTGCGTAACGACGATGATCTGGCGGCGCAGTTTGTTCTCACGAATCTGCCGCACCACCAGGTCGTAGATGAGGTGGTTGTCCAAGTCGTCCTCTGGTTGGTCGAGCACCAACGGCTCTTCGCCGTGGGCCAACAGGAACGCCAGCATGGCGGCGGAGCGCTGGCCGGCGGATGCTTGCTGGATGGGGCGAAACCCTTTGCCGTCGCCGCGCGGGCTGTATTCAACCACGAGGTCGTCCTCCGGGAACCAAGTGAGCATCCTGTCGAGCAGTTCCGGTTTCCTATTGAACTCGCGCTCGAAGTAGTTGTTGAAGTGGCCGCGGAAGTCACCGTCGCCGGCACAGGCGCGTTCGATGCGTCCTTTTAGGCTGGCGATGCGCTGCTCGATTTCCGCGCTGCGCAACGCTTCTTCCTCGGGCAAGTCGGCTACCAGCTCGGCGACGATGCCCTTCTCGCCATCTTCGGAGAGAATGTCGTCTTGGAAGCGGTCGTCGATGATGTCCAGATGCTGCCGTAGCGATCGCTCTACGACTCTTGGCTCCTCGCCGAAGCGGCGGACGGCGATGCGCACGAAACGGTTGCCCGTCAATGCGCTGGAGAGGAAGTTCGAACGGGCGCTGCTCATTGTTCTGCGAGCCTCGAGAATGGCATCTCGTTGGTCGTTCAATTCCCCGATCAGTCGGTCGCGTTCCTCGCGCGTGGAGTCCAAGCGTTTGCGCTCGCCTTCCAGCACCGCACGCTCTTGGATGAGCTTGTCGTACTCGCTGGTGTCTGTGACGCCGGCTGCACGGAGCGTTCGAATGAGCGCTTGGTAGTCGACAGCCGTCTTGTCGGTTGCCGATTGCCATGCGGACGCCGCCAGCTTTTGGCGCTGCTGCCGCACGTCTTCCCGCAACCGGGCCCCTTGGGCGCGAATGTTGCTCGCCGCCCTGCCCACGGCGGCGGCGAGGGTGGCCAAGCCAGCAACCGCTTCGCGATCTTCATCCGCTGCGGAGAAGGTGCCATCGGGTATGTCCTCCAGTTCAAGGGCTTGCGCGGCCTTGTCGATGTGGTCGGCGGCTTCTGTTGCCAAGTCGAGCTGACGCGCCACCTCCCGCCGTTGGCGCTCGCGACGGCGATATTCCATCAACAACACTTGATGCCCAGCGTCTTCGAAGCGCTTCAGCTTGTGCTCCACATCTTGGAACTCGACGATGAGGCCCTCTTCCCGACCGAGCTGCTGATCCACGTCTCGAATGCGCGCCCGCAACGCGTTGAACGTAGTGCGCGCTTCGTCGAGCCGCCGTTGCTGCGGCCCCACTTGCGCCGCATCGTCGACAACTCGTAGGAGCGCTTGGTTCTCGCCGGCCAACTCGGCGATCTGGCCTTGACTGAAGAGGCGAAGAGAGAAGCGCTGCGGCGTCACGGCTTGGGATGGCGATGTCTTCCACGCGTCGTCGCTGCGATACTCGACGACGCCACCGGTTGCGTTCTGCCGCCAATGCACCCGATAGCGAACGTCGTCGCGCTTCACCAGCCAGCGAAGGACCGTCGACTCCACCAAGCCGCCCCTATCCCGCCGATTCTTCGGCACTCGATCGAACTCTTGAAACGTCAATCGCGGCCCGCTGCTCTCTTCCAAGTCGTTCAGTTCCGACTGCCTTCTCGCCACAAGGCGCAACGCATGAAGGACGGTGGATTTCCCAGTGCCGCGTCCGCCCACCAAGGCGTTGAGCCAAGGGCTGAACTCCACCGCGGCGGCGGCACTCCTTCCCATATAGCGGGCATTTTCGATCTCAATGGCCTCGATCAGGTTCTTCGGAACGGCGAACGGGTCGAAAGGACCGGCGTCGTCGCTGCGTCGCAGCGAGAAGTCGCCGCCGTCCAACAGTGCAAGACGGAGCCCCTCGAGCGTAGGGCTGGCCATCTTGATCCATGTGTACCGTGCGCCCGGGTAGCCCGGTCCATCCGCGCTGGTCGGATGGTGGGAGTCGGACCCGACCACTTCAGCCCAGTTGAGCTTGCGATCGCTGTAGACCTGCGGCCTCTTGTGGCTAGGGTCGACGACTTCGAGCGCAAACAAGCCTTCCACGTCCAGCAACGGCGCCAAGCTGTTGCCGCTCAGTTTCCAAGCACCGGCAGCGCCATCGACGTGGGCAAGAATCGGGACGCCTCCCGCTTCGCAGATGGCTTCGACCACCTCAATGGGAGAACACTTGGCGGCGGAATCGCTAGCGCCTCGTGTTCCTTCGAAGCCCACCGCGCCAAGCAGCGTGGCGACATCGGCGGACCGACGGCCCGCATCGAGCACCGCCAGCACATGTACTCCACCGTTCGCTGTGATTTCGACACCGGGGAACAACGTCAAGGGGCGAAACTCTGGTGGCGGCTTGCCCTCCAACTCAGACAATGCGCCGCTCAACCGATCGATCCACTCGCCCGAGTTGTGGTCCGTGACGGCCACGCAGTCCACGCCCGCCCGCATGTAGCCCAAGAGCCAATCTTGAGGCGTGATCTTCCGCTGCGATGTCGCATGGGTTCCTTTGCCGTAATCCACCGACGCGGGTGTGTGCGTGTGCAAGTCGAACTTCCACCAGCGGGCGCCGGGGTATCGCCACGCGCAACCTTTGTCGACCATCACTCCGTCCCTGTCGTCTTGACTCTTGGGCTCGCCGGCCATCTGTCCTCGGCCCACTCACCCAACTCGCGAGTAAGGGTAGCTGTCTTTGATGTGAAAGTTGAAGAACTGGCCCTTCGAGGATGCCTGCATCAACTCGTCGTGCATGGTGTCCGACACGTTGTAGTACTGGTAGACGCGCCCGTTCACGAACTCGATCTCCATCGTTTGCGTCTTCGCGTCGTACCCGACCGATCGCAAGTTCGTTGATGTCACGCTACGTCTTTGCATCGCGATCCTCCGTAGTGTCCATGTCGCATTCCGGCATCGGTGGCCTTGCCCGCCCGGCGGCCAGCGGCGCTCAGGCGTTGTTGCGTTTCGCCACCGCCGCCGCCAGCTCCTCAAGGCACGCGGCGGTTTCCTCCCAGCCGAGGCAGGGGTCGGTGATGCTCTGGCCGTAGGTGAGGTTCGCCGGGTCGCGCAGTTGCTGGCGGCCGGCCACCAGGTTGCTCTCGATCATCACGCCCATGATCTTGTCCTCGCCGTCGGCGAGCTGGCGGGCGATGTCCTGGCACACCGCGATTTGGCGGGTGTGGTCCTTCTGGCTGTTGGCGTGGCTGGCGTCGATCATCACCCGGTCGCCCAAGCCGCCTTGGTTCAGAATGCGGCTGGCGTAATGCACGGAGGGGTTGTCGAAGTTGGTTTGGCCGCCGCCGCCGCGCAGGATCACATGGCAGTCCGCGTTGCCGGCGGTGGAAAAGATGGCCGAGTGGCCGGCCTTGGTGACGGAGAGGAAGATGTGCCGATGCGCCGCGGACTGCACCGCGTCGGCGGCCACCTGCACGTCGCCCCGGGTGCTGTTCTTGAACCCCGTGGGGCAGGAGAGGCCGGAGGCGAGCTGGCGGTGGATCTGGCTCTCCGTGGTGCGGGCGCCGATGGCGGCCCAGCACACGAGATCGCCGACGTACTGCGGCGTGATGGGGTCCAAATACTCGGTGCCGGTGCCCAGCCCCAGGGCCACGATGTCGCGCAGCAGGGCGCGGGCGGTCTTGAGGCCGTCGTTGATGTCGAAGGAGTCGTTCAGCTTCGGGTCGTTGATGAGCCCCTTCCAGCCAACGGTGGTGCGGGGCTTCTCGAAGTACACGCGCATCACCAGCAGCAGTTCGCCGGCGAAGGCGTCCGCCCGCTCCTTCAGCCGCTCGGCGTACTCGCGGGCGGCGGCCGGGTCGTGAATGGAACACGGGCCGACGATGGCGAGCAGCCGCCGGTCGCGGCCGGCGATGATCTCGCTCGCCTGGCGGCGCACGTTGAACACCAGCGTCGAGTGTTCCGGCGCCAGCGGCAGCTCTTCAATGAGCTCCACCGGCGCTCGCACCTCGGCCATGCCGGTGATGCGCACGTCGTCGGTCAGGTATTGCATGTCGCGGTTCTGGACGCTCTTGCGGAGGTTCCGATGCCGCGCACGGTAACGCGGGCGGCATGCGAATTACAATGCGGCCACCAAGCCGCTCGAACTTGCCGCACATGGGAACGCTGGCGAAGGCATGAAAGAAGCCCTCGGCGAAGGTGCGCGTGCGCCGCGCGAGACCGTGCGTGACGAGGGCGCGCGTGAAACGCTCCAAGGTGCGCGAACGGTGCGCCTTGCGCGGCTTGGCATCGACGTTTGGGTGCGTCGCCGCCCGCGCGCGGCGCGGCCCGCGAAGCCGCCGGTCACGGTGCGCGCGCCCGTCGAGAACAGGCCGCCGAAGCCCCCGCCGGCGCCGGCCCAACCCCGCCGGCGCACCGAACCGTCGCCGGCGGCGCCCGGCGCGGCCGCCGCCGAACAGTTCCGCATCCATTGCCACCGCGTGGGCGATGTGTTCCTGGCGATTGGCGAGGACGCGATGCCGATGCGCCGGCTCCTGCTCGATGTGGCCGCCGCGGTGAGCGGCCTGCCGCGCTCGGATGAGGCGCACTCCAAAGAGGCGCGCTCCAAGGAGCGCGTTCTGGTGTTCGAGTGGCCGCAACCGGGGGCGGCGCCGGATGGCCACGAACGCGCCTACCGCGCCTTCTTCCTGCGCCAGATGGCGCGTTGCGCGCGCGCCCTCCTCGCCGGCGAAAGACCGGCCACGCTGCTCGGTCATCCGCCGCCGCAAGCCAGCGGCCCGCTCGGCGCCCACTTCCACATTGCGCCGCGGCCCTTGGACGGCGCCGGAAAGAAGCGCCTGTGGGACGATCTGCGCGCGTGGACGCAGCCAAGGTGAAGGGTCGCCGCCACTTGCCACGCGGTTGCAAGCCGCGCCGCTTGGCCGCGGCTTTTTTTCCGTGTGGCGCAAGGCGCGATAGGGTACATTACGCATTCGTCTTGAGGCGACGAAGGGGATTGGCGTAGATGATCACGAGGCGCGCGCTAGTGGGCAGCGGCTTGGCGGGAGGCGTGGCCGCGCCGTGGCTGAAACTGGGGGCCGCGCCGCTCGGCACCGGCGTTACGGACACCGAGATCGTGCTCGGCACGTCGGCGGCGTTCTCCGGGCCGTCGCGGGGGCTTGGCATCGAGCTGTACCGCGGCGCGAACGCGTACTTCCAAGAGGAGAACGAGGAGCGCGGCGGCGTGAACGGCCGCAACGTGGTGCTGCGCATCGAGGACGACGGCTACCAGCCGGACCCGTGCGTTGAGAACACCATGAAGCTGATGCTGGAGGATCAGGTGTTCCTGCTGTTCGGCTACGTCGGCACCCCCACCGTGACGCGGGTGCTGCCCCTGCTGAAGAAGTTCCAAGATCGCAGCATGTTCCTGTTTTTTCCCTTCACCGGCGCCCAACCGCAGCGCCAACCCCCCTACGGGGACTTCGCCTTCAACCTGCGCGCCTCCTACGCTCAGGAGACCGGCGGCTTGGTGGACAACTTCGTCAAGGTGGGGCGCAGCCGCATCGCCGTCTTCTACCAAGCGGACGCCTACGGGCGCAGCGGCTGGGCCGGCGTGCGCGCCGCCTTGAAGCGGCATGGCAAAACCATCGTTGGCGAGGCCACCTACAAGCGCGGCTCGAAGTTCACCAGCGTCATGCGGCGGCCGGTGGAGATTCTCAAGCAAGCGGATCCGCAGGCGGTGATCTGCATCGGCGCCTACGCCGCCTGCGCGGCGTTCGCCCGCGACGCCGTGGACAACGGCCTGCGCGTGCCCATCGCCAACCTGTCGTTCGTGGGCAGCGAGAACATGCTCAAGCTGCTCACCGAGGGGCGCCCGCCCGAGGAAAGCGCAAACTACACGCGTTGGCTGGTCAACTCGCAAGTGGTGCCCAGCTACGAGGACACCACCATTCCCGCGGTGCGCGAATACCGCGAGATGATGGCCAAACACAATCCGGCGCCGCCGGCGGAACTGGTGACGGAGGAGTACACGCCCTTCAAGCACAGTTTCGTGAGTCTGGAGGGCTATTTGGACGCCAAGCTGCTCGTGGAGGTGTTGCGCCGTCTTGGCACCGGGCCGACGCGCGAGGGGTTGGAGCAGGCGGTGTTCACGGTGCAGGATCTCGATCTCGGTTTGGGCGAGCGGGTCTCGTTCGGGCCGAACCGGCGACAAGGGCTGCAAACCGTGTACTACACCGTGGTGGACGGGGATCGGTTCGTCACGTTGGAGGATTGGCGCGAACAGTTTGGGCTGGACGCGCCGAATGCGAGCGCCGCGGGCTAAGGGCCGCGCGGCGCGCAGGGCTTTCGTGTTGAAGAGACGACGATGAAGATCAAAAGGCTGTTTCAAAAAACGCTGTTCGGCGTCATTGGCATGTTCGGCTTGATCGGGGTGTCCACGTCCGGGCTCGCCATCTACACCGTGGACGGCCACCTGTCGCGGGAGTACGTCAGCAACAGCCGCAACATCGCCAAGACCATCGCGGACTCCAGCGTGGACATCCTCTTGAACCGCGATCTGGCCACCTTGCAGTCGCTCATCGACCAATTCCTCGGCATCCAAGGCATCAAGTACATCTACATCGCCGACGAGACCGGCGAGTATCTGGCGCACACCTTCGTGCCGGGCATTCCCGAGGAGATCCGCGCCAGCGATCCGCAAAGCGTGGAGACGGTGGAGCGCAGCCTGCCGGGCATCGGCGACTGCGTGGAGGTTGGCAGCCACATCTTGGCCGGCGAAGCGGGCACCGTCCACGTGGGCATGGACAAGGGCCTCATCAGCCTGAAGATCCAGCAGGCGGTGGGCCAGCAAGTGTGGATCATCGCCGCCGTCTTCATCATCGGCGTCGGCGCCGGCACTTGGTTCGTGAGCTTCGCCTCGCGCCCCATCGGCCAAGTGCTCGCCTACGGCACGGCGCTGGCGGATTCCCCCACCCGGGAGGCGCAGGACGCGGACGACGTGCTCGGCAGGAACGACGAAGCCGGCGATTTGGCGCGCTTGTTTCGGTTCTTCACCCGTGCGCAGGAATCGGACCCTCCGCCCCAGCCGTCCGACGCCCCGAAGGACGCGGACGCTTCGTGATACCGCCCGTTCCCCGAGTCGTCACCGCGGCGCTTTGCACGGCGCTGCAGATCTGCTTCGGCACCGTTTACGCCTGGAGCTTCTTCCAAACGCTGCTGGTGCGGCAGCTGGATTGGACCTTCACCGAGACGGCGTGGGCGTTCAGCATCACCATTTTCTCGCTTGGCACGTCGGCCGCGTGGGCGGGGGCGGCGCTGCCGCGGCTTGGCCCGCGCAAGCTGGCGTTGTTCGGCAGTTTGATGTTCACCGGCGGCTACTTCATCGCCGGGTTCTCGCTGCACATGGATTGGCTGTGGCTCTTCTACCTCGGCTACGGCGTGATCGGCGGCGCCGGCATCGGCCTAGGGTACGTGACGCCGGTGGCCACCGTGGCGAAGTGGTTTCCGGATCGCAAGGGCCTTGCCACCGGCATCGTGGTGATGGGCTTCGGCATCGGCGCGTTCCTCCTCAGCAAGGTGCTGGCGCCCATTCTGGTGAAGTTCACCGAAAGCGACCTGCCGGACGTGTTCCTCGCGCTCGGGGTGGTGTTCGCGTGCATTCTGATCCCGTCCAGCCTGCTGCTGCGCGACCCCCCGGCGGATTTCGCTCCCACCGCGGCCGGCAGCGTCGTGCAGGAGGCGGACGCGCCGCTGGGCGTCTACCTGCAAAGCCGCGAATTCGTGGTGATGTGGATGGTCTTTTTCTTCAACATCGCCGCCGGCATTTCGGTGATCAGTTTCCAATCGCCGCTCTTGCAAGACGTGTGGGGGCTTGCCGATCCGTCGGTGGAGCCGAGCACTTTGGCGGAGTACGGCGCCACGCTCATCGCCGTGAGTTCCCTGTGCAATGGCCTCGGGCGTTTGCTTTGGGGATTGCTTTCGGATCGCATCGGGCGCGTGCGCGTGTTCCGTATTCTGCTCGCCAGCCAGATGCTGGTGTTCGGCCTGCTGATGACCGAGCGCGACCCGTGGATTTTCTCTGCCTTGGTGTGCTACGTGCTGCTTTGCTTCGGCGGCGGCTTCGCCACCATGCCGTCTTTCGTGCTCGATGTTTTCGGCGCCAAGCGCATGTCCATCATCTACGGCGCGGTGCTCACGGCGTGGGCGGCGGCGGGGATTTTCGGGCCGCTGTACGTGGGGCACCTGAAGGATCAGTATCCGGATCGGGCGGTGATCTACTGCTTCCTCATCGGCATCTTCATCCTTGCCCTCGGCTACGTGTTCACCTACCTCTTGAACGACGATCGCATCCAGATCGGCAGACCAACGCTGGAACACACCTTGCGGCGGCTCGGCGTCCGCCCGCACGCGCCCGCGTAAACGAAGCTCCCTCGCGTAGACCTGCGCGCCTTCGCCGTGGACCCGAACACCGCCGAGGCGGCGCGGCGGCGCACCTTCGCCATCGTCTCGCACCCGGACGCCGGCAAGACCACGTTGACGGAGAAGCTGCTGCTGCACGGCAACGCCATCGCCCTGGCCGGCACGGTGCGGGCGCGCAAGGCCAGCCGCCACGCCACGTCGGACTGGATGGCGATGGAGAAGGAGCGCGGCATCTCGGTGACCACTTCGGTGATGCGTTTCGACTACCGCGGGCGGGTGTTGAACCTGCTCGACACGCCGGGCCACGCGGACTTTTCGGAGGACACCTACCGCACCTTGACGGCGGTGGACTCGGTGTTGATGGTGATCGACGCCGCCAAGGGCGTGGAGCCGCGCACCATCAAGCTGCTGGAGGTGTGCCGGATGCGCGCCACGCCGGTGATCACCTTCATCAACAAGCTCGACCGCGAGGCGCGGGACGCGGTGGAGCTGCTCGACGAGATCGAACAGGTGCTCGGCATCGAATGCGCGCCGGCGAACTGGCCAGTGGGCGCCGGGCGGAGTTTTCGCGGCATCTACGAGTTGCAACGCGACCGCTTTGTGCGCTACCAGCCCGGCCACGGCGCGCGCCTGCACGACTTCCCCACCTGCGACGGCCTGACGAGCCGGGCGGCGGCGGATTGGCTGGGCGCGGACCACGCGGACTTCGTGGACGCCGCCGAGCTGGTGCGGGGCGCAAGCCACGCGCACGACGTGGAGGCGTTCTTGGCCGGCGAGCGCTCGCCGGTGTTCTTCGGCACCGCCCTTGGCAACTTCGGCGTGCGCGAGTGTCTTGATCGGTTGGTGGAGGAAGCGCCGCCGCCGCGCCCGCGCGCCGCGGCGCAGCGCGAGGTGGCCGCGCGGGAACCGCGCTTCTCCGCCTTCGTGTTCAAGATTCAGGCGAACATGGATCCCCGCCACCGGGACCGCGTGGCGTTCCTGCGCGTGTGCTCCGGCGGCTACCGCCCCGGCATGCGGCTGCGCCACGTGCGCTTGCGGCGCGACGTGAAAGTGATCGACGCGCTGACGTTCCTGGCCGGCGACCGCTCCCGCGCCGAGGAGGCGTTCGCCGGCGACATCATCGGGCTGCGCGGCCACGGCGGAATTCGCATCGCCGACACGTTCACCGAGGGCGAAGACCTGCGCTTCAGCGGCATACCGAGCTTCGCCCCGGAGTTGTTCCGGCGCGTGCGGGCGCGGGATCCCCTCAAATCCAAGCAACTCGCCAAGGGCCTCGCGCAGCTGGCCGAGGAAGGCGCGACGCAGGTGTTCTTCCCGCTGGCCAGCAACGACGTGGTGATCGGCGCCGTCGGCCCGCTGCAATTCGACGTCACCGCCTACCGCCTGGCCAACGAGTACCGCGCCGATTGCGTGTTCGAGCCGGTGACCCTGCACACCGTGCGTTGGGTGACGGGCGCCGCCGCGCAGTTGGCCGAGTTCGAGCGCGGCAACCGCGAGCGCATGGCGCGCGACGGCGGCGGCCGGCTCGCCTACCTGGCGCCCAGCCGCGCCACCTTGGCGGTGGCCGAGGAACGCTGGCCCGCCATCCGCTTCGCCGCCACCTGCGAACACGGGAGCGAGTGATCAACCCGTGTTGCCCACACGCAGGGGCCGCCCGCGGCGGACAGTCTGTCGTGGTTCATCGGCGTCGTTAGGGTGCGTGCTCAGCGCCGCACGGACGAACTCCGGGAATCCAGTAGCTGCCACGCGGTCTTCATTTCGCGGGTTTACGTCGCGCACATTTTAGATCTCCCAAGCGCGGCTTTCTTGGCGCGACGTTGTCTTCTTGGCACCAAGCCAAGTATTCGTCGATGGACCGTTCGAACTCCTGTCGCAGTTCGCCCACGTCGGTGCCTTCAAAGGTGGCAATTGGATATGGCCCACAGTTCACCACACGGCCGTGCAGGACGTTCGCGGAGTCATCGAACTCTACGATGGCAACGTAGCCCTTGTATTCCATCAGCGACCTACTCCCCGTCGTCCAGCCCCACGCCGGCTGCTCTCAAGAACGCCGCGATGTCGCGAACAGTGGCGCGGCTGGTCTGCGGGCGCGGGTGGGGCCGATGAACCACCATTCGCTCGTGGTTCTTCGCGAGCGCCACCCGGGATCCCGCTCGCTGCGTCACTGCCACGCCGCAGGCCGACAACATCGCTTCGATCTCCGTCCAGCGGATGTCCGCCGGCGTTGGCTGTGCGTAGACGCGAGCGAGCGTTTGGCGGTGCCTTGACCTCATGCCAGTGAAAATCCGCCACCATCGTTCGCCACCGCAAGCGAGCCCTGATCAAGTCGAGGGCGCCTAACCGTTGCGGCGAATATACACCACACTGCCGTGCCTAGGGCGGCTCGCTCGCCTGCGTCAACCCCACCGTGCATGTCTCCGCCTCCACCCGCATGGAAGCAGCACCGCCGCGCCCGTGCGCCGCGGCGGAGAGCGAGGTGGCCGTGCGGGAACTGCGGTTTTCCGCCTTCGTGTTCAAGGTTCAAGCGAACATGGATCCCGGCCACCGGGGCCGCGTGGCGCTCTGCCTGCTGCGATCCCACAGCGCCCGTAGACCGCCGTGCCGCAAGAACGTCTGGCGCTCCGTGGTGTTCTTCTAAGACCGGCAACGACAATGTGGTTATTGCGCCCGTCTGCGGGGCCGCCACCGCTGGCTGGTGGATGGCGGCGCGGGCACCGGCCCCGCTCGCCGCTCCGGCGCCGAAGTACCCTCCGCGGTTGCTTGCGCGTGGCATCGAGGGGTGGGTCGTCACCGAGTTGACCGTTGCCGAGGACGGTTCGGTGGCCAATCCGAAGGTCGTGGACGCGGAGCCGCGCGACGTCTTTGACGCGGCCACGCTCCGCGCTGTCTTCGGTTTCCGCCGCCGATCATCGCCGGCCGGCCCACGGCCATGCATGGCGTCGTCGTGCGCGTGGAGTTCCGCATCTCCATGGCAGGTGGCGCACTCGTGCGTCGCGGCAGGCACCAGTCCTTTTTCTGATCGGTCGTCCTTCGCGCACATTCGGCCCGCTTTCACGGGCCACCACGACGGTTGACTCGGCTGCGCGGGCATCCTTGGCATTGAGCGCGGGCGACGGTCTGCTAGCCACGGCTGATCGAGCCGCCTTGTTGCTACAATTGCCCCATGAAGCCCGCAGACGACATGTTCCTCAAGGAGTTCTTCAACGCGGTGGCCGACCGGCCACTCGAGCCGGACGACGAGCGCTACGTCTCGCTCTACGATGAGGCGTTGACGGATTCAGACCCTGTGCGGCAGCTGGCGCGGGTAGTCGAGTGGTCTACTGAGAGTGTCCGGCTGTTCTCGGGCTACAGGGGAGCTGGCAAGAGCACGGAGCTCCGGCGCTTGAAGCGACGGTTGGAAGAGTCCGGCCACATGGTCTTCCTATGCGACATGGAGGAGTATCTCAATCTCTCCACGGCGGTGGACATAAGCGATTTCTTGATGGCCGTGGCGGGGAGCTTTGACGACGCGATTCGTGCGAACAACGACATCGAAGATCCTTCTGACGCGACGTATTGGGAGCGGTTGAGAGAATTCCTTGGTGACTTGAAACTCAAGGAGATCGGTGTGTCGGGCCTTGGTTTCAAGGCGTCCTTGAAGAGTGATCCCACGTTCAAACAGCGCTTGCAGCAGAGCATGGCAGGGCATCTCGGCAGCTTGGTGGGCCATGTGCGCGGGTTTTGCCGTGGTCGCGTGGCCGAACTGCGCAAGCACAAGGGCGACGCCAACAGGAAGGTCGTGCTGTTGCTGGATTCCGTGGAACACATCCGCGGCACGCTCGCCAATGCGGAGGAGGTTCAAAGTTCCGTAGAGACGCTGTTTGCCGGTCACGCGGAGAAATTGCGCATGCCTGGCATGCACTTGGTCTACACCGTGCCGCCATACCTGAAAGTGCGCTACCCCAACATCGGTCAGCTCTACGACGAAGGCGGCTTGGAGGTGCTTCCTTCCTTCAAGCTGCACGAGGCGGACGGTGCCCGTGTTTGCGCTGCGTATGACGCATTCGAGCAGGTGGTGCGCAAGCGCGGCGACTGGACACGGCTGCTCGGCCGCGACCGGGCCGTTCTCGACCGGTTGATTCGCCACTCTGGGGGGCATCTGCGTGATCTTCTCCGCTTGCTCGCCGATGTGGCCTTGCGGGCGCGCGTTCTGCCGGTGCCGGAAAGATCGGTGGAGACGACCATCAATCAAATTCGGTCCGAGTTTCTGCCCATCGCCAACGACGACGCGCATTGGCTGGCCGGAATAGCCCAAACCCACCGAGCTGAATTGCAGAGCCTCGACCGACTTCCGTCGCTGGCGCGATTCTTCGACACCCATCTGGTGCTCTGCTATCGCAACGGTGGCAACGGTGAAGAGTGGTACGACGTGCATCCACTGGTCGCGGAGCAGGTTCACAAGCAAACGGCTGCGCTGAATTCCTCGGCTGGCGCGCCGTAGGCACCGGCTCATGCCTATCCGTTCCGCCCGTTCCGCCCAGGAAAGCGCCGGGACGGCCTTCGGGCCAGTGGGCGAGCGCGAATGGCAACGCCTGCGACGACAGTTCGAACTCGCCACCGATCCTTGGCTCGGCTTCATCTTCTGTCCGGCGCAGGGGCCGGTGGCCACACTGCGGCAGCGCACGGAATTCATGCTCCAATACCGCGCTCGGCAAGTACGGCGCATCCATCCCGAATCGCCGGACGAGTTGCGGGGGTTGATGCCGAAGCTGTTCGCCAACCTCTCCACGGCGGGCTGTGTTTGGGTAGAGGTGATAGCCGTAGACAACCCAATCTTGGACGACGTCGGCCCTTGGGCGGGCGCATGGGATTGGCTCATGCTGCGCATCAACGAGCGCCGCGACGCGTTGCGCAGGCGATTGACAGGCCCCTTGATCTTCGCCGTGCATCCACAGTGGAAACCACGCCTGCGAGACGCCGCTCCGGATCTTTGGTCCGTGCGTTCGTTGGTGCTGGATTTGCCGGGGAATGAAGGCCTGCCCGCCACCGACCGCTCCGATGTCTCAGCAGCGGCGAGCAAGATGAACGACGACACCGAGTATGTCACCAGCGTAGAGGAGGCCCAAGCGGCGCTCGACCAGTTCGCGAAGACGCCTTCCCGGGACGCGAACTCCCTTGCGCGATTGCACATGTACATGGCTTCCGCGCTGCTGACCGCCGATCGAGCAAGCGAAGCGGCCGACCATGCGGACATGGCTTTGGCGAGTGTCACGGGCGGGAAGACGCGGCTGCGGGCACAAGCCCTGGCGGTGGCGGCGCGCGCCAAGATGCAAGCAGACAACGACGTCGCGGCCGCACTGCAACACTTGCAGGAAGCCGTTGGTGTCTGGCGGTCAGTACGCAACAGCGCCGGCGAGAGCCCGCAGACGCTCCGCGACATCTCCGTCTCGCTCGACAGGGTGGGCGGCATCCATGATGCCGCAGGCAACGCCTCCGCGGCCAAGGCCGCCTACGAAGAGGCGCTGGCGATCGACCGTCGCTTGATGGAGACGATCGGCGAGAACCCGCAGACGCTTCGCGAACTCTCCGTCTCGCTCGAAAGGATGGGCGGCGTCCACGAGGCCGCCGGCGACGCCTCCGCGGCCAAGGCCGCCCATGTGGAGTCGCTGACGATCGACCGTCGCTTGATGGAGACGATTGGCGAGAATCCGCAGACGCTCCGCGACCTTTCCGTCTCGCTCGAAAGGATGGGCGGCGTCCACGAGGCCGCCGGCGACGCCTCCGCGGCCAAGGCCGCCCACGAGGAGTCGCTGGCGATTCGACGGCGCCTCGTGGAGACGATTGGCGAGAATCCGCGGACGCTGCGCGACCTTTCCGTCGCGCTCGAAAGGATGGGCGGCGTCCACGAGGCCGCCGGCGACGCCTCCGCGGCCAAGGCCGCCCATGTGGAGTCGCTGGCGATTCGACGGCGCCTCGTGGAGACGATTGGCGAGAATCCGCGGACGCTCCGCGACCTCTCCGTCTCGCTCGGCAGGATCGGCGGCGTCCACGATGCCGCAGGCGAAACCGACGCGGCCAGGGCCGCCTACGAAGAGTCGCTGGCGATCGCCCGTCGCTTGATGGAGACGACTGGCGAGAACCCGCAGGCGCTCCGCGACCTCTCCGTCTCGCTCGGCAGGATCGGCGGCGTCCACGATGCCGCAGGCGAAACCGACGCGGCCAGGGCCGCCTACGAAGAGTCGCTGGCGATCGATCGTCGCTTGATGGAGACGACTGGCGAGAACCCGCAGACGCTGCGCGACCTTTCCGTCTCGCTCGGCAGGATCGGCGGCGTCCACGATGCCGCAGGCGAAACCGACGCGGCCAAGGCCGCCTACGAGGAGGCGCTGGCGATTCGACGGTGCCTCGTGGAGACGATTGCCGAGAATCCGCAGACGCTGCGCGACCTTTCCGTCTCGCTCGGCAGGATCGGCGGCGTCCACGATGCCGCAGGCGAAACCGACGCGGCCAGGGCCGCCTACGAAGAGTCGCTGGCGATCGATCGTCGCTTGATGGAGACGACTGGCGAGAATCCGCAGACGCTTCGCGACCTTTCCGTCTCGCTCGGCAGTATTGGCGGCGTCCACGAGGCCGCGGGCGAAACCGACGCGGCCAGGGCCGCCTACGAAGAGTCGCTGGCGATCGATCGTCGCTTGATGGAGACGACTGGCGAGAATCCGCAGACGCTTCGCGACCTTTCCGTCTCGCTCGGCAGGATCGGCGGCGTCCACGATGCCGCGGGCGAAACCGACGCTGCCAAGGCCGCCTACGAAGAGTCGCTGGCGATTCAACGGCGTCTCGTGGAGACGATTGGCGAGACCCCGCAGACGCTTCGCGACCTCTCCGTTTCGCGCAACAGGCTAGCTCGCATCCACAAAGCCATAGGCGAAATTCAGGCCACGCCCACCGGCGGCAGTTCCGAAACGTGAAAGAGACAGCTTCTGAACCGGAAGCCGCGGCGCGCGAGCGACAGGGGCGACGGGTAAGGACGAAGCGAGGGAAGGAGGGGAAGTGCGGACGGCACAACGCGCCCCTCGCTTCCTATGCTATGGTTGTGCGCCTTGCGACTTGGGGGGATGAATGACCAGCTCGACAGACCTCGCCGCCGCCGGCACGAAGGCACCTGCGCTCTATGTGCCGCCACTGCAACGCACGGCGGGTCAGCCGCCGCCCATCGCCGCCAACGGCGGGCTCTCCTACATGGCCTTCGACCGGAACGGGGACGCGGGCACGGCGGCGGCGACGGAAGCGGCGTTCGCCGAGGTCGCGGATGGCGACGGGCAGGCGATCATCGACATGCTTGAGAACGCGCCGTCGGGGCCCATCGAGACGAAGTGGGGCGTTGGGTTTCGGGACTACGCGGAGTGCTTGGAGCACATTCGGGCGAACAACATCACGGCCCCGGAAGGTGGTTTGGCGCTGCCGCTGCGCTACACCGTTCACGAGCATCCCTCCTACTCCATCGTCTCCTCCAACGCCCTGTGGCGGGACCCGGCGCGCGCGGTCGACGCGAAAGCGGTGCGCAAGTACGAACGCGACGTTGGCAAGCGCTGTCTCTACTTTCCGCAAGTGCTGCGCGACGCGCGCCGCATCAAGGAGTACCACCCCGGGCTTTCGCCCTACAGCCCCGAATGCATGGATAGACTGGGAATCGCGCTGGCCCATTGCGAGTCCAAGTGCCGGAACTTCTACGACGCGGCCGAGGTGGAGCGCGTGTTCTACCCGGAGATGGAACGGCTGCTGTTGGCGTTCTTTCCGGGCGCGACGGATGCGCTGGTGTACAACCACGACGTGTTCGACAAGGACTACGCTGGCGACCGCACCGAAGACCAGGCCAACAAGATCCCGGGCGTGAACGCCGGCTACGCCAACTTGGTACACAACGATCTGAACGACAACAGCGGCCGCGTGCGCTGCCGCGAGCTGTTGACGCGGAACCTGCGCAACTTCGGGCGCGAGCAGCACTACACGGAGGAGCAGGCCGACGCGAAGATGTCGCGGCGGTTCGCGTCCATCAACCTGGCCAAGCCGATGGAGACCGTGGGCCAACATCCGTTCGTGCTTTGCGCTTGGCCGTCTTTCGCCGACCAACCCTACATCACCAACTACCGCATCTACGACGACCGCGTGGGCGAGACCACCCGCTTCACCCACCGGCCCGAACACGAGTGGTACTGGCTGCCGGCGCAGAAACCCAACGAGGTTTCCATGCTCAAGTGTTACGACTCGGTCACGGATGGGTCGGTTTCGCGCTGGTCGTTCCACACCGCCTGCTTCGACCCCACCGCGCCCGAAGACGCGCCGTGCCGCAAGAACGTTGTGGTGCGCTCCTTCGTGTTCTTCTGAAGACTGGCAACGAAATGTAGCTCTGGCGATTGCGCTTTATTGCGCCTTGCTTTGTCGCTATTGCCGCTTCTCCACGGCGGTGGACATAAGCGGTTTTTCGATGGCCGTGGCGGGGAGCTCGTCTCCGCCGCCAGCGGTGCCGCCGCCCACAGCAGGCCGGGCGGCCTGGTGCCCTTGCGGTATGCCATGTCGCGTGGGCCGCGTGGGGTTGGTGGCAATGAAGTACCATAGGCGCGACGGGAACGTTGGGCCTCGAGCGATGTCCTATCACATCTCCGAAGAGCGCAGAGACTGGTACCGGCGCGTGTCGGCGCGGTCCAGAGAGCGGAAGATCGCCGCCAGCAACGGTGATCTCGCCTATGCATCAAGCCAAGTCAACACGCCCAACTTGGACCCCAACACGCTCATGCCAGCGCTGGCGCCGCATGGGCTGCGGGCACTCTCGCTGTTCGCCGGAGGAGGCGGGCTGGACCTCGGCTTTGAGCGGGCCGGGTTCGAGCATGTTGCCAGCTTTGACATCCTCGACATCTGCGGGGCGACGTTGCGCGAGAGCCGCCCTGCTTGGACGGTGTTCAGCGGCCGAGAGGGGGAGGTGCGGAACCGCGACTGGTCGCGCTTCAAAGGCCTCGTGGATGTCGTTCACGGGGGGCCGCCCTGCCAACCGTTTTCCATCGCCGGCAAGAGGCACGGCAGCCACGACCATCGAGACATGTGGCCGGCCTTCATCAACGCGGTGCAGAAGGTTGCGCCCGCGGCATTCTTGGCCGAGAACGTCCCGGGGCTGTTGGACGCGAGATTCAGCCGATATGTAAACGACGTCATTCTCGAACCGCTGTCCGGCAGCTATCAAGTGAGAACATTCCGCATCCTCGCTTCGGATTTCGGTGTGCCACAAGTCCGAACGCGGGTGTTTTTCGTGGGATTTCGGTGCGACAAGGCGTTCGGAGACTTCCGCGCCCCGATGCCCACGCACCGCGTAGCCGCGGACCTGTTTGATGGCGGCGACCGCACGAATGGCGCGAGGGCCGCCTTGGGCCTGTCCGACATCGGCTTCGACCGCTGCGCGCCGACCATCCGATCCGGTTTCACGGGGCCTAGGAAATCAACAAGCATCCTAAACAGCAAGGCGAGCCAAGCAGTGTGGGCTCGGCTGCGGATTTGGCCGAACGGCGTGCAACGCGACCGCGAGGCCGCAGCCAGGTTTCCTCCGGAAAACGGACACTTCCGCTTGGCCGTGCAGGATTGCGCTCTGCTGCAGGGTTTTCCGGAGAACTGGCGTTTCGCGGGTGCCGCCTATCAGGTGATCGGCCAGATCGGCAACTCTGTGTGTCCGCCGGTTGCCTACGCCGTTGCAAAAGCCGTTGCGGCGGCCTTGGGGGTGCCCGTGGACGACAGCGGGCACCCGGGGCGTGCGCCAGAAGATCGAAGTGGCCGTTCAAGACGACCATCGCGAAACTGAAATGCGCCAGCTCGTCGGCCTTAGAACTGGCGAAGGGCGTTCTGGTATCGACGCCTACTTCGACTTCGCGGTTCGCGGTCGCCGCTATGCGGTGCCTATCGAGCTGAAGTCGACAACCGTTGGGTCGGTGTCGACCGCAAGGGATGTTGGCCCAGAGCACATCGAAAAGTGGCGGTCCCGGGTGTGGCTTATCGGTTTCTATGACTCCACGGGCACCACCTTGGAGCACCTGCTCGCGCTCGGTCCGGACGAGATGGAGCCTTGGATCTCGCGGATCGAGAGCTACATTGCGCCGGACTTCCTTATCGGCGAGCGAGCCGCCATGAATCTCGGGATTGATGACATGCATGTAATTTGCGGCGAGAAGCCAATCTACACGTTGGAAGATGCGAAGGCGCTTTACAAGCGGCAGTGGAGCGAAACGGACTATCTTTCGCACATGGATTGCCCGAACGGCTACAGCCCGCGCCGGATGCTCCGGGTGCTCAGACTCCGCGCCCGCTACCTCAGCGACCGCGGCTCTACGTTGAACAACCCGCACATCCCGATGCGGTTCTTGTCGACATTCGCGGACAAGTTGGTGGACGTGGCGACGGTGGTTGGCGGCGATGGGCTGCGGCAGCGGATCCGGCGCAGAGTCAGGGAGATAACGATGGAGAGTGCGAAGCTCAGGGCCATCGCCACCTCCGGCGCGGCTTAGGCGTCTTGCGCCAACAAGCGCTGCGGCGTGCTAACGGAAGTCCTGCATTTTTCCCGCAATACTCCCAACGTAACGTCGTAACCAACCACCTCGAAATTGACGTAACACTATAGGGCGACCATCTCATCGCCTTGGCCGATGAACCTCTTTCGCATTTGCATTGATCAAGTCCGAAAGCGGATCTTCAAGCTTGGCCGGCGTCGTTTGTCGGAATTTGGGTTGCCTCGTCCTCTTTGCGCCGCCGCCGGTCCTGTTCCAAACATTCGCGCAACCGGCTATCCACCGTTTCGAGAGCGCCTGCCTTGTTCGTCCACCAATCCGTGGACCAAATGCGGAACAGCGTCCAACCGAGCCCCTCGAGCACCTGCTGACGCACCTTGTCGCGTTCTCTGGCGACGGCGGAACTGTGGTAAGTGGCACCGTCGCACTCGACGCCGGCCAAATAACGCCCCGGATGATCCGGATGCACCACGCCGAGATCGATGCGATAGGCTGAGACCCCGATCTGCGGCTGAACGCGCCACCCCTTGCGCCGCAAGGCTTCCGTCACCGCAACCTCGAACGGCGAATCCGCATCGCCGACGGACTGGGGCGCAACGACGCCAAGAACAGAGGCGCCACGCTCCGCATAATCCAGGAAATCCTTGAGATCGGCAACAGCGCGGGCTTGGGTGCGCGACAGGTCGATCTGGTCCGGACGCAACGTGGAGAAGACCACCATTTCGGACTTGGAGCGCGTGACCGCGACGTTCAGCCGCCGCTCGCCGCCTTCACGGTTCAGCGGCCCGAAGTTCATGGTGACGCGCCCGGTTTGATCGGGCCCGTAGGTGACGCTGAACAAGATCACATCCCGTTCGTCCCCCTGCACCGTTTCCAGATTCTTCACGAATACCGGCTCCGGCGTCTCCTCCGGCGAGAAGGCCCACTCGATCTCGGGCCGATGCAGGCGCTCCCGGTCCAGCAGGTCTTCAATGAGGGTCTGCTGCTCGGAGTTGAAGGTGACGACGCCGATGGTCTGTTGGCGAACGACCGTATCCGCGTGGGTTAGACGCCGCACGATCTCCGCGGTCACGGCCTTGGCCTCGGCTTCGTTGTGGCGGGCGCCGCCGCGCGCATAGAAACCATCGCTGGGGCGAACCACGCTCAGCCCCGTGTCTTCCACTTGCGGTGCCGGAAAAGTGATGAGGCGGTTGTCGTAGTAGCGGGCGTTGGAGAACGCGACCAAGCTCTCCCGGCGCGAGCGGTAGTGCAGGTTGAGGCGCTGTTCCGGTACGCTGGCGCCGAGCATCTCGTCAAGGACGCTCTCCAAATCGCCTTCGATCTCCAAGTCGCCATCCGGGTCGTCGTCGGCACGGGCGAAGAAGTTGGTGGGGGGCATCTGCCGCGGGTCGCCGGCGACGATCACCCGCCTGCCTCGCGCGATGGCGCCGATGGCGTCCCACACGGTGATCTGCGACGCCTCGTCGAATATGACAACATCGAACAGCGCTTGGTCGGTCGGCAGGTACTGCGCCACCGAGAGCGGTGACATCATGAAGCAGGGGGTCAGCTTGGTCAGCACGTCCGGCGCTTCCTTGAGCAGCACCCGCACCGGCTTGTGGCGTCGCTGCTTTTGGAGCTCGCGCCGCACGACTCCCCAGCCAGAGCTGCGCGTGACCTCGTCCTGCGCCGGCAAACCCGCCTGCAACCGCGCCGCAATGTATTCCGAGGTTGCCTCCTGATGGCGTTCGTCCGCTGCGCAGAACTTGCGGATGCGGGATTCATGCTCCGGTGTGGAGAATGTTCGCAGCACGGCGTCTTCCGTCATCACGGCTTCGGACCACCAAGCACAGTACGCCGCCTCGAACGTCCGGACGATTTCTCCGGCCGGCACGCGCCCTGCCTCCACCGCCTCCACCAAGGGCAGCAGCTCGCGCTCGACGGCCTTGGCCCTGCGCCGACGCCAAGCGCACCAGTCGCGCAGGCCGGCCTGCCCTTCCGCCACCCTGCGCGCTTGGCCACGCAGCCCATGCAAGGGGATGCTGGCGTCCGGCACCGCCCGCCCAGCGTCGGCTTCAAAAGCCGCCCAAGTCTGCGCCAAGGTTGAAGCGGCTTCGCTGCACATCTGCAATTGCCGGCCAAAGGCGCTGTTCGGAGCGAGGCCCTCGTTGCCTTCGGCCAACATGCTTTTCACCTTCTGCCGGATGTCCGCCAGCGCTTGGGGCGTCTGGGCAAGCGCCGCTGTCGCTTCGCGCACCCGTTCGCCAAGCTCCCGCGCGGATTGCAGCGCCTGCGCATCCGTGTCGTGCCGCCGCCAAAATCGAAACTCGCCCAGAGGCCGATCCAGGCGATCCAGCGCTTCGCCATGCCGCCGCAGCCGGGTCAACGCGTCGGCGTCCTGCTCAGGGTTCGGGTCGCCCGCGGCGCCTCCTTCCCGCAATTGGCGCAGCAGGGCGCGACGCTTAAACCAGCGCAGCAACCAGATGGTGCGTTGCGCGGCGGCCCAGCGGCTGCGAATGTTCTCGCCATCCAGCTCACGCCAAGCAAAGGGCGCGTAGCTGCAACTCAGGGAGGCCTTCGCCTCCGCGTAGCCTCGCAATTGCGAAGCGGCATCCGCCAGCGCTTGAACCTTGTCCCGTCCGTCCGGCCCCAAGGCAAGGGAGGTCTGCTGTTGATGGGAATCCGCCAGCGTCCGCGCAAGTTCGCCCAAGGCGCCGAGCCGGTTCAGGACGTCTGGGGCGGCAATGTCCAAGGCGGCTGCCACTTGGCCGCACTGGCGTTCCGCCTCGTCCGCAAGGGTCAGGAGCTCGTTGGCTCGGTCCGCAAGCGCTCTCTGCCAGCCGACTGTCCAATCTTCGCGCTCGACGAAAGCCAGCGGATTGTCCACCAAGTCGCCCACGGCCTGCGCCTGAATCTCCAGATTCTCCACCACCTCGCGCATGGTTTTGAGTGCGTCATCGTCATGGACGCTCGCCGAAGGCCAAGACAGCCGGACCCGCTCAGCGAGCGCCTCGTCGCGCACCTTCACGCCTATGGCGCGATGCGGCGTCAAGCCATTGGGCCACTCCCGGTGCATGTGCCGCACGAAGCGATTCAGGTCATCGCGCAACTCGCCCAGTGCGTTCGCCTCCTGCCGCCAAGCGCTTCCCGGTTTGACATCGGCGAGCTCCCAAGCCCTGCGCAGCTGCTTGAGAACATCCGCCTTGCGCGCCTTGTTGGAATGCAGTTCCAGACAGAAACGATCCAGCCCGATGGACTGCAAGCGGCGATACACCACTTCCAGCGCCGCCGTTTTCTCGGAGACGAACAACACGGTCTTGTCTGTGCCCAGCATGTGGGCGATGAGATTGGCGATGGTCTGGCTCTTGCCGGTGCCCGGCGGGCCGATGACGACGAAGTCCTTGCCGCGGTCCGCCGTCGCCACCACGGCCATCTGCGATGCATCGGCGGGGAGCGGCATCAACAGATCCGCCGGAGCGAAGTCTTCATCCAGACGCTTGGCATCGGCGAAGCCGACCTGCCCGGGCGGCGCATAGACGTCGCTCGGCGTGTCAAGCAGATGCCGCACGACGCTGTTCTCGCGCAGCGCGTCCGTGCGATCCACCAGATCTTTCCACATCAGGTATTTGGCAAAGGAAAAGTGTCCGAGCGCGACTTCTTCCACCACCTCGAAACCGGGGATGTCGCGCACTATCCGTCGGATGAGGTTCCAAATGCCGGCAACGTCAATGCCGCTCTCATCCTCCGGCAGGCCATCGTCGAACTGACGGATGTCGAGTTGAAAGTCCTTGCGCAGCATTTCCAGCAGCGTGGTGTTGAAACGGGGCTCGTCGTCGTGCGCGGTCATCCTCACGCCGCTGCGCACCGAGCGCCGCTCTAGGGCCACCGGCAGCAGGATGAGCGGTGCGCGAAATCGCCGTTCGTCTTTTTCGTTGCGTTTCCAAAGCAGAAAGCCCAGCGCCAAGTAAAGCGTGTTGGCACCGCCCTCCTGCAGGGCTGTTTGCGACTTGCGGAAGGTCTCCACCGCGCGCTTGCGCAGTTCGTCTTCCGGAAGGTCCACCAACACGCGCGATTTATCGAGCTGGGCACGCGCGTATTCCGCGCTGTGCCGCAGGTCGGCGGGCTGCCGCCCCGGCAAATCATCCTGTTCCGCTCCGCGCATGGCGGGCAACGGCTGGATCTGTATCTTTGCGCCGCTGGCGAGTTTGTCTTCGAGCCGTCCGGGGTCTGGACAGATGATGCTCAAGCTGGTGCGCGTGCTGCGGTGATTCAACAGCGGGTTGCGGGCGGAGAGATCCAACAGTTTTCGCTGCCAGCGCTCCAAGCGGCCTTGCGGCGTTTCCGGCTTCGCATCTTCCGGTTCCGCGCTGTCGAAATCGGGCAACTCGATGGCGGCGGAGAACGGCGGCACCGGGCTGGAAGTGGCGCAGGTGGTTTCAAGCAACAGCAGTTCCTGAAGGTCGATGCGCTTGCGCAGGGTCTCCGCCTCGTCAATGACGACGGTGGCAAGCTCCTCGGGTTGCAGCCAAATGCCCACCATCGCGTGTTCCTTCGGCAAGGCGATGATGGAGTTGAATCCCGCTTGCTCGAAAACGGAGGCGAACAACATGGCCGTGTCGAGGCAGGTGGCCACCTTGCCTTCCAGTATCCGGCTGGGCAGTCGCACCCTCTGGCCCTGCTCCTCAAAGCTGGCTGGCGGCAGCGCGTATCTCAAGCCCAAGTTGGCGATGGCCGTGTAGATGGCGGAAGCTATTTCCCACGCGCGCTGCCGGCTGCCGGAGTGGTAACCGTCGATCGGGTCGGGCTTGCCGGCCTGCCGCAACACCTCGCTGGCGCTGCGCAGAATGCGGTCCACCGCAGGATCGTTTGGTGTGGAAAACGCCGCAAGCAGTTCCGGCATATAAGCGGCACCGCCCCATTCGTTGGGCGCGAGCAGTTCGATTGGCTTGGCGGACTCCGCAAGCAGGGTGCCGTTCCGCTCCAAGCGCAGCCGCACCTCGCCGTGCGTGGATTCGGTCAGACCGCGCAGAAGATCGCCATTCAGCCGCAGCTCGCGATCCGCCATGCGAATGACGCCGCCCGCCTCCACACGATCGATGGGCCAAGTCTTCGCGTGTGCGAACGCGGGGCTGGACTCCAAGGTGAGTCTGAGGTTTTCCGCCCGGCTCGTGCCGGCGTTCTCCACCCGCAGGTCGCGCAGCACGGGAAACGCGCTCTCGTGGGCAGCCAAGTTGAGTTTTGCAGCGAGTTGGCAGTGAATGACGCAGGCGGCGTCCGGCCCGCGATCCTGCCCAGCGCGAGTAGCGTCGGCCATTGAACTTCCTCCCCACATCATTGTAGCCCCGGCGGCGGTGACGTGGGGTGCGCCGCGGCACGCAGGGCGGCGCGGCGCAAGCGCCTTGATCTGGAATTGTCAGAGCTGGCGTGTCATTGTTCGTCGCACCTTCCATTGCAGCCACGAGGGTTCGTGTGCCGGATACGTCGTTTGAAACCATCCTTCTCGAAAAGGCGGACGAGATTGCCGTCATCACGTTGAACCGCCCGGAGCGGTTGAACGCTTGGACCGGGCGGATGAACGCGGAACTGCAGGCGGCGATCAGCGCCTGCAACGACGATGCGGATGTGGGCGCCATGGTCGTAACAGGCGCAGGGCGGGGCTTCTGCGCCGGCGCCGACATTCGCGACAGCTTCAAGGCGCGCATGTCGCGGACCGACGAGACGGACGCCGCGGATGATGATTCGCAAGCAACGGAAGGAACGCCCGGCGACTGGATCGAGCTTGTGCGCTCGTCCAAGCCGCTGATCGCCGCCGTCAACGGGGCCAGCGTTGGCGTGGGAGCGACGATGATTCTGCCGATGGACGTGATCATCGCCTCCGAAGACGCCAAGTTCGGGATGGTGTTCGTGAAGATGGGCGTGACGCCGGAGCTCGCCAGTTCGCACTTTCTGGTGCAGCGAGTGGGTTTCGGCGCCGCCAGCGAGATGTGTTTGACGGCGCGGCTGTACTCCGGCAAAGAGGCATTCGAGATGGGGCTGGCGGACCGGCTCGTCCCCGCGGCGGACTTGCTGCGCGATGCGAAGGCAATGGCGAGGACGATGGCGGCCAATCCGTCGCGCCATCTGCGCTGGGTGAAGCAGCTTCTTTCCGCCAACGGTTCGGAAACGGACATCGCCAAGGTGCAGCGGCGGGAAGCCGAAGTGTTGGCCAAGGCCTACGTTTCGGCCGAGCACAAGGAGGCCGTAAACGCCTTTCTGGCAAAGCGACAGCCGGTGTTCAGGCGCTAGCTCGCCGGACCGTTAGCAGGGGGAGGGTGTTGGCAGTGCCGGAGCAACTGTTGACGCAAGCGCACTGTGACGGTACGGTGCGCTTGCGTCAACGCAATACAGCGTTGATGCCAACTAAATGGAGGGTGTTACGGTGGCAGCAAGAGTAGAGCGGCTCGAGCGGCTGGCTGAGCGCATGTATCGCGAGACGTTCGAACGACTCGAAGATCCCCGCTGGAGCGAGGATGTGGGGAAGGTCACGCTGCTCTACGGCCCGCCGATGGTTCGGCCCGACGTGTTCCTGGTGTCCTTCCAAGGCGGCGGCGGAGACTCTTCGCCATCGTGCCGAACTTGGCCGCAACGGCTACTCTACTTGGACGATCCCTACCCGTTCGGCAAGGCACTGCGGAGGAACTTCCGAGATGCAGGCTTGTACGAGATGTTGGAGAAGCGCACGGTTGCGATGGCGGCTTGTTTTCCCGAAGCGAAGAGCGCCGAAGCGAGCAAGTGGATGAACAAACACGGACCGAAAGCCGAGTGGCGCAAGTTCTCCTCGGCGTGGGTGAGGCATCTGATTGACGCGATGCGTCCGCGCGCCGTGCTCGTGTTCGGCGACAAAGCAAGCCATGCACTAGGGTTTGACAACCAATGGCGCGATAAGGAGTCGCGGCCGCGCCGGGGAATGATCTTTGCGCGTGCGGAAGTGGAGGGCTTTCCGCCGGCGGTGTACTGCCATCACTTATCCCAAGGCTGGGCCAAGGAGGAAGTTCAAGCGTGCCTTGCCGAGGTCAAGCGCATCGTCAACGCCGATAGAGAACGCGCAGCGTAGCAACTCTCGGGAGCAGGCCGTATTGGTGCGACCGGGTGGTGGCGGCTCACATGGCAACGCCGTGATGCGAGGCCAGCGATTCACACAGCTGCGCAAGCCGCTTGCGCAGGCGCGGGGGCGCTTCCACCGTTACGCCATCGCCCCAGGTGAACAGGTGCCAGCACATCTCGTCCAAGCCGCCGGCCTTGAACCGCACGGTGAGCGAGCCGTCTTCGTTGGCAGCCGTTCGCTGGTTGGGGTGGAACAGAAACGTCGCCGCATCCCGCGCCGCGTTGGCATTGAAGCGCAGCTTTACCTGCACGGGTCGTTCTTGAAAGGTGCCGAACGAGCGCTGCGCGTATTCCCGCAGGTCGAAATCCGGGTCGCGGATGAAAGTCTCGGCGGTGAGTGCGAAATCGCTGATGTTCGCTAGGCGCAGAAGTCGCAGGGCGTTGGCCCGCGTCGTCCTTGCCACGAGGAATGGCCGGTTGCCGTAGAGCACGCCATAGGGTTCGGCGCGCTGCCGACTCGTCATGCCGGTTGCGTGCGCCACATAGCGGAACTCCACCACGCGGTTGCCGCGGATGGCGTCGCGCAGCAGCAGGATCAGGCTCGCGTCGATTTGGGTGCGGGGGCCGGCGCGCGTCGCGTGTCCTTCGGCGCTCATCAGCGCTTCGAGTTCAGCGTCGAGGTCCGGCTTGGCGCGCGGGCGCGCGAGGGTGCGCAGCTTGTCCTCCAGGTCGCGCAGGCGGGCGGCCCGATCCGTCTGCCCCGCCCCTTGCAGAGTTTCCGCGGCAGACGCCAATTCCACCAGCTCTTGCGGGGTGACGCGGATGAGCGGCGACAAACTGCGCGATCGCAGACGCCAGTGCTTGCGCAGATCCTCGGTGGCGACCTCCTCCAAGCCGAAAAGCGCATCGACGGCGTCGCGCAGCCGCTCGGCAGTGCGGCGGCTGACTCCCAAGCGTTCCTTGATCTGCGCGATGGTTACGCCGCCACGCGCCGCCTGCATGCGGGTTGCGAGATCGATGATGTCGATAGCGCGTTCGTACATGGGGTTCAGAGTAACAACGGATTTGGCGGAGGAGTCGGGTGGGGCGGAAAACAGCCATTACGGCTGCGGCCAACTGTTATTGCCTCAACCTCTACCCGCCGCCAACACCAACGGCAGCAACTCCGCTTCAAAGCGCGCGGCCTCCGTCAACCTTGCGGAGACGCTCGGCCACGCTTTCGTTAGCTCATCTTTCATGCGTCGATAGTCGTCCGGACTCTTCTTGAACCGTCGGCGCTTGGGCAAGGCCGCGAGCTGGCCTTCCGGGTTGGCGCGGCACTCCCAATCGGCCTGCTGAACAATCTCGTTTTCCGGCCACATTGCGGCCAGCACCCAGGCTTCCGTGTTCTTGGACGGCGTGCATAGGACAGTCCGCGGTGGACATCCACGCTCGCCGAGCCAGTTGAGAACCACCGCTCGCAAGTTGTTGGTGGTGCGATCTGGCGGCGGGCACGGTTCTTCGCAAGGCAGATCGTCGCGCGGCGCGTCTTGAATGCCGCCACTGGCATACGTCTTGCCTGCTACGTCAGCGTCCACATGCACGATCAACACGTCGTGAAACGAAAGCGCCGAGCAGCCGGATACCGAGCCGCCGCCCTCTTGAGCGGATTGGCGACTCCAATGAAAAACTCCGACCCATCCCGCGCCCGTCGCACCAAATGATGCAGAGCCGAACGCGGCGGACCTCTCTGGCTGCAACGTCTGAAACACGAAATCCGCATCATCCGGCAGCAACGCTCTCAAGATCGCTCGAAGCATGATCGCATCGGTTGGCCCTTCGACGGCGGCCGCGATGCGCAGGGGCTCATACATCGGGGACACCACCGAGATGGCCCATCACCCACAAACGGGACAAGGACCAGCCCTGCTTCGCCTTCTTCCGCAGACGTTTATCCACGACCACGCGACGGATCGAGGTGCGCCCCGAGCTGGTCCTGGAGACGGTAAACAACCGCACACGCTCATCTTGCAAAGGCAGGCCATCCAGAACCAGCGGATTGTGCGTCGTCAGGAGTATCTGTCGCGGCGTGGTGGAATCCAGATACCATTGACACAGGTGCTCCATCAGAGACCGTGCCAATCGAGGGTTCAGTCCATGATCCGCGTTGTCCACAGCACAAAGGGCGGGACTTGCTTCGTGTCCAGAAGCCACCGCGAGGAACAGGGCATACAAGGCACCTTCGGAAGCGTCATAGCCGGACAGCACGTTTCGGTCCTTGCGCATGAAGCGATCACGGAACCGAACGACGTCCTTGGAAGCAGCGGCGGTGGGGGATAGCGATAGTCGGCGGGAGGATGTCCAACCAAAACCGTCGGCCCAATCGAGGAGCTCCCGAACCTCTCGGCAGATCCGCCGACTGCGATCGTCTTGTTTGCGTTGCTTGAGAAGATCCCGAAGTGCTTGCGGGAGGTTTCCTCCGGAAAGACCCAACGGCTGTCTTGGCTGTGTTTCCGGCGCGACACCGCGCAATACGGCGGTTGTTGGGGAAAATATGACGTAATTTTGGAGCAATCTCAGTAGGTCAAGCGCGGCCCCCGCGGGAGCTTCCACTGCTCTCAGCGCGGCCAGCCCTCGTTCAGAATTGATCTTGGTCGGCTTGGTCGGCGCGCGTCCAACCAACTTGCCGTCATGATCTTCCCAAACCTCCGCCTTGAATCTCCAAGCGGGTTTTGGATCGTCCAAGGGATTGTGCAGCGAGATTTCGTATTTGGCGTCGGCACCGCATGCACCGAAATGCAGATGCGGGGGAATACGCTTTCCGGGCATGGCTGGAAAAGCGGACTTGTACAGTGCGGGAAGGCCGGGGCGGACGCCTCGGGCGAGCAGTGCTTGGTCGTCAACCTTGCCGTCCGCCGCCGCGGAGAGAACACCCAAGGCTTCCAGCAAATTGCTCTTGCCGCTTCCGTTGGCGCCGATGAAAACATTGACCAGTCCAAGATCGACCGCGACGTCATCTAGGGATTTGAAAGTCCTGACGGACAGTCTGTCAAGCATTTGACATCCCCGGCTCTTGCGGGCCTTCCGCGGCCGCCGGCCCCGACGGCGCGGCAGGCTCTGCTGCAAAATCGCACAAGTTCATGGCGCGGTTCTTCGGGTGCCGATCTCGGCTTTATACCGCATCATACTACCGTCCGGGCGGGTGGTGCCTTGTGAACGGCCCGGGTCCGGCTGTTTGGGGCTGACGCCGGGCGGTCGAGGCGTTCCGCCCGCTGAGCAAGCCCGCACTGCGCACGGCAGCCTCAATCCTCCGGCGTTCCGACAAATCCCACGCGGCGTGGCGCGCCCTGCTTGGCTTCGCACTCGTCGCGCAGCATCCGCACCAAGGCGTCCGCATCGTCCAACGCGCAAAGAATCTCCGCCCGGCGGCGCACCACCGGGAAGTCGCCCGGCGTCAGATTGCGCAGTGCCGCAACGCCTTTCGGCGCCGGCATCCCGAAGTACTGGCGGAACGCCATCCGCGCCTGTTTGGTGGAAAGATAGTCCATGGCGATCTTGAACGTGAAGCGCCGCAACGTCGCCCGGTCCAGCCGCTCGTTGAAGTTGGTGGTGCAGGCGAAGGGCAGCGGGTGGCTCTCCATCCACGTCAGCATCTCGTTCACTTGGCTCACTTCCCAGGAGCGGTGGGCGAAACGCCGGTCCGCGAGCAGCGAATCGGCTTCGTCGAAGATCAGGAACGTCCGCTGGTCGCGGGCGTCGGCGAAGGCGCTGGCGATGCGCTGTTCGGTTTCGCCCACCCACTTGGACAGCAGATCCGAGGCGCGCTTCTGCTCCACTTCCAACCCCAAGCTCTCGGCGAGGTGGCGGGCGAGGGCGCTCTTGCCGGTGCCGGGCGGTCCTTGCAGGCACAGCGAAAAGCGCGTCTCGCCGCTGGCGACAAGCTGTTTCGAGAAGGCGACGAGATCCACGTCCGCCCGGCTGAGCGCCGGGTCGAACCGCGCGGCGGCACTCTGCGGCGGCTTCTCGCAGCGCAACAGACGCGCCATGCCGTGGACGCCGCAGCGCACCGCGGCCACGCCACCGCCGCACAGCGCCGCCGCGGCCGTGGTGCCAGCCGCCACTGCCGGCGCGACATCGAAATCCGTGGCGAGCGCGCGCGTGTCGCCCTGTTCGCATGCGATGCCGTGCCGCGCGAGTTGCCGCGCCCAGATGCGCTCGCGCACCGGTGCCGGCGGTTGTCCCATTTCCAAAGCGAACATCATGCGCCGCAGCAGGCTCGGGCGCATTGCCGGAGCGCTGTTCGTGGTCCACAGCGTGGGTGTTGGCGCCTGCTCGAGCAGCCGGTTCATGAACACCTTCGAGCCGTTCGTTCGCCCGTATTGGCGCGAGCCGCCGAGCAATTCGCGCACCCCGAAGTCGATTGCGTGGCTTTCCAGCAGGTCTTCCATCTCGTCGAACAGCAGAATGGCGGACTCGTTCCCCGAAACAAGGCGCTGGGCCAAGCGCAGTTCCTGCAACCGTTGCCTGCGGGAGGCTTCGTCGCCGTCTTCGTCGGTTTCGCCGACGCTGTAGAGCGTGACGCCGAGGCGCTCGGCCAGCGTTTTGCAGAACTCGGTCTTGCCCGTGCCGGGCGGGCCGTGCAGCAGGACGTTCACTCCAACCGCGCGTTGTTCGAGCGCTCCGCGCAACAGCCGCTCGATGTGGTCGCGGCCGGCGGCGATGTGGTCGAAGTCCGCCCAATCCAGTTCGGCGGGCGAGGCGGGGTCGAGCAACAGGCTGCGCACATCGCCATCGTCCTTCTCCGTGGGCCCCAAGGGCGAAGCCAGCCGCAGCAGCCGCTTCACGAGCGAGAGGTCGCCATCCGAGTCCACCGACACGAGGCCGCTCGACGCCAAAGGGCCATCGGCGGCCAGCCGCTGCGCCAACCCGCGCGGCGAAGCGCCGAGCGTGCGCGCAAGCAGGCGGTCGCGAATGTTAAATGCTTGATGGCCCTTCATGGAGAGGATGTCGAAGAGCTCTTCCACCGCCGGCTGCGTGTCGTAGCGCAGCATCGCCTCCACCAGCGCGACATCCGTTGCCGAGAGCCCCAGCGCATTGGCCAGACGATGCAACCGGGCGGCCGTCCGATCGCGCCGCACCCGGGCGGTTGCCTTGCGCCCGTGCCCCACTGCCGCTCGCACGCTTCGCCAATCGGCGCCCCGGCGCCGCCGGCGCACATGGGTGGTTGCGTCGTCCGCGCGCTCAAACGGCGCGCCAAGCGCCTCGGCGTGTGTTTCGAGCCACACCGTCACGACCTTGCGCTCTTGGCTGGTCGGGGAGAGGTGGTCGATGGCGTTTGCGAGCCACCGGAAGATGAGCCGGACTTCGTATGCAGTAGGCATTGGTTCGTCCCTCGTTCGCGTGTTTGACGAGAGCAATCTAAAACATGGATGCGTCAGATTTAGACGTGCGGCGAGAGGGGTGCGCCACGGCGCTACACAAGACACCCAGCAAGATGCCTTGGGTGCCTTGAAACAACCCCTGTGTGCTGGACAGCAACCCGCCGATGCGCGAAAGTAGGGTATTCGGTTCGCTTGAGGGGAGGGCAAGCAAAATGACCACCGTGAAACCGATCTCGGCGGACTCGCATGTGGTCGAGTCCGAGGACGTGTTCATCGGCCTGCCGGAGCGGTTCGGCGACGACGCGCCGCGCGTGGTGGGCGCGGGCACGCTGCGCGACTCCATCGTCATTCCGGCCAAAGGTCCGCGCGGGGTGCGGCGGCGCATGGGCTTCGCCGGAATGCGCAAGCGCGCCGGCCTCGCCTTGGAGCGGCGGCCGGGGCACAAGCCGGAAGTGGACGACATGCGCGACGACGAGGCGAAGCGCATTCTCGCCAAGGGCTACGACGGGCTGCGCGCCGGCATCCGCGACGGCGCCCACCGCCACGAGGATCAAGACGAGGACGGCGTTGCCGCCGAGTTCCTGTATCCCGGCTTCTTCGGCTTGTTCGCCTTTGAGAACACGGAGCTGCTGGTGGCCTGCCAGAAGAACTACAACGACTGGCTGCACGACTACGCCAGCGCCGCGCGCGGGCGGCTGTTCGGCTTGGCGGCGCTTCCCGTTCAAGACCCGCCAGCGGCGGTGGCGGAACTGCAACGGGTGATCAAGATGGGCTTCAAAGGCGGCTGCATTCCCTGCTCGGCGCCGCCGGAGAAGCCGTACAAGGACGAATGCTACGAGCCGATCTGGTCGCTGGCCGAGGAAGCGGGCTTTCCGCTCGCCATGCACGTGGGCACCAACGCCTATGTGCCGGCGCCCTACCGCCAGAAAAGCCCCCTGCCGCAGGACGAGACGGCGAACTACGCGGCCACGCCGGCGACGATTCAACGCACGCTGGTGGATTTGATGTGCCGCGGCGTCGCCGAGCGGCATCCCAAGTTGCAGTTCGTGGTGGGGGAGTTCAACGCCGGCTGGATCGCCCATTGGCTGGACCGCGTGGATCAAGGGCTGTTGCGCGAACACCGCTTCAAGAACCGCGACTTCACCGGCGAACGGCCGCACGAGGTGTGGCGGCGGCAGTTCCACGCCACCATCGAAGACGACCGCCCGGCGGTGCTCACCCGCGAGATCATCGGCGTGGACAACCTCATGTGGGGTTCGGATTATCCGCATGTGGATTCCACTTGGCCCTGCTCCATGGACGTGCTCGGCGAGATTTTCGAGGGGGTGCCGGAAGCGGATCGGCGGAAGATCACGCGCGACAACGTGAAGGCGCTGTACGGCATCTGAACAACACGGGCGGGACGGCTTGAAGCAGGAGAATCGAGGAGACGGAACCATGCAACAACTCACCGCGGAACAACGCCGCCAGTGGCGAACCGACGGCTACCTGCATCTCGAAGGCGCGCTCGACGCCGAGCAGGTGGCGTTCTTCGCAAGCGAGATGGATCGCATCCGCCGCCTGCCGGGGTGGGAGCCGGACCGCAACCAGGGCAAAGACCTGCCCATCGGCCACTACGCCTGGCTGGATCACGCCCGGGACTTGGACCCGCGCGGCTTCATGGATCGGCGCGACCTGCTCACCTACCACCAAGCGTTCATCGACCTCATCGACGCCGCGCCGGTGTTCGACTACGTCGTGGACATCATGGGGCCGAACATCCTGCTCAGCATGACGCAGGCCATCACCCGCCCGGCGGATCCGAAGTTCCCCGGCTACACCCACACCGACGGCGGCGAATCGCTGCGCTTGACGCGGCTGGCGGAATCCAGCCCGCCCGTGGCCCTGAAGGCGATGTACCTGCTCACGGACGTTCCGCAAGAGAACTGCGGCAACCTCACCGTGTTTCCCGGCAGCCACCTGCGCCAGATTCCCTTCAACGCGGACGGCCCCAAGTATCCGCAAAGCCGCATGACGCCTTACTCCCCCGGCGCCGCGCAGCTCACCGGCAAGGCCGGCGACGTGTACCTGTTCCCGCACGCCCTGTGGCACGGCCCGTCGCGCAACGATTCCAGCAATCCGCGCAAGGTGCTGCTCTACAACTACTGCCAGCTATGGGTGCGCTGCTACGACTACAACGCGATTCCGGCGGTGGCGCAACGGGCAACGCCCCGCCAGCGGCGCCTGCTCGGCGACTTGGGCTACGACTTCCGCCCCGGGTCGTATTTCTACGTGCCGAACGATCAGACCGAGGTGATCCGGGGGCAGGCGGCGTAGCTCGACGCGGATGCAGAGCGCCTCGGTGGGCACGAGGCATCCAACCAACTCCAAGCCGGTCTAAATCGTCTCGCGGTTGCGTGGTGGGCAATCGCCCGGTGGCCTTCTATCCGGTCGCCGGTCGGCGGCCCCCAACCGCGTCCGGGCGTCCGACGTGCGCCACGCGCGCCGACGGCAGGCCGCGCACCAAGGCGCGGCACAGCAGGTCGAGCGCCCGGTCGGAACGCGCCAGCAGGCGGGTCGTCACGCAGGTGGCGCGGACGCTGCGGCGCGAGATTTTCACATCGCCGGCGCGCTGGAATTGCGGACGCGCGTGGATGCGCCGCAGCGTGAGCACACTCATGCCCAACGTCCACAGCAGGAACCGGCGCACGTCCTGGTGGCGGGGCGGAATGAGCAGGATGTAGCGCATGGCGTTGCCCACGTGCGCGCGGGCGATGCCGAGCAGCACGAACAGACCTTCCCGAAAGCGCGGCCCGGTGCGGCCGTTCTCCAAGCCGCGCAGGTCGTAACCGGCGAGGCGAAAGACGTCCCGCGGCAGCCAGCACACGCCGCGGCGGTAGTCCTCCCACATGTCCTTGAGGATGTTGGTCATCTGCAAGGCTTGGCCGAACGAGGCGGAGAGCGCCAAAAGCGCCTCCTGGCGGGCGGCGATCTCCCGCGAGTGCGTACAGAGCAAGTGCGTGATGGTCTCGCCCACCACGCCCGCCACGTGGTAGCAGTAGCGGTTGAGGTGCGGCACGTCGTCGAGGCCGCGCGCGGACGCCTCGCGCTGGAACTCTGACATGCCGGAGGACATCACGCGCACGCACCGTTCGATGGGCCGCCGCACGGGAATGGGAAACCCCCGCGTGACGCGCACGATGCGTGGCGTGTTGGCCACGAGATCCTTCTCCGCGCGCAACGTCGCCCCGGAGAGCCGCGGGCGCAGTTCGCCGGCGAAGGCGACCGGCGATTCGCGGCCCGCCACCACTTGGGACAGCCGCCCGAGGTAGCGCCGCTTCAAAGCCGGCGTGAGCGCCGGCTCGTCTTCCACCGTGTCCGCGATGCGGCAGAGCAGATAGCCGTTGCACACCTGGTGGCGGAGCGGTGCCGGCATTTGCGGAATGGTTAGCGCGAAGGTGCGCGAAACCCCCGGCAGGATGCGGTTCTGATAGGTGATGTCGGCCGTTGCCGCTCCGTTCATGGCCCGTTGATCACCGCTGAACACGCGGAATATCTCCTCGTTCTTACAACAAGGCACCGAGTTTGCGAAGCAAACTCCAACGCGCCTCAAAGAAGGGCGCCTAATCAAAGGCGCTGAAGATCTCCTCGTTCAGCTCGGCGTACAGGTCCGGTCGCTGGCGGATGGATTGCAGGCAGAACTCGTCCACGCCGGCGTCGATGAAGGCCGCGCAGCGGTCGATCACGTAGTTCACCGGCCCGATCATCGTCCAGCTGTTGCCGCGGCGGATGCGCTCGGCTTCTTTCTCGTCGCGCACAATGCGCATGGGCACATGGACCGAGCGTTTGATCTCGGCCGGGTCGCGGCCCACGTCCTCGCAGTGCTTCTCGACGATGCTCCAGTGGCGCTTCAAGTCCTCCGGCCCGCAGATGGCGTTCATGATGTCGCCGTACTTCGCCAGCGTGCGCAACGTGCGCTTCGGTCCGGTGCCGCCGACCATCAGCGGAATCTTGCGTTTCACGCCCTTCGGCGCAAACGGCGCTTGCTTGAGGGTGTAGTACTTGCCTTGGTAGTCCACGAAGCGCTCGGCGGCGAACAGCAATTGGATGAGCTCGCAGGCTTCCTCCAAGCGGTCTTGGCGTTCGCGCATGGAGGGATAGTTCCAGCCGTAGGCTTCGTGCTCGCGCACGTTCCAGCCGGCGCCGATGCCCAGGATCACGCGCCCGCCGGAGATCTCGTCCACGGTGGCCGCCATCTTGGCCATCAGCGCCGGGTTGCGGTAGGTGTTGCCGGCCACCAGCACGCCGAGCTCCAGCTTGCTAGTCACCGCCGCCATCCCGGCGAGCAGCGACCAGCCCTCCAAGGTGGGCAGCAGGTCGCTGTCCGCGACATCCGCGGTGCGCGTCCAAGGCGGCACGAAGTGATCGTAGGTGTAGGCGCTGGTCCAGCGCCCCGCCTCCATCACCGCGAGCACGCTCTTGATTTCCTCCCAAGAGGTTTGCTGGTTGTAGAGCTGCGATCCGAACATGGGTTCCCCCCTCTTACAGTGACTTGCAACAGCGACTTACAGTGACTGAGCAACAACGCGGCCAAGTGGATTGGCGTTTGCGCGATGCGCGCCCACGCCTATTCGTCGTCGCCGCTCTTGTCCCCGGCTTGCGTTGGCCGCTTGTACCAGTCGTTGTCGCGGAACAGACCGTCGCGCCAGCGCACGGCGTCGCGCATGCCCAGCTCGCGGTTCTTATCTTGCCACTCGTAGGAGAAGCCGGTGAACTGTCCGGCGGCATCCAAGTCCGTGCTGCTGCGCACCGAGGAGTAGATGCCCATGTTCTCGTAGAAACGGTTCATGTTGAGCTTCAGAATCGCCAAGTGGTCGGCGGTCATCACGGCGATGCGGTCCGCGAAGGCGATGGTGCGCTCTTCCAACTCATCCTTCGGCCAAGCGTAGTTGATCATGCCGAGCTCCTCGGCCTCGGCGCCGGTGACGTTCTCGCCGGTGTAGTAGAGCTCCTTGGCCTTGCGCATGCCCATCACCAGCGGCCAGATGACGCCGGTGCGCGAGGTGCCGAGGCCGCGCAGCCCCGGGTGGCCCAGTTGCGCGTCTTCGGCGGCCACCACCAAGTCCGCCATCATGGCCAGTTCGCAGCCGCCGGCGATGGCGTAGCCGTGTACTTGCGCGATGGTGATCTTGGCCATGTTCCAGAAGTAGAGGTGAATGTCCGTGATCTGCTGCATGCCGGTGCGGATGCCCATGAGCAGACGGCGGCCTTTCTCGTCGAACTGGCGGTGGCGGCGCACCACGGCGTCCGCGCCCTTGCCGCGCGAGGGCGTCAGGTCGTAGCCGGCGCTGAAGGTGCGCCCGGCGCCGCGCACGATGATGGAGCGGATGGTGTCGTCCGCTTCCATGGCGTGCAGCGCGTCGTTCAACTCGTAGAGCAGTTCCTGCCCCAGCGCGTTCATCTTCTCCGGACGGTTGAGCGTGATGCGCCCCACCCGCTCGTCCGTGCCCACGCGGTCGACGAGCACGTTCTCGTAGTCGGACATTGATCCCCCTATCAGTTGACGTTCCGCGGGAGAGTGTAGCCCAAGCGGTGCGGGCGCGCCGCGGCTCGAGGACCGTCAATCCGCCACGCGCACGATGCGCGTGCCCACGTTGCCGCCGCGCAGCATGTCGATGAACGCCCGCGGCGTCTCATCCAAACCGTGGAACTCGTCCTGCAAGGGTTTCAGCCGCCCGGATTCCACCCACTCGCGCAGCTTCGCGCGCGCTTCGCCGTAGCGGGCGGCGTAGTCGAACACCAGAAAGCCCTCCATGCGCAAGCGGTTGTTGATGAGCAGCCCCGGCACGCCGCGCGGCCCGGGCGCGGGGTGGGCGGTGTCGTATTGCGAGACGACGCCGCAGCAGACGATGCGCCCGTGCGGCTTCATGCGGCGCAGCGCGCTGCCGAGAATCTCGCCGCCGGTGTTGTCGAAGTAGACGTCCACGCCGTCTTCGCAGGCGGCGCGGAACGCGCCCCGGAAATCCGCGCCGCGGTGGTTCACGGCGGCGTCGAAGCCCAACTCGCCAGTGAGCAGTTGGCACTTGGCGTCCGTGCCGGCCACGCCGATGGCGCGGCAACCGGCGATCTTGGCCATTTGCCCCACCAAATGCCCCACCGAACCCGCCGCCGCGGACACCACCACCGTCTGCCCCGGCTGCGGTTCGCCCAAATCGAACAGGCCGAAATACGCGGTGAGGCCGTTCGTGCCGTACACGCCGAGATGATGCGCCGGATCGCCGCCGTCGTCCGCGACGCGCTGCACGCCCTCGGCGCGATGGACGGAGTAGTCCTGCCAACCGGCCGGGCAGGTGACCAAGGCGCCGGCGGCGATGTTCGCCGCGTTCGACGCCTCCACCCGCGCCACCGCCGAGCCGCCCATCACCACCCCCGTCTTGGGCGCCCCGGCGTAGCTCGCGCTGCCCTGCAAACCGGCGCGCTGCCCGGCGGCGACCGTCAACGCCAGCGTGCGGCAAAGCACTTCGCCCGCGCCGGGCGTTGGCGCCGGCGCCGTGCGCAGCGCGAAGTGTTCCTCGGCGAGTTTGTCTTCCGGCAAAGAGGCGATGACGATTTGGCGGTTTTCCATGTGTTCCTTTCCACTTCTTCACTAGGCGTGCCGAATTGTCGCACGCTTGGGGGCGAAGCTCGCGGCGCGCAGCGCCCGGACAGCGACATCGCCGTCGCTGGAGCGCAGCCGCTCGACGTCGCGCGGCGGCTGGCCTTAACCGACGCCATCGCGGAACGGCGCGGCCGGTCGACTTGGTCGATCTGCACGAAGCGCTGGCTCGATGCCTGCCCCGTTGCTCCCACCCACAATCCGCGTAGCAAGTGTTATAGTGCGCCCATCAGCCTTGTCAAAGAGGAGTTGCCAAGGCCGCTGCCGGGGGCGATCAGGCTTCGACGGCGGTTGCGAAGTCATCAGGTGCATGCCGAGAGGGTAGTGACTCTCGTAAATCAATCGCTGCAACTACTTCCATAGTTGCCAACGACGACAATTACGCGCTCGCGGCCTAGGCCTTAGGGCCAAAGCCGCTCCTCGGTGAAATCGGCGCCCGCGGCGACGAATCGAGTGCGCAAGTTCGCGGGATAGCGACGGCCCTCGCCTCAAGCGGCCGACGCGAAATTGTCGAGGCTCGCCCATCCGCGCCCTGACCGCCGGGCCGCCAAAGGGCTAAAGCAATAGACGGCCTAAGCATGTAGAGCCGGTGATGGAGAACCGACGGACGCGGGTTCGATTCCCGCCGCCTCCACCATTCCTCCACGGCCTTACGCCCGTGCCCATGCTCACGGAGCAAGAGATCCGTCGCTACCACGCGGATGGCTATGTTGTTCCGGACTTCCGCATGCGGGGCGAGGCGCTGGCGGACATCCGCGCCGCGCACGACCGTCTGCTCGCCAAGCACCCGGAGTTCGCGGACTACTGCCCGGCGGTGTTGGCGTTCGACACCAGCTTCTTGGCGATTGCCCGCACCCCGGCGATCTTGGAGATGGTCGAGCAGCTCATCGGCGGGGATTTCGCGCTGTGGAACTCCAGCTTCTTCGCCAAGCCGGCGCATGTGGGCACCAGAACGCCGTGGCACCAAGATGGCGAGTATTGGCCGATACGCCCGCTCGCCACCTGCTCGGTGTGGATCGCCGTGGACGCGGCGACGCCGGAGAACGGCTGCCTGCGGGTGATTCCGGGCTCGCACCAGCGCCGCGAACTCGGCCGGCACGACTTCAACGGCGCGGACGGCTTGAGCTTGCCGCTTCAGCTGCGCGCCGAGGAGTTCGACGAGGCGTCGGCGCGCGATGTCGTGTTGCGGCAAGGGCAGATCTCCCTTCACGACGTCTACCTCATACACGGCTCGGAGCCGAACCGCTCCGCCAAGCCGCGCCGCGGCATGACCTTGCGCTACATGCCCACCACTTCGGTGTACCGCCGCGACCTCGCCGAGCGGCGCAGCGGCCCGCTGGCGATGTCCGAGCGCACGTTGTACCTGATGCGCGGCACCGACCGCAGCGGCCGGAACGACTTTCGAGTGCGCCGGTAGGAGGAGCCGCCGAACGCTCGCGACGCGCCCCTGCGTAGTCTTGTGGTCAAAACGCGATCAAATGTTTGTCCATGTTCATAACATGTTGAATTACATCTATGATCTACACATCAAGCTGTCCTGCGGGCCTGCTAATGCGTATTGGAATCAAAACCCGGTCAATTCTTTTTGCCCGTCAAGTAGCTCCCTCTAAGCCCAGAACGGCACATAGCCGGATCGCGGCCGGGCAAGGTCGGCCGGGCGGACCAGGTTCGCGTCCAAGGCTTGCCGGATCACGCCCGACACCTGCGCTGAATTGCGCTCGGCCACGCCGAAACGCACGCGTAGCGTCGCGTTGCGCATGCGGCTGCCGTCCAGGTAGCGCAGCACCGTGTGCTGGTAGCAGGCGCGCCGTCGTTCCTCGGTGGTCATTTCGGCGAAGCGTCGCCGGCCGAACAAAATCGCTCGCGTGGCGTTCGCTTCCGCTCTGAACTCCGGTGGCGGCAAGCGCTCGTGTTCGGCGGCGGCAATCGCCTTGTCGATGCCGGTGCCCAATTCCTCGCACAGGCCGAAGCGGCGCATGAGCGCTGCCAGCGTCTCGTTGCGCGAACGGGGCGGGAAGTCGATGAAGCGTTCCGGCGCCACCAGTGGAGTGCCTGGATTGGTGATCTCCAACCGGTTCCTGAACAGTTCCACCGTCGGGCCGGCGCCGCCGATCGTCATGTCTTGGTGGATCAGCGCGTTGGCGGCGAGCTCGCGAATGGCCAGCGGCGGCACCAAGGCTCGTGCTTCTCGAATCGGCGAATCGCCCTCTTCGCGTGCCGGCAGCAGGATGTTGACGCGCGCGTTGAAGTCCTCGAAGCCATTGGCGTAGCCGCCAAAGAATTCGTCGCGGTGCGTCACCGTGGCCGCGCGACCATCGCCATCGTACGCCACGAAACGGATGGCTTTGCGGGCGAGGCCCGGCCCGAAGTCGCGGAGATCGTTGGCGAGCAGAATGGCGCCCAAGTTGCTCACGTTCCACTTGCCGCCCACATCGGGTGCGATCAGCCGATCGTGCTCAAGAGCGGCTAGAGCCCCTTTGGCCCCAGCGGGTGTCGGCAAGCGCAACAGCTTGAAGTAGCTCAGGTGATCCAGCCGCTCCAGCACCACCTCGTCGGCGACGAATGATTGGGCAACGCCGCTCTCCCAAGCGTAGGGTCGCAGTTCGTCCCATAACGCCCGCTGCCGTTCGGGATTGTCCGCCAACCGCGGCGTGGCGCTGCCGATGCGGTCGTAGGCGGTGCGCTCGAACTCCACCGGCGCCGTTGGCGCGGCGGGGACTTCAAGCAGCACCACGCGCCCTTGAGCGTGCGGAACGGGGTGGAAGGAGAATGCGACGCCGGGCCGCAGGCGCTGGTGCAGCCAGAACTCGAGCGGTTGGCGTTCGTGTTTCGCGGTGGGCGGATCGAACGCCGTGCCGACGACGCGATGGTCTTCGTCTCGGACGCCCCAGACGACGTAGCCGGATTCCTTCCCTTCGATGCGCGCCGCGTTGGCGAGGCCGGAGATCAGCCTGCCAATCATGGACGGGTCCGCGTAGTTCACTTTGAACTCCGACAACGCCGTCTCGCCCACCCGGGCCCGCAGGGCATCGATCAACGCCACCGCACGTTGCGTCTGCGTGTCTTGCCGTTGCGTAGTCACAGCCAATCAAAACCCGATCAAATGTTGGATTCGTTCGTAACCTGTTGTTTTGCAAGGGCCGACGCGTCGAACTTGGCCTTGTTTCGGAGGCTCCGTCAAAACGCGATCAAATGTGCGGCGTTGCGACCACTATGGTGTTCATCGTATCACCAAGGAAGCGGGCCGCTCGGCATGGCGCTGGCGTGGGGAGCGTCAATGATTCACGTTTGGCGCGGGCGGGAAACGCATGGCCAGGCGGCCAACGTCTCGTCCGCGGTGCGCTCCACCCGCGCCATCAGCGCGGCGCTGCGTCCGCCACGCTCGTGTTCCGGGCGGGCCGCCGTCCAGCCGATGGAGGCCAGGCTGCGCACCAGCAGAAACAGCGGCACCTGCGCCACCACCTCGTCGGCGAGGGGACGGATGTTGCGATAGCCGCGGATCAGGGCGGCGAGGAAGTCCGCGAACGCGGGATGTTCCTGGTAGCCGTGCAGGGCAACGGCGAACTCGTAGGCGTGCCAGCCGAAACCGGCGTCGTCGAAGTCGATCACGTGCAAGTCTTCGCCGTTGTCGGCCACGATGATGTTGCCCGGATGCAAGTCCGCGTGGAGCAGGCTGTAGGTTTCGGGCGCCTTCTCGAAACCGCGCAGAATGGCGCTCACGCGCTCGCGCAGGGCCGCCAAGCGGCGACGTTCGGGGGCGGACAGCCGCGGGGATTCCCAGAAGCGCCCCCAGAACGGCTGTTCGCCGACGAAGCCATCGGCGTCCAACGTATGGCGGACGAAGCCCTCGGGCAACGGCCAAGCCGTTGCGTGTTTGTGGATCGCGGCCATGATCGCGCCGAGCGCCCCGAAGCGCTCGCACGCCACGGAGAGTTGCCCGGCGCGCAGCGCATCGTCGATGAACGAACCCATCGGCACGCCGTCCACCCACTCGAGCATGCCCGCGTAACGCGCTTCGCCGTCCAGCGGGACGCGCGCGTATCCGCCGCCGCAGCGCGTCTTCACCACGACCGGAACGTCCGCGCCCGCTTGCAGCAACGCGGCTGTCCACGCTTGCTCGGAACGCAGCGCCGCCAGCGTGTGATAGCCGGGGCGGTGCAAGCGCAAGACGTACTTCCCGCCATCCCGCACGCGCACGCGAAACACGATGTTCTCGGAGATGGACACGCGCTTGATGGAGGCGACGGGCAGGTCCCATGCGCCCACCGCACGCCACGCGGCGCGCAGGTGTGTGCTCACTGTCCCGTTGTCTTGGCGCGCTTGCGCGGCGCAACTCGCCAGGGCCATGCCAGTGCCATGAACGCGCGCGTCGGCTACGCCTGTTTCAGCGCGACTTCCTCGAACGCGGCAAGGAAAGCCGCTGCGTCCTCGGGCGCGAACACCAGCGGGGGGCGGAGCTTCACCACGTTGCCGAACGCGCCGGCCGCGCCGATGAGGAAGCCGCGATCCTTCATGGCGTTGACCACGCGCGCAGCGCCTTGCCGGTCGGGATCCTTGGTTTCACGGTCTTTCACCCACTCCACCCCCAGAAACAGGCCGTGGCCGCGCACGTCGCCCATCGGTTCGCGGCGCGATCGCAGCGCCTTGAGGCCGGCCATCAGCACCGCGCCAACCTTCGCCGCGTTGGCGCAGAGGCCCTCGCCCTCGATCACGTCCAGCACCGCGTTGCCGGCTGCGGCTTGCAACGGGCTCGCCGCGAACGTGTTGAAGTAGCCGGTGCGCTTGCGAAAGTTCTCCACCAGCGCGCGGCTCGCGGCGGTGGCGGCGAGCGGCAGGCCGCCGCCGAGCGGTTTGCCCATAACCACAATGTCCGGTTCGAGACCGGAGAGTTCGGACCCCCACCAACGCCCGGTGCGCCCAAGCCCGGCCTGCACCTCGTCCGCGATCACCAACCCGCCGGCGTCGCGCACCAGACGCGCGGCGTTCGTCAGATAGCCGGTCGGCACGTTGGGCAGCCCTTCGTTGGCGAAGATCGGGCAGACGAGCAGCGCCGCCGGCGGCGCTCCGTCGCGCTCCGCACCGCGGATCGCTTCGCGCAACCGTTCGAGGTGCCAAGCGGTCGGGTCGTCCGCCGCGGTTCGGTAGGTTTCGGGAACCGGAACGCCACGCGCATCTGCGTTGTTGCCGCTCCGGCGCGTCGCGCGTCCCAGCTTGCGCACGGCGGCGCTGTTGCCGTGGTAGGCGGCGTCCGTGCAGATTACGCCGCGCCGCCCGGTCGCCATGCGCGCCATCATCAAGGCCACCTCCACGGCCTCGGTGCCAGTGCAGGTGAACACCACGCTTTCGATGCCGGCGTGGTGGCGGCCCACCAACCGCTCGGCGTAGCGCACAATGCCCTCGTGCAGGTAGCGGCTGTGCGTGTTCAACACGCCGGCCTGCTCGCGCACGGCATCCACGACATGCGGATGGCAGTGGCCAACGCAAGGCACGTTGTTGTACATGTCCGTGTACTTTCGTCCGTCCGCATCGAAAAGATGCACGCCTTTGCCGCGCACGATGTGTACCGGATCATCGTAGAACAGCGGCGCGCCGGCGCCGAGGGCGCGATCGCGGCGTTGGGCGAGCGTCTTTGTCATGGGCGTTGCGGCCGGTCTTCGTCGAAGTACCAAGTGGCGGGATGGTAGGAGAGGGTCCAGCGGTTGTCCCAGCCCCAGATGCCGTTCGGGATCACGTTTTTCAGACGCTTCGACACCACCACGGGATGCGGCGCCAAACCCACCGTGCCGATGGTCCACAGATTCTCGGCGCCCGAGCGAAGGAGATTCTTGCCCACTTCCAAGCGGCGCCGTGGATCCGTGGTGGTGCGCAGCTCGTCCGCCCACGCCTGCAACTGCAGCACGACAGGCGGTGGTTTTTCGCCCAGTTGCTGCCCCGGCGGCCGGTCCTGGGTTTCGTAATAGCGCGCCCACTTGTTCCACATGCAGCGATCCCATCCGGCCGAGCGGGGCACCCACCAGTCGGGAACCAAGGGGAAAAGAATGTCGGTTACGCGGTCGGCGTGCCAAAGCGTCATCTCCATCGCGCCGGCCGATGCTCTGGCGTTTTGCAAACCGCGATCCACCAGCTTCAACCGCAAGTCGATGCCCACGTCGCGCCAGTATTCGCGCACCAGTTCCATGGAGATTCCCTTGGGCGTCTCGAAATCCAGAAACTCCATGGTGATGGCGAGCGGCGCGCCGTCCGGGTAGTCGCGAAAGCCGTCGCCCGTCACGTCCTTGAGGCCCATCTCGTCCAGCAAAGCGCGGGCGCCGGCGGGGTCGTAGTTGGCGTGGGCGGAAGCGAACTCCGGTTCGTAGTAGGCGCTGCTTGGATGCACCGTCACTTGGCGCGGCGTGCCCAAACCGAAGTAGATGATCTCGTTCATCTCCTGGCGGTTGATGGCGTAGGAAAGGGCGTGGCGGAAGCGCTTGTCCCAGTACAGGGCGCGCAGGCGCTCGTCGGCGTGGGTGAAGTTGAATTGCAGCACCACGTCGCTGGAGTGCAGGCGCGTCCAAATGTGAACATCGATCAAACCCGTTCGTTCGCCGAGCTTGAGCAGCGGAATGTCTTGCGTGCGCAGCGCGAAGGCGGAGAAATCCAGCTGGCCGGTGGACGCCTTGGCGGTGGAAAGCTCGGCGTTGTCGAGGACGATCTCGGCGTCCACTCGGTCGATGTAGGGCAGCTGGTTGCCGGCGGGATCGATTTTGAAATAGTAGGGGTTGCGCTCCAGCCGCATCATTTGCAGCGTGCGGCTGACCACCCGGAACGCCCGCAGCGTGGGCACTTCGGCACTCTGTTCAATGCGGGAACCCTTGAGCGCCCGCACCCACGCCATCCAACTGATGAATCCCTCCTGTCGCGTCCGTTCGGCCAGCTCCTCGCGATCCGCGTAGGCGGGATGAAACTGCCGAAAGTAATGTTCCGGATCGACCATGAAGTTGCCGTATTGGCCGATCAGATTCACGAACAAGGGGTTGGGTTCGTCGAACACGTAGCGAAAGTTGTAATCGTCCTCACGGACGATTCTGCCGCCTTGAATCAACCGCGAGGTGATGGGGCTGTACTCCTTGTCCAACCAGAGGTGATTGAAGTTGAACACGAAGTCGTCGCTGGTGAGCGGCTCGCCGTCCGACCAGCGCAGGCCTTTGCGCAGGCGGATGGACGTGACGCGCCCGTCGTCGCTCACCGTCCATGATTCCGCGAGGTTTGGAAGCACGGTGCGCATGTCTGGCGAAAGGGTGAGGGCCGCTTCCCAGTTGAAGAATTGCCAGCCGTCGTCCAAGGTGATGCGCGCCGTGCCGCCGTACTTGCCAACGCTCTCGTGCGGTGCCACCACCACCGGATCCTCCGGCAGCCGTTCCGCCACCGGCGGCAGCCCTTTGTCAGCCAGATACGGGCTCTCGAAGAACCGCGAAACGCCAACCTCGCTGGCCGTCTTGGGCGGTTCGAACCACGATTCCGGCCAACCGCGATCGCGCAGGTCGAAGGCGTTCGTTTCGGTTTGGGTCGCAGTGGCGGCGTCGGCGCTGGCAACGCGGGGCGCGCCCAAGGCGGCGATCAACGCGAGTGCCCGAATCAAAGTGCAGGCTGCGACTTTGCACCCAGTCGCCTCCAAGGCCTTCCGGTAGATGTTGAGTTGGCCGCTGTGCTTCAGCGTTTCGTCGGTTGTCATGCCCCGCGCACGCTATGGCGATTCGTCAATGTACCAAGTCGCCGGGTGGTAGGAGAGCGTCCAGCGGTTGTCCCAGCCCCAGATGCCGTTCGGCACCACGTTCTTGAGGCGCTTGGAAACCACCACCGGTTGCGGCGCCTGCCCCACCGTGCCGATGTTCCACAGATTCTCGGCGTTGGAGCGGAGCAGGTTCTTGCCGGCTTGGAGGCGCCGTGCCGGATCGGTGGTGGTGCGCAGTTCGTCCGCCCAGTCCATGAGCTGCGCAATGGCCGGCGGCGGGATTTCACCCCGCCGCTCGCTCGGCGGCTTGTTCCTAGTCTTGTAGTGCCGCACCCACTCGTTCCACATGCAGTATTCCCAGCCAAGCGCCCGCGGCGCCCACCACTCCGGCGAGATGGGAAACAGGATGTCCGTCACGCGGTCCGCATGCCAAAGCGTCATTTGCATTTGCCCAGCGATGGCGCGCGCGTTCTGCAAACCGCCGTCCAAGAGTTTGAGGCGCAGGTCGATGCCCACCTCGCGCCAGTATTCGCGCACCAGCTCCATGGTGATCGCCTTGGGTGTTTCGAAGTCCAGATACTCCAACGTAATGGTGAGCGGCGAGCCGTCCGGGTATTCGCGCAGCCCGTCGCCATCGACGTCCGCCAAACCCATCGCGTCGAGCAACGCCCGCGCCTTGGGCGCGTCGTATTCGGTGTAGGCGCTGCCGAACGCCGGCTCGTAGTAGCTGCTCGAGGGGTGCGCCGTCACTTGGCTGGGCACGCCCCTTCCGAAATAGATGATCTGGTTCATCTCGTCGCGGTTGATGGCTTGGGACAGCGCTTGGCGAAAACGCTTGTCCCAATACAAGGCGCGCAAGCGCTGGTCCGCGTGGTTGAAGTTCAATTGAATCACCACGTCGCTCACGTGCAGCCGATCCCAGATGTACACGTTGATGAGTCCCGCACGTTCGCCCAGTTTCAACAGCGGGATGTCTTGCGTGCGCAGGGCGAAGGCGGCGAAATCCAGCTGGCCGGTGGACGCTTTGGCGGTGATGATCTCCGGCTCGGACACCACTTCGGCGTCCACCACGTCGATGTACGGCAATTGATTGCCGGCCGGGTCCACTTTGAAATAGTACGGATTGCGTTCCAGCCGCATCATTTGCAACGTGCGCCGCGCCACGCGATAGGCACGCAAGGTGGGCACTTCGGCGCTCTTCTCCACTTGCCAGTCACGCAATGCGCCAAAGCGCGCCATCCAAGTGATGTAGCCCTCCTCCTTCACTTGCGCGTTCAACTCCTCGCGGTCCACGAAAGCCGGGTGGAAATTGCGGAAGTAGTGTTCGGGATCGACGAAGTGGCTGCCGTATTGGGCGATCATGTGAACGAACAGCGGATTGGGTTCCTCGAACACGTAGCGAAACGACAGCTCGTCCAGCTTCTCGATGCTGCCGCCGAGCACGCGTTCGGATTTCACGGGCGACCAGTCGTCGTCCATCCACAGGTGGTCGAAGGTGAACACGAAGTCGTCGCTGGTGAGCGGCTCGCCGTCGGACCAGCGAATGCCGGGGCGCAGCCGGATGGTGAGCGTCCGTCCGTCTTCGCTCACCTCCCAAGCCTCGGCGAGGTTCGGCAGGAAGTCGCGCATGTTCGCCGAGATGGTCAGCGCCGCCTCCCAGTTGAAGTAGTGCCAATGGTCGGTCATGGTGATGCGCGCGGTGCCGCCGTAGCGTCCGATGCCGTGCAGCGGCTGCACCACCACCGGATCGTCCGGCAGCCGCTCGGCCACCGGCGGCAGTTCGCGGTCGGCGAGCAGCGGACTTTCGTTGAAGCGCGTGATGCCAAGTTCGCTCGCCGTCTTGAACGGCTCGAACCAGCCAGAAGGCCAGCCGCGGTCGCGGATGTCGAAAGCGGCTTGGCCGGCCTCGTCGCCGCTCGCAACTCCACCCAACGGCAGGGCGAGAGCGGTTGCCGTCAACGCGGTGCGCAGGATGCTCGGTTGCACGGCCCCCTCCGGCTACGGTATGCCGCAATGCTGCGGCAAGCGTGTTGCCGCGTCAACTCCGAGAAAACTGTCCAACACGACGTGAGTATCCATTCAGGAATGGGGAAGACGGTGGCGACCCAACTCACGTGCGGCCCTTGACGGCCAAGCACGAGACGGTCCGACCACCGCCCGCTTCGCCGTTCCTGTCGATTTGGGGAGCCGGCCAGCCAGGGAATCCAATAGCCCAATAGCCACTACATATAGTTTTCTAGCCGCGAGCGCCCTTGGCGCATTTCCTTAACACTTCCTTCACGAACTCCGGAAGTTCGTCCCTCCCGCCAGCTTCTGCCTGCAAGCGGTCGTATTCGTGTACTTCGTCGTGCTCCCAAACGATGTCCAAGCGGCGTAGCTCGCGCATCGCCACATGGGTGTAGTCGTCGGGGTAGGCCCAATAGCAGCTGCGGCAGGCGTCCTCGATTCTGTCCTGCCAATTCGGACAGTGCTCGCAACTCCACGATTTCGCCCGATTGGCGGAGGCGCAGAGCAGCATGTATGCGTCTACGTCTTCGTCTGCTTGTCTGGCATCGCCTGCGATTTCGAATGGAATCCGGTGGTCTATCTGCAGGTCCGCTGGGTCGCAAGAAGCGCGATAGATGTGGCAACGCGCACCGTGCTTGTCGATGAGCGCCTGCTTCAACTCCTTCGAGAAGGTTGTTCTACCGGCAAGCTGCCGCGTCCGGACTTGCGCTGGATCCCCGAACCGGTACGCGGCAATGCTTCGGCCATCGGCAGCGGTCGTGCGGAAGGTCTCCAGCGGTATGCCGAGCTCGCGAACGTCCCGAGCGGCCCTTGGCGGATGGTTGTAGCCGTAGCGTTCCTTCAAGTCCTCGGTCGTGACGTACCCGTGCTCCAAGATGTGGTCGATGACCGTTCGGGGGCGCTTGGCCTCCACGCTCTCAAGCAGTTCCAAGAACTCGGCAGGCAGCGCCGGCTCTGTCATGCGAAGGACATTGGCTGCTGCTCCGCGTCCCTCGCAGTTTCGAGGTTGCGATTCGCGTCCAGCCGTTCGACCAGAGCTGGCGACAGGTACAGGGACTCCACGGTCTCGCAATCCCGTCCAAGCAGCGTCGATTGGCTGGACCGGCCGGCCCGGACGTGAAGATGGCGCAGGTTCAAGTGCGCCGGCAACGGTTCGCCGTGCTGCTTGTCGCCCGTTTTCCCGTCGTAGCTGACGATGTAGGACTTGCCGCTCTTGTTCATCCGCTCCAGCGCGTCCACGAAGTCGGGAAAGCGGAGGCTGGCGTAGTAGCGGGGATCGCGAGCGCGCGAGGTCCCTTGGTAGGGCGGGTCCATGTAGATCACGTCGTCGGCCGTCGTTTGCGCAACGACGCTGCGGAAATCCTCGGCGGTGGTCTTCGCGCGGCCAGCCAACGCGGCGGAGACGCCGAGAAGCTGCATGCGCATGGCCTTGGGCCGCATGCCCCAGCGCCGATTGTCGGGGCTTTGGTTGAACCGTCCATCGGCGCTGTAGCGCACCGATCCCTTGACGATCCGCGCCAGCAGGTAGAGCAGGAGGTCCGGGGCATGGGTCTCGTTGAACCGGTGCCGCACCTGGAAGAAGAAGGCCTTCTTGTCGGCTAGCTGCTCACGCCACAGACATTCGTAGCGGTCGGCCAACTGCATGGGACGTTCGAGAATCTCCCGCCACAGCGCGATGAGCGGCACGTTGGCGTCGTTCAGCCAGAATCGCTTGGCCCGCCCGTGCGCCGCGACGGCGAGCGAGACGGCAGCCGAGCCGCAGAACGGCTCCACCAGAAGGCCGGTGCGAGCGGGAACGTGCGCCAGGATGCGGTCGCAAGTCGAGCGCTTGCTCCCCTGATAGGGGAACGGGTGCGGCACCGTAGGGTTGCTTGCGGAGGTCGTGGTCATGTCGGGTCGGGCAGTCCGGTACTGCTCAGGCTCACTAGGCAGCGTACCACTTTCGGATCGCTTCAGCGGCGGAACTGTCCGCCGCGCAGGCGGTGGACGCCGCGGACACGGACGCCACCGGCCGGCAGCTGCTTACCGCTGCCATCCAGAAAGGCGTCGTCAGCCTGGTCGAAGGTTCGACGGACCTAGTGTTTCCCATACCGTCGCTGATGAACCACCTCGCCGGCCGCGTTGGCGAGAATTGACGATCAACCGCCTGCTTTGCCGTCCGGCACCGGCGGCCGGTCGTAGCGCGCGTCGTCGCCAAGCCGGAACGTCACTTCGCTCACCCGATCATTCGCCGCCACCGCCTCGCCCCGCGCCACCGCCGGGCGAAACCGCCAGCTGCGCACGGCCGCCAAGGCCGCGTCCTCGAACACGCCGCTCGGCGCGGCGGATACCACCGCGGCGTTCACCACCCGGCCATCGGACGTGATGTCGTAGCGCACCACCACCCGCCCCTCTAGGCCGGCGGCGCGCGCCTCGGCCGGATACACCAGATCGGTACCACCTTCGAGCTGGGGCGGGCGTCCACCCGCGGCGCATCCAGCAAGCGTCGCGGCAAAGAGCGCAAAGACGGCGCCGAAGACGCGCACGGGAACCGAAAGCCGCGGGATGGTCGGTTACCTGTTCGTCAGCGCGTCGAAAGCGTTGCGTTGCCGCGCCAAACGATCGTCGCGGTCCGCGGCGAAACGGGCCACGCCCCCCGCTATCGCGTCTTCGTCCAGTCGCGCCTCGGCGATCACGTCCGGCTCCAAGCCGCCGGTGAGCCAGCGGTTGTGCCAATCCGACGTGAGCGAGTACTCGTCGGTGAGCGGCCCCACATCGCGCAGCGGCCAGGCGCGCCGGGTGCCGGTGGTCACCACCATCATGTCGAACCGCGCCTCCGGCGGCAGCACGGCGTTGCGATAGGCGGCGTCTTGGCGCGCGAACAACTCCTCGCTGATGGCGGCGACCACTTTCACGTTCACGCCGTCCCGCTCCAACCGCGGCAGCGCCCGCACTAGGTTGACGGTGGAGCTGGAACCCTGGGCGACAACGTAGCCGTGCCGGGGCTTGTTCGGCGTGAAGTCCCGCAACACGTAGAAGCCCTTGGCGGCGGCCTTGAGGTCCGTGTCCGCGAAGGTCGAGCGGTCCGCCACCGGGAAGTCCGGGCGCGCCACTTCGATGACGATCACGCCCACGAGCGGCTCCCGGGCCGCGATCTCCGCGGCTGCGAAATACCCCGGCGCCACGTCGTTGTAGTCCCAAAAGCTGAGCGTGATCACCTGCCCGCGGGGGAACAGCTTCCACACTTGCGGCGCGAAGATGCCGAAGTGCGTGCGCGCGTCCGCCGCGGTTTCCGGCCCGGAGTGGCCGGCCAGGATGTTCAGCACGCCCACGCGGAACGGGCTGTCTTGGTTCTGCTGGCTCCACACGCGCGCCGGCAGATACATGAACGGCGTAAACGCGCCGTAGCTGCCGCTCATCGCCCACACGCCGCTGTGGGCATCCGGGTTCAAGGACGCGCTTTGCCCCACTAAGCCGATGGCGGTGGAGGCGTTGCCGGCCTCTTGAATCGCGGCTTTCAGGCGCGTTCCGGCTTGGTTCGCCACCGGGTCGTAGTGGCCGGTCAGCGTGCCCTTCTCCACGTTGATGGAGCTGGAGAGATCCGCCGACAGCGTGAGAAAACGGTTCTCGGTAACGTGGTTCAACCACTTCACCACCTCGGAGATGGCGCGCCGCGTGCCGGCGACGACGCCGGGCTCTTTGAAGAGTTCCACCGTCGCCGCGCCGCCGCTTTTGGTGGCGACCGTTTGCGGCGTGGTGGGCAGGTTCGCCACGCGCAGCCGCTCGTCTTGGAACGGATCGCGGTTGGTGGAGAACCGCAGCGGCACGTCGTCCGCCACTTGATCGCCGATCGCCACCAGCCGGTCGGTCAACCACTCGCCGAGGCCGTCTTGCGCCAGAACCGACATCACCACGTCGATGTTGGTCTTGAACTGCCGCAACCGCGCGGCGGGGTCCGCCACCGCGCCATCGCGGATGCCGTGGAACGCCACGCCGAAGCGTTGCTCGAAAGTCTCCGCCAAAGCCACGAAGTACGGCGCGTTCATCTTCATGTCGTAGGGATGGCTGGCGTGCCCCACCACTTGGTCGCCGTAGCCGGGGATGGTGCCGTCCACAGCCCCCGGCCACCAACCCTTCACCGTGCGCCCCACCACGATCATCGGCCGCCGGTCGTTCGCATCCCCATGCTCCATGCGGGCGAGCGCGCCGAGAACCTGCTCGTAGTCGTTGCCGTTCTCCAAAGAAATCACGTTCCAGCCGTAGGAGGCCCACTGCTCGGCGATGCGGTAACAGCTTTCCACGGCCTCCGGCACCACGCCGCCGATCAGCGAATCGTCGATGCCGGCGTTGTTGAAGGAGAGCAGCACGCGCAGCCGCTTGCCCACGCGCTGCGCCACCGCTTGCGTCTTGAACTCTTGGGAGTGCCCGGAGGTCATGGCGAACTCGCCCTCGATGGCCACCACCTTGGGCGAAGCCCCGGCACCCATGAAATCCCAAAACGCGGCCTTGCCGGCGGCGGTGGCGACGCCGATGCCGGACGGCCCGCCGTTCACGTCGTTGATGAGATCGGTGGTTTCCGCATGTCCCGCCAAGGCGCGGATGCCGCGCAGCTTGGCCTGCGCGAACAGCGGATCGTCTTGCAGGCCGGCGTCTCGCAGCAGCGTGGTCAAGGCGCCGGCGCCGCGCCGGAAGCCAAGGCAGTCTATGGCCAGCATGGCGATGCGCGGGTCCACGCGAAAGCGCGCGTCGCCGGTGGCCGCATGCCGCCGCGCCATCGCCTCGCCCATGATCATCCACAGCGCGTAGAGCGTCGGGATGTTGTGCCCTCCGGCCAAGAGAAGCTTGTCGCCGAACGGGTGTTTGGGGCGCCGATAGTCGTACTTGAGACCGCCGTTCTCCGGCCCGGCGAGATGCAGGGCGATGTTGTAGGGCGTGTAGGCGAGCGGCCCGCCGAAGTGCCCGGTTTGCTGATAGTTGCCGAGCAGCGTCAGCGTCATGGCGGTGAGGAAGCCGACATCCTCGAAGCGCTGGCGGTCGCCGGCCGAGGCGGGAGGGGTTTCGCCCGCGCGGAGTGGAACTGTTGCGTTGGACATCGTTGTGAACTCTCGCGCGTCTTCTTTAGGGCCAAGCGGCCCGAAGTGCCCGCCCATCCCCGCAGGAGCGTGAGATTACCGCACCAGCGTCGGACTGTCATGGCGAAAGTCCACGCCTTGGCGAATGGTGGTCCGAACCAACGCCGGCCCGGGCGTTCCTGCGGCATGATGGCGGAAACGCCTTGGGGTAGTAGACTGGCCACACCTCCACTTGGCGGGCGTTCAATGGCCAGCGTCGTTTATCCGGGCAGCTTCAATCCCATCACCTACGGACACCGGGACATCATCGAACGCGCCTTGCGGTTGTTCGACAAAGTGATCGTGGCGGTGGGCACCGCCGCCGACAAAGACCCGCAAACCTATCTGGCCACCCGCATCGGCTTGTGTCGCCAAGCCCTTGCCGAGTTTGGCGACCGGGTTGAGGTGGAAGGTTTCAACGTGCTCTTGGTGGAGTACGTGCGCGGCAAGAACACCCGCTTCATCGTGCGCGGCCTGCGCACCATGTCGGATTTCGACTACGAGTACCAGATGATCGCCATGAACCAAACGCTGGATCCGGATTTGGAGTACGTCTTGCTGCCCACCTCGCGGCAGTGGTCGTTTCTGTCGTCTTCCCGCGTGCGCGAGATCGCCGGCCTCGGCGGCGACATCTCGGAGTTCGTCCATCCGGCCGTGGCCGCCCACTACCGCGAACACCGCTGTTGAAGCGGTGCGGGGCGATACATCTCAAGTAGCGCGTGCCGGGACAGTGCGAGGCGAGTCGAAGGAGGTGCTGCTTTCGGCGCGGTACGCACCTGCCGATCGCTTGTGGAACACCAGGAAGCGCGCTGGCAAGGGCGACGATCCGCCAGAACGCGCAGCACGGGGAAGACGTCCGGACGCCGCTGCACCGCGTCGATCACCACCAGGCCGCGCATCTCGTCGAGCACAAGGCTGCTCCTCACGCTGTCCGCGCCTGCAACAACGCAGTGCCTTCAACCCGTCCGAGTTGCTTGTCGAAAGTGTAGAGAGGAGAAGCCCCTGAACGCGCTGCGGCAGACGTGATCATCAGGTCAGCAAAGCCCGCGTCGCCTTGGCGGTAGCCGGAAGCCGCACGAGCAACGTCGTTCGTTGCTTCGACCTCGAGCCCCTCAGTGGCGATCAACCCTTCGAGCACGGCAGCAATCCGATCGCGGGGCAGGCGATAGGCTCTTTCCAGCACCCAGACAAGCTCGATCATTACTTCGCGGCAGATGAACGCGGGACGCTCGGCAGTGAGACTTTCGAGGAGCGTCCGGGCAGCCTGTACCTGTTCTGCGTCATCGTCAACCAAAAAGCGGACGAGAACGTTGGTGTCCAGCGCGATCATTCCGCGACAGCCTCTCCTGCCACGTCCGTTTCAGCTTCCGACGCCTCTCGGTGAGCCGAATGCGGCCGCGCTGCGCCAGAGGGGGCGCTTGGTCTGTTGACCGCCACCGCCGCCGCATGCTCTTCACACGCTCCCTTCGCAATGCCGCGCTCCATGTCTTCCAGCGACATGGGCGGGCCGTCGTGCTTCAGTGCGCCGAACAATCGGCCAATGGGCCGCACTGGCAGAAGCCGGACGGCGTTGTCGTGTACGACGTAGCACACCCGATCCCCGGCCGTCACTCCCAGCGCTTGGCGAACGGGCTTGGGGAGCGTCGTTTGCCCCTTCGAGGTGATCGTAGACGAGACCATGACAGACCTTTAGATTGCCTTTCTCCATGACACTTTGCCTTGCGGAACTGCGATTGGCAAGGCATCGTCACAGCACGGCCTGCTTGGACGCACGCCCGGTGAGCGCCGGAGGTGCCGCGCCGTTGCCCGCCACGACCCGTTGTGCGTTTGACGCCATAGACGGGAGTATACGCCGCGACTCGATGCCGCCGGAGTCAATCGTCGCTACAGAAGCCGAGCGGTCGCTACATGCTGGTCAAGGTTCCCACATCCGCCATCGTCTCGCGGCGTGGCTGCCGCGTCGCTCAGCGCTGGTTGTTCCATGGCGGATCGAGCTCGCGGATCAAGCGCACTTCGAGCGGCCGAGGGTCGGTGTCCCGCCGAGTCCACAGTTCAACGATCCGCCCTTCGAGCACCGCCAGCAGAATCCGACGCCCGGTCCGCTTCCCTCACCGTCATCGTCGTCCCTTCCAGACCCATCCGCCGCCCTCCCGCAACCGCGAAAAGGCACCACTCTTGTCCTTGCGCGTACACGCAAGTTGCTCCCATACAGTAGGCAGCAGCACGGTGCGCAATCCCGCCTGTTCCATCCACAAACACACGAGCTTGCGCGGCGTCGGCCGAATCAAGGTCACAGTGTCGAAGCCCGGCCCCAAGGGCTCGTCAGTCACGCTCGGGCACCCTCGTCACCGGCCTGACTCGCGCCTCGGCTACTCGTTCCATGCTTCCCGATGCGTCGTTGGCCCTGCCGTGTCTGCGGTGCCAGTCCGACACCCGCAAAGGCTCGGTGCCGGGCGGAACGGCGCGAATGTCGTACTCCCAAGGCGGAATGTCGCTATGGAAAACCGCTGCGGCGAGCCCTCGGAGTTTGGGATCATGGGGGAACGGCATGGCGGGCATCCTCAGCGCTTGGACACCATCATACGCCGTACTGCCGGACGAGTCGCCTTCGCCGAACCGATGCTTCCCCGGCATCCTTTGTTCAAACGATCCATCCTCACGCGCCGGCGAACGCCCTCTCGATCGCGTCGACGTCGAGTTTCGACATCTCCAGCATGGCCTCGAAAACCCGCTCGCGCGCGGCGTCCTCGGCATCGCTTCCGAGCCATTGCAGCCACCTTTCCGGCACGACCTGCCAACTGACGCCGAAGCGGTCCTTCAGCCAGCCGCACTGTCCTGGCGCACCGCCTTGGGAGAGCTCGGCCCAGTAGCGATCCACTTCCGCCTGTCCCTTGCAGAGGACTTGCAGCGACACGGCCTCGTTGAAGCCGAAGCCGTGGTCGAGCGGACTGTCCATCGCGGCGAAGCCGTGGCCGGAAAGAACGAAGCGGGCGTGCTTGACGGCGCCCGCCCCTTCTTCGTCCGCCGCGAATCGTTCCACCTCGACCACATGCGAGTTCGGGAACACGCCGCAAAGACGCTCCATCGCCGCCGTGGCGGCGCCGAACTGCTCGCCGCAGAACAGCAACGCCGGCGCGATGGCCGGTCCCGACTCGCCGGCAGCGGCCATCACCTGCCAGGAGACGCCGAAGCGGTCCGCCGCCCACCCGTAGCAAGCGCTCCAAGGGTATGCGCCGAGCGGCATCAGCGTCTCGCCGCCGCTCGACAATGCGGCGAACAAGCGTTCCGCCCAAGTGGGGGAGTCCACACGGACGAAGAACGAGATGCTTGGATTGACGACGAACCGCGGCCCGCCGTTCAGTGCCGTGAAGCGCTGTCCAAGCACCTCGAAATCCACGCTCATCAAGCTGCCGGGCGGCAGCCCGGCCGGATTGTCGACCGAGCGCGGAAATCGGGCGCCGGCGAGGAGGCGGCCGTCGCCGAAGATCTCGACGTAGAACGCCGCAGCCTCTTCGGCCTGCCTGTTCAGCCACAGGCACGGCGCGAGAATCGGATCGTCCAAGCAGGTTCCCCCCTTAAGGTGATCGTAGACGAGACCATGACAGATCTTTAGTGACGGTGGTGGAGTTCGTTGAAGCGTCCGGTGCCGTGGGTCCGCTGGCGGTCACAGGCCGAGCCGAGCCCGCAGCTCCGTTGCGGAGACAACACGTCCGTTCTCAACATCGCGCTCGCCTTCCGCCACCGCTTCTGCGTCGTTACAAGTGACGGCCTCATCATCCATAGGTGCCTTGGCTAGCGCGGATGCCACCGGGTGGGCAGCGACGGTTCGCTCATGTGTTGGTTGCGAACGGCGAACCCTCGTCGTGGAACACCAGCGGCTGGCTCACCTGTCAACTTGTGCTCAAAGCCGCGGCCCAAGAGACCGATCTTCGTTGTGGTCGCGAATGCGTGGGCGTTGAGTCCACGCCCACGCATCCAGCGGTTCGGCAAGGCGTTCCATCACGCTTCCTTCAGCACATGGGTCATCAGCGACGGGATGCCCGCATGCCAGCGGAACGGGGCTTGCTGGTAGGGCGGCCGCCAGACGTAGCCCAGGCGGTTGAGCGCTTCCCGCTTGGCGTACCGTTCGCCGGCGTCGTCAATGCCGGATGTCGCAAGGGCGGCGTCCACGTCCTGATTGGAGGCAGCGTCGGCATCGCCTTCGACGAACAGCCGCGCCACCGCGGCAGCGACCGGCACCAAGCCCTCGGACTCCAACTCGGCGAACCGCCGCTGGTGGTAGTTCGCCACTTGCGCCGCCACGGTTGGTTGCACGGCCTCGGCATCTTCACGCGCGATGGTGGTCTCGCCCGATGCCAGATGCCGCTGCCACAACGCGTCGCCCCAAAGCTGAATGAAGTACGGATAGCGCTGGCTTTGCGCCACCACATGCGCGAGCGCGTCGGCGTCGATGCCCACGCCGTGCGCATCCAGAGGCTCGGCAAGGGCCTGCTTGGCGGCCTTTTCGCTGAGGCGCCCTATGCCGAGCTCGCCTTCGCCCAGGCGCGACCAGAACGAGGCGTTCATGGCATCCAAGTGCGTCGGCAGCCCCGGCGTGCCGGCGAGCACGAGCAGAAACGGCGCCTTGGCGCTGCGAACCTCCTGGCTCGCGTTCAGGAGCGCGCTGCCGACGTCCAAGTCCAGCGTGTGGGCTTCGTCGAGCAGCACGGCCAACGGGCGGCGGCGACAGCGCGAGGCCACCGCCTCAGCCAAACCGCTGCGACCGTTGGGGGAGGCCCACTCCGCCGAGCCGACCGAAGCGATGCCGATCTTGCGGGGAAGCAGCTTGGCGAGCCGTCGGCGCGGCGCAAGGGCATCAAGCAGCGCGGGCTGATTCGGGACGGCGCTCGGCGTGAGCCACGCCACATCGACGGCCGGTTTGCTCTGGGCGCAGGCGTGTTCGAACCAGCGAAGCAGCACGGTCTTGCCGTTGCCCCGCGGCCCCACGAGGACGACATCGTGGGGCGGCGCGGAGTTGCTGCGCACGTCCGCAAGGCATCGAGACAGCACGGCCTGCTCGGACGCGCGTCCAGTGAGCGCTGGAGGCGCCGCGCCGTCGCCCGCCACGAAGACCCGTTGTGCGTTTGACGCCATAGACAGGAGTATACGCCGCGAAGGTCCGGCAGCTTGTCATGTGCGGCGATCACGATGCCCACTTCGGCTAGGCCTTCTTTGTCCACCCAGAGCTCTTTGTCCTCCGTGTCGCCAAGGTACAGCAGGTGCGCACCGGGAACGAAGCGGGGGACGAACTCTTCCACCACGGCCTTTTGGACTTCGTTGTGCCTACCCGGCGAGAGTAGAAGTTCGCTCCCCTCCGGTAGCTGCACCGGCACGCGATGTCGCGCCGCATCGCGGCTGCGTCTACCCAAGTGCCGCGCCCGCTGTTGCCGAAAACGCTCCGAGGCCCTTTCCCAAGCCTCGCTGCCGAAGGCCCCGATTGCACTGAGTGCCGCTGAAGTCACTGCATAGTGGGTTTTCGGGCTGTTGGTGGGCAAGTCCGGTTCAAACGGGTTGAAATCGGCAATTCCACCGCCCACGAATTGATGGAGAACCTGGCGGCGAAATGTCTCCCGGGTGTTTGGCGCATAGTCGGTGCCGTGGTGATCGCGCAGAAAGTCCATGACGCCCTTGGTCACGGTGCATTGCGTGCGAGTCGCATGCGACCAAGGCGAGTTGGGCCCGAGCCGGCACAGGGCAAGCAATGTGAGCCCGGCCATGCGGTTGTGTTGCGGCGGCGCCATGCCGAGCTCCTTGAGAACTTCCTGCGCCTCTTCAACGCTTGCCAAGAGTCGTCCGCTCTCCGGTCTGTGACGCGGCGATTGCCATGACTGCGTCATCCGATGTCGCTAACGGATTGGCCATGCGTCTCACTTGTTGGCCCAGAGCTGTGATCGCGCTTGCAGCAGGCAGAGGCATGGCGCGCAATTCCGTCGCGCTGACTTGGGTGTTGCCGTTGATGCAACGGAAATAGCTGTCGAGCAGGCGGCTGTTGTAGAGCGCGGCCAAGCCCCAGCACTCGTCCTCGGACAGGACGCCCTTGGGACGGTGGATGTAGTTGAGGTGGTTCTCCAAACCGAGTGCCGTGAAGCGAAACCGCTTGGCGACGTATGGCGCCGCCGTCAGGCGCCTTTTCTCCTCCTTGGCGCTGAACCGGCGAATCAGCACGTAGTTGCAGTTCTTGAGCAGCAGATGTTCGGCATCGGCGCACAGCACATACTCTTTCTTGTGTCGTCGCAACGGCCAAGTCGCCTGCATCGGGCGAACGTGGTTCATCCACAGCAGGGGCGCGTGAGTATCCGGCACTTCGCCGCTAGCGCAAACCGCCGACGCGGCTCGGAACGGAACCACCGGCCCAGTGGAGATGGCCAGCCCAAGGTCCTCCAAGGTGCAGGGCCAGCCATCCACCAGCGCCAAAACAGCGGCGGCGTCATCCGATAGCGGCACCCGCAGCACTTGGTGCCGGTCGCTCGGATTGAGCACGGTGGCCAGCGGCGCTCGGCGGCGCGTCGGGCTGCCGATGTCCGCAACGCCCTGGCTGGAAGAGATCACCGCCTCGCCCTGCTGATCGTCTTGAAGCCAGCCGTCTCGCCGGCGCCCAGCGAGAATGACGTTCTCCTGCAACACGTCGTCGCGGCTGAATGCGCTTCGCCGAGAGTCGAACGCGTGGATGACCGTTGGTTCAATGAGGTCGAAGAAGACGGGAGCGGAATTGCCGGAAATAGGGCCCGGAAGCAAAGCTACGCGGCACGATTTGGACGAACTCGCCCGACCGACGCAACAACGCCGCACCCACAGCCATGAACAGCGCGTAGATGTTCGGCTGGCCATGCACGACGCTGGAAACCGCCAAAGCGCGAGGATCGTTGCGACCAATCTTGAAGTACGGCGGATTGGCAATGACGGCATCGAAGTTCGCGGTTGGCGAGCTCGAGGGAAGCAACTCACCAACAGACTGCAATGCTCCAGCGTGGGCAACCACGAAGTCTTTGCTTTCGATTCGCGCTGTCAGAAGGACGCCCCGACAGCGGCACCACTCCGCCAAGTATTCGAGTACCGTGGCCAACGGGCCGCACAGTTCGGGGTCGCTCTCGTACGCTACCAGTTCTATGCTGCCCGGCGCACTGCGACCACTGACCAGTCGCTCTACTGCGGCGCAACACAACACGCCTGCTCCCGCCGCTGGGTCGAGCAGCCGCACCGTAGCGCCGCGAGCCTCAATGAGCGTGGCCATGAAGTCCGCCACCGGTACCGGCGTCAAATAGAGGCCATGCACCTTCCGGTACTGGCTCGATCTCGACGCGATGTACCAAGCGCCAACGCGGTCGGCGAACAGGCAGGGCCGTTCCTGCACAGCAGGCGTAGGGGTTGAAGGCGCCTGTTCGCAGGCTTGGACGATTGCGAGGGGAGCTGTCACTGCGCGGGCCGCTCCACCTACTGCGCTCGCAGTATGTCGTCCAGTCGCGAGAAATCCAAGTACCGACGATAGAAGTCCCGTATCCACTCGGCGGACGAATGGGTCATCAATTTCGCCGCCAAATCCTCCAAGGTCCAGCGACAGAATGAACTGGCGTCGGTCAGACACCCAGTGTATTCCCCGGCAGCCTTCTCGCAGCAGGTGTTTGCTTTGGGATAGAGGAAGACGAAGAGAGCATCTTCGAATCCATCCTCGTGTTTATGCGCTCCCATGAGGAGATGATCTCGCCAGATCTGCTGAAGCCGTGTGCCGCGAAGCTTATCCAGTTCGCGAAAACATCCCATGGTCTCAGCGATCTCGTTGTAACGCTCGCAATGGTTTCTGTAGTTCTCCTCCTCCTTTCCGCCCTCTAGATTCTCGTGATACTTCACCTCGACACCCGCAAAACCCCTTCCGCCCGACCGGGTTGCGTATTGGATATAGACATCGAAGGCAGACCTGTCCCCGGTATAACGCTTGTCTCCGCGGCCGGGCGAGAACTCGAAGCAGATGTGGAGCACTTTGGCGATACGCCCAGCGCTCATGTCGTGGAGAGCGCGAGTGGCCAAATCGAGATCGAACGTCAACTCCCCGAAGAGATTGAAACAGAGAGGCTGGCTAGACAGCAGACTTTCGTAAATCCGCGGGGTGCCGTAGAGTTTGTCTCCCGGCTTGTCCAGTTCCCTGCGCACGACGTCGCGGATGTTCGGTGTGAGGTAGTTCAGAAGCGTATGCTTGGCCATGGGCATGGCTAGCTGGGCGCCGCGCGCTTTTCCTCCAAGTTCTCCTGTGCCAAGCCCTTCCTTCACTCTCCACAGGGATTGAAGCAGCCGCAGGCGCCACTGGAAGTCGTGCTTGTCCGTGTTCCGTTCCCAAGCGTCGTAACGCTGGAGAAGCTCCTGCGGTCGTTCGCTCATCCTTGTCCTCTACACAGCCTCAACACGAGGGCAATCCGACCGTGATTCACCGCATCTCCTTCCGCACATGGGTGCGCTCACCGAAGGGCTCGGCGGCGGCCAACCGGGCGCGGGCGGCATCATCGCCCTTGAGGTGCCAGTCGAACCAAGCGAGGGCGTACCAGTCGCGCACGACGTGGGGCAGGTAGGCTTCCTGCCCGTCCTCGTATGTGGCCCAGCCAAGCTCGTCGTAGCGTTCGCCGACCGGCGGCTTCGGCGCGAAGGCCGCCTCGCCGGTGGCTTTGCGAGTGCGGCCGGGGTCTTGCCCGAAAGGCAGTTCGCCGCGCACGAAGGCGGGCCAGGGGAACAGGCGGGCGGCCTCGTTCACCAAGGTGTCGTGGCCGACATCGCGCACGATCACCAGGAAGCGATCCGAGCGGGCGCGTTGCCAGCCGCTCAGCGCCACTGGTTGTGGATTCGTCATCCGGTCCGGGGCGGCGCGCTCCGCAGCCAGCGGGAACGCCTGCATGGCATCGCCGCCCGCTTCGCGCACGGCGGTGGTGAAGAGGCCGATGAAGATGCTCTGCACGAAGGCGTCCTCGTCGCCCACCATCAGCAGCAGCGGCTTGCGCACGCCGCCCTCGCTGCCGCCGAGCATCTCCTCGGGCGTCCATGTGAACGGCGGCGCGTTGTTGAGGCCGAACGCGGCGTCGACCGCCGGCAGGTGGTTGGCGGCCAGTTGCGCGGTCATGGAACCCAGCGAGTGGCCGGCGGCGCCGATGTTGTCCGCATCAATGCGGCCGTTGAGCAGGTCGCAAAGATAGCTGTTCGATGTCGGGCGGGCGGCGCTCGTCGCGCCCATTGACGCCAACGCGGTGCGGCAAGCCGGTTCGTCCAAGCCCATGCTCAGCACGGTGCGCAGCATCAGCGCCACGTCGCCGAGGCGCTGGCGGAACAGGTTGCACATCATCGTCGTGGCGCGTTCGACGCCGCCGGGCACGGCCTTGCGCTTGGCGGGATCGGCGTTCCCGTCGAACAGCAGCCGGTGGAAGTACGGCACCACCTTCGCTTCGTTGGACAGCCGCTCGTGCGCCGTCGCCACATCCGCCCACTCGCGCCCGTTGCGGAAGGGGGAGTCCTCGTCGTGGAACACCAGCGGCAACGTGCCGTCGCTGACGAACGTGGGCGCCGCCACGATGTAGCCGTGGGAGGCCAGGAACTCGGCGAAGGTTCCCCACATGGCGTGGTTGCCGCCCAGGCCGTGCGCCACCACGATCACCGGAAACCGGCCTTCCGCCGCGGTGGCGTCCTGCCAAGCGCCTTGCGGCGTCTCCAGGATGTGCCCGCCAATGCTGGAAAGAGCGGCTTGCCGGTCGGCCTCGGACATCTCCGCCAGCGCGCCGCCGGGGCGCACTTGGGTGATCTCGGCCGCGGCCATGCCGGCGATGGTGCGGCGCACGGCAATGTGCGGATCGCGAAAGAAGAAGTCGTGGTAGTTGGCGCGTCGGCCACTGGCGGCGGGAAGCGGCCGGCGTTGCTGCTCGCCCGCCTCGGCATCCTCGCGGGGCAGCGCCGGGTACCAAAGCTGGAACACCACGGTGCGGCGTTGGCCGCTGGCGTCGATGCGGCGCAGCAGGGCTTGATAGTTGGCCCTGCCGTAGAAGCCGTTCCACGGATCGAGGTGCGCCAAGGCGTCCACCGCGAAGCCGGTCGCCACGCCAACGGCGTATTGGCCGTAGGCTGCATCGGGAGGAAGGGAACGCATCGGTGCCGCATCTTCAGACGCGACAGCCGGCAGAGCAAGCCAGGACAGCAGCGCCAGAACGGCCAAGCCGCGCCCAGCGGCGACGTTCAACCGATGCCGGTGGTAGACATAGTTGCAGGCCATCACGCAGCCTCCTTCAGCACATGGGTCATCAGCGACGAGGATGCCAGCATACCAGCGGAACGCTGGCACATGCTTCGGTGGCGTAGTTCGCGGGCGAAGAACGCGGCGGGGTCGCTGCGATCCGCCACCGAGTCGCCAAATGGTGCGGCGGCGCGAGCCGGGCGGCGGTGGCAACTTGGTCGTGGTAGGCTGCGGCGTTCGCAGCACGGAGTGACGAAATGGATGACTTGACCGCGGCCGTAGCGGACGCGCCGGAGCAAGACGCCGTAGAGCAAGACCCCCGGAAGAAGGTCGTGAAGTCGGACGCCGAGTGGCGCGCCGCGCTTTCCGCGGAGGAATATCGCGTCACCCGGCGGGCGGGCACCGAGCGGGCGTTCACCGGCGCGTATTGGGAGACCAAGACGCCGGGCGTCTACAAATGCCGCTGCTGCGACGCGCCGCTTTTTCACTCGGACACGAAATACGACTCCGGCACCGGCTGGCCGAGTTTCCACCAACCGGTCGCCGCCGACGCCGTGGCAACGAAGAAGGATCGCTCGCTGTTCATGGTGCGAACGGAGGTGCTCTGCGCCCGCTGCGACGCCCACTTGGGGCATGTGTTCCCGGACGGGCCGGCACCCACCGGGCTGCGCTATTGCATGAACTCCGCGTCCCTCAAGCTGCGCCCCACGGAGGACGAGCGCCCCTGAAAGGCATCATCAAACGCCGAGGCGTGGGCTCGCAAGCATGTTGGTATCGAAGGCGATGCCGTCGTCCATTGCCTGTCGCAATGGGCACCGCCTAAGCGTTTCGCCCTTGCTTGGGCCAAGCGTCTCGTGTCCGTCCCGCAGAGCGCGGTTGAGCTTGCGCATGCGGTGCTGTCGCCACGACGGTTGCGGTGGCTGATCCTCCCAAGGCGGCACGAACGGGTGCGCGACTTCCTCAATGGGCACGGTGCAGTGATAGGTGGCGCGGGCGATGCCGCGCAGGCCCTCCTTGTTCGTCGGATAGCCCATGGCCGTCTCCGTCGGTGGCGAGACGCTGTGGAGTATAGCGCCCCGAGGTCGCTGCGCGGGACGTTGCGGAAGTAGGAAGCGCTCAAGGGCTGCGGTTTCGCGCTCCGCATCCGCGCATGGCGGGCATTCGAGGTCCTTAGCCCGAGCGCCCGAAGTTCTCGTCGTATCTGCGCAGTTCGGCCCGCCCCACCACCAAGTGATGCACCTCGTCCGGGCCGTCGGCGATGCGCAGGGTTCGTTGGCCGGTGTACATGCCGGCGAGCGGCGTCCATTGGGACACGCCCGCGGCCCCGTGCATCTGAATGGCTTGATCGATGATCTGGCAGACGCGCTCCGGGATCATGGCCTTGCACATGTGTACCCAAACGCGCGCCTCGCGGTTGCCGAGCACATCCATCGCCTTGGCGGCCTTGAGCACCATCAGGCGCATCGCTTCGATCTCGATGCGGGCGCGGGAGACGAGTTCCAAGTTCTTGCCCAGCTGCACCAGCGGCTTGCCGAACGCCTCCCGGGACATGCCGCGCCGCACCATCAAATCCAGCGCCCGCTCCGCTTGGCCGACCGAGCGCATGCAGTGGTGGATGCGCCCCGGCCCCAAGCGCCCTTGGGAGATCTCGAAGCCGCGGCCTTCGCCGAGCAGGATGTTCTCCTTCGGCACGCGGGCGTTGTCGAAGCGCAGGTGCATGTGCCCGTGGGGGGCGTCGTCGTGCCCGAAAACGGTCATCGGTTCGATGATTTCCACGCCCGGAGTGTCTTTCGGCACGAGGATCTGCGATTGCTGGCGGTGCCGCGGCGCGTCCGGGCTGGTCTGCACCATCGCGATCATGATCTTGCAGCGGGCATCGCCGGCCCCGGAGATGTAGAACTTCTCGCCGCTCAGCACCCATTCGTCTCCGTCGAGGCGCGCTTGGGTGGCGATCTGCTTGGCGTCGGACGAGGCGAGGTTCGGCTCCGTCATCGCGTAGGCGGAGCGGATCTCGCCGTTCAAGAGCGGCTTCAACCACCGCTCCTTCTGCTCCGGCGTGCCGTAGCGCTCCAGCACTTCCATGTTGCCGGTGTCCGGGGCGCTGCAGTTGAGGCACTCCGAGGCGATGGGGTTCTTGCCGAGTTCGGCGGCGATGTAGGCGTAGTCCAGGTTTTTCAAACCTTCGCCGGTGTCGGCGTCCGGCAGGAAGAAGTTCCACAGGCCGTTCGTCTTGGCCTTGCTCTTGAGGCCGCCGAGGATGTCCTCTTGGCGCGGCGACAGACTCCAACGGTCGCCATGCTCGAACGCGGCGGCGAAGTAGTCGGACGTGCGCGGTTCCACTTCCTCGCCGATGAACTTCTTCACCGCGGCATACAGCGGTTCCACTTCTTCGCTCATCACAAGGTTGTTGAGATCCGCGTCCAAATCGGCCAGCGCGGCTTCCGCCATTGTTGGTTCCCCCTTGCCCCTTGCGGTGTTGCGTGGGATTGTAGCAGTTGGCGGTTGCGCGCAGCGGCGCTGGCGCGGGGTTATGCCGCGGGTGTCTCGATGGCCGCCCCGTCGTTCAGCGACCGGGTTAGAGACCACGCCATGAGCGCCATTAGGGTAAGCAGCGGCAGCGAGACCACCAGCGTTGTGGCCCGGGCGGCTTCCAAGGTGTCGATGATCACCAAGGCGACGGGCAGCGCCGCCAAAGCGAACGCCCAGAAAACCCGGTGCAACCGCGCCGGATCGACCCGCGGGGAGAGCCCGCGCGTTGCCGCGGCGGCGATGCAATAGGAAGCGGAATCGTAGGTGGTGGCCACGAAGACCAAACCGAGGACGAGAAAGGCCAGCGCCGGAACCGGATAGCCGGCAACCGCGGCAACGGCCTTGGCGATGGCGGTGGCCGTCTCGCCCTCGCGCACCAAATCGAGAAAGCCGATGCCCTGGTGCAGGTCCATCCACAACACCGAGTTGCCCCAAACGATGTAGAACGCCGCGCAACCCAACGTGCCGAAACCGATCATGCCGAAGATCACGGCGCGCAGCGTGCGCCCGCGGGAGATCTTGGTGACGAACAAGCCCATGTAGGGGCCGTAGGCGATCCACCACGCCCAGTAGAAGATCGTCCAATTCTCGGTGAAGCCGGTGTTCGCGAGCGCGTCCGTCCATGTGTTCATGCGCAAGAACTCCTGCGCCATCAAGCCGAGTGAGGAGGTGCCGAGCTCTAGGGCGAAAATCGCCGGCCCGGTGACCAGCACCCAAAGCAGGAACAGGCCCGCCAAGCCGATGTTGATGTTCGAGAGGTGGCGGATGCCGCGGCCGAGGCCCAAATACACGCTGGTGGCGAACAACGCCACGCACAAGCCGCAGAGGGCCAGCGTGAGGGTGAGCGACTCGTCGATGTGGAAGAGATCGGCGGCGATGGCGGCCAGCATCGGCGTCGCCAGCCCCAGCGACGTGCCCGTGCCGCCGATCAAGGCGAGGATGAACAGCAAGTCCACCACGCGGCCCCACGGGCGTTGCGGGAAGTCCCGCCCCATGACGCCGACGAGCGCGCACGACAAGCGCAGGTAGGGCAAGCGGTAGCGATAGTAGGGCCAGGCGATGGCCACCGTGGGCAGGCAGTACAAGCACCACGCCGAAACGCCCCAATGGAAGATGCCGTAGGTGGCCGCCCACTCTTGGGCTTCCGGCGAACGCGGGGCGATTCCGAATGGAGGTTGATCCATGTAGAACGCCCACTCGGCCGTGGACCAGTACAAGAGCCCGGCGCCGATGCCGGCGCAAAACAACATCGCCATCCAGCTCGCGGTGCTGTATTCGGGCTTGTCCGCGCCAAGCACGCGCCGCCCGTGGCGGCCGCAGGCGAGCCAGAGCAGAAACACCGTGGCGGCCACGCAGGCCCAAAGGTAGAGAATCCCAAAAGTGCCGGCGATCCATTGGTACAGGCCGTCGATCAACTCTCCGGCTTCTTCCGGGTACGCGATCATGGGCACGGCCGCCAGCACCACGCACGCCACGCCCGTGCAAAACACAGGCCAGTCCACAGTTGCCCGCGGCTCGGTCACACCGGCCGAGTCGGTTGGCGTCGTGGTTGTGGCGCGGACCGGGCCGCGTGGCGTTGGCATGGGCGAACAGTACCACTGTTGAACATCGAGCGCAGATGCGCCGCGCAGTCGCAGTTTGTCGCGCAGCCAAGAGGTACGGGGAAGGCGTCAAACTTCGTCAGATCTCGCCGGCCCGGCCAATTGAGTCTTTGGCGTGGGCGTCGTGCCAATCCCACGACAAGGGCCGGTGCCGAAACGCGCTCGCTTCAGAAACCCACGGCGCAGCCTTCCTTGCGATGGTCGGAGGCGGCGCAGTAGCCGCCATCCGGCAGCCGCAACACGAGCTGGGCGCCGCCGAAGCCTTCTTCCGCCATTTCCACATCGTGGCCGCGGTCCGTCAGATCCTGCGCCACGTCCGGCGCGTATCCCGTTTCGAGCAGCACGCGGAAGTCCGGCGTCACCTGCCAGCGCGGCGCGTCCGACGCGGCCTGCGGGTTCTCGCCGTGGTCGAAGATGCGCGTCACCATCTGCACATGGCCTTGGTGTTGCATGTGGCCGCCCATCACGCCGAAGCTCAACAGCGGCGCGCCGCCGCGCAGCACGAAGCCGGGGATGATGGTGTGGTACGGCCGCTTGCGCGGGCCCGTTTCGTTGGGGTGGCCACGCTCCAAGACGAAGCCGGCGCCGCGGTTTTGCAAGGCGATGCCGGTGCCGGGCACCACCACGCCGGAACCGAAGCCCATGTAGTTGGATTGGATCAGGGAGACCATCATGCCGCCGGCGTCGGCGGCGGTCAGATACACCGTGTCCTCGCTCGCCGGCAGCGCCGCCGGCGGCAGCGGCGCCGCTTCGCGCCCGATGCGGCCGGCGGCGCGGCGAATGGACTCCGGCGCCAACAGCGCGGCGGCGGGCAGACGCATGGCGCGCGGGTCCGCGATGTGATCGAAAGCGGCGCGGATGGCGATCTTCATGGCTTCCACCTGCAGGTGTGTCCACTCGGCGCAGCCGGGGGGCAGCGAGTGCGCGCGCAGGTGGTCGAGAATCGCCAGCGCGATCTGCGCCGCCAAACCTTGGCCGTTGGGCGGGATCTCCGCGAGCTCGATCGGCGCCGCCGGCGACTCCGCGTCCGCGGGCGACGCCGCGCCCGCACCCGCTGCGCCGCCGTAGGGTTGCAGCAGGGGCGGCACCCATTCCGGTTGGTGATCGGCAAGATCGCCGAAGCGCAACGCGCCGCCTTGCGCCCGCGCCGCGGCGTCGATGCGCTTGGCCAGCGCGCCCCGATAGAACGCCTCGCCCTCGGTTGCCGCGATGGTCTCCAAGGTGGCCGCCAAGCTCGGATTCGCGAACAGTTCGCCGGGGCGCGGAGCGCTGCCCTCCGGGAGGAAATGGCGCAGGAAATCCGGGGAATACGCGTAGGTGTCGCGCGCGCGGGCCCACGCGGCGGCGGTCTTGTGGCCAACGTGGAAGCCGTCGCGGGCGTAGCGGATCGCCGGCGCGAACAGATCGGCGAAGGGCAGCCGGCCAAACCGCTTGGAGAGCGCGACCCAGCCGCTCACCGCTCCGGGCACCGTCACCGCGTCCCAGCCGCGCACCGGCATGCGCCGTTGCCGGGCGAACCGCGCCGGAGTCCACAACGCGGGGGAGCGCCCGGAGGCGTTCAAGCCCGCCAAACCGTCGCCTGCCCACACCAAGGCGAAAGCGTCGCCGCCCACGCCGTTGCTGCACGGCTCCACCACGGTAAGCGCGATCGCGGTGGCCAGCGCGGCGTCCACCGCGTTGCCGCCTTGCCGCAACATGTCGAGGCCGACGTTGGCGGCGAGCGGCTGCGAGGTCGCCACCACGTTGCGCGCCAGCACCGGCGCGCGCCGGGAAGCGTAGGGAAAACGCCAGTCGAACATCTCGTCTCCAAATGCCAAAGATCAACCTGCGGCCGGTGCTCGGCGCAAGACCGTCTTGATCATAGCCAAGCCGCGGTCGGATGGCGTTAGAATGGCGCACTTCCAACTTGGACAACGGGAGCACATGTGAATCTTCGAATCTGGAAGCTGACGCCGACGCTTGCGTTGACGGCGCTCCTCGTCGCCTGTTCGCCACCCGCCGAGACCCAGAGCGCGGAGACCGAGAGCGCGGAGACCCAGAGCGCGGAAATGGCGGAAGAAAAAGCCGAACCGGCCACGCCCCTTGAGCCCGGCAAGGCGTTCCTCGCCGAGAACGGCAAGCGCGAGGGCGTGACCACCACCGCGTCCGGCCTGCAATACGAAGTGCTCGCTTCCGGCGACGGCCCGACGCCCAAGCGCACCGACACGGTGACCGCGCACTACCACGGCACGCTGATCGACGGGCGCGTGTTCGACAGCAGCGTGGAGAAGAACCGGCCGTTCACGACTCGGGTGGATGGCGTGATCAGGGGCTGGCAGGAGGTCCTTCAGCTCATGCGCGTGGGCGACAAGTGGAAGGTGTTCATCCCTTCGGAGCTCGCCTACGGAGAGCACGGCGCCGGCACCATCGGCGCGCACGAGACGTTGATCTTCGAAATGGAGCTGCTCGCCATCGAAGGCCAAGACGCCACCGGAGACGACGCTGCCGCGGAGGGCGAAGAGGCCAAAGAACCAAGTTGAGGCGGCGGCGCTTCACCGGCCGCCCGTCGTGTCCCGCCTGGGCCGCACCGTCTTGCTCGGCGCGGTGGCCACCGCGCTCGGCATCTGGTGGCTTGGCCGCGCCTACGACATTGAGAACGCGCGGCTCCTCGGCTTTCTGCTGGCAAGCGGACTGTTCGTTGCGGGCTGCATCGCGGCGGCGGCGGTGACCGGCGCGGCGCTGGGCTGGCTGCGGCGGCGCTGCTCGACAAACGCGCCGCTGCGCGGCCGCCGCCCCTCATAGCCGGGCCGGCCGGAGCGAGAGCGCCGGCGGGTTCCGCAACGCTCCGCTCAGCAACACGTTCGTCGGGCGACGAAGTGTACGGAGCAAACTCCAACATGCCCCGCAGGGCGCACATCTCAAGTTCCGCTATGGGCACCGAGTTTTGCGAAGCAAAACTCCAACGCGCCCCCTAGGGCGCGCAAGGGCGCGCATTCATGATCGAACAGCTGCGACAGATCGTTCCCGCCGAGCGGATGACGACCGCGCCGGCGGACTTGGCGGTGTGGGGCCGCGATTGGACGCGAGCACACCCGGTGTCGCCAAGCGCGGTGGTGTTCCCGCAGACCGTGGACGAAGTGGCGGCGTTGACGCGGCTGGCCGGCCGCGTCGGCGGCAAGCTGGTGCCCTCCGGCGGGCGCACCGGGCTTTCCGGCGGCGCGGTGGCGAGCGATGGCGAGGTGGTGGTGTCTTTCGATCGCATGAACCGCATCCTCGCCTTCAACGCCACCGACCGCGTGGTGCGCTGCCAAGCCGGTGTCGCAACGCGGGCGTTGCAGGAGTTCGCGGCGCGGCAGCGCCTTCACTATCCAGTGGACTTCGCGTCGGCCGGATCGAGTCAAATCGGCGGCAACGTGGCGACCAACGCGGGCGGCATCAAGGTGATCCGCTACGGTATGACGCGGGATTGGATCGCCGGGCTCAAAGTGGTCACTGGCCGCGGCGAGGTGCTGGAGCTGAACCGCGCCCTCGTGAAAAACGCCACGGGGTACGACTTGCGCCACCTGTTCATCGGCTCTGAAGGCACGCTCGGCTTCATTGTGGAAGTGGATGCGCGCCTGGCGGACGCGCCGCCGCCAAGCCGGGTGATGGTGCTCGGCGTGAACGAACTCGGCGCCGCGCTCGCGCTCTTGGCGCGCTTTCGCGCCGCGGCTGCGATTTCGGCGTTCGAGTGTTTTTCGGAGTTGGCGCTGTCGAAAGTGTGCGCGCACCGCGGCGTGCGCCGGCCCTTGGCGACGGACTGCCCCTTCTACGTCCTCGTGGAGTTCGACGCCAAGGACGAGGCGGCGGCGTTGGCGGCGTTCGCCGACGCCCAGGAGGTCGGAGAAGCCGCGGACGGCGTGATGAGCCAATCCGACGCCCAGGCGCGGGCGCTCTGGACGCTCCGCGAAGGCATCACGGAAAGCATCGCCGCGCAAACGCCTTACAAGAACGATCTGGCGGTGCGCGTGTCCGAAGCGCCGGCGTTCCTTGCCGCCGTCGATCAGCTGGTCGCCCGGCACTATCCGGACTTTGAAGTGTGCTGGTTCGGACACATCGGCGACGGCAACCTGCACCTCAACATCCTGAAACCGCCGGCGTGGGAGGTGGGCGCTTTCCACCAACGCTGCGAAGCCATCAACGCCGCCTTGTTCGACGTGGTGCGGGCGCACGGCGGCAGCATCTCCGCCGAACACGGGGTCGGCTTGGCGAAGCGCGACTTCCTCGGCTTCTCGCGCGACAAGGCGGAGATCGCCATTCTGCGCGCGGTGAAGGCGGCGTTGGACCCGGACGGCGTGATGAACCCCGGCAAGCTGCTGCCCCAGTAGAAACCGCTTGCGCGGCGGGCGGGACGCTCAAGCCAGCGCCGCGACTCCCTGACGCAACGCCGGTGGACAGTCTTCGGCGACGATCCGCTCGACGCCGCGCGCCCCGCCGACCAGCACGACCTGGGGCCGCGCGCCGCCAGCGAAGATGCCGTTGTCGACCACGCCGGGGATGGCGTTCACGGCATTCTCCAACGCGTGCGGGTCGTCCATCCGCAGGTTCCGCACGTCGAGGATGTGGTTGCCGTTGTCCGTCTCGAAACCGGCGCGGAACGCGGGGGCGCCGCCCAGAGCCCGCAAACGGCCCGCCACGAAACGGCGCGCCAGGGGCACGATTTCCACCGCCAGCGGGAACGCGCCGAGAGCGTCCGCCAGTTTGCTCCGGTCCACGATGCAGACGAAACACTCGGCGCAGGCGGCGACGATTTTCTCACGCACAAGCGCCCCGCCCCCGCCTTTGATCAGCACGCGATCCGGCGCCACTTCGTCCGCGCCGTCCACATACACCGCCGGCGCCTCGACGTCGTTCAAGTCCAAGACGCGGACGCCGCGGGCGGCCAAGCGTTCGCTGGTTGCCACGCTGCTCGAGACCGCCCCGGCGAAGGTTGCGCGGAGCGTCGGCAGCGCGTCGATGAAGTGGTTGGCGGTGCTGCCGGTGCCAACGCCCAGCACGCGATCGGGGCCGAGCAGCGGTTCGATCACCGTCAAAGCCGCGTTTGCGGCGCGTCGTTTTTGCCGGTCCTTGGTCACGCCGCCGGCGCGCCGTCGCCGAATCGGCGCCATCCCTGTTCGGTGACCACGGCCGCAAGCGGCATGTCCCACGGGTCCACCGGCAGGCAGGGCGCGCGCTGACATTCGTGCGCCACGCCAACCCGCTCCGCCTCCGGGTGCCGGGCGAAATACCGGTCGTAGTATCCTCCCCCCATGCCGAGTCGATGTCCCCGCTCGTCGAACGCCACCAGCGGAGCGAGCACGAGCGCGGGGCAGGCCGAAGCGGGGTTGGATGGTTCGAGCAAACCGTGGCGGCCGCGCCGCATCGGTTCGTCGGCGCGGTACGCCGCAAAGCGAAGGCCCCCGTCCGCGAGCACCGGCACTGCGAAGACAACGCCGTGTTGCCGCCCTTGCGCGACCAACGGCGCGAGGTCGATCTCTCCGTCTTGCGCGATATACACCGCGACCGTGGCCGCGGCGCGCACCCGCGCGAGCAAGGCGCCGGCCACGACAGCCCCGTGCTGCCGCTGCTGCGCGGCGGAAAGCGCGCGCCGTTTGGTTCGATAGCGTGCGCGAAGATGCGTCTTGGAGCCTGCGCTCGGGCCCGCTTGCGCACGGCCGGCGGTGCCGTTCTGGGCGCTTGTCATGGCGTTTCGACTTGTCTCCCGGCGGTGCCGCTGCCTGGTTACCCTGAACCGTTGTTGTTCAAGGCGGTGATCCGGCCGACGTCTAAGGCTACCCGTCAACTGCGAGGAAACCTCGCCACATGTTGGGCCTGCGCACCGCCGCCGACACCGGATCTCCTATTCGTGCTTAACGGCTCGAGGATGAATTCGGCTGGCCAACACCCCAGGAGACCCCGGCAGTATAGCGCCAAAGACGCATGTCAAACGACTCCTCGTGCGCGTCCTTCCGCATCCCCCAAGCAGGCCGCACCGGGGCGACGCTATTCGTCTTCGGCGCTGTCGAGGGCGCGGCTGACGCGCTCGACCAGTTTGCGCACGTCGCGTTCGGCTTCCGCCACCTTGTGGCTTGCGAGGACGTTGTCATGGGCGATGTTGAGCGCCGCCATGACGGCGATGCGGTCCACGCCGAACACCTTGCCGGTCTCGCGGATGCGTCGCATGCGCTTGTCGAGGTCCCGCGCCGAGGCCATGAGGTCGTCCACTTCGTGTTCTTCGCAGCTCACCTGGTACTCCTCGTCGAGCAGTCGCACGGACACCGTGGCCACTTCAGCTCTCCTCCGAGGAGGTGTTCCCGCGCCCAAGCATCCTGTCGATCTTCGCCTGCGCGACGTTGTGGCGCTTCATGAGTTGCTCCCGCTCGGCGCACCAAGACCGTTCGCGCTCGCGCAACGCGCGGTTTTCCCGCGCCAACGTGGCGCAACGGGCGATCAGCGCGTCCACTTTCGCCTCAAGATCGCTCAAGTCCATGCCGCTAAAATACGCGAATCCGCGACCGAGCGGTAGGCGGCGCAAAGCGGCGCATAAGCAGCGCAAAGCAAGCGCAAAGCAAAGAGCGCGTGGCGGTTCGATTTTCATTTTTCAACGTCCGCCCAACATCGCCAAGTTCGGTATGATCACGCGCCAACGCCTTCGTCTTGCCGAGCGTCGCCGGCACCGGCGAACACCTTTCCCCGCAAACCCCCGCAACCCCCCGCAAATCCCCGCAAATCAAGCTCCCCGCAAATCAGCGTACACGCGAACGCATGGTCGCCCACAACCACCCCAAGCCGACGCTCTTCGCGTTGGCGTTTCCGTCCATCCTCACCAACCTCTCCTACGCGGCGGTGATGATCGTGCAGCTCAAGTGCATCGGCGCGCTGGGCACGGAAGAACTGGCCGCCGTGAACGTGGGCCAGCGCGTCTTCTTCGCCCTGCAGGCGGTGCTGATGGCGGTGAGCGCCGGCACCACCGCCTTGGTCGCGCGCGCATGGGGCGCGGGCGATGGCGACGAAGCCGGCCGCGTGACCTTGGCGAGTTTGGTCGCCAGCGGCGCGTTGGCGTTGGCGATGACCGCGCCGGGGATGTTGGCCGCTCGGCCTATCGCCGCGATCTTCGGGTTGGACGCCACCACCAGCGATTTGGCGGCAACCAACATCCGTTGGATGTCCGCGTTCAACTTGGCGTTTGCGGTAAACCTGATCCTCGGCGCCGCGTTGCGCGCCGCCGGCGATGCCTGGTCGCCGCTGTGGATCGGCGTCGCGGTGAACCTGCTCAACGTGCCGTTGCTCTATGTGCTCGTGTTCGGCCACCACGGATTTCCGCAAATGGGCGTGGCGGGAGCGGCGTTGGCCGGCGGCGCCTCGTTCTCCGTGGGTGCCGCGGCACTGCTCGCGATCTGGTTGCGGCAGGGTTTCCGCTTGAAGCATGTGCGCAACAAGTGGTTCCGGCGCGAGCGGTTCGCGCGGCTGCTGCGCATCGGTCTCCCCGCGGGCTTGGAGATGGTGGTCTTTCAGCTCGGCTACTTTGGCTTCTTGATGCTCATCGGCCATTACTACGGCACCGCGGCGTTCGCCGCCTACGGCGTCGGCCAGAGTCTGTTGATGGTGTGCTTCGTCGTGGGGTTCGGCTTCTCGATCGCCAGCGCCACCTTGTCCGGACAGCACCTTGGCGCCGGCGATCCCGCCGTCGCGGCGCGCAGCGGTTGGCGCTCGGCGGTGGGCGCGGTGGCGTGCGTGGGATGCATCGGGCTCTTGGTGGCGGCGTTCGCGCCTCAGCTGGCCGCCTTCTTCCTGGGCGACGAGCGCGAGACGGTGCGCCTGACCACCGTGATGGCCTACATGATGGCAGCTATGACGCCGCTCATGGCCATCGAGTTCGCCATCGGCGGCGCGTTGCGCGGCGCCGGCGACACGCGCTTTCCGCTCATCGCCACGGCGGTGGGGTTGATCGGCGTCCGCTGCGGACTCGCCGCGGCCTTCACATGGCTCGGCTGGCCTGTGGAGTGGGTGTACGGGGCGATGATCGGCGAGTTTCTGGTGAAGTGCGGCATGCTGGTGGCGCGCTTTCGCTCCGGCCGTTGGCGGCTCGCCCTGTCCGCCGGGGCCGAATCGCCCGGCCGCGCGCGGTTGGCGGCGTCGCATGCCTGAACTGCCCGACATCACCGTGTACGTGGAGCACTTGGAGCGGCGCGCGGTGGGAGCGCGCCTGGCCGCCATTCGCCTCGCCAGCCCGTTCCTCCTGCGCTCGGTGACGCCGGGTGTGGACGAGGTGAGCGGGCGCGAAGTGGTGGCCGTGCGACGACTCGCCAAGCAAATCGTGTTCGTCTTGGAAGGCGGTTTCTTCGCCGTTGTGCATTTGATGATCGCCGGCCGTCTGCGCTGGCGCGACGCCAAAGCCCCAGTGCCGAAGCGCATCGGCCTTGCCGCGTTCGACTTCGAGGACGCCTCGGGCCGGGCCAAGGGCTGCCTCCTTCTCACGGAGGCAAGCAAGAAGAAGCGCGCCGCCCTGCGCTTGGTGCGCGGAGCGCCGGCGCTGGCGGATCTGGACCCGGGCGGACTCGATGTGCTCGACACCCGCTTCGAGGCTTTCTGGGCCCGCTTGCGCCAGGCGCCGCACACCGTCAAACGCGCGCTCACCGATCAGCGCATCCTCGCCGGCATCGGCAACGCCTACAGCGACGAGATCCTGTTCCGCGCCCGCATGTCGCCGTTCAAACCTGCGCAACGCATCGGCGAAACCGAAGCGCGCGCGTTGTTCGATGCGTGTCGTAGCGTCCTCGCGGAGTGGACCGAACGCCTGCGCGCGAACGCCGGCGATGCGTTTCCCGGCGCAGGACGAGGCAACAAGGTGACGGCTTTCCATGCCGAGATGGCGGTGCATGGCAAGTACCGCGCGCCTTGCCCGGCATGCGGTTCGCCGGTAATGCGCGTCGTGCGCGCGGAGCACGAGTCCAACTACTGCGCGAAATGCCAAACCGGCGGCCGCATTCTCGCGGATCGGTCCCTGTCGAGGCTGCTAAAGGACGCCTACCCCAAGCGAATCGAAGAATTGGAGTAACTCGACCCACCTGTGCCGCCCTTCCCGGCCATGCGCATGCGGGAGGCCACGGTCACGGTGCGGGCACGGTGGAGAGGTTGGTCAGATGGCCGCTGGCGCTGGCGAGCAGGCTCATCACCACGAGAGGCGCTTCGGAGGCGACGGTCAAGCGCCACTTGCCATCGCCGTCGTCCAAGGCGCCCGAAAGCGGGGCGGCGCCGGTTTCCAAGTCCGCCGCCGAGAAGGTCAACGCCTGCCGCGCCGGCACGGTCGCGCGCGCCACGCCACCTTGCGCCCCGGCGTCGTCCACGCCTCTGATCGTCACCGCGGCCGCCGCCGCGCCGTTGTTGACGATCCGCAACAGGCTGCGCTGCCGCTGGTTGCTGGCCGGGTTGAAGAACGCCACGCGCGCCACGCCATCCCGGGTCGGCGCGACATCGTGCATGCTCGTGAGAAAACCGTCGGCAGCGCGGACGTAGGCGTGGGCGTGAAAGTCCAAATCGGATGTCAGCTCCAAACGCCAGTCGCCGGCGGTTGGCGGGCCCACCCCCTCCGGCAGCCCCTTTGCCGGGGTGCCGTTTTCCAAATCTTCGGAGTTGATGTGAGCCGTCTGCGCGCCGAGCAAACGCAACGCCACCGGGGGCGGGCGTTCGCCGGCGTCGTCGATTGCCGTGATCCAAACAGCGCCCTCCCGAGCGCTGCGGTTCGCGACGCGCACGAAGCCTTCGCGGGCGCTCCGCGCGGACGGAAACAGCGGCAAGCGCAATGTCCCGTCGGCGCCCCGATCCACCGAAGACGAGGACAAGTTCGTCAAGTGACCGCTCGGGTTGGTCAACAGACTGACCGTCGCCACCGGCCAACGGGCGTCGACATCCAAGCGCCACTTTCCCGTTCCCCTGCCAAGCCCGCGGCCGGCCTTGCCAATGCGGTACGCCTCGAGCGTCGTCGCCGGCACGGTGAGCGCGCCGCCCGGCGGCACCGACAAGCCGGTGGCCAAGCGGCCCGACCCGCGGTCGTCCACGCCCCACACCCTGACTGGCTCGGCCACGCCGGTCGGGTTGACCAAGCGCAGCGCACTCGCTTGGTTGCGGTTGCGCGCCGGGTTGAAGATCGTTGCCCGCGACCCGTCAATGGACCTCCTCCGCGCCAACACATCGTGAACGGCGGTGAGAAAGCCGTCCGGCGTGCGCACGTAGGCGAGCACATCGAGCTCCAGAGTGGACGACAACGCCAGCCGCCACGCCCCGTCCACCGGCGCCCCGACCCCGGCCGACAACCCTTTGGCGGCGTTGCCCATTTCCAAATCGGCGGAGTTGAAGTGCCGCGCTTGGCGGGGGCCGATGGCCAAACGCACCGGCGCGGCGCGCGCGCCGGCGTCGTCCACCGCCTCCACCAGCACCTCGCCGGCGGCTTCCGTGCGGTTGATCACGCGCACGAAGCCTTGGCGTCCGGACGCATCGTCCGCCGCCGGGAACACAAGCACCGGCCATCCGACCAGCAACGTGGCGCCGCGCACGCGCAAGGCCGGCACATGATCGCGGATCGACGCTTCCGTCAGCGGATTGTCCCGCAGCCCCACGGCGTCGCCGGCGCCAAGCCCCGGATTGGCGACCAGCGGCGCGATGTCGGCAACGCGATTGCCCCGCAGACGCAGGCGCTCGAGCATGGCGAGATGGCGCAGCGCCGCAACCTCCCGCACGGCGTTGCGCTCCAAATCGAGCCGCTGCAGCGCCGGCAGCGACCACAGCGGGGCGATGTCCTCTATGGCGTTGTCGTTCAGCGACAGCCGCTCCAAGTCGGGCAACCAGCCGAGTGGCAGGACGTTCGCTATGCGATTGCGCCCCAAACGCAGGTAGCGGAGCGCGGGCAGCCCCCCGAGCGGTCGCACGTCGCGTATGTCGTTGTCGTCCAGCGAGAGCTGCTCCAACACCGTCAGCGCGGACAACGGGCTCAGATCGGAAACCGCGTTGCCGGACAGCGTCAGCACCCGCAGTTCCGTCAACCCGCCGAGTGCGGCGAGGTCCGACACCGCGTTGTCGCTGAGCAGCAGCGTCCGCAGGGACGCCAGGCCGGACAGCGGCTCGAGGTTGGAGAGCGCGTTGTCCGAGAGATCCAACCACGAAAGCGATCGCAAGGTGGACAGATCGGCAACATCCTTCAGGCCGTTGCCGTCGAGCTCTAGCCGGTCCAGATTAGTCGCCGCCCCCAAACCCGCAAGGTCGCTGACGCCGCTTCGGCTCAGGGTCAAGGTCCGCAACGAGAGCAGGTCGTCCGCCGACAACGCCTCGCCGGGCGGTTTGCCGAGCGTCCGCGCCACCGCGGCGCGCAAGGACGCGTCCGGCAACAGGCTGCGCGTCAACGTGGCGGTGTATGTCGTGGTCGCGCCGCCAACGGCAACTTCAATCGTGAGAGTGTTCGTGCCGGGTGCCAGCGTGTCGATCACGCGCGTTGCGCCGGTTGCCACCGTCTCGACCGCGCCGCCGTTGACGCGAACCGCGATGGTGCCCGCGCCAAGGGACCGCACCCGCAAGCCGTTGGCCTTTGGATGGATCTCGGCTTGGTACTCCGTGCGGGTCGAAGCGGACGCCGGAAAGAGGGCCACCGTCTTGGCGGCGGGAATAGGCAGCCATTGCGCCCGAATGCTCGGCCCGCCCGCCACCGCGATGTGCCACGCCACGCCGCCGTGGTCGATCATGGCTTCGGTCAGTTCGACCGAAGTGGGCGTTGTTCGATTGGCGATGAGGTGGCATTCGGCCCTGCGGTGCGCGTGGATCTCCCCGACTTCCTTGTGGACGCAGAAAAAGTGCCGGAAGCTCGATCTCCCCCCCGACACCGTCACCGCTTGCGCCGCCGTGCTCGGCCGCAGGTACGAGGGAGAAATACCGATGCCCGGATAGAGCGTGGGATGCTTCTCCCACAACGTTGCGCTTGGCGGCGCGACGGAAATGGTCGCCGTGATCCCAACGCCGGGAATGGATTGGGCGCCGACTGGCTGGACAAATGCGACAAGGGCCGCCAAGGGCAAGACGCACCGACGCGCGCGGACGACGCCCCGGCGCGTGCGCGCCGCCGCGCGGCCAACACCGCCAAACCGCCCAACGGCCATTGCGGGCCTGCCCAACGCTGGGCTGGCAACGTTCCCCTCGTCCACGGCCCCATCCGAACGGAACCACATGGGCATCATAGCGCTCGCGGCGACCCTTGGCGACTGCCGAAGTGGCCCGAAAGACTTGACAATGGCGGAGCGGACGGGACTCGAACCCGCGACCCCCGGCGTGACAGGCCGATATTCTAACCAGCTGAACTACCGCTCCGTGGTGGGTGTTGCAGGGCTCGAACCTGCGACCTACGGCTTGTAAGGCCGTCGCTCTCCCAAACTGAGCTAAACACCCGGGACGCCACGGATCATAGACCCTGCCGCCCCGATGTCAACGCCGCCGCTCGCTCGCCGACGATGGACCAACGCCAGGCCCTGCCCCCATGCGAGCGGCACGAAGAGCTAACGTTGGCCCTCTGGGCGCGCCGACCCGCAGGGCACCTAGAGGAATGTGCGAAAGAGCGCAACGCCCAAGCTGACCAAGGCCACCACGAGCATGCCGAGCAGCCAGCGCAGCATCGTGGCCTCCTTGCGCTCGATGAGCGTCTTCACCTCTTGGATATCCTCCCGGGTTGCCATGTAGCCCATCTTGGACTCGATTCGCGCCAAGCGTTCGCCGTAGTTGCCGTCGTCGCCGGAGCCGCCGCCTGAGCGTTGCATGGGTACGACATTGGAGGGGCCTACATCTCGCGCCATGCGTCCATCTTCTCCCACAAAGCGCGGTCGAAAAGCCCGTAATAGTCGTTCACCTTCGTCACCAAGCCGCTCTTCTCGGCACCATTGCCGATCTCGGCACCATTGCCGATGCCAACGGTATCGCAGACCTCCGCACACGTCTTCTGTTTTGCGGCCACCATGTACACCCTGCCTTCAAGAACGGGGTGGTGCTCGGGGAACATGCTGGTGATCACCTCAGCGTCTCCGTTCTTGGCTGGCCACACAACCAAGTAGCAGTTCATCGCCATCCTGCCGCCTGCAAGGTCAAGTTCACCAGCGAACACTACATCATTTGGCGGTTGTGGAACGGATCCGGAGAGCGCGACAAGAGCGCGACGCACACCCCTCCACGCCTCCATTTGGCGCTTGAAAACCGCTGGCCGAGTGGCAATATAGGCCCTGTTACGGCAACCACCCCTTGAAGGAGGAGTTCTTTGATGGCCGAAGCAAGAGTGCTCACCGCCCGCGCCCCGTCGGCGATAGAAATCAACAAGGTGCTGCGCAGCACCTACGCGCTGCTCGCCATGACGCTGCTTTGGAGCGCGGCCACGGCGTCCGTCTCGGTGGTCGCCGGCGTGCCCTATCTGGGCGTCATTCCCACCCTCATCGGCTTTTTCGGCCTCTTGTTCGCGGTTCACAAAACCGCCGACAGCGGCTGGGGGCTGGTGTGGACGTTCGCGCTCACCGGCTTCATGGGCATGTCTTTGGCGCCCCTGCTCGGCGGCGTGCTCGGCCTCGCCAACGGCGGCGCCTTGGTGGCGCAGTCGCTCGGCATCACGGCGGTGGCGTTCTTCGGCCTTTCCGTCTACACCGTGTCCACCAAGCGGGACTTCAGCTTTCTGCACGGCTTCTTGGTGGTGGGCGTGATCGTCATCTTGGCGTCCATGGTGGCGTCGCTATTCATCGGGTTCACCACGTTGATGCACCAAGTGTTGGCGGGCATCATCATCCTGGTCGGCGCGGCCCTCATCTTGTGGGAGACCAGCGCGGTGGTGCGCGGCGAGGAAACCAACTACATCCGCGCCACGGTGGGCATCTACGTGGGCCTCTACAACATGTTCACGTCGATTCTGGTGCTGTTCGGCATCGGCGGCGAGGACTGACCTTGGCAACGGGAGCGGTGCGCCGGCGCTCCGCTCCCGTTCCTCCGCCGAGACGCCAAGGAGCGTGGAGTTGGCGCGGCTACTTCATGTCCAGCAAGGGATAGTCCGGCATTCGCGGTTCCAAGGTGCGGCGGCGACAGTCGGCGATCAGGTCTAGGAACTCAAGCACGATCTGGCCGACGAGAACGTCTGCGAAAGGTGGCACAACGATGGCGTCGGTGTTCATCTGGCGGCCTGCGACGCGCACCGTGACCGGTCCGACGATGGGCCGTTCGTCCTTGCGGTCGTCTGCGTAGGTGACCACGGCCGTTCCGCGCGTCACAAGGCCAAGGCGCTCCGCGATGTTCTGCGGCAGCGCGAGGGCGCCGGCGCCGGTGTCCACAACGCCCTTCACCTCCGTTTGGCGGATGCTGGATTCTTCCCGCGCGCCTTGCTCGTACGCACCACGGTCACCGGCGTTCTCCAAGCCAACGTTGACGACGATTGTGCCCACTGTGGCTCCTCAGGTCCGTTCGGCAGGGTCTTGCTTGTGGATTGTACCGCCGTGGTGCCGCCAATGGCTTGTGGCGGCCGCGGGCGTGCGGCGGCGCACTCTGCGTGCCGATTGGTTGGGCTATGCTTGTGGGCGACTTTCAGGAAACGCTAGGAGTGGGGCGCATGAAGCACATCGCAATGGGTGTTGGCGGGTTGTTGCTCGTCGTGCTGCTGTGGGGCAGCTGGGTGATCGTGGAGAGCGGCCATGTGGGCGTGGTGCGCTATCTCGGCGAGGTGCAGGACAAGCACCTGCCGGAAGGATTCCATCTCAAGAGGCCCTTCTTGGACGACGTGGTGGAAATCGAGGTGCGGCTGCGCAAAGCCGAGAGCGACGCCACCGCGGCCTCGCAGGATCTGCAGGTGGTCACCACCAAGGTGGCGGTGCAGTATTCGCTGTCCGGCCCGATGATGCCCCGCACCTACCAGCGCATCGGCCGCCGCGCCGAGATCGTGGAGGGCAACGTCATCAACCCGGCCATCCAAGAGTCCGTCAAGTCCATCACGGCCAAGTACACCGCCGAGGAGCTGGTCACCAAGCGCGCCGAGGTGAAGGTGCAGATGCAGGACGCCATCGCCACCAACATCAACACCACGCTGACGCAGAAGGAGGCCACCAACGCCATCGCCATCGCCAACGTGGCCATCACGGATTTCGAGTTCTCGGACGAGTTCAACCGCGCCATTGAAGAGAAGGTGCGCGCCGAGCAGGAGGCGCTCAAGGCGGAGAACGAGAAAGTGCGCCGCGTCACCCAGGCCGAGGCCGCGGCGGCCGAGCGGCAGTTGGCGGCGGACGCCGAAGCCTACAAGCTGGAGGTGGAGTCCAAGGCGCGCGCCGAGGCCATTCGCCGCGAGGCGGAGGCGCTCAAGGACAATCCGGACCTGATCCAGCTGCGCATCGCGGAGAAGTGGGACGGCCAGCTGCCGCAGTTCACCGGCGGCGGCGCCATTCCCCTCCTGAACGTGGACGCGGTGAAGAACCAGTAGGCGAACCGCGCGCTGGGCGGAGCGCGAGATGGCGGATCCGGTGGACGTGCTCATCGTCGGCGCCGGCGCGTCCGGCGCCGCGGTGGCGTGGAGCTTGGCCGAGACGCGCATGCGCATCGTCTGCCTGGAGCAGGGCGACTGGATGAATCCCGCCGAGTACCCGAGCACGGGGAGGGACTGGGAAGCCCGCGCGTTCACGGACATGAGCATCAGCCCGAACCGCCGCGGGCGTCCGGCGGACTATCCGGTGAACGACAGCGGCTCGCCCATTTCCGTCGCCAACTTCAACGCCGTGGGCGGCAGCACCATCCTCTACGCCGGGCACTTCCCGCGCTTCCACCCTTCGGACTTCCGCGTGAAGACGCTGGACGGCGTTGCCGACGACTGGCCCATTGACTACGAAACCCTCGCCCCCTACTACGACGAGAACGACCGCATGATGGGCGTTTCCGGCTTGGCCGGGGATCCGGCCTATCCGCCCAAGGAGGCGGTGCTGCCGCCCTTGCCGCTCGGCAAATCCGGCGCGGCGCTGGCGCGGGGGTTCAACAAGCTCGGCTGGCATTGGTGGCCGTCGGACACCGCCATCGCCACCGAGGACTACGACGGGCGCGCCAAGTGCGTGAACCTCGGCGCTTGCGGCAGCGGCTGCGCCCAAGGCGCGAAGGCCAGCACGGACGTCACCTATTGGCCGCACGCGGTGCGCGCCGGCGTGGAGGTGTACACCCGCTGCCGGGTGCGGGAAATCACGGTGGGGGCGGACGGCATGGCTTCCGGCGTCGTGTACTACGACCGGGATGGCGTGGAGCGTTTTCAGGCCGCGGAAGTGGTGGTGGTCGCCTGCAACGGCGTCGGCACGCCGCGCCTGTTGCTCAATTCGGCATCCGGCAAGTTCCCGAACGGGCTCGCCAACTCCAGCGGCTTGGTGGGCAAAAACCTGATGTTCCACCCCTACGCCTCCATCCAAGGCGTCTTCGACGCGCCGCTGGACGGCTACCGCGGCCCCGGCGTGTGCATTTGGAGCCAGGAGTTCTACGAAACGGACCCGGCGCGCGGCTTCGTGCGCGGCTACACCTACGAGATGCACCGCGGGCGCGGGCCGGTGGCCACCGCGCTGAACGGCTTGTGGTCTGGACGCATCCCGTGGGGCGAGGGGCACCACCGCGCCTACCGGCGGCTGTTCAACCGCATCGCCGGCATGGTGGGCATCTGCGAAGACCTGCCGGAGGAGCACAACACCGTCACGCTGGACCCCGAACTCAAGGACGGCCACGGCATTCCCGCGCCCAAGGTGGACTACACGCTCTCCGAGAACAGCCGCCGGATGCTCGACCACGCGGTTGTGCGCGGCACCCAGGCGCTCGAGGCAGCGGGCGCGCTGGACGTGATGGTGGAAGCGCCCATCGGCGTGGGCGGCTGGCATCTGATGGGCACCGCCCGCATGGGCACGGACCCGGAGCGGTCGGTGGTGAACGCGTGGGGCCGCGCCCACGACGTGCGCAACCTGTTCGTGGTGGACGGCAGCGTCTTCGTGACCAGCGCCGGCGTGAACCCCACGCGCACGATTCAAGCGCTCGCGCTCTACATCGCCGATTCGATGAAGAAGCGCCTCGCCAACCTGTTCGACTAGGGCGCGGGTCGCGATGGAGACGATCGGCACGGACAACCCGTTCACGGCGGCGCAGGAACGCGCCATCGTCGCCTTCGCGGCGGCGCTCATCCCGGCCAGCGAGGAATACAACGTGCCAAGCGCCGGCGATGCCGCCATCGCGCGGGAAGTGCTCGCCGCGGCGAAGCGCGCGCCGGCGGCGGTGGCGGCCGCGGTGGAGAGGCTGGACGAGTGGGCGATGGCTGCGCACGGCGTTGGTTTCGCGGAATTGAACGACGCGGCCCGCGCGCGCTTGCTGCGGCAGTCCAAGGCGCCGGGCGCCCAAGGCGGCGTGAACAGGGTGTTCGATCCGTCCGCCCGCGCCGGCCAACGCGCCTTGGTGAGCATCGTCGCGCAGTGCTACTACCGCGACGACCGGGTGCTGCGCTCCCTCGGCATGGAACCGCGCCCGCCCTTCCCCAAGGGCTTCGAGGTGGAACAAGGAGACTGGTCGCTGCTCGAGCCGGTGAAGCGGCGGGGCAAGCTGTATAGGGAGGTGGGCGGTTGACGGGTGCCCTGATTGAAGGCGGCTTCCGCTGTTTTTCTCTGACTGACCCGTTGACGCGTTAACCGCGCTGGCACAGAGTGCGGTCGCAGAGCAGCCGCTTGTGAGTGGCCGTGACCTCCTTGCTGCGTCTCGTGTGGTAGATGCGACCGCGTGGATTGTCGATGTGTTCTTTCGTCTTGAAGTCGCGCTGCAGATCGTCGTCGTTGGTGAATAGCAGCCGGGCGCCGCTGAGTTGGGCCACGGCGAGAACATGGGGATCATTGGAGCGCAGCTTCTTGCTGTGCCCAATGTGGTTGCTCTTCGCGTCCACCTCGTCTTCGTCGAGACGTCTTACCACGCCAGCCAAGATGGCGACGCTAGCCCATTTTCGAAAACCAGGAGAGCCGGTTTCGAGTTCCTTGAGCTGTTGACCGCCGGTGACCAGTCGCCCGCCTCCTCGGTTGATCCAGTCGAAGAACTCGGCACCTGCCGGCGTCGGATCCGGGCCAAAGACCTCTCTGGCAATGTTCACATCAACGATCGCGCACATCATCAATCGCTATTTGCCTTCCGCTTCCACAGCGAGCGCGTGGTCTCTTCCATGAAGAATTGGCGATAGCCGGCCGGCGCGCCCGTGATGTTGCCGTCTGGATCTATACCGAGCGAGTGAATGCTCACGTGCAACCCCTTGCGCTCGAAGTAGAGAATGGAGACGTCGTTGGGCTTGAGTTTCGTCTCGCCATCGCGAACATCCATCCGCACCCGGTCGATCAAGTGGTCGCTGTGCGTCTCGACGATCAGCTGGCGCTTTGGTCCAGCGACCGCGCAAAATAGGCTGCCAAGCGCGGCCTGCGCGCTCGGATGGAGATGCACCTCCGGTTGCTGGAGCAGAAACATCGGCGGCGTGTCCGGTCGCAGCAATTCCGTAATCACCGGCAACACCTGACTGACCCCGTAGCCCACGTCGATGAGGTTCCGTTCCGGCCCCTTGGCGCGGCTTGTGAAACGTCGAACCTGCACTTGGAACGGGCCGGTCTGTTTGCCGAGCGGTTTGATGGAAATCTCGTCGAACAGGCCCGCTTGTTGCCCGAATGCCTCAAGACGTTCTTTGAGCGAGCCCCACCTCTTCTTGTCCTCAAAGTACTCGTTGGCCAGGTACATCGGGATGTAGTCCCCCTCGGAGTCGCGCGCCACGCGAGCGGGGTCGTAGGTGCGATGCGGCTTCGAGCGTACCGGTGCGCTCGCATACAGCGCCGGGTTGAAGGGATCCAAAATGGTTAGGTCCTTGACAGACTCCAAGTCGGCGCGGCTAGGTCTCTTGGCGCCGGCATCGGAACGCGTAGGCCGTGAACTGAGATCGGCAAGCAGGTGCATGGGCAGCAGCTGATCGGTCTCGATAAGCAAGCCCTCGGAAAACTGACGGGAGACGTTCTGCCGCCAAGCCCCTCGCGGCGTTCCGTACCGCAAGGCGTGGTCGCCCGAAACGGGCATGTCGTGTTCGATCCAAACGTCTTTGTCCAAGTTGGCGAGACGTCGTTTGACGGGTATGGGAGCGGTTCCGCCTCTCTCGAACACCACATGAAAGTCGGCAGTTTGCTCCGGCCTCGGCGTGTACGCAAAGCCGGCCTCGAACGAGGCGGCCCGACCCCCTCTGCCACCGCGGTAGTGGGCGATCTCGTCGAAACTGCCGAGGTCGTAAGGTTCTTCTTTGAAGTTGGGAACGCGGTGTCGGTACGCCACGTCCCACAGCGCCTTGATCAGCGCCAGAAAGGACGTCTTGCCGGTGCTGTTCTCTCCCACCAGCAGCGTCAAGGGCGCCAAGCGGACGGTTTGCTCGTGCCGGAAGCAGCGGTAGTTCTTCAACGTGAGGCGGTCCACCAACCTCCTCCTGATAACGTCCCGAGGGTTCGAGTGCGATCAACGCTGGTCGGTCTTGCGTCGCCCCACCAGCGGGCGGAAGTATAGGCCACACGCAACCGTCTTCGTTTGTAGTACGCTCACTTGGCGCAGTCGCTGCTAGGGGGGAGTCATGCCGCACCGCAATCCACGGGTCACCGCCACCATCGGGGCGGCGTTGCTCGCGCTCGGCGCTTTGAGCGCCGGTTGCCGAGCCCCGGCATCCATGCCGGCATCCGCGCCGGCGGACGACGCCTACGTTGTGCCGAAGACGCCGGACGGAGCGCCGGACTTCAACGGCGTTTGGCAAGCGCTGGGGGCCGCGCACTGGGATCTGGAGCACCACGCCGCCCGCCAAGGGCCGGCGCCGATCCTGGGCGCGTTGGGCGCCATCCCCGCCGGCCGCAGCGTCGTGGCGGGAGGCGCCATCCCGTATCAGGATTGGGCGTTGGAGAAGCGCGCCGAAAACCGCGTGGACTGGGTGAAGAAAGACCCCGCCGTGAAGTGCTACATGCCCGGCATACCGCGCGCCACCTACATGCCGTTCCCGTTCCAGATCGTGCAGACGCCGGCCGCCATCATGGTGGCCTACGAGTTCACCAGCTCCACCCGCGTAATCCACTTGGATCGGCCGGGCACGCAAGCCGAACTGCCCAGCTGGATGGGCTATTCTCTTGGCCGCTTCGAGGGCGACGAGTTGGTGGTGGACGTCGCCAGCCAAGTGCCGGACACTTGGTTCGACGCCGCCGGGAACTTCCACAGCGACGAGTTGCAAGTGACCGAGCGCTACACCCGCACCGGTCCCAACACGCTGCGCTACGAGGCCACCATTGACGACGCCAAGGTGTTCACGCGGCCTTGGAAGATCAGCATGCCCTTGTACCGGCGGCTGGAACCCGGCGCGCAGATTCTGGAGTTCAAGTGCGTCGAGTTCGCCGAGTACGCCACCTACGGGCACCTGTATGCAGAGGAACCGCAGCAGGACGAACCAGCGCCCGCCGCCGGCGCGGAAGAGTGAAGGAGAGAGCCAGATGACGATGAACCACACTGCGCCCACGATGCGCGGGACGCTGGCAGCCGCTGTGCTGAGTGCCGCGCTCGCGGCGCCGGCGGCCGCGGAAGACGCCGAAGCGCCGGCGACGATGCAAACCGCTTGGGGCGTGCCGGATCTGCAAGGCACTTGGGATTTCGCCACCATGACGCCGCTGCGCCGCCCCCGGCACTTGAAGGACAAGGAGTTCTACACCGCCGAGGAAGTGAAGAAGATGGAGGCCGACGCGGCGCGGGGACGGGCCGCGTGGGCGCAACGCGAATACCAGAGCGAACCGAGCCAAGGCGACGTGGATGTCGGCTACGACTCCGTCTTCCTGGATTTCGGCACCGTGTACAGCGGCACCCTGCGCACCTCTCTGGTGGTGGATCCGCCGGACGGCCAAGTGCCCGGCCTCACCCGCTACGCGCTGATGCGACTGGCCGAGAACCGCGAGAAATGGGAACACCGCCCGCGCACCCCGGCGGACCGTCCTCCGGCGACGCGCTGCCTCGTGGGCTTCAACACCGGGCCGCCGATGAGCTCCGGGGCCTACAACAACATCATGCGCGTCTTCCAGTCGCCGGGCTACGTGGCCATCCTGAACGAGATGGTGAACGACCACCGCGTCATCCCCACGGACGACAGCGGCCACTTGCCGGACAGCGTGCGCTTCTGGAAAGGCGATTCGCGCGGGCGTTGGGAAGGCGACGCGCTGGTGGTGGAGACGCGCAACTTCCGCGCGGAGACGAACTTCAACGGCTCCGGCCCGAACATGCATCTAACCGAGCGGTTCACGCGCATCAGCGAGGACGCCTTGCGCTACGAATACACGGTGGACGATCCCGAATCGTTCCAAGGGCCTTGGTCCACCGTGCAGGACTTTCGCGCCACCGCGGACGACGTCCACGAATACGCCTGCCACGAAGGCAACCGCGCCATGCACTTGATGCTGGCGGGGGCGCGCCGGGAGGAGCGCGACGGCAAAGAGGACCACGCCGGATGGCTGCCCACTTGGTTCCGCGGGTTGCCCAAGAAGGCGGACTTGTTGAAGGCGTGGGGCGAAGAGAGCGAATAGCTCTCGGTTAACGGTTCCGGGGGCGTGGGCCGCCATTCGGTGGCCCGAGAGCGGCCCTATCCCACTCAAACGCCAGCGCTTGCCGGTTGGTAGGCGCTTACTCCTCCTCCGCGCTGGGAGTTGACTCTTCGGGCAGCGATGATTCGGTTTCCCGCGGCGGTTCGTTCGGATCGGCGCCGTCCCGGGGCGCGCCTGTGCCCGACGAACCCATGAAGAACTTGCGTCCGTCCGGGAACGTGATGTCGCGTCCACTGCCGGCGCAGATCGGTTCGCAGATCCGATCCTTGCTTTGGTAGCCGCGCACCACCACTTCCATGCCCGGCTGCAAGAGCTTGCGCGTCATGCCGCGCCGCAGCAGCGTGTTCGGCGTGCCCGCCTCGAGCATCCAAACCTGGGTGGTGCCGTCCTCGTTCTCGTGCTCCACATGCACCCAAGCGTGCGGATTGATCCAATCCACCTGCACGATCTTGCCTTGCACGCGGATGGGCAAGTCCGCGTCGAACTCGGCGGAGAAGGCGTGGTGGGCGGACGCCGCCGGCGCGATGGCAAACGCTCCAAGCAGCACCGCCAAGGTGGTGGTTGGTCGAACGGAACGGTTCATCGCTCTCTTCCCCCATGTGGCATCGCGAGCTGCCGCCCGCCGGAACGGGTCGGACGGAGACAATCGTACCCTACTTGGAAGGCTTCACCGGCACGGACGCCGTGCTCGTGCTCTCTGCTCCGCCACCGTTGGTGCAAAACCTCTCTTGTCACATTTCGCAACATTTGCCGTATAGTCGGCGACAGGAGCCCATAAGAGGGCTTGGGGACACTGGAGAGCGAAATGAACATGAAGAGGACCTGCGCGGCGGCCTGCGCCGCCGCGCTGCTGTGGTGGCCGCTGCCCAGCGGGGCGGAGGAAGCGGCCGTTGAAGAGGTGGTGGTGACCGGTTCGCGCATCCCGCGATCGGACTTGGAAGGCGTTGCGCCGGTGACGGTCTACACATCCGTGGACATCGACCGCTCCGGCGCCACGTCCATCGGCCAGCTGCTGCGGGAGATCCCCTCGGTCTCCGGCGGCGCGCAGACCACGCAGGTCAACAACGGCGGTGGCGGCGTGATGCAGATCTCGTTGCGCGGCATGGGCGCGGTGCGCACCTTGGTGCTGCTGAACGGACGCCGCGTCACGTCCAGCGTGGACGACGGCGCGAGCGGCATCTCGGTGGATCTCAACACCATTCCCACCTCGATCATCGAGCGGGTGGAGGTGCTCAAGGACGGCGCCTCGGCGGTGTACGGATCGGATGCGGTCGCCGGCGTTGTGAACATCATCACCCGCAAGGATTTCAATGGCTTCGAGCTCAGCACCTATTGGGGCGACACGACTCGGGGGGGAGGCTCCCGGGGCCAAGTTGATCTCATCGCCGGCGGCGGCGGCGACGCCAACCGCTGGTTGTTCGTGGCGTCGCACACGGATGAGGAGGAAATCGAGGTCACCGATCGGAAGTGGGCCACCACGCCGCTCTTTCAAGCCGCTGGCGACGTGATCTTCCTCGGCAGTTCGGCGCCGCCTTGGGGTCGCTACCGCATCAACGAGGTGGCGCTCGGTCGCGACTGCAACGACGACGGGGCGATCAAGGCCGGCACGAACTGCCAAGACCTCACGCGCGGCCCGGAATACGGCGAGTTCCGCCGCTTCAACTACTTCGGCGGAGACTCCTACAACTACGCGCCAGCCAACTATCAGCGCCAGCCGAACCAACGCTGGTCGCTGTCGTTCTTCGCCGAAACCGGCTTGGAGATGTTGTCCAGCGCCGGCGTTCTGGGCAACGTCACGGGTTATTTGGAGGCCACCTACACGAACCGCGAGTCGCGGCAGAAGCTGGCGGAAGTGCCGCTGGCGCCGCTGGCGTTCTTCGGCTACCCGGCACCCTACTCCAAGGACAACCACTACAACCCGCTGGACGTCGACATCCCGGACTGGCGCCGCCGCATGGTGGAAGGCGGTTCGCGCACGGATCCGAACGACGAAGACACCATTCGACTGCTTGTGGGCATGCGCGGCGACTGGGCCGAGGGCGCTTTGGCAGGGTGGTCTTGGGACGCCTACCTGGTGCGCGGCGAATCGCGTCGCGCGTCGCATTTCGGCCACATTTACAACTTGGAGCGGGTGGCGAACGCGGTCGGCCCCACCACGGGTTCGCCGGCGACGGGCAACTTGCAATGCGTCAACGACGCCGCCAACTGCGTGCCGCTCAACACGTTCGGTGAGAACAGCGTTACGCAGGAGATGATTGACTACGTGACGTTCACCACCAACGAGAGCTTCAGCTTGGAACAGCAGATCTACGCGCTCGCGCTCTCCACGCCGGCGCTCTTCGAGTTGCCCGCCGGCGGCGTCGGCGTGGCGGTCGGCCTGGAGTACCGCGACGAGTTCGCGGCCGACGTGCCGGATTCGCAAATCGCCACGCTGGGCGACGCCGCCACCGGCACGCCGCGCCAGCCGACCTCGGGTGGCTACACGGCGACCGAGGCGTACGTCGAAGTGGTGGTGCCCATTGCACAGCGCTTCGAGCTGGAGGCGGCGGTGCGCCACTCGAACTACGACGCGTTCGGCGGCACCACAAACCCCAAATTGGGGTTTCGTTGGACGCCGCATGACGACCTTGTGCTGCGCGGCAGCGTCTCCAGCGCGTTTCGCGCGCCCAATGTCGGGGAGCTCTTCGGCGGCGCCGGCAGCTCCTTTCCGTCGGTGTCGGATCCGTGCAAGGGCGGGCGCACCGGCGGCAACGTGTGCATGGACCCGCGCGTGCCGGACGCAGGCTTCGAGGTCATCAGCACGCAGATTCGCACGCGCGTTGGCGGCAACGCGGATCTGACGCCCGAGGAGGCCGACATCGCCACCGTCGGCATGGTGTGGACGCCGGATGCGCTCATCCCGGGCCTGTCGTTGGCGTTGGACTACTACCAGTACGATCTCACCGACGCGATCGGCGGCTTGGGCGCGGACTTCATTCTCGAGTCGTGCGCCCTGCGCGGCCAACTGTGCGAGCGCATCGATCGGTTTCCAGACGGCAACGTGCGCCAGCTGGACAACCGCACCGCCAACGCGACCGGCCTCGAGTCGGATGGCGTGGACTTGGCCGTGGCCTACACCGGCATCGCCCTGCCGCGCGGCGAACTCGACGTGCGCTTGGACCTCACGCGCGTGTTGACGCACGACTTGGTGCAGCCGGATGGGAAGGTCATCAAACACGCCGGCTGGTTCCGCGACGAACAAGGCGGGCACTTCGGCGAATGGAAGGCGATCTTGGGCTTGCGCTACATGCTCAGCGAGAACTTCAACGTGTCGTTGGACACCCGCTTCATCGACGACGTCACGGAGGAATTCGAGGATCAATTCACCGGCGAGGTGTCGACGCGCACCTTGGACGGCGCCATCTACCACGACCTGCAAGCCAACTATTCGTTCAACATGGGCGAGGCGGAATCGACGTTGACCTTTGGCGTGGACAACCTGCGCGACGAGGACCCGTCGTTCTCGCTGGACGGCTTCAACGACAACACGGACGTGCGCACCTTCGACACCGCCGGCCGGTTCGCCTACGCCAGGTTGCGCCTGCGGTTGTAGGCGGGCTTCGAGCAGTGGCGGCCGAAGGCGTGGTCGCCGCCGCGCGGGGCCGGTCTGGCGCGGTCGGCATCCCAGTGCGCGGATGGATGCCGGTGCCGGCCGATGATGGGACAATGCGGGCCGTCACAAGGGGGATCGCAATGCAAAACCGCAACATCATCGCAGCCGCGTTAGTGGCGGCGTGCGCCGCCTTGCCGCTCGCCGCCGGCGCCGAGGCCACCGCCGAGACGTCCGCGCGCGAGGCGCCTGAGGGCAAGCCGCCGGGGAGCGTCGTCACCACGGACACGCACCGCTTGGAGGAAGTGGCGGACGGCGTGTACTTCGCGCAATACACCGTGCCGCGCTTCAACAGCAATGCGATGGTGGTGGTCAACGAAGAGGACGTGCTGGTGGTGGATTCGCACATCACACCGGCCACCGGCCGCACCCTCATCGCCGCCATCGGCGCGATCACGGACAAGCCCATCACCACGGTGGTGAACACCCATTTCCACTACGACCACGCCCACGGCAACCAAGCCTTCGGCGCGGTGACCATCATCGGCCACGAGTTCACGCGCGCGAAGATGGCCGGCGCCCCGCTTAGGGAACGCACCTACCAGGACTGGCTTGCCAGAACCACGCGCACCGTGGAGGGTTTGGGCGCGCGCGTGGCCGGCATGGAGGAGGGCGAACAGCGGGCGGGGCTCGAACGCTACCTCGCCGGGGCGAAAGCGGAGATGGCCGAGGCGGAGGAGATTCGGCCGGTGGCGCCGAACGTGACGCTGCAAGAGCGGATGACGTTGTTTCGCGGCAGCCGCGAGATTCAAGTCGTGTTCTGCGGACGCGCCCACACCGGCGGCGACGTGGTGGTGTTTCTGCCCAAGGAACGCTTGGTGTTCACCGGCGACATGATGGTCGGCGGTCCGTCCTGGCTCGGCGACGGCCATGTGGACGAATGGCCGGCCACTTTGGCGCAGCTCAAAACGCTGGACTTCGACCTCATCCTGCCCGGCCACGGGCCGCCCTTCCGCAACCGCGACCTCATCGACCACGTGGCCGCTTACTACCGCGACCTCTGGCGCGACGTGGTGGCGGCGCGGGCGGCGGGCAAGAGCATCGGCCAAACGGCGGGCTCGGTGGACCTCACCAGCCACCGAGAAACCTTGGGAATCGAACGCGTCGGCGTGGATCCGCAAGCCGTGGGCCGCATCTACGAGCTCCTAGCGGCCCGCGGCGAATAACAACCCGCCCCCGATTTCGCGACCAGCACCGAGTTCGCGCAGCAAACTCCAACGCGCCCGCCAGGGCGCGCACCCGCAAGGGCGCGCACCAACACGCCCCCAAGGATATGCAACGACCAGCACCCGAGTTTGCGCGAGCAAACTCCAACGCGCCCACCCGCATCTACGGAAAGCGCTTGAGCACGTCGTCCAACACCTCCATGCCGCAAATCAAGTGCAGCACGCCCACCCGGTCCGTCAACTCGAAGATCGTCTCGTAGGCCTCGTTGCCGCACTCGTCGTCGTGGTGGGTTGCGTTGAAGCCCGCCGCAAGCAGCGCCGCCAACTCGCGGGTGTTGGCTTGCGGCACCAGGCGGTCGTACTTTGAGTGGTACAGGTTGATGTCCGTGCCGCCGCGAATGGCGTTCGCGGGGGCGACGATGTTTGTGAAGCTGTTGAGCGCCAGGATGGCGCGCAGCGTTGCGTATTCCGCATCGCCGGCCGCAAAGCGGGTGGCGAAGTCGCCGCGCAGGCGGCCGCCTTCCAACAGGTCCGCGCTCGCCAAGCCGGTGTCCGTGTAGGCCAACAGCGCGGGCAGAATGCGGTCGACGATATACGGCAGCACCACCTCGTTGTCCACGCGCCGGCACCACTCGTTGCCGTCGCACGTTCCGGCGAAGTGCTGCAGGGCGCCGCGAAACGTCGCCAGCAGGTTGTGCGGGCCGCCGCCGGCGAAGAGTTCCCGCACCGTCACGCCGTGTTCGCCGGTGTGCAGCGCGAGCCACAACGCCAGCGCCGTGTGGGCGCCTTGCGAGTAGCCGATGATGGAGATCGCCGTGCGCTCGGCGTCGACGTCGTGGAACGCGGCGTACGCGTCGCTCGCGAGCACCGCTCGCAAGAGGTCCACGCCGTTGTTGGCGGATCGGTTGCCCATCAAGTAGGTCTCCGGCTGCCCCGGCGTTGCCAGCTCGCCGCGGCCCCAGTTGTCCGGCGCGATCGTCAGGTAGCCGCGTCCGGCGAACATGGTTGCCAGCGCGTACCACGCATCGCCGTCGTCCAGGGCGCTCGGCGTGGATCCGGTGGCGTGGCTCAGCACCACCACCCGGTCCTTGCGCGAGAAGTCCGGCGCGGCGCCGATGTCGGGCGCCGCGACCAAGCCGGTGAGGGCGTTGGACGGCGTTCCGGCGGGGCTGCGCGAGGCGTAGGAGACGCTTTGCGCCAGCACGTCGTAGCGCGCGCCCGGATCGCGCAGTTCCGCCCAAGTGCGCCGCGCGAGCTCGTCGATGGCCACCGCCACCAACAGTTGCACCCACCGCGACTCGATGTCCTCGATCAACGCCTCCTCAATGTAGCCGTCCAGCATTTCGTTCACCTGCGCGCGGGCAATGGTGCGCGCTTCCCGCACGGTGATCGCCGGGTCGCCGGACGCGCGCCCGGTGGTGAAGGACAGCTCGCTGCCAACGCCAGGACCTTCTCGGCGCGATCCAGCCGCTTGCACGCGGTGGCTCGACAGCGGCGCGAAGTCGCATTCCAGCTTGTGATCGACCACCTCGCGCCGCGCCTGATCGGCGCGTTGCGGCAGCCCGCGCCGCACCGCCACGCCGGTGGAACAAGCTCCCGAGTAGGCGTAGGCGTCCTGTGGTTCGGCCATGTGGACAAAGTTGACGTGGCCCGCGCCGGGGTCGATGTCGGCGCCGGGGTTCGGAATGGCGTCCAGCAACGCCGCGGATCGGATTGGCGGGGCGTCGTCTCCAGGCACCGCCGGGGCGCGGCGGGTCGTCGTGGAAAGGTTGGTCATGGGGCCGCGCGGACGGCGCAACAAGCTCATCACCACAAGGGGCTGGTTGGCGGTCACCGCGAGCCGCCACTTGCCGAATCCCGCGCCCAAAGCGCCCACGAGCCCGTCGCCGCCGAACTCCAGCGCCGGCGCGGAGACCGTGCGCGCGCCTTCGGCGGGAACGCCGAAGACCACGGCGTCTCCTGCCACGCCGTCGTCCCCAACGCCGGCCACCACCGCCGTGGCCGGCGCCGCACCCAGGTTGACCACGCGCAACAGGCTCTGCCGCAAGGTGTTGCCGCCGGGATTGAAGGTTGCCACGCGATGCGCCGCGCCCGCTGCCGGCGCCACGTCGTGCATGCTGGAAACGAAGCCCTCCGGGCTGCGGATGTACGCCAACACCTGCAGCCCGGCGGCGCCGTCTTCGGCGTTGCCCGTTGCCGATGCCGAACGAACCTCCAGCCGCCAATCGCCGACGCCAGCGCCCACGCCGCCCGACAGCCCCTTCGCCGGATTGCCACGCTCCAAGTCCGTCGAGTTGAAGTGCGCCGTGCGGCCAGCGCCGATGCGCAAGACGACGGGCGCGCGCGGGGCGCCGGCGTCGTCGAACGCCACGATGCGCGCCTTGGTGGCCGCCCCGCGATTGATCACGCGCAAGAAGCCCTGGTTGGGGCGCGATGCGGCGGGAAAGAGCGGAACATGGTGAACGGCGTCGGCCGGCGCCGGCGGTTGCGTCGAGAGGTTGGCGATGTGGCCGGTGGGGTTTGCCAGCAGACTCAGCGCCCGCAGCGGCCCGTTCGCCGCGACGGTCAGGCGCCACTTGCCGGCGCCGTCTCCCAACGCGCCATCGAGCGCCTCCGCGCCCGCCTCCAATTGCCGCGCGGTGAACGTGCGCGCGGCGCGCGCCGGCACGGTGGCGTACACGGGCCCGGCGTCGTTGCCGTTGTCGTCGACGGCGCGGATGGTCACGTCCACGGGCGCATCGCCGGGGTTGACCAAGCGCAGCCGGCTCTGCTGGCGCGCATTGCCGCCCGGGTTGAAGAACGCGACGCGATGCAGCCCGTCGCGCTCCGGGGCGATGTCGTGCATGCTGGTTAGGAAGCCGTCCGCGCCGCGGACGTAGGCGTTCACTTCAACGTCCGAGACGGAAGCAAGTTCCAGCCACCAGTCGCCGCCGGGGCGGCCCGCCCCGCCCGAAAGCCCCTTGAGCGGATTGCCACGTTGGAAGTCGTCCGAATTGATGTGCGCGACCGCGCTTGCCCGCAAGTCCAGCGTCACCGGCCCGAAGCGCCGGCCACCGTCGTCGAAGCCCACGATGCGCAATTGGCCACCCTCGGCGCTGTGGTTGATCAAGCGCAAGAAGCCTTGTGGCGGCCGCGCTCCGGCCGTTTCGGTTGTCGCCGGCGCGGCGGGAAAGAACGGCACGATGTGTGCTTCCTGCCCACCCGCGCCGAACGCCGTGAACGCGGCCCATGTGGCCGCGGCCGCGGCCGCGGCCGCCCGCAAACTCCGTGTCTTGCCGAAAGCCCGACGCATTTAATCGCCCAAGTCAGCGCCTGGGCGCAAGTGCGCGGCGCCCTTGCGCGCCACATCGAGCGGGGTCTTGCCACGCACGTTGCGGTGGTTTGGATTGGCGCCGGCCGCCAACAGCACGTCGGCGGCTGCCCCGTAGCCTTGAAACGCGGCGTAGTGCAACGGGGTGCGGGCGCGATTGTCGCCGGCGTCGAGCGCGGCGCCGCTGGCGGCGAGCAGCCGCACGACCTCGGTGTTGTCCGGCTGCGGCCGGTCCACCGGCACGTTCAAGGGGCCGGCGGCGTAGTGCAAGGGCGTCCTGCCGTTGTTGGCCGCGGCGTTGACGCGCGCGCCGGCGTCAAGCAACAGCTGCGTACACTCCGCCGCGCCGCACCAGGCCGCCCAGTGCAGCGGCGTCTCGCCGGCGCCGGTGCGTTGCCGCGCCGCGTCGCCATCGCCGCGCAGCAGCTCGCGCACCCGCTGGCCGTCGTTGCGGGCGCACGCGGAGAAGACGTCGTAGTGCGCGCCGTGCGCCAGCAACACTTGCGCCGCGCGTTCGCGTCGTGTGCGCCAATTGCCCATCTGCGTGGCGAGTTGCAGCGCGGTGGGGCCGGTGCGTCCGAGTTTGCACTCCAGCACCGCCGCGGCGCCGTGGCGCAACAACAGTTCGGCGAGCTCCCGGTGGCCGTGGAACGCCGCGATGTGCAACAGGCTGCGGTGACCGGGCGCGCCAGGGTGGGGCGCGTTGACGGCTATTGCCGCGGCGGTGGCGAGGCCGTGTTGGAAAACCGTGTCGAACCGGGCGATTTCCGTCCACGCCTCCTTGGCAAACTCCTGCGCGGCGTGGTGCAGCGGGCTCCACCGCCGCTGGTCGCACTCGAAGCGCGCGCCTTTGGCGACCAGCAGCGCCACCAAGGCGTCGGTCTGCGCGCCGTTGGCGCCGATGAAGGCGACCGTCAACGCGGTGTTCGCGGGCGCGCCACCAAGCGCCGGCTGCTCGGTCAACAACGCGTTGACGTGATCGACGTTCGCGCATAGCCCGCTCGGCGCGTCGTGCATCGCGGCTTCCACGAAAGCGACTTGCTCCGCCCTCAGCTCGGCGCGCCGCTGTCTCACCCAACGATGGCGCTCCACCAAGCGCCAGATGCGCGCCTTGGCGGCGCGAGCGTCTGGCTGACGCATGGCCGGCACCTAAGCGCCGGTGAAGAAGCGCTGCGGGTTGTCCACGAAGAGCGTGTCGATCACGTCGTCGCCAACGCCCATGGATTTGAGGTCCGGGATGACGTGGCGGTGCATGTAGAGGTAGCCGTCGGGATTCCGCGAAGCGAGCGCATGCTCGTCGGGCAAGGTGCCGTCGGCGCGTTCGTTGAGGATGTGCAGGCAGATGCAGTCGTGCGCGGGGCAGAGGCGCTCGCCGTAGCCGTCGTCGATGAGTTTCTTCATCGTCACGGTGCGCATGTGCGGGCTCACCAAGTGGCCGGGGTAGCGATCCAAGCCGAGGAAGCAGCCTTGGTCCAGAATCCACTTGAGGTACTCGGTGTCCGTGGTGTCGTTGGAGTGGTCGATCTTCACCCGCTCCAAGTCCACGCCTTCCTCCTTGAAGATGGCGATCTGCCGCCGCGCCACCTGGCCGGTGGGGTAGGAATGCACCATTATCGGCACGCCGGTCTCCAAGTGGGCGCGGGCGACGGCGCGGTTCATGATCTCCAGTTCGGGCGTGACGCCCTCAAAGTCGGCCGCGCACTTCAGCACGCCGGCCTTGACGTCCGTGCCGCGGAAACCTTCCTCGATGTCGCGCACGAACTCCCGCGCCATCTGGTTCGGCGACACGTTGCGAATGAAGCGCGGCACGTCCAGCCACCAGCCGGTGACGTTGACGATGTTGACGCCCGAGCGCTCGGAAACCGCCCGCAGCAACTCCGGGTCGCGCCCCAAGTCGAACGTGGTGGCGTCCACGAACGTGTCGATGCCGGCCGCCTTGGCCTGCCGCAGCCGCTCCACGGCGCGTTCCTCGCGGTTGGGGCCGAGAAGGTCCGGATAACTGCGGTACATGCCGCTCGCGCTCACCATCACATGTTCGTGCATCAGGGTGAAGCCGAGGTCCGCGGCCGCGATCGGGCCGGTGACGGTGTTGATCATGGGTCTGCGCCTCGTCAAAAGAACCACTGCGAGTAGAGCATACGCGACGGCGCGCGTGTTCCATAAACGACTACGACTACGTTCCGCCGCAAGCTCGACTCAAGTTCGCGCCGCCGCCTCGGCGCCGATCGCGCCGCGCTCGCGCAACTCGCCGATGGAATCGGGCGTCAAGCCGAGATCCTCGGCAAGCACTTCGTCCGTGTGTTCGCCCAGCAGCGGTGCGGCGCGCATCGCCACGCGGCTCTTGGACATGCGGGCCGGCCAGCCGAGCAGCCGAACCTTGCCGTGTTGCGGATGGTTCACATGGGCGATGAAGTCCCTTTTGATGAGATGCCCGTCCGTGAACAAGTCGTTCGTCTCGAAGACTTCGCTTGCGCACACGCCTTCTTCCGCAAGCGCCGCCATCGCTTCCCGTTTCGGGCGAGCCCGCGTCCACGCCTCGATTTCGCGGCGCACCGCCGCGGCGCCCGGCTTGCCGGCGAGCAGATCCGGCTGGCCGATGGCGCGGCACACGCCGGCGCGCATGCGCGGGTTCACCGCCATCACGAACACGTAGTCGTTGGGGCCGTCGCCTTGGCAGGGGTACAGCGAAACGAAGGGGCCGCCGCCGTTGCCCGAGCGCCGCGCCGGCCGCGCGCCGAAGCCGGTGCCGGAGACGGCGGTGCGCAAGTAGTAGGTCATGGCCTCCTGCATGGAAAGCTCGATCAGCTGGCCCTCGCCGGTGCGCAGCTTCTGCGCCCACGCGGCGGCAACGGCGAGCGCCGCCTGCATGCCGGTGCCGGCGTCGCCCATCGTCGGGCCGGGGCGCATCGGCGGGCCGTCCGGATCGCCGGTGATGGAGAAGGCGCCGGCGGCGGCTTGGGCGACCATGTCCATGCACTTGTAGTGGGCGCGCGGGCCGCTGGTGCCGAAGCCCTTGATGCGCACATAGATGATCTGCGGGTGAACCTCGCGCATCACGTCGTAGCCGATGTTCAGCTTCTCCACCACGCCGGGGCCGTAGTTTTCCACGAACACGTCGTAGCGCGGCGCCATTTCCAGCAGCAGCCGCCGACCTTCCTCGGTGTCCAAGCGCAGCGTGACGCTGCGCTTGTTGCTGTTCCAATTGACGAAATACTCGGCGTCCACGGTTTCGCCCCGCGCCCGGCCGCGGCCGGGGTCGCCCACCTCGGGGCGTTCGACCTTCACCACGTCCGCGCCCAGCAAGGCGAGGCTCTGCGTGCAGCAGGTGCCCGCCTCCCACTGGGTCATGTCCAGAATCCGCATACCGTCCAACGCCGCCATGTTCGCTCCTCCAGTGGATGCCGCGAGTCTATCCTCATTGAGAGGCGAAGCCTGCACAATGAGCCAAGTTTGCGGCATGCGCGGAGTTTGCGGAGCAAACTCGAACGCGCCCCGCAGGGCGCGCCTTGTGCGAAAGGGCGGCGTCGCAAAAACGCAACGGTTCCAAGCGCTGTCCGCATCCTGTATAACCACGCGGTCAATCGTGCGGGGGGCGGCATGTTCTACGAATTGCGGCGTTACACCATCAACGCCGGACGCATGGACGAGTGGGTGCGCTTCATGGAGGAAACCGTCATCCCGTTTCAAGTCGCGAGCGGCATGGTGATCGCCGGCAGCTTCCGCGGCGAGGACGGCAGCACCTACGTTTGGCTGCGGCGTTTCGCCTCCGAAGCCGAGCGCGAGCGCTTGTACAAGGCGGTGTACCAATCCGCCACGTGGAAAAACCACATCGCGCCCAAGGTGGCGGAGCTGATGTCGCCGGACATCGAAGTGACGCGCATCGTGCCCACGCCGCGCTCGGTTGTCAGCTAAGCCGATGAGGGGGGACACCGCTTTCGCAAGCGCCGTGGAACTGGCGCGGCAACTCAAGGGCAAAACGATCGGCTGCGCGGAATTGCTGGCGCACTACTTCGAGCGGGTGGACCGCTTCAACCCGGCGCTGAACGCCATCGTCGTGCAAATCCGCGAGCCGGCGATGGCGCGCGCCAAGGCCGCGGACCAAGCGCTCGCCCGCGGCGAGGACTGGGGGCCCCTGCACGGCGTGCCGATGACGGTGAAGGAGTCCTACGATGTGGCCGGCACCCCCACCACCTGGGGCCTGCCCGACCTCAAGGACAACGTCGCCGCCAAGGACGCCCTGGCCATCACGCGCTTGCAAGGCGCCGGCGCGGTGGTGTTCGGCAAGACCAACGTGCCGCTGATGCTGTCGGACTTCCAGAGCTACAACGACATCTACGGCACCACCAACAACCCGTGGAACACCGAGCGCGTGCCGGGCGGCTCGTCCGGCGGCGCCGCGGCGGCCTTGGCCGCGGGATTGGCCGGCTTGGAGACGGGTTCGGACATCGGCGGCTCCATCCGCAATCCGGCGCACTTCTGCGGCGTGTTCGGCCACAAGCCCACATGGAACCTGCTGCCGCCCCGCGGCCACGCCACGCCGGGCGTGCTCAGCCCCTCGGACATCTCCGTGATCGGCCCCCTGGCGCGCTCCGCCGCGGACTTGGAGGTGGCGGTGCGCGCCATGGCCGGCCCGGACGAAATCGCCAGCCGCGGCCTGCGCGTGGAACTGCCCGCGCTCGACAAGGCGCCGGACGCGCTGCGCGTGGCGGTGTGGCGGGACGATGCGATGGCGCCGGTGGACGACGCCGTCTCCGCCCGCGTGGACGGTGTGGCCGGCGCGCTGCGCGGTTTGGGCGCGCAAGTGGATTTCGACGCCCGCCCGGTGGATGCCGAACGCTCGCACTTCGTCTACCAGTACCTGCTGCAGGCCACCATGTCCGCCCGCCTGCCGGAGGATCGCTTTCAACGGGCGCTCGCCGCGGTGGAGGAGTTGCCGGCGGACGACGGCAGCTTGGGCGCGACCATCGCGCGGGCGCAGGTGGCGCGTTTTCGCGACTGGACGGCGAACAACGAGCGGCGCACCCACCTGCGGTGGGCTTGGCACGAGTTCTTCAAGCGCTTCGACATCGTGGTCGCCCCCATCATGGCCACGTCCGCGTTTCCCCACGACCACCGGCCCTTCGGCGAGCGCACCGTGCAAGTGAACGGCAAGCCGGTGGGATATTTCGAGCAAGTCTTCTGGGCCGGGCTTGCGAGCCTCGCCTACTTGCCCTCCACGGTGGTGCCCACTGGCCCGGACGCGGACGGATTACCCATCGGCGTGCAGATCATCGGGCCGGAATACGGCGACCTGATCACCATCGGCGTGGCCAAGCTGCTGGAGCAAGAAGGGTTCGCGTTCTCCCCGCCGCCGGGCTACTAAATCGACCAGGCAATGGCCACGGCGACAGCCCACCCCAACATCGCTTTGGTGAAGTACTGGGGCAAACGCGAAGGTTCGGGCAACATTCCGGCCACGCCGTCTTTGTCGCTAACGCTCGACGCGCTCGTCACGCGCACCACGGTGGAAGCGGCACCGGCGGACTCGCTACGCATCAACGGCGAGCGCCGATGCGACGCCAAAGTGCGTTGCCTGGTGCGGCAAATGCGCGCCGCTTTCGACCTTCCGCCACTGGCCGTCTCCACCACCAACGACTTTCCCACCGGCGCCGGCCTCGCCTCCTCGGCCTCCGGTTTCGCGGCGCTCGTCACCGCGGTGGACGCCGCGTTCGACCTGGGCTTGGACGCCGCCGAGCGCTCCGTTTGGGCGCGTCGGGGCTCGGCGTCGGCGGCGCGTTCCATCCACGGCGGGTTCGCAACGCTCGGCGACGACACTTCGTGGGCCGCCGCGCCGCTCGCCAGCGCCGAACACTGGCCGCTCGAGGTGGTGGTGGCCATCGTCTCCACCCAAGCCAAGACGGTGACATCCACCCAAGGCATGGAGCACACGCGCCGGACATCGCCGTTCTACGACGGCTGGCTGCGCTCCACGCCCGCCGACTACGCCGCCGCCCGGCGCGCCGTGCTAGAGCGGGACTTCGCGGCGCTGGCGACCGTGGCCGAGCACAGCTGCCTGAAGATGCATGGCCTCATGCTCTCCACAGCGGCGGCGCTGCTGTATTGGAACGAAGCCACCCTCGCCGCGATCCACACCGTGCGCGAACTGCGCGAGGCCGGTGTACCGGTGTTCTTCACCGTGGACGCGGGGCCGCAGGTGAAAGCGGTGTGTGCGCCCGGCCACGGGGCGGCGGTGGCGGACAAACTCGCCAGCGTGCCGGGCGTGCGCCGGATCGTGCACAGCGGACTGGGTGCCGGAGCGCGCGTGGCGAACGCCGGTGGATGACTGGCAAGTCGAGGCGAGCGCCCCCGGCAAAATCGTCCTCACCGGCGAATACGCGGTGCTTGCGGGAGCGCCGGCTTTGGTGGCCGCGGTGGATCGCTGGGTCGTTTGCCGCCTCGCGTTGCGGCAACAGGGCGGCTGGCGGTTCCGCAGCCAAGGCTTTGCGAGCGACGAAACGTTCACCAAAGCGGCGCTCTACCAAGCGCCCTCCAACACCATCGCCGGAGTGGCGCGGCAAGTCCTCACCGAAGCGGACGCGCCCGCGCACATTGAGGCTTTCATCGATTCGTCGGCCTGCTACCGCAACGGGCAAAAACTCGGCGTCGGTTCCAGCGCCGCCACGGTGACGGCGCTTGCCGTCGCACTACGAGCGTTGCGCGGCGAAGCGCCGGAGCTCGCGGAACTGATCGACATCCACTCCGCGTTCCAAGGTGGCGGCAGCGGCTTGGACGTGGCCGCGTCGTTCACCGGCGGCGTGATCCGCTACCAACGCCGCCGCGTCGCGCCGGTGCGCCTGCCCGAAGGTCTTGCGAAGCAGGTGGTCTTCTGCGGCGAAGGCACTGCCACCGCGAAGCGTTTGACCGCGTTCGATGCGTGGCGCAAAGGCGGCACGCCCGCCGCCCTGCGGCATCTAGCCGACGCCGCCGAGGCGGTTCTTGGGCGCTTGGACGAGGCCGCAGGCTTCGCCCAAGCCTTTGGCGACTACGCGGACGCGCTGGCGCGTTTCGACCGCGCGACGGGCCTCGGCATCTTCGGCCCGCGCCACCAACACATCCGCAAGCTGGCGGCCCGCTCCGGCGTGTACTACAAGCCATGCGGCGCCGGCGGCAACGACATCGGCCTCGCGTTCGGGACGGACGCGCACGCGATGGCGCACTTCCGCCAGGCGGTGTACTCGGCGGGCTTGGCGGCAGAGCAGCGGTTCGAGCCGGTGGAGGTGCAGTTCTCAAACAACGGGGCGCAAGTGCGCTCGCGGTGAAGGATCCGTGAGGTGGTCGGCGCTGCGCTGCGATGGCGGGGTGCTATCGGTGCTACGCTCGCCGCCCGAGGCAGAGGTGCCCGCAAAACGGGTTACACGCGCGACGGGCCTCGGCATCTTCGGCCCGTGCCCACCAAAGTGAAGCTTGGCATGCAGCGATCATTCCCGCAGCGTTCGCCCGCCCACTGCGAGCGTATTACACAAACAAGACGCTGGCTTTCGTGGCCGCGGAAGACACGCAACGTATGACCGAAGAGTCCGAACAACCCACCTATCGTTGGCAGTCCACGGACGATCTATGAAGGTCTTGCTGGACACGAATGTCCTCATCTCGGCCCTAACATCTGGCACAGGAACCTGTGCGGACGTACTACGGGCCGTGTTGGCCACGCACCGCCTTGCTGTTGGCAGCACCGTGCTGGCTGAGTGCGAGCGTGTGCTGGTCGAGAAGATGAAGGTGCCGGCTCCGCGAGCTCGGGGTGCCATCGCGTTCCTCGCCCGCCAAGCAGAGGTCATTCAACCCACCAAGCCAGCCACTTGGCCGCTCCGCGACCCTGATGACCGTTGGGTTGTCGCTGCCGCCTTGGAGGGGAAGGTGGATGTGCTGATCACAGGAGACAGCGACATCTTGGATGAGCCCCGGACCGAGCTCAAGACGCTTTCTCCTAGGCAATTCCTAGAGCAGCAATGACCGCCAAGCTTAGAGGATTGGGCACGGTGTGGGTGCTATCGCGACCATGAGCACGGATCTACGAGATCTCACGGAAAACGTCGTCGTCCGTGAACCAACCGCGCGCCTGTGCGTAGGGCGCCAACTCCTTCTGCAACGCATTGAGTCGCACGAGCGCAAGCTGCCTCCGCAGGGCCTCTCGAACGAAATCTTGTCTTCGCACCCCAGCGCATGCAACGGCCTCGCGCAGATCTGCCTCCAGTTGCCCGTCAAGTTCGATGTTCAACGTCGCCATGCCTAGTTGCTCTTTGGTCGAAAGGCGGACGGGCGCCACTGCCGCAATCCCCAATTGTAGTCCAAGTTGAGGACATGCGTTGTTATGGAGCATAGCTGCCTATTCGGTAGCTCGGTAGCCAAGCCAGTCACCACCATCGGTAACGGTGCGGTTGCTCAGCAACACTCCCGGTGGGTGCGTTCCAGTCGCGGCCGCAAGGATTGCACAGTATTTGCGCTGCGGACCGCCACGTTTTCGGCACAATACAGCCGTGTCGCGCACTGGCTGGCGAACACCAGTTCCCCCCGGCCTGCCACCGCAGAAGGAGCCATTGAAATTGAGCGCTAGCGCAGCCCGAGGCGTCGCGGCCACCAGTTCGCGCATTCCCAACTTCTTCAAGCTGGACATGGAAGCGCGGGTGGAGGCGTTGCGCGAGCGCGGCTTGCTCACGGACGAGGACATCCGCGCCCTGAAGTCCGGCGAACACACGCTCAAGGCCCACATCGCCGACAAGATGATCGAGAACGTGGTGGGCGTCTTCGGCCTGCCGCTTGGCCTCGGCCTCAACTTCCTCGTGGACGGGCGCGACTACATCGTGCCGCTTTCGGTGGAGGAGCCGTCCATCGTCGCCGGGCTTTCGGGCGCGGCGCGCACCGCCAGGCTGTCGGGCGGCTTCGAGACCGAGGTGACGGATCCCATCCTCATCGGCCAAGTGCAGGTGGTGGACGTGCCGGGGGCCGAAGCGGGCGGGGCCGCGGATTCTCGGCAACACCTCGACGCCGCCCGCCGCGTGCTCGTCGCGCGCAAGCAGGACATCCTCAACTTGGCGAACAGCCTGCATCCGAAGATGGTGGCCCGGGGCGGCGGCGCGCGCGACATCGAGGTGTTCGCGCACCGCGGCCCGGAGTCCGGCAGCGCCATGCTGGTGCTGCATCTCCTGGTGGACACCCGCGACGCGATGGGGGCGAACATCGTCAACGGCATGTGCGAGGGCATCGCCAGCCTGGTGGAGTCCATCACCGGCGGCAAGGTGTTTCTGCGCATCCTCTCCAACCTCACGGACCGCGCCTTGGCGCGCGCCCGCGTGCGCATTCCGGTGCAGAACCTCTCGATGAAGGGCTTTTCGGGCGCCGAAGTGCGCGACGGCATTGTGCTGGCGAGCGACTTGGCACAGGTGGATCGCTACCGCGCCGCCACCCACAACAAGGGCGTCATGAACGGCGTGGACGCCGTGGCCATCGCCACCGGCAACGACTTCCGCGCCATCGAAGCCGCCGCGCACGCCTACGCGGCGCGAGACGGCCGCTACCGCGGCCTGACGCGCTGGCGCAAAGATGAGGACGGTGCCCTGCTCGGCGAGATCGAGATGCCCATGAAGGTCGGCACCGTGGGCGGCTCGCTGGAGACCAACCCCACCGTGCGCCTCAACCACCGCCTGCTCGGTTCGCCCAACGCCGCCGAGCTGGCCGCGGTGATGGGCGCCGTCGGCTTGGCGCAGAACTACGCCGCGCTGCGCTCGCTGGCCACCGCCGGCATTCAACAGAACCACATGACGTTGCACGCCCGCAGCGTGGCGTCCGCCGCCGGCGTGCCGGAGGCGCTGTTCGACGACGTGGTGGACGCGCTCATCGAGAGCGGCGACATCAAGGTGTGGAAGGCGGAGGAGCTGGCGCGGCGCTTCGCCGGCGCGCGCGGTGGCGGCGGGGAGCGCGCCGCGGCGGCGGACGCCGTGGAGCCGCGCAGCAGCGCGTGCGGGAAAGTCATCCTGCTTGGCGAACACGCCGTGGTGTACGGACGTTCGGCGTTGGCGTCGCCGCTGCCCTTGGCGGTGGAGGCGCGGGTGGTGGACGCCGCCGACGGGGTGCAGCTGCTCATTCCGCGCTGGGGCGTGGAGCAGCGCTTGCCGCCTTCCGGCGAACAGGCGGCCGGGGCGGCCGGCATCCTGGCGCTGCTGCTGGCGCGGCTGGAACTCGCCGGACGCCCCATGACCATCGAGGTCTTCCCCAACGTGCCGCGCGCCATGGGCCTCGGCGGCTCGGCGGCGCTGGCGGTGAGCGTGGTGCGCGCCTTGGACACGCATTTCAATCTGGGCCTTGGCGCGGCGGAGGTGAACGCCCACGCGTTCGAGTGCGAGCGGGCGGCGCACATCACGCCTTCCGGCGTGGACAACACCATCGCCACCTACGGCGCCACGATGCTGTTCCGCGCCCGCGCCGGCGAGGCGCCGGAGTTCACCGAACTGCCGCTCGGCAAGCCGCTGCCCTTGGTGGTGGGCGTTTCCGGCAAGGAGAGCCTCACCGCCACCAGCGTCGCCCGGGTGGCGGCCGCCTGGCGGCGCAACCGCGCGCGCTACGAGGGAATCTTCGACCAGATGGACGCGCTGGCGCGCGTCGCCGCCGATGCGGTGCGCGACGGGGCGCTGGCGGATTTGGGCGAGCTCATGAACCTCTGCCACGGCTACCTGAGCGCGCTGCAGGTGTCTTCCCCAGAGCTCGAAGCGCTGGTACACATCGCGCGGCGGAACGGCGCGGCAGGCGCCAAACTCACCGGCGGGGGCGGCGGCGGCGCGGCGGTGGCGTTGTGCGCGGACGGCGGAGAAGGCGTGGCCGCTGCGTTCGAGAAGGCGGGCTACGAGGCGCTGCGCTTCGAGATCCGCTAGTGCGCGCCCTTTCGGGCGCGTTGGAGTTTGCTTTCGCAAACTCGGTGCCGGCCGCAGAACTGATTCATTCGTGCAGGTCTTCGCCTCTCAAGAGGCTGTGCGCGCCCTGCGGGTCGGCGCACCCTCACGGGCGCGTTCGGGTTTGCTCCGCGAACTTGGTGGCCGTTGCGGAACTTGACGCATCTGTGGGCTGCCGGCGAGATTGGCACCGCCACCATCGGTTCTGCTACCTTACGTTGCTTCGCAACACCTATGTTGCTTTGCAACACGCTCAAGGGGGATCCATGGCGGTTGAAAAGTTCACCGTGGAAGCAAGCCACATCATGATGTTCGCGCGCGCCGTCGGCGACGGGAATCCGATCTACCACGATGCCGAGGCGGCCAAGAACACCGAGGTGGGCGGCGTCATCGCGCCGCCGACGTTCGCCCAGGCGAGCGCGCAGTTCGATCCGGACTACGGCCTGCGCCCGAAGATCGACGGCGACGGCTGGTTCGGCTCCGGCGGCAAACCCACCGGCGCGAAACCGCGGCCGGGCAGCGGCGGCGGGGGCGGCGGCCAAGGCGGTGGCGGAGGTGGCGGCGGTGGTTTGCACGCCGAGCAGCGCTTCATCTACCACCGCCACATCAAGCCGGGAGACGTGCTTTCCGCCACCGGCAAGCCGGGCAAGACGTGGGAAAAGCAAGGGCGGCGTTCGGGCAAGCTGGTGTTCAGCGAATCCATCACCGAGTACCGCGACCAACACGGCGAACTGGTCGTCACCGCCATCGGCGTGGGGGTGCGCACGGAACGCCCGGTGGATCAGAGCTAAGGCAAGGGGAGCGACAATGGCATTGAAAGCAAGCGAACTGAACGTGGGCGACACCTTTGAGGAACGCCTCGTGGAGGACCTCAAGCGCACCCAGATCGTGATGTACGCGGGCGCTTCCGGGGACTACAACCCGGTGCATACGGACGAGGTGTTCACCAAAGAGGTGGCGGGCTATCCCAGCGTGTTCGCGCACGGGATGTTGACCATGGGCATGACCGGCAAGCTGCTCACCAACGTGGTGGGCGACGGGCGCCTCACCGAATACGGCGTGCGCTTCACCAGCCAAGTGTTCCCGGGCGACACCTTGGACGCCAAGGCCACCGTCACCGCCGTGGCGGACGGCATCGTGGAGCTGGACGTCTCCACGGTGAATCAGAACGGCGTCGAGGTGTTGAAGGGAAGCGCCAAGGCGCGCGTCGACTGACGCCTTTCGCGCCCACTTGGGGGGCGCGGAGTTTGCGAGTGTTCTAACGGACGCGAACGACGGCGAACTCCCGCCCCACAGCTTGGTGCGCACCCGCCAAGGGCACGCATGTGGCCAGAAAAAATGGCCAAAAGTGTGGCTGATTTCCTACATACAACCCCGCGCGCCCGCGCCATGCTGCGGCCATGCGAATCCCCGTGCGCAGGTCAGCGGCCGGCGAACCACCGACCGTGTGCTATGTTGCCGATCGGCGCGGTCCACGCCGCGCCGCCGTGTCTTGGAGGTTGCCATGGCCGAAGCCGTCTCCGCTCGCATCGAACCGCGTCCGCGCGCCGCGCCGCGCGCGCCCGTTCCGCGGCCGCTCCGTCCGTGGCTGCGGGAGCGGCGCACGCTGGCGGAGTGGCTGGACTCGCTGGAGGACGATCCGCCGCCCGGCGAGGACATGCTGCCGATGACCGCGCCGCACGCGGCCGCCATGCGGCACGCCGCCGACGTGCTGGAGCTCCGCTACCGGGGTCGGCGGGCGGAGGTGGGGTTCGACTTGCCGGTGGTGTTTCGGCTGCCGGACGAGCACGGGCGTTTGGTGGCGGGCCGTCTGAGCCCGGACGTGTTCGTGGCGTTGGGGGCGGAGCGGGACGAGCGGCGCACCGATTACGACGCGACCGTTCTGCCGCCGCCGGACTTCGTGCTGGAGGTGTTGTCGAAGTCCACATGGAAGCGCGACGAGGGACCGAAGCTGGACGCCTACGCCCTGCTGGGCGTGCGCGAGTGTTTCCTGTTCGACGCGACCGGGCGGCGCGCGGCGCCGGCCCTGCGCGGGTTCGCGTTGTCGCCCGCCGGCGCGCGGCCCCTGCCGGAAGTGCGCTTGGCCGACGGTTCGCGTGGCGTGCCGAGCGCGGTCCTGGGGCTGGTGGCGCATGTGTCCGCCCGCCCGACGCCGTCGCGCGGCGGCGACCGGGAGCCGGGCCTCGCGCTGCGCTGGCGCGATTTGGAGACGGGGGAGGATTTGCGCACATACGCGGAGGAAGCCTTGGCCCGCGAGGCCGCCGAGGGCGGACGCAAGCTGGCGGAACAACAGCGCGAACGGGCCGAACACGCACGCGAACGGGCCGAACACGCGCGCGAACGAGCGGAACACGCGCGCGACCGCGCCGAAGACGCTCGCGAGGTTGCGGAACGGGAACGCGATGCAATGGAGCGTCGGAATCGGGAACTCGAGGCGTTGGTGCGCCGGTTGCGCGACGGCCAATAGCTGCCGTCTGTGGCGTGCCGCGACTCACTTGCTGTGTTCCGTTGGTTCAAGTGTCAACACGTCGCCGAAGCCCTGCACCATGAAGCGCGCCCGCCAAGGGCGCACATATGTGGCCAGAAAAATGGCCAAAAGTGTGGCTGATTTCCTACATACAATCCCGCGCGCCCGCGCCATGCTGCGGCCATGCGAATCCCCATATGCAGGTCGGCGGCCGGCGAACCACCGACCGTGTGCTATGTTGCCGATCGGCGCGGTCCACGCCGCGCCGCCGTGTCTTGGAGGTTGCCATGGCCGAAGCCGTCTCCGCTCGCATCGAACCGCGTCCGCGCGCGCCCGTTCCGCGGCCGCTCCGTCCGTGGCTGCGGGAGCGGCGCACGCTGGCGGAGTGGCTGGATTCGCTGGAGGACGATCCGCCGCCCGGCGAGGACATGCTGCCGATGAACGCGCCGCACGCGGCCGCCATGCGGCACGCCGCCAACGTGCTGGAGCTCCGCTACCGGGGCCGGCGGGCGGAGGTGGGGTTCGACTTGCCGGTGGTGTTTCGGCTGCCGGACGAGCGCGGGCGCTTGGTGCCGGGCCGTCTGAGCCCGGACGTGTTCGTGGCGTTGGGTGTGGAGCGCGACGAGCGGCGCGACGACTACGACGCGACAGTTCTGCCGCCGCCGGACTTCGTGCTGGAGGTGTTGTCGAAGTCCACTTGGAAGCGCGACGAGGGTCCGAAGCTGGACGCCTACGCCCTGCTGGGCGTGCGCGAGTGTTTCCTGTTCGATGCGACCGGGCGGCGCGCGGTGCCGGCTCTGCGCGGGTTCGCGTTGTCGCCCGCCGGCGCGCGGCCGCTGCCGGAAGCGCTCTTGGAGGACGGCTCGCGCGGCGTTCCGAGCGCGGTGCTGGGGCTGGTGGCGCATGCGTCCGCCCGCCCGACGCCGTCGCGCGGCGGCGACAAGGGGCCGGCCCTCGCGCTGCGCTGGCGCGACATGAAGACGGGGGAGGATTTGCGCACATACGCGGAGGAAGCCTTGGCCCGCGAGGCCGCGGAACGGGAACGCGATGCAATGGAGCGTCGGAATCGGGAACTCGAGGCGTTGGTGCGTCGGTTGCGCGACAGCCAATAACCACCGCCCCGCAGCCAGCGCGCGCAGAGTTTGCGAAGCATGATCGGAAGCGGGCGCGGACGAACTCCCGCCCCATAGCTGGCGCGCGCCCGTAAAGGGCGCGCTCCCGCAAGGGCGCGCTACCAGCGCTCCAACGACGTGCGCAGATCGAGCTCGAAGGACCACGCTCGACGGGGTTGATCGTGCAGGAACTCGTAGGCGCGGACGATGCCTTCGAGGTCGATCATGCCGTCCTCGCCGAGCCGCTCGGCCACCTGCGGCAGCCCCTGCTTGATCTTCTCCCCGGCGATGGCGCCGTCCACCACCACATGCCCCACGTGGATGCCGTCGGCGGCGCACTCCTTCGCCAGCGCTTGGGCGAACGTGCGCAGACCGCTCTTGGCGGCGTTGAAGGCGGCGAAGTTGGCGCGCCCGCGCAACGACGCGCTGGCGCCGGTGAACAGGATGGAGCCGCTCGTCATGCGCCGCGCCGCCTCGCGCCCGAACAGGAAGCCGCCGAAGCAGCACACGCGCCAACACGCTTCGAAGTACCCGGCGTCCATGTCTTTCACGGGGCCGGAGAAGTTGTTGCCGGCGTTGAAGATGGCGAGCGCGATGTCGCCCGCCGCGCTCGCGGCGTCGAACAACGACGCCACCTCCGCCTCGCGGGTGGCGTTGGCCACCACGGGCGTGGCGCGGCCGCCTTTGGACTCGATCAACGCGGCCAGCGCGTCGAGTTTCGCCTGCGTCCTGCCGGCCGCGAAGACGTGCAAGCCGCGCTCCGCGAACCGCTTGCACAAGGCGCCGCCGAGCCCCTCCTCCGGGCCGACGCCGATCACCACCGCGATCTGGTCACTCACTTACGATGCTCCTTCGTCTGTTGCGAACAGGGCCTCGCGCAACGCGCCGCACGCCTTGTCCATGGCCGGGCGGGCGGCCGCGATGGTGCGGGTTTGCCCAAAGAAGCCGTGGATGAACCCGTCGTAGCGCACTTTCTCGACGAGGACGCCAGCCGCGCTGAGCGCATCGGCGTAGGCTTCGCCTTCGTCGCGCAGCGGGTCGAACTGCGCGGTCATCACCAATGCCGGCGGCAGATTCGAGAGATCCGTCGCCAACAATGGCGAAGCGTAGGGCCGTAGGCGTTCTTCGGCGCTTGGCGCGTAGCTGTCCCAGAACCAGCGCATGGATTCCGCTGTGAGCAGATAGCCCTCGGCGTTCTCTCGAAACGACGCGGTGTTCAAGCGCCCATCCGTCACGGGGTACACGAGGAGCTGAAAGGCGATTTCGGGGCCGCCGCGGTCGCGCGCCATCTGGGCAACCACTGCCGCCAAGTTGCCACCGGCGCTGTCGCCGGCCACGGCCAACCGGTCGCCATCGCCATCGAACTCGGCGGCGTGACCGGCCGCCCAGGCGGTGGCGCGGTAGCAGTCGTCGGCAGCCGCCGGGCAGCGGTGCTCCGGCGCCAAGCGGTAGTCCACGCTCGCCACGACGACGCCGGCGCCGTTGCACACCGCGCGGCTTTGGCAGTCCGCCGTGTCCAGATCGCCGAGCACCCAGCCGCCGCCGTGGAACATCATCACCACGGGATACGGTCCGTCGCCGGCCGGGCGATACAGGCGCACCGGCACGCCGTCCGCGTCCGCGTCGTCGACGGCGCTCACCGGCACTTCGGGCGCTGCCGGCTGCATGGTGCGAAACATCTGCCTCCCGGCCGCCACCGGCAGATCGATGAGCGGCGGCGCGTTGGCTGCGGCGGCTTGGCGCAGCAAGGCTTCGTATTCGGGGTGCAAAGGCATTGGGCACCCCTAGGGGGCGCGGCGCACCTTCCCGGCGCGGCGCACCTTCCAAGTGCGTGGGGGGTTGCTCCACAGACCCGGTGCCGGTCGCAAGACTCGACGCATTTGTGAATGTCCTCGCCACAGGAAGGCTGGGAACATTGTAAACGCCTGCGCGAGTCCACCGACCATCAAAACCATCGCTGCGCGGACGAAGTGGTCGCGTATAATCCGGTCGAATGTCCCTCCACTATCCCCACCCGGCGCATCCGCCGCCGGGCACCACCTTGGAAGTCGCCGACGGCGTGCGTTGGCTGACCATGCCCATGGGCGGGTCGCTGAACCACATCAATCTGTACCTCGTGGAGGATCGCGACGGCTGGTTCGTGGTGGACACCGGCCTTGGCAATAGCGAGACGAAGGAGCTCTGGCACGACATCTTCGACAACGAAATGGACGGCAAGCCGGTGAAGGGCGTTATTTGCACGCACATGCATCCGGATCACATCGGGCAGGCGGGCATGATCGTCAACCACTTCCGTTGTCCGCTGTACATGACCCGCGGCGAGTACTACCAAGCGCGTTCCTACGCCGGCATGGGGTTCGGCGCGGCGGCGGGGCTTTGGCAGGGAGAGCAGTTCTACCACCGCTACGGGATGCCGACGGAGCAGATGCGCGCCATGCGCGGTGCGTGGTCGGCACGCCGGGCCAAGAGCGCGGCGGTTTCCATGCAAGAAAGATCCCTGCCGATGGCCTTTCACCGTCTGCAGGATGGCGACATCCTCACCATCGGGGAGCATGACTGGCACGTCGTGGTTGGCTCCGGCCATTCGCCGGAGCACGCCTGCTTGCACTGCCACGGCTTGGGCGTGATGCTGTCGGGCGACCAGATACTGCCGATCATCACCTCGAACGTGAGTGTGCATGCCACCGAACCGGAAGCGAATCCGCTGAAGGCGTGGATGGAGTCCCACGACCGGTTTTTGGACACGCCGGAGGAGACGTTCGTGTTGCCGGCGCACAACCTGCCGTTCTACGGCGTGCGCGAACGGTTGCGAGACTTGGTGAGCCACCACGAGGACCGGATGCTCGCCATTGAAGAAACCTGCAACGAGCCGCGCACCGCCAAGGAGTTGCTGCCGGTGTTGTTCAAGCGCAAGTTGGACCCGCGCCAGACCATGATGGCGCTCGGCGAAGCCATCGCGCACTGCCACTTGTTGATGCATCGCAACCGCCTGAAGCGGACGCTGGGCGAGGATGGCCGCTACCGGTTCCTGTCTGTGGATCCGGATCTCAACCGACGTGCCCATCCGGGCCGTCACGACGCGCCGGACGACCGGCCGATCTTGGTGTAGCGTCATCACCGCGGCGGAATCCAAGCGGGCCAAGATCGTCCGCAAAATCGCTCTGGTCACCTACCGGACTTTGCGTTGGGGAGACAAGCACCTGCCCTACGGTGCCCGCTCGGTCGTCGGCGTCGTGTTCATGGTGTGCGGCGTCTTTTGGTTTTTGCCCGCGGTGGGAATCTGGATGTTCCCCCTCGGTTTGGCGTTCGTCGCCCTCGACATCCCGTGGACGCGGCCCAAGATCCACAACTGGATGCTCTCGCTCAAAGCGCGCGCCGAGCAGTGAACGCGGCACCGCGCTGACGCGCGTCATCGACAGCCGCTTGGTGGCGAACGGGGGCCGGGTACAATCGCCCCATGCACTGCCCGTTTTGCGGCGAGGAGGACACGCGCGTCATCGACAGCCGCTTGGTTGCCAACGGCGAACAAGTGCGCCGCCGCCGCACTTGCCAATCCTGCAGCGAGCGTTTCACCACTTACGAGAGCGCGGAGGTGGCCATGCCGCGCATCGTCAAGAGCAACGGCGCGCGCGAACCCTTTAGCGAAGACAAGCTGCGCTCCGGCCTCGCCCGCGCTTTGGAGAAGCGCCCGGTGTCGATGGAAGAGCTGGAATCCGTCGTCGGCCGCATCCGGCACCGGCTGCGCGCGGCCGGCGAGCGTGAGGTGGCCGCGCGCGTCATCGGCGAGGCGGTGATGAAGGAGCTGAAACGGATCGATCAAGTGGCCTATGTGCGTTTCGCCTCCGTGTATCGGGATTTCCAAGACATCAGCGCGTTCCAAAAGGAGATCGCTCGGCTGAAGACCGAGTTGGAGCAACCGTGATCGGTGCCGCCGACCGGCTGTTCCTGCGCCGCGCCGTGGAGCTGGCGGCGCGCGGCCTCTACAGCGTCAGCGGCAACCCGCGGGTGGGCTGCGTGATCGTGCGCGACGGCAACGTGATCGGCCGCGGCTGGCATCAGCGGGCGGGCGGGCCGCATGCCGAAACCCACGCCATTGCGAACGCCGATGGCGACGTGCGCGGGGCGACGGCGTACGTCTCCTTGGAGCCTTGTTGCCACACCGGACGACAGCCTCCCTGTGTGGAAGCCCTCATCAGCCACGGCGTGGCCCGCGTGGTGGTGGCGCTTGCGGATCCGGATCCGCGCGTTTCCGGGCGTGGCTGCGAAGCGCTGCGCGGGGCGGGCATCGAAGTCGACATGGAAGAGCTGCCCGCCGCCGCGGAATTGAACGCCGGCTATCTCAAGCGCGTGCGCCAAGGCATGCCTTGGGTGCGGTTGAAAGTGGCGGCGTCCTTGGACGGGCGCGCGGCGACGGCGAGCGGCGAGAGCCAGTGGATCACCTCGCCGGCGGCGCGCGCGGACGCGCAACACTGGCGCGCCCGCAGTTCGGTCATCGTCACCGGCATCGGCACGGTGCTGGCCGACGACCCCGCGCTTACGGTGCGCGAAGAACGGTTCGCCGGCGCGGACGGCATTCGGCAACCGCTGGTCGCCATCGCCGACCGGCGCGGGCGCACGCCGCCGGGCGCCAAACTGTTCGCCGCGGACCGTCCCGCGATGCTCTTCTGCGACGAGGACGCTCCGGCCAAGCATCCGCGCGCGCAAGTGGTCGCCGGAGACCGCGCCGCGGGGTTGCGCGCGTTGTTGGAACACTTGGCCGCTCAAGGCTGCGACGAGGTGCTGGTGGAAGCCGGCCCGACGCTGACCGGCGCGTTCCTGCGCACGGCGCTGTGGGACGAGGCGCTGGTCTATCTGGCGCCCAAGCTGCTCGGTTCGGAGGCGCTGCCGTTGGCGCGCTTGACGCTGGCGCGCTTGGCGGACTGCGTGGCGGCGCGGGTGGTGGCGGTGGATTCGGTCGGGCCGGATGTGCGCGTTGTGCTGCGGCGCGTCCATGCGGAGCGGGCATGACGCGCCTCGCCATCGACCCCCGGGCGCGGCACCGGTCGCGGCGGGCGCTGGTGCAAGCCCTTTACGCTTGGCAGATGACGGGGGCGGAGTTCCACGAGCTGCGGGATCAGTTCGCGCCCACCGATGCGGACGATGAGCGTTCGCCGCCGTCGCTCGGCGGCGACGGCATGCGGCGCGCCGACGTGGCGTATTTCCTCGACTGTTTGCGCGGCGTGATGCTTGACGCCCCGGAGCTGGATGCGCTGTTCGCGCCGCATCTGGACCGCGGCGTGGATCGGCTGGACCCGGTGGAACGCGGCATTCTGCGCGCCGGCGTGTACGAGCTGAAGGAACGCCTCGACGTGCCGGCGCGGGTGGTGCTGGACGAATGGGTGGCGCTCGCCAAGACGTTCGGCGCCACGGAGAGCCATCGCTATGTGAACGGGGTGCTCGACCGCGTGGCGCGGCAATTGCGCGGCGCCGAGTTGCCGGCCGCGGTCAGCGTGGAGCCGTGAACGAGTTCGCCTTGATCGACAGCATCGTGGACGTGTTGCGCGAGGCGACCGCAGCGCCGAGCGTGGTGCTCGGGCCGGGCGACGACGCCGCCGTGGTGACCCTTCCGCAGAGGCATGAACTGGTGGTTTCCACGGACACGCTGGTGGCGGGCCGGCACTATCCCAAGCGCGCCCAGCCGGACGCCATCGGCTACCGCGGCATGGCCGTTGCGGCCTCCGATTTGGCCGCGATGGGCGCGGCGCCGGCGTGGGCGGTGGTCGCGCTCACCACGCCGCGGTTGGAGGCAGCCTGGGCGCGGCGCTTTGCCGGCGGCGTCCGCGACGCGGCGCGGGATTTCGGCCTCGCCGTGATCGGCGGCAATCTCGCCCGCGGCCCGCAGAGCGTGACCGTGACAGCGCATGGCCACTTGCCGTGCGGTTCCGCCATTCGGCGCTCCGGCGCCCGCCCCGGAGACATCGTACACGTGACCGGTGCGCTGGGCGGGGCGGGGGTGGCGCTCGCGGATCGGGAGCGGTTGCGCGACTGTTCGCTAGACGATCTTGTTGACGGTGCGCCGGAGCAGCGGTTTTGGAAACCGGTGCCCCGGTTGGCGGTCGGCGTGGCGTTGCGCGGGTTCGCGAGCGCATGCCTCGACATCTCCGACGGCTTGGCTTCCGATCTCGAACACCTGTGCCTTGCAAGCGATGTCGCCTGCGAGGTGGACTTGGCGCGCCTGCCGACGTTTCCCGGTTGCGACCCGCTCGCCGCCGCGAGCGCCGGCGACGATTTCGAGTTGGCGTTCACGGCCGCGCCGAAGCACGCTGGCGCGTTGCGGGAACTGGCGGCGAAGACCGGCGTGCCGATCACACCCATCGGCGCTGTGCTGGCCGCGAAGTCCCGCGACGAAGACGGCCGCGTGCGTTGGTTGCGGGGCGGCGTGCGGGTGCGTCCTCGGCCGGGCTTTGCGCATTTCTGAACAACGCGAACCCAAGCCGCCGCCCGTAATGCTGGTGGTGCGCCACTTGCGCGATCCGTGGGTGTTCGTCGCCACCGGCTTCGGCTGCGGCCTCGCGCCTTGGGCGCCGGGCACGTTGGGTTCCGCGCTTGGTCTGGCCGCTTGGTGGTGGCTGCTTGCAGACCTGCCGGCGGCGGGCCGTCTGGCGGCCGTCGCCGCGGGCGGAGTCGTCGGCTTCGCCGTGATTCGCCAAGCCGTCAAACGGTACCGCCTTGGAGACGAGCCCGCCATTGTGTTGGACGAGGTCATCGGCTGTTGGGTGGCGCTGCTCATGGCGCCCAAGGCGCTCGCGCCGGCGCTGCTCGGCTTCGCGCTGTTTCGCGCGGCGGACATCGTCAAGCCGTGGCCGGTGTCCTGGGCGGACGCCAAGGTGAGAGGCGCCGCCGGCATTCTGCTCGACGACGTGTTGGCCGGCGGCATCGCCCTCGCAGTGCTCGCACTAATCGCCCTCGTAGCGCTCGCACTAGGCCAGCCCATCCTTTGGCCGACTTGACAACGCGCCGTTGGGCGACTCCCGCTCGATGTGGCGACGCGAGCGTTAGGCGCCGCCCGATGGCGCGTCGTTGTCGTCCGCCGGCAACGACAGGTCGATCTCCTCTCCATCCTCGGTGAGGGCTTTCACGCGCAATTCGGCGGCGCGCAGCGCACCTTGGCAGACGCGCGCCAGCTTGACGCCCCGCTCGAACGCCGCGAGCGACTCCTCCAGGCTGAGCGAGCCGTCCTCCATCTTGCCGACCAACGCCTCGAGTTCGCCGAGCGCCGCCTCGAAGTCGACCGGCTTTTCCGAATGTTCGGCGCCGGGATCAGCCACTGCCTTCGCCGTTGTCCGCCCGCACAGCCGCGTTGGCGGCGGCGATCGAGAACGTCGCGCCGGGGATCAGCCGCCAAACGGCATTCCGCTCGTCCAACGCGATCAGCCCCAAGCGCTCCAAGTTGGTGAGTTCCCCGCGCACTTCCCAAGCGCCGAACGGCGTGCCTTCGCCGCGCAAGTAGCCCGTGACGTCACCCGGACGAAAGCAATCGACACCGCCCTCGCGCAACGCGACGACGGCGTCGAAAACGGTCTTGGTGCGTCTCGCTCGCTCGCTCAAAGTGGATCCGCAGTCGGGATGTGAACGTGTCGGCGCAAGTTACCACAGCCAACGCGCCGCCCTCTCCCTGCCACGACACCGCGTTATTCTCCCGCCCGTTTGCGCCGCAACGCCTCCACGCCCGGCAGGGCCCGCCCCTCCACGAACTCCAAGAACGCGCCGCCGCCGGTGGAGAGGTAGGAGATGCCTTCGCGGACGCCGAATTTGTCGATGGCGGCGAGCGTGTCGCCGCCGCCAGCCAGGGAAAACGCGTTCGAGGCGGCCACCGCCTCCGCCACCACGCGGGTGCCTTCGCCGAATTGGTCGAACTCGAAGACGCCGAGCGGGCCGTTCCAAAGTACCGTACCGGCACTCTGGACGACGCTTGCGAAACGGCGGGCGGTTTCCGGACCGATGTCCAGCACCAGCTCGTTGCGGCCAATCTCGCGGAGAGGGCGCAAGCGGGCCGGCGAAGCGGCGTTGATGGCCACGGCCGTCATCACGTCCACGGGCAGCGGGACATCCGTGGCTTCGATGATTCCGCGCGCTTCGTCGAATGCGCTTTCCACCGCGGAGGCCCCCACGTCGACGCCTTGCGCGGCGAGCAAGGTGTTCACCATGCCGCCGCCGATCAGCAGGTGATCCGCGATACCGGCGAGGCGCTCCAAGACGCCGAGTTTGGTGGACACCTTCGATCCGCCGATGATCGCCACCAACGGCCGCGCCGGCGCCGCGAGTGCTTGGCCCAAGGCGTCGAGCTCGCGCGCAAGGAGCGGCCCGGCGCACGCGGAAGGGGCGAAACGGACCACCGCGCTGGTGGAGGCGTGGGCGCGGTGCGCGGTGCCGAAGGCGTCCATCACGAACACGTCGCACAAGGCGGCAAGTTCTCGACCGAGGGTCTCGTCGCCCGCCATTTCGCCCGCCTCGAAGCGGATGTTCTCCAACAGGGCCACATCCCCGGCGTCCAGCCGCACGCCGCTTCGCCAGTTCTTCACCAATGGAACGCGGATTCCGAGCTTGCGCGACAACTCTTCGGCCACCGGCGCCAGCGAGAGCGCCGGATCGCGTTCGCCCGGCGTCGGCCGGCCCAGGTGCGAAACCAACAGCACCGCGGCGCCGGCGCTGCGGCAATGCGCGATGGTGGGCAGCGCGGCGTCGATGCGGGCGCTCGCGGCCACCTTGCCGCCGGCGATGGGCACGTTGAAGTCCTCGCGCACCAAGACGCGCTTGCCGGCGAGGTCGATGTCCACCAGCGTGGACACGCCGGCGAGCGGGTTAACCGTCACGCGCGAATCCGGTTGCATTCCCGATCGGCGGTGCCATAATCACCCGCCACGCGGGCGTCGTATAACGGTCATTACCCCAGCTTCCCAAGCTGGAGACGTGGGTTCGACTCCCACCGTCCGCTCCAACTTCGCGCTAGGCGCAGAGTTGTTCGTGCGAGGCACACAGAGTTTGCGCCAGCAAACTCCAACGCGCCCCGCAGGGGCGCGCCTAGTCCTGCGCCTCTCGCGCTTCCCGTTGCGCCTTGAGCAACCGCCTCCACCAAACGCAAGCGGTGACGAAGTGCCCCACCCACAGACAAACCAACCACAAATCAACGTGCGGCGCTCCCGTGAAGTGAACGACAGCCAACCCGACACACAGCAGCAAGGAAATGGCAAGACTCTCCCACGCCCACTTGGGGTTTTCTCCAAGCCATTTGTCTTTCGTGGCCTTATTCATCCATCCGTCCGTGTCAGGTACGCGAGCTTGGCGCCTAGTCGTCTAGCACACCATCACATAGGTATGTGGGATCGCCGGTTCGCTTGCACCATTCCCTCAACCGTTCCTCCGAAATTCGCCGATCCTCAGCAAACTCTTTCTCCACCCAGTCGAAGAACTCTGCGCAGGAGCCTGTTCTGCAGGAGTCGATTATCGACAGCAACCCTCCTACGAAGGCAACAACACCGGCAATCGCCAACAAGACCGGAAGGATGGCTTGGTAGCACTCTGGCGGGATCGGCCCGTGACCGTTGCAGAGCCCCGGTGGCGGCATCGGCGGTGCATCGGCATAGGCCAAGCCGGAGCTCGGCACCCCATACGTCACCGGCGCAGCCGGCGCACCCACCAAAAGGAACGCCAACGCTACCGCAACTGGCGCGTTCGTCAAGTGCATGAGCAACTTTCGCAACTTTCTCATGGTTCAACCCTCCAAGGTCGTTAGCCTTCCCCGACACCCCAACGGTGCCAAGCCGTGCTAAACCAATCCGGACACGAACACTAGGCAACCTGCCCCGCACCCTGTCAAGTGTTTTCTTCATCCATGCAATCAATGACTTGCGGTAAAAACCGGATCGCTAAGGGCTTTCGGCGTCAATCTCGCGGACAGCTCCACAAAGCCACGAACACTGTCCATCTGAAGGTATTTGGCAGTCGCGCCCTTCTCGGCAATCGCACCGGTGGCATAGCGGGCAGGCTGTCGATGGTCTGCTCAACCACCGGTCAGCATCAGTTCGGGCAGCGTCGCGTTGCATGGTCTGCGCGTAGCACTTGCGGACGTGCGGAGAAGCCTTGATCCCGACGTGGCGAAAAAGGCGTTGGTGATGTGGATGCCGACGTGTTGCGGCGTCAAGGGAAACACCCGCCTGCAGCAGTGCAGCAAACCGCGGGCATCGCACGGTCAACCCTTGCCGGGTTTTGGCAGCTTGGTCCGGGGTCTCGTCCGCGGGGTGCCTCGCACCGCCGCATCGCGTCCACCGTCGGCTCCAATTTCGCGTCGAGCACGGAGTTTGTTCGCTAGGCACACAGAGTTTGCACAGCAAACTCCACACGCCCCGCAGGGGTGCGCCTTGAGCGGCAGCGACCTTCACAAACGTGTCAAGTTGCGGGCTAGGCGCACAGAGTTTGCGCAGCAAACTCCAACGCACCCGAAGGGTGCGCCTAGTCAAACACGATCACGTTGCGCGCCACTTCGCCTGTTTCCAGCGCCGCCAGCGCGTCGTTCACGTCGCCGAGCTTGATGCGCGCCGAGATCAAGTCGTCCAAGTGCAGCTTGCCGGCCAGGTAGAAGTCCACGAAACGCGGCATGTCCACGCGGAAGCGGTTCGAGCCCATGCTCGAGCCTTGCAGCTTCTTCTCGCGCAGAAACTCCGGGCCGTGGACTTCCACCATCGTGCCCACCGGAATCATGCCGATCACCGTGGCGGCGCCGCCGGCGCGGATCATCTTGAACGCCTGCTCGGTGGTCTGCTTCAGGCCAATGGCCTCGAACGAGTAATGCACGCCGCCGCCGGTCATTTCGCGCACTTCGGCCACCGCATCCGTCTCGGCCGCGTTCACCGTGTCCGTGGCGCCGAACTTGCGCGCCAGCGCCAGCTTGGAGGCCACCGTGTCGATGGCGATGACGCGCCCGGCGCCGGCGATGGCGGCGCCGTTGACGCAGGAGAGGCCCACGCCGCCGCAGCCGATCACCGCCACGGTGGCCCCGGGTTCCACCGCCGCGGTGTGAATCACGGCGCCAACGCCGGTGGTGACGCCGCAGCCGATCAGCGCCGCCACGTCCAGCGGCATGTCGTCGCGGATCTTCGCCACCGCGTGCTCGTGAACCAGCATGTTCTCCGCGAACGAGGAAAGGTGCAGGAATTGCTGGATCGGCTCGTCGCCGGCGGCAAGACGCGGCGGTTCGTCGGCGCCGCGCGAGAGCTCGGGTTCGTTGCACAGCACCATGCGCCCGGTGAGGCAGTATTCGCAGTGGCCGCAGAACGCCGAAAGGCAGGTGATCACATGGTCGCCGGGCTTCACATAGTGGACGTCCTCGCCCACCGCCTCGACCACGCCGGCGGACTCGTGGCCCAGCACGGTGGGCAGCAGGTACGGATAGGCGCCGTTCTGAAAGTGCAGGTCCGAATGGCAAACGCCGGCGGCCGCCGTGCGCAGCAGCACTTCCCGCGGGCCGGGTTTGGCGGTGCTGACATCCTCGATGGACAGCGGCTGGTTCACTTGGCGCAAGACGGCGGCTTTCATGGCATCTCCCAGATCAGGGCAGGGGAAAGGTGGAAAGTGTGAGAATCCGAGCGAGTGTAAACCATTGACACCCGATGGACCGTCGATCGGCGCCTTGACTCGGACGCTGGTCCTCTACTGCTGTCAAATCTGCTCCATCGCTCCGCGACATGCGCGGTCGCGCTCGGCTTCTGCTTCGCATCCGCCGTCATGTGCCGTCTTCGACATCGAGGTTCGGTATTCCGATGAAGTCGCGGGCGTTGCACGTCATCAGTGTGGCATTGCAATAGCTGGCCGTCACGCCAATGGCAATGTCCGCAGCCCGTCGACGTGGCGAGCCGAGCTTTCGGAACACCTCGGCAGCAGTTTCGACGATCGCATCCGTCAGAGGAACAATGCCATCGTCCGCAAGAAAAGCCTTGGCTACGGCGAGCTGATTAGGTGTTCTCGGTCCTCGAGAGAACTCGTACCATGCCAAGGCGCTCATCTCGATTCGCTCCCCCACGTCGACGGCTTCCACCAAACGCCGCCTCTCTCCGCCAGCTCCGCTCAACGCACGGATTATGAAGTCCGTATCCAAGTGAACAGTCATCAAGACCACTCGTCTTCTGCTTTGCGCCGTCTGATCTCTTCGTCCGCGTCGTTGCCTTCAAAGAGGTCGAACAGCTCTTCTAGGTTTCGGATACGCTCTTCGCGTTTGGCCCTGGACGCACCGAGAACCGCTTCTCGATGGCAAACCAACGCCTTGCGGATGGCTTCCGCGGTTGAGCATTCGTAGCGGTGCGAAAGGGCCTGCGCCGCTTCGTAGGAACGGTCGTCCAAGGCAACAGTTACGCGTCTGGGCATTCCACTCTTCCATTTCTCCCACGCGGGTCAATTGTAAAGCCGCTGAGCGGCACGGAGTAAAGCGGAGCGAACTCGCACGCGCCCAAGAGGGGCGCACCGCTCGCAGGGCGCGCCTACTCGAAGCGGGCGAATATCTCCTCCAGCTTCTCTGCCGTCACATCGCCGATCAGTTCGTCGTCGATCAGCATCGTCGGGGCGCGGTCGCAGGCGCCCAGGCAGACGATGGGCAGCAGAGTGAAGCGGTCGTCCTCGGTGGTTTCGCCGAGGCGGATGCCGAGATGCGCCTCCACCTGCTTGCGCAAGCCGTCCGCGCCCATCACGTAGCAGGAGACGCTGTCGCACACCATCACCACATGGCGGCCCACCGGCTTGCGGTAGATGAGGTTGTAGAAGGTGGCGATGCTGTCCAGGTTTTCCACGGACATGCCGAGCAGCCGGGCGATTGCGGCCAGCGATTCGTCGGACACCCAGCCCCGGCGGCGCTGCACGATCATCATCGCGTCGATGGCGGCGGAGGCGCGATCCGGCAAATGGGCGCACTCGGCCTCGATGGCGCGCACCTCGTCGTCCGAGAGCACTTGTATCAGCGCGGGTTCGGCCATCGCGTTCCAAGCCCTACCTGTCCACATCCGCCATCACGAAATCGATGCTGGCGATAATGGCGATGAGGTCCGCCACCATGAAGCCGCGGCTGATGAGCGGAATCTGCTGCAGGGCGGGGAAGGACGGCGTGCGCACCCGCGTGCGGTACGCCATCGTGCCGCCGTCCGAGACGGAGTAGTAGGAGTTCCAGCCTTTCGTGGCTTCCACCGTGGTGGCGGATTCGCCGGCGGGAATCACCGGCCCCCAGCTGACGTTGAGAAAGTGGTGGATGAGCGTTTCGATGTCCTGCATCGTGCGCTCTTTGCGCGGCGGGGTGGTCAGGCGATGGTCGGACTTCACCGGGCCGCTCGGCATGTTCTCCACGCACTGGCGCAGAATCCGCAGGCTCTGGCGAATCTCCTCCACGCGCACTTCGCAGCGGGCGTAGCAGTCCCCCGCCTGCGCGATCGGCACCTCGAAATCGAATTGGTCGTAGCCGCTGTACGGGCGTTTCTTTCGCAAGTCCCAGTCGTGGCCGGTGGCGCGCAGGGACGCGCCGGTGATGCCCCAATCCAAGCCCTCCGCCGTGGTGTAGGCGCCGATGCCTTGGGTGCGGCGCTTGAGGATCTTGTTGCGCAGGGCCATCTTCTCGTAGTGATCGAGGCGGGCGGGCATGTAGTCGCAAAAGTCGAGCACCATCTTGTCCCAACCGCCCGGCAAATCCGCGGTGACGCCGCCGATGCGGAACCAGCTCGGATGCATGCGGCCGCCGGTGATGGCTTCGATGATGGAGAACAAGCGTTCGCGGTCCGCGAACATGTAGAACACTGGCGACATCTGCCCCACGTCCTGCGCGAAGGTGCCGTAGAAAAGCAGGTGGCTGGCGATGCGAAAACACTCCGACAGCATCACGCGGATCACTTGCGCGCGCTCCGGCACCTCGATGCCGGCCAGCTTCTCCACGTTCATCACATAGGGCAGGTTGTTCATCACGCCACCGAGATAGTCCACCCGATCGGTGTACGGAATGTAGGTGTGCCAGCTTTGCCGCTCGGCCATCTTCTCTTGGGCGCGGTGGTGGTAGCCGATGTCCGGCACCGCCTGCACGATCACCTCGCCATCGAGTTGCAGCGCGATGCGGAACACGCCGTGAACGCTCGGGTGGTTGGGGCCGAGGTTCAGAAACATGAAATCCGTGTGTTTCGACTTGCGGCTCATGCCCCATTCTTCCGGCACGAAACGCAGGGCTTCCTGCTGCGCTTTCTGAAACTCCGGCGTCATTTGGAACGGGTCCATCTCGGTGGCGCGCGCCGGGTGTTCTTTGCGCAGCGGATGGCCCTCCCACAACGCCGGCGTGAGAATGCGGCGCAGATTGGAATGGCCGTCGAAGCGGATGCCGAACATGTCGAACGCTTCGCGCTCGTACCAATTCGCAACCGGATAAATGGATTCGACGGAGTCCGTGCTTTCGCCGTCTTCCAGCGCCACTTTCACGCGGATGTCGTCGTCTCCGGAAAGAGACATCAAGTGGTAGAACACGGTGAAATCCGAATCCGGCTGGCCTTCGCGATGGCGGCGGGTGCGCTCGTCGATGGCGGAAAGATCGAACAGCAGCTCGAAACGGGCGGGCGCGTCGCGTTTCAAGTAGCGCAGGATGGGGCGGACCTTGTTCTTCGGCACCCAGACCGTGGGGATGCCGTCCACGCATTCCTGCACGGCGCAATCCTCGCCGAAATGGGTGGCGAGGTCCGCCGGCAAGTGGTGGTGCTCGTCCACCTCGTTGTTGGCCACCTCCGCCACTTAAGCGCGCTTCTTGCCGAGCAAATCCGCCGAGAGCGGCGCGTCCCCCACCGTGGTGGGTTCGGCGAGGTCGGTGGCGCGCATCCGATCGGGCGTGTGGATGTCCCGCTGGCTCGGCTTGTATTGGGAAACCGCGCCATCCTCGCCCACCAGCCACGACAGCGGCCGGCGCGTGTTCTTCACCGCCTCCTGCAGCAGCGTCAGCCCCTGCATGAACGCTTCCGGGCGGGGCGGACAACCCGGCACGTACACGTCCACCGGCAGGAACTTGTCCGCGCCCTGCACCACGCTGTAGACGTCGAACATGCCGCCGGAGTTGGCGCAGGAACCCATTGAAATCACCCAGCGCGGCTCCAGCAGTTGCTCGTAGAGGTGTTGCAACACCGGTGCCATCTTGCGGAACACCGTGCCGGAAACGACGATCAAGTCGGCTTGGCGCGGCGTGGCGCGAATCACCTCGGCGCCGAAACGGGAAATGTCGTGGCGCGAAGTGAACGACGTGGCCATCTCCACATAGCAGCAGGAAAGGCCGAAGTTGAACGGCCAGATGGAATTGGCGCGCCCCCACGCCACCAAGTCCTCCAGCTTGGCGGTGAGGAAGCTCTTGCCGGCTTCCTCGTTGTAGGCGTCCTCCACGGAGCGCATCGGCGCATCCGGCTCGGCCTTGACCAGCCGCCACCGCATCGCTATGCCGCCTCCGGCTCGGCGCGCGCCAACGCGTAGCCCCGCGGCGCGGGAGCGCGGCGCTTCAATCCCCAGTCCAACGCGCCGCTCCGCCATTCGTAGAAGAGCGCGGCAAGCAGCAGCAGGATGAACACGCTGGCGCCGATGTAGCCGCGCCAGCCCAAGTCGAAGAACGCCACCGCCCACGCGATGATGAAGATGGTCTCCAAGTCGAAGACGACGAAGAACACCGCGATGAGGTAGAACTCGATGGAGAGCCGCAGATCCTCGGCGTCCCCCGCCGGCACGATGCCGGACTCGAACGGCAGCGTGCGCGCCCCGCCGTGCTTCGCCTTCGAGCCGATGAACCAGGCGCCGAGCAAGGCGACCGCCACCACCGCGCCGACCGCCACCATGAACAGCAGCAGCGGCAGCATGTCCCACGCGGCCGCGGCCGCACCGTCTTCCGACACCGACGCTCCTTGGGCCCCGCGGGGCGCGGGACGCGAAAACGGGGCGACACCATACAGATACCGTTGTGCGCGGGCAAGCGCCGGTCGTCGCCGGCGGTCGCCCCGCCGGCGCGGTTCAGCGGGGCCCTTGCGCGCTGTCTTCTTGCATCACCAAGCGCACGCGCGCCTTGTCGCGGGCCCTCTTGTACGCCTTGCGCGAGATCTGTCCTTCCTCCGCCATCCGCTCCAACGTGTCCAAGCGTTCCTCGACGCGCCGCTCCTTCGTCTCCTTCAGCCGCGCGATGGACTCCGGGCCGCCGGCGAAGAGGCTGCGATCGGCGAATCCGAAACTCGCCTGCTCGAAGGCGACGGCGCGATTCACCTTGCGAATCCGCGCGTGCAGCAATTCGATGACGACAACGCCGATGAAGAGCGCCGCGGCCCACAGGGGCCCGCCGAGCCAGAGTCCGTGCCCCACCAATGCGAGGTTGGGCAACCAGGTGAGGCCGACCAGCAAGCGGCGCATGCGCCTTTGCCGGCTTTGCGCGTGGTCGTCCGCCCGTTCTTGCGCCTTGTTGGAGTGGCTGGAAAGCTGCCAGCCGATGCGATCCACGTCGTCGCCGATGTAGCGGAAGAACTGTGCGAGAACGATGAGAAACAACGCCATCAGCGCGGCCCGCCAATCGCGGTGGATGAGCAGCAACGTGAGAATGAGCAGATAGCCGGCGGTGATCGCCACCACCAGCGTGCCCTTCCAAAGCCGCTGCAGTCTCGTGTGCAGGTCGGCGCGGCTATCCGCCATGATTCGCTCCGTTCGAAGGCAAGGCGGTCATCGTCCGCCGACGCCGACCGCTGCGCCCGCCGCCTTCGCCGTCCGCCTGCGGCCGCCGCTTGGCGCGGAAGGTGGCCGGCTCCCATTCGCGCAGCGCCACCAGCAGGCAAGTGCCGCCGGCGCGCGTCTCTTGCCGCGGGCGCACTTCGTCTTGGCGCGCGAGCTCGTGGAAGGTCGCCACCAAGTCCGCCATTTTGGCGCGCATCACGGCGGCGGATTCGGCGGTCAGCATGCCCCAGGCGAAACGGTGCAGATCGCGATCGGCATCGAACGCGCCGGTGAGAAACTCGGTTTGCACGTGGTTCACGAAGTAGCGGTGGATGGGGCCGTCCGGCAGCCACGCGAAATCGGGTGCCACGCGCAGCTTGATGCGGTTCTCCGGCAGCAGCTCGATGAGCCCGAGGCGGTCGAGGCGCACGAGCAGCTTGATCAAGTGCGGCCGCGTCATTTGGTAGCGCTCGAAGATGCGCTCGAAGCGCCAACGGCTCAAGGCGCAGATGGCCGCCAGCAGCAACTCGGGGTCCGCCACCAGCTCGCGTTCCTGCTCCACCGTGAGGGACGTCACGCGCAGACGCTCGGATTCGGCGTCCCGCGCCAACTCCAGCAAATCCACCTCCGCCAGTTCGCACACCGCCTCCAAGCGGCGGAGCGTGAAACCGCCGGTGGAGAACAAACGCTTTACGGTGCTCAAGGAGAGGTCAAGGTGGCGGGCGATCTGTTCGTAGGACACGCGCCGCGTCCGCAACTTCCGCTTGAGCGTGTTGACCATGCTTTGCGACTGGGCGATGGACGCCATGTGGGCGAGCCGTGGATGCAGAGCCGCCGATGTTGGCATTATCTCGAACGCCGCCGCAACAGCGGCGCCCGCTCGACGTTCGAAGTTCCGCGCAAAGGCACTGGCCAAGACCGCATGGTTGCACTTCGCGCGCGTCTGTGGCCCCGCTGGACGCACACTTCGTCCGCCGCACGCATTTCGTCCGCCGGAGGTGTTTCGTCCGCCGGACGCATTCCGTCCGCCGGCGCAACTTCGTGGCAAAATGCCGCGAAGCAATCGGCCAACGCGGCAGTCCATTCCATGTCCGACCCGTCCATCACCCTCGGCGTCGAGGAGGAGTTCTTCCTCGTAGACCCGGACACCCGCGATTTGGTGTCGGACCCGCCGGTCGGCATCTTCAAGGCCTGCGAGCGCAACGCCGGGGCGCACAAAGTCGTGCGCGAGTTCCTGCGTTCCCAGATCGAAACCAACACCCGCGTTTGCCATTCGATCGCGCAATTGCGCGATGCGCTGGTGGAAACGCGACGGGTCGTGGTGGAGGCGGCCGAGGCGCACGGCGTGCGGGCGCTCGCCACGTCCACGCATCCCTTCGGCGCCTGGGAGGCGCAAGCCACCACCCCGCGCGAGCGCTACCGCCGTTTCGCCGTGACGTTCCAAGAAAGCGTGCGCCGGTTCTTGGTGGCCGGCATCCACATCCACGCCGGCTTTGCCGACGCCGACAGCCGCGTCCGCGTGATGACCGCCTTGCGCCGCTACCTGCCGCTGCTGCACGCGCTGTCCGCGTCCTCGCCGTTCAACGCCGGGCGCGAGACGGGCTTCAAGTCCTACCGCTTGAATCTCATCGGCGCCCTGCCGCGCACCAGCTTGCCGCCGGCGTTGCACTCGCGCGCCGAGTACGACCTGCTCGTGCAGGACTACCAGGCGCTGGACTTCATCGGCGACGGCAGCGAACTGTGGTGGGACATTCGCCCCTCCGCCCGCTTTCCCACCATCGAGATGCGCATCTGCGACATTTGCACGCGGCTCGACGACGCGGTTTGCGTGGCGGCGCTCTACGCCTCGCTCATCCGCAAGCTGCTGCGCGACCACGCCGCGGACGCCCTGCCTTCCGAGCCGCCCACCGAACTCATCGCGGAGAACCGTTGGCTGGCGTCCCGCTACGGCGTGTTGGCCTTCTTGGCGGACAGCTCGTTCGGCGGCCGCGCGGACATCGACGAGATCACCGCCGCGCTGGTTGAGGACTTGGCCGAAGACGCCGACGCGCTCGGCTGCGAGGCCGACCTGCGGCGCGCCACGGCCATCATTCGCGAAGGCACCGGCGCGGATCGACAGATCGACTTGTACCGCCTGCGCCGCCTGGAAGGCGACAGCGAGATCGACGCCTTGCGCGCGGTGGTGGACGCCGCCGTGGTGGAAACCCGCGAAGGCCTCGGTCTGGGCGCGCTGTGAGACATTCCATGACGCCTTGGATCGCGCCATCGATTCTGGCCGCGGACTTCGCCGCCCTCGGCGCGGAGGTGCGAGACGTCGTCGCCGCCGGAGCGGACGCCATCCATTTCGACGTGATGGACAACCACTACGTGCCGAACCTGAGCATTGGCGCGGCGGTGCTCGCGTCGCTGCGCCGGCGCGGCGTCGGCGCGCCGGTGGATGTGCATTTGATGGCAAGCCCTGTGGATCGGTTGATTGAGGACTTCCTGCAAGCCGGCGCCGATCTGATCTCCATTCACTTGGAGGCAAGCGCGGACCCGCGGCGGTCGCTCGGCCTGATTCGCGAAGGCGGCGCGCGCGCCGGCGTGGCGTTGAGCCCGGACACGCCCTTGGACCGGCTCGACCCGTTGCTGGACGCCGTGGACTTGGTGCTGGTCATGTGCGTGCCGCCGGGGTTTGGCGGCCAGGCCTTCCTGCCGTCGAGTGTGGCGCGGGTGCGGGCCGTGCGGCGGCGCATCGGCGCGAGCGGGCGCTCGATTCGCTTGTCCGTGGATGGCGGCATCAACCGCGAGACCATCGCCGGCGTGGCGCGCGCCGGCGCGGACACCTTCGTGGCCGGCTCGGCGATCTTCGGCGCGCCGCGCATGGCGGCCAGGCGCGTGGACGACTACCGCGCCGCCGTCTTGGCGTTGCGCGAGGAGATCGCGGCGTGAGGCACGCAGCGTATCTGTTCGATCTCGACGGCACGTTGGTGGACACGGCCCCGGACCTGATGCGGGCGCTCAACCACACGCTTGCCGAACGCGGCCTCGGTCCGGTGGACTTGGCGCTCACGCGGCACTGGGTGGGACACGGCGTCCGGGCGATGCTCACCGCGGCCTTCGCGCACCACGATGAGGCGGCGGACTCGGCCCGTTTGGATGCAATGGAAGCGGCTTGCGTGGGCCATTACGCGGCGCACGTCGCGGACTTCTCGCGGCCCTTTCCTGGAGTGGTGGAGGCGTTGGACGCCCTTGCCGCGCGGGCGCCGTTGGCCGTGGTGACAAACAAGGCGGCGGGGTTGAGCGAGCGCCTGCTCGACGCGTTGGCGCTCGCGCCGTTTTTCGAAACGGTGGTGGGACGCGACACCGCCGCCAAGCCGAAACCGGACGCCGCGCCGGCGGTGCTCGCTTGCGAACGCATGGCGCGCGCGCCGCGCGACGCGTTGTTCGTCGGCGACTCGGACACCGACGTGGGTTGCGCGCGGGCGGCGGGTTGCCCGGTGGTGGTGTACCGGCACGGCTACAACCACGGACGCGATCCGGACGCGATGGGCGCGGACGCGGTGATCGATTCGCTGCGCGACCTGGTCTGAAGGCGCGGCTCGGCGCCCCGCCGCCAATCTTCTAGACCGCAACAGCGCACCCAGCGTCGTGAATCAGCAGGAGTTCGACCACCTTGTGGAGCAGGGCCACACGCACATCCCGGTGGTGCGCGAGATCCTCGCGGATTTCGAGACGCCGCTTTCCACCTACCTGAAGCTCGCCGACGCGCCGCTCACCTATCTGTTCGAGTCCGCCGCGCAAGGCGGGGAGAAGTGGGGCCGCTACTCGATCATCGGCCTGCCGGCGCGCACCGTCGTCCGCGTGCGGGGCAACCGCTTCACCGTGGAGAAACACGGCGCGGTGGTGGAGGAACGCGAAACGCGCGATCCCCTCGCTGCCATCGAATCCTTCCTCGGCCGTTTCCAAGTGCCGAATCTGCCCGGCTTGCCGCGCTTCTTTGGCGGCCTCGTGGGCTACCTGGGTTACGACACGGTTCGCTATGTGGAGAAGCGCTTGGCCCACTCGGCACCGCCGGACGACTTGGCCACGCCCGACATTCTGCTCATGGTCTCGCAAGACGTGGTGGTGTTCGACAACCTCACCAGCCGCATGAAGCTGGTGACTTTGGCGGTCCCGTCCCCGTCCGTGAGCGCCGGCGCCGCGCTTGCGGACGCCGAAGCGCGTTTGGCGTCTTGGGCGGAGCGTCTGGCCGGCGCCACGCCGGACGTGCCCTCCGTGGCGTCCGCCGAGCCGGTGGAGGAGGACGACTTCGCCTCGGCCTTCGGGCGCGCCGACTTCCTGAGCGCCGTGGAGCGCATCCGCGAGTACATCCGCGCCGGCGATGTGATGCAGGTGGTGCTTTCGCAGCGCATGTCCACGCCGTTCGCCGGTCCGCCCGTCAACCTGTACCGGGCGCTGCGCAGTCTCAACCCTTCGCCGTACATGGTGTTCATGCACTTGGACGGCTTCCACATCGTGAGCTCGTCGCCGGAGATCCTCGCCCGCTTGGAGAACGGCGTGGTGGTCAACCGGCCGCTCGCCGGCACGCGGCGGCGCGGCCGGGACGACGAGGACGATTTGGCGATGGAGCGGGAGCTCAAAAGCGACCCCAAGGAGCTCGCCGAGCATCTGATGCTCATCGACCTCGGCCGCAACGACGTGGGGCGGGTGGCCAAGATCGGCAGCGTGAAAGTGACCGAGCAGTTCCAAGTGGAACGCCTGTCGCATGTGATGCACCTCTCGTCGAACGTGGTGGGCGAGCTGGCGCCGGGCAAGACCGCCATCGACGTGTTGCGGGCGACCTTGCCGGTGGGCACGCTCTCCGGCGCGCCGAAAATCCGCGCCATGGAAATCATCGACGAGTGCGAGCCGCGCAAGCGCGGCATTTACGGCGGCGCCATCGGCTACTTGGCGTGGAACGGCAACATGGACACCGCCATCGCCATCCGCACCGCCATCGTCAAGGACGGCACGCTCTACATTCAAGCCGGCGGCGGCGTGGTGGCGGACTCGGTGGCGCGGTTGGAGTGGAAGGAGAGCATGAACAAGGCGCGGGCGATTTTCCGCGCGGCGCGCATGGCCGAAACGGGGTTGCGGGAATTGGGCTGAGGTGCGGCGGGAGCGCGCGAGCGCTGGCGAGACAAACCACAGTGCCAACAGTCACTTCCGCAACACCGGCGCTGGACGCCCATCTGTTGCACAATACGGGCGACGCCCTTTGGACGCACCGGATGTTTCGATTCGCGGCACTAGGCGCGCTGTTCTTGCTGGTTGGTTGCGCGACGCCCGCGTCCGCACCCGTCGCCGCGTCGCACCGGGGCGGCGGCAATTTGGTGACGCGCGGTGTACCCGACGTCCCGTCGGATGTCGTTGCCGCGCTCGCCCGCTACCAAAACACCCGCGCGGCCTACTTGCAGGATTGGTGGGGCGATGGCGTGCTCGTCGGCACGCGCTTCGGCAACACGGCGCAACTGCACCAAGTGGACGCGCCGCTGGGAATGCGGCGGCAACTGTCGTTCTTCCCGGAGCCGGTTGGCGGCGCGGCGGCGCGTCCCGTCGGCACCCGGCCCGGCTTCGTGTTTCTGAAAGACGTGGGCGGTTCGGAGTTCTACCAGTTGTTTTGGCAAGAGGCGAGCGGCGGGCCGGCGTGCCTGCTGAGCGACGGCCGGTCGCGCTATATCGCGCCGTTGTGGTCGCCGAGCGGGGGCTGGCTCGGCTATTCCACCACCGAACGCAACGGCGTGGATTGGGATTTGCACGCGCTTTCGCCCGAAGGCGGGCGGGTCGTTCTGCAGGAAGGCGCCGGCGTTGGCTGGACGCTCTTGGACTGGTCTCCGGACGAAAGCCGTTTGCTCATCTCGCGCTACATCTCCGCGCACGAATCCCGTCTCTACGAAATGGAAGTGGCCAGTGGCCAGCGAACCCGTCTGCTGCCGGATGTCACCGCCGCTTTCGGCGCCGCCCGCTACGGAGAAGACGAGAGCGTGTATTTCACCTCGGATATGGACGGCGAATTCCGCCGCCTGCACCGCTTGGATCGCGTCACCGGCGAAGTGGCACCGCTCACCGCGCAAACCCCGTGGGATGTCGAGTCCTTCGCCATTTCCCAAGACCGCACACGGCTGGCCTACTCGGTGAACGAGGAAGGCGTGAGCCGCTTGTTCGCGCTGCGTTTGCCAGACGCCCGTTTCATCGCGCTGCCCGCGGTGCCGGCGGGGATCATCTCCGGGCTGCGCTTTCATCCGGACGGGGAACAGTTGGCCTTCACCTTGCGCTCCGCCTCCACGCCGGCGGACGTGTTCAGCATCGATTTTCGCTCCCGCGCGTTCGTTCGCTGGACGCACAGCGAGTTGGGCGGCCTCGACTCGGCGACGCTCGCAGAGCCGGATCTCGTGCGCTACGAGTCGTTCGACGGCCTCTCGATTCCCGCCTTCGTGTACCGCCCCCGCGGCGCGGGCCCGCATCCCGTGATCGTCAACATCCACGGCGGCCCGGAAAGCCAAGCGCGCCCCAGCTTTTCGCCCACCACGCAGTTCTATGTGAACGAACTCGGCGCGGCGGTGATCTACCCGAACGTGCGCGGTTCGCGCGGCTATGGCAAGACGTATTTGCGACTCGACAACGGGCGCAAACGCGAAGACTCGGTGCGCGACATCGGCGCGTTGCTGGATTGGATCGCCACGGTGCCGGATTTGGACGCCGATCGCGTGGCCGTGTCCGGCGGCTCCTACGGCGGCTACATGGTGCTCGCCTCATTGGTCCACTACGGCCACCGCCTGCGCGCCGGCGTGGACCGGGTTGGCATCAGCAATTTCGTCACCTTCCTCACCAACACGCAACCCTACCGCCGGGACCTGCGCCGGGTGGAATACGGCGACGAACGCGATCCGTCAATGCGCCGGTTTCTCGAGGCCATCTCGCCGCTGGGCCGCGCCAGCGAGATCGCAACGCCGCTGCTCATTTCACAGGGGCTGAACGACCCGCGGGTGCCGGCCGGCGAATCGGAGCAGATCGTCGCGGCGCTGCAAGACCACGACGTGCCGGTGTGGTATGTGTTGGCGAAAGACGAAGGGCACGGATTCCGCAAGAAGACCAACCGCGACTACCTGATGGCGGTGACCGCGCTGTTTCTCTCGCGGCAGCTGCTGGGCGACGGTTGACCGCCGATCTGTCAGTTTGGTCCAAGCGTCGCGCCGGCGTTTGGCCTACATAAAATCAAGTGATTTTCCTACATACGAAGCGGTACGCGCCGTCTATCGTGGCACCATGGACAACGATGGTGCGCACAAGTTCGCTTTTCGCTTGCCGGAGATGCTGCGCGACCTGTTGCGGCTGGTGGTGCGATGGGTGGACGAGTTGGACTTCGATCACGCCGAAGAGATGCCCGCCGCCCATGTGGAGGCGTCGGCCGAGGGCTTCCGGCAACGGCATGGGGACGCGGTGTGGCGCGTGCCCTTCCGCCGCGGCCGACTTGCCGACGGCTCGCGGCCCTACCTGCTGGTGCTAATCGAGTTCCAATCGACGGTGGACCGGAACATGGCGCGGCGGATGCGCAACTACGCGAACATGCTGCGCGCCCGTTTGGCGCGCACGGCGGCGACGCTCGAGGGCGGACTGCCGTGGATTCTGCCCATCGTGATTTACAATGGCACCCAACGATGGACGGCGGATGGCGAGCGATCCGATCTGGCGGCGCTGCCGTCGCCGCGGGCGGAGCGGACGTTGGGGCTGTTCCAACAGCGCGCCTACGAGTTGGTGTCGCTGGAGCGCTTCTTGAACGCGCCGGGCCGCGGGTTGGCTGGTTGGCCGCTTGAGAACCGGCTGGTTGCGACGTTCCGGCTGCAGACGACAGGCACGCCCCAAGGGTTGTTGCGGTGTTTGGCCCAGGAGTACGCCAACTTCCCCGGGCCGGGCAACATCGACACGCGCCGCATGTTGCATGCGTGGACGCGCGCGTTGCTGGCGGACATGGTGGGCGCCGGTCGCCGAGGAGGCGTCGGCGAGGCACCGCTGCCGCCGTTTGCGGAAATGGAAGGGCTGCAAGGAGCGGAGATGACGACGATAGGACAGGAAAGGCTCGGCAAGTGGTTCGAGGACTTCCGCGCCAAGAGCTTGGCGGAGGGCGTGGCGCAAGGCATTGAACAAGGCGTGGCGCAAGGCATTGAACAAGGCGTGGCGCAAGGCATCGAACAAGGCGTGGCGCAAGGCATCGAACAGGGGCTGACGCGGGCCAACGATGCCAGCGCCGAGCGCTTGCGCCGCCAAGCGGCGGTCAAGTTTGGCGAGGAGGTGGCGGACCGGCTGGCGGAGTTGCTTGCGGGCAAGGCGGACGAATCCGCGCTGGACCGCGTGGGCACCTGGTTGATGGAGTGCGCGAGTGGCGAGGAGTTGCTCTCCAAGGTGCAAGCCATCGTGCCCGGTCCGAGTTGAGTTGGCGTTTGGTAGTCTTTGGCCGGACCCGTTTGGTCGTTGACGCCGATGACCCAACAATTGAAGCATGACGATTTCAAGCGCTAAACAAACCGCAAGAGCCAACGCGCCGCCGGACCAACCTCCGGCCGGCCCGGCATCTGGGCCGGCGCCGTTCTCCTCGGATTTCCGTGTCGCTTGGTATCGCAGTCCCATCGACCGCGCCGTGTTGGCGGAATTGATGCGCCGCAACAACGCACGCGCTTGGGCGCAGACGCTCTGCCACCTTGGACTTTTCTTCGCCACCGGCGCCGCCGCCTACTTGGTGTTCGCGCACATCGACCACGGCAACTGGCCCTGGGCCGTGCCGCTCCTGGTCCTGGCGTTGTTCGTCCACGGCACCATCGGGCCGTTCATGGGCCTCATCGCGGTGCACGAACTTCAGCACCACACGGTGTTCACGTCACGCGCGCTCAACGAATTCTTCGAGAAGGTGTACGCCTTCATCAGCTGGTCGGACTACATCTGGTACCAGAAGAGCCATGCCATCCACCACCAAGCCACCTGCCATGCGCGGCACGACGGCGAGGTGGTGCTGCCCATCCGCTTCAGTCTGCGCCGCTGGCGCGTTTGGCTTGGGCTTGTGGCGTGGAATCCGCAGGCCACTTGGCAGCGGCTGGCGACCGTTTGGCGGCATGCGCGCGGCGAAGTCCGAGGGGCTTGGTACCAGCACGTCCTGCCGGCCGAGGACACCAGATTGCGCCGACGACATCGTGCTTGGGCGCGCGCGCTGCTCGTCGGCCACGGCGTCTTGGCGTTGGTGTTCTTGGCCAGCGGCCATTGGTTTCTGATCGTGGTGTACACCTTCGGCACGTTCTATTGCGGCTGGCTGGGGTTCTTGTGCGGCCTGCCGCAGCACTACGGTTTGAACGCCAACGTGCCGGACTTCCGCATGAACACCCGCACGTTCACTTGCTCGTGGCTGCCGGGCTTCTACTACTGGAACATGCAGTACCACTTGGAACACCACATGTATCCAGCGGTGCCGTTCTACAACCTGCCGAAACTGCGCAAGGCCATCGAGCACGACTTGCCGCCGGCTCCGCACGGCTTGCGCGCCACTTGGCGCGAAATGCTGGCGCTAAAGCGCAAGTTCCTCGCGGACCCGAACTTCCGCCACGTTCCGCCGGTGCCGAACCCGGTGGTCAGCGACTAAGCCGCACGCTGGCGGATTCCTCATTGGCCTTCGAGCTGCGACGACCTTCACACGCGGGTCGGGTGCTGCGCCAGGCACGGAGTTTGCGAAGCAAACTCGAACGCGCCCCGCGAGGGCGCGCCCTAGCCGATCACTTGGAATTGCTTGATATCCGGCCGCCCCGCCATCATGCCGGCGAACTTGGCGCCCGCGGCCTTGAAGTGGGCGCTCGCGCCGTGCGCCTTGAGCGCCTCCTCGTCGTCGTAGAGTTCCATCACTGCGTAGCCTTCGTCGTCCTTCACCAAGGTGTAGAGGTGGTTGCCCGGTTCGTTGGCGCGAACTTCGGCGGCGAGTTCCAGCATCGCGGCTTCGAATTCGGTTTCCTTGCCGGTGGCGACGTTCAGGCGGGCGAGCAATGCGATCATGGTTTCTCCTGCGGGTGGTTGAACGGGTGTTCGCCGCGGCACAACGCGCTTGCGGCGGAGGTTCGGGCTCCAAGCTCGGATTGTACGGCACAACGGCGAACGGGCACTCGACGGGCTTGACGATGGCGCAGCAGCAGTCGGGGGGGTAGCTGCGAACGACCGTGCTAGGCTTTTCTTGGGTACGATTCGGAGTCAGATGAGAAGAGAGCCGTTGGAGCGTTGGCAAGTCCTTCATCCAGAAGGTGAGCGATGCCCTGCAGCCTCTCTGCGACATGTCGTTGGGAACCGACTATGGGCGCTGACCGCCGCCGAGATTTGGCGCTCGACACGGAACGGGGGCCGCCTCCGCACTTTGCCGGGCGGCAAACCGAACTGGGGGCGATGCTGCGCCGGCTGGAGCTGGTTCGAGAACAGAACAACGCGAAGAGCGGCATCGCGCTGGTCACCGGCGTGCCGGGGGTTGGCAAGACGCAGTTCGCGGAGCGATTCGCCGGGGAAGCCAGCGCGAGCGGCGGCGCGAAGACCCTGATCGTCGAGCCGCAGCTGCTCTCCTTCGACGTCAGCCTGTTCATGGCCATCGGCGCCGCGCTCGGTGCCGAGGACGAGTTCAGGAGAGTCGCCGAGCTCGACACCAGGATCGTTGGCGGCAGCGTCGGCGCCGCCACGGTCAGGGGTAGCGTGACGCGAGAGCACGGCCGGCACACGGGCGAGTTCCCGGCGTTGTTGCGTGCGTCGAAGCGCACCGGCGCATGGGACGGCAAGGCGTTCGTGCTTATCGTCGACGAACTCCAGAGCGTCCAACCGCCGGGCATGAACGCGCTGCACGCCCTGCACCTCGGGCTGCACGAGTGCCCGCTGCTCGTCGTCGGCGTCGGCCTGCAGCACACGCCGCAAGTGCTCTCCCACCCGAAGGGCGACGCACCCGGGATTTCGCGCATCGACGAGCCGATCCAGCTCGAATGCTTGGGCCACAAAGATACCGTGGAAGCCTTCGTGCTGGGGATGAAAGCCTTGGGGCGCGACATCCCCAAGGCGCAAGCCCGGTGCCTGGCCAACGAATCCCACGGCTTTCCGCAGCACATCCACGGCTACTTGAGCGGCGCATGCGCGGCCTACGACGCTTGCGGCTCGCTGGAATCCGAGAGCGCCATGAACGAGGCGCTGGCCCTTGGCCGCAAGGCCCGCACGGCGTTCTACAACCGGCGGTTGAACGCGCTGCTCGACCGGGACGCGATGCAGCCGGTCATCAAGGCGATGGCGGAGGCGGGAACGAACGCCATGACCCGCCGCCAAGCGGCAACGGCCATCGAATCCGCGCATGGCGGCGACGGCGCGGCAGCGGTGGACAGCGCCATCGCGCATGGCGTCCTGTCCGTGGCCGACGACGGCTTGCTGCGTTTCGGCATCCCCTCCTTCCACGCCCACATGCTGGAACATGAACGGCATCGCGGCGCCCCTCGCTCTCGGCAGTAGCCCGGCTCACCGGAATTCGCAAACGATAGGGAAGGTGATCGCTAAGCCACTTGTCCTCTTCCGGCAAGTTGCCGCCCACTGCCACGTCGCGCAGCTGAACGTGCATCGGCGCGTTCACATAAGCGTAGTCGAGCTGATGGATCGGCGATCGTGTTTCCGACTTTTGGCCCAAGTGAGCACGGACTCGCCTCAGTCCAGCATCCGTGCGAGCTAGCTGTCTTCGGCGGACACCTCGCAACGCTCGTGGAGAACCAAGTCCCACGACAGGAACGTGTCCATCTGCGGCGCGAGGGCCAACGCCTTGGCGCGCTCGCGCGCGGCGCGCGCCGTGTAGCCCGGTTCCGTTACTCCCACCACGCAATACAGCTTGGCCAACGTGGCGCGGATCCGCCAGTTCTGCGGCTCCACTTCCATCGCCAACTCGCCTTCCCGCTCGGCCAAGGCGAGCAGACGTCTCGCCGCCGCGCTTCGGCGGACGCGAATGAGTCGCCACTTTGCCTTGATTTCGGTGTACAGCCGCACCCGAGTCGAGTTCGCCAAGGGCTCGAAATCCCGAATCGCTTGCTCGATGTGCGCCAACGGTCGCTCGTGGGTGGGTCTTGTCGGGCCGAGCGCGGTGATGTTCGTCGTGGCGCGGTAGATCGAATGGTTGGTCGTCAAACCCCACACCGACAACGCCACCAACCCGCCGGCGAACGCGCCAATCCCCAGCTTTCTCGAGTAGGCATTGACCTCCCCAGACTCGGTTTTTTGCGACCGGCACGGAGTTTGCGGAGCGGGTGGACCGCGCCGGAAGCGCTGTGCGCGGCGGCCGCCGGCCGCCTCGACGCTGGCGGCGAAGGCGAGCAACAACACTAGCTGCATGGAGAGCGCCAAGGAGTCCGGCAGCATTTGTTGCTGCACGAAGTACGCCGTCAACGCCGCGCCGACAAACGCCGCGAAAACGCGATCCGCCGCCGCGCCGCGCCGCGCGGCGCGGCAGACCACGTGGAGCGCGAACCCCCAAAGCGCCAAGTGGCAGGCCAGCCCCACGAGCCCCTTCGTAGCCGCTTCCTCGATGATCTTGTTGTGCGCGTAGTCATGCACCTCGGTCTTGACGCCAATGCCGGTGGCGTAGCGGCCGAAGACCACGACGAAGTTGTCCGGGCCCCAGCCGAGGAGCGGTCTCTCCACAAAACCCTCGATGCCGGCGCGCCAAGCGAGGCGGCGTTTCAGGAAACTAGGATTGCGCACGTTGGAGGCGGCGAGGCGCTGCAGCAGGGGGTGCTCCAAAGTCGCTTCCGCAATCGCGGGAAACGCCTTGGGAAAGAAAAACAACGCGCCCACGGCAACCGCCGCCAAGCCACCAAGGACGCCGACGCCGAGCGCCAGCCGCCGAACCGCGCGCGCGCGTGCGAAACACGCCGCGCCGACCAAAAAAACGATGCCGCCGCCAAGCGCCAGCAAGGCGGTGAAGGAGCCGCTGAACACGAGTGCCGCGAGGCAGACGAGAGCGGTCGCCGTCCAGAAAGCGCGCGCGAGCCAGCGGGTGCGCCGGTCGCGCTGGGTTTGCGCGGCGTCGCCACGCGCCGTTTTCGCCACGAAGGAACGCACCAGAAACCCGGCGGCCAAGAGGAGGTTGACCGTTGCGTACGCGCCCAAATAGGTCGCGTTGCCAAACACCGAACCCACCCGCGGCGCGTCCCGCTCGGGGGCGCCGTAGAACGGCACTTCGCCGGCGAAGTAGCCGACGATGGCGAGGCATCCGATCACCAAGGCCACGCCGAGGTTCGCGTTCATGAGCGCGCGAACGGCCGCGGCGTCGCGCAACACGGAAACGGCCACCAACGCGAAGGCGAACCAGTGCGCGGTGTCCACCAACCCTTGCATGCGCTCGTAGGTCGACCAGAGGCTGCGCGTTGGACTCACGCCAAACAACGCCGCCGCGGCGCCGGCGAGCAAGCCGGCGCCGAGCAGCAGCAGAATGATCGAGCGCGGCGGTCGGCAAGACGGCCGCAGCAGCAAGAGCGCCGCCCACAAGCACACCAACACCTCGATCACCGTGCGCAGGTAGATCGCTTTGCCGACGACGAAGGGAAAGTAGGTGGCGGACGTCACCACGAACGGCGTCAACAGCACCAAGACCAGACAGATGCGCACGCCCCAAAGCAGCGGACTCTGGGCGGCGGCGGCGAGGGTCGACGCCGGCCGAGCGCGGCGCGGCGCGGCGAACCTGCGGCGGAGCCTACGCCACAAGCGTGGCAACCGCATCGGCATCCGGTCCCGGTCTCACGCGAAATGGCACGCCACGGCGTGGCCGGAACGCGCCTCGCGCCACGCGGGTTCCTCCTTGGCGCACTCGGCGGCGGCCTTGGGACAACGGGTGCGGAACCGACATCCCGACGGCGGCGAAGCCGGGCTCGGCACTTCGCCTTGCAACAGGATGCGCTCGCGCCGCGCCTCGGCGCGCGGATCATGCCCCGGCGCGGCCGAGAGCAGCGCCTGCGTGTACGGGTGCAGCGGCGCGGCGTACAGCTCGGCGGCGGGCGCCAGCTCCACGATCTTGCCGAGATACATGACCGCCACCCGGTCCGCGATGTGGCGCACCAGGGCGAGGTCGTGTGAAATGAAGAGGTAGGTCAGGCGGAAGCGCTCGCGCAAGTCGGCGAGCAGGTTCACCACCTGCGCTTGGATGGAGACGTCCAGCGCGGCGACCGGTTCGTCGCAAACGATGAACTCGGGTTTCAACGCCAAAGCGCGCGCCACGCCGACGCGTTGGCGTTGACCGCCGGAAAACTCGTGCGGATATCTGTTCGCGTAGGCCGCCCGTAACCCCACGGACTCCAGCAGCGCGCCCACCTGCTCGACCAGCGCGCGCCCCTTGGCGATGCCGTGCTCCAACAGCGGTTCGCCGACGATGCTGCCCACGGTCATGCGCGGGTTGAGGCTCTCCTGCGGGTCTTGAAACACCATCTGCATGCGCCGCCGGAGCAGCCGCAGATGTTTGCCGGCGCTTGTCGTGATGTCCTCGCCGCGGAACAGAACGCGCCCGGCGGTGATTTGGTGCAGGCGCAGGATGAGGCGCCCGGCGGTGGACTTGCCGCAACCGCTCTCGCCCACCAGACCGAGCGTCTCGCCGGCGTGGATGTGGAAATCCACGCCGTCGACGGCCTTGACGGCGCCGACTTGCCGCCGCAACACGCCGCGCAGGATGGGAAAGTGCTTGGTCAAGCCCTCCACGCGCAACAGCGGTTCACCTTGCCGGGCGGTCATCCGCGTCCTCCAGCCAGCAGGCCACCTCGTGCCCGTCGGGCGCCGAGCGAAGCGGTGGATTGTGCTGCCAACAACGCGCGAACGCGTGCTCGCAACGCGGCGCGAACGGGCACGAGCCGGGCGCTTCGGTGAGGTTTGGCGGCTGTCCGGGAATGCTCGGCAGCCGCCGGTTCCGCTCGTCGACGCCCGCGCCGCGACCATCCAATCGCGGCAACGTGCCCAAGAGGCCCCGCGTGTACGGATGGCGGGGGCGAAGGTAGATGTCCTCGACGCCGCCACGTTCCACCACCAAGCCGCCGTACATCACCATGACGCGATCCGCGAGGCCGGCGACCACGCCGAGATCGTGGGTTATCCACACGATGGCCATGCCAAGCTCGCGCCGGAGCCGGCGCACGAGATCCAATATTTGCGCCTGCACGGTGACATCGAGCGCGGTCGTCGGCTCGTCGGCGACCAGCACTTTGGGATCGCACGCGAGCGCGAGCGCGATCATCACCCGTTGCCGCATGCCGCCGGAGAACTGGTGGGGATATTCGCGCAAGCGGTTGGCCGCGGCGGGGATGCCCACAAGTTCCAACAGTTCCGCCGCCCGCCGCCACGCCTCGGCCTTGCCGAAGCCGAGATGCGCGCGCAACGGTTCGGCGATCTGGTAGCCCACGGTGAGCACCGGATTCAAGGACGTCATCGGGTCTTGAAACACGAAGCCGATTTGCGCTCCGCGCACTTGCCGCAACGCATCGCCGTCCAAGCGCATCAAGTCGCGCCCGCCGAGACGCGCTTTGCCGGAGACGATTTCGGCCGGCGGCGTGGGCAGGAGACCGAGCAAGGAGAGCATGGTGACGCTCTTGCCGGAACCGCTCTCGCCCACGACGCCGAGCAACTCGCCCTCGTGCAGGCGGAAGCCCACGCCGTTCACGGCATGCACCGCGCCGTCGGCGGTGTGGAAGCGCGTGCGCACATCCTCCACATCGAGCACGCATGGCGCGGCGGGCTGCGGCGCCGGCGGCGGGGAAGCGGCGGGCGTGGTCACTCGCGGATGTCCCCCACTTCGGCCCAACGCGCCCGTTCCATGATGGCGTCGTCAAGTTGCGGCGAGGCGGTGTGGAAGGGCATGTGCGGCATTGTTCCGGCGGCAGAGGCGCGCAGTGTATCGCCTTGGCCGAAGAGCGGGGTGTGCCGCTCTCAAACCGTCGAGGTCAGCGCGTCCAGCGCCACCGTGGCGAGGCCCAGGACGAGAAAGAAGCCGCACATGTCGGTGACGGTGGTGAGCACCGGGCCGGAAGCCACCGCCGGGTCCGCGCCGAGCCGTTTGAGCAGCAGCGGCACGGTGCCGCCGATGGACACCGCCACCAGCGTGTTGAGCGCCAGCGCGCCCGCCACCACCACGCCGAGGGGCACGCTGCCTTTCCACAGCCACGCGGCGACGCCGAGCAGCAGGCCAAGGGCGATGCCGTTCAGCACACCCACTTTCGCCTCCTGCCACCAAACGCGCAGCGCGTCGCGCGGCCCCACCACGCCCAAGGTGAGCTCGCGCATGCTCACCGCCACCGCCTGGTTGCCGGAGCAACCGCTCATGTCGGACACGATGGGCAGGAACACGGCCAGCGCGATCACCGCCGCCAACGTCTCCTCGAACGCCGCGATGACGCTGACCGAGATCATGTTCAGGACGATGTTGATGGAAAGCCAAGAGAGGCGCCTGCGGGAACGGGCCCCGAGCGGCATGCTGCGCAGCTCCTCTCCCGCGACGATGCCGAGGGACTTGCGCTGGTCGTCTGCGGCCTGCTCGACGAGGGCGTCGTCCACGTGCGCCCGCTCCACCACGCCGAGCAAAGCGCCGGCGTCGTCGGTGACCGGCAGCGACAACACCTCGGCCTCCTCCAAGCAGGCGTCCACGGTGGCGAGATCCGCTTGCGCGTTCACCGCCGTCGGCCGGCGCATCAGGCGCGCCAAAGGCGCGTTCGGCGGCGCCGCTATCAGATCGCGCGTGCGCGCCATGCCGACCAGCGTGCCGTTCTCCACCACATAGCAGTATTGCAACAGCCGTTGCGAAAGACTGCGCTCGCCAGAGGCAAGCGCGCCGAGCGCTTCGCGCGCGGTGGCGGTGCCGGGGAACGCGAGACATTCGCGCACCATCAAGCCGCCGGCGGTGTCGGCGTCGTGGCGCAGCAGTTCCCGCGCCGTCGCCGCGGACTCGGGCGACATCGCGCCCAGAATGCCGTCCATCTCGGCGTCCTCCACCTCGGCGAGCACGTCGGCTTGCTCGTGGCTCGGCAACGCCGCGACGATGGAGGCCGCATCGCTGGTGGGCAGCGCTTCGATCAAATCGGCGGCCACCTCGTCCGGCACGTCTTCAATGAACCCGGCGGCGGTCTCCGGCGCCAAGGCCGTCAACACGGCGTGGCGTTCGGCATCGTCCAAGCGGAACATGGCGCGCACCACATCCGGCCCGGCGAGCGTGGCCAAGTAGGAATCTATGGCGGCGCGGTCCGTGGCGACGAGGTGTTTCAGCCGCGCCGCGGGTTCTCTGCCGCCTGCGTCCAACGTTCGCACATCAACTCCTTGTCCGGGGCTCGGCGCGCATTATGGCGGCGCGCACCGCGCTCGCCGCCACACGACGGCCAGCGCGAGTCGTTATACTTCGGGCCTCGCTTGTGGCGAACGGCGCTTGCGGGCGCGCAAAATGGCCGAATTGCCGAACAACGGGAGCGTTCGCGACTTGGGCGCCGTGCCTGCCGAGCGGTTGCGCGAGGAGGTCGACCGATTGGCGCCGGCGGCGTGGCGCGAGGATGCGTCGCGGCAGGCGTGCTTCGATGTCCACCGCGACACGCAGTCGGTGGTGATCCTGTTTGTCGATGTGGAGCGGTGGCCGCGCCTCGTGGTGCGCCGTGCGCCGGGGTGGGTACACCTTGGCGGTGCCGCCGAGGCGCTGGCGAACGTCGTCATCAACGCCAACTACGCGGTGGGCGGTTTGGTGCTGCGGGCGATGGTGGTGCGCCTGCCGGCGCGAGCGCGGATCGCGCCGCACCGAGACCAGCACGACTCCTTCCGCCGCAGCCATCGCATCCACGTTCCCCTAGCCACCAATCCCCGGGTGCGTTTTCACGTGGATGGCGTGCCGCACTCCCTGGCGACCGGGCGCGCCTTCGAGATCAACAACCAAAAGCCCCACTCGGTGATGAACAACGGCGCCACCGACCGCGTCCACTTCATCTTCGACTACCTGCCGCCGGCGCAACTCGCGGCGCCGGACTTGGCGCGAGCGTAGCGGCGTTGCCCCCCGCCAACGACATTGCCGTCGCCGTGCGGGCGCTGCGCGCCAACCGGCCGGCGCAAGCGGAGGCGCTCTGCCGCGAACATCTGCGCGAGCATCCCGGCAGCGTGCGCCACCGCGCGCTGCTCGGCCGGGCGCTGGCGAAGCAAGACCGGCTCGGCGAGGCGGAGAACGAGTTGCGCCGCGCCCTCGAGCTCGCGCCGGACCACGCGGTGCTCCATGAGGATCTGGGCACCGTGTGCCTCCTCGCCGGTCGCCACGAGGAAGCGGCGACGCGGCTGCGGCGGGCAATCGCCTTGGCCCCGGATGCGCCGCAGGCGCACAAGAAACTCGGCACCGTCCTCGCCGCGCTTGGCCGCGGCCGCGAGGCGGATGGCCACTTCGAGGCGTTTTTCGACCGCGATCCCAGCGCCGGAAAAGTGGCGGAGGGCGCGCATCACCTGCGCGCCGGGCGTTACCGGGAGGCGGGCGCCTGCCTGCGCCAAGTGTTGCAGACACAACCTGAAAACGTGAGCGCCATGCGGCACTTGGCGGTGGTTTGCTGGCGCGGCGAGGACAACCTGTCCGACGCCGAGGCTTGGTTGCGCAAAGCCACTTCGCTGGCGCCGGATTTCGCTGCCGCGTGGATGACCCTCGGCCGCGTGTGTCTGGAACGCGACAAGCACATGGACGCCATAGCCGCGTATCGACAGGCGGTGGAGGCGCAGCCGCGCAACGCCGCCGCGTGGGCCGGGCTTGGCGGCGCCTACGCGCGCGCGAGCTACCCGCGCCCGAGCATCGACGCCTACCGCCGCTCCTTGGAACTGCAGCCGAACGCGCCCGGCGTGTGGTTGAGCCACGCCCACGCGCTCAAGACCGTTGGCGACCGCGACGCCGCGCTGGCGGCGTATCGCGCCGCGGTGCGGCAGCGGCCCCGCTTCGGCGAAGCCTACTGGAGCATGGCGAACCTCAAGGTGTTTCGCTTCGAACCGGACGAGGTGCGGGCGATGGAACGCCAGCTGGCCGCCGCGGACTTGAGCGACAGCGAAACGGTCCACTTTCGCTTCGCCCTCGGCAAAGCCCACGAAGACATGGGCGACTTCGACACCGCGTGGGGCCACTACGACGCCGGCAACCGCGCGCAGCGCCCGCGCGTTCGCCACGATCCATTGCAGATGGAACGTCGCCACGAGGACATCGTGGAGGTCTTCAACGAAACGTTCCTCAAGGCCCACGCGAACCAAGGCGACGCGCGCGCCGATCCGATCTTCATCGTCGGGCTGCCGCGATCCGGCTCCACGCTGGTGGAGCAGATCCTCGCCAGCCACAGCCAGGTGGAAGGCACCTCCGAACTGCCCGTTCTCGGGCGGGTGGCCACGTCGGTTGGACGCTACCGCGCGGATGGCGCGCGGTTTCCCCAAGCGGCGCGGGCGCTGCGCGGTCGGGATTGGCTCGGCTACGGGCGTCAATACCTGGAGCATGCCCGCCGCCACCGGCAGACGGACAAGCCGTTCTTCACGGACAAGATGCCGAACAACTTTCCGCTCATCGGCTTTCTGCGCCTCATCCTGCCGAACGCCAAGATCATCGACGCCCGCCGCCACCCGCTGGACGCCTGCCTCGGCTGCTACAAGCAGCTGTTCGCGAGCGGTCAGGCCTTCACCTACGACTTGGAGGATCTGGCGCACTACTACCAACAGTACGACCGGCTCATGCGACACTGGAACGCGGTGTTTCCCGACGCGGTGCTCACCGTCTACTACGAGGACACCGTGACGGATCTGCAAACCCAAGTGCGCCGCCTGCTAGCCCATTGCGAGCTGCCGTTCGAGGCGGCCTGCCTGCGCTTTTTCGAAACCAAGCGCGAGGTGAAAACGGCCAGCGCGGAGCAGGTGCGGCAACCCATCTACATGGACGCGCTGGGCAAATGGCGCGCCTACGCCGGCCACGTCGACTGGCTGCGCGAGGAGCTCGCGCCGGTGCTGGACGCCTTGCCGGAGAGCGTGCGGCGCGCCGCGCACGCCGGCTAGGCGGACGCAAGCCCCGGCACCGCCTTGCGCGTGGCGCTCCGTTGACGTTTTGCGCGCCCGCTTGCACCGCGCGGGGCAAAGCGCACACACTAGCGGCCCCACCCGTTGCTACGGAACAACCGATGCCCCAGTTCTGCAAGGTCGACAAAGCCGACCACATCATGACCGTCACTCTGAACCGCCCGGAGCGCTTGAACGCGCTGCACCCGCCGGCCAACGCCGAGCTCGGCGAGGTGTTCGACGACTACGCCGCCGACCCGGACATGTGGGTGGCCATCGTCACCGGCGAAGGCCGCGGCTTTTCCGCCGGCAACGATCTGCGCTACCAAGCCGAAGGCGGCGAACGCGTGCCGACGCCGCGGGGTTTTGGCGGCCTGACCGCGCGCTTCGACCTCGCCAAACCCGTGTACGCCGCGGTGAACGGCGTGGCGATGGGCGGCGGCTTCGAGATCGCGCTAGCCTGCGACATCATCATCGCCTCCGAAAACGCCGTGTTCGCGTTGCCGGAGCCGAAGGTGGGGTTGGCGGCGTTGGCCGGAGGCCTGCAACGGCTGCCGCGGCAGATCGGCAGCAAGCGCGCCCTCGGCATGATCCTCACCGGCCGCCACGTGCCCGCCCAGGAGGGCTACGAGCTCGGCTTCGTCAACGCCGTCGTGCCGCCGGACGAGCTCATGAAGGAGACCCGGCGCTGGGTGGAGATGACGTTGGCGTGCGCGCCGCTCTCCATCCGCGCCAGCAAAGACGTGGTGTACCGGAGCTTGAGCATGGGCTCCTTGGAGGAGTCCATGAAGGTGCGCTACGAATCCGTGGCGACCCTCTCAAGCAGCCAGGACTTCATCGAAGGCCCGCGCGCGTTCGCGGAGAAGCGTCCGCCGAATTGGCAGGGCAGGTAGGGCGACGGGAGCGGACGCCTAGCGTACGGCGGTGAGCGGAATGTGTACTTCCGGCGCGTTCTCGGCGAAGCGGATGCTGATGGTGAACTTCTCGCCGGCGCGCGTGTAGCGAAGCGTGGACATCGTCGCCCCTTCGCTGACGGCCTTGAAGGAGACGGTGTTCTCGCCAAGCTCGTCGAGCGCGAACACCGCCGGCGCCGGCGTGCGCGGCTTGAATCCGGGATCCCACTGCTGCAGGCGCAGCCGCAAGGTGCCTTCCTCCTCCTCAATGACGATCACCTCCACCATGCTCGTCTTGTCGTCGCCGGTCATGCGCACCATCGCTTGAATGGAACCGGCCTTCGGCGTCGTCCAGTTCTCCTCCAGCTCGCCCGCCCCGGCGGGACCGGCCCAAGTGCCGGTCATCCAAGCCAGAGCGGAAACGGAAGGCGCGGACTCGGCCGCGGCGGCCTCCTCGGCCTCGGACGCGGCGGTGGCCGTGACGAAGCAAATGGCGCAGGCGCATATCGCGGCGTAAGTCGCGGCCGCTCGCGTGCGCGACCGGCCCCAAGGGTGTTGGTTGATCATCTTGTATCCAATTTGACCCAGTTTGACGATGTGGAGCATGACCGATCGCGGCGCACCGAACAAGCGGCGCGCTCGCTTGACGTCCGCAAGGCGGACAGCAACCGCCGTGGAGGTATTACGAGGAGGCCAAAGATTCTCGGCTGAGCAAAACCGAGGGAGGATTCAGACGGACCAGCCTCTGAGCTCGTTGGCCTCGTCGACGAAGCGCCGCGCCGGGTGATCGCGGCTGTTTGGCGGCAACGCCAAGCGTGGTCGCAACATACGCCGAAACTCCGGCATGCCACCATCGTGGCCCTCCTCCTCCAGCACCTGCGCCATAGTGTAGTTGACGTGGGTGCGAAACGCCGCGTCGAACGTGACCAACGCGCCATCGTAGGCGCGGTGGTGCAAGGCGCACAGCGCGACGCCGTTGTCGGTGCCGTCCGTGCTCTTGGTATGGGCGGCCGGCAGAATGTGGGCGGCGTCCAGCAGGCGCAGCTGGATGCCGCACATGGCGCAGCTATGGCCGTAGGCGACCAGTACACGATTGCGAAAATCGCTCGCGCGCAGCGCTCGCTTCGCGGCGAGCACGGCATGGCGGCGGGGTTCGGCAATCACCTCGTTCACCTGCGTATCAGCTACGCGCCCTTGACCGCCGCCTAGCTGCTGCAGCATCTCGATCTCGGCATCGACTTCTCCGCAGTCGTGGAGCTTCTCCAGGTTGGCAATGTAGGTGGCAAGGAGGTCCGGGCGGAACGCCACCGCGAGTTCCTTGTTGCCCTTGTTGTGGATGGCGAGTCCATTCGCTACCGCGTTGTCCAGCGCGGCTTCTCTTAGCTGAATGGAAGCGGAGGAGCCGATTGGCCCTTGGTGCTTGCGCACGTCGAAGCCGACGAACACCTCGCGCTCGTCGTTCCAGCCGAGAATCAACGTCTTGTCGCTCCCCACGCGCTGGAACTCGTCGACGCGGGTTACCTGAATCCGCCACTCGTCGAGCGGCCGATTCTCGCCGCCTCGGGTAAGGTTCCAGATGTAAACGCGAACGACGATGCGCTGCTCGTCGCGAAAGACCGAATAGCGCATCGGATGCTCGCTGGCGGACGGCAGGCGGAGGTAGCGCCAGCCACCTTCGATGATCGCCCGCTCCACCCTCGCAAGCAGTTGCTGCTTGGACAACCGCACCATCAGCGGGTCTTCCCCTCCGTCGCGGACGCGCCGGGCCGCCGTTCGCCGCCGTCCTCCGCCAGCGGCGCGTCGTGGTCGTCCACCGGCACGCTGCAAGGCGAATGGATGGAGTAGACGGCCTTGCCGCCGAGCGCCTTGGTGAGGAGTTCGGGGGCGTCCGCGCGCGGTGGAAACCGGGCCATAGCGCCCTTGAGATACTCCTCGTTCAATTCGCAGCAGGTCCAGCGGCGGCCCAGGCGTTCGGCGACCTCGCCCGTCACGCAGGAACCGGCGAACGGGTCCAGCACGTTGTCGCCGGGGTTGGTGAGCATGCGAATGAAATACTCCGGCAGTTCCTTGGGGAAGCGCGCCGGGTGGACGGGCAGGCCGTGCTCGCGGCAGTAGTCTTGGTAGCGTCCGTTGGATTCCGTGTTGGCCACGGCCAGCAGGTTGGGAGGAACCGAACCGCCGTTGTCCTTGGCGAAATGGGTGGAGATTTGATGCCCCGAAGGGCGCAGCTTCGGCCGGTACCCGTTCTTCAACAAGCCGCGCATGGACTTGCTGTAGGGCGCGAGCACGCGGCGATTTCCGGCCTTGGGCCACGGCGTGGGGCTCAGCCACCAAACACAGTTCACGGCGTCCTTCACGCGCACGCGGCGTATGTTCACCCACTCCGCCGGCGTCGGCAGCTTGGACGGGTTCCACCAGTAGTGTTCCTGGCACAAGTGGAAGCCGAAGTCCTCGCACAGCATCAGCAGCAGTTCGAAATGGTAGAGGGAGCGCGTGGGCGTGCCCGGCTTCCACGCGCCGCCGATGTCGATCACCAAGCTGCCGCGATCCTTCAACACGCGCCGCAAGCCGGCGGCGAACGGGCGGAACCAGTCGCAATACCGGTGGGCGTCCTCGTTGCCGTAGGACTTCTTGCGCACCAGCCCGAACGGTGGCGACGTCATCGCCAAATCCACGGAGCGCGGCGGCGCCTCGCGCAAGTGGCAGAGGGCGTCGCCGCAGAGCACTGCGCCAAGCGCTGTTTGATGGTGGAGGCGCATGCCGCCGGTCGCGCGCGCCGCCGTCGCAGCGTCGCCATCGGCGTGGTTGCCCGACTCGGCGTCGCGCCCGCGAGCGTGCTGCCGGTGCAGGTGGCGCAGGTATTCGCCCACCGAACGGCAACCCAAGCGAGCGGCCGCGCCCTCCATTTCGGCGCGTTCCCGCGTCGTCAATCGCACACGGGCGACGGTGGCGGGCGCATCCGCACGGCGTTGGTTCATACGAAGGCACTTTACATGACGGCGACTGCCGCTGGCTGCCCAGAGACGGTCCGGCGCGATTCGAGATCGTGCGCCAAGCTGGATGAAGCACAAAGAAGATCGACAACGCTTGCCCGCAGCGGTCGGCGGACAACGTCAACTACGGTCTTTCGCCCATCGCGTCCAGCCACTTTTCGCCATTGCGCTTTGCGGCCGCGATGGCGAGCGGCGTGTGGCCACGCGCGTCGGCCGCGGTCGGGCTTGCGCCGGCGGCGATCAGCCGCCGCACAACGGCTTTGAGCCGATCTTTGTCCTTCACCGTGGAGCGCAGCGTTGCGGCGAGGGGCGTTTGGCCGGCTTGGTCCTGCGCGTCCACCTCCGCGCCGCTGCGCAGCAGCAGCGCCACGATGTCCGCGAAACCGGCCTTGGCGGCGCAGTGCAACGCTGTTTGGCCCTTGCGGTTGCGCGCGCCGAGGTCGCTGCCGGCGGCGATCAGCGCGCGCACCCGTTCGATGTTGCCGCCGCGGTCGCCGCGGCACTGAAACACGATGGGCGGCCAGCCGCCTTCCGCGTGATCGACGTCGGTGCGCGCGCCGCGGCGCTTGAGCACCCGCGCGACGGCCGGGTCGAGGACGCCGCCGCGTGGCGGCTCCACCGCGGCGGCGACCAGCCCGGCGGCGAAGAGGCGTTCGAGAATGTCGGCGCGGCCGCGCCAGATGCAGAACCGCGCCAGCCAGTGGCTGTGCGGCTTGGGGTCGGCGCCGTGCGCCAGCAGCAGCGCCACGAGGTGGTCGTGGCCGGCGCTGACGGCGTAGTGCAGGGCGGTGGCGCGCACGGTCGCGTCGTGCTGCGGCACCTCCACCTTCGCCAGCGCGGGGCGCCGCCGCAGTTGCTCGCGCACGGCCTCCGCGCGGCCCAGAAAAACCGCGGTGTGGAAGTCCTCCCGCGCGCCGCGTCGCAGCAGCAGGTCCGCCACCGCGTCGCGGCGCTTGAACCGCGCCGCGCAGTACGGGGAGATCTCCACCAGCAGCGGCGTGAAGTGGCAGCCCCGCGCGTGGATGTCGGCGCCCTCGTCGAGCAGGTGTTCGACCACCGGCGCCCGCCCCCGGTACGCCGCCTCCCACAGCATCGTGCGTCCGTGGGAACCCACTCGGCGCAACCACTCCGGCCGCTGTGCCAGCACCGCCCGCACGGTGGCGAGATCGCCGCGGCCGGCGGCGGCGACGCCCACCTTCAGGAAGTCGCTGGCCTTGCCCGTCAATTCGGCGGTCACGACGCCGCGTTCCGTCACTCGGTCTGCAGCGCCGCCACCGGGTCGAGGTGCGCCGCGGACAGCGCCGGATACACGCCGAAGCCCACCGCGATGGCCGTGCAAACCAACACGGCCAAGGCGATGCCGGGCAGGGACCACGCCACCGCCCAGCCCGCGAAGGCCGCGATCACGTAGGCGATCACCGCGCCGAGGGCGACGCCAACGGCCGCGCCGATCAGCGCCACGAGGGCGGCTTCCACCAGGAATTGCCGCACGACGTCCGTCTCGCGCGCGCCGACGGCGCGCAACAGGCCGATCTCCGGCCGCCGCTCCAGCACGCTCGCCATCATGATGTTCATGATGCCGATGCCGCCAACCAGGAGCGAGATGCCGGCGATGGCGGACATGACGATGGCGAAAAATGCGCTGGGTCTCTTGCTGTTGCGCGAGCAGCCGCACCGGCACCGTGATGCGCGTGTCCTTCTGCCCGCCGTGGCGCCGGTCGAGCAGGTGCGCCACCGCCTGCGCCGCCGAAGCGGGCGGGAAACCGCGCCGCACGCGCAGTTTGAGCTGGCTGAGTTCGGGTTGCCACGACCCCAGATGCAACCGCTTGAGGCCGGTCTTCAGCGGCAGGTACACGCGGTCGTCTTCGCCGCCGACGGCTTGGCCTTGGAACTTGCCGGCGGGCACCTGCCGGTCGCGCAACACGCCCACGACCTCGAGCCACAGGTGGTTCACCTTCACCATGCCGCCCACCGCTTCGCCTTGGGGAAACAGGCGGCGCGCGGTCGCTTCGCCGAGCACCGACACTTGGGCGAAAGCGGCATCCTCCGCGGCGCTGAACAACCGGCCTCTGGCCGCTTCCAGCCGCGACAACGCGAAATAAGACGGGTCCACCGCCCACACCGCGGCGTGGCTTTCTCCACCGCGCGAGAACACCGACCACGCCGGAACCACGCGCACGCCGGCGCACTGCGCGATGAAGGGCAGGGTGTCCAGCACGCTGCGCGCATCCGCCAGCGACAGCCCCGTTGAATGTTGCCGGACGTCCTTGGCGCTGTCGCCGGGTGGTTGCGTGGCATGCACGATGAGGTTGTCGGCGCCCATGCCCTCGATCATTTCCAACGCTTGCCGGCTGCCGCCTTCGCTCACCGCCAGCATGGCGATGACCGCGCCGACGCCGAACACCATGCCGAGCAGCATGAGCGCCGAACGCAGACGGTGGTGCGCGAGCTGCGCCGCCGCTTGGCGCACATCCGGCCAGCAACGGCGCGCGGTGGCCGCGATGGCGGGGATCATTCGCCGCCGGCCGGCGCCGCCAAGCACACGCGATCGCCCTCCGCGAGGCCGTCGGTCACTTCCACCATCGTCGAACTCACTTGCCCCAGGCGAACTTCGCGCGCCGCCGGCGTCCCGGCGTCCAGAACATAGACGAAGGGCGCCTCGTCGTTGTAGAAAACCGATTGCGCCGGCAGCAGAAAGCCGCCCTCGACGTGGCCGGTGAGGATGGTGGCGCTCAGGCTGCTGCCGACGCGCATGACGTCGGCGTCCACCCGGTCCGGGGCCACTTCGACCACGACAAACCGCTGCGGGTCGTCGCGCGTCTTGGGAATGGCCGCCGGCGAGACGCTGAGGACGCGCCCGGCGATCGCGTTGCCCACCGCGCTGTCCAAGCGCAACGTCGCGACCTGTTCGGGCGCGATGCCCACGGCGTCCACTTCCGGCACGAAGACGCGGGCGCGCACTTTGCCCCGCACCGGCAGCAAGCCCACGGGCCGCCCGGGGTAGACGCGGTGTCCTTGGGAGAGTTTCTCGCCCCACGGCAAGCGGGCATAGACGAACGTGCCGTCCGCGGGACTCTTGAGTTCCATCGCGGCAAGGGCCGAGTCCTGATTGGAAACCTTCGCTTGGCTGGCGGTGCGCCGCGCCCGGATGCGCTGCCGCTCCGCCCCGGCGCGGCGTTCGTGGGTGTTCGCCTGCCAAGCGAAATAGGCGTCCTGCACGGCAAGGTAGTCCAGGTCGCCGAGCGCGTCCAACACCTCGTTGCGGCTGAACAGGAGCGGATCCGCGTCCACGAAGCCGCGCGCGATGTGCTGCTCCTCGTTGACGCGCAACCCCTCGTGGTCGATGAGCGCGCGGGCGATGGCGGTGTCGCGCGCGTGCGTGTCCAGCTGCAGGTCGACATGCGCCACGTCGAGCGTGCTGAACCGCCGCGACGAGCGCACTTCGCTGTCGTCGAACCGCATGATCACTTGGCCCTTGGCCACCTCGGAATACTCCGGCACCATCCACGCGATGTCGAAGGGCATGTTCACGTCGGTCGGCAAGTGGATGGTCACCGCTTCGGACGGCACCAGCTCGCCTTCGGCGCGCACGAGGAACCGCTGGTCGCGCGGTTGCACTTCAATGGTTGGCGGCAACGCCTCCGATCCGGTGCAGCCCATGCCGACGCCCAGCGCCGACAGCGCCAACACGCGGCACGCGCCGTGGGTTGCGGCCGCCATCCGGCGGGTCGCCATCCGGCGGGTCACAGCCGCACCTGGTCCCCGGCGGCCAGGCCGGCGGTTACCACGAACATGTCCTCGCTGCGCTCGCCAAGAGACACCGGCGCCCAACCGCGGTTGCGGTGGATGACGCCGGGAGCGCCGTCCCGGTAGGCGAGGGCGGCGCGCGGCACGGCCAGCGCGTTCTTCGCCACGGCGACTTCGATGGTCACCTGCACCGACATGCCGAGACGCAAGCCCTGGGTGTCCGGCGGCAGGCTGATGCGGGCGTCGCGCACCGTGGCCGGCGAGGTGCGCGATTTGCGCCGCACCGAGTGCGCCACCGCGGCCACGCGGCCAGCCACCTCCACGCCCCCGGCGGCGTCCACAAGCAGGCGGGCGGGTTGATCCTTCGCCAGTTGCGCCGCCAGGTGTTCGGGTATTTCCGCCCGCACCGCCAGCGCGGTGTCGCTGGCGAGTTCGGCCACCAGCAAGCCCGGATACACCGAACTGCCCACGTCGAGCTTGTTGCCTTGGTAGTCCGTGCCGATCACGAAAAGCCCGGCGCGCGGGGCGCGCACCGTGAACGATGCAAGTTCCGTGGCGGCGGCGGTGTGCTGGATCTCCCGCCCGCGGATCTTCGCCTCCAACTCCAAGAGCCTGGCCGTGCGCACGCGGTCGCTGAGCGGCTGGCGCAAGCGCATCAGCTGCAGCAACCGGCCGGCGATGCGCTTCTCCTCGGCGAGTTTTTGGTACTCCACGCTGGCGATCAGCTCGGCCGGCTGTTCGGCTTTGCGGTCGGCCTTGCGGGATCGGCTTTCGGCCGCCGCCAAAGCGACTTTTTCGTCTTCGACCTCGCGCGCGTGTCGCTCGACGAGCGACTTGCGTTCTTCGCGCGCCTCGGCCAACTCGCCGGCCAAATCGCGCACCCGCTCGTCCACGCCGCTGCCGTCGAACTGCACCAGCAACTCGCCTTGCGCGACATGGCGCCCTTCCTCCGCCAAGTGCGTGACCACCATCGACCAGCTTCGGTTCGGCGGCGCGCTGAACCGCACGACATCCTCCGAGACGACGATGCCGCTCGCGTCAATGGTGATTGGGCGATCGTGTTCGGTCACGCGCAGCCAATCGCCGGTCGAGTCGCAACCGCAGGCCAGCAAAGCCGCGCCGAGCGCGGTGGTGGCGAGGCCCTTCACGGACCCACCTCGGCGAACACGGTCATGCCGGGGGTGAGGGTGGGCGGCACGTCCGCCAACGGTTCCGCGAGCACCTCGAAGTAGCCGCCGCCGCTCCATTCTGTGCGCGTCGCCGCCTGTTTGGACGTCCACCGCACGCGGGCCCCAGGGCAATCGCATTTGGATTAGGTGGGGCGGCACGGAGAGCGGGGATGGTGCAGAATAGGCGTCTCGATCCAAGGAGGGAGAGACGGAATGCGGGAACTTCTGTTTGTTTTTCAAGAAGTTGAGGACCCTAGGCGAGGCAACGCCAAGCGCCACGACCTGCACGAGATGCTGGTGATCGCGCTGCTGTCGATGCTCACGGGCGGACGCACATGCGTCGAGATGGAGGACTACGGATGCGCCGCGGAGCGGTGGCTGCGGACGTTTCTGGCGCTGAGGAACGGGATTCCGAGCCACGACACGTTCTCGCGGCTGTTCAGACTGTTGAACCCGGCGGGTCTTCAGACGGCGCTGCTGCGCCTGGCGCAGGACTGGGCGGACCGGCTCGGCGGCGTGATCGCGGTGGACGGCAAGGTGCTGCGGCGGTCGTTCGAGGACGCCTCGGAACGGTCGCCGACGCACCTTCTGCAAGCGTTCGCGGCGGAGTCGAAGCTGACGCTGGCGCAGATGGAGGTGGACGGCAAGTCGAACGAGATCCCGGCGCTGCCGAAGCTGCTGGAGCTGGTGGACGTGAGGGGGCGGACGGTGACGGCGGACGCGCTGCACGCGCAGCGCGGGACGGCGGCGGCGATCGTGGCCAAGGGCGGCGACTACGCGCTGGCGCTGAAGGGCAACCAGGGGACGCTGCGCGCGGACGTGGAGGAGTACTTGGACAACCCGCCCGCGTCGGCGAAACTCCTGTCGCATCAACAGGTTGACAAGGGCCACGGGCGCGTCGAGAAGCGCACGGCGACGGTCTGCCACGACGTCGACTGGCTGCAAGAGCGCCACGACTGGCCCGGTCTTTCGGCCTTCGGCAAGGTCGTCGCCGAGCGGCATCTCGCCGACGGCTCGGAGAGCGTCGACAGCCGCTACTACCTGCTCAGCGCCAAGCCCTCGGCGGAGCGCTTCGGGCGCACCGTCCGCTCCCACTGGGCGATCGAGAACGGCCTGCACTGGGTGCTCGACGTGTCGATGGACGAAGACCAGGCGCGCAACCGCAAGGGCAACTCCGCCGCCTGTCTGGCGGTGGTCCGCCGGCTGGCCCTGAACATCGTGCGGATGCATCCCGACAAGCGGTCCATCCGCCGCAAGTTCACCCGCGCCCAGCGCGACGACAACTTCCTGCTCGACATGATCCGGCGCATCCGCAAGCGCGAGTAGGCGCGGGATTCCAAATGCGATTGCCCTGACGCGGGCCCGCAACCGCGTCGCCGGCAGCGCGTCCGGGGCGACCAGCAGTTCCGTGTCGGGCGGCAGGGCGCGGATATCCGCCTCGTGTGCCCAGAAACGGAAACGCAACGCGCCGCCGCTGGTCACCTTGGCGATTTGCGCTGTCGGCTGCAGAGTCTCGCCGGCGAACACCTTGTTGCCGGTGAACTCGTTTTCGCTGTGGACGAACACGCCGCGCCGGTCGGCTTGGATTTCGGCGCGCTCGATGGCGCGGCGCATGCGCTCGTGATGCGCTTCGGCTGTGGCGATGCGCATCTCGGCCAGCGCCAACGCACCGCTGCGCGCGGCACGTTGATCCGCAAGCGCCGCTGCGGCGCGTTCGAGGGCGTGTTCGGCGACCGCAAGCCGGAGCTGGGCGTTGTCGTGGTCGAGCTGGCGGGTGGCGGAGGCCGGCACCTCGGCGTCGATGCGGGCCAAGCGAACCTCGGACTCCGCTTCCGCGACCGCCGTTTCGGCGTCCAGCACGGCGAGCGCTGTTTCGGCTTCGGCGCGTCCGGCCTCTAGGCGGCGGCGTTCCAAGTCCATCTGCGCGGTTTCCGTGGTGGCGATGAGATCGCCGGGATCCAGCCGCACAACCACCTCGCCGGCAGTCACGGTAGCCCCCTCGGGCGCGAGCCAAGCGATGCGCCGCTGCCAAGCGCCGGGCAGCCGCGGCATTTCGATCACTTGGGATTCGCCATCGTCGACCACGCCGGTGAGGTACGGAGGGCCGGCGTGTACCGCCAGCGCAACCACAAGCGGGCCGCAAACGCCGAGCGCAAGCGCGCCGGGCCGGCACCGCCGCGCGGGCCAAGCGAGCGGCGGTCGCTCAGTGCCGCGCTTCACGTTCGATGCCGCCGTCGCGCATGTGGATGACGCGATGCGCGTGCGCCGCCACTTCGTTGTCGTGCGTGACCATCAGAATGGTTTGGCCATCGCGGTTCAGTTCGCCGAGCAACGCCATGGTCTCGGCGGAGGTCTTGGAGTCCAAGTTGCCGGTGGGCTCGTCGGCAAGCAGCAGCGGCGGCGCGGCGACGAGGGCGCGCGCGATGGCCACGCGCTGCCGCTGGCCGCCGGACAGCTGGTTGGGCCGGTGGTCCAGCCGGTCCGCCAAGCCGAGGCGGTCGAGCAGCGCCGGCGCCCGGCGGCGGCCTTCTTCGGCCCAGCTGTCCGCGTAGCGCAGCGGCAGCAGCGCGTTCTGCAACGCGGTCATGCGCGGCAGCAAGTGGAAACTCTGAAAGACGAAGCCAATGTGGCGGTTGCGCAGCGCCGAGAGCTGCCGATCGTCCATGCGCGACACCGTTTGGTCGAGCAAGCGGTAGGTGCCGGCGTCGGCCCGGTCCAGACATCCGAGAATGTTCATCAGCGTGGATTTGCCGGAGCCGGACGGCCCCATCACGGCCACGAAATCCCCCGCGTCCACTTGCAGATCGACGTGATCGAGGGCATGCACGGTGGTTTCGCCGACTTGAAAGTTGCGGCACAAATCCGATGTGGAGATAACGGGAGCTTGCATCGGGGCGATGGACGGGTGCGCTCTCCAACCGACAAGCCGACACCTCGCCAATGCCGCAAGCGTAGCACACGCGGCGGGCGTTGTGCGCCTAACGTGGAACGGAACATGGTGTTGGCGACGGCCCTGCGCCGCAGGCGCGTCTGCCGAGCTTGCCGTGTTTCCACCGCCGGTCGAGGTCACCTCCCGCCAGTCATCACGGTTACCGCGTGGACAAGACTGAACTCGATGCGATGCTCAAAGAACCACTGGATCCTTGGAGTCCATGAACCGCTGGAAGTCCTCAAAGTCCGCATGTCTCAGCTTCTTGCCGAAAGAGCGTGCGAAGCGGCTTAGAGACTTGGCTGCCTTCTCCGGGTCACCTCCGGCCAAGGCAGCGTCTATTCTGTTGAAATGACTGTCAAAGGCGTCCTGTCGCGCTGCCAGCCACGCCGCGGCATCATGTTCGAACTTCCGTCTCTGCTCATCCATCCGCCTAACGGCCTCTGCGCACAAGGCCACCACTCGCTCTGCTTCTTCCTCGGCAAGACGTGCTTTCTGAAACGTCGCCACACACGATTGGTAAACGCATGCTGACAACAGGTAGCCAACTGTGGAGCCAACCGCCGCACCGACCGGTCCAAAGATCGCGCCTGCGGTAGCGCCGACGTACAAGCCCGAGAGCGCTCCGCAACCGGTATCGCCAAGCCGTATGGCAGCTTCCTCGGCCGAGATTTCCCCTCTCACCCAAGACCGAACCGTGGCGCCTACGTCCACGACCGCCCAAGCCACGACAGCCGCGACGTTCGGCTTCGTGAGCGCCTTTGCTCCTATTTTGTGGCCGACACCCCTCACTGCCGCACTGCCGGCCGCCGCAGCACCACCATGCACGGAGGATCTAGCCGTATCCTTTGCAATCTCCTTCACGGCTTCCTTGCCGCCCTTCTCCTCCTTGACCCAAGCCAAGAAGTGCTCAGGTGCCGAGGTAGCAAACCCCATGATTGCCCCCGCTCCTGCGCCTTGTACGGCAGCCACGGCAGCTTCGCGTCCAACAACTTGCTTGATTTTCTGCATACCCGCGTAAGTCTTCGGAAAGCTTGTTGCGAAATCCACTTCGGTCCGCGTCGTGACGCCGGAACTCGCACCGCGAACCTCGAGCTTGTCCGTTATTCCACGTTTTGCGTCTGCGCTACCCCCGGTCGTGACCTTGTGCATACCATCGTGCTTTTTCTTAGAAAGCCCGTGTTGCACATACCTTTTGCTGCCTACCTTCGCTTGGACTTTGGCCCAAACAGACCTACCCACCCCGACTTCCATGTCTACGGAGGGGTGGTTGTCGCCGAGTACACGCGCTCGCTGAGGAAGGCCTTTGTTTGCAGCGTCTGTGTTGAGTTTGGCGGCCACAATGTGTTCAAAAATGAACCCTTTCGCCTGCTCTGGCTTCATTTTCGCCCTGCGATGGTATTCCTCAAGGAGCGACTGCATGCCCGCCCACAATTCGTCAGAACCCGCTGCCTCCTTACGGGCCGCTAGAGCACCGAGAGCGCTCGCCGCACGGCCGGCACCGCCGGCACCAGACGTCACTTGCTTTTCCTCCCGCGATTTACGGGCCATGGTCTTCGTCCTCACGCTGTTTTTTGCTAGCCGCGTGAGTGCCAGCAAGGAGGGGTGGCAGTGCCACCACCCCTCCTTGGTGATCTTTCGGACACGCAGCCGCTGGTGTCGTCGTCGTATCGGTTGACGGTGGCGACAGTCCCGTCGCGCCGCTTTCTTCATCCCGGCGAATCAGATCCGTACCATCGGCCAAGACCTGCCCCGTCGTCTCTGAGGGTGCGCCTTCCTCTGTAAGGAGGGGCGCATCAAGGACGTCTTTGAACGTCTGGGCGAACAGCCATGCGTGATGCACCTTGTGCTGGTCCGACTCCGGCAGTCTCCTGAGGCTGATGCGGAGTTTCCATGGAGGAAGCCAGCGCAAGAGCCAGCGCCATCGTCTCCTCTTTCTCTCAATCACCATCTCCAAGTCGTCCAAAACCAGCGTGAATCGATCATTCAGCTGCTTCGAGACTTCCTGAAACTGGCCCGCGACTACGGTGATAGCTTCCACGACGGCTCTCGCGGCTTTCATTTCGCTCGCTGCCTTCTTTGCCTCTCCGTCCGTCCGCCTTGCGTTCGCCAAGTTTTCCCTAGCCTTGGCGGCCAACACCATTCCGCCGACAGCCAGTACTGGCCCCGCCACAATCCCGCCCAACACCGCCGCTCCACCAGCCATACCCAATCCTCCAGCTGCCTGCGATCCTCCGCCAAACCACGCAAGCGTTGCGTTGGTCGCGGCGACGCCGCTGAGCGTTGAAATGGCCGTGCCGGTTGAGGCGGACCCCAGCATAGTGGCAGCGCCGTAGCTAGCCACTCCCGCAAGCGCGCCTGTTCCGAGCGAGCTAACGCCGACCTTCAACACCTCGCTGGCGGCACTTGATTGGGCTCGTATTGCCTCGAGCTTTTCCTTTGAGAAATCCGCTGAGAAATCTGCGGTCCCAAGTTGATCGAGATCGGAAACTTGCACGTCGCGGAACTCGCTGAAGAGGGAGACGAAACGCCCAATCTGTTGTTGAAAGAGCTCAAGTCTGAGCTGGCCCAGAGATTCGAGTTCGGAGTTGCACTTCTCTTTCGCACGTACCAACTGCGTTTTCGCCTTGTCGAACCTGTTCGCGGCCTTTGCTCTCAGGTCGCCGGCTTCCTTGTTGTCGGAGTAGGCATCGACGCCTTTCTTCGCACCGAATAGGGCAGCAATCCCGCTGACTACGCCGACTGCGACCGGTATAAGTGGCAGCGGCATCCTCAACCCCCCATCAATCGTTGCGCTTCCCTAAGCAGGGACAGCTGCCGCACTACCCAAGACTTGATGTCATCAAGAACATCGTCGCCGACGCCGAGCGCGTTGACCAAGCTGTTCGCCAATTGCGATTCCGCCGGGTCGAACTCGTCGTTTGCGTACCCCATCCCGACGACCTCAAGGAGAAACGCTATCCGGCTCATGCGGTCGTCGAACAGGGCGGCGAGTTCATCCAACGGCACGTCCACCGCCTTCACGCCGGGCTGCACCTGGTCGCGAAGCACATCCAGCTGCTCCTGCTCGTCGTCGGCGACGAAGCCATCGGCACGCGCCATCTGCTGGGCATAGTGAAGCAGAGCGCTCTGCTGCCGTTCACTTAGGTACTGTACGAACACGTTAGGCTCCTCTGACTATTCTTGGGCGCTCGTCCGCCCGTGCGGGACGCACCGCCACCTCCCGAACCACCAAGTTCAAGCGTTCCGCCACGCTTCGCTCTTCTCCATGCGCCACTTATAGACCATCCGCGCCTCAATAGCCAGCCCTTTATTTCGCGCCGGCCGGACGGAAACGCCAAGGTGTTACTAACGCCCTCGACCGACGGCGTCCGCGAAAAACAACCCCTGGTCGCGTCGCCACGCCTGTTGGTGGTAGTCGTAGACCGCATGGCTGCCGAGCCGGTTCGCGCGCACGGCCTCCATGTCCTTGAAATAGTCGGCGGGGAAGGCGAAGGCGGCTGTCAGCAGCCCGCTGTGCAACCAACCGTCCGCCGGCGTGTCTTGCGCCGCGGCGATGCGGGCGGAAGGCGGCGCGCCCCAAACGGTGCCGATGCTCCAGCCCCACTCGCCGAAACTCGGCACGTTGGCGCGGTACTGCTCCGCTTGGAAGCCGGCGCGCGCCAACGTCTTGCCGATGGAGAGGAACGCCGCCTTGGCGTGAAAGGGCGATGTGGATTGCGTGGCGAACGCGCCGTCGGGCGCGAGCAGTTGCCGCACGCGGGCGTAGAAGTGGTCGCTGTAGAGGCGGTTCAAATCCGGGTGGTGCGGATCGGGCAGGTCGGCAACGGCCACGTCGAAGCGGGCGTCTTGCGCCGCCAAGCGCTCCACTTCGACGAACGCATCGCCCTCGATGATCGTCACGCGCGGGTCGATCAGCGCGTTGCCGTTCAAGCGCGTCAGCGTCCGGCTCAGCCACTCGGGAGCTTGCGGGTCCGCGCCGCGGAACAGACGCAGGAGCAAGGGGTCGATGTCCACCAGCGTCACCGTGGTCGGGTTCCAGCGCAGCACGTCGCGCAGCGCCATGCCGTCGCCGCCGCCCAGGATCAACACGTTGTCGCGCCGGTTCGCGGCGAGCATGGCCGGCGTGGTGAGATAGGCGTGGTAGATGCGCTCGTCGTTGGAGGCGAACTGCAACGCGCCGTTCAGGTAGAGGCTGAGCACGTCCGGCTTGCCGGCGGCCAGGTGCCGCTTGGTGACGACGATGTTCTGGTGGGGCGTTTGCAATCGGTACACCACCCGGTCCTTGAACAGCGTGTCGCCGAGATTCGCCATCCACTCGGTGCCGAACGCCGCGAGCACGACGAGCAGCGCGCCGAGCGCGCCGTGGCCCGCCCACAGGGCCCCGGCGGGGCGCAAGGCGCGGCGGTACAGCGTGAGAAAGCCCACGCCCACCAAGGTGTTCACCGCGGCCGCGCCCACGGCCGCGTACACGATGGGCATTTGCAGGCACACCAACACCCACACCGCGGCGCCGACGCCGGCGCCGATGTAGTCCGCGCCGTAGATCGTGCCGAGGTTGTGCTCAAGACGCCGGGCGTGGACGTGTTCGCGCACCCGGGCGATGAGCGGAATCTCCATGCCGATGAGAAAGCCGATGCCGAAGCCGGCTACGAAGGGCAGGAAGCGCGAAGCGGTCACCAGCGCGGCGGCGAGGCCGCCTTCCAAGGAAATGGAGACGTCCAAGCCGTACACCGAACGCAACCATTCGGGGAGCGCGTAGGCGAGGGCGACCGCCGCCGAGAGCAGCAACACCGAACTGCCGCCAAGGGCCGCGATGGCAAGCTCCAGCCAAGCGAAACCGCGGTAGATGGAGGCGATCCACTTGGCGGCGAACGCGCCCAGCCCCATCGCCACGATCATCAGCCCGATCATGGCGTACAGGGTGGGTTCCACCGCGCCGAGCACGCGCCCGGCGTAGTGGGCCATCAGGTACTCGTAGACCAAGCCGCAGGCCGCCACCAAGCCCATCGCGCCGAGCAGCGCGACATCGTGCAGGCGGGTGTTGCGGGCCACTTCGCGGCGCGGCGCCGGCGCGTCTTCGAGTTTTCTTGGCGGGTTGTCGCGGGTGGGGAGGGCGGGGTGGCTTCTCAGCCGGCGACGGCGCGGATGATCAATCCGATGCCGACGAAAACGGTGGCCTCGATGGCGGCCACGCCCACGTTGCGCTGCTTGTCCACTTCGTCCACCACGTTGACGCCGCGCAGAATGACCGCCTGCGCCAGCATGGAGAGCCCGAGCAGCGCGGCGGCAAGCACCACGGCCCACACGAACCACGCCACATAGGCGAGCCAAGCGGCCGCGTCCACGCCGGCGACGAACGACACCATGCCGCCGGCGGCGGACGCCGCCAAAGCGGTGCCGACAAGATGCCCCGCGTAGCGCACGCCGAGCGCCGTGTTGCCGCCCTCGATGGCCGACTGCCAGCGCTCCCCGTTGTGGCGGTGGGCGTAGATGGCCGCCCGCACCCGCGTGACGGCGAGCACGACGATTTGCGCCAGCAGGAACGTCGCCACCACGGACGCCAGCGCTTGCATCAAGCTGTCGTCCTCCGCCCAGTTGATGGCGCCGTTGATCACCACGCCGAGCGCCACCAGATTGGCCGCCTGCACCGTCCCGGCGGCGGCGTTCTGCGCCTTGATCGCGTTCTTCAAGGAAAACCTGTGGAACACCAAGCCATCGTTGATCAGCATGCCCAGCTTGAGGAGCAGCAAACCCACCGCCGCGAATGCGGCCACCGCGCCGAGTTCGGACAGCAAATCCGGGGCGGCGTCTCCCGCCGCCGCCGCGGCAAGCACCAGCGCCACCGCCACCACGCCGCCGGCGAGCGCCAGACCGAACGCGAGGTTGTCCTTCTCCGCCAGTTCGTCGCGCGTGTCCACGCCGAACAGCGCCCCCGCGCCGTAGCGCAAGGCGCACATCGCGGCGACGGCGATGGCCAAATCCAACGCCACCACGCCCCACAGCCACAGGCTCAGCGAATCGATCATCTGGTCTCCTCTTGCTTGCTGGCGCTTGCTGGGCTTGCCCGCGCGGCGCTATTTGCCCCGCCGCGGACCGCGGAAGCCGCCGCCGCCAAAGCCGCGCACGGACGCCGGCCGGCTGGTGCGGCCGCTGGCGCCGAAACGGCCGGCGCTCGCCCGGTTCGTCGTCGCGCCCGGGCGGCTGCCGGTGCTGGCGAATTTTTGCCGCTGCACGCTGGTGGAAGCCCCTTGGCGGCGGCGGTCGTAGGGGCTGCGGAAGCTGCGGCCCTGGGATGCGAACTTGCGCTTGGCCGTGGACTCCACTTGGCGCTGCTGTTGCCGTCCCGCCGGCGAGGTGTAGTTGCGGCGGCCGTAATCGTGGTAGTAGCTGTAGTTGCGTCCGCCCGCCCAAGCGCCGTAGCCGATGCGCGGCCCGCCGAGCAAATCGCGGATCAAGGCGAACTGGCCGTACCACACCCAGAACGAGTTGCCGCCGGAATCCGTGCGCCACTGGCCGTAGTTCGGATTGCCCACCAGCTGGCTGCCGGGGCCGAAGTCCCCGGCGTTGTTGGCGCTTCGGGACGCGCTCTTGGAGGCGGCGTCCACGCGGGGCAGCGCGCCGTCGGACAAGTCCGCCAACACGTTGAGCGGATCGCTCAAGGCGCGGTTGAACTCGGCCGGGTCCACGGCGGCGGCGAGACTGTCGAGTTCCTCGGCCACGGGAACGTATTCCTGTTGCGCGGCGCCCGCTGCCGGCAAGGCGGCGCGCAAGTCTTGCGCGCGGGTGGTCAAGCCTTGGTACAACGTGCCCTCGCGCGTGGCCTCGCGCTCCAGCACGCGGGCGAGGTCGCGCAGTTCCGGCTTGGCGTCCGCCACCTTCGCCGCGTATTGCTTGATCAGGGCGGCGTTGCGCAGCGCACCGCGGTCGAGCTGTTCGCCGAGGCGGGCGACCGCGCCTTCCAACCGGACGACCGCGGCCTCCACGCGATCATGCAGGCCGCCGTCGCCGCAGGCGTAGAGGCCGAAGGCGAGCAGCAAGGGCCAAGCCGGCCTGCGCCACCGGGCGGCGTGTTTGGAGCGGCCGCCGACGGCGCTTTGCCGAATGGCATTGGGCTTGGATCGAGCTGGTCGGCGTCCGTTCGCCATCGTCTTCGCTACCCGTTCCCGTGCGCGGGACGCGCCACCGACCGCACCGACACCCGCGCCTGCGGCGCGGCCTGGGCGATCACCTCGGCGGCCCGGTCGGCGTCGCAGCCACCGCACATGAACACGTCGAAAGCGGCGTAGCCGGCCTCCGGCCAAGTGTGTACGGTGATGTGCGATTCGGCGAGCAACGCCACGCCGGTGACGCCGCCGCCGCTGCCAAAGCCGTGCATGTGGCAGGAGAGCACGGTTGCCCCGCCAGCGCCGGCGGCGCGGCGCAGCAGGGTCTCCAACGCGGTCGCGTCGTACCGCGCTTGGGCGCCAAAGCACTCGATCAGCACATGCCGTCCGCCACCCGCAGCCGCGAGCGCGTTGTGAACCGATTGCTGCGATGCTACCGTAAGCATGGAGCGCATGGTACGGGCATCCGCCAGTGGTAGCAAATGCAATTACCTGAGCCGCGACAGGGGTTATGTTAGGACAAAATATGTCGTCAGGCGGCCAAATTGCCCTGCGGGAGAAGCGCCCGGCGCTGCGGTCCTTGTCGCGATGGCAAGCGCTGGTGCCGGGCGTTCTGCTCTTGGCTACGTTGGCCACCACCTTCCTATTCGGCCACGACCGCGGCTACTTCTACCGGCCCGACCACCCCGAACTGTTGCGCGGCGCGAACACACCTCACAACTACGAGTCATCGCAAACGCTCTCCATCGCGGCCAACCTGTCGCCGCGGGACGGCTTTCTGCTGTTCATTCAGCAACACACCTTGCCGGGCGGTGTGCAGAAGCACCTCTTGTACGGCCGCTTCCCGGTCGTGAATTATGCGTTGGTCAAACTCTCCCTCTTGCCATTCGGCGACGACAAATCCGCGGGCATCCACGCCGCGAGAATGTTGATGTTGCTGTTTTTCTCCGCTGCGGCAGTGCTGGCCTTTGATGCCATCCGGCGCCTTGCGCGCGATCCGTGGATCGCGTTGCTTGCGGTGACTTTCGCTTTCTCCTCCACCTACTGCTTGTTCTACAACGACGCGATCGACACGGAGGGGTCTCCCTTGCTGTTCGCCATGGCGGTGGCGTTTCACGGCATGGTCGTGTTTGCGCAGGAGCGGCGTTTCGCGCAACTGCTGGTGAAGACGGCCGTCGCGCTGCTGTTGGATTGGCATGTGTACGGCCTGCTGTTCGCGTTCGTTGCTGCGGGAACGGTGGTGGAGCTTGTCCGCGCTCGAGGCGCCGTGCGGGCGCTGGCCCGCAGCCGCTATCTCGGCGTAGGCGTCTTCGCGCTGCTCTTTGGCGTCGCGGTGCTTGGTTTCAATTTGGTCAACGAATACCGGGTCTTGGACGGCGAGAGAACCCTCGCTGACTTGCCGTCGTTCGACTCGATGCTCAGACGCACCGGCGCACGGTCCATTGGCACCGCTTTGACTTTGGACTTGGCTTTTTTCGAGCGGCAGTTCCACTTGATCGGTTTGCTGATGTCGATGCCCTACGCGCTGGCGTCCGTTGTGTCGGCTTCTTTGGGGAACGCGGAAAATGAAACAGTCGCCTGGCGCGTCTTCTTGAGCGTGGGCGTGGTCTTCACGGCGTGCGCGGTGGTTGGCTCGGTCGCTTTGCAGGTGCGGCGAAGGAGGCGCGGCGTCGACACGCGCGGCGCGTGGTTGTTCGCCGCGCTTTGCGCCTCGGGATTCTGCTATAGCGTGGCGTTGTGGCAGAGCACCGCGCTGCACACGCAAGAGGTCTTGGCCTACATCGGAGTCCCCCTCGCACTGTACTCGATGTTTGGCAGCGCGGTTCGCCGCCTGTGCGGCGAGCGCGCCGTTCCGGCGCTCGCGGTCGTCGGCGTTGCCGTCTTCGCGTTGTCCAGCTACCAAATGCGCGACCTCGGGCACAGCGTAGCAGCTGCGGAGCGTCAACGCCTGCTCGTGCGCGACCTTGCGGCAGTCAGCCCGATCACGCGCGGCCAGGGCAACGTGTGCGTGTTGCCAAGCTGGGAGGCGGTCGAGACGCTCGATGGTTCCTACTTGGCGGTTGACTACCTGCTTGCCGGCAGCAATCTGGTGTACGGCGATCCGAGACGAGGGGAATGCCCCGTCGCCGCGGACTTCATGCTAGGCGCGAAACGCGACCAAGATGCGGAGTTGCTCACGCCGCAAAACCAGTTCCTCTTTCTGCACCGGTCTTTCGACGCCGTCGCTTCGTACGAGGCGCAGTGGCGAGCGCTTGTTTCCCGCGAGCCGTTGGCGCGCGCCGCCTTCGACGTTTACGTCTACATGGACAGGCGCGTGTTGCGCTACGCCAGAGCCCCGTGCGTGTGGGAAGACACCGAAGGTATTTTCCGGTTGACCATTTTCCCGAAAGACAAGACGCTTCTTCCCGCGCACCGAAGGCCTCACGAGTCGTTTTTGGAGGGCTACCGCTTTACGCAAGAAGACGGCGTGATGTTCAACGGCAAGTGCATGTTCTCAATCGTTCTCCCGCCGTACCACATCGTCAACGCAACGACGGGACAGTCCAACCGGGCCAAGGCGGATGGGGACTGGGGCGTGTGGCTGCCGATCGATCTTCCCGCCGAAGAGTCCGGAGACCAAGGCGGCCAATAGGAGGCGGTCGGTTGGAAACGCCATTTAAGGCAAAGAACGCGCTGCTATGGGGAGGGCTGCGAGAACGACAACCAGCGCTCGGCTTCGGTGGGCGCCACTTGCTTGCGCGCCGCGTAGTCCGCTAGCTGATCAACGCCGATCTTTCCCACGCCGAAGTACTTTGCCTGCGGGTGGGCGAAGTACCACCCGGCCACGGTGGAAGCGGGCCACATGGCGTAGTTTTCGGTGAGCTCGGCGCCGATGTGCCGCGGCGCGTCCAATAACTGGAACAGAGTTTTCTTTTCGCTGTGGTCGGGGCAGGCGGGATAGCCGGGAGCGGGGCGAATGCCGCGGTAGCGCTCGCCGATCAGCGCATCTTTGTCCAGCGCCTCGTCCGGCGCGTAGCCCCAAAGCGTCTTGCGCGTGCGCTCGTGCAACGCTTCGGCAAATGCCTCCACCAAACGATCCGCCAGCGCTTTCGTCATGATGTCGCGGTAGTCGTCGTTTGGGCTTTGCCGTTCGGAATGCACGCTGACCGCGAAGCCACCGAGATAATCCAAGTGCGGCGGTGGCGCCACATAGTCGGCCAAGGAGAGATTCACGTCCCGGTTCGCCTGTTGCTGGCGCAAGTGGTGCAGCGTCGCTCGCGGCGCCTGCCGTTTCTCGTCCGCCCACAGCACGATGTCCTCGCCGCGGCGGTTGGCCGGCCAAAACCCCGCCACGCCGTGCGCGCGGAGCGAGTGTTCGCGGACGATTTCGTTCAGCGCCCGCTGGGCATCCCCGTAGACCTCGCGGGCTGCTTGGCCGACCACCTCGTCCTGCAGAATCGCCGGGAAGCGACCGGCCAGTTCCCAGACGCGAAAGAACGGCGTCCAGTCGATGTAGTCGATGAGATCGCGAATCGGGAAGTGGCGGAACACCCGCAGCCCCAGGCGCTCTGGCCGCGGCGGTTGGTAGTCGTTCCAGTTCCACCGCAATCCCCGCCGCACGGCTTCGGCCAACGGGCGCTGTGGGCGGTTGCGGCGGCCTTTGGCGCCGCGCTCTCGCACTTGTTGGTACTCCGCGGCCACTTGGGCGAGAAAGTCGCCGCGCCGCTCGCTGGACATCAGATTCTGGCACACGCCCACGGCGCGCGACGCATCCGTGACATACACCACGGCGTGATCGTAGGTGGGGGCGATTTTCACCGCGGTGTGCGCTTTGGAGGTGGTCGCTCCGCCGATGAGCAAGGGCACCGTCATGCCGCGCCGCCGCATCTCGCCGGCCACATGCGTCATCTCCTCAAGGGATGGCGTGATGAGGCCGGAGAGGCCTACCATGTCGGCGCCCACGCGCTCGGCGGCGTCGAGGATCTTCTCCGCCGGCGCCATCACGCCCAGATCCACGACCTCGAAGTTGTTGCACTGCAGCACCACGCCGACGATGTTCTTGCCGATGTCGTGAACGTCGCCCTTCACCGTGGCGAGGACGATGGTGCCCGCTTTGCGCGCCCCGGCGGACTTGTCGGCTTCAATGAAGGGCACCAGGTGCGCGACGGCTTTCTTCATCACCCGAGCGCTCTTCACCACCTGCGGCAGGAACATCTTGCCGGCGCCGAACAGGTCGCCGACCGTGTTCATGCCGTCCATCAGCGGGCCTTCGATGACGTCGATGGGACGCGCCGCTTCCCGCCGCGCCTCCTCGGTGTCCGCCACGATGTGCCGGTCGGTGCCGCTCACCAGCGCGTGGCGCAGGCGCTCGGCCACGGGCGCTTGCCGCCAAGCCGGGTCCTCCCCCCGCGCCGCGCCGCCGCCCCTGCCGCTGTGGCGTTCGGCCGCCTCCAGCAGCCGCTCGGTGGCGTCGGCGCGGCGGTTCAGCACGGCGTCTTCCACGGTTTCCCTAAGGTCCGCCGGGATTTCGTCGTACACGGCGAGTTGGCCGGGGTTGACGATGCCCATGCGCAAGCCGGCGCGGATGGCGTGGTACAGAAACACGGCGTGGATGGCTTCGCGCACGCGGTCGTTGCCGCGGAAAGAGAACGAGACGTTGCTGATGCCGCCGGAGGTGCGCGCCAGCGGATAGGTCTCTTTCACCCAGCGCACCGCGTCGATGAAGTCCAGCCCGTAGCGGTTGTGTTCTTCGATGCCGGTGGCGATGGCGAACACGTTGGGATCGAACACGATGTCCTCGGGCGGGAAACCGGCCTGTTCGGTGAGCAGCCGGTAGCAGCGCGCGATGACGGCTTGGCGGCGGGGCAGGGTGTCCGCCTGGCCCTGCTCGTCGAACGCCATCACCACCGCCGCGGCGCCGTAGCGCCGGTACAGCCTCGCCTGTTCGAGGAAGACGTCTTCGCCGCCCTTCAGGCTGATCGAGTTGACCACGCACTTGCCTTGGGCGCAGCGCAAGCCGGCCTCGATCACGCGCCAATCGCTGGAGTCGATCATCACCGGCACGCGAGCGATGTCCGGCTCGCTCATGGCGAGGTCGAGGAAGCGGCGCATGGCGGCCACGCCGTCGGTCATGCCCTCGTCGAAGTTGATGTCGATGAGTTGCGCGCCGTTCTCCACCTGTTCGCGCGCGATCTCCAACGCCGCGACGAAGTCGCCGTCTTTGATCATGCGGCGAAACCGCGCCGAGCCGGTCATGTTGGCGCGCTCGCCGACGTTCACGAACAAGGCGTCGTCGTCGATCACCAGCGGTTCGAGCCCGGCCAAGGCGAGCGCCGCTTTGGCCGTCGGCGGCGTTCGCGGCGCGGCGCCGGCGGCGCGCGCCGCCAAGGCGCGGATGTGCTCCGGCGTGGTGCCGCAGCAGCCGCCCACGATGTTCACCAGGCCCTGGTCGATGAAGTCGCCGATGGTGGTGGCCATTTCTTCGGGGGTTTCGTCGTAACCGCCGAACTCGTTCGGCAGGCCGGCGTTCGGGTGCGTGCTCACGAATGTGGTGGCGACGCCCGCCAAGGCTTCCATGTGCGGTCGCAACGCTTCCGGCCCCAACGCGCAGTTCAAGCCCACGACCAGCGGCCCCGCGTGGCGGATCGAATGCCAGAACGCCTCCGGCGTTTGCCCGGAAAGCGTCCGCCCGCTCGCGTCCACGACGGTGCCGGAAACCATGACGGGCAACGGCCCGGTGTCGTCGAACAGCGTATCGAGCGCGAACAGCGCTGCCTTGGCGTTCAACGTGTCGAACACGGTTTCCAAGAGCAACAGGTCGACGCCGCCGGCGATCAACGCCTCCGCCGCTTCCCGATAGGCCTGCACCAGTTCCGGGAAGCGGACGTTGCGCGCCCCCGGATCGTTGACATCAGGGGAAATGCTCGCCGAGCGGTTGGTGGGGCCCAGCACGCCGGCGACCCAACGCGGTTTTGCGGGAGTGGCGAACGCAGCCGCCGCGCGGCGGGCGATGGCGGCGGATTGGTGGTTGAGCTCGCGCACCGCGTCCTGCAAGCCGTAGTCGGCTTGGGCGATGCGCGTGGCGGTGAAGGTGTTGGTCGCGATGATGTCCGCGCCCGCCGCCAAGTAGGCGCGGTGAATGTCCTCCACCGCATCCGGTCGCGTCAACGAAAGAACATCGCCGTTGCCCTCCAACGGCCCGTTGTGGTTGGGGAAACGCCTGCCGCGGTAGTCGGCTTCGAGCAAGCCGAGTTGTTGCAACATCGTGCCCATGGCGCCGTCGAGCACCAGCACGCGCTCGCGGAGCGCTTGCGCTAGAGGATGGTCGCGAGATACGGTCGGGCGCAACGGCGGTGGTGTTCTGCTTGAGCGGAGGCGATTTTACGTCCGCGGTTCCCAGGTGTGCGTTGTTAAAAACCGAAGGTATGAAGTTTGCTCATGGGTGACGTGACGAAAGCGCTCGCAGTCGCCTCTCGGCAACCGCACGCGTGCCTCAGTCGATGGTGTGTGGGTCGCCTGGGTCGCTGGTTGTTGCGTCGGTTGGAGCAGTTATGATCGATGGTGCCCGGCGCTGGTCCAAAACATGACCTCACGTCCATTTTCCATGCGTACCGGCACACTGGTTTGGAGCCGTGCCGCGACCGGCGCGCACAAGGTGTGGCTGCCGGTTCTTCTCGGCCTGTTGACCTGTGCTTTGGTTGCTGTCGCGCAAAGCCAATACGGTCCCGCCGTGGACCCCGACAGCGCCTACTACTACCACCTAGCGCATCTTTATGCTCGCGGGGAGCTTGTCCAAGCCTCCTATTCTCCGCTCTACCCCATGCTGCTGGCGCTCGGCCGCGTTGTCGGTTTGCCGTTGGATTGGGTGGCCACCTGCGTTAACGCGTTGGCATTCGGCCTCACGGTCGGTGTCGTGGCGTTGTGGGTTCGAAAGCGCGGCGCCTCCTTGTTTCTCACTGCTTGGGCGGGGCTGTTGTGCGGCACGTCCGTGCTGGCCCACTTGGCGGCTTTCGCTTTGACCGAGCCCGTGTGCGTTGCCCTTGTGACACTGTCCCTGTTCGCCTTGGACGCGTTTCTGGGTGGAAGTCGTCGCAAAGTTCTGTGCTTGGCTGTGGCGACGGCCGCCGTCGCGGCCGCCGGCCTCGCCCGGATTGCCGTGGCCGTGCCTCTGGCTTGTGTGTTGGCGATCTTTCTGGGCATGCGTATTTCGTCGTGGTGGCGGCGTTTCGGCACTGCCGCCGTCGTTGGCGCTTGCGCGCTGGCCCCTGCGACTGCTTCGCTCTTGTATTGGCTGCTGGCCGGGCCCGCGCATCCACGGGCGGGATTTTCGATGGACGGCGCCTGGTCGCAGGTGGTGGGAGAGCTGCTGAGGTGGTTGCTGACGCCGGCGGGCATCGGGCACTTGAATGATGGGATTCACAAAATCGCCGGTCCATCCGTTGGCGTTGGCCTCGGGTTGAAGACGGCGTTGCTGTGCGTCTTGGGCCTTCTTTGCGGTGCGCTTGCGGTCATGACGCGTCGTTACTCGCATCCCGCTGGGGCGCGCACGTTTGGCTTGATCGTCACGTTCCTTGCCGTGTACGCCGGCTTCGTGGTCGTCTTGCTGTTTGCCATGGACGCGCGTTTTGACCAACGTTTTCTTGCGCCCTTGTACGCGCCCGGTGTCGTTGCGGCCACCTTGGTCTTGCAGGGATGTGTCGGTAGGACGACGGGGTTGTTCGTGGATGCGAGGGCGGCTCGGTGGTCGCGACGAGCGTTCGTCGCCTTGGGCTGGTGCGGAGCGCTCGGTGGCCTTGCCGCGTGCCAAGGCGCGAAGCTCCACCACCAGCTTGTGGCCACTTACGACAACATGCGGCTGCAAGCGACGCAAGGAAGGGGGTATTCGGCTAAGAGGTGGCGACAATCGGAGACGATGAACTTCCTGCGGGAGTCCCTTCCGGCTGGGAGCTGGGTCATGGTGGAAGAACACGGAGCGGTGAGATATGCGTTGAATCGCTTGGGCGCGCGCGATGGGCCACGCGATCACACCGTTGTCGCAACGCCACCGCGCGGATCCCCCGCGCACATTAGGGCGTGGTTCCTGCAGCACAGCAACCCCCGTGGGGAAACGTATGTGGTGTGGTTTCACGATTTGCGCCAGCCAGGCTACATGCGCGTGGGGGACGACAGGTCGCGCCGCTTGCTGTCTTATGTCGGGACGCCGGGTTTGCGGGTCTTGAGAGCGTTCAAGGACGGCGTGGTTCTTCACGCACCGCCGCTGGATGCGCGGCGCGAGGGTGACGTCTTAAGAGCCTCTTCCCTGAAGGACGCTGTCTTGGCGGGCGTTTTGGCCGGTGCCCGAAAGCTGCATTCCGGTCGAGCTTTCGATTTGTACCAGATCAGCAACCTGTTGTACTCAGGGGATCGGATCGGCAACCAGCTCATCTATTCGTTCCGCGATTGTGGCCGCCTGCCGCCCGCCCCGGTCTTCTTGCACGTTGTGCCTGTCGACACGGCGGATCTGCCGGCTTGGCGCGCGCGCTACGGCTTCGACAATCTGGACCACGAGTTCGCCGATGGACGCCGTTACATCTACCCGGGGTGCTTGGCGATTCTCGACTTGCCCAGCTACCGAGTGAAGAGCATCCGCACCGGCGAGTACGATGGGCCGCTTCGCTCCTTGTAACGCGGCCGAGCGACCGCTCGCCGTTCACGGACCATTGGGCCGCGCGGACGAACGACTGATCATCCGCACATGCAGCGCACTGCCATCCCAGCGGGGCACTTTCACTTGCTCGTAGTTGGGGTGTCGAAACAGCAGGTCCCGGCCTTCCAGTTCCCGCCACAGGGTGGCCGTACCGGCACTGGTCAACCGCAGCGGCACGCCTTGTTCTCCTACGCCCAAGGCCACATACGGCAGCGGTTGGCCGGTTTGCGCGTCGGTCACGCGAACGGGAGCGCCGGCGGCGGGACGCAGCGCAATGGCGATGTCGGTGATCGGCGTTGCGAGGGTCTGATGGCGCCAAACCGCGGCGAAACCGGTCTTGTGGGCGAACACGCGGTAGGTGCCGGGCGTGACGCGCATGGAAAAAGCACCCCTCGAGTCCGTGCGCCGAGCCGTCGCCTTGAACCGCCCGCTCGTCTCGTCCGTGCTGTCGCGGAGCGAAACATACACGCCGGCAAGCGGTTGTCGCGTGTCCGCGGCGGTCACCACCCCGGCGAAATCCACTTGCCGCTCGTGGTCTCGCAGCCGCACATCCACACGGGTGTCGGACGCCACGCGCACCTCGCGCCGGTGCCCGGCGCCGACGACCTCCAACAGGTACGAGCCGTCCCGCAAGCCGCGTATGGCGTATTGGCCGCTGGGCGACGTGGTCGCGCTGGCGTCGAAGATCGGACCGCAATCGCGCGGCGCGGCGGCGGCGCTGGTCGCGGCGTCGAATCCGCACCTCCGCGCATCGGCGGCAAGGGACTGGACGCGCACGGTCGCTTGCGCCGGATCGCCTTGCCGCGTCACGGTACCGTAGAGCCGCGACCGTCCATCGAAGTGGAAGTCCAGCGCCTCGTCTTGGATGCATGAAACGTGGACCCGCTTGGCGAGCATGCGCCCGGCGCTTGTGCGCGCCCGCGCCCGCAGCGTTCCCCGCCGAACGCTTAGCGCAAAGCGGCCGCCGGCGTCCGCGTGGGCGACCTGCCGGCGTTGCGCTTGGCGGTTGAAGTGGGTGAGTTCGACGCGCGCGGATTCGCCGACCAGGAGGCCCCGCACGGTGCCGGTCAGATCGCACCCTTGCACGCGCTCAAGCGCGATCTCGACCGCCACCGCGCCGCCATCCGCCGGCACGACCACCTCCACGCCGGCTTCGTCTTCGCGCAAAGGCCAGCGCTCCGCCGCCGCCGAGGTGTGTCCCCACAGCCGATAGCGTCCGCCCGCGACCTGCTCAAACGCAAAGCCGCCTTGCGCCGTCGCCGCAGCGGAGCGCCGTTCGGCGCTGAGCGGATACCACAGCACCACAACGCCGTCCGTCGCAAGGCCGTCCGCATCGACCAGCTGGCCGCGCACGGTCGCGCCGGTGGACAGTTCGAAATCCAAGATGCCGTCGTGCGGTTGCGCCACCGCGGTTTCCGACAGATAGCCTGTGGCGCGAACGCGCACGGTGACGGCTTCGCGCGGCAGCTGCCGCAGGACGAAAGCGCCGTTCGCATCGGTGCGCGCGGCGTCGATGCCGAACGCCGCGGCACTGGGCGTCAAGGGGCGATAGGAAACCCACTCGCCCGCTCTGGCCGTGACCAACGCGCCCGCCACCGGCAAGCCGGTGGCGGCGTCGAACACGTGCCCGCGCACGACGGCGCCGGGGTTCATGGCCATGGTCAGCGCCACTTCCGTGCCGTCCCGGCGCAGTTCGAACGCCGGCACCGCGTGCAACTGGTAGCCCTCGGCGGACACCGTCGCCGCGAACCGCCCTGGCGGGAGCGTCTCCCACACGAAACTCCCGTTCGCCGAACGAAATTGTCTGGCGCGGGTGTTGCCGCTGCCCATCGGCCCGGCGATTTCCACACGGAAGGTCTCTAGCGGCGCCCCGGTCTCGCCGTCGACCACAAGCCCGCGCAACGCACCCGTGCCGCGAATGCGGATGCGCAGGTCGTCGCGTGGCGCAATCGCCTCCCATCCCCAAGCGTTGCCGACATCCGCGGCCCGGACGTCGATGCGCACCTTGTCCCCGCGGGCAAGCGGCTCAAGGCGGAAGCGCCCTTTGGCGTCGGTGCGCGTCTGCAACCGTCGCCCACCGGGGCGTTCGGTTGCAACCACCGCATCGGCCACCACCTCGTCCTTGGCGTTGGCCACCACGCCTTGGATGAACACCGCCGGCGCAAGCGCAACGCGCATCAGCGCCGCGCCGTCTTCGCGCACGGCGAGTGAAGGAAGGTCGTGTGGCGCGAATCCGTCTGCTTCCACCGCGACTCGGTAGGTGCCCGCGAGCACGTCCGCGATGGCGAAACGCCCGCGCTCGTCGGTTGTCGCGCTCGCGGCGGGCGCATCGGAAGTTCCGTCCGCGCCTTGCGGCGAGACCTGCACGGTTGCGCCTTCAATGGCGGCCCCGCGCTCGGTCGTCACCACGCCGGTGATGGACAGGGCCAGCGCGTCTGCTGGGCCCAACAGGCAGCAGAGTGCTCCAACCAGGTTGAATTGGTGCGTCAGTGGCAGCCGGAAGTTTCCCGGCAAGGCGCGTTCCCGCGCAGACGTGCCGGGTCGCACTTCAAGCGGGCGCAACGCCGCCGGGGGGCTTCCGGCTGCCACCCGAAGGGCGCGCCCACAGGCATCCGCCCGCTTTGTTGCGGTCTTTCGGAGTATGGCCCGATACACCTTCAAGACGCGCGCCTCGCGCTCGGACGCCTGTGAACGCGCTGACGCATCAATTCAACCTGGTTGGAGCACTAGGCCGAAGCAGGTCCGGCGACCGAGACCGGTGGGATGATCTGCCCCGGTCAACCGAAGCGCTTGCAGCGGCCGCGGGGAAAGCACGGCATGAAGATTGCTCATGTGCATCTATCCTTGCCCCTCAGGCGGCCGCCAACTCCTCGGCCAACGCGCGCAATCCGATGGCCTCGACGCCGCCACCCTTGGGGTAGCGCTCGGTGCCGCCGTAGACCAGAAAGGCGCGGCTCGGCTTCACGTCGGCCAAGGCAATGTGGAGGCCCTTGCTCACCGCGGGCGCGGTGGAGCGCTTGACCTCGACCGCCCACAATTCCCCGCCCGGCAGCTCCAGCACCAGATCGACCTCCACGCCGGTGGCGGTGCGGTAGAAACTGGCTTGCGTGTGCTCGGGTGCCGCGCCAAGCAACGTTTCGACAACGAATCCCTCCCAAGAGGGGCCGGCGACGGGATGGCCGAGCACATCGTCCAAGTCGCCCAAGCGCAGAAGCGCGTGGACGATGCCGCTGTCGCGGACATAGACCTTGGGCGACTTGGCCAAGCGCTTGCGGACGTTCGCGTGGTACGGGGGCAAGCGTCTCACCAGCAGGAGATCCGCCAGCAGGTCGACGTAGCGGGCAACGGTTTTGCCGTCCACCGCGAGGCTGCGCGCCAGCGTCGCGGCGTTCCAGATGCCGCCTTGCGAGTGCGCCAGCATGGTCCAGAGGCGGCGCAGCGTTTGCGCCGGAATGCGCGGTCCGAGTTCCGGAATGTCCCGCTCCAAGTAGGTGCGGATGAAGTTCGCGCGCCAGGCCGCGCTGGCGGCATCCGTTGCCGCAAGGTAGCTGCGTGGGAACCCGCCGCGAGTCCATAGGCGCAGCAGAGCGTCGGCATCCACCTCGCGCGCATCGAATGGCGACAGCTCCAAGTAGCCGATGCGCCCGGCCAAGCTCTCGCCGGACTGACGAAGCAGAGCGACGGAGGCGGAACCGAGCAGCAGGAACTGGCCGAACGGCTCGCCAGCGCGGATGCGCTCGTCGATGGCGCCGCGCAGCACGGAAAACAGTTGTGGCGTTCGGTGTATCTCGTCGAGAACAACCAAGCGCCCGCGCTGCGCCTGAAGATAGGCGAGCGGGTCCGACAGACGCTCCAAGTCGGCCGGGCTTTCGAGATCGAGGTACCGTCCGGGCTTGCCGATACCCCCGCCGGCCGCCTCGGCGATGGACCTTGCCAGCGTCGTCTTGCCCACTTGACGGGGGCCCAGCAACCCCACGGCGGGAAACAGCCGCAGGTAGTTGCGCACCCGGCGCGCCAACCGGCGAGGTATGGTCTCCAACATGGTTGCAATTATGGAACTTCGTGCCGAAATTACAAGGTTTCTCTTGTGCCCAACGGATATCGGCTGCCCAGCGTTCGGCTCGGGCACGCGCGGCACCACCGCTTGGCGCCCGTCCGCGAACACTTCCACAACGGAGCGATCGACGAAAATCGCAAACCGAGCGAGCAACACTTTCGGTCGATGGCGCGGGTCGCCGGTTGTTGAAATCAGGTTGGCGCAGCTATAGTGAGTTGCTGCATGCCGCTGGCCCGGACTTGACCTCTCGACTGTTCTCCATGCGAACCGGCACACTGGTTTGGAGCCGTGCCGCGACCGGCGCGCACAAGGCGTGGCTGCCGGTTCTTCTCGGCCTGTTGACCTGTGCTTTGGTTGCTGTCGCGCAAAGCCAATACGGTCCCGCCGTGGACCCCGACAGCGTCTACTACTACCACTTGGCACATCTTTATGCTCGCGGGGAGCTTGTCCAAGCCTTCTATTCTCCGCTCTACCCCATGCTGCTGGCGCTTGGCCGCGTTGTCGGTTTGCCGTTGGATTGGGTGGCCACCGGCGTCAATGCGTTGGCATTCGGCCTCACGGTCGGTGTCGTGGCGTTGTGGGTTCGAAAGCGCGGCGCCTCCTTGTTTCTCACTGCTTGGGCGGGGCTGTTGTGCGGCACGTCCGTGCTGGCCCACTCGGCGTCTTTCGCCTTGACCGAGCCCGTGTGCGTTGCCCTTGTGACACTGTCCCTGTTCGCCTTGGACGCGTTGCTGGGTGGAAGTCGTCGCAAACGTCTGTGCTTGGCCGTGGCGACGGGTGCCGCCGCGGCCGCCGGCCTCGCCCGGATTACCGTGGCCGTGCCTCTGGCTTGTGTGTTGGTGATCTTTATCTTTCTGTGCGCGGGCGCCTCGTCGTGGCGGCGACGTTTCGGCATTGCCGCTGTCGTTGGCGCTTGCACGCTGGTTCCCGCAACCGCTTCGTTCCTGTTTTGGCTAGTGGACGGGTTCGCGTACCCGCGGGAAGTAATGGAAGGCACTTGGCCAAGGATGGTGGGAGCGTTGCAGGGGTGGTTGCTGACGCCGGCGGGCATCGGGCACTTGGAAGATTGGATTCGCCAAGTCGCCGGCCCACCCGACGCCGCGTGGTTGGCGTTTGGCCTCGGGGTGAAGACGGCGTTGCTGTGCGTCTTGGGTCTTCTTTGCGGTGCGCTTGCGGTCATGACGCGTCGTTACTCGCATCCCGCTGGGGCGCGCACGTTTGGCTTGATCGTCACGTTCCTTGCCGTGTACGCCGGCTTCATGGTCGTCTTGCTGCTCGCCATGGACGCGACTTTGGCCCGACGGTATCTTGCGCCCTTGTACGCGCCCGGCGTCGTTGCGGTCACCTTGGTCGTGCAGGGATGTGTCGGCAGGGCGAGGGCGTTGTTCGTGGATGCGAGGGCGGCCCGGTGGCGGCCGCGACGAGCGTTTGTCGCCTTGGGCTGGTGCGGAGCGCTCGGTGGCCTTGCCGCGTGCCAGGGCGCGAAGCTCCACCACCAGATCGTGTACACCTACGACGATGTGCGGCTGCAATTGACGCAAGGAAGGGGCTATTCGGCTAGAAGGTGGCGACAATCGGAGACGATGAACTTCCTGCGGGAGTCGGTTCCGGCTGGAGCTTTGATCATGACGGAACCGGGAACAGGCCACGCGGTGAATTACGCATTGAACCGGTTGGGCTCGCGCGATGGGCCGCGCGGTTACGTCGTTGTCGCAGCGCCTCGCGGATCCCCGGAGCAAATTAGGGCGTGGTTTCTCCAGCGCAGAAACTCCGGTGGGGAAACGTATGTGGTGTGGTTTCACGACTTGCGCCAGCCCGGCCACCTCTACGATAGGGACGACAGGCCGCGCCGCTTGCTGTCTTGGATCGGAACGCCGGGTTTGAGGGTCTTGAGAGCGTTCAAGGACGGCGTGGTTCTTCATGCACCGCCGCTGGATGCGATGTACGCCGTTACATCCATCCGGCGTGCTTGGCGATTATCGACTTGCCCAGCTACCGAGTGCGGAGCATCCGCACCGGCGAATACGATGGGCCGCTCCATCCCATGTGAGCGATCGATCCGGCACGACGACATGGGCGCTCGCCGTTCACGGCCATTGGCCGGCCCACGCATCCGTTTCAAAAGGGATTCGACGGCGCGATTTTCCAAGCCTTGAGCGCATGCACCCGCGCGCCGCCGCCGTTGGCGAAGACGCGCACGCCCATGCTGTCCCGGCGCGCTGGATAGACGCGCCGCGCCGCGGCTTGGCGGCCGCCGGCGAACACTTCCACAACGGAGCGATCGACGAAGATTCGCAACCGCAACTTTTCGCCATCTTGAAGTGCGAGGGGTGCCGCCTCGACGGCGCGGGGCGTGTTGGCGGGTCCGGAGCGGCGCGTGTCCACCTTCAACCGCTGTTCCCGCGCGTCGTAGAAAATCGACGTCTCTTCGCTGCCGTCCGGCGCGGCGCGCACCTTGACTCCGTACGCGGATGCTTCCGCGCTTTCCATCTCCACAAGCAACTCGAGGCTGTCGCCGGCGACGTTGTCCCAGGTGATGTCCGCATCCGGTTGCAGAGTGAACGGTTCGCGCCGTGCGGCGTCGTAGCGGAGCTTCTCGATTTCTTCCGGCACGTCCATGCGCAGGCGCCCGTCGTCGCCGAGAGAAAGCACCCGCGGCAAGCTCAGCGTTCCCGACCAGCCGTGCGCGGCGCGCACGCCGAATTCCGGCTCGTCCATAAGCCAAGCCCACATGATGCGGCGGCCCTTGTCGTCCACCAAGCTCTCCGGCGCGAAGAACGTGTTGTCCACCCAGCTCATCCGCTCGTGCAGTTCCGGATGGAATTGTTCATCCCGCCACTGCCCAACGTAGTAGCGGCAGCCCAAGCGGTGGCTGATGCAAAGCAGCACGTCTTTTTCAAGCGGTTGACCGCTCCCGCTTGCGCCGCCCAACCGAAAGAGGTCCGGGCAGGACACGTCCTCGTCCAAGGACACGCCTTGCACGCCGTGGGCGAACAGGTCGCCCACGTAGCGCCACGCGCCTTCGAGCGCCGGCGCCTTGGCGACGGCCGGCCGGCCGCCGCCGAAGATGGCGTAGTAGGTGTCGCCTTCGCGCCAGCCGAACGGATCCCACGAACGGTATTTGCCGTGGTGCGGATCGCCCGGTTTGGTCTTCGGCGTAATGGGGTTCGAGGGCAGCTTGTGCCAGTCGTCCAGGTTCTCGTCCCGCGCCACGGCGATGGCGTTGCCCTTGCCGGCGTGGTGGTAGCACAGCGTCGGCACGCCGTCCTTGTTGAGGAAGCAGTTGCCGCTGTACATGCCCTCGATCAAGCGGGTGGGGTGGTGGCGCCAGTGGAACAGGTCCGTGCTCGACATGTGGCCCCAGTGATCCGCGCGCCGGCCGAGGCGCGTGTCTTGGAAGATGTAGAACAGGTGGTAGCGGCCCCGCCAATGGATGGCGCCGTTGGGATCGAACGGCATGGCGACGCCCTCCGGCACCACGAAGTGGTAGCCGGGCCGGGCTGGGTCCGCGAGCACGCGTTCGCGCACCCGACGTGCCTCCTGCGCATCCCGATCGCTTACCAGGGAGCCGCCCATGGACACGCATCGCCACGCGCCGTCGGCAGCCCGCTTCAGCACGAAACGCAGCGCGCCGCCGCCGGTGGGCGAGCGCAGCGCCACTGGATCGATGGTGGCGGTGTCGCCTTCCACCACCACCTTCGCGTTGTCGAGATCGAAGCGCTTGCGCTGGTTGGCGGCGCGCTCCGCTTCCTTGCGCAGGGACGCCTGAACATCCGCCAGCGTTCTGCCGGCCTCGCTGTGCCACTCGGGCGAATAAAACGCCAACTGCCGCGCCGCGTCTCCATCCCGTATCGCCGCGCCATACGCCCGCAACGCCGCCAACGCTTCTTCTTCGGCAGGTGCGCGTGCGTCTGGTTGGGGCATTTGGCGGTCTCTTGCAGCCTGAAATCGAGGGTTCTCGGCGCCCGAAGCAGTTGCGCGAAGCGCCGCGTCGCTTGAGGCCGCGTCGCGTTAAGGGCGCAGGAACGCGCTCGGCACGCGGTTGAAACGGAAGGGCAGGTTCGGGTCGCGCGCCAGCACCTCGGGCGGCACCTGCCCTTCCCAGCCCGCGGGCGCCGCGGTGGCGCGCCGGTAGTACCAACCGAGCAGCACGGTGCGGCGTTCCGAGGACGCGTTGGGATGCGTGCCATGCAGCAGTCGGGCGTCGCCGATGAGGAGATCCCCGGCGCGCACCGGCACGTCGCGGGCGTCGGGGTGGTCGTGGAACATCCACTCGTTGGTTTCCTCAACATCGTAGCCGCCGCCTTCGTGGGGCGGAACGAGGTGATCGTGCAGGTCGAACCGCCGGCGGTGGCTGCCCGGAATCACGCGCAAGCAGCCGTTGTGCCGGGTGGTGTCCGTGAGGTACCAGTTCAGAAACACCTGCTGCGGCCACGGCGCCATGCTGATCGGATCGTCCCAGCGCGCCCAGTCTTGATGCCAGTAGAGCGCCGGGCTGCCGGCCGGCTTGGAGATGATCTGAAAGACGCCGCCGGAACGGAAGTCGCCCAGTCCCAAGGCGTCGAGGATGGTCGCGGGATGCTCGATCACCGTGTCCACCAGCGGATCCTTCGGCGCTTTCGCGTGGTGTTTCGACGCATGCCGCACGCCGCTCACGAAGATGTCCGAGCCTTGATATTTCCACCGCGCCGGATGCTCGGTGCGCCGCAGCCAGTCGTCGCTCCACTGGCGCAGCGTTTCCAGCCGACCCGCCGGCAGCAGGCCATCCACGAGGCAATAGCCATCGTCCAGAAGGCTGCGCCGGTGAAGCCGCGCGGCGTCGGCGGCGACGGGGTTCAATGCCACATGGCCAAAACTGTCAACTCAAAGCGCGGCTGGCGCCGGCCCGCGGGGCAGCGCGGCATGCAAGGTTTCGGTGCGGGGCGGCAGGCACAAGTCGTCTTTGCAGGTTTGATAGGTGACGCGGGCAACCACATCGCCGGCGTTCGCGGGCTTGGCGTCCGGCGGCGCGTCGGCTTGGGCCGCCACGAGCTGTTCCCATGTAACGCCGCCTTCGTAGATGTCGTACGGGCCCTTGTAGTGGTGGGGCGGCAACAGCAAGCCGCCCAACGGCGCCACCGCCGGCGGCAGCTCGAACCGCACCTTGGTCTCGATCATGCCTTGCGGCGTGTTGCGGCCGGTGGGCGCGTAGATGTACCAGCCGTCGCGGATGGCGAAGCGCAGGCGCAGCGCGGTGCGGTCGCCCCGCGCGGCGGTCTCCAACTTCACGCGCACCGGCGCGACCGGCGGCGGCTCGGCGGCGGTCGGGGCAGGGGCGGCGGGGGTGGACCTGGCTTGGTCTTGGTTCGGTTGGCGCCCCAGCATGACGTAGACCCGCCCTTGGTGGCGCATGGTCAGCCAGTGCGCCTTGCCTTCCTTGTACAACCTGCCGACGGACTTCTCCCAATACTCGACGTTTAAGGCAAGCATCTTCTGGGCCTCCTCCTCGGACTGCGACTCCGCCACGAGGTCCAGCATGTCCTTCATGGATTCGGCCGTGGGCTTCGGGCGGGGCGGATACAGCCCCGGGTCCTTCCCGGCGCTCTCCACTTCGTTGACGTCCTCCCACTCCCAGGACAGTTCGTCGCTGAATTCGCCGCCATTCACTGTGGCGACGCTCGCGCCGATGAGGAGGTCCTGCACGCCGTCGCCGTTCCAGTCGTCCACGTAGACCCGCGGCCCGCTGCCCGGCAGCGCTTTGGCGCCGTCCTCGGCCTTCAGCAGATCCACGCCGGGGTGGAAGCGGTGGCCGGCGGAGGTCTTCACGCCGCGAAAGAAGGTGACGGCTTGGCTCGCCGGGTGCCGGTAGCTGCCGGTGACCAACAGGTCGAGCACGCCGTCGTTGTTCCAGTCCGCAACCGTGGGATTCGACTTGCCGTCGCCGTCGGGGGGCGGGATTTCCCCTTCGGGAAACGGTTGTGTCGAAGGCTTGTTCAAGATGCGCAGCGGCTCGCCGTTGATGTCGAGCAACGGGCGGCGTTCCGCGAAGCTCGGGCTGTTGCGGCCGCCGATGTTTTCGCTGATGCGCAAGCCGCCGCTGCCGCCGACGATGAGGTCGTAGTCGCCGTCGTCGTCGAAGTCGCCCATGCTGGCGGACGAGTACACCCAGTAGTGGAAGCTGCCGATGTCTCCCGGCACCCCGTCGTAGCCGAAGAGGGGGTTGCCGTCGGCGCTCGGATCGCCTTCCTGCGGTAGCTTCACGCCGGGCAGGAAGCCGCGCTCGGCGCCGCGGTACCAAGTCACCTCGCCCGGGTGGTACTGGCCGGTGACGATGTCCAGGCGCCCGTCCGCGTTGAGGTCGTAGAAGTGCGGGGTGAAGCCGATGCAGCACCACTGCGGCACCTCCATGATGGTGCCTTCCGTGTCCCGCGCCCATTGGAAGCCGGCGGCGAACTTGGGGTTCGCGTCCGTGCCGACGTTTCGGTAGACGCGCATGGTGGAACCGTCCGCGCCCATGGGGAAGTTCTCGCCGGAGTTGGTCTCGAACTCGCCCACCAGGAGGTCGCGCTTGCCGTCCCCGTCCCAGTCCCAAAGGGCCGGCGCCGCCAACCCGTGCTTCTCGGTGAGCACCGGCTGGTCGCCCGCCATCACCAGAAACGGCTGCTCCAATTGCGGCGCGCCGGGGACGTTCGCCCCGACGATGCGCGGAAAACGCATCTCGTCCGCGCAGATTGGCCACGTCAGAATCGCGACGGGGATGCACAATGTTCGTTTGTTCATGGCGGCTACCGGCTGTTGAAGTGCGGGCGTCGAGCATAGCACCACGCCAAGCCCCGAATCGGCTCGCGGGGTGCCACAGCTTCGCCTTGCCCTGCGGACGACCTATCGTTTGATAGACGGATTGACACCGGCGCGCCGACACCGTAGCGTGGCGCATCGTGACCACCGCCGACGCCTTTCGGAACCACTTCGACGTGCGCGACTTGCGCAAGCGCCTGGGGTGGACGCAGCGGCGGTTCGCCGAGCAGCTGCATGTGACTCCGCTCACGGTGTTGCGCTGGGAGGCCGGCCAATCCGCGCCGCGCCCGCTGGCGTTGGCGAAGCTGCGCGAGTTGGAGCAGGAGCTCGCCGCCGCCGAGGCGGGCCGCGCGCCAACGCCGAGCGTTCGCGCGCCCGCAACCCACTTGCCGGTGCTTGATTTCGCCGGCAACCCGGACGCCGTGCTGGCCGTCGCGGAAGCCCACCGGCTGGCGTTCGGCCACCAGTTCAACCCCGCCTTCGCCAGCGAGATCTCGCGCATCGATCCGCTGCCCCACCAGCGCATTGCGGTGTACGAGCACATGCTGCGCCAAGACCCGTTGCGCTTTCTGCTGGCGGACGACGCCGGCGCCGGCAAGACCATCATGACCGGCCTGACGGTGCGCGAGATGCTCTCCCGCGGCCGCATCCGGCGCGTGCTGGTGGTGCCGCCGGCGGGCTTGGTGGGGAACTGGGAGCGCGAACTGCGCACGCTGTTTCGTTTGGAGTTCCGCATCGTTGCGGGGGAGGACGCCCGCGCCGGCAATCCCTTCCACGGGCTGGGGAGCGACTTGGCCATCGTCTCGTTGGACACGCTGGCCCGCGGCACCGCCTTCGACCGGCTGCGCAGCGCCGAGACCGCGCCCTACGACTTGGTGGTGTTCGACGAAGCGCACAAGCTGGCGGCGGAGACGGTGCGGGGCCGCGTCAACAAGACGCAGCGCTACGAGTTGGCGGAAGCGCTGGCCGGCTGCGCCGCGCCGGCGAGCGAGTACGGCGGCCTGCCTTGGCGCGCGCGACACCTGCTGCTGCTCACCGCCACGCCGCACATGGGCAAGGATTCGCCCTACCACCATCTCTGGCGATTGCTCGACCCGCACGTCTTCGCCACCGGCGAGGCGTTTCGGCGCTTTCCGCCCGCGGCCCGCGCCCGCCACTTCATCCGCCGCACCAAGGAAGAGATGGTGGACTTGCAGGGCAGGGCGCTCTACCGCGAGCGCAAGTGCGACACCTTCGGCTACGACTTGAGCGCGAGCGAGCAGGCGCTCTACGACGCCACCACGGACTACCTCGCGAGCACCTTCCGCCAAGCGCTCGGCAATTCCGGCGCGGCGCGGCTCGCTTTGGGCGTTTTTCAACGGCGGCTGGCGAGTTCGGCTTGGGCCCTGTTGCGCTCCTTCGAGCGGCGCATCGAGAAACTGGACCGCCACGCCGCCGACCTGCAATCCGGCAAGGCGACGCTTGATGATCTCGCCGGCGGAAACCGGCGCATCGAGCGCCGCGGGGACTATTTCGACGAACACGGCGCGGACGACGACTACCGCGAAGGCATGGTCGGCGAGGCCCACGAGGACTTCGAGGCCGAGGTGCTTGGGGCGGTGGTCGCGGCAACCGTCGAGGATCTGCAAGCGGAAGTGGAGACGCTGACCGGGTTGCGCGGCATGGCGCGGAAGGTGCTGGACGACGGCAACGAAGCGAAGTTCGTGAAGCTCCGGGAGGTGTTGGAGGACGGGGCGCAAGGGGCGCAGGGGGCAACCCAAGAAAAGTGGCTGGTCTTCACCGAGCACCGCGACACGTTGGAGTATCTGGTGCGGCGTCTTGAAGGGCTCGGCTACGTCGGCCAAGTGGCGCAGATCCACGGCGGCATGGACTGGCGCGAGCGGGAAGCCCAGGTGGAGCAGTTCAGGCATCCCGACGGCGCCCGCTTCTGCATCGCCACGGACGCCGCCGGCGAGGGCATCAACCTGCAGTTCTGCGCCCGCATGGCCAACTACGACATCCCGTGGAACCCCGCCCGCTTGGAACAGCGCATGGGCCGCATCCACCGCTACGGCCAAGCGCGGGACGTCGTCATCGTCAACCTCGTGGCGGTAAGCACCCGCGAAGGCCGGGTGCTCATGCGGCTCTTCGAGAAGCTGGACGCCATCCGCGCCGCACTGAGTTCGGACAAGGTGTTCGACGTGATCGGCCGCCTGTTCGAGAACGTCTCGCTGAAGGACGCGATGCTCAGCGCGGCGACGGACGATGGCGAACGCGAGGCCATCGCGGCCCTCGAGCCCCTGACTGTCGAGCGCACCACCGCCCTACGCGCTGCCGAGCAGCGCATCTACGGCGCGAAAGGCGATGTGGCCGGCCGCCTTGGGCAACTGCAAGGCGACATCGAACGCGAGCGCTATCTGCAACTCACGCCCGGCTACGTGCGCCAGTTCGTCGCCACCGGCACGGCACTGCTGGGGCTGGAAATCCGCGGCGACTTGGACGGCGTTTTCGCCTTGGCCCCTCGCGAAGCAGGCGCATTGGACGCGCTGCTGCCGGCGCTCGCCGCCTACGATGCCGAGGCGCGCGACAAGCTGCGCGTGTACCGGCCAAACCAAGGCGACGCGCCATGTGTTTGGCTGCACCCGGGCGAGCCGGTGTTCGACGCCCTCGCCAACCGCGTGATCGAGCGCTTCGGCGCGGACGCCTTGCGCGGCAGCATCTTCATCGATCCAAGAGCCAGCGAGCCGTACCTGTGCCACTTGGCCATCGCAGCGCTGCGTTTGGAAGAGTCCGCGGCTTCGGCATCCACCTTGCTCGAACGCCGGCTGATCGCCGTGCGCCACAACGCCGAGGGCGAACCCGCCTTGTGCGCCGTCGAACCCCTGCTGCTGCTCCACAGCGCTCCCCACGTTCCCCCCGGCGCCGTGCCATTGGCCGCAAGAGCCGTGGGCATGAAAGCCGACGCCGCGCGCTTCCTCGCCCAGGTGGCGCATGAAGAACTGGTGGAAGAACGGCGCACCGCGCTGCGCGCCGAACTGCCCGAACGCCAACGCCAAGCCGCCGCCGGGTTCGATCTTCGCGCCGCCGAACTCGCCGCCGCGCGCCAAGCGCTAGGCAAAGAAGCGGACGCCGAGGACCTTGCGACCGTCAAGGAAGCCCAACGCGACCTGCTGGCCGAACGCGCCGATGCCCTCCAAGCGCTTGCCTCCGAACCAGACCGGGTGGTCGCCGGCGAGGTGCAGTTCGTCGCCCACGCCCTCGCCATTCCGCCACCCGAGGGCGATGAGACCGAGCGCCACGACCAGCGCGTGGAAGACATCGCCGTGCGCATCGCCATCGCCTGGGAACGCGAACGCGACGCCACCGTGCAGGACGTCTCCAAGCCGGAGCTCGCCCGCAACGCCGGCCTGCCGAACTGGCCGGGCTTCGACCTGCTGGCCACGCAGCCGGGCGGCCAGAAGCGCCGCATCGAAGTGAAGGGCCGCGCCGGCCGGGACGGCATCCACATGGAAGCCAACGAGTGGAAGCAGGCCTGCCACCTGGAATCGGACTACTGGCTGTACGTCGTGTTCGACTGCGCCACCGCCAAGCCGGAACTGCTGCGGGTGCAAGACCCGTTCCACAAGCTGGTGGTCAGCCGACAGGAGAGCGCGGTGTTCGCCATTGCGGCATCGGCGGTGGTGGAGGCGGCGGAGGGGGAATTGAGATAATGATCAACCATGAAATATGGATGCATACCATCCAATTTTCATGGTAATTTTCCCTCCATGATCGAACGTGTCGAACATCAGCGAGCGCTTCGGCGGCTGATTGCGAACAACCCCGTCGTCGCTCTCTTGGGCGCGCGGCAAGTTGGCAAGACGACCTTGGCGCGGACTCTTGCGGCGCAACGGGCCGGCGCCGTCCATTTCTTCGACTTGGAGTCGAATGCCGACGTGGCGCGGCTTGCGGATCCCGAGCTCGCGTTGTCCAACCTGCGGGGTTTGGTGGTGCTCGACGAAGTCCAGCGGCGGCCGGATCTCTTTCCGACGTTGCGCGTTCTCGCCGATCGCCGGCCGCGGCCGGCACGGTTCCTCGTTCTTGGCAGCGCGTCTCCAGAGCTGTTGCGCCAGAGCTCGGAAACCCTTGCCGGGCGAATCGCCCACTACGAGCTGCCACCCCTGTCGATTGCGGAAGTGCAGCCGAAGCAAGCGCCCCGGCTCTGGCTTCGTGGCGGAATGCCGCGGTCCTACACGCTTCGCGGCCACGCTGACAGCTACCGTTGGCGCCGGGATTTCATCCGCACGTTCCTTGAGCGCGAGGTGCCGCAGTTGGGCATCGGCTTGCCCAGCGCAACGCTGGATAGGTTCTGGGCCATGCTGGCCCACTACCACGCGCAGGTATGGAACGGTTCCGAACTCGGGCGCGCGTTCGGCGTATCCCACCACGCCGTGCGCCGCTACCTCGACGCCTTGCAGGCCACCTTCATGGTGCGCAGCCTGAAACCTTGGAGCGCCAATCTCAAGAAGCGCCAAGTGAAGGCGCCGAAGATCTACATCCGCGATTCCGGCCTGCTGCACAACCTGCTGAACATTGTTACGTTTGCGGATCTCGAACGCCACCCGAAGGTGGGCGCATCCTGGGAAGGCTTCGTGATCGAGAACCTCATACGCACGCTCGCCGTGGACGACCGCGACTGCTACTTCTGGGCGACCCACACCGGCGCCGAGATCGACTTGGTGGTGCGCAGCGGCGCCGAATTGCGCGGCTTCGAGGTGAAGCGCACCAGCGCGCCCCGCCTCACGCGCTCCATGCACACAGCGCTCGACGATCTCGAACTGTCCCGCATTGACGTGATCCACGCCGGCGACGAGACCTTCCCCCTCGCCCAGCGCGTCCGCGCGGTCAGCGCACGCCGGATGCTGGCGGATATCTAAGATGTGCGCTGGTACCGGAACCACTTGCCAACATCTATACTGGCGCCAAGTCGTCAAAGCACTCGCAAGCCGCTTCGACTTGGCGCCGAATCGCCGTTGCGGAAGCGCGGCTGCATGACCCTGGCATTGTCGTCGCGCTCTCGGAGGTCCATTATTCGTGGGCGGGACAGCGGATGCTCTAGCGACGTTGAAGTTGGCCCACCTCTGGTCGAACCGGTGCAGGAAGAAAGCCGATGCCTATCCACATGGTGCTTCTAACCAGGCCCAACGCGAGCGTTGTGGCCCGCATCAAGGAAAAATACCCCGACCACCACCAAGTGACGGAGACCTGCTACCTCGTGCAGACCAAGGAGCTCACGCAGGATGTCGCCATCAAGGTGGGTGTTAAGGGGCCGGACCGCGTCGACGACGCCTCCGGCGTAGTCTTCAAATTGAACGGCGCCTATTCCGGGTACGCGGCGCGCACGTTGTGGGAGTGGCTTGGTCAAGCGGAGGAAGTGGAGTGAACCAGCGGACGCCGCTTCGAGCCGTTGAGCAAGAGGAGCCACAGGCAACGGAGCACAGCGGTGGTGGCAACGGCGGCGGGAGCCGTCTGGAGGACCGTCTACGTGGCGTGGAAATCCAGCTTGCTGAAATCAAGGCCAAGCTCGATACCGAGCTGAAGTACATTGCCACGAAGGCATGGGTGCTTGCCGGCGTTCTGGCGGGCATGGGTGTGGCGGCGACGATCGCCGCGGCCATCGCGGTGGCGGCTCTCCGCGCATTCTCCGCATCGGGATCGTAGACATGCGCTGGCGGCAGTCGTAGTCGCCAGCGCATTCGGCTTGGCGCTTCTCGGAAGACAGCTCTCCTGCGTTGTTGGTCATAGCGCTGTCCCGGTGGACATCGCCCTCGGTGAACCGCCGGCTTGGTCGGGCGGAGGCGCGATTACGGGAGATCGTTGTGCGGCGTGGGCGCGGATGGTTGGCTGCCAAGGGGTGCCCTCCGCGGCGGCTCTGCCTGTATGTAGAGGCGAGGTCGCCCATCCTTCCGCGCTGCGGAGTCCACGCCCCAAGCGCTGGGCGTGACGCCGCGCATCTCTACCCAAAACGGGTATGATCGTTCCCGAAATGGGAATCACGCACGAACATCAAGACGATCGGCCCACCGGCTTGGCGGACGTGCTCTTCACGCCCGTGCAGCAACGGGTGTTGGGCCTCCTTTTCGGCCAGCCGGACCGCCGCTTTCAGGGCGCGGAGCTGATCCGCCTGGCGAACGCCGGCACCGGGGCTCCGCATCGCCTCTTGCAGCGCTTGGCGTCCTGCGGGCTGGTGCGGGTGGACGCCGTAGGACGGCAGAAGTTCTACCAAGCGAACCCGGCCGCGCCGATCCACAACGAGCTCGTGGCCCTCGTTCGCAAGACCGTCGGTCTGCGACAGCCGCTCCGGGAAGCGCTCATGCCCTTCGCGGACAACATCGAGCTTGCCTTCGTGTTCGGCAGCGCGGCCGCTGGCGAAGACCGGGCGGGCAGCGACATCGACTTGATGGTGGTGGCGCGCTTGCTGGACTACGCGACGCTGTTAGACGCATTGCAGAGCGCCGAGCAAGCGCTCGATCGGCAGGTGAACCCAAACATCGTCGCGCCGGCCGAGTGGGCCCGCAAACGCCGCCAGAAGGACGGCTTCATTGCGCGCGTGGCAGCACGGCCGCGGCTGCTGGTGATCGGAGAAGACGACGATGGCCGCCGCGCAACTTGAGAACCTCGTCCGCATCGGAGCAGACGATCCCAAGGTCAAGACGGCAGCCTTGTCGAGTTGCATTGGCCAATGCATCATTTGATAGGTTGTGCTGCACCATTGACTGTTGCATTTGTGCTGCTGTACGGTAGCGAGCATAGTTTCGACCGCTCGGCGGCAGCCGATGAGACTCACGAACCTCGCCATCCGCAACTTCCGGTGCATTCGGGAACTAATCCTCGATCTGGACGAGACGACCGTGCTGATCGGCGAGAACAACACCGGCAAGACGGCCGTGCTGGGGGCTGTCCGCGCCTGCTTGGAGCGGCTGCGCGGGCGCGGTCGTCGTCAGTTCCACGAGTACGACTACCACTTGGCCAATCCCGGTGCGTCACCGACGGACGCACAGCCCATCGAGATCCAACTGTCATTCGTGGAGAGCGAGACCAAGCCTTGGGAAGAAGAAGTGGGGCAAGCGTTGGCTGATCTGGTCGTCTTTGGCGACGACGACCGCCGGCGGGTGACGTTGCATGTGACGTCGCAATTCGATAGCAGCGCCAACGACTTCATCACGAACTGGACTTTCCTTGATGCGGAAGGAGAGCCGCGAGGCGGTAGTGCGCGATCCGCCGTTCAGCTAAGCACCCTTCAAGGGCTGGTACCGGTGTTCTACCTCTCGGCGTTGCGCGATGCGTCGAGGCACTTCGTCTCTAGCGGTCCGTTCTGGCGCTCCTTCCTAGGGGAACTCGGCGTGTCGGAGAACGAGCGTCAAACCTTGCAAGCGGAACTGGCGGAATTGAACGCCCGCTTGATCAAGGCTCATGGCCCGTTGGCTGAGGTGCGCGGCGAGTTGGAGAGCGCCAAGCGCGTTGTGGACTTCGGCGTGGCAGAGGCAGTCACTGTGGATGCCTTGCCGACCAAGCTGTTCGCGCTGTTGTCGCGGGCGCAAGTGCTGCTCGCCTCTCGTTCCGGTGCCCGCATTCCCGTCGCCGAGCAAGGCGAAGGCACCCAGAGCCTCGCCGTGCTGCTCTTGTTTGGTGCTTTCCTGCGCAGCCAACTCTCCGGCCTCGACCCCAACGCTTCGGCAATCACAGCCCTTGAAGAGCCGGAAGCGCACTTGCACCCCTCTGCCACTCGCGCATTGATGCAGCTGGTTGACGAACTGCCGGGCCAAAAGCTCATCTCCACCCACAGCGGCCATATGCTGGCAAGCGTCCCCGCCACCGCCATCCGGCGCTTGGCTTACCAAGGCGGCGACATCAAGGCGTACCGCATTGATGGGAACTTGCTGACGGACGAGGAGACGAGGAAGTTCGACTTCCATGTGCGCCGCTCACGAGGTGAGCTGTTATTCGCCCGCTGCTGGCTCTTGGTGGAGGGGGAAACCGAAGTCGTCCTGCTAACCGGCGCAGCCGAAGTGCTGCACTTGAACTTGGAGCGGGCAGGCGTATGTTGCGTGGAGTACAGTCAGACGAACGTGGGCCTGTTGGCCAAGGTCGCCAACCAGCTTGGCATCGCTTGGTACTGCGTGATGGATGATGACCGAGGTCGCAAGGAATACGAACCTCGCGTTCGTGCTCAAGTGGCCGATGCTGACGAGGCGGACCGCATGACGATTCCGTACGGGAACATCGAACTGCTGCTCTGCGAGAGCGGTTTTGGCGACATCTACGAGAAGCGGATGTCCCGCCAAAAGAACCAGCCAACCGCTGCCAGCGGCACGGCCGAGTACTGGCGTCAGGTCGTCAAAGCACTACCAAAGGGATTCGGCAAACCAGCAGCGGCTGCCGAGGCCGCGGATCGCATGGCCCAAGAAACAGACGCCGCGCCGGTACCGGAACCACTGGTCAACATCCTCAACAAAGCGGTCGCACTCGCCAAATCGTCATGACGCTGAACCTGCAAAGCCTGAACAGCAACCAACGCCAAGCCGTGCAATGGCAGGATGGCCCGCTGCTGGTGCTCGCCGGGCCAGGCTCCGGCAAGACGCATGTGCTCACCATGCGCATCGCCCGGATTCTCTCCGAGACCCCGGATGCGCGTTTCAGGGTGCTTGGCCTCACCTTCACCACGAAGGCCGCCGACGAAATGCGCACCAGAGTGGACGACTTGCTAGGAGCAAAGACGCCCCGCGTACGCTTGGCGACCTTCCATGCGTTTGCCGCCGATGTGCTACGGCTGCATGGCAGCTACTTTGGGTTCAAGCCGGATTTCCGCATCCTCACCCGAGACGAAGAGCGGTTCGAGCTCTTGGGCGCCGCCATCGAGAAGTCCAATGCGAGAAGCCATCTGCCGCCCACCGCTAACGGCAAGAGCATCGCACGCGCCGTCGATCACTTGTTCCGCGAGGGCTACGACGGCAGCGACCGAGTGCCGAAGCACCTCGGCGCACTCAAGCCGTGGGTACACCCGGTTTGCAGCAGCTACTTGCGCCAGCTCTCCGAGAACAACCGCTTGGATTTCGGCACCCTGCTCATCTACTGCTTGCGCTTGTTCCGCGAACGGCCGGCGCTGTCAGCGCACTATCGATCCGTCTATCGGTTCGTCTGCGTTGACGAATACCAGGACACCAACACCGTGCAGGACGAGCTCCTGCGGACCCTGTGTCCGAACGCGGACGCCAACCTGTTCGTCGTGGCCGACGACGATCAGACAATCTATCAATGGAACGGCGCGAACCCTCGGCGGCTTGACGAGTTGCGTGGTCATTACCAGATGGAAACGGTGCAGCTACCGGATAGCTACCGTTGTCCACCAGAAGTTGTGAACTTGGCGAACAGGCTCATTCGGCACAACGTAGATCGCACTGTGCAGAAGGCACCGTTGGCCTCGTTGGGAACCAGGTCGCACGCGAATAAGGTCGTAGTACGCGCCCTCAAGGATGCGTCGCAGGAAGCAGCTTGGATAGCCCGTGACATCAACGCTCGAAACCTTGCGCCGCGCGAGTGCGTCGTGCTCGCCCGTAGCTCAAAGATCCTTCAGTTTGCCGGCCAAGCACTGCGTACTGCGGGGCTCTCGCCCTACCTCCCGCAGCGCAAGCCGGAGTTCGAATCGCCACTGCTGTGTTTCGTCCACTCGGCGCTGCGTTTGGGTGACAGGCCCGCGGACACTGGAAGCCTTGATCGTCTCTGCGCTGCGTTCGGTGAGCTAACTGGGGAACAATTGTCGCCCGACGACATTGCCGCCGAAGCGGCACCAGGCGGCGAGTCGCTGCTGCGTGCGTTTGCGGATCTAGCGCCAAGCTCGGTAGACTTGGTGACCGCAATTCGCAACGATCTCTTGGACCGCCCGAGTTACCGAGACTTCGTTGAGCGGGTGCTTGAGCGGCAAGACGCCACTTGCGAGCAGACAACGCAGGAAGTTGCGGTTTGGAAGGATCTGGACCGCACCATCCAGCACAATCTCGGCGGCGATCCCACGTTGAGTCAGTTCCTTCAGGAGTTGGACATGCGCCAGAAGTCGCCACCTGCCAAGACCAACGACATTCAGTGCTTGACCATCCACCTCGCCAAGGGTAAGGAGTTCGAGCATGTGTACCTTATGGGGCTTGCGCAACAACAGCTGCCGTCGTACTACGCTGTGCGCGACGGCGGCCGGGCGGTGGAAGAAGAACGTCGCAACTGCTTCGTCGCCATCACCAGGGCGCGAGCGACGCTGACGCTAACCTACGCGCATCAGTATTTCGGCTATTCCAAGGAACCATCCCAGTTCCTTGGCGAGATGGGGTTGCTGCCATGACCGCACGGAAGCAAGCCACGGCAACAGGCCACCGACCCAAGGTAGTGTCGCTCTTCACGGGTTGTGGAGGCTCTGACGCAGGCCTAATTTCGGCCAACTACGAGATCGTGTTTGCAAACGACGTATCCAAGTACGCCAAGGAAATGTACGAGGCCAACCTCAACGAAACGGATTACGAGTGCAAGGACATCCGCAAAATCAAGGCCTTCCCCAAAGCACAACTCCTTGTCGGCTGCTATCCCTGCCAAGGATTCAGCCAAGGCGGCGCTCGAGTATCGGACCGGCAGGTAAACTATCTATATAGGGAGTTCGACAGGGCGCTTCGACAGATTCGTCCTCGGGCCTTCGTCGTTGAGAACGTGCCAGGCATGCGGCGGAGTGATTTGGCGCACCTGCTTAAGAACCAGCTTACGCGGTTTAGGATGGCCGGTTATGCGGTGGACTACAGGATCCTAAATGCCGCGCAGTATGGTGTTCCACAACACCGCAAGAGGATATTCATCGTCGGGGTTCGGAGCGACCTCGACACCCGTTTCAAGTTCCCTGCTCCGACGCACTCCAAGGCCAGTGGCATTGATCAAATGACGGTTCGCGAAGCATTGGATGGCATGCCAGAGTGGCCCGACGGCGAATTCCTCGACGACGACTTCCATTGGCATTACCTCTCCAGAAACAGACGTTGCGAGTGGGCGGCACCGAGCAAGACGATACTTGCCAATGCACGTCACATGCCTTTACATCCTATGAGTCCGTCGCTAAAGAAGGTAACTACTGACGTATGGACCTGGACTTCGGACTCCCCACGCCGTCGATTCTCCTTTCGGGAGGCGGCCCTTCTCCAAGGTTTCGACAAGAGCTGGACCTTTCCAGAGAGCGGTTCGCTGAAGCAGAAGTACAAGGCTATTGGCAATGCCGTGCCTCCGCCGCTGTTCAAGTGTATCGGCGAACGGCTTCGTGGCATTTGCGCCTCCTAGCGATCGCGTACCAAAGCCGTGAGATCGTCCATCTTTCGCAGGATCTCACTGTCAAACAGTTTGACGCCTGCCGACGATGCAATGAGGACCAACCGAGATCTATCGAATAGAAGCCCCGCCTCGCGACTTGCTTCCCGCAAGAGGTAATCGTCCACATGCCACGGCGTGGCAAAGGCCCTGACCGGTTCGACCGTCGAGAGCGTGTTGAACCACTTCTCCATGCGTTTGATGTTGAGATCGCCGTACTTGTCCTGCCAGTTGTTGCCGCAGGCACATTGACCGAGGACGAATAGCTGCCCGATCTTTCGACCGTCGCTCGGGTGGAGCCAGACAACGAAATCGCAGCCCCCGTCTTTGACGTCAGCAGGATCGAGGCCCTCTTCCGGCCCCCAGTGCCACTCGCCAGTACGGCTGTGCAGTTGCGCCGCTGCCGCCTTGAATGACGTTTTGCCATCTCTGGGCCATCCGATGTGCATGCCTTTGGCGTTGGCGCCAAAGTAGGCAGTTACTAGCCGAGTGGCGACGCGCTCGAACATCCGCGGCAACTCGGCATGCCGGCCACTCACGAACTTTGAGGAGCTGGCAGAGAGCAAAAATTCGTAGACTGGCGAGTGCCGGTCCTTCGCGTAGATCAACGTGCCTTGGTCTAGGTCGAAAGGGTATGCCGTTCCAAGGAGGTGTGACCGCGTCGCAAGCTTCTCATGGATGAGGCCAACCGAGTCGTCTCGGATCAGATCACCCCGTTGCCACTCCTCGGAGTTGGCGGGCGACATGGAGTCGACTGCGAGGTCATCCAACACACCCGCGACAAGCTCGTCCTCGGCACCGCTGTCAATGACGGCGTAGCCACTCGCGAGCGCCTTGAGCTCGACTTGATCAGCGTCCGATGAGATCTGTTGCAACATGTGTCCACGATCTAGCCGTCATCTTCGCCGCCGAGTGCGATTTCCTTGAGCTTCCTCTCCAACTCTGCTGCCAAGCGGCGGTTTCTCGTCGCCGCAGGTGACAGGTCTTCAGCCGCATCGCCGCCAATGTCCTGCTCAGACAAGCGGCCTATGAGGTCTCGGAGTTCATCGCGGACGGTAGCCATGCCCTCCGACAGGCGCTTCTCAATTGGTTGGGTGAGAGTTTCTATCTCCTCAAGCGTTTTGCCTTGTTCAAGCAGTCGAACTTTGTCCCGTACGGCCAACGTGGAAGCGAGGGCACCTAGCTGGCGTGAGTCCGTGATCGCGCCATTGCGCGCCTTCGACCTGTCGCCAAACATGGAACGCATCACCAGCCCGGCATCCTCTAGGCGCTTGCGTTTGATGGGATTCTCGTGGGCGTCCTCATCCCCCAAATGCAGGAATTCGCGTACAGCCGCGTAGCCGAGGATCGTGTACACCCACGAGAACGGATACGCGGTGACGCTGCCGCGCCCCTTGCGGAGGCTGTTTTCTGGATCGAAATGGCCGCTTTTGGTGAGTTGCTCTACAACGTAATACCCCTCTAGCATCCGATTGACGGTGCGACTCCGGTCGCCGATGACCTCCGCAACCTGTGCAATGGTGAGTCCGTTGTTCTCGACGACGTTCGCAACCCAAGCGGCTTTGGCGTAAGAGTCCCAAGGTCTTGCCGACGCTATGTGACGGACGCCTAGGTAGGCCAGAATCGCCGCGTGGTCTTCGTCCGCGCCGAATACGATCGCCGGTATGGGATCAACGGATGGGCGGCCGTGCTTCGTCCAGCGCTCCCCGTATCGTTCCGAACGAATGGTCTGACGCGCGGCGCGTTCATCTTGGGTCAAGATAAGGCAGGCGGCCAGCCGTCGATTGCCTTCCACGACCAAGAGTTTTGAGGACCGCTGGCGGCGTCTGCACACAATCGGCTCGGCGTCAAAGTAGCCGTTGACGGAGAGGGAGCTAAGCACATCGTCCACACCAAACTTCTGGACGATGTGGTCGAGAAGCTCGGCTTGGCCGTTGCCAGCTTCCTGCAATCCAAACCGGGGATTGCCGGCATCTAGAAGCAGGTCGGCTAGTCGGTGCCGAACGATTTCTCTGCTGGCTAGTACTGGTGCTTCGTCGGCCATGGCACTGTCCCCCAAGCATCGCCCTCGGTGAACCACCGGTTGGTCGGGCGTGGAGGCACAATCTTACGCGAGATCGTTGCGTGGTGTGGACGTGGATGTTGGATGGCGTTGGTTGGCTGCCAAGGGGTGCAAGACCGTCGGCTTGCGCGAACCGCTGCGGGAAGCGCTCATGCCCTTGGCGGGCGACATCGAGCTTGCCTTCGTGTTCGGCAGCGTTGCCGCTGGCGAAGACCGGGCGGGCAGCGACATCGACCTGATGGTGGTGGCGCACTCGCTGGACTACGCCACGCTGTTCAACGCACTGCAGCCCGCCGAGCGAGCGCTCGACCGGCCGGTGAACCCGAACATCGTCGCGCCGGCCGATTGGGCCCGCAAACGTCGCCAGAAGGATGGCCTCTTTGCCCGAGTGGCAGCACGGCCGCGGCTGCTGGTGATCGGGGAAGACGACGACGGCCGCCGCGCATCCTGAGAACGCTGGTCTGCGAGACACCGGACCAGTCGATGTCGAAGGCGCACAGCAGCACGCTATGTAACATTTGATAGTCGAATGTGCCATTGACTGCGATGGCGTGAAGGCATATGGTGGTTTCCGACGGGATGTTCCCGTGGCTGAAGAGGGCGGCGAATGGGTTGTGGTCACGACAGACGGCGGGACGCCAAGTTTGCCGACATCAACGAGCACCACCGCAAGGGCATCCTGAGGATTGCGTGATGGGCGAGTGGGTCAAGGCACTGGAAGCGAAGGCGAGGATCATCCACGGCCAGCTGGCCGCGGCCAGAGAGTTGGCCGAGGAAGCGGGGCTTGACCCAGACGACGTAGCCCAACCCTACCTGGACCTCATCAACGATCTCTATCGGGACGAGTGGCAGTTCGCCCAGTTGATCGATGACGCGGACCTGATGGTGCGCTACAGCGGCCCCGCCATCTCGTTGGGCCCCACGATGTCTATGTTCACGACCGTCTGCGGCGACTTGCGCGCCCAGATTCAAGGCGTTGCCAAAGCAATCGTCGGCCTGAGCGTCGACGAATCCCACGCTGCCGCAAAACGGCCGCGCTTGCGCTGGCCCAGTGCGCTGGACCCGCTGCTCTCCGGCTTGGCGCGCGGCAGCTTGGTGGTCGGCGTTCGCATCCAGTCGCCGGAGGAAGACGCGCGTGCGCATCAACCCGCACTTGCCGGCGTCTCCGACTCCATCGTGGAATCAGTGCGCACGGCCGTGAAGAACATCGCCACCGTCTCCCGCCACGTCGGTGACAGCGGGATCGACGAAGACGCCATCCAAGCGGTACTGCCCGATCCCGCGATCCGCGACACCGTGCTGGTGGCGGCAGCCAAACTGGCGCCCACTGGCAGGAAGCAATACAAGTGCGTTTCCTTCTACTCCAAGGACGATGCCACGGTTCCGGCGAGGGAACTGACCCCATCCTCCCGGCGCGTCCTAAATCGGGCCATCGCCCGCCCAGTGCGGACGAGTCGCGAGGGCAGCTTCGAGGGTGTGATTCGAGAAGTGGACTTGGACGCCAGACGGTTCGAGATACGTCGCGTTGCCAATGCCGGCGCGATCCGCTGCATGTACCAGAGCGAAGCGCATGAGCTGGTCCGCCACAGTCTGGATGCGCGGGTGCGCGTCACCGGTCAATACGAGACGCTGGCTGGTCGGCAACCTAGGCTGATTGCGGTGTCGTCCTTGGAGGTGCTTGAACAACCTTCACAACAGAGCGAAATGCCAGTTGGTTCGCGGTGACGCACCCGGTTGTCCTGTGATGAGGAACACGAAAACAAAGTGAGCGAAGACAGGACACTGACATTCTCGCAACGGGAAGGCTACGAGGAGTTGCCGTCCACGTTGCGCTTGGGAGAACTGCCTAACCCCTATTGTTGCAGGTTTTTGCCGAACTATGTGGCGAGGGCGGCAAGGTATTCGGACATGACGGTTTCCGCCTTGTCGTCGCTCATGATGGAAAGGACGGGTTTTCCGGCGCGGTTGAGGAATCGGCCGGCGCGAAGCAGGAAGTCGTTGCGCATCGTTCGCAATTGGGCGAAGGCCCAGAGCGGGGAGCGTTTGGCGGTGGTGCTCCGGAGAGGCGCTCGGGTGGCCATTTGGAGTTCGCGGCCGAGGTTGTGGGCGAGCACGGCGGCGAGGGAGAAGAGCCGGTTGGCGGCTTCCTTGCGGCTGGGCGCGTAGCCGAGTCCGCATTGGGACTTGAGTTCGGCGAACGTCGCCTCCTGGGTGCCGCGGCCTTCGTGGAACAGCGCGACGGCGCGGGCGCGGACGCGCTTGTTGGTGACGACGGCCTTGAACTCGAAGCCGTGCTCGCGGGGCTCGAACAGGTCGAGTTGGAGAGGCTCCTTGCGGCGCGCCGGAACGCGGCGGCGGACGACGACCACGCGGCGGCGGCCATCCCAGCTGGCGGGCTTCCAGCGCGGCTCGAAGAACGCCAGGCCGGGGCCGGCGCGGCGCCAGAGGCGGCGGCCCTCGACCGCCGCCTTGAGGTCGGCGAAGCGGGCGAACGGCACGGACACCGAGTAGTCGACGCCGCGCCGCTCCAGCTCGTCCAGCAGCCCGCCGTCGAAGAACGCCGAGTCCATGCGCGTCTCCAGGCGGGCGCGCGGCAGCGCGGCGCGCAGCCGCTCCATGCTTTCGCCAATGAAATCAACAGCTCCCGTGGAGTCCGCCACGTTGCCCGGCCGATGCAGCAGGTCGAGCGTTTGGCCAGTCTGCGCCACGGTGGCGAACAGCGGCCAGTAGCTGCGCTCGCCCTTCCTGCCCGGGTTGTAGCCCACCGCCGAACCTTCCGCCAGCCGCCGCGTCGCCAGCACCGTGCCGTCGAAGTCCACCGTGACCCGCCGCGGCCCCAGCGCGCGCAGCCGCTCCAGCGCCATGTCCCGCGACAGCGCCCGCACCCGGTCGGCGCCGCGCGCGTCCACGTCCGACAGCGCCCGCGACACCGTCGACACGTCCGGCAGCCGCCGCAGACCGACCGCGCGCCGCACCGCCTCGTCGTTCCGGTAGCGCGCCATGTCGCGCAGCTCGCGGCAGCCGAGCAGCAGATGCACCACCAGCAGCAGCGTCACCACGTGCGGCGCGTAGGCGCGCCGTCCCGACTCGTGCCGAAAGCAGCCGCGCAGCCGCTCCTTCAGTTGGAGGCGCGAGAACAGGCGCTGGAACACCACCAGGCCGGCGTGCGACGTGAGGCTCTGGGGCTCGAACCGGATTTCCAGCGCGCTTGCGGTTTTGCCGCTGACTTCTTTCCTGATACGATTCACTTCGGCGGTCTCCTTCGATGTTTGTTCCACACAGCGACATCGTACCAAAGGAGACCGCTTTTTTCGTTCCCGAAAACAACAGGGCAATCGCTTCCGGGTCCCGCGGATGCCCGAAAGTCGGCCACCCGGACAACCTCACTGCCAGTGACCTTGACCGGCAACCACACCGCCCTCAAAGCCTACTAAGCAAATCACCGCATTTCTCCAACCTCGGGTGACCTCAAACTGCAACAATAGGGTAACGTCGCCAGAACTAGGATTTGGAACATCCTCTATTTGTGCTTGGACGGATCTCGGGAATCGGGCCGCGGACATCTCTTAGGTGACCCATGGGAAGAGATACTACGCGATGCACATGCTTGGCACCTCAACTTGCCTCTTGATGAGTGGGATAGTTGGTTCACTAGCGTATGTAGTTGGCTACGCACAATCGTGGAAAAGGCGGCCTTCCATTACGTCTTCAGCCTCATAGAGTACATCATGCGTCACCGGAGCTGTCCCGCTAGTTTCATTGCCAACATGTATTTTGCATTTACGTCTTGTCAATTGGCCTATGTGATTGACGCTGGGCCTCCCATTGCCATTCTACAAGCCGCTACTCCGGAGGAAGGTAAGAGGCTAACGCAAAGTCTAGGCGAACTTCGGAAGGCCGGGCTGCATGCCAGCGCAACCCACCTGCGGAACGCATCGAATTGCATCAATAACGGCGATCCTGCAGGGAGTGTCCGGGAGAGCATCCATGCTGTTGAGTCGGTGGCGCGGCAAATCGATCCAAAGGCAGCTAAGGACCTCCGGGCCGCCCTCACGTCGCTAGAACGGAAAGGCAAGTTGCACCCGGCCTTCAAGCAAGCGATCAGCAAGCTCTACGGCTACACGTCGGATGAACAAGGCATACGCCACGCCCTCTTGGACAAGGCGGAAGCCAACGTCACCATCGACGAGGCTGTCTTCATGCTCGGTGCCTGCGCCTCCTTCGCCAGCTACCTCTGGCGCAAGCACAAGGCTGCCGACGCCCCATGACCTCCCGCCGCCTAATCGAGGCCGCCTTCCCCCTCAAGCAGGCGTCCCTCGACTCCGTCCACGAGAAATCCGTGCGTCACGGGCACATCTCCACCTTGCACATCTGGCCGGCGCGGCGGCCGTTGGCGGCGAGTCGGGCGGCGCTGTTGGCGACGTTGTTGCCGGACCCGGAGAGTGCCGAAGCTCGGCGGAAGTTGCTGCGGCGGATTGGCGGGCGAGTCATCGACAAGATCGACCGCGACGGTGAAGTCGTGGGCGAGAAAACGCTAGGCGGCATCCTGCACTGGGGACAAGAGGGCGCTGGCGACGCCTTCCGCGACGAGATCAAGGATGCGTTCGGGGGGCGGGTACCGCGGGTGCTGGATCCCTTTGCCGGCGGTGGCGCCATCCCCTTGGAGGCGATGCGCCTTGGGTGCGAGGTGGTTGCGTCGGACTTGAACCCGGTGGCGTGGTTCATTCTCCGCTGCACCTTGCACTATCCGCACCTGCTGGCCCGGCAGAAGCGGCCGTTGCCGGACTTCGCGCCGGACGACGAAGCGTTCATGGCCGCCTTCTTCAAGGCGCAGGGAGTGACTGGGCGGCGGCTGCGGGACGCGCTGGACGCGCTGGATGCAGTGGGCGGTGGCAGCAAATCGGTGCCTGAATCCGGAAACGCCGACATAGTGCCGATCGTGGCGGACACGCAAGCGGATTTCGCTTGGCATCTGCGCGCTTGGGGGCGGTTTGTGTTGGCACAAGCGCGGCGGCAACTGGCGAGGCGCTATCCCACCTACGCCGAGTTCGAGCCGGTGCCGCCACATGGCGAGGAGCGACCACTCCAGCTGCTCGCGCCGAACGCGAAGGGCGAAGTGTCCGTCGCTGAACTGAACGCGGAGTTCGGCGCGAGCTACTTGGAAGACGCGAACAATCCGCGCTGGGTGGCCAAGCCGACGGTGGCGTATCTGTGGGCGCGCACCGTGCCCTGCGCGGGCTGCCGCGAGGAAGTGCCGCTCTTGAAGACGCGCTGGCTGTGCAAGAAGCAACGCAAGCGTGTGCGGTTGAAGATGACGGCGGGGGAGAACGGCGTCGTCTTCAGCATCAAGAGCAGTGTGCCCGTGGGCAGGGGCAGCCCGGCGCGGCAGCGCGGGCGAGATCGGGCGCTTGGCACCGGCACCATGTCCAGCAGCGGCGTCACCTGTCCGTGCTGCGGCGTGACGGCGACGATGGCGGATTTGCGCGCCGCTGGCCGCGCCGGGCGCTTGGGCGAGCGCATGACGGCGGTGGTGGTGGACGGCCAGCGCGGCAAGGAGTATCGGCTGCCGACGGCTGCGGAACTCGAAGCCGCCGAGGTGAGCGAGGAAGCACTGGCGAATCTCTATGCGGACGTTCCCTACGGCCTGCCGGACGAGCCGACCCCAAGCGAGGATGCGCTCGGCATGCGCGTGCCGCGCTACGGCTTCGACACATGGCGCAAGCTCTTCACCCGCCGCCAACTGCTCGCCCTCGGCACCTTCGTGCGCGAGATCCGCGGCCTAGTGCTCGACGGCTACCCGGACGATTGGCGCGAAGCCCACCGCGCCTACGCCGCCTGCACCCTCAGCAAACTCACGGACTACAGCAGCGCGATCTGTTCCTGGCACAACGGCGGCGAGAAGCTGGGCCACACCTTCGCCCGCTTCGCGCTGCCCATGCTCTGGGACTACTGCGAAGTGAACCCTCTCGCGCAAACGTCCGGCGGCTTCGCCGGCATGACGGAGTGGGTCGCCCGCTACGTGGACCACGCCTTGGCCGCCGTGAACGCCGCCCCGCCGCCGTCGATTCGCAAGGAAAGCGCCATCGAACTGGCGGTGGAGGACGTCGACCTCATCTGCACCGATCCCCCGTACTACGACGCCATCCCCTACTCGGACTTGATGGACTTCTTTCACGTCTGGCTGCGGCGCGTGCTGCACGGCCTCTCGCCGGAAACGGACGCCGCCTTCGCTGCGCCGCTCGGCCCGAAGTGGAACCGCGACGCCGAAGACGGCGAACTCATCGACGACGCGGCGCGTTTCGGCGGCGACCGCGAAGCCTCCAAGCGCAACTACGAGGACGGCATGGCGCGGGCGTTCTCGCGCTTCCACGACGCGCTGCGGGAAGACGGGCGGCTGGTGATCGTCTTCGCCAACAAGTCGCCGGACGCCTGGGAGACGCTGGTGTCCGCCCTCATCCGCGCCGGCTTCGTGGTCGACGGCTCTTGGCCGATCCAGACGGAGATGCAAACCCGGCAGCGCTCGCTTTCCTCCGCCGCCCTCTCCTCGTCCATCTGGCTGGTGTGCAGGAAGCGCCCGCGCACCGCCCGCCCAGGCTGGGACAACGCCGTGCTGCGCGAGATGCAGGCCAACATCACCACCAAGCTGCGCGATTTCTGGGACGCCGGCATTCGCGGGCCGGACTTCGTGTGGGCTGCCACCGGCCCGGCGCTGGAAGCCTTCAGCAAGCACCCGGTGGTGAAGCGCACGGACGCGCCGGGCAGCGTGCTGACGGTGGCCGAGTTCCTGCGCCACGTGCGCCGCATGGTGGTGGCCTTCGTCGTCAACCGCCTGTTCGCCGTGCAGGGCGAGGCCACGGCGACGCTGGACGACCCCACCACCTACTACCTCCTCCACCGCAACGACTTCGGCCTGGGCGACGCCCCGGCCGGCGCCTGCATCCTCTACGCCCTCTCCTGCAACGTCTCGGATGCGGACTTGGCGGGGCGGTTGGATTTGCTGGCAAGGGGGAAGGCGGCGGAACCCGCAACGGACGCCGAAGACGGCGACAGCGAAGACGACGAACCCGCAACCACCGGTTCCGGCAGCAAGACCCGCCTGAAACCCTGGCACCGCCGCACCGCCAAGGCCCTCGGCGAACCCGCCAACGACGGCAACCCGCCCCCCCTCATCGACTGCGTCCACCGCACCATGCGCCTGTGGAAGACCGGCGAACAAAGCCGCGTGGACGGGTATTTGGAGGCCCAAGGCCTGTGGCGCAACGACCTCTTCAAGCAGGTGGTGCAGGCCGTGCTGGAACTGGCCAAGCCGGGGACGGACGAGCGTGCTACGCTTGAGTATGTGCAGAACCACTTGGCAACGGACGGCGGGGTGGTGGTGTCGAGGCAGCGGGGGTTGTTGGACTCGTGATGGCGTTTCAGAAGATGACGGACTTGCGCAACGCAAAAGACGCTGGCTCCAGCTTTAGCAGGTTGGAGAGCTTGTCGATTTCCGGTTTCCGTGGAATAGACCAACTGACGATTCCGCGGCTGGGGCGTGTGACCTTGATCGCGGGCAAGAACGGAGTCGGCAAGACCACCGTGTTAGAAGCACTAAGTGTGTACGCTGCTCGCGGTCGGCTCCGTGCATTGCGAGAGATACTAACCCGTCGGGACGAGTGGACTTCCTTCAGCGATGGACATCAGGGTGGCAATGAAGTACATGCGTTTGATCGCTTGTTCCACCAGAACGAGGATTCTAGGGTCGAGATTGCTGTCGGACCAGCTCGTGATGGCCCGGTCTTCCGGATGGATGAAGTTGAGGATTTCTCATCCATCCCTACGGAAATCGCGAACGATGTCACGGACGGCCGCTACGGGGAGGAACCTAGAGTGCTCCGACTGGCCTTCGGCAGCATGGCACGTTTCTATATTCGAGACGATGACCGAATACAAGTCTGCAGGGGACAAGGCACTGATGTCCTCAGCAATCCGGTCAGGTGCAGATGGGTAGGGCCGCAGATCGTGTCCAATCGTCAATTGGCTTTCTTTTGGGATCAAGCGGTGCGTGAGGATCTAGAGTACCTTGCCTTAAATGCCCTTCGGTTAGTTTATGGTAGTGAGGTGGAACGAGCTCCCGTGATGGTTGGCGACAGCACCGATCGCCGTGTTGGCAGACGAGCCGTTGTGAAACTGCGCCACCGGGCCCTGCCTGTGCCCTTGAGAAGCCTCGGAGACGGTGCCACCCGAATGTTCGGCGTCGCCTTAGCCCTTGCTAACTGCCGAGACGGCATCCTCCTGATCGACGAAGCCGAGAACGGCATCCACTACTCGCTGCAAAGCAAATTCTGGAGCATGGTCTTGCAGGCTGCCGAAGCCCACAACATCCAAGTGCTTGCGACCACGCATAGCAAGGACTGCATCAACGGGTTCGCCGCCGCCTTGGCTCATCCCAAAGTCGAAGGGAATCTCGTCCGTATCGGCTGGCGCAAAGGGGAGCTGCGGGCCGTGGAATACTCGAAGGAGGATCTCGAAACTGCTGCCGAACAGAACATCGAGGTTCGGTAGGCGTGCAGGGCAACGAACCACCGCCCACCAAGTTGCTTCTGGTGGAGGGGCAGGACGACAGGCGCCTCGTTGAGCATTTGCAGGGGGACTGTATGCAGGGCACTGTCTTTCGCTGCGAGGAAAAGGGCAGCAGTGACCGGTTGCTGAAGGGGATCCCCGGTGAGATGAAGGTGGACGGGAGGCTCGCGCTCGGCATCATGATGGATGCTGATGACGTTGCGGCACGCTGGCAGTCTATCGGCAGTCGGCTGCGTCAGGTGGGCGTACAGCTGCCAACGCAACCCAAGTATCGCGGCACAGTAATCGACAGCGATCCCCGCGTTGGCGTCTGGCTGATGCCAGACAACTCGGCGCCGGGCGTGCTTGAGAACTTTGTCGCGGAGCTCGTCCCCAAGGACGATCCGGTTTGGCCGCTTGCCGAGCAGTACATCGACAGCATCGCGGGCGAGCATCGACAGTTCCCGCAAGAGAAGGAACTGCGGGCGAAGCTACACCTTTGGTTGGCAACTCGCGAAGGTACACGGATGAGCCCTGCCAATGAATCGAAGGGCCCGGACGCAGGAGGGCGCATCGTCACCGAGTTCACAGATTGGCTACGAACGCTTTTCGGCGAGCGGTCCCTCTTGACAGAGGCATCCGCAATGGCGGCAGACAGCACGGCAAGAAAACCACAGCCTGATGCCAGCGCAGAACAGGCACGCCTGAGAGCTGCGATTGCCCCACTGATCGGCGCGGTACACGACGAATCCCTGCAAGCGGAAGATTCAAGCCTGCGCGTGAAGGAGGTGCTGGCGGAGAAGCATGGCCGTTCCCAAGAACAACATTAAGGGCCTCATCGACACCGGGGCCGTCTTGGCGCTACTGAACGGCGCGGATCGCTTGCATGCGAAGTGTGCGGCTGCCTACAGCACGCTCGGCATGCCTTTGGCGACCACGGCCGCCGTGCTTGCGGAGACTTTCCACTTAATCGGCAAGCGGGATCGGCTGTCCGAGAACGCTTGGCGCTTGTTCGCGTCCGACGCTGTGCGAGTGGTCGCCATTGACGACGCCGACCTGCCGGCGCTGAGAGCTCTAATGACCAAATACGCGGACCGGCCCATGGACTTCGCGGATGCAACACTTGTGCATGTCGCGGAGCGCGAGAACACGGACATCGTCTTCACCATAGACCACAACGATTTCGAGACGTATCGGGTCCACGGCCGGCCCTTCCAAATCGCGCCTGCTCGCACACCCTGATACGCTTCGCCCCATGCAGCCTTGGCACCACTTCGTCCGCCTCAAGACCGAGCTCAAATCCGGCGAGCTCACCCTTGCCGAGTTCGCGGCCGATCTCCACGAAGTCACCCTCGCCCGGGGCAAACGCGCCGTCTACGAAGATCCTGCCCAGTTCTTCGCGCTCACCTATCCCACCCACGCTCTGCGCGAGTTGGTGAAGGACGTTGCCGTTCGGCTCAAAGGCGAAAGCGACAAGGCCGTGCGCCAGCTGGAGCTCACCTACGGCGGCGGCAAGACGCACACGCTCATCGCGCTCTACCACCTGTTCCGCAATCCCTCCTCCCTGCCGGACATGCCAGCCGTGCGCGAGTTCCGCGAACACGTCGGGGCCGATCTGCCCCAAGCGTTCGTCGCCACGCTCTGCTTTGACAAGATCGATGTGGAGACGGGCATTGAGGATGTCTGTGCGCCGAATGGGGAGGCGCGCACACTGCGCCATCCGTGGAGCGTGTTGGCCTATCAGCTAGCGGGCGACGAGGGCTTGAGCGCAATTCATGCGCGCGGCAAGGCCGAGGAGCGCGAAACGCCGCCGGCGGAACCCCTGCTGGCGAAGCTGTTGGCCATTCCCGCCGAGCGGGATTTGAGCACCTTGGTGCTGGTGGACGAAGTGCTGATGTACGCCCGGGAGAAAGTCGGCCTTGATAGAAAGTGGCAAGCGCGCATCGTCGATTTCTTTCAGCATCTGACCAGCGCCGTGGGCAAGGTGGACCAAGCCGCGATGGTGGCGTCGTTGCTCGCCACGGACCCCAACAAGCAGGACGCGCTCGGCCGCCAGGTGAGCGACGAACTCTCGTCCGTGCTGCGGCGCCAGCGCGAGGAGGGGGTGCAGCCGGTGGCGCAGCGCGACGTGGCCGAAGTGCTGCGGCGGCGCTTCTTCGAGCGCGAGAGCCTGCAAGACGAAGACGCCTACCGTTCGCACGTCATCGGCGTGGTGCGCGAACTTGCGAAGCTGGACGAAACAATGGCCAAGGAGCGCTCGAACCAGGAAGCGCGGTTCCTTGAGAGCTTTCCGTTCCATCCCGATCTCACCGATGTCTTCTACAGCAAGTGGACGCAATTGCCGGCGTTCCAACGCACGCGGGGCATTCTGCGCACGCTGGCCACGGCGATGCGTGGCGCGGAGCCGTGGGATGTCAGTCCGCTCGTCGGCCCGGCGGCGTTGCTCGAAGCGCCGGGCGCGGCGGGCGTTTCGGACGCGGTGAAGGATTTGGCCAGCGTCGTGGACACGGGCGGTGAAGGCCGGCCAACGGATTGGGCGCGGCTGCTCGAAGGCGAGTTGGCGAAAGCGCGGGAGATACAAGACGAGTTTCCGGCGTTGCGCGAAAGCCGCAGCGCGGAGCAGGCGGTGGTCGCCACGTTCCTGCACTCGCAGCCGGCCGGTCGCAAGGCCAACACGCCGGAGTTGCAGCGGCTGGCGGGCGGCGGGGCGGATGGCATCGAACTTGCGAAAGCGCTGCGCCGTTGGCGCGAGGTCTCGTGGTTCTTGGACGACCAAGACGCGCACGACGCCGGCGGCCAAGAACTGCCCAAGTCTTGGCGGCTCGGCAATCGCCCCAACCTGAAGCAGATGCACGACGAAGCCTGCCGCGAACGCGTGACCGGCGACGCTGTGGATGCGGCACTGGCGGAAGCGATTCGCAAGGCGCGCAGCAGCTTGACGGGCGGTGCCAAGGCCACCGGCGCGAAAGTCCACTTGCTGCCGGCCGGTCCGGCGGATGTTGGCGACGACAGCAACTTCCACTTCGCGATCCTGGGTCCGGAGGCGGCATCGGAATCCGGCCGGCCGAGCGCGTTGGCGAAGCGCTATCTGAACGAAACCACCGGGCCAAACCGCCCGCGTGTACACCGCAACACCGTGGTGCTCGCGGTGCCCTCGCGCGACGGGCTGGACGCCATGCGCGCCAGCGCCAGAACATTGCTCGGCTGGGAGGACGTCGCCGCGCAGCTCGCGGAGCAAACCGTGGACCTTTTGCGTGGCGAACGCCTGCGCCGCGAGTTGCAAGAGGCCCGCGCCCGCCTGCCGCAGACGGTGCGCCACGGCTACGCGGTGGTGGTCACGGTGAACGAAGACAACACCGAACAGGCGTTCCGCCTGGCCGCGGCGGCCGAGCCGCTATTCCTGGTCGTCAAGAACGACGAGCGTTCGCGCGTCAAGGAAACCGCGGTGGACGCCGAGGCGCTGCTGCCGGACGGTCCCTTCGACCTGTGGCGCGGCGACGAGGAGGCCCGCTTCGTGAAGGACTTGGCCAACGCCTTCGCCCGCGATCCGCGTTTGCCGAAAATGCTGAACGCCGGCGTGGTGCTGGACACCGTGCTGCAAGGCGTGGAGCGCGGCCTGTTCGTGGCGCGGCTGGCGCGCCCGGACGGCAGCGGCCGCACTTGGTGGCGGGTGCCGGTGGAGGACGAAGCGCGCCAGGATCCCACGCTGGAGGTGGTGTTGCCGCACACGGCCACGCTGTCCAACCTTCCGCTCCACCTGCTGGCGCCGGACGCCCTGCCGGGGCTCTGGGAAGGCGAACGCCTCGCCTTGGCGCGCGCCCGGCGCTATTTCTCCGGCGCCCACACGGTCACCATCCCCCACGAAGGATGGGACGAGCACGTCGCGATTCCGCGTTGCGAGGAGGAGACGTTGCAGGCGGCGCTGACGTGCGCCGTGGCGGCGGGAACCGTTTGGCTGGTGAGCGGCCCGACGTCCTGCTGGAAAGAGGACGCGCCGGCAAGCGCGTTGGGCGGAGAGGGCGAACTGCTTCCCCCGCCGCCGCCCGTCGCGCCCGGGGAGCTCGCCCCCGAGGCGTTGCCCGATGCGTGGGAGAACGGCGAAACCAACGCCGCGGCGGTGGTGCGGGCGCTGTCGCACAAGCACGGCGCCGCCGTTCCCTGGGGACTGGTGCGCGACAGCCTGAGCGAAGCCGTGCGCAGCCGCTGGCTGGAAACGGCCCGCGGCGATGGCGAGACGGCGGCGTTCGACCGCGCCGGCGCCTGGTGTTTGCGGGTGCCGCAAAACGCGGGCAAATCCCCGGCGCCGAAGCCCCAAGCCGCCGCCAATGTGGAAGTGGCGGCGCACCAAGTGCAGGACTTGGCGGAGGCGATTCCCCAGCTGTTGGAGGCGAGCGCCGGCCACGCGCTCGGCTTTCGTCTCGGCGTCGCCTTGGACGCCACAGCCCCGGAGGCCGTGCGGCGCGAAGTGGACCGCCTGCTCGGCGAAGTCGCGCCGGAACTGAAGAGCGACCCGCGCCGGGCGTCCACAACAACCGGCGGTTAGCGTTCGGCGGCGGTGCCGCAGCGATTCTGGTGTCGAACGCCCGCGCCCGCTGCCTGCTGGCGATCCAACGCGCCTTGCGCGATGCCGTAGGCGAACTCTCGTTCGCGCCGCCGGTCAGCCACGTCTACAACCCGCTGCGCTACGCTTGGCGTCCGGCGATGGCCTATTTTCGGCGCTACATGGCGGGAAGCAAGGAAGTGCTGTTCGTGGGCATGAACCCGGGGCCGTGGGGCATGGCGCAAACCGGCGTGCCGTTCGGCGATGCGGGGTTCGTGCGCGATTGGCTGCGCATCCCGGTGGAGGTCGATGCCTTGGAACACCCGCATCCCAAGCGCCCGGTGCTCGGCGCGGCTTGCCAACGCCGGGAGGTGAGCGGGCAACGGTTCTGGGGTTGGGCGCAAGCGCGTTTCGGAGCGCCGGACGCGTTCTTCGAGCGGTTCGGGGTGCTGAACTACTGCCCCCTCTGCTTTTTGGAAAGCGGCGGACGCAACCGCACGCCGGACAAGCTCGCGGCCGGTGAGCGTGCGGCGTTGTTCGCGGTGTGCGATCGCGCGTTGCTGGCGTGTTGCGAAGCACTGGCGCCGGAACTCGTCATCGGCCTCGGCGCGTTCGCCCACCGTCGCGCCCGCGCGGCGCTGCCGGCGTCGCAGCGCGTGGCGGGGGTGTTGCACCCGAGCCCGGCGAGCCCGAAGGCGAACCGCGGCTGGGCCGAACAAGCGGAACGCGAATTGCGCGCGTTGGGCGTGTCCGTGCCGCGGTAGCCCGCCGGTGGCCGCCTGTCATATCATTCGGCGGCCAGCAGGGGGAGGCGAACGATGCCCATGATTCTCAACGACGAGCAGAACATGCTCAAGGACACGGCGAAGAGCTTTTGCGCCGAGAACGCGCCCATCGCGCAGCTGCGCAAGCTGCGCGACGAGGACAGCGCGGACGGTTTCGACCGCGACACGTGGTCGAAGATGGCGGAGCTTGGCTGGGCCGGCATCCCGTTTCCCGAGGAACACGGCGGCCTCGCTTTTGGCTACAAGGGTCTCGGCGTGGTCACCGAGGAGACCGGGCGCACGCTCACCGCCAGCCCCCTCTACGCCACCGTGTGGGTGGGCGGCACCATACTGAACCTCGGCGGCAGCGCGGCGCAAAAGTCCGCGCTGCTGGCCAAAGTGGCGGCGGGCGAGCTGTTGCTGGCGCTCGCGCTGGAGGAGTCCCACCGCCACAGCCCGTACGGCGTGGCCACCGCCGCGGAGAAGACGGGTGACGGCTACATCTTGCGCGGCAGCAAGAAGTTCGTGCTCGACGGCCATGTGGCGGATCGCCTCATCGTGGCCGCCCGCACCGCGGGAACCACCGGAGAACGCGACGGCATTTCGTTGTTCCTAGTCGATCGGCAAGCGGACGGGGTGCGGGTGACGCGCACCAAGATGGTGGACAGCCGCAACGCTGCGAACATCGAGTTCGACGGCGCGCGGGTGGCGGCGGACGCGCTCGTCGGCGCGGAAGGAAAGGGCGCGGACGTGCTCGATCCGGCGCTCGACATCGCCCGCATCGGCATCGCCGCGGAAATGCTCGGCGCCACCGAAGAGTGCTTCGAGCGCACGGTCGCCTACCTCAAGGAGCGCGAGCAGTTCGGCGTGCCCATCGGCTCCTTCCAAGCGCTGAAACACCGCGCCGCCAACATGTTCTGCGAAATCGAACTCTCGAAATCCTGCGTGCTCGAAGCGCTCACCGCCTTGGACGAAGCGCGCGACGCGGCCGAAATCGCCAAACTCGCCAGCCTAACCAAGGCGAAAGTAGGTGAGACTTTCCACACCGTCTCCCGCGAGGGCATTCAAATGCACGGCGGCATCGGCATGACCGACGAGTTCGACATCGGCTTCTTCCTCAAACGCGCCGCCGTCACCGAGCAGACCTTCGGCGACGTGCATTTCCACCGCAACCGCTATGGGGAACTGGAAGGATATTGATGCGCGCCCTTGCGGGCGCGTTGGAGTTTGCTAGCGCAAACTCTGCGCGTTGTGACGGTCCCGCTTTCCCGCCTCTTCAGTTCGCCCGCCAGGTCGCCCGCAGGTAGTAGAGCCCGCCGTTGAATCCGTAGGGCGAGCTTTCCGGATAGAGCAGCCCCGCCACTTCGCCTTTCGGGTTCTTCTGCGGGTAGGTGTCGAACACGTTTTCTGCGCCGAACAACACCGCGATGGAATCCGTCACGTCCCAAGCCGCTTCGGCGTCGAACAGCGTGGACGGTTCGGGGTAGTAGGCCACCGAACCGTCGTTGGTGGGCGCGTCGTAGTATTCGCCGTAGTAGCGTGCGCGCGCCAGCAAGCGCCACGGCCCTTGGGCATGCGTCCACGTCGCCGTGAAACGCGCCTCCGGCCGGCCATCCTCGATTTGCGCCTTGCGGTTGGCGCTGGTGAAGTCCGGGTTGAAACGGGCGAGGTTCACGTCCGAGAAGTTGGCCACCACGGTGAGGTTGGACGCGCCGCGTCCCAAATCGAACGGCCAAGCGGCCACCACATCGACGCCGGACGCCTCCACGGTTTGCTGGTTGGAGAAGAACCGCACGGAGGTGAAGCTGCTCGCGTCCGAGACGCCGGCGGCCAGCAAGGCGTCGATGTCCTCCGGCGTCAGGTTGAAGCGGCTGGTGAAGGAGATGCGGTGTTCGATTTCGATGTTGTAGTAGTCCACCGTCACGTCGATCGGACCCCATTGGAACACCGCGCCGATGGTGAGGTTGGTGGACTCCTCCGGCTGCAGCGGGCGCGCGCCTTTGCGCCGCGCCACCGGATTGGTCGGCGGCAGCGTGGCGATGTCCGCCAGCCGGCCGGCGTTGAACTCGGTGGTCACGTTGCGCAGGTTCGCTTGCCCGGCCGTGGGCACGCGGAATCCAGTGCTCAGCGCGCCGCGCAGCGCCAGGTTGTCGCGGACTTGCCAGCGCAACGCCACCTTGCCGTCCAAGGTGTTGCCAAAGGCGGCGTAGTTCTCGTAGCGCAGAGCGCCGCCGAGCAGCAGACGGTCGGTCACATCGCCCTCCAAATCGAGATACGCGGCCACGGCGCGCACGGTGTTTTCGCCCGCATCGCCGGGTTGGAAGCCGGGAAAACCGTTGGAACCAACGCCGAAACCCTGCGCCGCCAAGCCGTGCTCGATGTTCGGGTCGATGTGGAAGGAGTTCGGATCGCCGTTTTCGATCTTGAAGGTCTCGTCGCGGTACTCAAGGCCCAAGGCGACGTTGACCGGCCCGGCCAAGCCGCCGAAGTGGAACGGCTTGGCGAAGTCCACGTTCACCACCCGATCCGTCTCCGTGTACGCGCCCGGTTCGTAGTGGGTGGGAATGTCGTTGCCGAGCGCCAGCAGTTGCGGATTGATGGTGTTGTAGATGTAGAAGCGGGCGTTGCTGCGGCCGGCGGTCACGCTCGCATCGTAGAACCAGCCGTCGCCCACTTCGCCGCGCACGCCGGCGGCGATGCTGCTGTCGTAGACGAAGCCGCCGAACTGCGGCGTGAAACCGCCGGGGAACTTCTCGATGAGGGAATAGCAGTTGGCGTCGTTCCGCACCGCGGCCAGCGCCGCTTGATCCGGGCGGTCGTTCGCGATCCGCACCGGCGGGCAGTTGCCGGAGCCGTCGGCGGTGAGATCCGCCACCTTCACGGTTGGCGTGCCGTCCGCAAGCACCGGGCCGCGGAACACGCCGCCGCGGGTGTGCGGATTGCGGAAGTAGAAGCCTCCTTCCACCTGCCGTTCCGCCCAGTTGCCGAACGCGTACGCTTCGCCGCCGCCGGCCAGCGGCACGCCGAAGTTGCCGAACACCTTGACGTCGTCGGAGATGCGCGGTGCGCCCCAGATCTGCGCCGCCGGTTGCCGCACATGCGTGTTGCCGGCGTTGATGAGCGCTTGCGCGTCGGCGCGCTGGGCGCTGCGGCTCGTGGGGTCGGATTCCTTCCACTCGAAGCTCAAGTTGGCGAAGCCGCCGCCGAGTGGCAGCCCGATGTTGCCGGCCAAGGTGAGGGCGTCCCCGTCGCCCTCGAAGTGGCGGCCCCACTTGGCGTCCAACGTGGCGCCGTGACCCGCGTCCTTGAGCACAAAGTTCATGATGCCGGCGATGGCGTCCGAACCGTACTGCGCGGAGGCGCCGTCGCGCAGCACCTCCAAACGATCCAAAGCGATGGCGGGAATGGCGGAGAGATCCGGCCCTTGGGCGCCGCCGGAGATGCCGGCGCCGAGCAACGCGATCACGGCGGCGCGGTGGCGGCGTTTGCCGTTCAAGAGCACCAGCGTGGCGTCCGGCGCAAGGCCGCGCAACGTCGCCGGGCGGATGAAGGTGGCGGCGTCGCTCAAGGCTTCTTGGCTGACGTTGTAGGAGGGCACCAGCGCCGCCACCAAGGAGTCCAAGTCCGTGCTTCCGTGGGCGAGGAAGTCGTCGCCGCCAATCACGTCCACCGGCACCGGCGAATCCGCGGCGCTGCGGTCTTGCCGCCTCGAGCCGACCACCACGACCTCTTCGATGGCGTTCGCCTGCGCATCCTGGGCCGCCGCCGGCACGGCTGGCGGCGCCAGTGCGACGGCGAGCAAAAGCGCGACGGGCGGGGGTGCCCGGCGGCGCGCCCGCGGCGGGTTGGCGATGCGGGCGTCCTCTGGACATGGGGCCATAAGCGCGTTCTCCCTTGGGTTTCAACCAGAGGCGGGATCGTAGCCTACTTGAACCGCCGCGAAGACCTTTCGGGATGGGTGCCGTTGGGTGCCGTCGCGTACCATTGCCCGGCATCGCGGCAGTGAACTTGGCAAGGAGGAACGATGGCTGTTTGGCTGATCCGCGCCGGTCGCCACGGCGAGCACGAGGCCATGTCCATTGAACAGGGCGTTACCGCCATCGGCTTTGGCTTGGCGCGCAGCGTGGAGGAGTTCGAGACCCGAGAGGCGTTGCGTGCGCATGGAGCACTTGGTCGCCAGCATCCTGCGCGCGTCGGGCTACGAGGCCGTGGAGAGGGCCGCCGGGCCGGATGGCGGCGTCGACATCGTCGCCGGCAGGGGCGAGTTGGGGTTCGGTCAACCGCGGCTCTGCGTGCAAGTGAAAGCGCGGCGCGGGCCGGTGGGCTTGGCCGAGTACGATCGCTTGATGGGCAACCTCGACACGTTTCGCGCCGAACACGGTTTGCTGGTGAGTTTGGGTGGCTTCACCAAGCCGGTGCGCGACCGGAACGCCCAATCGTTCTTCAAAATCCGCCTGTGGGGGCCGGACGATCTGGCGCAGCGGCTGCTCGAAACCTACGAGGAACTTCCGGTGGACATCCGCACCGACGTGCCGCTGCGCGACCGAAAAGTGCTGGAAGAGGCAAGCGCCGCGTGAACAGGGCGATGTGGCGTGCGCCTCGGCGACATGTGAACGACTATCTGCATCGTTGCTTGGCCTTGCACGGCCGGGTGGCGCGGATTCGCTACGGCAGAACCCAACGTCTGGACTTGGTGGAGCGCGATGTGCGCCAAGTGCTGGGCCGCCGCCGGTTGGGTGTGCGACAAATCGTAGGTCAATGACCACTCACGACGGATGGCGGCCCGCCGAACGTCGCAGCGCAGCCTCCAACTGTGCAACGCGAGCCTCGGCGGCCGCGCGGGCGGCCGCTTCCCGTTCGGCACGGGCTTCAGCGGTCTTGCGTTGCGCGGCCTCCTGCCTGGCGTGGGCGTCGGACCGCTCGGCGGCTGCCTGGGCCCGCTTGGCAGACGCCTGGGCCCGCGTGACGGCTGCTTGGGCCTGCTTGGCGGACGCTTGGGCCTGCGTGACGGCTGCCTGGGCCTGCTTGGCAGACGCTTGGGCCCGCTCGACGGAAGCCTCGACTTCAGACCGATGCGGGACATCCCTGCCCGTCGCCGCGTCGCGGAAGCGGAGCAGCTCGCCGTCCACGCGCACGTCCAAGCCCAGCACCTCGCTGCGGATCGTCCGCCCGCCCTTCGCCAGTTGCCACGGTAGCGGCATGTACTCGCCGTCGGCCAGCTTGAGCCCTTGCAGGCGCGGCGTGCCGGGCGGGTACACGCCGCCCTTCGGGTCGAACATCCAGTACTCCGGCACCCCGATCGCCGCGTAGCGGCGCCGCTTGTGGTCCCGATCCTTCTTCTGCGTGCTGGGCGACGCCACCTCCAGCACCCAGTCCGGCGGCTTGCCCTCCACCCAGACGAAATAGCTTGAGCGGTTGCGCGTTCCCAATCCGAGCGCCACCAGCACGTCCGGCGCGATCTTGTTGTCCTTGTTCCCGCGTTCGGGGTACATCAGGATGTCCGCCGCCACCAGCGCCGTCGGGAGCGCCGCCCGGAGGTCGCCGGTGGCGTTCATGATGGCGTTCGCCTGCCACATGTTCTCCGCCATCGGCTTACCGTCCGAGCAGGGGTAGAAGACGTCGTCCGCGGGGGCGGCGGGGACGTTCGAGGCGGCTGCGGCGGCCGCGGCCGGCGGGGGCGTTGGCATGTGTCGGTTCTCCGTGGTGGCTGGCGGGCGCGGCCGTATCCCGCGCGGGTGGCAAAAGTAGCATAGTCCTTCACGGCCGGTGCCGTGCCTTTGTTGATTTCCCACGCGGTCGGGCACGGGCTCGGCGGACAGTGTTTCAGGCTCGAAAGCGTCTGTATGTAGGAGAATCGCCCGATGTGGGGTTTTTTTAGGAAAATCTCCACTCCGCGAAAACGTCCGCGATCGTCGCTCGGCGGATGACGAAACTTGGCTCCGGTTGGTCGTCGTCCAGACGCAAAACGGTCATGGCGCGGTCGCAGACGCAGCCGGTGCCCAATCCGCAGGCGGGCCTGCTGATCAAGGGTCTTGACAAGAACGTCCAAGTGCTGCCAATGTTGTAGGTGGATCGAGGGGGCGGTCATGCAGCGAGACGTTTTTCGGTTTGAACAGTGCCAAGGCGCGGGAGCGCCTCCCGTAGCTGATGTCCATGTTGGCACGGTTTTTGCACACACACACACACACACACACACACACACACACACACACACACACATCACCACCCCCTTCGCCGCTTTTCTGCGGGCCTGCTGAGCCCGAGCCAACGCGGCTCTCCGCCTAGCTTCGTCGCACCGCAAAGCCCGCGCCAGCCGCGCGGGCGCGGTGCCCATGCCTTCCCGCCACCTGCGGCGGGGCTTTCACATCAACTTCCGCAATCGGCGTCGGCCGCGTCTTGGCCGCGGGCGTTGCACGTTCCTTGCGCGGCGTCTGCACCGTTTGCGCAGACCAACAACCCGGAGGCTCGCTGAAACATGGACGACCATCGAATAGAACGGATCACGCTGTACTTGGTGGTCTTGGCACTCGCCATCGCGGTTGGCTGGCTCGCGTTCAAGGTCAACAGCGCAGAGGTTCCGGAGGAGGTTCCGGTAGATCCCGTGGTGGTGGCGAGGTCGCTGGTTGATTGCGTTGACTGCGAGGAGCTCGAACAGCGCTTCGAGGCCGTTGACAATGCGTTGGGCGGTCTCGACCAGACGGTGTCCAATGCGGTTCGCAGCTTGGAGGGCTTGGAAGGGCGCATTGCCGACGCCGTATCCAGCAAGCTGCTGGCGGAGGGATGTCAAGTGACGAAAGCGCCTGAGGAGTGCGTGGACGCCGTGCCGCCGCCGATGCCGCCGATCACGGTGAACTCGAAGTTCACCTTCCTTTACGAGAACGCCCGTCTGAACGAGGAGGGCGAAGTCGCTAGGAACAGTGTCGGCGTGAAGCTGGCGCCTCGACACCTCAAGCGTCTCGAACTTCTCACCAACGCTTTCAAACCCTGCCACCGGGCGGACGCCCCCGTCGAGTTCGAGGTGGCTGGTTACTCAAGCACCGCGGAGTTCCTTGTTCAACCGGACGGTAGCCCAATGGACAGATCCGACGAATTGAACATCAAGACGGCGAATCTGCGTGCCCAGATCGTCGGCGAGTACTTGAAGGAACGCTTTGAAGTGACGACCAAAGAGTGGCCGGGAGATCGCGACTTGGAGCGTCCGTATGTGGACAACGCTCAACCGGGCGTGGCTCAGCAGGCGCTGAACCGGACGGTGTTGATAGAGCTCAAGAGCGCAGGTACATGCGACTTGGGGCCATGAATAGCGCGGCGATTGGCCCGACTCGCCCGCTTGGAGGGGGGATGGGATCGTGAGGTGTGAGATGGCGCGGCAGGCTGGTGTCGTGGTGCTTGTGGTGGTGGGTTTGCTCGGTGCCGCTTGGACCGCGCAGCCCCACGCCGACCGGCAAGTCTTCAGTTGCCAATCCGCCGAGGGGTTGGCAGTGGACGCTGCGCCGGAACAGTCCGGCCTGCGCGGGTGGTTCGACGGCGTGCTGGACCGATGCGCTTGTCGGAACGACCGCAGCCTGTTTGCCCTGCCGGGTTGTTTCGCGAAAAATCTCCTCGATCCGTGCAACCGCAGTGATAGTGGGCCTGTCAGTCTTGTGATTCTTGCGGTCTTCTTCGCGGTCCTCATGCGGCAGACCGCCTTGGGATACCGAAAGAACTTGCGCCTCTCGTTCGCCCTGTTTCTGATCCTGTTCTTGGGCGCGACGGTCTTCAGCTTCACCGTCGTGCGTAAGGGCGATTTCTTGGATGCCTTGGAGGCCGATTTCCTCTTGATCCTCTTGGCCAGCGCGTTCTTCGGCGGCGTGCTCGCCTTCTGGACGAGGTATGTGCTGGACCTGCTGGTGGTGGCCGCCGGCGCTTCTTTGCTGGCGTTTCTCACCCTTCGCGCCGATCTGCAGAGCATACGGACGCCTCTGATTGTTGTCGCAGGGATAGCGGGCGGCCTTTGGCTCCACTGGCGGCGCGACCACCGGCAGAAGCGGCAAGCGTCCGCCGGCGGGCAGGACCAGCCCGCGGCCCATGGGACGGCATACACCAAGGCGTCAAAGGAGAGAGCGAATGATTGAGGGCAAAGGGTTGCGGGGCGAGAAAGCCGCAGGCGGCCCCATGGCGCGCTTTGCGCTCGGCGCCGTCGCCTTGGGACTGGCCGGTGGGATCCATGCCGCCGGCCTCTTTCTGCCGGTTGCCCCCGCTGGCGCGGCCGCGGACGTTGCGCCCGGTGCGAGATCTGTCCCGGCGCGGCAGGGCGCGTCGACGGTTCCCGATGCGTGGGAGCGGCGGGTGCGGATCGCCCGGCACGAATTGACCACGGCGCACGCCGATGTCGAGACGACTGGCGCGGGACGCCTGCTCCTCAACGTGCGGGACGGCGCCCGCCTCGACGTGGTTGTGGAGCGAACGGCGCCAACCCGGTGGGGCTACTCCCTTTCCGGCCGCGTTGTCGGCGGCGGCGCGGGATTCGCGACGCTGGTGGTGCATGACGAGGCCGTGGCTGGCTCCATCTGGACGCCGGACTCCGCCTACGAACTCGCCTATCTTGGGGGCGGCGTCCACGCCTTGCGCGACGTGACCAACGCACCGCCCGCGGAGTGCGGGGGTGCGTTGCCCTCCGAGCTTGCCGCCGGCGGGCGTAGCGGACCAAGCGCTCAACAGGGTGGTGCTGACGTTGCCGACGATGGTTCCGTGGTGGACATTCTGGTGGTTTGGACGCCGGCGGTGGAAGAGAAGCACGGTGGCGAGCCGCAAACATTGTCCGCAATCGACATGGCCGTTGCCTACACCAACGACGCCTTTGAGCGGAGCGGCGCCTTTGTGTCTTTGAATCTCGTGGGCGCGGAGAAAGTGGACTATTTGGAGGTGACTGGAGGAGACAATCTCTACACCAACCTAAATCGGCTTGCAGACCCCGACGATGGCTACATGGACGGCATACATGACCGGCGGAATGCCTTGGGTGCTGACTTGGTCTACTTGCTGATTGCAAGGGGCCGTAGCTTAGCGCAAGTGCTAGGCCCTTTCGCTACGGGGACGGCTTCGGCGTTCGCACATGAAGTTGGTCACAACTTTGGGATCTTGCACGAACGCCACGAATTTACGGGGACGTCTTTGGTCGGATACAGACACGGCTTCACGACAAGAGACTGCTTAATTTCCATAATGTCGTATGGTATAGAGTGCAGCGGTCACCGCAGTCGCCTCCGGATACCTTTCTACGCTTCGCCCTGGCGCTACAGTCCCCGAGGCGGCCGTGCGCTTGGGGTGTCCAGATTCTCCAAGGAGCGGGGTGCCCGCGGCCCGGCTGACGCGGTTCTGACCCTGAATCGAAACGGCCACCGCGTCGCCATCAGGCGGCCAAGCCGCAACGGGGAGTGAGGGTGGCGATCGCGTTGGACAGATTGGCGCGCGGCAAGGCGCGGCGCGTCCTGCTGCTGGCTGCCTTGGCCGCCGCGCCGCTGGCGGCGGCGGAGCCGGCCTTGCCCTCGCCAAACGCCAGCGAAGCGGACGATTCCGAGACGCTGGTGGACATTCCCGACGCGGTCCTCCGCAAGGCGGTTGAGGCGGCGCTGGACAAGGCGGCGGGCGACCCGATCACCCGCGGCGAGATGGCGGACTTGAGAACGCTCCGGGTGGAAGGTGTGCGGCAACTGACGGGGATCGAATACGCGATCAACTTGAGGACCCTTCGCTTGTCAGACGGTGCGATCTCGGACGTGTCGCGCTTGGCGGACCTGACGTCGCTCAGGTACCTCTATCTGTACGGCAACGAAATCCGCGAGCTTGGCCCGCTGGCGGACCTGACGGCGCTGACGACGCTCTGGCTGGAGAACAACGCGATCACGGACGTTGCCCCGCTGGCGGGCATGGCGTCGTTGACGTCTCTCGACTTGAGCGACAACGCGATCACGGACGTTGCCCCCTTGGCGGGCCTGACGTCGCTCAGGTACCTCTATCTGTCCAACAACGAAATCCGCGAGCTTGGCCCGCTGGCGGACATGACGGCGCTGGCGTTGCTCTCTCTGCACGACAACGCCATTTCCGACCTGTCGCCGCTGGCGGGCCTGACGTCGCTGACGCACCTCTATCTTTACAACAACGCGATCACGGACGTTGCCCCTCTGGCGGGCATGACGGCGCTGACGTACCTCGGTCTGAGCGGCAACGAAATCCGCGAGCTGCGCCCGCTGGCGGACATGACGTCGCTGACGTCGCTCTCGCTGCACAGCAACGAAATCTCCGACGTGTCGCCGCTGGCGGACATGACGGCGCTGACGTCGCTCTCGCTGTCCAGCAACGAAATCTCCGACGTGTCGCCGCTGGCGGGCATGACGGCGCTGACGTCTCTCAAACTCGCTGGAAACGAGATCACGGACATCGTGCCGCTTGTGGCGAACGACGGTTTAGGTGAAGGTGATTCTGTCGATCTGCGAAACAACCCCCTCGGAAAGAGTTCTCGCGAAGCGCACATTCCCACGCTCCGTCAACGCGGCGTGGAAGTGCAATTCACCACATTCGATCTGCCGGAGATACCGGATGCCGGACTCCGCCGAGCATTTGAGTGGGCGCTTGCAGTTTATCGCTACACCAGCGCCACTACTATGACAGGCCTTGACGCATCCAATCGCGGCATTGAGGATTTGACTGGCATTGCAGGGGCCGCGGACTTGCGTGGTCTCCTCTTGGAACGAAACAAAATCACGGATATCACACCCTTGGCCGAACTTCGTCTGTCCGCGCTGACGCTGGCGTACAACATGGTCGAGGACTGGACACCACTGGCCGCTATGGATTCCCTCCGAAGCCTGGCCTTGGACGGCAATTCGCTTCGCGATTTGCCGCCGCTTCCTCCGAATGTGTTGTATCTGTATCTGTCCGACAATTCCATTTCGGACATCACTTCCTTGGCGGACTTGTGGCGTTTGAGCGTGTTGGACATCAACGGCAACGCGATCACGTCCCTCGCGCCTTTGGCTGGACATCGCTACTTGCGGTACCTGCATGTCAGCGACAACGAAGTTGCGGACATCTCCCCCTTGAACTTCGAGCCGCTGTGGGAACTCCATTTGCGCAACAACGCCGTGCGGGATCTCTCGCCGCTGCTGAACGCCGAGTCGCTGCTGATGGTGGACGCGCGGCGCAACCCGCTGGCGGACGACGCCTTGGCGGTCTTGGACACCCTGCGCGAACGGCGCGTCACCGTGCTGGCGGGGGAGACGGTGCCGTACTTCCCCGCCACCGGCGGTAGCCGCCAGGGCTTCGCGCGCATCGTCAATCGGAGCGGCGAGGACGGGCACGTGTTCATTGAGGCGGTGGACGACGCCGGCGTTCGCGCCCGGCGGGTGCGCTTGGACGTGGGGGCCCGCCGGGCGGTCCACTTCAACTCGGACGACTTGGAGCGCGGCAACGCGGCCAAGGGGCTCTCCGGCGGCGTCGGCGCGCCGACCGCCGGGGACTGGCGGCTGTCCGTGGTTTCCGCGCTGGATGTGGAGGTGCTGTCCTACATCCGCACGCAGGACGGCTTCGTCACCGCCATGCACGACGTGGCGGCGGACGCGATGGTTCCCTTCTTCAACCCGGGCGGCAACGAGAGCCAGCGCAGCATCCTGCGGGTGGTCAACACCGAGGCGGAGCCGGCGAAGTGGACGACGGGCGGCTACGACGACCGCGGCGTCTGGCATCCGATGGCGGGTTCGCTGCTGGTGCGCCCGCAGCATGCGCTCACGCTCACGGCCCAAGCGCTTGAAGGCGTACACGGCCTTGGCGACGGCCAGGGCAAGTGGCGGTTGCGGGCGCGCGGCTTCCCGTGGTTCGCCATGAGCCTGTTGGAGAGCCCCACCGGGCATCTGGTGAACCTCTCCACGGCGCCGGACAACGCGACGCCGCTGGCGGATGGCGGCGCGATGCACCGGCTGCCGTTGTTTCCGGCGGCGGGCGGCGCGCGCCAAGGATTCGCGCGGGTGATCAACCGTTCCTATTCCGGGGGCGAGGTGGCGATCGTGGCCGTGGACGACGAGGGCGTCCGTTCCGGCCCGGTGCGGCTGACGATGCGCCCGCGGCGTGCGGCGCATTTCAACTCGGCGGACTTGGAAGGCGGCAACGCCGCCAAGGGGCTGGACGGCGGGGTGGGCGTCGGCGCGGGCGACTGGCGCCTCGAGGTGGCGTCCGAACTGGAGCTGATGGTGCTTTCCTACGCCCGCACGGCGGACGGCTTCCTCACCAGCCTGCACGACCTGGCGCCTGTGGCCGACGACGGCGGCCACCGCGTGGTGTTCTTCAACCCGGGCCGGAACACCGGGCAGGTGAGCAAGCTGCGGCTGATCAACGACGGCGAGCGGGCGGCGACGGCGACCGTCACCGGCATCGACGACCACGGGAACGGCTCGGGGACGGTGACGCTCACGGTGCCGGCCGGTTCGGCGCTCACGTTCACGTCCGCCGAGCTTGAGGCGGGCGGCGAGGGACTGGCCGGCCGTCTTGGCCGTGGCAGCGGCAAGTGGCGGCTGCGGGTGCGTTCGGACGCGCCGATCGCCGTGATGAGCCTGCTGGAGACGCCAAGCGGCCACTTGACCAACGTTTCAACGGGCACCGCGGACTAAACGCCTTGATCGCCGAGATGGAGACGCCGAAGACGAGGACCTTTGACATGCCAACCGACAGCGCCACCGCCGCCTTGCCGCGCTATCGCTGTCCGCCGCCGCGTCTCCAATAAGACCGCCATTGAGGTTCCGCAGGGTTGGGGGTGTTCCCAACGGTGGGCCTAGGGACATTTGGACTCCGTGCGCCCAAGGGTGCGGGCGGTGCGACAAATTGCAGGTCAGTAACCGCTCACGGCGGCTGGCCGGCCTGCGAACGCCGTAGCGCCGCCTCCAACTGCGCAACGCGGGCCTCGGCGGCCGAGCGGGCCGAAGCCTCCCTGATCGCGCGGGCCGCTTCGCGTTTCGCCTTGGCTTCGGCGGCCTTGCGCTGCGCGGCCTCCCGCTTGGCTTGGGCTTCCGCGTGTTCAGCGGCCGCAGCGACCTCGGGCCGATGCGGGACATCCCTGCCCGTCGCCGCGTCGCGGAAGCGGAGCAGTTCGCCGTCCACGCGCACGTCCAAGCGCAGCACCTCGCTGCGGATCGTCCGCCCGCCCTTCGTCAGTTGCGACGGTAGCGGCATGTACTTGCCGTCCGCCAGCTTGAGCCCCTGCAGCCGCGGCGTGCCGGGCGGGTACACGCCGCCCTTGGGGTCGAACATCCAGTACTCCGGCACTCCCATCGCCGCGTAGCGGCGCCGTTTGACGCCCAGGTCGTCCGCCTGCGTGCTGGGCGACGCCACCTCCAGCACCCAGTCCGGCGGCTTGCCCTCCTTCCAGACGAAATAGCTCGAGCGGTTGTGCGTTCCCAATCCGAGCGCCACCAGCACGTCCGGCGCGATCTTGTTGTCCTTGTTCCCGCGTTCGGGGTACATCAGGATGTCCGCCGCCACCAGCGCCGTCGGGAGCGCCGCCCCGAGGTCGCCGGTGGCGTTCATGATGGCGTTCGCCTGCCACATGTTCTCCGCCATCGGCTTACCGTCCGAGCAGGGGTAGAACACCTCGTCCGCGGGGGCGGCGGGGACGTTCGAGGCGGCGGTGGCGGCCGCGGCCGGCGGGGGCGTTGGCATGTGGCGGTTCTCCGTGGTGGCTTGCGGGCGCGACCGTATCCCGCGCGGGTGGCAAAAGTAGCATAGTGCTTCACGGCCGGGGGCCGTGCCTTTGTCGATTTCCCGTGCCGTCGGGCACGGGCTTGGCGGATAAGTGTTCCAAGCTCGAAAGCGCTTGTATGTAGGAAAATCGCCCGATGTCGCGTGCCGATTTTTAAGGAAAATCCCCACTCCGCGCCGACATCGCGTCCCGATGTCCAATCCGCACGGCGATCCGCGACGGCATTGATGACGAGAGCTTGGAGAGACGCGCCATGCGCCGTGCTATGCTGGCGGAAACCCGTCGGCGCTCAGACTTGGAGGAACCGCAAGCATGTGGCATTTGATCGAGGATTTCTTCGAGCAGGGCGTGATCGTCAAGCTCTTCATTCTGCTCGGTTGGCTGTGCGTGCTCATCATGGTGGCGAGTTTCGTCGCGTCGCTGGTGGAGTAGGCGCGGGCGCGCCCTGTCGGGCGCGTTGGAGTTTGCTTTCGCAAACTCTGCGCCTATCGAGGGCGAGACGTCGGCGATGATCTGCTTCGCAAACTAAAAGCGGTTGCCACGGAGACCGCACGCGGGTTAGCGGGCGCTTAAGAGAACGTCCTTGGCTTGGTTCAGGGTGGCGGCGAGGTAGTCCGTGCCGCCGCGGTCTGGGTGGAGTTTCTGCATCAGGCGGCGGTGGGCGTCGACGATGTCGTCTCGCGTGGCGCCGGCGGGGAGGCCCAACACCTGCAGCGCTTGCGCCTCGTCCATGCGCGGGGCGCTTGGCGCGGCGCCGTCGCCACGCGCCGTTTCTTCTTCGGCGCCGCGCCAGTCGGCGAAGCGCCGGTCCAGATAGGCGTCGAGCAGCTGCAGCGAATCCGGCGCGGCAATGCCGGCGCGCAAAGCGCGCAAGGCGTCCAGGTCGAGTTGCGAAAGCCGCTGGCCGCTTAGCGCTCCGCGCAACACCTCGCCGTCCATGTCGCCGGATTCGTGGTCCAACGTCATGCGCAGATCCGCGGTCGCCACGGTGGACACTTGCGGGCCCGCCGCGGCGTCGGGTGGCGCTTGCCGCGCGCCGGAGAACGCGGTGCGGAACCACCTGCCAACCAACGGCCCGATCAGAAGGCCGGCGATCCAGCGCAGAAAGGGCAGGGCGCCGGCCGCCAGCGCCAACAGCCAGTGCAACCGGCCGCTGGCCGCGAGCAGCACGAGAATCGCGACCAGCACGATGGCGGCGGAACCGGCGAGTTTGGAGAGTTTGCGCGGGCGGTTCTTCGCCGCCACTTCCTTCCACAAGACGACGAAGGCCACCACGAACACCACAAGGCCGATGGAGAAAAGCATCACGGCGGCAACTGCGCCAGCACCGCTTGGGCGGTGGCGTGTGGCAGGTCGCGCACGCCGGCGCGGCCCTCGGCGGCATAGCGGGCCACCACGCCGAACAGCTCGCGCAGCCGCGCGGCGCTGCCCGGCGCGAAGGGCATGTGGGCGCCGCCGGTGATGCGGGCGATGTCGCGGAACACTTGGGCGGCGACGGCGTCGTGCCCCTCTTGGAAAACGAAGAACGGCAATTGAAAGAGCGCAAGCCGTCCCGCGGCGGCCACCAACTTGGCGGCGGGCTCCTCGCAGCAGTCGCCCACGAACACCGCCGCCTTGACGGCTTCGCGCCGGGTTTCCAGCAACGCGTGTTCGAGCACCCGTTCGATGCGCGTGAGACCGCCGCGGCAGGCAACGCCGGTCATGCGTCCGAGCAGCTCGGTGGGGGAGGTGCTCCACGGCGAGACGTGGAACTCGTTGTAGCCCCGGTAGTAGACCAGCTGCACGGCGATGGGGCCGGCAGGGCGCCCCGCAGTGGTTTTCCGATCGGATTCCGCCGCCGCGTGGAACAATTCGGCGTGCAGGTTCATCGCCAAGTCCCAGGTGGGCTCGCGGCTGGCGGTGGCGTCCATGGCGAACAGGATGCGGGGCGGCGGCCCGGTCCGCACCGCTGGAGGGTTGGCGCGGGCGTCGGCGAGAAACCGCTCGACGGCGGAGCGGGGCAGGGGTGGGCGGGCCATGCGTTTCGGTTGCGTTGGTGGCGGCTCTAAGATGCCGCAATGATGCGGAATGCACCGCCTTCCGGCAACACGGCCAGCCGAGCGCGTTGTATGCTGTGTTGATGAAGGCCGCCCCCCCGCAATCCGCGCAGCAGCAAGCGCCCGCCGCGCCGGGCGGAGAGCAGCCGTTCCTCACCGTCGCCGTTTCGTCGCGGGCGCTGTTCGACTTGGACGCCGCGGACGCCGTGTTTCGGCGCGATGGGTTGGAACGCTACCGTTGCTACCAGATCCGGCACGAGGACGAGGTTCTCGCTCCGGGACCGGGGTTCGCTTTCGTGCGCAAGCTGCTGGCCATCAACGAGCGGCTCGGCGCTCGGCGCGTAGACATCATCCTACTGTCGCGCAATTCGTCGGACACCGGCTTGCGCGTGTTCAACTCCATCGACGCCCACGCCTTGGACATCGTGCGCGCCGCGTTCTCCTCCGGCTCCACGCCGTACCGGTACGCGGCGGCGTTCGGCTGCGACCTGTTCCTCTCCACCAACGGGGACGATGTGGCGGACGCGCTGGCGAGCGGCATGGGGGCGGCGACGTTGCTGGCGTCCGGCGCGCCGTCGCCAAGCCCGGCCAAACAGCGGCCGGCCGCGCCGGCGAGCGGCGAAGACGAGGAGTTGCGGATCGCCTTCGACGGCGATGCCGTGTTGTTCGACGATCAAGCGGAGCGCGTCTTTCAGGAGCGCGGGTTGGAAGCGTTCCAGAAGGCCGAGGAGGAGGCCGCCGACAAACCCTTGGCGGGCGGGCCTTTCAAGCCGTTCTTGGCAGGGCTGCACCGTCTACAACGCGAGTTTCACGACCAACCCTGTCCAATTCGCACCGCGCTGGTGACCGCCCGCGGCGCGCCGGCGCACAAGCGCGTCATCAAGACCTTGCGGGCGTGGGGGGTGCGTTTGGACGAGAGCTTGTTCCTCGGCGGCCTCGACAAGGCGGCGTTCCTGCGCGCCTACGGTGCCGACGTGTTCTTCGACGATCAGCGGGGCAACTGCGAAGACGCCCGCTCGCATGTGACCACCGGCCACGTGCCGCATGGCGTGACCAACGAGAACGCCGACCGGGAACGCGAATAGTACGGGAGGCGGAAATAGCGCATGGACGTGGGTTTCGACACCATCGGCAACGCGACGTTGATCTGCTACGACCGCGGCCCGGTGCTGGCGACGGATCCGTGGATTGTCGGCAACGCGTACTTTGGCAGCTGGGGCCTGTCGCACGAGGTGCCGGCTGAGCAGGCGGAGGCGGTCAAGAACAGCGAGTACGTGTGGATCTCGCACGGCCATCCGGACCACCTGAACGCGGATTCGGAGTCGTTCTACCTCGACAAGAAGATTCTGCTTCCCGACCATGTGGGCGGACGCATCCGCAAAGGATTCCAAGCAGCTGGACTCGACGTCACGGTGCTGAAGGATCGCGTTTGGCACCGGTTGTCGGACCGGATTCAAGTTTGCTGCATCGCCAACCACAACCAAGACGGCATCCTGCTCATCAACCTCAATGGAAGGCTGCTGGTCAACATGAACGACGCGCATTGGATGCATGGATGGCTTTTGTTCATCCGCGGCGTGGCGAAGCGTTTCGACAAGTCGTTCCTGTTGCGCCTCACCGGCCATGGATGCGCCGACATGATCAACTTTCGCGACGAAGAGGGCCGCCTTGCGCTGCCGATCAATTTATTGGAAAAACAGTCGTTGCGCCGACAGATTCGCAGGGAGTTGTCGATGTTCGGCACCACCGGTTTTGTTCCATTCAGCTCGATGCACCGCTATCAAAGGAAGGACAGCATTTGGGCGCAGGAGCATGTGGTTCCACCGCCGGAGTACCGCTCGATCTCAAGGAAGTTGATGACGGAGCCGCCGGATGGCGGCGGCGAGGTGTTCCCAGCCTTTATTCGGTATTGCTGCAAGTCCGACACGTTTGAGGAGCTACGCCCTTGTCCAATAACACCGGTCGTCTACGAACCCGAACACTTCGGCGACAACTGGGCCGATGAACTCGACAAGGACGACGCCCAGGACGCCGCTCGGTATTTCGAGGCCGTCGAACACCTGCGCGGCGCGTACGACTTCGTCAATCTCCGGGTTGGCGGGCGGGACAACATGATCGACTTGGGCCGCGGCCGCAACGCGGGGCTGACGTTCGAGGCGCCGCGACACTCTCTCATGGCCGCAATACGCGGCCGCGTCTTCGACGACATGCTGATCGGCAACTACATGCGCACGACGCGGCACGGTCCGAACCCGCCCCAGCTACGGGCGAGTTTCACCCGCTATGTGGCCAAGTACGCGGACAATGGCGGTGTGTACACGAAGCGGGAGATCAGAGAGTACATGGCCGAATACCTCCGCCGCGCCCCGGTGAACTTTTTGCTGGGGGAGTTTTCGCTTCGTTGCAAGAACCTGCACCGGCCAGGGTCCACCGTGCATCGCATCATGAAGGCGGGGTTCTATTTCGGGTTGGGTCGCCGGTGACGCGGCCGCCGCAGGGACCGTGTTTCACGCCGCGCGTCCTATCAAGGCGACTTCGGCCTCCACCTCCACCGGCACCCCGAACGGCAGTTCCGCGACGCCGATGGCCGAACGGGCGTGCCGTCCGCGTTCGCCAAAAACCTCCAGCACCAGGTCCGAGAAGCCGTTGATAACGCCCGGCAGGGCGTGGAAGTCCGGCGCGGCGTTCACCATGCCGAACACCCGGCGCCACGCCACGGAGTCCAGATCGACGCCTGCCGCCCGCAAGCTGGAAATCATGCCGAGCGCGACCTTGCGCGCCGCTTGGTAGGCGTCTTCCACGCTCACCCCCGCGCCCACCTTGCCGAGCGGCTTCGCCAGTTCGCCGCTCGCGTCGAACGGCAGGTGTCCCGAGACGATGGCGCGGTCCGCGGCCACCAGCACGGTCTCGAACCGCTGGCCCGGAATTCGCATGGGCGGCGGCAGTTCCAACCCCAGTTCCGCTAGGCGCTGCTTGATCATGTTCCCTTGCTCCGTGGCAGTGTCCTGGGCACAGCACCATAATAAGGCCGCGTGCGCCCCCACGCTATAGAATGGCGCGTCTCTAAGCGGACAGGACGCGAGGTGAGAAAGATGAAGGTGGATGGCGGCATTGGCTGGGATTTGGACATGGCGGGCGCCCAGGCGCGCGAACTCGAGGCGCTCGGCTACAGCGGTATTCAATCGGCCGAGACGGCGCACGACCCCTTCCTGCCGCTCGCGTTCGCCGCCAAAGCGACCAGCCGCGTCGATCTGATCACCGGCATCGCCGTGGCCTTCGCGCGCACGCCGATGCTGCTCGCGCACTTGGGACACGATCTGAACGCGGCGTCCGAAGGCCGCTTCGTGCTCGGGCTGGGGTCTCAGATCCGCGCCCACATCACGCGGCGGTTCCACATGCCGTGGTCTTCTCCGGCGGCGCGCATGCGCGAGTTCATACTGGCCATGCGCGCCATCTGGGCCACTTGGCACCGAGGCGAGCCCTTGCGTTTCCAAGGCCGCTTCTACAGCCACACGTTGATGACGCCCTTCTTCACGCCGACGAACACCGCGCACGGCGCCCCGCGCGTGTTTCTGGCCGCGGTGGGGCCGCTGATGACGGAGGTGGCGGGAGAGGTGGCGGACGGCATCATCGTGCATGCGTTCACCACGGAGAAGTACCTGCGCGAGACCACGCTTCCCGCCTTGGAGCGCGGTTTCGCCAAGGCGCGCGCGAAGGGCGAGGAGAAGTCGCGCGCCAACTTCGAGATTTCCTACCCGTGTTTCGTGGTCACCGGGCGCGACGAGCGCGAACTCGATGCCGCCAAGGTGGCCACCCGCCGGCAAATCGCCTTCTACGGGTCCACGCCCGCGTATAAGCCGGTGCTGGACAGCATCGGCGCCGGCGAGCTGCAGCCGCGCCTCAACGCCATGTCCAAAGAGGGCCGCTGGGCGGAAATGGGCTACCTGATAGACGAAGGCACGATGGCGAAGTTCGCGATCGTCGCCGAGCCGGCGCGCATCGCCGCCGACATCAAAGCGCGCTTCGGCGACGTGGTGGACCGCACCTCGGCGGCGTACGCGCAATTGTCCAAGGACGACCGCGCGCGCATCGTTCGCGAACTGATCGCCGCGTGAGACCGCGCCGCGCCGGGCCGGGGACGTTGCGCAACGACGCGAGCGGCCCAAGGCGTGGACGTTTGCGCGCGCCGGCCGGCGCGCCGGCGGCGGTGCGGCGAACGTGAGCGGGAACGCGACGGTGGTCGTCGACTACGACGCCGGCAACCTGATGAGCGTCGTGCGGGCGTGTCGGGAGGTGGGCGTGGCGGCGGAGATATCGAGCGATCCGGCGCGCGTGCGCGCCGCGCGGCGCATCGTCTTCCCCGGCGTCGGCGCGGCCGGCAGCGCCATGCGGAGCTTGACGGCGAGCGGCGTTGGCGAGGCGCTGGTGGACGCCTTTCGCGCCGGCACGCCGATCCTCGGCATCTGCCTGGGCCTGCAAATCTCCTTGGACCACTCCGAGGAAGGCGACACCCGCACCCTCGGCCTGATCCCCGGCCAAGTGCGGCGCTTCGCGCTGGACGATCCCGCGCTCAAGGTGCCGCACATGGGTTGGAACGCCGTGCGCGTGGTGCGACCGCACCCGGTCTTGGCCGGCATCGCCGAGGGCGACGAGTTCTATTTCGTTCACGCCTACCGGCCGGCGCCGGTCCGGCGCGCGCACATGCTCGCGGAAACCGTCTACGAAGGCCCGTTTTGTTCCGCGTTGGGAACCGCGAACTACGTTGCCACGCAGTTTCATCCGGAGAAGAGCGGGCGCGCGGGTTTGCGCCTGCTGGCCCGCTTCGCCGAGTGGGACGGACGTGCTTAGCAAACGGGTGATCGCCTGCCTGGACGTGCGCGACGGCCACCTGGCCAAGAGCGTGAAGTTCGTCGACACCAAGAACATCGGCGACCCGGTGGCGAAAGCGCGCGAATACTACCGGGACGGCTTGGACGAGCTGGTGTTCTACGACATCACCGCGTCCAGCGACCGGCGCAAGATCATTCTGGACGTGGTGGAGGCGGTGGCCGAGCAGGTGTTCATTCCGCTCTCCGTTGGCGGCGGCGTCGCTTCGGTGGCCGACGCCACGGACTTGCGCTTGGCCGGCGCGGAGAAGATCAACGTCAACTCCGCCGCCGTGCGCCGGCCGGCGCTCATCGGCGAGTGCGCGGACGCCATCGGCGGCCAGAACGTGGTGCTTTCCATGGACATCCGCCGCGCGGCGCCCACCGAGGCGCTGCCGTCCGGCTACGAGATCGTCATCGACGGCGGCCGCAAGCCAATGGCCATCGACGCGCTGCGCTGGGCGAAGGAGGGCGAGCGCTTGGGCGCCGGGGAACTGGTGGTGAACGCCATCGACGCCGACGGCACGCGCCAAGGCTACGCGCTCGCCATCACGCGCATGCTCAGCGAAGCCGTGCGGATTCCGGTGATCGCCTCCGGCGGCGCGGGCGCTCCGGCGCATCTGCACGACGTGCTCACGGCCGGCAAGGCGGACGCCGCGTTGGTGGCCTCGATGGTGCATTACGGCCACTACACGGTGTCCGGCTTGAAGCGCTACCTGCACGACCGCGGCGTCAAGGTGAGGATGTCTTGGTAGCGGAGGCCGAAACGCACCGGTCGAGCCGTGCCGGCGCGGGGCGATGCGCCCGCCATCCATCGAGGGGCGGTGGCCTTCACCGACGGGCGGTTTAGTATTCGCCCATACGCAGCGGGGGAGCGAAGCGCGTGAAGAACCTGTGGTTTCACCTGATGCCCTACAAGGACCTGCCGGACGACTTCCGCGATCGGCACCCCTCCGTGTGGGTGGACATCGACGCCGGCCTGTTGGACGCGGAGCGCGTTCACCAGCACTACAACGAATACTTGGACGAGCTGGAATACGCCGCCGAGGTGGGGTTCGATGGCGTGTGCTGCAACGAACACCATCAGAACGGCTACGGGTTGATGCCGTCGCCCAACCTGATCGCCGCCGCGCTCACGCGCCGCACGTCGGCGCCGGCGATCTGCGTGATGGGCAATTCGCTCGCCCTCTACAACCCGCCGACGCGAGTGGCGGAGGAGTTCGCGATGCTGGATTGCATGTCCGGCGGCCGTTTGATCGCCGGTTTCCCGGTGGGCACGCCGATGGACACGATCTTCGCCTACGGCCGCAACCCCTCCCAGCTGCGCGAGCGCTACTACGAAGCCCACGATTTGGTGATGCGGGCTTGGCAAGAAGAGGAGACGTTCTCGTTCCACGGCCGCTACAACCAGTTGCGCTATGTGAACGTCTGGCCGCGCCCGCTGCAGAAGCCGCATCCGCCGGTGTGGATTCCGGGCGGCGGCTCGGTGGAGACGTGGCGTTGGTGCGCCGAGCGCGACTACGTGTACAGCTACCTCTCCTACTTCGGCTACAAGGCCGGCGCCGCCACCATGCGCGGCTTCTGGGACGAGATGGATCGGCTCGGCAAGGATCGCAATCCGTACCGCGCCGGCTTCCTGCAGTTCGTGGCGGTGGGCGAGACCGAGCGGGAAGCTCTGGAGCTGTACCGCGAGCCGGCCGAGTACTTCTACGGGCGCTGCCTGCACGTCAATCCCAAGTGGGCCTCTCCGGCCGGCTATCAATCCGAAGCCACACTGCGCGCCAAAGTGCAATCGCAGGTGGCGCTGGCGGCGGCGCGCAGCGGCGCGAGCGCGAGCAAGGGCGCGAAAGGCGCGCTGGGCGCGGCGCGCGAATGGCGCGACATCTTGGATTTGGGCTACGTCATCGCCGGCGATCCGGATCAGGTGGCGGCGCGCATCCGCGAAGTTTGCGTCACCCTGAACGTCGGCCACCTGATGCTCCTTTGCCAGTTCGGCAACATGAGCACGGAGCTCGCCCAGTACAACACGCGGCTGTACGCGGAGGGTGTGCTGCCGCAGCTCGTCGACCTGTTCGACGACCGTTGGCAGGATCGCTGGTGGCCGGCGCCCTTGGCCGAACGCGCCCAGCCAAGGCAAGCCGCGTGACGCCCCGGGAGCGCCAAGTGCGCGTGGGCGGGCACGCGGTGCGGGTTTGGGAACACGGCGCCGGTGCGCCGCCGGCGGTGTTCTTCGCCGGCATCGGCGGGCTGCCGAGCTGGCCGCCGTTCTTGGAGCGCCTTGCCGCCAGCCGCCGGGTGATCGCGCCGTCGTTGCCCGGCTTTCCGGGGGCGCCGGAGTTCCGCCATCTGGACGGCCTGCTCGACTGGATCGTGCAGGCGGTGGAGACCGTCGAGGCCTTGGAGGCCGCCCCGGTGGATCTCGTCGGCAGTTCCGTTGGCGGCGCCTTGGCGGCGGAAGTGGCCGCTCTCGCCGGCGCCTTGGTGAACCGCTTGGTGCTCATCGCCCCGTTCGGGGCGTTCGACGCAAGCGATCCGTCCGCGGACATTTGGGCGCAGCCACCGGGGCCGGATTCGCTGCCGAACCTGGTCTGCGAGAACCCGGAAACATGGAAGGCGGCGTGGCGTGTGCCCGAGGGCGGAGACGCCTTGGATTGGCAGGTGATGCACAGCCGCGCCACCGAAGCGGCGGCGAGGTTCTTGTTTCCGTTTGGCGACACCGGCGTGCTGGGGCGCTTGCGCCGCGCCCGCCAACCGACGTTGCTGGTGCGCGGCGAGTGCGACCGGGTGTTGCCGGCGTCCTCCAACGAGCGTTTCCGCGCCGCCTTGGCCGGGCCGGTGCGCATGGCGGTGGTCGAAGGCGCCGGCCACCTGCCGGAACTGGACGCGCCGGAAGCGTTGGCGCGCATCGTCCACGCCTTTCTGGCTGATCAGGAGGTTGCGTGATCAAGGCGGTGCTGTGGGATTTCGGCGGCGTCTTCACCACCAGCCCCTTCGAGGCGTTCGCGCGTTTCGAGCAGGCGCGCGGGTTGCCGCCGAACCTCATCCGCACGATCAACTCCACCAACCCGGACGGCAACGCCTGGGCGCGGTTCGAGTCCTCCGCCATTGACGCGGACGAGTTCGACGAGGCGTTCCGCCAAGAAGCACAAGCGCTCGGCCACGATGTGCGTGGCAAGGAAGTGTTGGAGCTTCTCTCCGGCGCGTTTCGCCCGCGCATGGCGGCGGCGTTGGCGGAATGCAAGAAGCACTTTCGCGTGGGCTGCATCACCAACAACATGAAACGCGCGGCCGACGCCCCGGCGACGCCCGCCGGTGACGATCGCGCGGCGCAGAGCGCGCGGACGATGGCGCTTTTCGACGTGATCGTGGAGTCCAGCGTGGAAGGCGTGCGCAAACCGCAGCCGCGCATCTACCAAATCGCCTGCGAGCGGCTGGGCGTCGCGCCGTCGCAAGCCGTGTTTCTGGACGACCTCGGCATCAACTTGAAGCCGGCGCGGGCAATGGGCATGACGACCATCAAGGTGGTCACGGAAGATCAAGCGCTCGCGGAGCTGACCGCCGCCACAGGCCTACGCTTCGCCTAAATCCATCCAAGCCGAATCAGCACAGGCGCGCCCGCCAAGGCGCACACTTCCCTGCAGCAAGCGCCAGAGTTTTGCGTAGCAAAACTCCAACGCGCCCGAAGGGCGCGCACTTTCCTCCGCAACAAGGCGCGCAGAGTTTTTGCGTAGCAAAACTCCAACGCGCCCGAAGGGCGCGCCCTCAGACATAGTGGAGCCAATGCGCGAAGTCCGGTTCCGCGCCGCGCACCACCGCGCGGTACTTGTCGCGGAGCCGCGCCGTAACCGGCCCGACGCCGCCATCGCCAACCGGTCGCCCGTCGATCGCGCGCACCGGCCAGACTCCCACCGACGTGCCGGTGAGGAACAGCTCGCTGGCGTTTGCCAGTTCCGTCGCCGCAACATCCCGCTCGGCGCACGCGAGTCCCGCGCTGCGCGCGAGCGTCAGCACCGAGTCGCGGGTTATGCCGAGCAGCACCTTGCGCGCCGGCGGCGTCGCCAAGGCGCCGTCCCCGTCCACGAGGAAGATGTTGGTGGTTGGCGCTTCGGTGACGAGGCCGCGCTCGTCGAGCAGCACGACGTCGTCGAATCCGGTGCGCCGAGCCTTCCACTTCGCCATCATCGCCGCGGTGTAGTTGGCCGCCACCTTGGCGTGGGGCGGGATGAGATCTTCGCGCCGTCCGCCGCGGTCGCGCTCGATGCGCAGGGACACCTTGCGGCGGCGGCGGAACTCGCCGGGGTTCTTGGCGATGATGTCCGCATCGCTGTCGTAGGCGGCGATGTACACCGCCACGCGCGCGTCTTGCGGCACCAGCTCCACTTCAATGGACGGGATGAGCGCGCTGATCTTGACGGAGGTGGCGCCGGGATTGCGCCGCACGGTGGCCGCGCAGGCGTCCACGAGTTCCTGCGCTCCGTAGCCGAGCGGCAGCCCCACGATCCGACAGGTGCGCAACAAGCGCTCGACGTGGTCTCGCAACCGAAACACGGCCACCCCCCGCGCTGTTCGGTGAACGCTCAAGTAGTCGAAGGCCAGCGAGCCGCGCTGCAGGCTTTGGGACAGGACGTGTACGGTGGCGTCCCGCCAAGCGACGAACTCGCCATCGCGCCAAATCGTTCGCTCGGTCATGGGCGTCGTGGAGGTCATGGGCGTTGTGCAACCACCGGGGAAGGGGGAATTGTGCGAGTTTCGCCGCGCCGGCGCCACACGCGCGCAACCCCTTCAACCGCTTCAACCCCCTTCACTTCCGCTCCGATGCCGTGTAGATTACGCGCCCGTTGCTCAAGGAGTGGCGGTGCCCATGCTATCCACACGATCGGTCTTGTCGCGAACCCCGCGGTCGGTTGACGGCGCGGCGCGGCGCGGCGCGTTGCTGGTGCTCGTGCTGTGCGCCTCGGCGTTGGCCGTGTTTGCCCGCGGCGACGCGGACCGGCGCCACCTCGTGCCCTTGGCGATTCCCGCGGCGAACGCGGCGAAAGCCCATTGGGACGAAGAGCGGACCGCGTTCGCCGAAAAGCTGATGCGCGGCTACCGGTTGCGGCGGGCGACGGCGGACGAGTTCGCGGGGTGGATACTCGAAGCGTCCGCCCGGCAAGGCTTGGCCCCGGAGCTCATTGCCAGCCTGGTGGTGGCCGAGAGTTCCTTTCGCAAGCATGTGCGCTCGTCAATGGGCGCCACGGGCCCGGCGCAGGTTCGGGCGGATCTGTGGAGCGCGTTCTGCGGCGGATACCTTGACGACCCGGAGCAGAACCTCTACTGCGGCGCGCAGATACTGGCGCACTATCGGGACATCTGCGGCAACGACGCGGCGAGCGTGCAGGACGCGCGGGCGTGCGCGTTGCGCTCGTACAACGTCGGCTACGGCAATCGCCGCAACACCTATTTCCTAGCCGCGGCCGCCCGCTACGAGGCGAAGATAGACCGTTTCCGTCGGCAGTTGGAAGAGGTTTCCTGACTCTCCAACGAGCGCGCTGAGCGGCGCGCAAACCGCCGGCTGTTGCCGGCCGCCCCCCCTCAATCCACCGAGAACACGAACGTGGTGCGCGCGTGGAACGCTTGCCCGGGTCGCAGGATCGCGTCCGGGTAGCTGGGCTGGTTCGGCGCGTCCGGGAACTGTTGCGTTTCCAAGCACACGGCGCCGTGGCGCGGATGCCCCCAGCGGCTGGCTTGGTGCAGCGTGTTGCCGGTGTAGAGCTGCAGGCCGGGCTGGTCGGTGGCCACCTCCAGCACGCGCCCGGAGGCGCGGTGGTGCAACACCGCGGCGCGCCGGAACGTCGGCGGGGCGCGCAACGCGAAGGTGTGATCGAAACCGCCCGCCAAACGCATCTGCGCGTCCGGCGCCGCGAGTCGCTCGCCTAGCCGCGCGCCGCTCCTGAGGTCGAACGGCGTGCCGCGCACGCAGCGCCGCTCGCCGAGTTGCGTGAGCGCTTCGCTCACCGGCAGGAACGCGTCCGCATCGACGGTGATTTCGTGGTCGGCCACGGTGGCGCCGGCGACGGCGCTCAGGTTGTAGTAGTGGTGGGAGGTCAGACTCACCGGCGTTGGCGCATCGGCCTCGGCGCGAAAGTCCAGGGACACCTCGTTGTCGCGGAAGCGGTAGCGGCCTTCCACCGCCAGTCGGCCCGGATAGCCGGCGTCCCCGTCCGGGCTGACCAGCCGCAGAACCACTGCGTCGCCTTCCACCTCGCCGGCCCAAACGCGGACGCCGAAGCCGTCGCGCCCGCCGTGCAGGTGGTGGGGCGGCACGTTCGCGTCCAGTTCGCGAAGCGCACCGTCGAGCGAAAAGCGGGCGTTGGTCATGCGGTTCGCGTAGCGTCCCACCAAGCAGTTGAAGTGGGGATGGAAGCCGAGGTAGTCGGCAACGCGCGGGCAGCCGAGAAGCACATTGGCGAACGTGCCGGCGCGGTCCGGCACCTCCAATCGGGTGACGATGCCGCCGAGCTCGATCACTTCGGCGCGCAGCGCCCCCGTGTCCACGCGAAACCCCTTGAACGCCGGCTCGCCCTCGTGCGCCACGAAGGTTTGGATCACGCACCCCCCCTTTGTGCCAACGCCGGTTAGCCTACTTGAATCGTAGAACCTCGAACCGAACCCTCTCCACGTAAGCGCAAAGTAGAAATGTCCCCTTCCCCCTGCCTCGGTTCGCCGGCTGCGTGATCGTGTTCACGACCTTCCCGGCGGACAGGTTCTCGGCGGCGGACATGCTGCGGTGGTATCGCGTGCGCTGGCAGGTGGAGTTGACGTTCAAGCGCTTCAAGTCGCTGGCGGGGCTGGGGCACCTGCCGAAGCGCGCCGACGACAGCGCCCGGGCGTGGCTCTACGAGAGCTGCTCGCGGCCTTGCTGGCCGAGAAGCTGGCTCGTCGCGCCGATTCACGCGCCGTTTCCCCCTGCGGCCAGGACCGGGGAACGATCGCGCAGCCCTTGGCGGGAGTTCAAGTTCGTGTTGAATCATTGCTGTCCCATTAACTCCAAGCGAAGAGCTTCGTGGGCACGTCGCGCAACGCCGTGATGACGCAGCTCTGGATCGCCATGTGCATGTGCCTGCTGGTCTCGCACGACAGCAATGATTTGCTACCAACACGAGCACAGAGGGTGTACGACATATTTGTTCGCACGCGGCGGTTCAGGCGGCAAGGGCCATCGGCGGCGGTCTCGCGCGCGCCTCGAAGAACCCGTCGTAGCGGCCGTCCAGCCACCAGCAGCGCAGCGTCAGGATTGGGTTCGCGCCGCCGTCGACGCTCCAGCGCATGCCGCCGCGCCTGAGGCGTCCGGCCACCGTGCCGCAGGAGCTTTCCACCTCGCCCGAACCCACCGGCAGTCCGGCGGCGCGGAACGCCGGATAGCGCATGCGGGCGCGGTTGGCCTCGACGTACCCGGCGCAGCGCCGCGCCTCGTCGTTGCCGTCGTGCTTCCGCAGCGCCGCCAGCACGTCGTCCAGGCGGCCCTCGGACAGCGCCGCGCGCGCTTTCCCCGCCCACGCCTCGCACAGCGCCGCGCCGGCTCCGTGGACCGACCGGGCCACCTCCCACAGATGCTCCCGCGCGTGCCAGACGTCCACGATCTCCACCGCGTCCGGGAACAACTCCGACGCCACGTTCCAGATCCACTTCGCGCCGTCGCCCAGCACCACCTTGACCCGCGCCGCCGCGAACCCCGCGCGCCGCGCCTCGCGGCGCAGTCGCGCCGCGAACGCCGACGGCTCCAAGTCCGTGTCCCGCGACGCCGCGCTGTCGATCGCCGCCGAACGCCGCGGCGGACCCGCCGCCTCCGCGCCGCCCGCTCGGAACACCACGACCTTCGCCTCCCGCGCGCGCGCCTTGCCGCCGTCCTTCCCCTGGCTTTCCGACAACTCGCCGGGGCGCACCGGAACGCCCGTGCCGTCGATCCCGCAGCACATCGTCTCCGCGGCCGGCGCCGCCGGCGCGTCCTCCGACCCGTCCTCCGACGCCATCGCCGAACCCAGACGCTTCGCCACCCGCTCCATCCACTTCGCGTTCAGGCCGAACCCCAGCAGCCGGCTCGCCAGCGTCGCCGCCCGCTCGAAGCTCGTCTCCGCCGCCAGCGGCGCCGCCGCCCACAGCAGGCCGGGCGTCGCCCGCGTCCCGGACCGTCCCTCCACCCCCAACTCGGCGTCCAGCGGACAGCGGCCGCCCTTCGCGCAGCCGCGCGTCCAGTACCCGCGAACAACCCGCAGCCGACCCAGCAGCCACAGCATCGTCAGCGGCCGCAACCGCCGAACCATCGGCTCCCCGCATTCGCCGCACCGCAACCGCTCCCGCTCCGCGTCCAGCTCCGTCAGCAGCGCCGACGCGCCCGACGACGCCCCGGCCCGCAACGCCCACTGCGTTCCCCTCTCGAACTCCATGAAGTTCCCGCGCGACGACAGAGCCGCGCGCGCCTCCGGCGACATCATCGCCCTCTCCACCGCCTCCCGAAGAAAGTCGAACGCCCCATTGCCAGCGCCCCCGCCACAAGCCACAATCCCGTCCGTCACCGCGATTCCCTTCGCTCGGTTTCGATGACCACAGCGTATCCCGGGTTTCGCGGTGACCCTCAACCCCGAACAAATATGTCGTACACCCGAGCACAGACAGCGGTTTGACAAGGCGGTACGGGGGTGATAGAAAGATGTTGCTTTTGACCATGTGACTCTCGGTCACGAGTCACTCTTTGATTTGGTCATAAGACACGGCCCGGCACCGGTGGGTGTTGGGCGGCTAACCAACAACGGGAAGGACGATGTTGAATAAGCTATTGAAGCACTGGAGGGACGCACCGGTGGTTGTGGCGGTGGCGTTCCTCTTGGTGGGTGCTCCTGCGGCCGCGAGGTCCCAGCTGCCACCGTACGAGAACCCTGACGACTGGGTGTGCGAAGCCCGCACCGGCTCTTGCACGCACAAGTGGACCGGGATTATCTACATGAACGGTTCCTACTACGTGTCGAGATCCGGCGACCCCGGCGACAATGAAGACGGAGGACGCAGCGAAACAAGAGAGATCAATTGGCGCGAGTTGGCCCGTGACTCCGGGTTCTGCGAGGTGGCGGACGACTTGGACGTGGCGGGAGGGGTTAGTGTGGTCGCCGGTGCTCTTGCGTCCTTGATTGGCGGTTCGGGTGCCCCTGCGATAGCCTTGGGTGCGGCGCTGATACTCATTGCGGCCATCATTGACGATTTGCTTGATTGCTGAAACTTGGAGGAACTGATGGCATTGATGGCGGAGAAGGAGAAGGCGGAATTGAGGTTCTACCAAAAAACATGGTTCAACATTCCGTTGATTATCGGTAGCGTCGTTGTGGCGTTGGCCTTGCGAAGGTTGGGGCTGTTCGAGGAGGATGGTGGGCTGTTCACGCTGTCCGCAATTGCCTTCGCACTCTTCGCTGTGTGCACACTTCCGTTTCCGCGGCTTTGTCCGTGGATGCATCGCCGGATGCGGATCGCGTTCAAGCTGGATGATCCCGAGCAAAAGCGCAAGGCGGGTTTGCTGGACGACTAGACGCGCCGCTCCTTAGTGGTGCCATGAGCTTCAAGCGCACGGGGTAGAGGCGATGCGTCCGGCCGCCCTTGATGGCGACTGGACCCTTGATGGCGACTGGACGACGGCGAACTGGACGTTCGCGTTCGAGTCGAGCGCCCGCACCTTATACCAGACCTATACCAGACCCGGCAGGTGGGCGACGACCGCCTGTGGTTCCCTGTGTTCCCTGGTTTGATCATTAGGCGTCCACCATCTCGCCATACACGTCGGCCGCCTCGTCCAGCTTCAGCGTCCAGCGCACGTTGTCGTTTCAGCAGGTCGGTTCGCTTGTCGACGTCGGTCCCAAGCCTTCGGGGTTGTGCGTCTCGACGCGGGGCGGCACCGCGAGGGGTTGCTGGAAGCCCCGTGTCGCGCCGTTTGCCGCGGGATGAAACCATTGGGCTTGGGAAGCACCGGCAGCGCCGGCGCCAAGGCCGGCGGCGGCCGGCAAGTCGGCGCCATCTCCAGGCACAGCAGCGCCGGTAGGCGTCCATGCCGCGGGTGCGCCGTCCCGAGCAGCCCCGCCACGTTGAAGCCGGCGCACACTCAGACTGTCGACTGCCAGGAACCAGCAGCAGGGGTGCGCATTGCGCCGATTTGCGGCATGTGCGATGGTGGGTCGCGAAGGTTGGACGCAAGGGAGGAGACATGCTGAACCGAAGAACCGTGCTCGGCGGTGCCGCGCTCGCGCCGTTCCTATTGTTCGCCCGCCGCGGCTGGACGCAGCCGGCCGCCTCCGGAGGGGCCACGGAGGCGGCGTTGCGGTCGTCGCAGCTGGTCTATCTCACGCCGATCAAAAGCGATGGCGAAGAGAGCCGCTGCAAGGCGGAGATCTGGTTCGCCTACCACGACGGCGCCGTGTTCGTGGTCACGCCGGCGGAGGCCTGGCGCGCCCAAGCCATCGGCCGCGGGTTGACGCGGGTGCGCCTGTGGGTGGGCGAGTTCGGCGTTTGGACGCGGGCGGACGACGCCTTCCGCGCCGCGCCGGAGTTCATGGCCACGGGCTCCATCGAAGGCGACGCCGAGATCCGCGCCAAGGTGCTTGCCGCCATGGGCGAGAAGTACGCCGGCGCCGGCTGGGGCAATTGGGGGCCGCGTTTCGAGCAGGGCCTCGCGGACGGCAAGCGGGTGATGCTGCGCTACACGCCGGATGCGTAACGGCGCGAGCGTCCGCCGCGGCTTCGCGGCCGGCGCGCTTGCTTGGGCGTGTGGCGTGGCCGCGCATGCTTGGGCCGTGGAAATGGTGGGCCGCGTGTCGCATCCGGCGTTGGCGGAGGTCAGCGGTCTTGTCAAATCGGCGCGCGGCGATTTCTTCTGGACGCACAACGACAGCGGCGACGCGCCCCGCTTGTTCGCCATCGACGCCGCGGGCGCGCCGCTGTGGCCGGCTTGGCGGCGGCTGGCGGCGGCGGATTGGCCGGGGCACGCCATCGCCAACGCGGCGCACTTCGACTGGGAGGCGATCACGTTGCACGAGGGCGTCTTGTACATCGCCGATGTGGGCAACAACGGCAACGCCCGGCGCGATCTCGGCGTCTATGTGGTACACGAACCCGATCCGCTGGCCGTGGACAAGATGCGGGCGCTGCTCTTTCTGCCCATCCGCTATCCCGATCAGGTGGAGCATCCGGGGGAAACATGGCATTTCGACTGCGAATCCGTGTTCGTCGCCGACGGCAAGCTGCATTTCATCACCAAGCACCGCGAGTCCGGGCGCATCGACCGCGCCGAGCGGGGCGCCAAGCTCTATCGGCTGGAAACGCGCCACACCGACCGCGAGAACGTGCTGGCGCTGGTGGGCCGGCACGACGGCATTCGCTGGGCAACCGACGCGGCGCTTTCCGCGGACGCCTCGCGCTTGGTCGTGGCCAGTCCCGAAGCGCTTTGGCTGTTCGAGCGGCCGGCGCGGCCCGGCGACTGGTTTTCCGGCAAGACGTGGAAACTGCCGCTGACCCCGCGCGTGGTCAAGCAGCTCGAAGCGGTGGCGTGGATCGACGACGACACGCTGCTGCTCATCAACGAGCAGCGCGACGTGATGCGCGCCAACGTGGCGGACTTCGCGCCGGTCCGGTGACGGCTTGGTAGCCGGCGCCGCAACACGCCGGCGCTTTGTGTTTTCATTCCGCGCACATCCTCTCCGGCTGGATACGACCCATGCAGGTACGCACCATCGAAACCCGGCACTGCGACGCGGGTTGGCGCAACTACCACTTCGTGAAGCTCGTCACCGAAGACGGCGTGACGGGTTGGAGCGAATACGACGAGCACCAAGGCGCCATCGGCGTCACCGCGGTGGTCGAGAAGCTCGCTCCGCTGGTGGTGGGCGAGAAGGTGCATGACGTCCAACGCATCCACGAACGCCTGCACGCCCGCGCCCGGCAGTCCATGTCCGGCGTCATGGCAATGGGCATCGGCGCCATCGAGAACGCCCTCTTGGACGCCAAGGCGAAGACGCTCGGCGTGCCGTGCCATGTGTTGCTCGGCGGTCAAACGCGCGACGCCGTGCGTGTCTACTGGTCGCATTGCGGCACATGGCGCATCGCCCGCCCGGATTACTACCCGCCCGCCATCACCGATCTCGGCGGCGTGCGCGCGCTGGGCGCCGAGGTGCGCGACCGTGGTTTCACCGCCCTCAAAACCAACATCTTCGACTTCAGCGCGGTGCCGAGCGGCGGGCGCGCGCGCGGCTTCTCGCCCGGCTTTGGCGCGCCGTACGCGCCGGATCGCAACGTGGAACGGCGCACCGTGCGCGAACTGCGCCGCCACCTCGACGCCTTCCGAGACGGCGCCGGCGCGAACGTGGACATCCTGCTGGACCTCAACTACAACGCCACTCCCGAGGGCTATCGGCGCATCCTGCGCGCGCTGGCGGACTTCGACCTCTTCTGGGCGGAGATCGACACCGAACACCCGGAAGCGCTGGCGGACGTGCGCGCCATGAGCCCCCACCCGGTGGCGTCCTGCGAGTCGCTCATCACGCTGCCGGCGTTCCTGCCGTACTTTCGTTTGCGCGCCATGGACGTGGCCATCATCGACGTGGTGTGGAACGGCGCGTGGCAGTCCATGCAGATCGCCGCCTGCGCGGCGGCGCATCAGGTCAACGTGGCGCCCCACAACTACTACGGCCACCTGGCCACCATGATGGCGGCCCACTTCAGCGCCGCGGTTCCCAATCTGCGCATCATGGAGACGGACATCGACCGCCTGCCTTGGGACGCCGAATTGTTCACCGCCGAACCGGACATTCGCGACGGCCGCCTGCATCTGCCCGACACGCCCGGCTGGGGCATCGATCCGGTGGAGGAGGCGTTGGCCAAGCACCCGCCGCGGAGTTAGCCGGTCGTGCGGCGAAGCGTGTGTGCGCTCGTGTTCGCGGCCGCCGGGGCGGTCGGGCAGGAGCCCCGGGATGTCACGGTGTTCGTGCCCACGCGCATCGAATACGACAGCGTTGGCGGCTACGGCGAGGCGTATTACGGGTACGAAGGCCGCCTGTGGGAACGGTGGGAAACGGATTTTCCGCAAGCCGAGCGGAACTTCGCCAAGCGCCTTGGCGAGCTCACCGCGGTGGTGACGGCGGCAACGCCGGTCCGCCGCCGGTTGACCGACGACACCCTGGGGGATTCACCGCTCATCTTCATGTCGGACGTGGGCTACATGCGGCTCTCCGAGGCCGAGATGGAGGCGCTGCGCCGCTACTTGGGCAACGGCGGCTTCCTGTGGGTGGACGACTTCTGGGGAGACGCCGAGTGGGCCAGCTTCGAGCGCGCCATGGCCGGCGTGCTGCCCGGCCGCCGCTGGCGCGCCTTGCCCATCGAACACCCCATCTTCCACACCGTGTTCGACATCGATGCGATGCCGCAGATTCCGGCGCGCGACTTCGCTTGGCGCTGGGGCGGCGACGACACCGCTGAGCCGCCTTGGATACACCGCTTTCCCACCGGATCCCTCGCCACGCCCTCGATCCGCGCCTACGCGGACGACGACGGCCGCCTCATGGCCATCGCCACGCACAACACGGACATCGCGGACGGCTGGGAACGCGAATCCTACGGCGAGTGGTATTTCGAGCGTTTCTCCACCGCCTCCTACCGGGTGGGCGTGAACGTGGTGGTGTACGCGCTCAGCCACTGACGGCCCGGGTCGCGCCGGCGAAGCGCCGGTTTCTCGAAAAGCGGCAGCCCTTCACCGCCGCCACGGCCAGCGCGGACGCACGTTGCGACCGAGGAAGTCCTCGGTGAGTTCGCGGCTGAGCGCGATCTTGCCGGCGGCGCTGCCGGCGTCGTCGAGCAGCCAGTCCGGGATGTCGGCGCGGGTGCGGGCGAACTCGATCGACGCCACCGAGACGATGATCTTGTCGCCGACGATGCTCCAGCACCCTTCCGGCGGGCGGCGGGCGCGGCTGTGGCGGCTGGGATCGAGCAATGTGCTCAAGTAGAGGCGCGGCCGCTCGAAGGCGCGCTCCTGGTATTCGGCGAGCGTCATCGGGGCGCACCACGGCGGCAGGCGCGCGCCGGCCGGCGCCAACTGCGCGAACAGCTCGCACAACAACCCGGAGGCGAGGCGCAGCGCGTCCACGGCGTCGTCTTGGGCGCCGGCGGCCTCGTCCACCGCCGCCGCCGCTTCGCGCAGGAAGGTGCGGAACAGCGCCGTGCTCATGCGCCCGCGAATGCCCGCCACCGAGCGCTGCAACAAGCGCCGGGCGCGGGTGTTGTCGCCGGGCAGCGACGTGCGCGTGTAGATCATCAGGCAGCGCTTGACGATCTCCGGCTTGAAGCTGCGGGCGTCCGCGTTCATGGAGAGCGCGAAGCACGGGTACTCGCGATAGGGGATGGTTTCGTCCTTGATGATCTCGTCCGCGTAGCGGCTGAAGCGGTCGCGGGTGATGTCGTCGAACACCACCGGGAAGCGCTTGTACGTCTGTTGCAGGCCGCGCAGTTTGCCGGGGGTGAAATCCTGCGAATCGACGATGCGCGGGTGCGAGAACATCGACGCCATCAGCGCTTCCACAAGGCTGGTCTTGCCGCAGTTGCTTGAGCCGTAGAGCACGGCGAACAGCGGCTGGTCGAAACTGAAGGCGTCGCCGCGCAGCGCCAAGTTGCGCAGATCGCACATCAGCGGCGCGAAGTAGAACCAGCACATGAACGTGAAGTAGTCGCGCTGCAGGCGCGGCACGTCGCCCACGAAGCCGTTTTCGTAGTTGCCGAAGAACTCCAGCCAAGCGGCCACGTCGGCGCGCGCCTCGTCTTCGCTCGCCTCCAAGGAGAGTTCCCGGTCGGAGAGAGTGAACCGATCGCCGGCGCGGGAAAGAAACGTGGGCGGCGCGGCTTCGACATCGCGGGAACGGGCGATGCGCACGATCTCCTTGACCACCTTCGGCGCGATCCGCAAGCGCCCGTCGCGCCCCGGCCGCAGCCCGGCGAGGCCGCGGCGCAGCACCGGCTTGATGGTCTCGATGCGCGCCGTCACCGCCGGCACGGAGCAGGCCTCTTCCGCGGCCGTCTGCGCCGGCACGAACAGCGTCGCGCCTTCCGGGTGCGCTTCGGCTTCCACCAGCGCCGGCGTTTCCTCCACGCGCACCTGCTCCTTCGGCAGCGGTTCGCGCGGCAGCGGCAGCCGGCAGGTGGCGGTGTCGCGCACGGCCTCGTACTGCCGCAAGTAGTGTCGCCAAGCCACATCGTCGTCGTCGAAGACCACCAGCGTCTCCGCTTGCCGGCCGGAGAACGCCCGCTCCGAGAGGTTCGCCGAACCCACCATCACCCGCCGCTTGCCGGGACCGGAGAGCAGGTAGATCTTGGCGTGCGCGATGGCGTCCTTGACCACAAAGAAACGCACCTCGTCGCTGGCGACCCGTTGCCGCACGGCGGCGTCCCGCTCCGCATCGGTGGCGGGCCGGGCGAGCAGGCAGGCGCCGAGCTGTTCGCGCACGGCGTATTGGAAGGCGAGAATCTCCTCGGCCTCGCGCGAGAGGATGCCGCCGTGCCCGAACACGCACTCGAAGTCCTCAAAGCGGTGCTCGGCCAACAGCCCGGCGATCATGGGCACGCTGGTGCTGTAGGTGAGCGCCCGCATGGACGCGAACCCGGCGAAGTAGCCCACATCGAACGCGGCCACGGAGGCGGCGCTGGCGTGAACGACGTTGAGCGCGGGACGGCGGGTGACAGACTCCGCGTCCTCGAACAACAAGGGCTGGTGCTCGAGCATGGCGCGCAGCATATCGCGCCCGGCGCCGCCTTACGCGGAAAGAGAAATCGCCAGTTCCACAGCATGCCGCTGGGCGCCTACGCCAAACCGAGCCGCCCCATCCCGAACCTCCGCCCCGGCGGGCAAACCACCGGCGCGACCAATGGGTGTAGACTGTCCTGCCAGCGAAACCCCTCGACAGCCGGGCGAAGGCGATGCACCGTTTGAAGAACTTCAAGAACTTTGAGGACGCCAGCGTCGACCTGTTCGAGCCGCTCACCATGCTGCTTGGCAGGAACGGGTCCGGCAAGACCAATCTGATCGAGGGCGTCGAATTGATGGCCGCGCTGGCCCGCGGGATGCCAACCAACGATGTAACCGACATCGGTCGCGGTGGCGCACTCGAGGTGAGGGGCGGTCTGCCTTCGTGCGGACGTTTCGGCACACCCCGTTTGACGCTTCAACTAGACAAGGCGGTCGTCAAGTTCGAAGGCAAGCGGCGCCGTATTAACTACGCGATCGAGATCGCAACCGACGAGGTAACCGGAGCACGCCTCGCCGCCGAGGTGCTGGAGGTCGGGAACCGAGTATTGTTCAAAGCGCGAAGCGAGAGCGGGGAGATTCTTGAGGTCCAGTACAACAATTTCGCCCCCGGCCCGAACCCAAGCCGTAGTCTGTCCGCTTCGTCGTCGTTCCTCTCTCGATACGACGAAGTGGTTGCCGACTCCAAGACGGCGAGCAGCAACCTGAGAAGCGCCAAACGCGCTGTCGCCGCGGTGCGGAACTACCTGAGGGCATCTTACATCTTCGATCCAGTCGCCAAGTTCATGCGCAACTACGAGCGCGCCGGTCACCAACCCGTGCTGTTGCGAAACGGCAGCAACCTGTCCGCGGTGCTGTTCGCTTTGTCGGAAGGTGGACCAGAACAGAATGCGACGTTGGAGCGGATCACGCAGACCATACGCCAGATACCGGAGGAACCGTTCCAGAGCATCGGCTTCGTCAAGACGGAACTAGGCGACGTCATGGCCGGATTCCACGCGGAACCGAACTCCGGCTTGAACGGCTGCCGGCTGATGGATGCCCGGCTGCTGTCGGATGGAACGCTGCGAATGCTGGCGGTGTTGACCGCGTTGGAGACCGTTCCGAAGCGCTCCCGCATCGTGATCGAGGAGTTCGACAACGGGTTGCATCCATCCCGCGCCAAGCTCCTCATCCAACACTTGGCGGGCGCCGCCGAGAAGCGCGAGCTGAACGTCTTGCTCACCACCCACAATTCGGCCTGCATGGACGCCTTGGACGAGGCGCAATTGAAGAACGTCTGGATATGCCATCGAGACAGCAGCAGGAACGCCTCGAAGGTGACGCGTTTGGCCGACATCGACGTGCTGCTGACAACGGGGTTGACCGGCTCCTTAGGCGACTTTGTTACGCGTGGCGCGCTTGAGAAGCGCTTGGACGCGAGTTACAGCGAGGAGCGGAAGGAGGCGATGCGCAAGTGGATCGAGTCGGTGTCGTGACGGACGTGACGGTCCTCGACACTTCGTGGCTGCTCGAGCTGTACCAAGTGCCTGGAGACTCGAAACCGGAACGGCATCGGCCCGTGCTCGAACAAGCAGAACGGGCGGCACAAGGAAGGATGATGGTGACCGTCCCCGTGTTGTTCGAAGTCGCCAACCACCTTGTGCGTGTTGGAAATGGAAATCAGCGCCGCAAGCTCATCGAGCGCTATCGCGAGGATGTCGTTGACTCCCTAGAGCGAGAAACCCCTTGGACGGTTGTGCGGGCGCTGCAGCACAATGGCATCCTGCTGCGAACACAAGACCTCGTTGATCTGGCAGGTCGTTTTGCGAAAGTCTCCTCGGTTGGATACTCCCTCGCGGACATCTCCATCATCGACTTGACGCAAAGCCTGCACAAGAGGGGGATGGCGGTGGCGATACTGGCTTTCGACAAGCAGTTGGAGGCACATGCGAGTGCGAGTTGAACGCGCCGCAGCGTTGGCGCGGCCATCTTGCCGCCGGCGCGTAGATGCTCGATCTCACGGCGTGCCGCACTCGGCGCCTTCGTACAAGCCCACGTTGTCGATGTCCACCGCGAGGTTGCTTTGCGCGAAGTCGAACGCCACGCGGGCGGTGAGATCGGTCACGTTCACCGTGAAGGTGTGCTGGAAGGTCTGCCACGCGGTGGTCACGTTGGCGCGGAACTGTCCGCCGCTGATGTTTGTCCAGCGCCGGTTGGGATCGCGATCGCGCGGGATTCCGTCGTGGTTGGTGTCCATGTACGCCGTGATGACGCGCTCTCCGTCCGCCTTGGCGTCGTAGCAGAGCGTGTACTCTTGGCCGCTCGTCACCACCACGGTGTGGCTGAGCTGGGCGCGCCATGGCTGGGCGTTCGCGGTCGGCACTCGCACCCGCACGGCGCTGCCGCGATCCGGCACGTCCACCGTGCCGGCCTGCTCCACCGTGTTCCAGTACGACCGGCGTCCGCCGCGCCACAGCGGCCCCAAATGGTTCTCCCAGTGGCTCCACTCGAACGTGCCGCCGCTGTAGATCAGATTGCCGGCGCGCGCCGGCAGGGGCGAGCGTTCGTGGAAGAACATCAAGTCGTTGCTGAACAAGCCGCCGCGGTTCTGCACCTGCAGAAAGTGCAGGCCGGCCGGTTCCGGCGGCTTGGCGAGTTCCACGATCACGGTCTCGCCGTCGCAGCGCGGAAACTCGCCGAACTCGCACCGCACGCTGCCTTTCACGCGCCGTCCGTTCACCAATACCGACGCGCCCTCGTGGATGTGCCGCCCGTGCAGGCGCAGCGTCCAGGAGTCGCTTAGGAACGGCATGTCCAATCCGCGCCTTTGCGCTTGGATCTCGCCTACCGGCCACAGCGCTGGTTGCGGGAAGTGCGGCGCGACGTTCGCGCCGGCGCGGCCGGTGATGGTGAGCAGCAGTTCTCCGTTCGCGGCGGCATCGGTCAAGGCGCGGCGCGAGTAGGCGGCGTTGCCGGCGCGCGCCCGGTAGCGTCCGTCGGCGAATTCCAGCGCCAGCGGCGTGGCCCCGTCGTCGGTGAAACGAACGCCCTCGGCTTGCAACACGATGCCGCCCTCGGCGGCGGAGTGCTCCAGCGCGTCCAGCAGCTGCGTTGTCCGCGGCCGCGTCGCGGTGCGCTCGTTCAATGTCGCCTGCCGGGCGAAGCTGCCGGAGAAGCCCGTGCTGCCTTGCAGCACCATCTCCCAGATGTCCGACGACGCGCCGCCGAGAATCCAGATGTCGCGCTCCGGGAAGGTGTCGTCCATGTTCACCAAGCGCATCAGGTCGATGACGTTGGTGCGCGCCTGGGGCGTGATGATGAAGCGGTCGTTCGCGCCCCGCCAAGTCGGCGCGTCCATGCCGGTGCCGGGCGTGTTGGTGCTGACCAGGAACGGCGGCCGGTGGCAGGCGCCGCAGGTTTGCGCGCCGGTGGTGCGGCCGGAGGTGTCGTTGATGTAGCTGAACTCGAAGAAGCCGTCGCGCGCCGTGGGCGTGAGCGCGTTGTCGAACGGGCGCGTTTGCGCCGGCGGGTAGGGGATGTTCAGGATGAACTGGGCGAGCGCGTCGCGCGTTCGCCCGTCCAGCAAGCCGGCTTTGCCCTCGTCGTTGAGCGGGCAGTTGGTCACGTCGCACATGGTGGTGGCGAGGCTGCCGTCCACGAGATGGCGCGTGCAGGTTTCCGGCCGGCGCACGTCGCAGTTCGGTTCCGCCGGCTCGATCACGGAGGCGGTGTTGATGCCGCCGTACGGATCGCCGGGGATGCCGTCCCAGTGGTACGGCTGCGTGTCGCGCAGCCCGCGCACCGGCATGGTGAGGCGGGGCGGCACTTGGGTACACCCGTCATCGAGGGCGCGCCTGAGCTCGCGCGGGCTGTCGCCGCCGCCGGAGTCGCAGGCCGGCGTCTGCAACACCCAGATGAGCTGGTCGGTGTGCCCGTCCGGATGGCAGCTCTCGCACGAGAACGTGCCGGTGGAGGACGCATCGGCGTCGTTGAAGGCGATGCGCCCCTGTTTCAGCACCGGGTCCGTTGGATCCACCAGGGCGATGGTGTCCACCACCGCCGGGTTCGCCACCGAGGAGAGATCCACCAGGGACACGCTGTTGTCCACCGCGTTCAACACCCACGCTTGCCGCAGCGCACCATCGGCGTCCGAAACCAGGGCGAGGCCGCGCGGCACCGCGCCCACCTCCACGCGGCCAAGCACTTCCCCGGAGTCCGCATCCACGGTGAACACCTTGTCCGAACCGGCGGCGGTGGCCACCACGGTGGCGTCGTCGGCGCTCACTTGGATGCCGAACGGCGTGGCGAGCGCCATGCCGGGCGCCGGGTGTTGCGGCGGCAGCGGCTCCAAGTCGAAGAACACGGGTTCGCGGCAGCTGCCGCGGCAGTGGACCCGCGTGATCTGGTTCAGGAACGCGCGGTTCTCCATCTCCGCCAAGCCGTGCTTGCGCGTGCCGGCGCGCCCGTTGTCCACGTTGCGGGCGTCGGTCTGCGCCACGAAGACGCGGCCGTTGCCGTCCACCGCGATGCCGTACAGCAGCGTGCCGGCGGTGTGTACCACGTCCACTTGGCGATCGGTGCGGGTGTCGAAAACGAAAATGTCCCGATCGGGAATCCTGGGGTTCTTCACGATGTCCGCTTCGTAGCCGAGGGAGAGCACGTTGTTGTTGGTGAACACGTGCTCCACGGCGTCGAAGGTGCAAACGTCGCCGTCGATCGCCTCGGCTCGGCAGCCGGAAAGCTGGCTTTGGTTGTTGGACTCGAAGGGAACGACGTAGAGGCGGTTGTCGCGCACGACGATGGCGCGCGGGTCTTGGGCGCGGATGGGCAGGTGGCCGTCCACGGCGCGCTCGTCCACGTCCACGATGGCCACCTGATTGGTCGTGGAAAGCGCCACGTACGCTTTGCTGTCACTGGCGAAGGCGATGCCCACGGGTTCGTCGAAGCGGGTGGAGAGGGTCTCGGCGTCAATGTCTTGGATGGTCGCCACCACTTGGTGGAAGGAACGGCTTGCGGCGTCGGCGTCGATCACGCTCACCGTGTCCGAAACGTGGTTGGCCACCCACACCTCGCGCCCGTCGGGACGCACCGCCAAGCTCACGGGATCGACTCCCACGTCGATCCGCTTGACCACCGCGCGCGTGTACGCGTCGATGACGTCCACGGTGTCCGCCGGCGTGTTCGCCACATAGACGTGGCCGCCGCTGGCGACGATGGGTTTGGCGTGGGGGCTCAGCAGCGTGGGGTGGCCGACGCCGCTGGTCGCGAGAGGCCGCCCGCGGCCTTGTTCGCCGCCGCCCAACTCGGTTTCAAGCAGCGTGAGGAAACGCTCCAGGTTCGCGTAGTCCTCCGAATCCTCTTGGAGTTGCAGGCCGCCGCCGTGTCCGCGCAAGCCCCGCACCTTGTCCAGCACCAGCGCCTTGCCGCTTGCCGTCTGGCCGAGCAGCGTGCGAAACGCCCGCTGGTTCCGCTCCAAGTGATCCGCAACGCTCGACGGCACGAACACCAGCCGCGTGCCGCCGGATTGGCCACCCGCCACATGGCAGATCACGCACCGGCCCTGCACGACAGGTTCGGAAACGCTGGCTTGGAACACGTCCGCGGCGGTTTCGGCGGCGCCCGGGCCCGGCCGGTCGGCAGCGGTCGACAGGTTTGTCAGATGGCCGGTGAGGCTTTCCAGCAGGCTCATGGCGCGTAGCGCCTGGTTCGCCTCCACGTCCAACCGCCACTTGCCGTCGCCGATGCCCAAGGCGCCGGCTAGGTCGTCGCCGCCTTGCTCGAGGTCCGCCGAGAAGAACGTGCGCGCGCCGCGCGCCGGAACCGTGAACGAGACCTCCTCGCTGGGCGCGCCGGCGTCGTCGGTGCCGCGCACGGTCGCGGTTTCCTCCGCCGCGCCCGTGTTCACCACGCGCAAGGCGCTTCTTTGGTTCGGGTTTTTGCCGGGGTTGAAGAACGCCACGCGGTGCGTGTTCGCCATCGCCGGCGCGACATCGTGCATGCTGGTGAGGAATCCGTCGCTGGTGCGGATGTAGGCGTACACCGCGACATCGTGCTCGGTGGCCAGTTCCAAGCGCCAGTCGCCTTCGCCGGCGCCGACGCCGGCGGACAAGCCGCGACTCGGCTCGCCATCTTCCAAGTGCGCGGAGTTGAAGTGGATGGCGCGGCCCCGGGCGACGCGGAGCGTCACTTGCGGGGAGGCGGTTCCGGCATCGTCGAAGGCGGTGACGCGCATTTGGACGTCCTGCTCGGCGCGGTTGACCACGCGCAGAAAACCTTGGCGGCCTTGGGCGTCGTCCTTGGCGGGAAAGAGCGGGACATGGTGTGTTGTGGTCTCGCCGGCGATCCGCGCTCCCTCCGGCGCGCTGGAGAGATTGGCCAGCCGTCCGGTGGGCGTGGAGAGGAGCAGACTCATGACGCGAAGGGAACCGGCGGACGCGACGGTGAGCCGCCATTTGCCGGCGCCGTCGCCCAGCGCGCCTTGCAAATCCGCGTGGCCTTCCTCCAAGTCCCGCGCGGTGTAGGTGCGCGCGGCGCGCGCCGGCACCGTCAGCGCCACTGCGGACGCGCCGGCCCGCCCGTGGTCGTCCACGCCCTTCACGACCACGTCGGCGGCGTCCGCGCCGGTGTTGATCAAACGCAGTTGACTCACCTGATTGGGGTTTTGGGCCGGGTTGAAGACGACGACCCGGTGGTCGCCGTCCGCCGCCGGCGCGAGGTCGCGCATGCTGGTCAGGAAACCATCGCCGGGCGTGCGCAAATACGGCAACGCTTCGATGTCCAGCGTGGACGTCAACGTCAAGCGCCAGTCGCCGCGCGACGGCCGGCCGACGCCGCCGGACAGGCCCTTGGCGGCGCTGCCGTTCTCGAAGTTCTCGGAATTGAAGTGAACGGTCTTGCCGGCGTCCATGCGCAACCTGATCGGCCCGGCGCGTTGCCCGTCGTCGTCGACCCCTTCGATTTCCACGACGCCGCTCGTGTCGCTGTGGTTGATCACGCGCACGAACCCCTGCCGGGCACCGCCGGCGGCCGGGAACAATCCCACGAACTGGCTTTCTTGGGCACCGCCGTTGACCGCCGCGGCGCTGCCGACCGCGAGCAGAATGGAACGCGGAACGCACCGCCGCCATCGCGCCGGTGCGCCCCAGCGCCGGCGTTGTACGCCACCGCCGCGCGTTGCGCGCGCGGTTGCGGGCGCATGTGTCACGCCACCCCCTTGCTCCGCCAACCGCCGCGGCAAGACGCCGCATCCCGGTGGCCCGAAGCGCCGCGGCCCGCGGTTGCTGCCACAGACCGCTGCTTGGAAATGTAGGCGAAGAAATACGCCGGCGTCAACGCTTGGCGGAAGAGGCAGAATAAAGAGGAAGGTGGAATGAGCGCCGGCCGGGGGTGGAGAGGTTGCCGAGGGCGCCGCGCATGCGTCACACCGTCGCTGGGTCGCGTGGGGAACTCGTCTCTGCAATCTCGCGCATCTGCTGTTCGTTCATCTGGCGTTCCAGCGTCGGTCACACCGTCGCCAAGTCGCGCCGCCCAAGCTCGGATTTGGCGAAGAAGTGGACGCAGGGGAAGCCGAGGTCGTCCTCCACATCGTAATACGCCTTATCGACGACCTCGCCTTCGCGTCCAAGAGCCCGTCGGCGTTCAACTGCTCGTACTTGCCGTCGTAGATGATGTGTACATCGACCACCGGCGAGTCGTCCTCGAAGCCGACGCCCGGCCAGACGTTCACCCGGGCGAGTTTGACGTCCGGGAACTGGCGTTTGAAAGCCGTCTCTGCGATCTCGCGTATCCGCTGTTCGTTCATCTCGCGTTCCTCATCATGATCGTCCCGTGATCGTCGCCTGCTTTGATCAAATAGCACACGGACGGAGAAAACGTCTCCCTCGTCCACCTGTAGACCGGGCCAAGTGGTGTCCCGGTCGCCGTTGCGATTGCCGGCCGTGCCGCAGTTGGCCGGGGTGCCGCCGCAGTTGCCGGAAGCGGAGACGGTGATGGTCTGGGCCGCGGTCGGCGCAGAGGCCAACGTGGCCAGGCAAAAAACGAATGCAGCAAGCGCGGAGCGAGGGCGGGCGGCGTGGCCGCCGGAGGTCAGAGAGTGGCGGCTACCGTGGCCTCGCCCCGAATTCTTCGGGGGGGGGGGGGGTCACAAACACACAGGCACCACGCATGGCGTCACACCGTCGCCGGGTCGCGCTCGCCGAGGTCGGACTTGGCGATCATGTGGACATACGGCCAGCCGGGGGAATCCTCCTCGTCCCACCACACCTTCTCTACCATCTCCGTCCACACACCCAAGATGCCGGCGGCATTCAGCTGCTCGAACTCGCCATCGTAGATGATCTTCACCTCCAGCATGGGGTCATCGTAGTGGTCGAAGCCGGGCTTCACGTTGACGCACACGATGTCGACGTCGCCGAAGCGGGCCCTGAACGCCGTCTCGGCGATCTCGCGCACCTGCTGTTCGTCCATCCTGGGCCTCCTACGATGACCGTTGTCTGAAGAGTGCGAGGGCGGCGAAGCCGCGCCGCGCCTCGATGTCCGCCTGCTCGAACTGGCCGATGGCAAGTTCCGCAGCAGCAATGTACACCAGAACATCGGACTCTTGATAATCGTCCGTGTCCAGCGCGTAGTCCGCCCGCTGCCGCGCTTTCTGCAAGGCGACGAATGCTTGGGCGAAGCCGTGGACTTCCCTTGGGAACTCCCACGTCGTCCGCTCCTGACACGCGCTTCTGGCCCGGCCGTGTTCCAACGCGCGGTACGCCCGATGCCATGCCGGGCCGCGCGTTGGGCCGATGAACAGGTCGGCCGCGGTTGCCGCGAGGCAATGGAACACAGCGTAGTAGGCGGTGCTGACGGCGCGACGGAGCCGTGCCTGCGTGGGGCGGCCGGGGCCGGATTCCGCCAAGACGCGGGCTGCTTCGATCAACTCAAGCGGCTTCATTGGTGGTCGAGACGTTCGCTACGCGCCCCGATTGTCGGAGAACAGATCTGCCAAGTCGCCGCGCGCCAAGTGATTGCGAACGATCTCCATCGACCACGGCTCCGTCAACTTGCCGTTCGCCATGTCCTCGACAAGTTCGGAAACCGGAGCGAAGCTGCCGCTAAGCGAAGCGCCGCTTCTCTCGAAGAACTCGGACCTGCTGAGCACCGTGGCCACGTGGTTTGTTTTCGATTGCCACTCGTAGACGATGCCGACATGCTTTGAGGTGCGGTCCCCATTGTCGAAGTAGGTTGCCCCAACAACAAAGCGCAGGGACGACCTCTCGATTTGCAAACGCAATTCCTCTTCGAGTTCGCGAATCGCGCAGTGAAGGAGGGGATCGCCGTTGTCGGCGTCCTCGCACCGGACGTGCCCGCCGGCCCAGATCACCACCTTGTTGTGCAGCGGGTTTTCGCTGGACGCTTCGCGTCGCCGCAAGCGCAGCACATGGCCGTCGGCGTTCCGAACCACGACGATGGGCAGCGCTTGCACCACCGAGCCGTCCTCTTCCACTTCATCGCGGGGGCGAAAACGCGCCTCCGGGCCTAGAAAGGTCGATGTCAAAACCTGCGCTTCGTCTGCGCCGACGTAGCACCTGCCTGCGAACAAGCTGGTCACTTTTTCCTTGGGGCAGCAGAGGATGTTCTCGACCACATGCCCCGCGAACGTGATCGCTCGCTTGGCGCGATCTTGGAGCAAGGAAGTCGTAGGCGTGGACATCGACTGCGCTATGGTTGGCGGGCGAGAGTTGGATAGTACAACATGCGTCCCGGCCGGCGGCGCGACGCCGCTTGCGCCCGGCGGAGTCTTGTACGCTACGCGCCGAACGCGCCGCTTGGAGAAGCGATGCCCCGTCGAACGCGCCCCGTAGTAGGGTGCGCCTAGTCAGCGAGCGGATCGTGCGCGGCGTTGTCATTCGCGCGCCGGGGGGATGACTGTGGGCGAAACCGTGTTCGCTTGGCTGTTCAAATATCCCCGCAGCGTCTACCAGCAGGGCGAACTGGTGTTCGCCGGCGGCGCGTGGTGGTGGTTGGCGGCCGGCGTGTTGTTGGGGTTGAGCGTGGCCTTTGCGCGGCGTCTGCGCGGTTGGTCGCCGCGGCGTCGCATCGCCATTCACGGCTTGCAGGCGGCCGCGGTCGCGCTGGTGTTGGCGCTCGTCGCGCAACCGGCGTTGGAGGTGCTGCGCCTCGCGCCCGGCGTGAACACGGTGGCGGTGGTGCTCGACACGTCCGAGAGCATGGCGCTGCCGAGCGACGAAGACGCGCGGGAGACGCGGATCGATGTGGCGGCGCGGTTGCTTGGCGAAGAAATCCCGGCGGCCGCCGGCGAAGCCGACTTGGTTCGCTTCGCGTTCGACGAGCGGCTGCGTCGCTTGGCGTCTGGCGAAGCGCCGGGGGCCGTCGGTCGACGTTCGCGCTTGGTGGACGCGGTCACGGAGCTGGCCACGCACTACGTCGACGGCGCGCTCGCCGCCATCGTGGTGCTCACGGACGGCGCGCAGAACGGCGGCGACAGCGTGGACTTGACGCCGTTGACGGCCGCCGGCGTGCCCGTCCACGCCGTGGGCATCGGCCCCAGCGCCGTGCCGGGCGACTTGGAGCTCAAGGAGTTGACGCTGCCCGAGCGCGTCGCGCCGCACACGCAGGCGACGGCGCGGCTGGTCATCGGTCAAGCCGCCGGCGCCGGCGAAGCCTCGGCGCCGCGGCGCGCGCGGGCGCGGCTCTTGGCCGGCGGGTCCGTACTTGCCGCCGAGACTTTCGAGATGGACGCGGGCACGGCGCTAGTGACCAAGGACATCGTGTTCCCCACCGGGCCGGCGGACACCAAGGTGATCACCGTGGAGCTGGTGCCCGAGGGCGACGATCCGCTGCCGGAGAACAACCGCCGCTCGCGGCTGGTGCGCGTGGCCGCGGAGCGCCACCGGGTGCTCTATTTGGAGGGCGAACCGCGTTGGGAGTTCAAGTTCATCCGCCGCGCGCTCGCCGAGGACGAGAGCATCGGCTTGGTCACTTGGCTGCGCACGACCCCGCGCAAGAGCTACCGCCAAGGCGTCGCGGACGAACGCGAACTGGCGGACGGCTTTCCCGCCACCGTGGAGTTGCTCTACGAGTACGACCTCATCGTGCTTGGCAGCTTGGCGGCTTCCGAACTCGACGATCGCCAGCACCAGTGGTTGGAGGATTTCGTTGCCACCCGGGGCGGCAGCGTGTTGGCGCTCGGCGGCCGCAACGCGCTGGCGGAAGGCGGGTGGGACGTGAAGCCCTTGGTGCGCGCCTTGCCGGTGGCGCTGAAGCGCCGCTCGCCCGGGCAACCGAACGCCTACGCGCCCGGCGAATACCATGCGCGGCCGAGCGTCGCCGGCCAGCGCTCGCGCATCGCCAACTTGGGAGGCGAGACGCCGGCGGCGCGCTTGGCGAAGTGGACTTCGTTGCCGGCCATTGCGGACTACCACCGGCTCGGGCCGCCGAAACCGGCCGCCACCGTCGTGTTGGAAGCCGTGGACGGCGCGGCGAACCGTTTGCCGCTCTTGGTCGCCCAACCGTTTGGACACGGCCAGTGCGCCATCCTCGCCACCGCGACCACTTGGCGCTGGCGCATGCGCACGCCACCCGATGATGTGCGCCACGCCCGCTTCTGGCGGCAGTTGGCGCGGCACTTCGCCGCCCAGGCGCAGCGCCGCGCACACACAACCGTGGCGGCGCGGGACGATGCGTTGGCCATGCGCGTGTCGTTGAAGGACGAGCGCTTCGCGGCCATCGCCGACGCCGAGGTGGTGGCGCGGGTCACCCCGCCGAGCGGCGACCCGTTCGAGACGCGCTTGGAACCCGGCGCCGTTCCCGGGGTGTTCGCCAAGTCCGTGGCCGTTGGTGCGCCGGGCACCTACCGGGTGGACGTGTCCACGCGGATGCCCGGCCAATTCGCGGCTGCCGACGCCAAGGGCGACGCGCGCTCGACCCACCTCGTCCGCATTGGCGGCGAGAAGGCCGAGCACTTCAACGCGACGTTGAACGAGGCCTTGCTCGGTCGCATCGCGGCGGCGAGCGGCGGACGGGTGTGGGCGCCCGATGCGTTGCAGGGCTTGGCGAACGCCATCGCGTTTGGCGACGCCGGCATCCGCGAACGACGGCGGCTGCCGCTGTGGGACGCGCCGTTTTCTTTTTTGCTGCTGGTGTTGCTCAAGTGCGCCGAGTGGTCGTTGCGCCGGTATTGGGGCGGCATCTGAGCGATGCGCCGGTTCTTGAAACACGCCGCCCCGCGGCTGCCGCGCCGCTTCGCGGCCGTGGCGTTGCTGCCGCTCGCGGCCGTCTCGGCGGGCGAGCAGCGGGTGTTGGTGGTGGCCGGGCTCGGCGGCGAACCGGCCTACGAGGACGCCTTTCGAACCTACGCGAAGGCAGCGGCCGACAGCGCGGCGGCCACCGGCGCGACGGTGGAGCTGCTCACCGGCGCAGCCGCCAGCGGCGCCGGCATTCGCCAAGCGCTTGCCGACATTGGCGCGCTGGCGACGGAGGGGGAGGTGGTGACCGCGCACTTCATCGGCCACGGCAGCTACGATGGCGAACACTACCGCTTCAACGTGCCGGGGCCGGATCCCACCGCGAACGATCTCGCCGCATGGCTGGCGCCGTTGCCGAAACCGCGCCTCGTGATTCTGGCCACCAGCGCGGCCGGCGGCGCGGCGCCGGTGTTCGCGGACACCGCGGCGGTGGTCTTCGCAACGCGGGACGGGCGCGAGACCAACGCTGTGCAATTCCCCAGATTCTGGACCGCGGCGCTGACGGACGCCAGCGCCGACACGGACAAGGACGGGCGCCTGTCGGCGGCGGAAGCCTTCGACTACGCCCGCAGCGCTGTCGCATCCCACTACGAACGCGAGGGGCGCATTGCGACCGAGCATCCGCGGCTAGAAGGCGCCGCGGCGAACTTCCTTGTCGCCAAAGTCGCCGGCGCGCCGCCGCCGCGCGCGGTGGACCCAGCCGCCGCGCATCTGGTCGAACGCAGCGAGGCGTTGACCCGTCGCATCAACGCATTGAAGGCGGAGCGTGGCGAACACGGCCCCGAGGAGTACTTCGCCAAGCTGCAGGAACTCCTGCTGGAACTCGCGTTGGTGGAGCGGGAACTCGATGCCCACGCCGCAACAGACGAATCGGCGGCGGACACCGGGGCGCGGCGGCGTCCGAACACCGAGGAGCGCTTTGAAGACGCACCGCCACGGCCGGCACGGTAAGTTGCTCGCCGCGCTGCTGCTGGTGGTCGCCGCGCCGGCGCCGGCGACCTCGGCCGCGTCCGAGTCCGCGGACTTGGCGAAGTGCCGCGCAATGCAACGCACCAGCCGCCAAGACGCGGCGCGCTGCTGGCGCGCGTTGCGGGTCGCGGGCGCCCCAGCCGTGCGCGCCGAAGCCGCGTGGGCGCTCGGCGACATGCGCGGGTCGGCACGGGCGTTCAAGGACGCCATCGCGCTGGCGCCGGACGACCCGGCGGTGCGGGCGCGTCACGGCGACCTGCTGCAGACCGTCCACCGGTTCGCGGACGCCGAAGCGCGGTACCGCGAAGCGTTGGACATCGACCCGGAACATGCGGCGGCGAAACTCGGCCTTGCCCGCATCGCCCAAGGCCGCTTCGAACGGCGCGCCGAGGAACTGGCGCAAGAGGTCCTGGGCGCCGACCCCGGCAATCTCTCGGCGCGGCTACTGCTCGCGCGCTTGGCGTTGGAGGTTGGCGACGTGGCGCGCGCCGCGGAAGAGCTGCGCGCCCCGCTTGTGGCCGACGACCTGCCGCTGCGCCTGCGCGCCATGGCGCTCGCCGCGGCCGGCGACCACCTTGCCGACAAGACACCGAGCCCGTGGGAGGCGCGGGCGCTGGCGCTGCACCCCGGCTACGGCGCGCTGTTCGAGACGGTGGCGCACTTCTACATCGTCACGCGCCGCTACCGCCAGGCGGTCGCCATGCTCGAACGCGCCGTGGCGCTCGATCCCTCGTTGTGGAGCGCGCATGCCACGCTGGGCATGAATCTGCTGCGCGTCAACCGCTTCGCGGACGCCCGCGCCGCCCTCGCTCGCGCGCACACCGGCTTCCCGTACAACCCGGAGGTGGTGAACACGTTGCGCCTGCTCGACAGCATGGCCGAGTGGCCGGCGACGGTGGAGCAGGGCGTGCTGGTGCGCGTCGATCCCTCCGAGGCCGCCGCCATCGCGCCCTACGTTCGACGCCTCGTGGCGGACGCCGTGCGCGTGATCGGAACGCGGTATGGGCACACGCCACAAGGGCCCGTGGTTGTCGAACTGTATCCGCGTCACGCCGATTTCGCGGTGCGCACGTCCGGCTTGCCGGGCATCGGCATTCTCGGCGCCACGTTCGGCGATGTGGTGGTGATGGACAGCCCGTCCGCGCGCGGCGTGGGCGCGGGCTTCGACTGGGCGAGCGTGCTTTGGCACGAGGTGGCGCACGTGATCACGCTGGGCGCCACCGACAACCGCGTGTCGCGCTGGTTCAGCGAGGGCGTGTCCGTGCTGGAGGAGTGGCAAACGGGGCCCAGCCGGTTCCGGGTGGACGCGCCGGGAGCCGCGCCGGCGGTGCCGAGCGCGGTGGTCGACGCCTTCCACGCCGGCCGCCTGTTGCCGGTGGCGACCTTGGACGAGGGCTTCATCCGCCCAACCTACGCCGGCCAGGTGGGCGTCTCCTACACCCAGGCCGGGCTGCTGTGCGAACACATCGCCGCCACGCGCGGCATCGGCGCGCTCGCCGCCATGCTGCAAGCGTATCGCCGCGGCGCGGACACGGTGGATGCCGTTCGGGCCGCTCTCGACATGTCGCCGGAGGCGTTGGACGCCGAGTTCGCGAGCCGCCTCGCCACCCGCTTGCGCGGCATCGACACGGACGCCTACCGCACCGCGCTCGCGGTCGCCCGCAAGGCCGCGGAGGCCGAGGATTGGCCGGCGGCCGCCAAGGCGGCTGTCGCCGCCGCGGCGGCGCATCCGCACCGCGCGGACATCGACAGCCCCTACCCACTGCTTGCCCACGCGCATGATCAGCTGGGCGACCGCGAACGCGGCATGGCCGCGCTGGCGACCTATTGGCGCGCCGGCGGCCGTTCGCCGGCAGTCTTGGCGCGGCTGGCGGACTGGTTGGAAGACGCCGGAGAGCAAGACGAGTCGCTGGCCGCGCGCCGGTCGCTGGCGCTGGTCGCGCCGCTGCGGGCCGCGCATCGCGCCACGCTCGGCGACCGGTTGCTCGCCGCCGGCGAAGCGGACGCCGCCCTTGCCGAATATTTGGCGCACCACGCGCTCGGCCCCCACGACGCGGCCGGTGCCCACTACCGCTTGGCGAAGGCGTACCGCGCCCTCGAGCAACCCGCCCCGGCGCGCACCCATGTGCTCTCGGCGTTGGCGATCGCACCTCGTTTCGGCGCCGCCCTCGCGCTGCTGCTGGAGCTAAACGAATGAGTCCTTCGGGCGTCAAGATGGTGTTATGGTGTGGGCGACTCCGCGGTGCTCGTCGATGGACGAGCCGCAGCGAAACGCCCACCGCGCCGCCATGACCGCCGACCACCCCGAAATCCCCTACGGTCGCGCCGATTTCAAGGGCATCCGTTTGGATGGCGCTCTCTACGTCGACAAGACCGGTTTCCTTGCCCCGCTTGAACGGTGGCGTTACGTCGTCTTCATCCGGCCGCGGCGGTTCGGCAAGACCTGCTGGCTGTCGACGCTGCAAAGCTACTACGACCGCACCGAACGGGCGAGCTTTGCGACGGTGTTCGGCGACACCGAGGTGGCGGCTGCGCCGACGCCCAATCGCAACCGCTACATGATGCTCCGCTTCGACTTCTCGGGTTTGGACGCGCCGGTGGACGCGCTGCCGGCGCTGTTCGAAGAGTGCTGCGACATCGAGCTGCGGCGGGCGCTGAGGACGAACGCGGAGCTCTTCGCCGGCGCGGCGACGAGGGCCATCCTCTCGCACTCGTCGGTCAATGCGAAATTGCGCGAGTTGTTCGCGGTGGTTGGCGAGAAAGGCATCCCGCTCTACGTCTTGGTGGACGAATACGACAACGTGGCGAACGCCGTGCTGGCGCGCCACGGCGAGGACGCCTACTACTCGTTGACGCGCAACGAAGGCTTCTTCCGCGCCTTCTTTGCGAACTTGAAGGTGGGCACGAACACCGGCGCGGTGGAGCGGATGTTCGTCACCGGAGTCTCGCCGGTGGCGCTGGACGACCTCACCAGCGGCTTCAACATCGGCTGGAACCTGAGCCAGCATGGTGAGTTCAACAACATGCTCGGCTTCACGGAAGACGAGGTGCGCGGGGTGCTGGAGCGGTACCAGGCCGCGGGCGCGCTGCTGGAGCGGCCGCCGGACGCCTTGGCGACGATGCGCGAATGGTACAACGGCTACCGGTTCGGCCCGGACGCGCAAGACGATGTCTACAACCCGAACATGGTGCTCTACTATCTGGCGGCCTCCGTGCCGAATCGGGCGCCGCCGCGCGACTTGATCGACGACAATGTGCGCGTGGACTACGGCAAACTGCGCCACCTGCTCACGTCCACCCCGGCGCGGAGCCCGCGTGTGTTGAACGGCAACTTCGACCTGCTGCGTTCCGCTTTGGCGGAAGGCGGCGCAACGTGTCGCGTGCGCTCGAGCTTCCCGCTCCAAGAGCTGGGCGACCGCGACAATTTCTTCTCCTTGCTGCACTACTTGGGCCTGTTGAGCATCCGCGCCGCGGACCGCTCGGATCAGCCGCAACTCGCGGTGCCGAACCAGACGGCGCATCACTTGTTGCGCGCCTTTCTACGCGACGCCTACCGCGACATGGGCGCCTTCGCGGTGGACCTGACCCGGCTCGAGGCGCTGATGCGGAACATGGCGCGGGCGGGCGAGTGGCGGCCGGTGTTGGCGTTCTTGGCGGAGGCGATCCGCTCGCAAACCAGTGTGCGCGACTACTTGCGCGAAGAGAAGATGGTGCAGGGGTTCCTCGCGGCATACCTTGGCGTGACCGACCACTTTCTGCTCTTCACCGAGCGGGAGCTGCGCCAAGGATTCGTCGACTTCTGTTTGGAGCCCTTCACCGCCCGCCACCGCGCGGCGCGGCACGGCTATCTGATCGAACTGAAGTATGTCAAGCGCGACGCTCCGGACGAGCAGTTGGAAGTGGCGTTGAACGAGGCCGCGGCGCAACTGCGGCGCTATCTTGCGGATGCGCGCCTGCGCCGGCAGTTTCCGCAGATCACCTACACCGGGCTGGCCGTGGTGTTCCACGGGTGGGAACTCGCGCGCAGCGAACCCGTGGCGGGTGCGGATGGGGCGTAAGGCGCGTACACTACGATCGCGCTTCCGCCCGGCAAGCGAGGCCGCGCTCCCAAGTGACGACCAACCCAGACTTCCCCGCATCGCCCGGCGCGCAGACGGACGCCTTGGTCGCCGGTTTCCACGACACGATGGGGGCTGTCAAGGCGGCGCTCGGCCGCATCGTGGTGGGTCAAGAGGCCGTGCTGGAGGAGCTCCTGATCGCGGTGCTGGTCGGCGGCCACTGCCTCATCACCGGGCTGCCGGGCACGGCGAAGACGCTCATGGTGCGGACCTTGGCGGAGGCGCTGGGGTTGCAGTTCAAGCGTATTCAGTTCACGCCCGATTTGATGCCGGCGGACGTGACCGGCACGGACATCTTGGACGAGGACGCCGCCACCGGCAGCCGCCGCTGGCGCTTCGAGCCGGGGCCGATCTTCACGCAAGTGCTGCTTGCCGACGAGATCAACCGCACGCCGCCGAAGACCCAGGCGGCGCTCTTGGAGGCGATGCAGGAGACCCGCGTGACGGTGCGCGGGCAAAGCTACGATCTCGACCCGCCGTTCGTGGTGCTGGCCACGCAGAATCCCATTGAGCTGGAGGGCACCTATCCGCTGCCGGAAGCGCAGCTGGATCGATTCGTGTTCAACGTCGTCCTCGACTACTTGGACGCCGAGCAGGAGGCGGTGGTGGTGGATCGCAACGTGCGCGACATCGTGAACGAGACGACGGCGCCGCGCACGGATGCCACCGCCATAACCGCCTTCCAGCGGCTGGTGCGCGAGGTGCCGGTGGCGGACCAGGTGACGCGCTACGCGGTCGCCTTGGTGCGCGCCACGCGCCCCGACGCCGCCGAGGCGCCGGAGGCCGCGCGCAAATACCTGCGCTACGGCGCCAGCGTGCGCGCCGCCATCTACCTTTGCCTTGGCGCGCGGGCGCGGGCGCTCTTGGCCGGGCGCTTCCATGTGAGCGCAAGCGACATCGACGCGCTGACCGGACCGGTGCTGCGCCACCGGCTGCAGGGCAACTACTTGGCGGAAGCGGACGACGTGGCCGTGGAAGCGGTCATCGGCGCGGTTCGCGACCACGTCGCGCCACCGCCCGGCCACGCCGCCGCGTGAGCGCGCCGTCCGCGTGAGCACGCCGTCCGCGTGGGTGGGGGCGGTTCCACCGGCCGTTCTCGCCCGCCTCGGCAGCTTGGAGCTGGTGGCGAAGGCCGCCGTGGAGGGCCTGCTCCACGGCGCGCATCGCAGCGCCCGGCCGGGGTTCAGCCAGGAGTTCGCCGAATACCGGGACTACACGCCCGGAGAGGATCTGCGCTATGTGGATTGGAACGCCTACGCGCGCACCGACCGGCTGTTCGTCAAACGGTTCGAGGGCGAAACGAACACGCGCTTGGTGGTGTTGGTGGACGTGAGCGCGTCCATGGATGTCGATGGCGCAAGCGGCGCCGCGCCTTCCAAACTGCGCTACGCCGGTTGGCTGGCCGCGGCGTTGGTCTACTTGGCGGGTCGCGCGCACGACGCCGCGGGATTGGTGACGTTCGCCGACGAAGTGCGCGACTTCCTGCCGCCGCGGGGCGGCGGAACGCAGCAGCGAGCGCTGTTCCGCTGTCTGGCCGCGCTGCGGGCGGGCGGCGGCTCGGATTGGGACGCCGCGTTCGGATTCGCCGCCCGGCGTTTAGCCAAACGCGGCATCCTCGCCGCCATCTCGGATTTCTACTGCGCGCCGGCGGCATTCGGTCGCGCCGTGCGGGCGCTTGGCGTTCGCGGTCACGATCTGATGATGTTCCATGTGCGCGATCCGGCGGAGCGGGAACCGCGCCTGCGCTTCGGGCGCAACACCACGTTGCGCGATGTGGAATCCGGCAAGGTGATGGAAGTGGACGCCGGCGAGTTGCGCGCCGGCTATCCACGCCGTTTCGCCGCGCACGCCGCGGAGCTGGCGCGGCAAGCCGCCGCGGCCGGCGCCGATTACGTGCGGCTGGACACCGACGCGCCGCTGGCGGCGGCGCTGGCCGGCTACCTGCGCTTCCGCGCCCGGCGGCCATGACCATTGGCGCGGCCGCGCGCGGCCGCCGGCGGCCGGGCGGCGCGAGAAGCGTGGGCGCTCGTGGCGGCGGCGCATGACCTTCCTGGCGGCCGCGTTCTTCGCCGGGTTGGCCACGCTCGTGGTGCCCGTGTTGCTGCACCGGAGGAACGAGCGGGCGCCGGCCGAGGCGACGGTGGCGTCCTTGATGCTGCTGCGCGAGGTGGAAGAGCCGGTGCGCAGTCGCCGCGCGTTCGCGCACAAAGCGCTGCTCGCGTTGCGCTTGACCCTGCTCGCGCTGGTGGTGTGCGCGTTCGCGCAGCCGCTGCTTGAGACCGCCGCAAGCGCCACCGCGGGCGGCGGCGCCGCGGGTGCGCGGCTCATCGTCGTCGATGGGTCGCTCTCCATGCGCCGGGGCGGCGCTTGGGCGGAGGCGTTGGCCACCGTGCGGCGGCTGCGCGACCGGGAAGCGGGGCCGGCGCGGTTCGCTCTGGCGGGACGAACGCCGACCCTCGTTGCCGATTTGGCGGCGCTGGAACCCGGCTGGGCGCGGTTCGACTTCGCTGGTCTCCCAGCAGGTCTCAGCGCGCTGGCCGCGGCCTTGCCGGAGGTTCCGGGCGGCTGGCGCGCGCACGTCGTCTCCGACTTCCAAGCGAGCGCGGTTCCGGAACGCCTCAATGCGCTGGTCGGACAAGAGGGCTTCGTGCGCGGGGTGCGTTTGCATCCGGTCCGCGACGCTGCGGACAACTGGGCCGTGGAGTCCGTCCGCGTGGTCGGCGCCCGGGTCCACGCGGTGGTGGCGAGCTTCGCGGACTCCGCACGCTCTGTCGCCGTGACGTTGGCGGCGGCGGATGAGAGCTCCGGCGAGGCGCCGGCGGTCCCGCCGGCCACCGCGCGCGCGGCGTTGCCGGCGGGCGGTCGTCGGATGGTGGAGTTCGATCTCCCGGCGCCGACGCGCCAGGCAAGGGCGTGGCAGGTGTCCATTGACGATGCGGACGACGCGCTGGCCGAAGACGATGCGCGGTTGTTCGCGCTTGCGGGCACGCGCGCCTCGTTGGTGGGGGTGTTGGCGCCGCGCGCCGGCGACGCCTTGCAATTCCTCGATGCGGCGTTGGCGGCCAGCGCGTCCGCGCGCTCGGTCGCGCTGCGCGAGGATGCGTGGCCGGAGCATCTCGCCGCCATCGTCGCTTTGGATCCGGGCGAGTTGCCAGCGGCGCAGCAACGCCGTTTGCGGCGGCATCTCGACGGTGGAGGCGGCGTGTTGCTCATCGCCGGGCCGGCCACGCAGCGGCATGGAGCGCTGCCGCCCGCCGGCTGGCCGCTGGACGCCAACCCCGCTCCCACCACGCGCCGCGTCTTGCGCGTGGACACCGGCCATCCGCTCGCGGAGGCTGCGTCGTGGGACGACGTGACGGTCACTCGCTCTCTGGCTCTGCCGGCGACGGCCGCGGAGACGATTCTCTCCCTGGTGCCGGCGGCCGGTGCCGCCGCCGCCGACGCCGGCGCGGAACCGCTGTTGGTTGAAAAACGCGCGGGTCGGGGGCGGATGCTGGTGCTGCTCACCGCGCTCGAGCGCGGCTGGAGCAATTTGGCGCTGCAACCGGCGTTCGTGACACTGGTGCATGGCGCTGTCGAATACTTGGCCCGAAACCGTCCGCTTGTCGCCACGGTGGGCGAGCCGGTGGCCGTTGGCGCGGCCCCGGTCCAGCTCTTCGACCAGGCCGGCAAGCGCCTGCCGGGTCTTCAACACGGCGCTGCCGGCACAGCGCGCGCGTTGCGCGTGGAGAAGCCGGGCGTTTACACCTTGCGCGCCCCCGGCGCCGAGGCGCTGTTGGTTGCGAACGTGGACGCGCGCGAGTCCGACGCGCGGCCGGTGCCGCCGCGGTTCCTCGCCCGCTGGCAGGATGTCCTGCAGCCGCGTAACGCGCCCGCCGCGCCTGCCGATGCCGCATCGTCAAGCGGCGTCACGCCCCTCGCCGGCGGGCTGCTGTTGTTGGCGCTGTTGGTCTTGCTGGCCGAGTCCGTCGCGGCCAACACGGGCTGGCCGATGCGTCTGCGGGGTCTTGCTCGGTCGCGGACTGCCACACCGGGTTCCGCATGAAGGCGACGGGTCGGGCTGGGTTTGGATTCGCCCAGGGCGGGGCGTCGTGGCGCCGGGCCGGCGACACCTTGCTATGCTCGCGTCGCGCCGCGTGAGCCGCGAGGTTCTTGTATCCGTCTTGGCGTTGTGGAGGAAACGGCAATGACAACGGCAATGACAAAGCAAGGAGGGCTGCGCCCGCATGCCGGTTAGCGACGCCGCGCCGCGCGCGCAGGAGCCCTCGCCCGAACGGCAGCTGCGCGTCTATTTGGAACGCTGCCGACGGCGGTTTGGCCTTCTCTCGCGGCTGCGCATCGCCGCCGCCGGGGTGGCGGCGGTTGCCGGCTGTCTGCTCGCGCTCGCGGTCGCCGTTTCCCACTTGGTGCCGCGCGCAGGCTGGGTGATCGCCGGTCGCGTTGCGCTTTACGGCCTTGCGGTTGCGACCGTCGTGGCCGTGGTGCTCGGCCGCGCGCGCTTGCGCGGCGCCGCGCGGCGCATGGAAAGCCGCCTGCCGGTTTTCGATGGGCGGATCAGCACTTGGCTGGACGCGAGCCTCCGCGCCACGCCGCCGGCGCTGCTGCCGCGGCTGGCGGCGGACACGCTGCGCATCGGCCGCGCCCATCCTCCCCGCCGCGTCGTGCCGACGTGGCGCTTCGCGCCGCCGGTGGCGCTCCTTGTCGCGGCGGCGGCGCTGTTTGGCTGGGTGTACGCGGCCGCGCCGCAGAGTTTGCGTTTGCCCGCCGAGCGATTGCTCTTCGGCGACGCGCTCGGCGACACGCGCCCGCGCATCGTGGTCGCGCCTGGCGACACCGTGGTGCCACGCGGCGCGGACGTGTTGGTGTCGGCCCGGGCGCAAGGCTTCGCCGCCGACGGGTTGCGCCTGCATGCGTCCTTCGCCGGTTCCGAGCGTTGGGAGCAAGCGGACATGGCGCCGGCCGCGCCGGAAGGCGATGGAACGCGCGAGTTCGTGCTGGTGTCCGTCACCGAGCCGGTTCGCTACTTCGTGGCCGGCGGGGGCGTCAACTCTCCGCGCTATCGCGTGCGGGTGGCCGACCTGCCGGTGGTGGAGCGGTTGGAGGTCGCGCTGCGGTATCCGGCTTGGACCCGTCTCGACGCGCGGGCGCAAGCGCGCGGCGACGTGTCCGGCGTTGCCGGCACCGCGGTGCGGGTGCGCGTCCACAGCAACCGGCCGCTGGCGGGCGGTCGCTTGGTGGTCGGCGGCGAAGCGCATGCGTTGGACGAGGCCGGTGTCGGTGGCTTCACCATCGACGCGCCCGGCGGCTGGCATGTGGCGGTGGAGCACCTTGGCGAGGTGGTGCGCGTCAGCGACAACTTCCTCGTCGAGGTGGTCGAGGATCAGCGTCCACAAGTGGAGTTCGCTTTTCCGGGCCACGACCGTTCCGCTACCGCGATCGAAGAGGTGGCGTTGCGCTTCCGCGCGCGCGACGACTTCGGCGTGGACGCCTTGACGCTGCGCTACGCCGTCAACGGTGGCGCGTGGCGGGAGCATGGGACCGCCACCGCCGGCCGCCGCGAAGCCAACGCGGACCGTCTCTTCGCGTTCGAGACGCTGACGGCCGACGACGGCCGGGGCATGCGCCCGGGCGATGTGCTTTCGTTCTACGCGGAGGCGAAGGATCACAGCGCCACGGCGCGCACCGCGCTGTACTTCGTTGACGTGCGTCCGTTCGACCGCCGTTACCGAGAGCGGGCCGGCGCGGGCAACGGCGGCGGCGGGGGCGGCAATGGCGGCTTGGAGCTTTCCGCGCGGCAGCGCGACATCGTGACCGCAACATGGAATCTCCTGCGCGACCGCGGCACCGGCGCCCGCGCCGATGAGGACTTCCACGATCAGCTGCGCATGGTGACCGCGCTGCAACGGGCGTTGCAAGAGCAGGTGGAAACGCTGGTGGCGCGCGCCGAAGGACGCCAGCTTTCTGCAGACGACGAGGTGTCGTCGTTCGTCGTCGAGTTGGCGGCCGCCGCCGAGCAGATGGCGCTTGCGGCCGAGACGTTGTCCACCGGCGACTTGGACGGCGCGGTGCCGGTGGAGCAACGCGCCTTGCGGCATCTCTTGTCGGCGGAGGCGAGTGTGACGGACATCGACGTGTCGCGCTCGCGCAGCGCAGCCGATTCCGGCAGCTCCGCAAGCCGTTCGCTCGCGGAACTGGTCGACCTGGAACTGGACCCGGAGCGCAATCGCTACGAGACGCCGCAACAACCAACTTTCGGGGAGCGCTCCGAGTCGGACGACGAAGAGTGGCGACGGCTCACCGAACTGGCGCGCCGACAGGAGGCGCTGGCGCGCCGGCAAGAACGGGAGGGGCAAACGCTGCCGGAATCGCGCTGGCAGCTCGAACGCTTGGAGGACGAGCTGGAGTCTCTTGGCGAACGATTGGCGCGGGAAGGACGCCGCCAATCGAATGGCGGCGCGGCGGTGGGCGACGCCGCGTCCACGCGCCGGGGCGACAGCGGCGAACAGGACGAGCGGGATCTGCGCTCGGCGTTGGCGGCAATCGAACACGCCCGCGCCAGCGTCCAACGGGCGCCGGGAGAACAACGCGATGCCGGCGCTTTGCTGCGGCAAGCCGCGGCTGCGCTGCGCGCCGGCGCCGACCTGCTGCGCCGCGGCGCGGCGCGGGATCTTGCCGAGCGGATGCGCGGCGCCGAGCGCGCCGCCGGCGCGTTGCTGGCCGACCAAGAGCGCATCGTGGAGCGCTTGCGGGCGCTCCGGAAAGATCGTCTGCGGGAAGCCGAAGCCGTCGGTGGCCTGCGCATTCGCGACGACGCGATGCGCGACGCGGCCCATACCAAACGGCGGATGCAGCGCGATCTCAGCGCCCTCGCGGCGGACTTGGCGGACGCCCGCCGCCAGCTCGAAGACGCGCCTCCCGGCGCCGGCGCGCAGATCGACGAGGCGCTCGCGGAACTGGCCGAGTCGCGCCTTGCGGAACGTTTGGCCACCGCCGCGGAGTATTTCGAGGCCGGCCGACCGCTGTTCCTGGTTGGCCACGAGGAGGGCGTTCGGGAAGCATTGGCGGGATTGCATCGCCGCGTCGGCCAAGCGGCGGAGGAACTGGCATCCGCCGGCGCCACGTCGGGCGCGCCCACGGTGGACGACGTGCGCGAGTTGCGGGACCGATTGCAGGCCGCCGCCGCAAGCGGCGACGGCGGTGTTTTCGGCGGTTTGCTCCGCGACGTTGGCCGCTTGGAAGCGACGGTGTTCGACGGCACCGGCACCGCCGATCCGCAAGCGCGCCGCCGCGCCGCCGAGGGTGCCGCCGGCTACCGCGGCTTGGGCGCGGACGCCGCCAACCGCGACCGTCTCGTGGCCATGACGTTGGCGCGGCTCGATCAAATCGAAATCGCCCTCGGCCGCGTGGAGGGCGTGCGCGTGCAGGCCGGACGCCCCCGCGACCGCGCCTACGACTCGCAGCAAGTTGCGCGCTACTTCCGTCTGCTGAGCTGCGGCGACAGCAACGGTTGCTGAGGGATTCGCCGCGTCGCACCGGGCGAGGCGGCCAAGGTGGGAATCGAACCGGCGGTCGCGCCGGAGTCAGTCGAATTGCCGGCGCGGTTCGGCGAACACGCGCCGCACCATCGGCTCGAAGTGCGCCAAGGGGAGCGTGTCGTAGCGCGGGTCGAAGGAGCGCTGATCCCAACGCTCGCAAAAGTCCACGCACGCCCGGTAGTGCGGATGATGCCGATGGCGGTCCCGGGCGTTGCGATCCAGGCCGTGGTGGTGGAAGTGGTAGTAGCCTTGGAACAGCCCGTGATGCCGCACCACCCAGTGGTTTCGGTCGTTTACGAAAGGACGCAGAATGGCGGCGGCCACGGCGCTGTGGTTGTCCGGCGCCAAGGCGTCGCCGATGTCGTGGAGCAAGGCGCAGACCACGGTTTCGTCGTCCGCGCCGTCGCGTTCGGCGCGTGTGGCGGTCTGCAGCGAGTGCGTGTAGCGATCCACTTGATAGCCGAGCCGGTCGCCGCGCAAGGTCTGGAGCAACCGCAACAACGCGTCCGGAACACGCTGGCGGCTATTGGCGTACAACGGCGCGAGGAAAGCGTATTCCTCGGCGGTGCCGTCCGCCATGCGCGTGAAGGCGACTTGCCTCACGAACGCCTCGCGGCGCGCGGCAGGGGTCGGCGATGCCGCGCGCCGGTCCGCGCGGCGACGCGCGCGGATGCCGCGCTGCGGGCACGCGGGTTCGCACGTTGCAACTGTCCGGTCAAAGCTGCGATTCTTGTTGTCAATGTGGCAAGAATAGCGCAAGCGCGATGAGCAACTCCGACCGGCCAAACATTCTCTTCGTGATGACTGATCAACAGCGCGCCGACGCGCTTGGCTGCGCGCAGGATTGGATGCGGACGCCGGCGCTTGATCGCATCGCCGCCGAGGGCGTGCGTTTCACGCAGTGCATCACCACCACGCCGGTCTGCGTGCCGGCGCGGGTGACGCTCGCCACGGGTCGGTATCCGCACAACAACTCGGTGTGGAACAACATGGACTACACGCTGCCGGCGGACGCGCCCACTTGGATGCGCGCCATCCGCGATTTGGGCTATCGCACCAGCCTGTTCGGCAAGACGCATCTGCACCCGCACCGCGGCGACCTGCGCGAACGGGCCCACCTGCTGCACAGCTACGGCTTGGACGACGTGGACGAAATCGGCGGCCCGCGCGCCAGCACACATGTGCTGAGCCGCATGACGGCCGAATGGGAACACAAGGGATTGCTCGACGCCTACCGGGAGGACTACGCCGAGCGCTTCGCCAACAAGCCGCATGTGGCGCGGCCTTCGGTTCTGCCGCTCGAAGACTACGCCGATGTCTATGTCGGGCAACAAGCGAAGCGCTATTTGGAGAGCTACGGACGCGATCAACCGTGGTTCTGCTGGGTGAGCTTCGGCGGCCCGCACGAACCGTGGGATGCGCCGGAACCCTACGCCAGCATGTATCGACCAGAAGAAATGCCGCCACCGGTGCCGCGCCCCGATGCCGATCAGCCGCGCCCGCAAGGCTGGCTCGACCACCACATGGAACACCACAGCCCGGTTCTCGAGCCAGGCGACGTCGGGGCGATGCGCGCCAACTACGCCGGCAACGTGACGTTGATCGACGACCAGATCGGACAGATCGTGCGCGTGGTGGAACAGCGCGGCGAACTGGAGAACACCGTGATCGCGTTCACATCGGATCATGGCGAGATGAACGGCGATTGGGATCTGATCTACAAGGTGAACTTCCTGGACGGCGCCTTGCGGGTGCCGCTGATCGTGCGCACGCCGGCAACGGCCGCCGCCGGCGGCCGCGTCAGCGACGTGCTGGCGGAGAACAGCGACTTGGGGCCCACTTTGGTTGAGCTTGTCGGCGGCGAACTCGAGCATCGCCAGTTCGCGCGATCGCTCTGTCCGGCTTTGACATCCGCCGACGCTGCGCATCGCCAAGATGCGTTGTCCGAGTTTCGCGGCGAGTTTCTGCTGCTGACGGGGGATTGGAAGATGGCGCTGAACGGCGACGGCAAGAGCTACTTGCTGTTCGACCGCCATGCGGACCCGCGCGAGATGCGCAACTTGGCCGGCTTGCCGGAATACGCGTCGGTGGAGAACGAGCTGCGCTTGGCGCTCCTCGAACGCATTGCCAAGACGCAGCTCAAGGCGCCGTGAACGCCTCGCGCACCGCAACTGCCCGGACGGCAACGCGACGCTGCGGGAACGGGACAAGCGTTGCGCCACCCGGTCTCCGTCGGCGGCCCGTAGATGCGGTTGCGGTAGCCGGCAACCGACCATGACCGATTTGCTTGAGCGCATCGCGGCGGACATTCGCGCTTGGGATGGCATCGGCGATCACCGCACCGGCACCGCCGGCGACCACGAGACCGCAGCCTGGTTGTTGGATTCCTTTCGTCAAGCGGGTGTTGGCGCACGGCGACCGCCGCGGCGGCGGCCACGGCGGAGCGAATTCGCGCTGCGGCGCTGGCAACCCCGCGAATGCGCCCTGACGGTGGACGGGCGGACGGTCGCGGGCGTGCCGTTGTTCGATGGCGGCACGACAGGCGGGCAAACGGTCTCGGCGCGGCTCGCCATGTTGCCGTGCGCCGACGAGCGCGTTGGCGTCGGCGTCGTCGGCGCCGGCGGGAACGCCGTGGCGCAAGCGCGAACGCGCGGCAATCATCCGGCATTGGTGGCCGTCACCAAGAGCAGCGCCCGCGTCCCCGGCCTCGCGCTGCAAAACGCGGATCGTTTCAGCGCGCCGTTCGGTCCGCCGGTGCTGCAAGTGGGCAGCGCGCACGAGGCGTGGTTGCGCACCGCGGCGACGCAGGGCAAGACGGCGCAAGTCGTCGTGGATGTCGATTTCGAACGCGCCGAAGGCGTCAACGTGGAAGCGCGCATCGACGGCCGCGACCCGTCGTTGCCGCCCGTTGTCGTGGTGACGCCCAAGAGCTCTTGGTGGACATCGACGGCGGAGCGCGGCGGCGGCGTCGCGCTGATGCTCGCGCTCATGCGCCGCTGCGTCGCCGAGCAGCCGCGTCGCGGCGTGGTCTTTGTGGCCACGAGCGGCCACGAGCTCGGTCACCTCGGGTTGGAACATTTTCTGCGCCACAACGCCAAGCTCGCGGCCGGCGCGCACGCGTGGATCCACTTGGGCGCCAACTTCGCGGCGGCTGGTTCGCGGTTGCGCCTGCAAGCCTCGGACGACGCGCTCTTCGCGCTTGCGCGCCAAGCGCTCGCGGACGCCGGAAGACCGCATGCGAACGCCACGCCGGTGGGTGAGCGCCCAGGCGGCGAGGCGCGCAACATCCATGACATGGGTGGCCGTTACGTCTCGTTCTTGGGCGACAACGCCTGGTTCCACCATGCCGACGATCGCTGGCCGGAGACCGTCGATGTGGCGCAAACCGCGCGCGTGGCCCGCGGTTTGTTCGCCATTGCCAACACGCTGTTGGATTGACCTCGCGTCGCCGCGGACAACAGCACCGTGGCCGATCACGTCTGCGACGGAACGCATCCTGCGGCCGTTGCTGTTACGCTCGCCGAAGCGCAATGGTTGGGGGGAAGCGATGGTGCTCCGCACGTTCAGGCGAACCGGCTGCGTCGCAACCGCGGCGGCCGCCTCTGGCGCCGCGGCCGTCTTTGGCGCCGCGGTCGCTGGTAGCGCGTTGGCGCAAGACGGCGCGGCGCCGTATCGGGATTGGTCGGGTCTGTACGCCACGCACTGCGCCGTCTGCCACGGCGAGCGGCTGGAGGGCGCGGCCCAGGGCACGCCGCTGGTCGGCGCGGAACTGCGCTACGGGGACACCGCCGAAGCGATAGCCAAGAGCATCGCCCAAGGGTTCCCGGAGAACGGCATGCCCAAGTGGGAAGATGCGTTGTCCGAACGGCAAGTCCGCCACTTGGCGCTCTACATAGCCGAAGTCCGCGGTGGCGTCGGGTACGCCGACTTCCACTACGACACGCGCTTCACCGTGCCGGAAGGCGTCATCGCCTCCAAACACCACGACTTCACGTTGGAAACGGTGATCGACGGCCTCGACCCGCTGCCGTATTCCATCGCGCCGCTGCCGGACGGCGGGATGCTGCTCACCGAGAAGAAGCGCGGCTTGAGCGTCGTTTCCAAACAGGGGGTCAAATCTCCCTTCGTGGAGGGCACGCCGAAAGCCTATGCGGACTCCTTCGTGATCACGATGCAGCAGGAGTGGGGGCACGGCTGGCTGCTCGACGTGGCCATCCATCCGGACTACCGAAAGAACGGCTGGGTGTATCTGCACTTCGGCGATCGCCGGGGTGACGAGGCAAAGGGCAACTGGTTGCGCCGCAGGGCCCGCGGTCCGGTGTCCATGAACAAAGTGATTCGCGGCCGAATCCAAGACGGCCAGTGGATCGACGAGCAGATGATCTGGGATGCGCCACGCCGGTTCTACGGCCCGGCGACGGATTTGGGGGCTGGCGGCCGGTTGTGCTTCGACGGCCAAGGGCACCTCTTCATCAGCGTCGGCATGAAGGGCTTCGACAACCACACCGGCATCCAGGATCTCGCCAATCCGTGGGGCAAGATCCACCGCGTGCGGGACGATGGCGGCATTCCACCCGACAACCCGTTTGTGGATGTGGAAGGCGCCTTCAAGAGTGTGTGGACCTACGGCCACCGCAGCCCGCAGGGTTTGGAGTTCAACCACGCCGACGGCGAGCTTTGGGGCACGGAAATGGGCCCGCGCGGCGGCGACGAGATCAACCGCCTGCTGCCGGGACGCAACTACGGCTGGCCGCTCACCTCCAAGGGCTTGAACTACGACGGCTCGCCGGTGGCCTACGGCAAGCGCCTCGGCATCGCGTTCGACATGAAGGACATCGAGCAGCCGGTGGTCGATCTCACGCCTTCCCCGGCGGTGTCCAGTTTCGTCTTCTACGCCGGGGACGCGTTTCCCAAATGGCGCGACAACATCCTCGTCGGCGCCCTCAAGGCGCGCAGCCTGCAACGCATGGTGGTGCGCGCAGGCCAGGTGGTGGAAACGGAGACGCTGTTTCAAGATTTGGCGCGGCTGCGCGACATCGAGGTGGGGCCGCAAGGCGCGATCTATTTGCTGCTCGAACACAACTCCGGCGGCCGCATCCTGCGCATGACGCCGGCGAAGCCGGCGAAGAGAGGCGTGGCGGAATCGGGTTGAGGACGCCGCCCGCGAGCGGCCAAGAGCGGGGTGGACTCAACCCATCGTTCGCGGCAGCCACAGCACCACTTCGGGCAGCGCCAGCAGCACCGCCACGGTCAACACGTCGGCCACGAAGAACGGGCCGATGCCGCGGAACACGTCCTGCAGCGGAATCGCCAGCGACTCGCCGCCCGGCCCCCGCAGCTCCCGCGCCACGCCCGCCACCACGAAGCAGTTGAGGCCGATGGGCGGGGTGATGAGGCAGATCTCCGCCATCTTCACCACCACGATGCCGAACCAGATGGGGTCGTAGCCGAGGGCGACCACCGCCGGGTACACCACCGGCAGCGTCAGCACCAGCATGCCGATGGCGTCCATGAACATGCCGAGCACCGCGTAGGCCAAGAGGATGCACACGATGATGACGAGCGGCGGCATGTCCAGCCCCACCACCCAATCCGCGAACGCCGCCGGCAGCCCGGCGAAGCCGAGGAAGCGCACGAACAGGAAGACGCCCCAGATCAGCGTGAAAATCATCACCGTGAGCTTGGCGGTTTCCATCAAGGCTTCGCGCAGCCGCCCGCCCGCTTGCGCCCAGGAGCGCTGTCGCCAAGCCCGCAAGACGTAGAGGACGAACACGATCATCGCGCCGAGCGCACCCGCCTCGGTGGGCGTGGCGGCACCCGAGTACAGCGCGCCGAAGATCACGCCGACCACCAGAAAGATGGGCAGGGCCCCCGGCAGGCTGGCGAAGCGCTGCCGCCAAGTGAAGCCGCGGACCGCCCGGCCGAGCTCCGGTTTCGCCACGCACAAGCCGACGATGAGGCCGGCGTAGATGAGCACGGAGACCAACCCCGGCAGCAAGCCCGCAAGCAGCAGCTTGCCCACGGACTCCTCCACGATGATGGCGTAGATGACGAGGATCGCGGACGGCGGAATCAACGACGCCAAGGTGCCGCCGGCGGCGACCACGCCGGCGGTCAGGCGTTTGCCGTAGCGGTTGCCCAGCATGTCCGGGATGGCCACCCGCGAAAACACCGCGGCGGTGGCCGTGGAGGCGCCGGACACGGCCGCGAACCCGGCGCTGGCGAGCACGGTGGACACCGCGAGGCCGCCGGGCACCCAGCCCACCCAGCGCCGCGCCGCCTCGAACAGGCGCCCGGTCAGGCCGGCGTGAAAGGCGAGGAAGCCGATGAGGATGAACAGCGGCAACACCGACAGCGGATAGGTGACCGTCTTGGAATGGGGGATGGTGCCGGCGATGGCCGCGGCGACGTCCCAGCCCTTGAGCAGCAGCAAGCCCAGGAAGCCGGTGAGGGCGGCGGCGGCGAACACGCGCACCCCAAGCGCCACCAGCAACACCAAGAACGCCACGCCGCCTACGCCCACCCAAAGCGGGTCGAAACCAGTCACGGCCCTTGCTCCCCCTCGCCGGCGGCCAGCGCGATCTCCCGCCGCGCTTGCGTGGCTGCGTCTTGCAGCACCGGCACCGCCACCGGCGCGTGGTGCGGATGGCGCGCCAGGCGCATGTATCCCGCGCACTGCACCAGCAGGCGCAGCAGCAGCAGCGCCAACGCCACCGGCACCACCAGCTTGGCGGGCCAGGTGGGCAGCTCGATGTCGATGGTGCTGTCGCCGAACGAAAAGGCGCGTGCGAAGTGCATGTAGGAGTAGGGGATGAGCACGGCCACGATGAACGCCGCCGCCAGCGCCCCGCCGGCCTCCACCAACCACAAGGCGCGTCCGCGCAAACGCGACAGCACCAGCTCCATGCGCACATGGCCGCCGACGCGCTGCACGAAGGCGATGGAGAGCACGGCGAACCCCACCATCGACACCTCCACGATGTCGATGTAGCCGAAGATCGGCGCATCGAACGCCACGCGCAGCAGGATCTGCGCGACGCCGAACAGCATCAGGGCGAACACCAGCCCCCCGGCGAAGAGGTTGAAGGCGTTCTCCACGCGGCCCAAGGCGCGGTCGATGCGGCCAAGGCCGCGGCCGAAGGAGTCTTGGATCACCGGCTGTGCGCCGGAACCGCTACTCGTAGCGCTGACCGACGGCGGCGAAGATCGCCTCCACCAAGCCGCGGGCGTCGAAACGGCTTTGGTTGCGCGCGATCCAGTCTTCGATCACCGGCTTTCCGGCCTTGGCGCGGAACGCCGCCAGCTGGGCGTCCGAATAGCGCACTTCGCGCAGGGACTCCCGCAGCATGGGCAGGTTCGTTTGGTCCACCTCCACATAGGCTTGGATCTGCGCGGCCACCACATCCTCCTTCACGTCGGCGAGTAGCTGCCTGTACTGCGGCGGCAGCGCGTCGTAGGCGTCGATGGAGAGCGCCAGCGGGCAGTCCGCCGTGCCCGGCGAGAGGTTGCCGGTGAACCAGTCCGCCACTTCGTGGATGCGGTAGGCGACGTGGCTGTAGGTGAAGGGGAACGAGGCCGCGTCCATGGTGCCTTGCTGCACGCCGGTGTACACCTCGGTGGCGGTGGAACTGGTGGGCGTGGCGCCAAGCCGCTTCATCGCCTGCCCCAGGCCGCCGCCGGCGCGCACGGTGAGCCCGCGCCAGCTCTCCAGATCGAGCGGCGGGTCGCCGCGGCCGAGAAACTCGTACTGGGGCAGGAACGAGGAGGTGTAGGCCATCGCGTTCCAACGCTTGAGTTCCTTCACCACGGCCGGATGGGCGTACACCGCCTCCCGAACGCGGCGGTTGTTCTCCCAGCTGTTCATGGGCAGGAAGGGCAGGGTGAGCGCCATCAGCGCGGGGTTCTTGCGCGGGTGGTAGAAGTTGCACACCATCGCGGCTTGGAAGGCGCCGATGGCGAGGCCGTCCAGGTTCTCGCGCGCCTTGGACAGCGCTTCTCCGTAGTGCAGCGTGAGCCGCCACTTGCCGCCGGTCTTCGCGGCCACCGCCGCGGCCAGCGCGTCCGCCATCTTGGTGCCGGCGCGGGGCTTGCCCCACAGCGACACGTCCCAAACAAGACGCGGGCCCTCCACTTTGGCTGCCGCCGGCGCTATTGCGGCTGCCGCCGGCGCCACTGTGGCTGCCGCCGGCGGCACTTCGGCGGTCGCGGGCGCCACCTCGGCGGCCGACGGCGCCAAAGCGGAGAGCGCAAGCAGCGAGAGCGCGACGCGGCAGCTAGTCATGGCGGTGAATCGTACACCACGGGGACGTTTATCATGGGTGCTGTGTTTCCAGTTGGTCGCGGAAGCGCTTGGGTGACGGACGATTCGGGCAAACAATGCACAGCGCGAGGGCGCGTCCTGTACGGCCTCTCGTTGCCGGAGCGGGCGGTGCGCGGCGTCGCCGGCGTCGTCGGCGGCACCTTGCGCGACTCCGCCGCGGTGCTGCTGCCGGACGCCGTGCGCAACGCCAAGACCTATCAAGCGTTCGTTGGCCAGATGCTGGACTTCATGGCCGAGGACGTGGGAAGGGTCGGCGCCAAGCCGGAGCGCGCCGCGGCAGGGCGGGGCGCGCAAGGCCGGGACGGTTTCGTCGCCCGCAAGACGGTCGGCAATTTCATCGACGTGGCTAGCCTGGCGACGGTTCACCTCTCGCCGATGCTGGTGCTGGCGGTGATCAGCGACGTCGCCTACGGCTCCAAGGTCTATCTGCGCGAACTCGCGGACGAGCTGGAGCGCCAAGGCGTGGTGGCGGACGCCGCCAAAGTGCGCGACGTGGACGACTTGCTCGATCAGGTCTCCGCGGCGAACGGCGACGCCGCGAGCGCCTTCGACCAGCCGCCGCTGTCGGTGGAGGGCATCCGCGAGACCGTGGCGCAGGTGCGCGAATCCGTGGCGGCCATCGACGTTCAGCAGGTGGTCACGCGGGCCGAACTCGCCGCCCTTTGGGAGGCCATGGGCGCCGCCGCGGCGCGGCAAGGCGTCAGCCCGTTTCGCATCTCCGGCGCGATGGCGCTGGGCGGGCTCGACAAGCTGGGCAAACTCGGCGACGGTGCGCTTTCCTCCGCGCGCGCCGCCGGCGCGCTGCTGAACCGCCATGTGCTCGCGCACTACCGCGCCGTGCTTGCGGACATCGACGAGACCGGCTTCTATCCCAGCGTCGCGGCGTTCGGCAAACCCTATGTGCAGGCCGCGTTGAAGAACTTCTCCGCCGAACGCGAGACGCTTACGGAACGGATCTTGACGAGCGCGGAGGGCCGGGTGACGGAGAAAGCCCGACGCTTGCTGCGCTCGCGTACACGCCGGCGACCGTAGTTCGAAGCGGGCGCGGCCTGCCCGCTCCTCGCAAGCCGCGCCGATGGCGTCTTTGGCGTCAGGCTGCGCCAGCGCGTTCCTCTGCCCGCTCTTGTTTGCCGTCCTGCGGCGCGTAGTAAGGCGCGCGGCGGGATTCGTCGCGGTCGAGAATGGTCAGCCGTTCCATGATTCGGCGGTGCGGCCAGAAATCGCCGCTGGCGCTGTGCAGCACGGCGCGGTTGTCCCACATGGCGATCGAGCCGGCCTCCCAGCGGAAGCGGCAGGTGTAGTCCGGCCGGCCCTCCTGCTGCTTCATGTGCAGCAGAAGCCGCGCTTCCTCCGCCGCGTCGAGGCCGTGCTCGGGCGCGAAGCGGCGGACGAATCCCTGTTGCACGTAGAGGGTGGTGCGTCCGGTCTCCGGGTGCGTGCGCGCCACCGGGTGAACGGCCTCCGGCGTCACGCCGTCCATCCGATGCCCGTAGTTGCCGACGTGAACCGCCGTCAAATGCTCGACTCGCCGCTTGACCTCCAGCGGCAGCCCCTCCCACATGGCGTAACAATCGCAGAAGCAGGTGTCGCCGCCCACCGGCGGGCCTTCGCGGCACATCAGCACCGAGGCCATGGGCGGGCGTGGCTGCCAAGTGGCGTCGGCATGCCAGCCCGACGCCGCGCCGGGCGCGTCTTGGTCGGACTTGAGCTTCAAGAGCGCCAGCCGGTCGCGCACCTCGAACTGCTGGTCGCGGTCGACGGCGTTGGGCATGTGCTCGCGTTCGCCGTAAGGCGCGCCGACTTCGCCAAAACGCGCCGCGAAGGCCCACATCTGCTCGCGGGAGAGGTGCTCTTGCTTGCGGAACATGATGACGCGGCGCTCCAGCCACAGCTCGCGGAGGAACCGCACCATCCCCGGCGCGTCCAAGTCCGTCGCCAAATCCACCCCGTGGACGACGGTGCCGATGCTCGGCTGCAACGGTTCGAGCTTGAGCTCGATGCCGCCTACGGTAACCGGCTTGTAGTACACGGTGCCGAAGTCGCCGGCCACGAGGTCGTCCTCGGCGCGAATGCGCTCGGCCATCGCCCGCCGGCTGGAGACCCCTGGGATGCGCGCATGGGCCACTGCGCCGAGCGGCCCGCCGCGCGATGGCGGCTTGTCTTCCTTCACGCGCGCCGCGCGTTGCTTGAAGAGTTCTTCGATCTCGGGTTCCAGTGCTTGCGCCATAGCGGCCCCTTTGCGCATTGTCGTCGCGCCAGTATAGATGCAGTTTCGCCGCAAGAGTATTCGACCGACCGATGCCGTGCGCTGCTGCACGTCGCCGCCACCCGCGCCAGGAAACCGGGAACTGGCTGCCCGGGCCGGATTCGAACCAGCGACCGTCTGCTTAACAGGCAGCTGCTCTACCAACTGAGCTACCGGGCATTGGGGACGATCCTACTCCAGTATCTCCCTGTGCCGTCGAACGGCTCTCCGTCGGGCGCATGGGCGACTGACGGCAAAAACGCTCACCGCCGTCAGCGGATGCCTCGGCACAATTCGCACAGGGCGTAGATGTGCTTCGGGTCCGCGAGCGCGTCCAACACGCGCACCTCGTGGGCGAAGCGGGAAGCGAACGCGCCTGTCAGCCGCACCCCGGGCAAGTCCGGGGCGAAATCGTCGAACAGCGTTCGCAAGAGGATTTCCTGCGGCGACAGGGGTTGTTCCAAATAGCGCACGCCGAAACTGGTCAGCTCCGCCAGCGCGGCGGCACCTTCAATGGCGTCCTGCAGATGCCCGATCTTGTCCACCAGGCCGCGCTCCAAGGCTTGTGCGCCGGTCCACACCCGTCCTTGGCCGATGGCGTCCACCTGTTCGGGCGTCATGTCGCGGCCTTCGGCCACCAGGTCGATGAACTGGCGGTAGCCGTGGTCGATGCTCGCTTGCAAGGCGCGCGCCATCGGGCCGCCCAAGCCGCCGGTGGGATCAAGGGCGCCGACGAACGGCCCGGTGCCCACGCCATCCCACGTCACGCCGACTTCGGCGAGGGTGTCCTCGAACGTGGGCACGATGGCGAAGATGCCGATGGAGCCGGTGATGGTGGTGGGCGCGGCCCAGATCTCGTCCGCGGTGGCGCCGATCCAGTAGCCGCCGGAGGCGGCGGTGCCGCCCATCGAGACCACCACCGGCTTGCCCGCCTCCTGCACCCGCACGACTTCTTGGCGAATGAGTTCCGAGGCGAGCACGCTGCCGCCGCCGGAATCCACGCGCAGCACCACCGCCTTGATGGCGTCGTCCTTGCGGGCATCGCCCAGCAACTTGGCCATGTTCTTCGCGCCGACGAAGCCGCGCGGCCGCTTGCCGGTGACGATCGGTCCGCTGGCGGTCACCACGGCCACGGCGTCGCCGAGCAGCGGGTCGATGCGCGGCTGCAGGTAGGTGGCGAACGGCACGCGGCGATAGGCGTTCTTGTCGTCCCGCCCCGCCAGCACGCGCAAGCGCTCCTGTACCTGCGCGTCGGTCAGCAGCGCGTCCACCAGCCCGTGGTCCAAGGCGGCGCGCGCCGCATCGCCGGCGGTTGCCAGCACATGCTCGTCGTACTGATTGGCGTAGGCGTACACGGCGTCCGGAGGGATGCCGCGGTTCTCGGCCACGTGCGTCACGAAGCGCTCCCACAAGGCGTCCACGGTTTGTTGATTGGCGTCCTTCGCGGCCTCGGACATGCCGCTCAACGTGTACGGCTCCACAAACGCCTTGTAGGTGCCGACGCGGAACACGTGCATCTTCACCTTGAACTTGTCGAGAAGGCCCCGGAAGTAGTTGTTGTACATCCCATAGCCGCCGAGCATCACGTCGCCGAGCGGGTGCAGGTAGATGTCGTCGGCGAAGCTCGCCAGATAGTATTGGTCGCGTCCGTAGTAGCGGCTTTTGGCGACGATGCGCTTGCCGGTCTCGCGGAACGCTTGGAGCGCGTTGCCGATCACCTCCAGATCGGCCGGCGAAACGGCCGCCAAGGAGGACGGATCCAACACCAGCGCGCGAATGCGGCCATCTTCGCCGGCTTTTTCGATGGCGCGGAGGATGTCGTCCAGACGAGTCTCGGCCGTCGATCCGGCGCCGAGCAGCGTGAATGGGTCGCTGCCGCCCTCCTGTTCCACCACCAAGCCCTTGGGGGCGAGCAGCAGCGCCGCGCCTTCCGGCACGTCGGTGTCCGGCAACGCCATCAGCGCCAGCACCACAACGGCGATGATGCCGAGCACAATGAGGTTCGCGACGGTGGCGCGGATGAACGCCAACAACCGCGCCACCCCCCGGAACAAGCCGCGCAACAGATCGACGATGGACATGCCCAAGCCTCAAGGCCGCTACGGGAGCGACATTGTAAGCGAGCAAGGGCCCGGGTTTGTTGCGCCGCGTCACTCCGGCGCCACAACCTCCGCCGTGAGGCGCAAAGCGTGATGGAAGATCTCGTTCAAGAACCGCGTCCACGCGCGGTCATCGTGCAGCAACCCTTCAATGTCGAAGTCGTCCTTGATGCGCATTTCGTCAAGCCTCTCGCGCATCGTCGCGGTCACGACGCCTGCGACAAGGAAGTTGTCGCAGTCCACCGGCGCTTCGTCAAACGTCTTTTTCACCGCACCGAGGCGTTCGAGGGCGCCGGCGGGGTCTTTGCCGCCTTTGATCTCGATGAGCACGGCGGGCTTGCCATCCCGTTCAAACGAGATGTCCGGTTCGGAACCGAAACGCATGAGAACGCCGCCCTCTAGAGCCCAATCGCCACGCGGTTCCGAGTCTTCGCTGATCAACAACCCTTGGGCCCTCACCCAGTCAAGAAGGCCGTCCTTGATTGCCTGCTCCGCCTCTTGACCAATGATGTTTCGCATGGTGCCGTCCTCCGTGATGCCGACAGTGGCCAAGATGTTTCGGTAGCCGTCGTCCGGCTTCCAGTCGGTGTTGTCCAAGAGAATGGCTGAGATGACGGCGTTGTAGAGCCTGCTCACTCTCAGGGCTTTCTCTTCGCTCACTCTGGCCTTCTGCGGAGATCGCTCCCATGTGTCGACCGAGCCGGCGATCTCCTGCACGCGTTTGCGCGACAACAGGGCGATGCCGCGGTAGTGAAGCGAAGCTTCGGGGATTTCCTTGAGCAGGTCCGGATGCGCGAACACCAAACGCCGCTTGACGCCGGCGTCGGCGACTTTTCGCCACGCCTCCTTGGCGATGCAGAGGTCGCGCTTGTTGTAGCGGAGCTTCGGCTTGAAGCGCGCTATCCGATCGCGCACGGCCACGTCTTCGCGCAGGGCGACTCTGCGCGCGATCTTCAGCGCCCGGGCGATGGCGTCCCGTTGGCGGCCGCCGTCAGCCATTCGCGCCACGCCGTCGCCACCGGTACACGCATTTGCGCAGCTCCCGGCGTCCGAAGCGGCCCATCTGCTGGCTGGCGTTGCCCTTGCCGCGCGGCAGCACGCCGATCTCCTCGCACACGAAACCGCATGTTTCCGCGATGTCCGAGAGGATCAAGTCCACCGGCACTTCCTCGCCGTTGTACTGCACGTTGTCGTTCACCATCACCACGCGACCACCCGGGCGCGTGACGCGCGCCAGTTCGGCGATCACCACCGCCATCTCGGCGATGTAGTTTTCCACCAGCCGGATGACGTGCGGGTTGCTGAGTTCCGTGCGCCGGGACCGGAGCGCGTCCAACACCTCCCGCAACGCCGCCTGTTCCGCGACGGCGCGCTTCGCTTGCGCCAGCACCGCCGGGCGGGCGTATTCGCGCTCCAGCCAATCCTGCTTGGAGCGGTTCTCCACGGTGGCGCTGATCAACGCTTGGCGCAGCGAAGCGAAGGCCGCTTGGTCGTTGCCGAGCCACGCCAGCTCCAAGGCGTAGGTGCGGGTGTAGTCGTAGCGGTTGGCGTAGGGCGGGGAGGTGATCGTCAGCCCCACCGAGGCGTCCGCCAGCCTTGGCAGCTCGGTGAGGGCGGAGCCGTGGACGATGCGCGGCAGGCGTCCGCCGTAGTCGCGCCGCAGAGCCGCCGCGTCTGTGGTCATTTGCCCGATGCGTCTGGCCAGCGCGTCTGCGAACGACGGAATGGGGCCTTTGTGCATTGCGCCCCGCAGCGAGCGCCCGCAGCGCCCATCCCAGCGCAGGTACTGCCCGTCCTTGCGCGTGTAGCTGACCTCTTCGAGCACGCTCATGCAGGCGAAATCCAAAAGCGCGCGCAGCTGGCCATCGCGCATCCGCGCGAGGTGGCCGCGCGCCTTGGCGATGGCGTCCTCGGCATCCGGTGGGAACGCCTTTTCCGTGATGCGCACATGGGGAAAGCGGTGCTCGGCGACGGCTTGTTTGCCATCCAGGGCACCGAGCAGCCGCGCGCCGGCGCGCCGCAAAGCCCCCGCATCCACGCCGTTGCCCATCCGCGCGATGGCTTGCGCGGCGCGAGCGCCAACGGCCATGATTTCGATGCCGGTGGCGTCGCGCCCGGCGCCGCCGGCAACCAACACGGAGGTGCCGAGGCCGGCGAAGGGATCCAGCACCGGACCCTCGCCCAGACGCAGCGCGTCCCGCGCCAAGGCCGCCGAAAACCCTTCCTTGTACTTGAACCAGCGCAGGCCCGGCTGCGCCTTGTTCGCTTGATAGGAGACGAGACGGCGGTTGAGGTCGCGGCGCACGACCAAGCGGCTGGCGAAGCGCCGGCCCAAGGCGGTGCGCGCGGGAGCGTCGCCGCTTGCCGTCATCCGGCGTTTTTCGCAAACGACGGGTGCGCTTTCCAGCCTGTTGACAATACGCACCTCGGTTGGAGGCGTCCTGCGGGTGCGCGCCCCTGCTGGGCGCACTCGAGTTTGCTTCGCAAACTCCGTGCCGGTCGCAAGACTTGACTCATTTGCGCTGGTTCTCGCCACTGTAGTGGACGACTGTTGCATTCTACTGGCTTGGTTCATGTGCGCCTCAAGGAATCTCTGTAGCGGCCTACGAGTGACGCGAGCAGCCCCGCGGTGGGCCTTCGCAGGTAAAGCGACCACGATTGTACTGTATGCAAAAACAGTTTCAAGAGACGATGCGGACAAATCGCCCACACGACGTCGTCCCTCGGCAGGCGCACAGAGCACACGCCGCACGGCAGCCAACCTCCCGTTGCCTCGCCGACCTGCCGATCGAAGAACGGCCCAAGGGCTGGATCGGATGCCGCCACCCGGGCCATGTCGCGGTTGCCGCCGCCATCGCAGGTGGACCGTGTGAAGGGACAAACCGCTGTCCTGCATGCGGCTTCATCCATCACTCCAGCGCGGAGCGGTTGTCCAAAGAGTTCTTCGACTATAGACACAGCGCCTCGCGCACTTGCTCGGCCGCGGCGCGGGCCAGTGGCGGCGGCACGGCGTTCGCCACTTGGCGGTGCTGGTCCAAGTCCCGCACCCGGCCCGTCCGGCGGCGAATGGGCCCTTCGAACACATGCCGGTCCGGGAAGCCCTGCAAGCGGGCCGCCTCGCGCGGGGTGATGTAGCGGTCCTCAGCGGGTGGTAGAGCGCTTCTCCGCACCGTAGCGTGGGAGCGATCTCTTGGCGGTGTAGACGCCGGTACTTCGTCGTGTCCTTGCGCGTTAGGTTGCGCAGGATGTCCGCTGGCACGCCGGGGGCTTTCGCCAGCCACAACCCCTCGGGCACGTAGGAGATGCGCTGTCGGTCGCGATCGGGCGTGACGTCAATGTGGTTGGCCACCGGCGGCACCTCCCCCGGCGCGGACGGCTTTGGCAAGCCCCGCAGCACCGCGCCCACCGTCTCAACCTTGCTGGTCGACGGCTGGAAGGCGAACAGCGCGCCCGCCGGCACGCACACGAACAACGCCCGCCGCCGCCGCTGGGCCACGCCGTGCGTTTGGGCGTCCACCACGTCCACATGCATGTCGTAGCCAAGCGCCCGGAACTCGTCGCGCAGTTCCTCCACCAAATGCCGTCCCGTGGGCGCTCGCGTACGCAGGAAGTTGGGCACCTGTTCGACGAGCACCGCGAGGGGGCGAACGACGCGGGCGAAGCGCAACACTTCAAAGATCAACGCGCCGCGCGGGTCGCCCATGCCCGCTCGCTTGCCGATCTGGCTGAACGGTTGGCACGGCGGGCCGCCGTGCAGCAAGCCGACTTCGCCAGGCTGAAACCCCAGCACATCCAACAGCCGTTGCGGATCGACCACGCGCACGTCCGCTTGCCAGACCACTTTGCGCGGAGCGTTGCGACGCAGGGTGGCGGCACAGTGCGGGTCGCTCTCAATGGCGCAGACGGTCTTGAATCCGGCTCTTCCAACACCGATGTCCATGCCGCCGGCGCCGGAGAACAGACTGACTGCCGAAGACTGCGAAGCACCCGCCACGTTCGCTCCCATTGGCCAGTGGAGAAACCGGAACAAAGATAACACCGATCGCGTTTTGGCTGGACCAACTCTTTCCGCAGCGTGCGTTTTCGATCATTTGCGCCCAATCCCACAGCCCCCAACCGGTTTCCTGACCGGCACTCAAAAACGGGGGGACTCGACACATCTTAAAGCGTCGGTGGCACACGGCGTCGCCATTGCCTCGGGTCGTTTCGGGTGTGGCAGAATCACGCCTTTGCGGCTCGGCCTTGTGTGCATTGAGGATCGAATCCGGCGGCAACAGCTTCGGCGCTGTGGTGACGGGTGTTCGCTTGGGTGCCCTTGGGGACCGCGAGTGGCGGGCGATCGAGGATGCGTTCCATCGGTGTGCCGTGCTGGTGTTCCCCGTCGTGCGCATCAACGAAGAAGAGCATCTGGCCTTCGCCCGCCGGTTTGGGGCCTTGGAGCGGACGCTGCCATCCGTGGCCGTTCGGCGAGCGGCGCGTGATGCGCCGCGCCACGGTGGCCGGCGATGGCGACAACCCGTGGGTCGTGGATGGCTTAACCGAGGGCGTTGACCGTTGCTGAAGCGGGTGGGCGGCTATCTGTTCGCGTGCGGCGCGCCGGCGCCGGCGGCCAGCGCGCAGTTGGAGCGCGACGGCTACGCGGTGTTGCGCGGCGTGTTGGCCGGCGAGGAACTCGCAAGCGCCCGCGCCGCGATCGCCGGCGTCTACGAAGCGCAGCCGCCGTCCGGTCGGGCGCGAGTCCAGGACGAGGACTTCCGCTACGAGATGTTCAACAAATGCGCCTTGGCGCAGCGGCTGGTGGCGCATCGCCGGATTCTCGAGGTGATCGAACCGCTGCTCGGCGAGGACTGCCACGTCATCGCCAACACCTGCTGGCGCAACCGCGCCGGCGCCGAGCATCGGCATGGAGGAGGCGGCTGGCACATTGACGCCGGCCCGCACATTCCCAGGCCGCCGGGCACGGTGTGGCCGGATGCGATTCCGTACCCGGTGTTCGCCATCGGCGCGCACGTCTTCTTGGACGACTGCCCCATCGCGTGCGGCCCGACGGCGGTGATTCCCGGCAGCCACAAGTCTGGTCGGCCGCCGCCGGCGGAGCGCCGCGCCGACGCGGCGCTCACCTGCGACGGACAGGGCGCGTTGCCGCTGACGGCGCAGGCGGGCGATGTGGCGCTGTTCGTCTCCGACGTGTGGCACCGGCGTTTGCCGGCCGGGGAAGGCGACGCCGGCAGGTTCTTCCTGCAAGTGCATTACGCCAGACGCGACATCGCCCAGCGCGTGAAGCCAACCGCCGAAGTGAACCACTTGGACGCGGCCGCCGCGGCGCGGCTCGGCAGCGAGCGCGAGAGGCGCTTGTTCGGGCTGCATCCGCGCGGGTTCTACGATGGGTAGACGCTGGCGCACCCCGGTGGGGTTCCTGGTGCTGGCCAGCGTGGCCATGCCGTTCGGTTTCGCCGCTTGGCAGGCGCTGCTGAACAACTTCGCCATCGAACGGGCGGCGTTCACCGGGCGCGAGATCGGCATCCTGCAGAGCCTGCGCGAAGTGCCGGGCTTTCTGGCTTTCACCGCGGTGTTCGCCATTCTGGTGCTGCGCGAGCAGAGCTTCGCCTGCGTCACCGTGGCGCTGTTCGGCATCGGCGTGGCGCTCACCGGGTTTCTGCCCACCGAGTACGGCTTGTATTTCACCACGGTGCTGATGTCCGTCGGCTTCCACTACTTCGAGACGGTGCGCCAGTCGCTTTCCCTTCAGTGGCTTGCCAAGGACGAAGCGCCGCGCATCCTCGGCCGCCTGATCGCCGTGGGCGCAGCGGCGTCGCTGGTGGCGTATGGGGCGATCGCCGCGCTCAGCGCGGCGGGGCTCGACTACCGCTGGCTGTACTTGGCGGGGGGTGGCGCCGCGGTGCTTGTCGCCGCGATGCTGCGCGGATTTCCGCACTTCCCGTCGCGCGTCCCGCAGCGCAAGCGGCTGGTGCTGCGCAAGCGCTACTGGCTCTACTACGCCCTGACCTTTCTCTCCGGCGCGCGGCGGCAGATCTTCGTGGTGTTCGCCGGCTTCCTGATGGTGGAGAAATTCGGCTACTCGGTGGCCAACATCGCGCTCTTGTTGCTCGTCAACCATGCGTTCAACCTGCTTCTCGCGGAGCGAATCGGCGCGTGGATCGGGCGCGTCGGCGAACGCCACGCGCTCACCTTCGAGTACGCCGGACTGGTGCTGGTGTTCACCGCGTACGCCTTCGTGAACCACGCTGGTTTGGCGGCGGCGCTGTACATTCTCGACCATCTCTTCTTCGCCTTGGCCATCGCCATCAAGACCTACTTCCAGAAGATCGCCGATCCGGCCGACATCGCCTCCACCGCCGGCGTCTCCTTCACCATCAATCACATCGCCGCGGTGGTCTTGCCGGTGGCCCTCGGCGTTGTTTGGCTGCAATCGCCGTCCGCGGTGTTCCTCATCGGCGCCGCGTTCGCGCTTGGTTCGCTGCTGCTCGCCCAGAACGTGCCCTGGCGTCCCCGCGCCGGCAACGAGACGGTAGCCACCCCGGGTTGGCTGCGGGCAACCACCGGGTGACTGAGGGGAGGCGGCTGTTGGACCGCGGCCGGATGGCCTACGAGCGCGTCGTCACTTCCGCAGCGTGGACCAGTTCCCAACCGCGGAACACCAGCGCCAAGCCGGTGAATGCGACCTCGGGATGCTGCTCGCGCCAGCGCCGATCGTCCAAGTAGCCGCGCAGCTGGCGCTCCGCCTGCTTCCCTAGGAGGGAGATTCGCGACTCGTCCCGATTCGCCCGCGGCAAGTACTTCAGTTCGATCACGTAGCCGTGCCGCATTGTGGTAAACCGCGCCGTCAGCGGCACGGCCACCAAGTCCGCGTAGCCTTTGCCGAGTTCGGCTTCGGTGCGCAGGACGAAGTAGCCGGCGATGCTCAAGTACGCCGCCAAGAAGCTCTGCACCACCTTCTCGCCGTGCAGATAGTCGCGGATGCCGGTGTGCTCGCGCACCGCCTGCGCAAGCGCGTCGATGAACGGACGCCACTCGCCATCCAGCGCCATGCGGCGCGTCAGCCGGTCGAGCGCCACGAAGTCCGGCTGGAACACGCCCACGTCCCGGTAGGCGCCGCGCAGGTGGCCGTACAGTAGCTGCCGCACAGTCTGGTTCGGGACGCCAAGGCTGGCGACGCCGCCGCTGGCGCCTTGAATGCTCAGCAACCCGAAGCAGTGCATCAGCGTCAGGAAGTTCTCGCGCTGGGCGAGTTCCGCCAGCGGAAAGCTCTCCGCCAGTTCGCAGTCGACTCGCGCTTCGCCGACGGCTTCGCCGAGCAAGTCGAAGTTGCCGTTCAGGCGCTGTTCGGTGAGCAACAGATGACGCAGCTTGGTGTAGTCGATGCGCACGTTGTTGTCGATCAGCCGCCGCGGACCGCGTTTGTTCGGCAGCGAGTGGTCTAGGTAGAAGAGCACCATGTCTGTGTTGTACACCGCGTTCTCGGCGTCTTCGGTGAAGCGGTAGCCGTTGTACCACTCGCGCATCAAGCCGAGCGCCTCGTCCACGTCTTGGTTGAAGACGCCGAGATCGCGGTACATCTCGAGCATCCATCGCACTTCCGCTTCGGTGAAGCCCAGCAGCTCGTTGAACTCCGGCAGCAGGCTGATGTTGGCGCCGATGTTGAAGCCGCTGGTGACGTCGTCCATCGTCACCGGCGAGACGCCGGTGATAAAGAGGCGGTCCACGCTGTCCGTCTCCGCCCCGGCCTTCAGGGTGGCGAAGAAACTGCGGTAGAAGCCGCCGCCGTGCGTGAAGGAGTGGTAGGCGTCCGCGCCGCGCTCGGCGAGGATCGTGTTCGCGAAGTTGTCGTATTCGTCGATCAGAATGCACAGCGGGATGCCGCGCGCGCGGCAGTAGTCGAACAACGCCATGAGCTTGTGGTTGATGGTGGGCTTGGCGCACAGGCGCTCGGCGACGTCTTTCGGAAAGAGGTCCGGATGCCACGCCAGCGCACTCTCGAACTTGATGTCGCAGTAGCCCTCGAAGTTCCGCTCCAGCGTCTCGAGGGCGTTGTTGAAGGCGGAGAAGTTGAACCGCAGCACCACATGGCGGCCGCGATTGGGCGTGGCCTCCCGCCCGATGTGCGTGCCGTTGAACACGGCGTCGAACGCATTGGCCTCGTGGCGCCCGTAGTAGCTCTCCAGCAACGAAATCCAGCAGCTCTTGCCGAAACGCCGGGGGCGAATGAAGAAGGCGTAGCGACGCTTCTCTAAGTCGTGCAGGAAGCGTGTCTTGTCGATGTACAGGGCGCCTTCCTGGCGGATGCCCTTGAAGTGGGCACGGCCGTAGGGAATGGCCGGGTAGTCCGGTGGCGCGGGCGGTTTGCCGTCGTTCATGGCTGCATCCTATCCTGCCGCACCGCCAGCCGCGCCCACATGCACCGGTTCGCGCTCATGCCCCCACGTCATGCCGGGTAATGCATTGCGTCAAATCCACCGCGTGCTCGTCGCCGGTGATGTAGGCGTTCGGGTGGCAGGTCATCACCACCACTTGGATGTTCTTCGCCGCCTCGCCGAGCAGATTGCGGACCCACGCCATGCGCTTCGGGTCCGATTGGGTCAAGTGATCGTCCAGAATCAAGAAGCTCTCCAGCGCTTCGGCGATGGAAAGGCGCAGCAGCAGGGCGATCTGTTCGCGGGTGCCTACGGACACGTCGCCGAAGTCGCGTTCGTCGCCGTCGAGACGAACGCCGGTGGCGTCGAGCTGCGGGCCGATGCCCACCGCTTCGTAGCGGCCATTGGTGAGCTTGTTCATGCGCTCGCTGACGGGTTTGACGAGCGCATCGCCAAGGTGGGCGGCGTCTTCCTTCTCGGCATCGGCCAACGTTTCCCGCAGCAGCTTCCAAGCCCCGTAGTCCACTTCGAGTTCGTGCTCGCGACGGTCGATTGCGGCGAGTGCTTCTTTGGCCGCGGTGGCCTGTTCCTCAATGGACTGCCCCCCCACCTGGCTGAGCGCGCCTTGGGCGGTGGCGAGTTCGCCGCGCAGCGATGCGGCGGCAGCCTTGGCGCCTTTCGCCTCGCTTTCGAGTTCGGCCGGGTCTGCGGAGAGGTCCGCGTCAGGGGCTGGCAGGGCATCGAGTTCAGCTAGCCGTTCGTCTCGGGCGGCTTGCAAAGCATCGATGTCGATTTCCTTCGTGCCCGCTTCCATCACCTTGGCCTCGCCTCGCAGCCCCTCCAGCTGTTTCTCCTCCGCCTGCAAGCGCTGTGCAAGGTCGTCGCGTTCCTTGCTCTTCGTTGCCAGTTCCTTCTCAAGTCTGATCTGCTCGGCATTGGCTTGTTCCGCCTCCGCGGTGGCTTCCGCGTTGATCGCGTCGATGGCCGCATCCTGGGCTTGCAGATCGTCTGCGAGCTTCTTCTGCTCGGATTCGCCCTTGGTCAGGAGCCGGCGCCAATCCTCGTCTTGCGGCATGGAGTCGGCGAGTTCCTGCTGCTCGCTGGCCAACTGTCGCTTGGCGGTTGCGAGCGCCTCGTTTCCCAGCTCCACTTCCGTTGTCAGCTTGATGTAAAGCGCATCGCGTTCACTCACCTGCTGTTGTAGTGCCTCTGCTTCTTTTGCAACCACGGCTTCGCTGCGCGTGCTGTCGTAGCTGCTGAGAACCTCGTCCAAAGAAGCGCCCGCTCCCTGCCACTTGGCGATGGCCAGCCGAGATTGCTCCGTTTCGGCGTTCGCAATTGCGGCGGCGTGTTCGGCGGCGTCGATGCCGTCGCCGCGCAAACGCTCCTGCATGGCTTCGCCGTCGAGTTTCGCGGCCTCTTCAATGAGACGGGCGGCGGTCTCGGCCTTGGCTGCAAGCGCGTCGATGCCCTCTATCGCGTCCAACCCCGCGCGAGCGAAGATGGGCGCGGCTTCGGCCTGCCAACGATCCGCCGCGGCCTGCGCCTCGCGTTGCCGATCGCGCCCGCCGCCGCGCACTTCAATGGCGCCGATGCCGTCGAGCGTCAGCCGCAGCTCGCGCTCGGCTTGATAGGCAAGCCGTTCGCCGGCCGCGTAGCGACGCTGCCTGATCTCGCCGTCGATGGTCAGCTCCGCCTGGCCGGCGCGCTCGGGGGTAAAGTCCACGGTCAGACCCACCGCCAGCTTCGCTCGCGCCACGCGATGGTCTGCGTCCAGCTGCTGCAACCGCTTGAGTTCCGCTTTGGCCGGCGCTTGCAGCGCTTTCGCTTCGGCCCGTTTTGCTTTGGCTTGCTCCGCGAGGGCCTCTGCGGCGGCGATGTGCTTGGCGATCGCGGCGAGGTCTTTCTGGCACTTCTCGGCCTTGGCCACGGCGAGCCGGTAGCGGGCACAGTCGCGCTCCCGGGCAAGCTCGGCCAACCACTCCTTGTTCGCTTTGATGGCGGAGCGTGCGTCGGCGAGCTGCTCGCGCTGGTCGACGAGCGCGTTGGTGCGCCGCTCGATGTCCGCGGCTTTGGCGGCGACAGTCGCTTCGCGGGCGGCGAAGGCTTGCGCTTGCTTGACTGCTCCACCCAAAGCCGTCAGTCCCTGTTGCAGATGCAGGCGCTGGTTCTGGGCCTCCTGAAGGCGTAGCTGGCGACCTTGTTCGGCGTCTCCGGAGGCCAGTTGCAACACTCGATCGCGAGCTTCCTTGGCGCGCGGTTCCGCCTCCAGGACGGCGCGTTCGGCGAGGGCATGGGCTTCGCGCAGCGCAGTGGCTTCCTGCTGCGTTGCGTCCACCTCGGCTTGCTTCTGCTCGAAACCGCGAACTTGCAGGCCGGCTTGCCGCAGTTGCCTCTCGGCTTCGTCCAGTGCTTGGGTTGCCGCGTCTCGCTTTTGCGCCGCCGTGAGGGCGGATGTGGCCCGTTCCGCTTCGGCGTCCGCTTCGAGCAGCTGCTCGCTCAGTTCCCGAACTCGCTCCCTTGCCGCTTCGCTTTGCTCCACCTCTTGGCGGATGTCCTGCTCGCCTTGTTCGGCGGCAATGCGTTCCTCGCGCAACTTGCTCCAAGGCGAAGCGCGTCCGCTGCTTCTGCGGCCGGTTTTGGTAAACGCTTCGTCCACCTTCTCCTGCACCGAGGCCAGCACCTGCTTGAAGCGCGGGTCTTCGGCAAGGGCCTGCAGCGCTTCTGTGAGGCGATCGCGCCCGGAGTCGTTGAGGTCGCCGTCCAAGCTGGCGCCGAGGATGGCTTCAATGGCGCTCTGGTCGCCGAGCAGCGCCGTGGCGATGAAGGAGGATGGCATACCCCGTGCGCCGCGTTTGCCGCCGGGCGGATCGATGCCCCAGCGCAGGATGTTTTGCAGCGCTCCTTCCACTTCGCGCCCGCTGCCGTCCTGGGAAAACGTCTCGCCATCGCGGGAAAACTCCAAGTAGGTGCGGGCGCCGCTGGGGCCGAAGCGTTTCTGCACGCGCCAGATGCGCTGCGCCTCTTCCTCCAGCGTGAGCGTCACCTCCGGGGCCGCATCCACGTTCCAAGAACGCAGCGCCTGCCCGGCGCTGGAGGTTGCCGGCAGCAGCAAGGCGGCGCGAATCGCCTTGGCCAAAGTCGATTTGCCGAGCTCGTTGGGGCCATGCAGCACGTTCAAGCCTGGCGCAAGCGCAACGCTGGCCTGCGCGACGCCGGCGCAGTCGGCCACTTCCAACCGACGAATCCACATCACGATCGGGCGGCCCCGTGAAGCAGCCGGCAGAGATGCTCCAGGAAGTGGTGTTTCCGTCCGAGCACGACCAACTGCCATCCACTCATTTCAACAAGCCGATCACGCGCTCTTCGTGCATGCGCTGCTCGATTTGCGACGTGCCGTTCCTGCTCCACCGGGCAGGCATCATGCGTTTATCCCGGTCTAAGCGACGAGCGCCGATGTGGGCGAGCTGGAACCCGGCGGCCACGCCGAGAGCGGCAATGCCCTTGTGGGTTTCCACGTTGATGCCACGGAGGTTGGAACTGCCCACCACGATAATGGCGGCCTTGCCGGGCTTCAGTACGCGATGCATTTCCGCGACGACCGCGGACACTTCCCCGAAGTAGCGCCGCAAGGCTGTGGCTTTGCGATCGTCCGCGTCCGCCAGTCGGCGGATGGTGCGTTCGCACTGCTCCGGCAGATCGCTCCACACGCGTTGGGTCTTCGCCTCGTGGCCCAGACAGCGCGCGCGAATGTCCGTCAGATCGCCAATCATCCAGCCCAGCCACACCAGCGAGAACTTGTGCGCCCGCATGTAGTCGATGGCGTTGTTGGCGTAGGGCGGCGAAGTGACGACCAGGTCCGCCGACCGCGCCGGCAGGCCGGTGTCGGTGGCGCTGGCTGCCAGGATCCGCGCATCGCCGCAGGGTTCGGTGGCGCAGTGCGTGGCCAGCACCAAGTGCAAACGCTTGGCGAACTCGTCGAACGCGCACTTCGGCTGCTTGTCCAGCACGCGATGCGGGCGCGTGTGCGCCAGGTCCCGGGCCAGCGACACGCCGCCCGACTTGGCGATGATGGTGGACGAGAACACCATGTGCAGGAACGTCAACGCCCCTTGGGGCGCGGACGCTTGCGGTGACCGAGCTTCAATGGCGTTCAACAGCGCGACCAGCTCCCGTTGCTGCGCGGGCAAGAACCAGTAGTCGACGAAGGCTCTCGTCTTGCCGTCGAAGCGTTCCGCCAGCGCGGCGTCCAGCTTGCCGGGCTCGGCGAAGAAGCGGCGCCTGGCGTCGTCCACCACCGCCCTGCCGAGGCGGAGCATGGCCACCGGGTCTAGGCGTGCGAGCTTGGCCTCGGTGATGAGCCGCGCCAAGGGGTCGATGTCGCAACCCACCGCACGGCGGCGCAGACGAACGGCTTCCAGGATCGTCGTGCCGGAGCCAAGCATCGGATCGAGCACTACGTCGTCCGGCGCCGAAAGGTGTTCGATGAAGTGCGCCGGCAGCTGCGGCGGGAACTTCGCCGGGAACGGATGCCAGCCGTGCGCGGAGCGTGGGGCGGTGGCGCCGTGGAAGTCCAAGTCCCCGCGCAGGAGGTCGCGCAGCGTTGCCAGACGCGCTCGATTTGCCGCCACGCCGCCCATGCGCGAGATGATGCCACACGGTGCCGGGCGCTTGCGCCGTTCGAGCGGTTCGAGGCCGCCGCTGGCGACACCGTTGCCGGCACATTGCGGATGGCGGCACGCGGCGCTTGCCTCGGCGATGCCGCTGTCCGCCAACAACTCCACAGGACGAGTCCACACGGCCATCAGGCGGCGTTCCGCAGCAGCCGGTACAGGTGATGCAACGCGCGTTCCGCCTGTTCCTTCCGCAGCGAATCCTCTCCGCTTGCAAGGGCTTGCAGACGCTCCGCCGTGGCCCGCAGCACTGGCGGCAGGTCAGCGCTGAGATCAACAACGCCTCCGTCGGCATTCAAGCGCAGCTTCTCGCGGCGAACTTGCAGCACGCCGGCCCGCGGCGACGCCGCTTCGGAGCCGCCGAGCTCCGTCAGCAGGCGTTCGGCTTCGTCGTACTCGGCCATCGGCACGGTCATGTCCAAGGTGAGGCGCAACACCGTCTTGGCGAGATCGCTCTCGTCCAGCAGCGCACGCAGTTCCGGCAGCGAGTGGCAGGTTTCGTCGCGCCACGTCCATGAACCGACCCGCTCTTGGCGCACCAGCGCGCGGCGGCGGCGATCCAAGGGAAAGAACACCAGCGCCACATGGCCGGTGTCTCTTTCGCCGAAGTTCGTGGCTTCGGGAGCGCCTGGATACACGGTGGGGGCATGAGCGTTCGGCTCCACGTCGCGGAAGGCGTGGGTGTCGCCGATGGCCAGGTAGTCGACGCCGAGCGCCTCGGCGCTGCCGGCGGGAATCGGAAAGTTGGTCTGGTGGCCGTCGATGTCGAACGTCTGGCCGTGAACGAGGCCGATGCGGATGCGCCCGTCGCCATCCTCGCGTTTTGGCAGGGATTCCACGAGGTTGGTGTCGCCGGCGGCGGAGGTGCAGGGGCTTGCCACCACCACGGCGTTGTCGCCAAGGGGGAGTTCCCAGCCGGGCGTGTCCACCACCTTCACGAACTCGGGCAGATCCCGTCGGAACGGATGCGCCGCGTGGTAGATGGAGTTTGCGGTCAACGGATCGTGGTTGCCCGGCAGCAGCACCACCGGACGCCGCCAGCCGCGCCGCTGCCGTTGACTGAACTCTTGCAGCACACCGGCCCACCAGAGCTGCTCCGGCGCCGGTTCGTTGAACAGATCCCCAGCGCACAGCACGGCATCCACGCCGCGGCTCTCGGCGACGTCGAGGATGCGCCCCACGACGTCCAGCCGGGCGCGCGTCAGACGCTTCTCCTGTTCCGGCTCGAAGGCGCGAAAGCGCAGGCCCAGGTGCCAGTCCGCGGTGTGCAGCAAGGTCAGCGCCATCTCTCCCTCCTCGGCTTGTTGTCCGGTGGCCTTGTGCGAGTTGCTCATTCGATGACGAACTCGGCCGTCAGCAGGCGTTCGCCGGTGGGTATCGCATAGCGGCGCCGATGCGCGTCCTGCTTCCACTTCCGATAGACGGCGTCTTCGTGGCTGGCCAGCGCCGCGAGCTGGCGGTCGATCTTCTCCACCTCTGTCTCGGCTTCCACCACCAGTTTCTCCGCTCGGGCGCGGTTGTCCGCGCCGATGCTCTGGTCGCGCTGCCGCTCCGCTGCGGCCAAGCGTTGGGTCTGCCGTCGCTGCTGCCGCCGCAACACCAGCGCGCGGTCGGCGAGGTATTGGTCGAGTTGCGTCATCGTCTGCTCGAAACCCTGCTGGTTGATGTCGGCCACACGCCCTTGTTCCTCGAACAGTTCCTCGTCGACGACTTCGTCCAAATGCGCTTCGGTGACTGCAAGCGGTGCTGCGGGTCCGGCGCTGTCCGCGCACGGCTGGCGCAGCAACTCGAGGGCCGCTTCGGCTGGACGCAGCACTTCGGCGTCGTCGAACACCGCGGTCACGCGCAGGCGTTCCTCCGGCTCGAAGCCGTCGTAGCGGATTCGGGTCAACGCGAGCCGTCCACGGCTGCCGCGGCGTGTTCGCAGCGCCTTCGGCGCGCTGGCGTCGAGGCGAAAGCACACCCGGTATTGGCCGGCGCAGTCCTGTCGGGCGCTTGCGATGGCGGCTTGGACGAGTGGATGGCCGACGTGCAGCGGATCGGCGCCGGCGAGGCCCTGCGCGCCGCCGAGCACCACGGTGCCGCCTGCGGCGAAGGGCGCCGGCAGCCGGCTGGAGGCGCCGAAGTGGATCACCGGGCGTCCTGCGCGTTCGCTCTCGCCCCAAGCGATGCCTTGGGCGTCCAGATACGCGCCGAGCACGGCTTGCAGTTCGCCGTCGAGTTCCGCCAGCGCCGGCGCCAGTTCGTCTTGGATGCGGTCGAACACTTGGCGCACGGAAGCGTCCAGGCGCTGTTCGATAAGGCCGATGGTGTGCTCGCGGGTGCGATCCAACTCCCGTCGGCGTTCCTCCAACGTGTCGCGCAGTTGCCGCAGTTCGGCCTCCACGTCGTCAATGGAGCGCGCCCGCTCCCATATCCGCCGCACTTGCGCTTCGAAGTTCGGTCCCAGCGCCGAGGCGAGCGCTGCGGAGGAGTCCGAGCGCGGCGTTTGCAGCACCACGTCCGACATGTCCAGCACCTTGCCGAACAGGTCCAGCTTGTTGCTGAGGATGTCGAAGGTGAGCACCTGCGCCTGGTTGTCTTCGGCGAGGAAGTTGATCACGGTGACGTCGCGTTTCTGGCCGTAGCGGTGGCAGCGCCCGATGCGCTGCTCGATGCGCTGCGGATTCCACGGCAGGTCGTAGTTCACGATGGTGTCGCAGAACTGGAGGTTCAGACCCTTGGCGCCGGCTTCCGTGGCGATCATCACGGTGGAGCGGGTCTTGAACTCATGCACCAGCGCTAGGCGCACGGCCACCGCCAGCGACGCACGCAAGTGGCGCGGCGTTTCGGCGTCCACTTCCTCGCGCCAGACGCGCAGCGCTTCGCTGGCCCGGGGCGAATCGTTCACGCCGCGAAACAGCGTGATGTCCTGTTTGCACAGCGGGGTCTTTTCGACAAGCAAGGCGCGTAGATAGTCCTGCGTGGTGAGCGATTCCGTGAAGATCAGCACCTTGCGGCGATCCGGCGGTCGGTCCAGCAACTCGTGGACCACCTTGACGAGGCTCTCCGCCTTGCTGTCGTCCGGCAGCGTGTCGGCGCGTTGGATGAAGTCTTGGACCCGGGCCCGTTCTTCGGCGATTTTCGCGGTGTTCAGGCGTGGCGGCGACGCGCCTACCGAGAATGCCTCCGCCGCGGGCGGCGCTGGGTCTGCATCGTCTTCCAAGTCGTCCAAGTCGCTGCGGTCCTCGCCGGCATGGCCTTGCGTCATGCGTTGCAGACGCGCTGCCACGCCCCGCAGGCTTGCCGCCAAAGCAGCCTTGGAAGAGGCCATGCGGCGCAGGAAGCCGATCACTTGCAGCTGTCTTGCGCGACCGCTGAACGCCGCCAGATCGGGTTCGAGCAGATAGCTCGTCACGTCGTCGTAGAGCGCCTTCTCCGCCGCGCGCATCCGATAGGCGAACAGCTTGGCTTGGCGGCCGACAAAGGGGCGGTCAAGATAGGGCATGGCTTGGCGGCGCAGCGTGCGCTGCACCACCCGGCGCAAACGGCGCTGCAACTCGGTGGCCTGCTCGACGCCGGCGCCGTTGCTTTCGCTTTCCGCGCTTGCCTTGAACAGCTGATCGAACGTCGGCTTGTCGCCGAGCAGCGTGCCGGTGCGGTCGATGTACTGCACCAGCGCCCAGAGTTCGTCCAGCGAGTTCTGCATCGGCGTGGCGGTGAGCAGCAGCACCGGCGCCATGCCGTTGCCCATCAGCGCCCGCACGCGATGCGCGGTGCGGGCGTGCGGGCTTGCTTCGTCGTAGACGCCGTTCTTGCCGTAGCGCCGGTGAATGCCGGCGAACACCTCGTGGGCTTCGTCAATCAGGAACAGCTCGAACGGCGGCGCCTGCTGCAAACGCTGGAAGCCGCGCTCGCCGCCGGCGAACTCGCGCCCGGCGATGAACACGCCGGCTGCCGCGACATCCACGTTGTCGTCGCTCGCGTCCCGGGCGTTGATGCCGAAGAGATCCCGCAGCTCGGCCTGCCACTGGCCAAGCAGCGGTCGCGGCACGATGATGAGCGCCCGGCGCATGCCTTCCGCCAGTAGCTGCGCGACGACCAGACCGGCCTCGATGGTCTTGCCCAGCCCCACTTCGTCGGCAAGGATGCAGCCGCCGTGGGGAATGCGCTCCAGCGCGAACATCACGGCTTCGATCTGGTGCGGATTCGGGTCCACGCGGCCGCGCCGCTGCGCAGCCACATAGCGACGCTTTTCGCCGGCCCGACGCAAGCGAACGAGCTCTTCGGCACGGTAGCGGCGGTGGATCGGGTGCAACGGAGCGTTCTTCAAGGTCCAAACGGGAAGTCTAGCGCACCATCCGTCTTGGTCGACTCGCGGGTGGCGAGGTGGCGGCGCCGTCGTGCGAGGGGTGGTTCGAGGATGCATCGCCGCCCGCGTTGGCGTGTGGTATGTTGGCGGCCCACGTCGCAAGGTGCGCCACGGTGCGCTAGTTTTTGCCGGTCTGTGGCCGGCGAGGAGTCCAATATATGCGTTCAACGGCCGCGGGAATCGCGCTTGAGGCGAACGGGCCACCGGAACCCGCTGTCAGTGTGGTCTTGGGGTTCGTGCGCCAGTTCATGATCCAGCTGTCGGCGAGCAAGTTGCTCCGCGAGACATGCGATCTGTTCCTCCTCGTCCTGCGTTTCTCCCACTTGGTTGTGTCGCAGTCCCGCGAGTTCGTGGCCAACGCAACGGAGGAAGACCGCGCACGCCTGCTCGAACTCGCTAGGCGCTTGCAGGCGCTAGTGAGCGCCTTGGACGACTGCGAAGGCGAACTCAAGCGAAGTCAAGTTACAAGATCAATGCCCATTCGCGGCAGATTGCTCTTGCGCCGCCTAGCCCAATTGGCGGAGGAAGCCGATGATGTTGCCGAGAACGCCGCGCTTAGCGCTAGCGCTCGGTTCGCGGAGTTGGTACATCAGGAACTAGCTGCCGTCAGCAGAGGAGAGACGCAATAGCAGGTGCTCGAAAAAGAAGTACGATTTTTCGCTGTCCACGGTTGTAACTACCTATTAGACACGCAACAGCAAGCATCCCCATGCGCGATATCAAGACAAGCAAGACCTTCGATCGATCCTTGCACACACTCGGTCGCAAGTATCGCGACATCGTCAAGAGCTTTCGCCGCGAAATCCGCAGAGTCGTGAAGGACGGCCCAGATGCCAGATTCCGGTTGTCCGGCATGGTGAATCAGGCACCGGTATACAAGCTGCGGCTGGCACTTGACGGGATGGGCAAGCGGGGCGGCGCGCGCGTCATCTATTATTGCGACGACCGGTGGGTAATCCCGTTGTTCATCTACGCGAAGGGTGCGCAGGTCGACATTCCCACCAAGGAGATCAACGACGCCCTCCGCGGGCTAGACCGTCACGTTTGCGGAGGGTAGGAGGCGCGGTGGCGAAACACGACTACGATCTTTTCGTGATCGGCGCGGGTTCCGGTGGCGTGCGCGCCGCCCGCGCCTCGGCGGCGTTGGGGGCCCGGGTTGCGATTGCCGAGGAGCGCTACCTCGGCGGCACCTGCGTGAACGTCGGTTGCATTCCGAAAAAGCTGTTCGTGTATGGCGCCCACTACGGCGAAGATTTCGCGGATGCCGGCAATTTCGGTTGGCGCGCCCATGCGCCGGTGTTCGACTGGGCCACCTTGCGCGACAACAAGAACCGCGAGATCGAGCGTCTGAACGGCGTGTATCGCAAGTTGCTCGAAGACGCCGGCGTGGAGGTGTTCGAGGCGCGCGCCGTGCTCGCCGACGCGCGCACCATTCGCGTGGGGCGGCGCACGTTTGGCGCGCGCAACATCCTTGTTGCCACCGGCAGTTGGCCTTCGGTGCCGTCGTTTCCCGGCAGCAACCTGGCGATCACCTCGAACGAGGCGTTTCACCTGCCGGAGTTTCCGCGCCGCGCGCTGGTGCTCGGCGGCGGCTACATCGCCGTGGAGTTCGCGGGCATCTTCGCTGGCCTCGGTGCCAAGACGACGCTGGCCTACCGCGGCGAACTGTTGTTGCGCGGCTTCGACGAAGGCGTGCGGCGGTTCGTGGCGGAGGAAATGCGCGGCAAAGGCGTGGATGTGCGCATGCCGTCGAGCCTCGTTGCGCTTGAGCAGGTGGCGCGGGGAGGGCGCGCGTTGCGCTGCCGGTTCGCGGATGGCGATGTGCTGGAAGCGGATCTCGTGCTGGCGGCGACCGGTCGCGCCCCGGCGAGCGGCGGCATCGGGTTGGAAGCCGCCGGAGTGCGGTTGGCGGCCAACGGCGCTGTTGTGGTGGATGGCGCGTACCGCACCAGCGTGCCGCACATCTTCGCCGTCGGCGACGTCACGGGGCGTGTGCAGCTGACGCCGGTGGCGATAGCCGAGGCAATGTGCGTGGCGCGCAACCTGTTCGGTTCGGGGGGTGGGCGTCTGCGCTACGAAACCGTGCCCACGGCGATCTTTTGCCAGCCCAACATCGCCACCGTGGGGCCCACGGAGGAAGAAGCGCGGCAGCGCATGCCAGACGTGAAAGTGTACGAATCCACGTTCCGACCGTTGAAGCACACGGTGTCCGGACGCGGCGAAAGATCGCTGATGAAGCTGTTGGTCAATGGCGACGACGACCGCGTGGTGGCCGCCCACATGTGCGGCCCGGACGCCGGGGAGATCATCCAAGGCGTGGCGGTGGCCATCAACGCCGGCGCGACCAAGGCGGATTTCGACGCCACGATCGGCATCCACCCAACCGCCGCGGAGGAATTCGTTACCATGCGCGAACCGGTGCGATGAGTTTTCACTTGGCTTCTTTCGTTGCGCGCGCGCTGTTGTGCGCGGTGTGTCTTTTCCACTGCCATGCCCACTGCCATGCGGCGGAGGCGGTGCCGGGCGTGCGGGGCGTGGTGCTGTTCGTGGGCGACGGCATGGGCGTCTCCACCATCACCGCGGCGCGCATTCTGGACGGGCAGAACCGCGGCGAACCCGGCGAGGAGAACTACCTCGCGTTCGAGCGCTTCCCGCATGTGGCGTTGGTGAAAACCTACAATGTGGACGCGCAAGTGTCGGATTCCGCCGGCACCATGACGGCGCTGGTGACCGGCCACAAGGCCCGCGCCGGCGTGCTCAGCGTCGATCCCTCGGTGCCGCGCGGCGACTGCGCGGCGGCCGCGGGGCAAGCGCTGCCCACCCTGCTCGAAGAGGCGGAGCGGCGTGGCTTCAAGACCGGTTTGGTGTCCACGGCGCGCGTCACCCACGCCACGCCGGCGGCGGCCTACGCGCATGCGGCGGACCGGAATTGGGAATACGCCGCCGCCATGCCCGCAGACGCCCGCGGCAAGTGCAAGGACATCGCCCGCCAGCTGGTGGAGTTTCCCCACGGCGACGGCGTGGACGTGGTGCTCGGCGGCGGGCGCGGCGTGTTCCTGCCGGTTGCAGGCCCAGACCCGGAAGACGAGAACGCCACCGGCCATCGGCGCGACGAGCGCGATCTGGTGGCGGAGTGGCTGGCGGCGGCGGAGGAAGCGGGGTTGCCGAGGCGCTTCGTCTTCGACCGCGCGGGATTCGACGGGTTGACCGCGGACGGTTTCGCGCGCAAGGGGCAGGTGCTGGGCTTGTTCGAGGTCTCGCACATGGAGCACGAAGCGGATCGCGCTTCCGACGCCGGCGGCGAGCCGTCCTTGGCGGAGATGACGGCGTTCGCCCTCGACCGTTTGGCGTCCGCGCCGGGGTTCTTCCTGGTCGTGGAAGGCGGCCGCATCGACCACGCCCACCACGCCGGCAACGCCTATCGCGCACTCACCGACACCATCGCCTTCGCCGACGCGGTGGCGGTGGCTGTGGAGCGCACGGATCCCGCGCAGACGCTCGTCCTCGTCACCGCCGACCACAGCCACACGCTCACCATCGCCGGGTATCCGGCGCGGGGCAACCCGATCCTCGGCTACGCCCTGGGCGCGGACGGCAAGCCGCAGAAAGACATGAACGGCCAAGCGTACACCACCTTGGGCTACGCCAACGGCCCGGGCGGATTGGCTAGGGCGCGCGGCGATTCGACCCCCACCGACGCGGACTACCGGCAACGCGCCACGCATCCGCTGCTCGCGGAAACCCATTCCGGCGAAGACGTGCCGGCCTACGCCCGCGGCCGCGGCGCGGAAGGGGTGCGCGGCGTAATGGATCAGCACGAGCTGCACGGCGTGATGCGCGCGGCGCTGTTCGGGGGCTTGGACGCGGAGACGCGCCAAGAAGCCGAAGCGGCGCCTGACGACCCATAGCGTGGAGATCACCAAGAGCATCTTGAACCAGATGGACGCCTGGCTCGGCAGCGCGTTCTGGTTCCCATTGGTGCTGCTGGGCGTTGGCCTCTTCTTCACCATCTACCTCGGCTTCCCGCAGGTGCGCTATTTCAAGCGGGCCTGGGGCACGCTGCTTGGCCGCCACACGCGCAAGGACGCCGCCGGCGACACGTCGCACTTCCAAGCGCTGTCCACGGCGCTGTCCGGCACCGTGGGCACCGGCAACATCGCCGGCGTCGCACTGGCGATCCACTTGGGCGGCCCGGCGGCGCTGTTTTGGATGTGGGCCACCGCCTTCCTGGGCATGACCACCAAGTTCGTGGAAGTGACCATCTCGCACAAGTACCGCGTGTTCGACGCCAAGGGCGAAGTGGCGGGCGGCCCCATGTACTACATGGAACGCGGCCTGAACATGAAGTGGCTGGCGGTGTTCTTCGCGGTGGCGACGGTGATCAGCACCTTGGGCTCCGGCAACATGCCGCAAAGCAACAGCTTGGCGTCCGGGCTGGAGGAGTCTTTCGCCATCCCGCCGGCGGCGAGCGGCGCGGTGCTGGCGGTGTTGCTGGCGGTGGTGATCATCGGCGGCATCAAGGTGATCGCGCGCGTGGCGTCCGCCATCGTGCCGGTGATGGGCGTGCTCTACGCCGTCGGCGCGTTCGCGGTGGTGGCAAGCAACCTGGGCGAGGTGGTGCCGTCGTTCCTAGCGGTGTTCCGCGAAGCCTTCTTCACCAGTTCGGCGGCCACCGGCGGCTTCCTGGGCGCGTCGTTCGCCTACGCCTTCAACCGCGGCGTGGCGCGCGGCCTGTTCTCGAACGAGGCCGGGCAGGGTTCCGCCCCCATCGCGCACGCCTCGGCGCGCGCCGACGAGCCGGTGTCCGAGGGTTTGGTGTCACTGCTTGAGCCGTTCATCGACACGCTCGTCATCTGCACGCTCACCGGCTTGGTCATCCTCGCCTCGGGCGTTTGGCAGGAGAAGTTCGACAACGAGTTCGACGACGCGGACACGCAGCTTCTCGCCGGCGTCTACACGGACGCGAACCCGGCGGACGTGGACAAGCTCTACAAGCACCTTGGCGGCAGCGACCGCTGGCTTGGTTTCGTCGGCCGCGGCGAGCGGCTGCCTTTGGCCAACGGCCGCTTCGCCGTGGTGGACGGGCGCTTGGCGGGCGAGGCGAACATCACCATCCTGCACAATCGCTCGGTGGGCGAGGACGTGTACTTCCTCAAGGACGGCGCGCCGTACACCGGCGAGATCACCGCCCGGGATGGCGTGGTGGTGGAGGACGTGACGCTGCGCGGCAAGTCGCTGCTGCACTCGGTGCCGCTCACCGCCGAGGCGTTCAAGCGGAGCTTTTTCGGCTTCTACGGCCAGTACGCCGTCACCGTGGGGCTGGTGCTGTTCGCGTTCAGCACCGCCATCGCATGGTCGTACTACGGCGACCGCGCGATCACCTACCTCTTCGGCAGCACCCGTGCGGTGATGGCCTACCGCATCGGCTACGCGGCGGTGTTCTTCGTGGCCGCGATCATGGACACCTCCCTCGTTTGGCTGGTCTCCGCGGTCAGCTTGGCGCTGATGGCGCTGCCCAACTTGCTGGGCATCGTGCTGCTGCGCCGCGAAATGCGCGACGCCGTGCGCGACTACTGGCGGAGGTTTGGCAAGTAGCGCACATTGCGCGGCAAGCCGCGGACACGAAGGACTGCTGTCCCCCGCAGTCGCTCTGGCGTCGCGTCGCCGTCGCGTCCGTCACAGCTTGTCGCGTCTCGCACAAGTGTGACGGAACTCCAACGGGTGACGTCCAAGGGTGGCGCGGTACCGAGTCGATCGCGCCAACTGCATTCGGATGAGGCCCCCCACGCGGTCTGGATTCACGAAAGCACCTTTGCTTCGCGCCGCCTCCAATACCGTGGGCTGGCGCGCGGTCCCGCCTGCTTGGTTCAGACCTTCCGACATGAGCCGTCCATGGCGGGTGCTTCTTTTTTCGCGAGCTGGAAGAGATCCGGCTGCTCGGAGTGGCCGCCCTTCGATCTTCGCGCCAGCAAATGGGCGAGGTCGGTGTTCCATCTGTCCAAGTGCTTGGCCACTGCCGCCAGGTCCAGTTGGTTCAGGAGCGTCGCGGTGATTGGTCGCTTCGCGTCCCAGAATATCAGCGCGGAGTAGAACTCGGCAGCGGGACGTGAATTGAGCAGATCAAGGAGCATCTCGCTCTCGGTTTCGGTCTCACAAGGAAGGAAATAGCATGTGTCGTCGAGCAACACTGGCCGTCCATTCAACGGCGCGATTTTCTCGAAACGCAGACTCTTGTAGAGCGCGGCAACAGCCACCTTCCATGGCGAAAAGGAGTAGGGACCCACGCCAAAGATGGAGAATGGCGCTCGGCGGCGATAGATGGTGCTGCCACGTGCGGCAAGGATCTTTTGGTGGGCCAACAAGTACCGCCACGCTTTAGGTGCGCGTTGTTGGAGCGTCAACGGCGACTCGTCCAGTGAGCGCTGTGGCACCAGCACATGCTTGCGCGGCGCACGACCATGTGCCACATCCGAGCTCTTCAACAGTGGAAAAACGACGTCCGCTTCTACGGACACTGGCTCTTCCTGACCATTGCGCCATCCATCGTGCGAAAGACGCAATTCGAAAACACGGCTGCAATCGTGCTTCAGCCCCGAACGCCAGCCAGCGAAACCATCGCTGCGCAACGCCGACCATCGCTCGTAGGCATCCACGTCTGAAAGCAGCAAGCCGTCTCGGCAGCCTATCGTCGTGGCGAGCTTCACGGCTCCTAGATTGCTGTAGACCTCACAGCGTTGGTCCTCCTGTTCCGGACGTCGATGCTTGAAGCTCGCACTAAGGCGGACCTGAAGCAGGCAGGCGTCCACGGCTACGCCGAACTCGCGTGCCGCCTCAATGCGGTGGATGGAGGCGCGCTCAAGCACGGTGCAATTCGACCAAGCGTGGCGGAGGACCTTGCGCGCAACGCTAGTCTTGCACAGCATGGCCACCATGCCGACGCGGCCATCTAGCCAACGAATGTTCTGCCGGATCATCCACTCTGAAATGTCGAAATTCGCACTGCCGGTGATGGCATGAATGCCTCGGATCTTGTCGGCGTTGGACTTCGTCGGCAAGTTGCCGCCACCGAGAGTTCCTATGGTCGCGTTCGTAACCCAAGGCGGATTGCCAAGAACCAGAATCGGGTCTACGAACGATGCCAACGCTCCGTCCCAGTCGTGGGAGAAGAAGTCTGCGGCGTCGAGGCGTAGTCGACCATCGCGCGGTATTCGTCTACCGGCAGCTTCGACATAGCGTGGATTGCGATCGCAACCATACAAACTGGCGTCGGGGAACGCATCGGCAGCGGCCGTGAGAAAGGCACCCTCGCCGCAGGTGGGTTCGATCACTGTGGCTGGCCTGAAACCAGACGCCGCGACCAAGCGGCATACTCTCTTGGCGAGGGAAAGCGGCGTTTGGAAGTCGCCGTACTCAATCTTGCTCGAATTCATCAAAGACGACTGAGCCCGGCGACCGTATTCGCCTTGTCGATCACACGACGATATTGGAGTCGCCATTGCAGTGCGTTGGAGATGGTGAGATAGCCGATGACTGGCGGCGAATGGAGCAATTCGTCGGCGATGTTGGCGGCTCCGATCTCGTCCACGGGGAGCATTCGATCCGCCATGAACGCGACTAGGTCATCCTTGTTGCCGTTTCTCGCCAGGATGTCGGCTATTCCAGTGGTCGTCTGATAGTCCGCCGTGCGATCCGCGTCTACGAAGATCACATGTTGGATGTCCAGTCTCCCGGTTGCCTTCCTTTCATCATCGTGTTTCTCGTATGCGAAGACTAGGAGCGAATAGCCCAACCCGAATATCTTCTGCCGAGCGGACTCGTACGGGCATGACGACTGGGGCTGTCGAATGCTCGTCACCTTCATGTCGACTAGCAACTCCGGGAAGTCGATGCCCTTGGCGGAGGACCCGCTGGCGGCGGAGACGGGTTTTGTGGGACGCGAAGATCGTGGGTGTTCGGGGCGCGCGACGCGGAGGCGGCGGGTTCGCCGCGGCGTTCGGCGGCGATCGACCGCGCGCGTCGCGGGACACGGACTGGAGCTGTCGGCGTTCGCGGCGCGGCTGTGGCGCGAGGCGCGGCGCACGGGGCTCGCGGCGGCGCGGTGGGCACCCGGATACGCGCAGCGGGAGCAAGCACTTGCTCTCGCTCCTTGTCGGGCGTGGTTTCCTGCTTCGTCGCTACGCGGTCACGGTGACGGTCTGGGTGGCGGTGCGCCCCTCGTCCACGAGCAGGGCGACGCCGCCGCTTGGCAGGGCGTCGTCCTCGGCGCTGAACACGGTTTCGCCGTCGATGGTGCCGGTGATGCGTGCGCCCTGCACGACGATCTCCAGTTGGTAGGTGCGGTAGAGCTCCAGCGGGCACTCGCGCTCCGCCAGCACGGTGGTGCCGTCCAGCTCCCGCACGAGGCGGGCTTGGCCGTCCGCTTCGAGCACCAGCGCGTAGTACCGCCGCATGCCCTGTACCCGCGCCGCCACGCCGGCGCGCCGCACCAGGTGCGGCGTCACGTCGGCGCGCATGCGGTAGTCCGTCCACTCGCGCGTCCCGTGCAGCAACAAGCCGGTGCCGCGGTTGTGTATCAGCCGGAAGGGCTCCGCGTAGCGGGGCCAGTATTGGTCCACGCCGTTCACCCATGCGCGGTGCCACATATCGCCCGGCACCCGGGTGAGCGTGACCTCCGGCGCGCCTCGCCAATCCAGGCTGTGCAGGAACAGCGTGCCTCCGGAGGCGGCGGAGACGATCTCCACGCCGACCGCGGCGATGGGATAGCCGCCGAGGTCTGGCGCGGTCCAAGCGAGCGTTTCCCGCTCGCCCGGCGCGATGGCGGCGGCCGGGTTGCGCAGCGTCACCAGCTTGTCCTCGGCGTCGAAGACGCGGATGCAGATGGACACCTCGGCGGCCTCGTCGGCGGTCTTCGCCAACTCGACGACGGCGCTGATGGTCTGGCCCGGCGAGAGCGCCGGGCTGGTCATCAGGCCGTAGCCGCGGCGCTCGAAGTACTTGGCGGTGTCCAGCGAGTCCACGAAGGTGGCGGTGGTCGCCCGCGCCGTGGCGCCGGGCTCGCCGCGGTTGAAGTGGATGGCGAGGCAGGGCTCGCCGGCGGCGTTGGCGCGGTTGTTCACCACGCACTCGTGGCCGGTGAAGCCCTGCACGGCGCCGGGTTGCGAGAAGTGGTAGCGGGCGCCGCCCTTCGGCGGTTGATAGGCGGCGCCCGCGAGCGCGTGCCCCATGCGGGCGATGCGGGCGGACTGGGTGAGGGCGTCGCTCACGCCGCCACCGCTGTCGGCGCTCGGCAGGTAGCAGATGTCGGCCACCGGGCCGCGCCAGTCCGCGCCGGCGTCGATGCCAGGCAAGCCGTGCTGAATGCCCAGCAGACAGCCGAGGTTGCCGGAGTTGCAGTCCGTGTCCCAACCGGAGGTGTTGACGATCTTCAAGGCGCGGCCGAAGTCGTCGTTGCCGTGTAGAAGGGCATGCACGATGAGGCCGTGGTTCGGCACCATGTGGCAGTTGCCGCCGTACTTGTCGTAGCCGTAGTGGGCCTTGATTTCGCCGAAAGTGGCCCGCCAGTCGTCGCCGTGCCGGGCGTGCCAGCCGCGAATGTCGTCGATCATGCGGCGCAGCAGGCTGTCCGCGGGAATCTGCGCCACGCCCAGGTCGATCAATTTGCCGGTGTCGGATTCCACGAACGCCGCCGCCTCCATCGCCGCCAGCACCTGCGCCCCGTGAACGGCCACGCCGTCGTGGGAAACGCTCGCGGCGCGCTGGGCAAGATCCGCCGCCCGCTCCGGGTCGCCGGGAGACACCATCGCCCAGCCGTCGATGAAGATCTGCGCCCCGATCTGCTCGGCCACCACTTGCCCGTTCATGGCGATGGAGCCGCTGGCCGGCGCTTCCACGCCGTTCGCCAAGCGCATGTAGGCGGTGTGTTCGGTGGAGTTGCCGAGGCCGCCCCACCACAGGATGGTGCGCTTCTCTATGAGGTAGTTCAGCCACGTCTGGCCGATCTGCCGGGGCGTCAGCTCGGGGTCGCAGCCGTAGTCCTCAAGGGCGCGGATGAACGTGAAGGTGCCGCTGATGTCGTCGTCGGTGACGATGAGCGGCACGTCGAGCTTGTCGTGAACGTAGTAGTCGATCTCGCCCAAGCGCTTCTCGATGGCCTCGTTCGACCAACCCTCGAACGGGCGCCCGAGATAGACGCCGATGATCTTGCCGAGCACCCCGGCATAAACCCGCTCTTCGTAATCCGGTGGCAGTGTGGCCATGCTTCCCCCGTCTGGCGTTGTTGACCGTGAGTGTGGCGGTTCGCCAAGCAAAACGCCAGTGGAACGCGGCGGCGGCGGTGGCGGCGGTGGTAGGCTGGCGTCGCAGCCGATCCCAAGGAGAAGCGCCCGTGACGAAGATTCCCGAGTACGCCAACGTGAAGGTGCGCCGGCGCGGGCATGTCGCCGTGGTGACCTTCAACCGCCCGGCCAAGGCCAACGCGCTTGACCACGCGCACTTGGCGGACATCGAGGCCGTCGCGTTGGCGTTCCGCGAGGACGTGGAAACGCGCGCCGTCGTCTTCACCGGCGCCGGGCGGCACTTCTCTTCCGGCGCGGACTTGCGCGGCGCGGCGCCGCCGGCGTCCGGCCTGCTCGAACGGCGTCGCCTCGGGCGCATCGGCGAGCGGGCGACGATGGCCGTTCGCGACATGGACCAGATCACCATCGCGGCGTGGAACGGCGCCGCAATGGGCGGCGGCGCGGTGCTGGCCACCGCCATGGACTTCCGCATCGGTGCCGCGGATTGCTTCATGCAATACCCGGAGATCGACATCGGCGTGAATCTGATGTGGAAGGGGCTGCCGCTCATCGTTCGCCTCGCCGGACCGGCGCGCGCCAAGCGGCTGGTGGCCGGCGGCGAGCGCGTGCCGGCGCGGCAATTGTTGGAGTGGGGCGTGCTGGACGCCGTGGCGCCGCCGGACGCGCTCATGGACACGGCCTTGGAATGGGCGGCTCGCTACGCCGCCAAGCCGCCCATCCCCGCGCAGATGATCAAGCGCAGCGTCAACGCCATTGTGGATGCCGCGGACGGTGCCGTCATGCACATGGATGTGGACCAGAATCTGCTCGCGGCCATGACGGAGGACCGCGCCACCGCCGCCGCGGCGTGGCGGGCGCGAACGTTGGGGCGGGACGGCGATGGGGACGCGGCCGGCCCGCCGGTGTTCAAAGGCGATTGACGGTTGGGGCTTTGGCGGCAAACGCCTCCGGCGGGGCTGGTTGGGCGCCTCGTTCGCGCCAGCGGTCGTGCGACCAGAGCCAGTCGCACGGCGCGTGGTCGATGTCCGCCTGCAGCAACGTCGCGTAGCGGTTGATGATCGCGCCCGGCCGGTCGTGTGGCGGGTCGGCGATCTTCCGCACTTGGCAGGCGTAGCGTCCCGCCGCCGTGCGCTGGCAGGAGAGGTAGTAGACGGGCCAGCGGAGCGCGCGGGCGATGCGTTCCGGGCCGAGGAAGAAGGGTGTTCGCACGCCGCAGAGATCCGCGTAGCAGCAGTCCTTTCCGGGGCGTTGATCCGCCACCAGCGTCCAAACGCGGTTTCGCTGGCGCCGCTGCAGCAGCTTTTTGCGCACGTCTTTGACCGGCACCAGCTCCACGCCGAACCGCGCCGCGATCGCGAGCAGCAGTTGCCGCATGGCGGGCGCGTGGGGAGGTTTGTAGACGATGGAAACCGGCGCCTCAATGCTGTTTGCCAAGGCGAGCACGGCCCAGATCATGTTGCCGTGGTGCGCCATCAGGAGCAGCGCGTTGCCGCCCTGCAGGGGCGCCGCGCCTTCGCAGGCAACGCGCGCCCGCAACTCTCGGGCGTCCATGTCCATGGCGCGCACCACCTCCACGCAGACCTGGGCGAAACCGAAGTAGAAGCCTTTGGCCAGCGCCGCCGTGTCGGCGGTGGGGAAGGCGCGCGTCAGGTTGGCTTGCACCAGCCGCCTTCGGTAGACCAGCGGCGCAAGCGCTTCCATGTCTTGCGCCAAAACGTGCAAGCGCCCAAGCGGCATGCGGCTGACCGTGCGAATGACCGAGTCGAACAACGCCCCCAAAGCCCTAGAAGACCCTGCAAGCGCTTACCATAGGGTCAAGCAGGCAGCGGGCGCAAGGGCGAAGGTCACATCGACCACATCGTGTTGCGGGTGTGTGAAACAAGCTGTGGGTCAGCAGTTGCCCGCAAGGTCCTCGATGTCGCCGTCGCGGCTGCCGCCATGCTGCGCGCCGCGCTTGCGCTTGGCGCGGGCGGACTCCGCGGCGGCGTAGTTCTGCCGAAACTCCTCCAGGAATCTAGCGATTTGCGCCGGCGTGAGATCGCGGCAGCGTTCAAGGTATTCGTCCGTGAAGGTCTGCACGGCGCGCGGACGCTCCTCTGGCCACGGGCCGGGCCAGTCGGCCAAGGGCTCTCTCGTCGTCATTCGATTCGCTTGCGCAGCGCTTCCACGTCGGCGATGTCCTGCGCTCTGCCGCTGCGGCGCTTCATGTCGATCAGGTCGCCAATGGCAAGCACGCATGCCGTGCCGTCGTCGAGTTCGACTTGCTCCGTCTGTTTGCCGGCGAGGTCGTAGGCGATGATTATGTCGACCTGACGCAAGGGGGCGTCGGGGTCGTGAAAGTTCCAAGCCACCAGGTTCCTGTTGGCAACGTAGTCGTCGCGGTGCTCGAACACCTGCTCCGCGGTCAACGGAAGTTGCGAGACCAAGCCGATTCCACGCAGAGCGGCCTCCGCCCGCGAGAGCATCCGCGACGACCAGCGCAAGGCGACATCCACATCGATGGTGCCGCGCACAACGCCATGCAGCGCCACCGCCTGCCCGCCGACCACCGCGTAGTCCACATCGGCGTCGCCGAGCGCCCGGCATACCCGTTCCAAGAACGTCATGGCCGCAGTATAGGGGTGATCCGCCGCTGGCCGCCGCCGCTTTACGCGTCGTTGGGGCCGAGGGTTGCACTCTCGTCAACAAGAGGTACAGTACGCACTAACTTAGGTACTTCATTAAGGAAGATCCCATGAACAGGATTGACGCTACTACGGGCGGCAAGTACGCGCCGCTGTTCCACCGCCTCGCGACGATCTCCCCGAAAAACTGCTTCAAGGGAGGCCAATCCACGAACTGCAAGGTGAACCACGCCATCTTGTTGGCCGCACGGGAGGGCGAGCGCATTGACCTCTGGCTACACCAAACTGACGACCCGCGCCCGCTGGAAGCGCGTCTCATCCGGGAGTTGGCACCGCCTTGGAACGATCAGCGATGAACGATCAACTGCTGCGGCAAATAGCCGCGCGTGGGAAGTACGGGCCGCTGTTTCAACACTTGGTGGCCCTTGATGTTCAGCAGTGGCGCGCCACGTTTCGAGAAATCGAGTCCGTCTTGGGCTTCGCCTTGCCGAACTCCGCGCGCGTTCACCGCCCGTGGTGGGCCAATCAGGCCAACGGCGGCCACAGCCATGCGCTCGCGTGGCATGCGGCGGGTTGGCGAACCACCGCGGTGAATTTGGCCGCCGAAGCCTTGGTGTTCGAGCGCGTCGCGGATGCCACCGCACAGCCCCAAGGTGGCCGAGACCTTTCGATGCAGGAGCTCTTTCCCCCGCACGACTTCGGCAACTGGCCGGAGGGGTTCTCCGCAAGCCGCGAGCAGATCTACGGCGAGGACGGGCGCTAATGTTCGTCGATACCAACGTATTGGTGACCGCCCGCGGGGCACGCGCACCGCGGCGTCAAGTGGCATTGGACGTTCTCGCCGATGTGCAGCGAACGGAACCGCTGCGTATCAGCCGCCAGGTCATCCGCGAGTACCTCGCTGTCGTCACGCGGTCGCAGACATGGGCTTCGCCGCTTCCAATGACCGAAGCGCTACGCGATGTCGGCCGATTCGCTTCGGCTTTCGAGGTGCTGGAAGACAGCCAAGTGGTGACGGACATGCTGGCTACGCTGTGCCGCGACGTGCCCGTGGCGGGCAAACAGGTTCACGACGCCAACATCGTCGCCACCATGCTCGCCCACGGCGAGCGGCGGCTCGCCACCTTCAACGTCAAGGATTTTCTAAGGTACGGACAACGCGTGCAGCTGTTGACGTTGTCATAGCGCTTGGCGCAGCTATTTTAAAGGGGCCTGCGCCGCTTGCCGGGTCCGCGCCGAGAGTCTCGTTGAGGGCATCCAAGTCCTCCGCTAGGGCGAGCAGTTCGTCGGGTAGTTCTACCGGCTTGATGGAGACGATGACGCCGAAGGCGGGATGGTCGAGGTAGTGGCGCTCGCCGGAGCGCATTCGCCGCTTTTCCAAGAGCAACGCCGCGCCGTTCGGCGCGGGGCGCAGCAGAAGCCGGGCTTCAAAGTGCAGGTAGCGGCCCAAGGTGACGTTGAACGACCCTTCCAGCACGAAGGGTGTTGGCGAATCCGCCGGCCCCAACTGCGCCAGCAGAGGGAACGGTTGGTCTCGCGGCGGCACCGGCTGGTGCCAACTGCCGGCGGCCAATAGGTCGAACCGTTGGCGCAAATGTGGCAGCAACGCGGCCAAATCCGGCGTTGCCCGCTTCCACACGTAGCTCGTGTCGAGCAGCTGGTCTTCGTGCTGCGCGAACGCCTGCTCCAAGCGTGCCACAAGAGCGGCGCGCAGGTCTTCGGCCGGGGGTTCCTCGGCGGCCAGAGCATCCGCAGGTTCTTCCGGCGGCAGGTTGGGAATGGGCAGTCCGAGGGATGTTTCGTCGGGGAAGTAGGCCTCCAAATCCGCCGCCGGCGGCGGATGCCAAAGGCAGGGATCGTGCGCCGAAGCGGCCGCTGGGGGTGTCCAGGACGCTTGGGCGCACGCGCCGCCGAACCAGGTCGGCGGTGGTAGATCGGAGACGAGAACCGGCGCGGTGTGCGCTGGCGGGATGCGCGGATTGAGCACCCAACCGGTGGCTGGCGGCGCCTGTTCCAGCAACGGCGCCGCCAGCCGCGGCAACCGGAAGGCGTCGAGAAGGCGCGGACGCGCCACCGCGCCGTCGCGGCGAAACACGGCCACTTCCACCCGATACCAGTCGAAACGCAGGTGTTTCGCGGCCGCCTCGGGGTCGGTCGCGTCCGCGCCGATGGCGAACCAAGCCGCGCCGAGCGCGGCGGCGGCGAACTTCGCCGCCGCAAACGCGGATGCCCGGCCAAGCATCCGCCTGCTCAGACTGTCTCCAACACCGCGAGCGCGCGTTTCTTAGTGTTGGCCGCCGGCGCGGGCGGCGCATCGGGCGTTGCGTCGCCATCGCCCTTGAGTTCGCGCAACAGGCCTTCCACGAACGCGAAGCGGGCGTCCGGGTCTTCAACGCCGCCGCGCACCAGCAAACGGCCGCCTTTGTCGTCTTCGCGGAAGCGGTAGGTCGCCGGCTCGCGTTGCACTAGCCGCACCACAGTGAGCGGCGCGATGCGCGTGTCCGCGCGGAACTCCACGCGCCCGCCGGTCGCGCCCATGTCCACGCGCGCCACGCCGATGGCGTCGGCGGCGAGCTTGACGGCGGTGGCGCGCAGCAGGTTGGCGAGCGCCGTCGGCAAGGGCCCGAAGCGGTCGATGATCTCCACCTTGAGGTCGTCCAGGGCGCACGGACTCTCGGCGCTGGCGATGCGTTTGTAGAGCACCAGGCGGGCGTGGATGTCCGGCAGGTAGTCGTCCGGGATCAGCGTCTGCACATGCAGGTTGATGTCGAGGGTGGTGCGCAGCGGCTCGTCGAGTTGCGGCGGATCTCCGGCCTTGATGGCGGCCACGGCGCGGCCCAGCATCTCCATGTAGAGGTTGAAGCCGATGCTCTCGATCTGTCCGGACTGCTCCTCGCCAAGCAGCTCGCCGGCGCCGCGAATCTCCAAATCGTGGGTGGCCAGCGTGAAGCCGATGCCCAGTTCGCCGGCGGCTTGGATGGCGTCCAAGCGCTTGGCGGCGTCGGCGGTCATGGCTTTGGGGTGGGGCGTCATCAGGTAGGCGTACGCTTGGCGGGTGGAGCGTCCGACCCGCCCCCGCAGCTGGTGGAGCTGGGCGAGGCCGAAACGGTCCGCGCGTTCGATGATCATGGTGTTGGCGTTGGGAATGTCGATGCCGTTTTCGATGATGGTGGAGCACACCAGCACGTTCACGCGCCGGTGGTGGAAGTCGGCCATCACGCGCTCCAGTTGGCGTTTCGGCATTTGCCCGTGGCCGATGCCGACCCGGGCCGCGGGCGCCAGCGCGGCCACCTCGTCGGCGGCGCGGTCGATGGAGCGCACCTCGTTGTGAACGTAGAACACCTGGCCGCCGCGGGCAAGTTCCCGGGCGATCGCCTCGGCCACCACGCCGCGGCGCTTTTCCATCACGAAGGTCTTGATGGCGAGGCGTCCCGCCGGCGCGGTGGTGATCACCGACATGTCGCGCACGCCGCTCAAGGAGAGGTTGAGAGTGCGCGGAATGGGCGTCGCCGTGAGCGCCAACACGTCCACCTCGGCGCGCAGGCTCTTCAGCCGCTCCTTCTGGCGCACGCCGAAACGGTGTTCCTCGTCGATGACCACAAGGCCTAGGTTCTGGAACCGAAACGCCTTGGCGAGCAGCCGGTGCGTGCCGATGACGATGTCCACTTCGCCGCGCCCGAGGCGCGCCGCCACTTCGTTCGCCTCGCCGTCGGAGCGCAGCCGCGAGACCAACTCCACGGTCACGGGCCAGTCCGCGAAACGGTCCGAGAAGGTCTCGAAGTGTTGCCCGGCGAGCAGGGTGGTGGGGGCGAGCACCGCCACTTGACGCCCGCCGGCGATGGCGAGGAAGGCGGCGCGCATGGCCACTTCGGTTTTTCCGAAGCCGACGTCGCCGCAGATCAGGCGGTCGGTGGCTTTCTTGCCGGTGAGGTCGTCGATGACTTCGCGGATCGCGGCCTCTTGATCAGGCGTCGTCTCGAACGGGAACTGTTCCACGAAGCGGGCGTAGTCGTCGTCCGGCGCCTCGAAAGAGAAAGACTTGGCGGCGGCGCGGCGGGCGTACACGTCCAGCAACTCGGCGGCCGCGTCCCACGCCTTCTCGGCGGCGCGGCGCTTGGCTTTCGCCCATTGATCAGAGCCGAGTTTGTGCAGCGGCGCCGCTTCTTCGCCGGCGCCGGCGTAGCGCGACACCAGGTGCAGGCTGGTCACCGGCACATAGAGCTTGTCCTCGTCGGCGTATTCGATGAGCAGGAACTCCATCGCCTCGCCGTCGATGGTGAGGGTCTCAAGCCCGCGGTAGCGGCCGACGCCGTGGTCGATGTGTACCACCGGCGCCCCCACGCGCAGCTCGATGAGGTTCTTGACGACCAGATCCGGATCGATCCCGCGCCGCCGGGCCCGTTCCACAGCGGCTTCGCTGCGGTGGCCGAACACCTCCGTCTCCGTGATCACCGCGATGTCGCTGTGCCAGAACCCGCGCTCGATGGGCGCGGTGGCGATGGCCAGGCGTTGCTCCCCGGCCACGAACGCGTGGAAGCCCGGCACGTCCTTGGCGCGCAGGCCTTCGCGGCGCAGGAACTCGTCCAAGTGCGCCTTGCGGCCCGCTGTCTCCGCCGTCAGCAACACGCGCGCGCCGGTGTTGCCGACGAAGGCGCGCAGCCGCGCCGCCGGGTCCCGCGCGCGGTGGTTGGCCGCCACCTCCGGCAGCGGTTTGCCGCCGAAACCCACGCGGTGGCGATGGCGCTTGGCGGCGGGATCCAAGGCGGCGCGCCCGTAGGGCTTGAGGCGCGCGGCAAGTTCCGCGGGGCTCAGAAACAAAGCATCGGGCGGCAGGATCGGCCGCTCGATGTCGTGTCGAAGGGCGTCGAAACGCGCCGTCACGGCCGCGGTGTGCTCGGTCGCAGCCGCTTGCAAATCCTCTTCCAGCACGAACACCGCGTCCGACGGCAGGTAGTCGAACAAGGTGGCCGTGCCGCCCGGCGGGAAGAACATCGGCAGGTAGTATTCGATGCCTTGCGGAGCCAAACCGTCGCTCACGTCCTGGTAGACGGGGCAGCGGCGCACGTCGGTGTTGAACGTGTGGTGCCAAGCGTCGCGGAAACGGCGCACGCCGGCGGCGTCGAGCGGCATCTCCCGCGCCGGCAGGATGCGGATGGCGTCGGTTTCAGCGATGGTGCGCTGGGTGTCGGGGTCGAAGGTGCGCAGGGTGTCGATCTCGTCGTCGAACAAGTCGATGCGGATGGGGTTGACGGCGCCCATGGGAAAGATGTCCATCAGCGAGCCGCGCACCGCGTATTCGCCGCGTTCGGTCACCGTGTCCGCCGCCCGGTAGCCCGCGTTGGCCAAGCGCTCGCGCTCGAACGCGATGTCGTACTTCCGCCCGGTGGCCAAGAGCAGCGTCTGGCCATGTACATAGCTCGGCGGCGCGAGGCGTTGCAGCAAGGTGGCGACGGACGCCACGAGGACGCCGCGTTTGGCGGCCGGCAAGTCGTGCAGGGTCGCCAAGCGCTCGGAGACGATGTCCTGATGCGCCGAGAAGTGGTCGTAAGGGAGGATTTCCCAATCCGGGAAGATCATCACCCGCTTGGGGTCTTCCGCGTAGAACCGGATCTCGGTGCAAGCGTGGAAGGCGGTTTCGGTGTCTTTCGCCGCGTACACGACCAAGCGGCCCGCGGCATCCGCCAGCCGCGCCGCGGCCAAGCTGCAGGCGCTGCCGTGCAGCCCCTGCCAGTTGTGGACGAGGTGGGGCGCCGGAGCTTCCGGCGCCGGAAGGGAACGCATCGCGTGATCGTAGCACGGGCCGCTTGAGAGGATGCGCGAGGACTTGCGCCCCCGCCCACGGCTGGTGGTACACGCCGGTGTCGACAGCTTCCCGCTTGCCAACGGCGTGGAAGCCGGGTCGCTGCCAACGATGTTGGCGCTGGCGGCGGCAGCGACGATCTCGCAATTCAGTCGGGGCAGTCGACTGCGTACACGTCGCGCGGGGTGCGCGTCCGGCCGCAGTATGGTGCGTAGGCGCGACTGAGAAAGAGAACGTTCCCGTGGGACGACAGCAAAGCGATCCGCCCGTCCGCTAGTTGCGCGATATCCCTGATAGGTTCTCCCATATCGACTCGCTCGACATACGACACCCGCCTGCCGTGGCGACGAACGCGGAAGAGGGAACGACCAACCAGCGAGCCGATCAGCAGATCATCGGTCCACAGGGGAAAGAACCGCTCGTCATTGACCGCTATGCTGGAAATCCCTATGGACGGCACCCAAGCGAAGATCGGTCTCGCGAACCCGTCGTGTCGCCCTAGCCGCTCGACCGGCCAGTACGTTTTTCGGCCGTAGTAAACACCGTAAGACACTTTTGGCCAACCGTAATTAGCGCGTGCTTCCAATAAATTGAGCTCATCGCCACCCAGCGGCCCGTGCTCTGTTTCCCACAGATCGCCATCGCGATCGCGTGCCAGCCCCTGCGCGTTGCGAAGCCCGCGGGCAATGACCTCGGCGGTGCCGGTGTCGATGTTTATCCGCAGCAGCTTTCCGAAGTCTTTTTCCATGGATTGACTCGCGGACCACTTGGCGAAATTGCCGACTGTCACCAGCAAGTGCTTATCCCCGTCCATCAGCATTTTCCCTCCTGATTCATGTAGAACAGGCTCGTCGATCGCCAAGCAAGGATCGGCATCGAATATCGTCTTCCACGATGGCGACACCGACAGGTCTATGACGGTGCGCGGGCTCGCGTCTAGAAATCCCGCTAGGCCGACGGTTGTTGACGAAAGCCGGAACCGAATGCACGAGCCAGTGAAATACAGGTGCGTCGCGAAGAGCCGATAACGCGCTCTTGCCAAGCGTTTGAGCAATATGTCGGTGACGCGAAACCGGTCTGTCCTGATGCTGCCGAGGGCGGCGGAGGCGGCGGATCGGGACCGGTTTGCATGATGAAGTAGATCTGCCAGACCCATGGGGACTTGCCCGTCGATCGCAACGACTTCGCCGCGTCTGCCCACGAGATAGAGCGAACCGTAAGGCGTGGCCAACAGCAAGTCGTTGTGCAAGGGCGTGATGGCGCCGCCGGAGGACGGTCCCAAAGGAACCGGCGTTGTCGCGACCTTCAACGCGTACAAGTGCGTCTCAATGGTTTCAGGCTCAATAGACGGCTGCGCGGCCTGTGCGCTGTGCACACTCTCGAGCACGATGCCAAATACGACGAACAACCACAGCGTCAAAGCGGACGATGCCATCAAATTTATCCCCGTTCGCTGTTGGCGATGTCCTGAAGCGGTTGCACCGCGGCGCGGCTCACGCCCAACGGGCACACTGCAAGTTCAAGCGTAGCGGCCGTCTTATGCGCAGTCGTGATTCGCTCCGTCAACCGGCCGCGAACTGCGCCTCTTCCGTCGATCCGGTCAGCGCCGTCACCGAGGAGTGCCCCCCTTGGATCACTTCGGCCACGCGGTCGAAGTAGCCGGTGCCCACCTCTTGCTGGTGGCTCACGAAGGAATAGCCGGCGTTGGTGGCGGCAAACTCCCTCTCCTGCAAATCCACATAGGCGGACATTTGCCGTTCCACGTAGTCGCGGCTTAGGTCGTACATGTTGAACCACATGCTGTGGATGCCGGCCAAGGTGATGAACTGGAACTTGTAGCCCATGGCCGAAAGCTCGCGCTGGAACTTGGCGATGGTGGCGTCGTCCAGGTTCGCCTTCCAGTTGAAGGAGGGCGAGCAGTTGTAGGCCAGCATCTGCTGCGGGTGTTCCTTGTGGATGGCGTCCGCGAAGGACTGCGCCTCGTCGAGATCCGGCACCGCCGTCTCGCACCAGATGAGGTCCGCGTAGGGGGCGTAGGCGAGGCCGCGGGAGACGGCCTGATCCAAGCCGTTCCTAGTCTTGTAGAAACCTTCGGGCGTGCGCTCGCCGGTGAGGAAGGGCCGGTCCCACTCGTCGATGTCGCTGGTCACCATGTCGGCGGCGTTGGCGTCGGTGCGCGCCATCAGCAAAGTCGGCACGTCGCACACGTCCGCCGCCAGACGCGCCGCCACGAGCTTCTGCACCGCCTCGACGGTGGGCACCAGCACTTTGCCGCCCATGTGGCCGCACTTCTTCACGGACGCGAGCTGATCCTCGAAGTGAACGCCGGCCGCGCCGGCGGCGATCATCGCCTTCATCAGCTCGAAGGCGTTGAGCACGCCGCCGAATCCCGCTTCGGCGTCCGCCACGATGGGGGCGTAGAAGTCGATGCCGTCGTCCTTGCCGCTGGCCCACTGGATTTCGTCGGCGCGGCGGAAGGCGTTGTTGATGCGGTTGACCACGCTCGGCACCGAGTTCACCGCGTACAGCGATTGGTCCGGGTACATCGTCTCCGAGGTGTTGTTGTCCGCCGCCACCTGCCAACCGGAAAGGTAGATGGCCTTGATGCCCGCCTTCACCTGCTGCACCGCCTGCCCGCCGGTCACGGCCCCGAGGCAGTGGACGAACTCCTCCCGCTGCAACAGTTCCCACAGTTTGTCCGCGCCGTGCGCCGCGAGCATGCTGCGGTGCGGGATGGTGCCGCGCAGGTTCACCACGTCTTCGGCGGTGTAGCCGCGCTTCACGCCTTGCCAGCGCGGATTCGCGCGCCACTCCTCGTCAAGCTCCGCGATCTGTGCGGCGCGCGGCTTGCGCGGAACGAAGTGCAAAGCCATGTGCGTTCTCCTTCGTGTTTTGGTGAGCGTGAAGGTGCGCGATCATAAGCAGCTAGCGCGTGCGATGCAAAGCGAGCGTCGGACGATCTCAACCAGCGGCAAGGATGTCCCGCACGGCAATCGAAAAGTCCGGCAGGCACACGCAAGAGGCGCTCTCGCCCGAATGGAAAACACCGTGCTCTTCGTACTTTCCGTTCGCCAGCGTCAAGACGGTCACCCTCTCGTCGTGCGGGTCGACAATCCAGTACTCGGGAATGGCGGCTTCGGCGTAATCAATGCGTTTGTCAACGGTGTCGCGGCGAGCGTCCCCGGCGCTCACCACTTCGACCACGAGATCCGCGCCAAGCCAGAAGTCCTCCTGCCGCCGCCGATCATCCGCTTGCAGCAACACCAGCAAATCCGGCTCGCGGAACTTGCCGGGGTGGATGCGAAGCCGCAGAGGTGCGAAGAACACCGCTCCGCCTCGCGCTCCAACGAAAGCATGGAAGGCCAGGAAGAGGAACTTCAGCACCGCCTGGTGTTGCGTGGTCGGCATGGGCAGCACATCCAAGCGGCCGTCGGTGAGTTCGATCAGCCGGTTGCATCGATCCGTCAGCTTCAAGTAAAGCGCTTCCGTCCAGCATCCTTGCAGCGACGACAGTTCCGCCACGGTCGTTTCGTCGTCCGCCACGATCCGCCAAGGGAGTTGGTCGCGAGCCGCGCCCATCAGATTGAACGCTCGGTTTGAGCCATGCGTGGCAGTGTGCGGAGGCGCGAACCGGGTGTCAACAAAAGCTAGCTAGGCCGCCGCTTCGGCGCGCCCGCAACTGCGCCCGCAACTGCGCCCCCAATTGCGGCACCAACTGTTCAAGGACGAGCGTCTTGGCCTTCGGCCCGTTGCAGCAGCCCCGCTATGGCGGTGTTCGGCACGTTTCTCTTGGCGGCGAAGCTGTGCGCCGTGTCGCCGAAGTTGTCGGCAACGGCAGGGTCCGCGCCGGCGTGGAGCAGCGCCGCGGCGATGTCCGGGTTGCCGTTCCAATACGCGGCGCGGTGCAGCGGCGTGCCGCCGGAGAGGTCTTGGGCGTCCACATCCGCGCCGCCGGCGATGAGCGCGCGGAGGAATGCCGGGTCGTCGTGCCAAGTGGCGGCGATGTGCAGCGGCGTCGCGCCGAAACGATTGCGGGCGTTGGGGTCCGCGCCGGAAGCGAGCAGCGCGGCGGCTGTTCGCGGCCCTTGGGCGTAGGCGGCGCGATGCAGCGGCGTGGAGTCGTGCCGGTCCTTGGCGGTGGCGTCCGCGCCGGCGGCCAGCAACAGCGCCACCGCCTCGAAGGACAGCCCGCTGGCGGCCCAGTGCAGCGGCGTGCCGCCCATGCGATCACGCGCGGCGATGTCGGCCCCGGCGGCGAGCAGCCGCGTTGTGAATGGCGCGTGGTAGTTCTTGTCTAGCGCGTAGTGCAGCGGCGTTTCGCCTTGGTTCGCTTTGGCGTTCGGGTCCGCCCCGGCGGCCAGAAGCGCTTCGATGGTGGCCGGGCTCGTCTCCGCTTCCGGCGGCTTGGCGTCGAGCACCGCGACATGCAGCGGCGTTTGCCCTTGGCGGTTTCGCGCTGTCGGGTCCGCCCCGGCGGCGAGCAGCGCCGCGGCGAGGCGATGGTGCCAGCCCGCCTCGCCGACGGCGTAGTACAGCGGCCCGTTGCCGCGGTCGTCTCGCGCGTTGACATCGCCGCCGGCGCGCAGCAGCGCCAGCGCTTGGCGTTCCTTGCCGAGCGCCGCCGCGAACATGAGCGGCGTGCGCTGCCGATCGTCTTTGGCGTTCGCGTCCGCGCCGGCGGCGAGGCAGGCGCGCACGGTGCGCGCCGAACCGTTCTCAAAGAACTCGAATGTGTTCCACTCCGCGCAGCCGACGCGCGGCTGCGCGGCGCAAGCGGCCAGAAAAACACCCCCGGCGAGCGTTGTTGAGGCGAGTCCGCGGCAGAAAGACGCCATGTCGACAAGCATCAGTTTTTCGGTCTTCGGTGCGATTGCGACGCTGTCGCAGCAGTCAACGCGCCAACATTACAATGGACCATATGAAGAGGTCAAAAGCGACTCTCGGCCTTTGCCTCGGAGTGCTCGGAGCCTGCCTGTTGGGCGTTGTAGCCGGCGCCCAACAGGCTTCCTCGCTTTCGGCTGAGGAGTTGCTTGGCAAGGTGGTGGTTGCCTACCGCGATGGCGATCTGGACAAGGCTTGGCGCAGTTTTTCGGACTTTTTTGAGCATCCGTCCCGCAACGACCTGCACATTGATGCGTTCACGGATTGCTTCTTTGATCAACGGTGCCTGCAGCCCGGCACCCTTGGGCGCATCCTCGGCAAGCCGCGCGCCGAACTCGCCGCGCGCATCGGCGGCTTTTGCCCGCGTTTGCGCTCTCCCGAAGTGGAAGCCGCGCTCTTGGAGGCCGGCGTGTCCGAGAGCGTCGTCGCGCAACGGCGAACGACGAACAACCAAATCGTGGTGAACGGCCTCAACGGCACATGCGCGGCTTGGCGGCGCGAACAGCTGGAGCTCATGTTCAAAGCGCCTCGCGTTGCCCGCATCCGCCCAGACGTCCTCCCTCTCGCATGGTATGAACATCAACTCGGCGGATTTGGCACGGCGATAGACGTCCTTGTGGGTTCTTCGCCGTTGCGTTTGGGGGTGGACACGGGCTCTTCCATCGGAAGCCTGTATCGGCGCAGCGCGGCGTTTCCCACCTCCGAGGTCGTCGCGCTTGCGGACCGGCGGAGGCGGTCCATGGGCGTCTTCGAGTACCTCGTCGCGACGCCGGCGCAATTGACCGGTCTGACCGTGGGACGCACGGTCCATCAACCGTTCGCCCTTGATCTGAGTGACAACGAGCTCCTGTACGGCCGCCATCCGATTCCGCAAGACGGATTATTGGGGATGACGTTCTTGTTGCGGTATCCAGCACTTTGCTTCGCTTGGGACGAGCAACGGCTGCACTTGGGTACGCTTGGTCCGTGCGCCGACGGCGTTGAGCCGGACGAGCCGCATCTGCGAGGCAGCTTGGCTGTGGGATTTTCCGTCGAAGCGCAAGATGGCACGCGTTTCACCGCCAGCGTGGACACCGGCGGGTGGCACACGAATTGTTCCGCGGCCTTTGGCAAGGCCAACGGCGGCGAAACTGCCTTCTCGCTGGGGCCGCATCCCGCCCTCGCGGGCGATTGTCTCTACGATGAGGCCGTGCTTTATAGGCCAGCCGAGTACGGCTTTGCGCAGATATTCGTTCGCATGAACTATCTGTTGCGGTTTCGCGCCTTCGGCTGGCAGCGCAATCCGTTGCGGGTGTACTTCGTGCCAAGGTCCGCCGAAACCGAACCGCTGTCCATTCGCGAGTGACTTACCGGGGCCACATGTCTTTGTAGATGCCGATGAGGAGATCGGCGACGTTTTTCACGACCTCATCACGATGCAGGATTGCTCGGTGAAGAAAAGCGTCGTCGTGCCAATCGCCTCCTTCGTGCTTGTCATTGACCCAGGCACCTATGTAGCCATCTGAATCATATTTCCCATCGGACCACGTCTCCAGATCGATCTTCGCAAAGCGCTCTCGAGTCTCCTTCGATTCCGCGTCGTATATTCCGGCGACGAGCTTAAGCCCTCTCTGCATGCCCCGCTTTTCCGCCCAAGCGAAGACGTAGCAGTCACGGGTCTCTTCGGTCCAGAGGTACACGCCATATTCCTGGTTCTGCGTTTCACCGTCGAGCTCCTCGGCGGCACGCTCACCTGCCGCCTTGAAGATGGCCTTGATGAGGTGCTCCCGCACCGCGGGCATGGCGTCGTAGACGTGCAGCGCCATCCGCAACCGCTCCTCGTCCTCGCAGATGTATTGGGCCGAAAGTTCGTTCGTGTTCATCGTCGTCTCCCTTTGATTGATCTAGGTGGTTTCCTCAGGCTCCTCGGCGTCGAACATCCGCACGATGTACTCGTGCAGATCCTTGAGAAACCAGCGCACTTTTTCCGCATCGCAACTCCGATGGCACTCGGCCACCCAATGCGCTACGGATGGGCCGTTCTTGGTGCGGCCATAAGGAATGGTCAAGTAGTGACTTTCGTCTTGGATGGTCTTGGCGTCGTCGCCCCTACCGCTCAAGTAGAGCACGCACGCTTTGTCATCCTTCTCCCGCAGGTCCTCCAAGTAATCTTGGAGCTGGTCGCATCGTTCACGAGCCCAAGGCTTGTTCTCAACGCCGATCCACTTGTCCTCCAGCTTGAGCACGATGTCGATTCTGCCGCCCCCGGATGTCCGGTATTCCCTGTAGACGGCGCATCGCTCCAACGAGCCATAGTCGCCGTGGCGGCGAAATGCGGGCCTATGGCCACGGTCTATTTCCTGCAAAAATAGCCGCAAGAATGTAGTGCCCTGGCCGTGGCTGCCTTCGGGCCGCAAGAGGTCGGCGAAGATGCCGGAGACGAGGTTCTCGTTCTCCTTGAAATAGCGGAACACCGAGAAGTTGGTGGCGGCCACGCGGTCGAGGACCTTCTGTGCCTGCACTGCCACCGCGACGGCCGGCGCTAAGCCGGCGAAGAATGCACGCAGGCCGGCCCGATGTTCCGCTTCGTCCTTTTCCTCGGCCTCTCGCACGGCCGCGAGATTTGCCGCCAAGCCGTCGAAAAAGCCTTGCAATCGTTCTGTTGTCGTCACAGCTTGGTCGCGTCCCCTGACGGCGTGGACTATACACCAACGGTGGTGTACTCGACCTCGTCCTGCCGAGTGCCAACGTCGCCAAGCGAGTGGTAATCTCGGCGTTAAACCCACCATTGCACGAGGCTTGGATCAGACCGATGAAGACGAAGTGGCTTCCGCTCCCCCTGCTTGCCGTCGTCGCGCTGAGCGCCTGCGTGACCAGTCCGACTGGGCGCACGCAGTTCATGCTCATCTCGCCGGAGGCGGCCATCGTGGAATCCCAGCGGGCCTACGCTGTCGCGATGCACAATGCCGGCGAGCGGGGCAAGTTCCTGCACGATCCCGTACTCGCGGACCGCATGGCCGTCATCACGGGCCGGCTCGTCGGTCAAGCGGTGGCGATGTTTCCACACACGCGGAACTGGGCGTGGAGCGTGGCGCTCATCGACGAGCCGGACAATGTGAACGCATGGTGCATGGCCGGCGGCAAGATGGCGATCTACAGTGGTTTCGTTGAGCAGCTCGCGCCCACCGACGACGAGTTGGCGCAAGTGATGGGGCACGAGATTGCCCACGCCATCGCCAACCACAACGCCGAGCGCATGTCGATGGTCCTCGCTCAAGGGCTGGGCGTGCTTGCGGTCGGTGCCGCCACCGAGGACGAAAAGGCAATGCGCGACGCGAATTTGCTCGCAACCTTGGCCTTGGCGCTTCCCAACAGCCGGGCAGCCGAATCCGAGGCGGACCGCATGGGCATCGAACTCGCCGCCCGGGCGGGCTACAACCCTGCCGCCGGAGCGTCGCTGTGGCGCAAGATGGAAGCCTTGCGCGGTCGGTGGTCGCCGGAGTTCCTGCGTACGCACCCCAGTCCCGGCAACCGCGCGGCGACCCTCGCGGCCCTCGCGCCCGCAATGTGGCCACTGATGCCCGCAACGCCGCCAGCGCCAATGCCCGTCCAACTAAAGTTTTGGCTTCGGCGCTGGCGCGTTGGGAATCATCTTGCGGTGGCCGATGTTCGCCTCCTCGAAAACATCGCCCACCACCGCAAAGCCGTTGCGTTCGTAGAAGGGCACGGCGTCCACTTGGGCGTGCAGGAACACCGGCAAACCGTCCGCCCGCGCCGCGGCGACGGCGGCGGCGAGCAACTGCGCGCCGACACCCCGGCGACGCCAGGCGGGCAGCACCGCCATGCGCCCGATTTGGCCGCTCGGCAGCAGCCGCGCGACGCCGACGGCGCGGCCCGCGCCATCTTCCGCCAAGAAGTGGCGCGCCGCGGCGTCTTCGCCATCGAGCTCCTCGTCCCGGTCGATGCCTTGCTCGTCCACGAAAACCGCGATGCGCACGGCGCAGAGGGGGCCCCGGTGGCTTGTCCACGGCACTTCGCGCACCGTGGCCGCTTGCTCGGCGAGGGCGTCTTGGGCCAGCGTCGGCGCAAGGCCGGTGTAGGCGGCGGGCGTGAGCGCGGCGAGGTCGCGCAATGCCGCCGGGGGCAGATCCAAAGCCTCCAGCACTTCCCGATACACGCGCTCGTCCAAGCGCCGGCCCCGTGTTAGCGCTTTCAGTCGCTCGTAGGGCGCCGGTTGGCCGCGCGCGCGCATCACCGTCTGCACGGCTTCCGCAAGCACTTCCCAGGCGCCGGCCAGGTCCGCGCGGCAGCGCTCGGCGTCCAGCTCCAGCTTGGCGATGCCGCGGCGCGCGCTGTCGTAGGCGAGCAGGCAGTGGGCGAACGCCGTCCCGACGTTGCGCAGCGCCGTGGAGTCCGAGAGGTCCCGCTGCCAGCGGGAAACGGGCAACTTCCCGGCCAGATGTCCGAGCAGCGCGTTGGCGACGCCGATGTTGCCCTCGGAGTTCTCGAAGTCGATGGGATTGACCTTGTGCGGCATGGTGGAACTGCCCACCTCGTCGGGTGCCGCCCGTTGCCGGAAGTAGCCGAGGGCGATGTAGCCCCACAGGTCGCGGCTCAAGTCCAGCAACACTTGGTTGAAGCGCGTCAGGCAGTGGAACCACTCCGCCAAGTGGTCGTGCGGTTCGATTTGCGTGGTGTGCGGGTTGAAGGCGAGCCCCAGGCCGATCACGAATTCGCGGCAGCGGCGCGGCCAGTCCACGTTGGGGTAGGCGGCGTGGTGGGCGTTGTAGTTGCCCACCGCGCCGTTCATTTTGCCGAGCGCTTCGGCGCCGGCGAACTGTTCGCGTTGCCGCGCCAAGCGCGCCACGAAGTTGGCGAGCTCCTTGCCCGCGGTGGTGGGAGACGCCGCCTGGCCGTGCGTGCGCGCCAGCATCGGCGTGTCCGCCAGCGGCCGCGCCAGCGCCCGCAGGTCGTCCTCCACGCCGCGCATGGCGGGAAGCAGCACTTGGCGGCGGGCGTCCGTGATCAGCAGCCCGTAGGCGAGATTGTTCACGTCCTCCGACGTGCATCCGAAGTGGACGAACTCCATGTGTTCGGGCAAGCCCGTCGCGCCGCCGAGGCGTCCTTTGACGAAATACTCCACCGCCTTGACGTCGTGGTTGGTGCGCGCTTCCTTCCGCCGCACCTCGGCCGCGTCGCGGACGCTGAAATCGCGCCAGATGGCGTGCGCTTTGGCGGCGTGCGCGGCATCCACCGCCGGCAACTCGGCGATTTCCGGCAAGGCCGCCAGATGCAGGAACCACTCCACCTCAACGCGCACCCGGTAGCGCATCAGGCCGAACTCGCTCGCCAGCGGCGCGAGCGCCGCCACGCGCTCGCGATAGCGCCCGTCCACCGGCGAGACGGCGGTGAGCGGTTCGAGCGGCAACGGAGTGTTGGCGCCGCTCACCACTCGTTCCAAGCCGATTCGATGCGCCCGCCGCCGAGACATTGCTCGCCGTCGTAGAACGCCACGTGCTGGCCGGGGGTTACGGCGCGCTGGGGTTCGTCGAAGGTCACGCGGGCTTTGCCGTTCGCCAGCGCCACGGTGCAGGGCTGGTCGGGTTGCCGATAGCGCGTCTTGGCGGCGCAGCGGCCTTGGCGCGGCGGTGCCAGCCAGTTCAAGTCCGCGGCGGCAAGCGCGGTGGATTCCAACGCCGCGTCGTCTTGGCTGACGATCAGCGTGTTGGTGGCCATTTCTTTGCCGGCCACGTACCAGGGCCTCTCGGCGCGGCCGCGCAGGCCGCCCACGCCGATGCCTTGCCGTTGCCCTAGGGTGTAGAACGCGAGGCCCCGATGCCGGCCCAGCACTTCGCCGCCGGCGTCAACGATGGGGCCGGGGTTGGGCGGCACGTAGCGGCCCAGGAAATCGGCGAAACGGCGCTCGCCGATGAAGCAGATGCCGGTGCTGTCCTTCTTGTCGTACACGGCGAAGCCGGCGCGTTGGGCGCGGGCGCGCACTTCGCCTTTGGTGAGATCGCCCACCGGAAAGAGGCAGCGGTCGAGCCGCTCCTTGGGCACGGCTTGGAGGAAGTAGCTTTGGTCCTTCGCCGCGTCCACGCCTTTCAACAGTTGGAACGGCTCGCCCAAGGGCGGACGGCGCGCGTAGTGGCCGGTGGCGATGCGGTCGAAGCCGAGATCCTTCGCGTAGTCCGCGAACAGTTGGAACTTGATGTGGCGGTTGCACAACACGTCGGGATTGGGCGTGCGTCCGGCGCGGTAGTCCGCCAGGAACGCCTCGAACACATCGTCCCAATACTCGGCGGCGAAGTTGGCCGTGTGCAGTTCGATGCGGAGCGCGGCGCACACCGCGGCGGCGTCCGCGTGGTCTTCCTGGGCGGTGCAGTATTCGGTGCCGTCGTCCTCGTCCCAGTTCTTCATGAAGAGGCCGGCCACATCGAACCCCTGCTCCACCAGCGCGAGGGCGCTGACGGCGGAATCCACGCCGCCGGACATGCCCACCATGACCGAGACCGACGGCATCACTCCCTTCCACGTCGTCGCCGCAAGCCGCGCAGTATAGCCGTGCTATGCTGCCGGCGATGACCGGTTTGACCCACCTGAACGACCGTGGCGAGGCGTCCATGGTGGACGTTTCCGGCAAGCCGCCGAGCGAACGCCGCGCCCGCGCCCAAGCCGTCGTGCGCATGGCGCCGGCCACGCTGCGCGCCATCGTGCGGGAAGGCGGCGTGGCGAAAGGCGATGTGCTGGCGGTCGCCCGCGTCGCCGGCATCCAAGCCGCCAAACGCGCGAGCGACCTCATTCCCCTTTGCCATCCGCTGCCGCTCGCCAAGGTGCAAGTGGATTTCAACGCCGAGGAAGACGGCGCGCTCGCCATCCACGCCTCCTGCAAGGTCACCGGGTACACCGGCGTGGAGATGGAGGCGCTCACCGCCGCGAGCGTCGCCGCGCTCACCGTCTACGACATGTGCAAGGCGCTCGACCGCGGCATGGCCATCGACGTGCGGTTGCTGGAGAAATCCGGCGGCCGCTCCGGGGATTGGCTGCGCGCCGGCGACGGCGCCTAGCCCCGCGATGCTCGTCACGGTGCGCTTCTTCGCCTCGCTGCGCGAGGCGATCGGGCACGAGTCGATCCGCTTGGAAATCGCCAGCGCCTCCCTCGCCGGCGTGCATGCCGCTTTGGCGGCGGAGATCAACCCGGCGGGGCGGGAAGCGCTCACCGCGCCGGGCGTGCGCGTGGCGGTGAATCACACGTTGGCGCAATGCGATGTCGCGCTGCGGGCGGACGACGAGGTCGCCTTCCTGCCGCCGGTCACGGGCGGTTGACGCCATGCGCCAGCAAGTTCGCATTCAAACGGAGGACTTCGACATCGCCGCCGAATGGCGGGCCTGCCGGGGGCGGTGCGGCGGCGCAGCCGGCGCGCTCGCGGCGTTCGCCGGCTTGGTGCGCGATCGCGCGCCGGAGGAAGGCGCGGCGGGGCGCGTGCGGGGATTGCGCCTCGAACACTACCCCAAGATGACCGAGGCGGGCATCGAGCGCATGATCGCCGAGGCGGGTCGACGCTGGCGCGTGCTCGATGTCACGGTCGTCCACCGCGTTGGCGATCTGCGGCCGGAGGATCAGATCGTGCTGGTGCTGGTGGCGTCGCGCCATCGCGCGGATGCGTTCGCGGCGTGCGAGTTTCTCATGGACCATTTGAAGACGGAGGCCGTGTTGTGGAAGAAGGAGTGTCGGGTGGACGGCGACCTATGGATTCGATCGACCGCGGAAGATCACCGGCGGCGCGCCGCGTGGTGATCGCGCGCCGCGGCCGGCGCGTTGCGGGCAAGGGGTGAGGCGTGGCGAATAGCAGCGAATCTCCGCAAGCGCACCCGGGCGGCGGTGCTACGGACGTCGCGTTCGTCGGCTTGGGCGTGATGGGCTTTCCGATGGCCGGGCACTTGGCCGCTGCCGGACACCGGGTGACGGTCTACAACCGCACTGGTGCCCGCGCCGAAGCGTGGCTGGAGGCGCATGCCGGGCGACGGGCGTTGACGCCGCGGGAAGCCGCGCAAGGCAAGCGGTTCGTCTTCTTGTGCGTCGGCAACGACGAAGACGTGCGCGCCGTCGCCCTGGGCACGGACGGCGTTCTCGCCGGCGCGCCTCCCGGCGCCGTGCTGGTCGATCACACCACGGCCTCCGCGACGCTCGCGCGCGAACTCGCCGCGCTCGGGGCGGAGCAGGGCGTGGACTTCGTCGATGCGCCGGTGAGCGGCGGCCAGGCGGGCGCCGAGAACGGACAGCTCACGGTCATGGCGGGTGGCGCGCCGGCGGTGTTCGAGCGCGCCGAGCCGGTGATTCGCGCCTACGCCAAGGCGGTGCAACGGATGGGCGAGGTCGGTAGCGGCCAACTCACCAAAATGGTGAACCAAGTGTGCATCGCGGGCGTCTTGCAAGGGTTGGCGGAAGGATTGCATTTCGCCGAGAAGGCCGGCCTCGACATCGAGGCGGTGGTGGAGGTCATCTCCCAAGGCGCGGCCCAGTCGTGGCAGATGGAGAACCGCGCCGCCACCATGGCGCGTCGGGAGTTCGACTTCGGCTTCGCCGTGAATTGGATGCGCAAGGACTTGGACATGACCTTGGCGGCGGCGCGCGAGCTCGACGCACGCATGCCGCTTGCGGCGTTGGTCGATCAGTTCTACGCCGACGTGCAGGCCATGGGGGGCGGTCGTTGGGACACGTCGAGCTTGATCGAGCGGCTGCGACGGGTGCAGGAGAACGTTCCACAAAGCGTGGAGCAGGGCTTGCGCCGGGTGGCGGAGGATTTGCGCGCCATTCAGGACGATCTGCGGCGCGGCAAGAACCCGAGCGGCCCGGCGGACGCGGCCGCGGCGGCCGCCGCCGACAACGCATGACCCGCTTCGCCCAGCCGGGGGACGAATACCCCGTAATCTCGTCCGCGGACACCGATCGGCCGTTGCCCAAGCGGATGGATCCGCGCACCCGCTACGCGTACTTCAAGACCATCGCCCGCGGCGGCCGCGCGATCATTCAAGCCTGCAAGGACCTGCACCTCATGCGCGCGGTTTGCTACAAGAGCCTGAAGCCGGAGTTCGCGGACGACGCCGCGGAGCAGCGCCGCTTCGTGCGCGAGGCGCGGGTGAGCGCGATGTTGCAGCACCCGAACACCATACCCACCTACGAGCTCGGCCGCGACACGCAGGGACACTGCTACTTCACGATGAAGCTGGTGCATGGCTACACGCTGCGCGAGATTTTCGACTTCCGCGAGCGGTACGACCTCACCCGCCTCATCGAAGTGGTCATCCAAGTGGCCCACGCATTGGCCTACGCCCACGACCACGGCGTCGCGCATCGGGACATCAAGCCCGAAAACGTGCTGATCGGCCCGTTCGGCGAGGTGTTGGTGCTCGATTGGGGCCTCGCCAAGGTGTTGCCGCAAGCCGACGCGGGGCGAAGCGCGGCGGACGCCGAGGCCGCGGCCGCAGGCACCGGCGAACTGCAGGGCACGGTGTCCTACATGTCGCCGGAGCAGATTCGCCAAGATCCGGAATTGGATCACCGCACGGACATCTACAGCCTCGGCGCGGTGCTCTACGAGGTGCTCGCCGGACGGCCGCCGGTGGCCGGCGCCACCTTCGACGAGATCCTCGCGCAAACCCTGCGCGCGGACATCGCCCCGCCGTCGCAGTTCGCCAAGACGCCGGTGCCGCCCCTGCTGGAGGACGTTTGCATGCGATGCCTGCGCAAAGACCCCGCCGAGCGGCTGGAAACCACCGGCGAACTCATCCGCGAACTGCAAGAGGATTGGTAGCTGCGCACCCTTCGGGTGCGTTGGAGTTTTGCTTCGCAAAACTCTTGCGCGTGGCTCGAACGGCGCGCCCTGTCGGGTGCGTTGGAGTTTTGCTTCGCAAAACTCGGTGCCTGATTCCGAACTTGCTGCGCAAACTCTTGCGCGTGGCGGACCTTTGAGGGGGTGCCGTTCAAGGCGCTATGAGGCGTCGGCGTCCGCGAGTTGGTCAAGTGCTTGGAACGCGCGCTGGCGCCAACGCGGGTCGGGGTGCCAGTGCGCGGTCTTGCGCAAGTGCAGGCGCGCCTCGCGCGCGGCGCCGGCGCGTCGATAGGCGTGTCCCAAGTAGAAGTGTATGCGTGGCGACCACGGCGCCCGTGCGAGGGCGGCGCGCAGGTGCGGCATCGCGTCCCGCGGTTGGCTGGTGTGCAGGTGGTAGATGCCGAGGCCGAGCGCGGCGTCGGCGCGCCGCGGGTCGAGCGCAAGCGCCCGTGCGTACGCCGCCGCCGCTTGCGTCCACATCCGCGCGCAACTCTCGTCGGCGGGGCGCGGACAGCTGGCCATGCGTGTTTCCGCCAGGCGCACGAGGGCGGTGGCGTTCGCCGGCGCTTCGGCGGCGGCCGCCTCGGCGATGGCCAGCGCCCGCTGCGCGTCCGTTTGCACCCGCGACAGCCCCACCAATGCCGCGGTGTGGTCCGGCTGCCGTTCCAACACCTGTTCGTACAGCGCTCTGGCGCGCTCGGGACGATGCCGCAAGACCGCGTCGGCTAGTGCCAAGCGCTTGCTCGCCTCGTCCAGACACTCGTAGTGGAGCGGCGCCGGCTCGTAAGAGGGAAGGCGGAACTTGAAGACCGGCGGTTGGCTGTTGCGGAAGCGCTCGTAGTGACGCCGCATGATCCCCTGCAGCGCCTCCGGCGCGATGCCGATCTCTTCGCGCAAAGCCAAACGCGATGGCGTGCCGCGGTCTATGGCGTCCAAGAAGGCGCCGACCGCCGCAGCGTGGGGCTCGCCGCTCGGCTGCTTGGCGTGGAGGAGGAAACGAACGATGCCCCACGCCAACGTGTAGATGTCCTTGAGGTCGTGCCGTTGCCAGTCCACTCGAAAGCGCTCCTCTAGGACCGATTCGAGCCGGGTCCCCTGCTTCTTCAGCAGGTGCAGGAGTAGCGGGTACGGCCCCCGCCCCACCGTTACGACATCGTTCTTGTCCACGTCCAGCGTTGCCAGGTAGGAGGCGAAACCCTCTTCGTACCAGATGGGCAGGTTGAGCGTCACGCGGCTGCGCAACAGGTGGTGCGTGTATTCGTGAAAGGCGATGGTGTCCAAATGGCCGCTTGGGCTCGGTCCGAACACGAGAAGGCTCTGACGCAACGACGGCTGCGCGAAGCCGGCGATGCGCGGAAACCCGAAGAGGCCGGCGAAGTCGCGGGCGCGCTTGAAGACCAGCAGCCGCAACGCCGGCGTTGGCGATGTAACCCGCCGGGCGTCCACATCGCCCGGCAGCAGCGCTGAGGCGGCGACGCGAAACCGATCCAAGGAGGCGGTCAACGCCAGCGCTTTGCGCTCGCGCAGATCCGTCACCACCTCGAAATGCGGATTGGAGACGGCGCACCAATCCCTCTCCTCCACCGCGGCGCGCGTGGTTGCCGCCGCCACGAGAACCGTTCCGAGGCAGGCCGCCGCGAGCAGCCGACGTTTGGTCAAGTGCGCCGCGGGAGCGTGCCGCACCCCGTGATCCGGTGCGCTGTCAGACGCCGAACGGCCCACCTTTGGTCTCTTGAATACGCGGCCGGTGGCTGCCGCGCCCGATGCCGACGTGCGTCAATCCGGCTTCGGTGAGAACCGCGGGGTCGTAGAGGTTGCGCCCGTCGATCACCAGCGGCGTCTTCAGCGCGTCCCGAATGGCGGCGAAGTCCGGGTTGCGGAACTCGTTCCACTCGGTGATCACCGCGAGGGCGTCCGCGCCGTGCAACGTGGCTTCGCGTTGCGGGCAGAGCACGAGGTCGGCGCGCTCGCCGTACAGTCGGCAGGCCTCGTCCAAGGCGAGCGGGTCGTAGGCGCGCACCCGGCCCCCGGCGTCCCAGATGCCTTCCATGACGGCGCGGCTGGGCGCTTCGCGCATGTCGTTCGTTTGGGGTTTGAAGGCGAGACCCCACAGCGCGATCGTCCGGCCCGCCAAGCTGCCGCCGAAGCAATGCACCAATTTGTCCACCACCACCTGCTTCTGCCGCTCGTTCACGGTGTGAACGGCTTGCGCCACCCTGGTCTCGAAGCCCGCGTCCAGCGCCATGTGCATCAAGGCGCGGACGTCCTTGGGGAAGCAAGACCCGCCGTAGCCGCAACCTGGGTACATGAAGCGGAAACCGATGCGCGGATCCGAGCCAATGCCGCGGCGGATGGCTTCGATGTCCGCGCCCACGAGGTCGGCGAGGTTGGCGAACTCGTTCATAAGGCTGATTTTGGTTGCGAGCATGACGTTGGCGGCGTACTTGGTGAGTTCGGCGGAGCGCACGTCCATGTGTTGGATCTTGTCGCGGTTGGGGTTGAAGCTGGCGTACAGCTGTTCGAGCATCGCGGCGGCATCGGCATCGTCGCTGCCGATGATGATGCGGTCCGGATGCATGAAATCCTCCACCGCGGCGCCCTCTCTGAGGAACTCGGGATTGGAGACAACGGCGAAGCGATGCGTCCCGCCGCGCGCGGCCAGCGCTTCCGCGACTTTGCCGCGCACGCGCTCGGCCGTGCCGACCGGGACGGTCGACTTCTCCACAATCACCATGGGCCCGCGCATGCGTTCGCCGATGGTGCCGGCGACATCGAGCACATGGCTGAGATCCGCCGACCCGTCCGGGAGGGGCGGCGTGCCCACGGCGATGAACACCAGCGCCGGGTGATCGTCCAACCGGCAGGCGAACTCCAGCCGTCCGGCGCGTTGGTTGGTATGCACCAGCGCCTCGAGTCCGGGCTCCGCAATCGGCACTTCGCCCCGCTGGAGGCCGGCCACCTTCGCGGCGTCGATGTCCACGCAACGCACATGGTTGCCCATTTCGGCGAAACACGCGCTGGTTACCAAGCCGACGTAGCCGGCGCCGTAGATGGCGATTTCCATACGGGCGACGAACCGGGAGACGGCGCGATTCTACCGCAAACGCGACGCCGCGCCGCTCTACCGCGGCCCTTCGCGAGCGGCGAAGTCGGTCGCCCAGACTGCGCTCAGCTGGTCAGGGCTTGCACCACCTCCTCCACGCAGGCGTCGGCCTTGCCGCGCATCTCGGCGTCGGTGGCGTCTTGGATGGGGTGGGGCACGAAGACGCAACGCGCTTCCTCCATGCCGAGCGCTCGCGCTTGGGTGGCGGCGGCGTCCGCGAATTGCGAAGAAGCGATGCTCACTGCCGGAACGCCCTGAATCTCGAACCATACCGTGTCATGCAAACTGCACGTGGTACAGGAGCCTCAGTCCGCGAGCGCCTCGATCACGAAGTCGTTTTCGGCCTTGATGCGCGCCCGCAGCTTGTCCGGCGCCGGCTTGGTGAACGTCGGTTTGGCGTAGCGGCGAACGACGACGCCGGGCAGGCGCTCGGCCAGACGCTCTTGCAAGCGGTCGAGCAGCACATCGCCGCGCGGTTTGGCGATGTCCAAGAGCGCGACGCTGCCGCGTACCGCCTCCGGTCGCGCCGCAAGCGAGCGGGCGACGGGCGCGCGCTCGTCGGTGGGATCGAGAATGGTGGTCATGGGCCTCCTCCAATGTTCGTTGTGTGCAGCAGGCGCTCGGCGACCGCCCGCCACCGGAACATACCGCAAAATCGGGCGCCGCGGCGTGCCGGATGACTGGACTGGCGCCGGCGCGGCCATCGCTTGGGAGTTAGGCGTCTTCGATCTTCCGCGACGTGGGCACCGAGCCCATCGCGCCGCCGGTCCAGCCGTGGAAAACGGCGGAGAACTTGCCCGCCTCGGAACCCGCCACCACGATGTGCAGGTTCTCCTTGGCGGCGAACTTCGGCGCGCGCCGCTCTTGGCGTTCGGGCGGCATCGCCAGCAGGCGATCGCGGGGAATGCCACCACCGACATCGTCGTCCGCCGCCAGTTCGCGCAGCGGCCGAGCGGTCACCTTCTGCACATGTTCGCGCAGGTCGTCCTTGCCGAAACCGTCGCGCGCAAGGGTGTCCGCATGCTCCGGGGACACCACCAGCAGCGTGTCGGAAACGCCGTGGGCGCGAACATGGTGCGCCGCCTCCAGCGACAGGCCGATGCTGCCGGCGAGTTGCCGCGCCGAGCGCGACGACTGATCCACGCAGAGCGCCGGCCCGCCGGTCATGGCGAACGCCGTCACCACCGAATCGCGCGGTTGAAAGCCGCGTTCCACATGCAGCGGCGTCCACGGACTGCGCTCCTCCCACTCGGCGAAACACATCGTGAACTTCATGGGGTTGCCGAAAGTGGAGCGCTCGGTGCCACCCGGTTTGGCGCCGCCGACGTTGCGCACCAGAAGCCGCAGCGCGCGCCCGATCGCGGCGTTGGCGCGGGTGCCCTGGCCGAGCGCGCCAAGGCGCATGTTCATGCCGACGCGGTGGCGCGCCGGGCCGCTCACCACCAACACCGGCGAGGCCCCCATCGTGGTGGCGTTCACGCCGTGGATGTTGAACGCCTCGTTGCACACGGCCTCCACCGCGGCGAGCACCACCGGCAGGTGCTCGGGCCGACAACCCGCGAGCACGGCGTTGATGGCCACCTTCTCCACCGTCGCCGGCGCGTAGTTGGGCGGCACGGTGGCCACTATTTCCTGGCTGTCGCGGGCGGTGCCGCCGAGCATGCGCAGGACGCGCTGCGGCGTGGGCGGCACCACCGGCAGGCCGTCTGTGAAGCCCTGATCGAACAGGAACTCGTGTACGTCGTCCGCCGGCGCGATCTCGACCTTGCGCGCCCGCAAGGGGCTGTTCTCGGACGCGGCGCGCAGGCGTTCGGCGACGGCGGGATCTTGAGTGAGCGACCCGCAACCGGGGCGCCACTTCGGCAGCGCCTCCCAATCCACGGTCGTGTTGGGAGCGTGCCGCGCGAAGAACGCCCGCCACTGCGCGCGATCGAATCCGACCAGCCGGTGCAATTCGCGGCCCTCCGGGTCGGCGAGCAGCAGCAGTGGCACGGTCTCCACGTCGTAGGCGAAGGAGACTTTGAGAATCGAGTCGTCGAGCAGGGGCAGGGTGAGGGCGTGCTTGTCGATGAGCGCGCGGTTGCCCGGCGCGGTCTGGCCCGGCGCCAGCACCTCGACGTCGCCGCTTTCGTGCAGGGCTTGCAGGAGCGGCATCACCAAGTTGCATGTTGGGCAGTCCTCCTTCACGAAGCAAAGCAGGACAGGTCGCGCTCCCCGTGTTGGAAACGTGAAGTTCTCGCCGGCCATGTCGACCAAGGAGAACGGCGGCAAGATTGCGGTCATGTCGAGCCGGTTGCGCGCGTCTGCAAACGGGGACACCGTAACGCAAGCCTCCGCGCTCGCGCAAACGCGCCCCGTTTGGTGGGTGTACGACATATTTGTTCGGGGTTGAGGGTCACCGCGAAACCCGGCATACGCTTGTGTCGTCGAAACCGAGCGAAGGGAATCGCGGTGACGGAAGGAATTGTGGCTTGTGGCGGGGGCGCTGGTGTCGTCGGCGGGGGGCGCGGTCGGCAAGTGCCTGTGACGGCGGGTCGTCATTCGGCAACCGCTGGTTGACCAACCGGCGCCGCCGCGCATCGGGCCGTCGTCGAAGGCGACGTGGACGGTCCTCTCGCCCCGCTTCGAGGGCGAATACGCCTACTGCCCGTCGCCGGCGACGCCCGCCGTCGATATGTTGGTCAAGTGCCCGCTGGCGGATTCGAGCAGGCTCATGCCGACAACCGGATTCCCGGCGGTTATGAGCAAGCGCCACTTGCCCGCGCCATCGCCAAGCGTCCCGGTCAACCCCGGCGCTCCGTTCTCAAGGTCGAACGCCGACACGGTGCGGGATTCGCCGGTGGACAGCGTCAACGTCACCGGCCCCCCGCTTCCGCCCTGGTCGTCGACGCCTTCGATGCTCACGTTCTCGTCGTTCGCTCCGCTGTTCACAAGGCGCAGGCTGCTCGCCTGGTTCATGTTGCCGCCGGGGTTGAAGGTGTGCGCCACAAGCTGTCCGTCGGCGTTTCTCGGCAGCGCGTCGTGCATGGCGGTTAGGAACCCGTCGCCGTGGCGGACGAAGGCCAGCACCCGGACCGCCAGGTCGGTTTCGACGTCCAACCGCCAATCGCCTTGAACCGGGCCGCCCACGCCTCCTTCAACGCCCTTGTTCGCGTTCCCGTACTCAAGGTCGTTGGAGTTGAAGTGAACCACCTGACCCGCGCCCAACCGGATCTCGATCGGGTCGGGCGCGTGGCCGCCATCGTCGAACGCAAAGACGCGGACGCTGCCGGACTCATCGGATTCGTTGACGACGCGGACGAACCCCTGCCGCGTTGAATCGGAGGATGACAGCATCAGAGGCACGGCAGCGGCAAGGCGCGTCAGGGTGTCGCCGTCGGTCGCGACGCCCGCCGTCGATATGTTGGTCAGGTGCCCGCTGGCGGATTCAAGCAGGCTCATGCCGACAACCGAACGCCCGGCGGTTATGAACAACCGCCACTTGCCCGCGCCATCGCCGAGTCTTCCGTTGTCGGCGAAGCGCCAATTGCCATCAACATTAACCCATTCCCCCACAAATCCGGTCTCAAGGTCGGACGCCGAAAAGGTGCGGGACTCGCCGGCGTCCAGCCACAAGCTCACCGGCCCGGCGACCACGCCTTGGTCGTCAACCCCTTCAACACTCACGTTCTCGTCGTTCGCCCCGGTGTTCACAAGGCGCAGCTTGCTCGCCTGGTTCATGTTGCTGCCGGGGTTGAAGGTCTGCGCCACAAGTTGCCCGTTGTCGTCCCTCGGCAGCACGTCGTGCATGGCGGTGAGGAAGCCGTCGCCGTGGCGGACGAAGGCCAGCACCCGCGCAGCCAGGTCGCTTTCGACGTCCAACCGCCAATCGCCTTGAACCGGGCCGCCCACGCCGCTTTCGATGCCCTTGTTCGCGTTCCCGTCCTCAAGGTCGTTCGAGTTGAAGTGAACCACTTGCCCCGCGCCCAACTGGATATCGATCGGATCGGGCGCGTGATCGCCGTCGTCGAACACGAAGACGCGAAACGCGCCGGACTCATTCGACTCGTTGACGACGCGAACGAACCCCTGCCGCGTTGAATCGGAGGCGGAGAGCATCAAAGGCCCGGCGGCGGCAAGGCGCCCCGCGGCGGTTTGGCCATCCAACAGAACATCAACCTCGCTGGAAAGTCCCGTGAACAAGGCGTCGTCCCGGGTCAATCCCACAAGGTGGTTGTCGCGCAAGTCCAGTGACTCCAAGCTGGTAAGGCCGTCGAACACGCCGGCCGGCAGACTCGTCAACTGGTTGTCTCGCAACACAAGGGTTCGCAGGCCGGCGAGTCCGTCGAACACGCCGTCCGGCAAGGTCGTCAACTGGTTCCCGAACAAGTACAGATATTGCAGGCTGGCGAGTCCGTCGAACACACCGTCCGGCAAGGTCGTCAACTGGTTCCCGAACAAGTACAGATATTGCAGGCTGGCGAGTCCGTCGAACACGCCGTCCGGCAAGGTCGTCAACTGGTTCCCGTTCAAGTACAGATATTGCAGGCTGGCGAGTCCGTCGAACGCGCCGTCCGGCAAGGCCGCCAACTGGTTCTCCAACGACAGCGATTGCAGGCTGGCGAGTCCGTCGAACGCGCCGTCCGGCAAGGCCTTCAACTGGTTCCCGTGCAAGTAGAGTGTTGTCAGGCTGGCGAGGCCGTCGAACGCGCCGTCCGGCAGGGTCGTCAACTGGTTCCCGTTCAAGTAGAGTGTTGTCAGGCTGGCGAGTCCGTCGAACGCGCCGTCCGGCAGGGTCGTCAACTGGTTCCCGTGCAAGTAGAGTGTTGTCAGGCTGGCGAGTCCGTCGAACACGCCGGCCGGCAATGCCGTCAACTGGTTGTCTGGCAACGACAACTCTTCCAAGCTGGCGAGGCCGTCGAACACGCCGTCCGGCAAGGTCGTCAACTGGTTCTCCCGCAAGTTCAGCCAATGCAGGCTGGTCAGCCCGTCGAACACGCTGTCCGGCAAGGCCGTCAACTGGTTCTGGTTCAACCGCAGCGATTGCAGGCTGGTCAGCCCGTCGAACACGCCGTCCGGCAAGGTCGTCAACTGGTTCTCCCGCAAGTTCAGCCAATGCAGGCTGGTCAGCCCGTCGAACACGCTGTCCGGCAAGGCCGTCAACTGGTTCTGGTTCAACCGCAGCGATTGCAGGCTGGTCAGCCCGTCGAACACGCTGTCCGGCAAGGCCGTCAACTGGTTCTCCTGCAACCACAGCGATTGCAGGCTGGTCAGCCCGTCGAACACGCTGTCCGGCAAGGCCGTCAACTGGTTCTCCTGCAAGTACAGCTCTTGCAGGCTGGTCAGCCCGTCGAACACGCTGTCCGGCAAGACCGTCAACTGGTTCTGGTTCAACGGCAGATATAGCAGGCTGGTCAGCCCGTCGAAGTCCCCCGCCCGCAAGGCCGTCACCTGTTTCGATTGAAGGTGCAGGATTTCAACGCCTGCCAGCCCTTCGGAGTCCACGGCGGCGCAGTCGTCGGTGCCGACCGCCACCAAGAGGGCGTCCCGCACTTGCGGCGTGCGGTCGCAGATGTCGACGGTTTGCGCTTGGCCTGCGGCGCACAGCAGCAGCGCGGCTAAGACGATGATGTTTCTCATTGGGAAGTCTCCTTGTGTGGTGGATGTGGTGGACGCCTTCGAGCGAATACGCCTACTGGCCGTCGCCGGCGACGCCCGCCGTCGATATGTTGGTCAAGTGCCCGCTGGCGGATTCGAGCAGGCTCATGCCGACAACCGGATTCCCGGCGGTTATGAGCAAGCGCCACTTGCCCGCGCCGTCGCCAAGCGTCCCGGTCAACCCCTCCGCTCCGTTCTCAAGATCAACCGCCGACAGGGTGCGGGATTCGCCGGTGGACAGCGTCAACGTCACCGGCCCCCCGCTTCCGCCCTGGTCGTCGACGCCTTCGATGCTCACGTTCTCGTCGTTCGCTCCGCTGTTCACAAGGCGCAGGCTGCTCGCTTGGTTCATGTTGCCGCCGGGGTTGAAGGTGTGCGCCACAAGCCGTCCGTCCGCGTCCCTCGGCAACACGTCGTGCATGGCGGTGAGGAACCCGTCGCCGTGGCGGACGAAGGCCAGCACCCGCACGGCCAGGTCGGTTTCGACGTCCAACCGCCAATCGCCTTGAACCGGTCCGCCGCGGTCAATTCGTGCCGGGCGATCCGCACCCGCCGCTCCCACGCATCGGGAACCGTCGACGTGCCCTGCCGCGCCGGGACAGTTCCCGCGGCGGGCGCAACGTCCGCGGCCGCGCCAGCGGGGCCAACCGGCAAAAAGAGGCCGGCGGCGTCACACAACCCTTTCCCCTCAATCATTCGCTCCGGCCCTCCCTACCGCTTCCACCCACCTCGCCCTTCGCCCAAGCTCGGTGGGACTATTCGCCACCCCTACTACCCCTACTAAATGTTTTGCGAAAGTTGTCCGCCAATTGTTCAAACTTCTCCGCGGTCGCTTCCAACGCGGCCTCGGCGGCGACTTCCGCCGCTTTCTTGGCGGCGACTTTTGCCGCTTTCTCGGCGGCGACTTTGCCGGCCCTCTTGCGCGCGGTGCTTCGTGCTTTCTTGACGACTCCCTTGGCGGCTTTCTTGGCAACCTGCTGTGCTTCCCACTTGGCGCCGCGGTCGATTCTGAAAGCCATGAACACGAACAATCCCGTGATCAGCACGCCGAAGAGCCCTATCAGCACGGTGAAGAACGCCGTGTGCCACGCGCCGTCGCTGTCGCCGCTGCTGCCACCATCCACGGCTTCCACTACAAGCACGAACATCGCGCTGCAGATGGTCACCGTGATCAGCACCAACAAGGCGGCGACGAGCTTCTGGAAGCCCGGCCTGTCGACCAGGGGCATGTCGTCTTTTTGCGAGTCTTTGCCGCCGGATGCGCCGCCTGCGTCGTTGGCGTCGTCCTTGGGGTATTCCCCTCCAACTTCTTTCTCTTCAGTCACTTGGATCCTCCTCTGTCAAATCAGGTGGCCACACGACCACGGGTTGCTTGGGCTGCGAAAACACTTGGAGGGCCGCGTTCCCTGATGGTGGGAATCGACATCGTGGCACCGCCGCTGCGACCCGCATCCACCACAAGCGGCACGTTGCCGCGCCAATGAGTTCGCCGAGTTGTCGTCGCACAGGAAGTCGCGCGGTTCGCCGCGGCCGCGCGCGAGTCGCGCAACGGAAGGAGCGCGTGGATGCTGGCGCCAGAGCCACGCTCGCCAAAACACGAGACGAGCCGGCGCCTCATGGCGCGGCCCTCGCGAGCCGCCTCGGGGGCTGCGACAGCTAATGCATGGGAGTCTTTTTGGGGAAAGGCGTTAAGCGCCGGGGAGAGAAAAAACGCTTCTAAATCAATGTGTTGGGGGGGGGGGGGGGGGGGAGAATACAGCAGAGAGGAGCGCACGAGGCATGCTCCGCCGCAAGTGCCTGTTCGCACACGTTCACGATCACGCCGAACCTTCTCCGCCCCACCAGCGAACACAACCGTAGCACATCGCGCTGCAAATGCAAACTCCGGAACTCAAGGCGCGCCTAGCGCGCCTGCTCCGAGTTGCATTTTGGATTCGCCTGCGTATGATGCGCCGCCTTGCCGCGCCCGTCGCCGGCGGCCCATCGGGTTCCGGCATCCCGCGTCGCGCAGCGGCGCGGCTTCGTCTCCTGCCACACGGCGCGTTCCCTCGCCCGAGAAGTGTGCGGCATCGCCGCGGCGAAGAAGACCTTTGGTCGGACCGCCGCCCAAGACCAAGACCCCAAGAGTCAGAAGATCAGAAGAATGCAGCACTCCAAGACGCCCAACCTGTGGCGGCTCACCGAAGGGCAGCGCCTGCGCTACGCCGCCGCCATCGTCGCCATCGCCCTTGCCAACGCCTGCATGCTCGGCGCGCCGGTGGTGGTTGGCCACGCCTTGGACGTGATCAAGGAGCGCGACCTCGCTTTCGCCATCGCGCCTTTGGCATGGTTCGCGGGCGCCGTCGGCGGGGCCGATCGGCTTGTCGGCTACCTGGGCGTCTCCGCCGTCGCCGCCGTGCTGGTGACCGCGGTGGGCGCGTTGTTCATGTATTTGCGCGGGCGGTGGGCGGCGGTGGCGTCGGAGTCCTTGGCGCGCCGCGTGCGCAACGCGCTCTTCCTGCGGCTGCACAACCTGCCGGCGGCGTTTTTCGACAACGCGGACACGGGCGATCTGGTGCAACGGTGCAGTTCGGATGTGGAAACCGTGCGCCTGTTCCTCTCCTCCCAGGTTGTGGAGATCGGGCGCGCGCTGCTGCTCTTGGCCGTGATGGCGCCGTTGCTGTTCGCGCGCGATGTCCGGCTGGCCGCCGTTGGCGTGTGTCTGATGCCGTTCCTGGCGGCCGGCGCCTTCCTGTTCTTCGCGCGCGTTCGGCGTCGCTTCCAAGTGGCCGACGAGGCCGAAGGGGCTTTGACCGCGGTGCTGCAGGAGAACCTCACCGGCATCCGCGTGGTGCGCGCCTTCGCCCGCCAAGAACATGAGAAAGAGCGTTTCGGGGCGCGGAACCTCGCGTACCGCGACAAACTCTACAACGTGAACCGCCTTGAAGCCGCGTACTGGGGCATCAGCGATTTGTTTTGCCTTTCGCAGATTGGGCTCGTGCTTGTTGTCGGCAGCGTCTTTCTGGCGCAAGGAGGCATCACCGTTGGCGAGCTCTTCGTGTTCGTCAGTTTGGTGTCGCAGGTCATTTGGCCGGTGCGGCGGCTCGGCGAGGTGCTCACGGACTCGGGGAAGGCGATGGTGGCGCTCGGCCGCATCAACCACATCCTCCAAGCGGAGGAGGAGAGCCGCGAACCCGCGCCGCCCATCGCCCGCGCCGCCGGCGCCATCGCCTTTGAGGAGGTGCGCGCCGGCTACAAGCCGGACCGCGCCGCGGTGGTGGATTTCTCGGTGCGCATCCCGGCCGGGCAAACGGTCGGCATCGTCGGCCCGCCGGGCTCCGGCAAGTCCACGCTCGTGCGGCTGTTGCTGCGCCTGTACCCGATCCACGGCGGGCGCATTCTGGTGGACGGCATGGACGTGCGCGAGGTGGATCGGCATTGGCTGCGCGATCAAGTGGGTGTGGTCATGCAGGATCCGTTCTTGTATTCGCGCACCATCGCGGACAACCTGCGCGTGGCGCGGCCGGACGCGCCGGACGCGGCGGTCGCGGCGGCGGTGCGCGACGCGGACATCGCGGAAGCCATCCGCGGGTTTCCAAGCGGCTACCAAACCCGCGTGGGGGAGCGCGGCGTGACGCTGTCCGGCGGCCAGCGGCAGCGTTTGGCGTTGGCGCGGGCGCTGCTCAAAGATCCGCCCATCCTGATCCTGGACGACTCGCTCTCGGCGGTGGACAGCATGACCGAGCGGCGCATTCTGGAGGCGTTGGCGCGACGGCGCGGACGCCACACGACGTTGGTGATAGCGCATCGTTTGTCGTCGGTGCGGCACGCGGACCGGATCTTGGTGCTGGAACGCGGCCGGCTGGTGCAAGACGGCGTTCACGAGGAGTTGGCGACGGCGCCGGGGCCTTACCGCCGGTTGTGCCAAATACAAGGCCTGTTCCGCGCGGAGACGCGCGCGCTGGGCGATTCTCCACGGGCGAGCGGAGGCGGCTGAAATGGCGGAAGCGGAAATGCTCGGCGCCGATGCGGACGTGGACGCCGGCGACGGCTTCGACGACGCGGCGGCGGCGGACGGCCTGCAACTGGGGTTGTGGAGGCGGTTGTTCGGTTACGCGCTCGTCTACCGGCGGGACGTGGCGGCGTTGTTCGCGGTCGCGTTCGCCACCGCGCTCTTGGAAGCCGTGTATCCGTTGATCGCCAAGTGGGTGGTGGACGACGTGGAAGCGAACGGCATGAACGCCGCTTTCGCTTGGTGGGGCGCCCTCTACCTCGCCTGCAACATCGGCTTGGCGGCCGCTGTCTTCGGCTTGATCGCGCTGGCGGGCAAGATCCAGGCGTTCACCAGCCACGACATACGGCGGGAAGCGTTCGCCAATCTGCAGCGCCTGTCGTTCTCCTACTACGACCAACGCCCCACCGGCTGGCTGTTGGCGCGGCTCACCGCGGACTGCAACCGCCTCACGGACATTCTCGCGGTGGCGTTCTTGGACGTGGTGTGGGGCGCCACCGTGATGCTCGGCATCGCCGCCGCGATGGTGGTGATGAACTGGCGGCTGGCGTTGGTGGCGCTGGTCGTCGTGCCGATCGTCGCTTGGGTCTCCGCAAAGTTCCGCAAGCGCATCCTCGCCAGCGCGCGTTTGGTGCGCAGCACCAACTCGCGCATCACGGGCGCCTACAACGAGTCCATCATGGGTGTGCTCACGAGCAAGGCGTTCGTGCGCGAACAGGCGAACGCGCGCGACTTCGGCAAGCTCACGCGCACCATGTACCGCGCCTCCGTGCGCAATCTGGTGCTTGCGGCGGTGTATCTGCCGCTGGTGCTCTTGCTCGCGGCGCTGGCCACCAACATGGCGTTGGTGGCGGGCGGGTCGATGCTCTTGGCGAACGCGCTGGGCGTCGGCACCCTGATCGCCTTCATGATGTTCGTGCGGCACTTCTTCGAACCCGTGGAGGTCGTTGGCCATTGGTTCGCCGAGATGCAGATGGCCCAGGCCGCCGCCGAACGGGTGTTGTCGCTGATCGACGCGGTGCCGGAAGTGCGCGACTCGCAGGCCGTGCGCGCCGCGATGGCCGCCCAGCGGCAACGCCGCCGGCAGCCGGAGGTGGCCATCGACGGCGGCTCGGCGCGCATCAGGGAAATAGAACTGCGCGGCGTTGGTTTCGCCTATGCGGGCTCCAAACCCGTGCTCAGCGACATCAACTTGCGCGTTGCCCGGGACGAGACGGTCGCCATCGTCGGCCCGACCGGCGGTGGCAAGAGCACGCTGGTGAACATCATCTGCCGATTCTACGAACCGACCGCCGGACAGGTGCTGCTCGATGGCGTGGACTACCGCTCGCGCAGCCTGCACTGGCTGCAATCCAACCTCGGCATGGTGCTGCAAAACGCGCATGTGTTCAGCGGTTCGGTGCGCGAGAACATCCGCTACGGAAGGCTGTCGGCGAGCGACGAGGAGGTGGAGTGGTGCGCCAAACTGGCCGGCGCCCACGACTTCATCGTGGAAATGGAACGCGGCTACGACACCGAGGTGGGCGAGGGCGGCGGTCGCCTCTCCGCCGGCCAGAAGCAGCTTGTCTCGTTCGCCCGCGCCATCCTGGCCGCGCCGCAAATCCTGATCATGGACGAAGCCACGTCGTCGGTGGACGCCGAAACCGAAAGAAAGATCCAACAGGGCCTCAAGTTCGTCCTCCAAGGCCGCATCAGTTTCGTCATCGCGCACCGGCTGTCCACCATCCGCTCCGCCACGCGCATCGTCGTCGTCGACGGCGGGCGCATCGTCGAGACCGGCGACCACGCCACGTTGTTGGCGGCGAACGGGCGCTACGCCGCCTTGTACCGGCAGCAGAGCTTGGACGAAGGCGCGAAGCGGTGGGCGCAGGCGGTGCCACCCGGCAGCGACAGCAGGTGAACGAAGGCGGTTCGGTCCGCGCCCGCGGGCGTTGTTGTAAATGGGGTTGCAATTGCAAATGATTAGCGTTTATATTGCGCCGCAATGTATGTCTGTCTGTGCAACGCGGTGCCCGAGGCCGAGGTGTGTGAAGCGGTCGCCGCCGGCGCCCGCGACGTCGACGCGCTGACCGAAGCGCTTGGCGTGTGCAACGGCTGCGGCACTTGCCGCGAAGTTATTGAAGCGCTGCTCGAAGAGGACGCGCCGCAACCGGCCTTTGGCCGCGCCGCATAACGCCGAACGCGCCCAACACGCTCACCACAAGGGACGCCGCGCGCCCGCCAGGGCGCGCCCAGTTATTTCCATCCCGCCCGGTCGAAGATCTTGACGGCGCTCGCTTGGCGAGCGCCGAGCGCGGTGGCCGCCAGCGTGTCCTCCTTGAAGGCGCCGAGCGTTGCGATGGGCCCCGTCGGCGGTCCGATCACCGGGTATTCGTTGTTCCCTTCGGCGAACAGCCGTTGCGCGAAATCGCCGGTGAGGTACTCCAAGAACTTCACGGCGTTGCCGCGATTCGGCGCGTGGCGGGCGACGCCGGCGCCGCTGATGTTCACATGCGCGCCGCGGCCGGCTTGGTTGGGGAACAGGACGCCGATCTTCCTGGCGACGGCCCGCTCGGCGTCCGCTTCCGCGCCGAGCAGGCGCCCAATGTAATAGGTGTTGGCGACGGAGAGGCGGCACTCCCCGGCGGCCACGGCGCGCAGTTGCGCCGTGTCGTTGCCTTGCGGCGGGCGGCGGAAGTTCGCCACCACGCCGCTCGCCCACGCCGCGGCGGCTTCTGCGCCGAGGTGTTCGATTAGCGAGGCGAGCAGAGAGACGTTGTAGATGTTGCCGGAGGAGCGCATGCACACTTGGCCGCGCAGCGCTTCGTCCGCGAGATCCTCGTAGCGCGCCACGCCTTCCGGAGGCCCGGCCGCCTTGTTGTACACGATCACGCGAGCGCGTTTGGAAAGCCCGAACCAGTAGCCTTCGGCGTCGCGCAGGTGCGCCGGAATGCGTTCGGCGAGAACCGGCGACTGAACCGCTTGCAGGACGCCGCGCTGCCGCGCCCGCCACAGTCGGCCGGCGTCCACGGTGATCAACACGTCGGCGGGGCTGAACTCGGCCTCGTTGGCCAATCGCTCGATCAACGCATCGCTGCCACCCTCGACGAGGCGCACGCGAACGCCGGTGGTTTCCAAGAAGCGGTCGTACAGGGCGAGGTCCGTGTCGTAGTGGCGGGCCGAATACACGTTGACCACCGCCTCGGCGAAGGATGGCGCGGCGACGAAAAACCCCGCGAGAAGGGCAACACGGACCGCTGGCTTGAGCATCTGTCCGAATGTCGTGCTATTGTGCGCCACGGCTTGGATCTCCCGTGTTCCGATTGGTTTTCGATGAACACAATCATACCGCAAGGGGCGATCCAAGCCTTCACTACCTATCACGCCGTCTAGTGGGCAATGCGAGCAAAAGACGACGCAAGATGATTGCGTTCGGCTGGTACGGCGGCAAGTTCGTACACTTGAACTTCATCCTTCCGCACCTGCCAGCAGACGCCGAACACTTCTGCGACGTCTACGGAGATCCGCCGCCGTTCTCATCAATCGCGCACCGGCAGCTGTCGAGACCTACAACGACTTGGATTCTGAGCTGGTGAACTTTTTTCGGGTGCTGCGCGATCAGCCGGACGCCCTTGTGCGGCAGATCGGGCTTACGCCGTTCTCGCGGGAAGAGCTCGCGAAGGCCTGTGCGCTGGAGCGAGGTTTGGACGCTCTCGAACGCGCGCGCCGGTTCTATGTTCGCGCCCGACAGACCAGGACGGGTTTGGCCCAAACCAGCAGCGAGGGCCGTTGGGCGCACTGCCTGCTCACTTCGCGCGCCGGCATGGCCGGTGCCGTCTCGCGCTGGCTTGGCGCCGTGGAGGGCCTGCCGGAGATCGTCCAGCGCCTGCAGCGCGTGCAAATCGAGAACGCGCCGGCCCTGGAGGTGATCGCTCGTTACGACACCGCCAAGACGTTGTTCTATCTCGACCCGCCCTACGTCCACCGAAGCCGGGGCGATGCCGCGGCCTACGGACACGAGATGACCGACCACGACCATCGCCAACTCGCTGCGCTGCTGCACGACATCAAGGGACGCGCCGTGCTTTCCGGCTACCGTTCGCCCCTCTACGACGAACTGTTCGCAACTTGGCATCGCGTGGACGCCGACGAGAAGCTGTGCAACTCGTCAAAGGGCAAACGCACCGAATCCCTCTGGATGAACTTCGAGCCAGCACTGCTGCATGGCGATTCCTGACCGAGACCGAGCGAAGGATCTGCTCGCGGGGAGCCACCACGACGGTGGACACCGGCGCCCAGTATGTGTCTTCACGCCACTGGCTGGGTGGGACCGAGTTGCCGTCGCCACGTCGAGATGTGCGCCACTCGCCGCGCCCGCAACGCGAGGCCGTAGTCCGGCCCCGGCGGCGACTCCACGCGCAACGCGCGCAGCTCGGCGATCAATCCGCGCAGCGCCACCAAGCTGCCGCCCACGCAGTCCTCCAGCGCGGCAAGCACCAGCGGCGCCAGTTCGCCTTGGCGGAACGCGCCGCTGGCGGCAAGCGCGTCAAGAAGCTGGGCATCCTCCTGCGGCGCCGTCAACGCGGCCCCGTGTTCGGCGACGACCGCCGCCGCGCGGGCGGTGTGACGGGGCGCCTTCAACAACGCGAAGGTCGCCGCGGTCGCCGCCACGCCATTGGCCCAACCGATGCCGGCGAGCGCGGTCGCGGCGCCGCGGAAGGCGCGCTGGCGATACAGCGCGGCCGTTGCTTGCAAATCCAGTCGCTCGAACCAATGGGCGCCGCCGAGCGCCGCGACGATTTCGAAGAAGCGCACCGGCGCGCCGGCCGCGGCGGCCTTCTCCAGCTCGTTCCACACGCGCTCGGCCGAGAGCGCCGGCAGTTCCGGGCGCATGGACGCCATCAGCGCCAGCGTCTCGTCGGCAACGCGAAACTCCGGCAACTGCGCGGCGAAGCGCGCCACCCGGAAGACGCGCAGCGGATCCTCGGCGAACGCCGGCGAGACGTGGCGGAGGACCCGCGCCGCCAAGTCCCGCTGTCCGCCGTGGGGATCGAAGAGACGCTCGCCGTCCTTCGCCATCGCGTTGATGGTCAAGTCGCGGCGGGAGAGGTCCTCCTCCAACGTCACCGTTGGCTCGGCATGGCACGCGAAGCCGGTGTGGCCGCGGCCGGTTTTGCGTTCCGTGCGCGCCAGCGCGTATTGCTCGCCGCTGCGCGGGTGGAGGAACACCGGAAAATCGCGGCCCACCGGTCGAAAACCGCGCGCCCGCATCTCGTCCGGCGTCGCGCCGACCACGACCCAGTCCCGCTCTTTCACTTCGCGGCCCAGCAGCTCGTCGCGCACGGCGCCGCCCACCAAGTGGATCTTCACGCCGCCGCCCGCGCCGGCTTCTCGATGGCCGGCACCGAGAAGCGTTGCCCGTCCTCCAAGCGCATCGCGGTCAGCGTCCGGCCCCACACGCAGCCGGTGTCCAATCCATAGGCCCGGGTGCCGCCGTGGCAGCTATGCGGCGCGACGCCGTTCAAGGCCGCCCAGTGGCCGAACAGAATGGTGCCGGGCACTTGCGAGGGATACGCGAACCAAGGCTTGAAACCGGCGGGCGTTTGTTCCAAGCCGCCCTTGTGCGCGAACTCCATGCCGCCGTTCGGGTCCACCAAGCGCATTCGCGTGAAGTAGTTGGTGATGGCGCGCAATCTCTCCATGCCCGTCAGCGCTGCCGTCCACTGGCGCGGTTTGTTGCCGTACATCGCGCGGAAGAAGTCCTCGTGGGCGCTCCCGCGTAGCGCCGCCTCCACAAGGCGCGCGTTGGCGCGAGCCGTCGGCAGATCCCAAATGTGCGGCACGCCGGCGTGAACGAGCAGGTGGCCGTCCTCCTCCAAGAGGAGTGGTTGGCGGCGCAGCCAATCGGCAAGCTCCCGGCGGTCGGGGGCGTCCAGCAACGCCTCCATCGTGTCGCCCGGCAGGTGCGGATGATCGCCGTGGATCATCGCCAGAAGGTGCAAATCGTGGTTGCCGAGCGTGGTGGCGAAGCGCGCGCCCAGATCCCTGGCGAACCGCAACGTCTGCAAGGACGCCGGCCCGCGGTTCACCAGATCGCCCACGCACCATAGGCGATCCGCCTCGGTGAAGCCCACATGCGCGAGCAGCGCCCGCAAAGTCGCCAAGCAGCCTTGAATGTCGCCAACGATGTAGGTCGCCACAGAACCCTCGCGCCCCTCGCGGCAACGCTTCTTGTCAACGCGCCGTCAATGCACCGCGTTCGGCGCTTCCAACGAAAAACGCGCTATGGGCACATCGAACAACTCGCCGGCGGCGTTGCGGAACTCGTAGTGGCCTTCCATCGTGCCCACCGCGGTCTCCAGCACGCAGGCGCTCGTGTAGCGGAACGCCTCCCCCGGCGCAATGCGTGGTTGGTTGCCGACAACGCCGGGGCCGCGCACCTCGTCCTGCACACCGTCGCCGTCCGTGATCAACCAGCGCCGACTCAACAGCTGGGCGGTCTCCCGGCCCCGATTGACTATCGTAATGGTGTAGGCGAACACGAAACGCGGCGCGTCGGCATCGGATTCCGACGCGATGTAGCGCGTTTCCACAAGCACCTCGAATCCTCTCACCTACCTGTCGCCTGTTGTTGGTGGCCGGCGCGCGGCGTACTGGCCGGCGATGGCCACGAAATCCCGCACCGTCAAGTCCTCGGCGCGGGCGTGCGGATCCACGCGCAACGCCGCCGCATCGCAACCGAGCGACCGCATGGCGCCGGCGAGCACTTTCCGCCGCTGACCGAAGCATACGCGCAGCACTTCGCGCAGCGCCGGCGCGTCGCACGGGGTCGAGTCCGGCGCGGCGCGCAGCCGAACGAAAGCGGATTGTACCTTTGGTGGCGGCGAGAAACTCGACGGCGGCACGTCGAACAGCCGCGTCGGCTCGCAGTGGTGCTGCGCCAACACGGAAAGCCTGCCGTACGCCTTGCTGCCCGGCCTTGCCACAAGCCGCGCGGCGACTTCCGCCTGCACCATGAAATGGAAGTCGCACACGTCGCGCGCGTGCTCGAAGAGCATGGCCATCAAGGGCGTGGCGATGTTGTAGGGAAGGTTGCCGACCACCCGGGTGCGACCCTCCGGCGCGGTCAAAGCCGCGAACAACCTCCGCCAGCGCATGCGCAGCGCATCGGCGCGCACCACCCGCACGCCGGGCAGGCGGCCCGCCAAAGCGCGGGCGAGGTCGCGGTCGATTTCGATGGCGACGACGCCGGCGGCCTCGGCCTGCAACGCTTCGGTGAGCGCTCCTCGGCCGGGGCCGATTTCCACCACGCGGTCTTGCCGGGCGAGGCGCAAGGCCGCGAGGATGCGCTCCCGGGTCGCCGCGTCCGCCAGGAAGTGTTGACCGAAGCGCTTGCGCGACGCGGGCGGACGCGAGCGGCTCTCAACCCGAGGCGGTGGTTTCCTCATCCGCATCGGTGTCGCCGCCCTGGCGCCCGGTGTCCAAGCGCACTTCCACGAACGCCTCGTCGCGGATCTCCCGCAACCACTCCGCCAGCCGCTCTTCGAAACGTTGCGCGTGCAGCAGGCGCGTGGCGTAGTCCCGCCGCGCCTCTTGGCTGGCATCCTCGCGGCGGCGGTCCACCACTTGCAGAACGTGCCAGCCGAAAGCGGTGCGAAACGGTTCGGACAGCGCGCCGATGTCGGTGCTCTCCATCACCGCTTGGAACTCGGGAACCAGGTCGTCCTTCTTGCGCCAGCCGAGGTCGCCGCCGACCAAGGCGCTGCCCGGGTCGTTCGAGAACTCCTGCGCCACCGCCTCGAAATCCTCCCCGGCGAGGATGCGGTCGCGCAGTTCGCCGGCGAGCAGCCGCGACTCGTCGTCGCTGCGGATCGCGGACGGTTTGAGCAGGATGTGGCGCACCAGCGTCTCATCGGCGACTTGCTGCGAAGCGCCGCGGCGATCCAGGAGTTTCACGATGTGCAATCCGGAAGCGTTGCGGATGGGGCCGCGCACATCGCCTATCGCCATGTCCGGGACGAGTTGGGCGAACAAGCTCGGAATGCGGCTCGCTTTGCGCCAACCGAGGTCTCCGCCTTCCAACGCCGTGGAAGCGGCGGAGTGCTCCACCGCCAAGGCGCCGAAGTCCGCGCCGCCGCGGATTTCCGCCGCCAGCTTCTCCGCGCGCTCGGTTTGCGCTTGCGCCGTGGCGGCGCCGGCGCCGGGTTCCACGAGCAGCAAAATGTGGCCGAGGCGGTACTCGTCGGAGATGTGCTCGGCGAAGAACGGCGAGGCCAACAGCTCGTCGATGTCCTGCGGCAGGATGTAGACGCGCCGATTCACCGCGTCCCGTTGCACGCGCTCGATGGTGATTTGCTGGCGGACTTGCTCGCGGAACGCGCGGTAGGAGACGCCCTCGGCGTCCAAGGTCTCGATGAAAGCGTCGATGTCCAAGCCGCCCTGGGCCGCGAACTCGGTGACCGCCGCGGTGAGCGTTTCGTCGTCCACCTCGATGCCGCGCCGCTCGGCCTCCTGCAGTTGAATGCTCTCGACGATCAAGCGCTCGAGGATCTGATCCATGATGGCGTCCCGCGGCGGCAGTTCGCTGCCGTCCGCGGCCATCCGGTTCACCACCGCCTGATAGCGGTCGAGAACCTCGCTGGCGAGCACCACGTCTTCGTTGACGACAGCGGCAATGCGGTCGATGGTGGTCGGATCGGCGCCGGCCGCGCCGCTCAGCGCGGTCGCGAGCGCGAGCGGCATTGCGCGCAGGGTCTTGGGCATCGGTTCGCTCCTCTTTGTGCGTTGCGGATTCGCTTGGGCGTCAAAGCGCGCGGGAACGCCGGAAGCCTTTGATTGCGCGGGCGAGGCGCGAGTCCACGCCGCCGCCGACGCCGCCAAGCCCGCGCAGGACGATCTCCACAACCACGCCACGATCGGCGCGCGCCGCGGCGGTGCCGGCGTTGCCGTCTGCGACGCCGGCGGGAACGGCCTTGATGGTCTTGTGGCCGAGCAGCTTCACTTCCAAGCAGCAGCTCGCGTAGCGAAACCCCGCGAACCCTTCGATCATTTGACCAAATCGCCAGTCGTGGTTCCACCGTCCAAACAACCGCCAACGCGGCGTGACCGGCCAGTGGAAGGAAACGTCCGTCTGCTCGACGCCGGCGTCCGGGCGGCGGCGGTAGCCAACATTCACCAAGCGCGCCGCGTCCTTTCGGTACGCCAAGGCGATGCCGGCCTCGCCGCGGTCGGTGCGCCGCGCGTCCCACGCAACGGTGGTGCGCAAGCGCATGTTTCCGAACGCCGTGCCGAGATCGGCCGCGAAAGCGGATTTGGGCGGCGCGTCTTCGTTCGGCAGGACGACCTTCGGGTCGCGCAAGCGCGTCAAGGCGCCGAAGCGCGCGGTGAGCAACTCTCGGCCACGCTGGTCGCGCAGCCGCGAGCCGACGCCGAACGCCACCTCGTTGGCTTCGCCGATCCGATCGATGCCGGCGAATCGGTTGTCATGGAACAGTAAATCGTAGGAGGTGGTCAGCGGGGCGGTGTCAAAGACCGGAAGCTGATCTTGGCGGGCGTGGGACTGGTGGAAGAACCGCAGCCGCGGCTCCAAAGTTTGCCGCCAGCGACCGCCGCGCAGATCGCGCTCGAAAACCAAGCCGCCGTCGATGCTGGCCAGGTGGATGTCGCGCGTGGGTTCGGCGCCCGCGCCGCCGTCGCCCCGCAGCGCGTAGCGCGTGTGCCGCGAACCCACCGCCAGAGTAAGGAAACCCCAGTCCCGCACCAGCGGCAAGCGCAGTCGGGGTTCGAGGTGCAAGCGGTTGCCTTCGCTCCGGGCTTGCGCCTCGCCGGCGGTGCCGGCGGTGCCGGGGGTGCCGGGGGTGCCGGGAAGGCGGAAGGATGTCCACGAGCCGTCCACGGACCAGTCGACCGCGCCAAGCGAACCGGTGTAGAACACACCCGCCTCGGGCAGGCGGCGATAGGGAGCGAATCCCGGTTCGAGCCGCTGCTGGCCTTCGGCGGAAAGCCGCGCCCGCAGTCCTCCGCGTTCGTAGCGCAAGGCCGCCCATTGGCGCAGCGCCACTTGGCTGACGGACTCCAAGGTGGAATCCATGTCTTGGAAGTAGTCGTTGTCGCTGACGGCGGAGAAATCCGCGCCGGTCGTCCAACCACCGCGGCGGCCGCGGTGTCGCACGCTCCACATCCAGCGTTTCGCATGCGCGAACTGCGCCGGATCGCCGCCTTGCTCAAGATAGTCGGCGCGCGCGAGCGAGCCGTTGTAGGCCCGGTCCGCAGGCAGGAACGCCATGTGCAAGCTGCTGCGCGCATGCCGGGCGAGATGTCGGAACTCGCCTTCCAACCCGGTGCCGCGGGCGCGCATGTCGCGCACGGCCAGCGTGGCGTCGTAGTTGGGCGCTAGATTCGCGTAGTAGGGCAGGGCGATGTCGAGCCCGGAGTCCTGTTCGTAGCGGATTTCCGGGAACAGGAAACCGCTGGCGCGTTGGGCGTCCACGGAGAAACGCGCGTACGGAACATAGAAGACCGGGGCGCCGGCGAGGTGGACGCGCACATGCCGCGCTGTCACCACCGATTTCTCCGCGTCGAACTCGAGGGCGCGCGCGCGCACGCGCCACACGGTCGCCGCTGGTGGACAGCGCGTGAGCGCCGCGTCCGTGAAGCGCAGTTGATCCCCCTGCTTGTCAACTTGCGCGGCGTGTCCGCGCAGCGAAAGGGCGGTCAAGACCCAGTCCACATCGCTCGCGCTGACCTCTCCGCTTTGCAGAGCCACCCGCGCGCCGGCGGCGCGCAGGCGCAAGCCGCGCTCGCCATAGTCGAGCACGCCGTCCACGAGCGCGACGCCGGCTTCGTCCACTTCCGCGGCGTGGGTGGTGAGCCAGCGATCGCCTTGGCGCAGGCGGACGAGGCCCGCGGTGGCGTCTTGGTTCGCGTGGCCGGCGACATACGCTCCGGCGCATGCGGCCGCTTCCGCCCGCGGCCGCCAGATCTCGGCTGCGAGGTCGGTCTTCTGCTGCGCCGCGCTGCTTGCCGCAAGGCATGCCGCGGCGCCGAGCCAAAGCGTTCGCGGGCGCCGGGGGAGAGTGGATGGGTTGCTCGTTGGCGCGGCTTGACACCCACCCGCTTGGAACATGCGCATGCTGTCGCGCTTACTCTGGATCTAAGTCGAACGCCATTCTATCTTGCGCCGCGCCCTTAGTCGGTGCATTTTTCATGCCCGGCCCACCCGGTGCGTCGATTGCGTGGGTATAGTCCGGCCATGCCGCAAGACGAACTGGCGGAATGGGTCGAGCAGTCGTTGGGGATCATCCGCTCCGGCGTCCGGACGCGCGCCGTGCTTGATCCGTTGCCCGCGGAAGCGAGCCCGCGCCGGTTCTTTCGGGTGCGGCTTGATCCGCCCGCCCGCGTCGGCGCGGCCATTTTCGTCGCCATGCATGCGCCGCTTGCCGCGTCCGACAATCGCCGCTTCGTGTCTATCGCGCGGTTGTTGCGCTCCGGCGGCCTGTGCGCCCCGGAAGTCCACGCTTGCGATTTCGAGCGCGGTTTTTTGCTCGTCGAGGATCTTGGCGAGCGCGATTTCGCCGCGGCATACCGGCACGGCGAAACAGACGCGGCTCTTGAAGCCGCAATTCGAGCGCTCGTGTTGCTGCAGAACTTGCCGAGCGGGGATATTCCTCCGTACACCGAGGCGCGCCTTTTCGACGAACTCGGCATCTTCGCGGAGTGGTTGGTCGGAAACCTGCTGGCGAGCGCCCCGCCATCGTGGTTCGCGCGCGCGTGCGCGGCGCTCGTGGCGGCGACGCAGGTGGTTCCGCAATGCCTGGTGCATCGCGACTACCACTCGCGCAACCTCATCTGGCGCCACGACGGCACGGTGGGCATCGTCGATTTTCAAGACGCCTTGATCGGCCCGGCGACCTACGATGTGGCCTCGCTGCTGCGCGACTGCTACCACGAATTCGACGAGGCGACGGTTGCCAAGTGGCGCAAGCGCTTCTTGGAGCTGGCCCGCGTCGGCGTTGCCGAGGAGGAGTTCGCGCGCGCGTTCGACCTGACGGCCTTGCAGCGCCAGCTCAAGGCGGTGGGCATCTTCGCCCGCCTTTGGCTGCGCGACGGTCGTTCCAGCCACTTGGGCGACATCGTCCCCGTGCTGCGGCGCATAGCGCTCGTGGCGCGCGGCTACCCGGAGACGCGGGCGCTGGCCGGTTGGATCGACGCCGATGTGCTGCCAAAGGCCGCTCGCCGCTTGGCGCGCTTGCCGTGACGGCGCGGCCGCGGGCGATGATCCTGGCCGCGGGGCGCGGCACGCGCCTCGCGCCCTTGACCGACCGCAAGCCCAAGCCCCTGGCGCCCATCGCCGGAGAACCGCTGATCGTCCACCAGTTGCGCTGGCTGCGTCGCGCCGGCGTGCGCGATGTCGTGGTCAACCTCCATCACCTTGGCGAGCAGATCGAAGCGGCCATCGGCGATGGGGGGAACTTTGGAGTGCGCGTTCGCTACAGCCGCGAAGAGGAATTGCTCGAGACCGGCGGTGGCATCCGCAAAGCGCTGCCGCAGCTGCGACCGGGGCCGTTTTTGGTGTTGAACGGCGACATTTGGACGGATTTTCCGTTCCACAAGCTGCTCTCCGCGCGGCCGGCGGCGGCGCATCTGGTGTTGACGCCCAGGCCGCCGCACAAACCGGCCGCGGATTTTCACTTCGTCGGCAAGGCGGGGAACGCCGCCGGACATTGGACGGTCGGGCGGGACCCGGCGGTGGACGACCTGACCTATTGCGGCTTCGCGGTGCTCTCCGAAGCGCTGTTCGCAAACACGAGGGAAGGGCCGTTTTCGTTGCGCGAACTGCTCTTTGACGCCGCCGAGCGCGGTTTGTTGACCGGCGAGGTGTTCGATGGCGTCTGGATCGACATCGGCACGCCCGAGCAGTTGCGGCAGGCGCGTCGGTGCCACGCAACGCGCGGGAAGCCTGCCAAGGAGGTCGTGTGACTGTCGCCAAGTCCCTCTACCGAGGCCGGTTGGCGGCGGGCCCGGTGGTCAAGCCAATGGCGGTGGCGACGGGCAGCCAGAAGAACCACCAAACCACTCCGACCTTGTGAATCAGTTGGTGGCCGTCGAACAGCGCCGCCACGGACCCGGCCGCAAGCAGCGCCAATGCCAAACACGCATTCGGGTTGTCCAACCGGCGCGCGAGGATGGCCGCCGTCGAGCCGATGAGGGCGGCGAACAGCGCCAAACCAACAGCGCCCGCCTGCTGCAGGATCGACAGGTAGAGGCTGTGCGGATGCAGGAACGCGAAGTCCGCCCCCGCGAGGTTGTTGTCGGAGAGCAGTCCGCTGCCGAACCAAGGCGCCTCGGCCACCGACCGCGCCCAAACCTGCTCCCATATCAAAGGCCGAAAGCTCGCGCCGCGCGGCAGCAACCACTCGCGTGCGCCCTCGTGCCAGATCAACGCGCCCAAGAGCCCGGCGAGAGTGGCAATCCACATTGCGCCCCACAACCAGAAGCGGGCCGGCGATCGGTGCGCCAGCACGAGGACGCCAAGGCCGACGGCCAAGGCCAGCCAGCCGGTGCGGGCGCCCGTCAACGCGACCGCCACGACCGCAAGCAGGGCGCTTGCCGTCAGCGGCGCCGCCCACGCCCAGCGCGGCGTGCCGCGCTGCCTAAGCAGGGCGTCGGCCGCGAACAGCGTCGCAACGGTGAACGCTTGGCCGGCGATCAGCGCGTTTTGGACTTGCCCAGGGCCGAGCAGCCGACCCGTTTCCGGCGGCTGCAGGACAAAATCCGCGAGCGCGAGACACGCCGCGCCGCCGCCCGCCAAGGCGAACCACCGCCCAATGCGACGATGCGCGTCGCCGCGGCGAACGCAGTCGGCGAACGCGGCGACGAAGCAAACCAGCACCAAAGCGCGTATGCCGGTGCGCACCGCCAGCGCCGGCTCCACGGCCTGCGACCAAGAGACGGTGAGCAGCAGGTAGCCAAGCAGAATCGCGGCCAACCAAGCGGAAGGCGCCGGGCGCAGCCCGCGCCAGAGCGCCGGCCGGCACAGCGTCCACAGCGCGAGGAGATAGCAGCACAGACGCGGAACCGAATGCAGTGGCGAGACCAGCACCGCGCCGAACGCCAGCGCCATGAGAAGGTCGGCGACGCGCGCCCGGTCGCCTCGCCACGCCGCCCACCAGCGCTGTGTCGCGCGCGGCAAGCCCGGCGGCGGAACAACCGTTTTCGGCGTTGGTTCAGACACCTCGGAGCACGGCCAGCGATCCGCTACGGGCAGATCCGATCCGGGGCGAGCTTGGCCATGTGGCGCCGCACCCGGGCGGCGCGCAGGCGTCCGTTCGACCACTGGCGCGCCCCCGCGTAGTGTCGCAACGCCGCGGCGAGCGGCGTCCCGCCCGCGAAGCGCGCGAGCAGAAGGGCAATGTCGCGCTCGATCGCCGGGCGGCGCGGTGCGCGCAAGGGGCCGACCTGCCAGGGCGCGATGCACACCCGTTGGCCGCGAAGCCAGAATTGGGCTTGGGGGATGTCGACGGGTCGCAACGTTTGTTCGTGCAAGCGGGCCAAAGCCGCAAGCAGCGTCGGCAGATCGCACGCCGCGGGCGGCCGGCCGGTAGGCATCCGCCACAACAGCATCGGCACGCCGCCGCTGCGTCCGGTGGTGATTAGTTCGGGACCCACGCCGGCCGCGACCAAGCGCCGCGCGACGCGCTTGGCGCGGCGAAACCGGCGCGCGCGGGCGAAACCAAAAAAAGCGCTCAGCAGATGTGCGTCGCCGTTGATGTCGGCTTGGGCCGTGAATCCGCGCCTAGGCCGCCAGCAAAGCATGGCCACGCACCGCACGCGCATTGCGCCGCCCTTGAAATCCACATCGATGCGAAAGGGCAGGCGGGGTTGATCGGGCAGGTCGCGAAAGTCCGTCACGCTCGGCGCCGGGTCGCCGCGCAATCCGGCGCCGGCGGCGGCGGGTCGTCCGCGCCGCGCGGCGCGCCGCTGCAATCGCCGCGCTCGCCGCAACACGCCGCGCCAAAAGCGCGCGTCGCGTCGCCAAGTTTTTCGCTCGCCCGCGTACGCCGCCGCGAAGCGGACCAGGTCCTGCCGAGTTGGACGAAACGCGCAAGCCGAGAACAAGAGCGCGGCGAGGTCCCGGCGCCGCCAGCGTTTGGGAAGGCGCTCGCGCACCCGGGCGCGGTGCAAGTCGATGACGGCGAGATCCACGCGCCCGGCCGCCAACTCCGCGGTGTTGGCCAAGATGTGCGCGGTGTAGCAGTCGCGATGATGCACGCCGGCTGCGTGAATCGAGCGCAGCAAAGCACCCGCCGCCGCCACGATGCGGCGGCGCAAGGTCGGCGCGCAAGCGCCGCTTCCAAGCAATTCCTCCAAACTGGCGAAGCCCTCCACGGCGTTGCAAACCAAAAAAGAGCGCTGCCGTGCGGGATTGCGCCCGCACGCGCCGAACGCGGCGACCGCCGGCGCATGCACACCGCGCGCGCAAAGCCGCAAACAGGCAGCGAACTCGTTGCGCGCGCCAAGCACGGGACGCTTCCAAACGAACAGGTTCTTGGCGATTTCGCGCCAGCCCACGCCGTGGTGGAGTTTGGCGAAGTAGACGCCGCCGGCGGCGGCGAGGCGGATCGTGCGGCGGTGCGCCGCTTGCCGATAGACTGTTCCGTCCGCCTTTGCCAAGGCGTCGTAAATGGCTTGCGCCAGCGCGGCGTCCGCCGGCCGATCGCGTCGGTTGGGCGCCCGCGCAAGCCCCGGCGCAAGGGCCGCCAAGTTCGCCTCGAAGTCCTCACGCAGGTAGAGACGCATCGGCGTTGCCGCTCCGCTGGTCAAGCCACGCGCCGATCCGATCCGCCACGTGTGCGGCCTGCCCATACCGCTCCGGCCGCAACGCGAAACGGGCCGCGTTGGCGCGCCAGTCGCGGCGCGAAGCGGGCGCCTCCACGATGTGCGCCAGCGCGCGGTCGCATTCGGCTTGGCGGAAAGGCGTTGGCAACACCAAACCGGCGTCCGCATCCCGCACCAAACGCGCCTCGAAGACCTCCGCATGCGTAAGCACCACCAGACCGGCGGCCATGGCGTCGAAAATCCAACCGTTGGCGGAGGCTCGGAAAGCGAGGTCGACGAACACGTCCGCCGCGCCGAGGATGTCGTGCGCGTTGGCGTCGCCGCGAATCGCCACGCGGTCGCCCATGCCGAACGCGCGCGCCGCGGCCAGATGCTTGGCGGCAAGCCGTCCGGCCGCCAAGACGCGGCAGCGCGCGCGGGCGCGGGCCGGCAACCTGCCGAACGCGGCGAAGAGCCGATCAACGCCATGCGCGGCCAGATCGCCGCCGACCATTGCGAAAACAACCGTGTCCGCCGGTTGCGAACGCTCTCGGTGCCGCGGCGGGGCCGGCGCGACGCCCGGCGGCAGCGGCGCGCGCGTGGCCCCGGCGCCGTGCCGCCCCGGCCGGCAAGCGACCTCCAAGGCCGGCCCGCAACGCATGTCGACGCCGCGCAGCGCCGCGTGGAATCCGACCACGCAGTGCGCTCCGTGACGCTCAAGACGCGCCGCCAGCCGCCGTTGGTAGCCGGCCAAACGGCCCGCGGCGGACCAAGCGGCCACGCGGAGCCGCACCGCCGGAATCCCCGGCGGCAAGGCTTCGGCGAACGCGCAGGCGTACACGCGCGCATCCATGCCGCGTTGTTGACAAGCCGCGGCGATGGCGGCCAGCGCACGACAATTCGGCGCCGTGGGCAGGTATTCGTAGGCGCAAAGAGCAACCACCGGGCGTTGCGAAGCGCCCGCGAAACCCTCCAGCAAATCGACCGCGGCGGAAGGCATCGCGTAGAGCCGTTCGTCGCGGCCGAGCGCGCGGCCGTTTTCGGCCCAGACGCGCCGTTCCGTCGAGGTGAGCAAGCGTTCGAGATCGGCGTTGAAGCGGGCTTGGTCGAACGGCGCCGCCGCGACGATGCCGGTGTTGTGTTCGGCGACGTACGAGGCGTAGCCGCAGTTGGCGGTGACCAAGGCCGGCAAGCCGGCGGCGGCGCTTTCCAAGATGACCGTGCCGGTGTTCTCGTCGTAGGCTGGCAAGACCAAGCCGTCGGCGGCGCGCAGGAGCGCGGGCACGTCGTCCCGGCCACCGAGGAAACGCACTTGTTGGCCAATGCCGAGGCGGCGCGCCAGGCGGCGGAAGCGGGCCTCCCGATCGGCGCCGGCGATGCACAGACGCGTGCGCGAGCGCAAACCGTCCGGCAAGGCCGCGAGCCCCCGCAAAGCGCGGTCGAGGCCCTTCTTCACGAACCCGGAACCAACGAACAGCAACAGCCGCTCGTCGCCCGCGCCAAGCTCGCGGCGCACGGCGGCCGCCGCCGCTTTCCCCGCTCGGGCGCGGTCGCGTCCCAATCCCGGTGGCAAGGGGTGGAAACGGTGCGCCGGCGTGTCGTGCGTGGATGCGTAGACCGCTGTCTCCGGCGGAGAGATCGCGAGGATGCGCGTGTGTCCCTCGGCGGCGAAGACGGCGCGCTCGAACGCCGCGAAATGGCGGTAGCGCGCCGTCAGACGATAGGCCCAGGGGCGCTGCGCGTGCGCCTTGGCCACGAAGCAGGAGTCGCCCGCGTAGTACGCGTCGATGTCCGGCATCTTGTTCATGCCCACCACCAAGTCCACGGGATGCGCGCGCAGCCGCCGGCGCACCGCCGCCGCGAAACGTCGTTGGCGAACGTGGCCCCGCAACCCGCGCGTTGGCAGCGTCACGATCTCCGCCCCGGCCAAGGGCTCGCCTTGCCAGATCATGGCGTAAATGCGCACCGCGTGGCCGCGCGCCAAACACTCGGCCGCGATGTTGCGCAAGTCGCGCGCCACGCCGCCGTGCGGAAAGGACTTGAAGATCGCGAAGGCGACGCGCACGGCGTGGTGGTTCAGCGCGCGGCCGGCGCCTGTTCCCGGCGCAACAGGGCCGTCAACGCGGCCCACGCGCGCTGCGGTGGAACCGTCGCCAAACACGCCGGAGCGCCGTTCGCGCCGCTTGGCGAAGCGTATCGGCAACGGCGCGAAAGACACGGCGCGCAGGGCGCGGATGCCGCCAGGTTGCGGGCGAGCGGACCTTGGCAACCCGTGAGCGCCGGATCGGTTGCGCCGAACACCATCACGGTTGGACGCCCCAGAGCCGCTGCGAAGTGCGCGATGCCGCTATCGACCCCCACGACGCCACGCGCCCGCGCCACCAGCTCCAGCACGGTGGCGAGATCCGCCGGCGGACACACCGCCGCCTGCGGCACCGCCGCGGCGATGCGCTCGGCGCGTTTCCGCTCGTCGCCAAGCCAAGGCAGGAGCGGGCGCAAGCCTGCCGCCGCCGCGCGCCTGGCCAAGTTCACCCAGAACGCTTCCGGCCACAGCTTCGTGGGCCAAGTGGCGCCGTGCGCGAGCACCAGGTCGTTGCGCCGCGCGCTGGCGGGCGCGCGCAGCCCGAAGGTCGGACTCGTGCGCGGTCGCTCGTAGCCGAGGGCCCCTGCAAACAAATGGCGCGCGCGGGCGATGGCGTGTTCGCCCTGCGGCACGCGCAAACGTTGCCGGTAGCCGAGCGCGGCCAGCCGTTCGCGCGCGCCGGCGGCGTCGAAGCCGGCGCGGTCGCGCCCGCTTGCCCAGCGCGTCACGACCGCGCTCTTCACCAAGCCTTGGGCATCCAGCACCAGATCATAGCGGCGCTTGCGCAGGCGACGGTGAAAGGTGCTGATCTCCCGCGCGTGTTTGAGCGGCGTGCGTCGCCACCGGCGCAACGCCACCGGCACGATGTTGTCCACGCCTTCGGCGAGGGCCGGAACGGCGCGGTAGCTCTCCTCCACCACCCAGTCGAAGCGCGCTCCGCGGCGCGCCGCGTCCTGCACCGCCGGCAAGGTGTGAACGATGTCGCCAAGGGACGACATCTTGACGAGCAGCACGTTCACCCGCGGGTTTGGCGGCCGCGCTTGGCGCCGACGTTGAAGACGCCCAGCCTGCCGAGCTCCGCGAAAACGCGCGCCGGCCGAATGCCGCGTAGACAGTCGAGGTGTCGCAGCCGGCACTCGCGGGCGAAGCAGGGGCGGCAATCGAGTTGCCGTTCAACCACCGCGGCGCGTTCGCCGAGCGGCGGCGTGAACGCCGGCGAGGTGGAACCGAACACCGCCACCAGGGGCACGCCGAGCGCTCCGGCCATGTGCATCAACCCGGAGTCGTTGGCCACCGCGCCGCTGGCCGCCGACAACACGTCCACGGCCTCGGCGAGACTCGTGCGGCCGGTGAGGTCTCGAGCCGGTCCGCGCGCGGCGATGACCGCCGCGGCGGGCCGGTCGGCCACGCCGCCGAGCACCCACACGTCGACGCCGGCTTGGGCGCAGAGGGCGGCCAACTCGGCGAAGTGCTCCGCCGGCCAACGCTTCGCCGCGCCGTACTCCGCGCCCGGGCAGAGCGCCACCGCCGGCCGCGCCGGGTCGATGCCCAGCGCGGCAAGCAGGCGCGCGCGCGCCGGCTCGTCCGGACGCAAACGCGGCGGGGCGGGCGTGGTGTCGGCGAGCGCCGCGAAGCGATCCACCAAGCGCGGCATGGCGCGCGTGTCCAGCCGGCGCATGTCGTTGACCAGGCCGAACCGCGCTTCGCCGCGAAAGCCGGTGCGCTTCGGAATGCCGGCCAACGCCGGCGTCAGCGCCGACTTGAACGACCCCGGCAACACGATGGCTTGATCGAAGCCGTGCGGACGCAGCCGCCGCGCCGCGTCAACGCGGCAACGCAAATCCAAACGGCGCCGCCGCGCGGCGTGGCGGTGGGTTGCGGCGACGCCGGGCATGCGCGTCGCCAACTCCGCGGTGCTCGCCGGGGCGAGAAAGTGAACTTCCGCTCCCCGTGCCACGAGGCCGGGGACGAGCGTGTGCGCCATGACCGCGTCGCCCACCCAGGCCGGCGCCACCACGAGGATCTTGGCCATCGAACCGCGGCGGCGGGCGCGGCTACACGGCGTCGTCCGCGGCCGTGAGCCACTCCGGGTGGGCGTCGCGCTGGCCGCGGACCTGATCGAAGTACAGCGATTGCATCTGCAGCGTCACCGGCCCGCGCGCGCCGTCGGCGACGAGACGCCCGTCGAGGGACCGAATGGGCAGCACCTCGGCGGCCGTGCCGGTGAAGAACGCCTCGTCGGCGATGTAGATTTCGTCGCGGGTGATGCGCCGCTCCACCACCCGGTGGCCGTGCTCGCGCGCGAAGGTGATGATGGTGTCGCGCGTGATGCCGGCCAGGCACGAAGTGAGTTCCGGCGTGTGGATGACGCCGTCCTTGACGACGAAGATGTTTTCGCCGCTGCCCTCGGCCACGTAGCCCTCGTTGTCGAGCAGCAGCGCCTCGTCGCAACCGGCCTCTTGCGCTTCGCGCAGGGCGAGGATGGAGTTGATGTAGTTGCCGGTCGCCTTTGCCTTGCACATGGTGATGTTGACGTGGTGGCGCGTGTAGGAGGACGTGCGCACCGCGATGCCGCGCTCGCGGGACTCGGCGTCCATGTAGTCCGGCCACGGCCAGCAGGCGATGGCGAGGTTGACGCTCAAATCCGCCGCGCGCAGCCCCATGCTCTCCGCGCCGAGGTACACCACCGGGCGCAAATACCCTTCGGCGAGTTTGTTGGCGGCGAACACGCGGCACTGCGCGGCCAGCACCGCGTCCTCGTCAAACGGGATTTCGATCTGCAGAATGCGCGCCGAATCGAACAACCGCTTGGTGTGGTCGGCCAAACGAAAAAACCGCGGGCCGGCCGGCGTGGCGTAGGCGCGCACGCCCTCGAACACGCCGAGGCCGTAGTGCAGCGTGTGCGTGAGCACGTGCGCGCGCGCTTCGCGCCAAGGCACCAGCTGGCCGTTGACCCAGATCCAGCCGTCGCGGTCCGCCAAGTTTTGCATCATGGAACATCTCGCATCGCAGGGTGGATCATACTAAGTCGCGATGAACGCGCTCGAACGGTTTGACGCGGAGATCCGCGGCTGGTTCGTGGACGCTTTTCCGGCGCCCACGGACGTGCAGGAGCTGTCGTGGCCGCGCATCGCCGCCGGGGAACACCTGCTGGTCACGGCGCCGACCGGCAGCGGCAAGACCTTGACGGCGTTCCTGTGGGCGATCAACGCCTTCGCCACCGGCGCCTCAACGCCCGGCGCCACCCGGGTGCTCTACATCTCGCCGCTCAAAGCGCTCGGCAACGACATCCGCGCCAACCTGCTCGCGCCCATCGCCGAGATCCGCGTGCGTTTCTCCGCCTGCGGGCGCGAGTTCCCGACCGTCCGCGTGGGCGTGCGCACCGGCGACACCGAGGCGGGCGACCGGCGCCGCCTGCTGCGGCGCCCGCCGGAATTGCTCATCACCACGCCGGAGAGCTTGGACTTGCTGCTCTCCACCGGCAGCGGCAGGCAGGCCCTCGGCACGGTCGAGACCGTTGTGGTGGACGAGGTACACGCCTTGGTGGAAAACCGGCGCGGCGCGCAGTTGACGACTGGCTTGGAGCGGTTGGTGGAGATCGCGGGGGAGTTCCAGCGCTTGGCGCTCTCCGCCACCGTGCGGCCGTTGGAGGAAGTCGCCGCTTGGGTTGGCGGCAAGGGCCGCGACGGCCGGCCGCGGCGCGTTGGCGTCGTGTGCTCGGACGCCGCCAAGCGCATCGAACTTTCGGTGCGCTTTCCCTCGGCGGCGCGGGCGGCAGCCGAGAGCGGCGAGAAGATCTGGGGGCCGCTCGCCGGCAGCTTCCGCGCCGTGATCGACGCCAACCGCTCCACGCTGTTTTTCACCAACAGCCGCCGCTTGGCCGAGAAAATCGCGCTGCACGTCAACGCGGAACGCGACGGGCGACGTCTCGCTGGCGAGACGCCCCCGCGCACGCAAGAGCCCTCAGCCGGGGTGCGCGAGGGGCTTGCCCCTCGCATGGGAGAGCCCTCAGCCGGGGTGCGCGAGGGGCTTGCCCCTCGCATGGGAGAGCCCTCAGCCGGGGTGCGCGAGGGGCTTGCCCCTCGCATGCAAGAGCCCATCGCTTACGCCCACCACGGCTCTCTCGCCCGCGCGGTGCGCGCGGAGGTGGAAGCGCGCCTCAAGGACGGCGCGCTGAAGGCCATCGTCGCCACGAGTTCCTTGGAAATGGGCATCGACATCGGCGATTTGGACGCGGTGGTGCTGGTGCAATCGCCGCCCTCCATCGCCGCGGCGCTGCAGCGCCTCGGCCGCGCCGGGCACCGCGTGGGCGAAGTGAGCCGCGGCAGCCTGTTTCCCACCTTCGCGCTGGACTTTCTGGACGCCGCGGTCATCGCCAAAGCGGTGCGCGAGCGCGACATCGAACCGCTGAAGCCGCTGGCGAATCCCCTCGACGTGCTGGCGCAAACGCTCGTGTCGTGTGCCGGCACCGAGGCATGGGAGACGGACGCCCTCTACGCGATGATCACCCGCGCCGCGCCTTACGCGAACCTGCCGCGCGCGCACTTCGACTTGGTGGTGGAGATGCTCGCCGGCCGCTACGCCGGCACGCGCATCCGCGACTTGCGCCCGCGCTTGGCGTTCGACCGCGAGCGGGGCACCGTGCAGGCGCGCCAAGGCGCGTTGCTGGCGCTCTACGCCTCCGGCGGCACCATTCCCGACCGCGGCTACTTCACCTTGCGCCACGCCGACAGCGGCGCCGCCATCGGCGAGTTGGACGAGGAGTTCGTGTGGGAGGCGAGCATTGGGCAGACCTTCAGCCTCGGCAGCCAGACCTGGCGCATTCGGCGCATCACGCCGAGCGAGGTGCTGGTGGGCAACGCGCGCCCGAAGGCCACCGCGCCGCCGTTTTGGCGCGCCGAGAACGTGGTGCGCGGCTTTCACTTCGCCGAGCGCGTGGGGAAGTTCCTCAAAGCGGCGAACGAGACGTTGGCGCGCCGCGACGAGGGCGCCTTGCGGAGCGAATTGCGCATGCTGGGCTTCGAGCCGTCGGCCGCCGCTGAACTGGTGGACTTCCTCAAGCGTCAGCGCCAAGCGACGCAGTGCGATCTGCCCCATTCGGATCACCTGCTCGTGGAGCATGTGCGCTCGGGCCCCGGCGGCCACATGGATCCGAACCGGCAGCGCCAAGTGGTGTTGCACACCTTCTGGGGCGGGCGCGTGAACCAGCCGCTGGCGCTCGCATTGCGCGCCGCTTGGCGCGAGCGCTTCGCCGCCGACGCGGACGTCCACGCGGACAACAACGCCATCGTGGTGCAAGCGCCGGCGGACTTCGACCCGGCGCTGGCGCTCTCCTTGGTGACGCCGGCCAACTTCGAGCCGTTGCTGCGCGGAGCCTTGGAGTCGTCCGGCTTCTTCGGCGCGCGGTTCCGCGAGTGCGCCGGTCGGGCGCTGCTCATCACCAAGCGGCGCTTCGACCAGCGCATGCCGCTGTGGATGACGCGCCTGCATGCGAAGAAGCTGCTGGCGGCCACGCGGCCGCTTGCGGACTTTCCCATCTTGCTGGAGACGTGGCGCACCTGCCTGGTCGACGAGTTCGACCTGCCCGCCGCGCGCCAGGTGTTGGAGCGCATCGCGGCCGGCGAGCTGGCGTGGTCGGTGGCGTCGACGGCCGTGCCGAGCCCGTTCGCGGCCGGCGTCGCCTTCGACCAGATCAACCGCTACATGTACGCCGACGACACGCCGCCGGCGGCTGCCGGAGACCCGTCGGCGTTGTCGGACGACCTCATCCGGCAGGCGGTCTTCGACGCACGGCTGCGCCCGGCCATTGCCGCCGCGGTGATTGCCGATTTCGAGGCGCGCGCGCAACGCACGCGCCCGGGCTATCGGCCGGAGGGCGAACTCGAACTCTGCGAATGGGTGCGCGAGCGGGTGGCGGTGCCGCTCGGCGAGTGGTTTGCGGACGTGCCGATTCCGCGCGGCTTGCGCCGTCGCCAGCACGGCGCCGATGCCTACCTCGTCCATGCGCAGACCAAGCTCGGCGAGTCTCCGCTCGCGCAAGCGGCGCAGATGCTGCAATTCTACGGCCCGCGCACCGCCGGGGAACTTGCCCAATTGCTGCCGTTCGACGACGCGCCCGGCATTCTCGCCGAGCTCGTGGAGAACGGCGCCTTGGCGCAGGGCCAACTCGTTGCCGGCTCGGACGCGGAACACTTTTGCGACGCGGAGAATCTGGAGGCGCTCCTTCGCTTCCAGCGGGCGGCCGCGCGCCCGCGCGTCGAACCGCGTCCCGCCACCGATCTCACACCGTTCTTGGCCCGTTGGCATGGACTCGGCGCCGAGCAAGCGCCCAGCGCCGCCGCGGACCGGCTGCGGGGTTTCGTTGCGCCGGTGGGCTATTGGCTGCACGAGGCGTTTGCGCCGCGCGTGGCGGCGCAGCGAGCGGCCGGAGCGTTGGATGACGCCGCCGAAGAAGGGTTGGCATGGCGCGGCGCGGGGCGCGAGTCCCTGCTTGTGGGCTTGGCCGAAGAGGTCGACATCTTCCGGCCCGACGACCCGGTCGACGGTGGCGATGGCCGGGACGTCTGCGCGTTGTTCAAGGACCCGAACGCCCGCTACACGTTCGGCCAGTTGCGCGACGCGCATGGCGGCGAGGCGGACGCCTTCAACGACTCGTTCTGGCAGGCGGTGTGGCAAGGGCGCGTGTCGGCGGACGGGTTCCGCGCGCTAGCGGCCGGCTTCGCCCGGCGCTACCGGTTGCGCGACGGCGCCGCGCCGAGCGGGGCGCTTGGCGTTCGTCGTCGTGCGCGCGCTAAGGCGCGCGGCGCCGCGCTGGGGTGGCCGGGGACTTGGTACCGCGCCACGCCGCCCGATTCCCCGGCGGACGCCGTGGAGCGGCTGGAGGAGGGCAAGGAGCGCTGCCGCGCGCTTCTCGACCGCTACGGCGTCCTCACCCGCGAACACGCGAACCGGGAAGGTGGCGCGTTGCGCTGGGCGGCCGTGTTCCCGGCGTTGCGCGTGATGGAGCTCGGCGGCGAAGTCGTTAGCGGGCTGTTCTTCGACGGATTGTCCGGCCCGCAATTCGCGCTGCCGCAAGCCGTGCGCCAACTCGAAAGGCCGGCGCGGGCGACCTTCTGGATCAACGCGCTCGACCCGGTGTCTCCATGCGGTTTGGGCTTGGGTGGCGGCGAAGACGCGCCCGGACTGGCGCTTCCGCAACGCCTGCTCGCCAATCACTTGGGCTGGTTCGACGGCGGACTCGTCATCGTGTCCGAACACTACGCCAAGCGCATCCGCATCGCCTTGCCGCCGACCGATCCGGGTCTGGACTTGCTCTTGCCGCATCTCGCCGCGCTTTGCCGCCGGCGTCGCCGGCTCGCCACCGAGACAATCAACGGCGAACCGGCGGGCCGCAGCGCCTATCTGCCGGCGTTGGCGCGGCATCTCAAGCCGGTCGCGGACCACAAGGGCGTGTACTTCGAGCCGTTGCTAGTGCTCCGTCAAGGTTGAATTGATGCGACGGAAACCGCCCGCCACAGCGTATGAGCGTGGGACAGGGCAGCGCAATTGTTGTTCTTAAGATCAACCGAACCTTAGGCAGACGCAAGGAGACTGAAATGAAAATGGCGATCCGGTCGACGCGGCCGAGCTGCAACGTGGCTGCGGCCCTTGGCGCGGCGATCACCGTCACCGCGTTGGCGGGCCCGGGCGAGTACCCGATCGATCTCGCGGCGCTGCGCGCCGACGCCGCGGAGCGGTTCAACGCCGCGGACGCCGATGGCGACGGCTTGGTCAGCGCCGACGAGTTCGCGGCGGTGGATGCGCGGTTCGTGGCGGAGGGCCGCGAGCGCGGGCGCGAGCCCGGCGTTGGCGCCGCGCCACCCGCCGGCTTGGAGGCGGACCGGCGTCGCCAGCGGTTGGAGGCGAACGCCAAGCAACGCGAGGGCCAATTCGCCGTCGCGGACGCCGACGGCGATGGTCGACTTTCCAAGGAGGAGTTCCGCGGTTTGCCGGCGGCCGTGCGCGCCGAACGCGAGCGCGAGCGAATGGAGGCGCAGCGCGAGCGGCGGCAACGCGAGTTCGCCATCGCGGACGCCGATGGCGACGGGCAGATCTCCGCGGACGAGTTCCACGATCTGCCGGCGGCGGTGCGCGCCGAACGGCAGCGGCGGCTGTTCATCCGCCAAGACGCGGATGGCGACGGCATGTTGATGGCGAGCGAATTCCCCTCCCGGGCAAACCGTTTGGCGCGCCTTGACGCCAACGGCGACGGGCAGATCACGGTCGACGAGATGCGCAAGCGTCGGCGGTGACGGGCCAAGCGCATCTCGCGCCGGCGTCGTGCCTATCGCGGACGAGACGTTGATGGCGCGCGTCCAACACCAAGATCGCGATGCCTTCGCGGTCTTGGTGGAGCGGCACCTCGAGCCGATTCACGCGTTCATCCGGCGCATGACCCGCAATGCGGACGACGCCGAGGACCTCGCGCAGGAGACCTTTCTGCGTGTTTGGAGGAACGCCGGAAGTTGGCAGCCGCGGCGAGTGAAGTTCACCACTTGGCTGTACCGCATCGCGCGCAACCTTTGCGTGGACGCGCATCGGCGCCGGCGGGACGTTGAGGATGTGGACGTGGACTCGCTGCCGAGCGACACGCCGGATCCCGCGACCGCGCCGGCCAACGCGGAGCTGCGCCAGGCCTTGGAACGCGGCCTCGCCGCTTTGCCGGAGCGGCAACGCACCGCGCTCTTGCTCTGCCACCGGGGCATGAGCAACCGCGACGCGGCGGCGGTCTTGGACGTGAGCGTCGATGCGTTGGAATCGCTGCTGGCGCGGGCGCGGCGGGCGCTCAGGCTTGCGCTGCGGGCATTCCGCTAGTGCGCGCCCTGCGGGTGCCTGACGCAAATCTTGACTCATCTGTGGAGGTGGCTGTCTTTTGGAGAATAACGAAGTGAGACAGCAGCTTGGCGAACAGGATTTCGAGCGTCTGCTCGACTGTCGCGGGGCCGATCTGGCGGCTTGGCCGGTCGCGGAACAAGGCGGCGCGGCGACGCTGTTGGCGTCGTCGGCGCGCGCGCGCGCCACCCTCGCCGACGCGCGATTGCTCGACAGCGTGCTCGCTAACGCGCTCGCGCCCGTGCCGCCGCCGCTGGGTCTGAAGGCGCGCATCCTCGCCCGGGCGGAGCGGAAACGCGGGCGGTTCGGTTGGTTGACCGGCAGCGCGTGGCGGCGGGTGGGCATGGCCGGCGCGCCGCTCCTGCTCGGCTTCGGCCTCGGCGTCGCGTTCGGTCTCGACCGCATGGAGGACGCGGACCACCTCGAATCGCGCGTGCTGCTCGCGTTCTCGGCTTCCGACTTCGCGGATTTGGAATTGCCCGAGCCCTCAGGGGGGGGGCCTGGCCTGCAAGAGACCGGCCAATGAAACGCAAGTGGCTCATCGGCGGTTTGATCGCTTCGGTGGTGTTCAACATCGGGCTGGTCGGCTTCCTCGTCGGCGCCTCGAGCCGTCCCGCGCTGTTCCCGCGCAGCTACTTGGACCCGGCGATCGGCTTGCCGCGGTTGCTGCGCTTCCTGCCGGCGGAACGGCGCGAAGCCGTGCTGCAAAGCGCCAGCGACAAAGAGCTGCGGCGGCATGTGGGCGCGTCGCTGCGCCACATGCGCCGAGCGCAAACGGCGCTGCACAAGGCGTTGGCGGCCGAACCATTCGACGCCGACGCGTTGGCGAACGCGCTTGCCGACTTTCGCGATCACTTCGCCAAGAGTCAAAACCGCAGCCACCGGGCGTTTGTCGCGATCGCCGAGCGACTCACGCCGGAGGAGCGGCGCCGGTTTGTCGACAGCATCCAAGCAAAGCGGCGCGGCAAGGCGGGTCCGCCGAAACGCCGCCGCGGAGGCTGAGGGCGCACAGGTAGGTTGTTGTGAGCTGCCCCTCAGGTGCCCAAGAGCCAAGCTGTGAACGTGCGGATTTGCGCTTGAAAGTCGTCCATGGTCCGCGGCAACCGTTCCTCAAGGTGGCGCAAGCGCACATCGTCCAGCAACGAGCCGTAGACGTTGCGGAACAGATGGCGGAATCCGCGGTACTCCGCCAAGCGGTTGCGGAGGTCGTCGGTGATGACCGCGGGCCGGAGTCCGGGAATGGTGAGCGCCATGTCCGCCACCAGTTGCTGATGCCAGTTGGCCACATTCGGCACGCCGCCGTTCAACTCCGCCGCGATGCGTTCGAAGATGCGCTCGGCGCCGTTGTAGAAGTCGTGCAGTATCGACCCCCGTGCGCGCCTTGCGTAGATGTCGCCGCTCCTCGGCGCGTTTGCGCTCTCCCTCACCAACTGCGCCATGGCGCCAAGCTCGGATTCGATCTCCGCCGCCAAGCGCCGCGCCAACGACTCCTCCAAACTCACAGCGGCACTCCGCGCTCGTACACGGCGCTGCGAAACGCTTCGGTTGCGGTCTCCAGCGGTTTCAGATCGACTGGCAGCGCCGTCTGTTTCTCGGCCTCCGCCCAAGCGGAGAAGAACAGCGCCGGCGGCAGACCGTCCACCACGAGGTCGAGGTCGGAACGGCGCGTGAACGGGCGGTCTTCCTCGAACGCGGAGCCGATGCCGAAGACCCGCCTCGCGCCTTGGCGGCGCAGCATCGCCGCAATGCGCTTGGCGTCGGCGCGCGCCCGAGGGCGGTCGCCGGATTCGAAATGCAGGGCGCTAACATGGCGCAGCAGGGCTTGGCGATCCATGTCGGCAATCTACACCAAACCTGGCGCCGGCGGCGGAGGCAGTAGGGACTACGCACACGCCGCGAGATCGCCTTGGCGGAAGCCGAGATGCCGGCGCTGGTGGCGCGGTGCCCTTGCGGGGCGACGGCATCTCAAAGCGGCTGCGCTTGTTGCTCCAAACGCAGCAAATGGCGCTTCGCCGGCAGGCCGCCGCCAAAGCCGGTGAGGCGGCCGTCGGCACCCACGACGCGGTGGCAGGGAATCACGATGGGCAACGGATTGCGGGCGTTCGCGCCACCCACGGCGCGCACCGCGCGCGGGCGTCCCACGCTGCGGGCGATTTCGCCGTAGCTGCGCGTCTCGCCGTAGGGAATGGCTTGCAGCGCCTGCAAGACCTCGGCCTGAAAGGGCGTCGTCTCCGGCGCCAACGGCAACGCGAAACAACGGCGTCTCCCGGCGAAGTACTCGGCGAGTTGGGCCTTGGCGTCCGCAAACGCCTCGTCGCAGCGCCGCCACGCCGGGTCGGGATGGGCGCCGGCGGATCCGTTGCCCGAGTCCGCGAAGCGAATGATCCGCAGGTGGGTTTCCGATCCCGCAAGCAGGAGCTCGCCGAGCGGGCTTGCGGCATACGAGTACAACATGGCGGCAACTCCTTCTTGGCGATGGCGAGGCGAGGCCGCCGGCAGCGGATGCGGGTTTCGCGACGGTGCCGGCTGAGGCGTCACTATAATGCAGGCATGGTCGATCAACGAGCGGAATCCCACCTGTTTGCGGAAGTCGCCGCCTTGGAGCCCGCGCTGGTGCCCAAACCGTGGGGTCGGGAGGAGTGGTTCAGCGGCGTGGAGGCGCGCGGAGAAAGCCGCGTTCGCGCCGCCGAAGGTTCGGCGCCGCTCTCTGAGTACATGGCGGCCTGTGGGCGGGACGCGCCGATCGTGTTGTTGAAGCTGCTCCGTCCCACGCGCGGCGATCTCTATATGGAGGTTCACCAAACCAAGCACGAGGTGTACGTGGTCGATGCCGTGGACCCGGCGCGCTGGCCGGCGGACGGCGCGATGCTGCTGGGCGTGGATCAGGCGGCGCGGAGCTCGCTTGGCGACGAAGCCTTCCGAGACCTCCTGCGCCAGCGCGCGGAAGCCGCGCAAGCCGGCCGGGTAGGGGTTGAAGAGGTGGCGGCGCTGCTCGGATCGACGCGGTTGCGCCCCGGCGACGTCGTGGTCATACCCCCCGGCGCGCCGCACTCCCTCTTGCGCGGCGTGACCGTCGTCGAGTTCCAGACGCCGGTGTTCGAGCGCCGCGTACTAGCCTCCACGGGTCCGGTGGTGACGCAAGCGGGATGGGACGTGGTGGAAGCCGTGGCGGCGGTGGAACTGAACGCCCCGGCGGTGGTTTCGCGGCATTGCGGCACGGCGGTCGTGGCTGAGACGCCGGGCTTCGCGGTTGTCCGTTTGGCCGAGGGCGCGTGCCGCAGGGTGCCGCCGTGGTCGGTTGGCTGGGTGGCCGCCGGCGAGGTGCTCGTTGGCGCACAGCGATTCGCGGCGCGGGAGGCGTTCGTCACCGCGGCGGCGACGAGCGTGCGCGGCGTCGCGGGCGCGGTGGCGTTCATGGCCGTGGAGATCTGACGGCGCGTTGGCGCCGCTGAGGACTTCGTGGTGAAATCGGCTGTGTTCGCGCAACGCGGAGGAGGGATGTGAACACAGCGGAGAACGAGCTTGTTGTGGAGCAGATCCAAATCGGCCCCATGGCGAACTTCACCTACTTGGTCGGCTCTCGCTCCACGCGCGAAGTCGCGGTCGTGGATCCGGCGTGGGACATCGACGGCCTGCTCGACCACATCGCCGCGCGCGGCTACCAGCTCACCGCGGCGCTCGCCACGCACTACCATCCCGATCACATCGGCGGTGGAATGCGCGACCATAGCATCGCCGGCGTCGCCGAGCTGTTGGCCAAGCACGCGGTGAAAGTGTACGCCCATCGTGCCGAGGCGGACGGCGTGCGCAAGGTGACCGGCCTTTCCGCATCGGATCTGGTCAAGGTCGATTCCGGCGACAAGCTCCGCGTGGGGAACGTGGAGATAGAGTTCCTGCACACGCCGGGCCACACGCCGGGGTCGCAGTGCTTTCGCGTGAAAGACACGTTGGTCTCCGGCGACACCCTGTTCATCGACGGCTGCGGACGGGTGGACCTCCCCGGTTCGGACGCCGAGCAGATGTACCACAGCCTGCAAAAAATTAAAGCGCTGCCGGACGAAACGCTGTTGCTGCCGGGGCACAACTACAGCGCGGTGCCGAGCGCGACGCTGATCGAAGCGAAGAAGACGAACGCCTATTTGGCAGTGAAGGATCTGACCACTTGGCGGCGGATGATGCGCTGAAAGCCGGGCACACTCGAACGTGCGCGGCGGCACGCTACGGCAGCAGCGGCGCCACTTCGGCGCGCTCCTCGCGCAACTCGGCTTCGGTGAGCGCGAGCTTGGCGCGGCTGAACTCGTTGACGCCAAGCCGCCAACGATCCGCCAATCGCCATCCGCGCACACCACCGGGTAGGAGAATATCAACCCTTCGGCGATGTCGTAGGCGCCGTCCGAAGGCACGCCCATGCTCACCACGCCGACCGTGCCGCGCACCCAGTCGCGCATGTGGTCTATCGCGGCGTTCGCCGCCGACGCGGCGCTCGACGCCCCGCGCGCGTCGATGATGGCGGCCCCGCGCTTTTGCACGGTGGGCAGGAAATCGTTTTCCACCCAAGCCATGTCCACGCGATCCAGCGCGCGGCGGCCGCCGACGGTGGTGTGGTGCAGGTCCGGATACATGGTGGAAGAGTGGTTTCCCCAGATTGCGAGGCCCTCGATTTCCGTCACCGGCACGCCCGTCTTCGCGGCGAGTTGCGCGAGCGCGCGATTGTGATCCAAGCGCGTCATGGCGGTGAAGTTGCGCGGGTTCAGATTGGGCGCGTTGCGTTGCGCGATCAGGCAGTTGGTGTTGGCCGGATTGCCGACCACCAGCACCTTCACGTCGCGCGCGGCGCCGGCGTCCAAAGCCTTGCCCTGCGCCGAGAAAATCGCCGCGTTGGCGGCCAGCAGATCGCCGCGTTCCATGCCCGGTCCGCGCGGGCGGGCGCCAACCAAGAGGGCGATGTCGGCGTCCTTGAAGGCGACATCGGGGTCGTCCGTGGCGACCACCTCGCGCAGCAGCGGAAACGCGCAGTCGTGGATTTCCATCGCCACGCCGCGCAAAGCGTCCATGGCCGCGGGGATCTCCAAGAGCTGCAAAGCCACAGGCCGGTCGTGTCCGAGCATGGCGCCAGAGGCGACGCGAAAGACGAGCGCGTAGCCGAGTTGACCAGCGGCGCCGGTGATCGTGATGCGGGTTGGCGCGGTCACTTCAGCCTCCGTTGTCTGCGCGTTTGCCGATAGTACTCCACTGTGCGCCTGCGCGCCCTGGCGGGCGCGTTGGAGTTTGCTGGCGCAAACGCGCGCCCTGGCGGGCGCGTTGGAGTTTGCTACGCAAACTCTGTGCCGGTCGCGGCTGGCGCGAACTTCACGCTGAAAGGTCAGCGCCTGTGCGGTTGCACGAGCTTGGGTGCGTCGGCGGCTTCGGCCTTGGCTTCCCGATACCATGTGCGCTCGCGGCGGCAGCGCAGCGCCGTGGCGACGAACGGCGCGGTCGCGCGGGGCAAGGCGTCTTCGGGCGCGAAGACGAGGGCGTCGCACTTGGCCGGCTCGACGATGACCGGTGCGCCTTGCCATGCGATCGCCTCGAAGATGAAGTTCGCGCCATTGGCGTACGGAAGCACCGCGACCGGGCGCATCTTGCGCACCACGACGCCCGCTTCCTCCTTGCACTCGCGCGCGGCGGTCTCAACCACGGTTTCGCCGCGCTGGCGGTGTCCGCCGGGAAGGGCGAAGTAGCCGTCCATCACGCCGGTGTTGGCGCGGCGCAAGAGCAACACCTCGCCGTCTCGAAACACAAGCGTGTGAGCGATGATGGCGAAGATGCCCCGGTCTGGCGGTGTGGTCTCCACTAGCGCGCGCGGCAAAAAATCCCGTGCTCGTCCCAAGAAATTCGACTCATTTGGGAGCGTCAACAGCCCTTGAAGAACTTGGGGAAACCCTAGGCGATCTGCGCGGCGTTGCCAATCGAAGGGATTGCTGCGGTCGCTTCGAATCGCAAAGCGTTGGTTCGCCGCCCCAAACGACGGTCCGCTGTCGCGCGGCATTGACTTGGAAGGCGGCTAGAATGCTCCCGGAGCGACCACCAGCCCCCGAAAGACGTGCGACGAGTGCCAAAAATCCGCCAAGAAGCGCTTGCCGGCTTGGTTTTCGCTTTGCTGGTGTTGGCCGTCTTTGGACAAATCTGGTTCGCCAGCACACCGTTGCCGTTCGGTGGCCCGAACATCGGCGCCGCCGCCGCGGCGGCGCTCTTGGCGGTGGTGCTTTGGGTTTGGCAGAGTGCGCCGCTGGCACGTTCGGCGGGTGTGCGACATGCCATCGCGGCGGGCTTCCTGGAGCGTTTTCGTCCCGCTCTGCCGGCGCTCGCAGTGGCGCTGGCCATGTGGGCGTGGGTGCTCTCGGTGTATCTGCGCACCGGCACCTTCGACTCCATGCGCATGGGGCAGCTCACGACCGGTATCGGGACGTTGTTCGCTTTGCTGTGCGTGCTCTCGGTGCGCCGAGGGCGGCGACTAATCGCGGCCCTTGTGATCGCGACGTCTGTCTCGGCTCTGTTTGGAATCGGCGTTCTGGTGGTCGGACAGCGTTTCGTTGACGTCTGGATGTACATCGCCAACGTTGCCGAAACCGACTTGGAGGCCATCCTCGTTTTCGGCAGAACCGCCGGTGCGGCGGTGCATCCGGGCACGCTCGGCTATCAACTGGCGGTGGCGCTGGTGCTTGGCTTCGCGACATTGGTTCTCGGCCCGCCCGCCCGCCATGGACGCTTGACGCGGCTGGCGGACGCGGCTGTGTTTGTGTTGGTGACGTCCATGCTGGTTTCCTTGGTGGTCAATGCCACTCGTTCAACGATGCTCGGCGTGGCGATGGGCGTCGTCTTGTGCGTGGTCGGTGTGACGACCGCGCCCGCCCCGCGCCGCGGCGTCGTGCGCTTGTTGATCGTTGGGCCGGCGTTGGCGTTGGCGTTGTTGGCGTTTTTCAACCCGTGGCTCAATTTGGGCGGTCTTTTCGAAGAAGCCCGCCCGGTGCGGCGCAGTGCTGGGGACGTCGTTGGCCTGACCGCGGGTGACGGGGCGCTCACTTCCGACGGGCAGGTGTTGGGACATCGGTTCGATGGCTACGAGCCCGGCGCGACATACAAGATCCGGTTGCGCCCAATCTATCCCCAGGGATTCGGTTGGCGTAGCGTAGCGACCGCCACGGCGGACGCCGACGGCGGCTTTGTGTTGACTTGGCGGCGCAATCCCAAGATCGAGGTCACCGGCTATCAGTTCCAGGTGCGCGACGCGAGGGTGGATGTGTTTTCGAAATGGCGCTGGTTCGTACCGGCCTTGCGCTCGCGAGGCGCTACGCTTGCGGTGAGGGGGTTGGCTGTGGGAAGCGCCGGGGTGTCCTTTGACGACGAAACGCGCATCGGTGTGGAAGTGGCCGATCTTGTTCCCGCGCGGACGTACGATGTGCAGTTGCGCGCGGTATCGCCGGCGGAGGAGGGTCCGTTTGCGCAAGCCGCTGGCGCTGCGGATGGCGACGGCCGTTTGGTGTTCACTTGGCGCCGGGTGGTGTTGTCGAACGTCGCCTACCAGTTCCGCATGAGACAGCCGCCCGACGAGCAGTGGCCGGCTTGGCGGGACTGCGTGCCGACTTTGCCCCGACCACCTGTTTGGCCCGGCCTGCAAACTGGAATCGAGACCCTTGGCGCCGCAACGCTTGGCGATGAGCGGATAGGCCACCACTTCACCGGGCCTCGGCCTTGGAAGTGGTATCGCGTGCAGGTGCGCGAGGCGTTGGTCGATGGCGTGGAGCGGGCGGCGCGGCACGGCGAGGTCTTGGTGACGCCTCGCCGGCAGAACACGTTCGCGCTCACTTGGCCGGCCCCGCGTGCGCCGGAAGGTGTGGCGCACTACCAGTTCCGCATTCGTGAGGTCGTGTCCGACTGGTTGCCGTGGACGGATTTCACGGCGTCGCTAAGCAACAGGACGCCGGTTCCTTCCACAATACCGGTGGGATGGTCGGTGATCTTGGACGGTGGCATGTCTCGCCACACGTTGCTGGGTTTGCCACGCGGTCAGAACCAAACGCTGCAGATGCGCTTGCGCACGGCGCATGGCTTTGGTGGCAATAGCGGAACTATCGACGGCCCTGCCAGCGAGGACGGCAGCTTTGTGTTGGCGTGGCGCGAGTCGCAGGCGGTGCAAGTTACGGGGGTTCAACTTCGGCGGCAGTCGGCGTCCGTTGTCCATTGGGGGCTGTGGCGCGATCTACGAGAGCCGTTCGATGGTGGGCGCACGATGGTCGACTCGCGCGCCACCGGAGTCAAAGGCAGCAAAGCGGTGGACGTGGCGCAGACTGCCCAAGGCGTTGGCGGCGCGTTGCACGTGCCGTGGCGGCTGTTTCAGGCAAAGGATCTTTCGGCGCGCAGTCGGCTGCCCCAAATGGCGATGGCTTTGCGGTACGCGATCGATCATCCATTCGGGGCGGGGGTGTATCGCCCCGGCCGATCACACGTTGGAAAGGACTACCCCGAGATAATGTCGGAGGAGATCCTGCGGCTTTGGCCGCACAACCAATTTCTCCATGTCTTGGTGTTGTACGGGATTCCGGGGCTCGGGCTGCATTTGCTGTTCTACGCCTTCTTGGTGCGGGCGGCTTGGCGCGCTGCCAAGTTGGTTTGGCACGAACCCCGCGCCGACCTGCGCTTCCTCGTGGTGGCGGTGTTGGCGGCATGGAGCGCCTATTCGGTGAACAGCCTGCTGCTCCCGACCGGTCCGTTTCTGCAGGACTGGGGCCACTACTTCGTCGTTGGTCTCCTGCTCAGCCTTGAAGGCATCATCGCCAAGGAGAGGCAATGAACCTGTACCAGTGCATGGAGGAGGTGTTCCACGACGCGGCCGGCGCGCCGGCTCTGTGTCGCCCCGACGGAGAGGATTGGAGCTACGGGCGGCTGCTCCAGGCAACCGAGCGTGTGGCCGGGGCGCTGGCGAGTCTGGGCGTCGGCGTTGGCGACCGCGTGCTCGTGCAGACCGCCAAGACGCCGCAGGCCGTCGCGCTCTACTTGGCTTGCTTGAAAATCGGCGCCGTCTACGCGCCGATCAACACGGCGTACACCGCCGCGGAAGTGGCGTATTTCCTAGCCGATCTGCAACCTGCCTTGTTCGTCTCCAGCGCGCCAATGGGATCGGCAGGCGACCGCGTCCGGGTGGAGACGCTGGATGCCGCCGGCGGTGGCTCGTTGGCCGCCGTGGCGGCGCGGGCCAGACCGTTTGCGCGCACGGTGGATCGCGCCGACGACGACATGGCATCCATCATCTACACCTCCGGCACCACGGGCCGTTCGAAAGGCGCCATGCTCACGCACGGCAACCTCGCGAGCAACGCGCGCGCGCTGCTCGCGTCTTGGGGGTGGCGCGCGGACGATGTGTTGTTGCACGCGCTGCCCATGTTCCATGTGCATGGCCTGTTCGTTGCGCTGCACTGCGCGCTGTTGACCGCAACGCCGACGATTTTCCTCCCCAAGTTCGAGGTGTCGCTCGTGTTGCGTCTGCTGCCGCGCGCCACCGTGATGATGGGCGTGCCCACGTTCTACACGCGGCTGTTGGGCGCCGAGGCGTTCGGCGCGGCGTCATGTCGCAACATGCGGTTGTTCGTCTCCGGGTCCGCGCCGCTTGCCGCGCGGACCTTCGCGGCCTTCGAACAGCGCACGGGGTTTCGCATCCTGGAGCGCTACGGCATGAGCGAGACGTTGATGAACACCACCAATCCGCTGACCGGAGAGCGGGTGGCGGGCACGGTCGGTTTCGCCTTGCCCGAGGTGGAAGTGCGCGTTGCCAACGAGGCGGGCGAACCGTTGCCGAGCGGCGCCGTGGGCGGCATCGAAGTGCGCGGTCCCAACGTTTTCCGCGGCTATTGGCGGATGCCCGAGAAGACGCGCGAGGAGTTTCGCGCCGACGGCTTCTTCGTCACGGGCGACCTGGGCGCGTTGAGCGACGACGGGCGCCTCACCATCGTCGGGCGCGAGAAAGACGTGATCATCTCCGGCGGCTACAACGTGTACCCCAAGGAAGTGGAAACGATCCTTGAAGAAATGCCGGAGGTGGCTGAGTGCGCGGTGGTTGGCGTGCCGCATGCGGACTTTGGGGAGGCCGTGGTGGCGGTTGTGGTGGCGGAGGAAGAGTTGCAGCAAACACGGCTCGACGAGCACCTGCGCGACAGACTCGCCCGCTACAAACAGCCGAAGCGGGTGCTGCGCGTCGCGCAGCTGCCGCGCAACGCCATGGGCAAGGTGCGCAAGAACGTGCTCCAAGACGCCTACCGCGGGCTCTACGCGAGTTGATAGACTGTCAACGCACTGGGCACGGCGACGCCGCGAGAGCGGTCGTCGCCGCGGTTCGTTGCGCGTTGATAAAACGGGGCGAGGAGGGGGACTCCACATGGGCGAAGGACACCGCAACCACACCGTCATGGCATTGTTTGTCGCGGCGCTTTTGGCCGGCTGCGCGGATCCCGGCGGCGCGGACGACTCGCCGCCGGCGACGCCGATTCAAGAGCCGGTCGGCGATCTGGTCGAAGGCGCCCCGGACAGCGTCGGCATGTCCAAGGAGCGCTTGGATCGCGTCACGGCGATGAGCCAAGGCTATGTGGACGAGGGCAAGCTCGCCGGCGTGGTCACCTTGGTGGCCCGCAAAGGCAAGATCGCCCACTTCGAGGCGGTGGGCCGGCGCGGCGCCGAGGACGAGCGGCCGCTCACCAAGGACGCGCTGTTCCGCATTTTCTCCATGACCAAGCCCATCACCGCGGTCGCGGCGATGATGCTCTACGAAGAGGGGAAGTTCCGCCTCTCCGACCCGGTGGCGGATTTCGTCCCCGAGCTGGCGGCGCCGAACGTGCTCGTGGACGGCGAACTGGCGCCGGCGGAGAAGACCATGACCATGCGCCACCTGCTTACGCACACGGCGGGACTCTCCTACGGCTTCAACCCGCGCGACCCGCTGGACCAACGCTACCGGGAAGCGCAGCTGTTCGCCGCGGAGGATCTGGACGAGTTCGCCAAGCGTCTCGGCGCGCTCCCCTTGGCCTTCGAACCCGGCGAGCGTTGGCACTACAGCGTGGCGGTGGACGTGACGGGCCTCGTCGTGCAACGTCTGAGCGGCATGTCCTTCGACGCGTTCCTGAAGGAGCGCATCTTCGATCCGCTGGGCATGGTGGACACCTTCTTCAACGTGCCCGAAGAGAAGCGGGACCGCTTCCTGCCGAACCACGCTTGGAACCGAGAGGAGGAGAAACTCGTGCAGATCCCCGTGGAGGAGGACGACCCGGACGCCTTCACGCGCTACCGCGACACGCGCCTGTTCTCTGGCGGCGGCGGGTTGGTCTCCACCACCGTCGACTACGCCCGCTTCGCGGAGATGGTGCGGCGCGGCGGCGAACTCGACGGCGCGCGTCTGCTCAGCCCGAAGACCGTGGCGTTCATGACGGCGAACCACCTGCCGGCGGCCATCGAAGGCGGCGGCAGCGGCGAAGACCCCACCGGCGCCGCCGCAAGCCGCTTCGGGTTCGGCTTGGGTTGGGGCCTCAACACCGACGTCGTGGCGTCCGGCGTGCCCGGCTCGGTGGGCGAGTACAGCTGGGGCGGTGCCGCCGGAACGGTTTTTTGGGTGGATCCGGTGGAGGAGATGGTGGTCGTCGGCATGATTCAACTCATGGGTTCGCCGTGGAACCTGCGCCACGATCTGAAGGTGGCCGCCAACCAAGCCATCGTGAACTAAACGATGTAGGCAGCGCCGTGGACGAAGCATGTCTGCGACGCCGTCTCGCCAAGGAGGAGTCGTGCCGGTTCGACGAGGAGGAAACACCCGCGCGCAAAGCCGGTGCGCGATGCGCTTGGCGCCGATCCGCTCCGCCGGCAACCGCTCGGTGTCGCGGCGTCGCGCCGTTGAGCTCTGCCGTTCGCGCTTGTGCTAAACGCCGAACCGTGGCGGCGGCGGGGCGGCGCGCTGCTCGCGACCGTGGGCGTGATCTGGATCGTCTCGCTCTACGGCTTGCTGGTGGACCAGGGGCTTCAGTTCGCGTTGGCCGTGCTGCCGCGACGCGCGGAGGGTCTGGCGGGCGTGCTGGGGATGCCCTTCGTCCACGGTTCGATGACGCACCTCTTGGCCAACACCGTGCCGATGTTGATCTTCGGCGGCATTCTGGTGAGCCGCGGGATCGGCTACTTCTTCAAGGTGTCGCTGGCCATCATGGTGCTCGGCGGCGCGGCGCTGTGGTTGTTCGGGCGCGACTCCGCGCACATCGGCGCGAGCGGCGTGGTCTTTGGTTACTTTGGCTTTCTGGTGGTGCGCGGGTTCTACGAGCGCCGCCTGTCGTCCCTCGCCGCGGCGCTGTTCGTCATCGTTCTGTACGGCGGGATGATCTTCGGCGTGCTGCCGCGGGACGACCACATCTCTTGGGAAGCGCACCTCGTCGGCCTTCTCGCCGGCGGCCTCTGGGCGCGCGCCATCCACGCCTTGGAGCGGCGCGCGGCTGTGCGACAGGCTGAATCTTAGACGATGCGACGGGTGCGGGAACTGTTCAAGGACCGACGCGTTTTCGCGTGGGCCCTCTACGACTGGGCGAACTCGGCGTTCGCCACCACCGTGATCGCCGGGTTTTTTCCGGTGTTCTTCAAGGAGTTCTGGAACGACGGCGTGGAAGACGTGGTGAGCACGGCGCGCCTTGGCTACGCCAACTCCATCGCCAGCGTCGTGCTGCTGCTCGGCGCGCCGCTGCTCGGCGCGCTGGCGGACGCCGGCAACGCCCGCAAGCGCTTCCTCGGCATCTTCACCGGCGTCGGCGTGGTGATGTGCGGGGCGCTCTGGTTCGTTCCCCAAGGCGGTTGGTGGTGGGCGTCGGCGTTCTATGTGCTGGCGTCCGTGGGCTTCTCCGGCGCGTTCGTGTTCTACGACTCGTTGATCGTCGGGGTGAGCCCAGCGCAGCGCTACGACGAGGTTTCCGCGTTCGGCTTTTCGCTCGGCTACATCGGCGGTGGTTTGCTGTTCGCCGTCAACGTGGCGATGACGCTGTGGCCGGAGGCTTTCGGCTTGGCCGGGCAGGCGGAGGCCGTGCGCCTCGCGTTCGTCACCGTGGCGGTGTGGTGGCTGGTGTTCTCGATTCCGCTCTTCCGCGCCGTGCCGGAACCGCGGACGGCGGCGGGCGCCGCCAGCGTGGCGGCGGTGTTTCGCACCTTGGCGCAGACCTTGCGCGACTTTCGCGCGCAACGGATGGTGTGGCTGTTTCTGCTCGCGTACTTCTTCTACATCGACGGCGTTCACACCATCATTCGCATGGCGGTGGACTACGGCTTGTCGCTTGGGTTTCCGTCCACGAGCCTCATTGTGGCGCTCTTGATCACGCAGTTCGTGGGTTTTCCGGCGGCGCTCGCGTTCGGCGCGGCGGCCGCGCGCCTCGGGCCCAAGCCACCGCTGTACTTCGGCGTGGCGGTGTACGTGGGCGTGACGGTGTACGCGTTCTTCCTTTCCAACGTGACGGAGTTCTATGTGCTCGCCGTCTTGATCGGGTTGGTGCAGGGCGGTGTGCAGGCGCTGTCGCGGTCGCTGTACGCCCGCTTCGTGCCGGAAGGCAAGAGCGGCGAGTTCTTTGGTTTTTTCAACATGTTGGGCCGCTTTGCGGCGATCATCGGGCCTTCGTTGGTGGGCTGGACCGGCTTGGTCACCGGCAGCTCGCGGCTGGGCATCCTCTCGGTGATCGTGGTGTTGTTGGTTGGCGCGGTGCTGCTCGGCTTCGTGCGCGCGCCGGTGCCGCTGGCGGACGCGGGCGAACGAGGGTGATGGGCGTGCCGCGCCGGGTTGTGGATGGCGGTGCTTTGCGCCCGTGGCGGCCCGCTGCGGGCGTTGCCTTCCTGCTGGCCGCGGTCGGCGCGCCGGCGGGCGCTCAACCGCTGGCGGATCCGATCCCGGAGGCCATTGAGAAAGGCGATCTCCTGGTTGCGGCGACGCCGTTCGCGCGCGCCCCGCGCACCTTCGACGCCGTGCGCTCGGCCGCCACCAACAACGCCTACGCGCGCATACAACACTTGCTGCCGGTGCCGAAACCACCACGCGGGTCGGAGCGCCCGCGGCTTGCGTTCAACGACACGCGCGGCGTCCTCTATCTCACGGATGTCGAAGGCGCCGCGCCCAGCGTGTATTTGGATTTGCGGCGGCGGGACGTGGGCTTCAGCAACGCCAATTTCCCCAACGAGGCGGGGTTCCTGGGTTTCGCGTTCCACCCGCAGTTCGCCACGCCCGGCGCGCCCGGCTACGGCAAGCTGTACACCGCCTTCAGCGCCACGACCCGCAGCGGGGCGGCGAACTACGCGGGCGCCGCGGCCGTGCAGCACAGCGTGATCCGCGAGTGGACCGCCGCGGACGCCAACGCCGACGCGTTTCGCGGCACGTCGCGGGAAGTGCTGCGCGTCGGCCAGTTCGCGGTCAACCACAACGTTGGCACCATCGCCTTCAATCCCACGGCCGCCGATGGTGAGGCGGACTACGGGCTGTTGTACATCTGCTTCGGCGACGGCGGTCATCGGGACGACCCCTACAACCACGGCCAGCGGTTGGACACGCCCCTCGGCGCCATCGCCCGCATAGACCCGTTGGAGACCGGGGGCGGGCGCGCCTACGGCATTCCAGCGGACAATCCGTTCGTGGGCCGGGGCGGCATCGCCGAGGAGATCTGGGCATACGGCTTGCGCCATCCGCAACAGTTCTCGTGGGACGCGGACGGGCGCATGTTCCTTACGGACATCGGCCAGGATCAGATCGAGGAGGTGAACATCGGCGCGCGCGGGGCCAACTACGGCTGGCGCCGCCGCGAAGGCGCCTTCTCCACCGCGCCAGGCCTCGGCCGGTTCCGCGGCAACCGCCCGGTCTATCCCCGTCCCGCCACGGACCCCGAGCCGTTCGTCTATCCCGTCGCGCAATATGATCACGACGAGGGCTACGCCATAGGCGGCGGCTACGCGTATCGGGGCCGCGGCATCCCGGCGCTGCGCGGCAAATACGTTTTCACGGATTTCCCGCGCGGGCGCGTGTTCGCCATTGATGCGGACGCGTTGGCGTCCGCCGACGCTGCGGAGTCCGATCGGCCGGCGCCTGTCGAGGAGATTCGCCTCGCGTTCGACGGGCAGGTGCGCGATCTCGTCGACGTGGCGGGATTCCCCAACACCTACCAACCCGGCGAGCAACGGGTGGACGCCCGCCTTGGCATCGACCACGATGGCGAGCTGTATGTGCTCGCCAAGGGCAACGGTTGGATCTACAAGCTGGCGGCGATACCCGTCGCGCACCCCGTGCCGTTGTTCCTCTCGGCGGCGGAGCGGGACGTGCGCGAAGGCTTCGTGCGCGTGGTCAACCGCTCCGACCAAGCCGGCGAGGTGACCATAGACGCCGTGGACGACGCCGGCCGGCGCGCCGGGCCGGTCGCGCTGTCCCTCGCCGCCCGCCAGACCCGCCATTTCAACTCCACGGACTTCGAGACGGGAAACGAGACCAAGGGCTTGGCGGGGCGCGCCGGGGCAGGGCAGGGGGACTGGCGGCTGGAGCTGTCCACCACGCTCGTCGTGGATGTGTTGGCCTACCTGCGCGCCCGCACCGGGTTTCTCACCACGCTGCACGAGACCGTCGCCCCCGCCGGCGGCGCCCACGAGGTGGTCTTCTTCAATCCGGCGAGCAATCCCAACCAAGTGAGCCGTCTGCGCGTGCTGAACGACGGCGACGCGCAAGCGCGGGTGACCATCACCGGCCGCGACGACAACGGCGATGCGGCGCCTGCTGGCGGGGTGTCCTTCACCGTGCCCGCCGCGGGCGCGGTCACGCTGACCGCCGCCCAGTTGGAGCACGGCCACGCCGACCTCGACAGCGCCTTGGGCGATGGCCACGGCAAGTGGCGGCTGTCCGTGTCCGCGGATCAGGACGTGCGCGTGCTCAGCCTGCTGCACGCGCCGGACGGCAACATCGCCAATCTCTCCAGCCGCCCGGCGAGCGGCGGCATGCCGTTCTTTCCCGCCGCCGGAGGCGCGGCGCAGGGATTCGCGCGCATCGTCAACCGCTCGGCGGTGGACGGCGTCGTGACCATTCGCGCCATTGACGATGCCGGAATGGAAAAAGAGTCCATCACCTTGACACTGGCGGCGGGCCAGGCGCGGCACTTCAACTCGGTGGACTTGGAAGCGGGCAACCCCGGCAAGGGCTTGTCCGCGGGCGTTGGCCGCGGCGAAGGGGCGTGGCGCCTAGTGTTGGAGACGGAGTTGGACATCGAGCCGCTTGCCTACATTCGCACGCAAGGCGGATTCGTCACCAGCATGCACGACTTGGTGCCGCTTGTCGAAGGCCGCCACGAGGTGCCGACTTTCAATCCGGCGAGCAACGTCCATCAAGTGAGTCTGCTGCGCGTGGTCAACCCCGGCGCGGCGGACGCGGCCGTGACCATCGCCGGCGTGGACGACGGCGGCGCGGCCGGTGCGGCGGAAGTGCGGTTCGCGCTGCCCGCCGGCGCCGCGGCGACTTGGACCGCGGCGCAGTTGGAAACCGGCGCCGCCGGTTTGGAGGGACGGCTTGGCGACGGCGAGGGCAAGTGGCGCTTGGAAGTGTCGGCCGATCAGCCGCTCCAAGTGATGAGCCTGCTGCGCAGCCCGGCCGGCAACATCGCCAATCTCTCGCGCGCGGCGGCTAGACCGGCTGTGAGGTAGGCCGTGTCACCTCCCATCACGTTGGTGTTCAGCGGCGAGGCGCCGCTGTTCGCGCTGCTCATCGGCGCCTTGGTGTTCTCGCTCACCTGCCACGAGTTCGGCCACGCCTTCGTGGCCAAGCGCTTCGGCGACGACACCGCCGAGCGCGCCGGGCGGCTGACGCTGAACCCGCTCGCGCACATCGACCCGTTCGGCTTGCTCATGGTGGTGCTGGTGGGATTCGGCTACGCGAAACCGGTGCCGACGGACCCGCGCAACTTCCGCTCCAAACGGGCGGATCTGTGGGTGGCGGCGGCCGGGCCGGCCATGAACCTGCTGCTGGCGGTGGTGGTGTGGAACGGTTTTCTGCTGCTGCGGGCGGCCGAGGTGGATTTCGTCTACACCGACGGCGCGGTGGTGCTGGTGCAGTTGCTGGTGCTCATCAACCTGCTGCTCATGGTGTTCAACTTGGTGCCGGTGGGCCCGCTCGACGGCCACTACATCCTGCCGCACCTGCTGCCGCGGCGTTTGGCGATGGCGTACCGCTACTACAACGCCCGCTTCGGGGCTTGGGCCTTGCTGGCGCTCATCGTCCTGCAAGTGCTCGGCGTGCCGGTGTTCTCCACCTTGATGGCCCTGGCGCAGGCGCTGCTGCCGTGGATCACCTTCGTGTAGCCGAAGCGCGCCCTGCGGGGCGCGTTCGAGTTTGCTCCGCAAACTCCGTGCCTGCCGCAAAACTTGACTCATTTGTGCAGGTCTGCGCCTCTCAAGAGGCTAGGGCCTCTCGACGGCCCGGTACACCAAGCGCTGCAACGCGGTTTGGATGTGGTTCGGCAGGTTGACGCGTTGCGGCAGGAAGACGCCGACAATTCGTTCGGTCGGATCGATCCAAAAGAACGTGCCGGAGGCGCCGCCCCAATAGTAGGAACCGGGGGAGGGTTGGTCTTCCACCGCCTCTTCGCCGAAGACGCCGAAGCCGAAGCCGAACGGTTCGCCGTCCATCGTGACCCCCTCCGGCAGTTGGTTGCGCGTCATCGCGCTCACGGTCTCCGTCTTCAGCAGGCGCGCCCCGCCGAATGCGCCGCTGCCGTCCAGCATCAGGCAGAAGCGCATGTAGTCGCCCACCGTGGTCACCAGGCCGCCGCCGCCGGACAGGAACGTGACACCGACGAACTCCGGGTCCTCGCGCGGATTGTCCCGCACCTGCACCGCGCCGTCCTTGCCGATGATGTGATCGGTGCCGAACCGGTGCAGCACTTCCGCCGGCACGTCGAAATAGGCGTCGCGGATGCCGAGCGGCGCGAACAGGCGCTCGCGGAAGAACGCGTCGAGCGGCATGCCGCTCGCGCGTTCGACCAGGTGGCCCAGCACGTCGGTGGAGAAGCCGTAGTGCCAACGCGCGCCGGGTTGAAAGAGCAACGGGATGTCCGCGAGCTTCGTCACCAGTTCGCGGGTGTCGCGCGCCAAGTAGTCCCAGTCGCCGATGAGACCGGCCTCGCGGTACATCCTGTCCACCACGGAGTCGCCGTCGTAGCCGTAAGCGAGGCCGGCGGTGTGGGTGAGCAGGTGGCGGACGGTCACCGGGCGCTCGGCCGCCACTCTCGTCTTCCCGTCGGCGGCCAAGACCGTCATGTTCTTCCATTTCGGAAAGAAGCGCGCCAGCGGGTCGTCCAAGCCGAGCTTGCCTTCCTCCACCAGCATCATCGCCGCCACGCTGGTGACGGGTTTGGTCATCGAGTAGATACGCAGCAACGAGTCGAGGCGCGCCTCGGCACCGGTCTGCACGTCCAAGAGGCCGGCGGCGTGGACGAAGACGAGTTTGCCGCGTCGCGCCACCATCGCCGTGACGCCGGGAAACTCGCCGTCCGCCACCAGCCGGTCCAGTTCGGCGTGCAACGCCTCCAGTCCCGCGCTCGTCATGCCGACGTCCTCCGGCGCGGCGCGGGGCAGCTCGGCGGCGCCCGCACCGGACGCCGCCAACAGCAGCCACATTGCCAGTTTGGAGTATTTCACCACCGCTTTTTCCCCCGCATCGTCCAGCGCATCGTCCAGCGCATCGTCAGTTGGGCATGCCGCGTGAAACCATCAGCGTGGCGGCGTACACGCGCAAGAGGGCTCGGCGGGCAATGCGAGTAGCGTGCGCCCGGCGTCTTCCATGACGTGCGGCGCCACCGTGGCATGCTGACGCACCACGCGCACGTCGCGCGCGATGCGCTCCAGAGGCTCGCCTTGCCGGTTGGCGGACGTGCCGGCCGCTTCGCAGAGCGTCTCCACCACCTCGACGGCGGCGCGGGCGGCGTCGCAGGAGACGATCTGCAACAACGCCTCGTCGCGGGGCGCCACATCGTCGCCGGCGACCAACACCCGCCAACAGCGTTCGGCGAGTTCCAAGAGCGCCGCCCGCGCGCCAAGCAGTCGCGCCTCGGCTTGCGCGATGGCGCGCCCGGCGAACGGTCGTTCGCGCAGCGTTGCCCGGGTGAAGCGCGGCTGTTTGCGCGCGGCGAGTGCCGCGAACGCATCGACGCCGGCGCGCGCGATGCCCAGCGCCACCGCCGCCTTGTTGTACGCCAACCGGATGCCAAGCGGCATCCGCAGTTGCGGCGTCGCCGCCGGGTGGCCGCCCAACGGCGCGATGACGCGCTCCTCGGGCACCAGCGCGTCCGTTACGCGCACGTCGTGGGAGCCGGAACCGCGCAGCCCGCTCACCTGCCAAGTGTCGATGATCTCGAACTCGCCGGCCGGCACCAGCGCGTAGCGGTTGCCTTCCTCCACCTGGTCTTCGCCGTCGTAGAGGCGCACGGTGGCGCCGAACAGGTGCGCGTTGTGTATGCCGCTGACGAATTGCCACTGCCCGGAGACCCACCAGCCGCCGTCGGCGCGTTGCGCCCGGCCGACTGCGGCGGTGGAGCTGGCCATGATGGTCAGCGGGTCGGCGAGCAGCTCCGCGCACCGCGCCTTGCAGCCGGGGGCGACGAGGCCGAACGTCTCGATGCCGATCATGAGATTCCAGCCGGCGCTGCCATCGGCGCGAGCGACCGCCTCGATAACGCGAATCTGCGTTGCGGGATCCGCCTCCGCCCCGTGGATGTCGCGCTCCGCCGCCAGCCGGTACAACCCCGCCCGCGCGAACGCGTGGGCAACCGGCGCCGGTAGCTGGCGTTTGTCTTCGGCTGCGTCGGCGTGCGCCCGGACGAGCGGCGCGAGCGCGTGCGCCTTGCGCACGAGCGCCTTGCGCACATGGCGGGCGGCGGGGTTGTCCGCGGGGTAGGGCACACCGGCAGTGTAACCCGCGCAAACACCAACTTGGCCTTGGCTGGTTTGACCGGATCGCGAGCCGCAGCCGCGCTCTCGGTTCCTGGTGGTTCGTGCTAAAACCGGCCCTCGGCGCCGACGAGCAGGCGGTGCTCCACGCCGCGCGCGTCCTGCACGCGCTCGCCGGAGACTTGGAAGCGCACCGGCGCGCCGTGACGGGCTTTGGTCTGGTAGGAGAAGCCGAGCCGCGCCCGCTTGCCGCGCGCGCCGGACACGTCCGTTTCGGCGAACGGAACCACCATGCCGGCGCGTCCGCGCAGGGGCATTCCGTATTCCACGCGGGCGTTGGCGCGCCACTCGGCATAGGCCGCGCTGGCGTTGCGCCGCTGCGCGGCTTGGGCGGCGTAGTCGCGGCGGAAGAACACGTCGGTCGCCTCCGCCGCGCCGCCCCAGCGCGGCGACACGGAAAGGCGCAGTCCGCGTCCCCCCGCGCCGTTTGGCGCCACCACCAAGGTCGCGCTGCCGCCGGTCTCGGAATAGCCCTCCGCGCCATGCATCGCCAACGTGCGGGCCTTGGCCTCGAAGCTGACCGCTTGGCTTTGGTAGCGCACGCCGGCGGCCACTTCGGCGCCGGTGCCGCTCTGATCGTCGCCGCCGTCGAAGCGCGCGGCCAGCTCGAGGAAGGGCGTGAAGGCGCCGGCGCCGCCGCCGGCGCCGGAGAGCCGCACGCCGCCCACCACCGGCCCGCGGTCGGCGGTGTAGGACATCTCCACGCCGAGGCGCGCCCGCTGCACGGCCACGGCGAGCGCGTCGATGGCCTTCGCGCCCTCGCCGGTCTCCAGCGAGAGGGTGCCGGCGTCCGCCCGCACGGCGATGTCGAAGCCGCCGGGGTCGCCGATGACGCCGCGGGCGCCGACCAAGCCCATGCGCATGGAAAGATCCGTGGGCGTCGCGTCGTACTGCTGCCCGTCGCGGCGCATGGACGCCTCGCCGCGGCCGACGCCCAAGATCACCCACGCTTTGGCTTTTTCCGAGGGCGACCAGCCGACGTAGGGGTGAAATGTGGTCAGCGCGGTCTCAAGGTCGCCTTTGCCGGCGCTGGTCGCGTCCTTGTACTCGTAGCTCGCTTCTCCGCTGACGCGCCCCACCGCGCCGCCGGCCACCCAGCCCGGCCCGCGCCCGTCCATGCCGACATAGGCCGCCGAGAGGCTGCCGTCGTAGGCGTTCTCCTCTGGTTCGCCGGAGAACGCGGAGAAATCGCCGCCGCCCCACAGCGACCAAGAGCCGCCGCGGCCAACGCCGAGGAGCGGCATCTCGAAGGCGGTGTCGCGCCACATCCGCCCACTGCCGAAGCCGCCGCCGAACGGACTGGGCATAGCGTCGCCGCGGCCCTGCGGCCAAGCCGCGGCGCCGCCGGGGGCGGTTGCGCCGACGTTCCAGTCGCCGCCCAACCGGTGCCGGTGGTCGGCGCGCCCGAGGCCGGTGCTCGGGGGCAAGGTCACAGGTTCCGCGTCCCGCGCCTGCGGGTCGAACCGGCGCCCGCCCACCAGCAGGGACATGCGGCGCTGGCCCGGGCCGAGCTCCAAGCGGGTGCCAATGGTGTGCGCGGCGCTTGCCAAGACGCCGCGGCCCAGCGCCGCCAGCGTCTGTTTCAGCACCGCCACCTCGGCCGGCGAAGCGGTCACCGAGACGGGAATGTTCAAGACGATCTGCGCGGTGGTCTGTGCCGTGACGGTGACGACGGCGTTGCCTTCCGCCACCGGCGAAATGGTCAGCCGGTGGCCGGAGACCTGCGCCACCGCCACGTTGGCGTCGCTGCTGACCGGCTGGTTGTAGAGGCCGGAGTAGGCCAGCACGTCCGCCAAGTTGAGCTGCAGCGGCGACCCTCCCACTTGGAGCGTGATGCCGGCGAGTTCCAGCGTGACGCTGGTGTCCACCTTGTGGCCCGCTTGGTCGGCGAGGGCGAGCGCGCGCCGCACCGGGTTTCCGGCCACGTCCGTTACGGTGCCGCCGGTGATCGCGTCGCCCTGCACGGACACGCCGTCGGCGTCTATGTCGCCGTATGCGACGGTGTAGCGGAAGGCGAGGGTGCGCAGGTCCTCGTTCCGACGCACGAAGGCGGCCTCGCGCGCGGCGGCGCCCACGGTGAGCGCCAGCGTCAAGCCGGACTGCGCGGCCACCTCCACGGGTTCGCTGAAGGTCACCGCGATGTTGATGTCCTCGTCGGCGCGGTAGGTGTCGCCGCTTGCGGGACTGGACGCGATGGCGACGCTGGCGGTGGCGACCACGCCGTCCACCTTGTGCCCCGTCTGCGCTTCCAGCGGCGGCATGGCGCGCATGGCGGCGTTGCCCACCGCGTCGGTGATGGCGCCGCCGCGCAGCGCGTCCGCCGCCACGCTTATGCCGTCCTCGTCCAAGTCGCCTTCCTGCACGGTGTAGCGGAACACCAGCGTGTCCGTGCCGCTGCCGCCGGCAAACGCGGCTTCGCGGCTGGTGGTGCCGACGCGCAGCGCGATGGTCGGGTTGCCAGTCGCCCGCACCTCGTCGTCGAACGCGACCCGTAGTTCGATGACCTCGCCGATCCGGTAGGCGTCGCCGCGCGGCGCGGACGAGACGGCGGGGGCGGAGCCGATGGCAGGCGCCACGCCGTCCACCTTGTGAAGTCTGTTCGCGGGCAAGGCCGCGAAGTCGCGCCTTGCGGGATTGCCGCCGTCGTCGCGGATCGCGCCGCCGGCCAAAGAGGCGGGGCCCGGTCCGATGCTGATGCCGTCGTCGTCCACATCGCCGGCCTGCACGGTGTAGCGAAACACCAGCATGGCCGTGCCGCTGCCGCTCGCGTAGCGCGCTTGGCGGACGTTCGGCCCGATGGAGAGCGCAAGCGACGGCTGGCCGGAGACGTGTACGACCTTGCTGAACGTGATCAGCAATTCGATCACCTCGCCGAGCGCGTATGTGCTGTTGGCGGGCGTGTCCTTGAAGCGCACGCCGTCTTCCCGCACGAACGGCGGGTCGATGCCGTCCACCTTGTGGCCCGGCTGCGCTTCCAGCGGTGGCATGGCGCGCATGGCGGCGTTGCCCACGGCGTCGGTGATGGCGCCGCCGCGCAGCGCGTCCGCCGCCACGCTTATGCCGTCCTCGTCCAAGTCGCCATCCTGCACGGTGTAGCGAAACACCAGCGTGGCCGTGCCGCTGCCGTCGGCAAGCGCGGCTTCGCGGCTGGCGGCGCCGACGCGCAGCGCGATGGTCGGGTTGCCAGTCGCCTGCACCTCGTCGTCGAACGTGACCCGCAGTTCGATCGCCTCGCCGATCCGGTAGGTGTCGTCGCGCTCCGGCGCGGACGAGACAGCGGGGGCGGAGCCGATGGAGGGTGCCACGCCGTCCACTTGGTGACGTTCGTTCAGGCGCAAGGCCGCGAAGTCGCGCGTTGCGGGATTGCCGCTGCCGTCGCGGATCGCACCGCCGGCCAAAGAGATAGGGCCCGGTCCGATGCTGATGCCGTCGTTGTCCTCATCGCCGGCCTGCACGGTGTAGGCGAACGTGAGATTCTCGCTGCCGCTGCCGCTTTCGTAGCGCGCTTGGCGGATGTTCGGCCCGATGGAGAGCGCAAGCGACGGCTGGCCGGAGACGTGTACAACCTCGCTGAACCTGATCTCGACCCTCACCACCTCGCCGAGCGCGTATTTTGCCAGTGTGCTGTTGTCGGGCTTGGACGCGATGCGCACGCCGTCTTCCCGCACGAACGGCGCGATTTGGTCGCCCCGCTGGTTCACTTTGCGCGTCGAATCCTGCCGCAAGCCGACGAACGCGAGCGCGGCTTCGTTGCCGGCGCCATCGCGAAGCGTGCCGCCGAAGATGGCGTTCGGTCCGATGCTGATGCCGTCTTCGTCGGAATCGGTTGCCTGCACGACGTACCGGAAAGTCAAAGTTTCGGTGCCGTCACCGGTCAAGTAGACCGCCGTGCGCGAGTTGGCGCCGATGGAAAGGCGCATGGCGGGCGTGCCGGCGACGATGAACACACGCTCGTTGAACTCCGCCTCCACTTCGATGTGTTCGTTCGGACCGTAGTAGGTGCCGCGCCGCGGGCGGTTGGAGAAGCGCACCTCGGTGACGACCGGCGGCAGGAAGTCACTGCCGCCCGCCACGCGGTGCGCGGCGTTGCTGGGCAGCGCGAGCAGCCGGCGGTTCGTCCAAGCGTTCCCCGCGGCGTCTTGGACGGTGCCGCCGGACAAAGCATCCGGGCCGATGCTCACGCCGTCGTCGTCCTGGTCGCCGGACGCCACAACGTACTGGAACTCCAAGGCCGCGTCGTCGTCTTTCACTCCCGCGAACAGCGCGTTCCTGGCTGCGCGGCCGATGGTCAGCCGCAGCGTTGGCTGCCCGGCAACGTAAATCCGCTCGCTGAACGGCACACGCGCGGTGATTGTCTCGCCGACGCCATAGCCCTCGGCCCGGCGCGGACGGGAAGTGATCCGCGGCGGTCCGGTCGGGCGCGGCGTCACGCCGTCCACTTTCTGCTTGGACTGGTGCGCGCCGTGGGCGCGATTCGCCTCGTTCGCGGCGCTGGAGTAATCGACGATCGCGCCGCCGGTGAGCGCGTTGGCGGGAATGTACACGCCGTCGTCGTCGCAATCTCCGTCCACGACGGCGTAGCGGAAGGTCAAGGTGTCGGAGGCGTCGTCTTCCGGCGCAAGCCGGGCGGAACGCGAGACGGTGCGCCCGGAACAGCCCAATTCCAGTTCCAGCACCGGGCGCTCCAACTCCACGATCTGGCCACCAACCGTTCCCACCTCGACGACGTCCGCCGCTTCGCTGAAGATCACTTGCACTTCAATGGTCTCGCCGGCCGCGTAGGTGTCGCCGACTTGCGGCGTGGATGTGATGCGCAAGTCTTGGATGGATGGCGGTTGATCGTCGTTGCCGGCATCCACTTTGTGCGCCGGTTGCACGCGCAGCGGTTGCAGCCGCCGGCCGGCGGTGTCGAGGATGTTGCCGGCACCGTCCGCGATCGCGCCATCGATCAGCGCGTTGGCGCCGATGGAGATGCCGTCGTCGTCGAAGTCGCCGGACTGCACGGGGTAGCGAAACACGAGCGTTGCGGATCCGCTGCCGGAACGGTAGGTGGCGGCCGGCGCGCGGCTGCCGATGGAGAGGCGCAGACGCGGGTTGGCGTCCACCCACACCGGTTCGTTGAACGCCACATGCACCTCGATCACCTCGCCGGGGCCGTAGGTCTGGTCTCGGTTCGGCGTCGACTCTATGGTGACGCGGGCGACGCCGGGGGGCACCGCGTCCACGCGGTGCCCGGCTTGGTTGGACAGTGGCGCAAGCGCGACGCCGGCCGGGTGTTCCCCGCGCCGCAACGCGTCGGCCTCGATGCTGATGCCGTCGTTGTCGGAATCGCCTTCTTGGACGACGTACTCGAAGGTCAGCAGGCGCTCGCGCTCGGTCACCAGCCGCGCCGCCTGCGTCGCGGCGCCCACTTGGATCAACAACTGCTGCGGGGCGCCGCCGCTGAGGGAACTGTCCAAGAGCACTTGGACGATGATGGTGTCGCCAATACCGTAGGTCCGGTCCGCTCCGGGATCCGAGGTGACCGTGGCGACGGCGCCGGCGGCCACGCCGTCCACCTTGTGTCCGGCTTGATCGGCCAACGCCACGCCGCCCAGGATGGCGTCGTTGCCAACGATGTCCTTCACCTCGCCGCCACGAATGGCGTTGGCGTTGATGCTCACGCCGTCGGCGTCGGAATCGCCGTCTTGCACGGCGTAGGCGAAGGTCAGGGAATCCGTGGTCGATCCCGCAAGCCGCGCGGCGCGCTGGCGTTCGCCAACGGCTAGATCCAGCGTCAGACTCGGGGTGTGCGTGAGGCGAATTTCCTGGTCGAAGCGGACCACCACTTGGATTTCCTCGCCTCGCTTGTATGTGTCGTCGGCACCCGGATCGGAGGTGACGGCAACGGATTCCACGCGCGGCGCAAGGCCGTCGACCTTGTGGCGAGCCAGCTCGGCCGCGCTTGCCGCGTTACGGCCCGGATCGTTGCCGACACTGAACCCGCGGTACGCGTTGTTGCCCCCGGCGTCCACTATGGTGCCGCCCACCAGTTGCTGTCCGCCCCGAGGCGGGTATGTGAAACCATTTGGCGCCACATCGCCCGGCTCGACGGTGTATGCGAAGGTGAGGATGTGGGTGCCGCTGCCCCTCGCAAAGGCGGCCGGGCGCGACCGCGACCCGAGCACGAGAGTGAGCGTTGGCGAGCCGCTCACGAAGACCGGCCAAGTGACAAGGCGGTTCGATGCGTCCGTTCTCCTGTAGTGGACTTCCACTTCGATCGTGTCGCCTATCGCGTAGGTTTCGTCGGCACCGGCGCTGGAGGCGGGTCGCACGACGCTGACGAACGGCCCGTCCGGGAACGTGTCGCCGTCCACCAGGTGGTCGCTATCCGCCGCCAAGCCCGGCACAACGTGCGACGCCGGGTTGCCGGGGAGGTCGGTGAGGCAGGGCAGCGGAGCGCTGGCGGGCGAACGGCCGCACGACAACGCGTTGGCCGCGATGCTGATGCCGTCGACGTCCCGGTCGCCGGGCAGCACCGTGTACTCGAATGTCAGAACGTTGGTGCCGCCGCCGGATTGGTACCGCGCTGGGCGGGTGCCGTTGTCGGTGGTGAGCGTGAGGTGGGGTGTGCCTTGGACTTGTATCGGATCATCGAACGTGGCGGTGACGCGGATTGTGTCGCCCGTTTGGTAGGTGTCGGGCGGATCGTTGTCGCCGACGTTCGGATCGGACGTTATTTCGAGAGGCGGGCCTGGGCTGATGGGGCGCGGAGGAACGGCGTCGACCCGGTGGCCGGCGAGCCGCCCCACATCCGGAAACGCGCGATCGGCGGGGTTGCCGGCGCTGTCGTGGATGTCGCCGCCGCCGAGCGCGCCGGGGCCGGCGCCGATCGCTATGCCGTCGTCGTCCTCCTCGTTGCTCCGCACGGTGTGGCGGAACACCAGGCGGGTCGTGCCGCCGCCGCGGTGGTACGCCGCTTGGACCGGTGCGGCGCCGACGGTCAGGGTTAGCTCCGGGTTCCGGCTTGCGTGTACCACTTCGTCGAACGTGACGGTGATATCAATGTGGTCGCCGCCCGCGTAGACGTAGTCTCCGCCGGGATCGGAGGTGGGAGCGACGCTCAGCACGGTGGGCGGAACGTTGTCCCGGCCGCCGTCGATCGCTCCGCCGGTGCGGTGTTGCAACCCGGCGAACCTGCGCTGGGCCGGATTGCCGGCGTCGTCGCGGATGGTGCCGCCCACCAGCGCGTCGGGGCCGATGCTCACGCCGTCGTCGCTGTCGCCGCGTTGCACCGCGTAGGTGAAGCTCAGGACGCGCCGGGTCGCGCCGGGGGCCAGCGGCACGCGACGTGTGGGCGTGGCGCCGCCGTCGCCGATGAGCAGCTCGATTTCGGCGCCGGCGGCGACGATCTCTTCGCTGAACGTGACGGTGCCGGTTATCGATTCGCCGATGGTGTAGACGTTGTCCGCTCCCGGACTCGACGTGATCCGCACCTCCGTCACGGTCGGCGAGACCGCCTCGACGAGGTGCGTGTCTTGCCGCGGCAAGCCGGCGAACGCGCGCGCCGCGGTGTTGCCGGCGCTGTCCACGATGGCCCCGCCGGACAGCGCGCCCGGGCCGGGGCCAATGCCGATGCCGTCGGTGTCCACGTCGCCTTCGCGCACCGTGTAGCGGAACGTCAGCGTGTCGGTGCCGCTGCCGCGGTGATAGGCGGCGCCTTGCGCCCGGTTGCCGAGCGCGAGGATGATCGCCGGGTTGCCGGTGACGTGGACGACCTCGTCGAACGTCACGTCCACTTCGATGTTGTCGCCAACCGCGTAGGTGTTTGGCGTGAGACTTGGGGCGCCGGTGTTTGGATTGGAGCTGACGCGAACGGTTTCGATGGTTGGCGCCACGGCGTCGACGCCGCCGTTCACCATGTGCCCGGAATCCGCCGCAAGCCCGGCGAAGCCGCGCATCGCGGGGTTGCCCACGGCGTCTTCGATCCCGCCGCCCGTCAAGGAGTTGGGGTTCACGCTGATGCCGTCGGCGTCCACTTCGCCCAGCTGCACCGCGTAGTGGAACTCCAGCGTCCGGGTGCCGCTGCCGGCGACGAACCTTGCCACCCGGGTCGCTGGGCCGATTGTCAATGCGAGCTGTGGGATGGTCGGGTTTGTTGGCGTGGTGGTGACATGCACCACCTCGTCGAAGGTGACGGTGAGGCGAATCACGTCGCCGCGGTTGTAGGTGTCGTCGTCCGGCGGGGTGGGGTCGGGATCCGAGGCGATGACCACGCCGCCGGAGATCACCCGCGGCGCCCGCGCTTCCACTCGATGGGCGGTTTGCGCCGCCAAACCGGCGTGTGCGCGCGTCGCGGCGTTGCCGGCGGCGTCTTCGATGGCGCCTCCCGTCAGCGCCGTGGCGAGCGGCCCGATGCTGACGCCGTCCGCGTCCATGTCTTCGGCGACCACGACGTAGCGGAAGAGCAGCGTGTTCGTGCCGCTGCCGTCATGGTAGGCGGCCGAGGCGGATTTCGCCCCGATGGAGAGCGTGAGTTGCGGTGGGGTGCCGCGCAGCACGTGGACCACTTCGCTGAACTCGACTTCGACTTCGATGGCGTCGCCGAGGGCGTAGGTCTGGTCAACGCCGGCGTTGGAGATGATGCGCACGGCGCTTACCGTGGGGGCCGCGAGGTCGGCGCCGCCGTCCACGCGATGGCCGGGTTGCGCGGCGGGCAAGCCGGTGAACGCGCGCGCTGCCGCATTGCCCACCGCGTCCGTTATGGCGCCGCCGGTGAGCGAGCCGGGACCGGCGGCGATGGCGATGCCGTCCGCGTCCAGATCGCCGGCGACCACGGTGTAGGAGAAGATCAGCGTGGTGGGCGTTGCCGCTCGGACCCCGACCGCTTGGCGGCGCGCGCTGCCGATGGCAAGCTCCAGCGCGGGCGCGCCCGTGACGACGATGTTCTCGTTGAACACGATCTGCGCCGTGATGGTCTCGCCGGCGCCGTAGGTGTTGCCGGCGGCCGGACTGGAGGTGATCGAAACATTCCCGACCACCGTTGGCGCGACGGCTTCCACTTCGTGCAGCGGTTGGTCGGCGAGGCGCGCGAACGCGCGGTCGGCCGCGTTGCCGGCGGCGTCTTGGATGGTGCCGCCGGCGAGCGCGGCCGGGCCGGCGGGAATGCCGACGCCGTTCGCGTCCGTCTCGCCGGCTTGCACGGCGTAGCGGAAGGCGAGGGCGGTGGTGCCCTCGCCGGCGTGGTAGGCGGCGGCGCGCGCCGTCGCGCCGACGGTGAGCGTGATCGCGGGGTTGCCGGCCACCTGCACCACTTCGTTGAACGTGACGGTGATCTCGATGAACTCGCCGGTGGCGTAGGCCCCGCCGGCCCTGGGCGTCGAACTCACGCGCACATTGGTGATCATGGGCCCGACGAAGTCGCTCGCGCCGTCCACCTTGTGGTTCGCGCTCTGCGCCAGCGCGTTGAAGTTCCGGCCGGCGGTGTTGCCGACCGCGTCGGTGATGCCGCCGCCGGTTAGCGACCTCGCGCCAGCGGCGATGCTGATGCCGTCGGTGTCCGCGTCGTCGGCCTGCACCACATAGGTGAACACGAGGCCGGCGGTGCCGCTGCCGGTGGCGTAATCGGCGAAGCGGGTGTTGTTGCCGATGGACAACGCGAGCTGCAGTTGGCCCAAGGCGTTGTTTTCGATGACGTTGACGGCCTCGCTGAAGGTCACCGTCGCTGCAATGGTCTCGCCGACGCCGTAGGTGTCGCCTGTTGCCGGCGTGTTCAAGGTGGGCGTGCTCGGCGCCGGTGGAACACCGTCCACAAGCCGCGTGGCGTCGGCGGCTTGCGCCGCGAAGGCGCGGCTCGCCGCGACGCCGGTGGCGGATTCGATGACGCCGTCGACCAACGCCGTCGCCAAACGCCCGATGCTGATGCCGTCCGTGTCCTCGTCGCCGCTGCGCACCTCGTAGCAGAACCGCAGCGTGGTGGAGCCGCTGCCGCCGCAGAACTGGGCTTGGCGCGTGGCGGCGCCGATGGCGAGCAGGAGGTGCAGCTCGCCCCGCTGCACGCCGGCCACCTCGCCCTCGAACACATGGACGACGGCGCTGAAGGTGATGGAGGCTTCGATTTCATCGCCGATGCCGTAGGAGTTGTCGGCGCCGGCGCTGTTCAAGGAGATGCTGGAGACGGTCGGCGCCGTTTGCGCCCACGCGGTGTGGCACGCCACCGCGGCGGCGAGCGCACCGAACGCCGCGAGCCGCGGCGGCCGCTTGAACAGCGAAAGGAATGCGGCGCGAAAGCCTCGGGACATGGCCAACCTCCTTGTCAACACGCGCGTCCCCGGAGCGGCTTGCCCTGCCAAAGCAAGCTGGTGCCGAGCGGATTCCTTCCACCCGACGCCCCGAAGTCGGCACCGAGTATAGCACTTGTCCGCCAACCGCAACGGGCTCTTTTGCGGGGTGTGGATGCGGCGGCGCGGCCGCCATGCGGGGACCGGTTCGGTCTGCCATAATGCGCGCGCCGTGATGTGGACAGGGATGCCCTAGAAATGCGAATCGTCGTCAATGGACAGCAGGCGTTTGGTCAGGCGGTGCTCGACGCGCTCGTCGCTCGGGGCGAGGAGGTGGTTGGCGTCTACACGGCGCCGGACAAAGAAGGCGCACGGCCGGATCCGTTGAAATCCCGCGCTTTGGAGTTGGGTTTGCCGGTCTTTCAACCCAAGTCGTTTCGCCGGCCGGCGGTGTGGGAGCAAATGCGCAAGCTGGACGCGCACCTCGGCGTGATGGCCTACGTCACGTTGTTTGTTCCGCAGCCGGCCCTTGACGCGCCGCGCTACGGCACCATCCAATACCACCCGTCGCTGCTGCCCATGCACAAAGGGCCGAGCTCCATCAACTGGCCCATCATCTTCGGCGAGAAGCGCACCGGCCTCACCATCTTCTGGCCGGACGAGGGGTTGGACACCGGCCCGGTGCTGCTGCGCAAGGAAGTGCGGATCAGTCCGCAGGACACCCTCGGCAGCCTCTACTTCGACCGCCTCTTTCCCATGGGCGTGGAAGCGATGGTCGAGGCGGTCGGGCTGGTTCGCGACCGCAACGCGCCGAAGATCCCGCAGACGGAGCTACTCGACGACGAGACCTTGGCCGCCATGCGGCGCGTCCAAGCGAAGCGCAGGGACGGCCGGGCGCCGGAAGCCGTCGGCACCTACGAAGGTTGGTGTCGGGCCGACAGCGCCGCCATCGACTGGCGCGACACCATCGACGACGTCCACAACCTGATTCGCGGCTGCGACCCGCAGCCCGGCGCGTGGACGACACACCGCGGCGGCGCGCTGCAACTCTTCAATTGCCGCGTGGCGCGTCCCGCCGCGGCGGGCGGACGCGGCGCTGCCGGCAAGGTCGTCGCCTGCGACGACGACGGCTTCGTCGTAAGCACGGCCGACGGCGGCGCCGTCAAGGTCGGCCGCGTCCGCGCCCAGGGCGGCGCCAAGGTGGCCGCGGCGGAGTTCGCGGCCGCCAACCTGCAACCGGGAGACGTGTTCGGCCCGGCGAACGAATAGGTGCGCCCGGCGGGGTGCGCCCTACGGGCGCGTTCGAGTTTGCTGCGCAAACTCGGCGCCTCTGGAAAAACAAGAGTGCGTCCTGCGGAGCGCGCCTTCAGTGAGCGGCTGTCGCCGATCCAGCAGGCTACGGGTCGGACTCGAACAACACGAGCGGCTCGCCGGCGGCGATGGCCACCCCTTGGTAGCACGCCTCCAGTCCGCAGTCGCCGGCTGGAACGGGCGGCTCTTCGACGACGCGCACGGTAGCGGCCTTGCCCTCGGACTGCGCCACTTGAAACGGCGCGCCGACGACTTGCCCGGTGTGGATGGTGGCGGTTGTGGCGTCCGTCGTGGCGTTCTGCAGGCCATCGTCAACCGCCACGTCGGCGGAGATGTCGAACGGCGTCCCTTGGCGCACGCGCAAGGCCACTTCGGCGGGGCCGGCGGCGGCCGGATCGGCGTCCACGCGCAGCAAATCCAACGCGAAGGTGAACGGCGCGCCGGGATTGCCGGTCAGGTTCAGGCGCGACACGAAGGCGAGACCGCGGAAGAAGCCGTCCGGCAGAGCCTCGATGCGGTTCCCATGCAGGTGCAGGGCCCGCACGCCGCTTTGGACCAACAGCAGCGACGCCGGCAGCTCTTGCAGCAGGTTGTCGTTCAAGAAGAGCCACGTCAAGAAGGGATTGCCGATGAACACGGTTGGCGCAAGGGTCGTCAAACGGTTTCCATTGAGCCACAGCGCGAACAGCCTGGGCGTTTGGAAGAACGCGCCGAACGGCAGCGTGGCGAAGTCGTTGTTCGCCAGGTTCAGCAAACGCAGGTTGGCGAGGCCCGCGAAAATCTCCGGCGGCAGCACCGTTATTTGGTTCGACGACAGATTCAGCTCGGCCAATCCGAGCATGCCGGAGAAATCCCGCGCCCTCAAGAAGCGAATGCCCGAGCCGCTTAGGTCGAGGTTGGCTATCGTGGCCACGTTGGCGACATCCGCGCAGTCCCGCCCAGCGCGAATGGCGTCGCGCACCGCAAGCGAGCGGTCGCAGACGCCCTCTTTGATGGTGACGATGGTGCTGCGCCGCAGGCCCAAACCAACGTCGGCGTTCGGCGCCGGCGCGGAGAGCGTGATCCGGAACGCCTCCCGCGCGGGTTCGATGTCCGCATCCTGCGTTATGGGCACGACGATCGAGCTGCTCGTCGTCCCGCCCGACAGCACCAAATAGCCGGTCGCGAAATAGTCTTCGGGCGACGCGTCCGCGGTGTTCGGATTGCCGTCGCCCGACACCGCGTAACGGAGCACGGTGAGCGAGCGCAGCGGACGGCTCAACCGCAACGGGAGGAACAGCAACTCGCCTTCCCGCACCGCGGCGGCGGCGGGAATTTCCATTACGGCGCCAACGGTCGCGACGAACGTGGCCACGGCGCGCAGGCCGGCGGCGTTCGTGGCGGTGACGCGGACGGTCACCGCGCCGGCGGCGTTGGGCGTCACCACCACGCGGTCGCCATCGATTCGCGCGGTGGCGATGGCGGAGTCGCCGGACGCGACGGAGTAGACGAATCCGCCCGGGCCCGCGCCGCCGAAAACGCCGCCGATGTCGACGGCGATGTCGCCGTCGGCCACCTCGAGAGTTTGGTCGGGGATCCGCGCCACCACCTGCGGGCCCGGGTCCAAACGCCAGGCGCCGCGCCCGAGGGTGGCGGCGAACAACACGTTGTCCTCGAACGAGTAGTCCAAATCCCACACCGGGACATGGGGCAACCCGTCGTTCATGGCGAACCACAACCCCTCCGCATGCGGGAACATGACGTGAACGCCGGCGCGGCCGCCCACCACCACCGCGCCGTAAAGGCCAAAGAAGCCGCCAGAGGGGATGATTTCGATCTTGTGCAAGTCCGCATAGTTCACCGGAGCGTCCGCCAAGTTGCCGGTGATGTCGCGCCATGTCGCACCGCCATCGTTTGACGCCTGGACGCGCTCATTGTCTATGGCGTAGACCGTCTCGCAGTCTTCCTGGTCGATGACGATGTCGCGCACATGGCCGCCAACATAGCCGGTGACTTCCAAGTCGTCGGCGGTTGGCGCGGCGTCCTCGCCGAACCCGCGGCGCACGGTGACTTGGCCGCTCAGGCTGTTCGACGAGGCGTGGCCGAAGTAGAGGAGATCGGGGTTGTCCGTGCAGCCGTACGCGGTTGCGGTCGCCCGCTCCAGCGCGCCGCGGCGCAAGGAGGCGGCCTCCGTCAGCGTCTCGAACCGGTCGAACGTTTCGTACACGGACGCGGCCCCGATCACCGCGCGGCTCGGATCCACGGCGTTCAAGGAGAAGCGTTGCACAAAGCCGAAGTTGGGGTCCAGGTCGTAAACGGAGGCGCCGTTGACGTCCAGCGCGGGATATTCGACTCCAACCAGCCGCCCGTCGGCAGCGTAGACGGTGCGCCGGAAGACGGCGAAGAACTGGAAGCTCGAATAGCGGTGCGACCGCTCCGGCGCCTCGCTGGCGTCCACGGCCACGTCGCCGCCATCGCCGCTCGACAGGGTGATCCACGCGGGACCGGCCTGCCGCTGGTCCGGCGTGCCGGTGTCCTGATTGCCGCCGATGAGCATCTCGGCCACCGGGTCGTAGGCGATGTCGTGCATCTCGCTCACCTGCAGGTTGCCGTTGAGCGAGAACCAGTCGCCGGTGTTGTCCTTGGGCGATGTGCGCCGGTAGACGCCGCCGTCGTCCACTTGAATGAGCTCGCCGCCGGCGTCGAAGACCATCTCGCGCGAGTCCGCATGCGGGGCGCTCGAACGAGCGGTGCCGCCGCCGGGAATGGCCGCGACGTCGGCGCGATGGGTCAAGTGTTCCCATTGCGGCGACGGCACCTCGCCGGTGGCCGGCACGCCGGCGTCGCCGCGGAACAGGCGCCCGGAGTAGTCGAACGCGCCCAGCGAGTTGAACGCGAGGAAGCCGCCGTCCTCCGTCTCCACGAAGTGCAGGTTTTGGCGGTCGCCGCCCACGTACACCGTGTCGCTGTCGTCCGGATCGACCAGAATGGAGAAGTGGATGGCGCCTTGGGCGCCTGGCTTGAAGCGCGGGTTCAGACCGTCCACGGCGTCGCCCACTTCCAACGTCAGGGGTAGGTCCATCGCCGTCCAAGTGTCGCCTTGATCGTCCGTGAAACCGATGTAGTTGGCCTGTCCGGCCACCAGCACGGCCACGAAGACGCGGCCGTCCGCCCCAACGGCGAGCTCGGCGTTGTTGTTGTCGCCGAATTGGCCGTCGCGCGTTGCCGTGGAGCGGAACGCGCTCGACAGGAGCAAGTCGTGGCTGGAGGCGTCGTGCCAAGTGGCGCCGCCATCGTCGCTGCGGAAGACGCCGCGTTCGCGCATGGTCAGGTAGAGGCGATCGGCATCCGTCGGATCCGCCACCAGATCGAACGCCGGCGTCGCCACCGGCAGATCGGGCGCCCTGGCCCAGGTCGCCCCGCCGTCCGTGCTGCGGAACACGCCGCCAGTCAACAAGGCCAAGGTGGCGACCATCCGGTCGCCCCGCACGGCAAGCCCCGAGACGTTCTGCAGCGGGCCAAACACCGGATGCCGCACTTCGCGCCAAGTCTCTCCGGCGTCGCGGCTCAGCAGCAAGCCGGTGCGGTCGCCGCCGGCGCCGGCGAAGCTGCTGTAGCGGCCGATTCCGGCAACGATGGTGTTCACGTCCTCCGCGTCGAACACCAGTGCGCTGATCGAAAGCGAACTCGCGTGGTCGGTGAGCGGCCGCCATGTGGGTCGCATCGAGGTGGCGTCGTCCGTTCGCCAAACGCCGCCGTTGGTTGCGCCGATGTAGAGGATGTCGCGGTCGGTGGGATGCGCGAGCACCGTGTGTACGGCCCCGACCACCTCGTTGTTCGGCGCCACGTTCTCGACTTGGCCGTAGAGGATGGGCGCCGGCCCTTGGGCTGTCCAACGTCCGCCGAACCCGGCCACGCCCGACTCGCGATGGCCGCGGGCGATGGGGGCGGGGGCGGATTTGGGAACGCGCACTGCCGCCGGCGGGCTTTCCCGGATCGCCGGGGGCGGTGACCGTCGCTCCTGTTCCTCGAACATTCGCGCCGGCGCGTTCGCGGGCGGCGGCGCGCGCCTTTCCTGCCCCGCCTGGTGGGGCGGAAACCACGCGCGGTGCATCTCCGCAACGGCGTGTCGCCCCGCGCCCGCGGGACGAATGACGTAGGCGGTCTTTGGCGTCAGCACAGTGCCGGTCACGGTGTCGCCGCGCACCGCGAGCGTGGCCCGGCCGCCGGGAACTCCTTGCAAGCTGCCGCGCAGGGCGTGTCCCGCCGCCAATGGGAAAGCGCGTTCGACCACCATGTGGAAGAGCGCGTCCTCGAACAGGTTGAGGCGCACGGTCCAATCGCCGCCATGCGCGCGCGGGGCGGTTTCCCCCTTGGCCGGGGCAAGCGCCGCGTCCGGCGGGGCGAGGCGGCGCGTGTCAACGGTGACCAGGCGTTGCCGCTTGCTCGGCGGACCGTCCGGCGCCGGCCGAGCCGGTTGGACTTGCTCCGCATCGCTCGCCAGGGCGGCGAGCAGGGGGCCAGCGGAGGTGTTCCCGGCCGCGCCAGCGGCCGCAGCCGTGCTGGCGGCCGCCGCGCCGAACACCGCTGCAAGCAACGCGCCGCGGCTGCGCGCCGCGGAAAAACAACGCCGTGTCGGCAAGTGGCTACCGGGGGAGACCAAGGCGCACCTCCAAGCGCGCGAACGCGCGCCGCCCGCGCGGGTCGGCGGAGCGAACATCATAGCTGCCGGCGACGTTCACGAACGGCGGATCCGCGTCGGTGAAATTGACCACGCCGAACCGCAGCGTGGTCCCCGTGCCGCGCCCGAGGGCGGCGCCGAGGTCCACGCCGACGTTCGCGTCCCATGTCGCGAAGGCGTCGATGGCGCCGCCGCTGTCGTCTTCATAGGCGCCGACGTGCCGCAGCAGCAGGTTGGCGCTGGCGACGCCGCGCGAGAAGCGCAGGCCGGCGTTGGCCTTGAACGCCTGGTTCGGCGCGCCCACATTGCCGCGGTTCAAGCGTCCCAAGCCGTCCCTGCGCCGACCGGCGTTGGTGACATCGTACCGAAGAATGACAGTGCCTTCCACGAATGGCGCGAGATCGCCCCACGCGGTGGCGAAACTCGCCCGGGCGGAGAAGTCGACGCCGCGGGTGTCGATGGCGTCGGCGTTGATGAACGCCACGTTGACGATGGCGATGGTTCCCGCCGATGTGCGCCGCACGCGCGCGTCGAACGGGTCCGCGCTGACGATGGCCTGGGCGTTGTCCTTCCGCAATACGTCTTGGAAGGAGTAGTCCCAAACGTCCACCCCGAACTCTAGGTTGCGCCGCGGCCGGGGCCGCGGCCGCCATGTGGCGCCCATGTTGAAGGCCGTAGAGGTCTCCGGCCGCAGTTGCGGATTGCCCACCGTGCGGCGTCCGGCGAAGGTGCGCGAGCCGTCGTGGTCGAGGATGTTCACGAAGTTGGTTTGCGCGCCTTGGGTCTGAAACGTAGAGGGCGCGCGGAACGACGTGCCAACCGACGCGCGCAAAGACCAGGCCGGCGTTGGGGCGAACAGCAGCATGACCTTGGGGTCCCAAGTGTGGCCCACGCCGCCGCCGTAGTCCTCGTAGCGCAGCGCCGCGATCACTTCCGCGGAGCGCGTCAAGGGCAGCGCCAGTTCGCCGTACGCGGCGCGCACGTTGGTGCTGCCGGCGAAGTTCGGATTGCCGATGAGGAACGCGAATCCGTCCTGGGTGGTGATGGAGTCGTAGTTCGTGCCGAGCGACTCCTCGCGCAGCTGCAGGCCGGCGGCGAAGCCGATCGGTCCGCCGCCCAAGTCGCCGAAGAAGCCGGTGACGTTGGCGTCCAGCACTTGCATCTCGGATTCCGCATCGCCCAGATAGTCGCCGATGATGAAGTCGCGCAGGCGCGGATCGTTGAATGTGGCCGCGCCGGGGGCGGCCCCGAACGCCGAACTGAACGGATTGAAGTAGCGGCACTCGCCCGCGCCGGGGCGCGCCGGCGTTGCGGCGTTCGGGCTGGTGTCGCAGCCGGCGCCGCCGAAACCGCGCAACGCCGCTTGGAAGTTCGCCGCGATCACGTCCCGGGGGTTCAAGAGCGCGTCGTTGGCGGCGCGAATGTAGGCCACATCCCAGCCGAAGCCGGCGCCGAACTCGCCTTCGGCGCCGAACGCCACGCGCACCGTGTTGTGCTGGTAGTAGTTGACCTCCGGCGGGTGGCCGACCCCGAACGGGCGGCCTTGGAACAGCACGTCCTCGCCGAACACGTTGCCGGGATTGTCCACCGGCACCAGCGGCGTGTTCAGCACCGGGAAGCTCGGCGACACCTCGCGGCTCACGTCGTTCCTGGCGTAGCCTGCCTCGGCCCACAGCCACACGCCCGGCCGCGCTGGCCAATCGGCGCGCGCGTAGCCCTGCAACCGCGACTCCACCGGCACGGCGGTGATCTGCGGGCCGTAATCGAAGCGGCAGATCGTGCCGCCGCCGGCGAGCGTTTGCAGCAGCCCGCCGTTCTCGCCGCAGCCGGGGTCCGCCACCGTGCGGCCCAGGGACGGCACATGAAAGCTGCCCGGATTGCCGAAGCCGCTGGTGGCGGGGCGCAGCCAATCCACCTCGCCGAGCAGCAGCGAACTGCGGTCCAAGTAGCTCGCGGCGAGCAGGAACGAGCCGCCGTCGCCAACGGCGCCGCCAAACACGCCGTCCACGTTGAGATCGCTCTGCGAGCCGTTGCCGGTTCGCCGCCGGTACTCCACCTGCAATTCCAAGCCGTCGAAGCCACGCCGGGTGAGGAAGTTCGCCACGCCGGCCACCGCGTCCGAACCGTAAATGGCGGACGCGCCGTCCTTGAGGACTTCCACGCGTTCCACCGCCAACACCGGCACCAGCGCCGCCAAGTCCACGAAACTCGCGCCGTCGTCGGTTGGCGCCGCGGAGAACACCTGCCGCTTGCCGTTCAACAACACGAGGGTGGAGGAGACGCCCAGCCCGCGCAGGTTGACGTTGGCGGTGCCGGCGGTGAAGTTCTGCGTCAGGTTGTCCGAGTTGTTCTCGGCGCCGTTGTTGATGGAGAGGATGTCCACCAAGTCGCGCAGGTCTTTGGTGGCGCGGGCGCGCAGATCGTCCGCGCCGACCTCGGTGAGAGGGGAGGGCGATGCGGCTTGCCGCTTGATGCGGCTGCCGGTGCGGGCCACCACCACGACTTCCTCGATGTCCGCCGCCTCGGCGCGGACGCCCTGCTCCGCGGCGACGGGCGGCCCGGCCGCAACGGCCAACACCGCGCCGAGCAGCCAAGGCGGGGGCGGCCATGCAAGTCGTGGCGGCGAACGCATGGCGTGCGAGTATCGCACATGCGTTGCGGAGCGGGGTTGCGGGAAACCACAAACCACCACCACTGGCGCGCGCTGGGGGTGTTTGCGGTTCGGTGGCCGGCGGCGGTAGTGTTTCGCTGTCAAACTCGGAGTTGCCTCCTTGCCGCACCTGTTGCAGCTGTTGCAACACGCCGGCCGCGCTTTGCTCCGCCGGCGGCAAGGCAAGGCGCTGCCGCTCTGCCTCGCGGCGCTGCTCGGCCTCGGTGTGGCGCTCGCGGTGTATCCGCCGGCGTTCATCGCCGGCGACGCGGCGCGCTTCCACTCGTTCATCCTCCACCCCAACGACGCCGTGGAGTACACGATGGCTTGGCGGGCGCTCGCCGAATATGGAGCGCCTTGGCCATCGCTCAGGAGCGCGATCTTCAATTACCCGCAAGGCGCCTCCATGGCGCTGCAGGACGGCTTGCCTCTGGCGGCCACGGTGTTTCGCCCGCTGCTGCCGCACCTGCCGGAGGGGTTTCACTATTTCGGCTGGTGGACCGCGCTCGCGGTGGTGCTGCAAGGAGTCGGTGGCGTGGCCCTGTTGCGCGCCGCCGGGGCGCGGGGCGCGCTGGCGGGATTGTGCGCCGCGGCCTTGGCGCTGGCCATGCCGATCTTCGTCGGGCGGCTGGTGCAGTCGCATGTGGCGCTTTGCACGCAGTGGCTGTTGCTGCTGGCGGTCGCCTTGTGCGTGCTGGCGACGCGGCAACCGGTGGCGCTTGGTCGTGCGTTCCTGGCCGCCGCGCCGTTGGCGCTCGGCGCGGTGGCCGTGCATCCGCTGCTCGGTCTGCAGGTGCTCGTGTTCGCGTTGACGGCGCTGTGGCTCGCGGTCGGACGCTGGCCGCGGCGGGTTGCGGCGGGCGCGGTCCTGTGCGGGTTGTTCGCCGGCGCGTGCGCGTGGTTGGGCCTCTTCGACGTTGCGAGTTTTGGCAACCGCGTCGCCCTCGGCAGTTTCGGTTTCTCGCCGTGGGCGATGATCGTCGGCGAACCCGACTATGTCCGCGCGTTCTACGGCTCGCAAGGCGTGGAGCAGGACGCGTGGCTCGGCTGGGGGTGCGTGTTGCTGCTGTTCGCGTCGGTGTTGTTGCGGCCCCGGGCGCGCGTTGCCAACACGCCGCTCGCCTGGGTGGTGCTGGTGTTGGCGTTGGCGGCGGTGTCGCCCTGGTGGAGGCACGGGTTGCGCGTCATGGACTGGTCGGTGCTGCTGCCGGACTTCGTGGCCGACCTCTATGCCGTGCATCGCGCCACGGTGCGCCTTGCGTGGCCGCTGGTCATGTGCCTCACCGTGTTGCCGCTCGCGCACATCGTGCGCACTTGGCCGCGCCGCCGAGCGGCTCTCGTGGTCGGCTTGGCGTTGCCGCTGCAGGCTTTCGCCGCGTATCCCTACTGGGCGGCGGAGGCGGAACAGGCGCGCCGCGCCTACCAAGCCCCGGCGCCGCCGCCGGCCACGATGGCGGGCGCCACGCGGCTGGTCGCCGCCCCGGGCGTCGGCGGCGCGACCATGGGGCGGGGGCACTGGCGCTACGCGATGCACTTGGCGTTGGCCACGGGCGCGCCCGTTGATGGCGGCGTGTTCGCGCGTCCACCGAACGCCGACGCCCGGCGCCGGGCTTTGCAGCGGCCTCCGCTGCAAGGCGTGCGCTATGTGGCACCGGCGCCGGCCGGCGGCGAGTTGCCCACGCGCCTGCCGCCGGTGCCGGTGTCCCTCGATTGCGCGCGCTGGGAAATCCTGCTCGTGTGCAGGCGCGCGCCCTAGCGGGTGCGCGCCCTGCCGGGCGCGTTGGAGTTTGCTTCGCAAACTCCGTGGTTGCCGCAAGACTTGACTCGTGACTCGTTCGTGCGGCGACGTGTGCTAGAGTCTTGGCTTCGCGTCGCTCTTGCGACCGCGTGGTGCCAGGCGCGTAGCTCAGTTGGTTAGAGCACCACCTTGACATGGTGGGGGTCGTTGGTTCGAATCCAATCGCGCCTACCAGCATTCTGGAGCGTTTTTGCGAGCGATCGGGCTGGCGGTCGCGGCAGCAATCGAGGAACAAATAGGGAGGTCGGACGTGGCGAAACCCGTGTCGCCGGCCGATGGCCCGGTCGCCGTTACCGGCGCGAGCGGCTACATCGGCTCTTGGATCGTGCGCGACTGCGCCGAGCAGGGCTACGAGGTGCGCGCCTGCGTGCGCGATCCGAGCGCGCCGCCGAAAACGGACCACCTGCGGGCGCTGAACGACGCCGGGCTGCGCGGCGCCGTGACGTTGGCCGAGGGCGACTTGTTCGCGCCCGGCAGCTACGACGACGCCTTCGCGGATTGTTGCGCGGTGATCCACGCCGGAGCGGCGGTGGGCTACAACCGCGAGACGCCGCAGCAGGTGTACGACGGCTGCTTCACCGAGGTGCGGCACGTCTTGGACAGCGCCGTGAAGGCCGGCGCGCGGCGGTTCGTGTTCACCAGCTCCTTCGCCGCCGTCGGTCATCCGCGTCCGGAGGGCTACGTCTTCACCGAGAAGGACTGGTGCGGCGACAACGTCGAAGCCTACCGCGGGCGCTGGACGCGCGAGCGCATTCCCGAAAACCGCGACTTCGCCTACGCGATGGCGAAGGCGGAAGCCGAGCGCATGCTCTACAAAGAGGCGGAAGACCACGGCGGCTTCGACGCCATGTCCATCCTGCCGCTGCACGTGATCGGGCCGCTCATGTGCGCCAACCACGATCAAGGCTGGAGTTGGCAGAACTGCATTCGCCACATGGTGGCCGGCAAGGACTACAAGAAGTCGCGCGGCGGGCGCATGTTGTGGAACAACGTGGACGTGCGCGACGTGGCGCGGGCGCATCGCCTCTGCGCGGAGAGCGGCGCGGCCAAGAACGGTTCGCGCTACATCCTCTCGGCGGCCGACCGCAGCGGCGAGTTGTTCACTTGGCAAATGCAGGCGCGCCTTGCGGCGTTGTTCCCTTCGGCGCCGCACGTCGGCGGCGAGGAAATGGACGGCGGCGCGCCGGCGCAGCACACCTACGACTCGCCGCGCTCGTATTGCCTGCTCGCCAAGCAGGAGCTCGGGCTCGAAACCTACTCCATCGACGAGACGCTGCGCGCCACCGTGGACTCGTATTTCGCCCTCGGGCTGCTGCCGTAGCGCCGCCGGCGAACGTTGCGTGGTCGGCGGCGGAAGCAGACCCGGCGCGGCGCGCGTTGCCGCCGCCGCGTTGCTGGCGGCGCAGCTGCCGGCCAACGCGCAGGACGCGGCGCCGGACGGCAACGCCGCCGCTCCAGCGTATTTGGAGGAAGTGGTCGTCGTCGGCACGCGCGGCGTGCCGCGCACCGTCGTCGAGTCCGCCGTGCCGGTGGACGTCTTCACCGCGCAGGACATCGAGAGCGTCAACTCGTCGGATTTGCTGGAGGCGGTCAAGACCATCGTCCCGTCCTTCTACGTGGATCGCACGCCGGTGGCCGATGGCGCGTCCTTCATCCGCCCGACGAAGTTGCGCGGGTTGGATTCCCACCACGCCTTGGTGCTGGTCGACGGCAAACGACGCCACCGCGGCGCGGTGTTGCGGCTCGGGGCCTTCGGCCCGCACGGGGTGGACATCGGCGGCCTGCCGTCCATCGCCATCGAGTCCGTGGAGGTGTTGCGCGACGGCGCGGCGGCGCAATACGGCTCCGACGCCATCGCCGGCGTGTTGAATTTCCAGCTGCGCTCGGCGAGCGAGGGCGGGCGGTTGCGCGTGCGGCTCGGCGGCTACGGCCAAGGCGACGGCGAGGAGGCCACCGTGGAGGGGAACGCGGGATTTCGCCTCGGCAACGGCGGTTTCCTGAACGTCAGCGCGCAAGTTTCGGACGCCGCCGGCACCAGTCGCTCCGAACCCTATGACCTGACCATCGCCGGCTCCGGTCAAACGCCGCTTGCGGCGACGCGCAACCGGCGCGACGTCGATGGCGTGACCTACTACGGCCCGGACGCCTTCACCTACACCTACGCGGCCGACGGCACGTTGTTGCAGGTGCTTGCGGGCAGCGATGGCGTGCCGGACGATCGGGACACGCGCTACGCGGACAACTACCATCGCATTGGCGGTGGGCGGCCGTTCGCGGGCCCGGAGCAAATTTGGGGCGCGCCGGCCCGCGAACAAGCGCTGTTGGCGGCGAACGCGGCGCTTCCCTTGGCGCGCGTCACGCTGTATGGCTTCGCCACGTTCGCGGCCAAGGATCAGACCAGCGGCTTCTTCTACCGGCGCCCCGGCGTCAACCAACTGCTGCCGCTACGCTTGGCGGATGGCAGCATCTACGATCCGCGCGCGCGGCTGTTTCCCTCCGGCTTCACGCCCCAGTTCCACGGCGCGGTGCGCGACCACGCCGCGCATGGCGGCGCGCGTGGCGAGCTGGCGTCGGGCCTTGCCTACGATCTCTCCGTCACCTACGGCGCGAGCACCATTCGCTACCGCCTCGAGAACACCTTGAACCCCTCTCTGGGGCCGGACACGCCGACCAGCTTCCGCCCCGGCGACTTGACCAACGACGAGTTCGCGCTCAATGCGGACTTCGCTTGGCCGCGCGCCACGCGCGGCGGCAGGACGCTGCATTTGGCCTTTGGCCTCGAGTACCGGGACGAAGGCTACCGGGTGGTGGAGGGCGAGCCCTCCTCCTACGCCATCGGGCCGTTCGCCCGCCCGGACCCGTTCGACCTGGAGATCACCCAAGCGGAGGTGGATGCGGATCCGAACGACGCCTTGACGGTGGTGGAGTGCCGCGTGCCGGGGTTCGAGGCGGTCGGCGCCTTGTGCCCGGCCGGCGACCCGCTGAACAACGCCGTGCCGATCGGCGCCAACGGCTTTCCGGGCTACCCGCCGGCCTTCGCCTCGGATGTGAACCGCCACAGCCACGCCGCCTATCTGGATGTGGAGCTCGACGTGTCGCCCCGGTGGTTCGCCAACGTCGCCTTGCGCCACGAGCGGTTTGACGACTTCGGCCACGTCGTGATCGGCAAACTGGCGTCGCGTTTCCGCGTGGCCGACGCCGTGAACCTCCGCGCCGCCTTCGGCACCGGCTTCCGCGCGCCCACGCCGGGTCAGATTTCCACGACCAACGTCGCCACGCGCATCGGGGCGGATGGCGTGCCATTGGCCGAGGGTTTGTTTCCGGCCACGCATCCCGCGTCCGCGTTGTTTGGCGCGCGGCCCCTCGACGCGGAGACTTCGCGTTCGTTCTCGTTCGGCGTTGCCGCGGCGTGGAAGCGGCTCACGCTGACGGTGGACCACTACAACATCGACTTGGATGATCGCATCACGTTGTCCTCGCCGTTCCTTGTCGGCGCGGCGGAGAAGGCGAAGCTGGTGGCCTTGGGCGTGCCGGGCGCGAGCGACATCGCCCGCGTGCGGTTCTTCGTCAACGACGTGCGCACGCGCACGCGCGGAGTCGACGTGGTGGCCAACTGGCGTTTCGACGGCGTGTTGCGGGGGGCGACGTTGGCGGCGGCGTTCAACTTCAACCGCACCAAGATGCGCGACCGGGGGCGGTTCGTGTTCGCGGAGTCAGCGCACGACATCGAGAACGGCCTGCCGGCGATGCGCGGCGTCGTCACCGCCCGGCAGGGCTGGGGCGCGTGGGACTTGATGGTGCGGGTGCGTTGGTTCGGCGCATACAGCAACGCCCAAACCGCGCTGCTGCGGAACATCCAGGACTTTGCGCCGGAAGCCTTGGTGGATGTGGAAGCCGCCAAGCGCGTTGGCGAACGCTATCGGCTGAAAGTGGGCGTTGAGAATGTCCTTGACAACTACCCGGACCCGGCGGTGTACGAGACGTGCTGCGGCATGGTGTACCGGCGCGACTCGGTGGTGCCTTGGCAAGGCGTGCTCTACTACCTGCAGCTGGGCGTGCGGTTCGACTGAAGGGGTGCCGCTTTCCACGGCGTCGCCCCCCTGCGCCGGCCAGAGCCGCGGCGCCCGTGTTGCCGAGGTCGGCCAGCCGAAGCGTCAGGGCCGGCGCAGCTTCTCCACTTGGCGGAGCAACTCCGCGCCGGTCGCGCACTCCATCAACCACACCCCCACTTGGTCCAACTCCGGCGCCGTCGGTGTGCCGCCGAGCAGCTCGGCCAAGCGCTTCGCCACGGCTTCGCCGAACTTGATCGCCGCTTGGCGCCGCAAACGGGTCGCGCTGTTCTCGTTGGCCTGCTCGATGCCCCGCTCCACGCCCTGCTCGATGCCCCGCTCCACGCCCTGCTCGATGCCCAGCGCAATGCCCTCGGCCACGTTCTTGGCGCGGAAATCCTCGAACCACTTGCCGAGCCGCGCTTGCGCTATCGTCGTCATGTCCGCTCCTTCCAATCCTTCCATTTCCGAGAACGTTGGCAACGGCGCCGCGCCCGCCATGTCCGCCAGCAGGGCGGCCGCCCAAGCGTGCAACACGCGGCGCGTGGCGGCGTTGCGCGGTCCCGGGAAGTTCCCGTACTCGCGTTCCAAACACCGCAGCAAACCGTTCGGCGTGCGCGTCGTCTGCAGCCGGAACGTGGCGACGAGCCGGTTGTCGGGCCAGTGCGCCAACGTCCGCCCGGGCGTGGCCAGCATGCGCTCCAGCGATACCAGCTCGTAGCCGCGATCCTGAAACAACCCCAGCGCCCGCTCCGCCCGCGCCGACGGCAGCGCCGTCAGGTCCGAGCGCTCGCCCGGCGCCGTCCAGCGTTCCGCGCCATTGTAAACGACGATGGGCAGAATCCACGGCAGCCCGCCCTCGCGCGCGGCCGTCGTTCGCCACAGCCGCGCGCGCAGCATGTCCGCGTAGTTGCGCATCCGGCGCTCCATGCCGCGGTCCACGGTGGACTGGAATTCGACTAGCACCAAAAGGTACGGCCGCGAACCGTCCAAGAGCCGGCCGCGTTTGAAGGGCACGCGCCAGAGCGTGTCGCCGTAGCGTTGTTTGAAGCCCTCGGTGGACGCATCCACATGGGCTGCGGAGACATCCTCGGCGTTGTCGAAGTCCAGTTCATCCGTCCACGGGGCCACCAGCCGCAGCAGGTCGCGCAGCATTTCCACCAAGCGAAAGGCGAACTTGTGGGCGCCGTCGTTGTCCATGACGCGCACAGTAGACGGCGGCGTCGCCGCCGTATGTGGGAAATTCACTTGATTTCATGTAAGCCGATGCCGACACGCGCGCTTCGGCGATGGGCGCGAGGTGCGACGTAACCGGTGTCGGTAGTCGCAGGGGTGCTACAATCACTCGTGCCCCGCCACGACCGTCGAACGCGCACCGAGAGCTCAAGCCATGCGCCGCATCCTAGTCACCAGCGCGTTGCCGTACGCCAACGGCGCGATACATCTCGGGCATTTGTTCGAGCATGTCCAAACCGACATTTTCGTGCGCTATCAACGCATGGTCGGCAACGAATGCCACTACGTGTGCGCGGACGACGCGCACGGCACGGCGACGATGCTGCTCGCGGAGCGCGAAGGCGTCTCCGCGAACGCCTTGATCGACCGCCTGCGCGAGGAGCACGCGGCGGACTTCCGGCGTTTTCACATCAGCCACGACAACTACCATTCCACGCACTCCGCGGAGAACGAACACTACGCATGCCTGATTTACCGCCGGCTGCGCGAAGGCGGCCACATTTTCACCGCGGATGTGGAACAGCTCTACGATCCCGAACGCGGTCTGTTTCTCGCCGACCGCCAAGTGCGCGGCAAATGCCCGCGCTGCGGGGCCGACGATCAACCGGGCGACAACTGCGACGAGTGCGGCGCCACCTACGACGCGATCGATCTCGACGCGCCGCGCTCGGTGTTGTCGAACGCCACGCCGGAGCTGCGCAAGTCCGAACACTACTTCGTGGATTTGCCCCGCTTCGCGGATTTTCTGAAGAAGTGGACGAACAGCGGACCGGTGCAGCCCGAAGTGGCGAACAAACTTGCCGAGTGGCTCGAGAGCGGCCTCAGACCTTGGGACATCAGCCGCGATGCGCCGTATTTCGGTTTTCCCATTCCCGACGCGCAAGGCAAGTTCTTCTATGTTTGGATGGATGCGCCGATCGGCTACATGGCGAGTTTTCGCAATCTGTGCGAGCACACGGATGGACTTTCGTTCGACGACTTTTGGGGGCCGCAAAGCGCTGCGGAAGTGCATCACTTCATCGGCAAGGACATTGTGAATTTCCACTGCTTGTTTTGGCCGGCGGTGCTCGCGCACGCGGGTTTCCGCACGCCCACCCGCATTCACACGCACGGCCACATCACCGTGGACGGCAAGAAGATGTCGAAAACCCGCGGCACGTTCATCAATGCCGCAACCTATTTGGATCATCTGGATCCGGAATATCTGCGCTACTACTTCGCGACGAAAATCTCGGCGCGCGTGGACGACATGGACGTCAACTTGGCGGATTTCGTCCAGCGCGTGAACGCCGATCTGGTGGGCAAGGTGGTGAATATCGCGGCTCGTTCGGCGAATTTCATCAGCAAACATTTCGGCGGAGTGTTGGCCGCGCGTCTGCACGACGAGCAGCTGTGGCGCGTGGCGTCCGCAACGCGCATGGAACTTGCCGAACTCTACGAGCGCGGCGACGTCGGCCGCGCCGTGCGCGAGATCACGGCGCTGGCGGACCGCGCCAACCGCTACATCGCCGAACACGAGCCGTGGAAACACGTGAACGACCCGGCGCGAAGCGCGGAAGTCCACGGGGTTTGTTCCCTCGGCGTAAACCTCTTTCGCGTGTTGGCGATCTACTTGAAGCCGATCTTGCCGGCCATGGTCGAACGCGCGGAGGCGTTTCTGCAAGTGCCCGCGCTGGCTTGGGAAGACGCTTCGACGCCGCTGCGCGAACACCGCATCGCGCCCTACGAACCACTCCTCACACGCCTGCAGCGAAAGGCTCTGGATCGTGTTGTCGACGCCACCCGGGACGAAGCGGAAGCGAACGCCGACCTTGGCGAACGCGCAACCATCGCCATTGACGACTTCGGCAAATTGGACCTGCGCGTGGCGGAAGTCGTCGCGGCCAGCGCCGTGCCGGAAGCGGACAAACTACTCGAATTGACGTTGAACGTGGGCGACCACGAGCGGCGCGTGTTCGCCGGTGTCCGCAACGCGTACGCGCCGGAGAAACTGGTCGGGCGGCTCGTGGTCGTGGTGGCGAATCTCGCGCCGCGCAAGATGCGCTTCGGCGTGTCCGAAGGCATGGTGCTCGCGGCGTCGGACGACGACCCCGGTGTCTTCCTGCTAAGCGTCGACAACGGCGCGAAGCCGGGTATGCGCGTGACCTAAAGTGGCCGACCTGCTGCTCATTCTGCTGTCGGCGGCGTTGGTCAACAATTTCGTGCTGGTGCAGTTCCTCGGCCTGTGCCCGTTCGTCGGCAGCTCGTCCCGGTTCGAGACGGCGGCGCCGATGACGCTCGCCACGATGTTCGTGTTGGCGGTGGCCGGCGTGGCGAGCCACTTGGCGCACCACTACCTGCTCGCGCCCTTCGGCTTGGAATACCTGCGCATCATCGTGTTCATCGTCGTGATCGCGGCGAGCGTGCAGTTCACGGAGTTGTTCGTGCGCGCCGCAAGCCCGTTGTTGCACGCCATGCTCGGCATCTACCTGCCGCTCATCACCACGAATTGCGCGGTGCTCGGCGTCGTGCTGATCGCCGTCGACGAGGGGTTGTCGTTGGCGCGCACGTTGGTGCTCGCCATTGGCGCCGGCGCCGGATTCGGCGTCGCCATCACCGCCTTCGCCGCCCTGCGCGAGCGCTTGGAAGGCGCCGAGGTGCCGGCGGCGTTCCGCGGGGCGCCGCTGGCGCTGGTCACGGTGGGATTCATGGCGCTGGCGTTCCACGGTTTGCGCGGCATCGGCGCATGACCGCGGCGCTGGCGCTCGGCGGGGTGGGCATCGCGCTGGCGTGCGCGCTTTGCCTCGCGCGCTGGGCCCTCGCCGGGCGCGAGCGGGACAACGCGAGCGCCGTGGTGGACGCCATTGACGCGCTGCTGCCGCAATCGCAATGCGCACAATGCGGCTATCCCGGCTGCCGTCCCTACGCGGCGGCGGTGGCCGGCGGCGCGCGCGCCGACCTTTGCGGCCCCGGCGGCGCGGAAACCGCCGCCAAAATCAGTGGCCTGCTAGGCCGAGTCGACGAGCCGGACGCCATGCCCGCGCCGATCGATCGCGTGGCGCGGATTGACGCTACGGATTGCGTGGGCTGCGCCCTGTGCAGCGCCGCGTGTCCGGTGGACGCCATCGCCGGCGCGCCGCAGTTTCTGCATGCGGTCGTCGGGGAGCATTGCACCGGTTGCGAGTTGTGCGTGCCGGCTTGTCCTGTGGACTGCATTGAGCTGGTTGAAGACGCCGCAACGCCCGCCGCGGGCCCTTGCCCGACGTCCTTCCCGCCGTTGCCGCGTAACGCGGCCCCGGCCGCGATCATCGCTCGCATCGACGCCGCCGGCATCGTCGGCATGGGCGGTGGCGGCTATCCAACCGCGAAGAAGATCCGTGCGGCGGTGCGCGCCGGGGCCGACTGCGTCATCGGCAACGGCATGGCCAGCGAGCCCGGCGCAACCGCCGACGAGACGCTGCTGCGGGTCCACGGCCGGGAGGTCGCGGCGGGCTTGGCGTTGGTTGGGCGAGCGCTTGAGGGACGTCCGTCGGACGCGCTGGTGCGCCGAACCATCCGCTTGGTGCTCGCGCTGCCGCCGAACAGCGGCGCAGCCGCGCCGCCGACCGCGGAGGAGTTCGACTTGCCTTTCCCAGCGGGGGACGAGCGGCGCTTGGTGGCGCATGTGGTTGGCCGCGCCGTACCCCGGCACCGCTACCCGACCGATGTCGGCGTCTTGGTGCTGAACGTGGCGACGTTGTTCGCCGTGTACGAAGCGGTCGTCCTGGGGCGCGCGCCGGCCAAGCGTTTGGTGACGGTTGGCGGCGCCGACGCGTGGCACCCCGTCGGCGCGCCGCTTGCGGAACTGCCGCTGGCCGACGGCGGCGGCTGGCGGGTGAACGGGGCGTTGACCGGCTACGACGCGGCGCCGGACGAAAGGGTGAAAGCGACCACCTTCGCCGTGGATGCGCCGCGGCGGGCGGCGCTTGCCTGCATCGGCTGCGGCTGGTGCGTCGCCGCCTGCCCCGAGGGCTTGGCGCCCGATCATCTCCACCGCGCCTTCGCGTCGGCGCGCGACTCGGCCCACGACGAAAACGCCGCCGCGGCCGTGGCGGCGTGCATCGAGTGCGGCGCTTGCACCGCCGCTTGTCCGAGCGGCATCGACTTGGTGGCCGAGTTCCGCGCGTGGAAAGGGCGGCTGTTTCGGCGGCAGCGGGCGCGCTCCCGCTCGGTTGCGGCGCGGGAGCGTTGGAGCGCGCGCGGGCAACGGTTGGCGCAAGAGGCCGAGGCCGCGCGGACGCGCCGCCGCGAACGGATGCGCGCCGCCCGCGAGTGGTGAGGCGCGGCCGACTCGGACGTTGGCTTTGCTGGACGGATGGCTTGCGCGACCGCGTTCCACGCCGGCGGCAATGGATCGCGTGCTCGTCGCCTTGGCGCCGGCGGTCGGCGTGTCCGCGTGGGTGTTCGGTCCGCTTGTGCTCGCGCACTGCGGCGTCGCCCTCTTGGCCGGCGCGGCGTGCGAGGGCGCGTGCCAGCTGGCTCGGCGTCGCCCGTTGCGGCCGTTGGCGGATCGCAGCGTGCCGGTAACGGTGTTGTTGATCGCCCTCGCCATGCCGCCGACGGCGCCGCTGTGGGTGCCGGTGGTCGCGGTCGCCATCGCCGTGGTGCTCGCCAAGGAGCTGTACGGAGGTCTCGGCGGCAACGTCTTCAATCCGGCGATGGCGGGCTACGCGGCGGTGTTGGCGGCGTATCCGCAGGCGCTCGCGGCCGTGCATGGAACGACCGGCGCCACCGCCTTGGACGCGCTGCGTTTTCGCGGCGCGCTGACCACTGTGGAGGCGAGCGCCGGCCCGGCGTTTGGCGTCCTCGGCGGCGCGGGATTCGAGTGGGTGAACGGCGCGGCGTTGCTGGGCGGCCTGTATCTGATCGCCTGCCGCGTCGTCCACTGGCGCGTTCCCACCGCGGTGCTGGCGGGCGTCGGCTTGCCGGCGGCGGCGCTCTACGACGGCGGCAGCTCCGCGAGTTTCGGCTCGCCGCTGTTCCACTGGTTCGCCGGCGCGACCATGCTGGCGGCGTTTTTCATCGCCACGGATCCGGTCACGGCGCCGCGCGGCGCGGGTGGCCAGTGGTTGTTCGGCTTGGCCATCGGCGCTTTGGTGTTCGCCATTCGCGCCGGCGGCAGCCATCCCGACGGCGTCGCCTTCGCGGTGCTGCTCGGCAATTTGCTGACGCCGGTGCTGGATCGCATGCGCGGATCGCGGCGCGCCGGGGCATGAAGGCGCTGCGCAACGTCGCCGCGCTCGGCGCGCTCGCGGCCGTGGCCGGCGGCGTGCTCGCTTGGTTTTCCGACGCGACGGAAGCCGCCGCGCGCCGCAACAGACAAGCCGCCGAGGCCCGCGTCTTGCGCGAGCTGGCGGGCGTGGAGGTGCGCGCCGCGGCCGCGGCTGCGGCCGAGGGCGATGTTCTCTTCTGCGCGCGCGGCCTCGCCGTGTTGCGCGGCGTCGGCCGCGGCTACGGCGGTTCGTTCCGCTTGGCCGCGGCCTTGGGCGCCAACGGCGCCGTCCAGGGCGTGCGCGTGATCGAACACCGGGAGACGCCGGGCTTCGGCGACATTCTCTCCCCCGGCGCGGCGTGGCTCGACTCCTTCCGCACCGGCCAAGCCCACGCGGTCACTGGCGCAACGGTGACGTCCACCGCCGTGATCGCGGCCGTCGAGCGGCTCGCCGCGCGCGTGCGCGGCGAGACATGCGTCCGTTGAGCGTGTTCGCCGAAGCGGCGCTGCGCCGCAATCCGGTCTGGGCGCAGCTGCTGGGGCTCTGCCCGCTGCTCGCCGTGTCGAACACGGTGGCCAACGCCGTCGGTCTCGCGGTGGCGAGCGCCGTGGTGCTCGTCGGCTCGGCCGCGTTGGTGGCGTTGGCGCGCAAACTCATCCCCGCGGACGTGCGCCTGCCGTGCTTCGTCTTGATCATCGCCACCTTCACGACCATGGTGCATCTGGCGATGGAGGCCTACGCCTTCGCGCTCCACCAACGCATTGCGCTGTTCGTGCAGATCATCGTCACCAATTGCATGATCCTCGGCCACTTGGAGCGGGTCGCGTCCAAAGAGCGGGTGGGGAAGGCGCTGTTGGACGCGCTGGGCACGGCCGCGGGTTTCGCAGCCGCCATCGTGGTGTTGGGCGCGACGCGCCAGCTCGTCGCCACGGGCTTTCCCCTTGCCGCCATGCCCGCCGGCGCGTTTCTGGTGGCGGGTATGCTCCTTGCCTTGGCGCGCGCGATCGGCCAGCGTGGCGCGCATCGTCGAGGAAACACCGAGTGAACAACGCCAAACGCGCCGAGATCTTCGCCCGGCTGGCGCGCGACAACCCGCATCCGACCACGGAACTGACCTTCCGCACGCCGTTCGAGCTGCTCATCGCCGTGATGCTGTCGGCGCAGGCGACCGATGTCAGCGTCAACCAGGCCACCGGCCCGCTCTTCGCCGCCGCCAACACGCCGCAGGCGATGTTGGCGCTGGGTGTGGACGGCGTGAAACGCTTCATCAAGTCCATTGGTCTGTTCAACACCAAGGCGGCCAACGTCGTCAAGACCTGCGCCATCCTGGTCGCCGAGCACGACGGGGAGGTGCCGCGCGAGCGGGCGGCGCTGCAAGCCCTGCCCGGCGTGGGGCGCAAGACCGCGAACGTGGTCTTGAACACCGCCTTCGGCGCGCCGACCATCGCCGTGGACACGCACATTTTCCGCGTCTGCAACCGCACCAAGCTGGCGCCGGGAAAGACGCCGCGCGCGGTGGAGGACAGGCTGCTTCGGTGGGTGCCCGCGGAGTTCCGGCGCGGCGCGCACCATTGGCTCATTCTCCACGGGCGGTACGTCTGCCGCGCGCGACGCCCGCGTTGCGGCGCCTGCGTCATTGCGGAACTGTGCGAATACAAGGACAAAGACGAAGCCGCGTTCGCGTCCGCAACCAATGACTGAGTGCGCGCGCCTTCCGCGCGGCCGCGGTCGCCCGGCGCAAGCGCCTCGTGGACGTTCGGCGCGCGTTGTCGCCACATGCCTGGTGGCGGTCGCGGCGCTTGTCGGCGTTGGGCTGGCGGCCGTTGCGTGGTTGTCGCCTGCGGACCCGGCGGTGGCAACGGCGGCGAGGTTGGCCGGGGAGCGCTGGTACGCCGTGCTCTTCCAGCACACGCCCATTGGCCACTACCGAACCCGCAGCGGCCGCACGCCGGCCGGGCACTTCGAGTTCCGCACCACCTTGCGCTTCAAGTTGCGCGGCGGCGCCGAGACGCGCATGGAGGACCGTTTTCTGTTTCACCGGCGCGCGCCGCATGGGTTGCTGCGCGCCGCGCACTTCGTGGAGACAACCGACGGCCCGCGTCGCGCCGTGGTGGTGGAAGACGGCGTGGCGCGCGTGGACGAAGCCGGCGCGCAATGGCGGACGGAGTTGCGCGACGTCGGCGGCGCCGTCCGTTGCGCCGATTCGGCGGCGGGAAAGCGCGGTGGCGGAGTGCCGTCTTGCCGCGCCGAGGGCGAACTGACGCTGAGCGAATACTTGGCCGTGGAGACTTGGCTGGCCGCGGGCAACGCCGCGCCCGGACAACGACGCCGCGCGCGCGCCGTGGATTTCGACCACTTGGCCATCGTTGCTCCGCACTGGCAGGTGGCGGACGTCAGCGCCGGGCGGGTGGAATTGGTCAAGGTCGGCGAGCCGGAGGCGCCGGAGGTGCGCCGGCGAGGTCATCCCGCGCCGCAGCGCGCTCTGAACGCCGGCGTGACGACGCGTCTCGTCCTCGATGAAGGTTTGGTGCCGGAACGCATGGAGGTGGGCGGATTGTTCGCGCTTCGGCGCGTGACGGGCGAGGCCGTCGCCCGCGTGTGGCAACGCGGCGCGCCGTTGTTCGCCGACCAGGCGCCGGGCGGCAGGACGGACCGGGTGATCCGCGCGCCGCAGGCGCTGCGCCGCTTGGTCGTGGCGGTGGAAGGCGAGGACTCGGCCGCCACCGAGTGGTTGCGCCGGCTCGACGTGGCAAGCGCGGGGAGTTCGCCGCCCTTGTTGACCATCGTTGCCGACCACCGCCGTCCCGTCCAACCGCGCACAGCCGAGGCGGCGTTGGCTGCGACGTTGAGCTTTCCGGCGCGCGACGGGCAATTGCGCGCCCTTGCAACCAAAGCGGTTGGCGACGCGCGCGGCGACGACGCGAAAGCCGACGCGCTGGTCGGGTTTGTGCGGGGGTTCCTGCGCTACCAGGACAGCGCGGTGCCGCGCACCGTGTTCGACACCGTGTACGCGCGGCAGGGCGATTGCACGGAGTTCGCGGACCTGTACACCACTTTGGCGCGCGCCGCGGGCTTGCCGGCGCGCACCGTCGTCGGTTTGGCCTATCGGCCCGGGGCGGCGGCGCGCGGCGCCGGCGAGTTCGCGCTGCATGCGTGGAACGAGGTGGCCGTTGACGGCCTCTGGCGGGGCGTGGATCCCACTTGGGGCCAGACGCGCTTGGACGCCACACACATTGCCATTCGGGCGGAAGACGTGTTGGCGGCGGCGGTCGCGCTGCCGCATCTCGCGTTCCGCGTGGTCGAAACGCGCTATTGACCGCGCTCGAAGACGGCCGCGGCGGTTGGTGCCGCCGGCTTTGCGTGGCGGACGTCGCGTCCGTCGGGCGTGGCCGCGAGCAAGGTATGATCGCGCCTCGAAAGCGCATTCGCGCCGCAAATCGAAGTGGAACGCTGGAGGAGCTCTTGAAAACCCGCGAAATCGTGCTAGCCCGCCGCCCCGTCGGCATGCCCAAAGTCGAAGACTTCGCCGTGCGTGAGGCGTCGTTGCCCGAGCTCGGCGAAGGCGAGGTCCATGTGCGGAACGTCAGCCTCTCGGTGGACCCGTACATGCGCGGACGCATGATCGATCGGCGCTCCTACACGCCGCCGTTCCAAGTCGGCGAAGCGCTCACCGGCGGCGCGATTGGCCGCGTCGTGGCGTCGAACCATGCGGATTTCGAGGCTGGCGATCATGTGGAATCGCACTTCGGCTGGCGCGAGGCGTTCGTCGCCAAGCCGCGCGGCTTGCGCAAGCTGGGCGCCCTGCAAGCGCCGGCTTCGGCGTACCTCGGCGTGCTGGGGATGCCCGGCATGACGGCCTACGTCGGCTTGTTGGACGTGGGCGCGTTGGCCGAAGGGGAACGCGTGTTCGTGTCGGGGGCCGCCGGCGCGGTGGGGAGCGCGGTCGGCCAGATCGCCAAGATCAAAGGCTGCACGGTGGTGGGGAGCGCCGGCAGCGCCGAGAAGGTGCGCCACTTGGTCGACGATCTTGGCTTCGACCACGCCTTCGACTATCGCGACGGGCATTTGGAGCGGCGGATTTTCGCCGGCAGCGGCGAGGGGATCGATGTCTACTTCGACAACGTCGGCGGCGAACACCTCCAAGCGGCGCTCAACTGCATGCGCCCCGGCGGGCGCATCGCGCTGTGTGGCGCGATCGCCCAGTACAACGCCACGGCGCCGGTGCCGGGGCCGCACAACCTCGCCATCGCCATTGGCTTGGGGCTCACTCTCAAAGGCTTCATCGTGTCCAACTTCAACCACCGGCGCGCCGACTTCGAGCGCGACATGATGGCGTGGGTGACGAGCGGACGGCTCAAGTACGACGAGACGGTCTTCCACGGTTTGGACAACATGGCCGAGGCGTTCATCGGCCTCTTCACCGGCGCCAACACCGGCAAGATGGTGGTGAACCTCTGACACCTCTGCCGCGCGCCCTTGCCGGGTGCGCCGCCGCGGCGCGATTCCCCGTCAGCCGCCGAACCGATAGCGCAAGCGCACGCCGCCAAGGCGGGGGCGGGTGAAGAAGCGCGTGTTGTCGAACTGGGTGATGATCATGGCGGCTTCGTGGACATCGCCCGTCAAGTTGCTCACGAACGCCTCCACGCGCAGCCTGCCGTCCTTGTGCGTGAATCCGCCGCCGAGGTCCACGGACCAGAACGCCTCCACGCGGTCGTTCAAGCGCAGCCGGGGGTTGTCGGGCTGCAGGAAGTCCACGCTGTTGAAGATGGTGCGGAACTGATCGTCGCGCCAGCCGACGGAGATCACATAGTCCAAGCTGCCCCAGGACACGCCGACCAGCTGCGCGATCGACGCGTTGAATTGAAAGCGCGGCGTGTGCGGCAGGCGCCGGCCGGCGATGGGGCGGAACACGGCTTCGTCCGGGGCCACGTCGGCTTGGAAGCGGAAGTCCTGAATCGGCGTCGCCTGCTCGATTTGCGCCTCCAACCACAACGCCGTCCAGTCCACGCGGAATCCGCGCGGCAGTTGCAAGCCGCCCTCGAGCTGCATGCCGTAGAGGTGCGAGTCGGCGGCGTTGTAGCTGAAGGAGACAACCAGCGAGCCGGTGCCGGTGTCGCCGGGGTCGACGAGCGTGGCGCCGCCGATGGAGAAGTCCAACGCCTGCTCCACCGAAAGCAGGGAGGTGAACACCTGGTCGGTGTAGTCGTAGTAGAAGGCGGCGGCGTTGAAGCGCGCCCGCCGCTCGCCGATGTCGAACTCGCTCTTCCAACCGAGTTCGTAGTAGATCACGCGTTCCTCGTCGTAGGTGGGCGCCACCGGCAATCCGGTCTCGCCGGCGAAGGTGTCGTTGAAACCGCCGGATTTGTGGCCGGTCGCCACCAGGAAATACGCCAGGTTGTCCGTCAACGTGTTGCGCTCGACGCGCAAGCGCCAGTCGAGGAAGTCGTTGGTCATCTCGCCAAACTGCGGCGTGATGGAGGTGTTCGGATTGATGATCTGCACGAAGCTGAAGTAGCCGTCCTCGGGGCAGTGGAAGTCGTCCAGGTTCAAGGTGTCTTGGCAGCGCACTTTGTCCGCTTGCGCGGCGTCGCCCCCGTAAGTGCCCTTGGCGAAAACCGCTTCCACCGTGTCGCGGGCGCCGAATTGGGCGATGCCGTCGTAGTAGAAGGCGAGGTACTCCGCGTCCGACACGTTGCCGTCGCCGTCGGCGTCCGGCGCGAAAAGCCTGCGGTCGCGGGCCGCGAAACGGAAGCCTTCGGTGCCGAGGCGCATCCCCCCGCAGCAGGAAAAGCCGCGGCCGCCCAAAGCGAAGGCGTAGCGCGCGTTCACGCCGACGCGCGTTTTCTCCTCGTCGGTGTGGCGCAAGCCGGCGGTGAGGCGTGTTTGGTCCGAGAAGTGGTAGGTCGCATCGCCGTAGAACGAGGTGGACGCGCCGTCCGTGTTCGGTTGGTTGAACTCGATGCCTTGAAAGAACTTGCCCCGATCGCCCACCGAACCCAGGAACGTGTATTGGTTTTCCTCGAACCAGAAGTAGCCCACCGCCCAAGTCCAATCGGCGCTGTCCGAGAACAACCGCAGCTCGTGAATGTCCGAGACGCTGTCCGTTACGAATTGGAATCGCGACCAGTTGTCGAAGGTCTCGTCAACCGGCTGCAACGTGTCGGCAACGCCGGGCCAATCGGGCGCAAGCGGCGTGACCGCGTCGTAGTCGTAGAGCAGGTCGCGGCGCGAGGCCGTGTACTGCAACGTGCCCCAGGAGAAATCGTAGGTCGCTTCCAGCTTCACGCCCCAGTGTCGCGTGTCCAGATCCGGCGCGAAGGCGCGGCCGTAGACGTCGCGCGGGTCGCCGATGGCTTCCGGGCGGACGCCGTGGCCGAGGGGGTTGGCGTAGTTGGTGCCGGTGTAGCCGGTGCCCCGTTCGCGCACCAAGTCCGCGGCGAGCAGGAACGTCAACCGATCGGTGGCGTCGTAGAGCAATTGGAGTCGGTAGCCGCGGTTGTCCTCCTGCTCCGCGGTGCCGACGTTGGCGGGGCCCACGTCGTTGTAGTAGGAGTCGTGCGCCAGCGAGTACACGGCGAGGCGCGCCGCCGCTTTCCTGCCGAGCGGCACGTTCGCGACGCCGCGATAGACGCGCTGGCGGTAGTCGCCGAGCTCCACCTCGAACGCGGCGTCCCAAACGCCGATTCCCGGCCGCCACGGAATGATGTTCACCGAACCGGCCATGGCGTTGCGGCCGCGCAACGTTCCTTGCGGGCCCACGTTCACTTCCACGCGGGCGATGTCGAAGAACGCCGAGCCAATGCCGCTTGGCCGCGGAACGTATACGCCGTCCATGTGCGGCGCGGCGGCCGGGTCGCCGAGTTCCGTGTTGTTCGAGGAACCGACGCCGCGAATCCACACCTCCACGTTGCCTTGCTTTTGGCCGATTTCCAAGCCGGGCGCCAGGTCGCTCAAATCCGTCAGGTTCTGCACGCCTTGCATCTTCATGCCCTCGCCGTCGAAGCTGTAGGCGGTGACGCCGAGGTCCTGCAAGGCTTGGCCGCGCCGCTCCACCGTCACGCACTCCGGGCCGCTGTCGGGATCCGTTTCCGGCGTGTAGACGCTCCATTGGCCCGCCCGGTCGTCCCAGCGCGCGCAAACGGCGATCACTTCCTCGATGTACTCGTCGTCCGCTTCGGCGTCTTCGGTCTCCTGTTGCGCGCCCAACGGGGCTGCGATGATCGCCAACGCGGCGGCAAGGGCCGCCGTGGCGGCAAGCGCCGCCGGCGGCTTGGCGCGGCGATGGGGTGCTGGCCGCATTTCCATGTGCTCCCTGCGGTGCGGCGTCACGATCGGGCCACCAGCCGCACGTTGTCGATTCGCCCGACGGCGCCGGCGGCGTTTTCCCAGTCCGGAAAGACGAGCACCAGCTTGAGGTCGGTCGCGTCCAAACCTTCGAAATCCGCCGCGAGGTCGAATCGGTAGCTTTGCCAAATGGCGCCCGGCGGCGGGTTGCCGGACGCCGTCATCAACACCTCCGCGGCCGTCGCCGCGTTGGAACTCTCCAACTTCACGCGCCATTGCGAGCCGGCCGGCGGTGGCGACACCTCCTTGAACTCGAACTGCAAAGCGGGGTTGGCGAGGGCGCTCGCGTCCACGCCGTCCACGGCTTGGAAGCCGGTCACCGTGCCGCCGCCGTGAAACGTCAACTGCACCACGTTGCCATGCTCCGCGTCGTCCTCGACCTCGCCGAAGGTCGCCCCGGCGCAACAATCCCACAGGTACCAATCCGACGAAAGCGCGTTGTCGTACAGAACGATTTCGCGTCGCCGCGGCGGTGTCAGGCGGACGTTGTCAACGCGGGCGACCGCGCCGTCGGCTTGCCCCCAGTCCGGGAAGAACAGCACCAGCTTGAGCTGCGACAGATCGACCGCCGCCAATTCGGTGCCGAGACCGAAGCGGTAGCTTTGCCAGTCCGCGCTTGGCGGTGAATTGCCGTCGGCGGTCATGGGGACGTCCACCGCGGTGCGGGCGCCCTCGCTTTCCACCTTCAGACGCCAAACGGCGCCCGCCGGCGGCGGGGCCACTTCCTTGAAGTCGAACTCCAAGGCGCCGTCCCGGTAGCGCGTCGCGTCCACGCTCGTCCGCGCCTGCAACCCGGTGACGGTTGGCGCCGCGCCGAACGCGAGTTCGATGACGCTGCCGCGCGCCGCGTCGTCTTGCGCCTCCGCGAAGGTCGCGCCGCCACAGCAATCCCACAATGCCCAGCCCGCCGCCAAGCCGTCGTCGTACAGTGGCAACGGCGCCGCCGGCGCGCCCGCGTCGTCCGGCCCCAGCCACTCGATGTTGTCCAGCTGGAACGTCAACGCCACGCTCTGATCGGTCGGGAAGATCACGAGGCCCGTGTTCACCGTGGCCAGATTCAGGCCGCCGCTCAAGAGCCGCGTGACGGGAATCCGCACCGTTTCCCACTCGCCGTCGCCGACTTTGCCGATGGCTTGATCGCCGCTGGTGCAGGGGAAGACGCAATCGACCTTCATGGTCATGCCGTCCGTGTTCGCGCCGTAGTGGTCGACCTTGATGTCGAAACGCACCACGCCGGCGGCGTAGTCGCTCATGTCCACGCCGGTGCTGGACTGCACGAACCAGACGCCGAACGCATCGCTTGCGGCGAAGGTGACTTCCACGATGTCGCCGCGGGCCGGATCGGCGGCGGTCACAATGCGCCACTGCGTCTTGTTGGCGGGATTGTCGTTCTCGAAGTACGAGATCCAATCGCTGCCGGAGTCCGCGCCGCCGATGCCGCTGTCCCAGAGCGGATCCACCTCGTCGATGAACACCGGCCGCGGCCCGGCCGCGCCCCTTGGCGGCGTGATGCCGCAGCCGCGCTGCACCGGGTGTCCGCACACGATCCTGACGTTGTCGACGCGCAGGTGCGCGGCGCCGGTGGGTTCCAAGACGAACAGGCTCAAAACGCGCCCGATGTCGAGCGGCCCGCCGCCGAAGTCGCCGGGGTTGCGGATGATGTCGGTGAGGCGCACCGTCACGGTGGTCCACTCGTCCTTCGGCAGGTCCGCGACGGCGAGTTCGACGAAACCAAGGTCCGGAAAGCCGCTGTCCACCTTCACCTGCAAAGCGCTTTCGGCGTCGGTTGCGCCGCCGAAGACGTACAGGTCGAATCGCAGCTCGCCGGCGTGGTCGCCCGCTTCGCCCACTCCGCCCATGCCGAAGAACGTCAGCCGCGAGAGGTCCGCGGCGTGAATGGAGAAGTTGCCGCCGCCGGAGGTGTCGATGTCGATGACGTTGCCGCGGTCGCCACCTTGATCCACCTCGGAAAGGGCGAGCGCCCCGTTGTTGTCGTAGACGCCGAAATCCAACGCCAACGTCGCTTCCGAATGGGGGAACGCGAGCGGGCCGGGCGCGTCGGTGTACAAGTCGTAGACGGCGCGGTAGACGTTGCCGGCCGGCGCCGGCGCCACGGCCGGATCCACCAAGTCGGCGAGACCGGCGCAGTCGACGCCGGCGGTTTCGATGTTGCAGCGGTACACGCGCACATAGTCCACCAACAGCCGCCCCGGGAACGCGGAAGGCGCCGGATCGCCCGGCAGGTTGCCGCCCACCGCCAAATTGAGCAGCAAATGGAACGGTTGGTCGAATGGCGCGCCGGCCGGCCCCTCGGCGTAGGCGGCGGTTTCGGCGTTGCGGTAGTAGGTCCAATAGGTGGCGCTGGTGACCGTCTTGAAGTGAACGCCGTCCACGAACCAGCGCAACGCGTCCTCGTCCCACTCCAAGGCGTAGGTGTGGAAGCCGTCCGCCGGATCCACCGCCGAATGTCGCGTCGCGCTGTACACGTTCAGCGGCCATGCCATGCCGAAGTGGACGGTGCCTTGGACGAAGGGCGCGGGATCGCGGCTGAAAACCTCCAGGATGTCGATTTCGCCGCCGGCCGCCCAGCCGCCGTAGGGGGAGTTGGTTGGCAGCAGCCAGAAAGCGGCCCACATGCCTTGGCCGCCCGGCGCGCGGATACTCGCCTCGACGCGCCCGTAGCGCATGTCCATCTTGCCGGCGGTGTTGATGCGGCCGGACGTGTAGGCGTGGCCCTCCACCGCTTCCTCGCGGGCGGTGATGACCAAGTTGCCGCCGGAGACCGCGACGTTGGCGGCTTGGTAGGTTTGCAGCTCGTTGTTGCCCCAGCCGGGAATCCCCTCGGCGGTGCCGTCCCCGGTCTGGATGTTCCACTTGCCGCCGTCCAGCCCGGCGCCGTTGAACTCGTCCGACCACACCAGTTCCCAACCGCGCGGCGTCACCGGGTTGGCCGGCGCGTTGCCGCCGATGGCCGAATTGTCGTTGCCGCCGCCGCAACCGGCCATGTGCGAAACAGCCGCGCCGCACACAAGCGCGGCTGCGACCTTGCGCCCCATGGCTGACATCATGGCCTTCCCCCCGTTGGCGTCGCGCCCAAAGCGCCACTTCCACCTTGCGCACCCAACGGAACATAGCACAACTCATTTCGGGCAACCGCCGGCGGCCCAACGCCATGTACGCCGCGCCACCGCGCCAACCAACATTGGCACCGTGCGGGCTGATTCTGGCATAATCGCCATCCGGATCGTGAGCGCGAGGGAGTCGACTGCGGTGGATGTCTACTTTGGTCAAGGGAGTGATTGGGCGGCAGCACTCACGCTGACGCCAACGCCGGCGTGACTGCTTTGGCGACGGTTCTTCGAATGCCGAACCTTCGCGCGGGTCTCCTTGCGCTGGCGGCCCTGCTTGCCGGCGCGTCGGCGTTCGCGCAGTCGGCAGTCGTCGCCTCCACCAACCCAGCGACGCTGAACCAGGCCAACCTGCGCATGGCGCAGATCGCCGTCAACCTCACCAGCGCCACCTACACGGCCACCGCGGCACCCTCCCACTTCACGTTGACCACCACGATACCCGGCCTCGCCGTCCACAGCGTGACGTTCAACAGCGACAGAAACGTCGCCACCCTGCGCCTGCACTGGGACGGCTCGGACTTCGACGCCGCGGCCACCATCGCCGTCACCGTCGACGCCGCCGCCACGACCCACAACGCGGCGCTCACCACCACCAATACCGCGGCGGTCGGCGTGGCGCGCTGGGTCAACGTCTCCGCCAAGACCGTCGCGCTCGCCGAGGGCGGTTCCGGTGCCTACACGGTCGTGTTGGAAAGCCCGCCCACCGGCAACGTCACGGTCACCGTCACCAGCGACAACGCCGCGGTGACCGTGGGCGGCTCCACCACGTCCACCACGCTCACCTTCAGCACCACGAACTGGGCCACCGCGCAGTCCGTCTCGTTGGCCGCGGCAGCCGACAACGCGGACACCGTGGACGAGCTGGCGCTGGTGACCAACGTCGCCACCGGCGGCGGCTACTCGTCGAGCACCGCGGCGAACCGCACCGTGCGCGTCACGGTCGCCGACGACGACACCAGGACCGGCACCGACTACGACGCCGACGACGACCAGCTCATCGAGATCGACAGCCTGGCCAAGCTGAACGCCGTCCGCTGGGACCTGGACGGCGACGGCGCGGCGTCCTCCGGCAACGCCACGGCCTATGCCGCCGCCTTCCCCGGCGCGGCGGCGGGCATGGGCTGTCCGGACAGCGGCGACGCCGACGCGCTCGGCAACTGCGCGGGCTACGAGCTGACCGCGGATTTGGACTTCGACACCGACGGCGACGGCGACGTGGACACGGACGACACCTATGCCAACTGGGATCCCATCGGTGGCACGTACACCGCGGTCCTCGACGGCAATGGGTACGTCCTCTCCAACCTGACGATCCAACGCAGCGGCCAGATCGGGCTGTTCGACACGCTGGGCAGCGGCGGCGTGATCCGCGGCTTGGGCGTGGCGGACGCCAGTGTGCGCGGCACCGGCCAATTAGGCGACATCGTCGGCATCGGCATCCTGGCGGGCGAGATCCAGACCGGCAGCAGGATAGTCGCCAGCTACACCGGCGGCGCCGTTGCCGCCACCAACACTCGCGTAGTCAGAGTCGGCGGCCTGGTAGGTGTCGGCGACAACGCTGTCGTCCTCGCCAGCTACTCCGCGGCCGCTGTCTCCAGCGGGCCCGGGGGCAACAACCAACGCGCGGGAGGGTTGTGGGGGGCGGTCACCGGCGGCGCGATCAGGGCGAGCTACGCGGTTGGCGCGGTCACTGAAGGGGCCTCCGGCCACCGTGTCGGCGGGCTGGCGGGCACGGCCTTCGGCAGCGGCACGGCGATGCCCGACAGCTACTGCGGCACGGCCACCGGGCAAAATAACTGCGTCGACTTCCAGACGCTGGGTGCCAGCGTTTCGGTCCCGCGCCAGACCACGGCGGCGCTGCAAGGCCCCACCAGCGCCGCCGGCATCTACGCGTACTGGGACGACTACGACATCGACGATGACGGCCGCATTGATGCGGACGACGACCCTTGGCACTTCGGCCAAGCCAACCAGTATCCGGTCCTGAAGTGGCGCGGCCACTCGCCAACCGCGCAGCTCGCGGCGCAGCTGGTCGGACAGACGGACACCGCGCCGAGCTACGCCGGCATCTCGGTGTCCGCCAAGACCTACGCGTTCGGCACGGCGATCCAGCCGTTCCAGATCCCGGCGCCCACCGGCGGCAACGGCACCTACGACTACACGGTGACCGGCCTGCCCTACGGCCTCTTCTTCGACGAGGACGGCACCGGGCCCTGCAGGGCGGTGCGCACGGTGTGCGGCACGCCGAGGCCCACGGCGACGACAGTGGCGACGGTGACCGTGACGGTGGCGGACGCCGACGCCAACGTCGCGGACAGCGACCGCGCCACGCTGACGTTCACGATCACGGTGCAGAGGCCGGCGGTGGTGGTCTCGCCGGAGCGCCTGGCGCTGACGGAGGGCGGCAGCGGCAGCTACGCGGTGGTGCTGGACACGGCGCCCTCGGCGAACGTGACGGTGGCGGTGGCGAGCGACAACGCGGCCGTCACCGTGGGCGCGAGCTCGCTGACGTTCACCACGCAGAACTGGAACACGGCGCAGTCGGTGACCGTGACGGCGGGCGGCGATGCCGACGCCGTGGACGAGGCGGCGGCGGTCACGAACACCGCTGCCAGCACCGACACCAGCTACAACGGCCTCTCGGGCGAGGTGCGCGTGGTGGTGGACGACGACGAGGCGACGGGCACGGACTACGACGCCGACAACGACGGCCTGATCGAGATCGACTCGCTGGCCAAGCTGAACGCCATCCGCTGGGACTTGAACGGCAGCGGCGCGTCGTCGAACCCGGGCTACGCCGCGGCCTTCGCCGGGGCTGCGACCGGGGAGCACATGGGCTGCCCGGACTCGGACGCGGACGCCGACGGCGACTGCGCCGGCTACGAGCTGACCGCGGACCTGGACTTCGACACCAACGGCGACGGCGCGGTCGACGCCAGCGACGCCTACCCCAACTGGGCGCCCATCGGCGGCGATTACAACGCCGCCTTCCACGGCAACAACCGCACGATCTCCAACATGACCATGACGGGCGGCGGCGAACGGGGGCTGTTCTATGGACTGGGAGGCAGCAGCCGCGTGTCGAACCTGGGCCTGATCGACTTCGCCGTGACGTCGACCAGCGGCCCCAGCGCCCTCTACCGCGGCGTGGGCGCCTTGGCCGGACACGCTGATGGAACCATTGAGGCGGTCTACGTCCGCGGCGGCACGGTGTCGGCGTCCAGCGGCGGCGGCCGCGGCGTCTTGGTGGGCGGCCTCGTGGGGTACCTCCTCTGGAACGGCGTCATCCGCGCCTGCTACTCGACGGCGGCCGTTTCGGGCTACGGGGTGCTCTCGCCTGCCGTCGGCGGCCTGGTGGGGTATACGTCAGCCCCCATCGTCGCCAGCTACGCGGCCGGGAGGGTGCATGTACAAGTCAGCAGCCAAACGGGGAATGCCGGCGGGCTCGTCGGGTGGGCGGTGTCCAACCTCTCGGTCTTCACGAACTCCTACGCGCGCGGGCGCATATCCTGGACCGGGTCCGCCCGGCGGGGCGGCCTATTGGCCCGAAGAAGCCAGTCCGGCACTGCCCCGGGCTCCACTTGGGACCGGCAGACGACGGGGCAGGGCGGCGGCCAGACCACCAGCGACCTGCAGGCGCCGACCGGCTACACGGGCATCTACGCCGCCTGGGACGACCACGACACGAACGGCGACGGCGTGGTGGACGCCGACGACGACGCCTGGGACTTCGGCAACGGCTACCACTATCCGGTGCTGAAGTACGGCGGCATGGACACGGCCTCCCAGTACAACGACTACGACGCCGACGACGACGGCCTGGTCGACATCACCACGCTGGCGCAGCTGAACGCCGTGCGCTGGGACCTCGACGGCGACGGCTCGCCGTCCGCGGGGAACGAGTCCAGCTACTACAGCGGCGCGTTCAACCATCCCGTGTTCAACGCCGACGACACGGGCCTCCCCTGCCCGACGACCACGGACGACGCCGACGCCAACGACTGCCGGGGCTACGAGCTTCTCAACGATCTCGACTTCGACACCGACGGCGACGGCAGCACGCACACCAGCGGCACGGGCGACGCCGGCGATGCGTACAACAACAGCGGCATGGGCTGGGCGCCCATCGGCCCGGAGTCGACGCCGAGCGCCCGGACGCACTTCAACGCGACGTTCGACGGCAACGGCAAGCTCATCGACAACCTGTTCGTGAACCGCGCGCGGCACTGGTCCGGGCTGTTCGCGGGCCTGGCCGGCAACGCCAAGGTTCTCGCGCTGGGGCTGCCGGACGCGCGGGTGCAGGGCGGCAACGGTTCGGTGGGAGCGCTGGCCGGCCAGAACAACGGGCACGTTGGGGCGGTCTGGGCGTCCGGGTCGGTGGCCGGCACGAGCACGGTGGCCGGCCTGGTCGGCTACGTCGACGGTTCCGGCTCGGTCGTGGCGAGCTACTCGACCGCGGCGGTGTCCTGCACCGGCACATCGGGCGCGGGTCTGGCGAGCTCCATCGGCAGCTCCGCGTCCGTGGCGGCGAGCTACTCGACGGGGACGGTGACCGGGGCGAGCTGCACGAACAAGGCCGGCTTCGTGCAGAACAACAATGGCACGGTGACCGCGAGCTACTGGGACACGGGCCTGAGCGCCATCGCCGGCAATCCGCCGCTGGGGCGGTCGAGCTCGGCGCTGCGGACGCCGACCGCCTACGGCGCGACGGCCAACGACATCTACCGCCTGTGGGACGAGCAGGACGTGGACGGCGACGGCGCGACCGGCGACGGCGACGACGCGGACCCGTGGGACTTCGGACGCTCCATAGACCATCCGATCCTCAAGTACCGCGGCTTGGCGGCGGCGCCGCAGCTGGACGCGCAGCCGGACACGGCGCCGGACTTCGGCACGGCGACGGTGGCGAACAAGACGTTCCAGAACGGCCGGCCGATCCAGACGTTCCAGATTCCGGCGGCGGGCGCCGGCAACGGCGTCCTGCGCTACGCGGCGAACGGGCTACCGGCCGGCCTGGCGCTGGGAACGCCGACCTGCGCCGACGCCCGCACCGTGTGCGGCGCGCCGACCGCGGACACCGTGGCGCCGGTCACCGTGACGATCACCGTCTCGGACTCCGACTCGACGGTGGGTTCGGGCGACCAGGACACGCTGACGTTCACGGTGGAGGTGGTCACGCCGACCGCGGCGATCAGTTCGCCGGCGGCCTTGGCGGAGGCGACCTTGAACGGCGCGACGGTGACGGTGGCGCTGACCAACGCCGCGTTCGAGGTCGGCGCGATGGCGGCGAACTTCACGCTGACGACCAATCCCGGCCTGTCCGGGCTGTCGGTCGCCTCGGTCGGGACGGTGAGCGCCGGCGACACGTCGGCGACGCTGACGCTGGGCTACACGGGCGGCAACTTCGACACGGTGCGCACTTTCGCCGTGACGGTGGCCGATTTGGCGCACACGCTGGCCGGGGCGCTGACGACGGCGACGGTGAACATCGTGCCGACGCCGTCGGTCTGGGTGAACCCGACAACCTTGACGCTGACGGAAGGCGGCAGCAGCGCAACCTACGCCGTGCGCCTCGGCAGCCAGCCGACCGGCAACGTCGTGGTGACCGCGACCAGCGACGACGCGGCGGCGACCATCGACACCGACGCCACGCCGCTGACGCGGACGCTGACGTTCACGCCCATGGACTGGAACACGGCGCAGATGGTGACGGTGTCGCCGGCGGACGACGACGACGCCGTGGACGAAAGCGCGACCATCAACCACGCGGTGTCGAACTACGGCGTGTTGGGCGCTGCGAGCGTGAGCGTGACGGTGGAGGACGACGAGGCCGCGGCGATCGTGATCGACGCCGATCCGAGCACGGCCACCGTGGTGGACCCCGGCCCGGTGGCGCTGCGCGAGGACGCGATGCACGCGGAAAACTCGGCGACCTACTCGGTGAAGCTGATGTCCGAGCCGACGGGCACGGTGACGGTGACGGTCACGAGCACCGACGCGGCCGCGGTGACGGTGGACACGGCCGCGGCGACCGGCCTGCAGAGCACGCTGTCGTTCACGACGACGAACTGGGACACGGCGCAGACCGTGACGCTCGCCGCGGTGCAGGACGCCGACCCGAACAGCGAGGAGATTGCGATCCACCACGAGGCGAACGGCGGCGGCTACATGAGCGTCGAGGCGCGGCTCATGGCGACGGTGGCGGACGACGACGTGGGCGTGATCGTGGACACGGACCCAAACATGTCCGGCGACCAGACGACGCCACTGGCCTTGAACGAAGGGCAGGTCACAACGTACACGGTGCGCCTGTCGACGCTGCCGGTCGGCGGCAATGTGTCGGTGGTGGTGGCGAGCGACAACCCGGCCATCGACATCGTGGCAGGAACGTCCGGGGGAACCTTCGGCAGCGCGGCGAGCCTGACGTTCACGGCGACGGACTGGGCCACGGCGCAGACGGTGCGGGTGCTCGCGGAGCAGGACGCCGACGCGGTGGGCGAGCGGGGGACGATCGCGAACGATCCGGTGGGCGCCCAGTACGGCAGCGCCGCCACGATCAACATCGCCGCCACGGCCCAGGACGACGAGATGGACGGCGCGGACTACGACACCGACGACGACAACCTGATCGAGATCGACTCGCTGGCGAAGCTGAACGCGGTGCGCTGGGACCTGGACGGCGACGGCGATGTGGATTCTAGCGCCAACGAGGCGAGCTACCGCGCCGCCTTCGCGGGTTCGATCATGGCCGAGGACATGGGCTGCCTGGACGGCCCGGACGCGGACCAGGAGGGCGACTGTGCCGGCTACGAGCTCAGGGCGGACCTCGACTTCGACACGGACCGCGATGGCGACGTGGACGCGGACGACCCGAACTCCCACGCCAACTGGACGCCCATCGGCACCTACACGGCGGCCTTCGAGGGCAACCGCCGCACCATCTCCAATCTGACCACGAGCGGAGCCGGCGACCGCGGACTGTTCGCGGAACTGGGCACGGGCAGCAGCGTGTCGAACCTGGGCCTGGTCGACGTCGCGGTGTCGTCGACCGGCATCGCGGGCGCTTTGGCGGGCGTCAACCGGGGCACGGTGGCCGCCGTGTACGCCAGCGGCGCGGTTTCCGCCGACGGCGCCGCCTCCGTGCGTGCGGGCGGCCTCGTGGGGCGTCACAGTGGCGGCGACGTCAAGGCCAGCTACGCGACGGCCGTCGTGTCGGCCAGGTCGAACGCGTTCATCTACGTCGGCGGCTTGGTGGGGTGGTCGGATGCCGCCATCGCCGCCAGCTACGCCACCGGCGCGGTGCGGGCCAGCGGCACAGGCAATGCGCGCATCGGCGGTCTGGTCGGGAGGGTCGAAGGCACCGCCGCGGTCGTCACGAACTCCTACGCGACGGGCGCCGTGTCCAGCGCCGCCGCTGGTTCGAGCCCGGCGATTGGCGGCCTTGTCGGCGCCGCCACCGGCAGCGCCCCCGCCGCCGCGGCGTCGTACTGGGACAGCGCGACCACGGGCCAGAGTTCCAGCGCCGTGGGCACGACCCAGACCACCAGCGGCCTGCAGACGCCGACCGGCTACGGGACCTCGACGGACGTCTTCGCCGCGTGGGACGACTACGACACCAACGCCGACGGCACGGTGGACGCCGACGACGACGCCTGGGACTTCGGCAGCGCGCGCAACTATCCGGCGCTGAAGTACGGCGGGCTGGATCCGGTCGCCCAGCGCACCGACTACGACGCCGATGGCGACGGGCTGATCGACATCACGACGCTGGGGCAGCTGAACGCGGTGCGCTGGGACCTGGACGGCAACGGCGCCCCGTCCACTGGCAACGAGACGAGCTTCCACGCCGCGGGCGCCTTCCTGAACCCGCGCTTCCAACCCGGCGGCGCCGGCCTCTGCCCGACCACCGGGGACGACGCGGACGACGACGACTGCCGGGGCTACGAGCTCTTGAACGACCTGGACTTCGACACCAACGGCAACGGCGCCACCTGGACGGCGCCCGGCGGCACGGTCACGGGCGACACCGGCGACGCGTACAACAACGCCGGCGCCGGCTGGATGTCCATCGGCTCGACGGGGACGAACACCGCGGCCAACTACACGGCGACCTTCGACGGCAACGGCCACGTCATCGACAACCTGTTCATCAACCGCGGCACGTGGCTGTACCAGGGGCTGTTCGCGGGCACCACCGCGAGCGCGGTCATCACCTCGCTGGGCCTGCCGAACATCCGCATCCAAGCCGCGCAAAACTTAACCGGAGGGCTCGTCGGGGTGCATCGCGGGCGCATCGCGGCGGTCTGGTCGAGCGGCACGGTGCGGGCGGGCAGCGCGCCGGGCGGCCTGGTGGGCGGGACGACCACCGCGAGTGCGCGCGTCGTCGCCAGCTACAGCGCGGCGGCGGTGGAATGCACGTCGAGCGCCGGCAACGCCGTGGCCGGCGGTCTGGTGGGCTACCACGACGGCGGCGCGATCGCCGCGAGCTACTCGACCGGGAGGGTGACCGGGGCGTGTCCGGCCGGCAACAAGGGGGTGTTTACCCTTGTGGCCAGCGGCTCCGTGGCGGCGAGCTACTGGGACACGACCCAGACCGGCATCGCCGACGACACGGAGAACCCGCCGCAGCCACCGGAGGGCAGGACGACGGCCGTTCTGCAGGCGCCGACGGACTACGACACGATCGTCGGCTCTCCCGGCGAGGCCCTCTACGCCGCCTGGGACGACCAGGACGTGGACGGCGACGGCGTCTCGGGCGAGGCGGAGGACGACGATCCGTGGGACTTCGGGCGCCCGAACCAGCATCCGATCCTCAAGTACCGGGGCCTCGCCGCGGCGCCGCAGCTGGACGCGCAGCCGGACACGGCGCCGGCGTTCGCCACCTCCACGCTTGCCGCCATGACGTTTCCGGGCGGCGTCGCCATCCAGCCGTTCCAGCTGCCGGCGGTGACGGCCGGCAACGGCGCCTACGTCTACACGCCGAGCGGCCTGCCGGCGGGCCTGTCGCTGGGAACGCCGGACTGCGCGACCGCGCGCACGGTGTGCGGCACGCCGACGGCGGCGACATCCACCACGGTGACGGTGACAGTGGACGACGGCGACAGCAACATGGCGACCGGGGATTCGGACACGGTGGCGTTCATGGTCACGGTGCCGCAGGCCTCGGCGCGCATCGCCGGCACGGTTCCGGCGCCGCTGACGGAGACCAACCTGCACGGCGCGACGGTGCGGGTCGTGCTGTCGGGCACCGTGTTCGCCGCGCGCATCGCGCCGTCGAGCTTCCAGCTGGTCGCGACGCCGCCGATCGCCGGCCTGTCCATCGCCTCGGCGACCCGCGCCAGCGACACCGAGGCGTCGCTGGGCCTGCGCTTCGACCGCACGAACTTCGACACGCAGGCGACGCTTTTGGTGCGGGTGCTGGCGGCGGCGCACCGCTTCGGCGGCGACCAGGACACGGGCACGGTGGCGGTGGCGCCGGCCATCGGTGTGACGCTGTCGGCGACGGATCTGACGCTGGAGGAGGAGCCCGGCTCGACGAACGCGAACTACGGCAGCTACACGGTAGCGCTGACGGGCCAGCCGCCCGGCGTGGTGACGGTGACGCCGACCAGCAGCAACCCGGACGTGACCTTGAGCGGGTCGGTGTCCTTCAACGCGACGACTTGGAACTCGCCGGCGACGGTGGGGGTCACGGCCGGGCGGGACGACGACGCGGTGGACGACGTGGCGCACATCACGCACGCGGTGCAAGGCATCCCCGGTGTGGCGAGCGGCCCGCGGGTGCGGGTGGCGGTGAACGACGACGACTCCCAGGGGCTGACGCTGGACGCGGCGACGCTGACGGCGAGCGGCGTGACGGAGGGCATGACGGCGACCTACACGGCGGTGCTGGACAGCGAGCCGACGGGGCCGGTGACGGTGTCGATCTCGAGCAGCGAGGGCGCGGTGACGGTGGACGCGGATTCCGGCGCGGCCGGCGCCCAGGACACGCTGCTGTTCCACGCCATGAACTGGGACACGGCGCAGACGGTGACCGTCCGCGCCGCCGAGGACGACGACGGCGAGGGCGGGACCGCGACGCTGACCCACGCCGTCTCCGGCGCGGACTACGGCGAAGTGGAGGACGCGGACGTGTCGTTCGCGGTGACGGACAACGACGCAAAGGGCGCGACGCTGTCCACGACGGCGCTGAACGTGCAGGAGAACGGCACGGCGGAGTACACGCTGGTCCTCGACACCGAGCCGGTCGGCGGCGCCGTGAGCGTGCCTTTGGGCGTGGGCGTCGCGGCGAACACCGTGACGAGGAGTCCGTCCGCGCTGACGTTCACGGCACAGAACTGGGACGCGCCGCAGACGGTGACGGTGACGGGCGTGGACGACGCCAACACGGGCAACGAGATCGTCGCGCTTGGCCACGCGCCGACCGGAGGGGGCTACGACGGCGTGTCCATCTCCAACATCAACGTGACGGCGGTGGACGACGACGTTGCCGGCCTGAAGGTGTCGCCGGTGAATTTGACGGTGGCGGAGGGCGCGACGGCGACCTACACAGTGCGCCTGAACGTCGCGCCGACGGGGACGGTGGCGGTGACGGTGGGCGGCGCGACGGCGAAGCTGACCGCGGACACGGGCACGCCCGGCGACCAGACCGCGCTCTCCTTCGACGCGGCGAACTGGAACACCGCGCGGACGGTGACCGTGGCGGCCGTCGCGGACGACGACGGCGCCGACGAGACGGTCGGCCTGTCGCACACGGTGACGGGAACCGGCGACTACGCCGCGCTGGCCGCGATCCGGCGCCCCGGCGTGGACGTGCTGGTGCGCGACGACGAGACCGCCGGCGTGGTGCTGGCGCCGACGTCGCTGGCCATCGACGAGGGCGGCGCGGCGACGTACGAAGTGAGCCTGTCGGCGCCGCCGGCGAGCGGCACGACGACCATTGCGATCGCCGCGGCGGGCGCGGCCGGGCTGACGGTGGACGCCAGCACCCTCTCGTTCACCGGAACCACCTGGGACACCGCCCAGACGGTGACCGTGACGGCGGTTGCGGACCACGCGCGCCTGACGGACGCCGAGGGGACGCTGACGCACGCCGTGTCCGGCTACGGCGCGGTGGATTCCGGCCCCGACCTGCCGGTGCGGGTGGCCAACACCACGGTGGACCACGACGCGGACGCGGACGGTCTGATCGAGATCGACAGCCTGGCGAAGCTGAACGCGATGCGCTGGGACCTGGACGGCGACGGGACGTCGGCGACGAGCAGCTATGCGGCCGTGTTCCCGAACGCGCGCGGCGGCGGCGTGTGCCCGACGGCGACCTCGGGCGTGGCGTGCCGGGGCTTCGAGCTGACGACCGACCTGGACTTCGACACCGACGGCGACGGCCGCACCTGGACGGAAGTGGGCGGCGTTGTCAGCGGCGACGACGGCGACCAGTACTACAACGGCGGCCTCGGCTGGGAACCGGTCGGCGACGCCACGGGCATTCCGTCGAGCTACTACCGCGCCGTCTTCCGCGGCAACGGCCATGTCGTCGGGAACCTGTTCGTCAACCGGAACAGGGGCGCCACCGGCTACGCGGGGCTCTTCGGCTTGGTCGTCGGCGCGGGGCGGATCGAGTCCCTGGGCCTGGTGGACGGCTACGCGCGGGACCGGTACAGCGGCCTGCTGGCGGGCTTTTCGAACGGCGCGGTGGCGGGCTGCTACTCGACGGGAAGGGTCGTGGCGACGGATGCCCAGTTCGCCGCCGGCGGCGGGCTGATCGGCGTTTTCGGCTCCACCGGGGGCGGCCACGGCAGCGTCGCGGCGTCCTACTCCACCGCCCGCGTGACGTCCGCGCACGACGCCGGCGGACTGGTCGGCCGCGTGGCGAACCCGGGGACGGCGACCATCGACAGCAGCTGGGCGGCGGGCCGGGTCTCCGGCGCGTCGGGGGTCGGCGGGCTCGTCGGCGCGGTCGTGGACAACACCGCGGCCACCACGGCCAGCTACTACGACAACGTGGCCACCGGCCAGACGACGAGCGCCCGCGGCGCCGGCCGGAGCACTGCCGATCTGCGGCGTCCCACCGGCTACACGGGCATCTACGCGACCTGGGACGTGGACCTGGACGGCGACTACGAGGCGGACGACCCGTGGGACTTCGGCAGTTCGAGCCAGTACCCGTCGCTGAAGTGGCGCGGGTTCGACGTGACGAAGCAGTTCGTGGGCCTGCTCTCCTTCGCGTCCGGGGTGTCGGGCAGGAGTTTCACCGTCGGCCGGCCGATCGCGCTGTTCCAGGTTCCGGCGGCGGCGGGCGGCGAGGGGGCGGTGCGCTACGCGGCGCGCGGCCTGCCGCCCGGGCTGCGGTTCGACGCGGACGGGCGGGGACAGTGCGGGCTGCCGCGGTCGGTGTGCGGGACGCCGTCGGAGGAGGGGTCCTGGACGGCGACGGTGACGGCGCGGGACGGCGCCGGGGCGACCGCGGCGCTGACGTTCTCGATGGAGGTGGTTGCGGAAGGGGACGCGGACGCGGGGCCGCCGGCGGTGGTTCCGGACGCGGCGCTGCGGGAAGCGGTGGCGCGGGCGCTGGGCGTGGATGCGTCGTCGTTGACGGAAGGGGACCTGCTGGCGCTTTCGAGTCTGAGCGCGCCGTGGTCCGGGGTGTCGAGCCTGGCGGGGCTGTCGGCGGCGTCGAACCTGCGGCGGCTGGAGCTGGGAGGCAACGCGGTGGCGGACCTCTCGGAGTTGTCGGGGCTGCGTCTGCTGGAACACCTGGACCTGTCGGACAACGCGGTGTCGGACCTGTCGGCGCTGTCGGGTCTGACGCGCTTGGAGACGCTGCTGCTGTCGGGAAACCGGGTGTCGGACCTGTGGCCGCTGCGGGGGATGGTTGGGTTGCGGTCGCTGTTTCTGGACGGCAACGCGGTGGAGGACCTCGCGCCGGTGGTGTTTCTGGAGTCGCTGGAGGAGTTGTCGCTGAGCGGCAATCCGCTGGTCGGGCTGTCGCCGCTGTGCGCGCTGCGCGAGTTGAAGCGGCTGTGGCTCGCGGCTTCGGGGCTTTCGGACCTCTCGGAGCTGTCGTGCCTGACCGGTCTGGAGCGTCTGTGGCTCGCGGACAACGCGGTGGCGGACGCGGGGCCGTTGCGCGGGATGCGGGCGCTGGAGTGGCTGGATTTGGAGCGCAACGCGGTGGCGGGCGTCGCGCCGCTGCGCCGGCTGAATTCGCTGACGCGGTTGCGGCTGGGCTCGAACCGGGTGTCGGACGCGGGTCCGCTGGCGGCGAACGAGGGCCTCGGCGAGGGGGACGTTGCGGGACTGCGGGGCAACCCGCTGTCGGAGGCGTCGATCCAGCGGCATGTTCCGGCGCTGCGGGAGCGGGGCGTGGCGGTGCTGGCGGGTCTGCCGTCGCCGTGGTTCGCGGCGGCGGGGGACGCTTCGGGGCGGCGTTCGTTCATGCGCCTGATCAACCGCTCGGAGGTTGCCGGGGAGGCGCTGGTGTGGGGCGTGGACGCCGCCGGGGAGCGGTTCGGCCCGGCGCGTCTTTCCATCGGCGCGGGGCGGACGGCGCACTTCAACTCGGAGGACTTGGAGTACGGCAACGCGGCGAAGGGGCTTGCGGACGGCCTGGGCGCGCCGACGGCCGGGGGCTGGCGCCTGGAGGTTCTGTCGACGCTGGACTTGGAGGCGCAGACGTTCCTGCGGGCGTCCGGCGGCCCGCCGTCGGCGCTGCACGACGGGCTGCCGCGGATTGGCGGAACGCTGCGGGCGGCGTTCCTGCCGGCGGGCCGGGAGCGCTCGCCGGCCGGGGCGCTGCGGGTGTCGAACCCGACCGGCGCGGACGCGACGGTGTTCGCGTGGGGCGTGGACGAGGCCGGGGTCGGTCGGCTGGCGACCGGGCTGGTCGCGCCGGCGGGCCGGGCGGTGACGGTGACGGCCTCGGAGCTTGAGCGTTGGCGCATGGGTTCGGGCCGCGGCCTCGGCCGCGGCGCGGGGAACTGGCGTTTGGAGCTGACCGCGCCGTGGCCGCTCGAGGCGCAGGCGCTGGCGGTTGGGGACGGCGGCCGCACGGGGAACCTGTCGGGGCCGGCGGCGGCGCTGGGGCCGGGGGTCGTGGCGCGGGTGCCGCTGTTCCCGCCGGCGTCGGCGTCCGGGCGCGTCGGCGTGGCGCGGGTGTGGAACCTGGGCGCGGCGGCGGGCGAGGTTCTGGTGACGGCGGTGGACGACGCCGGGGTTTCCGCCGGACCGGTGGCGCTGGCGCTGGACGCGTTCGCGGCGGCGGAGTTCGACTCGCGCGACCTGGAGGAGGGCGGCGGGCCGCTGCCGGAGGGCGTGGGCGCGCCGACGCGGGGTTCGTGGCGCTTGGATCTGCGCGCGCAGTTCGGAGCGCGGGTCCACGCCCGCGCGGTGGGCGCCGGCGGCTACGCCACCGGTCTCCTGGAGGCGGCGCCGCGTTCTGGCGGCGCGGCGCGCGTGTCGATGTTCAATCCGGGTTCGAACCGGACGCAGCGGAGCCTGCTGCGGCTGGTGAACGACGGCGCGGAGGACGCGGCGGCGACCATCGAGGGCGTGGACGACGCCGGACGCGCCGGCGGCGCGGTGCGCGTGACGGTTCCCGCCGGGGAGGCGCTGTGGCTGTCGGCGGCGGAGTTGGAGTCCGGCGGCGCGGGCTTCGAGGGTTCCCTCGGCGACGGCGCGGGCAAGTGGCGGCTGACGGTGTCCTCGGCCGCCCCGCTCGCGGTGATGAGCCTGGTGGAGGACGAGCAGGGCGCCCTGAGCAACCTCTCCACGCCGGGCCGGCGCTAAGCCGCGTTTGTGATGGAGACGAGGAAAAGACGAAAAGCGATGTCGGATAAGTGGGAGGTCTACATGTGGGGGCGGGCCGCAAGGTAAAGGTACGGAGAACCTGCTACTCGTAGGAGTATGTCCAGGCGGCGGCAGGTTGGTAGTTGTGCTCAAAGAGCTTCCCACCGAAAGCTCACTTCGGGCAGCCGCCGGCGCCCACCACGCGCCACCAACACCAACGTTGACACCGCATGGACGACTCTGGCATAACCGCCACCCGGATCGTCCGTTGGGGCATGGATAGGTAGATAGGGCGGGTCCGCTCTTTCAAGCGGGCGAGTGCGCGGGAGTCGACTGCGGTGGGTGTCTACTTTGGTCAAGGGAGTGATTCGGCGGCAGCGCTCGCGCTGACGCCAACGCCGGCGTGACTGCTTTGGCGACGGTTCTTCGAATGCCGAACCTTCGCGGCCTCCTTGCGCTGGCGGCGCTGCTCGCCGGCGCGTCGGCGTTCGCGCAGTCGGCCGTCATCGCCTCCACCAGCCCAGCGACGCTGAACCAAGGCAACCTGCGCACGGCGCGGATCGCCGTCAACCTCACCGGCGCCACCTACACGGCCGCCGCGGCCACCTCCCACTTCACCTTGAACACCACGATACCCGGCCTCACCGTGGACAGGTTGTGGTTCAATTCCGGCAGAACCCGCGCCATCCTGTACCTGCGCTACGACGGATCGGACTTCGACGCCGCCGCCACCATCTCCGTCACCGTCGCCGTCGCCGCCACGACCCACAGCGCGGCGCTCACCACCGGCACGGTGTCGGTCGCGCCGGGGCGCTGGGTCAACGTCTCGACGGAAAGCGTTGCGCTCACCGAGGGCGGCGGAAACAGCGCCTACACTGTGGTGTTGGAGAGCCCGCCCACCGCCACCACCACAGTCACCGTCACCAGCGACAACGCCGCGGTGACCGTGAGCGGCGCCGCATCGACCACGCTCACGTTCACCATGCAGAACTGGAACACCGCGCAGGCGGTCACCGTCGCGCCGGTGGACGACAACTCGGACGCGGTGGACGAGCTGGCGCTGGTGGCCAACGCCGCCACCGGCGGCGGCTACATGGACACCGCCAACACCGCCGCCGTGGTGCGCGTCACCGTGGACGACGACGAGCAGACCGGCACGGACCACGACGTGGACAACGACCGCCTGATCGAGATCGACTCGCTGGCCAAGCTGAACGCGGTGCGTTGGGACCTGGACGGCGACGGCACGCCGAGCGCCACGTCGACCTACCTGGCCGCCTTCGCGGGCACGGTGGCGATGGAGTACATGGGTTGCCCGGACGCCGACGCGGACGCGGCCGGCGACTGCGCCGGCTACGAGCTCACGGCGGATCTCAACTTCGACACGGACCGCGACGGCGACGTGGACGCGGACGATCCGAACTCCTACGCCAGCTGGATTCCCATCGGCAAGCTGCCCGGCGATTCGAACACCGACGTGCGCTCCTACACCACGACCTTTCAAGGCAACGGACACACCATCTCCAACGTGAGAGTGAATCGACCCAGCGACTATTACGTCGGTTTCTTCTCGCGCGTGGGGAGCGGTGGCCGGGTGACCGGGCTGGGGCTGGTCAATCCGGACATCTACGGCAACGGCGACGTACACATAGGCGTCTTGGCCGCCATAAACCAAGGCACGATCGGCGCCTGCTACGTCTTGGGCGGCCGCGTGCGGAGCGCCGGCCCAGGCTCGACGGACAACATGGGCGGTTTCGTGGGCCACAACAATCCAGGCACGATCGTCAACAGCTACGTCAGCGGCACCCATCTGCACGCCGAAAGCGCGGGCACCAATGCCTTCATGGCTGGCTTCGTGTCCGACAACGACAACGGCACGATACGGGCCAGCTACGCCGTCGCGACGCACTCCGGGCCTTCCGGCGGCGCCCGCAGGTTCCACGGCGTCGTGAGCCGCTCCCAACAAACCGTCACGGACACCTACTGGGACAGCTCGGTGTCCTCCCGGCTGGGGAACCTCTACCAGGTCAGCTACGACGGAAGCCAGTCCACGACGAACTTGCAGGCACAGCTGGGCTACAGCGGCATATACGCCAACTGGAATAATCACGACGTCGACGGCGACGGCGCCATCGACGACGTTTGGGACTTCGGCACAGCCCGCAACTACCCGGCGCTGAAGTACGGCGAATTCGATCCCGCTCTCCAGCGCACCGACTACGACGCCGACGCCGACGGGCTGATCGACATCGCGACGCTGGGGCAGCTGAACGCGGTGCGCTGGGACTTGGACGGCGACGGCGCCCCGTCCACGGGCAACGAGGCGACCTTCCACGCCGCGGGCGCGTTCCTGAACCCGCGCTTCCAACCCGGCGGCGCCGGCCTCTGCCCGACCACCGAAGACGACGCGGACGACGACGACTGCCGGGGCTACGAGCTCTTGAACGATCTCGACTTCGACACCAACGGCAACGGCGCCACCTGGACGGCGCCCGGCGGCACGGTCACGGGCGACACCGGCGACGCGTACAACAACGCCGGCGCCGGCTGGATGTCCATCGGCTCGACGGCGGCGAACACCGCGGCCAACTACACGGCGACCTTCGACGGCAATGGCCACGTCATCGACAACCTGTTCATCAACCGCGGCACGTGGCAGTACCAGGGGCTGTTCGCGGGCACCACCGCGAGCGCGGTCATCACCTCGCTGGGCCTGCCGAACGTCCGCATCCAAGCCGCGCAGAACCTGACCGGAGGGCTCGTCGGGGTGCATCGCGGGCGCATCGCGGCGGTCTGGTCGAGCGGCACGGTGCGGGCGGGCAGCGCTCCGGGCGGCCTGGTGGGCGGGACGACCACCGCGGGCGCGCGCGTCGTCGCCAGCTACAGCGCGGCGGCGGTGGAATGCACGTCGAGCGCCGGCAACGCCGTGGCCGGCGGTCTGGTGGGCTACCACGACGGCGGCTTGATCGCCGCGAGCTACTCGACCGGACGTGTGACGGGCGCGTGTCCGGCCGGCAGCAAGGGGGCGCTGACCCTCGTGGGCAACGGCACGATAACGGCGAGCTACTGGGACACGACCTTGAGCCAGATCGCCGACGACACGGAAAACCCGCCGCAGCCGCCGGAGGGCAGGACGACAGCCGTGCTGCAGGCGCCGACGGACTACGACACGGTCGTCGGCGATCCCGGCGAGGCCATCTACGCGGCGTGGGACGACCAGGACGTGGACGGCGACGGCGTCTCGGGCGAGGCGGAGGACGACGACCCGTGGGACTTCGGGCGCGCGAACCAGCACCCGATCCTGAAGTACCGCGGCCTCGCGCCGGCGCAGCAACTGGACACGCAGCCGGACACGGCGCCGGACTTCTCGGGCACGGTGGCGGACATGACGCTGCCGGGCAACCTGGCGGTGGAGTTCCAGGTTCCGGCGGCCACCGGCGGCAACGGCGTGTACCGCTACGCAGCGGGCGGGCTGCCGGCCGGGCTGTCCTTCGGCCTGCCGGACTGCGCCACCGCGCGCACCGTGTGCGGCGCGCCCACCGCGGCGCACACCGGGACCGTGACGATCACCGTCAACGACAGCGACAGCAACATGGCGGCGAACGACCGCGACACGCTGACCTTCTTGGTCACCGTGCCGGCGGCGTCCGCAAGCATCTCCAGCACCACGCCGCCGGCGCTCATGGAAACCAACCTGAACGGCGCGCGGGTGGTCGTCGAGCTGGCCGGCACCGTGTTCGTCGGCGGCGTCTCGCCGTCGAGCTTCCAGCTGGCGACCACGCCGACCATCGCCGGCCTCTCCATCGCCTCGGCGGTCCGCGACAGCGCCACCCAGGCGACGCTGACGCTGCGCTTCGACGACACCAATTTCGACACCCAGGGGACGCTGCTGGTGCGGGTGCTGGCGGCGGCGCACCGCTTCGGCGGCGACCAGGACACGGGCACCGTGGCGGTGGCGCCGGTCCGCGGCGTGATGCTCTCGGCGACGACGCTGGCGCTGGCGGAGGATCCCGGAACCAGCAACGCCAACGTCGGCACCTACACCGCGGTGCTGACCGGCCAGCCGACGGGCCCGGTGACGGTGACGGTCACCAGCGTCGATCCGGCCGCGGTGACGGTGGACACGGCCGCGGCGACCGGCTTGCAGAGCACGCTGTGGTTCACGACGACGAACTGGGACACGGCGCAGACGGTGACCTTGACGGCCGTGCAGGACACCGACTCGAACGGCGAGGAGACGGCCATCGACCACGCGGCGCAGGGCGGCGGCTACGACGGCGTCACGGCGCGGCTGGCGGCGACGGTGGCGGACGACGACTTGGGCGTGATCGTGGACACGGACCCGGACACGCCCGGCGACCAGCTGGTGCCGCTCGCGCTGCGCGAAGGACAGGTCACGACGTACACGGTGCGCCTGTCGACGCTGCCGGTCGGCGGCAACGTGACGGTGGCGGTGTCCACGACCAACGGTGCCATCCGCGTCGCGGAAGAAACCGGGGCGTTCTCGACCGCGGCGGTGCTGACGTTCACCGCGACGGATTGGGGCACGGCGCAGACGGTGCGCGTGCGCGGCGAGCAGGACGCGGACGCGGTGGGCGAGCGGACGACGATCGCCAACAACCCGAACGGCGCCCAGTACGACAACGCCGCGACCATCAACATCGCCGCCACGGCCCAGGACGACGAGATGGACGGCGCGGACTACGACACGGACGACGACAACCTGATCGAGATCGACTCGCTGGCCAAGCTGAACGCGGTGCGCTGGGACCTGGACGGCGACGGCGACGTGGATTCGAGCGCCAACGAGGGGAGCTACCGCAGCGCCTTCGCGGGTTCGATCATGGCCGAGGACATGGGCTGCCTGGACGGCCCGGACGTGGACGACGAGGGCGACTGCGCCGGCTACGAGCTGACGGCGGACCTGGACTTCGACACGGACCGCGACGGCGACGTGGACGCGGACGATCCGGGCTCCCACGCCAACTGGGCGTCCATCGGCGGCACCTACTCGGCGACCTTCGACGGCAACAACCATGTGATCTCCAACCTGACCATCGTCGACGCGGCGGGCAGCGCGGGACTGTTCAACACCGTGAGCGGCGCCGTCCGCGGCCTGGGGCTGGCGGACGTCGACGTGAGCGGCGTCGGCGGCAGCAGCACCGATATCGCGCCGCTGGCGGCGGTGGTCAACGGAACGGTGATCGCGTCCTGGGCCTCGGGGCGCGTGCATGTCGGTTCGACCGGCCTCGCCCGCGCCGGCGGGCTGGTGGGCAGGGTGACCGGTTCCGGCTCCCGGCTGGCGGCCAGCTACTCCACCGCGAGCGTCACCGGCGCGGGCAACTCCGCCTCCTACGCCGGCGGGCTGGCCGCATTGATCCACAACGGGGCGACGGTGGTGGCCTGCTACGCGACGGGACTGGTCGACGAGGGCGGCAGCGGCAGCGTGCGCGCCGGCGGGTTGATCGGCGGCAACACTGGGCCCACCACGGTGAGGGCGTCGTACTTCGCCGGCACGGTTGCGGGCAGCGGCGTGAGCGGTGTGACCGCCGCGGACGACGGCAGCGGCGAGAACTACTACAACGTGTACTACGACTCCGGCACCACGGGGCTCACGGCGGGGTCGGCGGCCCAGACCACCAGCGCCCTGCAGGGGCCGACCTCCGCGACCGGCACGCTGTACGCGGCCTGGGACGATCTGGACGTGAACGGCAACGGCGATGCGGACGAGGACCCGTGGGACTTCGGCAGCGCCTGGAACCATCCGGTGCTGAACTACGGCGGGCTGGACCCGGTCGCCCAGCGCACCGACTACGACGCCGACGGCGACGGGCTGATCGAGATAACGAGCTTGGCGCATCTGGACGCGGTGCGGTGGGACGTGGACGGCGACGGGGCGCCGGCGCCGGGCGCCACGTCGACGGCGGCCTACTTCACCGCCACCAGCACGTTCTTCAACGCGGTGTTCAACGCCGCCGGCACGGGCCTGGCCTGCCCGACGACGCCGGACGACTTGGACGACAACGACTGCCTAGGCTACGAGCTGGCGGGCGACCTGGACTTCGACACGGACGGCAGCGGCGCCGTGGACACCAGCGACGCCTACCCCAACTGGGCGCCCATCGCCAACTGGGCGACGACGCTCGACGGCGGCGGCCACGTGATCAAGAACCTGACCGTGAGCGGCGTCGGCAACGACCGCGGGCTGTTCGCGACGGCGACGGCGGACGCGACGGTCCGCTCGCTGGGGCTGGTGGACGTCTCGGTGACGGGCAGCGGCGTCCGGCTGGGCGCGTTGGCGGGCACGTACTACGGGCGCATCGCGGCGGTGTACGCGACTGGCGAGGTGACGGGGGCCGGCGGTTTGGGCGGTCTGGTGGCCGAGGTGCGGTCGTCGTCGGCGCGCATCGTGGCGTCGTACTCGAGGGTGGCGGTACGCTGCACGTTCAACGCGCTCTGGGCGCGCGTCGGCGGGCTGGCGGCCCGCAACGACGGCGTGATCGCGGCGAGCTACGCCACGGGCAGGATAACCGGCAACTGCCCCTCGATCCGCAAGAGCGGTCTGGTGAACAACAGCCCCGGCACGGAGCCGGCGAGCTACTGGGACACGAACCTGACCGGCATCGGGGACGACACGGACAGCCCGCCGCGGCCGCCGGAGGGCAAGACGTCGGCGGTTCTGCAGGCGCCGACGGACTACGACACGCTCGTCGGCGATCCCGGCGAGGCCATCTACGCCGCTTGGGACGACCAGGACGTGGACGGCGACGGCGAAACCGGCGACGGCGCCGACGCCGACCCGTGGGACTTCGGCTTCTCCAACCAGCACCCGATCCTGAAATACGGCGGCCTGGCGGCGGCGCCGCAGCTGGACGCGCAGCCGGACACGGCGCCGGCGTTCGCCACCTCCACGCTTGCCGCCATGACGTTTCCGGGCGGCGTCGCCATCCAGCCGTTCCAGCTGCCCGCGGTGACGGGCGGCAACGGCGCCTACGTCTACACGCCGACGGGCCTGCCGGCGGGCCTGTCGCTGGGAACGCCGAACTGCGCGCCGCGCACGGTGTGCGGCACGCCGATGGCGGCGACATCCACCACGGTGACGATCACCGTGGACGACGGCGACAGCAACATGGCGGCCGGGGATCGGGACGCGGTGACGTTCATGGTCACGGTGCCGCCGGCCTTGGCGCGCATCGCCGGCACGGTTCCGGCGCCGCTGACGGAGACCAACCTGCACAGCGCGACCGTGCGGGTCGAACTGTCGGGCACCGTGTTCGCCGCGCGCATCGCGCCGTCGAGCTTCCAGCTGGTCGCGACGCCGCCGATCGCCGGCCTGTCCATCGCCTCGGCGATCCGCGCCAGCGACACCGAGGCGTCGCTGCGCCTGCGCTTCGACCGCACGGACTTCGACACGCAGGCGACGCTTCTGGTGCGGGTGCTGGCGGCGGCGCACCGCTTCGGCGGCGACCGGGACACGGGCACGGTGGCGGTGGCGCCGGCGACCGAGGTCGTGCTGTCGGCGACGGAGCTGGCGCTGGAGGAGGAGCCCGGGTCGACGAACGCCAACGTCGGAACCTACACCGTCGTGCTGACGGGCCAGCCGCCCGGCACGGCGACGGTGACGCCGACAAGCAGCAACGGCGACGTGACGACGAGCGGGGCGCTGTCCTTCACCACGACGAGCTGGAACACGCCGCGGACGGTGACGGTGACGGCCGGCCGGGACGACGACGCGGTGGACGACGTGGCGCACATCACGCACGCGGTGCAAGGCATCCCGGGCGTGCCGAGCGGCCCGCGGGTGCGGGTGGCGGTGAACGACGACGACGCCCAGGGGCTGACGTTGGACGCGGCGACGCTGACGGCGAGCGGCGTCACGGAAGGCATGACGGCGACCTACACGGCGGTGCTGGACAGCGAGCCGACGGGGCCGGTGACGGTGTCGATCTCGAGCAGCGAGGACGCGGTGACGGTGGACGCGGATTCCGGCGCGGCCGGCGAGCAGAACACGCTGCTGTTCCACGCCATGAACTGGGACACGGCGCAGACGGTGACCGTCCGCGCCGCCGAGGACGACGACGGCGAGGGCGGGAGCGCGACGCTGACCCACGACGCCTCCGGCGCGGACTACGGCGCGGTGGAGGACGCGGACGTGTCGTTCACGGTGACCGACAACGACGCGAAGGGGGCGACGCTCTCCGCGACGGCGCTGAACGTGCAGGAGAACGGCACGGCGGAGTACACGCTGGTTCTGGACACGGAGCCGGTCGGCGGCCCGGTGCGCGTGGCGGTGGCCAGCACCACCGGCACGGTTGCCACGGCGCGTCCGTCCGCACTGACGTTCACGGCACGGAACTGGGACGCGCCGCAGACGGTGACGGTGGCGGGCGTGGACGACACCGACACGGCGGACGAGTCGGAGACGATCAGCCACACGCCGACCGGAGGGGGCTACGACGGCGTGGCCGTTTCCGACGTCACGGCGACGGCCGTGGACGACGACGTTGCGGGCCTGAAGGTGTCGCCGGTGAACTTGACGGTGGCGGAGGGCGCGACGGCGACGTACACGGTGCGCCTGAACGTCGCGCCCACGGGAACGGTGTCGGTGACGGTGGGCGGCGCGACGGCGAAGCTGACCGCGGACACGGACACGGGCACGCCCGGCGACCAGACCACGCTCTCCTTCGACGCGACGAACTGGGACACGGCGCGGACGGTGACCGTGGCCGGCGTGGCGGACGGCGATGGCGCCGACGAGACGGTCGGCCTGACGCACGCGGCGACGGGAACCGGCGACTACGCCTCGCTGGCCGTGATCCGGCGCCCCGGCGTGGACGTGCGCGTGCGCGACGACGAGACCGCCGGCGTGGTGCTGGCGCCGACATCGCTGGCCATCGACGAGGGCGGCACGGCGACCTACGAAGTGAGCCTGTCGGCGCCGCCGGCGAGCGGCACGAGCACGGTGGCCATCGCGACGACCGGCATGGCCGGCCTGACCGTGGACGTCAGCACACTCTCGTTCACCGGAACCACTTGGGACACCGCCCAGACGGTGACCGTGACGGCGGTCGCGGACCACGACCGGCTGACGGACGCCGAGGGGACGCTGACGCACGCCGTCATGAACTACGGCGCGGTGACGGCCGGCCCGGACGTGCGGGTGGCGGTGCGCAACACCACGGAGGACCACGACGCCGACGCGGACGGCCTGATCGAGATCGACAGCTTGGCGAAGCTGAACGCGATGCGCTGGGACTTGGACGGCGACGGTACGTCGGCGACGAGCAGCTACGCGGTGGTGTTCCCGAACGCGCGCGGCGGCGGCGTGTGCCCGACGGCGACCTCGGGCGTGGCCTGCGACGGCTTCGAGCTGACGACCGACCTGGACTTCGACACCGACGGCGACGGGCGCACTTGGACGGAGACCGGCGGCATGTTGACGGGCGACGACGGCGACGACTACGACAACGGCGGCCTCGGCTGGGAACCGGTCGGCACGTCCGCGAACTCCTTCACGGCGCGCTTCGACGGCAACGGCCGGCTGCTGCGCAACCTGTTCGTGAACCGCGCCAGCAACTACGCGGGGCTGTTCGGATCGGCGATCCCCAACGCGCGCATCGAGGCGGTGGGGCTGCCGAACGCGCGCGTGGCGGCCGGCCGCGGCGCCGGCGCGCTGGTCGGCAGGGTCTCGAGCGGCGTCCGCGTCGCGGCGAGCTGGAGCACGGGCTCGGTGTCGGGCACGGCCCACGCCGGCGGCCTGGTGGGGGAGACGCAGACCACGGCGGAGATCTTGGCGAGCTACTCGACAGCGGCGGTGGAATGCACCGGCACGGGCAACAACGCCACCGCCGGCGGTCTGGCCGGCGGCCAGCTGAACAACGTCGTGGGCATCGTCGAGGCCAGCTGGTCGGCGGGGGCGGTGACCGGCGCCTGCCCGCACAAGGACGGCCTGGTCGGAGGTGGCACCACCGCGACGGCGAGCTACTGGGACGCCAGCGCGAGCGGCATCCCGGACGACGCCGACCTGGACGCGCCGGAGGGCCTGTCCACGGCGGAGCTGAAGCGGCCGACCGACTACGAGGGCGTCTACGCGGCGTGGAACATCGACCTCGACGGCGACTACGAGGCGGACGACCCGTGGCACTTCGGCAGTTCGAGCCAGTACCCGTCGCTGAAGTGGCGCGGATTCGACGTGGCGAAGCAGTTCGTGGGCCTGCTCTCCTTCGCGTCCGGGGTGTCGGGGAAGAGTTTCACCGTTGGCCGGCCGATCGCGCAGTTCCAGGTTCCGGCGGCGACGGGCGGCGAGGGGACGGTGCGCTACGCGGCGCGCGGCCTGCCGCCGGGGCTGTGGTTCGACGCGGACGGGCGCGGGCGGTGCGGGCTGGCGCGCTCGGTGTGCGGGACGCCGTCGGAGGAGGGGTCCTGGACGGTGTCGGTGACGGCGCGCGACGGCGCCGGGGCGACGGCGGCGCTGACGTTCCAAGTGGAGGTGGTCGCGGAAGGGGACGCGGACGCGGGGCCGCCGGCGGCGGTTCCGGACGCCGCGTTGCGCGCGGTGGTGGCGCGGACGCTGGGCGTGGAGGCGTCGTCGCTGACGGAGGGGCACCTGCTCGCGCTTTCGAGTCTGAGTGCGCCGTGGTCCGGGGTGTCGAACCTGACGGGGCTGTCGGCGGCGTCGAACCTGCGGCGGCTGGAGCTGGGCGGCAACGCGGTGACGGACCTCTCGGAGTTGTCGGAGCTGCGTCTTCTGGAGCACTTGGACCTGTCGGACAACGGGGTGTCGGACATCTCGGCGCTGGCGGGTCTGACGCGCTTGGAGACGCTGCTGCTGTCGGGGAACGGGGTGTCGAACCTGTGGCCGCTGCGGGAGATGGCCGGGTTGCGGTCGCTGTTTCTGGACGGCAACGCGGTGTCGGACCTGACGCCGGTGGTGTTTCTGGAGTCGCTGGAGGAGTTGTCGCTGAGCGGCAATCCGCTGGTCGGGCTGTCGCCGCTGTGCGCGCTGCGCGAGTTGAAGCGGCTGTGGCTCGCGGCTTCGGGGCTTTCGGACCTGTCGGAGCTGTCGTGCCTGACCGGTTTGGAGCGCCTGTGGCTCGCGGACAACGCGGTGCAGGACGTGGGGCCGCTGCGCGGGATGCGGGCGCTGGAGTGGCTGGATTTGGAGCGCAACGCGGTGGTGGACGTGGCGCCGCTGCGGCGGCTGCGGGAGCTCGCGCGTCTGCGCCTGGGTTCGAACCGCGTGGAGTCGGCGGCGCCGCTGGCGGAGAACGCGGGACTGGGTTCGGGGGACGTGGTGGGGCTGCGCGGCAATCCGCTGTCGCGGGCGTCGATCCGGCGCCGGGTGCCCGAGTTGCGGGAGCGCGGCGTCGCGGTGCTGGCGGGTCTTCCATCGCCGTGGTTCGCGGCGTCCGGGGACACTTCGGGGCGGCGCTCGTTCCTGCGCCTGATCAACCGCTCGGAGGTTGCCGGGGAGGCGCTGGTGTGGGGTGTGGACGACGCCGGGGAGCGGTTCGGCCCGGCGCGGTTGTCCATCGGCGCGGGGCGGACGGCGCACTTCAACTCGGCGGATCTGGAGTTCGGCAACGCGGCGAAGGGGCTTGCGGACGGTCTGGGGGCGCCGACGGCCGGGGGCTGGCGCCTGGAGGTTCTGTCGACGCTGGACCTGGAGGCGCAGACGTTCCTGCGGGCGGCGGGCGGCCCGCCGTCGGCGCTGCACGATGGCCTGCCGCGGGTTGGCGGAACGCTGCGGGCGGCGTTCCTGCCGGCGGGACGGGAGCGTTCGCCGGCCGGCGCGCTGCGGGTGTCGAACCCGACCGGGTCCGACGCGACGGCGTACGCGTGGGGCGTGGACGAGGCCGGGGTCGGTCGGCTGGCGACCGGGCTGGTCGCGCCGGCGGGCCGGGCGGTGACGGTGACGGCGTCGGAGCTTGAGCGTTGGCGCATGGGTTCGGGGCGCGGCCTCGGCCGCGGCGCGGGGAACTGGCGCTTGGAGCTGACCGCGCCGTGGCCGCTTGAGGCGCAGGCGCTGGCGGTTGGCGACGGCGGCCGGACCGGGAACCTGTCGGGACCGGCGGCGGCGCTGGGGCCGGGGGTTGTGGCGCGGGTGCCGCTGTTTCCGCCGGCGTCGGCGGCCGGGCGTGTCGGCGTGGCGCGGGTGTGGAACTTGGGCGCGGCGGCGGGCGAGGTGCTGGTGACGGCGGTGGACGACGCCGGAGTTTCCGCCGGGCCGGTTTCGCTGGCGCTGGAGGCGTTCGCGGCGGCGGAGTTCGACTCGCGGGACTTGGAGGAGGGCGGCGGGCCGCTGGCGGAGGGCGTGGGGGCGCCGACGCGGGGTTCCTGGCGTTTGGATCTGCGCGCCGGATTCGGAGCGCGGGTCCACGCCCGCGCGGTGGGCGCCGGCGGCTACGCGACCGGGCTCTTGGAGGCGGCGCCGCGTTCGGGCGGCGCGGCGCGGGTGTCGATGTTCAATCCGGGTTCGAACCGGACGCTGCGGAGCCTGCTGCGGCTGGTGAACGATGGCGCGGAGGACGCGGCGGCGACCATCGAGGGCGTGGACGACGCCGGACGCGCCGGCGGCGCGGTGCGCGTGACGGTTCCCGCCGGCGAGGCGCTGTGGCTGTCGGCGGCGGAGTTGGAGCGGGGCGGCGCCGGCTTCGAGGGCGCCCTCGGCGACGGCGCGGGCAAGTGGCGGCTGACGGTGTCCTCGGCCGCGCCGCTCGCGGTGATGAGCCTTGTGGAGGACGAAGAGGGCGCCCTGAGCAACCTCTCCACACCGGGCCGGCGCTAAGCCGCGTCTGTGATGGACTGGCTTCTTGTAGCGTCCGTGGTCGCATTGAGCGTCACTGTGCTCGTGCTCGGATGGACCGTCACTATTCAAAGTAGGCGAACGCACGGCCCGTCGGAGGGAAGACTGCCAGCGATAGGTTTCCGCAACCCCGGAACGACGTTCAAGGACGCATCCGGCCCGCCGGATTATCCGCTCCGCCACACGCTCGACCCAGAGGGTGATCATGTCAAGAAGAATCAGGTGTCGCGACCGGCTGGGCCCATACAGCTTCTCCATAAGATTTTGAAAACTTGGCGGCTGCAGGAGTCGGATGCCGCTCTCCTGCTCGGATTGGAACCGTCCGACAAGGACTATGCCGCAGACGTGTTGGCGGGCCGCAAGGTACTCAAAGGACGCGACGCCAAGGACCGCCTCGCTTACCTGGTTCAGATGCGGATGACGCTATCGGCATGGTTCCAGAACGACGCCGTGGAGAACGACTGGCTTCGAGAACCACAGGACATGTTGGACGGCAAAGTGCCCATGGAGCTCCTGTTGGAAGGGTCTATGGAGAACCTGCTACTCGTAAAGGAGTATGTCCAAGCGGCGGCAGGTTGGTAGTTGTGCTCAAAGAGCTTCCCACCGAAACCATCGAGAGGAACTTGATTCGGTTGGCCGTCTGTTCTAATCCCGACCGTTTTTTTGCGGAACAGGACCTCGACGCGCAGAGCATTGAAGAGACCAAGCAGCTTCTAAAGTCCCAAGGCATCGTCACCCAACCGCAGAAACTCATTGAGAAACTCTTCACGCCGAAACATTGGACAAAAGGGATGAAGAGATTTGCGACGCGTTATTCGGACGGTTCCTTCCCGGTGCTCTATGGCGCCTTGGAGGCGCAGACGGCGGAGGCGGAAATCAAGCACTGGTTTTCGAGGCGGGTTTCTGGCGGTCCCACCTGCGCGCGAACGGCTTGGTACACGCGCATCAGGTATCGTTTCAGCGGCAAGGTGAAGGACTTGACGCCCAAGCAAGTCGACTGGCCGGCCCTTACACACGACAATGACTACAAGTTCTGTAACGAGTTGGGCGCTGAGGCCGTGGCATCGGACCTTGACGGCCTCTTGGCGCCTTCAGCGAGGAATGAAGGCGGCACAAACTTGCCCGCCTTTGCCAAGCGTGCAGTCAGTGATTTCTCGAAGGATGGAGTCGTAGCGGTAACCTACGACCCACAAGCCGGAGAAACTTTGGTGAGCGAAGTTGGGGGAGCGTGGACGACGCCGGACGCGCCGGCGGTGCCATGAACAGATCCACGCGCAAACTCGTTGGCTGGGCCGATTGTGGCACAGTCTCCCGCCGGGTCGTCCGTCCGTCGTCGGCTCTTCGGCGGCATACGAGGGCAGTGTGGGCAGTGTGGTAAGGTGCGCTCCGCAAGCGTGCGAGTGCGAGGGAGGCGACTGCCGTGGATGTCTGCTTTGGTCAGAGGAGTGATTCGCTGGTGGCGGCTTTGTCGCCGCTGCTCGGGTCCGCACCGCCACCTCACCCTCCCCCTCACTCCCCCCCCTGTACCTTTCTGAGCCAGCTTCATGGGGATGGTCTTCATGTTGCTGGGCAGGCGGCCGGGAGCAGCCCGCGCCCCCCTGCGCTTCGAGCGCCTGGGGGGGACAAGCGCCCCGGCCGCCGGCCGACGATGGATGCCCCGTGGGGAGTTCGCGCCTCGAGCGCCAGCACAGGGACCGGCAGGCATCGTTGGCGCGCCCGTTCTTCGAGACTGGACGACGGGAGGAATCTTGAAGCGGGAAGTGGAAGAGGGAGCGAAGTGGCACGCGGGCGTGGACTGGGGCGTTGAGACGCACCAGGCGTGCGTGCTGGACGGGGACGGCGAAGTGGTTGGCGAGCGGGCGTTCGCGCACGGCGGCGAGGGGCTGTCGGCGCTGGCGGACTGGCTGCTGGCGTTCGCGGGCGAGGCCGGCGCGGTGGGCGTGGCGATAGAGACGCCGCGCGGCCCGGTGGTCGAGAGCCTGATGGAGCGTGGCTTCGCGGTGCATTCGATCAATCCGAAGCAGCTCGACCGGTTCCGCGACCGGCACTCGCCGGCGGGGGCGAAGGACGACCGCCGCGACGCCCGGGTGCTGGCGTCGGCGCTGCGCACGGACCCGCACTGCCTGCGGCGGCTGAGGGCGACCGGGGCGGAGCTGGTGGAGCTGCGGGAGTGGTCGCGGCTGGCGGACGAGTTGGCGCGGGAGCGGACGCGGCTGGCGAACCGGATGCGCGAGCAGCTGTGGCGCTACTACCCGCAGTTCCTGGACGCGGCGGGCAAGGACGTGGCCTCGGCGTTCGCGCTGGCGCTGTGGAAGCGGCTGCCGAATCCGGGCGCCGGCGCCAAGGCGCGCCGGAGCACCTTGGAGAAGCTGCTGGCGCGGCACGGCGTCCGCCGCATCAACGTGGAGACGCTGCGCGAGCGCCTGCGCAAGCCCTCGGCGCCGCTGGCGCCGGGTTCGGCGGTGGCCGCCGAAGCGCATGCGCGGGTCGTGGCGAGGCGCTTGGAACTGGCCAACGAGCAGCTCGCCGAGGCGCGCGGTCGGCTGGACCAACTGCTGGCCGGTCTCGCCGAGCCGGCCGAGGCCGGGCCGGAGCCGTCGGAAGACGCGCCGGGGCGGCCGCCCCGCGACGCGGCCGTTCTCCTGTCCTTGCCGGGAGTGGGAACGACCGTCGCCGCGACGCTGCTGGCGGAGGCGCCGGACGCCTTGCGGAACAGAGACTACCACGCCCTGCGCTGCGTCTGCGGCGTCGCGCCGGTGACGCGGCGTTCGGGCAAGAGCCTGCTGGTGGTTCGGCGGCTGGCGGCGCACGGACGGCTGCGCGACGCGGCGTACCACTGGGCCCGCGTGGCGGCGCAGCGGGACCCGGTCAGCAAGGCCAAGTACCAGTCGCTGCGGCGGCGCGGCCACGGCCACGCCCGCGCCTTGCGCTCGGTGGCGGACCGGCTGCTCAACGTCGCCTGCGCCATGCTCCGCGACGGCAGCCTCTTCGATCCCCAGCGCGCCGGAGCCCCCGCGTGACCGCCGCCCTCGAATCCGTGGCATGCTTCCGTTCGCGGACCCCGGAAGCGGATAGGCCGCGCGCCGGCGCAAGCCGGAGGGGGCGGCGGCCCTATCGGAGAAGCCAGCCGCCCCCGACGCGCTGGCGCCATGTACTTCGGGGTTTGGGGCAGCGCCCCAACATCCTCCGCCGCGCAACCGTCGGAAGCATGAAAAACGACCAAATCCGCTCTTGCGGAATGGTGGGGAGTCCCCCCCCCCCCCCCCCCCCCCGAATCAGACTAACTAACTAACTAACTAATTTAACGCCAATTCCGGCGCGACGGTGTTGGTCGCGTACCACGGGGTGGGAACAATGAAGCATGTTTGGCGTACGATCGCGTTGGCCACCGCCTCGCTGTGCTCGGCGCCGGCGCTGGCGCAGACCCCGGGCGTCACCGTCGGCGAATCCACTCTGTCCCTCAACGAGGGCGGCGCCGGCACCTACGCCTTGGTGCTGAACACCGCTCCCTCCGCCACGACGACGGTGACGGCGACCAGCGACAACCCCTCGGTGACGGTGGATTCGGACGCCACGTCGCAAACCCAGGCGCTGACCTTCACCACCGGCGACTGGAACACCGCGCAGACTGTGACCGTGACGGCGGTCCAGGACGGCGACTCCGGCGACGAATCGGTCACCATTTCGCACGCCGTGACGGGCTACGGCAGCGTCGCCACCGCGGCTGGCGTGGCGGTGGCGGTGACGGACGACGACGTGCCGTCGTTGTCGCTCGTGTCGGTGGTCCTGGGGACGGATCCGCCATCGCCGGACCGACGCAGCGGCACCACCTTCGTGCCGTGGGTGAACGGCGCGGACAACGAGATGCGCAGCGCGACCGGAGCCTCGTACCTCCAGGCGACGACGGCCCCGCAAGTGGTGCGTTTCGAGGGCATAGGGTCAAACCAAGAAGATCGACACGTGTTCTGCCGGGAGAAGAACATTGGCAACAACCAATTTCGTCTGTTCGGTCTACCTGGCGTGAGCTTCACCCAGCCCAGGGGCGGCTGCCGGCGCGTCGGCGAATCCCGGTCGTCCTTGACGGTCGAGCTCAGCCAGGAAGAGATCGACTTTGGCGGTGTGGTCTGGCACGCGACACAGTCGCGCTCATACTCCTCCGGCAGCTACTCGATTTCCGGCCGCTGGGTGCCGATAGTGACCGCTGCGGACGTGGCGCTGTCGCCGCCGTTCAACACGGCGCAGACGAGCTACTCCGGGCTGATTGCGGGGAACGACCTCGACTACCTGCGAATCACGCCCGTCTTCGATCCCGACACGGTGGCCGTCTCCGTCAACAACGCCACCTCCACCACGGTTGCGAGCGGCGTGGGCCATGCCGCCTACAACCTGAACACCGCCGACTCGGCGGTCAACACCGTGGCGGTGGCGGTCGCAGGCAGCGGCGGCGCGACCAGCACCTACATGCTGCGGCTCGAATACCGACCCAAGGCGGCGATCGCGGCCACCAATCCGTCGCCGCTGACCGCGGGGGCCCTGGACGGCGCGACGGTGACGGTGGAGCTCTCGCACACGACCTTCGCGGCGGGCGTGGCGGCGTCGCACTTCGCGCTGGGCGGCCCGCCGGGGCTGTCGGTCAGTTCGGCGGCAGCAACCGGCGCCGCCTCGACGGTGCTGACGTTGGGCTATTCCGGCGGCGTCGACACGGTGCGGACGCTCGTGGTGACGGTGGCGGACTCCGCGCACACGGAGTCCGGCGCACTGACCACCGAAACGGTGGACATCGTGCCGACGCCGTCGGTGACGGTGAGCCGCGCGAGCCTGACGCTGACGGAGGGCGGCGGCAGCGGCATCTACACGGTGTCGCTCGGCGGCCAGCCGACGGGCACGGCGACGGTGAGGGTGACGAGCACCGACGCGAACGTGGCCACGGTGGACACGGACGCGGCGACGGGGCTGCAGAACACGCTGACGTTCACGCCGACGACGTGGAACACGGCGCGGACGGTGACGGTGGCGCCCCAGGACGACGACGACGCGGTGGACGGGATGGCGACGATCAACCACGCGGTGGCGAACTACGGCGGCGCGATAGCGTCGAGCGTGAGCGTGACGGTGGAGGACGACGAGACGGCGGCGATCCTGATCGACGCGGATCCGAGCACGGCGACCGTGGTCGATTCCGGCCCGCTGGCGCTGGCGGAGGGCGCGACGTCGAGCACGCCGTACGCGGTGCGGCTGTCGGCGCAGCCCACGGGCACGGTGACGGTGAGGGTGAGCAGCGCCGACCCGGACGCGGCGACGGTGGACACGTCCGCGGCGACGGGCTTGCAGGACACGCTGTCGTTCACGATCGGCAACTGGGACACGGCGCAAACGGCGTGGCTGACGCCGGTGGACGACACCGATCCGAACAGCGAGGAGGTGGCGATCGACCACGCGGCGAGCGGCGGCGGCTACAACGGCGTCTCGGCGCGGCTGGTGGCGGAGGTGGCGGACGACAACGTGGGCGTGATCGTGGACACGGATCCGAACACGCCCGGCGACCAGTTGACCGCCGTGTCGCTGCGCGAAGGGCGGACGCGAACGTACCGGGTGCGCCTGTCGACGCTGCCGGCCGGCGGCAACGTGACGGTGTCGGCGACGAGCAGCAACGCGGCGATCACGGTGTCGCCGGGCAGTCTGACGTTCACGGCGCAGAACTGGGCGACGGCGCGGACGGTGACGGTTCGGGCGGAGCACGATGACGACGCGGTGGGCGAGTGGACGATGATCGTCAACGAGGCGAACGGCGGCCAGTACAGTGGCGAGAGAACGGGCTTCCGCGCGACGGCCGAGGACGACGAGGCGAGCGGCGCGAACTACGACTCGGACGGGGACTTCCTGATCGAGATCGACTCGCTCGCCAAACTGAACGCGGTGCGCTGGGACTTGGACGGCAACGGCGCGCCGGCCTCGGGCAACGCGGCGGACTACGAGGCCGCTTTCGCCGGCGCGGCGGCGGGCATGGGCTGCCTGGACGGCCCGGACACGGGCGACGATGGCGACTGCGTGGGCTACGAGCTGACGGCGGACCTGAACTTCGACACGGACAACGACGGCGACGTTGACGCGGACGACGACTATCCCAACTGGGTACCCATCGGCGGCGTGTACGCGGCTACCTTCCACGGCAACGGGCGCGTCATCGCCAATCTGAGGCATAGCAGCGTGGCCACGCGCGCGGGGCTGTTCTGGGCGTTCGGATCCTCCGCGAAAGTGCGCGGGCTGGGGCTGCTTTCGCCCAGCGTGACGGCCGCCGGCACGTCGGACTACGTCGGCGCGCTGGCGGGCTACAGCGAAGGCGTGGTTGCCGCCTGCTATGTTCTCGGGGGCGATGTGACCAGCACCGGAGGCACGGCGTCCGTGGGGGGCTTGCTGGGCGGAACGGACACGAGCGGAAGCGTGGTGCGGGCCTCCTACGCCACCGCCGCGGTGAACAACAGCAACCAAAGCAATGGCGATGTGGGCGGCTTGGTGGGCCTGCACAACAAGGGGACCATCGAGTCGAGCTACGCCGCCGGAGCGGTTGCGGGCGGGGGCGCCAACACGAACGTCGGCGGTTTGGTGGGCACGGGCGGCGCCAGCGCCACCATAAGGGACAGCTACTGGGACAGTGCCATAACGAGCGGCGCCGGCGTGAGCACGAGCGGCGCATCGGGCCAAGCCACCGGCGTCCTGCAGGCGCCAACCTCGGCGACGGGCACCCTGTACGCGAACTGGGGCGCCTTGGACGTGGACGGCGACGACGATGCGGACGAGGATCCGTGGGACTTCGGCAGCGCTTGGAACTATCCGGCGCTGAAGTACGGCGGCATGGACGTGGCCTCCCAGCGCAACGACTACGACGCGGACGGGGACGGCCTGATCGAGATAACGAGCTTGGCGCAGCTGGACGCGGTGCGCTGGGACCTGGACGGCGACGGGGCGCCGGCGCCGGGCGCCACGTCGACGGCGGCCTACTTCACCGCCACCAGCACGTTCTTCAACGCGGTGTTCAACGCCGCCGGCACGGGGCTGGCCTGCCCGACCACGCCGGACGACGCGGACGACAACGACTGCAAGGGCTACGAGCTGTTGAACGACCTGGACTTCGACACCAACGGCAACGGGTACACGCACACGAACGGCACGGGCGACGCCGGGGACGCGTACAACAACGCCGGCATGGGCTGGGATCCCATCGGCCCGGCGCCGCCGCCCGCGCCGCCCACAATCCGGCCGACCGCGAGCACGAGTTTCAGCGCCAAGTTCGACGGCAACGGGAAGATCATCGACAACCTGTTCGTGAAGCGCGCGCGGGACTACTCGGGTCTGTTCACGGCCATTGTGGACGCGGAGATCGTCGCGCTGGGACTGCCGAACGCGCGGGTGCAGGACGGCGACAGCGAACTGGGCACGCTGGCGGGCGCGAGCGGCGGGCGGATTGCGGCGGTCTGGGCCTCGGGGTTGGTGTCCGGGAGGAACGCGGTGGGCGGACTGGTGGGCCTCGCGCTCTCCGGTTCGGAGGTGGTGGCGAGCTACTCGACCGCGACCGTGTCCTGCGCGGGCTCGGGCAGTTCGGGCGCCGGCCTGGTGGGCGAAGAACTCGGGAACTCCTCCATCGCGACGAGCTACTCGACGGGGAGGGTGGCCGGGACGAACTGCGTGAACAAGGCCGGCTTGGCCTTGGGCAACAGCACGGTGACGGCGAGCTACTGGGACACGGGTCTGAGCCAGATCGCGGACGACGCGGACGACCCGCCGCTGCCCCCGGAGGGCAAGCCGACGGCGGACCTGCAGGCACCGACGGACTACGACACGGTCGTCGTCGGCGAAGCCATCTACGCGACCTGGGACGACCAGGACGTGGACGGCGACGGCGCCACCGGCGACGGCGAGGACGTCGACCCGTGGGACTTCGGGCGCCCGAATCAGCACCCGATCCTCAAGTACCGGGGCTTGGCGGCGGTGCCGCAGCTGGACGCGCAGCCGGACACGGCGCCCATGTTCGCCACCTCGCCGCAGGCGGCGATGACGTTCCCGGGCGGTGTCGCCATCCAGCCGTTCCAGCTACCGACGGTGACCGGCGGCAACGGCGCCTACGTGTACACGCCGACGGGGCTGCCGGCGGGCCTGTCGCTGGGCGCCCCGAACTGCGCGCCGCGCACGGTGTGCGGCACGCCGACCGCGGCGACCTCCACCACGGTGACGGTCGCGGTGGACGACAGCGACAGCAACATGGCGGCAGGGGATCGGGACACGGTGATGTTCGTGGTCACGGTGCCGGCGGCCTCCGCGCGCATCGCCGGCACGACGCCGATGTCGCTGAGGGAGACCAACTTGGACGGCGCGACCCTGCGGGTCGAACTGTCGGGCACCGTGTTCGACGCGCGGATCTCGCCGTCGAGCTTCGAGCTGGAGACCACGCCGATGATCGCCGGCCTGTCCATCGCCTCGGCGACCCGGACCAGCGACACCGAGGCGTCGCTGCGGCTGCGCTTCGACCGCACGGACTTCGCGCGCCGGTCGAGGCTCCTGGTGCGGGTGCTGGAGGCGGCGCACCGCTTCGGCGGCGATCAGGACGCGGGGCCGGTTCCGGTGATGCCGGCGGCGCAGGTCGTGCTGTCGGCGACGGAGCTGACGCTGGAGGAGGCGCCCGGAAGCACGAACGCGAACGTTGGAATCTACACCGTCGTGCTGACGGGCGAGCCCGACGTCGTGACGGTGAGGCTGACCAGCAGCAACCCGGACGTGACGGTGGACCCGGGCACGCTGACCTTCGACGGATTCAGCTGGAATATCCCGACGTTCGTGTTCGTGACGGCCCGCCGGGACGACAACGCGGTGGACGACGTGGCGCACATCACGCACGCGGTCGTGGGCCTCCCCGGGGTGTCGAGCGGCCCGCGGGTGCGGGTGGCGGTGAACGACGACGACTCCCAAGGGCTGACGCTGGACGCGGCGACGCTGACCGGCAGCGGCGTGACCGAAGGCATGACGGCGACCTACACGGCGGTGCTGGACAGCGAGCCGACGGGCCCGGTGGCGGTCTCGATCTCGAGCAGCGAAAGCGCGGTGACGGTGGACGCGGATTCCGGCGCGGCCGGCGCCCAGAGCACGCTGCTGTTCCACGCCATGAACTGGGACACGGCGCAGACGGTGACCGTCCGCGCCGCCGAGGACGACGACGGCGAGGGCGGGAGCGCGACGCTGACCCACGACCCAAGCGGCGCCGACTACGGCGACTTGGACAACGTGGTCGTGACGTTCGCGGTGACCGACAACGACGCGAAGGGCGCGGCGCTCTCCATGACGGCGCTGAACGTGCAGGAGAACGGCACGGCGGAGTACACGCTGGTCCTCAACACCGAGCCGGTGGGCGGCCCCGTGAGCGTGGCGGTGGCGAGTTCGGCCACAAGCACGGCGACGGCGAGTCCGCCGGCGCTGACGTTCACGGCGGAGAACTGGGACGTTCCGCAGACGATCACTCTCGCGGGCGTGGACGACGCCAACACCACCGACGACTCGGCGACGGTGGGCCACACGGCGACCGGCGGAGGCTACGACGGCGTGGCCATCGCCGGAGTCGCCGTGACGGTGGCGGACGACGACGCGGCGGGGCTGAAGGTGGCGCCGACGTCGCTGACGGTGGCGGAGGGCGGAACGGCGACGTACACGGTGCGCCTGAACGTCGCGCCGACTGCGACGACGACGGTGGCGGTGGGTGGCGCCACGGCGAAAGTGACGGCGGACGCGGATCCGAACATGTCCGGCGACCAGTGGGCGCTGATCTTCGACGCGACGAACTGGAACGCGGCGCGGACGGTGACGGTGAGCGCGGCGACAGATGCCGACGGCGAAGACGAGACGGTCGGCTTGGCGCACGCCGTGACTGGCGCGGGCGACTACGCCTCGGTGCCCTTGGCGCGGCGCCCCGGCGTGGCGGTGCGGGTGGAGGACGGCGGGACGGTCGGGGTGGTGGTGTCGCCGGAGTCGCTGGCCATCGACGAGGGCGGGACGGCGGAGTACGCGGTGAGCCTGTCGGCGCCGCCGGCGAGCGGCACGACGACCGTTGCGATCGCGTCGTCGGGCGCGGCCGGTCTGACGGTGGCGACGAGCGCGCTCGGGCCGTCGCTGGCCACGAGCACGCTGCTGTTCGATTCGACGAACTGGGACACGGCGCGGACGGTGACCGTGACGGCGGTGGCGGACCACAACCGGCTGACGGACGCCGAGGCGGCGCTGACGCACGGCGTGACCGGCTACGGCGCGGTGACGGCCGGCCCGGACGTGCGGGTGGCGGTGCGCAACACCACGGTGGACCACGACGCGGACGCGGACGGGCTGATCGAGATCGACAGCCTGGCGAAGCTGAACGCGATGCGCTGGGACGTGAACGGCGACGGGACGCCGACGGCGGCGACGACCACCTTCGCGGCGGCGTTCCCGAACCCGCGCGGCGGCGGTGTGTGCCCGACGGCGGTCTCCGGGGTGGCGTGCGCCGGCTTCGAGCTGACGGCGGACCTGGACTTCGCCGCCGACGGCGGGGAGTACGACAACGGCGGCCTCGGCTGGGAACCGGTGGGGACGTCCACGGACTCGTTCGCCGCGCGCTTCGACGGCAACGGGCGGCTGTTGCGCAACCTGTTCGTGAACCGCGCCGCTAGCAGCGACGTGGGGCTGTTCGGATCGGCGATCCCTCCGGCGTGCGTCGAGGCGGTGGGGCTGCCGAACGCGCGGGTGGCGGGCGCCCGCGGCGCCGGCGCGCTGGTCGGCAAGGCCGCGAACGGCGTCCGCGTGGCGGGCAGCTGGAGCACGGGTTCGGTGTCGGGCGAGACCAACGTCGGCGGGCTGGTGGGCGAGATGTTCCCGACGACGGAGGTCCTGGCGAGCTACTCGACGGCGACGGTGGAATGCGCCGGCACGGGCAACAACGCCACCGCCGGCGGTCTGGCCGGCGGCCAGCTGAACACCGCCGCGGGCGTCGTGACGACGAGCTGGGCGGCCGGCGCGGTGACGGGCACCTGCCCGAAAAAGGCGGGCTTGGTGGGCGGCGGCGCCGCCTCCGCGACGGCCAGCTACTGGGACGCGACGACCTCCGGCATCCCGGACGACGCCGACTTGGACGCGCCGGAGGGCCTGTCCACGGCGGAGTTGAAGCGGCCCACGGACTACGAGGGCGTCTACGCGGCGTGGAACGTCGACTTGGACGGCGACCACGAGGCGGACGACCCGTGGCACTTCGGCGGTTCGAGCCAGTACCCGTCGCTGAAGTGGCGCGGATTCGACGCGACGAAGCAGTTCGTGGGCCTGCTCTCCTTCGCGTCCGGGGTGTCGGGCAGGAGTTTCACCGTTGGCCGCGCCATCGCGCTGTTCGAGGTTCCGGCGGCGGCGGGCGGCGAGGGGACGGTGCGCTACGCGGCGCGCGGCCTGCCGCCGGGGCTGTGGTTCGACGCGGACGGGCGGGGACAGTGCGGGCTGCCGCGCTCGGTGTGCGGGACGCCGTCGGAGGAGGGGTCCTGGACGGTGTCGGTGACGGCGCGCGACGGCGCCGGGGCGACCGCGACGCTGACGTTCCAAGTGGAGGTGGCGGCGGAAGTGGACGCGGACGCGGGGCCGCCGGCGGCGGTTCCGGACGCCGCGCTGCGCATTGTGGTGGCGCGGACGCTGGGCGTGGAGGCGTCGTCGTTGACGGAGGGGCACCTGCTGGCGCTTTCGAGTCTGAGCGCGCCGTGGTCCGGGGTGACGAGCCTGACGGGCCTGTCGGCGGCGTCGAACCTGCGGCGGCTGGAGCTGGGCGGCAACGCGGTGACGGACCTCTCGGAGTTGTCGGAGCTGCGTCTGCTGGAGCACCTGGACCTGTCGGACAACGGGGCGTCGGACCTGTCGGAGTTGTCGGGTCTGACGCGCTTGGAGACGCTGCTGCTGTCGGGGAACCGGGTTTCGGACCTGTCGCCGCTGCGGGGGATGGTTGGGTTGCGGTCGCTGTTCCTGGACGGCAACGCGGTGTCGGATCTGACGCCGGTGGTGTTTCTGGAGTCGCTGGAGGAGTTGTCGCTGAGCGGCAACCCGCTGGTCGGGCTGTCGCCGCTGTGCGCGCTGCGGGAGTTGAAGCGGCTGTGGCTCGCGGCTTCGGGGCTTTCGGACCTCTCGGAGCTGTCGTGCCTGACCGGTCTGGAGCGGCTGTGGCTGTCGGACAACGCGGTGCAGGACGTGGGGCCGCTGCGCGGGATGCGGGCGCTGGAGTGGCTGGACTTGGAGCGCAACGCGGTGGCGGACGTGGCGCCGCTGCGGCGGCTGCGGGAGCTCGCGCGTTTGCGCCTGGGTTCGAACCGCGTGGAGTCGGCGGCGCCGCTGGCGGAGAACGCGGGACTGGGTTCGGGGGACGTGGTGGGGCTGCGCGGCAATCCGCTGTCGCGGGCGTCGATCCGGCGCCGGGTGCCGGAGTTGCGGGAGCGCGGTGTGGCGGTGCTGGCGGGCCTTCCATCGCCGTGGTTCGCGGCGGCGGGGGACGCTTCGGGGCGGCGTTCGTTCCTGCGCCTGATCAACCGCTCGGAGGTTGCCGGGGAGGCGCTGGTGTGGGGCGTGGACGACGCCGGGGAGCGGTTCGGCCCGGCGCGTCTTTCCATCGGCGCGGGGCGGACGGCGCACTTCAACTCGGAGGATCTGGAGTTCGGCAACGCGGCGAAGGGGCTTGCGGACGGGCTGGGGGCGCCGACGGCCGGGGGCTGGCGCCTGGAGGTTCTGTCGACGCTGGACTTGGAGGCGCAGACGTTCCTGCGGGCGTCCGGCGGCCCGCCGTCGGCGCTGCACGACGGGCTGCCGCGGGTTGGCGAGACGCTGCGGGCGGCGTTCCTGCCGGCGGGTCGGGAGCGTTCGCCGGCCGGGGCGCTGCGGGTGTCGAACCCGACCGGCGCGGACGCGACGGCGTACGCGTGGGGCGTGGACGAGGCCGGGGTCGGGCGCTTGGCGACCGGGCTGGTCGCGCCGGCGGGCCGGGCGGTGACGGTGACGGCGTCGGAGCTGGAGCGCTGGCGCATGGGTTCGGGGCGCGGCCTCGGCCGCGGCGCGGGGAACTGGCGTCTGGAGCTGACCGCGCCGTGGCCGCTGGAGGCGCAGGCGCTGGCGGTTGGCGACAGCGGCCGGACGGGGAACCTGTCGGGGCCGGCGGTCGCGCTGGGGCCGGGGGTCGTGGCGCGGGTGCCGCTGTTTCCGCCGGCGTCCGCGGCCGGGCGGGTCGGCGTGGCGCGGGTGTGGAACCTGGGCGCGGCGGCGGGCGAGGTGCTGGTGACGGCGGTGGACGATGCCGGGGTTTCCGCCGGGCCGGTGGCGCTGGATTTGGAGGCGTTCGCGGCGGCGGAGTTCGACTCGCGGGAGTTGGAGGAGGGCGGCGGGCCGCTGGCGGAGGGCGTGGGAGCGCCGACGCGGGGTTCGTGGCGCTTGGATCTGCGCGCCGGATTCGGAGCGCGGGTCCACGCCCGCGCGGTGGGTGCCGGCGGCTACGCCACCGGTCTCTTGGAGACGGCGCCGCGTTCGGGTGGCGCGGCGCGGGTGTCGGTGTTCAATCCGGGCTCGAACCGGACGCTGCGGAGCCTGCTGCGGCTGGTGAACGACGGCGCGGAGGACGCGGCGGCGACCATCGAGGGCGTGGACGACGCCGGACGCGCCGGCGGCGCGGTGCGCGTGACGGTTCCCGCCGGCGAGGCGCTGTGGCTGTCGGCGGCGGAGTTGGAGTCCGGCGGCGCCGGCTTTGAGGGTTCCCTCGGCGACGGCGAGGGCAAGTGGCGGCTGACGGTGTCCTCGGCCGCCCCGCTCGCCGTGATGAGCTTGGTGGAGGACGAAGAGGGCGCCCTGAGCAACCTCTCCACGCCGGGCCGGCGCTAAGGACGCGGGACAAAATAAACTCTATCGTAGAGGCGTTTTGAAATTGGACGAGCGAGTTGGTCATGGAAGACCCGGCGGTGAGCACGGTACTTGAGAAGTACATGGCGTTGGATGCGCTGATGGACGAGCGGACCAAGCGGATATGGGCGGCGACGGAGGCGCGGGCGCTGGGTCGCGGCGGCGTGGCGCGGGTGATGGAGGCGACGGGGATGTCGCGGCAGCGGATCGCGTCGGGCATTCGGGAGATCGAGTCGAGCGGCGCCGCGGGCGTTCCGGCGACGGGGCGGGTGCGCGCGCCGGGCGCCGGTCGCAAGCGGCTGTCGGATCGGGATCCGGGTCTGGCCGCGGCCTTGGAGAAGCTGGTGGATCCGGCGACGCGCGGCGATCCGGAGGGGCCGCTGCTGTGGACGAGCCTGAGCGCGGAGAAGCTGGCGGAGGCGCTGCGGGAGCAGGGGCGCGAGGTGAGCGGCCGGACGGTGGCGCGGATGCTGCGGGCGAAGGGCTACAGCCTGCAGGCGAACCGCAAGACGACGGAGGGTCGGCAGCATCCGGACCGGGACGCGCAGTTCAACCACATCAACCGGCGTGCGCGGGCGTTCCAGCGCCGCGGCGATCCGGTGGTGTCGGTGGACACGAAGAAGAAGGAACTGGTGGGCGACTTCCGCAACGGCGGGCGCGAATGGCGGCCGCGGGGCGAGCCGGAGCGGGTGCGCGTCCACGACTTCAAGGACGAGGCGCTGGGCAAGGCCGTTCCGCACGGGGTGTACGACCTGTCGGCGGACGCCGGCTGGGTGAGCGTGGGGGTGGACCACGACACCGCGGAGTTCTCCGTCGAGACGCTGCGACGCTGGTGGCGGAACATGGGAAAAGCGGCCTATCCGCGAACCCGCCGACTGCTGGTCACCGCCGACGCCGGCGGCTCGAACGCGGCGCGCAGCCGGCTGTGGAAGGCGGAACTGCAGCGGTTCGCCGACGAGACGGGGTTGAAGGTGTCGGTGTGCCATTTTCCGCCCGGCACGAGCAAGTGGAACAAGATCGAGCACCGGATGTTCAGCCGCATCGCGCAGAACTGGCGCGCCCGCCCGCTGGTCAGCCGCGAAGCGGTGGTGGAGCTGATCGCCAACACGACCACCCGCACCGGGCTGACGATACGCGTCGAACTGGACGAAAACGAATATCCCAAGGGAATCAAGGTGACCGACGAGCAGATGGCCGCGCTGTTTCTCGCCAGGGACAAGTTCCACGGCGACTGGAACTACACGATCTCGCCAGCCGGCAAATCCCGCAAATAGACTGTTTATTTTGTCCAGAGTCCTAAGCCGCGTCTGTGATGGACTGGCTTCTTGTAGCGTCCGTGGTCGCATTGAGCGCCACGGTGCTCGTGCTCGGATGGACCGTCACTATTCAAAGTAGGCGAACGCACGGCCCATCGGAGGGAAGACTGCCAGCGATAGGTTTCCGCAACCCCGGAACGACGTTCAAGGACGCATCCGGCCCGCCGGATTATCCGCTCCGCCACACGCTCGACCCACCAGGGGGTGATCATGTCAAGAAGAATCAGGTGTCGCGACCGACTGGGCCCATACAGCTTCTCCATAAGATTCTGAAAACTTGGCGGCTGCAGGAGTCGGATGCCGCTCTCCTGCTCGGATTGGAACCGTCCGACAAGGACTATGCCGCAGACGTGTTGGCGGGCCGCAAGGTACTCAAAGGACGCGACGCCAAGGACCGCCTCGCTTACCTGGTTCAGATGCGGATGACGCTATCGGCATGGTTCCAGAACGACGCCGTGGAGAACGACTGGCTTCGAGAACCACAGGACATGTTGGACGGCAAAGTGCCCATGGAGCTCCTGTTGGAAGGGTCTATGGAGAACCTGCTACTCGTAAAGGAGTATGTCCAGGCGGCGGCAGGTTGGTAGTTGTGCTCAAAGAGCTTCCCACCGAAACCATCGAGAGGAACTTGATTCGGTTGGCCGTCTGTTCTAATCCCGACCGTTTTTTTGCGGAACAGGACCTCGACGCGCAGAGCATTGAAGAGACCAAGCAGCTTCTAAAGTCCCAAGGCATCGTCACCCAACCGCAGAAACTCATTGAGAAACTCTTCACGCCGAAACATTGGACAAAAGGGATGAAGAGATTTGCGACGCGTTATTCGGACGGTTCCTTCCCGGTGCTCTATGGCGCCTTGGAGGCGCAGACGGCGGAGGCGGAAATCAAGCACTGGTTTTCGAGGCGGGTTTCTGGCGATCCCACTTGCGCGCGAACGGCTTGGTACACGCGCATCAGGTATCGTTTCAGCGGCAAGGTGAAGGACTTGACGCCCAAGCAAGTCGACTGGCCGGCCCTTACACACGACAATGACTACAAGTTCTGTAACGAGTTGGGCGCTGAGGCCGTGGCATCGGACCTTGACGGCCTCTTGGCGCCTTCAGCGAGAAATGAAGGCGGCACAAACTTGCCTGCCTTTGCCAAGCGTGCAGTCAGTGATTTCTCGAAGAATGGAGTCGTAGCGGTAACCTACGACCCACAAGCCGGAGAAACTTTGGTGAGCGAAGTTGGGGGGGCGTGGACGACGCCGGACGCGCCGGCGGCGCGGCGAACGTGACGGTTCCCGCCGGCGAGGCGCTGTGGCCGTCGGCGGCGGAACTCGGCGGCTACAGCGTCCAGACGGCCACGCCGCGTTCGCGCGCCTCGCCGCGGCGCGGCGCCGCCGGCTCTTCGCGGCGGTCGAACACCACCAGATGCCCCTCCTCGGCACCGCACTTCTTCATGTAGCCGAGGGTCTGCTCCACGCCCCGCTCGACGGTCGCCTCCAAGCTCTTGCGGTCCGAGTCGCGCAGCACCTTGCACTCGATCACGAACCTCCGCCACAGGTCGTAGGGCGCTCCCGGCTCGCGCGGCCACAGCACCAGGAGGTCCGTGCGCCCGCGCCCGAGGCCGTACTCCCGCTCGATGCGCCCGCCGCCGTTCACGATGCGCTGCAGGTAGGCCTGCAGGATCAGCTGCGGTGCCGCCTCGCGGTAGTCGTCCAAGCGCCGCAGCCAGTGCTCCGCGTTCTCGCCGTAGAACGTGGCGAAGGCGGTCAGCAGCCGGCGCAGGTCCACCACGCCGGCGGCGTCCACATACCAGGCGTCGTCCACGTCGAGGCTGTCCTGCAGCACGTAGCCGAGTTCGCGCGGCACCACCTCGGCGTAGATGGGGTTCGCCATGCGCGGCGGCGGGTCCGGCGCCAGCAGCCCCAGATCGCGCGCGTACTCCAGGTCGCGCAGGTTGTGTCGCACGTCGCCGCCGGCGAGGAGCGGCTCGACCACGCGGCGCACCCGCTCCTCCTCCAGCTTGTGCGCCAGCTGGTCGAGGTGCGTGCGCCGGGAGAGGATCAGCTCCTCCCGGGCGGCGTTGACGTCCTCCACGTCGATGGCGCACGAGCGGTCGCGCCCGGCCTCGCTGTCGAAACACGCCCCGGCGCACAGCGCGTTCACCAGCCACGGCTGGCCCCGCGTGTGCTCCCAGACCGCCCGGCGCGCCGCCGGCGTGAAGCGCTGTCCGGTCTCCAGGATGTGCTGCGCCATCAGCCGGCGCGCCTCCTTCCGCGTGAAGTCGCCCAGGCGCAGGGACTTTGCCGCGACGTTGAACGGGCTGCCGCCGGCGACCACCTCGCCGGAGCTCGACTTGATGCGGTAGTCCCTGATGTCGCGCACGCCGCAGAGCACGACGCTGTGCGGGAAGCCCCGCGGCCGCTGCTCGTAGCCGGCGCGCAGCTGGCGCAGCACCGAGAGCAGGGTGTCGCCCACCAGCGAGTCGATCTCGTCAACCAGCAGCACCAGCGGCGTCGGGTTCGCCAAGCACCACTCGATCAGCAAGTCCTTCAAGGCGTCGTCGGGACCGGACTGCTCGAACACGCCGGGCCAAGCACGTTTCGGGAAGTCGTCGCCCAGGAGACGCGCACTGGCCGCCAGGCTGCTCAGTATCGAGCGGATGCCGCGTTCGGTGTCGTCGCGCGCCACCTGGCCGACCTCCACGTTCACGTTCACGCAGCGGAAGCGGCCCGCGCCCGAGGGCGCACTCGCACCTTCGGGTGCGCCGCCGCTGTTCAAGAGGTCGCGCAGGGCGATCAGCGCCGATGTCTTGCCGGTCTGCCGCGGCGCGTGCAGCACGAAGTAGCGCTTGTCCCGGATCAGCTGCAGGATTTCAGCGACGTTGCCGCGCTTGAGCGGCGGGATGGCGTAGTGGTCTTCGGCGCGAACCGGCCCCTCGGTGTTGAAGAAGCGCATGGGCAGATTGTGGCACACCTCCCTCCGGATCGTCCGTCCATCGTGTCCATCGTCGGCTCTTCGGCGGCACACGAGGGCAGTGTGGTAAGCTCCGGCAAGCGGGCGAGTGCGAGGGAGGTGACTGCGGTGGATGTCTGCTTTGGTCAGAGGAGTGATTCGCCGGTGGCGGCTTTGTCGCCGCCGCTCGGGTCCGCACCGCTATCTCACCTCCTCACCCCCCCCCCCCCCGAATTTTGGGGCGGACGCCAATCCCGGCGTCACGGCGTTTAGTTGCGCAATCCGCAGCCATCTCCGCCAACTGGTAGTCGTGGTCTGGTGAGGTGAGCCACGCTGATGCACGGCAGGTAGTGACGCGCGGCAAGCGGACCGCCTTCCTCCTACTGGCGGGATCGGTCGTCTTGGCGGCCGCGCCGGCCGGTGCCCAGACCGTCAGCATCACCTCCACCCCCGCCAACGGCACACACTACGTCGCCGGCGAGCACATCAACACCCGGATCTCCGGTCTCGCGCAGATCTTCGGCGCCCACGGCAGGTGGACCCATGTCTACATGGCGCTCAACCTCGGCGGCGTCACGCGGCAGGCGCGCATAACCTCCACCTACAGCGCCCGGATGACGGCGGTGGACTTCCGCTACACGGTGACCGGGGACGACTTCGACGCCGACGGCATCGCCATTCCGGCCAACTCGATCAGCGGCGCGTCATGGTACGGCTCGGGGTTCGGCTCCGTCACCCACAACCATGCCGTGCTGACCAACCAAGCGAACCACAAGGTTGTTGGCAGCGTGGCGGAGATCGCGTCCTCGAACCCCTCGCCCCTCGGCTGGGGGGCTCTGCACGGCGCGACGCTCGAGGTGGAGCTGGCCGGCACCACCTTCGACAGCGGCGCGGCCGCCTCGCACTTCACGTTGAGCGCCACCGGCATGCCGGCGGTCACCGGCCTGAGCGTGTCGAGCGTTTCCGTTGCCACCACGACGGCGACGCTGACGCTCTCCTACACCGGGTCGACGACGAGAAGCGACGAGGCGACCCTTGCCGCGACGGTGACGGCGCCCGCCCATGTCGGCAGTCAGAGCTTGACCACCAACTCGGTTGCGATCTTGCCGCCGGGCTTGCTGGTTTCGCCCGGCGATCTGTCGCTGACTGAGGGTGGCGCCGGCGACTATTCGGTGGCGCTGCAAGTCCAAGGTGCGCTGACGGTGACGGTGACCAGCGACAATCCGCAGATCGCGGTGGACACCGACGCGACGCCGCTGACGCGGACGCTGACGTTCACCACGCAGAACTGGAACACGGCGCAGACGGTGACGGTGCGCGCCTTGGCGGACGACGCCGACGCGGTGGACGAGCGGGGGACGATCACGAACACGGCGGGCAGCCTCTCGGCGTCCGTCCGGGTGACGGTGGTCGACGACGAGACCAAGACCGGCACGGACTACGACACGGACAACGACGGCCTGATCGAGATCAACAGCGTGGCCAAGCTGAATGCGGTGCGCCATGACCTGGACGGCAACGGCTCGACCCACGCGACCTACATCCTCGCCTTCCCCAGCGCGGCGGCGGGCATGGGCTGTCCGGACGGCCCGGACGCGGACCAGATCCCGGACGCCTGCGGCGGCTACGAGCTGACGGCGAATCTGGACTTCGACACGGACGGCGACGGTGCCGTCGATTCCAGAGAACCCTACGCCAACTGGTCGCCCATCGGCGGCACCTACAGCGCAACCTTCGAGGGCAACAACCACACGATCTCCCATCTGACCATGAACGCCTCCGGACACGCGGGCCTATTCCACGCGGTGAGCGGCACGGTGCGCGGGCTGGGGCTGGTCGACGTCAGCGTGTCGTCGAGCAGCAGGAGTCTGACCAACGTGGGCGCCTTGGCCGCCCACAGCTGGGGAACCGTGGTCGCCGTCCACGTCAGCGGCACGGTTTCCGCCACCGTCAACGGCAGCGCCGCGCGGGTAGGCGGCCTCGTGGGCAACCCCTCCGGCGGCATCATCAAGGCCTGCTACTCGACGGCCGCGGTTTCCGCCAACGCGAGCACGTTCATCTACGCCGGCGGCTTGACGGGGCTTCAGGGGGGGCGGGTCGCCGTCAGCTACGTCACGGGAGCGGTGTCTGCCAGCGGCTCTGCCAGCGCGCAGGTCGGCGGCCTGGCCGGCGCCACCAACAGCTCCGGCGCCTCCGTCACGAACTCCTATGCGACGGGCGCCGTGTCCAGCACAGCCACTGGTTCGGGCGCGGGGATCGGTGGCCTGGTCGGTGTCCCGCTCGGCGGTGCCGGCTCCGCTTCGGCAGCGTACTGGGACAGGCAGACCACGGGGCGGAGTTCCAGCGGCCTCGGCACGGCCCAGACCACCAGCGGCTTGAAGTCGCCGACCGCGTATGGCACCGGAGCGGCGGACATCTACGCCGCGTGGGACGACTACGACACCAACGGCGACGGCACGGTGAACGCCGCCGACGACGCTTGGGACTTCGGGCAGGCCAACCAGTATCCGGTGTTGAAGTGGGGCGGGCTCTCCGCTGCCGCGCAGTTCGCGGCGCAACCGCTCGGGACGGACACGGCGCCGAGCTACAGCGGCATCACGGTGCCCACCAAGACCTACACCAGCGGCACGGCGATCCGGCCGTTCCAGATCCCGGCGCCCACCGGCGGCAACGGCACCTACGACTACCAGGTGACCGGCCTGCCGGACGGCCTCGTCTTCGACGAAGACGGTTCGGGAACCTGCGGGGTCGCGCGCACGGTGTGCGGCACGCCTTCCACCCTGCAGGCGACGACGACGATGGCGACGGTGACGGTGGCGGACGCCGACACCAACACCATGCCCAGCGACCGCGCCAGCCTGACGTTCACGGTTATGGTGGAAGTGGAGGTGGCGGCGGCGGTGTTGGTGTCGCCGGAGCGCCTGCCCTTGGCGGAAGGGGCGGCGGCGCCTTACACGGCGGTTCTCTCCGTCGCGCCGATGGACACGGTGACGGTGGCGGTGTCGAGCGACAACCCGGCGGTGACGGTGGCCACGAGCTCGCTGACCTTCACGACGCGGAACTGGAACACGGCGCAGTCGGTGATGGTGACGGCGCTGGGCGACGCTGACGCGGTGGACGAGGCGGCGACGATCACGAACGCGGCCAGCGGCGGCGGCTACGACGGCGTGTCCGCGTCCGTCCGGGTCGTGGTGGACGACGACGAGGCGACCGGGACGGATCACGACGTCGACAACGACGGCCTGATCGACGTCGACTCGCTGGCCAAGCTGAACGCGGTGCGCTGGGACCTGGACGGCGACGGCGTGGCGTCCTCCGGCAACGAGACGAACTACGCCGCGGCCTTCGCGGGGACGGTGGCGGTGGAGCACATGGGCTGCCCGGACACGGACGCGGACGCGGACGGCGATTGCGCCGGCTACGAGTTGACCCGCAGCCTCACCTTCGACACGGACGGCGACGGCGACGTGGACGCGGACGATCCGAACTCCTACGCCAACTGGACGCCCATCAACGGCAGCTACGCCAGCATCTTCGACGGCAACGGGCACGTGCTCTCCAAGCTGACGGTCAGCGAGAGTCTCGGCAATGCCGGACTGTTCCGCGGCATTGGCGCTGGCGGCATCGTCAGGAATCTGGGGATGGTGGACGCCAGCGTCAGCAGCAACGGCCTCGCCGGCTTCCCCGGGCCGAACATCGGCATCCTGGCGGGCGAGAACGACGGCACGATAGCCGCGAGCTATGCGCTGGGAGGCGCGGCCGCCGCCACCGAGGGCAATTGCCATGTCGGCGGTCTGGCCGGCCGGAGCAACGGCTTCATCCGCGCCAGCTACGCAACGGCGACGGTGGACGGCGGCCCGGGCACATCCGCCGTGGTGGGCGGGCTGGCGGGTTCAGTGACGGACGGCACGATCGTCGCCAGCTACGCGGACGGTTCCGTCCGCACGAGCGACCACAGAGACGTCCGCGTCGGCGGGCTGGTGGGGGCGGCCTACAACAGCGGCGCGGCGATCACCGACAGCCTGTGCGGCGAGGCCACCGGGCAGACCAGCTGCCTTGGCGCCCAGCTGATGGGCGCCAGCGCCAATTACGTCCCGCGCCAGACCACAAGCGAGCTGCAGGAGCCGACCGCCGCGACCGGCATCTACGCCAACTGGGCGAACTTGGACGTGGACGGCGATGGCACGGCGGGCGAGGAGCCTTGGGATTTCGGCAGCGCGCACAACCATCCGGCGCTGAAGTACGGCGGCCTGGACCCGGTCGCCCAGCGCAACGACTACGACGCCGACGGCGACGGGCTGATCGAGATCGGGAGGCTGGCGCAGCTGAATGCGGTGCGCTGGGATTTGGATGGCGATGGCGCGCCCGTGTCCAGCGCCACGTCGAGCTACTTCAGCGCCACCAGCACGTTCTTCAACGCGGTATTCAACGCCGGCGGCACGGGCCTGGCCTGCGGGGCCGACGACAACGACTGCGAGGGCTACGAGCTTCTGAACGACTTGGACTTCGACACCGACGGCGACGGCCAGACGCACACCGGCGGCACAGGCGACGACGACGACGCCTACTACAACGCCGACAACGGCTGGGTTCCCATCGGCCCGAACGAAACGCCGGGCGCTGCGACGCACTACCGCGCCCGGTTCGACGGCAACGGGCATGTGATCGACAACCTGTTCGTGAAGCGCTCGCGGAACTACTCGGGGCTGTTCGCGGCGCTCTCGGACGCCGCGGTGGTGACGTCGCTGGGTCTGCCGGACGCCTACGTGGGCGACGGGCAGGGCACGGTGGGGATGCTGGCCGGGTTGAACCGCGGGCGCGTCGCGGCCGTGTGGTCGTCGGGTTCGGTGACGGCGAGAGGCAACGTCGGCGGCCTGGTGGGGGCGACGCAGGCGACATCGGCGGTGGTGGCGAGCTACTCGACGGCGACCGTGGTCTGCACGCAGGCCGGCGCCTACCGCGCCGCCGGCGGGCTGGTCGGCGCCAACAGCGCGAGCTCCACCATCGCGACGAGCTACTCGACCGGGACGGTGACGGGTCCATGCGGCCTCCGGCGCGCCTTCGCGTACAACGAGGGCACGGTGACGGCGAGCTACTGGGACACGACCCTGAGCCAGATCATGGACGACACGGAGAACCCGCCGCAGCCGCCGGAGGGCCGGACGACGGCGGTGCTGCAGGCGCCGACGGACTACGACACGCTGGTCGGCGATCCGGACGAGGCCATCTACGCGGCGTGGGACGACCAGGACGTGGACGGCGACGGCGCGACCGGCGACGGCGACGACGCGGACCCGTGGGACTTCGGGCTGTCGAACCAGCATCCGATCCTCAAGTACCGGGGCCTGGCGGCGGCGCCGCAGCTGGACGCGCAGCCGGACACGGCGCCCATGTTCGCCACCTCGACGCTGGGGGCCGCGGTCTTCCAGAAGGACGTGGCGATCCAGGCGTTCCAGGTGCCCGCAGCGACCGGCGGCAACGGCGTCCTGAGCTACGCGGAGAGCGGCCTGCCGACGGGCCTCGTGTTCGACGCCGACGGCACGGGCAGCTGCGCCGGCAATGCGCCGCGCGCGGTGTGCGGCACGCCGACGGCGACCACCACGGCGCCGGCGACGGTGACGATCACCGTCTCGGACTCGGACTCGAACGAGGAGGCCACCGACGAGGGCGCGCTGACGTTCACGGTGGAGGTGGTGGAGCCCTCGGCGGCGATCTCCTCCCCAGCGGCGCTGGCCGAGGCGACCCTGAACAACGCCACGGTGACGGTGGCGCTGACCAACGCCGCCTTTGAGAGCGGCGTGACGGCAAGCAGCTTCACGCTGAACACCACGCTGTCCGGGCTGCGGATCGCCTCGTTGGCGACGGTGACCGACGGCGACACGTCGGCGACGCTGACGCTGGGCTATGCGGGCGGCTTCGACACGGTGGGGACGCTGTCGGTGACGGTGGCGGACGCGGCGCACACGCTGGCCGGGGCGCTGACGACGCCGACGGTGAACATCGTGCCGACGCCGTCGGTGTCCGTGAGCCGAACGAACCTGACGCTGACGGAGGGGGGCGCGAGCAGCACCTACGCGGTGGTCCTCGGCGGCCAGCCGACGGGCGCGGTGACGGTGACGGCCACCAGCGACGACGCCGCGGCGGCGGCGGTGGACGACACGGACGGCCTGACGCCGGGGACGCAGAACACGCTGACGTTCACGCCGACGACGTGGAACACGGCGCGGACCGTGTCGGTGTCGCCGCAGGACGACGACGACGCGGAGGACGAATCGGTCACCATCAGCCATGCGGTGTCGCCAAGCTACGGCGCGACCGCGGCGAGCGTGAGCGTGACCGTGGAGGACGACGAGACGGCGGCGATCGTGATCGACGCGGATCCGGCCACGGCGAACATCGACGAGTCCGGCCCGGTGGCGCTGACGGAGGGCGCGACGTCGACCACGCCGTACACGGTGCGCCTGTCGGCGCAACCGACCGGCACGGTGACGGTGACCATCACCAGCGCCGACGCGAGCGTGGCGACGGCGGACACCGACCCGGCGACGGGCTTGCAGAACACGCTGACGTTCACCACCGGCAACTGGGACACGGCGCGGACGGTGTGGCTGACGCCGGTGGACGACACCGATCCGAACAACCAGGAGGTGGCGATCGACCACGCGGCGAGCAACGGCGGCTACAACGGCGTGACGGCGCGGCTGAGGGTGGAGGTGGCGGACGACGACGTGGGCGTGATCGTGGACACGGACCCGGACCGCGCTGGCGACCAGCAGACGCCGATCGCGCTGCGTGAAGGGCAGACGCGAACGTACCAGGTGCGCCTCTCGACGCTGCCGGCGGGCAACGTGACGGTGGCGGTGACGAGCAGCAACGCGGCGATCACGGCGACGCCGGGCAGCTTGGCGTTCAACGCGGGGAACTGGACGACGGCGCGGACGGTGACCGTTCGGGGGGAGATCGACGCGGACGCCGTGGGGGAGTGGACGGACATCTCGAACACGGCGAACGGCGGCCAGTACGCCGGCGAGACGACGAGCTTCCGGGCGACCGCCCAAGACAGCGAGATGGGCGGCACGGACTACGACGAGGACGACGACAACCTGATCGAGATCGCGACGCTGGCGCGGCTGAACGCGGTGCGCTGGGATCTGGACGGCGACGGCTCGCCCTCGGCCTCGACCTCGACGTACCAGGCCGCCTTCGCGGGTTCGGTGCCGGGGGAGGACATGGGCTGCCTGGACGGCCCGGACGCCGGCGACGACGGCGACTGCGCCGGCTACGAGCTGGCGGCGGACCTGGACTTCGACACGGACGACGACGGCGACGTGGACGCGGACGATCCGAACTCCTACGCCAACTGGGCGCCGATCGGCGGCAGCTACACGGCGGCCTTCCACGGCAACGGCCGGACGATCGCCAACCTGACCACGAGCGGCGCCGGCGACCGCGGGCTGTTCGCGGAACTGGGAACGGGCAGCAGCGTGTCGGAGCTGGGCCTGGTCGATGTCGCCGTGTCGTCCAGCGTCACGGGTTTGTTCAACGTCGCCCGGGCGGGTGGCTTGGCCGCGGTCAGCCGGGGAACCGTGGTCGCCACCTACGTCCGCGGCGGCACGGTCTCCGCCGCCTCCTCCAACGGCAGTTCGCGGGCGGGCGGTCTGGTGGGCCACCAAGCCGGCGGTGCCGTCAAGGCCTGCTACGCGACGGCCGCCATTTCGGGTTCGGCGGCCCAATTCACGTACTTCGGCGGTTTGGTGGGGGACTTGGAGGCGGTCGTCGTTGCGAGCTACGCCACCGGAGCGGTGAGCGGGGGCGGGAACGCCCAGCTCGGGGGTCTTGTCGGGCAGACCAACTCGAGCGCCGCCGTCATCACGAACTCCTACGCGACGGGCGCCATCAGCCACGCCGGCGCCACCGGGACTCCGCAGCTTGGCGGCCTGGTCGGCAGGCGCAACGTCGGCGGGGCGGCTTCGGCATCCTACTGGGACAGCCAGACATCGGGGCAGAGTTCCAGCCCGTTGGGCTCTTCCCAGACCACCGGCGCCTTGCAGGGGACGACCTCGGCGACGGGCACCTTGTACGCGACGTGGGACGACTACGACACCGACGACGACGGCACGGTGGACGCGGCCGACGACGCCTGGGACTTCGGCAGCGCCTGGAACTATCCGGCGCTGAAGTACGGCGGCATGGACGTGGCCGCCCAGCGCAACAACTACGACGCGGACGGTGACGGGCTGATCGAGATATCGAGGCTGGCGCAGCTGAACGCGGTACGCTGGGACCTGGATGGCGACGGGGCGCCCGTGTCCAGCGCCACGTCGAGCTACTTCAGCGCCACCAGCACGTTCTTCAACGCCCTGTTCAACGCCGCCGGCACGGGTCTGGCCTGCCCGACCACCACGGACGACGCCGACGACAACGACTGCCTGGGCTACGAGCTCCGCGGCGACTTGGACTTCGACACCAACGGCAACGGCCACACGCACACCAGCGGCACCGGGGACACCGGGGACGCGTACAACAACGCCGGCATGGGCTGGAATCCCATCGGCCCGGCGTCCCAGCCGAGGGCGACCACGCACTTCAACGCCAAGTTCGACGGCAACGGCAAGATCATCGACAACCTGTACCTGAACCGCTCCGGGCGGTACTACGCGGGGCTGTTCTCGGGTCTGGCGAGCGACGCGGAGGTGGTGGCGCTGGGGCTGCCGAACGCGCGCGTGGAGGCTGGCCAGCACCTGGTCGGGGCGCTGGTCGGCGCGAACGCGGGGCGGCTGGCGGCCGTCTGGACGTCGGGGTCGGTGACGGGCTTGAACTCGGTGGGCGGCCTGGCGGGCGCGACCCTGTCCGGTTCGGCGGTGGTGGCGAGCTATTCGGCGGCGGCGGTGGCCTGCACGAGCGCGCAGGTCAACACGCGGGCGGGCGGCCTGGTCGGCAACCACACGGCGGGTTCGATCGCGGCGAGCTATTCGACGGGGGAGGTGACCGGCGACTGCGCGACCAGGGCCGGCTTCGCGGCGGTCAACGGCGGCACGGTGTCGGCGAGCTACTGGGACACGGGCCTGAGCCAGATCGCGGACGACACGGAAAACCCGCCGCAGCCGCCGGAGGGCAAGTCGACAGCGGACCTGCAGGCACCCACGGACTACGACACGCTGGTCGGCGGCGAAGCCATCTACTCGGCCTGGGACGACCAGGACGTGGACGGCGCCGGCGACGGCGCAACCGGCGAGGACGGCGACCCGTGGAACTTCGGTCTCTCGAACCAGCACCCGATCCTGAAGTACCGGGGCTTGGCGGCGGCGCCGCAGCTGGACGCGCAGCCGGACACGGCGCCGACGTTCGGCACGTCCACGGTGGCGAACATGACGTTTCAGCGCGGGCGGGCCATCGAGGCGTTCCAAGTGCCGGCGGCGAGCGCCGGCAACGGCGTCCTGAGCTACGAGCAGAGCGGGCTGCCGGCGGGCCTGTCGCTGGGAACGCCGCCCTGCGCGAACGCCCGCGCGGTGTGCGGTACGCCGACGGCGACCACTACGGCGCCGGCCACGGTGACCATCACCGTCTCGGACTCGGACTCGAACGAGGAGGCCACCGACGAGGGCGCGCTGACGTTCACGGTGGACGTGGTGGAGCCCTCGGCGGCGATCTCCTCCCCGGCCGCGCTGGCCGAGGCGACCTTGAACAACGCCACGGTGACGGTGGCGCTGACCAACGCCGCGTTCGAGGTCGGCGCGACGGCGGCGAACTTCACGCTGACGACGAACCTGCCGGGACTGCGGATCGCCTCGGTGGCGACGGTGAGCGCCGGCGACACCTCGGCGACGCTGACGCTGGGCTATTCGGGCGGCGACTTCAACACGGTGTACACGCTCGCGGTGACGGTGGCGGATTCGGCGCACACGCTGGCCGGGGCGCTGACGACGCCGACGGCGAACATCGTGCCGACGCCGTCCGTGGCGGTGAGCCGGAGCAGCCTGACGCTGACGGAGGGCGGCAGCGACGACACCTACACGGTGGTTCTCGGCGGCCAGCCGACGGGCAACGTCGCGGTGACGGTGACGAGCACCGACGCGAACGTGGCGACGGTGGACACCGACACCGCGACGGGGCTGCAAAGCATGCTGTCGTTCACGCCGACCAACTGGAACACGGCGCGCACGGTGACGGTGTCGCCGCAGGACGACGACGACGCCTTGGACGGCTCGGCGACGATCAACCACGCGGTGTCGCCGGGCTACGGCGCGACCGCGGCGAGCGTGAGCGTGACGGTGGAGGACGACGAGAGGGCGGCGATCGTGATCGACGCGGACCCAAGCACGGCGACCGTGGCGGACTCCGGCCCGATTGCGCTGACGGAGGGCGCGACGTCGACCACGCCGTACACGGTGAAGCTGTCGGCGCAGCCGACGGGCACGGTGACGGTGACGGTGACCAGCACCGACACGGCCGCGGCGACGGTGGACACGGACCCGGCGACGGGCCTGCAGAACACGCTGAGCTTCACCACCGGCAACTGGGACACGGCGCAAACGGCGTGGCTGACGCCGGTGGACGACACGGATCCGAACAGCGAGGAGGTGGACATCCGGCACGAGGCGAACGGCGGCGGCTACAACGGGGTGTTCGCGGTCCTGCGGGCGGACGTGGCGGACGACGACGTGGGCGTGATCGTGGACACGGATCCGAACACGCCCGGCGACCAGTTGACCGCCCTGTCGCTGCGCGAAGGGCGGACGCGGACGTACCGGGTGCGCCTGTCGACGCTGCCGGCGGGCGGCAACGTGACGGTGTCGGCGACGAGCAGCAACGCGGCGATCACGGCGACGCCGGGCAGCCTTTCGTTCAACGCGGGGAACTGGCAGACGGCGCAGACGGTGACGGTTCGGGCGGAGCAGGACGACGACGCGGTGGGCGAGTGGACGGACATCTCCAACGAGGCGAACGGCGCCCAGTACGGCGGCGAGACGACCACCGTGCGGGCCACGGCCGAGGACGACGAGATGGGCGGCGTGGACTACGACGCCGACGGCGACTTCCTGATCGAGATCGACTCGCTGGCCAAGCTGAACGCGGTGCGCTGGGACTTGGACGGCGATGGCGACGCGGGCGGCAACGAGACGGGCTACCGGGCCGCCTTCGCGGGCTCGACGCGGGCGGAGGACATGGGCTGTCTGGACGGCCCGGACATGAACGAGGACGGCGACTGCGCCGGCTACGAGCTGATGGCGGACCTGGACTTCGACACGGACCGCGACGGCGACGTGGACGCGGACGACGACTATCCCAACTGGGCGCCCATCGGCGGCTCGTTCCGGTACACGGGGGCCTTCCACGGCAACAACCGCGCCATCTCCAACCTGACCACGAGCGGCGGTGGCAACGGTGGCAACAGGGGGCTGTTCGCGGAACTGGGAGCGGGCAGCAGCGTGTCGAACTTGGGCCTGGTCGATGTTGCCGTGTCCAGCGTCACAAGCGCCCTCAGCGCCCGGGCAGGCGCCTTGGCGGCAGCCAACATCGGAGGAACCATGGCCGCCGTATACGTCCGCGGCGGCACAGTTTCCGCCGCGTCCTCCAACAACACTGCGGTGGCGGGCGGTCTGGTGGGCTACAGCGACGGCAGCGGCGTCGCCAAGGCCTGCTACGCGACGGCCGCCGTTTCAGGATCGGCCGCGACGTACGCCTACATCGGCGGCTTGGTGGGGATGTCGCAGAGCGCCATCGAAGCCAGCTACGCCACCGGCGCGGTGACCGCCAGCGCCGGGACGGCCGGGCGGATCGGCGGCTTGGTCGGTCGCGCCCTGTCCGCCACCTCCGTCGTCACGAACTCCTACGCGACGGGCGCCGTCGCCGCCACTGGTTCGGGTCACGCGATCGGCGGCCTGGTCGGTCGTGCCGAAAGCGGCGCCAGCGCCGCGGCGTCCTACTGGGACAGCCGGACGACGGGGCAGAGTTCCAGCGCTCTGGGCACGACGCAGACCACCAGCGCCCTGCAGACGCCGACCTCGGCGACCGGCACCTTCGCCGCGTGGGACGACCACGACACGAACGACGACGGCACGGTGGACGCGGCCGACGAGGCTTGGGATTTCGGCAGCGCGCACAACTATCCGGCGCTGAAGTACGGCGGCATGGACGTGGCCTCCCAGCGCAACGACTACGACGCGGACGGCGACGGCCTGATCGAGATAACGAGCTTGGCGCAGCTGGACGCGGTGCGCTGGGACTTGGACGGCGACGGGGCGCCGGCGCCGGGCGCGACGTCGACGGCGGCGTACTTCAGCGCCACCAGCACGTTCTTCAACGCGGTGTTCAACGCCGCCGGCACGGGTCTGGCCTGCCCGACAAGCAACGAGGACGCCGACGACAACGACTGCAAGGGCTACGAGCTGCTGAACGACCTGGACTTCGACACCGACGGCAGCGGCGCCACGCACACCAGCGGCACGGGCGACGCGAACGACGCTTGGAACGCCGGCGGCATGGGCTGGGAGCCCATCGGCCCGGCGTTGCTGCCGACCGACACGACGCACTTCAACGCCAAGTTCGACGGCAACGGGAAGATCATCGACAACCTGTTCGTGAACCGCTCGCGGGGCTATTCGGGGTTGTTCGCGGGGACGGGGAGCGCGGCGGAGATCGTCGCGCTGGGGCTGCCGGACGCGCATGTGCGCCAAGGCATCAACCGCGTGGGGGCGCTGGCGGGCTCGAACTTCGGCCGGGTGGCGGCGGTGTGGGTCTCGGGTTCGGTGGCCGGGAACAACGAAGTGGGCGGCCTGATCGGCCACCTCGCCGGCGGCGGGACGGTGGTGGCGAGCTATTCGACCGCGGCCGTGTCCTGCACGACCAGCCCGGGAGGAGCCGGTCTGGTGGGCAACCGGGCCGGCTCGAACTCGTCCATCGCGGCGAGCTACTCGACGGGGAGGGTGACCGGCGCGGGCTGCCCGAACAGGGCCGGCTTCGCGCTGGGCAGCGGCGGCACGGTCACGGCGAGCTACTGGGACACGGGGCTGAGCCAGTTCGCGGACGATGTGGACGATCCGCCGCAGCCGCCGGAGGGCAAGACGACGGCGGACCTGCAGGCGCCGACGGACTACGACGCGCTCGTCGGCGGCGAGGCCATCTACGCGGCTTGGGCCGACCAGGACGTGGACGGCGATGGCGCGACCGGCGATGGCGACGACGCCGACCCGTGGGACTTCGGGCGCCCGAACCAGCACCCGATCCTCAAGTACCGGGGCTTGGCGGCGGCGCCGCAGCTGGACGCGCAGCCGGACACGGCGCCGGCGTTCGCCACTTCGACCTTGGCGGCGATGACGTTCCCGGGCGGCGTCGCCATCCAGCCGTTCCTGCTGCCGGCGGTGACGGCCGGCAATGGCGCCTACGTCTACACGCCGGCGGGGCTGCCGGCGGGCCTGTCGCTGGGCCTGCCGAACTGCGCCACCACGCGCACGGTGTGCGGGACGCCGACGGCGGCGACGTCCATCACGGTGACGGTGACGGTGGACGACAGCGACAGCAACCAAGGGGCGGGCGACCGCGACGCGGTGACGTTCATGATCACGGTGCCGGCGGCCTCCGCGCGCATCGCCTCCACGACGCCGCCGGCGCTCGTGGAGACCAGCCTGAACGGCGCCAGCGTGGTCGTCGAGCTGTCCGGGAGCGTGTTCGACGCGCGCATCTCGCCGTCGGGGTTCCAGCTGGCGACGACGCCGCCGATCGCCGGCCTGTCCATCGCCTCGGCGACCCGCACCAGCGCCACCCGGGTGACGCTGCGCCTGCGCTTCGACCGCACGGACTTCACGGCGCAGTCGACGCTTCTGGTGCGGGTGCTGGCGGCGGCGCACCGCTTCGGCGGCGACCAGGAGACGGGGACGGTCCCGGTGATGCCGGCGACAGAGGTCGTGCTGTCGGCGACGGGGCTGACGCTGGAGGAGGCACCGGGAAGCACGAACGCGAACGTCGGCACCTACACGGTGGTGCTGACCGGGCAGCCGCCCGGCACGGCGACGGTGACGCCGACGAGCAGCAACGGCGACGTGACGACGAGCGGGGCGCTGACGTTCGCGGCGACGACGTGGAACACGCCGCGGACGGTGACGGTGACGGCCGGCCGGGACGACGACGCGGTGGACGACGTGGCGCACATCACGCACGCGGTGCAAGGCATTCCCGGCGTGTCGAGCGGCCCGCGGGTGCGCGTAACGGTGAACGACGACGACTCCCAGGGGCTGACGCTGGACGCGGCGACGCTGACGGCGAGCGGCGTCACGGAGGGCATGACGGCGACCTACACGGCGGTGCTGGACAGCGAGCCGACCGGCCCGGTGACGGTTGCCATCGCCAGCAGCGAGGGCACCGTGACGGTGGACGCGGATTCCGGTGCGGCCGGCGAGCAGAACACGCTGCTGTTCCACGCCATGAACTGGGACACGGCGCAGACGGTGACCGTCCGCGCCGCCGAGGACGACGACGGCGAGAGCGAGACGGCGACGCTGACCCACGACCCAAGCGGCGCGGACTACGGCGACTTGGACAACGTGGACGTGTCGTTCGCGGTGACCGACAACGACGCGAAGGGGGCGACGCTCTCCGCGACGGCGCTGAACGTGCAGGAGAACGGCGCGGCGGAGTACACGCTGGTCCTCGACACCGAGCCGGTCGGCGGTCCCGTGAGCGTGGCGGTGGGGATTGGATCGCAGACCGTCGCCACGGCGCGTCCGGCGACGCTGACGTTCACGACGGGGAACTGGGACGCGCCGCAGACGGTGACGGTGAGCGGCGTGGACGACGCCAACACGGCCACCGAGATCATTGCGTTCAGCCACACGCCGACCGGAGGGGGCTACGACGGCGTGTCCATCTCCAACATCAACGTGACGGCCGTGGACGACGACGTTGCGGGCCTGAAGGTGTCGCCGGTGAATTTGACGGTGGCGGAGGGCGCGACGGCGACCTACACAGTGCGCCTGAACGTCGCGCCGACGGGGACGGTGGCGGTGACGGTGGGCGGCGCGACGGCGAAGCTGACCGCGGACACGGACACGGGCACGCCCGGCGACCAGACCACGCTCTCCTTCGACGCGGCGAACTGGAACACGGCGCGGACGGTGACCGTGACGGCCGTCGCGGACGCCGACGGCGCCGACGAGACGGTCGGCCTGTCGCACACGGCGACGGGAACCGGCGACTACGCCGCGCTGGCCGCGATCCGGCGCCCCGGCGTGGCCGTGCGCGTGCGCGACGACGAGACCGCCGGCGTGGTGGTGGCGCCGACGTCGCTGGCCATCGACGAGGGCGGCACGGCGACGTACGAAGTGAGCCTGTCGGCGCCGCCGGCGAGCGGCACGACGACCATTGCGATCGCCGCGGCGGGCGCGGCCGGGCTGACCGTGGACGCCAGCACCCTCTCGTTCACCGGAACCACTTGGGACACCGCTCAGACGGTGACGGTGACGGCGGTCGCAGACCACGACCGGCTGACGGACGCCGAGGGAGTGCTGACGCACGCTGTGACCGGCTACGGCGCGGTGGATTCCGGCCCCGACCTGCCGGTGCGGGTGGCCAACACGACGGTGGACCACGACGCGGACGCGGACGGGCTGATCGAGATCGACAGTCTGGCGAAGCTGAACGCGATGCGCTGGGACCTGGACGGCGACGGGACGTCGGCGACGAGCAGCTACGCGGCGGCGTTCCCGAACGCGCGCGGCGGCGGCGTGTGCCCGACGGCAACCTCGGGCGTGGCCTGCCGGGGCTTCGAGCTGACGACCGATCTGGACTTCGACACCAACGGCAACGGGCGCACCTGGACGGAGGCCGGCGGCGTGTTGACGGGCGACGACGGCGACGAGTACGACAACGGCGGCACCGGCTGGGAACCGGTCGGCGCCGACGCGGCGACGCCGTTCGCGGGGCGGTTCGACGGCAACGGGCGCATCGTGCGCAACCTGTTCGTGAACCAGGCCGCGGCCAACTACCGGGGCCTGTTCGGGGTCGTGTCGGGGCGCCTCGCGGCGGTGGGTCTGGCGAACGCCCGGGTGCGCGGCGCCCACGGCGCGGGAGCGCTGGTCGGCTTCGCCAGCGCCGCGGCGCGGGTGACGGGCTGCTGGAGCACGGGCGCCGTGTCGGGCGACGCGTCCGCCGGCGGCTTGGTGGGGCGGACGCAGACCGGCGCGCGCATCGCCGCGAGCTACTCGACGGCGGCGGTGGAGTGCCGCAACGCGGCGAGCGGCTACGCCGGCGGCTTGGCGGGCGGCGGCAGCAGCGGAACGACGGCGGTGTCGACGAGCTGGTCGGCGGGGGCGGTGTCGGGCGCCTGCCCTAACAAGGCCGGCCTGATCGGCGAGCGCGTGGCGGCGACGGCCAGTTGGTGGGACGCGGCGGCGTCCGGCATCCCCGACGACGCCGACCTCGACTCCCCGGAGGGCCGCGGCACGTCGGATCTCCAGACGCCGACGGGCTACACGGACCTCTACGCGGCGTGGAACGTCGATCTCGACGGCGACTACGAGGCGGACGACCCGTGGCACTTCGGCAGTTCGAGCCAGTACCCGTCGCTGAAGTGGCGCGGGTTCGACGCGACGAAGCAGTTCGTGGGCCTGCTCTCCTTCGCGTCCGGGGTGTCGGGCAGGAGTTTCACCGTCGGCCGCGCCATCGCGCTGTTCGAGGTTCCGGCGGCGGCGGGCGGCGAGGGGACGGTGCGCTACTCGGCGCGCGGCCTGCCGCCGGGGCTGTGGTTCGACGCGGACGGGCGCGGACAGTGCGGGCTGCCGCGCTCGGTGTGCGGGACGCCGTCGGAGGAGGGGACGTGGACGGCGACGGTGACGGCGCGGGACGGCGCCGGGGCGACCGCCGCGCTGACGTTCCAAGTAGAGGTGGTCGCAGAAGGGGACGTGGACGCGGGGCCGCCGGCGGCGATTGCGGACGCGGCGCTGCGGGAAGCGGTGGCGCGGACGCTGGGCGTGGACGCGTCGTCGTTGACGGAAGGGGACCTGCTGGCGCTTTCGAGTCTGAGCGCGCCGTGGTCCGGGGTGTCGAGCCTGGCGGGGCTGTCGGCGGCGGCGAACCTGCGGCGGCTGGAGCTGGGCGGCAACGCGGTGTCGGACCTCTCGGAGTTGTCGGGGCTGCGTCTGCTGGAGCACCTGGACCTGTCGGACAACGCGGTGTCGGACCTCTCGGCGCTGTCGGGTCTGACGCGCTTGGAGACGCTGCTGCTGTCGGGGAACCGGGTGTCGGACCTGTCGCCGCTGCGGGGGATGGTTGGGTTGCGGTCGCTGTTCTTGGACGGCAATGCGGTGTCGGATCTGACGCCGGTGGTGTTTCTGGAGTCGCTGGAGGAGTTGTCGCTGAGCGGCAATCCGCTGGTCGGGCTGTCGCCGCTGTGCGCGCTGCGCGAGTTGAAGCGGCTGTGGCTTGCGGCTTCGGGGCTTTCGGACCTCTCGGAGCTGTCGTGCCTGACCGGTCTGGAGCGGCTGTGGCTCGCGGACAACGCGGTGGCGGACGCGGGGCCGTTGCGCGGGATGCGGGCGCTGGAGTGGCTGGACTTGGAGCGCAACGCGGTGGCGGGCGTGGCGCCGCTGCGGCGGCTGAATGCGCTGACGCGGTTGCGGCTGGGCTCGAACCGGGTGTCGGACGCGGGTCCGCTGGCGGCGAACGACGGTCTGGCGGCCGGGGACGTGGCGGGTCTGCGCGGCAACCCGCTGTCGGAGGCGTCGATCCTTCAGCACGTTCCGGCGCTGCGGGAGCGCGGCGTCGCGGTGCTGGCGGGGCTGCCGTCGCCGTGGTTCGCGGCGGCGGGGGACGCCGCCGGCCGGCGCTCGTTCATGCGCCTGATCAACCGCTCGGAGGTTGCCGGGGAGGCGCTGGTGTGGGGCGTGGACGACGCCGGGGAGCGGTTCGGCCCGGCGCGTCTGTCCATCGGCGCGGGGCGGACGGCGCACTTCAACTCGGACGACCTGGAGTACGGCAACGCGGCGAAGGGGCTCGCGGACGGCCTGGGCGCGCCGACGGCCGGGGGCTGGCGGTTGGAGGTTCTGTCGACGCTGGACTTGGAGGCGCAGACGTTCCTGCGGGCGTCCGGCGGCCCGCCGTCGGCGCTGCACGACATGCTGCCGCGGGTTGGCGGAACGCTGCGGGCGGCGTTCCTGCCGGCGGGCCGGGAGCGTTCGCCGGCGGGCGCGCTGCGGGTGTCGAACCCGACCGGGTCCGACGCGACGGCGTACGCGTGGGGCGTGGACGAGGCCGGGGTCGGGCGCTTGGCGACCGGGCTGGCCGCGCCGGCGGGGCGGATGGTGACGGTGACGGCCTCGGAGCTGGAGCGCTGGCGCATGGGTTCGGGGCGCGGCCTCGGCCGCGGCGCGGGGAACTGGCGTTTGGAGCTGACCGCGCCGTGGCCGCTTGCGGCGCAGGCGCTGGCGGTCGGCGACGGCGGCCGGACGGGGAACCTGTCGGGGCCGGCGGCGGCGCTGGGTCCGGGCGTTGTGGCGCGGGTGCCGCTGTTTCCGCCGGCGTCGGCGGCCGGACGGGTCGGCGTGGCGCGGGTGTGGAACCTGGGCGCGGCGGCGGGCGAGGTGCTGGTGACGGCGGTGGACGACGCCGGGGTTTCCGCCGGACCGGTTTCGCTGGCGCTGGAGGCGTTCGCGGCGGTGGAGTTCGACTCGCGCGACTTGGAGGAGGGCGGCGGGCCGCTGGCGGAGGGCGTGGGTTCGCCGACGCGGGGTTCGTGGCGGCTGGAGTTGCGCGCGCAGTTCGGAGCGCGTGTCCACGCCCGCGCGGTGGGCGCCGGCGGCTACGCGACCGGGCTCCTGGAGGCGGCGCCGCGTTCGGGCGGCGTCGCGCGGGTGTCGATGTTCAATCCGGGTTCGAACCGGACGCTGCGGAGCCTGCTGCGGCTGGTGAACGACGGCGCGGAGGACGCGATGGCGACCATCGAGGGCGTGGACGACGCCGGACGCGCCGGCGGCACAGCGAGTGTCACCGTTCCCGCCGGCGAGGCGCTGTGGTTGTCGGCGGCGGAGTTGGAGTCCGGCGGCGCCGGCTTCGCGGGTTCCCTCGGCGACGGCGCGGGCAAGTGGCGGCTGACCGTGTCCTCGGCCGCCCCGCTCGCGGTGATGAGCCTTGTGGAGGACGCGGAGGGCGCCCTGAGCAACCTCTCCACGCCGGGCCGGCGCTGAGGCCCCCTCAAGAGGCGGGGCCTTCGCGGCGGCGGACGGCTACAGCGTCCAGACGGCCACGCCGCGTTCGCGCTCCCCGCCGCGGCGCGGCGCCGCCGGCTCTTCGCGGCGGTCGAACACCACCAGATGCCCCTCCTCGGCGCCGCACTTCGCCATGTAGCCGAGGGTCTGCTCCACGCCGCGCTCGACGGTGGCCTCCAGGCTCCGGCGGTCCGAGTCGCGCAGCACCTTGCACTCGATCACGAAGCGCCGCCACAGGTCGTAGGGCGCTCCCGGCGCGCGCGGCCACAGCACCAAGAGGTCCGTGCGCCCGCGCCCGAGGCCGTACTCCCGCTCGATGCGCCCGCCGCCGTTCACGATGCGCTGCAGGTAGGCCTGCAGGATCAGCTGCGGCGCCGCCTCGCTGTACTCCTTGAAGCGCCGCAGCCAGTGCTCCGCGTTCTCGCCGTAGAACTTGGCGAAGGCCGTCAGCAGCTTGCGCAGGTCCACCACGCCGGCGGCGTCCACGTACCAGGCGGCGTCCTGGTCGAGGCTGCTCTGCAGGATGTAGCCGAGTTCGCGCGGCACCACCTCGGCGTAGATGGGGTTCGCCATGCGCGGCGGCTGGCCGGCGTCGATCAATCCCAAGTCGCGGACGTACTCCAGATCCAGCACTTCGTGGGTCGCGTCGCCGCCGGCGAGGATCGGCTCGACCACGCGGCGCACGCGCTCCTCCTCCAGCTTGTGCGCCAGCTGGTCGAGGTGCGTGCGCCGGGAGAGGATCAGCTCCTCCCGGGCCGTGTTGATGTCCTCCACATCAATGGCCCGCGAGCGGTCTCGCCCGGCCTCGCTCTTGAAGCAGGCACCGGCGCACAGCGCGTTCACCAGCCACGGCTGGCCGCGGGTGTGCTCCCACACCGCCCGGCGCGCCGCCGGCGTGAAGCGCTGCCCGGTTTCCAGGATGTGCTGCGCCATCAGCCGGCGCGTCTCCTTCCGCGTGAAGTCGCCCAGGCGCAGGGACTCCGCCGCCACGTTGAACGGGCTGCCGCCGGCGACCACCTCCCCGGTGCTTGAGCGGATGCGGTAATCTCTGATGTCCCTCACGCCGCAGAGCACGACGCTGTGCGGGAAGCCCTTGGGCCGCTGCTGGTAGCCGGCGCGCAGCTGGCGCAGCACCGAGAGCAGGGTGTCGCCCACCAGCGAGTCGATCTCGTCCACCAGCAGCACCAGCGGCTTCGGGTTCGCCAAGCACCAGCGGGTGAGCGTCCGTCGCAGGGCGTTGTTCGGGCCCGACTTGGCCAGAATGTCCGGCCACACATCCTCCACGTAGTCGTCGCCGAGCAATTCGGCGCTTGTGGCCAAGCTGCTGAGAATGGCGCGCATGCCTTCCTGCACGTCGTCGCGCGCCACTTGGCCGACCTCCACGTTCACGTCCACGCAGCGGAAGCCGCCCGCGCCCGAGGACACCCCCGCACCATCGGGTGCGCCGCCGCCGTTCAAGAGGTCGCGCAGGGCGATCAGCGCCGATGTCTTGCCGGTCTGCCGCGGCGCGTGCAGCGCGAAGTAGCGCTTGTCGCGGATCAGCTGCAGGATTTCGGCGACGTTGTCGCGCTTGAGCGGCGGGATGGCGTAGTGGTCCTCGACGCGAACCGGCCCCTCGGTGTTGAAGAAGCGCATGGGCCGATTGTGGCACAACCTCCATCTGGCCTGTTCAACGGAATGAGCGGCACCGTGCGCAATCTGGGTGTGGCGGACGCCAACGTGAGCGGCGTCGCCACCGCATTGGGGTAGGCTTCACCCCGTTGTCCGCGCCGTGAACGAACCATGCCCGACCCCGAACGCATCGTGCCGTGCCCCAACTGCCGCAAGCCGGTGCGCTGGAGCGCCGAGAGCCGCTTCCGCCCGTTCTGCTCGGAGCGCTGCCGGCTCATCGACTTCGGCGATTGGGCCGAGGAGCGCCACCGCATCCCCGGCGAAGCCGTGCCGCGAACGTCCTTGGAAGAACCGGAGTAGGAAGCGAAACGATGGCGGACGCCAAACACCGCTCGCCCCGCGCCACCGGCTTCGACACGCTGGCGCTGCACGCCGGCCAGCGCCCGGACGCGACCACCGGCGCCCGCGCAACGCCCATATACCAATCCGCCTCCTTCGTGTTCCCCGACACGGATTTCGCTGCCGGGCTTTTCAACATCGAACGCGCTGGGCACGTCTACTCGCGCCTCTCCAATCCCACCAACGCCGTGTTGGAGGAGCGCGTCAGCGCCTTGGAGGGCGGCGTGGGCGCCATCGCCACGGCCAGCGGCCAGGCGGCGCTGCACTTGGCGGTGGCGACGCTGCTCGGCGCCGGGGAGCACATCGTCTCCTCGCGCTCGCTGTACGGCGGCACGCACAACCTGCTCGAATACACGCTGCCGCGCTTCGGCATCGAAACCACCTTCGTCGATCCGCGCTCGCCGGACGCCTTCGCCGCCGCCATCCGCCCCAACACGCGGCTGGTGTTCGGCGAGATTCTCGGCAACCCCGGCTTGGAGGTGCTGGACGTGCCCCGGGTGGCCGAGGTGGCGCACGCCGCCGGTCTGCCGCTGGCGGTGGACGCCACCTTCGCAACCCCGTACCTGTGCAAGCCCGTGGCGCTTGGCGCGGACCTCGTGATCCACTCCGCCACGAAGTTCCTCTCCGGCCACGGCATCGTCATCGGCGGCTTGGTGGTGGATGGCGGCGTGTTCGACTGGGAGGCGTCCGGCAAGTTCGCCACCTTGTGCGAACCCTACGACGGCTTTCACGGGCTGGTGTTCGCGGAGGAGTTCGGCCCACTCGCGTTCCTCATGCGCGCCCGCAAGGAGGGCATCCGCGACTTCGGCGCCTGCATGGCGCCCACCACGGCCTTCCACATCCTGCAGGGCTTGGAGACGCTGCCCATCCGCATGGCGCGCCACGTCGAGAACACGCGCGCCGTGGTGCGCCACTTGGCGGCGCACGAGGCGGTGGCCAGCGTGAGCTACCCGGAACTCGAAGGCCATCCGGACCGGGAACTCGCCGCGCGCTTGCTGCCACGCGGCGCCGGCGCCGTGTTCAGCTTCGAACTCAAGGGCGGGAGGGAGGCGGGCCGCGCCTTTATCGAGAGCCTCACGCTGTTCTCCCACCTCGCCAACGTGGGCGATGCGAAATCGCTCGTGATCCACCCGGCGAGCACCACGCACCACCGCATGGACGCCGCCGCCTTGGCCGCGGCGGGCATCGGCGAAGGCATGGTGCGGCTTTCCATCGGCTTGGAGGACGCGCACGACCTCATCGACGATTTGGACCGCGCGTTGCGGCGTGCGGCAAAGGCGGGCAGCGCATGAGCGGCGTTCGCGTCACGGTGCAAGGCGAGTCCGCCTATGTGGGCAACGGCAGTGGCGCGCCGGAGGCCAACGCGCCGAGCGTGGCGTTCGTTCACGGCGCCGGCATGGATCACACGGTGTGGACGCCCATCGCCAGGCACTTCGCACGCAAGGGCTGGCGCGTGTTGGCGGTGGACTTGCCCGGCCACGGCCGTTCGGCCGGCGCCCCGAAGACGTCGGTGCCCCAGATGTGCGACTGGCTCGCGCAAGTGCTGGACGCCTGCCGCGTGGAGACGGCCTGCGTGGCCGGCCACAGCATGGGCTCGCTGGTGGCGTGGGAGTTCGCCCGCCGCCACCCGGAGCGCTGCGCGGCTTTGGCGCTGCTCGGCACCTCCGCGCCGATGTCGGTGACGCCGTTGTTGCTCAACGCCGCCGCGGACAACCACCACGCCGCCATCGACATGGCGAACGCTTGGAGCCACAGCCCGGGCGGACGCATGGGCGCAAACGCCAACCCGGGCGTGTGGATGCTCGGCGCCGGCGAGCGGTTGCTGGAACGCGCCGGCCGGGGTGTCTTTCACGCCGATCTGGCCGCCTGCAACGAGTACCGGCCGGCGGCTGGCGGCGTGGATTGCCCGGTGCTGGTGGTGGTGGGAGAAGCGGACCAAATGACGCCGCCGAAGGCGGGGCTCGAGGCGGCCGCGGCGTTGCCGAACGCTCGCGTCGCGCGCCTGCCGGGTTGCGGACATTCGATGCTGAGCGAGCGCCCGAACGAAGTGCTGAACGCGCTGGTGGAGGCGTTCGAGGGCGCGTAGTCGCAAGCACTCAAGCACCAAAGGAAGTGCATCGCGGCAGCGCTTGTTGGTAGCATCGGCATCCCCTGATGGCGACGGCACCGGTCAAGCGCCATGAAGAAATACCCGCCGACATCGAAGGAACTGCGCGAGTGGATGGACAGCAAGGGGCTGTCCAACAAGGACGTGGCCAAGGCGCTGCGCCTTTCCGACGGGCGCGTGGTGCGCTTTTGGACATCCAAAAAGGACCCGCGGCCAATCCCCTATCCAAGCTGGTACACCCTGCGCCACAAGTTCGGCAAGAGCAACGGCAAGAGCAAGCGGCAACCCAAGGAAGACGGCGAACGCCCCGTCAACGCCGATGCCTGACGCCGCCCCGCCCCGCCGGATCGAGCGCGTTCCGGGGCCGTTTGACGTCGCCATAGCCTTGCCGGGCAGCAAGTCCATCGCCCTGCGCCACATCCTGATGTCGATGTTGGCCGAGGCGCCGACCACCTTGGACGGCGTGCCCCGGTGCGAAGACGTGGACGCGATGTTCGACGCCGTGCGGCGGCTTGGCGGCCAAGTGCAACGGCAAGGCGACGCCGCCCACTTGCGCCCGCCCGCCACAGTCGCTGACGGAACCGTGAGCCTCGATCTCGGCATGAGCGGCGTCTCGCTGCGGCTGCTGCTCGCCCACGCCGCCCTGCGCGCCGCGACCACCCGGTTCACGGGCCACGCCCAACTTCATCGGCGCCCGAACGCGGGCCTGCTCGCGGCGCTCGAACGCCTAGGCTGCCAAGTGGAAGCCGCGGCCGGCGGCCATCTGCCCATCGCCGTCACCGGGCCGAGGCGCCCGGCGGCGCGCACCACGGTGGACACCAGCGTCACCAGCCAATACCTCACCAGCCTGTTGCTCTCGGCGCCGGCCCTGCCCAACGGCTTGGTCATCCACCTCGAAGGCAAGCGCGCCAGCGCCTCCTACATCGACGTGACGCGCAGCGAAATGGCCCGTCGCGGCGTGGCGGTGACGGCCTTGAGCGAAACCGCACTGCGCGTCCCGCGCGCCAACTACACCGGCGGGCGCGTGGCCATCGAAGGCGACGCCTCGGCGGCGACCTACCACGCCGCCCTCGCCACCTTGCATGCCGGCCGCGCCACCTTCACCAACCTTGGCGCCGCCACGACCCAAGGCGACTTCGGATTCCTCGCCCTGTGCGAACGCGCCGGCGCCACGGTGGAGCGGGGCGCAGGGACGACAACGGTGCGCGGCCCAACCCGGCTTCGCCCGCTCGGCCACGCCGACATGAGCGACATGCCGGACGCCGCGCCCACCTTGATGGCAATGGCGCCGTTCCTGCCGACCCCCACCCGCATCACCGGGCTCGCGACGCTGCGCGTGAAGGAGTGCGACCGCCTGTGCGCCGGCACGACGGAACTGCGCAAGGCGGGCGTGGGCGTGGACGAGGACGAGGCCGCCATGACCATCCATCCCACCCCCGCGCCGCGGCCGGCGGCGTTCGACACCTACGAGGATCACCGCATGGCGATGGCGCTCTCGGTGTTCGCCACGCGCATCGGCGGTTGCGAAGTGTACGCGCCGGACTGCGTGGCCAAGACCTACGCCGACTATTGGCGGGATTTCGGGCGCATCTACGGTTGAAGCGGGCCGTGCGGGCCGTGCGGTCAGAGCCGGTCTTGGCTTGGTTTAGAATGCCGCGCTTGTTCGTTTTTGATCCAAGGCGGGAAACAACATGAGTGATTTCGAAGGCAAGGTGGCCATCGTGACCGGCGCCGGCCACGGTTTGGGACGCAGCCACGCGCTGGCGTTCGCCGAGCGTGGCGCCAAGGTGGTGGTGAACGACCTGGGCGGCTCGGTGCATGGCGAGGGCCAATCGGACGCCGCGGACGCGGTGGTGGAGGAAATCAAAGCCGCTGGCGGCGACGCCGTGGCCAACAAGGCGTCCGTGGCCGACCGCGACGGGGCCAAGAGCATCGTGGACGACGCCGTGGCCGCCTTCGGCACCGTGGACATCGTGGTGAACAACGCCGGCATCCTGCGCGACAAGTCCTTCAAGAACATGACGCTGGACGAGTTCGACTTGGTGATCGACGTTCACTTGCGCGGCACCGCCTACGTCACCCGCTTCGCCTGGCCCATCATGTACGAGAAGAACTGGGGCCGGGTGGTCCTCACCAGCTCCACGTCCGGCATTTTCGGCAACTTCGGCCAAGCCAACTACGGCACCGCCAAGATGGGGATGCTCGGCCTCATGAACGTGCTGGCCATCGAAGGCGCGGCGCACAACGTGCGCGTGAACTGCCTGGCCCCCGGCGCCGCCACGCGCATGACCGCCAGCGTGCCCGGCTCCACCATCGACATGAGCAAGCCGCCGCCGGCGATGAGCCCGGCGCTGGTCACGCCGGCGGTGCTCTACCTGTGCAGCGAGGACGCCCCTTCCGCCCACACCATCCACGCCGCCGGCGGGCGCTTCTCCCGTTCGCAGACGTTCACCAACCAAGGCATCGCGCTCGGCCTGGAAGCCAACTACGAGGACCTCGCGGAGGACGTGGCCAAGGTGGTGAACATGGAGGCCGCCAACCCCTTCGACCCGCTGGCGCGGCGGCGGTGAGGTTGCGGGGGCGAAGACGCCATAGGAACGCCACAGGGCTGAAAAAGGGCCGCCGTTATCCCTTACGGGCAGCGGCAGGTTTCTGCGGCCCCCTCCCACTCGGCAGGCACCGGCCACTCGGGGGACACCGGCCCTCGGCACACTTTCACGTCCACGCGGCGGCTCTGGGAGCTGGTGCCAGTGGGGTCCCTCGCGTCGATTTCTTCTCCCTTGGCGAGTTCGCGGAACCGGAACCCATCCCCTCCCTCGCCCAACCGCTGGCGCAGGCAGTAGGTCGTACAAGCCGCGCGCAAATCCGAGAGGTGCAAGTTGTGTCTTGCGGTGCCGACAGCGTTCGCATAGCCCACCGCCAAGACGACGGCATCGGCCCGCAGCTTTTTCAAGACCGCGGTCACCTCCGACATTGCGGCCTCGTCGTCCGTCATCTCGTGCGAATCGTGATCAAAATGGATTTTTCCGATTATCTTCCCTTCGCAAAGGTCCGGCGGCAAAGCCGCCGGCATCTCCATCAACCGCTGTTCGATTCCGGCAAGCCCATTCGCCACTTTGTCGCCCAGCGCACCCACGCTCTCCACCAAGGGGTTCATGCTCGCCGCAAGGCGTGCCAACTCCGCTCCGAGGCGTTCCGTTTCACCGCCGATCTTGTTCACCGACTCAGCGACTCCGTCGATCGCGGCCGCGCCGCGCTCGCCGATGTCCTTCAGTAACTCACGGTTGGCCGCCACGCCACGGGCAATAGCGCCCGCGGTCACGGCGATTGCTTCTTGGCTTGCCGTCATTTCTCGTTGCTGATTGGCCATTTCTCCTTGCCAATCTGCCATTTGTTGTTGGCGCGTTGCCATTTGCTTTTGGTACGTCGCCATCTCCTCGAGCACGTTGCCCGGCTGCGTGGGCGTTGCGGACGCGCTATTGCTCCAACAACCGTGTGCGCCGTGCTCCAAGATAGCTCGAATCCGAAAGTAATAGGTCACGCCATTGGTTAGACCGGGTACAACATGCGTGGTGGCGGTGGTGCCCGTGTTGTGCAACGGGCCAGCCTCGTTGGGCTTGCCTGCCTGTTCATACTGCCAATGCTTGACGTGAGGCCAGTGGCCTTCCGGCAGGTTCCACTTCAGAGTCGCTTCGCCATGTCCCGCAGAGGCGACCAAGCTTGGCACAGGAGTTGATGTGCAGCCTTCCTTCTTCCCTTCCTTCCCTGGAAAAAGGTACACGCCAAAGGCAACGAGCGCCGCCATCATCAATGCCGCCGACACCAGTGCGGCACCGACTGTGCATTTGCAGAGAAACGCCGACTGCAACATCTGCCTCAAGCGCCTCAAGCGGTCATGGCCAAAGTGGGTTTATTTCCGAAAACGTCTCGTTACCCTTGCGAAAACTCCCGCTTCTTCTTCACGCCCTTCCGGGAGCCGCTGCGACAGGTGACTCGTCACCTCCTTCAGCACGCCGGCTAGCCGCTCGATAGCCTTTCCATCGAGCTCCTGCGCATGTTCGTCGACGTACTTGCGCAAGATCTCCACGTTGACATCCAACATCAACACCGCTTCCACATGCCCGCGCAGCGCATCCTCGGTGATCTTCGCCTGAACGGTCTCGCGTACCAGCTTCGCGCTGGCTTGCTCGTCAAAAGTTCCCCGCAGATGTTGCGCTTCCTGGGCAACCCGTTGTTCAGCTTCAACAAACACCTCATCGGCTTTTTCCCGAGTCTCCCTGACCAAGGCCGCGCAATTATCCTCAGACGCCTTCTCCATATTGGCGCATGTCTGCTTTGACGCCTCTTCCATCTTCTTCAGCCTCTCGCGGAATTCGTTCGCCACGCCTTTCACCGCCTTCTTCGCCGCACGCTTCGCTTCCTTCCTCGCCGCTTCTTCGGCCTTGCGCTTTGTGCCCCTGTCGATGCGCAACGTCATGAACAAGAAGATTCCGGCTATGGTCGCCGTGGTCATGGCGATGAGCACCGACATCATGGGGCGGTAGTCCACAACGCCACTGGTTTGCACATTGCCGTCCACGAGTTTGAAAGCGCTGAGCAGCGGCACGCCGATCCAGATGCCGCCGAGGAAAATCATGGCCGCAAGAGCCAGAGCCGGCTTCGACCACTTCGGCCAGTCGTTATCGCCATTGGATGCCATCTTGCGTCCCTCGTGCTTGTTCAAACGGCGTGGTTTCGCCAACCCAGCGCTATCGCGGCGCGCTGGAAAGGTTGGTCAGGCGCCCGCCGGGGCTTCGCAGTAGGCTCGTCACGGTGATCGGGTTGTCCGAGGACACCGTAAACCGCCACTTGCCTGCGCCGTCGCCGAGTGCGCCATCGGTCGCCGGGCTGCCGCTCTCCAACTCGACCGCTGTCAGCGTCAGCGCCTCGCCGGCGGGAACGCTCGTCGTCACCTCGCCGCCCGCCGCGCCGGCGTCGTCCACGGCGGAGATCGTCACACCAGCGGCCGCTTCCCCGTCGTTGATCAGCCGCAGCAGGCTCTCCTGGTTGCGGTTGCTGGCAGGATTGAAGAACACCACGCGAGCGGCGGAATCCTCCGCGTCCCAAGGTGCCGCGTCGTGCATGCTGGTGAGGAAGCCGTCCGCGTGGCGGACGAACGACGTCACTTGGATGTCCAGATCCGACGTCAGCGCCAAGCGCCAGTCGCCGCGCGTCGGCGCGCCCAGGCCCGCCGGCAACCCCTTGGCCGCGTTGCCCCGCTCAAGGTCTTGCGAGTTCAGGTGAATGGTGTCGAAGGGCCGCAGTTCCACGGCCACAGGATCGGCGCGGTGGCCGCCATCGTCCGTGGCGACGATTCGAACTTCGCCGATGTTCCCGCCGAGGTTGGTCACGCGCACGAAGCCCTGCCGCCCCGCCGCGTCGTCCGCGGCGGGGAAGAGCGGCATCCGCCAAACGCCGTCCACATCGGCCGCGGGAGTCGTCGAGAGGTTCGTCATGTGGCCGCTCGGACTCGTCAGCAACCCCGCCGCCTCCACGGGCCAGCGGGCGTGTACCGCCAGCCGCCACTTGCCGACGCCGTTGCCGAGACCCCGACCGCCTTCCCACCGTCCCCGCTCCAGCGTCGCCGCATCCAGCATCAAGGTGCCTCCCGCGGGCGCCGCGATGCCTATGGCGAGACGGCCCCAGCCGTCGTCGTCCACGCCCCAGACGGACACCGGCTCGTCCACGCCTCCGGGATTGGCCAGCCGCAACGAACTGCGTTGCGCCTCGTTGCTGCCCGGATTGAACACCGCCGCGCGCAACGCGCCGGCCAACTCGTCGCGGGGCAACCCGTCGTGAACGCTGGTGAGAAAGCCGTCCGGCGTGCGGATGTACGCCAGCGCCTCAATGTCCAGCGTCGAGATCAGTTCCAGCCGCCAGCCACCCCCAACGCTCGGCGCCCCAATCCCGTCGGGCAACCCTTTGGCCGCGTTGCCGCGCTCCAAGTCCCGGGAGTTGAAGTGCGCCGCCGCGCCGGCGCCGATGGCTAGGCGCACCGGGCCGAAGCGCTTCCCGGCGTCGTCCACCGCCTCGACCAGCACCTCCCCGGCCCCGTCCGAGCGGTTCACAACACGCGCGAAACCCTGCCGCCCCGAAGGATCATTGGCTGCGGGGAACACCGGCAGCGACTCGCCGGCCAACACCGCCACGCCGCGTTCCCGCAATACCGGCAGGTGCCTTGCGATGGATGCCGCGGAAAGCGGATTGCCCCGCAGCCCCAACACGTCGCCCTCGTCAAGACCCGCGAGAGCGGCCAACGGCGCCAAGTCCACAATTCGGTTGTCCGTGAGCCGCAGACGGCGCAGTTCTCCGAGGCCGCCCGCCGGCGCGGCCGCAATGCGGTTGCGCGCCGCCTCCAACCAGCGCAAGGACCGCAAGCCCGCCAGCGGGGCCAGACTCTCCAGGACGTTGTCGTTCAGATGGAGTCGCCGCAATTCACGCAGACCGCGCAACGGCGCGGCGTCCTCAATGCGGTTGCCGTCCAAGCGCAGCTGGCGCAGCGACGACATGCCCGCCAAGGTCCCGAGGTCGACGATGCGGTTCCGCGCCAGCGACAACACCTCCAGCGAGGCAAGGGAGGAAAGCACCGAGGCGTCCGCGATGCGGTTCTCCGCCAGGGACAATTCGCGCAAGCCGGTCAGACCCGCCAGCGGCGCGAGGTCGACCAGCGCATTGCCGTCCAAGAGCAGCACGCGCAGGTTCGCAAGGCCGGCCAGGTCCGATACGTCCGAAAGCCCGTTGCGCGAAAGATCCAGCACCTCTAGCGAGGTCATGCGCGCAAGCGGGGACAGGTCTGTCAGCCGGTTCCCGGCGAGCGACAGCGTATCCAACCGCGTCGCGTACTCGATGCCGGAAAGGTCTACGATGCCGGCGTTCGCCGCCTCCAAGGTTCGCAACGAGAGCAAGTCGCCCTCGGTCAGGTTCGTTCCGACCGCCTTGTCCAGCGTCCGCGCCACCACGTCGCGCAACCCAGCGTCGACCAGAGAAACGAACGCAGGCGCGTTGAACAACACCTCAACGCCCCGCCTCCGAAGCGCGGAGACCTGGTCGAACGCATCCGACGTCAGCCGCACCCCGCGCAGGCTGAGCCATTCGATATGCGCGAGCTCCAGCACTGGCGCGAGATCGATCGGGCCGGTGTTGTCGAGGTTCAGTCGCCGCAGGTTCACCAGCAGCTCCAAGCCGGACAGGTTCGCGACCGCAGGCGCCGAGACAGTGTTCTTGAACACCCATGCCGCAGGCGCCGGCGGCGGGGCGGCGGTCGCGGACAGATCGAGCGTGGTGATGGTGGCCAGCTCGGCGTGGGTGAACGTCCCGCCGGCTGCCCTGCCGAGCGCCGCGGCCAAGCCCGCAGCCAAGCCGGCGTCCGCGATTCGCGCCGTGGCGTCGGGCGCGTCCGGAAAGGTCACGCCGACGCGTGCGGCAGGGCCCGAACCGAAGGCGTTGAAAGCCCGCAACTCGAGCAGGTGCGGGGCGCCCGACAACCCGGAGACGTCGGCGGCCGCGGTAGTGCCGTCGGAACCTTCAATGGCTGCCCAGTTGCCAAAGCCCGCCGCGTCGACCCCATGTCGTAGCTGGTAGCCGCGGACATACCCCGGCAGGTCGTAGGCCTGCGTCCACCCCAGCATCGCCCGCCCGATGCCGCCGGCCCAAGCCACCAAGCCGGCCGGCGCACTAGGCGCGGTCCTGGCGACGAACGGATCGAAGGAAACGTCGACACCTTGCGCCTGCAACGCGGGGATATGCACGGCGACGGACTCCGCACTGAGCGGGTTGTTGCGGAGGGTGAGCTCCGTCAGCGACCTGAGCGAAGCCAGCGCCGAGATGTCGGAAATGGAGTTGTTGTGGAGGTGGAGGTCCGTCAGCGACGTGAGGCCCCCCAACGCTGAGACATCCGAGATAGCGTTGTCGTGGAGCCGGAGCCTTGTCAGCGACGTGAGGCCCCGGATCGCTGAGATATCGGTGATCGAACTGCGAGAACCCGGCGCCGAGATGTGGGCAATAGTGGTCCCGCGGAGATTGAGATACGTCAGCGACGTGAGCAAGCCCAGCGCGGAGATGTCGATGATTGGGGTGTAGTTGAGGTCGAGGAATGTCAGAGATGTCAAGGTGCCGAGCGCCGAGACGTCAATTGGCCCCCCCAAGTTGGCACCGAAATAGAGCTCTGTCAGCGACGTGAGCGAGGCCAGCGCCGAGATGTCGGAAATGGAGTTGTTGGTGAGCCGGAGCACTGTCAGCGACGTGAGCGAGTCCAGCGCCGAGACGTCGGAGATGGAGTTGTAGGCGAGATTGAGCTCTGTCAGCGACGTGAGCGATCCCAGCGCCGAAACGTCGGAGATGGAGTTGAAGCCGAGACCGAGTTCTGTCAGCGACGTGAGCGATCCCAGCGCCGAAACGTCGGAGATGGTGGAGTTAGAGCCGAGATGGAGCTCTGTCAGCGACGTGAGGGTGCCGAGCGCCGAAACGTCGGAGATCGAGTTGCCAAAGAGGATGAGCTGTGTCAGCGATGTGAGCGATCCCAGCGCCGAGATGTCGGAAATGGAGTTGTTGTTGAGCCAGAGCTCTTCGAGATTCGCTGCGTAGCCGATGCCCGTCAGATCGCTGATTTGGGAAGACCCTGCGTAAAACCGACCAGTCAATCCGGCCATGTCCAGTTGCGTGATGGTCGCGCCCGCACTTTTGCCGAGGGCTGTCTCCATCGCCGACCGTAGGTTGGTGTCGGCGATGGAGACTGCGGTGGCAGGCGAGGCGGCAAGCTGAATGGTCGTTTGCGCCGCCGTCCCGTCCCCGACGCTGTTCGCGGCCCGCAGTTGGAAGTGGTAGCGGGTGCCGTTGGTCAAGCCGGACACCGTGTGCGTGGTGGTGGTGGCGGTGCTGCCGGAGATGGCCGTCCACGAAGCGCTGGCGAGCGTCGAGGTGCTGGTGGCGTGGCGGACCGAGTAGCCGGTGATGGAGGAGTCCGACGGATCCGTCCACGCCAGCGTGGCGGTTGCGTTGCCCGGCGCGGCGCTCAGGCCGGTCGGAGCGGACGGCTGCCCCCACGCCGCGAAAGGCGCCGCGGCGAGCAGGAAGAAAAGTGCTTGGGCTTGGCGAAGCCCCGGCGGTGCTAGCCGCCGCTTACGTTCGGGTGCGCAACCTCGGGGGGGGGGGGGGGGGGGGGGGGTACAGCCACGCCTCGCGCGCACGCGGAAGCCCCGCACACGCCCGCAATGGCCAAACCAAGATCAATCAGGAACATTTCCGCCTCCGCCAACCAAAGATTGAATCAGCCTACACTACTCGACAGTGTGAAGGCAACGAGTTCGCGGAAGAAGCGGCGGGCGTTGAAGGCGGTGGCGCGGGAGTAGACGCGGGCGAACATGCGTCGGGTGAAGGGGCAGACGGCGCGGAACTCCTTGAACTCGACGCCGTCGGCGCGGACGGTCATGTGGTCGGTCCGCACGAGTTCGCCGGGCGCCGCGGCGCGGTCGCCGTGCCTCCAGCGGCGGGCGTGGCCGCTGGCGAAGTCGCGCTTGCGCTTCGCCTTGACGCGGCCGTGGCAGTGGAAGGCGCAGGGCTTGATCCGGCCCCGCGCCACGGCGCGTTCGAGGATGCGCCCCACCGTCGAGACGCTGACGGCGCAGCCGTTCTTCTGGCGCTTGAGTTCGTGGTGGATGCGCCGCTTGCCGCAGTACGGGCGGGCGTCGCGGACGGCCAGCACGCGGCGCTCGTCGCGCTTCGTCCAACGCGGCTAGGAACAGCGCCGCGGACGGCTCTTGGGAACCCAGCCCGCGGACGCCGCGCTCGTTCAACGCCTTGCGCCAGTCGTAGCACGTGCTGCGCCGCAGTTCGACGGCCTTGAGCGCCGCCGACAGCGGGATGCGGTCCTCGTTGACCAGCGCCTCGATCTTGCCGAGCAGGCGCAGGCGCTCCTTCGCCGTCGGACAGTTCGTCTCGTCGACGCGCGGCTTGCGGTAGCATGACGCCGGTGCGGGTTTGACCTGCATGGTTCGGGTCTCCTTTTCAGTTCTCTCAAAACCAAAGGCCACCCGAATCCCGCGCCCGCCGGCCTTTGCCGCGGGCGCGGCCCTTCCGAAAGACGCCGGAGGTTCCGCCGCCATCGCTGGGCTTCGCGCCGCGTCAAATCGCTACGCGATTCCTTCGCTTCGCTACGGCCCTTCGGGTGACCCGACGCGAAGCCCAGCTACCTTGTTCGCGATGGTCGCAAGCAAGCTTGCGGCCATCGCCCAGCGGCTACTTCACACCCCCCTCGACCGCCTCCACACCAAGGGCGACGGAGTCCGAAATGTCCCTGAGCCCCGACAACAGGGTAACTTCAATGGCAGCAAAAACCGCATGCTGCATGGTCGAGGGCATCAAGGGCGACGCCGCGTAGCGGGCGCGGGTGGCGGGACGTGGCGGAGTTGGTGACGGAAGCGGGCCGGCGATGCCGGTTGCTCCCACGTCACCCGCAGATCAGCCCGCCGCGGCGGGCTGCTCGTAGATCGAATCTTCTTGCGTGGACTCTTCGGAAATCTTGCGCCCTAGCGACACGAACGTGGGGATTTCCTCCTCGGCGAGCTCGCGCATGGCGATCTTGCGCCGCATGGCCGCTTCCAAATACGGCGCGAGCTCGGACATCTTCTTGCGCTCTCGCTCCGCTTCGCGCTCCTTGAACTCCGGCATGACCTCGGCGGCGAACAACTCCAGCGCCTCGCAGATGTGCTCGTGCTTGTTGCGTCCGGCTTGTTGAATGAAGGTGACTTGATCGACGCCGCAAGCCTCGAACTTGAGCAGGTGTTCGCGCAGGTCGTCCGGGGTGCCGATGCCGCCGCGGCTGCCGGAGAGCGCCTTGGTGATGTCCATGGTTTCCGCCTCCTGGGCCTTCATGGTCTCGAACTGCCGCCACAAGTCGGTGCGTCCCGGCGTGTGCTCGCCGAAGGCGTACAGGCTGCCGAGCGCGAAGCCGAAAAACTCGAAGCCGCGCAGTCCGCGCCGCACCGCTTCCTCCCGGTCCCGGTGGCAGGAGAAGCTGGACACCATGCAGATGTTGGGATTGATCGCGTGGCCAATGGGCACGCAGGCGTCGGATTTGATGATGCCGTAATACTCCTCCACCCACTCGGTGGCCTCCGCCGGATCCACGAACGCGAAGGTGAGGGCGCCGATGCCGAGTCGCGCGGCCATGCGGATCGTCTCCCGTTGCGAGCACGCGACCCACAGCGGCGGATGCGGGCGCTGCACGGGCTTCGGCACGATGTTTCGGCACGGCATCTCGAAGTGCTGGCCCTTGTAGCCGGGATACGGATCCATCGCCAGCATGTTGCAGATCTGCTCCACGGCTTCCATGTAGATCTTGCGTTTGCGCTGCACCGGAATGCCAAAGCCGCCGAGCTCCAGCTCGGCGGAGGATTCGCCGGTGCCGAACTCCACCCGGCCGTTTGAGACCAAGTCCAACGTGGCGATCACTTCCGCCGTGCGCGCCGGGTGGTTGTACGCCGGGATCACTTGGCGAATGCCTTGCCCCAAACGAATGTTCTTGGTGCGCTGCGAGCAAGCCGCGAGGAACACCTCCGGCGCCGAGGAGTGGGAGTACTCCTCCAAGAAGTGGTGCTCAACCTCCCAAGCGAAATCGATGCCAAGGCGGTCCGCCACTTCCACCTGCTCCAAGGCGTCGTTGAAGAGCTTCTGCTCGTCCCCTTCGTGCCACGGCCTTGGCAGTTGGTGCTCGTAGAAGATGCCGAATTTCATGCTGAGATCGTCCGCTGCGGTTTGCGAGCAGCGAAGTCAAACGCCTTGACGGGCGGATTGCAAGCCTCCGCGAGCCTCCACGGAAAGCAAGCGAGGCAGGCGGGCGCCGGCCGCTTTGTGTTTGCCGGCGATCGCGTTATGGTTGCGTCAACGCCTTCCCGCGCATTTCTCCATGCCCATTCCGAATCCCACCGAAATGCTGCGCACCCTTGTCGGCGAGCCATCGGTCAGCAGCACCGACGCGGCGCGGGATCAAGGCAACCTCGCCGTGGTCCACCACTTGGCGAACTGGCTGGAGGACTTGCGCTTCCAAGTGGAGCTGCTGCCGCTGCCGAACAAGCCGGGCAAGGCCAACTTGGTTGCCCGCCGCGAAGGCGGCTGCGACGGCGCCGGGCTGGTGCTCGCCGGCCACACGGACACCGTGCCGTGCGACGAGGCGCTTTGGCAGGTGGATCCCTTCAAGCTCACGGAACGCGACAACCGGCTCCATGGCCTTGGCGCCTGCGACATGAAGGGGTTCTTTCCGTTGGCGTTGGCGGCCGCCGCCGAACACCGGGACGCCAAGCTCCGCAACTCCCTCACCGTGGTCGCCACCGCGGACGAGGAATCCTGCATGGACGGCGCCCGCGCGCTCGCCGCCACAGGTGTGCCCAAAGCGGCGGCGGCGGTGATCGGCGAACCCACGGGCCTCGCGCCCGTGCGCGCCCACAAAGGCGTGGCCATGCTGTCCGTTGCCGCGCAAGGCGCGTCCGGGCACTCCTCGGATCCGGCCCTTGGCGACAACGCCTTGGAGGCCATGCATCGGATAATCGGCGCGCTGCTGCGATTGCGCGCCGAGTGGGCGTCTCGCCACGTTGATGAGAGCTTCGCGGTTGCCGTGCCCACCCTGAACCTCGGCTGCCTCCACGCCGGCGACAATCCCAACCGCATCTGCGGCCACGCCGAGCTGCAAATCGACTTGCGCCTGCTGCCGGGCATGGACACCGCCGCGGTCGTCGACGAGGTGCGCGAGCGGGCCGAGGCCGCCGGCGAGGGAACTCCTGTGGCCGTGCGGACGATGTTCGATCCGATAGAGCCGTACCAAACCGCTGCCGACGGCGCGTTGGTGCGAACCTTGGAGGCGCTTTCCGGCCATGCCGCCGGCACCGTGGCGTTCGGCACGGAAGCGCCCTTCTTCCAAGCGCTCGGCATGGAAACGGTGGTGTTCGGGCCGGGCGCCATCGATCAAGCCCACCAACCGAACGAGTTCATCGACCGCGCGCAGTTCCAACCCACGCGCGACGCGCTCGGCGCGCTGATCACGCGCTATTGCCGGTGAGCGTGCGCGCCACCTCTTGCAAGGCTGCCATGACCACGACCAAACGCCCGTACTCCTCCGTCGTCGTCGACGGCGTCGAGCAAGCGCCCAGCCGCGCCATGTTGTATCCCGTCGGCTTCCAGCGCCAGGACTTCGCCAAGGCGCAGGTTGGCATCGCTTCCACCTGGTCGATGGTCACGCCCTGCAACATGCACATCGACAAGCTCGCCGACGCCGCCGCGCAAGGCGCGGAAGCGGCCGGCGCCAAGAGCGTGGTGTTCAACACCATCACCGTCTCGGACGGCATCTCGATGGGCACGCCGGGCATGCGCTATTCGCTGGTCTCGCGGGAAGTGATCGCCGATTCCATCGAGACCGTGGTGGGCGCCCAGGGATTCGACGGCGTGGTGGCCATCGGGGGGTGCGACAAGAACATGCCGGCGTGCGCGATGGCGTTGGCGCGATTGGACCGCCCGGGCGTCTTCGTCTATGGAGGCACCATCCAAACCGGCGCCGAGCGCCGCGACATCATCTCCGTGTTCGAGGCGGTGGGCGGCCACGCTGCCGGCACGGTAAGCGACGCCGAATTGCTCGCCGTGGAGCAAACCGCCATCCCGGGGCCAGGCGCCTGCGCCGGCATGTACACCGCCAACACCATGGCCTCGGCCATCGAGGCGATGGGCTTGTCGCTGCCCAACTCGTCCGCCCAAGAAGCGGTAAGCGAGCGCAAGCGGCGGGACGCCTACGCGGCCGGAGAGGCCGCGGCGCGGCTGGTGCAAGCCGGCATCAAGCCCTCGGACATCCTCTGCCTGGAGGCGTTCGAGAACGCCATCTCCGTGGTGACGGCGTTGGAAGGCTCCACCAACGCGGTGCTGCACCTGCTGGCCATTGCCAGCGCCGCCGGCGTGCCTCTCGCCATCGACGACTTCACCCGCATCGGCCAGCGCGTGCCGGTGCTCGCGGACATGCGCCCCGCCGGCAACTACGCCATGTCCGAGTTGATCGCCATCGGCGGCGTCCGGCCGCTGATGAAGACCTTGCTGGACGCCGGCTTGCTGCACGGCGAGTGTCTCACCGTCACCGGCAAGACGCTGCGCGAGAACCTGGCGGGCGTGCGTCCCTATCCCGAAGGGCAGCGCATCATCCGGCCGCTGCGCGATCCTATCAAGCCAGACGGCCACCTGGTGATCCTGCGCGGCAATCTCGCGCCGGACGGCGCCGTGGCGAAGATCACCGGCCACGAGGGGTTGCGCTTCACCGGCGTGGCGCGCGTGTTCCACGGCGAGGAAGCCGGCATGGCGGCCATCATGGACGGCACGGTGCGCAAAGGCGACGTGGTGGTGATCCGGTACGAAGGGCCGAAGGGCGGGCCGGGGATGCGGGAGATGCTAAGTCCCACCAGCGCCATCAACGGGCGCGGCCTGTCCGGCGCGGTGGCGCTGCTCACGGACGGGCGCTTTTCCGGCGGTTCGCACGGTTTCGTCGTTGGCCACGTCACGCCGGAAGCGTTCGAGGGCGGCCCCATCGCCCTGGTCGAAGACGGCGACGCCATCACCGTGGACGCCGAGCGGCGCGCGATCACCTTGGCGGTGGACGCGCCGGAACTGGCCGCGCGCCGGGCCAAGTGGCGACGTCCAGAACCGTACGCCCGGCGCGGCGCGCTGGCCAAATACGCGCGGCTAGTGTCCTCTGCCTCGGAAGGCGCGGTGACCGACAACGGCTTGTGACCACCGGCGGGCGCCGGGATGCGAACACCGCTCACCGCACGCGCAGCACGAACACCATGAAGTAGCGCTCGGCGTCCTGCCACAGCGCCAAACGTTCGAATCCGGCGCGTTCGACCTTGGCGACGAACTCGTCAGGCGCGTACTTGTAGGAGTTCTCCGTGTGCAGCGCCTCGCCGCGGGCGAAGGCGACCTCTTCGCCGTTCACCTTCACCACTTGGTCGCGGCGCGCGTCCAAGTACATTTCGATGCGGCCGGCGTTGGCGTTATACACCGCGCGATGCGCGAAGCCGCCCGGATCGAAATTGGCGCCCAAGGCGGCGTTCACGTGGCGGAGCAAATTGCGATTGAAGCGGGCGGTAACGCCGGCGGCGTCGTTGTAGGCGCGCAACAACACGCTGGGGTCTTTTTTCGCGTCGACGCCGACGATCAGGCAGCCGCCCGATTGCAGGACGCCGGCCGCGTTGCGCAGGAACACGTCGGCGGCGGGGGGATCGAAATTGCCGATGCTGGAGCCGGGAAAAAACACCACCCGCGGCAACCCCGCCACCGGCTCAGGCAGTTCGAACGGGCACGTGTAATCCGCGCAGGTGGGGTAGACGGCAAGGTGCGGGTAGTCCTCGAAGACGGCGCGAGCGGACTTCACCAAATGGTCCTTGGAGATGTCCACTGGCACATAGGCGAGCGGCCGACACGCATCGATGAGAATGCGCGCTTTCGCGCTGCTGCCGCTGCCGAACTCCACAAGACACCCGCCGGAGGGAACTTTGGCGGCGATCGCCATGCGGTTGGCGCGCAGGATGGAGATCTCCGTGCGCGTCAGGTAATACTCCGGCAGCCGCGTGATGGCGTCGAAGAGCTCGGACCCGGCGGCGTCGTAGAAGTACTTGGGGGCAATTGCCTTTCGCGCGCGTTGCAAGCCGCGCACCACCTCCGCCGCCATGTCCGGCGCTGGCGGCTTGCGATCGAATAGCTCGAAGGCCGGATTGTCGGAATCGATGGCGGTCAGTCCCCGGCGACCGTGCGCGCCAAGCGGATGCCGGTGAACTGCCAGCGATCCTTTGGATAGAAGAAGTTGCGGTAACTCGCACGCATGTGGCCGGGCGGCGTCGCGCAGGAGCCGCCGCGCAGCACCTGTTGGCCGGACATGAACTTGCCGTTGTATTCGCCCAATGCGCCGGACAGGGGGCGAAAGCCCGGATAGGGGGCGTATGCGCTCGCGGTCCACTCCCAGCAGTCGCCGAACAGTTGCGCCACCGCCCCGCTGTTGCGCGCCGGTTCTGGATGTAGGCCGCCCTCGGCGAAATTGTCCGCAAGGCCAACACCGTTCGCCGCGTGTTCCCATTCGGCTTCCGTTGGCAGCCGCGCGGCCGCCCAGCGCGCGTAGGCGTCCGCTTCGAAGTAGCTGACATGCGTCACCGGCGCGGACGCGGCCAATGGCCGTTCGCCGTCCAAGCGGTATTCGAGCCACTCGCCCGCTTGCCGGCGCCAATACATCGGCGCGCGAACGTGGTTGGCGCGCGCCCAAGCCCAACCGTCGGCAAGCCACAACGCCGGTTCGTCGTAACCGCCGGCGCCGATGAATTGCGCGTATTCGGCGTTGGTGACGAGGCGGTCGGCAAGCGCGAAGTCTTCCAACCACACCTTGTGCCTCGGCAGCTCGTTGTCGAAGCAAAAGCCGTCTTGCGCATTGGCGCCGATTTGGACGACTCCGCCGGGAATGTCCACAAAAGCAAGCGGCGGTGCCTCGCTGCTCGTCTCCGGTGGTGCCGGCCGGTACGCGGGACGCAGCGGGTTCGTGCCCAAGTTGCCTTTCACATCCGTGATGATCAATTCCTGATGTTGTTGTTCGTGGTGCAATCCAAGCGCGATGCGGCCGCTTGCCTTCCGATCGCCGGTCGCCAACAGGCAACCCATCGCTTTGTCAACGTGTGCCCGGTACGCCCGAATCTCGTCCAACCCGGGGCGCGACAACGTGCCGCGCTTCGGACGGGCGAACCGTGCGCCAACGCCCTCGTAGTAGGAGTTGAACAAAAACTCGAACGAGGGATGAAACGGAACATAGCCGGGCACGAAGGCTTTGAGCAGGAAAACCTCGAAGAACCAAGTGGTGTGCGCCAAGTGCCACTTCGGCGGACTCGCGTCCACGAAAGGCTGCACGCCATGATCTTCCGCAGTCAGCGGAGCGCAGATCGCCTCCGTGCGGCGGCGCACGTCCACATACCGCAATGGCTTGCCGTTCAACACGCCGGTGCTTGCGGCGCGTGTTGGCGCGCGCCGGCGGCAAACGTCTTGGCGACGGTGCGGGCCATGTCGCGGCCTTGGCGAATGGCGTAGTTCGTTCCCCGATCTTCCGGGTAGATCTGCGCCATCGTCGCCAAGAAAAAATTGCCGAGCGGCGTACGGGCATCCGGGATCGATTGGCGATAGCCACGCGCCACGACGGGCTGGGCGTAAGGCGCGCGCCAGACGTGCTTGGCCAAGATCGTCTGATCGTCAAGGTTTGGGAACATGCGGCGCAGGTGGTGCAGAGTAAACGCCAACACCTCGCCGTCCGGCGCGCTGTAGAGCGGATCGCTTGTTGGCAAATAGCGCGAGAGATAGGCGACGTGGCGGCCGGCGTAGCTGTTCGCCGGCTCCAGGTTCGTGTGTTCAATCACCGCCACGAATGGAAAGCTCGGATCGGCCACGTTGAGCCAATAGATGTCCGAAAGGCGGCGCGACATCTCCAACACCACGCAGATGTTGGCGAGGTAGCGAACCGCGCGCAAACGCCGCGCATACTCCGAGGCGACGTGCGGCGTTGCGAGATCCGCGACGATCGGCAGCGCGGTGGTTGCCACCACGGCGTCCGCGGCGAACGCGCGCTGGCGCGTAACCACGCCGGTCACGCGTCCGTCCCGCACTTGCAAACCCGTGGCCTCGGCGTTGGTGCGGACGTCCCCGCCTCGATCCCGGATGGCCGCCACAACGGCATCCGCCAGCGCGGCGAAACCGCCGGTGAAGTACATGACCTGTTCCGCGCCCCGCGGGCCGCGGCTGCTGCCGCGCAGTTTGAGCTTGTTCCAAAACCAAACCGCCGCGACTTCCTCCGCCAAGTCGCCGAATTTGCCCCGCAACAGCGGTTCCCAAACAACGCGAAAGGCGCGTTCGCCGCCCATTTGCCGAAGCCAATCCGCGGCCGTGCGGTTTTCCAAGCGCCGCCAATTCCGCACGCGGCGCACGCGCAACGCCAGCAGGCCAAGGCGGACGCGATCGACGAATGGCAGTGGCTTGAAACGCAACAGGTCCAGCGGGTTGGAAAGTTTGAAGAAGTTGTGCGCGTAGTAGGTGCCGGTGCGCGACGCCCGCAATTGCACCTCGCCGCGCAGATCAAGCTCCTCGATCAGCCGCATCACATCGACGTCGTGGGTGAACCAGTGGTGGTAGAACTTCTCCAACCTCGTGTCGCCAACGGCGAAGGTGCCGGCAAGTCCGCCGACGCCTCCTTCCTTCTCCAACACCGTCGCCCGCAGGCCCAACCGGCCGAGTTCATACGCCGCGGCCAAGCCGCAGTAGCCGCCGCCGATGACCACCACATGCGCCGCCCGTTCTCCGGCAAGCGCCTCGTTCTGCGCCTTGCGGCCGCCATCCGCCAACGAAGACTCCTTCGGCCGTAGGACGCTTATTGCGTCGCCAGCGCGCGCACCAGCGAAGCGATCTTGCGGGCGTCCAGCGGAGCACCGACATAGCCGCGGTGTCGGCCTTGCGGGTCCACAACGGCGAGGTGGCTTGAGTGATCCATCAAGTAGCCGAGGGCGGAGTCCGAGACCGGCGCCTTCGCGAATCCCGCATGCAGGCTCTCGGCGAAGGCTTTGACGGCGGCGACTTCACCGGTGACGCCCACAAAGCTGGCGGAAAACTCCGCCACATACTCGCGCAAAGCCGCCGGCGTGTCGCGCTCCGGGTCCACGCTCACCAGCACGCCTTGAAACGTCGGGGCTTCGTCCGCGGCAAGCCGCTCTTCCGCCAACGCCAGCGTGGACATCGTCAGCGGGCAAATGTCCGGGCAGTTCGCGTAACCAAAAAACAGCAGCGACCACTTTCCGCGCAGGCGCGAGGCGTCGAAACGATTCCCGTCCGCGTCCTGCAAATGGAACGGCGGAATGTCGCGGGGCGTCGGATAGCCGACGAAACCGAAGGCGCGCAACTCCTCCGCGGTGTAGGCCGGCTCGCTGGCGAAACGGGCGAACAAGACGCCGCCGGCCACCAGACCCGCCACCGTCAAGACGCAACCGATGGTGGCTTTCGTCGCGCCACCCAAACGGCGCACGCGGGTCACGATTGGGGCCGGCGCCACGCGGCGAAGTTCACGGTCACCAACGCGAGCAACAAGGCGGCGGCGCAGGCGTTGTGCAGCACCGCGAGCGGCAAGGGCAGGGCGAAGACCACGATGGCAACGCCCAGGCCGAGTTGCAAGGCCAGCGCGCCGGCCAGCCACCACGCCAGCGGCCGCTTGCCCAAGCGCGCGGCGAGGGCCCCCGCCACCAGCGCAACGGCGGCGGCGCCCAGCCGATGGGCGATGTGGATTGCCACGCGGGCGTCGCTGGACATCAGCCCTCCGAGATAGTTCGGCCCCACGTCTTGAGCAACGTCGAAGCCGGATGCGAAGTTCATTTCCGGCCACCACTCGCCGTGGCATGTGGGGAAGAAGCCCCCGCACGCGAGCGCCGCGTAGTTCGACGTGAGCCACCCGCCCAAGGCCACTTGCGCCACCAGCACCGCCAACGCGGCTGCGGCCAATACACGATGGCGATGCGCGCCGCGCACCGCCGCCGGACGCATGCGCAACGCCAAGAGCCACAACAGCGCTAGTGTAGCAAAGCCGCCAAGCAGGTGCGCGGTTACCACTTGCGGCCACAGCTTGAGCGTTACCGTCCACGCGCCGAAAGCGCCTTGCGCGACAACCAACGCCGCCAAGCCCGCCGGCAACCGCCACGGCGCGCCGGCACGGAGCGTCGCCACCAGCACCGCGAGGATGACCAAGCCGAGCGCGATAGCGGCGTAGCGGTGCAGCATCTCCGTCCACGCCTTCTTCACGTCCACTGGCGCGTGCGGGTACTCGGCTTCGGCGCGCGCGACCTCCGCGGCGCCGACCGGCGCGCCGAAGCCACCGTAGCACCCCGGCCAGTCCGGACAGCCAAGGCCGGCATCGACCAAGCGGGTGTAGGCGCCGAGCACCACCACGAAGGCCGCCAACCCCACCGCGGCCGCAACCAAGGCGAAAGGCACGCCGCCGGCGCGGGCGGCTTTGACGCCAAGCGCGCGGTTCATTCGCCCGGCAGCCCCGCCAATCGCCGACCGCGCCGCTTGCCCACGAACACATAGCCCGCGCCGAGCGCGGCGCCGATCAACAGCCACTGCGCCACATAACCCCAGTGCGTGCCCGCCGCGTGGTCCCACGCCAAGGGCGCGGCGCGAAACACGCCTTCGCCGCCACGCTCAAGACGAAACTCGCGCTCGCGCGCGCCGACCGCGGCGGCCATGCGTGCTGGATCCGCCCAACGCACGCGCTTCGGCCAACCGCCGGGCCAACGCTGCGCAGCGACCAGCCGCGACGGACGCGGCGCCGGCCACGCCACGCCCACCACCCTCACCGTTGTCGTCGGCGTCGGCACTTGGAGCGCGGAGTCGGGCCCCGCGGCGGCGGACCACCAGCCGCGGTTCACAAGGAAGACGCCCTCTTTGGCCAGGAAGGGCGTGAACACGTCGAACCCCCGTCCGCGCCGGGCGGCGACGAGAAAGTGCCGCTTGGCGTCGTAGACGCCGGTGAACGCCACGCGCGTGAAATCCGCCGGCGCGGCGGCGGAGAGCGCCGCCGCGGCCAGGGCGGGTGCGCGCAGGCGTTCCGCGCGGGCGTCCCGCAACGCCGTCTTCTCCAAGGCGCGGGAAAACTGCCAAGCGGCCAGCGCGAGCACGATTCCGACCGCCGCCGCGGCTTGCAAAGTGAGCGCCCAACCGGGGCGGAACGGCGCGTGGCGCAGCGTCATGCGCCATGCTGTCGCAAGGCGTGCAGAACCGGGCGCGTGCGCGGCCGCACGCCGCGCCAGAGCAGAAACGCCTCGGCCGCCTGTTCGACGAGCATGCCCAGCCCGTCGCGCGCTTCCCGGGCGCCGTGGTCGGCGGCCCAGCGGCAGAAGGGCGTTTGCCCTTGGGCAGCGTAGAACAGATCGTAGCAGCGGGCGCCGGCCACCGCCGCGGGCGCCACCAGCGCGCCGGCGCCCTGCAAGCCCGCCGAGGTGCCGTGTATCACCACATCCCAACCGCCGCCGACTTCCTCCAAGCCCGCGGCGGCGATGCCAAAGCGCTCCGCCAAACGCTCGGCCTTCGCCTTCGTGCGGTTGGCGACGGTGAGTTGGCAGGCGCCGGCGTCTTGCAGCGGGGCGACGATGCCGCGGCTTGCCCCTCCGGCGCCGAGAATCAGCGTGCGGGCGCCGGCAAGGTCCCAACCCAAGTTGGCGCGTATGTCGCGCACCAAACCCGCGCCGTCGGTGTTGCAGCCGCGCATGGCGTCCCCGGCCATGAGAATCGTGTTCACCGCGCCGCACGCGGCCGCCGCGGCGTCGTGGCAATCCACCCAGCGCCAAGCGCGTTCCTTGAACGGCACAGTGACGTTCAAGCCGCTGCCGCCATCGTTGAAGAAGGCCTGCGCCGCCTCGGCAAACCCGTGCGCCGGCGCCGGCAACTTTTCGTAGCGGATGTCCTGTCCTTCGGCGGCGGCGAAGGCGGCGTGAATGCGTGGCGACAGGCTGTGCTCCACGGGATTGCCGATCACGGCGTAGCGCGCCGTCATCGCAGCGTCGCCCCGGTCGCGGCGTCCACGATGCGGCTTGGACCCTTGCGGCCGCCGGTCTCGCCCGGCAGCAGGTAGTCGATGTCTCCGCCGAGCGCGCGCGCCACTTCGGCGGCGCTGGCCGCGGGTGCGGCGCCGGCGCGATTGGCCGAGGTGGAGACCAACGGCCCTCCGAACGCGGTGGCCAGCGCCCGCGCCTGATCATGGGCGGGCACGCGAATGGCAATCGTGTCGCGCCCGCCGGTTACCCACGACGGAAACCGATGGTTGGCCACGAGCCAGGTCACCGCGCCCGGCCAACTGGCGCGGATGCGCGCCGCCAGCGCAGCGTCCAAAGCGTCGAGCTCGGCGGCGAAATCCGCGGCGGCCCCGGCGACAACGATGAGGCCCTTGGCCGCGGCGCGGCCCTTGATGGCGAGGACCTTGTCAACCGCGGCGCGGTCGAACGGGTCGCAGGCCAGGCCCCAGACGCCTTCGCAGGCATGCGCCGCCACGCCGCCGGCGCGCAGCACCGCTACCGCGCGAGCAAGATCGGCATGGTATTGCGCCGCGGCGCCGTCGCGCATTGTGGGCCTTGGCCCACTCGCGAATGTCAAACCCACTCAAGCGTCCAGCGCCGTTTGCAAGGACTCGTTCTGCGCCGCCACTTTGGCGGCGTTGGCGGCGCGGTCGGCCTCGATGCGCGCAGCCAAGTTCCCATCCGCGATGGCGAGCATCTGCGCCGCCAGATAGCCGGCGTTTTTCGCGCCGGCTTTGCCGACCGCCACGGTGGCCACGGGCACGCCGCCCGGCATCATCACCGTGGAGAGCAGGGCGTCCGCGCCGTTCAACGGGCCGCCATCCATGGGCACGCCGACGACCGGGCGCGTGGTGTGCGCGGCGACCGCGCCGGCGAGGTGCGCCGCGAGCCCGGCGGCGCAAACGAACACGGCGCAGCCGCGCCCCGCGGCGTCGGCCACGTAGTCCGCGGTGGCCGCCGGGGTGCGATGCGCCGATGTGACGCGCACTTCGCGGCGCACGTCCAGCGCGTCCAGCACCTCCACGCAGGCTTGCATCGTCGGCCAATCCGACTCCGAACCCATCAACACCGCCACCCACGCCATCGCCACCTCCCAAGCTCTTCGCAAACGAAGGCGAAGTGTGCGCGATAGGGCAACATGGCGGCAAGTGCCGCTGGAAGAACATGCGCTGTGGGTCGAAATGAAGACCGTCGGCGGCGAACCGTTCGCGGAGCCGGCGCCCGACGATCCGCGACGGCATCGCTGCGGTTGACACCGGCCGATGCGCAGCCGACAATTCGCGGTGTCACTTAAGGGGTGGCCACGGGCCTGAGACGCGCTCTTTGCGCGGACCCTTTGAACCTGATCCGGACAATGCCGGCGGAGGGATGGGTGAATCGCAAAAGGGCACCGCTCTCCGCCGCCGAAACTCAAAGAGGAGAGCATCATGCCGCAACGCGCCTTCCCCAACTTTGACGCCTTCTACTGCGTTCCGGCCCGCGCCTTCCCGCCCGTTCCCGCCCGGGCCTTCGCACCTTCCGCCCAGGCCCGCGCCCTGGCCCTCGCCGCGTTCGTCGTCTTCGGTTCGCCGGCGGCGGCCGAGGAGGCCGATGTCGGAGGCGATGGCGCGATCGAGGAGATCATTGTCACCGCGACGTTGCGGGACACGGACGCGCGCAGCGTGCCGGCGAGCGTCACCGTGCTGGATTCCGAAGCCATAGCGCGCCGGGAAGCCACGCACTTGGACGAGTTGCTCGGCGCGATTCCCAACCTGAACTTCGCCAAAGGCGCGTCGCGGGCGCGGTTCCTGCAATTGCGGGGCGTGGGCGAACGCGGGCAGTTCGAAGAGCCGCTCAATCCCTCCGTGGGCTTGATCGTTGACGGCGTGGATCTGTCCGGCGTCGGCACCGTCGTCGGGTTGTTCGACGTCGATCAGGTCGAAATCCTGCGCGGGCCGCAAGGCACGCTCTACGGCGCGAACGCACTGGCCGGCTTGGTGAATGTCGTGACCCGCGCGCCCACCGACACCTCGGCGGGCCATGTGACGCTGGAGGTTGGCGACTACGGCGGCCAAGGGGCCGGGATAGCGGTTTCCGGGCCGCTTTCGGAACGCGCGCGCGGCCGTTTGGCGGCGCATCTGGAGCGCAGCGACGGCTTCATCGAAAACGACCACCTCGGCCGCGACGACACGGACAACGTGGACGAGACGGCGGTGCGCGCCCGGCTGGCCTTCGATCTTTCCGCAACGACGGAACTGAACCTCGCGCTGGGCGTGCTGGACGCCGACAACGGCTACGACGCGTTTTCGCTGGACAACGCGCGCACGACGCTGGCGGACCAGCCCGGCCACGACCGTCAGAAGACCACTTACGGAACCGCGCGCGTCGATTGGCAAGGCGGCGGCGTCTCTGCGCAAGGCCATGTGGCGGTGGCGCGGTCCGACATCGCCTACGGCTACGATGTGGACTGGGTGTACGAGGGCTTCCATCCTTGGGGCTACAGCTACACCGACGACTACCTGCGCGACCGCGCCACGCGCACCGCCGAGGTGCGACTGCGGTCGGAACCCCAAGGCCGTCTGTTCGCCGATTCCACGAATTGGACGGCCGGCTGGTACTTCCTCGACCAGGACGTGGACCTCACGCGCAAGTACACGGGGTTGGACGCGGACTTCGCGAGCGCCTTCGGCATGCGCCGCCACGCCCTCTACGGGCAGATGGAAACGGACTTCAACGCCCGCACCAGTCTCACCGTGGGGGCGCGTCTGGAACGTCACTCGGCGACCTATCGGGACAGCAACGGCATCGCCTTTGCCCCCCAAGACACCATGCTGGGCGGCCGCGTGGCCCTGCGCCGGGATCTGTCCTCGCGCACGCACGTCTACGGCGCCGCGGCGCGCGGCTACAAGGCCGGGGGCTTCAATGCCGACGGCACGCTGGCGGCCGACCTGCGCGTGTACGGCCCGGAGACGCTGTGGAACTACGAAGCCGGCCTCGCCAGCGTGCTGGGGGACGGTGCGCTGGCGCTGCGTTTGGCTGTTTTCGCGATGCGCCGCGACGACGTGCAGATCGAGAGTTCGCTCAGCCGCCGCAACGCCGATGGCAGCACGGAGTTCATTCAATACGTCGGCAACGCGGCGCAAGGCGCGAACCGCGGCGCGGAGCTCGAATTGACTTACGGCGGCGTGGGCAACGCGGTGCTGTTCGCGCGGCTGGGCCTGCTGCGCACGGAATACCAGGACTTCGTCACCGGCGACGGCGAGAGCTTTGACGGCCGAGAGCAGGCGCACGCGCCGGGCTATCAGGCCAACATCGGCGGCGAGTGGGCCTTCCCGACGCGCCGCGGCGCATTCTTCGCCCGCCTCGAGGCGGACGCCCGGGACGCTTTCTATTTTTCGGACAACCACAACCTGAAGTCCGCTCCCTACCAGCTCGTCCACGCCGGCGCCGGCTACCGCGGCGGCGGCTGGAACGTGCGCGTTTGGGGCAAGAATCTGACCGACGAGGACTACTTCGTGCGTGGTTTCTTCTTCGGCAACGACCCGCGCGACGGCTATGCGGCGCGCGGCTTCACGCAACTCGGCGCGCCCCGACGGTTCGGCGTTTCGGCGTCCAAGACGTGGTAGCCAAGCACCGAGTTCTTGCGGAGAACCGCTTCGCGCCGTGCGCGCCTTGGCCCGACGCGGCGGGCCAGGCGCGCATCTCGACAATTTGGATTCGCGCTATTGAGTAAAGGCCCGCATCCGTCTACTATCCCCGTCGCCTCGCGCTAGCGCGTCTGCCAAGTGCGCCCGGCGCGGCAGCGACGCAGCCGCGAGGTCAACGCCACGCAAGGAATCCAGGTTCGTGGACATGGTGGACATCTCCGAGGCGGCGCAGGACTATCTGCGCGACTTGCTCGCCAAGCAGGAGGACGGCTGCGGGATACGCATGTTCGTCGCGCAACCCGGCACGCCGAACGCGGAGACCTGCATCGCCTACTGCCGCGACGGCGAGCAGCAAGAGGACGACGAGCCGGTGGCGTACCAAGGCTTCACCGCGTGGTTCGAGACGCGCAGCCAACCCTATTTGGTGGACGCGGTGGTGGACTTTCAAGAAGATCGCATGGGCGGCCAGTTGACGATCAAGGCCCCCAACGCCCGCGTGCCTAGCGTCAGCGACGACTCGCCTTTGGAAGACCGCGTGAACTATGTGCTCTACAACGAGATCAATCCTTCGTTGGCGGCGCACGGTGGCCAAGTGACCTTGGTGGAAATGGTGGACGACACGGTGGCGGTGCTGCAATTCGGAGGCGGTTGCCAAGGCTGCGCGGCGGTGGACATCACCCTCAAGCAAGGCGTGGAGTCCTCGCTGCTCGGGCAGATCCCGGAACTCACGGAAGTGCGCGACGTCACCGATCACACGATGACGGAGAACGCCTACTACCGTTGACGCGGCGCTGCGCGAGCCGGCTGCGCAGCGGCGAGCGCAGGCGCGTGGCGAGCGACCGCAACAGCGCGGCGGTGGCGTCCCAGCCCATGCAGGCGTCCGTGATGGAGACGCCGTAGGTCAAGCCGCGCAACGGCGCGAACGGTTGCTTGCCGGGCGCGAGGTTGCTCTCCGCCATGAGGCCGACGATGGAGCGGTTGCCGGCCGCGATCTGATCGGCCACCGCCTCGGCCACCGCCGCTTGCCGCTCGTGTCGCTTGGCGGAGTTGGCGTGCGAGCAGTCCACCATGATGTTCACCGGCAACCCGGCCGCCGCCAGAGCGTCTTCGCAGCGGGCCACCGCGTCGGCCGCGTAGTTCGGACCGGCGTCGCCGCCGCGCAGGACGATGTGCGTGTGCGGATTGCCCGGCGTTTCGGTGCGCGCGACCTTGCCGTGTTGGTCCATGCCAAGGAATCTCTGCGGACTCGCGGCGAACCGCATCGCGTTGATGGCGGTGGTCGGCGTGCCGTCGGTGCTGTTCTTGAAGCCGACCACGGCGCCGAGGCCGGACGCCATCTCGCGGTGCGTCTGCGACGCCGCGGTGCGGGCGCCGATCGCCGCCCAGGTGACCAGATCGTGCAGGTATTGGGGGATGCACGGGTCCAACGCCTCGGAGGCCACCGGCACACCCTGCGCCGCGAGGTGCAGCAGCAGCTCGCGCGCCAGGAGGAGGCCGTGTTCGATGTCGAACGAGGCGTCAAGATGCGGGTCGTTGATGAGGCCCTTCCAGCCAAGGGTGGTGCGCGGTTTCTCGAAGTAGGCGCGCATCACCAACAGCAGAACATCGGCGGTCTCGTCGGCGAGCGGCTTGAGTTGCCGTGCGTAGTGGCGGGCGGCCGCCGGGTCGTGGATGGAGCACGGGCCGACGATCACCAGCAGCCGATGGTCGCGCCGCCGCAGGATGTTGGCCACCCGTCGTCTGGACGCCGCAACGAAGCGCTCGGCGGCGCGCGGCGCTGGCCGCGCGCGCTTCAACTGCGCCGGCGTCGGCAATCGCCGTTGCGCGATGCCGTCGTTGCGGCTGCTGTTTCCGTATTCCGTGGCGGTGGACATTCGCGTCTCCAAAGAAAAAACCCCGAGGCGGCCACATCGCCGATCGGGGTTGTACGCGAAGGGCGACACACACGCCCTTGTTGCAAAGAGCGCCTACCGTGCGCGAAACCAATAGCCGTCGCGCGCCGCCCCAGGGGCGGCGTTGCGGGCGAGGGCGCAGGCGGTGCGCGAGGCATCCGCTTGCACAATGGCGGCTGACGGTGGCGTCTTCATTGGAGCGAATTGTGTTCGAGAAGCCGGGCGAATGTCAACCGCAACCGCGCGTGGAAACAAGCCGTCTACGGCGCGGCCCCGGCCTCGTCGGCAACGCCGTCGAGGCGCACATTCACCGCGTGCAACCCTTTGGGGCCTTCCTGGACGTCGAAGGTGACTGGTTGTCCGGCGCCCAAAGAGCGGTAGCCGTCCATCTGAATGGACGAGTAATGCACGAACAGATCTTCACCGCCGGCGTCCGGCAAAATGAACCCGTACCCCTTGGCGTTGTTGAACCACTTCACGGTGCCGTTTGCCATGCCGGCTTTACCTCCTCGGGCATACGCCCGCCTGCGGTGCCGGCGATCAGCCGGAACGCGGGCACCCCCCGAACACCTTGCGAATCTGAACCACAACGCGCGGCTTGTCAAGCGGGCGCGGATCCCAAGGCGCGTCGGGACGCCGTGCCGCGTCGTCTCTCCGCGCCGGCCGCACCGGCGCCAGCGTGCAACTTCTGCTCAATCAAGCCACTGATTTGCTACGATCATCGACGCTGCATGACGGAGGCGCAACAGCGGTGCGTGCAAGTCGGTTCGAGCCGGATCCCGTCGTCGAAGCCGGCAAGCGCCACATCGACCGCCAAGGGGTTGTCGCGTGGCGGTCGCGGGAGGGGTGACTTGAAGGCGTCCAAAATCACCTTGGTGGTCGTGGTGGTCGCGCTCATCGTCGCGTTTGTTCTCTTCGACCTCAAGGCGCTGTTCACGCTTGAGAACCTGAAGAGCTATCTGAGCGCGATCGAGGACTTCCAGCGCGAGAACCGCCTGCTCGTGCTGGGCGCGTTCTTCCTCGTGTACCTCTTGGCGATGGCGCTTTCGCTCCCCATCGCCACGGTGTTGACGCTCGGCGCCGGCGCGTTGTTCGGCTTTTGGCTGGGCGTGGCGCTGGTGTCGTTCGCGAGCACGATCGGCGCCACGTTGGCGTTCGCCGCCGCCCGCTACTTGTTCCGAGACGCCGTGCGCGGCCGCTTCGCGAAGCAGCTGACGGCCATCGACCGCGGCGTGGCGAAGGATGGCGCGTTCTACCTGTTCGCCATGCGGCTGGTGGTTGCGATTCCGCCGTCCGTGATCAACGTGGCGATGGGGGTTACCCCGATGCGGGTCTGGACGTTCTACTGGGTGAGTCAACTCGGCATGTTGGCGGCCACCTGCGTGTACGTGAACGCCGGGTTGCAATTGGCGCAATTGGAGAGTGTTGCGGGCATCCTGTCGCCCATGTTCATCGGTTCGTTCCTGCTCCTCGGTTTGTTCCCGTTGCTGGCGAAAAAGGCGCTGGACAGCTATCGCGCGCGCCGACAACCGAACCGATGAATCCCCTCGCGCACCCGTTCCGCCGCCGCCACGCGCGCGTGGCCTTGCGGCGGTTCGCCAAGCCGAGCCGTTTCGACGCCAACATGGTGGTGATCGGCGCCGGTTCGGGTGGCTTGGTCGCGGCCCTCATCGCCGCCACCGTGAAGGCGAAGGTCACGCTCGTGGAACGCCACCGCATGGGCGGCGACTGCCTGAACACCGGCTGCGTGCCCAGCAAGTCGTTGCTGCGCTCCGCCAAGATGCTCTCCTACATGGCGCGCGCCCAGGAGTTCGGCTTCCAAAAGGCCAGTGCCGAGTTCGACTTCGCGGACGTGATGGAGCGCGTGCAGAGCGTCATCCGGCGCATCGAGCCGAACGACTCGGTGGAGCGCTACACGAGTCTCGGCGTGGACTGCGTCGCGGGGGACGCCACCATCGTCTCGCCGTGGCGCGTGCGGGTGGGCGGCGCAGAGATCACGGCGCGCAACATCGTCGTGGCCACCGGCGGCGCGCCGTTCGTGCCGCCCATCCCCGGCTTGGAGCCGGCGGACTACGTCACCTCGGACACCATTTGGGAACTGCGCGCCTTGCCGCGCCGCTTCGTGGTGCTCGGCGGCGGACCGATCGGCTGCGAATTGGCGCAGGCGTTCGCGCGCTTCGGCGCCGAGGTGACGCAGGTGGAGCGCAATCCCCACCTGCTGATGCGCGAAGACGAGGACGTGAGCGCGCTGGTGCAGGCGCAGTTCGCGTCCGAGGGCGTGCGCGTGCTGACCAACCACCAGGCGGTGCGCGTGGAATCCGCGCAAGGCGAAAGGCGGCTCGTGTGCGCGGGCGAGGAGGGCGAGGTCGCGGTGCCCTTCGATCTGATCCTGGTGGCGGTGGGGCGGACGCCCAATACCGCCGGCCTCGGCTTGGAGGAGGTGGGCGTGGCGTTGCGCGGGAACGGCGCGGTGGAGGTGGACGACTACCTGCGCACGTCCGTGCCCACGATCTACGCGTGCGGCGACGTGACCGGCCCCTACCAGTTCACGCACACCGCCTCCCACCAGGCGTGGTACGCCGCGGTGAATCCCCTGTTCGGCATGCTGCGCCGCTTCAAGGTGGACTACTCGGTGATTCCCTGGACGACGTTCACGGATCCCGAGGTGGCGCGCGTCGGCTTGAACGAGCAGGAGGCGGCGCGGGCGAACGTGCCGGTGGAGGTGACCCGCTTCGATCTTGCCGAATTGGATCGGGCGTTGGCCGATGGCGAGGGCAGGGGTTTCGTCAAGGTGCTCACGCCGCCGGGCAAGGACCGCATACTCGGCGTCACCATCGTTGGCCACCACGCCGGCGACCTTGCCGCCGAGTTCGTGCTCGCCATGAAGTGGAGGCTGGGCCTGAAGAAGGTGATGGGCACCATCCACATCTACCCGACGTTGGCGGAGGCGAGCAAGTTCGCCGCCAGCGCTTGGCGCAAGGCGCACGCGCCGGAGCGATTGCTGGATTGGGTGGCGAAGTTCCACGCCGTGCGCCGGTGAACTTCGCCGCCGGCGCTGTTGCGGCCGGCGGGTCAAGTCAGTCCAGCGTCGCCAGCAGCTCCAGCAGGTCGCAGACGCGGTTGGAATAGCCCCACTCGTTGTCGTACCACGCAAGCGCCTTGAGAAAGCGACCGTCCGTCAACTGCGTGAACGAGGCGTCGAAGATGGAGGAGTGGGGGTTGCCGATGACGTCCGAGGAAACCACCGGCTCGCCGGTGACCTCCAGCACCTTGCCGAGGCGCTCGGAGGCGGCTTCGGCGCGCATCGCCTCGTGAACGGCGTTCACGCTGGTGGCGTTCTCGAGTTCCACGAACAAATCCACCACCGAACCGTCCAGCACCGGCACCCGGGAGGCGATGCCGTCCAAGCGTCCACGCAGCGCCGGCAGCACTTCGCCCACCGCCTTCGCGGCGCCGGTGGAGGTGGGGATGATGTTCTCCGCCGCGGCGCGGCTGCGCCGCCAATCGGCGTGGGGCACGTCGGCGAGGCTTTGGTCGTTGGTGTAGGCATGCACCGTGTTGATCACGCCCTCGCGGATGCCGAACCGGTCCGCGAGCACCTTGGCCACCGGCGCGAGGCAGTTGGTGGTGCAGCTGGCGTTGGAGATCAGGCGGTGGCTCGGCCGCAGGCCGTCCTCGTTCACGCCCATCACCACGGTGTGGTCGATGGCGTCCTTGGCCGGCACCGTCAACACCACCCGCTTGGCGCCGGCGACCAGATGCGTCGCCAGCTGCTCGCGGGCGCGGAACACGCCGGTGGACTCCACCACGGCGTCCACTTCCAGCGCCCCCCACGGCAGCCGGGCGGGGTCGCGTTCCTCGTACAGGCGCGCCCGGCCCCCCAAGGTCACCAGCTCGCCGTCGGCAATCGTCACCGGCCCTTCGAAGCGCCCCATCACGGTGTCGTAGGTGAGCAGGTAGCCCAGCGTGTCGTGATCGAACAGGTCGTTGATGGCGACCACGTCGAGGTCGGCGCGGGCTTGCGCGATGCGGAACACGGCGCGCCCGATGCGTCCGAAACCGTTGATGGCGACGCGCATGGTCAGCTTTCCTCCGCCGTCCGGTCCAAACCGGCGTAGCAAGCGGCCACATCCAGGATGCGGCGCGCGTGGCCGAGCGTCTCGTGCCAAGCCAGCAGTTTGATCAAGCGCTCGCCCGCTTGCAGCGTGCCTTGCAAATCCACGAGCAGGGATTGGGAACAGCTCTTCACATCCGACGACACGATGGGATCCGGCGTCACGCCGAGCAACGCGGGCGCCGCCTCGGCCGCCGCCACGAACCAATCGTTCACGGTCTTGGCGTCCACGCCCGCGGCGGCGAAGGCCACCGTCAGGTCCAACAACGAACCGGCGGGCACCGGCACGTTCATTGCGAAACCGCTCAGTTTGCCCGCCGCGGCGGGAAGCAGCCGCTCCACCCAGCGCACCGCCGGCGTGTCGTTGGGAATGATGTTCTCGGCGCCGGAACGGCTGCGCCGGTAGTCCGCGCCCACATGGTCCTGCAAGCTCTGATCGCTGGTGTAGGCGTGTACCGACGTCAACGTCGCGTGCGCGATGGGCCGCGCTTCGGTGATCACTTGCAGCGCCAGCGCGGTGGCGGTGGTGGAGGCGGAGCCGGCGGACACGATTTGGTCCTCGGCCGCGGCGCCGGCGTGGTTGACGCCGTAGAGCACCACGCGATCCAACGCATCGTCGCCATCGTCGTGCGCGGGCAGCGACGAGACGACCACCCGGCGCGCCCCGTTTTCCAAATGCGGCAGCAGCTCGCGCCGGGTGCGGAACCGGCCAGTGGCGTCGATGACCAGCTCGACGCCGAGCACGTCCCACGGCACTTCGGCGGGCGTCTCGGCGCGCAACAGCCGCGCCCGGCAGGTACCGGCGTCCAGCCGCGCGACCAAATAGTTGCCCTCCAAGGTGATGGCGCCGGGCGCGGGGCGTGGGGTGGTGGAGCGGGTCAGCAGATGGTGCAGGATGGTCGGTTCGCCGACATCGGACACGGCCACCACTTCGCAGCGCGCGTCCGCGAGCGCGGAGAGATAGGTCTGCCGGCCCACTTGGCCGAAGCCCATCAGACCGATTCGCACTGGTCGCATACGTCCCCGGCTTGCGGCCCCCACCGCGTGCCAGAATAACGGAAGAGAGCGGCGATTTGGGCCGCAGTGCGAAAACGTAAAGCGTGAAAGACCGCGGCCAGTGGAAGCGGTTGACGCGAACGGGAAATCAATCACTTGGCCACACGCCTCGTTTTGACCCTCATGGGCCCCACCGCCGCCGGCAAGACGGCGGCGGCGCTGCGCTTGGCGGAGCGGGGCGATGTGGACATCGTCAGCGTGGATTCGGCCATGGTGTACCGGCGCATGGACATCGGCACCGCCAAGCCGAGCGCCGACACGCTGGCCCGCCACCCGCACGCCCTGGTGGACATCCGCGAGCCGTGCGAGACCTATTCCGCCGCGCGGTTCGTGGCGGATGCGGACGCCGCGGTGCGGGCGTCTTTCGCCGCCGGCCGCACGCCGCTCTTGGTCGGCGGCACCATGTTGTACTTCCGCGCGTTCAAGCAGGGCATCGACGCGCTGCCGCCGGCGAACGCCGGGTTGCGCGAGCGCATCGCCGAACGCGCCGCGGCCCACGGGTGGCCGCGCCTGCACCGGGAGTTGGCGCGGCGCGACCCCGACGCGGCGGCGCGCATCGATCCGCGCAACGGGCAGCGCATCGGGCGCGCCTTGGAGGTGTGCGAGGCCACCGGCGCGCCGATCTCGGCGCAATGGGCGAAAACCGCCGTCCCGGCGCATGAACGCCTCGGCTGCCGGTTGGTGGAAAGCGCCATCGTTCCGCCGGCGCGGGCAGCCCTCCATGCCCGCATCGCCGAGCGCGCGCGCGCCATGATCCGCCGCGGCTTTGTGGAGGAAGTGGCCGCCTTGCGCGCGACGTCGGCGCTTTCCCTCTCCACGCCGTCGATGCGGGCGGTGGGCTACCGGCAGATTTGGCGGCACTTGGACGGCGAATACGACCACGCCGAGATGCTGCTGCGCGTGGAGGCGGCGACGCGCCAGTTGGCCAAGCGCCAACTCACCTGGCTGCGCGGCTGGAATGGCTTGGCGCTCGAAGCGCCCGACGCGCTGGGCGTGTTGGAGTTGTTTCGCAACTTCCGCGCCTGCCGCGAACCCGACTCGTTGTGATCCGACGCTGTTGACAAAGCCGGTGGGCAGGGACAGGGTAGCCGCTCGGCAACGCGAGGCCAGTCGCCGCACCATGCAAGCCATCATCGCCCGCGAAGGCGCGGCGCGTGTACCCGTGTGCACCGCCAAGTTCGCGGATCCCAAGCGCACCGCGGACGGCAAGGAGCGCGCCAAGGTGGTGCTCGGAGCGTTGCGCACGCTTTGGTTCAACACCGGCACGCTGTGCAATCTCGCTTGCGCCAACTGCTACATCGAGTCGAGTCCGCGCAACGACCGCTTGCTCTACCTCAGCCGCTCCGAGGTGGCGGCGTACTTGCGCGAAGCCGAAACGCTTGGCCTCGGCACGGAGGAAATCGGCTTCACCGGCGGCGAACCGTTCATGAATCCGGATTTGCCGGACATGTTGGCGGACGGCTTGGAGGCCGGATTCGAGGCCTTGGTGTTGACCAACGCCATGCGCCCGATGATGAAGCGCGCCGGCGAGCTCCTGCAATTGCGCGCGCGGCATGGAGACCGGCTGACGCTGCGGGTCTCCGTGGACCACTTTTGCCCGGAATTGCACGAGGAGGAGCGCGGCGGTCGCTCTTGGCGGCCGACGCTGGACGGTTTGCGCTGGCTCAGCGACAACGGTTTCGCGGTGCATGTTGCCGGTCGCCAGCGTTGGGGCGACGACGAGAAGACCTTGCGCGACGGCTTCGCGGCGCTGTTCGCCGCCGAAGGCGTGCGCGTGGACGCCTATTCGCCCCGGCAGCTCGTCTTGTTCCCGGAGATGGACGCGGACGCGGACACGCCGGAGGTAACCGCCGAGTGCTGGGGTCTGTTGGGCGTTCGCCCGGCGGACCTGATGTGCGCCTCGTCGCGGATGGTGGTGCGGCGCAAAGGCGCGCTGGTTCCCGAAGTGGTGAGCTGCACGCTGCTGCCTTACGACGCGCGGTTCACGATGGGCGCGCGGCTGGCGGACAGCCTCGGCAGCGTGCCGCTGAACCACCCGCATTGCTCGCGCTTCTGCGTGCTTGGCGGCGGCAAATGCTCAGTGGGTGCGCGCCCTGCCGGGCGCGTTTGAGTTTGCTGCGCAAACTCGGTGGCGCGCCCTTTTAGTTCGTTGCGCACACCGCCGGCGCCTCGTATTCCAAACCGAGCAGGCGAAAGTAGTTTTGCCCTAGGGCGATGTTGCGGAAGGCGTTGTCGTCCAGCTCCTTGTGGATGCGGCCGGTCACCTCCAACTCCTCGCGGTAGATGGAGAAACTCTTGTTCGCGGAGGCGACGAAGTCCGTGCCGGGGAGGAAGCGGTCCGAGTGCGCGTTGATGAAATCGACGTACTTGGCGCGCATGGCGGGCACCGCGAACACGCTGTCGTCGATCACCCGCCAGGACAGATCGAGCAGCAGGTTCGGATAGCGGTCCAGCAACGACCGCATGATGCGAATGTGCTCGTCCGCGTCCACTTTCGTGAGCTCGCGGGAAAGGCCGAGGTGCATCCAGACGATCTTGTTGTCCGGGTACAGGCGCAACACCTCCTCGATCCACGGCTGGTACTTGGTCATGTTCTCGTCGTTGCCGAGGTCCGAGTGAATGGCGATGGGGATGCCGCGTTCCAAGAGCGCCGCCATGAATGGCGTCCAGCCCGCTATCGCGTCAAGCGGCACCGCCCGTTGACCGTTGCCGAACACCGCCTGTTTCACCAGGTTCACTTCGCCCATCCAGCGGAAAAAGCCGGGGAACTCGTCGTCCAAGAGGTGTATCCCAGCGAGGATAGACTCCGGTCGCGCCAAGTCCGGAAACGTCATGGAAAGCAACAGGCGCACTTCCTCCGGCTTGTGCGCGGCCACGTTGGCGGCGTTCACGAAGTCGTTCTTGAGCGTCGGCGCGAGGGGCGTGCCGATGCAGTCCAAATAGTAGATGCAAGTGGACGAAACCGGCAGCATCTGCCCGATGCCGTAGACGTTGGCGAACAGCACGCCCGTTCGCTCGAGGTACTCGACCACTTCCACGAAGGGCAGGGCGGGGCCGCCGAACGGCCGGAAGTGCAGGTGCGTGTCCACGACCGCGGTGTGCGGCATCTTGGCGCGGTCGTAACATCCGGCGTCGCCTTGGAACATGGCGATGGTCGCGCGCGGCGCGGAAACGCAACCCGCCAGAGCCAGCCCCAATGTCGCGCCGACGGCGCCCCGCCACAAACACATGGTCGTCACGCTAGCCCTCCTTTGGTCTTGAGTGGACAGCGTATGGTAACCGCCGCAGCGCGCCGACGGGAGGCGATGCGCGTCTCGCGCTCCGGCACACGCAAAGCCGGGTGTGGAACATTTGGTGGCAAGAGCGTCGGGAGAGTCATCGCGCTCGCCCTCAAGCCGCGCCCTGCGGGGCGCCAACTTAACTGCGGCAGGCACGGAGTTTGCGAAGCAACTCAAACGCGCCCCGCAGGGCGCACATTAGAAGGTCCATCCATCCAAAAAACGCCTTCAACAACGCCGGCGGATGTAGGAAAATGGCGGGGAAGGGCGTGGGCATCCCGCTCGGCCGGAAGGAGAGGAACAGAGGCGCATGAAGGTATTGGTTCCCGTCAAGCGGGTGGTCGACGCCAACGTGAACGTGCGGGTGAAGCCGGACGGCACCGGCATCGATCTCGCCAACGTGAAGATGGCGGTGAATCCGTTTTGCGAGATCGCCATTGAGGAAGCGGTGCGGCTGAAGGAGGCGGGCGCCGCCACCGAGGTGATCGCCGTGGCCGTGGGCGAGGCGTCCTGCCAAGAGCAGCTGCGCACCTGCCTCGCGCTTGGCGCCGACCGCGCCATTCTGGTGGAGGCGCCGGCGGACCTCGAACCCTTGGCGGTCGCCAAGGTGTTGAAGGCGCTCTACGATCAAGAGCGGCCCGGCATCGTCATCTTCGGCAAACAGAGCATCGACGGCGACAACAGTCAAACCGGGCCGATGTTCGCGGCGCTGGCGGGGCTGCCGCAAGGCACCTTCGCCTCGCGCCTGACGGTACACGGCGACACCGCCGAGGTGATGCGCGAAGTGGATGGCGGCCTGCAAACCGTGTCGCTCAAGATGCCGGTGGTCGTCACCACGGATCTGCGCCTCAACGAGCCGCGCTACGCGACCCTGCCGAACATCATGAAGGCGAAACGCAAGCCGCTGGACACCACCACGCTGGACGCGCTGGGCGTGGATGCGGCGCGGCGCGCCCAAGTGCTGAACGTGGCGCCGCCGCCGGGGCGGCAAGCGGGCGTGAAGGTGGAGAGCGTGGACGAGCTGGTGGACAAGCTGCGCAGCGAAGCCAAGGTTATCGACGCCGCCTAGCCGGCGAGCCGTCAAAGGTTTAAGGAGCCCGAACAATGAGCACTTTGGTGGTGGCGGAACACGACAACGCGGCGTTGCGCCCGGTCACGCTGAGCGTGGTGGCGGCGGCGCAAGCCATCGGCGGCGATTTCGACGTTCTGGTGGCCGGCGGCGGTTGCGCCGCGGTGGCCGAGGAAGCGGCGCGCATCGGCGGCGCGGGCAAGGTGTTGGTGGCGGACGATCCGGCCTACCAACACGCCTTGGCGGAGAACTTGGCCGCCTTGGTGGCGAACTTGGCCGCGCCGTACGACCACGTTCTCGCGGCCCACACCACCACTGGCAAGAACTTCCTGCCCCGGGTGGCCGCGCTGCTTGACGCGCAGATGGTGTCGGACATCGTCGGCGTGGACGCGCCGGACACTTTTCGCCGCCCGATCTACGCTGGCAACGCCATCGCCACGGTGCAATCGACGGACGCCAAGAAAGTGGTGTCCGTGCGCGGCACCGGCTTCGACCCGGCGCCCGCGGACGGCGGCGCCGCGGTGGTCGAAACGGTGAACGCAGTCCACGATCCGGCGCTGTCGCAATTCGTCGGCGAGGAGATCGCCAAATCCGAACGCCCGGAACTCACCGCCGCCTCCATCGTCATCTCCGGCGGCCGCGGCATGCAAAGCGGCGACAACTTCGCACTGCTGGAGGGCATCGCGGACAAGCTCGGCGCCGCCATCGGCGCCTCCAGGGCGGCGGTGGACGCCGGATTCGTGCCGAACGACATGCAGGTGGGGCAAACCGGCAAGATCGTCGCGCCGGACCTGTACATCGCGGTGGGCATCTCCGGCGCCATCCAACATTTGGCGGGCATGAAGGATTCCAAGGTGATCGTGGCCATCAACAAGGACGCGGACGCGCCCATCTTCCAAGTGGCGGACTACGGCTTGGTGGCGGACCTGTTCCAAGCGCTGCCGGAGTTGGAAGCGGCGCTGGGGCCCTCGGCGTAAGAGATCGCGGCGTTTAGCGAATCACTTCGCCGTTCCACAAGCGCCGCAGGAAGTCCAGCACCGGCAGCACGCGCACCTCGTCCCACTGCGCGGCGCGCTGGCCGAGATAGACGCCGTAGCAGGTGGCGCTTGGCAGGTGTTCCCGCAGCCGGCGCAAGCCGCGGTGGAAGCGCTTGTTCCAGCGGGTGGCGGACTTCACCTCGATGGCGACAAACCCGTTCGCCGCCTCGCACAGCAGGTCCACTTCGGCCCCGTCGTGGGTGCGCCAGAAGTGCAATCGGTAGTCCAAGCGCGAATACGCCAAGTAGGCGCGCAGTTCGTTCAGCACAAACGTCTCCGCCAGCGCGCCCAGCTCCTCGTTCGTAGGCGGGTAGGGCAGACGTCCGCTGAGCACCCGCGCGACGCCAGCGTCGAAGAAGTAGAACTTGCTGTGCGCCACTTGCTTGTTCGCGGACTTGAGCTTCCATGCCGGCAGCCAGCACCCAAGCAGCGTGTCCACCAAGATGTCGAAGTGGCTGCGCACGGTCTCGCGCCGAACGCCCACGGCTTTGGCGATGGCGGAGGCGTTGGTGGTCTGTCCGTTGTGGCGCGCGGCCACCTCCAAGAAGCGGGCGAACGCGCCGATGTTGCGCGTCAACGCTTCCGCTTGCACCTCCTGCACCAGATAGGTCTCCGCGTAGCTGCGCAGGTACTGGCGCGGATCGTCCGCGTTCACGGCCATCGGCAGGGATCCGTAGCGCAGGAACTTGGCCGCGTCGCGATCGAATCCGAGTTCCGCCGAAACGAGCGGCCTCATCGCCAAGGTGACCGCCCGTCCGGCCAGCAGATTGACGCCGCCGCGCCGGAGCTTGCGGGCGCTGGACCCGGACAGCAGGAAGCGCAGCCGCCGCGTCTCGATGAGGCGATGCACTTCGTCGAGCAGCGCCGGCACCTTCTGCACCTCGTCGATGACCACCCAAGCGCCGGGGGAAAGCACCGACAGTTCGTGGTAGAGCAGCTGCGGCTGCACGGCCAAGCGGAGCGCTTCGCCGGTGTCCAGCAGATCGTAGACGGCTGCGCCGGGGAAATGATCGCGCAGCCAAGTGGACTTTCCCGTGCCCCGAGGCCCGAAGAGAAAAGCCGAAACGGAAGGCTTGTGAAGTAATCTTGCGTACATGATGCCGCAATTTTACCCGAAAAATGCGGTATATATACATCAATTTTCGTCTTCGTTGCCTTGCTTGGCCAAACCGGCCCGCCTCAGTTCGCCGCCGGTGGGGTTTGCCGGCCCCGGCGGATTTGCCGGCCCCGGCGTGCGCCTGGCCGTGTACCACATCACGGGCTGGGCGTGTTCGTGAACTTGCTCGCTCACGTCCAGCACCATGGCGAAGAGCGCCATGCGCACCACCACGCCGTTGTCGGTTTGCCGGAAGATCGCCAGGTTCGGGTTGGCGATGAGGTCGTCGTCCAGCTCTTGCGCCTGGGTGCGCGAATCGCGGGGCAGGGGATGCATGATCACCGTGTTGGGTTCGCAGTGTTCGGTGTAGATGGCTTGGTTGACGCGGAACAGGCCGCGGTAGCGATCGGCCTCCGCCTGGGTGGCGAACCGCTCCTCTTGGGTGCGCGTGACGTACAGGATGTCCACATGGTGGATGCCGTCCTCCAAAGCGTGGAACACCTCCACCTCGTGGCCGCGCCGGCGCAGCGCGGCGGTGATGCCGGCGGGCGCTTCCAACCCCGGTGGCGACACCAAGTGCGCGCGGACGTCGTTGAACTGCGCGAGGAGCTTCAGCAGCGAATGCACGGCGCGTCCGTATTTCAAGTCGCCGATGACGGCGATGCGCAAGCCGTCGATGCCGCGCCCGCGGCCGGCCAGCTCGCGGCGCACGGTGTAGAGGTCGAGGAGCGCTTGGCTGGGGTGTTCGTTGGCGCCGTCGCCGCCGTTCATCACCGGCACCCGCGACGCCGCGGCGAACTCGGCCACCGCGCCGTCGGCCGGGTGGCGCATCACGATCACGTCGCTGTAGCCGGACAGCACCCGCGCCGTGTCGTGCAGCGACTCGCCCTTGGTCAGCGACGACGCCCGCATGCCGGTGGTCTCGCGCACATCGCCGCCAAGCAGATTGAACGCCGAACCGAACGACACGCGGGTGCGCGTGCTCGGCTCGAAGAACATGTTGGTGAGGATGGCGCCCTGCAACACGCGGGTGATGCGCCGCCGATTGGCGTAGGGCAGCATCTGGTCGGCCACAGCGAACACCCGCTCGATGTCCTCGCGCTCGAACTGATCGACCGATAGGATGTGACTGCCAACGAAATCCAAGGTTGCTCCCTCTTGTGAGGGTGCGCCGAAACTGGCGCCGCCCTTGGAGCGGGCATTGTACGCCATCGAGCATCCACCGTGGGCCGAAGCGCACATAGAACGGGGACGTCGAACATGCCAGCGCAACGCGGGTTGGGCGTCCACCTTGACATCGCATGTACCGCGGGCGGTGCCATGTGCCATGCCATGCGCCGCGCCGCGGTCGCGTAGAATGGCCTCATGCAGCGCGTTCGCCAAGCCGTTGACGCTGCGGCGTCCCTGTTCGAACAGGCGCGGCGCCACCTCGCCGGGCGCGATGTGGACGAAGCGCAGATGGAGGTCTTCGACTTGGCGCTCTGCTGGGCCGAGATCGAAGCCGCCCGGGCCGCGATCGATGCGCTGGACGACGGCGCGGCGGCGCAGGACGAGTTCGCCGCCGCGTTGACGCGGCATTTTTGCGCCGACGCCGTGGCCACGCTCATCGCCCGGCTGCGCAGCCGCCCCAGCGCGTTCGGCGTGTCGTCCCGCTCCATCGATGCGGACAGCGCCCGCTTCGTGGACGCCACGCTGGCGCCGGCCGCCATCGCCGAACTCGGTGAGGCCGTGCGCCGGCGCAAGGGCCGGGACGCGGACGACGATTTGGGCGGACCGCACGCCATGATGCGCGACACCTTCCGCCGCTTCGCCGAAGAGCGGGTGATGCCTTTGGCGCAGCGCATCCACCGCGAAGACGCCATGATCCCGGACGCGATCATTGACGGCCTGCGCGACCTCGGCTGTTTCGGCCTCTCGGTTCCCGAGCGCTACGGGGGGTTGAAACCGGACGATGGCGACGACAGCTTGGGGATGGTGATCGTCACCGAGGAACTCTCGCGCGGTTCGCTCGGCGCCGCCGGCAGCCTGATCACGCGACCGGAAATCATGGCCCGCGCCGTTCTCGAAGGCGGCACCGAGGAACAGAAGGCGCGTTGGCTCCCGCGCGTTGCCGCCGGCGATCCGCTGGTGGCCGTGGCGGTGACCGAGCCCGACACCGGTTCCGACGTCGCGTCGGTGGCCTTGCGCGCGGCGCCGGCGTCGCGGCAGGGGGAACAGGGTTGGGTGCTGAACGGCACGAAGACGTGGTGTACGTTCGCCGGCAAAGCGGGCTTCGTGCTCGTGCTGGCGCGCACGGACGCCGACGCGCGGCCGCCGCACCGCGGCCTGTCGTTGTTCGTGGTGGAGAAGCCGAGCACGAGCGAGCGCGAATTCGCCCACCGAGGGCCGTGCGGCGGTGCCGTGTCGGGCCGCGCCATCGCCACCATCGGCTATCGCGGCATGCACTCGTTCGAGGTGTTCTTCGACGACTACTTCCTGCCTCGCGGCGCCTTGGTGGGCGAGGAGGGCGGGCGCAACCGGGGCTTCTACCACACCATGCGCGGGTTCGCCGGCGGCCGGTTGCAAACCGCGGCGCGGGCCTGCGGTTTGATGCGCGCCGCCTGCGAACGCGCCGTGGCGCACGCGGAACAACGCGTGGTCTTCAACCGCCCGTTGGCGAGCTATCCCTTGACGCTGCAGAAACTCGCCCGCATGGCGGCGACGATCCATGTCTGCCAACGGTTCACCCGCGCCGTCGCCGGCCTGATGGATCGCGGCGAAGGCCAGTTGCAGGCCAGCTTGGTGAAACTGCTCGCCTGCCGCGCCGCCGAGTGGGTGACGCGGGAGGCGGTGCAGATTCACGGCGGCATGGGCTACGCCGAGGAAACGGACGCGAGCCGCTACTTCCTGGACGCCCGCGTGTTGCCGATCTTCGAGGGCGCGGAGGAGACGCTCGCGTTGAAGGTCGTGGGCAAAGCGCTGTTGGAGTAGCGGCGCGGGCTGGGAGCGCGTTGCCAACGCGGTTTGCGGACAACGCCGCATCGACTGCGGCGTATACTGCCGAGCCTATGGAAACGGCGACGACATGGGTCTTCAAGGCCGGCAGCGGCGCCGCGCCGCCGGCCCTCACCGGACGAGAGGATGAGCAGGCTGTGCTCCGCCGCTGTCTAGCCGGGGTGAGCAACGGCGAGGCGCCGCCGCACGACGTCGTTCTGCTGGGACCGCGCGGCAACGGAAAAACCGCGCTGCTTCGCTGGTTCGAGGGCGCCTGTGCGCAGAACCAACCGGTCGTTGACGTGGCGTGGCTCACGCCGAGCGCGCTGCCGGACCCGTCGGCGCTCTTGGATGCGCTGGCGCCCCGCCGATGGCTCGCCAAGCTGCTGCCGCGCAAAATCGGCGTCGCGAGCATCGGCGCCGCCGAGTGGACGCCGCCCAACGGCACGCGCGATCTAGCCGCGGCGCTGACTTCCCGCTGTCGTCGCCGCCCGCTGGTGGTGCTGCTGGACGAAGCCCACACGCTGGATCTCGACACCGGCTGCGCGCTCCTGAATGCCAGCCAACAGGTTCGCGGGGCCGATGCGCCGTTCTTGCTCGTGCTGGCCGGCACGCCCGGCCTGCCCTCGCGCTTGGACGCCATGGACGTTTCCTTCTGGTCTCGCCTCGGCCAAGGCAAACTCGGCATTGGACCGCTGAGCGACGACGCGGCGCGGCGGGCATTGACCGAGCCTTTGCAACGACACGGCGTGGACATCGACGCGAAAGTTCTTGCCTGCGTGGTCGCCCAAAGCCAGCGCTATCCGTACTTCGTCCAGATCTGGGGCGACGCGTTGTGGCAACGCCACTTGACGGCGGGCACGAACGTCATCGCGGCGGAAGACGTGCAGGCAGCGGTGCCGGTGGTGGCGGCGCAAGTGGCGGACTACTACCAGCAAAGGTTCGGGGAACTGCAGGCTGAGAACTTGGTGCCGGCCGCAGTGGCGCTGGCGAAGCTGTTCGAGCGCAGCGGCGCAGCGGACGCATCCGACCAAGAGGTGGACGCGGCGCTCGCGGATGCCGCAGTGGAAGACGCCAACGCGCGTTTCGCCGCGCGGGAAGCCCTGAACCGCTTGGGCTACATCTGGCAACCACCCCAGCAACAAGCGCCGATCCGCTGGCACCCCGGCATCCCGTCGCTGATGGCGCATGTGGTGCGGCAGGCCGCTTGCGGCTGACCGCTCGATGTTGATGTGGTCGGCAAATCCGAAGGCGAACGCGGCTCGTGGACGACAACGGGGTGTGCGACAGATCTTTGGTAAGTGACCACTTCGGGGTGGCATGGAGTTGGAGTGCCACCGCGGGTCTCCCGTATCCTTGGTTTTTTGCAAAGGCCAAGGAGGAGGCCCGCGATGGCGACGAGGACTGTCGGTGATCGAGACGGGGAAGGCAAGAGGGAAACGGAAGCGGCGGCGTTGGAGCAGCGGGCGGCGCTGGTGGAGTTGATGTCGGTTCAAGCGGAGGAGCTGGCGACGGCGCTGATGGAGTCGCCGGGGGCGTTGGCGGCGCGTCTGGACGGCGTGCTTCGGGGGGCGGTGCTGGAGGCGGGTCGGCTGGGGCTGGAGCGGTGGGCGGAGAAGAACCGTTCGGACTGCGGGGCGGCGAACGCGCCGCGGTGCGAACACTGCGGCGGCGGGATGCGCCACCTGGGCCGGGAGCGGTCGCCGACGGAGACGGCGCTGGGCGGGATTCGGCTGGCGATGGGGCGCTACGCGTGCGCGGCCTGCGGGAAGAGCGCGCGTCCGCGGTCGGCGCGTATGGACATCGAGGGGTCGATGACGCCGACGGCGCGCCGGATGGCGAGCGAGCTGGGCTCGGTGTGCTGCCACGCGGAGGCGGATCGGCTGCTGAACGTGGTGGGGGGAGTGAACTTCGGGGCGAAGCGGGTGGAGCGGACGACGCGGCTGGTGGGCGACGACTTGGAGGCGTGGCGGACGGAGTGGCTGTCGGGTTCGATCACGGTGGTCGGCGGCGGCGGGGCGGCGTCGAACGATGCATCGTTCGACGGGGCGCCGGTTCGCAAGTCGTTGAAGGAAGGACGGATTCTGTGCGTGGGATTGGACGGCACGGGGGTTCCGGCGCTGCCGTCGGAGACGGCGGGAAGGAAGGGGAAGGACGGCGGGCGGGCGACGACGAGGGAAGCGAAGGTGGGCGCCATCTGGGTGGTCGAGCCGGACGGCGAAGGCGGGACGCGGCTGGCGGCGGACTCGGCGTGGTTTTTCGCGGCGATCGAGAGCGCGGCGGACGACGCGCGGGGCGACTCGCCGGTGGCGCGGCGGCTGCTGCGCGAACTGGCGGCGCTGGGATTCGCGCCGGAGGACGTCGGCGTGGCGCTGGGCGACGGGGCGGACTGGCTGCGGCGGCTGTACAAGGAGTGGTTCCCGAACGCGGTTCGGATCGTGGACTTCTTCCACGCCGCGGAGTACCTGTGGGCGGCGGCGCAGGGCCGCCACCGGAACGACCCGAAGGCCGCGAAGCGGTGGGCGGAGAAGCAGTGCCGGCGGCTCGAGGCGGGGCGGATGGACGACGTGCTGGCGGCGCTGCGCAGGCCCGGCGCCGGCGCCGAGGAACGCGCCAAGGCGATCCGCCACCTGTCCGAGCGGCGGGGCCAAATGCGCTACGACGAGTACCGCTCGCTCGGCCTGCCGATCGGTTCGGGGCGCGTCGAGGCGGCCTGCAAGACAGTGGTGGGGCGGCGCATGAAATGCACCGGCATGCGCTGGACGGTGGCCGGCGCCAACCCCGTGCTCTGGGTGCGCTGCGCCCGCCTGAGCGGCTGGTTCGACGACTACTGGGAGCACCGCCTTCGGAAGGCGGCGTGAGGCGCTGGCGGCCAATTGCCAAAGATTTGTCGCACACCCACGACAACGGTGCCGCTCGACTGCGTGGCATATACTGCGGAGCTCACAACCCTCGGCCAATTCTTGGTAGAGGGAAGTGCCAACGAGCAGTGAACTAAAGTGCGGCAAAAAAGAGGAGGGGACGGTGACGGTGATGGACATCCTGGTCGCTGCCGGATTGACGGTCACGGGCGCGACTTTCATCGCGTGGTTGATCTGGGACGGAATCAGGCACTGGAGGGCGCAGCCGTTCGAGGTGGTGTTCACCAGCGGCACTAACGACGACACGGAAGCCGTTTCGAAGTTCGTCGAAGTTGTTCAACGTGCCACCAAGAATCTGATTGTCCACGACGACGGCAACAAGATGCACGGCACGATCTACGACAATCCCGAGGCGATCGAAGCGTTGAAACGCCAGATGAACAAGCACGAGGATCTCGTCGTCAAGTGCTTCTTCAACACTCGCCACGAGTTGAAAATGGTCGAAGATCTCCGCCAGCACTATCCGGAGAGATTCAAAGTCAAGTACCGTCGCTGGCCTTGGTCTAGGCCAGCGTTCGACGTTCACTACAAGATCGCGGACGACGGTGCCTTCGGGTATCTTTCCCATCACGACATGGAAGGCAAGGAAAGGCACTTTGAAGTGCGAGACTGCTCGGCCGCGAATCAAACGGAACGCAATATCGAACACGGCAAGTACATGCGCCGGTTCAAGTGGCAGTTCCGGCTGGCGAGTGCCGCATGACCTACGGCGAGTTGCCGACGACGGGTCTCTACGTCGTTCTGTCCACTGTCGTAGTGTGGTCGGCGATATTGACGACGCAAATCGCGGACGTGCGAAGACGCGAACCCAAGGACTGGAAGGCAGATGCATGGCGTTTGTGGAAATTCGCAAAATGGCTGGTTTTCATTGCCAAGGCCGGCGCAGTTCAAATGGTCGTCGTTCTATCGTTCGCCGCGTGGCATGCCTACGAGACCCGTCCTCAAGACCAAGGACTTCTCGAAACCTGGTGGAGCACGGCTCACATCCTTGTTCATTTGGGCGTGGTCATCTTCATGCTCGGTTTTCTCGTCAAATGGTTCCGATCCATGGAGAGGGCCCCAGAGACGCCGTACTGAGGCCGGGGCCGGTGGCAGCGCACAAACGGGTATTGATCAGCAACCGCGGCGAGATCGCCATCCGCATCGCCAAGGCCGCGGCCGCGCTGCGGATGGAGTCCGTTGCCGTCTACGCGCCGGCGGATGCGTTGTCGTTGCACACGCGCGCCGCCACCGAAGCGCGTCAAATCGGCAACGGCAGTGCGCCGGACGCCGTCGCCGCGTACTTGGACGCGGCGCTCTTGGTGGACATCGGCAAGGAGGCCGGCTGCGACTGCGTGCATCCGGGCTACGGCTTTCTGGCCGAGAACGCGCCCTTCGCCGAGCGCTGCGAAGCGGCCGGCATCGCCTTCGTGGGGCCGCCGCCGGCAGCGCTGTCGTTGTTCGGCGACAAGGTGCGCGCCCGCGCGTTGGCGCAGTCGCAGGGCATTCCGGTGGTGCCGGGCAGCGATGTGGCGGCGCAGTCCGCGGCCGAGGCCGAAGCGGTGGCGTCGAAACTCGGCTATCCGGTGATGCTCAAGGCCGCGGCGGGCGGCGGCGGGCGCGGCATGCGCCAAGTGGAGTCGGCGGCGGAGCTGGCGGGTGCCTTCGGGCGGTGCCGCAGCGAAGCCGAGGCCGCGTTCGGCGACGGCGCGTTGTTCGTCGAGAAGCTCGTCCGGCGGCCGCGCCATGTGGAAGTGCAGATTCTCGCCGACGCGCACGGCAACATCGTGCATCTGCACGAGCGCGACTGCTCGGTGCAGTTGCGCAATCAGAAGGTGGTGGAAACCGCGCCGGCGCCCGGTCTCGACGAGGCGCTGCGCCAACGCATTCTGGAGGATGCCGTCAAACTGGCGCGCGCCGCCGGCTACGTCAACGCCGGCACGGTGGAGTTCCTCGTGGCGCCGGAGGAGAACGCCCACTACTTCATCGAGTGCAATCCGCGCATCCAAGTGGAACACACGGTCACCGAGCAGGTGACCGGCATCGACTTGGTCGAGGCGCAGTTCCGCATTGCCGCCGGCGCCAGCCTCGCCGCGCTGGGCATCGGCGATCAGAACGCCGTGGGCGCGGCGCGCGGCTTCGCCGTGCAAGCGCGCGTGGTTGCCCGCGGCGCCGGCAGCCTCACCGCCTACAAGGAACCCGCCGGGCCGGGCGTTCGCGTGGACGCTTGCGGCTACGTCGGCTACGCGCCGCCGCCGCAATTCGATCCGCTGCTGGCCAAGGTGGTGGCCACGTCGAGCTCGGTGGCGTCGTTCGCGTCCGCGGTGGATCGCGCGGCGCGGGCGCTCGACGAGTTCCACATCGCCGGCATCGCCACCAATTTGGGGCAGCTCAAGGCCATCCTCGGCCACCCTGCGGTGCGCGCCGGCGACGCCCGCACAACCCTGCTGGCGGAGGCGCCGGCGTTGATGGCGGCGCCGGCCGACGCCCAGGGAAACGGCACCTTGGCGCTGCTGCGCCAACAAGCCACCGTAATGGGCATGGCGGGCGCGGGCGGCGTTGCGGCGACCGCGAATTCCACCGCCGCCCCGCTCGACGTGCGGCCGGGTCAAGAGGCCGTGGCCTGCCCGATGGCTGGATCGGTGATCGAGTTCGGGGCAGGGGAGGGCGATCGTGTGGAGGCGGGCCAGACGCTGCTGGTGGTCAGCGCCATGAAGATGGAATCCCAAGTCGCCGCGCCGTGCGACGGCGTCGTCGCCGCCGCGCAACCGCTTCAAGCCGGCGACAGCGTGGCGGCGGGACAGGTGTTCGCCGTCATCGCGCCCGCCGCCGGCGGCAAGCGCGCCGCGGCCGGCGAAGACGAATCCTGGGCGCCGCTGCTGAAGGACGTCGCCACCATGCGCCAGCTGGCGCGGGACCGGCTCGCGCCGGGTTCCCAGGATCCCGGCGTCGTTCGACAGCGCAGCCGCGGCAAGCTCACCTGCCGGGAACGGATCGATCTGCTCCTCGACGAAGGCAGCTTCCGCGAAGTCGGCAGCGTCGCCGGCTTCGCCTCCTACGACGACCACGGCGCCATCACCGCGTTCACGCCGGCGAACCATGTCGGTGGCTGGGGCAAGGTCGAAAGCCGCCCGGTCATCGTTTGCGCCGACGACTTCACCTCCCGCGGCGGCCACGCCGACGGCGCCATCGGCGCCAAGAGCGGTTACCTGGACCGCCTCGCCTTGGAGTTGCGCATTCCCTCCATCCGTCTGCTCGACGGCTCTTCCGGCGGCGGCAGCGTCGCCGCCATGGTGCCGGCGCAGAAGAAGCAGGGCGAGAGCAAGGCCAAGGAGAGCAGCGGTGCCATCAAGGCCGGCCGTCCCCGGGTGGCGGGCGGCGGCGGTTCCTACCTGCCCGGCCACTTGGGCAGCGCCATGTACACCGAGCAGCTCGCCACCGTGCCGGTGGTGAACATGCTGCTCGGCAGCGTTGTGGGCATCGGCGCGGCGAAGGCCGTGCTCGGCCACTTCTCGGTGATGGTGAAGGACATCGCCCAGCTGTTCGTCGCCGGCCCGCCGGTGGTGCGCCACGCCATGGGCTACGACATCACCAAGGAGGACTTGGGCGGTTGGCACATCCACTGTCGCAACGGCTCGGTGGACAACCTGGCCGAAACCGAAGAAGAAGCGGCGGCGCTGTCGCGGCGGTTCCTTTCCTACCTGCCGGGCAGCGTTTACGAAGCACCGCCCATGCTGCCGCCGCGAAGCGACGACCCGCCGGAGCGCCGCGAAGAGGAGCTGTTGGGGTTGATCCCGCGCCAGCGCGCCAACACCTTCGATGTGCGCAAGGCCATTCGGCTGATGACGGACCAAGGCTCCTTCTTCGAGATCGGCCCGCTGTGGGCGACGGACCAAGTCACCGGCTTCGCGCGTTTCAACGGCCATCCAATGGGCGTCATCGCGTCGGACAGCCAGCACGCCAACGGCGGTGCGCTGACCGCCGACGGCTGCCGCAAGCTCACCCGGCACCTCGACCTGTGCGATCTGTTCCATCTGCCGATTCTCAATCTGGTGGACAACCCGGGTTTCGCCGTCGGCGTGGAGCACGAAATCACCGGCGCCATCCGGCGCGGCGGCGAGTGGATGGTGGCCTTTTCGCAAGTGACCGTGCCGATCTTCACCGTGGTGATGCGGCGCAGCTTCGGCGTCGCCGGCAACAACTACGCGACGCCCCGCGCGCGGCCCTCGGTGCGGGTTGCCTGGCCGGCGGCGGACGTCGGCGGCATTCCGCCGGAAGGCGGCATCGAAGCCGCCTACAAGCGGCAGTTGGCGGAAGCGGAGGACCCGCGCGCCCTGCGCGACGAGCTGATGGCGCGCATCGAGAGCGCCCGCGGGCCGGTGGGCCCGTTGTCGAAGTTCCAGATCGAAGAGCTGGTCGATCCCCGCGACACCCGCCGCCTGATCTGCGAGTGGCTGGAAACGGCGTGGCGCTTGGTGTCCCAACCCGCGCGACTGGCACCGAGGACGTTGCAGTTTCGGCCTTGAACCAACACCAATGTCGGATGGATGCGGAAACCTTACTTGGTCGCATGGCCGGAGGTGCATCGGATGCTGGCGATCGCGTCCGCGGAAGTAAGGCGTCAGTCTCAATCGCTTGGTGAACGCACGGCTCGCCGGGTGACCAGCGGCTAAGCAGGTGCTCGAAGGAGCAACCTCCACGCCGGGGAGGCGGTAGCGCGGGCCGCACAAACCAGTGACGGGCAAAGAGCGCCCGTCGCGCCGGCAGCGACATTTAACCGCCTGGCGAGAGACTTGGGCGTCTCGCGCCATTAAGTCATACATTCCGTTTGCTCTTTTGCGGGAAAACACACGGTTTCCACCAACACGCCGTAGCAGTTATAGGAGCGAGACGCCTTAGCCGCCGGTGGCTACTACAGCGTCCAGACGGCCACGCCGCGTTCGCGCTCCCCGCCGCGGCGCGGCGCCGCCGGCTCTTCGCGGCGGTCGAACACCACCAGATGCCCCTCCTCGGCGCCGCACCTGCCCATGTAGCCGAGGGTCTGCTCCACGCCGCGCTCGACGGTCGCCTCCAAGCTCCGTCGGTCCGAGTCGCGCAGCACCCTGCACTCGATCACGAAGCGCCGCCACAGGTCGTAGGGCTGCCCCGCCTTGCGCGGTCACAGCACCAAGAGGTCCGTGCGCCCGCGCCCGAGGGCGCACTCGCACCCTCGGGTGCGCCGCCGCCGCTGTTCAAGAGGTCGCGCAGGGCGATCAGCGCCGAGGTCTTGCCGGTCTGCCTTGGCGCGTGCAGCACGAAGTACTGCTTGTCGCGGATCAGCTGCAGGATTTCGGCGACGTTGCCGCGCTTGAGCGGCGGGATGGCGTAGTGGTCCTCGGCGCGAACCGGCCCGGCGGTGTTGAAGAAGCGCATTGGGGCCGATTGTGGCACAATCTCCATCCGGATCGCCCGTTGGGGCCAAGAGCAGTAGGGCAAGAGGGCAAGAAGGTCCGCTCTTTGAAGCGGGTAGTAGAGCGTGCGAGGGAGGTGACTGCGATGGATGTCCGCTTTGGTCAGAGGAGTGATTCGCCGCTGGCGGCTTTGTCGCCGCCGCTCGGGTCCGCACGGCTACTTCACCCCCCCCCCCCCCCCGAATTTTCGAGCGGGCGCCAATTCCGGCGTCGCGGCGTTGTGACGGCTCTTCGAATGCAGAGCCTTCGCGCGGGCCTCTTGGCGCTGGCCGCCATGCTGTCCACGATGGCGCATGGGCAAGACGACCACGGCAATACGCGCGCCACCGCCACGGCCGTTGCCTTTCCCAGCATCACGTCGGCCAGAATAAACTCCGCAAGCGACGAGGACTACTTCAGCTTTACGTTGTCGGCCCAAACAGCCCTCGCAATCAGCGAGAGCAGAAACGCCATAGACACGAAGGCTTGGCTTTACAACTCAAGCGGTACGCAACTGGCGCACAGCGACGACGACAACGGCGACGGGTTCCGAATTGCCCAAACATTGAACGCAGGCACATACTACGTTCGCGTCGGTTCCAACTATAACGAAACTGGCATATATTTTTTGAACCTTTACAGGAGCGCTGACGACCACGGCGATACAAGCGCCAACTCCACTATCGTTGGCTTGAATAGCGACACGGCGGGCATCATCTACCCCTTTAGCGACGCGGACTACTTTGGCTTTACGGTGCTGACCGCCGGCACCGTAACAACCCAAACGGACAGCAACGTAGACATGTTTGGCCAGCTTTACAACGCAAGCGGTACGCAACTGGCGTCAAACGACGACGGCGGCACTGGCCCTAACTTCCTAATCACCCAAACATTGAGCACAGGCACATACTACGTTCGCGTCACGACTTATAACAATGGGCGCGTCGGCCCTTACACGCTTCAAGTTCGCGGCCCGAACAGCGCGCCGTCCTTCGGCACCGGCTCGGTCACCAACAAGACCTACGTCGCCAACTCCGCCATCGACGAGTTCGTGGTGCCGGCCGCGAGCGGCGGCGACGGCGCGATCACCTACTCGGCCTCGAACCTGCCGGCGGGACTCGTCTTCGACGCCACCGGCACGGACTCGCCCGGCTGCCCGGGCACCGAGGCGCGGGAGATATGCGGCACCCCGACCACCGCCGCGGGGGCGGCGACCGTCACCATCACCGCCCAAGACGGGGACCTCGACCAGAGCGCCAGCGACCGCGCCGCGCTGACGTTCACGGTCACCGTGGAGGAGCCGCCGCTGGCGGTGCGGGTGTCGCCGAACCGCCTGTCCTTGGCGGAAGGCGGCAGCGGCGCCTACACGGTGGTTCTGTCCCAGGCGCCGACCGGCCCGGTGACGGTCGGCGTGTCGAGCGACAACCCGGCGGTGACGGTGGCCACCAGCTCGCTGACCTTCACGACGCTGAACTGGAACACGGCGCGGTCGGTGACGGTGACGGCGGAAGGCGACGCCGACGCGGTCGACGAGGCGGCGACGATCACCAACGCGGCCAGCGGCGGCGGCTACAACGGCGTCTCGGGCTTCGTCCGGGTCGGCGTCGCGGACGACGAGCCCAGCGCCGGCACGGACTACGACGCCGACAACGACGGCCTGATCGACGTCGACTCCCTGGCGAAGCTGAACGCCATGCGCTGGGACGTGGACGGCGACGGCGCGCCATCCTCCGGCAACGCCGCGAACTACGCCGCGGCCTTCCCCGGCGCCGCCGCCGACATGGGCTGTCCCGACGGCCCGGACGCCAACCAGCTGGCGGACGCCTGCGCCGGCTACGCGCTGACCGCGGACCTGGACTTCGACACCGACGACGACGGCGACGTGGACGCGGACGACGAGTTCGCCAGCTGGACGCCCATCGTCGGCTGGGACGCGACGTTCGACGGCCGGGGGCACACCATCTCCAACCTGACCGTGACCGGCGCCGGCGACGACCGCGGGATGTTCTCGACGGCGACGACGAACGCGACGGTGCGGGCGCTGGGGCTGCTGGACGTCTCGGTGACGGGCCCCGGCGTCCGGCTGGCCGCGCTGGCGGGCACGATGAACGGCCGCGTCGCGGCGGTGTACGCGACCGGCGTGGTGCGGGGAGCGGGCGGGGTGGCTGGTCTGGTGGCCGAGATGCGGACGACGACGGCGGCAATCGTGGCGTCGTACTCGAGGGTGGCGGTGGAATGCACGAGCAACCAGAACTGGGCGCGGGCCGGCGGGCTGGCGGCCCGCAACGACGGCACGATCGCGACGAGCTACGCGGCGGGCGCGATCACCGGCGACTGCCCGGCGACCGTGAAGGGCGGCCTGGTGTCCACCAGCAGCGGCACGGTGACGGCGAGCTACTGGGACACGGGCCGGACCGGCAGAGCGGACGACGGCGACATGACCTCGCCGGAGGGCCTGTCGACGACCGCCATGCAGACGCCGACGGCGTACGGCGCGGGCGTCTACAGCGCCTGGGACGAACAGGACGTGGACGGCGACGGCGCCCTGGACCTCGACCCGTGGGACTTCGGCGGCCCGCGGAACCACCCGGTGCTGAAGTGGGGCGGGCTGGACCCGGCGGATCAGCGCACCAACTACGACGCCGACGGCGACCGGCTGATCGAAATTTCGACGCTGGCGCAGCTGAACGCGGTGCGCTGGGACCTGGACGGCGACGGGGCGCCCGTGGCCAGCGCCACGTCGAGCTACTACGGCGCGTTCTCCGACGGCGTGTTCAATCCGAGCGGCGAGGGCTTCTGCGCGCCGACGACGGACGACGCGGACGACAACGACTGCCTGGGCTACGAGCTGGCCAACGACCTGGACTTCGACACCGACGGCGACGGCCAGACGCACACCGGCGGCACGGGCGACGACGGCGACGCCTACTACAACGCCGACGACGGCTGGGTTCCCATCGGCCCGAACGCCGCGCCGGGCGCCACGACGCACTACCGCGCCCGGTTCGACGGCAACGGGCACGTCATCGACAACCTGTTCGTGAAGCGCAGCCGCAACTACTCGGGGCTGTTCGCGGCGCTGTCGGACGCCGCGGTGGTGACGTCGCTGGGTCTGCCGGACGCCTACGTGGGCGACGGGCAGGGCACGGTGGGGATGCTGGCCGGGGTGAACCGCGGGCGCGTCGCGGCCGTGTGGTCGTCGGGTTCGGTGACGGCGAGAGGCAACGTCGGCGGCTTGGTGGGGGCGACGCAGGTGACCTCGACCGTGGTGGCGAGCTACTCGACGGCGACCGTGGTCTGCACGCAGGCCGGCGCCTACCGCGCCGCCGGCGGGCTGGTCGGCGCCAACAGCGCGAGCTCCACCATCGCGGCGAGCTACTCGACCGGGACGGTGACGGGCCCCTGCGGCCTCCGGCGCGCCTTCGCGTACAACGAGGGCACGGTGGCGGCGAGCTACTGGGACACGACCCTGAGCCAGATCATGGACGACACGGAAGACCCGCCGCAGCCGCCGGAGGGCAGGACGACGGCGGCGCTGCAGACGCCGACGGACTACGACACGGTCGTCAACAGCGAGGCCCTCTACGCCGCCTGGGACGACCAGGACGTGGACGGCGACGGCGCGACCGGCGACGATGACGACGCCGACCCGTGGGACTTCGGCCTCTCGAACCAGCACCCGATCCTGAAGTACCGGGGCCTGGCGGCGGCGCCGCAGCTGGACGCGCAGCCGGACACGGCGCCGGACTTCGGCACGGCCATGGTGTCGAACAAGACGTTCCAGCACGGCCGCGCCATCCCGGCGTTCCAGATTCCGGCGGCGGGCGCCGGAAACGGCGTCCTGACCTACGCCGAGAGCGGGCTGCCGACGGGCCTCGTGTTCGACGCCGACGGCACGGGGAGCTGCGCCGGCAACGCGCCGCGCACGGTGTGCGGCACGCCCACGGCGACCACCACGGCGGTGACGGTGACGATCACGGTTTCGGACTCGGACTCGAACGAGCAGTCGGGGGACCAGGACACGCTGACGTTCACGGTGGCGGTGGTGGTGCCGTCGGCGGCGATCTCCTCCCCGGCGGCGCTGGCCGAGGCGACGCTGAACAACGCCACGGTGACGGTGGCGCTGACCAACGCCGCGTTCGAGGTCGGCGCGACGGCGGCGAACTTCACGCTGACGACGAACCTGCCGGGACTGCGCGTGGCCTCGTTGGCGACGGTGAGCGCCGGCGACACGTCGGCGACGCTGACGCTGGGCTATTCGGGCGGGAACTTCAACACGGTGTACACGCTCGCGGTGACGGTGGCGGATTCGGCGCACACGCTGGCCGGGGCGCTGACGACGCCGACGGCGAACATCGTGCCCACGCCGTCCGTGGCGGTGAGCCGGACGACCCTGACGCTGACCGAGGGCGGCAGCGACGGCACCTACACGGTGGTTCTCGGCGGCCAGCCGACGGGCAACGTCGTGGTGACGGTGACGAGCACCGACGCGAACGTGGCGACGGTGGACACCGACACCGCGACGGGGCTGCAAAGCATGCTGTCGTTCACGCCGACCAGCTGGAACACGGCGCGCACGGTGACGGTGTCGCCGCAGGACGACGACGACGCCGTGGACGGGACGGCGACGATCAACCACGCGGTGTCGCCGAGCTACGGCGCGACCGCGGCGAGCGTGAGCGTGACGGTGGAGGACGACGAGACGGCGGCGATCGTGATCGACGCGGACCCGGCCACGGCGAACGTGGCGGACTCCGGCCCGATTGCGCTTGTGGAAGGCGCGACGTCGAGCACGCCGTACACGGTGAAACTGTCGGCGCAGCCGACGGGCACGGTGACGGTGACGGTCACCAGCACCGACGCGGCCGCGGCGACGGTGGACACGGACCCGGCGACGGGCCTGCAGGACACGCTGAGCTTCACCACCGGCAACTGGGACACGGCGCAAACGGCGTGGCTGACGCCGGTGGACGACACGGATCCGAACAGCGAGGAGGTGGACATCCGGCACGAGGCGAACGGCGGCGGCTACAACGGGGTGTTCGCGGTCCTGCGGGCGGACGTGGCGGACGACGACGTGGGCGTGATCGTGGACACGGACCCGAACACGCCCGGCGACCAGCTGACCGCCCTGTCGCTGCGCGAGGGGCAGACGCGGACGTACCGGGTGCGCCTGTCGACGCTGCCGGCGGGCGGCAACGTGACGGTGGTGGCGACGAGCGCCAACGCGGCGATCACGGCGACGCCGGGCAGCCTGACGTTCACGGCGCAGAACTGGCAGACGGCGCGGACGGTGACGGTTCGGGCGGAGCACGACGGCGACCGGGTGGGCGAATGGACGGACATCGTCAACGAGGCGAACGGCGGCCAGTACAGCGGCGAGACGACGACCGTGCGGGCGACCGCGGAAGACGACGAGATGAGCGGCACGGACTACGACGCCGACGGCGACTTCCTGATCGAGATCGACTCGCTGGCGCAGCTGAACGCGTTGCGCTGGGACCTGGACGGCGACGGCTCGCCCGCGGCTTCGACCTCGACGTACCAGGCCGCCTTCCCGGGTTCGGTGCTGGCGGAGGACATGGGCTGTCTGGACGGCCCGGACGCCGGCGACGACGGCGACTGCGCCGGCTACGAGCTGATGGCGGATCTGGACTTCGACACGGACGGCGACGGCGACGTGGACGCGGACGACGACCATCCGAACTGGGCGCCCATCGGCGGCGCCTACACGGCGGCCTTCCAAGGTAACAACCGGACAATCGCCAACCTGACCACGAACGGCGCCGGCGACCGCGGGCTGTTCGGGGAACTGGGAACGGGCAGCAGCGTGTCGAACCTGGGGCTGGTCGATGTCGCCGTGACCAGCATCGGCTCCACCCGTGCCCGGGTCGGCGGCTTGGCGGCGGTGGTCCGGGGTACCGTGGCCGCCGTCCACGTGCGCGGCGGCGCGGTTTCCGTCACGTCCTACGGCAACGACGCGTTCGCGGGCGGTCTGGCGGGCGTCCACGCCGGCGGCGTTCTCCGTGCCTGCCACGCGACGGCCGCCGTTTCGGTAGCGGGGCTGTCCGTCGACGTCGGCGGCCTGGTCGGGCTGTCGCGGGGCGCCGTCGCCGCCAGCTACGCCACCGGCGCGGTGAGCGGCAGCGCGGGGGATGCCGGGCGGTTCGGGGGCCTGGTCGGGCGCGCCGACACCACCGCCGCCGTCGTCACGAACTCCTACGCGACGGGCGCCGTCTCCGGCGTCGGTTCGAGTCCGGCGAACGGCGGCCTGGTCGGCCAGAACGCCAGCGGCACCTCCACGGCGTCCTACTGGAACAGCGAGACGTCCGGACAGAGCGCCAGCGCCCTGGGTACGGCGCTGACCACCGCCGGCCTGCAGACGCCGACCTCGGCGACCGGCACCTTCGCCGCGTGGGACGGCCACGACACCAACGACGACGGCACGGTGGACGCGGCCGACGAGGCTTGGGACTTCGGCACGGCGCACAACTATCCGGCGCTGAAGTACGGCGGCCAGGATCCGGCCTCGCAGCGCAACGACTACGACGCCGACGGCGACGGGCTGATAGAGATCTCGACGCTGGCGCAGCTGCACGCGGTGCGCTGGGATCTGGACGGCGACGGCGCGCCCGTGTCCAGCGCCACGTCGAGCTACTTCGCCGCCAGCGGCACCAGCACGTTCGCGAACGCGGTGTTCAACGCCGCCGGCACGGGGCTGGCCTGCCCGACGACGACGGCCGACGCGGACGACAACGACTGTCTGGGCTACGAGCTCCTGAACGACCTGGACTTCGATACCGACGGCAGCGGCGCCACGCACACGTCCGGCACGGGCGACGCCAACGACGCCTGGAACAACGGCGGCATGGGCTGGGATCCCATCGGCCCGGCGACCACGGTCACCGCCGCGACGCACTTCAACGCCAGATTCGACGGCAACGGGAAGATCATCGCCAACCTGTTCGTGAACCGGGCGCGGGACTACTCGGGTCTGTTCGCGGGCCTGGCCGGCGACGCGAAGGTCGTGGCGCTGGGGCTGCCGGACGCGCTGGTGCGGGGCGGCGGCGAAGATGTGGGGGCGCTGGTCGGCTACAACAGCGGTTTCGCGGGGGCGGCGTGGTCGTCCGGCTCGGTGTCGAGCGACGACGACGTGGGGGGGCTGGTCGGCTACAACTACGGAACCCTGGTGGCGAGCTACTCGACGGCGGAGGTGGTCTGCACGAGCTCGCAGCCGAACACCCGGGCGGGCGGCCTTGTCGGCACCAGCCACGTGGGTTCGATCGCGGCGAGCTATTCGACGGGAACGGTGACCGGCAACTGCGCGATCCTGACCGGCCTGGCGGGGACGACGGGCATCGGCACGATAGCGGCGAGCTACTGGGACACGGGCCTGAGCAACATCGCCGGCAATCCGCCGCTTGGGCGGTCGACGGCGGTGCTGCAGGCGGCGACGGACTACGACACGCTGGTCGGCGATCCCGGCGAGGCCATCTACGCGACTTGGGACGACCAGGACGTGGACGGCGACGGCGCCACCGGCGACGACGACGACGCCGACCCGTGGGACTTCGGCCTCTCGAACCAGCACCCGATCCTGAAGTACCGGGGCCTGGCGGCGGCGCCGCAGCTGGACGCGCAGCCGGACACGGCGCCGGACTTCGGCACGGCCATGGTGTCGAACAAGACGTTCCAGCGCGGCCGCGCCATCCCGGCGTTCCAGATTCCGGCGGCGGGCGCCGGCAACGGCGTCCTGACCTACGCCGAGAGCGGGCTGCCGACGGGCCTCGTGTTCGACGCCGACGGCACGGGCAGCTGCGCCGGCAACGCGCCGCGCACGGTGTGCGGCACGCCGACGGCGACCACCACGCCGGTGACGGTGACGATCACGGTTTCGGACTCGGACTCGAACGAGCAGTCGGCGGACCAGGACATGCTGACATTCACGGTGGCGGTGGTGGTGCCGTCGGCGGCGATCACGGCGCCGGCGGCGCTGGCCGAGGCGACCTTGAACGGCGCGACGGTGACGGTGGCGCTGACCAACGCCGCGTTCGAGAGCGGCGTGGGGACAGGCAGCTTCTCGCTGACGACCAACCTGCCGGGGCTGCGGATCGCCTCGGTGGCGACGGTGACCGACGGCGACACGTCGGCGACGCTGACGCTGGGCTATTCGGGCGGCTTCAACACGTTGCGCACGCTCGCGGTGAGGGTGGCGGATTCGGCGCACACGCTGGCCGGGGCGCTGACGACGCCGACGGTGAACATCGTGCCGACGCCGTCGGTGGCGGTGAGCCGGAGCAGTCTGACGCTGACGGAGGGGGGAAGCGACGGAACCTACACGGTGGTCCTGGGAGGCCAGCCGACGGGCAACGTCGCGGTGACGGTGACGAGCACCGACGCGAACGTGGCGACGGTGGACACGGACGGCGGGACGACGGGGCTGCAGAACACGCTGTCGTTCACGCCGACCAACTGGAACACGGCGCGCACGGTGACGGTGTCGCCGCAGGACGACGACGACGCCTTGGAAGGGACGGCGACGATCAACCACGCGGTGTCGCCGGGCTACGGCGCGACCGCGTCGAGCGTGAGCGTGACGGTGGAGGACGACGAGACGGCGGCGATCGTGATCGACGCGGACCCGAGCACGGCGACCGTGGTGGACTCCGGCCCGATTGCGCTTGTGGAGGGCGCGACGTCGACCACGCCCTACACGGTGAAATTGTCGGCGCTGCCGACGGGCACGGTGACGGTGACGGTGACCAGCACCGACACGGCCGCGGCGACGGTGGACACGGACCCGGCGACGGGCCTGCAGGACACGCTGAGCTTCACCACCGGCAACTGGGACACGGCGCAGACGGCGTGGCTGACGCCGGTGGACGACACGGATCCGAACAGCGAGGAGGTGGACATCCGGCACGAGGCGAACGGCGGCGGCTACAACGGGGTGTTCGCGGTCCTGCGGGCGGACGTGGCGGACGACGACGTGGGCGTGATCGTGGACACGGACCCGAACACGCCCGGCGACCAGTTGACCGCCCTGTCGCTGCGCGAAGGGGGGACGCGGACGTACCGGGTGCGCCTGTCGACGCTGCCGGCGGGCGGCAACGTGACGGTGACGGCGACGAGCAGCAACGCGGCGATCACGGCGACGCCGGGCAGCCTGACGTTCACGGCGCAGAACTGGCAGACGGCGCGCACGGTGACGGTTCGCGCGGAGCAGGACGACGACGCGGTGGGCGAGTGGACGGACATCGCCAACGAGGCGAACGGCGCCCAGTACGGCGGCGAGACGACCACCGTGCGGGCCACGGCCGAGGACGACGAGATGGGCGGCACGGACTACGACGCCGACGGGGACTTCCTGATCGAGATCGACTCGCTGGCCAAGCTGAACGCGGTGCGCTGGGACTTGGACGGCGATGGCGACGCGGGCGGCAACGAGACGAACTACCGCGCCGCCTTCGCGGGCTCGGTGCGGGCGGAGGACATGGGCTGCCTGGACGGCCCGGACATGAACGACGACGGCGACTGCGCCGGCTACGAGCTGATGGCGGACTTGGACTTCGACACGGACGGCGACGGCGACGTGGACGCGGACGACGACTACCCCAACTGGACGCCCATCGGCGGCGATTACAACGCCACCTTCCACGGCAACAACCGCGCGATCTCCAACCTGACCACGACCGGCGGCGGCGAACGGGGACTGTTCTGGGGACTGGGGGGCAGCAGCCGCGTGTCGAACCTGGGCCTGGTCGACGTTTCCGTGACGGCGACCAGCGGCCCCGGCGCCAACTACCGCGGCGTGGGCGCCTTGGCCGGACAAAGTGATGGAACCATCGAGGCGGTCTACGTCCGCGGCGGCACGGTGTCGGCGTCCAGCGGCGGCGGTCGCGGCGTCGTGGTGGGCGGCCTCGTGGGGTACCTCTTCGAAGGCGTCATCCGCGCCTGCTACTCGACGGCGGCCGTTTCGGCCAGCTCCGTCCTCTCGCCTGACGTCGGCGGCCTGGTGGGGCATGCGTCAGCCCCCATCGTCGCCAGCTACGCGGCCGGGACGGTGCATGTACACGTCCGCGGCGGCACGGGGAACGTCGGCGGGCTCGTCGGCTGGGCGACGACCAACTACTCGGTCTTCACGAACTCCTACGCGACAGGGCGCGTGTCCTGGGACGGGTCCGCCCTTCGGGGCGGCCTGTTGGCCCGAAGAAACCAGTCCGGCAGCGCCCCGGGCTCCACCTGGGACTGGCAGACGACGGGGCAGGGCGGCGGCGGTGGGACCACCAGCGACCTGCAGGCGCCGACCTCGGCGACCGGCACCTTCGCTGGGTGGAACAGCCACGACACGAACGACGACGGCACGGTGGACGCGGCCGACGAGGCTTGGGACTTCGGCAGCGCCTGGAACTATCCGGCGCTGAAGTACGGCGGCATGGACGTGGCCGCCCAGCGCAACGACTACGACGCGGACGGGGACGGCCTGATCGAGATCACGCGGCTGGCGCAGCTGGACGCGGTGCGCTGGGACCTGGACGGCGACGGGGCGCCGGCGCCGGGCGCCACGTCGACGGCGGCCTACTTCACCGCCACCAGCACGTTCTTCAACGCGGTGTTCAACGCCGCCGGCACGGGTCTGGCCTGCCCGACGACGACGGCCGACGCGGACGACAACGACTGCAAGGGCTACGAACTCCTGAACGACTTGGACTTCGACACCGACGGCAGCGGCGCGACGCACACCAGCGGCACGGGCGACGCCAACGACGCCTGGAACGCCGGCGGCATGGGCTGGGATCCCATCGGCCCGGCGTCGACGCCGAGCGCCACGACGCACTTCAACGCGACGTTCGACGGCAACGGGAAGCGCATCGACAACCTGTTCGTGAACCGCTCGCGGAACTGGTCGGGGCTGTTCGCCGGGCTGGCGGGCGACGCGAAGGTCGTGGCGCTGGGGCTGCCGAACGCGCGGGTGCAGGGCGGCGACGGCTCGGTGGGCGCGCTGGCCGGCCAGAACAACGGGCACATGGGGGCCGTCTGGGCGTCCGGGTCGGTGGCCGGCGCCAGCACGGTGGGCGGCCTGGTCGGCAACCTCTCGGCCAACGGTTCGGTAGTGGCGAGCTACTCGACCGCGGCGGTGTCCTGCACGGGCACGTCGGGAGCGGGCCTGGTGAGCAACATCGCCTCGGCCGCGGCATCCATTGCGGCGAGCTACTCGACGGGGAGCGTGACCGGCGCGGCCTGCACGTCGAAGGCCGGCTTGGTGAACAATCCGACCACCGTGACGGCGAGCTACTGGGACACGGGCCTGAGCATGATCGCGGACGACGCGGACGACCCGCCGCGGCCGCCGGAGGGCAAGTCGACGGCGGACCTGCAGGCGCCGACGGACTACGACACGCTCGTCGGCGATCCCGGCGAGGCCATCTACGCGACTTGGGACAACCAGGACGTGGACGGCGACGGCGCCACCGGCGACGGCGACGACGCCGACCCGTGGGACTTCGGGCGTTCGAACCAGCACCCGATCCTCAAGTACCGGGGCCTGGCGGCGGCGCCGCAGCTAGACGCGCAGCCGGACACGGCGCCGGCGTTCGCCACCTCCACGCTTGCCGCCATGACCTTCCCGGGCGGCGTCGCCATCCAGCCGTTCCCGCTGCCGACGGTGACGGCCGGCAACGGCGCCTACGCCTACACGCCGGCGGGGCTGCCGGCGGGCCTGTCGCTGGGCCTGCCGAACTGCGCGACCGAGCGCACGGTGTGCGGCACGCCGACCGCGGCGACGTCCACCACGGTGACCGTCACGGTGGACGACGGCGACAGCAACCAGGGGCCGGGCGACCGGGACGCGGTGACGTTCATGGTCACGGTGCCGGCGGCCTCGGCGCGCATCGCCGGCACGGTTCCGCCGTCGCTGACGGAGACCAACCTGCACGGCGCGACCGTGCGGGTCGAACTGTCGGGCACCGTGTTCGACGCGCGGATCGCGCCGTCGGGCTTCGCGCTGGAGACCGCGCCGACGATCAACGGCCTGTCCATTGCGTCCGCGACTCGGACCAGCGACACGGAGGCGTCGCTGCGGCTGCGCTTCACCGGGGACTTCATGGACCAGTCGACGCTGGCGGTGCGGGTGCTGGCGGCGACGCACCGCTTCGGCGGCGACCAGGAGACGGGGACGGTTCCGGTGATGCCGGCGGCCCAAGTCATGCTGTCGGCGACGGAGCTGACGCTGGAGGAAGCGCCCGGAAGCACGAACGCCAACGTCGGAACCTACACCGTCGTGCTGACGGGCCAGCCGCCCAGCACGGCGACGGTGACGCCGGCGAGCAGCAACGGCGACGTGACGACGAGCGGGGCTCTGTCCTTCACCACGACGAGCTGGGACACGCCGCAGACGGTGACGGTGACGGCCGGCCGGGACGACGACGCGGTGGACGACGTGGCGCACATCACGCACGCGGTGCAGGGCATCCCGGGGGTGTCGAGCGGCCCGCGGGTGCGGGTGGCGGTGAACGACGACGACGTCCAAGGGCTGACGCTGGACGCGGCGACGCTGACGGCGAGCGGCGTGACGGAAGGCATGACGGCGACCTACACGGCGGTGCTGGACACGGAGCCGACGGGCCCGGTGTCGGTGGCGGTGTCGGGCGGCGGCGGCGCGGTGGCGGTGGACGCGGACTCCGGCGCGCCCGGCGACCAGGCGACGCTGCTGTTCAACGCGGCGAACTGGGACACGCCGCAGACGGTGACGGCGCGGGCGCTCGAGGACGACGACGGCGCGGACGGGAGCGCGACGCTGACGCACGATCCGTCCGGCGCGGACTACGGCGGGGTGGAGAGCGTGGACGTGACGTTCGCGGTGACGGACGACGACGCCAAGGGCGCGACGCCGTCCGCGACCGCGCTGACCGTGCAGGAGAACGGCGCGGCGATCTACACGCTGGTTCTGGACACGCGGCCGGTGGGCGGCCCCGTGAGCGTGGCGGTGGCGAGTTCGGCCACGTCGACGGCCACGGCGAGTCCGCCGGCGCTGACGTTCACGGCGGAGAACTGGGACGTTCCGCAGACGGTCACCCTTTCGGGCGTGGACGACGCCAACACCACCGACGACAGCGCGACGGTGAGCCACACGCCCACCGGCGCGGATTACGGCAGCGGCGTGACCATCGCCGACGTCGCCGTCACGGTGGCGGACGACGACGCGGCGGGGCTGAAGGTGTCGCCGACGTCGCTGACGGTGGCCGAGGACGCGACGGCGACGTACTCGGTGCGCCTGAACGTCGCGCCGACAGCGGCCGTGACGGTGACGGTGGGCGGCGCCACGGCGAAGGTGACCGCGGACGCGGACACGAACACGCCCGGCGACCAGACCGCGCTCTCCTTCGATTCGACGAACTGGGACACGGCGCGGACGGTGACGGTGAGCGCCGCGGCGGACGCCGACGGCGCGGACGAGATCGTCGGCCTGACGCATGCTGTGGCGGGCACGGGCGACTACGCCTCGGTGTCCTTGGCGCGGCGCCCCGGCGTGGCGGTGCGGGTGGAGGACGGTGAGACGGCCGGCGTGGTGGTGGCGCCGGAGTCGCTGACCATCGACGAGGGCGGGACGGCGGAGTACGCGGTGAGCCTGTCGGCGCCGCCGGCGAGCGGCACGAGCACGGTGGCCATCGCGGCGTCGGGCGCGGCCGGTCTGACGGTGGCGACGAGCCCGCTGCTGTTCGACGCGGCCAACTGGGACACGGCCCAGACGGTGACGGTGACGGCGGTGGCGGACCACGACCGGCTGACGGACGCGGAGGGAGTGCTGACGCACGGCGTGACCGGCTACGGCGCCGTGACGGCCGGCCCGGACGTGCGGGTGGCGGTGCGCAACACGACGGTGGACCACGACGCCGACGCGGACGGCCTGATCGAGATCGACAGCCTGGCGAAGCTGAACGCGATGCGCTGGGACTTGGACGGTGACGGGACGTCGGCGACGACCAGCTACGCGGCCGTGTTCCCGAACCCGCGCGGCGGCGCGGTGTGCCCGACGGCGGTCTCCGGGGTGGCGTGCGCCGGCTTCGAGCTGACGGCGGACCTGGACTTCGACGCCGACGGCGGCGAGTACGACAACGGCGGCCTCGGCTGGGAGCCGGTGGGCACGGCCATCAATCCTTTCGCCCCCTTCGCGGCGCGTTTCAACGGCAATGGCCGTCTGGTGCGCAACCTGTTCGTGAACCGCCCCGCCTCCTACGCGGGGCTGTTTGCGGCGGCGAGCGGACGCGTCGAGGCGGTGGGGTTGCCGAACGCGCGGGTGTCGGGGTATTCCGCCGGCGCGCTGACCGGCCTCGCCGATGACGGCGCCCGCGTGACGGCGAGCTGGAGCACCGGCGCGGTGTCGGGGGAGGTCAACATCGGAGGACTGGTGGGCGAGACGTACCCCGCGGCGGAGATTCGGGCGAGCTATTCGACGGCGGCGGTGGACTGCTCGAGCGCGGCGGCAAACGCCAGCGCCGGCGGCTTGGCCGGCGGCCAGCTGAACGCCGCCGCGGGCGTCGTGACGACGAGCTGGGCGGCCGGCAGGGTGACGGGCGCCTGCCCGAACAAGGCGGGCTTGGTGGGCGGCGGCGCCGCCTCCGCGACGGCGAGCTACTGGGACGCGACGACCTCCGGCATCCCGGACGACGCCGACCTGGACGCGCCGGAGGGCCTGTCCACGGCGGAGTTGCGGCGGCCGACGGACTACGAGGGCGTCTACGCGGCGTGGAACATCGACCTCGACGGCGACTACGAGGCGGACGACCCGTGGCACTTCGGCAGTTCGAGCCAGTACCCGTCGCTGAAGTGGCGCGGGTTCGACGCGACGAGGCAGTTCGTGGGCCTGCTCTCCTTCGCGTCCGGGGTGTCGGGCAGGAGTTTCACCGTCGGCCGCGCCATCGCGCTGTTCGAGGTTCCGGCGGCGGTCGGCGGCGAGGGGGCGGTGCGCTATTCGGCGCGCGGGCTGCCGCCGGGGCTGTGGTTCGACGCGGACGGGCGCGGACAGTGCGGGCTGCCGCGCTCGGTGTGCGGGACGCCGTCGGAGGCGGGGTCCTGGACGGCGACGGTGACGGCGCGGGACGGCGCCGGGGCGACCGCCGCGCTGACGTTCCAAGTGGAGGTGGTCGCGGAAGAGGACGCGGACGCGGGGCCGCCGGCGGTGGTTCCGGACGCGGCGCTGCGGGAGGCGGTGGCGCGGGCGCTGGGCGTGGAGGCGTCGTCGTTGACGGAGGGGCGCCTGCTGGCGCTTTCGAGCCTGAGCGCGCCGTGGTCCGGGGTGACGAGCCTGTCGGGGCTGTCGGCGGCGTCGAACCTGCGGCGGCTGGAGCTGGGCGGCAACGCGGTGGCGGACCTCTCGGAGTTGTCGGGGCTGCGGCTGCTGGAACACTTGGACCTGTCGGACAACGCGGTGTCGGACCTGTCGGAGTTGTCCGGTCTGACGCGCTTGGAGACGCTGCTGCTGTCGGGGAACCGGGTGTCGGACCTGTGGCCGCTGCGGGGGATGGTTGGGTTGCGGTCGCTGTTTCTGGACGGCAACGCGGTGTCGGACCTGACGCCGGTGGTGTTTCTGGAGTCGCTGGAGGAGTTGTCGCTGAGCGGCAATCCGCTGGTCGGGCTGTCGCCGCTGTGCGCGCTGCGCGGGTTGAAGCGGCTGTGGCTCGCGGCTTCGGGGCTTACGGACCTCTCGGAGCTGTCGTGCCTGACCGGTTTGGAGCGCCTGTGGCTCGCGGACAACGCGGTGGAGGACGTGGGGCCGCTGCGCGGGATGCGGGCGCTGGAGTGGCTGGACTTGGAGCGCAACGCGGTGGCGGGCGTGGCGCCGCTGCGCCGGCTGGGGGCGCTGGAGCGTCTGCGCCTGGGCTCGAACCGGGTGTCGGACGCGGGTCCGCTGGCGGCGAACGACGGTCTGGCGGCCGGCGACGTGTTGGGGCTGCGCGGCAACCCGCTGTCCGAGGCGTCGATCCAGCGGCACGTTCCGGCGCTGCGGGAGCGGGGCGTGGCGGTGCTGGCGGGGCTGCCGGCGCCGTGGTTCGCGGCGTCCGCGGACGCTTCGGGCCGGCGCTCGTTCATGCGCCTGATCAACCGCTCGGAGGTTGCCGGGGAGGCGCTGGTGTGGGGCGTGGACGACGCCGGGGAGCGGTTCGGCCCGGCGCGTCTGTCCATCGGCGCGGGGCGGACGGCGCACTTCAACTCGGCGGACTTGGAGTACGGCAACGCGGCGAAGGGGCTTGCGGACGGTCTGGGGGCGCCGACGGCCGGGGGCTGGCGCTTGGAGGTTCTGTCGACGCTGGACTTGGAGGCGCAGACGTTCCTGCGGGCGTCCGGCGGCCCGCCGTCGGCGCTGCACGACGGGCTGCCGCGGGTCGGCGAAACGTTGCGGGCGGCGTTCCTGCCGGCGGGTCGGGAGCGTTCGCCGGCCGGGGCGCTGCGCGTGTCGAACCCGACCGGCGCGGACGCGACGGCGTACGCGTGGGGCGTGGACGAGGCCGGAGTCGGGCGCTTGGCGACCGGGCTGGCCGCGCCGGCGGGGCGGATGGTGACGGTGACGGCCTCGGAGCTGGAGCGTTGGCGCATGGGTTCGGGCCGCGGCCTCGGCCGCGGCGCGGGGAACTGGCGTTTGGAGCTGACCGCGCCGTGGCCGCTTGCGGCGCAGGCGCTGGCGGTTGGGGACGGCGGCCGGACGGGGAACCTGTCGGGGCCGGCGGTCGCGCTGGGGCCGGGCGTTGTGGCGCGGGTGCCGCTGTTTCCGCCGGCGTCGGCGACCGGGCGGGTCGGCGTGGCGCGGGTGTGGAACCTGGGCGCGGCGGCGGGCGAGGTGCTGGTGACGGCGGTGGACGACGCCGGGGTTTCCGCCGGGCCGGTGGCGCTGGCGCTGGACGCGTTCGCGGCGGCGGAGTTCGACTCGCGGGAGTTGGAGGAGGGCGGCGGGCCGCTGGCGGAGGGCGTGGGTTCGCCGACGCGGGGTTCGTGGCGGCTGGAGTTGCGCGCGCAGTTCGGAGCGCGTGTCCACGCCCGCGCGGTGGGCGCCGGCGGCTACGCCACCGGTCTCCTGGAGGCGGTGCCGCGGTCGGGCGGGGCGGCGCGCGTGTCGATGTTCAATCCGGGCTCGAACCGGGCGCAGCGGAGCCTGCTGCGGCTGGTGAACGACGGCGCGGAGGACGCGGCGGCGACCATTGAGGGCGTGGACGACGCCGGACGGGCCGGCGGTTCGGTGCGCGTGACGGTTCCCGCCGGCGAGGCGCTGTGGCTGTCGGCGGCGGAGTTGGAGTCCGGCGGCGCGGGCTTCGAGGGTTCCCTCGGCGACGGCGCGGGCAAGTGGCGGCTGACGGTGTCCTCGCCCGCACCGCTCGCGGTGATGAGCCTTGTGGAGGACGAAGAGGGCGCCTTGAGCAACCTCTCCACGCCGGGCCGGCGCTGAGGCCCTTCAAAGAGGCAGAGCCTTCGCAACAACTTGCGTGCGCCGGTTGCGGAGCGTTTGGATTTACGGCTTCCTCGCCTCGCGCACCAGAAACGGCAGGTTGGCGTGGGCGGCGTGGCCGCGGCCATCGTAGACGGTCACGAACAAGCGGTACGCGCCCGGCGCCGAAGGCGCGCGCAGGGTCGTTTTGGGCGCGGCGACGTCTGCGAAGAGGCCTTGGATGTCCGGGATGGCGCGCTCGGCGTCGCCGCCCACCGAGCGCGCGCGGCTTTCCGGCTTCACGCTCCAAGCGTAGGTGAGCGGATCGTTCTCTGCATCGGTCGCCACCACTTCGACGGCGTAGCGCGTTCGCGCCGTCAAACGCGGGTGCCCGGCGCGGCCGTCCAAACGCAACGCTTCCAAATCCGGCGCGCGGTTGGCCGGCCAGCGTCCCGTCCACGCGAACTGCATGGCGTCCACCGTGGCGGTGCTTTCGCCGGTCTCGGCGAACATGCTGAACCATGTGGGCGTGCGCTCTTGCTTCTGGCCCCACAAGAAGACGTAGGCGCCGAGCACTCGGGTGCCCAACAACGGCGCGATGAAACGCTCGTGCCAGTCTTGGTAGTGGCGCCCCTTCTCCGCGCTGTTCTGCTCCAAGGGCGCGTCCCACGGCGTTTTGCCCACTTCCCAGAAGCCAAGCGGCCCCCACTCGCTGACCAGAATGGGGGTGTCTGAAAGCAATCGCCCGGCGTAGCGGGGCAGGGCGGCCAAGGCGCCGTACAACTGCAAGCTGAGGAAGTCCAAATCCGGCGCGCGGGCGCGGATGGAGCGGACGAGGTCGGCGTTCACGCGCGAAATCGTGGTGGTGGTGGGGTGGTTGGGGTCCAGTTCGTGGATGCGTCGGGACAGCTCGTCCACGGCGTTGTAGACCCGGGGATTGGTGTGGTTGAAGTCCAGTTCGTTGCCAATGATCCACGCGAGCAGCGCCGGATGGTCGCGATAGCGCCGCACGATGGCTTCAATGCGCTGCCGCTGCGCCGCCACCTGGGCGGCGTTGTCGTAGTCGAAGCCGAAACGCTCGGCAACCACCGGCAGCGTCAAGGACACCGTGAGGCCGTGGTGCTGCGCCGCGTCGAGGGTGGCTTGCGCGCGTTCCACGCCCCAGGTGCGCACCGAGTTGCCGCCGCGCGCGGCAACCGTGACCAGATCCATGTTGGCGACGCCGGCGCCCTTCACCACATAGGGTTCGCCGCCGCGCAGCAGTTGAAACGCGCCTCTCTCGCCCACCACTTCCACCTTGACCGCTTGCGCGGCCGCGGGCGACGCGGCGAAGGCCACCGCCAAGGCAACCAGATCGCGCCAGCCGACGCCGCTCACGATCCGGACCCTGGCGACGGTGGTTCGTGGCGGTCGCCCGGCAGCGGCGTGGCAAGCCGCTCCGGCGCCTGCGGCGTGTTGGAGGGGCCGTCCGCGTAGCGCAAGCCGAAGCCGTAGGGGAAGAGCGGATCGTAGGGGTCGTCGCCGCGGTTGACGGCCGTCTGCGCGGGATGCCGCGGCCAGGAGAAGGAAAGGCGGCCGTGGAAGTCGTGCCGCACCGCGCCGGCCGGATCGCGGAACAACACGTCCGCCACGCCGCCGCCCTCGGTGCCGGGGAGCCACGCCACCACGAACGCATCCGAAGCGTTCAATTCCGGGTTGATCCACAGCGGCCGACCGGTGACGAACACGGCCACCACCGGCACGCCGCGCGCCTTGAGCGCGCGCAACGCGGCGAGCGGTTCGGGGCGCGTCGCCGAGAACGCCAAGTGCGCCAAGTCGCCTTCACCCTCGGCGTAGGGTTCTTCGCCAAACACCACCAGCGCCACATCCGGGCGTTCGTCGAAGGCGCCGGTTGCCGAGAACGCCACGCGCCCGCCACCGGCGGCGACCGCCTGCCGCACGCCGTCGAAGATGGAGTCGCCACTCGGGAAGTCGGCGTTGGCGTTGCCGTCTCCCTGCCAAGTGAGCGTCCAGCCGCCGCACTGTTTGCCGATGTCGTCCGCGTGGCCGCCGACCACCAGCACATGCAACGCGCGCTTGAGCGGCAGCAGCCCGTGGTTGTTTTTCAGCAACACCAAGGACTCCCGCACGGCCCGGCGCGCCAACGCCCGATGTCGCGGCGGCGCCAGGGGGCCGCCGGCAAGCGGGCGGGACGAGGGCGGACCGTTGCCGAACAACCCGGCGCGCGCCTTCACGCGCAGGATGCGCCGCACCGCGTCGTCAATGCGCGCCTCGGCGACTTCGTCGGCCGCCACCGAGTCCAACAGCTCGGCGAAGGTGCGGCGCCAATCCGCGTCCACCATCAACATGTCCACGCCGGCGTTCACGGCTTCCATGCAAGCCTTGCGGGTGTCCTGCGCGAGTTGCTGGCAGCCGTTCCAGTCGCTGATCACGAAACCAGTGAAACCCAGCGCCCGTTTCAGCACGTCGGTGAGCAGGTAGCGATGCCCGTGCAGCTTGGCGCCGTTCCAGCTGTTGAAAGCCGCCATCACCACCTGGGCGCCGGCCGCCAGCGCCCGCACGTGGCCTTGGCCGTGGATGTCGCGCAGATCCTCTTCCGAGCACACGGTGTCGCCTTGGTCGACGCCCGCCGTGCCGCCGTCGCCGATGAAGTGCTTGGCGGTGGCCAGCACCTTGTTGGCGGCCAGGAAGCCCTCGCTGTCCGCGCGCCCTTGCAATCCCGCGAACATGCGCGCCGCGAAAGCGCGCACGATGGCGGGATCTTCGGAGTAGCTCTCGTAGGTGCGGCCCCAGCGGTCGTCGCGCACCACCGCCAAGGTGGGCGCGAAAGTCCAATCGATGCCGGTGGCCGCCACTTCCGCTGCGGTCGCCGCGCCGATCGCCTCGATCAGCGCGGGGTTGCCGGCGGCGCCGAGACCGATGTTGTGGGGAAAGACGGTGGCGCCAAAGACGTTGTTGTGCCCGTGTACGGCATCCGTGCCCCAGAGAATCGGCACGCCGGAGGCCGATGCCAAAGACGCCGCGTGATGGGCGTCCGCCAAACGCAGCCAATCCTCCATGCTGGCGTGCTTGTCCGCGTTCGGCCACGAACCGCCGCCGTTCAACACCGAGCCCAAGCCGTATTCGCGGGTGTCGTCCGGCGTGAGATTGGCGATTTCGCCTTGGATCATCTGCCCAACCTTCGCCGCCAGAGACATGGCCGCCAAGCGGCGGGACACGTCGGCCTCCACGCGCCGCGTGGCAGCGGCATTGCGGTCCAGCGGACTTGGCGCGTGCGGCCAATCCACGTTGCCCATAGGCGTTTCCCTTTGCTACCGCTCGGCGTTGCGCGGCGCCGGCGCCGCCGAAGAGGCGCGCAGCACCAATGGACAGTCGAAGACGCGGTGCCGAGCGCCTTCCGCTTCGCCTGTTAGCTGCCCGATGAGGTCGCGCGTGAGCGCCGCCGCCATCTCGAACACCGGCTGCCGGGCGGTGGACAGCGCCGGCCAAGTGCGAGAGGCGATGGGCGAGTCGTCGAAGCCGGCCACCGAGACGGCCGCCGGCACGGCAAGCGCCAAGTCGTGCGCGGCGGCGACGACGCCGGCCGCCATTTCGTCGTTGCTGGCGAAAACGGCCGTGGGCCGTTGCGGCAACGTCAACAACGCGCGCCCGGCGCGTTGCCCGGATTCGAAGTCGAACATGCCTTGGGCAACAAGCGCCTCGTCCAGCGCGAGGCCGCGCGCTTGCAGGCCCAGCCGGTAACCGGCCAGCCGCTGCGCGCTGGCGTCGTGGCGGGGATCTCCGGTGACGAACGCGATGCGCCGGTGGCCCAACTCCAGCAGGTGTTCCGTGAGCGCCCGCGCCCCGTCGCGGTCGTTGGCGCGCACGCTGCAGCACGAGTCGTCGGGCGCGCCCGGGGCGATTCGGGCGGTTGGCGTGTCGCTTGCCCGCAACGCGCCGAGCACGCCGCTGTCGTCGCTGAGCGGCGCGGCCAGGATCACTCCGTCCACGCGCGTCTGGTCGACGAAATCGCGCGCCGCCTGGGCGCGCGACACCTCGCCGGCGCCGTCCTTGCAGGGGCGCAGCAGCAACGTGTAGCCGGCTTGCTCGCAACTGGCGAACACGCCCTCCAACGTGCGTTGCGTGTAGCTGTATTCGTGCGGGTTTTCGTAGAGCAAGCCGATGCCGAAGGTGCGGCGACCGGCAAGGCCGCGGGCGGCCGGATTGGGCTTGTAGCCGAGGGCGGTGGCGGCTTGGCGCACGCGCTCGCGCGTGGCCGGACGGACGTTCGCCTCGCGGTTCATCACCCGCGAGACGGTCTTGATGGACACGCCGGCGCGCGCCGCCACGTCCGTGATCTTGGCCTTGTTCGATTTCATGAGCGTCACGTTCAACCGCAACCAACGGATGGCCGGCAGAAGGCCGTTTTTTCACCAGTGGGCACCGGCGACAAGCGTAACCTAACTGTAAATGACAGCGTTATCAAGACCTTATGCTCGCACGAAAAAAACACAACGCGGCGTGGCGCGGTGTATGCTAACCCATTAATTCCGTTGATTGTCCTAGGGGCGGGCACAATGTCGAAGGAGGCATCCACGCCGATGCAGGCGTACAGAAAAAACCGACTCGCGTTGGCGGTGTCGCTGGCGGTCGGCGGTGGTCTCGTCGCCGGCGTCGCGGCCGAGGAGGCCGCCGATTCGGCGGTGGAAGAAGTGACCGTGGTGGGCATCCGCCAGAGCCTCAAGGAGTCGATGGATCTGAAGCGGATGCGCGACGGCGTGGTGGACGCCATCACCGCGGAGGACATCGGCGACTTCCCGGACAGCAACTTGGCCGAGTCGCTGCAGCGCATCACCGGCGTTTCCATCGACCGCGAGCGGGGCGAAGGCGCCCGCGTCACGGTGCGCGGCTTCGGGCCGGACTTCAACCTGGTGCTGCTGAACGGGCGGCAGATGCCGACCAGCAGCGGCCTTGGCCGCTCGTTCGACTTCGGCAACCTCGCCGCCGAGGGGGTCAGCGCGGTGGAGGTCTACAAGAGCGGCCAGGCGGACGTGCCCACCGGCGGCATCGGCTCGACCCTGAACATCCGCACCACGCGGCCGCTGGACGCGCCCGGGATGCATTTCACGATGGCCGGCAGCGCCTTGCACGACACGTCCACCGCGACGGGCGACGGCCTGACGCCGGAGGTGTCGGCGCTGTTCTCGAACACCTTCAGCGACGACCGGGTGGGCGTGGCGCTCAGCTTCGTGCGGCAGGATCGCAACAACGGCGCCAACACGGCCAACGTCGGCGGCTGGCGCACGTTTCCGGGCGAGGTACACAACTGCTGGGGATGCGCGGAGGGGCGCGCCGAGTGGGGCGGCATTCCGCCGGCCTCGGACGCGAACCAGATGAACCGGCCGGGCGAGGGCGACCTGTACTCCGTGCCGCAGGCCATCGGCTACGAACTGGCCGAGTACGAGCGGGTGCGCACCAACAGCCAGTTGACCTTGCAGGTGCAGCCCACGGAGCGGATCCAAGCGACCTTGGACTACACCTATTCCGAAGTGGAGTTGACGCGCAGCTACAGCAACCTGTCGGCGTGGTTCAACTTCGGCGGCCAGGAGACGGTGTGGACCGACGGCCCGCAGGCGTCGCCGCTGGTGTACGCGGAGAACTCGGTGAACAGCGACTACTCGATGGGCGGCGGGCGGGACGCTTGGCGGGCGCGCAACGGCGCCGTCGGCCTGAACCTTCTGTGGGACGTGAGCGACCGGCTGTCGCTGGAGTTCGACCACCACGACTCGAACGCCGACCGCAAGCCGAACAGCCCCTTCGGGGATTCCGCGCTGCTGTCGACGGCGGCGTTTTCGCGGGACAAGACCACCGGCTATTTCGGCCAGGACCTGCCGGTGCTCGAATTGACGCTGAACAACCCGCTGGACCCATCGGACATGATCGTCACCGGCAGCGTGTTCACGAACAACTTCTCCAAGATGAACATCAAGCAGACGCGGTTCGAGGGCAGCTACGCGTTCGACGCCGGATTCGTGGAGGACATCGACTTCGGGGTGGAGTTGACGGAGGTGAACAACCGCTCGGCGGGTTCGGTGGTGCAGCGCGACGCGTGGGGCGGGGTGACGCAGCCGGGGGCCATCGCGGACCTGCTGACGCAGGCGGACGCGGGCGCCGCGTTCGACAAGATTCCGGGCGGCGGGGACGCCCGGCGCCAGACCGTCTTCTACACGTTCGACATGGGCGAACTGGCGGCGCGGACCGAGGCGCTCATGGCGTCCGGCGACGCCACCGTCTTCAGGGCGGCGGACATGGGCGACTGCGGCACCGGCCTGTGCGCGTCCAGCCGCTACCACTCGGACCGGCGCACCACCGAGGAGTCCACCGCCGCCTACGCGCAGGTCAACTTCGGAACCGAGCTGGGCTACCGGCCCGTGGGCCTCCGCATCGGGCTGCGCTGGGAGCGCACCGACGTCTCCTCGCAGGCGCTGTCGCCGAGCTACACCGGCCTCGACTGGGTGGCCGGCAACGAACTCTCGCCGACCGGCGCGGGGGAGGGCGACTTCACCTCCCTGCGGGGGGACTACAGCGTCGTCCTGCCGAACGCGGACTTGCGCGTCGACGTCACCGACGACGTGGTGGCGCGCTTGTCCTACAGCGAGACCATCACCCGCCCCAACTACGGCGACATCCAGGGCGGCGTGACCATCGCCTCGCCGGTGCGCGTGGGCGGCGGCACGGGCAACCGGGGCAACCCGGCGCTGCTGCCGTTCGAGTCGAGCAACACGGACCTCTCCTTCGAGTACTACTACGGCGAAGACAGCTACGTCGCGGTGGGTTGGTTCCACAAGGACGTGGAGAACTTCATCGGCACGGCGAGCGTGGTGGAGACGGTGTTCAACCTGCCGCACCCCACGTTGGGGCCGCTTGGCGACGACGCGCGCGCCGCCACCGGCAGCACGGACGGCGGCGCCCTGTACGCGTGGATCCTGGCCAATCGCGCCGACCAGCCCGGCGTGGACGCCGAGCGCGGCGTGATCTCCGGCGTCGCCAGGAGGGATCCGTCGTCGCCGTTCAACCTCACGGTGCCGGTGAACATCGAAGAGGCGACGATGAAGGGCTGGGAGCTGGTGGCGCAGCACACCTTCGGCGACAGCGGCTTCGGCGCCATCGTCAACGCCACCTTCGTGGAGGCGGACGTCGGCTACGACAACTTCAGCTTGGCGCAGCAGTTCGTGCTCACCGGCCTCAGCGACTCGGCCAACGTCATCGCGTTCTACGACAAGAACGGCATCAGCGTGCGGCTGGCCTACAACTGGCGCGACGCGTTCCTGGCGGGAACCGGGCAGAACAACGTGGGCGCCGGGCCGCCGACCCATGTGAACGCCTATCAACAACTGGACCTGAGCGCCAGCTACTGGTTCAACGACCAAGTGCAGGTGTTCGTGGACGCGCTCAACATCACGGACGAGACCACGCACGTGTACGGGCGGCACGAGTTCCAGACGCTGTTCGCCGCGCAAGCGGGGCCGCGCTACAACATAGGCGTCCGCTACAAGTTCAGCGACGAATAGGCCGTTGCCAGCGGCCATCGCCGGCCCCGGACAGCTCGCCGTCGCCGCCGTGTAATACTCGGCGCCGCACATCGGGCGGGGACCACGGGATGCGAACGGTGGTGGTTGTCGGCGGCGGCACCGCAGGCTGGATCACCGCTTGCTTTGTCGCGGCCGAACACCAGCGCGAAGCGGCGACGTCGGTGGTGGTGGTGGAATCCCCCGACGTGCCCACCATCGGCGTCGGCGAAGGCACTTGGCCGTCCATGCGCGCCACGCTCCAGCGCATCGGCATCCGCGAAGACGAGTTCGTGCGCGAGTGCGACGCGAGCTTCAAGCAAGGCACTCGTTTCTCGGGTTGGGCGGATGGCCGGAGCGCGGACGAGTACGTCCATCCTTTCAGTTGGCCGCTCGACTACGCGAACGCCAACCCGGCGTTGCATTGGCTCGCGGAAGGCTGCCGGGCGCCATTCGCGAACACGGTAACGCCGCAGGCCGAAGTGATCGCCCGCGGCCTCGCGCCGAAACAGGCCGCCATGCCGCAGTACGCGTTCGCCGTCAACTACGGCTACCACTTGGACGCCGCCAAGTTCGCCGCCTTGCTGCGCCGCCACGCGGTGCGGCGGTTGGGCGTCCGGCACATCCGCGCCAACGTCACCGGCGTGGCGGCGGGGGAGGGCGGCGACATCGCCTCGCTAACGCTGGACCGCGGCGAGCCGTTGGCCGGCGGCTTGTTCGTGGACTGCACTGGCCTTGCGGCGCTGCTCATCGGCGAACACTACCGGCAAGGTCTCGTGTCCGCCGCCGGGGTGCTGTTCAACGACCGCGCCGTGGTCGCGCAGGTACCCTACGCCGATCCGCGCGCCGACCCCATCGCGCCGGTGACGCAGGCGTCGGCGCAAACGGCGGGTTGGATCTGGGACATCGGCCTGCCCACCCGGCGCGGCTTGGGCCACGTGTACTCCAGCGCCCATGCGGAGGAGGAAACCGCGCGGCGAACACTGGAAGGCCACATCGCCAAGACCGCCCCGCACATGGACCCGCAAGCCGTCGCCTACCGCACCATCGGCTTCCAACCCGGGCACCGCAAGGCGTTTTGGAAGCGCAACTGCGTGGCCGTGGGATTGTCGGCCGGCTTCATCGAACCACTCGAGGCCTCGGCGCTGGCGCTTGTGGAGCAAGCCGCGGGCGCCATCGCCGAACAGCTGCCGCGCGACCGCGGCATAATGGACGTCGTGGCCAAGCGCTTCAACGCCAAGATGAACTACCACTGGCAACGCATCGTCGAGTTCCTGAAACTACACTACGCGGCGAGCCGGCGGGACGACAGCGCGTATTGGCGCGATCACGCGGACCCGCGCTCGTGGCCGGACAGCCTGCGCGAGAAAATGACCTTGTGGCAACAACAACCGCCGTGGCACGACGACGCGCCGCTGCTCGGCGAGTTGTTCCCCTCGGCGAGCTATCAGTACGTGCTCTACGGGATGGGTTTCCGGCCACGGCACCTTCCCACCGCGCCCGGCCGCGCGCGGCCCGCCGTCGCCGAGGACCTGCGGCGGCGCACGCGCGCGCAGGCGGATCGCTTGACGTCGCAGTTGCCCACCACCCGCGAACTGGTGCGCGCGGTTGGCGCGCGCGAGCAGGGTTGATCAGGCGAGCTCATGGCCAACTTCGCTTTGCTCAACAACGTCGATCATCAAGACGTGAAAATCGTCACCGAACGGGCCGCGCGCTACGGCGACGAGGTGATGAAAGCGCCGGTGTTTCCCTTCGAGTTCCGCGACGTGCAGGCGTTCTATCCGATCTTGTTTCAGGACGACGGCGAAGGCGGACGGGCGCCGGTGGCGCTGTTCGGATTTCAAGAGGGCGAAAACCTGTTCTTGAGCGATTCCGGCTGGGAAGCCTCGTACATTCCGGCCATGGTGCGTCGCGCCCCGTTTCTCATCGGCTTCCAAGAAACGAACATGGGCGGCAAGAAGGAACGGCTGCGGGTTCTGTCGTTGGACATGGATCATCCGCGCGTGAACACCGACGCGGGGGAAGCGCTGTTCCAACCGCTGGGAGGGCGCACGCCATTTCTCGAGCAAACAGCGGATCTGCTCGAGGCCATTCACGACGGGGTCGACCACGGCGCGGCGTTCGCGCGGGCGCTGCGGCAACACGACCTGCTGGAGCCGGTGACATTCGAGGTCACCTTGGAAGACGGCGGCAAACACAGCTTGTTCGGTTTCGACTGCGTCAACGAGGACAAAGCGCAAACGCTATCCGGCGCGGTGCTCGGCGAGTTCAACAAGGCGGGCTTTCTCATGCCGCTGTTCATGGTTCTCGCTTCGCTCGGCAACATCTCCCGCCTGGTGGAACGCAAGAACCAGCGGACCGCGCGTGCCGCGGACGGGTCGCAATGAACTGGCTGGCCGAGCTGCCGCCGGTGGCCGAGGTCGATTGCGCCGACGCGGTGGTGCCGGAGCAGGTGTTCGAGAGCGCCGAGCCGCTGCTGCTGCGCGGCTTGGTGGCGGGCTGGCCGGCGTTGGAGTGCGACCGTTCGATCGCCGCCGCCGCTCGCTACCTCGGTCGCTTCGGCACCTCGACGCCGGTGACGGTGTTTGTGGGCGACGCCTCGATGGGCGGACGGTTCTTCTACAACGAGGCGTTGACCGGCTTCAATTTCCGCAGCGGCAAATCGCCGCTGCGGCAAGTGCTGGAAAAACTCGCCGACCCGGCAAGGGGCGATGCGCTGGCGACGATCTACGTCGGTTCCACGCCGGTCGACCAGTGGCTGCCCGGCTTTCGCGCCCACAACGATTTGCGTTGGCGCATCGCCGGCGCGCTCGCCAGCTTTTGGCTTGGCAACCAGACGCGGATTTCCGCGCATTACGACAATCCGAGCAACGTGGCATGCGTGGTCGCCGGCGCGCGCCGGTTCACGCTGCTGCCGCCGGATCAGATCGGCAACTTGTACGTTGGGCCGGTGGACAGAACGCCGGCCGGCCAGCCGATCAGCCTGGTGGACTTCCGCGAACCGGACTTCGCCCGCCATCCGAAGTTCGCCGAAGCCGCCAAACAGGCGCGGACGGCGTTTGCGAAGGCGGGCGACGCCGTCTTCATTCCCAGCATGTGGTGGCACCACGTGGAGTCGCTCGCGCCATTCAATCTGCTCGTCAACTACTGGTGGCGCGCCGCGCCGGCGTATCTGGGCGCGCCAAGCGACGCCCTGCTGCACGCCATGCTGGCCCTGCGCGACCTGCCCGCCCGCCAGAAGCAGGCTTGGCGCGGGCTTTACGATCACTACGTTTTCGACGCCGGCGAATCCGCCCACGAACACATACCCGAGCAGGGCAGGGGCTATCTTGCCCGCTTCGACGAACAAACCGCCATGCGCTTGCGGGCGGACCTCTTGAACAAGCTGAACCAGTGAGAACGACATGCGCGAAAACGCAGACGTGAAGATCCACCGGGTGGTGGTGGCCGGCGGCGGCACGGCCGGTTGGATGGCGGCGGCGGCGCTCGGCAAGCTGCTCGGCAAAACGCTCGACATCACGCTCATCGAATCCGACGAAATCGGCACCGTCGGCGTCGGCGAGGCGACCATACCCACGCTGCTCACGCTGCATCGGTTGCTGCAAGTGAAAGAACAGACGTTCGTGAAGGCCGTGCAGGGGACGTTCAAGCTGGGCATCTCGTTCGAGAACTGGCGCGCTTTGGGCGAGAGCTACATCCATTCGTTCGGCTGGACCGGCAAGGACAGTTGGGCCGCGGGCTTTCAGCACTTCTGGCTGAAGGGCAGGAAGATGGGGATCAGCGAGGAGTTTGGCGAATACTGCCGGGAATGGGCGGCGGCCCGACAACATCGCTTCGCCGTGCTGCCGAACCAGGACTTCAACTACGCCTACCATTTCGACGCCTCGCTGTACGCCCGGTTTCTGCGCGGCATGGCGGAAGAACACGGCGTGACGCGGCGGGAAGGGAAAATCGACGCCGTTCACCAGGACGCGACCAGCGGCGCCATCACCGGCGTGCGTTTGCAGTCCGGCGAACTCGTCCCCGGCGACTTGTTCATCGACTGCACCGGCTTTCGGGGCCTATTGATCGGAGCGACCCTTGGGGTTGGCTACGAGGACTTCGGCCAATGGCTGCCGTGCGATCGCGCCGTGGCCGTGCAGACGGAATCAATGGGGCCGCCCTTGCCCTACACCCGCGCCATCGCCAGGGAAGCCGGCTGGCAATGGCGCATTCCCCTGCAGCACCGCGTCGGCAACGGGCTCGTGTACAGCAGCGCACACTGCACCGACGATCAAGCCACCGCGGGTCTGCTCGGCAACATCGAAGGCGCGCGTCTCACCGAACCGCGGGTCATCCGCTTCCGCGCCGGCCAACGCCGCCGGCACTGGCACAAGAACTGCGTGGCGATGGGCCTCGCCTCGGGTTTCATCGAACCGCTCGAATCCACGAGCATCCACTTGATTCAACGCAGCGTCATCCGGTTGTTGCAGATGTTCCCCTACGACGGCGTCCGCCAGCCGGACGTGGACGAGTTCAACAACCAGATGCGGTTCGAGATCGACAACGTGCGCGACTTCATCATCTTGCACTACCATGTGACCGAGAGGGCCGACACGGCGTTTTGGCGCCAGTGCAAGGCCATGCCGATACCGGACACCTTGCGGCACCGCATCGAGTTGTTCCGCCAAGCCGGGCGCGTGTTCAAGGTGCCGACCGAACTGTTCGGCGAGAACTCGTGGATCCAAGTGATGCTGGGGCAGGGCGTCACCCCCGAGCAATACCACCCCATCGTCAACATGATGAGCGACGAGGAGCTCGCCCGCTTCCTAACCGGCATCCACGGCTCGGTGCGACAGTTCGTGGGCCAGCTCCCAGCGCACCAGCGCTTCATCGACCACTACTGCAAGGCGGCCGCCGCTTGAACGGCCGCGCCACCGACGCACGGCACATCATCAAGTAGCGGGTGCCGAGAGGCGACGACAGACGGACGCGCCAATTCAACCTTGACGGAGCACTAGGGCAGGTCCATTGCTGGGTTGCGATCGAAGAAATCGAATGGGCGCAGATCGAAGCCGTGCCACATCACCGGCATTACCGGCCAATCCTCGCTGCGCGGCGGATGGTGCATGCCGATCGTGTGCCATAGCACGATGTCCCGATTGCGCAGCCGCCGATTCGCGCTGGTCCAATCCGGCAGCCCCATGCCGGGTTCGCTCAGCGTCGGATGATCGCCGGCCGCCCAGCGTTCTCGCTCGCGATGCGGCGTAACCCATAGGTGGTGGTCGATGAAGCCTGCGCGCCGGCGCGGATAGTCGTCGGCCGTCAGCAGTGTGCGGGCATTGCGGCCGGGGACGAGCTGATAGCTGGTGGGATAGCCAACGTGGTTTTTCGCATCAACGCTGACCACGCGCCACAAAGCCGGGCTATGCAGGTCGATGTCGAGCTTCGCCTCGTCTTCCCGCTTGGCGATCCGCGCCTGCTTGACCCAAATGCTGCGCCGTGGATGGGCCTCCGGCAACGTCTCGGTTGTCAGCCGATCGGCAACGAAGCTGTTCTTGGTGCCGTCGACATCCAGGTCCAGGCGAAAGCTGAAGTAGTGGTCGTGGTTCACACCCACCACGCGGCGATCGAGGAAGTGGCCGTAGGCATCCGCATCCGCGTCGCTCTGGTCGTCCGCGTCTTCCGCGACTGCCGCCTTCACTTCCAGAATGCCGGTGGCGCCGACAGCGACGCGAATGGAGCCGTCTTGGCGGAAGATCCAATCCAGCAAGTAGTCGTAGTTGCCGATCACCATGGCCGAGCGCACCACCAGATCGCGGCTGGCGCGGCTCTCCGGCTTGCCCGCCCCGTGTCGCCACGCCGGATCGCCAATCTCCCGCTCGAACAGGCAGATCGTGCGCGGCGTGGTGTACGGGCGGCCGTTGCCGGCGGGGCGCACATGGTCGAAATAGACGGCGTGATCGGGGCAATCCCGTCCCGGCAGCAGAGGCTCTGTCAACCCGACCGCGGAAAACTCGCCGGAATCGATGAAATTGCGCTGATACCACGCAAACGACGGATCCATGTAGGGCACGAAGATCTCGGAGAGATGGCCTTCGTACAGCACAGACCTCTCTCTGACGGAATCGTCCGCTTCAACGTAGTACACGAGGGAGAGAACCATGCCAGCGCGCTGATCCGGACGTACATGGAAGCGCCAGTTCTGCCAAGCCACTTGGTAGCGGTCGATCTCGAAACCGGGGCCGAGCGGTTGGCTGATGCGCAAGGGGCCGGGAATCTCGCGTATCGCGTCGCCAGGTTCGCGGTGGTATTCGGCTTCGGTCGGCGCTGGCGGCGTCGCACCCTCGTCCACCACGCGCAGCACGGTTTCTTTGTCGAGGTCCACCACCGCCGTTAGACCTTCCACCTCGCGCATCCAAGTATTGCGCACGCCCCGCACATCCTGGCAGCGCACATGGCCGATGCGCCGGCCGCGTTCTTCTTCCGTGCCGTAGTAGCCGGGCGGAATGGTGAAGCACTCGAGGAACAGCGTGTCGGCGATGCCGCGCTTCTTAAGGCCGGCCACGAAGTTTGGATGCTTCAGCACCTCGCCTACGACCTTGCCGAACTCCTCGCCCAGCCAGTTCGGCTGCACGTCCTTTAGCGCGTTCCAAGAGACGAGCTTGCCGGCGCGCAAGTCGACCACCGCCTCAAAGGCTTCTCTTCCTTGATGCGCTAGCGCGTAGGCCAGGCGCGGGATGGCATCGCCGGGCCGCCAGCGCAGCACGTCCCGTTTCGCCGGCTCGCGCAGGCTCAACTGCGAGAAGCGAGTCTGCTCGTCTAGCTTGTCCGCGCTGTGCAGGACCTCCAGCGCAGTCCAATACTCCTTGAAGTCGAGCGGGTCGAGCGGGTGCGTGGCCGCCCCGGCCGCCATCGCGCCGATCGAAATGAACGCCGTGAATGCACGAATCGAGAGAGAGAGATGAAACATCGGGAACCTTGACCACCATGCGCCTAGCGAGCTTAACCGATCCTGCGCTTGGGGCGGACCTGCGCGATTGCTATTGTTCTCTGCGCCAGATCATCCGCAGATACCACTGCCCGCCGTTGAAACCCACGGGCGAGTTTTCGGGGTAGGGCAGGCCGTTGAACGCCGGCACGCCTTGGTTGGGGTTCTTCTGCGGGTAGGCGTCGAACAGATTCTGGGCGCCGAGGACGAGCGCCAGCTGTTCGGACACGCTCACTTCCAGTTCGGCATCGAACAACGTGACCGCCTCGGGCCGATAGGCGCCCCAGCCGCCGCCTCCGGTCGGCGCGTCGTAGTACTCTCCGTAGTTGCGAAGCCGCGTGACGATGCGCCAACGCGCTTTGTCGTAGGTCCAAGTGGCCGTCAAACGCGACTCGGGCCGGCCATCTTCGATCTCCAAGCGGCGGTTTTCCGACGTGAACGCGGGATTGTAGCGGGTCAGGCTCACGTCGGCGAAGTTGGCGGCGAGCGTGAAGGCCGATTGCCCGTCGGCAAAGGCGAACGGCCAAGTGGCCACCAAATCCACGCCGGAGATCTCCACTTCCTGTTGATTGGAGAAGAACCGCACTTCGCCGAAGCTCGAGGCGTCCGGCACTCCCGCGGCGACGAGGGCGTCGATGTCCTCCCCGGTCAGCGCGAACGGGCTGGTGAAGGAAAGCCGATCCTTGATTTGGATGTCGTAGTAGTCGAGCGTGACATCGACCGGGCCGACGTTGAACACCAGTCCGAAAGTGAGGTTCGTCGATTGCTCCGGCGTGAGCGGCCTAGCGCCTTTGCGGGCGGCCACGGGATGCGTGGGCGGCAGGATGGCGACGTCCACCAAGCGGCCTTCGCCGTCCACCGTGCGGAACGATGTGGCGACGTTGCGCAGGTTGGCCTGCCCGGCGGTGGGAACGCGAAAACCCGTGCTGCCGGCGCCGCGCAGGGCGAAGTTGCCGGTGAGCTGCCAGCGCGCCGTCAACTTGCCGTCGAACGTGTCTCCGAACTCGTTGTAGTTCTCGTAGCGCACTGCCGCGCCGACGGTGAGCCGGTCCGAAAGATCCGCCTCCAAGTCCAAATACGCGGCGGCTGCGCGCACCGTGTTTTCGCCGGCGTCGCGCGGCGGAAAGCCGGGAAATCCGTTTGATCCGATACCGAATCCTTGCGCCGCCAGACCGTGCTGGACGTTCGGATCGATGTACCAGGAGTCCCCCTCGCCGGCCTCGATAGCGAACGTCTCGTCGCGGTACTCAAAGCCAAACGCGACGTTCAGGAGGCTTTGAAGGGTTACCCCCCCCCCCCCCCCCCCCCCCCCCCCCCCCCCACGTGAACGGCTTGACAAAGTCGACGTTCACGACGCGGTCGGTTTCCGTGTACGCGCCTACCGCGTAGTGGGTGGGGATGTCGTTGCCGGCGGCGAGCAGTTGCGGATTCACGGTGTTGTAGATATAGAAGTCCGCGTTGCTGCTGCCTTGCGAGACGCTGGCGTCCCAACGCCAGCCGCCCGTCGTTTGCCCTCTCACGCCGCCGCTCAAACTCTTGTCGGTGACGACGGCGCCAAACTGCGGAGTGAAGCCGCCGGGAAACCGCTCGATGAGCGAGTAGCAGCGCGGATTGCCACGCACGGCGGCCAGCGCCGCGGCGTCAACGCGATTGGCCACCACGGGCAACGCCGGACAGTTCGCCGAACCATCGGCGGTGAGGTCGGCCACCTTGACGGTGGGCGTGCCGTCGGCAAGCGCCGCCCCTTGAAAGACGCCGTCGCGCGTGTGCGGATTGCGGTAGTAGAAGCCGCCCTCCAGTTGCCGTTCGCCCCAGTTGCCAAAGGCGTAGGCTTCCGCGCCGCCGCCCATTGGCGTTGCGAAATTGGCGAACACCTTGTGGTCGTCGGAGAGGGTGGGGCGGCCCCACTTCTGCGCCACCGGCTGCGGCACCGCCGTGTTGCCGGCGGCGATGAGCGCTTGCGCGTCCGCCCGCTGCACGCTGCGCACCGTGGGATCCGCCTCGCGGTACTCGACGCTGACGTTCGCGAATCCATCCGTGAAGAGCGGCACTCCGAGGTTGCCGGCCAGCGTGAACGCATCGCCGTCGCCCTCGAAAAAAGAACTCCGCTTGAGTTCCAAACTCGCGCCGAGGTCTTTGCGCAGGACGATGTTCATGGCGCCGGCGATGGCGTCCGACCCGTATTGCGCCGAAGCGCCGTCGCGCAGCACTTCCACCCGCTCCACCGCAATCGCCGGAATCGCCGCCAGGTCCTGCCCTTGGGCGCCCAGGGATATGCCGTAGCCGAGCAGCGCGATCACCGCGCCGCGGTGGCGCCGCTTGCCGTTCAGCAGCGTCAGCGTGGCGTCCGGCGCCAATCCGCGCAGCGTGGCCGGGCGAACGAACATGGCGGCGTCGGCCCCTTGGCTGACGTTGAACGAGGGCACCACGGACGCCAGCAGTTGATCCAAGCTGGTCTCGCCGTGCGCGAGCAGGTCCGCGCCCAAGATGATGTCCACCGGCACGGGCGACTGGGAAGCCGACCGGCCGCGCCGGGAACCGATGATCTCGCAGCCTTCGTCCTCGCTGGGACTGTACATTTCCCACGACTCGGCGGCGTCGTCCCAGCGGGCGCACACCTCGACCACTTCCACGGCGTCGTCCAGCGCTTGGGCGCCGGCGCCTCCATCATCCACCTCTTGCGCCGATATCGGCACGAACACAACCATCGCCAGCGCAGCCGGCAGGACGAACGCGATTCGCGAACGCATAAGCAACCATCCCCCTTGCTTGATGTTCGCGTGTGAGCGTAGCACAAGCCACAACCACGGCAGCCGCGGCGTGCGGTTCAAGGCCCATTGTGGCATTGGTCGCGTAGCGCTTGCGACATTCAACTTCGCATAATGTATATTATGTTAAATTGTGTCACGTGCGCCGTTTGGTCACGCGGCGAGCGCGTCTTGAAACTCCAGGAACACGTCGAGCGCCAATTGCGGATGCTCCAGAATGCCGTTGTGGCCGGTGCGCTCCAGCACGCGCAGTCTGGCCCGCGGCGCCTGCGCGGCGATGACGCGGCTCGACGTCAAGTTGGGGTCGTGGCTGCCGGTGGCGATGAGCACCGGCATCGAGAGCCGTGCCACCAGCGGCGCCAACTCGCATTTGCTCGCCGCTTGGGTGGCTTCCACCGCCGCTTGCGGATGCGCGTGCTCGGTGAAGCCCACGGGCGGCGGCAGCGTCTCCACGCCGGCCGCGCGTCGCTCTTCGGCGGCGCGCCGGGTGCCTTCCCGCTGCGCCGGCACGTCTGCCGGCTCGACGTTGGCGGCGTACAGGGCCGCCGACAACACGCGCTCCGGGGCCAAAGCGCAAAACACCATCGCCGCCCGGCTGCCCCACGATTGCGACCACACGTGGCAGCGTTCGATGCCGAGGTGGTGGAGCACGGCGCCGGCGTCCTCGGCGTACCGCTCCAAGGCGTATTGCGTCTTGGGGTCGGCGGCTGGGGAACTTTGGCCGCAGCCACGAATGTCCACGCGCACCACGCGAAAGCGCTCCGCCAAACGCGGCACCAAGTGATCCCACACCCGCACCGTGCAGCGGCCGGGCGGCCAAAGCAGCAGCGCCGGACGCTGCGGCGAACCGTCCACCTCCACATGCAGACTGGCGCCTTCCACATCCAGTTTCATGGCGAATCTCTCCCTCTATTGGTTGTCTCGCTGCATTACGGTTGTGCCGAACCGCTCAGCGGATGCTGAACCGCGCGTTCACGATGCCGGGGTCGTAGGTGTCCATGGTCGCGCTGGTGATGGTCATGCCGTGGCGGGTCTCCAAGGCGTGACTCCACAGCAGCACCTTCTCGAACGGTTTGGCTTCGATCTGCACGCTGAAGCCCTCCCCTTCCGGATCGATGCGCAGCAAGGCCAAGTCGAAGTCCTTGGCGGTGGCGTTGATCGTCGACATGGACGCCGCGCCAATGGCCGGCCCGTCGCGCAACGCGGCGGCGTTGCGGTTCGCCCGCATCCAGCGCAGGTCCGCGTGTTCGCGGGCGTAACGGCTGACGGCGCCGGTGCGGAAGTCGCGCAGCGAGTCCGCCAGCGCCCCCGCCAGCGCCACCGCGACCACCGCGATCAACGCCGCCACAAGCAGCCGCTCGCGCGGCGCCAGCGCGAGATAGCGCCGGCGCAGCGGCGAGCGCCGCCAAGCATCGTCTAGCGCCCCAAACATCCGCCTCTCCCCCGCCCTACCCCGCTTTTTTCCGCCGAATGAGACAACTTCATAGCGTCAAGTCTTGCGAAAAGCGCCGAGTTTTGCGCAGCAAAACTCCAACGCGCCCGTAGGGCGCGCACGCGCCCTCAAGCACCGTCCGGCCCACCCCGGCCCGTGTGGCCGGCAATGCGCAGACTGGTGCGCACGCGCTCTTGCTGCTGCTCCGACGAGCCGACCTCCACGGTGAGCCCGCGCTCCCGGAGCGACTGTTGCAGCGCCTCCACGGCGTCGTAGTCGGGCACCAGCACTTCGGCCACCAAACCGTTGCGCTCGGCGAAAGAGACGCTGCGCAATTCGTACTGTCCGGCACCGCCCAGCGCGGTGCCCAACTCGCCGAACAAGTGGTGGAAGCCGGCGGTGGCGACGACCGCTTGGCCAAGGCGCCGGCGCATCACCAAAGCGGGGCTGCTCGGCGCCCGCTCGGTGTCGAATATCTCGCGATACAGCGCGCGCGCTTCGTCCCGCTGCGCGTCCGCGCGCAAACCGGCCCACACGCCTTCGGCGCTCCACAGCGCCAACACCAACGCCAACGCGACGCCGGCCAACGCCGCCGCCGGACGCCAATGCGCCCAGGCGCCGCCGGGCTTGCGCTTGACGGCGAAGTCGTCCTGCAGCAGGTTGACCGGCGCGCCCCCGGCGGCATGGTCTTGATCGGCGAGGAATCCCAGCACGGAGCCCGGCACGGGCACTGGTTCGGCGGCCTCCAACGAGAACCCCGTCGCGCCCGCGTCGGCCTCCGGCAAGGCGCCGTTGATCTGGCGCAAAGCGGGCGCTGCCTCCTCGTCCCAGCCCGAGCGAATGGCCGCCAGCGCGGTGGCGAGATTCTCGGCGTCCACATGCGCCACCTGATCGCCGGCGCGCACCAACGCCGCGTCGCCATCGAACAACACCCACACGGCGTCGGCGTCGTCCGGCAGCGCCATCGCGTCCGCGGTCAAGAGCCCCGGTTCGATGTCCGCCAGCGCCAAGCACTCGAGCCACGTTCGCATCCGCTCGCGCGGCGTCGCCAAACAACGCACCGGCTGGCCGCGCGCCAACGCGCCGCAGGCGACGTGCATGGCGTCGATGTCCTCGGTCAGGAACTCCTCCACCGCGTAGCGCGCGGCGCTCTTGAGCTGCGCGGCGTTGCGTCCGGGCACTTGGCAGGTGATGGCCAGCGTCTCGCCCACCGGCACGAGCGCGGTGACGTTGGCCGGATCGGTGGCCCAGTCGGCGTCGGCCAGCAGTTCCGCCAAGGCGCTCGCCGTGACGCGGCCTTCGCGGCGGGTGCCGTCGTCTTCGCGGACGAGCCACTCCAAGTCGGCATCGACGCCGTCGTCGTGGCACTGCGCTTGGCCGATGAAGCGAAGGTGGAGATGCGGCATCAGGTCGTCTCCGGCGCGGGGGCCCAGTCGAACGGATCGCCGAAACTGCGCGCGAAAACGCGGATGAGGCCGGATCCCGCGTCGCGGTGCAGGCGGGAGGTGAGTTCGACCACCACATCGCCCACCTCGGCGCGCGAGCGGACGAGGAAGAAGTCGCTGCGCACATCCAACTGCGCCGCGTTCTCGCCCAGTTTGGCGTGCGCGACGACCGCTTCTTGCACCGTGCGGAAATCCCGCCCGCCCATGTCCAGCTGTTGCGCGTCCGCCAGCGAGAGCTTTGCGCCCAGCGAGGCGAGCACGGCGTCCGTGGCGGTGTTCACGTTGACCAAGAGTTCCGGCTGCGGCAACGCCGCCACATGCGCCCGCAGGCGGGTGAACTCATCCCGCGACAGCGGCGCCACGATCCGAAACTCGGACACGTCCGCCGCCGGCTGGTTGGCGGCGCGTCGGGCCGGCGCGCGCGTCAAATAATCCAAGTCTTCGGCGCCGTGGCCGGTCACGTTTTGGTCCGCATCGATCCAATCCTGCCACGCATCGGCCATGAGCGGATCCAATTCCAAGTGGCGCAGCAGGCGCTTGAAGCGCTCCCGGTTGGCCTCGGCGTCCGCGCCGAGGAGCGCGTTCAAGTTGAAGCGCGCGCGCAGGTCTTCGATGCGCACGGTCAACACGCCCTGCTCGATCTCGAACGCGCGAGCACCCTCCTCCTGCCCAGCCGCGCCCGCCAAAGCCCATTCCTCCAGCAGCGTGTCCTTGACGCGGGTGGTCTCGTCGCGCCAGTCCGCGTGCAGCAGCTGGCGCGCCCAGGCTTCCCCGCCCAAGGCGTACTGGCGCGCCTGGGAGGTGTCGAACAGCAGCCGGCTGCGCACCACGTCCAGCGTGTGGCGGCTCGCCATCTCGTAGGCCAGCGCGGTGGCCACGGACACGATGAGCAGCACGCTCACCAAGGCGACGCCGCGCGTGCCGGTTCGGCCCCGGCTTATTGCCTGCCGGCTTATTGCCGGCCGTCTCATGCGGGCGCCTTCGGTGCGCCGTTCGGCGCCCGTTCCGGGTCGCGCGGGGCGAAGTGCAAGGCGGTGGGCGTCGGCCAGAGCCGTTTCAGCTGGCCGTGATTCTCAAGCCGCAGACGCAGCTCCAGCGCCACTGGCTGGGCGTCGCCGTCGCCCTCGCCACCTTGGGCAGGCCAGCGCGCATGTTCCGCGCCGGCGCCGTCGCGCACCACGAAGGTGGCGTCGACCACTCCCGTGAGCAGTGTCTGCGCGACTGGGCGGGCGTCGTCCGCCCGATCCAACACCGGCCAATACAAGCGCAGCAGCGTGTCTTCGCGCAGTGCGTACGCCACGCGCTGCAACTGCGCGCGCGGCTCGCCAAGGGGATTGCGCCAGCCGGCGCGGGTGAACTCGGCCAAGGTCGCGCGGCCCACCGCGAGCGCCGGCGTCGGCTCGCCGAACTCGTCGCGCACCGGGCGGGCGGCCAGCTGCAGCACGTCGCGTTCGATCACCGAGAACGCCCGCTGCGCTTGCGCGAGCACAGCGCTCCGCTGGTTGGTGAACTCGCTCATGTCCACCATGCCGGAAAGGATGCGCCCGGCCATGACGCCGATGACGCCGAACACCGCGAGCGCCACCAACATCTCCAACAAGGTGAAGCCGCGGCGCGGCGACGCCTCCGCATGGCCCGGCGCCCTCGCGCACCCGACGCCGCGTGTCGTGGCCGGCTGAGCGCGTGGCATCAGTGCCGCCCCACGAACGCGGTGAGCGTGTCCAGCGGGCCGACGTCGCGGCTTTCGGCAATGGCGTACACGGCCACTTCCACCCGAAACAACGTCGGATGCGACGTTTCGATGGTTTCGGCGACGACGCGCCAATCGCGCTCGCCGCGTGTCACGCGGCGGCGATCGGTTCCGGCGCGCAAGGGTTCTTCGCTGGCAAGGCGCGCCAAGCGCATTTGCGCCACCGCGTCCTCGGCGAGCCAGCGGGCGAGCGTCTTCTCCTCCAACGCGCCGAGTTGCCGCACCGTCTCGCCGCCGCGCCCGAAGACGGCGATGGAGACCACCGCCAACACGGCCAGCGCGATCATGAGTTCCAGCAACGTGAAGCCGCGCCGGCCGCGTCCGCGCCAGGCAACCGCCCTCACTCGCGCCACTCCAAGTCCGCCAGCAGGTCGCCTTGGGGATCGCGGCGGGCGTCGCGCAACAACCGGGCGCGCACCGGCTGAATGCCGTCCGTGGAAGCCAGCCAAGCGTTTTCGTCGTCTTCGCCGCTCTGCAAGCGGGCGCGCTCGCCCCGGTCCAAGAAAACGGTCACCTCGAACGGGGTCACCTCCCCGCCCGGAAAAATGGCCACGTCCGGCGGCTCGGCGTCTTCGCGGTCGAAGTTCGCGGCCTCGTCCGCCAAGGCCTGCAACTGCTCGTCGAGTCGCTCCCGATCGCCGGCGTTGGTGGCGATGCGGAACGTCACCGCCGCTTCGGCGGGACGTGCTTGGAACGGGCGGCGCGCCACTTCAATCCAATCCCCGGTGGCCCGATCGTAGCGCTGAAAACCGAAGCGTCCCTCGGCCACGCGGAGCCCCCAGATCTCGTTGCGGCGCAGCGCCTCGCCGCGCGCCAGTTCGACCAATCGCGCCAACCGCTCGGCCTCGGCGCGCAGATGGCGGTGCCGGCCGGAATCGGTGAAACCCAAAGCCACCACGGTGGCCAAAATGCCCACGATGGCCAGCACCAGCAGCATCTCGAGCAGTGTGAAACCGCCCCGGGGTGGCAATCTCGCGGCCATGGCAACCGTCGGCGGACTTGGAGCGGGCCGAAACCGGTCAAATCTCGGGTCAGATCTCGGAATAGCGGATGTCGGCGTCCAAGTCGTCGCCGCCCTCGGTGCCGTCCTGGCCGAGCGAGATGATCTCGAAGGAACGCCCGTCGAGAACGTACACGAACTCGTTCTCCCACGGATCGAGCGGCAGCTTGCGCATGTACGGCTCCGGCCCCCAGTGTTTCGGTTCCGGGAACCCGCTCGGCCTGCTCACCAACGCCTCCAAGCCCTGTTCGGTGGAGGGATAGTGGCCGTTGTCGATGCGGTACATGTCCAGCGCGCTGGCGATGTTGCGGATGCCGCTCTTGGCCGCGGCCATGCGCGCCTTCTCGCCTTGGCCCCACATGTTCGGCACGACGATGGCCAGCAGCAGGCCCATGATCAGGACCACCATCATCACCTCGATGAGGGTGAATGCGCGCACCTTCCGGTGCGCGTTTGAGTTTGCTGCGCAAACTCCGCGCCCGGCCCGCTGCCGGGTGTTCCTGTTGTGAAAGCCGCTGTTCATGTTCACCTCCTTGCAAGCACGTCGACTGGTCCGCCGTGAGCGCGGACTTTGTCTGGTGGCTAGGCCACGAGCTGGTTCATGCCCATGATGGGCACGAGGATCGCCAGCACGATCGTCAGCACCAGCCCGGCCATCACCAGCAGCATGAGCGGTTGGAATAGCTGCACCAAAGTGGTCACCAGCCGCGTCAACTCCTGCTGTTGATAATGCGCCACCTTGCCGAGCATGGCGTCCAACTCGCCGCTCGCCTCGCCGCTCGCCACCATGTGCAGGAACATCGGCGGAAAGTGGCCCACCGTCTCCAAAGCCGCGCGCAGGCTCGCGCCCTCGCTCACTCTTTCGACAGCGTCCGCGAGCCGTTGTTTCAACCACGTGTTGGTGACCACCTCGGTGGCGATGCGCATGGCCTCCACCAACGCCACGCCGCTGCTGGTGAGAATCGCCAGCGTGCCGGCGTAGCGGCTGGCGTTGCCGCCGCGCACGATCCTGGCGGCCACCGGCAAGGACAGCTTGCGCCGATCCCACGCTAGGCGCACGTTTGCTCTGCGGAGCAGCCAGCGCGTCGCCGCCACCGCCGCGGCGACGGCGAGCAGCAGCGCCCACCAGTTGGCGTTCAGAAAGGCGCTCGCGTCGATGAGGATGGTGGTCAAGAGCGGCAGCTCCTGCCCGGTGTCCTCGAAGATCTGCACGATGTTCGGCACCACGTAGATCATCAGGCCGGCGATGATGAGCACGGACACCACGAACAGGATGATCGGATAGAACAACGCCATCTGCACGCCCCGGGACGCCTCGTAGCGCTGCTCGGTGTGGTCCGCGAGGTTGTCGAGCACGACGTGCAGGTAGCCGGACTGCTCGCCGGCGGCGACGGTGGAGCGGTACATGGAACCAAACGCCGCCGGGTATTCCCCAAGCGCGTAAGCCAGGGAGTGTCCTTCGAGCACCCGCCCGCGCACGTTCATCATCAAGGCCGACACGCGCCGCTGGCCGGTTTGCTGGGCAATGGTTTGCAGCGATTCCTCCACCGGCAGCCCGGCGGCGATGAGCGTGGCGAGCTGGCGCGTGACCAGCGCGAGGTCCATGGGCGAGATGCCCCTGCCCCACCGCCACTTGCGGCGTTGACCGGCGGCCGCGCTCGCCGCGCCGTTGCTGCGGCTGCTCTCGGCGGCCACCACCGATGTGGGCGACAGCCCTTGGTCGCGCAGCGTCTGCCGCACTTGGCGGCCGCTGTCGCCCTCCACGACGCCCTTGCGCCGGCGCCCCCCGGCGTCCAGCGCGACGTATTCGAAAACGGCCATTGGCTATTGCGCGAGCGCCGCGGCGGCGGCGTCGTGGTCGCCCGCCATGCTGACGCGCAACACCTCGTTGGCCGACGTCACTCCGGCGAGGACTTTGCGCCGCCCGTCGTCGGCGATGCCGGGGCAGGTGCGGCGCACGTACTCGGCCAGCGCTTGCTCGGACGCGCGATCGTGGATGCGTTCGCGCAGCCCGTCGTCCACCGTGGCCAGCTCGTAGATGCCGGTGCGCCCCTTGAAGCCGGAGTGGCCGCATTCTTCGCAACCGACCGGATGGAACACGGTGGCGCCGTTCGCGGCCTCGCCCAGCAGCCGTTGCTCCATGGTGTTCGGCGTCGCGGCCACCTTGCACGCCGGGCACAGCACCCGCACCAGGCGCTGCGCCAACATGCCCGCCACGCTGGAGGCGATGAGGAACGGCTCCACGCCCATGTCCACCAGGCGCGTGACCGAGCCGACAGCGGTGTTGGTGTGCACCGTGGACATCACCAAATGCCCGGTGAGGCTTGCCTGCACGGCGGTCTCCGCCGTTTCCAGATCGCGCACCTCGCCCACCATCACCACGTCCGGGTCTTGGCGCAGGATGGCGCGCAGCCCCCGTGCGAACGTCATGCCGGCTTTGTCGTTCACCTGCGTTTGGCCGATGCCGGCGATCATGTATTCGATGGGGTTCTCGATGGTGAGGATGTTGATGGAGTCGCGGTTCAGTTCGCCCATGGCGGCGTAGAGGGTGGTGGTCTTGCCGGAGCCGGTGGGGCCGGTGACCAGAAAGATGCCGTGCGGCTTGGCGATGACGTCGCGCACCTTGGCGAGGGTCTCGGCATCCATGCCGAGGTTGGTGAGCTCAAGGGCGCCCACCTGCTTGTCGAGCAGCCGCAGCACCACGCGTTCGCCGTTGCCGGTGGGCAGCGTGGACACGCGCACGTCCACCTCGCGCCCGCCGATGCGCAGCGGGATGCGACCATCCTGCGGCACCCGCTTCTCCGCGATGTCCAGCTTCGCCATCACCTTGATGCGCGAGACGAGCAGCGGCGCGAGGGCGCGCTTGGGGTTCACCGCCTCGCGCATCACGCCGTCCACGCGGAAGCGCACCTGCAGGAACTTCTCGAAGGTCTCGATGTGGACGTCCGATGCGCCGGCGCGGATGGCCTCCGCCAGCACCGCGTTGATGAGGCTGACGATGGGCGCGTCCTCCTCCTGATCGAGCAGATCCTCCGTTTCCGGCACCGAATCGGCGAGGCTGGCGAGGTCCAAGTGGTCGCCGATGTCCGCGACCATCTGCTTCGCCTCGGAAGCGTCGCGCACATAGGCGGCGGTGAGCAGCTCCTCGAACTCGCCCTCGTCCACCGCGCGCACGCGCAACCGGCGGCCGGTGGCGCGTTTGATCTCCGCCAGGGTCGCCAGCGTGGGCGGCGTCCGGCAAGCCACGTCCAAGCAGGCGGCGTCCGGCTCGCCGGCCACCACGACGCCGAACCGCCGCGCGAAGGCGAACGGCAGCAACGGGCCGGTGTGCACCGTTTCGCGCTCGGCCTCGCCGCCGTTGCGCACCGCTTGATCCGCGCCGGAAGACGGGTGCGCCGCCACTGGTTGTGTTGTCGCCATCGCCCGGCGAAGGATAGCACCTTGGGACAGTGCTACACTGCCTGCCTTGTCGCAGAAACTCGACGCGTTTGTTGAACAGTAAAGCGTTGAACAGAAAGCGCGACGTCGCAGCCCTGCTCTGGTGCCTGTTGCTGCCCGCGGCGCATGCCCAGGCGGCGGCGCCGACCAACCTCCTTGCCACCCCCGGCGACGGCCGGGTCACATTGTCTTGGGATGTTCCGCGCGATGGCCGCGCCGAGCGCTACGAGGTGTGCCACGGCACCAACTGGGGCGCTTTGGGGGATTGGTCGCTCGTCGCCAACGGCGTGTCGCAACACACGGTGGCGGACTTGACCAACGGCCGGAGGTACTACTTCATGATGCGCGCCCGGTCGGATGTCAGCACGGGCGTGGTGGCGCACGCGTCGGCGGCCCTCGCCGCCCGACCGCACGCGGTGGTGGACATGCCGGACGACAGGCTGCGCGCCATGTTGGGGGCGGCGCTTGGCGTGGACGGGGACGCGGAAATAACCCAAGGCCAAATGGCCACGCTGAGGACCATGAGTAGCCGAGGCGACCGGCACGGGACCATCGCGGATCTGAAAGGCATCGAGTTCGCCGTCAACGCCACCGAGCTCGGTCTCTATTCCCACGACATCTCGGACCTCTCGCCCCTGGCGCAGTTGCGAGCCTTGGAGAAACTCTGGCTTGACAACAACCAGGTTGTGGACCTCTCGCCGCTCGCCGAGTTGCCATCGCTTGGGGTTCTCAAGCTCAGGAACAACCGCGTTTCGGACCTCTCGCCACTCGCGGAGTTGACGCGGCTTTACAACCTCGACCTCAGCGACAACCGGGTTTCGAACATCTCCGTACTTGCCAAGCGGTCTTTGCTGTTTCTCGAACTCAACAACAACGATATTTCGGACATCTCGCCCCTCGCGGAGACCTCTCTGCAAAGACTCTACCTCGGCGGCACCGGGATTTCGGACCTCTCGCCGCTCGGCAAGCACACGGAGATGACTCATCTCGGCTTGGCACAAAACCAGATTTCGGACATTTCGCCGCTCGCGGAGTTCACGAGGCTGAGATACCTCGACCTCAGCGGCAACCGGATCTCAGACATCGCGCCGCTCGCGAACATGGAGGGACTGCTCCAAGTCTATCTTCACAACAACCAAATCGCGGACCTCTCGCCGCTCGCGGAGATCGGGAAAGTGCGCTACCTCCATCTTCACAACAACGCAATCGCGGACATCTCGGCGCTGGCGGAATTGCCGCTGCACTCGCTCGACCTCCACAACAACCGGATTGCGGACGTTGCGCCGCTCGCGGATCTGACGGACCTTGAGTGGCTCCACCTCCGCGGCAACCGGATTGCGGACATCTCGCCGCTCGCGGAGTTGACGGCCCTTGGGAAACTTGATCTGGGCGACAACCGGATCACGGACGTCTCGCCGCTCTCCCGCATCACCGGACTGCGGCGCCTCGCCCTCGACCACAACGCGATCGCGGACATCGCCTCGCTCGGAGGCTGGTCGCGCATGGGTCGGCTCTTTCTCAACGACAACGCCATTGTCGATGTTTCGGCCTTGGCCGGCCACGTCGCCGGCGCATACGTCGACCTGCGCGGCAACCCGCTCGGCAGCGCCGCGAAGACGATCCAGGTGCCGGCGCTGCGCCGGCACGCGGGAGTGTCGATCGACGACGGGGCGCGGCGCGTGCCGTTCTTTCCGTCCGCCGGAGCGGCCGCGTCGGCGGGCGCGGCCTCCCGTCACGGCTTCGCGCGGGTGATCAACCACTCGGACCAGGCCGGCGTGGTGCACATCGTGGCCACTGACGAGGCGGGCCGCTCGCGCGCCACGACGTTGTCGGTAAGGGCGAACGCGGCGGTCCACTTCGACGCGCGAGACCTTGAGCAGGGCGATCCGGAGAAAGGCTTGACGGGAGTGGGCGTCGGCGAAGGCCACTGGCGGCTGGCGCTGTCGAATGCGCCCGGCGGCGCACCCCTTGACATCGAGGTTCTCGGCTACGTGCGCACGCCGGACGGATTGTTGACGAGCATGCACGATCTGGCGCCCGAAGCCTTCACCACCCACCATGTGTGGATGTTCAATCCGGGCAGCAACCGGCGCCAAGTGAGCAGACTGCGGCTCGTCAACCCCCACAACCTCGGCGCGCTGGTCTCCGTGTACGGCAGGGATGACGCGGTCGCGCACGCCGCGCCTCTGGTGGACATCCTGGTTCCGGCGCGCCGGACGCTGGACTTCACCGCCGCGCAGTTGGAGTCCGGCGAGGCCGAGGGCATGAGGGGCGGTCTTGGCGACGGCAAAGGCAAGTGGTGGCTCAGCGTGGAAAGCCCGGTTCGCGTGATGCATCTGCTGGAGAGTCCCAGCGGGCACTTGGCGAACCTCTCCTCGCCGATTGGCAAATGGCCGCGGCGGGAGACCCTGTCCATCTACGCGACAGAGCGGGGGTACTACGATCCCGGACGCGTCGGGCGTTTGCTGCATCGCATCCCGCTGTTCCCATCGGCCCCCGCGGCGTGGAGCAACCCGCAGGGCTTTCTCCGCGCCGTCGCCTTGGCGAACCGCAAGCCAACATTGGCGCTGCGCGCGTTTGACGATGCGGGACGCGCGTTCGGGCCGGACCTGCTGCGGGTCTCCCGGCGCGGGTCGACGCACTTCAACTCCAACCACCTTGAAGCGGGCGATGCCGCCAAGGGCCTGCCCGGCACTGGCGCGAGCGTTGGCGACTGGCACTTGGAATTGCGCGCGGACCAGCTGTTCCAAGTGCTCGGCTACGCGCGCCTGCCGGGCGGCGCCGTGGTCAGTCTGTACGATGTGGCGCCCCGCGCGCCGGACGGCAGCCTGTGGGTGCCGTTCTTCAATCCGGCCGACGACGCCGCGCAGGGCGTTCTGCGTTTGGTGAACTGGGGCGACGCGCCGGGCGCTGCGATGATCACCGGAGTCGACGACGCCGGCCGATCCCCAGGCGGAATCGCGCGCGTGACCATTCCCGCCGGCGCGGCCGTCAACCTCACCGCCGAACAGCTGGAGAGCGGGAGGGCCGACGGGCTGTCCGGATCGCTTGGCGACGGCGAAGGCCGGTGGCGGCTGCGGGTGGAAGCGCCGGCGGAGGTGGACGCGATGAGCCTCCTGCGCTTGCCGACGGGCCAAATCGCCAACTTGTCCACGACGCCGAGATACCCGCCGTTCCAGTAACGGCGCGAACGCGCTGACGCATCAATTCAACCTGGTTGGAGCATTGTCCTTGTGCGCGAGCCAAGCGCGCAGGCCGTCGTCCGCGATGCGCCAGCCAGGGTCGTCCTTGGCGACCACGCCGAGGCGCTCCAACCTGCGCAACGCGGCCTGCACCGAAGATTTGGCCACGGCGTCCACGCCCAGTTCGCGCCCCAAGGCTTGCCGCGATCCCTTGTGATAGGGACAGGCGTTGCCGCGAAGCGTCGCTATCCGCATCGCCACGCGCTGCTGCAAGGGCGTGAGCGCCCGCCACGCGCGCTCGTGGTCGGACACGCCGGCGAGAACCTCCTTGGATGCCGCCAATGCGAGCGCCAAGGGCGCGCCCGGCTGTTCGATCAGCCGGTGCAGGAAGTGGCGGTGGAAGACATAGGGGTTGCGATCGAGCGCGTTGAAGGAGCCTATCGCATCGCGCGGGCTCAGCGACACGTCGGCGGCGTCGCGCAGCCGATTGGCCATGTGGATGGCGAAGTCGTCCGGCAGCTCGGGCAGCTGCCACGCGGATCCAAACCGAAAGAAGGGCGCCCGCCGATCCGCGAACATGGCCTCCAGGCGGCGGCGGTCCGATCCTGCGAAGATGCTGGCCAGACTTCCGATGCGCTTGTCCAAGCTGCTGCGCAGCGCCGCGACCACGGGCCGATCGCGGGCGCGGGCGGCGAGTTCCTGGGCCTCGTCCAACACGAGTATCGTCAAGCCGCGCCGCCCGCGTTTGCGGTGGCCGACCACGCGCTCGATCAGGTCGTCCAAGAGGATCAGCTCGTTGTCGTCGCCCTGCCTTTTGGCGAACTCGATGCCGCCGCCGAATCCGGCAGCCGAACCCGCGATTCGCGCCGGGCGCTTCTCTCTGGCGGCGTGGAGCACGCTGTCCTCCATCAGCGCGTCGCTCCACCTCCTCACCAGCAGCGCCAAAGGCGCGTCCTCGGCCTCCCACAGGGACAAATACACCACCTTGTGGCCGCGCTCTTCCGCCAGCGGCGCGAAGTCCTGCAGCAGGAACTCCGTCTTGCCCATGCGCCGCGGGCCGAACACCGTTTCGGCGGGCGTCACTCGGGATTCGAGCAGCCGCAATAGACCCTGCGCCACTTCCGGGCGCGGATAGTGCCAAGGGTTGCGGTTGGTAGCCACGGTAGCCATGGTAGCCACAGTAGCCGCGGTAGCCACGGCAGTCAAGGCCGGGTATGGTGCGCTCTCGCGCATGATCGGATGGGCGTCGATGAGAGCGAGGATATGGTGGACGGCACTCGGCGCCGCTTTGACGGTGGCGTTCCTAGTTGCCATCCACAACCACAGGCGGTCGCCGCCGGCCTCGCCGCCCTCCATGCCGCAGCCGGTGTTCGAGCCGCCGGAAGTTCCGGCGCGCGTGTCCGAGCGGCCGCCAGCGACAGCTCCCGCGCCGCTCAGGGCGGGCAACGTGATTGACAATCCCGACTGCCGGTTCTTCGCCGGAGCGCGGGACGCCAACGATTTGGCGGTGGTGGTGGTGCCGGATGGCGACGGAGGCGGTGCGCGATTTTCCGTGGTGGACGCCGGCGGGCGCGTGTTCGACGGTGGCCTGCCGTTTGTTCCGGATCGCGCTTCTTTGGGCAAGAGGCGGGACGGCGCGGTGTTGGTCGCCTTCGGTGGACGGGGCGAAAACCGCCGGCGGGGCGGGCCGGTACAAGTGTTCCACGGTGGAGATCTGGTGTACGAGCGCGAATTCGCGTGGGATTTCGATGTCGCCGCCGATGGCTCCTCCTACTACGCCATCGAAGGAAGCCCGTACGGCGAGTTTTCCAAATTGGTTCTGCGGAACTTGGAGCTGGGCATTGAGACGCAAGTCGACATGAGCGACAAGACCAGGCTGCTTGGTCGTTATTTTCGGGGCCTTGGCGTCTCGTATAGCCACGACAACACGGAGGTCGTCATGTCGCCGCTCTCTTTGGGCGGCTTCCCTACGCTTGGCCAACACAGCTTCGTTCCCGTCGACGGGGCCGAACCGCGCACGATTGCCGTCCAAGAGGAAGACGTGGTGTTCGTCTCCTCGCGGCTCGGCTACTTCCACCTCGACGATGGCGCGTCGCCGCGGGTTGTGAAGCGACGTTTCGACTGGGCCTCGCCGGATCGGTCTGCCGCCGTCGACGTGTGGGCAACGGAGTTGGCCGCCGGCGCCCTGCTCCTCTCCGACGATGGCGCGTGGTTGTTCGTGTCCGCGCTGCCGTTCGCAATCCTAGATGCGGCGACCGGCAACGCCGCCTTCGAGTTCCCGACCGCGGCCGAGCTTGCGCGCGCCGTGCGCGAGGTGTCGGTTGTGGAGGTTGCCATGTCTGGTCAGGACCTGCTGCGAGCGCTCGCCCACCTGGAAGACAGCCCGGCCGCCCTTTCAGGCGACATCGCGGAAGGCGCGGCGTTGCTGGAAACGGCGGCGGACAACGGATTGCTTGAGTCGTTGCTCACAATAAGAGCCGCCAACGTGCTGCAAACCGGCGAGTCGGTTGGGTCGTTGCACGACATGGCCATTCGCGACGGCAAGTTCGAGGTGACGTTGGGAATAGAGAATGGGCCGAGGACGGTGGCCGTGTTCGACATGCGCGATGTCGAGGTGGACGCCCAACCCGCGTTTCGCGTGGACATCGATCCGAAGAACCCGTGCGCTCCCGGCGACACGTGGCACGCCGGCCTGCAGGTACACAATGGCGAGTTGACCTACCTCACCGCCAAGCGCGCGCCGCCGGCCCTTCGCGAGACGCTCCCGTAGATGGCGTACAATGCCCGCATACTATCGCATACCGTCGCGGGACATGACGACAAGGAAGGTGTGCGCTGGCGCGATTGGTTACCATACGTCCATGCAGCCGTTACGCATCTTCATCAGCAGCGTGCAAAGCGAGTTCGCCCAAGAACGCGCGGTGCTGCGCGACTACATCCACAAGGATCCGATGTTGCGGCGTTTCTTCAAGGTGTTTTTGTTTGAGGAAGCGCCCGCAACAGATCGGCGGCCGGACGCGCTGTATTTGGATGAGGTGGGCCGCTGCGACATCTATGTCGGTCTGTTCGGGCGCGAGTACGGCCACGAAGATGGCGAGGGCGCGTCGCCGACCGAGCGCGAGTTCGAAGCGGCTAGCGCGGGCAAAGCTCATCGTCTGGTGTTCTTGAAGTCGGTCGCGAATGAAGATAGACACCCGAAGATGCGGGCGTTGATCGCCAAGGCGCAAGCGGGGCTTGTCCGCAAGCGGTTCGATTCCGCGGACGAATTAAAAGCGGAGTTGTACGCGGCGCTCGTCGAGTTCATGGAGCAACGAGAACTGCTTCGTGTGCAGGCGTTCGAGGCGGTGGCGCGGGAAGACGCCACGCTTGGCGATTTGGACGCCGAGTGGATCGCCCTCTTCGTGCGCATCGCGCGTCGCGCCCGCGGCTTCCCCTTGGCCGAGGATGTGTCCCCAGACGCGTTGCTTGCCCATCTCGGCCTGTTGAACGAAGGCAGGCTCACCAACGCCGCCTTGATGTTGTTCGGCAAACAGCCGCAACGGCACTTGACGACATCCGAGATTCGCTGCGCCCACTTCCACAGCCCGGACGTGAGGAAGCCCATTCCCTCTCACCAGGTCTACAAGGGCACCGTGTTCCAGCTCGTCGATCACGCCGTGGATTTCGTGCTGAGCAAGCTCGCCCTTTCCGTGGGGACCAGAGCGGAAAGCGTCCGCGCACCCATCGCCTACGAGATCCCCAAGGAGGTTGTCACCGAAGCCATCGTCAATGCGGTGGCGCATCGCGACTACGCGAGCAACGGCAGCGTGCAAGTGATGTTGTTCTCGGATCGACTCGAGGTGCGCAACCCGGGCGGCCTGCAGCCGCCCATGACGTTGGAGAAGCTGCGGTTGCCGCACGACTCGGTGCCGGCCAACCCGCGGTTGGCGGAGGCGATGTACTTGGCCGAGTACGTCGAACGCATGGGCACAGGCACGTTGGACATGATCGCGCGGTGTGAACAGGCTGGCGTGCCGCCGCCGGAGTTCGCCGACGATGGAGGTTTCGTGGCCACGATCCGGCGCCCGGCACCGGCCGGACATGCGTGCAGTCCTGAGGAATTGGAGATGCGGTTCGAGGAGCGGCTCAAGTTCCGGGACGAACTGCGGATAGCCCCAACAGGTCAACCACGGGGTGAGGGTTGAGCATACTGCGCGGCATTCGCGTCTTGGACTTTGGGCGCTACATCGCGGGGCCTTTCTGCGGCGCCCTGCTCGGCGATCTGGGCGCGGACGTGATACGGGTGGAGAAGGTCGACGGCAGCGAGGATCGGTTCACCGCGCCGGTCACCGAGGATGGCGAAGGCAGCGCGTTCCTCACGCTGAACCGCAACAAGCGGGGCTTCACGCTCAATCCGCGCAAGCCGCAGGGCCAAGAGGTGTTGCGCAAGCTGGTGCGAACCGCCGACGTGGTCATCGCCAATCTGCCGGCCAACACGTTGGCGAGCATGGGCCTGGACTACGAAAGCCTCGCCGCCATCAAGCCGGACATCATCCTCGCCACCAGCACGGCGTTCGGTTCCGGCGGCCCGTACGGGGCGCGGGTGGGCTTCGACGGCGTGGCGCAAGCGATGTCCGGCAACATGCATCTCACCGGCCACGCCGACGAGCCGATGAAAAACTACTTTCCCTATGTGGACTACACCACCGGCACCTTGAACGCGTTGGCGACGCTGGCGGCCCTCATCGCGCGCCGGGACACCGGCGAGGGGCAGCATGTGGAGGGCTGTCTGCTCGCTTCCGCCCTTACTGTGGCGAACGGCGCGCTCATCGAACAGGCCCTCCTGAAGAAGGACCGGGTGGCAACCGGCAACCGCGGGCAAACCGCCGCGCCGGTGGACGTGTTCCGCACCCAGGACGGCTGGCTGCTCGTGCAGGTGGTCGGCAACCCGTTGTTCGAGCGCTGGGCAAAGTTGATGGGCGAGCCGCATTGGCTCTCCGACCCGCGCTACGCCACCGACGAAGCGCGCGGCGACAACGCCAAGGACATCAGCGAGCGCATGGCGCGCTGGTGCGCCGAGCGAACCACCGCTGACGCGGTGGCGCAGCTGGAGGTCGCCCGCGTGCCCTGCGGCGAAGTGTTGACCCCGGCCGAAGCGCTGGTGAACGAGCAGGTGGTGGAGCGCGGCTTCTTCGTTCCCACCGAGTACCCGGGGTTGCGCGGGCCCGCGCCGGTCGCCCGCATGCCGCTGGATTTTTCCAGAGCCGACGTCGGCATCCGGCGACGGGCGCCGACGCTGGGGGAACACACGGACGACATTTTGGCGGAGCTCGGCTACGACGCCGGCGCGATCGCGCAGCTGCGCGCCGCGCGCGTGGTGTGAACCGCCGGCGCTATTCGCACGCGGGTGGTGGCGCACGCGGTCGCAATGCATTACATTCGCGTGGCGTCGGCGGCGCACAAGCCGCGCCATGCCGCAATGAGCGGCGTTAGGGCCATGCCGCGATGAGCGGCGTTTAGGGCCATGCCGCAATGAGCGGCGTTTAGGAGGGAAGAACATGCGCAGACTGCGGGCACCGGACGAGGAGAGCGACAACAAGATCAACCTCACGCCCATGTTGGACGTGGTGTTCATCATGCTGATCTTCTTCATCGTCACCGCCACGTTCGTCAAGGAAGTGGGCATGGACGTGAACCAACCCGAGGATGACAAGCCGACGAACGTGGATCCCGACAAGCGCAGCATCGTGGTGCGCATCACCAACCACGACCGCATCATCATCGCCCAGCGCACCGTGGACATCCGCGCCGTGCGCGCCAACATCGAACGGTTGCACGCGGAGAATCCGGAAGCCCCGGTGATCATCCAACCGCATCCGGACTCCACCACCGACGCGATGATTCACGTGATGGACTCCGCTCGCCAAGCCGGCGTGTACAACATCTCCTTCGCCGCGGGCACTTAGCCGTCGATCGGCCTCGCGCCCGAGGGGCGTCGCCGCCGTGGACGCGCGCGTCGACCTGCGCTCGGACACCGTCACCAAGCCCGGCGCCGCGATGCGCAAGGCGATGGCCGACGCCGCGGTGGGCGACGACGTGTACGGCGAAGACCCAACCGTCAATCGGTTGGAGGCCGCCTGCGCGGAGCGCTTGGGCCTCCCCGCCGGCATGTTCGTGCCGAGCGGCACGCAATCCAATCTCGCCGCGCTGCTGACGCACTGCCGACGCGGCGACGAGTACATCGCCGGGCAGGACGCCCACGCCTACCGCTACGAAGCCGGCGGCGCCGCGGCGCTCGGCGGCATCCAGCCGCAACCCCTGCCCTTCCAAGCCGACGGCACGCTAGCGCTCGATGATGTCGCCGCGGCCGTGAAACCCGACGACCCGCACTTCGCGAAAACGCGCCTCGTGTGCTTGGAGAACACCCAAGGCGGCAAGCCGATCGGCCCGGCGCACCTCGCCGCGGCGCGGGCGTTGGCGGACCGGCACGGTCTGCGCCTGCACCTCGACGGCGCCCGGCTGTTCAACGCCGCTGTTGCTTTGGGGGTGGACGCCGCGGACTTCGCAAGACACTGCCACTCCGTGTCGGTGTGCTTGTCGAAGGGGCTCGGCGCTCCCGTGGGCTCGGTGCTGTGCGGCGACCACGCCTTCATCGCCGCGGCGCGACGCTGGCGCAAGATGCTCGGCGGCGGCATGCGGCAAGCCGGCGTGATCGCGGCGGCGGCCCTTTACGCCTTGGAGAACAACGTGCCGCGGCTGGCGGCGGACCACCAGCGGGCGGCGGTGCTGGCGGCGGGATTGCGCGCCGCCGGCTTGGCGGCGACCAACCACACCAACATGGTGTTTGTGACGGGTCTGGAAACGCAACCCATGGTCGAGCGCATGGCCCGGGCCGGCGTCCTCGTGGCCGGGCCCCGCTGGGTGGTCCACTTGGACGTGGACGACGCCGGCATCGAGCGCGCCGTGGAGGCCGCGCAGGGGCTTGCCGGCAGCGCGGCGGCGCGCGCTTAGATCCGCGTCACCAAACCCGCGACGGCGCCGGTCAGGCACGACACCAAGGTGCCGGCGAGGAGCGCCCGGGGGCCGAGTTTGAGCAGTTCCGCGCGCCGCTCCGGCACCAGCGTGCCCATGCCGCCGATGAGAATCCCCAGACTGCCGAAGTTGGCGAAGCCGCACAAGGCGTAGGTGAGGATGACGCGGGTGGGTGCCGACAACGCCTCGCCGGCGGCGGCGAACTGCAGGTAGGCGATGAACTCGTTCAAAATCACCTTGGTGCCCAGAAACGACCCGGCGTGCGCGGCCTCCGCCCACGGCACGCCCATGAGCCACGCCACCGGCGCGAAGGCCCAGCCGGTGATCCGCTCCAGCGCCAGCGGCGCGCCGAAAGCGTCGAACTTGCCGAGCAGGTAGTTCACCAGCGCCACCAGCGACACCAGCACGATCACCATCGCGGCCACGTTCGCCACCAAGCGCAAGCCGTCGAGCGTGCCGCGGCTGATGGCGTCCATCGCGCTGTCGTACTTGAGCGCCGCGGCGAGGCCTCCCGGCGTCGCGCCGGCCTCTTCCGGCACCATGAGGCGGGCGATGGTCACCGCGCCGACGACGTTGATCATGGACGCCACCAGAACATGCCCCAAGGCGCCGTCCAGCACCGGCGCCAGAATCGCCGCGTAGGCGGTCATGATGGAACCGGCCACCGTGGACATGCAGCAGGTGATGACCACGAAGAACTCCGAGCGCGACAGGCTCTTCAGGTAGGCGCGAATGAGCAGCGGCGCTTCCGCCAATCCCAGAAAGACGCTGGAGGCGGCGGCGGTGCCGGCGGCCCCGCCCAAACCCAGCGTCTTGCGCAGCGCCCACGCGAAGCCGCGAATCACCAACTGCAACACGCGCCAGTGCCAAAGCAGCGCGAACACCACGCTGAACACCATGATCTGGGGCAGGATGCGGAAACCGAAAATCGGATCGAACGACCGCCCTTCGGCGATTTGGAACGGCACCGGCGCGCCGCCGAGGAAACCGAGCACCAGCGACGTGCCGGCGGTGGTGGCGGCGCCCATCGCGTCCACCACGTGGCGCAGCAGCAGCAGGGCGTTGCTCACCGCTTGCACATTCAAGAGCACAAAGGCCAGCGCGACCTGCAGCGCGAGCCCCGCCGCCACCTGCGCCCAACGCACCTGCCGCCGCCGCTCGCCGAGCAGCCACGCGATGGCCAAAAGGGCAACGATGCCGAACAGCGCTTGCATGGGCGCGCAGTGTATCGAAGGCGACGCCGGGCGCGCGGCGCGCCGCGGTATACACTCGCCCGCACCACGCGATCGTCGCCAAAGCAAGACGCCATGCCGAAACGCAACGCCCGCGTGCTGGTCACCGGCACGCTGGCCATCGATCACATCGGCCGCTATCCGGGGGCGTTCTCGACGCTGCCGCGACACCAAGGCATCAACCTCTCCGTGCAACTTGCCGGCATCGAGCGCCGCTTCGGGGGCTGCGCCATGAACATCGCCTACACGCTAAGGCGCCTAGGCCACGATCCTGCGCCGTTCGTGTTCGTCGGCCAAGACTACGACGCGGATTACGCGGCGCACCTTGCGGCGGTGGGATTGGACACCAGCGGCGTGCAGCGCACGGAGGCGCCCTACTCTTCCCACGCGTTCGTGTTCACGGATCGCGAAGGCAACCAATTCACCGCCTTCTTCGGCGGCCCGGCGAGGTTGGCGGATTGCGCCGGGGATCTCGCTCGCTTCGTGGACCGCGGCGGTTTCGTCCACGCGATACTCGCGCCGGACGTGCCGGCGAACATGATCGCCGCGGCCGAGGTCGCCACCGCGCGCGGCATTCCCTTTCTCGCGGACCCGGGCCAGAACACCACCGACTTCGCGCCGGAAGACGCCTTGCGGCTTGTGCGCCTGTCCGATGCGTTGATCGTCAACGAGTTCGAACACGAGACGTTGCGCGGCATGGTGGGCGGCGCGTTGGGGCGGTTGCGCACGCTGGTGGTGACGCGGGGCGAGCGCGGCGTGTTCTGGCGGTCGCGCGGCGAGGGCGATGGAGAGGAACGCGCCGTCGCCGCGGCGGTGGTGGACCCCACCGGGGCCGGGGACGCATTCCGCGGCGGTTTTCTGCATGCGCTTCTGCAGGGCGCGTCCATGCGCTCCGCGGTGCGCGCCGGGGCGGTTACCGCCGCGATGGCGCTGGAGGCGGTGGGCACCCAAGTACACCATTGCGACGATTTCGCGCCGCGCTACCGGGCGGCCTGGGGAGAGGACTTCAAGCCGCCTTGCGCGCCCCGGCGGCGCGCTGCCGGCGCCGCGGCTTGAGTTGACGATGTCCGACCACGCCGGAGTGGACGCCTTGCGCGAAATCCTCGACGCGGCGCGGCGCGTGGTGGTTTTCACAGGCGCGGGAATCAGCACCGAGTCCGGCATTCCGGACTATCGCAGCGCCGGCACCGGCTTGTGGAACAAGATCAAGCCCATCGAGTTTCAGGATTTCCTGCGCTCCGAGGATGTGCGGCGCGAGTCGTGGCGGCGGCGCTTCGCCTCCCGACACAGCTGGGACGACGCGAAACCCAACCGGGGCCATTTCGCCGTGGCCAAGCTGGTGCGCGAAGGCAAGGCCAGCGCGGTCGTCACCCAGAACGTGGACAATTTGCACCAGGATTCCGGCGTGCCGGACGAAGCCGTGATCGAACTGCACGGCAACAACCGCTACGCGCGCTGCCTCGGTTGCGCCACGCGCTACGAACTGGCGGATCTGAAGCGGCAATTCGAGAACCTCGGCAACGTCCAACCGTGTTCGCGTTGCGGCGGCATCGTCAAGACCGCCACCATATCGTTCGGCCAGCCCATGCCGGAGGAGGCGATGGCGCGGGCGCAAACGGCCACGAACGACTGCGACCTGTTCCTGGTCGTCGGCTCGTCGCTGGTGGTCTATCCGGCCGCCGGTTTTCCGGAACACGCCAAACGCCTCGGCGCGAAACTTGCGATCCTCAACCGCGAGGCCACCCCGCTCGACGGCATGGCGGACTTGGCGCTGCACGCGGAAATCGGCGCGGCCTTGGGCTACGCCGTGGGCGTGAACTGACTCCGCCCCCTCGTCTGCTCCCGCAACAGCCGCATGACCGTGCTCATCACCCACGCGGCGTGCTTGCGGCACGAGACGACGCCCGGCCACCCGGAACGACCGGCGCGTCTCGCCGCGGTGCTGAAACATCTGCGCGAGACCGGACTGGTGGACGACATGACCGTGCGGGACGCCCCCGCGGCGTCGCGCGCCGCGCTGCGCCGCATCCACCGCGCAACCTACTTGGACGAGTTGGAGCGGCGGACTCCGGCGGCGGGATTGGCGCGCCTGGATGCCGACACCGCGTTGGGCCCGCAGTCGCTGCGCGCGGCCAGGATCGCCGCCGGCGCCGCGGTGGCCGGCGTCGACCAGGTGTTCGACACGGCGCAGCGCCGCGTCTTCTGCGCGGTGCGCCCGCCCGGGCATCACGCGGAGGAGTCCGCGGCGATGGGTTTCTGCTTGCTGAACGGCGTGGCGGTGGCGGCGGCCCATGCGTTGACGCGCCCCGATGTGGATCGCGTTGCCGTGCTCGACTTCGACGTCCACCACGGCAACGGCACCGTGGCGGCGTTCCACGCGCAGCCGCGCGTGTTGGTGTGTTCCAGCTTCCAATTCCCGCACTACCCCTATCGCCTGCAGCAAGTGCGGCGTCCGAACATCGTCAACACGCCGCTGGCCGCCGGCACCTCCGGCGCCGCCTTCCGACGCGCCGTGGAACGGGATTGGCTGCCGGCCTTGGAGACGTTTCGACCCGCCCTGATCCTGGTTTCGGCGGGCTTCGACGCGCATGCCGCGGATCCGCTCGGCGACCTCCTGCTCGACGAGGACGACTTCGATTGGACAACGCGCTTCATCGTGGACGCCGCGCGCCGCCACGCCCAGGGCCGCGTGGTTTCCGTGCTGGAGGGCGGCTACGACCTCAACGCGCTGGCGCGCAGCGCCGCGGCGCACGTGGCGGCCTTGGCGGCATGACGCGAATCCGCGCGGACGTGCGCCCGCGTGTTGGGAGCACATAATCTGTCCGGTTTTCTAGCACATAAATTGTCCGCTTTTGGACGCCTCTGGAGGAGGTCGATGAAGCGGGCGAAATGGTTGCAGGAGACGAGGATGAGAAGATTCGAGGAGGCGTTGGGAAGGTGGACGGAGAAGCGGTTGACGCAGGAGGAGGCGGCGGAGCTGCTGGGGGTGTGCCCGCGCACGTTCCGGCGGTACGTTGACCGGTACCACGAAGACGGAATCGACGGGCTGGTCGACAAGCGGATGGCGCAGGTGTCGTCGCTGCGGGCGCCGGCGGACGAGGTGCTGCGGCTGGAGACGCTGTACCGGGAGACCTACGAGGGGTGGACGGTGGCGCACTTCCACGAGCGGTACCGGGAGGAGCACGGCGGAAAGCGGTCGTACACGTGGGTGAAGAGCCGGCTGCGGGAGGCGGGTCTGGTCGGCAAGGGCCGGACGCGGGGGAGGCGCCGGAAGAAGCGCGAGCGGGCGCCGCTGCCCGGGATGCTGGTGCATCAGGACGGGTCCACGCACGAGTGGGTGGCGGACGCGGTGTGGGATCTGATCGTGACCTTGGACGACGCCACGGGCGAGGTGTATTCGGGCTTCTTCGTGGAGGAGGAGGGCACCTGGTCGAGCTTCCGCGGGGTGCGCGAGACGGCCGAGGGGCGGGGGCTGTTCCTGAGCCTCTACTCGGACCGGGGCAGCCACTACTGGCACACGCCGGAGGCGGGCGGCAAGGTGGACAAAAGCAACCCGACGCAGTTCGGGCGGGCGATGGGGGAGCTGGGCATCGAGATGATTCCGTCCTACTCGCCCCAGGCGCGGGGCCGTTCGGAGCGGCACTTCGGGACAATCCAAGGGCGTCTGCCGAACGAGCTGGCGCTGGAAGGCGTGCGCGACATGGAGACGGCCAACAACTACCTGCGCGAGCGGTTCTGGCCCGACTACAACAAGCGCTTCGCGGCGCCGGCGCGGGAGTCCGGCGACGCCTTCGTGCCGCTCGGCGGCGTCGACCTCGACGACATCCTGTGCGTCAAGGAGGACCGCGTGGTCGGGCACGACAACTGCGTCAGCTACAACAACCGGTCGCTGCAAATCCCGCCCGGACCGCACGGCAGGCACTTCGTGCGCCGCCGCGTCCGCGTCCACGAGCACGCCGACGGGCGGCTGTCGGTGTTCCACGGCCCGCGCCGCATCGGCCGCTACGAGGCCGACGGCTCGCCGGTCGCCACCGCGTGAACGCGGCGACGCAAAGGCCCTTCGGGCCTTTTCGGGGCGCTGCCCCATATGCGTTAACTTGTTTTTTCATTAAAAATCAAAGTATTGCGACATTTGCGGCTTTCTACGGCGTGGCGGTTCGGTCAGAGAGGCCGAAATGTCTGGCCATTCATCCAGCATTTCGGCTAGCGACATCGCTGGTTCAACGGCTCGGCAGACTTGATTCAACACGAACTTGAACTCCCGCCAAGGGCTGCGCGAACGTTTCCCGGCCGCAGGGGGAAACGGCGCGCGAATCGGCGCGGCGAGCCAGCTTCTCGGCCAGCAAGGCCACGAGCAGCTTGCCGTAGAGCCACGCCCGGGCGCTGTCGTCGGCGCGCTTCGGCAGATGCCCCAGCCCCGCCAGCGACTTGCAGCGCTTGAACGTCAACTCCACCTGCCAGCGCACGCGGTACCACCGCAGCACCTCCGCCGCCGAGAACCTGTCCGCCGGGAAGGTCGTGAACACGATCACGCAGCCGGCGAACTCCAACGTCTCCGGGCGCAGTTCGTTGCCGTTGCGCGACGCCCGCCGGCGCAGCTTCTCCCTGGCCCGCTCGGCGTCCTCGGCGCTCTTCCGCATCGCGCACACGCGCCCGACCACCCCCTCGCGGTCGGCTCCGACCGCCCGCGCCCGCCACGACCTGGCCGCCCCGACGCGCTTGATAGCGGACACCGCCGCGAGCAGATCGAACGGCCTCCTGCCGCCCGGCGTGCGGAACCGCAGCGCCTGCGTGTTGACGCGCACCGTCGCGTACCCGCCAGCAGCGTCCACGTGCGTCAGCCCGGAGGACGTCGAGTAGCCGCGATCCGCCACCACGTGGTCTCCCCGCTCGATCGGGAACCGCGACAGCGACTCGCCGCATCCCCCGCCTTCCGTCCTCGTCACCTCGAAGTGGTCGCACGCCAGCGCCGGCAGCCGCAGGCTGTAGTGGACCCGCCACAGCGAACCCGTCCGCCCCGGCTCCTTCACCACCGACCCGTCGAACGCGCGGACCTGGAAGCCCCCGGACGCGCCCAGCTCCACGCCGCACTCGCGGTACATCCCCACGCACAGCGCCCGCAGCCACTCCTTCGACTTCCTCAGCCGCTTGAACAGCGCCACGTCCGACATGTCCGCGATTCCCGCCTGCCGCGCCCGCGTCGCCGTCTCCCGCAGCGAGTGCCCGCAGCCCAGATGCATCAGCAGCATCCGCAGCAGAACATCCGCCGACTTGTCCTTCCGCAACCCCTTGAGCGCCCCGTGGATCGCCGCCTGCTCCCGCCAGTCCGACGGCAGATGCGACGACAGCACCTCCCAGTCCTCGTCCATTCCGCGACCTCCTTGTCGCTGTGCGTCCGCACACCAGCCTAGGGCACTTTGCCTCCCCAAACAAGTTAACGCATATGGGGCGCTGCCCCATATGCGTTAACTTGTTTTTTCATTAAAAATCAAAGTATTGCGACATTTGCGGCTTTCTACGGCGTGGCGGTTCGGTCAGAGAGGCCGAAATGTCTGGCCATTCATCCAGCATTTCGGCTAGCGACATCGCTGGTTCAACGGCTCGGCAGACTTGATTCAACACGAACTTGAACTCCCGCCAAGGGCTGCGCGAACGTTTCCCGGCCGCAGGGGGAAACGGCGCGCGAATCGGCGCGGCGAGCCAGCTTCTCGGCCAGCAAGGCCACGAGCAGCTTGCCGTAGAGCCACGCCCGGGCGCTGTCGTCGGCGCGCTTCGGCAGATGCCCCAGCCCCGCCAGCGACTTGCAGCGCTTGAACGTCAACTCCACCTGCCAGCGCACGCGGTACCACCGCAGCACCTCCGCCGCCGAGAACCTGTCCGCCGGGAAGGTCGTGAACACGATCACGCAGCCGGCGAACTCCAACGTCTCCGGGCGCAGTTCGTTGCCGTTGCGCGACGCCCGCCGGCGCAGCTTCTCCCTGGCCCGCTCGGCGTCCTCGGCGCTCTTCCGCATCGCGCACACGCGCCCGACCACCCCCTCGCGGTCGGCTCCGACCGCCCGCGCCCGCCACGACCTGGCCGCCCCGACGCGCTTGATAGCGGACACCGCCGCGAGCAGATCGAACGGCCTCCTGCCGCCCGGCAGCCGCAGGCTGTAGTGGACCCGCCACAGCGAACCCGTCCGCCCCGGCTCCTTCACCACCGACCCGTCGAACGCGCGGACCTGGAAGCCCCCGGACGCGCCCAGCTCCACGCCGCACTCGCGGTACATCCCCACGCACAGCGCCCGCAGCCACTCCTTCGACTTCCTCAGCCGCTTGAACAGCGCCACGTCCGACATGTCCGCGATTCCCGCCTGCCGCGCCCGCGTCGCCGTCTCCCGCAGCGAGTGCCCGCAGCCCAGATGCATCAGCAGCATCCGCAGCAGAACATCCGCCGACTTGTCCTTCCGCAACCCCTTGAGCGCCCCGTGGATCGCCGCCTGCTCCCGCCAGTCCGACGGCAGATGCGACGACAGCACCTCCCAGTCCTCGTCCATTCCGCGACCTCCTTGTCGCTGTGCGTCCGCACACCAGCCTAGGGCACTTTGCCTCCCCAAACAAGTTAACGCATATGGGGCGCTGCCCCGAACCCCGAAGTACGGGAACACCAGCGCAAAGGGGCGGCGACGGCCGGTCCGGCAGCGTCGCCGCCCGCGGCTTGCGCCAGTGTTGCGGCCTATCCGCTTCCGGGGTCCGCGCTCGGCACGGTAGCGCACTCGAGTGGCGCTTCAAGGGGGGCGCGAAGACCGGACAGATAACGTGCTCTAAAAACCGGACAAATGTATTTGCTACCAACAGCGGACGTGCGCCCGCGTTGCGTGCGGTCGGTGCCCCCCGTATAGTCACGGGCAATGTTCGCCCGTTGAGGTTCACGCAAGACATGAGATCGCCTCGCAGCAAGGGGGTTGCCGCAATCCTCGTCGTGGCGTTCTGCGCCTCGCCGCCGGTGTGCGCCGACGCCACGTTGAAGACCATGGCCGAGGAACTCGACCGTTCCATGAAGGTGTTCGCGGACGAGCCGACGCCGGTGTACTACCTCAGCTACGAGATCACCGAAGACAGCGCGGCGTCCGTTGACGGGTCGTTCGGCTCGGTCACCGGCTGGTCCGAGGGAGTGAACCGCGCGTTGGACATCGACCTGCGCGTGGGCGGTTACGACCTCGACAACACGCATCCCATCCGCGGCGGCGGTTTTGGTTTCCGGGCACCCGTCAATTACGCGCAGGTGCCCTTGGCGAACGCCGCCGCGCTGCGCAGCCGGCTCTGGTATTGGACGGACAAGCGGTACAAGCAGGCCATTGAGCAGTTCACGATGGTGAAGACCAACGTGCAAGTGAAGGTGGAGGAGGAAGACACCACCGGCGACTTCTCGCCGGCGAAGCCGGAGAGCGCCAGCGAGAAAACAGCGCGTCTGCAAGTTGATCGGGCCGCTTGGGAAGAAAAGGCGCGCAGGTACACGGCGCCGTTCACGCGCTCCGCGCACATCTACGCGTCGCGCGCTTCCCTCTCCGGCAACGTCGAGACCCGCTGGTATGTGAACAGCGACGGCTCGCGCATCAAGGTCTCGCAGCCCTTCTACCGGCTCTTCCTCTCCGCATCGACCAAGGCCGACGACGGCATGGAACTGCCACGCTACGAGTCGTTCTTCTCTTTCACGCCGGAAGGACTGCCGGACGACGAGACGGTTGTCGCCTTGGCCGAAAAAATGGTCGCGGATCTGGAGGCGCTGAGGGAAGCGCCGCTGGTGGAGCCATACACCGGTCCCGCCATCTTGTCCGGGCGGGCGAGCGGCGTCTTTTTCCACGAGATTCTTGGCCATCGGCTGGAGGGCCATCGGCAAAAGCACGCCGACGAAGGCCAGACCTTCAAGAAGATGGTGGGCGAGCGCGTGTTGCCGGAGGCCTTCTCGGTGATCTTCGACCCCACGGCGACGCGCGCCGGCGGCACGGACCTGATGGGCACCTACCGCTACGACAACCAAGGCGTGAAGGCGCGGCGCGTGCCGGTCATCGAAAAAGGCGTTCTCACCAACTTCCTCATGTCGCGCATGCCCATCGAGGGTTTCGCCCGCTCCAACGGCCACGGACGCAAGAACATCGGCAACCGTCCGGTCGCTCGGCAATCGAATCTCATCGTGCAAGTGGAAGACGCCACCTCGGAGAACGGGTTGAAGCGGCAGTTGATGGAATTGCTCGAAGCGCAAGACAAGCCGTTTGGTTTGTATTTCGACGACATCCAGGGCGGCTTCACGCTCACCGGCAGGTTTGTGCCCAACGCCTTCAACGTCACCCCCGTCATGGTCTACCGCCTGCACCGGGACGGCCGCGAGGAGCTCGTCCGCGGCGTGGACCTCATCGGCACGCCGCTCACGTCGTTCAGCAAGATCGTCGCCGGCGCCGAGGAGAGCGTCGTGTTCAACGGCATCTGCGGCGCGGAATCCGGCTCCGTGCCCGTTTCCGCGGTTTCGCCGGCGATTCTCGTGTCGCAAATCGAAGTGCAGAAGAAGGAGAAGTCGCAAGATCGCACGCCCATTCTCGCCCCGCCGGGCGCGCGCGGCAGCGGCGACGGGAGACGATCGTTCAACCACGGCAACCAGGCAAGCGAGGTGTATCCGTGACACGCCGCCGCACACGCAACACATCGAACGGATCCGGCGCGCTGGCGGCGCGTCTTTGCGCGGCGGTTGTCCTCGGCCTCGCCGCGGGGGCAAGCGCGCAGGTCAGCGCACAGGTCAAGGAGACCGTGTTGACGCGGGCGCTCGGCGATGAGCTGAAGCGCACCATGACGGAGCTGCGGTTGGCGGAGGCGCAAAAGCCCTATTTCGTCGCCTATCGCGTCGTCGAGTCCGCCACGACGAGGGCAACCGCCAGCATGGGCGGCGCCGTGGACCAGTGGCAGGGCCGCAATCGCCGCCTGCTGGTCGAATTGCGCGTCGGCAGCGCAGCGCTCGACAACACCAACTTCTTCGATGGCCGAAGGACGTTCGGCGCGCCATCGACCGCGTTGCCGCTTGACGACGACTACGAGGAACTGCGCCGCCGCATATGGCTTGCCACCGATCGCGCCTACAAGGACGCGCTGGACGACTTCGCGGGCAAGAAAGCGGCATTGCAGAACAAGACCAAAACGGAGGAAGTGGCGGATCTAAGCGCAGCGGAGCCCTTCCAAGCGACGGACCGGCAGCCGCGGTTGGCGCTGGACGCGGCGCGCGCGGTCGCCTTGGCGAAAGACATCTCCAGCGCGTTCGAGGGGAAGGCGCACATCCACCGGTCCGAGGTCGGCGTTGGCGCGCGGCAAACCACTGTCACCTATTTGAACAGCGAAGGCTCGTTCTTCGTCCGCAACCATCCGCTCGCGCACGTACACGTCTCGGCCAACACCCAAGGCGAGGACGGCACCGAGCTCGGCGACTTCGTGGCCGCCGAGGCGCGCGCTTGGGAACAACTGCCGGGCCAAGAGGAACTCGCCGCGCGCGTCGCGCGGATGATCGCGGGGTTGGCGGATCTGCGCGCCGCGCCACCGATGGAACGCTACACCGGCCCGGTGTTGTTCGAAGGGCAGGCGGCGGCGGAACTCGTCGCCCAAGTGTTGGCGCCGCGATTCGTGGGGCTGCGCATGCCGGTCGCGGACAACCCGATGTTCGAGCGCGCCATGGAACAGGTGCGCAACCCCTTCCTGGACAAGCTCGGCGCCCGCGTGCTGGCGCGTTCGCTCAGCGTCGTGGACGATCCCACGGCCAGCGCGGACGACGGCACGGCGTTGCTGGGCAGCTACGTTGTGGACGACGACGGCGTCCGCGCCACGCCCACCGCGCTCGTGCAGAACGGCATTCTGAAAACGCTGCTCACCAGCCGCAATCCGCTGCCGGAGCTGCCAACCAGCAGCGGCAATCGACGCGGCCAGACCGCGTTGCCGAGCAACTTGCTGATCACCGCCAAGAACGGCTTGGACGATGCCGAACTGCGCACCGAGCTGCTCGCCCTGGTGGAGGAGCGCGGCGTGGAACACGGCATCGTGGTGCGGCGCATCGGCAGCCCGCGCATGGCGACCGCCGCCGCGTTTTCCGTCATGGCCATCGGCCAAGGCCCGAAAGTGTTGCCGTTGACGTTGGCCTACAAGGTCTTCCCGGACGGCCGCGAGGAACTCGTCGGCAAGGCGATTCTGCCCACCTTCACCGAGGCGCAGTTCAAAGAAGTGGTGGCCGCGTCGCAAGCGCGCACCCGCTACGACACCAGCGTCTCGCCGGTGGGCGGCGGCGCCTTGTTTGGCGGAAGCTTCGCGATTGGCCCCGGCGGTGGCGCGCTGACCACCATCGTGACCCCTTCCCTTCTCTTTGAGGATGTCACCGTGCGCAGACCCACCGGCAACATCCCGCGCCCGCCGGTGGCGCCGCATCCGCTGGCGAGCGCGCGCTGATCCAATCGGCGACGCCAACTCGGAGCGGTCGTTTAGCGGTTGGGTTCGCCGAAGTTTGGCGTTAAGATGCGTGCAAGCGGAGTGTAGCTCAGCCTGGTAGAGCACCGCCTTCGGGAGGCGGGGGCCCCCGGTTCAAGTCCGGGCACTCCGACCACGATTGCTTGGGGCTGTCAGCTGCCGAATCGATAGCGGAACTTCACCGCGAAGTGTTCGCCGATCGTGTCGTCCAGTGTTTCCGTGAAGAGCGCCGCGAAGCTTTCGCCGGCCGCGGTCCCCGTCGGCAACTCGGCGTCGCGGGTGTAGACCAGGAACACGTCGGAGAGCGGAGCGATTTCCCAGTGGTAGCGCAGCTGCATGTTCATCCGCGAGATGGTGAACGCGCGCGCGCTCATGGGATCGCGCTCCAACCGCAAAGTCCCCGACGCGGGCGCGAGGCGGTAGAAGCCCCGCCCCACCGCCTTCACGCCCACCCATTGGAAACCCATCGTCAGCTGCTGGCGGGCTGTGAAGAAGTAGCTCAGATCAACGCTCGAATCCACCTGCTCGGCCGCGAAGGTGGCGAACGCGCCTTGGGATTGGTGCAACAACCAGGCATCCCGATCGGCGTAGCGCAGCGCAAGCGCCAACGTGAAGCGGTCCGTGGGCCGCCAGCGGATGTTGCCTTGCGTGCGCTGGTACAAGCCGCGAATGGGCTCTTGCAGCCAGCGCCGCCGCACCGAGTACGCCCAACGCCGCGACGAATCCGACTCGTAGCGCAACTCGGCGTCCCACACCCCGCCCAAGCGGTACGCGCCGTTGCCAAAGCTGCCGCGGTCGTCGTACCGCGACGGCTTGTAGCCGACCTCAAAGCGCAACTGCGCGAAGTTGCGCAGCGTGAACGCCTGATCCACGGACACCTCCGAGCCAATCACCTTGCCGGCGCCGTTCCACATCCGGTCGAGGCGCACATAGGTGCGCGTGTTGCGAAAATGCTCGGTGTTCGGACTGGAGACGCGCATGCGGTAGCTTGCGCGCCGGTAGTCGTTGCGGCTTTGGAAGCCCATGTCGTTGAGCTGTATCGAATCGTCGAACGAATCGAGCGACAGGTGGTGCGAGAACCCTTGGCGCGGCGTGTAGCTCAAATCTACAAAGCCGCCCTGCCCGTCCTCGGCGCTGCCCGTCACGTCCGAAGCGACGACTTGCGAGCTGACCCGGAACTTGCCGTTGGGCGCGTGGTACCGGCCGTCGACGGCGGCGACCTGGGCGTTGCGGGTTGGGTGCCGCATCATGCTGTGGAAAACGCCAAGCGCCCGGTAGCCGCTGTTCGCATGTTCGTAGAGGAGCCGCAACGCGCCGAAATCGCGCCCTTCCTGGTGCAAGGTGACGGGCTCGTCGCCACGCCAAGCGCCGAAGCGGGCGTCGTCCTCCACGACGCCAAGGAACCCGTAGCGGAGCGCGCCGCGCTGGCCGGTGGCCTTGAGGGCGCCGAGCAAATCCGCGGGGCGGCGCAGATCTTCGCTGACCACGCGAACGCCGGACGCCGTTTCCGGCGGCACCGGCGGCGCGCCGATGCGGCGCGTGTGCAGCAGCGTCGCGCCTTTGCCGTAGCGCGACCCGGCGGCGAAGATCTCCTGCCCTTCTTGGAAAAACAGCCGCTTCTCGGGAAAGAACGTCTCGTAGTTGCTCAGGTTGATGACCACGTCGTCCGCTTCGACGTTGCCGAAGTCCGGATTCAAGGTGGAGGTGAGTTGAAAATTGCTCGAGGGGCGCCAGAAAACGTCCACCCCCGCTTTGGGTTTGTCGTCGCCGCGGCCGCCGGCACCGCCGCCGGCGCCGGAAAAATGGTGGACGCTCGCCACATAGGGCGTCACTCCGTACTGCTGCCGGGGGCTCACGTCGCGCAGTTCGAGCGACGCGAATTCGGACAGGAACTTCGGCTGCGTCCAGGGCAGCGGCGGCCAAGCGTAGCGCTCGTCGGCGTGGGCGACGTTGCGTTGCGCGAAAATGCCCACCGTGCGCGCGCCTTGGGCTCGCGGCATGTTGACCAGCGCCCACGGCACGAAGAACTCGGCGCTCCAGCCCTCTTGGGTGCGCGCGGTCGCGCCGCGCCACGCGCCATCCCAGCTGGAGCTGTACTGGCGCACCGGCAAGACCGTGCCGTCCGAGACGCTGTCCCCCAAACTCATCCCGAACCAAAACCCGTAGCGGCCCTCGCCGGAAGTGTCCAAGGTGAAGGAGAACGAATCGCGCGGCAGGAACTGATCGCGCCCGCTCAAGTACTCGACCAGCGTGTCCGGCGGCTGCGCCATCTCCACGCCAAGGTAGAAACCGCGGCCGGTGTAGAACATCCGCACTTCGGTGGCAAGCCTTGCCGGGGCCAAAGTGTCCGGATCGATAACGCGAAAATCGCCGTGGACGCGCAAGCCTTCCCAGGCCGGTTCGTCAAGCGCGCCGTCGATGCGCACGGCCACTTCGTCTTCCCGGCGCGTCAGCCGCAAATGACCGTTGGCGGCCACGCGCACCGTATCCGCCGCCGCCGCGGCGTTGGCGGCGGGGGATGTGGGCGGCATGGAAGCGGAGCGACCGTTGGCGGCCCCTGCGAACGCACATATGACAATCATCCCGGCGACGCCGGGCAAACGACTCAAAACAAGGCCTCGTGACGCGACGGCGCCAGTATACATCACCCAGCGTCCTGGCGGGTTCCCTACACCATCGGTCGCAGTGCGCCCGCGAGCAGAAGCACTGCCAAGACGCCGAACAGGACTTTCCATCGTCCCGGCGGCGGGCCCTTCGGCAGCGTGAGTTTGCCTTCCATCGTCAACACAAAGACCGTGATGGCGGCAATTGAGCACACCCACATCAACACATGCCAAGCAATGCTTGCCACTTCCAAGAACGTCGCCATGTTCCCCCTAGGCGTCTCGCGCTATTAAGTCATCCATTACGTTGGGACTTTTGCGGGAAAATGCAGGGTTCTCGTTATGCTCGACCACCAACCGCCAACGTCATTGCAGGTGTTGCGCGCATCGTTTGGGCAAGGGCGGCATTGTTGTCGAGACCGTTGGGGGTAGGATGGCGGAGAGGGAGGGATTCGAACCCTCGATGGTTGTTACGCCATACACACTTTCCAGGCGTGCTCCTTCAGCCGCTCGGACACCTCTCCCAAGGCGGCGACCAGTGCCAGCCACACCCCGGCGCCCGAATCCGCTGCTGCCGCTGCTCCCTTCCGGGCCTGACGGGGTTGACAACGGCTTCGCCGCGAGGGGACCGGCACGGTCACCATTGCTTCACTTGCGCGGAATTGTACCAAACGGCGCACACGCGGCGCGTCCAATCCGCCACTGCGTTGCAAGCAACTTCCCGTGACTGTCCCTCGCGCCGCAACAGGCAATCACGAGGCAGCGGGCGCGGAGCCGGCGTCCCGGCGCAGACAACTACGCGGCGGCGTGACGCCTTCCCTGCCGACGATCGCGGATTCGCCGATGGCGTAGATCGTCGGGATACGCAAGCGCAGATGGCGCTTGAACGTCTTGCGGATGGCGCGCTCGTCCAACTCGTGGATCAGGTCGCCACCGCGCGTCACCGTCAGGCGCGTCGGACCCGCGTCGTCCGCCTGCAACTCCTTGTCACGCAACGGATCCAATCCTGTCCAAAGATACGGCTCGCAAGGCCGCAAGCTTAAGGACGCGGTGCTGCCGTCGGCGTAAACCGCCGCCAAGCGCACATCAGTCGTCAACGTGTTGAACACTCGGGAACACCGCGTGCGGCCCGTCAACCGTCGCAAGCCCGAACCGTCCAGAACGGCGCGTCCGCCACGCGCGCCCAGCGCCTCCACCTTCGCGCCTTCGTAGTCGCCAATGACCGCGTCATCCCTGCGGAAGATCAGCCGCTCCAAGAAGACAGTGCGCTCGTAGCCCAACGGTTGCGGGTCGAAAAAGTTGTACGCATTGCACGGCTTGTAGCTGCCGCGGCGCACCGTGCCGTCCGTCAACCTGATTTCCACGTCAACATCCGCCGCAAATCGGTTGACAACCCTCGGCCCGGGCCACGAGTGGACAGGGAGCATGAACGGCAAGCAGCCGCCGAGCGGCAAGCACAAGCCACAGAGCAAGCACAGCGCCCAAAAGGGCGTCCTCATGCGCGTGGACACCTTCATGGGCTCGTCGGGCATTGACTCTCCGCTTCCCGCCGTGCCGCCTCTTCCATCGGATGGTCCCAGTAGCGGGTGAACACCGCCACCGTGATGTAAATGGGGATGAACAACGGGCCCAGCCGTTGATACTGGCGCACATGGTGGCCTTCATGCACACGCAATTCGCACTCTTCTGGTGTCTCGCCCTCCGCGTAGTGGACCGTGTTGCCGATGGTGATGGCCCGCGCGCCGCGCGTGAACGGCAGCGAGCCGCCCTCGAACTGCACCGCGTTGTTGCCGTAGGAAACAGAGAACGTCACGTCGGTGATCGACGCCGCGACAGCACCAAGGGCGCCATAGATGAGCCCGAGCACGGTGTTGACCGCCGTCCAGACCCAACCCAAGACGTTCATCAAGTGGTCCCAGATTCGTTCCCACCACGGTTCGCGTTCGCCGCAGGGATCGTTGGTGTCAGCGCCGAAGCCGGTGCTGTCCTCAGGCCCGCCCGTCACATCGCAAGGCGTCGCCCACGCAACGCCGATCGACGGCACCCAATCAACGGAAACGCCGGGCGCCGACGGCGCACCGAACAACAGGAAGGCCACGGCCAACAACGCCACGCCGCGGAATCGTCGGGCAAGTCTCATTGCTTATCCTCCAGTCACACGAATCCCCCCTGTTGCAGTTGCCGGTCGCCCACGGCGACCGAGTTGGCGCAACCGTACAGCACGGCGCGGCGGCGATCAACAACTTTTCCGATGATCGTGTGCGCTTGGCGCACCAGTCATTGGCGCGCCAGCCGTATCGCTGGCGGCGGTCGCGGCGAAGTGGCGCGCCAAGGGTTGATGTCGATGCCGCCGCGCCGCAAGAACCGCCCTTCCACCAGCAGATCCGTGGCCGCGGCGGCGCGGCGCACGTCGGCGAAGATGCGCTCCACGGCGTCTTCGTGGAATCCGCGGCTTGCGCGGTAGGAGACCAGGTAGGCGAGCAGCCCGGCACGGTCCAGGACGCGGCCGCGCCACGCCAGGTACACGGAACCGTAGTCGGGTTGACCCGTTACCGGGCACACGCTGCGGAACAGGTGCGTGTACACGGCGTCGGCCTCGCTCCCCCCACCCCCGGCCGCGCCGGCGAGCAGTTCCGGCGCGACCTCGTAGTGGGCGATGCGCACGTCCAAGTCGTCCAAGCAGAAACCGCGAAAGTCCGCGATGGGCGCCATGGCGGCGGGCGTCTTGATGTCCACGGCCACCGCGGCGCCGACCGTGGCGGTCAAGTCCATGCCGATGGTTGCGGCCAGGTCCGCTTCGGCGGCGAAGGCGGTCTGCGCGAAGCCGCCCAAGTAGAGTTTGAGCGACTTGCTCTCCACGATGCGCGGCGAAGCGCACGGCACGCGCACGGTCGCCACGCCAATGCGCGGCAGGCCGCTCGGCGCAAGCCAAGTGAGCTCGTAGGCGTTCCACACGTCCTCGCCGACGAACGGCGGCGGCGCGCCCACGCCGATGGCGGCGCGCGCCGGGGCGCGGTCGATGCCGCGCAGCACCGCCGGCCGGCGCCCCGGCGGATAGGCGGCGCGCTTGCCGAGGGGGAGGTCGCCGTTCACGCCGCGGGCGCCGGCAACCGTCCGCCGCCGCGCAGGTTCCAGAGCCCCGAGGCGCGCGCCAAGACGACCACCACGGCCATGAGCGCCGCGCAGGCCGCCGCCAGCGCCAGCCGCGCTCCCAACGCCGCCACCAGCTGGCCGCACAGCAGCGCGCCGATCGGTCCCGCGCCCATGAAGGAGAACGAGAAGAACGCCATGACGCGGCCGCGCTGGCCGCCGGGCGCGGCTTCCTGCATGATGGCGCGGGACATGCTCATGGCGACGCCGCCGCAGACGCCCCACAGCCACAGGCAAAGCGCCACCGCGCCGATGCCGAAGCCGAGGCCGGCGGCGGCCAGGAAGAAGCAGCCGAGGCCGTGCGCCAACAGCAGCGCGCGGCCGGGGCGGCGCAGATCTCCGGCCACGAGCAGCACCAGCAAGGCGCACACCAAGCCCAGCATGTTGCTCGCGTTCGCGAGCGCCAGCTGCGCGGACGACCCCGCGTACACCTCGCGGATCAAGAGCGGCACCGTGACGATGTACGAGCCCATGAAGAAGACGCCCATGGCGATGTTCTGCGCCACCACCGGCCGCATCACCGGCGAACGCAGCACCGTGCGGCAGCCTTCCGCGATGGCGGCCACCAGATCGCGCGCCGACGGCGCGGCGACGCGCAGCGCCGGCCCGCGCGGCAACAGGCGGTACGCGGCGACGCCAACCGCCAAGACGAGAATCTGAAAACCAAGCACGACCTCGGCGCCCACCCGGTCCGCGGTGCCCGCCACCAGGAAGCCCAAACCCTGCACGCCGTACTGGGCCAGGCCCACGCGCACCACCGTGCGTTGAATGCGCCCTTGGGCCACCGCGTTCAGCAGCCCGTCGCGCGCCGGCGTCACGAACGCCGTGACGCAGCCCATGGCCACGGCGTAGCCAAGCATGACGCCCAAATGCAGCACGTCCCAGCGCAAGGCGAGCAGCAACGCGACGGCGGGCAACACCGCGAACGCCTGCGCCGCCATCGCCACGCGCCGACCGCCCACCACGTCCGCGACGCCGCCGCCAACCAACATCAGCAGCGTCACCGGCGCAAGCAGCGCCATTTGCGCCACTCCCACCATCGCCGGCGACTCGCGCAACACCATGGTGACAAGCCACGCGAACAACACGTTCTGCACCGCATGCGCGGCGAACCAAGTGCTGGTGGCGATGCAGTAGTGGTGTATGGGCTTCACGCCATCGCCCACGCCGCCAAGCAAATCGCATGGCGTCCCGCGCGCCCTTCGGCGGGCGCGTTGGCGCGCGGCACGCCGGCCGCTCAGCCGTCGAGCATGCGTTCCCGACGATTGGCGCGCAGGAACGCGAGCGAGGCGATGCCGCAAGCCACCAAGGCGACGCCGATGCGGTTTTGCACCGTCCAGGCAAGCAACTCGGCGGCGTCCGAACTGCGCGCCGCGAGCGGGTTGAAAAACGGCGAGCCGCGCGCCTGGTTTTCCCCAAAGCCGGTGATCAGGCCGTTCAGCACCAGCACGGCAACGGTGACCATTCCCCCGGCCACCTCGCTGCGGAACAAGGTCGCCATGGCCATCGCCAACACCAAGTAGAAAGTGGCCGCTTGCAGGGCGCCGTACAACGCGCCAAGCGGCAGTTCGGAGACGAAGAACAAGCGCACGGTCACCGCCAACAACGCTTCGGCCAGCACGAGCAGGAACACGCCGCCGGCGAGTTTCGCCCACCACACGCGCTGGCAGCCGCCGGGCACGGTGTAGGCGATCTCCAAGCTGCGCCCGTCGATTTCGCCGGCGATGACGCGCACGCCCAAGAACACGGCCAACGCCGTCATCGGCAGGGCCATGATGCCCTGCGCCGCGTCCGGCTCGAAACCGCCGCGCATGCCGAGCAGCGTTGCGCCCGCCAACGCCGCCGGCCAAAGCAGCGTCAACGGCGGCAGCAACCAGAACCGATGCCCCGCCACCGTGAGCGCGGCCAATCGGTACAACGCGAACCGGGCCCTGAACCCAGCCCACAACGCCCGCAACATGCGCATCACGCCGCGGCGTCCAGATCGGCGCGCGAAATGAGCCAGAGATAGCCGTCCTCCAAACGCGCCTCCACGGCCTTGGCATCGACCGCCGGCGAGGTCTCGCGCAGCACGCGGCGCACGGTGACGCCTCCGGCCGGGGCCTCCTCCGCCAGAATCGCGTCGCTCGGCACGTCGAAACGCTCCGCCGCCGGCGAGCGCACCTCCCACACCCGGCCTTGCGCGGCTTGCGCCAAGGCCGCCGGCTCGCCATCGAACACCAAGCGCCCGGCGGCCAGCACCAGCACCCGTTCGCACGCCACCGCGACATCCTCCACCACATGCGTGGAGAACAACACGATGCGTTCCTCCGCCAAGCGGCTCAGCAAATTGCGAAAGCGGATGCGCTCGCGCGGGTCCAAGCCCACGGTGGGCTCGTCGACAATGATCACGGGCGGCAGCCGCAGCAGCGTGCGCGCCACGGCCACGCGCTGCCGCATGCCGCCGGACAGCGCTTTGATCTTGTCGTCCGCCTTGCCTTCGAGACCCACCTCGCGCAGCAAGCGCTCCACCCGCTCCCGGCGCGCCGCCACCGGCAGGTCGTAGAGCGCGCCGAAGTACGATAGGTATTCGCGCGCCGAGAGGCCGCCGGGCAGGCCGGCGTCCTGCGGCAGGTAGCCCACCCAACGCGCCAGCACGTTGCGCACCTTGCCGAGCGGCGCGCCGCCAAGGAAGATCGCGCCGCGGGTGGGGTCGAGAATGCCCGCGAGTTGGCGCAGCAGCGTGGTCTTGCCGGCGCCGTTCGGCCCAAGCACGCCGACCATGCCCTTCTCCACGCGGAAACTCACCTCCGAGACGGCGCGCACCGGACGCACTGGCAGGTCGAAGCCGCCCAGCCGCAAGGCCCAGCGTCGAAGCAGGGTGCGCGGGTAGCGGAACGGCCCCGAGCGGGCGCGCGCCGCCAATTGGCCGCGCTGCTGCAGCACCGCGCCGCGCCGCACCAGCTGACCCGCGCCCAGCAGCACCGCCGCCAACACCGGCAGCGCCACCACCGTTCGCGGCGGATCGCCGGCCAAGAACGGCGCCAACCACATCCAATACGCGAACGCCGCCAACAGCAACCAGGGGACCAGCGTTCGGGCCACGCCCTCCACGCCCCCCGGTGTCACCACGCCGGCCGCGTCGGCGCGGCCTCGGGCGCGGCGAACGTCCAGCAGCAGACGCCCAAAGAACAGGCCGCCGAGCATCCACAGCAGCAGCTTCCACGCGCTCCCTTGGACGAAATGCGCCACGCCGAAGGGCGCCACCGTCAAGATCAACTGCGGGCCGAAGCGGCGCAGCGCGTCTCGAAGCTCGAAGCCGACGCCTTCCACCACGCCGCCTTGCGCCAGGACGCGGGCTTGGAAGTCGCGCCCGGCGCGCAGCGCGGTGCGCAGCGGCCCGGGCAGGCCGTAGGTCTTTTTCAGGTTGCGCACGTCCACCGCCGGCGGCCCCGCGCCAGTGTCCGGCGTAGCCACTTCCACGCGGCGAAACGCCAGCACGGTGATGGCGAGCAGCCCGCCGCCCACCAGCAGGCTTGTCACCACCTGCCAGAGCAGCGAGGTGATGACATCCGTCAACGTCAACGAGAGCATCACCGCCAAAGTGGCGCCGAACCAGCCCACCACCAGCCACGGTCCCACGCGCCCGAACAGCCGGTCCAAGCGTTGCAAGAGAATGTACGCCACCGGAACGACCAACAGCGTCAGCACGGTCGAGGTGATCAAGCCGCCGATGACGACGATGGCGAACGGCGGCCACAATTCGTTCTCGCGGCCGGTGGTGATGGCGAGCGGCCACAGCGCCGCGATGGTGGTGGCGGAAGTCATCAACACCGGCCGCGTGCGCTCGCGCACCGCGGCCAGCGCCGCAGCCCCCGGCGACCAGCCGCCGCGCACGCGCTGCGCGATCCGATCCACCAACAGAATGGCCGGATTGACGGCCAAGCCGAACAACATGATCACGCCCGCCGCGGCCATCATCGACGCCGGCGTGCCGGTGAACACGAACAACCAAGCCGAACCGAGCACCGCCAGCGGCAGCGCGAGCAGCACCAAAACAGGCAACGTCAACGACTCGAACGCCATCGCCAGCACCAGCGCGAGCAGCAGCAGCGCCGGCACCGCCAACTTGCGCGCCATGGAGTCCGTTTCGTCCTGTTCCCGCACCTCCACCGTGTAGCCCGGCTGCCGCGGCGCCGTCTGCGCCACCGCCGCGACCTCCTTCTCCACCGCCGCCAAACCGGGGCCGGAATCCGGCACGTCGCGGCCCAAGCGAAAGTACACGCTCGCCTCGCGGCGTCCGTTGTGGTGGGTGATCATCGGCGACGGCGGCATCTGGCGGATCGACGCGAGCGCCGCGATCGGCGCGACGCCGGACTCGGTCTGCACCCGCAGCCGCCGCAAGTCGCGCCCGGCGAACGGTTCGCGGGCGCCCACCCGTTCCACCACCACGGGAATCTCGCGTCCCGACGCCAGCACGAAGCCACCGGCGGCGCGGAAGCCCTCCCGCCCCACCACCTGCAACACGGGCAGCACTTCGTCCAAAGTGAGCCCGAACGCCTCGAAGGCGCGGCGGTTCGGCGCCACCCACAACTCCTCCATGCCGGGCGGGGTCGCCTGCCAAGCGTTGGCGACCGCCGGCACCGCCTCCAGGCGCGCCACGATGTCGCGCGCCAAACGGTTCAGCGGCGCCGTTTCCGGACCGGACAACACGACCTCGCGCGGGCCGCCGCCGAACGCCGCCTGCATGCCTTCGCCGCCGCCGCGCCCCTTGCCGCCGCCGATGCGCTCTTCCCCCGGGCGCAGCAGCTCGAAACCGTTGATCTCTTCCGCGACGTCCTTGGCCACTTCACGCACCCGCGAAACCGTCAGGCGTTCCGGGCGCTCCTCCTCGTCGACGAACCGGACGGTGATGGACGCGCCGTCTTCGGACACCTCGGACACCACGGTGTCCACGCCCTCCAGGCGCAAGACCGCCCCTTCCACGCGGCCAACCGCGTTGGCCAGCGCTTCGGCCGACGCGGCGCCTCTGGCATAGCGTCCGAGCATGCGCACCTCGTCGGCGCGCTCCGCGTCCGCGCGCCCGGATCCGCTCAACGCCAAAGGCACCGCGGTGACCAGGGTGAGCAGCATGGCGAACAGCGTCCCCGCGAGCCACCCGGAAGGCCGCCGCAACGCGTTCTTGAGCACGCCGGCGAACAGAATGCGCGCCGGGTCCGGGGGGCGCAGGCCGCCGGAACGGTCGCGGCGCTGTCGGCTCCGCCGCACGCGGTGGGCCGCCGCCGGCGCCGCGAGGCGGTACGCGAGCACGGGCACCAACCCCACCGCCACCAGCAGCGACGCCGCCAGCGGCAGCAACAACGCCGCCGCGACGATGCCGAGCAGGGACGCCGCGGTGGTGTCCAAGTCCACCAAGGTCATGGGCAGGAACACGATCGCCGTGGTGGCGCTCGCGGCGGCGATGGCGAGGGCGGTGCGCCGCACGCCGCGGCGCGCGGCGTCGGCCGGCGCGGCGCCACGCTCCAAGCCGCGCAGCACCGCTTCGTACACCACAATGCTGTTGTCGATGAGCAGGCCGATGGAGAGCGACAGGCCAATCAAGGAGATGACGTTCAAGGTCTGATCGAAGACATACAACAGCGCGAGGGCGGCGAGCAAGCTCACTGGCACGGCGACGCCGACCACCGCCACGGCGCGCCATTCGCGCAGAAAGAGGAACAACACGGCGAGCGCGATCAAGTACCCGGACAGGGCCAGCTTCGCCAAGTGGCCGATCTGCTTTTCCACAGCTTCCGCGGCGTCGCTGCCAATCACCAGATCGAGGCCGAGGGGCGCGATCTCGCGGCGCAGCTCCTCCACGCGCTCGCGCAACGCCCGGCCCAAGCGAATGAGATTGGCGCCCTGCTCCTGGTAGATGACCACGCCCACCGCCGGTTCGCCGTTGACGCGCAGATAGGACTGATCGGGAGAGACGCCAAAGGCGATGTCCGCGACGTGGCCCAGTTTGGCCGGACGATCCGGCCGCAGGCGCAGGTCCCGCAAACCGTGGAGCCCCGGCGGCTGCCCCTCCATGAGCACCTGTTGGCGTCCGTCCGGGGACTCCAAGGTGCCCACGTGGCGCGTTTGCTCCATGTTGCGCGAAACCGCGCCGATCACCTCCATCGGCGTCACGCCCGCCGCGACGACGCGACGCGGATCCACCGTCACCGTCACCTGGCGCCGCGCGCCGCCGGTGGCGAACGCTTCGCTCACCCCCGGCACCGCCGCGAAGCGCGGCGCGAGGAGCTGGTCGGTGCGGTCGTAGAGCGCTTCCAGATCCACCTGCCGGGCGCCGTCGGTTCCGCCGAGCACATGCACCATCATCACGAAACTGCCCAGCGCCGAGGTGCGGTCCTCGGTCGAGGAGACCCGCAAGTTCGCTTGACCGCGCGGCTGCTCGCGGGCGATGGCGGCGGCGATGCGGCGCAGCTCGGCCTCCCGCACCTTGATGTCCGTGCCGGATTCGAAGCGCACGCGGAAGTTGCCGCCCATGCCGCGCACTTGGCCCCATGTCTCCGCAACGTGGGGCAACGCCGAGACGCGGGCTTGCAGCGGCAGCAGCATCTCGCGCTCCACCACCTCCGGTTCGCTGCCGGCGCGCCAGAAACTCACATACAGCGAATCCCCCTGGATGGCCGGCATGAGTTCCACCGGAATGCGCTGCCAGCCCACCAGCCCAAGGATCACCATGCCCACGAACACCATGCTCACGGCGACCGGCCGGCGCACCGGCAGATCCAACAGGTTCATCGACGCGAGCCTCACGCCCCGCCCCCTTGCCATTCCGCGGTCACGCCGGCAACCCCCGGCGCCGGTGCCGCAGCCGGTCCAACACGAGGTACAGGCACGGCAACACCAACAGCGAGCCGATCGTCGAGGCGACGATGCCACCGATGATCGTGATCGCCATCGGCGCCCGCAGCTGGGCGCCCTCGCCGCCGCCGAACAGCAGCGGCGTCAACGCCAGCGCGGTGGTGAGCGTGGTCATCAGAATCGGCCGCAGGCGAATGCCGGCCGCGGCCGCCAGCGCCGCGACGGTGTCTTGCCCGTCGGCCATGAGCTGCCGCGCGGTGGTGACCAGCAGCACGGCGTCGTTCACCGCGACTCCCGCGAGCACAATGCAGCCCAGCATGGCCATCACGCCGATGGGCTGACCGCCCGGCACCAGCGCCGCGGCGACGCCGATCAGCGCGAGTGGAATCGCCGCGAGCACCGTCACCGGCTGCAGCAACGACTCGAAGGTGCCGGCCAGCACCATCAACACCAAAGCAAGCGCCAGGACGCCGGCCAGTCGCAGTTCGCCAAACGTGCGCGCGCGCTCCTCTTCCTGACCGCGCAACGCGGCGTGCAGACCCGGCGGCAGCGGCGCGTCGGCCAGCGCCGCGCGCACCGCAGCCACCGCCTGCGCCTGCGTGGCGCCCTCGGCAACCTGCGCCGTCACTTGCGCGGTGCGGCGTTGATCGCGCCGAAACACCTCGCGCGCGCCCTGCCGATGGTGGAACGTGGCCACTTCGCCGACCGCCACCGGGCGCCCGCTCGAGGTGCGCAGTTCCACGTCGCCCAAACGGTCGATATCCGGCGCCGGCAAGCGGATGGTGACCGCGCGCTCCTCGTCGCCCATGGACAGCCGCGTCGCCACGCGTCCGTCCAGACTCGCTTCCAACACCCGGCCCACCGTGGCCAGATTCACGCCCAGCGCGTCCGCCATCGCCCGGTCGAGCGTCACGCGCAGCTCCGGCGGCCCGCCTTCGAATGACGAGCGCACGTTCCACAGCTCCGGCAACGCGGAGAGCGCGTCCTTCGCCACGGCCGCGCCGCGCCGCAGGTCGTCCAAGGCGTTGCCGGCGATTTCCACCACCACCGGCGGCCCGCTCGCTCCCAACGAGTCGGTGAGCGCGGAACGGCTGATCTCCCACGCCACCTCGGTGTCCGGCAGCGCGTCGAGCGCCGCGCCCACGCTCGCCGCCACCTGCCGGCCGGTTGGCCCGTCCGGCGTCATGCGCACATGCACCCGGGCGGTGTTCTCCTCCGTGAGCTCGCTGCGGATGGCGCGGTCGTCCTCCGGCAGCCGGCCGACCTCGGCCAGCGTGGCCGCGAGCGCCCCCTCCCCGGCTTGCGCCAGCATCGCTTCCACGCCGGCCGCCGTCTGCGCGGTGGATTCCACGCGCTGCGCGGCGGGACCGACCAAGCGCACCGAGAACTGCCGCGGGTCGGACGGCGCCAGCAACTCGGTGCCGAGCCCCGCCAACAGCGTCGCCGCGCCGCCAAACAACACCACGGCCACGAGCACGACCGCGGCCGGACGCAGCAACAGCCGCGCCACCAACCGTTCCAGCCAAGCGCGGGCGCGCGAAGCCGCCGCCTCCGCGGCGACGCCGGCGCGGGGCGTCTTCGGCAAGAACCAGCGCCCGAGCGCCGGGATCAAGAACACCGCGACCACCAGCGACGCCAACAACGAAACAACCACGGTGAACGCGATGCCGTCGATGAGGCGAGCGGCCAGCCCCTCCACGAACAGCACCGGCAGAAACACGACGCAGGTGGTGAGCGTGCTCGCCACGATGGCGCCGGCCACTTGGCCGGTGCCCTTCGCCGCGGCGTCCGCCGGCGCGTCGCCGGCAGCGAGCCGCCGGTACATGGACTCCACGACGACGATGGCGTTGTCCACCAGCATGCCGGCGCCCAACGCGAGGCCGCCCAAGGTGACGATGTTCAGGCTGTGGTCGCCGTAGTTCATGCCGAACAGGGCGGCGAACACCGACACCGGCACCGCCGTGGCGACGATGAAGGTCGCGCCCATTGAACGCAGGAACACCGCCAGCACCAGCACCGCCAACGCGATGCCGGCGCCGGCGGCGATCTTGAGGTCGTCCAAGGCGTCGGTGACCAGTTTGGCGTCGTCGGCGATTTCGTGAACATCCACGCCGGGCAGGTCGTTGCCGAGTCCGGCCAACGCCTCGCGCACTTCGGCCGAAACCTCCACGGTGTTGGCGCCGGCCTCCTTGTAGATGGAGAGGCCCACCCCTTCGCGGCCGTTGACGCGCACCAAGTGGTCGATCTCCGCGTCCACCACCTGCACGGTGCCGATGTCGGAAACGCGCACCGCCTGGCGTGCGCCCGCTTGGCCGGCGGCGCCGGGCTCCGCGATATAGCGCACAACGACGGCCGCGACATCCTCCGCCTTGCGGAAGCGCGAGATGCCGCGCACTTGAAAGATGCGGTCGTTCTCCTCCAAGGTGCCGGCGGTGACATCGGCGTTCTCGGTGTTGACGCGGTTCTCCAACAGCGCCAAGGAAACGCCGTAGGCCTCCATGCGGTAGCGGTCCACCAGCACCCGCACTTCCTTTTGCCGCCCGCCGGTGACGCGCACCTCGGCGACCCCCGGCAACTGCTCCAAGCCCGGAGCGATTTGCCGGCGCGCCATGTGCCGCAGTTCCGCCAGATCCGGTTTGCCGGTGGGCGCCACCAAACCCAACGTGAGGATCGGCGCTTGGCGCGGGTCGAAGCGGCGCACGAGCACCTCGTCCACCTGCGGATCGCCTTCAATGGGCCCCACGGCCTTCTGCACATCCACCAACGCGAGGTCCAAGTCCGCGTCCCAGTCGAAGGTGACCGTCGACACCAGGCGGCCGGCGCGCGCCACCTGGTCGACATCGAGAATGCCGCGCACGGAGAACAACTGTTGCTCCACGCGCTGGCCGTAGAGCCGTTCCATCTCCACCGGCGGCCGGTTGCCGGAGCGAATCGCCACCACCACCGTGGGGCTTTGCAGGTCCGGCAGCAGGTCCACCGGCAGCTCGCGCCAAGACAGCCACCCGACCAAGGCGACGGCCAGCGCCACCACAGTGACCGCCACCGGCCGGCGCGTGGCCGCGGCGGCCAAGGACTCGAACAACGTCACGAGCGACGTTCGACGAAGAACACCAGCGGCAACAACCCTGGCCGCCGATCACCGTGACGCTCGCGTGCCGAGGCGACGACAGACGGACGCGCACTACTTGAGGATGTGCCGCCCCGCAAGGCCGCCAGTGTTCCGGTCGAGCGACGAAACCCGCCCCACTGGAACGCATGTTGTTTTGGAAGCGGCACCCTAACACTCCCGCACGGAGCGTATGACCATATCACACGCCACGCTTGGAACCGGGACGCCTACTCCTCCGCGCTGCCGCTTGCGGGTAGCAGGGGCACTGGGAACTCCACGCGCCACAACACTCCCGCCGCGGGGTCGAACTGGCCGGTGCGCACGGTGGCGATGTCGTATTTCGGCAGGCGCGCGCGCACGATGCATTTGCCATTGGCACCGTCAGAGCGCACACCGCCGCGGTCCAAGAAATCGAAGTCCAAGTTGTCGTGGCGCGCGCTGGCGGCCGCTGTCGCGTCCGCCGGCACCACATGCAGGAAAAAACGGGCCGCCACATCGGCCCGCACGCATGGCGTCTTCAGGAAAGCGATCTCGTCGGCGCCGCCGCCGCGGAGCATATGGACATCCCACGCGGAGCGCGCCACCGGCTCGAGCGCCGCGATGCGTTGGTATTCGCCGGCCGCGCCGTCTTCGCCCGCCACCGCCCCAGGCGAGAAGCTCCCTTCCCAAACATTGCGAACGCCCTGCGGCGTATAACGAAACTGTCCGGTGCGGATGCGACCGATCGGGAACGTCGGCAGAAAGCGCAAGGCGTAGCAGCGGCCATCCCGCGTCCAAGAAGGGTCGCGCGCGAAATCCATGCTCGCGAATCCGAAGCGGCGACGGTTGGATTGGAGGTCGTTCACGTCCACCGGAAACACATGCAGGAAGAACCGCAGCCGGCTGCCGCCTGGCAAGGGATTCCGAGTTCCCGTCCCGTCTACGCAGCTCTCACCTTCGCCAACGTAAAGCAGGGCGTTGCCGACATGATGGACATCAAAGTGCGACTCTATCGCCGCCCGCCCCTCGTTGGCTAGCCGCTCGTAGGCGCCCCGCGTGGCGACCAAGGCGGCATGGTAGACATCCGGCTCGTAGAGCAGGAGCACGCGGTTGCCGGGCGTCAACGAACGGCTCGCCGACAAGTTGACTAGCAGCTCGTCCCGCGGCCGGAACACCGCTGATGGAGGACCGGCCGCCAACACGAAATCCGCCTCCACGGTCGGTTCCAGCGCCCAGACGCTGCCGGTGAGATCCGCCACGGACACGAAACTCTGTTGCCGCAGGACCCTGCGCACGGCCCAAGGCACATACACCACCTTGCCGCGAATGTGACGGCGGATCTCTTGCACGTCGGCCATAAACGCCTGCTGCCTTTCCCACGTCCGCGCATCGGCGCCAACGCTGCCCATCGCCCAGCTGGAGGCGACGAACAGAACAAACCCCGCGGCGACCGCCGCGACTTCGGGGACAGCGCCAACGGGCAACCGAACCGGCCACCGCGCCGCGGCGAACGCCTGCAGCCTGGTCAACACGAGCGCGCCCGCCGTTAACGGAGCGCCGACATGGAACATCGCCTCGAACTCGTGCAGTTGCACGCTATGGCGCATCAGCGGCGCCCAACCCAGCCCGCACAGCGCGAGCCCGCTCCAAGCGATCCGGTGGCGCGTGCCCGGCCAAGCGATGGCCGCGGCCGCCAAGGCCATGCAAGCGCCGCCGACCCAGTGCCAGCGCCCGTGGAGGCGCCCCTGCAACGGCTCGGCAAGCGCCCACGGCAGCGCCGCTTCGCCAAGCCGGTGAAACTGTTGCTCGATGAACGCGCCCCAGCCGATGAATTCGTCCACCGGCGCCACGCCCGTTCTCCTCAACATCGACTCCACCGACGGCAACTCGAGAAACGGCGTGGAACCGCCCAGGCCGGCGTGTTCGCGCGCGAAGTTGAAGGCCAGCGTCGCAATTCCGGCGAACGCCGCCGCCGCGCCCAGCAGCAGAAAGCGGCGAAACTCCCGCCAGTCCCGCGCCCAGGCGGCGCGCGGCAGCGCCACCAGCAACAACGGCAGCAGCAGCCCGTAGACGTGCCAGCCAAGCAACAGCGCCGCGCACGTCTTGGCGTGCAACTGAACCAGACCGCTGCCGCCCGCGCCGTCCGGGCGTCCATCGCCGCGACGCCCGGCGCGCCGCTGCGAGTACACGGCGACGCCGTGGAAGGCGAGCATCACCGCGAACAGGTCCACCACGCCTTCCGTGGCCACCATGTCGCCGTGGTAAAGCAGCGGGTACGACGAGAACGCGAGCAGCGTGGCCGCCAGCGCCGCCGCGCGCCGGGCGGCGAGCCGGCGCAACGAGGAGTACGCCAGCAACGCGGCGCCGCAGAAGAACGCCAACATGAGCACGCGCGCCGCGCGCAGGCGTCCCGGCAAGTCGTCGCCGAACGGCAGGCCGGCCAACTTGATCAACGCGTAGCCCAGGAGCGGAAATCGGTGGTACGGCTCGTAGACCGGCTCGCCGCCGGTCCGATCGACGTAGCGGCGGTAGAACTGCAGAAAGCCGTGCTCCGGCGACAGGTTCGCGGCGACGGCGAGATGGTTGCGCGACACGATGTCGTGCGTATCCGGGCGGTAGAACTGGCCGCGCTCGTAGTCGGAGAAGAAAAACACCGTTGCCAGCGCGGTGGTCAGGAGGATGGCGGGTATGGCCGACCCCCTGCTATTAGTGCTCCAACCAGGTTGACAACCAGGTTGAATTGATGCGTCAGCGAGCGGCATCGACCTTCACAGACGAGTCAAGTTTGCGCCGGAGGTTCACGACCGGCGCGTTTGCGCAGCAAACTCCAACGCGCCCCGCAAGGCGGCGCGTCCGGACGCCACTGCGAAGGCGCCGCGGCGGGCCTTGGCTAGCCGCCGATCACCCTGACGCGGGTGCCGTCGACCAGCGTCTCCAAGCCGCGCACCACGACCCGGTCGCCAAGCGCCACGCCCTCGAAGACCTGCACGATGTCGTCGTCGCCCAGCCCCAAACGCACGTCGCGGCGGCTCACGCGCTGACCGTCGAGAAAGAACACCACGTCCCTGCCACCGCGGTTGGCGACCGCTTGGCGCGGCACGACGGCAACGTCCGGGCGCTGCTCCACCACCACCGTGACCTCCACGAACATGCCGGGGCGCAGCAGCATCGCCTGGTTTTCCACCAGCACTTCCGCCCGGAACGTGCGTTTGATCGGATCCATCGTGGGCGAAAGCCGCAATACGCGACCGCTCAAGGCGGCCTCCTTGAAGGCGTAGTGGCGAATGCGCGCTTCTTGGCCGCGGCGCACGCGCGCCAGCTCCGGGCCGATGAGGTCCACATCCGCGACGAGTTCGTCGAGCGGCGCGACTTCCGCCACCGCGAAGCCGCTCGAAACCAGCTGCCCGTCCGCCATTGGCTGACCGTTGTTGTCGCGCGCCAAGCGCAGGACGGTGCCGTCGATGGGCGTCTTCAAGCTGGCCTTCGCGGCGTTCAAAGTGCTGCGGTCATACTCCAGACGGGCGTTTTCGAGACGTTCCTCCGCTTGCTGCAGCTCCTCCTCGGAAGCGAGCTTGGCGTCGAACAGCTCGCGCCGGCGTGCCAACTGCGCCGCCGCCGCCTCCATGGAGCGGCGCGTCGACTCCAAACGGGCATGGATGCGGGCGTCCTCGCCGGTCACGCGGGCGACGAGTTGCCCAGCGGTCACCACCGAGCCTTCCGCCAGCCGCTCGCCGCCGGCGTCGCGGCTCACTTGCAGATGACCGGGGGTTTCCGCGGTCAGGCGCACGATGCCGCGCGCCCGCAACGTGCCGGTGGCGATCACAAGGTCCTCCACCGTCGCGGCCACCACCTCGTCGACCTCCACCGGAATGCGGAACTCCACCTCCGGCGCGCCGGCCGGCGGGGTGCATGCGGTGCTGGCGAATAGCAGGAGCGCCGTCAAGGCAACACAGCCGCCGGCGGCCGGAAAGGAGGGCAAAGTCGTTGTGGACGCTTTGGGCGGTGGCACGGTGTTGGCCATTGTGTTCATTCGATCAAGCTCGCGGTTGTCCATTCAAGGACTGTGCCAGAACCGCCCCTCGCACCGGCTCGCGGCGTTCCAATACTGGCGCACGGAGCGTATGACCTTACCACACGTCGCGCCGCGCCTTGCGATTCACGGGATTCGATTCGCTTAGATCTTGGCGTGTTCGCCGACTACCGGCGCCGGCCGCGGCCGGCAAGGCGGGGCGAGCGCGGTGGCCAGCACCACCGCCGCCGGCCAATCGCGGCCCGCCGCGCCGCACGCGAGCCGCCCCGCCGCTTGTGGGAAGTCCGGGCTCACGACGTGACGCGGAAGAACGCCAACTCCTCCACTTCCGTCTGGCTGCGCGTGGTGAGCTTTCTGGATGTGGACGCCTTTTCGATGACGCCGATGTCCGCCAGCCACTCGCAGGCGATGATCACGTCCGAAACGTCGTGGTGGCGGCGGAAGTAGTGGCCCACGTCGGTGCCGGAACGGGGCTCGCCGGCGACCTCGTCCAAGTAGTCGAGGATCGGCGCGAACAGCGTCTCGGCGCGCGGCACGAGATAGCCGTCGATGGCGTCCAGCGCCGCGGTCAGCGCGGCGCGGCGCACGGGCTTGTCCATCAAGTCGGTGTAGACGAGGCGGAACAAGGCCGGTTGCAGGCGCACCGCCGCCACCAACGCTTCGCGGTCCACCAATTCGCCGGCTTGGCCGACCACCACCTCGGCCAGCGCCCGCGCCGTGAGCAGGATCCACAGCGCGGTGTATGCGGCGTCGTCCTTGACCTCGTACCACTTGCGCGCCTTGTACAGACAGGCCAGCGCGTGCTGGGCGCTGCCCATCGCCTGCACGCGGCGGTCGCGGGCGCCGATGTCGCGCAATCCCTCCAGCAACGCGTCGATCGACGGATCGCGGCTGAACAGCAGACGCCCTTTAGCGAACAGCGAATGATCGAACGTGTTGCGCACGGCGGCCTCCAAACGCCGCCGGAACTGGGCTCTCGGCAGGACGGAGGTGTGGACGTTGACGTCGTCCTCCACCAGCGCCAAGCCGTGCGCGGCGGTTTTCTTGTCGTCGGTGCAGACCAGCACCAAGTCGATGTCGGACCCCTCCCACACCTCGTCGTGGGAGAGACTGCCGCAGAGGATGGCGGCCAATATGTGCCGATCCTCGGACACTTGCGCGACCACCGCGTCCAAGGCCGCCTCAAAGCGCGCGCGGGCGACGGACGGCATGACGGTCAGTGTTCGCCGAAGCGCTCGATGAACTCTCCGATGCGCGTTGCGTTGGTGCCTAGATCGTGTACCCCCACGCGGGAAACGGAGCGCAGATCGATCAACGATCCGTCGCGGTCGGGACGGATGCGGATGACCACGTCGTCCGTGAAACCGAACCAGAAGGTGGTGTCGGTGGCTTGCAGGACGCTTCCGTCCCGCGCCTCGTGGACGATGCGCCAACCCAACTCCTCCCCCACCATCGCGGCGCGGCCGAAGCTCTCGGCCGGGGCAAGACCGCTGCGCACGGTGTTCAGATGCGGGTAGTGGACCCCTTGCAGATGCGCGATCGTCTTGTTGTAGTCGAGCGGATTCGCGTCTTCGCCGCGCAGCTCGGCGAGCAGGTGGAACGCGGGCGGATCGTTGCGATCCGTGGAAATGTCGTGAATGAAGGGCAAGCTGACCACCAAGTGGTAGTGCCAGCCAAGCACCGCCAACACCAAAACGCTTCCGGCCAGCCCGGAGCAGACTGGAAGCGCATCCGCCCGCCGACCCGTGCGCAACACGAACACGAGCACCGCGGCGCCCACCAGCAACACGGCGGACGCCGCGAACGCCGCGGTGAACACGAACTGCAAACCGGTCTCGAAGCCCCATGCGGCAAGCCGCGCGCCAAGAGCGCCCACCACGGCTAGCGCCGGGGCAAGAAGGCCAACTATCAGAACCGCGCGCGGCAGCGCTTTTTTGACATTCATTGCGCTTTTTGCCGTCCCTCCCACTTGGACGCTTGAGCGGCAGACAAACGCCCGCACCGGCACCTTGGCGGACCGCGAAGAGCGAACGCGCAAGAGAATGGGCGTTGCGACGCCGCATGTCAACAGACTTCCGAAACCCGCGCACCGTGGAGCCGCGAAGCGCGGGGATGGCGCGGCAAGAGCCGCTTGGGGGATGGTGGCGTTGCTCGCCGCTCCAAACTACAACCGCGACCCGGCGGCGAAGCGCGTTGGCGGCAACTCCACGCTCCACAATTCGACCGCGCCCCGGTACTGGCCGGTGCGCACCGTGGCGATGTCGTAGTCCGGCAAGCGCGCGCGCACGACGCATTTGCCGTCCGCTCGCGCGCCGCCGCGGTCGAGGAAGTCGAAGTCCAAATTGTCGTGGCGCAGGCGTCGGCGGTCCGCGGGCAGCGCGCTCGCGTCCACCGGCACGACGTGTACGAAGAAACGGTCGGCCACGTCGCCGCTGGCGCAGGGGGTCTTCAGAAAGGCGAGTTCGCCCGCGCCGCCCAGGACATGGACGTCCCACGCCGAGCGCGCCGCCGGCTCGCGCGCGGCGATGCGTTGGTATTCGCCGGCCACTCCGTCTTCGCCGCCATCGCCCCGAGGCGAGAAGCTCCCTTCCCAAACATTGTGAATGCCATAATCAGGCGCATAGTGAAACCGTCCGGTGCGTATGCGAGCGATCGGGAACGTCGGCAGAAAGCGCACGGCGTAGCAGCGGCCATCCCGCGTCCACCAAGTGGGGTCGCGCACGAAATCCAAGCGCGCGAATCCCAAACGGCGACGGCCGGGCTGGAGGTCGTTCACATCCACCGGATGCACATGCAGGAAGAGCTTCCAATCCGGTATCCCGAAACCCCTGCCGTCGAACACAGGCCGCGACGTCCGCGACCCTGCGCGAAGCCTTGGCGCATCGACTGTGCAGCTTTTTCCTTCGCCAACATAGAGCAACGCATCGCCCACATGGTGGACATCGAAGCCGGACTCTATCGCCGGCCGCTCCTCGTTGGCTAGCCGCTCATACGCCGCCCGCGCGGCGGACAGAGCGGCATGGTAGACATCCGCGTCGTGGAGCAGGAGCACGCGGTTGCCGGGCGTCAACGAACGGCTGGCCGGCCAGTTGAGCAGCCCGTCCCCTGGCTGGAACACCGCTGAACGAGGATCGGTCGCCAACACGAAATCCGCCTCCACGGTCGGTTCCAGCGTCCAGACGCTGCCGGTGAGATCCACCACGGACACGATCCGATATCCCGGCACCCACCGCACGGTCCAAGGCACGTACACGACCTTGCCGCGGATGTGGCGGCGGATCTCTTGCACGTCGGCCATCAACGCCTGCTGCCTTTCCCACGTCCGCGCATCGGCGCCAACGCGGCCCATCGTCCAGCTGGAGGCGACGAACAGAACAAACGCCGCGGTCACGGCCGCTGCCACCGCCGCGGCTTCCGGCGCAGCGCCAACGGGCGACCGGCGCGGCCGCCGCGCCGCGGCGAACGCCTGCAGCCTGGTCAACACCAGCGCGCCCGCCGCCAACGGACCGCCGACATGGAACATCGCCTCGAATCCGTGTGCTTGCGCGCTGTAGCGCATCGGCAGCGCCCAACCCAGTCCGCACAGCGCGATCCCGCTCCAAGCGATCCGGTGGCGCGTGCCCGGCCAAGCGATGGCCGCGGCCGCCAAGGCCATGCAAGCGCCGCCGACCCAGTGCCAGCGCCCGTGGAGGCGCCCCTGGTGCAACGGCTCGGCAAGCGCCCACGGCAGCGCCGCTTCGCCAAGCCGGCAAAACTGTTGCTCGATGAACGCGCCCCAGCCGATGAATTCGTCCACCGGCGCCACGCCCGTTCTCCTCAACATCGACTCCACCGACGGCAACTCGAGAAACGGCGTGGAACCGCCCAGGCCGGCGTGTTCGCGCGCGAAGTTGAAGGCCAGCGTCGCAATTCCGGCGAACGCCGCCGCCGCGCCCAGCAGCAGAAAGCGGCGAAACTCCCGCCAGTCCCGCGCCCAGGCGGCGCGCGGCAGCGCCACCAGCAACAACGGCAGCAGCAGCCCGTAGACGTGCCAGCCAAGCAACAGCGCCGCGCACGTCTTGGCGTGCAACTGAACCAGACCGCCGCCGCCCGCGCCGTCCGGGCGTCCATCGCCGCGACGCCCGGCGCGCCGCTGCGAGTACACGGCGACGCCGTGGAAGGCGAGCATCACCGCGAACAGGTCCACCACGCCTTCCGTGGCCACCATGTCGCCGTGGTAAAGCAGCGGGTACGACGAGAACGCGAGCAGCGTGGCCGCCAGCGCCGCCGCGCGCCGGGCGGCGAGCCGGCGCAACGAGGAGTACGCCAGCAACGCGGCGCCGCAGAAGAACACCAGCATGAGCACGCGCGCCGCGCGCAGGCGTCCCGGCAAGTCGTCGCCGAACGGCAGGCCGGCCAACTTGATCAACGCGTAGCCCAGGAGCGGAAATCGGTGGTACGGCTCGTAGACCGGCTCGCCGCCGGTCCGATCGATGTAGCGGCGGTAGAACTGCAGATAGCCGTGCTCCGGCGACAGATTCGCGGCGACAGCGAGGTGGTTGAGCGACACGATGGCATGGTGGATCTGGTGGTGCCCGGAGCATGCGGACACGCTCGCACTCGGCGGTTGGAACTGGCCGCGGTCGTAGTCGGAGAAGAGAAAAATCGTTGCCAGCGCGGTGGCCAGCACCACCGCCGCTGGCCAATCGCGGCCCGCCGCGCCGCGCGCGAGCCGTCCCGCCGCTCGTGGGAAGCATGGGCTCACGACGCGACGGTGGTGTCGGTGGCTTGCGGGACGCTCCCTTCCCGCGCCTCGTGGACGATGCGCCAACCCAACTCCTCCCCCACCATCGCGGCGCGGCCGAAGCTCTCGGCCGGGGCGAGACCGCTGCGCACGGTGCTCAGGTGCGGGTAGTGGACCGCTTGCAGATGCGCGATCGTCTTGTTGTGGTCGACACGAGCACCGCGACGCACCAGCAACGCCGCGAACGCCGCGGTGAACACGAACTGCAAGCCGGTCTCGAAGTCCCATGCGGCAAGCCGCGCGCCAAGAGCGCCCACCACCGCTACTGCTCCAACCAGGTTGAATTGATGCGTCAGCACGTTCACTTAGCGTCCGCGCGCGGCAGCGTTTTTGACATGCATTGCGCTTGCCGTCCCTCCACTTGGACGCTTGAACGGTAGACAAACGCCCGCACCAGCACCTTGGCGGACCGCGAAGAGCGAACGCGCAAGAGAGTGGGCGTTGCGACGCCGCATGTCAACAGACTTCCGAAACCCGCGCACCGTGGAGCCGCGAAGCGCGCGGATGGCCCGGCAAGAGGCGCTTGGGGATGATGGCGTTGCTCGCCGCTCCAAACTACAACCGCGACCCGGCGCCGAAGCGCGTTGGCGGCAACTCCACGCTCCACAATTCGACCGCGCCCCGGTACTGGCCGGTGCGCACCGTGGCGATGTCGTAGTCCGGCAAGCGCGCGCGCACGACGCATTTGCCGTCCGCGCGCGCGCCGCCGCGGTCGAGGAAGTCGAAGTCCAAATTGTCGTGGCGCAGGCGTCGGCGGTCCGCGGGCAGCGCGCTCGCGTCCACCGGCACGACGTGTACGAAGAAGCGGTCGGCCACGTCGCCGCTGGCGCAGGGCGTCTTCAGAAAAGCGAGTTCGCCGGCGCCGCCCAAGACATGGACGTCCCACGCCGAGCGCGCCGCCGGCTCGCGTGCGGCGATGCGTTGGTATTCGTCCGCCACGCCGTCTTCGCCGCCATCGCCCCGAGGCGAGAAGCTCCCTTCCCAAACATTGCGAATGCCATGTGGCGTATGACGAAACTGTCCGGTGCGTATGCGAGCGATCGGGAACGTCGGCAGAAAGCGCACGGCGTAGCAGCGGCCATCCCGCGTCCACCAAGTGGGGTCGCGCGCGAAATCCAAGCTCGCGAATCCGAAACGGCGACGGCCGGGCTGGAGGTCGTTCACATCCACCGGATGCACATGCAGGAAGAACTTCCCATCCCGCATCCCAAGACGCGTCCTGCAGTCGAACATATGTGCTGCGGTCGAACATATGTTGCTGAGCAGCTTATTGGCTGCGCAGCTTTTCCCCTCGCCAACATAGAGCAGCGCATCGCCCACATGGTGGACATCGAAGTCGGACTCTATCGCCGGCCGCTCCTCGTTGGCTAGCCGCTCATACGCCGCCCGCGCGGCGGACAAGGCGGCATGGTAGACATCCGCATCGTGGAGCAGGAGCACGCGGTTGCCGGGCGTCAACGAACTGCTGGCCGGCAAGTTGAGCGGCCCGTCCCGTGGCTGGAACACCGCTGAACGAGGATCGGTCGCCAACGCGAAATCCGCCTCCGCGGTCGGTTCCAGCGTCCAGACGCTGCCGGTGAGATCGCCCATGAACACGATCCGATGTCCCGGCACCGCCCGCAAGACCCAAGGCACATACACGACCTTGCCGCGGATGTGGCGGCGGATCTCCTGCACGTCGGCCATCAACGCCTTGTTCCTTTCCCATGTCCGCGCGTCGACTCCAACGCGGCCCATCGCCCAGCTAGAGGCGACGAACAGAACAAACGCCGCGGCCACGGCCGCTGCCACCGCCGCTGCGACCGCCGCGGCTCCGGGCGCGGCGCCAACGGGCGACCGGCGCCGCCACCGCGCCGCCGCGAGCGCCTGCAGCTTGGTCAACACCAGCGCGCCCGCCGCCAACGGACAGCCCACATGGAACAACACCTCGAACTCGTGTACTTGCGCGCCATAGCGCATCGGCAGCGCCCAACCCAGCCCGCACAGCGCGAGCGCACTCCAAGCGATCCGGTGGCGCGTGCCCGGCCAAGCGATGGCCGCGGCCGCCAAGGCCATGCAAGCGCCGCCGACCCAGTGCCAGCGCCCGCGGAGGCATTCCCGCAACGGCTCGGCAAGCGCCCAAGGCAGCGCCGCTTCGCCAAGCCGGCGAAACTGTTGCTCGATGAACGCGCCCCACCCGATGAACTCGTCCACCGACGCCACGCCCGTTCTCCTCAGCATCGACCGCACCGACGGCAACTCGAGAAACGGCGTGGAACCGCCCAGGCCGGCGTGTTCGCACGCGAAGTTGAAGGCCAGCGTCGCAACCCCGGCGAACGCCGCCACCGCGCCCAGCAGCAGAAAGCGGCGAAACTCCCGCCAATCCCGCGCCCAGGCGGCGCGCGGGAGCGCCACCAGCAACAACGGCAGCAGCAGCCCGTAGACGTGCCAGCCGAGCAACAGCGCCGCGCACGTCTTGGCGTGCAACTGAACCAAACCGCCGCCGCCCGCGTCGCCGCGGCGCCCGGCGCGCCGCTGCGAGTACACGGCGACCCCGTGGAAGGCGAGCATCACCGCGAACAGGTCTACCACGCCTTCGGTGGCCACCATGTCGCCGTAGTAGAGAAGCGGATGCGACGAGAACGCGAGCAGCGTGGCCGCCAGCGCGACAGCGGGCTCGCCGGTGAGCCGGCGCAACGAGGAGTACGCCAATAGCGCGGCGCCGCAGAAGAACGCCAGCATGAGCATGCGCGCGGTGCGCAGGCGCCCCGGCAAGTCGTCGCCGAACGGCAGGCCCGCCAACTTGATCAACGCGTAGCCCAGGAACGGGAATCGGTGGTACAGCTCGTAGACCGGCTCGCCGCCGGGCCGATCGACGTGGCGGCCTTTAAACCGCAGAAAGCCGTGCTCCGGCGACAGATTCGTGGCGACAGCGAGTTGGTCGTGTGACACCGTGGCGTGTACGCCCCCGCGGTGGAACTGGCCGCGGTCGTAGTCGGAGAAGAGAAAAACCGTTGCCAGCGCGGTGGCCAGCACCACCGCCGCTGGCCAATCGCGGCCCGCCGCGCCGCGCACGAGCCGCCCCGCCACTTGTGGGAAGTCCGGGCTCACGACGTGACGGTGGTGTCGGTGGCTTGCAATGCGAAGCGCACAAAGATTGCGAACGCGCAAAGAATGGGCGTTGCGCCGCCGCATGTCAACAAACGGCGAAGGGCGGGATGGCACGGCAGGACGCGCGTCCGCCACCTCCGCTCAGGGTGGCGCGATGGGGGCGCGCGCTACTGGCAACTCCTCGGCCCACAACGGCCCCGCGCTTGAGTACTGGCCAACCCTGACGGTGGCGATGTCGTAGTCCGGCAGACGCGCCCACACCATGCACCTGCCGTCGAACCGCACGCCGCCACGTTCGGCGAAGTGGAAATCCCAGTTGTCGAACCGCAGACGGCGGCGCGCCAAGGGCAGGTCTCTCGCGTCCACCGGCACGACATGCACGAGAAAACGGGCCGCCGCGTCTTCAATGGCGCATGGCCTCTTCAGAAAAGCGAGTTTCTCCCCGCCCCCATCGGAAAGCAGAAAGACATCCCACACCGATCGCGCCAGTGGATTCCGGCCGGCGATACGCTGGTATTCCGCGTGGTTCTCTTTGCGCTCGGACGGGGTCGCGCGCTGTTCGTCCGCGTTCCCGACCTGCCCGCGCCGAGGCGAAAAACGGCCTTCCCACAGCGAATCGTAGCCATCGCGGGCGGGCCGATACTGTCCAGTGTTTATTTGGCCGATCGGGAACTTCGGCAGCAAGCGCCAAGCGAAACAACGTCCGTCGCGCGCCCAATCGGGGTCGCGTCTGAAACTCAGGTTGGCGAATCCGTCGCGCCGGAACCGCTCCGGCAGATTGTTCACGTCCACCGGATACACATGCAGGAAAAACGGTCCGTTGCGATGCTCCACTTCCACTCGGCAACGGTCTCCTTCGCCGACATACAGCAAGGCGCCGCCCACCTCGTAGACATCAAAGAAAGGGGACTCCACCGCCGGCTGGCGGCGCTTCAAGGCGTCTTCCAAATACCTGATCGCCCTGTCCAACTCGGCGTAGTAAACACTGCGTCCGTAGAGGAAAAACATTCGATTCCTAGGCGTGACGGAGCTGCTGGCCGGCGGGTTCAGGAGCGGAGGACGCCACCAGGTGGAACGCGGTGTGTCGATGGCCACGACGAACTCGGCGTCTCGCCCCCTGCTCGCCGTGATGCCGCCGATACCCACCAGAGCGGCCATGTGGACCGAAGCGGGCGTGGTCCGCGGCACATGCACCACCTTGCCGCCGGTGTGGCGCTGGATGTCCCGCCAATCGGCGAACAACATCTTTCCTCGTTGAGCTTCGGCATCGTCGCCAACGTTGGCGTTGGCCACCAACCAGCTAGAGGCCACGAAGAGCGCAAGACCCGTGGCGACCATCGCCGTTTTGGTGGCCCGGTCGGCTCGTCGCCCTGCAAACTCCGCGACGCGCGCTTGGAACCTCGTCAGAACCAGCGCGCCCGCCACCAGCGGCGTGCCGACGTGGAACAACACCTCGAATTCGTGCTGTTGCACTTGATGCCGCATGGGCAAGGCCCAGCCCATGCCGCACAGCGCAAGCCCGCTCCAAGCGATCCGGTGGCGCGTGCCCGGCCAGCAAATCGCCAGCAGCGCAAACGCAAGAAGACCGCCGCCCACGCGTTGCCACATCGTAGCGCTTCCCGCTACCAAGAAGAGCGGCTCGACAAGCGCCCAAGGAAGCGCGGCTTCGCCGATCCGGCGCAGTTGATCCTGGAGTACGGCCGCCCAGTCCACCGAGTACCGGATTGGGTCGAGGGGCGACACACCTGTTCTCCTCAACAACGACTGCCAGGTCGGCAACTCGAAGAAGGGCGTGGAACCACCCAAGCCGTGGTACTCGCGCAGCAAATTGAATGCAAGCATCGCAAACCCCACCAACGCCGTGGCGACGCCCAGCAGCAAGTAGCGACGACAGCCCCGCCAGTCGCGGTTGTAGGCCGCATGTGGCACCGCCACCAGAAGGAAGGGGAGCAGCAATCCGCATACATGCCAATCAAACAAAAACGCCGCACACGTCTTGGCGTACAACTGGCCAGCCCGAGCCGATGCGCGCTTGGAGTGGCGGGATCCTCCCGCGTGCGGCCGGACGTCTCGCATTGCCTGCGAAGCACACGAATGCACGGCGATGCCGTGGAAGGCGAGCATCACCGAGAACAAGCCGATGACAGCGTCCGGAGCGACGGTGTCGCCGTAGTAGAGGAGCGGGTACGACGAAAAGGCGAACAAGGTCGCCGTCAGCGCACAAGCGCGCTGGGCGGCGAGTCGGCGCAACGAAAAATACGCCAACAGCGCGGCGCCGGAGAAGAGCACCAACAAGAGCATGCGGGTCGCGTAAAGGCGCGCCGCCAAGTCGCTGCCGAACGGCAGACCCACCAACTTGATCAACGCATAGCCCAAGGGCGGGAAACGGTGGTACGGCACATACATCGGTTCGCCATCGGCGTGGTCGACGTAACGACCGTGGAACTGCAAGAAGCCATGCTCCGGCGAAAGGTTGGCAGCGACGGCGAAGTGGATGCCGGAGATCGGGAAGAATTGTCGTTCTCCCCGGTAGAGTTGGTCGCGATCGTAGCCGGGGAAGAAGAAGACAGTCGCCAGCGCAGCGATCAGGAGGATGGCGGGTCCCCACTCGGCGCGTGCCCGGCGCAGTTGTCCGCGCCCGCCGCCGAAGAACAACCACCGAGGACAGCGCGCATGCGTCGGCCAAGCAGTTTGGCAGTGCTTCCCGCGCGCTGCCCGGCGTCGACCGCCCGCTCCCACGACGGCCACGGTCCGGTGCCGAGGCGCGTTGGTGGAAACTCCACGCTTCACATCGCCACCGGCGCAGGGTGCCTTCAGAAAGCGCGTTCGCCGGCCGCCCTCGTTGGCATGCCGTTCATGGGCGTCGCGGCATCGGCAACTCCACGCGCCACAACTCGGCCGTGCCCCGATACTGGCCGACGCGCACGGCAGCGATGTGGTAGTCGGGCAGGCGCACGCGCACGACGCATTTTCCCTCTGCGCGCGCGCCGCCGCGGTCGCGGAAGTCGAAGTCCAAGTTGTCGTAGCGCCGGCCCCCGCGGGCAGCGGACAGCACGCTCGCGTCCACCGGCACCACATGCACGAAGAAGCGGGCGGCCACATCGCCGCCGGCGCAAGGCGCCTTCAGCAAAGCGAGTTCGCCGGCGCCGCGCAGGACATGGACGTCCCACGCCGAGCGCGCCGCCGGCTCGCGCGCGGCGATGCGCTGGTATTCGCCGGCCACGTCGGTTTCGGCAGCACCGCCCGCCGGCGAGAAGCTCTCGTCCCAAACATTGCGATAGCCATGGCCTCTGACGAACTGTCCCGTGCGTATGCGACCGATCGGGAACGTCGGCAGAAAGCGCAAGGCGTAACAGCGGCCATCCCGCGTCCAAGAGGTGTCGCGCGCGAAATCCAAGCTCGCGAATCCGAACCGGCGACGACCGGGCCGGAGGTCGTTCACATCCACCGGATGCACATGCAGGAAGAACCTCCTGCCCCGCATCCCCAAAATCGCCCGGCGGTCGGACGCGTCGACCGCGCAGATTTCCCCTTCGCCAACATAGAGCAGAGCGTTGCCCACATGGTGGACGTCGAAGCGGGACTCTATCGCCGGCCGCCCCGCGTCGGCCTGCCGCTCATACGCGCCACGCGCGGCGGCCAGGGCGGCACGGTACACATCGGGTTCGTACTCGTAGAGGAAGAGCACATGGTTGCGGGGCGTCAACAACGTGAACGCGCCTCGCGCATCCGTTGGCGGGAACACCGGTGATCGAGGATCGGTCGCCAACACGAAATCGGCCGCCACGGTCGAATCGAGCGCCAAGACGCTGCCGGCGAGATCCACGAAAGTCACAACCTTCTTTTCCAACACGGCCCAAGGCACATGCACGACCTTGCCGCGGATGTGGCGGCGTATTTCCCGCACATCCGCCATCAATGCCTGTCTTCTTTCCCACGTCCGCGCATCGACTCCCACGCGGCTCATCATCCAACTGGAGACGACGAACAGCACAAACCCGACAGCCACCGACGCCACGTTGACCAACGCCTCGGCCCGCGATCGGCGCCGCCTCGGCGCCAGCGTGGCGGCGAACGCGCGCAGCCTCGTCAACAGCAAAGCACACGCCGCCAACGGCGCGCCAACATGAAACAACACCTCGTAGCGGTGCTCGCCCGCACTATCGGGGGCCAGCAGCGTCCAGCCCCACCCGCAGAGCGCCAGCGCCGCCCAGGCGGCTCGGTGGCGCACACCCGGCAGGCAGATCGCCGCCAGCGCCGCCGCCACGCAAGCGCCGCCGATCCAGTGCGACAATCCGGCCACAAGCCCGTGCGATTGCGCAAGCGCCCAAGGCAGCGTCGCGCCGCCGATGCGGTGGAACTGCAGCTCGATCAACGCCAGCCAACCAACGTAGTTGACATCGTCGTCATAGGGTGCCACACCGGTTCTGTTCAACATCGATCGCAAGGACGGCAACTCGAAAAACGGCGTGGCACCGTCCAAGCTGTGAAACTCGCGCACGAAGTTGAGCGCGATCATGGCCAACCCGACGGCAACCACCGCCACGCCCAGCAGCGCGTATTCGCGCAACCGCCGCCAATCCCGCGTGCAAACGGCGTGCGGCAGCACCACCAAGAGCAGCGGCAGCAGCAGCCCGTAAACATGCCAACCAAGCAACGGGGCGGCGCACATTTTGGCGTAGAGCTGCGTGACGCCGCGCCGCCGCCCGCCGCTGGTCGGGGCGGCGCCACCTCCCTCCCCCGGCGCGCAACGCACCGCCACGCCGTGGAAGGCGAGCATCACGGCGAACAGGTCCATCACGCCTTCGATAGACACCATGTCGCTGTAGTAGAGGAGTGGATACGACGAGAACGCGAGCAAGGTCGCCGTCAGCGAGACGGCGCGCTCGCCGGTGAGCCGGCGCAGCGAAAGAAACGCCAATAGCGCGGCACCGCAGAAGAACGCCAACATGAGCAGGCGCGCCGCGTGCAGGCGCACCGGCAAGTCGTCGCCGAACGGCAGACCCGCCAATTTGATCAACGCATAGCCCAAAGGGGGGAAACGGTGGTACGGCACATACTTCGGTTCGTCGCCGGCGCGATCGATGTACCGGCCGTAAAACTGCGCGAAGCCATGCTCCGGCGACAGGTTGGCGGCGACGGCAAGATAGTCGCCGGAGCCCGTGTCGTGTTGTTCCGCTCGGTAGAATTGACCGCGGTCGTAGCCGGAGAAGAAGAACACCGTCGCCAGCGCGCCGGTCAACAGCGCCGCCGCTGGCCAATCGCGGCCGGCGCAAAGGCCACCTCCGTCGCTGGCGCAAGACGCGCGCCGCAACCGAGCCGCGCGCCGGATCAGCCCCATGTTGGCAGCCCCCGGCCGAGGCGGCGCGACGGCGCGATGGCGAACGGCGTGTTCGCCAAGCCGGCCGATGGCTGCGACCGGCGCAAGACGCTTTGCCCCGGCATGCGACCAACTTCCACCCGCGTCCGCAACGCTACTCCGACGGCGCCGAGACGGACCTTGTGCGCCACGGGAACTCCACCCGCCACAACTCCCTCGCACCCGGTTGGTGCTGGCCGGTGCGCATGGCGGCGATGTCGTAGTCCGGCAGGCGCAAGCTCGCGACGCACCTGCCGTCGAACGACCCGCCGTGGTCTTCCAAACGGAAGTCCAGATTGTCGAAGCCGGCGCGGCGTCGGCGCGCCGGCAGGTCGCGCACCCGCACCGGCGTGACGTGTAGGAAGAACGGTGCCTCGGCCCCGGCCGCCGCGCAGGGCTCGCGGATGTAGGTCAATGTCCTGCCGTCGCTGTCGTCCAAGTACACGTCGAAGTCGCCCTGCGCCGTGGGTTGCCGCGCGCGGGCCCTTTGCGCCGCTGAACGCAGCGCCTCGGCGCGTAGACCGGTGTTGTGCCGTGTCCACCAAGCCGGCACCCCGTCCGCGCCCAAGCGCCCAACGCGCAGGGTGGCGATAGGATACTTCGGCAGCGGCAGCTTCACCATGCACTTGTCGTCGAACCGCACTCCGCCCCGTTCGAGGAAGTCGAAATCCAAGTTGTCAAACCGCAGGCGGCGGCCAGCGGGAAGGTCTTCCACATTCACCGGCACCACATGCGCGAGGAAACGGCCGGCCGTGTCCGCGGGAGCGCAGGGCGTCTTCAGGAGAGCGAGCTCGGCGGCGCTGCCCAGCAAGTGGATGTCCCACATCGACCTTGCCACCAGCTGGCTCTCGACGACGCGCTGGTACTCCCGCCGGCGCGCCGCGGCGATCTCCTCCACGGCCCGCAACGAACGGTAAAGGAACACGAAACGGTGCGAAGGCGTTAGCAGCAACTCGCTCTCCACCCGCTCCAAGCTCAGCACGAAATCCGCGGCGCGGCCATGCGTCCGCGCGTGGTCCTGGTACTGCAACACGCTGCCGGCCATGTAGTACCAGAACTTGCGCCGCTGCGGCAGCAAGTAGCGGAAAGCCCCCGGCGCGGACGCCACCAGCACGTCGCGGCCGCGGGTGTGTTCGCGGATGGTCTCGAACTCCGCGAGCAGCGCTTGTTCACGCTTCCCGGTCTCGGCGTCCCAGCCCACAACGGCCATGCGCTCGCTCGACAACGCGAACACGAGCGCCGCCCCCAGCGCCAAGCCCAAGACGAGCTGCGTCCCCCAACGCGCAAGGCGGCGCGCCGCAAGCAAGAGCAAAGTGAAAAAGGACAGCGCTACGCCGATGTAGGAAAGCGCTTCGAAGTCGTGCGGATAAACGATGGTCTCGTAGCGCATGGGCACAGCCCAAAAGAAGCCGCTCAACACGAGCACCGCCAGCAGCATCCGCCGGCGTCGGCGGAGAAGGAGTCCCAGGAAACAAGCGGCGACAACCGCAACGCCCACCGGGGCAAGGCGGGGCTGGATCCGTTGGCGCGGACGCAGGCCGTCGATCCACAGGGGCGGCAGACCCGGCAAAGCGTACGGCAGCGACATTGCGCCGATGCGGTGGAACTGCCACCTGAAGAATGCCGCCGAAAGGAGTGGTTCGTCCGCGACCGGGCCAGGAACCAAGCCCGTGCGGCGCAGTGCGGAACGCACTGACGGCAGTTCGACGATCGACTTCTCGTCGTACGCCGAGCGTTCGGCAAGCACGTTGTAGCCAAGCAGAGCTCCGCCAAACACGACCGCGACCACCCCCAGCAGCATGTAGCGACCAAACAGCGCCGCCACCACCGCGCGGACACGGCGCCGGAGCGGCGTCCTGCCTTCTTGGGCAAGCCCCGAATGACCGCTGTCGGCGGGTTGTTGCCGCCGCCATGCTTCGCCGGCCGCGGCGGCGGCGCCGAGGACGATGAAGCACCACAGCAGGCCGTACACTTGCCACACAAGCAACAGCGCCGCGCACACCTTGAGGAGCAGCTGGAGGAAACGCCGCTTCGGCGTGGTCTCGGCGTCCGCGAACCGGACCATGCCGTGGAAGACCAGCATCAAGGCGAACAGCACCGGGCTGCATTCGCTTGAGATGGCGTCCGCGTAGCCAAGCGCGTGGCAGGACGAGAAGCCGAGCAGCGTCGCCGCGGTTGCGATCCAACGATCGCCGGCGACTCGCGCCAACGCGAAATACGCCAACATGGCGGCGGCGGCGAACAAGCCCAACATGAGCATTCGCGCGGCGAAGATCTGCGCGGACATGTCGCCTTCGAATGGCCAAATGGCCAATTTGATCAGCACAAACACGCCGCTGGGTCTGCGGTTGTAGACTTTGTAGTTCAGGCGGCCATCTTCCCCTCGGTGCGCGGCAAAAAACCGGAATGGCTTGGCGAACAGGCTGTCCGCAAGCGCCAAATCGGTCACCGATATCCAGTCGTGAGTCCAAGGCCGGTAGAAGTGCGCGCGGTCGCCGCCGAACGCGAACAGCGTGGACAGGGCGAGCAGCAACACGCAAGGTGGCAACCAAGCGCGTTGGCGACGGTTCGTGTGCGAACGCCCCCAGCGGGGCTCGCTGCGCGCTTCTACCGGCCAGACGTCGGTCAAGAGACGCTCGGCGTCTTTGGCTACGGCTTCCCGGCGGGCGCCGCCGGAAACTCGACCATCCACAATGCGGACGCGGTTTCGTCGTACTGCCCGGTGCGCACGTCGGCGATGTCGTAGTCGGGCAGGCGCGCGCGCGCGACGCACCGCCCGTCGAGCCAAGCACCGGCATCCGCCCAACGGAAGTCCAGATTGTCGAAGCCGGCGCGGCGCCGCGTTCGCGGCAGGTCGCGCCGGTTGAGCGGCGTCACGTGCAGGAAGAAAGACGCTTCCGCCTGGTCACGCGCGCAAGGCTCGCGGATGTACGTCAGCGTCTTGCCGTCCAAGTACACGTCGAAGCCACCCTGCGCTGTCGGTTGACGAGCCCGCGCCCAGCGCACGGCCCCGCGCAACGCCGCCGCGCGCAGCCCGGTGTCGAACCGCGGCCACCAAGCCTCCTCGCCGCCGGCGCCCGCCCGTCCCAAGCGCAACGCGGCCACAGCGTAACGCGGCAGCGGTATGCGCGCCATGCACTTGCCGTCGAACAGCACGCCGCCGCGCGCGCGGAATTCGAAATCCAAGTTGTCGAAGCGCGCACGGCGGCGGGCGGGCGGCAGGTCCTGCACGTCCACCGGAACCACATGCACGAGAAATCGGCCCCCCATGTCGCCGGCGGCGCACGGGGTCTTCAGAAAGGCGAGTTCGCCACCGCCGGCGCCGCCTTGCAGCCAGTACACGTTCCACTCCGAGCGCACCACCGGCGCGCCGGCGGCGATGCGCTGATACTCCCGCCGGCGCGCCGCGGCGATCTCCTCCACGGCGCGCGGCGAGTCGTACAGAAACACATAGCGATGCGAGGGCGTGAGCAGAAACTCGCTCTCCACGCGCTCCAGACTCAACACGAAGCGCGCGCGACCGTGCGCCCGCTTGTCGTCTTGGCGCTGCAACACGCTGCCCGCCATGTAGTACCAGAACTTGCGCCTGACCAACACCAAATACAGGATGGCCTCCGGCGCGACCGCCACCAGCACGTCGCTGCCCCGCGTGCGTTCGCGGATCGCCTCGAACTCCGCGAACAACGCCTGTTGACGTTCTTGCGCGTCGGCGTCCCACCCCAAATCGGCCATGGCCTTGCTCGACAACGCGAACACGATCGCCGCGCCCAGCGCCGCGCCGACAACGAGGCGCGGGCCCCGCCGCGCAAGGCCGCGCGCGCCGAGCAGGAGCAACGTGAAGAAGAACAGCGGAACGCCAATGTAGCAGAGCGCTTCGAAGTCGTGGTCCAGCACCGCGGTCTCGAAGCGCATCGGCACCGCCCAACAGAAGCCGCCCAACACGAGCGTGGCGAACAGCGCACGGCGACGTCGAACAAGGCAGACTAATCCCCAGAGGCACACCGCAACAACCGCGACGCCCACGGAGGCGAGACGCGGCTGCGCCCAAGCCGGATCCGTGGGGTGGTTGATCCAGATCGCGGGCAGGGCCGGCACAGCGTACGGCAACGACATCACGCCCACCCGATGGAACTGCCAGCGGTAGAAATCCGCCGTAAGCAACGGCGCGGGCGCCGCGCCGACAGGCGGGTGACCCAGCCCGGTGCGACGCAAGGCGGACCGCACCGACGGCAGTTCACTGATCGACCGCTCGCCACCGTAAGCCGAGTACTCCGCGGCGATGTTGTAACCCAACACCGCCCCTCCGAACAGCAGCGCCGCGCCTGCCAGCAGCGCGTAGCGGTTACTGGCAAGGCCGGTCGCCAACGCGCGCGCGCCGCGCCCGGCGACCGACTTCCCACGACCAGCCAACGACATCGGCGCGCGCCGCCACGCCGCCCGCGTCGCCGCCGCAACGCCCAGCAGCAGGAACGACAGCAGCAGACCGTACACCTGCCAAGCAAGCAACAACGCCGCGCACACCTTGAGGAGCAACTGGAGGAAACGCCGCTTTGGTGTGGTCTCGGCGTCCGCGAACCGGACCATGCCATGGAAGACCAGCATCCAGGCGAACAGCACCGCGCTGCATTCGCTCGAAATGGCGTCCGCGTAGCCGAGCGCGTAGCACGAAGAGAAGGCGAGCAGCGTCGCCCCGCTTGCGACCCAACGATCGCCGATGATTCGCACCAACGCGAAATACGCCAGCAGCGCGGCTGCGGCGAACAAGCCCAGCATGAGCATTCGCGCGGCGAAGATCTGCGCCGACATGTCGCCCTCGAAAGGCCGAATGGCCAAGTTGATCAGCGCAAACACGCCGATGGGTCTGCGGTTGTAGAGGTTGTGGTACGTCGGGCCGCCATCTTCCGCCCGCCCCATGCGGAAGAACCGAAACGGCGTGGCGAACAGGCTGTCCGCAAGCGCCAAATCCTGCACCGATATCCAGTCGTGAACCCAAGGCCGGTAGAAGTGCCCGCGATCGCCGCCGAACGCGAGCAGCGTGGACAGGGCGAGCAGCAAGATGGCCAACGGCAACCAAACGCGGTGGTCGCCGGCGCCGCGAAGAACGTCGCTCACGGTTCAGCCGCCCGGGTCGACGGTTCGCTTTCCGCCGTTGGCGCGCACGGCACCCGACCGTCCGCGATGCGGCGAGAGACGGCCTTCCCAGACGCGATCGAACCCGTAGCGCTTGACGAACTGTCCGGTGTGTATTCGTGCGATCGGAAAATCGGGCAGAAAGCGCAAGGCGAAACAGCGGCCGTCGCGGCGCCAATTGCGGTCCCGTTGGAAGTCCAAATTGGCGAATCCCACGCGGCGCTGGCGCTCTGGAAGGTCCTGCACGTCCTGTGGATGCACATGCAGGAAGAACTTCGTCCGCCGCCCCTCCACAGGACAGCGGTCTCCTTCGCCAACGTAGAGCAAGGCGTCGTCCACATGGTGGACGGCAAAGGCTGAATCTATCGCCGGGGCCTTCGCCGCGGCGTGACGCTCGTAGACGCCGCGCGCCGCGGTCAACGCGGCGCGATAGGCGTCCGGTTCGTAGAGAAAGACCAGACGGTTGTTCGGCGTGAGCGAGCGGCTCGCCGGCGAGTTCGGGAGCGTTGCGGATCGCCCAGTGGAACGCGGGATGTCGGTGGCCAAGACGAAGTCGGCGCGGTTCGTCGGTTCCGTGGCCATGACGCTGCCGGTGAGGTGGACCGGCTTGCAGCACATGTTCCGGTCCAACACCGACCAAGGCACGTACACCACCTTGTCTTGGGTGTGGCGGCGGATCGCCTGCACGTCCGCCAAGAGGGCTTTTTCCCGCTCCCGCGTCTGGGCATCGTCGCCCACTCCGCCCATCAGCCAGACCGACGCAACGAAGAGGCCGAAGCCGGCCGCGACCCCGATCACCCGCAGCGGCCGATCGGCGCGCCGCATTGACGCCGCGGCGAACGCGCGCAGTTTCGCCAACCCCAACGCGCACACGGTGAGCGGCGCGCCGACATGGAACAACACCTCGAATTCGTGCTGTTGCACTTGGTGCCGCATCGGCAGCGCCCAGCCCATGCCGCAGAGCGCGAGCGCGCCCCAAGCGACCCGGTGGCGCGTGCCCGGCAAGCAAATGGCCAAACCCGCAGCCAGCAGGCAGGCGCCGCCGAGCCAGTGCCAACGCCCGTGCAGGTGGCCTTCCCAAGGGGCGACAAGCGCCCAAGGCAGCGTGGCTTGCCCGATCCGGCGCAGCTGGTCCTGCAGCACCGCGCCCCAGCCGATGGGGTCCACCGGCGTCGCGCCAACCCGCCTCCACATGGACTGCAGCGACGGCAGCTCGGCAAACGGCGTCGAACCGCCGAAACCGTGGTATTCGCGCAGCAAGTTGAACGCGAGCATCGCGAGCCCAGCGACCAGCGCCGCAGCGGCCAACAGCGCGTACTGGCGGCACCGCGCCCAGTTCCGCTGATAGATGCCGTGTGGCAGCGCCAACAGAAGCAATGGCAGCAGCAGTCCGCACACGTGCCAGTCCAGCAAGAACGCGACGCACGTTTTGACGCACAACTGCCGATGGCGGTTGCCGCGCGCCGGCCCCTCGGGCGGCGCGGCGGCGCGATTTCCCGCGCCCGCGGCGCCGGCGAGCAGGTCCTCGTCGGCGGGCGGCTCTTGCAGGTACACGGCAACGCCGTGGAAGGCGAGCATCACCGAGAACAGCCCCATAGCGGCTTCGGGCGTAACGATGTCGCTGTAGTAGAGGATCGGACGCGAGGAGAACGCCAACAATGTCGCCGCCAAAGCGGCGGTGCGCTGTCCGGTCAACCGGCGCAGCGACAGGTACGCCAACGCCACGGCGCCCGCGAAGAACGCCAGCACCAGAATGCGCGCGGCGTGGAGGCGCGCCGACAAGTCGTCGCCGAAAGGCAAGCCCACCAGCTTGATCAGCACATAGCCGAAGAGCGGAAATCGGTTGTAGGGCTGGTAGGTCAGTTCGCCGTCGGCGTCGAAGTGCCGGCGGAGAAACTGCAGGAAGCCATGCTCCGGCGACAGATTCGTGGCGATGGCCACGTGGTTGCCGGAAAGAGCGTCGTGTTCGGTCGCCCGGTAGAACTGGCCCCGGTCGTAGCCGGAGAACACGAAAACCATCGCCAACGAGGCGGTCAGAAGGACGGTGGTTCGCCAGTCGACGCCGCCCAAGTTGCTCGGGTTTGGCGCAAGCCGGCGCGGATGGGTTGAGGGAACCAGCCAAGCAAGACCAACCATGCGCCGCGTCATCCGCGCGCCGGGCGCGGGCCGCCGGCGAGCAGCTGCGATGTCCGCGCCGCCAGGATGAAGTCGTTGCGGTGCAGGCCGCCAATGGCGTGCGTCCACCAAAAGACGCGCACCCGCCCCCACTCCACCGTCAGCAGCGGGTGGTGGTCCGCGGCTTCGGCCAACGCGCCCACCGCGTTGGCGAACGCCAAGGCGGCCGCGAAGTCCGCAAACGCGAAGGTGGCGGCAAGGCGGTCCGTGTCTTCAACGACCGGCGACCAGTCCGGCAGCGCCGCCAGCAACTCCTCGATTTCGGCCGCGGTCGCGCGCCGGCTGTCCGGGCGGCAGGCTGCGCACCGTTCGCTGGCGAGCGCCCGCGCGGCGGCGTTCATCGGGGGGCGCGAATACGCCGCACCAAGGCGCGCACCGCCTCCGGCGGTTGCTCCGTCGCGGCGCTCACGGAGAGCGCGACAGCGAAGTTGACGATCATGCCCACGCCGCCAATGCCTTCGGGCGAGATGCCGAACAGCCAGTTTTCCGGCGCATTGACCAAGAGCGGCGCCACGAACACGCCCTTGAAACAGACGATGTAGCCGAGCGTGAAGAGGAGGCCGGAAACCATGCCGGCGATGGCGCCGGGTTTGTTCACGCGGGTGGAGAAGATGCCGAGCAGGATGACGGGAAAGAGCGAGGCGGCGGCGAGCCCGAAGGCGAGCGCCACCACTTCGGCCACGAAGCCGGGCGGGTTGTAGCCCAAAGCGCCGGCGAGCAGGATGGCGCCGGCGGCGCTGACGCGCCCGGCCAACAGCTCGCTCCGCTCCGACATGCGGCGCGCCCACACGCCCTTGAGCAAGTCGTGCGACACCGCCGCGGAGATGACCAGCAACAATCCGGCCGCCGTGGAAAGCGCCGCGGCGATGCCGCCGGCGGCCACCAGCGCGATCACCCAATCGGGCAGTCCGGCGATCTCCGGATTGGCGAGCACGATGATGTCCCGATCCACTTCAAGCTCGTTGCCGCGCCAGCCGAACGCCTCCGCCTTGGCCGCGAAGGCGGGATTGGCGTCGTTGTAGTACTGGATGCGTCCGTCCCCGTTCTTGTCCTCGAACGCGAGCAGGCCGGTCTCCTCCCAGGTCTTGAACCAGTTGGGCCGCTCGTCGTAGCGCAGGTTGGCCACCGCGTCCCCCACCGGCCCGTGCTGGATGGTGGTGGTGAGATTCCAGCGCGCCAAGGCGCCCACCGCCGGCGCGGTGGTGTACAGGATGGCGATGAAGAGCAGCGCCCATGCCGCCGAAGCGCGCGCGTCGCGCACCTTCGGCACCGTGAAGAACCGCACGATCACGTGCGGCAGCCCGGCGGTGCCGACCATCAACGCCAAGGTGATGAAGGCCATGTCCACGGTGCTCTTCGCGCCGTCCGTATACGCCGCGAAGCCGAGTTCCGTCACGATCCGGTCGAGTTGGGCGAGCAGGTTGCCCCCTCCCGCCGCCACCTCGCTGCCGAACGCGATCTGCGGCAGCGCGACGCCGGTGACCTGCAGCGAGATGAACACCGCCGGCACGGTGTAGGCGAAGATGAGCACGCAGTACTGCGCCACCTGCGTGTAGGTGATGCCCTTCATGCCGCCGAGCACCGCGTAGAAGAACACCACGCCCATGCCGATCAGCAGGCCGACGCCGATCTCCACGTTCAGGAAGCGCGAGAAGACGATGCCGACGCCGCGCATCTGCCCGGCGACGTAGGTGAACGAAATCACGATCAGGCACGCCACCGCCACCACCCGCGCCGTGCGCGAATAGTAGCGCTCGCCGATGAACTCCGGCACCGTGAACTTGCCGAAGCGCCGCAGGTACGGCGCCAGCAGCAGCGCCAGCAGCACATAGCCGCCGGTCCAGCCCATCAGATAGACGCTGGCGTCGTAGCCGAGGAAGGCGATGATGCCGGCCATGGAGATGAAGGACGCCGCGGACATCCAATCCGCCGCCGTCGCCATGCCGTTCGCCACCGGATGCACATGCTTGCCGGCCACGTAGAAATCCCCGGTGCTCGCGGCGCGGGTGGCGAAGGCGATGCCGACGTAGAGCACGAACGACAGCCCCACCACGAGGTAGGTGAGCGCGTCCAAGCTCATTCGTCGTGGCTGCCGCCGTTGGGCGGGGGCTCGGCGCCTGCGCGCGCGGGCCCTTCGTCCACGCCGTGCTTGCGGTCGATGACCGCCATCCGCGCCGCGTAGAAGAACACCAGCGCCAAGAAGACGTACATGCTGCCCTGCTGAGCGAACCAGAAGCCGAGCTTGAAGCCGCCGACCGTGACGCGGTTCAGGACATCCACGAGCAACACGCCACAACCGAACGACACCGCATACCACACGCCGAGGCAGATCGCCACCAGGCGCAGGTTCTCCCGCCAGTACGAACGCTTTGGCTTTGGCACTTGGTCACTCCTGGCCGCGTTGTGCATTCTACTCCGCCTACTCCCGCCTACTCCCGCGGACGCCGCCGCCGGGCACCGACGCGCCCTCACTTCCCGGCGCCACGGCGCGGCACTTCGAACTCCGCGCTCCACAACTCGCCCGCGACGGGGTCGTACTGGCCGGTTCGCACGCTGGCGATGCCGTAATCCGGCAGTGACGTCTTCACCATGCACTTGCCGTCGAACACCGCGCCGCCGCGCTCGAGGAAATCGAAGTCCCAGTTGTCGAACGGCTTGTCGGCGGGAAGGTTGTTCGGGTCCACTGGCACGACGTGTACGAGGAAACGGCCGGCGACATGGCCCGCAGCGCATGGTGTCTTCAGAAAGGCGAGTTTGTCCCCAGCGGCGCCGCGCAGCAAGTGGACGCCCCACACCGAACGCGCCAGCGGCTTCCGATCTGCGATGCGCTCGTATTCAACCGCCACGCTGTTCCCGCTGGCGCGCGCCCGACCGCCAAACGCGAAGCGGCCTTCCCACAGGGGCGATTCGTTCCGCCTGTCGTACTCGCCGGTGCGTATCCCGGCGATCGGGAACTGTGGCAAGAACCGCACGGCGAAACAGCGGTCGTCGCGCGTCCAAAACACGGACCGCCGAAAGCTCGCGTCAAGGTTCGCATAGCCAAGGCGGCGTTGCGATGGCGGCCATGGCGAAAGGTCGTTCGCGTCCGCCGCGAACACATGCAGAAAAAACCTCGTCCGGTTGTCCCTCGGGCAGTGCCCGCGTTCGCCCACGTAGAGCAACGTGCGCCCCAATTGGTGGACAGCGAAGCGCGACCCGACGGCGGGACGGCTCGTGCGCGCGTAATGCTCGTAGGCGCCGCGCATTGCGTTCAACGCGGCCAGATAGGCGTCGGCCTCGTAGAGGAAAACCACGCGGTTGCGGGGCGTCAGCGAACGGCTCGCGGGCGAGGTCGCAAGCGACGAGCGCCACGACGCGAAACGCGGCATGTCGGTGGCCACGACGAAGTCGGCGTGCGGCTTCGGCCTCCGCGCAATGTCGCTTCCCGTGAGATAGACGAGCCGGCAGCACGGATTCGTCTCCAACAGGTCCGCCGGCACATGCACCACCTTGCCATGCACGAGACGGCGAATCACCTGGATGTCGGCGAGGATCGCCCGCTCCCACCGCCGCGTCTCGGCATCGTCGCCAACCCGGCCCATCATCCAACTTGAGACGACGAACAGAACGAAAGCGACTGCGACCATCGCCGCTTGCAGCGGACGGGCGGCGCGCAACCTCGTCAACCCCAGCGCGTACGCCACCAGCGGCGTGCCGACGTGAATCAACGCCTCGTATTCGTGTGGCGCCATTTGCCGACGCGCGAGCAGCGCCCAGCCCATGCCGTACAACGCGAGTGCGCTCCAAGCGACCCGGTGCCGGGCGCCCGGCAAGCAGATGGCCAACAACGCCGCTGCCATGCAAGCGCCGCCGACCCAGTGCCAACCCCCCCCCTGTACCCCCCCCCCTCCCCCGTGCGCAGGCCCTTGCAGCGGCGCGGCAACCACCCAGGGCAGCGTGGCTTCGCCAAGGCGGCGAAACTGATCTTGGATCAGCGCCGCCCAGTCGAACTCGCCGGGCAACAAGCCCGTTCGGTGCAACATCGACCGCACCGACGGCAGGTCGAGAAACGGCCGCGATCCGCCGTAGCCGTGGTATTCGCGCACGAAGTTGAACGCGAGCATCGCCAGCCCAGTGACCAGGGCGGCTGCGCCGAGCAACACGTATTGACGACCCGCGCGCCAATCCCGCGCGCAGACGGCGTGTGGCAGCGCCACCAGAAACAACGGCAGCAGCAAACCGTAGACATGCCAGTCGAGCATGACCGCCGCGCACGTCTTGGCGCACAGCTGGCCAACGCCGGGTGCGCGAAGTGAAACCTCTTTCCGTTGGCGCCCGCCGGAAGCGCTCGCACCCGACGCACGCCGTTGCGAATAGACCGCGACGCCGTGGAAAGCGAGCATGACCGCGAACAAGCCCACCACGCCCTCGGTGGCCACCATGTCGCTGTGGTAGAGGAGCGGGTACGAACAGAACGCCAGCAAGGTCGCCGTCGCCGCGACCGCGCACCCTGCAGTGAGCCGGCGCAGCGCACAATACGCCAACACGGCCGCGCCGGCGAAGAACGCCAACATGAGCATGCGCGCCGCGTAGACGCGCGCCGACAAGTCGTCGGAGAAGGGCAGGACCGCAAGTTTGATCAGGCCATATCCCAAGAGCGGGAACCGGTGGTACGCCTTGTAGGTCAACGCGCCGTCAAGGCCGACGTAGCGGCGGTAGAACTGCAGATAGCCGTGCTCCGCCGACAGGTTCGTCGCAACGGCCAGATGGGCGTCGGTCAGGTTGTCGTGTTCGGTGTTGCGGTAAAACTGGCCGCGGTCGTAGTCGGAGAAGAGAAAGACGCTTGCCAGCGCCACGGCCAGCAGGACACCTATTCGCCAATCGCGACTCCCAGCGGTCTGGCCATCTGGGCGCGCCAAGGCGGAGCGCCACGCAGCGCCAAGCTTCCCTCCCGATCGGAAACTTGGCTGGCGCATTGGTCATGGTCTCCTTGCGCGGCATTGACCTTCGCAGATGGGCGAAGTGCCAAAGGCGAATTGCTACGATGCGCCCAACTCGCGCACCGTCGCGCCACGGCTGGAAGCGACTGCCCCCAAACTACGATGAACCACGCCAACACGCAACCCCAAGCCCCCGAAGTCTGGCGCCCGTTGGCGGGGATGCCGGACGGTGCCCAGGCTTGGCGGATGGCGCACTACGAGGAGCTCGCCGAGGAGTGGACGTCCATTCGCGCCGCCTTGAAGAACCGCGAGGAGCCCCGCGCCTTCTTGGACAAGTGGCTGGAGGAGCGCGGGCGCGCCTTCGCCATCGAAACCGGACAGATCGAGGGCCTTTACACGCTCAAGGCCGGCATCACCGAGCGGTTGGTCGCCGAGGGACTCGCCGGCGTGGTTGGCGCGCACACGGTGGAGAACATCGAAGACGCCACCGTCAAGGGGCTGCTCGCCGACCAAGAGACCGCCTACAACATGCTGTTCGAGGATGTCGCGAGCGGCCGGCCGCTCACGCAGCACGCGGTGAAGAGCTGGCACCAACTGGTGACGCGGCATCAGGAGACGGTGGCCGGGCTCACCATCCCCGGTGCTCGCGGCGCGGGTGGCGAAGGCGATGCCGACATAGAGCGCGAACGACAGCCCCACCACGAGGTAGGTGAGCGCCTCCAAGCTCATTCGTCGTGGCTGCCGCTGTTGGGCGGGGGCTCGGCGCCTGCGCGCGCGGGCCCTTCGTCCACGCCGTGCTTGCGGTCGATGACCGCCATCCGCGCCGCGTAGAAGAACACCAGCGCCAAGAAGACGTACATGCTGCCCTGCTGAGCGAACCAGAAGCCGAGCTTGAAGCCGCCGACCGTGACGCGGTTCAGGACATCCACGAGCAACACGCCGCAACCGAACGACACCGCAAACCACACGCCGAGGCAAGCCGCCACCAGGCGCAGGTTCTCCCGCCAGCACGAACGCTTTGGCTTTGGCACTTGGTCACTCCCGTCCGCGTTGCACATTCTACTCCCGCGGGACGCCGCCGCCGGCGCCGACGCGCCCTTACATCCCAGCGCCAACGCGCGGCACTTCGAACTCCGCACTCCACAACTCGCCAGCGACGGGGTCGTACTGGCCGGTTCGCACGCTGGCGATGTCGTAATCCGGCAGCGAGGTCTTCACCATGCACTTGTCGTCGAACACCGCGCCGCCGCGCTCGATGAAATCGAAGTCCCAGTCGTCGAACGACTTGCCGGCGGGAAGTTGGTCCGGGTCCACGGGCACGACGTGTACGAGGAAACGGCCGGCGACATCGCCCGCCGCACACGGCGCCTTCAGAAAGGCGAGTTGGTCCCCGCCGGCGCCGCGCAGCAAGTGGACGCCCCACACCGAGCGCGCCAGCGGTCGCCGGCTTGCGATGCGCTCGTATTCAACCGCCACGCTGTTCCCGCCATCGCGCGATCGACCGCCAAACGCGAAGCGGCCTTCCCAGAGCCGCGATCCGTTCCGCTCGTCGTCCTGGCCAGTGCGGATCCCGGCGATCGGGAACTGCGGCAAGAACCGCGCGGCGAAACAGCGGCCGTCCCAAGGCGTCCTTTCACACTTCCAGTCGCGGATACGCGGCGGCAAGAACCGCACGGCGAAACAGCGGTCTCCGCGCGTCCAAAACACGGATCGCCGAAAGCTCGCGTCAAGGTTCGCAAAGCCAAAGCGGCGTTGCGATGGCGAAAGGTCGTTCGCGTCCGCCGCGAACACATGCAGGAAAAAACCCGTCCGGTCGTCCATCGGGCAGTGCTTGCGGTCGCCCGCGTAGAGCAACGTGTTGTCCAATTGGTGAACATCGAAGCGCGACTCGACGGCGGGACGGCTCGTGCGCGCGTAATGCTCGTAGGCGCCGCGCATTGCGCTCAACGCGGCCAGATAGGCGTCTGGCTCGTAAAGGAAGACCACGCGGTTGCCGGGCGTCAGCGAACGGCTCGCGGGCGAGGTCGCAAGCGGCGAGCGCCACGACGCGAAACGCGGCATGTCGGAGGCCACGACGAAGTCGGCGTGCGGCTTCGGCCTCCGCGCCAAGTCGCTTCCCGTGAGATGGACGAGCCTGCAGCACGGATTCGTCTCCAACAGGTCCGCCGGCACATGCACCACCTTGCCTTGCGCGAGACGGCGAATCACCTGGATGTCGGCGAGGATCGCCCGCTCCCACCGCCGCGTCTCGGCATCATCGCCAACCCGACTCATCATCCAACTCGAGACGACGAACAGAGCGAAAGCGACTGCGACCATCGCCGCTTGCAGCGGACGGGCGGCTCGCAACCTCGTCAACAGCAGCGCATACGCCACCAGCGGCGTGCCGACGTGGATCAACGCCTCGTGTTCGTGTGGCGCCATATTCCGACGCGCGAGCAGCGCCCAGCCCGTGCCGTACAACGCGAGCGCACTCCAAGCGATCCGGTGCCGGGCACCCGGCAAGCAGATGGCCAACAACGCCGCGGCCATGCAAGCGCCGCCGACCCAGTGCCAGCCCCCGCGCGCAGGCCCTTGCAGCGGCTCGGCAACCACCCAAGGCAGCGTGGCTTCGCCAAGGCGGCGAAACTGATCTTGGATCAGCGCCGCCCAGTCGAACTCGCCGGGCAACAAGCCCGTTCGGTGCAACATCGACCGCACCGACGGCAGATCGAAAACCGGCCGCGATCCGCCGTAGCCGTGGTACTCGCGCGCGAAGTTGAACGCGAGCAGCGCCAGACCCGTGACCAAGGCGGCCGCGCCGAGCAACATGTATTGGCGACCCGCGCGCCAATCCCGCGCGCGGACGGCGTGCGGCAGCGCCACCAGAAACAAGGGCAGCAGCAAACCGTAGACATGCCAGTCGAGCGCAACCGCCGCGCACGTTTTGGCGCACAACTGGCCAACGCCGGATGCGCGAAGTGAAACCTCTTTCCGTTGGCGTACGCTGCCGGCGCCCGCACCCGACGCGCGCCGGTGCGAGTAGACCGCGACGCCGTGGAAAGCGAGCATGACCGCAAACAAGCCCACCACGCCCTCGGTGGCCACCATGTCGCTGTGGTAGAGGAGCGGGTACGACGAGAACGCCAGCAAGGTCGCCGGCGCCGCGACCGCACGCCGTCCGGTGAGCCGGCGCAGCGAAAGGTACGCCAACACGGCCGCGCCGGCGAAGAACGCCAACATGAGCATGCGCGCCGCGTAGACGCGCGCCGACAAGTCGTCGGCGAAAGGCAGGACGGCGAGTTTGATCAGCCCATACCCCAAGAGCGGGAACCGGTGGTACGCCTCGTAGGTCAACGCGCCGTCAAGATCGACATGGCGGCGGTAGAACTGCAGGTAGCCGTGCTCCGCCGACAGGTTCGTCGCAACGGCCAGATGGGCGTCGGTCAGGTGGTCGTGTGCGGTGTTGCGGTAAAACTGGCCGCGGTCGTAGCCGGAGAAGAGAAAGACGGTTGCCAGCGCCACGGCCAGCAGGACACCTATTGGCCAATCGCGACTCCCAGCGGTCTCGTCATCCGGGCGGGCCACGGCCGAACGCCGCGCGGCGCCAGGCTTCCCTCCCCATCGGAAACTTGGCTGTCGCATTGGTCATGGCCTCCTTGCGCGGCATTGACCTTCGCAGCTGAGCGAAGTGCCAAGGCGAATTGCTACAATGCGCCCAACTCGCGCACCGTCGCGCCACGGCTGGAAGCGACCGCCCCAAACTACGATGAACCACGCCAACACGCAACCCCAAGCTCCCGAGATCTGGCGCCCGTTGACGGGGATGCCGGACGGTGCCCAGGCTTGGCGGATGGCGCACTACGAGGAGCTCGCCGAGGAGTGGACGTCCATTCGCGCCGCCTTGAAGAACCGCGAGGAGCCCCGCGCCTTCTTGGACAAGTGGCTGGAGGAGCGCGGGCGCGCCTTCGCCATCGAAACCGGACAGATCGAGGGCCTTTACACGCTCAAGGCCGGCATCACCGAGCGGTTGGTCGCCGAGGGACTCGCCGGCGTGGTTGGCGCGCACACGGTGGAGAACATCGAAGACGCCACCGTCAAGGGGCTGCTCGCCGACCAAGAGACCGCCTACAACATGCTGTTCGAGGATGTCGCGAGCGGCCGGCCGCTCACGCAGCACGCGGTGAAGAGCTGGCACCAACTGGTGACGCGGCATCAGGAGACGGTGGCCGGGCTCACCATGGACGGCCGGCGCGTGCAGGTGCCGTTCCGGCGCAAGGGCGTGTGGAAAAACCGTCCGAACAACCCGCGCCGCCCGGACGGCGTGATGCACGAGTACTGCCCGCCGGAGCATGTGCAGGACGAGATGGACCGCTTCTTCGCGCTGCACGCGGAAGTGCAGCGGCACGGCTATCCGGTGTATGTGGAGGCGGCCTGGATGCACCACCGGTTCGTCCGCACCCACCCGTTCCAAGACGGCAACGGGCGCGTGTCGCGGCTGCTGATGGCCTACGCCTACATCCGCCGCGGGCAGCCGCCGCCGGTCATCACCGCGGTGGGACGTCCCGAGTACATCGCGGTCTTGGAAGCCGCCAACACCGGCGACCTCAAGGCGTTCAGCGACTACTTGGGTTATTTGGGATTGGGAACGTTGCAGGGCGCGGTGATGCTTGGCCGGCGCGCCCTCGGCGGCGATCTGAACCGCCCGAACGGCAACGGCGGGCGCACCGTGGGCACGACCTATCTGCCGCCGGTGGACGATCCGGCGTAAGCGCTAGTGCTCCAACCAGGTTGAATTGATGCGTCAGCGCGTTCACAGGCGTCCGAGCGCGAGGCGCGCGTCTTGAAGGTGTATCGGGCCATACTCCGAAAGACCGCAACAAAGCGGGCGGATGCCTGTGGGCGCGCCCTTCGGGTGGCAGCCGGAAGCCCCCCGGCGGCGTTGCGCCCGCTTGAAGTGCGACCCGGCACGTCCGTGCGGGAACGCGCCTTGCCGGGAAACTTCCGGCTGCCACTGACGCACCAATTCAACCTGGTTGGAGCACTAGGGCGCGTTGACAAATAACGCTGATGGTGTATGAATCCACATTGGGCGCCACGGAGTGGCGCGACGTTTTTGAGCAAGGAGGCTGGCGATGGCGATGCGGGTTGAGCGGACGATGCTGGGCGACGCGCAGTGGGAGCGGATCGAACCGCTGTGCGCGGGGAAGGAAGGGGACGTTGGCCGCACGGGCGACGACAACCGGCGCTTCGTGGAGGCGGTGCTTTGGGTGGGGCGGACGGGTGCGCCGTGGCGCGACCTGCCGCCGCGCTTCGGCAAGTGGAACACGGTGTTCCAGCGGTTTCGGCGCTGGGCGAGGAAGGGGGTTTTCAAGAGGATGTTCGAGGAATTGTCGTCGGATCTGGACTTCGGGGAAGTCCAGATCGACGGCACGAACGTTCGCGTTCACCAGCATGCGACTGGAAAAAAGGGGGCGCCGAGAAGTCGGGGCGGTCGCGCGGCGGGCTGACGACGAAGATGGTGGCGCTGGTGGACGCGCTGGGGAGGTTGTCGCGGTTCGTTCTTCTGGCGGGCAACCGGCACGAGTCGCCGACGGCGGCGGGTCTGCTGTCGGGCCTGTCGTTCGGGGCTCTGCTGGCGGACGGGGGCTTCGACAGCGACCGTCTGCGGGCGCTGGTGGCGTCGCTCGGCGCGGAGGCGGTGGTGCCGCCCGCGTCCAATCGGAAGGAGCCGATCGACTGCGACATGGAGAAGTACGGGAGGCGGCACCGCGTGGAGAACTTTTTTTGCAAGATCAAGAGCTTCCGCCGCATCGCCACCCGCTACGACCAGACCGAGTCGAGCTACGCGGCAATGATCCGGATGGCCGCCGTTTGGCTTGCGCTGGCTTAATTGTCAACGCGCCCTAGTGTGCCGCTTCCAAAATGACGTGTGTTCCAGTGGAGCGGGGTTGGTCGCTCGACCGGGACACCGGCGGCCTTGCGGGGCGGCACATCCTCAAGTAGCGCGCGCCGAGGCGACGGCAGACAAACGTGCCGTTTGCCATGTCAATCCGGAATCGAACCGCCAGGGCACGACGGAACCACATTTCCTTTGAGCAGCGCGTGATCGTCACCCTCGCCGGGCACGTCGACCACGGCAAGACCTCCATCGTGCGGGCGCTCACCGGCGTCGACACCGACCGCCTCGCCGAGGAGAAGCGCCGCGGCCTCACCATAGACCTCGGCTTCGCCTACGCGGACTTCGACGGCCAGCGCGTGGGCTTCGTGGACGTGCCCGGCCACCACCGCTTCGTCCACAACATGGTGGCCGGCGTCGCCGGCCATCAGCACGCCTTGTTCGTCGTCGCCGCCGACGACGGCGTGATGCCCCAGTCCCGCGAACACTTGCAGATTCTGAAGCTGCTGGGCCTTGCCGGCGGGGTGGTGGCGCTGAGCAAGACCGATCGGGTGGCGGCAGACCGCTTGGCCGCGGCGCGCCGGGAAGTTCGCGAACTGGTGGCCGGCTCGTTCTTGGCGGACGCCCGCGTCATCCCCGTCTCCTGCGCCACCGGCACCGGCGTCGCGGATCTGCGGCAAGCGTTGGCGCAAGCGGCCGGAACGCAATCCGCACACTCCGCCGAGGCGCCGTTTCGCCTCGCCGTGGACCGCGCGTTCAGCGCCCGCGGCAGCGGCGTGATCGTCACCGGCGCCGTGGTCGCCGGGGCCGTGCGGACAGGCGACCGCGTTGTCCTTGCGAACACTGGCAAACGGGTGCGCGTGCGCGGCCTGCGCGTGCAGGATCGACCCGCCAACGCCGCCGGCGCGGGCGACCGCGCCGCGGTCAATCTGGCCGGTGTGGGCAACACCGAAGTGCGCCGCGGCGATTGGCTGCTCGAAGCGGTGGCGCGGGACCCCGCAACGCGTTTCGCGTTGCGCTTGCAGGTGTTGGACGACTTTCCACGACCGCTGAAACACAACGCCCCGGTACACGTCCACCACGCCACAAGCCACAGCCACGGGCGCGTGCTGCTCATCGACGGTGCCGCAGTCCGCCCGGGGTGCGAAGCGGTGGTGGATGTCGTGTGCGACGCGCCGCTGCACGTCAAAGTCGGCGATCGGCTGGTGCTGCGCGACCACGATCGGGAGCGCACGTTGGGCGGCGGTCAAGCACACGACTTGGCGCCTTGGACGCGACGCCGCGACGCGCAGCGCCGGGCCCGGCTCGCGGCGCTGCGCGGCAACGACGCACGCGGCGCGTTGGGCGCGTGCGCGGCGATCGCGCCGGTTCACGCCGCGGCGTTCGCGCGGCACTGGAATCTCCGCCCCGCGCATGTGGAAACACTGGCGAACGCCGAAAACCTGTCGTTGCTGGACGACCACTTTCTGCACCCCGCGTGGCTGGCCCAAGCAAGCGCCCGCCTGCGCGATGCCCTCAAGGCGCATCACCGCGCCGAACCCGACAGCGCCGGCCTTGCCGCGCGGCAACTTGCCGTCGTCGCTCCCGAGCTCGGCGGCGACGGTGTGCGGCTCGCCTTGCAAGCGCTCACCGCCAAGGGCGAGTTGCACTTCGCGCAGGGCCGCTACCGCCTGGCGTCGCACCACGCCACCGTGCCCGAAGAGGCGCGACGGGCGTTTGACCGCGTGCGCGCGCTGCTCGACACGGTGCAACCGCCAAGCGTTGGCGACATGGCGAAACGCCTCAAGCGGCCGTTCGCGGAGGTGGATGCGCAACTGCGCCCCCTACCCGCCTTCGGCTTCGTGGTGCGCGTCAGCGACAAACGCTACTTCCTGCCCGAGCGCTTGGGCGAACTCGCCGAAGCGGCCGCGCGGCTCGCCGCCGCCGGGCCGTTCAGCGCGCGCCAATTCCGCGACGCCACCGGCGTTGGCCGCAACATCGTCATCGACGTGCTGGAACACTTCGACGGCGTCGGCTTCACGCGCCGGCAGGGCGACACGCGGCAGGTGGTGGGCGACAAGGCGCTCGTCGCGTAGCGCTTCGCCATCGCGCCCGCGCCCGCGAACGTATCGAACGTATACTGCTGCACGGAAGAGCACCGCCTCCGGTGGGGCGCGCGGCCTTCAAAGCCGTCGGGACGCTTGAACGGCGTCCGGTGGGTTCGACTCCTACCTCTTCCGCCGCCAAAACGCGCGTTGCAACCGCAAGGCAGTGGAAGTCCAAGTTCCAAGTCTTGCCTTCCGCGCGGCGTTCGGTTTTCATGCGTGCCCGTGGGAGACGAGATCCGCGAGCGCCATTTCAACGCCGAGGACTTCAGCCGATTCCGCCGCCGGCTGAATGCCGAAACGGCGCTGGTGGAGGAGCTGTTCGACACTGGCGGTTTCAGCCGGCGCGGCGACATCATCGGCTTCGAGCTGGAGGCTTGGATCGTGGATGCGAGCGGGCACCCGCTCGCCGAGAACCAGCGCCTCTTGGACGCCATCGGCAATCCCTTGGTGGTGCCGGAACTCGCGTCCTTCAACGTGGAATTGAACGGCAGTCCCACCGCCTTGCGCGGCAAGGTGTTTTCGCGCATTCACGACGAGTTGAGTGCCACCTGGGCGACCTGCCGCTCCGGCGCGGAAGCGCTGAACTGCCGGCTCGCCACCATCGGCATTCTGCCCACCATCCGCCCAGAGCTCTTGAACTCCAACTACATGTCCGCGCTGGTGCGCTACCAAGCGCTGAACGACCGCGTGCTCGCGCTGCGCGACGGGGAGCCGCTGCGCATCCGCATCACCACCGGCGACGGCCTCGAAATGACCCACGACGACGTGATGCTGGAAGCGGCGGCCACCTCCTTCCAAATCCACCTGCAATGCAAGCCGGAACGCGCCGTGCGCGACTTCAACGCCGCTTTGGTGGCGTCCGCGCCGATGGTGGCGCTGGCGGCCAACTCGCCGTTTCTGTTCGGACGTTCGCTATGGGAGGAAACGCGCATCCCGCTGTTCGAGCAGGCCGTCTCGGTGGCGCCGCGGGCTCCGGACCGGGTGACGTTCGGCACCGGCTACGCGCGCCAATCCTTGTTCGAGGTGTTCGCCGAGAACCAGCGCGAACACCCCATTTTGCTGCCCTATGTGCAGGAATCCGAACCGCCGCACAAGTTCGCCCATGTGCGTTTTCAGAACGGCACGCTGTGGCGTTGGAACCGCCCGCTGCTCGGCTTCGACTACGATGGCCAACCGCATGTGCGCATCGAGCACCGCGTGGTGCCGGCCGGCCCCACCTTGCACGACTGCGTGGCCAACGCGGCCGCCTGCATCGGCATGGTGCGCGGCGTGGAGCGGCGCTACGCGGACCCGCCGGTGGATTTCGCCACCGCCAAAGACAACTTCTACGCCGCCGCCAAGCACGGCTTGGACGCGCGCTTGGTTTGGGCCGACGGCGAGGAGCGTACCGCCCGCGATCTGTTGGCGGAAGATCTGCTGCCGATGGCGGCCGACGCGTTGCGGCAACTCGAAATTCCGGACGACGACATCGCACGCTATGTGGGCACCGCCGAGGCGCGCGTAGCGGCCGACCAAACCGGCGCCCGCTGGCAACGGCGGTGGGTGGCGAGACACGGCCCGGACTGGGCCGGGCTGACGCTGGCCTACTTGGACGCCCAAGAGAGCGGCGAACCCGTACACACTTGGCCCGTGTAGCTTCCACCTTTTCGCGTGGCGACGACCCGCACACATGAATCAAGTCTTGCGACAGGCACCGAGTTTGCGGAGCAAACTCCAACGCGCCCGCCAGGGCGCGCATTTGCGGAGCAAACTTAAACGCGCCCCCAAGGCGCGCCCTAGCCCCTTTTCGCGTGGCGACGACCCTCACAAATGAATCAAGTTTCGCGACAGGCACGGAGTTTGCGAAGCAAACTCCAACGCGCCCCGCAGGGCGCGCCCCGGCCATGAAGCTGCGAGTGGAAACCGAGTTGCCGAGCGCGCTGACAGAGCTTCCCGCAAACCGCTTGGCGGACATGCTGGACGGCCCGACGTTGTTCGACTTGCGGCGCGCCGGCGAACCGCCGTTGTTCGTCTCGGTGCTGGTACACGGCAACGAAACCTCCGGCTGGGAGGCGGTGCGGCGGCTGCGCCGCGAGTTGGCGGCGTGTTCGGTGCTGTTGTTCGTCGGCAATGTGGAGGCGGCCCGCGCCGGCGTGCGCGCGCTACCGACGCGGCCGGACTTCAACCGCGTCTGGGAGGGAGGCGAGTGGCCGGAGGCGCGGGTGGCCGACCAGGTGGCCCAACACGTGGCCGCCGCGAAACCGCGCTTGGCCGTGGACATCCACAACAACACCGGGCGCAACCCGCCCTATTCCGTTGTCGCGCGCCAAGACGCCGCGACCTTGGCCGCGGCGCGCGCCTTCGCCCCGCGCGCCCTTTTGGCGACCCAACCAAGCGGCTTCCAAACCGGCCGCTTCGCCCGCTTCTGCACCGCGATCACCATTGAAGTCGGCACGCCCGACGACCCCTCCAGCGTCGACCGGGCCGCGGCGTTCCTACGCCGCGCGTTGCACCCGCCGCCACCGGTGCGCCGCGAGGCGCTTGCCCTCTTTGAAACCGTCGCGCGGGTGACCTTGAGCGACGACGCCGTGATCGTTCCGGACACCCAGCGCTTCAACTTCCGCACGGCGCCGGCCGGCGCGGTGTTGGTCAAGCACGGCGCGGTAGCCGCCCATGCCGCGGACGGGACGAATCTGGGCGCGGTGTACTTCGGTCACGAAAACGGCGGCACCGTGCTGAAACGCCCCAGCGTGATCGCCATGTACACCGGCGACCTCGAAGCGGCGCGCCAGGATTGCCTTTGCTACCTGCTCGAGCCGTCCGAGCCGGCCGCTACCTAACCTAAGGCGTCTCGCTCCTATAAATGCTACGATGGAGGTCTTCGGCAAGGAGGCTCGATGGGCATGGAAGACGCCGTCACGCAGTCGATACGTGGGAAGTTTCTGGTTCCTGCGGCCCGGTCTCCCCTCCCGTCGGCGCCAGCGCCGTTATGCCGCCATCCGCCGTGCGTTCAATGCGGAGATCCTTGTTCAGTTGGCAGAGCGCTAGGAACTGCGCGTCGTCGAGCGCGAACACCGGGCGCATGCGCAGGTGCAACGCGGCGCCGTTGTCAACGGGCGAGGTGGCGCTATGCCCATCCATGCGCCAACCCCCTGCGGCTGCCGCCAAGCCACCTCCATCGCCCGCCTGTCATGTGCGTCGCCCGGATGCCGCTCGCGACGCTTTTTTCGGGGCCGCCTTGGCGCGGCGCACGGGGCGCTTCGCGGATGCCGGCCCGGCCTTCGCTTTTTTGGGTTCCGGCCGGCGCTCAATCCACGCACCATCGCGGTAGAAGGCGCTCCAGCCAGTGGCCTTGCCGTCCCGCTCGGACGCCACGAATTGCTCGCGGCTCTTGCGCGAGAACCGCACCATCGCCGGGTTGCCCTCCCCGTCCACCTCCGGCGCGGCGAGCAGATAGGCGAACTTCGGGTCCAGCTCGTTGCCGTGCGCCTTGAGTTCAGCCACCAACGGCGGGCGCGTTTCGCGGTGCTTGGGGAACCCGCTGGCGGCCAGGAAGAGACCGGCTGCGCCGTCGCGCAGCACGAAGTGGTCGTCCACGCCGGCGCAGCGCAGTTCGGGCATGGGCACGGGGTCGGCCTTGGGCGGCGCGGGCTGCCCGTTGCGCAGCAGCTTGCGCGTGTTCTTGCAGTCCGCGCCCGTGCAGCCGAAGTACTTGCCGAACCGGCCGGAACGCAACTGCATCTGCGCGCCGCACTTGTCGCATGCGATCACCGGGCCTTCGTACCCTTTGATGCGGAACTCCCCCGCCTCCACCTCGAAGCCGGGGCAGTCCGGGTTGTTGCCGCAGATGTGCAGCTTGCGCTGTTCGTCGATGAGGTAGCTGTCCATCGGGGTGCCGCACAGGGGGCACTTGCGCTTTGCCCGCAACAGCTTGGACTCGCCCTCCGCGTCCTGCTCAACGTCCACCGCCTCGTCCCCGGGCAGCAGGTTGCGCGTGCTGGCGCAGCGCTCCTTGGGAGGCAGCGAATAGCCCGAACAACCCAGGAACACGCCGGTGCCGGCGGTGCGGATCTGCATCGGGCGACCGCATCGGCCGCATTCGATGTCCGTCTCCGTCGGCGCGTTCGGGCGCATGCCCTGTTGCGCCTGCGCCTGCTCCAGCTTGCCGCTGAAATCCTCGTAGAACGCGTCGAGCAGGCCGCGCCAGGCTTTGCGACCCGCGGCGATCTCGTCGAGGTCGTTTTCCATGTCGGCGGTGAAGGAGTAGTTCAAGAGTTCGGGAAAGTTCTCCACCAAGCGGTCGGTGACCAGTTCGCCGATGCGTTCGGCGTGAAAACGGCGTTTTTGCAAGGTCACGTAGCCGCGATCTTGGATGGTGGAGATGATCGGCACGTAGGTGGAGGGGCGTCCGATGCCCCGGCCTTCGAGTTCGCGCACCAAACTCGCCTCGCTGTAGCGGGGCGGCGGCTTGGTGAAGTGCTGCGTGGCGGTGGTGTCCACCAGCGCCAACGCCTCGCCCGGTTTGTAGTCCGGCAGCGGCTTGTCCTCGTCCGCCCGCGCCGGCAACACGCGGGTGAAACCGTCGAACTCCTGAATGCGTCCGCGCAAGCGCAGTTCCATGCGGTCGCTTTTGCCAGCGGCACCCTCCGGCTGCGCCGAGGCCGTGACCGTGGTGGCGAGGTAGCGCGCCGGCGTCATCTGCGAGGCCACGAACTGGCGCCATATGAGCTCGTAGAGGCGCTCGGCATCCGCCTCGACGCCGCGCAGGCCGTCGATGCCGTCGAGATCCGTTGGCCGAATGGCCTCGTGCGCCTCTTGGGCGGTGGACTTGCTGGCATACCTGTTCGGCGCTTTCGGCAGATAGGCCGCGCCGTATGCCTGGCCAATGTGTTCGCGCACGCGCGCGACGGCTTCCGCGGCGACATTGGTGGAGTCCGTGCGCATGTAGGTGATGTGGCCGGCTTCGTACAAGCGCTGCGCGATAGTCATGGTTCGACGCACGCTGAAACGCAACCGGGTTGCCGCCGCCTGCTGCAAAGTGGAGGTGATGAACGGCGCGTTCGGTTTGGACGACACTTTGCGGTCGTCGCGGTTGGCCACTTGAAAGGCGCATCGACGAAGGTGCGCCATGGCCTCGTCGGCGACGGCCTTCGCGCCGGGGCGGAACTCGGCGTCGTCCGCCTTGACCACCATGAACCGCTGCGGCGGTTCGGCGGCGCGGCGCAGATCCGCGAACACTTCCCAATACTCTTGGGGCTTGAAGGCGCGAATCTCGCGTTCCCGCTCCACGACCAAGCGCACGGCCACCGATTGCACGCGGCCGGCGGAGAGGCCGCGCGCCACTTTGGCCCACAGCAGCGGCGACAGTTCGAAGCCGACCACTCGGTCCAGGAAGCGCCGCGCTTGTTGCGCGTTCACCCGATCGAGGTCGATGCGGCCGGCGTTGGCGAACGCCTGCTCGATCGCGCTGCGCGTGATCTCGTTGAACACCACGCGCCGGTAGCGCTCCGGCGGCCCCCCGAGCACCTCCGCCAAGTGCCAGGCGATGGCCTCGCCCTCGCGGTCCAAGTCCGTCGCCAAGTAGACCTGATCGGCGCGGGACGCAAGGGTCTGCAACTCCTTCACCACCCGCTCCTTGCCCGGGATGACTTCGTAGGACGCCGCCCAGCCATCCTCCGGGTCGAGCCCCATGCGTTGCACCAGTTGCCGGCGGGCGCGCTTTTTGCGGTATTCCGCCTTCTTGGCCGGCGACAGCTTGCGCGTCCTCGCGGCTTCCTGCGCCCGCTGCTTCGGGTCCGCCGCGGCGCGACCGCCCACCGGCAGGTCGCGCACATGGCCGGCGCTGGACTTGACCACGAAGTCGCGTCCCAAGTAGCGGTTGATCGTCGGCGCCTTCGTGGCGGACTCAACGATGACCAGTGAACGGGCCATGCGCCTCCTCGTAATGGTTGTCTTGGCGGAGCGGGTGGAGATGCGCCGCCAAACCGTAGCCAAGCGGTGCCGACAGCGCAAGGCGCGCATATTCGTGCGGGCTTTCGCTCATGTCAACCGCTTGCGGCGTTCCGGGTGTACGACATATTTGTTCGCGCACGGCGGCTCAGGCGGCAACGGCCATCGGCGGCGGTCTCGCGCGCGCCTCGAAGAAGTCGTCGTAGCGGCCGTCCAGCCACCAGCAGCGCAGCGCCAGGATGGGGTTCGCGCCGCCGTCGACGCTCCAGCGCATGCCGCCGCGCCGGAGGCGTCCGGCCACCGTGCCGCAGGAGCTTTCCACTTCGCCCGAACCCACCGGCAGTCCGGCGGCGCGGAACGCCGGATAGCGCATGCGGGCGCGGTTGGCCTCGACGTACCCGGCGCAGCGCCGCGCCTCGTCGTTGCCGTCGTGCTTCCGCAGCGCCGCCAGCACATCGTCCAAGCGGCCCTCGGACAGCGCCGCGCACGCTTTCCCCGCCCACGCCTCGCACAGCGCCGTGCCGGCTCCGTAGACCGACCGGGCCACCTCCCACAGATGCTCCCGCGCGTGCCAGACGTCCACGATCTCCACCGCGTCCGGGAACAACTCCGACGCCACGTTCCAGATCCACTTCGCGCCGTCGCCCAGCACCACCTTGACCCGCGCCGCCGCGAACCCCGCGCGCCGCGCCTCCCGCCACAGCCGCGCCGCGAACGCCGACGGCTCCAAGTCCGTGTCCCGCGACGCCGCGCTGTCGATCGCCGCCGAACGCCGCGGCGGACCCGCCGCCTCCGCGCCGCCCGCCCGGAACACCACGACCTTCGCCTCCCGCGTGCGCGCCTTGCCGCCATCCTTCCCCTGGCTTTCCGACAACTCCCCGGGACGCACCGGAACGCCCGCGCCGTCGATCCCGCAGCACATCGTCTCCGCGGCCGGCGCCGCCAGCGCGTCCTCCGACCCGTCCTCCGACGCCATCGCCGAACCCAGACGCTTCGCCACCCGCTCCATCCACTTCGCGTTCAGGCCGAACCCCAGCAGCCGGCTCGCCAGCGTCGCCGCCCGCTCGAAGCTCGTCTCCGCCGCCAGCGGCGCCGCCGCCCACAGCAGGCCGGGCGTCGCCCGCGTCCCGGACCGTCCCTCCACCCCCAGCTCGGCGTCCAGCGGACAGCGGCCGCCCTTCGCGCAGCCGCACGTCCAGTACCCGCGAACAACCCGCAACCGACCCAGCAGCCACAGCGTCGTCAGCGGCCGCAACCGCCGAACCATCGGCCCCCCGCATTCGCCGCACCGCAACCGCTCCCGCTCCGCGTCCAACTCCGTCGGCAGCGCCGACACGCCCGACGACGCCCCGGCCCGCAGCGCCCACCGCGTTCCCCTCTCGAACTCCATGAAGTTCCCGCGCGACGACAGCGCCGCGCGCGCCTCCGGCGACATCATCGCCCTCTCCACCGCCTCCCGAAGAAAGTCGAACGCCCCATTGCCAGCGCCCCCGCCACAAGCCACAATCCCTTCCGTCACCGCGATTCCCTTCGCTCGGTTTCGATGACCACAGCGTATCCCGGGTTTCGCGGTGACCCTCAACCCCGAACAAATATGTCGTACACCCCGGCGTTCCTGTCCAAGTGGTGATCGGGCCCTGCGGGGGCCTTGTCGAAAAGCAACGGCGCGGTCTACGGTGGCGTCTCCTTTGCGGCGCTCGCGCGCCCGGCGTACTCGCGCTGCAAGGCGGCGAGGGCGGCCAACCCACGGTGGATGGCGGCGGCGACCGCATCCACTTCCAGATCGCCCACGCGCTCTCGCCCGTACCACGCCACCTGCGCATCGTCGGCTTCCACCGCGACGCAACCTGCGGGCAGTTCATTGACGAGGGCGGCCACGCGCCGCCAATATTCCGGCGACTTGGGCGCGTTGGAGGCCGACGCCCGCAACGCCCAACCGGCGACCGGCGCCTCGGCAGCGCCGGCGCTGTGGTCGCTCCCGCCCGGGGCCTTGAGCAGAAACCAACGCGGCGCCGCCGGCGACCTCTCGGGCAACGGCAGGCGGTACGCGGCGCAGAGTATCTTCGCCTCCTTGGGCACGCCCCTGGCGGACACCCGCTCGTGCGCCTTCACGCCCTGCTTGGGCACGCTGGCCAACTCGACGACCAATCCCGCGCCCCGGGCTGCGGTGCGCAACGCGCCCACTTGGCGCTGGCGCTTGGAAGGCAACAGCCAGAGCAGCGGCCCGACCACGCCGATCAGCGCCAAGACGACGATCACCCACGTCATGCACAACCTCCCGCGCTTGTTTCGCTGACCGGACTCGTGGCCGGAAACGGCGGAAGTAGAATAGCGGACACCGCCCCGCCCGAATCAAACGACATGCCCGAACCAGCAGTCCACGAACACCGCCCCGCGCCGGCGCCGCAGGCGGGCGGCTCGGAACGCGGTTTCGGACTCTTGATCGCGACAGTGCTCACGGTGGTCGGCTGCTGGCCGTTGCTGAACAACAACACGCCTCGTTGGTGGTCTTTGGCCTTGGCCGCGGTCGCCCTCGTGGTCGCTTTGGCCGCGCCGCGATGGCTTGCGCCCGCCGCGCGCGTGTGGCTGCGCTTCGGCTTGCTGCTGCACCGCGTCACCAGCCCGATCATCTTGGCGGTCATCTACTTCGGCGTCGTGACGCCCACGGGCCTCTTGCGGCGCGCCTTGGGCAAGGACCCGTTGGGGCTCAAGCGCGATCCGGACGCCGAGAGCTATTGGATCGTCCGAAAACCGCCGGGGCCTGATCGGGAGTCCATGTCGAACCAGTTCTAGCGCGCCCTGGCGCGCCCTGTCGGGCGCGTTGGAGTTTGCTGCGCAAACTCGGCGCCCTTGAGTCGCTTGTGGCGATATTTCGCCGCGCCATCTGCCGTTGCGTTTTTCGTGGCGAAGCCGCAAGCTAACGGTCTCCGAGAAAAGCCGTTGGAGGTTCTTGCGTTGCGTTTGTCTTTCTTGGCCGAGTTTTGGGCTTTCTTGCGTGTGCGCAAGAAATATTGGCTGTTGCCGGCGGTCTTGACGATGCTCGCGTTCGGAGGGCTCATCGTCATCACCCAGACCAGCGCCGTCGCACCCATGATCTACACGATTTTCTAGGCTCGTGCCGGAACGGGCGGCGCGCATCCTGCACGACATCGGCGCCATCGGCGCATGTGCGTGGAATCGTTGCGCGAATCCCGCGAACGCCGAGTACAACCCGTTCTTGGACCATCGCTTCCTGCACGCCTTGGAAGCGAGCGGCAGCGTTTGCGCCCGCACCGGCTGGCAGCCGTTCCACGTCGCGCTCGCGCCGGCCGATGGCGGCGTGGAAGACGCCGTTGGCGTGATGCCGCTGTATCTCAAAGCCCACTCTCGCGGCGAGTTCGTCTTCGACGGCGCGTGGGCGGAGGCGTTCCACCGCGCCGGCGGGCGGTACTACCCAAAGCTGCAAGCGAGCGTGCCGTTCACCCCCGCCACCGGTCGGCGGCTCTTGGCGGCGCAAGGCGAAGCCGAGGAGCAAGTGGAAAGTCAACTGCTGGGCGTCGCCATCGAAGTGGCGCGACGAACGAACGTGAGCTCCCTGCACCTCACGTTTCTGCCCGAGGGCCAGTGGCGGCACGCCGCGAACGTCGGTTGCCTGCGGCGCTTGGACACGCAGTTCCATTGGCAGAACGACGGCTACCACAGCTTCGCCGACTTCGCCGCGGCGTTGTCGTCGAAGAAGCGCAAGAACATCCGCCGCGAGCGGCGCGACGCACTGGCGGAGGGGATCACCGTCGAGTGGCTCACCGGCGGCGTCACCGAAGCGCAATGGGACGCCTTCTACGCCTGCTACATGGACACCAGCAACCGCAAGTGGGGCATGGCCTACCTCACGCGGGAGTTCTTCAGCCGCGTCGGCGAAAGCATGGCGGACCGCGTGCTCCTCGTGCTGTGCAAGCGCGCCGGTCGCTACATCGCCGGGGCCATCAACTTCATCGGCGGCGACACGCTGTACGGGCGCAACTGGGGATGCCTTGAGGACCACCGCTTCCTGCACTTTGAAGCGTGCTACTACCAAGCCATCGATTTCGCCATCGCGCACGGTCTGGCGCGCGTTGAGGCGGGGGCGCAAGGAGCGCACAAGGTTGCCCGCGGCTACCTGCCCTGCCCCACCTATTCCGCGCACTGGATTCGCGACCCGCGCCTGCGCGCGGCCGTGGAGCGCTACTTGGAAGACGAACGCGAGTATGTGCGCCGCGACATGGGCCACATTGCCGAGCGGCATTCGCCGTTTCGGCGCGAGGCGGACATCGCCGATTGCCGACCGGACGCGGACGGCGTGCCCGTCAACGCGGCGTAAGCGCCTCGCGCAAGCGCTTGGCGTGGTCCCGCACCTTGCCCAGATTCGCGGGGCCGGCGCGCAACAACTGTTTCTGCAACGGCGCAAGCGCTTCCAGCGTCGGGTCGGCGAATTCGTAGTAAACCTTGGGGCGCGTCAACTCCACCGGGCCGGTCGCAATTGGCGTGGCCAGCACATGGTCGATGGCGCGCTCCAGCATGTCGCGGGGCGAGGCGTCGAGCACGCCGAGTTCCCGGATCGCTTCGGCAAGCAGCGGTTCCAATAGCGCGAACAACGCCGCGGCGTCTTCCGCCGGCAACGCCAAAGCAGCCTCCACGACCGCATCGTAGCGGGCGTAGGACTGCGGAGGAATGAAAACGCCCTCGGCCTCTTCGCGCACCTCGAATGGTTCCACCGTGACGAACGAAAGCGACCGTCGCGGCACTTGACCGCGCGCCCCGTATTCCAAAACCACGGCCGCCAAGCGCACGAGATCGTCGCGGACGCGCCACTCCATCCACGCCGACGGCGCTCTCGCCACCAGCCACGTGCGGACGAATCCATCGCTCTCGTCAAGGAGCGGCAAGGGATCCGCATCGTTCCCGCCAACCCTCGTATCGCCTTCGTTCCGCGTCTGGCCCGCGGCCGTCGACGAACCGTCGCGCCCGCCCGGCGCGGACCCTTCCTGCGCGTTCCCGGCCACAGCGGCCCCCGCGTCCGCAGCGGTTGCGTCCGCAGGCGCCGACGCGCCGCGATCACGCAGCCACCACCAAACGCCCAAAGCGCCGAGCAACACTGCCGCGACGGCAATGTGCGCGACGACGACTTTCCGGCCCCGGGTCATGCCGCCATTATGCGCCAAATCGCAAACGCGGTTTGGTCGAACCGTCCGCGCAACGGCATCGCCGCGTTGCCGGCATGGAACCCCAGCGCCGGATTGCGTACATTAGGCGTTGTGAAACCGACCACCGTCAACGCGGTTCTCACCGGCGTGCAGGCAATCGGCGCGCAGGCGCGGCTGCGCGGGTGGGTGAAGTCGCGGCGCACCTCCAAGGGCGGATTCTCCTTCATCGCCCTGAACGACGGCTCCTGCTTGGCGGATCTGCAGATCGTCGCGAACGACGCGCTCGCCAACTACGACGAGGTGGCGACGCTTGGCGCGGGCTGCGCGCTGGAAGTGGCCGGCGTGGTGGTGGAATCGCCCGGCAAAGGGCAGGCGCGCGAACTGAAAGCCGCCGAGGTGCGCGTTGCGGGTCCGGTGGAACAGCCGGAGACCTACCCCATCGCCAAGAAGCGGCACACCTTCGAGCATCTGCGCACGGTGGCGCACTTGCGCCCGCGCACCAACACGTTCGGCGCCATCGCCCGCGTGCGCAGCGGCATCGCCCAAGCGGTACACGATTATTTCCGCAGCCGCGGCTTCCTTTGGGTGAATACGCCCATCATCACCAGCAGCGACTGCGAAGGCGCCGGCGAGCTGTTCCGGGTGCGCGGGCCGGAAGACGACGGCGCTGACGCCTTCTTCGGACGCGACACCTACCTCACGGTGTCCGGCCAGCTCAACGTGGAGGCGTATTGCCTCGCCTTGAGCAAGGTGTACACCTTCGGCCCCACCTTTCGCGCCGAGAACTCGAACACCAGCCGCCACTTGGCCGAGTTCTGGATGATCGAGCCGGAGATCGCCTTTGCGAACTTGCACGACCTGGCGGACTTGGCGGAGGATTTCCTCACCACCGTGCTCGGCGACGTGTTGCGGCGGCACAGCGAGGATTTGGCGTTCTTCCGCGATCGGGTGGACGCCAAGGTGTTGGAACGGCTGGAAAACGTGGTCGCCACGCCGTTCGCGTGCATGGACTACGGCGAGGCGGTGGATGTCCTCAAGGCTTCCGGCGCGCGGTTCGAGTTCCCCGTGGAGTGGGGCCGGGACCTGCAATCCGAACACGAGCGGTTCCTCACCGAGAAGCACGTCCGCGGTCCGGTGGTGGTGATGAACTACCCGCGGGAACTCAAGGCGTTCTACATGCGCCAGAACGACGATGACCGCACCGTCGCCGCCATGGACGTGCTGGTGCCCGGGGTCGGCGAGATCATCGGCGGCAGCCAGCGCGAAGAGCGCTTGGCCATGTTGGACGCCCGCATGGCGCCGGACACCCAAGAGGAGCTGTGGTGGTATCGCGATCTGCGCCGCTACGGCTCCGTGCCCCATGCCGGGTTCGGCCTCGGCTTGGAGCGCTTGGTGCTCTACGCCACGGGCATGGACAACATCCGCGACGCGATTCCCTTCCCGCGCACGCCCGGCAACGCGGCATTTTAGGTCCACCGGCTTCGTGGACACCAACTCTGAGAACGGCGCGTCGAGCGGCGCGAAGTACCGCACCGCGCATGGTTTCGCCGCCATCAAGAACGGCATCAAGACGCGCCAGCTGGACGCGGCGCCGCGCGCGCCGAAACCGCCGTGGCTGCGCGTGCGCGTTGGCGGCGACGGCCGCTACGCCGCCGTGCGCCGCGCGGTGAAGGAAAACCGCCTTGCCACGGTGTGCGAGGAGTCCCACTGCCCCAACATCGGCGAGTGCTGGGCCGCCGGCACCGCCACCCTCATGCTGATGGGCAGCGTGTGTACTCGCGCCTGCCGCTTTTGCGCCGTGGACACCGGCAATCCAAACGGCTGGCTCGACGCGGACGAACCCGCGAACGCGGCGCGCTCCGTGGAACGCATGGGCTTGCGCTACGTGGTGCTCACATCCGTGGATCGCGACGACCTCGCGGACGGCGGCGCGGCGCACTACGCGGCTTGCGTCCGCGCCATCAAGTCGCGCTGCCCGGACACCAAGGTGGAAGCGCTAACGCCGGACTTCCGCGGCGATTTGGCGGCGGTTGAGACAGTGGCGCGCTCCGGCGTGGACGTGTTCGCGCAGAACTTGGAGACGGTGCGACGGCTGACCCGTCCGATACGCGACCCGCGCGCCGGCTATGGGCAAACGCTCGCCGTGTTGCGGCATGCCAAATCGCTCGGCGTGGTCACCAAGAGCGGTCTCATGCTCGGCTTGGGGGAAACGGCCGCGGAAGCGCGGGCGGCGATGGCGGATCTGCGCGCCAGCGAGGTCGATCTGCTCACCCTTGGCCAATATCTGCAGCCGACCCGCAACCACGTTGCCGTGGCGCGTTGGATTCCACCGGAGGAGTTCGACGCGCATCGGCGCTGGGCCTTGGAAGCCGGTTTCCGGGAAGTCGCCGCCGGGCCGCTGGTGCGCTCCAGCTACCGCGCCGACAAGCTGGCGCAAGCGCTCGCCCGCCCATGACGCTGATCGAGGACGACGGCAGAGCGGCCGCCACGATCGAGACCGTGGCCAAACCGGAATTGGCCGCTTGGCGAGACGCGCAGGATGGCGTGGCGCGGGCATGGTTGGAGCGGACCGGCTTCAACGCCGACGCCGGCGCGTTTGCGTGGCTGCCCGGCGCGAACGGCGAGCCGGCGCGTCTGATCGCCGGCTTGGGCGACGCCGCGAACACCGAGAGTCTGGGCGATCTGCCGTACAAACTGCCGGCGGGCGACTACCGCTTGCAGGCCAACGGCTGCGCGCCGGGCGATCGCGCCCCATTGGCGCTCGGCTGGGGCCTCGGCGCCTACCGCTTCACCGCCTACCGCGAGCAGGAGCGCCCACCCGCGCGTTTGCTCGTGGACGTCGAATGTCGTCGCGTTGTGGACGAAGTGGCAGCCGTCGGCTTGTGCCGCGACCTCATCAACACCCCGGCGTCCGACATGCTGCCACACCACTTGGAGACCGCGAGCCGCCAACTCGCGCAGGCCCACGGCGCGGAGGTGACGGTGACCACCGGCGACGCCTTGTTGGAACGCGGCCTGCGCACCATCCACGCCGTGGGCCGGGCGAGCGCGAGCGCTCCGCGCCTCATCGACATCCGCTGGGGTGGAACAAACCAGCCCAGGGTGACGCTGGTGGGCAAAGGCGTGTGCTTCGACAGCGGCGGCCTCGATCTCAAGCCCGCGAACAACATGCGCCTGATGAAGAAGGACATGGGCGGCGCGGCGCACGCGCTCGGCCTCGCCATGCTGGTGATGGCCCGTGCGCTGCCCGTTCGCCTGCGTGTGCTTGTGCCCGCGGTGGAGAACGCGGTGGCCGGCAACGCCTACCGGCCGGGAGACGTGATCCGCACCTACAAGGGCCTCACCGTGGAGGTGGACAACACCGACGCCGAAGGCCGTTTGGTGCTCGCCGACGCGCTGGCCTTGGCCGCCGAGGAAGAGCCCGCGCTGCTCGTGGACTTCGCCACCTTGACCGGCGCGGCGCGCACGGCCCTCGGCACCGAACTGCCGGCCATGTTCGCCACCGAAGACGAAAGCGCCGCCGAGCTGGTGCGGATCGGCGAGCAAGTCGAAGATCCGGTATGGCGCATGCCGTTGTTCCCTCCCTACCGCAAACTGCTCAAGAGCAAGGTGGCGGATTTGCTCAACAGCCCCGCCACCCCCTACGCCGGCGCCATCGCCGCGGCCCTCTTCTTGGAGCGCTTCGCCGGCGACAGCCCGTGGCTGCACTTCGACATCATGGCGTGGAACACGACCGCGCGCCCCGGCCGTCCCGTGGGCGGCGAGGCGATGGGGCTGCGCACCATGCACGCCTATTTGGAACAGCGCTTTCGCGGCTGACCGCTTCGTGCGCGCCCTGTCGGGGCGCGCCCTGTTGGGCGCGTTGGAGTTTGCTCCGCAAACTCGGTACCCGCTGCAAACTCGACTTTGCTTGGTGAAGGCTCTCGCGGCCCAAGGGCGTCGGCTTAGACTTAGAGGATCCTGCCGTCGCCGACGGCCGGCGCTGTCGCTTTGAACGCCAAGCGTCCCTCCTGCGAGTGCAAGCGAAACGCGAAGTGGGCATGGCCGCAGGGAACGTCGGGGTTGGCTTCCACTCGGTAGAGGGGTTGGGCGTCCACGGGCGCGCCGAGCGCGAACACGTCGTACACCGTGCGGTAGCGGCCGCTGCGCCGCAGTTCGGCACGGCACGCATGGTATTGCCGGCGCCCGGCCCGGTAGTCGCACTCTTGGGTGGACTGCGCGCCGATGCTCCGCAACAGCCCGATCCGATCGCCGTTGAAACGCCAATTCGTGACGCTGCCGAGGTCGGCCACCGTGCTCCCCGACGGCATGACATTGCCCAGCCGTTCGAGTTCCTTTTGTTTCTCGCCGGTCTTGGGATAGGAAAGCGCCGTGCCCCCCGTGCGCGTGTCCACCACGAGCAGTTTCCATGCCCCTAGCGCCAGCCAGCGGCCGTCATCGGAAAGCGTCATGTGGCCGTTGAAGAAGCGCAGCGCCAGCTGCCGCGACCAAACCTCCGCGGCGGTACCGGCGTTGTAGTCGAAGTCTCTTCGCGCCAGCCGCCACCGGCGGCGGCCGTCGGACGCCGGCGACGATGCCGGATGTGCGAAGTAGCCCGTTTCGCTCGACGCGAACACGGCGCTGTACACCTCGCGCACATCGATAGACGCCTCCCCGCCGCCACCCGGTGCCTCCCCTTCGCTCAACACCCGCACGCTCCGCATTCCCTCGCTGCGCACCGGCACGAACAGGTGGCTGCCAACGCCAAACGAATCCGGACCAGCGGGTGTGAACATGACCTCGCGACCGTCGTTCGAATAGCGGGGAGCGAACTTCACCTCGTAGTCGTTGGTGGGCGCGAACCGCGCCCCGAAGTCATGATGCGTCTCTTCACCAAACACAAGGTCCCGCACGACCAAGCGGGTGTGCGCCTCCCCCAACGGTTCGTGCAAGTAGAAGGACTCCCCGTTCGGGGCAACGCCAAACTCCAACGCCTTCTCGGTCTGATGCGTCAACAACCCGTCGACGAACACGCGCACCGGCGCCGGGGAGTTCCGCTCGCGGAACACCTCAGAGTTCCAGCGCAGATCGCCGAACGCCGCGACGACCGCGCCATCCGCCTGACGGCCAACGCGGCGGTGGTTGGGCTTGAACGGCAACAGCCCGGAAAACACCTCGCCGTATTCGTTGAGCACGGCGAAGGCGCCGCCGCCTTCCGCCGGCACCGAGACAACGGCGAGCCCCGCGGCAGTACCGCGGCCCACGGCTATACCGCAGTCGTAGTTGCCGATCACGTTGGCCGGTGCAAGCGGCAAGGCTAGCTGCGCGGCAGGAGGAAGCGGCGAAGGCACCGCCTCGGCCTTGGCGGGCGGTATCGCCTCTGGCTTTTGGGTTTGCACGAAATCCGTCGGGCCTTCGGCTTCCGGTTCGTTGAGCACGATCAATACCCCAATGCAAAGCGCACCAAGGAGAGACCCTCCGACGACCGTCCACAGCAGCAGCCGTCGGCGACGGATGGATGCTATTCCTAGCAACTGTGAACTTCCGCCGGATCGACGGTCTTGTCGCGCCCGCGCGTTTGCCCGCGGTATTGCGTGTAGTGCAGGTGCGCCCCCCTGGAACTACCCGTGTTGTTCGACTCGCCAATCTCGTCGCCGGCGTCCACGCCCCAACCCACCGCAAAACCGTGACCCATGCATGTTCATGTTCAACCTCCCTCTGAACTCTTGGCGCGACCGTATCACGCGACGCGCGATTGGCGCGTGGCGTTACAATGCGCCGCCCGACGCCCACCGACGCGATTTCCGCGCCATGCGCATCCAACTGCACAACACCGCATCCGGCCGCAAGGAACCGTTCACGCCGCGCCAACCCGGGGAGGTCACGGTGTACGTCTGCGGCCCCACGGTGTACCACTTCGCGCACATCGGCAACGCCGTGCCGGCGGTGGCTTTCGACGTGCTGGTGCGCCTGTTGCGCGTGGCCTATCCGTGCGTCACCTACGTGCGCAACATCACCGACGTGGACGACAAGATCAACGCCGCGGCGGCGGCCGCCGGCCAACCCATACGCGAGCTGGCCGAACGCTACGCAGCCGAGTACGCAGCCGATCTCGCCGCGCTCGGCGTGCGGGAACCGGATGTCGAACCCCGCGCCACCGAGCACATCGCCGAGATCGTCGCCATGATCGAGGCGCTCATGGCGGCCGGCAACGCCTACGAAGCGCAAGGCCATGTGCTCTTCCATGTGCCGTCGGACCCGGAGTACGGCACGCTCGCCAAACGCACGTTGGACGAGATGCGCGACGGCGCGCGCGTGGAGGTGGCACCGTACAAGAAAGACCCCAAGGATTTCGTGCTGTGGAAGCCGTCAACAGCGGATCTGCCCGGTTGGGACAGCCCCTGGGGGCGCGGGCGCCCCGGCTGGCACATCGAGTGTTCGGCCATGATCCGCAAGCACTTGGGGCCGGTGATCGACATCCACGGCGGCGGCAGCGACCTCGCGTTCCCCCACCACGAGAACGAAAGCGCGCAGAGCCGTTGCGTCAACGGCGGCGCGGCCGGCGTGCGCTATTGGCTGCACAACGGCATGCTCACCTTCGGCGCCGGCAAAATGTCCAAGAGCGAAGGCAATGTCGTGACCATCCGCGAGCTGCGCGCCGAACACGACGGCGAGGCGCTGCGCTACGCCCTGCTCTGCGGGCACTACCGCCAAAGCCTGGCGTGGAGCGACGGCCTGCTGGCGCAAGCGAACGCCAGCGTCGGGGGTCTTTACCAAGCGTTGCGGCATGCCGACGAGCACAGCCGCGCGACCGCCGCGGACTACGAAAATGCCGGCGAAGACGCCTTTCCGGCGGAAGTGCTGGCCGCCTTGGCGGACGACGTCAACACGCCCAAAGCGCTGGCCGCGCTGCACCGTCTGGCGGCCGATGTCCACCGCGCCCGCAGCACGGCTGCCCGCGGCCGGGCGCGCGACCAGCTACTCGCCGGAGGCTGGCTGCTCGGCTTGCTCGGGCGCACGCCCGCGGCCTACTTTCGGGGCGAAGGGGGTCCGGCAAACCGGGACGCGGTGGACGTTGCCCGCATCGAGGCCCTGATCGCGCAACGGGACACCGCCCGCCGCGAGCGCGATTTCGCGCGCGCCGACGCGATCCGCGACGAGTTGGCCCACAAAGGCGTGGAGATCGAAGACACCCGCAACGGGACGCAGTGGAAAGTGCGGAGATCGTCTGCCGACGAAACCGCCCAAGACGCAGGACGTTGACCCATGTACACGTCAATGCCTCTCAACGCCGCCGCATCCATGTCTCGACAGCCAACCCGGGCACACGCTCGAACTCGCGCAAGTTGTGGCTTACGAGAGGTAGATCGAGCGACAGCGCGTGGGCGGCTATCCAGAGATCGTTGGGGCCTATCAACCGGCCGGCTGCCGCGAGGTGGGCCCTCAGCGTCCCGTAGCGGCGGCCGACGTCCGCGTTCAGGTCTATCACCTGCACAGCGGCAAGCCACTCATCCAGGGCCGCCCGGTTGTGCTCCACGCGCCGCGAGCGCCGCACGCCCGATTCGAGCTCCCCAAGCACCACCACGGAGATGGCGCAGTCTTGCAAGGGCCGCTTGGGCTCGAAGCCCTCGGCGGCGGACATGGCGTATATGCAGGTGTCCGTGTCGAGCATCGCCTTCAATCGAACGGCTCCCTTTCCTCCAAAGGCAACGAGTCGCGCCGCAGCTCTTCCATCGCCGCCACGAAGTCTTCCCCCACCTTGGGGGCTCGCTCGAGGTAGTCCGCCCAGTCCTTGTACGGCGGGCTGAGAATGACGTTCGCGCCTTCGCGCCGAATGGCGACTCGATCCGTAGCGAAGCGAAACTCCTGCGGCAGGCGCACCGCCTGCGAACGCCCGGTCATGAAAACCCGTGCGAACTTGCGCTCGGGGGAAGAAGCCTGCTTGCGTCCCATCGGGATTCCAGCGCCATCCAGCTAGCGATGGGAAAGCACGCTAGCAGGCGTGGTATGTATCGTCAATATATATTTTGGTGAGTTTGCGGGGCAAACTCGGACGCACCCCGCAGGGCGCGCCTACCCCAGCTTCATCCGCTCCACGCCGACCAAGCGGTCGTAGGCGAGGTACAACCCGATCACGCATGCCAGCAGTATTCCGCCCAAGGCGGCGGCGAGTCCCCAGTTCAGCGACTGCTGCATGTGGTAGGCGATCATGTTGGAGATGAGCTGGCCGGTGCGCCCGCCCACCAACGCCGGCGTGATGTAGTAGCCGATGGCGAGAATGAACACCAGCAGCGAACCGGCGCCCACGCCGGGCAGCGTCTGCGGCCAGTAGATGCGCCAAAAAGCCCGGCCGAATCCCGCGCCCAGAGACGCCGCCGCGCTCATGTGCGTGGCGGGTATGGTGCGCATCACCGAGTACAGCGGCAGCACCATGAACGGCAACAGCACATGCGTCATGGCCACCAGCGTCCCGGTCATGTTGTAGATCAGCGACAGGCGCGCGTCGTCGCCGACGAGGCCGGCCCACACCAGCAGATCGTTGATGACGCCTTGGGACTGCAGCAACACGATCCACGACGTGGTGCGCACCAAGAGCGAAGTCCAAAACGGCACCAGCACCAGCAGCAGCAACAGGTTGGCGCGGTTCGGCGGCGCGTGGGCGATGAGGTAGGCGACGGGATAGCCAAGCAGCAGACACAGCAACGTGATGGTCAAACTCACCACCAACGTGCGGCGGAGCAACACGATGTAGATGCGCTCCTCCGGACGCTGCAGGACGACATCTCCGGCGGCGTCCCGATCCAAATCCACGGCGCGCAGATAGTGGCGGCCGGTGAACCGCTCCCCGGCGCGGCGCAAAGCCCGCCATGTGGCCGGATCTCCCCACGCCTCGTCCGCTTCGATCATCGCGGCCTGCCAAGAATCGGTTTGCACGCCCCGCAGCTTGCGCGCGGTGCGCGTCACGACGCTGCGCAGACCGCCCTGCACGCGGTTGATGCGGGTCGCCACCTGGCCGATGGCGCGCGCTTCCCGGGCCGCCACGAACTCCCGCGCCGCAGCCGCGAACACGAGTTCGGAGGGCAGGCCGCCGCCATCCCAATCGCCCAACAATTCCACCGTTTGCGGCAGCGTGTCGGCCACCAAGGGCGAATGCACGCTGCGCAGCAGCATGGCGCCGAGCGGCGCGATGAAGGTGACGCCGATGAAGGCCACCAGCGGCAGCGCCAGCGCGGCGGCGCGAACGCGCGCCCCGCCCCAACCGAAAGCGGCCTTGCCCACGGCGTTGGCCGTTACTTCGCGACGCGCCTCCTCAACGCGCCAGCCACGCAGCGAAGCGCTCGTTCACCTCGTCCAGGTGATCGCTCCACCATTCCCAATTGTTGGTCAACGACGCGCTGAGATTGCTCTCGCTGGTGGGCATGTGCGGCTCCATCACCGTGCCGGTCTCCTTGTGCGTGGCAACGAGCGGCGCGGCGGAACGCCGCGTGGGACTGTAGGAGATGTACTGGCTGATGCGCGCCTGCACTTCCGGCCGCGCCGAGTAGGCGACGAGTTTGCGCGCCGCGGCGGCGTTTTTCGTTCCCAAGACGATGCCGAACCCTCCGGTGTCCAGCACCTGCCCGTCCCACACCACCACGAACGGCTGCTCCTCAAGCACTTGGGCGTTGAAGATGCGCCCGTTGTAGGCGGTGCTCATGGCCACCTCTTGATCGGCAAGCAACTGCGGGGGCTGGGCGCCGGCTTCCCACCAGACGATGACGTCCTTGACGGTGTCCAACTTGCGAAAGGCGCGATCCAAGCCTTCCGGCGTGTCCAGCACGGCGTACACCTGATCGTGCGCCACGCCATCCGCCATCAGCGCGAACTCCAGATTCACCTGCGGCGTGCGGCGCATGCCGCGCTTGCCGGGGAACTTCGTCAAGTCGAAGAAGTCCGCGATGGTGGCCGGTTTCTCTTTCGGGAAGGTCTTGCTGTTGTACGCGTAGATGGTCGCGTAGAAGAGCTGCGTCGGGCCGCAATCCGTCACGGTGTCGGGGTAGAAGTCCTGCGTCGCCGGCGTGCCGTCGGCGGCCGGCGGCAAGCCCTCCACTTCCACCTCTTCCAAGAGGCCCTCGTCGCAGCCACGCACCAGATCCGGAATTTCCAGATCCACCACGTCCCAAGTGACGATGCCGGTCTCCACCTGCGCGCGGATCTGCGCGAGACCGCCGTTGTAGTCCTCGATCTTCACCTCGACGCCGGTCTCGGCGGAGAACGGTTCAAGCACGGCCAAGCGGCTGGCGCGCCCGTAGGCGCCGCCCCACGAGACCACGGTGAGCGACTCCGCCGCGAACGCCAACCCACCCGCGAACGCCACAACGCCGACTAGCACCCGAGCCACGAACCGCGCCCGTTCGGACCGGACATCACGCCAATGCCCTTTGCGCCCCATTGCAATCTCCTTCCAAGGAACAGCCGCTATTGTACCGCGTCGCCGACGCGCCGCCCCGGCCTGCGCCAGCGTGCGTGGCAACGGACTCACCCCGATTGATGCCGCAGGTCGCGGGGGCGCACGCCGAAGACCATCGCCGCGCCGACGTAAACCACGAAGCCGCCGACAACCGCTGCCGCCAGCGTGCAAACGCGCGTCGGCAGGGACGCCGCGTGCCACCAAGCGGCAGCCGGCACAAACCACCACAAAGCGGTCGCCATCGCCGCCGTGGCCGCCACGCACGCGAGACCGGCGCGCGCCATCCGCCGCCCGGGCCGATAGTGACCGCGGCGCACTAGGCCGCCAAGCAGCAGGCCGGCGTTGACGACCGCCGCCACGCTCACCGCAAGCGCCAAGCCCACGTGGCCCAGCCAGCGAAAGGTCGCCAAACCGACGACGATGTTGACCGCCACCGCCACCACGCCGAAGCGCAAGGGGGTTTTGGTGTCGTGGCGGGCGAAGTAGGCCGGCGCGGCGATCTTGACGACGATCAAGGCCACCAAACCAACCGCGAACGCCCGCAACGCGGCGACGATCATCTCCGCATCGCGCGCGGAGGTCTCGCCGTGCAAGTAGATCGTCGCCGTCAGCGGCGCTGCCAAGACCGCCAGCGCCGCGGTGGCGGGCACGCCGATCAGCAAACCGGCGCGCAACCCCCAGTCCAGCGTGTCGTTGAACTCGCCTTCCCTGGCGGCGTCGTGCGCGCGCGCCAAATTGGGCAACAGCACCGTGCCGATGGCGATGGCGACGATGCCGATGGGCAGTTCCATCAACCGGTCGGCGTAGTAGAACCAGGAAACGCTGCCGGCCTCCAGCAGCGACGCCAATTGGCTGCCGACGAGCGCGTTCACCTGACCGGCCGAGGCCGCAAGGGCGGCCGGCACGAACAAGCGGCCAACCTCTTTCGCACCCGGGTGCGACCAGTTTGGCCGCGGCGCCACCAACATGCCCACGCGCGCCAAGGACGGCACTTGCAACGCCATCTGCGCGAGACCCGCGGCCAGCACGCCCCAGGCCAGGAAATACGCCGCCGCCGTCAAGTCCGCGGCGAACGCCGCCGCCGCGAGCGCCGCCGCGACGAGCCCGGTGTTCAACAACACCGGCGTGACCGCCGGCACCGCGTAGCGGTTGTGGACATTGAGCACGCCGGCGGCCAACGCCACCAGTGAAATGCAGGCGGCGTACGGAAACACGATTCGCGTCAGATCCACCGCCAGCGCGAATTGCGCGGCGTCGCGGAGAAACCCGGCCATGAACAGCGGCGCGACCGCGGCGGCGCCCAAGACGCCAATCACGGTGCCGGCCAACAAGACAACGCCCAGGTTGCCGGCGACAGCGGCGACGAACCCGCGCAACGCCGTCTGATCGCCCGTCTCCTCGGCCTTGGCGTGGTAGCGGGCAAGCACCGGCACGAACGCCTGCGCGAACGCCCCCTCGGCGCACAAGCGGCGAAAGAAGTTCGGCACGCGGAACGCCAGCAGGAACGTGTCGGCGGCAACGCCGGCGCCTAGCACATGCGAGAACACGACATCGCGCAGCAAGCCCGTGACGCGCGACGTCAGCGTCATGCCGCCCACGACGACGGCTTTCGCGGCGACATTTCGCGGCGGCGCGCTCGCGCCTTGCGCGGCGCTCACGCCGGCGCGCCACGGCCGCGACGGCGGCACGCACAGCGCCGGCGACAACGCAAACGCGCCGGCGCGATCGCCACGCCGCGCGGCGGAGGGATTGACCTGCGCGCCCGCCTGGGGCATAGTCCGCCATCAACGCACACGGCATCGGCACCGAGGAGAGAGTTGGCCAACAGTCCCCAAGCGCGCAAACGCGCCCGCCAAGCGGAACGACACCGCGCCCGCAACGCGAGCCACCGATCGAAAGTGCGCACGCACATCAAGAAGGTGGTCGGCGCCTTGGAGGCGGGCGACCGCGACGCCGCCACCGCGGCGTTCCGCGAAGCCGTGCCGGTTATCGACGCAATGGTCGGCAAAGGCATACTGCATCGGAACAAGGCGGCGCGGCACAAATCCCGCTTGGCGCGCAAGCTGAACGCCTTGGCGGCGACATAACGCCGGGGCGCAGCTCAGCGAAAAGGCCGTTCGCCGGCCATCCGCGGCCAAGCGGCCGAGCCAAGCGGCCGGAAAGCGCCGCCAAGGGCTGAGCGCTGGCGGCAAGACCTACCACACCACCATGTTGTCGCGATGGACAAGCTCGCCCTCGCGCCCGTAGCCAAGCACCGCGGCGATCTCGGAGGACTTCCGCCCTAGGATGCGCAGGGCTTCGGCGGCGTCGTAGTTGGCCAGCCCCTTGCCGATCTCGTCGCCAGCCGTGTCCACCACGCGCACCAGGTCGCCGCGGCGGAACGCGCCGGCCGCGTGCGTGACCCCAGCCGGCAAGACGCTGACACCCCGTTTGCGAATGGCTTGCGCCGCGCCGGGATCCACCCGCAGTTCCCCTTTCGGCTTGCGCTGCCCGGCCAGCCAGCGTTTGCGCGCGTCGAGCGGCGCCAAGTCCGCGGTCAACAGCGTGCCGAGTGCTTCGCCGCCTCCAAGCCGGGCAAGCACGTCGACTTCCCGGCCGGAAGCGATGACGGTGGCCGTGCCCGAGCGCGCCGCCAGGCGCGCCGCCGCCAGTTTGGTGGCCATGCCGCCGTGCCCCAACCGGCCCGCGCCCCGCCCGGCCATGGCGTCCAAACGCGGATCCGTCGCCGCCGCTTCGCGGACAAGCGCCGCCCCGGGACAGTGACGCGGATCGGCTTCGTGCAGACCGGCGCGATCGGTCAGCAAGGCGAGGACATCCGCCGCCAACAGGTTCGCGACCATGCCGGCCAGCCAGTCGTTGTCGCCGAGTTTGATCTCGTCGGTAGCCACCGAGTCGTTTTCGTTGATGACCGGCACCAGACCCAGGTCGAGCAACGTCGACAACGTGGCGCGCGCGTTTAGATAGCGCTTGCGGTTGGCCAAGTCGTCGTGCGTGAGGAGCACCAAGGCGGCGTCGCGCCCATGCGACTTGAATCCGCTCTGGTACGCCTCGATGAGGCCGGACTGCCCCACCGCCGCCGCGGCCTGCAACTCGTGGATGGTCGTCGGACGCTGCCGGTAGCCCAGCCGTTGGCAGCCTTCCGCGACGGCGCCGCTGGACACCAGCGCCACGCGCTTTCCCACATCGGCGAGGGCCGCCACCTGGCCGCACCAAGCGTCGACGCCGGCGCGATCCACGCCCTGCCCGTCGCCCGTGATGAGGGCGCTGCCGATTTTGACGACCCACGTCTTGGCGCGCGCCACTTGGCCTCGCGCAACCGACGGCGTCACACCGTCACCTTCGGTCCCGCGCGCGGCGCGAAACCCCGCGCCAAGACGTCCGCGCCAATGCGCCGCTGCTTCTCGCGCTCCAAGGCCGCGAAGTCGGCATCCGATCGAAGCCGACGACGGCGCTCGGCCACATGCGCCATCACAGCCCTCACCAATCCAGCCACGCCAGCGCCATCGACCGCCGAAACGGCGTGGCACGGTCGATGGCGATAGTGCGCCCGCAGCTTGCGAGCGCCGGCTTCGGCGCCCGGCAAATCCCGCTTCGTCGCCACCATCCAGATTTCCCGTCCACCCAACGCCGGGCTGTAAGCCCGCAGTTCCACCTCCACCGCTTGACTGTTGCCCAGAGGGTCGGTGCCGTCGCTCGGCGCGGCGTCGACCAAATGCAACAGCAGCGGCGCGCGGGTGAGGTGTTTCAAGAACAAGAACCCTAGTCCCGCGCCTTGCGACGCGCCGGCAATCACCCCCGGCATGTCGGCCATCACGAAACTCGCGCCGGCGTCAACGCGAACGACGCCGAGATTCGGCGTCAAGGTTGTGAAGGGAAAATCGGCCACGCGTGGCTTGGCCGAGGAGACGCGGCCGAGAAGCGTCGACTTGCCGGCGTTGGGCAAGCCCAGCAGGCCGACATCCGCGAGCACCTGCAACTCCAAACGCAGGCAGCGTCGCTCGCCGCGCCGCCCCAAGGTGGTTTGGCGCGGAGCGCGGTTCGTGCTCGACTTGAAGCGCAGATTGCCGAGTCCGCGCCGCCCGCCGCGGGCGACCACCAACGTCTGGCCCGGCCGGGCCACATCGCCGATGGCCGCGCGCGTCTGGGCGTCCACGACGGTGGTGCCTAGAGGCACGCGAATGTCCAGCGGCGCGCCGCTCGGCCCGGTCATGCCGCGGCCGCGGCCGGACTGCCCGGCGGGCGCGCGGAATCGCGGCGTGGCGCGAAAGTCCACCAAGGTGTTCAAGTTCGCATCGCCGACGAGGCGCACCGACCCCCCGTGGCCGCCATCGCCGCCGTCCGGACCGCCGCGCGGGCGATTGCGCTGCCGGGCGAAACTGAGGCAGCCGTCGCCGCCCTTGCCCGCTTCGACATCAATGACTGCTTCGTCGACGAACTTCATGGCCGCAAGCGGCCGCTTCCCGGCCTCGCTACGTGGCGGCGGCGCCCGCCTCTTCGGTCACCACGCTCACCGTGCGCCGCCGCGCCGCGCCGCGCACCGCGAACGCGACGCGACCGTCCGCCGTGGCGAACAAGGTGTGATCGCGACCGCAACCGACGTTGGCGCCGGGATGGAACTTGGTGCCCCGTTGCCGCACCAGGATGTTGCCGGCGCGCACATGCTCGCCGCCGTATTTCTTCACGCCGAGACGCTTGGAATGGGAATCGCGGCCGTTGCGCGTGCTGCCGCCCGCCTTCTTGTGTGCCATGCGCGATCCTCCTATTGCGCCTGCTGCGTCGGCTGCGTGGTCTGCGGCGGCGCCGCGGCCGGGACGTTCTTCTCCGCCGGAGCGTTCCTCTCCGCAACGGCTGGGTCGTCTTCGTGGCTCGGGTGGGCAATGCCGGTGATCAGCACATCCGAGAACGCTTGCCGATGCCCCTTGTGGCGCAGGTAGTTCTTGCGCCGCTTGAACTTGATGACGCGAATCTTCTTGCCCCGGCCTTGCGCGACGAACTCGCCGGTGACCAAACCGCCGTCCACATACGGCGCGCCGACGAGGACCTGCTCGCCGGCGCCGATCATCAACACGCGGTTGAAGGACACTTCGTCGCCCGCGGTGCCGGACAGACGCTCAAGGCGCACGGTTTCGCCACACACCACGCGATGCTGCTTGCCACCGCTCTCGAACACAGCGAACAGGTTGGCGTTCTTGGACTTTGCCGCCTCGTGTTCCAATTCAACCTCCTGCGCCGGCCGGCGCGTCCCCGGCCATTTCGCTTTACAATGCGCCGGATCAACATCCGACGGCGGCACGCCTCGCGCTTCCGGCGCCGGGCTGCGAAGACGGACCTGCGCGTCAAGGCGCGTGATCTTACGCATCGGCAGCGACAGGCGCAATGGCCGTTGGCCGTGCGGAATGGACGATGAGCGAACACGCGCGCATGCCCCCCGACACCGCGAACGCCCCCGAACGCAACGCCGCCGCGCCGCAACCTGGTTGGCGGATCGCGGCGATTTTCCACTTGATGCGCGACGACTTCGCCAAGATCGACCGTCTGATTCCGCGCCAACTGGCGTCCGGCATCGCACTCGTGGAACAGATCGGCCACCACATCGTACAGGCCGGCGGCAAGCGCTTGCGCCCGTTGGTGGCGCTCCTCGCCGCGCGCGCCTGCGGGTGTCAAGGAGAGGAGGCGGTTCGTCTCGCCACCATCATCGAGTTTCTGCACACCGCCACGCTGTTGCACGACGATGTGGTGGACGGCAGCGCCCGACGCCGCGGACGCGCCACGGCCAACGCCCTGTGGGGCAACGCTCCGAGCGTGCTGGTGGGCGACTTCCTCTATTCGCGCGGCTTTCAGTTGATGGTCGAGCTGGACAGCATGGACGTCATGGCCACCATCAGCCACGCCACCAGCGTCATTGCCGAAGGCGAGGTGCTGCAACTCGCCAACCTCGGCCGCGTGGACATGACCGAGGCCGAATACCGCGAGGTGATCCGGCGCAAGACCGCCATGCTCTTTCAGGCCGCGGCGCACACCGGCGCCGTGCTGGCGGCGCGCGACGCCGACCACATCGACGCGTTGCGGCGCTACGGCTTGCGTTTCGGCATGGCCTACCAGCTGGTCGACGACTGGCTGGACTACGCCGGCGACGGCCGGCTCATGGGCAAGAACGTCGGCGACGATCTGGCGGAGGGCAAGGTCACCCTGCCGCTGATTCACGTGCTGGCGAACGGCGCGCCGGCCGACGCGCTGCTCGTGCGGGAAGCCGTCGAAGCGCGCTCGACCGGGCACTTCGGCCGCGTCGCCAAGGTCGTGCGCGAGAGCGGCGGCTTGGAGTACACCAAAGCGTGCGCCATCGAGGAAGCCGAACGCGCCGCCGAGGAAACGCTCGCGCTGCCACCGAGCCGCTACCGCGACGCCTTGGAGGCGCTCGCGGAGTGTTCGGTGTCGCGCATGACCTGACGCCGCGCCGCGATTTCTCCGCCGCGCCCCGCAGGATCAACGGTGTCGGGGCGCCCGGCGCCACGTCAGGGACAAGGCCTGCGGCTTGGGAACACGCGGCACAGCCGGTGGCCCGCCGGCGTGATGGCGGTCACCGTCCAACTCGCGTCGCCAGCGGCCGTGACCACGAAGACGTTGCCGTTGGCGGCGCTCGGCCGCCAGCCGATGGCGTCCGTCAACGAGGTGTCGCCGACAGCGGCGTCGTACCGTCCGCTGCCGTAGGCGCCGGTGCGCAGTTTGACGTCCTCTTGGAAGACGGACATCGTCGTCATCGCGTTCACCAGCGCGCTGTCGCGCGCCGTGGCGACATGGCCGCGATAGGCCGGCACGGCAATGGCCGTGATGGCGACGATCACGGCCACCACCACCACCAGCTCCAGCAGCGAAAAGCCGCGCGAGCGGGCCACCGGCGGCACCTCAGATGTCCTGCCACGCCACGCGGTGCGCTTGCGCGTTCGCCCCGCCGTAGCGCGGCCGCGTGATGGTCACGACCAAATCGCCCGTGGCGAAACCGCCTGTGGCGTTCACGCCGACGACGCCCGCCACGTGGTCCACCGCCGACGCGTACGGTTCGCCGCCGCCCGGCGCCTGGCCACCGCCTTGTCCGTTCAGCTCTTCAAGCCAAGTGTTGATGGTGTATTTGCGGTCAGCGTCCGCCAGCGTCAGCGCGCCCAGGGCAAACTCCGCCCGCGCGCGGCGCAGCTCGTTTTCGACAAAGCGCACCGCGCCGCGGAAGTGCGCGTTGACCTTGCCCGTGTTGGCGCTTTGCACATAGCTCCGGTAGGCCGGAATGGCCACCGCCGTCAAGACGCCCACGATCGCCACGACGATCATCAGTTCGACCAGGCTGAAAGCGTCGGGCCGGCGCGCCGCCGTCCCGCCAGGTTGATGTTTCATTGTTCGCAATCCTCTTGGAAGTGGTTTTTGGGAACACCACTTTGGAACAAGCGGGCACGCGGCGTAAACGGCACACGGCTTACAAGACGCACCGCGGATTTCCCACACAAAATCGAGAAATACGATGTGGCGCGCCGCGCGGCGCCGGCGCCAATATCCGCCAGTCCCCTCCACTGCAACGGCTGCGAACGATGCGCGTCGATCCAGGCCATCCGCGCGCCGCGCCACCACACGCGGCCGCCTCGCCCAACCATCGCCCGTCGACGCTCGGCAGCGAGTTCGGCTTGCCGTCGCTGGACCTCGAGGCGGTGGACCCAACGTTCCTCCCCAGCGGCGTGATGGACGCCGAACTGGCGCAACGCCACAACGCCTTGCCGCTCGCGCAACGGCGCGGGCGCTTGGCCGTCGCCATCGCCGATCCGGCCAACCTTGCCGCGTTGAACGAGATCAAACTCCGCACCGGCTGTGACACCGACGCCGTGTTGGTGGCGCCGGAAGCCTTGGCCAGCGCCTTGGCGCGGCTCCAACACGGCCGCACAACGTCCCTCCTCGCCGGGCTCGACGGCGACGAAGGGGGAGCGATTCTTCCGCGTGCGGCCGGCGAGGCCGTGGACGAGGCGCCCATCGTCAAGTACATCGACAAGGTGTTGCGCGACGCTGTGGCCGCCGGCGCCTCCGACATCCACTTCGAGCCTTACGACGGCTTCTACCGCGTGCGCTTGCGCGTCGACGGCGTGCTGCGGCAAACCGAGCGGCCGCCGGCGCACTTGGGCGCCCGTTTCGCCTCGCGCCTCAAGGTGATGGCGCAGCTGGACATCACCGAGCGCCGCCGGCCGCAGGACGGCCGCATCACGCTTGCGGGCGGCGAGGCCGGCCGCGGCGGCGTGGACTTGCGCGTGAGCACCTTGCCCACCATGCACGGCGAAAAAGTCGTGCTGCGCGTTCTCGACTCGGCGAGCGCGCGCATGGCCGTCGATCAACTCGGGCTCGACGAAGCGCAAACACGGCGCTACGTCAACGCGCTGGCGCAGCCGCAAGGCATGATCCTCGTCACCGGACCCACCGGCAGCGGCAAGACGGTGAGTCTGTACGCCGGCCTCAACCGCTTGAACGCCGAGGATCGCAACATCGCCACCGCCGAGGACCCGGTGGAAATAGACGTCCCCGGCATCAACCAAGTGCAGGTGAACAATCGCGCCGGACTGGACTTCGAAACCGCCTTGCGGGCCTTTCTGCGGCAAGACCCCGATGTGCTGATGGTTGGCGAGATACGCGACCGGGCCACGGCCGAGATGGCCATCAAAGCGGCGCAAACCGGCCACTTGGTGCTTTCCACCCTGCACACCGGCTCCGCGGCCGAGACGCTCACGAGACTTCGCAACATGGGCGTGCCCGCCTTCAACATCGCTTCGTCCGTGACGCTGCTCATCGCGCAGCGCCTGGCGCGTCTCTTGTGTCCGCATTGCCGCCAACCGGCGCACATCCCACCCGAAGCAATGCTGGAGCAAGGCTTCACGGAACGCGACATCGCCGGCGGCGCCCAGTTGTTCGAGGCCAACGATGCCGGCTGCGGCCAATGCGACCGCGGCTACCGCGGGCGTACCGGCATCCACGAGGTGGTCGATGTCTCCCCGCGCCTGCAGCGCTTGATACTCGCCGGCGAGAGCAGCGTGGCGCTGGCGAACGCGATGCGCGAACTCGGCTACGCCGATCTGCGCCGCAGCGGCCTCGCCAAAGTGTTGCGCGGACTCACCAGCTTGCGCGAGATCAACCGCGTGACAGCGAACCCCGGCGCCGACGCGGGCGTTGGCACGACGCGCGCCACCGGCGCGACAACGGACGACAACGATGCAACGGACCTACCTTTGGGAAGGTGTTGACAGCGCGGGACGCGCGGTGCGCGGCGAACAGGCCGCGCCGACGCGGCGGCATGTACACGCCCGCTTGCGGCGGCGCGGCGTCACCGCCAAGCGCTTGCGCCGGAAGCCGAGGGGCTCCGCTCTCGGCCGGCGCGTCAAGACCCGCGACATCACGCTGTTCAGTCGCCAACTGGCCACTTTGACAAGGGCCGGAGTGCATTTGGTGCAGGCGCTGCGCATCGTCGCAACGAATACCCGCAACACGCACTTCGGCGCCGTGATCGAGACCGTGCGCGGCGAACTCGCAGCCGGCGCTTCGCTGGCCACGGCGTTGGCCGCGCATCCGCGGCAATTCGACGGCATGTACCGCCACCTCGTGTACATGGGCGAACAGTCGGGCACGCTCGATGTCATGCTGGATCGCATCGCGGCGTACCAAGAACGCTCCGAGGCGACGCGGCGCAAGGTGCGCAAGGCGCTGACCTACCCGGTGGTGGTGCTCCTCGCCGCGCTGACCGTAACGGCCCTCCTGCTCATCCACATCGTGCCGCAATTCGAGGCCGTGTTCGCCACCGCGGACGCGGAGCTGCCGGCGCTGACGCGGTTTGTCATGGGCGCGTCCGACCAGCTCCGGGATTGGTGGCTTGCCGCGGTGCTCGGCGCGGCCGGCGGCGCGGCGGCGTTCGTCGTGCTCCGGCGACGCTCCGAACGCTTGCGCAACGCCACGGACGCCGCGCTGTTGAAGACGCCGATCGTTGGCGCTATCGTTGTCAAGGCGGCCGTGGCTCGTTGCTCCCGCACCCTCTCCACGGCGGCCAGCGCCGGCGTGCCCTTGGTGGACGCCCTCGGCGCCGTGGCCGGATCCGCCGAAAACACCGCGGTGGCAAACGCCATTCGCCGCGCCGGCGAGCAGGTCGCCGCCGGACGACCGCTCTCCGCCGGGCTGCGCGACGGCGCCGTCTTTCCCGAAATGCTCCTCGCGCTGGTGGCTGTGGGCGAAGAATCCGGCAATCTCGACGAAATGCTGGGCAAGTGCGCCGCGATCTACGAGGCCCAGGTGGAGGACACCGTGGACAACCTCACGACCTTGATCGAACCCGCCTTGATCGGTATGCTCGGCGTGGTCGTCGGCGGCCTGATCGTGGCTATGTACCTGCCGGTGTTTCGCCTCGGCTCGGTTATCGGTGGCGGCTGACGCAACCGTCTCGCGGCCGCGCTTGCGCGCAAACGACGATGGGCGCGACGCAATCGGGTCGCCAAGCGCCCGAGTGGCCCGCCGTCTATCCGCCAAGCCAAGTTCCACGGCTCGGCGGCGCACCCAAGCGGTTGATCAGCCCTTGGGACGGCGCGCCTTTGCGTGGCCCGGCGCGCGTCCGCGTTAGAATCGCCGTTCACGGGGCACGCGCTTCGCACCGGGAGTTCTCGACATCGGCGCGCTTCTCACCCACGGTTGGGCCGCGCTCGCGCTCGCCACATTGGCGGGGCTCGCGTTTGGCAGTTTCCTCAACGTCGTCGTCCACCGCTTGCCGATCATGCTGCTGCGCCAATGGCGGGCCGAGGCGCTGGAGGTGTTAGACATACGCCCGCCCGTGCCCCCGCTGTTCAACCTTGTGTTGCCCCGTTCCCAGTGCCCTGTCTGCCAAGTGCCGGTGGCGCTGAAGGACAACGTGCCGGTGCTGAGCTGGCTGGTGCTGCGCGGGCGTTGCCGCCATTGCGCCGCCCGCATCGCGCTACGCTATCCCCTGGTGGAGGCGGCCGGCGCGGTCTTGCTGCTCACCGCGTTCGCTTGTTGGGGCTACTCCGGCACCGCGCTCGGCTACTACGCGCTGTTGTTGACGCTTTTGGCGCTCGCGTTGATCGATTTCGACACGCTGCTGCTGCCCGACCAGCTCACGTTGCCGCTGCTTTGGACCGGGCTCGCCGCGGCGCTCTGGCTGGACGGTGGGCCAAGCCTCGCCGAAGCCGTGGTCGGCGGCGCGGCCGGCTACCTGGTGTTGTGGGCGTTCTACTGGGGCCACCGGCTCGTCACCGGCCGCGAAGGCATGGGGCGGGGGGACTTCAAGCTGCTTGCGGCGCTCGGCGCGTGGCTCGGTTGGCAGGGCATTTTGCCGGTGGTGCTCGTGGCCTCGGTGCTTGGCGTCGCCTTCGCGCTGGTGGCCATCTTGCGCCGCGCCGCCACGCGCGCCACGCCGATCCCATTCGGCACGTTCCTGTGCGTGGGCGGCGCGGTCGCCGTGTTGTTCGAGCGGCATGTCGCCATCGCGCAACCGTTCATCGCGCCGCCGTAGCGCCCGCGCATGGCGAACTACGTGGTTGGGCTGACCGGCGGCATCGGCAGCGGCAAAACCACCGCCTCGGATCGGTTCCGCGCCCTCGGCGTTGCCGTGGTGGACGCCGATGTGGAGTCGCGTCGCGTCGTGGCACCGGGCGAACCCGCGCTGCGCGCCGTGGTGGAGCGCTTCGGCGCGGAGACGTTGACGGCGGACGGCCGCCTCGACCGCCCGCGGCTGCGCGAACGCGTGTTCCACGATGCCGAGGCGCGCCGCTGGTTGGAACAGCTTCTGCACCCGCTGGTCAATCGGCGGATGGCCGAACAGCTGCGGCAGGCGGACTCCCGCTACGCGCTGCTGGTCAATCCGCTCATGCGCGCCCGCGACCCGCGCGCCAGCCGCATCCTGGTGATCGATGCGCCGGAGGCGGCGCAGCTGCGGCGGACCATGCGGCGCGACAACGTGGATGAAGCGCAAGCGCGCGCTACCTTGGCGGCGCAAGTGGGGCGGCAGCAGCGCTTGGCGTTCGCCGACGACGTGATCGTCAACGACGGCGACGTCGCCGCGCTGCGCGCAGCCGTGGACGCGTTGCACCAGCGCTACCTGCGCCGCGCCGAACGCGAAGACGGCGCGTAGGGGTGCGCCTAGTCGACGTCCGCGTCCGGACGGCCGGCGGCGAGGGCGTTCATCCACGCGAGGCTAAGATCGCGCGAGCGGTAGCTGCCCCAAGCCGCTTCTTCGTGTCGTTCGACGATGGGGAAGGTGGAGTAGATGTAGGCGATGTCGTCGCGGTCGGTGACGCCGCAGAGGTGGAAGTAGACGGCATCCAGCTTGGCGCGCAGACGCAGCCGGCGCTCCGCGTCCCAGCGGAAGGGCGGCTTCACGTCGCCGTTCGCATCCACATGCCCCAACTCCTCGGCGAACGGCGCCATGTCGTGCGCCGTGTAGGTGAGTTCCAGCACGGCGTCGCGGATGACCTCGGCGGCGCTCTTGGCGCCGAAGCGCGCCTCGGCGTAGCGCGTTGGCGGCACCACCGGCAGCTGCTCGACGATGAACAGGTTGAGGGTTTGCCCTTGCACCTTCTGCCGGGTCACGAAGTCGAAGATCGTGGCGTTGAAATTGGCGGCAAGCAGCCATTCCTTGCTATGCGCCGAGTTCGCGGAGCGAACTCCAACGCGCCCGACAGGGCGCGCACGCTGCCGCGTTGGTTGCAGGGGCTGCGGCACCCAAATCGGCACCTTGTTGCCGAATCCAACCGCCGGCAGCAGCGCGGCGATGAAGGTGCGGGCGTTGGTCGGCGCGGTGATTTCCTTGAAACCCAAGAGCCAAGTGACGTCCGCCGGCCAAGCGCACTTGGACGCCGGCACCCAGTACTGCGGCGTCGGCGCATGGCTTGGGTCGGCGTGCTGCTCGTCCGTGGTGGCGACCGCCTGCGCGGGCCGGTGCGGATTGGCCAGATTCACGCGCACGTCCGCCGCCCGGTGGTCGAACGCCTGCACCATCTTGCCCTCGTAGAGCGGCAACCACCGGCCGCTCGGGCTGTCGAACACGTTCCCGCCGATTGGCCAAGCGCCTTCCTGTTCGTCGAGCTCCTTGCGGGTGCGGAACAAGCCGGAGTCGTTCGTCATGTGGAACATGGTTTGGTACTTCAGCGGCCAGTGCGTTTGGCTTGGCGTAGTGGAGCGATTTACGAGCACAGGCATGCGCTGGTAGATCGCCGTAGTGATCCGCGCGTCGCGGCGCGTGCGGAACACGGGCGCGGTGCGCGTGTTCGGGTTCACGGCGCGAAAGTCGTCCGGCGTGAGGACGAAACGGCGCTCTTCCAATTCCGCAACGTCTTGGAGAAAGAACGCGCATTGGGCCGGCGCCTCGAACGGTGTGCGGCTGGCCACGAAAACGGAGAACTTGAACCTTGAATCCACATCGGCGAAGAACGGTGACAGGTCGAAGCGCGTGCGCCGATTCTCGAAATCGTAGAACGCCCGCAGCCGTCCCTGGGTGGACACCGACTGGAAGAACCGCGATGCGGTTTGGTCCGAGGCGATGCCGGAGGGGGTCAGCAACCCCACCACGCCGTCCGGCTTCACCAGCGCCATGGCGCGTTCCACGAACAATGTGTAGAGATTGATGTCGCCGCGCCCCAGCAACGGGTACTCGCCGCCTCCTCGCACCACGCGCAACGCGGCAGCGGCGCGGCCGTCGGCGACGCGAAACTCCGCGCCCAACGGATCGCCGTCGGCGTCCAGCTCGCGGATCATGCGCCGCCGGTCCGCGGCGCGCTGCGCCTTGGCGATGGCCGGCCGGCGCGCCGCGAACCACTCCACCTGCTGCATTTTCATCCGATCCCACGGCGGGTTGCCGATCACGGCGTCGAAGCCGCCGCTGCGGCCGCCGTCCTCGGCGAGGTCGGCGTCCTCCCAGTCTTTCCAAACGCCGGGAAACGCCGCCTGCCAATGCAGGAAGCACTCGCGCTCGGCCAGCGCCCGCGCCTGTGCAAGCAAGGGCAGGAATCGATCCGCGTCGACGCCGGCGACTTCCACATCGCCGCTGGCGACGGCGACCGGATCGCCAAACGCGCCGCCAAGCCACGCGCCGACCGCCGCGGCGTCCTGCCGAACGGGATTCAGCCAATCGAACGCATGCAGCACGGACAGGAAGCGGGCCAGCGGCGCGGTGCGGTCGTCCACCTCCCGGAACAGCGCCGCCGACTGCTCGGCTTCGGCGATCTCGGCGTCGGCCAGCGCTTCCAAGCGCTGCATGGGGTCCGCGGCTGCAAGCGCCTTGCGCAGCGGCTCGCGGATGAACAGCGAGCCGCCTTGCTCCTCCGCCTTGGCCATCGCCCGGTCGATCCAGCAGCCGAACAGGCTGTCGCCGCAACGCAGATGGTGGTCCAGGAAGCTCAACGGCGCACCCACGGTGAAGGTGTGCAGCCACAAGGACAACTTGGCGAGTTCCACCGCCATCGGGTTCTTGTCCACGCCGTACACGCAGCGCTTGAGCACCATGCGGCGCACGATCTGCCGGTCGTCCAGCTGCGCGAGCGCGACGTTCCAGCCCTCCGCGGCGGCGTTGTCCTCGATGGTGCGCCGGACGGCGGCCACTTGCTCGGCCAAGGGCGAACGGTAGCCCGGCACCTCGTCCGCCTCGGCGAGGGCGGCGATCACGTGGTCGCTCAGCAAGTCCACCAGGTTCACCAGAAAATGGCCGGAACCCATCGCCGGATCGCAGATCGCGAGCTGCAAAATGGCCGTTGCCGGGTCCAGCGCGGCGAGGGCTTCGGCTTCCCCTTGCGGCCCTTGCGGCGCCTCGCCCACGGCGCTGCGGAAGGCGGCAAGGCGCTGTTCCACCAGCGGCGTCACCGCCTCCGCGAGCACCAGGCGCACCAGTTCGTCCGGCGTGTAGTAGCTGCCGGAGGTCTTGCGGGCGAAGGTGTTGGGGCGCACGGCAACGGCGCCGTTCACCCCGCGTTGCAGCTCGTGTTCCAACAGGCGTTCGTAGATCGATCCCAAGTGTTGCACGGAGAGGCCGCGGTAGTTGACGTAGTGGCGCTTGCCTTCGGGCCACTCGGCGAACGAAAGGGCATCGACCACCCGCGCCATCACGTCGTCCGGCAACAGGATGCGGTTGAGCAGCGGCGCGCGTTGCTCTTGGAACAGACCGCCGTTGTAAGGCGGCAGGCCGAAGGCGGGGTCGCCCCGGTCGATGACGCGGCAGAGGTCCTGCAGCGCGTGGTAGTAGGTGCTCGCGGTGCTCGACACGGCCAAGCCGCGCTCCGCGTTGCGTCGAACCCGCTGGCGGACGTTCTGCCGCAAGCCGACGTCGGCATAGGCTTCCTCCTGCACCGGCAGGAGGTTTCGGTCCTCCGCGTACAGAATGAACAGCAGCCGGTAGAGCAACACCAACACCGCATCGCGCACTTCGTCCATGTCGGCGTCCGGCGCGGCGCGGGCCATGGCCTGGGCGAGTTCGGGAAACACGCTCTCGAACACCACCTGCGAAAGATCGTCGGCGATCCGCTGTTCGAAGTAGCGGCTCTCGCGCAGGGCGCGCTGGTGCAGGGTGCGCTGCTCGACGTCGTATTCGGTGAAGGCGTGGAGGTGGAAGAAGAGCAGGAACAGCCGCACGGTGTGACGGCGCTCCTCCGCGTTCAAGCGCGCGCCGCCGTCGTCGCTGCCCGGCAAGTCCAACGCCGCCGCCAAGTCGATGCCGAAGAACTGGTCGGCCACCGACTGCGCGCCTTGGTAGTAAAGCCGCCACTCGGCGCCGTTGGTGAGAATCCCCCAGCGTATTGCGCCGTTCGTGAGATCGTCGGCGCGGCGCAGATACCGCAGCATCTGCGAAGACGGCGCCAGCGCCTCGCCTTGCAGTCCCGAGGCGCGATCCAGCGGCCGGCGCCACCGTTTGGACTCCACGAGCGCGGTGCCGATGGCGTAGCGGGCGGACTCTTCCCGCGCTTCGAGCGCGCCGGTCTTGGCGCGCTCGCTCGCGAACAGCAGGCCGTCGGGCACGTTTTCGCGGCCGCGGGCGCTCATATTCTGCTGCCGCAAAGAGGCCGTCCAGCCAAGCTCCGCGAGAATGGGCCAAATCAGCTCGTTCTCGGTCTGGCTCTCGTTCTCGGCGCCGGCGCCGGCGAAGGCTTCAACGAGCCGCTTCGCTTTGGCGACGAAGGCGTCCACGGCGTTGTCGTCAAGGGCCTGCCACTGCGGCAGTTCCGCGAGCGCGCTGCTGAGGAAGTCCGGCGCGAACAAACCGCCGGTTACGGCTTCTGGTGGAATCGCGGTGCTCACGGACGACTCCTTCACTTCCCTGTGGCGCGGCCTGTTACGCGAAAGCGTAACGCAAGGTATCGGCAAACGGTGCGTTGGCGGGAAACATGCCGGAAGCGGCGCGCATCAGCGGCGCAGCCGCCGCAACGTCACGAGCTCCGAGGCCGGCAGCGCCCTGACGTTCTTGGCCAACGCGAAACTCTGCGTCCCGGCGTGGACCACATCGAGGCGATCCAAGCGCAACGTCTCCATCGCCGAGCGCATCGACGCCGTCAGACGTGGCGCTTCCGTGCGCTTCGCCTTGAAGCCGTAGCGCCTGTTCCCTGAAAGCACGAGCAGGTCGAGTTCGGCACCGGAGTGCGTCGACCAATGGAAACACTGTTCCGTCGCCGCGCCGAGCACGTTGATGACTTGGCCCACCACGAAGCCCTCCCACGACGCGCCGACCTTTGGATGCGAGACCACGTCTTCGCGGCGGGCGAGCCCAAGCAACGCGTGCAGAATGCCCGAGTCGCCGATGAAGACCTTGGGCGAGCGCACTTGCCGCTTGCCGATGTTCTCGTGCCAAGGCTGCAACTGTCGCACCACGAAGACGGACGTGAGCAAGTCCAGGTAGCGCCGCACCGTGGTATGGGAGATGCCGAAGGCGCGCCCGAATTCGGCGCCGTTCCAAATCTGCCCATGCCAATGCGCGAGCATCGTCCAAAACCGCCGCAGCGTCGTGGACGGCACCGAACTGCCAAGCTGCGGCACGTCCCGTGCGAGGAAGGTCTGGATGAAGCCATCCCGCCAACGCCGGCTGGCGGCCTCCGAACGCGCCAGGTAGGAGAGCGGGAAGCCGCCGCGCAGCCAAAGGCGCTCCAAGTCGGCCACCTCGTGCAGGCCCAGGCCATCGAGCGCGTGGAATCCCGCGCGGCCAGCAAGCGTCTCGGACGTCTGCTTGAGCAAGTCCGGCGACGCGCTGCCGAGAACCAGAAACCGCGCCGGCGTACGGGGCCTGTCCGCCAGCACGCGAAGCAGCGGAAAGACCTCCGGCAGGCGTTGAATCTCGTCGAGCACCACCAAGCCCCGCAAAGGCCGCAGCTCCAATCCAGGATCCGCCAAACGCGCCAAATCGGTCGGATTTTCCAAGTCGAACCAATGCGTGGCCCCGCGCCGGGAGGCCGCGATCTGCCGCGCCAAGGTCGTCTTGCCTACCTGCCGCGCACCGAGGATCGCAACCACCGGAAACTCGCGCAGCAGCAACCGCACACGGCGCAGATGATGTTCTCTGTCGATGTCCATTACATTGAAATATGAACGGCCAACGCTCATATTTCAAGGCATATTTAGGTAGACGTATCCACAGCTCTGCCCGCCATTTGGATGCGAACAGCGCTGTTCAAGCGCCGGTCGCCTTCGCCAGGATGTCGTGCAGGTTGGCGGCGGAACTAGGCGCCTCGCCCAAGCCCTCCGGCGCCTTGAACGCCGCGCTGCCGGGAGACCACAGCTCCACGCTCTCGGCGTGTTCCTCGAAGTAGGCGGGATTGGTCGTTACGCGCACGAAGTCCGTCATGCCGGCCATGCGCAGGGCGTATTCGCGGTTGCCGAGGGGGCGAAGTTCGGCGTGTGGCGGCATGAGTTCGGGTCTTCCGATTAGCTGCTCCAACTCGTCCATCGTCACCGGAGATGGCGGCGCCGGGGGCAAATCGAGTTCGGCTGCGTCCACGGCGGCGTCGAGGTCGAAGCCAGCGGCTTGCGCCTCGGCGGTCTGCTGTTCGAGCGCCGTCACCGCGTTGCGGCGGGCCGCGTCCGGGCCGCCGGCCGTCTTGGCCAGCACGGCGCCGGCGATGGCGCCGGGCAACTGCGCCAGGATCGGCTGCAAGCGCCCTACCACGGTTTCGAACAATTGGATGCGTTCGCGCAGGGCCCGGTACACGTCCGTCTCCACCGTGCCTTCGTAGTGCAGGTTGACGATGCGAATGCGCGGATGCGCTTGGCCCAAGCGGTCGATGCGGCCAATGCGCTGCTCCACGCGCATGGGATTCCACGGCATGTCGTAGTTCACCATCGCGCCGCAGAATTGGAAGTTCAAGCCTTCGGCGGCGGCGTCCGTGCAGAGCAGAACGTCCGCTTCGCCCTCGCGGAAGCGGCGCTTGGCGTCGTCGCGGCCCACCCGTCGCCAAGTGGCGCCATCCGTGGCGGGCACTTCGCCGCCGCGGCCGGAGAAGCACATGAGCCTTGCGTCCGCTTCCTGCCGCAGCGCGTCGCGCAGGAAGTCCATGGTGTCCGTGAACTGCGTGAACACCATCGCTTGGCCATAGCCCTGCTCGCGCAGTTCGGCGAGCACGGCCTTGAGGCTGGCGAGCTTGCTGTCCGGCGGCAGCGCGCGGGCGCGTTCGAGCAGGCCGACGATTTGCGCGCGCTCGTCCGCCACCAGCGCATCCCGCGCCAGCCGTTCCAGCTCGTCGGACTCGTCGATGTCCGCCAGCTCGTCGTCCGGGGCGTCTTCTTCGGCGTATTCGAGAAGCGCCGCCCGTCTTCCGTCCAAGCCCGCCAAGCGCCGCTCGAAGGTGCGCCGCAGCGCGTGGAAGCTGCTGGCGACGCGCCGCCGGTACACCGTCATCACGAAACCGACCGCGGAACGCTCCGCCGCGGCGGCCTGGTCGTAGGCGTTGGAGATGTAGGTCTCCACCGCCTCGTACAGCGCCTGTTCCTCCGCCGTCATGGGCAGGAAGCGATCCTCCACGTCGCGCTCGGCGATGGGCGAACCCAAGCGCCCGGCCTGCGCGTAGCGGCGCAGCAGTTGCCGCGTGTGGCGCGACACCAGGTGGCGAATGGGCGTGTTCGAGCGCATCAGCGCCAGCGCCGCCCGCCGTTCCTGCGCGGCAAGTTGGCGGCGCGGAATGGTGGAATCGTCGCGCAGCGCCCGCAGCAGCTTGCCGCTGCGCAGCCGCGACAGCCCGGTGATGCGTTCGGCCTCCCCGCGGGACACCTCGCCGAAGGCCCGCTCCACGCTGCGGAACAGCAGCGCCAGCCGCTCGAATGCCTCGGCGGACGGATTCGGCGCTTCCACATCTTCGAAGAACCGCAGGAACGCTTGTGACGACCATGCCGGGGGCAGCCCCAAGAGATCGAGCAGATCCCACGTCTCGACGGGGTGTACCTGCATGGGCGTCGCGGTCAGCAGGAGCAGGCCTTGCGTGCGTTCCTTCAGCGCCCGCATGAGCCGCAGGAGGGTGTTCGGGCGGTCTTCCCGTTTCGCGCCCGTCGAGCGCCGCCGCGCGTGATGGGCTTCGTCCAGCACGATCACGTCCCACGGTTCGGCTTCCTCCAGCAGAACGGACACGCGCTCCTGGCGCCGCATCAACTGGCTGGAAACGATCGCCGCCGGCTGTTCGTGCCACGCGGAACTTGCGGCATCCGGCTCGCCCAGCACCTGGCGCGCCGGCGACGGCAGCCAGCGCAGCGTCTTGCCGTCGTAGATGGGCCAATCGAGGTTGAACTTCTCGCGCAGCTCGATCTGCCACTGCGCCAGCACCGCCTTGGGCGCAAGAATCAGAATGCGCTTGGCCTTGCCGGCCAGCCACGCCTGGCGCAGCAGCATCCCCGCCTGAATCGTCTTGCCGAGGCCCACTTCGTCCGCGAGCAGGAGCTTCGGCGGCCACTGCGCGTACATTCTCTGGAAGGCCCGCGCCTGATGCGGCCACGGTTCCACCGCGGCGGTGGCGACGCCCACCTGCGCGCCGCCTTCCGGCAGCCTCGGCGCTTGTTCGATGAAGCGCCACACCACGGTGCGAAGATCGGCGGGCGTTTGTATTGGCGGGGGTGGCTGCGGTGTTGATTCGCGGCGCTCTGAAATATCTTCGGACCGCAAGCGCCGGGGCAGGTCGTCCTTCGGCAGGAAGCGCATGAGGTCTTGCCGCACGGCGCTTGGCACGTCCAGCACTTTGAGGCGGGGCGAGCGGTTCGCCCACAGGCGGGCGAAGTTCTCCTCCTCCGTCTGCACGCGCTCCGGATCCTCCCAGCTGGCGTAGACGTGAACGCTCTCCCAGTTGCGCTGCCAACCGGCCGGCGTCTCGTTCAGGCTGCCGTTCCAAGCGATGCGGTCGCCGGCGCCGTCTTCAACGATGCCGGCTTTCTCATGGAAGATGGCGCCGTCCGGCACCGGCACGCCTTCCGCGTTGCAGGGCACCGCGACCTTCACATCCAAGTGGCCACGCCCGATCATCCACGCCAAGAGTTCCAAGGCGCCGCTGGCTTCGGCGTCCGGCGGGACGAGCGGCAACCGCGCCAAGCGCTGTTCCACCTGCTCCCGCAGCGCCTCGCCGCGCTCGATGGCGGCGATTTCTTCCGCTTCAAGGGTGCAGCCCACCAACAGCCGCGCCTGGCCGTTGTTGCGCACCAGCCCCTCGATGCCGCGGGCGGCCAGCGCCAAGGCGCCGGCGTTGAAGTAGCCGGTAAGCCGGTGGTAGCGCACGGCGTCTTGCAGCGCGGGGATGTAGAACAAGCGCACCAGATCGCCATCGTCCGGCGTGTAGCGGATGCGCCAAGTCTCGTCGCGGAGCATGGGTGGAAGCATAGCCGGCCACATGCCGCGCGACAGCGCGGGAATGTGAAGCACAACAGCCCCGGTCCACGCGCCACGCGCCGCATCGTGACGCGAACGGTGGCGCAAGCGCCAAGGCGAATCGCGCTACGATGCGTTCCCCTCGCGGCCGACCATCTCCGGCATCGGCCTCGGCCACCTGCAACGCGGGCTGCTGAAGGCGCACGGCATCGACGAAGGCGGCGAGCCGGAGAAGGGCATCGGCGGCCACGACGTGATGTGGTTCGTGGCGCGGGACCTCGCCTTCGGCCCGGATGCCCACCCGGACGTGGAACCGCCGGAGTCGATTTCGAGACCGGAGGCCGGGCAGCGCAAGCGCGCGCTCACGGTGCGCACGGTGGACGGCGGCACCATGCCGGGCGCGACGCTCATCGACCGCTTCTGGAAAGGCGTCTTGAACTGGGCGACCGTCGAGCAGCCCCGCCTGGCCGCTGAGCGCCTGCACCAAGCGATCCGCGAGCAGATCCTCGCCAGCCCCAAAGGCGAGACGCTGCTGCGCGAGTTCAACGTCTTGGCCGACGCGGGCTACGACCTCGCCGCGTAAGGCCCGGCACCGGGCAGCGCGGCGCACTCAAAGCAGTTGCGAGAGCAGCGTGCGGGCCGGCACCACCAGCGGCGGCCCCGGCGAAGCGAAGCAGTCCGCGTCCACATGGTTCGCGGCAACCGTCGCTCGCGAATTGCGCCCCAAGTGGCCGTGGAAACGCGCCAGCGCCAAGGGCAGCTCGACGCCATCAGACGGTTGTGGAGAAGCAACCCGCAAGCAGGCGAGCTTAGTAGAGTCTTGGGGCGATCACGGCGGCGACCATTCTCGTGATGATCGTGGAATGGTCACCCTCGTGCGCCGCAACCTATTGTTCGGCAATGAGGTCAATCTCGTGCTTCGCCAGCACATCCGGCAGGTCTGGATGGTCCGGCAACATGCCGGACTCGCCCGCTTCGAGCTTGCCAATCCCGCGATCGAACACAGCGTAGACATCCGCGCCTGTGAGCCGGGAGGCGTACAGCAGGCCATCAACATTCGCGTGTTCGGCATGAACAACCCTTCCGAACGCACGGCCGGCAGCGTGGTTCTTCGCCTTGACCACGTCCGTCGGCGCACCGAGCAAGGTGCATCCATCGCGGCGAAGATCGAGGAGCAGCAGTCTTGTTTCTGGCGTCGACTGAATCCGTGCCCAGCCCCGCTTCGTGACTTCCACGAGCCCGATCTCCCGTCGCCGACGGCGCATGAACCGATCTCGCACGACAGTCTCGAGAAAGGCAGTGGCGAAGTCGGGGGAGGCATAGAGGACCGTGTAGGCGTCGTCCTTGCGACAGAAACGGGAGTCGGCTGGTGTAATTCCCAGCGCCGACGTCAGATGGCGACGCTGCATGATCCTGTAGCTCGGTGGAAGCTCGGCTTCCTTGAGCACAGCCTCGATCCGGTCTTGCGGATAGACATTCGCCCTTGACTTCATGGTGTTCGCGCCGATTGCCGCCGAGCGGGTACTTGAATTCGCCCACGACGGCCGGGATGCGCTGCCTGCTCCTTATTGCGCCACTCGAAATCCACGTCCAGCGAGGCGCCGATGTCCTTCGCCAGAGCGACTATGGCGTTGGCGGCGGCGTTGGCGTTCACGCCTTGGTAGGAGAGTCCGGCTTGCGGCAGGTGCCTATAGCCGTCGTCGCCCTTCTCTTGCGGGACGATGTTCACGGCGCACCGCCGCCTGAGCTCCTCGAAGTCGCCATAGTGCTCCTTCGCCCGCATGAGCATGAGGCGAAGCACGTTGTTCCAGTTGGACTTGACGGACTGACCATCGATGGACGCAGCCAACATCCGCGTGTGCTTCACGTCCGGCAACGGCCCGTTTGGGCCGAATGTCATGGTTGGAACGTCGACCTTCAGCGCGGGCGGCAGCGTCGGGCGCGTCTCCACGCTCTGCTCTTCCGTCGGCCCCGACCGGTCGAGCGCATCGAGCGCTCGCACGATCACCGAGTCAGGGGTGTCAACCAGTGGTCTCGCGTGCTGCTGCAGGCGCTCGAAAGTGCTCTGCTCAATGGCTATTTGCCGCATGTGGAAGCCTCCATATGATTTATGAAATTATACTAGAATATGTCCACCAGTACAACGCCGCGACATTTTCCGCTGAAGGAGGTGTGGCGGTGGTTCGGCGCCGGACGAACGCCCGCGCTGGTTCCCGCACGTCTACTGCGGACGCGCCGAAGCCCAAGGCCGCATGAGCACAGCCTCGATCCGGTCTTGCGACTAGACAATCCCAGTCACGTGAAGGTCGTGCCGAACCCGGGAGCAGCGTTCAGGACGTCGTCAGCGCGACCATCCAGCAGCTTGTCGAGGGGGCGTGCGGCCTCGTCGGCGAAGGGCCACTCCTGGGTCAGAAACGTCCACGCTAGTTCAGGGTCGCCAATGCAGTCCAGAACCCGCGCAAGACTCGGCACAACCTTGCCCGGGCCGAGAATCTGCGCCGCGGGGATCGACAGGCCGCGCTTGGTCGACTTCCAAGCCAGGAGCGTTCCCTTCGCCGTCCAGTCGTAGACCGTTGTGCGCGAGACCTCCAAGCGCTCGGCGGCCTCCGAAACGCCGATGAGCTCCCGCCCCTTCGACCGCCGAACGACGAATGGCTCAAGCGGTGCCGGCACCGGGACCGAGGAACCGTCGCCAAGCGCCTCACATTGAGCGGCGGCCGTCTCCAATGCAACGGCCACGGCCAAGCGTGCCTCCCGCGGGCGTTGGCGAAGGAAGTCCCGAGCGTTCCTCGACAACCCCGGAAGCCCCTCAACGCGAAATCCGTCGGTTCGCTTCGTCGCCTCGGTCGTCCTGCCCACCTCTACCGTCGCCTCAAGGTCATTTGGGAACAGCGACTGTATGGCAAGTTTGTGCAGAATGTCCAGTCTGTGTGGTCTGTGCAATGCCGGCTGCTGCTATGCTCAGCGGACATAGCCGGCCACATGCCGCGCGACAGCGCGGGAATGTGAAGCACGACAGCCCCCGGTCACGCGCCACGCGCCGCATCGTGACGCGAACGGTGGCGCAAGCGCCAAGGCGAATCGCGCTACAATGCATCCCCTCGCGCACCCGTCGCGCCGCGGGCGGAAGGCGACGCTCCAAACCCACGATGAACCACGCCAACACGCAACCCCAAGCCCCCGAAATCTGGCGCCCGTTGACGGGGATACCGAACGGCGCACAGGCTTGGCGGATGGCGCACTACGAGGAGCTCGCCGAGGAGTGGACGTCCATTCGCGCTACCTTGAAAGACCGCGAGGAGCCCCGCGCCTTCTTGGACAAGTGGCTGGAGGAGCGCGGACGCGCCTTCGCCATCGAAACCGGACAGATCGAGGGCCTTTACACGCTCAAGGCCGGAATCACCGAGCAGCTGGTCGCCGAGGGACTCGCCGGCGTTGTCGGCGCGCACACGGTGGAGAACATTGAAGACGCCACCGTCAAGGGGCTGCTCGCCGACCAAGAAACCGCCTACAACATGCTGTTCGAGGATGTCGCGAGCGGCCGGCCGCTTACGCAGCACGCGGTGAAGAGCAGGCATCAACTGGTGACGCGGCATCAGGAGACGGTGGCGGGGCTCACCATGGACGGCCGGCGCGTGCAGGTGCCGTTCCGGCGCAAGGGCGTGTGGAAAAACCGTCCCAACAACCCGCGCCGCCCGGACGGCGTGATGCACGAGTACTGCCCGCCGGAGCATGTGCAGGACGAGATGGACCGCTTCTTCGCGCTGCATGCGGAAGTGGAGCGGCACGGCTATCCGGTGTATGTGGAAGCGGCCTGGATGCACCACCGGTTCGTCCGCACCCACCCGTTCCAAGACGGCAACGGCCGCGTGTCGCGACTGCTGATGGCCTACGCCTACATCCGCCGAGGGCAACCGCCGCCGGTCATCACCGCGGTGGGACGGCCCGATTACATCGCGGTCTTGGAAACCGCCAACACCGGCGACCTCAAAGCGTTCAGCGACTACTTGGCGGACTTAGGCGTGGTCACGTTGCGCGGCGCGGTGATGCTTGGCCGGCGCGCCCTTGGCGGCGATCTGAACCGCCCGAACGGCAACGGCGGGCGCACCGTGGGCACGACCTACCTGCCGCCCGTGGACGATCCGGTGTAAACGCCACCCGGCACTGGGCACGACGTACCACGCGCAAGCGCCGGCTTAACCAGCGTTGACGGTTGACGGGCACCACCTGCTGCCGCAAAATGGCTAGAGAGTTTCCATTTTGCGGCTCAAAATGGCCCTAGTAAGTCGATTTTTCGACATCCCCGAACAAACCTGCTTCCTGTTCGGCCCCCGGGGCACCGGCAAATCCACTTGGCTGCGGCATCTCCTGCCCGATGCCCTGTTCGTCGATCTGCTCGACCCTGCCCGCCACCGCAGCTTGGAGGCGCGCCCGGAACGGCTGGAGGAATTGCTTGCCGGCACCCAGCGCACAACCGTGGTGATCGACGAGATCCAGCGCGTGCCGGAACTGCTCACCGTGGTCCATGCCGTGTTGGAGACGCCATCGCCGCCGCGCTTCGTGCTCACGGGTTCGAGCGCCCGCAAGCTGCGCCGGGGCGGCGTGGACCTGCTTGGCGGCAGGGCGGTTCAATGCACGCTGCACCCTTTCATGGCCGCCGAACTGCCCACATTCGACTTGGCCCGCGCCCTGCAAACCGGCCTGCTCCCTTTGGTGTGGGGGGCGGCGCAACCGAGCGCGACGCTGGCGGGCTACGCAAGCCTGTATCTCGACCAGGAAGTGCGGGCGGAAGGCATGACGCGCAACGTCGGCAACTTCGCGCGGTTTCTGGAAGCGGCGAGCTTCTCCCACGGCGGCGAGCTCAACGTCGCGGCCATTGCTCGGGAGTGCGAGGTGTCGCGCAAGAGCGTGGCCAGCTACATCGAGATCCTCCAAGACCTGCTGCTGGCGTACACGCTGCCGGTGTTCCGCAAGCGCGCCAAGCGCCAAACCACCGCGCACCGCAAACTCTACCTGTTCGACGCCGGCGTGTTTCGCGCCCTGCGCCCGAAGGGGCCGCTGGACCGGCCGAGCGAGATCGACGGCCAAGCGCTGGAGGGGTTGGTGGCGCAACACTTGCGGGCATGGGCGGCGTACTCTGGCGACGATGCCGAGCTGTACTTCTGGCGGACGCGCAGCGGCGTGGAGGTGGATTTCGTGGTCTACGGCGCACGCGGGGTGCAGGCGTTCGAGGTGAAAAACGCGAGCCGAGTGGAAGCGAAGGATCTGCGCGGGCTGCGGGCGTTCCGCGAAGATTATCCGGAAGCGCAAACCGCCCTGCTCTACCGCGGCCGCGACCGCCTGCGCATGGGCGGCATCTGGTGCCTGCCGGTGGAGGAGTTTCTGCGGCGGGTGGTGCCGGAGCGGGGGTTGCTGGACTGGTTGGGGAAGTAGGCGCACCTTGCCGGGCGTGTTCGAGTTTGGGCTACGGAACGACGCTACCGCTCAAAGTCGTCAAAGCCCTTCCACGCCCCTCCCGGCTCTTCCAGACAGACCAAGTCGATCAAGTCCAAGCACCGCTTCGTCCACTTGTCGTTCGGGTGCTGCTGGTATAGGCGAAATACGAGCTCAATCGCCGTCATCGTGTCCGTGCCGCGTCGTTCCGTGCGTTTTAAGAGCCTCTCGCACGCTAGATGAGTCATTCCGGGCAACTGCGCCCGTGCGTTCTTCAACGCACGGAGTAGAGAAAAGGAGTCGTCCTCGAAAGCGGGTTTGTTGCAGAATGCCCCTATCAGATCTCCGCAGGCGGCAAGGTCGTTTTCATGGATGTGGCGGAAACACGAAGCCGCCACCTTGCGTACTTCGGGGTCGTCATCGGCGAAGAAATCCCCCAGCGCACTCTCGCACCACGGGCGACACTTGGGTTCGCCGATTTTCGCCGCCGCTACTTCCGCACCGCCACGCCGTTGGTGAATGTCTCCCCGCCGGCTCTCCTCCGCCAATTCGAGCGCATCCTGATGAGAAAAGCCCGCCAAACATCCAAGCCGTGCCCCTGGCCTACGCACGTCTGGATACCGGCTTCTCAACATGCGGACAATCAGATCCCTCATCTTGGCGAACTCACCGTGTACATTCTCGCGCACAAACTCATGAACGTGGTGCGTTCCCAACAGCCGCTCTTCGCTGAAGTCCATGCGGAGAAACAAATCGACACCCAACGCCGTTTCGTGATAGGCGATCGCTCGAAGCGTGTACGCTACGCACGAGCCGATGGCGGCGCTGCGCACTCCCACCAGCTCGCTTAGGACGGGTTCAAGGCGCGAAATATAGCCACCGTCCTTGCTGATAAGCTCTCCTAGCGCCAAGGCGGCGCGACCCCTCGTTGTGTTGATCCCCTTGGTGTATATGTCGCTACGGAGATCGAACTGATCATCGCCCACGTCCTCTAGCCACCACTTTTCGTCCTCCGAGCCCTCGGTTTCGATGGCTAGCCGAACGACTATGTCGAGTGCGTCATCCGGCAACGGCCTGTTCGCCGTCGCCAACAGTTTCGCAATGTCGCGTCCACACTCGACTCTCGCATACTCGAATACTCGCTGACAGACAGCAACCTTCGTGTCCTCGGCGATAGTTGCCTCCGCCAGCCCCCCTAGCAACTCCGAAAAGTAGATTGGATTGGTGGCGGATGGCATCTGGTCGAAAATGCCTACGAATCGATCTGGCGCGATCTTGACTTCCGCGCCAAATTCCCTCGCTAGCTGCGGGTTGGACGGATGGGCCGCTATGGCCTTCAGCCACTGCTGGTCGTTCATTTTCGCCTTGGCGGCGCTGGGTATGGGTGATTCCGCCCACCCACTCACAATTCTCCGTGGAGCGGGCAACGGATCGCCAAACCTGCGCCGCATTTCTCGAAATCGGCTACTTGCAGGATCGCTGCGGAGCTCATCAGGAAATGCCGCCAGCAGGTTGAAGGCCGCTTGGCCACGAAATCGAATACCGTCCTTCGTCTGCTCGAAGGCGTCCACATAGGAGAGAATCACGCCTTCCAGTGCAGCAAGATTGTCGGCTTGGCAGTGCGGAACGATTGCCTTTAGAGCCTCTGTTGCACACCAATGGGGACTGTCGGAATAGCCACAGTCAAAGCGCCACGGCTGGTGGCAGAACGCCAGAGCCGCCTCGTCCGCATAATAGCTTGCGCCGCCGCGGTAGATCGCGAGCAACAGATGGTTGGCCACATAGGTCTCCTTGCTGGCGAGCACGTCGATCTGTTCCCGCAGGTTGATGCCAGTGCGCGCCAAGCTGCAAAGCGCATCCATCAAGGCGACGAGACAGGAGTCCGCAAGGGAGTAAGCGCCATAGACCAAATACGGCCACACGGCGTCCCGCACCGGCGGCCCGCTTTCAATCTTGGGCGCTGCCTCGACTATATCGAGCACCTCCGGCAACACATGATCGACAAAAGGCGACGGGTGATATTTTGCCGCTTTGTCGATAGCCTCACCGGCGTTGCCAGCCATGAGGCCACCCCGCCACGCCTTCGTAACTACATCGCCTTGCACAAAGCTGCTGCTGTAAAGGCGAAGAACGCGTGCAACCACCTCTGGCACCCACTCAGGCCGTCTCTCGCCCAACTTCCACAATACTTCCCACACGCCGTGCCCTGATCGGCTGTCGCTGGCGAGATCGAACACGCCTCTCTCCAACAGCCGCAGAAAGAGATCAAACTGGCGTCGGCTACCTCTATAATCCGACCTTGCGAGGACGTTTTGGAGTCGAAGCGTCCATTCGCCATGCCGGTCGACGTAGGGTTCAAGGTGCTCTGCGACCTGATCCGGCCAATAGCGTTGTTGCGCGGACAGGTGTTCTATCGCTAGGTCGGCGGTCGGGCCGCCCGCCTTCAGCCACCTCGCAATCATCCCACGCTTGTCGAACTGCTTGAACCACGACTTCGCGTAGAAGATACGCTGCCAAGCGCGCATGGTCAGCCTGTCCTCACAGGCTCCTTGCTCGATAGCAGCGAGTTGGGGCCCGATGCAGGCCATCCAGATGTTCCACTCCTCGTCGCGCGGGTCGTCTAGTGTCGCAAGCAGCGCGAAGGCCAAGTCCTTGATATGCACCCGTATGTTCTCGTCGGAAACAAGCGCTTCCAGCTCCTTCACATAGCGTTCGAAATCCGCCTCCCTCAGGTACACGAGAACTTGACGTACTTGGGATCGACGAAAGAGATGCTGCTCGGACGACTTGAGCAACGTCGTCAACGACGTCTCCTTGTTGGCGAAGAGGCGCGCGAAACAGTAGTCGAAGAAGCTCTCGTGGCCGAATGCGTAGCTGTGCCCATCCTTCGCAAACACGCCTTCTGACACAAACTGGTCGAGGTAGCTGAGAGAAAAACCATCTAGCTTGTGCTCTGGCACTGACAGGTGCTGCGTCTTGTCCATCGCCTCGCACATCGTGCCTATCACGTCGACCCACTGGTCGCTTTCTCTTTCGGCCCTCTCGCCGACTAGGCTCCTCTTCTCGTCCCAATAACGCCCGTAGAGATCGCTGACGGAAGAGAGCGCCATTTGCGACGAGAAATTGGCGTTCAAGAAGAGAGACAGGTTCTGCGGCAGACGCAATAGATCAAGTTGGCGGGTGGAGAAGGTGCTGGCGTCAAGGCCGCCCTTGGCCAGCACGTCTTGCATTACATCGCGCGAGAATTCGTCGAGGTTGATCTCGCAGTCGTCTTCGCGGATTAGGCCGCGTAGACGCGGGTCGTTGCGCCAATCGAACACGCGGCAGACGACCATCGTTCCAATGCCGGCGGCCTTGGCCTCGGTGAGTAGCTGCTCCACGATGTCGAACGCCTCCGAAGCCCTCCCGGACATAGCGCTCACGGCATCGAGTTGGTCGACGATCAACACCGCCGGGGCGCCATCGAATTTGGCTGCCGCGCTCAACACCAATACCGGGGACTCCTCTAGCTCTAATCGTTTGCCAAGACCGGTGGCCGAGGTCGCTGACATGTGCCGGTCGAGGCGGAACGCAAGCACCCGGACCCCCTGCCCTTTCAGCTTCTCGACGACATCCAGCACACAGCCGGTCTTTCCTGTGCCCGCCTTCCCGGTCAGCACGCAATCCGCTGGTTGTGCGCCGGTCAGCCGCTCCACGATCTCGTCCGTCTTGTTTCTAGGGATTAGCGACCCTTGGATCAGGTTCTGACGAACGCCCCGCAGGTACCTTTCGGTCGCGTCAGCAACGGCTTGCCGGGCAGCGTAGGGACCGGACACCTTGCGTAGAAAAAAGCCCAACCCCTGCAATTGCCTCAAGAGCTCGCCGCGCTCGATGGTACGATGCACAGCTTCGTCGACGATTATGGCCAGTCGAGCGCACAGTTGGTCGGCACTGCCAAGAAACAGCGCCTGCAGGCCCCAATGAACCTTGGTTACAAGCTCGCGCTCGCTGATGGTGTGGACATCAATGCGGCGGAGGACGTCGCAAGCGCCGCGGGCATCGCAATTCCACTCTTTGAGCAGTCTCCTGTAGAAATTGGCTCTCTTCTGTGCGTTTAGAAACTTGCCCGTGAACTCTTCAACCGATTCCGCGCTGCTGGCTGCTTCGCAGAGGTCGGCGAGTTCTCGTGCGTCGCTGCCGGATACGAAAACAAACCGGTCCCGATTGCCAATCAGCAGTTTGCCTATGTTCCCCAAGACGCCCGAGCTAGCCAGCGTGGTTTGGCTCCACCTCTTGCCGCTGGGGTGACTGCGCTTCGCCTGATGAAACTCTTGCTGGTTGCCAGACCTGACCACGAACTCAACGCCATCCACCCCGGGCGGTTCAAGCCGCATGGAGTCGGTCTCGCTGCGCAGCATCCGCACCAACTCGGAGAGCGTCCACCACTTCTCGTACCTGTGGCCGAGTTTAGCCGCCGGGCCTCCTGGGAGCATCATGGGTTTGCGGTCCAGTCGTGGTCGTCTACGAGATGGCTCCGATATGTGCCAGCCACACTGTCCGCCAACTTGCCTTCATAGAGGACGCCGTCGCGTTCGTAGGACACATACCCCGGTAGCCCGCCGTTGGAGGGTGCGCCGCCATAGGCTTCGTCGATGGGACATTCCGTAGACGCCCGCAAAACCTGCGCTTCGTCGGTGCGGCCGAGTTGATCCAGAATGTCGGCGACTTTGCCTTGCGCGATCGCGTGGCCACGGACGTCCCCAAGCTCCTGGTAGAGGGGAAGTTCTTCGTCCCGCCGTGTGTCGAGTGCCTCCTCCAACTGCCATCGGGCCTGCAGGATGTCTGCCCGGCGGCCCAGCGCGACGGCCTTGCAGTGCCGATCGCCAAGTTGCTCGTAGAGCGGCAGTTCCTCGTCTACACACCAACGGAGCGCCTCGTCAAGTTGCCCGCGGGCTTGCCAGATTGTGGCTATTTGGCCGCGCGTGATCGCTGCGGAGCGGAGGTCGCCCAAGCGCTCGAATGCCGGCAACTGCACAGCGGTGCGGATGCGGAGGGCTTCGTCCAACTCGCCGCGCGCCTGATGAATGTCGCCGATTCTGCTCTGGGCGACAGTCGATGCATGAACATCCGCTAGTTCGTTCCACAGCCTCAGCACCGTAGCGGTCATGGTGCGCAGGGCGTCGTCGAATTGTCCGCGAGCCAGCAGAACGGCCGCGATCTGGGTACACACTTGCGCCTCACGCCGCTTTTCGCCAAGCCGCTCGAAGATCGGCAGACGCTCCTCCCGGTGAATGCGAAGGGCCTCGTCCAGCCGACCCGCAACGAAGTGAATGTCCGCAACGCCGTCCAAGGCGATGGCCCTCGAAAGGTTGTCTTGAAGGCGCTCGTAGGCAGGCACGACCTCGTTGACGAGAATGGGCAGCGCTTCGGCCAACCTGCCGCGAATCCGTAGACCGTCGGCGATCTTGCACTGCGCCCGTGCCACAGCGCGAATGTCGCGAGCAGCCTTCAACACCGGCACTTGCTCCTCGCGCAGGCGTTGCGCCTGGGCCCATTGGTCGCGAGCCTCCAAGACGTCCGCCATACCACATTCAACCGTGGCGCGCGGATGTGGATCGTCAATTCGCCAGCACGCATCCTGAGCTTGCGCATAGGCCGCTTCTGCGCCCGCGACGTTGTGCAGCGACAACCTTAGCGCTCCAAGTTCGCACAGGAGATCGATGTCGCCGGCCAGCATCACGGGCCTCTTGGCCAGATAGCCGCCCAAGCGCTCAATCCGATTCCGGCGTTTGTCCACGTCTTCATCCGTGAGCGAATAGAACGGCGAATAGGCCAAGGTCTGGCCAGGCGGCGGCCCTTTCGGCAGAGCGAACTCGAAGACGCCGGCGCGCCAAGCCCACAAATCCGCGGCGCGCGTGATGACGGCGTTTACTTGGGTGGACAAGGTCCAAACAAGCACGGGCCGCCGGCACCGTTCCGCCAGCGCCTCCCTGCGCAGATTCAATCGCCCAAGAAGATTGTCCAGCCCCTCCGGCCAGTGTTCGAGGCCGGACAGTTGCGACGGATCGTTTGGGTCGCCGCCGTTCAGCCGGATGAACAGCTCTTCGGTGCCGATGGGCTCTTCTGGGTCGATGGTGACATGCACATGGGCGCGAAAGTGATCGGCGAGGAACTGGGCGACCTTGTTGCGATACGCACTGTCAGAAAAGACCAGGAAGCAAAGCATGAAGCCTCCCGGGTTGGTAAGCGTCCTTTGCAGGCGGACGAAATCACCCGCATGGGCGGCGATGAACGGCCATGCGACGTTGCTTCGGCTCACGACGAACCTGCCGAACGCCTAAGGTCGGCAGCCGCCTTCTGGTACTCGTCCGTCATTCGGACCACGGGGTGGCTGCGCTGGTAGAAGTTGTTGTACTCGAGCAGAGCCAAGCCGTAGAGAAGGTGATTGGCATCCTCCGCATGGGCCTCGCCGGCATCGATAGACGCAAGGACACGGTAGTCCTCCCGCTTCAAGAAGCGGCGGTAGTCGCTCGCCAACGCGCCGACGGCTCGGTCGGCACTTGCCGTGTCGAAACGCTCGTTCTCCGCGTAGCGACGAGCGTACATTAGCAGGCGCAGGAGTTCGCGAGGGTGGCCACCGGAAGTTCGTACCATGCGGTCAGCCACGCCAGCGTCGAACAGGCTGGAGTCCGCACGCAATTCGAGCATCCGCCGCATCACACGCAACCCCTCTTCGTTGGGAGAGCCGTCTTCGTTCTCCACCTTCACCATCGGCAGGTGGAACACGTTGTCGAAGTCTTGAGCGGCTCGGCCGCCCTCGTAGGCCAAGTGGATAGGAGCGCAGTAGATGAACAGGCCCTTCACCTGTTGCAATTGGTCCACGTCCGCCCCGAAGAATGCATCAGCATCTTCGCCGCGCAAGCGATCCGTACCGTCGACAACGAATAGCAGACGGTCGTCCAAGGTTTCCTCGGCTATGGCGACGAGCTTGTTGAAGGCGTCCGCGAAGTCTGCGAAGTAGTTCTGCAACACAAGGCGGAGCTCTTCCTTGTAGCTGGCGTTCGTCTTGAAGGCCATGCTGATGCTGCCGAACACCTTGGCGAGAAAAGGAACGCTCGGCGCGGCCTCCACGCCGGCCTTGGATTCCTGCGCGAACTGCTTCGTTTCCTCGCGCTTCTCAACCCGTTCGGTGAACCAGTCGTAGAGCGGCTCCAAGTGGATTGGATCGATACCGCGACTGGACGCGCTCAACTGCTCCGCGAGTTTCGCCGCGAGGTGCAGCAGAATGTCCTGGTAGCGCAGGTTGTGGACATCCAGTTCCACGGCTGCATCGGCGAACACGACGTGAAAGAGATTGACATGATGGAACTGATTGCGAAGGTTGCGCAGCTCGGTGCTCTTGCCGCTGCCGCGGTGTCCGCAAAACAGGTAGTAGCCGCGCACGGGAGGCTCCCGAAGGCGCTGTTCCCCAACGTCTACGCCCAACAGCTGCCCGATTTGCTCGAGGGTGGCCTCGCCCCGCGCACTGTAAGTGTCCACCCAGCGCGGATCCTGGTCGCCGTTCAAGGGCTCGTTCGGGTGCAGCGAGCTGTTTACGGCCCAGATGTCCTTCGGCGCTTGGTAGGTCGTCATCGCGGACCCCGCCAGCCAACGTAGCAGCATGGATGATACAACGCCGGGGCTTGGCCGTGCCGCGGCTCGGCCATGGCGTCGGCGAGGAACTGGCTCTCCTCGCTGCAGGCGTCCGCGGCCCGACTATCGCCGCCCACCGCCAGCATGTACACCAGCGCCGCGTTCGGCGCGCCCTCCGCGGCCTTGAACAGCGACGTGAGAAACGTCTGTGCCGATGTCGAAGTGCGCCGCTATGGCGTCCAGTTTCTCCAAGACCTCCGGATGCACTTCTTCGGCGCGCATCTGCGCCGCAATGCGCCAGTAGTCGGTCTTCTTCAGTGGCAGACCTGCCTCTTGCATGATGTTGTCCAGAACAACGGAACCCTCCGCGATCAAGTTGGCGTCAAAGGGCGCGTCGAAGAGACCGGGCGGCAACTGCCGTTTCATGTAGCGCCACACGCCCGCCGCCACGGCGTCGCCGCGCTCCTGTCGCACAAAGCGCGCCAGCGCCTGCGGGTGGAGCAGATAGCTCTCAATCTCTTTGTTGCGCCAGCGCAGGCGCAGCAGTCCGGTCGGGCTCCGTTGTGGCTTCGGAACATCCCCGTCACGCAGTTCCACGCCATTGAGGTGCGGCACCATCTTCCGCAACGCACGGAAGTGCTTGGCCGCATAGTCCTTGCTGCGACTGGAAGCGGTGGATTGCCAGAAGGGCTTGTCCAGAAAGCGGAAGACCGGGTGCCCTGTCACCTGCGCCCACTCGCGCAAGTTGGGTATGTCGGAGTCCCCTTCGACATACAGGATGCCGGGCTCTGTCTCCGCCAACATGAGCACTTCGTTCTCAAGGCGCAGCACGTCGTCAATGCGCTCGCCCTTGGCCAATTGCCGGAACCCGCTCCACAGCATCCGCAAGTGCTCTTGATCCGCCTCCTTGATGATCACTTCCGAGTGTGTGGCGATGACGAGCTGCGAGTTGGCTTGGGATGCGAAGCGAAGCAGCTTCCGATAAGCCATCTCTTGAAGCAGCAGATGCAGGTGGGCATCTGGTTCGTCGATCAGTATGACCGACGCCTCTTCGAACAGCAGTGCCGCATACGAGGCCAACACTTGCAGAAATCCGCTGGCCGCGCTGCTCAAGTCGTACGCTTCCCCCGTGGGACGGTGGCGGTACAGGGCCACCACCCTCGCGCCCGCGCTTGGCGGCAACAGCTCGTAGCCGAAGAACTCGCGAACCACGCGCTGCAACTGCTTCCATTTGGACGCGTCCTTGGCAACGAAGACCAAGACGTTCCTCAAGACATCCGCGATCTTTCCGCTGCGGACGCTTGCCCGCACACCATCCTCGGTGAGCGGTCGTTCTTCAACCAGCAAACCAGAGCTCGGCGGCACATGCACGATGGTAGGAGGCCGCTCCTTGCAACGCTCCAAATTCGTCTCCGGCACGTCCCGCATGGGCCGCACACCCGCCAACTCCGTGGCCGAGTACTCGATCGCGAAGCCAACGCGCCAGTCTTCCGTCTCTACCGAGATGGAGATGGGGGCGATCACCTGCTTTCGTCTCCACAGATGCGGAAAGTCCGCCAGCGGCACGGCATCGAACAAGCGCAGGTTGAGGTCTGCCGCGGGATAGTTGCCGTCGTCCCGCCGCGCGAAATCGGGGTTGGTCTCGAACCAGTGATTGGCGACCTCCGACCATGTCGCAATGGCTTGCAGCAGCGACGTCTTGCCGCCGTTGTTCGGGCCCACCACAACCAGATGATCGGGCAGATCGAAGGTCTGCTCCTCGAACATCTTGAAGTTCCTCACCTCGACCTTGCGTAGCACCTGTTCTCCTTTGGCACGGCGAGTGGCGGCGCCTCGGCCCATTGAATGCGGCCTTCGCGGAACCAGTAGTGGCACCTGCACCGCATCGCGGTGCGGTAGCGGCGGCGGCCGGCCAGCAGGTTGAAGAGGAGCCTAATCACGGTGGATGTTGTTGCGCACCAGCACGCTGCGATCGCCCGTTCCCATGTAGCGCCGCAGCAATCGATGAGGGCAGGCACCGTCCGGAGTGTTCTCGTAGCTGCCATGCACAAGGCGAAAACGCTGCGTGGCGAAGCCCCGGTTGGCATCGAAACGGTAGGCGTGAACGCGGGCCAAGAAGTCATTGAATGCCATGCAGGCGGCTTGCATGTTCACGGACATGACGGCCGGCTGCTCCCCGCCAACCGCCGCCAAGTAGCCGGCCGCCCGCTGCCGCCGGTAATGCGCCGGGTCATGGCGACGAGCGTTCTCGGCCGCCACCTGCTCCATGGTGTAGGCGCCGCGGGCAAGCAGGCTGGTGCCTTCCGGCTGGACATAGTGGGCAACCGCATCCGCCGCTTGGATTCCGCCCTGCCCGTCGGCCTCGATATGCACCCCCACGTCGAAATAAGGGATGAGATGCGCACTCGCAAGACACTCCAAATGGTATCGACCGAAGGCGGTGTCCACGCAACCGAAGATCACATCGCAATCCACCAGCGCAGCCACCACTTCGGCGGAATCCGTCTGCGCCTGCAAGCATTCCACCCGGCAGCCTGTTCCCATGCGCTCCACCGCATCCCTCAGCGCAGCAACCTTCGGCCGACGTTTCCCCGCATCGTCGCTGGATACGTTGACGATGCGGTTCAAGTTCTTGTGCTCGACCACATCGTCATCCACCAGCGCCAGCGCGCCGATGCCGTTGCGGGCCAGCAACTCCACCACAATGCTGCCGGTGCCGGAACATCCCACCACCCCGACGCGCATGGCGCGCAGCAGAGCCGTCGTGCCACTGCCGAACGTCTGCGCGAGCTTATCTTGGACGGTGCCGGCCATCTTGCGATCCGGTTCTTGGGACTTCCACAAGCGGATGTCGTCCCCCACCACGGCTACGGCGCCCATCGCCGTGAATAGGCCTTGGGCGTCCACGGTGCGGCCGACGATTCGCCCGTCTGGAAGCATGATCGCCGATCCGTTGACGCGGCCGTCGTCGAACCAATTGCAGACGGAGGCGAAGAGCACGCGATCGTTCTCGTCGTCCAGCGGCGAAAACGCCGCTTGACCGTCCGGGTGCGAGTGAATCGCGACGATGGACTGCCCGTTGCGGTCGATATCCGCGATTCGTTCGGGCGGCAGGTGGTCGCCGAACGGCCAAGTGACGCGACCTCTCTGGCGTTGCGATCGGTGGTGCGGAAGATGGAGCTGCTCCACTGCCAGCAGCCGTTGCGAGCGCTTTCCCGTGCCGCGATTGCAAACCAGGATCGTCGCGGCTTCCAAGCCGTCGCCCGGAAACAAATGCCCATGCAACCGGGCATGTTGCCGCGCCGTCATCGCCAAGGTGGTGCATTTCATTGCGCCACCCGCATTTCGTTCTTCACATACTCCAAATGGGTTGCGATGTTGTCTTCCCCCGGCGTCCACTCGTAGTGCCTGGACCACCGCTGCCAAGCAATGCCAAAGTGTGTCTCTTCGGCCAATGCTCCTATGGCGGCGCCGTCTTGCCGTTGGATCGGCGGGTGAAGATAGAACATGTCCAGCGGCACACCGGGATACCCGCTCGGCACGAGCAGCAGCAGAGTGGCTGCGCGTTCAACGTAGCCCTCCGGGAGCGGATAGTGGCGCACGATCAAGCCGAACTTCGCGCCGCCCTCCATCACCTTCTCCCAATGGCCGAGATGGTGTGCGTTCAGATACTCCGCATCCTCGGGCAGCAACTCGTAGGGGTCATCCATGGCCTTGCTGAGCTTGGCGACGCACGGTCTCGAAGCGTTCCACGCCGGGCGCGCAGAGGTCCACGACCTCTTCCGGCTCTATTCGCTCTCTTCGCCCGCCGTGGAGCTTCCGGTTCAGCGACCAGTCGTGCGCGTTCTTGTCCACTAGCGCGAGTATCTCCGCGCCCGTGGCGGTGGCGGCTTGCAACGTGTGCTTGGCGCCGTCGATGCGGACGCGGTACTTGTGGCCTCTGGGCGGGCGGCGGTTGTGCTTGCCACACGCCTCCAGATCGATCGCGTCGCCTCCATCCGGCGACGGGGGAACGACGAAGTAGACGTCCTCCTCCCGCACGACGATGGTGACATCGTCCGGTATTTCCACATCCACATCGCCCACAAACTCCACGAACAAGCGCCCGCCGGGGAGATCCGCGTCGTGTTCCTTGATTGCCAGGGCTGTTGCCTTGCCGGACTGGATCTCAATGGGCTGGCCATTGAGCGTAGGGGTGGCCAACCGCGGGGCGTCGTCGGCTGCAACGGCGCCCTTGACGAGCCGTTCGCGGCCCCGAACCAAGAGAACATCCGAAGGCGAAAGCGGCGTTGCGGCTTGGCCAGCGTTGTCAAGGAACAGAGGTGCGGCGTCCTTGCCCGCGAGGGCGCAAAGCGCATCCACGCGATGCAACCCCAAAGAGACGGTCACCCGCTGACCATCGACTTCAATGTCGCCTTCCATTGCGCCTCCTGCGTCACGCCGCCGAGAGACTAGCACAGGCGGCGTTGCGGACCGGGCGAGTTCGATCAAGCAGCACTGCCCGTCTCCCCTTCCCCCAACCACAACTCCAACTGCCTCGGCTGATCCACTTCCTTCGCATACGCCAGCCGCGCAAGGTCGTAGAGCGCCTCGAAGTCGTTGCTGGACGCGGCGGCCTCGCTTTGCAGCGCCACTTTCGTGAAGCGGTGAGACACCGGCAGCACTTCCAGCACGGCCTCGAACGCCCGGAACAGGCGCGCGTCCCGATCCATGCCGGTTTCGGCGAGCATGTCCCGCGCCGCGGCCAGCGAGCGGCTGCGGGAGACGCTGGCGGCGTGGTGCAGGGTGTCGATGAGGCCGCGGCTGCCGTCCACCGGGCCGAGGGCACCTTTCGCGGCGCGGGTGGCGCTGTCCCACAGGCGGAAGTCGCCGCCGCGCTTCTCGCCGAGGCGCTTCGTCACTTGCGCGTCCATGTCCACGCCGACGGCGCGGGCCAGGCGCAGCGCTTCGTCGTAGGCGAAGACGGGCGCCTTGAAGGCGTCCCACGCCAGCACGAAGAACGCCGTGGGCGCGTCCAGGTCCTCGCTCGCCTTCTTGCGCGTCAGCTGCTCCAGGCGCCAGCGCTTCACCTCGCGGCGGGCGGCGTCCAAGGCGTCTTCCGGCGTTGCGGCGTAGGGGTCCCAATCGTCCTCGAGCGCGTCCTGCTGGCCGCGCCTTGCGGCTGGGCGCGCTCTGGGCGTGCCGCGGGTGAGCGGCCAGTTGCGGGAGAACTCCTCCAGCGCCGGGCCGAAGCACGCGAGGTACAAGTCCACGCCGGCGATGCCCGCCTGTTGGAACTCCGCCACGCGGGTGCGCACGGCCTTCGCCACGCGGGGTTCCACGTCTTCCCAGTAGGCGACGGCGTCGCGCGCTTCGGCGGCGCGTTCCGCCGGACGCGGGCGGCAGGCGAGGAAGACGGTGCTGTTGGCCGCCGCCTTGTCGCGGATGTGCAGGCTGCCGCCGGCCTCGGTGTTGACGGGCCACGACGCGGTGATGACGAAGCCCGCCTCCATCAAGCCCTTGGCGAGCGCGTCCCAGGCGCCGGTGGCCTTGTGAGTGAACATCAGCGTCATGATGCCGTCGGCCTTGAGCACCCGCCGACACTCGCGGAAGATGGCCGCCATGCGTTCCTGGTAGTCGCGCCCGGCGAGCGCCCGCGCGCCCTTCTCGCCAGCGAAACGCGCCGGGTTGGCCACCGCCTCGTTCTCCTTGTCCGTGAGCTGGCGGCGGAACAGCTCGGGGAAGACGTGCCCGGCGGTGCGCTTCAGCCAGACGTAGAAGAAGTCCGAGAGCTCGGCGTACATCACGTTGTCGTAGTAGGGCGGGTCCATCACCACCGCGTCGATGCTGCCGCTCTCGATGTGGTCCAGGCTGTCCGCGGACCTGCAGGTGATGGTGACGGGCGGCGGTTTGTGTGGTTCTTCGGCGGTTTGGTCGAACATGTCAGCGTGCTGGCCTTCGGGGTTGACGAGTTCGACGAGTTCCTTGACGCACTTGGCGGTTTGCCGGATCGCCCAGTCGTAGCCGAGGCCCGCGACCAGCGGCGCCATCTCGGCGTAGGACCAGACGAAGGCGAAGTCGTGGCGGTCGAACTTGCCGGCGACGACCTCACGAGGAATGTGCCAGCGCGTCATGCGGCAGTTGTAGTTGAGCAGTTTGTCCAAGGAGAGCGCCAGATAGCCGTAGGCGGCCTTGCGCAACTCCGTGAGTTCGCCGGCGGCCCGGTCCGCTTCGAGCATCTCCCGAAACACCTCCACGCTCGTGCCGTGGCAGAGCAGCTGGCGCGGAGAGAACAGGTCGCGCCACAGCGGCATGCCGTACTGAATCGGCCTGTCGTCGTTGGTGTTCTCGGGAAACCGTTCGCTCGGCAACAGGTCGAACGCCTCCCACTCCGGCAGCTTCTCCGCAAGCGCCGCGCGGATCGCGGCGCTGTTGTCGTCCTCCGCCCGCGGCGCCCGATAGCCGCGAACCCACTTCTCCCGCTCGCGCCCGCTCTTCGTCTTCACCCGCACGCGCTTCTTGTAGACCACGGCGTACAGCTGCTCGCCCATCCGCCCCGCCCGCGCCTGCGCCTTGATCTCGTCCCCGTCGATCTGCCGCCGGCAGTCCGAGTACGGACACAGCCCGTCCCCCCGCGCCACCGTCCCCGCCGACTGCCGCTCCGCCGTCTCGACAATCTCGAACCCGCATACCCGCCCCTCGCTCTCCGGCCCTCCGGCCAGCTGCGGCACCAGCCGAACGCCCTTGCCGCCCGGCGCCAGACGCCAGTTGGGGGAGAGCGGCACGAGGCCAGCGCAATAGGGGCAGGCGATGGTGCGGGCGTAGAGGTAGTTGGTCGTCACCGCATCCTGCGTTGGTTCGCTGGGGAAGTGTTGGTTCGCTGGGGAAGTAAGGCAGGAGATGTGCTTCCCTTGCCTCGATCAGTCGTTGCGAGAGGTCATCGAACTCTCTCAGTAGCTGCACGCCGTGTCGCAGTGGCCACTGAAGAGTCGCTGTCAACAGAGTGGCGGCCACGACGTTAAGCTCGTTCACCACTGCGCCGGTGCCAATGCGCAGCGCTTCGAAGGGAATCGCACCCCCGCCGGCTGTCGGGTCCAAGATGGCAACGCCGGCCAGCCTCCCGCCCAATTTCGAGTCCAACCAAGCCCTATCCTGCTCATCAGGAACGTAGGTGAATGCTCGACCATAGCCGTACGCATTGCCCTCGAACCTCTCTCCCCGCCGACGGGCTTCGGCGATCCGCGCTTGCGCTGCCATCGGGTCGCCATGCACCCCGAGAACTCGCAGGAAGGCATTCCGATCCGCATCGGACGGCAGCAGCGAAGCCAGCACCGCCGCCCGAGACGCCACCAGCGGCCGCCGCGCCCACCAGACGTGCAGGTAGTAGGTCGGTGGCAGCGCCGTCATCGACCTGCGCTCGCGAGTTGCTTCCTCGCCGATCTCGGCGATGGGCAGCCAGCGCTCGATCAGGCGGACGTCTGGCACTTGTCCTCCCCACACGCTCGCGGCTTGTCGCAGTCCAGTGCCCGCCAAAAGCAGGTCAACAGACCATTGCACACCGCCAATACTGTATGTACAGTCATATAAGTCTCCCAACCCGCCGAGCCGCGCAACACGAGCACCAAGCGATGTACGATAATATGACCGCGTACGGGCTGGCACGGGACGATGGCGTGCGGGAAGCGAGCGGCGTCGAAGGGGAGGCGGTGTCGGGCATCGAGCATCAATCGAGTTTGCCACTTGGCCACATGGGTACGCCAGTGCTGAACGCAGTGTCGCCTTTCGCCGAGATGGGCGCCTACGAGGCCATCTGGGCCGAAGAGAAGGTGTCGTTCAAGGCGCTCGCCGAGCGCTTCGCGGCGCATCCGGGCTACCTCCCATCGGACTTCGTGCCTGCCGCCAAGAGCGCCGAGTACGCGCACTCGACCATGACCAGCCTCGCAGAAGCGGGCGTTCACCGCTTCGGCGTCCGGCTCCACGGCGCAGCGGAGTATCCCAGCAAGCTCCGCGATGCCGCTCATCCCGTTGAACTGCTGTACTACGTCGGCATCTGGGACTTCGCTTGGTCGCCCTCCGTGGCGGTGGTCGGCACCCGCAAACCGAGCAGCGATGGGTTGGCGAGGACCAGGAAGCTAGTGAAGTCGCTGGTGGAGGACAACTTCACCGTCGTATCGGGCTTGGCGTCCGGCATCGACACAGCGGCGCACGAAGCCGCGATGGAATGCGGCGGCCGCACAATCGCCGTGCTCGGCACACCGCTCTCGAAGGCGTACCCCTCGGAGAACGCGGCCCTGCAACAGCGGATCGCAAAGGACCACTTGGTCGTGAGCCAAGTGCCGGTGAAGCGCTACGAGAAGCAGAGCTTCCACGGCAACCGTCTTTTCTTTCCAGAACGCAACGCCACCATGTCCGCCCTCACGGACGCCACCGTGATCGTTGAAGCCGGCGACACCTCTGGCACTCTGATTCAGGCGAAGGCCGCGCTAGAGCAAGGCCGCAAACTGTTCGTGCTGGATAGCTGCTTCGGCCAAGGCCTGCGTTGGCCGGAGCGGTTAGAGGCCAAGGGTGCGATGCGAGTGAGGAACTATGGCGAGATCGCAGAGCAGCTTGCCGCGGCGGCTAACGAAGGTTGACGCGGCCGCGCCAGATCACTGGTATCTGACGGCATCCGACGAGTGCTACTTCCTCGGCGAGTACACCGCGGGCACAGGCTATCAGGGCAGCCCAACGAACCAGCTCATCTTCAACTTGAAGAAGAGCGTGGATCGCCGGGGCCTGCCCGACTGGCACTACAAAGGCCAGGCCATACGCGAGGTCGCCACGGCCCTCCGGGCAGCGATCAACCACGAGTTCCTGGACAAGATCACGTTCGTGCCGATGCCGCCTTCCAAGCCGCCGCTGGACGTTCGAGAGCTGATCGTACAACCAGCGAGTACGCAGCCAGCCCATGGGACCGACGACCGCCCTGCTCCCCAAGACATCGAAGCACTCTACCAAGTGGATGTTGCGCTCGCGCACTCACCCCGCGACGTCATCCTCATCGTGGACGACGTGCTGACCACGGGAGCGCACTTTGTCGCTGCGAAGTCCATGCTCACGAGGCAGTTCCCGACGACGCCCGTGGTGGGCGTATTCGTAGCACGCCGCGTCCCAACGGCATGACCGTACTTGCACCTCTTACGCCTTTCGACGGAAGCCAGGCGGTGGCGATTTGAACTGCTGCGGCTTCTGTTTGCCACCTGCCCATGCCTTATTCGCCGCTTCGACCGCCAGCGTCACGCCCTGACGCTGGGCGTTCAGAAGGTCTTTGACCGGCATTTTGACATCAGAAACCACGAAGAGGCCTGATCCCCGCAATCTCGCGAGCTCCCGAGCGTGGCTTCCCTTCGGCGTCCACACGAACGAACCACCGTACATCCCGTGGTTCACGGCCAGCACGTTGACGTAGCTCTCGTATGCCCGCACCCAAGTCAAGGCGTCGTACAGCTCGACGTCCTTGTTGAACGCCACGGTGAACAGGTGCAGCATCTCGCCGCGAAAGATGCGCCATGGCTCCGCGTCTATCAGATCGGCGCAGATCGCAATTGAGAAGTCACCCCATTGCCGATGCATGAACCGATACCACCTCCGGCCTTTCAGAAGTCGATACTCGCCCCCGGTGCGCCCCTGCCGCTCGCTCAATTGCTTGGCAAGGCCTTCCTCAATGTGCGCCGGGACCGGCTTGCGAACACGAAACCAACGCACGGTCGGTGGCCCGGCGGTGTCGTGGCCCAACGGCACGACGATCTCGGCCTCGTTCACAATCCACTTCTTGGTGGTCGATTGCCCAGGATAGACGGCCGACAGCTCTCGCCAAAAGAGCCCGTAGAGAGCGGCGATACCTGTTTTGGCGACTAGCTGCCGCAGTGTCTGCACTTCATTTTGAGGTATGGACGCCTCCGGGAGCAACACGAGGTCCGGTTCGCTGTCCGATGCGCTTCCGGCGAAAGATGCCGCAACTTGCCGCATTACGTCGTCGCCCTCCGCTGGTGCAACCCGTGGGAAGCGTTTTGGCACCTTCGAGTACCACTTCGACAGCTGAGCCACGCGCACGGTCATGTTGCCCAACAGCCCATCTTCGGACGGCTTCAAGTCTGGTGGCAGTATCGGGCGTGTGCTGAGCGCCCCTACCGTGCGCACCACCTCAAGGTATTTTCCTTCCTCCAGCAGCAAATCTACGCGTTCAGCATTGAAGTCCTCGTAGCTGATCTGACTCCACGATTTGTTGATTGACCCAATGAGCGATTGGCCGGCCTTTTTGAGAGGGATACTCGGCACACTGGCCCATCGAACGATCTCATCTAGCGCCTTCCACGTCTCCTCGCGTAGGTGAATCCGTGACCGCCACGCCCATCTGTCCTCGAACGGCACACCGGCCAGCCCGGAACGGTAGAGCGAATCGAGTATGCGCTCCCCACCATCCAACGCGGTCAGGAAGAGGAGAACGTCGCAATAGAGAACATAGCTCTTAGCGTGAATCTTGGTGCAGCCGACCAAGGGCATGAAATAGGCGGGATGAGGCGGCACCTCCCAGCGCTTGCGCCTGCGTACGCACGGAGACCTTGCCGACCAGCGCCTTCCCTGCTCGCCAAGGTCATTGCAGTAGCCTAGCTGTAGCTGTCTGCCGGCCGACAAGAGCTTCCTGCTGCCGTTTAGACACCAGACCAACGGCCCATCGTTCGGACACCAAGCATTGGGGGCTCGTTTCCTCTGCGCCGACAAGAAGAGAGCGGCGGCAACGCAGACGGGAAGGCCAATGGCTGGCACTTCGTAGGCCCGCACAGTCCAGTTCTTGACATGACCGGTCTTGGCGACACCCCACAACAACCGGTGAAGCGTTACGGCCACGACAGACCCTTCCTACTGAGAAAAACACTGCGGGCGTGTTCGTACTCTCGTAAGGCCAAAAAGTCGTCCCGAGGCCGGGCTTCGGCTTGCCGAAGCGCTTCTACCACGACTGCCTTTGATGTCCGGTCTTTACAGTTGAACTGCCGAGCCACGGCAAGGCTGTATGCGGGATCGCCATCGGCACCCCGTAACCTTGGCCTCTGTTCTTCGGGGAAAAGGACCTCACCGATCCCGTCGTTGCAACTGGAGAGCGCTAGCTGGGCGACCACAGAGCGATTCAGGGCACCGCGTCTTCTGCGCGTTGCCACCACGATCCGGCCGTTCGTCTGCAGAAAGGCATTGGTCGCTGGCGCATTCGCAAGAACTCCGTCGGGCACGGCAACTTGGCTCGTATCCTGCACCTCTGGACTGCAACGGCGCCACGCTTCGGCGACCGCGCTTCGCGGCAACGCTGCAAGGCACGCCGTAACAAGTTGGTCCAACTCCCACTGCGGCATATCTTCCGCGTCGGGAGCTTCCCCGTAGAGAACCCCGGTCCATGAATCGACCTCGGCAAGTACGCCCGCGACATGCCCATGGAGTCCTTCGGGCACTGCGCGGGTTGCCCAACTCCGAGGCGATGGGCCACTGCGCGACCGTTGATCCTGCTGCATTTCTTCGTGATCGTACAAACGCCCAACGACGTCAGCCAATGCTCTCCAGAAAGCTGCCCGGTGAAAGGACAGGTAGTAATGCCGCCACACTGTGGAGGACTGGTGGGGCGACTCTGCGTTCTCCTCGGGCCAGTCCTTTAGCCACGAGTCGCCCTCAACCTTGGACACACACACCAAAAGACTCGAAAGCCATTGCCTCGCTTCCTCGTCATCTTCGTCGCAGCGATCTTCCGACTTTGGCGCACGGCGAGCCGCCGCACGGACAACGGCACCCCACAGAGAGAACTTCCAAGGCGTCTCCCTGACCACCTTCGCCACCGAGCGACGTATTTCGACCAGCTCATGATGCGCCTGCCCCCGATCCTTCGACAACCACGCACCTGCAAGCCGATTGGCTGCAAACGCGCGTCGGGTGTCGGCCCGCACCTGCTCGTCCGCAATGTCAAACCGAGCAAGGTCATGGAGCTGGATTTGGCGATCCCTAGCTCCTTGCCCGAAGCGATCCCCAAGCGTGTCGTTGCCAATGGCACTTAGCCGCTCGACCAGCGTCGTCACGAAGGGCCCGACATCCCTAGGCCCCACGGAAGCCCGTGCCATGCTTTCTTGTAATCGTGCGGCATTGTCTTGCCACCATCTAGCGAGCGATGCTGGCTTGCTGCGCCCGCTGGGACTGAGTTCATCGCACGCATCTACTTCGCAGGTCTTCCAGCCGCGGGATCGGAGGCACTCGTTGACAACGCTATGTACTGCAGGAGGGCCGACTTTCGAGAGATTGACATACAGGTTGGACTTCGACTTCCTTTTGATGGGATTGTCCCCAGTGTTTGCTTCAACTGCTCCCCACACGACGTCGATCAGCCTGAACAACCCCTCGGCGGAGCGAGAAAGAACATACATGTCGTCGGCGAACCTCACGACAGCACCGCGGTCGTTGTTCGACGTCGTCAGCAAGTACTCGTATGCGTCCTTGTCCACCCTGTGGAGTGCCACGTTGAGGAGGAAACCGGAGATCGCTAGACCGGTCGGCAGGCCGCGGTTGTCCGGTGGAAGCGTTGCCCTCGCATGATGAGGTTTCCAAGCTCTGTTTGGTATTCCCGCATCTTCGATTTCCACCCTTTCAAGAGCCGCCACGAGGCCTTTGGCCAGTTCCACCTTGAGATCTTGGTCGGCAAGTCCATCGATCAGCGTTTGCGGATAGCCGTCCAGTATTCCGTCACGCAAGATGGCCGAGAGGTCGAGTTCCAAAATGTCCGGTGGCCCTCGCTTGGCGACGATGCAACTCTTGCCGGTCAGATCCACAAGTGCGTCAAGCAAGTCCGGCAGACGGATGGACGGGTAAGCCAACTGGATGTCCAAAGACGCCCAAAGAGCTCTGTCGCTCGCTCCACCACTTCCATCTTGCCACCACGTCTCCTGCACCCACGGCGGCAAAGAGTCGCTGTCGTAGTCGCTGGGCCGATGCACCCGCCCTGCATAGTCCTCTTTGGGCAGGACGGCCTTGGTCATGCGCGAGACAGTCCAGCTTGCAACGCGACGAAACAAGCCGTACGAGCGTGCGTAGGGGAGATATGTGTGTCGGTTGAGCAGAGGATAGGCGCGTTGTTCCCAACGAGGCACACCTCGTGTGTTCCAGACAAGCGGACGATACAACCGGTTTCCGAAGACGAACGGATAGAACTGGTTGTCGAACAAGGGGCCTAGCAGGACGAGATAGGCCATGAAAGCCACCTGATCCTTGACCGTGGGCATCACATAGTGACGTAGGCAAGCACCGCGTTTGGGATACGGTAGCTGAGGCCACGAATCCGGCTGCCATTCGCCAGAGCGCAATTCTGCCGCTAGCCGTCGAACTTCGACCTCCGGCTGGATCCGCCAGTGGCAGAGCTCGGGTTGCGGGGCGAGGTTGCCCGACCGATACCACTCGTTGACCCGCAGCCATGCTGCCCAGACGACCAGCGGATGGGAGAGCACCTCACTTGCCTGCATCTTCGTCCTCAACGTAGGCGAACACCGCCTACACCTTCCAACCGGACAGCATGGCCAGATCGTTCTCGGCTTGGTCGAAGAAGCCCTCCGGCCAGTCGCTGACGGCACCGTTCTGGTCAACCGCCAAGGTCGTCACGCGCCCCGCCACGGCGCCTTGGCCGACGAAGTGAAGCGTCACGTCTTGCGGCGGCACCTGGCCATCCCGGACGGCAAGCCGGATGCCGTTGAGGACGTGTTCGCTGTGGGTCTCGACAAGGATCTGAAGGCCCGTGCAGGCCATCTGCCCCAAGAACCGCCCAACGGCGGACTGGGAACGGGGATGAAGATGAAACTCGGGGCAGTCCACCACCACAATCGATCCCTGCTCTCTGGTCAGCAGCGTGATCAGCATCGGAAACACGGCGCTCAAGCCGGACCCGGCGTGCGCTGGGCATGCCCACGGGCTGGCACTGTGCGGGCGGAACGACAGGCGGATTGCGTCCGGCGAGGGGCGATCCGCACTGGCCCTCGCGCCGGGGAAGAGCTCGCTCAGCCAAGCGTCCACTTGGGCGCTCGCCGTGCCCGATACGCCTTGGGGATGACGCCTGCCCGGGTCGATGTCCTCATCGGCGTATTCGGCGTACCAGTGCGGTGCGCTGGCGGCACCTACGTCGCCAGTCGGCCGGGATACCTTCCTGGGCGCGGGGAAGCTCAGTGGCACTCTGCGAGCGGCACCGACATAGGCCGCATCTCGCACGGCGAACGCCAACGGCGACTCGGCCTCACCACGCGCTGGCCAAATTCGTTGCGGCTCCTGCAGACCGGCAACCTCGCCTCCACAACCCTGCCCGTACTCCAAGGCGCGAAGCGGCACGAAGCCACTGTTCGACTGCCCCTTTCGAGAACCGAACGTCCACCGAATCCGTTCCTCCGCCGACCTTACGCCAAGCGTGAAGGACGGCTCCGCCGCGCCCTGGCGCAGCACATCGTCTTCGCGGCCCAGACAGACCAAGTCTCCGTTGAGAGGCAGCTTCTTCTCGTTCGCAGCGGTTCGGAGGCCCTGCGCCAGCAGCAGCAACGCTTCAAGCACCGTGGACTTGCCGGCGGCGTTGTAGCCCGTCAACACCGTCAAGGCCGAGCAGGGCAAGTCAAGCGCTTCGTAGCACTTGAAGTTCGTCAGCTCGATGGCCTGCAACATCATGCTGTCTCTATCCGGTGTACCGCTCTTGGCCAACACCGCCAACCCTACTCCTCCTCCCCCAAATGCACCACCTCGACATCGCCCCAGCGCTCCCGAAGGTACTCGGCGACGAGGCGGCGGTGGCATTGTGGGGCTGGTCTTCGCTGCAGAGCAGGCAGCCGGCGTCGAGCAGCGCGGGGTCCACGGTTTCCTCAATGCGGCGCTCGCGCATGAGGTCGAGGAAGCGCTGCTCGTAGGCGGGCCAATCGACCTCGGCCTTCCGGTAGGCGGAGAGCAGCGCTTGCGTGGGCGCGAGGGCCGGAACATGGGTGTAGTCCATGCCGCCGATCTCCCGCAGGAACCACGCCAGGTCGTCTCGTTTGGCGAAGCCCGCCAGTTGCGAGGAGTTGTTGAGGCGCACGTCCACCACGCGCTTCACGCCGGCGCTGCGCAGCAAGTCGAAGAAGCGCTGGGCGGGCTTCTTGGTGAAGCCGATGGTGAGCAGGCGCATGGCCCTCAACCCGCTTCCGCGGCGGAAGGCGCATGGCCCACCCGCGCCGTTTGCCGGCGAATCGCGGCGGCCACCAGGTCGGCGCGGGATTGCGCGAGCAGATCGCCCTCGGCGGGCAAGCGGACGGCCGCCAGCAGGCGATCCATGGCGCTGGCGTGGCTTTCCGAACGGCCGTCGGCGTGGATGTGCGAAACAGTCACGCCGCTGGCGTTCAGCGCTTGGGAGACCAGGAGCGTTCGATGGCAGTGCAGAGGCTCCTTCTCCGCGCACATCAGCGCGACGCGGTGCTCCCGGATGCCCGATTCCAACCGGCGCAAGCCGTCCTTGAACTTCCGCGTTGCGGCAACCCGGTCGTAGCGGATGCGGCCGTCCTGGTAGCACGCCGGATTGTCGCTGCGTCCGCCGAGTTCGCGGCCAAGGTAGACGTAGGCGATGCCGGCCTCCGTCAACGTGTGCCGCAGCGCCTCGCGGTTGAACTGCGGGTTGAAGCGGCTGTAGGGCGCCGAGCGCACGTCCGCCACCGCCGTCGCCGCGTGCCGGCGCAATAGCGCCAGGAAGTCCGCCGCGGCATGGTTGGAGTGGCCGATGGTCAATACATGGGAACGGCCGGAACTCATGCGTCCTCGATCACTGCGGCGATGAGCTTGTAGCAATGGTCGTCGAACGGCTCGCCCAAACTGATCGTCAGGAAGCAGCGGCCAAGCGCGTAGTCGCCATCGAGCTTGGCAAGGTGGCGACGCTCGCAGACGGGGTCCGTCACCCACAGGTCGTATTGCCGGCCGGCATGGCGAAAGCACCCCTGAACGCGCCGTTTTCGGTTGCCGAACGCTTCCGCCGGCGCGAACACCCTGAGCGCCAGTTCCTCCACTTCCAGGAGGCGAAGCGAACTCTTCACCTCCGCCATGGCCGGCAGCGGAATCTTGTCGTTGCTGCCGTGGTGGGTGCTGAAGCCGTCGCGCCACAGCGGCGCTTCCGGGTCCGCCAAGGCCGGCAAGTCGAACCACGAACAGCGGCCCGCCTTGCGCCAGTACCACTCGGCGTCCAAGAGCCAGTTCTCGCTTTGCCATCCGTCCGCCACGGGCTTCACGACCGGAACGTCGATCACGTCCAGCACTTGGGGATCGCTGCCGTCCTCGTATTGGCGCTCGTACTCGGAAACCTCCTGCCCTTCCCGCTTGCTCACTAGGCGAATCCAGTCCCCCGCCCGCTCGCCATCCCACTCGCGCCCGACGATGCAGCGCCCGGCCAGCTTGCGGAAGTTGGCCAGGCAGACGATGCGCTTGCTGGCCGTCATGGGATTCGCTAGGCCCACATCACCAAGCGCAGCTCGGCGTCGTCGACCACGCTGTAGGTCGGTGGCCTGCCGGAGAGTTCCCGGCATTCCTTGAGGATGATCGGCACCCCGTCGCCGCGCCGATCCATCATCCGCGTGCGGCCCAAGCCCGTGGGCGCCGGGCAGCGGGCCAGCAGGGACACGACGAGCTCGTTGCGGCTGGCTTGGCGCAGATGCAGGCTGTCGGCCGTCAGCGTATTGGCCAAGGCGCCGGGCACCAGGAGTTCCAGCCGGTCGTTGAACAAGTGCAGACGGATGCGCATGCCGGTCATCGAGTAGTCGCGGTGCGCCACCGCGTTGACCAGCGCCTCGAACACCGCCCGCTCGCTGAACTGCGGGCGCTCCACCCGCGCCGTCTCCTTGGCGGCTCGCACCAGCATGTTGCGGCGCACGAAGTGCAGCGCCTCGAGAACCTGCGCGTCCAAAGGGCCGCCGATGTCTCTGGCATCCGCTTGGTAGTCCGCTTCCGCGCGCTCGCCGGCGTAGCTCACGGCCTGCACGTAGGCGTGGCGCAGCCAGCGCTGGGGCTCTTCGGTACAAAGCCGCACGCCCGCGAGCGTGAGCTCGTTCGCGGCATCGCCCGCGCCGCCCAGGATGCCGAGCTTGCGCAGGAGGTCGTCCGGTTTTTCCATGCCGTCGTCCACGCTTGGCGCGGCGTCGCTGTGCAGAAAGCGCTCCGTCAACGCATAGTGCAGATCGTCGCGCCGCGTCCCCGGCACCGTGGATTCGTCGAACCGAACGATGCGGCTTTGGCTGCGCTGCTGAAAGGCCCGCGCCAGAACCTCCGGCGCCATCTTGCGCTTGGAGCTGCCGATGCGCCGAAAATAGCCGCCCGGGCTCTCGTGGACGAACAGGCTGCGCGGCACCTCAACACGGAGCACGGGCGTTGGAGCGCCGTCCGCGTCTGCCAACTCGATCTTGAGGATGTCCGCATCCAGCGCTGGCTTGATCAGGTCGTTGCAAATCTCCCGCACCCAGCCCTCGACCGTGTCCAAGTCCGCGAGCGGGATGCCCTGCACTTGGCGCGTCCCGTCGTCGACGCCGAGCACCAACGTGCCGCCCCGCCCGTTCGCCAGCGCGGCGAGTTCGTCCGCCAAGCCGTTGCGATGCGGCGAGTACACGCGGGCGCCGTCCACCCGTATGCTCTTGAGCTCCAAGGCGGAGTCTTCGCCGAGGCGTATGCGCCTCGCCAGTTCCGCCGCCGCGCCGCTGGTCATGGTGGCGTCGCTTGGCAAGAGACCATCTCCCAACCGTGGAACACCACCGCCAAGCCGGTGAACCGCGCGGACGGGTACGCCCGCGCCAAGCGTTCGTCCGCCAGGTAGCGCCGCAGCTGCTCGTGAGCGTCTTCGACGACGGCCCGCATCTTCGCCTCGCTGGCATCTTCGCTCCGCTTGAGGTACTTGAGCTCGATCAGGTAGCCGTGCCGAAGTTCCGGGTGCTGCGCCACCAGCGGCTCCAACGAGATGTCGGCAAAGCCCTTGTTGAGTTCAGGTTCAGTCCGCATCAAGAAGTGCCGCGAAACGCCCAAGTACGCAGCGAGGAAGCCTTGGACGACCTTCTCGCCGTCCAAGTAGTCGCGGATGCTCGTCTGCTCGGCGATGGCGTCGCGCAGGAAGTCGAACACCGGGCGCCACTCGCCATCGCGGGCCATGCGCCAGAGGGCGTCGGCCAGAGCGGGCAGGTCCACGGAGAGCACGCCGACGTCGTCGTAGGCGTCGCGCAGATGGCCGTAGAGCAGTTGCCGCACCGTCTGGTTCGGAATGTGCAACCGAGTTCGCCCGGCGACTGTCCTCTGGATGCTCAGCAGCCCGAAGTAGTGCAGCAGGGAGAGGAAATTGTCGCGTTGTTCCAAGCGTTCCAAGGGAAAGCTCTCTTGAATCTCGGCGTCCGCTTGGCCTGCGCCCACCACTTGCCGCAACAGGTCGAAGTTGCCGTTTAGCTGGCGTCCAGCCCCGGCGCTCTGGTCCGAGCCGCCGGTGCCGTCCGAGCCGCCGGCGCCGCCCCGCCCCGCCCTCGCCGCACGCCCCCGGCTGACGGTCAGCAGATGGCGCAGCTTCGCGTAGTCCATGCGCACGTTCACGTCGATGACTTTGTTCGGCATGGGCTTGTTCGGCGTGGCAGCCCTGAGGAAGTAGAGGACCATGTCCGTGTTGTAGACGGTTTCCTCCACGCCCTCGGCAAAGCGGTAGCCGTCGTACCACTCGCGCATCACGTCGAGGGCGGCCTCTTCGTCCAAGGCGAGCACGCCAGCGTTCCGGTAAATCCGAAGCAGGCCGCGCACCTCCGCCTCGGTGAAGCCGAGCGCGGCGTTGAACTCCGGCAGCAGGCTGACGTTGGTGCCGATGTTGAAGCCGCTGGTCACGTCGTCCAGGGTGATGGGCGACACGCCGGTGACGAACAGCCGTTCGAGGCCGCCGCCGCTGCGCCCCGCCCCGCCCTTCAAGGCGGCGAAGAAGCTGCGGTAGAAGCCGCTGCCGTGGGTCAGTTCGTGGTAGGCGCCGGCGCCGTGGTGCGCCAGGATGGTGTTGGCGAAGTTGTCGTACTCGTCGATGAGCGCGAACAACCGAATGTCGCGCGTACTCGCATACAGGAACAATTCGGCGAGCTTGGTCTGAGTGGAAGGCGCGGACGAGATGCGCTGCGCGCTGGCATCGGAAAACAGATCGGGATGGCGTTCCAGCGCCCTGCGGATCTCCATGCCGCAGTAGTACTCGAACTCCCGCTCCAACGCCTCCGGCGCGTCGCGCACCTCCGAGAAGTCGAAGCGCAGCACCACGAAGCTGTGGCGGTTCTCGGTGGGTTCGCGGCCGATGTCCGTGCCGCCGAACACCTGCTCGAACTCGCTCGCCCACTTGCGGTCGTAGTAGTTCTCCAGCAACGAAAGCCAGCAGGATTTGCCGAAGCGCCGGGGGCGGATCAGGAAGACGAAGCGCTCGTCCTCCAACGGGCGGAGGAAGCGCGTCTTGTCCACGTAGAGGCGGCCTTCGAGGCGAATGGCGCGGAAGTCCGCCCAGCCGTAGGGGACGCGCGGGTACGCGGCGGAGGCCGCGGTGCCGCTGGTCACGGCGCGGTCGCCTGGCATCGCACCATCTCCCAACCGTGGAACACCACCGCCAAGCCGGTGAACCGCGCGGTCGGGTACGCTTGGGCCAAGCGGTCGTCCGCCAAGTAGCGCCGCAGCTGCTCGTGCGCGTCTTCGACGACGGCCTGCATCTTCCCCTCGCTGGCATCTTCGCTCCGCTTGAGGTACTTAAGCTCGATCAAAAGGCCGTGCCGAAGTTCCGGGTGCTGCGTCGCGAGCGGTTCCAGCGAGATGTCCGCGAAGCCCTTGCCCAGTTCGGGTTCCGTTCGCATCAAGAAGTACCGAGAACCGCCAAGGTACGCTGCCAGGAAGCCTTGGATGATCTTCTCGCCGTCCAGGTAGTCGCGGATGCTGGTTTGCTTGGCAATGGCGTTGCGGAGGAATTCGAACACCGGGCGCCAGTCGCCGTCGCGGGCCATGCGCCAAAGAGCGTCGGCTAGGGCGACCGGATCCACGGAGAGCACGCCGACGTCGTCGTAGGCGTCGCGCAGATGGCCGTAGAGCAGTTGGCGCACCGTCTGGTTCGGAATGTGCAACCGAGTTCGCCCGGCGACTGTCTTCTGGATGCTCAACAGGCCGAAGTAGTGCAGCAGCGAAAGGAAGTTGTCGCGCTGGTCCAAGCGCTCCAAGGGAAAGCTCGCTTGAATTTCGGCGTCCGCCTGGCCTTCGCCGACGACTTGCCGCAGCAGGTCGAAGTTGCCGTTCAGCTGGCGCTCGGCCCCGGCGCTCTGGTCCGAGCCGCCGGCGCCGTCCGAACCGCCGGCGGAGCCCTGCCCAGCCCTCGCCGCACGCCCCCGGCTGACGGTGAGCAGGTGGCGCAGCTTGCCGTAGTCGATGCGCACGTTCACGTCGATGAGGTCGTCCGGCATGGGCTTGTTCGGCATGGCGGCGTCCAGGAAGTAGAGCACCATGTCGGTGTTGTAGACGGTCTCCTTCGCGTCCTTGGCGAAGCGGTATCCGTCGTACCACTCGCGCATCACGTCGAGCGCGGCCTCTTCGTCCAACGAGAGCGCGCCAGCCTCCCGGTAGATTTGCAGCAGGCCGCGCACTTCCGCCTCGGTGAAGCCCAGCGCGGCGTTGAACTCCGGCGCCAGGCTGACGTTCTTGCCGATGTTGAAGCCGCTGGTCACGTCGTCTAGGGTGATGGGCGACACGCCGGTGACGAACAGCCGTTCGAGGCCACCCCCGCTGCGCCCCGCGCCGCCCTTCAAGGCGGCGAAGAAGCTGCGGTAGAACCCGCTGCCGTGGGTGAGTTCGTGGTAGGCGTCGGCGCCGTGGTGGGCCAGGATGGTGTTGGCGAAGTTGTCGTACTCGTCGATGAGCACGTAGAGCCGAATGCCGCGGTCGGCAGCCCACCAAAACAACTCGCTGAGCTTGGCTTGCGTCGAAGACCCCGCAAGCAGGCGCTGCGCCTCCTGTTGCGGGAACAGGTCCGGATGCCGCCCCAACGAGCGCCGGATCACCATGCCGCAGTATTCCTCGAACGCCCGCTCCAACATCTCCGGCGCGTCGCGCACCACCGAGAAATCAAAGCGCAGCGTCACGAAGCTGTGGCGGTTCTCGGTGGGTTCGCGGCCGATGTCCGTGCCGCCGAACACCTGCTCGAACTCGCTCGCCCACCTGCGCTCGTAGTAGTTCTCCAGCAACGAAAGCCAGCAGGATTTGCCGAAACGCCGGGGGCGGATCAGGAAGACGAAGCGTTCGTCCTCCAACGGGCGGAGGAAGCGCGTCTTGTCCACGTACAGGCGGCCTTCAAGGCGCATGGCGCGGAAGTCCGCCCAGCCGTAGGGGATGAGCGGGTACGCGGCGGATGTCGCCCTACCGCTGGTCATGGTGTGGCCGCTTGGCAAGAGACCGTCTCCCAACCGTGGAACACCACCGCCAAGCCGATGAACTGCGCGAACGGGTACGCCTGCGCCCCGCCGATCAGCATCGGCAGCGCGGGATCGCGGCGAAACTCGTCGCGCACGCACCCCGCCAACACGTCCGAGCGCGGCTGGCAGAGGTCGAAGACGGTGGCAGGGAAGGCGTCACATGCACAGACAGGCGATTCGCTTGAAATCCACTATAGCACCGCCCGACAGTCGCGGTGTCGGGGTTCAAGGACGTTTCGGACTCCGCCGTCCCCAGAATGGAGACGGGCTTACCAAGCAGGGTCGCCGATGTCCTACACACTCGTCGGCGATCGCCGTTGACCCTCCATGCGGACAACCCATACACTTCCCTATATGGAAAGGCGGCCTCTTGCTATGCGAAGGGGTTGCACCACGGAGCCCGATAGCTGTGGCCCGGAGACAGCGACATTGGCATTTGAGCCTTGCAACCATCTCGACACCACCGCCAATGCCGGGCGCTATAGTGCGGGCAACGCCATGCCCCGTGTTCGGGCGAGGCCTAGGCCGACGACACTAGCTGTGAACCACTACAGTCTTCAACGGATGGCCCATCGGTCTAGCGCCAGTTTCGTCGACGAACAATGGCTGATCGGCACGCATGTCGTCGAATGGGAGTCTGATCGAATGTTCGCGCTGCGCAAGCAGGTTCTCTCCTACCGGGCGGAACGACCTCGGGATTCGTCTGTAGCCAAAGCCGTCAACGACGCCTTGCAGTTCATCGATCTGATTCCCGCCACCGCGACCTTGCCCTACGTCGCGCTCGCCGACGATGGCGAGGTGAGCTTCTACTGGCGTCGTGGGACGAGCCTGCTCATCGACGTCGGCTTCATCGGGGACAGCATGATGCACTACTATGTGTGGGACGAGGCTAGCGGTGCGGACGTGGACGCTTCGATTCCGTTCAGCGGGCGGTCGCTGCCTGCAGACATCGTGAAGACGGTGCTGCGGCTGGGCGGGCAGTTCGGAACGGATGCACATGGATGACGGCGAAGAATGCACTGAGGAAGGGTGCGCGGTTGTTCTGCGTGGTGGACGGGTTGCCGGATTCCGCACGCACGCAACTACGCACTTGGCGGATGGCCGACGCGTAGACCGAAGTTCCGCACGACGCACCCGTAGGCTCTTGATGCAGGCGTTCACTGTCCAATCGGAGGGTTAGGTTAGGCCAAGCCAATAGGGCAGACGCCAAGTCCGACCAAGACGGGCTTGCCAAGGCGTGGCGGATCTGTCGATCAAGCAGGGTCGTCGGCCTCCCCCGCCAGCCACAACTCCAGCTGCTTCGGCTGATCCACTTCCTTCTCGTACGCCAGCCGCGCAAGGTCGTACAGCGCCTCGAAGTCGTTGCTGGACGCGGCGGCCTCGCCCTGCAGCGCCACGTTGGTGAAGCGGTGGGACACCGGCAGCACTTCCAGCACCGCCTCGAACGCCCGGAACAGGCGCGGGTCCTGATCCATGCCCGTTTCGGCGAGCATGTCCCGCGCCGCTGCCAGCGAGCGGCTGCGGGAGACGCTGGCGGCGTGGTGCAGCGTGTCGATGAGGCCGCGGCTGCCGTCCACCGGGCCGAGAGCGCCCTTCGCCGCCCGCGTGGCGCTGTCCCACAGGCGGAAGTCGCCGCCGCGCTTCTCGCCGAGGCGCTTCGCCACCTGCGCGTCCATGTCCACGCCGACAGCGCGGGCCAGGCGCAGCGCTTCGTCGTAGGCGAAGACGGGCGCCTTGAAGGCGTCCCACGCCAGCACGAAGAACGCGGTGGGCGCGTCCAAGTCCTCGCTCGCCTTCTTGCGCGTCAGCTGCTCCAAGCGCCAGCGCTTCACCTCGCGGCGGGCGGCGTCTAGGGCGTCTTCGGGCGTTGCGGCGTAGGGGTCCCAATCGTCCTCGAGCAGTTCCTGCTGGCTGCGGCGCCTTGCGGCCGGGCGCTCTCTGGGCGTGCCGCGGGTGAGCGGCCAGTTGCGGGAGAACTCCTCCAGCGCCGGGCCGAAGCACGCGAGGTACAAGTCCACGCCGGCGATGCCCGCCTGTTGGAACTCCGCCACGCGGGTGCGCACGGCGTTGGCCACGCGGGGCTCCACGTCTTCCCAGTAGGTGACGGCATCGCGCACTTCGGCGGCGTGTTCCGCCGGCCGCGGGCGGCAGGCGAGGAAGACGGTGCTTTTGGCCGCCGCCTTGTTCTTGATGTGCAGGCCTCCTTCGGACTCTGTGTTCACAGGCCATGACGCCGTGATGACGAAGCCTGCCTCCATCAAGCCCTTGGTGAGCGCGTCCCAGGCGCCGGTGGCCTTGTGGGTGAACATCAGCGTCATGATGCCGTTGGCCTTGAGCACCCGCCGGCACTCGCGGAAGATGGCCGCCATGCGCTCGTGATAATCGCGCCCTGCGAGGGCACGAGCACCCTTTCCGCCCTTCCCGCCGGCGAAACGCGCCGGGTTGGCCACCGCCTCGCTCTCCTTGTCCGTGAGCTGGCGGCGGAACAGTTCGGGGAAGACGTGCCCGGCGGTGCGCTTCAGCCAAACGTAGAAGAAATCCGAGAGCTCGGCGTACATCACGTTGTCGTAGTAGGGCGGGTCCATCACCACCGCGTCGATGCTGCCGCTCTCGATGTGATCCAGGCTGTCGGCGGACTTGCAGGTGATGACGGGCGGTGGCTGTGTTTCTTCGGGATCAAACAGGTCGGGGCGCTGGCCCTTGGGATTGACGAGTTCGACGAGCTCCTTGATGCACTTGGTCGTCTTGTCGATGGCCCAGTCGTAGCCAACGCCGGTCACGAGCGGCGCCATCTCCGCATAGGACCAGACGAAAGCGAAATCATGCCGGTTGAAGATGTGCCTAATGCCCCTTCCCGTGTTCGTGTCCCAGTAGCTGCACCTGTTGTTGTAGTCCAGCAGCGTATCCAACGCGATCGCCAGATAGCCGTAGGCGGCTTTGGGCACTTGGGTGAGTTCGCCGGCGGCCCGATCCGCTTCGAGCATCTCCCGAAACACCTCCACGCTGGTGCCGTGGCAGAGCAGTTGGCGCGGCGAGAACAGGTCACGCCACGCCCTCATGCCGTAGCGCATGGGTTCCGTCGTCTTGTTGCCGTCCGGGATGCGCTCGCTCGGCACCAGGTCGAACGCCTCCCACTTCGGCAGCTTCTCCGCCAGCGCCGCCCGAATCTCGGCGCTGTTGTCCTCCGCCCGCGGCGCCCGATAGCCGCGAACCCACTTCTCCCGCTCGCGTCCGCTTTTTGTCTCCACCCACACGCGCTTCTTGTAGACCACGGCGTACAGTTGCTCGCCCATCTGCCCCGCCCGCGCCTGCGCCTTGATCTCGTCTCCGTCGATCACCTTCCGGCAGTCCGGGTACGGACACAACCCGTCCCCCCGCGCCACTGTTCCCGCCGACTGCCGCTCGACCGCGTCAACGATCTCGAACCCGCACACCCGCCCCTTGCTCTCCGGCCCATCGGCAAGCTCCGGCACCAGCCGAACGCCCTTGCCGCCGGGCGCCAGACGCCAGTTCGGGGAGAGCGGCACGAGGCCAGCGCAGTAGGGACAGGCGATGGTGCGGGCGTAGAGGTAGGTCAGATCGAATTGCTTGGGCTGCCCACGTTGCGGGAAGAATCGCGTCAGCCGCCCTTCCACCACCTCTCGGTGCCGCTCGGCCAACTCCGCGAAGCAACCCTCAACGCCCGGCACAAGCGGCCAACGAATGGTCGCGTCCGTTACCAAGCTGGCCACCGCGTTCAAGTCGTTTGCCGAAACCGAGAGGCCTAGCCGGGTCGCCTCGAACGGGATGTTGCCGCCGCCCGCTGTCGGGTCGAGAAATGCGATACGCCCGCTGCCGCCAACGCAATCGGCCAGCCACTCCGACTCCGCCTTCCCAAGCGAGAACCCGAACGCTCGTGCGTAACCGTAGGGATCATTCACGCGCACGCCCGTCCGCCGCGCCTCATCAATGGCTGCGCGTCCGGCGACGGGGTCGCCATGAATGCCCAGCACATGCAGGAACCGAGCGCGGTCGGCGTCTGCGGGCAGCAGCGAAGCCAGCACCGCCGCCCGAGACGCCACCAACGGCCGCCGAGCCCACCAGACGTGCAGCCGATTCGGCGCCGGAAACGGCGTCATCGGCGTCCGCTCCCGCATGCTCTCGATGCCGATCTCGGCGATGGGCAACCAGCGCTCGATCAGGCGGACGTCCGATAAGTTACGATTTATCAATGGCTTAAAGTGCTCCGGCGACGACGTTGTTCACGCCCGGAGCATAGCGTAGCTTGAATTTGACCTCACCGACTGACTTCAAGCAATATTGAGGTGTGGGGAACGTGCGCAGCAAACCTGCGGGCCTTGGCGCAAGGCAAGGAGCCTCCGGACCGGCGCTCGGCCAGTATTTGGCGTCAATTCGCACCGATCGAGGAATGACGTTGCGACAGGTGGAAGACGCGACAGAAAAGCAAGTATCCAATGCCTACCTCAGCCAGATCGAGAACGGCAAAGTCGGTCGTCCGTCACCCAACATACTGTATGCCTTAGCAGAACTCTATGGCGTCAACTTTGAAGGACTGATGGAACGTGCGGGCTACTACTTGAAGTCCACCGAGCGTCGTGCAGGCACTAGGCATGGGCGGGCCGCCACCTTCGCAGAGCACGATTTGACGCCCGACGAGGAAGCGCAACTCCTAGACTTCTTGAAATTCCTACGGATGCGGAAGCGCACGGATGGCCCTACCTGACGACAGCAGCCTGAGCTTGGCGGATCTTCGGACGGTTGAGGCAAGAGCCCGCCATCTTCTCGACCGGGCCGACGCATGGGACCGATTTCCAGTGCCGATTGACGAACTCTTGGCTGCGGCCAACGTGCGGGTGGCAACTATAGGTGCCTTTGACCCCGCGGCAATCCTCGCCTACATACGTGGTCGCACTGCAGGAGCGGCCTTGCGCATCAAGAGTGCTATCTCCAAGGTGCTTGGCCTCTATGACGCTGGTGCAAGCGTCATCCATGTTGCCGAGGGTGTCGTTAAACCCAAACAGACGTTTCTCAAGCTCCATGAGACGGCCCACCATGACCTTCCGGTCCATCGTCGGTCGTTCGGACTCTTTCAAGATTGCGACAAGACGCTCGCACCGGAAGTCGCAGACCAATTCGAGCGCGAAGCGAACAACTATGCGCGTTTTGTGCTCTTCAAAGGCAGCACGTTCGCTAAGCGCGCCGCTGATTATCCGCTGGCGATTAGGACGCCAATACGGCTTGCCAAGGAGTTTGGATCCTCTGTCTATGCCGGGTTACGTGAGTACGTCCGCACCAATCACTTGCCGTGCATGGCCGTCATTCTGAATTCCATCGAGACCGCATCTGATGGCCCTGTGACAGCATCGATCCGCAGAGTCGAAGTGTCTCCAGCTTGGATCACTCGGTTTGGTCACCTAGCGAGCAACCAACCGATCTCGCCTCATCATCCGCTTTGGGCGGCGGTACCGATCAGGCGCAGGATGAGGCCACCAACTCCGCTATCGTTGCGTGATAAAAATGGCGACCCACAAGCGTGTTTGGCGGAAGCGCTCGACACAACGCACAACATCCTCATCCTTGTTTATGTCGATGCGCTCTAGCCGTCAGGCCGTTTGACAGACGATCAGTTTCTTCATCTATTGCTGCACCAATGGATGCGACCGTTTCGTAGCCAGAAGTGGGCCAGACAGTGCTTCCGACGTCGCACCGATGGATACAGACTCGCGGTTCCATCTCGGTGTCTCGTCAGCCGCCAGTACGGTCGCTCATCGGGGATGAGGTTCATTTGCAGGGTGCTTCCACAACTGCAAGGGCAGCGCATGGCAGCGTGCTCCTGAAAGCCGTCCGCCTCCACGACGTACAGGGTTCGACGTCGTAGTCGTCGCGGTTCCTCTTCAACGACAACTGTTCGGTGGCGGCGGACCAACCAACGGCACAATGCCAGCCGCAGGTTGCGAGCGCACCTCAACACTCGCATCACCTATGAACGAGCGGCCAGTTCAGGCAATCCCAACATGGGTTCTTCATCACCCTTGCCGACATCGGAGCCGAGCATCTCGCACGGCGCACCCTCCGGGTCGTGATAAAGCTCCATGTCAGTCAGATCGAAGGTCAACTCCGCACAGTCGCCGTTAGCCGCTTCGCGAAACGGATGCAACCGTGCTAGGAACTCGTTCACCGCAAGCGCCGCTGCTAGGAAGTTGATGCTGATGACCGCGGGTCGGTGTGTCTGCACGCCTGCAATGTAGCCTTCGTCGGCCTGCTGGCCAAACGCCGCCAGATCCGTTCGACGCAACCCAGCAGCGCGAACATTCTCCATCGTGAAGAGGCCACGGCTCAACAGGCTCGATCCTCCAGGCTGCATGTAGCTCACCCGGTGGCACACGTCAATGGTGGTCGGATGATGAGGTCGCTGCTGCTCTCGCGATTGCAGCCGGACGCCGACGTCGAAGTACGACAAGAGGTAATGTGTGGCGAGCTTGTTCAACAGATACCGCCCATCTACTGTATCCATACACCCAAACAGTACGTCGCATTGACCTACAGTACGGACGACATCGCGGCTCCACAGATTGCCTTCCACGGGGATCACTCGCGTACCCAATCCCATCCGACGAATGGCCTCGGCGAGCACTTCGACTTTGGACTTGCCCTGCTTTGCATCTTGCATGGTGGAATGCAGAATGCGATTCACGTTACGTTCTTCAACATGGTCGTCGTCGACGAGGACGATCTCACCAACGCCTAGCCGCACGAGTTGTTCGACCACTGGGCTGCCGGTTCCGGATACTCCCACAACTGCAATCGACAGACGTTGAAGCCGCTCTATCGTACCGTGCTCGAACACCTGTGCTTGGGACGCCAAGAAGCTCCTGTGGCCGCACTCGGTGGAGTGCGCATACCAGAACTGAAGGTCATCGCCGACGACGTTAATGCAATCAATCGGCTCGAAACCGAACTTCGCGTCCAAGACTCGGCCCAGCATTTGCCCGTCGGGGAGCATGATCGTGCTCCCGTGAAGTACGTCCGCTTCCACCCAGTCGAGAACAGACGGCAGGAAGCGCTTGTCGCTCTCATCGTCAATGGCAGAGAAGGCAGTAGCGCCATTGGGGTGACTGTGGACCTTGACCACAGAGAGGCGCTGATCGGTGGCGCGGTTCAGCAACGGTGCGATGTAGTCCGTTGGCCAAGAGACGTGCGTAGGCGATCGTGCCGCGCATACGCTGTGAGGAATCGGTTGCACGTCAGCAACAACCAGCCGATGTCGGCGATCACCATCCCTCTGGCCGCACAACAGGATGGCCGCGGCCTCCTTGCCGTCGCCCCCATGGAGGTGCTTCCGTAGTTCGACATGCTGCACGCCTGTCAGCGACAGTGTGGTGGATGTGCGGCGCATCATACGAACTCCCTCGTTAGCCAGTCTTCGACTAGGAGTACATGGGTCTCAAGGCTGTCCTCCCCGCGCATCCACGGATTGGCACCGGTGCGATGGCGTGACCAACGTTGGTATGCGACGCCGTCAATTGTCTGGATGTACTCCGTGTTGGCGATCTCTCGCCCATCCTTGCGCGTGAGCGCGGGATGGAAGTAGGCCATGTCCAACTGTGCATCCGGGTAGCCCGTCTCCAGCCGAACCGCAACGGTGACGGACTCTTGGCTGTACCCTTCGTGGGTCTTGAAATCGTGGATCAACACCCAGTGGCCTTGGTCCAAGACCGTCTCCCACGGCAAGCCATAGGCATCGAGGAACGCACGGTCTTGGGGCAGCGGGTCAAAGTCTCGGCGCGACATTACGCTTTGCCGTCGGTGGTGTCGCGCGGAATCGCTTTGAAGCTCTCGATCAGGAACCCGCACAGGTCGATCTCCTCATCGAGTTCGAGTTTGCGAGGCCGTTCGCCAACCACCTTGACCCGAAGCGTGTACTCCTCTGCCACCAAGCCAGCGAGTTCAAGCAGGTGCCGTGCGGTCGGCGTGGAGCGGTCAACGGTGACCAACTCGCCCCTGACCCGCACGCGATAGCCCTTGGCGGGCCCCGCGTGTTCGCCGCGCTTCGCGCACTCTTCAAGGTCGACGACCTCTTCAAGCACGTTCACGCTTCCAATGGCATCGGCATTGCCGTCGTTTACGTTTGCGCTCATTGTTTGCTTCCTCCGAAGTTCGCAGCGAGGCCACCGCGGCGTCGCTTCTGTTGAGGTGCATCTTGGAGCAAGCGTGCAAGATATGTCAAGCAACAGCAAGTGTTTGATAATGCATACATATTTCGACGCGCATACCGAAAAGAGGCGGGGTCCACACTGGTTCTGGTGCCAATCCGCGGCCCCGTCACCGCGCTGTGGCCGACGACGTTACGAACGGCAAACAGGATGCCCTTGAGGAGGTGTTCGCTGTGCGTCTCGACAGCGATCTACACGCCGCGGCGGCCATCCGTCCCGAGAACCGCCCAACCGTAGACTGTTTGCCCGTCAAAACACGGTCAAGGCCAAGCAGGGCAAGTCAAGCGCTTCGTAGGGCTTGAAGTTCGTCAGATCGATGGCCTGCGTCTGCCCGCTCCGAGAGGGCGTCGCAACGGGCCAGCTCCCATCCGTGAAACACCACGACCAATCCGGTGAACTCCACAGTTGGGTAAGCCCGCCCCAACCGCTCGTCCGCCAAGTACTGCCGCAGCTGTTCCTCGGCCTCTTCCGCGACCGCCTGCACCTTGTCCTTCCCAGCGTCCTCGCTCCGCTTGATGTACTTGAGCTCGATCAAGAACCCGTGTCGAAGGTCCGGGTACTGCGCCACTAGGGGTTCCAGTGCGATGTCGGCGAAGCCCTTGCCGAGTTCCGGCTCCGTCCGCAGCAGGAAGTGCCGCGAGACGCCCAGGTACGCGGCGAGGAAGCCTTGGATGATCTTCTCGCCATCCAGATAGTCGCGGATGCTGGTGTGCTTGGCGATGGCATGGCGGAGGAAATCGAACACCGGGCGCCACTCGCCGTCGTGGGCCATGCGCCAGAGGGCGTCGGCTAGGGCGACCAGATCCACGGAGAGCACGCCAACGTCGTCGTAGGCGTCGCGCAGGTGGCCGTAGAGCAGTTGGCGCACCGTCTGGTTGGGGATGTGCAGGCGCGTTCGGCCGCCGTCGGCGGCGCGGATGGTCAGAAGGCCGAAGTAGTGCAGCAACGAAAGAAAGTTGTCGCGCTGGTCCACGCGCTCCAACGGGAAGCTGGCCTGGATGTCCGCGTCTGCTTGGCCTTCGCCGACGATTTGGCGGAGCAGGTCGAAGTTGCCGTTGAGGCGCACGTCGCTGGCTCTCTCCCCTGCCTCGCCGGAGTCCGACGCGCCAGCGCGAGCGGTGGCGCTCGCTTGCACACGCCCCCGGCTGACGGTGAGCAGGTGGCGCAGCTTGCCGTAGTCGATGCGCACGTTCACGTCGATGAGGTCGTCCGGCATGGGCTTGTTCGGCATGGCGGCGTTCAGGAAATAGAGCACCATGTCGGTGTTGTAGACGGTTTCCTCAGCGCCCTTGGCGAAGCGGTAGCCGTCGTACCACTCGCGCATCACGTCGAGGGCCACGTCCTCGTCCAAGCCGAGCGCTCCAGCTTTGCGGTAGGTCTGGAGCAGGCCGCGCACCTCCGCCTCGGTGAAGCCGAGCACGGCGTTGAACTCCGGCAGCAGGCTGATGTTCTTGCCGATGTTGAAGCCGCTGGTCACGTCGTCCAAGGTGATGGGCGAAACGCCGGTGACGAACAGCCGTTCCAAACCGCCGCCGCTGCCCCCCGCGCCGCCCTTCAAGGCAGCGAAGAAATTGCGGTAGAAGCCGCTGCCGTGGGTGAGCTCGTGGTAGGCGTTGGCGCCGTGGTGGGCCAGGATGGTGTTGGCGAAGTTGTCGTACTCGTCAATGAGCACATAGAGCCGAATGTCATGCTCGGCGGCGTGCCAAAACAAGCCGTGCAGCTTGGCTTCGGTGGAAGGCGCGGACGAGATGCGCTGCACTTCCTGTTGCGGGAACAGGGCCGAATGGCGCTCCATCGAGCGCCGGATCACCTCCCCGCAGTAGTACTCGAACTCCCGCTCCAACGTCTCCGGCGCGTCGCGCACCACCGAGAAATCGAAGCGCAGCGTCACGAAGCTGTGGCGGTTCTCGGTAGGGTCGCGGCCGATGTCCAAGGTGCCGAACACTTGCTCGAACTCGCTCGCCCACTTGCGGTCGTAGTAGTTCTCCAGCAGCGAAAGCCAGCAGGATTTGCCGAAGCGCCGGGGGCGGATCAGAAAGACGAAGCGCTCGTCTTCCAGCGGGCGGATGAAGCGCGTCTTGTCCACGTAGAGGCGGCGTTCGAGGCGAATGGCGCGGAAGTCCGCCCAGCCGTAGGGGATGAGCGGGTACGCGGCGGGGGCCGCGGCGCCGCTGGTCATGGCGCCGCCGCCTGGCAAGACACCATCTCCCAGCCGTGGAACACCACCGCCAAGCCGGTGAACTGCGCCGAAGGGTACGCCTGCGCCAGACGGTCCTCCGCCAAGTAGCGCCGCAGCTGCTCGTGAGCGTCTTCAACCACGGCATGCACCTTCGCCTTGCTCGCGTCTTCGCCCCGTTTGAGGTACTTGAGCTCGATCAGGAAGCCGTGCCGAAGTTCCGGGTGTTGCGCCGCGAACGGTTCCAGCGAGATGTCCGCAAAGCCCTTGCCCAGTTCAGGTTCCGTCCGCATCAAGAAGTGCCGAGAGACGCCAAGATACGCCGCGAGGAAACCTTGGATGACCTTCTCGCCGTCCAAGTAGTCGCGGATGCTTGTCTGCTCGGCGATGGCGTCGCGCAGGAAGTCGAACGCCGGCTGCCATTCGCCGTCGCGGGCCATTCGCCGCAGCAGGCCGGCGAAGAAGACCAGGTCCACTGAGAGCACACCGACGTCGTCGTAGGCGTCGCGCAACTGGCCGTAGAGCAGTTGGCGCACCGTCTGGTTCGGGATGTGCAGGCGAACATCCCCCGCCACCGCTTCGCGGATGCTCAACAGGCCGAAGTAGTACAGCAGCGAAAGGAAGTTGTCGCGCTGGTCCAAACGCTCCAAGGGAAAGCTCCCTTGAATTTCGGCGTCCGCCTGGCCTTCGCCGACAACTTGCCTCAGCAGGTCGAAATTGCCGTTTAGCTGCCGTGCCCCAGCCTCCCCGTCCGGACCACCGGCACCACCCCACACAGCCCTCGCACGCCCTTGGCTGACGGTGAGCAGGTGGCGCAACTTGCCGTAGTCGATGCGCACGTTCACGTCGATGAGCTTGTTCGGCATCGGCTTGTCCGGTACGGCGGCGTCCAGAAAGTAGAGCACCATGTCCGTGTTGTAGACGGTTTCCTTCGCACCCTCGGCGAAGCGGTAGCCGTCGTACCACTCGCGCATCACGTCGAGCGCCGCGTCCTCGTCCAAGCTGAACACACCCGCCTTCCGGTAGATCCGAAGCAGGCCGCGCACCTCCGCCTCGGTGAAGCCCAGCATGGCGTTGAACCCCGGCTCCAGGCTGATGTTCTTGCCGATGTTGAAGCCGCTGGTCACGTCGTCCAAGGTGATGGGCGAGACGCCGGTGATGAACAGCCGTTCGAGGCCGCCGCCGCTGCGCCCCGCGCCGCCCTTCAAGGCGGCGAAGAAGTTGCGGTAGAAGCCGCTGCCATGCGTTAGTTCGTGGTAGGCGTCGGCGCCGTGGTGGGCCAGGATGGTGTTGGCGAAGTTGTCGTACTCGTCGATGAGCAGATAAAGCCGAACGCCGCGTCTGCGCGCTTCCCTGAACAGCGCGTTGAGCTTGCCGGATGCGGAAGGGTGCTCCAAGACGCGACCCACGGCATCGGCGGGAAAGAGGTCCGGGTGGCGCTCCAAGGCTTCCTCGATCTCCAAGCGGCAGTAGTCCTCGAACTCCCGCTCCAACGTCTCCGGCGCATCGTGTACCACCGAGAAGTCGAAGCGCAGCACCACGAAGCTGTGGCGGTTCTCGGTGGGGTTGCGGCCGATGTCCAAGGTGCCGAACACCTGCTCGAACTCGCTCGCCCACTTGCGGTCGTAGTAGTTCTCCAGCAGCGAAAGCCAGCAGGATTTGCCGAAGCGCCGGGGGCGGATCAGGAAGACGAAGCGCTCGTCTTCCAGCGGGCGGAGGAAGCGCGTCTTGTCCACGTAGAGGCGGCGTTCGAGGCGCATGGCGCGGAAGTCCGCCCAGCCGTAGGGGATGAGCGGGTACGCGGCGGAGGTCGCCGTGCCGCTGGTCATGGCGCGGCCGCCTGGCAAGACACCATCTCCCAACCGTGGAAAACCACTGCCAAGCCGGTGAACTGCGCCGAAGGGTACGCCTGCGCCAGACGGTCCTCCGCCAAGTAGCGCCGCAGCTGGTCGTGAGCGTTTTCAACCACGGCCTGCACCTTCGCCTTGCTCGCGTCTTCGCCGCGCTTGAGGTACTTGAGCTCGATCAAGTAGCCGTGCCGGAGCTCCGGGTGTTGCGCCACGAGCGGTTCCAGCGTGATGTCCGCGAAGCCCTTGTTCAACTCGGGTTCCGTACGCATCAAAAAGTGCTGCGAGACGCCCAGATACGCGGCGAGGAAGCCTTGGATGACCTTCTCGCCGTCCAAGTAGTCGCGGATGCTGGTCTGCTTGGCGATGACGTCGCGCAGGAAGTCGAACACGGGCTGCCACTCGCCTTCGTGGGCCATGCGCTGCAGCAGGTCTGCGAAGGAGGCCAAATCGACGGAGAGCACGCCAACGTCGTTGTAGGCGTCGCGCAGGTGGCCGTACAGCAGGTGGCGCACTGTCTGGTTCGGAATGTGCAGGCGTGTTCGGCGGCCGGTGGTCTCCCGAATGCTCAACAGGCCGAAGTAGTACAGCAGGGAGAGGAAGTTGTCGGACTGGGCCATGCGCTCCAGCGGGAAGCTGGCCTGGATGTCCGCGTCTGCTTGCCCCTCGCCGACGATTTGGCGCAGCAGGTCGAAGTTGCCGTTGAGGCGCACGTCGCTGCCTTGTTGGTTCGCCGCGTCCGTGCGTGCGGTTTCATCGCCGGCGGTGGTGCGCGTTCGGCCACGGCTCTTGCTGACGGTCAGCAGGTGGCGCAGCTTGCCGTAGTCCATGCGCACGTTCACGTCGATAAGGTTGGCCGGCATGGGCTTGCGCGGCATGGCGGCATCTAGGAAATAGAGCACCATGTCGGTGTTGTAGACGGACTCCTTCACGCCCTTGGCGAAGCGGTAGCCGTCGTACCACTCGCGCATCACGTCAAGGGCCCCGTCCTCGTCCAAGCCGAGCGCTCCGGCTTTGCGGTAGGTCTGGAGCAGCCCACGCACCTCCTCCTCGGTGAAGCCGAGCACGGCGTTGAACTCCGGCAGCAGGCTGATGTTCTTGCCGATGTTGAAGCCGCTGGTCACGTCGTCCAAGGTGATGGGCGAAACGCCGGTGACGAACAGCCGTTCCAAACCGCCGCCGCTGCGTCCCGCACCGGCCTTCAAGGCGGCGAAGAAATTGCGGTAGAAGCCGCTGCCGTGGGTCAGTTCGTGGTAGGCGTCGGCACCGTGGTGGGCCAATATGGTGTTGGCGAAGTTGTCGTACTCGTCAATGAGCAGATAGAGGCGAACACCGCGTCTGCGCGCTTCCCTGAACAGCGCGTTGAGCTTGCCGGATGCGGAAGAGTGATCCAGGACGCGAGCCGCGGCATCGGCGGGGAAGAGGTCCGGGTTGCGCTCCAGGGCTTCCCCGATCTCCGAGCGGCAGTAGTCCTCGAACTCCCGCTCCAACGTATCCGGCGCATCATGCACCGCAGAGAAATCGAAGCGCAGCACCACGAAGCTGTGGCGGTTCTGCGTGGGTTCGCGGCCGATGTCCAAACCGCCGAACACCTGCTCGAATTCGCTTGCCCAGTTACGGTCGTAGTAGTTCTCCAACAGCGAGAGCCAGCAGGATTTGCCGAAGCGCCGGGGGCGGATCAGGAAGACGAAGCGCTCGTCCTCCAGCGGGCGGAGGAAGCGCGTCTTGTCCACATACAGGCGGCGTTCGAGGCGCATGGCGCGGAAGTCCGCCCAGCCGTAGGGTATGCGGGGGTAGTCGGGGGTGGACATGGCTTACAACCCCACCGCCCGTTCGCTCTTGCGCTTCGGTTCGGTCAGCAACATCCGCAATGCCGCCAGCACGCGGCGCGGGCGCTTGCGGTGCATGGCCATGCCGAGCCAGTAGGCGGCTTCTTCCCGCTGCATGGCCTCAATGCCCTCCGCGACGGTGCGCATGTTCTCGCGGTTGCGCATCGGCGCCAGGCAGCGGAACAGCAGGCCAACGGTCAGCGCCAGATCTTCGGTGAGCGCGCGTGCGCCCGCCCCGCCCCGCCCTCGCCGGCCATTGCCGCTACCCAAGCGAATCCCGGATTGCGCCAGCTTGCGCAGCACCCGGTGTTCCACCAGCTCCAGATTGCGGCCGCGCAGGCCGGCCACCCGCGTCGGCGCGGTTACTTGCGGCGTGGCCGGGCTCGGCAGTTGCCACACTTCGTATTCCGCATCGCCCGGCCGGTTGGCGCACACGCGCAACTCGTAGCGCGGCGTGGCCGGAAGAAGCGCCGCCACGGATGCGCCTTGGCCCGCCGCCATCACGCTCTCGCCCCGATTCCTTTGAATGGCATTGACCTCACGGATAAGTCTTTTGTAGCAGACGCGCGCCCGCGAGGGCGCGCCGTGGCGGAAACGAACGCGGCGCCGCTGGCGAAGCGGCACAGTTGCTCGGCCAGCTGCTCCGGCGCGTCGCCGCGCATGGCGAGGCCGGCGTCGTGGAAGACGAAGCCGATGCTGGCTTCCAAACGGGTCGCGACGGCGGCACGCAACTGCGGTTCGAGGAACTCGCGCACTGGTTGCGCGTCCGGCAGCGGGCCGTTGAACTCTAGCTCGCAACCGCCGCCGTCGGCTGTTTCGTAGCCGCCTTCGAGAGCAACCGTCTTGTCCGCCCCGGCGATGCGGCCGGCAACGCCAAGCAGGCGGAACGCGTCGCCGGCGTCGAACAGGCGGAGCGTCAAGTCGCCGATGCGCTCGATGCTCGCATCGCGTGCTTGCTCCCACAGGCGGACCAGCGCCTCGCGCAGCGGGCCTTCGGCGCTGAGCTCCGGTGCTTCGGCATCGGGCTCGGTGGGGTCCGCTTTGTCGCGGACGACCGATGCTGGCGGCGTCGGCACCGGTTTCCGCTTTGTCTCGTCTTGCGCCTCATCCGCCGAAGGCCGCGGCCACACGCCGGTGTTCCTGGCGTAGGCCATGGTCAGCACCACCGCCTGCTCGTCGATCTGCACGGACGCCGGCGGATCGCCGGGGCCGAACAAGAGGTCACCCCGCTGGTAGACGTAGTCGCCTCGTTCCACGCCCACGCGGACGCCGCGGATGAACGTGTCGTCGCCGATCAGCATGGGCAGCGCGGGGTCGCGGCGGAACTCGTCGCGCAGGGCCAGCGTGGTCATCTGGCCCTTGCGCAGCGGCGTGCGGTCGCGCACATACACCGGCGCGTCCGGCTCGTCCTCGGGCAGGCGGAGCTTGCGCAGCTCGCGCAGCGCCCGCGCGATGGGGCGCTGGCCGACGCCGGGCTGGTCGGCGGCGGAGTGGAAGGCGATGGCGGTGTGCGCCAAGGGAACCTCCGCGTCCATGCCCGCCGACGACGGGTAAAGCACATGCCGATAGGCTTCCTGGATGGCGATGGCCAGCTCCTGCTCGGAACGCGCCTCCATCTCCCGAACCTGGTCTTGCTGGTGCTCGGCCAAGTCGCGCAGACGGTCAGCCCGTTTCAGGGCGCGCAGGGCAAGGCGAAGCCGGGCGCGCCGCTGCATTTCGGCCTTGCCGGCATCGTCGGTGGCCACGAAGACGAGATGGTTGCGCAGGGCGCGGTACGCCGCCTCGTCGGCGCCCTTGCGGGTGTAGATGCGTTCCACGAGGGGCGGCAGCTTGCTCACTTCGGCGCCGAAGGAGACGGCGTCGTAGGAGAGCACGATCAGCTTCGGCCGGCCGTCGCCCACTTCGTCCCGCACGTCGAACGGCCCGCCGGGAAAGCGGATGCGGTCGAAGGTGTCGCCGTTGAAGATGTGGCCTATGCGCTCGTCGAGTTCGGCGCGGGCTTCGCCGGCATCCACGTTGCGCTCCTCGCGGCGGATGATCTGGTTGAGGTTGGCTTCGGCCAGAAAGCGCATGGGAGCGCCGGGGCGGTCGTCCAGATAGGCGGATTCCTCCACGAAGCGCTTGCGGGCCTCTTCCACGAAGCTCAAGTCCAGCGTCGGCGCCAGCATCGCGTAGCGCAGTTGTTCCGGGGCGAGGCCCTTCAGAGGCTCGTTGAAGGCCAGGGTGTGCAGGAAGGTGGTGCGGGCAACGTAGGCCGCGTAGGGCGGCAAGCCGCGATAGTGCGCGGCGTCGATGCTCTCCGCCAGCGAGTTGCTTTCTCCACTGGCGCCGCCGGCCCCGCCGCCGGAGGCGACGTCGTTGGCGATGGCCGGCACGAAAGCGGATTGGCCGAGGCGCGTCACCAGCTCTTGGCGGATGGGCTCCCGCCCCAAGTCGATGTGGTGCAGGTGGATGGCCGTGGCGTCGGCTGGCCGCTCCTGCCACAAGTGGGCGATGGTGCGCGCCAGCAGGCGCAACATGCCGCGCACGCGCTGGAACTCGCTCAAGGTGGAGGTCTTGCCTCTCAGGGTCGCCAGCACGTCGGGGTGGAAGGGGTAGCTGACCGCGAAATCCTGCGCGGTCTCCGGACGGGCGGCTTCCTCGCTTAGCGATTCGCGTTGTTCCCGCCAGAGCGTCTGGTAGGCGTCGACGATCTGGCCCTTGCCGTCGTCCACGCGCTCGAACAAGCGGCGCAGCAGCACCGGCGCCGTCTCGGCGTCCTGCGTGGGGTTCAAGAGCGTCGCCTTGCGGGCGGAGACGCTCATCGCCTCGGCCATGGTGTCTGCGACGAACTGGTTCTCTTCGCTGTAGGCGTCCGTGGCGCGGCCATCGCCGCCCACCGCCAGCGTGTACACCAGCGCCGCGTTCGGCGCGCCCTCCACGGCCTTGAACAGGGACGTGAGAAACGCCGTGAGCTGCTGCGCCGCGCCTTGGCTGCGCCACACCTTGCGCAGATACACGGCCAGCTCGTCCAAGAGGATCAGCGTGGGTTCGCCGCCGAACAATTCGCGCAGCGTCTCGGCGCCGGGCGCCACGCGCTGCTCGTCGCTGCGCCGCACCCGCTCGTAGCCCGCGCTGCCGGCAAGGGCGTGGGCGATCTCGCCCCACGGGGTGTGGGCCAAGACGCCATCGCCGAGGTCCCTGCCATTGGCCGGATCCGCGTTTTCGCCATCGAAAGCGGCGACGCGCACGGCGCCGGTCGGCAGGCGCTTGGGATCGATGAACTCGCTCGCGTTCGCCACGCCCTTCATGCCGCCGGCGGCGTGCAGCAGGGCGATCAGGCCGTGGGTCTTGCCGCCGCCGTAGGTGGTGTCCAGCCGGAAGATGGTTGCCGCCTCTCCCCCGCTGCCGCTCAAGCGCGCGCAGACGTTCGCGAGCAAGTCGCGCAGCCCGCCGGTGGGGTAGGTGTTGGCGAAGAACCGCGCCGGCTCCGCGTACGCGGCGCTTGCCGTGCCGGCGATCACGGACGCGAGGTCCGCCGCGAAGTCCGCATCCGCCACGCGCCCCGCCAACACGTCCGGGCGCGGCTGGCAGAGGTCGAAAACGGTGGGCAGGGAGGGCGTCACTTGCGCTGACAGGCGATTCGCTTGAAATCCACTATACACCGCCCGACAGGCGACAGTTGTGCCGGGGCGGGGATTGGTGGACTGGTTGGAGGATTAGACGCTGCCGCCGAGTCGCTTTCCTTGCCTGGCCCCGCCTCACGACCGCCAGCGCAACAGCGCCTGTTCCAAGTCTCTCGCCAGCGGCTGGATGTCGCTGTCGTCGTTCCGCGTCTCCAGCCTGGCGACGACGCGGCAGACCTCTGCCACGTCGCGCTCCAAGGCGTCCGCAAGGCTCTGAATCTTGGTCTTGGCAATGATCTGCGGACTGTCCGAGGCCGAATCGAACACCGCGTTCAGCCTCTCCACGCGGGCCCTCAACTCGCCAAGCTCGATGCCGAGCGCTTGGGCCAGGGCGGGCTGGCCTTCGCCGCCGAGCCGTTGCCACACCCACATCTCCGGGGCCCGGTCGCCGGGGAGGTAGTACACCGGCACTTCTCGCTGCGCTTGGGATCGAATCTCGCTGGCGATGCGGCCGTCGCGCTTGTCGCCATCGAGCACGAAGAGGAAGCTCTCGATCTGGCCGAACTTCCGAAACGCCGTTGCATGGGCCGGAAACTCGTTGGCGCCGGTATCCCTGCCGATGCGCACCGACTCTCTTTTCATTCGATGCCTAGGCAGCAGGTCGTCCAGCACACCTTGCAGGATGCCCTCGGCGGCATCGTCCTCGCACAGCACGTTGAGTCCCTCTCCGGACCTTCCATACAGGGCGTCTTGCACCAAGTCGCGATAGGCCGGCACCACGGCCACCTTCCCCGAGTCATCGCGCTCGAGGAAGACGCGCCCGTGTTCCGGTACGCATTCCAGGACCACGGGACTGTGGGTGGTCACCAACACTTGCAGGTTGTTCAACAAGGCAAGTTGCTGCAACTGCAACATGAGCAGCTGTTGCACCCACGGATGCAGTCCGGCTTCCACTTCGTCGATGAGCACCAGCGCGTCGCGCAGTTGGGCGACCTCGGCGGCGAGCCGCAGAATGGCGCGTTCGCCAGCAGCCATGTGCAGTTCGGAATAGGCCGCGCCGCCGGCTTGCTCGGCAAAGAGCAGGTTCTTCGTGCCGCTCGACAGTCGAACCACGGTGGCGTAGTCGAACGGCAGCATCCGCTGCGCGAAATCGACCTGCAAGGCCGTGAGCGGCGATTCCGCCGGTGCCACGCGCAAGTGCGACATGCCGAGAACGCTGCGCACTTCCGAGGGGTTGCTCAAGTTGCTGAGCGTTCGCAGGTAGACCGAGCGCTGCGGCTGCTTCGCGCCTTGGCGGCCGAGGAAGCTCCGGCTCCAAGCCTTCGACCGCCGCCAACGCATGGCACGGCGACCTTCCGGCGTGGCGTACTGGAACTCGATGGTTGTTCGAGGCCGGCCGTCTTGGCGTTGGCCGGCGCTGGGGCGGTAGTCGGGAAACAACGTGGATGGCACGAAATCCCGCACGCCGGCGCCCGGCACATCGTAGGCGCAGGCGGCGGCAAACAACACCGTGGACTTGCCACTCGCATTGCCGCCGGCGATGACGCTGACGGGATAGTCGAAGCCGACGCGCAGATCCTCGATGCCGCGGATGCCGTCTATCGACACCTCGGTGAGAAAGTGCGGCAAGTGCGGTTTCTTGCCCTGCAGCTGCTGCCAGAGCTTGGCGAAACGTCGCTCGATCATTCGCGGCTGGTCCGTTCCATGTGAATGCACATTAGCCTACTTGAGCAAGTGGCGCTCTCGAACAACAGGCGCTGCGGGCCCGGACGCGATTTTCAGGTGCGGTAGTCCGCGTTGATGCGCACGTAGTCGTGGGAAAGGTCGGATGTCCACACCGTTTGCGCGGCGTCGCCCGGGCCGAGCCGCACGCGCACGGTGAACTCATCGCGCGCCATCACCGCGGCGCCGGCGGCCTCGGTGTATTCGGCGGCGCGCATGCCGCCATCGAGCACCCGCACATCGTCGAGGAACAGATCCACCGCGGCCGCGTCGATGCGCGAGTCGGCGTTGCCGATGGCCATGCAGAAGCGGCCCCAGTTGGGGTCCGAGGCGAACAGGGCGGTTTTCACCAACGGCGAGTTGGCGATGGTCTGGGCAACGCGCAAACACCGCTCGTCGCTGTCCCCGCCCTGCACGCGCACGGTGACGAACTTGGTGGCGCCTTCCGCGTCGCGAACGATGCGCTGCGCCAGATCCACGGCCAGCGGCGTTAGCGCTTCCAGCAACTCCATGTAGTGGTTCTCGTCGGCATCCAAGACGGGCGGCGCCGCGGCGGCGCCGGAGGCCATGACGACGAAACAGTCGTTGGTGGACGTGTCGCCATCCACGGTGACGCGGTTGAAGCTGCGCTCCGCCAAATCGCGCGCCAGCCGTTGCGCCACCGACGGGGAAACGGCGGCGTCGGTGGCCAAGAACGCCAGCATGGTGGCCATGTTCGGGGCGATCATGCCCGCGCCCTTGACGATGCCGGTGGCGCGAACGGCACTGCCGCCGACCTCGGCGCGCAGCGATGCCGCTTTGGGCGCGGTGTCCGTGGTCATGATGGCTTGGGCGGCGTCCAGCCACCCGTCCGGGCGCGCGTTCGCAAGCGCCGCGTCCACGCCGCGGGCCAAGGCGTCCATGTTCAGAAACTCGCCGATGACGCCGGTGGAAAACGGCGCCACGGCGTTCTCGGCCACTCCCAGATGCGCCGCGACATGCGCGCAGGTGGCCTTGGCGTCCGCCAAGCCGCGCTCGCCGGTGGCGGCGTTGGCGTTGCCGCTGTTGATCACAAGGGCGCGCACCGGCCCCATGCGTTGTTCCGCCACGGCCACCGGCGGCGCGCGGAACGCATTCCGGGTGAACACGCCGCCGGCGGCAGCGCCCTCGTCGAGTTGCAACACCGCCACGTTCAAGCGCCCGCCCTTCTCGCCGGTGGCGCCGGCGCCCACTTGCACGCCGTCGATGGGCAGCAGCGCGCCGAGCGCGGGGAGATTCACCGGCACGCGCTGTGCCTCAAGCGGCGTTCGGGCGACCGCAGCAGTGCTTGTACTTCTTGCCGGAGCCGCACGGGCATGCCTCGTTGCGGCCCACCTTGCGCCCGCCGCGCACGAACGTCTCCACCGGACGCCCGCCCGCGGGGCGCGGTTGGCCGTTTGGCTGTTCGGCCTCCGGCGCGCCACCGGCGCCGTCGGCGTGGCTGTAGTTCATGCGCCGCGCCGCCGCTTCCCGGCGCTGCCGCTCCATGCGCTCCAAGTCCGATTCGCCGGCGAGCTGCACCCGCGAAAGCACTTGGATCACTTCGCGGCTGATGTTCGCCTGCAGCGCTTGGAACAGGGTGAAGGACTCGCGCTTGTACTCCTGTTTCGGCTGTTTCTGCGCGTAGGCGCGCAGATGGATGCCTTGGCGCAGGTGGTCCATTTCCCGCAAGTGGTCCTTCCACTTCTTGTCCAGCACTTGCAGCATCAACTGCTTCTCCACTTGCCGCATGTCGACGCCGACGCCCGCCCAAAGCGCCTCCTTCTCTTGGTAGCGGGTGGCGATGGCTTCGCCGATGCGCTCGCACACGCCTTGATCGTCGAGGTTCTCGTCTTCGTCGAGCCACTCGCGCACCGGCAGGTTCACGTCGAATTCGGTCTGCAAGGCTTGCGTCAAGCCGTCGATGTCCCATTGATCGTCGATGCTCTCCGGCGGCATGTGCTCCGCCACCAACTCCGCCACGACGTCGCCGCGCATCTGGCCGATGGCGTCGGCGATGTCGTCCGCCTCCATGAGCTCGTCGCGTTGCCGGTAGATGTAGTGGCGCTGGTCGTTGGCCACGTCGTCGAACTCCAGCAACTCCTTGCGGGCGTCGAAGTTGCGTCCCTCCACGCGCCGCTGGGCGCGCTCGATGCCGCGCGTCAGCCACTTGTGTTCGATGGCCTCGTCTTCCTCCGCGCCTTGGCGAATGAAGTTGCGGATGCGCTCGGAGGCGAAGATGCGCATCAGGTTGTCTTCCAAGGAGAGGAAGAAGCGCGACGATCCGGGGTCGCCTTGGCGGCCGGAGCGCCCGCGCAGCTGGTTGTCGATGCGCCGCGACTCGTGCCGTTCGGTGCCGACGATGTGCAGGCCGCCGGCGTCCAGCACGGCCTGGTGCCGCTGTTGCCAAGCGGCCTTGATCTGCTCGGATTGCTCGCCCGGCACGTCCTTGCCAAGCGCCGCCACCTCCGCCTCCCAGTTGCCGCCGAGGACGATGTCCGTGCCCCGCCCGGCCATGTTGGTGGCGATGGTGACCACGCCCGGGCGGCCGGCTTGGGCGACGATCTCGGCTTCCCGCTCGTGCTGCTTGGCGTTCAGCACGCTGTGTTTGATCTTGCGGCGGTTCAAGTCCGCGGAGAGGCGCTCGGAGGTTTCGATGGATGCCGTGCCCACCAGCACCGGCTGGCCGGCTTGGGTGGCCTCTTGGATCTCTTCCACCACGGCGTTGAACTTCTCGTCCATCGTCATGTAGACGAGATCCTCCCGATCGTCCCGGATCATTGGCTTGTGGGTGGGCACGATGACCACCTCCAACCCGTAGATCTGCTTGAACTCGGCCGCTTCGGTGTCCGCCGTGCCGGTCATGCCGGCGAGCTTGTCGTAGAGGCGAAAGTAGTTCTGGAAGGTGGTCGAGGCGAGCGTCTGCATCTCGTTGCGGATCGCCACGCCTTCCTTGGCTTCCACGGCCTGGTGCAGGCCATCCGACCAGCGGCGCCCCGGCATGGCGCGCCCGGTGTGCTCGTCCACGATGACGATCTCGCCATCCTGCACCATGTAGTCCACATCGCGCTGAAACAGGTAGTGCGCCCGCAGCGCCGCCTGCATGTGGTGCAGCAGCGCGAGGTTCACCGCGGCGTAGAGGCTGTCCTGCTCGCCAAGCACGCCGATGCGCTTGAGTTCGCGCTCCACGAACTCGTGGCCGCGCTCGGTGAGCTCCACTTGGCGGTTCTTCTCGTCCACGAAGAAGTCGCCGGTCTCCTCCGGCGCCTCTTCGTTGCCCGCCAGCACCGCCGGCAGGCCGGTTTCGATCTTCTCTTGGCGCGTGAGCTTGGGCGCGAGCTTGTCGATCTTGCGGTAGAGGTCCGTGCTTTCGTCCGCCGGGCCGGAGATGATGAGCGGCGTGCGCGCCTCGTCGATGAGGATGGAGTCCACCTCGTCCACGATGGCGTAGTGGAGCGGGCGCTGCACCCGGTCTTCCAACGTGAAGGCCATGTTGTCGCGCAGGAAGTCGAAGCCGAACTCGTTGTTGGTGCCGTAGGTGATGTCGGCGCGGTAGGCGGCGTGCTTGCTGGCCCGATCCTGCTGCGACTGCACCACGCCCACGGTCATGCCGAGGGCCTCGTAGATGGGCCCCATCCACGCGGCGTCGCGGCGGGCCAAGTAGTCGTTCACGGTGACGATGTGCACCGCCTCGCCGGTGAGCGCGTTCAGGTACGCCGGCAGCGTCGCCGCCAAGGTCTTGCCTTCGCCGGTGCGCATCTCGGCGATCTTGCCTTCGTGCAAGGCCATGCCGCCCATCAGCTGCACGTCGTACGGGCGCTCGCCGTGGGCGCGACGGGACGCCTCGCGCACCGCCGCGAACGCCTCGGGCAGGAGGGCGTCCAGCGATTCGCCGGCGGTCAAGCGCTCCTTCAAGGCCGCGGTGACCGCGGCGAGCGCCGCGTCGTCCCGCGCCTTCATGCCCTCCTCCAAGGCGTTGACGCGCGCCACAGCCCGCTTCATGCGCCTCAGATCGCGGGTGTTGCGCGTGCCGAACACCCTGCGGACGATGCTCGTTATCATGTCCTCAAGGACTTGCGTTCAATCCACCGGCGGCATTCTACTACCACCTACGCGGGCGCGCCGAAGCGGTGGCACATCGGGTGCGCGGCGGGCGACGAGGGGAGAACACGCATGGCGCGGCACAAAGTGGCGGATCTGCTCGCGGCGCGGGAGAGGCCGCGCAATCCCTTGGAGCGGCTGGTGAAGCGCGCCGCCGCGCAAGGCGACTGGACGGCCCAGCTGCGCGCCGTGTTGCCGCCGCGCTTGGCCCCCCACTGCCGGGTGGGCGACCTGCGCGGTCAGCGCCTGACCATTCACGTCTCGGCGTCGTCTTGGGCCACGCGCCTGCGGTTGGAGTTGCCCGCGGTGGAACCCGCCCTCAAAGCGCTGGCGGATTTCGCGCATGTGCGGGAAATACGCATCCGCACTTGGGCGGCAACAGACGGCGACGACTAGAAGGACACGCCTGCGCTTTAGTCACCCTGGCGCCGCCGGCGCCGAAATATCAGGACGTTCAACACAAACATCACCAAAACCGCGATGGCGATAAAGCCATCCGCCATCCAATTCCCCGTCTCTTTTTTCCAGCACAGCAACGCCGCCATCGCGACAACGGTCAACATCAGCCACTTGCTCAACGTCATTCGCAACCAGCTTCCGCTTTCCTTGTACCAACACCACGCAGCGAACACGACCACAGCCGCCAACATCCACCACCACCACTCACCCACTGTCACCGCCTCCGAGTTTTTGCGGCATGCACCGAGTTTGCGAAGCAAACTCAAACGCGCCCCGCAGGGCGCGCCTACTCCTCGCCAAATCGCGTCGCCACCAGCTTGTCCACCGCGGCGAAGGCTTCGTCCTCGTCCGCCCCGTCGCACGTCAGCGCGAGCCGGGTGCCGCGCACGCCCTCCAGCATGAGCACGGCCATGATGCTCTTGGCGTCCACCGGCACCGCGTCGCCTTCCATCCGGCGCAGTTCGATTGCGGAGGCGAAAGACCTGGCGAGCTTCACCAGCTTCGCGGCGGCGCGGGCGTGCAGGCCCAGCTGGTTGACGATTTCCACTTCGCCGGCGCGCACGAACGCTCACTCCTGCTGCGCCAAGGCGAGTTGCCGGTGCAGCGCGTCGAACAATGCGCGATCGCTGTCCGCTGCCCGCAAGGCCGCCAAGTTGGGCGGGTCGTCGAACACCCGCGCCAAGGCGCCGAGAATCTCCAGATGCCCGCTCTGTTCGCCGGGCGGCACGGCAAGCACGAAAAGGACGTCCACTCCGGCATCGTCCGGGGCGTCGAATTCGATGGCGTCGCGGGTGCGCAGCAGGCAGGCCACGGGAGCCGAACAGCCGTCGAATCGGCAGTGGGGAATGGCCACGCCGTCGCCAAGGGCGGTGGAACCGAGCCGCTCCCGGTTGAGCAGACCTTCGAGCAAACGGCGCGCGTCCACGGCCGGATGGTGCTCGGCCAAGCACTCGGCGGCCTCTTCCAGCGCCGTCTTCTGCGATCGCGCCCGCGCATGGGCGCGGACGCAGGCCAAAGGCAGGATCTCGTGGAAATCGATCACCGTGCCGGCACGCGGTGGTCGGCCAGCTTCTCCTTGTGGCGGATGAGTTGCCGATCCAACTTGCCCGCCAGCGCGTCGATGGCCACGTAGAGGTCTTCCGCTTCGGCGTCGGCGAAGATCTCGTGGCCGTGGCCGACATGCGCGATGGCTTCGGCGCGTTGCGCAACGCGATCCACCGCCAGCACCACGCGCAACGTGGTGATGTGATCGTAGTGGCGCTCCAAGCGCCCGATCTTGCTGGTGACGTAGTTGCGCAGCGCGTCGGTCACATCCAAGTGGCGTCCGGTGATCGTGAGTTGCATGGGCGGCGTCCTCGAGGATTTAAGCAAGCAAGGTGCTTTCCCGCATTCTATGCCACAGACGGTGCCGCCGTGGGCGGTCTCAAGCGTTTGGATCGACCAACCCGCGGCCCACCATCTCGCCCGCCAGGATGCGGTCGATGGCGGCGGACAACCCGTCCAGCGTCAACGGCGTCGCCAAGCGCTCCAAGCCGTCGAGCCGCCACGATCCGGCGAGCTTCTCCCAGATTTCGGCCTTGCGCGCGAGCGGCAACTCCACCGAGTCCACGCCGAGCAGATTCACATGGCGGAGGATGAACGGCAGCACCGTGGCCGGCAGGTCGGCGGACGCCGCCAAGCCGCAGGCGGCGGCGCTGGCGCCGTAGCGCAGCGCTTTGATCGCGTTCACCAGCATCGTTCCACCCACCGTGTCCACAACGCCGCCCCAGCGTTCGCGGCCAAGAGGCCGTTCCGCGCCGGCGAGCGCCTCCTCGCGCGGCACCACGGCGCTCGCGCCGAGTTCGCGCAGGAAGCCGTGCTGCGCCGCTTTGCCGGTGGCCGCATGCACCTCGTAGCCGAGTTTGGCCAGCAGGTACACGGCCACAGAACCCACGCCGCCGGTGGCGCCCGTCACCAGCACCGGCCCGGCCGAAGGCGCCATGCCGCCGACGGTCTGCAATTTCTCCACGCACAGCGCGGCGGTGAATCCGGCGGTGCCGAGGATCATGGCCGTGCGGGGGTCCAAGCCGGCCGGCATCGGCACCGCCCACGCCGCCGGCACCCGCACCTTCTGCGCGAACCCGCCGGACGTGTTCATGCCCAAATCGAAGCCGATGACGATCACCGCATCGCCCACGGCGAAGTCCTCCGCGGACGACGCGGCAACCCGCCCGGCCACGTCGATGCCGGGCGTGTGCGGAAAGTTGCGGGTGACGCCCGGGTTGCCGGTGGCCGAGAGCGCGTCCTTGTAGTTCAAAGAGGAATACGCCACGTCCACCAGCAACTCCCCGGCCGGCAGGTCTTCCACCTCGCGTTCCACCACGGCGCGCGAATAGGTCGGACGTCCGCCGTCGGGATTCGCCGTCTTCGAAACTTGAAAAGCGCGAAAGGTCATCGGATCGCCTCCTTCTGTGTTCTACCGAAAGCCCGCTCCACCGCGCGCGCCGCGGCTTTCGCGGCCGCTTCCGAGATTTGGCCGAACAACCGCTCGATCGGCGGCTTCGGCGTCACCCAAGTGACCTCGAACACGTCGGCCTTCTCGCAAGCGCGGGCCAAATACTCGTCGCTGGTCGCTAACTCGTCCACCAAGGCGCGATCCAAGGCGCGTTGGCCGTACCACGCCTCGCCCGTGGCGACGGCTTGCATGTCCAGCTTGGGGCGCCACGCGCCGACGAATTCCTGAAACAGCGCATGGGCGTCGCGCAGCTCCTCGCGCAGTTTCACGCGCCCGTCCTCGGTGTTCGCGCCCAGCATGTCGAGCGTGCGCTTGTACTTGCCGGCAGTGTGGACCTCCACTTCCACATCGTGTTTCTTGAGCAGACGGTGGACGTTGGGGATTTGCGCCAACACGCCGATCGAGCCCACCACGGCGAAGGGCGCGGCGAGAATGTGGTGCGCCACCGCCGCCATCAAGTAGCCGCCACTGGCGGCCACTTTGTCCACCGCGACGGTGAGTTGGAGGCCGCGTTCGCGCACCCGGGCGAGCTGCGAGGCGCCGAGGCCGTAGCCGTGTACCGTGCCGCCGGCGCTGTCCACGCGCACCACCACCTCGTCGTCTTTTTCCGCCGCTGCCACCACTGCGGAGATCTCCCGGCGCAGGGCATCCACCGCGCTGGCGTCGAGGTCGCCGTTGAAGTTGAGCACGAACACGCGCCGGCCGCCTTCTTCGCGCTGGTGCCGCTTGCGCGTCTTGGCATCGCGCTTGCGTTGCCGGCGCGCCGCGGACGGCGTCATGGCCGCCTCCGTCACGGCGCGCCTCATGTCTTGAAGGCGATCGTTCAACCGCACCACTTCAATGTGGCCGCTCGACGTTCGGCGCACGGCGCGCTGGGCGGCGAGACCGGCCACCGCGAACACGACGACGAGCGCGCCGATGACGACGGTGGCGGTCTTGGCGAGAAAGCCGAGGTAGTCGACGAGGAATTCCATGAGGCGTAACCGGCGGAGCGCTTTTGCATCTGACCGTAGTGTACCCCTTGGCCAGCAAGGTGAGGCCGTCTGTGGCGAACTGCGCGGAATCGCAACGAACGCTTGTTCGCCGCGCGTTCGCACTCGCCACCCGCGCAAGAGCGACCGCCAAAGGCGCCTGTGCTACCTTTCGCCGCATGGCGGGCTATCCATGTTGAGGTCGGCGGCGCTTCAGGGTCCTTGCCGGCGCCGGCGCAAGGCGCAGCCAACGGGGCGGCGCCTCGTCTTGAGATCGTAATGGCGGAGTTCGAGAGCCTCGTCGTCGCCTACCCTTTCGTGGCGCTCATCGCCGGGTTCACGGCGCTGATCTGGAGCGCGGACCGTTTCGTGAACGCGGCGGCGGTGGTGGCGAAGAACCTCGGCGTGTCGAACATCGTCATCGGCCTCACCTTCGTCGCTGTGGGCACCTCCGCCCCGGAGATCATGGTCGGCATCCGCTCCTGTCTACGCGAAGGCGGCGGCGAGTTGGCGATCGGCAACGCCATCGGCTCCAACATCGCCAACATCGGGTTGGTGCTGGGCGTGACGGCGCTGGTGCGCGAGTTGACGTTCACGCCGCAGACCTTGAAACGCGAAATGCCCTGGTTGATCGGCGCCACGCTGCTCGCCCTCGTCTGCCTTTTCAGCGGCAGCTATCTCGGCGTGCTGGACGGGCTCCTGTTGCTCACCGGCCTGGCGTACCTTCTCTACCGCCTCGCCGCTCCCGGACGCCGCAGCGGGCGCCTGCCGGACAACATTCAGACCGAACTGCAGGAGTTGCCGGACATGACGCTGCCGCGAGCGGCGATTTGGTTCTGCGTCGGCCTCGTGGTGTTGTTGTTTTCCGCGGACATGCTGGTGAAAGCGGCCACCGAAGTGGCCGAGCGGTTCCAAGTCAGCGAACTGGTCATCGGCCTCACCATCGTCGCCGTGGGCACCAGCTTGCCGGAACTCTCGGTGACCGTGACGGCGGTCCTGCGTGGCCACGCCGGCATGGCGATCGGCAACGTGGTGGGCTCCAACATCCTGAACATACTGGCGGTCTTGGCCATTCCCGCCCTCATGGACCCGCGCCACATCGAACCCGTCGTGCTGTGGCGGGACTACGGGATGATGGTCGCCTTGACGGCGCTGCTCATCCTCTTCGCCTACGGCATTGGCTCGCGTTCCGTGATCACCCGCTTCGAGGGCGTCGTGCTGGTCGCGGCTTGGATCGGCTTCACCGGCTTGCTGTACCGGCAGGCGGTGCCTTGACGCCGGGCGGCGAAGACGTGGCGGACGAGGCGCCGTTGGCGGATCGAGTCGCGCCGGCGGTGCTGGCCAAAGCGCGCCACGTCCGTTTGTTGATCTTGGATGTGGACGGCGTGTTGACCGACGGCCGGCTCTACTACGGCCCGGACGGCGCGGAGCAAAAGGCGTTCCATGCGCAGGACGGCAGCGCCATCAAGAGGCTCTCCGCAGCCGGCATACCGGTGGCGCTCATCAGCGGTCGGAGGTCGGAAGCCGCGCGGCGACGCGCAACGGAGCTGGCGCTCCGCCACGTCTATCTTGGCCGAGAAGACAAAACCGCCGCGCTCGCCGAGCTGAACGCGCAAACCGGCATCGAACCGGCGCGCATGGCGCACGTTGGCGACGACGTCGCCGACCTGCCCCTCTTCGAGTGCGTGGGCATGGCCTTGACGGTTGCCGACGCCCACCCCGCGGTGCGGGCGCGAGCCGACTACGTCGCTTCGCTCGGCGGCGGACGCGGCGCCGTGCGCGAAATCTGCGATCTGCTGCTGCGCGCGCAGGACAAGTGGCCGCACCCGTCTCCTTGATGCGCCGACTCCGCCATGCGCGCGCCCACCCTCGGCAGCCACCGCCGGCGCTTTGGCTTGGCATCGGCCTTGCCGCGGTGGCGTTCGCGGTGGTCGCCATGTTGATCGCGCCCGGCGAGATGGGCGAGCCGCCTTTGCCGCCGGAGCTGGCGGCGGAGCCGGACGTGTACATCGAGGACGGACACATCGTCCAGCACGACGCCGAAGGCGGCGTCCGCTATCGGCTGCGGGCGAAACGCATCAGCCACTTCGCGCCCCGGCAGGACGCCGCGGGCACGACCCGCATCGAACGCTTGGAAATCGAGTTGCCCGACGAGTCCGCGCCGTGGCGTGGGCGCGCCGACAGCGGTTTTGCGGCGAACACCTCCGGCCAAGAAGAACGCCTGCGTCTCGCCGGCAACGTGGAGCTCTCTCAACAGCGTGGGGATGGCGGTTTCACGCGCCTGCGCACCACCGCCCTCACCTTGTTGCCGGCAAGCCGGTCGGCCAAGACCGATCAACCTGTTACAATCGTCACCGAAAACAGTCGCATGTCCGCAGTTGGCATGGAGGCCGATCTGACGAGCGGGCGCATGTGGCTGTCCTCGTCAAAGGAAGAGCAGGTGCGCGTTGTCGCACAAACGAACCAAAACCCGATCCGGTCGAACCATCGTCCTTGAGCCGTCCGCAGGGCTGCGCCTGCTCGCGCTCGCGCCTTTCGCCTTGGTCGGAGCGCACGCTCAAGGTTTGCCGCAGGACGCGGCCCAAGAGCTTGTCATTCAAGCGAACGAAGCCGTGTACAACGCCAACACCGGCGTCAACGTGCTCACCGGCCAGGTGCGCATCGACCAAGGTTCCCTGCGCATCGAAGCCCATCGCGTCACAACCACCACCAACGAGGACGACCGTTTGAGCCGCATCGTCGCCGAGGGGGCGCCGGATCAGCCGGCCACTCTCCGGCAACGCATCAACCCGGACGAGCCCTTCGTCACGGCCCGCGCGGCGCACATCGACTACGCGGTGACGGAGGGGCGTTTGGAGTTGCGCGGCGGGGCGTTCCTCAAACAAGGGGATCGGGAAGTGGGCGGCGATGTGGTCTCTTGGAACATCGAAGAGGGTCGCGTGAGCGCCCGGTCCAACCAGCCGGGCGGCGTCACGACCAAGTGGCAGCCGAAGCGGACAGCGACGAGCGACTGAATCCGCTCTGGCTGACGGCGGCCAACCTGAGCAAGGCCTACCGCGGCCGCGCCGTCGTCGTCGACGTGAGCATGTCCGTCGCGAGCGGCGAGATCGTCGGCCTGCTCGGCCCCAACGGAGCGGGCAAGACCACCTGCTTCTACATGATCTTGGGGTTGGCGCGGGCGGACGCCGGCACGATTCATTTAGGCGCGCGCGACCTGACCAACGCGCCGATGCACAAACGCGCCCAGGCCGGCATCGGCTACCTGCCCCAAGAGGCCAGCGTCTTCCGCAAGCTGAGCGTCGCCGACAACCTGCTCGCGATAGCCCAGCTACGGCGCGACTTGGGCCGCGACGATCAGCGTCGCTTGGTGGAATCGCTGCTCGACGACTTTCGCTTGCGGGAAATCCGCGACAACCTCGGCGAACGACTGTCGGGCGGCGAACGCCGCCGCGTGGAGATCGCGCGGGCGCTCGCATGCGCGCCGCGCATGGTGTTGCTGGACGAGCCGTTCGCCGGAGTGGATCCCATTTCAGTTGCCGACTTGAAAACCGAGATCCGCGACCTCGCCGCCCGCGATCTGGGCGTGCTCGTCACCGACCACAACGTCCGCGAAACCTTGGACATTTGCGATCACGCCTACATCGTGAGCGCCGGCCAGGTGATCGCGCAAGGCACCCCAACGGAAATCCTCAGCAACCAAGCGGTGCGCCGCGTCTACCTGGGCGAGAGCTTCCAGCTATGAAGCAGACGTTGGCCGTGCGTCTTGGCCAGCGGCTCGCCATGACGCCGCAGTTGCAGCAGGCCATCAAGCTGATGCAGCTTTCCACACTCGAACTTCGGCAGGAGGTGATGCAAACCGTGGAATCCAATCCCATGCTCGAGCTGCAGGAGGACGACTACGACGAGGACTTGGAACCGAACAGGGACGCGGGCCACCGCGCCGACGAGGAGGCCAACGAACACAACGAAGACCCGGAAGGCGAAGAGGCGGAACACTTGGCGACGATTCCCGACGAGCTGGCGGTCGATGTTTCCTGGGACGACATCTACCCGTCGCGCACAAGCCACACCGGCGGCATGGAAGCCGACGGGGAGGATGGATTCGAGGAACGAAGCGGCGCGGGCACCTCCTTGCGCGACGACCTGCTTTGGCAGCTCAATCTCGCCACCGTGCCCGAGCGCCTGCGTCTGGCCGCGCTGGTGGTGATCGACAGCATCAACGAAGACGGAATGCTAACCGCGTCGCGCAGCGAACTCGTTGGCGCGTTGGGTCCCAAAGTCGGCCTTCGCAGCGCCGAAATCGAGGCGGCCGTGCGCCTCGTGCAACGCTTCGATCCCCCCGGCGTGGGCGCCCGCGACCTGGCCGAGTGCCTGCTGCTTCAGCTCGAACAATTGCCGCGCGCCACCGCGTGGCGCAGCGAAGCCGTCAACGTGATTCGCAAACACTTCCATCTGCTCGCAAGGCAGGATCTGCCGGCGTTGCGGCGACGGGCGAAGTTGTCGGCCGTCGAGCTTGAGGAGGTGCTGGCGTTGATCCGCTCATTGAATCCCCGCCCCGGGGCCGCCGTTGGCGATGCGGCGGTGGAATACGCCGTGCCCGACGTGATCGTCCGCAAACACGGTGGGCGATGGACCGTGGAGTTGAACCGCGAGACCATGCCGCGCGTGCGCGTACACGACGCCTATGCCCGCTACATCAAAGCCGGCGACACCAGCGCCGACAATCTCTTTCTCCGCGACAATTTGCAGGATGCGAAGTGGTTTCTGAAGAACCTGGAGTACCGCAACGAGACGCTGCTCAAAGTGGCCGCGAGCATCGTGGAACAACAACGCGACTTCCTGGAGCGCGGCGAGGAGGCGATGAAGCCGCTCGTGCTCGCCGACGTCGCCGCCGCGGTGGACCGGCACGAGTCCACCATCTCCCGGGTGACCACGCGCAAATACATGGACACCCCGCGCGGCGTGTTCGAGCTCAAGTATTTTTTCTCCAGCCACGTCGGCACCGTTGGCGGCGGCGAGATGTCGAGCACCGCGATCCGGGCCTTCATTAAGAAGCTCACGGCCGAGGAGGACCCGCGCAAGCCCCTCTCGGATCTCAAGATCGCCACGTTCTTGAAGGAGCGCGGCATCCGCGTCGCCCGGCGCACGGTGGCGAAGTACCGCGAGGGTTTGGCGATTCCGCCATCCAACGAGCGCAAGCGCGTCCTTTGACCGCGCGGGGATGGCGGGCGAATGCGGCGCGCCGCGCCGTGGCGCGCCGCGGCGTTGTGCCACCATTGGCGCCATGATCGAAGAAGGGCTTTGGCTGGTCATACGCGAAGCCGACGAGCGCCGCGTGTTGCGCGGCTTCGAACTCGTGCTCGCGGCGCGGGGCATAGAGAGCCGCATCGATTGGCGCCAAGGCACCTGGCGCCTGCTGGTGGCCGAGGAGGACGGCGCCGCCAGCGAGCGGGAATTGGCCGCCTACGCAAGAGAGAATCGACCGTCCCCGCAAATCCCGCCGCCGCCGCGCATCGACAGCGGTTGGTGGGGCGTGGCCGGCTACCTCGCATGCCTGTGGCTGGTCATGGCTCTGACCGCGTCCGGGGCGTTCGGCTGGGACTGGCGCGCCGTTGGCCGGCTGCACGTGGCCTCGGTGGCGCAAGGCGATCTGTGGCGCCTCGCCACCGCGCTCACGCTGCACGCCGACGCCGGCCACATCGTCGCCAACTCCGTGTTCGGCGCGTTCTTCGGCCTACTTGCCGGACGCCACTTGGGATCCGGTCTCGCCTGGTTCTGCATCGTGTTGGGCGGCATCGCCGGCAACGCCTTGGGCGCCCTTCTGCGCCCCAGCCACTTCGCGTCCCTCGGCGCGTCCACCGCCACGTTCGCCGCGGTGGGCCTTGTTGGCGCGTTCATGTGGCGCAGCGGCTACTTTGCGCGCGCCACGCGCCGGGGTTTGGGTTGGCAGCGCGCCAGCGCGCCGTTGTTCGCCGCGGTGGCGTTGTTCGCCTTCACCGGCATCGGCGAGGACAACACCGATGTGCTCGCGCACTTCACCGGCTTGATCGCGGGACTTGCAATCGGTGTTGCGGTGGCCCGTTCGCGTTTGCAATTCGCCGGCGCGCGCGCGCAGCGCTTCTTCGGTTTGACCGCCGCGGCGATCGTCCTCGCCGCGTGGCTGCTGGCTGGATAGAACGCGTTTCCTCTGCGGTTCAATCCCGCTCAGGTTCCGTCGAGTTGCTTCGCTGCCAATGGCGCCGATGGCAGCGCGGTGGCGCGGAGGCGAACGAGCGCGGTAGAATAGGCAACGTCTCCACCGCGTTGGAGACGACGACAACGAACCCGCGGCACGCAGCCGACGAGTGGGATAGATGGCGAAAGAAGAGCAGATAGAAATGGAAGGGACGGTCGTCGACACCCTTCCGAACACCATGTTCCGGGTGGAATTGGACAACGGGCACAAGTTGATCGCACACATCTCCGGGAAGATGCGCAAGAACTACATCCGCATTCTGACTGGCGACCGCGTGAAAGTGGAACTCACTCCCTACGACCTCTCCAAAGGCCGCATCACGTTCCGCGAGAGGTGACCTCGCGCGTCCGCGCCCCATCGCGGACGGTCCGGACGAGCGCACAAGACAACCGCGGCGCGCGCTACCTCGGCGAAGGCATCAGTCCGCGGTCGCGGCCGCTCGGACGGCGCGCGCCACCACCTCCAAGGCGAGCTCGCCATCTTCCTCGGTGACGTGCACGACGCCGCCGCCATCGGCCAAGTCGCCGAACAGGATGTCCTCCGCCAAGCGGCGCTTGATCTTCTCCTGGATGAGCCGCTGCATGGGACGGGCGCCCATCTTCTCGTCGTAGCCTTCGCGGGCGAGCCATTCGCGGGCGCTCTCGTCCACGTCGAGCTCCACCTTCTTGCCGTCGAGTTGCGCCTGCAGTTCCACTAGGAACTTGTCCACCACGGTCTTGACCACCTCCATTGGCAGCGCGTTGAACTGAATGATGGCGTCCAAGCGGTTGCGGAACTCCGGCGTGAACATCTTCTTCAAGGTCTCCATGGCGTCCGAGGAGTGATCCTGCTCGGTGAATCCGATGGAGGACCGGGCGGCTTCCTGGGCGCCGGCGTTGGTGGTCATCACCAGCGCCACGTTGCGGAAATCCGCTTTGCGGCCGTTGTTGTCCGTCAAGGTGCCGTGATCCATCACTTGCAGCAGCAGGTTGAAGACCTCCGGGTGCGCCTTCTCCACCTCGTCGAGCAGCACCACGCTGTGCGGATGCTTCACCACCGCCTCGGTGAGCAGGCCGCCCTGATCGAAGCCCACATAGCCCGGCGGCGCTCCGATGAGGCGCGAAACCGTGTGCCGCTCCATGTATTCGGACATGTCGAAGCGCAACAGCTCGACGCCCATGATGTTGGCGAGCTGGCGGCAAACCTCCGTCTTGCCAACGCCGGTGGGACCGGCGAAGAGGAACGAGCCGATGGGTTTGCCCTCGGTCTTGAGGCCGGCGCGCGAGAGCTTTATCGCCGCCGCCAACATCTCGATGGCCGCGTCCTGGCCGAACACGACCATCTTCAACCTGGCGTCCAGATCGCGCAGCGCTTCCTTGTCCGACGAGGTGACCTGGTTCGACGGGATGCGGGCGATCTTCGCCACCACCTGCTCCACGTCGCCGGCGCCAACGGACTTCTTGCGCCGATTCGGATTCACCAGCAGTTGCGCCGCGCCGGCCTCGTCGATGACGTCGATGGCCTTGTCCGGCATGAACCGATCGGTGATGTAGCGCGCCGACAACTCGGCCGCCACGCGCAACGCCCGGTCCGTGTAGCGCAATTGGTAGTGGCCCTCGAAACGGGACTTGAGGCCCTTGAGGATGCGGTAGGTGTCCTCCACATCCGGCTCCGTGATGTCGATCTTCTGGAAGCGGCGCGAGAGCGCTCGATCTTTGTCGAACACGCCGCGGTATTCGGCGTAGGTGGTGGAACCCATGCAGCGGATGTCGCCGGAGGCGAGCAGCGGCTTGAGCAGGTTCGAGGCGTCCATGACGCCGCCCGAGGCCGCGCCGGCACCGATGATGGTGTGGATTTCGTCGATGAAGAGGATGGAGCCCTCCTCTTTCTTCAGCTCCGCCAAGAGCACTTTGAAGCGCTTCTCGAAGTCCCCTCGGTACTTGGTGCCCGCCAACAGCGCCCCCAAGTCCAATGCGAAGACGCGGCTCTCGGACACCACTTCCGGCACCTCGCCATCCACGATGCGTTTGGCGAGGCCTTCGGCGATGGCCGTCTTGCCAACGCCGGATTCGCCGACCAGCAGCGGATTGTTCTTGCGCCGCCGGCACAGCACTTGGATGACGCGCTCGAGCTCGTCGTCGCGCCCCACCAGCGGATCGATCTTGCCGGCGCGGGCAAGCTCGTTGAGGTCGCTCGCGAAGGTGCCGAGCGCCTGCGGCGCTTCGCCCTCCTTGCCACCCCCTTCCGCGGCGGCCCCCGCGCCTTCGCCGGCGGTCTTGGAGATGCCGTGGGAGACGTAGTTGACGACATCGAGCCGGGCGACGGATTGCTCCTTCAAGCACCGCACGGCGTGGCTTTCCTGCTCGGTGAAGATGGCGATGAGCATGTCGGCGCCGGTGGCCACCTTCTTGCCGCTCGACTGCACATGGAACATCGTGCGCCGCACCACGCGCTCCGAGCCCAAACTCAGCGCGGTGGCGCGCTCGTCGCCAGCGGGTATGAGCGGCACATGGGTCTCGACGAACTTGGCGAGGTTGGCGCGCAGCGCTTCCACGTCCGCGCCCACGTTCTCCAACACCTCGCGGGCGTGTTTCTCGTCGAGCAGGGCGAGCAGCAGGTGTTCGGGCGTCAGGTATTCGTGGCGCTTCGCCTTGGCCTTGCTCAAGGCGTCATTCAGGGCGGCCTTCAGTTCGTCGCTGAACACTAGCGTGTCTCCTCGTCAGCCGGGGGGGTGCTTGGCACAAACAGTGCCGTCTCAGTCCGTCATCTCCACCGTGGAGCGCAACGGAAACTCGTTCTCCTGCGCGTAGGCGTTCACCTGCTCGGATTTGGTCTCGGCGATGTCGCGGGGGTAGATGCCCACCACCGCGCTGCCGCCAGTGTGAATGGTGTACATCACCTGGGTCGCCTTTTCCGCGTCCATGTCGAAGAAGCGCATGAGCACATGGACGACGAACTCCATGCGCGTGTAGTCGTCGTTGAGCAGGATCACCTTGTACATCGGCGGCGGCTTGAGCTGCGGTTCGACCGGCCGCTCCTCCACCACCGTGCCGAAGTCCCGCTCCTCGTCCGGCGCGCCGCCATCCGGGAAGGTGGCGGCCGGCGCGGGCGATGGCGTCGACGTGAACCGCGGCAACGCGCCCCGCAGCCGGCCGGACCAGCCACGCGCCACGCCGATCGCGTCCACGCAAGGCCAGTCGCTCGCATTCGTCATGGCTTGGATTCTCGAACACGCGAGTACGATTGATCAAGCCCTTTGCCGCGTGCGTGGCCAAGCCCGCGCTACATCTTGGCGATCACGGCGTTTCCGAACGCCGAACAGGACAGCAACGTGGCGCCGGCCGTCAAACGCTCGAAGTCGTAAGTGACGGTTTTCTGGGCGATGGCGCCCTCCATGCCTTGGATGATGAGGTCCGCCGCTTCGCGCCAGCGCAGGTGGCGCAACATCATTTCGGCGGAGAGGATCAGCGAGCCGGGGTTCACCTTGTCCTGACCGGCGTATTTCGGCGCCGTGCCGTGCGTCGCCTCGAACAACGCGACCGCATCGCCAATGTTCGCCCCCGGCGCGATGCCGATGCCCCCCACCTGCGCGGCCAAGGCGTCCGAAAGGTAGTCGCCGTTGAGGTTCATGGTGGCGATCACGTCGTACTCGTCCGGGCGGGTGAGGATTTGCTGCAGCATGGCGTCCGCGATCATGTCCTTGACGACGATGCGCCGGCCGGTGCGCGGATTGGTCAACTCGTGCCACGGGCCGCCATCGAGCGGCGTGGCGCCGAACTCTCTCGCGGCCAGCGCGTAGCCCCAGTCTTTGAACGCGCCCTCGGTGAACTTCATGATGTTGCCTTTGTGAACAAAGGTCACCGAGCGGCGATCCTCGGCGATCGCGTATTCGATGGCCTTGCGCACCAAGCGCTCGGTGCCTTCCACGGACACCGGCTTGACGCCAATGCCGCAGTTGCGCGGAAAGCGGATCTTCCGCACGCCCATTTCGCCGCGCAGGAAGCCGATGACCTTGTCCGCCTCGATGGAACCGGCCTCCCACTCCACACCGGCGTAGATGTCCTCGGTGTTCTCGCGGAAGATCACCATGTCCGTCTTGTGCGGTTCCTTCACCGGGCTCGGCACGCCTTGCAGCCAGCGCACCGGGCGCTGACAGACGTACAAGTCCAAGAACTGGCGGAGCGCGACGTTGAGCGAGCGAATGCCGCCGCCCACCGGCGTGGTCATGGGCCCTTTGATGCCCACCGAGAACTCGCGCAGCGCCGCGAGCGTCTCCTCCGGCAGCCATTCGCCCTCGCCGTACACCTCGAGGGACTTCTCGCCGGAGTAGATTTCCATCCACGCGATGGCGCGCCGGCCGCCGTACGCCTTCTCCACCGCGGCGTCCACCACCGCGCGCATCACCGGCGTGATGTCCACGCCGATGCCGTCGCCTTCGATGTACGGGATGATCGGGTGTTCGGGCACGCGCAACGAGCCGTCTTCGCCGACCTTGATCTTCTCGCCGTTGGCCGGCACGTCGATGTGTTCGTAGCCCATGCGAACCGCTTGCCCTCTCTCAAGGCTCTCAAGGTGGGATGGGCGATTGTACAACACGGCTTCGGCGCGAATCGCCACCCGATCACGCCACCAGATAGGTCTCCCGGATGTCGCGCATTTCGTCGCGCACCGCGGCCGCTTCCTCGAACTCGAGGTTTTTGGCGTGCCCCATCATCTTCTCCTCCAGCTCGGCGAGCAGCTTCCCCAGCGCTTTGGCGTCGCCGCTGCGCTCGCGCGCCGCCAGCGACGCCGCCGTTGGCTTGGCCTGTTGGCGGCCTTTCGCCCGCGCCGCCCGCGCCGCTCCGGGCGCCGCCCGCGCACCTTCCATCACGTCCGCCACCGCCTTGGACACGGTGCGCGGCACGATGCCGTGCTTCTTGTTGAAGGCGATTTGCTTGTCGCGGCGGCGGTTGGTCTCGTCGATGGCGCGTTGCATGGACCCGGTCACGTCGTCCGCGTAGAGGATCGCGCGCCCGTTCAAGTTCCGCGCCGCCCGGCCGATGGTTTGGATGAGCGAGCGTTCGGCGCGCAGAAAGCCCTCCTTGTCCGCGTCCAGAATCGCCACCAGCGACACCTCCGGCATGTCCAACCCTTCGCGCAGCAGGTTGATGCCCACCAGCACGTCGAACTTGCCGAGGCGCAGATCGCGCACGATCTCCATGCGCTCCACCGTGTCGATGTCCGAGTGCAGGTAGCGCACGCGCACGCCGTGTTCGTCCAGATACTCGGTGAGGTCTTCGGCCATGCGCTTGGTGAGCGTGGTCACGAGCACCCGCTCTCCGGCATCCGCCGTGCGCCGAATCTCCGCGAACAGATCGTCCACCTGCGTGGAGGCCGGGCGCACATCCACTTGCGGGTCCACCAAGCCGGTGGGGCGCACCACCTGCTCCACCACGGCGCCGGCGCGTTCGCCCTCGTAGGGGCCCGGCGTCGCCGAGACGAAGATCATCTGCGGCGCCAAGCTCTCCCACTCGTCGAAACGCAAGGGCCGGTTGTCCAGCGCGGACGGCAGCCGGAAGCCGTACTCCACCAAGGTCTCCTTGCGCGAGCGGTCGCCCTTGTACATGGCGCCGAGCTGGGGCACCGTCACATGCGACTCGTCCACCACCAGCAGCGCGTCCTTGGGCAGGTAGTCGAACAACGTCGGCGGCGGCTCGCCGGGCGCGCGGCCGGAGAGGTAGCGCGAGTAGTTCTCGATGCCGCTGCAATAGCCCAGCTCTTGGATCATCTCCAAGTCGAAGCGGGTGCGCTGCTCCAAACGTTGCGCCTCCACCAGCCTGTTGGCCTCCTTCAACACCTTGAGCCGCTCGGCGAGTTCCTCGCGGATGTCCTCGATGACGGCGAGGATGCGCTCGCGCGGCGTAACGTAGTGCGTCTTGGGGAACACCGTGTAGCGAGGCAACTGGCGCAACACCTCGCCGGTGAGCGGGTCGAACACGGAGATGTTCTCCAGCTCCTCGTCGAACAACTCCACGCGCACCGCCTCCTTTTCGGACTCGGCCGGGAAGATGTCGATGACATCGCCGCGCACGCGGTAGGCGCCGCGCTGAAACGCCATGTCGTTGCGCGTGTACTGCAACTCCGCCAAGCGCCGCAGCAGATAGCGCTGATCCACGCGATCGCCGCGGTCGAGGTGCAGCACCATCTCCAAGTAGGAGCTCGGATCGCCCAAGCCGTAGATGGCCGACACGGACGCCACGATCACCGTGTCGCGCCGTTCGAGCAGCGCCTTGGTGGCGGAGAGCCGCATCTGCTCGATGTGCGCATTGATGGAGGCATCCTTCTCGATGTAGGTGTCCGACGCCGGAACGTAGGCTTCCGGCTGGTAGTAGTCGTAGTAGGAGACGAAATACTCCACGGCGTTGCGCGGGAAAAACTCGCGGAACTCGCCGTACAGCTGCGCGGCGAGGGTCTTGTTGGGCGCCAGCACCAGCGTGGGGCGCTGCACCTTGGCGATCATGTTGGCCACGGCGAAGGTCTTGCCGGAGCCCGTGACGCCCAGCAGCGTCTGGTGGGCCAATCCGGCTTGCAAGCCTTCGACCAAGCCGGCGATGGCGGCTGGTTGATCCCCCGCCGGCCGGTAGTCCGCCACGACCTTGAACTCGGCACCCCGTTGCATGGGATGTGAGTTTCGTGCGGCAACGGGCGGGAGTCAACGGCAGCACCCGTTGCCACAACGCCGCGGATGGTTCCCGCGGCCGCGCTTGGGCTGTCGAGGTTGGCGTATCAGTTAGCCGTTTCGTTGTCGCGATGAAACGTCGCGCCAGTGTAGTGGGCTGGACGTTCTACGGAGAGGGGCAACTGGAACGTCGGCGCAAGGCGGCAGGGCAATCGCATTTGGATTAGGTGGGGCGGCACGGAGAAAGCGCCTTGGTGCTGCGCCGGGACTTTATCCACACCTACTTGGAACGCGATGTTGCCCTATTCGTGCCGCGCGTCCCGGCCACGACCTTGGAGCGGCTTTGGACGATGCTGGCGCACCGCCAAGGCACGACCCTGAATGTTTCGGCTCTTGCGAGGGGCTTGGAATTGGGCACCCAGTCCGTCACCCGCTACATCGACCTCATAGGCGAGGATGCGCTTGATGTCGCGGTGCGTCAGCGGTGAAGGATGGCACCACCAACCCGCTCGCGTCCGTCAAGCACGTCGCCGGAAATGGCGAACTGCACCAATCGCACGGTTGGGGCCATGTACGGAGCCGCCGGACAGCCCCTGCTCAGATTAGTATGATGCCGAGTACGCTGACACTGGTGCTGTAGAACTCGCGCCGTGAACTCATACGACTTGATAGAGACAGCCCGCCGCCTGACAGAATCCGGCGCGGCGCAGCCCACGCAAGCCGACCTGCGCCGCGCCGTCAGCACGGCGTACTACGGGCTGTTCCATTGCTTGGCCGTGACTGCGGCCGACGTGCTCACCGGCACCAGCAGCGGCAGCCGGGAATGGCATCAGGTGTACCGCGCCCTTGAGCACGGGAAGGCCCGCAGCGCGTGTCAGCAGCAAGACGTGATGCGGACGTTCCCATTGGAAGTCCGCGCCTTCGGCGACACGTTCATCGACTTGCAGAAAATGCGCCAGCAGGCGGACTACGCGCATGAAGGGGAGTATTCCAAGCCAGAAGTTCTTGCGATAATCAACGCAACCGAGGACGCTATCAGCAAGTTCGAGCAAGCCGATGTCCAGCACCGGTGTAGCTTCATCGTTCATGTGCTGTTCAAGCGGCGGCAACCATAGGAGGTCCAAGATGGACGAACAACAGCTACGCGAGATCGCCGAGGCTGCCTTCAAGCGCCAGTTCGTCGACATCGACATCGTCAGAATCAACATCCGGCAGGGCGTCGGCTTTGAGGACGATTCCCCCATCGTGGACGTGAACATCATCTACGACGACGAATGCGGACAGGTGACCGGCCACGGCCTCGTGAGCGCCCGCACGGAACTCGTCGACAAGACGTGGCGGGACGGGAAGGACGACCTCGGCTACCCCTGCGTCAACTTCATCGCCAAGTCCGGCCTCGGCGAGCGCGACCCGGCGGCCGTCTGACCGTGGCGACGCCGCCTGCCAATGCTCACGGGCTACGAGTTCGAGTGGGACGAGACCAAGGCCAGAGCGAATGTTCGGCATCACGGCGTCTCGTTCGGGGAAGCTTCAACCGTGTTCGGCGACCTGCTGGCGATTCTGTTGCCGGACCCCGACCACTCCCAAGAAGGAGGCCTGAGGTGGTCCTGTTTCCTGAGACAGTTCGAGGGCGTGATTAAGGTGTATTCCGTTCGGTTGTCGATGCCCTCAATGTCAGTGTCGCCGGTCGCCGCCGTCTCGTCAACGACGGCCTTGCGGCCGCCTCGTAGCGTTTTCCACGGGCTTTCCACGGGCGCGATCCCCCTTCGCGCCAAAAAGCGCCGGTGGGAAGGCGGTGGAAAACGCGGCGCCGGGTCATGCCGCCTTCGCCATCGGGGCTGGACGGCGCGGCTCGCTGGTCCGCGGCTTCGGGCACACCGCCTCCAAACCCCAGACGCTCCGAGCGGCTCAGCGCCCCAACCCGCGCCGAAAAAAATCCCGCTCCATCGTCAACTCCCCGATCTTCGCGCGCAGCTCCTTCACCAGCGCCTCGTCCGCGTCCGCCTTCCGACCCGCCGCGAACACGTCGGCAAGTCCCTCCACCGCCTGCTTCTTCCACACGCTCACCTGGTTCGGATGCACCGCGTGCTTCGCCGCCAGCGCCTGCACCGTGCTGTCTCCCCGCAGCGCGTCCAGCGCCACCCGCTTCTTGAACTCCGCCGTGAAACGGCGCCTCTTCCCAGTCATTCCATGCCTCCTTCAAGGCGTGGAATACACCTTAGCCGACTGTCTCAAAAAGTGGGACCACTTCAGGGTATAAAGGTTCCACTCGGCGGAGAGACCGCAACAGAACCTCCTTGGGAGAGGGTACGGTCCAAGAGAGGATGTGTCCCCGCATCCCAAATGGGGGCTCGTCCGGCCGCCCGTACACGTCCGCCACGAACAGGATCCGCGCCAGCCGCTTCGTGAGCGCTTCGGCGTCCCTCTCCGGGTAAACCGCCGCGATGTCCGTCCAGCAAGCCCGTTCGGGTCGTCCCGCAGGATGGCCGCTCCACATCAAGGCCGGATGTCGGCGAGATCGACTCCACATCCCCTAACCCAGATGTAGAGGCCCACGGGAAGGAACGCGCATGACCAAGCCGCCACTCGACACCGAGGCGACCGCCGAGTACAGGAAGTGGCTGCAGAGAGCCGACCACGACACGCGCGATGCGGTGAGCGACAGGGTCTCGGAGTACTTGGCTGCAGGCACCGTGGACGACGTCACTCGACGGAAGAACGTCAAGCATTTGGGCAAGGGGCTGCTCGAAATGAAGCTGCGCGGCATCCGCGTCTACTTCGCCATCGAACAGGGTATGCTAGGGCGCGTTGACAATTAAGCCAGCGCAAGCCAAACGGCGGCCATCCGGATCATTGCCGCGTAGCTCGACTCGGTCTGGTCGTAGCGGGTGGCGATGCGGCGGAAGCTCTTGATCTTGCAAAAAAAGTTCTCCACGCGGTGCCGCCTCCCGTACTTCTCCATGTCGCAGTCGATCGGCTCCTTCCGATTGGACGCGGGCGGCACCACCGCCTCCGCGCCGAGCGACGCCACCAGCGCCCGCAGACGGTCGCTGTCGAAGCCCCCGTCCGCCAGCAGAGCCCCGAACGACAGGCCCGACAGCAGACCCGCCGCCGTCGGCGACTCGTGCCGGTTGCCCGCCAGAAGAACGAACCGCGACAACCTCCCCAGCGCGTCCACCAGCGCCACCATCTTCGTCGTCAGCCCGCCGCGCGACCGCCCCGACTTCTCGGCGCCCCCTTTTTTCCAGTCGCATGCTGGTGAACGCGAACGTTCGTGCCGTCGATCTGGACTTCCCCGAAGTCCAGATCCGACGACAATTCCTCGAACATCCTCTTGAAAACCCCCTTCCTCGCCCAGCGCCGAAACCGCTGGAACACCGTGTTCCACTTGCCGAAGCGCGGCGGCAGGTCGCGCCACGGCGCACCCGTCCGCCCCACCCAAAGCACCGCCTCCACGAAGCGCCGGTTGTCGTCGCCCGTGCGGCCAACGTCCCCTTCCTTCCCCGCGCACAGCGGTTCGATCCGCTCCCACTGCGCGTCGCCCAGCATCGTCCGCTCAACCCGCATCGCCATCGCCAGCCTCCTTGCTCAAAAACGTCGCGCCACTCCGTGGCGCCCAATGTGGATTCATACACCATCAGCGTTATTTGTCAACGCGCCCTAGTGCTCTTGCTCGGCGGCACGAAGAACACGCCGGGGGAACAGGACAGGGACATCGAGCGTGCAAGAAGGCTTCTCTCTCAACGCCGAGCAGCGCAAAGCGTTCGCGGTGGCCCACATGAACGCTGAGGTAGAACTCGCGATTGAAGATCCGGAATACCGCGACTACCTCGTCCAAGCCGCCGCGAGGGCCAGCACCGAGCGGAAACGCGACTACTACAAGACGCTGTTCGCGGAGGTCGAACGGCGCGAGCAGGCACTTGAGCACAGTCAGCGCCACGGCGAAACGGCGTTGACGAGCAGTCGGCGGGCCAGATGCGGTTTGACGCAAGGGCTCGCAAGCGGTAGGTTCCCCCCTTGGCGCGGTGCGCCTCGGGTTGCCGGGCGCCGTGCGACACGACAACATTGGGAAACCAGAGAGGGGACATTCGGCATGGAAGACGGGAAAAAGAAGACGTCCTTTGTGGACGCGCTCAGTAGATTGGCATCCACCATTAGAGAGCTGCAACACGCCCATGATGCGGACCAAACGCCGCCAACCGAAGCCATTGAACGGATGGAATGGCAGATGCGAACTATCCAGGAACTCCTCAAAAACAGACGGCAGACGCCGCCAACCGGAATCATTGAACAGATGGAATGGCAGATGCGAACTATCCAAGAACTCCTCAACAACAAACGGCAGACGCCGCCAACCGGAACCATTGAACGGATGGAACGACAGATGCGAACTATCCAAGAACTCCTCAACAAGCACAAATAGCAATGCGGTACCCCGCCCGATGCCGGCTAGGGACAGGCGCGACCCGACCGCTTCCCCGTGAGGGCCAAGCACGACGCAAGAACCGCTCGTGGCCCGGTGCGTGACACAGGGCGGCAACGGGGTTCCGAGTCGTTCCTTTCATGGTTTGTGGATCCGCTGCTGGTATTGTGACCGTCCATGCAACCTGGATCCGAACCGTGAGTGAAACCAAGCCCTATCGTCGCGTCTCCCCCCGCGAGTTGATAGCGCACACTCTCGCCCACCCTCCGCCGACCAGGGCCGAGCTTCGCGCCGTCTGGCAGCCGAACCCTCACGCCGCGCTCCCGTCGCCAGCGCGAGGCCGCGTGCTGGCACTCTTGCGCGATCTGCGCGGCGAACTCGCGTTGCTTGGCGTCGTTGATGTCGGGGTGTTCGGGAGCGTCGCCCGCTGCGACGACACTCCCGACAGCGATGTCGACGTGGCCGTCCGTTTGGCCGGGGTTGGGTTTTCCCATCACTTGAGGGTCAGGGAGTTCTTGGAGCGCCACTTCGACAGGCATGTTGATTTGGTGTCGCTGCCGTTCCCCCCTTTGGTGCAAAGCGTGGTTGGCGACGAGCTGATCATGGCGTGGTGATGGCGATCAGGGGCGACAAGAAGCTCCCCTTCGCCGCCCGGCGCGAGGTGCTCTTGGGCTACATAGAGACGCTAACGAAGTACATGGAGGGGAAGACATACGACGATTTTGCGAACGACGACGTTTTGATCACACACGGCGTCGCCAAAGTGATGGAACAGGTCGGGGAGCTTCTGTTTCCGATGTCGGGTCACGCCTCCGCGGGGTTGGCGAGGAAGTTCTACGAGTCTCGGCACATGAACGTCCACGAGTATTCGACGATGTCCTTGGAGGATGTATGGAAGATGATGGGGAATCTCGATCAACTCCGCGACGAAGTGCTGGAGCGTGAGTTCCCGCCGCCCGACCAACAACGACCTGCGCGCCCGCCGCCAGACCGGGGACTTTCCCGCTAGTGCGTACCCTGCGGGGCGCGTTCGAGTTTGCGTCGCAAACTCCGTGCCGCCGCAAAACTTGACTCATTCGTGCAGATCTTCGCCTCTCAAGAGAATAGAAAAGGCGCAAGGAACTCGCGTCAACACAGAGCATCTGTTTAACATCAATAAGTTGAGTCGAATGCTTGGTGAGGGGCAGTCCGTAACCGCCGGCAACAGGCCCTCGCCTTCGTCAAGGGCGCCAAGCACTCCAAGTCTTGGGTGCTGTGCATCGTGATCCACGGGCGATGGCGGACCTTCGGACTCGGCGGCTACCCGTATGTGGCGCTCAAGGAAGCGCGGCGCATGGCATTCGAGAACCGCGCCTTGGCCCGGCAGAGCGGCGACCCGCTGGCGCTGCGGACCCGGCGCGACGTCCCGACTTCACCACGGTGGCGGCCAAGGTGATCGACATCCAAGCGGGCGGATGGAAGGACGCGGGCAAGTTGCGCCGCCACCAGCCGAAGTCCTCGCTGGCCGCATACGCCTTCCCCGTTCTCGGGGCCATTCGCTTGGACGCGATCGCCGGCACCGAAGTGCTGTCGGTGGTGCTCAAATCTCCCAACTCTGGTGTTCGCCAGATCGGATCGCCCGAACAAGCCCGATGGCCGAGCCATCCGCGTCGCTGACTTCATCGATTGGCCCCCTGCGGATAACTTGAGGTCTCTGTCCACGCAGTACGCCCGCCAAGTGAAAAGAACGCACGCGACATCGGGCGATTCTCCTACATACAGGCGCTTTCGGGCCTGAAACACTGTCCGCCAAGCCCGTGCCCGACAGCGTGGGAAATCAACAAAAGGCACGGCCCCAGCCGTGAAGGACTATGCTACTTTCGCCACCGGCGCGGCGACGAACCGCGCCAGCAAACCACCATGGAGAACCGCCACATGCCAACGCCCCCGCCGGCCGCGGCCGCCACCGCCGCCTCGAACGTCCGCGCCGCCCCCGCGGACGACGTGTTCTACCCCTGCTCGGACGGTAAGCCGATGGCCGACAACATGTGGCAGGCGGACGCCATCATGAACGCCACCGGCGACCTCCGGGAGGCGCTCCCGACGGCGCTGGTGGCGGCGGACATCCTGATGTACCCCGAACGCGGGAACAAGGACAACAAGATCGCGCCGGACGTGCTGGTGGCGCTCGGACTGGGAACGCACAACCGCTCGAGCTATTTCGTCTGGGCGGAGGGCAAGCCGCCGGACTGGGTGCTGGAGGTGGCGTCGCCCGGCACGCAGGCGGATGACCGGGGCGTCAAGCGGCGCCGCTACGCGGCGATCGGGGTGCCGGAGTACTGGATGTTCGACCCGAAGGGCGATGTGTACCCGCCCGGCACGCCGCGCCTGCAAGGGCTCAAGCTGGTGGATGGCGAGTACCGCGCGCTGCCGCCGCAGATCGCGGAGGGCGGGCGGACGATTCGCAGCGAGGTGCTGGGCTTGGACATCCGCGTGGAGGGCGAGCTGCTTCGCTTCCGCGACCCGGCGACGGGCCGGGACATTCCGCATCGGGCCGAGGTCGTGGCAGCCGGCGAACGGGCCAAAGCGGCCGCCAAACGTGCGGAAGCCCAAGCCAAGCGGGAGGCCGAGCAGCGCAAGGCCGCTGAAGCCAAGGCGGAACGCGAAGCGGCCCGCGCCGAGCAAGAAGCGGCGCGCGCCAGGCAAGAAGCGGCGCGCGCCAGGCAAGAAGCGGCGCGCGCGATCAGGGAGGCTTCCGCCCGCTCGGCCGCCGAGGCCCGCGTTGCGCAGTTGGAGGCGGCGCTGCGGCGTTCGCAGGCCGGCCAGCCGCCGTGAGCGGTTCCTGACCTGCAATTTTGTCGCACACCGCCCGCACCCTCGGGCGCGCGGAGTCCGAAATGTCCTTGGGGGCCACCGTTGGGACCCCCCCCTGCGGAACCTCAATGGCGGTCTTTTTGGAGACGCGGCGGCGGACGGCGACAGCGCGGCAAGGCGGTGGTGGCGCTGTCGGTTGGCATGTCAAAGGTCCTCGTCTTCGGCGTTCTCCATCTCGGCGATCAAGGCGTTTAGTCCGCGGTGCCCGTCGAAACGTTGGTCAAGTGGCCGCTCGGCGTCTCCAGCAGGCTCATCACGGCGATCGGCGCGTCCGAACGCACCCGCAGCCGCCACTTGCCGCTGCCACGGCCAAGACGGCCGGCCAGTCCGGCGCCGCCCGCCTCAAGCTCGGCGGACGTGAACACGCGCGCCGAACCGGCGGGCACCGTGAGCGTCACCGTCCCCGAGCGGTTCCCGTGGTCGTCGATGCCGGTGACGCCGGGCGGCAGGAGGCCGTTCGATCTGCTCGCGGCGGTGTCCGCTATCAAGCGCGTCGGGGCGGCCAGGTCGTGGCGGGCGCGGGCGGTCGGAGCCGACCGCGAGGGGGTGGTCGGGCGCGTGTGCGCGATGCGGAAGAGCGCCGAGGACGCCGAGCGGGCCAGGGAGAAGCTGCGCCGGCGGGCGTCGCGCAACGGCAACGAACTGCGCCCGGAGACGTTGGAGTTCGCCGGCTGCGTGATCGTGTTCACGACCTTCCCGGCGGACAGGTTCTCGGCGGCGGAGGTGCTGCGGTGGTACCGCGTGCGCTGGCAGGTGGAGTTGACGTTCAAGCGCTGCAAGTCGCTGGCGGGGCTGGGGCATCTGCCGAAGCGCGCCGACGACAGCGCCCGGGCGTGGCTCTACGGCAAGCTGCTCGTGGCCTTGCTGGCCGAGAAGCTGGCTCGCCGCGCCGATTCGCGCGCCGTTTCCCCCTGCGGTCGGGAAACGTTCGCGCAGCCCTTGGCGGGAGTTCAAGTTCGTGTTGAATCAAGTCTGCCGAGCCGTTGAACCAGCGATGTCGCTAGCCGAAATGCTGGATGAATGGCCAGACATTTCGGCCTCTCTGACCGAACCGCCACGCCGTAGAAAGCCGCAAATGTCGCAACGCTGCGGAAGCACGACGGCAACGACGAGGCGCGGCGCTGCGCCGGGTACGTCGAGGCCAACCGCGCCCGCATGCGCTATCCGGCGTTCCGCGCCGCCGGACTGCCGGTGGGTTCGGGCGAAGTGGAAAGCTCCTGCGGCACGGTGGCCGGACGCCTCCGGCGCGGCGGCATGCGCTGGAGCGTCGACGGCGGCGCGAACCCCATCCTGGCGCTGCGCTGCTGGTGGCTGGACGGCCGCTACGACGACTTCTTCGAGGCGCGCGCGAGACCGCCGCCGATGGCCGTTGCCGCCTGAGCCGCCGTGCGCGAACAAATATGTCGTACACCCTAGCGCGAGGCCATGCTTGACAAAACACGGGCCAGTCTACTTCCGAACCGGCGCCACCGTCTGAGCCATGTGCCCTATGTGACGATGCGCGGCTTGAGCAAGCGGCATCGGCCGCCCGAATACTCCAAGTCGCCCGTCAACACGACTTTGGCGTTTGCTCTGTGACAGTCGATGGCGTACTTGTAATCCGCCTCCGTCACGCTGACAGTGATCGAACGTGCGCCGCTGGCCAGTTGCGTTCCAAGGGTCAGTTCGCGGCCTCGGCGCTTCAGACCCTCGACGGTAGCCGTCAACCGCACGTCGGCTTCCACCCTGCGTTCGCGCAGAGCGCGCGCGGCCTCGCGGAGAATGCAGGAATCGTCCTTGGCAAAACACGCATCCATATGATAAGTTGCTGGTGGTTGCAATTCTTTGAGCAGACCATATGATGCCTACGCACATCAACGCTGAGACAAGGAGGCAATTGGCGCTGCTCGCAAGGCGGCCTCGTGCTCGCACCACGTCCTTCAACCCGCGCACACTGACGGATTGGCGACCATTCCAGATTCGCCGTCCAGAGGGCGGCTTCTCGCCCTACTTCACCGATGCGTCGGCATGGGAACTAATCGCGGACAAGCTGGATGAGGGACACGAGGTGGAGGTGGTGGAACTGCGCCGGCCTGCGGGTGCCAAGGGGTACGTCATGAAGATCGATCTGGGACAAGACGAACCAATGTTGTATGTAAAGCTGCAACTTCGCCCAGGGCAGGTCGTCGGACGCAGCTTTCACTACTCGGAACGGAGCTGACCATGGAATCGCGGCACGAAGACACTACGCCGACAACCCACCGCCTGTGTGCCGAGTGTGGAAGTTCGGTGGCCACGTCGTGGCACTCGCACACCTTCCAATACGGATCGGAGGCGGCTGCTGTCGACCTCACCGTTTGCTTGCCGGTGCGCCGTTGCGAACACTGCGACTTTGACTACTTGGACGATGAAGGAGAACGCATCAAGCACGAGGCGGTCTGCCGCCACCTTGATGTCCTGACGCCAAACGAGATTCGCCGCATCCGCGAACGTACCGGCTTGTCGCGTGCGGCATTCGCAAAGATCACTCGCATCGGGGAGGCGTCGTTGAGTCGCTGGGAAAACGGCATCAAGGTGCAAACGCCCGCCAACGACCGCTACCTGCGCCTGCTCGCCCACCCGGGCATCTTGGCGCTCCTGCAAGGAGTGGCCACGCAGACGCCACGAGAGGCGCACGGGAGCGCGTTCAGACGGGTCAAGATTTCGGAGACCCTCCGACAACGCCAGCGTTCGTTCAGCCTGAGACCTCGCCGGACACCCCTCGCGCAGGCAGCCTAGGCCATCATGTACACGTCCACCTTCTACTCCTTCAAAGGCGGCGTGGGCCGCACGATGGCGCTGGTGAATGCGGCGGTGGAACTCGCGCAGAGAGGGCGCAGGGTGCTCGCGGTGGATTTCGACTTGGAAGCGCCCGGGTTGGACACGTTCGACATCGTGGGCACTACCCCTGACGGTCCCGGCATCGTCGACTTCGTCGGCGAGTACGTCGTCACGGGCCAAGCGCCGGACATTGAGGGTTTTGTGAGCCAGTCAACGGCTTTGGAGAATCTGTGGATCATGCCCTCTGGCAGGCAACAACAGTACGCCGCAAGTCTCGGCGGCATCGACTGGCAAGATCTTTACGAACGACGGGACGGTTACCTGCTCTTTGAGGACTTGAAGGAGCAGTGGCGGGGCTTCCTCCAACCGGACTATGTGCTGATCGACTCGCGCACAGGGCACACGGACACCTGCGGCATCTGCACTCGCCAGTTGCCCGATGCGGTGACTCTCCTGTTTTTTCCCAACGAGCAGAATCTCCGCGGTCTTGCCGAGGTCGTCCGCGACATACGAGCCGAGTCCGAGGGCGCACACGAGCGCCGCATTGAGACCCACTTTGTGATGTCGAACGTGCCCGACTTGGATGACGAGGACGACATTCTTCGGGGGATGATGGCGCGGTTCAAGGCCAACCTCGGCATCGATCTCGAACCGCAGATCGTACACCGCTATGACAGCCTTTCGCTGTTGAAGCAGGTCGTCTTCACACGGGATCGTCCGAAAAGCCGCCTCGCCAAGGAATATCGCTCCGTCGTGGATCAGGTGGTGAAAGGGAACTTAGAAGACGAGGATGGCGCTCTGCACTATATCGATCAAGTGCAGAGCGGCCTCGCCCCACCCCACAACCGTAACCGTAAGCTATCGCAGATCGAGCGACACCACGGCAAGAACGGAGAGGTGCTCTTTCGTCTCGGCGACTTGGCTTGCGACGAGGACGATTGGGAACGGGGGAAGTCGCTGCTCGATCGCGCGGTTGATCTAGGCTTCGACCAGCCGAGAGCTTTCCTAACCCGTGCGCGCGCATTCGCCCGCATGGGCGAGAGAGTGGCTGCCAGCCGGGATGCCGAGCGGGTGCTGTCGGCACGAGAACTCCCGCGCCGTGTCGTTCGGGAAGCTATTCGACTTTTGAGACTTGACGCCCCGGATGTGGCCAATCTGCCGGCGGTGACCTCGCTGGACCCCGCAGCGCGGCTCTTGCTCGCTTCCGAGATGGAACGGCGTGGCGAAGTGCATGCCAGCGTTGCCGTGCTGCGGCAGGTTCTCGACTCCAATCCAGACGCCTCAACGCGCGAGCGGGGTGTGGAAGAGTTGTCGCTCGCACTCATTGCCACCGGTGGCTGGCAGGAAGCATGCGATCTGCTCGGTTCAGGCGGCGCAAGGGCCGAAACGATGGATGCGCCGAGAGCTTTCAACTACGGCATGGCCTGTTGGGGACTAACAGGCAGCGTGTCGCAGGAGATGTTCGAGAGAGTCGTCGAACTCGACGAAACCAATGACCAAGAGGACAAAGACGCCAACTACCTGCAATGCATGGCCGTGGCCTGCTGGGCCACTGGCCGGTTGGACGCCGCCATCGAGTTCGCCCACCGGGCGAAAGAGGAAGCGAGCAGATCGCCGTGGCCCACCTTCAGTTGTTGGCGCTACCGAACAGTGCCAACGCAACAGTTTCTTGAAGACACGGACGGCATCATCGCTTTGATTCGTGGCCGCAGGGAGCCGACCCCGCAATTCATGGCCTCGGCTAGGCAAGCGTAATCCGCAGACTGTCCACGGTGCCAACCACCGCCGTCCCAACGGGTCTTTGTTAAATAGAGACCGGCGGGAGTGAAACTTCATGTCCGCCGGGCTGCTGTTAAATGACCGTCAAAATTGAAATCCTTTGAGGATTCAATACGTTGCAGAAAACGCGCCACCTTTTCCGTGCGGCTGTTAAATAAACGTCGGCTATTGCGCCCCGCCGCCCAGGCCGCCCAAAAGGGCACAAAGCGCATTCTTCGACACCCGGCCCGGGCATCCACCGGCTTGACACGCTCCTCTTCCACCGAACCGGCGCCACCGTCTGAGCCATGTGGCCCTATGTGACGATGCGCCGCTTGAGCAAGCGGCATCGACCGCCCGAATACTCCAGGTCGCCCGTCAACACGACTTTGGCGTTTGCTCTGTGGCAGTCGATGGCGTACTCGTAATCCTCCTTCGTCACGCTGGCAATGATCGAACGTGCGCCGCTGGCCAGCTGCGTTCCAAGGATCAGTTCCGGCCTCGGCGCTTCAGACCCTCGACGGTGGCCGTCAACCGCACGTCGGCTCCCACCCTGCGTTCGCGCAGAGCGCACGCGGCCTCGCGGAGAATGCAGGAAACGTCCTTGGCGAACTCGAATCGGCTCACTGCTCCGGCGTCCCGCAGCGGTCGCGTCAACGCCCAGGTCAGGCTCACGTCGAGCGCCTCGAAAGGTGCTGTCATGTTGGCGAGCGCGGCGCAGAGATTCGCACTCGTTCCGTTCGAAATCGCGTCGCCGAACGCATCGCCCTCACCGCCGATCGCCTGCCCCATCGCTTGGCGGGTTGCCCCAAGCGCCTCGGCCAGCCTCCTCGTGGCCTGTCGTTCAATCGGCTCGTCCGGCTCGTCCGGCGAGACGTTGCCAGATTCGTGCTCCTTGGTGGCATGTTCGATGACGCCGGCCACCGCCGGGGGAACCGCCGGCGGCAGCAGCGTGACTACCAAGCTGCCCTGCTCCATGCCGGCCAGCTGAACTCCGCGCATGTAGTCCAAGACTTCCTTCCTGGGACGGCCTCGGTAGGCGGCCGTCGGCTTGAACAGCGAGCACACCGCGGCCGCGACCATGTCCTTGGCACTGCCGATCAGCGCAAGGCCATCGGCCACGGCCACGGCACGGTCGCACGATGCCCGCAACCGTATCGCGTCGCGATTGGCGGTCGTCAACTCGCGCAGCAGCTCCAGTTCGTCGACACCCGCCTGCTGGGCGAAGATCCGCACGAGCCGAGCGGCGACATCGGCGTAGTCCGCCAAGCGCGGGGTCCGGGGCAGGACGACCTCCGGCAAGCCAGCCGCCGCATAGACATCCGAGTGATCACCGTAGCGTTCGACCACTTCCCAGCCCTTGGGCGGGCGTAGGCGGAGAACGCCGCCGGGGCGATCGCCCTCAGAGCGTTCGCCTCGTGAACACGCAAGCTCACTGGATGGCTCCCGTTCGGGACAGCTCCATCAGACGCCGCAACCCGGCGACATCAAGCGGTTCTGCTCTCGCAACGAGACGGTGCGCGGCCGCGGTGCGTTTCCACATCCCGCACCAATTCCACCCATGCGCTATCCGCCGCTCTCGGCAGGCGGCGCAGTTCGCGCCGCCCAGAAGGGCACATAGCGCATTCTTCGGCGCCCGGCCCGGGCATCCACCGGCTTGACATACCCCTCTTCCACGGCTTCGCGGATGTAGCGCGAAGCCATGCTTGCCGCCGAAGCCGACGTTGCCGCTTGGATGGGGAAGCGCTTGCGCAACGAGGCGTTGGTGAGGAACTCTCCGTTCACATGCTTCAGGCAGGCATGCAGATAGCAGGCGCGCACACGCTCCAACCGATCCATTTCCGCCAGCGGCTTGCGCCCAAAAAGAATGGCACGCGTGAAGCCGGGCGGCACCTCGAACGTCGGGGCGGGAAGTTGAAAGCGCTCGACCTCGGCCACCACCTTGTCTATGCCGCTGCCCCGTTCTTCGCAAATGTCGAAGCGGCGCATCAGCGACGCCAGCGCTTCGTTGCGCGACACCGGCTGGCTGTCCAGAAAGCGCTCCGTTTGCACCAACGGCTCGCCGGGGTTGGTGATTTCCACCCGCCCCTCGAATATCTCCACCATCGGGCCGGTGCCGGTCGTTGCGAAATCCTGGTGGATGAGCGCGTTGACCACCAGCTCCCGCACCGCCAACGGAGGAAACTCCGGCATGGAGCGCTGAAAAGCGCGCCCGTTTTCCTCGTGGGTTGGCAAGCGGGCATGGATGTAGTCCATCAACTCGGCAAAGCCGGCGGCATATCCTTTCGCACCTTCGTGTTCGCGCAACGTCTCCAAGCGCCCGGTCCCGCGGTATTCGATGATGCGCAGCGCCTTGCGCCGCAAACGCGGAAAGTCGCCGAGGTCTTTGGCGAGGAGCATCGCGCCCAAGTTGGTGACATCAAAGCCGCCGGCCTCGCTTGGGGCGATCAGCTTCTCGCGCGCAAGCGCTTCGAGCGTGGCGTCGCGACCGTCCGGCGCCGGCTGCCCCAGCAAGTCGAAGTAGGCGGGGCAGTTCAGCGCGAGGAGAACGTCGTCTCCGCCAAGTCGCTCCGCGGCAGTGCCCTCCTCGAAACGGATGTGGCTGAAGGTTTGCCACAGCGCTCGCTCCTTCTCCGGGAAATCCCGGAGTTTCCTCTTCGCGCTGCCGACGCGCAGGAACTCCGTGCCGTGAAACGCGATCGGGCGGTGCGTCGCGCAATCCACCTGCAAGAACACGAAGCGCTTGTCGTCCAGCAGCAACTCTTGAAACTGGAAGTCGACTGGGGGCGAAAGCAGCCGCGAAAGCCACGTCTGAAGTGGTTCGTTGCCCTTCTTCGCAGTGCGGGGGGGAGAAGCGCGTGCCCACCAGGGCGCGGGTTTCGTCTTCAACGCCCCATACGACATAGCCGTGCGCCTTGCCCACCAATGCGGCGGAATTGGCCAATGCGGAGATGTATTCCCCGATGAGAGCGGGCTTCGCGTTGTCCACCTTGAACTCCAACCACTCGGCCTCGTGGCTGAACCGCAGCTCCCGCAGCAGGCCTCGCAGGTAATGGATATCTCTACGGGCCATGTCCCAAGGATCTCAAGGTCTCCCGGCGGCTTGGGCGTCGAACGTTTGGCGGAGAGGCAGGGATTCGAACCCTGGGTGCCCGTGAAGACACACCTGATTTCGAGTCAGGCCCATTCGACCGCTCTGGCACCTCTCCTTGGGCTGCGCCTATTGCTTCCGCGCATTTCCGTCGATCACGCTCATTGTCGCCGAAACCGCGGCGCAACGCCAGTGAGCGCGGCCCGTCGGCCCGTCTTGCCGGCCGACGTGCGGCGTCGCCACGGCCATCACCGTGGGGCGTCGCGCGTTGGCGGTTCACCCCCGTCCGATGTAGGGCATCGCCGAGGCCATCACCGTGAGGAACGGCACGTTGGCGTCCAGCGGCAGGCTGTCCATGTAGAGCACCGCGCGCGCCACGTTCTCCACATCCATGGTCGGCTCCGCTTTCACCGAGCCGTCCGCTTGCTTCACGCCTTGCGCCATGCGCGCCGTCATGGGCGTGTGGGCGTTGCCGATGTCGATCTGTCCACAGACGATGCCGTGTTCGCGGCCGTCCAGGAACGTGGAGCGCGTGAGGCCGGTGAGCGCGTGCTTGGTGGCCGTGTACGGGGCCGAGTTGGGGCGCGGCACCTGCGCCGAGATGGAGCCGTTGTTGATGATGCGCCCGCCCTTGGGATTCTGGTTCTTCATCAGCCGGAAGGCGTGCTGCGTGCAGAGGAACGCGCCGGTGAGGTTCACGTCCACCACCCGTTGCCAGCGGTCCAGCGTCAGCTCCTCCAGGGGCACCGCGGGCGCTCCCGAACCGGCGTTGTTGAAGAGCAGATCCAACCGTCCGAAGGCGTCCTTGGTGCGCGCGAACAGCCGCGCCACGGAGTCCGCGTCCGCCACGTCCGTGCGCACGACGAGGGCGCGCTGTCCGCTGCCGCTCTCTTCGGCCACCGCCTGCAAGAGTTCCAAGCGGCGGCCGGCCAACACCACCGCGTATCCGGCGCCAAGCAGCGCCCACGCCGTGTGTTTGCCGATGCCCGTGCCGGCACCGGTGACGATGGCCACCTTGCCACGCGGCGTGCCACTCGCGGCGTCGACCGTCACGGGTGCGCTCCCATCCCTGCCCGCTTCCCTCGGTGCGAAGTCGGAGGCTGCTTACGCGGGCGCTTCTTCGACTGGGCGCAAGGCGCGGCAGTCCAACGTCGCCCAGCCGATGCGCACGTTCTCGCCGGCGAGCACGCCGCCGTGGCCGACGATGTTGGGAATCTTCACCACGAAGGACTGGCCGCCAACGTCGGTGAGCACGCGCAGATGGTCGCCGAGAAACGCCATGTCGCGCACTTCCACCTCGAACTCGTTGGTGTACATGCCGGCTTCGGCGGCGAGACCGGTGCGTTCCGGGCGCACGGCGAGCACCACCTCGTCGCCCACCGCGTGCGCTTCCACCATGAACGCGTTGACCGTCAGGCCGCCAACGGTCACGTCGCAGGTGTCGCCGTCCACGGCGGCCACCACGCCGCGAAGCAGGTTGTTGTCGCCGATGAAGGACGCCACGAACGGGCGCTCCGGCTCTTCGTACAGCACCTCCGGCGCGGCGACCTGCTCGATGCGCCCGCCGTTGAACACCGCCACGCGGTCCGACATGGCCATCGCTTCCTGCTGATCATGGGTCACGTAGACCACGGTCACGCCCAAGGTGCGTTGAATGCGGCGGATCTCGAACTGCATCTCCTCGCGCAGCCGCCGGTCAAGCGCGCCGAGCGGCTCGTCCATGAGCACAAGCCGCGGCTCGAACACCAGCGCCCGCGCGATCGCCACGCGCTGCTGCTGGCCACCCGAAAGCTGCCCGGGGCGCCGGTCCTCGAAGCCCTCCAACCGCACCAGCTGCAAGGCGCGCGCGACCCGCTCGGCCACCGCGTCTTTGTCCAATCGCCGCACTTCAAGGGGAAACGCCAGGTTGGCGCCCACCGTCATGTGCGGAAACAGCGCGTAGTTCTGGAACACCATGCCGATGTTGCGGCGGCGCGGCGGCACGGCGTCCACCGGCTGGCCGTTGATGCGGATGGAACCGCCGGTCGGCACCTCGAAGCCGGCCAGCATCATCAAGCAGGTGGTCTTGCCGGAGCCGGAGGGACCGAGCAGCGTCAGGAACTCCCCTTCGTGTACGGTGAGGTGGAGGTCGCGAACGATCTGCGCGATCCCGTCGTAGCTCTTGGACACGCCGTCGAACTCCACATAGGCGTCCGCGCCATGCGGGGCTTGGTCTTCGTCTTCCTGCCGAGCTTGCTCTGTCATGCCGCTCCCTTCGCCAAGTTGCCGTTCATCCATTGGGGCGTTCCGTCGCCCCGCGCCGCCGCAGCCACTCGACCACCAGCATGAGGGATACCGCGAACGCGATCAGCAGCGTGGCCACCGCCAAGATGGCGGGACTGATCTGCTCGCGGATGCCCGCCCACATCTCGCGCGGAATCGTGCGCTGCTCCAAGCCGCCCATGAACAGCACGGTGACCACCTCGTCGAACGACGTGGCGAACGCGAACAAAGCGCCGGACACGACGCCGGGCGCGATCAGCGGCAACTGCACGCGGCGAAAGCTGCGCCACGGCCCGGCACCAAGATTCGCGGCGGCGCGGGTGAGATTGGTGTCGAAGCCGGTCAACGTGGCGGTGACCGTGATCACCACAAACGGCGTGCCAAGCGCCGCGTGCGCCAAGATCAACCCCAAATGGGTCTGCGCGAGCCCCAATGTGGAATAGAAGAAGAACATCCCGGCCGCGGAAATGATCACCGGCGTCACCATTGGCGAAATCAAAAGGCCCATGACGAGCGGGCGCGCTGGCATTGCCGGATTGGCCAAGCCCAGCGCCGCGAGCGTGCCGAGCCCGGTGGCGAGCGCCGTGGCGCAGCCGCCGATGAGGAAGCTGTTCACCAGCGCCCGCAGCCACTCGTCGCTGGTGGCCACCTTCTCGTACCAGCGCAGCGAATACGCCTCGGCGTCGAAGCGCAGCATCCCCTCGGTGAAGGTGAAGTACGGTTCGGCGTTGAAGGAGAGCGGCACCACCACCAGAATGGGCGCGATCAGGAAGAAAAGCACCGCCACGCAGAAGGCCACGTGGACGTAATGGCCCGCGCCGGGGCGCCGCGCCACGCTCACGGCAGCCACTCCACAGCGGCGCCGCCGCCAAACCGACGATCGGCGAAGCGCGGCGAACCCGCTTGCGGGAGTTGGCCCGGCAACGCGCCGACCGCCGACGCGTTCGCGGGGCTGTTGACGCGCCCAGCGCGTTGATCGAGCATGACGCCCTCGCCGACGCGGTTCTCGCCCATGGACGCCCATCATATCAGCCAATTCCTCGGTCGGCGTTGGGACCCAGGGCAATCGCATTTGGAATCCCGCGCCTACTCGCGCTTGCGGATGCGCCGGATCATGTCGAGCAGGAAGTTGTCGTCGCGCTGGGCGCGGGTGAACTTGCGGCGGATGGACCGCTTGTCGGGATGCATCCGCACGATGTTCAGGGCCAGCCGGCGGACCACCGCCAGACAGGCGGCGGAGTTGCCCTTGCGGTTGCGCGCCTGGTCTTCGTCCATCGACACGTCGAGCACCCAGTGCAGGCCGTTCTCGATCGCCCAGTGGGAGCGGACGGTGCGCCCGAAGCGCTCCGCCGAGGGCTTGGCGCTGAGCAGGTAGTAGCGGCTGTCGACGCTCTCCGAGCCGTCGGCGAGATGCCGCTCGGCGACGACCTTGCCGAAGGCCGAAAGACCGGGCCAGTCGTGGCGCTCTTGCAGCCAGTCGACGTCGTGGCAGACCGTCGCCGTGCGCTTCTCGACGCGCCCGTGGCCCTTGTCAACCTGTTGATGCGACAGGAGTTTCGCCGACGCGGGCGGGTTGTCCAAGTACTCCTCCACGTCCGCGCGCAGCGTCCCCTGGTTGCCCTTCAGCGCCAGCGCGTAGTCGCCGCCCTTGGCCACGATCGCCGCCGCCGTCCCGCGCTGCGCGCGCAGCGCGTCCGCCGTCACCGTCCGCCCCCTCACGTCCACCAGCTCCAGCAGCTTCGGCAGCGCCGGGATCTCGTTCGACTTGCCGTCCACCTCCATCTGCGCCAGCGTCAGCTTCGACTCCGCCGCGAACGCTTGCAGAAGGTGCGTCGGCGACCGTTCCGAGGCGTCCTCGAACGACCGCCGCAGCACCTTGCCGTCCACCGCGATCACGCCGCCGAGCCGGTCCGCCCAGTCCTGCGCCAGGCGCAGCAGCGCCGTCTGAAGACCCGCCGGGTTCAACAGTCTGAACAGCCGCGAGAACGCGTCGTGGCTCGGAATCCCGTTCCTCAGCGCCAGAAACGTCCGCAGCCACCGCTCCGCGGCGCATCCGTAGTCCTCCATCTCGACGCATGTGCGTCCGCCCGTGAGCATCGACAGCAGCGCGATCACCAGCATCTCGTGCAGGTCGTGGCGCTTGGCGTTGCCTCGCCTAGGGTCCTCAACTTCTTGAAAAACAAACAGAAGTTCCCGCATTCCGTCTCTCCCTCCTTGGATCGAGACGCCTATTCTGCACCATCCCCGCTCTCCGTGCCGCCCCACCTAATCCAAATGCGATTGCCCTGGTTGGGACCACAGCATCGTTCCCGCGCTGAACCTGCACATCGTGACGGACGTGCTCGGCCCCGAATTCAACGCGCACGGGCGCGCCTGTCGCAGGCCACCCGGCCGCTCAGAGCCGCCCCGGCACCCACTCCGGAAACAAACCGCCCGCCACCGCGGCGGCCTCGTCGACGGCGAGACCCGGCACGCCCACCAAGCGTTCGCCGGCGTACAGCAGCGGCCAAGTCGAACGCAGCCACGGCGCCACGCGGCCCTCCTGAAACAGCGCCTTCACGGTCTTGCGCACATCACGCCCGGCGGGACGAATGCGCTCGCCACCGGCGCGCGAGCGGATCGCCAGCCGGCAACCGGGCGCCAAACCGCGCGTGGCGGCCGCCCAGGTCAACCGTCCGGCCGCCAAGCGCAAATCGGCGCCGACCGTTGCGAACGACGGGGCGCAAGCGCGCGCAGGCAACTCTCGAACCAAGTGCCAAGCGCCCTCGTGGCGCCACGCCCGCACCCCGGGGGCGATGGCGACGCGCGGCTGGCGATCCGCGCCGGCGTTGTTCTGGCGCGCCACCTCCGCCACCGCGCGGTTCGCGCACGGCATGCCGGCGGCCAGCAGCCATGTTTCCACGCCCCGCGGCGAGGCGTTGGCACACGGCAGCGGCGCGCCGTCGGCGGTCGGGCGCGGACGCGGCGCGCGCAAACGCCGCACCGCTTCCGGGAAGCGCTCCGCCACGAGCGGCAGCAAGCGGTGGCGGATGAAGTTGCGGTCGTAGCGCAAGTCCGCGTTGGCCGGATCCTCCACCCAGCGCAAGTCGTGGCGCGCCGCGTAGTCCGCGATTTGGCCGCGGTCGACGCCGAGCAACGGCCGCACGACGCACCCGGCGCCGAGGGCACGCTCCACCGGCATGCCCTCCGGCCGGCGCCCGGTGAGCAGCTGCCACAATCGCGTTTCCGCCTGGTCGTCCGCGTGGTGCGCGAGCGCGAGCACATCGCCGTCGCGCAGCATCCCGCGCCAGCAGGCGTAGCGCGCGCGCCGCGCCGCGGCCTCCAAGTTGCCTTGACGCGCCACCTTCGCGGCGCGCGTCTCGATGGACAGCCCGAACGCCGCCGCCTCGGCAACGCAATGACGGCGCCAGTTCTCCGCCTGGTCGGCCAAGCCGTGGTCGACGTGGATGGCCTTCGCTTGCGCCAAGCCGCGCAACGCATGGGCAAGCACCGTGGAATCCATGCCGCCGCTGAACCCAATCCACAACGTGCCGGCCGCCTCTCCCCGCCGCCACGGAGCGAGCGCGGCATTGGCGGCCACCGCTTGCTCCACGGTTTCGCAAGGCGGCGCTGCGGTCTCGGTGATCGGCAACGGCTGCAACCGCGCGTCCATTGGCCCATGCTCCTCGCAATGTGGCGCGGCCGCACGCTCCGCCGGGGTTCGACCCCTCAGCAGGGGGTCCGGCCTCAGCCGTAGTCCACCAACGCCGCGTCGTCGCCCAGCGTCTCGCGCAGTTGGCCAAGCAGAACGTCGCCGGCGTCCACGCGCCAAGCGTCGCCGAACGCCAAGCGCGCGCTCGCCGAGGACGCCCGGTAGTCCACGAACACCGCGCAGCCTTCCGCCAGCCGGTGCCGAGCGAGCACCTGCCGCAGCCGCGGCAGCACCGCCGCGCTCTCGCCGGCGAGCCGCAACACCACGCCGCGGGCATGGCGGTTGCGCGCCTCCGCGAACGACAGCACCCGCTCGGCGCGCATCTTGAGCCCTCCGGAGAAGGCGTCCTCCTGCACCTCGCCTTCGACAACGACGATGGCGTCCTTGACGATCTTGGCGCGATTGGCGGTGAACACCTCGCCGAACGCGCTCACCTCGATGCGCCCGCTTTGATCGTCGAGCACAAAGAAACCCATCGTCCCGCGGCGGCCGCGGCGGGTGCGGTTGGAGACGACCAAGCCGGCAACCATCTGCGCGTCGCGGCTGCTGCGCAGCTTGCCGATGGGCTGGGGGCAGAAACGCCGAATCTCCGCAAGGTGGCTCGCCACGGGGTGTCCGGTGAGATACAGCCCCAGAGTCTCCTTTTCGCCTTGCAAACGCTCGTCGGTCGAGAGCGGGGAAGACGCGCCGGCGGCGGGTGCCGTTGGCTGCTTGGCAACGCCGCCGAACATGTCCGTAATGCCGAGCTCCGAATCGCGCGCCGTCTGCTCGGCGCCCTGCAGCGCGCCGGGCAGCTCGCAAAGGAGTCGCGCGCGCGCCGCGTTCAAGTCCTCGCTCTCGCGCCGGAAGCCATCCGTGGCGCCGGAGCGCACAAGGGCGTCGAGCACGCGCTTGTTGACGCGCCGCGCATCCACGCGGCGGCAGAAATCCGTCAAGTCGGTGAATGGCCCGCCGCGTTCGCGCTCCGCCACGATGGCGTCCACCGGGCCGGCGCCGAGACCGCGCACGGCGCCCAAGCCGTACAGGATGGCACCCTCCTTGGCCACGAACCGAAACGCGCTGGCGTTGACATCCGGCGGCAGCATGTCGATGCCCAGGCGCCGCGCTTCGTCCACGAGCGGGACGATCTTGTCCACGGTGTCCATGTCCGCCGACAGCACGGCCGCCATGAAGGGCGCCGAGAAGTGCGCCTTCAGCCACGCCGTTTGGAAGCTCAGCAGGGCGTAGCTCGCCGCGTGGGCTTTGTTGAAGGCGTAGCCGGCGAATTTCTCCACTTGATCGAAGATGTCCGCCGCGACGCGCTGGTCGACCCCGTGCGCGTCCGTGCCGGCGAGGAACATGGCGCGCATGCGCACCATCTCCTCCGGCTTCTTCTTCGCCATGGCGCGCCGCAGGAGATCCGCTTCGCCCAAGGAGAATCCCGCGAGACGCTGGGCGATCACCATGGCCTGCTCTTGGTAGAGCATGACGCCATAGGTGCTCCGCAACGCGCTCTCCAAGGACGGATGCGCGTACTTGACGCCGGCGTGGCCATGCTTGCGCTTGATGTAGTCCTCCACCGCGCCCGACTGCAAGGGGCCCGGACGGTACAGGGCCACCAAGGCGATGATGTCGTCGATGCGGTCCGGCAGCAGCCGCCGGATGAGCTCCTTCATGCCGTCCGATTCGAGTTGGAAGACGGCGGTGGTCTCGGCGGTCTTGAGGAAATCGTAGGTGTGGGGGTCGTCGAGCGGCACCGTTTTGATGTCCACGGGCGCTTCGCCGTTGGCGCGCCGCTCCTCGTTGACGGCGTTCACGGTCCAATCGACGATGGTGAGCGTCTTCAAGCCGAGGAAGTCGAACTTGACGAGGCCGGCCTCCTCCACATCGTGCAGGTCGAATTGCGAAACCACGCCGCCGCCAGCCTGGTCGGCGTATAGAGGCACGAAGTCCGTCAAGGTGGTGGGAGCGATGACCACACCCCCCGCGTGCTTGCCGGTGTTGCGCACCACGCCTTCGAGCTTGTACGCCATGTCCATGATTTCGGCGGCGTCTTCGTTGCGCTCCACGAAGTCGCGCAGTTCCGGCTCGCGCTCCATGGCCTTGGCCAGCGTCATCCCCACCTCGAACGGGATCATCTTGGAGAGCCGGTCGGCCAAGCCAAACGGCTTGCCCTGCACCCGCGCCACGTCGCGCACCACCAAGCGCGCCGCCATCGTGCCGAAGGTGACGATCTGGCTCACCGCGTCCTGGCCGTAGCGTTCCTCCACATGGGAGATGACGCGCTCGCGGCCCTCGCGGCAAAAGTCGATGTCGAAGTCCGGCATGGACACGCGCTCCGGGTTGAGCAAGCGCTCGAACAAGAGGTCGTACTCCAAGGGATCCAAGTCCGTGATGCCGAGCGAGAACGCCACCAAGGAGGCGTTGCCGGAACCTCGGCATCCCACCGGCACGCGGTGTTCGCGCCCCCAGTTGACGAACTCCTCCACGATGAGGAAGTAGCCGGCGAATCCCATCTCGTTGATGACGCCAAGTTCGTAGTCCAAGCGCTGCCGGTAGCGCTCGGCATCGTCGCCAACCAAACCGCCGCGCTCCAGATAGCGGGCCAATCCGTCTTTGGCGCGGCTGGTCAACACGGAGTCCAAGGTCGCCCCCGGCGGCACCGGGTAGTCGGGCAGGTGGTAGGTGCCGAGCGGCAACTCGTGGCTGCACCGTTTCGCCAGTTCGGTGGTGTTGCGCACCGCTTCCGGCAGGTCCGCGAAAAGCGTCCACATTTCCTCGGCGTCGCGCAGGTGCTGCTCCGCGCTGTAGCGCCGCTCGCGGCGCGGGTCGTCGAGCACGCGGCCCTCTTGGATGCACACCCGCGTCTCGTGCGCCTCGAAGTCGTCCGGGTGCAGAAAGCGCACGTCGTTGCTCGCCACCACCGGCACGCCGACTTCGGCGGCCAATTCGGCGGCGGCCACCGCGAACCGATCCTCGCCGGCGCGTCCGGTGCGCACGACCTCCAAGTAGAACCGGTCGGCGAAGGCGGCGCGCCAATCCGCCAAACGATCGTGGAGCGAGGCGTCGTTCTTGCCTAGCGCCTCGCCCACGTCGCTGCCCCGCCCCAGGATCGCAACGAGGCCGTCCGCCGCCCGCAACACGGCGGCGCGCGTTGTTCTGCCGTGCTCGGCGGACGCCGCGTTGCCGCCGTTCGCCGCGCCGGTGTAGGCGCTTGACACCAAGCGGAGCAGGTTGCCGTAGCCCTCGGCGCGCATTGCGAGCAGCACGCAACGATAGGGGCGGCCACCGTGTTCGTACTCCAAGTCAACGCCGATGACGGCCTTGATGCCGTTCTCCCGGCAAGCGGTGTAGAACTTCACCAAGCCGAACAGGTTGCCGCGGTCCGTGAGGGCGACCGCCGGCATGCCCAACGCCGCGGCGCGCGCGGCCAAGTCGCGCACCTTGATGAGACCGTCGTTGACCGAGAACTCGCTGTGGACAACAAGATGCACGAAGTCGCCCAGTGCCACCAGCGCGCCGTTGCCGGAATCCGCGACGACTTCATCGCCCGTCTGATAGGCGACGGCCGGTTCGTCGGCCTGCTGCGCCGCGGTGGTCATGCGGTTCAAGATAGCACGCTGCGCGCCCTGGCGGGCGCGTTGGAGTTCGCTCCGCGAACTCGGCGCTTGGTGCAAGAGTTGACGCGCATCTGTGAAGATCCCACTGGAAGTTAGGTTTTGAGGAGGCCGGAGGAGCCGCCGGCCGCGCGGTGCCAGCGTTCCACCGGCGCAAAGGAGCGGCGGTGCAGCGGCGTCGGGCCTAGCTTCGCCAACGCACGGAGGTGGCCGGCGGTGGCGTAGCCCTTGTGGTGCTCGAAGCCGTAGTCCGGATAGGTTTTGGCGGCGGCCGACATCTCCGCGTCGCGCGCCACTTTGGCGAGGATCGATGCCGCGCTGATCGCCGGCACGCGGGCGTCTCCGCCCACCACGGCCACGGTTGCACACAGCAAGCTCGGCGCGATGTTGCCGTCCACATACGCGACGCGCACGCGAACTCGCAACGCTTCCACGGCGCGGCGCATGGCCACCAAAGACGCGCGCAGGATGTTGATGCGGTCGATCTCCTCCACTTCGGCGCGCCCCAAGGCGTAGGCGACGGCGCGCGCGCGGATGGCGATGGCCAGTTCTTCGCGGGCGGATGCCGCAAGCGCTTTGGAGTCGCGCAGCCCGGCGATGGGCCGCCGCGGATGGAGCACCACCGCGCCAGCCACCACCGGGCCGGCCAACGGCCCGCGGCCCACCTCGTCCACGCCGGCCACATCGGTCCCCTCGGCGACGGCGTGTACACAGCCCGCAAGGTCGCGGCACACGCGGTCGCGGTTTGGGCGGTCGCGTTTGGCGACACCCCTCATGTCCGCCTCATGTGGCCGTCGTCGACCAGCGACAGCACCGCGTCGGCGGCCCGCCCGGCGGCGCCCCGGCGCAGCTGATCGTGCCAGTGGGCGCAGGCGCGCGCATAGTCGCCGTCCTCTTGGCAGCGTTGGAATTGCGCGACCAAGGCGCGCGCCAAGCGGGCGGGCACGGCCTCCTCCTGCAGCAGTTCGGGCACCAGCGCGCGGCCGGCAAGAATGTTGGGCAGGGCCACATGGTCGGTTTTCTTCATGCGCCGAACGATCCACGTGGTCAACGCGCCCATCCGGTAGGCGACCACCATCGGTCGCCGCAAGAGCATGGTCTCCAAAGTGGCGGTGCCGGATTTCACAAGCACCGCGTCGGCGGCGGCGATCACCGCGCGCGAGCCGCTCCGCACGACGCGCACATCCAAGCCGCCCGCTGGCGCACCCGCCCTTTGCGCAAGCAGCGCCCGCACCGTCGCGTCCACCGCGGCCGACGGCGTGGGCACGAGAAACACCGGATCGCCGAACGACTCGCGCAGCAGCGCCGCGGTCTCCAAGAAGACGCCGCCCAAGAAGCGGATCTCTGAACCGCGGCTGCCCGGCAGCAGCGCGACCACGCGCCGCCGCGGCGGGAGATCGAGCGCCGCGCGGGCGCGCCGCCGCGCCGCGTCGTCGCCGTCGCCGGGGGCGATCTCGTCCGCCAGCGGATGGCCGACGAAGACCGCGTTCGCGCCGTGCTCCTCGTAGAGCGCCGGTTCGAATGGAAACAACGCCAGCACAACGTCGGCGGCGCGTTTGATGCGCTTGACGCGGCCGGGTCGCCAGAAGTACACCGACGGGCTGACGTAGTGCGCCGTGGGGATGCCGCGCTGCTTCACCGCCCGCTCCAGCAGCAGGTTGAAGACGTTGAAATCCACGCCCACCACCACGTCCGCGGTTTCGCCGCGCGCGTCCGCGCCGGTGAAGCGACGGCGCAGCGCGCGCAACAAGCGAACCAAACTCGGCAGTCGCAGCAGCGGGTCCTTGAAGCCGTTGACGGACAACGCCTCCAATGGCGCAAGGCTCTCCAAGCGCTCCGCCAACATCCCGTCGCCGCCGACGCCCGCGAAGCGCGCGTCCGGCCGCCGTTCGCGGATGGCGGCCATCAACCGCGCGCCGAGGATGTCGCCGGACGCCTCGCCGGCGACGATGCCAACGCGCAGCGGCTGGCCGCCCACCGTGCGGGCGCTACTGCCGTCGCCGCTCGCGCACGATGCCGTGCTCGGACGCCTCGATCGAACGCACGAAACAAGCCACTTCGGCGGTGTCCCGCGCCGCCGGGCGCAACTCTTCCAGCGCTTGCTTCAGCGTCAGGCCGCGGCGATACACCGTGTTGTAGGCGTCCTGCAACGCGTTCTTCACCTTCTCCGACGCGCCGCGGCGCCGCAGCCGCTCGATGTTCAGCCCCACCGCGCCGGCGGGATTGCCGTCAATGGACACATACGCGGGCACATCCTTGGTGACCAGCGACATCGCGCTCACGAACGAAAACGCGCCGATGCTGCGGAACTGGGGCACCCCCACGTAGCCGCTTAGCACCGCCTCGTCGCCAACGGTCACATGGCCGGCCACGGAGGCGTTGTTGGCCATGACGATGCGGTCGCCAAGCACGCAGTCGTGGCCAATGTGTACATACGCCATGAACAGATTGTCGCTGCCGATGGCGGTGCGGCTGCGGTCGGTGGCCAGACCGCGATGGATGGTCACGCCTTCGCGGATGACGTTGTTGTCGCCAATGGCGAGCGTGGTGGCCTCGCCCTTGTAGGCGTAAGCGGGCGAACCCTCGCCGACGGTGGCGAACTGAAAGACGCGATTGCCGCGGCCCAAGGTGGTGGGCCCGCGCAGGATGACGTGCGGCCCGATCTCGCAATCATCGCCAATGACCACGTCCGGGCCGATGATCGTCCACGGCCCGACGTCCACATCGCGACCGATGGATGCGTCGGGGTCGACGATCGCGCGTTCGTCGATCACGCGCCTCTTCCTGTCCGCGCCATGTTTTGGTGGCCATCGTGCAGCAGCGGCGGCACCGGCCCCGCCTGCTCGGCCGGCGCTAGCGATCCGCGGCCGTCTTCGTCCGCGGCCGTCTTCGCCGCAACGCGCCGTTCCACGCAAATGAGCTTGACCGAACACGCCAACTCGCCATCAACCAACGCCGCACAGTCGAACTTCATGAGGCTGCGGCGTTGGCCAACGATGGCGCCGCGCAGTTCCAAGAGGTCGCCGGGGCGCACCGGACGTTTGAAGCGCACGTCGTCGAGCCCGGCGAGGTACTGCAAATAGCCTTCCGCCGGCTTGCGGCCGCGCGTCTTGACGGCAAGCACGCAGCAAATCTGCGCCAGCGCCTCCACCACCAAAACGCCCGGCATGATGGGGTGATCGGGAAAGTGCCCTTGCATGTACGGCTCGTTGGCGGAGACGTTCTTGCGCCCCGCCACGCGCTTGCCGGGCACTAGTTCGTCCACGCGGTCGAGCAACAGAAACGGATGCCTGTGCGGCAGGTACCCGAGAATCTCGTCGATGTCGAGCGTCACGATGGGCTGCCCTCCCCCGGTTCTTGGCGGTCGCCCGCCGGCGACTTGCTTGTTCGGCGCACTTGCGCTTCAAGACGCCCGAGACGCTTGGCTATTTCGTCGAGCTCCGCGAGACGCAAAGCCGTGCGCTTCCACCGGCCGGCGGTATTATGCAGCACCGCGCCTAGGTAAACACCCGGTTCGCGGATGGAGCGGGTGACGGCGGTGACGGCGCCGACCCGCACACCGTCGCAGATCTCGATTGGATGCTCGCCGGCCACCCCCACGCCCCCGCCCAACATGCAGTGACGACCAATGCGCGTGCTGCCGGCGATGCCGACTTGCCCGCACAGCACGGTGTGTTCGCCGACATCGCAGTTGTGGCCGATCTGCACTTGGTTGTCGATCTTCACGCCGTCGCGGATCACGGTGTCCGTCAACGTGCCGCGATCGATCGTGGTGGCCGCGCCCACCACCACGTCGTCGCCGACCACCACGCCGCCGAGTTGCGCTATCGCTTGCAAGCGTCCCCGCTCGTCCGGCACGAAACCGAAACCGTCCGCGCCGAGCACGGCCCCGGCGTGAATGACGCAGCGCGCGCCCACGCGCACATCGCGGTACAGCGTGGCGTTGCAATGCACCACCGTGTCCCGGCCCACCCGGGCCCCCTCGCCAACGTAGGCGCCCGGCCAAATCTGCGCGCCCGCTTCAACCCGCGCGTTGGCCGCCACCGTGGCGCCGGCGGCCACCGACGCCATGCCGTCCACGGAGGCGTTGGCGTGGACCCGCGCGCCCGCGGCCACGCCCGCCGGCGGACGCGGGGCATCGTCGAACATCTGCGAAGCGAGCGCGAAGGCAAGGTAGGGATTCGCCACCACCACCGCCGCGGTGGGGCAGCGCGGGGCGTCCTCGGCGCGCAACAGCACACCGGACGCGGCGGTGCCGGATAGAAAGCGGCGGTAGGCGCGGCCGGAGAGGTGCGTGAGATCGCCGGCGCGCGCGGTCGCGATGGGGGCGAGGCCAGTGACCACAACCTCGCCGTCGCCATGCAAGGCCGCGCCGCCGTCGAGCGACGCATCGAGCGCCGCGGCGATGTCGGCAAGCGTTCGTCCGGCGGCACGCGCACCCGCCGCGCTTGCGGCGCTGCTCGGGTGCGTTGCCACCACCCGGCGCTTCCGGTTGGCGCGCCGACTATTCGGCTTCCGTGAACCGCTCGTTCAGCTTTTCCGTCACCTTCGCCGTTATGTCGTGGCGCGGGTTCACATAGCCCACGTTGCTGCGCTCGAACACCAAGTCGTAACGTTCCACCTCCACCATGTCGGCAACGATGGCTTGGACTTTCGGCCCCATCACCTGCAAGAACTCGGCCTGTTTGTCCTGGCGTTCCTTCTGCAGCTTCTTGGCGCGGAAATCCAAGTCGATTTGTTTGTTCTCAAGCTCCTTGTGTACCTTGCGGCGTTCGGCTTCCGCCATCACCTCGCCTTCGTCTTGCAGTCGCTTCTGCAATTCGGCGACCTCGGTTTGGATGCCGGTCACCGCCTTCGCTTCGGCCTCCAGTTCCTTGTTCGCCGTCTCGCCAAAGCTCTTCGCCTCCTCGCTCTGGCCGATGGCCTTGATCGTATCCACGACCGCCACCTTGAGCTCGGCCGCCGCGTTCGGCGCCGCCACAGCGAGCAACGCCGCAAGCACGGCGGGGCATCTCCTACTCTTGGTCACGTTGATCTGCGTCACGTTGCGGAATCTCCTCGGCTTGCGTTGCGGCGTCTCGCGCGAAAGCGGCATTATAAGGCGATACTCGCGGTCGCCGCACCTGCCGCGTTTTGGTGGAGCGAGACCTCAGAAGGTCTGTCCCAGCTCGAAGGAAAAGCGCTCGATCTCGTCTCCCGGCTTGTCGTTGAGCGGTTGCGTCAATGCGAAGGTCATCGGCCCCATCCGCGACAGCCAACTGATGCTGAAGCCGGTCGTGACGCGCATTTCCTTGGCGTCGAAATCGTGGCAGTTGAAGGACGCCGGCGGGCAATCCGTGTTGAAGACGTTGCCGGCGTCGATGAAGTACACCGACCGCACCCCGCGCGATGCGTCGATGAACGGCAACGGGAAGATCAGCTCGGCGTTCGCCAGCACCAACAGGTTGCCTCCGAACGGCCGGCCGTCGCGGTAGCGGCTGTCGCGGATGCGCGGCCCGAGGGTGCTCTGCTCGTAGCCCCGCACCGAGCCGAAGCCGCCGGCGTAGAAGTGTTCGTAGAACGGGAAGGTCGTGGTGTCGCCGTACACGCCGCCATAGCCGACGCGCGCGCGCAGATGCGCCGAGAACCGACGGGCAAATGGCAGCGGGTAGTAGACATCGCCGGTGTAGTTGACGCGGTAGAACTCCAAATCGCTGCCCGGCACCGCCACGAGGCCGCTCAGCGTGTGCCGCTGTCCGGCGGTGGGGAACAATCCGTGGTTCAACGTCGAGCGCATCCAAAGGGCGGACAGTTTGAGATTGAGGAAGTCCACGCCGGCGTGCGAAACGAAATCCGAAATCTCCGTCGACGTGCCGAAACCCTCCTTGATGCGGGTCCGCTCGGCGGATGCGCCCAATTGAAAACGCACGGATTCGGCCATTGGAAAATCGAAGTTCACCCCCGCGCCGTAGGAATCCGTCGAGTACTGCGCGATGTTGAGCGAGCTGTAGTCCGTGCGTCTGGCGAACACGTTGTAACCGCGGCTAATGCCGTCGACCGTGTAGTAGGGGTCGTGAAAGCTGAAGCTCGCGGACTGTTGAAAATCGCTCCAGCTCAGCCGCAGGGCGATGCTGTTGCCGGTGCCGGCCACGTTCTTTTGCTGCACCCCGGCGGAGAGCAGCAGGCCCCCCCACTTAGAATATCCCAGCGTTGCCGTGTAAGCGCCGGTGGGCTGCTCCACCACCGTGAACTCCACATCGATCTGATCGTCGGTGCCCGGCACCGCGGGCGTCTCCACGCCAACCGAATCCGGCTTGAAGAAGCCGAGCTGATCGAGCCGCACCTTGGAGCGGTCGATTTGCTCCGTGGAGGCCCAACCTCCTTCCATCTGCCGCATTTCACGGCGCAGGACGTTGTCCTGGGTGAGCGTGTTGCCGGCGAAGGTGATGCGCCGCACATAGGCGCGCTTGCCGGCCTCCACGACGAATTTCACGTCCACCAAACCATCGTCTTTGATTTCCGGCACGCCCGAGGCGCTTGCGAACGTGTAGCCGGAGTTTCCGAACGCCGTGTTGATGCGTTCTTCCGTGGCGGTGACCAGGGCGCGGTTGAAAACCTGGCCCTTTTTCACAAGAAACAACGTTTTGACAAGGTCCGGATTCACATCCGACAGATCGCCAATGAGCTTCACGTCGTCCACGGTGTAGCGCTCGCCCTCGTGGACGTTGACGGTGACGTAAACGGAACTTTGATCGGGGGTGATGCTGACTTGCACGGAACGGGTGTTGAACTCCACATATCCCTTGTTCTGGTAGTGTGCTTCCAAGGTCTCGAGATCGCCTTGGAGCTTTTCGCGGGAGTACTTGTCCTTGCCGCGAATGAAGGAGAACAGCGAGGGGTGCTTCAGCTCCAGCGGTTCGAGCAGCTCGGCTTGGCGAAACACGGTGGCGCCAACGATGTTGATGTGTCGCACTCCCGAGCTCTTGCCTTCGTCGATGTCGATCTTGATGTCCACGCGGTTGCGCGGCAGTTTGCTCACACTCGGCTCAATGGCGGCGTCGTAGCGTCCCTGCGCGAGGTAGGCGCGGCTGAGCTCGATGCCGATGCGCTCAAGCGTCGCCTGTTGGAAAATCTCGCCTTCGCGGAGCCCCGCCTCGCCAAGATTTTGCATGAGCATTTCGGTTTTGATCGCCTTGTTGCCGTCGATCTCGATTTTCTCGATGGCCGGCCGCTCCGCCACATCGACGATCAACGTGCCGCCATCGCGCGCCACCGTGATGTCGGAAAAGTAGCCGGACTTGAAGAGCGCCCGCACCACGGCGCGCACGTCCGTGCTGTCCACCGTGTCTCCAATGCTGACCGGCAGCAAGTTGAACACCGTGCCGGCGGACACGCGCTGCAAGCCGCGCAACTGGATGTCGGCCACAGCGAACGGCTCGGTAAGCGTTTGCGCGGCGGCGGGCAACCCAAACATCGCAAGCGCGACGCATCCCGCGACCAACCCTCTCCACACTCTCATGCCACGCTCCTCAAAACGGCCGCAACCACACCAAACGCCTTGGCCAGCGTCCTTCCAAACGCCGCGACGCCTTCTTTGCCGCTACCCCGGCCAAAACCACCGCGTCACGTCCGAGTAGAACGCGAGCACCATCAAGCCGGCCACCATGGCGATGCCGACCCGGTTGCCCATCGCCTCCGCGGCCGCCGAAAGCGGTTTTCCCCGCGCCATTTCGATCACCGTGCTCACCACCTGTCCACCGTCCAGGATGGGAATCGGCAGCAGGTTGATCACGCCCAGGCTAATCGAGAGCAGCGCGAGCAACGACAGAAAGTGGAACGCGCCAACCCGCGCCGTGTCGCCGGCCACTTTGGCTATGGTGATGGGCCCGGCGAGATTCCGCGGCGACACCTCCAAAGTGAGCATCTTGCCGATGAGGCCCACGGTGAGCTTGGTGTTCGCCCAAGTGTCCGCTACGGCTCGGCGCAAACCCGGCAGAACGCCAAGCCGTTCAACGCGGGTGGGCCACGCCGCCGGCGCCACGCCAACATAGCCGTGATCGCCGGCGTCGGCGCGGCGCGGCTTGACATGCAAGGTCGCCTCGTCGGCGTCCCGGCGAACGGTGAATCGCAACATGCGCTCGGGGTTGGCCCGCACAACGTCCACGAAGTCGGCCCACGAACGGATGCCCTCGCCGTCCACATGGGTGATCAGGTCCCCCGCCGCCAAGCCGGAGCGGGCGCCGGGTTCGTTGGGCAACACCGTGCCCACCACCGCCCTGGGCGACGTGTCGATGCCCAGCGCGCTGATCGGATCCGGATCGGTCGCTCCCCGCAGCCAGTCCTCCACCGGCAGCGCATGCCGTTGCGTTCGACCGTCCCTTACGGTGTGCAATTCGACCACCCCGGTGTCGCCAAGCCGGGCCGCCAAGGCCAACGCGACGTCGTTCCACGACCGCGTGGGCCGCCGGTCCACGCCGATCACTTCCTCTCCGCCGCGCAGGCCGGCGTGCGCGGCGACGCTTTGGTCCTCCACCGCGCCGATGGTGGGCACCACGACGGTAGTGCCCCCGACCGCGATCAACCAGTAACAAACGAAGGCGAGGACGATGTTGGCCGCCGGGCCGCCGAGGAGGATCAGAATCCGCCACTGGTGTGGCAGACGATCGTACGACCGCTGCGCCAGCGCGGGATCCGCCGGCGCATGGTCCGCGGCGTCCTCGTCGCGGCGGTCGTACATGCGCACATAGCCGCCGAGAGGCAGCATGGCGACGCAGAACTCCGTGCCGCGCCGGTCCCGCCAAGACAACAGCGGCTTGCCGAAACCCACACTGAAACGCACAACGTGGACGCCCACCCAACGCGCCACAAGAAAGTGGCCCGCCTCGTGAAAAGTGATCAGAAGGCCGAGCGCAACCAGAAAGAAGAAAACGTAGTGCAGGAGTTCCATTGGTGCGCCTTAGACCGCCTGTCGCCACGCTGGTTTCACCCCCGCGCGGAAGGTGCGCCATCATAGCAGAAGCTCGGCCTCAGACCAGGCCTTCGAGCACGGCCACCGCTGGCGCCGCGCCAAGCACCGAGTCCACCCGATCCAGGATGCCGCCGTGCCCCGGCAAGAGCTTTCCGGAGTCCTTCACGCCGCGAACGCGTTTGAGCGCGCTCTCGAACAAATCGCCAACAAGCGCAGCCACGAACAGGGCAGCTGCGAGACCAAGCCACTTCGCCAGAGGCTCGGAGAAAGCCCATGCCCCCACCGCGCCGCACGCAACGGCGGCCAAGGCGCCGCCGGCCGCGCCTTCCCAAGTCTTTCCCGGGCTAACTTGGGGGGCGAGACGACGCCGACCAAACCGGCGCCCCGCGAAGTACGCGCCGGTGTCCGCGGCCGCGACCGCGGCCAAGAGCCAAAGCAGGACGCCAGGCCGCAGCGTCGTCAGAGCGAACCAAGCGCACCCCAGGGCAACCGCTCCGGCCGGCAGCGCGAACGCCATCGAGCGCCCCAGCGCGCCGCTCGCGGGATACGCGACCACGAACAGCAACGCGCCAAACCAAAAGGGCACGGCGACCGCCAACACCGCATTCCCCGCCTGCGGCACGAGCCAGATGCCAACAAGCAAAGCGCCGATGGCTGCGACCCACGCCACCAGTCCGGACGGCTTGGACACGCCGGCCAGCTTTCCCCACTCGTAGGCGGCGACCAGCGCCAACAACAGAAAGAACGCGGCCCGGCCCGCATCCGGCAGCAGCGTCGCAGCCGCGACGACCGCGCCTGCCAACGCCACTCCCGATGCGACGCGCTTGGCTAGTGACTCCAAGACGGGTCGTCAGGTTCGACGTCGTCGACCGAAACGCCGTTGGCGCGCAGCGTAGTCCGCAAAGGCGCGCGCCAGGCTGTCCTCGTTGAAATCGGGCCAGTGCTCGGCCGTGAAGTAGAGCTCGGTGTAGGCGAAGTCCCAAAGCAGAAAGTTGCTGATGCGGCGGTCGCCACCGGTGCGAATGCACAGGTCCGGCGGAGGCAAGTCGCCGACCGATAGAAAGCGGGCGAAGACCTCCTCCCCCACGTCGTCCAAGTCCACCTCGCCGGCGCTCACCGCTTGCGCCAACCGGCGCGCCGCTTGCACGATGTCCCAGCGCCCGCCAAAGTTGGTCGCCATGGCGAGCTGCAGGCGATCGTTCGCCGCGGTGCGTTGCTCGGCGCTGCGCATGAGCGCTTGCAAATCCTTGGGAAACCGGCCGCGATCGCCGATGAAACGCAGCCGCGCGCCATTGCGGTTCAGCTCGTCAATGTCGTCCTCAAGGACATTGCGCATGAGGCTGAGCAACAGGTCCACTTCGCGCCGCGGGCGGCGCCAGTTCTCGGTGCTGAAGGCGAACAACGTCAAGCACTCCACTCCGTGCTCCGCGCACGATTCGGCAATCGCTTTGACGTTGTTCGCGCCGGCGCGATGCCCGGCGGCACCGGGCAAGCGCCGGCTGCGCGCCCAGCGGTGGTTGCCGTCCATGATGATCGCCACATGGCGAGGACCCCCGGCCGGTGGCAGGTCCTCCACCAACCTGAGATTGGATTCGGGCATTTGGCGGCAAATCCCTTGCGCGAAAAGCGTGGCGCCACCTTACCCCGGCGGCCTCCTCGCGACAACGGAAGAGGCGCGCTCGATTGCGCCTTTTTTGTGCAAAAACGCGGAGATACCGCCGGCGGCGCAAGCTCCGCGTGGTTCAGTCGCTGGCGAACAGGCCCGCCAACGCCGCCGGCGTGAGCTCCAAGGCGTCCGCAACCATGTTGAAAAAGCGCGTCTCTTTCGAGGTGACGCGCGCGTCCGAGAGGATGACCTCGGCCAGCGCCTTGGCGATGCGCGCCCGTTGCTCGACGCTCAACGTGCGGGCGACGCGGCCGAGTTGCCGCTCGAGGGGCGCGGATTCGTATATCTTCGAGTGCGCCGCCACGCGCACGTCGGCAGCACTCACCTCCTCGCCCGTGACCTTCTTCACGATGTCGCGCACCGCGTCGATTTCGATCGGCTTGATGTTGGCGTCCGAATCCGTGGCGCGGGACAAGACCAAGAGCACCGTCTCTTGGAAGAGCGCCTCGCGTTCCTCCGGCGCCGGCTCGCCACCGCCTAGCAGCTTCAGAATGTGGCTTAGGGTGGACAAGATCATTATGCTCCCGCTAGACCCGCGCCCGCACCGGGCGTTCACGGCAACCATAGCACAGCCCCGCGGCAACGGCGCATGTCGTTTGCAGGGCGGGGCCGGACAGTCGCTTGCGGGTTCGGTGCCTTGGCAGTAAGGTGCTTGTACCTGCCTTGTGGCTGGAGCGGACAAGACGTGGTTACGGAAGGAACGAGAAACGAGGTGTGGCTGGGCTTGTGGGACGCTCGCCGAATGGTGCGCTATTACCAAGCGGTGCATGGGCGCTACCAGCGGTGGAACCGGATCACGCTGTGGGTGTTGGTGGTTTTCGGCACCAGTGCGTTGGTGCCAGTGTGGGATCGGATCCCCGATGTCGCGCAGCCGGCCGCAGGCTTGCTGGTTGCCGCCATGTCCCTTTGGATTCTGTTTGCGGACTATGCGGCCAAATCCGCCGTGGCCCACTCCATCGCGGTGCAGTGCGAGGAGCTCGCTAGCGAGTGGGCAACGCTTTTCGCGCGATTGAACAACCCGGACGACGAAACGGAAGAGCAGCAAGCGAGACAGTCGCTGGACGATCTGAAGCGACGAATGCGGGACGCCACCTATCGTTCCGGCGACGCCAAGCTGGTGGACAACGAGAGAATCAACGAAGAGGCGGCCGCGGCCGCGACCAAGGAACTGACGGCGAGTTACGCATGAAGCCGGTGGAAGAGAGCAGCACCAAACCGGCTAGGCCACCAAGTTCGCCACCTCCACCGCCGCCGCCGCGTCCCCCGCGGCATCCGTCGCCCAAGAGAAAGTAGCAGGTGGTCCCTCTTCCTCTTTATTCCCAGAAACCAAGGCGTCGCATTGTCGCCCCGGGTCACGATAGCCGCCGCCCTACCTACCTAGTTCCTGTCCGAAAACTCCCAACGCGTTGATTTTTTGTGAGAAACCGGCGTTGGGGGTGGCGCGAAACCGGCGTTTCGGCTAACCTTGTTTTCGTTTCGTCAATGAAAACGCTGGAAAAGCTGAAACGCCGGAGGTCGCAATGCGCCAGAAACGCACCACGCAGACGAGCATACTCGAACCGAACCCGGTCGACCACCCCTTCGCGGAGGACATGGAGCGCATGTCGGCGTTCCTCGACGAGCACCCGGAGTTCGCGGACTGGGTGGCGGCGGACCTGTCGCGGGAGGGCGTGTCGGAGGTGGGCCGCCAAGGGCTGACGCACGAGTCGGCGCTGCGCTGCGGGGTGCTCAAGCATCTGCGCGGGGAGAGCTACCGGGAGTTGGCGTTCGCGCTGCGCGACTCGGCGACGGCGCAGCGCTTCGCGCGGGTGGAGGGGCACCGGGCGCCGGGCAAGTCGGCGCTGCGGGCGACGGTGGGGTCGGTGTCGGCGGCGACGTGGGAGCGGGTCAACGGGGCGCTGCTGGAGGCGGCGCGGTCGGAGGGAGTGGAGGACGGCTCGCAGGTGCGGGTGGACAGCACGGTGACGGAGACGAACATCCTGTCGCCGACGGACAGCGGGCTGCTGCGCGACGCGGTGCGGGTGCTGACGCGGCTGCTGGTCGAGGCGCGCGGGCGGCTGGGGCCGGAGGCGGTGCGGTTCCACGACCACCGGCGGGCGGCGAAGCGGCGGACGCTGGAGATCCGCTCGAAGCGCGGGGCGGAGAAGCGGGCGGAACTGTACCGCGCGCTGCTGGGGACGACGGCGCGGACGGTCGGCTACGCGGAGGCGGCGCGGATCGCGGTGGCGGCGGTTCGGGAGCCGTGGGCGGCGAAGTGGGTCGCGGCCGCGGACGCGATGCTGGCGTTGACGGCGCGGGTCGTCGACCAGACGCGGCGGCGGGTGCTGGACGGCGAGGCGGTGCCGGCGTCGGAGAAGATCGTCAGCCTGTTCGAGCCGCACACGGACATCGTGGTGAAGAGCGGGCGGGGCGCGGAGTACGGGCACAAGGTGAACCTTTCCACGGGGCGCGGCGGGCTGGTGCTGGACGCGGTGGTGGAGGACGGCAACCCGGCCGACAGTTCGCGCGCCGTGCCGATGCTGGAGCGGGTGGCGGAGCGCTACGGCGCGGCGCCGGCCAAGGCGGCGTTCGACGGCGGCTACGCGTCGAAGGAGAACCTCGAAGCGGCGAAGGCGCTGGGCGTGAAGCACGCGGTGTTCCACAAGAAGCGCGGCGTCAAGCGCGAGGACATGACCCCGTCGGCGTGGCAGTACGGCCTGCTCAAGCGGTTCCGCGCCGGCGCCGAGGCGTGCATCTCGTACCTGAAGCGCTGCTTCGGTCTGGCGCGCTGCCTCTGGCGCGGACTGCCGCGCTTCAAGGCGCACGCGCAGTCGGCGGTGTTCGCCCACAACCTGCTGCGCTTCGCCCGCCTGCGCCCCAAGCCCGCCTGACACGGGCCCTTCCGCCCGCGGTCGTTCCGAGAGGCCGGTTCGAAGCGAACCGGGGGGAAGCCCCTGCCCGCAGCTCGAAAAAGACGCCCGCGGAGCGCCGCGGCAGGTCCGGGAACGCCGTCGCAAACGCGAATGGAAACCATTTCGGCACGAATCCGCTTCGCCGACGCCCGGCCGCTCCGTGGCCAAGCCCCGGAATCCGGTCAAAAACGACCATTTACGGACAGGAACTACCTAATCCAAATGCGATTGCCCTGATCGGGGCCGGCCTTGACCGCGACACCAGCGCGGTCGCTGGTGTAAGGTTGCGCCGCCGAAACTCCCATCGGGGGCAGCCATGGGCGAGTACCGACGCATCCTGCTGGCGATCGACTTGACGGACGAGTGTCGCCGGGTCGCCAAACGGGCCCGCGCCTTGGCCGACGCCGCCCACGCGACCTTGCACATCGTGCATGTGATCGAGCCGCTTGTCTTTGCGTACGGCGGCGAAGTGCCGATGGATCTCTCGGTGGTGCAGGATCAGATCGAGGAACAGGCGCATGTCCATTTGGCAAACTTCGCCGCCCGCTTCAACATTCCGCCGGCATGCCGACACTTGGTGTTCGGCCGGCCGGAGAGCGAGATCCACCGTCTGGCGGAGACCGAGTGCATGGATTTGATCGTCGTCGGCAGCCACGGACGGCACGGCTTGGCGCTGTTGCTCGGCTCCACCGCGAACGGCGTTCTGCACGGCGCCTCCTGCGATGTGCTCGCGGTGCGTGTCGGGGCGGACGCGCCCACCAACAACGACGCCGGCCCGACGCCTTGAGCGGCGAAGTCTTCACAAATGCGCCGGCCCCGCTGCGCTCCTGGTTTACTGTCGTTCCCGCCTTCGTGGCAGCGCTCGCGGGCGCGCCCGCCGGCCATGCGGCCGAGCTCTCCCTCTACGAGCAACGGATCGCCTACCAACGCGCCGTGCATGCCATCCGCATGGGCAGGAGCGGAGAGTTTCGGCGCGAGCAAGCCAAGCTCAAGGACTACGCGTTGCGCCCCTACCTCGTCTACCACGACGCCCAGCGGCGGATTTCCAGCCTGAGCCCCAAGAGAGCGCGCGCCGTGCGCGCGGAACTTGCCGACACGCCGCTCGCGCCGATCTTCCACCGCAACTGGCTGAGGGCCCAGGTGCGGCGCGGGCGCTGGGACGTGTACCTCGCCAACTACGAACCCAGCGACGACGCCGCGGCCCAGTGCAACTACCTGCGCGCCCTGTACCGTTCCGGCGAGCGCGCCGCAGCCCTTGACCAAGTGCGCGATCTGTGGGTTGCGCCCCGTTCCCAACCCAAGACCTGCGACCCGCTGTTCGAGGTGTGGATCGCTTCCGGGCGGTTGCGTCAAGAGTCCGTGTGGGCGCGCTTGGCGTTGGCCTTGGACGCGCGCGAAGTCACTTTGGCGCGGTATCTGTTGCGCTTTTTCGATGCCCGCGAGGCCGCCGCCGGACGCCTGTATTACGACGTTCACGTGCGTCCGCGCACCGTGCGTTCGCTGAGCCGTTTCAAGGACGACGAGGGCGGCCGCCGGGCCCTGCGCCACGGCCTCCTGCGCTACGCGCGCGACGACGCCGAAGGCGCGTTGGCGTTGTGGGGCGAAGTCGGTCGCAAGCGCGCGTTCGGCGCCGCCGACCGCGACTACATCGAAGAACGCTTGACCGCCGCGGTCGCCGAAGCGAGCGGCAAGGCCCCCGAGACGCCCCCGCCCGGCTTCTCGCCCGACAGCGTGGAGCGCATCGCGCAGGCGCTGGTGTGGCACCAGCGTTGGGCCGCGGCGGCCTCGTGGATCCAAGCGCTGCCCGCGGCGGTGGTGGGCAAGCCCCGCTGGGGCTATTGGCTCGGGCGCGCCCTGGTCGAAACGGGTGACGCCCACGCGGGTCGCGAGCAACTCGAAACGGTCGCCGGACTACGCACCTACTACGGCTTTCTCGCAGCCGAGGAGATCGGTCGCGCACCGGCGCTGAACGCCATCGAGCCACGCCACGACGAGACGGCGCGGGAAGCGCTGCTCGCTGTGGCGGCGGTGCGGCGGATGACCGAGCTCTACGCCGTGGGCGACTTGGTGAACGCTCGCCGCGAGTGGCGGCACGCCCTGCCTTCGCTCGACGAAGCCGGCCGCCGCCACTTGGTGGAATTGACGGCGCATATCGGCTGGGGCACGCAGGCGATCTTCGGCGCCAGGGACGGCGAGATGGCGGATCTGATCGCCATTCGCTTCCCAACGCCGCACAAAGACATCTTCCGCCGCAACGCGTTCCAGAGCCAATTGCCGGTGCAGTTCCTTTACGCCATCGCCCGCCAAGAGAGCGCCTTCAACGCGCGCGCCGTCTCCAGCGCCGGAGCGCGCGGCCTGATGCAGCTAATGCCCGCCACGGCGCGGATCATCGCCGACCGCGTGCGCGCCAAGCGGCCGTCGCGCGAGGAGCTGTTCGATCCCGCCGTGAACGCGCGCCTTGCCGCGCACCACCTCGCCCGCCTGATGCGCCGCTACCGCGGCAACCGCGCACTGGTCGCCGCCGCCTACAACGCCGGCGAGCGGCGCGTGGACCGCTGGCTGAAAGACGCCGCCGGCTGGCCGACCGCGGTTTGGGTGGAGCGCATCCCGTTCCGCGAAACGCGCGACTATGTGAAAGGCGTCATCGCCTTCGCGCACGTCTACGCGCGGCTCGCCGGCACCCAGCCACCGGTGCTGGCCGCGCACGAAAGGACCATCACTCCCCCGTGATAGACATCGGCGTCAACCTCGCCAACCGCGCCTTCGATCGCGACCGCGATGAGGTGCTCCGACGCGCCGCGGCGGCCGGCGTGCAGGCTTTGATCGTCACCGGCACAAGCGTGGCCGCCAGCCACCAAGCGCTGACATTGGCGCAACGCCGCGCCAAAGCCGATGTCCGGGGCGCCGTCGGCGATCCCGCGCAGCGGCCGGCGGCGCCGCAAGACCACACGCCCACACTGTACGCTACCGCCGGCGTGCATCCGCACGACGCCGGCGCGGTCGCGTCCGGCTGGCTGGCCGCGCTCGACGCGCTTGCGGCGCATCCACTCGTTGTGGCGATCGGCGAGACCGGCCTCGACTACGATCGCAACTATTCCAGCCGCGCCGATCAGCGGCGCGTGTTTCGAGCGCAGGTGGAACTCGCGGCCCGCCTCGGCAAGCCCCTGTTCGTACACGACCGCGAGTCCGCGGGCGAGACGCGCAGCATGTTGGCGGAGTTTCGCGGCGCCGTCTCCTGCCTGATCCACTGCTTCACCGGCCGCGCCGCGGAGTTGGACGGCTACTTGGAAGACGGCCACTCGATCGGCGTCACCGGTTGGATTTGCGACGAGCGGCGCGGTCAAGACCTCGCGCGGCTGGTGGAGCGCATCCCCGCGGATCGGCTGATGATCGAGACCGACGCGCCGTTCTTGCTGCCCCGCTCAATGACGCCCAAGCCCCGCTCGCGGCGCAACGAACCGGCGTTCCTGCCTTGGGTCGCCCGCCGCGTGGCCGAGTGCCGGGGCGAAGATGCCCGGGAGGTCGCCGAGCAAACCCGCCGCAACGCCGTCCGGTTCTTCCAATTGGCTTCCCAGGAGCTTGACACCCCGGCAACGCCGTTGGACGATCCCGCCTGCAACGCTTGCCACAAAGCGCCGGCGGATCAGTGACGACCGGAACCGAGCGGCCAACCATGACTGGGCAGAACGAAACGCATTCAACGGCAGCGGCGCAGCGGCGCATACCCCGCCCTTGCGCCGAACGGAACATCCACCGCGCCTCCCGTTGGCACCCGCGCGGCGGACGACGGCGTTGGCGGCTCGCGCAGTGCGGATTGACGCTGCTCGCGCTGTTCGCGGCGGCATGCAAAGGCCCGACGCCGGTGAATCTGGGCACCGACCGGCCGAGCGAGCAATGGGATTGCCGTCCCGGTGCAGAGGGTGGCTGGAACTGCGTGCAGAACGTCGCCGGCGCCCGCGCCGGGGGGCTTGCCTCCGCCGGTCGCAGCGAACAGCCGCGGCTCTCGGCCGACACGCACCGAGAACTCGCCTATCGGCCGGAGCGAGCGACGCCGCTGCTCGACCTGCCCGGCGATTATTACGCGTTGCAGTTGGCGATACGCGACTCGCGCGAGGCGCTAGGACGCTTCGCCGAAGCGCATCGGCTCATCGGGCTGCCGCATGTGCGCGTGGCGCGGCGCGGTCGTCTGGCCTATGTTCTTCTCGCCGGGGTGTACCGCGACCGCGCCGACGCCGAGCGCGCTCGGGACGGCCTGCCCAAGCGTCTCGGTTCCATGCGACCGTGGATTCGCCGCTTGCACTCGCTGCAAAGCGCGATGCTGCGCGCCGACGCATTGACCGGCTCGTCCACCGCGCGCACTGTGCGCTTGGGCGGCGCCGACGCGCGGTGATCGTCTGTGGCGGGCCGTCGAAGCGCTTCACCGCCGCTTGTCCGCACGCGACAGTGACGCCACGCCTTCCGGCGCCGCGCAATTCTCGCCGAGGAACGTTTCCGGACGAAGCGCGCTCGTGTCCACCAGACCCACCTGCCTATACCGCTGGAACAAGGCGTCGGCGTCCGCAACGCGATAGCGCTCCGGCCGGCGGCGGAAGTCGTCGCACAGCAGCAGCATGCGCCTCTCCACGTAGGGCAAGAGCCGCGGGCTGTAGACGTTGGCGTTGAGCGCTTCGTCCCAGAAAGAGTTGACGTGGTCGGCCCAAGTGAAGGCGCGCTGCTTGATCGGGACGCCTTTCCGCCAACGGAAGATGGCCGCTTTGCCCGCCACCACGCCATCGTGGAACAGGCTGCGGTAGAACCGGTGCCCCTCGTAGTTCGCCACCAAGTCGGCGTTGGAGTAGACGCCAGTGGTCAGGCGCCCGAACAAGCCCTTCTCGGTGAGGACCGAACGGCGCGCGGCCTTCGCCTCGTCGCCCATCGATCGATAGCGGCCGTAGAACTTGCGGCCTTGGGAGAAGAAGTGGCCGATCTTGTCGGTGCCGAAGTACACGCCCCCGACGTTGATGGTGGGACCGAAACCGAAAATCGCGGCAACGCGGCCGGCCAGGAGGGGGAAGTCCGCCACCAGGGATTCGGCGCGGGTGACGGGCACTTTCGCCACCTCGGGCGCTTCCATGGCCCAGCGTTCCAGCTTGTCCACCCAATGCACGCCGCCCACCTTCCGGTACATCGCCATGACAAACGCCCACTCGTCCTCGCCCTTGTTCCACGACGCCGCGATTTCGTCGAGGGCGTCGTTCACTTTGGCGTCCAGGACATCCAAGCTGTCCGCCACGTCGAGGTGCCGATTCGCATACGGATCGGTTTCGTAGGCTTGCGACGCTTGCGCCGCAAGCGCAGCCAAAGTCGCCAACAGGCAGGCGGCGCGAACAGGCAACGGGCCGCGTACACCTTCCTTGGCCCTAGTGCTCCAACCAGGTTGAATTGATGCGTCAGCGCGTTCACAGGCGTCCGAGCGCGAGGCGCGCGTCTTGAAGGTGTATCGGGCCATACTCCGAAAGACCGCAACAAAGCGGGCGGATGCCTGTGGGCGCGCCCTTCGGGTGGCAGCCGGAAGCCCCCCGGCGGCGTTGCGCCCGCTTGAAGTGCGACCCGGCACGTCCGCGCGGGAACGCGCCTTGCCGGGGAACTTCCGGCTGCCACTGACGCACCAATTCAACCTGGTTGGAGCACTAGCCTTGGCAGCACACGCGCGCATCCGCCAGTCGCTCAGTATTCGTAGGGTTCCAAGTCCCGACCGTCCATGGCGTAGCCCGCTTCGGCGAGCCCGGAGTAGCTCTCGACCCGCATGCGGCCCGTCACCCAGACCGGATCGTACATGGACTCCACCTCCGCCGGCTCTGCGAACGTCACATGGACGATTTGATTCGGCGGCGGCGGCGGTTGGTGAATGCAAGCCCCGAAGTACGGCACCAGCAGAAAGCTCGAGACCTTGCCCTCGGTCACGTCCAGCGGCACCACGAAGCCGGGCAGCCGCACGATTTCGCCATCAAGAGCCTCCACCGTGCCCGTCATGGCGGCGGAAGGGAAGTCGTCGAACGTCGCAACGTTGAAATGATCGAAGGCCTGTGGCGGCGCGACCTCCCCTTCCGGCAGCAGGTCGTCCCACGTCAACGTGCGAACCTCGGCGGCTTCCTTGGCGAAGCCAAACGCGCCGGCGAGCAACAAGGCGCAGACGCCGGCGACGCCCACGCCGGCGTTGCGCGGGCCGGAGCGCCGACGGACCGGCTTCGAGCCGTTTGCGCGAACAAGGCGGGCGGCGAACTTCCAACTCCGCTCCCCGGCCCCAGCCACCTTGACCACGAATCCACAGAGGTTCATGCGGGACAAAGATAACGCATGTTGGACTGTCGCACAGCAGCGGATCACGCAACGCCCGATCGCCCTGCAAGTTCACCGCGTTCGCCAGCCGACACCACAAGCTCACGCAGCTACCGGCCGCCGACGGCCACGCCCGCCGTCGATATGTTGGTCAACCGCCCGCTCGCGGATTCGAGTAGGCTCATGCCGACAACCGAACTCCCGGCGGTTATGAGCAAGCGCCACTTCCCCGCGCCATCGCCAAGCGCTCCGTTCAACCTCCGCGCTCCGTTCTCAAGGTCGAACGCCGACACGGTGCGGGATTCGCCTGCGGGCAGCGTCAACGTCACCGGCCCCGCGTTGCCGCCTTGATCGTCGACGCCGTCGATGCTCACGCTCTCGTCGTTCGCTCCGGTGTTCACAAGGCGCAGGCTGCTCGCTCGGTTCATGTTGCCGCCGGGGTTGAAGGTGTGCGCCACAAGCCGCCCGGCGGCGTTTCTCGGCAACACGTCGTGCATGGCGGTGAGGAACCCGTCGCCGTGGCGAACGAAGGCGAGCACCCGCACGGCCAAGTCGGTTTCGACGTCCAACCGCCAATCGCCTTGAACCGGGCCGCCCACGCCTCTTTCAACGCCCTTGCCCGCGTTCCCGTACTCAAGGTCCTCGGAGTTGAAGTGAACCACCTGACCCGCGCCCAACCGGATCTCGATCGGGTCGGGCGCGTGGCCGCCGTCGTCGAACGCGAAGACGCGGACGCTGCCGGACTTCTCGGATTCGTTGACGACGCGGACGAACCCCCGCCGCGTTGAATCGGCGGCGGGCAGCATCAGAGGCACGGCGGCGGCAAGGCGCGTCCGGGTGCCGCCGTCGGTCGCGACGCCCGCCGTCGATATGTTGGCGGATCCAATCAGGCTCATGCCGACAACCGAACTCCCGGCGGTTATGAACAAGCGCCACTTGCCCGCGCCATCGCCAAGTCTGCCGCCAGTGAAGCGCCAATTCCCCGCGGCGTCGACAACCCACTTCGCCACAAATCCGGTCTCAAGGTCGGACGCCGACAGCCAGCGGGACTCGCCGGCGTCCAGCCACAAGCTCACCGGCCCGGCGACCACGCCTTGGTCGTCAACCCCTTCAATACTCACGTCCTCGTAGTTCGCCCCGGTGTTGACAAGGCGCAGGACGCTCCTTTGGCTCATGTTGCTGCCGGGGTTGAAGGTGTGCGCCACAAGCCGTCCGGCGGCGTTTCTCGGCAACACGTCGTGCACGGCGGTGAGGAACCCGTCGTCGCTGCGGACGAAGGCGAGCGCCCGCGCGGCCAAGCCGGTTTCGACGTCCAACCGCCAATCGCCTTGAACCGGTCTGCCCACGCCGCCTGCAACGCCCTTGCCCGCGTTCCCGTCCTCAAGGTCGTTGGAGTTGAAGTGAACCACTTGCCTTGCGCCCAACGGAATCTCGATGGGATCGGGCGCGTGGCCGCCATCGTCGAACGCGAAGACGCGAACGCCACCCGATTCCGCGGATTCGTTGACGACGCGGACGAACCCCTGCCGCGTTGAATAGGAGGAGAACGGCGACAGCATCCAAGGCACCGCGGCGGCAAGGCGCACCGCGGCGGTTTGACCATCCAACAGAACGTCAACCTCGCTGGAAAGTCCCGCGAACAAAGCGTCGTTCCGGGTCAATCCCACAAGGCGGTTGTCGCGCAAGTCCAGTTGACCTAGGCTGGTGAGGCCGTCGAACACGCCTGCCGGCAAAGCCGTCAACTGGTTGTCTCGCAACACAAGGGTTCGCAGGCTGGCGAGGCCGTCGAACACGCCGGCCGGCAAGGTGGTCAGCTGGTTCTCGTGCAACCACAGCAATTGCAGGCCGGCGAGGCCGTCGAACAGGCCGGCCGGCAAGTCCTTCAACTGGTTTTCGTGCAAGTACAGCGATTGCAGGCTGGTCAGGCCGTCGAACACGCCGGCCGGCAAGGTCGTCAACTGGTTTCTGGACAACATCAGCGATTGCAGGCTGGTCAGGCCGTCGAACACGCCATCTGGCAAGACCGTCAACCGGTTCTCGTACAACCACAGTGTATGCAGGCTGGCGAGGCCGTCGAACACGCCGGCCGGCAAGGCCGTCAACCGGTTTTCGTACAACCTCAGCGTGCGCAGGCTGCCGAGGCCGTCGAACACGCCGGCCGGCAAGGTCGTCAACTGGATGTCGCACAAATGCAGGGTCTGCAGGCTGGTCAGGCCGTCGAACACGCCGGCCGGCAACGTGGTCACGGACAACTCCAGCGATTGCAGGCTGCCGAGGCCGTCGAACGCGCCGGCCGGCAAGGCCGTCAACTGGTTTCCGTGCAAGTACAACGTGCGCAGGCTGATCAGGCCGTTGAACAGGCCGGCCGGCACGGTCGTCAACTGGTTCCTGGACAGCCCCAGCGATAGCAGGCTAGCAAGGCCGTCGAACGCGCCGGCCGGCATGGTCGTCAACTGGTTGTCGTGCAAATGCAGGGTCTGCAGGCTGCCGAGGCCGTCGAACGCGCCGGCCGGCACGGTCGTCAACTGGTTCCCGTGCAACCACAGTGTATGCAGGCTGGCGAGGCCGTCGAACGCGCCTGCGGGCAACGTGGTCAACTGGTTTTGATGCAAGTACAGCGTGCGCAGGCTGGCGAGGCCGTCGAACGCACCGGCCGGCAAGGCCGTCAACTGGTTTTCGTGCAACCACAGTGTATGCAGGTTGGCGAGGCCGTCGAACGCGCCGGCCGGCATGGTCGTCAACTGGTTCCCGTACAACCACAGTGTATGCAGGCTGACGAGGCCGTCGACCACGCCGGCCGGCACGGTCGTCAACCAGTTGTTCTGCAAGTACAGATACTGCAGGCTGGTGAGGCCGTCGAACACACTGTCCGGCAAGGTCGCCAACTGGTTGCCGCCCAAGTACAGCTGTCGCAGGCTGGCGAGTCCGTCGAACGCGCCGGCCGGCAAGGTCGTCAACTGGTTCCCGTACAACCTCAGGGTATGCAGGCCGGCGAGTCCGTCGAACACGCCAGCCGGCAAGGTCGTCAACCGGTTCGCGTACAACCACAGTGTATGCAGGCCGGTGAGTCCGTCGAAGTCCCCCGTCCGCAAGGCTGTCACCTGCTTCGCTGAAATGTCCAAGGTTTCAACGCCCGCCAGCCCTTCGGAATCCACGGCGGCGCAGTCGTCGGCGTCAACCGCCTTCAAGAGGGCGTCCCGCACCTGCGGCGTCCGGTCGCAGATGTCGACGGTTTGCGCTTGGCCTGCCACGGCCGGCAGCACTGCCGCGACCAGCACGGTCAAGGCGATGACGTTCCTCATTGGGAAGTCTCCTTGTGAAGCGGACGCCGTGAAACGCCCTGTTTGTGAGCGTTGTCGTGCTGACGCAGCTACTGGCCATCGCCGGCGATGCTCGCCATCGACATGTTGGTCAAGTGCCCGCCAGCGGACTCTTGGCGGACTCTAGCAGGCTCATGCCGACAATCGAACAGCACCGCCGCCCCCGCGGCAGAACTGTTCGATTTGGAACTGAACGCTCGCACGCGCTATAGTGACCGTCGGGGCAACGCATAGGCAACTGGGCGGTCCCGCAAGCGCACCCTTGATTCGCAAAGAGACGATTGGAAAACGCAGTGCCGCAAGCGCCACCCAACGCAAACCGTTCGATTCGGGTGCTGGTTACCGGCGGCGCCGGCTTCATCGGCTCGCACCTGTGCGAGCGGCTGCTGGAGACCTCCCATGCCGTGATCGCGGTCGACAACTACCGGACGAGTCGGCCGGCGAACATCCGCCATCTGCTGTCGAACCCGCGATTCAAGATCCTGACGCGCGACGTGATCGAGCCGCTGGACGTCGAAGTCGATCAAGTGTTCAACCTCGCCTGTCCCGCCTCGCCCGCCCACTACCAGCGCGACCCCGTCGGCACGTTGCGGACCAGCGTCGTCGGCGCCCTTGCCGTCCTCGGCTTGGCGGCACGCCACGGCGCCACCGCGTTGCAGGCGTCCACCAGCGAGGTGTACGGCGAGCCGGAGCGGCATCCGCAGACGGAAGACTACTGGGGTAACACCAACCCCATCGGCCCGCGCGCTTGCTACAACGAGGGAAAGCGTTGCGCGGAGACGCTGTTCTTCGACTTCCATCGTCAGCGCGCCTTGCCGATCAAAGTGGCGCGCATCTTCAACACCTACGGCCCGCGCATGATGCTGAACGACGGCCGCGTGGTCTCGAACTTCATCGTGCAAGCCCTGCGCGGCCAACCCATCACCATTCACGGAAACGGTGAACAAACCCGGTCCTTTTGCTATGTGGACGACCTCGTCGCGGGACTAACCAAATTGATGTCCAGCCCCGCCCACGTCACCGGACCGATCAATCTCGGCCACACCGAAGAGGTAGGCATTCGGGAACTCGCCGAAATCGTGATTCGTTTGACGGGCTCGGGTTCGACCATCACACACGCCGCGCAAGCCCAAGACGATCCGTCGCGCCGCCGGCCCGACATCACCCTCGCGCGCCGCGTGCTCGATTGGGCGCCAAGCACTTCGATGGAGCAGGGACTAGGGCGCACGATCGAGTATTTCGATCAACTACTGCGCAGCGGCGCCGCAACACCCAAGTAGACGTCGGCGCGCCCGACCGGGCGCGCGCTGTCAGACGCGCACGGTCAACCCGTCCGCCAACGAGAAGCGATACAACCGCCAAGCAGGCACCGCGGCGACGAGCGCCGCCGCCGCCGCCACGGCGCCGACAACCACCGCCTCGAATGTTCCGGGCCACGGCGCCGCCAACGCCAAGCCGAACCGCTCCAGCACCGCCCCCCGCGCCGCGAGCAGCGCGCCATGCACCGCGGCCACCCCCAAGGCGGCACCGCCGGCGGCCAGCATCGCCGCCTCGGCCGCGAGCAGCCCGAACACCAGTCCACGCCCCGCGCCGACGGCGCGCAACACGGCCATCTCGCGGCGTCGTTCCGCGACGTTGGCGAGCAACATCGCCAGCATCCCCACGAGGCCGGCAACCACCACCAAGGCGCTGACCAGCAGCAAAGCGGTCTCCACCACGGCGACGAGCTCCCACAACTGGCGCAACGCAACGCCGGGCGCGACCGCGAGCAACGGCTCCTCCGCGTACTCGTTGACGAAACGTTGGAACAACAGTAGCTGTGGACGCGCCTTCAAGCCCACTATGCAGGCGGTGATGGCCGCCGGCACGTCGTGGTCCGCGTCGGCGTGGTCCGCTTGGTCGGCGTCGCGGTCTTCGTGGTCTTCGTGGTGCAGGTCGTCGGCGTGGTGGTCGTCGGCGTGGCCGCCATCGGCGTGGTCGTCGTCGTGGTCTTCGTGGTCTTGGTCAGCGGCGTCGTGGCCTTGGTCGTCGGCGTCGTGGTCTTCGGCCCTGTCGTGGTCGTGCCCGTCACCCGGTTCCGCGTGCATGTCGCGCACGCCCTCCAGCGTCACGTGTACGGTTCGGTCCACCGGCGTTCCCGTGCGCGCCAGCACGCCGACCACGCGGAACGGGTTGTCGTCGTGGTGCTCGAAACTCGTCTGGCCGATGCCGTGGGAAACCACGATGGCATCGCCCACGCGATAGCCGAGCGCGGCCGCCACATCCGCGCCGAGCACCGCGTCCGCGGCGTCCGCGAACATCCTCCCTTGCGCGAATTGCAGGCTGCGGTCGCGCCCGAAGCGGTAGTGCGCGAAGTAGTCCGCGTTCGTGCCGAGGACGCGGAATCCCCGGTGCGCGTCGCCCAGCGACAACGGAATGGTCCAAGCCACTTCAGGCCGCTCCGCGATGGCTTGGTAGCTGGCCCAGCGAATGTTGTTGGTGGCATCGCCAACGCGAAAGAGGGAATAGAGCACCAAATGCAACGGCCCGCCTCGGGCGCCGACGATCAAGTCGGCCCCGGAGATGGTGTTGGCGAAGCTCGCCTTGGCGCCGGTGCGGATGCGCTCGACGCCGGTCAGCAACGCCACGCCCACCGCCACGGAGCAAACCGTCAACAGCGCGGTCAGCCGCCGATGCCACAGGCTCTTGAAACCCAGCGCGAACACCACGCCCCGCGACGCGCGACGGCTTTGCAGCGCGTCACTCATCGTCCGCTGGCGACCACGCGCCGTTCAACTCGCGCATCGAGAGGCGACGATCGAAAAACTCCGCGAACGCGGTGTCGTGGCTGGCGAACAACACCGTGGCTTTCACCGCCGCGCACTCGTCGATGAGCAAGCGCACGAAGCGCTCCCGGTTGGCGGCATCCAATGCGGAGGTGGGCTCGTCGGCGATCAAGATGTCCGGACGGCCCATGAGCGCGCGCGCCGCCGCCACCCGCTGCTGCTGGCCAATGCTCAAACGGCTGGCGCCGCGAGCCAACACCTCCGCCCCCAACCCCAGACGCCCGAGCAACCGCTTCGCTTCCTCGGCAAGCGCGCCCGCGCCGCCGCCGCCCGCCCGCGCCGCCCGCGCCGTCGAAAACCGGCAAGGCAGAAGCACGTTGTCCAACACCGACAGATAGGGCAACAGATTGAACATCTGAAACACGAACCCCATGCGCTCGGCGCGGAAGCGGTCCCGCGCCGCCGGGGGGAGCGACGACAGCGCCTCGCCGCACGCCTCCACCGTGCCCCGCGTCGGCGCCACGACGCCGCCAATCAGGGCGAGCAACGTGCTCTTGCCGCTGCCGCTGGGCCCGTCGATGAACACCCGCTCGCCCGGCGGCACGAGCAGTTCCGCCACATCCAGCACCGGCGGCCTGGCGCCGTACGCGAAAGCCGCCTGCGCCACGCGAATGGCCGGCGCGGTCACGGCGCTCGTCGGCCTTGCGCCAAGTCGGCGAGAACCATGCCCCGCGACGCCAGCGAGTGTCAGCCGCGGGCGCGGGCCGCGGCCTCGCGGCGCAGGCAGCGATCCAGCCAAGCCGCCACGTTCGGTTGCGCGGCGAAGTCCGCCCCCGCCATGCGGCCCCAAGCGAACACGCTGGCGACGTTCAAGTCCACCACCGTGAAGTCGTCGCCAAGCAGATAGTCGCGGCCGGCCAGCGCGCCGTTCAGGACGTCGAAAGGCTTGCGCATCGAGTCGATGGCGGCGCGGGCCGCCTCTTCGTCGCGCTCGCGCCCCATCAGGCCGCGCGCCTTGAGCAAGGCTTCGAGCATGGGCTTTTCCACCGCGGCCATCACCCAGAAACACCAGCGCAACGTCTGCGCCTCTTCCGCCAACGATCGCGGGGCCAGCTTGCCGTGCTTCTTCGCCAGATAGATGTTGATGGCCATGGATTCGGCCAAAGCGAAGCCGTCGTCCTCAATGGCCGGCACCTGCCCCATCGGATTGGCCTCGAGCAGCGCCGCGGAAGCGCCGCCGTCGGCGAAGCCGGGCAGGTGATCGAAATCCAACTCCAGCTCGTGCGCGAGCCACAGCACCCGCATGGCGCGGGACTGCGCTGGGCCGTAGATGGTCAGGCTCACAGCGCCTCCAAAATGGCTTCCGCCTTGCTCACCTCGAACGCCCCCGGCGCTTCGACGGCCAGCTTGGACACCACGCCATCCTTCACCACCATCGCGTAGCGTTGCGAGCGCTTGCCGAGGCCGAAGCCGGAGCCGTCCATCTCCAAGCCCAGCGCGGCGGTGAACTCGCCGTTGCCGTCGCCGGCCATCACCAGGGCTTCGGCGTTCTTGTCCTTGCCCCAAGCGTCCATCACGAACGCGTCGTTCACCGAGACGCACACGATCGCGTCCACGCCTTTGGCGAGGATGCGGTCCGCGTTCGCCACGTAGCCGGGCAGGTGCGCGTTCGAACAGGTGGGCGTGAACGCTCCGGGCACCGCGAACAGCACCACCTTCTTGCCGCCGAACAACTTGCTGGTGGACACCGCGGACGGGCGACCGTCGCGCATCACGTGCAGCTTGGCATCCGGCAGTTTTTCCCCTTCTTGAATCGCCATTGTCTTCCTCGAGATTCGTCGCAACGGCGTCGAGTCTACCGCAGCCTTTGGCCCGTGCGATCGTTTTGACGCGGTCTCGTTTCTTCGCGGGACGGGCGCAACGGCGCGGACACGGCGCGGACGCGGCGCGGACACCGCGCCGACACGCTCCAAATGGGGTATTTTGCCGGCAAGAGCGCGGGGGAGACGCGGATGTCGCTGGCGGCATGGTCCTATCTGTTTCTGGTGGTCTACATCGGGGCGATGCTGGCCATTGGCGTGGTCGGTCAGCGCCGCGTCCGGCACGCGGACGACTTCGCCACCGCCCGCGGCGGCTACGGCCCCCTCTACTTGGCGTTCGCCTTCGCCGCCACCACCGCCAGCGGGGCGACCTTCCTCGGCGGACCAGGCCTCGCCTACTCCTATGGCTTGGCCACGGTGTGGGGCAACTTCCTCTACCCCATCGGCGTGTATTTCGGCGTGCTTATCTCGATGCGCCTGATCGCCGCCTCGGGCAACCGTTTCGGCAACCGCACCATTCCGGAATACCTGGGCGACCGCTTCCAATCGAACGGCATCCGCGTCTTGGTGTCGCTCTTTTCGCTGGTGCTGTTCTTCTACTTGGTGGGCCAGCTGGTGTCCGGGCTTGTCATGTTCGAGATCATGCTGGGCATGCCGCCCGTTTGGGCGCTCATCGTGACGTCTTCGGTGCTATTGATCTACGTCGTGCTTGGCGGCGCGCATGCCGACATCCTCACCGACGGCGCCCAAGGCGTGATGATGCTGGTGCTCGCCATCGTCGTCATTGCGCTGTTCGTGCTTGGCGTCGGCGTGGACGGCGGCATGACGGGCTTGCTCGACAGCCTTGGGCGGCAAGACGCGAATCTGGTCGGCGCGCTGAACCCCAGCACGCCGCTCTACCACTCGCCGTGGTCCATCATCTGCATCGTGTTCGCGCACCTGCCCCTTGGCCTGCTGCCGCACCTCGGCAACAAGCTGTGGGCGCTCAAAGGCGCCGACCAACAGCGTTCGTTCGTCAAACTCGCGTTCGCGTTCGGCATCACGCTCGGCATGTTGGGATTGGCCGGCCTGCTCGCCCGCGGCGTGCTCGGCGGCGCCTTGCTGGAGGAAGGCGCGAATCCCAATCAAGCGTTGCCGATGCTGTTCATCGAACTGTTTCCCACTTGGCTCGCGGCGTTGATCGGCGTCGGCATCCTAGCCGCCGTCATGTCCACCGCCGACGGCTTGGTGGTCTCCTCGTCGCAGATCATCGCCAACGACATCTACCGGCGTTCCCTCGCGTCCGTGATCGCGCCGCGCGCCACCGACGCCGAACGTGACCGGCAGGAACTGCTGATCAGCCGCGTGGCCACGGTGGCGGTGCTGGTGATCTGCACGGGCCTCGCGTGGCTCTTCATGGAACGCAACATCGCGCTCACCGTGTGGATCGGCATCGGCGGCATGATGGCGGCGTTCGCCGGGCCGCTGGTGGTGGGCGCGTTGTGGAAAGGGGTGACGCGCGCCGGCGCCTACGCCGGCCTCGTCTCCGGTTTCCTCGCGTTCGTGGCGCTGCACACGCAGGCCATCGATCCGGGCTGGTTCGCCGGCGGCCCGCTGGGCGGCGTGGCCGCGTGGCTGCACGGGGAAGGTCCCAACCCGACGTCCTGCGCCGCGCTTGGCGAGGCCGTGGGCATCGTCTTCACCGTGGTGTTCTCCAAGCTCTCGGCGCCGTTGCCGGCCGCGCACGTCGCGGCGATGTTCGGCGGCGATGAGACGGAAGCGGAACCGGGCGGCGCGGAGGGGCTCGGAGCAACCAAACAAGAAGCGTGAAGCCGGCCACGGCCACGATCAGGGATCCGCCAGCACGCCTGGATTGAGTATGCCGTTCGGGTCCAACGTCCTCTTCGCGGCGCGCCACACATCCGCGAACAGCCGCGGCCGCTGTTTGTCCCAACCGGCCCGGTGCATTCTGCCCACGGCGTGGTGATGCGTCACGGTGCCGCCCGCCGCCACCACCGCGTTGGTGGCGACGTCCTTGATGGCTTGCCAGCGCTCCGTTTCCGCCCCGCGCGGCACGACGCCGCTGAAGGTGTAGTACGGTGCCGGCCCGTCCGGATAGACGTGCGTGAAACGGCAGGACAGGCGCGCGCCGGCGCCAAGAGCTTCCCGCAACGCGTCGCCCACCGCGGCGCGCACCTGGGCATCGAACGCCGGCCACCGATCCCAAGTCACCGCGGTCTCGAAGGTGTCGGTCAAGAGGCCGAGCCCAGCGGTGAGGCCGGCGTTCGCGCCGACAAAGGCGTTGCGCCACGCGCCCACCGCGCCCCCGCGGCCGGTGGGGGCGCCGCTGCCGTCGTCCACCAGCACTTCGGAGTCGTCCACCAAGCCGCCGTGATCGCGGGCCAGCGCCACCGCGGCGCGCATGTTGTCCCCCTGCGGAACGTCAGCGGATTCGAAGCCGATGATGAGCAAGGCATGCCGGCCGTCCATGCCGGCGGCGTACTTCGCTTCGTCCGCGTCGAGGATGCGCAAATTGGCCGGCCACAGCTTGGCTTGGACAATCGCCCGCACGGCGTCGCAACCCCTTGGCCAAGAGGCGAAGCGAACGCCGGCGGTGGCGCGGAACACCGGGCGTTTCTGCAAGCGCAGCCAACACGACGTGATGACGCCCAAGGTGCCCTCGGAGCCGAGCACCAACCGATCCGGGCTAGGCCCGGCGCCGCTGCCCGGCAGGCGGCGGGACTCGAACCATCCCGCCGGCGTCAGCATTCGCGTCGCCTCCACGAAATCGTCGATGTGCGTGTGGTTGGTGGCGTAGTGGCCGCCGGACCGCGTCGCCACCCAGCCGCCAACCGTGGACCACGGAAAGCTCTGCGGGAAGTGCCGCAGCGTCAACCCCAGCGGCCGCAGCGCCGCCTCCAGATCCGGCCCCAAGATGCCGGCCTGCACCTTCGCCGCACGCGAAACCTCGTCCACCTCCAACACCGCGTTCATGTGGTCGAGGTCGATCGTCACCGCGGATTGCGCTTGCGCCGGCGCGTTCACACCCCACACCACGGACGTGCCGCCGCCGTAGGGAACGGCGGCGTGCCCTTCCCGGTCGCACCACGCAAGCGTCTCCTCCAACTCGGCTTCGTCGCGCGGGTGCGCCACCGCGTCGGGCGGATTGGCGAAATCGCCGCGCAAGGCGCACAACAACTCCAACGCATGGCCGCCGTAGGTGTGCGTGACGCGCTCCGCGTGGTCCGCCGAGACCCACCCTCCAAGCGCGCTCGGCACCGCAAGACGCGGACGGCGCAGTTCGATCGCGTCGATGGCGGGCACCGGCGGCGGACGCACGTCCCGCCCCAAGCGGGCGGCGAGCTGCTTGGTCGCGTTGGCGCGCGCGGCCTCGCTTGGCTCGTCCGAGACGTATCCCCACGTCCAGAAGCTGCGCCGCTCCGCTCTCGCCGCCATCGCTTCGCGCCGTCGGCTTCTACCGCGTCCCTACCGGGCGCGTTCGAGTTTGCGCCGCAAACTCCCTGCCTGTCGTAAAGACTTGACTCATTCGTAAAGGCCTTCGTCTCTCAGCAGGCCAAGGTGCGAACAACCGCTTTCAATCGCCGGAGGCGGCACTTGTGAACACCTCCAACGCCACCGCGTACTGATCGGCGAAGAACGGTCCGTCCCCGCCAAGCCCGCGCAGTTCGTCCCGCACGGCATCGAGTTGGCGCGTCTCGTCCGTGCCGGCGAGGATGCGCGCCACATGCACCCAGCCTTGCGCCATCAAGGCCGCGGCGGCGTCTTCCGCCTCTTTCGCCAGAGCCGCGCTGGTCGCGAACGATTCGGCGGCGGCGCGGTGATCGCCAATCGCCACTTGGTGCGCGCCGAGAATCCAGTAGCCGTTGCGGCGGCGCTCCGGCCCCAAGCCCAGTTCGGCGGCCAACTCGACGTTCTTCCGCGCCGCCACAAGGCCCAGTTCGCGGTGGCGCTCGCGCACGGCGGCCGCTTCGGACGGGCCCCAGCCGATCCAAGTGTTCGCCGCCAGGTTGTAGGTCATGGGGATCGCGGCGGACTTGTACTCGACCGCTTGTTCGGCATGCCGCTCGGCAAGGTTGAGGGCGTGTTGCAGGAGGAGTTTTTGCAGGTAGACGTAGCCGTCCATGTCCTCCAAGCCGCGCCGGAACTGCTTGCCGAGCAGGAAGCTCGCCGCGCGCAAACCGGCCGGCGAGGTTTCGGTGAGCGGCTCGGCCAACAGCCGCGCCACCGCCGAGGTTTCGCCGCCACGCGCGCTGTTTTCGCTACCGGCCATGGCCGAGAGTGCCCCGATTGCCACCGTGAACGCGGCGATTGTACGCCACCGAACGCCGGGGCCGTCCGGCCGCGGGGCGTGTTGCTCCGCAAAGACGCCCGTTGCGCGGGCCGAAGCATGCGCGAGGCGGCACATTCGCATCTGCTAGATGCACATTCGCATCTGCTAGATTATGGGGCACTCGCTGCACAGGTGAAACATGCTTCCACGCAAGGAGGCCAAGGCGATGGCCGCCTCGCCGCGCGTCCGCGCGGGCGGCAAAGCAGCCGCGGCGATCGCGCTTCTTGCGGCGGCTGCCGCCCTCGGCGCGTGTGCACAACTCGGAACCCAAGCGCCGAGCGATTTCGATTTGAGCGGCGAGTGGGTGCTGGACCGACAAGCCAGCGACGCGGCGCCGGACATCGACGCCATTCGCGACCGCGAAGATCGGCAGCTGGTGCGCGGCAAGCCCGCGAACGCGGCGGACTCGGCGGCGTTCGTGGTGCAGGACTTTCCGGTGCTTGCGGCACGGCGACTGCGCATCGAACAGCATGCGGACTCCATGGGCGTGTACTACGACGGGCACCAATACCGCGACGTCTCCTGGGGCGACCGCAGCCGGGATCTGTGGACGGTGCGCGCCGGTTGGACGGCTGGCCGGCTGGTGGTCCGCTCCGAGCGCGGCCCGATCCGCGGCGAGGAGACCTTCGCGTTGGAGAACGGCGGTCGACGGCTGCGCATCGCGGTGTCGGTTCACGCCGGCGCCGAACACGTGCGCGCCTTGCGCGTCTACCGCCGTCCTTGACGCCCAACGAACGCCCGCGCCACAATCTCGAAATCCGACCTTGGACTGGTGACCATGCGCTTTCTTCCGCTCCCCCTTCGCGGTCTTCGATCAGGGTGCGCTCTCGTCGCCCTCGCCGTTGCGCCCGTCGTTGGCGCTTCGGAGGTGCCCATCTCCGCGTTCTTGGACCAAGTGCGGGTGGGGAACGTGATGATCTCTCCCACCGGCGAGTACATCGCCGTCACCTTGCGCGCCGATGGCAAAGCGCGTTTCCGCGTGATGACCCATCCGGGCTGGGAAGTGAAGTACGACCTCTTTCTGGGCGACGAGAGGGAAGTCTCCGAAATGCGGTGGGTTCAGGACGAGCTCGTGCTCGTTTCCTTGGGCCGCAGGCCGTTGCGCTTGGACATCACCGTCCCCACCGGGGAGTTGCGCAGCATCGACATCGAAACTGGGAAAATCCGCATTCTGCCTTCGGGTGGCGTTATCGACACGTTGCGGAACGATCCCGACCATGTGCTGGTGACCAACGCCGCGGGCAGATTCACCCATGTGAACCGGTTGAACGTGTACACCGGGCACACCCAGCGCATCGCCCAATCCGCAAACCCGGGAGGGGGGTTCGTCTCGAACGCCGAAGGCGAAGTGGTATTCACCACGGGCCAGAACGAGGCAAACGAAACGCAGGTTCACTACCGGCGGAAACGCGAGCGGTGGCGGCTTGTGGAGAGTTTTCCGTATGGCGTAGAGGGCTGGCGTCCCGCGTGGCACGGGCCCCGTGCCGACTCCTATTTCACATGGGACAACCGCGGCGATTCCTCCACCACGGGGCTCGGTCTCTACGATGCGGTCAGCGGCGAGCACAAAATGGTCATTCGGCAACCCAAGGTCGACATCACCTACTCCATGTTTGATTTCAGCCGCCGGCCATACGGGGTTCGTTTCGACCACCATTTCCCTGCGGTGCAGTACTTGAACCCGAAGCACCCCCTCGCGCAGCAACACGCCGGCGTCAGCAAGGCGCACCCGGAGGACTTCGTGAGTTTCACCAGTTTTCCGCGCGACCACAGCAAGACCGTCGCTCTGATTACCGGAGATCGCAACCCGGGCGCGTTTGTGCTCGTGGATTTCAAGGCCAAGCAAGTGACGCCGCTTGTGACGCGCAAGGCGTCGCTGCCGCGCGAGGCGTTGAGCACCATGCAACCGGTGGAACTGCAAGTGCGCGACGGCGCAACGATCTACGGCTATGTCACCAGCCACGCGAACGCCAAGACGCCGGGGCCGATGGTCGTTCTCGTGCATGGCGGACCGCACGGCGTGCGCGACTACTGGGGCTTCAACGGCGAGGTGCAGCTATTGGCCAATCGAGGCTTTCATGTGCTGCAGGTGAACTACCGCGGTTCCGGCGGGTACGGCGAAGCCTACGAGCGCGCCGGGTACGGCGAGTGGGGTCGGCGGATGCAGGACGACGTGACCGACGCCACCCGCTGGGCGATACAAACCCGGATCGCCGACCCCGACCGGGTGTGCATCATGGGCGCCAGCTACGGCGCATACTCTGCGCTAATGGGTGTTGTGCGCGAGCCGGATTTGTACCGTTGCGCGATCGGCCAAGCCGGCGTCTACGATCTGACGCTGATGGAAAAGAGGGGCGACATACGCCGCCGGCGCTCCGGCGTGCACTACATCCGAGAAGTGATCGGGGACGACGAGGAGGAACTCAAGGCGCGCTCGCCAAGCCACAACGCGCACCGCATCCGCGCCGCCGTGATGCTGGTCCACGGCGGCCGCGACCCGCGCACGCCACTGGCGCACGGACACGCGATGCGCGACGCGCTGAAGAAGGCCGGCAAACCGGTGGAATGGGTGTTCGAGAGCGCCCAAGGGCACGGCTTCGTCGGCAACGCGGCGCGGGCGGAGCTCTACGAGCGCATCCTCGCCTTCTTGAACACGCACATCGGCGAAGCGCCGGAAGCGCCGCCGCCCGCTTAGGCGTCTCGCGCCATTAAGTCATACATTCTGTTTGCTCTTTTGCGGGAAACACACGGTTTCCGCCGACACGCCGTAGCAGTTATAGGAGCGAGATGCCTTAGCTGGGTGCCGTGGAGCGTCAATCCGCGGCTGCGCGCTGCTCCGCCGGCGGAGCAGCGCACGCGACCCCGGTGCCGCCCAAGCCGCAATAGCCGTTCGGCACCTTGGCGAGGTACTGCTGGTGGTAGTGCTCGGCGTAGTAGAACGGCGGCGCATCTTCGATTTCGGTGGTGATCTGCGGGTAGCCGGACGCCCGCAGCGCGTGTTGATATTCGCGCTTGGACGCCTCCGCCAACTCGCGCTGCCGTTCGTCGCAGACGTACAACGCCGAGCGGTATTGGGTGCCGATGTCGTTGCCTTGGCGCATCCCCTGCGTCGGGTCGTGGCCCTCCCAAAACACCCTCAACAACTCCGCGTAGCCCACCTCGTTCGGGTCGAACACGGCGAGCACCGCTTCCGCGTGGCCGGTGCGCCCGGAACACACTTCCTCGTAAGTGGGATTCGGCGTGTCTCCGCCAGCGTAGCCCACCGCCGTGGTGAGCACGCCCGGCGTCTGCCAGAACATGCGCTCCGCGCCCCAGAAGCAACCCATGCCGGCCAAGAACCGCTCGCTGCCCTGGGGAAACGGCGCCTGCAGCGGCCGCCCGTTGACGAAGTGCGCCGGCGGCACCGGCATGGGCGTGGCGCGTCCCGGCAGCGCCTCTTCGGCGCCGGGCGGATGGAGTTTGCGTCGGTTCATTGCTTCCCTACCGGGTGTTCACAAGAGAGACAGCATAGCCCGCGCACACGGAGTTTGCCGAGATAGCACCGGGCGTGCCCGAGCGATGCACTGCCGATGCCCGCCGGGTACCGTCCAGGTCGATTGCCGGTGCGCGATGTCACGGCCACGACTCCGCGGCCGCGAGCGAGCGACGAAGACGCGGCCAATCGAAACACGGCCCCGGATCCGTCTTGCGTCCCGGAGCGATGTCCGCGTGGCCCACAATCCGCTCCGGCGCGAGCGTGGCGTAGCGGCGCAACAGCGCCTCCAATATCTCGGCAAGACGCGCGTACTGCGCGCTGGCGTACGGCAGTTCGTCCGTGCCCTCCAGTTCGATGCCAATGGAATAGTCGTTGCAGTTGGCCCTTCCACAATAGCTCGAAACCCCCGCGTGCCAAGCGCGGCGATCGAACGGGACGAACTGGGCCACCGCCCCGCAGCGGGCGACGAACAGGTGGCTGGACACGCGCACGCCCTGCAGATCCGCCAACGCCGGGTGCTGACGCACATCGAGCATGCCGCGAAAGAACAACTGCACCAAGCCGGTGCCGAACTGGCCGGGCGGCAACGAGATTCCGTGGATCACCACCAACGAGACGTCGTCCGGCCGCGGACGAGCGTCGCAGTGCCGCGTGGGCAGCTGTTCGGCGCCGTCTAGCCAGTGATCCTGCGTCACCGCGAACATATACTGCCCGCCGAGAACCCGTTCCCACCAAGTTTCGGCAATATGAAGCCCGCGCCTGAAGAGGTCAAACGCAACGTCCGCGCCGCACTCCGCGAGGACGTGGGGTCCGGGGACATCAACGCCGCGTTGATTCCCGCCGGCACGCGCGCCCGCGCGTCCGTCATCACCCGCAACCGGGGTGTTTTCTGCGGCCGGCCGTGGGTCGAGGAGGCCTGCCGGCAAGTGGACCGGGCGATCGCTCTCGACTGGCGGGTGGACGATGGCGCAAACGTGGCGGCTGGCGATCTGCTGCTGCGGCTCGCCGGCCCGGCGCGCGGTCTCCTCACCGTGGAACGCACGGCGCTCAATTTTCTGCAGGTTCTTTCCGCCACGGCCACCCGCGCCCGCGCCTTCGTCGCCGCCACCGCCGGCGCCGCAGTCGTGCTGGACACGCGCAAGACCCTGCCGGGATTGCGCGCGGCGCAGAAGTACGCGGTGCGCGTGGGCGGGGCGCGGAATCACCGCTCGGGGCTGTACGACGGCTACTTGTTGAAAGAGAACCACATCGCCGCGGCCGGCGGCATCGCCGCGGCGGTGCGGGAGGCGCAGCGCCAACATCCCGAAAAGGAAGTGCATGTGGAGGTGGAAACCAACGCCCAGTTGGAAGAAGCCATCGTCGCCGGCGCCCAGCGCGTGTTGCTCGACAACCACTCCCTGCCCGCCCTGCGCGACGCGGTGAAGCGCACCGCCGGCCGCGTGGCCTTGGAGGCTTCCGGTGGCGTCACGTTGGCGACGGCCGCCGCCGTGGCCGGCACCGGCGTGCGCTATTTGTCCGTGGGGGAGATCACCAAGAGCGTCGCGCCGCTGGACCTCTCCATGCGCCTTGCGCTGGCCAAGTGACTTGCCCACGCGGAGTTGGTGCCGGAACGCGGATTCGAACCGCGGACCTACTGATTACGAATCAGTTGCTCTACCGAACTGAGCTATTCCGGCGTGAATGCGCGTAGCTTAACCGATCTGGGGGATTAACATTAACCGTAAACCGTAGTAACAACCGAGGAGGAGAGGAGCGCTGCCGCAGGCCCACTCGCTTGACCAAGCACCACTTGTGAGCGCCGCGCCGGGTCGCCAGCCGCCGAGACAGCGAGCGCTCCGACGAGCTGCGCAGAACGTGCCACAATTCCAACCCATGCGCTTCTTCAACACCGAGGGGCCGGTTCGCGCCGAGGACCACTACGCCATCCCGCCGCTCAAGCGCGGCAACGTCGCTGAAATCCTGCAACTGATCCGCGACAAGCGCTACTTCGTGCTGCACGCGCCGCGGCAGACCGGCAAGACATCCGCCTTGATCGCCTTGCGCGACCTCTTGAACAGCGGCGGCGCACCCGAGGGTGCGAGTGCTCCGTCGGGCGGCTTCCGGTGCGTGGACGTGAACGTGGAGGTCGGCCAAGTGGCGCGCGACGACGTGCAGGAAGGCATGCGCGCCATTCTCAGCAGCTTGGCCACAAGCGCCGAGTTGCTCGGCGACGGCTACGTGGAGGATGTGTGGCCCGACATTCTGGCCAAGTCGGGCCCGAACAACGCCCTGCGACGGACGCTCGCCCGCTGGTGCCTAGCGAACCCGAAGCCGCTGGTGCTGCTGGTGGACGAGATCGACTCGCTGGTGGGCGACACCCTGCTCTCGGTGCTGCGCCAGCTGCGCGCCGGCTACCAGCAGCGGCCCAAGGGCTTTCCGCACAGCGTCGTGCTCTGCGGCGTCAGGGACATCCGGGACTACCGCATCAAGTCCAGCACCGGCGAGGTAGTCGCCGGCGGCAGCCCGTTCAACGTGGCGGCGAAGTCCCTGCGCCTGGGCGACTTCACGCGGAAGGAGACGCGCCGGCTGATGCTGCAGCACATCCTGGAAACCGGGCAGCGCTTCACGCCGGCGGCCCGCCGGGCGGTGTGGGAACACACCCAAGGCCAGCCGTGGCTGGTGAACGCGCTGTGCGCCGGCGCCTGCTTCGACAACGAGGCCGGGCGCGACCGCTCGCGCGCCATCGACGTGGAGGACGTCAACACGGCGCGCGAGGAGCTGATCCTGTCGCGGCGCACGCACCTCGACCAGCTAGCGCACAAGCTGGAGGAGGAGCGGGTGCGGCGCGTGGTCGAGCCGCTCCTCGCCGGCGGCGACGCGGCGCACGACCTGCGCGACTTGGAGTACGCGCGCGACCTGGGGCTGCTGGCGCCGGACCCGCCGCCGCGCATGGCGAACCCCATCTACGCCGAGGTGGTGCCGCGCGAACTCGGCTACGTGCTGCAGGACAGCCTCGACGTGGACGACGCCTGGTACGTGGACGCCGCCGGCGTGGTGGACCTGCGCCGGCTGCTGACGGCGTTCGCCACGTTCTACGGCGAGAACGCGGAGCACTGGCTGCGACGCTTCCAAGAGTACAGCGAGGCGGCGCCGCAGCTGATTCTGCAGGCCTACCTGCAGCGCATCGTGAACGGCGGCGGGCGCATCGAGCGGGAGTACGGCCTCGGGCGCGGGCGCACGGACCTCTTAGGTGTTTCGCATAAATAAACACTTCAATTGAGCGTTTTCTTATTTGGCGAAACCATGTAGTTCCAATCGCCGTGAAACGCGGAGCGCCTGATGCGCACGCCGGCCAGTTCCTCGTCGCTCACCTTCACGCCGGTCGGGTACTCGTTCTCGTCCAGTTCCGCCCGGATCGACAGCCCACCGCGCGTCGTCGTGTTGGCGATCAGCTCCACCACCGCCTCGCGGCTGACCAGCGGGCGCCCGCGCCAGTTCTCCGTGATCCAGCAGAACATCCGGTGCTCGATCTTGTTCCACTTGCTGGTGCCCGGCGGGAAGTGGCACACCGACACCTCCAGCCCCGTCGCGTCTGCGACGCGCTGCAGCTCCACCTTCCACAGCCGGTTGCGCGGCCCGTTCGAGCCGCCCGCGTCCGCCGTCACCAGCAGGCGCTTCGCGTCCGGGTACGCGTGGCGTCCCATCCGCTCCCACCAGCGCCGCACCGACTCCGCCGCGAAGGACGCCGTGTCGTGGTCCACGCCCACGCTCACCCAGCCGTTGTTCGCCGCCAGGTCGTAGACTCCGTACGGAATTGCCTTGCCCAGCTCCTTGTCCTTGAAGTCGTGGACCAGCACCTTCTCCGGCTCCCCCTTCGGATGCCATTCCCTGCCGCCGTTGCGGAAATTGCCCACCAGCTCCTTCTTCTTCGTGTCCACCGACACCACCGGCTCGCCGCGGCCCTGGAACGTCTTCGCCTTGCGGTTGACGTGCCGGAACTGCGCGTCGCGGTCCGGGTGCTGCCGGCCCTCCACCGTCTTGCGGTTCGACTGCAGGCTGTAGCCCAGGTCGTGCAGCAGGCGGTTCACCGTCCGCTCGCTCGCCGGGTGGCCCTCCTTCCCCAGCGCCTCCGACAGCCGCGCCGCGCTCAGCGTCGTCCACAGCAGCGGCCCCGTCGGATCCCCGCGCGTCGCCGGGTCGACCAGCCGCCGCAGCGCCTCCACCAGCCCCGCGTCCTTCTCCTCGACGCGCTTCCGGCCCGCGCCCGGCGCCCGCTGCCGCCCCGACGACGAAACGCCCCCCGGTCCCGCCGAATCGATCTCCCGCAGCCCCGCGTGGATCCGGCTCCGCGACATCCCCGTCGCCTCCGCCACCCCCGTGACGCCGCCCCGGCCCAGCGACCGCGCCTCCGCCGCCGCCCACAGCCGCTTCGCCCGCTCGTCCAGAACCCGTTCCAGAACCAGAAACTTCCCACGTATCGACTGCGTGACGGCGTCTTCCATGACCATCGAGCCTCCTTGCCGAAGACCTCTATCGTAGCATTTATAGGAGCGAGACGCCTAAGTGTTGTGGCCGCGCGAGGCGGGGCAGCCCTACGACCTGTGGCGGCGCTTCGTGATCGAGTGCAAGGTGCTGCGCGACTCGGACCGCCGGAGCCTGGAGGCGACCGTCGAGCGCGGCGTGGAGCAGACCCTCGGCTACATGAAGAAGTGCGGGGCCGAGGAGGGGCATCTGGTGGTGTTCGACCGCCGCGAAGAGCCGGCGGCGCCGCGCCGCGGCGAGGCGCGCGAACGCGGCGTGGCCGTCTGGACGCTGTAGCCGCCGGCTGCCGCGGAGGCCCCGCCTCTTGAGGGGCCTCAGCGCCGGCCCGGCGTGGAGAGGTTGCTCAAGGCGCCCTCTTCGTCCTCCACAAGGCTCATCACCGCGAGCGGGGCGTCCGAGGACACCGTCAGCCGCCACTTGCCCGCGCCGTCGCCGAGGGAACCCTCGAAGCCGGCGCCGCCGGACTCCAGTTCCGCCGCCGACAGCCACAGCGCCTCGCCGGCGGGAACGGTGACACTCACTGTGCCGCCGGCGCGTCCGGCGTCGTCCACGCCCTCGATGGTCGCCATCGCGTCCTCCGCGCCGTCGTTCACCAGCCGCAACAGGCTCCGCTGGGTCCGGTTCGAACCCGGATTGAACATCGACACCCGCGCGACGCCGCCCGAACGCGGCGCCGCCTCCAAGAGCCCGGTCGCGTAGCCGCCGGCGCCCACCGCGCGGGCGTGGACCCGCGCTCCGAATCCGGCGCGCAGATCCAGGCGCCACGAACCCCGCGTTGGCGCTCCCACGCCCTCCGCCAGCGGCCCCCCGCCCTCCTCCAACTCCCGCGAGTCGAACTCCGCCGCCGCGAACGCCGCCAGCGCCAGCGAAACCGGCCCGGCGGAAACCCCGGCGTCGTCCACCGCCGTCACCAGCACCTCGCCCGCCGCCGCGCCCAGGTTCCACACCCGCGCCACGCCGACCCGCCCGGCCGCCGACGCCGGCGGAAACAGCGGCACCCGCGCCACAACGCCCGGCCCCAGCGCGACCGCCGGCCCGGACAGGTTCCCCGTCCGGCCGCCGTCGCCAACCGCCAGCGCCTGCGCCGCAAGCGGCCACGGCGCGGTCAGCTCCAAGCGCCAGTTCCCCGCGCCGCGGCCGAGACCGCGCCCCGAACCCATGCGCCAGCGCTCCAGCTCCGAGGCCGTCACCGTCACCGCCCGCCCCGCCGGCGCGACCAGCCCGGTCGCCAAGCGCCCGACCCCGGCCTCGTCCACGCCCCACGCGTACGCCGTCGCGTCGGACCCGGTCGGGTTCGACACCCGCAGCGCCCCGGCCGGCGAGCGCTCCCGGCCCGCCGGCAGGAACGCCGCCCGCAGCGCGCCGCCAACCCGCGGCAGACCGTCGTGCAGCGCCGACGGCGGGCCGCCGGACGCCCGCAGGAACGTCTGCGCCTCCAAGTCCAGCGTCGACAGGACCTCCAGGCGCCAGCCCCCGGCCGTCGGCGCCCCCAGGCCGTCCGCAAGCCCCTTCGCCGCGTTGCCGAACTCCAGATCCTCCGAGTTGAAGTGCGCCGTCCGCCCCGCGCCGATGGACAGACGCGCCGGGCCGAACCGCTCCCCGGCGTCGTCCACGCCCCACACCAGCGCCTCCCCGGCAACCTCCGAGCGGTTGATCAGACGCATGAACGAGCGCCGGCCGGCGGCGTCCGCGGACGCCGCGAACCACGGCGACGGCAGACCCGCCAGCACCGCCACGCCCCGCTCCCGCAGCGCCGGAACGTGCTGAAGGATCGACGCCTCCGACAGCGGGTTGCCGCGCAGCCCCAACACGTCGCCGGCCGCCAGACCGTCGTTCGCCGCCAGCGGACCCGCGTCCGACACCCGGTTCGAGCCCAGCCGCAGACGCTCCAGCGCCCGCAACCGCCGCAGCGGCCCCACGCCCGCCACCGCGTTGCGCTCCAAGTCCAGCCACTCCAGCGCCCGCATCCCGCGCAGCGGCCCCGCGTCCACCACCGCGTTGTCCGCAAGCCACAGACGCTCCAGACCGGTCAGACACGACAGTTCCGAGAGGTCCGAAAGCCCCGAAGCCGCGAGCCACAGCCGCTTCAACTCCCGCAGCGCGCACAGCGGCGACAGCCCGACCAGCGGATTGCCGCTCAGCGACAACTCCTCCAGCGACTCCAGAAACACCACCGGCGCCAGGTCCGAGACCGCGTTGCCGTCCAGAAACAGCGACCGCAACCCAACCATCCCCCGCAGCGGCCACAGGTCCGACACCCGGTTCCCCGACAACAGCAGCGTCTCCAAGCGCGCCAGACCGGACAACTCCGACAGGTCCGTCAACGCGTTGTCCGACAGGTCCAAGTGTTCCAGCAGACGCAGCCCCGACAACTCCGAGAGGTCCGAAACCGCGTTGCCGCCCAGCTCCAGCCGCCGCAGGTTCGACGCCGCCGACAGCCCCGCAAGACTCGACACCCCGGACCACGGCGCGCTCAGGCTCGAAAGCGCCAGCAGGCGCCCCTCCGTCAACGACGACGCCTCCACGCCCAGCGCCCGCGCCACAGCTTCCCGCAGCGCCGCGTCCGGAACCACCGCCGGCGGCCCCGCGTCCGCGTCCCCTTCCGCGACCACCTCCACTTGGAACGTCAGCGCGGCGGTCGCCCCGGCGCCGTCCCGCGCCGTCACCGTCGCCGTCCAGGACCCCGCCTCCGACGGCGTCCCGCACACCGAGCGCGGCAGCCCGCACTGTCCCCGCCCGTCCGCGTCGAACCACAGCCCCGGCGGCAGGCCGCGCGCGGAGTAGCGCACCGTCCCCTCGCCCCCGACCGCCGCCGGAACCTCGAACAGCGCGATGGCGCGGCCGACGGTGAAGCTCCTGCCCGACACCCCGGACGCGAAGGGGAGACGACCCCCCGGCCGCCGGGCGGCCCCCGCGCCGCCATCCCCCCCGGAAGGCCGCGAAAGCGCCGGCCGGCAATGCCGAGGCATGGCCGGCCGAAACGCCCCGCGGGGGCGCTCACAGGCGGCCTGACGCCGCTTTGGAAAAAGTGACCGTGCTGCTGTGGTTCGTGAAAGCGCTGCTGGTCTGCTGCGTGGGCCGGCTGCCGAGACGCCGCCCCCAACCGTCGGATTTCCGGCCGCGGTGCGAGCGCTGCGGCTGCCCGGCGCCGTTCGACAGGATCTACTGCGACCGCTGCCGGGCGCCCGCCATCGACGACGAGTTGGCGCGACGGTACCGCGCGGCCTATGCGGAGCCCGACCCGGAGTTGGATTGCTGGCTGGAGGAACGGGCGTGAGCGGCAGCGCGGAGGTGGCCGAGGAGGACGACCAGCTCGCGCCGCACCGCGGCGCGGTCGGCGACTGGCGCCGCGACCAGACGATCCGCGCGATGATCCTGACGGCGCAAACGTTTGCGCCGTACCGATAAGACAACCCCCGCCGGAGCGGGGTTGCAACTTTTTGCTTCGGCCCATGCCCGTGGGCAATGGGGTTGCCGTTTCAATCCGCGCCCCGAAAGGGCGACAAATCCCCGCCGAGGCGGGGAACGGTTGCCGCAGCTTGAGCTACTGCCGATGGCTACAGCCGGGTCATCCCCAGCAAACCTAGGGAATCGTGCAAGCGCGACCGGCATAGGATAAGCGCAGAGAAGCGGCGGGCGCAAATGCGCCAACCGGCAGGGGTGTGCGACAGATCTTTGGTAAGTGACCACTTCGGGGTGGCATGGAGTTGGAGTGCCACCGCGGGTCTCCCGTATCCTTGGTTTTTCCAAAGGCCAAGGAGGAGGCCCGCGATGGCGACGAGGACTGTCGGTGATCGAGACGAGGAAGGCAAGAGGGAGACGGAAGCGGCGGCGTTGGAACAGCGGGCGGCGCTGGTGGAGTTGATGTCGGTGCAAGCGGAGGAGCTGGCGACGGCGCTGATGGAGTCGTCGGGGGCGTTGGCGGCGCGTCTGGACGGCGTGCTTCGGGAGGCGGCGCTGGAGGCGGGCCGGCTGGGGCTGGAGCGGTGGGCGGAGAAGAACCGTTCGGACTGCGGGGCGGCGAACGCGCCGCGGTGCGAACACTGCGGCGGCGGGATGCGCTACCTGGGCCGCGAGCGGTCGCCGACGGAGACGGCGCTGGGCGGGGTTCGGCTGGCGCTGGGGCGCTACGGGTGCGTGGCCTGCGGGGCGAGCGCGCGTCCGCGGGCGGCGCGTATGGACATCGAGGCGTCGATGACGCCGCTGGCGCGCCGGATGGCGAGCGAGCTGGGCTCGGTGTGCTGCCACGCGGAGGCGGACCGGCTGCTGAACGTGGTGGGCGGGGTGAACTTCGGGGCGAAGCGGGTGGAGCGGACGACGCGGCTGGTGGGCGACGACTTGGAGGCGTGGCGGACGGAGTGGCTGTCGGGTTCGATCACGGTGGTCGGCGGCGGCGGGGCGGCGTCGAACGATGCGTCGTTCGACGGGGCGCCGGTTCGCAAGCCGTTGAAGGAAGGACGGATTCTGTGCGTGGGACTGGACGGCACGGGGGTTCCGGCGCTGCCGTCGGAGACGGCGGGGCGGAAGGGGAAGGACGGCGGTCGGGCGACGACGAGGGAAGCGAAGGTGGGCGCCATCTGGGTGGTCGAGCCGGACGGCGAAGGCGGGACGCGGCTGGCGGAGGACTCGGCGTGGTTTTTCGCGGCGATCGAGAGCGCGGCGGACGACGCGCGGGGCGACTCGCCGGTGGCGCGGCGGCTGCTGCGCGAACTGGCGGCGCTGGGATTCGCGCCGGAGGACGTCGGCGTGGCGCTGGGCGACGGCGCCGACTGGCTGCGGCGGCTGTACGAGGAGTGGTTCCCGAACGCGGTCCGGATCGTGGACTTCTTCCACGCCGCGGAGTACCTGTGGGCGGCGGCGCAGGGCCGCCACCGGAACGATCCGAAGGCCGCGAAGCGGTGGGCGGAGAAGCAGTGCCGGCGGCTCGAGGCGGGGCGGATGGACGACGTGCTGGCGGCGCTGCGCAGGCCCGGCGCGGGCGCCGAGGAACGCGCCAAGGCGATCCGCTACTTGTCCGAGCGGCGGGGCCAGATGCGCTACGACGAGTACCGCTCGCTCGGCCTGCCGATCGGTTCGGGGCGCGTCGAGGCGGCCTGCAAGACGGTGGTGGGGCGGCGCATGAAATGCACCGGCATGCGCTGGACGGTGGCCGGCGCCAACCCCGTGCTCTGGGTGCGCTGCGCCCGCCTGAGCGGCTGGTTAGACGACTACTGGGAGCACCGCCTCCGGAAGGCGGCGTGAGGCGCTGGTGGCCAATTACCAAAGATTTGTCGCACACCCAACCGGCAGTTGGACGCCGCCTCGACCGGCAAATGGACGCGCGCCGGTGCGCGTATGGTGCCACCACGAGGGGTCGAACCCCGGACCTTCTCCTTACAAGGACGCCAACAGGCGGAAAAACTGGTGTTGGAGGGGTGGCAGTGCTGGTGGCTCTCGACGCTCTTTGGCTGGGTGGATGCCGCCGGCCTCCGGCGCTTCCAAGAGGCCCATCTGTGGGTGCCCAAAAAAAATGGCAAGAGCACGCTGGCCGCGGCCGTCGCACTCTACTGCCTTTGCGCCGATACCGAGGGCACCCCGGAAATCTACGTCGCGGCGGCGAAAATGGAACAGGCACGCATCGTGGCTGACATCGCCCACGCGATGGCGCGGCGCTCCCCCGGGCTGCGCAGCGCGTTCGCGCTGACGCTCACCGGCGGCAGCAGCGCGCGCCCGCCGCACCTGCGCTGCGGACTCAACGACGGCGTTCTGCGCCCACTGGCCCGCGACCAAGCCGGTTCGCAGGACGGCCTGGACGTGCACGCGGCGATCGTCGACGAGATCCACGCGCACCGCACTCCGGACATGTACCAGATCCTGGCGCAGGGCACGGCGAGTCGCGCGCAGCCGCTGACAGTGATCACCTCGACCGCCGGGTTCGATTTGGAGGGCATCGGGAAAAAACGCTACGACGCGCTGGTGGACGTGCTGCGCGGGCGCGATGTCAACGACGGGCTGTTCGGATGCGTTTGGGAGGCGGATGAATCGGACGACTGGCGCGCGCAGAGCACCTGGCGCAGGGCCAATCCGAACTTGGGCGTCATCAGCGTCACCATCCGCTCCTTGGAGCAGCAGAGCTCGAACGACGAGCACGTGTTTCGCGTGAAACGGCTCAACCAGTGGGCGTCCTCGCACCGCGAGTGGATGGACATGAGCGCATGGCGGCTTGCGGCGCGCACGGACCTCTCGCCGCCGCCCGGCGCGCCGATCTGGATCGGCGTGCATGTGTCTGCCGGTGCCGAGCCCAGCGCCGGTTGCGCGATGTGGTTCGACGGCGACGACTGGCGTGCGGTTTTCCAAGTGTGGGTCCCGGCCGCCGCGGCGGGCCGCTACGAGGAGGAGATGGATTGCAGCGGCGAGCACCGGATCCGATTGGACGACATCACCGACTGGCTGCTGTCGTGGGGGGATGCCGTGCGGGCGGTCTGCATCGATCCCCGCGCCTCCGGGCCGCTCGCCACGGTGTGGGAGCCGCGCGGGTTGTCGTGCGTGAACGTCGCGTTCAGTCCCGCCAACGTCTCCTTTCCGATGCGGCGGTGGCAGGCATTGGTCGCCGCCGGCGGCTACCAGCACAACGGCTTGGCCATCGTCGACCGAATGCTTCGGGACACGGTCGAGGTCGTCCGCGGCGACGGGGTGAGCAGCTTCCCCGGCCGCGCCGCTCGCCACGCGCGCATCGATGCGGTGATCGCGCAGCTCCTGTGCGCCGCCGTGGCAATCGGGTGGCGCGAGCCCGAGCCCGAGCCCGAGCCGGGCCGGTTCATCGACCTTGCGCTAAACGACTGAGCATGTGGTGGAATTGGCGGCAGCGCACTTGGCTTGACATCGAACCGGCGCGCGAATCGATCCCAACGGTCAGCGCCGAAGCGTCGATGAAACACTCGGTGGTCTATGCCTGCGTCGGGCTCCTCTGCGGCGCGGTGGCGCAGATGCCGATTCGCGTTCGGACGCCGGCAGGCGAAGCGGTGGAATCGCTCGAGCGGCTGCTCAACACGGAGCCGGACCCCCTGTTCTCCGCGCACTGCTTCTGGGCCCATCTCGTCGCCTCGACGCTGCTCAGCCGCAGCGGGATGGGGTACGCCCGCATCGTGCGCACCGGCCGGGGCGTCCCGATGATGCTCCGCCCGTGCGCGGCGGACGAAGTCGAGCCGCGCATGGTCGCCGGGCGTCTGCGCTACCGCGTCAGATGGTACTTGCCGGACAAAACCGACATTCGGGATCTGGACCAAGACGACATGCTCGCCGTGCCCGGCGAGGGCTTCAATGGGATCGACGCGTGCTCGGTCGTGCGGTGGGGCGCGGCGCGCGCCATCGGACTCCAATCGCAGATGGACTCCGCCGCTGGAGACCATTTCTCGCGCGGCGCTCTGCAGCGCCTGGCGGTGGTGTTCCGATCGCGGCGGTCCGCCGAGCAACTCACCGCGTACCGCCGCAACTACGCCGAGGTCTACGGCCGCGGGACCGCGTCGCGCCACACGCCGCTGATGCTCGATGAGGACGCGAGCGTGGTGCCGCTGTCCCTCTCCGCGGAGGACACCCAACTGCTTGAGAGCCGAGAGTTTTCCGTCGACGACATCGCGAGGGCGTTCCGTGTTCCGAGTTTTCTGATAAACCGCGAACAGAAGACGACTTCATTTGGCAGCGGCATCACGGAGATTGCCCACAGCTTCCTGCGGTTCACGATCGCGCCCATTCTCGGGCGCATCGCAGGCGAAATACGCCGCAAATTGGTCCCGCGGCACGAATCGTGGACGGTGGAGCACGACACCTCCGCGCTGACCCGCTCCGTCGAGACGGAGCGCTACAAAGCTGCTAAAACGGCCGTAGGAGGTCCGTGGATGACGATCAACGAAGCTCGTGCGCGGGAGGGGCTGGCCCCGGTGGCGAGTGGCAACGACGTGAGGAACACGGCGTGAAGCCCGCCGACCTGCTCGCGGCTCTGCGCGCCAACTTCCACACCGACGGCGGGCGCGCCGCCGTGGACCAGTGGGCCGAGCGGCGCCCCATCGCCGAAGACGACGGCAAGGCGCGGCTGGCGCCCGAGGTGGTGGACGGGCGGCTGCGCCTCCTGCTCCACTGCCCGATCGGGCCGTATCAGTGGTGCGCCAGCGTCACGGACTTCGCCGCGGCGTGGCGCGGCCGCGAGCAGCTGCCCACGGACATCTTCTGCGACAGCCCGGGCGGCGACCTCCTGACCTGCCGCGGGATCAACCGGCTCATCGCCGAACGCAGCGCCGAGACGGTGTTCCACGTCGACGGCTTGGCGGCGTCCGCCGCGACCCTCTTGGCGTGCGCCTGCGACCGGCGCGTGGCGACCCGCGGATCCCGCGTGCTCGTGCACGAGGCTTGGACGCTGGCGATCGGCAACAAGAGGGAACTGCGCCGGGAAGCGGACGACCTCGAGGCATTCGATTTAGAAATCGCCGAGGACTACGCCCGCATCGGCAAGCTCGACGCCGCCGCGTTCGCGGCGCTCATGGAGGAGGAGCGGCTGCTCACCCCCGCCGAGGCGCTGGAGCGCGGGCTCATCGACGCCGTGACCGGCGAGGACGCCGGAACCAAGAACGTGAACGCGCTCCTGCCCGTCTACGTGCAACACCTGGTCAACATGGGAAAACAAGCATGAATCTCCAAGAATGGCGCGAGAAGCGCGCCGCCGCCGCCGCCAAAATGGAGGCGCTGTTCCCCCGCGACGAGGCGGGCGAAGTGTCCTACGACGGCGAGTGGACCGACGAGCATCAGACGCAGTACGCCGCCGCCAAAGCGGAGTGGGACGCGGCCGACGGCGCCATCGCGGCGCTCGACGACGTGGCCGAGCGCTACCGGACGCTGGACGCCGCCGACGCGGCGGCCCGCCGGGAAGCGGAGGGGAGCGGCGTGTCGCTCGACGAGGCCCAGACGGCGCTCCACACCCAGCTAGGCGCCTTCGCCTCGTTCTGCCGGCGCGGCCCCGGCGGCCTCACCGACGGGGAGCGGGCTTTGTTCAACGCCGACGCCAACGGACGCCCCCGCGCCGACATCAACGTCGGCACGGACGCCGATGGCGGGTTCGCAGTCCCCACGTTGGTGGCCGACATGCTCGTGTCGAAAATCAACGAGCACAGCGGGGTGCTGGAGGCGGCGGACGTGCGGATGTCCGACACCGGCCGCCAGGTCAACCACACCACCATCGATTGGACCGACGCCAAGTGGCGCGCGAAGATCGTCGCGGAGGGGGCGGCGCCGGACGGCCAGACGCCCGCGTTCGGCCAGGTGGCGCTGAAATTCGATGTCTTCAAATCGCCCTTGGTCGCCATCAGCGACGAGTTTCTGATGGACACGGCTGTCGAGGGCATCATCGAGGAGTTGGACGACAAGCTGCTCTACAGCGTCGGTTGGGGCGTCAACTACGCGTTTACCCAAGCGGTCGCCGCCGACGAGGGCAACGCCATCGGCTTCCTGGCCGACGCCGGCGTGTCCGGCCTCACCGCGAGCGCCGGCCAGGTGAAGGCGCTGGACCTCGCCAAACTGCGCCACAAGGTGAACCGCCGCTACCGCCGGAACGGGCGCGGCGTCTGGATGTTCAACGACGACGTGATGCTGGATTTGATCTCGCAGGAGGACGGCGAGGGCCGGCCGCTTTGGCTGCCGTCTACGCGAGAGGGCGCCCCGGACCGGATCTACGGCCACCCGTTCATCGTCAACGACGACATGGACGACAACGTGGACGACAAGAAGCCGGTGGTATTCGGCGATTTCTCCCAGTTCAAGGTGCGAGTCGCCGGCCAGTCCTTCGGCCCCCGGCTGCGGCGCTTCTCCGGCGACGTCTACGGGCCGAAGAACCAGGTCGCCTTTAACGTTGCGGCCCGGTACGCCGGCCGACTGGTCAACAGCGACGCGGTCAAGTCGATGGCGGGCGACACCGCGTGAAGATGACGGTGAGGCCCGCCGTCACGACGCGGGCGCCCGTGTCCGGCGCGCTGATCTCCACCGCCGAGACGCAGCGGGCGCTCGCCTCGTGGAAGGCGACCGGCCTCACCGACGGGGATCTCGCCGACATCGCGCGCATGGCGACGGCGCGCGTGGCGCAGCTGCTCGACATGCCGGTGACGCCGCACGCGGCGACCGACCGTTTCCCCTTCTGGGGCGACCGCTTGGCCTTGTCCGCGCGCCGCGTCGAGGGCGACGCCTTCAGCGGCGCCACGCTCACCAACGCGCGAGTGGGGTGGACGGCCAACGGGGACGACCGCGAGCTCGACGAGATGCTGTGGTCGCTGGACTTCACCGGCGACGGCCGAGTCGTCGTCATCCAGATCGTCCACGATCTTGCCGTTGCCCACTAGCGCCGCAATGCTCAGCGGCGAGGGAATGGCGGTGATGGCGAGCGACAGGTACCACCGGATGTCGGGTCCGGCGCTGTAATCCATTGCGCTCATTGCTGCTCCTTGTAGGTTGCGTCGAATCGGATGGTCGCGACGTTGTAGCCGTCCCTGGTCTGCGCCCGCCCGGCGTCGACGAGCGCCATGCGGACCACGCGCCACCCGCCGAACGCGCGCGTCGTGCGCCACGCCAACACGGCATCGACGAGCGCTCGGCATTGGTCGTCGTCGTCCCGCGGGCACACGATGGTCACGGTCACGCGGCCTCGGGACAGCGACCCGAGCGGAGGCGTCGGGTCGAGGCGCACGCCCACCGCCCGGCCCCCGTCGGCGAGCCGGGGCGCCACGGGCGCCACGGCGAATCCGCTGAACGCCGGCTGCGCGCGCAGGTTGTTGATCAGCGCCGTTTCCATGTTATAAAACGCCGCATGGAGATCATCTTTCTCATCGTGGTGGCGGGCCTCCTGGGCTTGGCCCTGGGTCGGTAGAAAGCAAAATGGCGGCGCGCGTCTCGACGTCGCCCGCCTCCGGTTGCGCCACCAGCACGTCGTGCGCGGGGCAGCGCGTCGCCTCCACCTCGAGCAACTCGTCGTCGCCGAGCGCGTTGAGCGCCGCTTGGATGACGGTCTCCTTGACGCGGATCAGCACCGACGCCTTTGGCGCCAGCCGCGCCTTGATCAACGCGATCGTCCTGTCGCTCGGCGTGGTCTTCGCCGCGCGGCGCCGGAACCCGAATCGAATGCCGCCAACGGTGCGCGTCCGCGGCTTCTGGAAGTCGGCCGGGTTCGCCCGCACCATGTCGACGAGCCGCTCCCGCGCCGCCGCGGCCGCCCTGACGCGGCGCCTCAGTTCGTCGCGGCGCGCTTGCAGCGCCGCCGCCTGCTCCGCTTCGATCGCGTCCACGATCGCCGCCACGGCCGCCACCGCCTTGCCGTAGCTTCTCGCGCATTTTGCCGCCTCTTCCATCAGCGGACGCGCCGCGCCGTCAGCAGCATGGCGCATCTGGCCACGTCGGCGCGGCGGCGCACCACGATGCGGACCTCGCTCGCCGCCAAATCGTCGAGCGTCGACGGCCCGGCGGGCACGTCGCCGAAGACCACCAGCCAGCCCACCCGCGCCGCGTCGGTGACGGGCGTGAGCGGGATTTCGACGTCAAGCAGATCGACGTCCGCCTCGTAGTCGGCGCGGATGGTGTCCCGCATGTCCACGTCCTCGACCGTCGCCGCGACCGGCGACCAGGCGACCTCGACGTAGCCGTCGCCGCTCGGCTCCAGCACCCGCGCCACGAATTGCTGCTTCACACCGGCACCTGCCGCAGCGTGGACAGCAGATCGGCCGCGCGGCCGCTCCCGACGCTCGGCGTGAAGCCGCCCTGCGTCCGCGCCGCGAACTCCTCGCGCATGATCAGCGTCGCGCAGTGCCCGATCAGGGCCGCCGTGTCGCTCGCGCTGGCGCTGGCGAGCGGGTCGTAGTGGTAGCTCACCCAGACCGGGTTCAGCTCGCGGCCGGACAACGGCAACGTGGTGCTGGAAAGCGTCACGGCCGGCCCGTCGCCGGTGAAGTCCGGCCGCCACAGCAGCTCGTCGAGCTCGTGGTCGTCCCCGTTGGTCGTCCACCCCACGCGCAGGTTCGTTAACGTGGCGGCGCTGAACGCGTCGCCCTCGACGCGGCGCGCGGACAGGGCGAGCCGGTCGCCCCAGAACGGGTACCGGTCGATCGCCGCGTGCGGCGTCACCGGCATGTCGAGCAGCTGCGCCACGCGCGCCGTCGCCATGCGCGCGATGTCGGCCGTGTCCTCGTCGGTGAGGCCCGTCGCCTTCCACGAGGCGAGCGCCCGCTGCGTCTCGGCGGTGGAGATGAGCGCGCCGGAGACTGGCGCCCGCGTCGTGACGGCGGGCCGCACGGTCATTTTCACGCGGTGTCGCCGGCCAGCGTCTTGATGGCGTCCGCGTTGACGAGTCGGCCGGCGTAGCGGGCGGACATGTTGAAGGCGATTTGATTTTGCGGGCCGTACACGTCGCCGTGGAACCTCCGGAGCATCGGGCCGAAGGACCCCGTGGCGTGGCGGACCTTCATGTTCGAGAAATCGCCGAAGGCCACCGGCTTTTTGTTGTCGAGGTTGTCATCCATGTCGTCGTTGATGACGAACGGGTGGCCGTAGATCCGGTCGGGCGTGCTCTCCCTGGTCGACGGCAGCCAGAGCGGCCGGCCCTCGCTGTCCTCTTGCGTGATGAGATCCAGCATCGTGTCGTCGTTGAACATCCAGGCGCCGCGGCCATTTCGGCGGTAGCGCCTGTTCACCTTGTGCCGCAGTTTCGCCAGATCCAGCGCTTTCACGCTGCCGGCGGTCGCCGTCAATCCGGACGCAGTGGCATCGGACAGGAAGCCGATGGCGTTGCCAGCGTCGGCGGCCTCCGCGCGCGTGAGCGTGAAATTGACGCCCCAGCCAATGCTGTAGAGCAGCTTGTCGTCGAACTCAGCCACGATGTCCTCCACCGCGGAGTCCATGAGGAACTCCTCGGAGATCGCGACGAGCGGCGTTTTGAACATGTCGAACGCGAGCGGGACTTGGGAGAAAGCCGGCGTTTCCTTCGGCGGCGCCACGCCTTCGGCGACGATGGCCGCGCGCCATTTGGCGTCGGTCCAGTCGATGACGGTGTGGTTGACCTGGCGGCCGGTCTCGCTGGCTTGGACGTCGGCCACTTCGAGCAGCCCCGAATGCTCGTGGATCTTGGCGGTCAGAACCTCCGCCACGAGCGTCGGCACGGCGTATCCGCCGTCCGCGCCGGTGCCGACGTTCACATCCGCTTGCGGGCGTCCCGGATCGGCCGTGAAAAGCGCGCGCTGATCGTCCGACAGCCCCGCGAGTCCGTGGCGCGCGAAATCGCGGAACGCCCCCATGTGCTCGGTGACGCTGTTCGCCGCCTCGTCCGCCGTCACACCCGTCCCTTCGCTCAAGCGGGCCGCCGCCGCGTCCATTGCGTCCATCGTGCGGTACCGCTCGGCCACGTCCTCCAGCGCCGCAATGGCGCTGTTGGCCGCGTCCCACTCGCGCTTGGCGGCGTCGTACTTGGCGCTGTGTTCGTCGGTCCATTCACCCTCGTAAGAGACGTTGCCGTCCTCGTCGCGGGGGAAAAGCGCCTCCATTTTCTTCGCTGCCGCGGCGCGCTTCTCGCGCCATTTCTGCAATGACATTAGTTTCCTCTTGAAACGTGCGTCGCGTGGTCTGTGAACGCCCGCCGGATAGCGAACGCGTTCTTGTTTTGTTTAGCACCGGCGGATATTGCGTCGATCAACCCGTGCGCCAGCGCTTCTTTCGGCGTCAACAACTGCTCCTCCTCCATCAGCGCGGCGAACTCGGCGGCGGTCAAGTTGCCGATGGCCGCGTAATCCTCTGCGATCTCCTGGTCTGTCTTCTCCAAATCGTCCGCTTCGGTGCGCAGCCGCCGTTTGTTGCCGATCGCGAAAACCCAGGCCTCGTGGATGAGAATGCGGCTGCCTCGGGCGGCGACCCGCCGATCGCATGCGCAGGCGAGCACCGTCGCGGCGCTGGCAGCCAGGCCGTCGACGTGGAACACGGTCTCGGCGTCGCGTTCCCTGATTTGGCGGTTGATCCCGCGCGTGGTCAGCACATCGCCGCCGGGCTGTCGACGAAAATGTCCGTGGGCATGTCGTGCCGGTCGCGCCACGCCGCGGCGAAATCCGAGCCGTCGGCGCACCCGTAGAACGGACCGATCGGGCAGTGGAGATGCAGCCGGAGTCGGCCGTCGCGGATTTCGGGCGCGAGCGGCGAGCCGTCCTCCGCGACCGGGCGCCGGTCCGCCCAATCGTCCACGGCGCGGCGCGCCTGTTCGGTGCCGAGCGCCGCGCGCAAGGCGGCGGTGAGATTGTTGTGCTTCATGTTTTCTCCGAAACGCGCACGGTTTTGCCGTCGGGCTCCGGCGGCAACCCCTCGCGCTTCCGCGCCTCGTTCACGGTCATCCACGCTCCGCCGGCCGCCCACCGCAAGGCGCGGAAGCGTTCGCTTTCAACCGCGCGCGTGAGCGCGCCGGTGTCGTGGAAGCAGCGGAGCGAACCGTCTTTGGGCAGCAGCTTGCGCGTCACCTCGGCGCTGATGCGCGCGAGGATGGGCGCCACGGTGAAACGCAGGAAGGAGTGCGCGATCTCCGTGATGCCGGATCCAAAACTGGTGGTCTTTTGCTCCCGGTTGATCAAAAACGACGGAACGCGAAACGCACGGGCTATGTCGTCAATCGCAAATTCCCGGCTTTCGAGCAGTTGCGTGTCTTCGGCGGACAGAGACAGCGGCACCAGCTGCGCCTCCTCGTCGAGCATCAGCGGGACGTTGCGGGCGCGGAACCCGCGGCCGTAGACCTGTCGGTACCCCTCGCGATATGTTTTTAGCTGCTCGGCGGTCCGACGCGACTTGAACACGATTGCCAGGCGCTGCAAGGCACCCCGCGCGAAGTGCTCGCTGGCGGCAGACTCCATCTGCGCTTGCAGATCAATGGACCGGGACGCGCCCCAGCGGACGACGGAACAAGCGCGAATACCGTTAAAACCTTCGCCGGGCACGGCCAGCATGTCGTCCTGATCGACGACGATGCGCTGTCGGCCGGCGGGCGCAGTCCAGAGCACGTCAAAACGGAGGCGGCCCGCCGGGTCGAGCCGGGGCGTCACGCCGTCCGCACGGCACGCGCGGAGGCCGACCACCCGTCCGCGGCCGTCGCGGATGATCCGGGCGTAGCCCATCCCCTGTTTGCTGAGCAGCGTCGAGGCGACGATCCATGACCAGAAACAGGTGGCGCTGAAGAGGGGGTCCGGCTCGACGTTGAGCAGCCGCTCAAGACGCGGGTCGGCCGACTCGTCCGGCGAGCCAGCGTCGCTTCTCACGCGAATCGGCATCTGGCCGACGGCGCCCGCCAACAGCCCCACGCACGCGTAGACGATCGAGTGCTTGAGCGCGGACGCGCGGGCCTCCAGCGGCACGATGGAGCTGTCGTACCCCGAGCCCCAGTCCGGCACCGCCTGCTGCTGTTTTCGCCACCACATCATGGTCATTTAGCCAACCCACCGCATCAAGGGTCATTCCAAGTCAAGGTCAATGAAGCGGCCGGGGGTCTCGGGCTCGCGCCACCCGAGGGCGACCGCCGCCGCGAGCAGCAGCGCGATCGGGGCATCGATGCGCGCGTCGGCACGCGACGGGGTCGGCGTGCTCGTGGATCCATTCAGGTGCAAGACTTCCGTGACGCTCGCCGTCATCCATTCGACGGCCGGATTCGCGTCGTGCTCGAAGGCCCCGTCCTCGACCGCCGCGCGCCACGACCGCATTGGCCACGAGAGGTTGGCCGCCGTCGCCAAAACGTCCACGCACGGCAGGCCGAGCGGCTCCCACACCACGGACAGCGGACCGCTGGAGCGCGGGTCAAAGCAGACGGCGGCCAACCCCCCCTTGATCGACATCAGCCAGCTGGTGACGTCCTCGACGCGGATCCGCACGTCCCCTGATCGCACCACCGCGCCGGACTCCATCCAGGCGAGGTGCAACCCGGCCCAGTCCCGCAGATCGGTCTGGCGCCGCGCCACACGGCGGCGTCGACGGCGCGGCTGGCGCGGTCGGCGAACCGCGCCAGCCAGCGGCCGGCGCGGCGCGTGTCCACGGTCGCGCGGATCATTCCCGGACGCGTTCGGTGTCGACCGCCGGCTCCTGACCGTCGGGGTCTTCGACGCGGGCCAATTGTTCGGCGGCGCGCACCCCCGCCGTGACGCTGGCCACCACCACGTTGCCGCTGCTGGGCACGGAGGCGAACCCCGTGTGGGTGAGCTACCACTACGATCCGCTGGCCAGCGCCAGCGCCAGCGACACAGCGGCGCTCGTCGGGCACTGCTGCACGCTGATCATGCGCGAGGAATTCGCGGCGCGGACGCAGGGCGGGTACACCCCGGCCAGCGCCGGGGGCCGCGCGGCCGATCTGCTGTCCACGCTGCGGCAGGTGCCGGTGTGAAACAGCAGCAGCAGTTCGTGGCGCACCTGTTGGAGCCCAGCGGCGACGGCTACGCTCCCGTCGCTTGGTCGCCCGCGGCCGCGGCCGTGGCCGTCACCGACGACCGCGACGTGATCCGCGCCGACTACGAGGCCGACGTCGAGCTGCTGGACGCCGAATTGCCCCTCAGCGCTCTGACGGACCGCGTGAGAACGGGGTGGTTGGTCGCGTTCGGCGACGCGCCGAGCGGGATGGCCACCCCTCTCGACCAGTTGTCGCGCACCCTCCTCGAGGTGCGGAGCGTCGTGCGGCGGCGCGCCGACATCGCCCGCGGCACGCTGACCTTGACAACGCGGCTCCTAAAGCCATGACGATGGAACGGATGCGACGTCTGGCGGCGCGCTGCGCCGCCGCCGAAGCCGCCGTCGGCAAGCTGGTGGACGAAATCGAAGCCCAGCGCGCGGAGGCGCTGCGCGCCGGCGCAAACGAACTGCGCCGCCGGCTGAAGGCGGCGAAGGCCGCGCGGGAAGAGTTGGCGCTCGACGTGGAGGCGCACCCGTCGGCGTTCGCGTCGCCGCGCACGGCGACGGCCCACGGCGTCAGGTTCGGCTTCCGCCGCCGGGCTTCGCGCGCGGTGCCGGGCGCGACCACGATCGATTTGATCAAGTCGGCTCTGCCGCAGCAGCAGGCGCTGCTGGTGCGGGTCAAGGAGTCGGTCAATCTCGGCGCGCTGAACGCGCTGAGCGACGCCGATCTGGCGTCCGTGGGGGCGACGCGGGCGCCCGCGCGCGACGCGGTGGTCGTCGAGTGCGGCGACGCCGAGCAGCGCGGCGAGCGATTGCTCGCGGCGGCTAGCGGCGGCCGCCGGGCCAGAGGCCCACGACCAAGCAGTAGATGACTATGAGGAGCGCAATCGCTTCCATGCGGCGACTAAAGCAAGTGCGGAGAGCGATGTCAACAATCCAAACAGCGCTCGTGGCGGCGGCCGCCGCCGCGTTCTCGGCGGATGCGCACGCCGTCGCGCCGCGCTTGGATCGGTCCGAGCGGGTGGCGCTGGGCGTGCGCGTCGACGAGGCGGGTCGTTTGGGTTCCCTGTCTCGCGCGCGGGCGGAGTTAAGCGTCGTCTGTCCGGCGCACGAGGAGACGCTCTTCGGCGAGACCCTCCGACGCGTCGCGGGGTGGCGGCCGCGCGAGGTGCTGTCGGGGGGCGTGGCGTGGCGGATCATCCGCTGGGAGCTCCGCTCGGTGGACCAGGCCCGCACCACGGACGCGCATCTCTTTGCGCGGGTGGTCTTCGACATCGTTCACGGAGAAACGCAATGAGTGCAATGGATTACGCCGCAGGGCCAGATATCAGATGGTATTTGTCGTTGGCGATCACCGCGATACCGAGCCCGCTCTCGATAGCCGCGCTGGTGGGCAACAACAAAATCATTGATGACCTCGACGACGACGACTCCGACAATTTGCTGCGGGACGCGATCGGCGACACGACGCTTGGCATCGAGCCGGAGACGGTGAGTTGGCGACCCTACGGCCGCGCCCGCGGAAAGAAGAAAGCGGTCGGCGGGGAGATCCAGGATTTCACCTTGCAAAACGTCGTCTCGATGAAGGCCGCGTGGGCGCAAACGCTCGTCGGCGCCGAGCGCTCGACAAAATGCCTGGTGTGCGGCCTCGGCGTCACCAAGCAGGCCGCGTCGGGCGCCATCGCCGCCAACGACGAGGCGACCTTCTTTGTCATCGAAGGCGACGCGAACCCGCTCCCAGTCGCGTTTTCGAACACCGATTTGGTCAAGGCCACCCTCTCCATCGGCGTCCGCGACTACAAAGTCTTCCACGCGGCGTAATGGACTTCCGGCTCAGCAACGAGGCACGGCCGACGTCCCTCCCCGACGTTTTCGTCCGCGACGTGCCGCTGGACGGGCGGCGGCGCATCGCCGAGGCGGCCGAGCGCGACGGCGACAAGTTCGAGCGCCTCGCCGAGTTGATCCTGCTCCTGTTCGAGGAGGCCGTCGTCGACGCCGACGGCCAGCGATACTCGAACGTCAAGACCGTCGAGGACGTGCGCGGAATGGGGATGGACCGGCTCCTCGAGGTGCAGGACGCGGTCATGGAGGCGCTGGCGCCGGGAAAGCCCTCGGCGCCGACCGCACCTTCGCGGCGGAAGTCCACCTCCTCCTCCAAGGCCTCTCGCCACAGTCGATAGCCGACATCCCGGCGCCGCACATGACCGCCATCGGCATCCTCTTGGAGCAAGGACTGGTCGGCCCCGCGCGCGACCATCTCTTCCACCACCACGAGACGACGCTGCTGCGCGCCATCGGCGCCGCATGGACGCGCCGTCCCCGCCAGCCGCCGCAGATGCGCGACCTGTTCCCGACGGCGTGGCGGTTGTGGTTCCACGACCACAACGACGACCGCGCCGCGCGCGCGAAGCGGCTCCTTGACGCGTTCGAGCGATGACCGGCCCGACCATCCCAATCACCGTCGTCGGGCGTATCGGCCCGGCCAGCCGCGCCCTCGCCAAGCTGCGCCGGACCACGCAGCGCTGGGGCGACGACATGCAGCGCCAACTCCGGACGGCGGCGCAGGCGACCGTCGCGGTGGGCGGATTCGCCCAAGCGCTCAAGGTGGCCGTCCGCCGCTTTGTAGCGGCGCGCGAAAAACGGCGGTGAATGTTCGGCGAAAAACGCTGCAGCAAAATCGCCCGGCGTAGGATCATTTTTCCGTCGTCGCCCCGGACGGGAGCGAGGTGGAGGCCACCCTCGGCACCCCGCGCCGCCTCCGCACCATCTACAACACCAACCTGCGCACCACGCGCGCGGCCGCCCGCTACCGCGCCCAGGCGGCAAACGCCGAAAGCCGCCCCTTCTGGATGTACGACACCCGCGACGACGCCCGCACCCGCCCCTCGCACCGCGCCCTGGACGGCCGCGTGTTCCGCCACGACGACCCGCTCTGGCGCACCCACTACCCGCCCAACGGCTGGAACTGCCGCTGCCGCGTCCGCGCCCTCACCCCCGCCCAGACGCGCGCCCGCGGCCTCCACGTCGCCGACAGCGCCGGCATGCTGCACGACGTGGAGCAGGTGGTCGGCGTCGACCGGCGCACCGGCGAGGAGATCCGCCGCCCCGCCAAGCGCCTCACCATCGAGGCCGGAACGCGCGTCGTCTCCCTCACCCCCGACCCGGGCTGGAACCACAACCCCGGCATGGGCAGGCCGCTGTTCGAGCTCGAGCCGTCCGCCATCGGCCCGGCGGTCGGCGACGCCGCGACGTGGCGCAACTACGGACTGCCGCCGGTCGCCGACACGCCGCCCGCCCTGCGCCTGCCCGCCCCGCCCGCGTTGCCGCGGCAGCCCGACGAGGCGCGGGCGCTGGACGCGCTGGCGTCCGCGCTCGGCGTCCGCGCCGGACGCCCGCCGCCGATCGTCCCGACGCCGGACGGCATGGGCGACGTCGCCATCCGCCGCGAGTACCTGCGGCACATCGTGGCCGAGCGCGGCCAGGCGCGGGAGCGAACGCGCCGGCTGGGGTCTCCAAGCCTCCCCTGGTAGGGGTGCGGTTCGGAGGTGGACGGCAGGTACAGCGGGTGCGCCGGGCAGCCGAGCTTGGTTGTTCGCAACGCCGCCGCGGGGCGGATGATGTCCATGACCGCCACGTCCCGCTCCAGCCACATGCCGTGATTGCCCCAGCCGGCGACGACGAGGCGCGCGCCCGGATCGCCCACCGCCCAGCGCAGCGCCGCGTCGGCGTGGCGGCCGATGGCGTCCGCGCCGTGCCCGCGCAGCAACGCCGGGCTGGTCGCCCGCATGGCGAACAGATTGACGACCGTGAGCACCCGAAAACCCCAGCGCATGCCGAAGCCCACGCAACGCCGAATCGTCGGATCGTCTCGCGTCGCGTCCGCGGTGGACGGGTTGAGCAGCACGAACACCAGACCCCCCTCCCCGTCGACGGCGAGCTCGCGGCGCAGCCAATAGCGGTATCGGCGGCCCCCCTCCACCGCCTCCATCGGGATCACGGCGTTCCGCCCCGCGCCGCGATGCGGCGCACCTGGCGCTGCGAGAGGCGGTGGATGCGCGCCAGGTGGTGGCAGTTGCGGCCGACGAAGCGCATCACAATCTCACGCCGACCGCGAACGGGTACAGGCGGCGGGTGCTGTTGCGGCCCGGCAGGGTGACGTAGGCCGTGTTGCCGCGCTCCTTGACGCGCAACACGAACCAGCCGCGCTGCAGGTCGGTGGGGGTGCCGCGCCCCTCGCCGGCGTAGCTGTGGCACTCGCCGTAATCCCTCACTTCGCCTTGGTGGCTTTGCGCGTGATCGACTTCGATCGTCCAATGCGCCGCGTTGTCCGTCTCCCCAACGCCCGTCACACGCAGCGCGGCCCGTCCGGGCGATCAGGGAGAGCGCGTCCTGGTGGCTCATCTCGCGGTCGAGCACGGCGTTGCACCCGAGGCCCTCCGCGTCGCACCACGCGCCCCACTGTTTGATCAGCTCGTCGTCGACGCGGGCGGCGGGGAGTCCGACGCCCGCGACCAGCCTGCCGGCGACGCGGACGCCGAGCGCGTACCAGCGGTAGATCCAGGCGGGGTTGCTCGTGGCGCCGACGGTCCACGCCGCGCCGTCCCAGACGGGCACGCGCTGGGAGGCGAGGCCGCTGAGGCGGTCGATGCGCCCGGACAGCTGGCCGGAGGCGCGGACGCGCATGCCGAGGCGCGAATGGCCGGAGTAGTCCGTCGTGTCGGCGCGGAATCCGCGCAGCGCTTGGAACGCCACGTCGTCGTGTTCGGCGTCGTCGGCGCTGGCCCGCTTCCTGCGGGCGACGCGGACGACCCAGTCGCCGTCGTGGTCCGCGTCTCCGGAGGTGGCGGCGGCGTCGAGGCCGGCGTAGGAGACGGTGGCGCGGTAGGGGGTCTGGTCCGAGTGCGCGAGCGTGAGCGTGTGGGCGCGCTTGCGCGCGGAGTAGTCGTTGCCGTCGCCGTCCGCGCCGGCGGGCCACAGCTCGACGAGGACGTCCACGGAGTGCCGGGCCAGGGCGTTGTTCGCGATCTTGAAAATCCGGCCCACCAGGTCGATCTCGATCCGCGTTACGCCGGTCTGGGTGGTGCGCGAGACCCAGGCGTTGGCGGCGTCGGGCAGCGCCGCGCCGCCGACGGTGGACACGTCGCCGGCCACGAGCGTCTGCGCGGCCGCGGCGGGCAGCGAGACGGCGTTGGCCGCGACGGGGGGGTCGGTGGTCACGTCGTCGAGGTCCGAGAGTGGGGTGTCGCCGACGCGCAGATCCGTGATCGACAGATCCCCCAGTCCCCAGTGGAAAATCTGCCAGAGGTACTGGTCGTTGCTCCCCCCCGGACTCTGCCGGCGCGGGGCCGCCCGCCACTCCGGCAGATCCTGCAGCGCCTCCCACGCGCGCTTGGTCAGGCCCGCCGGCCGGTCGCCGGCCGCGCGCGTGGCGACCGCCGAGAGCTCGGCGGCGCGGGGCGCGGCGGAATAGGTGGTGTATTCGGCCGCCGCCAAATCGGGGAACAGTCTGTGGGTGCCGAGCACCAGCGGCAGCGGCTGCCACGGGCGGGCGCGGTTGGCCCCGCCCGTCAGCGAGTACACCGGCTCCGGCTGGTCGGCGGCGGCGTCGAGGCGGGGGAGGACGGGGGGGGGGGGGGGGGGGGCGATCGCGTTGATCACGAGGTTGCCGCCGATTTGGATCGCCGCCAGCGTGGCGGCCTTGGCCCAGCCGGCGAGGCCGGCGAACCAGCCGCCGGTGCTGACGGCGAGGCCGATCGTCGCCAACAGCAGGGCCACCTGCAGCACCGTGCGCAGCGGGTCCGAGTCGTCGCCGCCGGCGAGCGCGGGGCGGATCGAGACCACGGCGCCGGACGGCGCGGGGGCGTCGAGGGCGGCGCGGACGCCGTTGACCAGCACCTCGTCGTCGTCGGCGGCGCCGAGTTCGGCCGGCGTCGATCCCGCCGGCGCCTCGGCCACCGCCGCGCCCTCGGTGGTCACCGGGTGCGGCAGGCGCACGACGGTGATCGTCACGCCCCGCGCTCGCTCGGCAGGCGCCAGGCGCCGCCCGGGTCGGCGTTGCGCCGCCGCCACTCCTCGCGGTGGAGCGCCAGCCAGCGCTCCCACGCGGCCGCGTTGGCGGCGAGCAGCTCTCCGTCCGTCAGATCGGACGGCGAGCGGTCGTCCGGCGTCCAGCAGTCCAGATCCGGATCGGGCGCGGCGTAGGCCGCGGCGTATCGCCGGCCCAAGTCCGTCACGCGACGCGCCACCACTCCTCGACGGCGAGGCCGCACCGCCGCAGCGCCGCGGCGTCGTGCAGTTCGCCCGCCCCGCCCGCGCGCAGGTGGAGGACGCGCGGCTCGCCGTCCACGACGGCGCAGACGCCGACGTGGGCGCCGACGCCGCGGCGGCGTCCGACGCGGCCGAGCAGCGCCACGTCGCCGTCGCGGGGGACGGCCGCGCGGCGGAACATCGACGCCGCGGCCGCGATCTGCGCGTCCCTGCCGCGCTGGGAGTCGGCGCGCGACGGGAGGGAGACGCGCGCGCCGAACTCCTCGCGCAGCACCCGCTCGGCGTACGCCGCGCAGTCGGGCGCGCGGACGCCGATCCAGCGCTCGGTCCAGTGGGCGGTCAAAACAGCCCCGGCGCCGTCTGGGCGTCGTAGCGGAGGCGCACCGCCGCCCGGCCGAGCAGCGGCTCGTAGCCGATCTCGGCCACCACCTCGTCGGCGGTCACGCGCATCGACGCCACCTCGAGCGTCACGGTGTCCGAGTGGGCGGCCTCCCCGTCCGCGAAATGCCCGATCGTCGCCGTCGCGCCGGCGCCGCCGCGGGACAGCTCGACCCACTGGGTTACCGGCCCGCCGACGTTGTCCAGCGCGATCTCGGCGCACGGGGCGCCGCGCTCGGGGTCGTCGACGAGCCGCGCGCGGAACGGGAGGGCGCGGTAGGTCTGGCCGTCCACCACGTGGTCGGCGCCGTCCGCGACGACGCGGATCGGGTCGGCGACGTCCGGATGGGCGATCGCCAGCGTGGTGAGCACGACCGTCTCCGGCGCGAGGGCGCGGTTGGCGACGCGGACGGCGGGCGAACTCACAGCGGGGAGACCATCTCGCCGGTCCGGTGGTCCCACAGCGCCGGACAGCGCTCGTCGGGGGCGCAGCCGCGCTCGCACGCGGCGCGGCAGAGCGCGGCCAGCACGTCGGCGCCGAGCGTGTGGGCGATCAGCGTCGGGATCGTCGGCACGGCCGGGGCCGGGGGCGTGGACGGCGGCGGCGGGCCCAACATCAGAATCCCTCGAGCACCAGGCGCCCCGTCCAGCGCCGGACGCCCGCCGCCGACACGTCCGCTCGGAGCGTGGCGCCGGCCCGGCCGTCGCGGACGCGCACTTGGCGCGTCACGCCGTCCTCCGGGTCCGTCCAGGCGAACCAGACGTGGGCGTGCGCGGCCAGCCACGCCCGGAAACGCACCGCGTCCGCGTCGCTGTCGATCAGCACCGTGATCGCGCGGGTGCGGAGCGCCGCGGTGCGGACGCGCGCCTGGCGGGAGGCGCCGTCCTCCCAGGGCGTGCGCAGCACGTCGGGGTCGTCGCCGAGCTCGTGGCCGTCCGCTTGGACCGCCACGTAGCCGGGCCACGTCGGCGCCGCCACGTCAGGACACCCGCCGGCGGAGGCCGTAGGTGCCCTCGAGCGCGCCCGCCAGCGGGCCGCCGCGTCCCACGTCCTCGAGCACCACGCCGATCACCAGCCGCCCGGCGTCCACGCGGGCGTCCGCCTGGCGCGCGCGCACCGGCTGCGAGCTCTCGTTGCGGACCTCGACGCGCACCTCGCGGGGGCCCGGCTGGACCCCGCGCGGCAGGACGGTCTCGCCGCGCTGGAGGATGGCGGGCACCTCGCCGGGGCCGACGCGGCCGCCGGCGTGCAGGCGCGGGGCGCCGTCCCACAGCCACGCGGGGAGCTGGCGTTGGCGGGCGATGCGCCCGACGACGCCGCCCGCGTGGGCGACGACCCCGCCGCCGCGGTAGTGGCCGCCGCCGTAGCCGGCGATTGGGGGGACGCCGCCGCCGCCGCCGCCGCCGAACACGCCGCCGAGCGCCTGCGCGAGCGGGCCGAGGATCGCCTGGCGTATCGCCAACCGGGCGAGGTCGGCGATCAGGGAGTCGACGAGGCGGGTGAAATTGAGGCGGCCGGAGCGGACGAAATCCACCAGCGCGCCCTCGACCTGCGCGCCGGCGTCCAGCGCGGCGGACGCGTAGGCTTGGAGCGCGCGGCGCGCGCCGGCCTCCGCGGTCGGCGCCGCCGCGGCCTCCTCGTCGTCGATGCGGCGCAGCATCTCGTCGCGGACGCGGCCGATGGCGGCCGCCAGCTCGTCGCTGGCGCCGGCGGCGGCGATCTGCTCGGCGGCCCAGGCGCGGACGCGGGCGCGGTCCTGGTCGGCAGCGCCGAGCAGGGACAGCTCCGCCTCGCGGAGCGCGGCGCGGGCCTCGGCCTGGCGCTGTCCCGCCGCCTCGGCCTCCGCGTCGCGTTGGCGGGCCGCCGCCTGCTCGTCGAGGGCCCGCGCCAGCTCCAGCACGCGGGCGATCTCCTCGGGGCGGTGCTCGCCCTCGATCTCGGCGAGCGCGAGGCCGGCGCGCTGGACGTGGGTGAGGCCTTGTTCGGCGAGCGCCTGCTTGCGCAGCGCCGCCTCCAGCTCCGAGACGGCGGCGGCGCGGCGGACCTCGGCCTCGTCGGGGGCGGCAGAGGTGGTCGGCGCCGGAGCATCCGGAGTGCGCGGCGGCAGCGGCAGCCCGGCCAACCGCTCGGTGAGCGCCCGGTGCTCGCGCGCGGCGGCTCGCGTGGCGGCGGGCCCGCGCGCCAATGCGCGAGGGTGCGCGCGCAGCGACCGCGCGCCGAACTCCGCCTCGAGTTCGTCGAGGCGCCGCCGGAGATAGGTGGCGGTGCTCTGGACCACGCCGGGCAGCTACTCCCGCAAGCGCTCGATTTCCAGGAGGAGCCGCTGCCGCTCGCCGGCCGTCGATTGGCGGCCGCGGCCATGTCCGCGGTAAGCCGGCAGCTCGGCGAGGTCGCGCTCGCGCGCGGCCAAGCGGTCCTCGACGGGAGCCGCGATGTCGGTGCCCGATAGCGTCCGCAGCGCGGCGGCGGCGGCGCCCGCGAAATCGCCGAGCGCTTCCAAGACTCCGCTCTCGGCTATCGCCACGCCCAGGTCGCGCCACGCGTTGCCGAATCGCGCGAACGCGGCCGTCGCCGAGTCGGTGGCCGCGTCGAGCTCGCGCCCGAATTCCGCGCGCAGCGCCACCGCGAACTTGGGCAGGAAATCCTGTGCCGACAGCTGGCCGAGCCGCAGCAACTTGTCGAGCTCCTCGGTGGACCGGCCCATGCTGCGCGCGGCGATTTGGAACGCGCCGGCCAGTCTCTCGCCCAGCTGGCCCCGCAGCTCCTCGGCGGAGACGGTCCCCTTGCTCATGATCTGCTCGAGCGCGGTGAAAACGCCCTGCACGTCGGCGGCCGAGAGGCGCATGACCGCCGCCGCCTCGGCGACGCCGGTGAATATCCGGCGCGTCTCCTCGCCGGCGAGGGCGGTGCCGCGGGCCGCGGCGGCGAAACCTGAAAATCCGTCCGCGGCCGCAGCGAAATCGATCCCGAGCCGCTCCGATTCTCGCCGCAGGAAGCCGATTTCGCGGGCGGCCGCGTCGGTGCTGCCGGTCGCCGCCCGGAGCCGCGACTGCCACCGCTCCATCGCGACGCCCGCGCCCACCGTGTGCCGCGCGAAAGCGACCAAGGCGGTGCCGGCCGTCGCCACCGCGCCGCCGACGCCGAGGTATTTCAGCGTCGCGCCGTGTGCATGTCTGAGCCGCTTGATCCACCCGCGCAGGCCGCGTTCGGCCTTTTCCGCCGCCCTGCCGGTCCGTTCGATCCCCCGCGCGCCCCTGCCCGCCGCCTTGCCGAGCCGCTCGACGTCCTTCTCGGCGACGCGGACCGTCCCGCTCAGCCCCTTGCCGTCCGCCGTCAGGCGGATGCCAACTTCGATGTCGGCCATGTGGTACAGTGCTCCTAATGTTCTGGGTGTTGTTGTGGGCCCTGTTGGTGACCGGCTGCTTCGCGGTCGGCGCCATCTACCTCGTGTGCGCGGTCTCCGAGCTGTTCCGCCGCCGCTCCGACGATTGAGCAGCTGCCCGTGCCGTCGGCGTCGAACACGAGGCCCGTCGGCAGCCCGCTCTCGGCGTAGGTCAGGACGCCGTTGCCGGCGCCCGCCGCCGGAATCTGGAACGCCGGGATGGCGCGGCCGTGCTGGAACGTCTTGTTCGACACCATGGCCGTGCCGAAGTCCGGCGCCGTGTCCGGCTGCGCGTCCAGCTGCGGCGCCGCCGCCAGGCCCCGGTACTTCAGGATCGGGTGCTGGTTCGACAGCCCGAACTCCCACGGATCGGCGTCGGCGTCGTCGCCGGTGGCGCCGTCGCCGTCCACGTCCTGGTCGTCCCAGGTCGCGTAGATGGCCTCGCCGGGATCGCCGACCAGCGTGTCGTAGTCCGTCGCCGCCTGCAGGTCCGCCGTCGACCGCCCAAGCGGCGGATTGCCGGCGATGTTGCTCAGGCCCGTGTCCCAGTAGCTCGCCGCTATCGTGCCGATGCCCGTCGTTCCCGCCAAGCCGGTCAGGATCGCGCAGTTGCCGGTCACCGTCCCCGTCGAATAGCTCGCCGCGATCGAACCCACGTGGCTGGTGCCGACAAGGCCGCCCGCCCGGGTGTTCGGCTGCGAGCTCGTGCAGACCACCTCCGCCGTCGAGTAGCTCGCCACCAGGGTTGCGAAGTTGTAGCCGACCAGCCCCCCCACGTCGTCGTCGCCCGACACCGAGCCGGACGACCACGCCGCCCCCGCGAAACCGCTGTTGTAGCCGACCAGCGCCCCCACATAATCGTCGCCGCCCCGCACCAGCGCGTCCGGCAGCCCCAGCGCCACGACCTTCGCGTCGCCGGCCAGGCCCGCGAACAGCCCCGAGTAGTCCCGCGCCCGGTTCACGAACAGGTTGGCGATGATCTTCCCGTTGCCGTCGAACGTCGCGTTGAAGTGCGTCGTGGCGCTCGGCGAGGACTCCGGGCCGATGGGATCCCAGCCCATGCCGTCGTTGTTGTACGCATCGCCCGTGTCGCCCGTTCCGCTCGTGTGCGTCTGCCCGTCGCCGTCGGTGTCGAAGTCCAAGTCGTTCAGGAGCTCGTAGCCCCGGCAGTCGTTGTCGTCCGCGTCGGCCGTCGTCGTCGGGCAGGCCAGCCCGGTGCCGGCGGCGTTGAACACCGCGTTCGCGAACGTGCTGGTGCCGCTGGCGGCGAAGTAGCTCGACGTGGCGCTGGACACGGGCGCGCCGTCGCCGTCCAGATCCCAGCGCACCGCGTGCAGCTGCGCCAGCGTCGAGATCTCGATCAGGCCGTCGCCGTCGGCGTCGTAGTCGTTGCGCTGCGAGGCCGGATCCTGGCCGCCGTACTTCAGCGCCGGATAGTTGTGCGCCGTGCCGAAGTCCCAAGCCTCGTCGGCCGCGTCCACCGTGCCGTCGTCGTTGGTGTCGTGGTCGTCCCACGCGGCGAAGGTGCCCGTCGCCGAGGTCGGCGTCTGCAGGCCGGCGGTGGTCAGGGCCGTGCCCAGGGCGCTGGAACTCTGTCCGGATGTCTCGCTGTTCCAGTACGACGCCGTGGAAGTGCCGCTGGCGTTCTGGCCGACCAGGCCTCCCATCACCGGACTCGCGGTGGCGGCGACGGCCCCCGTCGCGTAGGAGTTCGTGATGGCGGCGGCGGCGGTGTCGGTGCGCCCGACCAGGCCGCCGAACCGCCCGGCGCCCCCTCCGCTGCCGCTCACCGCGCCGGTGGCGTAGCTGGCGGCGATGGCGCCCTGCGACAGCCCCGCCAGGCCGCCGACGTCGACGTACACCCCCGCTCCCGAAACGGCGGCTGTCGCGTGGCAGGCGCGGAGAACGCCGCCGGCGTGGACGCCCGCCAGACCGCCCGCGAACACGTCGTTGCCGTAGGACGTGACGGAAACCGCGCCGCCGCGCACGTGGACGGCGGCCACGGTTCCCGGACCACCGCCGCCAGGCCGCCGACCCGGGCGGCTAGGCCGCCGACGCTGGTCACTGCGACATCGACCAAGCCCAGGTTCGACACGCGGCTGCCCGTTCCCAGTTCCCCGAACAGCCCGCGGTCGCCCGCGCCGTTCGTGGTCAGGTTGGCGATGGCGCGGTTGTTGCCGTGGAAGGTTCCCGTGTAGGCGCCGCCGATGGGCGCCCAGTTGGCGTGGGAGTTCGGATCGTCCGCGTCCACGTCGCCGTCGTCGTCCGTGTCGAAGTCCAGATCCGCCGTCAGCTCGTAGCCGGCGCAGTCGCCGTCGTCGCCGGCGTCCGGGCCGTCCAGGCAGCCCATGTCTTCCGCCAGCACGGAACTACTGCTCTGCTCTTGACCCCAACGGGCGATCCGGATCGAGATTGTGCCACAATCGGCCCAATGCGCTTCTTCAACACCGCCGGGCCGGTTCGCGCCGAGGACCACTACGCCATCCCGCCGCTCAAGCGCGGCAACGTCGCCGAAATCCTGCAGCTGATCCGCGACAAGCAGTACTTCGTGCTGCACGCGCCAAGGCAGACCGGCAAGACATCGGCGCTGATCGCCTTGCGCGACCTGCTGAACAGCGGCCAAGGCAGTGCGCCGCGGAACGACGATGGCGCGGGGAAGTTCCGCTGCGTGGACGTGAACGTGGAGGTCGGCCAAGTGGCGCGCGACGACACCGCGCGTGGCGTCCGCTCCATTCTGAGCAGCTTGGCGACCAGCGCGCGGCTGGTGGGCGACGACTTTCCGGATGGCGTTTGGCCGGACATCCTGGCCAAAGTCGGCCCCGACGATGCGCTCAAGGAGTTGCTGGTCCAGTGGTGCTTGGCCAACCCGACGCCGCTGGTGCTGCTGGTGGACGAGATCGACTCGCTGGTGGGCGACACCCTGCTCTCGGTGCTGCGCCAGCTGCGCGCCGGCTACCAGCAGCGGCCGAGAGGCTTTCCACACAGCATCGTGCTCTGCGGCGTGCGCGACATCAGGGACTACCGGATTCGCTCAAGCACGGGCGAGGTGGTCGCCGGCGGCAGCCCGTTCAACGTCGCCGCGAAGTCCCTGCGCCTGGGCGACTTCACGCGGAAGGAGACGCGCCGGCTGATGCTGCAGCACATCCTGGAGACCGGACAGCGCTTCACGCCGGCGGCCCGCCGGGCGGTGTGGGAGCACACGCGAGGGCAACCGTGGCTGGTGAACGCGCTGTGCGCCGGGGCATGCTTCGACAGCGAGGCCGGGCGCGACCGCTCCCGCGCCATCGACGTGGAGGACGTCAACGCGGCGCGCGAGGAGCTGATCCTGTCGCGGCGCACGCATCTCGACCAGCTGGCGCACAAGCTGGAGGAGGAGCGGGTGCGCCGCGTGGTCGAGCCGCTCCTCGCCGGAGGCGACGCGGCGCACGACCTGCGCGACTTGGAGTACGCGCGCGACCTGGGGCTGCTGGCACCGGACCCGCCGCCGCGCATGGCGAACCCCATCTACGCCGAAGTGGTGCCGCGCGAACTCGGCTACGTGCTGCAGGACAGCCTCGACGTGGACGACGCCTGGTACGTGGACGCCGCCGGCGTGGTGGACCTGCGCCGGCTGCTGACTGCCTTCGCCACCTTCTACGGCGAGCACGCCGGGCACTGGCTGCGGCGCTTGGACGACTACCGCGAGGCGGCGCCGCAGCTGATCCTGCAGGCCTACCTGCAGCGCATCGTGAACGGCGGCGGGCGCATCGAGCGGGAGTACGGCCTCGGGCGCGGGCGCACGGACCTGCTGGTGCTGTGGCCGCGCGAGCCGGGAGCGCCCTACGACCTGTGGCGGCGCTTCGTGATCGAGTGCAAGGTGCTGCGCGACTCGGACCGCCGGAGCTTGGAGGCGACCGTCGAGCGTGGCGTGGAGCAGACCCTCGGCTACATGGGCAGGTGCGGCGCCGAGGAGGGGCACCTGGTGGTGTTCGACCGCCGAGAAGAGCCGGCGGCGCCGCGCCGCGGCGGGGAGCGCGAACGCGGCGTGGCCGTCTGGACGCTGTAGCCGCCCGCCAAGCCAAGCGCAACGCGAAACGCGGGCCGCCGCAACGCCCGCGCCTGAAACGTGCCACAATCAATCCATGCGCTTCTTCAACACCGAAGGGCCAGTCCGCGCCGAAGACCACTACGCCATCCCGCCGCTCAAGCGCGGCAACGTCGCTGAAATCCTGCAGCTGATCCGCGACAAGCGCTACTTCGTGCTGCACGCGCCGCGGCAGACCGGCAAGACATCGGCGCTGATCGCCCTGCGCGACCTCTTGAACAGCGGCGGCGCACCCGATGGTGCGAGTGCGCCCTCGGGCGCGGGCGGCTTCCGCTGCGTGAACGTGAACGTGGAGGTCGGCCAGGTGGCGCCCGACACCGCGCGCGGCATGCGGGCGATTCTGGGCAGCCTCGCCGACAGCGCCATGCTGCTGGGCGACGATTTCCCCGCCGGGATCTGGCTTGAGGTTCTGGAAGGCATGGGCCCGGAAAATGCCCTCAAGGGGCTGCTCACCCGCTGGTGTCTTGCAAACCCGACGCCGCTGGTGCTGCTGGTGGACGAGATCGATTCGCTGGTGGGCGACACCCTGCTCTCGGTGCTGCGCCAACTGCGCGCCGGCTACGAGCACCGCCCGCGGGGGTTTCCGCACAGCGTCGTGCTCTGCGGCGTGCGCGACATCAGAGATTACCGCATCCGCTCCAGCACGGGGGAAGTGGTCGCCGGCGGCAGCCCGTTCAACGTGGCGGCGAAGTCCCTGCGCCTCGGCGACTTCACGCGGAAGGAGACGCGCCGGCTGATGCTGCAGCACATCCTGGAGACCGGACAGCGCTTCACGCCGGCGGCGCGCCGGGCGGTGTGGGAGCACACCCAAGGCCAGCCGTGGCTGGTGAACGCGCTGTGCGCCGGGGCGTGCTTCGACAGCGAGGCCGGGCGCGACCGCTCGCGGGCCATCGATGTGGAGGACGTCAACGCCGCCCGCGAGGAGCTGATCCTCTCCCGGCGCACGCATCTCGACCAGCTGGCGCACAAGCTGGAGGAGGAGCGCGTGCGCCGCGTCGTCGAGCCGATCCTCGCCGGCGGCGAAGCGCAATACGACCTGCGCGATCTGGAGTACGCGCGCGATCTGGGGCTGCTGGCGCCGGACCCGCCGCCGCGCATGGCGAACCCCATCTACGCCGAGGTGGTGCCCCGGGAACTCGGCTACGTGCTGCAAGACCGGCTCGACGTGGACGACGCCTGGTACGTGGACGCCGCCGGCGTGGTGGACCTGCGCCGGCTGCTGACCGCCTTCGCCACCTTCTACGGCGAGCACGCCGAACACTGGCTGGGGCGCTTCGACGACTACCGCGAGGCGGCGCCGCAGCTGATCCTGCAGGCCTACCTGCAGCGCATCGTCAACGGCGGCGGGCGCATCGAGCGGGAGTACGGCCTCGGGCGAGGGCGCACGGACCTCTTGGTGCTGTGGCCGCGCGCGCCGGGAGCGCCCTACGACCTGTGGCGGCGCTTCGTGATCGAGTGCAAGGTGCTGCGCGACTCGGACCGCCGGAGCTTGGAGGCCACCGTCGAGCGCGGCGTGGAGCAGACCCTCGGCTACATGGGCGGGTGCGGGGCCGAGGAGGGGCATCTGGTGGTGTTCGACCGCCGCGAAGAGCCGGCGGCGCCGCGCCGCGGCGAGGCGCGCGAACGCGGCGTGGCCGTCTGGACGCTGTAGCCGCCGGCCGCCGCGGACCCCACGACGGCCAAATGCGATCGCCCTGCCCGCAGGGCGTGCCCTGCCCGCAGGGCGTGCGAGGTGGCGTCGCGCGGTCGAGGAACACGCTCAGCCGCGGCTCAACAGATCGCGCAAGCGAATGAGAGCGGCGTTGGCGCGGGAGATGTACGACGCCATCACCAAAGAATGGTTGGCCAGAAAGCCGAAGCCGCTACCGTTCAAGATCATCGGGCTCCACACCGGCGTTTGCGTGGCCTCCAGCTCGCGGATGATCTGCTGCAGGCCCACGCGGGCGTTCTTGTCGTCCAGCACGACGGCGAAGTCGTGCTCCACCGCCTTGAGCAGGTGGATGAGCGCCCACGCTTGCCCGCGCGCCTCGAAAAACACGTTGTCGATTTGGAACCAGCTGGTCTTCGTCCGCACGTCGGCGGCCACGTCGGTGGCGCGCCGCGCGGCTGGTTCGCCCAGCAAATCCAAGTTCAACTGTTGCTTCCCAACGCTTTCGGAAAGCCGCAGCGAGATGGCGCCAAGGCGGCTCTCCACCTCGTCCAGCCAGCGGGTGAGGTTGTCGGCGCGGGCGAAGAACTGCGTGCCTTGCGCCCGGTCGTCCACCAGCCGCGCCGCGTAGGCGCGCAGGTGTTCCGCCCCGGTGCGGTACTCGTCCTCGGCCTCGGGAAAAATCCAGCTGTCGCTGGCGATGTAAAAGCGGCCCTCGGCGGCGGCCAGATCCGGATCTTCCGCGGACTGGCTTTGCGAGCGGCTGAGCTCGTTGCGCAGCGCGCGACTGATCACGCGCAAGTGCGTGAGCACGCCGAACTCCCAGCTGGGCGTGTTGTCGAGGTACACCCCCGGCGGAAGAACGTCGTTGGAAAGATAGCCGCCGCGCTTTTGCAACAACGTCTCCGCCAGCGTGGCAACGGTGACCGCCGTGGTGAAGCCGGTGACGGGTTCCACCCCCGCTTGGCGCGCCTGCCCGGCGGCGGCCGCCACCGGATCGAAGGCCGGCGGTTCGTACGCCCACCACCAGCCGAGGCCCACCACGAACAGCACCACCGCACCGATCCCGATCGACACGGCGAACAACCTCTTGCGGCCGCGACCGCCAGCTTGTCCATCGCCGCCACCGGCCGCGTGCGAACCGCTGTGCCAAAGTCGGAACTTCACGGCTTCGCCTCCTGCTCCTCGACCGCGGGATGTGCAACTCTTGTCTCCGGCGCGGCGCCGGGAGGGCGCACCGCGAAGGCGACCGGGATTTCCTCGCCGCTGGCCAAGCGGGCGTGGAAGGTCACCGGTCCAGCGCCCAAACCGGCGGCGTCAACGCCGAACAACATCAGATGTTTGCCGCCCGGCGCCAGTTGCATTGCCGACTTCGCCGGCAGGTTCAGTTCGCGCACGCGCCGCATCCGCGCCACGCCATCCTCAATGCGCGTCTCGTGCATCTCAACGCGAAACGGGCCGGTGAAACCAACCACCGTCGCGGGCGCCACGCTGTCGTTGCGGATGTCGCAGTACCCGGCGGCGACGTTCTGGCTTGGCGCCGGCAACCGAATCCAAGCGTTCTCGATCACCAGCGAGGCGGCGGCGGCCGGCATGGCGGTCAACGCGACCACGGTCGCGGCAAGGCGCAACGCGTTCAACCTTCGCGGCCTTCCAAGCGGACGTTCAACCCTCGCCACCGTCCGGGTTGAACAGGAGCACGACCACCTGCGGCGGCCGGCCGATCTCGATGCTGCCGCGCACGGGCGCCGTGCCGGGCGCCTTGCGCAATTGCCGGTGTATCCAGCGCCCGTCCGCGTCGGACCCGGCCCGAATGGTGACGCGCGCGTTGGCGCGCCGCGCATGGCCGCCAAAAGCCGCCAACTTCCGGGCAAGCGCCGCGCTTCTGCCGCGCACGGCGCCGTGTTCCAAGTTCATCGTCAGCCGTTCGGCGTTGGCCACCAGGGCAAGATGCCGCCGCATCGGGGCAATGCCCGGGTGCGCAGCGTCCACGATCGCGGCGCGTTCCAACATCGTGCGCGCCGAACCCCAGTTGCGACGCTCGATGGCGCGGTTGGCGAGGACGATGTAGCGTTCCACAATGCGCTCCATGCCAAGCCGCGCCTGCGGCGCGTCCGGCACCAACGCCAGCGCCCGGCGGAAGTGCAAATGCGCGCAGTCGTCCGGCGGCGTGAGCAGGCGATCCTCCGCGAGGGCGCGTTCCGCGGCCGCCAACGCGGCCGCCAGCGCAGCGTTGTCTTGCGGCGCGACGGGCTCCGGCGCAGGTGGCGCAGGCGCTGCCGGGGCCGGCGGCGTCGGGACGGACACTGGGACGCATCCCGCCGCCAGCAAGACCACCAAGAACGCCGAGCGGGGGAAGTTGCCTTGGCGCAGCCGGTCCAATCTTCAACCCTCGATTTCCGACACAGGCGCCACGGGACTGCCGCGTCTCCAGCAAACGCGAGGCATCGCGTCAGGCGGCTTCGAGTTCCAAGGGCTTTTCCAATTCACGCCAGTCGATGTCGCCGTCCGTCGCCAAGTTCTCGAAGTCCAGCACGCCCATTTCCTCGAACTTCGGACGCACGCGCTCCGTGAGCAGGCCGATGCGTTTCAGGTTGGGGATGATGCGCGCGTAGAGCAAGTTGAGGAAGTCCGCGTTCAAGCCGCGTTCCACGAGGGCGGCCCGCGCGTGATCGACATCCCAGCCGAAGTAGCGGAACACGTCGTTGCGAATCAGCCGGTCGCGGCTGACGATGCAGGCCTGATAGGCGAACTCGGCGCGATCCTCGCGCTCCGGCTCGGAAAGCGTGGCCACGAACTCTTCCAAGTAGTTGACGCCGAACGTCACATGTCGCGCTTCGTCGCGGATCACCAAATAGAGCAGGTCGCGCAGCACCGGATCGTCGCTTTCGTTGCGCGCCGTGTGGAATGCGGCCAGCGCAAGCCCTTCGAGGATGATCTGCATGCCGATGAACTTGAGGTCCCAGCGCGGGTCGGTGAGGATCTTGTCCAGCAGATCCTTGAGGCCGCCGGTGACCGGATAGGTGAAGCCCACTTTGGTGCGCAGGTAGCGGTTGAACACCTCTACATGGCGCGCTTCGTCGAACGTCTGCGAAGCCGCGTACAGCTTGGCGTTGAAACTCGGCGCGCAGGACGCGAGCTGCGACGCCACCAACAAGGCGCCCTGCTCGCCGTGCAGGAACTGCGAAAGCGACCATGCGAAGTCGTGGCGTATGAACTCCAGCTTGCGCTCCATGGGGAACGCGTCGAAAGGCGCGTAGCCGTTCCACGGATACGCGGCCACCATCTCCGCGACGCGCTCGGGATCCGGCGCTTCGCGGGGCTCGCCGAAGTCCCGCGTGCGCGCCCAGGCGATGTCCGTGGTGGCGTTCCAGTTCAGTTCCTTGCCCAGCTCGTACAGGCGCCGAATGCGGTTGTCCACCGCTTCGTAGTCCCAGTTGTAGGCGCCGTCGAGCGGCGTTTGGAAAATCTCCGCCACATGCTCCACGGCGTCCGCCGGCAAGTCCACTTGCGGGTCGAAACGGGTCAGTTTGCGCGGTGCCGCGTCAACGTAGCTGATGTCCATGTCGTCTGCCCTGTGGTGTTCTGCTTCGGTGTGCCGCCGATTATACGCTTCGCTCGCGCTTGCTGCCGCTCTGGCCGCCGACGCATGGTGCCGCCGCTCGCAGCGCCGCCGTCTCCCGCGCCGCGCCGCGGCCGTCGATCACCACAAACGGGAGGCCGCGTTCCGTCAATAGATCCCGGTAGGCTTGGTAGTGGCGCCGCAGACGGCGCCGATCGCCCGCGGTCTCCCGCAACGGGTCGGGCTGCCAAGGCAGGTCCGGTCGGCACAGCAGATACCGGCGCGGCGACTGCGCGGCGAAGGCGTCCTCAAGCCAAGGCGGCGCCGGGCCGAACTTGTCCCGCCACCAGATCAGAATGACGCTGAGATCCGTGTCCAAAACCACGCCCGCCTTGGCGCCGGCCACCAGCTCCGCTTCGCGCCGCATGTGCTCGCGGGCGATGGCGGCCACATCGGCCGCGTCGTAGGCGGCGCGCCCGGCAAGGTGCTCGCGGGCGTACTCCGGCAGCCAAGGCACATTGAAGGCCGCTGCGAGTCGGCGACACAGCGTGGTCTTGCCCGTGGACTCGGGGCCGGTCGCGCAGACGATGCGTGGAGCGCTCATCGCGGCGCTCGTTCCAACCGGCGGCCAAGAGCGGCGACCGCGCGCGAGCGAGCCGCGCGCGAGGGCCCGCCCCTCCCAAGACGCCCGCTAGCGGCGATGTGCGGCGAAAGTGATCGGTGTAACATTTCGGCAGCCTATCGCGCCGCGGCAGCAACGACCAGGAGTGGCAGAGTTGGCCAATACCAATACCACGCGCAATGTTCCAAAAGAGACCGCCGACCCGTGGTTGCATGCGGCCAAGACGCAGTGGCCGGCGGTTGTGCCCGGCTACTATCGTCGCACCGACCTGCTGGCGCGGGTCGAACCCTTGCGCGCGCTGACGGTGTTGCGCGCGCCCAGCGGGTTCGGCAAGACGGCGCTGCTCGCGGATGTCTTTCAGCGCTGGCGAAGCGCCGGTCGGCTGGCGGCATGGCTCACGGTGGACGAAGGGGACGCCGCCGGCATCGTCGACGCCTATTTGGCCTTGGCGTTCCGCATCGGCGGCCTGCCGATCGTGGACATGAAAGACGCTTGGCGGGATGCCGCCGAAAACGAAGTTCCGCACCGCGCCAGACGGCGAACGGAGTTGTTGGCGGCGGCCATCAAGGCGCATGGCGCCGCTTGCCTGCTGGTGTTGGACGATGCGGAACGCCTCGTCCACAGCGCGGCGGTGGACACGATCAACTACCTGTTGCAAACCGGGCCGGCGAATCTTCACATCGCTCTTGCGATGCGCGACGCCCCGGCCGGCTTGGACTTGACCAAGATCGACGAGGGCGACGGGGTGTCTTTCAGCGCCGCGGATCTGCGCTTCTCAACGGAACAAATCGACCGCTTCTTCAACGGCGGTCTGTCGCTACGCGAAATCGCCGCGTTGGAGAAGGGCACCGAGGGCTGGCCGGTGGCGCTGCGCATATTTCGCAACATCAGGGCCGCCGGCAGAGACCAAGCCGTCAGCGTGCAGCAGCTCGCGGCGGATCGGATCACCGCCGAGTGGCTTGGCGAACGCCTGTTGCGCGACCTCCGGGAACCCGATCGAAACCTGCTCCTCGATCTGTCGCTGTTCGAATGGATCACGCCAACCCTAGCCGCCGAAGCGCTGGGCGAAGACGACCTCCGCCGCCGCATTGCGGGCCTCGGCGCGCTCGACGGACTGTTGCAGCAAGGCCAGGACAACACCTTGCGCCTAAACCCCCTGTTGCGGGAATACTGCGCGACGCGGCGTCGGCGCCAGGACCGCGGACGATTCCAAATGCTGCATCGGCGCATTGCCCAGGCGGAAGCCCAGGAGGGCCGCGTCGTGCAAGCGCTGCGCCATGCCAGCGAGGCCGGCGACAGCGGCCAAGTCGGCAGGTTGCTCGAGACCGCCGGCGGTGTGCGGCTCTGGGCGCGGTTCGGCGTGAAGTCCTTGATCGCCGTCAACGAATACCTCTCCGACGAGGTGATCGCCGCCTTCCCGCGGGCCGCCTTGCTGCGTTGCACCGTGCTCAGCCTGCAATCGCGCTTCGGCGAAGCGTTGCAGAAGTACGCCGCCTTGCGCACGAAGACCCGAGGCTTTTCGAAGGACCGCGCCGGCGGCGACGACGCGGCCCTGCGCGCCGACCACATGCTCGTGCAGTCGACGCTGGTGGGCTTCCACTGCATGCCGCTGCACAGCGCGTTGGTGCGGGAAGCAGTGGCGAGCATCAACCAGATGGTGGCGGCCCCCATTGCGGATCCGGTGGTGGAAGGCGCGTTGCATCTTTCGCTGAGCATCGTCGACGGGCAGCGGGCGCGCTTTGACGCCGCCCGGCGCCGCGGCAGCCAAGCCAAGGCGGCGTTCGACCGCGCCAGCGCGGCCTATGGCAGCGTGTTCATCAATCTGACGCTGGGCACCGCGGCAATGGCGCAAGGCCGCGTGCGGGAGGCCGCGTACCACTACGGCCACGGTGCGCCGACGGCCATCGCCGACATCCTGTCGTGGGAGATCGAACACGAACGGAGCTGCAAGCCGCCCGGATCCTCCGCGCCGACCGTGCCGACGATTCCCGAGGTCGGCTGGCTCGATGTCTACGCGGCCGCGTTTGGCGTGGCGGCGGAGTTGGCGTTCGACGAGCAAGCAGCGCTCTTCTCGGTGGAGCAGGCGCGGGAAAGGGCGCGGCGCAAGAACCTGCCGACCGTGGCGCGCTTTCTCTCGGCGCTGCGCGTCACCTGGCTCGCGCGCCAAGGCCTTGACGTGGATGCCGAAAGGGCGTGGCGGGAAGACGACTTGCCGACGACCGAGGCCGAGATCCTCGATGTCGACCACCAGTCGTGGCGCGAGATGGAGGCGGTGGCCTGCGGACGCGCGCGTCTGCTGCGGGCGCGAGGGGACTTCGCGTCCGCGCGCGAACTGTTGCGGCAGCTATGTCTGCTGGCGGACGACCGCGGCCTGCGGCGCGTGTTGATGAACGCCTTGGCCCTGTCGGTCAGCATCGAGCGCGACACCGGGCAGATGCGCAACGCCGTGACCGACTTGGCGGACTTCCTGCGCTTGGCCGAGGAAGCCGACTACCTGCGCCCGCTTGCCCGGGAGCGCGACGCCACGCTCTACGTCCTACCCGCGCTGCTCGGCGAAAAAGGCGCGCGCGACGTTCACGCTGCGGCGGTCAAAGCGCAAGACGAGTTGCGCGCGCCGGCGCACACGCCCCACTACACGGCGCGCGAGCTCGCCATTCTGAGAGCGTTTGGCGAAGGCAACGGGAACAGCGAAATCGCCGCCGGCCTTGGCATCAGCGAGTTTGACCTGCGCGCCGAGTTCGAGAACATCTACCGCAAGTCCGGCGCCCACGACGGCGCGCATTTCGAACGCTTGGCGAGTGAGGCCGCCGCCACCCTGCCCCGCGGCGCGCGGCGGAATTGGCGAGGTTCGGCGCGCCGTTCGCGCCTGTAGCACGGGGCCTCCCCCAAGCCGCCGCTTCCTCCTACGCCCGGCAACGCCGCGACGCGCGGGCGCCAACGCGCATCTCCACGAAATCTCCACGATCTGCCGTTGACGCGGCGACATATTATGTCCTACCGTACGCCTCCTTAGGTGCCCGAACGCGGGCGAGACGAGCAAACTGGAGCTTGAGGGAGCGCAACGCATGACCTTGGACGACTTGGCCTTCCACCTCAACGAACACGCCGGCGAGGAAGGCACCACCTTCGATGCGGTGGTGACGGAGGACGACATTCTGGAGGTCGTCTGCTCGAACAACGACGAGTTCCCCATCCACATCACGCGCACGGAGACCCAGCTGCTGTCGGTCACGCCGTTGTTCACCAGCGAGGAAGTCGCGCCGGGCAACGTGGCGGAGTTGAACGCCACCTTCCTGCGCCTGAGCCCGGCGGTGCCGCTCTCCGCCGTCGGCCTGCAGGGCAACACCTACATCCTGTTCGGCGCCATGGCGCTCACCACCCGCTTCGAGGTCATCGCCCACGAGCTGGAGGTGCAAGCCGAGAACACGATCGAAGTGCTCGAGGCCGTCGAGCACCTGCTCGCTTAGAGCAACGACCCCCAATCCACCTGACCCACCACACCAACCACCCGGAGGAAACCCGCATGGGAGTGCTAAGAGACATGTTCACCGCGTTGAAAGGCGGCGCCAACGAGGTCGGCGAAGCCATCGTGGACGCCAACGCCGTGCGCATCCTGGAGCAGGAGATCCGCGACGCCGAGAACGCCATCGGCAGCGCCAAGCAGAGCTTGACGCGCATGAAGGCGTCCGAGATCAAGCTCAAGCGCGACATCGCCACCTTGAACGCCGACGCCGCGGACTACGAGAAGAAGGCGATGGCGGCGCTCGGCGCCGGCGAGGAAGCGTTGGCCGCCGAGGTGGCCGAACGCATCGCCGAGCTGGAGTCCGAGCGCGGCGAGAAGGCCACCGAGCAAGCCGCCTTGGACAGCGAAATCCAGAAGATCCACGCCATGATCAAAGCCCGCGAGAAGACCATCGCCAAGAACAAGCGCGAGCTGGACAAGGTGCGCACGGTGCAGGAACTGCAAAAGGCCACCGCCAGCGTGTCCAAGAACTTCGCCGCCACTGGTTCGAGCGAGCACCGCGTCTCCAAAGCGCTCGAGCGCGTGAAGGCGAAGCAGCAAGGCTGGCAGGACCGCATGGAGGCCGGCGAGTGGATGACCGGCCAGGAGGCCGGCGACGACATCGACGCCAAGCTGCGCGCCAAGGGCATCGGCGGCGCCGGCGGCGGCGCGAACGACGTCCTCGCGCGGCTGAAGGCCAAGCAGGCGGCCGCGTAGAACCGTCCCGTGCTCAAGAAACTGTTTCGCGCCCGCTTCGGCCGCGCCGCCGAGCCGGGGCGAACCTTGGCCAGCGCCGCGGACCTGCGCGCCGGGGACTTGCTCACCTTCAAGCACCGCTTGTCCTTGCCGCCAGACGTGCAGGGTCAGACCTTCGAGGTCTCGCGCGTTGGCACCTACCAGTACGAAGACGGACTGCACCCCCAGCTGACGCTCGACGGTGCTGAGACCGGGCGCATCTACTTGGGCTTCAAGGCGTCGGACGCCACCGAGCTCTGCCTCTCCAAGACGGTGCCGCGCAAGGATGTGCGGCGCCTCTTCGCCGAGGACGCCTTCGGCGGCCTGTGGGAGGAGGATTTCGTGGACTTGGAGGTTGTGGAGAAACTGGACGCCTACGAAGGCTGGCTCGCGGATGCCTATTCGCAAGTCAAGAAGTGGAGCGAAGGCTACTTCTACGACCGCGACTGCCGCGGCGAGGAACTCTCCAACTTCCAAGACGACGACGCCGAAGAGCTGCGCTGCCACGAGTGCGAAGACGCCACCGGCCGCCGCGGCCTGACCGTGGAGGTGTGGGCGGACGGCGAAACCGAAGTGTCGGTGGATGTCAACTGCCCGGCCGACGTGATCGAATCCATGTGGCCCGGCGAGGGCGGCGGCGATGGCTGACGCCGCCGCTACCGCGACGCCGCAAACGCGGTTTCAAGCCGAGCGCGGCGCGCTGGGCAAGGTGCAGGTGCATTTCGAGTTTCAACAAGTCCTGCTCAAGCGCGTGCGCATGGCGGCGGCGGCGGAGAACCTCAGCTATTCGGACTACGTGCGCAAGGCCGTGGGGTTGCCGTACGCCAAGATCCAACGCCCGCGCATCAGCCTGTCGTTCAGCGCGGAGGATTTGCAGCGCCTCGCCCGGCGCTACGGGCGGCCGGCGGACCAGCCGGCGGCGATCAAGCGCTGCGTGATGGAGGAGATCCACCGTCGCCTCGGCAAAGCCCATGACGCGCCGCGCCGATGATCACCCACTGGCTGCGCCGCCGGCGCTATCTGCGCTTTACGCGCAACGTCGCCGGCGCCATTCGCGCGCGGCTGGTGCGCGTGGCGCTGTTGTTCTTGGCGCTGTTCTTCCTGCACGTGGCGGCGATGATGGCCTTCGAAGGCTTCAACGCGGGCCAGGCCATGTGGCTCACCATGACCACCGCCACCACCGTGGGCTACGGCGACATCTCCGCCGAGTCGCCCGCCGGACGCTTGGCCACGGTGGTGTGCATGTACCTGCTCGGCATCTTCCTGCTGGCCCAAGCGGCCTCGGACCTGTTCGACTACCGCGCCCTGCGCCGGGAGCGCCGCCGGCGCGGTGAGTTCCAGTGGAGAAACATGAAGGATCACCTGCTCATCATCAACGTGCCCGCCCAAGACGCCACCGCGTATTTGCGCCAACTGGTGGACCATGTGCGCAAGACGCCGAAGTTCGCGGACATTCCGGTGCAGCTGTTGACGCCCCGCTTCCCTGACGGATTGCCGCAGGAACTGGTGGACCGCGGCGTCACGCACTACACGGGGGTGGCGGAGAACTCCGCCAACCTCGCCGCCGCCAACGCCGACAAGGCGAGCCATGTGCTGGTGATCGCGGACGAACCGTATGAAGCCCGCTCAGACGCCCACACCTACGACATTCTGAGCCGCTTGGAGGGGCTCGCGTCGGCGCAATGCGGTCGGCGCGTAGTGGTGGCGGAAGTGGTCGACGACGGCAACCGCGACCGAATTCGCGCCGCCGGGGCGACCACCGTGCTGCGCCCGCTGCGCGCCTACCCGGAAATGGTGGTGCGGGCGTTGGCGGTGCCGGGCGCCGAGGAATTGCTGGAAAATCTCTTCACCCACGACGCCGACCGGCTGATGCGTTTCGACGCGCCGTTCGCGAACCTCGTTTGGGCGGATGTGGTGGTGGCCTTCGCGCGCGGCGGAGCGGGCCTGCCGCTTGGCTATGTGCAAGATGGCGGCAAGGTGGTCACGAATCCGGCGCCGAGCGCGACATGCGGCGGCGATGCGGTGATCGTGCTGGTGGACGAGACCTTGGACGTGACGCAACACCTCGTGCGCCGCGTGTTGGACGGCGTGGCCGCGTAGACGGCCGGGGCGGCGGCCTCGCCGCCCATCCCTTTCCCCTCCCCGCCCTCCTCCCCCCTCCCCCCTCCAGCGCACGGACAACGCAGGTCCGACCAACGCGCTTGCCGCGCCATCTCCACTACAATGCCGCGGCTCTTCCGCGGACGCCGCATCGATGCCTGCCGACATCATCGAGTCCTTCTTCGTGATCTTCACCGGCGCGGCGGTGCTGGCGGCGGTGGCGCTCTTCACGCGCCAACCGCTCATCGTCGCCTACGTGGCCATCGGCTGCGCGTTCGGCCCGCACGGTCTCAAGCTGGTGCCGGACGCCGCGCTGCTCAGCGAGATCGGGGAGATCGGCATCATCTTCCTGCTCTTTCTGGTCGGTTTGGATCTGCCGCCGAGCAAGCTCAAGCACATGGTCGGCAAATCCGTGGTCACGGCCGGCGTCAGCTGCGCGGCGTTCTTCGCGCTCGGCTTCGGGGTGATGGCGGCGTGCGGCTTCGCTTGGGTGGATGCCGTAGTCACGGGGGTGGCGTGCATGTTCTCCAGCACCATCCTCGGCATCAAGCTGCTGCCCACCACCGTGCTGCACCACCGCCACACCGGCGAACTGGTCATCGCCCTGCTGCTCCTTCAAGATCTCCTCGCCGTGGTGGCGCTGTTGGTGGTGCAAGGCGCCCGCGGCGGCGGCGAAACGTGGATGACCATCCTCAGCGTCGCGGTGGCGCTGCCGCTGGTGGTCGCCGTGGCGTTCGCCGGCGTGCGCTACGCCATCGAACCCCTGCTCAAGCGCTTCGACGTGTTCGCCGAGTTCACCTTCCTGCTCGCCATCGGCTGGTGTCTCGGCATCGGCAGTCTGTCGCACTGGCTGCATCTCTCTTGGGAAATCGGCGCCTTCGCGGCCGGCGTCGCGCTGGCCAACTCGCCCATCGCCCTGTACATCACCGAGAACCTGCGCCCTTTGCGGGATTTTTTCCTCGTGTTGTTTTTCTTTGCGGTGGGCGCGTCCATCGATCCGGCGGTGATGTTGGACGTGTGGCTGCCGACGTTGCTGCTGGCGGCGGCGGTGGTGGTCGCCAAGCCGCTCGTCTTTCAAGGACTGCTGCGCTGGCGCGGGGAACCGCCCGACGTGTCCAAGGAGATCGGCTACCGCTTGGGCCAAAGCAGCGAGTTCTCCCTGTTGCTGGCGTATGTGGCCGCCGCCCTCATCACCGCCGATGCCGCGCACGTGGTGCAAGGCGCGACCGTGATCACGCTGCTGCTCTCCAGCTATTTTGTGATTTTCCGCTATCCGAGCCCCATCGCCGTGGCGAAGGAACTGCGACGCGACTGAGAACCGCACGCGCGCAACCCGCCGCAAGCCGAAACCGCAAGACGGTTCCGTTACACTTGCGGCGCACTCGCTGGAACCCTAAGGAGACGAGGAACCATGTCCGAACACGCCGCCGCGCTGCTGGAACAGCTCGCCACCCTCGACACGCCCACTGTCTGCAACGCCTTGGAGGTCGTGGCGCCGAAGCGGCGCGGCTACGGCTACACCACCGCGCCCTTGGTCTGCACACGCCCCGAACTCGGCGTCATGGTGGGCTACGCGCGCACCGCCACCATCCGCGCCGAACATCCCGCCGATCCGCGCCCGAGCCCCGGCGACTACTACGACTACATCGACAACGGCGGCCCCAAGCCGGCCATCTCGGTGATTCAAGACTTGGACGGCCACGCGCGCGGCTACGGTTCGTTCTGGGGCGAGGTGAACAGCAACATCCACAAGGGTCTCGGCTGTCTCGGCGTCGTCACCGACGGCAGCGTGCGCGACCTGCCGGACGTGGCGGAGGGATTCCAAATGCTCGCCGACCGCGTTGGCCCCTCGCACGCGTTCGTACACGTGGTGTCGTTTGGCGGCTCCGTGAACGTGTCCGGCATGAACGTGAACGACGGCGATCTGGTGCATGCCGACCTGCATGGCGCGGTGGTGATTCCGCACGATGTAGCGGACAAGGTGATGGACGCCGCCGCCGCCATCGCCCGCCGCGAAGCCGTGATCATCAACGCCGCCAAGCAGCCCGGATTCAACGTCCACAAACTGCGCGAAGCGCAAGGCAGCGCGGCCGAGATCCACTAGGCGCGTCCTGCGCGGGGCGCTGCGCGACTGTGCGAGGGAGGGCAAGGCGTGTCGGAACAAGCCCGTGAATCCATGGACTTCGACGTGGTGGTCGTGGGCGGCGGGCCGTCGGGCCTCGCCGCGGCGTGCCGGCTGACCCAGCTCGCGCAAGCGGCGGGACGCGAACTCAACATCTGCCTGGTGGAGAAGGGCTCGGAGATCGGCGCCCACATTCTCTCCGGCGCGGTGCTGGCGCCGCGGGCGTTGAACGAACTCTTCCCGGACGCCGCCGCGCAAGGCGCGCCGCTCGGCGTGCGGGTGGTGGACGACCGCTTCCACGTTCTGGTGAACGACACCAACCACATCCTGCTGCCGTCTTGGACCGTGCCGGCCGAATCGCGCAACGGCGGCAACCACACCCTCTCGCTCGGCAACCTCTGCCGCTGGCTTGGGGAACAGGCCGAAAGCGCCGGGGTACACGTGTTTCCGGGCTTCGCCGCGGCCGAGGTGCTCTACAACGACGACGGCGGCGTCGCCGGCGTCGCCACCGCGGACATGGGCATCGGCGCGGACGGCCAGCCCAAAGCCAACTTCGAGCGCGGCTACGCGTTGCGCGCCGCCTACACCGTGTTCGCCGAGGGCTGCCGCGGCCACCTTGGCAAACAACTGATGGCGCGCTTCAACCTCTGCGCCGATGCCGCCGAACAACACTACGCCATCGGCTTGAAGGAGCTGTGGGATGTGCCGGCCGAACAGCACCACGCCGGCCGCGTGCTGCACAACATCGGCTGGCCGCTCGGACGCCTTGCCGGGCCGGGCATGGGGTCGTTCCTCTACCACCAGGAGAACCACCAGGTCGCGCTTGGCCTCATCGTCGATCTCGCCTACAAGAACCCGCACCTCTCCCCGTTCGACGAGATGCAGCGCCTCAAGCACCATCCGCTGTTCGCCGAGACGCTGCGCGGCGGCCGGCGGGTCTCCTACGGCGCACGCGCCATCGTCAAGGGCGGCCTGCCGGCGCTGCCCAAGCTGGCGGTGCCGGGCGGGCTTTTGGTTGGCGACGACGCCGGCTTTCTCAACATGTTGAAGATCAAAGGCACGCACACGGCCATGAAATCCGGCATGATCGCCGCCGAGACGGTGTTCGACGCCTTGCAGCGGGGCGAGGCCGGCACCGCGCTGGACGATTACCAAAGCCGCGTGGAGGATTCTTGGCTCGGTGCCGAGCTGCGCCGGGCGCGCAACGTGGGGCCGGCGCTGCACCGGTTCGGCCCGGTGCTCGGCGCCGCGTACGCCTGGGCGGACCAAACCATCGCCCGCGGGCGCATGCCGTTCACGCTGCGGGACGCCGCGGCCGACCACGAGCGCCTCGCTCCGGCCGCCAAGGCGCGCCCCATCGACTATCCGCAGCCAGACGGCGCGCTTTCGTTCGACAAGCTCTCCTCGGTGTTCCTCTCCAACACCAACCACGAGGAGGATCAACCCTGCCACCTGGCGCTGGCGGACGCCGACGCGCCCATCCGCGACAACCTGCCGCTGTACGACGAGCCGGCGCAACGCTACTGCCCGGCCGGGGTGTACGAGGTGGTGGAGGACGCCGAGGGCCAGGCGCGGTTCCAAATCAACGCCCAGAACTGCGTGCATTGCAAAACCTGCGACATCAAGGACCCGGCGCAGAACATCACTTGGGTGGCCCCCGAAGGCGGCGGCGGGCCGAACTACGGCAACATGTGACGGTCGCCGGCGGAGTCTACGCGCCCGAGCCGAGCACGAAGCGCACCCCGGCGCTCCACAGGCACACATCGCCGGCCGCGTCTTCGCGGGCCAACTCCACCAAGCGGTAGAACACCGGCCGCGCGATCAGCGCCCGCAAGCCGTTCCGGACTTCCACATAGGGACGCGGCCGCCCTGCCCGCTGCTCCACGACAATGGGGTGTTTCGCATCGGCGAGCACCGCATCGCCCATGTTGGTGGTGAACAACACCCGCGCCGCCTCTCCTGCGCCATCGGCCTCCATGCCGGTGGCGAGGAACGGCGCGTCGTCCACTTGGATGCGCAGTTTCTCCGCCGGGGTCACCAGGTAGTAGGCGCCGTCGGCCTCCAAACGCAGCACGGTGGCGAACAAGCGGGCGATGGCGAAGCGCTTTATGAGCGCGCCTTCGTGGTACCAGTCGCCATTGGCGGCGATGCGGATGTCTATCGCGCCGGCGCGTTTCGGATGCCAGCGTTCCACCGGCGGCAAGCTGCGGCTGCCGGCCGCCGCCAGCAAGTCCGCGAACGCGCTCATCGCCGGAGGTTGGCTTAGCCGCCGATGAACTTCATCACCGTCACTTCGCCCTTGAAATGGACAGGCTGCTTGTCCGCCAACGCGCCCATCAGCCGGTCTTGCAGCGCCGCACGCGCCTGGTCGTCCGGCAAGGGCAGCAGATCCGCCAAGGCGTGGCGCTTGCTGCTCGAGAGGCAGCCGTAGAGGTAGCCGTTGGACGAAAGGCGCAAGCGCGTGCAGGAGGCGCAGAAGGGCTCGGTTTCGTTGGCGATGACGCCGAAGGTGCCTTTGCCGGGGATCTCGTAGCGCACGGACGTGGAGTCGTAGGCGGCGTCGGTGCGGGCGAACTCGTGGCGCGTGGCGATCAGCGCCAGGATGTCGTCCATGCCGAAGAAATCCCGCCCGTAGGCGGCGCCCCGCTTCAGGTGGCCCATGTTCATCAGCTCGATGAAGCGCAATTCCACGCCGCGCTCCAGGCAGTAGTCCAAGAGGGGCAGGATCTGATCCACGTTGGCGGACTTCAGCGGCACCATGTTCACCTTCACCTTCAGGCCGCCTTCGCGCATCAGGTCGATGCCGCGCAGCACCGTGGCGAGGTCGCCGCTCTTGGCGATGGCGCGGAAAGCGAGCGGATTCAAGGTGTCCAAGCTGACGTTGATGCGCTTGAGGCCGGAATCCACGATGAGCGCCGCCTTGCGCGGCAGCAGTTGGCCGTTGGTGGTGACGGACACGTCCTTGAAGGGCAGCCGCATGACCGCCGGCAGAAACTCGTCGAACTTGGGCGACAGCAGCGGCTCGCCGCCGGTGATGCGCAGTTTGTCGATGCCGGCGGAGTCCATCAGCAACCGCACGGCGCGCAGCAGATCCGCCGCGCCGAGCTCGGCCACCGCCGCTTGCAAGCGCCTGCCGTTCGGCACGCAATAGGTGCAGGCGTAGTTGCAAGCGGCCGTGAGGCTGACGCGCAGGTTGCGAAAGCGGCGGCCTTGGGCGTCGACGATCATGGGGATGTGCGGAAAGGTGCCGGTTACGCGTCGCCGAACCGGCCCTGCCAATCCGCCAATGGCACGAAGCGGTCGCCATCCACCACGGTGTAGTACACGCCCAAGAGGCCCTGCCGGCGGTCCGGCGAGAACGACACCCGCTCGCCGATGCCGAGATCGTGATCCTGCACCGTGAACACCGCCCGTTCCAACCCCTCGCGGCCGGCGTCGTCGCCGGCGCGCCGCAACACCTCCACCATCAGCTTGGCGTTGAGGAACCCTTCCAAGCTGGCGAAGCTGTGCGGGAAGCGTTGGTAGCCGTCCGCGTTCAAGTCCGCCGGCGGTTGCGGGTTGTGCCGCGCCATCAGCTCGCGGTATTCGCGCACCGCGGGAATGGTGTCGTCTTCGTAGCTTGGCACCACTTGGGAATGCACCAGCAGATCCGTGTAGCGGCGGCTGTCCGCGTGTTCGGCGGTGATGAGCTGCAGCAGGTTCTCGCTGCCCACGAACGACAGGTTGGCGATGGGCACGCGCAAGCCGCCATCCACCGCATCGCGCAGAAACGCCGCGCAGGCGGCGTAGGCGCCCACGCAAATCACGGCGTCCGGGTCCGCCGCCTTCAACGCCTCCACTTGCGGCGTCATGCTGTGCTCGTAGGCGTCGCCGCGCCGATAGGTGGCTTCGCCGGCGAGTTGCTCGCCGCGCCGCCGCAACGCTTCGCGCACGCCGGCCGAGCCGCTGCGCCCGTAGTCGTCGTCTTGGTAGAACACGGCGATCCGTTCGCGGCCGATGTCGAGCAGGTTGTCCACCAGGCCGGCGGTTTCGGCGCGGTAGGAAGGCCGCAGGTTGAAGACGAACTCGCCGTGCGGCGGCTCGCGTTGCGGCTGGGCGCCGGTGAAGGGAAAGAACAGATAGATGTGCTCGTCCTGGTGCGCCTGCAGCAACGGCAACACCCGCGCCACGGTGGGCGTGCCCACATAGCCGAACAGCGCGAACACGTCCTCCCGGCGCATGAGGGCGGTGGTGTTCTCCACGCAGCGCCCGGGTTGGTAGCCGTCGTCGCAGGGGTGGAGCACCACCGGGCACCCCCCTACCCCGCCGTTGGCGTTGGTTTCCTCGAAGCAGGCGCGCGCGCCGCAGTAGAGTTCGTTGCCAAGGCCGCCGGACGGTCCGGAAAACGCGGCGGACATGCCAAGGACGATGCCGTTGTCGGCAGGTTTCATGTTTGAGACTCCTTAACCTGTTCAACTGTTGCGATGCTTCAAACGGCGGGGAGCGAACCCGCACCGCCGCCGTTGGCACGGCGCACAGTTTGCCACGAACCGCCCCTTCCGCGCGACCTTGAATTGCGTGTTTGTGTACGCCGTTTCAGGCGCTGGCCGGTGCTTCGACAACGCCGACGGCAGCAACGGTTTCCGCCCCATATGCTACGCTAACGCCAGCCAACCTAACCGTGATGAAGAGAGATGATGAAGAGACCTCATCCCTACACGCCCCCTCCCGCAGACGTCCAAGAGCTAGCGAAGGCGGCGCAGTATGTGGGTAGCCCAGAGCACAAGAGGGGCAACTGGTGGGGCGGTCAAGGCCGGCCACCCGGAGCCGGCGGCGCACTGACTTCCCGGCCCAAGAAGCAGCTCACCACCATTTGCCCGCTGCACACAGAGGCGGATCGCGAGAAGGCCACGGCTTGGGTTCGTGAGGCGATCTTGACGGGTCGTTTCCGGTTCGTGGAGGGTGATAATCTTTTCCCGAAGCACATTTGGCATGTGGACGCCGATGGGCAAGGTTGGCAGGGCCGCTGCGTCAACTCCGTCCAAGGCCAGTACAAGGGCTGGCCGGCGCGGCCAGAAGAAATTGCTGCGGAGAGACGCAAGAAAGAGGCAAGCGGGTGAGATTTCGAGTCGATTGGGCACCGGACGGCCCAAATGTCGCATCCGAGGAACGTGCTACGGTAGCCGATCTGCGCGTCTTCATTGCTGACGGCAACGCCTGCGAGTGCGAGGAGTGGCGCAGCGGCAAGAACAGCGAGAGAGCCGCAGCGGCAAGCAGGAACATTCGCCGCCACGACTGCGCGACGGTATCGGTCTATCCACTGGCGGAAGAGATCGCATTCAACTGGTGGCGCCTGTTCGGCGGGCGCGACACAAAGATGCGGCTCACGGAAGGCCGTGGCGGCTATTTGCTACCCGATGTTCGGCTGTCTTTCGACGGATCTGGTTTCAACGCGAGCTGCCGGCCAATTGCCTACGAGAACCCGCATGTGCGCTTCACCCATGCCGGCACCGAACGGGTGACTAGGGTGGCGGCAGAATCCGCCTTGGAGAATTTCCTAACGCAAGTGCTCGACCGATTGACAAGCCGCAAACTGCGGGATTCTGGGCTGCAGCTTGGGTGGCAACGAGTGCAGGAGTCGCGGCAGGATGCTGACGAGTCTGCGTTCTGCGAGGCCGCGGGCGCGCTTGGGCTAGACCCGTACGGCATCCACGATGTGGCTGCCGAGTTCATTGCGAATGTCGGTGCATTGTTTAGCGGCGAGCCGTTGGCTGAACTGCTGTCGGGATTGCGCAGGAAGCATCATCGGGACTGGTCGTCTAACGGTGGCGTCTTGGCATGGTTGCGAGAAGCCCAGCATAGGCCGGCTACCCTCTCCTGTCTGCCGGATCTTGAGGACTTGCGCGAGGGCATGTCCAACATGCGTGGCGCCGAGGCATCGCACGAGATGCCTTGGTATGCAGGCTATCGCTGCGCGAGGGCGGTGCGCCGCCAGCTGAACATCGGTGCCGGGGAGCGCTTCCAAGTTCCCACGCTGGCTGCCCGTTTGGGCGGGCGGGGGTTCGATGTTGCCACTTCAGTTCCCGGCGTCCGCGCCGTGGTGGAGCGGCGGGCGGGCGCGACGCATGTGCATTTGCGCAAGGTCCATTCTTGCCACCGCCACTCCAGCGAGCTCTTCGCGCTCGGTCGCGCAATCGGCGATGCGGTCGCCAATCCCGAAGTCGAACGTTCCGCGGTCAACGACCTGCACGAGGCAGCGCGACAAGCGACCGGACGTGCATTTGCCGCAGAGTTCCTCGCTCCCATTGATGAGATCCGCTCGATGCAAGAGGACGGCAAAACCCTAAGCACGATAGCGGAGGACTTCGGCGTCTCCCCAACAGTGGTAGAACGGCAGTTGCAGAATCGGGAACGGGTGCAGGAGGCCTGTGCGCCGGTCGAGCCGTAGGGAGGCAGGTCGTAGCTCTCGCACGGGCAACCGAGCAACGTAACACCGTAACATCGTGGCGTCACGGCTGCGTCGCCGAAGGTGCAGCGGTTTGACAACACCGGCGTTGCCAGCAATACTGTTGCCAACAAATCTGTTGGAGCGTGCCGATGAGGAAGGCAGGCGGCAACTGGGTCGTGGGCGACGGCTTCTTCAACCGCGGGACAGAGATCGAGTCTCTCACCGAGCGGGTTCGCGACGGAACCCACACGCTGCTGACCGCCCAACGGCGGATGGGCAAGACCAGTCTGGTGCGAGAGCTGCTACGGCGTCTGGACGACGAAGGGACGTTCGAGACGATCTTCGTTGACTTGGAGGCTGCCAGCGCACCCGCGGATGCCATCGCCGAGATCGCCTTCCAAGCAAAGGCCGCACAAGGCGCATGGCACCGGATCAGGCAGTTGTTCAAGAACGTCCTCCCACAGGAAACCGAGGTCAGCGGCAAAGTTGCCGGTACGGAACTGCGAGTGAAGCTCCGCGCCGGCGTCGACGCCGGCAACTGGCGGCACACGGGCGACCAGATCTTCGCGGCTCTCGCCGACAACGAGCAACAAGTGGTGCTCGCGCTCGACGAGCTGCCGATCCTCGTCAACCGCTTGCTCAAGGGCGACGACTATGCGATCACGCCGGAGCGCAAGCGCGCAGCGGACGAGTTCCTGAGCTGGCTGCGCAAGAACGGCCAAGAGCATCTCAGCAAGATCAGCCTGATCCTCTCCGGCAGCGTCAGCCTTGAACCCATCCTGCAGCAAGCGGGGCTCAGCGCCCACGCGAACATCTTCTCCCCCTTCGATCTGAAGCCTTGGGACGAAAAGACCGCAAGCGAGTGCTTGGGCGCGTTGGCGGAGACCTATGGCCTCGATCTTCCCCAAGACGTCCGCGAGGAGATGTGCAAGCGGCTGCGCTGCCAGATTCCCCACCATGTGCAGCGCTTCTTTGACGTGCTTCACGAAGACTTGCGTCGGGCCGGCCGCAAAGCTGCGTCGCTTGACGACGTGCAGCGCGTTTACGAAGGCGAAATGCTCGGCGTGCGTGGGCAGATGGATATGCCGCACTACGAGGGACGACTGAGGATGGTGCTCGGCGATGAAGGATGTCGAGTCGCGCTGGACCTGCTAACGGAGGCGGCCGTTGACAGCATACTGAGCCGAGCCGCAATCATGCGCCATCGCGACCGCCAAGCGGCTGACTCCGATCCAGTGCCGATAGACGACATACTCCATGTGCTGGAACACGACGGCTACTTCGAGAAGCATGAAGGCGGCTACCGTTTCATATCCGGCCTGCTGGAAGACTGGTGGCGCACTCGGTACGGCAGATCCCGCACTTCGGCATCGGCGGGCACTGGGCTTGCCGGGAGCATCAAGCGATGACCGCCGCACGCGCCCGCAAATACAACCCCGGATTCTTGAGCGACGACGAGCTGGTGGCGTCGTTCTGCGTAAGGACGTACGAGTTGGAATCGATGGTCGAGATGCTGCGCGAATGCACGGGCGCCTCGAACCAGCACCAGATCGTCATCGGCCCTCGCGGCAGCGGCAAGACGAGTCTGCTGCTGCGCGTTGCTGCGGAAGTGCGTCGCGATGCGGATTTGGCAGCTACCTTCTTCCCCGTCGTCTTTGCCGAGGAGAGCTACGAGGTGAGCACCGCCGGCGAGTTCTGGCTGGAGTGCTTGGCCCGCTTGGCGGACCGGGCACCGGAAGGCCAAGATGCCCCAAACCTGCACGCCACGCTCGCCGACCTGCGCACCATTCAAGACGACCAGATGCTCGGCGAGCGTTGTCTTGCCGCATTGCTGGACTTCGCCGACCGTGAGGGCAAGCGGTTGGTGCTGATGGTCGAAAACCTGAACATGATGTTCCGAGACATGATGGACAGACAAGCGGGCTGGCGGCTGCGCAAGGTCCTGCAAACCGAACCGCGCGTCATCCTGCTCGCCAGCGCAACCAGCCGTTTCAACGAGATCGATCAGCCAGACCATGCGCTGTACGACCTGTTTCGGGTGCTCACGCTACGCCCTATGAACACTGACGAGTGCGCCGCCCTGTGGGAAACAGTGTCCGGTCAGAGCCGTCCGACGAAGACGATTCGTTCACTGGAGATCCTCACGGGCGGCAGCCCGCGTCTGCTCGCGATCGTGGCTCGCTTCGGCGCCGGCCTCTCCTTTCGCGACCTCATGGACAACCTGCTCGATCTGGTCGACGACCACACCGATTACTTCAAGAGCCACCTCGAGTCGCTGCCAGTCCAAGAGCGCCGCGTCTATCTGGCCCTTGCAGATCTGTGGAAGCCAGCATTCACCAACGAAATTGCCGAACGGGCGCGAATCGCCACAAGCAAGTGCAGCGCCCAGCTAATGCGCCTCATCGAACGCGGTGCCGTTCTGGTGGCCGGCGGCAGCGCGCGCCGCAAGCAGTACTACCTGAGCGAGCGCATGTACAACATCTACTACCTGCTGCGTCGAGGGACGGACCGCTTGGTCGAGGTACTGATCGGATTCATGGCGGCCTACTACTCGCCCGACGAACTGCAAGACATCGGTACCCGCACCGCCCTTGAAGCGGAAGACGTTGTGCCGGAGATGCGACCGCTATACCAGTTCGTCTCTGCAAGACTGGTGGCAATGTCGGCGCTTGCGGGAGACGCCGTGACACCCATTGAAGAGGGAGGCGCACAATTGGCCACTGTGCGAGCTCTCTTCGACAAAGGTGTCGCACTCTTGAACCAGAATCGCGACGAAGAGGCTCTTGCTGCGTTTAGCCAACTTGCAAACCGAAGCGGCGAAGCCAAGACGCTGGATCACTTGGACCTTGTCGCATGTGCGCTTTTCAACAAAGGCGTAGTGCTTGGGAAGCTCAACAGACTAGAGGAGGGCTTGGCGGCCTACGACGAAGTGCTGCGCCAATTTGGCGAGACCGAGACCCCGGCGATCTTGGAGCCGGTGGCGAACGCGCTCCTCAACAAGAGCGCCATACTAGGTATGCTCAAGCGGCCGAACGAGGTGCTGGCCGTGTGCGGTCAATTACTGCGTCGGTTCGACAGCAGCCAGACGCCAGAGATTCTTGATGTGGTTGCGAATGCGCTCTGCAACAAAGGGCTCGCGTTCGTCGTGACCAACCGGCCGGAAGAAGCGCTATCCACCTTTGACGATCTGCTGCGCCGGTTCGGTCAAAGCGAAAGGCCAGCGGTCTTGGAGCCGGTGGCGAAGGCATTGGTCAACAAGGGGATGATGTTCCGCAGGCTCAACCGACTGGAGGATGAATTGGCTGCCTACGACGAAGTGGTCCGCCGTTTTGGCGATAGCGATGCGAGCGCGCTTCTTGAGCGGGTCGCGTGGGCCATTGCGGAAAAGCTACGGCGGCTCACGCTGCTGAATCGACAAGTGGCACTACACGACATTGAAGCACTGCTGAGAATACTGCCGAGACTCGACCCTCTACCGCCACATGCCGTAGCTCCCTTGATAGCTTTGAGCGTCGAGATCGGGCCAAACCAGATGCTGAAACTAATCCAAGATTCTCCAACCGCTGATCTCTTGCCGCCGCTCACCACCGCGCTGGAACGAGAAATGGGCCTAAACCCCCGGGTGCCCGAGGAAGTCGGAGAAGTCGCCGAGGACATCCGACAGACTTGGGAGAAGTTGAGGGAAAATCGGAACGCCTAGGCGAACATCGCGTTTAGCCTCTGCTCCCACTCCTCCTCATCCACCACCTCGTAGCGCACCACTTTCCCCTGCATCGCGGGCACGAAGTCCGCCCAATCCGCCTTCTTGGCGTGTTTGGAGCAGATGTCGAACACGGAGCGCTTGTAGGCCGTGTCCGCCGCTTCCTTCAAGTGGACGCCTTTCGTTTCCACCACGAACACTTGGTGGAACGCGTCGTCTTGGTGCGGCTCGTCGGCCTTGAGCGTGAAGATGAAGTCCGCGTAGATGCGCTGGGGCTTCCAGCCTTGCACGAAGTAGTCCTTGCGGGCGCGGTTGCGGTACCAGAAGAAAAGGCGGGCTTGGCGGTCTAGGTAAGTGGCCACCTTGTTCTCCAAGCCGTTCAGCTCGCCTTCGCTCACGCGCTCGAAGAGGCCGAGCTGGTACTGGCTGCCGTCTTCACGGTTGGCTTGGCGCTCGGTTGCCGGCGACTCGATGCTTTGTGGCAGGCGGTTGAACTGCAAGTCGTCGGTGACGACGATGAAGCGCATCGTGCCGGCGTCCAGCAGCTGGGCGAACACTTGCCGCGACAAGCGGTCCCGTTCGGCTTCCAAGCGTCTTCGCAGTTCTTCGAGTATGAACACCGTGTTCGCCAGCACCTTTTCGCGGGGATGTTGGGCGAGCAAGGCGTTGAAGACCTGCTCGGTGGCTTCGGCGCCGCGCCACGGGTTCGGCATCGCGTCCAGCAGATGGCTGGCGGCGAAGTAGGTGTCGATGCCGGTCTCCGTGCTCGCTGGTTTCCCGATGTCGTCCACGTCCGTGAACAAGGGCTCGAAATCCAGCCCGGCGCGCAATGTCGCGTCCTTGTTGCCTTGGGTTTGCAAGTCCAAATCGAACAGCGGAGTAACGTCCACCTCGTCCCACGGCACGCGGGAGAGGATGTCCGCTTCGTAATGCACCAGCCGCCAGCGGCGGCCGTCGCGGATCATGAACGTCGGCAGCACCAAGTTCGCCGCCGCTTGACGAAACCGCTGGCGTTGTTGGGAGACCACCAAGCCGCCGGGCTGGTCTTCCGCATCGGCCTTGACGCGCCCTTCCAAGCCCTGCAACCCCTCTAGACCAAACCCCTTGCGGACTTCCCGCAGCAGATCGCTGCCGCGTCGTTGGAAGCAGAACACATAGCTTTCGTCCAGTTCCCGCACATGCGTCTTGCTGGCATACGGCTGGCGCAGGATGCGTCCGACCAGCTGCGTGAGCGCGCTCTTGGAGCCGGGATTGGTGAGGATGGCCAGCACATAGGCGAAGGAGCAGTCCCAGCCTTCCTGCAACGCCTGCTTGGTGATGATGAAGCGGATCGGGCACTCCCGGGAAAGCAACCCGCCGGCCTCGTCCACTTCCTTCAACTCGTCGCGGGCGCTGGTCTTCACCGCCACCTGTTCGGCGCTGATGGCGGGATGGCGCAGCAGGTATTCGCGCACGTCTTCGGCATGAATAAGACCCGCCTGCCGTTGCTCTCGCCCCGTGCGCTCCACCTGCACCAGGCAGATGGGGCGGATGTAGGCGCCGGTCTGCGCTTGGTGTTCCCGCGCCTTGGCTTCCAAGGACGCCCGGTGTTCGATGGCGGCCAGCAGCGTGTCCTGCCAACTGACGCTGGCCTTGTTGTGGATGTTCAAGTCCAGCTTGATCATCTCCTCGGCGTTCAGCGCCTGCCCGGTGATCGCCACCAGCACGTTGGCTTGCCGCGGCGGCGTGGCGGAGAGCTCGACGATCATGGACGGGTTGAAACCTTCGAGCGTCTTCTTGGCGTTGACGCTGTACGCCTTGTGGCCCTCGTCCAAGACGATGAGCGGCCGCAACAGGCGCAACGTGTTGCCGAGAGATGTCTTGGCCTGCCTGCCCCACACGCCGCTTGCGGACGCGAAAGTGTCCAAGTTCCGCACTTCGGAGAGCAGCTTCTCTTGAGCGCTGGCGTCGTCCTCTCTGGGAAAGAAGCGCTCGAAACCGCCGCTGTCTCGAAACATCCGCAGTTGTTCCTTGGTGGCGCGGTTGGCGGACGGCAGCATGAGCAGCAGCACGCAGAGGCGCTCGCGCACGTCTTGCGGCTTGAAGCCGGTGTTCTTCTCCAAGATCAGCGTTTTGCCGGCGGATGAGACATCGAGTTGCTGGCGGTAGGGATGGTCGCGATCCTTCAGCGCCTTCAAGGTTTGGTTGTAGATCTGCGTGGTGGGCACGATCCACAGCACCAGGCCGGCTTGCTGGCGGCGGTAGTGGGTGTTCACCAAGTCGATCACCTTGGTGGCGAGCAGCGTCTTGCCGCCGCCGGTGGGAATCTTCAGGCAGAAGGTTGGCAGCGGTTCCCCAAGCCCGTTCTTGCGCGGCAGGTAGCCGCGGGCGGTGCCAGCCTTCTCCCAAGCCCGCGCCACCCAGTCGAAGGTGATGTCCGGGTCTATCTCCCGCGCCGTCGCTTCCTTGCCCCGCCACTCGACAAGCAGATCGAGGAACGTCCGCACGGCTTGCAGCGCGGTCTTCTGATACTCCTTGAGAATCATCGGCCGAGCCGATCCACCGTTTCGTAGATCTCGAACGGCAGTTGCTGAAAGGTGATGCCGTACTGGTGCAGGAACTCCTGATCGAGATACTTCGTGGGCGCGAACACCAGCTTCGGCCGCTTGGCCCGCGAGAGCTTGCGGGCGACGTCCATGGTCAGCGCCATGTCCTTCAACTGCTCGAAGTCGTCCGTGTAGATGAGGAACACGTCGTAATTGCGGCTGCGGCCGATGAAGTGGCGCTGTGGTCGCATCTTGGCCGCATCGAACTCCTCCCCGGTGGCGGTGAAGAAGATGTACGCCGCCAGCCGCTCGTAGCTCGGCAGCTTGCCGCGATCCAGCATGGACTCCTTCCGCATCGGCTTGCCGAGCTTGAAATAGCTGAATGTGCCGCCCAGCCCCTCGCGCAGTTCCTCGTTCTTGGCGGATGGCACGCCCTTGATGACGCGGCGGACCCGCTCGGCAGTGATGGCGTCCGCGTACTCCTCGCACTCGACGAGGATGAAGCGGCGGTTGCCGCCGTCCTTTTTGTTGAGGGCAAGCACAGCGTGGGCGGTGGTGCCGGAGCCGGCGAAGGAGTCCAAGACGATCGAGTTCTCGTCGGTTGCAATGCGGAGCACACGATCAATCAAGGTTGTCGGCTTGACCGTATTGAACACGTCCTCGGACCGCTCGAAGTTCAGAACAGACACAAGCTCTCTCTTGGCAGCTTGTGTGTGTCCTACATCGGCGTGGTGCCACAGCGTCTGTGGAACGACTCCCGACCTCACTTCCGAAAGAAATCGTTTCAACCTCGGCATCGCGTTGCCGCGCTGTCCCCACCAAATGCGCCCGTCCTCATCAAGGGCCTTGAAGCTACTAGCCGACACTTGAAAATATCTACCTACCGATGGCTTGAACTTGCGCCCAGATGGGCTGGTCACCTCGTATGTGCCTTGGCTGTAGTGATTTCTCGCGGTCAGATCGCTCGACGACCACACGCCTCGCTGATCTTCATCAGGATTGCGGTATCTGTCGGTGGCCTCTGCTTTCCTCTCCATCAGGTTAGGTTGCCACTGTTCGGCATCGCGCGCGTACACCAGCACAAAGTCATGATCTTCGGAAAAGTGCCGGGCCGTGTTTTTCGGCGAGAACACCTTCTGCCAGATGACCGTCGTAAGAAAGTTCTCCTCCCCAAACACCTCGTCCATCAAGCTCCGCAGTCTGTGTACTTCGTTGTCGTCAATCGACACGAAGATCGCCCCGTCGTCGCGCAGCAACTCCCGCAGCAGCTTCAGCCGCGGCAGCATCATGCAGCACCACTTGTCGTGGCGGGTCAGGTCGTCGCGGTCCACCACCTTGCCGAACCAGTCCTTCATCATCGGTGAGTTCACGCGGTCGTTGTAGGCCCAGCCTTCGTTCCCGGTGTTGTACGGCGGATCGATGTAGATGCACTTCACCTTGCCGTGGTACGTCGGCAACAGCGCCTTCAACGCCGCCAGATTGTCGCCATGCACGATCAGGTTGTCGTGCAAGCTCACCGGCTTGGAAAGCCCTTTGCCGCGCACCGGCGTCAACTCGTGGTACGGCACGCCAAGATGCAGGTTCTCCACGAACACACGGCCTTTGAAGTGCAGCGAGGTCATGCTCAGTAGTCCTTCACGATGTCGCAGTTTGGCAGTACATGTTGCAATGACTCCACCGCTTGGGAGGAAACTGGAGTTCCAGAAAGCAAAAGCATGTCGAGATCTTGTAAACGAGCAAGTGGTGTGATGTCTTCGACGTTTGTTCGCTCTAGATCCAGAACACCGATCTTGTGCATGTTGCCCAAGGGCGTCACATCCGTCACCGCCGTGCCGCTGAGATCGAGAACGAGCAGCTCGGCCAATGTCGTAATGCATCGCACGTCTGTGACGTCCGTGTCGGCCAAGACCAACATTCTCACGCTGTATAGCTCGGCAATATCTTGCAGGTTCACCGCGTGGGCTCCGCGCAAGTCTAGGACTTTCCAACACAACCCCTCCGTCGTTTGAGACCACAGCCTTTGGATCGACGCAGTAGCGGTGCTGCACAAATCTGAACCTTTAGCCATCAGCAAGCCGAATAGAGAGTAATCTGGGTCGCTCCCGAAAGCACCCCAGTGATAATCGGAGTACTTGATTTGCACGCGGACGCATCCCTCTACTGCCTGCGTGCGTTCTATCGGGCTAAGCCCTGAATGGGGATTGACCGCCAAACGTGCGGCCAAGTGGGCGAGATTGAAGAGCTCATCGCTGGCCTCCGACTCGGCGAGGTCGGAAAACTCTCTGCCAAAAACGCACTTCGCCAGTTCCCTGTGCCACTCCGGCTTGTCGGCCAGCATCTCGAAGAGGAAGCAGAAGGTTTCCAGCCAGCTGCGTTGTCGGGCCCAGCCGGCGAGGTCGGTTCGATCGAAGCCCAAGGAGGACTGACCATTCTTAGCCCATGAAAAGCCAGTGACCTCGATGGCGAGGGCCGCCGCGGCGAAGTACTCTTGGAAGGAGAAATGGCGGAAGGCGTACAGGTCGTCGCTTCTAGGCACGAACAAGCCGCTCCTGCGACCAACGAACGAAAGAAACTCCTCCGGGGTGGGCGTGTCGGCGGGCGCCTTGGTGCGCTCCATCTCGCTGCCGAGCCAGTGCAGCACGTCGTCGCGTCGCACCAGCAAATCCATATCTCCGCTCTGCTCGCGCCGGGCCTGCATCTCGAAGCCCACTCGGCCAAGCCACATCTTCTTGCGCGGCAGGTCGTATGTGCCGTCGCTCAAGCCTCGGGACCGGTCGATGGACACCAAGTACGCCTCGGCAATGCGCTCGTAGAGCAGCCACTTCTCTTGCGGCAAGGTGGCGTCGATGCGGTGTATCAGCGCCATCAGTGCCAAGACGTTGGGCACGCGGGCGAGCCGCTGCAAGGCCGCGTCCTTGCGGATGGCGGCTACCAGATCGTCGTGCCTGCCAGCTTGGGCGCTGTCCAAGTCGCGCACAACGTACCACTTCTGCGCGAACACCTTGATTCGTCCGTCGTCGAAAGGGGCGATGTAGCGCTTGTGGATCTTGGCAGCGTTGAGATCCCGGGCGGCTTCGCTCTGCCCGCGCCCCGATCGCCCAGCGCCCTCAAACGGCACTTCGCCATAGCCCACAATGCGCGACGTGAGCAGCCAGAGGCAATCGGGATAGCGCTCCATGCCGTCGAACACGGCGTCCCGCAAGCGGGGCCGCGCGTCTTTGCCGCCGAGCTCGTCGATGCCGTCCAGCATGACCAGCGCCCGCCCTTCGGCCAACCTGTCGCGCAGGTAGTCGCCCTTTCGCAGCGGTTCGCCGACGGGCTGGCATAGATACGCTTGCAGCAGACCGTCGAACGTGGTGACCGACTCAAGCGTGAGTTCGCGCAGCACCATGGGCACGGGCAACAACCAGCCGAATCGCTTGATGAGGGGCGAAGGTCGTCCATAGAACGTGAGCAGCCACGTCAGGTAGTCCACGAGCGTTGTCTTTCCCACGCCCGGATCGCCAAGCAGCACCAAGCGTCCGTGTTCGTCAAGGGGCGCGTAGACGCTCTCGCATCCTTTTTGCCAATCATTGGGATCGGCATCTACGGAGATTGGGCGCTTCGAGACCAGCGGCGGCACGAACAAGGAATCGATGGCGACGCTTGGGCGGTCGCCGAGGTCCGGCAGGCCGAGCAGACGAACGTAGCGGTGCTGCTTCTGAACTCTGCCGAGATACTCCCGCAACGGTGGATTGTCGTGGAGTTCCACCACGGAGAGGTCGTCGAAGCGACGTCGTTTCATTGGAACTTCGCCTGCATATAGCGAACGAAAGGAGCTGGCCCAGCGTCGGCAGGCAGATCACGGACAACGTCCTGGATCCAGAAGACGTTGGCGGCCGTCGGGTCGGGGAATGCGCTCTGGTCGACGGCGGGTGCCTCCGCACCCTCGGCATCGTCTGCTGAAGCTGCCACCACGGGTAGTTGAAGGGCTTGTAGAACGTCTAGCTCGGGCTTCGCCCCGCGGCACCACTTGCCGATCGTGTCGTAGAGGGTCGGATTGGCCTGCCAGCGCACATAGAGATCATGATGGAACTGATGGACGTACGCGACCATCAGCAGGTTGCGCATCTCCTCTCGCCCCAAGTTGTCCCGGCCCTCTTCGATGTGGCTGGGCAGGCGCACAGACAGACGAACCACCAGATTGGCCAGCCCCTTGAGCTTGCGCGGGTTCGGCGGCAGGCACTGGCGCTGCCCGACGACGTCTCGCAGCCAACCAATTTGGTACTTGGCAACATCGCCGCCATCCGCAATGAGTTCGCACAACAGCTGGCCGGGCGCGTCGGGAATGGGCAGATGCCACACGTTCTGGCAGATCTTCTCCAAGTAGGACGCAGCCCGCGCTTGCGCGTCTCGCCTTGCATCCTCGTCGGTCAACCCGCCTGCCAGCCGGTTGGCGATGGCGCCCTCAACCGCCCTTTGATTCAAGCCGAGCACGAAGACGCAGTTGTCCAGCGTGAGATAGACCTTCAATCCTTCCAGCAGCCGATACGCCGCCTCCGACTCGCAACGGTCGAGATCGTCCACGAAGACGACCAATCGAGACTTGCCCTCGCTCCCCCTTTTTTCAGCCGGCAAGAGCAGGCGAATGGTCTCCTGCAGGTTCTTCCGCAACGATTCCGATGGCAGCGTGGCGGCTAGGTTCTCCGCATCCCACTGGCGGCCCGCCTGCTCGAACTTGGCGTAGTGAAAGCCGATCTTCTTGGTGAGTTCGTCCAACGAAAGCAGTGCGCCGCGCAGGGCCACTTTACCGAGGCGCTTGAGCGCCAACGCCTTCGATTCCTCCTGCGAGAGCTGTGCTCGCATTTCCTGCAGCAACGCCACGACGGGTACGGCTTCGGCGTGGTAACGCCACGCATCGAACCAGACGGGTAGCAGTTGACCGCCGTGCTTGGATTTCTTCGGCGCGTTTTTCGTGTCGAGCGCCTGCGGATTATCGCCCGTCAGATACCAGCGCACCTGGTGCAGAAAGCTGGTCTTGCCTAGCCCCCAATCGCCATGCACGCCGAACACCTGCGGCAGTTTGCAGGTTGCGATGGCCTCGCCGACCTCCGCAATGAGGGCGTCGCGGCGCAGCCGGTCGCGCAGCGTTGGTTCGTCGTTGTGCATGGGGCCGTTCACCGCTCGCGCCAGTCAGCGCGGCAAGCATAGCGCAAGCTCCCGCCCGCACATGGACGGGCGCAGTCCGACATCACCGTTTCCGCGCCACCACCTTGGATTGCGGGCCCGCCCGCAGCGCCGCCGCCAATCTCTCCACGAATCCGGCCGCCCAGAACACGCCATTGGACGCCTTGATCAGCACCCGATCCCCGGGCGCAAGGGCTTCGGCGCAAGCCGTCACGAACGCATCGTCCGCCCGCTCGGCGCAACCGAGGCGGATGGCGGCCGGCAAGGCGTCGTGCAGCGCCCGCATCTTTGGCCCCACGCAGAACACGCCGTGCAGGCCGGCGCAAAGCGGCGCCAATTCGGCGTGGTAGCGGGGCGCGTCTTCGCCGAGTTCCAGCATGTCGCCAAGCACGGCGATGCGGCGCACGCCCTCCCCGTCTCGAAACGCCGTTAGCGTGGCCGCCATGCTGGCCGGGTTGGCGTTGTAGCTTTCGTCGATGATGGTTACGCCGCCGGCCGCGAGGCGATTGCCGCGGCCGCGTGGCACCGGCGCGTCCGCGAGCCGATCGAGATCGCCGAGCGAACGGCCTAGCGCGCGCAGCACAGCGCCCAGCGCGCACACGGACATGGCGCGGTGCTCGCCGCCGCCCGGCACCGGGCACTCGGCGCGTGCGCCGTCGGCCAACAACGCTAGGTTGCGGCCCTCGTCGCGGAGCCCCAGGTTCCGCACATCGGCTTCGGGAGAGTCGCCAAACGTCAGCGTGCGCCCCGAATGGTCGGCGGCGAGGTGCGCCGGGCGGACGAACGCCCCGCCGGGGGCGACGCCGGCCGCGATGGAGACCTTCTCGCGCCGAATGGCCTCCACCGAGCCGAAGTGTTCGATGTGCGCCGGATGCACGTTCAGCACCACTGCCACGTCGGGCGCCGCGAGACGCGCCAAGGGTTCGATCTCGCCGGGGTGGTTGGTGCCGATCTCGTACACCGCAGCGCGGGCGTCGGGCGGGGTTAGCGCCAGCGAGAGCGGCACGCCGATGTGGTTGTTCAAGCTGCCGTCCGTTGCGAATCCGTCCAAGGCTTTGGCGGCGAAGGACTTGAACGTGGTCTTGCCGCTGCTGCCGGTTACCGCCACCACCGGACAGCGCAAGCGACGCCGGGCCGCCCGCCCCAACGCCCACAGCGCATCCAACGTGTCTTCCACCAGCAACGCCGGGGCACCGTAGTTGCCCGGACGGTGAACCAGCACCGCCGCCGCGCCCTTCTCCACCGCGTCCCGGGCGAAGTCGTGGCCGTCGCGGTCCGAGCGCGCGCTTGGCTGGAAGCGGGGGCCGGGATCCCCCGGTAGCGCGACGAACAGATCGCCGGGCGCAATCCGGCGCGAGTCGATGCAAACGCCAGTGACCTCCGGCCCGTTCGTCGCCGGCAAACCGAGCGCGGCCGCCAACGCACGGTATGACCAAAGGGCGCTCACGCGAGCGACTTCAACACAAGTGGCGCAGGCTGGCAAATCGCCGGAACAGCGCGGATTGCAGTATTCTCCGGCCCTAATCGCCGAGGATCCAAAACACATGGGCTATCCGAAAGACGGCAGTCGCGGCTTTGCCGCCTTGAAATACAAGAACACCGTCCCGCACGGTGAAATCGACCACAAAGCGGTGCCCCGCGGCGAAGATCCGCCTCCGGCGAGCGCTTGGCAACGGTATCTGGCCGAGACCGGCCGCGGCCGCGACACCACCGCGGCGCGGCAGGCAGTGCTGCCGAAAGCAGACCCCAAGAACCTGCCGGGTTCCTGACGTTCCCGCACCACGAGAGCGCACCTTGGACATCCCCGGTGGGCGCGGCATCGCCTTCGACACCAACATGCTGGCCCGTCCCACGCAACGCCGTTTGGTCGCGTTGTGGTGCGAGCTGGCGGGTTTGCGCACGGCCGTGCTCCCGCAGGTGCTGTCGGAGTTGACCACCGAACCCACGTTCGAGCCGCCAGCTGTCGCGCCCAGCGCACACGCGCAACGCGCCGCCTGGGTGGAGATCGTTCAGGCGCCGCAATCCCCGTTCGAGGTCGTCGTGCTCGACGAGCAGGCGCACGAGTTGTTCGGCAGGATCCTCATGGAGTTCACGCTCCCCTGCTTCCCGCTTCTCAACAATGTTGACGAGATCGCGACCCACGCGGACGCCCTTGTGTTGGCGCAAGGTCTCGCCGCGGGCATGGATGTGATCGTCAGCAACAACATGCGAAGCATCGATCACTTCGAGATCAACGGCTTGGCGCGGGAGGTGTTCGGGCGCAACGCCGGGTTGCTCATCGCAGCCGACGATGCGTTGCTCGAAGCGCACGGGTGTGGCGAGGGTTCGCGCGCGCTTCTGGTGATGGCACTCGCATCCGCGTGGCCCGACGACGCCCGGCGCATGACCATAGCCGATGCCGAACCCGTGCTCGGTGACTTGTGCAGGCGACTGGACGGCGCGACCATGCCGCAGACCGCCACGAGGCTGCGCAGCCGATTCGCCACCGAGCGCGATTTGCAATCCGTGCTGGACCAAGCCCGTGAGATGTCGGTGGCCTCAAACGCCTTGCGTCATGAGCGAGTGCGGACGGCGTGGGTCAAACGGCGCAAGGTCGATGTGTCGGAGCTTCCGGGGAAGTGGCCCGGCACAAGGCCTGCTCAAACAGCCAGCCTTTCCGCCAAGGCCAATGCGCCGGCGTCGCCACGGGCCAGCATTCGCTCGTAGTGGCGTCGCAGGTGGCGCGTCATCGACGGCGTGGGGGGCGCAACGCAGCACAGAACGCCGTCCACGTCGGCCTGCCCCAGCACGCCCCGCCCAACGGCCACGCGCACCAGCTCCGCGGCCCGCTCGCCATCCACAGCGCGTCCAGCGTCGTCGCCGGCCATGAAGCACGCAAAGGCATCGCGCAGGGGCACGCCGTCCGTCTCTTCGGTCGCGCGGACCAGCGCGCCGAGGGCGATCCGGTGCAGCCGCAGCGCCTCGCCGATGCGCTTGCCGTAGTAGTCGGCCTTGTTGCGTTCGAGGCGTTCGGCGATCTCGGTGGCAAGCCCCGCCAGCGGCGCGTGGTCTTCGCGGTTTCGGCATAGAACTTGGCAGGTGGCGCGCAACGCCGCGGTGAGGTGTTGGGGGAAGTCTCCGGCGCGTTCTTCGAGGTCGTCGAGCAGGGCGTCGCGCCATGCCAGCCAATCATTGGCGTCCTCATCCGCCGCCGCCAAGTGGCGCAGCCATTCCCCGTTGCGCGTCGAGGCGCCGAAGTAGTCGAGGGTGCGCTCCAACACTTCCCGCCCCTCGCCGGGGCCCAGCGAGCCGATGTCCGTGACCGCGTCCGCGGGAATGCGCGAGAGCTTCAAGTCTTCGCGGAGCACGGTTTCGGTGTTCTGCAAGCCGAAGCAGACGACGAGAACGCGGGCATCGTGCATGCACTCGTTCAGGATGCGCAAGGCGGCCTTGGATCGGGCCGTGGCCGGGCATTCCTGCATTTCGTCGAAGGCCAGCACCACCAGCGCGTCTTTCGGCCACAGGCGTCGCGCATGGGCGGAAACGCACGCCCCCAAGTCCGATTCCGCGGTCAGCCCGTGGCTGGCGGCATGCATCTCGCGGACGGATTGGCGACGCATCACCTGCAGGGCGGCGGACGCCAGCTCCGCAAAGCGGGCGTGCCGGTCCGCGACGAACCGCTGCGTGCCCGGCACCTGCGCCAGTGCGCGGGGCAGCGAGTCGGTGAGCTTGTTGACCAGTTCCAACGGTGGCTGCGCGAGATTGCTGGGGTCCAGCTTCGCGCACAGAACACGCCGGCCCGCCAACATCCTCCCCTGGACGGACGCCATGAACTCGTCGCAGAGCGAGCTCTTGCCGGCGCCGGGAACGCCTTGCACCACGCGCGTCATGCCGCGCGGATTGTCGGACGCCACCCGTTCGACGACGAATCGCAGCTCGTCCAGGATGTCCTTGCGCCCCACGAACACGGGCGGCGAGGTGCGCTCCAAATCGCTGGCGTAGGAGCGCATCCGCGCGAACACCGCATCCGCGGGCAATTCCCCCTCGTGTGCTTGCATTGCGGGTCCGGTTGGCATCGCCACCTGCCTAAGCCTAAACCTTGGAAGGCGTCAGGTGGCGGTTGCGCTGGCGCGCGTCTTCCAACTGCCGAGCGATCAGCGCTTGCGTGCTCCGCCGAACTCCCAAGTCGCTGGCGACGGCGCGCCAATCGGCCAAGGCGTCGACCACCCGCTCGACCACTTCCCCGGCGCGCCGCCAATTGGCGAAGCAGGCTTGGCTCGCCAAGCGCTGCATGGCGGCCAGCGGCGGCTGTGCGCCGTGGCCGAGAAAGGCGGTGGTGTGTTCGCCGGATGGGCTGGGGCTGAACGTCACGTCGTAGAACGGTGTTGGCCGCCATGCGCCGGCGTCGTCCTGCAGAAAGGCCCAGTTCTTGGTGTGGTCGTCCTGGTTGAGGGCGAACAGGTTGAACACGGCCCGCGCGAACAGGTCTTGGCCCGCCGCCGGGCTGCGGCACAGCGCAACGCCCGCCTTCACGAGATCCTCGTAGTCCATCGAGGGGGCGCGGTAGTCCGCGTCGAGCAGCCCGCAAACGCTGTGCATGTGGTGGCGGCCGGCGTCGCCGTGGCAGTCGAAGCGCTGCTGCGCCAACCACGCGATGGCCGGCGAGGACGCCGGCGCGGGAATAAGGCGCCACGCCGGCACGTCGATTCCCGCTCTCGCCGCCAAGGTGAGGTAGGCGGCTTCGCACAGGCCCTCTTCGTGGCCAAGCGGCAGCAGGGTGGAGGTGAACTTCACCAGCCACGGGACCAAGCCGGGGCGCGGGCGCAAGTGAACCTGATCCCCGCCGTTGCTCGGCAGCCAGATCTGCGCCTTGGGTCGAGCGCCGCCCGAGCTGCCGGCGCCAGCGAGCGAGCGCGGCACGGCTTGCAGGCTGTCATCGGCACCCTCGAAAAGCGCCAGCGCGTCCCGGCCGAGAACGTCGAGCGCGACTTCTCCCTCGCCGGCCTTTGCGTAGCCCGGCACCGGTGCGTACTCCAAGGCGCCAGCGGCACGGTCGCCAACGTAAGCTAGCCGGTCCATGCTGGTGACTTGGCTTGGCAGCACGCCATGCTGCCGCAGCACCCGATCCATCACGAGCGTTCCCCAGCCGTCGGGCAGCGAGTCCGCGAAGACGCCGAAGAGTCCGCCGTGGGGAGTCGCCGGCGCTTGGTGCAGCGTGGCGTCGAACGGCAGCCGGAACGGCGACAGGTTGGGGTGGGACGCCAAGTAGTCGGCGGCGTACTGGAAAAAGACGCCTTGGCGGTTCTGTGCGAGCTGCCCCGCCAACACGCGCTCGCCGGAGCGCAGGCGACGATAGACGTCGAGCCGGTCGGTGCGCGCGAAAGCGGTCATCGCGCCAAGACTTCATCGATGCTGCGCGGCGCGGGGGGACGCTCGGCCGCCAGCGCGGTGAAGCCGGACAAGCCGTCAAGGCAATGCCACAGCAAGAGGAATTGGCGCAGCGAAATCTCCCCGGTGGTCTCGAAACGCTTGATGGTGGAAGCCGGCACGGTGCTCGCCCGAGCCAGGCCAGCACGCGAGAGTTGACGGCCTTTCCGGCGCTCGCGCACAGCCGCCGCAAGCTGCCGTTGGGTGTCTGCCGGCGTGGTCAGCAAGTCGCTCACTCGGTAGCCTCATCTGCAAGCAAAGGGACAATATCATATCCAAAAGGCCGTGATTTCGCACGTTTTGGACATGATGTTGTCCCTTCATAGCGCGGCCCGAGTGTCCGGCACCTCAGCCTGTTGCTCTCGTTGGCAACCACATCGCGTGGAAGTCGGAATAGAGTGCATTGCGCCGCAGCAATTCGTCGTGCTGGCCGATGTCGACGCCCTCGCCGTCCATCACCAGCACCCGCTTCGCGCGCAGCGTCGCCGACATCCGATGGGCAACGACGACGAGCGTGCTGCCGCTGGCCATGAACGCGCACTCGGCGCACTCCTCGGCGGCTGGGTCCAAGTGGCATGTGGCCTCGTCCAAGACGACGATAGGGCTTGCCGCGAGGTGGGCCCGCGCCAGAACGACGAGCTGCCGCTCGCCCGCGGACAGTGCCGATTTGGCGAGATCAATCTCCGCCTCCAAGCCGCCCAGCCGCTCCAACACCCGCTCCAAGCCGACGGCTTGCGCCGACGCCATCACCTCGGCAACGGTCGCGGAAGGGCGCAAGTAGCACAGATTCTCCCGCAGGCTGCCGGCGAAGACGTAGGCTTCTTGCGGCACCATCGTCACCAGCCGGGAGCGGTCCTCGCGCCGATGGAGGGGCTCGCCGCCGATCGCCACCGAACCTCGATCGGGAACCAGCACCCCGGCAAGAAGCGCCGCCAGGGAGGATTTGCCGATGCCGCTGGGGCCGACGACGGCAAGATGGTCGCCGGGAGGAAAAGAGAGGCTCAAGCCTTCCACGATGGGCGTTGCCGAAGCGCCATAGGCGAAAGCGAGGTCGCGCACTTCGAGTTCAGGCGGTGCCGGCGGCGTAGCGGCTTCAACCACTTCCATAGCAGGGCGCGGTCCGTCCGTGGACTCGTTCAGCCGGCCGTGCCGCACCCGCAAGATCACCGCATACGACGCCATGGCCGTCACGAACGCCGTTGCGGTCGAGAGCCCGGCGAGCAGGTAGGTGAACGAACCCACCACTTCGCCGGGCGTCAAGCCGCCACTGCGAACCAAGAACGGGACGCAGGCCAGAGCCGTCACCGCCGGCAGCCACGTTGCCGTCGCATGGACCGCGCCGGAGCGCAGCGCGTGCTGGTCGGCCTGCCGGAGCAACGCCTGATTCACGGCGTGGATGCGCTCCCGGACGCGCGCCCGCGCGAAGCCCTTTGCCCCCGCCGCCATCAGGTCGCGCACGCCCTGCAGCGCCCGCGTCATCTCGCCGTACGAAGCCTCCCCGGCAAGCATGGCGACGGTTTGATAGCGCGCGTCGCGGCGAACAAGGGCCGCGAGCAGAAACATCGACAACACGAGCCACGGTGCCACGAGCGCGAGCAACCGCCACGAGATGGTCGCCAACCCGGCAACGGCGCCGAACGCGAACAGTCCGCTTGGCGCGGTGCGCAACAACAGCGCCAACACGTCCACCATCACCGGCACATGCTGGGTCAACTCGGCGCCGGAGCGCAGAACGCGATCCGAACGGACGGCATCGCCAAGCGATTCGCGCACGACATCCCGCGAGAGCGCCAGCTGAACGTCCGCCGCCGCATCCGCCGCCAACCACGACACGCGCAGCAACGACCAGACGCCGACCCCGCCGGCAACGAACAGCCCTGCCAACCAGCCAAGGGCTGTGGTCGGCGCGCCCGCGCTTGCGGCATCGATCGCGTTGGCGATGAAGCGCCCGGTGACGAGGGGGCCGAGCGCAACGCCAACGCTCCAAGCAGCGACGCGCGCAAGTCGCTTTCTGTCCCGCAGCACATAGGCGCGCGGCGACGCTATCGTCATCCGGCCGTCTCCTGCGACTCCACCTCGGCGCCAACAGCAACGAAGGCGGCGCGATAGGCGGGATCGCGCCAGAGTTCGCCATGCGGCGCCAAGCGCTCTATGCGGCCGTCGACGAGCCACGCCACCACGTCCGCCGCTGCCGCGGTGCTGGCGCGATGGGCGATGACGACGGTGGTGCGCGACGTGCTCAAGGATCGCAGAGCGGCAAACACGCGCGCTGCGGTGGCCACGTCAAGGCTGCTCAGCGCGTCGTCCAGCACCAGCACTGGTGGGTTGCCCAGCGCCGCGCGGGCGAGCCCGATCCGCTGCAACTCGCCGCCGGACATGGGCGCGTCCTCCAAGCGCGTTTGGTAGCCTTGGGGCAGGCGGGCGATGAAGCCGTGCGCCTCCACGCTGCGAGCCGCCGACTGCACATCGTCGTTGTCGCCTTCGCGGCCCAGCGCAATCGCGTCGCGGATCGTGTCGCCAAGCAGCGCCGGCCTCTCGAAGGCGTAGGCGACGGTTTGCGCGAGCGTCTGCGCGGACCACCCCGGCAGCGGCGTGCCGGAGATTCGCACTTCCCCGGCGTCTGGATCGAAGAGCCGGCCGACCAGTGTGCCCAACGTCGTCTTGCCAACACCGGACCGGCCGACGACGGCGATCGTCGCGCCGCGCGGGATGTCGAGATTCACATCGCGGAGGATGTCGCTCTCGCCGCCGCGCACCGACACGTCTTCGAGCGTCACCTCGCCCGCGTCGCCATCTCGACGCCGCGCGTCCCCGGGAGGGTTCGCTGGCGGGGCATTGAGAAGCTCCATCACCTTGGCCGCTTGGGCGCGAAGCGGGGCGATCTGAAACCAGCCGTTGTCAAAGACGCTGCCTATGTTGCCGTATGCCAGCTGGCTGTAGCGCACGGCCGCCAGCATGGCGCCGGCCGTCAAATCGCCGACGGCGAGGAGCCAAATGCCCGCCGAGGCGGCAATCACGAGGACGCCATGATCCGCGCTGGCCAGCGCCGCTGCGGCCCGCCCCATCGTGCGGAGGATGCTGCGGCCGGTCGCGACGAGCGCCGTCAGCGGCTTCGTCACCCGCTCGATCTCGCGCTCCAGCGTGCCGGCCGCACGGATGGTGCGACGACCTGCCAGCGCATCCGCATAGGCGTTGATCATGCTTGCGCTGAGGGTTTCGTATTCCGACTGTTCGGCGGTGAGCACGGCGACCAACCGTCGGGCGCCGAGGGCGAGCAGACCGGTCACGGCAAGCAACACGAGGACGAACAGCCAGTGGATGACAAAGAGCGCCACGAGGCTGCCGATGGCCATTGCCAGCCCAGTGCCGACGCGCAGCATTACCGTGGCGTATCCAGGCATCCCCGGTGCGAGCGACGCGGCCCGGAGCAGAAGGTCGCCATCGTTGAAGGGGCGCCGGCCGGGCAGCCCGATGTCCAACGCATGATCCACCGAGCGCTGCGTCAGCGACCTTCCGAGCGCGATGCTGAATCGGGTTGCGACCGGCGGCGCCGCGACTCCGATCAGCCAAGACAAGGCCAGAGCGGCTGCCAGCAGAGAGAAGCCCCGGCCGATGCGCCCTTCGATGGCTTGGTCGATGGCGACCGCAGCCAAGGCCGGCGTCGCCAAGCCAACGACGATCGACAACGCATCAAGAGCCGCCTGCCCGGCGAACCAGCGCCAAGCGCCGCCGGCGTGGGGAGCGAGAAACGAAACGACAGCGCGGGTGTTGGGAACCGTGGGCGCGCTCGGCGAACTTGCTGCCGCTTCAGTCACAGCGCAAAAGTAGCACAGTCCTTCACGACCGGGTCTCTGGAGAGGACAAGGGACAAGGACAAGACAAAGGATCAGTCAAGCCGCGACCGCTCCCGACCACCAGCTACGCGGCCTGTTGTGGTTGTGGCGCTGGGCCAATTTGAGCCGACGCTTGCGGCTATCATGGGGCTTTCCGCAAGGCCATGTTTGAGGAGGGGGACATGCGCCAAAGCAGTTGCGCCGCTTGGCTTGTCGGCGTGGGCCTGTTGTGCGCGGCGCCGGGGGCGGGCAACCCCGAAATGCTGCCGCCGGCGATGAAGTACGGAGCGCGCGGCTGCGCCTTCTGCCACGTCTCCGCCAGCGGCGGCACCGGCCACAACGAGCGCGGGCTGTGGCTCATCGAAGAACGCAAGCGGCGGGGCGCGGACGCCGTGGACGCGGATTGGCTGGCGGCGCGCGAGACCGTGGTGGCGCGCTCGCCGCGGCCGACCCGCACGGATGTGCGGCCGGCCGAATTGCCGGCCCTGAAGGCGCGCCAGCGCGATCGGCGCCGCGCATTCGACTACACCACCGCACACGGCGACTGGCCGGCCTACGGCGGCGACCTCGGCGCCCGCAAATACGCGCCGCTGCCCCAAATCGACGTCGACAACGTGTCGCAACTGCGCATCGCCTGGATTTGGGAGGCGTTCGACAACCACCGCGCCAGCCAACGCGGCAAAACGCCGGACCGTTTCATGGTGACGCCGTTGATGGTGGGCGGGCGCGTGTTCGTGCGCACGTCCTACTCGGCGGTGGCGGCGCTGGACGCGATCACCGGCGAGACGCTGTGGACCTACGATCCCGGCACCGGCGACGGGCCGCGGCCGCCGCAGTTCGGCTTTTCCAGCCGCGGGTTGGCCTACCACCGCGGCAAGGCGGAGGGCGGCAAGGCGGGGGATCGGGTGCTGCTGGTGACCTCCGACGGCTGGTTGATCGCGCTTGCGCCGGACACGGGCAAACTACACGGCGGTTTCGGCAAGGAGGGCCGGGTCGATCTCACGCAAGGTTTGCGGCGACGCATCGACCGGCGGGCGTCCACATGGAACTACGCGCCGGCGGTGTGCGGGGATGTGGTGGTGATCGGCAACCAAACCATCGACAACTCGCATCAGAGGCCCAACTGGCGCGCCAACGTGCCGCTCGGCGATGTGCGCGGGTTCGACGTGAACACCGGCAAGCAGATGTGGGTGTTCCAGACCGTGCCGCAGGCCGGCGAGTTCGGCAACGACACCTGGGGCGAGGAGTCGTGGCGTTGGATGGGCAACACCAACGTCTGGTCGATGATGAGTTGCGATGCCGCCCTTGGCCACGTGTACCTGCCGGTGACCGCGCCGACCAGCCATTTCTACGGCGGCTTGCGGCCGGGCGACAACCTGTTCGGCACCTCGGTGGTGGCCTTGAACGCGGCCACCGGCAAACGGGTGTGGCATTTCCAAACCGTGCATCACGACATCTGGGACTACGACCTGCCGGCGGCGCCGGTGGTGGTCGATCTGGTCCAGAACGGCAAGCAGGTGCGGGCGGTGGTGCAAGTGAGCAAAGTGGGTTTCCTGTACGTTTTCGACCGCGTCACCGGCACGCCGCTGTGGCCCATTGAGGAGCGGCCGGTGCCCAAGAGCGACTTGGAAGGCGAACAGGCGTCTCCCACGCAGCCGTTTCCCACCTGGCCGCCGCCGTTCGAGCTGCAAGGCGTCCGCGAGGACGACCTGATCGATTTCACACCCAAACTGCGCGAGCGTGCGTTGAAACGCCTTGCCGACGTGCGCATCGGCCCGTTGTTTCTGCCGCCGTCGGAACAGGGCAGCTTGGTGGTGCCCGGCTGGGGCGGCGGCGGCAACTGGGGCGGGGCGGCCTTCGACCCGGAAGCGAGGCGCTTGTATCTGGCCTCGAGGCGCATGCCGCTCCTGCTCACAGCCCGTCGCATCAAATCGAAAAGGCTCGGCTATCCCTACGCGGTGAACCCTGGCGGAGTGCGATTGGACGGGCTGCACGTGGTCAAGCCGCCGTGGTCCAGCATCATCGCCTACGGCTTGGACAGCGGAGACATCGCTTGGCGGGTGGCCAACGGCGCCGGGCCCCGCCACCACCCGGCGCTGCGCGGGCTCGATCTGCCGGACCTGGGGGAACCGGACATCGCGCCGGGGATACTGGCGACCCGCAACTTCCTCTTTCTTGGCCACCGCCCGAGCGGCTTCGCGCCGAGCACGCTGCGGGCGTTGGACAAGGCCACCGGCCAACTCGTCTGGCAGCACGCGCTGCCGGGTACCCACGACATGGCACCGCCCATGGGCTACCTGGCCGGCGGCAAGCCGTTTGTCGTGATCGCCACCGGCACGGTCGGGCAACCGGCTCGGTTGACCGCGTTCCGACTGCCGTAGTTTCTTGAGGGGCGAAAATCGGCGTGAATGAGTCAGTTTTCGGCAAAGGCACGGAGTTTGCGGAGCAAACTCGAACGCGCCCCGCAGGGCGCGCCGTAGCCAGCCTGCTTGAGGGGCGAAGACTTCACAGATGAGTCAAGTCTCGCGGCGGCGCGCCCGGCAGGGTGCCGCAACGCGTCTGTTTGCAGGCTTAGTAGGATTCGCGGCGCTGTGCGCTTTCGGTTCGCCGGCACCGGCAACCGACGCGCCGCAAGGCGACTTGGAGCCACTCGGCGACTCTCCGGCGCGAACCGCGCCCAGCCGCGCCACGGGCTTCGCGGCGCAGAGCGGCGCGCCTGTTCTCGCTTCCGACGCTGATCTCTCTTTGGCCGACGCCATCGCTCTGGCCATGCGCAACAACCGGAGTTTGGTGAACGGGCGTCTTGCCCGCGCGACGCAGCGCTTCGCCCTCGCGGTGGCGGAGGACAAGTTCAAGCCGGACTTCAACATCGGTTCCTTCCAACGGTTCGAGACCGAAGAAGGTGGATGGGCGCGTGACGACCATGGCGCCACCGTGGGGGCGACGCTGCGCCTTCCCACCGGCGCGAGCATCGACCTCGTCAACGCCGTGGCCGGCGGCGGATTCGGCGCGCAAGGCTACGACAACTCTTTGACGCTGCGTTTCACCCAGCCGTGGCTCAAAGGCGGCGGCATCCGCGTGAACACCGCTTCGGTGCGCATCGCCCGCGCCATTGAGAGAATCAGCGCGCTGGTGTTCGAGCGCGCCATTGGCGATGTCGCAACGGCCGTGGTGGTGGCCTATCGGAATCTGCTGCAAGCGGAGCAACGGCTGGGCATCAGCGCCCGTTCGCTGCGCCGCGCCCAAGATCTGCTGGCCACGAACCGCGCCCTCATTCAAGCGGGCCGGATGGCCGAGCTGGAAGTGGTGCAGGCCGAGGCGGACGTGGCCGAGCGGGAACTGGTGCTTGTGGGGGCGCAGAACCGTCTCGACGGAGCGCGTCTTTCGTTGATCGACATCCTGGATGTGGACAGCGACACGGCCATCCACCCCTCGGAGACGCTGAACGTCGAAAGGGTGCGCTCCGCCGGCGCCCTGCGCATGGCCGAACATTGCGCGGCGGGGCCGAGCGGGGCCGAAGCGGAACCGGGGGCGGAGGACGCGTTGCCCGGCAACTGCCAAGCGACGCCGGCGCCGATGGTCGCCTTGGCCCTTGAGAGCCGCCCGGAATACCAACAAGCCCTGTTGCGGGTGCAGAACGCCGAAGCCGAGCTCCTGCTCGCCAAGAACAACCGGCTTTGGGACCTCTCCACCACGGTTTCCATGGACGTTGACGGCAACGCCGATTCGTTCGGCGCCGCCTTTGATCAATCCTTCGGCCTTGTTCCCGACGACGATTTGCGCGTGGCGCTGCGGCTCGACGTGCCCATCGGCCAACTTGCCGCGAAGCAGCGCCACGTCAACGCCCGCGCCAATCTTGCGCGGGCGCGCACGGACTTGGCGGAGCTGCGCCAATCCATCGACATTGCCGTTCGCAACGCCGTGCGCGACGTCGACGCGCGGCGGCGGCAAGTGGCCTTGGCTTCGCGCGCCAGCGAACTGGCGGCGCGCAAGCTCGACGCCGAAAGGCAAAAGCTGAACTTGGGGTTGACCACCAACTTCCGCATGATTCTCTTCGAAGACGATTTGGTGCGTGCGCAAAACGGCGAGGTCGAAGCCACCATCGCCTATCTCAACGCGCTTGCGTCCTTGGATCAGACGCTCGGCACCACGCTGCAAACCTGGGGCTTGGAAGTGGAGCGCGTGGAACGCTTTGGCGAGGCGAACGGAACCTCCACGGAAGCAAGCGGGAGCGGCCGATGACGCGGCGCGAGTCTCCCGTGCATGGCGAAATCTTGGAGCACATGAGCGACGGCGTGCTGAGCGTCGACGGCGACGGACGCATCATGACGTTCAATCCGGCGGCAGCGCGGCTGCTCGGCATCGCCGCCGACGCCGCTCTGAACCGCACGCTGGCCGAGCTGTTCCTCACCAGAGCGGGTTTCGACGATTTCAACCAAGCGATCATCGACGCGGTGCAGGGCACCTTGGCGGGCGAGCCGCGCACCGTGGAAGTGCGGATCGACGACGCAGTTCGCCTGTTCACGCTCACCACATCCTATTTGGGCACGGATGGCGATGGCGAGAACCGCGGCGTTATCGCCGTGTTCGCGGACGTCACCGAACTCAAAGAGCTGCGGCAGAGCGAACGGCGTTTGGCGGAAACACTGGAAGCGCAACACGCCGAACTGCAAAGCGCCTACCGGGAACTCGAGGAGGGCAACCAGACGTTGGCGATGGCGCTGCGCAAGGTTCAGATCGCCCGGGTGGTGGCGACGACGTTCGTGATCGGCCTCTTCGTGCTCGTTGGCGCCGTCGCTTGGCACTCGCCGCTCGCACCCGCATCCGCGTCATCGTCGGACCCGGTGGTGGACGGTGCGAAAGACGGCGGCGCAATCACCGTGGCGCCCGAGCGCCTGATCTCCACGATCTCCGTGTTCGGCCGCTTGGCGCCGCGCCGGGAAGTGCTGGTGACGAGCCCCGCGGCCGGCAAAGTGGCCGAGGCGCACTTCCTGTACGGGGAACGCGTCGCCGTCGGACAACAACTGTTGAAACTGGACACCACCGAGATCGAGCGCGAACACCGGGAAGCGCTCGCGGCGCACATCAACGCCACCAAGAACTTGGCGGAGCTCGAGGACTGGGCGAACAATCCCGAGATGGCCCGGGTGCGCCGCGATCTCAGCAAAGCGCGGTTGGCGCTCGACAACCAGAAGAACAAACTGGAGCAAACCGCTCTCCTGCTGGAGCAGGGAATCGTCTCCGCCGCGGAACACGACGCCGCTCTGCGGCAATACGAAGGCCAACGGCTCGATTACGAGTTGCTCGAACGGGATCGGCAAACCGTGCTCGCCAAGGGCGACGCCGACGCGCGCGAGGTGGCGCGTCTGGAGTTGGAAAACGCCCGCATTCGCGTGCGCCGTTTGGAGGAAACGCTTGCCAACGCCACCGTCGCGGCGCCGATCGCCGGCGTGTTGCTGCAGCCCGCGCAAACGAGCTTCGGTGACGAAGAACGGCTGCTGGTGAAAGGCCAAGTGGTCAACCAGGGCGAGCCCTTGTTCACCATTGGCGATGTCGAGGGATTGTCCGTGCGCGGCTGGGTGGACGAGGTGGACGTCGACAAGATCCGTTTGGCGCAGGCGGTGGTGGTTCGCGGCGACGCCTTCCCCGATTTGGAATTGCGCGGCGCCGTCACCCACGTTTCGCGCCAAGCCCGGCAAGGCTCCGCAAGGGACGTCCCCACGTTCGAGTTCGTCGCGGCGGTGGAAGGGCTTGCCGCCGCCGAGCGCGCGTCGTTGCGGCTCGGCATGTCGGCCACGGTCGAAATCGTCGTGGCCGACAAACCGGATGCGCTGCTCGTGCCGATTTCCGCCGTGCAAATCCACGGCGACGAAACATGGCTGCGCGTCCGCGATCCGCGCGACGGCGGCATCGAACGCCGTCGCGTGGAGACGGGCACGACGACGTTGACCCAAGTGGAAATCGTCAGCGGCCTGCGCGCCGGCGAAGAGGTGTTGCTGGCCGCCGCGGGCGCCGCGTGAGCACGATGCGCGCCGAAGAAGAGCTGCTCAGGTTAGGCGCGGTTTGCAAGACCTACTCCGTGGGCCCGGTGCAGACCCAAGTGCTGCGGGGCGTGGATTTGGAAGTGGCGCGCGGCGACATGCTCTCCATGATGGGGCCGTCCGGCTGCGGCAAATCCACGCTCATGAACGTCGTCGGCCTTCTTGACCGTCCGACCAGCGGGTCTTATTCCTTTGCCGGGCGGGAAGTCACCGCGCTCGACGACGACGCCTTGTCCGCCATCCGCAACTTGAAGATCGGTTTCGTGTTCCAAGCGTTCAACCTGCTTCCCCGCCTAACCGCCGAGGAGAACGTGGGCCTGCCGTTGGTTTACCGCGGGATCGGCGAGAAGGAGATCCGGGAACGGGCGCGCGCCGGCTTGCAGCGGCTTGGCATGGAGGATTGCGCGCAGCAGCGGCCGAACGAGCTCTCCGGCGGTCAACAACAACGGGTGGCGATTGCGCGCGCCTTGGTCGGCGAGCCCGACGTCATTCTCGCGGACGAACCGACCGGCGCCTTGGACGCGGACACCGGCCGCGACATCATGCGGCTGCTCATCCGCTTGAACGTGGAGCAACGGCTCACCATCATCGTGGTGACGCACGACTTGGTGGTGGATCGGCTTTGCGCCCGGCGCACGCGCATTCGCGACGGCGTGCTTCACGAGCAAGACGCAAGCGCCGGATGAGGCCGGGCGGGGCCGCGTTCATCGCGGTGAGAAACGCCATCGGCAGGGCGCCTGCCGCGTTGACGGCCGTGCGCCAAGCGCTTCAACACGCCCGCGTTGCGGCGCTCAAAGCCGATGTCAAGCAGGCGCTCGCGAGCCTCAACGTCCACCGCCAACGCACGGCGCTGGCGTTGATCGGTCTGGCGCTCGGCGTGGCGGCTGTTACCGCGATGGTTTCCGTGGGCGCCACGGCCAAGGCGGAGGCGCTCAAGCGGTTCCAAGACTTGGGCACGGAAACCTTGTTGATCCGCAAACGCGCCGGCAATCCAGCCGGCAAACGGGCGGCGGCGGCCATTCGCGCCGAGGATGTGGCGACGCTGCCGACGCAAACGGCCACCATCGCCGCGGCGGCGCCGGCGCTGCAGGTGTTTGGCGCCGTGGCTTACGGCGGCCGTTCGCTCGGCACCAAGGGCATTGTCGGCGTCGCCGAAGCGGTTGCGACGTTAAGCAAGCTCCTCCCAAGCGCCGGGCGCTTCGTCTCGGATTTGGATGTGCATCGGCAGTACTGCGTCGTCGGCCACGCCATCGCGCAGGCGATGCGCGCCGCCGGCGCAAGCCAAGTCGTGGGCGAGTCGGTGACGCTCGCAGGGCGGATCTACACCGTGGTCGGCGTGTTGGCGCAGACGCCGAGATCCAGCTTGCGACCGTTCCGCGTGGACGAATCGGTCTTTGTGCCGATCACAACGGCGCAGCGCGTTTTCCGTTCGGAAATCCAGTTCGTCGTCGCGCGCATGAGCGCGGATGCGGATCACCGCCGCGCCGCCGCCGAGGCGCAAGCGCATTTCCAAAGCCGCGTGAGCGGTCTGCGCGTGGGCGTGCAGACCGCCGACGATCTCATCGCCGCGTTGCGCAAGCAGATGCGCCTCTTCACCTTGCTGCTGGCGGCGATTGGCGGCATCTCCCTGGTGGTCGGTGGCGCCGGCGCCATGAACGTCATGCTCGCGTCGGTAACCGAGCGGCGCCGAGAAGTTGGCGTGCGCCGCGCTTTGGGCGCTCGTCGGCGCGACATTCGCAACCAGTTCCTCATCGAGGCGCTGACGCTGTCTTTGGCCGGCGGCGCGCTCGGCATCGTGCTGGGCGTCGCGGTTCCGTACGCGATCTGCGCCTACGCCGGCTGGTCCTTCCTCGCCTCGCCCGCCGCGATGCTGGCGGGCTTCGGCGTGGCGACCGGCGCCGGGGTCTTCTTCGGCGCCTACCCGGCGCGCCGCGCCGCCGGGGTGGACCCTATCGCCGCCTTGCGGGCGCAGTAGCGCGAGATCTCAGCCGCTGTCGCCCCCGCCACCACTGTCGCCCCCGCCACCACTGTCGCCCCCGCCACCACTGTCGCCCCCGCCACCACTGTCGCCATCGCCACCACTGTCGCCGCCATCCCCGCTGTCGCCATCGCCACCGCTCGTATCGTCGCCACTGGTGTCGGCGTCCGTGCAGGATTTCGTAAACGTTACCGCCGTGCCGCTGCCCGTGAAGGTCAGTTCGGCTGTGCTCTGGCAGTCAATATCGGCGGTCCCGTAGTGGAGCTGGCCATCGCCCAAGTGAACCGAGTACGTCAACGTGAACGACTCGTCGCCCCGCACCGAGCAGTTGACCGTCACTGTTTGGTCCTCCCTTACTGGTTGGAACGCTCGACCGTCGCAGCTTACGGGCAAGAAGCCGGCGCCGAGGTGGGTCTGGCCCGCGGGGGCAGGCGTGGTCGTGGAGTTGACGACGGTGATGGAGAGGGTGCGCCACTCCGCTGCCCAAGCCGCGCTCGGCAGCGTCAAGAGCGCGAACGCCACAACCGAGAGTTTGAGGAAGTCACGCAAGCGTTGCATGGCGATCTCCAATTTCCAGTGTTTGAGGCGCGCAATCTAGCACAGGCCGGGACGGCGTGGAGGTCGATCTTGCACGAACCAAGGACCCGATTGGCGTCGGCCCGGAACGCCTCTCAACGTTCCCACAACGCGCTCAGCGGCACGGCGATCATGCGCTTGTCGGGCAGCGGCAGCAGGTCCGCGCCGGCGTAGAGCAGGATGCCTTGCTGAAAGTCGTCGCCGCAGACGTTGGCTAGACGGGCCAGCCCCTTGCCGTCCCCGGCCCCTGGAGACATGGCCGATTTGACCTCAATGCCCCAAACCTTGCTCGCCTTGGTCATCACCACATCCACCTCCACTTGATCTTTGTCCCGGTAGTGCCAAAAGCGGAGTTCGGGGTCCGTCCAAGCGGCCTGGGCAACGAGTTGCTGAACCACGAAGGACTCCAAGAGAAAGCCCATGCGATGCCGGTCGGTGAGCCAAGAATCGGCGGTGAGGCCGGCAAGGGTTGCGGCCAGGCCAGTGTCCAGCAGATGCGCCTTTGGGGACTTGATGAGCCGCTTCGCCGTGTTGCGGTGCCATGGCCGCAGTCGGCGCACGAGAAACAGCCTTTCCAGCACGGCGAAATAGCTCTCCACGGACTCCCGGTGCAGAGCCAGTTCATTGGCCAGCGTGCTGATGCTGAGAAGGCGTCCGCTGCGCAAGGCGAGCAACTCCAGCAGCCTCGCCACTTGATCGGCGTCCTTGATTTGCGCCACGTCCGCCACGTCGCGCTCGATGATGCTGCGCGTGTATTGGCGATGCCATTGCCTTGCGCGGGCCGGCGAACGGGTTAGCGGCTCGGGATAACCGCCGGCAGCCAATCTTTCGGGCAACGTCGGTCCGGCTTCGCCTTGCCCTGCCGCCATCCGTGGCTCAAGGGCGGCGGACAGCAACGCCGCGACGAATCCACCGGGGCCGCACACCTTCTCCGCTTCCGTCAAAGGGTGTAGTTGGACGATTTCCATGCGTCCGGCCAAGGACTCGGTGACGTTTGGCAGGAGCAGGAGGTTGGCCGAACCGGTGAGCAGAAAGCGCCCTGGCCGGCGGTCGCCATCCACCGCAAGCTTGATGGCGGGGAGCAGGCCGGGTACGCGCTGAACCTCGTCCAAGATGCACTTGTCCGGCAGGCTGGCCACAAAGCCGGATGGGTCGGCGGTCGCCGTTCGTTGATAGCCGGGGTCGTCAAAGCTGAAGAAACCCCGTTGCGGCGCAAGTTGCTTGGCAAGCGTCGTCTTGCCGCTTTGCCGCGGACCAAGCAGGCAGACCACCGGCGTGTCCGCCAACGCCGTTTCGACCACTGGGGTCAAGCGGCGGGGAACCAGTTGTTTAATCGCGTCCATTTGCCAAGGCAGCGTCCATTTGCCGGTCAGGGCAGCGTCCATTTGCCGGTCAGGGCAGCGTCCATTTGCCGGTCAGGGCAGCGTCCATTTGCCGGTCAGGGCAGCGTCCATTTGCCGGTCAGGGCAGCGTCCATTTGCCGGTCAGGGCAGCGTCCATTTGCCGGTCAGGGTACCGTCCATTTGCCGGTTTAGCAAGCGTCCGATTTGTGGTTCAAGGGGCGTCCAGTTGCCGGGAACGGCCAAAGGTCCCTACTCTGGTCCGGGGCAAGGGCCTGGTTTGAAGTGCCACGTCATCCTCCAAGCGTGGAGGAATCAACGCCCCTCGCATACCCGTGGAGCGTTGTATGCGCCGTCAACTCGCGCTCATGGCGTTGAACAGTTCCGGCACCCGATCTGAGCGGGAACCCGCCGCGCACCGGAACGCAGGTGATGTCGGCGCGCCAACCTAGTCCGGGCGCTCCATCGCCACGCCGCGGAGCAGGTACGGGCACACCTTGCCGACTGTCCCCAAGAGCGGGACAACTCAGTCAACCCAGCCCCGTGCAGGATTGCGTAAAGGTGATCGAGGCGCCGCTGCCGGTGAAGGTCAATGTGACTGCGCTTCCGTCAATGAAGTCGGGGCTTTCCGTGGTTCCGCAGTCGATGGTGGCGGTGCTGGTGCGGGTGCCGTCGTTGTAATCCACATCGAGCGCCTCGTCGTCCGTCACCGTGCAGGTGATGTCGAGCGTGGTGCCCTTATTGACCCGATGAACCGCGCCGCCGCAACTGACATTCAGCAAACCAGCCGGTTTGTCTTTGCCCGCGGCGGGGGTCGTGGTGTTGTTGACGATGGACACGGACACGTCTTGCGACTCGCTAGCCGCGTCGTCAGCAGCGTGACTGGTGGCGTGGGTCGCGGTGGGCGCGAACACCACCAAAGCCGCAACGATGAGCTTGAGCATGGAACGGGGAAAGCGCATGGAATTGCCTCCAAGCAGAACTGTCGCAAGCCGACATCATAGCCCAAGCAGGCGCCGGAGTGCGGCCCTTGGAAAGCGGTACACTAAACGTCACCGTGCTTGGCAGCAGACGGAAAAAGATGATCGAGCTGTTTTGGCATCCGCGCACCCGCGCCGCCCGCGTCGCTTGGATGCTGGAGGAAGCGGAGGTCGCCTACCGGCGCGTGCTTGTGGACATCGGCGCCACCGATGCGCAGCGCGACGCGGCGTTCTTGGCGGCAAGCCCCATGGGCAAGGTGCCGGCCTTGCGCGATGGCGAAGTGCGGATGGCGGATTCCGCGGCGATCTGCATATATCTCGCGGACCGGTACCCGGCGCGCGGCTTGGCGCCGGCCTTGGACGACGCGCAACGCGGCATGTACCTCTATTGGATGATCTACGCGCCGGGTGTGATGGAGCCGGCGATGTCCGAGAAGTTCGCCGGCGCCGCGCCCAATTCCCACTCGTCCGGCTGGGGGGATTTCGACCGCATGATCGAGACGCTGGAAAAACAACTGGCCGGCGGCCCGTGGCTGCTCGGCCAGAAGTTCAGCGCCGCGGACGTGATGGTCGGTTCGGGCGTCCACTTCATGGGAATGTTCGGCCTGTTGCCCGAGTCGGCGGCGCTCAACGGCTACATGGAACGGTGCTTGGCGCGGCCCGCTTGGAAACGAGCGATGGCCGCCGAGGAGCAACCGCCGGCCTAGCGAGCGCCGGCGGCGATGCCGGTGGTCGCTCATGGCGGGGCACTGGTTGCTTTGGGTCAGCCCAACACGACACGGCTGCGCGCCTTGGCAAGAACCGCGGCGCGGCGCATGCGCTGGTTCGGCGGCGAACTCGCGCGCCAATTCGTCCGCCACCAATGCCTGACGAGCGCCGCCGCGCTCACCTACACCACGCTGCTCGCGTTGGTGCCGCTCATGACCGTCACCTACCTTGTGTTTTCCGCGTTCCCCGAACTCGCTGTCGTGCGCGCCGCGGTCGAAGAGTTCCTGGTCGAGACTTTCGTGCCAAACGCCAGCGCGGCGCTGATTGACAAGCTCGGAGAGTTCTCCGCCCGCGCCACCGAGCTCGGCATCGTCAGCGTGGCGGTCCTCGCCGTGTTCGCCCTATTGGCGCTCGCGCGCATGGAAAGCGCCTTCAACGCCATCTGGGGCGCGCCGGCGCCGCGCACCGGCATGCAACGGTTCCTGTTCTATTGGGCGGCGTTGACGGTCGGCCCGCCATTGCTCGTCGGAGCGCTGCTCGCAACCTCGTACCTCTACGCGCTGCCGCTGGTGACGGATTTGGACGCTTGGGGCGCGCGCGAACGGCTGCTCGACTTGGCGCCGGACCTCGCCGTCGTCGCCACCTTCACCTGGCTCTATTACGCGATGCCGAACACGCGCGTGGTGTTTCGGCATGCGCTGATCGCCGGCCTGCTAACCATGTTGTTGTTCGGCGTCGCCAAGTGGGCCTTCGCGGTGTTCGTCGAGCGTTCCACCACGGCGTTGGTGTACGGCGCGTTCGCGGCGCTGCCGTTTTTCCTAGTTTGGATCTACATGGTTTGGCTGCTGGCGCTCGGCGGCGCGGTGTTCGCCCGCACATTGTCGTTGTCGCCGCCTGCCAAGGACGACCGCCGCGCACCACCGCCGCCGCTGTTGCTGCAATGCGCCCGCGCGCTCGCGGTCTTGCGCGCCGCCCATGAACGCGGAGAGGCGGTTGCGACGGCGGCGCTGGCGGAGGAGGCGGGCCTGCGGGAGACCGCTCGCGAGCGCGTCTTGGGCGTGTTGGCGCGCGAGCGGCTGGTGCGGTCGACGGACGACGGGCGCTTGACGTTGGGGCGAAGCCTGGGAACCGTGACGTTGTTGGATCTGCACCGCTGGCTGCCGGAGGCGTTGCCCGCGGGCATCATGGAAGAAAACGGCGCCGCGAAAGCCGTGGCCGGGCGCCTGCGCGCGGTCGCGGCTTGTGGCGAGCGCGAATTGAACGTCTCTTTGGAGGCGGTATTGACCGAGGGCGATGCGCGGTAGATCCGCACCACCCCTGTGCCCCCCGCCCCCTCGCCCCCTTCCCCCCGGCCCCACTCGATTGCTGGACATGCCATCGGCCTTCGCGCAACATTGACGGCGTTCGGTCGTTGCCGGCCGCCTGCGGAGAAACCATGACCATTCACCTTCGGCAGATCTGTCTGGTCGCGCGCGACTTGACATCCACCATCGACGACTTGGAGCGGATATTCGGCATCCACCGCTGTTTCGTGGACGACGGCGTTGGCAAGTGGGGGCTGATCAACACGCTGTTGCCGGTGGGCCGCAACATGCTCGAAGTGGTGGCGCCGGTGGAGGAGAACACCGCTGCTGGGCGCTATCTGGACCGGCGCATCGGCGACGGCGGCTACATGGTGATCTGCCAAGCGGATTCCTTCGCGGAACAGCAGGCCGTGCGGCAACGCGCGCTCGACAACGGCGTGCGCATCGCGTGGGAAGCAAGCCGCGAAAACTGGAACATCTGCCAGATCCACCCCGGGGACATGAAGGCCTCGTTCTTCGAGATCGATTGGGACGCGGCCAACGACTTCGCCGGCAATTGGCAACCGGCCGGCGGCACGCAGTGGTTCGACAAAGTGGATCAATCCGTCACGGTGGACTACGCCGCCGTGGAGCTGCAAGGCCCGGATCCGGTCGGGCTTGCGGAACTGTGGGGCAAAGTGGCCGGCCTGCCGATCGCTCGGGACGGCGACGCGCTGCGCATGGCGTTGAACAACGTGGACATCCGCTTCGTTGAAGACCGTGACGGGCGTGGCTACGGGTTGGGCGGTTTGGACCTGAAAGTGGCGGACCGCGACCGCATCCTGGCCAAGGCGAAGGAGCGCGGCGTCTACGTCAAAGACAACCGAGTGGATGTCTGCGGAGTGCGCTTCCGGCTCTTGGACGCCTAGGCGCGGCTTCTAAAAGACGGATAGAAAGGTCTGGTCACGGGGGCCCGGTAAACACGGATCCGCCCGGGGCATCGGGGAGGTTGAGCTCGACCGTCGGGCCTCCGTCGTACAGTTCCAATTCCCGATCCAGATCGTTGACGGACTCTATGCGCCTGCCGGTTGCGCGCAGGCGTTCGTTCATGCCGTCGACCGCGGCTTGGAGTTGCTCCTCCATGAAGGGAAGCGGCACCGCCTCCGTGTCCAAGTGCAGCGTTCCGTCACGCACGACGATTGCCGCCATGACTTGGCCCATCAACCCTCTCACTTCCTCGTCGATGATCATCGTGGTCTCGTCAAGCAGGTCCAGGCCGCTGATTTCGCTCGGACGCCGGGCGTTGTCGACAATCTTCAGGTGCGCCAACGCCGGCATCTGTTCGAGTTCGGGCGGAATAACGTCAGCCAAGTGATTGCCATGTGCTATGAGCCGTTGCAGCGTGCCAATCCCGCGCAATTCCGATGGCAGGGATCCGGTCAACTGGTTGTGTTGCAAGCCCAACGCCTGCAGGGATCTGGATTGGCCCAAGGTCGCGGGGATTTCTCCCGACAACCTGTTGTAGGACAAGTCCAAGCGTTTCAAGGCGGGCATCGACCCGAAAGAGCGGGGGATGCCGCCCGTTAGCTCGTTGCCGGAGAGAAGCACGCTTTCGAGATTGGCCAATTCCCCTATGGAATCCGGAATCGCGCCCCAAATCGTGTTCCACCGAAGGTCGAGGGCTTTGAGGTGGCGCAGGTCTTCAAGACCGTCCGGCAACGCGCCGGTCAAGCCGTTGCCCGCCAAGTCGATCTCGAGCACACGGCCGTTGTGGGTGCCGACGCCATGCCACTCGCCGAGCGGCGCAGCGCTCCCCCAGCCGTCGTTGCGTTCCCACTGATCGCCTCCGAGCGCGTCGTACAGCGACTGCAAGGCGTCCCGCTCGGAGGCGTCCAACCCCACCGCACACAGGGCGACCAAGACCGACATCAACATGCGCACTTTCACTGGTCTCTCTCCTTTTTGCAGCCAAAATCCAGAACGCAATTTACCAGCCGCTGCCAGCGGCTATTCGCTTCGCCGCTCGATGCGCGCCCCCAACGCCTGCAAGCGCGTCTCCAACCGTTCGTAGCCGCGGTCTATCTGCCCTGCGTTGTGGATGGTGCTTTCGCCTTGGGCGCTCAAGGCGGCGATCACCAGCGCCATGCCGGCGCGGATGTCCGGCGAAACCAAGCGTTCGCCGCGCAAGGGCGTCGGCCCCATCACCAGCGCCCGGTGCGGGTCGCAGAGCACGATGCCGGCGCCCATGTCGATCAGCCGATCCACGAACACCAGGCGACGGTCGAACATCTTCTGGTGAATCAGCACCGTGCCGCGACTCTGCGTGGCCACCACCAAGGCGATGCTGATGAGGTCCGGCGGAAAACCCGGCCACGGCATGTCGTCGATTTTCGGCACGGCGCCGTCGAAATCCGGCAGCACGGCGAGTTCCTGCCCGGCCGGCACCACGATGTCGCCGTCGTCGTCTTGCCAAGTGATGCCGAGGCGCCCGTACATGATGCGCGTCATGCGGTGTTCGTGCGGATGCGCGCCTTCGATGCGAATGCCCGAGCGGGTTGCCGCGGCGAGGCCGATGAGCGAGCCCACTTCCATGTAGTCCGGGCCGATGTCGAAACGGGCGCCGTGCAAACGCGGCACCCCCTCAATGGTCAGATCGTGGGTGCCAATGCCGCGGATGCGCGCGCCCATCGCGTTCAAGCACCGGCACACGTCCTGCACGTGCGGCTCCATCGCGGCGTTGGCAATAGTGGTCGCGCCTTCGGCGAGCACCGCCGCGAAAATCGCCTGCTCGGTGCCGGTGACGCTCATTTCGTCCAAGAACAAATCGCCGGCGCGCAGCTTCTTTGTTCGCAGCAGGTAGTGGCCCGGTTCGGTGTCGATCTCCACCCCCATCGCCTGCAGCGCGAGAAGGTGCGTGTCCAGGCGCCGGCGGCCAATCCGGTCGCCGCCGGGGCGCGCGATGCGGGCGCGACCGAACCGCGCCAACAGCGGTGCCGCGAGCAGCACGGCGGTGCGAATCTGGCCGGAGAGCGCGGCGTCCGGCGCCGCGTCCACGACGTTGGCGGCGCGCAGGGCGCAGGTGTTGTTCTCGAAGCAAGCCTCCACGCCGATGCTGCGCAACACGGCGAGTTTGGTGTGGACGTCGCCGATGTTCGGCACGTTGCCGATGATCAGCGGCTCGTCGGTGAGCACGGACGCCGCCAAGAGCGGCAGCGCCGAGTTTTTGTTGCCCATCGGCGCGATGGCGCCGCTGAGCGTTTGGGCGCCTTCGATGCGGAAGTAGTCCATGCGCCCTCAGCCTACTTGAGAAATCCGAAAGCAGTGGCACCGCAATGGAGGTTGGGTGCGCCTTTGTCCGCGTAGCCACCGCTCCCGTCGGCGGTGGCGCGGCAAACGAACGGCGGCCTACGAATCGAACACGATGACGCTGCGCGCCACTTCGCCGGTGTTCAGCGCCAGCAGCGCGTCCGTCACCTCGGCCAAGCCGATGCGCTTGGAGATCATCTCGTCCAAGTGCAACCGGCCTTGCAGGTAGAACTCCACAAAACGCGGCATGTCCACGCGGAAGCGGTTGGAGCCCATCATCGAGCCTTGGATCTTCTTCTCCGCCAAGAAGTCCGGCCCGTGCAGCTGCACCATCTCGCCCGGCGGAATCATGCCGATCACCGTTGCCGCGCCACCCGGACGCAACATGCGGAACGCCTGCTCCGCCGTGGCCTTGAGGCCGATGGCCTCGAACGAGTAATGCACGCCGCCGCCGGTGAGGTCGCGCACCTGCTGCACGGCGTCGCCGTCGCTCGCGTTCACCATGTCCGTGGCGCCGAAATTGCCCGCCAATTGCAGCTTGGAAGCCACCGTGTCCACGGCGATCACCTTCGAGGCCCCGGCGATGGCGGCGCCGTTCACGCAGGAGAGCCCCACGCCGCCGCAGCCGATCACCGCCACCGTGGCGCCGGGTTCCACCGCCGCGGTGTGAATGACCGCGCCGACGCCGGTGGTGACGCCGCAGCCGATGAGCGCCGCCCGGTCGAGGGGCATGTCGTCGCGGATTTTCACCACCGAGTGTTCGTGAACGAGCATCTGCTCGGCGAAGGAGCCGAGGTTGGCGAATTGCGTCAAGCCGTCGCCGCCCTTGGAAAGCCGCGGCGCGTCCTCGGCACCGCGCCGCACCTCCGGTTCCTGACACAGCGACATGTGGCCGGTGAGGCAGTATTCGCAATGCCCGCAAAACACCGAAAGACAGGTGATCACGTGATCGCCCGGCTGCACGTAGCGCACCGCGCTGCCCACCTCCTCCACCACGCCGGCGGACTCGTGACCGAGCACGCAGGGCGTCTGGCCGGGATAGGTGCCGTTGAAGAAGTGCATGTCCGAATGGCAAACGCCCGCCGCGGCGGTGCGCACCAGCACCTCGCGCGGGCCGGGCTTGTCGATGGCCACGTCCTCGATTGCCATCGGCGTGTTCACGGCGCGGAATACGGCGGCTTTCATTTGGAGACCCCTCGTTGGCTGGCGGGCAGTGCGCGAGTGTGCCACGAAACATGCGCCGGCGTGGAAACGAAGCCGGCGGGCGCCACCGGCAAGCGGCGAGGTCCGATCGGCTCAGGCGGCGTCCATTTCTATCTGCACGACGTCGAATTGTGGCTTGGGCACCGGCAGGCCTTCCGCCAACAGCCCTTCGATGTGAAACGCCACCGCTGCCTTGAGCAAGCGCAGCGTCTGCTCCTTGTCTTCGCCGACAGCGATGCAACCAGGCAGGTCCGGAACGAATGCGCCGAAGCTCGACTCGCCCTTCTCCAAAATCACCGTGTACTTCATGGTCGGCTGGGCCGCTTGATTTCCGCGCGCCTCGCGGCCTACGGCATGTATGGCGTGGGGCTTGGGCCGAGCTGCGTCTTCAGCATCGGCTGCGCCATGCGCACGAACTCGCACACCACCGGGCGCGTCTCGCGCGGGTCGATGATGTCCTCGATGTTGAACGCCTCGGCGGTGCGCAGCGGCGACGCCAACGCTTCGAGGCGCGCCTCGATTTCCGCCTGCTTGGCATCCGGATCTTCGGCTTCGGCGATGACGCGGCGGTAGGCCGCGGAAACACCGCCGGAAATGTGCATCGAGCCCCAGTGCCCGGACGGCCACGCCACGCGCTTGAACATGCCGCTCGGGCGGTCGTGGCATTGGCCGGCGACGCCGTAGAGCTGGCGGATGATGATGGAGATCCACGGCATGCGCGTGCGCAAGGTGGCGCAGAGCATCTTGGCGCCGGCGCGCACGATGCCTTGGCGTTGTTGCTCCGGCCCCACCATGAAGCCGGGCTCGTCGGCGAGATAGATGAGCGGCAGGTGGAAGGTGTCGCACAGCTGCAGGAAGCGGATGACCTTGGTGCCGGCCGCCACGTCCATCGAGCCGCCGAGGCGTTTGGGATTGTTGATCATCACGCCCACCGGATAGCCGTCCACACGCGCCAAGCCGACGATGCGCGAGCGGCCGTAGTGCGGTGTGATCTCGAAGAACGAATCCCGGTCGAGCACCGCGCGCAGAATCTTGTAGGCGTCGTACACGCGCCGCTTCTCGCGCGGAATGGCGGAAAGCAGGAACTCGTCGCGCCGGTTCGGATCGTCGCCGGTGTCCACGCGGGCGGGCAGTTGCCACACGTTGTCCGGCAGGTAGCTTAGGAAGCGCTTGACCATCTCGAACGCCTCCTCCTCGCTGTCCGCCAAGTTGTCCACCACGCCGCTCTCGTAGACTTGGCTGCGCTCGTCGCCCAGCTCCTCCTTGGTGATGTCGATGCCGAGCGCCGCCTTCACCACCGGCGGCCCGCCGGGGAACAATTGGCTGATGCCCTTCACCATCACGTTGAAGTGGGCAAGGCACGAATCCACCGCCGGCAAGCCGGCCACGGAACCAAGCACGGCCGCCGCCACCGGCACCTGGCAGAGCAGATCCTGCACGCCGGGCGTCACCGGATTGGTGGGAATGTAGGTGCGCCCGATCTGCTCGAACGTCTTGACGCTGCCGCCGGTGGCGTCGAGCAGCCGGATATAGGGCAGGCGCCACTCCAGCGCCATCTTCTGCGAATAGCCGCCCTTGTTGCCGATGGCGGCGTCCGAAGCGCCGCCGCGCACGGTGAAGTCGCCGGCGGTGAGCACCGCCTTGCGCCCGTTCAACTCGGCCAGGCCGATGACCATGTTGGAGGGGCGAACGTGCTTGAGTTCGTTGCCCTCGTAGGTGGCCGCGCCGGCGAGCTGGCCGATTTCCTGGAATGATCCGGCATCGCAGAGGAGGTCAATGCGCTCGCGGACGGTGAGCTTGCCCCGCTGCCGCTGCGCGGCGACGCCGGCCTCGCCGCCCATCTGCTCGGCGAACGTGCGCCGCTCTTGGAGCTCGTCGATCTCCGGTTGCCAAACCATGTTCCCCTCCCCGGCGGTTTTCGCACACGATTGTAGCCAACCCGCCCAAGATGCCCGATCGTGCCAGGGACGCACATGTTGGGAGCACATGATCTGTCCGGTTTCCAGCATAATGATTGTCCACCTTGGACATCTCTGGGAGGAGCGCCTTGGATTTGGATGTCCCGAACCGGAGTGGCGCACCTGCCGACCAGCCACTGATCGCGCTTCAGTCCGTGGGTCGAGTATTCCCAACCGATGGCGGCATGGAGGTCAAGGCGCTGTCGGACGTGTCGCTGCACATCGGCGGCGGCGAGTTCGTCTGCATCGCCGGGCTGTCGGGTTCGGGCAAATCCACGCTGCTCGCCATAATCGGCGCGTTGGACAGGCCGTCGAGCGGCGGCTACCGGTTCGCCGGCCGGAGCGTCGCCGATCTTGACGTGGAAGGCTTGGCGGATTTGCGCTTGGCCGAGATCGGGTTCGTGTTTCAGCACCTCGATCTGTTGGAGACGCTCTCGGCGCAGGGCAACGTGGAGCTGCCCGCGACGTATGCGGGCATGGGAGGCGGCGAACGCGCCCGGCAGGCGCGAGCGATGCTGGAGCGCGTGGGCCTTGCGGATCGCGCCCGCCACCGGCCGGGCGAGCTGTCCGGCGGCGAGCGGCAGCGCGTTTGCGTGGCGCGGGCGTTGGCCGGCGGGGCGCGGCTTCTGGTGGCGGACGAGCCGACGGGCGCGCTCGATTCGGCGGCCGGCGCGGACGTGCTGGCGTTGCTCAAAGCCCAAGCCGAGCGCGGCTGCGCGGTGGTGGTTGCTTCGCACGACGCCTGCGTGGCCGAAAGCGCCGACCGGGTGATCACCCTCGGGGACGGGCGCGTGACGAGCGATTCGGGCGCGCCGCGGGGCGACCGAGCGGCGATGCCCGCGGGGTCGCACGTCAGTCGTCGGCCGCTGTTCGGCGCTGGCGCGTTGGGAACCGCGGCGAGGTCCCTAGGCGCGCCCGCCGCGGGGACCTCGCGGCGCAGTTCCTGGCTGAGGCCGCCATGGTCATGGTTGGGGGCGGCGCGGTCGGCGTCGTTCTGGCCTATCTGGCGCGGCCGCTGGTCGAGAGCGTTGCCGATCTGCCGGTAGCCTACGCGCCGTGGTTCGCGCTGGCGGCGGTCGGATGCGCCGTGGCGGTGGGCCTCGTGTTCGGCAGCGCCCCGGCGCGGCGCACCGCCCGAACGAATCCATCGGCTCTGCTCGCCTCGCCCTAGCGCCCCCGCTTCAGGCCCATGCGGAAGTTGCCGCTCTCGCGCAGCCAAGCGGCGAACTCGGGATCCGCAAGCACCCACTCGCCGAGCGGCGTGTCCGCAATGCCTAGGCGCCGAAGCCGCCGCAATGCCGCCTGCACGCGCGCCGCGGATGGAGGTTCTTCGGCCAACGCCGCCCCCACCACGTCGCGGAACGGCTGGCCGAAGGGCTTTTTGCCGTTGGCGGCGAGTGCGCCGGCCACCGCGCGTTGCAGGGGCGTGAGGCCAAGCCAAGTGTCGGTGTAGCCCAGCTCCTCGGCGATGCGCTCGCGCACTGCGGCAAGCGCTTCGGGCACGGCGAGCGCCGGATCGCGCAGCAGCGCTTCGAGCAACACGCGGAAGAAATAGGGGTTGGCGTGCAGGCGCTCGAAAGTGGACAACAGTTCGTCGCGAGATCAATGGTTGTTGCGAAATGGAAGAACGGCGCCTGACGCGCCGAGAACATCGCCGCAAAGCCCTCCCGGCTCGAGCCGGTGAACACCGTCTTCAACCGATCGGTGCGCTTGTCCAAGCTGGTGCGCAAGGCGGCGACCAGCGGTTGGCTGTCGGCAACGAGCGCGAGCTCCTGGGCTTCGTCGAGCAGCAACAGGGTGGGCTTGCGCGCCCGACTCGCCCGTTCGAGCAGATCGTCCAAGTGCAGGAGGGCGTTGTCCGGCGGCTTCTTGGCCGCGGCCACGGCGGCGAAATCGATTTCCGCCTTGGCGCCGGCGATGGCGAAACCGACCTTCGGCGCGACACCACGCAATCCGCGCCCACGCCTCTTGCGGAGCGCGGTATCGAGCGCGTGCAGCAACACCGCGGTCGGGGAGAGGGACGCTTGCCAAAACGATGCGTAGATCACGCGATGACCGCGCGCTTCGGCGGCCATCGCCAAGTCTTTGAGCAGGAACTCGGTTTTGCCGGTGCGCCGCGCGCCGAACAGCGTCAGCGCCTGCCCCGGGCCGGTGGTGAGCAGGTCAAGTACGCGGGCGGCGAAATCCCCGCGGGGGAAATGCCATGGATCCGAAGCCATTAGCCAACTTTAGCCATCGGGAGATAATTATTCAACCGTGGCTAAAAGTGGCTAAAAGTGGCCAAGCAAATGCCGTGACGACCGCTCCTACCGCCCGGCGAACCGCGCGTCCCGTTTCTCCAAAAACGCCTTCACCCCCTCGGCGTGGTCGAGCGTGCGGCCGGCCTCCGCTTGCAGCCGCGCTTCCAGATCGAGCTGCTGCTCGTAGGCGTGGTGCCATGTTTGCCAATACATGCGCCGGATCAGCGCCAAGGATTTCGCGCCGTCGGCGAGTTTGGCGGCGATGGCCAAGGCGCCGTCCATCAGCGCCGCGTTGTCCTCGTATACGCGGTTCACCAAGCCCCACGCCTCGGCCTTCTCCGCGGGCAGCCTTTCGGCGAGCAGGGAGAGCTCCATCGCCCGGCCCCAGCCCACCATGCGCGGCAGCATGAACGTGGCGCCGCCGTCCGGCACCAAGCCGATGCGGGCGAAGGCTTGCAAAAAGAACGCGCCCTTGGAGGCGCACACGATGTCGCCCATGATGGCGAAGCTCATGCCCACGCCCGCCGCGGCGCCGTTCACCGCCGTGACGACGGGCATGTCCAAGTCGCGCAGCGCAAGCAGCAGCGGATGGTAGCCGGAGCGCAGCGAACCGCCGGCGCCGCCGCCGCGCTTGGGGTCCGAGAGATTGGCGCCGGCGCAAAAGCCGCGCCCTTCGCCGGTGATCAGCAAGCAGCGCGCGCCGTTGTTCGGGTCTTGGATTTCGCGCATGGCGGCGTGCAAACCTTCGAGCATGTCCGCGCCCACGGCGTTCATCACCTCCGGGTGGTTGAACCGCAGCACGGCCACCTTGCCGTGGAAATCCAGCGTGACTTTGTTCAGTTCCAAGCGCTTCCCCCAATGGTTGTTCGTGAACGCCAAGACCATACCGCAAACTTGCCGCCGCCGGAAATCGCCGCGGCCTCGACGCCGCCGCGCTACAATGCGACCCAACGCGGTGGACGGTGCCGGTTGCTTGATGGAGAACATGCCGACCACGGACGACGCGCGGCGATGGCTGCGCCGTTTCGTGGAACAGAACGGATTGCTTCTGCTGCTCATCGTGGCCGCGGCCGCGATGCGCCTGCTGCCGCATCCCGCCAACATCGCCCCCATCGGCGCTTTGGCGTTGTTCTCCGGCGCCTACTTGGAGCGGCGGCTCTTCTATCTCGTGCCCTTGGCCGCCCTGTTTCTCGGCGATTTGCATCTCGGTCTCTACCACGCCGGAACAATGGGCGCGGTGTATCTGGGGTTCCTCGCCAGCACCTTCATCGGGCGCGGACTGTTGCGCGGGCGCGACAGCGGCGGACGCATCGCCGCGGCGGTGGGCGCCGGCGCCCTCGCCTTCTGGCTGATCTCCAATCTGGGCGTGTGGCTGTTCTTCCGCCCGCCCACGCCGACCGGGCTTGCGCAATGCTACTCGGACGCGCTGCCGTTCCTCGGCCGCAGCCTGCTCGGCGACGCGCTGTACGCCGCGGTGCTGTTCGGGGCGTACAAGCTGGCCCGGCGCTTGGTGAATGCGCGTCAATCCGACAATTGGAGCCTCTTGAACTCGCCATCTTCGCCTTCGGGCAGATAGTAGAGCGACGCCGTCGCCTGAAAGTAAAAGTAGCGAATGCCGTCGTGCTTGAGGACAAGCTCTTCCTCTTCCTCCCCCTCCTCACAGGGTTCGCCAGTTCGCATGCAGAGGGGAGTGTATGTTCCCGGCCCGGCCGTTTCGGCGCCCATTCTTCTCAAAATATCGTTGTCCGCCGCAGCCTCCCAGATCACCGCATCCCCTTTTGTCTCCGCGCCAAACGAAACCACTAGCGAAACCATGATCCTGTCCCCCCGAAAGCCGGGCGATTCGGTGGTTTTGTCTCCGGCTAGGAAGAACGCCTCGTCAGGGCACCCGTCGCCGTCGAAATCGCCCTTTGCGGACAGGCCCCGCTTCCCCAAATACGCGCCGGCAGGGCGGTCCGTTATCTGCCCGTTCGCATCGACCAGCGGCTTGGAGGACTTGGCCCAAACGGCGAAGCTCGTCAACGCGCTGTCGGCGGCGGTGGCCTTGAGGGCGTCATCGAGGAGCGAAAGCCGCTCGTCGCCGCCCACGGTCTCCAGCGCGAACGAGCCCTCGCCGTCCGGCGCCAAGCGCAACACCGTGCGCCAGCGCAACGTGCCCCGCTCGGCGTAGATGTAGGGCTTGCCGCCGCTCTTGAACACGGTCAAGAGGTTGATGTCCGCAAGCACGCGGTTCTTGCGAAAGAGCGGGTGAAACCCGGTTTCCGACGCCTCGTACACGCCCAGCAGGCCGGTCACGTTGTCCCACCGCGAAATCTCCACGGTCACCAGTTCGTCGCCGCCATCGCCGTCCAAGTCCGCCGCCGCGATCGCGGCGACGCCGTGCTCCAAGCGCAAGTCCCGCGTCGGCTGCAACGCCTCGCCGGTGAACGCGTAGGCGCGCAACTCCACCGGATCGATCGGCCGGGGGTGGGCCAGCATCGGCGTCGCGAACACCAGTTCGGAAACGCCGTCGCCGTCGAAGTCCGCCAACGCCGCCAGCCGGCCGGAGGAATCGAACTTCCGAATCGCGTGGCGGCTTCCGTCCCACTGGACGATGCGCGTGGGCGAACGCTCTTGTGGCCCACTCTGTGGGCCGCGTTCGAATCTTGCTCCGCAAACTCCCTGCATGCCGCAGAACAACACCAATTCCGGCGTGGCGTCGCCGGTGAGGTTGCCCACCAGCATCCGGTGGGGGAACCGCCCGTCGTCCGACCACCGCGAACTCGTGGCCTGCCCCCCGCGGTAGCTGGTCTTTTCGATGTACACCACATCCTCCTCGCCATCGGCGTCCCTGTCCGCGAACATTACCGCGCCATCCGCGTGTCCTGGCGCGTCCAAGGCGCCGGCGGAACCCCCAAGCACATCCAGCCACACCGTCTCGCCGCCGGCGAACGCAGCCGCGGGCGCGACGGCCGCAACCAGCGACAACAGCGCCACCGCCGCGCCAAGCTTCGCCACGCCGCGAACGCGGCACCATCGGCGGTGCCTGCCGCCATCTCTGTCTCGAATGTCCATGGCGGTTGATTCGACCCACGCCGCGTCAATCCGACAGCCAGAACTCCTTGAAGTCGCCGTCTTGCGCACCCTCAGGAAGGTAGTAGAGTTTGGAAGAACTCTCGAAGTCGTAAAAGTAAACGCCGTCGCGCGCCAGAGCGAGCTCCTCTTCCTCGTCATCCCGGCAAGGATCGCCATATCCCCGCACGCAAGCCGCGGTGTATTGGCCCGGGCGGGCTACTCTAAGTCCGAAATCGCGGATGTCGTACTCGGACACGTTGACGAAAGTGTCCACGATCCGAAGGCGCGCGCCCGGTAGAGCGCGCGTCGAGCCGAACGACACGACCAGCGCGATCACCATCGCGCTGTTGTCTCCAGTCCGCAGCAGGAAGAACGCTTCGTCCAAGCGCCCGTCGTTGTCGAAGTCGCCGCGAGCGGACAAGTCCCGGTTGCCGAGGTACGCATCCAGCGGACGCTGCGTAATCCTAACGCCCGACTCAACCGCGTGTTTGGACGACGCATGGCAGCTCGTCAAGGCCACCAAGACCGCGGAGCAGGCCACAAACAACCCAACAAGCCTCCCCGTCATCGCTTCTTCCATTACAGTCCAATCTGCGTCCAGCTCCGCCACCAGCGGTGCCGATGTTGTGCTTTTATTCGCCGCGCAGTCAACAAGACCAAGCACGGCGTCGAAGGGCGGTTGGCATGGCAGCGCGGCAGGCGGCGGTCGTCGAACACTCGTCGCGGCGCGATGGCGGTTACAATGCCCGCCATGCCGAAACTCATCGCCATCGTTGAAGACGATCCGGACCAGCGTTCCAACTACGTTGAGGCCATCCTTGGCAAGGGCTATCGCGTGGCGGCGTACGCCAGCCGCCAAGAGGCGATGGAGGGTTTCGAGCACGATCTGCCGGACCTCGCGGTGCTGGACATCGTTCTCGGCGAAGAGGTGGATGCCGGTTTCGACCTGTGCCGCGAATTGCTCGCGCGCAAGCCGACGCTGCCGGTCATTTTCCTCACCGAGCGCATCAAAGAGGTGGACCGCATTTCCGGCCTCCGTCTGGGCGCGTGGGACTATCAATCCAAACCGATCTCGCTCGATTACCTCGCGGAACGAATCGCGTCGCTCTTGCGCATCAACGAAGTTCGCATGAGCGCGGAACAAAGCGCCAGCGCGCAGCAGTACGGCGAACTGGTGCTCGACAAGGACGCCCTCCTGGTGTCTTGGGGCGGCAAACGAATCGACCTCTCGGGCACCGAGTTCCGCATGTTGGAGAAGCTGTTGCGCGCGCCGGGCCACGCGGTGAGCTACAAGTCGCTCATGAACGCCACGTTGCAGTCCTTGGTCACCAACAACACGATCAACACGCACATGCGCAACATTCGCAAGAAGTTCGAGCAGACGGACCCGGCCTTCGCCTGCATCAAGAGCGAGTACGGCTTCGGCTATCGCTGGACAGCGTAGGCCCGCCTCGCATTCCGGCGCGAACGATGCGCACCGATCAGCCGCCAACCCCCGGGCTTTCGGCGACGTTGCGCGAACCACCGGCGCGCAAGACGGCCCCCGCCAGGAACCCGGTTCGCGCCGGGCGCGGTCCGCGGCTCGGCACCAAACTGGCGTTGCTTGGCCTGCCGCTCGCTCTCGTGGTGGTTCCTCTCCTATCCTCCGTGCTGCTCGCGCAGATGGAACGATGGTCGGTGCAGTGGCAATCCGAACAGCAACGCCGCATCGCCGAGGGAATCGCGGTCTCCTTCTACGGCCGCGACGACCTGTTCGCCGACTTGCCCGTGAATCTGGGCGAATACGACACCTTGGAGGCGCGGCACATCCAGAAACAACCCCGTCTCGACGGCGCCATCGACGACTGGGGGGATCAAGCCATGCCGCCCGTGCGGTTTGGCGCGGCGGGCGAGGACGGTTCGTTTGCGCTCCGCCTCGGCACCCGGCCGGGCATGCTCTACGCGTACTTGGAAATCGTGGACGACGCCCGCGTGTACCGCGATCCGGCGGTGCTGCGGCTTGACAACGCGGACCAAGTGCGCGTCGGCTTCCTGCAGCCGGACGGCGAGGACGGCCGTATCGTCGTCACGCTTTCGCCCACCGGCGACACCACCGCCTATCGCATGGACAGCGACTGGCGGTTCGCCCAGATCGGCCCGCCGGAGAGCGCCGTGCGTGGATTCGCGCGCGAGACGCCCAGCGGCTACCGGGTGGAGTTGCGGCTGCCTTTTTCGCTGCTCGGCTCGCGCCGGTACTTTGGTCTCGCCTTCGTGGACGTGGACGATGCGGACACGCGCGCCATCCGCGCGACCACGCAAACCTACGCCGAGAGTTTGCTGCTCGCCTTCCGTTCGCCGGAACTGTCGACCATGCTGGAGAGTCTCGACCGCTCGGACATGGAAGTGCTCGTGCTCGACGCCGAACGACGGTTGCGCGCCAAGGTTGGCAGCTACCGAGCGGACCAGCCGCGCCAGCCCTCTTGGCAAATGCGCCTGCTCGGTTGGCCGACCGCGTTGGCCGATGTCTTGGCGACCGTCAACGAGGGTGTTTGGCGTTGGTTCGCCGGCGGCGACGGACAGACGGCCCAAGCCGAAGACGCCGAGGACGCGCAAGGCGTGGAGGACCGCGTGGTGGCCTCCGCGCTGTCCGGAACGCCCATCGCCCTCCCCCGCCGCGCCGATGGCGTGCGCACCATTTTGGCCGGCCATCCCATCCGCTCCGAACGGGACGCCGTGATCGGCACGATCACCGTGGAGCAGAACATCAACGACATTCTGGCCTTCAAGCGCGAGGCCATGGATCAGATCGCGCTGGCGTCCCTTGCCACGGTGCTCGTGGTGCCTCTCTTCCTAGTCGCCTTCGCCGGGCGCCTGACGTGGCGCATTCGAGGTTTGCGCCGCGCCGCCGCCGCCGCCATCGACGAGCACGGGCGGCTGCGCACCACCGTTCTGGGCGCCGGAGTGCAAGCGGCCGACGAGATCGGCGACCTCGCCCGCAGCATTGCGGCCATGCTCGCGCGGCTGGACCGGCACCACGCATTCGTGCGCACCATGCCGCGCACGCTCCGTCACGAGATACACAACCCGCTGAACACCCTGACCACGTCGCTGGAGCATCTCGCGCGCAACGCGGCACGGCCGGGGAGCAAATACCTGGAGAGCGCCGAAAGGGCGGTGCTGCGCATCGGCGCCATTGTGCAGAATCTCACGGACGCGGCCAACTTGGAGGATTCGTTGACCGCCGAGGAACTGGAGATCATCGACATCCAAGGACTGGTCCACAGCTACGTCAACAACTGCCGCGCCACGCACGGCGAACAACGTTTCGTCTTCCACAGCGCGCCCGGTCCGGTGTATGCCGAAGTCGCGGATTACCGCATCGAACAGATGCTCGACAAGCTCATCGACAACGCCGTGGACTTCCACCGCGCCGGCAGCCCGATCACCGTGTGCTTCGGTGTCCGCCGCGACGACTGGGTGGTGACTGTGGCGAATCGCGGCCCCAACCTCGCCGCCGACCCGGGCGCTCTGTTCGAGTCTCTAGTGTCTCGACGCACGCCGGAGAGCAAGTCGCATTTCGGGTTGGGGTTGTATGTGGTGCGCGTCATCGCGGAACAGCATGGCGGTTCCGCCCGGGCGGTGAATCTTGTGGACGGATCGGGCGTCGCGGTGACCGTGCGCCTGCCCTTGGCCGGCATCGGTCAACGAGCGGACGCCGAGCGGGCGCGCAACGGCGCGGCGGAAAGCGCCGGCGCAGCCGTCGCGTAGGGCGTCCGCGCCTACTTCCCGTGGAGCAGCCGGTGGCGCGGCGCCCGAAGACCCCGGACAATCACGAGTCGAGGCGAACCGCCAAGAGCAACTCCTGTCGATTCTCCTCAAGGAGCGTGGCGCGGCTCACCGTGAACGGCCAGAAGCTGCGGGCGATGACTTTGTTGGTGTGCGGATGCGGCGCGGGCGGTGGCGGATCGTTCTTCACGGTGAGCTGATCCGCGCGTTCCAAACCGAAGCGCATGCTCGAGAACGGCAGCGCGTTGGAAAAAGGCACGAAAGCGTGCCCAAGCGTGCCCGCGTGAACGTGACGGCGCAAGGTCTGGGCGAGGTCCCGCAATAGCGCCATATCCAGGTAGTTGAGGAAGTCCCAAAACAGGCACACGTCGAAGACGGTGCCGACCGGAAAGTCGAACACGCGATCGAAGACGGTCTCATGCGGCCGGCGTCGACGTTCGTGTTGACGGCGATAGCCGGTCTCGCCAAACAGATCGGCGAATTGCAATCGACAGCGGTAGCGCCCGAAGAACCGCACGCTCTCGGGGGTGGCGGCGCCGATGTCCAGAATGTTCAAACGCGGTTGCGATTCAACATCCTCGAACACCAGCGGCAGGAGCCGCGTCGCCAAACAGTTGGGCAACGTCGCCCCTTAGGGCGAACCGCCGGTCTGGCTCTTGCGCACGCTCCCGGCGGGCGCGGAGACCGGCGTGGAATCGCGGGTCTGCACCGGGCGTCCGTCGCCCGTCAGCTTTGGCTTGGCCGGAGACGACGGCTGCGGTTTGGCGGTGTCCGTGATGCCGGGGTCCATGTCGATGCTGCCCTTGAACTTGGCGCCGTCGTTGACGATGACCCGCGGCGCTTTGATGTTCCCCTCCATGCGCCCGGTGGCGGTGAGCACCACCTTGTCGACCCCGTCGACATCGCCCTCCACCTGCCCTTCGATTTGCACCACGTTGGCGGAAACGTCGGCGCGGACGTGGCCGCTGGATTGAATGGTCAACGTGTGCTTGGGCAGGTTGATAGTGCCTTCGCACTGGCCCGATATGATGACGTCCTCGTCGCCGGAAATGTGACCGTTGATGACGATGGTTGGGCCGATCGTGGCCTTGGCGGAAGCCGCCCGGCCCGGCTGCGGCGCGGCCGCGGGCGCCTGCGGGCTGCGTTGCGGGGCCGGCGTCAACGGGTCGGCGTCTTTGCGTTTGTCGAACATGGAGCCACCTACGGTTTCTCTAAACGAAAGGCGATGATAACGCCTTTGGAGTCGCGTTTGGGCGGGTGAACGGCGACAGCGTGGTCAGCCGCGCATCCAAAACTCCGCCTCCAAGCCCGGCGCGCCGTCGCACTCGACTTCGCCCCGCTCCCACAACAGCAGTATCGCCGCCCAGACGCTGCGCGCCGCGGCCGGGTGCAACTGCGACGGCACCGCGGCGTACATTGCCGGGACCATCTCGGCGATGCGCCCGACACCCCTCGCCAAGTGACGCCGTATGTCCTCTTCGCGTTCCCGACGGTGGGCGACAAAGGCGCGGACGTGCGCCTGCGGATCCGCGACCGCCGGCCCGTGCGTTGGCCAATACACGTCGTCGTCGCGTTCGAGCAGCGTCTGCAAGCTGGTCATGTAGCTGCCCATGTGGCCGTCCGGCGGCGAGATGACGCTGGTGGACCAACCCATGACGTGATCGCCGCTGAACAGCGCGCGGCGGCCGGGCGCGGCGCGCGTCCGCAGCGCGTAGCAGACGTGGTTGGAGGTGTGTCCCGGCGTGTGGACGCATTGCAACGCCCAGCCGTCTCCTTCGATCACGTCCCCGTGCCGCACGGCGACGTCCGGCGTGAAGTCCCTGTCGGCGCCCTCCTCCACCTCGGCGCGCAACGCCACGCCGTCGGCGCTGCGGCCGGCGCCGTGCGGCCCGAAGCCGTAGCTTTTTGCATCCGTGTGCGCGGCGAGCAGAGCGCAGCCCGGCGAGTGGTCGCGGTGCGTGTGCGTGACGACCATGTGCGTGATGGTTTCTCCCGCGGTGGCGGCCAGCAGCGCTTGGATGTGCGCTTCGTCCGCCGGGCCGGGATCGACAACGGCCACGGCGCCGCGGCCAACGATGTAGGTGCCGGTGCCGTAGAGCGTGAACGCGCTCGGGTTCTTGGCGACGACGCGCCGAATGCCGGGCGCCACTTCGGCGACCTCTCCGTAGCGAAAATCGAGCGCGCGCTGGAACGGAATGGCGACCACGGGTTGTGCCGATTGGGACGTACCGGTTGCCGATTGTAGCCTCATCCGCCGGCGATTCGGCATTTGCCGGCGCTCCGGCATTTTGCCGGCGCTCGCGGCGGTGGCGGATTCGCGTGGCACCGCCATCGCGGCCGCCGGCGCTGATCAAGGCGCTTGGGTTTCGTCTCCATCCCCCAAGGTTCTTGGGAACGACGGAACGGCGGTTGCCGCCTCGCGGTCTATTTCCGCCTGCCACATCTCCCGCCGCTCGCGCCAACGCGAAATGCCCGGGGTGATGGTGAGCGCCAAATCCAAATAGCGCAGGCCCTCGGTCTTCATGCCGGTTTGGAACGCCTCCCGCGCCACCGCGTCGAGCTGCGTCGCGGAGACGGAAAGCAACCGCACCGCGTCGGCGTTCTCGGGGTCCAAGCGTTGCGCCTCGCGCAGCTTGGCGACGCAGTTTTCCTCCAAGGACGGGCCGGTGATGTAGCCTTCCGCGCAAAGCGCCTCGGCTTCGGCGACCAGTTGTGTGACGGTTTCCACCCGCGCGATTTCGCCATCGTAACGGGCGTTCATCTCAACGACCATCTCGTCGCCAAAGCCGGAGGCGGCGGTGCGGGCGACCAAGGCGCGGGCGGCATCGAGGTCGCCGCTCTCGAGCAGCGCCGCGAAGTCCGCCCGGACTTGCGTCGCCACTTCGGCAAGCCCTTGCACGGCCACAACGTCGTCCGGTTTGGTGGCAAGCACACGGCGGTACAGCTCCGCCGCGTTGTCGCCGGGCGGATCGATCAACGCGCCGCGCTGGCGCAGTTCGGCCGCTTGGTTCAGCAAGACGTTGATCTCCGCGTGCAGCGCCTCCGCCGCGGAGAGCGTGGAGCGCACCGCGGCCGCGCCCTCGAACTCCGGATTGGCCGCCGTCGCGCGCTCCATGTTGTCCATCGCGGCTTGCAGATCGCCGGCGCGCGCGGCGTTTGCCGCGGAGGCGCCGTAGTGCGTGGCGATGGCGTCCAACGCGGCGAGGGCCTCCGCGTTCCGCGGCACGAGGCGCAGCGCTTCCCGGTAGTTGGCAATAGCCAGATCCGCGGCCGGCGCGTCCGACAAGCCGCCGCCAGCCAACAGCAGCGCCGTGTCCGCCAGCAGCCGTTTCGCTTGCCGATGGTCGTCGAGCGCGTCGAACAGCGCGACCAGATCCGCATCGTCAGGGTAGACCGTGCCAATTTCGTTCAAGCGGGTGGCCGCGAGTTCCACATCGCCGTCGGCGAGCGCCGCGCGCACCAATTCCTTCCACCGCGAGGACGCCTCCGCGAGCGCGAGCGCCGCGCCCTCGTGTCCGGGCGCCAGTTTGAGAACCTCCCGATACGCGCCCGCGAGCGCGGCCAAACGCTGGTCGGGATCCTGCCCCAGAAGCTCCGCCTCCCGCCAAGCGACCACGACGTCCGGGTGTTCCACCAAGCCCACCGCGGCCAAAGCGCGCTCGAACGGCGCGGGATTGCGATGCGCCTGCCAACCCACCGCTCCCGCCACCACAGCCGTCAAGGCCACCGGCACCAGCCACGCGACAACCCAGCGGCGGCGCTCCCGGCGCGCCGATCCTTCGCCGCGCTCGTCGTCCGCGGCGGCGGTCGCCAGGTCGATTTCCGCCATCGAGACGGCGCGCGTCCGTATCGTCACATCCGGCACCAAGGCCTCCGTGCGCAACGCCTCCAAGGCGCCGACCACTTGCGCCCCGGATTGGAACCGGTCGGCCGGCGAATGCGCCAGAAAGGAACGCACGACATCTCGAAAAGGCGTCCATTGCAGCGCCAACGGAGGCTCGGGACGGTGCCTTCCAGCGGGTCCGCCATCGGCGTCCCGCTCCTCGAATGGCAAACGGCCGGTCAACATCCGGTAGAAGACCACGCCCAAGGCGTACAGGTCCGAGCGCCGGTCCGCCGGTGCGCCCCGGACTTGCTCCGGACTCGCGTAGGGCGACGACTCCAGCGTCAACGCGCGCGAAGTGCCGAAGTCCGCAAGCAGCGCCGCGCCTTGCGTGTTGAAGAGGATGTTGCCGGGCTTCACGCCGAGGTGCAGCGTGTCTTTGCGGTGCGCGTGATCGAGCGCCAAGGCCAACTGCTTCGTGACCTCGAGGACGTTCTGAACATGCAACCCCACCTCCAAGTTGCGGTCGAGGTCGCCGCCCCGAAGGTAATCCATGACGACATACGGCGCTTCGCCCCAACTGCCGGTTTCGTGTACGCGCACAATGCCGGGGTGGTCGAGCGCGCGCGCGCGACTGGCGGCTTGGCGGAAACGTTCGCGGAGCGCCGCGCCGGCGGACGGCGCCAGAACTTTGATCGCAACGGCGCCGCGCAAGGCGTGATGCGCGAGGTGCGTCGTCGCGAACGCGCCCCGGGCGATCTCGCGCTGAATCCTGTAGCCGGGGATTTGCATTGCGGTTGCGGTGGAACGGGTTTTCGGGTGCGACGAATGTCCCAGCGCCGAGCCGCCGATCATTCCAAAGCCAGCAACACCGGCGCGCCGCGCACCAAGCGGCCGAGCACGAAGCGGCCGTTGACGATATAGGCATTGCCGTCCACGCGCACCGCGTCCCCGTCGCCGTGGGCATGACCATTGACGCACCGGCGCCCGCGAAACATCCACGCCTTGCCGTCCAAACGCAGAGCGCAGCGAGCCACCTCCTCGACCGGTTGCTCGGCGACCAGCTCGCCGTCGTTCCACTTCTGAAAGACCATGCCGCCGCCCGGCGCCACCTTGACGCCCGGGCCGTGCTGCCGTCCGAAAGCGAACCGGCCCTTGTAGAGCGTGCCGTCGCGCCAATGGAAATGGCCGAGGCCGTGGCGCAGATCGCCCGCGAACTCGCCTTCGTAGCGATTGCCGTTGTCCCACGACAACGTGCCGCGACCGAATTTGCGGCCGTCCTCGAAACCGCCAGCGTATGTGGTGCCGTCCGTGTAGGTGTACACGCCCCGCCCTTGCGGAACACCCGCCACCAGCTCGCCTTGGTAGCGTTCGCCGCTGCGCCAGACGTAGGCGCCTTCGCCGGTGCGCTCCCCGGCCAGGAAGTCGCCTTCGTACACGTCGCCGTCGGGCCAGGTCAACCGGCCGAAGCCGGTCATGGCCCCGTGTTGGAAGGCGCCTTCGTACACGGCGCCCGAGGACAGTCGCAACATGCCGGCGCCGTGCCGCAAGCCACTGTCGAACGCGCCCCGGTAGGTCTCGCCGGTCGGAGTGGTGTGCATCCCCTCGCCATGCATCAATCCACGCCGGAACTCGCCCTCGTAGCGGTGACCGTCGCCCCACAGCAGGACGCCGCGGCCGTGGCGCTGACCATCAAGGGTCTCGCCTTCGTACTCGTCGGCAGCGCCTTGGCCGGCAACCCCGACCAAAGCGCAAACCAACGCCAAAGAACGTGTCGCAACGCGGCGAAGCGGCATGCCGTTGCGCTACCGAAGCGGAGACAACAGGAGTCTGCGGCTTCGACTGCGATTCGGCAAGGCCGGCGTACGCCCGTGGGCGTCCAAGCAGGCGGGCGGCCGATCGCGCAGATCGACTACACGCGCGGCGTGAATCCCTCGCGCAGAACCGGTTTCACCTTGGCGACGCTGAGCAGAGACTCCACGCAGTCGCGGATGGATTCGTCCAAGGTGCGAAACGCGATGTCGGTCACCGCCTTGATGCGGTCGTTGCGCAAGTCGCAGCCGGCCCAAATGCCGCGAAACTCCGCTTCCCGGGCCTTGATTCGGTCCGGAAACGGATCGGTCACTTGCGGCGTGTCGTGGCCGAGCTCCGGCAACAGGCGATCGATGTCCGCGCAGATGTCCTCGACGTTGCGCGTGTCCGTGGACCACGCGATGTAGCGCTCGCCGTTGCGCACGCGAACGCTCTCGAGCAGGCCGATGTGGCAATCGGCGTCGTCGCGCACGTCCACCGTCATCCACGGCCGGTAAGCGCCGTTCTGGTAGTACTCGCCGAGCAGCATCATCTCGATGTTGTGCTGCCACGGGCCCATGTTCTTCTGGTGCGGCGACAGGATGGGGCCCACGTTGTCCGCCGGGCAGCAGGTGATGGCGTCCCAATCGCCGCTCGCCGCGGCGGCGTCCGCGAACGAGCGCTGGGCGATCACCTTGCCCATCGAATAGCCCTGCCGATCGGGCGTGCGGCGGGGATTGTCCTCGTCCGGGTACCGATCCTCGTAGAAGGTGGGGCGGCGCACGAACTCCTGAATGTCCGCCTCGGACATCACCGCGGCGATGCTGGAAGTGACGATCACGCGGCTCACCGTGCGCGACTTGTTGACGCTGGCGATGAGGCTGTCGCAAACCCGGCGCACATACTCGTGGTCCCGGTAGTCGCTCACATGCGCGACGTGGCACACGCCGTGGCAGCCGGCGAAGATGTCGTCGAAGGCCCCGGTGTTGTCCAAGTCCGCCGCGTGCAGCGTGAGGCGCCCGGAGGCGTAGCCGGGCATCGCCTTGAGGAAGTCCACGCGCTCCGGATCCGCTGCGTTGCGCACGCAAGCGCGCACCCGGTAGCCCTTGTCCAGCAGCCGGCGCACCACCCAACCGCCGATGAAACCCGCGCTGCCCGTAACCGCGACCGTGCCCCCTTTGGGTACTGGCGCCATTGCAATCCCCCCGTTTGCCTCGAAACAGGCGAAGCATAAGCCGACCATCGCGCGCATCGCAAACGACACGCCAAGAGCGGGTGTGCGACAGATCTTTGGTAAGTGACCACTTCGGGGTGGCATGGAGTTGGAGTGCCACCGCGGGTCTCCCGTATCCTTGGTTTTTTGCAAAGGCCAAGGAGGAGGCCCGCGATGGCGACGAGGACTGTCGGTGATCGAGACGGGGAAGGCAAGAGGGAGACGGAAGCGGCGGCGTTGGAACAGCGGGCGGCGCTGGTGGAGTTGATGTCGGTTCAAGCGGAGGAGCTGGCGACGGCGCTGATGGAGTCGCCGGGGGCGTTGGCGGCGCGTCTGGACGGCGTGCTTCGGGAGGCGGCGCTGGAGGCGGGTCGGCTGGGGCTGGAGCGGTGGGCGGAGAAGAACCGTTCGGACTGCGGGGCGGCGAACGCGCCGCGGTGCGAACACTGCGGTGGCGGGATGCGCTACTTGGGCCGGGAGCGGTCGCCGACGGAGACGGCGCTGGGCGGGATTCGGCTGGCGATGGGGCGCTACGGGTGCGCGGCCTGCGGGGCGAGCGCGCGTCCGCGGTCGGCGCGTATGGACATCGAGGGGTCGATGACGCCGACGGCGCGCCGGATGGCGAGCGAGCTGGGCTCGGTGTGCTGCCACGCGGAGGCGGACCGGCTGCTGAACGTGGTGGGCGGGGTGAACTTCGGGGCGAAGCGGGTGGAGCGGACGACGCGGCTGGTGGGCGACGACTTGGAGGCGTGGCGGACGGAGTGGCTGTCGGGTTCGATCACGGTGGTCGGCGGCGGCGGGGCGGCGTCGAACGATGCGTCGTTCGACGGGGCGCCGGTTCGCAAGCCGTTGAAGGAAGGACGGATTCTGTGCGTGGGACTGGACGGCACGGGGGTTCCGGCGCTGCCGTCGGAGACGGCGGGGCGGAAGGGGAAGGACGGCGGTCGGGCGACGACGAGGGAAGCGAAGGTGGGCGCCATCTGGGTGGTCGAGCCGGACGGCGAAGGCGGGACGCGGCTGGCGGAGGACTCGGCGTGGTTTTTCGCGGCGATCGAGAGCGCGGCGGACGACGCGCGGGGCGACTCGCCGGTGGCGCGGCGGCTGCTGCGCGAACTGGCGGCGCTGGGATTCGCGCCGGAGGACGTCGGCGTGGCGCTGGGCGACGGGGCGGACTGGCTGCGGCGGCTGTACGAAGAGTGGTTCCCGAACGCGGTTCGGATCGTGGACTTCTTCCACGCCGCGGAGTACCTGTGGGCGGCGGCGCAGGGCCGCCACCGGAACGATCCGAAGGCCGCGAAGCGGTGGGCGGAGAAGCAGTGCCGGCGGCGGGGCGGATGGACGACGTGCTGGCGGCGCTGCGCAGGCCCGGCGCCGGCGCCGAGGAACGCGCCAAGGCGATCCGCCACCTGTCCGAGCGCCGGGGCCAAATGCGCTACGACGAGTACCGCTCGCTCGGCCTGCCGATCGGTTCGGGGCGCGTCGAGGCGGCCTGCAAGACGGTGGTGGGGCGGCGCATGAAATGCACCGGCATGCGCTGGACGGTGGCCGGCGCCAACCCCGTGCTCTGGGTGCGCTGCGCCCGCCTGAGCGGCTGGTTCGACGACTACTGGGAGCACCGCCTTCGGAAGGCGGCGTGAGGCGCTGGCGGCCAATTGCCAAAGATTTGTCGCACACCCGCCAAGAGCGGGCAGCTCTTTCTGGGTTTGCGCTTGCCTGTCTTGCGCTGTGGCAGTGGCCGCGAGTGGTTTGCGCCAACCGCCGCCGTGCTAGGATTCGGCCCTCTGCCAACGGCGCGTGCGCCATGCCGACCATCCGCCGCATCGGGCTCCTCTGCCTCTGCGTCGCACTCGATTCCGCGGCCGCGGAACCGGCAAGCGATGCCCACGAATTCAACCAGGCCCGCCAAGCATATGAAGAGTCCATGGCGAGCAGCCGGCATGCGGAAGCCGCCGCCCACGCCAAGCGGATGCGCGCGCTCGGCGAGAAGCTGTTTCCAGACGACGCCAAGCGCATCGCCCCGCTGTACTTTTCCGAGGGGTTGGCGCTGCAACGCCAAGGGCATGCGGACGCCTACCCGCTGTTGGTCCAAGCCCTCGCGTTGGCGCAGACGGTGGACGATCAGGCGCCGATGGAGTTGTTCACCATAGAGGGCGCGTTGGCGCTTGCCGCGCCCACCGCGGGCAAGCTGCTCCAACACCTGCGAAACGCGTTGCGCTGGGCTGACCGCGCCGGCGAACAGGAGGCGATGGCGGTGGCCCAGTTCAAGCTGCACGCCGGCGTTCGGCTTGGCACCGCCAAAGGCATGCGCCTCGTCGACGAAGCCGCGCGCGTGTTCGAGCAAGCGGGCGATGTGGAGCACCACGCCACCACGCAGCTAGCCATCGGCAAGTACTATCGCGGCCGGGGCCGTGTGAAGAAGGCGGTGGCGCAATTTCAAGCCGCGCTCGCGACCATTGGCCAAGATCCCTCCGAGCGCGAACCGTTCCATCGTCGGCTAATGCTCTTGGCGCACTCCGGTTTGGTGGAAGCGCTTGAACACATCGGCGACCGCGAGAGCGCCACCAAACACTGCCTCGCCATCGGCGCCGTGACGCCTTGGGGCGGGGTTGCCGACTACGAGCCGTTGCTGCGATTCCCGCCGGTATATCCATACGAGGCGTTGGCGCGGGGCGAAGAGGGAGCGGTCATCCTCCAATTCACAGTTGACGAGCAAGGTTTCGTGCGCGAGCCCGTCGCGTTGGAAACCATCGGCCCCGGTTCCTTCGAGCGCCACGCGCTCGAAGCGGTCCGATCGTACCGCTACGCGCCGCGATTCGTGGACGGCAAGCCCGTGCCGGTGGAGGGGGTTCTTCTCAGGATGCGGTTCGAACTTCACAACTAGCGCCTTCACAAAGGCGCCGAGTTTGCACAGCAAACTCCAACGCGCCCGACAGGGCGCTCCTCGTCGAGGCCGTGGCGGCGGCCCCGGCCGACTTCGAAAAGCCGCGGACACACGTCATTGGCGGCATTCGATTCGGCTTCCGGCGCCGCGCCGAAAAGACCACGCCAAGCGACAGGACGATCGCGTTGATCAAGGCGCGGCTGGCGAAAAAGGCGTCGGTGCTGATCCGCGTCAAGGAGACCGTCGTCCAAGGGGCGCTCAACACGCTCGACGACGACGAGTTGCTCAAGGTGGAGGCCACGCGCTGCCACGCGCACGACGTGGTGGTGGCGCAACCCGCGGCGGGCGACGTCGAAACGCACGCCGCCCTGTTGCTTTCTACCGACCCAAGGCCAAGCCCAGGAGGACCGCCAGCGAGATGAGGAGGATGATCTCCATCCGGCGTCTATAACATGGAAACGGCGCTGATCAACACCCTGCGCGCGCAGCCGGCGTTCGGCGGATTCGCCGTGGCGCCCGTCGCGCCGCGCGTCGCCGACGGGGGCCGGGCGGTGGGCGTGCGCCTGGACCCGGCGCCTTCGCTCGGCTCGCTGTCCCGAGGCCGCGTGACCGTCACGATCGTGTGCCCGCGCGACGACGACGACAACTGCCGCACGCTCGTCAATGCCGTGTTGGCGTGGCGCGCGACGCACGAGTTCACGGCGTCGGACCGCGCATGGCGCGTCGTCCGCATAGCGCTCGTGGACACCGCCCGCACGCAACCACGGACGGCTACACCCTCGCCACCAGGCGGTTCGATACGACCTACAAGGAGTAGATGCAGCGATGAGCGCCGGGCGCACATTGACCTTCACAAACGCGCAAGAGTTTGCGCAGCAAACTCCAACGCGCCCGACAGGGCGCGCAGCGACTGAAGCGGTGCGACCCAAGGCACCGCGGTCTCGTCGACGCAAGCTGGCACCTCCGCGCGACTCGCCGCACGCTGGGCAAAGGCGGTTCCTACGCTGCGCCGGGTCAATGACGGCGGACACGAAGCGGCGATTTCCCACACCGCGCCGGGACAATGACGCACAAGCCCGCCGGCGGTGGTGCGTTAGCGTGTCCCCATGAGCAACGCATCGCCCGGCAGCGACCGAATCTACAAACGCCTCTACGCCTTCGCCCGCATGGTGGAGGACCTGCTGCGCAGCCTCTTCGCCGACGCCGAACTCGACGCCGACTACGGCACGCTCGAGAAGCTCCCCGCCGAGTACGTCGGCGACGCCTACCACCAAAGGCACGGCGACACGGCCTGGCGTCTGCGCACCCGCGGCGCCGGCTGGCTGCACGTGCTGGTGATGCTCGAGTTCCAGTCCAACGCGGACTCGGCCATGGCGCTGCGGGTGCTGGAGTACACGGCGCTGCTGTACGGGGAACTGCTGCGCAACGGCGGTGCCGCGCCGGGCGCGCTGCCGGCGGTGCTGCCGGTCGTGCTTTACAACGGCGACTCGCCGTGGCGCCCGGCGACCGAGATGCGCGAACTGGTCGCAGCGCCGCCGGCGCTGGCTCGGCCACAGCGGATCGTCTGGCGGCGGCCATAGGCGCCGAAGCGGATCCGCAGCGCTTGATGGAGGTGGCCTTGGCGATTGTGCGCTGCGGAACGGGCAGCGAACTGCTGCGGGAAATCGGCGCCTCCACTTAGGCGTCTCGCGCCATTAAGTCATACATTCCGTTTGCTCTTTTGCGGCAAAACACACGGTTTCCGCCGCCACGCCGTAGCAGTTATAGGAGCGAGACGCCTTAGTGTGCGCCCTGCGGGGCGCGTTCGGGCAGTTCTATATCTCGGGGACTCAAGCGGTCGCGAGCGAGACTCACGCCTTGATCGAGGTCGAAAAGAAAAAGCCGATCACCGCGCTCTCGTTGCGTCCGGTGTAGGCCGACCGGTTGGAGACCGTAGGTTCGGCGGCGATCTGGCGGCGCGTCCAAGCGATCGAATCGATGTCGATATCGAGACACGCCGTTAGTAGCGCAGCGTCGAGCTTGGCGCACACGGGGCACTCGTCCATCTTTGGCCACGGCAGCAACTCGGCGTCCTGAAGTCCGCGGAAGGCATCCGCCAAGGGCGTGAGGTCGCACTTCGCGGGGTCTGGGAGCGGGATCGTGTGCAGTTGCGCTGGTCGGTAGCGACCGTAGGTGAGTTTGCGGGCGTGCCGGTGCAGGTAGGACAACACGCCCAGCGTCGAATTCAGAAAGGCGCACCAAGCCTGCATGGCCTCGTCGGGGCGGGCAATCCGGTTGTTTGGCCGGAACGCGGTCCAAGCCGATCCGAAGCAGGGTTCCGGGAGGATCTGCGCCATGGTCCGTATCGTGGTCGTGGATGCCGCCAACGTCACCAGCAGGCAGCTTGTCTTTGGCAGGATGCGGGACTCGACGTAGCCGCGCCTGCCGGGCTTGGGCGCCACATGGAACTCGACCTCGCCGCGCATGGTTCGGCGGCGATCGGCCTGATGCCGCCAGACGACGGGATAGCCGTTGGCGTCCTCCGATGGCGGTGTCTTGAGGGCTTGTCCCTGAGCAGGCCAAGGCAGGCAGCAAAAGCGCGGGGCGTCAGCGTAGCGCGGAGATTGGGACTCTTCGGCGACATCGACCAGCGTGACAACGCGACATTGCCGAGAACGAGGGAATATGACGCTTGGGTGAAGGGACTCCCTGCCGCCGTGTTCGCGGACGTGACCATGCAGCTTGCCGACGCGGTCGCCGCCAAGCTGTTGTTCCCCACGAGACAACCGCCGCGTGTCAGGATGCTCGGCGATGGCGTTTGCGAAATCAAGTTGGAGGGCAAAGGCCCCAGATACCGCGTTTACTACACGCACATCGTGGTAGCGTGGTTCTGCTTTTGGGCGGCAACAAAACTTCTCAAGACAGGGACATCAAGGATGCGAAGCGACTCGCCAAACACATTCGAGCCGGACGTCGACACGTTGAAGGAGTTGGCGACGGCCCACGCCGGCGCGGCGGCCGAAGCCGCGGCTGAACGCCCCGACCTGCTGGACGCGCTCGCGGAGCGTGCCAACGACATGCTATGTGCCGGTTGCGAGCATCAGGCCGACTACCTCAACGGCATCGTCAAGGACGCCGAGCGCATCAAACGCGAACGCGCCAAGCGGCATCCCGCCGTGCGTCGCGCCGCTGCGCACCAGCCGCAGCAACCGATGGCCGCGGCCGGCATCGAACGCTAGCGCCGACACCTCGCTCTTGATGTCGCCGGGGTACGATACCCTCAGCGATCTCGCGCCGGCGACCAATGAGGCAGCGGTAAAGGCGGCGCAAGCCGTCCGACTATAGCGGGCGCGCCGATCCGCCGCCGGCGCGACATCGAACCTCCCCGCGCCCGATACACCTTCGAGACGTGCGCTTCGCGCTCGGACGCTAAGCTAAGTGAACGCGCTGACGCATCCAATTCAACCTTGACGGAGCATGTGCGCCCTGCGGGGCGCATTCGAGTTTGCTCCGCAAAATCCCTGCCGGCCGCAGAACTTGACTCATTCGTGGCGCGGAGATTGGGACTCTTCGGCGACGTCGACCAGCGTGGCCGGGATGTCTCATGCTGAATGAGGGTCGTGCCGTCGGCCTGCACGGCAACAAGGTCGATGCCGTGGTCGCGCCCGTCAAGGCCCGTCAGCTTCTCGCGATCCGGCCACTCGCGCCACGGCCAGATCCCCGCTACGTCGAACTCGGCGTTGTCGCGCACGGCGGCCATGAACAGATGCTCGAACCACCGGCCCTTCTCCGCCTCGCTCGAGGCGTCCCGGCGAATGCGAGCCAAGGCGTCGCCCACGCGCTCGTCGGGGCGCACATCCAGAGTGGTTTGCCGAAGGGTCACACGCGGCCCGCTGAACTGAAGGACCGCCGCATTCTAGCGAGTCAAGATTGCGGCACCCATCGGAGTAGTCGTTGCACAAGCCGGCCATCTATCTTGGCCACGGATTCACCACCTGCACGCCCGTGGGCGTGAAGTCGCTCACGTTGCGCGTCATGACCGCCATCCGATGGTGGATGGCGGTGGCCGCGATCAAGCCGTCGGCTAGGCCGATCTGTATTCCCACGCCCTGCGTCCTGGTTCTGATCTGCCCGCAGAGTCGGGCGATGTCGGCACCGACGTCGAGGGTTCGTTCAGCGAAACGTCGCTCCGTTTGGGCGAGCTGGTCGAGGCGCTCGCGCTGCCTACGACCAGCGGGCAGCGAATGTGCGCCGACGGACATCTCGCTGATGGTGACGACGCTGATGTAGGCGTCCTCCCCCAGCGTGTCGATCGCCAACTCGACTGCTGGCTCTAGCTCGGCGCGGTACAGTTCGGAGATGGCGCAGGTGTCCAAGAGGGTGCTCACGGCTCGAAGTCCGTGAGCGGTTCCAATTCTCGGGGCGAAAATCGGTCGCGAGCGAGACTCACGCCTTCATCGAGGTCGCAAAAGAAAAAGTCGATCACCGCGCTCTCGTTGCGCCCGGTGTAGGCCGACCGGTTGGAGACCGTTGGTTCGGCGGCGATCAGGCGGCGCGTCCAAGCGATCGAATCGATATCAATGTCGAGACACGCTGTTAGCGCAGCGTCGAGCTTGGCGCGCACGGGGCACTCGTTCATCTTCGGCCACGGCAGCAACTCGGCGTCCCGAAGTTCACGGAAGGCATCCGCCAAGGGCGTGAGGTCGCACTTCGCGGGGTCTGGGAGCGGAATCGTGTGGAGTTGCGCCGGCCGGTAGCGACCATAGGTGAGTTTGCGGGCGCGCCGGTGCAGGTAGGACAACACGCCCAGCGTCGAATTCAGATAGGCGCACCACGCCTGCATGGCCTCGTCGGGGCGGGTAATCTGCTTGTTTGGCCGGAACGCGGTCCAAGCCGATCCGAAACAGGGTTCGGGAAGGATCTGCGCTGTGGTCCGTATCGTGGTCGTGGATGCCGCCAGCGTCACCAGCAGGCAGCTTGTCTTTGGCAGGATGCGGGATTCGACGTAGCCGCGCCTGCCGGGCTTCGGCGCCACATGGAACTCGACTTCGCCGCGCATGGTTCGGCGGCGATCGGCTTGATGCCGCCAGACGACGGGATAGCCGTTTCCATCCTCCGATGGCGGCGTCTTGAGCGGGTTGTGTACTGCTCCGGAGACTGGGCCGGGATCAATCACCGGCGTGACGATCAAGTCGCTGGCCGGAGAGAGTTCATCCATCGTTTCGTGATGGTCGTTGTGCGCGGCCAAGAAGCCGTCGTAGTAGAGCGCCGGCGACCAGTCTCCGGCATTGATGCGTTCCGGCGGCCATATGTGGATTTGGTGGCAGGGGTGCGGCACGCGCTGGATCGCCGCATCCACCCATTGGGCCACTTCTTCCGGCGACCTCGGCATTCGGTTCAAGGCGATGAAGGCCGTGGTCGGACGGGACATCCATTCGCGCCGACGGCAGATCAGCAACGATTCGTGAATGTCCGTGTTCTCGGAGAAGTTGGGCCGCTTCGGGTCGTGGCTGGTCACGACCATGTCGATGTGGAAACGAGAGGCCAGGAAACGGCGCTCCTCGCGCCCCGAAGTGCTGGCGAATGCCGTGGTGGGGACGATCTTGGCGAGGGTGCCGCGCTGCTTCCCAACCAGCGCCTCCGCCAAGGGCGTGAAGTAGGTGCTGATGCTGTTGCTCTCGATGACCGCGGCGGCGCCGGGATCGCCCTCCTGCACGCTCGCCTTGATCGTGGCCTCGCGCTGGCGAACGCGCCTTGTCGCGTCGTCCGAATACTTGGTGTTGCGTTTTCCCTTGTTCGTGAACGGCGGGTTCATCAACACCAAGTCCACGTCTCGTATGTCCGGCACTTTGGCCGCTGGCGAGTTCTGCGTCGAAACCGCCGCCTGCTTGACGTGCCCCACCAGATCAAGCTGCCGGCCGCCGCCAACGGCTTCCGGCAGCAGTTCCAGGCTGCCGAGGGCCACCGAACCGTCCGGCTGCGGGCCGTGGCGCATGGTGTGGATGTGCATGGCCTCGTAGTCGACGGTGGGAGCGCCGAGGGTCAGGTTCGAGGCGGCGAGCTGGGTCGCCTGGTAGTTGATGTCCAGGCCGCGGATGGACTGCTCCACCAGCGCCTTGTGGGCGGCGCGAAGCTGCGCCGGCGTCATCGGCTTCGCCGCGGCCATGCGCTCCTTGATGGTCTTGAGCGCCGCCATCAGCAGCGTGCCGGTGCCGCAGGCCGGGTCGAGGATGCGCAAGGCCGTCGCCTGCTTCCAGTCGCCCCAGTCCACCAGGTCCGGAGACAGCGCCAGCCCGGCGAGCATCAGCGCCGAGATGTTGTTGGTGTAGAAGGCGCCGTCGCTCTCGGCGCTGCCGAGGATCTTGTGGTACAGCGGCCCGGCGTGGTCGTAGCCGAGTTCGGCCACGGTGTCCGAGACGTTCACCGCGCACTCCGCGAGGATCCGCGCCGGCGCCTTGAGGCTCTCGAAGGACGGCGAGTTCTCGATGAGGGCCAGCGCCGGGCGGAACACCGGCGCGTAGTCCTTGCCGAGAATCTCGTCCCATGCCTCGGCCAGCGCTTCCGCCGGCGTCTGCGAACGCCCGATGGCGGTGAGGTCCGGCAGCCCTTCCAAGGCGGACGACTCCTTCTGCAGGCGGCGGTGCAGCAGGCAGGCGTTGCACAGCAGCAGGGCGGCGGTGGTGGAGACTTCCCGGTCCTTCACGCCGGCCAAGTCCAAGGCCTGGCGGAGCGAGTCGAGCAGCGCCGCGTCCTCCTCGATGCGCCTGGCGGCAAGCCGCACCGAACGCACGATGTCGTCCGCCGTGACCTGGCCCGGCCTGCCCAGGCCCGAAGACGCCACCAGCTTGGCGAAGATGCCGGGTTCCACCGCCTGGAACGTGAATATGTCCTCGATGCGGGGTGGATCGTCCCGGTCGCGCACTTCCTCCGCCTTGCGGTCGGGCGCGCGGTCGCCGTTGCTGGCGCCGCCGCTCTCGATCAGCACGTCCACGAACCGCGCCGGCGATTCCGCCAGCCGCTCGTCGTGGGACTGCAGGGCGCGCAGCACCGCGCCGACGTGCCGGTAGTCGTCGCCGCGCTGTTCCAGAAGGGTGGCGACGTCGCCCTCCCCGTCGGGCACGAACACCGGCACCACGATGTAGCCGAGGCGCTTGCCGGGCGCCTTGCGCATCACGCGCCCCACCGCCTGCACGATGTCGATCTGGCTCTGCTTCGGGTCGAGGAAGGCCACCGCGTCCAGCGCCGGCACGTCCACGCCTTCCGAGAACACCTTGACGTTGCAGATCATCCGCGCCTGGTTCCGGTTCGGCGCGTCGTTCAGCCAGCGCCGCTCGCGGTTGCGGCGCAGCGCCGTGCTGTTGCCGTCCAGGTGGCGCGATTCCAGATCGGCGCGCTTGCCGCGGCCGGCGAGGGTGCGCGTGATGCGCTGTTTGAGGGCGCGGTTGTCGTTGATGGTTGCGGTGAACCACTTGGAGCGGGCGATGGTGGAGGCGAAGGCGATGCTGCGCGGCAGCGAGCCCGGCCCGTCCGGGCCTTCCACCGCGCCGTTCAAGGCCAGCATCGTGCCGAGCAGCCGGCACAGGTCCGTATCGGATGCCTTGCTCGGCACGTTCCTGCCCGCCAGCGCGGCGCGGATGCCGGGCGTCAAGCTGCTCTCGCGGATGCCGAGCACGATCACGCGGTAGTCGGCGAGTTCGCCGGCGGCGACGGCTTCGGAGAACTTCACCTGGTGCAGCAGCGGGCCGTAGACGTCGACGTCCGCCATGTCCACGATGTCGTAGGCGAGACCTTTCTTCTGCGCCGCCCGGCGTGTCGCCTGCACGGACCGCTCCGAATAGATGCGCTGCGTGGCGGTCATGTAGAGGCGCTTGCCGGCGCGCAGCCGGGCGCCGTCGTGGAACGCTTGGAAGTCCACCTTGCCGACGACGTCGTCGCGCACCACGCCGGTGGTGCGATGCGCTTCGTCGGCGATGGCGAGATCGAAGCGCGGCGCGTCGTGGAGCGCTTGCGCTTCGCACACCCGGCGCAGCGAGTGGTAGGTGCAGAAGATCGTCTTCACGCCGCCAGAGCGCTCGCGCAGTCGGCGGGCGATCTCGGCGGGTTCGGAGAGCACGTCGCACACCAGCGCGTCGGCGCCGATCTCGTGGCGTTCGCCCTTGCCGCCGGCGGTGGCGTCGGAGCACACCACCAGCGCGGACATCGCCCTGGCGCGGTGCGTGAGCCATTCGCGGCGGGCCTGGGACACCAGCGCGATGGTGGGCGCCGCGAACAGCACCCGCCCGTCGTCCGGCACGATCCGCTCGGCAAGCCGCAGCGCCGTGAACGTCTTGCCCGTGCCGCAGGCCATCACCAGCTTGCCGCGGTCGTTGCCTTGCGCCGCGAGGCCGTCGCAGGCGGCGTCGATGGCCCTCTGCTGCAGCGGCTTCGGCTGGCGCTGTTTCGCCGGCCGTTGGAACGCGCGGATCGTGCGGCCTTGGAAGTCCAGGAAGTCGATGCGGGCGACCCGGGGCTCCCGGCCCGCGATGGCGCGCTCCGCCGCCGAGTTCCAAGCGCAGGTGGAGACGATCCAGCGCAGTCCGAAGGCCGGGCGCGCGGACTCGCTCAGGAAGCTGTCGAGGTGGGGCTTGGCGACGACGGCGTTCTCGGCGTAGCACTTGCACTGGACGGCAACGCGCGTGCCGTCGGTCTGCACGGCAACAAGGTCGATGCCGTGGTCGCGCCCGTCAAGGCCCGTCAGCCGCTCGCGATCCGGCCACTCCCGCCACGGCCAGATCCCCGCCACGTCGAATTCGGCGTTGTCGCGCACCGTGGCCATGAACAAGTGCTCGAACCACCGGCCCTTCTCCGCCTCGCTCGTAGCGTCCCGGCGAATCCGCGCAAGCACGTCGCCCACCCGCTCGCTGGGGCGAAGGTCGAGGGAGGGCTGGGTGGTCATCACGGGCTTGTTCCTGAGCAGGTGCAGCGAAGCGCGGGCGTCAGTGTAGCGCGGGGTTGGGGCAGTCGACGTCGACCAACGCGGGCAGGCGGACCGCCACCCCCGCACGCTTCGCCACCTCAACGGCCCGCCTCAGCGGGAACCGATTTCGTCTGTCTCGACAAAAGCACTTAAAATCAATAGGTTAAATACTTCACCCGGCCCAACATCCAACATCGGAATCGCACCCGTCTCGAGCCCCGAGCAGTTGCGAACGCTCCTAGAAGGCGAGCACCGCAATCGGCGGTTGTATCCGCAGTCGATTGGTAGCAATCTATATAGGGGTGGCGTCCGAAGCGTACTGGCGGCCGCTGGACAACTTCAAGGACAGGTCGTGGTGAGCGAGGCGAAGGTGTTGGCCATGCTGACAGTTGGGCTGCCGCGGGGCCAGCATGATGATGCAGTGGCGGCCGAGAGCGGAAGGCGCCGCGGCGTGTTGGTCATGGACGTTGTTTGTCATTGTGCTGCTGGCGCCGTTGGCCTGCCCATGGCAGGACGGAAGGAGGACCGAGTCGTGAACATTGAGGGCCTGCGCGAGTTCGAGTCCGACCGAAGGGCGTTGGAGCGCAACGGACTCCCGCAGCCCCCGTCCGATCTTCCGCTGGCAAGGGCCCGTCCCCGAGAGTCCCTTCGATTGCCAGCTCAGCGCAGCCTCGAGCACGACTTCGTTCGCAACATCCGCCATGGCGGCTAAGCAGCCACGGAGCGACGCAAGCATGGGCCTGTCCGAGACCGCCATCAATGGGACTGGCGAAACTGTGCACAGTACCTCTTGGTCTGGCAGTTTCAACGGCCACTGCTGGCAGATCCACTGCGACGACGCCACCTCGGCCCTCCGTCACATGAAGGACGGGTCCTTTGACTGCGTCGTCACCTCGCCACCCTACTTTTGGCTCCGAGACTATGGCATGGACAGTCACATAGAGATCGGACGAGAGGCAACTGTGGAAGGATATGTAGACCGTCTGTGCGAGGTGCTGGACGAAGTCCATCGCGTCTTGCGTCGAGACGGCCTCCTATTCCTCAACCTCGGCGACACCTACTACTCGGGGAAGGGCCAGTCCGGAGGAGTCGACCAAAAGAGCTCTAAGCGCCGTTTCGGTTTGCGTGCAGTCGACAGAAGTGGTGGCTTGGGAATAGGCCTCCAGCGAAAATCTCTCATTGGGATTCCTTGGCGCGTCGGACTTGAATTGGTAAAGCGAGACTGGGTTCTTCGGAGCACCATAATCTGGCACAGAGAAAATTGCCTCCCTGAACCTGCCCGAGATAGGCCAAGTCGAAGCTACGAATATATCCTCATGTGCGCTAAGGACCGTCACTACCATTTCGACAAGCAACCCCTTGTAGACCAACGGGTAGACGAAGATATGTGGACGGTTGCGGCCCGCCCCAAATCAGCTAAATTAAAGACTGCGCCCTTTCCTGATGAACTCGTTCGTCGTTGCTTACAAATTGGCTGTAGGAGGGGGGGCACCGTACTAGATCCATTTGCCGGAACGGGCACAACGGTGCGCGTGGCGCTCTCAGACGGGTTCGACGCAGTTGGAGTAGATCTAAGCCAAGATTTCTGCGAATACGCAGTCCAACAGCTTAAGAAGCTTCGCAAATAATGTACCTTTCCGCTGAACATGTGATCTGTGCCCTAGAGGAACTTCGGTACGTCCATCCGTTCTATGGCATTACGTTTGTTGCCTGCAAAGAGGCAGGCCTTGGAGTCGGCCAACCAGATGAAGGCTTTTCCGTGGACGCTGCGACAAGGCGCCATATGGAAAAACACCATAAGCCTGTTCCGGCTTCCAATCACTTCTTTCAACCATTCTACAAGTCTGCCGGGAAGTGGCTTGCGCCCAAGTATCCATCGTCCGGTCTCCAAGCCATCAACACACAGAGCTTCGCACCAGCCTTCATACACGAGGCCAATACGAACTCTTGGGCATGGGCACACAACTATGTTGACTTTCTTGCAGCCAAACTTCTTGCAGCCAAACCACCTAGGCTGATTCCGGCTTTCGCGCTCTCCGTATGGCTCTATCGGCGGCATGACTTGGCGAGAGCTCATAGCCCCTCAGCCCTTATCAGCAAGTTCGTGTCCGACTACCACATCCACCCTGACGAGTGGACTCGGCTATTCGATATCAGCATTCCTGCCTATGCGAATACGCCCTTGGCCGAGCATGTGCTCTCTTGGGAAGATCTATCGTTGCCGCGTCCGCCCGACGTGGAACCTACAGGCGGTGGGAGGCTCACCTACCTTTGCGTGAAGGGTGCTGGACCTGTTTCGCCCATGGAAGTCGAGCCGGCCGAGCGGCTTACGCTTGTCGCGGGCGACAATGGATTGGGAAAGACGTTTCTTTTGGATTGCGCGTGGTGGGCACTGACTGGTTCCTGGGCTGGCATGCCGGCGGCGGCCAGCGAAGATGGCGGTCGTCGGGTCTCGATTGAATTCACCGTTCGCGGTCCTCAGGGTAGGGAACAACTGCCACAGAAAGTTCGCTACAACTGGAAGAGCTTGAGTTGGGACGATCATCCGGGCAATGACACCCTAGCCGGGCTAGTGGTTTATGCGTGCGTGGATGGGTCCTACGCAGTGTGGGATCCCATTGGCCAAGAGCGTGCGTCGGTCTATGCAAGAGAAGAGGTCTGGGATGGCGTGATCGAAGGAGATCGCAAGATCGAAGGCCTAGTGCGGGACTGGCGAAACTGGCAAACGGATGGCGATGGCGCGACTTTCCAAACGTTTCGGGCTGTCCTTGGAGATCTGTCGCCATCGGATCTTGGAACTCTAGCTCCGGGACCAATGACGCGCATTCCCCACGATAGGAGGGAAATCCCCACCATCGTCCATCGTTACGGTCAAGTCCCGATCGTCTACGCGTCTGCGGCCGTTAAACGTGTGCTTTCACTCGCCTACCTCATGGTGTGGGCCTGGAGCGAGCACCGAATACACTGCCACATGGCGAAGCGAGTGCCCGAGCGTCGCATGGTCGTTCTCATCGACGAAATCGAGGCGCATCTGCATCCTCGCTGGCAGCGACAGCTACTTCCTGCGCTTGTCAATGTCGTGCGGCACTTGGGAGAGCAGGTAGAAGCCCAGTTGATCGTGTCCACGCATTCGCCTTTGGTGATGGCTTCCTCCGAGACCGTATTTGCCGACGGCAAAGACGCGCTGCTGCACCTGGACATTCAAGACGGAGTCGTCGCGCTGAGGAAGCTAGACCACATGAGGTACGGCAAGGTAGATCGTTGGCTGACGTCGCCAGTCTTCGGGCTGCAATACCCACGCTCCGTCGCCGCCGAAGAAGCCATCAAGGAGGCCAGAAAGCTCCAGAAGGGCGAGGTGGAACCCACCCCAGATTCCGTCCGCTCTGTGTCGGACCGCCTGTGCTCTTCGCTCGCGGACGACGACGACTTCTGACCACGTTGGATCGGCTTTGCCGAGCGGTATGGAGTCGAGTTGTGATCCCGGTGAAACAAGCGCCGGAGCCGCCGTACTTCGACGCCAAAATCAGGCAACCTGGCCGTGCCTCCCTCGACAACGAACCAGACAGAGAACCGAAGCGGCTGTGGGCATGCGCGCACGACGATATGCGTCGGAGCTATAGGAGCACATGCGCCTATCATTGCCGGCGAATCGTGGGCGGCACCATCGACCATTTCCTGCCCAAGAGCAAGTATCCAGCGTTGACGTACGAGTGGTCGAACTACCGACTCTGCAGCGACTCGGCGAATCGCGCGAAAGGTGCCAAAGTTGGCCTGTTAGATCCGTTCAAGATCCGCCAGTCTTGGTTCGCCATAGCCCTTCCTCAGTGCGACGTGGTCCTGGGCGAAGCCCTGCCGACCGCGATACGAGCGGACGCACGATTCACGATAAGAGCATTGAATCTCAACGCGGAAGCCCTAGTGGAGGACCGCGCCAAGATGGCGTTGGACTTTTGCGAAGGCAATGTGAAACTGAATTTCGTGAAGGATCATCGCCCCTTTCTCGCCGCAGAAATCGAACGGCAGGGCACCGCCAACGGACCGGTTGACGAAGCGAGTTTGCGACTGTTCATTGCCGGCATCTTTCGCAGACGGAAAAAGTGACATGCTGGATGCGAAAACCAACTGTGTTCGGTTCGGCCAATAGATGTACTGTCCGTGTGGGCATTGTTCGATGATGGGCGCTACGGCGCTTCGCGGTTGGAGATCGTTGGTTCGACAACGATGCGCGCTCGCCAGTCGGCGATGAGGTTCATGTCGAGGCCGAGAACGCATGCTGCCGCCTCGTCGAGTGAGGCGCGTACGCGGCACCCGTCCATCCGGGGCCACGGCAGGAGTTCGGCGTTTGCCAAGTCGCCGTAGGCGTCGTTTAAGGGCGTCAGGTCGCACTTCGCGGGATCTGGCAGGGGGATGGCGCTGATCTGGGCAGGCTTGTAGGTCGAGTATGTGAGCTTCTTCGAGCGTGCGTTCAAGAGCAGGAGATTCCCGCATGTGGAGTTCAAGAAGGCGCACCATGCCTTCATTGCCGTCAGGCTCTCGATATTCGGTTTGGGGCAAATTGGCGTCCAAAGACCGCCCAACGCCGGTCGTTCCAAATAGATGGCCGGCGTTCTCACTCCCGCAGTGTAGATGTGGTTCGCGATCAACAAATGGCTAGCCATTGGCACGATCTTCCCGACCGCGTAGTCGCGGCGGGTCTGCCTCGGTGCAACGCGTGAGTCAGGACTTGCACACATCGTGCGCCTGACGTCGGTCTGGTGGCGCCAGACGAAGGGCCATGTCGGTTCGCCTGCTGGCATGTCCTCCCTCAGAGGATTCATGAAGGCGTCCACGATGCGCCGTTGGTCCGGACCAATGGTTGCCAAGTCCTGTGCTGGCGTGAGCAATGGGTGATCGGCAAGGTCGCGGCCGGCACGCGCAAGGTGACCATCATAGTATTGTGCCGGCGTCCAGTCGCCGGCACTCACTAGCGTCGCCGGCCACTCGAACGCCAGATGGAGCGGATGCCCTTGTCTGGCATGGACCGCCGCTGCCCACTTGGCCACTTCATCCGACGTTGATGGCATTCGCTTGAGCGCGATGAAGGTAGTCGCTCGTGGGGTTTCGTTGCGGCCGAGGCGGCGGCAAACGAGCAACGACTCGTGAATAGCCGTGCCGAATGAGAAGCTCGGACACTTGGGGTCGTGGCTAGTTACGATGAGATCAATCTGGAAGCGCTCGGCGAGAAATCGCCTCTCGCCGATGCCGGACGTGTTGGTGCATGCGGTGGTGGGAAGGACCTTGCCCAGCACACCTGCACCCTCGTGCAGCAGAGCATCGGCTAGCGGCGTGAAAAAGCTGCTCAGGTTGTTCGCGTCGATCAATTCGGTAGCCGGGGCGTTGAGTTGGGCCTTGATATCCAGCTTTCGCCTCTGAATCTGCCTCTTCACATCAGCGCTGAACTTCCGCCCATGCTTTTCGTTGTTCGTGAACGGCGGGTTCATCAGCACGATGTCCACGTCTCGTATGTCCGGCACTTTGGCCGCTGACGAGTTCTGCGTCGAAACCGCCGCCTGCTTGACGTGCCCCAGCAGATCAAGCTGCCGCCCGCCGCCAACGGCCTCCGGCAGCAGTTCCAGGCTGCCGAGGGCCACCGAACCGTCCGGCTGCGGACCGTGGCGCATGGTGTGGATGTGCATGGCCTCGTAGTCCACGGTGGGTGCGCCGAGGGTCAGGTTCGAGGCGGCGAGCTGCGTCGCCTGGTAGTTGATGTCCAGGCCGCGAATGGAGTGCTCCACCAGCGCCTTGTGGGCGGCGCGAACCTGCGCCGGCGTCATCGGCTTCGCCGCGGCCATGCGCTCCTTGATGGTCTTCAGCGCCGCCATCAGCAGGGTGCCGGTGCCGCAGGCCGGGTCGAGGATGCGCAAGGCCGTCGCCTGCTTCCAGTCGCCCCAGTCCACGAGGTCGGGCGACAGCGCCAGCCCGGCGAGCATCAGCGCCGAGATGTTGTTGGTGTAGAAGGCGCCGTCGCTCTCGGCGCTGCCGAGGATCTTGTGGTACAGCGGGCCGGCGTGGTCGTAGCCGAGTTCGGCGACGGTGTCCGAGACGTTCACGGCGCACTCCGCGAGGATCTGCGCCGGCGCCTTGAGGCTCTCGAAGGACGGCGAGTTCTCGATGAGGGCCAGCGCCGGGCGGAACACCGGCGCGTAGTCCTTGCCGAGGATCTCGTCCCACGCCTCGGCCAGCGCTTCCGCCGGCGTCTGCGAACGCCCGATGGCGGTCAGGTCCGGCAGCCCTTCCAAGGCGGAGGATTCCTTCTGCAGCCGCCGGTGCAGCAGGCAGGCGTTGCACAGCAGCAGGGCGGCGGTGGTGGAGACCTCCCGGTCCTTCACGCCGGCCAAATCCAAGGCCTGGCGGAGCGAGTCGAGCAGCGCAGCGTCCTCCTCGATGCGCCTGGCGGCAAGCCGCACCGAACGCACGATGTCGTCCGCCGTCACTTGGCCCGGCCTGCCCAAGCCCGACGACGCCACCAGCTTGGCGAAGATGCCGGGCTCCACCGCTTGGAACGTGAAGAGGTCCTCGATGCGGGGCGGATCGTCCCGGTCGCGCACTTCCTCCACCTTGCGGTCGGGCGGCGCACGATCTCCGTTGTTGGCGTCGCCGCTCTCGATCAGCACGTCCACGAACCGCGCCGGCGATTCCGCCAGCCGCTCGTCGTGGGACTGCAGGGCGCGCAGCACCGCGCCGACGTGCCGGTAGTCGTCGCCGCGCTGTTCGAGAAGGGTGGCGACGTCGCCCTCCCCGTCGGGCACGAACACCGGCACCACGATGTAGCCGAGGCGCTTGCCGGGCGCCTTGCGCATCACGCGCCCCACCGCCTGCACGATGTCGATCTGGCTCTGCTTCGGGTCGAGGAAGGCCACCGCGTCCAGCGCCGGCACGTCCACGCCTTCCGAGAACACCTTGACGTTGCAGATCATCCGCGCCTGGTTCCGGTTCGGCGCGTCGTTCAGCCAGCGCCGCTCGCGGTTGCGGCGCAGCGCCGTGCTGTTGCCGTCCAGGTGGCGCGATTCCAGATCCGCGCGCCTGCCGCGGCCGGCGAGGGTGCGCGTGATGCGCTGTTTGAGGGCGCGGTTGTCGTTGATGGTTGCGGTGAACCACTTGGAGCGGGCGATGGTGGAGGCGAAGGCGATGCTGCGCGGCAGCGAGCCCGGCCCGTCCGGGCCTTCCACCGCGCCGTTCAAGGCCAGCATCGTGCCGAGCAGCCGGCACAGGTCCGTGTCGGACGCCTTGCTCGGCACGTTCCTTCCCGCCAGCGCGGCGCGGATGCCGGGCGTCAGGCTGCTCTCGCGGATGCCGAGCACGATCACGCGGTAGTCGGCCAGTTCGCCGGCGGCGACGGCTTCCGAGAACTTCACATGGTGCAGCAGCGGGCCGTAGACGTCGACGTCCGACATGTCCACGATGTCGTAGGCGAGACCTTTCCTTTCCGCCGCCCGGCGTGTTGCCCGCACCGACTGGTCCGAATAGATGCGCTGGGTGGCGGTCATGTAGAGGCGCTTGGCGGCGCGCAGCTGGGCGCTGTCGTGAAACGCTTGGAAGTCCACCTTGCCAGCGATGTCGTCGCGCACCACGCCGGTGGTGCGATGCGCTTCGTCGGCGATGGCGAGATCGAAGTTCGGCGCGTCGTGGAGCGCTTGCGCTTCGCACACCCGGCGCAGCGAGTGGTAGGTGCAGAAGATCGCCTTCACGCCGCCAGAGCGCTCGCGCAGTCGGCGGGCGATCTCGGCTGGATCGGAGTGTACGTCGCACACCAGCGCGTCCGCGCCGATCTCGTGGCGTTCGCCTTTGCCGCCGGCGGTGGCGTCCGAACACACGACCAGCGCGGACATCGCCCTGGCGCGGTGCGTCAGCCATTCGCGGCGGGCCTGCGACACCAGGGCGATGGTGGGCGCCGCGAACAGCACCCGCCCGTCGTCCGGCACGATCCGCTCGGCAAGCCGCAGCGCCGTGAACGTCTTGCCCGTGCCGCACGCCATCACCAGCTTGCCGCGGTCGTTGCCTTGCGCCGCGAGGCCGTCGCAGGCGGCGTCGATGGCCCGCTGCTGCAGCGGCTTCGGCTGGCGCTGTTTCGCCGGCCGTTGGAACGCGCGGATCGTGCGGCCTTGGAAGTCCAGGAAGTCGATGCGGGCGACCCGGGGCTCCCGGCCCGCGATGGCGCGCTCCGCCGCCGAGTTCCAAGCGCAGGTGGAGACGATCCAGCGCAGCCCGAAGGCCGGGCGCGCGGACTCGCTCAGGAAGCTGTCGAGGTGCGGTTTGCCAACGACGGCGTTCTCGGCGTAGCACTTGCACTGGACAGCGACGCGGGTGCCGTCGGCCTGCACGGCAACAAGGTCGATGCCGTGGTCGCGACCGTCGAGGCCCGTCAGCCGCTCGCGATCCGGCCATTCCCGCCAAGACCATATCCCCGCCACGTCGAACTCGGCGTTGTCGCGCACGGTGGCCATGAACAGATGCTCGAACCACCGCCCCTTCTCCGCCTCGCTGGACGCCTCGCGGCGAATCCGCGCCAGCGCGTCGCCCACGCGCTCGTCGGGGCGCACGTCTAGAGTGTTTTGCAGACTGGTCACACGCACGCCCGGTGAACTAACCGTTGCCGCATTCTAGCGAAGTCGAGAGTGCGGACTAGGGCGCGTTGACAATTAAGCCAGCGCAAGCCAAACGGCGGCCATCCGGATCATTGCCGCGTAGCTCGACTCGGTCTGGTCGTAGCGGGTGGCGATGCGGCGGAAGCTCTTGATCTTGCAAAAAAAGTTCTCCACGCGGTGCCGCCTCCCGTACTTCTCCATGTCGCAGTCGATCGGCTCCTTCCGATTGGACGCGGGCGGCACCACCGCCTCCGCGCCGAGCGACGCCACCAGCGCCCGCAGACGGTCGCTGTCGAAGCCCCCGTCCGCCAGCAGAGCCCCGAACGACAGGCCCGACAGCAGACCCGCCGCCGTCGGCGACTCGTGCCGGTTGCCCGCCAGAAGAACGAACCGCGACAACCTCCCCAGCGCGTCCACCAGCGCCACCATCTTCGTCGTCAGCCCGCCGCGCGACCGCCCCGACTTCTCGGCGCCCCCTTTTTTCCAGTCGCATGCTGGTGAACGCGAACGTTCGTGCCGTCGATCTGGACTTCCCCGAAGTCCAGATCCGACGACAATTCCTCGAACATCCTCTTGAAAACCCCCTTCCTCGCCCAGCGCCGAAACCGCTGGAACACCGTGTTCCACTTGCCGAAGCGCGGCGGCAGGTCGCGCCACGGCGCACCCGTCCGCCCCACCCAAAGCACCGCCTCCACGAAGCGCCGGTTGTCGTCGCCCGTGCGGCCAACGTCCCCTTCCTTCCCCGCGCACAGCGGTTCGATCCGCTCCCACTGCGCGTCGCCCAGCATCGTCCGCTCAACCCGCATCGCCATCGCCAGCCTCCTTGCTCAAAAACGTCGCGCCACTCCGTGGCGCCCAATGTGGATTCATACACCATCAGCGTTATTTGTCAACGCGCCCTAGGCCAGCAGGGTGATGGTGATCCTATTGTCGCGGGAGGTGCGTTGGCAGTCGTGGGATGGCTGGCAGCGCGTTGGGGAAGAAGGCGATTGGCCGTGCGCGAGTCCGGCGAAGAGCGTGTTTCTGAAGTGGTTCGGGTCCGGGCGCTCCTCGCGATCCACTTTGATGGCCTCTTTTGCGAGGCATTGGGCGGAAGTCGGGCGCAGGCGGCCCGGCGGTGTCTCCTCGACTATCACTGAGCGGATTCGTTCATCACTCAGTGCCTTGGTGCGATGTCAGGCTGCTTGTCGGCGGCGCTCCTGCGCGAGGTCGTATATGGCTTGGAGCCTCATCCAAGTGTCGGCATCGCTCCATCCGAGGTGTTCCAACGATAGCGCGATGGCAGGCGTAATGCCTTGCTTGCCGTTGAGTATCCTAGACAAGGTGGTTCGCGACAAACCAAGCCGTTGGGCGCACTCGGCCACCGTCCACCCCATCGCCTCAATGTCGTAGCGGATGCCCCCGCCCGGGTGAGGTGGGTTGTTCATGTTGCTCCTACGTTAGGACGGACACTACTGCGTCGTGTTTGGTCAGCGCCAGTCAAATTGACCACATCCTAACGCCCAAAATACTTACGCGGAAATTCAGTGCCGAGTTGCGGAAGTCGGGCTAGGCGGCGCGTCCTGACGCTGCGGAAGGCGCCGGGGTGTGCTCGACGCTGGCGTGGCGCTTGACGAGTGCCACGAGGAGGAACACCGGCACGCCGATCAAGGCCGCGCCAAGGAAGAACCAGCTGTAGCCGTAATGGTCCACCAGCGTGCCCGAATAGCCGCCGAGCAGTTTGGGAAAGAGCGTCATCAGCGAGCTGAAGATCGCGTACTGCATGGCCGTGAACGAGAGGCTGGTGAGGCTCGACAAGTAGGCCACGAAGGCCGCGGTGGCAAGCCCGGCGGTGAGGTTGTCGGCGCCCACCACCGCGTAGAGCAAGACGATGTCGCCGGGCGACTCGGCCAGCGCGATGAACAGCAGGTTCGTCACCACCGTGAGCACCGCGCCGAGCATCAGAATGCGCAGCGTGCCGAACCGCAGCGCCAACCAACCGCCTAGGAAACCGCCGAATATGGTCGGCCAAATGCCAAAGGTCTTGGTGGCGGTTGCGATCATCTCCTTGCTGTAGCCCATGTCCAAGTAGAACACGTTGGCGATCACGCCGAGCACGATGTCCGAGACGCGATAGAACCCCACCAACAGCAGAATCACCACCGCGCCTTTGCGATAGCGCGCAAAGAAGTCGCGCACCGGATCAACATAGGTGTCCCGCGCCATCTCCGGGCGCACCAAGCCGATGAATGTACACACCCAAGCGACACACAGAGCAATGGCCGCCGCCACCAACAACCGCAACGCCTCCCAAGCGAAGGCGCACCAGTCTCCGGCCTCGCAGTCGAAGCGGGGGAACGCCGAGGGGAACGCCGCCATCGCGAAGACAAACGTTCCCACGACAACGACGAAGAGCAACACGAAACGTCCGTAGTCCGCCGCGGAGTGCAGATACTTCGCCGTGTCTCGGCGCGCCGGCTCGGGCACGGCCAAGGTGGTGGCGACGCCCACCAACATCGCCGCCGCCATGACCAAATAGGTCCACCGCCACGCACCGTAGACGTAGTGTTCCGCGGTGGTGCCCAACCAACCGGCGAGGTAGAGCGCACCGGCGCCGGCGACAAACATGCCCACGCGATAGCCCGCCACATACGCGGACGACAGCAGCGCCTGCATGGTTTCGTCCGCTACCTCGATGCGGTAGGCGTCTATCACGATGTCCTGCGTGGCCGACGCGAAGCCAAGCGCCACTGCGCCGACCGCCATCGCCACCAGCCCTTGCTGCACCGGATCCGTGCTCGCCATGAAAACCAAAGCGCCGATGACTCCAAGCTGCGCGATCAGCATCCACGAACGCCGTTGCCCCAACATCCGGCCCAACACCGGCACCGGCATCTTGTCGATGAGCGGCGCCCAAACGAACTTGAACGAGTAGCCGAGCGCGGCCCAGCTGAAGTAGGTGACATCGCCGCGTTCGAACCCGGCTTCGCGCAACCACAGCCCAGCGTGCCGAAGATGAGCAAGAACGGCAGCCCGGCGGAAAAGCCAAGCAGTGACAAGGCGAGGACGCGCCGGTCCAGCGTTGCGATCGCCGCCTGCCGCCAATCGCGCCTACGCTCCGTGAAGGCGCCTTGGCGCACGGCGATCAAACGCGATAGACCCGCACCGCCGTGTCGTGGAACAGCGCCGCTCTCTCGCTGGCGGAGAAGCCCGCGGTCAAGCGTTTGAACGAGTTCCACAGCACATGGTACGAACAGCTCACCTTGTCCACCGGAAAGTTGCTCTCGAACATGCAGCGCGCCGGCCCGAAGCAGTCGATCATGCGCAAGTGGTAATCGCGCGTGGCGGCCACCAGCTCCGCGGCGCTCGCCGGCCGCTCGCGTTTGTGAAAACCAAAACCGTTGAGCGCCATCACCAAGCCGCCGAGCTTGGCCACCACGTTCGGACAATCCGCAAGTTCCGCCACAGCGCTCTTCCAGTAGGCGAATATCTCTTCGCGTTTGCCGGCGTAGGGGCCGATGCCGAGCGGCCCGCCGAAATGGTCGAAAACGATGGGTTGGTCCGGAAACGCCCGCGCCAAGTCCGTCAGTTCGGGGATTTGCGGATGGTAGAGCCAAGCGTCGAACGTCATGCCCCGCTTGCCGAGCTCCTTGAAGCCCTCGCGAAACGTGGCGTCCGCCAACATTCCCGCAGTGGGGGCGGTGTGCGAATTGCGAATCTCGTCGCTCGCATCCCAGCCCGAGGCGTGGCGAATGCCGCGAAAACGCGGGCTGGCGGCGGTGTGCGCGTCCAGCACCTCGCCGACCGCGGCGCCGAGATTCAAGTCCGCGTAGCCGACAATGGCCGCGCAGGCGCGGGCGTCGCCGTAGCCGCCGCTGGCGCTCATGGCGGCGACGCCGTTGACGAACTCGGTCTCGCCCACCGGCTTGAGCGCCTCGGGCCCGTCGGCTCGATATATCGAGCCGCATTCCATGAACACGGTGGAGACCACGTTGTGGCCGCTGCCGATGTCCGCAAGCAGCTCGTCGAGCAAGTAGCGGCCTTGCGGGTAGTCCCAAAGGTGGTGATGCGGGTCGCAGATCGGCAGCTCGGGTTCGAGCACCTCTTCGCGCACCTGCGCGAGCCATTTCTCCCTGTCCACAGCCACGAACCCCGGCGCGCCGCGCAACGGTCAGTAGACGACGACGGAGCGGATGGACTCTCCGGCGTGCATCAAGTCGAACGCTTTGTTGATGTTGGCAAGCGGCATGGTGTGGGTGATGAGATCGTCGATGTTGACCTTGCCTTCCATGTACCAATCCACGATCTTCGGCACATCCGTGCGCCCTTTCGCGCCGCCGAACGCCGTTCCGCGCCACACGCGCCCGGTGACGAGCTGAAACGGCCGGGTGCTGATCTCCTGCCCGGCGCCGGCGACGCCGATGATGACGCTCTCGCCCCACCCCTTGTGGCAGCACTCCAACGCTTGGCGCATCACGTCCACGTTGCCGATGCACTCGAAGGAATAGTCCACGCCGCCGTCCGTCATGTCGACGATGGCGGCGGTCACGTCGTCAACGTCCTTTGGATCGAGGAAGTCCGTCATGCCGAAGCGTTCCGCGAGTTCCCGCTTGGAAGGGTTCACGTCCACGCCGATGATGCGCGAGGCGCCGGCCATGCGCGCGCCTTGGACGACGTTCAGGCCGATGCCGCCCAAACCGAACACCGCCACGCTGGCACCGGCCTCCACCTTCGCCGTGTTCATCACCGCGCCGAGGCCGGTGGTCACCCCGCAGCCGATGTAGCACACCTTGTCGAACGGCGCGTCCTTGCGGATCTTGGCAAGGGCGATCTCCGGCACCACCGTGAAATTGGAAAACGTCGACGTTCCCATGTAATGGAGAATGGTCTCGTCGCCCCTTGAGAACCGCGAGGTGCCGTCCGGCATCAGGCCTCTGCCTTGCGTTTCGCGAATGGCGCCGCAGAGGTTGGTCTTGCCGGAGGCGCAGAACTTGCACGCGCCGCACTCCGGCGTGTAGAGCGGAATCACATGGTCGCCCGCGGCAACGCTACGCACGCCCGGCCCGACATCCACCACCACGCCGGCGCCTTCGTGCCCGAGAATGGCCGGAAACAGCCCTTCCGGGTCCGCTCCCGACAGCGTGTAGGCGTCCGTGTGGCAAACGCCGGTGGCTTTGAGTTCCACCAGCGCCTCGCCCTCTCGCGGCCCGTCGAGACGCACGGTGTCGATGGCGAGCGGCTCGCCGGCGGCGGTGGCGATGGCTGCTTGCACATTCATGGCGGTTCCCGTTCCTTGACCGCGCTCAAGCTACCGCAGCGGCAGCGGACGCGCAACCACGTTAGGTGTGGAAGTCGTACCCCGCCAGCCACGGAAACTTCGCTATCGCGGCCGCGATTTGGTTCACTTGATCTTCGCTCCAGCGAACTTTCCGGCGTGTCCGGTGCGGCGTTGGAAACGTGAAGGCGGCGCATGCGTCCAAATGCTCCCGGTCCATGCTGACGCCAATGAATGTGCAGATTTCGCATAGTTTTTCTCGCGGCGATGCAATGAACTCCTCGTGCCGCATCGGCAGCACATCCGCTTTCGGGACGGCGGACAGAATCTTGGACAGGTTTTCCGAAACACGGAGGAACCAGCCCAAGTCTTCCTCGCAAACCGCCACGCGCTCCGCATCCGTCGGCGTGTAGTCGCGCAGCGCGGGCGTGCGCGCCGCGGCGTATTCGCCGCACCTGTGGATGCGTCTCGACGCGACCATGTCATACGGATTGCGAATTGTGAACAAGAACCTCACCGGCAAGCGCACACGCCGCAGCACCTCCAGCTGCCGCATCCGCCGCTCTCCGAGCCAACGAGTGACATTGACCGACCCCTTGTCCCCGATCGCGCGCAGGCGCGCATGTTTGCCCTGCCAAAGTCCGTTCACAGCGTAGGGATAGTCCGCTTCGCCAACACGCCCTTTGCGGTGGAATTCCCGGTCTTGTTCCAGCACCAGCCGTGTCGCGCGCCCCTTGAGCGAAGGCGTTGGAACAAACCGCAAATCGTGGAGTTTCTCAAGCAAATAGAGGTCATGCGATACGACCACTTCCGGGTGGGCGGTGAGCAGCTGCCCAAGCAGCGAACTTCCGGAGCGGTTGTAGCCTATGGTGAGAAGGAGTCGTTCGACGTCCCGCGCTCGGTATGCGTAGAGCAGGTCGAACGGTGTCTTGACGACGGCGGCTGCGACGGGGCGTGTGCGGTGCCAGATTCCTCTAAATCTGAGCATCTTCATGCACAGAAGGATTGCGAATTGCGAAAACGAGCGCGGCGCGCGCCCCAAGGGCGATCACTGTCCTTGCGGTGCGGTTGGCGCGGCCGGTTCCGCCGCGCCTTCGGCCGCCAACAAGACCGGCCGCGCCACCTCCCGCCAGATGTCGTAGCCGGCGGCATTCATGTGCAGCATGTCTTTCACGAAGATGTCCGCGCGCGGCTCGCCGGCGTCGTTCAGCATGGGCGTGGCGATGTCGATGTAGGTGAGCAGCGGGTTGGCCTCGGCGCGCGCGGCGAAATGCTCGTTGGTGGTTCGCATCGCGTCCCACAGGCGCCAGCGCGCCACGCTCGGCTTTACCGCCAAGATGTAAATGCGCGTGCTCGGCAAGCGTTCGTGGACGGCCGCCACGATGGCGTCGAAGTGTTCGAGAATCTGCGCCGGGGTGGCGCCCACGGCGACGTCGTTGTCGCCTTCGTAGATGAGCACCGCGCGCGGCGCGTGCCGCAACACGAGCTCCCCAAGGAAGTGGCGCAGATCACGCATGGTGCTGCCGCCAAAGCCGCGCGGAATAACGGTGAGCGGGGCCAAGTCTTCTTTGATGCGGCCGCGCCAGAACAGCATGCTCGAACTGCCGGTGGCGACAATGGCGCCTTTCGGGGGTGGCGCGTCCGCTTCGGAGGCGAGGTAGTTGTCGATTGCCTCGCGGTAGCGCTCCGGGTCCGGGTATTGCGCGAATGCGAACGCGCCGCCGATGCCCGCCGCCGCCACGCCAACGGCGCCGAGTGTTCTCTTCCACGCTTGGCCCATGTCCGCGCCCTTGTGCATGCCCGTTGTGTAGCGAAACCGCACTGTACGCCTTGAATTACCATTGGTCAAAGTTCTTCAACGCGGGGCAGCCATGCCGGGCCGGGCAGCGCGCTTGGCGACATACATTCCTCTGCTGGCCATTGCCCGCGGCTACCGCTCGGACGACCTGCCCCACGATCTGATGGCCGGGCTGGTAGTGGCCGTGGTCGCCGTGCCGCAGGGCATGGCCTACGCCTACCTCGCCGGCCTGCCGCCCGAGGCCGGTTTGTACGCGAGCCTCGCGCCGCTGGTGGTTTACGCGGTGCTGGGATCGTCGCGGCAGATGATGGTGGGGCCGGTGGCAATCGCGGCGTTGATGGTCGCCGCCACGGTGAGCGGCCACGCGCCCGCCTACTCGCAGCGCTACGCCGACATCGCCGTTGTTCTGAGCGCCCAGGTGGGCGTGTTTCTCCTCCTCTTGCGACTCGGTCGGTTGGGCGGCTTGGCGCGCTTGCTCAGCCATCCGGTCGTCGGCGGTTTCGTCAACGCCGCCGCCATTCTGATTCTCGTCAGCCAGCTTGCGGCCATGGTTGGCGTCGGCGCCGGTCCGGGCGCGAATCTCGGCGCGCAGACCGCGGCCCTCGTCCAAGCGCTGCCGGGCCTCAACCCGGTGGCCGTGGCCGTGGGCACCGCCAGCCTCGGTCTCTTGTGGATTGTGCGGCGGCACACCGCGACGTTGTTGCCGAAGCTGGGCAACGGCCATCCGCTCAGTCGCGCCGGCCCAATGGTCGTCGCGGTTTGCGCCACGGCGGCCACGGCGTTGTTTGGTCTCAACCTCGACACCGTGGGCACTGTTCCGGCCGGATTGCCGACGTTCGGCGCGCCGCTCTTTGATCTGGCGCTTTGGCGCGACTTGGCGCCGAACGCGGCATTGATCGCGCTGGTGGCGTTCGTCGAGAGCTACTCCGTGGGCAAGACGCTGGCCGCTCGCGAACTGCGCCGCATCGACGGCAACCAGGAACTGATCGCCCTTGGCGCCGCCAACATGTCCGCGGCCTTTTCGGGCGCCTATCCGGTGGCCGGCAGCTTCGGGCGTTCCAGCATCAACCGGGCGGTGGGGGCGCGCACGCCGGTGAGCGCGCTCGTTTGCGCCGCCGCCGTCGCCGCCACGCTGCTGTGGCTCACGCCGCTGTTCACGCATCTGCCCAAGGCCGCGCTGGCGGCCATCGTGATCGCCGCGGTGTGGGAGCTGCTGGACTTTCGCGCGCTCCGCCACCACTGGCGCTTCCACCGCCCGGACGCGGCGACGCATCTCGCCACCTTCGCCGGCGTCCTCGTCTTGGGCGTTGAAGGCGGGCTGCTCGTTGGCGTGGCGGTGTCTCTTGCGCTGCTGCTGCGCGCCTCCAGCGATCCGCACATCGCCATCCTCGGCCGGGTCGGCAAGACGCCGCACTTCCGCAACGTGGCCCGCTACGAGACGCGCACCTGGCCGCATCTGGTCGCCATGCGCGTGGACGGGAGCATGCACTTCGCCAACGCCGATCAGATCGAAACGCGCCTTGCGGCGGCAACCCGCGACGCCGCGGTGCGCCATCTCGTGTTGGTGATGAGCGCGGTGAACTTCGTGGACGCTTCCGGGTTGGAGATGCTGCGGCGGCTGACCGCCCAGTTGGAGAACGCGGACGTGTCGCTGCACCTGTGCGAAGTGAAGGGCCCGTTGCGCGATCAGCTGGAACACGCGGATTTGGCGGATTGGCTCACCGGCCGGGTTTTCCAGACCACGGACGACGCCTTCAACGCGCTGATCGACGAAGCCGGCCGGTGGGTGTGGCGGCCCGATGCCGCAACGCCGCCGTGACGCGGCGACGCCGCTACAAAGACGTCAACACCTTGCGCAGGAAGCGGCCGGTGTGCGACGCCTCCACCTTGGCCACGCGCTCCGGCGTTCCGGTCGCCACCACTTCGCCGCCGCCGGCGCCCCCTTCGGGGCCGAGATCGATGATCCAGTCCGCGGTTTTGATCACATCCAAGTTGTGTTCGATCACCACCACCGTGTTGCCTTGGTCGCGCAGCCGATGCAGCACGTCCAAGAGCTGCTGAATGTCTTGGAAGTGCAAGCCGGTGGTGGGTTCGTCCAAGATGTAAAGCGTTTTGCCGGTGTCGCGCTTGGAGAGTTCCCGCGAGAGCTTCACCCGCTGCGCTTCGCCGCCGGACAGCGTGGTGGCGCTCTGTCCTAGGCGCACATAGGAAAGCCCCACGTCCATCAGCGTGTCCAGCTTGCGCTTCAGCATCGGCACGGCGTCGAAGAAGCCGTGCGCCTCCTCGATGGTCATGTCCAGCACTTCGTGGATGTTCTTGCCCTTGTAGTACACCTCCAGCGTTTCGCGGTTGTAGCGTTTGCCCTTGCAGATGTCGCACGGCACATAGATGTCCGGCAGGAAGTGCATCTCCACTTTGATCACGCCGTCTCCCTGGCACGCTTCGCAGCGCCCGCCCTTGACGTTGAAGCTGAATCGCCCGGCGCGGTAGCCGCGGGCGCGGGATTCCTGCGTCTGCGCGAAGATGTCGCGGATCGGGGTGAACAGCCCCGTGTATGTGGCGGGGTTGGAGCGCGGTGTGCGGCCGATGGGGCTTTGGTCGATGTCCACCACCTTGTCCAGCAAGTCGAGGCCGTGGATGTCCTCGTAGCTCTGCGGCGTCACCGTGGTGGCGCCGTTCAGCGCCCGCGCGGTGATCGGATACAGCGTGTGGTTCACCAAGGTGGACTTGCCGGAGCCGGAGACGCCGGTGACGCAGGTGAGCAAACCGGCGGGAATGTCCACGGTGACGTCGCGCAGATTGTTGCCGCCGGCGCGCGCCAGCCGCACCACGCGCTCGGCGTCGTAGCGCGTGCGCGCGCTTGGCACGGCGATGGACTTCCTGCCGGAAAGGTACTGCCCGGTCACGGACTGTTCGCAGCCCACGATGTTGGCAAGCGGGCCACTCGCCACGATGGCGCCACCGTGGATGCCGGCACCGGGGCCGATGTCCACGATGTGATCGGCGGTGCGAATGGCCTCCTCGTCGTGTTCCACCACCAGCACCGTGTTGCCGATGTCGCGCAAGTGCGTGAGGGTGCGGAGCAGGCGGGCGTTGTCGCGCTGGTGCAGGCCGATGGACGGTTCGTCCAAGATGTACAGCACCCCCACCAAACCGGCGCCGATCTGGCTCGCCAAGCGAATGCGTTGGGCTTCGCCGCCGGAAAGCGTGTCGGCGCTTCGATCCAACGTCAGGTAGTTCAATCCGACGTCCACCAGAAAGCGCAGCCGAGCGCCGATTTCCTTGACGATTTTGTCGGCGATTTCCCCGCGCCGGCCGGTGAGCTTCAGGGCTTCGAAATGCCCCAGGATGGTCTCCACCGATCCGCTGGTGAGCGCCGGCAGGGTGGTGTCGTCGATGAACACGTGGCGCGCGTCCGTCTTCAAGCGGGAGCCGTCGCAGGTGGGGCAAGCCCGCACCGTCAGATACTTCGACAAGCTCTCGCGCACCATGCTGGACTCGGTCTCCCGGTAACGCCGCTCCATGTTCGGGATCACGCCCTCGAAGCGGTGCTTGCGCGTTACCGTGTCGCCGCGCTCGTTCACGTAGCTGAAGTCGATGCGTTCCGTGCCGGAACCGTGCAGGATGGCGTGCTTGTGCTTCTTGGCCAGCCGTTTGAACGGGCGGTGAACGTCGAAGCCGTAGTGCCGCGCCAACGAGCCGAGCATGTGGAAGTAGTACACGTTGCGCCGATCCCAGCCGCGGATCGCGCCTTCGGCCAAGTTGAGGTCCGGCTCCGAGACCACGAGATCCGGGTTGAAATACTGCTCCACGCCCAAGCCGTCGCATGCCGAACAGGCGCCGGCCGGATTGTTGAACGAGAACATGCGCGGCTCCAGCTCGCTGATGCTGTGGCCGCAGGTGGGGCACGCGAACCGGCCGCTGAACGTGAGATCCTCGCGTTCGGAATCCACGAAACTCACCACCGCGATATCCTCACCCTGCTGCAAAGCGGTCTCGAAGGACTCCGCCAGCCGCTGCTGAGCGCTCTTGCGAACACGCAGGCGATCCACCACCGCCTCGATCGTGTGCTTCTTGTTCTTGTCCAACGTCGGCGGATGATCGAGGCCGGTGACGATGCCGTCGATGCGGGCGCGGATGAAGCCGCCGGCAACCAGTTCGGAGAACACATGCTGGTGCTCGCCCTTGCGCTCGCGAATCACCGGCGCGAGCACCATGATGCGTTCGCCGTCCGGCAGGCTCAGCACCTGGTCCACCATTTGGCTCACGGTTTGCGCGGCGAGTGGCAGGCCGTGCTCGGGGCAACGCGGTTCGCCCACGCGGGCGAACAACAGGCGCAGGTAGTCGTAGATCTCGGTGATGGTGCCCACCGTGGAGCGCGGATTGTGCGAGGTGGACTTCTGCTCGATGGAAATGGCCGGCGAGAGCCCTTCGATGTGGTCCACATCCGGCTTTTCCATCATCGACAGGAACTGGCGGGCGTAGGCGGAGAGCGACTCCACATAGCGCCGCTGGCCTTCCGCGTACAGGGTGTCGAAAGCAAGGGAAGACTTGCCCGACCCCGAAAGCCCCGTCACCACCACGAGCCGGTCGCGGGGAAGGTCGAGGTCGATGTTCTTGAGATTGTGCGTGCGCGCGCCGCGCACGGAGATGCTGGTCAGCGTCGACGCCGCGACGGTCTTCCCCGCCTTGGGCGCGCGACGCGTGGCCGCGCCGTTGGCGGCCATGCGGCTAGCGGTTGAGAGCGCCGGATCCGGTGTGGGTTCTTTCTTCAACTTGTTGTTTTGTTTTTGCTTTGCTGCCGCTCTCGCCATTGCGTCCCCGCCCTGCTTCACACTGCTGCAATCTACGCGCTTGGCGCTCGGCTAGCAACACGGATTGGACACCGTCTGCGTCCGGCCACGCCATGACCGCTTGCATCTGAACGACGACCAACCAGAGCAAGGCTTCGGCATCCGCCGAGCGACGATCGCGGACGTTTCCGCGGAGTGGAGATTTCCCAAAAAAAGAACGCGCGACATCGGGCGATCCTACATACAGACGCTTTCGAGCCTGAAACACTGTCCGCCGAGCCCGCGCCCGACAACATGGGAAATCAACAAAGGCACGGCCCCGGCCGTGAAGGACTATGCTACTTTCGCCATCGGCGCGGCGACGGGCCGCGCCCGCAAACCACCACGGAGAACCGCCACATGCCAACGCCCCCGCCGGCCGCGGCCGCCACAGCCGCCTCGAACGTCCCCGCCGCCCGCGCGGACGACGTCTTCTACCCCTGCTCGGACGGTAAGCCGATGGCCGAGAACATGTGGCAGGCGGACGCCATCATGCACGCCACCGGCGACCTCCGGGCGGCGCTTCCGACGGCGCTGGTGGCGGCGGACATCCTGATGTACCCGGAGGAGGGGAACAACAGGAACTTCATCGCGCCGGACGTGCTGGTGGGCCTTGGATTGGGAACGCGCAACCGCTCGAGCTATTTCGTCTGGGTGGAGGGGAAGCCGCCGGACTGGGTGCTGGAGGTGGCGTCGCCCAGCACGCAGAAGAAGGATCGGGACCGCAAGCGGTGCCGCTACGCGGCGATCGGCGTGCCGGAGTACTGGATGTTCGACCCCAAGGGCGACGCGTACCCGCGCGGGACGCCGCGCCTGCAAGGGCTCAAGCTGGCGGAAGGCAAGTACATGCCGCTACCGCCGCGACTGGTGGAAGGCGGGCGGACGATCCGCAGCGGCGTGCTGGGCTTGGACGTGCGTGTGGAGGGCGAGCTGCTTCGCTTCCGCGACGCGGCGACCGGCAGGGACGTCCCGCATCGGTCCGATGTCGCGGCGGCCGCCAAACGGGCCCAGGCGACTGCCGAACGCGCGGAAGCCCAAGCCAAGCGGGAGACGGTGCAGCGCAAGGCCGCCGAAGCCAAGGCGGAACGCGAAGCGGCCCGTGCGGACCGGCAAGCGGCCCGGGCGATCAGGGAGGCTTCCGCCCGCTCGGCCGCCGAGGCCCGCGTTGCACAGTTGGAGGCCGCGCTGCGGCGTTCGCGGGCCGGCAATCCGTGAGCGGTCGCTGACTGGCGATTTTGTCGCGAGGTCGTGCAGGCTGGCGAGGAAGCCGTCCTCCGTGCGGATGTAGGACAGCACCACCAGCTCCAGTTCGGACGCCACCTCAAGGCGCCAGTCGCCCGCGCCCACGCCCACGCCGCCATCCAGCCCCTTGGCGGCGTTGCCGCCTTCCAAGTCCGCGGAGTTGAATGCACCGCCTGCCGCGGGTGCATCGTCAGCCGCACCGGGCTGGACGGACGCCCTCGTCGTCCACGGCCTCGATCGCCACCTCGCCAGCGGAACAGGAACGGTTGATCACCCGCGAATCCTTGGCGCAAGCCCTCGAACTGTCTCAGGAAACAGGACCACCTCACACCTCACAGACAGCCGCGACAGCCGCCGACAGTCGCGACAGTCGCTTGTTACGATGGTGAAGATGGGCTATGTTGGCTATTGTCGACGGTCGGTTGAACGCGGGAGGCATTGATGGTCAGAGACGTTGTCTTTGGCAGGGCAATCGCATTAGGACAAAATATGTCGTCATGTCGCCCAAATTGGCCGCCTGACGCCCGGAAAAGGTCTCGTCGGGTCTGTTTGGAGCGCTCCCGGAGCGCAGAAATCAGACAGTCATGGACGGTTTTGGCACCATCACGGCCCAAATGCGATTGCCCTGTTGTCTTTGGTGTTGCATGTGGCGCAAGCCTACTATTGTCGGGTGAGTTCTGTGGACTCGCGCTGGCGGAAGCGGCGGGAGCCGAGGATGTTGGCAACGAAGAGGCCGAGGAAGTCAGCAACGAAATCGAAGCACGAACCGTGTCTGTCGTTAACGACGGGGACTTCGGAATATACTACCTGTACGCGTCGTACAGTGGCGACGAAGATTGGGGGCGCGATCGGCTGGGTCGGTCGACGCTGCCCGCTGGCGAGAGTGCGACGGTGGTTCTCGACGACTCGGATCGGTGCTCCTTGGACATCAGAGTCCAAGGCGAGGGCTTCGAACGCGAATACCGTGGGGTCGACGTGTGCGATGCCCAAGAGGTCTACGTCGGCATCAAAGCATCACGAGCCGTGTCTGTCCTCAACGACGGGGACTTCGATATATACTCCCTGTACGCGTCGTACAGTGGCGACGAAGATTGGGGGCGCGATCGGCTGGGTCGGCCGACGCTGCCCGCTGGCGAGAGTGCGACGGTGGTTCTCGACGACTCGGATCGGTGCTCCTTGGACATCAGAGTCCGGGGCGAGGGCTTCGAACGCGAATACCGTGGGGTCGACGTGTGCGATGCCCAAGAGGTCTACGTCGGCATCAAAGCATCACGAACCGTGTCTGTCGTCAACGACGGGGACTTCGGAATATCCTACCTGTACGCGTCGTACAGTGGCGACGGAGATTGGGGGCGCGATCGGCTGGGTCGGTCGACGCTGCCCGCTGGCGAGAGTGCGACGGTGGTTCTCGACGATTCGGATCGGTGCTCCTTGGACATCCGAGTCGAGGGCGAGGGCTTCGAACGCGAATACCGTGGGGTCGACGTGTGCGATGCCCAAGAGGTCTACGTCGGCATCAAAACACGAACCGTGTTTGTCCTCAACGACGGGGACTTCGATATATACTCCCTGTACGCGTCGTACAGTGGCGACGAAGATTGGGGGCGCGATCGGCTGGGTGAATCGACGCTGCCTGCTGGCGAGCGTGCGACGGTGGTTCTCGAAGACTCGGGGAAGTGCTCCTTGGATATCAGAATCGAGGGCCATGGATTCCAAGGAGCATATGATGGAGTTGACGTTTGTGGAGATCAGGTCATCAAGGTAGAGCTACGCGACCTCATTGGCACTGCCTTCTACATCGCAGAGAAGATGCTCATCACAAATAACCATATCGTGGAGGAGTGCAAAGTCCAAGGTCGTACGTTAGCTGTTGGCAAAGATTCCGAGGTGAGGCTAGTCGCGAGTGATCCAGTCGCCGACTTAGCGCTCTTGTCCATCAAGGATAGGTGGGGGGACAAGTCTTACGCTACGATCCGAACAGAGGACGCACGCCAAGGAGAGGAGGTCGTGATTTTCGGGTTTCCTGCAGCGGGGTCGTTCATGTCAATTGGAGGGACAGTGATGGCGTCCGTGATCGGTTCGAGCTCCGACTCCGAATATACGATACCCAAGAGGGTACCAGGTGGCACCAGTGGCAGCCCGTTACTTGACCGCTACGGAAATGTCGTCGGGGTAATGGTTAGTGGTGTGGACGAATTGGGGATTTCCCGAGCCGTAAAGGGCTCCGTACTTGAAGAATTTCTGAAAGATCACGACGTCGTTCCAAGAACGGACGGGATAAGCACGGAAGGGAAGAAGGAAATATATGAAGTCGTGGACGATGCGGCCCCATTCACTTTCCCGGCCCGGTGTTCACCGGCGTCCGCGTAGCACGGAGTGAGGTGGTTTCCTGTTTCGTGAGACAGTTCGAGGGCTGGTCAATAGTTAAAGTTCCTGTCCGTAAACTCCCAACACATTGATTTTTTGTGAAAAAGAGGCGTTGGGGTTGGTGCGAAACCGGCGCTTCGGCTAACCTTGTTTTCGTTTCTTCGTCAATGAAAACGCTGGGGATCGCAATGCGCCGGAGACGCACCACGCAGACGAGCATACTGAACCGAACCCCGTCGACCACCCGTTTCGCCGAGGACATGGAACGCATGTCGGCGGGTGGCGGACCTCCTTTCATGTGCTCCCAACACAGCCCTAGTGCAGAGGCAGCGCGAGAGCGGAGAACGCGAAAGAAGGGAGCGCTACCTTCCACAGGCACCGATTTTGCAGCAGCAAACTCCACCGCGCCCGGCATAACGCGAAGCGGCCCGCGCGATCAGGGAGGCTTCCGCCCGCTCGTCCGCCGAGGCTCGCGTTGCGCAGTTGGAGGCCGCCCTGCGGCGTTCGCGGGCCGGCCGGCTGTAAGCGGTCGCTCGCGCCTCTTCCGGCGCTTTCCCCCGGCGTCCGGCCCTTGCCGATCAGACCCGGCTAGAAGACCGGACAGATCATGTGCTCCCAACGCAGCCCTCGTTCAGAGACGGGGTGGGAGCGGAGAAGGACACCACCGCCGTCCACCTGCCCTTACTCGCCTTCTCCGGCGAGCCGGCGCAACGCTTCCTCGCGCAGGCCGCGCTTGAAGATCTTCTCGGACGCGATGCGCGGCAGGCGTTCGGCGCGTACCCAAACGTGGTCCGGCACCTTGAACTTGGCCACGTGCTCGGCGGCGAACGCGCGCACGTCCCCGGCGGTGAGCGTTTCGTTGCGCCGCGCCACCACCACCGCCGCCAGCGTTTCGCCGAGCCGCTCGTCCGGCACGCCGAACACCGCGGCCTCCAGCACCTTGGGATGTTCGTAGAGCACCGCTTCCACCTCTTGGCAGCCGATGTTCTCGCCGCCGCGAATCACCATGTCTTTCTCGCGGTCGGTGATGAACACGTAGCCGTCCTCGTCCAAGTGGCCGATGTCGCCGGTGTGAACCCAGCCGTCGGTCAACGTCTCGGCGGTGGCCTCGGGCTTGTTCCAGTATCCCGCCATGTTCATCGCGCCGCGAATCCACAGCTCGCCGGTTTCCAGCGGCCCGGCGTCCGCGCCGTCCGGCTTCACCGCTTTCACCTGCACCAGAGGCGGCACGGCGCGGCCGCAGCTGCGCGGACGGGCCAAAAACGCGGCGCCGCCGATGGTGGTGGCGAGGCCTTGGGTCTCCGTCATGCCCCAGCCGGTGCCCGGCGCGCCCGCGCCGATGGTCTTGTCGATCTGCCGCGCGTGCTCGGGCGCCATCGGCGCGCCGCCGCCGCCGGCGCTCTTGAGGCTGGAAAGATCGTATTTGCCCCGCTCCGGCGACTGCACGAGCTCCCACGCCATGGTGGGCACGCCGTTGAACTCGGTGATGCGCTCGGCCTCGATGATCTTCAGCGCTTGCGCCGCGTCCCACTTGTACATGCCCACCACCTTGCGTCCGCGCCGAAACGACATCAGCATCTGCACCACCAATCCGGTCACATGGAAGAGCGGCACGGTGAGGATGACCGCCGGCGGATCCTGCGGCGCGGGCGCGGAGCGCCCCACCGCCGCCGCCATGTCCGGGTTCATGGTCATGGCGATGGCGCCGCCGCACTCCCAGCCAAGCAACGCGTTGGTGATGGCGCGATGGGTGGAGAGCACGCCTTTCGGGTGGGCGGTGGAGCCGGACGTGTAGAGGATGGTGGCGTTGTCTTCGGGCCCGATGGCCGGTTCGGGCATCTGGTCGCTGGCACCATCCAGGAACTCGTCCCAGGTGGCGAGCCCGGGGCGCTCGTGGCGCACGGCGATCAGCTCCACGCGGCGCGGCGCCAACCGGCCAGCGAGGCGTTCGGTGCGTTCCACATCCGCGAACAGCAGCTTCAGCCCGCTGTCGTCGATGCCGTAGAGCAGCTCCTCCCCGGACCACCACGCGTTCAGCGCCACCGCGACCGCGCCGAGGGAGGTGACGCCCATGAACGCGGCGATCCACTCCGGATAATTCCGCAGCGCCACGCCCACGCGATCGCCGGCACCCACGCCGCGTTCGCGCAGGCGGTTGGCGCAGCGGGCCGCGAGCGACCACATCCGCCGGTAGGTGTAGCGTTCGTTTTGGTAGACGTAGAAATCCTTGTCGGCGTGGTCGAGGCCGCTCGCGTACAGCGCGCGCAGATTCTCCGGCGCGTTGCGGAACACGGTGAAATCCACGCCGCGGATGCGCTCGATGCGCGTCTCGTAGGGCTGGCCGGCGGCCGTCACCTGCGCCACCGCCGCCGCGAGTTCCGCTTGCAAAATCCCCTCCCCTCTTCTCGCGCCCCCGCGCCTTCGCGCGCCGGGCGGTCCTCTATGGCGGCGCGGCGATTCGTCGACTCACCGCCACCATCTCAACACGCCAGCAAATCCATGAACTCGTGTACCGGCGTCGCTTGCAGCCGCTCCGCGTCCAAGCACAGCGCCAGCACCCGCGCCGCTTGCGCCGCGGGAAAGCGCGTGGCGAGATTGCGCTCGAACTTGGCGACCAGCAGCGGCAACCCCCCCGCGCGCCGGCGACGATGGCCGATGGGATACTCCACCTCCACCCGCTCGGTGGCGGTGCCGTCGCGGAAGAACACCTGCACGGCGTTGGCGATGCTGCGCTTGTCCGGCTCGTGGTATTCGCGGCTGTAGCGTGGCTCCTCCTCCACCACCATCGCGGCGCGCAGGCGGTCGATGCGCGGGTCGGCGGCGGCGGCGTCCTCGTAGTCGTCGGCGGTGAGATCGCCCTTGAGCAATCCCACCGCGGTCATGTATTGCAGGCAGTGGTCGCGGTCGGCGGGGTTCGCCAAATCGCCGGTCTTGCTGATGATGCGGATGGCGGATTCGTGCGTGGTGAGCACGATGCGGTCAATGTCGTCCAGCCGCCCCGCCACTTGCGGGTGCAACCGCACCGCCGCCTCCACCGCGGTCTGGGCGTGAAACTCGGCGGGAAAGGACACCTTGAACAGCACGTTTTCCATCACATAGCTGCCGTAGCCGCGTTGCAGACGGAACCGCTCGCCCCGGAAAGCCACATCGTAGAAGCCCCAAGTGGGCGCGGTGAGGGCGCTCGGAATGCCGATCTCGCCCTTGCGCACCAGCAGCGCGAGGCGCACGCCGCGGCTGGTGGCGTCTCCCGCGGCCCAGGACTTGCGCGGCCCGGCGTTCGGGGCGTGGCGGTAGGCGCGTAGCGCTCCGCCATCCGCGAAGGCGTGCGAAAGCGCGTCCACGATCTGACCTTTGTCGCCGCCGAAGAGCCGGGTCACCACCGCGGTCGTGGCCACGCGCACCAGCAGCACGTGATCCAAGCCCACGCGGTTGAAGCTGTTCTCCAAAGCGAGGCAGCCTTGGATCTCGTGGGCCTTGATCATCGCCGTCAGCACGTCGCGCATCAGCAACGGGGGCTTGTTGCCAACCGCGGCCGCGCGGGAGACGAAGTCCGCCACCGCCAAAATGCCACCCAGATTGTCCGACGGATGCCCCCACTCCGCCGCCAGCCACGTGTCGTTGAAGTCCAGCCAGCGGATCATGCAGCCGATGTCCCACGCCGCCTTGACCGGATCCAGCTGGTGGCTGGTGCCCGGCACCCGAGCGCCGTTCGGCGTCACCGTTCCGGGCACGAGCGGGCCGATGTGTTTGGCGCACTCGGGAAAGCGCAGCGCCAGAAAGCCGCAACCCAAGGCATCCGCGAGACAGTGGCGGGCGGTGTCATACGCCTCGGCGCTGTCGATGTCGGCGCCGGCCACATAGTCCGCGATGGCGACCAGCTCGTCGTCCGGCGGCGGCCGGACGTTCGCCGCGACGTTGCCCGGCGACACGTCAGCGATCCGCGAGCGCCGGCAAGGAACGCGGCGCCGGCCCCGTGTACTCTGCGCTCGGGCGGATGATGCGGTTGTTCGCCCGCTGCTCCATCACGTGGGCCGCCCAGCCGGACACCCGCGCGCACACGAAAATCGGCGTGAACAGTTTGGTGGGAATGCCGAGAAAGTTGTACGCCGCGGCGTGGAAGAAGTCCGCGTTGGCGAAGAGCTCCTTCTCCTTCCACATCAGCTCCTCGATGGCGCAGGACACGGCATAAACGCGGGTGTCGCCCACCTGCTCGGCGAGCTTGCCGGCCCAATCCTTGATGATGGTGTTGCGCGGATCGGTCTTGCGGTAGATGGCGTGGCCGAAGCCCATGATCACTTCCTTGCGCGCCAGCATGTCGCGCACGGCGCGCACCGCGGCGGCCGGCGTTTCGAATTGCTCGATGAGCGCCATGGCGGCTTCGTTGGCGCCGCCGTGCAGCGGGCCGCGCAAGGAGCCAATCGCGCCGGTGACGCAGGAGTGCATGTCCGACAGCGTGGAAGCGCACACGCGGGCGGTGAAGGTGGAGGCGTTGAACTCGTGCTCGGCGTAGAGGATGAGCGAGACGTCCAGCGCGCGCCTGTGCGTCTCGCTCGGCGCGTGGCCCGCCAGGCTGTGCAGAAAGTGGCCCGCCACCGTGTCTTCGTCCGTGTTCAATTCGATGCGCTCGCCGTCGTGGCTGTAGCGGTACCAGTAGTTGACGACGGACGGCATCGAGGCAAGCAGGCGGTCCGCGACGTCTTGCTGGTGCGAGAAGTCGCCTTCCGGCTCCAAGTTGCCCAACATCGAGCAGCCGGTGCGCATCACGTCCATGGGGTGGGCGGTGGCGGGTATGCGCTCAAGCGCCTCCTTGAGCGGGGTCGGCAGGCCGCGCAGCATTTTCAGCTTGGCGCGATACGCCTTGAGCTCGTCGGCGTTCGGCAGGTCGCCGTGGAGTATGAGATGGGCCACCTCCTCGAAGCTCGCCCCGGCCGCCAATTCCGAGATGTCGTAACCTCGGTAGGTGAGGCCGGTGCCGGTTTTGCCCACGGTGCAGAGGGCGGTTTGGCCGGCGGTCTGGCCGCGCAGGCCGGCGCCGCCTAGTTTCTGATCAACCATGCATGTGCCTCCTGTCCGCCGCGTGAACGCCACGGTGATAGTTCCATTTTGGGGGACACGCGCCCGGTCGAGTCCGCGCGCTTGCGGTTTGGCCCCCTGTCTAGCGCATCTTGGCCACCACGCCGCCAACGGCGGTGCGCGCGGCCCCGCGCTCTAGGCGCACAAGAATACGACCATCCGGCCAAGGTGGGCAATTCAAGCGAGAGCCCGCCCCGCCCACATGGACGCGCGCCGTCTTGTCAGCCGCCGGCGCGTCCCCCGTCCGGCGTCGCGCCGTCCGCGAACAGGGCGTCGAGCTTGTCCTCGTAGGCGCGGTAGCCGAGCACGTCGTACAGCTCGTCGCGCGTCTGCATGGCGTCGAGCGTGCCCGCTTGCGTGCCTTGGGCGCGAATCGCCCGATACACGTTGAGGGCGGCGCTGCTCATGGCGCGGAACGCGGACAGCGGGTACAGCGCCATCGCCACGCCGACGTCCGCCAGCGCCTCGCGCGTGTAGAGCGGGGTCTTGCCGAATTCGGTGAGGTTCGCCAGCACCGGGACGCGCACCGCGGCCACGATGCGGGCGTACATGCCCAAGTCCGTCATCGCCTCGGCGAAAATGGCGTCCGCGCCGGCGGCCTCGAACCGCGCCACGCGCTCAATCACGGCGTCGAATCCCTCCACTTGCAGCGCGTCGGTGCGCGCCATGACCACGAAGGCGGCGTCCGTCTTGGCGTCCACGGCGGCTTTGATGCGATCGCACATCTCGCCCGTGGCGACGATGGCCTTGTTCGGGCGGTGGCCGCAGCGTTTGGCGGCCACCTGATCCTCGATGTGGACGGCCGCGACGCCCGCGCGGATCGCCTCGCGCACGGTGCGGGCGATGTTGAACGCGCCGCCCCAGCCGGTGTCGACGTCCACCAGCAGGGGCAAGGGCGTCGCCGCGGTGAGACGCCGCGCATCCTCCAGCACCTCGTTGAGAGAGGTCATGCCCAAATCCGGCAGCCCGTGGGAGGCGTTGGCAACCCCGGCGCCGCTCAAATACAGCGCCCGATAACCGACGCTGGCGGCCAAGAGCGCCGCGTAGGCGTTGATCGCGCCGACAATCTGCAAAGGCCGTTCTTCTTCCAGCGCTTGGCGGAACAATGCGCCAGGGGTCATGCACGCGCCTCGTCCAGCGCCGCCAGTTCCGCTTGGAGGGCCGGCAACCCTTCCACCGCCTTCAACGCGGGGAATTGCTCGCGCACGGCTGCCGGCGCGTTCACGAGAACTCCGGCGTCCGCCTCTTGGAGCATGCCGATGTCGTTGAAGGAATCCCCGGCGGCCAGCACGCGGTAGTTCATCGCTTGAAACGCCCGCACCGCTTGCCGCTTCGGGTCCGCTTGCCGCAGCCGGTAGCCCACGATCCGGTCCGCCTTCACGGTCAGTCGGTGGCAAAGAAGCAGTGGATGACCGAGCTTGGCGATGAGCGGCATGGCGAACTCGTAGAAGGTGTCCGAAAGCACCGCCACTTGAAAGCGGCCACGCGCCCACGCCAGGAAATCGCCCGCGCCCGGCAGCGGATCGAGACCGGAGATCACCCGTTGAATGGCGCTCAGCGCGAGATCGTGCCGCGCCAGAACGCCGAGCCTCATGCACATGAGATCCTCGTACACCGGAATGTCGCGGGTGGTCTTGCGCAACGCGTCGATGCCGGTGCAACGCGCCACCGCCTGCCACACCTCCGGCACCAACACGCCCTCAAGGTCGAGACACAGCACATTCAAGACGCAAACGCCTGCGGCCCAAAACACACAGTCTACCGTGTTCCGTTGCGGGGCGGGCATGGCCGTCCCATCCATTCATCCATCCACCTCCCACCCCAACCCGCGCCGCCACCGCCTGCGGTGTCTCCACGCCCCTCCCCCGCCGGCGTTGCAAGTCGCCTTGCCGCCGTTAACATCGCACCCAACGCTCCAACCGCGGCCGTCTCGCTTGGAGCTTCGCTTGAGGAGGGGGAAACCATGTCCGCAACCACCCAAACCGCGCTGCCGGTCGGCGACGCCGCCGCGCTCGGCTTCGACCCGCAGCGCCTCGCCCGCATCGGCCCGGCCATGCAGGCGTTCGTCGACGACGGGCGCGTGCCGAACCTGGTCACCTTGGTGGCGCGGCGCGGGCGCATCGTCCACCAGCACGCCTGCGGAGTGCTCGACTTGGACGAGGACGCGCCGGCGGGCCCCGACACGTTGTTTCGCATGTGGTCGAACACCAAACCCATTGCCGGCGTAGCGACGCTGGTGCTCTACGAGCGGGGCGCGCTCACGCCGGACGATCCGGTGGCGAAGTATCTGCCCGAATACGCGGATATGCGCGTGTTCAACCCGCGCGAGCCGATGGCGCCGGTGGCGGCGAAGCGCCCCATCACCATCCGCGACTGCCTCACCAACACCACCGGCCTTGCGGATCCGACGACGATGCCGCACTTCTACCGGCAGCAGTATCGGGACGCCCTGGCCACCTTGGGGTGGATTCGCAGCGGCGACGAAGACGAGGGCGCGGCGGACAACCGCGAGCGCGTGCGGGCGCAAGCCAAGTTGCCGCTGGCCGCGCAGCCGGGCGAGCGCTTCGGCTACCACGTGGGCTACCCGCTGCTTTCCGCCGTGCTCGAAGCGGCGAGCGGCCAGCGCTTGGACGCCTTTTTCCAAGACAGCATCTTCGCCCCGCTCGGCATGAAGGACACGGCCTTCTATTTGCGAGAAGGCCAGCTGCCGCGATTCGGCGCCAGTTACGTTCCGCGCGAGGTGGACGGCAAGATGCGCCTGGTGGCCATGGACAAGGCCGCCACCAGCGAGAAAACCGTGGGACCGCAGCGCTTGTTCTCCGCCGGCGGCGACGGCGGCGGCGTGCTCACCACCGCCGGCGACTACGCCCGCTTCGGCCAGATGTTGTTGAACGGCGGCGTCCTGGACGGCGCACGCATCCTCGGCCGCAAGACCGTGGACATGATGATCGGCAACCACACGGGCGACATGGTGATTCCCATGACCGGCCCCGGTTTCCACTGGGGCCTTGGGGTGGCCGCCTACCACGGGCGCGGACGCCCGCCGCTCATTCGCTCCGTGGGCACCTACGGCTGGGGCGGCGCCGCCGGCACCACCTACTTCGCTGACCCCGCCGAGGAGCTGTTGGGCGTGTGCCTCACGCAGGTGATGGCGCACGGCACCATGCCGAACAACACCTACCAAGAGGACTTCCAACGGCTGGTGTACCAAGCGTTGGCATGAGTTGGCGTTTGCGGCGACCGCGCTATCATGCCGTTGCTAATTGACGCACCCGGGGGAGGGAACAGTGGCACATGATCTGGTGATTCGCGGCGGCGAAGTGGTGGACGGCACGGGCGGCGCGCCGTTTGTCGGCGATGTGGCCATCGACGGCGACGCCATCGCCGAGGTGGGCAAGGTGACGGCACCCGGCGACCGCGAAATCGACGCCGAGGGGCATCTCGTGACGCCCGGCTTCGTGGACTTGCACACGCACTTCGACGCCCAAGCCGGTTGGGATCCGCTGCTCACGCCCGTCTCTTGGCACGGCGTGACGACGGCGCTGTTCGGCAACTGCGGCGTCACCTTCGCCCCGTGCAAGCCGGCCGACCGGGATTTCCTAGCCGGCATGATGGAAACGGTGGAGGACATCCCCAAGAACGCCATCCTCACCGGCTTGCCGTGGGACTGGGTGTCCTACGGGGAGTATTTGCGCTCCATCGAGAAGCTGAACCCGGCCATCAACATCACCGGGCTGGTGGGCCACTGCGCGTCGCGCTTCTACGTGATGGGCGAACGCGCCATCACGGACGATGCCACCGAAGAGGAAATCAACGCGATCGCCGCGCTGGTGGGGCAGTCGGTGCGCGACGGCGCGATCGGCTTCTCCACCAATCGGCTGCCGGGGCACACGCTGCCGGACGGCCGCTCGATTCCGGGCACCTTCGCCAAGGAGGAGGAGCTGGTGGCCATCTCCAAAGCCGTGGGCGAGCGCGGCGGCCTGCTGCAGAGCGTGTTGAACTACGGCAAGCTGGACGAGGAGATGGACATCGTCGCCAAGCAGTGCCGCGCCGCCGGCACGCGCATCCTGTTCAGCGCTCCGTACTTTCCGGGCACGGAGGGGGAAGGCACCGGCTACGACGCGGCCATCGCCGCCATGCGCGACGAAGGGCTGGACGTGAACGGCCTCACCCTGCCCCGCAGCGGCGGCTTCGTCTCCGGCCTGCGCACGGACATCCTGTTCCCGACGCCGGCATGGGGCGAGCTGCGCAAGCTGGATTTCGCGGCGCGCCTGGCCGCCATTGCGGACCCCGAGACGCGCCGCAAACTCGTTGACGAGGCCAAGGCGCGTCCCGCGATCGCCGAGCGCACCCGCGGCCTCTTCTGGCTTGGCGACGGCGATCGCCCGCACTACACGCGGGACAACGACGAGAGCCTTCACCACTTGGCGCGCGCCGCCGGCGTACACCCGGTGGAGTTGTGGCTGGACAAGATGCTGGAAAGCGGTGGCGAGACGCTGTTCCACGTGCGCTTCTTCAACACCGATCTGGAGGCGCTGAAGTCCTTTCTCACCTTGGACTGGATGTTGCCCGGCATCGGCGACGCCGGCGCGCACGTGAGCCAGATCATGGATTCCGGCTGGACGTCGTTCCTGCTTTCGCACTGGGTGCGCGAGCAAGGGCTGTTCCGCATCGAGGAAGCCGTGCGGCGCATGACCAGCGCCTCGGCCCGGGTGCTCGGCTTCACGGACCGCGGCACCTTGGCGCCGGGCAGGAAGGCGGACGTGAACGTCATCGATCTGGGCCGGGTGGCCGAGCGCCAGCCCCAGTTGGTACACGACTTCCCCGGCGGCGCGCCGCGGCTGATCCAGAAGGCGGTGGGCTACAAGGCGACGGTGTGCAACGGCATCCCCATCCTGCTGGACGACGAGCACACCGGCGAACGCGCCGGTCGGGTGTTGCGCAACCCGGCAAGCTAACGCGCCAACGCGCACCCTGTCGGGTGCGCCTTGGTGCGCGAGTGTGCACTCGCGGGCGAGTACGCACTCGCCGGCGCGTATACTCGCCGGCGCGATGGCTCCGGTCGAGCAACTCTTCAAGCCCGGCGACGGCGCTTCGCCGCCGGCGCTCACCGGCCGCGCAGCGGAGCAGGCCGTGTTGTCGCGGTGCTTGGCGGCATTGCGCGGCGGCGCGGCGCCACCGCACAACGTCGTCCTGGTGGGGCCGCGCGGCAACGGCAAGACGGTGTTGCTCCATTGGTTCGAGACCGTCTGCCGCGATGGGGCTGGGCGCGTGGACGTGGTGCGGCTCACGCCCCATGAGCTTCCGGAACAACAAGCCTTGGTCGACAGGCTGGCGCCGCGGCGCGGCGTCGCCAAACTGTTGCCCCGCAAGGTGGGCGTCGCTTCCGTTGGATCCGCCGAGTGGGCACCCAGCGACGGGCGGTCGAACTTGGTTCGCGGCTTGGCGGGGCGCTGCCGGCGAAGGCCGGTTGCGGCGTTGGTCGACGAGGCCCATACGCTCGACACCGCGGTGGGTGGGGCGTTGCTCAACGCCAGCCAGCAGGTGCGCGCGGAGGCGCCATTCCTGCTGGTTCTGGCCGGCACGCCCGGGCTGGCAGCGCGCTTGGACGCCATGGACGCTTCTTTTTGGGGTCGATTGGGCGAGGGTTTGCTCGGCATCGGCCGGCTGACCGAACCCGCCGCCGCCGAGGCCTTGACCGCACCATTGGAAGCGAACGGCGCGCGCATCGACGCCGATGCGTTGGAGCTGGCGGTGCGGCACAGCCAACGCTATCCGTACTTTCTGCAACTCTGGGGCGATGCGCTGTGGCGGCGGCGCTGGGCCACCGGCGCCACGCGGCTGACCGCCGAAGACGCCGCCGCGGCAAAGCCCGGCGTGGCCGCGCAGGTGGCCAACTACTACGACGGCCGCTTCGCGGAGTTGGAGGCGCGGGGCTTGGTGCCGGCGGCGACGACCGTGGCGTCGGTGTTCGAAGACGACTTCGACCGCGCGGCGTCCCATCGAGAAATCGACGCCGCCCTCGCCGCCGCCGGCATTGACGGCGAACGCGACCGCTTCAACGCGCGCGAGGCGTTGCACCGGCTCGGCTACATCTGGCGTGTACCCGGCCAGTTGCCGCCGGTGGCGTGGACGGCCGGCATTCCCTCGCTGATGGGGCATGTGTTGGCCCACGCGGACCACACCGAAGGCGCGCCGGTCGGGTAGCCGAACCTCGGTCGGTTCCTATATTTCGACTTCCCCGCCGCCGTTCTCCGCGGAGCGGTACAGCGCGTCCAACATGCGCTGCACCGCCAAGCCGTCCTCGGCCGGCGCCAGCGTGGGCGCACCGTACAGGCAGTGTTCCACGAAGTTGTTCATCTTGCGGGCGAACATGCCCTCGTTCGACAGCCACGCTGGTGAGGTGTCCACCATGTGGCCGTGCTCGTCCGCGAATAGACGCGGCGGGTTCCACCGCGCCCCGCCTTTGTCTCCGAGAAGCTCGAAGTTCCAGTCGTCCTCGGTGTGCGCGGCGAAGGCCGCCTCGACATGGGCCACGGCACCGCCGGCGAAACGGATGCGGCCGACGGCGAGATCCTCCACCGTGTGGTTCTCGTAATCCCATCCCTTCCACATGGACTCCACGCGGTCCGAAGGTTGATCGCCGATGTAGGTGAACATGTCCGCCGCGGCGCGCACCGGCGTTGGCGAGCCCATCGCGTAGTGCGCCATTTCCAACACGTGGACGCCGATGTCGATGAGCGGGCCGCCGCCTTGCAGATCCTTGCGCCCGAACACGCCCCAGTTGGGGATGCCGCGGCGGCGAATGGCGCGCACCCGGGCGAAGAGCACTTTGCCGAACCGGCCGGCGTCGAACGCTTGGCGCAAAAACCGCGTGCGCGGGTGGTAGCGGTATTGGAAACCGATCACCAGCTTGCGCCCGTGTTCCCGCGCCGCCGCCAACATCCGCTCGCCCGCCGCGGCGCAGTGCGCCAAGGGCTTTTCGCACAGCACATGGCAACCGGCGGCGAGGGCGTCGATGGCGGGCGCCTCGTGCAGCTTGTTGGGCGTGCAGACGGACACCGCATCGAGGTTTTCGGCGGCCAGCATCTCCTGCCAGTCCGTGTACATGCCGGGGATGCCGTATTGCTCGTGGTGACGTCGCATGGCGGCCTCCGAGATGTCGGCCATCGCCACCAGTTCCACGTCGCCACGGCGCGCGAGATCGTGCAGATGGGCGCCGGCGATGCCGCCGGCGCCGATGAACCCGTAGCGCAGCTTCTTCTTTTTCTTCTCTTTCATTCCGTTCCCGCCGTTCCCGCCGTTCCTGCAACCCCTCGGGAAGCTACCGCAGCAAGCGAAAGCAGGCGCGCAGCTCCTCCACGAACAACTCCGGCTGCTCGAACGCCGCGAAGTGGCCGCCTTTGGCCAGTTCGTTCCAATAGACGATGTTGGCGTAGCGCTGCTCGGCCCATGCGCGCGGGGTGGGCACAATCTCCTTGGGAAAGATGCTGCAGCCGGTGGGCAGTTCCACGCGCCACCCGCCATCGCCGCCGAAGGCGCGGTTGAAGCTCTCCCAGTACAGCCGCGCCGACGACGCGCCGCTGCCGGTGAGCCAGTAGAACATCACGTTGTCGATGAGTTCCTCGCGGCTGACGGCGTTCTCCGGGTGCTTGCCGGGGTGCGGCCCGTGTTCGCAATCCGTCCACTCGTAGAACTTCTCGATCACCCACGCCGCCTGCCCCATGGGCGAATCCGCGAGGCCGTAGCCCAGCGTCTGCGGGCGCGTGCTCTGCTGCTTGGAATAGCCGGCGCCCCACTGCTGGTAGTAGCGACCGCCCGCAAGCGCCCGCTCGTCGCGCTCGTCCGGGTTCTCCCGCGCCTGCCGCGTCGGCCCCGCGCTCGGCATGTTCAGGTGGATGCCGGCGCAGCGTCCGCGGTTCCGCATGGCGATGGCGGTGGTCACCGCCGCGCCCCAGTCGCCACCTTGGGCGAAGTAGCGCCCGTAGCCGAGGCGCTCCATCAGCGCGTCCCACGCTTCGGCGATCTTGCCGACGCCCCAGCCCGGCGCGGCGGGCTTGCCGGAGAAGCCGTAGCCGGGCAAGGACGGGCATACCACATGGAAGACGTCGGCCCCATCGTCGCCGCCGGTGGCAAGCGGTTCGATCACCTTGTGGAACTCCGCCACCGAGCCGGGCCAGCCATGCGTGATGAGCAGCGCCGGGGCGTCCGCGTTGGCGCTGCGCCGGTGAACGAAATGGATGTCCAACCCGTCAATGCGGGTGGTGAACTGCGGAAAGTTGTTGAAGTGCGCCTCGCGCCGTCGCCAGTCGTACTCGCGCAGCCAGTAGTCGCGCAACGCCTTGGCGTAGGCGAGCGGCAGGCCTTGGCTCCAGTCGTCCGGGGTCTCGGCGTCCGGCCAGCGGGTGTGTTCCAAGCGGCGGCGAAGATCGTCCAACGCCTCGTCCGCCACGTCGATGCGGAATTGCCGTATCTCGCTCATGCTTCCCCTCAGCCGCGCAACAGCTCGTTGATGGACGTTTTGGCGCGGGTGCGCTCGTCCACGCGCTTGATGATCACGGCGCAATACAGGCTCGGCCGCTGCGCGCCATCGTCTGCCGCCGGTTCCGGCAACGCACCGGCCACCACCACCGAGTAAGCGGGCACGCGGCCGGTGGTCACTTCGCCGGTGGCCCGGTCCACGATCTTGGTGGACGCGCCGACGAAAACGCCCATGCCGAGCACGGCACCCTCCTCCACCACCACGCCCTCCACCACTTCCGAGCGGGCGCCGATGAAGCAGTTGTCCTCCACGATCACCGGCGCCGCTTGCAGCGGTTCCAAAACCCCACCGATGCCGGCGCCGCCGGAGATGTGGCAGTTCTTGCCGATTTGGGCGCAGGAACCCACGGTGGCCCAAGTGTCCACCATCGTGCCGGCGTCCACGTAGGCGCCGACGTTGACGAAACTCGGCATCAGCACCACCGAAGGCCCGATGTAGGCCGAATGGCGCACCACCGCGCCCGGCACGGCGCGAAAGCCGGCGGCGCGGAACCGCGCCTCGTCCCAGCCTTGGAACTTGGTCGGGACCTTGTCCCACCAGTTCGCCCCGCCGGGGCCGCCGGCCATCGCCGCCATGTCGTTGAGTGCGAAGCTCAGGAGCACGGCCTTCTTCAACCACTCGTGAACCACCCAAGCACCGCCCGCTTTTTCCGCAACGCGCACCTCGCCGGTGTCCAACGCCACCAAAGCCGCCGCCACCGCCTCGCGCACCGGACCTTGCGTGTCCGAGCCGAGCGCGTCGCGCCTTTCCCACGCTTCGTCGATGACGCGCTGCAAGTCGTTAGCTGTCTTGAAGGGCATTGATCTTCACCAGCGAGTCAAGTCTTGCGGCAAGCACCGAGTTTGCGGCAGCAAACTCCAACGCGCCCTGCAGGGCGCGTATCAAGCACCGCGCACCTTCATGCCCGCGGCGCGGTAGACGCTGTCCACCAAGCGCATCTGCTTCACCGCGTCGGCGGCGTCCGTGGGCAGCCGTTCGCCGCTGCCGAGGGCGCGGACGAAAGCGTCGAGTTGGAAGTCGTAGGTGGTGCGTTTGGTGCGCGTCTCGGTGGTGGCCTCGCCGCCGGCTTCGAGTTTGATTTCGTGGCCGAGGTGCGGCACCAACGGGTTCCGCACGGTGAGTTTGCCCTTGGCGCCGTCCACCACCAGGTCCGCTCGAAAGCGCTCGCCCTTCATCATCGAGCCGGACGCGCGGCCCGTGGCGCCGCTTGGAAACGCCAGTTCGGCGACCAGCTGCAAGTCCACATCCGGCGGCCCTTCCACCGCGCTGGCGGAAACCACGTCCGGCTCTTCGCCGGTGAAGTGCCGCAGCCAGGAGAGCGGATAGCAGCCCATGTCCATGGTGGCGCCCCCGCCGGTGGCGTAGTTCATGCGGATGTTGCTCGCGGGGATGCCGTGTTCGCCGGCGACATGGAAGAAGCCTTCGATGCGCCGCAACGCGCCGATGGCACCGGCGTGGTACAACTCCAACGCCCGCAGGAACACCGGGTGGTAGCGGTAGTGGAACGCCTCGATCAACAGCAGCCCCGCGCGCTCGGCGGCTTCCGCCATCTCCACCGCTTCGCGCTCGTTCAGGGCGAAGGACTTTTCGCACAGCACGGGCCTGCCGGCCGCCAGCGCCTTCAGCGTCCACTCGCGGTGGTGGCTGATGGGCAGCGGGTTGTACACCGCGTTCACGTCCGGGTGATCGATCACGGCCTGGTAGTCGTCCACCACATCGCGCACGCCGCCCTTGCGCGCCATCGCCGCGGCCCGCTCGCGGCTGCGCGCCGCGATGGCGACCACTTCCACGTCCGCATTGCGGCTCGCCGGCTCGAGCAACGCCGTCGGCGTGATGTTGGCCGCGCCGAGGGTGCCGAAACGTATGCTTGCCATGCGGATGTCCGCCTGCGGTTGCCTGCCTGACGCCATATGGTAGCGCACCCTTTCGGGTGCGTTGGAGTTTGCTGCGCAAACTCTGCGCTCTGACCGCAATAACGGCGGCGCACCGCGGCATCCGCGTTTACTGCGCCGTGGAAGGAGATATGATAGTGCTGTTGCTCGGCGGCACCAAGAACACGCGGGGCGAACAGAACCGGGACATCGTACATGCACGAGAAATTCTCCTTGAGCGCAGAGCATTGCGAGGCGTTGGCCAGAGGGCACATGACCGCGGAGGTTGAACTCGCGATTGAGGACCCCGAATACCTCCAGTCGCTCCGCCTCGACGCCGCGGAAGAATCCGACCCGTCGATGATCGACTACTACGACGCCCTGTTCGCCGAGATCGCCCGGCGCGAGAAGATCCGTGAGAATGAGCGGCATCCGCACCCCGTGCCAGTCGGCGCGCCCCGTGTTCCGCAACCCGCGATGGCCGCCTCCGACACCGGCCGCTGACGCGATCCAACCACGCCCAGCCTTGCGCGAAGACTTAAGCGACGGAGCGGTACGGTGGCGGCCAAGCGGGCTATCGTGCGTGTCGGCGATCGGCATGTGTTCTTGCTGGCTGCGGGGCGTGGCGCGCCGCTGCTGCTGTTGCACGGGTCGCCCAATTCCGCGGCGGCGCTGAGCGGGTTGATCGAGTACCTAGCGGATGCGTTTCTTGTCATTGCGCCGGACACGCCCGGCAACGGCGCTTCCGATCCGCTGCCTGGCCAAGACGCTGGCGCGGACGCCTACGCGGACGCCTTGGCGGCGTTGCTGGATGTCTTGCGGCTGCCGCGAGTGGGCGTCTACGGCCGCCACACCGGCGCGGTGTTCGCGGCCGAGCTGGCGCGGCGGCATCCCGATCGCGTGGAAGCGCTGGTCTGCGACGGCTTCCCGCTGTGGACGGATGCGGAGTCGGAACAGCTAGGCGACGACTATCTCCCTGCGCTGGGCGTGGCGTCCGACGGCACCCATTTGGCGCGGCTGTGGTCGCGGATAATCGAACAAAGCTGGTACTTCCCTTGGCATGTCCGCGACGACAGCCGCCGGTTGAGCCTCGATCTCGGCGACACCGCGTTGCTACATGGCCGGGCGATGGATTTGCTCGGCCCCGGCGACGCCTACCGAATGCCGTATGCGGCGGCGCTTCGCGCCGACGGCATGGCGCGCCTGGCCGCGCTGCGCCGGCCAACGCTCCTAACCTGTACGCAACTGGACGTGCTGGCGGCGCACCTGCCCAGGGGGCCGCGGAACCCAAGCCTGACCACCCAGCCGGCGACGGATCAAGATCAGCTTTGCCATGCCATCGCGCAGTGGTTCAAGCGCCACCGTCCGCCAGCGGCCGCGTTCAACGCGCCGCCGTCGACGCGGCGTTTCGTGGACACGCCGCTGGGCCAGCTGCACGTCGTCGGCGAAGCGGCGGCAGGCGAGGTGTGGCTGCACGACGCTGGCGAGTCATCGGCGCAGGCGCCGCCCGGCACCGCTGCGCTGCGCTTGGATCTGCCCGGCCACGGACTGAGCGCGGCGCCTTGGCCGGCCGCCCAGGCGGATGCCGTGACGGCGCTGCGCGCGAGTTTGGCCGCCGTCGGCATCGATGCGAGTCGGGCCGTCGTGCATGGCAAGGGCCTCGGCAGCCAGTTGGCCGGGTGCGTCACAGGCGAGAGGGACGGGCTTGTCAGCCGCGCCGTCGACATACCGGACATCGCGCCCCGTTGGGACGGCACCCATCTGCTCACGGCGTGGCACTTCGCCCGCTACCGCAGCCAATATCAGCCTTGGCATCGGCGCGGCCACGGCGCCCGCAACAGCACACCGTTGCCGTCGGCCGAGGCGTTGCAGCAGATGACGTTGGATCTGCTGCGCGCCGGCCAAACCACGTTGGCGCACACGCTGCCTTGCAGCTTTCCTTGAACTGGCATTTGACCTCGGGCGTCCTAGCCGCGTTGCCGACGCCACCTGATAAACAACCTGCGCCCGAACGAAAGTCAGCTATTTTTTCCCCCGCCTGCCCCTCGATAACTTGCGCGTCAGCGTAAAAGCCCTGCCCTCACCGCCTGCCTTGACGCTCCAGTTCTCTTGCCACGAACGGCGCGTGTTCGCGGAGGCGGGACAGGGAGACATCTCCGTCCCAATAGGCTTGCGCGTATTCAGCCCGCGCCTCGCAGCAGGTGCTGTCGCTCAAACCCAAAGTGTCAATGGTCGCATCGACTCGGATGCACACGTCGGCTGGCAGGCCGCGGCCGGGCACCACTTGGAACTCAACGAGTTCCAACACAAACCATCCATCGCCGATCGCGAACGGGTCCAAGACGTCGGCAACGCCCTTTCGCGCATTCATCAACAAACACGCGAGTCGGTAGTTGCTCCACTCGTACACCTGATCCCATGCTGTGGACTTGGCGACCATGTGATCAACGCTTGGCGTTCCGACGGCCCTTGGGATGTAAAGGCTCAAGTAGGAGCAGGTGCGGTTGTAGCTCGTCAGCAAGTCGTCGAGCGCACGACGCCAGTAGGGCTTGAACTGGCTAGTGCGCGCCCTGCGGGGCGCGTTCGAGTTTGCTCCGCAAACTCCGTGCCTGCCGCAAAACTTGACTCATTTGTGCAGGTCCGCGCCTCTCAAGAGGCTGGGCGAAATGGAGTCTTCGGAGCCCGCCTTTGCAGCCAGTTGGGCGATCGAAGCCAAGCCCGGTTGCCTCACCCGCTCGTCGAATTGCGCCGGCTCGATCGCGGGGGCTACCCGAATCAAGGATCTCCTCCGCACCGCTCCACGAATGCGTTCCAACGAACCAAGAACGGATCCAGCTCCGGCAGCGTTCTGCGCAGACCATCGTGGGCCTCCATCACCGCATCCAACCCGGGTTCGGGTTCGCGGAGCAATTCCCTGGCCTTCAGGACTGCCTCTTCCGCCTCGGGGCTGCCGCGGTCGGTGGCCAAGTCGAAGGCTTCGCTGGTTAGCCAATGGCCGGCGGTGCCCAGTGGCACATAGGGGCGTCGCTGCAACTGCGCTCGCGGCGGGTCTCCGACAAAGTCGATGTCGAACCAAGCGTCCTTTTCTGCATCGAACCAAGGCTCGGCGGAGGCGAGCACCAAGGGCGAGTGCGTGGAGACGAGGTATTGGAAATCCACATCGGCGAAGATCGCGCCGCCAGCTTCCTGCAGGGACTTCAGCATCGAGCGTTGCCAACGAGGATGCAGGTGGCTCTCCACCTCGTCGAAGAGCACTGTCGGCTGCCGGGCGGAAGGGCGGCCGGTTTGCTCCGCGGCCAACTGATGTTCGCTGCGCGCCCAGGTGAGCATGTACGCGAGTGCCACGGCGCGGCGGACGCCTGCAGACGCATGAAGGACGGGAACGGCGCCGGCATAGTGTGTGACGGTGGAGGGGATTTCGCGGGCATCGTGAAGAGAGACCCGCACGAGCGGCCCTGCCGCGAACGTGTCGGCCGGGCTAGGCGCCAGCGCCTGCAAAACGGCCGCCATCGCCTCGGCGCGGGCGTCTTGCGCATTGATCCAGTGCGCCCAGTCGTACAGCAAGCCGTTGCACACGGGAATCGGCCGCGTGGCGCTCTGGTTCCACAAGCCGTCCCACACTTCCGCCTCCGTGAACACATAGGCCGGTCGGCGTTCCGCAGCGCTCGCGCCGCTGCGCCGGTTCCAGTAGTTCCGCACGGGGTCCCATACGGAAAACGATCCATCGGCGTGCGCGTACACGACGAGTCCCGGGGCCCACGGCCTGCCCCGGTTCCCCTGCCATGCGCCGTCCGTCTTGGAGTAAGTGGCTTCGTACTCCACATCGGTTGTAGGGGAACGAACCTGCAAGTGGATCTTCGCCGGCGCGGCGGGATCGCGCGGCCGCGCCGGCAAGCCGGAAATCATGCGCGGGTTGACTTCCTGCGGCCAACGACGCGTGAGCGCCCACCAAGCCACATCCAGCAGAAAGCTCTTGCCCAAGCCATTGTCGCCAGTGAACAGGTTGAACCGTGGCGCCAGCTCCAAGGCCATCGCGGACGCTGGCCCCACGTTTGCTAGCGTCAAGTGTTTAAGCATCTGTTTCTCCGAGGCTCTTCCCGCAGCATGTCACTCCAAGTGGGCCATGGCTGGCTTGGGTATGAGCGAAACGAATCAAACCGGGTACACTGCACTGTAGGGCCACCCTACTAAAGTCAGTGCCAAGTCGTTGGGTGGACAGACTGGCGCATCGATATAGGTGTTCCGGTTGGGATGTTGCGCGGCGCAGAGAGGACGCGACAATGGCGCAAGCCAATCACGACGGGTTGCCGGACTACCGGGCGGTGGGCCGCCACGCGGTGTTTCCGAGCGCGGATCACGATCAGACGGAGCGGTTCAACTTTCTGGCGCGGCTGAACCGGCATTTGGCCTCGGTCGTCTTGCCCGGCGTTGCCGACGCCTACCGGCAGCGCGTGGAGCCGGCGTTCGAGCGGGCCAACGGGCGCAAGCCCGCGCATCGCCGCGAGGTCCGTCAAGCCTTGGCGACGGAGCCGCTCTATCGCACTTGGAGCGCGTTGCGCCGCAACACGATGGAGATGCGTCAGCAGGCTGGTCTGGCGCTTGTGCTGCCGCAGCGCGATCGCCTCATTGCCGAGACCCAGCGCTTGGTCGACGCCGGCCGCTTGCGCCTCAACCCCGAGGTGTCGATCCCGCGCTACCTGAGCGCGGTGGATCACCACTGCATGCCCGGAAGCTACTACACCGAGCGCACCGCGCACGACGTGACCGCGGCGGCGAACTACGACGCCGGCATGTTCGTCACCACCGGCGGCATGCTCGGCCGCTACACCGATGGCGGCGGTCGGGGCATGGTGGACTACATGCGCCGGCGGCAGCCGAGCTGGCGACCGCGACGGATATTGGACTTGGGCTGCGGCCTTGGCCACAACGTGTTGCCCATCGCCGAGGCGTTCGCCAACGCCGAAGTCGTGGCGGTGGACGTCGCCGCGCCGATGCTCCGCTATGGTGCCGCGCGGGCGGCGAGCCTCGGCGTGGACAACGTCGTCTTCGTGCAAGCCGACGCCGCGGACCTCGCCGGGTTCGAGGCCGAGAGCTTCGATTGGATCCAAAGCACGATGTTTCTGCACGAGACCTCCTGCCGGGCGCTGCGGCGCATCATGTCCGAGACGCGGCGGCTGGTCGCGCCGGGCGGCTTCGTCATCCACATCGAGCAGCCGCAATATGACGCCGACATGCCGGTTTTCGAGCAGGCGATGCGCGATTGGGACGCTTTCAACAACAACGAGCCGTTCTGGACCAAGCTGCACGACGTCGACCTCGACCAGTACATGGTCGATGCGGGATTCGCACGCTCGGAACTGTTCCACGGCGGCGTTGCCGCGGTGGTGGACCGGGAGCTGTTCCCGGACGCGGCGGAAGACGACACCGAGGACTATGGCCGAAAGGCCGCTTGGCACATCACCGGCGCCCATGTCTGAGCCGTTCGACGCCGTCGCCCTGGCCGGCGCAAAGGCCAAGGGCAAGCGGCCGTATTTCTTCGCGGACGCGGATGTCGAGCGGGTGTTGTCCATCGTCATGGCGGTGGCGGGCGAGCTGGCGGTGACGCGGATGCGGCTGGACACGTTGGAGCAGCTGCTGATCGAGCGCGGCATCGTCGCCAAGGCGGACATCGACGGCTTTGCGCCCAACGCGGATCAACGCGACGCCCGCGGCCGCTGGCAGCAAGAGTATTTGGCGCGCATCCTGCGCATCGTGCAGCAGGAGCGAGAGGCCGTCGCCAACCCGGACGAGCCGACCTCCGAGGCCGCCGGAGAACGGCTGGACGATGGCTGAGGGCCGCTCGGCGGGGCGGACGCTGTTCGAGAAACTCTGGGACAGCCACTGCATCGAAACCGACGCCGACGGCGAAAGCCTCTTGTACATCGACCGCCTGTGGCTGCACGAGCGCACCGGCAGCATCGCCTTGGCCGAGCTGGCCGCCCGGGGCCAGTCCGTGCGGCGGCCGCAGCATGTTTTCTGCATGGTGGATCACATCGTCGATACGCGACCCGGCCGCGGCGACGCCACGCTGGTTCCCGATGGCGAAGCGTTCATCGTCGGCCTGCGGCGGGGCGCCGCGCGTTTCGGGCTGCGGCTGTTCGACGTGGACGATGCGGACCAGGGCATCGGCCACTTGGTGAGCGCCGAACAGGGCATCGCGCTGCCCGGGCTCACCGTCGTTTGTCCGGATTCCCACACATGTACGCTGGGCGCGTTGGGTTGCTTGGCGTTCGGCATCGGCACCAGCGAGACCGAGCATGTGCTCGCCACCTCGACGTTGCGGCTCGGCAAGCCCGCCACCCTGCAGGTCGTCATCAACGGCGCTTTGGCAGCCCCGGCGACGGTCAAGGATCTCGCGCTCTTTCTGATCGCCGAATACGGCGCCGCGGGCGGGCTGGGCGCGGCGGTGGAGTTCAGCGGCGAGACCGTCGCCGGCCTCGACGTGGAAGCGCGCATGACGCTGTGCAACATGGCCGTCGAGTTCGGCGCCGCAACGGCCCTCGTCGCCCCGGACGACAAGACCTTCGCCTATGTCGCGGAGCGGCCCTACGCCCCCGCGGTGCTGCCCGCGGCGTCTTGGCGGGCGTTGCGGACGGATGCCGAAGCGGCCTTCGACCGCCGCCTGCGCATCGACGCCAGCGCCGTGCGCCCCCGCGTCACCTGGGGCACATCGCCGCAGCAGGGGGTGGATGTGAGCGGCCGCGTGCCGCCACCGCGGGCCGCTTCCGACCGACGCGCGCTCGACTACATGGGTCTCCAGCCCGGCACGGCGTTGACGGAGGTGCCTATCGACGCGGCGTTCCTCGGCTCCTGCACCAACGCTCGCCTAAGCGATCTGCGGCTCGCCGCTGCCGTATTGCGGAACCGACGCGTGGCACCCGGCGTGGCCGCCGTCTGCGTGCCGGGTTCCAGCCAAGTGAAGCGGGCTGCGGAAGCCGAGGGGCTGCACCGCGTATTCCAAGCCGCCGGCTTCGAGTGGCGCGAGTCCGGCTGCGCGATGTGCTTCTACGCCGGCGGCGAGACGTTCGGCCCGCGCAAGCGCGTCATCACCTCCACCAATCGCAACTTCGAGGGTCGCCAAGGGCCGGGCACGCGCTCCCACTTGGCGAGCCCGGCAGTGGTCGCGGCGTCGGCGATTCGCGGCCGCATCGCCGCGCCGGAGACCATCGGTGCCGCGCCCGCGTGATGGCGACGCGGCCGTTCACCTGCCATCGCGGCATTGCCGCGCCCTTGCTGCGCGACAATGTCGACACGGACGCCATCATTCCGTCGCGGGAACTGCGCGCGTCCAAGCGCGGGCTGGGCGCTGGCCTGTTTGCCAACTGGCGCTACGCGGATGTGGGCAAGCGGCTGCCAAACCCGCGGTTCGTTCTGAATCGGCCGGCTTACGCGGGCGCCAGCATCCTGCTCTGCGGCATCAATTTCGGCTGCGGCTCGTCTCGAGAACACGCCGCCTGGGCACTGCGGGATTTCGGCATCCGCGCCCTCTTGGCGCCGAGCTTCGGCGCCATCTTCCGCAAGAACTGTGTCGCCAACGGCCTGCTGGCGGCGACGATGGCGGCGGGCGACTTGGCCGCGCTGGCCGGCTGGGTCGAGGTGGCGCCGCAAGCGAACCAGCCGACTATCGACTTGGCGGCTGGCGCGGTCCGCACGCCCAGCGCCGAAATCGCCTTCGACGTCGATGCGGCGAGCCGCCAGCGTCTGCTGCGGGGCCTGGACGCCATCGCCTACACGCTTGACGCCGCGGCGCGCATCGACGCCTTCGAACAGGCGCGGTTCGCGGCCTGCCCGTGGGCGCGGTTGAACTGAAGGAGCTCGTCAGCCGGTTCCTCGGCCCACCGACGCCCCGGTGATGCCGGTCATCTTCATTAGCTGGGCCTCCAGCGCGATCGCCAAACCGAACACATCCGACAAGGTCGCTTCGGGCGGGCGAGCGTGCGCGCGGACCGCGCGGACCGCTTCCCGGTTGCCGCCATCGCCGATGGCCCCCAGTTGGGCGGCCAGCAGGGTCGCCAAGTCGTACACATGGGCGAGGTCGACGCCGGCCGAGCCGGCGTCCTTGACGATGTTGATCTGCAGGCTCGGCGCGTTCGGCGCCACGTCGACGCCATGCCACTGCGAGAGCGCGAGCGTGCCGCGCTGTCGCCTCTCGATGTTCCGCTTTACTTCCAGCACTTGGCTCAATCGAAGGCAGCGAAACACCAGCCGGTAGACATCGGCCGCGTTTTTCGCCTGCTTGCTTGGCACCGGCAAGGGCGGCAAAGATTCCTGCGCGAGGCCAGCGAGGTTCCCCGCGGCGTCATCGAGGCGGTCGTAGATGTCGCTGGGCGTGGTCTCGACAGGCAGCGCCCGCCCGATTGCCAGCAAGCGCTCCAACATCCGGGCGGCCATCCGCAAGGCCGATTCGCCCGTCGCCCGCTGCGGGGCGCTGCTCGCGGCGCGGGCTGCGACGGCGATGCCGAGCCGCTGGCGCAGTTGGTTGTTGACGCACACGACGGCTTTGGTGACGACATTCAGCGTTGCGGCGTTCTTCAGTGGCGCATCCGACGCGAGGCAGGCAATTCCTCCAGGGACCCCGGGGGACACCACCCCACTCGTGTTGCGCAGCAGGCCGAGCGCGGCGTAGTAGAGGTGGTTGGGTCCGGCGACGGTGATTTGCCAGCGCAACGGCGCCGGGGGCTCGGTGGTCAATCCAGATGCGTCAATGTCGGCTTGCAGTTGCCTGATCGCGTGGTGAAGAAGCGCAAACGGCTCGTTCTCCGGCGGATCGGTTGCCGCGTCGGCCATCCCGGCCACGGTGCAGGCATCGCCCTCTATTGGGTCGTACGCCTTGGGTGTCTCGGTGTCGGCATCCCACCGCACGCACACGAATTGACATGCGACGCCTACGAGGTCGTTATTAGGTTTAGGTGGTTCGGCTTCGGCACCCCAGCGCACGCACACGCGGATTTCGCCATCGTCGGCCGCGTCCTCCACATCCGAAGCGGCCGCGGGCAGAGGAAAGGCCGCCAACGCGATGGCCAAGGCCAGTGTGAGCGCTGAACGTGCCGAGCGCATATGCCACCTCGCCCTGACGGTGGCCGACGGTGAGGTGAAGGCGTCAAACCGTCCGCACCGAATTGCGGGGCGTCGAACAGGCCGGCCGGAGTCCAATGGACCGCAATTGATCATCGGCGTGCCCGGGTCGGGCAAGATAAATTCGCGAAGCGCGTACAAGGGCAAGCGGGGACGACTGTTGGTGTTCCGCTCACGGCAGCATTATACGCTTCCCGCGCTTCGGCACGCAATCGGCTTTGCGAAGGACCGCAACGCTGACCGCATCACATGCGCGAAGGCGTAGCAACAGCAACTTGGCGGAACGAAGTGCGGAACAGCCGTTCGACGAAGCCTCAAGAAGACCATCCTCGCTGTGCGCCTTGCTTAGCTTAGCCGCCGCGCTCTCAGGCCCGCCCCCGTCCCAGAAGGTCTTTCATGTAGGCATGGAACGAGGGAATGCCGAACGAGACGTTGTCCTCGTCGTCGCATGTCAACGCGCCGTGCGCAATGGCGGCGTCCAACTCGGCCGCCCCAAAGCCCGCCTCGACCAAGACGTCCTTCGCGTCGTGGTACTCCAACCGAGTCCTCTGGCGGCGTTCCATTGCCGCCGCCAAAGCCGTCATCGGCTTGCGACTGCGCGCTGCCGAAAGCCGCTTGTTGTAGTAGGCGATCCGGCGTCTTCCCCCGTGCCGCAACGCTTCGTTGAGCGCCTCGCCCTCCAAGTGTCCATGTCGGGTCAACGCCTCGTGGGCACCCTCCAAGTATCCGTTGATGTGCTGTGGGAATCCGTGGCTGGCGTCGGCCAAGGCAGCCAAGCTCTCGCTTGGCACCTTGCCGTGTCCTAGCCGCGCCACCGTTTCCGAGAAGGCGGCAATCGCGTCGGTGCGACTCAACGAATGGAGGATCGTCGGCTCCGCGATGCGGGATATTCCCCTTACGCCCGAAGCGCTGGCAAGCCGTGCGGCGGTGTGTTGCAGGCCAAACCCCATCAACAGAATGGGACAACGGATCAGCCCTTGATGCAGAACCCGCAGCGCGGGCATGGCTTCGTCGTCAATCGACTGCAGCTCGTCAATGAGCAGCACCAGCGTCTTGTTCTTCCACATGCCCTTCTCAGTGGACTCCATCAACAGATCCGCGAAGGCGGAGGTGTGTCGCCCGACATCCTTGGCCACCGCAACCGAGGCGCCCATGGCCCCGCCGCTCACGTTGGAGACCCTGTTGTCCACCTGCGCGATCTCGGCGGCCCTCTGTTCGGCGTCGATCGCGCGTCCCATCGTCTTGAACAAGCTCAGCGGGTCGCCTAGTTCCTCGGGCGAGATCATCAACGTATACGCGGTTCGGCCTTCCACCGCTTGCCCTTGCACACGCTTGGCGAACTCATCCGCGAGTTTTGTCTTGCCGGACCCGGGCGCGCCGATGGTCAACTGCAGTCCATTGGACTCCCCTGTAGCGCACAACACGCGCAGATCGTCGTCGTACTTGCGCAGTTCTTCATCACGTCCAGCGAAGTAGAGCGGAGGCATCCGCTCCCCCGGGACGACTGTTGGCGCTCCACTCATGGCAGCCATCATACGCTTCCCGCGCTACGCGGGCCGCATCGGTCGCCCCCGGCAACCCGGTCAGGTAGGCCAGTCCGCCCATCATCTGCGCCACTGATCCTCGCCAGCACCGCCCCGGTAGAGTAGTACGGTTGGGTAGCTGGCCGGTGTCGCGTGGTGGACGCGCCACCGGCAACGATGGATTAGGAGAGCAGTGAATGGGCGAGATAGTCGCTACGATGGAACTGGAAAACACCGTAGACCGTGAGGTCGTCAGCCAGGGGCTGCGCGACGAATCCACGGTTCGCCGCACAACGGTGGATGGCGTGGTGGACACTGGCGCGGTCATGCTCGTGTTGCCGGAGGACATCGTCGACCGCCTCGGCTTGAGGACGCAGCGGGAGGTCGTCGTGGCCTACGCTAATGAATACAGGGAGACCCGCCAAGTCGCTGGGCCGGTGACAGTCCAAATCGGTAACCGCTTCACGAGCGCCGATTGCATCATCGGGCCGCCCGCGAGCGAGCCGTTGATCGGCCAGATCGTGCTCGAAGCGCTGGACTTGGTGGCGGACTGCGGTAGTCGCACACTCGCGCCACGCCCGGAGTCGCCGGACAGTCCTCTGTTGAAGCTGAAGTGACCCCTGCCTGCACGTTTGTCTTGCTTGGCCAGCAATCAGGCAGGAAACGATGCGGCGCTGCTGGTGGGAACCCCGCCCGGGCAGCATGGCTGCGGCACCGCTGCGTGCCCGTGGAGGCGTTCGCCTATCCCTCGCGGACAATGCCGCGCCCGATGAGATCGTTAATCAGCGCCGTGCCGCAGCCTGATCCCTCGGCCACTGCGCGGGAATGTTGCCCGGCGCGCGGGAGGTTGAGGCGGGCGTCAAAGCGCTGACCGTCCATTTCGAGAGGCAGCTTGGGCAGACGCGCCAATGCGCCCTGCCGGGGGCCGTCGGTGAGGTGCAGGGCCGTCAAGCCATCCGCGCCGAGGTGCGGATCGTCGAACAGGTCGGCAGGCTTGCGGATTTCGGCGAACGGCACGCCGGCGCTCTCCAACGCGGCCAACGCCTCCGCCAGCGGCAGTTCGCCAAACAGCGCGGTCAACGCCGGCAGCAGGCGGTCGCGGTTGTCGACTCGGCCGCGGTTGGTCGCCAAGGCCGGATCCGCGGCGAGGGGCGCCAAGCCGGTGTTCCGAAACTGGTTGCAGAAGGCTCGCCATTGCGTGTCGCTGACGACGGCGACGAACAGCTGCTCGCCGTCGGCGCAGGAGAAGAGGTCGTACACGCCCCATGCGGAGCGGCGCACCGACATCGGCGGCGGCGCCTCGCCGAGCGCCGCCTGCTGCGCCATGTGCTGGCCGACCAGAAACGCCGTGGTCTCGAACAGCGCGCTCGTCACCTGCTGGCCTCGGCCCGTGGCGCGCCGTTCGTTCAGCGCGGCCAATATGGCGATGACGCCGAACATGCCGCCGGCGATGTCCACCACCGACGAGCCGGCCCGCATCGGGCGCCCCGGCAACCCGGTCATGTAGGCCAGTCCGCCCATCATCTGCGCCACTTCGTCGAGGGCCGCCCGATGCTCGTAGGGGCCGCGCAGGAAGCCCTTGAGGGCGCAATAGACGAGCTGCTCGTTGCGGGCGGATAGTTCCGCGTAGCCGAAGCCGAGCTTTTCCATCGCCCCGGGGCGGAAGTTCTCGATGACGACGTCGGCGTGGTCGGTCAAGCCGTGTACCAGTCGCTTGCCTTCGGCGTGCTTCAGATCCACGCACAAGCTGCGCTTGTTGCGGTTGTACATGGCGAAGTAGCCACCCCCGGATCCCTTGAGGCGGCGCGTGTTGTCGCCGCCGGTCGGCTCCACTTTGATCACTTCCGCCCCCAGGTCGGCGAGGATCAAGCCAGCGGCCGGACCCATGACCATGTGCGAGAACTCCACCACCGCCACGTCGGCAAGCGGCAGGCGGCTCGCGTTCGCGCTGCTATCCGGACGCTGGTGGGACACTACGCGGAACCGCTCATTGCCAAGCGCAGTGCATCATGGCTCGCTCCATCACGAACGCCTTGGCCCTGGCCGGATCCCCCGCCTTCGCCATCAAGTCCCGCTGCCTCTGGCGCTGCACGTCGGGGTTCGACGACTCCATGAGTCGCTTGTTGTTGATGGTGTGTTCCTGCACGAACCGCGTCGCGAGTTCACGGCGTTGCCGATCGTAGGCGGCGAGCGCCATCGCGCGGTCCGCCTCGCCGCGCCATATCGCCACCAGCTTGCGGCCGAGATTGCAGGCGTCGTGCAAGCCGCCGTTCATTCCCATGCCGCCCAGCGGATTGTTGACGTGGGCCGCGTCGCCGACGAGCGCCACGCGGCCTTTGACGTAGGTTTCGGCCACTCGCTGGTGGACGTCGTACAGGGTGCGGTGGCGAATGGCGTAGTCGCCGGGCTTGCGGTGCAGGCGCTGCAGGCGTTCCTGCAACGCCCCTTCGCTGAGCTGGCGTTGGGCATCCGCATCGGCAGCCGGGTCGACGGGCCACAGCACCCGCCAAGCCTTGTCCGTGCGCAGCATCACGCACCACTCGTCGGCGTCGGCGATGTAGTTGACCCAGGACAGATTGTCGAACGCCTCCTCGAAGGGGAAGTCCGTGGACGCCACCAGAAACTTCTCGTCGTAGGTGAAGCCGCCGAAGCCGATGACGGCCGCCTTGCGCACGTTGCTCGACGCGCCATCGGCCCCCACCAGGAAGCTGCCGCGCAGCGTCTGCCGGCCAGCCGCGTGCGTCACGGCCACCGAGACGCCCTCGCCATCCTGCTCGAAACCGGTGGCCTCAACGCCGAGGCGCAATTCCGCGCCGGCGTGGCGGCGTAGCATGCGTTCGATGATGGCGGTCAGCTCGTACTGCTCCAACTGCAGGCGGTAGGGGAACAGCGTTTCGTCCGCGATCACCGACATGTCGAACTCGGCCACCTCGCCGCTGCTCCGATCGCGGTACTGGTAACGATCCACGACCAGGCCGCGCGCGATCATCGGCGCGGCGACCCCAAAATCGTTGAGCATCTCAAGCGAGGGCGGATGGAAGGTGGATGCGCGCAGATCCCTAGGCAGCGTGGTTTCCCGCTCCAACAGCAGCACCGGGACATTGTGCTGGGCCAAGTACAGCGCCAACGTCGCCCCGGCCGGGCCGGCACCGGCGACGATCACGGGATCCCGCGTGGTCATTCGGGCGGCGCGTTCGGTGCGGCAAGGAGTTCGAACAGCTCCGCAGCCGAGACCACGTCCGCGTACTTGGCGTCCAGATCGAACAGATTGGCTTCGTGGGCGGCGGCATCGCGATCGCCCACCGCTTCGCGCGGCACCACGACCGGATAGTCATATTGCAGCCCGTCCACCGCCGTCGCCCGCACGCAACCGCTGGTGGTTAGGCCCGTCACCACCAGCGAGTCGGCCCCCGCCGCTTGAAGCCGCCGATGCAGATCGGTGCCGAAGAAAGCGCTCGCGCCCTGCTTCTCGATCACCGGCTCGTCGGCGCGGGGCGCCAGGGCCGCATCGACTTGCACCCAGCGCGAGCCCGGCCGCAGCACGTTCAACGCCGCCAAACGGCGTCGGAACACGCTGGCCTGGCGGTCGTTCGAGTAGACCACCGTGGTGAAGAAGATCGGCAAGCCGCGGCGTCGAAAGTGCGCCAGTATTGTGGCGTTGGCGGCGACCACCGCGCCGCTCTCGGTGCCGAGTGGACAGTCGGGATCCGTAAAGCCGTTGATGAGATCGACCAGAATCAGCGCCGGGCGCAACCCCAAACCCAAGTGCCGACGCGCCAAAGCGCGCCGCGGCTGGCTCACTTGCGACACGAGTGGTTCGAGCATCCGCGCTCAGGCTGTGCCGGCGCCGAACGAGGTCTGCTCGGCGTCGCCGGCAAGCATCCGCGCCGCCTCGAGACGTCCACGTTCGGCGGGGAACGCCTGCACAAGGCCCATTGCGACATCGCGCAGGGCGCGGGAAAACGGCGTGCCGAACAACGTGCCGGCGGTGCCGGCGAGCTTCAGCGCGCACTGCGTGACTTGGAAGCTGTGCTCGGCCACCTCGCCCTTGCACACGCGCCAGAACGGCATCACCTCTTCGGCCGGCACGATCGGCGGCTCGGCGGTTTCGATCTCGATCATGCGCCGCGCCCAGAGCAGCGCGGTGTTGAGGTGCGCGTACATGTCGCCAATGATCTGCTGTTGGTAGGGGCCGGTCGCCAACGACCGGCCGGTGTCCTCGAACTTGCGCCCGAGGACGTTCTTCATCCCTGCCTGATATGCCGCGAAAGCGGCGCCGAGATAGATGCTCGACGCGGCCACTTGGTTGCCCACGTAGCCGGTGCGGCTTTGCGAGCACATCTTCACGAACGCGCCGGGGATGGCCAAGGCGTCTTGATCGGCGACGAACACGTCCTCCAGCACCAGGCCCTCGGTGGCCGAGCCGCGCATGCCGAGCGCGTTCCAGCGGATGCGCCCGCGCGTGCCCGGCGCGTTGCGGTCGACGAGGAAAAGGCATAGGCCGTTCGCCCCGGCTACGCCGTCAAGGGCCGCCGTGACCAGATAGCGGTCGGCGATGCCGGTGGCGCAGCCGAAGGACTTGACGCCCCGCAGCGTCCAACCGCCGGCCACCTTGGTTGCCTGCGTGTTGATCGTGATGGCCGCCGCCTCGGACTTCACCGACTCGCTGGCGAAGTTGGCCAGCCACATGCGCTCTCGGCCCATGGCGTAAAGCACTTTTTCGGCGAAGGCGCGCACCAGCGGCGCTTCGGCGTCGTCGAACAAGCCGGCGTCCAACGCCTTGAGCGACAGCGTGCCGCGGGATGTGGACGTGAGATGGAAGAAGTACGCGAGCGCCGTGGACGGGCAGACCGTGCCGATGGCGAAGCAGGCGCCGGCCCAGACGCGCAGGTTGCCGCCCAAGCCCTCGTAGGCCGCCGGCACGACCAGGCCGAGCAGCTGGGCTTCGCGCAGCGTCTCGACGTTCTCCGAGGCAAGGAAGCTCTCCTCGTCCATGGCCGCCGAACGCGCCGCGAGCGCCGGCAAGACGGCCTCCACCCGCTCCAACAGATCCCTCTCCGCGGGGTTGCAGTCCTCAATCAGGTATTCGGCGGTGAGCTTGCTCATCGGTCACCTCGTGAAACGAGTGGAAGGAAAGCCTCAGGCGCTGGTGCGCGCCCTGCTGGGCGCGTTCGAGTTTGCTCCGCAAACTCCGTGCCTGCTGCAAGATTTGACTCATTTGTGCAGGTCCGCGCCTCTCAAGAGGCTGGTGCGACGCAACAGCGCGATTTGACGGCCGACGGCGTCCGCGCCCACCAGCGGCGTGATTTGGTCCCACACGCGATCCACGTCGCGGTTGAAGATGATCGCCTTGTTGCGCCGGTCGCGCTCGATCAAGGCGGCGGGATCCGCGCCCTCCAGCAGCGCCTCGTCAACGCCCTCCTCGACGAGTGCGAACCAATGCCGCAGGTAGTCGTCCACCAAGGCGTCGATCGCCCCGAACGCCTCCACGGTCGCCCGTTTGGCCAGCATCCACGGCGACATGATGGCGTGCTGACGCGGGCTCAGCTGCGCCTTCGTGAGCCCGGCCATCGCCTCGCCCTTGGCGAAGCTCGCCGACAGCGGCGTGAAGCATCTGTCCATGTAGCCAAGATGGGCGCCGAGATCCAGGCGGGGGATGAGGTCCAGATGGAAGGCGAGCTGGCCGCCGGCCTGCACCGAATCCAGCGTGAAGTGCGGCACCGCGCTGTCCGAGGGCGTGAAGGCGAACAGCATGTGCGAATCCAGCCCCATCGGCGGCACGACGATGGTGGCCGTCACCACTTGAAACAGCGGCGCGCCTCGAAACAGCCTCACTTCGCCGACGCGCCCTTGGTGCATGGGCGCAACGCTCTGCAAAGGGAGGTGGGGGCCGTCGTCCTCGCCGCGCACCTCGCGCAAGGCGAAACGGTCGACGATCTGGCGCAGCGTGCGTTGCCACAGCGTGGCGGGGAGCGACGTGGCGGCGTCGTTCATGGCGCTTCCGCCGCCGGCGCCTGTGCCGCGAGCAGCGGTTCAAGCAGTCGCCAAGGCCGTCCGGCCAGCAAATCCGTGCCGCGAGACACCACCTTGTTCGCGGCGAAGCGTGGGTGTATTTCCACGGCCGTGACGCCCGCCTCCGCCGGCGCCCGCAGCGTTGGCGGCAGGGTCAGCAAGCCGTCGAAGGCGCGTTCCCGCCAGGGGGTAAGCACCGTGAAATCCTCGCTCAGCGCGGTGGCGAAGCTGGTGCCGAAAGGCCCGGGCTGGGCGGCGACCAGCAGATTCACGCGGTTCTCCGCCGACCGTTCGAGGAGGCCAGTGCGCATCTCCCACACCTCGAGCGGCAGCGCCGGCACCACCACCGTGTCGGCGCCGGCGAGGGCGGCCAAGCGAAACGCCTCGGGCACGCAGGCGTCGTCGCTGGTGAGCAGGGCCACTCTGGCAAAGTCCAAATCCACGGTTTGCACTTGCGCGGCCAACGGCGAAAAGGCGTAGCGCTTGCTGCGATGCAACACGCCTTGGCACAGCTTCAACCCGTCGGCGCCTATCAGCGCCGCGGCCAGTCGCGGCGGCTCGCCAAGCACCAGCGTCGTCGCGACCCAGCTATCGGGCGGGCAGCACGAAGCCAACGCCGCGGCGGCGCTTTCAGAGCGCTGCGCCGCAGCCTCGGGCGATTCGATCCGCTGTTCCGGCAAGAAGAACAGCGGTGGCAGAGCGGCCAGCCGAGCGCCGTCCGCGAACGCCGCGGCGAGCCTCTGCGCGGCCTCGTCGATGGCGCCTTCGCCGGTGCCGCCCAGTTGGATCAGCGCGCAGCGGACCGTGTGCGCGCCGCGATAGTCGCACTGCCGAGTGCCGGGGGCCATTGCCAAGGGGCGGTAAAGCGACGGGCGGCGCCAAGCGAAGATGTGGCTGCCGTCCGGGCGGGTCTTGCGCTGCGCGGCTTGGATGTCGATGTCCGCATGCACGACTTCCTCCCGGTCCGCGCTGGCGCGAACGAGCGCCGCGCCGTCCGGCGCGACGATCTGGCTTTCGCCGGCGCCCATCAGGAACCGTACTGGAATGCCGGTCTGCCGCGATACGGGCTCGATGATCGCTTCCGGTATCAGCGGCCCCACCTTGTTGGCGGCCGCGACGAACACCTTGTTCTCCGCGGCGCGCACCGGCACATGCAGCGACGCCTCGTCGATGGCGAACGAGTTCAGGCTGTTGCACAGCAGCTGCGCCCCGCGCACCGCAAGGCAGCGCGGCGTCTCGTTGATGACCCCGTCCATGCAGGCGTACAGACCGATACGACCGAGCGGGGTCGCCAGCACGGGCCCGGCGTGCCGCGCTTTGCTGAGAAAGTCGTTCTCGTGACCGATCAGCACTTGCTTGTCGCTGCTGCCGAGCAATTCGCCCGCCGGGCCGTACAGCATGCTGGTGCCGGTGCATTCGCCGCCGGGCCTGCGCAAGGTGCAGTTGATCACGACGTAGGCGTTCATTGCCGCCGCCTTGGCCGCGATTGCGCGCAGGAACTCGCCGTCCGGCGCTAGCGCCACGGCATGGCAATGCGCCGCATCGTCGTACCACGAGGGGTGGTTGCAGAACTCCGGCAACACGACGAGCGCCGGGCGCGAGCGGGCGGCGGCATCCAGCATGCGCAGGCAGGTGGACAGATTGGCGGCGACGTCCGGGCCAACCGCGAACTGCGCCACCGCCACGCGCATCAGTGGCGCCGCTCGAAGCGCACGGGGCGTTGGGCTGCTCCCGGCCGCCTGTCGAGCAACAGGAAGACCATCCCGCCCATTCGCTGCTCCCCGTCCGCTAGCTTGTCATCGGCTGTCATCGGCACCAACGTGGCGCTGGCCGGCTTGGCTACGTTGCGCGAATCATACTACGGCGGTGCAACGGCACTGGTTTGACCGCCGCGTGGTCAGATGCCTACCGCGGGCGGAAGGCGCACCGTTGGAGTACCATCTTCTCAAGCTCGCGCAGTCTTGGCGCTGTCGCGATTCAACCGCAGCCGCTCACAGCATGTGGAGGTAGTCATGCGATCCCCCCACCAACAGCTGCCGGAAATCTGGACCCCGCTCACGGGCATGCCCGATGGCGCGCAGGAGTGGCTTGTGCCGGGCCATGCGGAGCTCAGCGCCGAGTGGACCGGCATTCGCGCCAGCCTGAAGGATCGAGACGAACCCCGCGCCTTCATCGACAAGTGGCTCGAGGAGCGCGGGCGCGCGTTCGCCATTGAAACCGGGCAGATCGAGGGGCTCTACACCCTCAAGACCGGCATCACCGAGCAGCTCATCGCCGAGGGGCTCGAAGGCGTCGTCCATTCGCACACCGTGGAGAACGTGGAAGACCGCACCATCAAGGGCCTGCTGGCGGATCAGGAAACCGCCTACAACATGCTGTTCGAGGACATCGCCAGCGGCCGGCCGCTCACCCAGCACGCCGTGCTGACGTGGCACCAGCTGGTGACCCGATATCAGGAGACCGTGGCCGGCCTCACCGCCGACGGCCGCCGCGTGCAGGTGCCGTTCCGCCGCAAGGGGATGTGGAAGAACCGCCCCAACAACCCGCGCCGCCTGGACGGCGTAATGCACGAATACTGCCCGCCGGAGGTGGTGCAGGGCGAGATGGACCGCTTCTTCGCCCTGCACGCGGAGATCCAGGCCGAGCGCTACCCGGTGTACGTGGAAGCCGCGTGGATGCATCACCGCTTCGTGCGCACGCACCCGTTCCAGGACGGCAACGGCCGCGTATCGCGGATGCTCATGGCGTATTCCTACATCCGCCGCGGCGAGCCGCCGCCGGTCATCTCGGCAGCGGGGCGGCCGGGCTACATCAACGCCTTGGAAGTGGCCAACAGCGGCAACCTGCGGGCGTTCAGCGACTACATCGGCACGTTGGCGGTCGTCACGTTGCTCGAAGCCGTGACCCTAGGCGAAAGAGCCCTGGCCGGCAACGTGAACCGACCCAACGGCAATGGCGGGCGCACGGTGGGCACGACCTACCTGCCGCCGGTGGAGGACTGAGGGCGGTAGATTCATCCCGTTCGCGCAGCCCAATTGAGATGGAACGCCAGCCGACGAACGCGGACCCGCCCGACGCCATCTTCAAGCGTTTGGCCGCCTATGCGAGCGATCTGGAGCGAACATCGCCGCCCGTTTTCGTGGGGCGCGAACTCGAACTTGCCGAGCTGAGTGCCGCAGTCGAACGGGTGGCGCTGCGCAATCCCCGCAGCATGACCAGGATCGTTCAAGGTGTGCCGGGCGCGGGCAAGAGTTCCTTGTGCGACGAGTTCCTGGCGTCCGTCCAAGGGCAGCGGATCGGTGATCGACGCGTGCTGTGCGCCAAGTTGCATCCAAGCGACTTGGACCTGCCGCCGCTTTCTCTGGTGGCCAAGCTGACCGAGGTGCTGCCGAAGGAACTCGCGTTGTTGCCAAGCAGCGGACGCTTCGCAACGACAGCTTCCACGACCCTTCGCAAAGCGGCGTCCACTGTGTTGCAGGTGGGATTCCGCACTTCCGAGTACCGAATCCACAACGACACCCATGGCCTAACGGAATCGTCCGATCTAGGCACATGCATCGGATCGTATTCCAGGCACATGTGGCCGCGCGACGCCCTGGTTGTGCTGGCACTAGACGAAATGCAGAACTGCCCGGTGACAGAGAGGGCGATTAGCACATTCCAGATTCTCAACGAGTGTTTGCACGACAGTCGCATCTTCGTCGTCTGTTTCGGCTTGCAGAACACGGCTGCGGTGATCCGGGAGGGCCTCAAGCAATCCAGGGTGCCAAAGGGCGCGATCATGGAGATCGGCCCGCTTCTGCCCGGCGAAGGCAGGCTAGTGCTCGAAGCAACTCTCGACTACTTGGGCGTGACGACCGATGAAGCGGCATGGCGGGATTACGTTGAGTCCGCGGGCTGCGGCGGAGATTGCCCGTGGGATGCATGGCGCACCAAATTGGTGGATCGATTGGAGGCCCAATCCGGCGACTTCCCGCAGCACCTCACGGCTGCCTTGCGTTCCCTGTGCTTGACTCTCATAAAGCACCGCGACACGTTCGCCGCGACCAACGATCTGTTGGCGGCCATCGCGGACTTTCACGAAAGCGAGAAGACGGACTACTACGAGCAACGCCTCGGCAGTCCCTTGGATACGCACGTGTTGGCTTTAGGCGCCATCTGCAAGATGGCCGCCGCCCTCGATGACGGCGCAGTGCCGCGCGCCGCCGCGCTGACGGCCCTTGAAGTCGGCGACGACAACGATGAACGCGTCGAGCACCAGTACGCCGCCCAGCTTCTCGAAACGGCCGCACAACGGGGCATCCTAAGAAAGCGCAAGATGAAGACCAAAGACCACTTTCTGCCGCCTCCGATCCCGTCCATGGCAACCTACTTGGCCGCCGCCTTCGACGAAGTGGCCAAAGAGGGCGACCGAGTAGCGCTGGCGATAGCGGAACGGTGTGGCTTTCATCCCGTGGGATGAGCATGGACACCCTGATCGCGTGAAAAGAGCCGGACCGTGGACGGCGTGATGAGCTGACAAGCATGACGCACCCTGACGATTTCAAGGACGATCTTCGCCAGTCGTTGACACGGTTGGCCGAAACCAGCGACCGCGTTTCGCCAACGGTGTTCGCAGGTCGAGACGACGAAATCGACCTCCTTGATACGGCGGTGCGGGCTGTGCGACGGGGGGAAGTGGGCCGCACGGTGGTGGTCAGCGGAGTGCCTGGAGCGGGCAAGACGGCGCTGTTGAAGGAGTACGCGACCAGACTTGTGGGCGCGGAAAAAGAGGATGACGGGCCCGTTGTCCCCGTGCCCCTTAGGTTTGACGAATTCGACGCGCCGCCGATTGCGCTCATGCAGGCAATGGACCGGCAACTTGCGGCACTCGCCGCACCTGAGTCGTGGCGCAGGAAGGCGAATCGCTTCGTGGCGAGGGCATCTTGGATGGGCAATGCGTTGTCCGCCATCGCCACGAAGAAGAACTTCCGCGAGCTCTTGCCGTCCGCGCAGGCGCCCAACTCCCTTGACGCGACCCTTGCGGACTACGCATTGACGCGGTTCGACGTGAAGTACTGCACCTTCGTGCTGCTGGTGGACGAAGCCCAGAACTTGCCCGATACGAAGCAAGTGAGGGCGTATCTCAGCGCGATGCACAACGGCGTACACGGAGGCGCAAAGGTGCTGCTTGCCTGCTTCGGGTTGGGAAGCACCCAACAGCACCTCGTTGATCTTGGGCTGTCGAGGCTCTCGAGAGATCACGCAAGATCGATTGGGCCGCTGTCGAGCAAGGATGCGAGGACGGCTGTCCATGGAACCATTGACGTTGCTCTTGCCAGTCACGCGTTCGATCAAGGATCGTTCAACCGTGAGCAATGGATCAACGCGGCGACGAATGCCATTCTCTCGCAAAGTGCCAACTTTCCGCACCATTTGACGAATGCGTGCATTTCGCTCGCGCAGATTCTCCTGCGAAAAGGGATCGGGGACGAACCTCCTTTGCATGACTTGGTGATGGAATGTCGAAGATGCAGGCGGGAATACTACCAGGCGCGGTTGCACTCCTGGGAAGACCACTCGACTGCACTGGCGCATGCTTTCGCGGAGGATGGCGAGGGCTGGACGCCGGCCGACGATGTGCGGCAGGTGCTGATGGCGGCCGACGACGCGGGCGATCGCGTGAAGAAGAAGAAAGTCAATTCCATACTCAACTCGCTTTGCGCCTATGGGTATGTGGAGCGTCGCAATCAGTTCTACCGTTTGACGCTCCCCTCCTTGGCAGGCCACTTCAAGGAGTTGCGCGGCGAAATGGACCCGCGAAGTCAAGCCACGCAGGCGGTTCGGGCGGCGGTGCCTGAACGTCGTGATCGCGCGGATCAAGGCCGCACACCATGAGCGTCGGGCACCGGCAACGGGTTTGACGTACTTGACGACGTCCTCTCGCCGCGCGGCGGAGGTTCTCGGTGCTTTCGCGCCGACGGCGCTTGGCATCCGCGTCGCGCGTTGCTATGTTGCAGCGACTTACCCGGCGGGCGGCGAAGTCGTGCATTTCCAGTCGCCGGCGGACGCCGCGCACGCTTGAAGGAGCTCCACGCCATGGCCGAACCCGTCACCAACGCGCCGCCAGCGGGCAAGCGTTCCCTAGGCCTGAATCTAGCCGGCGGCGCCGGCGCAGCCAACATGCTCACCTACTATTGGGCGTGCCTGCTGGGCATCCTGCTGCAAACCTTCGTGCCGCAGATGCAGACCTACCTGCTCACCGAGTTCCTGCACATTCCAGAGAGCGAGCAGGGCGTCGTCAGCGGCGACCTGGTGTTCTGGGGCGAGGTGGCCATCATCCTCATGGTGGGCGTGTGGGGGACGTTGTCCGATCGCATCGGACGCCGCCCGATCATGGCGTTGGGCTTCCTCATCATGGCTGTCGGCGTGCTGCTGTACCCGCGCGCCGAGAGCTTTGCGGGGCTGTTGCTGGCGCGCTTGGTGTACGCCTGCGGGGCGGCGGCGTTCAGCGTGATGCTGGTCACCTTGATCGCGGACTACGTCGCCGACGACAGCCGCGGCAAGGCCACCGGCATGATGGGTTTTTTCAACGGCGTCGGCGCGCTGATCACGGCGCTCGTGCTGTTGGGGCTGCCGAAGGTGTTCGCGGATGCCGGCCAAACGCCGGTGGAGGCGGGCCATTCCACCTATTTGGTGGTGTTCGCGCTCACCGCGGCAACCGGCGTGTTGATGTGGTTCGGGTTGGCCAAGCAGAAGGGGCGCGTCGAACGTCGCGAAAGCCTGCTCACGCAAGCCCGCCAAGGTTTGCTGGCGGCCAAGGACAAAGGCATCGCGCTGGCCTACGGGGCGTCTTTCGTGGCGCGCGGCAACCTGACAATCCTTGGCACCTTCCTGGCGCTTTGGCTGGCGAACTACGGCACCGAGTTGGGCATGAGCCGCGCCGACGCCGTGGCTAGAGCAGCCCCGGTCATTGCCATCGCCTTCACCGCGGCGCTGCTTGCCGCGCCGTTGTGGGGGTTTCTGGCCGACCGGGTACACCGCGTGACCGCGCTGGTCGCCACGCTGCTGTTGGCGTTTCTCGGCTACGGCGGCACTTGGCTGATCGACAATCCCTTCGGCGTCGGGATGATCGTCTGCTGCGTGCTCATCGGGACGTCCGAAGTGGGGTGCATCGTAACGAGCTCGGTGCTGATCGCCCAACAGTCACCAGAACGCATCCGCGGTTCCGTCATCGGCCTGTTCAACCTGTTCGGCGCGATAGGCATTCTGGTGGCGAGCAAGGTCGGCGGCGTGCTGTTCGACAACTGGCGCCCCGCCGCGCCGTTCATCCTGTTCGGCTGTTTGGCGCTGGTGGTGCTGTTGTGGGGCTTGGCGGTGCGCGCCCAAGTGGTGCCAGCCGAAGAGTCGCCAACGGCCTGACAAAACCGGATGTTCCACTGGCGGTGGCGCCAAAGCGTTCGCGCTTCTCTACATACATACAGTCAGGCCATGAGTTTGCCGGCTCCGAGTGCGTCAACCACCGTGTCACCGCCCTTGGTGGAGAAACTCTGCGCCGAATTCACCCGTTCCGCGCCCGCGCCACTCCACGGCAACTCCATAGTGGCCTTGGTGGAGGTTCTCGCCCAGCAGATTCTTCAGATTGGCCAGCAAAGCCGGATGAGGTAGCGGCGGCCGTCTCTGGCGCCGGGCAGGGCGTTGTCGTCGGTCACCGCCTGCAAGTGCGGCAGGCATCCGCCGAAGCGCTAGCGCGCTGGCACAGGCCGCGCAATCCCGCCCCTCGGATGTGCTACGCTTGGCGCATCAAGACACAACTCGCAGGGAGTCCGCGTTTGCGACGAGTGCCAAGCAAATCGCCGGCGTCGGCGGCTGACGCCAAGAGGTCAAGGAGAATCAAGTGGCATATCTGCATCCGAAAGTCCGGCGGGTTGCCGAAGCCATGAAGGCCAAGGGCTATGAAGTCGATGTAGGCAAGCAGCAGCTCAAGATCAGCCATGACGGCAGAAAGTTGGGTGGCTGGAACACCCGGAACGAACATTGGTATGTGTCCAAGGTCAGAGCTAAAGGTCACAGCGCTCTCTTGAAACGCCATGGTTTCCGCTGGAAGGAAAAGCCAGGTCATGAGTGGTGGCAGATCGACGGTGTCGAGGGAGCATATGGGTTTGTCGCTGTCGCATCAGCGTTGACGGGGGTGCAGATTCGGCTCGGCTGATGCAGGACTGGGCCGGGCTAGTTGAAGCCAGACGCCCTGTAGAGATCTCTCAATCAAGGACGTTGCGAGACCGTTGGAACAGGCTCTCGTCACTCAAGCGCCAGCAGTCGTCGACGGCATCGGCCTTTGCTCTTTGACGCACCCAGGTGGTGCCGGCCGACGAGTCGCCAACGGCCTGACTAGCTGGACACTACACTGGCGTCGGCGCGAAAAGCGTTTGCGCTCTCCACACCGTCAGGCGAGACCATGCGTTTGCCGACCGCGCCGGGATGGCAGGGCGTCCAACACCAGTCGAGCCGCTTGGTTGTCCGAATGCAGGTCGCCAAGGGCGGCCTTGAAATGCGGCGTCAACGAAGGAATGGCGGAACGGCACAATCCATTGCGTTCTTCAACGTAGCCGTTGTTGCGCAACTCGTCCATCACCCTCGCGGCATGCGCCTGACTTACGGGCAACCCCCGGTTGTCGGAGGCCATTAGAGACCGCACGAGGTCCGTTGCTGGAATCCACTCGTCGTCGCTGCTGCCAAACGCCAAGGACAGCGCAATCGTGTGGTGCGCCCAAGGCAGGAGCCGGGTGTTGTAGTAGTCCGTTCTGTACTCAGCGCATTTGCGGCGTAGAGCCTTGACGGGCGGCTCGGCCGCCACGCCTTCATTCAATACGACCTCGGCAAAGCCCCGGCAGCCGTTTGCCAAGTGATGGGGAAAGTTGGCGCTCTCGCCCAAGATGGCGCCTGCGGCCTTGCCGATCCACCGCTCCCGCTCGACGTTGTCGGACGTTCCATGACCGAAGGCGTATCCAGACAGGGCGACGTTGAGCGTGTCGAACACGACCCGGTGAGCGTCTTCGTTCGACAGTGGGCCGATGGTGCGCACATGTCCGTTGGCAAGCCGCGACAGCCCTAACGTGCGGAGGCGCTCCACCGTGTTGGCCAGCCCGAAGCAGGCCAGCAACATGTGGGTGTTGCCTCTGATGCCGCCATGCAGAGCGTCCAAGTGCCGGCGCACATGCCGCGTGTCTTCCAGGTTCTGCGCCTCGTCGACAAGCAGCACGATGGTGCTTCCCTTGCGTCCAACTCTGAACGAGACGTATTCGTCGAGCGCTATCGGGAGTGATGCTGGCGCTCTCGCGGACGGCCTGAAATCGCCGAAATCCCGTTTGGTGAACGATGCGAACAAGGTTCTGGCCGCCAGCATCGTGCTGTTGACGGCACTGTCCAGCCTCGCGCTCCGTTCGTCGACAGTGACGAACTCGCGGTACTGCCTGTCGATCTCCTCGATGATGGCGGCCGGCGGCGCATCCAGATCGTTCGGACGCAGCGGCACGGGAATGACGGGCGGTTGCCCTTCTTCCCCGCGTGCCGAGAGCCGGTTCGCATGTTCGTTCAACAGCGAGGTCTTGCCCGCGCCGGGGACGCCTTGCACGACCACAGTGCGCCCAACTCCGCCACGTTGCGTGCCGTAAATGGCCGAATCAAGCAACTCGAACTCCTGATCGCGCCCCGCGAAGACCATGGGATGGTCGCGGTCGCTCATCTTGGTCAGATGGGCGAGCGATGCGTGAACATCGGGTGGAAGCGCCGGCGCTTGTTCCATGCATGGGTTCGAGAAGGCACGCGCACCCATCATACGCCCAAGTCGCGTGTTCGGGTCACGCGCTGCACGCCCCGCCGTCCGCCCGTCCGCCGTCACGATGGCGTCCAACGGCCGAGTCCGCGGGGGCCGCACTTCGCCCGTACCCGGCCGGTTCGTCATGGACGACCGATAGTAGAGGCCGTGCGCCTCTCCATAGGCGTCGTAGAAGCCCAGCCGACGGGCACTGTGCCAAAGTAGCGGCGCAAGATGCTGTTCACGTCGCGCTGGCGGTGGTCAACGGAGTGGATTACTTGGTAACGTGGAATCTGCGCCACATCGCCAATGCCGTGGTGCGGCCGGGGATTGAACGGATTTGCCGGCAAGCTGGCTTCGAGCCAGCAGCGATCTGCGGACGAGTCGATGGAAGACTACGATGCGACAGGCCTCTGACCCGAATCGCCCAACGAGGCAGATGGATCCGATCGTTGCGGAGGTGCGCGGCGTGCGCGACGCGCAGGCGGCTCGGCTCGGCTACGACGTGGCCGCGATCATCCACAACGCACGAGCTCGCCAACGATCTTCCGATAGAGAATATGTGCGATACCCCTCTCGGCGGGTCGCAGGCCGGAGCGAACAGCGGGCGAGACTCCTTAGCGGCGCCAGAACAGCAGCCAAGTGACCAGCAGCGCCGCAACGGCCATGCCGGCGCCAATCCAATTGCCATGCTGGTCCAACCACTGCGCCACGATCGGAGACTTGACGGCAGCTAGCACCAAGCCGCCAAGCCCAATCGCCAAGGTCGTAGCGCCGCCAAGCCAGCGGTATTGCTCGTCTTTCACAATCTCGCGCACCTTGTCCGGTACTTGCGCCAACTCCTTTCGTATGTCGCGCACGTCACCTTCGAGCCTCCCGACGGACTGGCGAAGGTCGCTTTCGAGCCTCTCGACGGACTGGCCAAGGTTGCCTTCGAGCCTTTCCATGGAGTCCCGAATGTCCGCGTATTCGTTCGTCACGGTCTGGAACTGGTTGTCGATCGTTTTTAGGCGGGTGCCAAGCACGTTCCAAGGGAAGCCGGATTGGATGAGCCGTTCGAGCAGCACTTCCGGCCCTTCTTTGGTGGTGGACTCTTCCCAGTCTTGGGGTCGCATGCCAACGGGAGCGCCGGACCGCTCTGAGCGCACGTAGCCTTTCTTGCCTTGGTAGGCGCCTTCGTAAAGGCTAGCTGGGCGCTCGCCATCGGCAAGTTTGAGAATGGTCACCCGAAACAACCTCTCCCTATACACAAAGCGCCGTTCTTCGCTCGACGAGTTGGTCAACGTCCAGTTGAGCGTTCCCTCGTAGCCCGCGTCCACCTGCGTAGTTGGTGCTACCACGCCCTCGCGTTGGAGATCGGTTGTCGGGCTGATGAGTGCGTGCAGGTCGCAGTCGGGGAAATGCCGCCCCACGGTTTCACGCCTGAAGTCGATGGTTTCCACGGCCGTCAGCGCGACGGATTGGCCCGGAGGGACGACGATGCCCTTCTTGTCGTTAGCGCCCTCGCCGAGGCGAAACTCCTTGCCGGTCGTGAGGTATTCGCCAGCCGAACCCAGTCTCAGGACATAGGAGTTCGGCCGTACGCCGCTCGGGTCGCCATCCTTGATGATTGTGCCAAGGACACCGCGTATTTCTTGGTCGCTAAGCAACTGCGCCATGGGACATCCTCCATTCGGGTACTGACTATAGACCCTCGGCGTATGTCGACGGGTTCACCTTGTGACCGACTCCCAAAAGCGTTGCGTGGCGAACGTGGGTCAATGCTCCGCCAAGAGCGAGCCGAATCCGCGCAGGCGATCGGGGATGCCGTTGTGGCGCAGCGCGTGCCAGAAGGTGACGGCGTTGATCGCCAGCACCGGCTTGCCGAGCTCGCGCTCGAGTTGCGCGGCCAGTTCCAGGAAGTAGAGATTGGTGCCGGCTTGCAGGATGAGATCCACATCGTCGCCATCCACGGCCCGCACCAGCGCCCGCGTCTTGAGGGCGCTCTCGCTGGCGATGTCCACCGGCCCCGGCGAGCAGTGCCCCTTGATGCGCACCACGCGGTAGCCGATGTCGCCTAGAAACTTCGCCACCATGCGGTCGCCCACCGGCATGTACGGAGTCACCACGCCGATGCGCTTTACGCCCGGGTAGCAGGCAAGGGCGTCCTGCACCGCCTGCGCGCCGAAGGTGATGTCGCAGCCGCCGGCTTCCTGGGCAATGGCGTTGTATTTGCGAAACTCCCGGTCGGAGCGTTCCTTGCCTTCCCAGAAGGTCTCGGCGGAATAGCCGAAGATCACGTGATCCGGTTGGCAGCTGAGGGCGTCGCGCAGCCCTTGCTCGGTGGCGTCGCCGATGGCCTTCACCATGTTGACGAAATCCTCGTCGCTCGCCACCTTGAAGGGCGGAATCAAGCAGCCCCGGGTGGCCAGCACCACGCCCTCGGGCCGCATCATGCTGTATTCGGTCTCCACCGCCGTGTTGGTGCTTGGCACCAGCACCGCGAACTTGCGGCGATAGCCGTAGACGTCCACCGGCTTCATCTACTCGGCGCCTTCGGCGGCGCGGGCCGGCAGGAAGCGCGGGCCGAGCACCTCGTCCCCGGCCTGCCAAGCCAAGACGCCGTGGGTAGTGTAGCGACGCTGCTGGGAGAGGAAGTAGTTCCAGTTCACCACCAAGGTGTGGTTGCGGTCCACCAGCGCGTCGCGGGTTTCCAAACGCAGCGCTTCGCCGTAGCGGTGCATCGTGCTGTAGAGGAAGCGCCCGTAGGCTATGCCGTTGCCGTAGATGTCCGGGCCGTGGAACTGGTGATGGTTGTGGTCGCGGCTGCGCTCGAAGGCGTAGCGGCCGTCGATCACGCCGCGCGTCTCGATGGCCACGTTGGCGCGGGTGAGGTTGATCGGCGTGTAGTCGATGGCCACTTGGTTGACGCCAAGCCGTCGCTGTCGCGCGTCGTACACCTCCAACTCGCCCTGCCAGCGGCCGGCGTGCTTGGGCGGCAGCACGAAGGGGCGCTTGCCCTCGCCGCGCTCGCGTTGCAGCCAATCGGCCACCCGCGTGCGGCTGGCCGGTTCGTCGTCTTGCGTGACGATGTACAGGCCGTTGAACACCGCCGCCAACGTCGGGCCTTCGTAGAGCAGCGAGGAATACACCTGCATCTCAAGCTCCGGCACCACGTGGTTGACGGTGCGCAAATGCGTGTTCCATGCCGGCGAGAAGTACTCCGAATCCACCAGATTGCCGTAGGGGTTGCCGGAGCCGACGAAATCCGGGCCCGTGTAGATGCGATCTTGGTCCGAGTCGATGACGCCGAAGTCGAAGCGGCCGATCTCGAAGCGATTGCGCAGCGGCCCGACGGCGTCGAAATCGGTTTCCATCCAATAGCGGGTCTTGTCGCCGACATGCTCGCTGGCGCGCGAGACGATGTTGAAGCCCACATAGGTGCCGTCCGGCTCGTACACCGCGGGCGCGCCGTGCCACTGCCCGGCGATGAGCGCCTGCCAATCGCTGGGCTTGTCATCTTTCATTGGCGTCCTTCCCGTGGTTTGGCCGACGTGCGCGTGGACGGGCTCATTTGCGCTCGCCGACGGCCGCCAAAGGATGCGCCGGATCGCACAGTTGGCGCAAGGCGTCGGCGGCCGCGGCGTCGGCGTGGCAGGCGTAGCGGCAAAACGCCACCGTCACGTCGCCGAGATAGCGGCGCATCTTCCGCTTGCTGCCATCCGTCTTGCCATCCAGGTAGGCGCGGCCGGTGGATTTGTCACGTGGCCAAGCGAACGCGAAGTGGTTGGCGCCTTGGGCGATCAGCAGATAGCGATCGCCGCGATCGCCCGGCACGGCCGTGGCGAACGTGTGCTCGATGGCGGCGCTGGCCTTCGCGCCGTCTTGGGCGCCGTAGCGATGGCCGCTGGCGGCGATGACGCCGTCGCGGCTGCCGCCCATCATCAGCAGGGGCAGGTCGCCCGTCAGCGGCATGAAACTGCCTTCGGCCCAGCCGAGGCCGACGTTGCCGGCGGTGTGCGCCCCGTAGGCGAACGCGCCGCGCAGGGTGGAAAACCAGCGGCGGTTGGCATTCAGCAAAGCCATGCTGCCGCCCGCCGAGTGGCCGCCGAGGACGACCCGGTCGAGATCCAAGTGCCCTGCCAGGAGGCCGCGCCGGGCTGCGTCCGCGAGGTCGTCCAGAATCGCCGGCAAGGGCGGGCAGGACGGTGCGCGACCGTAGTTTTCCGGGCGCAGGGAGTCGACGTCCACGCCCGGGCTCAAACTCGCGCGGTCTGCGATCTCGACCGTTACCCAGCTGTAGGTGACGGCGAGGAAACCGGCGCTCGCCAGCCGCCGCGCCACCCAGCCGTAGGATTCGGGCGAAATGTTGATGCCCGGCATGAAGATCACCACGGGAAAGGGCGCGCGCGAGTCGTCTGGCGGCACGAAACCCGTGTCGCGTTCGTTGAAGCTGTCGCCGTAGCGGGCCGGGTAGTGGAGCTTGAGCGTCACATTGTCGTAGGGCGCTTGTCGCCCCGGCACCGTGGCGGCCCGATAGACCGCCCGCACGGCGCTCTTCACGCCGGCCACGCCGGCCGCGGCAGCGCGCGGTCGCCGCCCCAAAGCGCCTTCACGAGTTTGGCCGTGAGTTCCTCGCCATACATGCGCTTCACCAGCGCGTTCATCGGGTCGCGCTCGGCGATGGAGCGGCGAATGGACTCGTCCCGCGCCGCCAGCGCCGGGCGCTGCGCCTCCGGCACGGGGTTCGCCTTGTCCACGTTGGCGAGCCATTGCGCCACCATTCTCTGCGCCGTGTCGCGCAGCGTCTCGCGGTTCGCCTCGTTGTCCTCGGCGGTGAAGCACAGGCTGGCGGCGGATTGGGTGACGCGCATGTACAGATTGCGGCTGACGAAGGCGGTGAAGGCCGGATTCTCGTGCAGGCGCAGATGCTCCTCGTTCAGCTCCTGGTAGTAGGCGTCCATGTAGGCCGGATTGGCGGCCAAGTCCTTGCGGGCGATGAAGTCCATGTAGAAGAACAGGTGCGGCGCGGTGCCGAAGGCGAGGCCGAGGTGCGGCGCGTCGATCTTGCTGGACAGGCTCACGGTGAGATGCATGTTGCTGAAGCTGGCTTTCGGATTGCCCACCCAAGAGAACACCAGCCAGTCGATCTCGGGCCCCGCGAACGTGCTGAGATGGCCGCCCGCGCCGCTGCCGTCGATGGCGTGGTAGGGCTGCAAGTCTGCGGTGGAGGCATCCGGCTGCAGCTCGAACCGTGCCGCCACTTGGTCGAACAACTCGCCCAAGTTGCTCCACAGCGCGTTGAAGGTCTCCCGATTGTCCACCTGCGGACGGGCGGCAATCGTGTCCATGAGCGACTTGGTGGAGGTGGCCATCGTTGGGGTCGGGCCTAGGCAGGCAACGGAGAATGCATACTCGATTAAGGGACTGAAGATTGCAAGCGCGGACGCGCTGGCGGGTGCGCGGCGTCAGCGTGTGACCGACTTCACAGAGTTCTCGCGGCGGGCGATCCGCTGGTAGGCCGCCGCTTGCGCGATCATGTGCTTCCGAAACGATGGAATGCCGAATGACAGTGTGCCGTGCGGTCCTGCAACCATCACGCCGTGTTCAATGGCGGCATGGACGACATCTTTGCCGACCGACGCTTCCGCGAACGGCGTGGTGACGTTCTCCATTTGCGCCGATTCCATGTGCTCGGCAAGCGGATAGAGCAGGTGCGGCCCTTTGCCCATGGCGGCCAACCTTTGGTCGTAGTACGTCGCCCGGTTGGCCTCGCCCTGCGCCAACGCATCCTTCAGTGCCCCATCCTGCAGGTGCCCGTGCCTTCGTATGGCGGCGTCGGCGCCTTGCAGGTAGCCACGGATGTGTTGCGGGAACCCGAAGCTGGCGTTCGCTAGGGCCTGTGCGCTCGCGCGGGTGACGCCTACGTTGCTCATGTGCCCCATCGCCTCAAGGTTTCCCACCACAGCGTCGCAGGTCTCAACGGTGGAGAGGGGCCCCAATTCCAAAGGCGGCCTGATGCGTGAAATGCCCGGCCGCCCGCCAGGCGGGTTGGCGAGCACCTTCGGAGTATGGTGCATCCCAAACCCCACCAGCTGGATCGGACAGTTGCTCATGTTCATGTGCAGCCCCGCCAGTCGCTCAAGGCCATCCGCGTCAATGCGCTGCAACTCGTCGACGATCAGCACCAGGGCTTTCTTTTTCCAAAGGCCCGCCAGCTGCGATTGCCTGAGCAGCATCCCCAAGTCTCCAGTGTGGCGGCCAACGTCCCTGTTCATGGATGCGCCGACCTTGGCGCCTAATACTCCCGCGTTCGCGCTGACGCCCGCCAGCTGATCGTCGATCTGGGCGATGCTGTTGCCGTTGGACACCGCGCCCAATGCTTCGCAGATGCTGCGGAATAGCGATGTCGTGCTGGACAGCCCTGCTGGATCGAGAGCCAAGGCCCGAACCTCCACGCCGCCGATCTGCCTGCCGGACACGTTGCCGATGTGCTTCACCGCCAGCTGCGTCTTCCCCACGCCGGGCAGGCCCGTGACCAGTTGCAAGCCGCCGGGAGCTTGGCCGGTGGCGCAGAGCGCTTCGAGTTCGGCCGAGAGGGTGCCGAGATCATGCGTTCGGCCCGCGAAGTAGAGAGGTGGCTGGCGTTCGTCGGGGAGCGGCTTAAGTGGCGTGCGCATGCGTTCATGGTACACGCAGTGCCAGCGAAATCGGGGCACCAACAGAGCGTGTATAGTCAGCCAAGGGCTTTGGAGATTGCGCGCGCGGCCACGCTGGTAGCCGCAGCGAGCGGAGGGGAGCCCTCAACCGTGGGAGCGCGAGGGGGCACCCCCGCAAGAGGAGCCCTTCAGCGCCAAGGCCAGTCGATGAGAACGAGGAGCGCGCGATGTTGATCAACCTGTGGTACGTCGCGGAGTGGTCGAGCGCCGTCGGGGAGAAGCCCGTTCGCACGCGGATGCTGGGCCAGAACTTCGTGCTGTTTCGCGATTCGCAAGGCGACGCGCATTGCTTGAGCGACATCTGCCTGCACCGTGGCGGGTCGCTCTCCGGCGGCTGGCGCAAGGGCGACTGCGTGGCCTGCCCGTACCACGGCTGGCGCTACGACGGCGAAGGGCAGGTTGTGCATGTGCCGTCCGAAGGCGAGGACTACACGCCGCCGCGCCGGGCGCGCATCGACGCCTATCCCACCTGCGAACGCTTCGGGATGATCTGGGTGTTCCTCGGCGACGCGCCCGAGGAACAACGCTTCCCGCTGCCCGATTTCCCAGAATACGACGACCCTGCCTGGAAGCGGATCACCGACGAATGGCATTGGCGCGCGGAAGCGGCGCGGGTGGTGGAGAACGGCATCGACATCGCCCACTCGTCCTTCGTCCATCCGAGCTTCGGCATGGAAGCGACGGCGTACGACAACCACATCGTCGCGGTGGAAAAGAACGACTATCGGGGCCGCTCGGAGAACATCCAATATCCGCCGCAGATGAAGGGCTGGCTGCGCCGGCGGATGCGCAAGGAGCGCCAGCCCACGGTGACCAAGCCGGAGTGGCATCTGAACGGCCTGATCGCGCGCATCCGCATCGACATCAACCCCAAGATGTCCATCATCATGTTCGACGCCAACACGCCTGTGGACGAAAATCACACGCGCACCTTCGCGACGCAGCTGCGCAATTTCTTCAAACCGAACCTCTTCGACCGCGGCTCGCGCAAACGGCTGCGCAAGATCTTCGCCCAGGACGCCGCCATCGTCGAGCGCGCGACGCCGAATTTCCTGCCGGAAACCCACTTGCACGAGCTGTCCGTGCGCGACGACCGCTTCATGGGCAGCTTTCGGGCGGCGCGGCGCCGGTTGATCGAAAAGGGCTGGCAGATCGACGCGGCCGCGGTCGCCGCGCAACGCAACACGGCATTGACGATCCCGTCGCCGCAACGCCGCGCCCACGCCGACATCGACTGGGTGATGACGCCGGTGCCGCTAACGCCGCCGGCCCGCGGCCAAACGGCGGCGGGCGAAGCGGCGCTCTTGGAAGAGAGCGGCTGAACCGGCGCGTTGAACGGAGAGCCCAACCAGCACCGTCGGCGGTGTCAGGCAGAGCGCATGTGGACGGTTCAGCGTCCGCGCCCGCCTCTGGCTTCGGGGTTGCGGCTCTTGGCTCGTTGTTCGGCGATGTGACGCTTGAGATTTGTCTCGTGCAGCCAGCCGTTACCACGCCCACCCATAGTATGGTCCCGGACAAGCCAAATCGGGATCCGAGGACTTGCGCTGTGAACCCGCGTGACTTGATGGAAGCCGCTCGCGCCCTGACGGAGCCGGGCGACGCACCGCCTACACAGGCGAGGCTGCGTCGCGCCGTCAGCACCGCGTATTACGCGGCATTCCACTGCCTAGTGCGCGCCCTACGGGGCGCGTTCGAGTTTGCTCCGCAAACTCCGTGCCTGCTGCAAAACTTGACTCATTGTGCAGGTCTGCGCCTCTCAAGAGGCTAGCGGCGTCGGCGGCCAACCTGTTCATCGGCTCGGTGCGTGACCCGGCATGGCATCGGACCTACCGTGCGCTGGAGCACGGCAGAGCCAGGAGTGCGTGCCTGCAAGGGCAGACCATGCGGGAGTTCCCGCCGGAAATCTGCGACTTCGCCGAGGCGTTCGTCGCGTTGCAGAAGGCGCGGCAAGAGGCGGACTACGCGCTCGACACGGACACCTACCAGGACTCCGACGTTCTGGGCTACATTGCCTTCGCAGACAGGGCGATCAACCGGTTCGAACAGGCCGATGTCGCAGCCAAGCGCGCCTTCGTCGCCCACGTGCTGTTCAGACAACGGACGTTGTAGGAGATTCGAGATGAACCACGAGCAGGTACGCGAGATCGCGGAGGCGGCATTCAGGGCGCACTTCAGCGACATCAACATAGTGAGCATCAACGTCAAGCCGGGATTCGATCACTACGACGATCCCGTAGTGGACGTGAAGATCATCTACGATGGCGACGTCGAGCAGTTGATCGCCCCGGACAAGGTGCCGGACATGATGAAGGTGCGCACGGAGATCTTCTCAAAGGTATGGTGGGACGCTCAGGACAGCCCCGGCTACCCGTGCGTTCACTTCATCGCCAAGTCCGACATCGGCGAGTGCGACCCGGCGACGGTGTAGCGCCGCTGTGGCCAGGGCAAAGAGTGGCCCGGCTTGAATCGGAAGGCACTGTACATGCCGAGGCAGTCTGATGCCCGTATGCACACTCCAATACAGAGGCACCATCAAGCACAAGCGCTGGCGACCGGGCGGCGGTTTTGGAACGCTCTCTCCGCGCTAGACGCACGAGACGTCGTCACAGGGCTTCGCCGGCGATCCCTACAATCACCCGTGGGAGAACACGCAAGCCCATGCGATGCTTGCGGAAAGCTTCTTGGAGGGTGGGCGACGCTACGCTACGCGCCAAGGCATCGCTTTCGTGGCAGTTCCCAGTGGCGATGACATGTGGCACGGCTATCCCGTGCCTTGGCAGGACGTGCCGCGGCACATCCGCGATGCGTTCGTCAGACGGTAGCGTGACGCGGCACCAGATTCGACGAACCGTGGACGGTGCCGACATTCGCTAGGCGCTAGGAAGCGAGGAGGCCTGAGACGATGCGACTCGGCGATCCCGCCAGGATGGAGTTGGAGATACGTTGGGTTGACGACCCCGAGCCGCCCGGCGGCGAACAGCGGAATACGGCTGGGCCATGGGGCAGCTGACCATTCGCGTGGCCGGCAGGAACATAACCGCAACCACAGTCGGCCGCGACGAACAGTCCTGCGTAGGCTGGTACCTCGCGCCTTTCCTGGACTGGCTGGCGACGAACTTGGTGGCTTTGCTGCACGAAGAGTGCTTGCCGGATGCCAACCGCATCGAGAGAGACGACCTGCTGCGCCTGGCCGGCCGACTGCGGGTGAACGACTCCGGCCTTGCTGTGGCACCTGCAAACTTGGACCTCATCGATGCGGCCTGCGTGGAGCGGCTGCGCGACGAGGTGGGCAGGGCACCGTCCATCGAGTGATGCGCGTTCAGCGGTCGCAGGAGTAGCCCCCGCCCCGGCCGAAACTGTTCTAAGGCGTCTCGCTCCTATAACTGCTACGGCGTGTCGGCGGAAACCGTGTGTTTTCCCGCAAAAGAGCAAACGGAATGTATGACTTAATGGCGCGAGACGCCTAAGTGCCGAGAGCGGCGCGTTCCATTTGGCGCGGCCGCCGTACACCAGCGGCATGTGCGCCACCTCCCGGCCGCCAGCCGGAGCGGTGCAGATCCCCGGCGCAACCGCCGTCGTGCATTTTTCAAGCCGCTCTTCCCCTTCTTGAAAGCGAGCGTTTTCCTGCTATTTTGAGCAAAATCATTGAGCTACAGAGAGTCTACGGCATCCCTATCGTCCTCTCCAAACTGAGATGAAGTTCGCGTGGGGTCAATGAGACAGCAATGACTTGCTACCGAAGTGGATAAGCGCTTGACCTCTGCTATGCTCTCTGTCCAACAGGCTGGAGAACCGCCATGGGCGACAGGGAGAGAAAAGCTGCGTCCTCTAGGACCTACATAAAGGTCATCGAAAAGCTCTCGGTGGTACTGGGCCAGAAGCCCGTACACACGGGATACCCCTCGGAGGACTTCAAGAGGCTCCTCGGCGACGTTAAGAAGCTGGTTGACGATGTGCGCCCGAACCACAAGCTCTCGAAACGCGAGCTGGACGTGATCAAGGACCTGCACTCGGTAATCGGGGGAGCGCTGAACCCGAACCACAAGCTCTCGAAGCGCGAGCAAAAAATGGCCAAGCTCCTGCACTCCGCAATCGGGGAAGCGCTGAAGAAGGCGAGATGAACCGGGCCCTCGCCTATCCCGACTGCCTTGCCACGCACCGCCAGCGCAGCGTCCACAAGCGCCCGTTCCCGCCCCTCACAGCTGCGCCGAGTGGGCATCCATCCGCGCCCACGCTGTATGGATGTTAAGTGTCCAAAATGCCGCGCCGTGCTGTAACGACTGGAATTCGAGGTGGAACATCACGTCGGCACCGGAATGCCAGCCCCGCCGGGCTTGAACGGTACCCACCAAGGGTCAGTTTTCGTGTCGCCAGAGGGTCAAGCTGAGGTGGTCCTGTTTCGTGAGACAGTTCGAGGGCTTGGTTAAGGTGTATTCCGTTCGGTTGTCGATGCCCTCGATGCCAGTGTCGCCGGTCGCCGCCGTCTCGTCAACGACGGCCTTGGCGGCCGCCTCGCAGCGTTTTCCACGGGCTTTCCACGGGCGCGATCTCCCTTCGCGCCAAAGCGCCGGTGGGAAGGCGGTGGAAAACGCGGCGCCGGGTCATGCCGCCTTCGCCAGCGGGGCTGGACGGTACGCCTCGGCGGGAGTCCGCCCGTCCAGCGACGAGTGCGGGCGGACGCCGTTGTAGAAGCGCATCCAGTCGCCGACCACGCGCTCCGCCTCGAAGCCGTCGGCGATGTCGCGGAGGCACACCGCCTCGTACTTCAGCGACCGCCAGAGGCGCTCGATGAACACGTTGTCCAAGCAGCGCCCGCGTCCGTCCATCGAGCAATCGGCGCCCGACTCCAGCACCCGCCCGGTGAACGCCAGGCTGGTGAACTGCGCCCCCTGGTCGGTGTTGAACACCTCCGGCGCTCCGCCGCCGAGGGCGTCCTCCAGCGCCGCCACGCGGAACGCCGCGTCCAGCGTGTTCGACAGCCGCCACGACAGCACGAAGCGCGTCGCCCAGTCCATCACCGCCACCAGGTACAGGAACCCGCCGCGCACCGGAACGCAGGTGATGTCCGCGCACCAGACCTGGTCCGGGCGCTCCACCGCCACGCCGCGGAGCAGGTGCGGGTACACCTTGTGCTCCGGTGCGGCTCGCTGGTCCGCGGCTTCGGGCACACCGCCTCCAAGCCCATCAGCCGCATCAGCCGGCGAACGCGGTGCCGGCCCGCGACCGTCCCCTCGCGCCGCAGGTGCCGCGCCATCTGCCGGCTGCCGTAGAACGGGAAGTCCATGTACAGCTCGTCGATGCGCCGCATCAGCGCCAGGCTGGACCCGCTCTCGCCCGCCGGCTCCCGGTACAGCGACGCGCGGCCGACCCCCAGCAGGCCGCACTGCCGCGCCAAGCTCAACTCGCCGCCGCGCTCCACCATCGCCAGACGCTCCGAGCGGCTCAGCGCCCCAACCCGCGCCGAAAAAAATCCCGCTCCATCGTCAACTCCCCGATCTTCGCGCGCAGCTCCTTCACCAGCGCCTCGTCCGCGTCCGTCTTCCGACCCGCCGCGAACACGTCGGCAAGTCCCTCCACCGCCTGCTTCTTCCACACGCTCACCTGGTTCGGATGCACCGCGTGCTTCGCCGCCAGCGCCTGCACCGTGCTGTCTCCCCGCAGCGCGTCCAGCGCCACCCGCTTCTTGAACTCCGCCGTGAAACGGCGCCTCTTCCCAGTCATTCCATGCCTCCTTCAAGGCGTGGAATACACCTTAGCCGACTGTCTCAAAAAGTGGGACCACTTCAAACTTCTGATGTCGCTTGACAGTCCCCACGTGCCCGCGTGAAGATCGCCTTGGCCACTACGGCTGTCTCGGTTTCCCTGTTTTCGCCGAGCTCGTTCATACGCGCGTCGAACGCGTAAGCAGTCACGCGAACAGGCTTGGGAAAGAAATCCCGATCCGGCGGATTTGCCGAAATGGTTTGTGGATGAATTGCGAGACGCCTGCGACAAGAAACCGCGCAGAAAACACGGGCGGCATGCCGCCTAGTCGTTTTCTTGCTTTTCCTTTTCATCGTCGTCGCTCTCAAGAGACTTGAGACTGCTCATGCTGATGTACAGAAGCGTGACAATAATGAATTCCACCGCTATTACGGAAAACGAGATCCATCTAACGGTGAATTGGCCGTCGTACATCGCCAGTTTTATTTTCCTCTCATTGGAGAGATACTCGTCGGCGATTTCCGGATCCATGCCGATTATCGGGTTGTGTTGATACAGATCCTCGAATATCATGGCGTTGACGACCAGGAGATCTGGGTTCTTGGCGAATTTGATCAATATGTACATGCACAGCAGCACCCAAATCGCCGCCGCTGTTTCACCTGCGATTAGCCTCCACTTCGTTCTTTCCACCATGTAGTAGAACACGATCAAGGGGCATAGAAGCAGCAATGACAGATACGCGGACGGGTACGCGAAATCGCAGAACCCCGCGGACAAATCCTTTCCAAACACCTCCATTGCGGAAGACGACAGGCGGATCGCGTCCGACACCTCAATCACATCGATCCACACCGTTGTCACCGCTAGCACTAGCACGGACATCAGGAACGAGTCCACGCCTGTTTCCGTTTTATCCTTGTTCATTCCCATTTCAGCCTCTTTGATCACCGTAGGCAAGTATATAAATCCCTAATTTAACCCTATATCAAAAGCCGACTTTGACGGTCAGGCCCACGGTGCGGCGCGCGCCCAAGCCCACGATGTAGCGGTTGAAAGACGCCAGCACGAAGCTGTTGGCGACGTATTCCTCGTCAAGGATGTTCCTGCCCCAGAGCGTCGCTTGCCACTTCTCGCCCTCCACCCTGAAGCTGGCGTTGGCCAGCGTTCGGTCGCCGTTGTGGGCCAAGTTCATCGGTGTCGCGAACATGCCTTCGCGGAAGTTGAAGTCTAGGCGGAAAGCGGCGTTGGCGCTGGCACCTACGGGTTGCGCATAGTTGAAGCCGACGTTGTATTGCATCTTGGACGTGCGCTCGATGCGCTTGCCGTCCACCCTGCCATCCGCCCGGCAGACCGTGTCGTCGCAGCCCCAGGACGAGTTGCGGCCGGCCATCGAACTCACGTAGACGCCGCTCTTGTACTTGGCGTCGTTGTAGGCCAGACCGTAGTCCACGAAGAAGCGTTCGGTGGGCCGCCACACGCCTTGGAGCTCGAAGCCAAAGACCTCCGCATCGCCGATGTTGCCGACCACGTCCCTAGTCCACGCATCGGCGCTGCTTGCCGCCTCGGTTCCTTGCACGTCTTGCCAGTCGATGACGTAAACGGCCGCGTTCAAAGTCAGGCGGCCATCGAGCAGCTGGTTCTTGGCGCCGACCTCGAAAGTGAGGTTGCTCTCCTCCTCGTAGGTCGCCTGGTCCGGATTCTGCGCCGGGTCCACGGCGTTGAAGCCGCCCGTTTTCACGCCGCGGGCGGCAAGCGCGTAAAACATGCTGGCGTCGGTGCGCTTCCAACTCACGATGACTCTGGGCGTGAAGAAGGTGAAGGTTTCTTTGTCGCTGGCCTGCACGTTGTCCGGCAGGTCGGCGCCGAAGGTGGTGGTGAGTTGGGCGAAGGACTTGCTCTCTCGAGTGACGCGCGCCTCCACCGCGACCGTCAAATCGTCGCGCACCAGCCACTCCACGTCGCCGAACACGGCCCGCACGGCATCCTGGTAGGTGATGTGATCGGCGAGTGCGCCATGGCCGGTGGCGAAGAAGTGCGGCACGCCGATGTTGACTTGGCCGGGCACCACGGGCACGACCGCGATGTGGCGCCCGCCCAGGACGTTGTCGCCGACCGCCGCGGGCACGCTGCAATGGACGCCGTCGCAAGGTGGCAAGGAACGCCATATGCCGCCATCCTCGTCGTCGTTGTCGGAAACGTAGAAGCCGACCCGGGCCACCAGATTCTCGCGCTGCATGATCAACCGCATTTCGTGGCTGGCGGCCTCCAGCCGCTCGATGGGATTGGCGTAGAAGATGCTCGTCTGCGCCACCGCGCCAAACGAGCCGGGCGGCCCGAGCGCTTGGATGAACGGCGGCGCCGGCGACGTTCTGACCGGCACATAAGGCACCGCCGACCCCACCAGGCTGGCGCGGCCCTCGGTGGTGCCGAGGGTGTCGGCACGGTGGTCCACATATCCAAACTGGTAGTTGACCGAGAATCGCTCGTTGAAGGCGTAGTCGAGCGCGATGCGACCGATGTGGGTGGTGGCGTCCAACGCCTGCGAACGCGGATCCACGGCGACGGCGCCGCGCGAGGCGGCGTGGCCGGCCGCGGCGAGCTTGGGATCGTCGACCACGGGCGGCGCCGTGGGCAGTTCGCCGCACCACGCGTGCATGCCGCTTGCGGGGAACGGCAGCCGATCGCTGAACGTCGTGGTGTTCAGACAGTTCGTGCCCGTGGGCGCCAGGAAGGCGAAGAATGGCGGCGGCCCAAACTCCGCGGTGTCGTAGGCGTAGCGCGCGCCGTTCAGGTCGTAGTACGCCTGCGGTTCGCGCAGCATTTCGTTGTAGTGGTAGGTGACATCCGCCGTCAACTGGTCGCTGGGCGTCCATTGGAAGGCCGCCGAATAGGCTTCGTCCTGCCAACCGCCGAGCATTCCATCGGTGGCGTTTTCGCCCCCGGGCCCGTCGTTGGCGAAGGGGTGGTTGTTTTTCGTATGGCCATCGAAACCGGATACGGAGGCAGAGACGCGCGCGGCGAACCGGCCGTCCACCAGCGGGCCGCCCGCCTCGAAGCGCCGATCGAATCGGTCGCCGCTGCCGTAGCCCAGCACGAAGTTGACGCCGGGTTCGGATGGCGGCCGCTTGGTGACGTATTGGATGGCGCCGGCGAATGCGTTGCGGCCGAACTGGGCGTTCTGCGGCCCCTTGACGATCTCCACGCGCTCCATGTCCAAGAGGCTGGGATTTATCATGGACTGGCGCTGCAAATAGATGCCGTCCAGAAACACGGCCGTGTTCTGAATGCGCGCGCTCGTGAAGGTCTGGCCCATGCCGCGAATGACCGCGGCGGTGGAGAGCCCCGCGGTCGCGTAGTTCTCGTAGACGAATCCGGGCGTCGCTTGCGCGATGTCTTGCAGGTCGCGCAACGCTTGTTCCTCGATCTGCGCCGCGGTGATGGCGCTCACCGACAAGGGCACATCCTGGATCAAGTCGTCGCGCTTGCGGGCGGTAACGATCACCTGCTCGATCATGTCCTCCAAGCTCAACTCGTCGATCTCCTGCGCCAGCGCGCCCGGGCCAAGGCCAATGCACGCCAGCGCCGCCCAGACGGCAAACCGAGCGCGCTTCAATGGCCTCGTGTGGCCCGTTTGTGTCGTGTCTTGCATATTCATGCGTTCCCCCCTCCGCTTCCGTTGTGAGCGCCGTGCTGTTTTTGCAGCCACGGCAACGACCGGCCGCCGACTGGTCGGCCGACGAGTGTTCCGATGGTCTCGACCACGCCGAGCAAGGCCGCCGGATCGACTCCCGTGTGCAAGCCGGCCTGATGCAGCAGGCTCACCAAATCCTCCGTCGCCAGATTGCCCGCCGCGCCCGGCGCGAACGGACATCCTCCCAAACCGCCAACCGACGCGTCGAAACTGCGAATGCCGCATTCGACGGCTTGCCAAGCGTTGGCCAGCGCCAAGGCGCGGGTGTCGTGCAGGTGCGCCGCCAAGCGCTCTGGCCCGAAGGACTGCGCCAAGCGGCCGAACAATTCCTTGGCGCGCTTTGGATTGCCGGCGCCGATGGTGTCGGCGACGATGACCTGCCGCGCGCCGGCGGCAAACAGGGCGGCGGCAAGCCGCTCGACATCCGCGTCCGCCACCTCGCCCTCGAAAGGGCACTCGAACGCCACCGCCACGCCGGCGCGCGCCCGCAGCCCGTCGTGGCGGGCTTGCTGCAGCACGTCTCGGCACATTGCCAGCGCTTGGTCGAGGCCCATGTTGATGTTCCGCGCGTTCATGGTCTCGGTGGCGGCCAGAACGACGACCACGCTGCGCGCGCCGGCGGCCCGTGCCCGTTCGTAGCCTTTGCGATTCGGCACCAACGCGCTGAACTCGGCGCGGTCGAGATCGAGGCCAGCCACCACCTCCTCGGCACCGGCCATTTTCGGCACGGCGCGCGGGCTCGAGAAACTCGCCACTTCCACGGCCGGCAGGCCCGCGTCCACCAAGGCGTTGATCAGCCGCACGCGCTCGGCGCTCGGCACGGCGACCGGTTCGTTCTGCAGGCCGTCGCGCGGCCCGACATCGTTGATGATCACATGGTCCATGTTTCCTCCTCGGCCTGTTGCAGCGCGCCGGCGGCGATGCCCTCGGCGACCCGCGCCGCCGGCACCTCGGTCCACTGCTCGAACACCGCGTTGGTGTGCGCGCCCAACAGCGGCGGCGGCGAGAACGACTCCTCGTCGTGCGCCGAGAACTTGACGGGGTTGCCCGGCACGCGGCTGCCACCGCCCTGTGGATGGCGCAAATCCACGAACATGTTGCGGTGCCGAACTTGCGGATCGTTCAACGCCTGGGCGAAGTTGTTGACGCGGGCGCAAGGCACGCGCGCCGCTTCCAACGCTGCCAGCCACTCCGATGCGGACCGCGTGGCCAACCGCTCTTGGATGAGGCCCTCGATGGCGTCCTTCGCATTGAGCCGTTCGGGCGCCGTCGCGAAGCGCGGGCTGCGCAAGGCGTCGATGTCGAGCACGTCCAAGAGAGGCGGCCAAAAGGAGTCGCCGATGACCGCGATGATGATGGTGTCGTCCGCGGTGGCGAAGGTGTTGTAGGGCGTGTGGACGAAGTGGCTGTTGCCGATGGGCTCGGGCACCTCGTCCGACATGGCGTACATCGTGGCCATGTAGTTCAGCAGGCTGACCTGCACGTCCAGCATGGCCACATCCACATGCTGGCCGACGCCGGTGCGCTGGCGCGCCAACAATGCCGCCTGAATGCCCATCACGGCGAACATGCCGCCGCCCAAGTCGCCGATGGGGATGCCCGCGCGCACTGGTTCGTCCGGCCCCTTGCCGGTGATGGACATGCCGCCGCCAAGCCCTTGCACGATCTGATCGAAGGCCGGGCGCTGGTAGTGGGGGCCGTCTTCGCCGAAGCCGGTGATCGTGCAAGTGACGATGCGGGGATTGTGCGCGGTCAACGTGTCGTGGTCGATGCGCAGCCGCTTGGTGACGCCAGCGGAGAAGTTGTCCAACACCACGTCGGCATGGCGCACCAGCTCGTAGAACAGCGCCAGCCCCGCTTCGGACTTCAGGTCGATGGCGACGGAGCGCTTGTTGCGGTTCAAGGTGAAGAAGTACGCGCCCATGCCGTGCAGCGAATGCAGGGGGTCGTCCTCCAGCAATCGACGGGTCGCCTCGCCCCGACCGGGAGGCTCCACCTTCACGGTGTCGCAGCCGAGGTCGGCGAGGATCATGGCCGCATACGGCCCAGACAACATGTGCGTCAGATCGATGAGCCGGATGCCGACCATCGGCTTGTTGGCCATGGCGGATTGCCGTGCGCTTGCAAGGATGTTCGACTCTACCACAGCCCAAGATACTCACAAGTTGCATATGCACGCGCGCACACTGCGCGCACAGCTTCGCCGAGCCCGTCGCAGAACCGCGGTGCTGCGTTCTCTACGCGTTCGCTTGTTGCTCCCGCCACGCGGCGACGATTTCCGCGCCGGATGCGGACCACACGCCGGTTTGCGCCGCCAGATGTTCCAGTACCGCCTCGAGCGCGGCGATGCGATGCGGCTGCCCCAGCAGCCACGGGTGAATGGACAACGCCAACAGGCGTCCCGCTCCCGCGGCGTCGGCTTCCGCCAGCAAATGGTCGCAGGCGTCCCGAATCTGTTCGGCGTACTCCCACTCCGAGTGCAGGTTGTTCGCAATGACGAAGGCGTCGTCGAGCTCCAGGGAAAGCGGCAGCGCGGTGAGGTCGCCGTTCTTGGTGCGAAACGCATAGGGCAGTTCGTCGTTCAGCCAGTCGCCCATGTAGCGGATGCCGCGCGCCGCGAGCAGGTCCGGAGTGTTGTGGCTCTGCGCGCCGGCCGGGCTCAGCCAGCCCGTGATCGGCTGACCGGTGGCCGCGCGCAGCGTCCGCAACGCGCGATCCACCAGCGTCGCCTCCTCGTCCACCTCCATCCCGCCGTGGTGCAGCGTGTCCATGTGCCAGGAACTCGCCAGTATTTCGTCGCCGCGGCTCGCCAGTCGTTCGACCAGGCGCGGGCAGCGGTCGACGATCGCGGCGTTCACCGAGAACGTCGGTTTGACGCCGAAGGCGTCGAGCGCATCGAGGCAGCGGAACAGTCCCACCCGATTGCCGTAGTCGCGCAAGGTGAAGTGGCGCAGGTCCGGATAGGGCGTGCTCATGCCGCCGGGCGGCGCGAACGGCGCGCCGCTTTGATTCAAGGGGAAGAACTGCACCGCCACGTTCACCCACAGCGCCAGCTTGGCGTCGCCCGGCCACGTCACCGGCGCCCGCTCGGCGAGCATGGACCAGGCGTAGCGCTCGTGATCCATGCCATAGCGACGCAGCGGGTAGCCGAGATGGTCGGCGGGCAACGTCACTTAGGGATCGCCTTTCGGGTAGTAGTGTTCGATGTAGTAGTCGGCGATTTCGCGCCCGGTGGCGAGCCAGACATCCGCATGGCCGACGATGTACGCCAGCGCCTCCTCGAAGGCGCGGATGCGGTGCGGATGCGCCACCTGGTAGGCATGCAGCGGCACGCACATCACGGTGCCGCCGCGCTCGCCCTCCCGGTAAAGCCGGTCGAACGCCTGTTTGATCATCGCGCCGTAGCGGCGCGGCTCGATCTTGTTGACGACGTAGGCGATGGTGTCGTTCAGCTCCAGCGAGTAGGGCACGGAGACGAACGGCTTGCCGGAGCGCACCCGCACCGGAGTTGGCTGGTCGTCGTGGAAGAGGTCGCAGGTGTAGACGCCGCCCGCCTCGCTGAACAGGTCCAGCGTGCGTTCGGTATGCGTCAGCGCCGGCGCCAGATAGCCGGCGCAAGGCTTGCCGGTGTGCTTGAGGATGGCGCGCATGGAGTCTTCGATCATGGTGCGCTCTTGCGCCTCGTCCATGCCGTAGACGTAGCGGGTGTTGTAAACGCCGTGGCTGAAGAACTCCCAGCCGCGCGTCTTGCACATCTCGATGATTTCCGGATGGTGCTCGCAAAGCGCCGCCGACAGGCTGACGGACCCGCGCACGCCGTATTTGTCCAACAGTTCCATCATGCGCACGTGGCCGACGCGATTGCCGTAGTCGCGCGTGGCGTAGGCTTGGACATCCGGCACTGGCCTTGGCCAAGCGCGGCGCTGCGGATTGACGGGCGGCTGCAATTCGTAGAACTCGATGTTCGGCGCCACCCAGAACGCCAGCTTCGCGCCGCCCGGCCAGCGGATGGCGGGGCGTTCGTCCCACGCTCGGTAGTCGTAGAGGCGCAGATCTTCGCGCATTGGCCGGTGGCGCTAGAAGCCCAAGTGCCGGGCCTGGCGGATGGGCGCGCAGCCCGGGTGGTCTTTGAACCACGCGGCCACAGCCTCGAACGGCTCCACGTCGGCGTACTTCAGCATCATGTCGCACAGGTTCGCGAAGTGGGGGATCTCGTGCTTGTCGGCGACGCATTCCTCCGCGACGATCGTCCGGTAGCCATGCGACAGCGAGGCAACCGCCGAGGCGCGCACGCACCCCGACGTGCTGCCGCCGGTGAGCACCACGGTATCCACCTTGTGCCAAACCAACAGCGACGGGATCGGGCTGTCGTGGAACACGCTGGCCATGCGCTTGTTCACCACCGCATCGCGGCGACGGTCCACGTCCAAGCGCGGGTCCAATTCGGCGCGGGCACCGTGCTCCTTGATGTTCTGCAAGGAGTCCGCGGTGTTGGTTCGACTGCCCCAAACGCCGGCATCGTCGGCGTTGTCCATGTAGGCGACGTAGGTCCAGATCACCGGCATGTTCTTGCGCCGCGCCAGCGCCGCGAGAGCATTAATGTATTCGATCTGCCTAGGATGGGTCTCGTAGGCGGTGGGAAAGGCGTCCGTGTCCGTGTAGGCGCGTTGCAGGTCGATGTTGACCAAGGCCGCTTTCTCGCCAAAGCCGAACTTGGCGCGATTCGGGTTGGCTTTCACTTCGTCCCAATACTGTCGGGGCGTGAGATCGGAGCGTTGCATCCACTGGCACGGGCGTTGACGCGAAACAAGCAGCAAACCACAACGGCATGTGGCCCGCAACTCGGCTCGGCGAGGGGCGCGAGGGGCTGGTCTGGACCGCGCCGACGGCCACTTCGCACAGACGTGGTTCCATGTCGCCCTACCGGCGCCGCGCTTCTCCCGTTGCGCTCTCTTCCGTTCCGGTGTCCACCTGCCCATCGCCATCCCTTTCGCCCCGCTCCGCTTGCTCGTTGCGGGCCGCGTGGGCGCGGGAGATGAGGAACTGGCGGATCAGTTCCGCCTCCTCGGTGGTGATCAGGTGGGCGAACGCATCCATCCCGCGTTCCAAGTAAAGCCCGCCACGCACGATGGCGAGAAACAGACGGTGCGTCTCCTCGGTCATCAAGCGCAGGTCGGCGTTCACGGTGCCCACCGGCCCCAAGCCGTGGCACCACACGCAATGCTCCGAGTACAACGCCCAGCCTTGGCGGATTTCCTGGCGGCTGGCGGTGAGCGGCGGTGGTTCGGGGATGTCCACGTTCGGCGCGACGGGTTCCGGCAGCGCGCCGGCGGCGCCGAGCTTGAACGCCAGCAGGCGCCCGTCGTTGTAGCGGTGGCCGCCGCCGCCCACCTGCACGGCGACGTATTGCTCGCCGTCGATGGCGTAGGTGATGGGCGAGCCGGCACCGCCGTACACCTGGTGTTCCCAAAGCAACGCGCCGTCCTCGGTGTCGTAGGCGGCGAACTGCCCGGCGCCGTCGCCTTGGAACACCACGCCCCCGGCGGTGGCCAGCACGCCGCCGTTGTAGGCGGTCGCCCGCTCCACCGCCCACACCACCTCGCCAGCCAAGGCGTCGAACGCCTTGAGATAGCCTTTGGACGGCGGCTGCGGCGGCGCCGCCGCCATCAGCTCCGCATAGCGCGGGCCCAGCTCCACGCCAAGGCTGATGCGGTCTTTGGCGATTTCGAACTTGCCGGTCTTCTGGAACTCCTCCGGCAGCGAGTACAGCAGCGAGATGTCCTGCACCGCGGTGTAGGCGATGCCGCGTTCGGGGTCCACGGACATCGGCTGCCAACTGTGACCGCCCGAGTTGCCGGGCAGAATCCACGCCGGCTTGTCCTCGTAGCGCACGGCGGGGTTCTCCACCGGGCGGCCGGTGGCCATGTCGATGTGCGTGGCCCAATTCAACGTCGCGTAGGGCGCGGCGCGCAAGAGCGCGCCATCGGCGCGGTCCAGCACATAGAAAAAGCCGTTCTTCGGCGCTTGGAACAACACCTTGCGCATCGCGCCGTCCACTTCCATGTCCAACAGGGCCATGTCTTGGGCGGCGTTGAAATCCCAGTTGTCAGCCGGCGTCGTCTGGTAGAACCACTTCATGCGGCCGTTGTCTGGATCGAGCGCGAGAATGCCGCCAAGGAAATGGTTGTCGCCGCCGCCGGGGGAACGGATGGCGCGCGGCCACGGGGCGCCGTTGCCGGTGCCGACGAGCAGTTGATCAAAGTCCGCGTCGTAGACGATGGCGTTCCACACCGTGCCGCCGCCGCCGAGTTTCCACCACTGCCCGCTCCACGTCTTCGCCGCCGCCTCGAGTTCCGGATGCTCGAACGGCTTGGACGGATCCCCGGGCACCGTGAAGAAGCGCCACGCCAACTCGCCGGTGTTCGCATCGTAGGCGGAGAGGTAGCCGCGCAGCCCGAACTCGGAGCTGCTCTGGCCGATGAACACCTTGTCCCGCACCACGCGCGGCGCGCCGGTCACGGTGTAGGGGTTGTGGGAAGGACGAAGGCTGGTGTCCACATCCCACAACTCTTCGCCGGTGGCTTGATCCACGGCGAACAGGCGGGCGTCGAAGGTGGCGAAGTAGAGCTTGCCTTTGTAGGCGGCCATGCCGCGGTTGATGGCGCCGCCGCAACAGGCGTAGCGAATGGAGCGCTTGTCCGTGAGCGGGTCGAAACGCCACAGCTCCTCGCCGGTCTTGGCGTTCACGGCGTAGGCGACGCTCCAAGCGTCCGTGAAATACATCACGCCGTCGATCACCAGCGGCGTGGTCTGAGCGCGGTGGCGATTGCCGAGGTTCTTGAACCATGCGAGGCCGAGGCCCTGGACGGTGTCGCGGTTTATCTGCGTCAGCGACGGAAAACGGAGCTCGTCGTAGGTCTGTCCGTGGGCAAGCCAGCTGCCCGGCTCGGCGTCCGCCGCCGCCAGCACGCGCCGCTCGTCCACCCAGCCGACAAGCGGTCTGTTTCCCTGCCAGCCGGGGTCGGCGCAAGCGACGAGACAAGCCGCCAACACCAACGCCCCAACCCGCGCCGCGCTCCAAGCACCCCGGCCGCGCGCCGGAAGCCGCCCCGTCCTCTCGTACCCTAGCCGCACGTCGCGCATCCCCCGTTTGCCACCACAGCGCATTGAACAAGACCCTCTCGCCTGCGGTCAAGCGGAAACGCGGCGCTGCCACGCCGCGATACTCGCCCTGAGCAGTCGCTCCAGCCGCGGCCGCGCAATGGTGACGACAGCGTGGACAGCGGCGGCCGTCGGGCCCGGCGGCCCTCTTCCGGCGGCGGGGTTCACCACCAGGCACACGCCGGCGAGAGGCAGGTTCATCTCCCGCGCCAACGCCGTCTCCGGCATCGCCGTCATGCCGACCATGGCGCAGCCGTCGCGCGCCATGCGCTCTATCTCGGCGGCGGTTTCCAAGCGGGGCCCTTGCGTGCATCCGTACACCCCGCCAGCGCGCACCGGCACGTCCGCTGCGGTCGCGGCGCGGAGCACATCATCCCGCATCAAGGCGTCGAAAGGGTCGCAAAAGTCCACATGCAGGGGACTCGCACCGGTCGCAACGGTGTGGGCGCGGCCCCAGGTGTAGTCGATGAGTTGGTCCGGCACCACGAAGTCGCCCTCTTCGAGTTCCGCCGCGATGCCACCCACCGCGTAGATGGCCAGCACCGCGCCGGCGCCCCGCTCGCGCAGCAGCCAAAGGTTGGCCCGGTAGTTCACCTCGTGGGGAAGGAATCGCGGCCCGCCCTCGTCGCCGTGGCGGTTGAGGAACAACGCGCCCGGCCAATGCGCGAACTTCCGCACCGGTGCCGACGCCGCGCCGTAGGGCGTTTTCGTGTCCCCGAGCGCGTGCGACTCGCCCTCCAAGCCGCCAAAGCCAGTGCCGCCGATCAGGCCGATCTTCACTCCGACGCCTCGGACACGCGTTCGCCGGACGGTTTCGCGACGTTTGCGGATGGCGCCTTCCCGTCCTCCGCTTGCATCTTCCCCAAGCTGTAGATGCCGGAGAGCTGCCGGTACGCGCCATCGCAGTCCATGCCGCGACCCACCAGAAACTCGTCCGACGCCACGAGCACCTCGTAATCCGCCTGCGTGGTTGCGTTTGGCACGTTCTTGCGCACCAACACGACGGTGACGACTTCCGCCGCGCCCTGCACCGCCACGGCGTCCTGCGCGGCGCGCAAGGTGAGGCCTTCGTCCAGCACGTCGTCCACCAACAACACCGTTCGCCCGGCCAACGAGCGGTCCAAGTCGCGCACCACGCGCACCGCGCCGCCGCGCACGCCTTGGTAGCGGGTCAGGTGCATGTAGTCCAGTTCCAAGTCGAAATAGAACCGGCGCAACAGATCCGCCGTGAAAGGCAGGCCGCCGTTCATCAGGCACACCACCACCGGCCGCGCGTCCCAAAGGCGCACGGCCAGTTGCGCCGCGACGCGGTCCACCGCGGCGTCCACTTCGGCCGCCGAGAACACGCAACGGGCGCCGGCGGGCAGGCGCGCGTCCAAACTCACCCGTTCCCCGCCCGCGCCAACGCGGCTGGCAACTCCCCAGCCGTGGGCACCGCCTGCAAATGCACCGTCTGAGTGGGAAACGCAAGCGCCGCGCCGTGGCGCTCGATGATCCCGGCGATGTGGAGGAGAACGTCCTCCTTGACCTTGTGGAACTCGGTCCACTCGGTCGTCCTGGTGAAGGTGTAGATCATGATCTCCAGCGACGACGGGCCGAAGGAAAGCAGGTTGACCATCAAGATGCGCTCGCCGTCGATGGCCTCGTGCCCGCGCAACATCGCCCGCGTCTCCTCCAAGATGGCCGGCAACACGGACACGTCGCCGTAGCGCACGCCGATCACCTCGTGAATGCGCCAGTTGGACATGCGCGAAGGATTCTCCACCGTCAGCGAAGCGAACACGGAGTTGGGAACGTAGAGCGGGCGTTGATCGAACGTGCGGATGCGCGTGACGCGCCAGCCAATTTCCTCCACCGTGCCTTCCACCTCGCGATCCGGCGAGCGGATCCAATCGCCCACGGCGAACGGACGATCCAGAAAGATCATCAACGCGCCGAAGAAGTTGGCCAGCAGATCGCGCGCCGCGAAGCCGATCGCCAAACCGCCCAAACCGCCGAACGCCAGCACCCCGGCGATGGAAACGCCAACCGACTGCAAGCACATCAAGAGCGCCGTGACGATCACCGAAGCGCGCAGCAGTTTGCCAACCACCGCCGCGGTGGTGCGGTCCACCGGCGTCTTCCGGTAGCGCGCGTCCACAAAGCGGGCCTCCACGAACGTCACGAAGCGCACCGCGAACCAAGCGAGCAACACGATGGCCGCAAGGTCGCGCGCGGCACCCAAGTGCTCGAACAACTCGGCGTTGGCGCCCTGCCCGGCGAGTTGCGCGGCGAACAAGACGCCGAAGATCCAGATGCCCCAGCCAATCGGCTTGCGCGCTGCCGCCAACACGGCATCGTCGTAGACGTTGCTGGTGCGCGCCAGTTGCCGCGCCAAGCGGTCGAACGCCACTTTGGCCGCGTAGCGCAAGGTCAACGCCGCCAACACGACCAAGAAGACCTGCCCGTAGCGCGTCCAACCTTCGCGCCCGAGTGTGTCGAGAATTGCCTCCATCGCCGCTGCGCGCGCCGTCCGCGTTCCCGTGCGTAGCCCCGACGCGGCATGATACGGCGTTCGCGCCGGTGGGGCGAACCAACGCGCCGGCCAGTCGTCCACGCACACGGCTCGCACACGGCGAGAACCGCTTGAACGCTGCCAGCAAGGGGCCTTAGACTGCGGTTTGTTCGCACAAGGCTTGGTGTTGGGGTGTTGGCGCTCTAGCGTAGCTGCCGCGCACCAGCGTAATGGAACTGGAGGAGGCAGCTCCTCTTTGGGGAAGACCGTGTCGGAAACAATCGCAATCGTCGTCGTTGTAGCCTGCGCAATAGTGCCAGCCATTGTCCTGTGGTGTCGGCATTGGGACAGCTTGAACGTCAACGTCCGAGGCGGCTTGAACGACGACGACACGGCCGCGACGATGTTCACCGACATTCTGGCCAAAGCGAAGGAGACGCTGGTCATCCACGACGACGGGAACAAGGTGGAGGGGACGATATACGACAATCCCGACGTGATCGACGCCGTTCGACGCCAGCTCGCCGGCAACCAGGCGCTCCGTGTCCGGTGCCTGTTCAACGACCGGGAAGACCTTGATTTGGTGCGGCAGATGCGGTCGGAGTATCCGGACCGCTTTGAGGTCTGGTATCGTCGCGGCCCTCGGCCGCTTGGCGACATCCACTACAAAATTGCCGATGATGGGACAATTGGCCACCTCTCATCGCACGGACACGGGCAGCTAGAACGGAGATTCAAACTCTTGGACTGCTCGGACGCCAAACCGCGGACGAGAAATAGGGCCTTCGGAAAGTACCTCCATCAATTCAAGAGTGATATTGCGGCAGCGACGGGGTGAGCGAGTGCTTTCCACCGGTGCCGCTCTACATCGTCGCGGGGATCATCGTGGCGATGTTCACGGCGACAACCTCCAAGATCAAGGACGTGTCTGGCGAACATGACAAGCGCGATTCCGCGTTCGCGGCATTCTTGCTGATCGTGTTGGCGGTCCCTTTCACGCAATTGTTGTCCATGCTCGTGACCACAGTGTATTCCGGCCGGTGCGGCACTGTTTCTCTAAACGCCGACGCACGGTGGTTGCTTATCTTTCATGCCGCGACAGTGTTCTTTCTGCCGTCCGGCGCCGTTTACTGGTTCTGGAACGTCAGCAACATGAGGCGCCGGCTGCTCCTCTAGGCGCACCGCGCACGCCCTTCGGTTTGCTCCACCAACCCTACCTGCCCTCGCCCGGCGGCGGTTCGTGGGTCTTTACAACCGCGCCATGCTGGATATAATCGCGCTTTCTTGGACGAAAACACAGGAGAGAAGCATGGAGACGCTCACCGCTCGCCAAACCGAGGTGCTGTCGCTGGTGAAGTCCCACATCGCGGAGTTCGGCTACCCGCCCACCCGCGCCGACATCGCCGCCGAGCTCGGCTTCAAGTCCGCCAACGCGGCCGAGGAGCACTTGAAGGCGTTGCACCGCAAGGGGCACATCGAGATGGTGCCGGGCACGTCGCGCGGCATCCGCCTGGTGCGAGACGGCCTGCCCGTGGTGGGGCGGGTGGCGGCCGGCAACCCCATTCTCGCCGCCGAGCACATCGAGGAGAACTGCGATGTGGCGCCGCACATGTTCCGCCCGGCGGCGGACTTCCTGCTGCGCGTGTTCGGCGACAGCATGACGGGTATCGGCATCTTCGACGGCGATCTGCTGGCCGTCCACAAAACGCCGGTGGCGCGCACGGGGGACGTCGTTGTGGCGCGCATCGAGGACGACGTGACGGTCAAGCGTTTGCGCCGCACATCCCGCCGGTATCTGCGGCTGGAAGCGGAAAACCCGGACTACCCGCCCATCGAAGTGGACCTGCGCACTCAGCAATTCGCCATCGAAGGGTTGAGCGTCGGCGTGATCCGGCGCGGGGTGTAGCGTGGTGCGGGGTAGCTTGTGAGAAGGACCTGCTAGCACCCGCTTGGCGCACGATACGGGGCGCGTTCGAGTTTGCTATGCAAACTCGGTGCCGTTTTGTGGAGGGGCAATGCGCACCCTGCGGGGCGCGGTGTATCGGGGCAGCTCGCCCACCCGCTTGGCGCTACGACAGATCGAGTTCCAGCCCGCTCGCCACCACCTGTCCCACCACCGCCGCCCGCACGTGGCCGCGGCGGCGGAGTTCGGCGACGCAGCTCCGCGCCCGGTCCGCCCTCACGCCCGCCAACAAGCCGCCAGCGGTCTGCGGATCCGCCAAGACACGCGCCACCGCAGCCGCCGGCGACCCGCCATGCAGTGTGAAATCCGCTAGGGCTTGCTCGTTGCTCGCCTGCAAGGAGCTGACCACGTTCGCCTCCATGAGCCGCAAGGCGCCCGGCAAGTGCGGCACGCGGCGCGCCTCAACGCGGGCACCCACGCCGGAGGCGCGGGTCATTTCCGTCAAGTGTCCGGCCAAGCCGAAGCCGGTCACGTCCGTGCAGGCCGAAGCGCCGTGGGCGCGCAGCACCGCGGCGGCGGACGCGTTGGAGAAATCCATGGCGTCCACGGCCGCGAGCAAGTCCGTCGCGCGCGTTTGCCCGCGCATGGCGCCGGCGAGCACCGCGCCGGTGCCGAGGGGCTTGGTGAGCACGAGCTGTTCGCCGGCGATCAACCCCCCCTTGGTCCACACGTCGCCGTCAACGGAGCCCGTGACGCTGAACGCCAAGCCGAGCTCCGCGCCTTCCGCGGAGTGGCCGCCGACCAAGTCCACATCGTGTTCACGGAGCACGGCGAGCGCGCCCGACATGAGCTGGTACAAGTCCTCTTCCATCATCGCGTCGGCCATCGCCGGCACGGTGGCCAACGCCAGCGCGAAACGGGGACGCGCGCCAAACGCGAACAGATCGTTCAACGCGTGATGGGCGCCGATGCGACCGAAACGATAGACGTCGTCGATCAAAGCGCGGAAACCGTCGCAGCTAACGGCCAACTCGCCCGCCCCCACGCGCACCAGCGCCGCGTCGTCGCCCACGCCGCGCACGGTGGCGGCGGATGTGTGGATGTCCAGACGATGCAATACGCGGCGCAGCACGTCCGCGCCCAGCTTCGCGCCGCAACCGCCGCAACGCATCGGTTCGGGCGCTTCGCCGCGCAACGCGGCGGGCACCGGCGGCGCGGGCGCGCGCATCCTCGGCAGCCGGTCGAAGCGCACCATGAAGCGGCGATCGAGCCGCTGTTTCCAACGCCATGCCCACGCGCCGCCGGCGTGCCACGCGCCCCGTCCAGCCACCGCCCGAGCGTCGCCCAAGCCGACGATGGCCAGAGTGCGCCGTTGCGGCCGGTAGCGACGCGGGCGGCGGCCGGTGGCGACGGCGCGCAAGTTGGCGGCCAACACCGGCCCTTGCCGCACGGCGTACACGCCGGACTTCGGCAGCGGTGTTCCGTCCGCGCCGGGCATGGCTGCGACATCGCCCACCGCGAACACGTTGTGGTGCGAAACGGAGCGCAAACAGGCGTCCACTTGGATGAACCCCTTGCCGTCGACCGCCAAGCCTGCCGGCGCCGCCCACGCGGGGGCTTCCACGCCGGTCGCCGACAGAACATGATCGGTCGGCAACTCGCGGCCGTCTTCGGCGCACACCCGACCGCGCTCGGCGCGCGCCACGCGGAAGGCCACCAGCACCTCGACCCCCCGCGCGCGCAGCGCCGCCAACAGGCGCCGCCGCATCCCGCCCGAGCAACCGCCCAGCACGGTCGGCGCGGCTTCCACCAAGGCGCAACGGACATTGGGATGGCGATGCGCGATGGCGAGCGCCAACTCCACGCCGCCCGGGCCGCCGCCAACGATGGTCAAGTGCGCTGGCGGACCCTCTTCGACCAAACGCCGCCACGCCGGCACGAACCGGCCGATGGGCTTCACCGGCGTGACGAACGAAGAGGCGCGCAAGCCCCCGGGCGTGCCGCCGGTGTTGATCGACAGCACATCGAAGCGCATGGCGGGCCGGCGCGCGAGCCGCACGCGACCGGCGGCGAGATCCAACCCAGTCGCCTCGGCGGCCACGAACCGCGCCCCGGCGAACGCCGCCAAGCGCGCCAAGTCGATGTGCAGCTCCTCCGCCGCGTACCAACCCGCCACATAGCCCGGCAACATGCCCGAGTACGGCGAGTGCGCTTCGCGGGCCACGATGGTCAAGCGCAAGCCTGGCTGCGGTCGCATGCCGAACGCCTTGAGCACTTGCACATGCGCATGGCCACCGCCGAGCAGCACGATGTCGCGCAGCGGCGGCACGGCGTTTTCGACACCCGTTTTCACGTCGCGCGCACGAGAACAGAGGCTCCGACGGGCAGGTCGGCTACCGGCAGGTCGGCTCCGACCGGTAGGTCGGCTACCGGCAGGTCGGCTCCGACCGACGGGTCGGCTACCACCGGCACCTTGGCGACCAGCGGGTCGCGCCAAGCGACGTCAGGGCGAACCGCGGGGAACCTTATGGTGGCGGTGGTGCGCGCTCCGCGGCGTCTGTTCGCCAGCCTCCTCCGGCGCGAAGTTGATCAAACAGCCCGGCGCGTCCACCCGCGCCACCGCTGGGCGCTCGCCCGCAAGCACGGCTTGCAACGCGTCCGCGAGGTAGTGCTTGTTCGCCGCGGGGCGCTGGTGCTCGTAGGTGAGCCGGTCGTTCACCGGACCGCGGTACGCCACCCGCCAAGCGGGCGTCAGAACTAGGACTTCCGCAGTGCGTGTCAGTTCCAGGCCCTTGGCGACAGCCTGCGTCTCATCCACCAACACCGGCAGGTCGAAACCCCACTCCTCCGCTTCGGCGCGGATGTTCTCCGCGTCGTCCTGCCGATTGGCGTTGAGCATCAAGAACGCGATCTTCTCGCGTTCGAATTGATCGCGCACGGCGCGCAGATCATGCACCGCGTTGCGCACCAGCGGACAGCCGTTGCCCTGCACCATGAGCACCACCGCCTTGGCGTCTCGGTAGTCGTCCAGATCGTGCCGCGCGCCGCGGTGGTCGAGCAAGGCGAAGCGCTCCACCGGCAGCGCTGTCGCCAGCGGCCCGGGCAAAGCGAGCGCGGCGACGACGAGCAGACGCGACGTAACGAGCAGACGCGACGTGGAGCGCACATGGCCAAGCGCACCCTGCGGGGCGCGTGCCGGCCGGAAAACTCGACTCATTTGCGAAGGTCCGCGCCGCTCACGGTGCCTTGTCCAAATGCCGAAAACCAATGGACCCGAACAGCATCTCGTGCCAGCTTTGCAGGCCCCACGGCACCTCCACGTTCGGGTCTGGGTTCGCGGGGTTTTGCGCCGAATTGTCCCACCAAGTGCGATGCACCACGCGGGTTCCGGCCGGCAGCACCTTCGGTTCCTTCAGCACGTAAGTGGTCTGCCAGTTGAAGTCGTAGTTCGGCACGGACAGCAGCACTTCCTCGCGCCCGTCCGGGTAGAAGGCGCGGAACTCGGACGCCTTGCCGCGGTAGTGCGCGTGCGGCAACAGGTCGTAGACCAGGATGTCGCGCTTGAAGGTGCGCTCGGCGGTGTCGCTGTGCGCCTTGGCGTGCGCCGGAATGCGGATCTTGTTGTTCATCAACACGGCCGCCGCGAGCTTGTGCTTGGGCGGCGCGTCGTGGAGGTAGAGGCCAAGCCGCGAACGGTCCGTGGTCGCTTTGCCATAGGGCGTGTAGTGCATCTGGAAGACGATGGTGGCGCCCGCCGGCAACAACGTGCCGGTGCCGTCCGGGTTGGGCTCGGCAACCATGCCCGGCACATAGCCGCCAAGGCCGCCGCCCCGCCGCCGGCGTCCTGGCGCCGAATCCCCGCTCGGCAACGTCCAAGTGGTGATCACATGATGCAACGCCGCCCGGTCGCCGGGCAGAATCTCCGAACCGCGCACCCAGACGTCCTCATCGAGCGGATTGGACACAAACGGATACTGGTACTTCACCACTCCGCTGGCCGGCACGTCGAACGGCGGAATGTCGATAACCACATCCGGCTCGCCCATCTGCCAAAGCGGCCAGTCGTGCTCGTAGAGGGCCAGCGGATCTTCCCCCTCGCCGCGGCGGGCGCCGGTCTCGGCCCAATGCACCAAGGTGCGCGCCTCGGCGGCGCTGAGCGAGCGATCATTGGCGAACTCGCCGTGCATCGGATCGGCGTGCCAAGGGGGCATGCGGCGCGTGCGCACCACCTCGCGAATCATCGGCGCGAAGCCGCGCACGATGGCGTAGTTCCGCATCGCCCATGGGCCGATGCCGCCGTCGCGATGGCATGTGACGCAGTTTTCGGCCAGCAGCGGCGCGACGTCGTCCACATAGGTGACGTCGGCCTCCGCGGCGCTGTCCAAGGGGCATGCGTCCGGGACTTCGCCACTCGATGCCACTGATCGGCCGGCCGGGCCGGCGAGGAAGTTGGCCAAGGCGCCGGCCAGATCCGCGCCGCCGCGAAAAACAAGCCGCCAACCGTCAGTGTCCACAAGGAGCGCCTCGCCGGCGCTCTCGAACCCCAAGGACTCGCCAATGACGCGCGCTTCGTCCACCAACACCGGCAGCGAAACCTCCCCGAAGACGCGCCGGTCGATTACGCCGTCGGAGTTCACCAGCAGGAAGACCACCCCCTTGTCGGCGTAGCTGGCCGCCAGTTCCTCGAAACGCTCGACATCCTCCCGGACCGCCGGGCAGCGCGTGCTGTGCGCCATCAACGCGATGGCGCGCGCATCCGACAGATAGTGGAGTTCGTGGGAGCGCCCGTGGTGGTCGAGCAATGCGAAATTGTCCACGCGCTCGCCAACCTGCAGCCCGAAGCCGCTGCCCGCGACAGCGACCGAAACCCCCGCCGCGGCTATTCGAATGCGCCGGCCCATCATCTTCCCCCCAACGTGTTTTCGCACGAGAGTATGGTGCCGAATCCACCGCCGATCAATCGTCGCCGGCGGGCACGGGCCGCAAGCGCGAACACCGAAAAACCGGCGCGTCAATGCAGCAGGTTGTCTCGCGCCTTGGCCGCCTGGCCGAATTGGGTGGCCAGGAAATCCATTTGATCGCCAAGGATGCGCCCGGAGTTGGTGAGCGCCAGATACTCGGCGATATTCGGCACATACGGAAGCGCCAAGAGCGCCATGCCGCATTCGTGGGGCAAGCGGCTGCCCTTGTGGTGATTGCAGCGCTTGCAAGCCGCCGCCACGTTTTCCCACTCGTCGCGGCCACCGCGGCATTTGGGCACCACGTGGTCGCGCGTGAGCGACGCCGCCGCGAACACCCGTCCGCAATACAGGCACACATGCCGGTCGCGAGCGAACAACGCCGCGTTGGTGAGCGCCGGCACGGTGCGCATGTGGTGCGCATGCCGGCCGCCACAGGCGATGATGCTGTGGACGTCCACCGTCGTGCGGCTGCCGTCGATGCGCGAGTGGCCACCGCGCAACCGCAGCACCGCATCGCCAAGGGTCCACTCCACCAAGTCGCGGGCGTACAGGCACACCGCTTCCTGCCAAGTGGCCCAGTCCACCGGTTGCCCGGCGATGTTCAGCCGCAGAATGCGTGGCACGCGGGCGTAATCGTCCAGCGTCGTGGCCGCGGCGGTCGAATTGGCGAGCATTTGCGCTTCCCTTGCTCCGCCGGCGCGTTGCGCTAGCGGGATCGGCGGACAATACTGAAGGAAAACCAATGTCGAATCAACAACACTGGCGAGGTGTGCTTCCCGCGCTCCGTCCGGCGGGTGCTTGGCGCGGTCGCTGGTGTAAGATGCCCGTCCGTCGCAATTCTTTTGGGAACGTGTGAAGACCTGCCTCGCGCCAACGGACCTGCCCGATGCGAGGACGCTTTTCTTGGCGGGGCGCATTGGATGACGGTGGCGCACTCTCGAAACGGCGCAAGGAGTTTCCGCTGACCACGCCATTGTTCCATTCGGTTCGCTTCGCGTCGGCCAACGTGTGCTATCCCTTGCCGGTGGCGGGACCGGCGCATTGGCGCGCCGGGCGCGAGCCCATCCGCGTCGCCTTGCCCGACGTGCCGGCCGATCACGTCATCGCCGCGAGCTTCTCAAGCCGCCCCGCGTCAAGCGCGTTCTCGTTCCGCCTCGCCTTCCACCGCAAACGCGCCGAGACAGCGCGGTTCGGCGGCCGGGGGCGCCGGCGCGAGCGGGCCGAGGGAGAGGACGTGTCCGTGCCGGTGGACTACTTCCACGCGCGCGCGGCGCTGACCAATCCGGTGCTGAGCTTGCGGCACGCGCAGCCGGCCCCGCAGGACTACCTGCTCAGCGTGAGCATTCGCCCGCGCTTGATCAAGCCGCCAACGCACACACCCGCGGACACCGCGATCGCCGGCGCGGCGCGGCTGAGTCAAACCACTTTGGACGCGGCGGACCGTCTGCGCGCCTGCTCGCCGACCGCCACGGCCATGGCCCTTGGCATCGCGGACCACGAGAACCTGCGCGCGTTCGTGGATCTGGCGCGGCACCGCGCCACTGGCCTGCTCGGCGTTTGGCCGCAGAATATCTGGGCCGCCGCCCGCCGCGGCCGCCTTGGCGCGGTGGAGTTGATGTCGGACTGGGACACCGTGCGCCGCGCCCTGGCCGGCGCGGGCGATCGCGCCTCGCCGCAGCGGCCGGAGGACGCACCCGTGCCGATCCCGCTAGTCGCCAGCGTGGCCTTTGACCGCGGCGCCTTGCCGGGCAGTCCATTGCCGGAATCCGGCGGCCACCTGGTGACCGTGCGCGGCGTCGAAGGGGGCACCGTGGTGGTGCATGATCCCGCGGCCGCGCCAGCGGAGGTGTTGCGCGGCTACGACGCCGTGCGGTTCGCCGCCGCGTGGATGCGTTGGCGGGGCGCGGCGTATGTTTTCGCGCGCGAACGGGAACCGCTGTCCCGCGCCGCGCTTTGTCAAGAACCGCCTAGCGAAGTTGGCAGCTAAGGGTTGCCCAGCATGGGTATTGGCCATTCCCTCCACCTGTTTGTCGCCTACATGCTCCTCGTTGCGGCGGTGGCGTCGCTGAGCTACGGCCTGATCGGCTGGCACGCCACCACCTTCGACATGGACGGGGTCTGGCTCTACGACAACGGTTGGCGACCCCATCCGGTGCATTTCGTCGCCCTCGGCATCGGCTTGGCCGCGCCGATGCTGTGGGACATCTTCACGCTGGCGTTGGCGGCCGGCGAGCGGCAATACGACGTCAAGGAACAGGACGCCAGGGAACGCGCCAGCGAGGCGCCGCCCGCGCGCGCGCCGAGCGAAACCTCGGCGCATGCCGGTGGCGCGTCCGGCGTGGACGCGGCGCACACAGCTTCGGGTAAAGAAAGCCCGCCCGGCCCGCACGTCTTCTTTCGGCCCGTCAAGGCCGCCGACCGCCGCGAGTTCCTAGCGCTCACGCAGGACAGCCGCGACCTCCACGCGCCGTGGATCAAAGCGCCGCTCACCGCCCACACGTTCAAGGCGTATCTGCGCCGGGTCGAGGGAGACGACCATGCGGGCTTCGCGATCTGCCTACGCGACGGCGGCGAGATGGTGGGGGTCGTGAACATCAACAACATCCTTGGCGGCGCCCTGCGCGCCGGCACGGTCGCCTATTTCGTCGCCAAGCAGCACGCCGGCAAGGGCCACATGCGCGAAGGTTTGAGGCAAGTGAAGGAGCATGCGTTCCACGAGTTGGGGTTGCATCGCCTGGAAGCCAACATTCAGCCGGACAACATCGCCTCGATCGCGCTGGTGCGCGGTTGCGGCTTCGTCCTCGAGGGCGTCTCGCCGCGCTTCCTGTACATCAACGGCGCATGGCGCGATCACGAGCGCTGGGCCGCCGTGGACGACCGCGAGGGTCTGCGGTGACCGACGACTCCGCGCTCCCGCGCGCAGCCTACGGCACTTGGGCGTCGCCCATCGACGCCGGACTCGTGGCGACGGCTTCCACGCGCTACGGCAACCTGCGCGCCGGCGACGGTGCGTTGTACTGGCTGGAGGCGCGGCCGCTCGAGCGCGGCCGCTCCGCCTTGGTTCGCCACGGCCGCGACGGCCGCTCGGAGTTGACGCCGGCGGCCTTCGACGCGCGCAGCCGCGTGTACGAGTACGGCGGCGGCGCGTTTTGCGTCGGCGCTCGGGAAGTCTATTTCGTGAACAATTCCGATCAGAACATTCACGCCGCGCCGCTGCGCGGGGTGCCGGAGGCTGGCGCGCCGAGGGCGGTCACCCAAGGTACGCAAGACGAACGCTTTGGGGATCTGGTTTGGGATGGCGCCGCGGTTCTCGCCGTGCGCGAGACGCATGGCGGCGGCGCCGAGCCGACCCACGATTTGGTGCGCGTGGACGTCGCCGGCGGGGAAGTCCGCGTGCTGCACCGCGGCCACGACTTCTACGCGGCGCCGACGCCCGCGCCGCATGGACGCCTGGCGTTTCTCGTTTGGGATCATCCCAACATGCCTTGGGACGGCACGCAGCTTGTGGTCGCCGACTACAAGAACGGCCGCATCCACGACGCCACCGTGATCGCCGGCGGCGCGGCGGAGTCGATCGTCCAGCCCGCGTGGTGCGGGAAGCGGTTGTTGTTCGCGTCCGATGCGCGCGGTTACTGGAACCTGCACGCCTACGACGAATCCGGCGTGTATCCGGTATTCGTGGAAGCGGCCGAACACGCCGGCCCGGCATGGCTGCTCGGCGCACCGCACTACGTTGTGGTCGGCGCGCGGCACGCGGTGGTTCGGCGCGTGCAAGATGGCGTGCAATCCTTGGCCGTGGTCGACTTGGAGCGGGGCTTCGGCAGCCCGTTGCACGACGCTTGTTCCTCGTACGGCGACCTCGCCCGCACCGAACGCGGCGTCGCCTTCATCGCCGGCGCGTCTGATCTGCCCCCGCGGGTGGTGGAACTCGACCTCGGCAGCCGGGAGCTCGCCGTGGTCGACGGACCCGGTGCGCCAGCCGTGGCAGCGAGCGCGATCAGCCTCCCCGAGGCCATCACCTTCCGCTCCGGCAACACCGACGCCCATGCGTTCTTCTACCCGCCGCGCAACGGCCTGCGTCAAGGCCTCGCCGGGGAATTGCCGCCGCTCTTGGTGACCACGCACGGCGGCCCGACGAGCGCCGCTTCCGCCGACCTCTCGTGGCGCGTGCAGTTCTACACCTCGCGCGGCTGGGCGGTGGCCGACGTGAACTACCGCGGCAGCACCGGCTACGGGCGGGCGTACCGCGAACAGTTGAACGGCGCGTGGGGCGTGGCCGATGTGGAGGACTGCGTCGCCTGCGTGCGGCACTTGGCGGCCGAAGGCCGGGTGGACGCGAGCCGCGTGGCGATTCGCGGCGGCAGCGCCGGCGGCTACACGACGCTGGCGGCGCTCGCGTTCACCGACGCGTTTCGGGCCGGCGCCAGCCACTACGGCATTGGCGACTTGGCGGCGCTCGACCGCGACACGCACAAATTCGAATCGCGCTACGTCGGCACCCTGACTGGCGGCGGCGACGCGATAGAAGCGCGGTCGCCGCTGCGCCACGCGGAGCGTCTGAATTGCCCGGTGATCTTCCTGCAAGGCGCCGACGACAAGATCGTGCCGCCCGACCAAGCCGCGACCATGCGCGACGCCTTGGCGGCAAAGGGCATCGCCGTGGAACACCTCCTGTTCAAAGGCGAAGGGCACGGCTTTCGCCAAGCGAAGAACATCCGCCGCGCCGTGGAAGCGGAGCACGCCTTCTTCCAGAAAGTGCTTGGCATCGGGCCAGGCGGGGACGCCGCATGAAGGTGGCGGTGCTGGCCGGCGGCGCGTCCGCCGAGGCCGAGGTGTCCCGGTCGTCCGCGGCGGGAGTCGCCAAAGCGCTGACGACACGCGGCCACGACGTGGTGACGACGGAAGCGGACGCCGGACTGGTGGATGCCCTGCGCGCTTTTGGCCCGGACGTGGTGTTTCCGATGCTGCACGGGCCGCCCGGCGAGGACGGCACCGTGCAGGGGCTGCTGGCCATGCTCGGCCTGCCTTTCGTGGGCAGCGATGTGCGCGGCTGCGCGCTGGCCATGGACAAGCATGTGGCCAAGGCGCTGTTTCGCGCCGAGAGTTTGCCGGTCGCCGACGACGTGCTGGTTGCGCCGGGCGCCCACCCGGAAACAGCTGCCCGCATGGTGGTGGCCGCCCTCGGCGAGCGCGTGGTCGTCAAACCGTTGCGCCAAGGCTCCGCGCTCGGCTTGACGCCTCTGCCCGACGGCGGCGACTTGGTGGCGCCGCTGCGGCAAGCGCTGGCGTTCGGCGACGGTGCGCTGGTGGAGCGTTTCGAGGACGGCCGGGAAATCACGGTGGGCGTGCTCGACGAGCACGGCGCAACGCCGGTGCCGCTGCCCGTGATCGAAATCGTCGTGGCGGCGGGCGAGTGGTACGACTACGACAACCGCTACACGCCCGGCAAGAGCGAGCATGTGACCCCGGACTTGCCGGCCGGTCGCCTGCAGACGCTGCAACAACACGCGCTGCGAGCCCATCGCTGCCTTGGCCTGCGCGACTTTTCGCGCGCCGACTTCGTAGTGGGCGAGCGGATCCGGCTCTTGGAGGTGAACACGCTGCCCGGCATGACGCCCACCAGCCTGTACCCGGACGCCTGCCGCATGATGGGAATGGACTTCAGCGAACTTGCCGACCGGTTGGTGCGGAGCGCTCGGCGGCGCGGCGCGGAGTCGGTCGGTGGCGCGCGCAGTCCGGGAAGCGAGACGACGTAAACCGGGGAATACTTGAGCTTCCCCGCAACGGATTATTCCGCCACGAAACTGCGAATCGGGCGCAGCCAGATGTTGCGGAAGCGCACCGGGTCGCCGTGGTCTTGCAGAACCAGCGGCCCGGTGGGGCCGTGCGGCTCGTCGTAGCTGGCGAGCGCGCGGTGCGCGGTGGGGCCTTGCATTCGCTGCCGGTGGTGGACGAGCACGCCGTTGTGCAGCACGGTCATGTAGGCGGGCGACGCGAGCACGCGGCCCTCGTAGACCGGCGCCTCGAACACGATGTCGTAGACGTGCCACTCGCCCGGCGGCACGCAGGCGTTCGCCAACGGCGGGTACTGGCCGTAAATGGCGGCGGTGAGGCCGTCGGCGTAGGTGCGGTTTTCGTAGCCGTCGAGCACCTGCACTTCGTACAGACCGAGCAGGAAGACGCCGCTGTTGCCGCGTCCCTGGCTGTCCGCACGGATGGCGGTGGGCGCGCGCCATTCGACGTGCAATTGACAACTGCCAAAGGCTTCTGCGGTGTGGATGTCGCCGCTGCCGGGCGACACCTCGACGGCGGCGCCATCCACCAGCGTCCAAGCCGCCGGGCCGCCGCCGCGCCCGCGCCAAGCGTCCAAACCGGCGCCGTCGAACAACACCACGGCGTCCGATGGCGGGCGGCCCGCTTGCGCCGGCGTGGATGGCGTCACCACTGGCGGCGGCGGCCGGTCGACGTCGTGGACGCGCCACTTCGAGTTCGGCAGCACCGGCGTGTCGCGGTAGCCCTTGGGCAGTTCGCGAATGGGTTTGTCGCGTGCCATGTTGTCCGTCCTGTCAGCCAAGCATGCCGGCTACAGGATGTAGCCGCGTTCGTTGTGCGACACCAGATCCAAGCCCTCGGTCTCGTCCTCGGCGGAAACGCGGTTGCCCACCAGCGCGTCCGTGGCCTTGAGAATGACCCAAGTGACGAACGCCGTGTAGAAGAGCACCGCGACCACGCCAAGGGCTTGCACGCCGAGCTGTGGAACGATGTCGATTTCCACTTGGCCGCTGAAGACGCCAAGGGCGTTGCTCGCGAACACGCCGGTGAGAATGGTGCCCAACGCGCCGCCGACGGCATGCACAGGGAAGACGTCCAACGAATCGTCGATGCGCAGGGTGCGCTTGATGAAGTTCGTGGCCGCGAAGCACACGCCCCCGGCGGCCATGCCAATCACCAGCGCCGCCGCCGGGCCAACGAATCCGGACGCCGGCGTGATGGTGCCCAGACCCGCCACCATGCCGGTGACCGCGCCCAAGGCACTCGGCTTGCCGTAGCGGATCCACTCGATGACAAGCCAAGTGAACGCGCCGGCGGCGGCCGAGATGTGCGTCACCGCAATCGCCATGGCCGCGTCGCCGTTGGCGGCCAGCGCGCTGCCGCCGTTGAAGCCGAACCACCCCACCCACAACATCGCCGCGCCGGTGATCGTGAGCGTCATGTTGTGCGGCGGCTGCATGTGGTCGGGAAATCCGCGCCGGGGGCCGAGCGTCATCGCCGCCACCACCGCCGCGGTGCCGGCGGTCAGATGCACCACCGCGCCGCCGGCGAAGTCCAGAATTCCCCAGTCGTCCACGCCAAGCCAGCCGCCGCCCCAAACCCAGTGCGCGACCGGGGCGTAGACCAGCAGCGACCACGCGCCGGCGAACAGCAACACCGCGGAGAAGCGCATGCGCTCGGCGAAACCGCCGACGATGAGCGCCGGCGTGATGATGGCGAACGTGAGCTGGAACGTGGCGAAGATGGACTCGGGAATCGTTCCGGTGAGGGAGTCTTCAGTGACGCCGTTGTAGAACACCTTGTTCAGACCGCCGACAACGCCGCCCCAGTCGTCGCCAAACGCCAAGCTGTAGCCGGCCACCAGCCAGAGGATGGTGACGAGGCAGGTGATGGCGAAACACTGCATGAGCACCGACAGCACATTGCCCGAGCGCACCAGGCCGCCGTAGAACAAGGCGAGGCCCGGAACGGTCATGAACAACACCAAGGCGGTGGCGGCGAGGATCCACGCGGTGTCGCCACTGTTCGGCGCATCGCCGGCCCACGCCAAGCCGGCGCACAGCGCCGCCGCAACGCCGATCGTTCGCGCACACGTCTTCAAGCGACACCTCCCTTCCCCGGCGCGGGTCCCGCGCCTTGCACATCCGCAATGCTGCCGCTTGCCGCCAACCAACGCAAGCGCCGAGCAAAACCCCGCTTCAACGCCGCCCCCCTCCCATGCGAACCAACCCGTGCGCAGAGTTCGCGCAGCAAACCCAAACGCTCCCCGCACAACGCGCCCAGAGTTCGCGCAGCGAACTCAAACGCGCCCCGCAGGGCGCACCGACAGCAAACGCCGGGGCAAGCCAAAGCCGCGGTAGATCATTCCCGTGTAAACCTGCACCAAGTCCGCTCCGGCGTCCCGCAACGCGCGCATGTCGACCGCGCTGCTTACGCCACCCACGCCGATCAGCATGGGGTCGTCGCCGACAAAGCGCCGCAAGCGCCGCACGGTTTCCAGCGCGAGCGTCCGCAACGGCGCGCCGGAAAGTCCGCCGGCTTGCGCTGCGTGTTTGCCCCGCAACGCGCGCGGGCGCGTCAGCGTGGTGTTGACGGCAACCAAGCCGTCGGCGCCGGCGCCAAGGGCCGCGGCCGCCGCGGCCTCCAACGCGTTGCCGTCCAAGTCCGGCGAGACCTTCACCAACAGCGGCTTGGGCTTGTCGGCGCGAGCGGTCAAGCGCTTGCGGGCGGCCACCAACTCCGTAGTCAACACCCGCACCGCGGTCTCCGCCTGCAGGTCGCGCAAGCCCGGCGTGTTGGGCGAGGAAACGTTGACCGTCACGAAGTCCGCCACGTTGTAGAGCGCCTCGAAGCAGGCGAGATGGTCGCGTCCCGCGTCGGCCAAGGGCGTGTCGAGATTCTTGCCGATGTTCACACCCACCGGCACGCCTTCGCGGCGCGCCGGCGGCATGGCCCGGTAGCGCCGCAAGTTGGCCGCCACCGCCGCCGCACCCGCGCTGTTGAAGCCCATGCGGTTGATCAACGCCGCGTTCGCACGCAGACGATACAGCCGCGGCTTGGGGTTGCCGGCTTGCGGGCGCGGGGTGACCGTGCCCACTTCCACAAAGCCGAAACCGAGTTTCGCCAAGCCCGCCACCGCCACGGCGTCCTTGTCCAAACCAGCGGCAACGCCCAGCCGATTCGGAAAGCGGACGCCGCCAAGCACCACCGGCGGCTGGCCAGGCGGCAAGCGGCGAAACAACGCCGGGTGCCGCAGCGCCGCCAACGCCAAGGCATGCGCCGCCTCCGGCGGCAGCGCGAACAGGAAGGGACGCAACAGGCGATAGGCGCCCGCCATGCCGGCCCCGCTAATCCGGTGCGTCGGCGAGCCCTTTGTCCACCACCTCGCGCACATCGGGGGAGACCTCGCGCTCGCCGATGAAGCGGAGGGCGTCGCGCAGCTGGCGCGCCCGTCCGGCGTCGAATCGCGGCCACTCCGTGAGCTTCTTCGCCAACGCCGAGGCGATTTGCGGATTGAGCGGGTCCAACATGCGCACGCGCTCCGCCAGCCAGCGGTAGCCGGCGCCGTCCTCGGCGTGGAAGTTGCGCACGTTCCTGGTGAAGGCGCCGAACACGCTGCGCACCTTGTCCGGGTTCTTCTTGTCGAACGCGACGTGGCGCTCCAGCGCGTCCACCCGCTCGATGCCCCCCGGCAGCGGACACCGCGCCTGCGCGGCGAACCATGCGTTCACCACCAGCGCTTCGGACGCCCAACGTTCGTAAAACGCCGCGATGTGCTTGTCTTTGGCGTCTTTCGACAAGGAGCGGAGGCCCAGCAGGCCGGCGAAGGCGGCCAAGCGGTCCGTGAGGTTGTCCGCGTTGGCGAGCGCCTCTCCAAGCATCCGTGCGGCGTGCGCCGGATCGCGCTCGTCCAAATTTCGCAACATGTACCAGAGTGCGCGGTGGCGCAGTTTTCGCCGCGCCATGTCCACCGCTGCCGCCCGATACGGCCCCGGCGTTGCGTTCGCCGCCGCCAACGCCGACCAGTCCACCTCGGTCGCGAGGCGGTCGGCCAGCGCGTCCCAAGCGCGGACGATGGCGAAGATGTCGGCGCCCGGTGCCCTCTCCAAGAGCGTCGTCTCCTCCGGCAAGGTGAGCAAGAGCGCCAAGAGCGCTTTGGCTTCGCCGTCGTCCGGCGCGCGCGCGGCCGCGCCGGCGATGTCTTGGAACAAACGCGCAACCTGATCTTCCAGCGCCGCCGCGTCGGGGTCGCTTTGCTCCACCCCGGCGCGGGCCAGCAGGGCGCGGACGATCAGCTCTTGGGCGGCGTCCCAGCGCGCGAAACCGTCGGTGTCGTGGACCGCCAATTGCCGCAGCGCCGCCGCCGGGCGGCGATAGCGCACTCGCACCGGCGCGGAAAAGCCGCGCAGGAAACTCACCTGCGCGGCGCGCGGCGCGGACGGGAACGAGAGATGCGTTCTCGCCTCGGTGAGATGAACCACCACCGTGCCGTCCCCGTTCGGGTTCTCCACCTTGGCGGCGGACTCGACGCCCGCCGCGGCGCCCGCCGCGCCCACGTCGGCGAGCAGCTCGCGGCCCTCGGCGTCCAGCAGGCCGAGCGCGATCGGAATGTGAAACGGATGCTTGCCGGGCTGCCCCGGCGACGGCGCGCACGATTGCGCGATGTCCAGCCGCAATGCACCGTCGACCCGCGTTTCGTCCACGGTGAGCAGCGGCGTGCCGGCCTGCTCGTACCAACGCCGGAACTGTGGCAGCGGCATGCCCGAGGCGTCCTCCACGGCGCGCACGAAGTCCTCGGTGGTCACCGCGTCGCCGTCGTGGCGCTCGAAGTACAGGTCCGTGCCGGCGCGGAAGGCGCCGTCGCCGACAATGGTGTGCAACATGCGCACCACCTCGGCGCCCTTCTCGTACACCGTGGTGGTGTAGAAGTTGCTGATTTCCTGATAACTGCTCGGCCGCACCGGATGGGCGAGCGGCCCGGCGTCTTCGGCGAACTGCACAGCGCGCAGCAGATCCACGTCTTCCACGCGCTTGACGGTGCGGGAGTTCATGTCCGAGGAGAACTCGGCGTCGCGATACACCGTGAAGCCCTCTTTCAGGCTGAGCTGAAACCAGTCGCGGCAGGTGACGCGGTTGCCGGACCAGTTGTGGAAGTACTCGTGCGCCACCACCGCTTCCACGCGCTGGTAGGCGGCGTCCGTGGCGGTGTCGGGGCTGGCGAGCACGCAAGACGTGTTGAAGATGTTGAGGCCCTTGTTCTCCATCGCGCCCATGTTGAAGTCCTCGACGGCGACGATCATGAAGATGTCCAAGTCGTACTCGCGCCCGAACCGCTCTTCGTCCCAGCGCATGGCTCGTTGCAAGGCGTCCATCGCGTAGCCGCACTGGGCGATGTTGTGCGGTTCGGAATAGATGCGCAGGGCCACGCGCCGGCCGGTGCGCGTGACGAACTCGTCTTCGCGCACCGCCAGATCCCCCGCCACCAACGCGAACAAATAGCTGGGTTTCGGGAAGGGGTCGGTCCAAGTCACGGTGCGCCGGCCGGCGGTTGTGGACTCGGCCACGAGGTTGCCATTGGAAAGCAGCACCGGATAGCGCTCGGCGTCGGCGGTGATCGTCGTGGTGAACCGCGACAACACGTCCGGGCGATCCGGGTGGTAGGTGATTCTGCGAAATCCCTCCGCCTCGCACTGCGTGCAATACATGTCGCGCGATTTGTAGAGACCCTCCAATTTGGTGTTGCGCTCGGGAGCGATGCGCGCCAACGTGTACACGCGGCAGGCCTCGGGCACGTCGAACAAGGTGAGCGTCTGGTCGTCTTGGGCGTATTCGTTGCCGGCGAGTTCGCGTCCGTCCACCGAGACGGCGACGAGGTCGATCTCTTCGCCGCGCAGCACCAGCGGGCCGTCGCCGCGGCGGCGCACCGCGAGCTCGCAGGCCACGGTGGTCTCCCCTTCTTGGATGTCGAAGGCGAGCGCGGTCTCGTCGATCGCGAACGGATACGCCTGGTAATCGCGCAGATACACCGTCTCTTGCGTGCTCGCCATCCAGATGCTCCAAGGGTTGGACGAAGGACGCGAGCGTACGCGGTGCTAAGATCGGTCGTCAACCTTGGCGCGTCGGCCAACTTGGCTGGAGCGACGTCCAAGTTGTGCTCGGGGGCAACGGATTCACAGGCGGCGAGATGCAGGCGGTTGATCAACAGGTGCTTGGGCAGGCGGCGCGGTGGCTGCGCGATGGCCAGCCGTGCTGGCTGGCCACCGTGGTGGCCACCTACGGCTCCTCGCCCCGCCCGGCGGGCTCGTTGTTTGTCTGCAACCCGCAAGGCCAGTGCGTCGGGTCGCTCTCCGGCGGCTGCGTGGAGGACGACCTGCTCGCCAAGCTGACCCGCGGCGAGCTTGCGCGCGAGGCGCCGCGGTTCTTCCGCTACGGCGAGACCGCCGAAGAAGCCGAACAGTTGGGTTTGCCCTGCGGGGGGCATCTGGACATCGTCATCGAGCCCTTGGGCGGCGCGGCCGCGGCCAACCACATGGAGCGCATCGCCACGCGGCTGGCTGGGCGCGCCTGCGTCGAGCGCACCGTGCGATTGCCAACCGGCGAGTTCGCCAGCCGCGATGTGGAGCGCCACGCCGCCTTGCGCTACGACCACGAGCGCGGCGTGCTCGTGCAAACCTACGGTCCGCAATACCAACTGTTCGTCATCGGCACGAACATGGTCGCCGGGTACGTCGCGGAAATGGGCCTGGCCCTCGGCTACGACGTGACGGTTTGCGATCCGCGCGCCGAGCGCTTGGCGGATTTCCCCACCGCCGGCGTGCGCAAGATCCGCGACATGCCGGACGACGCCGTGCGCGCCCACGCCGCGGACGCCCACTCGGCGGTGGTCGCCTTGAACCACGATCCGCGCATCGACGACATGGGCCTGATGGAGGCGCTGACGACGGACGCTTTCTACGTTGGCGCGATGGGCTCGGAACGCACCTCGGCCAAACGGCGGGCGCGACTGCGGGATTTGGACCTGAGCGGCGAGCAAATCGCCCGTCTGCGGGCGCCCATCGGCCTGCCCATCGGCAGCAAAACGCCACCGGAAATCGCGGTGGCCATCGTCGCCGAAGTCACCGCCGTGCGCCACCGGCGCGACGCCGAGGCGCACGCTGCGCTCGCCGCGGACCAGCGCGCCGCCTGAGCCTCGGCGAATAGCTGCGCTGGTGCTGGCGGCCGGCGCTTCGCGCCGGTTCGGCAGCGACAAACGCCTGCATCCGATCCACGGGCAGCCCATGCTCGCGCGCGCGCTGTCCATCTTTCGCGACGCGCTGGACGAGGTGGGCGTGGTCATCCGACCACGCGAGCCGCGCATCGCCGCGCTCGTGGCGGCGGCCGACTGCCGCCCGATAGAAGCCGAAGACGCCGCGCTTGGACTATCCCGTTCGCTCGCCGCCGGCGTTGCCGCTCTGCGCCATGCGGACGGTCTGCTCGTCGGCTTGGGGGACATGCCGTGCCTGCGCCCGGACACGCTGCGGACGTTGCTCGCCGCCATGCGGCGACACCCGGGCCGCATTGTCCGGCCGGCGCACGAGGGCAAGCCCGGCAATCCGGTTGGCTTCGCGGCGTCGCACTACCCGGCGCTGATGCGGTTGCGGGGCGACGCCGGGGCGCGAGATCTCATTGCGAGACGCACAGACACGTTGCACGTGCCGGTGCAGGATGCCGGCGTGCTGCGGGACGTCGACCACGCCGGCGACCTGCTCGCCAACAAGCCAACAAGAAAGGAGCTTGCTTAAATCAGGCACGGCGTTGACTCCGCGCTGCAGTGGTTTGCATCTAAGGCGCACAGCCTCTGGCGCAGGCGCGATACCATGCTTGTTCAAAACTAAGGAGGACCGCCTATGGGACCGCTCAAGGGCCTTCGCGTCATCGAGCTGGCCGGAATTGGCCCCGGACCGTTCTGCGGCATGATGCTGTCGGACATGGGCGCCGAAGTGATCCGGGTGGATCGCATGCCGGCGCCGGGCGCGCGCCGCGGGCGCGACGTGCTGGCGCGCAATCGCCGCTCCATCGCCGTGGACTTGAAGAATCCCGCCGGGGTGGAGGTGGTGCTCAAGCTCGTCGACACCGCGGACGCGCTTTTCGAGGGCTTCCGGCCCGGCGTGACGGAGCGTTTGGGGGTTGGCCCCGACGCCTGCATGGCGCGCAACGGGCGGCTCGTCTACGGACGCATGACCGGCTGGGGCCAGGACGGGCCGATGGCGCATGCCGCCGGACACGACATCAACTACATCGGCCTCGCCGGCGCGCTGCACGCCATCGGCGAGCCGGGCGGCAAGCCGGTGCCCCCACTCAATCTCATCGGCGATTTCGGCGGCGGCGGCATGCTGCTCGCCTTCGGCCTCGTCTGCGGCATGCTGGAGGCGGCGCGCTCCGGCAAGGGACAGGTGATCGACGCGGCGATGGTGGATGGCGCGGCGGCCTTGATGGCCATGTTCTTCTCCTTGGCCGGACGCGGCTTCAAGACGGAGCGCGGCGCCAACATGCTCGACGGCGGCGCGCACTTCTACAACACCTACGAAACCGCCGACGGCGAGCACATCTGCGTGGGCGCCATCGAGCCCCAGTTCTACGCCGAGCTGGTGGAGAAGGCGGGTTTGGACGCCGAGCGCTTCGGCGCGCAAATGGACGCCGAGCAGTGGCCGGCGCGGCAAGAGGAGCTGGCGCGGGTGTTCAAGGCCAAGACCCGCGACGAGTGGCGCGCCATCATGGAAGGCAGCGACGTGTGCTTCGCGCCGGTGCTCTCCATCGCCGAGGCGCCGGCGCATCCCCACAACCGCCACCGCGCCACGTTCGTGACGGTGGATGGCGTCACCCAGCCGGCCCCGGCGCCCCGTTTCAGCCGCACGCAAGCGGAAATCGCGCGCCCGGCGCGCACGCCGGGAGAAGACACCCGCGCCGTCTTGGCGGACATCGGCTTGGACGTGGCCGCCATCGACGCTTTGGAGCGCGGCGGCGTGGTCGCGCAGACCGGCGCGGCTTGAGCGGCTTGGCTGGCTTGGCGGATATGAAAGGAATGGAGAAGCGCGCCTACGCGGCGGCGTACCGGAAGTCGCTGGACGCGCCGGACGCCTTCTGGCGCGAAGCCGCGGAGGCCATCGAGTGGTTCGAGTTTCCCCGCGCGATGCGCGGCGCGGACGACAACGGCGTCACCCGCTGGTTTCCCGGCGGCAAGCTCAACACCGCGTGGCTGGCGCTCGATCGGCACGTCGCCGCCGGGCGCGGGGACGACACCGCGCTCATCCACGACTCGCCGGCCACCGGCGCGAGCGAGAGCTTCACGTTCGCCGAACTCACGCGCCGGGTGGCATGCGCGGCCGGCGCCTTGGACGCGCTGGGCGTGGGCAAGGGCGATCGCGTGGTGGTCTACATGCCGATGATCCCGGAAGCGGTGATCGCCATGCTCGCCTGCGCCCGCATCGGCGCGATCCACTCGGTGGTGTTCGGCGGCTTCGCGGCGCCGGAGCTGGCGGCGCGCATCAACGACGCCAAGCCGAAGGTGGTGCTGTCCGCCTCCTGCGGCATCGAGTTCCAAACCGTCATACCCTACAAGCCGCTGCTCGACGAGGCCATCCGCCTGGCCACTTGGAAGCCGCAGCGCGTGGTGGTGGCGCAACGCCCGCAATGCGCCGCCGAACTCATCCCCCAACGGGATTTGGAGTGGGCCGCTTGGGAGGCCGCCGGCGCGCCGCTGGCGCCCGTTCCCGTGGACGCTTGGGACCCGCTTTACGTCCTCTACACCTCCGGCACCACCGGCAAACCGAAGGGCGTGGTGCGCGACAACGGCGGCCACGCGGTGGCGCTCCACTACAGCATGGGGGCGGTGTACGGCTGCGCGGCGGGCGACGTGTTCTGGGCGGCTTCGGACGTCGGCTGGGTGGTGGGACACTCCTACATCGCGTACGGCCCGCTCATCAAGGGCTGCGCCACGGTGTTGTACGAAGGCAAGCCGGTGCGCACGCCGGACGCCGGCGCCATCTGGCGCGTCATCGCCGAACACCGCGTCAACGCGTTTTTCGCCGCGCCCACGGCGTTTCGGGTGGTGCGCAAGGAGGATCCGGACGCCGCGCTCAAACAGCGCCACGACATCTCCTCGCTGCGCAACCTGTTCGTCGCCGGCGAACGCCTCGACCCGCCCACCTACGAATGGCTGCGGCGGGTGGTTCACACGCCGGTGATCGACCACTGGTGGCAAACCGAAACCGGCTGGGCCATTTGCGCCACGATGATGGGCGTTGCCGACGCCGCGGCGCGGCCCACGAAGGCGGGCAGCCCCGGCCATCCTGTTCCCGGCTGGGATCTGCGCATCGTGGATGACGACGGCCGCGAACTCGGCCCGGATCAGGAAGGCAACGTGGTGGTGAAAGGGCCGCTGCCGCCCGGCGCGCTGCCCACCGTGTGGGGCGACCACGCCCGCTACGAGGACGCCTACTGGTCGCGGTTTCCGGGCTACTATCTCACGGGCGACGGGGGCTACCGCGATGCCCAAGGGTACGTCTACATCATGGGGCGGGTGGACGACGTGATGAACATCGCCGGACACCGCCTCTCCACCGGCGAACTCGAGGAAGTGGTGGCGGCGCATCCGGCGGTGGCCGAGTGCGCCGTGGTTGGCGCGGCGGACCAGGACAAAGGCCAAGTGCCGCTCGGTTTGGTGGTGGCCAAAGACGGCGTGAACATCGCCGCCACCGCGCTGTGCGACGAGCTGGTCGCGCTGGTGCGCCGGCGGATCGGCGCGTTCGCCAACTTCAAGCGGGTGGTGCTGGTGCCCCGCCTGCCGAAGACGCGCTCCGGCAAGACACTGCGCGGGACGATCCGCAAGCTGGCCGACGGCGAGGCGGTGGCGACGCCTCCCACCATCGACGATCCCGCCATTCTGAAAGAGGTGGCCGACGCCTTGCGCCGGCCGCAGGTTGAAGCGGGCGCGCAAGATCGCGCCGGGCTTGGAGGAGGCGCGCCTTGAGCGGAGCGATGGACGCCGGCTGCGGCGCGCGCCGCAAGAACGGTCGTTGGCTGGGCCGCGCAATGGCCTTGGCGTTGAGCGCCCCGGTCTGGTGCGCTCCCGAACCGAACGACGCCGCCGAGGCCGAAGACGCCGCCATTGACACCATCACCGTCACCGGCCAGAAGCTGGATACGATCGGCGTCATGGCGCGGGCGCCGCTGGACGCCGTGTTCGGCTTGGACAAGACGTTGCTGCGAACGCCCCGCTCGGCCACCAGCCTGTCCATCGAGACCATCAAGCAGTACGGCATAACGGACATCGACGATTTCGTGGTGCTGTCGCCGGGCAGCTTCACGCAATCCTTCTTCGGCGTGTCCGGCTCGCTGGACCTGCGCGGCACCTCCGGCGAGAACTACTTCAACGGCATCCGGCGGCTGGACAACCCCGGCAACTACGTTACGCCCATCGGCGCCGCGGAGCGGGTGGACATCGTGCGCGGGCCGGCTTCTGTGATCTACGGCCCCAGCAAGATCGGCGGCTACATGAACTTCATTCCCAAGTCCGCCCGCGCCGACGCGGAACAGTTCTTGCCCAAGCCGACCGGCGCGGTCTCCTTCACGGGCGGCAGTTGGGGCAAGTCCATCCTCACCGCGGAAGTGGGCGGCCCCGGGCGGCTCGGCGACCGCCGCTTCGGCTACCACCTGTTCGGCGAAGTGGAGGATTCCGGCAGCTACTACCGCGACACCGGCACGGAAAACCGCATCCTGCAAGGGACGTTCAATGCCGACGTCTCGGCGCGGGCGCGCTTGGCCCTTGGCGGGATGTGGCACGAGTACGCAAGCAACCAAGTGGCCGGCTGGAACCGGTTGAGCCAAGCGTTGATCGACGACGGGCTGTACGTCACCGGCTCGGCCAAGCCCTTGGACCGGGACGGCGACGGCGCCATCTCCCACCAAGAGTACGACGCCGCCAACGACGGCGCGGGCCTGTTCGCCTTCCTCTTCGACCCGGCCGGCCTTGCCGAGCCGCCGGCCTTTGGCGCGGATTTCGCTTTGGATCCCGCTACCGTCGGTTTGACGCGCTTGGACCGGGATCAAGTTCTGGTGGCGCCGGACGACCGGTTGGAGAACGAGGACTCGATCCTCTACTTGGACTTCATCTGGGCGATCAACGGGCGCTGGCGTCTGACCAACAAGCTCTATTACGAGTTCTACGACAACCTCAACGAGGTTGCCTACGGCTTCTCGCAGTTTGCGGACTCGGCGGTGGTGGAGAACCAGCTGATCCTCCAGTTCTCGGATGTGTTCGGCACCTTGCAGCTAGACGCGCTGCTTTCGCCGTCCATCCGCCACACCGGCTTTGAGCGCGGCAACGACTTCAACAACGAGCACTTCGACCGTCGCGACGTGACCGAACCGTCCACGGCGCTGGATCGCCGCCGGCTCGCCACCCGCATCGGCAAGGACTACACGGAATACCACAAGGGCGACTACACCATCTACGGCTTGGCGCTGCTCACCGACCTCACTTGGGCGGGCGGCTTCAGCCTGCTGCTTGGCGCCCGCTACGACGTTGTCGACATGCACAGCCGGCAGCCGGCCGAGAAGATCCAGTCCGGCGCCGGTCTCGACGCGCGCGACCGCGAAGGCGCATTCTCTTGGACGGCCAGCCTCTCCTACGCCGCGCCCTTGGGCCTTGCGCCGTACGTTACGGCGTCAAGGCAAACCACGGTGGTGGCCGACCAAGGCGCGGACATCGCCCCCGCCAACATCGCCAGCGGCAACGCGGTGGCCGGTTCCGAACTGCTCGAGGCGGGCCTCAAGGGCGCCTTGGTGAACGACCGGCTGTTCTTCCAAGCCATCTACTACGAACAGGAGCGCACGGACTTCAGCGCCCAATCCACCGTGACCAACCAAGCCTCGGAAACCAAGGGCTTCGAGTTCGAGCTGCGCTGGCTGGCCACCCCCCGCCTGACGCTGACCGCCGCCTACACCAACATCGAAGTGGTCAATCTCAGCACCTTGGACGGCGGCGGACGGTTCAGCTTCCTCGGCGCCGCGGATTTGCCCGGAACGGATCCGGCCCTCTTCTATGGCGGCACCGTCGCCGGCTTCGTCACCTTGACCGGCAACCCCAAGGCCCGCCGGGCCGGCGTGCCGGAGAACATCGTCAGCGTCAGCGGCATCTACGACTTGGGCAACGGTTTGCAGTTCTTCGGCAGCCTGATCGACGTGGACGGGGTGTACTCCGGCTTTTCGCAGGCGGTGAAGCTGCCGGCCTACACCGTGGCGAACGCCGGCCTGAAATACGATGCCAAGAACTGGTCGCTCACCGCCACCGGCAAGAACCTGACGGACGAGCGCTACTTCCGCGCCAACTTCCCCAACCTGTTCGGCTCCGTCATCGTCCTGCCCGAACTCCCCCGCCACTACCAAGCCAGCATCGCGTTCAAATTCTAGCGCGCCCTGCCGGGTGCCTGTCGTGGAACTTGGCGCATTCGTTAGGGTCTTCGCGCCTCAAGTAGGCTAGGATCGCGCCATGCGCCGCACCACCCGAAACCCCTTGTTTTCCCAGAGGTCGGCAAGAAGGCCGCCACCGCACTTCGCCGGGCGAAAGGCCGAACTGACCTTGTTGCATCAAGGTTTCGACGACTTGTTGCGCACCAAGGACCCTGCGGGTGGAATCGACCTGATCACCGGCGTTCCCGGCGTTGGGAAAACGCAGTTGGCAAGGAAATTCGCAGACGAGGCGGCCGAGCGTCACAAAGGCGTCGTGGCCTGCCAGGTTGGGACCGGCGTGCTCGAATCCCCTGTGGATGTGCTCATGGGCATGGCGCGGCGGCTCGGCATGGTCGATGCCGCACGCAAGGTCGCCGATGTGGATTCGCGCAAGACGGGCGGCGGATTCGGGATTGCGAGAGCGTTCTCCAAGTCGCACACAAGAGAGCATGTGCGCCACACGCCTTCCTTCGAGATCATGTTGCTAAGAAGCAATGACATTGGCATGTGGAAACGCTGCCCGGCGATGGTGCTTGTCATTGACGAGTTGCAGACCGTGACGCCGGATGGCATGAAGTCTCTCCGCGTTCTGCACGAGGGAAACCACGGCTGTCCTGTCTATTTGCTTGGCGTGGGTTTGCAGCACACGCCTTTCGTGCTCGCAAACCCAGGCGGCGCGGACGCCATTTCGCGCCCCAACGAACCCATACGCCTCGGGTGCCTAAGCGAGAGCGAGGCCGTGGAGGCCATCGGCGAGGGTTTGGCGAAACAAGGGCATGATGTTCCAGCGGCAAGCGTGGAGGTTTTGGCCGGCCGCACCGATGGTTTCCCTCAGCATATCCACAGCTACTTCGCGGGCGCGACAACGGCGATAGCCGAACATGGCCACTTGGAAGCGGGCGCGGCATTGGACCTCGCCTTGGCGGAGGGCGACACGCATCGCGACGCCTACTACGACCTGACCGCCGACAAGATGGCGCCGAACCGCAGCGTGATCCATCCGGTGGTCGATCTCATGCGGCGGCGGCGGGAAACAGCGGTGACGCAGAAGGAAGCGGTGTTGGCCGTTTCGGAAAGCGGAGAAGACGGCGGCGCCATCGTGCAAATGGCCATCGAGCACGGCGTGCTGGAACTCGACAAGGACATGGTGAGTTTCGGCATCCCGTCCTTCCACGCGCACATGCAACGCTCGCTGGACCGGGCGCTGGCCCGAAACCACGGGAACAACGGGAGTTGAACGCTATCTCGGAAACGGCACTTCGGGCGATCGACCGGGAATGAGTCCGGTGCTTAAGCAAGTTCACGCAAGGAAGAACCACTCGTATTTTCTCGTGTTCGCCAAGACCTCCAAGAAAGTCCGTCGGCCATGAGACATCCAGCGAATCTATAGAAGATCATCCATCAAGCGAGCAGGTTGTTGAGATTTCGCTGCCGTCCGGCAAGCCGACTGATCGCCGATCGCTCGCACCCTACCCCGACTCCGGCGGCAGGTCCAGCGCTGGGTTGCGGTCGAAGAAGCCCGCCGGTTGCAAGGTGAAGCCGCAGTATTCCACCGGCATCACCGGCCAGTCCTCCGGGCGCGGCAGGTGGGTGACGCCGAAGGTGTGCCACAGCACGATGTCCGTCTCTTCAATGGATTCGTCGCCGGCGCTCCACGCCGGCAGGCCGGCGCCGCCGGGGTGCAGGTTCGGGTGGTCGCCGGCGGCGGAGAGCTCGCCGTCGCGGTAGCGCGTCACCCACAGGTTGTGGCGGGCGAAGCCGGCGCGCGCCGCCACTTGCGAATCCGCCCGGGCGAGCAGCTTCGGCGTGGCGCCCGGCAGCAGCCGGTAGGCCACCGGCGCGCCCAGGCGGTTGGTTCGGCGCGGGTTCACCACTTTCCAAGACCGCGAGCAGCGCGCGTCCACGTCGCGCTTGGCCGCGAGTTCTGTGCGCAGCGGCCGCGACACGGCGCGGAAAGCGGTGCCGTCCGGGTTGTCGTCGCCAACGGCGCACGGCGTCACGTCCACTTCGCAAACGCTGTTCGGGCCGCCGTCCAAGTCGAAATCCAACCGGAAACAGAACAGGTGCTGGTGTATGGGCGACGCCACGTTCGGCGCCACCAGCGGCGCGAACTCCGGGCGCTCGTCGCCGCCCGCCACCGCCGATACGCCGACGATGCCGGTGAGCTTCACCTCCATCTGCAACGTGCCGTCCAAGTAGAAGTACCAGTAGAACCCGTACTCGTAGTTGCCCACGGTGTGAAACGTGCTCACCACCAGGCGGCGCGAGCGGCGCGTCTCGGTGGTCTGGCCGTGCGCGTCGTGATGCTTCCAAAGGACGCCGTAGTCCTCCTCGTGAACGCAAATGGCCCGCTCCACCACCCGCGCCGCGCCGTCCGGCTTCACGGCGACGTGATCCAGATAGTGGATGTGGCCGAGACAGTCGCAGCCGAGTTGCAGCGAGTTCACGCAGTTGCCAATGCTCGCCTCGCCGGCGTCCAGCACGTGCTTCCAACGATGCATCGGGTCCGTGTCCCCGTACGGCACCACCATGTCCGAAAGCGCCGCGCGATGCAGGATGCGGCGCTCCTCGCCGCTGTCCCGATACGAGACCCCGTGCAGCACCAAGCCGTTCACCGGATGTACGGTGACGCGGAAGGCCCAGTTCTGCCACGCGATGGCGTTGCCTTCCACCGCGAAGCCCGGCCCCTGCGGTTGGGTGATCGCCAGCGGCTTGGGCGCCGCGCGCAGCGCCGGTTGGCTGGCGGCATCGTAGCGCCCGTGTTCGGGCGGCAAGGGCGTCGCGCCGTGGTCCTCCAAGTGCGCCACGCGCCCGGCGGTGAGGTCGACGTGGGCGATGAGGCCCTGCACCGGGCGCGCGTAGCCGTTGTCCGTCTTGTGTTCGCGCACGAAGGCGATGGCGCGGTGGGCGCGGTGCCCGGCGGGAATGCTCGGGTGCCGGTAGCCGCCGGCCGGCCACGGATCGATCTGCACATGCTCGAAGCTCTCCACGCCGCGCAAACGCATGGCCGCTTGCCAACCGGCGTCCGCTTTGGTGACGCGCACGGCTTCCACCACGTCGGCGAAGCCGATGGGCGCCTGCCCAGCGGCGATGCGCTCAACGCGCACTTCGCCGCTGCCGAGATCCACCGTGGCGTCGAAGCCGCCATCCGCGGGCTGCGGGTGGTCGTAGCCGACAAACCGCAGCCGGCGCGGTGCCGTCTGGCCCGCCTTGAACGATTGCACGAACGCCTTGGGCGGTTCCGCCAGCGCAACGGAAGAGAACGCCGCGCGCGCCCCGAGGTGCGGTTTGAGCAGCGCCGCGGCCCGCTCGACCTCGGCGGCGGAAATGGCCGCCAACGGGTGGTCTGGCATCTCGTTGGGCACGAAGCGATCTCAGAGAAATGGAACGACGGTAAGCGTACTGCCCCACCGCGGTCATTGGCAACGTCCTGTCTGGGCTCAGGACATTTCGGACTTTTCGGGCAGCGGGGAGAGGGTGGCGTAGTAGCCGTTGGGAGTCATCATGCCGATGCCGGTGTGGGGTCTTCGTCGTTGTAGAAGCGGAGGTACTCGTCGAGTTCGGCGTTGACGGCTTCAACGGTGAGGTCGCCGGCGTAGAGGCTCCAGAGGATGCGCCCCACCGTCGAGACGCTGACGGCGCAGCCGTTCTTCCGGCGCTTGAGTTCGTGGTGGATGCGCCGCTTGCCGCACTGCGGGCGGGCGTCGCGGACGGCCAGCACGCGGCGCTCGTCGCGCTTCGTCCAACGCGGCTAGGAACAGCGCCGCGGACGGCTCTTGGGAACCCAGCCCGCGGACGCCGCGCTCGTTCAAAGCCTTGCGCCAGTCGTAGTAGGTGCTGCGCCGCAGTTCGACGGCCTTGAGCGCCGCCGACAGCGGGATGCGGTCCTCGTTGACCAGCGCCTCGATCTTGCCGAGCAGGCGCAGGCGCTCCTTCGCCGTCGGACAGTTCGTCTCGTCGACGCGCGGCTTGCGGTAGCATGACGCTGGTGCGGGCTTGAACTGCATGGTTCGGGTCTCCTTTCAGTTCTCTCAAAACCAAAGGCTACCCGAATCCCGCGCCCGCCGGCCTTTGCCGCGGGCGCGGCCCTTCCGAAAGACGCCGGAGGTTCCGCCGCCAGCAGCGCAGCGTCAGGACGGGGTTCGCGCCGCCGTCGACGCTCCAGCATGCCGCCGCGCTTGATGCGTCCGGTCACTGTGCCGCAGGCGCTCTCCAAATTACCCCTGTTGTGCCCGCTATAGGTAAGCAACTAGGGGTAACCCTGTGGTCGGCGCTGGTGGTTGTCTCCGACAAGGGGGGTGCGCCGGGGTTGCGCCCTCCGTTAAGTGCCGGTCGTCATACCCCGTCGTAGAAAGTGCCCAAGCACCGGCGCCCGACGCAACCAAACATTAGAAGGGGCTTTAACAGGACCACACCATGAGCGAGGATGCGACCCATACAACCATGAGCGGTTACGACGACTGGTTGGCACGTCTTCCCACCGGCGCGTTCACGGACGTGACCCAGATGGTTGTCGACATTTTGGCACCCGAACGGTCGTCGCCTACGAACCAGCCGCTCAGCGGACGCAACAAGGCAATCGGCGACAGGGTGTACGAGATGAAGGTGTCCGGCAAAGGTCCGGGATACCGGGTCTACTACACAAACCTTCGTGGTAGGATCGTGCTTATCTGCGGTGGGAACAAGACATCCCAAGACAGGGACATCAAGCATGCGAAACGAATCGCCAGAGACCTTCACGCCGGACGCCGAGACATCCCGCGGGATAGCGACGGCCCACGCAGAGGCGGCGGCCCGCGCCGCGGCTGACCGTCCCGAGGTGCTGAAGGCCCTCGCGGAGCGCGCCAGCGACCTGCAGGCGTCCGGATGCGAGGCGCAGGCCGACTACTTCAACGGCATCGTCAACGAGGCGAACCGCATCAAGCGCTCACGCTCGCCCGTTCATTCCGGTGTCAACCACGGCCACGCCGTCGGTGTGCCAATGGCCGCGGCCGGCATCAGTCGGTAGCCAGCGCCACGCGCCTTCGGGTGCATCGTCGGACGCCGACCGCGGGGTGGTTGGTTGTCGAATGACACCCAAACACTACCAACCGGCGCACGGCTAGTTGGCAGCGCACCCGTGAGTCGGTGCGGGCGGGCGCTAGCCCCCGAATCAAGACTGCGACGCGCTTCGGCGCGACATCCTACCCTCGGCGGCAGAAAGGGCCGCCAACGGGTGGTCTGGCATCTCACTGGGCGCCCCAATCAAGCTCATAGGGACAATATCACATCCGCCAAGCAGAGCTCTTTCCCCTTCCCCATGTGGGCATCACGGAAATGGTTCCCACCCGCGGCCGAGGACGCCATCGCCAAAGCACCCACCTCGCGCGGATGCGCGATGACCAGCTGCGCCCGGCGTGGCAAGCCGCCCGCGCCGGAAAGCGTACTATTGTGCGCGTGCGCGAGGCGTGCGTGAGAAGCCAAGGGACGAGATTGCGAATAGACCTTCTGGTGCAAGGTGCGCCACTGGTGACGTCGGCGGTGAAGAACGCCTTGCAGTTCGCGCAGGCAGCCGTCGCCGCGGGGCACGAGGTCGGCCGCGTGTTCTTCTACAAGGACGCAGTCGCCATCGGCAACCGGTTTGCGGACGACAAACACGGACTGCGGGCCGCGTGGATCGATTTCGGCAGTCGCCACGGCGCGGAATTGGTGTTGTGCGTCGCCGCGGCCGAGCGGCGCGGCGTGGTGGAGAAACACACGCTCGCCGAAGGGTTCTTGGTTCGCGGGCTGGGTGTTTTGGTGGAGACCATGGCGGAAAGCGACCGCTTGGTTTCGTTCTGACTGCCGGCTGGCACCAAAGAGGCGAACAGTGAAGAGCGTGCTGTACATCATCCGCCGTCCGCCGAGCGTGCTGGCCGACGAGACCACGGATCTGATACTGGTGTCCGGCGTGTTCGAGCAGCCAACCTCCGTGCTGTTCTTGGACGAAGGCGTGTGGCAACTCAAAGGGCTCGACCAGCGGCAATCGTCCGTGAAGGCGCTTCCCACCTACGATGTGGACGCGCTGCACGTCGCGGCACAGAGCTTGGAACGGTTCGGTTTGCACCTCCAAGACATCGCGCTTCCGGTGCGCGAAGCCGATCCGCCCGCCATCCGGCGGCTCATCGCCGAGCACGACATCGTGATGACGGATTGACCGTGGCCACCTTGCATATCCTGTCCAATCCGGCCGCCGCCGAATCCTGCGCGCGGGCGCTTGCCGCCGAGGATCGGTTGCTCCTGTTGGCGGACGGCGTTCGCGCGCGCGGCGCGATGGCCAACGCCAAAACCGTTTGTGTTGGCGTTCTGCGCGATGCGGAGAACCAAGCCACGGCACCCGCCTTGCCTGCCGACGTGCAATCGCTCTCCTACGACGATTTCGTGGCGTGGGTGGTGGCTTGCGAACGCAGCGTGACATGGACTTGAAGCTCGATGCGGATGGCCATCTCGCCGATGCCGACGCTTGGTCCGAGCCGGTGGCGCGGCGTCTCGCGGAGCAGGCCGCCGTCGCGCTGGGGCCCGATCACTGGCAGGTGATCCACGCGGTGCGCCGGTTCCACGCCGCGACCGGCGTCGCCCCGTCCACGCGCGCGCTGGTCAAGCTGATGCGCGAACAAGCCCCGGCGCTCGGCTCGAGCATTGCGCTGCTGCGTCTCTTCCCCGGCCACTCCGCCAACCTGGTGGCCAAGCTGGCCGGCTTGCCGCGGCCGGACCGATGCCTATAAGCGCAGGGCGCAGACACGCGCAACGTCAACGACCAACGCTTCCTCCACGCCAAGTCCGCCAGCACCGCCACGCCCAGTGGGTCAACAGCAGCACGCACAGCGCCTGCAAGGGCCAAGTGACGACGATGAAGCGCAGCACCGCCGTGTTGAACACCGCCACGACCAGCACGCAACCATGAGCGAGCAAGGCGCAGGCGGCGGCGGCAACGAGGCCGTCGTCCACAACTCCGGCATTTCCTCGCAAGCGCCGCCAAAACGCGGCGCCAAGGGCGACCGCCGTGCAAAGCAACGCCACTGCCGCCCCCACGCGGGCCAGCCACACAACCACGAGCGGGCGGGCGGCCGCGGCCGGCAGCTGGAATATGGTGGCTTCTTGGAACAGCCCAGCGTTGCCAAGGTCGGTCTTGCTCCGCACATAGCGCAAGTAACGGCGCGCGAACGCCCCATCGTTGATCGAGTAGTAGGTCCACAGCGACAGCCAGTGCGTGCCGGCGTTGGCAACCCAGGCGCGCGGCATGGACAGCAACGTCCGCCAGCCGATCGCGCCAAGCAACCGGTCGGCGGAAGCGCCCCGCCGCTCGGCGAGTTGCCGGATCGCGTCGGACAACAAGCCGTAGTGGACGCCCTCGATTCGGGACTCCGCGTTGCGCAGCAGAATCGCGCCCATGCGCCGCTCCGGCGCGGCGGCGATGAGTTCGCGCAACGGTGCCGTCCGACGTCTGGCGTCGGCAAGAAACGCCGAGAGCTGCACATCCCCGATAGCGGCGGGTCGCGGGGACTGGACCACCAACACCGCCTTGGCGAACAACGCGCGGTCGACGATGCTGGGGCGTTCGCCCGCCGAGCCGTGAACGCTCTTCCAGACCACCGCCTCCGCCGCGAACACCACCACCAACGGGCCCGCCACCGCCAGCGCCAACCGCCAGCGCCGCCCGGCGAAACGCGGCCAAAGCAGCCAGGCGACGACGGGCCAAAGCCCCAACATGGCGACGCCGGAGGGACGCACGACCACCGCCAGCCCGCAAAGCAGCGCACCGGCGGCGGCAAGAGGCGCACTCGGACGCCGCGCCAAGAGCGCCACTACTCCGGCCAAAGCGCAGATCAGCGGAACAAACAAACCTTCCGACAGGATGTAGGCGTGAAAACGCGCCACCGCGCTCGCACCGAGAACGCCCGCCGCCACCGCCAAGGCGAGCCATGGCGCCCGCAACGAGCGCCAGACCGCGCAGCCCAGAAAGCAAACCGCCATCGCCAGCAACAGGAGTTGCACCCGCGCGACGGCAACGGCCGTGCCGAAAACGCCCTGGACGAGCTGCACGAAGACCGGATAGCCCATCCATCGGTAGCGGGAAGACGGACGGTCCAAGAAAAACGTTTGGCTGTCGCCATGCATCGGGCTTGCGCCGAGGGGCGACCAAATGTGGCTGCCGACGGGATCATTCCACCACAGGCCCACATACCCCAGCGCAAGGCCCCCCAGAGCAAGGCCGAAGAGCAGCGCCAGCGCCCGCACCTCGCCGCGCGTCCACCCGCCGCGTGGCGCCGAACGATGCGCGCGCAGGGCAAGCATGGCGTTGCGTCGAAGCGCGTTCTTAGGCTGGCGACAAGCGCGTTGCGCCGCCCATGTACGGGCGCAGCGCGTCCGGGATGTGCACCACGCCGTCGCCATCCTGCCAATTCTCCATGATGGCGATGAGGGTGCGCCCCACCGCCAGGCCGGAGCCGTTCAGGGTGTGGACGTATTCGGGCCGCCCGGAGTCGGGATGCCGGTAACGGGCCATCATGCGACGCGCTTGAAAGTCCAAGAAGTTGCTGCACGAGGAGATTTCCCGATAGCGGCCCTCGGCCGGCAGCCACACTTCCAAGTCGATGGTCTTGGCGGCGGCGAAGCCCAGATCGCCGGCGCACAGCGCGACCGCGCGATACGGCAACTCCAGCTTGCGCAGGATGGCCTCCGCATGCGCCGTGAGTTCCTCCAAAGCGCGCCACGACGCCTCCGGCACCACGATCTGCACCAGTTCCACCTTCTCGAACTGGTGTTGGCGGAACATGCCGCGTGTGTCCTTGCCGTAGCTGCCGGCCTCGCTGCGAAAGCACGGCGTGTGGGCGACGAAGCGCAGCGGCACCTGGTCCGCCGCCAAGATGCGTTCGCGCACCAAGTTGGTCACCGGCACCTCGGCGGTGGGAATGAGGAATTGATCCCGCTCGCTCTTGATGGCGAACAGATCCTCCTCGAACTTGGGCAGTTGTCCGGTGCCCACCAGCGCCGCCCGATCCACCACATACGGCACGTAGACTTCCTCGTAGCCGTGCTCGGCGGTGTGCGTGTCGATCATGAACTGGGTGATTGCCCGTTGCAGTTTCGCCAGCGGGCCGCGCAACACGCTGAACCGGGCGCCGGAGATCTTCGCCGCCGCCTCCATGTCCAAGAGTTCCGGAGCGAGATCCACATGGTCCCGGGGCGTGAAGTTGAAGTCCGCGGGGTCGCGCCACCGGCGCAGCTCCACGTTGGCGGTCTCGTCCGCGCCCGGAGGCACGCTCTCGTCCGGCACGTTCGGGATGGTGCGGGCGAACTCCTCCAGCTCCGCCCGCGCCAGATCGAAATCGCGCGCCAAGGCCGACAGGCGGCTTCCCAAGTCCCCCACCGCGGCGACCAGCGGCGCGATGTCCTCGCCGGCGGCCTTGGCGGCGCCGATGGCGCGGGAGGTGGCGTTGCGCTCTTGGCGCAGCTGTTCCGTTTGCGTTTGCAGCGCCCGCCGGCGCCCTTCCAGCGCTTGGTATCTGGCCACGTCCAAGGCGAAACCGCGCGCCGCCAAGCGCTCGGCGATGCCGGCGAGATCGCGCCGCAAACGGCCGGCTTCGATCACCGGCACGCCCTGCCAAGCAGGTGGCCGAGATAGACCGCCGCGAGGCACGCGAACACGCTGGCGCCAACGTAGGCCAAGCACGCCGCCAAGCGCCCGCGCTGCCACAGCTCCAGCGTCTGCGCCGAAAACGCGGAAAAGGTGGTGAACGCGCCGAGCACGCCGGCGAGCAGAAACGGCCGCCAAGCGCCCTCGAACCAAGCCGCGCCGGCGAACGCGCCGAGCAGCGCGCCGATCGCCAAGCTGCCGCCGGCGTTCACCAGCAAGGTGCCCCAAGGCCAGGAGGCGGGCACCGCAACCAGCTGCACGCCGTAGCGCAACACCGCGCCGCACGCGCCGCCGAGGGCGACTAGGAGCACCGCTTTCATCACTCCGTACCCGGTCGCTCCCGGCCATCGCCCTGCCGCGCCGCCCGATCGCGCTCGCGCAACCGCCGCAGGCGCTCGGCGATGCGTCCCTCGAAGCCGCGCTCGGTCGGCTCGTAGAACACCTCATCCGGCATTTCGTCCGGGAAGTACCGCTCCCCGGCCGCATAGGCGCCCTGCTCCGCATGGGCGTAGCGGTAGTCTTCGCCGTGGCCGAGCGCCTCCATGAGCGGCGTCGGCGCGTTGCGCAACCGCAGCGGCACCGGCAGCGACGGGTGCTCGCGCACATAGGCCATTGCGCGCCCGAACGCCGTCTCGACGGCGTTGCTCTTCGGCGCGCTGGCCAAGTACAGCACCGCTTGCGCCAGCGCCAGTTCGCCCTCCGGCGAACCGAGCCGGTGGTAGGCGTCCCACGCCGCCAGCGCCAATTGCAGGCCGCGCGGATCGGCGTTGCCAACGTCCTCGCTGGCGATGCGCGCCACGCGACGGGCGACATAGAGCGGATCGCATCCCCCGTCCAACATGCGCGCCAGCCAATACAGCGCCGCATCCGGGGAGGAGCCGCGCACCGCCTTGTGCAACGCCGAGATCTGGTCGTAGAAGGCGTCGCCGCCTTTGTCGAACCGTCGATACGCCTGCCCGCTGGCCTCGCGCACATGGGCCGCTTCCACGCCGCCGTCAGCGAGCTCGGCGGCGATCTCCAAGGTGTTCAGCGCTCGGCGCGCGTCGCCGTCCGCCAGCCGCGTCAACAGCCGCAGCGCATCGTCCGCCACGGCCACGCCCAAGTCGCGCTCGGCGGCGCGGCGCAGAACCTCGGCGATTTGGCCCTCCGTCAACGCCTTGAGCACATGCACCCGCGAGCGGGAGAGCAGCGCGGCGTTCACCTCGAAAGAAGGGTTCTCGGTGGTCGCGCCGATGAAGACGACCGTGCCCTTCTCCACATGCGGCAAAAACGCGTCCTGTTGCGCCTTGTTGAAGCGATGCACCTCGTCGATGAACAACACGGTGGCGCGCTGCGGGTTGATCTCGGCCTGCGCGATGGCGGCGCGCACGTCCCGCACCCCGGCGAGCACCGCCGAGTGGCTTTGCCAGCGGGCGCCGGCGGCAGCGCACAGCAGCCGCGCCAACGTGGTCTTGCCGGTGCCCGGCGGCCCCCAAAGGATCATGGAGTGCAACACCCCGCGTTCGGCCAACGTCTGCAACGGGCGACCCGCGCCGAGCAAGTGTTCCTGGCCCACGAACTCGGCCAGCGTCCGCGGCCGCATCCGCTCCGCCAACGGCCGCGACTCCGCGCGCCCGGTGTCTTCTGTCTGGTCGCTTGGACTTGCGCCGCCGTCGAGCGCCAATCCGGTCTGCGCCGGCGCCGCCATGCGCTTCAATCCGCGAGGAACACCTGGCGCACGTCGCGCCAGCCCAGCTTCTTGCCGTAGACGAGCAGCGAGCCGCGGAAGATGCGGCCGCACAGCCAAACCATGCCGAGCGTGGACGCCGCGCACAGCCCCACGCTGAACCCCATCTGCCAGAGCGGCATGTCCACCAGCAGCATCCGCGCCGGCAAGATGGCCGGCGCCGTGAACGGCAGAAACGCGCACACCAGCACCAACGCGCTGTTGGGCGCGAAGATGATGGTCTGCGCGACGATGAAGGCGAGCACCATCGGCAGCATGGCCACGGTGACGCTCATCTGCGCTTCCCAAGGGTTCTCGTGCATCGCGCCCAAGGCGGCGAAGATGCTGGCGTTGATCAGATAGCCCAAGGGCAGCATGAGGAGCACCACCCAGACGACGTCCCAGCGCACCGCCGGCAGCCCTTTGGGGAAGAACTGGCGTCCTGCGTCCTCTTCCACCAACGATGCCGCCTGGGCCGGCGAAAAGTCTGTTGGGATGCCGCCCAAAGCCAAGGCCAACGCCACACCGCCCGCCAACAGCAGGACGAGCCACAACCCCAGTTGCGTGGCGGCCATCGCGGAGACCGCCAAGATCTTGCCGAGCAGCAACTCGAACGCTCCGGCCGAGGAGACGACGATCTCCGCCATGCAGCTGCTCTTCTCCTCCATCACGGCCTGCATCATCGCGCCGCCGTAGATCGTGCCCACCATGAAGACGACCATTGCGATGGCGGTCGCGGCGGCGCCCGACGTCCGCACGGAACCGGACTGTCCCTCGCCTTCCGTCACCAGCGCCAAGACATTGAAGATCAAGGGCTCGCGCAAGGCGGCGTAGGCTTCGGGCGACAACTCGTGGCGGGCAAGGCGCGCCTCGCGCACCACGCCGAACACGAACTTGCGCAACGCCTCCTCCTGCAGCACGGATTGCTTCTTTTTCGCGAAGAACTCGATCGGCGCCGGGCTGCCGTCGTCCGCCAACCCCTCGGGCAACACCAGCAAGCCGTGGTGGCCGCCCGCCCGAACATGGTTCTTGGCTGTTGCGAGCGGACCCGGAACCGGTGTGAGCCAATAGCCGTCGTCTTCCTCGGCGGCAGCTTCGCGCAGCATGGAGAACAGGCGCCCGGTCTCGTCGAGCACGGCGACGCCTTGGCGTTTGGCGCGCGCGGATTCGGACTGCACGGATTGCGACACCAAGGTGCCGACCACCGCGACAACAGCGATGACGACCGCCGGCACGAGCAGCGTGGTGAGCAGAAACGCCTTGGTGTACACCCGCCGGACGTATTCGCTAGCGAAGATCACGCGCAGCTGGCCGTGGTTGCCCGACTGCGGGGACTGGTCGGCGCTCGGCGACATCAGTTTTGCCGCCGCCGCGCGGTTGCCGCGCCCACCGCCTCAAGGAAAATCTCGCGCAGCGACGGATAGCTGGCGCGGAACAGGTGCAGGGACTCCGCGCCGTCCCGCGCCGCGTCCAACAGCGCCGATGCCGAGTAGTCGCCCAGAAGCCGCAGTTCGGCGCGCCCCTCTTTGCGAGCGCGCACCTCGACCTGTCCAGCGGCGGCGAGCCGTTCCACGAACGCGCCGTCGCCCTCGAAACCGAGATGCACCGTGTTGCGCCCGAACCGCCGCTTCACGTCCATGATGTCGCCGGCGATGAGAATGCGGCCGGACGCGATGAGGCAGATGTCGTCGCAAAGCTGCTCCACCTGCTCCATGCGGTGCGAGGCGAAGACGATGATCGCCCCGTCGGCCTTGCGTTCGTTGATCGCCCTCTCCATGAGCGCCGAGTTGATCGGATCCAAGCCGCTGAACGGCTCGTCGAGCACAAGAAGCCGCGGCGCATGCACCAACGCCAGCGCGAACTGCACTTTCTGTTGCATCCCGCGCGACAGTTCGGTGGGACGCTTGTCGCGCCAATCCTCGGCTTCCAAGACGCGCAACCACTCGCCGGCCGCCCGCCTCGCGTCCGCCTTGGCAAGGCCCTTGAGCCGGGCCAGATAGACCAGCTGCTCGCCGATCTTCACGTTCTTGTACAGCCCGCGCTCCTCGGGCATGTAGCCGATGGCCGATTGCGCCGCCCGTCCCACCACGTCGCCGAACAGCCGCACCTCGCCGCCATCCGGCTTGGTGATGTTGTTGACCATGCGCAGAATGGACGTCTTGCCGGCGCCGTTCGGCCCCAGCAAGCCGAGGATGCGACCGGGGCGGGCGGCGAAAGACGCATCGTCCACGGCCAGCGTGCCATCGTAGCGTTTCGTGACACCGTCGATTTCGAGCATGAAGCCCATTGTACGCTTGCCGGGTATGATCGCGCCCATGCCAACAGCGCCCGCAGCTGACAGAGTCTGTCCCTGTCTCGCAACCCTTTGTGGTAGGGTACTCGCGCTTGCTGGGCAACCACTTTGCCGGCACTTCAGAAGCTGTCCCAGCAGGCGACAGCGCCATCGCGCCGACCAGCGGCATCTTGGCGGTGCGGCCCACGCGAGACGCTGTTGTGGACGGACGGGAGCCGGGCAATGCCAATAAGCCGATGATCTTGCGAGCGGTCGGAAGTCTGCGGTGCGGATTCGCGGACCCGCGGTGACCGCGTTCGGGTGGGCGATACTCGGGACCGGCGCAGTCTCTTCCGACTTCGTGTCGGGGCTGCGCAATTCGGCGTTCGACGCACGCGCGGTGACGGTCGCCTCCCGGGCCAGGGCGAATGCCGAGCTCTTCGCCAAGAACTGCGGCGTTCCCCACGTCAGCGAGAGCTATGAAGCCGCCTGCGCCGCGCCCGACGTCGACGCCGTCTACGTCGCCACGCCTCCCTCGGCGCACGAAGCGCATGCCCTGGCGGCGATCTCAGCGGGCAAGCCAGTGCTGGTGGAAAAGCCGTTTGCCATGGATGTCGCGTCGGCGAAACGGATCGCCGGCGCGGCTCGGTCGGCGGGGGTATTCTGCATGGAGGCGATGTGGACCCGATTCCTGCCGCTGACCCGCCACTTAAAGCGGATGGTGGACAGTGGCGCCATCGGCGAAATCCGCGCTTTCACGGGCAGCTTCTCCGCCGCTGTCCGCTTGGGCAGCCGGACAGGGATATTCGAGGCCGAATCAGGAGGCGGAGCGCTGATGTATCGTGGCGTCTACCCGCTCTCCTTGGCCTGCCTCGTCATGGGGCCGGTGAAAGAGGCCCACGCTGTCGCCCAATTCGGCGACACCGGCGTGGATGAGGATACGGTCGTTGCCAGCCGCCACCGGACCGGCGTTTCGACGATCCAGACCAGTCTCCGGACGAACGCGGCGAACGACTTCCGAATCATGGGAACGACCGGCGCGATTGACGTGGAGGCTCCGATCTACAGACCCTTCCGGCTGCGCTGTGCGCCGGTGCGGCCCAGCGGGGTGCCGGGGGCCGGACGAAATCCGCAAGCACTTGCTTGGGAGAGCCGGTTCACGCAAGGGTTGATACGACGGGTCCGCGGACCGATCAACGCGATCCGCAAGCCGCGCGGGATGACAATCACCAAACGGTTCGCGGGCAACGGCTATCACTACGAGGCGGACGAGCTGATGCGCTCGGTGCGCGACGGCCGCACGGAGAGCGGCATCTTTCCCTTGGAGGAGAGCCTAGTCGTGATGGAAGCGCTGGACAAAGCCCGCGCCGCCTGGGCCTGAAACCGGAACGCGATTCCCGCATGAAGATCGGCATTATCGGCTGCGGGTACGCCTTCGACCTCTACATGGCGTCCTGGGCCGAAGGCAGGGGCTTGGAAATCGCGGGGGTTTCGGATATTGACCCGGCGCGGCTCGACGTCGTTTGCCGGCATTACGGTCTGCGCCGCTACGAGAACAACGCGGCGCTGCTGGCGGATGCGGGCGTCGCCACCGTCGTGAACCTCACTCCCCCGCCTTCCCACTACCGAGTGACGAAGTCGGCGCTGGAGGCCGGCAAGCACGTCTATTCCGAAAAGCCTCTCACCACCGACCTGGAGCAGGCGCGCGAGCTGTTCGCCCTCGCCGAGGCCAACGGTCTGTATCTTTGCTGCGCACCGTCGAACGTTCTCGGCGATTCGGCACAGACCATGTGGAAAGCGGTCGAGGACGGCGCCGTCGGCGATGTCCGCATCGTCTATGCGGAGCTCGACGACAATCCCCTCCGCCTGCAGCGGACCGAGACTGCGCGTTCGAAGACCGGCGCCCCGTTTCCCTGGGCCCACGAGCTCGAGATGGGCTGCACTTGGGAGCACGCCGGGTATTACCTCTCCCTCATGTGCGCGATGTTCGGCCCGGTGAAGTCGGTCACCGCCTTTTCCAAACGCACGGTACCGGACAAGATGGATCCGCCGCTCGATCCGTCCGACACGCCGGACTTCTCGGTGGCCTGCCTCGACTTCCATTCCGGCATCGTCGGCCGGCTCACCTGCTCCATCGGCCCCCCCTGGGATCACCGCTTCCGGGTCATCGGAGACAAGGGAATGCTCGCCGCGGACACCTACCGCCACTATCGCTGCCCGGTACGCCTGGTGGGCTTCACTACATTGCCGATGAAAGGGTTCCAGATGGCGTCGGTGCGCGGCAATACCCTTCTTCAGCGGCTTTTCGGCGTCAATGGACGGCGGCTCGATCTGATTGGAACCGCCCCCCCCCTCCCAAAGTGGTGGAACATCCGCACATGGCGCGACAAGCTGGAGGAAGACGAGCAAGGATGGCAGGACAAAATGCTCGGCGTAGTTGAACTGGCCGACGCGGTCCGCAACGGACGACGCCCCTACCCGCCGCACGATTTCACTTGCCACGTCACTGAATTGACCCTCGCGATCCAAGCCGCCGGCGTGTGCGGCAGAACCCATGTGCCGGAATCGCACTTCGTCCCTCTAACCTTGCCGGAGCGGACGCGCCGGAGTGCGCGGGACTACCGGGCCGCAGCGCGCCCACCGCTTCTGGAGCGTCTCCGCTGGTGCGCGACCGCGGTACGGCCCGCCATGCGAGGGCGCCGTTCGGGAACGAGCCGGACTTCAGCGCGGTGACCTGGATGCGCCGGTCTTCACGTTCAGCCAAACTATGACAGGGACACTACTAGGGCGCGTTGACAATTAAGGTGTTTCGCATAAATAAACACTTCAATTGAGCGTTTTCTTATTTGGCGAAACCATGTAGTTCCAATCGCCGTGAAACGCGGAGCGCCTGATGCGCACGCCGGCCAGTTCCTCGTCGCTCACCTTCACGCCGGTCGGGTACTCGTTCTCGTCCAGTTCCGCCCGGATCGACAGCCCACCGCGCGTCGTCGTGTTGGCGATCAGCTCCACCACCGCCTCGCGGCTGACCAGCGGGCGCCCGCGCCAGTTCTCCGTGATCCAGCAGAACATCCGGTGCTCGATCTTGTTCCACTTGCTGGTGCCCGGCGGGAAGTGGCACACCGACACCTCCAGCCCCGTCGCGTCTGCGACGCGCTGCAGCTCCACCTTCCACAGCCGGTTGCGCGGCCCGTTCGAGCCGCCCGCGTCCGCCGTCACCAGCAGGCGCTTCGCGTCCGGGTACGCGTGGCGTCCCATCCGCTCCCACCAGCGCCGCACCGACTCCGCCGCGAAGGACGCCGTGTCGTGGTCCACGCCCACGCTCACCCAGCCGTTGTTCGCCGCCAGGTCGTAGACTCCGTACGGAATTGCCTTGCCCAGCTCCTTGTCCTTGAAGTCGTGGACCAGCACCTTCTCCGGCTCCCCCTTCGGATGCCATTCCCTGCCGCCGTTGCGGAAATTGCCCACCAGCTCCTTCTTCTTCGTGTCCACCGACACCACCGGCTCGCCGCGGCCCTGGAACGTCTTCGCCTTGCGGTTGACGTGCCGGAACTGCGCGTCGCGGTCCGGGTGCTGCCGGCCCTCCACCGTCTTGCGGTTCGACTGCAGGCTGTAGCCCAGGTCGTGCAGCAGGCGGTTCACCGTCCGCTCGCTCGCCGGGTGGCCCTCCTTCCCCAGCGCCTCCGACAGCCGCGCCGCGCTCAGCGTCGTCCACAGCAGCGGCCCCGTCGGATCCCCGCGCGTCGCCGGGTCGACCAGCCGCCGCAGCGCCTCCACCAGCCCCGCGTCCTTCTCCTCGACGCGCTTCCGGCCCGCGCCCGGCGCCCGCTGCCGCCCCGACGACGAAACGCCCCCCGGTCCCGCCGAATCGATCTCCCGCAGCCCCGCGTGGATCCGGCTCCGCGACATCCCCGTCGCCTCCGCCACCCCCGTGACGCCGCCCCGGCCCAGCGACCGCGCCTCCGCCGCCGCCCACAGCCGCTTCGCCCGCTCGTCCAGAACCCGTTCCAGAACCAGAAACTTCCCACGTATCGACTGCGTGACGGCGTCTTCCATGACCATCGAGCCTCCTTGCCGAAGACCTCTATCGTAGCATTTATAGGAGCGAGACGCCTAAGCCAGCGCAAGCCATACGGCGGCACCGCCGTAGATCGTGCCCACCATGAAAACGACCATTGCGATGGCCAACGACTGCCGCAAAGACTTGACGCATTCGTTATTGCGTAGGCGCTGACCGGTCGCGGCCATCCGCTACAATGCCGCTGTCGCGGCACGCTTCCCGCGCAAGGACCCGGACGCCCACCGTGCAAACCGTCAAGCAAGCATGCGTACCTCGCCCCGGCACCTTCGACCCCAGCCGCCGCGACACCGTTCTCCACCTCGGCGACTTGGTGGCGGAGCGCATCGACCCCGCCGCGTTCTTCGTCGAGAACTACATCACCGAAGGCATGCGCACCTTGCTCACCGGGCTTCCGGCGCTTGGAGGGCGCGTCCGCCCAAGGCGTCTTCAAACTGACGCAGGCGATGGGCGGCGGCAAGACGCACAACCTGCTGGCGCTCGGGCTCCTTGCCAAGCATCCCGAGTACCGCGCCGAGGTGATGGCGCGCTTCTACACGCCAAACGCCGCCATCGGGCCGGTGCGCGTGGTGGCGTTCTCCGGGCGCGAGAGCGACGCGCCGCTCGGCATCTGGGGCGCCATTGCGGAACAGCTTGGCAAGCGTGATCAGTTCGCCGATTACTACGCGCCGTTGGCGGCCCCCGGCCTCACCGCATGGGTGAATCTGCTCCAAGGCGAGCCACTCGTCATCATGCTGGACGAGCTGCCGCCGTACTTCGTGAACGCCGCGGCTAGAAGCATCGGCAATTCGGACCTGGCGGCCGTCACCACCACGGCGCTGGCCAACCTGCTCGAAGCGCTGGGGCGCGAGGAACTGGCCAACGTCTGCGTAGTCATCGCGGATCTGGCCGCCAACTACCAGGCCGGCAGCGCCCAGATCAACGCGGCGTTGCAGGACTTGGAAGGAGAAACCGGGCGCGCCGCCATGAACTTGGAACCGGTGCGCATGAACACGGACGAGTTCTACCACATCCTGCGCAAGCGCTTGTTCGAGAAGCTGCCGAGCGAAGCGGAGGTGGCCGAAGTGGCCCAAGGCTACGCCAAGGCCGTGCGCGACGCCAAGCAGATGGACGTCACAAACGCCTCGCCGGAGCAGTTCGCGGCGGACGTGGCGCAGTCCTACCCCTTCCATCCGGCGCTGCGCGACTTGTACGCCCGCTTCCGCGAGAACCAGGGCTTCCAGCAGACCCGCGGCCTCATTCGCCTCATGCGCATCGTCGTCTCGCGCATCTGGAGTTCCGAGCGCGACCCACACCTGATCGCCGCCCACGATCTGGATTTGGCGAACCGCGAGACGCTCACCGAAATCAACCAGATCAACCCCACCCTGGAGAACGCCATCGCCCACGACATCGCCTCGAACGGCAAGGCGGTGGCGGAGACGGTGGACGCCAACCTCGGTGGCGGCGAAGACGCCCAAGACGTGATGCGCCTGCTCTTGATCGCTTCGCTCGCCAACGTGCCGAACGCCGTGAAGGGGCTGACGGTGCCGGAGATCGTCGCCAACCTGTGCGCGCCCGGACGCGACATCGCCCACTTGCAGAACGACATCGTCGCCCGCCTCGCCACCGCCGCTTGGTACCTGCACTCCACCAACGACGGCCGCCTGCATCTGCGCAACGTGCAGAACCTGGTCGCCCGCGTCACCACCACCGCCGGCGCCTATCTGCGCGATCAGGCCACGAAGGAGTTGAAGGAGCGCTTGACGGCGATCTTCGAGCCGAGCGAGCGCGATTGCTACCAGCGCCTGCAACCGCTGCCGGCCATCGACGAAATCCACATCGACCCGGACCATGTGACGCTGGTGGTGGCCGAGCCGCACCCGGCAGGCCTGCATCCCGAACTCGCCGCCTACTACGATCAGCTCACCTACCAGAACCGCGTCTGCTTCCTCACCGGCCAGCGCGCCTTCGACTCGCTGCTCGAACGCGCCCGTGAACTCAAGGCGATCAACCAGATCATCGCCGAGATGCATGAGGAAGGGGTTGCCGACGGCGACGTGCAAATGCAGCAGGCGCGGGATCAGCTCCTGCCGCGCTTCCTGACGCAATTCCACAGCGCCATCCGCGAGACCTTCACCACCCTGCACTACCCAAGCCGCGACCGGCTGGCGAAGGTGGACCTTGCGATGGAGTTCCGCGAGAACCGCTACAACGGCGAAGAACAGGTGCGCCAAGCGCTCTTGGACAAGATGAAGTTCAACAAGGACGTGGAGACCGACGGCTTCCGCCAGCGCATCGAAGCGCGCCTCTTCACCCAGCAATCCATGCTGTGGCAGGAGATCAAGCGCCGCGCCGCCACCGCGCCGGTGTGGCAGTGGCACCGCCCGGACGCGCTGGAGCGGATGAAGGCGCAAATGCTGCACACCGACGCCTGGCGCGAGGAAGGCAGCTACGTGAACAAGGGCCCGTTCCCGAAGCCGGCCACCGCCGTTGCCGTGCGCGAACTCTCCCGAACCGACGACACCGGCGTGGCGAAGCTGCGCCTCTCGCCGGTGAATGGCGACACCCTCTACGCCGAAGTCGGCGCCGCGGCGACGCCGGCCTCAATGAAGCTGCAACGGCGGGACTTCGAGACCGCGGACCTGCGCGTCTCCTTCCTCGCCGTGGACTCCACCGGCGAACACGAGACCGGCGAGGCGGTAACGTGGATGAACCGCATCACCTTGAAGTCCCGGGAGTATCTCGACGGCGAGCAGCGCATGGTGGAAATCCGCGCCGCGCCGGACGCGCCGATTCGCTACACCACCGATGGTTCGGACCCGCTGGTGGCCGGCGGCGCCTACGATGCCCCGTTCGCCGTTCCAGCCGATGCCCGGCTGGTTCTCGCCGTGGCCGAGAAGGACGGCATCGCCTCCGAGCAGCACCGGCGGGAGATCGCGAAAAAGCCGGTGGAGAAGCCGGTCGTCCGCGACCAGCCCGCGGTTTGGCAGCCGGCGAGCGGTTTCGAGTTCAACACCACGCGCACCGCCTACGGCTTCATCGCCGGCTTGAAGAAACACGCCGGCGCAGCGAGCGGCCTGCGTCTGGCCGTGCAAGCCGATGGCGAGCGCGGCGCGTGGGTGGAACTCAACCTCTCGGACGGCTTGCAACTTGACGGCGAGCGCGTCGAGCAAGCGGTGGAACATCTGCGGAGCCTGCTCGGCGACGGCGAAGTGCTCATCAATGCGAAGCGCATCCACTACGACAGCGGCCAGCACTTCCTCGACCACGTTGCCGATCTGCGGGCGCAGTACCGGCGCGACGAGGTGGAACCATGAAGCCAAGCGCCAAACCCAAGCCGCGCAGCTTCGGCTTCCTGCCCGAGGAGACCGAGCATCACTTCGTGGTGACCATCCCCCACGGCACCCGCCAGGACGTGACCATCGCGGAGCACCTGACCTTCGACGCTGAACGCGGCTACCCGCCGCCATCGCTGGGCACCGGCCTGCAGGACGCCAAGCTCCGCGTGGCGCTGCCGCGCCCCAAGTGGACGGCCATCGCCGACGACGCGCGCGTGGAGTTCAACCGCCGCTTGAAGAAGCAGCGCCTGCCCACCAGCCGCTGGAAGCGCGGCGACAACCCGGTGATGCGCCTGCTCGGCAAGGAACTCGCGCTGCTCGCCTGGGCCATCGAAGACGCCGACCCGGCCCTCATCCCCACCGCCATCAAGAACTGGCTGGGCCTCGCCCCGGAAGAACGCTGGTGGCTGTTCACCATGACCAACGCCGCCACCGGCCACGCCCTGCACGGCCGGAACACCGGCTGGCGCAAAGCCGTGCGCTTCGCGCTGACGGAGAACCCGGTGCTGGAGCGGGCGGAACGGGGTGGTGAGGTGTTCCGGCTGGTGGCGGGGGACGGGCGGGCGGACCATGGCACCCGTTCGCACAAGAACGGCGCTTGACACTGTACAAATGACCTCGATCTGTTACTGTATATATAACCAAGTCACGGTGTCAAGCCATGCAACTCGCTGAGCGACCCATCGCAGAGGACTGGAAGGATGCGCTAGGGCTGACCGCTCGCCGCGCGCCTGAGGTCTACGCGGACGCCGGCGAGGTCGGGGACGTGCCCCACGCTGGCCCCATCCGAACGGCGTTGCGCGACCTCGGCGCGGATTCGGTGTTCTGCATCGAGGACGTGCCCACGGCGGTGTTCTTCGCGACGGAGGACGCCGATGCCTCGTACATCGCGGGGCTGCACTCGGCACTCTGGAACCAAGGCTTAGCGAGCGTTCTGGCGGTGGTCTGCGGAGACGCCATCCGCATCTACTCGCTGGCAGCGCGACCGAAAGACCGCCGAAGCGACCGCTTGGACGACGACTGCCTCATTGAGGTGCTGGGGAAGGTCGAGGACGAGGCGCAGGTGCGCAGCCTGATCCGCAGCATGGAATCCGGCCGGTATTGGCAGGAACACGACGCCTCGTTCAACGCCAAGCAGCGCGTGGACAGGGTATTGCTCGACAACCTCAAGCACTCCGATCAGCGGCTGCGATCCGTGGGACTACAGCCCGATGCCTCGCAGGCTCTGTTGATGCAGGCCATGTTCATCGCGTACTTGGAAGACCGGGGCGTCATCGACGGCAGCTACATCCGAGAAGCCACGGGCGGCGAGTTGTCCACCTTCGCGGACATTCTGCAGGCGAGCCGAGTGGCCGCCTTCTATGCCCTGTTCCGCAATCTCACCCGCGACTTCAACGGCGACCTGTTTGTGAAGCCTTGCTCGTTCGGCGAATCCGGCCCGAGGCTAAGGCGCGAGCACCTGCCGATTTTGGCGGATTTCCGCAGCGGCATGGTGGAGATGGGGCAGCACGCGGACCAAAGGCGCCTGTTCTGGGCGTACAACTTCAAGTTCATCCCGGTCGAGCTGATCAGCGCCGTCTACGATCAGTTCCTCGGCACCGCGGATCGAGCACCCAAGGGCCAGTTCCATACCCCCAGGCACCTTGCCACCAGCGTGGTCTCGCAGCTTTGGGACGAGCCGAGGTTCCTCCCCAACCGCGTCAAAACGAACGGCACCTTCCTCGACCCAGCATGCGGCTCCGGCATCTTCCTCGTCTGCGTCTTCAAGCGGCTCTGCGAGCAATGGCGGCACAGCAAGGCCACGCAGAAGATTCAGTGGCGCAGACTGGAAGCGTTCATCAACCAGCTCACCGGCTTAGACATCGACGCCAACGCCGTGCGCGTGGCGATCTTCTCGCTCTACATCGCCCTCTTGGAAGAGGTCAATCCACCGGACATCCGCAAGCTGATGGCCGCCGGCAAACTGCTGCCGGAACTCTGGGGAGTGCAGCTGCGCCAAGCGGACTTCTTCGACGAGGACGAAAGCGCCAAGGTCGACGTGGTGATCGGCAATCCGCCGTGGCGAAGCGGCGACCAGACGGCGGCCGAGTGGTGCGGCGAACGTGGCCTGCCCGCGCCGGACAAGCAGGCAGCTTGGGGATTCGCGTGGAAAGCGCTCCGTCACCTCAAGCAAGACGGCAAGCTCGCCTTGCTGCTCCCCGCCATGCCCTTCCTGCACACCCACTCGAAGGGCGCGATGGCGGCGAGAGCCACGCTGCTGAAGAAGCTCCGCGTCAGCCGCATCGTCAACTACGCCGACCTGCGCCGCCAGCTATTCGCCAAAGCCGTGCAGCCCACGGCGCTGTTCATCGGCGGCCCGAACCGAGACGACGCGCAACACTGGTTCGAATACTGGGTGCCGAAGGCCGACGCCGGCTTCGGTGCAACCCAGCGCTTGACCATCAGCGATTTGGACAAGGATCGGATGGACACGATCCAGCTCGACAAAGATCCGCTGCTGTTCAACAAGCGCTTGTGGATGAAGGGGCCGGAAGACAAGCTGTTCCGCTATCTCAAGCGGTTCGCGTCGCTGCGCGACACCGTGGCGCAGTTCAGGCACGCACGGCAAAGCGCCAGCGTGGCCCATCCTTGGACCATTGGCCAAGGGTTCAAGCCGGCGACCCGGCCAGTTTCGAGTGACGACTACCAAACCACGGCGAGCAAGGCCGTTGCCGACGCGCCGTTCCTGCCGTCCGCGGCCTTTCGAGTGCTGTCGCCGGACTTGCGAGCGTTGGCTGCGCCCCGCCCGGAGGTCGTTCACCGCCGCGGGTTCGAGCGTGGCTTCGCCGGGCCTCGTGTGCTGGTCACGCAAGGTGCCGGGGCCAACCGATTGCGTGCCGCCTACGCCGAAGCACCCTTCACCTTCCAGCACGCCATCCAAGCAATCGTCGTCCCGGAGTCCGACAAGCGGCTGGCCAAGGCGCTGGCCGCGATGCTGAACAGCAAGCTGATGTACTGGTTCGCGTTCCACTCGTCTGCTTCGCTCGGCAGCGAGCGCCCAATCGTGCATCAGGATCAGCTTCTTGACTTGCCATTCCCCAAGCCGGCGGACATGGAGGAACGGCAACGAGCCGAGACCGCGGCGGATCAGCTCGCCGCATTGATGGACGAAGCAGAAGAACATCTCGGCGCAGCCATTCGCCCGCCAAACCTTCTGCCCGAGCTTCTCGACCGCATCGACGCCCTCGTTTACGACTACTTTGCCCTTTCCGACTTGGAAATCCTCTTGGTGGAGGACACGTTCGCCTACATTGCGCCGTCGGTACAGCCCAACCCGTCGTCCTCGCCTCCCATCTGGCAGCGAACCACGCCGAGCGATCTCAGCGCTTACGCCCCCGTTCTAATCTCCGTCTTGGAGGCTTGGATGGAACCGGGCCGGCGGGTCAGCGTCTCGCTCATCGCCCGCGACGACGACCTCGGCGTGGCCAAGCTGCATTTGTGCGCGGCTGAGGATTGGGCGGAGTATTCGGAGCAGCGCCTTGCGCTAGGCGAGGCGTTGGCGAGGGTGTCTCGAGCGATGGACTGCGCGCTGCCGGGCAACCTCCATCAGCTAGGCAGTCTACGGGTCTACACCGGAGATGACCTCTACTTGGTGAAGCCGAACAGGATGCGGTTCTGGACGCGCTCGGCGGCACGGGCAGATGCCGAGGACATCCTTATCGACCTGTGGCCCAAGAAGGAGACGACCGATGATGGAAGGTGACTGCTTGGGTGGAAGGCCGAGTACCGCCGCCGAGACGATCTCTTCTTGCGCTTCGTCATGAAGGTTTGGTGGCAGGTAGTGGCGAGGCTGCCCGCTAACGCTCTCGAAGACGCCATCACGAAGACCCTCGTAAACCGGCTAGATGCCGATACATGGGCAAGAGCGCTGTTCTACTGCGACTATCAGTTCGTACCGATGGAAAGGACTCGCGACGGCTCGCTGGCGGAAGACCGCTTCATCGACATCGCCATGATCATGCACAACGATCGCAGCCGCTACCTCGCCTACGAGTGCAAGAAGCTCAACGTGCAGTACCAAGGGGCGCGGCGGTCGCAAGCCGGAAGCTACGTCGAAGACGGCATGATGCGCTTCGTCACCGGCAAGTACGCCAAGGGCCTGCCCGTCGCCTGCATGATCGGCTACGTCATGGACGGCGACCTGTCCTTCGCCTACGCCCGCATCAGGGCCACGATAGGGCAGAACCGAACGGCACTGCGCCTCCAGGATGGCCCAACAGACGAACCACCCCTTGACGCCATGACACGCTTCGTCACCACGCACCAACGAAACGGCGACGACATCGAGCTTCGGCATGCGTTGCTGCCGTTCGTGTGGTAGCGTAGTCTGGTAGTCAGCTAGCGAGTTGGATGGTTCTTAAGGAGGAACGATGTTGAGACTGTCTTGGGCAAAGTGCAGTGGGGGTATCTGGTGTCGTCTGAATTGCCTAGACCTGTCTACGGTTTCGGGCGACGGTGTCTATGTCATCTGGTATGTCGACGACGAATTGGACGACGACGTGTACGTCTACGTTGGTCAGGGCACCGTCAAAGAGCGCCTTGAATCCCACCGGACCAACCACGACGTGCAGTTCTACAAGAACTTGGGCACGTTGTACGTCACTTGGGCCAAAGTTCCCTCTCAGAAGCGGGATGGCGTAGAGAAGTACCTTGCAGATGAACTACGGCCGGTGGAAGGCGAACGGCATCCGGATGTTGACCCAATTGAAGTGAACCTCCCGACGTAGGCATACCCTATTGTTGCAGTTTGAGGTCACCCGAGGTTGGAGAAATGCGGTGATTTGCTTAGTAGGCTTTGAGGGCGGTGTGGTTGCCGGTCAAGGTCACTGGCAGTGAGGTTGTCCGGGTGGCCGACTTTCGGGCATCCGCGGGACCCGGAAGCGATTGCCCTGTTGTTTTCGGGAACGAAAAAAGCGGTCTCCTTTGGTACGATGTCGCTGTGTGGAACAAACATCGAAGGAGACCGCCGAAGTGAATCGTATCAGGAAAGAAGTCAGCGGCAAAACCGCAAGCGCGCTGGAAATCCGGTTCGAGCCCCAGAGCCTCACGTCGCACGCCGGCCTGGTGGTGTTCCAGCGCCTGTTCTCGCGCCTCCAACTGAAGGAGCGGCTGCGCGGCTGCTTTCGGCACGAGTCGGGACGGCGCGCCTACGCGCCGCACGTGGTGACGCTGCTGCTGGTGGTGCATCTGCTGCTCGGCTGCCGCGAGCTGCGCGACATGGCGCGCTACCGGAACGACGAGGCGGTGCGGCGCGCGGTCGGTCTGCGGCGGCTGCCGGACGTGTCGACGGTGTCGCGGGCGCTGTCGGACGTGGACGCGCGCGGCGCCGACCGGGTGCGGGCGCTGTCGCGGGACATGGCGCTGGAGCGGCTGCGCGCGCTGGGGCCGCGGCGGGTCACGGTGGACTTCGACGGCACGGTGCTGGCGACGCGGCGGCTGGCGGAAGGTTCGGCGGTGGGCTACAACCCGGGCAGGAAGGGCGAGCGCAGCTACTGGCCGCTGTTCGCCACCGTGGCGCAGACTGGCCAAACGCTCGACCTGCTGCATCGGCCGGGCAACGTGGCGGACTCCACGGGAGCTGTTGATTTCATTGGCGAAAGCATGGAGCGGCTGCGCGCCGCGCTGCCGCGCGCCCGCCTGGAGACGCGCATGGACTCGGCGTTCTTCGACGGCGGGCTGCTGGACGAGCTGGAGCGGCGCGGCGTCGACTACTCGGTGTCCGTGCCGTTCGCCCGCTTCGCCGACCTCAAGGCGGCGGTCGAGGGCCGCCGCCTCTGGCGCCGCGCCGGCCCCGGCCTGGCGTTCTTCGAGCCGCGCTGGAAGCCCGCCAGCTGGGATGGCCGCCGCCGCGTGGTCGTCGTCCGCCGCCGCGTTCCGGCGCGCCGCAAGGAGCCTCTCCAACTCGACCTGTTCGAGCCCCGCGAGCACGGCTTCGAGTTCAAGGCCGTCGTCACCAACAAGCGCGTCCGCGCCCGCGCCGTCGCGCTGTTCCACGAAGGCCGCGGCACCCAGGAGGCGACGTTCGCCGAACTCAAGTCCCAATGCGGACTCGGCTACGCGCCCAGCCGCAAGGAAGCCGCCAACCGGCTCTTCTCCCTCGCCGCCGTGCTCGCCCACAACCTCGGCCGCGAACTCCAAATGGCCACCCGAGCGCCTCTCCGGAGCACCACCGCCAAACGCTCCCCGCTCTGGGCCTTCGCCCAATTGCGAACGATGCGCAACGACTTCCTGCTTCGCGCCGGCCGATTCCTCAACCGCGCCGGAAAACCCGTCCTTTCCATCATGAGCGACGACAAGGCGGAAACCGTCATGTCCGAATACCTTGCCGCCCTCGCCACATAGTTCGGCAAAAACCTGCAACAATAGGGCATACCGAGTAGTACGGAGCTCGTGGGCTGGGGCGGACAGCGGATTGGAACAGCAAGCTGTCGCGGTGGCACCCCCACAGCGCCAACGAAAAGAGCGAGCAGGTGTTAGCAACCAAGCGCTGAACACCCTAGAGAACTATGCTGGCCGCGCACTACCGGCGTTGGTCTCCGCATGGACTGTTTTGAGCAAGGCCACCAGCAAGTGCAGATCGAGACACTCCGTCCGAGCGTGCGATGCGCGTGGCACTCAATCTCCAGCGGAGATCTGGGTTACAGACCCGCCCTACGCAGACGCCATCAACTACCACGAGCTGTCCGAGTTCTTCCTTGCATGGTATGAGGTGAAGCTGCCGATACTGTTCCGCGAGTGGTACACAGACAGCAAGCGTGCTCTGGCAGTTCAGGGCACAGGAGCGAGCTTTCGGCGCAGCATGGTAGATTGCTACCGCGGTCTCGCAGAGCAAGCACCGGACAACGGCCTGCAGGTGGTGATGTTCACCCACCAAGACGCCACGGTCTGGGCCGATCTCACGCTGATCCTTTGGGCGGCCGGCCTGCGCGTCACCGCCGCGTGGACCATCGCCACGGAGACGGATTCCGCCCTCAAGAAAGGCAACTACGTCCAAGGCACCGTGCTGATGGTGCTGCGCAAGCAGACCTCCGAGGACACGGCCTTCCTCGACGAGCTCGTGCCCGAAGTGGAAGCCGAAGTGGAGCGCCAGCTTGAGTCCATGCTCGCCCTCGACGACCGCGACGATCCCAACTTCTCGGATGCGGACTACCAGCTGGCCGCCTACGCCGCCGCCTTGCGCGTGCTCACCAACTACCGCGCCATCGGCGACTTGGACGTCGCCCACGAGCTCTCCCGCCAGCGCAAGCGCGGCGAACAGGGGCCCATCGAGAAGATCATCGCCGACGCCGTGCGCACCGCCAGCAACTACCTCGTCCCGAACGACCTGCCCGGACACATCTGGCGTGCGCTCGGCCCCACCGAGAAGCTCTACCTCAAGGGCTTGGACGTGGAGCGCCACGGCGACTTCCGCGCCGGCGTCTACCAAGAGTTCGCCCGCGGCTTCGGCGTCAAGGACTACGGCCACCTGCTGCACACCGGCAAGGCCAACCAAACCCGCCTCAAAACCGCCACCGAGTTCGCCGGCGCCGACCAGGACGGCACCCTGGTCCGCCACGCCCTCTACGCCACCTGGCGCGCCCGCGAAACCGGCGACACCGCCGAGAGCCTCACATGGCTGCGCACCGAACTCCCCGCCTACTACCACGGCCCCGCCCGCGAGTCCGCCGCCGCCGTGCTACGCTACCTCGCCAACATGGACACCAACCACTGGCGCGAGGACGCTGCCGCGGCAAGGCTGGTGGCCGGGGCTGTGGAGAACGACCATGTCTGAACTTGACCCCCGCTTGTGCCAGGTGCTACGCGAGACTGCCTACTTTGGGCCGAATGGCCCTGCGGCCTCGACAGTGACCATCTGCAACGGCACCGAGCCAAGGCGCGGCACCTTAGACCCGGACGTGCGCTGGGACCACGCCAACCTAACCGCCTATTTCAAGTTCAAGCAGAACCCAGCCCCCGAGGTTGTTGGCACTTGGCAGCGGGAAGTGTGGAACAAAGGGTCCGTGCCGCTGCTTTGGATAGTCGAGCCACACCAGACGACGCTCTACAACGGCTTCGCCACGCCTGAGGGTCCAGTGAACGCGAGGCAACTCGACACATTCACCAACGACGTGCCAACTCGCGAAGCGTTGATGGTTCCTCCCCGTCTTGGGTTGCCAGAGCTGAATGCTCGCGCCGGTCGCTTGTCGATGGAGACTGGCCGCTTCTGGCAGGAAGAAGGCCGGGTGAATCGCAAACACGCCGTGGACGCCAGGCTGTTGCACGACATGGCGCTGTTGGAGAGCGAACTGCGAGGAGACGGCCTCTCCACCGAGCGTGCTCAAGGTCTCATCGGGCGCACTATATTCGCGCAGTATTTGGTGGATCGCGGCATCATCACCAAACAACGACTGCGCCGCGACTATGGTACAGACGGCTTGCCTGGTGTCTTGGAAGACCGAAGCGCCGCCGAGCGCTTGTTCCGCTGGTTGTCGGACAGGTTCAACGGCGACATGTTCCCTTCTACGGGAGTCATGCCTGCCACCGCGCACCTGAAGCACGTTGCCGCCTTCCTGAAGGGCGAAGCAACTGGCCAAGGATCGCTCTTTCCATATCGCTTCGACTTGATCCCCGTCGAGCTCATCAGTGCGATCTACGAGCAGTTCGTCCACTCGGCTGACGGTGGCGAAACAAACCCAAGGGCGGATGGCGTGTACTACACGCCTCTCGCGGCGGTCTCGCTCATCCTTGATCAGGTGATGAAAGGGATCACTGGCAAGGAGACCGTACTGGACATCACTTGTGGCTCCGGGGTATTTCTCGTTGAGGCGTTGCGGCGACTTGTGGAGGCAAGGGTTGGTTCGGGAAAGCCGACCCGGAGGGTGATCCGAGAGGTGCTCTACAAGCAGATCTATGGCGTGGACATCAGCTCGGCCGCCATTCAAGTCGCCGCTTTCAGTCTCTACTTGGCTGCGTTGGAGCTCGATCCGACGCCGCACCAAGCGCGTGGCATCAAATTCGGGCCACTGGTTCGCAAGACACTTTTGGTAGGAGACGCGCACAACATCGACAGCACGCCTATTGGAAGGGTTGCATTGAAAACTGCGAAGGGGCCCAGACGATTTGACCTGATCGTCGGCAATCCCCCTTTCACAGAGGGGCGCGACCGGGGCCAAGCTGTGCGAGCTGACTCCCCTCAGCCACCGGCGGATCGCAGTCTCGTCTTCGCCCAGCGCGCTAGGGACTTTTCACACCAGGAGACGCGATTCGGCCTAATTCTGCGCGCCACTCCTTTCTTTAGCCGGGGGGCAGGTCGAGACGCCGCGCAAGACCTCGTGGAATCGGTCTCTCCCGTAACGATAGTCAACCTGTCAAGTTGCTCTTCGTGGTTGTTTAGACGCGCCAACTTTCCCGTCGTCATGTTTACGTCACGGTGTCGTTCGCAACAGTCGGCGCGACAAATGACTTTGGTGCAAGCAAGTTGGTCGCCGGCCGGTCGCGCGGGGCACCAGTTCGACATCACAGGTGGCGATGTCTCCAAACTCAACATGGCGAGTTGGAAGCGCAATGCGGACCTCTTCAAGGCGGCCTTTCTCGGAACCTACAACGACCTCCTCTTGCTGGATCGGCTCCGCACGGACCACCAGATGCTCGAGTCGCACCTCGGTGGTATTGGATCGAGCTTCCGAGAGGGTCTAAAACTAGGGACGTCAGGCAGTGCTAAGGCGGTCGATTTGCAGGGCCTGCCGTATTGGCAGAGCGAGGACATCGTGCCGTTTCACCTGCGCCCGGATGTCGAACCCTTTACGCATCCACTCGCGGAACGCCCGAGGAAGCGTGAGATATACAAGGCACCGTTGCTGGTCGTCCGGGAGTTCATGGATCCGATGGAAGGACGGCCACGAGTGCTCGCCGCGGTCTCTGATCGGGACGGTGTGTTCACCAACTCCTACTATGGCGCGGCGCTTCCAAGCGGCCAAGATGATGTCGGCCACCTGCTGGCGGCGATTCTGAGCTCGGCATTGGCATCGTGGTATTTTCTCATGAGCGGTTCCACGTTTGGACTGTGGGCGCGTCGGATTTTGCTCGAAGACTTGGTGGCCATGCCGGTGCCGAAGATTGACGACGCGCAGCAATCTTCGGCTGGCGCACGGTTGGTGGCGATAGCCAAGGAACTTGCGGTGGCCGGGCAGGGGGTTGGTGATTGGGATGAGTTGGATGAAACCGTGGACGATCTCTATGGCCTTAGCAAGTCGGAACGACTGGTCGTACGGGATGGGCACTACCGCGCTAGCTGGCAATGGAAGGATGGCTGGGAAAGCGCGGCACAGGCGGTAGAGCGAGAGGAACTTGAGAGGTATGCCAACACGTTCATGGGCGCGGTCAATCCCTGGCTCGTCGCCAGCGGTCGCCGAGCGCGTGCGGAGGTTCTGCGGCCTCTGGCCGCCGCGCCCTTGGGTGTTGTACGTTTTGCCTTTGATGGTGAAGCCACATCGTCGGTCGAACATCGTCAATGGCAGGGAACGTTGCCTGAGTTGCTGAGTCGCGTCGACGAACACGCACGGCCTTCCGTTCCCGACTTGCTCAGTGAACAGAAGGTGCTGTGCGTTCCAAGCGGCGGTGGTGTGTTGATTGTCAAGCCTGCGGCACGCCGCCACTGGCTTCAGTCGGTCGCGCTGATGGATGCACGACGGGTGCTTGAGACCAGTATGAGGACCCCGAGTGACGCTCGATGAATGGGAGGCCAGTCCGTCCGTGGCGCTTGCTCGAGGTCAGGTGCTGGCGGTTCTAAAGTCCATAGTTGACGGATGGGAAGCAGCTAGGGAAAACGACTTGTTGAAGGCGGATTTGCACGAAAGAAAGATCACCAGATGGCTGATAGGCGGAATGCGACGGACGATGGGCCACCTCGGTGTAACGGTGGCCCGAGGAACGGAAACACCCGAAGGCAATGTGCCGGACATCTGCATCAGCTTCCAAAGACTGCGCGAAGAAGAGGGCGAGCATGAACCGCATGTGGTAGTGGAGTGCAAGCGCGTAGCAGGGAGTGATTCGACGCTCTGTGCCCGCTATGTCCGCCAAGGGATGAGCCGCTTCAAGGAAAGGAAGTACGGCAAGCATCGATTTCACGGCTTCATGGTTGGCTACCTGATTTCCGGTTCTAGCGATGAAGCTGTGGAGGGCATTAACTGGTATTTGGTGCGCCACTGGAGCGATGCGGATTGCCTAAGAAAAACAAAACTCTCGACCTCGTTGGAGGTTTGGCAGAGCCGCCATTCACGGCCGGCCGAGGAGCCCATCAAGGTCATGCATCAGTTCTTGGCGTTCCGGCAGGCACATTCGCGGAGCTGACGGCGTGATTGGAGTATCCACGCCGGACTCAGGCGATCCACCCGCTTGGTGCGTAGGCGCCGAGCTCTCGTGCTAACGCGCCACTCCTCCCGCCGCCAACCCCTCGACGCGGCGTTCTTCACCACCCGCCTCGCCAACGCCAAAGGCTACGACCGCATCGCCGGCTACTTCTCCTCCTCCATCCTCGAAGTGGCCGGCGAAGCGCTGGAAACCGTGCAAGGCCGAATCCGCGTCGTCTGCAACTCGCAGCTCTCCCGTGCGGACGTGGACGTCGCCAAGCTCGCCCAAGCGGCCATGCGTCGTGAGTGGTGCGAGTCGCGGCCGGAAGCCCTTGGCGAGAACGCGAGGCCGCGCTTCCAACGGCTTTACGACTTCCTGCGCTCCGGCAAGCTGGAGGTCCGCGTGTTGCCGGACGACGTCTTCGGCCTCATTCACGGCAAGGCCGGCGTCGTCACCTTGGCTGATGGCCGGCGCACGGCGTTTCTCGGCAGTGCCAACGAGTCCAAGACGGCCTTTCGCCTCAACTACGAACTGGTTTGGGAAGACGACTCGGCGGAGTCCGTCGCGTGGGTGCAGGCGGAGTTCGATGCGCTGTGGCAATCGCCGTTCGCGGTGCCGCTCGCGGACTTCGTGGTGCAGGACTTGGATCGTCTTTCGCGCCGCGAACTCATCGGCGAAATCCAACGCTGGCGCGACGAGCCGGAACCGGCGTCGGTGGTGGTGGAAGCGCCGGTCTATCGGCGGGAGGTGGGCCTGTGGGAACACCAGAAGCACTTCGTGAAGCTGGCCTTCGACGCCCATCGCGGGCCGTTCGGGGCGCGGTTCGTGCTGGCGGATCAGGTGGGCCTCGGCAAGACGCTGCAACTGGCGATGGCCGTGCAGCTGATGGCCTTGGTCGGCGAGAAGCCGGTGCTGGTGCTGGCGCCGAAGCCGCTCCTGCGCCAGTGGCAGGAAGAGATGGAGACGCTGCTTGGGCTGCCGTCGGCGATTTGGACGGGGCGGCTGTGGCTGGACGAACGCGGCGTCGAACATCCGGGCGTGGGCGCCGAGGCCATCCGCCACTGCCCACGGCGCATCGGCATCGTCTCCACCAGCGCCATCACCAGCAATTCGGATGTGGTGGCGCATCTCGAAGCCATGCGTTTCGAGTGCGTCATCCTGGACGAAGCGCACCGGGCGCGCCGTCGCCGGGTCAGCCAGCGGCCCTATGCCGCCGCCGAGCCGAACAATCTGCTGCGTTTCCTGTGCACGATCTCGCCGCGCACCAAGAGCTTGCTGCTCGCCACCGCAACGCCGGTGCAGCTGCATCCGGTGGAGGCATACGACTTGCTCGACGCCTTGGCGGAAGGCTCGCCAGCGGTGCTGGGCGTGCCGGGCAGTCCGTGGCGCGACCCAGCCAGATCGTTGCCGGTGCTGCTCGGCAAGGCCGAAGCGCCGACGGACTTCCACGAACGCTGGGACTGGCTGCGCAATCCCTTTCCGCCCGCCGAGGAAGGGCGCGATTTCGAGATTCTGCGGCGGTCGCTCGAGCTCGAGGACGCTCAATCCTACGCGCCGGGCAATGCCGTGGAGTCGCTGCGGCCAGCGGACAGAGACCGCGTGAGCGACGTCTTTCCGCGCTTTCTGGAGAGCCACAACCCCTACATCCGCGCCATCGTGCTGCGCACGCGGGAGTATCTGGAGAACACGCTGGATCCGGAGACCGGCGAACCCCACCTCGCCCGCGTAGGCGTTCGCCTGCATGGAGACGGCGACGAAGACGCCATCGCCCTGCCGCCGTTCCTGCGCGACGCCTATCAGCAGGCCGAAGCATTCTGCCAACTGCTCGCCGAACGCCTGAACGCAGGGTTCTTTCGCACTATGCTGCTGCGGCGCATCGGCAGCACGATGGTCGCCGGACGCCTCACCGTCGCCAGGATGCTGAGCGGTTGGGAGGATGCGGAGAACGACGAGCACGACGAAGACGCTCCCGCGACGTTCGGCACCCTGACGGCGGAAGAACGCGCCCTGCTCAAGCGTCTCACCGAGACGCTGGAAGCCCACGCGGAGCAGGACCCGAAGCGCGCCGCGGTGCTGCGTTTGCTGACGCACGACAGCTGGCTTGCCGAAGGCTGCATCGTGTTCAGTCAGTTCTACGACTCGGTTTGGTGGTTGGCCAACCAGCTCTCCGCCGAACTGCCGGACGAACCCGTCGGCATCTACGCTGGCGCGAACCGATCCGGCGTGCTGCGCGGCGGCGTGTTCGAGCGGCGCAGCCGGGACGCGCTGAAAGATGCCATCCATCGGCACAAGCTGCGCCTGCTCATCGGCACCGACGCCGCCTCCGAAGGCTTGAACCTGCAACGCCTCGGCACACTCATCAACTTGGATCTGCCGTGGAACCCTTCCCGCCTCGAACAGCGCAAAGGTCGCATCCAGCGCATCGGCCAAGTCCGCGCGGAAGTGGACGTGTGCAACATGCGCTATGCGGATTCCGTGGAAGACCGCGTCCACGCGCTGCTTTCGGAACGCTGCGAGCACATCTCGGCCCTGTTCGGCCAGCTTCCCGACACGTTGGAAGACGTCTGGGTGCATGTGGCGCTCGGCGAGCGGGCCGAGGCGCAGCGCACCATCGACGCCGTGCCGCGGCGGCACCCTTTCGCGCTCCGCTACCGCGAAGTGCGCCATGTGGATTGGGAGTCCTGCGCCCGCATCCTGGACGACGACGCCCGGCGCGAGAGCTTGGAGCAGAGTTGGCAACGCCGACTGCCACGGTAGGCGTCCGTTCGCCCGCAACACGCGCCTGCCGCGCGGCGGTGCCGCCTGCGACGAGTCCAGCAAACCGGCGGCGGCGCAAACTACCGGTATGATCGCGCCCATGCCAACAGCGCCCGCAGCCGACCGACGCGAAATCGCCAAGCGGCACCGGCTCGTCGTGCTTGGCTCGGGCCCGGCCGGCTACACCGCGGCGCTGTACGCCGCCCGGGCGAACCTCCAACCCGCGCTCATCACCGGCGTGGAAGTGGGTGGACAGCTCACCACCACGACGGATGTGGACAACTGGCCGGGCGATGCCGACGGGTTGCAAGGCCCTGACCTCATGGCGCGCATGCAGCGGCATGTGGAGAAGCTGGGCGTGGAGCTCGTACGCGACCATATCCACCATGTGGATTTGGGCGCCCGTCCCCGCAAGCTGTTCGGCGACAACGCCGAATACGCGTGCGATGCGTTGATCATCGCCACCGGCGCTTCCGCGAAGTATCTCGGGCTGCCCTCCGAGGAGGCGTACAAGGGGCGCGGCGTAAGCGCCTGCGCCACATGCGACGGCTTCTTTTTCCGCGGCCAGCCGGTGGCCGTGATCGGCGGCGGCAACACCGCCGTGGAGGAGGCGCTGTACCTCTCCAACCTGGCCAGCCGCGTGCATCTGGTGCATCGGCGCGATCAACTGCGCGCCGAGAAGATGCTGCAAGACCGCTTGTTCGAGCGCGAACGCCAAGGCGCCGTGGAGTTCGTTTGGGATCACACCCTCGCCGAGGTGGTTGGCGACGACGGCGGCGTGACCGGCGCCATCGTTCAAGGCGTGAAGAACGGCCAGCGACGTTGCTTGGACGTGCGCGGCGTGTTCATCGCCATCGGCCACGTGCCGAACACCGGCGTCTTCAACGGCCAGCTCGACATGCGCGGGGGCTACATCGCCATCGAGAGCGGCACGGAGGGCAATGCGACGGCCACCAGCGTTCCCGGCGTGTTCGCGGCTGGCGACGTGGCGGATCACGTCTACCGCCAAGCGGTGACCTCGGCCGGCTTCGGCTGCATGGCGGCGTTGGACGCGGAGAAGTACCTGGACGCCTTGCCTTCCCAGCGATGAAGCTCCCGCCCACGGCATTTCCCGATCCGGCGCGCGCGCCCGTTGACGGCCCGTTGGCCCGCGGCGGCGAGCTCACCCCGGAACGCCTGCTCGATGCGTACCGCCACGGCATCTTCCCGTGGTTCGAGAACGACCGCGATCCGGTGCTTTGGTGGTCGCCGGATCCGCGCGCGGTGCTCGCGCCCGACCGGCTGCGCATCTCCAAGAGCTTGCGCAAGCGGCTCAAGTCCGGGCGCTTTCGCGTCACCGCCGATCGCGCCTTCGCGGAGGTGGTGGCGGGATGCGCCGCGCCGCGCGCCAAGCATCCGGGCACTTGGATCACGCCGCGCATGGCGCGCGGCTACCGGGCGCTGTTCGAGCTCGGCTTCGCCCACTCCGTGGAGACGTGGCGCGACGACGAACTCGTGGGCGGGTTGTACGGCGTCTCCCTTGGGCGCATGTTCTTCGGCGAATCGATGTTCAGCCGCCAGCCCGACGCTTCCAAAGTAGCCCTCGCCCACTTGACGCGGCAACTCGTTCGCTGGGGGTTCGCGTTGATCGACTGCCAAATCACCAACGACCACCTCGAGAGCCTCGGCGCGGTGTTCATGGAACGGCGGGACTTCCTGCGCTTGGTGCATGCCAACAACCAAGCCCCGACCCTGCGCGGCCCTTGGCGCCTCGACGCCGTGGATTGGCGGTAGGAACCATGGATCTGGCGGACAAGCACGCCATCGTCACCGGCGGCGCGAGCGGCATCGGCGCGGCCACCGCCGCCGAGTTCGCGCGGCGGGGCGCGCGTGTGGTGGTGGCGGACACGAACGGCGACGGAGCGCGCGCTGTCGCCGCGGCGATCGGCGCCACGGCCAGCGTCTGCGACGTCGGCGTGGAGGCGGACGTGCGCCGCCTGGTGGCCGACGCCGAGCGCACCGGCGGCCCGGTGGATCTCTTCTTCTCAAACGCCGGAATCGCCTCCGGCGCGGACCCCTTGACCACGGATTTGGAGACATGGGAAACGCAATGGCGCGTACATGTGATGGCGCACGTGTACGCCGTGCGCGCCGTGCTTCCGTCCATGCTGGAGCGCGAATGCGGCTATTTGCTGCACACGGCGTCCATGGCCGGCATCCTCACCAGCCCCGGCAACCTGCCCTACGCGGTGACAAAGCACGCGGTGGTGGGGCTCGCGGAGTGGCTTGCCATCACCTACCACGACCGCGGCGTGCGCGTCTCGCTGCTCGCTCCGCTCGGCGTGCGCACGCCCATGCTGGGCGATGCGGCGTCCGGCTTCGCCACCAACGCGGCCGGCCCCATCAGGGAACCGGAGGAAGTGGCGCGGATGGTTGCCGACGCCGTGTTCGAGGAGCGCTTCCTGATTCTCACCGACGCGGTGGCGCAGACGTGGATGGACCGCAAAGCCGCCGACTTGGAGCGCTGGCTGCACGGAATGCGCCGCTTGCAAGGCCGCATCGACGGGCGGAGTTGAGCGCCTAAAGGCCCTCAAGGCGGGCGACGAAGTCCGCCTCGCTTTCGCAAGCCAGGGCAGCGGCGATGGCGTGTTCTTGACCGCACGCTTGCAACCGCTGACGGTCCGCTGGGAAATCGGGCGAACAGGCGATGCCGCGCTGGGCGAGTATTTGGCGCACGGCGGTCGCTGTCGCCTTGGCGCCAGCCTCGGCGCGGGTCTCCCGCAGCAGGCCGTCGAGCAGCGGATCGTCCGCCGGCGCGGTGCCCTCTTTCCGCCCCAAGGCGCGGCCCACCCGATGCAACGCGGCCGCCGTGGGCCGCGACAGCAACGGCTCGTTCATGGCGCGGTGGATTTCCTCGGCGGTCCAGCCCGGCAGCGCTTTGCTTGCCGGCGCCTCCCTGAAGCGCTTGGTCTTTCCGTCCAGCGCATGGATGGTCAACCCGGGCGGTCGCCGCCGCCGGCGGTCCGGCTCGCCTTGCCGGCAGGCCGCCGGCACCTCCACCCAAATCTCCGGGAAGCGCCACTTCTCGTATTCGGAGAGCTTCCGGCGTCGAACATCCGTTGTGTGGTCCACTTCCAACACGACATCGGGGGGGCGCGACGTCGCCGAGCACCACGACTGGCGATCGCAACGCCTGCGCTCGGGGCGCGTTCAAGTACACCGTTTGGTCCGCCTCCATGGAGCGAACGCGATCGCCCTGCGGCCCCCGCTCGCAAAAGGTCATCGTGCCGTAGCACTCGATGGGCGCGCCGCGCGCTTGGGCGATGCGCTCCAACAGCGCCGCCAGCCGGTGGATCGGGCGCTCGTGGGCGGCGGAGACATCCCGAACCATCCACGCCACGCCGCGGCGCGCGTCCCAGTATTCGATGTGCCGCCCGTCGTCCGGCCGGGCGACTTCCTCCTCGGTCATGGGCACGCCGTGGCAACCGGGGAAGTCCCGAGCGTCCGCAGACGCCGACGGGCCGCCGTTGGCGCACCTGCCGACACTGTAGGTGGGGCGTATTTCCGTCATGCGGTGACTGTAGCCCTAACCGCACCGATTGGCAAACTATTTTTTAGCAAAATCAATATCGTACATAAGTGTACGCGGTTCGAGGACCCGCGAAGCGGCGGCGCCGAGCCCGACCGTGACTGGGCGGTCCGGCACCGACAACAGCCCCGCCGACTCCACCACCAGGGCGCACCCACTTGCGGAGCGCGGGAAAGCGGGAGCGTCTTGGCGTGCGGCACGGCAACCTTGCTATGCTCTGCGCATCGTTGGGTGCTAGCGCGGGAGGGTTTCCTATGGTGTCCGAAAAAGAGATCGTGCTCGGCATGTCGGCGGCGTTCTCGGGGCCGTCGCGCGGTCTCGGCAACGAGCTGTATCGTGGCGCGAGGGCCTGTTTCGACCAGGTGAACGCGGACGGCGGCGTCGACGGGCGGCGCATCGTCCTGCGCACCTGCGACGACGGCTATCAGCCGGATCGCTGCGTGGCGAACACCACCGCGCTGATGGCGGACGAACAGGTGTTCGCCCTGTTCGGCTACGTTGGCACGCCCACCGTGGCGCGCGTCCTGCCGCTGCTGCAGGCGCATCAGGACGAGCACTTGTACCTGTTCTTCCCGTTCAGCGGCGCCCAGCCGCAGCGCGATCCGCCATGCGGCGAGTTCGCCTTCAACCTGCGCCCGTCCTACCGGGCGGAAGCCACCGGCTTGGTGGACCACCTCTTGGAAGTTGGCCGCGAGCGCATCGTGGTCTTCTATCAGGACGACGACTACGGACGCAGCGGCTCCGCGGGCGTGCGCGAAGCCCTGCGTCGACGTGGCGAGCAAGTGGCCGGAGAGGCGAGCTATCGGCGCGGAGACCCGTTCATGTTGTCGATGTCCCCACAGGTGGAGACGTTGAAGGCCGCCGAGCCGGACGCCGTGATTTGCGTCGGCGCCTACGCCGCTTGCGCCGCGTTCCTGCGCGACGCCGTCGATGGCGGCCTCAACGTTCCCATCGCCAACCTGTCGTTCGTCGGCAGCGAGAACTTGCTGCAGCTGATTGCCGAGCGGCGCGACGACGTGGAGCGCTACACGGATCTGCTGGTGCATTCCCAAGTGGTGCCGAGCTACGAGGACGAGAGCATTGCCGCGGTGCGCGAATACCGGCAGCTGGTGGAGCGCCACGACCCGCAGCCGCCGACCCACCTGCAGACGGATGGATACCAGCCTTTCACCTACAGCTTCGCGGCGCTGGAAGGTTTCTTGAACGCCAAACTGATGGTGGAGACCCTGCGCCGGCTGGAGGGCAAGTTCAACCGCGAAGGGCTCGAGCGGGCGGTGTTCACCTTGCGGGATCTCGATCTGGGCGTTGGCGAGACGGCCTCCTTCTCCCCGGACCGGCGCCAGGGTCTGCTGCGCGTCTACTACACGATGGTGCGCGAGGGCCGCTTCGTGCCTCTCACGGACTGGGGACGGTTCGGCCACCACGGCTAGCCACCCGTGCGGAAACTGTTGCGCGCCGAAGCCGGCGAGGGCTCGCCCCATGCGGGCGTGGCGCGCCGACGCGCCGCGCCGGCGCTGTTGCCGGCGGCCGCGTTGGTGGTGGCCTTCTCCTACGCCAACGCGCCGGCCCACGGTCAAGCATCCGAAGCCCACTCGCACTCGGTGCCGTTGCTGGCGGCCGCGGACGACGCGCAACACCAAGGATTCGTGCGCGTGGTCAACCGCTCGGACGCCGCCGGCGAGATCACGGTGGACGCCATCGACGATTCGGGGACGGTGCGCGGCGCAATCACGCTTTCCCTGGACGCGCGGCAAACCATCCACTTCAACTCGGACGACTTGGAGCGCGGCAACGCGGCCAAGGGAATTGCCGAGGGCGTGGGCGACGGCGAGGGGAATTGGCGCTTGCGCCTCGCTTCCGAACTGGACATCGCCGTACTCGCGTACATGCGCACAACCGACGGCTTCCTGACCAGCATGCACGACACCGTGCCGGCCGGCCCGGGCGGCCATCTCGTGCCCACCTTCAACCCCGCCAGCAACACCCGCCAAGCGAGTCGGCTGCGCCTCGTCAACATCGGCGACGAGGCGGCCAACGTCACGATTCGCGGCGTGGACGACCAAGGCGAGTCGCCGGGCGGCGAAGTCGCCCTCTCCTTGGCCGCCGGCACCGCGCGCGAGCTGACCGCGGCGGAGCTGGAGTCCGGCGGCGACGGCCTACAAGGACGCCTCGGCGACGGGCACGGCAAGTGGCGCCTGACGGTGCAGGCCGACCAACCCCTCGTGTTGATGAGCCTGCTCGCCAGCACGCAGACCGGCGGCCTCACCAACCTCTCGTCGCGGCCGGGGCCGCGCAGCCGCAGGGCGGCGCGCGTGGTGCCCCTCTTTCTCGCGGCGGATTCCCCTTCGGGGCAGGGTTTCGCGCGCATCGTCAACCGCAGCGAAACGGACGGCGTGGTGACGCTGCGGGCGGTGGACGACGTGGGAACACCGCGCGGCCCGATCACTTTCGCCATCGGCGCGGGCGAGACCATCCACTTCAACTCGCGGGACTTGGAGCGCGGCAACGCGGACAAGGGCCTTGTCGGCGGCGTTGGCGACGGCGCCGGCGACTGGCGGCTCGACCTGCGAACGGACGTCGACATCGAAGCGCTCGCCTATGTGCGCACGGCGGACGGCTTCCTCACCGGTATGCATGACGTCGTGCAGCGCAAAGACGGCGAATACGCGGTGGCCACTTTCAACCCGGGCAGCAACACCCGCCAAGCGAGCTTGCTGCGGATCGTCAACCTCGGCGCGGCCCCGGCGGAGGCGACGATCCGCGGCGTCGACGACGACGGCTTGTCGCCCGGCACGGAGTTTGCGGTGTCCCTTGCCGCCGGGGCGGCGCGAACCATCACCGCGCAAGCGCTCGAGGCCGGCACTGGCGGGCGCGGCGCATTGGGCGACGGGCGCGGCAAATGGCGGCTCGTCGTCGCAGCGGACCAACCGCTCTTGGTGATGAGCTTGCTCGCCAGCCGCGCCACGGGACATCTGACCAACCTCTCCTCGCAGTCCCCGCGCGCTGTCGAGATCCCAGACGCCAATCTCCGCGCTGCCGTGGCGGACGCGCTGGACGCGCGCGCGGCCGACCCCCTCACCACCGCGCAGTTGCGGCTGCTGCTGGAACTGCGCGTCGCGGACGCCGACGTCGCCACGCTCGACGGGTTGGAGTGGGCGACCAATCTCGCCACGCTCGTGCTGACCGACAACGCCATCAGCGAACTCGGGCCGCTGGCGGACATGCGGCGGCTGGAAGAGTTGGAACTGGATCAGAACAATGTCGCGGACCTCGAGCCGCTGGCCGAGTCGACCCGCCTGCGAACGCTCGGCTTGGCCCTCAACAACGTGGTCAACGTGTCCGCGCTGGCGAATCTTGCGGATCTCGAGCGGCTGAACCTCGGCGCCAATCCGCTCGCGGACGTGACGCCGCTGGCCGGCCTCGGCAAGCTCGTCGAGCTACACCTGTGGCTAACCCCCGTCTCCAGCCTGTCGCCGCTCTCCTCGTTGGCGAACCTGCGCATCCTCGTCGTCTGGAGGGCGCGCTTGACGGATGTTTCCGGGATCGAAACGTTGACGCGCCTCGAACAGCTCGACGCGGACTACAACGCCATCTCGGACCTCTCGGGCTTCGCCGGCCTCGGCGATTTGCGCACGCTCTCTCTCAACCACAACCAAATCGAGGACATCTCGCCCTTGGCCGGCCTGACGCAATTGACGGAGCTCTATCTCACCGACAACTCCATCTCCGACATCTCGCCGCTGTCGGCGCTGGTCCACCTCGAGACCCTGCACTTGGACTTCAACGACATCACCGCGATCGATGCGTTGGCGAACGCGGCCGCGTTGCGGGAGCTGCGATTGGAAGGGAACCGCGTCGCGGACCTCGCGCCGCTCGCCACCTTGGACCAGCTTGTGAACTTGAACCTGCGCCTCAACAACATCGCCGACCTCGCGCCGCTCACGCGCATCCCCAACCTCGGCGAGGGCGTTCGCATCGACGTGAGCGAAAACCCCCTGCGCCAAGAATCCGTCGACGTTCACATTCCCGCGCTTGTGGCGGCGGGCGTGGAGGTCGTGCAAAGCGAACCGTTCCCGGACGACGACGAGTTTCCCGGCTCGCGCCTGACGCAAGCCTTCAACGACAACATGCTGGTGATGCACATCGGCGAAGACGTGCAAGTGGACACCGTTGACGGCAACCCCTTCACCGGCGAAGACATTTTGGAGACGTATGTCTACGCGCGACACTTCTACCGTTGGTTCGAGGACGACTTCGACTATCTCCTCCTCCTCTCGAACTTGGACGACATCGAAGATCACGCCTTCACAATCTACTCCGGCGTCTACGAACCCACCATGAACGACGTGCGGGGAATCGGCAGCGGCATCTATTTCAACAACCGCTACGGTTCGGCGGGACGGTTGCGCGGCGTCATCCACTTTCCTTGGAACGCGGCATTGGCCGAGGGCCCGGCACTGCACGAGTTGCAGCATTCGTGGTCCAACTTCGCTTTGCGGAGCGCCAGGCCCGGGCACTGGGGCTTCAGCAGCGCCAACGGCCAGCTGGGCGGATTCGATTTGGCGTCGCTAGCTGAACTCGGCGCCGGCCGCTACAGCGCGGCGCTCTTTTCACCGGGAGGCCGCGGCAGCAACGACGCGCCTTACAGTCCTATCGAGCTGTACCAAGCCGGCTTTCTTCCCGCCGAGGACGTTCCCGACATCTGGAACGCCGCCGACGGTCGCTGGGCGACGGAAGACGGTCAACCGGTCTACGACGACCAAGGCAACCGCGTGTTCGCGTCCGACGACGCAACGCTGTTGACCATTGCCGATTTCATCGACGCCGCGGGCCCGCGCCTGCCAAACGCCGCCGACGCGCCGAGGTCGTTTCGCGGCGCCGTGATCCTGCTCGTCGACGAGGACCATCCGGTGTCGTTCGCGCAAGCGTCGCGGCTAAGCAACCATGTGGAGCAGCTGATGCGCTCCGGCGAGGACGACGAGCCGACGTTCAACTACCACGAAGCCACCGGCGGCCGCGCGACGCTGCGCCTCGACGGCTTGTCCGAGAGCCGCAAGAGCGCCCCTTCCATGCCATCGTTGCCGCCATCGTTCGGCGTGGCGCCGCCGCCGCAATTCTGCTCGCTCGGCGCGGACGGCGCTCTGACACATCCCCCGCACCCCCGCGCCAAAGCCGTCCGCGCGGCGCTCGCGGAGCGGCACATGCGGGCGTGGCACGCGAACACGCGCCTCTAGATCGAGAGTGCGCGGGCGTCAGCGCCGATAGGAAATCCGCAAACCCAACGTGCGCGGACGCTGCTCCGTCACCACCGGCATGTAGCGCCCGCCAACCTGCACCACCTTCGCCGGCTCGTTGTTGGCGTTGTGCAGATAGAGTTCCGCGCGCCACTCGTCGCGGGCAACGCCAACGGCCATGTTGATCGTGGTCGCCGCCGGATTGACGAAGCGCGAGTTGGACGGCAGCCGCCGGCCGGCGCCGTCGGGAATCGTTATGGTGCCGAAGGTGCCGCCTTCGTGGTGGATCGTCAAGCCGGAGTGGACGCCGGTGTGCTGGAACAGCGTGTCTTCCATGTATTCGGCCTTGCCGACCATGCCGGAAAAACTCTCCCCGCGATGCACGACGCTGGCGCTCCAGTACGCGCCGTCAAAGCGCGGCAGCGCGAACTCGTAGCGCAGGCGCAGATTGCCGGCGAAGCGCGGCGAGAGCGGCAATTCCGCGCCCGCCGGCACCGAGACGTTCTCCAGCTGCGGGTTGATGCGCTCCAACTCCGTGCGCAGCCAGCTCACGGCGCCGACCACGGTCAACCGATCCGTTGGCAGCCACTGGAAGTCCACGTCGACGCCGCGGGCGCCGGCGTCGCCGATGTTCTCGATGAAGTAGTTGTACGCCACGTTCACCGCGTCGTAGCGGGAAACCTGCAAGTCCTCGATGCGCGTTCGATAGAGCGTCGCGTTGACGCGCAAAATGCCGCCAAGAAAGTCGCTCTTCACGCCGAGTTCGTAGTTGAACAAGTGGTCGGTGAGCGCCACCGGCGGCACCGCGTAGTTCTCGAACACGCCGGTTTGCACGTTGGCGAACTGGCCCCCGTTGCGGTTCAAAGTCGCCGGCCGGTAGCCCTCCGAGAATGTGGCGAACAGGAGCGTGGCGTCTCCCGGTTCCCAGGTCACCGTGGCTTTGAAGATGGTGTCCTTCTCGTTGATGGTGCCGTCCGGCTGCATGCCGGCGAGGCTCAGCCGGCCGTTCTTGATGGCGTTCAAGGTGGCTTCGTTGTCGCCGCCGCCGCGGAACAGGTCGCGCGGGGTGCCGTCCTCGCCGTTGGGGCTTCTGGCGTTGAGGATCAAGTCGTCGTCGCCGGTGGCGGCGTATTGGCCTAACAGCCGCATGCGCAACGTGACGTCGTTGCTGAAGTCCGTGCCGTTGCAGGCGCCGTCGGCCGTGCGCTGGGCGTTGGCGCTGATGCCGTAGCGGCAGCCGAAGGAGAAGTTGGACGCGCCGCGCAGGGCCGAGGTGACGTCGTAGCGGCGGCCGCTTACGGCGACGCGCCAGCGATCGCCCACATCGACGGCCACCTCGCCGAAGAACGCCACTTCCTCTTCCGTGCGCGTGTAGTCGTTGAAAAACGCCACCGTCGGCGGCCGCGGCCCGGAGGAGACGACGCCCTCCGTCGGCAACGTGGTGTTGCCGAGCATGAACCCCTCCCCGGAGCGGTCGTTGTTGTAGTTGCTGATGTGCTCGGCGAAGGCCGCGTTCACCTCGACGTAGTGGTAGTCGCCAAGGTGCGTGGTCTTGGTGTCGTTGACGTAGACGCCGGCGAGCCAGTGCCAGCGCTTGGCGGCGTCGCTGGCAACGCGCAGTTCGTGCGTTGTGCGGGCGTTTGTGGAAGCGTCGTTGTATTGCTTGGTGGGGTCGTAGCAGTGGTTCGGGTCCGCCGCGTCGTAGACGTTGCCGCTGCACAGGTAGTAGGTGATGTAGCCGCCGCCGGCGTTGTAGTGGGTGTAGTCCACCACGGCGTCCACGTCCCGCGCGAGGCGTCCGCCGGTGTAGACGACATCCAGATTGGCGAGGCGGCCGTCCAGCGTCCACGTGGTCAAGCCGAACTCGTCGCGGTTGTAGTCCGGCGTGAACGTGGCCGACGCGTGGGGCTCGGCGCGGCTGGGGTCCAAGAGGAAACTGCCTTCGGTCCTCAACGTCTGGCGCGTGTGTTGGACAAGGGCGGACCAGTCGTCGTTGAGATCGTAGAGCAGCCCCACGCGCCCGCCGCGATAGCTCGCGTCGTTCCAATCCCGTTGCGCCAAGCCGTCGTTGCGGGCGCTGGCCACGGAATCCGCATCCGCCAAGCGCGGCCCGTAGCCAACGCTGTTGCGGTCCACCACATCCGCGCTGGGCGTGAAGGTGGCCGCCACGTTGTCCACCCAGCCGCCCTGGTGGTCGCTGTAGGCGACCACCCGCACCGCCAGCGCGTCTCCCATCGGCACGTTGACGAAGGCGTCGGCCGCCGCGCTGTCCGCGCCGGCGCGCGTCATGGCGTAGTGGGCGTTGAAACCGGCCGCGAACGCGGTCGGGTCCGGCTTGCGGGTGATGACGCGCAGCGTGCCGGACTGGGAACTGGCCCCGAACAACGTGCCTTGCGGCCCCGACAACACCTCGATGCGTTCCAAGTCCGCGTTGTACACGTCCAGATTGCGGCCGCCGAGTGACACCGGCTGCTCGTCCACGTACAAGGCAACACCCGGCGCCGATCCCTGCTGGGTGGAAACCGAGACGCCGGATTGCTCGGTGGCGCTGCCGCGCAGGTAGATCTCCTTCTTGCCCGGCCCGTTGCCGGCATGGGCGACCTGCGGCAGAAAACTCACATACTCGTCGAACGTCGCCACGCCCAGCTCGCGCAAGCCGTCGCCACTCATCGCCTGCACCGGCACGGCCACGTCTTGCACGCTTTCGGCGCGCTTGGTGGCCGTGACCACCATCGTCTCGATGCCGTGCGCGGCGTCGGATTGCGTCTGCGCCACGCCGGCGACGCCGAAGAGCGTGGCGGACACCGCCGCGGCGACTCCGTTCTTGCGAAATAGCGCACCCTGGCGCGCGGCGTGTCCACTGTGTTGCACGGCGCGCACCCCACGGGCGCGCGCCTCTCGCACGGCTTGACTCATCTGTGCAGGTTCCCTCTCATGAAAGGCAAGTAGGCAGTTGCGTTGGCGGCGTTCGCAGAGAGGGAGGGAGGCGAACCAGCTCAAAATCCTCTCTAAAATCAACGCCTTGCCAACTCTCCTAGTTTCGGTTGTGCCCTTTGTTGTGTCGTTTCGTTCCCGTCAGTCGGGCGCCGGAGGCGCGATCAGGGCCGGTTTGGCGGACAGCCGGCCGGGATTTCCGAACGGGCCGGGGACCGTCACTGGTCCCACATCCACCCACTGCTGGAGGTCGCTGTAGAAATAGTACAACCTGACGAGGTCGGCCTTCCAGTCCACCACGAGGCGGGCGTCGTGAACGTCATACCGACCGTGTCCGTGTCGAGGCCGCAGGGTCGCTCTGGCGGGGGAAATTTCGGCGAAGACATCCGGCCGGAGCTCGGTGCGCGACACGCCAGTGAGGTGTTCGATCTCTATCACGATGTTGGCCGGTGGCCGCCCGCGCGCCACCCAATTGGAGATGTGGCCCTGGCGGTAGGTCCGTCCCGTCAGTCGGGTGAGCTCAGTGGCGAGGCGCGTTTGGCTGCCGGCGGCGGATATCGCTCTGGCTAGCGCGGTTCTCATTGCAGTTCTCCGAACCCCTCGCGCTCCCACTGCTCCATAAGCAGCCTTCGGCACTCGGCGTAGCGGCCGGGCAAATGGCCCTCCATAGCCCAGTATGGTTCTTCATGCACCGCCAAACGGTGCAGCAATTCATACACTGTTTGGGAGGAACGGTCGTCTGGGACAGTAGCGTAGATGTAGTTGGACCACCTATTTCTTGTCAGCAAACGTATGGTGTGGATCGTGGGATCGAACAGACCATCCACCGCCGCTTCGTAATCGTATATCAGCTCCGCCGCGCACCGAGTGACGGGCGTATTCTCCATCGGCATGACGTCAGCCACCAACACAGCCATGCTGTGCTCAACGCAATCGTCCAAGTAGCCCGGGGGGCACACCCCGCGCCACGCGGTTCTAAAATCGCCGATATTGAATCTGTCCACGAACCACGACAGAAACGATCCGTCTCCTTCCGAACCTCCCTGCACAACCCGCGTGGCGTTCACCGTGTGAACGGGTTTCAACGCGTCGTGCTTCGCGGTCAACCCCACAAGATCCCCGTTCCTGCCGTCCGGCGAGAACCCGACGAACCACCGCACCGCCGCCTTACCGTCCACGGTGATCGTGCAGTCGCGCTCCCGCGCCACGGGGGAATCAACCCCTATCGCCCGGCGCCCGTCGTGGTTCGCAAGGTCGCCCCACAGGTCGCCGCTCTCGTCGGCACACTCGTAGGTCGCGGCGCAGAACCGCCCGCTTCCCATCTCTTCAAGGCAATCCACCTGCCCCACGGTCGGGAACACGCCCGAACCTTGCGGAACCTCGATGACGGTCTCGGAGCCGAACGCGGTTGCGGCAAGCAGCAGCGCGGCGACGGGTGCGGTGGTTCTCATGGGTAGGTTCCTCGTGGTGAATGTGACGCCCCCGCGCTGGCCGCGGACGCGCAGTCGGCGGCCGCCTACGCACGCCTCTATCGCAACCCACTCGCGCCCCTCCATCGCCGCGGCCACGCAACAGGTGGCGCACCCGGCGAACGGGACCAGCACCAGGTCGTCCTTGTTGCTGGACGCCTTGATGATCCGCCGCAGCAGCTTCAACGGCTTCTGCGTGGCCCAGCCGGTGCGTTCGGAGGCTATGCGTCCCACCGGACTGAACTTCGTCCACCACGGCGTTTGGCGGAGAGGGAGGGATTCGAACCCTCGATGGGCTTCAAGACCCATACTCCCTTAGCAGGGGAGCGCCTTCAGCCGCTCGGCCACCTCTCCGTGCCGCCAGTTGGCGGTGTGTGGCGCTCCGAGCAGGATTCGAACCTGCAATCCCCAGCTTCGTAGGCTGGTGCCGTATCCAATTTGGCCATCGGAGCGTTGCGGCCCATCGTAGCATGGGCTGGTCTGCGGATGCACGGCCAATTTCCGCGACGGCGTCAAATCCGCGCTGGCAGCCACGCCGGTGGGCGCAAGTGGTCCCGTGGTGGTTCGCCCAAGCGCCACGAGTGCCTTGGCGCGGGCGCGACATGGAGGCAGGCTGTTCGCGGAAGTGGCCGTTGGCTTAGGGGGGAGCAAGGCGGGCGAAGTTGGGAAATACGGCTATCCGACCGCTTTCGGCATGGCGCGGCGCTGCGTGACGTTTTCCTCGTCGCGGATGCGCTCGTAGATCTCCTCCCGGTGAACGACCACGTCCCGCGGCGCGTTCACGCCCACGCGCACTTGTCCGCCTTTGACGCCCAGCACCGTGACGGAGATGTCGTCCCCTATCATCAGGGCCTCGCCCACGCGTCTTGTCAGAATCAACATCGTCGCAGCTCCCTAGTGTCCAAACTTGGCGCCACCGCCAATTCCCGCCGCGGCTTGGCGGCGGCCTTGGCGAAAGTCCCCCTGTGCGACCGCCATCCGTGGCACCGCTAGGCTTGCGCGACGTTGTATCGTGTTCTGTGGGACGGTTGCACGCTCACCCAACACCGCTATTGTGCCGCACTTCGCGCCTTCGCGCCACCCCGCGTCTTGTCGTCCTTGTCCATGCGTGGCGAGCTTGTCGGCGCCTGTCCGCACTCTGCCCGCACTACTCTTCCCCGGGCTCCGCGTCGCCCAAGGCGAAAGCCTCGTGGAGAGCGCGCACGGCGAGCTCCAAGTAGCGTTCCGCAACCACAACCGAGATCTTGATCTCGGAGGTCGAGATCATCTGGATGTTGATGTTCTCCGCCGCCAACGCGTCGAACATGCGTTTGGCAACGCCGGCGTGCGAGCGCATGCCCACGCCGACGGCGGACACCTTGACGATGGTGTCGTCCCCGGCGACGCCGCGGGCACCGAGCGACGGGGCTGCGTCCTGCAGCAGTTCGCGGGCGCGCTGGTAATCCGCCCGGCGCACCGTGAACGTGAGGTCCGCGCAGCCGTCGGCGGCGGTGTTCTGCACGATCATGTCCACTTCGATGGCGGCGTCGCCGATGGGTCCCAAGGTCCGCGAAGCCACTCCCGGCACGTCCGGCACGCCGAGCAGCGTCAGCTTGGCGACGTCCCGGGTGTAGGTCAGGCCCGATACAAAAGGGTGTTCCACTGCTTGCTCCTCCGTGGTGATCAAGGTGCCGAAGCCGCCGTTCGGGAAGCTCGACAGCACGCGCAACGGCACGTTGTACTTGCCGACGATCTCCACGCAGCGCGAGTGCAGCACCTTGGCGCCGAGGCTGGCGAGTTCCAGCATTTCCTCGAACGTGACCGAGGGAAGCAGCCTGGCGTCCTTGACGATGCGCGGATCGGCGGTGTACACGCCGGCCACGTCCGTGTAAATCTGACATTCGTCCGCGCCAAGCGCCGCCGCCACCGCCACCGCGGTGGTGTCCGACCCGCCGCGGCCGAAGGTGGTGATCTGTCCGTCGTCGGTTATGCCTTGGAAACCGGCGATCACCGGCGTCACGCCGCTTTCCAGATCCGCGACCAAGCCCTTCACCTCCACCTTTTCAATGCGCGCCTTGGTGTGGTTGAGGTCTGTGTGTATGGGCACTTGCGAGCCGAGCCAAGAGCGCGCGGCGCAACCGCGTTCCATCAGCGCCATGGCGATCAACGCGATGGACGCTTGCTCTCCCGCGGCAAGCAGCATGTCCATCTCGCGTCCGGGCGGTCGCGGCGCGACGTCGAAGCCGAGCTGTTCAAGGCGGTCCGTTTCTCCGGCCATCGCGGAGACAACCACGACCACGCGATCGCCGCCCGCCACCGCCGCCGCGACCCGGTCCGCCGCGGCGTTGACGCGCTCGACGTCGGCCACCGACGTGCCGCCGAATTTCTGCACCAAGAGGGCCATGCGGGGCAGCCGCGCTCTACGCCGCTTCCGTGCGCTCCCGCACCCACTCGGCAACGGATGCCAAGGCGTCCGGCACGTTCTCCGGGCGGTCGCCGCCACCGGCTTGCGCCATGTCCGGCCGTCCGCCTCCCCGCGCCCCGATCTGCGGCGCGACGAAGCGCACCAAGTCGCCGGCACTGACGCGAGCGGTCACGCTCTTGCTGACGCCGCAGACCAGTCGCGCCGGCGGACCGGCATGAGCGAGCACCACCACGGCGTCGCCGAGGCGGTCGCGCAGGCTGTCCATGGTGGGGAGCAACGCATTCACATCGCCCTCCACCGCGGCGGCGAGCACCTTGATGCCGCCCACGGTTCGCGCCTCGGCCGCCAAGTCCGCACCTTGCGTGGCGGCAAGCCGCGCGCGCAACGCCTCCAACTCGCGCCGCTGCGCTTTCGATTGCTCGGCGAGCGCGCGCACCTTGTTCGCCAGTTCCCCGCGCCGGCCCTTCACCAGCCCGGCGATGGCGTGCAGTTCGCCCTCGCCTTCGTCCAGCCATGCCAGCGCGCGGGCACCCGTTGCCGCCTCCACGCGCCGCACGCCGGCGGCCACGCCTTCCTCGGAGACGACGCGCAGAAGGCCGATGTCGCCGGTGCGCGAGACGTGGGTGCCGCCGCAAAGCTCCACGGAAAAGCCCTCGCCCATGGTCAAGACGCGCACCCGCTCGCCGTATTTCTCGCCAAACAACGCCGCCGCGCCGAGTTTCATCGCTTCCCCGAAGGGCATTTCCCGCGTGTACACCGCCGTGTTCTCGCGGATGCGGGCGTTCACCACCGCTTCGATCTGGCGTAGCTGCGCCGGCGCGACCGGACCCGGGTGGCTGAAATCGAAACGCAGCCGCTCGGGCGCGACCAGCGAGCCCTTCTGCTCCACGTGATTGCCAAGAACCTGCTTCAGCGCCGCGTGAAGCAGGTGCGTGGCCGAGTGGTTGAGAGCAATCTCCGCGCGGCGGGCGGAGTCGATGGACGCGCGGACGGAGTCGCCCTTGCGCAGCGCGCCCTTCTCCAAGAGACCCTGGTGCAGATGCCGGTCGCCGGCCCTGCTGGTGTCCTCCACTTGGAACACCGCCCCGGCGGCGCTTTCGATGGCGCCGACATCGCCCACCTGCCCGCCGGCTTCGGCGTAGAAAGGCGTTGCGTCCAGCACCACGATGCCGCGACCGCCTTGCGCCAGCGCGTCCACTTCGGCAGGACTATCCGCCTCGTCCTCAAAGAGCGCCACCACCTTGGCATCGCCTTCCGCGTGCTCGTAGCCCGTGAAGCGCGAGCCCTTGCGATCCACATCGACCAGCTGATCGGAGATTTGCAGGCCATCGGCGCGTTGCAACTTAGTCGTAACGCTGACCAGCTTGTCGTACGTCAATCGCCGGTCGGCGAAGCCCGCCCGTCCGCGTTCGCGTTGCCGCGCCATCAAGGCGTCGAAACCCGCTTGGTCGATGGTGAAGCCCCGCTCGCGGGCGACATCCGCGGTCATATCCGCGGGAAACCCGTGGGTGTCGTACAGCTTGAAGACCAATTCGCCGGGCAGCACGGCGCCGCCGCCAAGCCCGGCGCCGCCTCGTGGCGCACGTCGCGCCAACTCGCGCTCCAAAAGGGCCATCCCCGTCTTCAACGTCTCCGCAAAGCGTTCCTCTTCCAGCGCAAGCGCCTTGGTGATGTCGTCGGCGCGGTCGCGGACTTCCGGGTAAGCGCCGCCCATGACGTCCACCACCGGCGCCACCAAACGCGGCAACAACGGCCCTTGGATCTGGAGCTTGTGACCGTGCCGCAGGGCGCGGCGCACGATCCGGCGCAACACGTAGCCGCGCTCCTCGTTGCTCGGATGCACGCCGTCGGCGACGAGGAAGACGGCGGCGCGCGCGTGATCGGCGATCACCCGCGCGGAGGCGGCGTCCGAGCGGGGCGCCGCGTCCGCGCCGGCGAGATCGGCCACGGCACCGAGCAGGCGCTGGAACAAGTCGTTGTCGTAGTTGCTGCGGCCGCCCTGCAGCACCGTTGCCGTGCGCTCCAAGCCCATGCCGGTGTCCACGCCGGGGCTTTCGAGGGGCGCCAGCGAACCGTCTTTGGAGCGGTCGAATTGCGGAAACACCAGGTTCCAGAACTCGGAGTAGCGGTCCCCCTCCTCGTCCGGCGACCCCGGCGGCCCGCCGGGCACGCCGGGGCCCAGGTCGTAGAAGATCTCCGAGTTCGGGCCGCACGGCCCGGTGTCGCCCATCGCCCAGAAGTTGCTCTCGTGCGGCACCACGCGGGCCGGTTCGATGCCGATCTTGTCCACCCAAACGGCGCGCGACTCGGCGTCGTCCGGATGCACGGTGATCCAGAGGCGTTCCTTGGGCAGTTCGAGGATGCGGGTGATGAACTCCCACGCCCAAACGATGGCCTGTTCCTTGTAGTAGTCGCCAAAACTGAAATTGCCGAGCATCTCGAACAGCGTGTGATGGCGCCCGGTGTAGCCGACGTTCTCCAAATCGTTGTGCTTGCCGCCGGCGCGCACGCAACGCTGGCAGCTTGCGGCGCGCGTGTAGGCGGGCCGTTCGCGCCCAGTGAGCGCGTCCTTGAACTGCACCATGCCGGAGTTGGTGAACAGCAACGTCGGATCGTTCGCCGGCACAAGCGGGCTCGACGGCACCACGCGGTGGCCGCGGGCGGCGAAAAACTCCAAGTAGGCGGCGCGGATCTCGTGGGTTTGCATTGGCGGAGGTGCTGCTTCGACGTTGGGCGAACGGCGAGTATACGGGTTGACGAATCGGCCTGACGCAGCGGGCGCGCGGCCGATCACGGATTGTCGAGCTGCTCGAGGCCGCAAAGCGCCTGCGCGATCACGTCGGCGGGGTAGCCGCGGCGAGTCAGGAAACGGGCTTGTCGCGCCCACGCCGCTCGATCGCGCGGCGGCTGCTCGCCAAACCGCTTGACGCGGGCGGCGTGGGCGAAGCGCGGCCAATCCACGCCGATGTCCAACGCCTCGTCCGCGCGTTCGGCGTCAATGCCGCGGGCTTGGAGGTCGGCGCGCACTTTCACCGGCCCCTGCCCGCGCGCGATCGCCGAGCGAACGTAGCTTTCCGCGAAACGCGCGTCGGATTGCAGCCCCGCGCCGACGAGTTCCGCTAGCACACCCTCCAACACGTTCGCTTCGTGGCCGCGGCTCGCGAGCTTGCGGCGGAGCTCGAAGCGCGAATGTTCGCGGCGCGCCAAGAAACGCAAGGCCTGTTCCCGCGCCAACCGCCCGGCCTCCGCGGCCGTGCGCCCTTTACAAACGACCACAACCGCCGGCCGCCTTCGCCACATTCGCAACCCACGTTCGACGCCACCACGACCCGGCGCACGCGATCAACCGCGGCTGGAGATCGTGCGCAGCGTCGGCGGGCGGCTGCCCTTCACCTCGATCGCTTCGCCTTCTTCCGCCGGTTCTTCCGCCGGCGCACCGGCGCCGCCGGGTAGCAGTCGCGCACGGATGTTGCGCTCGATGGCGTCCCGCGTTTCGCCGTTCTCGTCCAGCCAGGCGGCGGCGTTCTTCTTGCCTTGGCCGATGCGCTCGCCGGCGTAGCTGTACCAAGCGCCGGACTTCTCCACCACGCCTTCCTGCACGCCAAGGTCGATGATCTCGGCGTTGCGGTAGATGCCCTTGCCGTAGAGGATTTGGAACTCGGTCTGCCGAAACGGCGGCGCCACCTTGTTCTTCACCACCTTGACGCGGGTTTCGTTGCCGATCACCTCGTCGCGATCCTTCACCGCGCCGATGCGCCGGATGTCCAGTCGCACGGAGGCGTAGAACTTGAGCGCGTTGCCGCCGGTGGTGGTCTCGGGGGAGCCGAACATGACGCCGATCTTCATGCGGATCTGGTTGGTGAAGATCACCAAGGCGTTCGAGTTCTTGATGTTGGCGGTCATCTTGCGCAGCGCCTGGCTCATCAGCCGCGCCTGCAAGCCCACATGGGTGTCGCCCATGTCCCCCTCGATCTCCGCCTTGGGAGTGAGCGCGGCCACGGAATCCACCACCACGACGTCCACGGCGCCGGAACGCACGATCATGTCGCAGATCTCCAAGCCCTGCTCGCCGGTGTCCGGCTGCGAAACCAAGAGATCGTCCGTGTTCACGCCCAAGGACTCCGCGTAAATGGGGTCCAGCGCGTGTTCGGCGTCGATGAAGGCGCAGGTGCCGCCGGTCTTCTGCGCCTCGGCGATGACTTGCAGCGTGAGGGTGGTCTTGCCGGAAGATTCCGGGCCGTAGATCTCCACCACCCGTCCTCGGGGCAGGCCGCCAATGCCCAAGGCGATGTCCAGCCCCAGGGAACCGGTGGAGATCGACGGGATGGCCACATGTTCGCGGTCGCCAAGGCGCATCATCGAGCCTTTGCCGAATTGCCGCTCGATTTGCGAGATGGCCGAGGCGAGGGCGCGGTTCTTTTCCGTTCCCGCGCCCCCGCGCGCGCTGGCGGCGGCTTCTGTCGGCGCCCGCGAAGGGCCTGCCCCGCGCGCCGAGGAGGGGTTGTTTGCCGGGGGCTGTGCGCCCGTTTGGATGGTTGCCATGATGCATCTCCGTATGCGTGTCTGGCGCACACTGTATGTTTGCTCAGTTCAAGAGTCAACCCCAAATTCGAAAAAAATGCAAAAAAGAGCGAAAACAGCGTTGTCGCACACGCGGCCAAGCCAAAATCGCACACGCTGGACGCCAAGCGAGCGCACCGCTGCGCCGCCGTGCGACCGCGCCGAAAATCGCGCCGACCGCCCGCCGTTGCTGTACGCTCGGCTTTTATGGCTACCGTCGCGCATACGCCTGTCATGCGGCAGTATCTACGCATCAAGGCCCAGCATCCGAACGCCCTTCTGTTCTACCGCATGGGCGATTTCTACGAGCTGTTCTACGACGATGCCAAGGAGGCGGCGCGTCTGCTCGACATCACTCTGACGGCGCGGGGAAAGTCCGCCGGCGCGCCGATTCCCATGGCCGGAGTGCCGTTTCACGCCATCGAAGGCTATTTGGCGAAATTGGTGGAACTCGGCCGCACGGTGGCCATCTGCGAGCAAGTGGGAGACCCCAGCACCGCCAAGGGGCCCGTGGAGCGGCGGGTGGAGCGCGTGGTCACCCCCGGCACCATCGTCGAGGACGGTTTGCTTGCGCCGGACCGGGAAAGCGTGCTCGCCGGCGTCAACCCGTCCGGCGACGGTTGGGGCGTTGCGTGGCTGAACCTCGCGTCCGGCGAGTTCGCCGTGGCCCGCGCGCGCGACGCCGGCGCGCTGGCGGCCCTCTTCGCCCGCACGCGCCCGGGCGAAGTGCTGGTGCCTGAAAACAGCGACCTGCCGCTGGACGCGCCCACCTCGCCGCGGGATCCGCTCGAGTTCGACGCCGCTTCGGCGCAGCAACACTTGACCGCGCATTTCGGTGTGGCCGATCTCGACGCGTTCGACCTTCCCGCGTCGAGCCCGGAGGTGGGCGCGGCCTCCGCGGTGCTGCGCTACGCGCAAGCCGCCCGTTGTCAGGATCTCGCGTTCGTGGACAGACTCGCCAAAGTGTCCGAAAGCGACGTGGTGGTCATGGACGGACGCACCCGGCGCAACCTCGAGATCGATCGGCGCGGCGATGGAGAAGCCGGCGGCACGCTGTTCTCGGTGTTGAACCACACCGCCACGTCCATGGGCGCCCGCAAGCTGCGCGGATGGTTGAACGCCCCCAGCCGGCGGCGCGACGTGATCGCCCGCCGCCAAGACGCGGTCGCCGCCCTCTTGGAAGGACGCGCCAAGGAGAGCTTGACGCCGCTCCTGCGCGCGGTCGGCGACTTGGAGAGAATCGCCGGCCGGGTGGGGCTGGGCAACGCCTCGCCGCGCGACCTCGGCAAGTTGCGCGACGCGCTGCGCGCTCTGCCGGCATTGCGCAAAGCCGTGATGGATCTCGGCGACGAGGAGTTGGGCCAACGGTTCAAGCAGCTACCCGCGTTCGACCGCGAACACGGCCTGCTCGCCACGGCGCTGGTGGAGGATCCGCCCGCCACCGTGCGCGACGGCGGCGTGTTCGCGCGCGGCTACGACGCCGAGCTGGACCGTCTCAAGGGAATCACGGAGAACGCATCCGGCTTCCTCGCCGATTTGGAGGCGCGCGAGCGCGTGCGCGCCGGCATCGCCAACTTGCGCGTTGGCTTCAACCGCGTCCACGGCTACCACATCGAGGTGGGCCGGGCCGCCGCCGGGCGGGTGCCGGCGGACTACATCCGCCGCCAGACGCTCAAGAGCGTGGAACGCTACATCACGCCGGAGCTCAAACGGTTCGAAGACGACGCCCTCACCAGCCACGCGCAGGCGCTGCGGCGCGAGCGCTCCTTGTTCGACGCCCTGCAAACCACGTTGCGGGAGCGGCTCGGCGCGCTGCGCGGCGCCGCCCGCGAAATCGCCCGTCTGGACGCGCTGACGGCGCTCGCGGTGGCCGCCGAACGCCACCGTCTGGCGCGGCCCACACTCACGGACGCGGCCACCTTGCACATCAAAGCGGGCCGGCATCTGGTCGTGGAGGCCGAGTCCGACGCGCCGTTCGTGCCGAACGACCTCGCGCTTGACGAACAACGGCGGATGCTCATCGTCACCGGCCCGAACATGGGCGGCAAGTCCACCTACATGCGCCAAGCGGCCCTCATCGCGCTGCTCGCGCACACCGGCGCGTTCGTGCCTGCCGCCGCCGCCACCATCGGTCCCATCGACCGCATCTTCACGCGCATCGGCGCTTCGGACGACGTGGCGCGCGGACGTTCCACCTTCATGGTGGAAATGAGCGAAACGGCGCACATCCTGCGCAACGCCAGCGCGGAAAGCCTGGTGCTGCTCGACGAAATCGGCCGCGGCACCAGCACCTACGACGGACTGGCGCTGGCGTGGGCGACAGCCAGCCACATCGCCCGCCACACCGGCGCGTTCACGCTGTTCGCCACGCACTACTTCGAACTCACCGCCTTGCCGGAGGAGGTCGAAACGGCCGCCAACGTCCACATGGAAGCGGCGCAACACGGCGGCGAGGTGGTGTTCCTACACAGCGTGCGCGACGGGCCGGCAAGCCAAAGCTACGGCGTGGAAGTGGCCAAACTCGCCGGGGTGCCGCCGCCGGTGCTCGCGGAGGCCCGCCGCCGGCTCGCCGTGCTGGAGCGCCGCCACGCCGAGGCGCAAGCGCATCTGCAGCGCGATCTGTTCCAAGATTTCAACGACGAAACCGAGGACGCGCCGCCTGAACATCCCACGCTGGAAACGTTGCGCGCGCTTGATCCGGACAGCATGTCGCCCCGCGCCGCCTTGGCGGCCGTCTATGAATTGAAGAAGCTCGCTGCCGGCGCGCCTTGACGGGCGCGCGTCAGCGCTCCAAATAGCGGCGTTTGCCCGGCACCTCCCGCCACCGCGCTTCGTCGTCCGGCGGTGCCTTCTTCTCCGTGATGTTCGGCCAGAGTTCCGCCAATTCGGCGTTGAGGTCCGCGAACTCCTCTTGGCCTTCCGGTATCTCGTCTTCGCTGAAGATGGCGTCCACCGGACATTCGGGTTCGCACAAGGCGCAATCGATGCACTCGTCTGGATGAATGACGAGCATGTTCGGGCCTTCGTAGAAGCAGTCCACCGGGCAGACTTCCACGCAATCCGTTAGCTTGCACTTGATGCAATTCTCGCCGACAAGAAACGTCATGGGGTTTGGCCCGGGGGTAACTGCGGCGTATTGTCGGAATCGCGCCGATGTTGTCAAGGCGGGCGCCGACCGTGTCTTCGTTCGCATCCCCACGGGCGCAACGGGCTTGGCTTGCGCTCGCGAACGTGCGCCGACATGTCAACAAAGCCGCGTCAGCCGTTCCGCTCGGCGGTGTTCCTCGTGTTCGAATGCCGGCGCGTAGGTCGCCATCTGCCGAGCCGTCAAGCCGGCCCGCTCCAGGCACCGGCGCCAGTTGTCCGCGACGACGCGCGTCATCCGCGCCAGCATTCGCGCCGCCGCGTCCGCATCCAAGTCGAAAAACGGCGCCGCCTCCACCGCGGCTTCAACGGAAGCCGCTGTGCCGCTGATCTCGCTCACGCCGGTGCGCAGCCGGCGGTGGCGCAGCGGCTGCGGATTGATGTCGAACGCCGGCGCAAGCACCCAGCGGCCGCCGCCCACATGCAGCAAGCCGTGGTTCTTCAGATGGTCGTCGTTGTTGGAAACCAGAATCGTGAACAGCATCCGCCGATACAACTCGGTGAGCTGTGCCTTGGGATCGTGCCCGTGCGCCCGCAACGCATCGGCGATGTCGGTGTAGTAGGCGTCGGTGTCCGCATCCGCGCCAAGGAACGACTGCGCCGAAAGATAGCTTAGCCGTTGCCCGTTCGAAGCCCGGTCGAAGCGCTCGACGAGGGCCGCGGGTCGCTGCGCGTGCGGGAACGCCAGCCGGGCCGCCGCCGCCCTCACGCCGGCCATCCGCGCCAACTCCAACGTGGCCACTTCCACGCGCTCCACCGGCATCGTGTCGGTCTCGGCCGTGAACTTGGCGATGCACAGTCGCCCGCTCGCGTCGCGCACATTCGCCTTTGGCCTTGCGCCACCGAGCGAGCCCACGCTGCCCGTGAGACGAAGGCGCTCCGCCAAGGAGAGGTCCTCGTCCCCGGCGCGGTGCGCCAGGGCAGCCAGGTCCGACAGCTCGCGCAAGCCCGGCACGGCGGCGCCGGCGGCGGCCAACGCCACGCCATTTTCGTCGCGGTAGCGCAATGCGCCTTGGCGCGTGGCGTCGTCCGCCAAGAGCAAATAGTCGAGTTCGCTCAAGGCACCCGGTCTTGCGTGGCGAAGGACAGATCGCCCCCAAGAATCCGGCGCGCCGTCGCTTACGGCGCCGGGCAGCGCGGCGCGCGCGTCGTCGCCACCGCCAGCGAAGTAGAAGGCGGTGTCGGCAAGCGGCAAAGTGGGCGAAATGGCGAAGCGACCCGGATGCTCCAACCACTCCATCGCGTAGCGGAACACACTGGTCTGGCGGCGTCCGTCGGTCTCGAACCGGAGCTCGCCGACCGGCAGGGTGGACTCGCCGATCGTCACCCGCACGCGCCGGCTGCGCTTTCTCATCGCGCTTCGCCGGTTGCCCTCGGCGTCGAACGAGGCGCGGAACGAGCAGACCGGATCCGTTGCGGGAGGTTGTCCAAGTCCAACATCAGCCCGCTGTCGTCCTTCGATACATCGAGCAACTCGTCAAGGCGGCGCAATTCGCCGAGCGCGAGCAACGCCATCGCCAACGCGCCCAGCGACACGCCGGACTCGCCCTTTTCCAACCGCGCAAGGGTGCCCGGCGCGACGCCCATGCGGACGGCGAAATCCGCCACCGGCATCCGGCGCTTCTTTCGCGCGATGCGAATGTCGCGCCCCAACGAACGCAACGCACGCTGCACCGATGGAGGAGGGGTCTTCATAAATCGCAGAATATCAACTCTTAAATGGGGTTAACAGTCAAATCAACGGCATCAAGACACGCCAACTGCGAGTGAATGGCCCCTCAGCGTCCATCGCCCGCGAACACGCATCGGATCAAAACCACGCAACGCCGGCAAGACACCGCGCCCCGACGGCTGGCTGGCTACGCGCCGATGAACGGCCCCGGATCCACGGGTTTGCCGCCATCGCGGATCTCGAAATGAAACCGCCCCGCGGTCTTGCCGTTTCCTTGCACCTCCGCCACCACGGCGCCGGCCGGGACCTCGTCTCCTTCGCCGAGCAACGGCTTCACATTGACCCCGTACGCCACCAAGTGCTTCTCACTCGCCTTGACGATGACCAAGTGGCGGTAGCCGCCAATGCCGGGGCCGGCGTACACCACCACGCCGGCGGTCGCGGCGCGAATGCGCGTGGCGGCGGGCAATTCGTAGTCGAACCCCTTGGAGCCGGCGCCGAACCGCCGCGTCGGCTTTGCCGCCACCGGCGCCAGCCAACCGGTCTTGCCCGCCGCCGGCGCCTCCCGGCGGCTAGGCGCCGGCGCCGAAGGTTCGGTCGCCGCCGGTTTCGCCGGTGGCGGCGCGATAGCAGGTGGGCTCGGCGCCGGCGCCTTGCGCGCCGGTCGAGGCTGGCGTGTGGTTGGCGGCTTGCTTGGCGTCGGTGCCGTCGCCGGCGCCGGTTTGGTCTCCACGGCCAGGCCCTCCGGCGCGATTCGCACCGGCGTTGCCCGCGTCGCCGCGCGCTCCGCCCGCCCTGCGCGCGCGGAGGGCGCTGGCGCTGGTTGCGGGACGGCGCTCTCGGCAAGCCGTATGCGCTGGCCGGGCTTGATCAGAAAAGGCGGCGCGATGCCGTTCGCCGCGGCGAGCGCGCGGTAGTCCATTTCGTGCCGGTAGGCGATGGAATACAGCGTGTCCTTGGGCCGCACGACGTAGGTGCCGGGCGGCGACCGCTCGGTTTCGGCCGCGCCCCTCGCCACCGAGTGATCGACCACCGGCGCCTTGCTCTGCGAAGTGCAGGCGGCGAAGCACAGGGCCGCGCAAAGGGCGGCGACAGCGCGCCACCACTTGGTCACCGAACCCTCCCGCGCCTCAAGCACGCGCATGCCCGAACGGCGTTCCGCGCCGCGTCGCCCACGTCAAGGCCACCACCAGCGCCACGCCGGCGCCGGCCGCGCACAGAACCCACGGCAGCGCCGGTTCCGACCAGCTCCGCACTTCCGTGGCGCGCCAGAGCAACACCAAAGAACCCGCCATCAAACCAGTCAACAGCGCCAGCAGGCGCGCCCGCGCCCGCCGGAGGAGCCATGCGAGCAAGCGGCTGAAGGACACCACGCCAAGACCAAGCCCGGCACCGAACACCACCAACAGGGGCAGATCGCCCGCGTTCACGGCCGCCACCATCGGCTTGTAGAGGCCGAACAAGAGCAGCACGAACGCTCCGGACACCCCGGGCAGGATCCACGCCGCGGCCGCCACCGCTCCGACCAGGAAGAACATCGGCAGGCCGACATCGCCTTGGCCACCCGGCTCGCTCAAGAACGCCACGGCCAAGCCCGCGCACAAACCCGCCAACGCGAAGCCGGACAAACCCGGCAGCCGACGCGCGCCCGCGGCAGCCACCGCCGTGTGGCCAACTTGAAACACGGACGCGGCGATGATGCCGAAGAAGAGGCCGTACAACTGCGCCGCGTGTGTTTCCAGCAAGCGCTCCACGACGCGGGCGACAGCAAGGAAGCTCGCCGCCATGCCGGCCGCCAACACGACCAGAAACGGCAGGCTGTGCCGACGCGCCAGACCCCGCCAGCCACCTTGCAGCGCGGTGCGCGGCGAGATGGCGGCGAACGAGCCCAGCGCGCGCACCAGCTGGTCGTAAATGCCGGTGATGAAGGCGATGGTGCCGCCAGACACGCCGGGGACGATTTCCGCCACGCCCATCGCCAAGCCGCGCGCAAAGACGCCGGGCAGAGCGGGCCCTTGGCGCGGGGGCGCGCCGTCGTCGCGTCCGGTCGCGGTCACGGCGCCGCGCCCTTGAGCAGTGGCACGAACCGCACATGGTCCAACGTGTGCTGGCGCCAGCCGTCGCCGTTGCGGCGCAGCAGCCGCAGTTCCTGCACGTCGCCACTGCCCACGGGAATCACCAACGGCGCGCCGTCGGCCAGTTGATCGGCCAACGCGTCCGGCACATGCGTCGCGCAGGCGGTCACAATCGCCGCGTCGAACGGCGCCGCGGACGGCCAGCCGTAGTTGCCGTCGTCGTGTTTGAACCGCACGTTGCGCACCGAAAGCGCTCGCAGCCTGCCGCGCGCCCGTTCGAGCAACACGCCGATGCGCTCCACGGAGTAGACGCGTTGCACCAACGCGGCAAGCACGGCGGTCTGATAGCCGGAGCCGGTGCCGATCTCCAACACGCGCCCGCGCCCACCGGACATGGCTTCCAAGATCGCGGCCGTCATGGTGGCGACCATGTAAGGTTGCGAGATGGTTTGACCGTGGCCGATGGGCAAGGCGTTGTCCTCGTAGGCGCGCGAGGCCAACGCTTCGTCGAGGAACAGGTGGCGCGGCACCGTGGCGATGGCGTCGAGCACTCGTTCGTTGCCCACGCCCTTGTCGCGCAGACGTTGCACCAAGCGGTTGCGCGTGCGTTGCGACGTCATGCCGATGCCGCGCACATCGAGCGTGTCGCGCGTGTCGAGCACGGTCACTGGCGGGCGCCCTCGAGCACCAAATAGAACGTCTCGGTTTCGGCCACCATGCCGAGGTCCGTGCGCGCCCGCGCTTCCACCGCGTCCCAGCCCTCCTTCAACGCCGCCACCTCCACCAACAACAAGCGGTTGCGCTCGGCCAACGCCTCGGTGCGCCGCTCCTGCTCGGCCACTTGTTCCGCAAGGTGCCGCGCCGCCAGATAGCCGGACTCTCCGAACCAGAAACCGTAGAGCGCGAGCGCGAGCAGGACGACGCCGAGCACCGCGAAGAACCTGACGCTCTTCATCGGCCATCACCCCGCGCCGGAAAGCCACCGCCAGCGCGGGCACGCGCCGGACTCCCGGCGCAAATCGGATTGCGAACGAACCGGCGGGCGCGGCAACTTCCGCCCGCTGCCAATTCCCTTTGGCGTTTCACGCGAACTCCTCCCGTCCACGGTATTCGGCGCCCGCCCCGAGCGCTTCCTCGATGCGCAGCAGCCGGTTGTATTTTGCCACGCGTTCGGAGCGACAGCACGCGCCGGTTTTTATCTGCCCGGCGCCGGTCGCCACCGCCAAGTCGGCGATGGTGGTGTCTTCGGTTTCGCCGCTGCGGTGCGAGATCACGGTCTTGTAGCCGGCCGCGGACGCCATGCGCAGCGCCCGAAAGGTCTCCGTCAAGGTGCCGATCTGGTTCGGCTTGATCAGAATCGCGTTGCCCACCCGCTCGCCGATGCCGCGCGCCAGCAACGCCGTGTTGGTCACGAAGATGTCGTCGCCCACGAGCTGCGCGCGTTCTCCCAAGCGCGCCGTCAACAGCCGCCAACCGTCCCAGTCGTCCTCGGCGAGGCCATCCTCGATGGACGCGATCGGATAGGCGTCCACCAGCTCTTCCATGTAGTCGCAAAACGCCGGGCTGGAGAATGCTCTGCCCTCGCCGGCGAGGCGGTAGCCGTCGGCGGCGCGCAGCTCGTTCGCCGCGCAGTCCAAGCCCAGCAGCACATCGTCGCCCAACGCGTAGCCGGCGTTCGCGACCGCCTCGGCCACGGCGGTCAGCGCTTCCGCGTTGGAGCGCAGATTCGGCGCGAAGCCGCCCTCGTCGCCCACCGTGGTGGCGAGCCCCCGTTTCGCCAACACGTCCTTCAAGGCGTGAAAGACCTCGACGGCGGCGCGCAGGGCCTCGGCGAACGAGCCGGGGCGCACCGGCAGCACCATGAACTCCTGTATGTCCAAGTTGTTGTCCGCATGGGCGCCGCCGTTGACGATGTTCAGCATCGGCACCGGCAGGCGCATCCGCGCGTCTCCCCCGTAGACCGCGAACAGGTGGCGGAACAGCGGCTCGCCCTTGGCTTTCGCCGCCGCCTTCGCGCAAGCCAAGGAAACCGCCAGCGTGGCGTTGGCGCCCAGCCGGGCTTTATTGGGCGTGCCGTCCAAGTCCATGATCGCCTCGTCCACGCGACTCTGATCCGCGGCGTCGAGGCCGCGCAGCCGCGGCGCGATCGCGTCGCGCACGCCCTGCACCGCGCACCGCACGCCGCGACCTTGGTAGCGGCCATCGCCGTCCCGCCGCTCCAGCGCCTCGCGCGAGCCGGTGGACGCGCCGGACGGCGCCAGCGCCGAGCCGACCTCGCCGCCGCCGAGCACCACGTCCGCCTCCACGGTCGGATTGCCGCGCGAGTCCAGCACCTCGCGGGCACGCACGGCGCGGATCACGGTCATGCGGTTGGCGCTCCGTCGACACGCGACGCACCTTCCGCACGCGCCGCACGCGCGACCCCCGCTTCCACTTCGGCTTCCAGAAAGCGGTTTTCCTTCACGACCGCATCGATGGCCGTCAGCTCCTCGAGCAGTTCCCTGAGCATGGCGGTCGGCCAACTGTTCGGACCGTCCGAAAGGGCGGCGTCCGGGTTCGGATGCGTCTCCATGAAGAGGCCGGCCACGCCAGCGGCCACCGCGGCGCGCGCCAACACCGGCACCATGGCGCGCTGGCCGCCGGATCTGCCGCCCAATGCGCCCGGCATTTGCACCGAGTGGGTGGCGTCGAACACCACCGGGCAGCCGGTGGCGCGCAGGATGGCGAGCGCGCGCATGTCGGAGACCAAGTTGTTGTAGCCGAAGCTAGCGCCCCGTTCGCACACCAGAATGTCGTCGTTGCCGGTGGCCTTGGCCTTGGCGACCACATGCGACATGTCGCCGGGGGCGAGGAACTGGCCCTTCTTGATGTTCACCGGCAGCCCTTGGCGACAGACGTTCTGGATGAAGTTCGTCTGCCGGCACAGAAAGGCGGGCGTTTGCAGCACCGAAACGACATCCGCCACTTCGTCGAGCGGCGTGTCCTCGTGAACGTCGGTCAGCACCGGCGCGCCAACTTCGCGGCGCACCCGATCCAGGATGCGCAGGCCCTGCTCCATTCCCGGACCCCGATAGCTCTCGTGGGAGGAGCGGTTCGCCTTGTCGAAAGAGCTCTTGTAGATGAACGGGACGCCCACCGCGGCGGTGATTTCGCGGAGCGCGCCGGCCGTTTCCAGCGCCAGTCGCTCGGATTCGATGACGCACGGCCCGGCGATCAGAAATAGTGGCCGGCGCAAGCCGACATCGAAGTCACACAGGCGCATGTGCTTAAAGTCCGCTTCAGGCCGACGCCGCCGCGCAGTCCGCATGGCGATTGGCGGCCGCGATGAAGCCGCTGAACAGCGGATGGCTCTCCCGCGGCGAGGAGGTGAACTCCGGGTGGAACTGGCAGGCCACGAACCAATCCAAATGCGGCAGCTCGATCATCTCCACCAAGTCGTCCTCGCTGCGTCCGGCCACCACCATGCCGTGCTCCACCAGGGCGGGCACATAGCGGTTGTTCACCTCGTAGCGGTGCCGGTGGCGCTCCAAGACGCACTCCCTGCCGTACAACCGGCCGGCGAGGCTGGCGCGCTCCAAGTGGCACCGTTGTTCGCCAAGGCGCATGGTGCCGCCCTTGTCCTCATCGCCGGCGCGCCGCTCGATCTTGCCGGCGCTGTCCGTCCACTCGGAAACCAACGCGATCACCGGGTGCGCCGCGTCCCTGTTCACCTCCGTGGAACCCGCGTCGTCGAGACCCGCCACATGGCGCGCGAAATCCACCACCGCGGCGTGCAGCCCGTAGCAGATGCCCAGATAAGGCACGTTGCGTTCGCGGGCGAACCGCGCCGCCAGAATCTTGCCCTCGAATCCGCGCTGGCCGAAGCCACCGGGCACCAAGACGGCGTGAACATCCTCCAGGACGCCGCAACCGCCGGCTTCCAAATCCTCGGCGTCCACATACCGAACCGCCACCTCGGTGCGGTTGCGGATGCCGGCGTGGGTGATCGCCTCGGCGAGCGACTTGTAGGCGTCGAGCACGTCGAGGTATTTGCCGACGATGGCGATGCAGGTCTTTCGCCCCGGGTGTTCTATGGCCTGCGTCACGCCGTGCCACTGCGCGAGATCCGCTTCGGCGCAGTCGATGCCGAACTTCTCCACCACGATGTCGTCGAGGCGCTGCGCGTTCAACATCACCGGCACCTGGTATATGGAAGGCGCGTCCTCCAAGGAGATGACCGCGCGCGACTCGACGTTCGTGAACAAGGCGATCTTGGCGCGCACGTCCTGTTCGAGCGGCGCCTCGGAGCGGCAGATCAACACGTCGGGCTGCAAGCCGATGGAGCGCAGCTCCTTCACCGAGTGCTGGGTGGGTTTGGTCTTTATCTCGCCGGCCATGGCCAGCCGCGGCACCAACGTCAGATGGATGAACAGCGTCCTGCCGGCGCCCACCTGCAAGCGCAGTTGGCGGGCCGCCTCAAGGAAGGGTTGCGACTCGATGTCCCCCACCGTGCCGCCGATCTCGACGATCACCACGTCGAATCCTTCGCCCACCGCCAGAATGCGCCGCTTGATCTCGTCGGTCACATGGGGAATCACCTGCACGGTGCCGCCGAGGTAGTCGCCCCGCCGCTCCTTGCGGATGACTTCGTCGTACACGCTGCCGGTGGTGAAGTTGTTGCGCTGCGACATCCGCGTGCCGCGCAGGAAACGTTCGTAGTGGCCGAGGTCGAGGTCGGTTTCGGCGCCGTCGGCGGTGACGAACACCTCGCCGTGCTGGAACGGGCTCATGGTGCCCGGATCGACGTTGATGTACGGGTCCATCTTGAGGATGTTCACCTTGATCCGGCGCGCCTCCAAGATGGCGGCCAGCGAGGCGGTGACAATGCCCTTGCCAAGCGAAGAGACGACTCCGCCCGTTACAAAGACGTAATGCGTCATCCCGCCTCCATCGGTTGGCATCGGCTGCGTGGCGCCCGCCAGAAGATGGGACTGCACCTTACCACACGCAGTCGCGCCCAAGGCGCGTCAAACGAGAAAAAAACTACGCCAAGGCATCCAGCCCCGCGCCGATCGCGTCGGTGAGGCGGCGGAGGTCGTCGGTGGCGATGACGTAGGGGGGCATCAGGTAGATCAGATCGTTGAACGGCCGGATCCACACGCCGGCTTCCACGAACAAGCGCTGCAAGTCCGCGACCGGCACGGGGCGGCGGGTTTGGACGACGCCGATGGCGCCGAACACGCGCACATCGCGCACCGCCGGATGCGTGGCGTAGACGTCGAGCGCCGCGCGCAACTGGGCCTCGATGCCGGCCACCTGCGACCGCCACGCGCCGGCCAGCAACAGCTCGATGCTCGCGCCCGCCACCGCGCAAGCGAGGGGGTTGCCCATGAACGTGGGCCCGTGCATCAGCGGGGCGCCGTCGGCGGAGACGCCGGCCGCCACGCGCCGGGTGGCGAGCGTCGCGGCCAAACCCAGGTAGCCGCCGGTGAGCGCCTTGCCGAGGCACAGGATGTCCGGCACCACGTCCGCGTGCTCGGCGGCGAACATGCGGCCGGTGCGCCCGAAGCCGGTCGCGATCTCGTCGAAGATCAGCAGCACGTCGCAGCGATCGCACAGCGCGCGGACGTGCCGCAGGTACTCCGGCGCGTAGAACCACATGCCGCCCGCGCCTTGCGCCACCGGCTCGAGAATGACCGCCGCGATGTCGGCGTGGCGCTCCGTCAGCAAGCGCTCGATCGGCGCCGTGTCCTCCGCGCCCAACGGCTCCCCCGGCCGGGCGCGGGGACGGTCCACGAAGAAGTGCCGCGTCAGCGCGCCGCCGAAGCGCCCGTGCATGCCCGTGACCGGATCGCAAACGCCCATGGCGCCGAAGGTGTCGCCGTGGTAGCCGCCGCGTATGGTGGCCAAGCGCCCCTTGCCGGGTCGTCCTTGCGCCACCCAATACTGCAAGGCCATTTTGATGGCCACTTCGACCGCCACCGAACCCGAGTCGCTGTAGAACACGTGACCGAGACCGGTCGGCGCGATGCGCACCAGCGCGCGCGCCAAGTCGACGGCCGGCCGATGCGTCAGGCCGCCGAACATCACATGCGCCATCCGCTCGAGTTGCCGGCGCGCGGCCGCGTTCAGCGCCGGGTGGTTGTAGCCGTGGATCGCGCACCACCACGAAGACATGCCGTCGATCAACTCGCGACCGTCGGCCAAGCGAATGCGCACGCCGTTCGCCGCCACCGCCTCGTACACCGGCAGCGGATCGACCATGGAGGTGTACGGGTGCCAGATGTGCCGGCGGTCGAATGCCAGCGCGTCGCTCATGGCTGCGCTGGCTGCGCTAGCAACGGTTCGATGCGCAAGTGCCGCGGCGCGTCGGTTTCAGCGCAGCGGGGCACCACGCCAAGGCACGGCGCGTCAAGGCGAGCGCGCAAAGTGGCGACGTTGGCCTCCAAACGCGGCATGGGCGCGCCGGGGCAGTTCGCCACCCAGCCGGCGAGGGTCAGACCCGCGGCCGCGATGGCGGCGGCGGTGAGCAGGGCGTGGTTCAAGCAGCCGAGCCGCATGGCCACCACCAACACCGGACGCGCCGCCAACGCCGCGCAGAGATCCGCCAACGTGGCGCCGTCCGCGAGCGGCACGAACCAGCCGCCGGCGCCTTCGATCAGCGCGAAGTCGTGCTCGGCGGCCAGTGTCTCCCGGCAGCGCGCCGCCAAGTGCTCCAAGCGCAGTGAAACACCGGCTTCCCGAGCGGCGATGTGCGGCGCGATGGCCGGCTCGAGGGCCACCGGGTTCGCGGCCCGATAGCGCTGGCCGCTCGCGCTCGCGCGCAGGAGCGCCAAGGCGTCGTCGTTCACCAATTCGCCGGCGCGCCATTCGCAGCCGGCGGCGACCGGCTTGACGGCAACGCAACGAAGCCCCCGCGCGCGGGCGAGACGCAGCAGCGCGGTGGCAATGAAAGTCTTGCCCACATCCGTGTCCGTGCCGGTGACGAACACGGGCGGCACCGGCTTGTCCCCGCCCGCGGCGCCGGCGCCCGCCGCCGAAGCCGGTTGCGGCCCATTCGACTGCGGTGCGGACATCTACCGCTCTTCGCGCAGCGCGTGGAGCGCGTCGAGCAGCCGGTCCACGTCGTCGTCCCGATGCGCGGCGGAGAGCGTGACGCGCAAGCGCGACGTGCCCTCGGGCACCGTCGGAGGTCGAATCGCGCCGACGAGAAAGCCGCGCTCCTCCAACGCCCGACTCATGCGCAACGCCCGCGCGGGTTCCCCCACCACCAGCGGTTGAATGGGCGACTCGGATACGGAGAGGCGGTAGCCGGCCGCCGCGAGTCCCGCGCGGAAACGCCGCACCAACGCGCGCAGGCGCGCGCGCCGCCACTCCTCCGCCTGCGCCAGGCGCAAGCTCGCGCGCGTCGCCACCGCCAGCGCGCTCGGCATCGCGGTGGTGAAGACGTAGTTGCGGGCGCGCTGCACCAGCGTCTCGATGAGCGCGTCTTCGCCGGCCACGAACGCGCCGCTGGTGCCGAACGCCTTGCCGAACGTGCCGACGAGCACGGCGACATCCGCCGTGCCGTGGCGCGCCGGGTCCACCGCGCCCACGCCGCGCGCGCCGCAAACGCCCATGCCGTGCGCGTCGTCGATGTACACCCAGGCGCGGTGGTGTTTGCCGGCGGCCACCAATTCGTCCAAACGGCACTGGTCGCCGTCCATGCTGAAGGTGCCGTCGCTGACGATCAACTTGCGGGCGGGAGACGCCGCCGCGGCATCGAGCTGCGCGAGCAGATCGGCCGTGTCCAGATGCGCGTACCAAGCGAATCGCGCGCGGCTGATCCAGCCGCCGTCGAGCAGCGAGGCATGGTTCAGACGGTCCTCGAACACATGGTCGCCGACGGTGAGGAGCGCGTTGATCGTCCCCACGTTGGCCGCGTAGCCGCTGCCGAAGACCAGCGCGCGCGGGCGTCCGGTGAACGCGGCCAGCGCTTCCTCCAACTCCGCGTGGGCGCTGGTGTTGCCGCAAATCAGGTGCGAGGCGCCGGCGCCGACGCCCCAGCGGTCCACGCCGCGCTTGAGCGCCTCCGCCACGCGCCGGTCGCCGGCCAAGCCCAGATAGTCGTTGCTGCAGAAGTTCAGCAGGCGGCGCCCGTCCACCACCACCGCGCGCCCTTGGCGCTCCGACAGGCGCCGCCGCGTGCGGTGCATGTCCGCGCGCCGCAGCGCGTCAAGGCGGTGTTGGAGGTCCTCAAAGCCCTGCCGGTGGCGCATCGGCACCTCTGGTGAGCGCGACCGTGCGCCTCGCCGACCTACGACGCCGGCCGGTTCGGCTTCGTCGTCGTAGAGTTTGGCTCCGCCTGCTGGGCTCGAACCAGCGACTTGCTGATTAACAGTCAGCTGCTCTACCAACTGAGCTAAGGCGGAAGAGTGAAACGGTAGCGGCTAGTGTACGCGATCAACGGCAAGAGGCAAGCGCGTGTCTGGGCTTGTGTTGGTAGCAAATACATTTGTCCGGTTTTTAGAGCACGTTATCTGTCCGGTCTTCGCGCCCCCCTTGAAGCGCCACTCGAGTGCGCTACCGTGCCGAGCGCGGACCCCGGAAGCGGATAGGCCGCAACACTGGCGCAAGCCGCGGGCGGCGACGCTGCCGGACCGGCCGTCGCCGCCCCTTTGCGCTGGTGTTCCCGTACTTCGGGGTTCGGGGCAGCGCCCCATATGCGTTAACTTGTTTGGGGAGGCAAAGTGCCCTAGGCTGGTGTGCGGACGCACAGCGACAAGGAGGTCGCGGAATGGACGAGGACTGGGAGGTGCTGTCGTCGCATCTGCCGTCGGACTGGCGGGAGCAGGCGGCGATCCACGGGGCGCTCAAGGGGTTGCGGAAGGACAAGTCGGCGGATGTTCTGCTGCGGATGCTGCTGATGCATCTGGGCTGCGGGCACTCGCTGCGGGAGACGGCGACGCGGGCGCGGCAGGCGGGAATCGCGGACATGTCGGACGTGGCGCTGTTCAAGCGGCTGAGGAAGTCGAAGGAGTGGCTGCGGGCGCTGTGCGTGGGGATGTACCGCGAGTGCGGCGTGGAGCTGGGCGCGTCCGGGGGCTTCCAGGTCCGCGCGTTCGACGGGTCGGTGGTGAAGGAGCCGGGGCGGACGGGTTCGCTGTGGCGGGTCCACTACAGCCTGCGGCTGCCGGCGCTGGCGTGCGACCACTTCGAGGTGACGAGGACGGAAGGCGGGGGATGCGGCGAGTCGCTGTCGCGGTTCCCGATCGAGCGGGGAGACCACGTGGTGGCGGATCGCGGCTACTCGACGTCCTCCGGGCTGACGCACGTGGACGCTGCTGGCGGGTACGCGACGGTGCGCGTCAACACGCAGGCGCTGCGGTTCCGCACGCCGGGCGGCAGGAGGCCGTTCGATCTGCTCGCGGCGGTGTCCGCTATCAAGCGCGTCGGGGCGGCCAGGTCGTGGCGGGCGCGGGCGGTCGGAGCCGACCGCGAGGGGGTGGTCGGGCGCGTGTGCGCGATGCGGAAGAGCGCCGAGGACGCCGAGCGGGCCAGGGAGAAGCTGCGCCGGCGGGCGTCGCGCAACGGCAACGAACTGCGCCCGGAGACGTTGGAGTTCGCCGGCTGCGTGATCGTGTTCACGACCTTCCCGGCGGACAGGTTCTCGGCGGCGGAGGTGCTGCGGTGGTACCGCGTGCGCTGGCAGGTGGAGTTGACGTTCAAGCGCTGCAAGTCGCTGGCGGGGCTGGGGCATCTGCCGAAGCGCGCCGACGACAGCGCCCGGGCGTGGCTCTACGGCAAGCTGCTCGTGGCCTTGCTGGCCGAGAAGCTGGCTCGCCGCGCCGATTCGCGCGCCGTTTCCCCCTGCGGCCGGGAAACGTTCGCGCAGCCCTTGGCGGGAGTTCAAGTTCGTGTTGAATCAAGTCTGCCGAGCCGTTGAACCAGCGATGTCGCTAGCCGAAATGCTGGATGAATGGCCAGACATTTCGGCCTCTCTGACCGAACCGCCACGCCGTAGAAAGCCGCAAATGTCGCAATACTTTGATTTTTAATGAAAAAACAAGTTAACGCATATGGGGCAGCGCCCCGAAAAGGCCCGAAGGGCCTTTGCGTCGCCGCGTTCACGCGGTGGCGACCGGCGAGCCGTCGGCCTCGTAGCGGCCGATGCGGCGCGGGCCGTGGAACACCGACAGCCGCCCGTCGGCGTGCTCGTGGACGCGGACGCGGCGGCGCACGAAGTGCCTGCCGTGCGGTCCGGGCGGGATTTGCAGCGACCGGTTGTTGTAGCTGACGCAGTTGTCGTGCCCGACCACGCGGTCCTCCTTGACGCACAGGATGTCGTCGAGGTCGACGCCGCCGAGCGGCACGAAGGCGTCGCCGGACTCCCGCGCCGGCGCCGCGAAGCGCTTGTTGTAGTCGGGCCAGAACCGCTCGCGCAGGTAGTTGTTGGCCGTCTCCATGTCGCGCACGCCTTCCAGCGCCAGCTCGTTCGGCAGACGCCCTTGGATTGTCCCGAAGTGCCGCTCCGAACGGCCCCGCGCCTGGGGCGAGTAGGACGGAATCATCTCGATGCCCAGCTCCCCCATCGCCCGCCCGAACTGCGTCGGGTTGCTTTTGTCCACCTTGCCGCCCGCCTCCGGCGTGTGCCAGTAGTGGCTGCCCCGGTCCGAGTAGAGGCTCAGGAACAGCCCCCGCCCCTCGGCCGTCTCGCGCACCCCGCGGAAGCTCGACCAGGTGCCCTCCTCCTCCACGAAGAAGCCCGAATACACCTCGCCCGTGGCGTCGTCCAAGGTCACGATCAGATCCCACACCGCGTCCGCCACCCACTCGTGCGTGGACCCGTCCTGATGCACCAGCATCCCGGGCAGCGGCGCCCGCTCGCGCTTCTTCCGGCGCCTCCCCCGCGTCCGGCCCTTGCCGACCAGACCCGCCTCCCGCAGCCGGCTCTTCACCCACGTGTACGACCGCTTTCCGCCGTGCTCCTCCCGGTACCGCTCGTGGAAGTGCGCCACCGTCCACCCCTCGTAGGTCTCCCGGTACAGCGTCTCCAGCCGCAGCACCTCGTCCGCCGGCGCCCGCAGCGACGACACCTGCGCCATCCGCTTGTCGACCAGCCCGTCGATTCCGTCTTCGTGGTACCGGTCAACGTACCGCCGGAACGTGCGCGGGCACACCCCCAGCAGCTCCGCCGCCTCCTCCTGCGTCAACCGCTTCTCCGTCCACCTTCCCAACGCCTCCTCGAATCTTCTCATCCTCGTCTCCTGCAACCATTTCGCCCGCTTCATCGACCTCCTCCAGAGGCGTCCAAAAGCGGACAATTTATGTGCTAGAAAACCGGACAGATTATGTGCTCCCAACAGCGCGTGTCTGGGCTTGGGGCCCCGACACGTGAAAAATCCTTCCCGGGTGTGCGACACGCTTGTTCGCCATCGCCCACTGGGCGGACGTCGTCATCTTCGCAAACCACTCGATTTGTGAGACATTGCCTTGCACCACCGCGCCAGCCTGCTTGAGAGGCGAAAGTGCCCATAGACAAGTCCAGCCTTGCGACAGGCACGCGCCCCGCAGGGCGGCACCGCAGACAAGCGCTCGCCGTTGCCGCCGGCGTCCTCACGCTCGCCGGATGCGGCGTGGACGATGACGCTTCCCCAACGCTCGTCGCCGCCAACGATCGCGGCGTGGCGTTGATGGGGCGTTACGAGTACGCGGCCGCGGAGGAGGTGTTCGCCAAGGTTGTCCGCGGCGCCCCGGATTGGCTGGACGCGCGGGTGAACCTCGCCATCGCCACCTTGAACCGCCAGCGCGAAGGCGACGAGGCGCTGGCGCTCGACATTCTGGGCACCGTGCTTGCGGAGGATCCGCAACACCTGCGGGCGCTGTACGCCAGCGGCATTCTGCGTTTCCACGGCGGCGAAATCGACGCCGCCATCGCGTTGTTTCGGCAGGTGGTCGCCGCCGACGGGCTGGACGCGTACGCCGCGTACTTCCTTGGCCAGGCGCTGCTGCAATCGGGCGACGAGGAAGCCGCGGCGCGTTGGTTCGAGAAAACCGTCGCGTTGGATCCCAATCTGGTCAGCGCCTATTACACCGCCTCGCTGGCGTTGCGGCGCCTGGGGCGCGCCGACGACGCGGCGCGGATGCTCGCCGCCTGGCAGCGGCAGCGGGCCAGCCCGGCCGCCCGCACCGCCAAGGTCACCTACAAGCAGATGGGACCCAAAGCCGAGGCGCTCGCGGTCGCGCCGAACACGCCCGCGCCGGCCACGCTGCCGGAGGGGCCGCTGTTCGACTCGCCACGAGTTCTCGACGCCAGCATTGCCGCCGGCGGCGGTTGGACGCTCACCACGGTGGACCTGCAAGGCGACGGCACCCAGGAACTCGTCGCCTCGGGTGCGGGGGGACTGGTGGTGTTCGCCGGCGCCGGCGGCGATTTGCGGCGCCGCGCCGAGCACCCGCTGAACCGCGCCGGGCCAACCGGCGCCGCTCTGTGGGGCGACTTGAACGCGGACGGATCGGTGGATGCGGTGTTGTGCGCAGCGCAAGGCGTTCGCCGTTGGGGGCAGACGGAGCAAAGCTGGCTGGCGCTCGACGACCTCGGCGCCCGGCCCTGCGCCGCGGCGGCGTTGTTCGACGCGGACCACGATGGCGACTTGGACGTGTTCGCCGCTGGCCCGCAAGGCAACGCCCTCTACAACAACAACGGCGACGGCACCTTCCGCGACCTAGCGGAGGAAGCGGGATTGCGCGGCGGCCACGGACGGCAAGTGTTGGTGGCGGATCTGGACGGCGACCGCGACCTCGACATCCTGGTCTTGAACGCCAAGCCGCCACACGACGTGTGGCGCAACGACCTCGGCTGGCGCTACGCGGAGCTTGCCGGCCTCGGCGACCTGCGCTCGACGGCGCTTGTCGCCGCGGTCGCGCTCGACAGCGACGCGGATGGCCACCGCGAATTGTACGGGGCGACGCCGGCGGGCGAACTGCTGCGCTGGCGCTACGACGGTCTGGCTTGGACGGGCGCAACCGTGCTGGGCCCGGTCGCGGCGCAAACCGAGCCGGAAGCGGCGCGGCCGCAGCAACTCGATGTCGTGGACTTCGACGGCGACGGCGCGCCGGACATTCTGCGCCAGCGCGGAGACGAACTCGCCATCGTCGACCCGCGCACGGGCGCGATAGGTTGGCGGCGGACCGTCGCCGGTTTGGCGGCGTCGCGCGCGGTGGTGCTGGCTCCCGGCCGCGGCGCCAGCTTGGTCGCCATCGCGGAGGACGGCTTGGCGCTGTGGCCGCCCGGCACCGGTCGGCACGGGTTCTTGGCGCTGGCGCCCGTCGGACGCGACGACGACTCGCAAACGCGCTCCAACGCTTCGGGCATCGGCACGCATGTTCGCGTTCGGTTTGGCGGCCGCTGGAGCGTGTTCGACGCGTTGGACGCCCATTCCGGGCCTGGTCAGAGCCTGCAACCCCTGAGCGTGGGGCTCGGCGGCCGCCCGCGGGCGGAGTTCGCCGCGCTGGATTGGTCGGATGGCGTGTCGCAAACCGAAATCGAACTCGCCGCCGGGGAGCGGCACGTCATTGTGGAGACGCAACGCCAACTCGCCAGTTGCCCGGTGTTCTTCGCGTGGGACGGACGCCGATTCCGCTTTGTCAGCGACGTGCTCGGCGGCGCCGCCCTCGGTTACCTCACCGCCGCTCCCGCCGAGTACGCGCCGCCGCGGGGCGTCGAGGGCTTTCTGCTCGACGCGACCGCGCTCGCCGCCCGCGGTGGCCGCTACGTGGTCAAGCTCGCCGAACCGATGGAGGAAGCCGGCTATGTGGACGCCGTGACGATCACGGTGTACGACCTGCCCGCGGGCTGGTCGATGGTGCTCGACGAGCGGCTTGCGGTCGGCGGCGCCACCGCCACCGGCCGTCCCATATATTTCCGCCGGACGCTCGCGCCGGCGCGGGTAACCGCGGCGGATGGCCGCGACGTCACCGCCGCGGCTACGGCAACGGACCGCATCGCGCCGCCGCCCGGCGCCGTGGATCCGCGTTTCATCGGGCTGCTCGAGGCGCAGCAGGCGCTCACCCTGACGTTCGACGCGCCGCTGGAAGGCGAGCGCATGGTGCTGGTGGCGGACGGCTGGGTGGAGTATCCGTACTCGCAGACCGTGTTCGCGGCTTGGCAGGCGGGCGCGCGCTACCGGGCGCCCACTTTGGAGGCGCGGGGCGCCGACGGCGCTTGGCAGCCGGTGGCGGTGGAGTTCGGCTATCCGGCCGGCATGCCGCGGCGCATGGCGCTGCCGCTGCCGCCGCTCCCCGCCGGCACCACGGCGTTGCGCCTGTCGTCCAACATGGAGATCTATTGGGACAACCTGCGCGTTGCGTGGGAAGAGGAAGCCGCTCCCGCCGTCACCACCGCGGCGTTGCTTGCGGCCCGGGTGGCGCGCACCGGTTTCGCCAAACGCACCACCGGGCTGCAGCGCGTGCCGCACTACGACTACGACGACCGCTTGGCGACCTGGGACGCGAAGACACCAGCTGGCTTCTACACCGCGCTGGGAGACGCCACGGAGCTGGTGCGGGCGGTGGACGGCGGATTGGCGGTCTTCGGCAGCGGCGAGGAAATCCACATGGAGTTCGCCGCCGCGCCGGATCCGCCACCCGGCCATCGACGGCACTTCGTGCTGCGTTTCCACGGCTGGGCGAAGGACATGGACCTCTACACGCGCCACGGCGACACCGTGGGCCCGGTGCCGGCACCGGACCGCGTTGACGCTCAGGCGCTGGCGCGCGGCAAGCGGTTGAACGACCGCTACAACGTCCGCTTCAGCGCGGGGCTGTAAAGCCGGCGTCGCGTGCCGAACGAGCGCATGCGCCGCTCCGCAACCGGCGGCCACCGGCCGGTGGTCGGGCGGCGGCTGCGCCAACTGTTGTTCGTGGTGCTGGCGCTGTTCGCCCTGCTGGTGGTGAACTCGGCCTACTTGGGCGCGGTCACTTGGCGGCAGTGGCTCACCGGCGCGATGCTGGAGGACGCCGCCTACCAAGCCATGTTCCTCGCGCATCTGGCGCTCGGCCTGTTGATCATCGCGCCGGCGGTGATCTACGGCGCATTGCATTTGCGCCGCGCCATCGGCCGCCCGAACCGGCTCGCGGTGCGCCTGGGGCTGACGCTGTTCGCTTGCGTTCTGGTCCTGCTCGGCAGCGGCCTCGCCTTGACGCGCGGCCTTCCCTTGGTGGAGCTGCGCGACCCCGTCGCCCGCGAGGTCGCCTACTGGGCGCACGTGGCGACGCCGCTCGCCGCCGGCTGGCTGTTCGTGCTGCACCGGCTGGCCGGACGGCCGATACGCTGGGCGGTGGGCGGCGCGATCGGCGCGCTGGCGCTGGCCATCGGCGCGGCGGCCATTCTCCTCGCGGAAACCGGGCGCGGGGACGGCGCCGAACGAACCTATCCGCCGTCCTTCGCCCGCACCGTTGGCCATGACGTGGTGGCCCACCTGCTGCGCGAGGAGGACTGCGGTCGCTGCCATGCCGACGCCCACGCCGGCTGGCGGCACAGCGCCCATCGCTTCGCCTCCTTCAACAATCCCGCCTACGCCTTCTCCGTGCGCCACACGCGCCGCAAGCTGCTCGAACGCGACGGCGATGTCGTCGCGGCGCGCGTCTGCGCCGGCTGCCACGATCCAGCGCCGCTTTTCAGCGGCCGTTTCGACGATCCCCATTTCGACGAGGAGGGGGACGCCACCGCGCATGTCGGCATCGGCTGCGTCTCCTGCCACGCCATCGCCGAGGTTGGCGTGCGCGGCAACGCGGACTACACGCTCGCCGCGCCGCAACGCTATCCCTTCGCGTTCGCCGACCATCCGGCGCTGCGCTGGGTACACGGCTTTCTGATCAAGGCGAAGCCGGCGTTGCACAAGCGCTCGTTCTTGAAGCCGCTGCACAAGACCGCGGAGTTCTGCGGCGCCTGCCACAAGGTGCATTTGCCCGAGTCGCTGAACCGCTACCGCTGGCTGCGCGGCCAGAACCACTACGACTCGTTTCTGCTGAGCGGCGTCTCGGGACACGGCGTGGCCAGCTTCTACTACCCCGAACACGCCGAGGCGAACTGCAACGGCTGCCACATGGCGCTGATTCCCTCCGCGGACTTCGCGGCGCGGCGCAACGACGCGAGCGGCCGGCGCACGGTTCACGCGCACGGCTTTCCCGCCGCCAACACGGCGCTCGGCCACCTGCTTGGCTTCCCGGAACATGTGCAGGCGGCGCATCGGCGCATGTTGGAAGGTGCCCTGCGGGTGGACATCTTCGCGGCGCACCTTGGCGCGGACATCACCGCGCCGCCGATCGCGCCGTTGCGGCCGCGCGCCTTGGCGTTGCTGCCCGGCCGCGAATACGTGTTCGACTTGGTGCTGCGCAATCTCGCCGTGGGGCACTTGTTCACCGAAGGCACGGCGGACTCCAACGAGGTTTGGCTGCAAGTGACGGCCACCGCCGCCGGGGAGCGCATCGGCGCGAGCGGTTTGCTCGCCGCGCGCGACCGCGCCGTGGATCCGTGGACGCACTTCGTCAACGCCTATGTGCTGGACCGGCACGGCAACCGCATCGACCAGCGCAATGCGGAGGACATCTTCACGCCGCTCTACAACCACCAGATTCCCCCCGGCGCCGCGACCACGGTACACTACCGGCTGCGCGTGCCGGACGACCTGCGCGCGCCGGTGACGTTGCGGGCGCGCCTGCTCTACCGCAAGTTCGACACCATCTATCTGCGGCGCTTCCAAGGCGATGCGTTCACGGCGAACACGCTGCCCATCGTGGTCATCGGCGAGGACGAGGCGGTGTTTCCGGTGGCGCGCGCCGCTCCGGTTCCGAGCGCGGCCGAGATGGAAGCGGCACTCGCCTGGGCTTCGCTCCGCGCCGCCGCGAACGTGCCCGAGTGGCAACGCTGGAACGACTATGGCATTGGCTTGCTCGCCAAACCCGAGCGCGGCGCGCTGCGCCAAGCCGAAGACGCCTTCCGCGCCGTCGCTCGGCTGGGCCGCCCCGACGGCGACCTGAACCTCGCGCGCGTGTTCCTCCGCGAAGGGCGCTTGGAAGAGGCCGCGAGCGCCTTGCGCCGTGCCGCCGACGCCGGCGCGCCGCCGTGGTCGGTGGCGTGGTTCGGGGCGCATGTGTCACTGCAAAACGGCGATTTCGACGCCGCCATCGACGCATTGACGGCGTTGGTCGAAACCCGCTTTCCCGGCGCCCGCCGCCGCGGTTTCGACTTTTCGCGCGACTACCGCCTGCTCAACACCTTGGCCACGGCGCTGTTCGAGCGGGCGAAACTCGCACCCGCCGACGCGCAAGCGGCGTGGCTGGCGCGCGCGGCAAGACGGCATCGCGACGCGCTGGCGCTGGACCCGGAGAACGCCGCGGCGCACTACGGTCTCGCCCAGGTGCATGGGCGTTTGGGCGACGCGGCCGCCGAGCGACGCCACCGCAACGCCCACCAACGCTACCGCCAGGACGACAACGCGGCGGACCGCGCCGTCGCCTTGGCGCGGCAACGCGACGCGGCCGCCAACCACGCGGCTGCCGCGGTGGTGGTGTACGACTTGCGCGCGTCCAACGCATTTGTCCTCGCCGAGTAGCGGCGCGCGGGCTTCCCCATGTTCGACTCCGATCCTCTGGCGCAACCACACGATGGCGAGAGGCGCATCCGCCGGGCGCTGTGGTGGTCGTTGGCGGTGGCGATTGCGATCGCCGGCCTCGTTGCGGCGCTCTTGCTATCGCGCCCTTCGGCCCCGGCCAGCTCCGCCGCAACACCCGCCTCGATTGCGCCCCGACCGCACCATGCGTCGCATGTGGCGCCGCCACTGCCGTTCTCCGACATCACCGCCGCCGCCGGCATCGACTTCGCACACCACACCGGCGCGTATGGCGAGCGCTTGCTGCCGGAGACGATGGGCGGCGGCGTGGCGTTCCTGGACTACGACAACGACGGCGATCAAGATCTGCTGCTCGTGAACTCGGCCCCTTGGCCGTGGCGCGCCGCCAAGCCGGTGGCGGGATCGCGCCTGTACCGCAACCGCGGCGACGGCGTCTTTGCCGACGTGTCGGCGCCGGCGGGCGTCGACTTTCCCCTCTACGGCATGGGGGTCGCCGTGGGCGACTACGACGCCGACGGTTTTGTGGACGTGTATCTCACCGCCGTCGGCGGCAACCGGCTGCTCCGCAACGTGGCCGGCGAGCGTTTTGTCGACGTTACGGCGGCGGCCGGAGTCGGCGGCGCCCAAGACGCTTGGAGCACCAGCGCGGCGTTCTTCGACGGCGACGGCGACGGCGATCTCGACCTCTTCGTGTGCAACTACGTCGCTTGGTCGCCGCGCATCGATCGCGCCGTTGACTTCCGGCTGACCGGCATTGGCCGCGCCTACGGGCCGCCGACGGACTTCGCCGGCACCGACTCCGTGCTCTACCGCAACGACGGGGGCGCGTTCGTGGACGTGTCCGCGGCGGCGGGTGTGCAGGTGCGCCACCCGGCCACCGGCGCGCCGGTGGGCAAGGCGCTGGCGGTGCGCCCGCTGGACGTGAACGGCGACGGGCGCATGGACCTCGCCGTCGCCAACGACACGGTGGGCAACTTCCTGTTTGTGAACGAGGGCGGCGGCCGCTTCCGCGAAACCGGCGCCGACGCGGGTTTCGCGTTCGACACGTCCGGCGCCGCCACCGGCGCGATGGGCATAGACGCGGCGCGCTATGCGAACGACGACCGTCTCGCCATCGCCATCGGCAACTTCGCCAACGAGATGTCCTCGTTCTACGTGCAACGCCCCGGCGAGCGCTTGTTCAGCGACGACGCGGTGGTCGTTGGCGTCGGCGCGCCGAGCCGCCGCGCGCTCACGTTCGGATTGCTGTTCGCCGACCTCGATCTCGATGGCGCCGCCGACCTTATCGCCGCCAACGGCCATGTGGAGCCGGAGATCAACCAAGTGCAGGCAAGTCAACACTACACGCAAGCGGCGCAACTGTTCTGGAACTGTGGGAGCGCGTGCGGCTGGCGCTATGCGCCGGCCGAGCGCGTCGGCGACTTGGCGAAGCCGTTGGTGGGCCGCGGCGCCGCCTACGCGGACATCGACGGCGACGGCGACTTGGACCTCGCCCTCACGCAGGCCGGCGGCCGGCCGGCGCTGCTGCGCAACGACCAAGACACCGGCCACCACTGGGCGCGCTTCTCCCTTGTGGGCGCGCCGCCCAATCGCCACGCCATCGGCGCGGTCGTCTCGCTGCGCGCGGGGGGCGCAACCCAAACGCGCACGGTGATGCCGGCGCGCAGCTACCTCGCGCAGGTGGAGCTGCCCGTGACCTTCGGCTTGGGCGCGGCGAGCCATGTCGACGAGGTCGTCGTGCGTTGGCCGGATGGCAGCGAAGATCGGTGGACCGACCTGCCCGCGAACCAACACCACGCGTTGCGCGTCGGCGGAAGCCGCGAGCCGTCTTGAAAACGCTTGAAACCACTTGGGGTTGCACATGGCCACGAAAACAGCACAATTGGCGCGCATGGTGAAGCAATTCCTCGTCGCCCCGGGCGAACATGTGAATTTGGCGTCGGCGCCGACGGTGCCGGCGTGCGCCGATCTCGGCAACAAGAAGCTGCGCTCGGCGCTCGGCAAGCGCGTGCGGCGCTTCTCAGACCTCCAAGAACGGCTGTACGCGCAGAACAGCCAAGCGTTGCTGCTGGTCTTTCAAGGCATGGACGCGGCGGGCAAGGACAGCACGGTCAAACACGTCACCTCGGGCGTGAATCCACAAGGATTTCGGGTGACGAACTTCTCCCGCCCCACCGGCAAGGAGTTGGAACACAGTTGGCTGCAACGCCACTGGCCGCCGCTGCCGGAGCGGGGCCGCATCGGCATTTTCAACCGCTCGCACTACGAGGAAGCGGTGACGCTGCGCGTGCATCCCGAATTGCTGCGCGCTCGCAAGCTGCCGCCATCCCTTGCCAACGACGCGTTTTGGCGCGAGCGCCTGTGCGACATCGTGGCGTTCGAGAAACACTTGGCCGCGAACGGCACGGCGGTGGTGAAGTTCTTCTTGAACGTGTCCAAGAAGGAACAAAAGCGGCGCCTCTTGGAACGTCTGAACGACCCGGCGAAAAACTGGAAGTTCGACCCGTCGGATCTGGCCGCGCGCGGTCGTTGGGACGACTACCAGCGCGCCTACGAAGCCGCCTTCGCGCAAACCAGCACGGCCGAAGCGCCTTGGTACGTGGTGCCGGCGGACCACAAACCGGCCATGCGCCTCATTGTAGCCACCGTGGTGGTGGAGACGCTGGCGGCGATGAAGCCGCAGTTCCCCAAGCCCGACCAGCGGCTGCTGGAGGAAATCGCCAAAGCGAAGGTTCGGCTTGGCGTGGAGGATGGCGAGGGCGCCGGGGGAAATCGTTAGCGCACTTGCCCGCCGAAGACCGCGTCGGCAGCCCGTCAGCGAGGCCTGGCGCTGGTGGAGAGGTTGGCGATGTCTCCAGTGGGGCTTTCAAGCAGGTTCACCACATCGATGTCCTGCTCGGCGGCGATGTGGAGCCGCCACTTGCCGCTGCCGTTGCCCAAGGCGCCGGTCAATCCGGCGTCCCCGGCCTCGAGTTGTTGCGACGTGACCATTCGCGCGGCGCCGGCGTCCAGCCGCAGATGCACCGCCCGCGTTCCCTCTCGGCCTCGGTCGTCGATGCCGACGATTGTCACGAACGGCCGCTGGTTGGTTGGGTTGACCAGCCGCAGTTTGCTCACTTGCCTGGTGTTGCTGGCGGGATTGAAAAACGGCACCTCGTGCCGTTTGTTCGGGCCGGCCACGACATCGTGCATGCTCGTTACGAAGCCGTCCTTGCTGCGCGCGTAGGCGAGCGTATGGACACCCGGCGGCACGCCCTCGAACTCCAGCCGCCAGTGGCCATCGCCAAGGCCGAAACCCGCGCTGATTCCCTTCGCCGGGTTCCCATCCGCCAAGTCGTCCGAGTTGAAATGCCGCGAAACACCCGGCGCGAGGTCGAACGCCAACGGGCCGCGCCGGCGACCCGCGTCGTCCACGGCATGCAGCGAGACGGTTGCCCTCGTCGCCCGATAGTTCGACATGCGCGCGAAACCCTGCTGCGCGGCGTCCCGCGCTGATGCGAAAAAAGGCGCGCGATAGCCGGGTTCGCCGCTCACCACGGCAACCCACGACACCGGCGCCGGAAACGTGGAGAGATTGGTCAATTTGCCGCCGGGCGTTTCCAGCAAGTTCATCACGTCGATGGGCTGACTCGGCACCACCAGCAAGCGCCACTTCCCCTCGCCGTCGCCCAGCGCGCCATCGAGCGTTGCGCCGCCGCGCTCTAGTTCGCCTGCGGAGACGCTGCGTGCCTCCCCGGCGGGCAAGTTCAGGCTTACGGGCCCACCGTCGACGCCTGCGTCGTCAACGGCGCGGATGATCACGAGGGCGTCCTCCTCGCGCGGGTTGACGAGGCGGAGCATGCTCGCCTGAGCGCGGTTGCTGGCGGGGTTGAAGAACGGCACGATGTAATCGCCGGATCGCCGCCGCGCCGCGACATCGTGCATGCTCGTCACGAAACCTTGGCTGGTGCGCACATACGCCAGCACCTCGACGTCCACGTCGGCACGCACGCGCAGGCGCCAGTGCCCTTCTCCAGCGCCAACGCCGCGCGGGATGCCTTTGGACGGGTTGCCCTTCTCCAAATCCGTCGAGTTGAAGTGCAGCGCCGCATTGGCGCCGATGGGCGACATGACGGGCTCGAACGTCCGCCCGCTGTCGTCGTGCGGGTATATCCACACCCTGCCGGACTTGGCGCTGTGGTTGATGATGCGCGCGAAACTCTCGCGCCGGCCGTCTCCGGCGGCGAGAAACAGCGGCACGTTGCCGTCGTCCACACAGATTTCGCCCGGCGACAGCCACGGGCAGGCGCGCGGAAAGAAGTGCGCGAACGGTCCGTACACGTCCCCGCTTTGTTGGCAGCCTCCAGCGCCGCCCGAGAGCACGCCGATCAACGCGCCGTCATGGAACAGGCCGGAACCACTGCTGCCTCTTTCCGTCAGGCCGTCGTCCCACAGAATGGACAATGCGCCGCGCACAACCATGCGCGCTCCCAACACCGCATCAACTCTGTCGACCAGGAGGGCACCGCCGGCGTACTTCTTCTCATCGGCGCCCGGATGGTGGATGCCGATGACGGCCGCGGAATCGGCGGGCGGCGACCGGGTCCAATCGGCGAAGTCCACCCGCGCAGGCAAGGCGCCCCGCAACTTCAGGAGCGTGGCATCCTGGACGACGCTGGTGGCGAGCAGGGTCGCGCCGCCGTGGACGGTTACGCCGGCGTCTATGGTAGGGGCACCGCAGGTCGCGCGTTGGAAGAACCAAGTGGTTTCCGCGGAGCCGGCTTGCGCGGCGGTGGAGATGCAATGGTTTGCGGTAAGGAAGAATGCCTGGCCGCTGCCCGGCGCGCCGGCCAGCAACGTGCCGGTGCAGGCGTAGGTGCCGCCGGCGGACTCGTACAAAACACGCGCCACCGCGTCTTCCAGCCCGGCGCGGAACTTCTCGGTCCGGCAGCGGACATCCACATGGTTGGGGCAGGAATACGCCTTGGGTTGCCACGCGGCGGCGTCCCGGTCGACGGTTCCGTGCGCCACCTTCACCACAACGAAAGAGAACTCCGCCAACGCCATGGTGGACGGCAAGACGATCTCCACGCCGATCGAATCCCCTGGCACCGAAGGCGACCACAACACGGCGCCTTGGGCGCCGGGCCGCGCGCCAGCGAACTCCGCCGCGGAGACCACGGCGTGCCGCAACGGCGCGGCTCCCGGCTTGAAGTACCGCAGTTCGCCGCCGTTGCCCAACTTGGCGGTGAGAGCGACGCGCACGAACGCGGCGCCGGGCGACGCAACGACAACCGCCGCGACGATCCGGCCATCCTCCAGCGTGGTCCACGTCAGCCGCCGCGCGAGTTCGCCAGCGGCCGGCGTCACCGGCCGGTGGACACCCATGCGAACCGGCCCCGTAGCGCCGCGGCCCGCGGCCGGCGCCGCTGGTGGCAACGTGGGAAGATCGATCCGGGCGACGGACGCGAGCATTTGCGCATCGGTGTAGTCGCGTTTCGTGTCGGCGTTGCCAACGCCGGCCGTTTGCGCCCCCGCTGCGGCGGCGAGGCACAAAGCCGCAACGGCGCACGACACTTTCAGCACCGTCGGCGGCTGGCGGGAGCACCCATGCCGTGCCGATTGTCCGCGACCCATAGCCGAATAGTAGCGAAGCGCTTGGCGCCACGAAACCAACACCCGCCCACGCACGCGCAACTGCTCGCCTACTCCGCGGTTGGCGACGCCGACGCCAGCGCGATCTCCGCTTGCCAGACGACGTTCGGCTCGCGCCACTGCCCCACGCGCACGCGGCGAAGCGCGTAGGACGGCAACGCCGCGGCCGTGGCGCACCCGCCTTCGGCAAACGCCCCGCGCGCGCCGAAGTGGAAGTCCAAATTGTCGAATCCGGCTTCGCGGCGATGCGCGGGGAGCGATTGCGGCCGCACCGGATAGGCGTGCAGGAAGAACCTCGCGGCCGTGTCGCTGGCGACGCAAGACGCCTTCGCGAAAATCAGCTCGTCGCCAGCCGCATACACGTCGAAGCGTGCGCGCGCCACCGGCACCCCCACCGCGGCGTCGCGCAACGCGCGGTATCTCGCGGCAAAGAACGCCTCGCTCCGCCGCACCATGCGCGCAACGCCGGGGCCGCCGGCCGGCAACGGCACTTCAGCTTCCCAGACAATGCCTTCGCCGGCCACGATTTGACCGAGCCGAAAGCCGCGCAGCGCCCACCCCGGCAGCCGCCGACCATGCACGCAGGGATGCCCGCGGCGCAAGTGCGCCCGCCGCAACGCGAATTCGAGGTGGCGGCGCGGTGGCGGCTGTCCGGCCGCGTGCGTGGCGTCGGCGTGGTTGGCGCGCAGGAAGAAGCGCGTGGTTCGTTCGAAGTCCACGTCGCAAGTCGCGCGCGCGTAAACTAACAGGTCGCCACGCAGATACAGGTCGTAATCGGCGCGCAGCACCAGATCGCCTTTGGCGCCGCCTTTGTCGTCGTGGTCGCGCAGCAGCATGTTCAAGAGCGCCGGCGGTTCGCGCGCGAGCCGTTGACCGGCGTCCTTCACCGACGACAGCTGCAACGTCGTCCACGTCTGTTCGTAGGGCAACCAGCCCGGCCGGCGCAGCACGGTCGCGAACTCCGCCAGCGCGGAAAGCGAGCCAACACCAAGCGCCGCTACCAGCAGCGCGAACGCGAACCGCGACGCGCCGGTGGGCTGCGCGCCAAGCTCGTTGCGCAGAGCGGTCGCCGCGGCGACTTCGGGCAGCCGCGCAGCCACCAGCCGCGCCGTGTGGTAGGCGAGCACAAACAACGACGGCACCACCACGCGCAACGTCAACTCGCTGAAGTCGTAATCGCCGTACCAATACCACGGCGCAGCCAACAACACGAGCAGTGCCGCGAGGAAGACCGGATCGCGACCGACCGCCGGGCGCAAGCGCCAAATCAGCACGGCGAGCAGCAAAAACTCGCATAGATACAGCGCCAACACGTCGCCGACCATGCGCCAGCCACTGCTGTAGATTTCCCACAACCAACCCCGCGGAAAGTCCAAGGGGCCGCTGGCGAAATAGAGTCCGAGCACACCCGCAAGCAACGGGGCCGCCAGCGCGTTCGGCCACGCCAACATTCGCCGCGCCGCGCCAACCGAGCCAAAGAAGAGGCCCGCCGCCAACACTCCCAAACCGACTGTCGCGGTTGCGCTCCAGAACGCGCAACACACGAGCAACACCCCAACGACCGCCAAGAAGCGGCGTTGCGCGCGGAGCTGAACAATGAGCAGCGCGCCCAATCCACCGGCGAGAAAATGGTGCGGCGTGTTGCGAAATTGCAGGGCGTTGGATAGATAGTCGAGAAACATCGGCCGGTCGCGGGTGATGAGGAAAACCGGGCTTAGGCGCCCGCTCACCCGTTCCCAAAACCGGCTGACACCGTCCACCGGCCCTTCGCGCAGGACGTATTGCAGGGCGTCCATGCCACTGAACAGCGCGACGCCAACCACCAAGGCGAGCAATGCCGCGCGCAACGAAGGAAGGCCGCGAACAAACAGCACCGCCAACAAGGCGACGCCGGTCCAAGTCCAAAGCGGCACCAGCCAATTCAACGCCCCGGCGCCCAGCCACTTGCCCAGCAATCCCGGCACGACATAGTAGCCAAGGTAGTAGCGAAGCAGCGGCGCCGGGCGGCCCGCATACTCGGTCAAGTACGTTGGCCAAGCGCCGCGCCCGAGGTCCAAAAACAACGCTCGGTGCGCCACCCAGTCCTGCCCTTCCGGCGTGAACAGTCCTCCCGCGGGAAACGACAGCACAAGGCCAAGCGCCAACAAAGCGACAGCGATGCCGGAGCGCGAAATCGACGGACGCCGGCCGCCGCGCAACGCGCCAAAGAGCGCAACGGCCAGCAGCGCGGCCAGAGGCGCGCCGATCCACCATTCGAACCATCCGACCAGCCAGATGCACAGCGGCGCCGCCAAGTAAAGCAACGCCAGCCGGTGTGGCAGGGGCAACTTCGCCGCCGCCGCGCCCCCCTCTTCGCAACACGAGAGTTGCCGCCCCACCGATCGCAGCCTCGCGCCGATGGATTTCACCGACTCTGAAGCCCGACGCCTAGTTCAACGCGCCAAACCTCACCGTCACCGGTGTACTGACCGGTGCGCAACTCCCGTGCTCGAAACGCCGGCAGCCGCGCTCCCAACACGCAGGCGCCCCCCACCACCGCCCCGTGCGTCGCGAACGTGAAGTCCCGATTGGCAAAGCCCCGCTCCGCCACCGACGGCGCCACTTCCCCCGGATCGGACGGCACCACATGCAAGAAAAAGGGCGCCGCGCGATCCTCCTCGCCACACCGCTCCTTCACATAGAACAGCTTGCCCTCCTCGAGGTGAATATCGTAGCCACCGCGCCCGACAGGTTCCGCCCCGGCAAGGCGCTCTAGGGCCGCGCCAAGCACCGATCGATTCACGGTCGAAACTCCTACCGACCACGCCGGCGTCAAATCGACCTCCAACTGCCCGGTGCGAAGGGCGTCCACCACATACCCGTCCAAAGCCACACGCGCCATGCACACGCGTCGGCCTCCCTCATTGAACACAACCCCGCGGTGGCGAAATTGAAAGTCCTCGTTATGAAAATACAGTCCAAGCGAAGCCGCGTCGGTTCTACCATCGCCCACAACGTGCTTGTCGCCGACGACATGCAAGAAGAACCTCCCTAGGTGCCGGGTTTCCTCAACGTTGAAGTGCGCCGGCTCCACATCGGCTGGCGTGCAACCATCGGCCAGGTAAGTGACCGCATTGCCATCCCAATACACTCGAAAGCGCCCGCTCCCCGAAACCGGCGGGTTCGCCAAGGCGCTACGGTAGTCCAACTCGTATCGACTGCCCGCGAAACGATTCACTTGCAATCGCACTATCGCGTACACCGTATTCGAAAGCACTTTCCGCACATAGATGGGTTGCACATAGGTATGGCCTTCCTCCCCTCCCTGTCCCCACCAATAGCGATAGTCGGTTGCAAAGTACGCTGAAAAGTCCTTGGGGCGATAGATGCGGCTACGCTGTTTCGCCGACAACACGCCTATACTCTGCGCCATCATTCCGCTGACTGGAACTTTCCCCCGCGGGCGCATTGCCAATAGAACTTCCAGCGCTTCTTTCTGAGAGATCGCCCAATAATCCATGTCGAATTGCGTCCGCAACAGTTCCGGCGTTTTCCTGTCAACAAGGAAGTTGAAATAGACATTCTGGTGCGGATGGAGTTTGACTATCCAGACAATCATATGCGCCAACCCCAACGCTGCGACCGCGAGCGCAAGCGTAGAAAGCCGTTTGCCCGTGCTCTGAACAAGCCAGGCAATTCCCGCGCAAGCGAAAAGGCAGACCGGTCCATAGACGAAGTAGAGATGGCGCCAACCGTTGTAGAGGTTGCCAACCCAAAATGTAACGACTACGGCCGGCACGATTGCCGAGCCCGCCAACAGCATCTCGAATCCATGTGGTCCACTGGAAAACGCTCGCCCGGGATTGCGGACCACCCTCGCGCCAACCGCCAAACCACCAAGAACGGCTAGCGCCGTCACCACTGGTGGCGTGGTGATGGAAAACCACACGGAAACATACGACCAAGGCCGATCGTCCGAGACGATGTAGTCGCCCAAGAACAACGAACCGACCACATGCGTGTGGTCCGACATCAACGTGACCCACTCCGCAAACCGCCCGACCGGCTCGTGCCACAGATACGGCAATCCAGCGAAGAGAGCGACCACCGACGCCAACGACAGCACAATCGGCGCCAACACCTGTCGCGTTCTCCGCCCGGCGCGCACGCGAACGAAATCCCCGCACCACAACAGAAAAACGAGCGCCACCAACGACATGGCCATAGGGCGAATGGTGCTGATCAAGCCGATCCAAACTCCGAGCCCGCCGTAATCGCGAAGACGCCCCGTGCGCAACGCCCGATGCGCAAGCAGAAGCGCGATCATGAACATGCTGAGAAACGGCGCGTCCTTGCTGTTGTAGAACGAGTGTCCATACAGGCGCGGGTGGCAGAGGAAGAACAACATCGCGAACATCGCCAAGAGACGGCTTTGGAACAGGCGGTGGGCAAGCAAGTAGCACGCGAACGCGCCGCCGAGAAAAAAGCAGTGGCTGAGGATGTACCGACTAAGGTAAATGTCGCGGTCGTCGGTCAACCTCAAGAGGCGTTCCGGAGCTTGCAACGCGACCTCGAATACCGCCCCATAGTAGCGGAGGTTGTGGCGCAGGAGCTTCTCGTTCTCGCCGAGGACGTATTCGGTGGTGAATTGGCCGACCCGATATTGCGTGCGCTGATCGTTTGCGAGGCCGAAATCGCCTACGGCCACAAGGCCGAGCCCCAGCACAGCGGCGAGGACGCACAGCGCTGGAAGGTACGAGGCGGACGCTCGCGCCAGCCATTGGGAAAACACCCCCGGCAGCCCATGCGGCGACATCGCGGCAGGCGTGCCCGCGATGCGACTCAACATCGCTTCATGGCTGTGCGGGTGCGGCGACGTCTAGAAACGAGCAGCGTCGCACCGTGGTTCCGCCATCGGCCGCGGGACTTGCGTAAAATAGCGCGGCTCCAAACGGACAAGAACGGACAGGCGTTGCGTTGAACGCGTTCCACGGAATAACCGCGCTTCGGTCGGACTGGGCGCGGTCGTCGTGAAGGCCGCCCCGCTGTGGCAACCCGGCGCGGACCGCGTTGCGGGCGCGGCGCTGACCCGTTTCGCGGCGCCGCTCGGATTCGCGCCGCCGGACTATGCCGCCTTGCACGCTTGGTCCATCGCCCACCGCGACGCGTTCTGGCGCGCCGTGTGGGACTTTTGCGATGTCATCGGCGAACGCGGCAGCGGACCGGCGCTGGTGGAAGGGGCTGGTTTCCTCGACAGCAAGTGGTTTCCCACCGCCCGTTTGAATTTCGCCGAGAACCTGCTGCGGCATCGCGACGACGCCGTGGCGCTGGTGTCGGTGATGGAAAACGGCGAACGACGCGCGCTGACCTATCGTCAACTGACCACCGCCGCGGCCGCGTTTCGCCAAGAGTTGTTGAACTTGGAAATTGGCCCGGGCGATCGCGTGGCGGGGTGGTTGCCGAACGTGCCGCAAGCGGTGGTGGCCATGCTTGCAACAGCGAGCGTAGGCGCCGTGTGGTCTGCCTGTTCGCCCGATTTCGGCGTGGAAGGGGTGTTGGATCGCTTCGGCCAGATCGGCCCGAAGGCGCTCATCGCCTGCGACGGCTACCACTATGGCGGCAAGACGTTCGATGTGCGCGAACGAGTTCGGCGTGTTCGCGCGGCTCTGCCTTCGATTCGCCATGTGCTGTGGGTCTCCGTCCTTGGCCACCAGGAGGACGCCGTGGCGGCCGCCAAGCGCCGGCATCCGAACGCGGCGCCCGCCTTCGCGCCGCGGGCTTTCGACGACCCGCTTTACATCCTCTATTCGTCGGGCACCACCGGCAAGCCCAAGTGCATCGTACACGGTATTGGCGGCACGCTGTTGCAACACGTCAAAGAGCACCGCCTGCATGTGGACCTGACGCGCCAAGACGCGTTGTTCTACTTCACCACCTGCGGCTGGATGATGTGGAACTGGCTGGTGTCGGGCCTCGCCAGCGGCTGCCGCTTGGTGCTCTACGACGGATCGCCCTTCCATCCAACCGCAAGCGCGCTCATGGACTTGGCGCAGAGCGAGAGAATATCCGTGTTCGGAGTGAGCGCAAAGTACATTTCCGCAATCGAGAAGGCGGGCTTGAGACCGCGCGAGACCCATGACCTCGGCGCGATGCGCACCGTGCTTTCCACCGGATCGCCGCTCGTCCACGAGAGTTTTCGATTCGTGTATCGAGATGTCAAGAGCGACATGGCGCTCGCGTCCATCTCCGGCGGCACCGATCTGATCTCCTGTTTCGCCCTTGGCTGCCCGTGGCGCCCTGTCCACGAGGGCGAGTTGCAGTGCAAGGGCCTCGGCATGGCAGTGGCGGTGTTCGACGAGGCCGGCGCGCCGTTGAAGCGTGGCAAAGGCGAGCTGGTGTGTACCAAGCCCTTTCCCAGCGCGCCGGTCGGATTCTGGGACGACGCCGCTGGGCGCAAGTACCAAGACGCCTACTTCGCCAAGTTCAAGGGCGTGTGGGCGCAGGGCGACTTCGCCGAGGAGACGGCGCACGGGGGCATCATCGTGCATGGACGCTCCGACGCCACCTTGAACCCCGGCGGCGTGCGCATCGGCACCGCCGAGATCTACCGCCAAGTTGAAACGATGGACGAGGTTGTGGATAGCGTCGCCATTGGCCAAGATTGGGATGGCGACACGCGCATCGTGCTGTTCGTGGTGTTGCGCACTGGGGAACAACTCGACAGTGCGCTGCGCCAGCGCATAAGAAACCGCATCCGCGAACACGCCAGCCCGCGCCACGTGCCGGCGGCAATCGTCGCCGTCCCGGACGTGCCGCGCACGCGCAGCGGCAAGGTGACCGAGTTGGCGGTGCGCGACGTCGTCCACGGACGCGAAGTCCGCAACACATCCGCGCTAGCCAACCCGGAAGCGCTCGATGCGTTCCGCGATTGGGCCGCCAAGACGTGACGTTGTCCGCCGCCACGTTCAACAGCGGCCCATCTCGCGCCCCGGGCAGGCTTGGTGATCAAACGCCTTCCACCGGGTGAGTAAGGAACGCGACATCCCGCCGAATCCACGGAACGAGGGAGGCGTGGATTGAGCGCCCACTTCCATGACGGCCTTGATACGTTCAGCTGGCCCTTCGTTGGCGACAGGAATCTGGTCGCGGTGTTTGTCCGCGTGGCGGACCGCGCGGAATCGTTGCATCCTGCCGAACGCGAACTGGTGGTTCGGGCGGGAAGCACCCGCATGAAGGCGTTTTCCTCCGGTCGCCACGCCGCCAGACTCGCGCTCGGCGAACTGGGCGTCGAGAGCGGCGCTTTGCTCCGCCAAGGTCGAGCGCCGGCCTGGCCGCAAGAGGTCGTGGGATCGATCACCCATAGCGCCTCGCTCGCCGCGGCGGTGGTGGGATGCTCGGTCCGCTGGACCGGCGTCGGCGTGGACTTGGAACCGCGCGGCCGGCTCGGCGCGCGCGTTGCGCGGCGGGTGCTCTGCGCCGCGGAACGCCGGGCGCTGCCGGACGCCGAGTGGAGCACGGCGGTCTTCAGCGCCAAGGAGTCCGTGTACAAGGCCGTGAATCCCGTGTGCGGCGAGTTCCTGGCATTCCAGGACGTGCGCATCGCCATCGCCGCGGACGCGAGCGCCTTCACGGCCGCCACCACGCGCCCTTGCGCGGCAACGCCGGTCGTGGCCGCCGGGGAGGGGCGCTTCTTCCGCTACAGCGGCCATTGGCTCACGGTGTTCGTTGTGGCCGCTCAAACCTGCGCGCGGTAGGGGCCGCCGCTTCGCGCAGCGCGCCGCAACACGTCGGCCACGTCACGGCAGTGCTCCGCGCTGTAGAACGCGGTCCATGCCCCGCCGGTGGACAACAGGGCGGAGAGCAGTGGCGCCGCGTCAACGCCTTGATACAGCGCGCTCGCGTTGCGGTTGCAAAGCGACTCCACCGCGCCGCCGGCGCCGGCAAACGTCCGCCGCAGCACGCCGCCGCCGCTGCGCACCACGTCTTCGTAGCGGATGATCCGCGTCTTCGGCAGCATGGCGTGGAACCGCGCGAAGAACCAGTTGAGCACCAACACCCGCCGGCGCAGCACGTCCTGCTCGCCATCGAGGGCGGCGCGCAGCGCCGGGTCGAACCGCTCCGCCGCCGGCGCGCGTCCGTGGCGAACCGGCAGGTCCACGGTTTCCCACGACGCCAACACCGCGACGGGATTGCGCACCAACCCGAGGCAGGCGAAGCGCGGCGTCAACTGCGGCAGCAACGCGGCGAACAGCGCGTTGTGCTTCACCACCAAGACGAAGCCCGCATCAAGCCGCTTGTCGATGCGGATCATGCCGCGTTCGCCTTGCGGCCGGCGCGGAGCGCCGCCGCGCCCGGCGGCCACCATCTGGTCGTCAAGGCGTCCATCGACTTGCATGGAAGGCGCGAGCCGGTCCTCCAATACGCGCCCGCGCGCACGCGCCACGAACGCCGCGATTCTACGCGCCGCGACCAGCGCGTCCGAGGTGTCGTGAAAAACGGCGTTGTCGATGGGCTCGGACAACGCGACAGTGTTCGGCAGTTGGTTGGCCAGACGGCAGCACAGGGAACTGCCGGAGCGCGGTATGCCGCAGAGGAGCCAAGTGTCCGCCGCTTGCTCTTCCTCTCGCCGCTCCACGCGCTCCCCGACACGGCCCACCGCCACACGCATTATAGGGTGGCGGACCTCCGGCACCGCCCTTGCCCGCGGAACGCATGGCGCGATCCGCCCACACGTCCCAACTTTGCTTTTTGCGTTTTGGCGGAACGCCGGCGGCGATTTGCGCTAGACTGCCGGGCAATCAAGAAACACACACAAGGAGAGAGCACATGGCACGGGGCGTGAACAAAGTCATCCTCATCGGCAATCTGGGGCGCGACCCCGAGATGCGCTACACCCAAAACCAACAGGCCATCGCCAATTTCTCGCTGGCCACCAGCGAAAGCTGGACGGACCGCGCCACCAACGAGCGGCGCGAGCGCACCGAGTGGCACCGCGTGGTCTGCTTCGCCCGCTTGGCGGAGATCTGCGGCGAATACCTGCGCAAAGGCTCCAAGGTGTACATCGAGGGCCGCCTGCAAACGCGTTCGTGGGAACAAGACGGGCAGACCCGCTACTCCACCGAAGTGTTGGCGCGCGAAATGCAAATGCTGGACGGCCGCGGCGACAGCGGCGGCTACGGCGCGCCCGAGGGCCCGCCGCCGGGCCCCGACGACGGCTATGGGTCGTCGCCGCCGCCCGCCGGCGGGCGGGGGCCAAGCGCCAAAGCGCCGGCGCGGCAATCGGCGCCGCAGCGCGCCGACGAACCGGACGATTTCGAGGACGACATTCCATTTTGAGAGCAAGTGCGCTTTTTGAGGGCAAGTGCGCTCTTAAGGGCGAGCGCGCTCGAAGTGGCGCCGGCCAACCGGGCGTCCCCAGCGGGCGAACGTTGGACGCCGCAGGTTCAGCCGGCGATGCCCGGCACTGGAAAGTTCAGGCACGTCCGCTCAACCTCGGCCTTCAACCGCGCGAGATAGGCGTCGTCGTCATGGTGCCGCAACGCGGCGAGCATCCAATCGGCTAGACGTTCCATCTCCTGCGGACCCATACCGCGGCTGGTGGCCGCCGGAGTGCCAAGGCGAATGCCGCTCGGGCGCAACGGCGGATTCGGATCGTCCGGGATCACCTGCTTGTTGCAGGTAATGGAGATCTTGTCCAGCGTCTCCTCCGCCACGCGGCCGTCCATGCCGAAGCTGCGCACGCAGTCGAGCACCATCATGTGGTTGTCGGTGCCGCCGGTCACCAGCGCCGCCTGCCCGGCCATGAGCGCTTCCGCAAGCGCACGCGCGTTCCGCAACACCTGCCGCGCGTAGTCCTTGAAGCCGGGTTCCAACGCCTTGCCGAGGGCGATGGCGGTGGCCGCCACCTGATTCATGTGCGGACCGCCCTGCAGACCGGGAAACACGGAGCGGTCGATCTGCCGCGCGAACGCCTTCTTGGCGAGGATCAGCCCGCCGCGCGGGCCGCGCAGGGATTTGTGCGTCGTGGTGGTGACGAAGTCGAATCCGTGCGCGCAGGGATTCGCCATCACCCCGCCGGCGATGAGGCCGCCGATGTGCGAGACATCCGCCATGGTGAGGGCGCCCACTTCGTCCGCGATGGCTTGGAACTCGGCGTAGTCGTAGTCGCGCGGGTACGACGAGTAGCCGCAGACGATGAGCTTCGGTCGTTCGCGGCGGGCGCTCTCGCGCAGCGCCGCGAAGTCGATGCGGCCTTCGTTCTGCGGGTCGGACTTGTAGCGGATCCAGTTGTAGAGCGTACCCATGTGCGACACCGGGGCGCCGTGCGTGAGATGCCCGCCGTGCGACAGGTCCATGCCGAGCACGGTGTCGCCGGGCTCGAGCATGGCGAGGTACACCGCCGCGTTCATCGGCGCGCCGGAGAGCGGCTGCACATTGGCGTGCTCGGCGCCGAACAAGCGCTTGGCGCGCTGCCGGGCGAGCCGCTCGACGGCGTCCGTGTATTCCTGCCCGCCGTAGTAGCGGCGGCCGGGATAACCCTCGGCGTATTTGTTGGTGAACACCGAGCCGAGCGCCGCGAGCACTTCCGGATAGGTGTAGTTCTCCGACGGGATGAGCTCGACGCCGGCGCGTTGCCGCCGTTCCTCGCCCAGCAGCGCGGCGTGTATTTGCGGATCGGCGCGCGCCAGCAAAGCGCGGCCCTCGGCCGCGCCGCAAGCGGCGGACGTTTGCGTGGACATGGGTCTGCGAGGGAACTCGGCGACGATGTTGATAGACTACCCTAAAGGCGCTCGGTCATGCACGGCGGCCGTCGCGCGCTCGCGCGCCCGTTGCCGAGATCCGAGGGGGCACCGCTGGAGCCGGAATGGACGAAGAGACGGAACTGCGCAATTACCGCTACGAACTGCAGGGCTACATCGTCGTCGAGAACGCGCTGAGCAAGCAGCAGGTGGCAGCCATCAACGCCGTCTTGGACGAACGCCTGCCGCCGCTGCCGGACGACTGGCGCGCCAAACTCGGCGACGGCGCACGCGCCTACAACAACTACCGCTTCGGCATGGCCGGCGGTTCGCACGCGACCAACCCCGGCTTCCTCGCTTGGGGACAGCCTTTCGTGGACCTCATGGATCATCCGGTCACCATGGCGGTGATGCGGCGGCAACTCGGCGACTGCTTCCGTCTCGACCGCATCTTCGGGATGCGCATGCGCGCCGGCATGCCGAGCGGCAAACTACACTCGGACTACGGCGCGTCGGAACCGTTCACCCGCGCCGCGCCCGGCGAACACTATGCGCAGCCAGCCCACCAAGCCCTGCACGGTTTCGGCGTGGCGGCGTTCAACCTCGCCGACAGCGGCCCGGAAACCGGCGGCTTGTGCTGCATTCCCGGCAGCCACAACTGCCGCGTGAAGCTGCCGCGCCGCGTCCGCGAAGGCGACCACCAAGATCTGGTGCAGGTGCCGCGAGCGCCCGCCGGCAGCGTGACCATCTTCAGCGAGGCGACCACCCACGGCACGCTGGCGTGGAGCGGCGCCCACGAACGCCGCACCTTGCTCTACAAATACTGCGCCTCGCAGCTCTCCTGGTCGCGCGCCCGCGTGACGCCGCCGCCCGGGATCGAACTCACCGAGCGGCAGCGGTTGCTGCTCGCCGAACCGGCCGGGGCGCATTGGTTCTTCCCCTCGCTGTTCGCCGACGACGCCGCCTGAAATCTCCGCACCCCGCCATGCCGACTACGCGCCCTTGGGCGCCGCGCGGGGTTTGCGTCGCACGCGCATCGGGTTATTGCGGTTCACTTCGAATTCACCAGCTCTCTCCAGCAGATCCGCCAGTTTGGTGTGGCCGTAGGTGCGCGGATCGAAATCCGGGTTGGCCGCGCGGACATGGCTGCCAATCACGCTCAACGAGACCCACTCCTCTTCCTCTTTGCGCATGGCGTCCAAGATCAAGGGCACTGCTTTGGATGCGGGATGGGTGGCGCGTTCGGCGGGCTGCGCGCCCTTCCCGGCGGACGCCGGCTTGTTCTTGGCGGCGGGCTGCGGCGCACTTGGCGCTTCCTCTTCAACCGAGAGGTTTTCCAAGAACACGAACCGCTTGCACGCCTTGCGCAGCGACTCCGGCGTGCGCTCCTCGCCGATGCCGATGACGTCCAAGCCTTGTTCGCGGATGCGGCTCGCCAAACGCGTGAAGTCGCTGTCCGACGACACCAGCGCGAAGCCGTCCACGCGCCCGGAATGCATGAGATCCATGGCGTCTATCACCAAGGCGATGTCGGACGAGTTCTTGCCCTTGGTGTAGGCCGGCTGGTGGTGTGCGATGAGCGCGTGTTCCTGCAGCACCTTCCGCCACGGGCTCAGGTTGCCGCTGGCGAAGTCGCCGTAGATGCGGCGCACGGTGGCGTCCCCGAAGGTGGCGATCTCCTTGAAGATCGCCCGCCCCCAGTCGGCGCGTATGTTGTCGGCGTCCACCAGCACCGCGAGGCGCTTGTCGTCGTCTGCCATGCTCTCCCTCCGCAGCCTTGGTCAAGAGTATCTCAAAAACCGCCGGGTTCGACGCCGCGCGCGGCGCGCGCCACCCAACCCCTCAACGCGCCGGCCACCGCCAAGGCGGCGCGTCGAGGGTGTCCAGACCAACGATCCCTGTTTCGCCGAACTCCTTGCCGAGGTGCAAGTGGTTCACGTCGTCCGCCACGCTGAGCGCGTCGATGATGCTCGCGGCGTGGGAGGTCACCCACACCTGCGTGTTCCGCGCGCACTTGCGCATCAGCCGCCCGAGCGGCGGCAGCAAGTCCGGGTGCAAGCTGGTTTCCGGTTCGTTCAGGACCATCAAGCTCGGCGGGCGCGGCGTGAGCAGCGCGGCTACCCAGAGGAGGTAGCGCAACGTGCCGTCCGACAGCTCGGCTTGCGAGAGCGGACGCAACAGGCCGTGCTGCGAGAACGCCAAGCGGAACCGCCCGCCTTCCGCCACCACATCGACGTGTGCGCCGGGAAACGCATCCGCCACGGCCTCGTCGAGCGCCGCCGCATCGCCGATCTCCACGATGGTGCGCCAAGCGGACGCCAAGTCGCGTCCGTCGTTGGCGAGCACCGGCGTGCGCACGCCCACCTGCGCTTGCCGGGCCGGCGAGCCGCCGTCCGTGCGGAAGTGGTCGTAGAAGCGCCACGAACGGATGCGCTCGCGCAGCAGGAGGGCTTCCGGCGCAAGACGCGGATCCGCAAGGCGGGCAAGCATGCTGTCGAACGTGGGCAGGTGTTGCTCGATCACCTGCCAGCTGCCGCCGTCGTCGCGGGCGCGCACCACCGGCCCGCGCCGATCCACGGTGGCGCGGCTTTGGTGCCACAAGCCGCCGCGCCAGATCACTTCGCGCTTGATCTCCGGATCTTTGCCGAACATGGTGCGCGGCACCGGCGTCGGCAGGCCGAAGTCGATGGCGTAGGCGAAGTCCTCGCCGGCGAAGCCGAAGCGCAGATGCACGCGCCCTCGGCGCGGCCCGCCCTGCAGCGGGCGCTCGCCTTGTTTCACGCTGCGGGCAAGTCGCTCCGGCCCCGCCCACAGCGCGGACTCGATGCCGCCTTCCGCGGCGAGGGATTCGATGGCGGTGCCAAACGCGGTCTGCGACAGCAGCCGCAAACCGCGGTAGAGATTGGACTTGCCGCTGCCGTTCGCGCCGGTGACCACGTTGAGCGCGCCGAGCGGCAGCGCCAACTCTTTGAGCGAACGATAGTTGGCGACCGCTAGCGTGTGCAGCACTCGCCTTCCCGCGCTTGACCGGTCGACGACGACAGCGTTGCATCCTCGTGCATCCAGCGCTTGAGCAACGGCGACAGCGCCCAGCAGACACCGCCCAAGACCACCGCCATCACGGCGATGTTGCCGAACACCCCGGCGTAGATGTCCAAGGTGTCTATCGGCGGCGGCACGGCGGCGTCTTCCGTGCCCGCCACGCCGGTGAACTGGGCGATGATGGCGGCGGCGAATTGCGAGAACGCGGTGGCGAGAAACCAAGCGCCCATCACCGTGCTGACCAGCCGCGCCGGCGAGAGCCGGGTGACCATGGCGAGACCCACCGGGGAGAGGCAGAGTTCGCCGCTGGTGTGCAATAAATAGCCGAGCGCGAGCCATCCCGCCGCCACCATGCCGCGCTCGTCGGCGAACTGCGCGCCCAGATAGAACGCGCCGAAGCCCAAGCCGAGTTGCACCAGGCCGAGCGCGAACTTGCTGGGCGTGGCCGGTTCCCAACCGCGGCCGCCGAGGAAGCCCCAAAGCGCGGTGAACGCCAAGCCGAAGACCAGTATGTAGATGGGGTTCAGCGCTTGAAAGACGCTCGCCGGCGTCTCCGCGTCGCGACTGGCCAAGCCCATGCCGACGTTGTCTTCCGCCACCCGCCAGCTGATGGTGAAGTGCGGATCGTCGCGATGCGCTTCGCGCAGGGCGTTGAGGTCGTCCAACGTGAAGGGACTCGCGCCGTTGCGGTAGCCGAGCTGCTCTTGCGTTGGCTGCAGGCGGATGCGGCTGCCAACTTCCGCCGCCGTCACCACCCGCGCCTGGCGCACCCGATCCACGTTGCGGTCGGTGAAGTTGTTGACGGAGCTGCCGGCTTGCTCGAAGAAGGCCCAAAAGGCGAGCGAGAAGAACGTCAGCACCAACACCACGAACATGCGCTCGCGCGGGACTTTGTCCAGCTTCAGGGTCTCTGCCACCAAGTAGCCGAGCGCCGCGACGCCGGAGACCACCAGCGCCAGCCCGGCGGGCCGGCTCATTTCCGCCGCCACCACCGCCAACACCTGGGCGAACGCCCCGCCGCCGCGCAGACGTTCCAACAGAGCGCTTGACATGAGCACCGCGGCCTCGCCCGCCGGCGCGAGCGGCGCGAAGCCGGAGACGAACAACACCACCACCGGCACCGCCAGCAACGTCGCCAAGTACACCGCCCACTCGCGCGACAACGGGCCAATCGCGCGGCGACGCAAGCGGGCGACGTCCGGCGGCGCGCCGACCGCGGCGGGCAAGCCGCCGCGCCGCAACGCGATCCACGCGCAGCCGCCCGCAACCAGCAACGCAACGCCCACCAGCGCGTTGACGGCGATGAGCAGGGCGCTGTCGGGCCGGAACACGAACAGGCCGCCGGCGGCGATCAACGCGGCGCCGAGGATCAGCAGTTGCGCCACCCGCCTCGGCAGCGCGAACACGGCCAACCCGGTGAGCATCCCCACGGTGGCCAAGCCGAAGCCGTAATGCCAGCCGTAGGTCTCGCCGATGTAGCCGCAAAGCAGCGGCGACATCGCCGCGCCGAGGTTGATGCCCATGTAGAACAACGTGAACCCGGCGTCGCGTTTCGCGCCGCCCGGCGGATACAGCGACCCCACCATGGTCGAGATGTTCGGTTTGAAAAAGCCGTTGCCGCAGATGAGCAGCGCCAGCGCCGTGAAGAAGGCGGTTTGGTTCTCGATGGTCATCAGCAGATGGCCGGCGGCCATCAACAGACCGCCGAGAACCACCGCGCGGCGCGCGCCGAGCAGCCGGTCCGCCAACATGCCCCCGAAGAACGGCGTCAGATACACCAACGCCGTGTAGGCGCCGTACACGGCGTAGGCATCGGTGTCGCCATAGCCGAGAAAGCCCTTGATCATGTAGAAGAGCAGGAGCGCGCGCATCCCGTAGTACGAGAAGCGCTCCCACATCTCCGCGAAGAACAGCGTGAAGAGGCCGGCTGGGTGGCCGAACAGCGTTGGCGGAGACTGGGGCAAGACGAGTGACAGGCGGCGTTGCCGGGCGTTGGGGGAGGGGCGTTGGGGAAGGATGGTACTACCCGCTCCCCGCCTCTGCTCGCCGGCGCACCGCGCATTCTCTCAGTTTAGGATACCTATCCTACATTTATCTCTATAAAGAGGATGTATAGACTATGAATACGAACATTTCCATGAAAAATAGCAAAGCAACTCCTCCGTTTGGAGGAGTAGGGTTGCGCCATCTCACCAACCGCAATCGAGGGGCGCCCCATGACCACCACGCACACCGGCGACTTCCACCGCATCGAGATCCGCAACGACCCGGCCACCGGCCTGCGCGCCATCTTCGCCTTGCACGATCTCACGCTCGGCCCGGCGCTCGGCGGCGTGCGCCGGTGGGCTTACGCCAACGACGGCGAAGCGCTGACCGACGTGACGCGACTGGCGCGCGGCATGACCGCCAAGAACGCGCTGGCCGAGCTGCCTTTCGGTGGCGGCAAGAGCGTCATCCTCGCCCCCGGCAACTTTGGCCCTGGCTGCAAGTGCGGCCCGCCGACGCGGGCGATCACGCAGCCGGAGTTGCTCAAGCTCGGCGAGTGGATCGAGGACCTCGGCGGCCGCTACGTCGCCGCGGAAGACGTGGGCATGCGCGTCGCGGACTTGGCCGTCTCCGGCGCTCGCACCAAACACGTCACCGGCATCGGCACCGGCGGGCGCGGCGGCGACCCCGGCCCCCGCACCGCGCTCGGCGTCTTCGCCGGCATCCAAGTGGTCGCTCGCCGGCTCGGCTTCGAGCACCTGCGCGGCGCGCGCGTTGCGGTGCAGGGCCTCGGCAGCGTCGGCATGTCGCTGTGCGAACTGCTCCACAACGACGGCGCCGAGCTGGTGGTGGCGGACATCGATCGCGCCAAGGTGGCGCGCGCCCGGCAACGCTTCAACGCCACCGGCAAGGCCGTGCGCCGCGTGTTGCTCGCCGATGTGGACATCGTGGCACCTTGCGCCTTGGGTGGAGCGGTGACCATGCGCGTGGCCGAGACGATGCGCGCGCGCGGCATCGCCGGTTCCGCCAACAACCAGTTGGCGCACCCGCAAGTGGGCGCGGCGTTGAAGAGCCGCGGCATCCTCTACGCGCCGGACTACGTCATCAACGCCGGCGGCGTGATCAGCGCCGGTTTGGAATACCTCGGATTGGACGGATTCGAGGCCAAAGTGCGCGGCATCGGCCCGCGCCTCGAGCGCATCTTCGCCCAGTCCGCGGCCACGGGCGAGCCGGAATCGGCGGTGGCCGAAGCGTTGGCGCGCGCCGCGCTCAACGTCGGCGGAACGCCGAGGCTGGCGGACGCCGCCTGAGCGCAAGCGCCGCGGCAGCGGCTTGCCGGTCAGCCATCGCGGCGCGGCCGGGAGGTCCGCGCCGCGTCCGGCGCGGGGTCTATCACGCCAACTTCCTCGCGCGCCAAGCGCGCGCGATCCAGCTTGATCAGCAACCGCTCTTTGCGCGGATCCCGGGGCCGGCGGCCGGCGGGCCGGCCGGGCGGCTCGGCGGCGAGGATCTGCGCCCACCGCGCCCGCTTCAAGCTCCGCACCTCCTCTTGGAACTCCTCGTAGGTCACCTGCCCGTCTCGTTCCAGCCGCGCCGCAACGTCCGCAAGGCGTCGGCTTCCTCGGGGACGGCGGCCACGCGCTCGCCAACATAGGCCCAATCGAAGCGGTCGCCATAGAGGGCAGCCAACCGCCGACACCAGCGCCCATCCTCGTCGCTCCGCCAATGCACCCAGGCGCACAGTCGATCAATGAACAGATCTTCCACGCCGATCACTTCAACGGGCAGACCGTCCACAGTCACTTCGGTTCTCGGCGCGGTCTCGCCCGGCAGTCCCACCGCGGCCGGCGCCGCGAACAGCAAGTCCAAGTCCACCCGGTGCCAATAGCGGCCTTCGCGCTCGAAACCAAGCCGCGCGAACGCCGCGTCCACTTCGGGCGCGCTTGGCAACGCGAGATCGACATCCGCCGTGGCGTACCCGCCGGCCGTGTAGAACTCCAACGCCGCGCCGCCGACCAGGATGGGCCGAATGCCGCTAGGCGCAAGCAGGCGCGTCAGCAGGCCGAGAGCGAGCAAACGTCTTCTGCGGATATCGGTCTGCGCCTCAAGGCGCTCCAGACCGGCGGCGATCTCTTCTTCCACATCCAACCCGATCGGGTGGCAAACGGCGTTTGGCATCGTGAGCGCGACACCGGCTACGCGCGCTGCTTGAAGTGTTTCGCGTCCTTGCGGGCGATCGCGAACGCCGTTTTGCCGCTCTTGTTCGGCACCGAGGGATCCGCGCCGGCGGCAAGGAGCGCTTCCGCCGCCTCGACGCGCCCTTCGTAAGTGGCGCGGTGCAAGGGCGTGCGGCCCTTCCTGTCTTGCACGTTGACGTCCGCGCCGTGTTTGACCAACAGGGCGATGGCGGCGCCCTGCCCGTCCGCAGCCGTTTCCGCCGCCAGGTGCAACGGCGCGCGCCGCGCCCGGTTGACCGCGTTCGCGTCCGCGCCTTGCTCCAAGAGCGTTGTCAAACAACGCCGGGCGCCGGCGCGGGCGGCCCAGTGCAGGGGCGTCATGCCGAAGTCCTCGGCGGCGTTGACCAAGGGTGGCTTCGCGTCGAGGAGCGCTTGCAGACGCGCGGCGTCGTCCAAAGCGCAAGTGGCGTACACGTCGCACTCGGCGCCGTCGGCTATGAGCAGGCGCGCGACCTCGCGCTTGCCCTGCAAACGCGCCGCGTCGCGACCCCAAGCGCTTGGCGCAAGCGCCTCGTGCAACGACGTCGTGCCCCGCTCGCCGTTGCCCTTGATCTTGCGCTCGTGGTGAACACCCGCCCCGTGTCGCAGGAGCAACCGCGCCACCTCCGCGAATCCGCCCCACGCCGCCCAATACATGAGGGAAATGTTGTCCGGCCAACCCACATGCGGCTTGCGCAGCGCAACGCAGGTGGCATCCGCGGCGCCGGAGTCGAACACGGCGCGCAAGGTGTCGACGGCGCCCGCCCAAGCGGCCTCGTGCAACACGTTGTAGGCCGTCTCGTCGATGTGGAGGGCGACGCCGTGCCGAAACAGAAACGCCACCGCCTTGCCGCAACCGCGCATGCCGATGGCGACCGTCAGCAGACGTTCGCCAATGCGCTCCAGCACTTGCGGCTGCGCGGCGAGGATCTCCTCCATCCGCCCGACATCCGGATTGCCCCGCCAGCGCTCGGGGTCGGGGCCAAGGGCGGCCGAGATGAACGCTTCCTCGGCATCGGTCAGGTGCAGTTTCTCCTCGCCGCGCAAGTGCCAATTGCCTTGAAACAGCGCCACCGCCACATCCAATTTCATGCAACAACCTCCACGCACAACGCCGGATCGAAGAGCGGATTCTCCGTCTTGGTGTAGCCGCCGGGATTGGCGACCACGCGGGTGTCGCCGAGCAATTCGTCAATGCTGTCGTGCATGTGGCCGTGAATCCAAAGCGGCGGCGCGTACCGAGCGATCACCGCTTCCAAGTCGGAGGCGAACGCCGGGTTCAGGGCGTTTCCCTGGTACCACGGCCGGATGGACCGCAACGTCGGCGCATGATGCGTGATCACCACCGCGGTGTCGCCGGCGCCGTTGGCGGCGTCCAACTCCCGCTCGATGAACGCCCGGTCGGCCGCGTGGCGCCGGCAGGACTCGGTGGGCGTGAACAAGCCGCCGCGGTGCCGAATCGCGCCGACGAAATCCGACATGGCGCGCAGCGCCACCTGCTTGGCCCACGGAACGGTGGCCACGCCTTCAAGAGCGAAGTCCGTCCACAACGTCGCGCCGATGAAGCGCACGCCGTTCACGCGAATCGAGCGCCGGTCCAAGAGGTGGATGCCGAGGTCGGCGCAGGTCGCCGCCAGGCGCCTCCGCACGTCGTCTATCTCGCCGCGGTAGAACTCGTGATTGCCCGGGACATAGAGGATCGGCGCGGCACCCCGCCACGCATCCGCCACGGCGCGCAAGCGGCGCGGGTCGTAAGGCGCGAGGTCGCCCGCCAGCACCACCAAGTCCGCCTCTTCGGCACGCGGTGGGATGGGGTTGTGCGCCTCCAAATGAAGGTCGGAAAGCACTTGGAGTTTCATCTCGGCGATGATACGGCATGTGGGGTGCCGCACGGCGGCCAAGGGAACGACCGCCAGAGCTCCCCGCCTCCCGCCCCGGGCTGACATGCGAGCGGCAACGTCTGGTTGCGAGACGCACCCTCGCGCAGCCGGTCGAGGGCTCCTATTGAGGGCTATGTGTCGGCGCTTGAGCGCCAGTCGCGAGCGCGGCGGCGTGTACGCCGCGCCTCCCTCACAAGGTGGCGCGGCGCTTGCGGGAAATGACGATGTTCTTGCTGCGGCCCATTTTGTCTTGGCCGGTGACGCCCATGGGAACAATCTGGATCTTCTTGCCGGCGGCCAAGAAGGCTTCGACATCCTGCTCGATGGTCTTGCGCATTTCGATGTTGCTAAGCGGCAGCTTCCTCTGGGGGCGGCTCAAGGCGTTCTCCTCAATCAATGGCTTGATCAAGCCGCCAGCAACAATCGGACGCGCCGACGGCATCAACTTAACTGGGAGCGATGGGCGCCTTGTGATGGCGCTTCGGTGCGCCGCGCAGTGAGTCCTTTCCCCACTACTCACCCGTCGGGTGGCGACTATAGCAAACACTTGGCGCGAATAACACCCCAATTTGGTCTTTTTCACCAAGTGGGAAGAACTTTCGCCAAGTGGCGACAGCTCTCACCAAAGTGGGAAGAACTTTGGCCGATTGAGGAGAAAATACCTACGGCACAGTGATCTTGTCGCTTTCTATGCCATCCGCCGTGGCGGAACCTCCGCAAGCGTGTTCCCCGGCCACGGCGCGAACCTTCGCCACCATTGCCCGCAAGCCGTTGCCGCGGGTGGGCGTCAGGTGGCGCAGCAAGGCGAGTTCCTCGAACAAGCCCTCCACGTCGAACTCGACGATGTGGCGCGGCGACTTGCCATTGAAGGCCGCAAGCAACAGCGCCACGAGGCCGCGCACGATGTGGGCGTCGCTGTCGATGGCAAGGCGCAGCCGGTCGGCGGCGGCGTCGTAGCGCGCCACCAGCCACACGTTGCTCTGACAGCCGCGGACCAGATTGGCGTCTGTTCGCTCGCGCTCCGGCAGCGCCGGCACCGAACGGCCCAAGTCGATGAGGAAGCGGTAGCGGTCCTCCCAGTCTTCGAAGAACGCGAAGCTCGAACGAATTTCGTCGAGCGCCGGCGCGGCGGCCGTCCGCTCCATCAATACAGGCCCAGCTCCAGCTGCGCCTCCTCGGACATCATCTCCCGCCGCCACGGCGGATCGAACACGAGGTTGACGCGCACCGCGGCCACATGCGGCACTTTGCCAACGCGCCGCTCCACATCCTGCACCAGCACCGGTCCCATGCCGCAGCCCGGCGCGGTGAGCGTGAGGTCTATGGACACGTCCTGGCCCAGCACCACACAGCTGTAGACCAGCCCCAACGCCACGATGTTGACGGGAATCTCCGGGTCGTAGACCGTCGCGAGCGCCTCCCAAACCTGCTCCTCGGCCACGCGCCCGTCCGCGGGGGGCGGCAAGTCCAGCGCTTGCGGAGCGAAGCCGAGCGCGTCGGCGTCATCGGAGTCGATGCGCGCCATGTTGCCGTTGTGAATCACGGTGTACGCGCCTCCAAGCGACTGGGTCAGGGTGACAAAGGCGCCGGCCGGCAACGTGCAAGGCGTGCCCGCGGGCACCAGCCGCGCGACGGTCTCGCGGCGCAGCGGGATGACTTGGCGTTTCACGGCGCCGGCGCCGCGGCGTCCACCGAGAAGCTCTCGCCGCAGCCGCACTCGCCGCTGGCGTTCGGATTGCGGAACGCCAAGGCGGAGTTCAGGCCTTCGGTCACGAAGTCGATTTGCGTGCCGCGCACCAGTGGCCAATGCGCTTCGGCCACCAACACGCGCACCTTGTCGAAGTCGAACGCCCGAGCGCCGCCCGGTTCCTCGGCGACGAACTGGAGGGCGTACATGTAGCCGTTGCAGCCGCTCTCGGCGACATCCAGCAAGACGGCGTCCGCGCCTTCTTTGGCGAGTTGACGCCGCAGGTGCGCTTGCGCCGCGGGCGTCACGGAGATGGCATCCTCGGCCACCGCCGGATCGTAGATTTCCGCTTCCATCAGGCCATCCTCCGCAACGATCTCCGCAAAATCAGCTTGGGCGGTACTTGGCTAGAGCAACGACAAGGCTTTGCGCACTGCCGCCGTCAGCGCATCCACATCCGCCCGCGAATTATACAACCCGAACGACGCCCGCACCGTGCCCGGCACGCCAAGCCGTTCCATCAGCGGCATGGCGCAGTGATGGCCGGCGCGCACCGCCACCCCCTGCTGGTCGAGCAACGCCCCGACATCGTGCGGATGGGCGCCGCGAGCGAGGAAAGAGAGCACCGGGCCTTTGCGCGCGGCGGCGCCCACCACGCGCAACCCGTCGATTTGATTGAGCGAGGCCGTGGCGTAGGCGAGCAAGTCCGCCTCGTGGGCGCGCACGGCGGCGAAGTCCAAGGTTTCCAGGTAGTCGATCGCCGCCGCCAAGCCGATGGCGCCGGCGATGTTCGGCGTGCCCGCCTCGAACTTGAACGGCAATTGGGCGTATGTGGTGGCTTCAATGCGCACGTGTTCGATCATCTCGCCGCCGGTCTGCCACGGTGGCATCGCCTGCAGCAGTTCCTCCCGTCCCACCAGCGCGCCGATACCGGTTGGCGCGTACATTTTGTGGCCGGAGAACGCGTAGAAGTCGCAGTCGAGAGCTTGCACGTCCACATCGAAATGGGGCATGGCTTGGGCGCCGTCCACCACCGTCGCCGCGCCCACCGCCTTGGCGCGCGCCGCCAGCGCGGCGACGTCGTTCACGGTGCCGAGGGCGTTGGAGACGTGGGCGAAGGCGACGATCTTGGTGCGCGAACCGAGCTTGGCGTCGAAGTCCTCCAAGTCCAGTTCGCCGTTCGGCAACACCGCGGCGGCGCGCAGCCGCGCCCCGAAGCGCGAGCAGGCGAGTTGCCACGGCACGATGTTGGAGTGGTGCTCCATGCAGGTGATGAGCACCTCGTCGCCTTCGCCGAGCACCAGCGGCGCGTAGCTCGCGGCGACCAGGTTGATCGCCTCGGTGGTGCCGCGCGTCCAGATCACCTCCTTGGCGGCGCGGGCGTTCACGCGCCGGGCGACCGTTTGCCGGGCGACTTCGAAGGCGCGGGTGGCGTCGTCCGAAAGCCGGTGCGCGGCGCGATGCACATTGGCGTTGTGTTGTTCGTAGTAGTCGCCCACCGCTTGCAACACTTGGCGCGGCTTTTGCGTGGTGGCCGCGTTGTCGAGATACACCACGTCTTGGGCGTTGCCGAGCAACGGAAAGTCCGCCCGCCACGCGGTGGCGTTCATGGCAGCAGGCCCACCGCGCGCGCGCCTTCGGCGTCGCGCACGGCTTCGGCGAGAAAACCGCGCACCAGCAGCGCGCGGGCTGCCTCCTCCCCCACGCCCCGTGAACGCAGATAGTGGATGGCCTCCGCGTCCAGGGCGCCGACGGTGGCGCCGTGACCGCACCGGACGTCGCTCGCGTGGATTTGCAGCGCCGGCTTTGCGAACACTTGCGCGGTGCGGCTCGCCAGCAGGTTTTTGGCGGAGAGCGCGGCGTCCGTGTTGTTCGCCCCGGAAGCAATGTGGATGCCTCCGCAGAGCACCGCGCGGCTGCGCCCGTCCGCCACGCCGCGGTAGGTTTGGCGGCTGTTGCCGCCGCCCTTCGCGTGGCGCACCAGCACTTGGTTGTCCAAATGCGCCTCGCCGTCCAACCGCCACGCGCCGAAGACGCGCGCCTCGGCTTCCGGCCCGTCCAATTCCGCGATCACGTCGTTGCGCCGCAGCCGGGCGCCGAGCGAGGTTTGCGCGAGCGTGTAGCGCCCCCCCGCCGCCACGCGCGCCGCCACCAAACTACACTCGCAGCCGGTCGACGCGCCTTGGCGCCGCAGATGCGTGAGTTCGGCGTTGGCGCCCACGACGCACTCCACGATCCGATGCGTGAAACACGCGGGTTCCTCGATCACCACCAACGACGCGCCTGGCGCCACCACCAGCAATAGGCGCTGGAACGAAGCGCCAAGCCGTTCGATTCGCACCGGTTCGGTCGGCCTCGCGTTCGCCGGCGCATGCACGACCACGCCGGCCCCGAGCAGCAGGCCGTTCACCGCCGCCAAAGGATGCTCGGCCAAGTCGAAAACATCGCCCCCGTGCCGGCTGGCAAGCGCGGCCGCTTGCGGATCGGCGAAATCCAGCGCGCGCACGCCTTCCGGCACCCGCACGCGCGCATCGGCATCGCCAACCTCGGATGCGCGCGCCGCGGCGTACCACGGCGCCAGGTTGGTGTGTCGCCACGCCTCGCTGCGGGGGACGGGCAGACCGTGGCGTTCAACAACCGCTCGGCAGCGGCGCCGGTCCAACCACGGCGCGTAGCCGTTGCCGTTCTCTCGCCGTTGCAGTAGTTGCCGGGCAAGGGCGGCGGCTTCAGCCGTCGAGCCAGCCATAGCCCTTTTCTTCAAGCGTGAGCGCCAGCGACGCATCGCCGGAACGAACGATGGCGCCGCCACTCAGCACATGCACATGATCCGGCACCACATGGTGCAGCAGGCGTTGATAGTGCGTCACCAGCACCACCGCGTTGTCCGCGGAGCGGAAGGCGTTGATGCCCTCGGCCACCACTTTGAGGGCGTCGATGTCGAGGCCGGAATCCGTCTCGTCGAGAATGGCCAGACGCGGGCGCAACAGGAGCATTTGCAGGATTTCGTTGCGCTTCTTCTCGCCGCCGGAAAAACCCTCGTTCACGCCGCGCTTCAGGAAGTCCGCCGACAAGCCCAAATCCGCCGCCGCTTGGCGGGCGGCTTTGATGAACTCCGGCGCCGCCGGTTCGCTCCCGCCGGCCGCCAGCGCCTGCGCGTCCGCCGCGGCCTTGAGGAACTCCATGTTCGAGACGCCCGGAATCTCCACCGGGTATTGAAACGCGAGAAAGACGCCCCGGCGCGCGCGCTCCTCCGGGGCGAGCTCCAACAGGCTCTCGCCATCGAGCGCGACGGCGCCGGCCGTCACCTCGTAATCGGCCTTGCCCGCCAGCACGTTGGCGAAGGTGCTTTTGCCGGAACCGTTCGGCCCCATCACGGCATGCACCTCGCCGGCGCGCACGGCGAGGCTCAAGCCGCGCAAAATCGCCGCGCCGTCCACCTGCACATGCAGATCTTCCACGCGCAGCATCTCCGGCCCCGCGTTTCCGCCGTCGCTCAACCGACGGCTCCTTCCAGACTCACCTCCAAAAGCTTGTTGGCCTCCACCGCGAACTCCATGGGCAGGGTGCGGAACACCTCCTTGCAGAAGCCGCCGACGATCAGCGCCACCGCTTTCTCGTCGTCGATGCCGCGTTGCCGGCACAGGAAGAGCTGCTCGTCGCTCACCTTGGACGTCGTGGCTTCGTGCTCGATCACCGCGCCCGGCAGGTGGGACTCGATGTAGGGGAAGGTGTGCGCGCCGCAGTCGTCGCCGATGAGCAGGGAGTCGCACTGGGTGTGGTTGCGCGCGCCCACCGCGCCGCGGTTCATGCGCACGAGGCCGCGGTAGCTGTTGTTGCTGTGCCCGGCGCTGATGCCCTTGGAGAGAATGGTGCTCTTGGTGCGGGGGCCGATGTGGATCATCTTGGTGCCGGTGTCGGCTTGCTGGAAATTGCGCGTCAAGGCCACCGAGTGGAACTCGCCCACCGAGTCCGCCCCGCGCAGCACCACGCTCGGGTATTTCCACGTGATGGCGGAGCCGGTCTCCACCTGTGTCCAGCTGATCTTCGAGCGGGCGCCCAGACAGGCGCCGCGCTTGGTGACGAAGTTGTAGATGCCGCCGCGGCCCTCGGCGTCGCCCGGATACCAGTTTTGCACCGTGGAGTATTTGATCTCGGCGTCGTCCAGCGCCACCAGCTCCACCACCGCGGCGTGCAGCTGGTTCTCGTCGCGCATCGGCGCCGTGCAGCCTTCCAGATAGCTCACATAGGCGCCTTCGTCCGCGATGATCAGGGTGCGCTCGAACTGGCCGGTGTTCTCGGCGTTGATGCGGAACTGCGTGGCCACCTCCATCGGGCAGCGGGTGTGCTTGGGCACGTACACGAAGGAGCCGTCGCTGAACACCGCCGAGTTCAGCGCCGCGTAGAAGTTGTCCGGTTTGGGCACGACGCTGCCGAGGTACTTGCGCACCAGCTGCGGGTGATCGCGCACCGCCTCGGAAATGGAGCAGAACACGACGCCGGCTTTCGCCAGCTCGTCCTTGAACGTGGTGGCGATGGAGACGCTGTCGAACACCGCGTCCACCGCCACCGGCCGGGCGGCCGCGCTGTCGGCGGCGCTTGGTTCCCGCACGCCGGCCAGCCGGGCGCGCTCGTGGAGCGGCACGCCGAGCTTCTCGTAGGTGCGCAACAGCTCGGGATCCACCTCGTCGAGGGATTTCGGCCGGTCGCCCTTGGGCGCCGAGTAGTAGGAGATGGCTTGGAAGTCGATGTCCGGAAAGCGCACATGGGCCCAGCGGGGCGGGCGCATCCGCCGCCAACGCCGCAGGGCGTCCAAGCGCCATTCGGTGAGCCAGCCGGGCTCCTCCTTCTTCGCGGAGATGGCGCGCACCACATCCTCGCTCAAGCCCGGCGGCAAGGTCTCGGCGTCGATGTCGGTGACGAAGCCCGCCGCGTACTCGCGCTTGACGAGCGCTTCGATCTGGGCGTTGGCTGCCGGCATGGGATTGGCTTCGGTGGCGGGGGTTGCGCTAGTGTACCGCTTCGCAGTGACCTGCGTTCGCCCTTGGCGCGGTCCGCCGCTCAAGCGGGCACAGCGCCCGCGCGAGGCCAAGCGCTTCGTTGACCTATACTTCCACCGAACCGAAAGATTGGGAGAACCCGACCATGGCGAACAGGCTTGCAGGCAAAGTCGCCGTTATCACCGGCGGCAACAGCGGCATCGGCGAGGCCACTGGCCGAATGTTCGCCGGCGAGGGCGCGAAGGTGGTTTTGATGGCGCGCAGGGAGGAGCAAGGCCAGGTCGTGGCCGCCGGGATCCGCGACGCCGGCGGCGAAGCCGTCTTCATCGCGTGCGACGTGGGCGACGACGAATCCGTGCAAGCCGCGGTGGCCGAGGCGGCGGCGGTCCATGGGCGCATCGACGTGTTGTTCAACAACGCCGGCGGCGGTGGCGGCAGCCGGTTTCCCGACGAGCCGAACGCCGAATGGCACCGTGTGATCAACACCAACCTCACCGGCACCTTCTACGTCAGCCGCGCGGTGTGGCCGCATCTGGTGGCCGCCGGCGGCGGCGCGGTGGTGAACATGTCGTCGCTCGCCGCGCAGCGGGGATTCAGCTCGCGGATGCAGGACGAGTTCGGCACCACCTCGGCGTCCTACTACGCGGCCAAGGCCGGGGTGGACGCCCTCACCCGCTACATGGCGGGCACCGGCGGCCGGCACAACATTCGCGTCAACTGCGTGCGGCCGGGGCAGATCCTCACGCCCGGCGCCACCCGCGGCACGTCGCGGGATCCGGACGGAGGCCACCACGTGTTCGAGAAAATGTTCGACTTCGCGCAGATCGTGCAGGGGCCGGGCTATCCCGACGACGTGGCGAATCTGGTGCTGTTCCTCTGCTGCGACGAGTCGCGGTTCGTAAACGGCGAAATCATCAACGTCGATGGCGGGGTGGCGGCGAAGATCTGAACCCTTCGGCCCGCCGAGGATCCGCTGTGGGCAGAATCATCGCCCAGACCAAAGTCACCAATCCCTTCGACGATGGCAAGTCCGTCGCCGCGGGAATGCTGGTGGACACGGGCGCCGGTGCGTTGATTTAAGCCGGCCTCGTGGAAGGATGAACTCGGCCGCTTCCTGCACGCGGAAACGGTGGAACTTGTGCTCGCCAACGGTGAAACGGTGCGCGGCGAAGCGTGCGCCCCGGCGCAGATCGAAATCGACGGGTTTCGCACGGTCTTCAACGAAGTGCTGTTCGTGGACGGGGAAGACACCGAACCGCTCATAGGCTATGTGATTCTCGAACAAGCGCAGGCGGCGGTGGACATGCTCGGTCACCGGCTCGTGCGGGTGCCTTACATCGACATGAAGTGACGCCGAAGGTCACTCCGTCCGTTGCCAGCGCACCGCGTCCGCCACCACGATGTCGCCGTCCGTGGCGTCCGAAACGACCACCTGCACACGCCCGGCGGGCAGGTCGTAGCCGCCGAGGTGGTTCCAACCGGGCGTCGCTTGCGTGGCGTCGAACTCCACGTCCAGCCGGTCGCTTCCCCCATTGCTTCCCCCGCTGTCGCGCTCGCCGACGACGATGGCGATGTCCATGTCGCCGAAGGCGTCGGCGGGGCGCCACCACTCCTGCGCCTGCCTGTAGTCGCCTTCGCTGAGCGACGCTCCGGGAAGGTGGTAGTAAAGACGCCAACGCCCGGCAACGGGCAGCTCGGTGGTGAAACGCGCTTTGCCTTGGCCTTTGCCGGCGGCGATGCGCGCCAGTGTGCGGCGGTATTTCCCCCAAATCACCGCGCTCTCGTCCGTTTGCCGGCGCCAGCGCGGCTCGACGCTCCCGTCCGCACGGTACTCGGGCAACGCTTCGTCGTCGGCAACATTCGCCCCGCCTGCCCCGCCTAGTAGTAGGTCCCAGCCCGTTGGCGGCGAGGTGGTGGCGAATCCCGCGTCCAAGTCGTCCACCACGATGCCGATGTCCGCCGGCCGCCAAGGGCTGGCGCGCCCGCCCGCAAGCGGCGGTTCGTCCACGATGGTTTGGGCGTCCACCGGCGGCAAGCGCAGGCGCAGGATGCGGCGGTTCAACGACAGGTAGGTCTCCAAGCGCACTTCCACCGGCGGCTCGCGGCTGACCGCGCCGATTTCCACCGAACTCTTGCCGGGCACATGGGCGAACGGGCTCCATTGCCAATAGGGGATGATGCCCGTCCGATAGGAAACGCCGGCAACGCCCGGCGCCAACTCGTCGTTGTACACATGCACGCGAATCTGGTAGCGCGGGTTGCCGCTCCCGTCGTCCGGCAAACGCGCCACGCGGGCGTCGGACGCCAGGAAGCCGGGCAGCGTCGGTTCGCTTAGGACATGGGTCAGAAACGGCGCCGCGGCCGGATCGACATCGCCCACCGCGCGCAGGAAATCGTCCCGCGTGAAGGTTCCCCCGGCGTGGCGCTCGCGCAACAAGGCGAGAAACCGGCTCACCTTCTCCGCCCCCAGCAGCCGCTGCATCGACAGCGCGACCAAATCGCCCTTGTGGATCACGATGTCGGCACCGTTTTCCCGCGCCGCGGGATCGAAGCCGGCGAAGGACACTTTCTCGCTTTCGTCTTCGAGCGCCATGGGGAAAAACAAGAACCAATCCGAGGCCATGGTGGCCGATGCCATTCCCCGCTCCAAGACGCGCACGAGGAAGGGCATCCGCGGCGACAGCCCGACACGCAGCCAATGCGCCGGCGCCACTTCGCGGACGCCGCGCACACGCCACGCGGCGAGCCATTCCACCAAGTAGTCCATGGCCGCCGCGCCGTCGCCGGTAGCGCGAGTCAGGAACGGGACGAGATTGCGCGCGGCGCCGGCGGTGAGCCCAATGCCGTGGGCACCGGTGTATTCGACATGCACGAAGAGAGCGTCGAACCACCGTTCCAGCTCCGACCAGCGCGGGCGCTCGGTGAGACGCGACGTGGGAAAGCCGTGTTCGGCCAGCAGTTGAACGCCGGGCAACCCTTGGACGGTGTCCATCAGCCACCCGCCGCCGTAGCGGCGCAACTGGGCGGGCACCTCCATCAAGCTGACAACGCGATGCGGATAGGGCGGCAAATGGCCGCCGGACAACCAACGCCGCAGGCGATCGCGCAGTTTGTCCGCCAAGGTGCCGCCGCTTTCGAACATGTTCGGCGCAGCGCTGGTGTCCCCGTCGTCAGTCAAATCGATCACCATCACGGTGCCGCCATCTTCGGCCGTTGGTTCGCTGGCGCCGGACGCGAGGTACTCCACATTGCCCAAGTGCGTCGGGTGAATGAGCAGCTCGCACTCCACCTCGTCCACCGTCATCGCACGGCGCGCCAAGGGCGCGGCGAGCAGCGCGAACTCCGGCACCGGAACGGTTGGCTTGAACCGCAGTGGTCCCTCGTTTTGCGTCCGTCCCGCGCCCGCGGCATGCCAGCCGGATGGAACTTCGACGGCCAAGTCCAGCGCGTGGAAATCCGGCGGCGCGTCGTAGTTGGCGCCGGCGACGGGCAGCCAGCGCACCGCCGGCATCAGCGCCACGAATTTTCGGTCGAACAACGACGCCTGTTCGCCAAGCAGCGCCATCGGACTGCCGAGGAGCGTTTCCGCCATGGCGTCCACCGCGCTATCCAAGTAGCCGAAGCGCTGGTCCGGCACGCCGACGGCTTCAATGGCGACGACCGCGCGCGCGTTTGCCGGCAGAGGCCGAACCGGCATCACGTCCAGCAGGCCCTGGTCGTGGGAGTGCCTCGCCAGCGCACCGTCCACATGCACGGATTCCACCGCCATGCCGGGGTTCAAGGCGAACCGCAGCACTTCCAATGCGACATCCGCGGGCGCTCGCACGGCCACCTCGACGCGAATGTCCAAACGCCGCCCCGGTTCGATGGTCACTTGTCCGGCAATGCGCTCGATGTCGAGGCGAGGTGCCGCGCGCGAGGCGCGGTGGGTCTGCGTCCAAGTGGTGCGTTCCGCCTGCGCCGCGTGCGCCTGCCACGCCAGCCCCGCAATTGCGGACGCACCCGCTCCAAGCAAGACGCCGCCAAGCAACAGCCGTTTCCCGCGTGGCACCTCGTCCAAGCGCGGCCAGATGCCCGCGGCCACCACCACCAGCCCGGCGCAGAAAACCACCGTTGCAACACGGGCGGCCATATCCGCAGCGGAAGGCCAGCGCGGCAGGATTTCCGAGCCCGGCAAGCCCAAATTGGTGACGCCGGACAGCGCCGGCAGCAGGTAGAGCGGCGTATTGAAAATTGCGAAAAGACACAGCCCAAGCACCGCCAGGGCAACAGCCGCGGCCGCCCAACGCGAGCGTAGAACGGCAACCAGCACGACCAGCACGGCACCCCACAACCCAAGGGCCGCCGGGGCGTCGAGAAGAACGAACGTGAGCAGCGACACCGGTTCCGGCACCGTGCCGCCCGGCCATTGGTATTGCGCCACCACCATGCCGGCGACCTGCAATCCCAACGCAAGCACCAGCAACGGCAACCAGACGATCAGCACCGTCGCCAACAGCCGCCCGGTCAACAGCGCCACGTTGGAAACCGGCCGGATGTCGAGCGCTTCGCCCACTTGCGCGCTGGCGTCCCGGTGGCGCGCGTCGAAGCCGATGAAAACCAAGCCGATCAGCGCAGCCCACAGCGTCACCACGCCAAATCCCGGAACGGCGAAACGCGGCGCGATGCTGTCGTTGTGGAAGTGGTTGACGCCAAAGGCGTGGTACAGCGCGCCACCGGCGACCAGCGCGAGGGTCGCGAACAGCCATGTGCGGATCATTCGCCGCGCCGAGCGCAGCTCCAAGGCGCAGACGCCGCCCACTCCCCGCAGTGATCGCGGCATCATCCTCACCGCCCATAAACAAAAACGCCCGCAAGCGTACCGCCTGCGGACGCAACCGTAAAATGCCTGACGACGACCTACTCTCACATGGGGAGACCCCACACTACCATCGGCGCTGAGACGTTTCACTGCTGAGTTCGGAATGGGATCAGGTGGTTCCAACTCGCCATGGTCGTCAGGCAAACCGTGAAATCCGTTGACTTGATGAAGCCCACTTGGTGGTTGATTTGCGCGTCGCAGGCAAACCCGGCTTAACGTTCACACCGTCGCCACGCTCGGCGTGGACTCGGTTATATGGTCAAGCCTCACGGGCAATTAGTACGGGTTAGCTCAACGCCTCACAGCGCTTACACATCCCGCCTATCAACCTCGTAGTCTACGAGGGCCCTTCAGAAATCTCGAAGATTTGGTGAGATCTCATCTCGAGGGGGGCTTCCCGCTTAGATGCTTTCAGCGGTTATCCCTTCCGAACATAGCTACCCGGCAATGCCACTGGCGTGACAACCGGAACACCAGAGGTTCGTCCACTCCGGTCCTCTCGTACTAGGAGCAGCTCCTCTCAAATCTCAAACGCCCACGGCAGATAGGGACCGAACTGTCTCACGACGTTCTAAACCCAGCTCGCGTACCACTTTAAATGGCGAACAGCCATACCCTTGGGACCGGCTCCGGCCCCAGGATGTGATGAGCCGACATCGAGGTGCCAAACACCGCCGTCGATGTGAACTCTTGGGCGGTATCAGCCTGTTATCCCCGGAGTACCTTTTATCCGTTGAGTCATGGCCCTTCCATTCAGAACCACAAGATCACTAAGACCGTCTTTCGACCCTGCTCGACCCGTCGGTCTCGCAGTCAAGCGCACTTCTGCCTTTATACGCAACGCATGATTTCCGACCATGCTGAGTGCACCTTCGTACTCCTCCGTTACTCTTTGGGAGGAGACCGCCCCAGTCAAACTACCCACCACACACTGTCCTCGACCCAGCTAAATGGGCCAAAGTTAGAACCCCAACGTAGCAAGGGTGGTATTTCAAGGACGACTCCACGAAGGCTAGCGCCTCCGCTTCAAAGTCTCCCACCTATCCTACACAAACTAAGCCAGAGTCCAGTGTGAAGCTGTAGTAAAGGTTCACGGGGTCTTTCCGTCTAGCCGCGGGTACACGGCATCTTCACCGCGATTTCAATTTCACTGAGTCTCGGGTGGAGACAGTGTGGCCATCGTTACGCCATTCGTGCAGGTCGGAACTTACCCGACAAGGAATTTCGCTCGGTAACCCTCCTTTGTTTCCAAAGGAGCCGGACTCTATCTTGAACTCCCTCGATTCATCTGCCTCGCGATAGCCCGAATTTCTTCAATGCCATCGCTACGCAAATGAACGCCCTTCTCCATTTTCAGAAGAACCTTCCTGAACTTAAGGAAGTCCACGTTCTTCTTCGTCTTCAAAGGGTGCTTCATAAAGAATGGAACGATGATACTCCGCAGGTCGTCTGCTCCCCGCACCCGATACGCCATCCGGTCGCCGTGGTTCAACCGAACCACGCCGCAACCGAAATACGCTTTGAGCGCGTGCAGCACCTGCACATCGCGTTCGTGTTGCACAACGGTGAACTCCGGCAGCACCTGAAATCCAGTTGCCAGCCCGAGGTTGGTGTTGATGCCCACATGGAAGCATCCTTCACCGTCGACGAAACCTGTGATCCATTCCGCATGAAGGTTCATTGGGAGCCCCTGAACGTATTAGTCTCTGAGGGTTTCTGGGACAACGCCAGATCTTCCCTGCGGATTGTCCCCATGTCAATCGGATTTTTACTGAACGGCCTATACAGGCCGAACGAGTACCGATGTGTTTTGGAGGAGTTTCCCGCATACAGTTCAGTTTTACTAAGGCTAGCGTCACTTAACCTTAGGACCGTTATATTTACGGCCGCCGTTTACCGGGGCTTCGATCACAAGCTTCGAGCGAGCAAGCCCGCTCTAACCTGATCAATTAACCTTCCGGCACCGGGCAGGCGTCACACCCTATACGTCCTCTTGCGAGTTTGCAGAGTGCTGTGTTTTTAGTAAACAGTCGCAGCCACCTGGTATCTTCGACCGCCAGCAGCTCCGGGGGCAAGCCCCTTCACCGCCAACGGCGCACCTTCTCCCGAAGTTACGGTGCCATTTTGCCTAGTTCCTTCACCCGAGTTCTCTCAAGCGCCTTGGTATTCTCTACCCGACCACCTGTGTCGGTTTGGGGTACGGTCGCGCATTGCCTGAAGCTTAGAGGTTTTTCTTGGAAGCATGGCATCAACCACTTCCGGGTCTCTTGCAAGACCCGTTCGTCGTCACGTCTCAGCCTTGAAAGGACCCCGGATTTTCCTAAGGTCCCAGCCTACGCGCTTTCACCTGGACAACCATCGCCAGGCCAGCCTAGCCTTCTCCGTCACCCCGTCGCAGCAAAATGCGGTGCTGGAATATTAACCAGCTTCCCATCGACTACGCCTTTCGGCCTCGCCTTAGGGGCCGACTCACCCTGCGCCGATGAACGTTGCGCAGGAACCCTTGGTCTTTCGGCGAGGAGGATTTTCACCTCCTTTATCGTTACTCATGTCAGCATTCGCACTTCTGATACCTCCAGCGCTCCTCGCGGAACGCCTTCACAGGCTTACAGAACGCTCCTCTACCGGCGGCGCCCAAAGGCACCGCCCCGCAGCTTCGGTACATGGTTTAGCCCCGTTACATCTTCCGCGCAGGCCGACTCGACCAGTGAGCTATTACGCTTTCTTTAAAGGATGGCTGCTTCTAAGCCAACCTCCTGGCTGTCTGAGCCTTCCCACATCGTTTCCCACTTAACCATGATTTGGGGACCTTAGCTGGCGGTCTGGGTTGTTTCCCTTTCGACGACGGACGTTAGCACCCGCCGTCTGTCTCCCTCGCTGCGCTCATCGGTATTCGGAGTTTGCATGGGGTTGGTAAGTCGAGGTGACCCCCTAGCCCAAACAGTGCTCTACCCCCGATGGCGATACGAGAGGCACTACCTAAATAGTTTTCGAGGAGAACCAGCTATCTCCGGGCTTGATTAGCCTTTCACTCCGAGCCACAGGTCATCCCCCCATTTTTCAACATAGGTGGGTGCGGGCCTCCAGTCAGCGTTACCTGACCTTCACCCTGCCCATGGCTAGCTCGCCCGGTTTCGGGTCTACTTCCACCGACTAAGCGCCGTTGCCGGCGCATCGCCCATTTGAGACTCGGTTTCCCTACGGCTCCCCTAAACGGTTAACCTCGCCAGTGAAAGTAAGTCGCTGACCCATTATACAAAAGGTACGCAGTCACCACGCTTTGCCAAAGAGCGACAGCCGCAAGCGGCAACGCCCAATGACGACATCATGGCTCCCACTGCTTGTACGCATCCGGTTTCAGGTACTGTTTCACTCCCCTGCAGGGGTACTTTTCGCCTTTCCCTCACGGTACTGGTTCACTATCGGTCAGCTGAGAGTATTTAGCCTTGGAGGATGGTCCCCCCTCGTCCCAATAGGACTGTTCAGACAGGGTTTCACGTGCCCCGCCCTACTCGATTTCACGATGCGCGCGTTTTCGCGTACGGGGCTGTCACCCGCTATGGCGCGCCTTTCCAGACGCTTCCGCTAACGCCGCGACGGCCCGAAGGCCGACGCGGGTTCACACCGCTTAAGGGCTGCTCCCCGTTCGCTCATCGCTACTGAGGGAATCTCGGTTGATTTCTTTTCCTCCGGGTACTTAGATATTTCAGTTCCCCGGGTTCGCCTCGCGCACCTATGTGTTCAATGCGCGATAGCCATCGAAATGGCTGGGTTTCCCCATTCGGAAATCCCCGGATCAAAGTCTGTTTGCCGACTCCCCGAGGCTTATCGCAGGCTTCCACGTCCTTCATCGCCTTCAGCTGCCAAGGCATCCACCGAATGCGCTTGTTCACTTGACCATATAACCGAAGCCACGCTGACTTCCGCCCTTGTTCGCCCCAAGGAGTCTCGGAGCACAAGAACGGCACGCCACGCGCACTCGGCAACACGGTTGATGAACATTCGCCGGATTTACCCGTGACCGCGACGACCCGCGTCGTCCACGGCCACAACGCGGCGGACCTAACCGCCGCGCAGACGCACTTTTCAACTTCAAGTTGGTAAGCAATCTCTCTCGTTTCCGCATCGGACCTCTCGGCCCTTCAGACACGTCTCGGAGGTCGCGGCGAACCCGAAGTTCGACCGCCAACGCCCAAGCGAGAGACGCTTGGCTTCATCAAGAACGGATTGTTGCAAGAACGGCAAGAAGCCGACATCCAAACACGCGGCCAAAGCCATGCGCGCTTGGATCTCGACTCCCGCTATTCGCAAGGTGGTGGAGCCGAGGAGGATTGAACTCCTGACCTCCTGCGTGCAAGGCAGGCGCTCTCCCAGCTGAGCTACGGCCCCACAGAGGGAACGCCAAGGGGCGCAAAACCGTATTGCCGATGGTGGCCTTGAGCTGGTGGGTCTGACTGGACTTGAACCAGCGACCTCACCCTTATCAGGGGTGCGCTCTCACCAACTGAGCTACAGACCCTTGCCGGAATCACGCCACGCGGGCGCTTCAAGAAGTGAAAACAGGCCATTCGTGTGAGCGCTCGCGCCTCTAGGCTTAGAGCATTGGATCGATCATCCGACGACCAGCCACTGCACGCAGTTGCTGCTGCGGCCGCCGGCGCGACCTTTGGGTTTAAGGAGGTGATCCAGCCGCAGGTTCCCCTACGGCTACCTTGTTACGACTTAGTCCCAGTCATGAACCACACCGTGGTAACCGTCCTCCCGAAGGTTAGACTAGCTACTTCTGGTGCAGCCCACTCCCATGACTTGACGGGCGGTGTGTACAAGGCCCGAGAACGTATTCACCGCGACATGCTGATTCGCGATTACTAGCGATTCCTGCTTCAAGGAGTCGAGTTGCAGACTCCTATCCGGACTAAGAGCGGTTTTTTGGGATTCGCTCACCCTCGCGGGGTTGCAGCCCTTTGTACCGCCCATTGTAGCACGTTTGTAGCCCACCACGATAAGGGCCATGACGACTTGACCTCGTCCCCGCCTTCCTCCGGTTTGTCACCGGCAGTCTCTCTAGAGTTCCCGGCATTACCCGCTGGCAAATAGAGATAGGGGTTGCGCTCGTTACGGGACTTAACCCAACATCTCACGACACGAGCTGACGACAGCCATGCAGCACCTGTCACACGGTTCCCGAAGGCACCAATCCATCTCTGGAAAGTTCCGTGGATGTCAAGTGGTGGTAAGGTTTTTCGCGTTGCCTCGAATTAAACAACATGCTCCACCGCTTGTGCGGGCCCCCGTCAATTCATTTGAGTTTTAACCTTGCGGCCGTACTCCCCAGGCGGAGAACTTATCGCGTTAGCTGCGCCACTAAACCCTCAAGGGGCCAAACGGCTAGTTCTCATCGTTTACGGCGTGGACTACCAGGGTATCTAATCCTGTTTGCTCCCCACGCTTTCGCACATGAGCGTCAGTTTCAGTCCAGGAGGCCGCCTTCGCCACTGGTGTTCCTTCCTATATCTACGCATTTCACCGCTACACAGGAAATTCCACCTCCCTCTACTGAACTCTAGTCTGCCAGTTTGGAATGCAATTCCCAGGTTGAGCCCGGGGCTTTCACATCCCACTTAACAGACCGCCTACGCGCGCTTTACGCCCAGTAATTCCGATTAACGTTCGCACCCTCCGTGTTACCGCGGCTGCTGGCACGGAGTTGGCCGGTGCTTCTTCTGTGGTTAACGTCAAGGGCCGGCGGTATTGGCGCCGGCTTTTTCTTCGCCACTGAAAGTGCTTTACAACCCGAAGGCCTTCTTCACACACGCGGCATGGCTGCATCAGGCTTTCGCCCATTGTGCAAGATTCCCTACTGCTGCCGTCCGTAGACGTCTGGGCCGTGTCTCAGTCCCAGTGTGGCTGATCGTCCTCTCAGACCAGCTATGGATCGTCGCCTTGGTAGGCCGTTACCCCACCAACAAGCTAATCCAACGCAGGCTCCTCCGCCAGCGCGAGGTCTCCCGCTGCGGCCGAAGCCGCCACGTTCGATCCCCCGCTTTCATCACCGTTGCCGGTGATCGCATGCGGTATTAGCTCGAGTTTCCCCGAGTTGTCCCCCACTGTCGGGTAGATTCCTACGCGTTACTCACCCGTCCGCCACTCTACTCAGCCCCGAAGGGCCTTTCTCGTTCGACTTGCATGTATGAGGCCTGCCGCCAACGTTCAATCTGAGCCATGATCAAACTCTTCAGTTTTGAGGTTGTCAGCCTTGCTGCCTCGGCCAAATGGCCGCGGCGACAGGGCCGAAAAGGGTTTGCCCATAGCCTGTAAGCATCGAGCGCCCACACGAATGGCTTGTCTTCACTCTTAAAGAACGGCCAAGGGACGCGCAGCCCCTCGGCAAGGGCTGCGTACTATACGCCTGATCTTGGCCGTGTCAACCGCCTGCAGCGTCTTTTTTGCAATCAAAATTACCTCAATATAAACAATAATTTATCGAAGTTCTAGCCACTCCAAGCAGCGCATCACCCAGGCAAGACCAGCATGTGCCAGTGCTTCCTGCCTCTGCGAACCACGTGGTATCGGCCATGCAACGCGTCCGCCGCGTGCAGGCGCTTTCCCGCGTCCGTCTCGGTCACGCCGTTCACCCACACGCCGCCGCTCTGCACCAAGCGGCGCGCGGCGCTGTTGGAGGCGGCCAGCCCAGCCGCCGTCAGGGCGGCAAGCAGCCCTTCGCCGGCGGGGATGGCGGTGGTCTCCATCCCGTCTTGGGCAAGCAGCGCGAGCTCATCGCGCGCCAAGCCGCGCACATCACCGGAGAACAGCGCCTTGCTGATGCGCTGCGCTGCGGCAAGCGCCGCCTCGCCATGCACAAGGCGCGTGGTCTCGCTGGCCAACAAGCGCTGCGCCGGCCGCTCCTCCGGGCGCGCCGAAGCGGCCGCCTCCGCGGCTTCAATGGCCTCGGTTTCAAGCAAAGTGAAGCAACGAAGAAAGCGCCCCACGTCCGCATCCGCGACGTTCATCCAGAACTGGTAGAAGGCGTAAGGCGACGTGCGCCCGGCATCGAGCCACACCGCGCCGGCGGCGGACTTGCCGAACTTCGCGCCGTCCCGCCGCGTGGCCAAAGGCGTCGTGAGCGCGTAGGACTGCCGCCGCAGGACGCGCCGCACCAAGTCCACGCCGCTGACGATGTTGCCCCACTGGTCGCTGCCCCCCAACTGCACAGTGCAGTCGTAGCGCCGGGCCAGTTCCAGGAAGTCGTGCGCCTGCAACAGCATGTAGCTGAACTCGGTGTACGAGATCCCTTCGCCGTCCCGCGCCAAGCGCGCGCGCACGGAGTCCCGTTGCGTCATCGCGTTCACCGAGAAGTGTTTGCCCACATCGCGCAGGAAGTCGATGACGCCAACGTTGCGCGTCCAATCGAGGTTGTTCACCACGCGGCCGGCGGCAGCGCCTTCCAGGTCGATGAAGCGCGCCACCTGGGCGCGGATGGATTCCACCCACTCCGCGATGGTGCCCGCATCGCGCAAGGCGCGTTCGTCGGCGCGCCCGGACGGGTCGCCGATGAGGCCCGTGGCCCCCCCCACCACCACGATTGGCCGGTGCCCGCGCAGCTGCGCCCGGCGAAGCACCAGCAAAGGCACGAGATTGCCCACCTGCAAGCTGGGCGCGGTGGGGTCGAAGCCGACGTAAAGGGTGCGCTGCCCGCTGGCCAAGTGTTCCTCCAACCCCGCGCGATCCGAAACCTGCGCGAGCAAGCCGCGGGCCGACAAGGCGTTCAGCAACGAGGACACGGACTCATCCGCCGCCGGCGGGGCAGCGCCCGCCTGGTCAAGAACGTACCGCATGAGCGACGGTATCCCGGCGCTCCAAGCCATCGGCGCACCTTGCCCCGGTCACGGTTGCAATCGTCGCAGTCGCACCGCCGGCAGACGCTTGAGGCGTTGATTTTGCGGATCGACTTCAATTCCGGCCGACTCCAAAGCTGTAACGCCCAGCAACGGCTCGGAACCCCCGTCGCCGAACACGATAACGCCCCCCGAGAGCGCGCCCATGACCTCCAACTCGGCCACTGTGACGTCCAACTCCACTTCCGGGCCATCGGCGGTGGTGTACGTCCTTCGGCCCGTGGGCCTTAAGCCGATGGCCTCCAAGCTATGCCGCGGCACCAACGAGTCGATAGCCCCGGTGTCCACCAGAAAGGCCCCCGTCCAAGCGCGCATGCGTTGCGCCGGATTGCGCACCGTCACATCAACATAGGTCATGCCCATCCACGCTCTCCTCTATTCAACATTCCGCACGACGAACCTTCAGTCCGGCAGCGCTCGAATCCGCAAGTTTCGCACTGTCGCCCCCACGCCACTTGAGCAAGACGGATGATACCGACGTGAAACGCCGCAATCGACAAGGCGATTGTGAGGCCCTCGCCTCTCAAGTAGGCTAAGGCGAAGCAACAACGCCAGCGTGCGAGCACGCGCGGCGGAGCGTTTTCTGGGATTCGCAAGAGGAGGCACCACTGGCAACGGCGTTCCACGGCTGCCGCGTAGTGGACCTGTCCGACCGGCTGTCCGGCGCGTGGGCGGCGCGGCTGTTCGGCGACTTCGGCGCCGATGTGGTGCTGGTCGAACCACCCGAAGGCCATCCGCTGCGCGACGAGCCGCCCTTTCTCGCCGGCCTGGACGGCCTAGACGGCGAGGCGGCCGGCGACGGCGCGAAGGAACGCTCGTTGCTGCACGCCTACGCGAACTGGAACAAACGCTCGGTGGTGGCAGGGCGGGACGCCGACTTGGCGCGGCTGTGCGCGGGCGCGGATGTCGTCGTCACCACCGGCGCCTCGCCACCCGAAGTGCCGCCCGGCGCGGTGCATCTTTCGCTAACGCCGCACGGCTTGACCGGCCCCCTCGCCGGGATGCCCGGCAACAACCTCACCACTTGCGCCCGCGTCGGCTGGGCCACCATCAACAAGCGGGAAGACGAGCCGCCGCTGCAGCTCCCCAACCGGCAAACCGGCTACATCGCCGGCGTGGCCGGATTCATCGCCGCCGCGGCCGCGCTGTATCGAGGCGGCGGCGAGCGCATCGACGTTAGCGAAACGGAGGCGGTGGCACTCACCTGCGCCCCGTGGGCGGTGATGGGCATCTTCGTGGGCGGCGAAGCGGCGGCGTTCGGCCCGAACGGGCGGCGGCGGCGCGGCCGTCCCGGACCCTTGTGGAAGACGGCCGACGGCTTCATCAACTACGGCTACGGAGACTGGCAGCAGTGGACAAGCGCCATGCGCTTCCTCGGCCTTGACGATCTGGCCGAAGACGAACGCTTCGTCAGCGCCTGGGGACGCCACCAGCAGGACACGCGCCCGGTGCGCGCCGGCCTCGCCGAGGCGTCCGCCACGCGCAACAAGTGGGAGCTGTTTCACGGCCTCGCCAAGCGCCGCTGCATCTCCGGCGTGGTGCAGAACATGAGCGATCTCCACGGCAGCGCCCAACTGCGGGCGCGCGGCTTCCTCGTGGAGGCGCAAGCCGGCGGCCGCGCCACCCGCGCCACGGGAGCGCCCGCCAAACTTTCCGAGACGCCGTGGAGGCTGCGGCGGCCTGCGCCCGCGCTCGGCGAGCACAACGGACTGGTCGAGACCAAACCGCCCCCGACAGCATCGCCGCCCTCCCAAGGCGCCCAACCCCTCGCCGGCGTGCGCGTGCTGTGTTTCACCCAAGCCTGGGCCGGCACCTTCTGCACCGAGCTGCTCGCCTTGCTCGGAGCGGACGTGGTGCAAGTCGAAACCGTGCGCCGGCCCGACGTGTGGCGCGGCGCCGGCGCCCCGGTGCCGCCGGCGGTGTACAACGCGGATGTCCCGCAGCAGGGCATCAACACCAACGGCATGTACAACTCGGTGAACTTGAACAAGCGCGCGGTGACGCTGGACGTCACCCACCCGCGCGGCAAGGCGATGTTCTGGCGGCTGATTCCGAAGTTCGACGTGCTGGTGGACAACTTCAGTCCGCATGTGACCACCAACTGGGGCGTCACCTTGGACACCTTGCGCGTACACCGCCCGGACATCATCTTCGCGTCCGTCTCCGGCTACGGCCGGCAAGGGCCTCTCGCCGACTATCCGGCCAACGGCGCGACGACCGAACCGATGGCGGGGTTGGCGTCCATCCACGGTTACGAAGGCGACGAGGCCATGAACACCGGCGGCTTGATCCCGGATCCAATCTCCGGCTACTACTTGTCCGCCGCCATCCTCGCCGCGCTGCACCACCGCAAGCGCACCGGCCTCGGCCAGCGCATTGACGCCGCCATGCTGGAGGCCGTGGCCGTGCAGATGGGCGAGGCGGTGATGGAGTTCGACGCCAACGGCACTGTGCGGGCGCCCACCGGCAACCAGCACCCGCGTTTCGCCCCGCACGGCGTGTTCGCTTGCGCGGACGACGAGTGGATCGCAGTGGCGGCGGAGACGGACGCGATGTTCGCTGCGCTGGCGGAGCACATCGGCGCTCCAGAGATCGTCGCCGACGAGCGGTTCGCCACCAGCGCGCGGCGAAAAGCGCACGAGAGCGCCCTGAACGAAATGCTGCGCCGCTGGTTCGCCCCGCGCTGCGCCGACAAGGAAGCCGACGCCCTCGCCGCCCGCGGCGTCTGCGCCGCCAAGTGCGAACCGTTCAAGCCGATTTACGCGGATTCCACCCCGCAGTTCGACGCGCGCGGATTCCTCGCGCCGGTGACCCACCCGGAATCCGGCACCCATCTGCTGCCGGTGCTGCCTTGGCTGATGGCGAACACGCCGCGCATCGAGGTGCGGCACGCGCCGCGTTTCGGCGAGCACAGCCGGCAAGTGTTCGCGGAAGAGCTGGGCGTCGGCGACGACGAGTACGAGGAGCTGGTGCGGCTGGAGGTGACGGGCACGCAGCGTGTGGAATGAAGGCCGTCGCCGCTCTTGGTCGGCAGCAAGGCGCGGGTGCCGGCCGCAGACCCCCAAAGTGGATAGGCTGCGACGCCCGGCGGAGGCCGTGGATTGGTTCATGTGTCGTTGGAGAGCAATCGACGCCGCACAGTCGCACGATGCAGGATTACCGCAAGATGTGGAGACCGCCCATCACTCCTCCGCCTGATGATGTGGACGGCCACAAGGCAGCCAGCGACATGTTGAGCACCCAAAGCAGACTGTTCTCGATCGCCCGGCGAAGTCGCGCCCTTGCGACTGTCGGCGCACTGTCGCTCGCGTCCGCGTGCGGCGGGCCGATGGGGCCGTTCGCCGGCGGTGAACTCTCCGGCGAGGTCTCCGAACCGCCGGCGCAATGGGGCTCGGTGCCAGAGGCGATCCAATTGGAGGTGCGGCCAGGGCAGCCGTATTCGGTGAACCTGTGGAGCGTCGCCCTCGGCCGCAATCTGTACATTGCCACCGGGCGCGAGGATTCGGCATGGAGAGCCCACTTGGATGTGGACAACAACGTGCGTGCGCGCGTGGAGGGGAAAGTCTACGAGTTGCAGGTGGTGCCCGTGGACGACCACGAGGAACGACAAAGGGTTGTCGATGCCTACATGCGAAAGTACGCCGACGAAGAGGCGGAGGGATTCGCCCCGGTTCGCAAACGGCGCCAAAGCGCCATGCACAGCGCCTTGGACGAGCACTCCGGAGTGATCTTCCGGTTGACGCCGCGGTAATCGCGGGCGGCCTGTTGTCCAACGCCGGTTCTTCGGCGACAGGTGCCGAGTTTGCGTAGCGAACTCCAACGCGCCCGGCTATGATGACCTCAAGTGCATTTTGGGGGGAGAAACCGTGTCCAAGCTCGTTGAAGACCCGCGCATCGACCCGCGCATCACGGCGTTGTTCGCCGATGTTCACAAACCCCCCAGTCCCGGCAACGTGGAAAGCCGCGAACAACTGCTTGCCGAAGTGAACTCGCCACAGGCGAAAGCGGCTGACGAAGCCGCGCACGCGTTCTTTGCGTTGTGCGACACCGAGGAAGTGGCGCCATCCGCCGGCCTGCGCATCGAAACCAAGACCTTCCGCTCCGCGCCGGATGGCAACGCCATCAAGGTGCAATTCCTCCGGCCGACTGGCTATGCAACCCTGCCTTGCGTCTACTACATCCACGGTGGCGGCATGCAAAAATTGTCCTGCTTCGACGGCAACTACCGCGCTTGGGGACGCATCATCGCCGCCCAAGGCGTGGCCGTGGCGATGGTGGACTTCCGCAACGCGCTTATCCCCTCTTCCGCTCCCGAAGTGGCACCCTATCCCGCCGGTTTGAACGACTGCGTGTCCGGCGTCAAGTGGCTGGCCGGCAACGCCGCGGAGCTGGGCATCGACGCCGGCCGCATCATCGTCGCCGGAGACAGCGGCGGCGGCAATCTGACGCTGGCCACGGGCCTGTCCTTGCTGCGCGGCGGCGAGGTTGGCCTGATCCAAGGTCTCTACGCCCTCTGCCCGGACATCGCGGGAATCGCGCCGCACAAAGACAACCGCAGCGCCATGGGATACGGCATTGCCGAGTTGGAGAAACGCAATCCGCTGGCGTGGCCGAGCTTCGCCACCGAGGACGATGTGCGCGGCTTGCCGCATGTGGTGGTGAGCGTGAACGAATTCGATCAGTTGCGCGACGAGGGCGTGGCCTTCTACCGCCTGCTGCTGCGCGCCGGCGTGGCCGCCAGCTGCCGCCAAGTGATGGGCACCGTCCACGCCACCGAGATCATTCCACTGGCGTGCCCAGACATCAGCCGCGAAACAGCGCGCAGCATCGCGGACTTTTGCCGCGGCACCACGCGCCGGCGGGGAACGGGTTGACGGGTGAGGCAGACTCAAGGGCAGCTTGGCAGCTCATGTCTGTCGGACGGTAAGCGACATGCTCGGGCAGTTCGCCACAGCGCAACCGCTGGCGCGAGCATGCTCCGCCAAGCGGCGACGTTCCCATCAGGTCACCGTTCGCGCACGCACTTGGCGTAGAGGTCGCCCAAGGTCCCTTGCGGATCGTAGCGGGCTTTGAGCTCGCGGTAGGCGTCGCCGCCGTAGTGGCGGTGGAACTCCTGCTCGGAGTAGAACGAGGAGGAGTAGAGGGATTTGATGCCGCCAAGTTCCGCCACGGCGCGTTCCACCAAGCGGTTGAAGTGGCCGGGCGGATAGCCCACGCGGAAACGCAACGTGTCCCAGAAACCGAAGTTCACATAGCGCTCGGCCGGCGCTGGAAAGAGCGGCGTGGCGGGCCCGCCGCGGGATCGCACGGGACAGATCCAGATGGGAAAGATGCCGATCGCGTCCATGAACCGACGCAGAAACTCGGCGGCGTTGCGCAACGGCACGTCCACATCTTGAATGATCGACTCGCGGCGGTAGCCGGCGAGGCGTTCGGCGGTTTCCAACAGTCGCCAACGGCTGTTCCAGCGCATCACGCGCTGATAGAAACGCGATCCGAGCCGTTCTTTGCCGAGCAGCCGCCGCACCAAGGGCTGCTGGGCGCCGAGGTTCTTCGAGCACCAGAACCAATCCGTGTCCCAGCGCCACAGGTAGTCGCGCGTGGTCAGATGGTCCACCTCGCGCTCGCGCAAGGAGCGGTAGTAGATGTTTTCGAACGTGTAGTCGCTGGTTTGGGCGGCATCCTGCGTGAAACGGGCGCTGGTGAGCACGAAGTCGCCAGGCGCGAACGCCACGCCGTCCAAGAAATCCGCATCGCCGTCGAAGCCGTCCTCAACCGCTTGGAACAAGCGTTCGATGTTTGAGAAGCGCTGGTGTTGCGCCCGCACGAAAGGCGCGACGGGGACGGTCTCGATGCGCAAGCGCGTTGCGTAGCCGAGCGTGCCGTAGCTGTTGGGCAGTCCGGCGAAGAGATCCGCGTGGTCGCCATCGGCGGAACACGTGACGATGCCGCCGTCGGCGAGGGCGACGTCCATCTCGCGCACGGTCTCGTGTACCAAGCCGTGGCGAAACGATGTGGCTTCGATGCCGATGCCGGCCACCGCGCCGCCCACGGTGATGGACTTCAGTTGCGGCACCACGCTGGGCGCCACGGCCTGGGCCAGCGTGGCGTCCACCAACGCATCGTACGGAATCATGCCCTCCACATCCACCCAGCCTTCTTCGGCGTTCACTTCCAGCACATGCACGAGTGCGCCGGCGGGCAAACCTTGGCGGCGGGGTTCCCGATCGCGAAACAGGTTGGAAAGTGGTTTGTCCAGCGCGGCTACGCCCTTCGCGGCCGGAGCGCGGGCCAACGCGTCGGCGAAGGCGCGGGCGCGCTGGGCGTGCGCGGCGCGGGCGTCCGCCGCGTCGGCGTCAGTTGCGTTCGGCATCGCCGGAAGCTTGGTACAGATGTTCGCGTGTTAGCGGGTAGGACGCCAAGTTCACGTTGCCCTTGCTGAACACCACTTGGAAGAGATTGGTTTGGCTCTTGGCGGAACGGAACATCTCCGCGCAACCGATCAGGTAGGTGCGCCAAATGCGCCAGAACCGCTCGTCGAAACGCTCCGCGTCCATGGCGCGGATCTCTTCCCAGTTGGCGTCGAACTTCTCCGTCCACGCATCCAGCGTAAGGGCGTAGTGGCGGCGCAGGTTTTCAACGTCGAGGATTTCCAAGCCTTCTTGCTCCATCGCGTCCAACGCCTTGGAGAGGCTCGGTATCCAGCCGCCGGGAAAAATGTATTTGCGAATGAAAAAATCCGTTTCGCGGTCCGCGACATGGCCGATGAAGTGAATGACGCCGAGACCGCCGGGCTTCAACGCGTTCGCGTGGGCGCGGATCACTTCGCGCAACTGGTGCCGGCCGGCGTGTTCCAGAACGCCGATGGAAACCACTTTGTCGTACACGCCAAAGCCTTCGCGCACATCCGCCTCGTGCATGACGATTTGGTCCTGCAATCCTTTGGCCGCCACTTTCGCCTTCACGAAGTCGGCTTGTTCGGTGGTGGTGTTGACGCCGGTGATGTGTACGCCGTGGTGTTCCGCGGCGTAGAACATGAAGCCGCCGAAACCGCAGCCCATGTCGATGACGCGCTCGCCGGGTTGCAGGCGCACTTTGCGCGCGACGTGTTCCATCTTGGCGATTTGCGCGTCGAGCACCGTTGCCGCGGGATGCTGGTAGTACGCGCAGGTGTACATCAAATACGGCGCATCGAGCATTTTGGAATAGAACTCCGCGCCGAGGCCGTAGTGGAAGCGGGCGTTCTCCTTGGGCGTTGCGCCGGTGCGGTTGTTGAAACGCAAGCCGTGCCAACGGTTGCGGATGCCCACCAAGAGGCCGGCGGAGTCGTCGAAGCCGGAGTCGAAGCCCACCGCCATGAGTTCGCGCAGATCGCCTTCGATGTCGATGTCGCCGTCGAAATACGCTTCCAGGAAACCGACGTGCCCGTAGAGCGCGGCGCGCAACGCGGCGCGGGCGTTCTTGATGTGGGCGGTGACGGTGGGTTCGCCGCTGCCGCAGACCACCTCCGCGCCATCCGGCAGAATCGCGCGGAACGGCAGCGGCGTGGCGGCGCCCACGGACTCCACCACCCGTCGCACCAGCGCGCTGGCGATGCTGGTGAGCGGGTTCGTCATGCCGCTGGCAAGGTCATTGGCATGACGGAGGGCGTTCCCTCACAGCAGCCGCGCCACGCGCATCGGCGGGGCTTCTTGCAGCGGCGGCGCCGGCAGGCGGTCAAAGGCGGCGCGGATGTTCTCGGACCACGCCCGACGCAGGCCCAGGAGGTAGTCGTCGTCTTCCGCCAAGACGTTGTGGACGCCGGCGGCGTAGGTGTTGGCGCGGTACACCAAATACTCCACCGGCGGCCCAACCGTGGCGTTGCTGCGCATGGTGGAGTCCATGGACACCAAGGCGCACTTCACGGCCGCGTCGAGCGACGTGGCGTTGGTGACAATGCGGTCCAAGATCGGCTTGCCGTATTTCACCTCGCCGATCTGCAGGAAGGGCATGGAGTCGGAGGCGCTGACGAAGTTGCCTTCGGGATAGATGTGCGCGATGCGCGGCGGGCCGCCGCGCACTTGTCCGCCGAGGAGGAAGCTGGCCTCGGGCGCGAAGTCCTCGGCGCCGCGGTGCTTGTGCTGTTCGTCGACGCTGAGTTGGCCGACGTATTCGGCGGCGGCCTGCACGTCCGGCATGTTCATCAGATGCTCGTCCGCGCGGCTGTGGATGTCGCGCTCCACTCTCGCCACCACGCCTTGCGTGGTGGCGAGGTTGCCGGAAGACAGCAGTACGAAGGTGCGCTGGCCGTCGCCGCCGAAGCGATGCATCTTGCTGTAGGTGCTGATCTGATCCGCGCCGGCGTGGGTGCGCGAGTCCGACGCGAAGACAAGGCCGTCCGCCACGCTGATGGCCACGCAGTAGGTCATGGCGCGCCATTACGAACACGCGCCGCCCGTTTGTCAATGGCCGCGGCGGGGGCCGCGAGGAGCGCCGCGGGGCGGGGTCCGGCCTACCGCCGGCCGGGGGTAGAGAGGTTGCCGAGGGCGCCGCGCTCGTCTTCGACCAGGTTCATCGCGGCGAGGGGGGCGTCCGAGGACACCGTGAGGCGCCAGCCGCCCTCGCCATCGCCGAGGGAACCCTCGAAGCCGGCACCGCCCCGCTCCAGCTCCGCCGCTGACAGCCACAGCGCTTCGCCGGGGGGAACCGTGACGCGCACCACGCCGCCGGCGCGCCCGGCGTCGTCCACGCCCTCGATGGTCGCTGTCGCGTCCTCCGCGCCGTCGTTCACCAGCCGCAGCAGGCCGCGCCGCGCCCGCTCCGAACCCGGAGGGAACATCGACGACGGCGCCGCGTCGAGCAGGCTCGCCGCGTGGCCGCCGACGCCGCGCGCGTAGGCGTACATCCCCCCGTCGAAGTCCGCCCGCAACTCCAGCCGCCACGCGCCCCGCGTCGGCGAACCCACGCCCCGGGCCAGCGGCCCGCCGCCCTCCTCCAGGTCGCGCGAGTCGAACTCCGCCGTCGCGAACGCCGGCGCGCGCAGCGCCACCGGCCCGGCGCGCACCCCGGCGTCGTCCACCGCCGTCACCAGAACCTCGCCCGCCGCCGCGCCCAGGTTCCACACCCGCGCCACGCCGACCCGCCCGGCCGCCGACGGAAACAGCGGCACCCGCGCCACGACCCCCGGCCCCAGCGCCGCCGCCGGCCCCGACAGGTTCCCGGTCCGGCCGCCGTCCCCAACCGCCAGCGCCTGCGCCTCCAGCGGCCACGGCGCGGTCAGCTCCAAACGCCAGTTCCCCGCGCCGCGGCCGAGGCCGCGTCCCGAACCCAGGCGCCAGCGCTCCAACTCCGCCGCCGCCACCGTCACCGCCCGGCCCGCCGGCACCACCAAGCCGGTCGCCAGCCGTCCGCGCCCGGCGTCGTCCACGCCCCACGCATACGCCGTCTCGTCGCGCCCGCCCGGATTCGACACCCGCAGAACGCCCGCCGGCGAACGCTCCCGTCCCGCCGGCCGGAGCAGCGCGTCGTGCAGCGCCGCCGGCGGGCCGTCCGCCGGCCGCAGGAACGTCTGCGCCTCCAGGTCCAGCGTCGACAGGACCTCCAAACGCCAGCCGCCCGCGGTCGGCGCCCCCAGGCCCTCCGCAAGCCCCTTCGCCGCGTTGCCGAACTCCAAATCCTCCGCGTCGAGGCGCGGTCCGCCCCGCGCCGATGGACAGCCGCGCTGGTCCGAACCGCACTCCGGCGTCGTCCATCCCCCACACCAGCGCCTCTCCGGCAACGTCCGAACGGTTGACCAGGCGCAGGAGCGAACGCCGCCCCGCGGCGTCCCCCGCCGCCGCGAACCACGGCGACGGAAGACCCGCCAGCACCGCCACCCCGCGCGCCCGCAACTCCGGCACCCGCCGCCGGATCGACGCCCGCGACAGCGGGTTGCCGCGCAGCCCCACCACGTCGCCCGCGCCCAGCCCGGCGTTCTCCGCCAAGGGCGCGGCGTCCGCCACCCGGTTCGACCCCAGGCGCAGCCCGCGTCAGCGCCCGCAGCCGGCGCAGCGGCCCGGCGTCCGCCACCGCGTTGCGCTCCAGGTCCAGCCACCTGAGCGCCCGCATGCCGCGCAGCGGCGCCACGTCCTCCACCGCGTTGTCCGCCAGCCCCAGCCGCTCCAGCCCGGCCAGGCACGACAGCGCCGAGACGTCCGCCAGCCCGGCGCCGGCCAGCCACAGCCGCTTGAGGTCCCGCGCCGCGCACAGCGGCCACAGCCCGCGCACGGGGTTGCCGCTCAGCGACAAATCGCGCAGCGACGACAGCCCCGCCAGCGGCGCGAGGTCCTCCACCGCGTTGCCGTCCAGGAACAGCTCGCGCAGTCCGGTCAGCCCGCGCAGCGGCGACAGGTCCGCGACGCGGTTGCCGGACAGCAGCAGCGTCTCCAGCCGCGCCAGCCCGGACAGCGGCGAGACGTCCGCGAGCGCGTTGTCCGAGAGGTCGAGGTGCTCCAACAGCCGCAGGTTCGCCAACCCGCCCGCGTCCGTCAGCGCGTTGCCGCCCAGCTCCAGCCGGCGCAGGTTCGCCGCCGCCCCCAGACCCGCCACGCTGGACACGCCGGCGCGCGCCGCGCTCAGGCTGGTCAGCGCCAGCAGGTCCGCCTCCGTCAACGCCGCGCCGGTCTTGCCCAGCGCCCGCGCCACGGCGCCGCGCAACGCCGGGTCCGGCAAGCCCGCGGGACGCGTTGCCTCGTCGTCGGCCACGGTCACGCGGACGCTGGGGATGGCGAGCGTTGCCGGGTAGCCGGCGGCGTCGCAGGCGGTCGCGATGGCGTGGCGGATGGTGGCGCGGTCGTCCTAGCCGTCGTCGTCCTGCCCGGCCGTGACGATCACGGTTTGCGGCGTGTTCCAAGTGGCGGCCGTGAAGGTCAGCGCGGTCGGCGCCGGCGTCACGTCCGTGTTGCCGCTGGCCGCCGAGACGGCCACGCCGCCGGAACAGCCGGTCGGGGCGCTGTCGAGAACCAGCGTGTAGGTCCCCTGGTTGGCGTTGTCCGCGCCCGGATCCTCATCGAGCGACAGGCTGGCGCGGGAGACGGTCACGCCCGGCGGGGCGGAGGGCGCCACCGGCAGCGCGCCGGTGGCGAGGTCGCCGGAACCGGAGTGCGCCGCGGCCAGCACCTTGACCGCCAGGGTGGAGGCGGCGTCGAAGCCGTAGCCGGCGCCGGCGGCCAGCGTCAGGGTGGAGGTCGCGCTGCCCGGCGCGCCGCCGGCGACGCCGCCGATGGAGAGGCCGGCGACGCCGCCGATGGAGAGGCCGGCGATGGTCGGGCTGGTGACGAGCTCGAAGCTCGCCGCGGTGACGCCGGCGGCGAAGGTGACTCCCGCCAGCGTGACGGTGAGGGTCGCGCCGTCGAGGTTGTCCTCGGTGAGGATCGTGGGGTTGGAGGCGAGGCTGGGGCGGGCGTTCACGGTGGCGGAGAAGGTCAGGCTGGCGCGGTCCGTGTTCATGGCGTTGGAGTCCGCGTCGGTGGCGGTGATCGTGACCGTCTGGGCGGCGGCGGCCGTGGTGGGGGTGCCGCATATCTCGCGGGCCTCGGTTCCAGGGCAGCCGTTCATGTCCGTGCCGGTGGCGTCGAAGATGAGGCCGTCCGGCAGGTTGGAGGCGGCGTAGGTGATGTCGCCGTTGCCGCTGCTGGCGGCCGGCACGGTGAACTCGGTGATGGCGGCGCCGGCGGTGAAGGTCTTGGCGGAGACGGCACCCATGCCGAAGGACGGGGCGGTGTCGGTGCCGCGGATGGTCACAGTGGCGGAGGAAGGGGAAGGCAGGGGCAAGGAGGCGAGCGTCGCCCCGTCCGTAAACGAGTCTATTCGGCCAGTCAGCGTCTCGTCCGGCTCCGTGGCACTGTCCGTGCTAACGGGAACCAGAAAGTTCTGGACGTATCCGCCAGCCGGAATCAAGTTGATATTCGATTGATTTGGTATGCCGGCGACTGTTCCGGTGGTCGCACCAGTTCTCCGAATTTGACCCAAGTCCGTCACATTGGCGGCAGTGCCAATCAAGCTGAATTGAAACGTGTACAAGCCGCTGGCGGGACTTTTCTCGATCCTGAAGGTCACGGTGTCCCCTTCGTCGACCTGCAGGCCGGGCCAAGTGGTGTCCCGGTCGCCGTTGCGGTTGCCGCTGGTACCGCAGTTGGCCGGAGTGCCGGCACAGTCGCCGCTGGCGGTGATGGTAAGGGTCTGCGCAGCAGCAGGCGCGGACGCCAACGCGGCCCAAGCAATGACGAGGCCGGCAAGTGCGGCGCGAAGGCGGGCGGCGCTGCCGCCGGATGTCAGAGAGCGGCGGCTCCGTGGCCTCGCCCGATCTGCGGGGGGGGGGGGGGGGGGGGTCACAAACACAGGCACCACGCATGGCGTCACACCGTCGCCAAATCGCGCCGCCCGACCTCGGACTTGGCGAAGAAGCTGGTGCAGGGAAAGCCCAAGTCGTCCTCCACGTCGTAGTACGCTTTGTCAGCGACCTCCGACGACACATCCAAGAGCCCGTCGGCGTTCAATTGTTCGTACTTGCCGTCGTAGATGATGTGTACATCGACCACCGGCGAATCGTCCTCGAAGCCGACGCCCGGCCAGACGTTGACCCGGGCGAGTTTGACGTCCGGGAACTGGCGCTTGAAGGCCCTCTCGGCAATCTCGCGTATCCGCTGTTCGTTCATCTCGCGTTCCATCATCGGTCACACCGTCGCCAAGTCGCGCCGCCCGACCTCGGACTTGGCGAAGAAGCTGGTGCAGGGAAAGCCCAGGTCGTCCTCCACCTCGCGGTACGCCTTGTCAACGACCTCCGAGAGGACATTCACGAGCCCGGCGGCGTTCAACTGCTCGTACTTGCCGTCGTAGATGATGTGTACATCGACCACCGGGGAGTCGTCCTCGAAGCCGACGCCCGGCCAGACGTTGACCCGGGCGAGTTTGACGTTCGGGAACTGGCGCTTGAAGGCACTCTCGGCAATCTCGCGTATCCGCTGTTCGTTCATCTCGCACTCCTCGTCATGATTGTCCCACGATCGTCACTTGATCGTCGCTTGAACAGCACATGGGCGACGAAGGCGCGGCGGTGTTGAACACCGGCTTGATCGAACCGAACGATGGTGTCTTCTGCCATGTCTATCGCCGCAAGTACTCTCAGCTTGTCGTACCGGCCGTCAAGCGCATAGTCCGCCTGCTGCCGCGCCTTCTGCAAGGCCACGAACATGTCGGCAAAGTTGCGCACTTCCGGCGGAAACGCGGCCAGCGCCCCTCTGTCCTCGCATGCGTTCCTTGCCTTGCCGTGCTCCAGCGCACGGTACGTCTGATGCCATGCCGGCTTGCGCACGCGGCCGATGATCAGATTGGCCGCGCACCCCGCCAGGCAGTGGAACATCGCGTAGTACGCGGTGCTGACGGCCGGCGGAGGTTGGCCTGGGAGGGCCGCCGCGGACTGATCTCCGTCAGGCTGCGGGCGGTCTCTATCAAGTCGCGCGATTTTCACCGCGTTTGCTCTCCACTACCGGATCGCCATGTTGCCGCGCATCGAGCACATTCAAGGCCAAGACACCGCACGGTCTTGCCATCCAATGGAGACAAGCCTAAACGGAAGGCGGCGCCAATGGAAGATGCGGCTTGAATTGAATGCACACAGCCGGTCCAGCGAGTGCGGGCCCGGTCAAGACCAAGATGGTGGCTTGGAAGAAGCTCACGCCACTTGTTGATTCCGCAGCGAAGCGGATCAGCGCGAGCTCGGCATGGTCTCGGTGCCGCGGGCGGCGGATGCCCGGCGTTCGGGTTCGGGCACGGCGGTGCGCATCCGCTCCTCCATCTCTTCGGCGCTGCGCATGTCCGCGAGGTTCAGGCGGAAATCCGGCCGTTCCGGCGGCGCGAGTTTGGCGGCGAGTTCGCGCGCCTCGCGCGGGGAAAGGCCGATTTCGCGCAGGTCCTCCGGGCGCAAGGCGCTGGCGTCTGGGCGCGCGGACACGCCGCCGGTCGCCGGGTCGGTTTGCAGCAGGCGCGCCAACGCCAACCGCTCGGCGTGGCTGAGGTGGGCGCCGAGGACGTCGTAGTCCAGCCACGCCTCGAACGCCAGCGGCGCCACGCGCTGCAACATGCCGGCCATCACTTCGCCGTAGGCGCGGATCTCCCATTGCGCGTGCGCGTCCACGCGCAGCGTGAGGAAGTGCAACAGGTTGTGCAGGTCGATCTTCCAATACCACTGCGTGTAGGTGGAGAGCGGCAGGTCGATGCGCGCCAGCTCGCGCGCCACGTCCTCGCCGAGCAGCCAGCCGTAGGCGTCCGCGGCGTCTTGGCGCAGGCGTTCCCAGCGCGCGATGGCGTCGGCGTGCAATCGCGCCGGCGCGGGTTCGGCTTGCCGGCCTTGGTTGTTCACTTGGCTTTGGCGGGCGAAGTTGCCCGCCGCCGGCGTGTAGAACAAGAGCGGCAGCAGGCTGTAGCGCGCCGACAGCTCGTTCACGGACGCGGTGCGGTGGCGAATCCATTGCCGCGCCACGAATATCGGCATGGCGCAGTGGAACTTGAACTCCACCATCTCGGCGGGGGTGGTGTGGGCGTGGCGCTGCAGGTAGCGCACGAGGCCCCGCGTCTGGCTCACCCGGCGCGTGCCGGCACCGTAGCTGACGCGGGCGGCGCGTTCGATGTCCGCGTCCGTGCCCATGTAGTCCACCAGCGCCACGAAGCCGTGGTCGAGCACGGGAAAGTAGCCGCCGAGGATTTCTTCCGCGGCGGGCACCGTGGGGCGCTTGGTTTGGTGGAGCTTGGTTTGGTGGGCCATGGTTTGGTGGGAATGCATGGGTTGCTTTAAGTGGGCGGGTTGCGTTGTAATCCTGTTCGACCGAAGCGCGGTCGGGCGCGTTAGTGTAACGACGCCGGGCGGCGACCGCGCATCCAATGTCGCGGCGCCGCGGGGGCAGGTTCAATCACAAGCGGCGGGCAGCGGTCTGTTCATCGCACGGGCCATTTGCCATGACCAGCTACTTCGTTCGCCGTTTGCTGCTCATCGCGCCGACGTTCCTCGGCGTCACGGTGCTGGTGTTCGTGCTCACGCGGCTGGTGCCCGGCGGCCCCATCGAGCGGATGCTCACCGAGGCGGCGCTGGCCGGAGCGGACGCCGCGGCCGCCACCGCGAGCTTCGACGGGCGGGGCGCCGGGGCGCTTTCCGAAGCGCAGATCGAGGAGCTCAAGGCGTACTACGGGTTCGACAAGCCCGTGCTGGTGAGCTACGTCGAGTGGCTCGGCAAAGTGCTCACCTTGGATCTCGGCCGCTCCACGCGCTATTCGGATCCGGTGTGGGACATCATCAAGGACCGCTTCCCCATTTCCATCTTCTACGGCTTGGCGACGTTGATCCTCACCTACGGCGTCTGTGTTCCGCTCGGCATCGTCAAGGCCATCCGCCACAAGAGCGGCTTCGACAACGTCACCTCGGCGCTGGTGTTCTTCGGCTACGCCATACCGAGCTACGTGGTGGGCATCGGCCTGTTGACGGCATTCGCCGCCAATTTGGAGTGGTTTCCCCTCGGCGGCTTCGTCAGCGACGATTTCGACGATCTCAACGCTTGGGAGAAGACCTTGGACGTGCTTGATCACGCCGCGCTGCCGCTCATCGCGTACATGGCCGGCAGCTTCGCCGTGACGACCTTGCTGATGAAGAACTCGCTCATGGACAACCTCGCCGCCGAATACGTCCGCACCGCCATCGCCAAAGGCATGGACTACCGGCGCGCCGTGTTCGGGCACGCCTTGCGCAACAGCCTCATTCCCATCGCCACCTCGTTCGGCAACAACATCTCGCTCTTGGTGGGGGGCGTGTTCCTGATCGAGAAGATCTTCAACATCGACGGGTTCGGCTTGCTGGGTTTCGAATCCTTGGTGGAGCGGGATTATCCGGTGGTGATGGGCATTCTGGTGCTCTCGTCGCTGCTCTTGCTCGTCGGCAACATTCTTTCGGACATTTGCGTGGCGCTGGTGGATCCGCGCGTGAAGTTCGGCAGCGGAGCGTCGGGCCAGTGAGTCTGTTCGCCGTCAGCCCGCTCACCGTCAAGCAATGGCGCCGGTTCCGCTCCATCAAGCGCGGCTACTGGTCCGCAGTCCTGCTCGGCGTTTGCATCCTGCTCTCGCTGGGCGCCGAGCTGTTGGTGAACAGCCGGGCGCTGGTCGTTCTCTATCAAGGCGAGTGGTTTTTCCCCACCTACGGCGCGTTCGTTCCGGGACGCGCGTTCGGCCTCGACTACGACCACGAGACCAACTACCGCGAGCTGAAAGCCGTGCTCGCCGCGCGCGGGGAAGGCGGTTGGGTGTTGCTGCCACCGGTGGCCTACGACGCGTTGGAAAACGATCTGCGGGAAAGCGCCTATCCGCCGTATCCACCTTCATTTGCGAGCGGCCACTACCTCGGCACGGATTCCACCGGGCGCGACGTGTTGGCGCGCTTGGTGTACGGCTTCCGCACCGCCATGGCGTTCGCCTTCATTCTGCTGCTTTGCAGCTACGCCATCGGCATTGCCGTGGGCTGCGCGATGGGGTTCTGGGGTGGCGCGTTCGATCTGTTGTTTCAACGGTTGATCGAGATTTGGAACCTCGTGCCGTTTCTGTTCGTGATCATGATCGTCGCCAGCGTGGTGGTGCCGGACTTCTGGACCCTGATGGCGCTCATGGTGGCGTTCGGCTGGACGCAGATGACATGGTACATGCGCACTTCCACCTACAAGGAGAAAGCGCGGGAGTACGTGCTGGCGGCGCGCGCCTTGGGAGCGTCCAGTGCGCGTATGATTGGCGGCCACATCCTGCCGAACGCCATCTCCGTGATCGTCACGTTCATTCCCTTCTCCATCGCCAGCGGTGTCACCGCGCTCACGGCGTTGGACTACCTCGGCTTCGGGCTGCCGCCGCCCACGCCGAGTTGGGGTGAAATGCTGGCGCAGGGCACCAACCACTTGGAGTCGCCGTGGATCGTCACGTCCGTGGTGGCGGCGATGATCGCGGTTCTGCTCATGGTCGCCTACATCGGCGAAGCCATCCGCGAAGCGTTCGACCCGAAAAAGTTCACCTACTACGAGTGAGGCCGTTATGAAGCGAGCACACGGATCCTTGGGCATAAGCGCCTTGTCGCACGCGCTGCGTTCGCCATGCGGCGCAACGGTGTTGGCGCTGACCGGCGTGCTGGTCGCCGGTTGCGGCGCGGAGCCGGAGCGGGAAGCGCCGGCGGCCGCTCCGCAGGCAACGGACGCCGCGCCGTTGAACGACATGCCGCCCATCGCCGTGCGCGAAGACGACGGCTTGCCGGAATCGCTGCCCGCGGACCTGGTGTGGGAAACCAACAACGCGGATCCCACCTTCGCCAGCCCGGACGCCAAGCGCGGCGGCACGTTCCGCACGTTCATGGAGTCGTTTCCGCTCACCTTGCGCACCGTGGGCCCGGATTCCAACGGCGCCTTCGTCCACTATTTGCGCTACAACCGCATGGGGCCTGTCATCTATCATCCCGACACGCGCCGCCCGATTCCCGCCCTCGCCACGCACTGGGCGTTCGGCGCCGACGGCCGCAGCATCTACTACAAGCTGAACCCCGAGGCGCGCTGGTCCGACGGCGTGCCGGTGACCGCGGACGACTTCGTGTTCTCCGTGCAGTTCCACCGTTCCAAGGAGATCGTCGCGCCGTGGTACAACAACTACTACACCGAGCGCATCCGCGACCTGAAGCGCTACGACGACCACACCATCGGCATTCAAGGCGCCGAGCCGAAACCGCTGGCGGAAATGCACTACCAGTACAGCTTGGTCCCGCAGCCGCGACACTTTCACAAGTTGGACGAGAACTGGGTGCGCGACTACAACTGGGAGATCGAACCAAACACCGGGCCGTACATCATCGGCAAAGTGGAGAAGGGAAAGTACATCGAACTGCACCGCAAGGCGGATTGGTGGGCCAACGATCTCAAGTACTTCCAGCACCGCTTCAATCCGGACAAGGTGCGCGTGCGCATCATCCGCGATCAGAACATTGCCTTCAAGCACTTTGTCAAAGGCGAGCTGGACTCGTTTGGTTTGGTGGTGCCCACGTTCTGGCACGAGAAAGCCACCGGCGAGCCGTTCGATGCGGGCTACATCGCCAAATACTGGTTTTACAACGACGTGCCGGTGCCGTCGGCGGGAATGTACCTGAACGTGAACGATCCACTCTTGGCTGATGCCCAAATCCGCTTCGGCCTAGCCCACGCCATGAATTTCGACCGTGTGATCAACACGGTGCTGCGCGGCGACTACCAGCGCCTCCCCACTTTCCAACAGGGTTTCGGCGAGTACGACAACCGCAGCATCAAGGCGCGTCCGTTTGATTTGGAAAAAGCGGACGAGTATTTCCGCACCGCCGGCTTCGCCACCCGCGGGGCGGACGGCATCCGCGTCGATGCCGAAGGCCGGCGCCTTTCGCTCCGCGTCACATACGGTTATCCGCACCACACGCCACGTTTGGTTGTGCTGCAGGAGGAAGCGAAAAAAGCCGGGGTGGAATTGGAGTTGCAACTGCTCGACGCCAGCAACGCGTTCAAGCAGATGCAGGAGAAGAAGCACCAGATCGCGTGGATGAGTTGGGGTAGCTCGGGCCTGTCGCCACGCTATTGGGAACACTTCCACTCGGTCAACGCGAACAAAACGCAAACCAACAACATCACCAATCATGCGGACCCGGTGATGGACGAGTTGATCATGGCCTACCGGGCCTCCTCGGAACTGGACGAGCGCGTGGCGTTGGCGCGGCGCTTGGAGCAGATGGTGCATGACTCCGGAGTGGTGATACCAACCTTTCAAGTGCCTTACGCGCGCGAAGGCGCTTGGCGGTGGTTGAAGTTGCCGCCGTGGCTGGGCACGCGCACGTCCGGTGCGCTGTTCAATTCGCAAGCGGTTTCGGCGGGCATTTTCTCCAGCGGCGGCTTGTTCTGGATCGACGAGGAAGAGAAGGAGCGCGTCTTGCGGGCCAAGGACGACGGCGTCGCGTTCGAGCCGGTGACGGTGATCAACACGGAGTTCGGCAATCCGCCTCCGACCGATGGTTGACCAAGCCACGCCCGCCCGGCAACCCGTGCTGCGCGTTCGGGAGTTGTCCATCGCGTTCGACACGGAGGAAGGCGAAGTCACCGTGGTGGACAAGGTGGGTTTTCACCTGCGCGCGGGGGAGACCTTGGGCCTCGTGGGCGAATCCGGCTGCGGCAAGAGCGTCACCGCGCTCGCCATCATGGGATTGTTGCCCAAACCGGCCGGCCGCTTGGTGGGCGGCAGCGTGGTCTTTCAAGGCGAAACCATCGCCAGCGCGGAATCGGCGAACTTGCAAGGCGTTCGCGGCAACCGCATCGCGATGGTGTTTCAGGAGCCGATGACGGCGCTGAACCCGGTGCAGCGCATCGGGCGGCAGCTCACCGAGGTGTTCGCCTTGCACCAGAGCGGCCTTTCCGCCGCCGAGGCCGCCCGCCGGGCGCGCGGCCTGCTTGAACAGGTGGGCATTCCGGCGCCCGAGCGGCGGCTGGAGGAATATCCGCACGAGCTTTCCGGCGGCATGCGCCAGCGGGTGATGATCGCCATGGCCTTGGCCTGCCGCCCCGACGTGCTCATCGCCGACGAGCCCACCACGGCGTTGGACGTGACGATACAAGCGCAGATTCTGGAACTCCTGCGCGAGTTGCAGCAGGCCACCGGCATGGCCATCCTGTTCATCACCCACGACCTCGGCGTGATCGCCGAGCTGTGTTCCAGGGTGGTGGTGATGTACGCCGGCCGCGTGGTGGAACAAGCGGTGGCGCAATACCTGTTCCAAGCGCCCCTGCACCCGTACACGCGCGGCTTGCTGGCCTCCATGCCCCGCCTTTCGGACGAACCGAAGTCGACGCTGGCGACGATAGAGGGCACCGTGCCGGCGATTCACGAATTGCCCGCGGGGTGCCGTTTCGTCAACCGCTGCGATCATGCCCAGAAGGTGTGCGAGCGACCGCCGCCGCTGGAGGCGGCCGCCGACGGCCGCCAGATCGCATGCCACCGCTGGCGCGAATGGGAAGCCGCATGACGGTGGCGGGCGTTGCTCCCGCGGTCGAAGCCGGCGCCGCCGCGCCAAGCGGCGAACACGAGGCGACGCCGCTGCTGCGCGTGCGCGGGCTCACCAAGCACTTTCCGGTGCGCGGCGGCGTGCTGCAGCGCACGCTCGGCCAGGTTCATGCCGTGGACGGCATTTCGTTCGACTTGCGCGCCGGCGAAACCCTCGGCCTGGTGGGCGAATCCGGCTGCGGCAAGAGCACGGTGGGCAAAACCCTGCTGCGACTGCACGAACCCACCGCCGGCGCCATTTTCTTCGAGGGCCGCGACATCACCCGCATGAAACGCGCCGAATTGCGGCGGCTGCGACGCGACATCCAAATCGTGCTGCAAGATCCGTTCGAATCTCTCAACGCCCGCCACACGGTGGGCAAGATTCTGGAGGAGCCGTTCGTCATTCACGGTTTGGGCACGCCCGCGGAACGCCGCCGGCGTGTTTCCGATTTGCTGGAGCGCGTGGGCTTGAGCGCCGGCGCCGCCAACCGTTTCCCGCACGAGTTTTCCGGCGGCCAGCGGCAGCGCATCGGCATCGCCCGCGCCATCGCCCTCGGCCCCAAGCTCATCGTTTGCGACGAGGCGGTGTCCGCGTTGGACGTTTCCATCCAATCGCAGATCATCAACCTGCTGCTCGCCCTGCAACGGGAGATGCATTTGGCGCTGATCTTCATCGCCCACGACTTGGCGGTGGTGAAGCACGTCTCCGACCACATCGCCGTGATGTATCTCGGCGAAGTGGTGGAATCCGCCCCCGCCAAGGCCATCCACGCCGCGCCCCGGCATCCGTACACGCAGGCGCTCGTCTCGGCCATTCCGGTGCCGGACCCAAGCGTGCGAAAGGAGCGCATCGTGCTGCGCGGCGACGTTCCCTCGCCCATCGAGCCGCCAAGCGGCTGCCGCTTCCACACCCGCTGCGCCCACGCCCGACCGGATTGCGGGCAGCGACCACCGCCGTTGGAGGCGGTGGCGCCGGACGCCGCCGTGGCGTGCCACTATTGGCGCGACGCGGCGCCTCGCTGAGGCCGATAGGTCGCCGATTGGTGTTCGGCTGAAGGCCGCGTCTTAGAGGCCGTAGCCGCTTTCGATGATGGTTCTGGCCATCTCCACAAACTGATCGCGCATGTGGCCATCGAGCTTGGTTTCCACCGAGACGTGAAAGACCTTGCGCCCGTTGAAGCCGGAGACCGTGGTCGTCCACGCGCCGGTGTCGTGCTTCTCCCAGGTCACCGTCCCGTCGTGGCCGGCAATGGTGAGATTCGGAATGTGTGGAATGAAGTTCGCCGCGTTGGACTCCTGCACATGCAAGCGCGGGCCGAACGCCGAGCGGGAGTAGATTTGCGACGAACCTTGCGGCCTAGGCACGACGTAGTTGCGGGCACCCGCTTCGACATGCGCCGCCGGAACGGTTGGCAGGTCCGGGTGGGTTGCCAAGTAGTCGTCCAAGGTCCGATAGAACGGCTGTTTCCGATGCGCCGAATATCCGTCGTCCTCGCTCGCGGACTGCGCGGTGCGGCGTGCGGCCATGTCGCTCGCCCACAATTCGCGTTGTTCGATGGCGGCGAGCAGCTGGGTTGCCGCCGGCGCGCCGCGTTTCTCGAAATAGCCGCGCTCCTTGGCGCGCTCGATCTCGCGCAACATGTCGGCGGGCAGCGCCGGGGGTGCGTGGTCCTGCATTCGGCCAAGGAACTCGTGGGCGGCGCGTTTGGTCTCCTCGGGCAGGGACGGCAACGCGCTGATCAGGGCCCAGTGGTCGTCCAACAGGTCGCGGTGGTCCGCCAAAGCCGCTCGAGACTCCGCACTGATGCGCTCAAGCACCTGCTCGGTCGGCAATCGTTCCGGCGTCAAGTCTTCGCCACTCTTCCGCAAAGGGAGATCCACATCCTCCATCTGAATGTGAAATCCCGCTTGGAGCGACTGTTGCATGTCGGCCGGCAACGAGGGAATGGCCGCCGCTATCGCTTTGCGCAGCGCGGCCTCGTCGCCGGCGTGTTCCTCGAACGCGCGCAAGATCTCCGGCGAGGTGACAACAACGGCGTTGGGGCCGAGCTCCTCCTTGACCGCTTGCCGGATGTTCTCCCTCTCTCGTTCGGTGACGCTCGGATGCGACAGGTCGATAACGGTCTCCACGTCGCTGGCCCACGCCACGGGCCCCAAGTGCTTCGTCAGCGCCTCTTCCATCCGCGCCCCGTAGAAGACCTCGGGTGGAATCGCGCCATCCACAAGTCCAAGCTCCTCGCGGACATCTTCCGGCAGCACGGAAACGGGGATGTCCGGCCACCCGTTCGCCCGGTGGCGGGCAATCCATGCCTCCGGGCCGCCATCGTCCGCGAGATGGAAGACGCCACCATCCGCCGCGAGCAGTGCTTTTTGCACTTGGGCGGTGAAGAAGGTCTCGGGCGGAGTCGTGCCTGCCGTCACGTCCAAGAGTTCGCGCACTTCGGCGGGCAAGACCTCGACGGGAATGTCCGGATAGCCACTGCTCCGCCAGCGCTCGGCCTCTTGGAGCAGACGGGTTTCGTCCAGCAGTTCGGCAGCCACCCCTTCCGAGAGGGCTGCGCCCGGTTCGCCAACCGGCAGTCGATTCTCGGCCTTGGACTGCGCTGGCAGCCCCAAGAACAATCCCAACGCAACGGTTGCGACAAGCGCCGATTTACCGATCTTCATTGTTCCTCTCTTATGCTCTCGTGCCGATCCGCTTGATCCCGGATCAACGCGGAACGCACCTTCCGTGCCGCCACGTTGTTCGATTTCAGGCCTTGGCGAATGGCTGCGAAGTGCGATGTCAAAGACGGAAGCGCCGAGCGGCATTCGCCCACGTTCATTTCGAGAAAGCCGTTGGCGCATATTTCTTTGAGCGTCGTCGCAGCTGTGCGCTCGTCCACAGGCAGGCCCATGTTGTCCGCCGCCATCACGGCGCGCATGATGCGGTCAACCGGCTTCCACCCATCATCCCCATCCCCGAATGCGTGAGCCAGCGCGATGGTGTGATCGGACCAAGGTTGCAAGCGCAGATCGTAGTATTCGCGCCGATGCGCTCGAACATGACGGGTGTCCTCCAAGTTCTGCGCTTCGTCCACCAGCAGAAGGATGGCCGCGTTGCGCCGGTCGAACCGAAACGCCATGTGGTCGTCAATAGCGATGGGGAGCGAGTGGAGCGCTCTCGCCGATGGCCTGAAGTCCTTGAAGTCCCTTTTTGTGAGGGTTGCGAACAGCGTCTTGCCCACGAAGGCCGCGCCGCCGATCAGTCGATTCTTCGACCCACCCCGCTTTCTCACCTCGCTGGTCGGCTCGAACTCGCGGAACTGCCTGTCAATCTCCTCAACGATTGTCCCGGGCGGAGCGTTCAAGTCGCTGCGACGCAACGGCACGGGGATGATCGCCGGTCCGGTTTCGTCGGCGTCGGTCACCACGCGCAAGGCGTGTTCGTGCAACAGCGCGGTTTTTCCCGCGCCGGGCACACCTTGGATCACCACGGTGCGCCCAAGGTCTCCGTCGCGCGTGCCCCGCATGGCGGCATCGAGCAAAGCGAATTCGTCCTCTCGGCCCGCGAACACGGTTGGCGGTGTGCGGTCGCCCGACTCCGCCAGTTTGGTGAGCGAGTCCCTGACGGCCGACGGCAGGTTGCGTGCAGTGGTCATGCGGTCAACGTAGCAAAGCCGTCATTGACGGCGCAAGCGGCGGCACACCTTGCATACGCGGAGCTTGAATGCGGTACAGTACGGCGCATGAGCTTTGGAGACCTTGGGAATCCCGCTGTTGCGGCGCGCCGCGGCGGATTCGCGCTAGCGGTGCTGCTGGCGTTCGGGGGGCTCGTTTGGGCGGAAGCGCCGGATGTCGCGCCGGAGTCCGGCGGTGGCGAGCGCAGCGCCGAGGCGGCGCCGGCTGCGGGCGTGGAAGACGCGGACGAGGGCGATGCGGAACCTGCCGCCGATCCGGAAGAGGAAGCGCCGGAACCGGAACCCAAGAACGACGGCCCGGCGGACGTGTTCGTGCCGAGCGAGAACCTCTCGGAGGACATTTCCGTGCCGTTCCCGGTGGACATCTAAAGCCGCCGTTCTCCAAAGGCGGTTCACGATGGAGCGTGTGGAATAGACGGACGCCGGGCCGCCCGCACTTGCCGTCGCAACGTCCACGATGATCGTCTCCCACCTGCACAAGTTCATATTCTTGGCCGTGCCGCGCACCGGCACGCACGCGCTGCGGAATGCGCTGGCGCCGTTTCTGGGCGAGGCGGATTGGCAACAGGAAGCGCTGGTTCGGCGGGCGCTCAGCCCGCTGCCGATGTTGGCGCGATTGCGGCACGGGCACATCAGCGCCCGGCAAGCCCAAGCGGCGCTGCCGCGTTGCGTCTGGCGGAGCTACTTCAAGTTCGCGGTGGCGCGCAATCCCTACGACCGTTTCGTGTCCGTGTGCGCGATGCTGAACAAGCGGAATCCCCGCTACGCCGGCAACGAGGCCGCGTTTATGAAAAACGCCTTGGACGTGCCAAGATTCCGCGCACGGGTGCTCGTACGCCCGCAAATGGAACTGCTGGCGAACGACGCCGGCCAAATCGCGGTGGATTTCGTGGGGCGTTTCGAGACTTTGGGGGCATCTTTGCGCGAAGTGTGCGAACGCATCGGGCTGCCCGATGTGGCGTTGGGCCGTGTGAACACCACGGAGCATGCCCCGTACGCGCACTATTACGACGACGAGCTGGTGCGCCGCGTCAGCCGTTTCTACCGCGAGGACTTCGCCGCGCTAGGCTACCGCCGCGCACTGTCCGCGGCGGAGTTGTCATGCGCTTGAGCAAGCCCTTCATCCGCCTGCCGTTGCGGTTCGACGCGGCGCGCTTGGCTGAAGAGGCCGCGCAATTCCCGCCCCGGGCTTGGATGCCGCACCCGAGCGGAATGCGCGGCAATTCCGCCATCGCGCTCGTCTCTAGCGGCGGCGGCGACAACGATTCCTTCGACGGCGAGAAACGCGCCACGCCGCACTTGGCGCGTTGTCCGTACACCCGACAATTGATGGCCGGCTTGGGCGAGGTGGTCTCGCGGGCGCGGTTCATGGCGCTCGATGGCGGTTGCGAGGTGAGCCTGCATGTGGATTTCAACTACCACTGGTTCCGCCGCGTGCGCATTCACGTTCCGGTGGCCACCGAGCCGGACGTGATCTTCCACTGCGGGCCGGAGCGATTGCACATGGGCGCGGGCGAGTGCTGGCTGTTCGATTCCTGGCTGCGCCACCGGGTTGTCAACCACAGCGGCAAACGCCGTGTGCATCTGGTCATTGACACGAGCGGATCGTCGCGATTCTGGCGGTTGGTGCGCGGTGTGGAAAATGCGGATCCCGCCGCGGTGGGCGCCGCCGCCGAGTATCGTCCGTTCCGCCCCGAACACGATCCGCCGCTCAAGTTGGAGCGTTTCAGCGCCGCCCGCGTGATGGCGCCCGGCGAATGCGAAGCGCTGGTGGAAGATCTGATCGCGGACTTTGCGGCGAATCCCGCCAACGATCGGCGCCTCGCCGCGGCCTATGTGGAACTGCTGCGCGATTTCGTCCGTGACTGGCGCGTGTTGTGGCTGCAACACGGCGACGAACCGGCCGGTCGGGCCCGCTATCGCGAACTGATCGCGGATGTGCGGGCGCGTTTGCATCCCAACCGCCGAGCGCTCACCACCAGCAGCAACGACATCGGCGTCAACGCTGTGTTCGCGCAACGGGTGCTGAACGCGGCGTTGGCGGACGCGCCCGCCGCCGCGTCAGCCTGACGCCTCAACCGCCGTTGGCGAGGGCGAGAGCGAATCGCAAGGCTTGTCCGTCCACCACGGCGTCGAAGCGGGCGTCCATCGCCGCTTGACCGCCGGGCTCCAACGACAGGGCTAGGGTTTCGGCGGCGATGTGATCGCGATGAGTGGCGATGGCGCCCGCGAGCGCATCGTCGGCCGCGTACCGCACGCGAATCCGGTCGCTCACGGCGAAGCCGCTGTTCTTGCGGGCGGCTTGGATGTGCCGCACCACCTCCCGCGCCCAGCCTTCGCGCACCAAATCGTCGTTCAACGCGCAATCGAGGGCGATGGCGATGTGGCGGTTCGACACGGCGTTCGCGCCGGGCTTGGCCTCGCGTAACACTTGAATGTCATTCGCATTGAAGGTCTCGCCGTCGATGGCGATGTCGCCCGCCTCTTGGAAGGCGTCGATCGCGTCCGCGTCAAGGGCTTGGATTTTCGCGGCGAACGCCTTCATCCGTTTGCCGAGGCGCTTGCCGAGCACCGGAAAGTTCGGTTTGGCGAAGAGCGCGATGTATTCGGCTTCGTCTTGCTCGTAGTACACGTCCTTCACGTTGAGCTCGGTTTTCACATAGTTTTCCAAAGCGCGGATTTCGCCCAACGCCGCTTGATCTCGGTGAATGATCGTCACCTTCGGCAACGGCGTGCGCAAGCCGATTCGCGCTTCCTCGCGCTGGTGGCGGCCGAGTTCGATCACCTGCTGCATCCGCCCCACCGCGTCTTCCAGAACCGGCTGCGCGAGCGCCTCGTTCGCCTCCGGGTACTGACACAAATGCACGGAAAGCGGCGACGGCTTGCGTTCGCCGTCCAGCTTGGCGAGCTCTTGGTGCAGGTGTTCGGCCAGAAACGGCGCGAACGGCGCCATGGCCATGGAGAGCTCGCGCACGGCGGTGTGCAACGTGGTGTAGGCGGCAATCTTGTCAGGCGTCAAACCTTCTGCCCAAAACCGCGGTCGATTGAGGCGGATGTACCAGTTGGTGAGCTCGCCGATGAAGGCGAACAGCGCCGGCACCACGTTGTACAGCCGGTAGCGCTCCATCTCGGCGGCGATGCGGGCTTTCAAGGTTTGCAGTTTGGAGAGAATCCACCGATCGAGGATGTTGTCGGCGGCGCGGGTCTCCTTTGCGGGACGCCAGCCGTCGATGCGCGCGTAGGTCTCCAGGAACGTCCAAGCGTTGTGCCAAGGCAGCAGCGCTCGGCGCGCCATGTCGCGCACGGCGCGATCCCGGAAGCGCTGCTCCTCGGCGCGCACCAAGCCGGAGTTGATGAGGTGCAACCGCAACGCATCGGCGCCGTAGCCTTCCATCAGATCGTCCGGCGGCGTGTAGTTGCGCAGGCTTTTGGACATCTTCTTGCCGTCTTCGGCAAGCACCAGGCCGTTGACGATGACGTTGCGAAACGCGGGTTTGTTGAAGAGCGCCGTGGCGAGCACCATCAACGTGTAGAACCAGCCGCGCGTTTGGTCAAGCCCTTCGGCGATGTACTCCGCCGGAAAGCCCTGCTCGAAAACCGCTTGGTTCTCGAACGGGTAGTGCAATTGGGCGTAGGGCATGGCGCCGGACTCGAACCAGCAGTCGAGCACTTCCTCCACCCGCCGGTAAACGCCTTCCTCGCCATCCACTGTGAAAGAAAGTCCGTCCACATGTTCGCGGTGCAGATCGTCCGGACGCACGCCGGTGAGCGCTTCCAACTCGTCACGCGAACCAACGCAGCGGGCCGCGCCCGTCACGTCGTTGATCCAGATCGGCAGTGGCGTGCCCCACACCCGGTTGCGGGAAATCGCCCAGTCCGATGCGCCGTCCAGCCAATTGCCGAAGCGCCCGTGTTTGATGTGTTCGGGAACCCACAGCACTTGCTTGTTGGCGGCCACCAAATCCTCGCGGAACTCGGAAACGCGCACGAACCACGACGGCACCGCCCGGTAGATGAGCGGCTTGTCGGTGCGGTAGCAATGCGGGTAGCTGTGGACGATCACGTCGCGGTCGTACAACACGCCGGCGGCGTCCAAGGCGCGGATGATGTCCGCGTCCGCGTCCTTCACGAAGCGGCCCGCGAAGTCTTGTACATCGTTGGTGAACACGCCGCCCATCGTCACCGGGCAAACAAACGCCTCGATGCCGGCGTCGCGCAGGACGCGGTAGTCGTCTTCGCCGAACGCCGGCGCCTGGTGGACGAGACCGGTGCCTTCGTCGGCGGTGACGTAGTCGTCCGCCACCACCACAAACGCGCCGCGTTCGCGTTCGGCGGCGAAATAGTCGAACAGCGGCCGGTAGGCGCGGCCCACGAGTTGGGCGCCTTTCGCGCGCTCCAGCACTTGCAAGCGCGGATGTTTCTTGCGGTAGGCGCCCAACCGCGCTGCGGCGAGGTAGAGCGTTTTATTCGCGTCGGAATCCACCGCCTTCACATAGTCCATGTCGGCGCGGACGCAAACCGCCAAGTTGGACGGCAACGTCCACGGCGTGGTCGTCCACGCCGCCAGGTGGGCGTCTTCGTCTTGCAAGCGAAACAACACGGTGACGGCCGGATCCTGCACGTCGACGTAATTCTGCCCGGCCTCGAAATTGGCCAGCACGGTTTCCAAGGCCGGGGACACCGGCATCACCTTGAAGCCTTGATAGACGAGGCCCTTGTCCCAAAGGCGCTTCACCACCCACCAAACGGACTCCATGTAGAAGGCGTCCATGGTCTTGTAGTCGTCGTCGAAATCGACCCAGCGGCCGAGGCGGGTGATGGTGCGGCGCCAGTCGGCGACATGCCGTTCCACGATGCCGCGGCACTCGGCGTTGTAGCCGGCCACGCCGAGCTTTGCCACGGCCTCCTTGGCGGACATGCCCAGCGACTTGTCGATTTCCTGCTCGATGGGCAGGCCGTGGCAGTCCCACCCGAAGCGGCGCAGCACATGGCGGCCTTTCATCGTCCAGTAGCGGGGCACCACATCCTTGAGCACCGACGCCACCAGGTGGCCGTGGTGGGGCAAGCCGGTGGCGAACGGCGGCCCGTCGTAGAAGATGTACGGACGAGCATTGCGGGTGGCGTCCAGCGAACGGCGGAACACGTCGTGCCGTTGCCAAAGATCCAGCACGTCGTGCTCCATGTCCACGAACGAAAACGTGGATGTGTCCTCGCGTCCACGCGCGGAATCGGCAGGCATCGGTGGACTCCATCCTTGGCCAGAAGAAACACGGCGAATTGCGCCGCCGCGCACCTTACCACGTTGCTCGCGGCGACTTGGTGCTTGGGCCGCCCTGCTCGGACGAACGGCGGGCTTCAACCAGACATGTCGGTTGTCCATGGACGGACGTTGGAGATCTCGGCAGCAACTTCGCCCGGCAGCGCCTGCGCCAAGATGTTAGGGTGACCGCACCGCAAACCAAGGCACCGGCAATGCGTCAGGGCTCTTCGCTGATTGCTTTTCCCCCCGCCAAGGAGATCGCCCGCCGGGCGAGCAGCTGTTTGGACGGCGCTCTCGTCGGTGTCGTCGCGTTCGGCTCTTGGGCGCGCCGCGAACTGAAACCGTCGTCGGACATCGACGTGTTGATCGTTGCCGCGCGGACCGTTCCGATCACGCGGGCGTTGTACCGGCGTTGGGACGAACAACCAGTCATCTTCTGGAAGCGGCACCCCATCGAGCCCCACTTCGCGCAACTGTCCGACGGCCGGCGCCCGCCTTCCGGGTTTTGGGCCGAAGTGGCCGCCGACGGGCGTGTGCTCTTGGATTCCGAGACGCGGGTTTCGGCCTATCTGGCCACCGTGCGGGAAATGGTGGCAAGCGGCCGGCTGTGCCGGCGGAAGGTGCATGGCCACCCCTATTGGGTGGAGAATTGAAATTGCACAACGGCGACTTGGCGGCGGACTACATACGGCGCGCCGCTCTGCGCTTGCGCGCCATTGAGACGCTCTACGAGGTGCGAGCGTGGGCCGATGTGGTGCGCGAGTGTCAAGAGGCGGTGGAACTCGCCCTCAAAGGCCTGCTGCGGGCGGCTCGCGTGGATCCGCCGCGCGTTCACGACGTGTCGGCCGTGTTGCGGCGGCAAGCGGCGGCCTTGCCGGAGTCCGCGCGCGCATGTGGAACGAATGGCGCGTATTTCCCGCGAACTGCGGCGCGACCGCGAGCTCGCGTTCTACGGCACCGAAGACCTGGTGCCCTCGGAGTTCTATGTGGAGGAAGACGCCAGTCAAGCCTTGGCAAACGCCCGGTTCGTGGTCGAGACGACGACAGCCGCGTTGGGCGATCTGCGTTAATTTAGCTTCGCTGGACCCTTGCGCGCGGGTCGCCAACGACAGCCTTCACAAACGAGTCATCTTGCGGCAGGCGCGCGCGCCGCAGGGCGCGCGCTAGCGGCCGCGCAAGCGCGTGGCCCAATCCAGCTTGTCTCGGCAGGAGCCGTAGAAGCTGTGATCGTTCGGAAACGCCAATCGAAGCGCGTGCGGATGCTTGGCGATGCACACTTCGTCGCCGTCGCGCAAGACGCGGTCGAGTTGGGAGTCGCAACTCACCATCGGTGAGGCGCTCACCGCCGGCGCGGCGCCCGTCTTTGCGGGGACGGGCGCCGCCGAATCCTCCACTGCCCGCGGCCCGTGCCCGGTGCGGCCGACGCGCACGCGCACGCGCGATTGGCCGTGGACCACCAGCGGGCGCGAGGTGAGCGTGTGCGGAAACATGGGCACTATCACCATCGCGTCCAAGCGCGGATGCATGATCGGCCCGCCGGCGGAGAGCGCGTAGGCGGTGGAGCCGGTTGGCGTGGAGACGATCAAGCCATCGGACCGCTGGCTGTAGACGAACTCGTCGTCCACGAACAAGCTGAAGTCCATCATGCGCGACATGCTGCCGGCGTGTACCACCACGTCGTTCAACGCCGGGTCCGCCGCCCCCCTCGACCGACCGTCGCGCCACACGCGCGCCTCCAACAGGAATCGCTCCTCCACGGTGTGCTCGCCGCGCAACACCGCCGGCAGTTTGGCGGCGATTTGATCCGGCGAGATGTCCGCCAGGAAGCCCAAGCCGCCGCGGTTCACCCCCAGCACGGCCACATCCGTGCGCGCCACGTCGCGGGCGACGCCGAGAATGCTGCCGTCGCCGCCCACGACCACCACCAAATCCATCCCGTCGCCAATGGCCGGGCGCGCCACCCCGTGCGGACTCGACAGCATGCGCGCCGTCTCCGCCTCCAAGGTGACGTCCGCCCCCGCCGCGCGCAACGTCTGGACAACCGCCACCAGCGAATCCAACACGCCCTGCCCTCCGGCGCGCGCCACCACGCCCACACGCCGTATCGCGCCGGCGGGCGCTCGCTCCCCACCGCCAGACAGGCTCATGGACGTCTCCTCGAGGCAAGACGCCAAGCAGTATACGGAAGCGCCAGCGCCGCAACGCCGCGCGTCTTGGGTTGGGTTTGACAGGTGGTTCTCTTCACCGCGCACGCTGCCGAGCGCGGATTTGGCGTTCGGGCACGGCTTGGACTACCATCCCCGCGCATGTGTGCCGACCGCAACGACGGGCTGCTGCGGCGCTACCGCGAGACCGGCGATTTGGACAGCGGCGCCGTGTGGGAGGCCATGCGCGCCGAGGCCGCCGCCAAGAGCGCGGAAGAGCCGATCCTCGGCAGCTACTTCCACGCCACCGTCCTGAACCACCGGAGCTTCGGCGACGCGCTGTCCTTTCGCCTCGCCAGCAAGCTCGACAATCCCATGCTGCCGACCATGCTGATACGCGACGTGATCGCCGAAGCGATCGTCAGCGACAGCGACATCCTCGCCAGCGCCCTGGTGGACGTCGTCGCCACCCACGGGCGCGACCCGGCGTGCGAGGATCTCTCCACCCCGTTCCTGTTCTTCAAGGGCTTCCACGCATTGCAGGCGCATCGCGTCGCGCACTGGTTGTGGCATCGGGGCCGACACACGCTGGCGCTTTTTTTCCAAAGCCAGATCAGCGTGGGATTGGGCGTGGACATCCACCCCGCGGCGCACATCGGTCGCGGCATTCTGATCGACCACGCCACCGGCATCGTCATCGGCGAGACCGCGGTTGTGGAAGACGACGTGTCCATTCTCCACGCGGTCACCCTGGGCGGCTCGGGCAAGGTCACCGGCGACCGGCACCCGAAGGTGCGGCGCGGCGTGTTGCTGGGCGCCGGCTGCAAGGTGATCGGCAACATCGAGATCGGCGCGGGCGCGAAAGTGGGAGCCGGCAGCGTCGTGCTCGCCGACGTGCCGCCGCACGTCACCGTAACCGGCGTGCCAGCCGCCGTCGTGGGCAGACCTAGGGAGGACAGCCCCGCCTTCGACATGGATCACCGTTTGGACTGACATGCCCGAGACGATGCCGGGCGCAAAGGCACCGCTCGTGGTTTGGCGCCTGCTCGACGGCAAAGCCGGCCACGAGAAGCAATCCGCCGGCCTGGTGCAAGGCCTCGAAGCGCATCGCCGTTTGGCGGTTTACGACTTCGACATGCGGTTCAAGGCGCTGTTCTGGCGCCAAGTGCGCGGCTACGCCCTCGGCGCGCGGGCGCGGACTCCTCCCGACGTGCCCCCGCCAACGCTGACCATCGGCGCCGGACACCGCACGCATCTGGCGATGCTGATCGCCCGGCGCGTGTGCGGCGGCAAGTGCGTGGCGCTGATGAAGCCATCGCTGCCCAGCGCGTGGTTCGATCTCGTGTTCGTGCCCGGCCACGACCGCTATCGGCGGCGGCGCAACATGGTGGAAACCCAAGGCGTCATCTGCCCCGCCCCCGAAGCGGAGAAGGACGCGCGCGCCGGTCTCATTCTCGTCGGCGGCGAGAGCCGCCACTTTCGCTGGGCGAACCAAGAAATCGCGGCCACGATCCACGCCATTGCGCGCGCGGCGCCCGATGTCGCCTGGCAGCTGTGCGACTCGCGGCGCACTCCGGCGGGCCTGCGCGCGTGCATCCGTTCCCGCGACAACCTGCGCTACCGCCCTTGGGCCGAAACCCCGAGCGACTTTCTGGAACGGGCGCTGGCGGTCGCCGCCTTTGTCTGGGTGACGGTGGACAGCGCCTCCATGTTGTACGAGGCGCTGGCGGCGCGCGCGCAGGTCGGTGTGATCGACCTGCCGCGCAAACGCCCCAAACAGTTGAACAAACACAGCAGAGGGGTCGCCTCCCTGCTCGCGGCGGGTCGTGTCCATTCGGCGCTAAGCGGTCTGCGCCTGCCGCCCGCGCGCACCGGCGGCGCCGGCGAACCGGAGAGTCGCCGCTGCGCTCAGATCGTTTTGGAGCGCTTGCTCGGCGACGCCTGACGCCGCGGCGACACCTGACGCCGCGGCCGGCGGCTCCGCGTTGTCGGCAACGTCAAAGACCGTCGTCCCACGCCGGGCCGAGCAGTTCCAACAAGCCGGCGATGTCGGCCGGCATTGGCGCGGTGAAGGACATCCGCTCGCCACTCGCCGGGTGTGTAAACGCCAGCAGACGGGCATGCAGCGCCTGGCGGTCGAAGCCGCGCACGCGCGCCGCGTCTTCCGGCCCCGCGCCGGGCGGCACCACGCCGCGGGCGCCGTAGCGCCGGTCGCCCACCAGCGGGTGCCCGATGGCCGCCATGTGAACGCGGATCTGGTGCGTTCGTCCGGTCTCCAAACGCGCCTCCACCAGCGTGTGGGCGGCAAAGCGTTCGCGCACGTCCACATGCGTCACCGCCCGGCGTCCGCCCGCGCGCACTGTCTGCCGCACGCGATTGCGCGGATCCCGTCCCAGCGCGAGGTCGATGCGGCCGCCGGCCACCATGCGGCCTTCGGCAACCGCCCAATAACGCCGCTCGATGCGGCGCGCGAGCATGGCCTTGCCCAGCGCGCGCAGGCTCTCGGCGCTCCGCGCCACCACGAGCAGGCCGCTCGTGTTCTTGTCCAGACGCTGCACGAGGCCGGCGCGGGGTAGATGGGCCAGTTCCGGGCACCGCTTGAGCAGACCGTTGATCAAGGTGCCGCGCGGATTGCCGGCGCCGGGGTGGACGACCACCCCGGGCGGCTTGTCGACGACGACGATGGCGGCGTCTTCGTGTACCACGCGAAACGCGACCTCGTCGACGTTGCGCCAGTCTTCGCGAGGCGCGCGGATGGCGGCGACGCGGACGCGCTCGCCGCCGCAAACGGCTTGCCGCGGCTTGACGCGGCGCCCGTCGAGCGTGGCCGCGCCGCTGCGGATCCAGCCGGCGAGTTCGGAGCGCGACAGGTGCGGGAACATGCGCGCCGCGGCGCGGTCGAGGCGCTCCCCGCGCAACTCTTCCGGCACCACCGCCTGCAACTCCACGACCCCGGCACCCGCCGGAGCGGAAGTTCGCAGATCCGTTCCCTCCGCTTCCGCAACGCCGCCCGGCGCGTCCGTCGGCGCACCGCGCCGCGCGCCGGAGCGGGAAGAACAAACCATGCGCGACCGCGACATTTGCCTTAGGATACGCGCAGTGGATCGCAAGAGGCGCAAACCGATGACCCAATCGCTCCGCCACGCCTTGGCCGCCCTGCCGTTGCTGGCGGCGGGCTGCGCGTGGATGCCGTTCGGAGACGACGGCCAGGACGCCGTCGAAACCACCGAGCAGGCGCTCTACCGCTTGGCGCAATCGGGCTTGCGCACCGGCAACTACAACCAGAGCATCACGCGCCTGGAACGCTTGGAAGCCCGCTTTCCCTTCGGCCGCTACGCCGAGCAAGCGCAATTGGACCTCATCTACGCCCACCACATGGCGCGCGACTACGACGCCGCGACCACCGCCGCCGAGCGCTTCATCCGCCTCCATCCCCAGCACTCGAACGTCGATTACGCCTTCTACCTGAAGGGCCTCACGTCGCTGGCGCGCGACCGCGCCGCGTTCAGCCGGTTCAAGGGCAACAACGTCGCCCGCCGCGACGTGTCGAACGTGAAACGGGCGTTCTTGGACTTCAACGAACTGACCACGCGCTTCCCGGACAGCGAATACGCCAAGGACGCCCGCCAGCGCATGATCCACCTGCGCAACGTGCTCGCCGACGCGGAAGTCAACGTCGCCCTCTACTATTTGGAGCGCGCCGCGTACGTCGCCGCCGCCAACCGCGCGCGCCACGTGATCGAGCACTATTCGCGCACCCCGGCGGCGGCGGACGCCTTGGCGGTGCTCATCGAAACCAACTGGAAACTGGGACTGCCGGACATCGCCGAAGACGCGCTGAAGGTCTTGGCGCTCAACTTCCCCGACTATCACGCGTTCGACGACAACGGGCAATTGGTGCTGCGCAACATCATCGAAGAGCGCGAGCGCTCTTGGCTCAACATGATCAGTTTGGGGCTGCTCGACCGACCCGACGCGCCGCCGCCGCTCACCATCCCGCGCGCGGACGGCTGAAACCGCGGGTGTTCGTGGTGCTCGGCTTGTTCCGCAGCGCCTACCGCAGCGCCTACCGCGGCGGCGCGCCCGCAAGGCGCGCCCGCAAGGGGCGCACCCTAATTTCGCGCTGCCCGTTCTTCCACGAACGCGTCGATGAGCCAGCGCGAGATGGCGGTGCCGTTCGGCACGTTCGGCAAGTCGCGGAAGTGGAACCAGCGCGCTTCGGCGATCTCGCCGTCGCGGCAGACGATGTCGCCGTCGGCGTAGTCCGCGTGGAAGCCGAGCATGAGCGAATTCGGAAACGGCCATGACTGGCTGCCGAGGTAGCGCAGGTTGGCGACGGCGATGCCCACCTCCTCCGCCACTTCGCGATGCACCGTCTGCTCGATCGACTCGCCCGGCTCCACGAAGCCGGCCAAGGTGGAGAACATGCGCGTCGGCCAAGCGGCGTTGCGCGCCAGCAGCATCTCGTCGCCGCGCCGCACCAGCACGATGATGCTCGGCGACAGGCGGGGGTAGGTGGAAAGGTCGCACTCCGGGCAGTGCTTGGCGCGGTCGGTGGGATGATCCTCGTTTTCGCGGCCGCAGCGGCCGCAGAAGCGGTGGTCGCGATGCCACTCGACGATCTGCTTGGCGCGGCCGGCCAAGTAGAAGAAGTCCGGCTCCACGCGCCCCAGCCAGGCCCGCAGGTCGACGCTGACGAAGGCTTCGGGTGCCGCGCCGCGGACCGCGAGGGCGTAGCAGGCGCGGTTCTCCCACCGACCGAGGTAATGCTTGTAGGTGACCTCCACATCCACCCAGCGGAACTCGTCCGCGGTCACCGGGCGCGGCGCGCCGTGCTCGTTGACGGCGAGCATGCGCCCGCCGCTCAAGCAGACGAAGTAGATCGCGTCGCCGGCGTCGGCGTCCGCCGGGGGCGTCGTCTCGGACGCGAAGCGGGAGGGCTCTTTCGGGAACAACGAACCAGTCTGCCTTGTTGCTATAATCCAAACGCTCGCGCTCAGTGTGGCTGATCGCGGGGCTTGGCGGCAAGTCTTTAAGCATCCAGCGAATGACCAGGGAGCGGGAACGCCAATGGCGGTAATCCAAGGCAGCGGCGGCCAAACGCTCGGCGCGTCGTTCTGGCCGAACTTCCTCGGCGGCGCGCCGGTTTGGTACAAGCAGGTGATCGTCGCCTTCCTCGTGCTCAACCCGGTGCTGTACTTCGCGTTTGGCGGGTTCATCGCCGGTTGGATATTGGTCTTGGAGTTCATCTTCACGCTGGCGATGGCGCTGCGCTGCTATCCGCTGCAACCGGGCGGGCTGCTCGCCATCGAAGCGCTGCTGCTTGGCATGACTACGCCGGAGCTCGTCTACAAGAAAGTGCAGGGCAACCTCGAGGTGGTTTTGCTCTTGGTGTTCATGGTGGCGGGCATCTTCTTCATGAGGCAGCTGTTGCTCTACACCTTCACCAAGATCCTGCTCAACATCCGCAACAAAACCCTGCTGGCGCTTCTGTTCTGCTTCGTCGCGGCGGTGCTCTCGGCGTTCTTGGACGCGCTCACGGTGATGGCGGTAATCATCAGCGTGGCGGTGGGCTTCTACGGCGTCTACCGCAAGTTCCTCGAGGACGCGGCGATGGCGAAACTCGAAGCGGTGGCGGAGCGGGAGGAGGAGGACGAGCCCCCGCCGGAACTGTTGGACCAGGGGGACCTCGCGGGGTTTCAGGCGTTCCTGCGCGGCTTGGTGATGCACGCCGCGGTCGGCACGGCCCTCGGCGGCGTCACCACCATCGTGGGCGAGCCGCAGAACTTGCTCATCGCCAATACGCTGGAGTGGGAGTTCTTTGAGTTCTTCGTCATCATGATGCCGGTTACGTTGCCCGTGCTCGTTGTCGGGCTGGCCACCTGTCTGGCGTTGGAACGCTTGGGCGTGCTGGGCTACGGCGGGCAGCTCCCCGATGCCGTGCGCCGCGTGCTCACGGACTACGACGCCAAGGAAACCGCCCGCCGCACCAACCGCGAGAAGGCGCACCTCGTCGTCCAAGCGGTCGCGGCGACGCTGCTGGTGTTCGCGCTGGGCTTTCATGTGGCCGCGATCGGGCTGATCGGCCTGTCAATCATCATCCTGCAGACGGCGTTCAACGGCATTGTCGAGGAGCATCAACTCGGCAGCGCGTTCGAGGAGGCGCTGCCGTTCACCGCGCTCTTGTGCGTGTTCTTCGCCATCGTGGCGGTGATTGCCGACCACAATCTGTTCCAACCGGTGATCGACTACGTGCTGGCGCTGCCGGCGGCGCAGCAGCCGGGCGTTTTCTACATCGCCAACGGCCTGCTTTCGGTGATCAGCGACAACGTGTTCGTCGCCACCGTGTACATCGGCCAAGTGGAGGAATCTTTCAAGGCCGAAGCCATCGACCGTCGCCAGTACGAACTCTTGGCGGTGGCCATCAACACCGGCACCAACATCCCCAGCGTGGCGACGCCGAACGGCCAGGCGGCGTTCCTGTTTCTGCTCACGTCGTCTTTGGCGCCCATGATCCAACTGTCCTACGGCCGCATGGTGCTGATGGCGCTGCCCTACACGGTGACCATGGGCGTCACCGGCTGGCTGGCGGTGGTCTTTTTGCTGAACTGACGCACGCGGCCGGCGCCGTCAAGCCGCGGCGGGCGCCAGCCGTCGCCACACCGCCCCCTGCTCGGCCACTTTGTCTAGGTTGTCGAGGTACCGCTCGTGGGCCAGGAGTTCGGCCTCCGTGGCGGCAATCACGGGCACCGGCGGCCGATCCCGAGGCAGGCGGATCACCTCCGCCGCTCCCTCTCCCAGCGGGTCCTCCGCACCGGCGAACAACGACAGCTGCCCCCCGGTCATGGCGAGATAGACGTCCGCCAGGATCTCGGCGTCGAGCAACGCCCCGTGCAGCTCGCGCGCCGAGTTGTCCACCCGGTAGCGGCGGCAAAGCGCGTCCAAGCTGTTCTTCTGTCCCGGATGTTTGCGCCGCGCCAGCGCCAGCGAGTCCGTGATGGTGCAAAGCTCCGCCATGCGCTTCTCCCCGTCGCGTTCGAGCAGGGACAGTTCGTAGTCCAGGAACGTGACGTCGAAGGGCGCGTTGTGGATGATCACCTCGGCGTCGGCGACAAAGCCGATGAATCGCTCCGCCACCTCCGCGAACTTCGGCTTGCCGGCAAGTTGTTCGGCGTCCAAGCCGTGAATCTCGAAGGCCGCGTCGTCGATGTCGCGCTCCGGGTCCATGTACAGCTGCAACCGCTCGCCGGTCGTCTTGCGATCCACCACTTCCACCGCGCCGATTTCGATCACCCGGTGGCCCCGCTCGGGCTCCAAGCCCGTGGTCTCCGTATCCAGCACGACTTGCCTCATCGCGGCGCGTTCACCGGCTACGTTCCGCGCCGCAGAAGCTCGTCGATGGCCGCGTTCGCGGCGCGATCGGCGGCTTCGTTGCCGGGATGGCCGCTGTGGCCCTTCACCCAGCGCCAGCAAACCTCGTGGCGCGTGTTGAGCGCGTCCAAGCACTGCCACAAGTCTTGATTGCGCACCGGCGCGCGGTTCGAGCGCTTCCAATCGCGCCGTTTCCAATCCGCGATCCACCGCGTGATGCCTTGGCGCACGTACTCGGAATCGGTCGTCAACTCAACGGCGCTGCGTCGCCGCAGGGCTTTGAGGCCGGCGATGGCGGCCATGAGTTCCATGCGGTTGTTGGTGGTGCGCCGCTCGGCGCCGCTCAGCGCTTTCTCCGCCAGCACGTTCGCTTGCGCCGCCGGCGCGTCGCCATGCCGCCATTGCAGGATCGCGGCCCAGCCGCCGGGTCCGGGATTGCCCCGGCACGCGCCATCCGTGTATATCCACACCGTGTTCATGCGGCCGGGCGCACCCGCGCCACCGGATGCGGCGCGGCGCCGGCGAACTCGCCAACCGCCTGCTGGACCAGGGGCGGCGCCACGACCCGCGGCGCGACCTTGTTGGCCGAAAGGAGGTAAACGCCGCCGGTTGGCAGCTTGCGCCACCACGGCGTGGAACCTTGCCGCGATCCCGCCAAAGCCCATGCCTTCGCGATGCTCATGTAAAGGGGCGTGTCGGTCTCGAGACCGAGCAGCGCCAACCAGTCGCGCAACCGAGGCACGCTCACCGGCTTCAAGGCGCGAAACGCCGGCCGCGGTTTGGCCAACAACCACGAACTGATCGGATTGAACCCGACCACCACCAACAGGCCGCCCACGCGCAACACGCGCGCCGCCTCGCGCAACGCGGTGCGCGGGTCCGGTGCGGCCTCCAAGGCGTGGTGCAGGAGGACGCCGTCGAACGCCCCGGCGGCGAATGGCAGCGCGCCGGCGCCAACGGACACCACCGCCACGTCGCGGTGGGAGGCCGAATCCAATCCCGCCATTGGGCGACCAGCGGCGAAAACGCGTGTGCGCACCATGCACTGCGCGGTGGTGTCAAGCATTTGCGGCGCCGATCCGACCCACAGCAGAGCATCCCCGTGGAATCGGCGCGCCGCGTTGCGCAACAGCGCGCGTTCGGCCACGAGCAAGCGCCCCCCGGCCGGCGAGCCCAGCCACGCGGCGAACGGCGACGGGTTGGGGAGATCTATCCGCCAGTCTCCAGGTTGATGGTTTCGATGGACGCTTCGGCGCGCAACGTCGACAGCGCGGCGGCAAAGTCGCGCTGGCCGCTGGCGGCCTCGAACGCTTCCGCAAGTTGGGCGATCTCGGTCTCGCTCATGGCCCCGTAGTCCGCCAACGCGACATTGGAAAGCAAGACCAAGGCGCGCGAGCCGTCCGCGAGCACCGCGATGTCCGCTTCCCGCTCGCCCGCCGGCGGCGTGCGCATCTTGAAAGCCCGATCCGCTATCGGGCCGGGGACTTCCGGGTCGCCCTGCGCGATACCGTCCGCGCGTTCCCAGGAGAGGCCATGCTCGGCGCCGACTTGCGCGGGCGCGGTGCCTTCCGCGAGCGCTTCGAGCGCCGCGAACGCCCCGGCTTCGGCGATGCGGCGGGCTTCCGCGTTGGCCAACGCAAGACGGACCTCTTCGCGCACCTCGTCCAGCGGGCGTTCGGTGGCGGGATGCCGGGCGCGCAACCGCGCCACCACGGCGTCGAAGTCCGCGGTGGCCACCGCGCGGGTGTTGAAACCGTCGATCAGCACCTCGTCCGCGAAAAACGCCTCCCGCACGGCGGGCTCGGCGAGCAGTCCCTGCCGCCCGTCGCGCGTCGCGCCGTCCAAGCGCTCCACCGTCAGGTCGTAGGCGCGCGTCAACTCGTCGAGCGAGTCTTCGGACTCGAAGGCGATCTCGTCCATTTCACCGAGCACGCGCTGAAAGCGCTGCTCGGCCTCGTCCCGGCGTAGCTGCTCCGTGATCTCCTCCCGCCGCTCGGCAAGCGGCGGGATTTCCGGCGCCTCCACGCCGATCAAGCGGATGAGGTGGACGCCGAACTCGGTCTCGACCGGCGCCGACATCTCCCCCGGCGAGAGCGCCCACAACGCTTCCTCGAACCGCTCCGGGAACACGCCGCGGGCCGACGCGCCGAGATCGCCGCCCTCGGCGGCGGTGCCGGGGTCCTCGGAAATCTCGCGCGCCTTGTCGGCGAAACTCGCGCCGGCTTCGATCGCCTCGCGCACCTTGGCGAGTTGCCCCGCGGCCGCGTCCGCCGTTCGTTCTTCGGTGATCTCCAAGAGGATGTGCGCCGCGTGTCGCAACGGCTCGGCGCCGGCGACCTCCCCCTCGTAGGTGGCCACCACCGCGTCTTCCTCCACCTGCACATCCGCCTCCAAGGTCGAGCGCGGCAAGCGCACGAAGTCGAAGTCGAAGCGCTCCTTGGTGACGTATTGGCGTTTGTACGCTTGGTAGTGTTCTTCGATTTGCTCGTCGGAGACCGTCACGTCCCGCATCAGCGACGGAACGCTGTAGGTCAACCAAGCGATGTCCCGCCGTTGCGCCACGACGCGGGACGAGCGGCGCAGTTCCCGGGCCGTCACGAACGCCGTGTCGCGCAAAGCGCGTTCGAGTTGCCCGGTCACCTCGTCGGCGAGCCGATCGGCGTGGAAGGAACTGGGGGTGTGGCCCATGGACGCCAGGAAGTTGCGAAAAGCGGCCTCGTCAAACCCTTCGGCAGCCGCGATTTCCCGTTGCAGCCGCTCCTGCACCGCCGCGTCCGACATCGACAGCCCGAGATCGTCCGCCGCTTGGCGCAGCACGGTTCTGTCCACCATGACGGACAGCACCGCGTCGCGGCGCACCAGGTTGTTCAGCGTCTCGTCGGTGACGTCTTCGGCGATGTCCCGGTAGTACTGGCGCTGCCGTCGCACTTCCGCCTCCAAAGCGCGTTCGGTGATGTCGACGCCGTTAACGCTGGCCACGGCCGGCTCCGACGCCGAGAACAGCTGGATGGCCCCGAAGCCGGTAACCGCCAACACGAACACGATGAGGCCCATCAACACCTTCGCGGCAATGCCCTGCGCGCCGGCGCGCATCTTTTGCATCACCATGACGAGACCGTCCCGCTTGCCTCAATCCACACCGCGCCCCGGCCGCGGGGCTGTTCGCGCCGCAACCCCGCCTTCTCAAGTGGCATTGACCTCACGAACGAGTCAACTCCCGCGGCATGCACAGAGTTTGCGCAGCAAACTCGAACGCGCCCCTACGGGGCGCGCATCAGCTATTGAGCGCTTCCTTCAACGCCTTGCCCGGCTTGAACGCCGGCACCCTTGCGGCCGGGATCTGGACATCCTCGCCGGTGCGCGGGTTGCGGCCGGTTCGCGCCGGACGGTTGCGCACCAAGAAGGTGCCGAATCCGACCAAGGAGACCGACTCGCCTTCCTCCAAGGAGGCTCTGATGGCGCCGAGCGCCGCGTCAAGGGCGCGCCCGGCGGCCGCTTTGGAGATGTCCGCTTTGTCAACGATCGCGTCGACCACTTCCGACTTGTTCATGGATGTTTGGTCCTGTGTTGGTGGCCAGTTGGCGATTGCGTTCGCGCATGCTCCTGAGCAGCCAAGCCGGCCAACGCCGAGCCACCGGAACAACAACCTTGCGGACAGGCACACTTATAGTGGTTCAAACACCAAGATGTCAACAAGCTGTCTGGGCTCAGGACATTTCGGACTTTTCGGGCAGCGGGGAGAGGGTAGCGTAGTAGTCGTTGGGAGTCATCATGCCGATGCCGGTGTGGGGTCTTTCGTCGTTGTAGTAGCGGAGGTACTCGTCGAGTTCGGTGTTGACGGCTTCAACGGTGAGGTCGCCGGCGTAGAGGCTCCAGAACTCGGCGCGCGAGGTGCCGTTGGCGCGTTCGACGCAGCCGTTGAGCTGGGGGCGGTTGGGCGGCAGGACGGCGAGTTCGACGGCGCGCTTCGCGCATTCGTCCTCGAACTCGGCCATGAATTCGCTGCCGCCGTCGACCTGCGCGGAGTGGACGCGCATGAAGGCAACGAGTTCGCGGAAGAAGCGGCGGGCGTTGAAGGCGGTGGCGCGGGAGTAGACGCGGGCGAACATGCGTCGGGTGAAGGGGCAGACGGCGCGGAACTCCTTGAACTCGACGCCGTCGGCGCGGACGGTCATGTGGTCGGTCCGCACGAGTTCGCCGGGCGCCGCGGCGCGGTCGCCGTGCCTCCAGCGGCGGGCGTGGCCGCTGGCGAAGTCGCGCTTGCGCTTCGCCTTGACGCGGCCGTGGCAGTGGAAGGCGCAGGGCTTGATCCGGCCCCGCGCCACGGCGCGTTCGAGGATGCGCCCCACCGTCGAGACGCTGACGGCGCAGCCGTTCTTCTGGCGCTTGAGTTCGTGGTGGATGCGCCGCTTGCCGCAGTACGGGCGGGCGTCGCGGACGGCCAGCACGCGGCGCTCGTCGCGCTTCGTCCAACGCGGCTGGGAACAGCGCCGCGGACGCCTGCTCTTGGGAACCAGCCCGCGGACGCCGCGCTCGTTCAACGCCTTGCGCCAGTCGTAGCACGTGCTGCGCCGCAGTTCGACGGCCTTGAGCGCCGCCGACAGCGGGATGCGGTCCTCGTTGACCAGCGCCTCGATCTTGCCGAGCAGGCGCAGGCGCTCCTTCGCCGTCGGACAGTTCGTGTTGGGAGCACATAATCTGTCCGGTTTTCTAGCACATAAATTGTCCGCTTTTGGACGCCTCTGGAGGAGGTCGATGAAGCGGGCGAAATGGTTGCAGGAGACGAGGATGAGAAGATTCGAGGAGGCGTTGGGAAGGTGGACGGAGAAGCGGTTGACGCAGGAGGAGGCGGCGGAGCTGCTGGGGGTGTGCCCGCGCACGTTCCGGCGGTACGTTGACCGGTACCACGAAGACGGAATCGACGGGCTGGTCGACAAGCGGATGGCGCAGGTGTCGTCGCTGCGGGCGCCGGCGGACGAGGTGCTGCGGCTGGAGACGCTGTACCGGGAGACCTACGAGGGGTGGACGGTGGCGCACTTCCACGAGCGGTACCGGGAGGAGCACGGCGGAAAGCGGTCGTACACGTGGGTGAAGAGCCGGCTGCGGGAGGCGGGTCTGGTCGGCAAGGGCCGGACGCGGGGGAGGCGCCGGAAGAAGCGCGAGCGGGCGCCGCTGCCCGGGATGCTGGTGCATCAGGACGGGTCCACGCACGAGTGGGTGGCGGACGCGGTGTGGGATCTGATCGTGACCTTGGACGACGCCACGGGCGAGGTGTATTCGGGCTTCTTCGTGGAGGAGGAGGGCACCTGGTCGAGCTTCCGCGGGGTGCGCGAGACGGCCGAGGGGCGGGGGCTGTTCCTGAGCCTCTACTCGGACCGGGGCAGCCACTACTGGCACACGCCGGAGGCGGGCGGCAAGGTGGACAAAAGCAACCCGACGCAGTTCGGGCGGGCGATGGGGGAGCTGGGCATCGAGATGATTCCGTCCTACTCGCCCCAGGCGCGGGGCCGTTCGGAGCGGCACTTCGGGACAATCCAAGGGCGTCTGCCGAACGAGCTGGCGCTGGAAGGCGTGCGCGACATGGAGACGGCCAACAACTACCTGCGCGAGCGGTTCTGGCCCGACTACAACAAGCGCTTCGCGGCGCCGGCGCGGGAGTCCGGCGACGCCTTCGTGCCGCTCGGCGGCGTCGACCTCGACGACATCCTGTGCGTCAAGGAGGACCGCGTGGTCGGGCACGACAACTGCGTCAGCTACAACAACCGGTCGCTGCAAATCCCGCCCGGACCGCACGGCAGGCACTTCGTGCGCCGCCGCGTCCGCGTCCACGAGCACGCCGACGGGCGGCTGTCGGTGTTCCACGGCCCGCGCCGCATCGGCCGCTACGAGGCCGACGGCTCGCCGGTCGCCACCGCGTGAACGCGGCGACGCAAAGGCCCTTCGGGCCTTTTCGGGGCGCTGCCCCATATGCGTTAACTTGTTTTTTCATTAAAAATCAAAGTATTGCGACATTTGCGGCTTTCTACGGCGTGGCGGTTCGGTCAGAGAGGCCGAAATGTCTGGCCATTCATCCAGCATTTCGGCTAGCGACATCGCTGGTTCAACGGCTCGGCAGACTTGATTCAACACGAACTTGAACTCCCGCCAAGGGCTGCGCGACCGTTCCCCGGCCGCAGGGGGAAACGGCGCGCGAATCGGCGCGACGGGCCAGCTTCTCGGCCAGCAAGGCCACGAGCAGCTTGCCGTAGAGCCACGCCCGGGCGCTGTCGTCGGCGCGCTTCGGCAGATGCCCCAGCCCCGCCAGCGACTTGAAGCGCTTGAACGTCAACTCCACCTGCCAGCGCACGCGGTACCACCGCAGCACCTCCGCCGCCGAGAACTTGCCCGCCGGGAAGGTCGTGAACACGATCACGCAGCCCGCGAACTCCAGCGTCTCCGGGCGCAGTTCGTTGCCGTTGCGCGACGCCCGCCGGCGCAGCTTCTCCCTGGCCCGCTCGGCGTCCTCGGCGCTCTTCCGCATCGCGCACACGCGCCCGACCACCCCCTCGCCGTCGGCGCCGACCGCCCGCGCCCGCCACGACCCGACCGCCCCGGCGCGCTTGATCGCGGACACCGCCGCCAGCAGATCGAACGGCCTCCTGCCGCCCGGCGTGCGGAACCGCAGCGCCTGCGTGTTGACGCGCACCGTCGCGTACCCGCCCGCCGCGTCCACATGCGTCAGCCCGGAGGCCGTCGAGTAGCCGCGATCCGCCACCACGTGGTCTCCCGGTTCGATCGGAAACCGCGACAGCGACTCGCCGCATCCCCCGCCCTCCGTCCTCGTCACCTCGAAGTGGTCGCACGCCAGCGCCGGCAGCCGCAGGCTGTAGTGGACCCGCCACAGCGAACCCGTCCGCCCCGGCTCCTTGACCACCGACCCGTCAAACGCCCGGACCTGGAAGCCACCGGAGGCGCCCAGCTCCACGCCGCACTCCCGGTACATCCCCACGCACAGCGCCCGCAGCCACTCCTTCGACTTCCGCAGCCGCTTGAACAGCGCCACGTCCGACATGTCCGCGATTCCCGCCTGCCGGGCCCGCGTCGCCGTCTCCCGCAGCGAGTGCCCGCAGCCCAGATGCATCAGCAGCATCCGCAGCAGAACATCCGCCGACTTGTCCTTCCGCAGCCCCTTGAGCGCCCCGTGAATCGCCGCCTGCTCCCGCCAGTCCGACGGCAGGAACGAAGACAACACCTCCCAGTCCTCGTCCATTCCGCGACCTCCTTGTCGCTGTGCGTCCGCACATCAGCCTAGGGCACTTTGCCGCCCCAAACAAGTTAACGCATATGGGGCGCTGCCCCGAACCCCGAAGTACGGGAACACCAGCGCAAAGGGCGGCGACGGCCGGTCCGGCAGCGTCGCCGCCCGCGGCTTGCGCCAGTGTTGCGGCCTATCCGCTTCCGGGGTCCGCGCTCGGCACGGTAGCGCACTCGAGTGGCGCTTCAAGGGGGGCGCGAAGACCGGACAGATAACGTGCTCTAAAAACCGGACAAATGTATTTGCTACCAACACGCCGTCGGACAGTTCGTCTCGTCGACGCGCGGCTTGCGGTAGCATGACGCCGGTGCGGGTTTGACCTGCATGGTTCGGGTCTCCTTTTCAGTTCTCTCAAAACCAAAGGCTACCCGAATCCCGCGCCCGCCGGCCTTTGCCGCGGGCGCGGCCCTTCCGAAAGACGCCGGAGGTTCCGCCGCCATCGCTGGGCTTCGCGCCGCGTCAAATCGCTACGCGATTCCTTCGCTTCGCTACGGCCCTTCGGGTGACCCGACGCGAAGCCCAGCTACCTTGTTCGCGATGGTCGCAAGCAAGCTTGCGGCCATCGCCCAGCGGCTACTTCACCCCCCTCGACCGCCTCCACACCAAGGGCGACGGAGTCCGAAATGTCCCTGAGCCCCGACACAAGCAACCGACGACACACACAGGTTTGCACTCGCCGCCGGGTGTGGTCAAATGGCGCCCGTTGTTCGAGGGGGAAGCCATGCGTCGGAAATTGGCAAGAACTTGCGCCGCCGCGGCGCTCGGTGCGCTCGCGACCTTGCTCTCCGCTTGCGGCGGAGGCGGCGCCGGCGGCGATCAGTCCGCCCTCCCGATCTGCGAAGGCAACGACATCGTGCTGCCGAACGGCCAGTGCGGACCACCCCCGCCGCCGCAATGCACGCCGCCGGAAGTGGTCGTGGACGGCCGTTGCGTGGTGCCGGACAAGCCCACCCCCAAGTACACGCCGGCGTCAAACGAGGCGGTCATCTACTACAACCGCCGCGACAAGGCGTTCGACGGCTGGGTGCTACACCTGTGGAACAACGGCTGCGAAGCGGGCAGCTGGGATGCCGAGCGCGTCACGCTGCGCGGGCCGGACGGCGCGGTGGACTACAGCTACGAGGGCACCGGCACCAGTTGGCCGGACGGCCCGCCGCCCAACTACCAACACTACGAAGACGGCCAGCCCGATCCCATCTACGGCATCTACTGGGTGCTGCAGCTGCAGCAAGGGGGCGTTTGCGGCAACTTCATCATCCACGGTCCGAACGGGCCGCCGCAAACGGTGGATCTGCGCGTCAACTTCACCGAGGATGCCGCCAATCCCTACCGCAACACCTTCTGGGTGGTGGTCGATTCCACCTTGGCGGAGAACGAACTGCGCGAGGCGCGCGCCGCGGCGGAGCCCCTCTGCATCAACGACGTGTGCGAGGAGTTCGAGCCGCCGCCGCTGGCCATCGAGGATCAGGCGGCGCACTGGCTGGACGCCGGCACCATCGTTTGGAACCGCGATCTCGTGGAGGTGGCGCTATACAGCTCGCAGAACGGCGAACTGGACGTCATGGGCGAAGACCAAGCGGACGGCGGCAGGCGCGGCGTGGTCGTTGGCGGCGCCCAAGCGGCTTCGCTCACGGCGACGGAACTGACCGACGCGCAACGGGCGCGCGCGCCGCACCTTGCGGACTACGCGGCCTACGCCTTGGATTTGGAGCTCGCCCGCGTCAAGGAGCTGCTCACCCACCAACTGTGGATCGTCGGCGAGGACGCCGAGGGCAACCAGTACGGCACGCAATTGCAACTCGCCAAGGTGCTCGACAGCGTGTACGCCGCCGGCGAGAGCGACGCGGACGAAGCCGTGCTCGGCCCGGTGTACGACGGTGGCGACATCACCAGCGCGGTGTGGGCGCCCACCGCGCAGGACGTGAAGCTGCGCATCTACAACGAACGCCCGGACGGGCGCCTCACCTTCGGCGCCGACCTGCCCATGAGCAAGGACGCGAACACCGGCATCTGGAGCGCCACCGGCGCCGCCGAAGACTGGGATCGCCAGTTCTACCGCTTCGTCGTCACCGCCTACCATCCCAGCGAGGGCCGCGTGCTGGTGCGCGAAGCGCGGGATCCGTATTCCGTTGGCGCCTACACCAGTTCGCTCGCTTCGCAGTTCGTCAACTTGGACGACGCGGACCTGAAACCCGCCGGCTGGGACGCCCACGCCGCGCCGGAAGGCGGCGACCCGGAGGCGGCCGTCATCTACGAGGGCCATGTGCGCGACTTCAGCGCCCGCGACGCCAGCACCCCGGAGGAACACCGCGGCAAGTACCTCGCCTTCACCGCGGACGGCTCGGCGCCGGTGGCCCACCTCAAGGCGCTGGCGGAGGCCGGCCTCACGCACTTCCATGTGCTGCCGGCCTTCGACATCCGCTCCATCAACGAAGATCCGGCGGCGCAGGTGAACTTGCGCGACGCCATCTACCGGCTGTGCCGCCTGGACGACTCCAACAAGGAACTCTGCCCCGGCAACGTGCGCGACACCACGCGCATTGTCGAGAAGCTGCAAGGGCTGGACCCGGCCACGCCGGCGGCGCGCGAGGTCATGGACGTGCTGGCGGACATCGACGGCTTCAACTGGGGCTACGACCCGGTGCTCTACAACGTGCCGGAGGGCAGCTACGCCACCGATCCGGCCGGCCCCGCCCGCATCCTGGAGATGCGCGCCATGTACCAGGCCTTGCACGAAATGGGCCTGCGCGTCGTCATGGACGTGGTGTACAACCACACGTCGGACGAAGGCGCGGACGGCGCGTTCTCGGTGTTCGACCGCATCGTGCCCGGCTACTACTACCGGCGCAACGCCACCACCGGCGCGGTGGAACGCGCCAGCTGCTGCAGCGACACCGCCGCCGAGCACGCCATGATGGGCAAGTTCGTCAAGGACTCGGCGGTGTTCTGGGCCACCAACTACAAGGTGGACGGCTTTCGCTTCGACTGGATGAGCCTGCATCCCAAGGCGTTGATGGAGGACGTGCGTGCGGCGGTGTTGGCGGTGGACGCCGACGCCTACATCTACGGCGAAGGGTGGGCGCCGGGCACCGGCAGCGCGCCGGACCGGATCGAGTTGTCCACGCAGACGAACCTGGCCGGCACCGGCATCGGCACCTTCAACGACCGCATGCGCGACCGGCTGCGCGACCTTTCCATTTCCACCGGCGGCGATCTGACGCGCGTGCGCGCCGGCTTGGCCGGCAACCTGGCGGAGTTCCAACTGGTGTTGGATTCCGGCGTCACGGTGCAGGCGGCCAGCGACGGCGGCTACGCAGCGGATCCCCAAGAGAGCGTGAACTACGCCTCGGTTCACGACGGCATGACGCTTTGGGATCAGCTGAACCGCGGCGGCGTGATCCCCGGCGGCGCCGAGACGAGCAGCGCCGAGCGCGTCCGCATGGCGGCGCAGGCGCAGGCGCTGGTGCTGCTCGGCCAAGGCGTGCCGTTCGTCCACATGGGCGCCGATCTGCTGCGCTCCAAATCCCTGAGCCAGAACAGCTACAACGCCGGCGACTGGTTCAACCACATCGACTTCACCGGCGCCGCCAACAATTGGAACGTCGGTCTGCCGCCGGAGGGCCCCGGCGACGAGCAGGTGCTGGCCGCCATCGCGGACGCGAACGCCGAACCCGCGGCCGCGGACATCGCCGCCGCCTCGGCGATGTTCCGCGAGTTCCTCGCCATCGCCCAAGGCAGCCCGCTGTTCAGCCTCGCCAGCGCCGCCGAGGTGATGGATCGTGTGGGCTTCCACAACGTCGGCCGCGGCGCGCTGCCGAACCTGATCGCCATGAGCATCGACGACGGCGCCGGCACGGTCACCAACACCGAAGACACGCCGCGCGCGGACTTGGATCCCGCCAGCGACGCCATCGTGGTGATCGCCAACGGCGCCGCCGAGGAGCGCTCGATCCAGATCCGCACGGCCACCGGCTTCGCCCTGCATCCGACGCAGCGGGAATCCGCCGACGAGACCGTCCGCGCCGCGACGTTCGTGGAAGGCGATGGCGAGGCCGGGGGCACGTTCACGGTGCCGGGGCGCACCACGGCGGTGTTCGCGAAAGCCCAAGGCGACGCGCAGGGCGCGGGTCTGTCCGCCTTCGTCACTTCCGGTTTCGAGCCGCCGGTGCCCTACGGCGACACGGCCATCTTTCTGCGCGGCCAGTTCAACGGCTGGGGCACGGATCCGCTGCGCTACGTGGGCGGCGGCCAATACGAAGGCTATGTGCAACTCGACGCCGGCGACTACCAGTTCAAGATCGCCAGCGAAGACTGGAGCACGGTGGACATCAGCGCGCCGGAAGGCGCCACGGCCATCACGCTCGGCGTTCCCGCCACGCTGTCCGCGGCGGGGCGAAATCCCAACCTCGCAATGTCCATCCCGGCCGGCGGCGAGTACCGCTTCGCCTTGAACGCCTTGGACAGCGCCGCCCCCATCCTCACGGTGACGAACGCCCGCGCCTTGCCGACGCAAACCTTCGTGCGCGGCGCCTTCAACGGCTGGGGCACGGACAATCCGGTGGCCTACGCCGGAGCGGGCGTGTACCGCGCCACCATCCGCGTGGAAGCCGGGGAGCACCAGTTCAAGATCGCCTCCGATGATTGGAGCACGGTGGACTTGGGCGGAGACGCCGCCGGTGGCGGCCTCGGCGCGGCCGCCGTGCCGGTGGCCCTTGGCGCCGCGGTCTCGCTCGCCGGGCCGCGTCGGCCGAACCTGGTGATCACCGTTGCCGAAACCGGCGACTACCTCTTCACATTGGCCGCCGGAGGCTACTTCTCGGGCGACGACGGCCAAGGCGGCGTGACGCTGTGGGTGACTCGCGCCGAACCGTTCGCCGGCACGCCGGTGTACCTGCGCGGCGCCTTCAACAGCTGGGGCACCGCCAACGAGCTGGCGTTCCAAGGGGCGGCGTTGTACCGCGCGGACCTGACCTTGGAGCCGGGCGAATACCAGTTCAAGGTGGCCAGCGAGGACTGGGCGACGGTGAACATCGGCGCCGCGGACGATCCGGTGGTGGTGCTGGGAACGCCGCTGACGCTGGCTGACGAGGGCGCTCCGGCGAACCTGCAAACCACCATCGCGGAAGCGGACTCCTACGCCTTCACGCTGGATTTGAGCCGCGGCGAGCCGGTGCTGCTGCTGCGCAAGAGCGCGGACGTGGTCACTGTGGAACCACCGCCGCCGCCACCGCCGCCGGTGTTGGTGGAACCGCTCGGCTTCGACGACAGCGCGGACCACGTGTTCGCGGACGACGCCGGCGTTTCCTCCAGCGTGGTGGCGGACCCGGGCGACGCCGCCGGCGCCAACATGGTGGCGCAAACCGTGCGCGGTGCCGATGCGGCCGCGGACGCCGGCACCACCTACGCCTTGGACGGCGCCATCGCCTTCAGCGACATGCTCACCCATTTGGCCGTGGACGTGGACAGCGCCGCGCCGGCCGGCAACCTGGTGGCGGCCACGGTGTGGAACAGCGGCGATGCGGCGACGGCGCTCAACGCCAGCGCCGAGTTCACCGCCGCCGACGGCTGGGAAACGCTGTACTTCGACTTCTCCATGTTCAACGCGGACGTGGTCTACAACCGCTTCAAGCTGGTGTTCGACCAAGGCGGCACTGGCGCGAGCACTTGGCACTGGGACAACGTGCGCGTCTCCCAACCGCCACCGGGCACCGCGCCGCCTTATGGCAACACCACGGTGTACGTGCGCGGCGGTTTCAACGGCTGGGGCACGGACAACGCCATGACCTACCGCGGCGCCGGCGTGTACGCACTGGATGTCGCCTTGGAACCGGCCGCGGAGGGCAGCCACTCCTTCAAGGTGGCGTCCGAGGACTGGGCCGCGGTGAACCTTGGCGCGGGCGCTGCGGACGATGCGGCGGTGGTTGTGGACGCCCTGCGGGAACTCGCCGGCGGCGGCGACAACCTGGCGCTCGCGGTGGCGGAAAGCGGCAACTACCGCTTCCACTTGGACGCCAGCGACGCGGCTGCGCCGACGCTCATCGTGATCGATTTGGACGCCGCGCCCTACGGCTACGGTGCCGCGCAATCCGCCATCCACGCCCGCGGCACGTTCAACGGCTGGAGCACGGACAATCCGCTGCACTATGTGGGCGGCGGCACCTACCAGGGCGTGGTGGCGATCGAGGAGACGGGCGGCGCGCAGTTCAAGGTGGCGTCGGAGGATTGGGACACGGTGAACTTGGGTGCGGCGGACGCCGACGCCGCCACGGTGACGCCCGGCGCGCCCTTCGCCGGCCTCGCCCAAGGTGGCGACAACCTCACGCTCGCGGTCGAATCCGCAGGCGAGTACTTGCTCACCTTGGATGCCGGGGCGGACGCCGACGCGCCGGTGTTGCATGTGACGCCGCTGCGCCCGTTCGGCGCCACGCCGGTGTTTCTGCGCGGCGCCATGAACGGCTGGGGCACGGACGACGCCCTGGTGTTCAAGGGCGCGGCGCGCCACGCCGCGGTTGTGGAACTTGCCGCAGGCGCTTACGAGTTCAAGGTGGCGTCCGAGGATTGGGCGACGGTGAACATGGGCGCGGCGGAGGGGGAAGCGAACGCCGTGGCGCTCGGCACCGCGTTCACCGGCCTCACCCAAGGCGGCGGCAACCTGACCATCGAGATCGCCGAGGAGGGCAGATACCGCTTCCTGTTGGATGGCGGCCGGAACATTCCACCGGCGTTGACGGTGCGGTTGGCGGACTAGCCTCTTGAAAGGCGCAGACCTGCATAAATGAGTCAAGTTTTGCAGCAGGCACGGAGTTTGCGGAGCAAACTCGAACGCGCCCCGCAGGGCGCGCACTAGGGGGCACATGACCATGATCGAGCAATCCGACCAGAACCAACGCGGCGCGCGCAAAGCGCTGATGATCGCGGGTTTGGCCGCGTGGGCGTTGCCGTGCGGCGTGGCCCATGCCGAAACCGAGGAAGCCGAGGAAGACGAAGAAGCCCCGGTTGTCGAGGAAGTGGTGGTCACCGGCTATCGCACCTCGCTCTTGAGCTCCATCCGCAGCAAGCGCAGCGCGGACGCCATCGTGGAGGTGATCACCGCCGAGGACATCGGCGGGCTGCCGGACTTCTCCATCGCCGACAGTCTCTCGCGCCTGGCCGGCCTCACCACCACGCGCTCCGGCGGGCAGGCGTCGGACATTCAGATCCGCGGCCTTGGCGACGAGTTCGTGTTCGCCACCATGAAGGGGCGCGAGCAGGTGTCTCCGCATCTGCGCCGCACCATCGAGTTCAACCAGTATCCCTCGGAGCTCATCAACCGCGTGACCGTCAACAAGACGCCCAAGGCGTCGCTGATCGAAGGCGGCGTTGCCGGCACGGTGGACTTGGACGTGGCGAACCCCCTCGACATGCGCCAAGCGCGCAAGTTCGCCACCAACTTCCGCTACACGCAAAACGACCGCGCCGGGGACGTCTACGGCGCCGACAGCGGCGGCTACCGGCTGACGCTCTCCTACCGGCAAAAGCTGGCGGACGACACTCTTGGCCTCTCGTTCGGCTACAGCCGCCTCTCGCAACCGAGCGCCACCGTGCAATACCACGGCGACTCGCCGCAGCGGGCGCGGGACATCTACCCCGCCACGGACGCCGACGTCTTCGTGCCGACCACCATCCAGCTCTACCAAATCGGCGGCTTGGAGGTGCGCGACGCGTACCTCGCCTCGGTGCAGTTTCAGCCGGCGGGGGAACTCGCCATCCAAGGCGACGTGTTCTACACCGCGTTCCAAACGGACACCTCCCGGGACGGCATCTCGCTGCAAGGCTCGCACAACTTCGCCTTGGCGAACCCGGTGCTCTCGAACACCAACTACGCCGTGGGCGGGCAGTTCTACGACAGCACCAACATCTACGTGGTGTCCGGCGACACCAGCGACGACGACCAAGTGTTTTCCGCCGGCCTCAACGTGGAGTGGGTGGAGAACCGCTGGAGCGTCGCCTTCGACCTCGCGCGCTCCACGTCCTCCGGCTACGAGGCGGACGGCTACCACTACGCCAACGTCTACCGGCCTTGCACGGACGCCGACCCGGTATGCAACCGCAGCGGTTTCACCCGCGCCAACGGCCAGGTGAATTGGCAAAGCGCCGGCCTGAAACTGCCGAACATGGCCTTCTCCGACCGCTTCGACGATTTCGCCACGCTGCGCATGACGCAGTACGGCAAGTACCCGCGCCTTTCGGACGACGCCGTCACCGCGGTGAAAATCGATTTCGAGTACGACTTGGACTGGAGCGTGTTCACGGTGGTCGAGGCCGGCGTGCGCCGCTCGACCCGCGACTACGAATACGGTCGGCAGGTGTTCCAGTACGGGCCGGGCTCGGGCTATGTACACGACCTCGACATGCCCATCAGCGAATCAACCGGCGACGTGGTGTGCTGGGGGGGCGACTACTCGCACTACCCGTGCTTCATTTCCTTCGACGCCGAAGCCATCCTGCGCCAAGCCGTGGAACAGAATCTGGTGCTGCAATGCGACCCGGCAGCGGTGCATGACTGCGAGGCGTCCCAGCTCGGCGAGGACGGCCAGCCGTTGCCGAGGAACACCGCCACCTTCGCCCGCTGGGGGGAAGGGGATCGTTCGCAGTGGTCGGTGCGCCAGCGGGGCGACGTGGACGAGGACGTGCTCGCCTACTACGCCCAAGCGAGCATCGACACCATGCTGTTCGGCCGCAGCCTTTCTGGCAACATTGGCGCGCGCGTGGTACACACCGACCAATCCTCCATCGGCATTTACGACGTGTTCGGCGATGCGGAACTCGGCGCGACGGAAATCTGCGACCAAGACGGCGAGTGCCGCACCAACTACGCCTTCGTGACCCAAGGCGACGACTACACCGACGTGCTGCCCTCCCTCAACCTGACTTGGCGCGTGACGGACGACGACTACTTGCGCTTCGGCGTGGCGCGGGTGATGTCGCGCCCGCCCATCAACCGCCTCTCCAGCGACCAGCCGGTGGACGGCGGCGGCGGCAACTCCATCGACGAATCCACCGCCGAGCTGGGTTTCGTCACCTTCAACTACGCCAACACCAACTCGCCGTTCCTGCGCCCGTTCGAGGCGGTGCAGGTGGACGTCTCCTTCGAGCACTATTTCGGCGCCGGGGAAAGCGGCCTGATCGCCGTCGCCCTCTACCACAAGGACGTCAAGAGCTTCATCCAAGACCTCACCATCGACGAGTTCGACTTCCGCGCCAACGGCTTCGTCATCCCGGAAACCTACGAGGCGGTGGTGACCGACGAGGCGAGCGGCGGCCAAGTGGTGTTGCCGGTGGAGGTGCGAAACGGCAGCTACACCTTCGCCATCAACAACAAGGAGGGCGGCTATATCCGCGGCTTGGAACTCTCGTGGACGCAAACCCTGGACGAGTGGCTGCCGGGCATCTGGGGCGGCTTCGGCTTCAGCGCCAGCGTCGCCTTCGTGGACAGCGAGATCACCGTGGCCAACCCGTTCACCTCCGGCCCGATGCCGACCCTGCCGTACCCCGGCATCGCCGAGCGCTCCGGCAACCTGACCGTGTTCTACGAACAAGACGGATTCGAGGCGCGCGTGGGCGTGAACCACCAAAGCGAAAAAGTGAGCAACTTCGGCGTCGCGTTCGCCAAGGACTCGCTGTTCGCCGAGGAAACCAAGGTGGACGCGCAAGTGTCCTACGAATTCAACAATGGCCTCCAAGCCCTTCTCCAAGCCTACAACCTCACCGACGAGCCGAACCGCAGCTACTGGGGCGCGGAATACCTCACCGGCTACATCCAGCATTTCGGGCGCGCGTACTACTTGGGGGTCAGCTACTCGTTTTGAGGCGCCTTCGTTGCGTGTTGGTTCAATACCACTAACGGACAACGTCACATACAACGGCATCGGCCGCAGATTGCGGTGCGCGTTCCGGGTGCTCGCAGGTGTTGGCGCATGTTCTATTGCGAGTGGCGCGGGTGGCCAACCGTTGTTCGTCGTCGAGCCCGACCGGCCGCGAACGGAGATGTACGTCCTCGGCGTGGCCGTCTTGGACCATCGCGTCTACCTGCTCCACCACGCCGTCGAAAACGGCGATTCGGATGCGTCGATGGTGCTCGAAGCAAGAGGCATGGACGACTTGAGCAGGGTGATTTGGCGCGCGCGTTCGCCGATCGGAAATCGGTCGGAGCACATCGCGTTGGGCGCGCGGGGGAAGTCTGTTTGGTTGTTGACCCGATCGGACACCGGCCGCCGGCACCAACTTGCGTCGTACAACGACAACGGCGAGGTTGTCGCCAACGTGGAAGTTCCACCGGCATCGAGTCAGCCGAATACCATCGCCGTCGCAAGGCAGGGGGTCTTGGTTTTGTTCCAACAAACGCTGATGTTGTTCAGTTTCGACTTGGAAGAGCGGTCCACTTGGCGGGCCGGCGGCGAAGACGTTCTTCTGCAGGTGCGAGCGAATCAGGATGGGATTGTCGTTCTCGGACTCACCCTAGACAAGCTGAATCCCGAAGTGTCACTTTGGGTGGGGCGGATGGCGTGGCCAACGGACGGCAAGCTAACCGACGCCACCCTTGCCGATCGCGCCTCCGTGGGCCGTTTTGGCGTGTTCAATGCGCTTCAGGCGCGATTGTTCGACGGGATTGGAAGCACCGTTGTGCTCACTCCGAACTCCGCCGCCGGCGCAACGTACGGCGACGATGGCGCCTCCAGCCACATGGTCGAGTGCCGTCTGCGTTTGCGGCAAAGCGAACGCGCTCCCCGGTGCGACCGTTGGCAACCACCGGCGGCGTTTGGTTCGCACCCGCCACTGCCGGCGGCAGCGGCGGTGAATGGACGACTGTTCCTTGGCGCCGCGAGTTGGACTGCCGGCGTTTGGATCGCGGAGTCGGTGAACGGCGCGCCGCGGTGGACGAGAAGCACGGTAAACACCATCCGCGAAGGTTTCGTGACGGACGTTCGCCTGGTGTCCACCTCAAGCCGCGTCTTTGCGTTGTTCACGGTCTCGAATATGTCCCAAGGCGGCTACTTCCACTCTTGGCTGGAGTTCCATCCGTTCGCGTTTTAGGAAACTACTGGCTGTTGGGAATGCCCTTTGCCGGGTCGGTTCGTTCTCCACGCGGGCAGCAGGAACCGCCAGAGGCGAATGCGGTTGATGTATTCGATGCGCCCCGGTGTCGTTCTCGAACCGTTCAGTACGTCGGGTGGTACTTCCGCCCTCGCGTGTTTCCCTCCGCCCGCAGCGCACCGGCGTCCACCAGTTCGCGCAACAGCCGCCGCGCCACTTCCGCGGAGGTTTGCAGAAACCGCGCCGCGTCCGCGCTGGTGAATGGGCCGTGAACGCGGATCTCCGCGAGCAAACGATCACGGCTGCGGTTTTCGCCACCGCCGTGCCCGCCGCCGGCCGCGCCGCCAAGCACATAGCGGGTGCCGCCGGCGGTGCCAACGCGCCGCAACAGGCCCTTGGCCACACCCCCTTCGAGCACGGCGTCCACTTCCGCCGCCGTCATCAGCGTCCGCAACGCGCGCCGGGTCACCGCGCCGTCGCGGCGGGCCGCGATCAACGCCCGCCGTTCGTTGGCGGTTGCGGTCTCGGCCAATCCGAGCAGCCACGCTTGGTCCTCAACGTCCACCAGCGAGCGATTGCGCAACGTCACTGTTACGGAGCTGGATGTGGCGTCGAACGCCGGCGGCGCGAGCAGCCGCGCCTCCATTTCCCGGTACATGCGATCGATGCCTTCCCCGTACTCCTCCACCAATCCCAAGCTCTTCAACACGCGCATGACGCGGGGATTGCGGCTGTAGTGCTCGTCGCGCATGTTGTCCTTGGTGATGTGTCCCGGCAGCGCGCCGGGGCTGCGCACTTCCACGCGGTCGTCCCACACCGTGATGTCCACGGTGGCGCCGCTGAGGTTGTAATCGCGATGGGCGAGGGCGTTCACCACGGCTTCGCGCAGCACCGCCAGCGGATACTCCGGCAGCGTCTGGCGCCGCACGCCGGCCACCACCTCGACCCGGCCCGTGTGCGCGGTGATGAACTCCAAGCAACACCGCACCGTTTCCGCTAACGGCGCCGCGCACTCGGTCCTAGCCGTTGCGGGGCCGGGGCCTGTTCCCGCGCCGGTGCGCCGCGCCAGTTGCACCGCCGCGCCGCGCAACACCTGTCTTGGATCGGTGGCGAACAGGATCGCGGCGGCGCGGCGCACGCTTGTGGCCAGCGGCGGCGATGCGGCGGTGGCGACGCCGAGGTCGGACAAGGCGCGCAGCACCTTGGCCTCTTTGCCGTCGCCAGCCGCCAAGCCGCCGGCGCAGTCATCGGCGGCCACCGCCGGCCGCCCCTCGGCTGCCAGCGCTGCGTTTAGCGCCGCCAGGTCGAAGTCGTTGGCGGACACCCGTGCGATGGGTTCGTCTTCGCCGGAGCGCCGTTCCCGCTCGCGCACAAAGCGCGCCATCGCATCGCCGCGCAACGGCTGCGAGTCGCCACCCACACGGCGCAGCAGGCGTCCGTCCGGCGTCGTCACAATGCGCCCGCGCACCTCCGGCACGGCGCAAATCGTCAGCAGGTGGCCGCCGGGCGGGGCTTGGGCGCGCTCCTGAACGGCAACCTCGCGCAATTGCACGTCCACGCCGCACTCGGCGGCAATACGCGTGATTCGGTCTTGCGTGTTCTGCGCAAGCGGGCAGCCGGTTAGTTGCCGGTCATCGTCCACCCCGTGGATGATCAAGCCGCCTTCCGTCATGGCCATGGCGGCAATGGTGTCGCGGACGCCCTTGTACACGCCGCGTTTGAAGTCCAGCGTTTCGTGCTCGCGGCGGCCGAACAAGCGCCAGAACTCCGCCTCGGTCAACGAGGAGGGAATGGCGTCCAAGCGGGGCGGTCGATCCATAGTGGAAGATTATCAAATCTTCCCTATCAAAACATGAAACAAGATATTCCAGCAGGAAGATTCCATAATCTTGTCCGGGGTTGGTTCTGCGCTGTCAGGCGCACCGTGCGCTGCCATCCACCGGATTGTTCCTCACCGTCAACGCTTGGTCACAAGCGCTTCAACTCCACACCAAGAGCAGCGAGCCCACCACCGCGGCGGCGAGCCCGGCCGCGAGGGACACCGCGTCGCCGCCGCTTGCGAAGGCTTGCGTTAGCGGCCGCAACAGCACGCCGGCGCCGGCGACGATCAATGCGACGCCGGCGGCGCGGCGCCAGCGGGCGTGTTTTCGTTGGCCTTCGATGGCGCGGCTGAGCCGGTGCATCGCTTCCCGCTGCGCTGCCGCAACCCGATCCCATTCGCCCAGCCTGGTGATGGCGGAGGTGACAAGCTCCGGCAGTCGCGGCAGTTCCGCCACCAGCGTGGGCGCGTTGTCGAGCATCGCCTTGACGAACGCCTTGGGGCCGTAGCGCTCGCGCATCCACGCTTCCATGAACGGCTTGGCGGTTTGCCACAAGTCGAGCTCCGGGTACAGCTGCCGCCCCAGCCCCTCCACGTTCAGCAGCGTTTTTTGCAACAGCACCAGCTGCGGCTGCACTTGCATCTCGAAGCGTCTGGCGGTTTGGAACAGGGCGACCACGAAGTGGCCGAAGGAAATGTCCTTGAGCGGGCGTTGGAAGAGCGGTTCGCAAAGCTGGCGGATGACGGCCTCGAATTCGCGGGCGTCCGTGTCCGCCGGAATCCAGCCCGATTCGATGTGCAGGCGGGCGATGCGGGCGTAGTCGCGGTTGAAGAACGCCACCACGTTGCGCGCCAAGTAGGTTTGGTCCTCGTCCGTCAGCGAGCCGATGATGGCGCAGTCGATGGCGATGTAGCTTGGGTTGGCGGGGTCGCGGATGTCCACGAAAATGTTGCCGGGATGCATGTCCGCGTGGAAGAAGTTGTCCTTGAACACTTGGGTGAAAAAAGTCTCCACGCCGCGTTCGGCGAGTTTTTTCAAGTTCGTGCCGGCGCGCTTCAGAGCGGCGACGTCGGAGATCGGCGTGCCGTACACCCGTTCCAACACCAGCACGTCCTCGGCGCACAGGTCCCAATACACCTTCGGCGCGTACAAGAGTTCCGAGCCGGCGAAGTTGCGTCGCAGCGTGGCCGTGTTGGCGGCTTCTTTGAGCAGGTTCAGCTCGTCGAACACCGTGCGCTCGTAATCCGCCACCACCGCTTTCAGGCGCAGGCGCCGCGCTTCCCGCGAAAGGCGCTCGAGCAGCCCCGCCATGCTGTGAATGAGGGCGAGGTCTTGGCGGATCACGCGGTCGATGTTCGGACGGATCACCTTCACCACCACTTCGTCGCCCGCCGGCGTGGTGGCGGCATGCACCTGCGCCAGCGAGGCGGAGGCGAGCGGTTCCCGCTCGAACGTGGCGAACAGGCTGTCGATGCCGCCGCCCAAGCTCGCCTCGATGCGCGCCACCGCCAAGTCGGACGCAAACGGCGGCACTTGATCTTGCAGTTTCGCCAGTTCGTCGGCGTAGTCTTCGGGCAGCAGGTCGCGCCGAGTGGAGAGAATCTGCCCGAACTTGACGAAGATCGGGCCGAGGTTCTCCAAGGCTTCGCGCAAGCGCGCGGCATCCGGTTTCTTGGGTTTCGGCAGCAAGCGCAGGGGCGATGCGCGATACCACCAGTGGCGGCCGGCGAAGCGGGCGACGTTCCGGTCCAGTCGATGGCGAAGAACGGTGAGCAGAATCTTGGCGATTCGGCCGATTCGGTTCATGGCGGCGCCGGGGTGGTTTCCTCACCGGCGGCGGCAGCCGCCGCGTGTTTGTCGCCGCTCCGCGAACCCGGTTCCAAGGCCGCCAGCCGGGCTTCCAGTTCGCCAATGCGCGCCCGCAGCGCCGCCACCTCGTCGGCGCCTTCCGGTTCGGCCTCGGCCGCCCCGCTTTGCGAGTGTTCGCGCAATGCCCCAAGCAATCCTTCCAATGCGGATTGCGCCGCGCGGGCGGCGAGGTGCGCGGCATCGCCGATGTCCTCCGCCAAGTGGCGCGGCGCCTTCGGCAGGTGCGGGCGGAACGATGCGCGAAAGTCCTCGAACGCCTCGGCGTCGCCCAGCACCGCGGCCGTGCCGCGTTCGCCGCCGAGCAGCGCCCCCAGCACCGCCACCGGCGAGCCGCGCACGGTCGCGCTCGCTTCGTCGGCACCACCGCCCACGTTGGCGGCCCCGCCCACGTTGGCGGCACCGTCGTCGAAGCGGATCACCAAGCGCTGATCGGACCACTCGAAGGCAATGGATTTGCCGGCCAAGCGCCGCGTACACGCGCGGGCTTCGGCGTTGGTGGCGATGGCGGCGCGCAACGCCACGCGCATCGCTTCGCGCAGCGGATTCATGTGCGCCGCCGCCGGTCAACGGCCGCGCTGGCCGAACGCGTTGCCGCGCCGCGCTTTGCAAAACTCATGTCGCCTGCCTCCTCGTTGCCTTGCGTGCGGCACCCGCGCGCCAGTGTACTTCAGCCCGTGCCGCGTCTCTTTACGCGGACGCCGAGGCGGAGAAACCGCCGGCCACCACCCGTCGCACTTCTGCAAGCGTGGGGATCGACGCGGCGGCACCGGCTTTGGCAACCGCCAGCGCGCCCGCCGCGCTGCCGAGGCGCAGCGCTTCGGCCATGCCCTCTCCGGCAAGCAGGACGGCCATCAGGTAGCCGATGAAGGCGTCTCCCGCGGCGGTCTCGTCCACCGCTTGGGCGGCGTAGGCGGGGAGCGTGGAGGCGCCCTCCGCGCCCATGTGGATGAGGCCCGCGGCACCCAGAGTGAGCACCAACTCCGCTTGCGGATAGCGTTCGCGCAGGGCATGTGCCGCGGCTTCGGGTTTGTCTGTTCGCGCCAATGCGTCGGTCGCGCCGGTCGCCGCTAGCGCCGCTAGCGTCGCTAGCGCCGCGGCTTCGATTTCGTTGACGATCAGCAGTTTCACGCCGGAAAGGTCGTAACCCGCCTCGCGCCCGTCCACCGGCGCCACGTTGAAGGCCACCCCGCAGCCACGTCGCTTCGCGGCGGCGAGCACATCCGGCAAGTCGTTGATTTCGTTCTGCAGCAGCAGCCAGTCGCCCGGCCCTACTTGCGCCAGCGCCCGCGCCACATCGTCGGCGCGCAGCGCGCGGTTGGCACCGCCGGCGATGACGATGGCGTTTGCGCCGGCGTCGTCCACTTGGATCACGGCGTGCCCGGACGCGCCGTCCACCACCCGCACGCCATCGACGTTGACGCCTTCTTCGGCCAGCAAATCCCGCAACCAAGCGCCGTCCGCGCCAACGCAGCCCACATGCACCACCGCCGCGCCGGCGCGCGCCGCGGCCACGGACTGGTTAAGGCCCTTGCCGCCCGGAAACACCTCGTGCGAACGGCTGGCCACGGTCTCGCCGGCGCCGGCGATGGCCGGCACGCGATACACGTTGTCGATGCAAAGGGAACCGAGATTGACGAGTTTCGGCATTGCGCCTCCGCCGTGGTTGCTCAAGGCCGAACCGCGCTGCGTTTTCGCCGGTTGGAAGTGGCCCCGCGATGCGGCGCATTGTGTGCCACGGGAGCCCTGTTTGTCATCCGCGGGTGGTCTTGGCCTCCTCCAACCGCGCCGTCAGCCAAACGCGCAGTTGCCGCCCCGAGATGCCGAGACCAGCGATTCGCGCCGGCGACAGGGCCGCCAGATCCTCGTGTAGATCCTCGACGAACGCTTGTCGATCGTCCGCCGGAACTTCCGCCGCCGCCACGCGAACCCGTTCCGCCAACGCTTCGCCGAACGCGACGTCCGCGACGATTCCGGCAATGGCTTGGCGGCGTTGTTGGCGGTAGCGAACGCGCACGGCGTCAAAGCCGGATGCCTCGACGGTGGCGTCGTATTGCGCGCAGGTGCGGAGGTAAGACGCGGCGTAGAGCTCGGCCATTGGGCGCGGTTCCTTCAGTTCGTAGATGCTGATGACGGCGGTGGCGTAGTCCTCCTTGTCCACCGCGTTGAAGGAAAGCGGCACCAGGTTCTGCCGCAGCAGCGGCAGGTTGGCGCACAGCCTTGCCGTGCGCTTGTTCACATCGGCGAAGGCTTGCAGGTAGGTGATGTGTGCCAGCAGGAACAGGCTCTGCTCGTAGGGATCGGCGATGGCGGCCGCCTGCTCGGCAACGCGGCGAAGCTGGCGTTCGAGACGGACGCGATCTTCAAGCGGGATGTAGGCGGAGCCGCTTACGCGAACGCCGTGGTCTCGAACCGCGCCGCTGTGTTCGCTGGCCACCAAGGCATCCGACAGCAGATAGTGCAGTGTGAGGATCTCGTCGTAGCTCACGCCCCCCGGCACGCTCTGCTCCACCAAATGCCTTATCGCCTCCTTGTGGTTGAGGATCATCACCGTTTCCACGTCCAGCTTACCGTCCGCCGGCCGCCCCCTCGAGAACCAGTCGTTCCGTATCGAGCAGCGAGTAGGTGTTGCCTTCGAGCCGCGACGAGTGATGCGAGAGGTCGATGAGCAGCCGGTTGTAGATGCGTCTGGCATAGGTGCCGGCGGGATCGCCCACCGGCGCCCTTCGGCCTTCCGCCGCGAGCCGGGCTGCTTCGCCCGCGGGAAAGTAGGCGGTGCGGTTGGGTTCGTAGGCGGCAAGCCAATCCGCGTGGTATGCCACCGGCGCTCGTTGGAAGAGCGGTTGGGAGACGTAGGCCGTAGCGGCTTGCGCGGCTTGGCTGAAACGCAGAGGCTCGGGTGTTGCCGGCGTGCGGTCGTCCGCTGCACCGCCCTGTTTCGCCCCAAGAGATTCCGGGAAGTCCGCCACCGCTTGATAGCGCGTTCCACGCTTTCGCCCGGTCTTGGCGACCCGACCCTCGCGCTCCAGCTCCGAAAGCCAGCGCCGCACGGAGCGCTCGGCGAACCCCGGCGGCAGCAACGCCAGCAGCTCCGGCAAGCTCAGCGCTTCGGATCGGGCGCGAAGCCCCTCCAATACGGCCAATTTTTTGACCGTATTCATGGTTTTTGGCCGTCAATGTGCATATACGGCCAATTCTACTGGATTTCGTCGCGCTGAAAAACAATTCGTTGCGCGGATCGTCTATCAAGCGCTTGGCGGTATCGGAGAGCCGCCCCGAGTCGTCCGCTGCCCACAGCAGAATGTGCGTATCGAGCAGCAGCCTCACGAACCGCCCTCGAACATCTCCCTGATCTGCTCGGCACCCATCGTGTCGAAATCCGCCGGCACGTTGATCTCGCCAGCCATGAAGCCGATGCGCCCCGACGCCCGCGCCTTCGCCGCAAGGATGTCTTGGATGTCGCCGGGCCGCCAGGAAACCGCGCACTCCCAGCGTCCGAACCCGCCGTGCGCGTTCACGGCCTCGCACCACTCTTCCATGTAGCGCCGCTTGGTTCGATCCTCCTCGCGTTCCCGGCCCTTCACTTCCAGCACCAGCATCGTGCCGTCCGCCAAGCGGATCAGATAGTCCGGCCAGTACTTGCGAACCACGCCGGCGTGAACGTAGAACACCTCGAAACCCAAGTGGTCGTTCTTCACCCAGGCGTCCACCCGTTCGCTATGATCCAGCGCGTAGGCTTCGGTGGCTTCCCAGGCGCTGTCGTAGACGCATTGGTTGATGTGGCTATGCACGGCGTGTTCGCAAGGCTTGCCGGTGTACCAGGTGGCCATGTCGCCGGTGCTGCGGATGGGGCGGTCGCGGTCGAAGACGGGCACGAAGCGCTGCGTGTTCTCGAAGCGAATCGCGTGCCAGAGGTGCCGCACCACCTTGGTCATGTTGAGCGTCAGCAGCAGCCGGCGCTTGAGGTCATCGGCGCTGAACAGGCGCGGCTCGATGACGACTCTGTCTGAACGCAGAAACCGCTCCGTGAGCCCGACGAGCTGCACGAGCAGCACTTCGCGGCATCCCGTCCAGTCTTCGCACATGTCGTCGAAAACGGCCGCGGCGGTCTCGAAGACGATGCGTTGCAGCCGGTACTCTTGGGCCAAGCGCTTGAGGTCGATGGTTTCGATGCGGGTGACATCCGGTTTGCCTTCCACAACCGGAAGCGTAAACGAGTGGGCGAGGGTGCAACGCACCATGGAAGCCGTCTGGGGCGGCGTGGGAATCGTCGCCCTGCTGCTCGGCGGCTTCGGCGTGTTCGCCGTCGCCGTCATCTCGGTGCGCGCGCGCCGCCGCGAGATTGGCATCCGCATCGCCGCCGGCGCCGCAGGGGTTCTGTTCAGCGCGTTCCCGGCGCTGCGCGCCGCCCGGCTCGATCCCGTGGCCGCGCTCGCGACAGCGGCTTGAAGGGCCTTGAAAACCACTTGCACCGCCCCAATACCGCTTCGCAAGGATTAGCACTTGCGGAACCGGAGTGCTAGTATCTGGTCAAAAGCTGGCAAGAACCAAAGGAAACCAGCGGAACCAAGGGAAACCAAGGCCAAACCAAGGGCGAAACCAAGGTAAAGGACGAGTCGAGGAAGACCATGAGCGCAAACGTGCTTTCGCTCGCGAGCCTCTCCCCAGGCCGCGATCTGGAAACCTACATCCACACCGTCAACGCTTTCCCGGTGCTCGCCGCCGAAGAGGAGCGGGCGTTGGCGGAGCGCTTCTACCGCGACAACGATCTGGACGCCGCCCGCGAGCTGGTGCTCAGCCACCTGCGCTTCGTCGTCCACTTGGCGCGCGGCTACTCCGGCTACGGCCTGCCGCAAGGGGACCTCATCCAAGAAGGCAACGTCGGGTTGATGAAAGCGGTCAAGCGTTTCGACCCCGCCGTGGGCGTGCGCTTGGTCTCCTTCGCCGTGCATTGGATCAAGGCCGAGATGCACGAGTTCATTCTTCGCAACTGGCGCATCGTGAAGGTTGCCACCACCAAAGCGCAGCGCAAGCTGTTCTTCAACCTGCGCAGCAGCAAGAAGAAGCTGGACTGGCTGAACCAGGAAGAGACCAATGCCATCGCCGCGGAACTCGGGGTGGAACCCGCCGAAGTAACGCGCATGGAAGGTCGCCTCGCTTCCCGTGATGTGGCCTTCGACGGCCACGCGGACGACGACGAGAACGAAAACGCCACCGCGCCCGCTCATTACTTGGAGGACGCCTCGTCCAATCCCGAGAAACTTGTTGCCGAGGCGGATGCCGCCAGCCGCGCCTCGCGGCAGTTGGCGGCGGCGTTGGAGACCTTGGACGCCCGCAGCCGCGACATCCTGCGCGCCCGCTGGCTGGCGGACGAGAAGACCACGTTGATGGATCTTGCCGCGCGCTACGGCGTGTCCGCCGAACGCATCCGCCAAATCGAGCGCAACGCCATGAAAAAGCTGCGCAAGCACATGGAAGCGGCGGCGGGCGGCGCGGCGGCGGCCGCGGCGTTGGTGCCGGCTTAGACCGCTCCCTTGTCAAGCCCGGCCGGTCCGGGCCTCTCCGGCGGGTCGTCCCATGCCCCGCAGCCCCGAGGACGCGCCATCGGACGCGGCGAATGTTGGTCGCGTCCACGTTCGCCACCGCGGGCGCGCGACGAGCGCCCAAGCCCGCGCGCTGGCCTCGTTCTCGCCCCGCTATCTCTTGGATTGGTCGGCGGTGCTCGCCGACGATTTTCCCGCCGGGGTTTTCGGGCGCGCGGCGCCGCTGGCCGTGGAAGTGGGGTTCGGCAACGGCAACGCCTTGGTGGCGCTCGCCGCGGAGCACCCGGATTGGAACTGTCTCGGCGTGGACGTGTACCAGCCCGGCTTCGGCGCGTTGATGCTGGCCTGCGAACGCGCGGAGGTGGGCAACGTGCGCATAGTCAACGCCGAGGCGACCACCTTTCTGCGCCGCCTCGCGCCGAATTCGGTGCGCGCGATCAACGTCTTTTTTCCCGATCCCTGGCCGAAAAAACGACACCACAAGCGGCGCTTGGTGAACGCGGAGTTCGTCGCCGTCGCCGCCGCCCGCTTGGAACCGGGTGGCGCGCTGGCGCTGGCGACGGACGATGCGGGATACGCGGAGCGGATGGCGAGCGCGCTCGGTGCGGAGGCGGGATTGCGCGGCGGCGTCGCGCAACGGCCCGCCGACCGGCCCCTGACGCCGTTCGAGGCGAGAGCCCGCGCCGCTGGAAGGGCGGTGGTGGAACTGTCGTACCGGCGCATCGCATGAGGCGGCTTGGGACGAAGGCGCATCCCATGCCTTTTGCGGGCGCCGATGAACGCCCCGGCACTCAGATCGGCAGCCCTTGCAGCTTTTTGATCTCGCGCAAGCTAAAGCTGGACTGCATGTCGCGCACATGCGGGTACTTCAAGATGCCGTTCATCACCAGCGCGGAAAAGTGCTCCATGTCGCGGGCGACCACTTTGAGCAGGTAGTCGTGGGTCCCGCTCATGGCGTGGCACTCCACGATGTGCGGTTCGTCCACCACGCGCGCATGGAAGTCCGCCTTGTCGGACGGCTGCTTCTCCAACGTCACCAGCACGAAAGCCGTGATGGTGAAGCCGAGCCGGCGTTTGTCGACCACGGCCGCGTAGCTTTCGATGATGCCCGCCTTGTCCAGGTTTTTCAGTCGTCGCAGGCAGTTGGATTGGGACAACCCCACTTGCCTGGCGAGGGCGACGTTGGACACGCGCCCCGCCCGCTGCAACACCACGAGGATGCGGCGATCCTTGTCATCCAGCTTCATCGGTGAAATCTCCTTGCAAGTAGTATCTTTCCGCAAGAATACGTCAAACACCAGCAGCAATCCAGTTCAATGAGGATGGATTGGGCAACATCCAGCGGCCAAAATGTCTTACAGTAACCGCATTGGTTCCTTTGGAGTCGGCGCACATGGCGGAACATCCCCACAACCCGATGGCCCTCGACGGATTCGAGTTCGTGGAATTCGCGGCCACCCAAGGCGGCGTTGTCGAGCCGGTGCTCGAAGCGCTTGGCTTCGAGCGCATCGCCGAGCACCGCTCCAAGGCCGTCGCCCTCTGGCGGCAGAACGACATCAATTTCGTGGTGAACCACGAACAGGGAAGCCCAGCGTGGTACTTGGCGCAGGAACACGGGCCCTGCGCCGCCGGCATCGCCTTTCGCGTGCGGGACGCCAAACACGCCTTCGAGCGCGCCGTCGGCTTGGGGGCGGAGCCCATGGACATTCCGTGCGGCCCGATGGAACTGCGGCTGCCGGCTATTCGCGGCATCGGCGGCGCGCCGCTCTACCTCATCGACCGGTACGAGCGGGATGGCGGCATCTACGACATCGACTTCCATTTCGCGCCGGACGCCGAGCGCCGACCGGCCGGCGTCGGACTGGACACCATCGACCACCTCACCCACAACGTCCACCGCGGGCGGCTCGACCACTGGGCGAGCTACTACTCGCGCTTGTTCAACTTCCGCGAGATTCGCCGCTTCGACATCCAAGGGGAGCGCACCGGCCTCGTCTCCCGCGCCATGACGGCGCCCGACGACAAGATCCGCATCCCGCTGAACGAAGAGGCATCGGGCGGCGGCCAGATCGACGACTTCCTGCGGCGGCTGGGTGGCGAAGGCGTCCAGCACATCGCCTTGGCCTGCGCAGACCTGCCGGCGGTCTACGACCGCCTGCGCGCGAACGGCGTGCCCTTCGTGGATCCGCCGCCCGCGGCCTATTACGACATGCTCGAGAGCCGCCTGCCCGGCCACGGCGAGCCCGTCGCCGAACTCGCCCGGCGGGGCATCCTGCTCGACGGCGAGACCGGCGACGCGGACGCCCCGCGTTTGTTGTTGCAGATTTTCTCGCAGGAACTCATTGGGCCGCTCTTCTTCGAGTTCATCGAGCGCAAGCGCGACGAAGGCTTCGGCGAAGGCAATTTTCAAGCGCTGTTCGAATCCTTGGAGCGCGAGCAGTCGCGTCGACCGGGCGCCGCCAGCGGGACGCTGACGCCATGAACATCGAACGCATCCACCACGTCGCCTACCGCTGCAACGACGCCAAGGAGACGGTGGACTTCTACCGGGAGATGCTCGGCATGGAGTTCCAACTGGCGTTCGCGGAAAACGAGGTGCCCTCCACCGGCGAGCCGGATCCGTACATGCATGTTTTCCTAGACGCCGGAGGCGGCAACGTGCTCGCATTCTTCGAACTGCCGAACGCGCCGCCCATGGGCAAAGATCCGAACACTCCGGCGTGGGTGCAGCACATCGCCTTCAAGGTTGCCCGCCGGGCGGATCTGCTGGCCAGAAAGGCGCATTTGGAATCGAGCGGGTTGGACGTGCTCGGCCCGGTCGATCACGGCATCTTCGATTCCATCTACTTCTTCGACCCGAACGGCCATCGCTTGGAGCTCGCGTGCGACAAAGGCACGCAAGCGGACCGCGCCCGCGCCCGCGCGGTGGCGGACGACATGCTCGCCGAGTGGACCCGCACCAAACGCGCCCCGCGCCACGCCTCTTGGTTGCACTCCGGGGCGCGCAACCGCTGAACAACAAGCGGTCGCGCCGAAGACCGCGAATGCGGGCGGTTCGCGTTTCGCGCGCCGCTCCTGTACGCTTTCGCGCCATCGAATCATTCAGCACGGATGCTCGCGGAGGCGGCAAGAGTGAGGATCGCGGTACTTGGGGGAGACGGCTTCGTTGGTTGGCCGACCACCCTGCATCTGTCGAGCGCTGGCCACGAGGTGGCGATTGTGGACAACTTGAGCCGGCGCTGGATAGACACCGAGCTCGGCGTGCAATCTCTCACGCCGATGGACTCCATTCAAGAACGTCTGCGTATTTGGAAGGAAGTGAGCGGCCATGCGCTCGCCTTCGAACACATCGACGTGGCGGCCGAGTACGAGCGCTTCAAAGCATGGTTGGCGGATTGGCGTCCGACGGCGGTGATCCACTTCGCCGAGCAGCGTGCGGCGCCGTATTCGATGAAGAGCGACCGCCACAAGACCTACACGGTGAACAACAACGTCAACGCCACGCACAATCTGCTCAACGCGCTGGTGGCCACGGACACCGACGCGCACGTGGTGCATCTCGGCACCATGGGGGTGTACGGCTATTCCACCGCCGGCGCCTCCATTCCGGAAGGCTACTTGAACGTGGAAGTGGCCTTGGACGATGGCGGCAAGGTGACGCGGGAGATTCTCCATCCCACGGACGCCGGCAGCGTCTATCACATGACGAAGTGCTTGGACCAGCTTCTGTTCGCCTTCTACGCCAAGAACGACGGCCTGCGCATCACCGATTTGCACCAAGGAGTGGTCTGGGGCACGCACACCGCGGAGACGCGCCGCCACGAGCAACTCGTCAACCGCTTCGACTACGACGGCGACTACGGCACCGTGCTCAACCGCTTTCTCATTCAAGCGGCGCTGCGCCATCCGCTCACGGTACACGGGGTGGGCGGGCAGAAGCGCGCCTTCATCCACATTCAAGACTCCGTGCGCTGCGTGGAGATCGCGCTTGGCAATCCTCCCGCCGCCGGCGAGAGGCCGAAGATCTTCAACCAAATGACGGAAGTGCATCGCGTGCGCGACTTGGCGGAGTTGGTGAGCGGGCTCACCGGCGCGGAGATCGCGTTCCTGCCGAATCCGCGCAAGGAAGCCGCCGAGAATGAACTTTCCGTGCGCAACGATCAGTTTCTCGCCCTGGGTTTGACGCCCACCAAGCTGCAAGACGGCTTGCTCACCGAACTGGTGGACGTGGCGCGCAAGTTCATCCATCGAGTGGACCGCTCGCGCATCCCCAGCACATCGGCTTGGACGCGCGCGATCGCGCCAACGCTGGTGGCCGATGTGGAGCATGGTCGCGTTGGGGACCGGCGGAGCAACGGCGCGGGCTAAAACGGCTGCGCTTGGCCAATCGTCAAGTGCGCTCCGGCTCGACTTGGCGCCGTGCCGCGCGCCGATGTGAGCGTCGTCTGAATTGAAATCGGCACGTCTCTGCGCGCGCAATGGCAAAGTTCGCCTACGCAACACTGGTCACCGGCGCCGACTATGCGCTTGGCGCACTTGCCTTGGCGCGTTCCCTGCGCGCCGTTGGCAGCGCGTGGCCGCTGGTCGTGCTCCGCACCGCCGGCGCCGGCGATCTTGCCGCCCTCAAAGCGGCCGGCTGCCAGCTGGTTCGGGTGCGAGAGCCGTCGCTGTCGCCGGCCTTTCGGCAACGTCACGAGCGCGCCGCCCTGCACCGCCGGGCACCGTTCGAGAAAGGCGGCAAACCGAACTTCCACGTGCCGATCGAGAATTTCTGCAAACTCGAAGTTTGGCGGCTGACGGATTACCAGCGCGTGGTGTTCCTAGATGCCGACACGCTGGTGGTGCGGAACATCGACAAGCTGTTCGGCTATCCCGAGTTCAGCGCCGCGCCGAACCTGTACGAGACCTTGGCCGACATGCATCGGCTCAACTCCGGCGTGTTCGTCGCGGCCCCCGCGGAGGCCACCTACCGCGCCATGCTGGAACGCTTGGACGCGCCGGGGGCATTCTGGCGCCGCACCGACCAAACCTTCCTGCAACACTACTTTCCGGACTGGCACGGGCTGCCGTACACCTTCAACGCGTTGCAATACCTGTACTTCAACCTGCCCGCGCTTTGGCGCTGGTCGAGCATCAAGGTGGTGCACTACCAATACGAGAAGCCGTGGACGCCCGGCCACGCAAAGGCGCACCTGCTGCGTCCGCTGATCGATTTGTGGCAAGCAGTGCTGCGCGATGGAGCCATTCCGAAGAACTTGACGGATCCATGAGCGGGCGGTGGCGATGAAGGTCGCCGTCACCGGGGCGTCCGGACTGGTCGGTTGGTTCGTGGCGGAGCGCCTGCTCGCCGAAGGCGCCGAAGTGCGGGGGCTGGCGCGCGCGGGCGGCGTCGCCACGCTTCCAGCAGTCGATTTCGTTCGCGGTGCCATCACCGACGCAGACGCGGTGAGCCGCCTCGTGAGGGGTGTGGACGCGGTGGTGCATTGCGCCTATCAACACGCGCCCGGCAAGTACCGCGGCGGCGAGGTGGACGGACGATTCGCCTATTGGCGGGCGAATCTGCTCGGCGGCGTGGAGCTGATGGAGCGCGCGCGCCTCGCCCTGGTGCCGCGCGTGGTGCTGCTCTCCAGCCGCGCCGTTTTCGGCCGCGCCGCGCCCGACGTCGATGGCGTGGACGATGACAACCTGCCACTGCCGGACACCCACTACGGCGCCATGAAACTCGCGTTGGAAGCGCATGCCGCGGCCTTCAGCGCCGCCGACGGCGTCTGCTGCGCGAGTCTGCGCCCGACCGGCGTGTACGGGCTGGCGCGTCCGGTGGAGCGCAGCAAGTGGTTCGACATCGCCCAGCTGATGCGTCGGCCGGCGCCCGACATGACGAGTCTGCCGCCGCCCCGGCGGGCGACGGAAGTGCATGGCCGCGATGTGGCGGACGCCGTGTGGCGCTTGCTCACCGCGCCTGCCGAGCTGGTCGCCGGACGCGCCTTCAATTGCTCGGACATCGTGGTGGACAACCGGGAAGTCATCATCGGGCTGGCCGCGCGCGCCGGCGTTTCCCTCTCGCCGCCGCCACCGGCCACCAATCCGCTGCCGCACCCGATGCGCACGCCGGGGCTCTCCGCCCTCGGTTGGCGCCCCGGCGGGCGGCGACTGCTCGGCAAGACATTGGACGCCCTCTCGGCCGCCGCGGCAACGCTTCCCTGAGCGGCGCCAAGCCGGGGGTGGTGGGGGATGGCGCGTCCGCGTACCCTATCGTGCCGGTGCGGACGAACCGTCCGCCGGCGCCTGGGCACGGTGGCGAGCGTCGCAACCAAGGGGATCAGCTACGCATGACGCGCATACGCGCCGTTCGCTGCCATCGACTCAGCGACGACATCGGCACCATCACGTTAGACGAGGTGGAGTTGCCGCCGCCGGCCGAGGGCGAGGTGCAGGTTCGCGTCAAGGCGTGCGCCATCAACTTCCCGGACATCCTGATGATCCAGGGAAAGTACCAACACAAGCCGCCGCTGCCGTTCGCCCCCGGCGGCGAGGCCGCCGGCGACGTGGCGGCGGTGGGCGCCGGCGTCACGCGCTGGAAGGAGGGGGACGCGGTGTGCTTCGGCGCCCGCTGCGGCGGCTTCGCCGAGGCGTTGAACGTGCCCGCGGCGTCGGTCAAGGCCATTCCCGGGCGCATGAACTACGAGAAAGCCGCCGCCTACGGCACCACGTACATGACCGCGTATGTGGCGCTCAAGGTGCGCGGCGAACTGGCCGCCGGCGAGTGGCTGCTGGTGCATGGCGCCACCGGCGGCGTCGGCATGGCGGCGGTGGATCTCGGCAAGCACTTCGGCGCCCGCGTGATCGGCACCGGCGGGCGCGACGACAAGCTGCGGGTGGTGCGCGCGCGCGGCGCGGACGCGGTGATCAACTACACGCTGCCGGACGGTTCGCTCGGTGGCTTCCGCGAGCGGGTGAAGGAGATCACGGGCGCCGGGGGCGCGGACGTGATCCTCGACCCGGTGGGCGGCGACGTGTTCGACGAGTCCCTGCGCTGCATCAACTGGCGCGGCCGCCTGCTCACCGTCGGCTTCACCAGCGGGCGCTGGCCGCAAGCGCCGGCGAACCTCATCCTCATCAAGAGCATCGCCGTCATCGGCGTGCGGGCGGGCGAAATCGGCCGCCGCGACCCGGCGCTCGGCCGGCGCAACCAGGAGGCGCTCGCCGCGCTGGCCGAGAGCGGCGCCATCGATCCGCATGTTTGCGCGGGATTCCCGTTGGAGCGGGCCGTGGACGCCTTGCGCCTGTTGCAGAACCGCCAAGTGGTCGGCAAATGCGTGGTGACGATGAACGGCTACGAGATCGAAAGTGTCGAAGCGCATGAAGCGGGGTAGAGTGCCCCTTGACGACTGGCGTATGCTTCTCCATATCCAGCGACCTTCGAGCAGTTCCCGAACAGCCATGACCAGACAGCGAAGCCGAAAGGCGCAAGTCGCCGCGCGTGTTCGCGGCGTCGTTGCGGCCGTGGCGCTTGCGGCCATGGCGTTGCACGTTGTGGCTGGCGCCGCAGCGCATCACATTCACGACACTCACGACACTCACGAAACAGAAGACGAAGCCTGTTCGCTCTGCGCCGCCTTCTCCAGCGAAGACGACGCCATCCTGCCGCACGCGGCGGAACGTCTGGCCGCGCCCGGCGCCGAGCCGGCCGCGGCGGCCTTGCCCACGCTGCTGACCGCCCGCAGCCCCCTTCCTTATTGGCCAAGAGGCCCCCCCAAGCTCTGCCGTTGACGCGAAATCGCGCCGGCCACGTTCCGCGTGGCAACGGCGCCAAAACCCAAACGTCATTGGAGAGCATCAATGCAATCTCTTTTCACCCGCGTGGGCGGCGCACTCGCGCTGCTCGCGCTGATTTACGCCTCCGCTGCCGCTCCGGCGGCAGCCGAAGAGGCCGCGGCGGCAGAAGCCGCGGCGGCGGCAGAAACCGCCGATCCCAAACTCGAAGAAATCGTCGTCACCGCCCACCCCCTCTCCGCCGGAGGGCTTTCCCAAGAAGCCGTGGTTCTTGAGGGCGCGCAGCTGGAACGCGACCTCGCCGACAACATCGGCGCCACCGTGGACCGTCAGGCGGGCATCCACTCGGCATCGTTCGGCACCGCCGTGGGACGGCCGGTGGTGAATGGCTTGAGCGGCCCGCGCGTGCGGATCATGGAAGACCGCATCGACGCCATGGACACCTCCGCCATCAGCGGCGACCACGCGGTGACCGTGGAGCCTGCCCTGGCCGACCGAGTGGAAGTGCTCAAGGGGCCGAGCGTGCTGCTGTACGGCACCGGCGCCATCGGCGGCGTCGTCGACGTCCAAACCGGGCGCATCCCGAACGAACCGCCCGACGGCGTGAGCGGACGCGTGATCGTGCGCGCTGCCGACAACGGCGACCAACGCAGCACCGCGTTGCGGCTCGATGGCGGTGGCGGCAAACTCGCTTGGCACCTCGACGCGTTCCGGCGTTCCGCCGACGAATACGACATTCCCGGCTTCGCCGAGTCCGCCCGCTTTCGCGCCGCCGAGGAAGCCGAAGAAGAACATCACGACGAAGACGAGCACGGCGAGGGAGAAGATCACCACGACGAGGACGAAGACCACGACGACCACGGCGACGAACACGAGGACGAGGAAGTCTTCGGGCACCTGCCCGGCAGCCAATCCGAAGGCCAAGGCGGTGCGTTCGGCGTTTCCTGGGTCGGCGAGCGCGGCTTCGTCGGGGTGGCGGTCAGCCGCTTGAAATACGACTACGGACTGCCCGGCGGCCATGAACACGCCCACGGCCACGAAGACGAGCACGAGCACGAGGACGAGCATCACGACGAGGAAGGGGCGCACGAAGAAGAGCACGAAGAGGAGGCCCACGACGAACACGAGGAGCACGAGGAAGAAGGCAACGTGACCTTGGACTTGGAGCAGACGCGTTTCGACTTCAAGGCTCGAATCGAAGAGCCTTTCGCCAATGCCTCGGCGCTGAACATGCGCTTCTCGACCAACGACTACGCCCACGTCGAAATCGAACCGAACGGCGTAGTCGCCACGCGCTTCGCCGTCGACTCCTACGAGGGGCGCGTTGAAATCGTGCAGAACGATCGCCGCGGATTGGACGGCGCCGGCGGCGTGCAGTTCAGCAAGCGGCGTTTCTCCGCAGTCGGCGAGGAAGCGTATGTGCCACCCGTGGACACATCGACCACCGGCGTCTTCGTGGCGACCGAGTACGGCTTTGACGGCTTCGACTTGGAATCCGGCGCGCGCTTTGAGCGCGTGCAGCACGATCCGGTGGCCGGCGATGGCGCGAGCTTCTCGGTGTTCGCGGTGTCTGTGGGCGCCGTGGTGCCCACCGGCGACGTGCTGCTCGGCATCGAAGGCTGCTATTCAAGCCGCGCGCCGGTAGCCGAAGAGCTCTACTCCCACGGCCCGCACATCGCGGTGCGGAGCTTCGAGATCGGCGACCCGGACTTGGACGTGGAATCGGCATGGCACGGCAGCGTCACGCTCTCCTGGTCGGGAGAACACGCCCGTCTGGACGCCACCGTCTTCGCGGCGACCATCGGCGACTACATCTACGCCTTCGCCGACGGAACGGAGGAGGATGGTCTGCCGGTGCGGCGCTACGGCCAAGCGGACGCGCAGCTGCGCGGCTTCGACCTCGCGGCCAGCGTGACCCTGGCCGAGTTCGCCGGCGGCAGCGTCGACCTCAACTTCCTCGCCGACACCGTGGCGCTGACGATCGACGTCTCCGGCAACGACAATCTGCCCCTGGTGCCGCCGGCCCGCGTTGGCGTGGGGGTGCGCGTGGAACGGGGCCGCTACAGTGCGGACTTGGACTATTTGCGCGTCTTCGAGCAGAGCGACAACGCCGACTTCGAACTGCCCACGGATGCCCACGCGGATCTGCGCCTGCACCTGGCCGCGGAGTACGAGTTCGGCAACGCCCGCGTGCGCGCGTTCCTGCAAGGCCGCAACCTCACCGACGACGAGCAACGGCACCACTCCTCGATCATCAAGGACATGGCGCCGGCGCCGGGCCGAACCATCCTCATCGGCACGGAGATCTCGTTCTAGGCGCGCCCTGCGGGGCGCGTTCGAGTTTGCTCCGCAAACTCCGTGCCTGCCGCAACTTTGACTCATCCGTGAAGATCCGCGCCTCTCAAGAGGCTAGGGAGGCTGCGCCCTCGGCCCATCAAGGCCAGTGGCGGCGCTGGAAGGCGTTGCACCTCCGAAGAACTTTGACGGATCCATGAACGGGCGGCGGTAACGAAGGTTGCCGTCGCCCGGACATCCGGCGGTCGAACCGCGTGAAGTCGGGCCGCGCCGGCGCGTTGTGTAAACTGCGTCACCCCGATTGGAGAGGTTCTTGGAATGCCGTATCCGCACGATCCGAAGCTCGATGGATTGGCCGCGGTCACTTTCCGCAACACCATTCCTCCTCACGAGTTGGATCATCCGGCAACCGATCCGCGCAGCGACGAGGTGGCGCCGTTGCCGACATGGCGGCGCTGGAAGGCGCTGCATCCGCAATACCGCGCGAATCCGCCGCCGGAGCTTTTGCCGACGGCGAAGCCGCGGCAAGACGGGACCGAGGAGGAATAGTCCCCGTGCGCTCGGGTTTGGCGTTCGACACGAACCTGCTGGGCAGTTCGTTGACTCGGCGGTTGATGGCGCTGTGGATGGAGTCGTCGGCGCGCAGCGTCGTGGTGCTGCCGACGGTGGCGGAGGAACTCTTGCGCCCGAACCCTCACAGCACGCCGAGAAGCAGGCAATTGGACGAGATCTACGAAGGGGCGTGGAAGAGCTTGTGGCGCGAGAGCGGATCGCTCTACGAACGGCGGCAGCTGGCGGCGGACGAGCTGGAGAAGGCGGCGGCGATTCATCGCAGTTTTACTTTGCGGTGCTTTCCCCGCGCAGCCGACACCGGCGAAATCGCTCAGCTCAACGACGCGGCAATCGTCGCGGAAGCGGTTGCCACGGCAACCACGCTACTCGTCACCAACAACATGAACAGCATCGATCACGAGGAGGTGAACGGTCTGCTGGCGCAGCAATGGGGCTTGAACCACGACCTCCTAATCACCGCGGACAACGCACTGCTCACCGCGCACCGATGTGGCGAAGCGTCTAGAACGCTGCTGACGCTGTTCTTGGCGGCTATGTGGCCGGCGGACCAGCCCCACCTCAGCGTCGCGGAGTGTGCCGACACCCTGAAACGCTGCGCCCGGGGCCTTTCCGTCGGCGCGCGCATGCCCAATGTCGCCGTGCGCCTGCACAACGCCTTCGACGTGGACGAGGATTTGGAGTTCGTCATCGACAGCGCCAAAACACTGGTTCGGACATCGCCGGCGCTGAAATTGGATCACGCGTGGTTCGATCACGTCGCCCGCGGTCGGCAATTTTTGGAAGGTCTGGACGCACGCAGCGAGCGCAGCTTGGGATGATGGGCGAGGCGGACGCGGAAAGTCGCGCCTACCCGCCGACTTCGCGCAACGCCGACGTCAAAGCCTCAGCGGCCAGCTCCGGGGCGAATTCCGGGTGCGGGTCGCGGGCGCCGCGGCGGTAGCGGGGCAAGTCGCGCAGAACTTTGGCGATGGCCTCGGCGAGTTCGGCCGGGCGTTCCGGCGCCGCCAGCTCGCCGTTGACGCCGGGGCGTATGCCGGTTGCGAGGCCGCCAACGTCCGTGGTCACAACCGGAACACCGGCGCCTGCCGCGACGCTGATCACGATGCTGCGGCCAGCCCATCTGTAGGGAGTTGCGACTAGGCTTGCGACGCTGAGAAACGCCTTCAGCTTAGCGCTGGAGTAGCGGTCCCAGTGCAACCAGCAGCGGCTGCGCAAGCCGTGTTCGGTCAGCCAGCGTTGCACGGTGGCGCGTTGTTTGGCGGGCACGTTGGAGGAGACGACCAAGAGCCGCCACTCGGCGTTGAGGGTTGAAAGGGCGGTCAACAGATCCGCAAAGCCGTGTTCTTCCCGCATTTGCGACAGGAACGCGATCACCGGCACCGGCGAACCGTCGGCCGCCGTTGCCCAGTCCGCCAAGCGCCCCGCCAACAACCGATTGGCTTGGACTGTGGACAGGATGGGCCCGCAATGCGGGAAGGGCAGGTGGCGAAGGCGCTCTTCCGCCACGTCGCAAACGCCGCGCAAGAAGGCGCGCGTGTGGTCGTCCATGACGAGCACCCGATCCGCATGCCGATAGAACGCCTTGTGCGACGCCTGCGCCCGTTTGTCCGCATGGTGGGTTTGCCACGGCTTGTGAACCACCGCCAACGTGGACAAGCCACTTCGTTGCAGACGGCGCATGGCCCAGGCGTCCGTGCGCCGCAACATGAGGTTGGTGGAGACAACCACCGCGCGTGCGCCTTGGGCGCCCGCGAAGCGGATCGCCCGACGCCAGTGGAACGGATAGCGGGCGACCGCGCCGGCGGTGGCGAGCGGCCGGTTCTTGAACGCGAAGATCGGCCGGGCGGGGCGGGCGAAGGGTACCCAATGGACGCCCCGCGGCGTTGGAAACCGCTCCCGTTCCACCGAGCAGACGCACACCTCGTGCCCGGCGTCCCGCAGCACGACGGCCATCAAGTTCAGGTAGTGGGGGTTGGAGTTGAGCGGATCGATCCAAACGATTCGCATTGGCTTCCCGTTGGCCGTTGGCGCGCTCGTCAGGGATGGGACGAAGGCAGCCAAGACGAGGCATCGCCGGTGGCGCTTTCGCGCGCCGCCAAGCGCTCGTCGGCCGTCACCATTTCGGCCACCATCTCCTCAAACCCGTATTGCGCCGTCCAGCCGAGCTCCGCCCGCGCTTTCCTCGGGTCGCCGACGAGGGTGGGCACATCGATTGGCCGCAACAACCGCTGGTCAACCAGCACGACCTTTTTGCCTGTATTGGCGTCGACGCACGCTTCTGTCGCGCCTTCGCCTTCCCACTCCGGGCGCATGCCGAGAAGCTGCGCGGCCAACGAGACAAATCCGCGCACGGAATGCTGGCGACCGGAAGCGATCACATAGTCGTTGGGCGTGGGCTGCGCGAGCATCAACCACATCGCCCGCACATAGTCCTTCGCGTGCCCCCAATCCCGACGGGCTTCCAAGTTGCCAAGGCGGACGCAGTCGGCCAAGCCGAACTTCACGCGGGCGAGGCCGCGCGTGATCTTCCGGCTCACGAAGGTTTCGTCCCGCAGCGGCGACTCGTGGTTGAACAGGATGCCGCTGCAGGCGAACAGGCCGTATGCCTCGCGGTGATTGACAGCGCTCCAGTGGGCGTGGAGCTTCGCCGCGGCGTAGGGCGATTGCGGGCGGAAGGGCGAAGTCTCGTCCCTGGCGTCTCGGCCTCCCCCGAACATCTCGGATGTGGATGCTTGGTAGAAACGGGTCTTGCCGGTCAATCCGCAGGCGCGGATGGCCTCGAGCAGCCGGAGTGCGCCCAAAGCGTTGACGTTTGCCGTGTATTCGGCGGTGTCGAAGGACACCCCCACATGGCTTTGACCGGCGAGGTTGTAGATTTCGTCGGGGCTCGTTTCCTGCACGATGCGGGCAAGGCCGGTGGCGTCTGTTAGATCGCCGAAGTGCAAATGAACGCCGGTGTTTGCGCCGCGGTTGCGCCGATCGGCCCGGCCGCCAAGTAGCTGGTCGTGACGCGCGGTTTTGCGCTGCGACGTTCGGCGGCGAATGCCATGCACTTCGTAGCCTTTGTCGAGCAGGAATGCCGCGAGGTAGGCGCCGTCTTGTCCGGTGATGCCGGTTATCAAAGCAGTTTTCAATAGTCCGCCAATTGTTTGCTGCGGTCGGCGAGATGCCATGCCGCGCCAATTCGCCATGATTGCCTTTGCGGGTTTTGGCGTCAACCGCGGGGCATGCCGCACCAGGGCAATCGCATTTGGAATCCCGCGCCTACTCGCGCTTGCGGATGCGCCGGATCATGTCGAGCAGGAAGTTGTCGTCGCGCTGGGCGCGGGTGAACTTGCGGCGGATGGACCGCTTGTCGGGATGCATCCGCACGATGTTCAGGGCCAGCCGGCGGACCACCGCCAGACAGGCGGCGGAGTTGCCCTTGCGGTTGCGCGCCTGGTCTTCGTCCATCGACACGTCGAGCACCCAGTGCAGGCCGTTCTCGATCGCCCAGTGGGAGCGGACGGTGCGCCCGAAGCGCTCCGCCGAGGGCTTGGCGCTGAGCAGGTAGTAGCGGCTGTCGACGCTCTCCGAGCCGTCGGCGAGATGCCGCTCGGCGACGACCTTGCCGAAGGCCGAAAGACCGGGCCAGTCGTGGCGCTCTTGCAGCCAGTCGACGTCGTGGCAGACCGTCGCCGTGCGCTTCTCGACGCGCCCGTGGCCCTTGTCAACCTGTTGATGCGACAGGAGTTTCGCCGACGCGGGCGGGTTGTCCAAGTACTCCTCCACGTCCGCGCGCAGCGTCCCCTGGTTGCCCTTCAGCGCCAGCGCGTAGTCGCCGCCCTTGGCCACGATCGCCGCCGCCGTCCCGCGCTGCGCGCGCAGCGCGTCCGCCGTCACCGTCCGCCCCCTCACGTCCACCAGCTCCAGCAGCTTCGGCAGCGCCGGGATCTCGTTCGACTTGCCGTCCACCTCCATCTGCGCCAGCGTCAGCTTCGACTCCGCCGCGAACGCTTGCAGAAGGTGCGTCGGCGACCGTTCCGAGGCGTCCTCGAACGACCGCCGCAGCACCTTGCCGTCCACCGCGATCACGCCGCCGAGCCGGTCCGCCCAGTCCTGCGCCAGGCGCAGCAGCGCCGTCTGAAGACCCGCCGGGTTCAACAGTCTGAACAGCCGCGAGAACGCGTCGTGGCTCGGAATCCCGTTCCTCAGCGCCAGAAACGTCCGCAGCCACCGCTCCGCGGCGCATCCGTAGTCCTCCATCTCGACGCATGTGCGTCCGCCCGTGAGCATCGACAGCAGCGCGATCACCAGCATCTCGTGCAGGTCGTGGCGCTTGGCGTTGCCTCGCCTAGGGTCCTCAACTTCTTGAAAAACAAACAGAAGTTCCCGCATTCCGTCTCTCCCTCCTTGGATCGAGACGCCTATTCTGCACCATCCCCGCTCTCCGTGCCGCCCCACCTAATCCAAATGCGATTGCCCTGATGCCGCACAGGCCGCGTGGCGCGTTGTTGGGTGGGGTTGGTAAGGTTGGGGAATTGTGCCGTCCTCCGAGCGAACGCCCGTGCCCGCGAACCAAGCCCCGCAAGGGATGCCCAGCGTCGTGTGCGAGACGCCGGATGGCCTCGCGGCGCCGGGGCAGCCGCTCTCCGAAGCGGAAGCCGCGTTTTTCGTGGCCAACGGCGTTCTCGTCAAGGAGGGGTTGCTGGCCGATGACGCCGTGGACCACGCGCTGGAACGCATTTGGTGGCACGTTGACGACCGCGTTCCCGTGGCCCGCGGCGCCGCGGGCTGGAGGCTTGCGCGGGCCGACCGCGCCAGTTGGGCGAATCCGCGCTGGGCGCGAACGCCGCCGGCGCCGAAAGCCGGGCCCCACGCCGGCCGACAACGCATCGTCCATTCCGGCGCCACGCTGAAGCTGCACTACTTGGGCAGTGCGGACTTCCTGCTCGACTTGGTGCCGAACAACCCCGGCGTGCGGCGCGTGGCGCGCGCGTTGCTCGGCGATCTCAAGGCCAGCGAACGCACGCGTGGCGTCTATGCCTTGTTTCCCACCAAGGGGCGCCAAGGCGGCGCCTCGACCGCCGCGCCTCCCTTGGCGCCGCACACGGATCAAGTGTGTCAACAGCTGAACGCCTGCGCCTACTTGGGCGATGTGCCGCCCCGCAACGGCGGCTTCACCGTGTACCCGGGCAGCCACAAGGTGATGTTCCACGCCCACAAGTACGCGGCCAACTGGTCGCCGCTGCCGGCGTTCCGCGACTCGTTGCGCCAGGTGGTGGACGAGATTCGCCCTTGGGAACTGCCGGGGAGGAAGGGCGATGTGATTTTCTGGCACGGGCGCGCTGTGCATTCGCCGGGCGTGCATGTGGGCGACCGCATCCGCTGGGCGGTGTTCGCGGACTTCACGCACGACCGCGAGACCCTAACCGCCGAAGAACATCGGGCGCTCGGCCAGTTCGAGTGGTTCAAAGACACGAAACTCTTTCGCCAAGACCACGAGGCGGGCGAGGGCGGCATGTGGCGCGGCTGGCGCCTCGGCGGCTGGCCGGTGGCGACGGAGGAATGAACGCCCGCTCGCTGCCGTTGCCCTATGGTCAGCGACCTTCAGCCACCTCCCGCAACCAAGCCAAGAGCGCCTCGCGCCGGTCCGCAACGCCTCGCGTTCGATAATCCAACACGCCCGGCTGTTGGAAAGCAGCCAAGATGTCCGCGGCGAGCCCTGGATGGGGGGCGAGGTCGGCGAGCGGATTCAGGAACACGCGGATGGTGAACAAGACGGCGCCCGTGCCGGGCAGCCGCCGAAGGGTTTGGCGTTCGCAGCGCAGGAACAAGCGGTCCACTGGGCGCGGCGGCCGCGGAGAGCGGCTCGCCCCCGGCGCGAGCTGTTCCGCGGCGCGCAGCGGCTCGGCGAACGGCTCGCCGGTGGCGTGGACGAACCAATTGCCGCGCAAGTAGACGCGCCCCGGCGCCAGCTCCCGAAAGAAATGCCGCATCCGCGCGCCGATGCGACCGCGAAGACCGGCGACCGGATCGTGGATGTCGAGCAGCTCTTGGCCGAGCTTGTCGGCCAAACGCCAATACGAGGGGCTGGCGACGCTGGCCGCGGTGAGGATGTAGTTGCCGTCCTGTGGCTGCATCACGCACAGATCTTCCTCCACCAACCGCGCCGCGGCGTCGAGCGGCGCGGCGGGCGCGTGCTCGCCTTTCGCGGGTTGTCCGAGTCCGAGGTGCGAGCACACAAGACGCAGCACCTCGGCTTGCGCGGCGTCCGACCCCGGCAGCGCTTGGAACACAACATCCGGGCGCGCGGCCATGCGCCGCCGCTTCGCCTCCATGTAGGCGGCGTGCTCGCGGCTTCGGGTCAGCCATTCGCCGGCGGGAATCGGCCGCAACCCCATCCGCGGCGCGGCAGAGGCCAGCGAGCGGTCGAAGGAGCGCGCGTAGGGAGTGAACTCCAACGGCGTTTCGCCTCGTTGTGCCGTCGGCCGCTTGCGTTTCCGAACCCGGCCTTGCGGCGGCGTCGAGCGGGTGCGCGTCATACTTCATCTTCATACCACAAGGCGAGGGTCGGGTGCCGAGTCCTCTACAATCGGCACTCGGCAACACGCGGCGCATCGCTCGCGTTCGATTGGTTGTCGCGAATCGAAAGGAACGAACGAGTGCCCACAGGGGCCCAAGAATTGGTTGGCAGGCGCATCGAGCTGCCTGGGCACTTCGTTGGCCCGGTGACCGTCGAGCATGCCCGTCCCCTTGGGAACGGCGTGGAGCTGCGCGTTCGCTTGGCGAACGGCGAGCTCGACGAAACGGTGCTTGCGCCGGAGGATTTGACGTGCCTAGAGCAAGACAGTCGTGGGGAGGCGACAGCGGCGCGGACGCCCGCGGATGCCGAGAAGCTCCGGTTGCTGGTGGAGTCAGCCCGCATCCGCCTTGCCTACGCCTACGACCACCAGTTCGCCGTCAGCCTCTCGGGCATCCGCACGTTGCCCCACCAGATCGAAGCCGTCTATCTCAAGATGCTGCCGCAGCCGCGGCTGCGGTTCCTGCTCGCGGACGACCCCGGCGCCGGCAAGACCATCATGGCCGGCCTGCTGATCAAGGAGCTCAAGCTCCGCCAAGCGATTGACCGTTGCCTCATCCTCGTGCCGGCGCCGCTGACCATTCAATGGCAGGACGAGCTGCTGCGTTTCTTTGGCGAGCCCTTCCACATCGTCCACTCGGCCAACGACCAGCAACAACTTCTCAACCCTTGGGAGCGCGAGCCGCAGGTCATCGCATCCATCGACTACGCCAAGCAGGACGCAGTGAGGGAGCGGGTGTGGCAGCAACGGTGGGACCTCGTCATCATCGACGAAGCCCACAAGTGCAGCGCCTACACCAAGCGAGCCAAAGGGCGCGACGAAGTGGAGCGCACCAAGCGCTACCAGCTCGCGGAGCGCCTCTCCGACCAGTGCGACAACCTGCTCATGCTCACCGCAACGCCGCATCACGGCAACGACGACCGCTTTGCCCACTTCATCCGCCTCTTGGATCGCGACCTCTTCCCGGAACCGCACCGTCTCGGCACGCAAGCCAAGGACATCCGGCGCGACATTCTGCGCTTGGGCGAGGGCTGCCCGTGGGCGCTCCGGCGCTTGAAGGAAGACCTGAAAGACACCAGCGGGCGGCGCTTGTTTCCCAACCGCCAAGTCAGCACCGTCAGCTTCAACCTCAGCGCCGCCGAATACGCCATCTACCAAGCCGTCAGCGCGTACATCAACGAATACCTGCCGCAGACGACCGGCCGGCGGCGGAACAGCGTGGCATTGGCCCGCACGGTGTTCCAACGACGCCTCGCCAGCTCCACGCGCGCTATTCACGAGTCGCTCATTCGGCGCCGCAAGAAGCTGCAGGATCTGGTGGACGAACTCGATGCGCTCGCGCCGTCGGAGCGGGCGCGGCGGCTGGCGCAGTTGCAAGGGCGGCTGGCGGATGCCGAACAGGATGAAGACGACCTGGACGAAGCGGCGCGAGACGACCTGGCGAACGACGCGACGGCGGCTGTCGAACTGGACCACCTACGGGCGGAGGTCGCCGCGTTGGCCGATCTCATCGATCGTGTCGGCCGGGTGCGCCAGAGCGGCCGGGACTCCAAGCTGGTTGCGCTGCGCGATTGCCGGAAGCAGGCGGAGTTCCAAGAGCTGCAGGACGGTCGCGGCAAGCTGCTGGTGTTCACCGAGCATCGCGACACGCTGACCCACCTGCGCGAGCATCTGGATCGCTGGGGCTACTCCACTTGCGAAATACACGGCGGGATGAACCCCCACCAGCGCAAGCAGGCACAAGAGGAATTCCGCACGAGCAGCCAGATCTGCGTTGCCACCGAGGCCGCGGGCGAGGGGATCAACCTGCAGTTCTGCCATCTGCTCATCAACTACGACCTGCCGTGGAACCCCACGCGGCTGGAGCAGCGCCTCGGGCGCATCCACCGCATCGGCCAGCTGCGCGACGTGCATGCGTTCAACTTCGTGGCCACCTCGTCGGAGGACGGCGATCCCGTCATTGAAGGCCGCATTCTGGAACGGCTCTTCGACAAGCTGGAGCGCATGCGCGCGGCCTTGGGCGACCGCGTATTCGACGTGATCGGCGAAGTGCTTTCGCTCAACAACGTCAACCTGCCGGAGATGCTGCGCGACGTGGCCTACGAGCCAAGCGGGCTCGACGACCAGCTCGATCTCATCGAGCGAATGGACCCCGGCATGTTGGAACGGTACGAGCAGGCGACGGGGATCGCGTTGGCGCAGGCGCATGTGAACTTCGCCGCCTTCGCCAAGGCCAACCTCGAGGCCGAGGAACGCCGCCTGATGCCGCGCTACGTCGAGTCGCACTTCCTCGCCGCGGCGCGGCAGGTGGGCTTGCGTCCCGAAGCCCGTGCGGACGGCCTGTGGCGCATCGAGCGCGTTGCCGCCGACCTTCGATCCGAGCGGCTGAACGCCGTGCGGAAGCTCGGCAAACCAGCGCAGTCCTACCGCAAGCTCACCTTCTACAAGGAACACTTGGAGCAGAACAACCACTTGGACGCCATGCTCCTTGGACCCGGACATGCGCTCTACGCTACGGTGGAAGAGGCCCTGCAGCAGGCGCTCCAAGACATCCGCGGCCAAGCCGCCGTATTTGTCGACCCGGCAAGCGACGCCCCGTACCACCTGCACTTCTTCGAGATGAGCATCCGCGGTCAGACGCCGGCTGGCGCACCAGTCAAGCTGTACGCGGAGCTGGTCGCCGTTCGCGAGGAGGTGGACGAGACTGCGCCGTACGACCAGCGCTACAGCGCGGTGCCAGCCGATGCGCTGATCGATCTCGCTGCACACCCGAATCCACCGGAACAGCTACCATCGTTGGACCACGCCGCCGCGGCCGACCATGTGAAGACGACCCTGCAGATGGACCGTCGCCGGAAGACCCAGCAGGAGCGCGAGCGCTACACAACCATCGCTCGGGACTACCTTGAGAAATCGTTCCAAGCCCGCATTCGCGCCGCGCAGAACCGGGTGATGGCGCTTCGCGCCAGAGAGCCGGGCGAAACCGGACGTCGCCTTGGCCCGCCAGCGCGCCGAACGCGACTTGGAGGATTTGCAGCGCACCCAAGCACAGCGCTTGGATGGCATGGACAGGCTGCGGGTCGCCCACCACGGCCCGGTCGTCCACGTTGCAAGCTGCTTGGTGACGCCGAGCGACGCACCCGCCGACGATTACGCGGCAGGCGGAGTGGACGCGGCCTTGCGTCGACGCATCGAACTCGCCGCTGAGGACGTCGTGGTGGCCTACGAGGAAGCCCAAGGCCGCGAGTGCGAGCGCAGCCTTGCGCCGCCGGATGCCCAGACGGGCTACCGCGACCCCGTGGCGAGCGTCCGGCGAATCGAAGTGAAGGGCCGCCAGCGCGGGGGTACAATCCGCCTCACGACCAACGAGTGGTACAAGGCGCAGCAACTCGGCGACACCTACTGGCTGTATGTGGTCTGGGACCCGCTGGATGGCCCCGATCCGACGCCGGTGATGGTGCGGAACCCGGCCAAGTGCCTCGACCACGCCAAGCGGGAGGTGGTGGCCGCCCGGCACTACGACTTCCCAGCGGAGGCGGTGGAGAACGCAGCTATGGGAGCGGCGGGTGATGAGCGGGACTGAAGGCAAACGACCAAGCAACGAGGGCAAGCCCATCGCGGTGCTTCAAGCGTTTGCTACTCTGCGGGGCAGGCCTGCGGTGTTTCTCTTCCTGCGAGAGTCGCTGGCCCTCCAGCACTTGCTGGCTCTCCAGTCCGAACTTGGCGACCGGGAGTTCGAGGAAGTCGACTTGGTGATCCACTCGGGCGGCGGAGACATAAACACTGCATACCAAATGGTGGAGCTGATCCGACTGCATGCGCAGCGGTTGTTCGCATGCGTTCTGTTCTACGCGAAGAGCGCAGCCACATTGCTTTGTTTGGGGGCCGACGAGATTTCCTAGACAAGCTGGCGGAGCTAGGCCCCTTGGACACCCAAGTGTACGAGGAGAAGAAGGGCGGCAAAGGGGATTTTGTGTCAGCGCTGAATCCCTTCAAGACCTTGGAGCAACTTCAGGCGCACTCTTTGCAGGCACTCGATCGATGCGTGATGATGCTCGTGGCTCGCTCTGGCCTGAACGTGGACGAGTGCATCCGCCACGCGACCAGGTTCTCAGTCGGAACAACGGGCTCACTGTTTTCGAAGCTCAACCCAGAGAAGCTGGGCGAATACAGTCGGGCACTCGCGGTTGGCTCGGAGTACGGCGACAGGCTGCTGCGCAGGTTTTCCACTTGGGACGATGAAAAGCGCTCTCGGGTTGTCGAGAAACTCGTGCATGGGTATCCGTCGCACGACTACATCATTGACTATCACGAACTCGATGAATTGGGCTTTACGGTGAAGCTCTTTGAAGATGCGGAACGCGCCGCGATACGTTCCGCTTCGCTAGCCGTGCTGCAGGCGGCCGAAGGGACCGAACAAGCGGAATCGCTGATCGCTCTTGTAGAGCCGACAAAGCCGACACGAAAGACTAGGATGAAAGCGCCAGAGGAGGCAGCATCATGAGCAATACGCAGTGGGGGCATGTAGCGGATGACTCCAGCCAACCTGAATCGCTGCGGGAGGTCATCAAGAAAGGGCAGTCGGAGAGCCGGATTCTCGTTCGTCAGATCTACCGCGAGCAAATCGAAGACGGTGTGCGGTCGAAGATCGCGCGTTTGATGCGCCGTAGCCGCGACCCGTGGTACACCGTGGAAGACGACGCGAAACCCACCCGGGACACCGCCTCGTCGTGAATCGCCGAGCCCAGCGCCGTGGAGGGTGACGACCGCAGGCTGATTGAGGACTACCTCCCCCTCAACGCGATCAACGCCATCGCGTCGAAGGAGAAACTGCACCCCCGGCGCTATGTGGAGCTGGTCCACTACTGGCCGGCGAGGCGTCCGATCACGGCGTGCCGCGCGGCCATCTATGCCGCGCTCGTTGGGGCGCCGGATACGGAGCAGGAACGCGCCGAAGCCGGCGATTTCGTTGCCCGACTAGCTGCCTACAAGCCGCATGGCGTGGATGTCGACGAAGCGCAGCGGCACATTCGAGAGCACAACGGCGGGGAACGCCCAAAGGTGCTGGACATGTTCGCCGGGGGCGGTGCCATTCCGCTGGAAGCTGCGCGGCTGGGCTGCGACAGCCACGCGCTCGACTACAACCCGGTGGCGCACCTGATTGAGCTGTGTACGTTGGTCTACCCGCAGAAGTACGACAACGCGCTGGCCGCGGATTTCAAGGAATGGAGCGGCTTGCTCCTCAAACGCATGGAGGCCGAGGTTGGCGACCTGTACCCGCCAGTGCGGATCCCTGAGTCGGGAGACGTGTCGAACCAGTCCCGGCTCTTCGGCACTGCTGCCAAGACAGATGGCGAAACGGTGCAGCCCGCAGCCTACATTTGGGCCCGAACAGTGCCGTGCGCGCGTCCGGGTTGCCCAGCCGCCGTTCCCTTGGTGCGGCAGGCGTGGTTGCGCAAGAAAAACGGCGCGGTGGCTTCGATTCCGAGCGTGGAAGACGGCGACAAGCTGCGCTGGCGGATCGTTTCGGGCAAGTCCGTCAAGGACGTTTCCGCGCAAGCCGGACAAACCGGCGCGGGGCAGGCGGTTTGCGTGGCGTGCGGGACGCCGGCACCGACGGCTTACGCGAAGGAAGTGGCGGTCAACGGGCGCTTGGGTGAGTCTCTGGCGGCTTTGGTTGTCAATGGGAAGCGGTCCAAGCTCTACCTCGACCCAACGGTTTCCGCAATCCCAGACCGTGAGACCTGCACTAGACGGTTAGCGCGGTTGCTCAAGGCATCCGGCTTGGCGAGCCTTGACGAGCGGATGAACACCGAGGACTCCACGACGGTCGCCGGTCGAGGCTGGGGCATCGAGCTCTGGCGTGAGCTCTACACCCCTCGCCAACTGCTGGTGCTTTTCACACTCATCAAGCACATCCGCGCCGCCCATGCCGAGATGCTTGCCGCGGGCATGGACGAGGAAAAGGCCAAGGCACTTGCCACCTATCTGGCCATGGCCTTCAGCCGCTTGGTCGTGGCATTCAACAAGTTCACACGCTGGGAGAGCGCGGTACAGCGGACGATGGCGGCAATAGGCGACCGACAAGCCATCAAAATGGTCTACGACTTTTCGGAGATCAACTGCTTGGCCAAGACGCAAGGCTGCCTTCCGTTCGCGCTCGACAGAGAACTCTTTTGCATGCGCGAACTGGCCAAAGTTCGCCAGACGGCAACCGTCACGCGAGGTGATGCGGGCCGCCTGCCCTACGAAGACGCCACCTTTGACGCCATCGTCACCGACCCGCCCTATTACAGCAGCATCTACTACGCCGACCTCTCGGCGTTCTTCTACGTCTGGCTGCGGCGCATTCTTGGCGACCTGCATCCAGAACACTTCACGCTCCCCACGCCGCCCAAGCGGCGCGAAGCAGTAGCCCAGCCAAGCGAACACGACGGCGATGTCGAACGGGCGAACCTGCACTACCAAGACACGATGCGACGCGCCTTCGCCGAGGCGAGGCGCGTCTTGAAGCCCGGCGCTCCTTTGGTGTGCGTGTACGCGCATCGCACTACGGAAGGTTGGACGACGCTGATTCGCGCCTTGGTGGATGCCGGAATGACCGTAACGGAAGCCTGGCCGGTACAAACAGAGTCCAGTACTAAAGTGTTTCGCATAAATAAACACTTCAATTGAGCGTTTTCTTATTTGGCGAAACCATGTAGTTCCAATCGCCGTGAAACGCGGAGCGCCTGATGCGCACGCCGGCCAGTTCCTCGTCGCTCACCTTCACGCCGGTCGGGTACTCGTTCTCGTCCAGTTCCGCCCGGATCGACAGCCCACCGCGCGTCGTCGTGTTGGCGATCAGCTCCACCACCGCCTCGCGGCTGACCAGCGGGCGCCCGCGCCAGTTCTCCGTGATCCAGCAGAACATCCGGTGCTCGATCTTGTTCCACTTGCTGGTGCCCGGCGGGAAGTGGCACACCGACACCTCCAGCCCCGTGGCGTCCGCGACGCGCTGCAGCTCCAGCTTCCACAGCCGGTTGCGCGGCCCGTTCGAGCCGCCCGCGTCCGCCGTCGCCAGCAGGCGCTTCGCGTCCGGGTACGCGTGGCGTCCCATCCGCTCCCACCAGCGCCGCACCGACTCCGCCGCGAAGGACGCCGTGTCGTGGTCCACGCCCACGCTCACCCAGCCGTTGTTCGCCGCCAGGTCGTAGACTCCGTACGGAATTGCCTTGCCCAGCTCCTTGTCCTTGAAGTCGTGGACCAGCACCTTCTCCGGCTCCCCCTTCGGATGCCATTCCCTGCCGCCGTTGCGGAAATTGCCCACCAGCTCCTTCTTCTTCGTGTCCACCGACACCACCGGCTCGCCGCGGCCCTGGAACGTCTTCGCCTTGCGGTTGACGTGCCGGAACTGCGCGTCGCGGTCCGGGTGCTGCCGGCCCTCCACCGTCTTGCGGTTCGACTGCAGGCTGTAGCCCAGGTCGTGCAGCAGGCGGTTCACCGTCCGCTCGCTCGCCGGGTGGCCCTCCTTCCCCAGAGCCTCCGACAGCCGCGCCGCGCTCAGCGTCGTCCACAGCAGCGGCCCCGTCGGATCCCCGCGCGTCGCCGGGTCGACCAGCCGCCGCAGCGCCTCCACCAGCCCCGCGTCCTTCTCCTCGACGCGCTTCCGGCCCGCGCCCGGCGCCCGCTGCCGCCCCGACGACGAAACGCCCCCCGGTCCCGCCGAATCGATCTCCCGCAGCCCCGCGTGGATCCGGCTCCGCGACATCCCCGTCGCCTCCGCCACCCCCGTGACGCCGCCCCGGCCCAGCGACCGCGCCTCCGCCGCCGCCCACAGCCGCTTCGCCCGCTCGTCCAGAACCCGTTCCAGAACCAGAAACTTCCCACGTATCGACTGCGTGACGGCGTCTTCCATGACCATCGAGCCTCCTTGCCGAAGACCTCTATCGTAGCATTTATAGGAGCGAGACGCCTAAGCTCAACACCTTGGACGCGGCGGCGTTGTCTTCCAGTATCTTTTTCGTCTCACGCAGACGCGAAGACACCGCGACTGTTGGCCAATACGAGACGCAAGTGGAACCGGAACTGCAGCGCATCGCCCGCGAGCGAGTGACAACGTTGTGGGCTGGTGGCCAAGGTTGCGGCGGCGCGGACCTGCTGATGGCTGCGGTGGGTGCCGGCTTGGCCGCCTACACCCGCTTCGCCAAGGTGGAGTATGCCAATGGCGAGCCGGTTCCTGCCGAGCGCTACTTGCGCGAAGTGGAAGGGGTGGTGCTCGACGTCATGCTGGACGAGATTTTCGGGATGCGCGGCAGCGCGGTCGGCACAGTGGACCGAGTAACGTGCTTCTACATCCTTTGGCGATTCACCTACCGGGAGTCCAGCGTTGAGGCCGGCGACGTGTATGTCTTCAGCTATCCGCAGGGTGTGGAGATGGATGGCCCCCATGGACTTTCGGGGCCGAGCCCGGCGCTGGTCGAGAAGCAAGGTAGCAAGTTCCGCGTAAGGAATTACCAAGAGCGTGGGCAGGCCGAACATCTTGGCACTGACAGCGAAGCGCCGGCAGCGCTGATCGACGTCATACATCGGGTGCTGTGGTTGATCGACAACCGGCCAACCGAGTTGCGGGACTTCCTGCAGGCGGCTCAGCCGAATCAGGAAGCCCTGCGGCTGGTCGCGCAAGCGCTCTGCACCCCCGTGCTTGCCCGTTCCGTCGCGCAAGAGACGCCCACCGCAGAGCTGTCCGCACTTTCCAAGCTGAACGCCAATTGGCGGCCAGTGGTGGAGGGCGGTGCCTTTGCCCAAGCGATGGAGAGCGAAGCCAAGGGCCAAGCCGAACTGGAACTAGTGGTTCGATTCCAAAACACCATTTCTGTTGGCTGTTTAATGGCATGATGGCGGTGGCATTTGTGCAAAGCCCAAGGAGGGGACGGCAATGGTTGCGAAGAAGCGTGCGGCGTTGGAGTTGGCGGACGACGAGAGGCTGGAGTTGTCGGCGGTGTCGCGTTCGCGGACGGAGCCGCACGGTCGGGTGGAGCGGGCGCGGATCATGCGGCGTTTGAACACGAACCGACCGAAGGTGGAGCGGTGCGTGGACAAGGCGCTGTCGGTCGGCGCGGTGGCGGCGCTGGAAGACCTGCCGGGACGGGGCCGGAAGCGGGAGATCACGGAGGAGGCGCGGGCGTGGCTGGTGTCGCTGGCGTGCCGCAAGCCGAAGGAGCTGGGCCACGCGCAGGAGTTGTGGACGATGGCGCTGCTGGCGGAGCACGCGCGGATGCACTGCCGCGAGGAGGGGCATCCGAGCCTGTCGTTGCGGCGCAGGCGCTGCGCCCGCACAAGGTGGAGTACTTCCTGGAGCGGCGCGACCCCGAGTTCGACAAGAAGATGGCGCAGGTGCTGCATGTCTACCGGGAGGTGAAACTGCTGCGGGAGGGCGGGAAGGCGGGCGGGCCGCTGCGCGCCTACGTCTCCTACGACGAGAAGCCGGGCATCCAGGCGCTGGGGACGACGACGCCGGACCGGCCGCCGCAAGCGGGGAAGCGCGCGGCGGTGGGACGCGACCACGAGTACGTCCGCCACGGCACGGCGACGCTGATGGCCGGCCTCGACCTGCTGACCGGGCACGTCCACGGCGCGGTGGTGGACCGCCACCGCAGCCGCGAGTTCGTCGACTTCCTGCGCCAGCTCGACCGCGCCTACCCGAAGCGGGCGCTGGTCCGGGTGATCCTGGACAACCACTCCGCGCACGTCTCGAAGGAGACCCGCGCCTATCTGGCGAGCGTGCCGAACCGCTTCGAGTTCGTGTTCACGCCGAAGCGCGGCTCGTGGCTGAATCTGGTGGAGTCGTTCTTCGGCAAGCTGGCGCGGACGCTGTTGCGCGGCATCCGCGTGGACTCCGTGGACGAACTCAAGGAACGCATCCTGCAACACTTGGACTGGCTCAACGCCGACCCCGTGGTGTTCAAGTGGAGCTACCGGATGGACGACTTGGCTGCGGCGTGAAGTCATAGAATGGTATTTTGGAATCGAACCACTAGTCGCGTGTCTCCTTGCCACTCTGACCCGGACGACTGGGTGCGGACGGCTTCCGCGGTGGTTCTGACCGAGGCGGTCTCGGCTCCGGCCGTGTGGCGGAGACGTTTAGACCCGCCCCTTCTACGCGCACATCCCGTCCCTTTGCGACGCGCACGTTGAGCCGCGACTCCGTCGTTGGCTTCCCTTCGCTTGGACCTTTTGACTTGCCCACGGCTCACCTCTTCTTCAACCTTCAACGAACAGGAATGCACAATGCCCCGGTACATTCAGCTTGTCAACGGCCTTGGGCCACGAGAACTACCCGCCCGCTTGGCGAAACCCAGGCCAGTCCGCCCTGGCCTGCACGGTGCAGCGCACCATATGCGTTAACTTGTTTTTTCATTAAAAATCAAAGTATTGCGACATTTGCGGCTTTCTACGGCGTGGCGGTTCGGTCAGAGAGGCCGAAATGTCTGGCCATTCATCCAGCATTTCGGCTAGCGACATCGCTGGTTCAACGGCTCGGCAGACTTGATTCAACACGAACTTGAACTCCCGCCAAGGGCTGCGCGACCGTTCCCCGGCCGCAGGGGGAAACGGCGCGCGAATCGGCGCGGCGGGCCAGCTTCTCGGCCAGCAAGGCCACGAGCAGCTTGCCGTAGAGCCACGCCCGGGCGCTGTCGTCGGCGCGCTTCGGCAGATGCCCCAGCCCCGCCAGCGACTTGCAGCGCTTGAACGTCAACTCCACCTGCCAGCGCACGCGGTACCACCGCAGCACCTCCGCCGCCGAGAACCTGTCCGCCGGGAAGGTCGTGAACACGATCACGCAGCCGGCGAACTCCAACGTCTCCGGGCGCAGTTCGTTGCCGTTGCGCGACGCCCGCCGGCGCAGCTTCTCCCTGGCCCGCTCGGCGTCCTCGGCGCTCTTCCGCATCGCGCACACGCGCCCGACCACCCCCTCGCGGTCGGCTCCGACCGCCCGCGCCCGCCACGACCTGGCCGCCCCGACGCGCTTGATAGCGGACACCGCCGCGAGCAGATCGAACGGCCTCCTGCCGCCCGGCGTGCGGAACCGCAGCGCCTGCGTGTTGACGCGCACCGTCGCGTACCCGCCAGCAGCGTCCACGTGCGTCAGCCCGGAGGACGTCGAGTAGCCGCGATCCGCCACCACGTGGTCTCCCCGCTCGATCGGGAACCGCGACAGCGACTCGCCGCATCCCCCGCCTTCCGTCCTCGTCACCTCGAAGTGGTCGCACGCCAGCGCCGGCAGCCGCAGGCTGTAGTGGACCCGCCACAGCGAACCCGTCCGCCCCGGCTCCTTCACCACCGACCCGTCGAACGCGCGGACCTGGAAGCCCCCGGACGCGCCCAGCTCCACGCCGCACTCGCGGTACATCCCCACGCACAGCGCCCGCAGCCACTCCTTCGACTTCCTCAGCCGCTTGAACAGCGCCACGTCCGACATGTCCGCGATTCCCGCCTGCCGCGCCCGCGTCGCCGTCTCCCGCAGCGAGTGCCCGCAGCCCAGATGCATCAGCAGCATCCGCAGCAGAACATCCGCCGACTTGTCCTTCCGCAACCCCTTGAGCGCCCCGTGGATCGCCGCCTGCTCCCGCCAGTCCGACGGCAGATGCGACGACAGCACCTCCCAGTCCTCGTCCATTCCGCGACCTCCTTGTCGCTGTGCGTCCGCACACCAGCCTAGGGCACTTTGCCTCCCCAAACAAGTTAACGCATATGGTGCAGCGCACCCAATGGCTGTCCACCTGGTAGGCCGGCGGCGGTTGCTGGTTGGCGCGCAGTTCGCGGCGCGCCAGCGGGATGCCGAGGCCGTAGCGTTGCACCAGGCCGGTCACGCGCATCGCTTCGGCGACGTTCGGATTGCGGTACGCCAGCAGGCCGGGTTGGCCGAAGTTCTCCGGCGTGATGTCGCCGTAGGCGCCGCCCGGGTTGATGATTTCGATGTGCCTGTCGAACCAATAGACCTGTATCGGGCTGTTGCCGCCCTCGTAGCTGCGGTGCATCACGGCGTTGCGCACCAGCTCCTGCAGCGCCGGCAGCGGATAGGTGGCGCGGCGCACTTCGGTTCGCGCCTCGCCCACCGCCACCGCGGTGCGCACGTGGGCGCGCAGGATCGTGTCGAGGGTGGCCATCGCCTCGCCCAAGGGGGCGTCGATGCGGGCGCTGTCGAGGATGGGGTCGCCGCGTTCTTCCCCGGCAACGCGCAGGAACTGCACGTAGGCACCGGGCAGGAAGTTGGTTGGCGCTTTGCCCAGCACCAACATGCCGAGTACCGTGGGCGTGGGTTCGTCGGCGCTCAAGATCATCTTGGTGGCGGCGAGGCGCTCCTGCACCGTGCGGTCGTTCCTGGCCAGCACTTCCGCGCTGAACGCCTCCGGCAGGTAGAGAAACTCGAACCGCCGCAGATCCAGGTCGTCCAACGTGGCGGCGCGGATGGGATGGACGTCGAACGGCGTGTCGCCGTGGCGTCTCTTCTCGCCCAGGATGCGTTCGTCCTGCGCGCTGGCGATGGCGCGGCGCGGGCCGACGCGGGTCCAAATGCGGCCTCGGCAGCGCACCGGGGGCGAATCGGCAGGCGCCACCGTGACCACCGCCACATCGCTGCCGCCGAAGGTGTGCTTGTGGACGGTCATGGTCGGCAAGGGCAGGATGTTGCCGTCCGTCTTGCAGTGCGCGAGCTTGAGCAGCAGGGCGTCGTTTACCTCCAAGCCGGTGGGCGTGCCGTCGTCGCGGACGCCGACGAAGATCACGCCGGCGCGACGGTGGTTCGGCAGGTCGTTGGCGAACGCGCAAATCGCTTGTCGCACGGTGTTCGGCGCTTCGCCGTCGAACGTCTCCTTGCGCTCGACGAGATCGGATTCGACATCGACGAGCAGCGCCGCTAGCTGGGCCTTCGTGTAGGGCTCCTGCGCGGCGACAGCGGATCCCAACGGGTGGGTGTACGACATATTTGTTCGGGGTTGAGGGTCACCGCGAAACCCGGGATACGCTGTGGTCATCGAAACCGAGCGAAGGGAATCGCGGTGACGGAAGGGATTGTGGCTTGTGGCGGGGGCGCTGGCAATGGGGCGTTCGACTTTCTTCGGGAGGCGGTGGAGAGGGCGATGATGTCGCCGGAGGCGCGCGCGGCGCTGTCGTCGCGCGGGAACTTCATGGAGTTCGAGAGGGGAACGCGGTGGGCGCTGCGGGCCGGGGCGTCGTCGGGCGTGTCGGCGCTGCCGACGGAGCTGGACGCGGAGCGGGAGCGGTTGCGGTGCGGCGAATGCGGGAAGCCGATGGTTCGGCGGTTGCGGCCGCTGACGATGCTGTGGCTGCTGGGTCGGCTGCGGGTTGTTCGCGGGTACTGGACGTGCGGCTGCGCGAAGGGCGGCCGCTGTCCGCTGGACGCCGAGCTGGGGGTGGAGGGACGGTCCGGGACGCGGGCGACGCCCGGCCTGCTGTGGGCGGCGGCGCCGCTGGCGGCGGAGACGAGCTTCGAGCGGGCGGCGACGCTGGCGAGCCGGCTGCTGGGGTTCGGCCTGAACGCGAAGTGGATGGAGCGGGTGGCGAAGCGTCTGGGTTCGGCGATGGCGTCGGAGGACGAGTCGGAGGACGGGCTGGCGGCGCCGACCGCGGAGACGATGTGCTGCGGGATCGACGGCGCGGGCGTTCCGGTGCGTCCCGGGGAGTTGTCGGAAAGCCAGGGGAAGGATGGCGGCAAGGCGCGCACGCGGGAGGCGAAGGTCGTGGTGTTCCGGGCGGGCGGCGCGGAGGCGGCGGGTCCGCCGCGGCGTTCGGCGGCGATCGACAGCGCGGCGTCGCGGGACACGGACTTGGAGCCGTCGGCGTTCGCGGCGCGGCTGTGGCGGGAGGCGCGGCGCGCGGGGTTCGCGGCGGCGCGGGTCAAGGTGGTGCTGGGCGACGGCGCGAAGTGGATCTGGAACGTGGCGTCGGAGTTGTTCCCGGACGCGGTGGAGATCGTGGACGTCTGGCACGCGCGGGAGCATCTGTGGGAGGTGGCCCGGTCGGTCTACGGAGCCGGCACGGCGCTGTGCGAGGCGTGGGCGGGGAAAGCGTGCGCGGCGCTGTCCGAGGGCCGCTTGGACGATGTGCTGGCGGCGCTGCGGAAGCACGACGGCAACGACGAGGCGCGGCGCTGCGCCGGGTACGTCGAGGCCAACCGCGCCCGCATGCGCTATCCGGCGTTCCGCGCCGCCGGACTGCCGGTGGGTTCGGGCGAAGTGGAAAGCTCCTGCGGCACGGTGGCCGGACGCCTCCGGCGCGGCGGCATGCGCTGGAGCGTCGACGGCGGCGCGAACCCCATCCTGGCGCTGCGCTGCTGGTGGCTGGACGGCCGCTACGACGACTTCTTCGAGGCGCGCGCGAGACCGCCGCCGATGGCCGTTGCCGCCTGAGCCGCCGTGCGCGAACAAATATGTCGTACACCCCCAACGGGTTTGCGCTTGGCGCGGGTGGCATAGTGCCGTCATCATACCGCCACCGGCTGTTCGCAAGGCAATCGCCACCGCCTTGGCTCGACAAACGCACCTGTTAGCCCAGCACTGGGCTAGGTAGGTAGCCGGCGGCCGACCGACCTTGCGGCCAGCCGTCACCAGATCAGACCTTCCTTAACGGATGCAAAGGTGCGTTCATGGGCACGAGAGGGCTTGCACTTTTGATGAAGGCTTGCCCCATATGGTTCTCCACGACCTTAACAGCCCCTGTGTGAGCCATCGTGTGCATCGTCGCATGGAACGTCGAGAGGCTCTTGTCTTGGAGTGCTTGGTCACTCTCCAAGAGACCGACTGCCATGCTTTTTTCGATCAGTTTTTCCCGCGGCAAGTGGCGACTGTGGCTCTTGAAGCTCTGATGATTCGCCAGCCAGTTGGAGACCGTCTCCGCCCTCTGCTGGGAGTCGTTGGCTCCCGCAAACATGAATGTCTCTAGCCAAGTCTTAACCAACATCCTCGAAAGCTCTATTGCGGCCTCGGCCTGCTCGATCAGATCGGGGCCGAACTGCCGGAGCATGGGTATCCATGCTGCGAGCTTGGCCGGGTCACTGCTCTCGCGCCGTGCCCGGTCGAATTGATCCAACACGGCCTGTGCCGGAACGGAGCGAACGCCGAGTTCCGTCAGGAGCAGAAGTTGCGGATCCGTGGGTCCTAGAAACGAGTGCTTGCCCATTACGATCTCATTAGCTGCACACGCGATCATCGTCGCGGCGGACATGGCCAAGTGCGGGACGATGACACGGATGTGGTCGAATCGAGAGCGAAGATAGGCCACGACGGACTCCGTTGCCTCGACCGACCCGCCCGGACTGTGGAGAATCAAGTCGAGGGCGGGGCCGCGCAGCCCAGACGTCACCTCCATCAGGGCATGGATGTCCTCATCGTTAATGGAGACCGCACCCGGAGCCACATCTTCCTTCTGTAGCCATGCAGACGCATAGAGGACGACATCCCTGCCAGTGTGATCATGGAGGTCGACTAGGTACTTTCGTCGAACCGCGTCAAAGTTGGGGATGCCGTCGTTACCACCGGCGGTCTTATTGAGCTCCGCGAGAATTTCACTCCAGATTGGCATTGGACAGTTCGGCGTTAAGGGCCTACGTTCGCATGGTCAGTCGTGATGATCCTAGGAGCAGTCGTCGTAGCCGCACGGTAAGCATCAAGGCCGTCCAGAGCCTGTTTGCAAGCGTCGTAAACTGCCATCGCTTCGCGCACACCGGGCCGCCGCAGGGCATCATCAAGCATTGCAGCGTACTGTTCTGTGCGCATGGATGGGTGCTTGTCTGGTTTGTCGATCATGTTTCCCTCGCGTTCGGCCTCGATCTCTCCCACCGTGCGTCCTGCCTTTACAGGCCCGCTACAGGCCCGTGCCACTTGAGTGAGTGTGCAAACAGTATCACATCACGCCGGGCGTCTCCGTCCAAGGAGAACAAACAGCATCCATGTTGCGTTCGTTGTGACGCTGGTTGGCACCCCTTGTACTGGAAGTGATACTCCAAACGCCACTGCCCGCCCACCGGCAGCCTGGCCTCAAAGACCTATGAATGAAGTCAGCGCATTGGGCGTTTTGAGCATGGCGCATGGCTTAAGCTATGGGTCTGATTGGCCGTTGCAGGGAGCGGTTTGCGCCTCGCTTGTTTGATTGCCGCCTGTTTGCCGTTGGCGGCTTGCACACCGTCCACGCTGCGCGCGGAGCGGCCGGAATCGCCGCCGCGCAACGTGGATTGGCGCTCCTATCTTGGTGACCCGGGGCGTTCGCACTATTCCCCGCTGACGCAGATCAACCGCGCCAACGTCGGCCGTCTTGAACGCGCTTGGGTGTACGACTCCGGCGGGCCGCCCGGCAGCATGTACGCCAGCCCGTTGGTGGTGGACGGCGTGCTCTACGGGCTGTCGCCAACGCTGGCGGCCTTCGCGTTGAACGCGGCCACCGGCGAGGAGCTTTGGCGCGCGGACCTCGATTTGCCGGGCGCGGCGCAACGCGGCCTGATGTGGTGGCGGAACCCACGCGACGAGAGGGACCGGCGGGTGTTTTTCGCCGCGGGGCGCGAACTCATCGCCCTCAGCGCCGCGGATGGGGAGCTGGTGCCTGGCTTTGGCGAAGGCGGTCGGCTGGACCTCACGCCGCCGGTGGATCGCACGGGCAGTTTCGGCGTCACGGTGCCGGGCGTGGTCTTCGAAGACAAGCTCATCATGGGCTTTACCACCTCCGAGTGGGCGGACTCCTTCCCCGGCTCGATACGCGCCTTCAGCGCCGAGGACGGCGCGCTGGTCTGGCAGTTCGACACCATTCCCGCCCCCGGCGCCCCCGGTTCGGAAACGTGGGCCGAAGGCGCGCTGGACCATGCCGGCGGCGCCAACGTGTGGACCGGAATGGCGCTCGACGAGGAGCGCGGCATCCTGTTCGCTCCCACCGGCTCGGCGACGCCCGATTTCGTGGGCGCGAGCCGCCTCGGCGACAATCTCTTCGCCAACTGCCTGCTCGCCTTGGACGCCCGCACCGGCGAACGCCTGTGGCACTACCAGGTGGTGCGGCACGACCTGTGGGATCGCGACAATCCCGCCCCGCCCACGCTGGTGCAACTCGAGCGCGGTGGGGAGGTCGTCGACGCGGTTGCCCTCACCACGAAGTCCGGCCATCTCTACGTGTTCGACCGCGAGACCGGCGAATCCATGTATCCCATCGTCGAGGTGGACACGCTGCCGAGCACGATGCCCGGCGAAGTGCCGGCGCCCAAACAACCCCTCTCCACCGTGGCGTTCAGCCGCCAGACGTTCGAGGTCACGGACCGCACGCCGGAGGCCCGGGCGCATGTGGAAGCGCTGATCGCGGACTACGACTTGCGCCCGTGGGCGCCGCCCAGGGTGGGCACCGTGGTCTTTTACCCGTGGTACGACGGCGGCGCGGAGTGGGGCGGTTCGGCGTTCGACCCCGCGGATCGGCGTTTGATCCTGAACGCCAACGACGCCGCCGGCACGCTCACCCTCACCGAAGTGCCGGCCGGCTTCAGCAACTACGGCGTTTACGCCAAGCACTGCGGCAGTTGCCACGGCTTGGATCTGGAGGGCACGGACGCCGGGCCGAGCCTGGTCGGCCTGTCGCAACGGATGTCCTTGGGCGAGGTGCTGCGGGTTGTGGGCGGGGGCCGCGGGCGGATGCCCGGCTTTTCCCACATGCGCCGGGAGGAGTGGGGCGCGGTGCTCCGTTACACGCTGGCCGACGAGCCGGTGAAGGACGAACCCACCACGGAGATCACCTACGCCCACGGCGGCTACGTGTACTTGCGCGACCACGAAGGCTTGCCAGGCAACACGCCGCCGTGGGGCACCTTGAACTCCATCGATCTGGCCACCGGCGAAATCGTCTGGAAGGTGCCCTTCGGCAACTTCCCGTCGCATCCGGACTTGGGCTTCGGCGCCATCAGCTACGGCGGCCCGGTGGTCACCGCGTCCGGCCTCGTCTTCATCGCCGCCACGCCGGATCGAAAGTTCCGCGCCTACGACACGCGCGACGGCACCGTGCTTTGGGAGACCGAACTCTCCGCGGCCGGCTACTCCACGCCGGCGGTGTACATGGTGGACGGCGTGCAGTACGTGGCGATTTCCGCCGGCGGCGGTCGGCAGGGGCCGCCCTCCGGCTCCGACTACTTCGCGTTCCGCTTGCCGGAAGCGCACTGACAAGACGCCGGGGCTGGCCGGGGCTGGAGGAACGAAACAACCACATCGCGTTTGATTCGCGCCGCGTCTGTTGGCACACTCTCGCCGTGCCCACCTCCCCCGCGCCAAGCGCCCACCTAGACCGCTACAACGCGCTCTCCGCGGTGGCGCGCCTGGTCGCCCAGGCGTACGGCGTCGCGGCGCCCAAGCCGTTGACGGTCAACCGCGTCCAGCGGCTGCTCCGCATCGCCAACCGGCGCGTCGACCGCCGCTTCGTGACCGTCGACCAAGCCCGCCGCGCCAGCGGCGAATTGGCCAAGGCCGGGTTGCTCGCGGAGGATTCGGGGGAAGGCCGCACCATGTCCGATGGCTGCGCCTTGTCGTTTACCGGCATTGCCCACGGCGAAGGCAATCTGAACGCCATCGTGCAGGGCTTGGAGCGCACGCGACAACAGCGGCGGCGCTACTACTACGACCACGACGAGGACGAGATGCGGTTCCGCTGCTGCCTCGTCGCTGCGGACTTCAAGGGCTTGGGCGACATCTTCGACGAGTACGAGGAGATGCCTTGGGGCATGCTGGCCGATCCCTTGCGCACCGACTTGATCGAGGCGCTGCCGGTCGGCTACGTCGGGCCGGCGCTCACCGGTTGCCTCGACCGCACGATCAACGCCGCGGTGCAGCCGGAGCCGTTGATCGCGTTTTGCCAAGCGAAGAGTCCGACGCCCGCCCTGCACGCCGCCGACATCGCGTTCCTGCGCATCCTGCAGGGCCGCTTCGACGACGCCGAGAGCGTGTTCGCCGCACTGCCGCCGAGCAGTCGCGACAGCAAGGAGGCGCGCGCCGGCTTGGCCGCCACCCAAGCGTTCATCGCCACGCTGCGGGGCGACGACGAAACCGCCACGCGCCACATCCAAGCCGCCGTGGCGCACGAGAAAGCCGGCACCCGAAAGCGCTTGGTGTTTGTGCGTTGCCACGCGTTCGCGCTGTCCTTGCTGGCGTTGGTGCGCGCGGACACGCCGACGTCCCGCGAACTGTTGGAGCAGTTGCTGCGCGCCGCGGAACGGGTGGACAGCGCGCGCTTCGTCGACGAATTGGAATTGGTGGCCAACGCGATGCGCGTCAAAGCCCAGCGCGGCGTCTTCGCGCGGCCGCCGTCGAAGCCGCAACTTGAGGCCCTGTTCGACGGCTTCCTGAGTTGTTGGATCGACGATTTCCACCCCAACCCGGAGCGCCGCCGGGATCTGGTGGCGCGCTTGCGCCCACGCGCGCGAACGGCCGGCTTCCAGTGGGTGGTGGCCGAATGCGACGAAGTCCTGCTTCGCCACGCCATGCGGCACGGCGACAAGGGATATTCCAAGGCAACGGCCCGTTCGCGCAAGGCCTCCGCCGAGAGATCCAAGACTGCCGCCAACGAAGCCGGGGCGGCGCACCGGGAGTTGGGCACCACCACGCTGACCGGTCTGGTCGCGCCAATGGCGGAGTGGGAGTCGTCGCTGAAGGCGTTGGAACAGCTCGCCCACGACGCCAAGAGAAAGACCGCCAGCGGCAAGCCCAAAGCCGAGGCGAAGCGACGTCTCGCCTGGGATTTGCAGATGGGCTACCAGACCGTGTCGCTGAACGTCCGCGAACAGCGCCAGTTGAAGAACGGCGATTGGAGCAAAGGCCGGCGCGTCGCCTTCAAGCGCTTGGCCACCGAGTCGTCCAGCATGGCCTTCCTGCTCCAGCAAGACCGCGACGCCATCGCGGCGCTGTCCGCGCGCCAGTATTGGGGCGGCGGACAGGATCTCTACGCCGGCCCGCCGAGCCTGTTCGCGCTCGCCGGGCATCCGCATGTTTTCAACGGCGACGGCGACCCGCTGGACGTGGTGCGCCGCGAACCCGAGCTGTCCATCGACGAGCAGGACGACGGCGGCGTGAAGGTGCGCGTGGAACCACACGCCGGCGAACACGATCACGAGTATCGGGCGGCGCTTCCCACTAGCGGGCGGTGCGAAGTGACGCGCTTCACGCCGGAGCACAAACGGGTGTTCGCCGCCATTCCGGCCGATGGCCTGCTTCTGCCCGCCGGCGCGAAATCGCGGCTGCTGGACGCGGTCAGCGCGCTCGTCGCGGACATCCGCGTGCAGAGCGACAGCGGCGGCGCGGCGACCGCTGTGGAAGTGGCCGCCGACGCGGCGCCGTGGGTGCGGCTGGAACCCTTGGACGCCGGCCTCACGGTGGCGATTCTCGTCGAGCCGATAGCGGATTCCGGCTTTTGCTTCCCGCCCGGCGCCGGCGGCGTGACCGTGTTCGCCAACCGCGATGGCCAAAGCGTGCAGGCGCAACGCAACCTCGCCGCCGAACGCGAAGGCGCGGAACGCCTAGCGCGCGAATGTCCACAACTCGCCTCCTTGCCGACCGAGCTGAATCCGCTGGTGCTGTCCGCGCCGGAGCAGTGCCTCGAATTGTTGGAGCGGCTGCAAACGGTGGACGCCCGCTGCAAGTGGCCAAAGGGCGAACCGTTCCGCATCGTCGCGCAGGCGACCACGCGCTCGCTCGCGCTCACGGTGAAATCCGCCGCCGAGTGGATGCAGGCGTCCGGCAAGCTCGCCGTCGACGAGGACCGGGTGGTGGACTTGAAACGCCTGTTCCGCCTGCTCGAAGCGCGCCCCGGATCGCGCTTTCTGGAATTGGAGGACGGCCAGTTCGTGGCCCTCACCAACACCTTCCGGCGGCAGCTCGACGACTTGGCCAGCCTCTCCGCCCCCGGCGCGAAAGACGCGCTGCGCCTCAATCCGCTGGCCGCGCTGGCGCTGGAAGACCTCTTGGAAGACGCGGAGGTGGATGCGGACCAAGGCTGGCTCGACTTGCGCGCCAAACTCGCCGAGGCGCAGGCGTTCGAGCCGTCCGTGCCGAGCACGCTGCAAGCGGAACTGCGCCCCTACCAAGTGGAAGGCTACCGCTGGCTGGCGCGCTTGGCGCACTGGGGCGCGGGCGCCTGCTTGGCGGACGACATGGGCCTCGGCAAGACGGTGCAGACTTTGGCGGCGCTGCTGGACCGCGCCCCGCAAGGCCCGGCGCTGGTGGTCGCGCCCACATCGGTGGTGGCGAACTGGGTGGACGAGGCGCGCCGCTTCGCGCCCACCTTGAACGTGAAGCTCTACATCGGCGTCGCGTCCGCACGGGCGGGGCTGCTCGCCAATCCGGCGCCGTTCGACCTCTACGTGACCACCTATGGCGTGGCGCAGAATGACATCGACGCCTTGGCCGAGGTGCCGTGGCGCAGCGCCGTGCTTGACGAAGCCCAGGCCGTCAAGAACCCCGCCGCCAAACGCACCCGCGCCGTGCGCCGTCTGCAAGCGGACTTTCGGGTGATCACCACCGGCACGCCGATTCAGAACAACCTCGTGGACCTGCACTCGCTGTTCGGCTTCGCCAACCCGGGGCTGCTCGGCTCGCTGCAACAGTTCCGCGGCCACTTCCAAGTGCCCATCGAACGGGACGGCGACGCCGTCGCGCAAAGCCGGTTGCGCCGTCTCATCGCGCCGTTCGTATTGCGGCGGTTGAAAGCGGACGTGCTCGACGACTTGCCGGAGCGCACCGAGATCACGCTGCATGTGGAGATGTCCGCCGCCGAGGCGACGTTGTACGAGGCGCTGCGGCAGCGGGCGGTGGAGGAGTTGGAAGCCGCCCGCGAGGAGGACCCGGACATGGGCGAAGGCGCCCGCCGCGTGCAGGTGTTGGCGCACCTTACGCGGCTGCGCCTCGCCTGCTGCAACCCGAAGCTGGTGCTCGACCGGCCCGGCGCGCCGACCGGGCTGCCCGCGGGCGTGGGCGGCGCGCTCGAAGTCGAGAGCGCGAAACTCGCCACCTTCGCCACCACGCTGGCGGAGCTGTTGGCGAACCGGCACAAGGTGCTGGTGTTCTCGCAATTCGTGATGCATCTGAAGCTGGTGGAGGAATACCTCAAGCGCGAGGGCGTCGCCTACCAGTACCTGGACGGCGCCACGCCGGCGAAAGCGCGCACCGAGCGCATCGCCGCCTTCCAAGCCGGCGCAGGCGACGTGTTCCTGATTTCCCTCAAGGCGGGCGGCGTCGGCTTGAACCTCACCGCCGCCGACTACGTGATCCACATGGACCCGTGGTGGAACCCGGCGGTGGAGGACCAAGCCTCGGACCGCGCCCACCGCATCGGCCAAACCCGGCCCGTGACCATCTACCGGCTGGTCACCGAAGGCACCATCGAGGAGCAGATCGTGGACCTGCACCACCACAAGCGCCACCTCGCCGACCAGCTGCTCGAAGGCGCCGACGCCGCCGGACGCCTAAACGCGGACGAGCTGTTGGAGCTGTTGCGCCAACCGCTCGGCGCGTAGCGGTTCGACTCGTTGCGCGTGGCGTTCTAAAGCGGCGGTTGGCGTTGCGCTCAGCGGCTTCCGACAGGCTCGACCTCGCGCGGCTGGCCAAGCGCGCCGCGGATCTGGAGAAGGCTGTCCAGCAGGGCAGCCTAAGCGCCGCGGTGCGGGTGTTGCGCGCCAAACCCGCGCTCGCGCCCTCGGCGACCGCGCTGGCGCAGCGGGGCGTTGAACCTGCCGAGGCGCAGGACGTCGTCGCTTTGGAGGCGGGCTTCGCCAGTTGGGCGCAGCTGGGCGACGCTCTTGACGTCTCGGCGCTGCGCGAGCGGGACGTGCTGGCCGCGTTGATCGAGGCGGCGCTCGCCGGCGACGACGCCCGCGCTCTCGCGATCGTCGATCGCTGGCCTGAGCTGCCGGAACGCTCGCGCCCTTGCGCGTTGCTGCTCGGCGAATCGGCGGCGGCCGCGGGCTGGTCGAAAACCACGGCCAACCAAACCCTCGCGCCAAATGGTTGGCCGCCGCTCCTGTACTTGCTCAACTCCCGCCACGGCGCCGCCGACGAGGCGGTCAACGCCAAGCGCCTGACCATCGCCCAAGCGCTGATTGCGGCCGGGGCGGATGTGGACGCGGGGCTGCGTGAAGCCGAAACGATCCGCGGCTACCGCACCGCCTTGGGTGCCGCCATCGGCCGCGTGCGCTGCGCGGCGCTGGCCGAACTGTTGTTGGACGCCGGAGCGGACGTGGCCGACGGCCCCACTCTGTACGAGGGCTCGGCCATGTGGGAGGCCGTGCGCTGGCGCGACGCCGACAGTCTCAAGGCGCTGCTGGCCGCCGGCCCGCCGCAGTGGCACGTTTGCCACGCGCTGCCGCAGGCCTTGCGCTGGGGCGATGTCGAGGTGGTCAAACTGCTCTTGGAACACAACGCCGACCCGAACTGGAGCATGGGCGCGTGGGGGTTCAAGGGCAATTGCCTGCACGAAGCCGTGGTGCTGAACGCCGGGCCGCCCATCGTCCAAGCCCTGCTGGAACACGGCGCGAACGTGGATCAACCCGACCGCGACGGACGCGCGCCGCTCGCCGTCGCGGTGTGCTTGAATCGCCACGCGCTCGCCGCCTTGCTGCGCGAACACGGCGCCAGCGAGGATGGCGTCCGAACCGTGGACCGTTGGGTTTCCGCCTGTGTCTCCTGCGATGCGGACGCGGCCCGTCGGCTCGCCACGCAACATTCGGGCGAGGCGAACGCGGTGGCGACGCTGCACGGCGCCACCGCAACGGCGGAAGAACGCGCCGCGGCCCGCAGTCGGCTTGCGCGGTGCTTCCGGCAGGTGGACCACCTGTGGTTGTGTCGCGCCATCGCCCGCCGTGTGGAAAACGCGCCGCCGGTGCTGACCGAAACGAACCCCGCCGGGGTGATGCGCCTGTTGCTCGCCGGCGGTTTGCACCCGGACGCCGCGGACGACGATGGCGAACGTCCCTTGCACTTGGCCGCGGCCGCCGGCGACGGCTTCGCACTGCAAGCGCTGCTCGACGCCGGGGCGGATGTGGGCGCGCGCAACTTCGCCGGCCAAACCCCGCTCGACGCCGCGCTGGACGCGGACGCGCCGACCCTTGCGGAGACCTTGGCGCAACACGGCGGAAGAACCGCCCGCAATGTCGGCGACCTCGGCTTCGCCGCCGCCTTCGAGCGCGCCGCGGACGCAGTCGCGAACGGAGACGTCGACACGCTGCGCGAGTTGCTGCGCGAACGCCCGGCCTTGGCGGCAGCGCGCTCGCAACGCCCGCACCGCTGCACGCTGCTCAACTACCTCGGCGCCAACGGATTCGAGGATTGGCGACAACGAACGCCCGCCAACGCGGTGGAAGTCATCGACACGCTGATCGCCGCCGGCGCCGACCCCAACGCCGTTTGCCACACCTACCGCGGCGGCCCCGGCGAAAACACCGCCGGTCTGCTGACCAGCAGCGGCCATCCCAGAGAAGCGGGGCTGACGCTCGACATGTTGAGCGCGCTCGCCCGAGGCGGGCTGCGCCAAAGCCCGGTTTACGAGTTGCTCACGGCGCTGCACGACGGGAAACGCGCTGGCGGCGCGGCGCGGGCCGCAGCCGATGTGGACGCCGGTTCGGGAACGGCCGGCTTGGCGTTGGTGGAGAGCGCCGGTCTCGGCGAACGGGACATCGTCTTCGCGCTGCTCGACGCCGGCGTGAACGTGAACTTTCGTCGCGGCGACGGCGCCACCGCCCTGCACCAAGCCGCGTTCGACGGCAACGGGGAACTGGCGCGCGAATTGCTCGCCCGCGGCGCGGACCCGACCTTGCGAGACAACGTGTTCGACGGCAACGCGGCCGGCTGGGCGCGCGCCGGGGGCCACGAGGCGCTGGCCAACTCCTTGGCGGAGCGGCCGAGAGAGCGGCAATAATGCGCGTGAGAATAGCCTCCAGATTCCCTCGTTCGGCATGAAACTTCACAAGCCGAGTTTGCACAGCAACTCCAAGGGGGCGCGCATGACCCTCACAAGCGCACCGAGTTTGCACAGCAAACTCCAACGCGCCCCGACGGGGCGCGCATGACCTCCACAAGCGCGCCGAGTTTGCGCAGCAAACTCCAACGCGCCCGAAAGGGTGCGCCACGACCACGCCGCCTGCGCCTGGAGGCCAGTTCGGCGTGCAACCTGCGGTGCCCGTCGTGTCCCACCACCACCGGGGACACGGACCGGGTCGTGGGCAAGGGGTGGTTGGCGGTTCGCCACTTCCGAGAACTGCTGGATGACAACCCCGGCGTGGCGGAGGTCGAGTTGTCCAACTGGGGCGAGGTGTTCGTCAACCCCGAACTTGTGGCGATCCTGCGAGAAGCCCATGCGAGGCGCGTCGGGATCACGCTCGCCAACGGCGTCAATCTCAACCGCTGCTCCGACGAGGCGCTGGAAGCCGTCGTGAAGTACGGCGTCCGATCGATGACCATCTCCATCGACGGCGCCAGTCAAGAGACCTATGGCGCATACCGGGTGCGAGGGGACCTCCGGCGCGTGCTGGCGCACATCGACGCCATCAACGCCCACAAGAAGCGACTCGGTCGGGAGCGGCCGGTGCTTTGTTGGCAATTCGTCGTCATGGGCCACAACGAACACGAGATCAACCAAGCCCGCCGCATGGCGGAGGAACGCGGAATGCTGTTCCGCGCCAAACTCACATGGGACGACGACTTCTCGCCCTTGCGCAACCCCGAGGCCGTGCGCAAGATCCTCGGTCACGCGCCCACGCGCAACGCTTGGCTCAAGGAGCGCGACTCGGATTACGCAGAGAACACTTGCTTGCAGCTTTGGTCCACGCCGCAAGTGAATTGGGACGGCAAACTGCTAGGTTGCTGCTTCAACTTCTGGGGGGATTTCGGTGACAACGTGTTCGAACAAGGGCTCGGGGCGGCACTCGGCTCGGCAAAAATGGTGCATGCTAAAAAAATGCTGCTCGGCAAGGCCGCGGTGGACGCAACCGTTCCATGCGCGACCTGCAATATCTACCACGAGCGGCGCAAGCACGGCCGCTGGGTGAAAAGACGGCACCTCGTGCTGGATAGATTGTCGTTCGAGTTGACGCGCAACAGGCTTTGGGAGCTGTTCCGGAAAACCCCGGTGTGGCGCAGCGCCCTGCGACCGATTGCGCGACTCGCCGGGCGATCCAAATCAGGCGCCGCGACACCCAACCAGCGCCGATAAGAATGGCGCGAAGCGGCGCTCGCGATTGCGCGGGGCGGCTGCGGATTGGTTGGAGGCTGGAGTCGGATTCGAACCGGCGTACACGGAGTTGCAGTCCGCTGCATAACCACTCTGCCATCCAGCCCATGCAGCCGCGCGAGCGGTGCGGGGGCATCTTAGCACGGTGCGCGACGCGGGCGCTGCCGTCGCCGGCCTACGGTGGTGGCGGCGGGGCGATGCCGTCCTTCAACGTCGGCCACGCGGCGCGCAGATAGTGGATCATCGACCAGATGGTGATGAGCGCGGCGGCGTAGAGCAGCACCGTGCCCACCACCACCCACGGCTCCCAGTGCGGCGGGTTGGCGAGCAGGATGATGATCGCCACCATTTGCAGGGTCGTCTTCACCTGCGCCAGCCAGGAAACCGCCACCAGACCGCGGCGGTTCATCTCCGCCATCCACTCGCGCAACGCGGAAATGACGATTTCGCGGCCGACGATGACCACCCCCGGCAACGTCACCCAAAGGCTCGCATGGGCGCCGATCAACAGCACCAGCGCGGTGACGACGATGAGCTTGTCCGCCACCGGGTCGAGAAACGTGCCGAACGGCGTGGTCTGCCCCAGGCGGCGGGCCAAATAGCCGTCCAGCCAATCGGTGAACGCGGCCAGCGCGAACAGCAGCGCCACCAGCCAATACAACGTGTCCGTGGCCACGTAGATCAGCCCGAACACCGGGATGAGCGCGATGCGCGCCACGGTGAGGAAGTTCGGCAGATTCACCGCGCGTTCCCCGGCAACGCCGAGGTCGCAACCAAGCTGCGGGATCGCCGCCTTCGCCAACGCGAAGCGCCGTCAAAGGCCATGCAACGCCCCGTGAATCTCCGCCGCCAGTCGGGGGCTGACGCCGGGCACCTTGGCGATCTCCTCGGCGCTCGCGCCTTGCATGGAAGCCACCGAGCCGAAATGCACCAGCAGTTCCCGCTTGCGGCGCGGCCCGACGCCGGCGATGCCGTCCAGCGCCGATTGGCGGCGGCGCTTCTGGCGCCGGCCGCGGTGGCCGGTGATGGCGAACCGGTGCGCCTCGTCGCGTATGTGCTGCAGCAAATGCATGGCCGGGCCGTTCGGGGGCAGCGGAATCTCGCCGTGGCCGGCCAGTATGACGCATTCCAACCCGGCCTTGCGGCTCGGCCCCTTGGCGATGCCGATCACGGCGACATCCTCCACCTGCAACTGTTCCAGCGCTTGCGCGGCGCGTTGCGCCTGCCCCAACCCGCCGTCGATGATCAGCGCGTCCGGCAGCGCGCCCTCGCCTTCCACCAGGCGCGTGTAGCGGCGGCGGATGGCCTGCTCGATGGCGCCGTAGTCGTCGCCCTTGGGAACGTCCTTGATGTTGAAGCGCCGGTAGTCCGACTTCACCGGCCCGCTGGTGTCGAACACCACGCAGGACGCCACCGTGGCCTCGCCGCTCGCGTGGCTGATGTCGAAGCACTCCAAGCGGCGCGGCAGGTCCTCCCAGCCGAGCGCCGCCTGCAGCGCGACAAAGCGCCCCATCACGCTCTTGCGGTCCGCCACCAAGGCCGCAAGGGCCAGTTCCGCGTTCTCCGCCGCCATGCGCGCCCAGCGCGCCCGCTGCCCGCGCGGACGGCACGCCAAGTCCACCTTGCGCCCGGCGCGCTCCGCCAAGGCGCCGGCCAGCAGGTCGGCGTCCGGCAGCGGCGTGGAGGCCACCACCGCGCGCGGGATCTCGCGTTCGCCGCCCAAGTAGTATTGGGAGAGGAACGCAAACAACATTTCATTGGCGTCCGCGTCCAGCGCGTTGTGCTGGAACCAAGTGCGTTGGCCCAGCAGCCGCCCGTCGCGCACGAACAGGCCCTGCAGGCAGGCCTGCCCGGACGCCAAGGCGACGCCGAAGATGTCCGCGTCGCCGCCGGCGCCATGCACGTACTGGCTCTCCTGCATCCGCCGCAAGTGGGCGATGCGATCCCGGTGGCGGGCGGCGCGCTCGAACTCCAAGGCCGCGCTGGCGGCCTCCATTTTCACCTTGAACTCGTCGAGCACCGCGGCGCTTTTGCCTTCCAGGAACATCACCGCCAAGCGCACGTCGTCGGCGTAGCGGTCCTGCTCTATGAGGCCCACGCAGGGCGCGCTGCACCGCTTGATCTGGTATTGCAGGCAGGGCCGCGAACGGTTCTTGAAAAAGCCGTCGGCGCACGGGCGCACGCCAAAGAGCTTTTGCAGAATATTCAGGCTGTCGCGCACCGCAGCGGCGCTGGGAAACGGCCCGAAAAAACGTCCGCCCCGCTTGGCGCCCCGATGGAAGGCGAGGCGTGGATACGGATGCTCCGAAAGCTGGATGTAGGGATACGACTTGTCGTCCCGCAGCAGGATGTTGAAGCGCGGACGCTCGGCTTTGATGAGGCTTTGCTCAAGCAACAGCGCCTCGGTCTCGCTGCCGGTGACGGTGATCTGGATGTCCCGCGTTTTACCGGTGAGGGCGAGGGTCTTGGTGGAAAGGCCGGAGGCGCGGAAATAGGCCGTCACCCGCGCCTTGAGGTCGCGCGCCTTACCCACGTACAGCACCTCGCCGCCATCGCCGACCATGCGGTAGACGCCCGGCCGCTTGGGCAGGGCGGCGAGAAGGTCGGCGAAGCGAGCGTCTGCGCCTTGGGTGTCGCGGGAGCGTTCCGCGGCGGTCGCCGCCATTCCTACGGGCAGCCGTGCATCAACGCCGGACCTTGAGCGGTATCACGTTGTCGGCGCTGCGCCGGTAGATTTCGCGCTCGCGCCCCGGTCCGTCCAAGCCGATCTCGCCGGGCCCGAAGAGGCGCAAATCGAAGTGCTTCGCCGGGCCGTTCGCCGGCGCCAGTGTGAGCGTGTGCCCGCGCAACCACCAATCGCCCCGCTCCAGCGCCTCGCCGTCCTTCGCCTGGTAGCCGCCCGAAGCCAAGTCGCCGGTGAAGGTGAGGGAGCGCGCCCCGCCGTTGCCGCCGCCGGGTTGCCGCTCCCAGCGGCCGATCAGATTGAGCGTCCGCAACCACTCGCCGCGGGCGCGCTTGGTGGCGCGCGCCCAACGCAGCACCACCAAGGCGACCGCGCCCAAGACGACGAAGTAGAACATTAGCGCCGGGCGCCCAGCGGCAGGAACTCGCGCCCGATGTCGACGAGGATGGCGTCCACGGATTCGACCACCCAGCGTTCCACTTCGGCGAGGGAGCGCTCCACCACGCCGGCGTCGTCCGCCACCGCCACGACCTCCCAGCGGGCGCGGCGATGGGCGTCCTGATGGGCGCTCTCGCACACGGCCATATTGCTGCTGCGGCCGAATTTGTCGCGCAGCCGCGCCAAGCGGCGGCGTTTCTCCTTCAAGGAGGCGCAGCCGGGCAAGTGGAAATCCAGAGACAGAACGCCGATGTGCATTGCGCGCCGGATTATGCATCAAGACAGCCCAAACGCGACTCGTCTTTTGGCAGGCTTTGGCAGGCTCTACTGACGAGCGCCGAGCTTTCTAATCCGGAAACTCCGTTTGGGCCGCAGGGTCGGCAGCGCGGCCGTCTGCATCTGGTAGCCGGGCGGATCCAACGCGAAATCGCCGTAGTGCATCAGCGCCGCCAACGTCAGCATGATCTGCGCCTCGGCAAAGCCGGCGCCCAAACAGCGGTGCGCGCCGATGCCGAACGGCAGGTAGACGTCCGACTGCCGGTGTTCCGCCCGCTCCGGCAAGTAGCGGTCGATGTCGAACTTGCGCGGCTCGGGAAAGTGTTCCGGCAGCAGGTGGGTGACGCAAGTCGCCACGGCGACTTTCTCGCCGGCGGGGATGCGAAACCCCGCCACCTCGAAACTGTTGCTGGAGATGCGATACACCATCGGAATCACCGGATAGAGGCGCAGCACCTCCAGCGCCACGCGGTGGGTGACGTCGAGCCGCCCCAGATCGGCCGCCGTCGGCGTCCGCCCGCCGGCGAACAGTTCCCCGGCCTCCGCCCGCACGCGATCCGCCAGCGCCGGGTTCTTCAGCAACTCGTACAACATGAACGAGCAGGTGAGGGCGATGGTGTCCACCCCAGCCAAGTAGGGGCCCATGCAAGCCATGAGCAAATCCGACTCCGGAAGAAACTCCGGGTCGGCGCGGTGCAGCGCCAGAACATCGTTCACCAAGTCCCCGCGGTCGGCGTGTGCGCCGCCGGGGCTGTGTTCCCGCAGAATTCGCGCATAGAGCGCTTCCACTTGCTTGCGCGCCCGCTCGAACTTGCGACGGTACAGGATCATCGGCCGCATCTTGGCGAGGCGCGTCAGCAACAGCGTGTCGAGAAACACCACCAGATCGTCCAAGTGCTTGCCCGGCGGGACGTTGGCCAAGATCGTGCCGATCTGGTCCACCACCAGACGCTGAATCGCCACTTTGCCGGCGACGGGCCGGTTGTTTGGCCACGCGTCGATGTGGCGGCGGCAGATGTCGATGGCGACATCCATGCGGCTCTCGAAACTCTTGCGGGAATAGCCCCGCGCCAACGCCTTGCGCAGCCGCCGATGCTCGGCGCCGTCCAGGCTGGTGACAACCTTCGACGCGCCAACCTCCTGCAAGAAATCGGTCCACACCTCTTGGCTGCGCAGGAACAGGCGCCCCTTGCGATGCGCTTGGCGATTCGCCTCCGATCCCGCGATGACGGTAATGCGCTGGTTGAGCAGACGCAGCTTGAACACCGGCCCGTAGCGCTGGTAGCTGCGATGAGCCAATCCGATCAGGTCCTTGGCGGCGGCCGCGGCGCTGCCAAGCACCGGCAGGCCGGCCACCTCGGGAATCGCCTTTTCCATACGCCGCGGCGGCAGCGCCGTGGCGGCAGGCACCGCCTCGCTGGCGGCGCGCACGGCGTTGGCGACCGCTTGGCCGATCAAGTCCAAACGCCGCACCACGTCGATGCGCTCGGCGCATTCCTCGCGTTCCTCGCGGGTCAGCAGGCGATCCAACAGGCCGCAAGCGGCGGCCAAGCAGATGAGCACGATGTCGCGCGGATGCGGGATGTCGTCGCTGAACAACACGCGCATGATGCGCAGGCGCACTTCCTGCTCCGCCTCGCTGGGCGTTTGCCCGTCCGTCGCCGGATAGCGCCGGGCGTGGAACACCCGGAACGTGAGCCGCAATCCGTCGGGGCTGGCGTCCGGGTCGGCCTCCAGGATGCCGGCTTCGCGCAACCGCGCCAGGGCGCGCGCTTGGATGCGTTCGGCGTCCTCGGCGAGGCGACGCACCCAGAACTCGGCGCTGCGCTGCTCGGTGTTCGCGGCGATGGCCGTCAAGGCCGGATCCAACAGGTCGTCGTCGAGCGGCGTCTCGTCCACCAGCGCCAAATGGCGCACATCGGTGTCGATGCGGCCGAGCAACGCCAAGTCCATCAGCAAAGCGCCCGCCAAGGCGTAAGCCAACTTCGCCTCCGGCGCCGCCGGCAGCTCCGCGGACTCCTCCCGGAACAGCAGGAGCATGAGTTCTTCGGCGAAACGCAACAACGGACCAGGGCTCTTTGTTGCTTGCGAGACCTGCGAGATCAGGGTTCGGCTGCGTCTTTGGGATCGGTGGGATAGCCCCAGGCGCGCACGGCGAAGGCCCAGCGCTCGTTCACCCTGTCCACCAGCGCTTGGTCGCGACGGAACGTGTTCTTGCGGTAACCGGAAAGCGCTCCGAGGTATTCGCGGATGCGTGGTTCGGCTTCGCTCCAACCGGGCAAGCCGAGTTCCCGGTAGAGGCGTTCCAGCTCCTCCACCGGATTGCTCTCCAAATCCTCGAAACGCACTTCCGCCAAGTTGCCGGGCGGAATCCGCGCGCGATCCGTCGTGTATTTCCGCAGCATCCGATCGCAATTCGCCGCCAGCAAGCGCTCCATTTCATCGTCAAAATCGTATTCGTCGAGTTGGTAGAGCGGCAGGACGATGCGACACATATTCATCAGCGAAGCGTAGACCGCATACGGATCGCGCCGAATGTGAACGAATTTCGCATTCGGGAAGAGGCGCAGCAACCGATCCACGCGCCCCATGTTGTTCGGGCTCTTCAGAACCAGTCGCCGACCTTCCGCATGCGCCGACGCTTTCAGAACCACGCGCAAGTACTCGTGGCTCCACCGCTTGGCTTCAGCCTCCGACAGCGGCCACGGGCTTGCCGCGCCTTCGTCCGGCATCATCGCGTACTGCTCGAACAGCCGCTCGGCCAGTTTCGGGAAAGACAACATGTGGACGTATGACATGTGCGAGGAATTGGCGAGCGCGATCTCCTCCTCCTGCGGCGCGTCCAAGGCCACCGCCATGTTGTCCATCGGCCGCACCACGCCCGCGCCGCCCATGCGCCGCTGCATCAAACGCTTGAGCCAACCGTCACCGACGAGCGAGAACGTGGGCGCAATCGCTTGGAAGGTGGTCAGGCAGCCGTGGTTTGGGTCTTGGACGAGCAGGTTATGCAGGGTGCGTGGTGCCGGTGCGCGCCAACCCCAGCACGAACAGCGGCGGTTCTCGCAATGTCGCGCGCGGCAGCAGACGCGAACTTGCCACGGTTTCGGCGAGACGCAACGGCGCCGCGGCGATGGAGAGCGCCAAGATGCGCGCCAGTTTCGGCCAGAACCTGCGGGGCACGCCGCCGTTGCGGACGATCAGCCGCACCCAAACCGAAGGCGGCGCGAACGTGCAGACGTGGTCGTCGAAACGGCGCGCCCTTTCGGGCGCGTTGGAGTTTGCTGCGCAAACTCGTGGCTCGTTCTGGTTCATTTGCTCAAGCTGGCGTGCCCTTTCGGGCGCGTTGGAGTTTGCTTCGCAAACTCGTGGCTGGTTCTGGTTCATTTGCTCAAGCTGGTGTAGACGCGGTCCACAAAGCCGAGCGACATCAATTCGGAGCCATACTTGGCGTCGAAATCCTCGGTCGGCCGCGACGCCACCGCGTCCATCAGGCCCTTGCCTTCTTCGATCAGCTTGGCGACGCGCGCCCGCACCGTTTTGAGCATGTCGATGTAGGCGGCCAGCGCATCGCCGTCGGTGACCGGCCCGTGGCCCGGAATCACCACGCCCTTGGGGCCGATCTCGTCCAGAATCGCTTGGCAAAACGCGATCATGCCGTCGATGTGGCCGCCGTTGTCCACGTCGATGTAGGGATAGCCGGCATTGTTGAACACGTCGCCGAAATGCACCGCGTTGTGATTGCGGAAGATCACTGCGGCGTCGCCGGCGGTGTGCGCCGGGCCCACATGCACCACGTCGATTTCGTCGCCGTTGAAGTGGAAGCGGAGACGGTCTTCGAACACGATCACCGGGCGCGCGGCCGGGGGATACGCCTTCTGCATGTATTTGTAGCGCACCATGTTGAGCAGGTTGTCGCGCGCCATCATCGCCGCCGAGTTGGCGTGGGCGACGATGCGCGTGCCGGCGGGGCCGAGGGCGAGATTGCCGTCGGCGTGGTCGAAGTGCCAATGCGTGTTGATGGCGAAGTCCACGCTCTTGCCGCCGACGCCGGCGATGGCGTCGCGCACCTTGGGAATCATCTGCGGGAACATGTCGTCCACGACGAGCACGCCTTGCTCGCCCACGGACGCGGCGATGTTGCCGCCCAAGCCGAACAGCACATAAAGCCCCTCGCCGACTTTCTCCGTGGTCACTTCGGCAGTGTCGAAGTTCCAACCGAAAGCGGCCAGCAGGTCCGCCTGCGGCAGCGGCTCGTTCGGCGCCTCTTCGGCGGTTGCGACGGTGGCGGTCAACACCGCGAATGCGAGCAATGCGTTTTTCATGGCGCCTCCTATCTCTCTAAGCCTCTCCACGCCTCTCCAGCTAACCACGCTTGGGATCGCCTCGGTGGACTTGCCGCGCCACGCGCTGTCAATCGGGCAAGCCGAGAATGCGCTTGGCGATGATGTTCAGCTGCACCTCGGACGTGCCGCCTTCGATGGAGTTGGCCCGCGAGCGCAGCCACTCGCGGGTGGCCGAGAGTTCCCGGCCGTCGAACTCCGCGCCTTCCCAGCCCAGCATGCGACTGCCCATGATGGAGAGCATGAGGTCGTAGCGGTTTTTGTTCTGCTCCGTGCCGTAAAGCTTGAACATTGAAGACAGGAACGTGGGTGCATGCCCGGAACGCGACTCCTCGCCGCCCCGCCGCACCGTGAGGCCAAAGGCGCGGTCCGTGATCCGGTGCGCGACGATGCGCTTGCGCAAGGCCGCGTCCGCGATCCGGCCGTTGCCGTTCTCGGCGCCGACGTAGCGGCGGGCGAGGTCCGCCAGCGGATTGCCGCCGCCCCCGCCACCGCCGCCGCCGATGGACGTGCGCTCGTACTGCAGCAAGCGCTTGCCCACCGTCCAACCCTTGCCGAGTTCGCCGACGATGTTGCGCTTCGGCACGCGCACGTCGTCCAAGAACGTCTCGCAAAACGGCGAGGCGCCGCTGATCAGGCGAATCGGCTTCACGGTGACGCCGGGCGTCTCCATGTCGAACAGCAGGAAGGAGATGCCCTCGTGCTTCGGGGCGTCCGGGTCCGTGCGCACCAGGCAGAACATCCAATCGGCGAAGTTCGCGCTGGAGGTCCAAATCTTCGAGCCGTTGACGACGTATTCGTCGCCATCGAGCACGGCGCGGGTTTGCAGGCTGGCCAAGTCCGAGCCCGATCCCGGTTCGCTGTAGCCTTGGCACCACCAGATCTCGCCGCGCACGATTTTCGGCAGGTGTTCGCGCTTCTGCTCCTCGGTGCCGAACTCCAACAGCGCCGGGCCGATCATCGAAAGCCCCATGCCGGTGTGCGCGGGACGGGCGTTGATGCGCCGCAGCTCCTCGGCGAGGACGCCCGCCTGCTCGCGGTCAAGACCGCCGCCACCGTATTCCGTCGGCCACATCGGCGCGGTCCAGCCCTTCTCCGCCATGCGATCCAACCACAGTTTCGCCTCCGGGTTCGGATAGGTGGCGCGCCGGCCGCCGCCGGTGCCTTCGCCGGGCCCGGCCGGCCGTCGAATGGACGGCGGGCAGTTCTCCTCCAGCCAGTCTCGAACCTCTTCTCGGAACGCCATCGATCCCCCGTTGCTCACCCAAACTCGCCAAGACAGTAAACCGCCGCCACGTCGCGATCGCAAGCGATTTTTCCGCGTATGGTTGGCGACTCGGCCACTGTCTGGAGTAGGATACTTGTGTGCGGCTGGGTGAGCGGCAGCTATCCGACGCGAAGGCCACAACGGAGATTGACCTATGTGCAGGCGGTTCACGCGGGTGGAGATTCGGAACTTCCGCGCCTTCCGTGGCTTGGAGGTGGACGACCTCGCTCCCGTCAACCTTTTCACGGGATGCAACAACGCCGGCAAGACCAGTTTGCTGGAGGCGCTCTTTCTGTTAAGCGGCGGCGGCAATCCTGAACTGGCGACCAACGTCAATGTTGTGCGTGGACTCGTCGGAAACGGCGTGAATCCCATGGCCGTGCTCTGGAACGAGCTGTTCACCAACTTGGATACGGGCAAGACCATCGAAATCGCTGCCTGTCACCAGTCATTGGGCAAGTTGACGCTCGAAGTCAAGTCCGGAATCCCAAACGCGGTCGAAACCATAGCTCCGGCACACAGCAACGACATCCCCGTTCCGGACGCCACGACCAACCTGCCGAAGGAGCGTGGCTTGTCGTTTTCATTTCGGCGCGGCAGCGAGAGATCCGAAGGGCACATCCGACTCAAAGGCCCGGGAATCGAGGTGTCTCGGCCCGCTGCGGACGTGCCCTTCCCTGCCGCGATCCTCGTCGCCCGCAGTGGCGACGTTCATGAAGACGCGGTGCGGCTCGGCAAGCTGCGTCGCCAGAAACGCGGGGATCTCCTGCTCAACGCGCTGCGCATCGTAGAACCGAAACTGCGGAGCGTCGAGGACAACTCGGCCAGTGGCTGGCCGATGATCTGGGGCGATGTGGGTCTGTCGGAGTTGGTGCCGTTGCCTGTCATGGGCGAGGGGATGACGCGCATCGCGCGCATCGTGTTGGCGGTCTCGGCAACACCGAACGGCGTCGTGTTGATCGACGAGATAGAGAACGGTCTTCATCACTCCGCGCTGACGGATGTTTGGCAAGTGGTGGAGAAAGCTGCAAGCCAGTTCGGCACCCAAGTGTTTGCCACAACTCACAGTCTCGAGTGCGTACAGGCGGCCCATGGAGCACTGTCGCACGAGGTGTTCCGCTTGCACCGGCTTGAGGTGGACGGCGAGGAAAACCGCTGCGTCACCTACGGCGCGGACGAGATGGTTGGCACCATAGACCACGACCTTGAGGTGCGCTGAACATGAGGTTTCACTCCCGCGGTCTCAATTTAATTTAACAAAGACCCCCTCTCGAAGATTGCAAATCCACATAACGTATTGATTAAACGTGGCTTTCCTATTTGACGGTCATTTAACAGCGCAGAGATAACTTATTGAAAAACAATGCTTTCTTGCTCTCTCCGTCACGCGACTGGCGCAGGCAGGCGCCAAGTCGCGCTCTTGAAGGCCGGGCTGGAGCGCTCGGAGCGCTCGCTTCATGCGTTCGCCGCCCGCCGACTGCTCGTCAACGCCGTTTCGCCCCGGCGCCAACGCCCGGCAGCCCGACAGCAGCCACCCGAACAGCGCCTCGCACAGCTCGCACGGCTTCTCCGCGTTCACCCGCGCCAGCGACGACCGCGACACCTCCCCGACTCCCAGATGGTACAGCTGCGCGACTGCGCCGACAGGTTCGACACGGATGTCCCGCAGGCTGCAACGCCCGGCTAGCTGCGCCATCCCCATCGCCACGAACTGCCCACCGCTTCAGCTTGCGCGGCATCCGCCCCGATTTGTGCCTCTCGGCAGATTCTCAAACTCATGTCTCGGCACCAGTTTGCAGTTGGGCATCTGCGCGAATATGGTGCTATTGTGCGCCACGGGTTTGGATCTCCTGTGTCCGATTGGTTTTCCAAAACACGATCATAAGCAGCGTGGGACGGTCCAAGCCCTCTATTTCGAGCGCGTCGTGCGTAATATGGACGCTTCAAGTCGCGAAAGGAGCGGAACATGTGGTGGAAACTGACTTTGGCAATGGTCGTCGTGACCATGGGGTTGGCGTGGTGCGAGAAGCAAAGCGACCGACCAACCCAACGAACGCCCGCGCAAGAGGCGCAATACCAAGCGGTTCTGGCGTCTGAGCGTCGGCAAGCAGAAGCTCGACCAAAAGAACGGCGCTCTGGCACCGGCGCCGCGAAAGCCGAGCTACTCGCCAAGACATTGAACGCCACGGCCGACGGAGGCATGACGTGCGAAGCGAAGGCGGAATCGAAGACCATTCTGTGCATCGTCAACGCTGTCGATGGCGAGCTCAGTAAGTTGGCCAGTGGCGTTGTGCTCATAGCAAACGCAAATGACATTCCCCTTACTGGTTGGAAGTTGACGATGGTGAATCTGGACGATTATGTTGTTACGAGGCGATTTTGATTGGCCCCGCGCCGGGGTCAAAGTGCATCTTTTCACTGGGTGTGCGACAAATCGTAGGTCAGTAGTCGTTCACATTGAGATTCACGCGGCGAGTTTGGCAATCCGGTCCTCCAATAGCGGTCGAACCGCCGTCAGTCGTTGATGCGGTATTCGCGCCCGTGCGCCACCACCAGCGCTGGCCGGGTCAGCACCGACAGGTCGGTTAGCGGATCGCCGCGCACGAACAGCAAATCCGCAGTCATTCCCTCGCGCAGGGCGCCGGTGGCGTCCGCCAAGCCCAACGCCGCCGCGCCAGCGCTGGTGGCCGAACGCAACGCCTCCACCGGCGTCAGCTCCGCCAAGCGCGCGAACACCGCGAGCGCCCGCGCCAAATCGTGGTGGTAGACGTTGGGAATGCCGGCGTCCGTGGACGCCGCCAAGCGGCAGCCAGCGGCCTTCAAGGCGCGGAAGTTCGCCGTCGCTTGGGCGGCGAAGGCATCTCCGAAACGCGCCCAGCCGGCGTTCACCGTGGGCGAAACCCAAATGCCGCGGCGGGCGATTTCCCGCGCCACTTCGGGGTCGTAGTCGCCGCGCTTGCCGTCCGCCCCAATCCACGAGCAGTGCTCGATGGTGTACACGCCGGCGTTGGCGGCGTGGCGAATGCCGGGGGTGCCGTGGCAGTGCGCCGCCACCGGGTAGCCGCGCGCGTTCGCGGCGCGAACGATGGCGGTGGTGGTTGCTTGGTCGAATTGCGCGTCCTTGGGCTGGCTGCCGGCGGTTTGCATCCCGCCGGTGGCCATCAGCTTGACCAGATCAACCCCGCGCGCGTCCTGGCGGGCGATCACGGCGCGCGCCTCCTCGATGTTCGCTGCTTCGCCGCCCCAGAAGTGGCAGTGGCCGCCCACGGACGTCACCGGCTGTCCGGCGCAGAGCAGGCGCGGGCCGGGAATCTCGCCGGCGTCGATGCGGTCGCGCAGCTCCAGCTCCAACCACTCGCCGCCGCCCAAGTCGCGGGCCGTCGTGATGCCGGCGCGCACCATCGCCAGCGCCCGTTCGGCCATCTTGCGGCGCAACACGTCCGGCTTCTCCGCCAGCTGCTCGGCCACCGTTTTGTACGACGGGTCGAGCACCATGTGGACGTGCGCGTCGATCAACCCGGGCACCACCGTCAAGCCGCCGCAGTCCTCGCCGCCGAGATCGCGGCCGATGCGTGCGATGACTTCGCCTTCCACCACAACGGAGTTCGCCTCCGCGTAGGCGTCGGCCACGCCGTCCCAAAGACGAATGTTGGTGTAGGCTGGCATGTTCCGTCCCTTGAGCAACCTACCGCCCTGCGGCGTGTACCGCAACGACGCATGCGTCGCTCTCAGCCACCTACTGTCCCTCGCTGTTGGCATCCACGCTGCGGCGCGCCGCTCGGCTTCGCCAGAGCTTCAATTGAGCCGCCACAATCGCTTTCATGTCGCAATCCGGCAGCCCCAACACTTGCTGTCTTTGCACATCGAGGCCGAACTGCTCCAACTCCGAGAAGTTCAAGCTCCGCAACTGCTTCGCCAGCGTTGTCGGTGCGCATCCCAGCTTCAGGCCGTTGCGTTTCTCAAAGCGACGAAACCATTCCTCCGCCAACGACTGCGTGGGCGGCGGCAAGTCGAGCCTTATTTGAAAGCGACGCCACACCGCACGATCCAGCAGCTCGGGGTGATTGGTCGCCGCGACGGCCACAACGTGGCTTGGCAGCTCGTCCACCTGCAGCAGCAGGGAGCTCACCACGCGCTTGATCTCACCGGTTTCGTGGATGTCCCCGCGCTCTTTGCCCACCACGTCAAACTCGTCAAAGAACAGGACGCAGCGATGCGTGCGAACTTGATCAAAGAGTTTCGCCAGTCGCACCGAGGTCTCGCCAAGGTAGCTGGCGATGACCGACTCGCAGCGCACCGACAGGAGCGGCACGGCTAGCCCCGCGGCCAGCGCCTCGGCCAGCGAGGTCTTTCCGTTGCCGGGCGGCCCCGTCAGCAGCAGCCGATGGCGCGGTTCCAGGTTGTGCGCCCGGAGCAGGTCGGCACGACGGTGTTCTTCCAATAGCTGGCGGCAGGCAGCGACCACATCCTTTGGCAGCACGAGGTCGTCCAGCGTTCGGACGGGCGCAATCTCGTGGTACAGGTCCGTCATGCCTGTGCGCCGAGTGGGGCCCAGCGCTCTGTCCGTTCGGCCCGCGTCGTCGAGGTGGGTGGCAAGCCGGTCCGCGAGAACGTGATGCTGTCGCGCGCGCTCGGCGGCGATGATCTCCTCTAGTGGTTCGATTCCAAAATACCATTCTATGACTTCACGCCGCAGCCAAGTCGTCCATCCGGTAGCTCCACTTGAACACCACGGGGTCGGCGTTGAGCCAGTCCAAGTGTTGCAGGATGCGTTCCTTGAGTTCGTCCACGGAGTCCACGCGGATGCCGCGCAACAGCGTCCGCGCCAGCTTGCCGAAGAACGACTCCACCAGATTCAGCCACGAGCCGCGCTTCGGCGTGAACACGAACTCGAAGCGGTTCGGCACGCTCGCCAGATAGGCGCGGGTCTCCTTCGAGACGTGCGCGGAGTGGTTGTCCAGGATCACCCGGACCAGCGCCCGCTTCGGGTAGGCGCGGTCGAGCTGGCGCAGGAAGTCGACGAACTCGCGGCTGCGGTGGCGGTCCACCACCGCGCCGTGGACGTGCCCGGTCAGCAGGTCGAGGCCGGCCATCAGCGTCGCCGTGCCGTGGCGGACGTACTCGTGGTCGCGTCCCACCGCCGCGCGCTTCCCCGCTTGCGGCGGCCGGTCCGGCGTCGTCGTCCCCAGCGCCTGGATGCCCGGCTTCTCGTCGTAGGAGACGTAGGCGCGCAGCGGCCCGCCCGCCTTCCCGCCCTCCCGCAGCAGTTTCACCTCCCGGTAGACATGCAGCACCTGCGCCATCTTCTTGTCGAACTCGGGGTCGCGCCGCTCCAGGAAGTACTCCACCTTGTGCGGGCGCAGCGCCTGCGCCGACAGGATCTTCGACACCGTGCCCTTCGCCAGCAACGACAGGCTCGGATGCCCCTCCTCGCGGCAGTGCATCCGCGCGTGCTCCGCCAGCAGCGCCATCGTCCACAACTCCTGCGCGTGGCCCAGCTCCTTCGGCTTGCGGCACGCCAGCGACACCAGCCACGCCCGCGCCTCCTCCGTGATCTCCCGCTTCCGGCCCCGTCCCGGCAGGTCTTCCAGCGCCGCCACCGCGCCGACCGACAGCGCCTTGTCCACGCACCGCTCCACCTTCGGTCGGTTCGTGTTCAAACGCCGCATGATCCGCGCCCGCTCCACCCGACCGTGCGGCTCCGTCCGCGAACGCGACACCGCCGACAACTCCAGCCTCTCGTCGTCCGCCAACTCCAACGCCGCACGCTTCTTCGCAACCATTGCCGTCCCCTCCTTGGGCTTTGCACAAATGCCACCGCCATCATGCCATTAAACAGCCAACAGAAATGGTGTTTTGGAATCGAACCACTAGGGCGCGTTGACAATTAAGCCAGCGCAAGCCAAACGGCGGCCATCCGGATCATTGCCGCGTAGCTCGACTCGGTCTGGTCGTAGCGGGTGGCGATGCGGCGGAAGCTCTTGATCTTGCAAAAAAAGTTCTCCACGCGGTGCCGCCTCCCGTACTTCTCCATGTCGCAGTCGATCGGCTCCTTCCGATTGGACGCGGGCGGCACCACCGCCTCCGCGCCGAGCGACGCCACCAGCGCCCGCAGACGGTCGCTGTCGAAGCCCCCGTCCGCCAGCAGAGCCCCGAACGACAGGCCCGACAGCAGACCCGCCGCCGTCGGCGACTCGTGCCGGTTGCCCGCCAGAAGAACGAACCGCGACAACCTCCCCAGCGCGTCCACCAGCGCCACCATCTTCGTCGTCAGCCCGCCGCGCGACCGCCCCGACTTCTCGGCGCCCCCTTTTTTCCAGTCGCATGCTGGTGAACGCGAACGTTCGTGCCGTCGATCTGGACTTCCCCGAAGTCCAGATCCGACGACAATTCCTCGAACATCCTCTTGAAAACCCCCTTCCTCGCCCAGCGCCGAAACCGCTGGAACACCGTGTTCCACTTGCCGAAGCGCGGCGGCAGGTCGCGCCACGGCGCACCCGTCCGCCCCACCCAAAGCACCGCCTCCACGAAGCGCCGGTTGTCGTCGCCCGTGCGGCCAACGTCCCCTTCCTTCCCCGCGCACAGCGGTTCGATCCGCTCCCACTGCGCGTCGCCCAGCATCGTCCGCTCAACCCGCATCGCCATCGCCAGCCTCCTTGCTCAAAAACGTCGCGCCACTCCGTGGCGCCCAATGTGGATTCATACACCATCAGCGTTATTTGTCAACGCGCCCTAGTCCGCGACCATTGGCTTGGGAGCCGCGGCAAACGCCGCACGGTCTCTCGGCCAACAGGCGGGAGGTGACAATGAACCCAGACGAAACTCCTTTCGATTCGTTCTACGGCAACCTGTTTGGCGTTCGCAAGTCGGTTCGCTATCACCAACGCCGTCAAGCGTTCCACGAGTGGTGGAATACAGTCATCATCGCCTTGTCTTTCGCCTGCAGCGCCTCGGCGATGGCCGAGTGGAGCGCGGGGTGGCGGCAGTTGTTGATTGGTACCACGTCTTTCCTGCTCATGCTCAACTGGGTAGTGGGAATGACGAGAAGGGCGAACATCCACGCCAAGCTGTGTCAGCGCTTTGCCTCGTTGGAACAAGACATGGTGCCGTTCGAGAAAAAACGCGACATGGAAGCCGAAGACGAAGAGCGCTTTCGTCGACGGCGTCTAGAGATCGAAGCAGACGAGCCCGCCAAAATACGCGCGTCTTGGACATCCTGTGCCACAACGATCTGTGCGAGGCCACATACCCGGAGCACTTGGTCTATCCAGTTGCTGCGTGGCGACGCTGGCTTGCTCACTTCATCGACATTGGCGAAGGCAAGATCGACGGTCAACCTTCGAGCGCACGCGGGCGAGACGCGGCCTCTGGGCGAGAGAGCCTATCGGCTTCACACGCTTGAAACCGCTCCGACCCGCCGCGTTTTGCCGGTCGGGAAAGCGAGCTGGACAGGCTCATGAGCGTGCTGAAGTTGGCCGTTCGCCGCTCCGTGATCGAAGCCCGTCGGCAGCAAGGCGGGATCGTCTACGTCGCCTCGTCCATCCCGTCGATGCGCGACTGGCTGGCCGCCGCATTCGCCCAGGGCACGCGTGAAAGCTGGCCCGCGGCGCGGGCGATCCGCGATCGTCACGAGGATCAACTGGCGAAGTCGACGGCCCCGTAAATCGCCGCCTTGGCTGGTTGGGCAGTTACGAGGTGCCGGTGGAAAGGAGGTTCTGCACGGGTTGGTACGGTGCCTCCAAACATTCCACCTGTTCGTCGTCCAGCGCGATGTCGCACGCCGCCACCAACTGCTCAAGCTGCTCCAAGCGCGAGACGCCCACCACCGGCGCGGTGATTTCCGGCTTGCGGAGCAGCCACGCGAGGGCGATTTGCGCCGGGGTCTTGCCGTGCGCCGCGGCCACCTCGCCCACCCGTTTGGCGATGTCGAACGTGGCGGCGCCCTGGTACAAACGTTCCGTGCGCACGCGGTCGCGGCCTTTGGAGCGGTTGGTGGCGCCGTCGTCGAAGCCGCTCTTGTAGGAACCGGCAAGGATGCCGCGCGCGAGCGGCGACCACGGTGTGAGGCCGACGCCGGTGGCGGCGCAATAGGGATTCATCTCGCGTTCCTCCTCGCGGTAGACGAGGTTGTAGTGGTTCTGCATGGAAACGAACGGCGTCCAGCCACGCATCCGCGCCGTCAGTTGCAGCTCGGCGAACTGCCAAGCGAACATGGAGGAGGCGCCGAGATAGAGCGCCTTGCCGGCTTTCACGACATCGTGCAGGGCTTCGAGCGTCTCCTCGATGGGCACATGCGCTTGGCCCGGCACGCCGTGCGGATGGCGGTGAATGATGAGCTGATCCACATAGTCGTGCCCCAGGCGCTTGAGGCTCGCGTCCACGCCTTCAAGCACGTGTTTGCGCGAGAGGCCGCCTTGGTTGGCGCCGCGTCCCATGGGCATCGCGACCTTGGTGGCGAGCACATATTCGTCGCGGCGCGCGAGTTCCTTCAGCAGCTGGCCCACCACCTGCTCGGAGGCGCCGATGCCGTAGACGTCCGCGCTGTCGAAGTAGAAGACGCCGGCGTCCAACGCCGCTTTGAAGATGGGGCGCGCCGCGTCCGCGTCAAGCGTCCAATCGCCTTGGTGGCCGCGCCCTGGCTGGCCGAAGTTCATCGTGCCGAGGCACAGCGGCGACACCAGCAGGCCGCTGCCGGCGCCGAGTGGAACGGGTTTCAACATGGCTTGATCTTCCTCATCAGCTCGCATCGCGGCTCGCATCCCGCCGGATTCGCGGCCAGCGCTCCCGAACGAGTAGACTGGTTGGCGGACTTCGCGGCACCGCGTCCATCATAAGACGGTTTCCGGTGCGCCAACGCCATCCGCCGCTCACTGGGATAACGAACACATGACCTTGCACATCCTCTGGCCGCGTTCCGGACGCGACCACTCCGTTGAAGAACAGGCCGTCGCCGCGGTGGACGCCAGCATCGTCTGCGAGTTTGGCCGCGGCTTCGATCAGGTGACGGAAGAGCAATGGCGGCGTTGCGACGGCATCGTGGGCGTGGCGCCGCCGGTGCGGTACCTGCCCAAGTTGGAACGGTGTCGCGTGGTGGTGAAAACCGCGGTGGGCTTCGACGACGTGGACATCGAAGCCTACGGCAAGCGCGGCATTCCGGTGTGCAACTGCCCGGATTACGGCACCCGCGAGGTGGCCGACCACGCCATCGCGCTGATGATGACGCTGGTGAAAGGCATCGCCTTCCACGACGAGGAATTGCGCGCGGACCCCGTCCGCCACTGGCGACCCGCTCTCAACCCCTACGGCCGCCGCCTCGCCGCCTGCACCTTCGGCGTGATTGGTTTGGGCCGCATCGGCACCGCCACCATCCGCCGCGCCGCGGCCTTCGACATGGACTGCGTGTTCCACGACCCCTACCAGCCGAGCGGCGTGGAGCTCGCCCTCGGCGTGCGCCGGGCGGACAGCTTGGAAGACCTGATGGCGCAGTGCGACGTAGTGAGCGTTCACACTCCCTTGAACGACGAGACGCGGCATCTGCTGGACGCCAAGGCGTTCGCCGCCGCCAAGGCGGGGCAAGCCGCCAAAGCGGCGAGAAGGGGTGGCAACGGCATCATCGTGATCAACACCGCGCGCGGCCCCATCATCGACTTGGACGCCCTGCACGACGCGATGCGGGACGGCACCGTGCTCGCGGCCGGCTTGGACGTGTTGCCGGACGAGCCCGCCAACTTGGAGGCGCCGCTCATCCGCGCCTGGCAGCGCGGCGAGGAGTGGATCAAGCACCGGCTGGTGATCACGCCCCACTCGGCGTTCTTCACGCCGGAGAGCGTGCGCGACATTCGGGCGTTTTCGGCGCGCACAGCGGCCCGCTACCTGCGCCACGGCGTGTTGGCGAACTGCGTGAACGAGGCGCACTTGGCCGGGCGACGGTGAGGCGGGGCGGACGGTAGCGTATCAGTTTGACTTCGCGGGCGGCTTGTAGCGGGTGCCGGGCTTCGGCCCTGGCTTGTTCGGTTTCGGTGCGTTGGCGTCAATCAAGCCCACTATCCATTCAAGGTCATGCACGGTGTCGCTCAATTCCGCTTCCATCGCCGGAGTGACCTTGAGCGTGCTATGGACACGGCAGTAGTTGTAGTGCAGCGCGTACAACGCAACCATCGCGGCGTGCTTCTCAATCCGCTTGCTGAACGCATTGTTTAGCCGAGTGAAGCGCCGCATTCCCATTCGCATCGTGAGGTTCTGGCGTTCCACATACGACGTGTTGGCCTTGGCCATGTCGGGATTGCCTTTGATGCGGCGCTTCTCAACCTTGGTGCAAACGGCAGGACTGTAGCGGCGCTCGTTGTCAATGCCAGGTTCCCTGCCGTACTGCTTGATGACCTGGGCAAAGTCCACGTCGCCGCCGAACGCGCCCTCAACGGCTTCGATGTACGCCTTGAGTCCGTCCGTGTTGATCTGCGGCCGGTCTTCCAAACGCAAGCGCAGATCGTCCATCAACGCCAGCGCGGTAGCGCCTTCGCGGTCGCCCGCCACCAAGTAGCTCACGATCAGCTTGGATTGTGCGTCAATCGCTGTCCACGTCCACACATCGCCGGCGTTCGCCGGAGCGGCCTCGGCGGGTGGCACGTTGCCTTGCTTGGCGTAGACGAACGCCCAGATTTCGTCGCACTCGATGGTTCGGCTGCCTCCGATGCCGCGCACGTTGTCGTAGTGGTAGGCGGCGCAGGCTTCGCCGGCGTCTTCGAGGAGTTTCTTGACGGTGTTGATGCTAGCGCCCGTCAAGCGTTCGATGGAGCGCATGGACATGCCCTCGACCAACATGCCCAGGATCATGGCGCGCTTGGCTGTGTCTAGCTTGTTCATGCGCTGCATGATGCGCCAGACAACAGCTTAAGTCAAGCATTTTTTGCAGTTTAATATGCGAGAATGTCGCTTTGCATTCGCTTGCCGGTGTGGGGGTCGGCCAAAGGGGGCAACATGGGTAAACGATCTTGGAAGTAGTCCGCAATGGACCAAAACTGCGCCTTCGGGTATCGGTTCGCGCCGATTTCGAGGTATCCGGCGCCTTTCGCTTCCGCCTTGGCTTTGCGCGACCTGATCGGGTGCAAAGTGGCGAAGATGCCGCATGCAGCGTCTTCACGAGCGAGAACGTGGCGGAAGTCGCGGACGTTCCCCAAGGTATGCGTACCGCCCTTGACTTGGGCGAGGACTAGGCTGCCGTCGCCATAGATGGTGCCTCGCCCGTCGATGCCGCCATCGCTGACTTGCAGCTTGTTCGGCACCATGCCGGGTATCCGCGTGACCGCCCACTTTTCGAACTCGAATGGCGCTGCACTCGCCAGCATCTCGGCGCTTGCGATGTCCACAGGGAAGCCGTTTACAGGAATTGCCTTGTTCTTCAAGCGCCGCTCGCGAACGATGTCGATGGCGAAGTGCGAGATGTCGATGCCGACGAATCGACGGTTCAGCTTCGCCGCCGCAGCAACCGTCGTGCCACACCCGCAGAACGGGTCAAGCACAATGTCGCCTTCGTTGGAAGTTGCTTTGATGATGCGTTCAAGTAATGCCAACGGCTTCTGCGTCGGGTAGCCAATTCGCTCGGAGGCAATGCGGCCAACAGGGCTAAACGTAGTCCACCAAGTCTCTGGAACCTTGCCCTTCGCCAAGTAGCTGTCGCGAACGTCCTTGGTCATGGCGTCGGCAATCATGGCACCCGTTCTGTTGGTGTTCAGCTTCTTGTGTGGAACGCGGATGGCATCGGCATTGAACGTCCAATCGGCACCCTTGGAGTACCACAGGATGACGTCGTGCTTCCGGCTGAACTGCCTCATGCCCGGCGAACCTGGCCCCGTGTAGCACCACACGACCTCATTTCGAAAGCCATTGCCGACCACAGCATCCATGACCAGCTTGAGGTAGTGACTGGCGGTAGGGTCGCAATGCAGGAACATGCTGCCAGTGTCTTTCAGCACGCGGTGTATCTCTACTAGGCGCTCCGCCATGTAGGACAGGTAGGCCAGCATCCCGCAATCGCCCAAGACCGTGTGCAGTCCCTTGACAACATCGTGCGCCGGATGTGCGAGGGCTCGCTCTATCGCGTCTACCCGGTCCTGTGCGGCGTCGTCCCAATGCCAAGTGTCCTCGAAGGCCACGAATTGGGCGAAGTTGCTCCGCGTCAACAAATCCGACCCTCTATCCCGCCCGAACAGGATGTTGTAGTTCGCCTTGGAATTGAAGGGAGGATCGAGGTAGCAGAGGTCTATGCAACCCTCTGGCCACTCCCGCATGACTTCCAAGCAGTCGCCGCAGTAAAGCGAGTCCGGGCGGAAGTCCATTACGCCCAACGCGCCTTCGCGCCCTCCTTGGCCACGGCGGTGCGCCGCTCGGCACCCAGGGCGTCCGCTCGCGCCTTCGCGCCCTTGCGGCCGCCGGAGCTCCGACCAGCGTTAACGCGCACCTCCTCAGCTTCACCAGTGGCGATCTTCATGGACAGCACTGCGTTGGCGATGACGTCGGCAGGACGCTTCTCGCCATTGGGCCCTGTTGGCATCGTTCACACCCGCGTCTGCAATCCTGAGACTCTAGGGCATTGTCCACAGCTTTTGCTAGTCAACATGCATACAGTGTAAAGTCAAACTGATACACTACCGGGTGGACGGGCTGCTACCGCCGAGGCGGAACCACGCTTATGATCGGGCGTTGGACGGAAAGGCTCGCAGTCACAGGAAATATCCAATGCCAGCAGAGCACTCGAACAGTGGGGCAAACAGGAGCAAGCGCGTCTTCTCCCAGATCGACCGGGTGGTCATCGAGCGGGCGTCCGTCAGCGAAGCGGCCCGCGCCGCCGTCGTTGAATGTGCGGAGGAAGCCCGCTTGGACGGCGACCAAAAGGTCGCCGACCGTCTGATGGTGCTGGTCGGAGAGGCTGACCGCATACTTAAACGCCGCGGTCACGCTCCAGCATTCCTCGCCACCCACACCGCGCACACACGACTGGCCTCCGCAGACGTCGGCGGCTAGGCCGGGCGCGCGGTCGCGCCCACATCCGCACGGTGAAGGCGGCGATGGTTCAATGACCTGACCGCTGCAACCGGGTAGAGCCGTGCGGGATCTCAACGCCCCTGGGGCCGCCGGCGAAGCTGTTCCTCCAGTTCCGCGATCCTGCGCTGTGCTTCTTCGGTGCGAGCGCGCTCAGCTTGCGTTTCATGCTGCGCGGCGTCCGCACGGCCCCGTTCCACCCGCGCTCCCGCTCCGCCGCATCGGCCCTGGTTCGCTCGGCTTGCGTCTCAGCCCGCGCCTCGTCGTAGTCGGGGATGTCGGCGCCCGTCGCCGGATCGTGCCAGCGCAGCGTCAGCGCCCAAGTCTCATTCGGTGCCGACGGCGTACTTCCATGTGCGTTGACGCCCCCGACGACCATGCGCGTGCCGCACCGAACCGCCGGCAACCTTTGTCATGCGTTGACAGGCACCACGTGCGCAATCAAAGTGGCGTCGTCGTTTCAAGCGAGAGCTCGCCGTGGCCGAATGCAGGCGCTCGACCGCGCCGGCCGAGACGGCCTCACCCAGCGCCGCGTGCCTTTGCGCCTCTTGGAAAACGCAAGCGGAGGAAGTGACGATGCATCCCCTCATCCGAACCCACCGCTCGGAAATCCTTGCGCTGGCTGAACACCACGGCTTGCGCGACGTTCGCCTCTTCGGCTCAATGGCCCGCGACGACTGGAACGATGCGAGCGACGTGGACTTGCTGGTGACGCTTGCTCCCGGCGCTACAGGTCTTGCCTTGGGCGGCATGCTGATGGATGTGCAGGATTTGCTCCGTTGCAAGGTGGACGTCGTCACCGAAGCGGGCCTGCATCCAGCGTTTCGCCAGCGCGTCTTGTGGGAAGCGAAGCGGTTGTGACCAACGCGCGACTACCTCTCGTGGACTTGGAAATCGTGTGACGCACGGCGAGGGCGCATTCACGGGCACGTTCAGTCTTCGTGTTCGAGTTGCGGACGCGCGTAGTAGCCGTGTTTCGTCAACACCAGCCCCTCAATAGCCCAGGCTGGCGGCGTCAAGCGCCGCAACGTCTCTTCCGTCGGATCGGCATGGTGGTTGAGCCATGTGGTGAGCGCCGCATGACGACAGCCGGCTTGGGCGCACACCCTTGCAAGATCGTGAATCGACACCGCATCTTCCCTCACCAACGCTCGCAGGCAGAACCAAGGGTCGGCGGACGCCGCCACAAGGGCTTCCGCGCACCAAGCGATTTGGTGGGCGCTCGGAGCGTCCGCCACCAGCCAAGCGTGCAGGTCGCTTGGCGACGGTTTCTCCTGCGCGCCGGCGAACCAACGCCCGAGGATCTCCCGCAGCACCGCGTGGTCGTCATCGAAACGGCCCCCGGCGACGGCAACGCTCGTTCTCGAACGTAGCCAGCGACTGCAGCGGCACCTTCTCGAACAGCATCATGGGCAGACGCCCTCGCCCTTGTGTGCCGAGTCGACGTGCCTAGCCAAGCGCAGCAGCACGCCGCGACCGCAGGACGCCAGATTCTCCGCGATCGCCAAGTGAGCGGGTTCGATCAGGGGCTTGCGGCGCCAGTCGCCCTCAAGGTCGTATTCGAGTGCGCCTGCTGCGCGGACCAGCACGCCAGACGGCACCGCCCTCGCGGCTGCAAGCAATGCTTCCGCTGGCAACGCCGCGGTCACGCTCCGGCATCCCCCGCCACTGCCCAAACCCACACCGCGCACACACGGCTGGCCTCCGCAGACATCGGCGGCAGTAGGCCGGGTGCGCTGTCGCGCCCACATTCGCAGGGTCAAGGCGGCGATGGTTCTCATTGCAGTTCTCCGAACCCCTCGCGCTCCCACTGCTCCTCAAGCATCTGTCGGCATTCGGCGTAGCGTTCGGGCAATGCCCATGGCTTATTTGTGCCTTCGGGCTTCTCGGCGAAAGTAGCCATCACCGCGCACATGTTCTGACCAAGGAGACTATATGAACCAAGCGTGTCTGGAATACAGTGGTGTGGTGGTGGGCTAACCCGATCCACGATTACATCAACAAATGCATTGCGATCTTTCAAGGTTAACAACGGCGTAAGCGGATGCTCAGACTTGCCCTCTTGGGCGAGATACCACGCCGCAAGGTCAACACGCAGTTCAGCAGCACATCTGGTGAAGGGCGTGTTCTCCCACAGCATCGCCATGCGGATTCTCCCCATCGCCGCTGGGACGTCGCTTCTCAAGCAACTCTCGCGTTGCGAGGTTCCCTCCACCAAATGCCCGCACACCACATCGCGCGCTTCGGCGGCGATGTCCCCGATCCCGTACCTCTCCACATACCACGACAGGAACGAACCGGAACCTCCGCTTCCACCCTGCGCCACGCGCCGCACCACGGGTGGTTCCGCGTCGTGCTTGGGCGTCAACCCCACGAGCTCCCCGCCCCTTCCGTCCGGAGAGAACCCGACGAACCACCGCACCGCCGCCTTGCCGTCCACGGTGATCGTGCAGTCGCGCTCCCGCGCCACCGGGGAATCAACCCCTATAGCCCTCCGGCCGTCGTGGTTCGCAAGGTCGCCCCACAGGTCGCCGCTTTCATCGGCGCACTCGTAGGTCGCGGCGCAGAACCTCCCGCTTCCGGCCTCCTCAAGGCAGTTCAACTGCCCCACGGTCGGGAACACGCCCGAACCTTGCGGAACATCGATGACGGTCTCAGAGCCGAACGTGGTTGCGGCAAGCAGCCCCGCGGCGACGGGTGCGATTTTTCTCATGGGTAGGTTCCTTTAGGTGTTTCGCATAAATAAACACTTCAATTGAGCGTTTTCTTATTTGGCGAAACCATGTAGTTCCAATCGCCGTGAAACGCGGAGCGCCTGATGCGCACGCCGGCCAGTTCCTCGTCGCTCACCTTCACGCCGGTCGGGTACTCGTTCTCGTCCAGTTCCGCCCGGATCGACAGCCCACCGCGCGTCGTCGTGTTGGCGATCAGCTCCACCACCGCCTCGCGGCTGACCAGCGGGCGCCCGCGCCAGTTCTCCGTGATCCAGCAGAACATCCGGTGCTCGATCTTGTTCCACTTGCTGGTGCCCGGCGGGAAGTGGCACACCGACACCTCCAGCCCCGTCGCGTCTGCGACGCGCTGCAGCTCCACCTTCCACAGCCGGTTGCGCGGCCCGTTCGAGCCGCCCGCGTCCGCCGTCACCAGCAGGCGCTTCGCGTCCGGGTACGCGTGGCGTCCCATCCGCTCCCACCAGCGCCGCACCGACTCCGCCGCGAAGGACGCCGTGTCGTGGTCCACGCCCACGCTCACCCAGCCGTTGTTCGCCGCCAGGTCGTAGACTCCGTACGGAATTGCCTTGCCCAGCTCCTTGTCCTTGAAGTCGTGGACCAGCACCTTCTCCGGCTCCCCCTTCGGATGCCATTCCCTGCCGCCGTTGCGGAAATTGCCCACCAGCTCCTTCTTCTTCGTGTCCACCGACACCACCGGCTCGCCGCGGCCCTGGAACGTCTTCGCCTTGCGGTTGACGTGCCGGAACTGCGCGTCGCGGTCCGGGTGCTGCCGGCCCTCCACCGTCTTGCGGTTCGACTGCAGGCTGTAGCCCAGGTCGTGCAGCAGGCGGTTCACCGTCCGCTCGCTCGCCGGGTGGCCCTCCTTCCCCAGCGCCTCCGACAGCCGCGCCGCGCTCAGCGTCGTCCACAGCAGCGGCCCCGTCGGATCCCCGCGCGTCGCCGGGTCGACCAGCCGCCGCAGCGCCTCCACCAGCCCCGCGTCCTTCTCCTCGACGCGCTTCCGGCCCGCGCCCGGCGCCCGCTGCCGCCCCGACGACGAAACGCCCCCCGGTCCCGCCGAATCGATCTCCCGCAGCCCCGCGTGGATCCGGCTCCGCGACATCCCCGTCGCCTCCGCCACCCCCGTGACGCCGCCCCGGCCCAGCGACCGCGCCTCCGCCGCCGCCCACAGCCGCTTCGCCCGCTCGTCCAGAACCCGTTCCAGAACCAGAAACTTCCCACGTATCGACTGCGTGACGGCGTCTTCCATGACCATCGAGCCTCCTTGCCGAAGACCTCTATCGTAGCATTTATAGGAGCGAGACGCCTTAGTTGGCTGTGGGCACTCAGGGTTGGCTGCGGGCGCTCAGGCAAACCTACTATAACGGCGTTAGTAGTCGAGAGCGAATAGGACGCCCGCGCGCGTATCGGCTTCCAAGCACTGTACACATGCCCTGTTCGAAAGCAACGCTCCACCAAAGGCATGCAGAGACTTCATGACGAAATCTCGGCTTTCGCCTTGGTCAGCATCGATCCGCGATCATTTTCCAACCCCTGTCGCATTGCTTGTTTGAGACCCTTGTGGGCGAGGTGCCTTCAACGCTTGTAGACCTTGGCGTTCGGATGCTTGCGCCCGACGAATTGCGCCCGACGAAAAAGGAACTACCATTAGGCCACAGTGGCGATAACAGTGGCTGGTCGGCGAGCGCCGCACACCAACCAAACGGGGGCACACAGCGCATGAGCAAACGGCAGTTCAACCGGGCCGAGGAGGATTTCGGCAACGTCCTCAACATGGAGCACATCAACCTCACCGTGCCGGATCAACAACTCGCGGCGTTGTTCTACGTTACCGGCCTTGGCTTCACGCGCGATCCCTACATCGACTTCGGCACCTTCAACATGTGGATCAACGTGGGCGAGCAGCAGTTCCACCTGCCGAAGCGCGAAGCGCAACGGTTTCGCGGGCACATCGGCGTGGTGGTGCCGGATCTCGAAGGCCTGAAGCGGCGCCTAGGCTTCATCGAGCGGCCCATGCAGGGCACGGATTTCTCTTGGCGCGAGCAGGACGACCACATCGCCCTCACCTGTCCGTGGGGCAACCGCATCCGCGCCTACGGGCCGCGTTTCGGCACCAGCTTGGGCATTCCCTTCGCGCAGATCGACACGTCCCCCGGCAGCGCCGCCGGCATCGCCCGCTTCTACACGGAGGTGTTGGAGACGCCGGCGAAAGTGGTGGCGAATGGCCACACGCAGGCGGAGGTGAGCATGGGTGCGAACCAGCGCCTGATCTTCCGCGAGACCGATGCGGAGATTCCCGCCTACGACGGGCACCACATCGCCGTCTACATCGTCAACTTTTCCGGCCCGCACGCCAAGCTCGCCGAACGGGGACTCGTCAGCGAGGAATCCGATCAGCACCAATACCGCTTCCAAACCATCGTCGATCCGGCCACCGGCGAGACGCTCAACGAAATCGAGCACGAAGTGCGCAGCCTCAAGCACCCGATGTTCAAGCGGCATTTGGTGAACCGCAATCCGGCGCAGAGCTTCGGCAACTACCGCCACGGTCACGACGCCTTTGTGCCTTAACCCCGCGGGCGCAGGCGGGCAGCGTTTGGCGGCTTTTGGCGGGCGGTGCCGATGAGCTCTCAGCCGGGGCCGCTCGCGGGCGACGGGTGCGCGAAGCGGAATCCCGCCGGCGAGCAAGCGCCCTACTACCTCCCCGTCGGCAACGAGGTGGCCGAGTTCGAGGCCGCCTACGCGAGCCGCCTGCCGGTGCTGTTGAAGGGGCCCACGGGCTGCGGCAAGACGCGCTTCGTGGAGCACATGACGTGGCGGCTGTTCGAGGGCGATGTGGACAGCGGCTTGATCACCGTCTCCTGCCACGAGGATCTCACCGCGACGGACCTGGTGGGCCGCTACTTGCTGAAAGGCGACGAGACGGTGTGGCAGGACGGCCCGCTCACCCGCGCCGTGCGGCAAGGCGTGCTGTGCTATCTCGACGAGATCGTGGAGGCGCGCAAGGACACCACCGTGCTCATCCATTCGCTCACCGACCACCGGCGCGTGCTGCCCATCGACAAAACCGGCGAGCAGCTCACCGCGCACGACGATTTCCTGCTGGTCATCTCCTACAACCCCGGCTACCAAAGCATGTTGAAGGACTTGAAGACCAGCACCCGGCAACGCTTCGCCAGCCTCACCTTCGGCTATCCGGACGAGGAGCGCGAGGCCGCCATCATCGCCCACGAGAGCGGTGCCGACGCCGCGGTGGCGGGGCGGTTGGCGTTGATCGGCGCGAAGACGCGCAACTTGCGCGAGCACGGATTCCAAGAAGGCGTGAGCACGCGGCTGCTCATCTACGCCGCGGAGTTGGTGAAACGCGGCATCGAACCGCGCCGGGCGTGCGAGATCGCCATCGTGCAAGCGGTGTCGGACGACGCCAACGTGCAACAGGCCGTTGGCGGCATTGTCGACGTCGTCTGGCCCTGACGCCAACTTCCGCGCCCGTTGGCCCGCTTGACGGACATCGACCGCGCCCTCGCGCTGTTCGCGGAGGGCATCGCCGGGCGTCCCTACCATGTCAAGCCACTGCGCGAGTGGGCAAGGGGCGCGGGCGCGGACGCCGCCGAGGCCGCCCACGACGGGCGCAGCCTTTACATGCCGGATGCCGTGGAGCGCTTTGCGGACGAGCGCCGCAACGAAGGCGCGTATCGGCTGCTGGCGTTGGAGCAGCTGGGCTTCCGAGAGTTCGGCACCTACCGCTTCGACATGGCCGTGGCGCGCCGGCGCATTGCCGCGCTCGCCGCTTGGCCGTCGCCGGAGGATCCGCGCGCCGCGCATCTGGCAACCTTCTTCAACGGCTTCCCCCACCCGGACATGGCGCGCCGGCTGTTCCGCGCCATCGAGACCGCGCGCGTGCGGGTGGCGGTGGAGGCGCGCTATCCCGGCGCGCGCCACTATCGACGCGCGGACGCGGCGACGGAATTGCGCTGGGCGCTGGCGCGCATCACCCCGGAGAGCGAGCGCCTGGCGCCGCTGGTGGCGGCGGTTTGCGTTTGCGGGGCCGACGTGTACACCTCCGCCGCGGCCACGCTGGCGTGCGCGTTCGCGTTGAACGCGGGCGGCGCATCCGCCGCTCCCGGGGTGCCCGGAAGGGAGAGCGACGAAGCGGACCTCGAGTGGTTGCAACGCGAAGCGCGGCTTGAGGACTGGGACGAGGAGCAGGCGGCGTTGGACAAGCAGGTTTCCGCCTTGGAGTTGGCCGCGCACATGGGCGAAGTGGAGGTGGCGCGGGGCGATGCCGAGGACGGGCAGCTGCGCGAACCCGGCGTGGATTTGGTGGCGATTGCAGCCGAGCGCGACCAGCGCAAGCGCCGTTCGCACATGGAACGCGCCACCGTGCGGCGGGCGCTTGGCGACGAGCGCCTGGGCCGGCGCAGCTTCCTCTACGACGAGTGGGACCACGCGAACGGCGTGTATCTGCGCGGCTGGTGCCGGCTCTACGAGCAACGCTTGGTTGCGGGCGAGGGCGAAGGCGACGCGCTGCTCGGCGTGGTCGCCCCGCACGCCAAGGCCGTGCGCCGCCGCTTTGAGCAGGTGCGGCCGGCCGGCTACCAGCGCATTCGCAAGACGCCGGAGGGCGAGGAACTGGACTTGGACGCCATCGTGGAGGCGCGCACGGACATCCGCGTGGGCGTCTCGCCGGACGAGCGGGTCCACAGCCGCCGCGAACGCTTGCGCCGCGACGTGGCGGCGGCCTTTCTGGTGGACTTGTCCGCTTCCACCGACGACACCGTAGAGGACGACGAGCCGCCCGCGCAAGCGGCCGATCAGGACATCCGCGATCCCTACTTCGACGACGGGTACGACTTCGCCGCTCGCATGGCGGCCGACGCCGCCAAACGCCGCGTCATCGACATCGAACGCGAAGCGGCGCTGCTCATGGCGATGGCGCTCGAAGGGCTTGGCGACCGCTACGCCGTGTACGGCTTTTCCGGCTACGGACGCGACTGCGTGGAGTTCTCGGTGGCCAAGGAGTTCGACGAGCCCATGCGCCGCGGCGTCGCGGACGCCATCGCCGCCATGAAGCCCAAACGCTCCACGCGCATGGGGCCGGCGGTGCGCCACGCCACGGGCAAGCTGCTCGCCAGCGGGGCGGCGCTCAAGGTGCTGATGATCGTCAGCGACGGCTTTCCCCAAGACCACGACTACGGCCCCACGCGCGGCGACCACGAATACGGCGTGCAAGACACCGCCAAGGCCCTGCGCGAAGCCGAGGCGCGCGGCGTGGAGACGTTCTGCGTTACGGTGGATCGCTCAGGACACGACTATTTGCGCCGCATGTGCGCCGCGCACCGCTACATGGTGATTGAGGAAACGGGCGATCTCGCCGCGGCGCTGCAAGTAGCGTATCGGCGGCTCACGCGGGCTTGAAACGGGCTGCGTCGGCGGAGGCCGCGCAAGACGTCCGCGGCCGCGCAAGATGTCCGCGATGCTGCGCGAAGACGCGCGCCGCGCGCGGTGGTCAGGTCGTTTGGCGGGAAGCCAAGGAGCGCAAAGAGGCGAGCAGCGGCGTGCCGGAAGCGGCCTTGCGGCGGGCGCCTTCGCAGTTGCCGTTCGCCTTCATCCGGCAGGTGTAAGCGGAGACGACCGGAATCATGCCAAAGCCGGCGAACAACAAGCCGACGACGTTCAGCGTGCCCGGGTGCCGGTACCAATCCGCGGGCAACGTGGGGGTCAGGGAGAAGAACTGCCAGAAGTAGCAGAACATGATGGCGGCGGAAAGGAAGGCCAAGAGCCGAACGACCTTGGCGTGCAGCCAATGTTTCACCGCGAATGCCGCCGCCACCGCGCCGGATGCGAAAAAGAGCGCCGCCGCTGGATCGTCCAGCCGCAACAGTTGCAGCAGCGCCAGCCCCAACAGCGCCACTGCGGTGATCGCGTTCACATATCGCATGTCGCTCGGCCCCTCGCGTTCCTCAGCCTCGCTTCCACCCGACTATCGGTGATTCGCTGCGGAGAATCAATGTTTTTGTCACCGAGGTCAACGAGAATGTCGTTTTCTGCCGTGTCGGCGACGATCGGCGTCCTTCCGTCGCTTCGGTTCACGTCGGATCAGGATGGCGGTCTCTCCACAACATGTTGATTTTACATACGCACCTCGTATCCGGCCTGTCGCAACGACGCAACCACCTCCTCCACCTGCTCCTCCCCGCGCATCTGCAGCACGAACTGGATCACGGTCGCCTTCGCCGAGGAGGCGTCGAACGAGCGCTGGTGGACGATGTCGACAATGTTGCTGTCCAAGTCGCTGAGCAGCCGCGTGAGCGCCGCCATGGAACCCGGCACATCCGGCACCTCCACCGCCAACCGCACCAAGCGTTTGCTGCGCACCAAGCCGCGTTGCAACACCGCGGAGAGCAGCATCATGTCGATGTTGCCGCCGCTCACCACGACCGCGGTCTTGCCTTTCGCCATGTTCGGATCCGTCGCAACCGCCGCCAAAGCCGCGGCGCCGGCGCCCTCGGTGACGGTCTTCTCCACCTCCAGCAACGTGAAGACGGCCTTCTCGATGGCCTCTTCCGAAACGGCCACCAAGCGATCGACGTTGGCGCGGATGATGGGCATCGTCAAAACACCCGGCGTTTCCACGGCAATGCCCTCCGCCACCGTGCCCCGTGCCGGCGCGGACGCCTCTCGCCCGCCGAAGAGATCGACGGCGGCCCGAAAACGCTCCGCCTGCACGCCCACGAGTCGCGCCTCCGGCCGCACCGCCCGCACCGCCACGGCGACGCCCGCGAGCAGGCCACCGCCCCCCACCGGCACGACCACGGTGTCCACGTCCGGCAGTTGCTCCACCATTTCCAAGCCGAGGGTGCCTTGGCCGGCGATCACCGCTTGGTCGTCGAACGGATGCACCAGGACAAGATCGCGTTCCCGCGCAAGCTCTCGAGTGAACTCCAAGGTCTCCGCGAACACGCTGCCGTGCAGCAGCACTTCCGCGCCGAACACGCGCGTTTTCGCCACTTTGGCGTTCGGCGTGTGGCGCGGCATCACGATGGCCACCGGTATGCCGAGCCGCGACCCGTGGTAGGCCAACGCCTGCGCGTGGTTTCCGGCGGACATGGCCGCCACACCCCGGCGGCGCTCCTCGGGGCTGAGCAGCAGCAACCGGTTCAAGGCCCCGCGCTCCTTGAACGAGGCGGTGAACTGGCGGTTCTCGAACTTCAAGTGGATGTCCGCGCCAAGCATGGCGGACAACGTGAAGGACTTGGCGAGCGGCGTGCGCGCCACGCAAGCGCCGATGCGCGCGCGCGCCGCGCGGATGGCGGCAAGGTCAACAGCCACCGAACGCTCCGCGTGGCCTAGCGGGTGGAGCAGTCAATGCACCGCCGATTTGCGCAGCCGGCGGGCCTGATCGAGGCGCTGCCGAAGGCGCTCGGCGATGCGCTGCGTGGGCGCGTGGGCCAGCGCTTGTTCGAGTTCGGCGACCACCATCTCCGGCGCTTCCAAACCGAGCCAAGCGTCCGCCCGCTCCATGCGCAAAGCGTAGGAGTTCGGCGCGATCATCAACTGGTAGTCGGAAACGTCCAAGGAACGCTCGAAGTCGCCGTGTTCGTGCGCCACGATGCGCACGTTGTTCAACATGCGCAAGGCGATGTCGGCCGGTGCGGCTTCCTCGAAAGCGTTCTCTTCGCGCACGTCGTTGCGCTTCAGCCACTTGCGGCAACTCGTCACCGTGGTGGTGGCCATGGCGTAGGGATCGACGAGCACATCCCCGATGGTCACCAGGAAGTGGCGGGGGAAGTTGATGCCCGTCGCCGCCAAACCGAGCCGTCTGGCCACGCCGAGAACAATCACGCCGAGCGAGATGGGAATGCCGCGGCGGGTGCGCAGCACGTGGTCAAGGCGGTTGCTCTCCGCTTCGAAGTACCCGCGGCCAGCGCCGCTGAAGCCCTGCCGCGCCAATCGCTTCGCCAAGGTGGCCGCCTCCGCGCACTCGCCGACCTCGGCGCAGAGGCGGCCGAGCTCCTCGCGCGCCCAACGCACGTCGGCGTCGACGTTGATGATGCGCGCCACGACCAGCGCGCCTTCCACCGGGTCCTCGGGCGCTTCCAAGAAGCCGGCGAGGTCGTCCCGCAAGGGCGTGTTCACCAGTTAGAACTCGTTCATGCAGTGCGGGCGGTAGCGCGTTGCGAAGAGCGCGTCGAGGTGCGCAAGCCGCTTGTCGTCGGCAACCGCGGCGCGGCCCACGCGCACCAAGTGGCTGAGCGAGGCGTGGCCGGCCAGCAGGGAAGCGAGGCTGTGCGGCGTGACGGTGATTTCGGCTTGCGCCGCCTGGCGCGCCGGCCCGACCTCCGTCTGCACGCCGTCCGTGGCAAGGCGATGCACGCCGACGTTCCACGGGCACTCGGCGTCCTCGTCGACGCGCACGGTGGTTTCGCCGCTGTGGTCGTATCCCCGCGCCGCCAAGGCCGCGGCGGCGTCCACCACGCGCAACCAGATGCCGTCCGCCGTGCGCCGCTGCAGAACGCGCGGTTCGAGCAGTAGAGACAATGCTGGATCGTCTTCCGCCGCGAAGTAAGTGGTTACTTTGGACACCAAGTCGTGAGCGCGGACGAACTCCCAGAGGCCGCGGTAGCCGTTCATGTTCAGCCAGACGAAATCCGTCATGGCGAGCTGTTGGTCCAGCTCCGCATCGCCGCTCGGCTCCGCGAGCGTGGAGACAGCGTAGAGCATGTAGCCGTCCGCCTCGTGGTCGCTGCCGTAGTGGATGGCGCAATGGGTCGTGCGCTTCTTGTCGCGGAACGGCAGTTGCCACTGCACCGGCGCGCGGTGCAGCAGCAGGTTGCGCGGTTCGATGAACCGGCGGTAGAGGCCGCTGATCACCGGCACGGCGTCCTCGCTCTCCACAAGGCGCGTGTAGCCGTTCGCCGGTTCGCCGAATTGGAATCCGGCGAAGCGCGGGTCGAAGGAATACTCCACATGCGTGCTGGCGAGCCCGTAGCCGAAGCGCTGATAGATGGCCCCCATGGAGGCCCACAGAATGGAAACCGGCTGCCCGTTTTCGCGGGCGCGGCGCAGGAGGTCGCCGATCAGTCGGCGCACAAGCCCGCGGCGGCGAAAACCCGGATCCGTCCCCACGGCGGTGACGCCGTCGGCCGGAACGCCGCGGCCGTTGAGGCGCATCTTGAAGGGAAATCCTGCCGAGCAGGCGACCGGCTGGCCTCGGTGGAACGCGGCGTGCGTCCACTCGGGGCGCAGCGTTTCCTGTTCGTCCTCTTCCACGGACGGCGGGGCGGCGAAGACGTAGCGGCCGATGCGCCGGAGCGCCGGCATTTCCTTGGCTGTGGCCGAGCGAAACTCGAAACCGTCCATCGCGAATCCTCTTGGGCCGCCTAGTTGACGCGAGTCTGGCCTTCGCGGCCTTGGCTTAGCAACGCAAGCTCGCCGCTGTCCGTGCCCACCCGCGTCACCGAGGCGTTGTCCGGACGGAACACGATGAGCGCCTCCGCGCCCAGCGCCGCTCCCACCACCACGTTGATGACGATGAAGTGGCAGAACACCACGACATCGCGCTCGAACGCCAAGACGCAGTCGATCGCATCCCGCCGCCACGCCGCCGCTTGCGCCGGCAGATCCGCCAAGCCACCGCCCATGACGCCGCGCAGCCAATGGCCGCGTTCCTCGAGGTTGGTGGTGGGTGCCGGAATCTCCGCCACGCGCGGTTCGACGATGGGTTCCACGCGCCAGCGGTCAGCCAGCGGCGCCGCCGTCTCGCGAGCGCGGGCGAGGGGGCTGGTGTAGATGGGCGCCGGCGCTTCGAATGCGTCGGCGAGAGTTTCGGCGACCGCCTCGGCTTGGGCGCGTCCCACCGCATCCAAGCCGGGATCGCGATGTCTGTCGTACCCGGCGGCGGCGCGCCCGTGGCGGACGAGATGGACGGTGGGCATGGCGGCTCCTCTACAATGCGCGACCACAATCCGAGTGTTCATCGCCCTTCGCTTCCAGCTTGTGGCGGCTCTAGGGCGGCGTAGGCGTATGCTTGAGAACCACCCTGCACGCAGTATATTGTATATTGTGCCCGATCGCGCATTGAGGACACCGAATCACGAGGGCCTTCGTGCTCGAAGCTGCCAGACATCCCGGCAACGGTCGCGACGTAGATGCCAGCCGGAGCCACGACTGTCAACAAAATGGAGAAGACGAAGTGCTCGCCCGTTCTGCGATGAAAGAGAGGTTCGCCGCCGCTCTCCGCCGGTTCGCCCGGAAGATGGAGCGGTTTGTGGCAACCAAAGAGGGCGACTGGACAATCAAAGGACTCATTGACGTGGACAAGAACCTCTACCCGATTAGTCTCGACACAAAGCTCGTTTCTAAAATACTAGAAATCCATCTCTTCCCTGAGCTCCACCGGTTTGCAGAAGCTGAGGGATACAGCGTCGTACTCGCTGAGCACCAGAATTGGTACCCGGACATCAGCTTCGTCAATCTCGCTGATCCCGATGTCAAATACGCCGTCGACATCAAGACAACCTATCGCGACAATCAATATCCAGGACACGTCAATGGGTTCACCTTGGGCAGTCACGGTGCCTATTTTCGCAATCGCATGTCCACAAAAAACATACAGTTTCCCTATGGCATGTACCGTGGTCATTACTGCCTAGGCATCATATACAGTCGCGTCGAAGGTATCTCTGAGGTTGTTGCCCCATTACAGGCTATAGATGACCTTCGATCAATAACATCTGTCATTCGAGATTTCAAGTTTTTCGCTCGAGAGAAATGGGAGATCGCAAGTGATCGACAGGGATCTGGAAATACTGCGAATATTGGTTCTATAACCGCTATTGACGACATCGTTCACGGACGCGGAGTCTTTTCCAAGCTCGGTGAAGATTGGTTCGACGAGTATTGGATGAACTACGGTGTGACGACGATGAAGCGTGGAAACAAGGTTTTTCCTGTCAACCGGTTGATTGATTTCGTCGACTTCAAGGGCGGCGAGAAAGACCTTGTTGTACCGATTAGGAGGAAGAGAAGACAGCGTGAGGTACAGCCATGAGACCGGTCGTTCCACCCATAAAGAGTCAAGGAATTAAAACCAAGCTCGTGCCATGGATCAAAGCGCTGACGCCTAGGATCGATGGACGCTGGATCGAACCTTTTCTGGGCACCGGAGTCGTGGCCTTCAACGCTGGGTTCGCGGACGCCCTCTTGGGTGACACCAATCCACACATCATACGCTTCTACACCGACATTCAGGATGGCACCATCTCTCCGCCCGTAGTGAGAGCCTATTTGGAACGGGAGGGCGAAGCTCTTCGTATTGCGGATCAAGATGGCTACACCCACTTCAACTTCATCCGAGACCGCTTCAATCGTCACCACGACTCCCTTGACTTCCTCTTTCTGTCGAGGGCCGGTTTTAACGGCATGATGCGCTTTAACCGCAAAGGGTGTTGGAACATTCCATTCTGCAAGAAGCCGGAACGGTTTAGCCGGTCGTACATCACCAAGATCGTCAACCAAGTTCAAGATGTCGCTCGGGTCATCCGACCGTCTTGGCAATTCCGCAAGGCATCTTTTGAAGACACTATCGCAAGGGCCACGGCCGACGATCTTGTCTATTGCGACCCTCCCTATTGGGGCCGGCATGTGGACTACTACGGCGGCTGGGATGAGGCTGCGGAGAGGAGATTGTTTGACGCGCTGTGCTCTACGCGGGCTAAGTTCATCCTCTCTACATGGCATCATAACGACTACAGAGAAAATGAAATGTTGAATCGCTACTGGCAACGTTTCAATGTAGTGACCAGAGACCACTTCTATCACTCCGGCGCGAAGCTAAGCAACCGCAAGGCCATCGTGGAGGCTCTCGTATTCAATTTCCACTCGGACATCAAATCACACAATTTCGGTGTCGGAACGAGACCAAAACAGAGTTTGTTGTTGGGAGAAGCTCTCGACCCAGTGGCATAGCGGCCAAATCGCCAGTAGTGCCGGATTACGGGGTCTGCTCGGTCACTTCGCGCTCCCAATCCCGCCGCACGAGAATCGCCAAGCTCGCGAAAGGCGCCTCTTCCCGCGTCGTCTCCCGCGTCGTCGGCGCTGAGCGCTCGAGATTCGGTGGTCGATGGAACCACGCCACTCGCCACTGGCGGTGAAGCTCTTGCATCCAGCCGCGGACGCGGACGTGGTGCAACAGCCGGTTGTCCGCGAGAACCAAAGCGGCAGCGCTGCGTCCCGCGGCCGCGCTACGTTCCGTAGCGGCGGGCGATGCCGACAGGCCCAACGCGGCGCGCAGGCGCGCCGCGGCGGCAGCGGCGGATCCGTCGCCGGCCAACGTGTTGCCGATCCACGGCTGATCGAGCATGCGCAGCCACATCGGCGGGAATGTGAACGGCGGGTGCGATCTTGCCCCCAGATCAAGGACGTGGTAGCCGCAGATTCCGGTGAAGTCCAACACGGTGTCCTCCGCTCGCAGGCGCGTCAACCAACGAGCGGCGGCGTCTTTGCAATACGTCGCCGGCAAGGGCGAACGAGCTTCGCGCCACGGGTCCACCGGCAACGCGAGCAGCAAGCCCGCGAGCCCACCAACGCCCACTCGCAACACGCCAGGCGACACCCGCCGCCCACCGATGCGGTCCCAAACCCCAACGCCAAGCAACTTTGCGACCGCGACCGCGACGAGCAGTCCCGTCACGGGCGCCATCTCCACCCAGTACTCCGGCGGCGCCGGCGGTTTGACATAGGCCATCACCCCGAAACCGACCGCCAACGGCGCAGCGAGAAAAGGCGCAAACCGCAGCGCGGAACCGGCCCCGGCGGCGCGGCAAGCAGTGGGCAAACACGCCGCGCCGACAGCCAACACCGCGACGTGGAGCACCCCCCACGGCGCGTCCACCAGCAGCCGCCAGAGCGCCGCCGCGGAGAAGAAGTGGTAGCCGCCGCCGCGCATTTCCGCCACCGCGAATGGCGCGGCGAACACCGTGCGCGCGAACACGTCGAACGGCCCCCAGCACCAATACGCGGCGGTCACCACCAGCGACGGGGCGATCGCCGCCAGCAACCACGCCAGCCGCCGCGCCGGACGCAGGGGCCCTCCGAACAACGCCATGATTCCGAGCGAACCAGTCACAACCGCGGCGTGAACCATGACCCAAGGCAACGTGCCCGCCACCAGCGCGGAGAGCAGGTACGCGCCCCGCCGCCCGCGCCGGCCAGCGACCAGAAGAGCGAACGCCAGCACCGCCAGCGCCATGACGAAATGGTTGGGAAGCGCGCTCGCGTGCAGATCCGTGGCGTTGGCGGTGGCCAATAGCGCGATCGCGCCCACCGCCGCCGCCAACGCGCCAACGCCACGTTGGAACAAACAGAAGAAGAGGTAGGCCGCCAGCGCTTGGGCGAGCCAGGCAAGCATGCGCAGCAGCGCGACGGCGCCGGTGGCGTCATCCGCAAACGCCGATGGCAGGGCGATCAGATAGGCCAGCGGGGGCCGCACATCCCAATACTCGGCATACGGAAACGACCCGTCGCGCAGGACCTGGCCCATGCGCAACAAACTGAACTCGTCCGCGCCGACGCCGACGAACAATTGGCGCAGCAGCACCGAGGCGAGAACCACGAACGGAAACGCGGCCACCGCCGGCCGCACCCGCCAACGGCTCGCTTGCGAGACGCCCCCTCGCGGCAAAGACATCAACCCTTCGCACCGTTTCGCCATTTGGTGGTGTGCCGCGCCAATTGCCGACAGCGCGGATGGCGTGCGACCACAACACCCGGCGGCAGTGTGTTGGAGGCGCGATGCTATACCATTGCGGCATGGATCGCGTCCTCGAAGTTGGCGGCTACGCGGCGGGGTTCTGCGGGCGCTTGTTCGCCCAATGCGGCGCGGAGGTGGCGCATGTGGAAGCAGCGCCGGCCGCGCCGGCGTGGGTCGGCGACGAGGCCATGGATCTCCACCTGCATGGCGGAAAACGCCGCCTGCGAATCGAAGACGCGGGCCTGATTGCCGAACTTGCCGACCGCGCGGACGTCGCGATCGCCCAAGCCGAAACCGCCGATGCCCTGGCGGCGCTGGGCTTCGACAATTGGCGAACGCCCGTGAAAGTGGCCATCACGCCGTTCGGGCGCACCGGCCCGAAACGCAACTGGCGCGCCACCAACCACACGCTGTTGGCGATGGGCGGCTACACCTACCTGATGGGCGATCCGGAGCGCGCGCCGCTGTCGCTGCCCGGCCACTATCCGGAGTACCAAAGCGCGGGCTTCGCGTTCGCCGCCGCCAACGCCTGCCGGCTCGCTGGCGAAAGCAAGGCCATCGACATCGGCATGTTGGAGGTGGTGATGGCGCTCAGCCAGTTCACCACCGTGCTGTGGCACTGCGCCGGCGTCATCCGCTCGCGCCATGGCAACGACTTCTGGTCGGTGGTGCCCACCAACATGTTCCGCTGCGCGGACGGCTGGGTGTACATGAACATCGTGCCCATGTTCTGGGATGGGTTCACGGTGTTCCTCGGCCAGCCCGAACTCGCCTTGGACGAGCGCTTCGCCAGCAACGAGGCGCGCATGCGGCACCGCGACGCCCTGCACGATCTGATACGCGAAGCCCTCGCTCCGCGGGACAAGGCGGACATCGCCGCGGCCGCCGAAGCGTGCCGGATCCCGCTCGGCGTGGTGCAGTCCTTTGACGAGGTGCTGGCGGACCCGCACTTGCAAGGGCGCGGGATGTGGCAAGCGGTCGCCACCGCTGATGGTCGCCGCGCTGTGCGCTCGCCGCGGCCGCCGTGGCGCGTGGACGACGCGCCTTGGCCGGCGCTTGCGGTCTCCCCGGCGGTGACAGCCAGCGCGGAACCGTAAAACGCGAACTCGAATGGCGGACGGCCCGCTGCGCGGCGCGCGCATCCTCGACCTCACGCACGTTTGGGCCGGCCCGCTCGCCACCCGCATCCTCGCCGATCTCGGCGCCCGCGTGGTGAAGATCGAAGCGCCCATGGGCCGCGGCCCCCGCGACTACCGCGGCGGCTTGCCCATTGGCGGCTGGCTGGGCGGCGCGCAGCCGGCGGAACCGTGGAACGCCAACGCCGTGTTCGTCAAGTTGCAACGCAACAAGGGCAGCGTGGCATTGGACTTGAAGGCGCCGGCGGGCCGCGAGACGTTTCTCGAACTTGCCGCCGTCGCCGACGTGGTGATGGAGAACTTCAGCGCCCGCGCCATGCCCGATCTCGGCCTTGATTACGAGGATGTCGCCAAGGTGAACGCGCGCATCGTCTACGTCTCCATGCCCGGCTTCGGCAAGAGCGGCCCCTACCGGGACCGCGTGGCGTTCGGCCCCACCGCGGAGTCGATGTCCGGCCTCGCCACGGTGATGGGCTACGGCCCGGAGGAACCGCGCAACACCACCATGGCGCTCATGGATCCCATCGCCGCGGTGGGCACCGCGGCGGCGGTGGTGGACGCGCTGCGCCGGCGCGAGCGCACGGGCAAGGGGATGCGCGTGGAGCTCTCGCTGCACGAAGGCGGCGTGGCGTTCTGCGCCCCGTGGCTGGTGGAGGCGCAGCTGGGCAGCACCGCGGCGCGGCGCGGCAATCGGCACCCGCGCATGTCGCCCCACGGCGTCTACCCCTGCGCCGGCGACGACGAGTGGGTGGCCATCGCCTGCCCTGACGACGCGGACTGGCAAGCGCTGTGCGGTTTGGTTGGCGGGTTGCCGCCCGACGCCGACCTCGCGTGGCGCCAAAACCACGAAGACCGCATCGACGCCGCCATCGCCGCGTGGACGCGCCCACACGCCAAACAGCAAGCCGCCGCCAAGATGCAGGCCGCCGGCGTGCCCGCCGGGCCGGTGAACACCACCCCAGACATGACCGCCGACCCCCAAGTGCGCGCGCGGGGATTTTTCGTGGCGCTAGAGCCCTCAGCCGGGGTGCGCGAGGGGGAGCGGCTCGCCTGCGAGACGCCCCCTCGCATGAAAGCACCGGATTTCACCCCCATGCCGGGCAATCCGATCAAGATGGCGGGCACGAGCAGCGGGGATTGGACGCCATGCCCCCGCCTCGGCGCCGACAACCGCGCCGTCTTGAAGGACTGGCTGAACTACGACGACGACCGCATCGACGCGCTGGAAGCGGCCGGCGTATTGGTGGACAAGCCGCCGAAATAAGGCGCCGCGGCACGGTTTTGCCACACACTGGGGATCGGCACTCTACTGCCAAGAAAAGCCTGCCCCGCGTAAGGTTCGCGTAAGCATTCTGTTCTACACTTGCCGGTTCTTGGCAGATTGGACATCCATCAGATGAGCGCGAACCGAACCTTGGCGGCCTTGGTTGCCGCGGCGCTGCTTGGTGCGCTGGGCGCCTGCGGCAGCTTGTCCGGCCCGGCGGCAACGCCAGTCGCGGCCTCCACCCTCGCTCCAGCGGCGGCGCCAGTGGCGAAGGCCGAGATGGTGGCCTCCGTGGAGGGCATCACGGAGCACCGGCTGCCGAACGGCCTGCGCGTCCTGCTCTTCCCGGACCAAAGCAAACAGCAGATCACCGTGAACATCACCTATCTGGTGGGCTCCCGACACGAAGGCTACGGCGAGACCGGCATGGCGCACCTGCTGGAGCACTTGGTCTTCAAGGGCTCCACCAACCACCCCAACATCGACGACGAGCTCTCCGAACGCGGCGCCTTTGCAAACGGCACCACCTGGTTCGACCGCACCAACTACTACGAGACCTTCCCGGCCAACGAGGACAACCTGCGCTGGGCGCTGGATTTGGAATCGGACCGGATGGTCAATTCGTTCATCGCCGTCGAGGATCTCGCCTCCGAGATGACCGTGGTGCGCAACGAGTGGGAGAGCGGCGAGAACAGCCCGTCGAGCGTGTTGATGGATCGGGTGATGTCCGCCGCCTACCTGTGGCACAACTACGGCAACACCACCATCGGCGCGCGCTCGGACATCGAGAACGTGCCCATCGAGCGGCTGCGGGATTTCTACCGCAAGTACTACCAGCCGGACAACGCCGTGCTGGTGGTCGCCGGCCGTTTCGACCCGGAGCGCGCGGTGGCCATGATCGAAGAGACCTTCGGCGCCATCCCCCGTCCCGAGCGCACCGGCGCCAACACGCTGTTTCCCACCTACACGGCGGAGCCCGCGCAGGACGGCGAGCGTTCGGTCACCTTGCGGCGCGTGGGCGACACGCAGCTGGTGATGGCCGTCTACCACATGCCGGCCGGTTCGCACGAGGAGTTCGCGGCGGTGGACGTGCTGGCCCACCTGCTCAACACGGAACCCGCCGGCCGCCTCTACAAGAACGTGGTGGAGCCGGGCCTCGCGGCATCCACCTCGGTGTTCACGCTTCAGCTCGGCGAACCGGGCGTGATGCTGGTGCGCACCGAGGTGCGCAAAGAGGATTCGTTGGCGGACGCCGAGGCGGCGGTGTTGTCCACCTTGCACGGCTTCGCGGACGCGCCGCCCACCGCCGAGGAGGTGAACCGCGCCAAGACCGAGTTCGCCGCCAATTTCGAGCTGGCGTTCAACAATCCCCAGTCCATCGGCCTGCAGCTGAGCGAATGGGCGGCGATGGGCGATTGGCGCCTCATGTTTCTGCACCGGGACCGCGTCGAGAAGGTGACGCCGGAGGACGTGCTCGCCGCCGCGCAGGCGTATCTCATCGAGTCCAACCGCACGCTCGGCTACTTCTACCCGAGCGAGGAGACGCCCCCGCGCGCCGAGATTCCGCCGCCGCCGGACGTCGCCGCCTTGGTGGCGGACTACCGCGGCCGCGAAGCGGTGGCGCAAGGCGAAGCGTTCGACCCCACGCCGGCGAACATCGAGAACCGCACGCGCAAGGTGACGCTTGCGAACGGCGTGCAGGTGGCGCTGATGCCGAAGGCCAACCGCGGCGCCGCGGTGAACTTGAGCGCCGCCTTTCGCCACGGCACCGAGGAGGCCCTCGCCGGCAAGGGCATCGCGGCCTCCTACGCCGGCGCCATGCTGATGCGCGGCACCAAGAAGCGTTCGCGGCAAGAGCTATTCGACGAGATGGACCGGCTGAAAATCCGCGGCGGTTTGGGCGGCGGCGTGCTGAGCGTCTCCGGCAGCGCGTTCACCGTGCGCGAAAACCTGCCGGCGGCGTTGCGCCTGTTCGGCGAAATCCTGCGCGAACCGGCGTTCGACGAGGCCGAATTCGAGCTCTTGCGCGAGGAGCGTCTGGCCAACTTGGAAGCGCAGCGATCGGAACCGCAATCCTTGGTGGTGAACGCGCGCGAGCGGCACCGCAACGCCCACTACGACGACGACCACGTGTTCTACGTGCCCACCATCGATGAGCAGATCGAACGCGAGACGGCGGTGACGCTGGACGAGGCGCGCGACTTCTGGGCGTCTTTCCACGGCGCGGAAGGCGGCACCGTCGCCATCGTGGGCGACTTCGACCCGGACGAGATTCTGCCGGTGCTCGAGGAGGCGCTCGGCGGCTGGAGCGCGAAAGAGCGGTACGTTCGCGTGGATCGGCCCTTCGCGCCGGCGACGCCGGTGGCGCAAGACATCGAAACCCCGGACAAGGCGAACGCCGTGATGTTCGCCATGCAGCCCATCCAAATGCGCGACGACCATGCGGACTTTCCAGCGTTGGCGCTCGCCAACTACATGCTCGGCGGCGGCTTTCTGAACTCGCGGCTCGCCACCCGCATCCGCCAGAAGGACGGCCTTTCCTACGGCGTCGGCTCGGCGTTCTCGGCGCACCCCATCGACGAGACGGCGCTGTTCAACGCCTACGCCATCTTCGGGCCGGAGAACGCCAACAAGGTGGTTGCCGCCTTCAAGGAGGAGATCGCGCGCGCCTTGGAATCCGGCTTCACGCCGGAGGAGGTGGCGGCGGCCAAGCGCGGGTTCTTGGACGGCGCGCAAAACGGCCGCGCCAACGACGGCGCCGTGGCCGCGCAGCTTTCCAGCAACCTGTTCTTCAACCGCACGATGGCGTTCGTGGAGGCGCGGGAGGAGGCGATAGCGGCGCTGACGCCGGAGCAGATCCACGCCGCGCTGAAGCGCCACCTGGACTTGGCGAAGATGTCGATCTTCCGCGGCGGAGATTTCGCCAACAAGCTGGCGGACTAACGGGCGTCCCAAGCAAACGCGCGTTCGAGTGCGGCGAGGGCCGCCGTCGGAAATCGGCGGCGGCCTTGAGGCGTCTCGTTCGACACTGCTACGGTGGAGCGGTTCGGCTAGAGGGGCGGACGTGCCGGACGTGCCGGACGTGCCGGACGTGCCGGACGTGCCCAGCGCCAACTGCGGGGCGACATGGGCTGTGATATGGTGGCTGTGTAGAAGCGTCCGGCAGCGTAAGACCGGTGCCCGTCTTCGTCGCACTGATGCCGGAATCCCGCATGGTCGAAACCCGAGAACTCCTAACCGCCGCTCTTGAAGAGAAGCGCCCTCTCGTCCTGCTGCTCGGCCAAGATGCTTGGCGGGAGGGTGGAGAAGAGGACCCCGTCCTAGCCAAGGCCCTCGTTCGCAACCAGCGGGAACCCGCCGAGCAACGGGGCTGGCTTCAGCTACTTGACGGCTGCCCTCTAAAGCCGGACTTCTACGAGTGGCTGACGGAGCGTTTCGAACGCAGGGTAGCGCCGGAGTGGCTGCGCGTATTGGGTGAGATTCCTTGGAGCGCGGTGTTCACGTCCTCCCTCGACCCCACCCTCAAGGGGCTGTTCAGCGAACGCCAACGTCCAGAACTCGTGCTGACAAGCGCCGAGATGCCGCCCGCCATTCGCAGCAGAGTGCGGCCGCCAATTTACCACCTGTTCGGTCATGCGGGTTCGCCGGACCCTCGAGCGCGGCCCCCTCTTGATCTGCACGAACTCAATGACCGTCGGTTCAACGACGCGGGGCCTCTTCTCAGGAGAATACTCGACACCGCCACGCGACTTGGCCTCGTGCTGGTGGACGGTGTTGTGGACGGGAGGGACTGGCTGCGGATCGACGACTTCCTAGGTGCCATAGCCAACGCTGGTCGTCTGCAAATCATCTGGTTCAAGGGCCGCGCGGCGCCGGTTCCCAGCGACGCCGGCTTCGCCGCCGCGGTCGATACAGGTCGCGTTTTGGTCGTGAACGGGCGCCTGAGCACCGCAATCACCCAACTTCGCGCCGTGCCTCGCATTGCGGACCTCTTGGCGCCTGAGTCCGAAGAGGCTGGCAAGGTCACCTTCAAGCACGGTCGATCCCTCGAAACACCACCCGAAGATCGCCTGTATGTTGAAGCGGCGGCATCGATCGTAGACGACGCTTGGACGGCGCCGCTTGCCGCCTTGGGCAGCGACGCGGAATACGCTGCCTTCCGTAGGTTTCACGGCGAGCCCGGCAACGCGCGATCGCTTGTGGAGGGGGTTCGGCGCGGCTTTGCCATCAAAAGAGACTACGAGGATGAGCTGGCCGATCTCGTATTCGCGGCAATCGAGGACCATGCGAGTTTGGACGCGCCGATCATCCTTCATGGCCAGTCGGCCACCGGCAAGTCGATTGCGCTTGCCCGCACGGTTGCGCGGGTGCGCGACGCAAAGACCGCGGCCGTTCTGTACTCCAACAATCGCGTTCCGCAGCCATCCGAGATCGCGGAGTTTTGCCACGGCGCCGAGAATGCCGGTGCCAAGGCCACTTTGATCGTTTGCGACACCAACCAAGATGTTCGGCCATATAGAGACCTGCTCCACGGCCTGAGGAGTCGCGGCCATCGCATCGTCGTCTTGGGCTCCAGATATCGATTCATCGACGGTGAAGATAAACACTTGAAAACAACCATTGAGGCGCCAACTACTCTCTCAAGCGTGGAACGCAGGGACCTTTCAGCGTTGTTGAAGAAATTCGCCAACGAGGAAGTCGCACCGCAGCACCTAGCGGATCATCACATCCTTTCCTTCATGTACCGCGCCTTGCCGCTTACTCGATACCGCATTGGATCCGGGCTGAGCGCCGAGGCAAGCCGAACGGAGATGATGGTCAGAGAGCAACAAGCGAGATTTGGAACGCCTCATCAGCCAGAGACGTTGATGGCCAAACGCCTTCTTGAAGCCGGCGCGGATGACGCCTTCGATCTGCTGTTCAATGCAGAACAGCGCAAAGCCATGGTGTCGGACGACCTCTCGGGTCGGATCATAGACCTTGTGATGGCCGCCGGCAGTCTCGGTTGTTCCATCCCGCTCAATCTTCTGCTCAGGTTGACAACGGAGGGCCACTCGCGCTTGCCGTTGGCGGACATTCCCGAGGTGTTTGGGGGCTTGGATCTGTTCCGTTGGGAGTGGGCGGACAACGAGCACAACGAGCTTCTTATTGGGCCTCGACTGGCCCTTGAGGCGGAGCTGATCTGTCGTCGTCGGCTCGGCGGCGCCGAAAAGGAAGCCGACTGCATCATCGACCTCATCGGTGCCATCCGCAGCGGGGGCGTCGACCGAGACCACGAGAGAAGCTTCCTCTCCAACGCGCTAAGGCTGATCGGCCCGAACGGTCCGCGCGGCAACCGCTTTCGTTTCGCCTACGTGCGCATTGCAAAGACCTTGACCGATCTCAGGACCCGCTTCCGCATCGTCGATGCCGTCCTCCAAGAGTCCACTTTTCGGCGCTACGCGGTGCGAGAGGGGGCGGTCGGTCACGACCACACAACGATGGCTCTTTTAACTGAAGCCCGTGATGCCATACAGACCACCATCAACGATATTGCCACTGGCTCGGTAAGCGTCTCGCGCCGAATGCGACGATTCCTGAAGGTCGAGCTAGCGACCCTGTACGGATTCATCGTCCGCCACCAAGCGGAAGCAGGCGATCCCGCGGAGAAGATCTGGTCCTCCTACCGGGCGGCAAAGTCCTCAGTTCGCCAAGCCGCTAGCGCGACCGACAGCTACTTTCCAATGGATGTCGGGCTGTGGACTCCCTCCGATCTCCTACAGAAGGGCGAGCTGGCCGACTGGCAGCGGGCGGAGTTGGAGGCGGACATCTACGACATCTTGGATCAGATAGACCCCGCTACGCTAGAACCCGACCAGCAAGAGCGATTCGACATGCGCAAGTTCAGAGTAGGCGGTGCGCTGGGCGATCAAGAACTCTCGGAAGCCGCGTTTGCGGACTTAATCGAGCGTGGCTCCGCGGCTGGATGTTATCTCCGTGCCCGACAGCTCGCACCCGATTGGAACGACCATGCGGAGACGTTCTCAAGCGCGGAACGAGAACAAGCGAGGCGCGCTGCGGAGTTTCTGGACGCGCACGGAAACCTGATCGCCCAAGACGAGCGAAGCCTGTCCCTGCTGCTCGAATGCAGGTGGATTTCCGAGGTAGGCCGACGACCGTTTGTCGGTCAGCGGCAGCCCTTGCCTGCGACGAATAGTGTCAGACAGCTCCTCCTTGACATCGTTGCCAAACTAAACGAAGCCGCCGGCGAGAATCCGAGAAACGTGACCAGATACTTGGCTGCCACGCTGACGTGGATTGGCCGTGGAGAGAGAGCCGCAACGGACATGTTTCGCGAGCTTGCGCGAGACACGGATTACGAAGATCCAGGGCGAGTGATCCGCCGTCACTTCATCACCGACCAGGACGGCCGACCGCAGAGGTTCGATGGACGGGTAGAGGAAGATTCGCAGTCCGCCGGGAGCTGCAAAGTCAGGCTTGAAGGAGACTCTCGGCGAGTTGGGCAGGGCGGACAGGTAGTGAGGTTGCTCAGCAGGGATTTCCCCCGAAACAACATAGCCTATGGCCGCCAAGTTCGAGGGTTTGGCGTGGCCTTCAACTTCATCGGGCCGATAGCGACGCCAATCATCGGTTAATGACGTTTGCAGCGCTTAACGTCGCGGTGGCCGATTTGAGGACGTCGCTGGCGAGTTTCGTCGGTCCCCATGCGCTGGCAGAGATGAGCGTGCGGCCACCGGTTGACGGCCGCGGCGAGATCTCCTTTCTCCGTCTGGTTGCATGGAGCTATGTGCTTGTATTCGAGGCCGGTCGCATATCAATCCCTTTTCTCCTCCGAACATCCGGCGCCTACGAACAACAGCGCGAGTCAATGGACTTGATTCGCGCCTTGAGAACATGGTGCTTTCACAATCTCGGGCTGGCCAGCGATCGAGACGCTCAGGTGTCTCGTCTGGTGCATCGCTGGTTTCTCAATGCGTGCGGCAAGACCCCGCCGGACCTCCATGCGGAATGGAACGAGTGTTTCGATCGGCTGTGCGATGTCGTCCACGAGTTGGTACACCAATGCCAGCGGGCGGTTGGAGAGGTGTTGTCCTCGCCCGATGACGGCCAGACGGTGATCGACGATCTCCGACGTCGAATCACGCGCTTCTGGCCGCCGGAGGCATTCGATGAACTGGTTGGCGACTTGGCCATCCGACTGGGCATCCGCATCGACGTCGTGAAGTTCCGAAGGCCAAGGCTCGACGCATGGCGGTCTTTCGTGCTTGACGTGCCGGAGGAGGATGATCCGAAAGAGGCCGTTGCGCGTGTGATTGAGCGCGACATCCTGGAATACGAAGGCGGCGTATTGCCCATCGGCGGCAATGAGGTGATGGCGCGTTTCGCCATGCCGCCGGGGCCGGATGTCGGCATGCTGTTGCGTCACGCGCGGGAGCTATTTGGCGCGGGCGAGAGAAACGAGGACGAACTGTGGCGTGGTCTCGAACGTCGGTGGGACGAACGTCGTGACGAAGGGCCCGCGTAGTAGGTGGCCTCTGGGCCGCTTTTGATCGCACACCGAGTCATATCACAGTTCAGCGCTTGCGCGCCCGGAATTTAGGAACGTCGGATGTACGTCCGCACGGTGTAGGCGAAACGGTGGCGCGCGTCGGCCGGGTGGAACGTCTCGCGCGCCAGGCGCCAGTCCCGCAGCGCGAAGCAGGGGAAGAACGTGTCGCCTTCCACCTCCGCTTCAACGGTGGTGGCGTACAGGCGGTCGGCGCGCGGCAGGGCCAGTGCGTAGGGTTCCGCGCCGCCGGTGACGAAGCACTCGTCGGCCGGGTCTTCCGCGGCGATGGCGAGTGCGGTTTCGAGATCCGCGGCGCGGCGCACGCCCGGAGCGCGGAACTCGCCGCGCCGGGACAGCACGATGTTCAGCCGGCCCGGCAGTGGCCCGCCGGCGCTCTCGAAAGTTCGGCGGCCCATGATCACGGGCTTGCCTTGGGTCGTGCGGCGAAAATGCGCCATCTCGTCCGGCAAATCCCAAGGCAGCCGTCCGTTCTTGCCGATGACGCGGTTGCGGCTCATCGCCCAAATGAGCGACAGGCGTTGCGTCACGAACCGCCTCGGCGCGCGGCGGCGGGTGCCGCGCTTTGGTTTGGGAAACGCGCAAGCCGTTCGCGCAAAGCGGCCGAGCAAAGCAACGCGCCGCCAAGCACCGCCATCGGCAGCGAGAGGGCTTGCCCCATCGTCAACCATCCGAACGCCACGAAACCCTTGTCCGGGTCCGGCTCGCGGACGAACTCGGTGGCGAGGCGCAACCCGCCGTAACCGAGCAGGAACAAACCCGACACTTGGCCCGCGGCCCGTGGCTTGCGGGCATACCACCAAAGCAGGGCGAACAGCAGCAGCCCTTCGGTGGCGGCTTGGTACAGGCTGGAAACGTGGCGGGCCACCGCCTCGTATTGGCCGTAGCAAGAGACGCTCAAGCCGCGCACCGCATCGCAAGGGAAGTGGACGCCTAGCGGCAAGTCCGTCACGCGCCCCGGCAATTCGGCGTTGACGAAATTGCCAAGGCGCCCGAAGCCCAGACCCAACGGCACCAAGGGTGCGGCGAAGTCCGTGACGGACAAGAAAGCGCGCTTCTTTTTGACGGCGTGGATCGCCGTGGCCGCCAGCACGCCGAGCAAGCCGCCGTGAAACGACATGCCGCCTTCCCAAAGGCGAATCACCCACAGCGGGTCGCGCAGAAAAGTCTCCCAGCCGTAAAACAGCGCGAACCCCAGGCGCCCGCCCACCACGACGCCGAACACGCCGTAGAACATCAGATCCCAAACCTGCTCCGGCGACCAGCCGCGCTGTTGGTCGCGCGCCCGCCAGTTGCCCAGCAGCAGGAACGCGGCGAAGCCGAACAGGTACATCAAGCCGTACCAGCGCAGCGCGAGCGGGCCGAGCTGCAGGGCGACCGGGGCCAAATCGGGGTAGTTCACTTGGCGCGGGCCCCCAGCGGGCACGACTGCCGGCGGACGCTTACTCCGCCGTGGTCTCGCGCGGAGCGGCCTTGATGACGCCGCAGCCGATGCGCCCGCCGGCGCCGCCGATCGGTTGGCTCGCATGGTCGTCCGGGGCGGCGTGAATGACGATGGCGGACCCGTCCTCGTCCAGCAGTGGCGGCGGGCCGTCATCGCCGGATGCGCCGGCCGCCGGCGCGGAAACGCGAACGCGCTGGTGGAAGAACTCCGCCGCCGCGGTGCCGTCCGCCGCCACATGCAGATTGGGCAGATCGCCGGCGTCCGGCATCTCGTTGCGCAGCCCGTGCCGATGGCCTTGGGGATTGATGTGCCCTTTGGCGGCGGCGAAGTCCGGCGAACAGGCGCCGACGCTGTGCAGGTGGATGCCTTTCGGCCCCGGCGGCAGGTTCGCGACGCGCACCTGCACGATGACGCCGGCCGGCGCCTGTTCGAACGCCGCATCGCCGATGTGGGCGCCATCCGCGTTGACGATGGCGGCGTGGGCGGTCTCGACCTCGGCGGTGGCGGACATGCCCGCAAAGGCGCCAATGATGGCGGCAAAAGCGCGAAGAGTCTTCATCGGATCTCCATGGTTCGGGTGTGCCGCAGTTATACCACTTCGGCCCGCTTTGTTCGGTTCTCTTGCTCACAGTGCGCCGGCGTTCTCATAGACCGCCGAGACGCAATAGAATCGACGCATCGCATCCGCGCCAAGGCAACTCGCCGTGACCCACGCCAGCCAACACACGCTTTCCGCCACGCCATTGGACATCCGCCAAGGGCTCACCAAGGCCGACGACGTCGCCTTCCCGCTGCGCTGGGGGATCATCGGCGCCGGTTCCATCTCCGCGCAGTGGGTCGGTTGCCTGCGCCAGTGCAAGGGGGCCGCGGTGACCGCGGTGGCGGCGCGGGACTTGGAGCGCGCCCGGGCGTTCGCGGAACGCTTGGACATTCCCTCGGCCTACGACGACTACGGCGAATTGGTGGCGGCGGACGACGTGGACATCGTCTACGTGGGCACCATCACGCGGCTGCACAAAGACCACACCCTGCTCGCCATCGCCGCCGGCAAGCATGTGCTGTGCGAGAAAGCGCTGGCCGAGAACGTGGCAGACGCCCGCGCCATGCACGCGGCGGCCAAGGCGGCCGGCGTGATGCTGCAGGACGCCATGTGGACGCGGTTCTTTCCCGCCGTGGAACACGCCCGCGCGGCGATCGAAGGCGGCGTGATCGGCGAGCCGGTGCTGGTGCAGTCGGACTTCTTCGACCCCATCTACACCATCCAAGCCGCGCCGCTGGCGTTTGGCGCGAACGCGGTGGCCACCAAGGTCATGGCCAGCGGCCAGCGCCCGGGCGCGGCCATCGTGGAGTACGGGGAGGGCAAATGCGCGGTGCTCACTTTCCCGTCGTTCCCCAGCGAACTCGCCGAGGTGACCGAGATCGTCGGCACCGAAGGCCGCATCACCTTGGAGCAGCCCGGCCACTGCCCCACCGCGATCAGCATCCGCGTGCCGCCGTCCAGCGGCGCGCCGTCGCGCTACCGCACGGACAACCGGCCGGCGCCGCTTGAGCGGTTCGAATACCCGCTGCCGAGCGCGGTGGGTCTACCCACCGCCTATCCCAACCAGCATGGCTTTCTCTACCAAGCCGAAGCGGTGCATCGGTGCCTTGCCGCGGGCCTGCGCTCCTGCCCGCAGTACGACGAGGCGGAGTCCCTGCACGCCATGGACTTGCTCACACGCATCAACCGCGCGCGGTTCGCGTGACGGCGAGAGTGTTGCGTCGGCGATGTGCGCTTGCGGCGGACCGCGTGGCGGGGCCGCCCCGGCGGGGCTAGTCGCGTTCGCGCGGGTGCGCTTGGCTGACGCGCAGCGTCCGGCCGCTCAGCCGCGACGAGTTGAGCTCCTCGATGGCCGCGCTCGCTTCTTCGGAGTTCGGCATGTCGACGAAGCCGAAGCCCTTGGAGCGTCCGCTTTCCCGATCCATGATGACGTTGGCCTGGGCCACGTGACCGTATTGCGAGAACAGCTCCGACAGCTCCTGCGAGCCCGTGGAGTAGGGTAGGTTTCCAACGTAAATTCGCACGTGCTTCCGATTGCGTTGCGCCACACTTGTGTCGTGGCAGTGGCGGCCACCATACGCCCTATTGGGCGGCGTTGCGAGCGTTATTTTTCGCCGCCCCAACGCCCTTGCGGACAGCGCGGGTTGGGAACGCCGGGGGCGTCCCCCGAGGTCCCGCGCGCTCTACGCTTGCGCCGCTCCGTTGCGCCACTCGGCGGCGAGCTTCGCGGCGGGATTCACCACGTCGCCGTCGCGCAGCACGTCGATGGGATCGCGGCCGTCCACGCCGAGGCCGAAACGGTGGTAGCCGAGCAGCCGCAGCAGCTCCTCCGGCAGTTGCCGCGCCACGGCGCGGGGAACGGAGACCAACTGTATTTCCTGCGGGCGCAAATACGCCACGTTGTGGCTCATGAAGAACCCCATTCGCTCCCGATCCTTGGAGACGTTGGCGCCGCCGCCGTGCCAAAGGCCGCCTTCCCACATCAACATCGTGCCGGAACGCATCTCCACCTGCAGCGTGTCCACGCTTTGGTCCACCCGCCGGTCATGCCACTTGTGGCTGTAGGGCACGATGTGCGTTGCGCCGTTCTCCACGTCTTGATCGTCCAAGGCGATGAGCGCGTTGCACACGAAGTGCGGGTGCGGGCGCGGAATCGGCCACAGGCCGTCGTCTTGGTGCAGGAACTGGCGCGTCTCGCCCGGCAGCACGTTGAACAGCGTGGTCACGTTGACTTGCGTGCGTTTGCCGAGCACGCCTTCCACCAAGGCGCGGATGCGCGGATCCAGGAACAGATGGTCCACGGCGCGGGTTTTGGCGAGCAGGTTGTGCGCCCGCCACGTCTGCCCGGTGTTGGTGCCGATGGCGCGCATCTCGGTGATGGGCACTTCGGAGTCGAAGGCGCGGCGGATGCGGGCGACTTCGTCCGGGGAGAGGAAGTCCTCGACGACGGTGTAGCCTTGGTGCTCGATCTGGGCGACGCGCGCGGTGATGTCGAGGCCGCCCACGATGTGTTCGGCGGCTTCTTCCGCCGCCGCCGCATCGCCGCTCACGATGCCTCCGCCAGCGCTTGCCGCTCGGCTTCCCGCGCCGCGGAGGCCGCGCCGCGGGTGGCCTCTCGCGGCCGCTCTCCTTGCCGCGCGCGGCTGCGGTTGCGCTCGGACGTCATCCGCCCGTCGTGGTGCATATAGTCGTACCGCGGGCGCAGCGTCGTGGCGCCGGCGGCGGGTTCGGTGTCGAACAGGCTGCGGTACTGCTCGATGGTCTGGCCGCTCTTGGCGCCCGGCGCCGCCGCGCCAACGCGCGCCAAATCCCAGTCGTTCTTGCCGAACGGAAACAGGCTGTAGACGTCCATCAAGCCGGCGAAGCGCACGGGATTGCGATCCAGCGCCTCCTGCGTGACCGTCTCCCGGTACGCCTCCTCGGGCTGGCGACGTCGGCGCATGTACTCGCATTGCAAGGTCATGCGCAGCCCGGGCGTTTTCTTTGGGTACGAACCATGCCATGTGTGGTTTCCCCAAATCACCATCGACCCCGCCGGCGCCTCCACCGCCTCGGCCCGGTCGGCCCAGTATTTGGCGTCCGATGGCGTCACCTGGCGCCGCCATTTGTGACTGCCCGGCACGAAGGAGATCGCCCCATCGTCCTTGGTGTAGTCCGTGAGCATGAAGTGCATGTTGCAGTTGTTCACCTGCGTCGGTTGCGCCACAAGCGCCGGGTCCAGGTAGTCGGCGTGAATGCCGGTGCGCGCTTCGCCGGGGCCTTTCACCCACGCGGCGCAGAGGCTCAACACGCAGTCCGTGCCGAGCAGGTATTGGGCGAGGCCCAGTCCGGCGGGATTGTAGGTGAGCTTCTCGAAGACGCGGTCTTCCCACAGCATGAAGCGCTGAATGTCGTTGACGTTCGCCCAGCGCTCCGCGGCCAAGCCGTCGGCACCGTAGCGGCGCCGCATGGCGCGCTCCACCGCGGCGCGCACTTCGCGGCAAAAGGACGGCACCGCCACCGCGTCCGGCGGCACGACGGTGTAGCCGCACACCTCCAGTTCCACGATGTTGGATTCCAAACCAAGCTGTCGCAGCTCGCGCACCAGCGGCGCCATCGAGCCCACGGACTTCCAATCGTCAATGCGCAACTTTCCCCCCTTTGGCCCCCCCTTGCCGCCCGCAGCCGCTGCCTGATCAATGCTTCGGAGCTTCGGAACGGGGCGCTTGCCGAAGGGCCGTCAACCCGCAGCCGACATGCCGAAGGCCGCTGCGGCTGGCTTTAATTTAGAACGTGTTGAACGAGTAGCTGATCGTGGCACCGTACACCGCGGATGCGGGAGCGTTGCGCCCGCCAACCACCGTGGCGTGAAAAACCGCGAAGCTCAAGGCTTCGGAAGCGTTGTAGTAGAGGCGGCCGGCGACGAGCTCGCTGTCCTCTTCCACTTCGGGAAAGCGCGTTGGGTCGAATCCCTCGCCCCCGATGTCGAGACCGGAACGGGCGTCCACCAGTTTGTAGTCCAACCCCAGCGAGAGTTTCTCGCCGAGCAGCCAAACACCGGTCAAATTCGTGAACGTCTCGTCCGGTATGCCCGCTTCGCGGCTGCGGTAGCCGAACTCCGCGGAAAGGCCCACGCGATTGCTTACGAACTCTCCCACGATGATCGACAGCTCGTAGCCGTTGCCGCCGTCGCCCAATGAGTTGATGTAGCCCGTGTCGTAATCGCCGGCGATGATTGCGCCGGCGCGCAGCGCGACACTTGGCAATTCGCTCGCCAGCTCGTCGTTGACGCGCCAGGTGAGGCCGATGCTGCTGTCCACGATGCCGCTGAAGTTCTCCATTGGCGTGGGGATCATCGGCCCCACCACGAACTCGCTGCGCGCCCAACCCACTTGCGCGTCCACCGCCCACGAGTCGCCAAAAGCGTAGTTGGCGGTTAGCCAAACCGTGTTCTGGGCGAGATCCTCGCCGCGCGGGGTGGAGCGCTTGATCTTGCCGCGATAGTACTCGTCGGCCACTTGGCTGACCACGGAAACGCTCGCGTAGCCGCTTCCCGGTTCGTTCAGCCACGCCGAGCCGTCTGCGAAGGCGCACATCGCCGGCCACATCGCAACAGCGAACGCCGAGACGCAACGGCGCCAAGGCGGTGTACCCATCTCCATGATTGTTCCCTCCGTTCCCCGCCCCCCGGCGGAACTCACAAGCGGTAGCGTCGCTTGAGGTAGTAACGTACCACTTTGAGCTTTTCTTTGCAGGCGCCTTCGTCGCGCACGCCGCGACTGCACAGCAGCCGGACATGCTCGTCGCGGGCGGCGCGCACCCCTTCCTCTATGGCCCGGTCGAGGCTCGCCGTCAGCGCTCGCGCGCGGTTTCGATTGAGGGCGCGCTTCTTGATCGGGCAGCCTCGACAAACCAGCTCCTTGTAGACGATCGATTTGCCGCGCGCGTAGTCCGCCCGCGCGATGCTCTTGCCGGTGCGCACGCTGCCGGGGCCCACCGAGCCGGATGCCCAAACGGGCAGATTCGCCACGCACACGGCCAACGCCGTCAGCAGGACCAGGAGCGTGCGCGACGAGAGCCGCGCAGGCACGCCGGAGCGGAGGTTTGGGCGGAGGTTTGATCGGTGGAAGGAACCAGCCATTACATTTGCCCCTTGATGGCGCTGCGCGGCGAGACGAGGCCGCGTGCTCGACAAGCGCGGCCCGCGCTCGCGTTTGCCGGTCACTTTACACCCTTGCCGCCACCGTGCAACCACATTGCACTCGCCGGCACTCGCGGGTGTGCGACGGGCTATTCGCAAACCACGGAGGATCGAGGAGCGTTGGGCCGCGGGATTGGCTCTAGAATGAGCGCCCGCGAACCGCCCAACGCGCCAAAGGTGTACGCTTCGCAGCCATGCACGTCACCGCCGACTTCGCCGACGCCGTGGGCGAAACGCCGCTCATCCGCATGAAGGGGCTCTCCGCTGCCACCGGCTGCGACATCCTCGGCAAGGCGGAGTTCTTGAATCCGGGTGGCTCGGTGAAGGACCGCGCCGCGCTTTCGATCATCCGCGCGCACGAGAAGAGCGGCGCGTTGCAGCCGGGTGGCACGGTGGTGGAAGGCACCGCCGGCAACACCGGCATCGGCTTGGCGCACATCTGCAACGCCCGCGGCTATCGGTGCGTCTTCTATGTTCCCGACAGCCAATCGCCGGAGAAGGTGGACATCCTGCGCGCGCTGGGCGCCGAGGTGCGGTTGGTGCCGGTGGTGCCGTACGCGGACGAGATGAACTACCAGAAGCAGGCCGGGCGATTCGCCGCGAGTTTGCCGGGCGGCGTGTGGGCCGATCAATTCGACAACACCGCGAACCGCATGGCGCACTACCAGTCGACGGGACCGGAGATTTGGCGGCAAACCGAGGGGCGCGTGGACGCCTTCGTGTCCGCGGTGGGCACCGGCGGCACCTTGGCCGGGGTCGCCACGTTTCTGAAGGAGCGCCGCGCGGAGGTCCGCACCGTGCTCGCGGACTGCATGGGCAGCGCCATGCACAGCTATGTGAAGACCGGCGCAGCCGTGATGAGCGAGGGGCCTTCGATTACCGAGGGCATCGGCAACAGCCGCGTGACCGAGAACCTCGCCGGCGCGCCGGTGGACGATGCCGTGCAGGTGCGCGATCAGGACATGGTGGCAATGGTCCACCGCCTGCTGCGCGAGGAAGGCTGGTTCTTCGGTTCCAGCACCGGCGTCAACCTTTGCGCGGCGGCCGAGGTCGCCCGCGACTTGGGTCCGGGGCACACCGTTGTCACCATGCTCTGCGACGGTGGCGCGAAGTACCAGTCCCGCCTGTTCAACCGCAAGTGGTTGGCGGAGCGCGGGTTGTCCCCGTAGATTCCAAGGGTGAGGCGAACCATGCGGCAGAGTTTGCGGAGCAAACTCCAACGCGCCCGGCAGGGCGCGCAGCAGGGCGCGCAGCGGGGCGCGCGGTTGTTCGGCGTCATCGCGTGGTGCGGCGTTTTCTTGGCCCCTTCGGCGCACGCCGCGTCCACGGTGTGGGTGGTGGAGCTCGAAGGCGCCATCGGCCCGGCCTCCGCGGACTACTTCATCCGCGCCCTCGAGCGCGCCGACGCCGAAGACGTGAATCTGCTTGTGCTGCGCTTGGACACCCCCGGCGGCCTCGACAAATCCATGCGCGACATGGTGAAGGCCATCCTCGCCTCGCCGGTGCCGGTCGCCACCTACGTGGCGCCGAACGGTTCGCGCGCCGCCAGCGCCGGCACCTACATCATGTACGCCAGCCACATCGCCGCCATGGCGCCAGCCACCAACATCGGCTCGTCGACGCCGGTGAACATCGGCGGCGGCTCGCCTCTGCCCATTCCCGGGGGGCCGCCCGCCGAAGAGGACGGCCCGGCCGCGGAGGAGGGCGGCGAGCCCGGCGAAGCGGAAGGCGAAGAAGCGCCGGCGTCGGGAGCGGGCGCAATGGATCGCAAAGTGGTGAACGACGCCGTCGCGTACATCAAGGGCCTGGCCGAACTGCGCGGACGCAACGCGCAGTGGGCGGAAGCCACGGTGCGCGACGCCGCGAATCTCACCGCCACCGAAGCGTTGGAGGCGGGAGTGATCGACGTCGTGGCGGAAGATCTGCCCGCTCTGCTGGCGGCGGTGAACGGCCGCGCGGTGGACGCCGGCGGCGTGGATGTGGCGGTGCGCACGAGCGATCCGAACATCACGTTCATCGAACCGGACTGGCGCTACGAATTGCTCGGCGTGATCACGGATCCGAACGTCGCCTACATCCTGCTCATGATCGGCATTTACGGCCTCATCTTGGAGTTCTACAACCCCGGCATCGGCATCGGCGCGGTGGTGGGCGTGATTTGCCTGCTGCTTGGCGCGTTCGCGTTGCAGATGCTGCCCATCAACTACGCGGGGCTGGCGCTCATCGTGGTGGGCATCGGCCTGCTCGCCGCGGAAGCGTTCACGCCGAGTTTCGGGTTGTTCGGCGTGGGCGGGGGCGTCGCGTTCGTGGTCGGCTCGATCATCTTGATGGACACGGACGTGCCCGCCTATCAGCTCTCGCTGCCCATCATCGCCGCCGCCACCGCTTTCTCCGTGTTGATCCTGGTCTTTGCCCTGGGCGCCGCGATTCGGGCGCGACGGCTGCGCTCCGCCACCGGCAAGGAGAGCATGGTTGGGGGTACGGCGCGCGTTGTGGCGGATTTCACCGGCGAAGGCCGCGTGCGCGCCTTCGGAGAGGTTTGGCAGGCGCGCGGCGCCGCCGGCGTCGCCTTCGCGACCGACAGCCGGGTCGCCATCACCGGAGTGGACGGATTGTGCTTGCTGGTGGAGCCGTTGGGGGACGCGCCGTGACATCCGCGCCTCGTCGTCGGCGTTCTTGTTGCGCTTGCCTCGTGGTCGCGCCCGAAGGGTTCGGGCGCGGCTTGTTTGATTGGGAGAACCGACCATGATTTTCACGATAGTCCTAGTCGCCGCCGTGCTGGCGGTGATCGCCAGCGCGCTGCGCGTGCTGCGCGAATACGAGCGCGCCGTGGTGTTTCTGCTCGGGCGCTTCCAAAGTGTGAAGGGCCCGGGGCTCATCATCATCATCCCCATCTTGCAGCAGATGGTGCGGGTGGACTTGCGCACCATCGTGATGGACGTGCCGACGCAGGATCTCATCACCCGCGACAACGTCTCCGTGCGCGTGAACGCCGTGCTCTATTTCAAAGTGCTCGACCCGGATCACGCCGTGCTCAACGTGGAAAACTACATGGAGGCGATCGGCCAGCTTGCGCAGACGACGTTGCGCTCCGTGCTCGGCCAGCACGAACTCGACCAGCTGCTCGCCGAGCGCGAACGCTTGAACAACAACATCCAAACCATCCTCGACCAGCAAACCGACCAGTGGGGCATCAAAGTGGCGAGTGTGGAGATCAAGCATGTGGACATCGACGAGAGCATGATCCGCGCCATCGCCAAGCAAGCGGAAGCCGAGCGCGAACGGCGCGCCAAGATCATCCATGCCGACGGCGAGTTCGAGGCGTCTTCCCGCTTGGTGGACGCCGCTTCGCAGCTTGCCAGCGAACCCGGCTCGATGCAGCTGCGGTATTTGCAGACCCTCACCGAGATCGCCGGCGAGAAGTCATCCACCATCGTGTTCCCGCTGCCGATGAACCTGATGGATTCGGTGCGCCGGCTGCTTGGGACGCAAGGCGGCGACGACGGCGAAGGGGCCGCCGCCGAGGGGGGCGCAGCCCAGAGCAAAGAAAGCTAAACATTCGCGCCCTCCGGCGCTCGCGTTCATCGAACAATGGTTGAACGGGCACCGGCGTTCGCGCCGCCGTCTTCTCTTGAAGGGGGCGGGGCTGGGCCGGCTGGGCCAAGAGGCCGGGCTGGGGGCGCCTATTGCCGGTTTCCGGTCCTCGTGCTCGCCGGCGCGGCCTTGTTCGCGCTTGCCGCCTGGCTGTTCGCGTGGCCCCGGGCAACGGTCACAACCTACATTCCACAAGATGTTTGGCTTTTTTTCGACCTCATCCACCGTTTGGACATCGGCCACGCGCCCCACGTCGACTTCCACTCTCCATTCGGAGCGTTGGTCTTCGCGTTGCCGTTTCTCGCCTTTCGTGCTACGGGCCAATTGGCTGGCAGCCTTGAAATCGCCAACGTGTCGATGCTGGCAATCGCGCTGCCCATCGGGGCCATCCTGCTGTATCGAAGAACCACGAGCGGCATTGCCATCGTTTTTTTGATCGCGCTCGCCGGCATGGTCGTCGTCCCCTTCATCGGGCAATCCGGTCTGCTGGTGACCCACGCGCTGTTCTACAATCGCTGGGGTTGGGGCTTGATCGCCTGCTTGTTCCTTGCCGTCCTGCCGCTTGCGCCACCAATACGCGGCGGCAAATGGTTGCTCCGAACACATGTCGCAGCCGAGGCGCTGTCCATCGCCGTCGCACTCCTTCTTCTCTTCTTTCTGAAGATCACCTACTTCCTGGTGGGCTTGTTCTTTGTCGTGTTCTTTGGCGTCGCGTTGGCGAGATTCCTGCGCACGGCTTTGCTCGGTTTGGCCTTGTTCGCTCCGGCGTTGCTGGCGGTGTCTTTGGCGACGGGAGTAGTGGACGACTATCTGCTCGACATCGCGCGCGCAATCGAGGTGACCCGCAATCCAAGCACCGACCAACCCACGCCGAGTGTGTCCCAGATCATCCACACAACGCTCCCGCACATCGCTTTGGGCGTCGTCGCCGTTGGCGTCGGGGCGTTGCAACGTAGACCGGCCGTTGCGCAAATACTCTATTTCGCCTTCGTGCTCGCGTCTTGCATCGCGCTTGCGCACCAGAACTCGATGCCGCCCTTCTTGTTCGCCCTAATCAACGTCTTCGTGGCGGTCGCCGCGTCGTGCTCGCAACGCTCCCCGCATCGCCGGTTGGCAATGGTCGCCATGTGCCTCTTCCTCGCGCCGACAATTTCGCGTCAAATCGTCGCCAGCGCCAGCTTCCACTTGATTGCACGAGGCGATTTCAAAGCGTTCGCGGCCGATCTGCCGCGGATGGAGAACGCGTGGTTCGGCAATCGGGCTGCCAATTGGTTCGCGTCCGATGCCACCGACGGCAGCGTTTCGGCGTTTGTATGGGCGCGTCGCCATCGCGCGGAGGCGACCATTGATCTCACCATGGCCGAACACTTGGAGACGCTGCGCAGCGGCGTGGCCTTGCTGCGGCAACAGGGCGTGGGCACGGAACCAGTGGCCACCTTGGACTACGTGAACTGCTTTCCGACCTTGCTGAACGCCGCCGCGCCAAGAGGCGTGCGTGACGTTCAACACCTTGGCCGTCAAATGAACCGCACCACCGCCAGGGATCGAAATCTCGTCTTCGGCGATGCGGTCTACCTCATGATTCCCACGTTTCCAATGAGGCAAAACTCCACGTCCACGCTGCTCGCTCTGCACCAGGACCATTTGCGCAGCGCATGGAAAACTGTGGCGAGAAACGACCACTGGCAGCTATTGACCAAGATCCAAGTGGACGCCTAGCTGCTCGGTAACCCGGCGACGGAGCGCCATGTACGAAAAATACACGCTGTGCGGGCTCGTCTTGGGTTTCGCCTTCGCGGTCACGTACACGTCGTCGCCCAACGCCTTTCCGTTCGCGGATCTTTGGGGCGTCGTGGCGTTGGGCTTGGCGGTCAATGCGTTTGCGCTGCTCGGCGTTCGGCTGCTGTGCCGCCGGTCAACCACGGTCGAGAACGGTCTCCTTGCCGCCGTCGTCCTCGGCGGTGTCGTCACGTCCCACGTTCTTTACACCGGCGCATACGCGGACGCGGGTCTGCCACTGCTCTTGGTGTTGCTGTGTGGCGTCTATCTTCTGGCCTTCGTTATTCTTCAAGCGGCCGAACGAACAAGACCCGTCGGCACCGTGCTGATGGCCGCGCTTGGCATGTGTTTGATCTGGATCCTCGCCGCACACCATCTTGCCGAACACCGCATGGTCTGCGACGACCCGGTGATCGCGCCGGACGCGGCGGCATTCCACACGCGCCCGAACCTCTACTTCGTCTCGTTCGACGCCATCGTGCCGCGCAGCACGCTACGCAGCCACCTGCAAGCGGAATCCACCCGATTTCACGACGTGGTCGATGCGCGGATGCGCAGATTCGCCAATTTCTTCTCGGTCTCGGACAAGACCTTGGACGCATTGACCTCCATTCTGGCGCTGCGCGTCGAGCAAGACGTGCCACCGCCCTGCGCTGGTGCTTTTCGCGGTGCCAGGAACGCCGCGCTGTTGCAGATCGCGCGCAACAACGGTTATCGCGTCCACACGATCCACCACTCCAGCTACTTTGGCCAAGGCAAAGGCCCTTTTGTGGACGACTACCGCTACATTTGGCAGCGCACGCTCTGCGACTTGACGGACAGCAGGCTGCGGAATGCCGCTTTTTGGGGATACTGTCCCTTGTTCGGCGGCAACGACAAGCACGAGGTGGTTTTCGACGTCGCCATTCGAGGGGTGATCGATTTCACCATGCGGGCTACGTCGAACGAAGGGCCGCAATTCGTGATGTCGCATCTGCAAGTGCCCGGTCACACGGAAGCGCACTTCCGCCACACGGACCGAGCGGCGTTCGAGGCGTTCCGCACACAGTACATTGGTCGAGCGACCGCGGCCGGCGGGCATCTTGCCGACTTGATCGACCACCTCGAGGCCAATGATCGAAGCGGTATTCTGTTCGTTTACGGCGACCACGGCCCGCACATCGCGCAAGGGCTCGAACACACGCTGCCGGCCGATTTCGTCACCGTGGATGCCTTCGGCGCCCTCGGCGCGGTGTATCCGCCCACCGCTTGCGCCACGCACTTCGACCAAGCGGAAAGCAAAGGCTATACGACGAGCTTGGATGCCGTGTTCGCGTTGCTGCATTGCCTCGCTGGGCACGACTTGCAATCGACGTGGCACCCCCCCTCCCTCCCGGCGGGCCGTTGGCGTTGGCGCGAGCCCGGATGTTCGAGCAGGCGCGCTACGAGTGAGGCTGCGGCCGCGGCTGCGGCAGGTCGCGATCCGTCGACGATGGACGGTAGATGTAGAGGTGCAGATCCCTCCCCGCGATCGCGCCGGTGAAGGATGCGAGGTGTTGAACGCGCGGGCGTTCCAACGCCGACGGAACCAGCGGCCGGTTTGCGTCGATCACCAACACCGGTTCGCCTTTCGCGTTGGCAAGCTCGCGCGCCAGCGCCAGCACGGCGGCGTCCGAAGGTTCGGCCATTTTGCCTGCGATCCGGCGAGCGAACGTCCCGTCGCGGTTGCCTTGGACGTATCGCACCGACCGTTTGCGGCGCAAGTGGCCAACGACGCCGTTGACAACGGCATCGTACGTGCCGAGCATGGGCATGTCGCTCAATCCGCGGTCGTCGATGAACGCAGCCGCCGCCTTGGCGTTCGCGAACGGTCGCCCAAGGTCCTCCACGGCGACGCGAACACCAGAGACGGCATGCGCGGCAAGCCAAAGCGTCATCAAGATAGCCACCGCGCTCCGCCACCGCCGTAGACGCGGCGGCGCTGGCGTGGGCGCGCGCCAAAGCGTTGCCCGTCCCCAGCACAACAGCAAGAAGGCGATCAAGAAAAAACCGTGGTGGCGCGAGTGGCCGACGAGTTTCAAGTAGCAGAACGCCGCCAACCCCGCAACGCAGACCAAGTAGACGCACAACGCCGGCGGTCGCTTCACGTGTGCCGCCGCGATCAGGCAAAGCAACGGCAAGAAGATCAGCGCCCCGGGCAGAAACGGAACCGCGGCTTCGCCGGGGGCGAACCAAAACCGAGGCACCTCCATTGGCGGCGCGAAAGCGCTCATCGCGGCGGCGAAGGTCGCGCCGAGCAACGCCGGGTCGAGACGCCAACGCCACTCGGCGTGAGGTCCCGCGTCGGCCGCCGGATACACCAGCAGAACGAAGAGCGCCACGCCCACGATGCCGAGCGCGAGCCCGCCGACGGGATTCCAGTCCAACGGCGCCGCGCCGCGCAACGGTCGCCCGGCGTCCTTCTGCGCCAACGCCCAATCCAACGCCAACCCCGCCACGAGACCGATCACCAGAATGCACGCATGCGCGCTGGTCAAGCTCATCAACAGCAGAATCGCACCCAGCCGCCAAGGCCGCCGGCGCCAGCGCGGAAACAGGGAACACGCCGCCACGGCCAGCAGGAACCCCAGCGCATAGTTGCGCGCCACGGCGCCGTACTCGAACAGCGGGTAGTAGCCGAACGGCAGCAGCCCCCGCTGCCACTTGGAAAAAGGCGCATGGCGCACGATGACGAACACCGTCGCGACGGCGACCACCCAGTGCGCGCCCTGCATGATGGCGGGGTTGTTCGCGAGCCGCGTGAGAGGCAGCAAGAGCAGATGCCAGAGCGGCGGATGGCCTTCGTATCGCAAGTTCGCGAGCAGGCCGGCGACGCCGTCGCTGTCCCGCGCGAGCAGCCAAGCTTGGATCTCGTCCGCCCACATCTCGTGTTGGCTGAGCAGCACCGCCAGCAAGAAGGCGTACGCCGCCGTGACCGCCAACGCGAAGAGCGCCGTCTCGCGGTTTGGGCCAATGTTGCTCGTGTTTGGAACGGGGCTTCTCCCGCATCGCGCCGGCGCGTCTACGCCGCCTTGGTGGGCGCCAGGCGCGCCCGCCCCCCGTCCACCTCTCCGTCTTCAATGTACTCGGCGTCTTGATTGACCTTCCACACGTCATGCCGCCGCTGCCCAGCCGCGATGTTCGCCACGGTGAGCATGGCGGTCATCATCGCGTGGTCTTGGTTGTTGTATTTGTGCATCCCGTTGCGGCCCACGAGGTGCAAGCCGGGACACCGGGCGGCAACGAATCGCCGCACCGTGGCCACATGTTCGGCATAGCCGTCGTCGTACACGGGATACGCCTTCCGCTGGCGGACGACGAAGCCGCCTTGCGCATCGCCCGGCCGCGCCAGACCAAGCGCGAGGAGCTCCTCCGTCGCCAAGGCGACCAATGCGGCGTCGTCCAAGTTCCAAAGCTCTCCGTCGGCAAAGCAGAAGTACTCCATGCCGAAACACATGCCGCCCGGCGGCACCATGTCCGGCGACCAGCTCTTGAAGTTCTGGACGCGCCCCACTTGAACGCCCGGATCGTGGATGTAGATCCACTGGTCGTCCACCAAGCCGCGATCCGTTGCCAATGTGACGCAAACCACCAGGAAGTCGCGATAGCGCAGGCGCAGCGCGGCGGCAACAACATCGGGCGGCGGGGAAGGTTCGATGTTGGCGATCAAGTCGCGGATCGAGGTGGACGAAACGACGTGTGCCGCCGCGTCCCGCCGCTCCTCCCCGGCATGGTTGCGCGACACGACGAGCCATCGATCGTCGCGGCGAATAAAGCGGCAAGCCGTCCACCCCATGCGTATTTCTCCACGCAACGCCACGATCCTTCGCCCGGTTTCCTCCCACATCATCCCCGGGCCCCGGCGCGGGTAGCGGAACGTGCCGATCAGCGTCTTGGCCAAACGTCGGTCGCTTTTGTTCGGCGTCAACATGCTCTTGAGCGCGCTCCACAGGGACAGACCGTGGATCCGTTGCGCCGCCCAGTCGGCGGAGATTTCCCGGCAGTCCATTCCCCACACCTTTTCCGTATAGGTCTTGAAGAACACGCGGTAGAGCCGCTGGCCGAACCGGCTGGTCACCCAGTCCTCGAAGGACTTCAGCGGACGCGGCGGAAACACTTGCGCCCAAACGAACGACAGCAAGCAAAGGCAGGCCTCGCCCACGCCGAGGCCCCGCAACGCGTTGCCGGCGCGCAACGGATAATCGAAGAAACGGCCGCGATAGTAGATGCGGGATTTGCGGGCGCGCTCGATGAGATCGTCGCCGAGGATTTCCTCCCAAAGACGGTTCACCTCGGCGGATTTGGAAAAGAATCGATGCCCGCCGACATCGCAGCGGAATCCGCCGTGCTCCACGGTGCGCGAAATGCCGCCAAGATGTTTCGGATCCGTCTCCAACACCGTGACCGGCCAACCTTGTTGCGCGAGCAGGTAGGCGGCCGTCAACCCCGCAGGGCCGCCGCCGATGCAAATCACCCGTTCTTTGGACAAGACCGTGAACGCCCCCAAGAAACCGGAGTCAAGGCGAATCGGCGAACAAGAGATTCCGCATAACCGACGCCCGCCGCCCGCCGCACGATGAGAGAATAGCATCGCGCTTGAAACGCGACGTGCCGATCGTGTGGGAACGCCACCATGAGGCGGGCGGGCAAAAGCGCGGCGAGGGCGCTTACAATCCGCGCTGCAACCCCACCTTGAGGTTGCGGCGGTAGCGCCGGCGGACGGTCGGTCTGCCGCCCCCGGCAACCGTCCACACATTCAACAGCGCGGAGGGTTGGTTGATGAAAGTCGCATTGCAAGGGCGCGCGCGGGGCGAGCAGCGGGCGCTGTACGAAGCCGCGGGCATGGAGGTCGTCGAGGGCCGGGTTGGCAACCAAGACGACCTGATCGCGCTGCTTGCGGACGCCGACGGCGCGCAGGTGGGCATCCTGCCGCTCACGTCCCGGCGCGTGCTCGACTCCTGCCCGAAACTCAAGGTGGTGAGCCGGTTCGGCGTCGGCGTGGACTCCATCGACATCGACGCGGCCACGGAACTCGGCGTGCTGGTGTGCAACGTGCCGGGTTCCAACACCACCGAGGTGGCGGACCACGCCATGTCTTTGTTGCTGCTGCTCACCCGGCGCCTTTACGAGGCGATCGGCAGCACCCGCGCCGGCGCTTGGGCGGACAATCCAAGGGCGCTGGGCGAGTTCACGCCGCGGATGCGGCGGCTCGCGGGACACACGGTGGGCATCATCGGCTTTGGGAATATCGGCCGCGCCTTCGCCACCCGCGTGCGCGGCTTCGGCGTAAGCCGCGTTCTTGCCCACGATCCGTACGTCAACCAGCTCGCCGGCGATCTGTACGGCGTGCAGCTTGTCCCTCTCGATCAGCTATTGGCCGAAGCGGATTTCGTCAGTTGCCACTGTTCGGCCACCGAGCAAACGCGGCATCTGCTGAACGCCGAGGCGTTCCGACGGATGAAGTCGACGGCGCTGCTGGTGAACACGTCGCGCGGGCCGGTGGTGGATGGCGATGCCTTGGCCGACGCGCTCGCGTCCGGCGAAATCGAAGCAGCGGCCTTGGATGTCACCGAGGTGGAGCCGGTGCCTTCGGACAACCGCCTCCTGCAGCTGCCGAATTGCTACATTACGCCCCATGTCGCGGCCATGTCCGCGGTCTTCGTGGCCGAAACCGCCGTGATGCAGGCGGAGAACGTGATCCGCGCCCTCACCGGCGAGAAACCCCACGGCCTGGCCAACCCGGAAGTGATCAAGACCATCGCCGTGATGCGGCAGACCAATCCCGGACGCTGGGAAGGCGTGCCGGACTTCTCCACGGCGCTGCAGGTGTGAGGCGCGCCCTTGACGGGCGCGTGGAGCGAACGGCGTTCGCTTCCAATGCGCCCCGTGCGCCGGCGGCAGGGGCTGCTATTCTCGCCGGCCACTCGCGCCGCCAACCTTAACGCCATGCCCTCGCTCCACCCCCCGCGCCTCTCGAACGACCAGAAACGCACCTTGAAGCGCGCCGGCTTCGTCGTGCTGCGCGGCGTCGTCCCGCCCGCAGTCGCCGCGCGCGCGAAAGCGCGCATCCGCCAAGATCCGCAACGCATCGTCCACGGCGACGATCCGGCCATCAACGGCCTCTACAACGACTCCGCGCTGAGCGACATCGTGCGCGAGGCGATGGGGCCGCACAGTGCGCCGATCAACGCCCAAGTGGCGGTGACCATGCCCGGCTTGGCGGACGCCGTCGTGCGCCGAAAAGCAAACGCTCACTACGCGCCAAAAGCCCATGTGGACGGCGGTTGGGCGGGGCTTTGCCCGGTGAAGCGGAGCGCCATCCTAGCCGCCGGGGAGACGCTCGAGACATGGGGCAGCAACGGCGATCCCCAGTCCATGGGGCCGGCCGGGGGCGCGCCGCTGTGGCAGGACGAGGAACGCACGCTTGCGCTCGGCAGCTACACGGCGCTGGTGGGCGTCTGCTTGAACGATCAGCACCGCCCCGGCAAAGGCCAATTCGCGGTGCGCCGCGGCGCCCACGAAGCCGTGGAGGCGTTCTTCCAGATGCAGCGCCGCGCCGGCGGCCCCGTCGGCGGTGGCGGCCCGCGCTGGCCGCGGCTGGTGGCCGTGGGCGAAGACGACGCGTACGCGGGCATCATGCCGCCGGCGATGGAGGCGTCCTACCCGGAAACGCGCTTCGCGCACGCGGACTGGCCGTGGCCGGAGCTCACGCCGGTCTTGCTCGGCGAGGGCGATGCCGTGATCGCCCTGCACGCCCTGCCCCACACCGCAACGCCGAACATGAGCGACGATCCGCGCGTGAACGTCTTTTTCCGCATTCGCCGCCGCCGCCCGGACAATCCCTACGAAGGCGACAAGCGCATCGGCTGGGGCGTGTCCGATCATCCCGATCGCGCTTTGAACGGCGACTTCCTGGACTATCCGGAGAGCTACCGCCCGTTCCAGATCTCCATCGACAAGATGTGCGATCACTGGAGCGAGTGGGACGGCATGCGGAGTTTGGACGAGTAGGCCCCTGCCACCCGGCCTCGCGCACCGTCGGCTTGGCGTGTGGCGACCACCTTCGGCGACCACCGCCGCGCCAGCGGCAGAGTGCTCATCGCCGGCGGCGGCATCGGCGGCGTCACCGCGGCGTTGTGTTTGGCGCGCGCCGGCCTCGAGGCCGTCGTGTTCGAGAAGGCGTCGTCCGACGACGCCGGCGCCGGCATCCAGATCAGCCCCAACGCCGCGCGCGTGCTGCACCGCTTGGGCCTTGAATCGGCGCTGCGGGCCGCGGCGCTGCTACCCGAAGGCATCGAGTTCCGGCACTGGCGCTCCGGCAAAGTCGTGGGCGCCGCCGCGCTCGGCAAGGCCGCGCTGACCGCCTACGGGTTCCCCTACTACCACATCCATCGGAGCGATCTGCGCGCGATCCTGGTCGAAGCCGCCGAGCGCGAGCCCGGCATTGCGCTTTGCAACGCCGCGGAAGTGCGGCGCCTGGAGCAGATCGACCAACGCGCGCGCGCGCTGGTGTGCGCGGACGGGAAAGAGACTTGGCACGCGGGGATGGCGCTCGTCGGCGCCGACGGCATCCGCTCGACGGTGCGGGCGGAACTGTTCGGGGCGGCGGCGCCGACCTTCACGGGCCATGTCGCTTGGCGCGCCTTGGTGCCCGCGCGACGGCTGCCGGGTGGGGCGCGGCGGCCTTCCGCCGCGGTCTGGTGGGGGCCGCGCAGACACTTCGTGTCCTACCCGGTGCGCGCCGGCGCGCTGGTGAACTGCGTCTGCGTAGTGGAGAAGGCGGGTTGGGAAGTGGCGTCTTGGACGGAGCGCGGCGAACACCGGGAGCTGACGGCGGATTTCGCCGGTTGGCATGCCGATGTGCAAACGCTCATCGACCACATGGACCGGGAAGCGCTTTACAAGTGGGCGATCTTCGACCGCCCGCCAGCGCCGCGCTGGAGCCGCGGCGCGGCCACACTGCTCGGCGACGCCGCCCATCCCATGCCGCCGTTCATGGCGCAAGGGGCGGCCATGGCCATTGAGGACGCCGCGGCGCTCGCGGCCTGCCTCGCCGGCGGCGGCGACGTCCCGGCCGCGCTGCAACGCTACGAGTCCGCGCGCCGAGCGCGCACGGTGAAGGTGCATCGGCTGACGCGCCGCAACGCCAAAGTGTTCCATCTCTCCGGCATTGCGGGTTGGTTGCGCGACCGCGCCGCCGGCGCCTTGGCCGCTCGCGCGATGGCGCGCGTCTACGGCTACGACGTCATGCGCGCGACAGAGCGCCGGCGAACCAGTTGAACGGCGCTCACCGCGCGGCCGCCCTGGCAGCCTCCCGGAGACGCTCAAGGCCGCGCCGCAACAGCGACCGGGCGCAGCCGAAGTTGAAGCGAAGGAAACCGGGCGCGCCGAACTCGCGGCCGTCCGAGAGGCCCAAACCATGCGCCTCGAAATGCGCGGCGACGTTGGCAAGGTGAAGGCGCCTCACGTCCAACCACGCCATGAACGTGGCTTCAACATGCGTCGTCTCAATGCTGTCCACGCCCGCCACGGCCTGTTCCAAGAGCGCGCCGTTGCCGGACAGCAGCGCGTTCCGTCGCGCCAACCACTTGGAAGTGTCGGCGAACGCCGCGCCCATGGCGGCGTAGGAAAGCGGCGAGACGTTGGACGCCATGCCGGCGATGGCCTCCAAGAAGCGCTCGCGGATGCCGGCGTTGGGAATCACCGCAACGGCGCCGCCGAGGCCCGGACAGTTGTACGCCTTGGTGGGCGCGAACAGCGTGATGGAGCGGGCGGCCACGCCGGCGTCCATGCTGGCGATGGGGATGTGACGCCGCTCGGAGTCCAACACGAGCGGGCAGTGGATCTCGTCGCTGATCACCACCGTGTCGCTGGCGACAATAAGGTCCGCCAACGCCGTGAGCTCGTCTTTTTCGTACACCCGGCCGGTGGGGTTTTGCGGATTGCAGAACAGCAGCGCGGCTGTTTCTTGGGTGACTTTCGCTTTCAGATCGTCAAAGTCCATCTCCCAACGATCGCCGTGGCGCACGAGCGGCGACAGGACGCCGCGCAGCCGTGCCCGCTCGGCGACGCGGAAGAACGGCGGATAGGCGGGCACGGGAAGCACTAGCTCGGTTCCAGCTTCCGCCACCGCCTGCGCGCCCAGATTGAAACCCGGAACCACGCCACCGAGCCAGACGAGCCACTCGCCGCTCACGCGCCAAGCGTAGCGGCGCTCCAACCAGTCCACGAAAGCATCCACAACCGGCCGCGGCGCAATGGTGTAACCCAACACGGGGTGTTTCAAGCGCCGGCGGATGGCGTCCACGACAAACGGCGGCGTGGGCAAGTCCATGTCCGCCACCCAGAATGGCAGCACATCGCGAGCGGCGTACTTTTCCCATTTCTCGCTGGACGTGCCGGTCCGGTCGATATGCCGCGCCGCGCGCATCAGGGGCGCCCGGGAAGCAACTGGGCGAAGGAGATCGACGACGCGGGCACTTGCTTGCGCGGGCCGGTGGCAAGGTTGCGGCGGATTGTAGCGCTTCCGCCGCCGGACGTTGCTCGCAAGCGGCAGCGACAACAGGTACAGGCGCGCCGCCAAGGCGCGCCGTTTGCTACAATTGCCCGCCCACGCCGGTCGTTAGGGAGCCGCCATGAGCGACGCCGCAGATGCCACGCTGGACAAGATCCGCGAACAGATCTCGTCCCATCCGATCATCCTCTACATGAAGGGATCGCCGCAGGCCCCGCAGTGCGGCTTCTCCGCGCAAACCGTGCAGTGCCTGATGGGCTGCGGCGAGCGTTTCGCTTACGTTGATGTGCTGTCCAACCCGGACATCCGCGCCACGCTGCCGAGCCACTCGGACTGGCCGACGTTCCCGCAGCTCTACGTGAACGGCGAACTGGTGGGCGGTTGCGACATCGTCACCGAAATGCACCAAGCGGGCGAACTCGAACCGCTGATCAAGGAAGCCGCCGCGTCCGCGCCGGCGGCCGAGGGGTAGCGCCGGCGACGCACGCCGGAGGCTTCCGATCCTCGATCACCTGTCCACGCCGGAAAGGCTCGCGACGCCGGGAAGGCTCGCGTTCACCACCGCGCAGAACAGGAGCGCCGTCACCTCCGCGTCGTAGGCCGCGGAGTGGGCGCGGTCCGCGTCGTACGCGATGCCGGCGCGGCGACATGCCTCGCTCAACACCGTGTGGCCGTATGCCACGCCGGCCAAGCTCACGGTGTCCATCACCGAGAACGGATGGAACGGATTGCGCTTCACGCCGCTGCGCGCGGCCGCGGCGTGCAGGAACCCGTGATCGAAGTGGGCGTTGTGCGCGGTGACGATGGCGCGCTGGCAATGTTGGCGTTTCATCTCGGCGCGCACCACCCAGAACAGCTCGCGCAAGGCGACGTCCTCGGCGACCGCCTCCCGGCTTGCGGCGGCCAAGTCGATGCCGGTGATCTTGAGCGACGCGGCCTCGACCTCCGTGTCCGGATGCGGCACCACGGGCCAGCAATGCCTGCCGCCAATCACCAACCGCTCGTCCACGAGCTCCAAGGTACGCGCCGCAATCTCCAAGATCGCGTGCCGGTGACGGTCGAACCCACCGGTCTCCAAGTCGAGCACCACGGGCAGGTAACCGCGGAACCGGGCGTTCATCTGCATCGCTTCGCAGCCTAACACGCCCCAAGCGCTGCGATCGTTTGGCCGACGCGCCGCTCAAGGCCAACACAGTGCGGTGTGCGCGGTTGTTCTAAACTGCCGGTCCGTCAGCCGCCGCTCCCGTTCGATGTCCAGCACCACAACCGCCCCGCCCCGCAAGATCGCGCTCGCCTACTCCGGCGGCTTGGACACTTCGGTGATGTGCAAGTGGCTGCAAGAGACCTACGGCGCCGAGGTGGTCACCTTCACGGCCGACATCGGGCAGGGCGAGGAGCTGGGCGCCGCTCGCGCCAAGGCCGCGGCGATGGGCGTGCGCGAGATGTTCGTGGAAGACCTCACTGAGGAGTTCGCCCGCGATTTCGTCTTTCCCATGTTTCACGCCAACGCGCTCTACGAAGGCGAGTACCTGCTCGGCACCAGCATCGCCCGCCCGCTCATCGCCAAGCGGCTGGTGGAGGTCGCGGCCGCCACCGGCGCCGAAGCCATTGCCCACGGGGCCACCGGCAAGGGCAACGACCAGGTGCGCTTCGAGCTGGCCGCCTACGCGCTGAACCCGGACATCCGCGTCATCGCGCCGTGGCGCGAGCCCAACTGGAACCTGCGCTCGCGCGAAGCGTGCATGGCCTACGCCGAGCGGCGCCAGATTCCCGTGGAGTTCCAAGCCGGCGTCGGCAAATCGCCGTATTCGATGGACGCCAACCTGCTGCACATCTCCTACGAGGGCGGCGGCTTGGAGGATCCCGCGGCGGCGCCGAGCGAAGAGATGTGGCGGTGGACGGTGGCGCCCGAAAACGCGCCGGACGCAGCGGAGGAAATCTCCTTGGACTTTCGCGCCGGCGACGCCGTGGCCGTGAACGGCGAGCCGCTAACGCCGGCCGGCGCGCTGCGGCGTTTGAACGCGTTGGGCGGACGGCACGGCGTGGGGCGCAGCGACATCGTGGAGAACCGCTATGTGGGAATGAAATCGCGCGGGTGCTACGAAACGCCCGGCGGCACCATTCTGCTCAAGGCGCATCGCGCCATCGAATCCATCACGCTGGACCGGGAGTTGGCGCACTTGAAGGACGAGTTGATGCCGCGCTACGCCACGTTGGTGTACAACGGCTACTGGTGGTCGCCGGAACGCCGCGCGCTGCAAGCGCTGCTCACGGAGTCGCAAAAAAACGTCAACGGGCGGGTGCGGCTGAAGCTGTACAAAGGCGGCGTGTCGGTGCTAGGGCGCGAATCGACCACGGACAGCCTCTACGACGCCGGCGTGGTCACGTTCGAGGACGATCACGGCACCTACGATCAAGCGGACGCCACCGGCTTCATCCGGTTGAACGCGTTGCGCCTGCGGCTGGAGGCCGAGCGGGGTTCTTCGGGGCGACGCTGAGGTCGATCGGCTCTGTCCAGCGCGACAGACGCCATCGACCCAACCCGCCGGCTCAGCGCGACGGACGTTCGTCGCAAAGCACCGCAACGGCGCGTTGCTGCGCCGGTGGCCGCCCCAACGCCACGGGCCAACCCCGCCGGCTCAGCGCGACGGACGCTCGTCGCACAAGACCGCAACGCGGTGCAGTTCTCGCACTTGGTTGCCGAAATCCGGCACCGCGGCGTGCTGGACGCAGCGGTTGTCCCACATGGCCAAGGTGCCGCGCCGGTAGCGCACCCGCGCTTGGTAGCGTTCGCGGGTGCAGTGGTCGTAGAGGAAGTGCAGGATGGCGTGGCTCTCGCCAGGCGGCAATCCGGCGATGCGCCGGGTGAAGTTCTGGTTCACATACAACGCCTTGCGGCCGGTCTCCGGGTGTTTGATCACCACCGGATGGGCCACCGGGCGCCGGATCAGGTCGATGTCGAAGTTGCGCCCGTCGTGCTCGGCGTCCAGCGGCGCCAAGAGCGCCTTCATGTTCTCCGACAAGTCTTCGTAAGCGCGGTATTGCGACGCGAACAACGTGTCGCCGCCAACGCTCGGCACTTCGCGCGCCAGCAGCATGGAGATCTTCGGCGGAATCACCTTCCAACTCACGTCCGAGTGCCAACCCTCCGCCGTGCGCGGTTGTTCGCTCGCCGAGCGGATGAGCAGCATGTCGTTGAATCCGGGCACCGTTGGCGAGTAGCCGTGGACGTCGAGCTCGCCCCAGCGCAAACCGAACGCGCGCAACTGCGCGTCCGTCACGTGCGCTTGGCCGTGCAAGGCGAGCGCGTTGTATTCCAGCAGCAGCCCGCGGATGGCGGCGATGCCGTCGTCGTCCAAGGACGCGATGTCCGCCCCGTACACTTCCGCGCCGAGGGCGCCGGACAGCGGGCGCACGTCCAGCGCGAGATCGTTCAACACTTCGGCCGCTTCGGCCACGGGAAATCCCCCTTGTAGAGCAATGCCCCGATACTACTCCAATCGCACGCCGCCAGTTTGCGTTGGCGACACGCAGCGTGGCCTTGCCCCTCACTCCGGATCGCTCCCTTGGCGCGTTCGTCCCGCGCCGCGCTCGAAGGTCACGGTGACGAATCGGCTGTCGCGGTCCTCGGCCAGTTGCGGCACCGTGCCGTTGAACTCGCGCATCGCTTGGCGCATCAACAAGTAGCCCCGCCCGCGTTTCTCCATCAGGCCCTCGGCGAGCAGGAAGTTCGCCACTTGCTCGTTGCGGGTGCGCGTTCGCCCGCCGCGGCGCACCGCGTCCACGGACAAGTGGTTGGGCAATGCGCCGGGGCTCGTCGCCTCCACCCGATCCGCGAACACCTCTAGCTGCGCCTTGGCGCCGATGATGGCGTAGTCGCGATGCGCCACGGCGTTCACCAGCGCCTCGCGGATGGCAACCACCGGCAGCAGCGGATGGTCGTGCCGAACGATGCCGTGGTATTGCTCCCGGTGGCCGAAGGCGCGCGCCCAGCCGGTGGCGTTCGCCACTTGCTCGTCAAGGCGCCCGGTGGCTTCCTTTGCGCCGATCACGTCCGCGGCTTGGTCAGTGCCCGCGTAGGCCACGCAGTCGATCCAGAAGTTCGTCGTCGGCGCGAACGTCTGCGGCTGCTTGCCGAATGCAAGCAGGCCGAAAAGCGTGGGGTGCGTACCGCCGTCGAACGACGCCACCACGCCGAGGTTGCGCAGGTCGTCCTCCAAAGCGGGTTGCGGATCCGCCAGATCCAAGCCTTGGCGGGCGAGATGGTTGCGGAACCGCGCACATCGATGTCGTCCACCGTCGCCGCCGTCACCACCTGCTCCTCGGTAAGCACATAGCCGAACGCGTTGAACAGTTCCTGCAGTTCCATCGGCGACGGTTCGGTTGTGGTGCGGTCCCGCCGCACCCAAACCCGTCCGTCGTAGCGCAGCGGCTCCAAACCGCGCTGGCGCGGCACTTCCACCCAAATGACGGTGCCTTGCGGCGTGTCTTCGTACTGGCAACGGGCGCACACCGGCGTGTTGCAGCCGTTCTGGAAGAAGTTCGCCAAGCGCTCGCGCGCGCTGGCCGCGTCGCCGCGCACACCGACCACTTGCCCGGCATCGTCCACGCCGAGGATGAGCACGCCGCCGCCCGTGTTGCCAAAGGCGCAGATCGAACGCCCCACCAAGCGCAACTCCAGCGTGCGCTTGAACTCCGTGTGGGCGTCTTCGCCTTGGGCGATGCGCTGCCGGATTTGGGGCCAGTCCATGCGCCGGCAATATAGCGCACTTGGCAAATCGGCCTGAACCGCCTAATCCGCTGTTGTTCGCAGCCGCTGGTACGGCGACCTGTGGATGTCCTACGGCCTGCTCGACCGCGGCTGGAAGTGGGCTCTCGCTCTGCTGAACGTCGGCGCCCTCGACACCGCCCATCGTCAACTTCCAAACCCGACAAGTGCCTTGGTCAAAGCGCGGCAGGTAGAATGAAGAGGTTGATGTCCCAGAAGATCCGGCTCACCGCCAACCCTCCCGTTGTCGACGCACATAGGCATCGGCGTTCTCGTCGGCCCAGAGTTCGCGGCCTCGGCCGCGCAGCTCCAGAATGGGATCGCCTGCGGTGTCCGACACCCCGGCGGCGTACACGTTCTCGTACCAGTCGATCAGATGGCTGTCGGCGGCGGGTATTTCGCCTCGCTTCGGTACGGTCTTGCCGGAAGACCGGAGCGGGTGGCAGGGGTCGCTTGGCCGATACAGCCGCCGCCGACCGCTCGCCGTCTCGAACAACATGCGGTAGCGCTCAGGATTGGGCGGGCGGTTGGCGACGCAGTGCAGACAGACGTGGATCTTCACGCTCGGTCGCAACGGCAGCCCATTCGGGCGGGCGGCCTCCGCCTGCGCCATGATCTCCGCAATGGCGAAGTCCGGCGCGTCGGGACGGCTGCGGTGCAGGGAAGCCGTGGCGATCCACACCTCGTCGGCGACGCGGATTTCTTGGTTCGCGGCAGGCACTGTCAATCGGACATTCGCACGGCACGTCTACCGTACAACGAATCGTAGTCAACCAAGCCAGCGGCAGCAACAAACAGCCGCTAGGCAGTCGCCAGCACTGCACATGCAGAGGTCATGGCCCAGTGGCCACCGGCGTAGTGGTAAAGTGCGCGGTCAGGTTCGGGGCGGGCTGTTGCGCCGGTCCGAGCACTGCAAGTTTCAAGGGGAGGGCACATGGCCACGGTCAATGGCGCGACGTTGATGGCGCGCAGTCTCAAACAACAAGGTGTGGACTACATTTTCGGCATCGTCGGTTTCCCGGTGCAGGGCTTCGCGGCGGACGCGCAGAAGGCCGGCATCACCTACGTCGGCATGCGCAACGAGCAGGCGGCCAGCTACGCCGCGCACGCCGCCGGCTACCTCACCGGCCGCCCGCAAGGGTGTCTCACCGTGTCCGGGCCGGGGGTCATCCACGCCTTCGCCGGCCTCGCCAACGCCAAGCAGAACTGCTGGCCGATGATCCTCATCGGCGGCGCCTCGCCGGTGTATCAAAACGGCATGGGCGGCTTCCAAGAGGAGCGGCAAGTGGAACTGGCCGCTCCGTACTGCAAGTACGCCCACGCGATCGAGCATGTGCATCGCATCCCCTACTACGTCAACCAAGCGGTGCGCCACGCCCTCTACGGGCGCCCCGGCGCGGCGTATTTGGATTTCCCGGACGACATCATCCGCGGCGAATGCGAGGAGAGCGACGTGGTGGAAGCTGCGCGCGTGCCGCCGCCGCCACGCACCATGGCGGATCCGGACGCCGTGGAGGCGGCCCTCTCCGCGTTGGAATCCGCCGAACGGCCGCTGGTGGTGGTGGGCAAAGGCATGGCCTGGGCGCGCGCCGAAGACGAAGTGCGCGAGTTCATCGAGCGCACTCAGCTGCCGTTCCTCAACTCGCCGATGGGCAAGGGCACCATGCCGGACGACGACCCGCTCTCGGTCGGCGCTGCCCGCAGCACCGCCCTGCGCGAGGCGGACCTGGTGTTCCTGCTCGGTGCCCGGCTGAACTGGATCATGCACTTCGGCTTGCCGCCGCGTTTCCACAAGGACGTGCGCATCGTCCAGCTGGACGTCGAACCCACCGAGATCGGCGCCAACGTGCCGGCCGAAGTCGCGTTGGTGGGCGACGGCAAGGCGGTGGTGGGGCAACTGAACCGCGCCCTCGGCAACCGGCAGTGGTTCTATCCCTCCGAAACGCCGTGGCGGGCGCTTCTGAAGGAGAAGGCGGACGCCAACATGGCGGCGGTGCAGCCGATGATCGACGACGACGCCGCGCCCACGAACTACTACCGCGCCTTCAAGGACATCGTGGATTGGCTGCCGGAAGACGCCATCATCATCGGCGAAGGTGCCAACACCATGGACATCGGCCGCACGCAAATGCCGAACCGCAAACCGCGCCACCGCCTGGACGCCGGCACCTACGGGACGATGGGCGTGGGCCTCGGCTTCGCCATCGCCGCGGCGGTGACCAATCCGGACAAGCCCATCGTCTCCGTGCAGGGCGACAGCGCCTTCGGCTTCACCGGCATGGAGCTGGAAACGATGGTGCGCTACAACCTGCCCGTGAAGCTCATCGTGTTGAACAACGGCGGCATCGGCGGCGGCCTGCACCCGCTGCCCGAAGGACGCGCCGCCCCGCCGGGCAACCTCACCTACGGCGCCCGCTACGACGGCATGCTGGAAGCCCTCGGCGGCAAGGGCTTCTACGTGGAGGATCCGAAAGACCTCCGCGCCGCGCTCGACGCGGCGATGACCCACGACGGCCCGGCGCTCGTCAACGTGCCGCTGAATCCGCGCGCCGGCAGGAAGCCGCAGCAGTTCGGCTGGTTGACCACATAGGCGCCGTGGCGCTTTAGCAGGGGCCTACGGGGCGGGCGGGATCCCTGATCCACTCGCTCCACGAGCCGGGATAGAGCGCCGCCTCGCCGAAACCGGCCACCCGCATCGCCAGCACGTTGTGGGCCGCGGTGACGCCGGAGCCGCAGTAGCAGACCGGGCGGCGCCATCCGTCGCGCTAGGTTCGGTTGGCAACGCGGTGGCCACCGCAACCGCCGCCGACAACAGCCCCGCTGCTTCCAACTCCCGGTAACGCTGTTGGTAGTACTCGGCCACTCTGGCGAGCACCTCGGCACGCGCCGCCTCCACATGCTTTGCTTGCAGGCGTGTGGCGTCCGCGGCCAGCCGCTGCTTCCACAGCGCCGCGCCCCAAAGCTGCGGAAAATAGGGATAGCGTTGGCTTTCCGCCACCACGGTCTTGAGCGCGCCGCAGTCAATGCGAACATCCCGCGCCGCCAACGGCATTTCGATCGCCGCGCCGGCATCCACCTCGTCCAGTCGCCCGATGCCGAGCAAGCCGCGGGCCAAGCGATCCGAAAAGGACGCGTTCATGGTGCCAAGATGCGCGAGCAAGCCGTGCGTGCCGGCAAGCACGAGCAGAAACGGCGCTTCGTCGCGCACGGCTTGGCTGGCGTTCAAGAGGCTGCCGCCGACATCCGCGGCGAGCGTGTGCGCTTCGTCGAGCAGCACCGCCAGCGGCCGGCGGCGACAGCGTGCGGTCAACTTTCGCGTTAGGTTGGTTGCGGCTATGCGCGCTTCCCACGCAACCGAACCAACCGCTGAAACAGCCAGCTTGCGCGGCAGCAGTCGCTGCCACCGAGAGGGCGGCGACAGTTCGCCGGCCAAGGCGGCGCGGGTCGGAATATCCCCAGGCGTCAGCGCCAACGCATCCACCCTGTTGCCGGCGTCTCGGCAGGCGCGTTTGAACCAGTTGAGAAGCACCGTCTTGCCGTTGCCGCGCGGCCCGATCAGCACGACGTTGTGCGGCGGCGAACGACCGTTCTCGAGTTCGGCAAGGCAGCCGCGCAGCACCGCCTCCTCGTGTTCGCGCCCGGTGCGGGCGGGCGGCGCGGCACCGTCTCCGGGAGCGAAAACTCGTTGTGCCACCGAGGCCATGGCCGAATTGTACCGCCCGCCAAGGGCACGGCGTTGCCGCGGTCGCCGGCTGCCCGCTGTGCCCTTCGCCGTGCGCTACCCGCGTCAGCAGGCGTTCGCAAGGGGATCCGGCACCTCCGTGCGAGTTACACTGTGCGTTCGGCAACGGAAGAACGGGCGAAGATGGCCAAGCTCTACCAAGCGGCGTACCCCTTCGCGGACAGCGTGTTGACGCTGCCGGTGAAGGATGTCGATCAGGCGGCGAAGTGGTACGGCGAGAAGTTCGATCTCGCCGAGGTGAAACGGCACCGCGACCCCTCGCCCACCGTGATCATGGAGCGGGAAGGCGTGCGCCTCGGCTTCCAAGTGAACGGTGGCGACGCGGAGAACGACGGCGCCGCCATCCTAGTGACGGACGCCGCCCGCGCCCGCGACGAACTCGTCGCCAAAGGCGTGGAGACCGGGAATTGGCGCGTGGACGAGCGCGACGGCGAGAAGTACCAAGTCTTCTTCGTGGTGGCGCCGGACGGCCTTTGCTACTACTTCCACCAACGTTTGGAGGATGGCTAGGGCGCGGCGCGCCCCTGCGGGGCGCGTTCGAGTTTGCTTCGCAAACTCCGTGCCCGTTGCGATTGACTCTGTGAAGGTCAGTGCCACACTCAAGAAGCTGGCGCGAACTTGACGCATCTGTGAACGTTGATGCCACGCAAGATTCCTTGGCGCCGGTGACGACGGTCGATTTCGGTGCCGAGCGGGTCGCGCCGGCGGAGAAGACCCGTCGCGTGCGCGGCGTGTTCGACGCCGTCGCGCATCGCTACGACGCCATGAACGACATCATGTCGTTCGGCAGCCATCGGCTGCTGAAGCGCGTCGCCGTGGAAATGGCGCGCTTGCGGCGGGGCCAGCGCGTGCTCGATTTGGCGGCGGGCACGGGCGATGTGGCGCAGCTCGCGGCGCGGCAGGTTCTCGGCGCGGCGGACCGCGGCGGCCAAGTGGTGCTGGCCGACATCAACCGCAAAATGCTGGCGGCCGGCCGCGACCGCGTGTTGGACGGCGGTTGCGCGGCGCTGGATTTCGCGCAGGTGGACGCGGCGGCGCTGCCTTTCCCCGACGAGGCGTTTCACGCGGTGTTGGTGGCGTTCGGCGTGCGCAACTTCACGGACAAGGCGGCGGCGCTCGGCGAGATGCGGCGCGTGCTGCGCGCGGACGGCGTGGCGGTGGTGCTCGAGTTCGCCAAGATTGGCAATCCGCTGCTCGCGCGCGCGTTCGAGGCGTTTCAGGCCACTTGGCCGGTGGTTGGCCGCGTGGTGGCGGGCGAGGCCGCGCCGTACCGCTATTTGGTGGATTCCATCCGCGCGCACCCGCGCCAAGACGTGTTTCGGCGCATGATGGAGGAGGCGGGATTCGCCAACGTGGAACACCACGACTTGCTGGGCGGCGCGGCGGCCATTCACCGCGGGTTCAAACCGGGAGCAACATTGGAAGACGTGGAACGTGCGGGAGCGGGAGGCGCCGGCGATGGACATTGAGAGCGGCGTCGCCATCGTCACCGGCTCGTCGTCCGGCGTGGGGGCGGCTTGCGCCCGCCAGCTCGCGGAGCGGGGCTGCCACGTGGTGATCAACTACTCGCGCAACGAGGCCGGGGCGCGGGAAACCGAAGCGGCGTGCCAAGCGTTCGGCGTCGACACCGTGGTGGCGCGGGCGAACGTCGCCGAAGACGCCGATTGCCGCGCCTTGGCGGCCGCCGCGCTCGACAAGTGGGGGCGCATCGACGCCTTGGTGAACAACGCCGGCACCACCAAGTTCAATCCGCACCGGGAACTCGACGGTCTCGCCAAACAGGATTTCCTGGACATCTACGCCGTGAACACCGTGGGCGCCTACCAAATGACGCGGGCGGTGGCGGCGACGATGCAACGCGGCGGGCGCGGCAGCATTGTCAACGTCGCCTCCATCGCCGCCATCACCGGCGTGGGCAGTTCCATCGCCTACGCCGCCTCCAAAGGCGCGCTGGTGACGATGACGCTGTCGCTCGCCCGCGCCTTGGGCCCGGAAATCCGCGTCAACGCCGTGTGTCCGGGCTTCATCCAAGGCGACTGGCTGGAGCAAGGCCTCGGCAAGGAGCGCTACGCCGCCGCCAAGGCCGCGCTGGAGAACTCCACGCCGTTGCGCCTGACCACCACGCCGGACACGGTGGCGGAGGCGATTCTCTACTTCGTGTCCGGCGCCGACGTGGTGACCGGCGAGACCTTGATCCTGGACGGCGGCAACCACCTGAACACCGCGCCCCTCGCCCGGCGTTGAAGGCGCTCCCTGCTGGGCGCGTTGGGGCTTGTTCCGAGAACTCGAAGCTCTCGAGTCATGTAGACTCCTTGGTCTGCGAGAGCGGAGACGCGACATGCCCAAGCACGAGAAGCTCCATATCTATCTGGCCGGGCCGATCACAGGCTGCAACGACGAGCAGATTCATCGCTGGCGCGATGAAGTTCGCACGAAATACGATAAGGACTTCGACTTCATTGATCCAACCCTACGATGGGAAGGAAACGCGATCGGCGACGACAAGTCGCCCCATGAGATCGTCGCAGCGGATCAGGGTGGGATCGAGCGCGCCGATGGAATGCTCGTGAACATGTGGCGAGAGTCCATTGGCGCTTCTATTGGCATGGTACATGCACATCGATCGGGCAAGCCAGTGGTTGTCGCCGATCCAAACCACTTGCGAAGCCAGATTCTGGCTTTCTATGCGGATGCACTAGAGGACACTCCAGTCAAGGCCGCCAAGGCGTTGAAGGCCCTGCTTGGCGCTGAGCGTTGGCGAGTCCTCAAGTTGGGCGACAGACCAGTTGAGCGGTTCGAACGACGCAAGCTCGTCTCATCGATCGCTGCTGCATGCGCTAGCGCTGGCCGCAACGACATCATCGTACCCCGTATCGTGCTACCGAAGGTGATCGAACGACTGGAGGGCAGGAACAACGAAGTTACGTCTCGCGCCATAGCTGCGGCGATACAGCAGACCTTCGAGGAACTGACAGCCGATAAGAGCTATGGCAACACCGTTGAAGGTGTCCTCGAACGGTGGCTTGCAAAAATGGCCGAAAAGAACAGTGAGCTGCCCGCAAGCGTGCCGGCCGAGACGGTACGCGAACATCAGGAAGTCTCGGTACGAGTCCACACGACCGAGGGGCATGGCAATATGTGGGGTAAGGGCGTGCATCAGATTGGCGACATTCCGTCTGGCGACGCGAGACGTGTCTTCGAGACGATAGTGCGCACGCCCGGGATTACCGAAGTGGTGCTGAAGGAATTCGGCCACAAAGAGTCACGCGAGCGTGTAGGGGGTGTGGTAAAGGAATCATCTATACCGTATGTTTTGGAGGGCAAGGTCTTCGACCGTTGTAAGAAGGGCACGGTTCAGAACTTTCACATACGCGTGCAGGCAGACGCGGAGAAGACGAGGATCAGGGATCAGTGCGAGAACGCTCTTCGCGAGGCGCAGTTGTGGGCTGGATGATCACCGCCGGAGTCAAGCGCGGGGTTGAATGGAACGCTTAGCCACGGAGCGGGCAAGTGGCGCTTGTTCATAGCCGGGAGTTCGGATGTCGGCGGTTCGCGAGGTCTTCAAGTATGCTACAGAGGCACAACCGAGCGGCTACGAACAGGAGGGTCTCTTGCTCGCACGCGACGACACCAGTCCAAGAAAACTGCATTCCGAATACAACCCGCACGTTGTGGCCGTGCCCCAGCCGGCGCGCCACTACCGCTATCTGCTGGCGCCGAACGGCGATTGGCTTGCCACCGAGGACGGCGAGACGCTGCGCGCGCAAGGGCATGTGGACGACGCCGCCATCTGGCAGGCGCAAGACGGCGGTTTCAAGCACGTCGCCACCGGGCTTGCGCTCGACGCGGACGACACCGCGTTGGAGAGCGCCACCCGTCTGCGGTTCGGCGGCAAGGAAGTCGATGCCGATGGCGGCGCTGGGCCGGGGGCGGACTTCACGGTGGGCCACGGGCCGGAGAAACTGCCCTCGGCGTACCTCGGCGAATTGAACGAGCAAGGGTGGGTGTCGCTCACCTGCGTGTTGCCGTCGGCGGTGCTCGACGGTCTGCAGAAGGTCGGCGGCGTGGACGCCTACGAAGGCCGCGAGCGGCAGAGCAAGCCTCCGCTGGCGCAGCATCCGGCGGTGGCCAAGGTGAGCGCCGAACCGATCTCCCTGTGGCTCACGCGCATGTATTTGCACACGCAAGACATCCGCCTTGGCCACGCGCCCAACGTCAACGCCCTGCCGCAAGACGACGGCGCGCGTGAGGTGCAAGGCTGGCACACGGACTTTCCCTACCTTTGGGGCACCGGCGACCGCATCCCCCTGCCCTCCGGCGACCTCGTGCTGGGCATGCAGCGCAACGTGTGCGTGTCGGACTTCCGCAAGGACAACGGCGCCACCTTGTTCAAGCTGGGCAGCCACCGCTCGAACCGCCCGCCCCCGTTGGACTGGGGCCGCTCCACGCAAACCTACCGCCGCGGCAACCGCGCCAATTTCGGCCTCCCCTACGGCGGCCCGGAGGCGGACGTGATCGAAGCGCCGGCCGGCACCATCATCCTCTACGACGCCCGCACTTGGCACCGCGCCGGCATGAACAGCACCGCGCGCAAACGCGGCGCGATGATCCAAGCCATCGTGCCCGGCTTCATCATGCCGTTCATGGACACCAGCGCCACCTACAAGGCGTTCCTGGCCAGCGACGCCTACCAGCAAGTCACCGAGCGCGAACGGAAGGAACTGGAGCGGCTCCTGGTACACAAGATCGCCGGCCCCGCCGGCGTCTTCGCCATCACCGTGGACGAGGAGCTCACCGCCCGCGTGCGCCGCCAGCCCAGCGAACGCCCCGTCTACTGAGCCGCCAAGCGGCGGCGACCAGGCGCGCAGGCTGCGTGCCACATCCGAATTCATCGCCGTTCGCGTTGTGCTACCCGGTCGGCGCAAGTCTGGCGGGGGGCTGTTGGCCGGTGGTTGGGGCGGTGGCGTGTTGGGAATCGAGCGGCGACGCGGCCGCGGTTTCGTGAAACAGAGGCGGCAGCTCGAAAGAGAACAAACTGCCTTCGCCGAGCTCGCTTTCCACCTCCAAGCGGGTGCGGTGGCGGCGCAGGATGTGCTTGACGATGGCGAGGCCGAGGCCGGTGCCGCCGCGCACGCGGCTCTTGGCGAGGTCCACGCGGTAGAAGCGCTCGGTGAGGCGCGAGATGTGTTCCGGCGGAATGCCGAGACCGTGATCCTCCACTTCAAAGCGCGGACCGGCGCGTCCCGTTTTCCAGCGCACGTTCACCAAGCCGCCGTCCGGGCTGTAGCGGATGGCGTTGGCGATCAAGTTGAAGAAGGCGCTGTGCAGTTCGCTCGGCACGGCGTGGGCGCCCAATCCGGCATCGGCCTCGAGCACGATGTCGTGCGCCGCCGTGGCCAGTTGCCGCGCCTCGTTCACCGCGGACTCCAGCATCGCCGCCGGCTGCACGCGCTCGATGTCGTCTTTGCCCGGCATCGGCGAGGATTCCAAGCGCGTCAAGGTGAGGAGATCCTCCACCAGCGCTTTCATGCGATCCGCCGGCGAATGCAGCCGGCCGAGCAAACGGCGCAACGTCTGCTGGTCGATGTCGTCGTCCTCCAGCGCTTCGAGGTAGCCGATGATCACCGTGAGCGGCGTGCGCAGCTCGTGCGAGACGTTGGCGATGAAGTCCTGGCGCATGGTGAGCAAGCGGTCGAGCATCGTCACGTCGCGGATGAGGATGATGGAGCGCTGCGCGTCCACCGGCAGATGGCGCAGTTCCAAGCGCCTGCCCTCCTCCACCGGCGAGGGCAATTCGACGATGCCGTCCTCCGCCTCGCCGCGCACCAAGGCGCCGACGGACGGGTCCCGCACCAACGCGGGCAAGTGGCGGCGCCGATCGTTGCGGGCAAGGCCGAGCAGCCTGCGGGCGCTTTGGTTGACTGCCTCGACGGTGCCGTCCGGCAGCAACACGATCCAGCCGTCCGGCATGGAATCCAACGTGCCTTGCAGCCAGCGGAGTTCCGAAATCAGGCGCTTGGCGAGCCCGCGCGAGCGGTGCAGCGCGGTGTGCAGGTGCGCGGCCTGCGCCTGCCAAGGCGAACCCGGCAGCCGCGGCGCGGCGAGTGGTTTGCGCGACCAGCGACGGAACGAACGAGCGCGCAGCGCGTTCGCGGCGATCCACGCGGCCAGCGCCGCGACCACGCCCCAAGGCAAACTGCCGCTCCATGCCAAGGTCGCGCCGCCGAACGCCGCGCACACCAGCGCGGCAAGGGCGTTGCCGAGGATGTGGCCGTTCCGGCGGCGCCAGTGGATCACATCAGCGAAGTCGCGCCGCGTTCAGCCAGCCGCCACCTGCGGCGAAAGGCGGTAACCCACGCCGCGCACGGTCTGCACCGTCTTGTCCATGCCGAACGGCGACAGCGCCCGCCGCAGGCGCAGCACATGCACGTCCACGGTGCGTTCCTCGACGTAGACGTTGCGGCCCCACACCCGGTCCAACAACTGGCTGCGATCGAAAGCGCGGTCCGGATTGCGCATCAACAGTTCCAACAGGCGGAACTCGGTGGGGCCAATGCGCACCGGGTGCTCGCCCACCGCCACCTGGTGCCCGCGGGTGTCGAGCCTGAGCCGGCCGAGGGCGAGCACGCCGTCTTCCGGTTCGCCGCTGCGCCGCAGCAGCGCTTTGATGCGCGCGATCAGTTCGCGCGGCGAGAACGGCTTGGTCACGTAATCGTCGATGCCGGCATCGAAGCTCTTCAGCTTGTCCGCTTCCTCGCCGCGGGCCGTCAGCATCAATGTGGGGATGTCTTTGGTCAGCGCGTCGCGCCGCAAGCGCCGCGCCAGTTCCACGCCGCTCATGCCCGGCAGCATCCAGTCGATGATCACCAAGGCGGGCAACGGCCCGTCCAGCACCTCCAGCGCCTGCTCGGCGGTTTCCGCGGACACCACGTCGAAACCGGCCCGCTCCAGCGAGAAGCTGAGCATCTCGCGGATGTCCGTTTCGTCCTCAACGAGCAACACGGTGTTGGTTGGCATCGGCTACACTCTCGTCCCTGTTGCGGATAGCGCCCGGCACGGTACGGGCGGATTATGACAGATTGATGATCGCGCCGCGCACGAGGGCCGTGACTGGCGGCGCGGCGCATTGCAGGGGGGAACGCATGGCGCAACGACAACTGCGCGCCGCGGACGGCTTCGCCTTCGGCGTCTACGAGGCGTTGCCAACCGGCGAACCGCGCGGCGCCGTGGTGGTGGTGCAGGAGATCTTCGGCGTCAACGCGCACATCCGCGAGGTGGCCGACGGATTCGCCGCGGACGGCTACGCGGCGCTCGCCCCGGCCCTGTTCGACCGCATCGAGCGCGACGTGGAGCTCGGCTACGACGACGACGGCGTCCGCCGCGGGCGCGCGCTGGCGTTCAACGACCAAGGCCGCGAGAACACCCTGCGCGACCTGCAAGCCAGCGTGGAGGAAGCGGGCAAATACGGCGAGGTCGGCATGGTCGGCTATTGCTACGGCGGCCTGATGACCTGGCTCGCGGCGTGCGAACTCGATGGCATCGCCGGCGCCAGCGCCTACTACGGCGGCGGCATCGCGGGCACGCTGGAGCGTGCGCCGAAATGCCCGCTCATCATGCACTTCGGGGCCCTGGACGCGCACATACCGCTGTCGGACGTCGAGAAGATCAAAGCCGCCGTGCCGGACGTCCCGGTCTACGTCTACGACGCCGACCACGGCTTCAACTGCGACCACCGGGCCAGCCACGACGCCGCGGCGGCGGCCCTGGCGCGGCAGCGCACGCTGGCGTTCTTCGCCGAGCGCCTAACCTCCTGAGCGGCAAAAAAAGGCCGGTTGACAACCACCAAACCGTTGTTGATGCTAGCCGCAGTCGCATTGGGGTGGGTTCCGCAGGGGCCGAATCGTGCTCAAGCGCCTTGGGTTCGACGCTTGTTTGATGGCGCGAGACAGCGCTTGACATTGGCGCAAAGCGGGTAGTCAATTAGCACGAACGCCTTTTGTAGGCATGTCGCCACGCTCGGGGCGCGGCACCAGGAGCGCAGGCTAGGGAGGATCACAGGAACGCCATGGACATCTGCACAACCAAAAGGCCTCCGGGCCTGCGGGCGGCCGTCGCCGTTGGCGCAGCAACCCTGCTCGCGACCGGCGCGGGCGCCACCACGCTTGCCGACATCTTCACAGTCGCGGAGCGCATCAACCAGCAAGCCAAGGCGTCCCAGGCCAAGGTGGACGCCCTCAGCGAGGAAACCCGCGACCTGTACCACCAGTACCGCGTCGTGCTCAAAGAGATCGAGGGTTTGCGGGTTCACAACCGCCAGCAAGAGCGTCTGATCACCAGGCAGCAGCGCGAAATGTCGGAGATCAGCGCCAACATGGAGAAGGTGACCGGCGTCGAACGGCAGGTGACGCCGCTCATGGATCGCATGGTCACCGGCTTGGAGCAGTTCATCGCGCTCGACGTTCCGGTGCGCTTGGAAGACCGGCGCAAGCGCGTCGACCTGCTCCGCGAGACGTTGGATCGGCAGGATGTCGCCGTCTCGGAGAAGTTCAGCCAGGTGCTGCAGGCGTACCAGATCGAGAACAGCTACGGTCGCGCCATGGAGGCGTACACCGACCGCATCGAGGTCGAAGGCACCGAGCGCGTGGTGGACGTGCTTCACGTGGGCCGCGTCGCCCTGCTCTATCAGACGAACGACGGCGCGGAGACGGGCTATTGGAACCAGCAGGAGAAACGCTGGGAGGTGCTCGACGACAGCTACCAGGCGGCGGTGCGGGACGGCATTCGGATGGCGCGCAGCCAGGCCAGCCTGAACCTGCTGCCGGTGCCGGTGCGATTGGAGGCAGCGCAATGAAACACGCGAATCAACATTCCGATTTCTCCGCCCGCGCGGCTGCCCGCCAACCCACCCGCCGCCGGCCCGCCAAGCGCGGCGGCCTGTTCGCGGCGGCGGCCTTGGCGGCGCTCGCGTGCCACGTCTCCGCCCAAGAGGAAGCCGCCGGCGCGACGGACGCCGACGATTTGGAGGTGGTGGAAGCCAACACCTTGGATGAATTGCTGAAGAACGTGGAAGAGCGCCGCGTGGTCGAGAGCCGCGATCATGTGGAGCGCGAGCGCGAGTTCCGCGCCCGCAAGGATCAGCAAGCCACGATGCTCGCCGACGCCAAAGCCGAGCGCCGCCGCCAAGAACAGCGCAGCAATCGCCTGGAGGCCACGTACAACGAGAACGAACGCAAGATCGGGCAAATGCAGGAGCAGTACGACGAACGCCTCGGCAGTCTGCGCGAGTTGTTCGGCGTGCTGCAGCAGGTGGCCGGCGACACCCGCGCCAAGTTCCAAGGCTCGGTCATCAGCGCGCAATATCCGGGCCGCGGCGAGTGGCTGGACGCGCTCGCCGCCAAGATGGGCAAGGCAACCCAACTCGCGACCATTGAAGACATGGAGCATCTGTGGTTCGAGCTGCAGCGCGAGATGACGGAATCCGGCCGCGTCGCCCGCTTCACGGGCACCGTGAACATGAAAGACGGCACCACCGTGGAAACGGACCTCGTGCGCGTGGGGTCTTTCGCCCTCGTCGACGAGCACGGCTACGTCAACTACGACATCAACTTGGGCACCATGGTGGAACTCGGACGGCAGCCGGAGGCGCAGTTCGCGTCCACCGCCGAAGACCTTTACGAGGCCGAGCCCGGGGATGTGGTCGCGTTCGCGGTCGACCCGACGCAGGGCTCCCTCATTTCGTTGCTCATTCAGAAGAAGACCTTGGGCGAGATGGTGGGAACGCCGTTCGGCGGCTTCGCCACCGGACAGTGCTATCTGCCGTTCTGCGACGGGCAAGGCGACTATCCCGGCGCCGTCATCATCATCGTGGGGGTGATAGGCGTGTTCATGGCCATTGAGCGCCTCCTCAATCTCACCCTCGTGGGCACCAAGGTGAAGCGGCAGCGCGCCGCCCCGGGCGAGCCGAACGAAGACAACCCGCTTGGCCGCGTGATCAAGGTGTACCACGACAACCGCGAAGTGGACACCGAAACGCTGTCCCTGAAACTCGGCGAAGCGATTCTGTCCGAGATGCCCGCCTTGACGCGCAGCATCGGCATCATCCAAGTGATCTCGGTGGTCGCGCCTTTGATGGGGCTGCTCGGCACGGTGATCGGCATGATCGAGACGTTCCAGTCCATCACGCTGTTCGGCGCTGGCGACCCGAAAACGATGGCGAGCGGCATCTCCACCGCCTTGATGACCACCGTGCTCGGCCTGTGCGTCGCGATTCCCACCACGCTGCTGCACGCCATCGTGCATCAGCGCAGCCGCTCCATCGTGCATGTGCTTGAAGAGCAGGCCGAGGGCGTGGTGGCAATGCACGCGGAAGAGTCCGGCAAGCCGCTCGGCTAAGCGGAGCGACGGAAACGGCATGGCACGGATGATCGGATGATCTACGAAGCCTACATCGCGCTCTCGGGGTTCTTCGCGCAAGGCGGCGATGTGCTGTACTTGATCGCCATCACCACGTTCCTCATGTGGACGTTGTTGTTCGAGCGCGTTTGGTACTTTCAAGCCGAACACAAGAACGTCGTGCGGGATGTCACCGAGGTGTGGGAGGGGCGCGCCGAGCGCCGCTCCTGGTCGGCGCACGTGATCCGCGAAGCCTTGGTTTCGCAGGCGAAGGAACGCATCAACGGCACGTTTCCCATCATTCTCACTTGCGTCGCGCTGTGCCCGCTGCTCGGCCTCTTGGGCACGGTGACGGGCATGATCACCGTATTCGACGCCATGGCGACGCAAGGCGGCAACGCCCGCTCCATGGCCGCCGGCGTCTCGAAAGCGACCATCCCCACCATGTGCGGGATGATCGCGTCGCTCTCCGGCATCTTCGGCACAACCTTCCTGCGGCGCAAGATCCTGTACGAAACCGAGCTCGTGCAGGATCACTTGACGATGGATCACTAGCGGCTCGGGTCCCCGCTCGGAGGAAACCACGGTGATACGGCGAGGAGGCCGCTTCGGCGGCCAGAACGAAGACTCCGACATCAACCTGACGCCGATGCTGGATGTCGTCTTCATCATGCTGATCTTCTTCATTGTGACGGCGACCTTCATCAAGCAGCCGGGCACGGAAGTGCTGCGTCCGGAAGCCGAAACCGCCCGCCAGAAGCCCACCGTGAGCGTGCTGGTGGCCATCAACTCGGCGGGCGAGATCTGGATCGACAAGAAGCCGGTTGACGTGGCGGCGGTAGGAGCGATGATCGAGCGTCTGCACGCGGAGAACCCGAAAGGAGGCTTGGTGTTGCAGGCGGATCGCAAGGCGAAGTACCAGAAGGTGAAAGCGGTGTTGGACGCGGCCCGGCGCGTGGGTCTTACCGAAGTCGCGATTGCCACCGAAGGGGATTGAACGGAACACAAAGGTCGAACGGAGGATCGAGTCATGGCGAAGCGCTATTTGGGTGCCGTGTTGTTGGGCGGGGTTGTCACTTTCGGCTTGCTGATGTTGATGCGCGCCGTGATCGCCAATCCCGAAGCCGCCTTGGAGGAGGGTGTGCAGGGCCACATCGTCGAGTTGGTGCAAGTGCTCGAAGACCAGGACGTGCTGGTGGAGGATCGGCTGCCGGACCCGCCGCCGCCGCCGGACGAGCCGCCGCCGGACCTGCCGCCGCCGAGCGTCGACAACAGCGTTAGCGTGGGCATCGACATCGGTGCCGTGCAGGTGCAGTCCTCAGTCGACTTGGGCGACGCTGGCGGCTTCTCCGGCGACGGGGAATACCTGCCGATCATCAAAGTGCAACCGATCTATCCGCGCCGCGCATTGGCGCGTGGACTGGAGGGTTTTGTGCTGTTGGAGTTCGTGGTCACCGAAACCGGCAGCGTGCGGGATCCGGTGGTGATAGAGGCGCAACCTCCCGGCATCTTCGATCGCGCCGCGATCAACGCGGCTTTGAAGTTCAAGTACAAGCCCAAGATGGTGGACGGCAAACCGGTGGCCGTGGCGGGCGTGCGCAACAACATCAAGTTCGAGCTGAAGGAAGAGTGAGAGCCACTTGGCTCGCGCTCAATTGGCAAGGTCAAACGGAGGATGGAGTGATGGTCAAACGTTACGTTGGCGCGGTGGCTTGGGGTGGGGCGGTCACGTTCGGCTTGCTGATGTTGATGCGCGCCGTGATCGCGGGGCCCGAAGCCATCGTGGAGGATGGCGCCGAAAGCCATGTGGTCGAGTTGGTGAAAGTGCTCGAAGACGAGGATGTGCAGGTGGCGAATAGGTTGCCGGAGCCGCCACCGCCGCCGGTGGCGCCGCCGCCGCCTCTGCCGCCGCCGGGATTCGACGACCGGGTTACCGTCGGCACCGCCATCGGTCCGGTGCATGTGCCGCGCGATGTCGAGTTGCGCGATTCGCTTGGTTTGTCGGATGGCGAGTACCTCCCGATCTTGAAAGTGGCCCCGTGCTATCCGCGCCGGGCACTGGCGCGCGGGCTGGAAGGCCATGTGCTGCTGGAGTTCCTGGTTACCGAAACCGGCACCGTCTTGGATCCAGTGGTGATAGAGGCGAACCCGCCGGGCATCTTCGACCGCTGCGCCATCGCCGCGGCGCTGAAGTTCAAGTACAAGCCAAAGATGGTGGGTGGCAAGCCGGTGCCCGTGGAGGGCGTGCGCAACAACATCCGGTTCGAGTTGCAGGACGAATGAGAACCGCTTCGGCGCGCCCTGCGGGGCGGCGCACCCTGCGGGGCGCGTTCGAGTTTGCTCCGCAAACTCCGTGCGTTTGCCGAAAACCTGACTCATTTGTGCAGATCTTCGCCTCTCAAGAGGCTAGGGCATTGTGAGACAAGCCAAAGGAGAGACGACATGCGATTGCTCGCCGTAAGTCCGAAGCCCGGAACGAGGCGCGCCTGCTTGGTTGGGGCCGCCATCTTTGCATTGGCTGCCTTGAATGGCGTCGTGACCGCGCCCGATGGAGGATTTCCCGTTCTCTTGTCGGCGGCGCACGCCGAGGAAGGCGCGGCTGCCCGCCGCAAGGTTCCCAACATGCAGGAATCCACCTATCGGCGCCTCGGCGAGATACAAGAGCTCGTGGAGGAGGAGAAACTCCAAGAAGCGCTACCCATGCTGCTGCAAATGCTGGAGAGCAAACGCCGCTACAACAACAACGAGCGGGCGCAAATACACAAGATGATCGCGTTCATCTACTTCGAGATGGAAAACGACCTGCAAACCATACATCACTTCGAGCAAGTGATAGCGCAGGTGCCGGACATCACCGAGGGTTTGGAGAACTCGACGCTGGAGACGCTCACGCGGCTCTACTTTCAAGAAGCGATGAAGTACTCCGAGACGCCCGCCAAGGCTGACGAGTGGTTTCAGAAGACTTTGCGCACCCTGGACGATTGGATGACGAAAGTGGACGAGGTTTCGCCGGACGCGCACCAGTTCATCGCCACGGTGCATTACCAGATGGGCAACAGCGCCAAATCCATCGAGCACATGGAGATCGCCGTGCGGCTTGCCCAGGAACGGGGCACGAAAGTCAAGGAGCAGTGGTGGCAGATGCTGCAAGCCCTCTACGCGGACCAAGACAACTGGGAGCGCGTAGTGGAAATCGGCGAAATCATGGTGAAGGACTACCCGAAACGCAGCAGCTGGATGACGTTGGCGGGCGCATACGGAGAGACGGACCAGCCGGACAAACAGTTGTGGACGTTGGAAGCCGCCCACGCCGGTGGTTATTTGGAAACAGAGGCGGACTACTACACCTACGCGGGATTGCTGCTGCAGAACGAGATGCCCAATCGCGCGTCCAAGTATCTGCAAGCGAGCTTGGACGAGGAGTTGGTGCAACGATCCGTCAAGAATCTTCGGCTGCTTGGGCAGGCGTACCACGTCGCTCGGGACGTTGACGAAGCCATCCCCGTGTTCGAGGAAGCCGGCAAGCTCGCGGAGGATGGCGCGACGCTGTCCCGGCTTGCCAGCCTCTACTTGCAGCGGGACGAATACGAAAAGTGCCAAGACGCATCGGAGAAGGCGCTCAGCAAAGGCGGACTTCGACGCCCGTTGATTGCCAAGGTGACATTGGGCACGTGTCTCTTCAACATGCGAAAGTTCTCCGAGGCGAAGGACATCTTCCGAGAGATTCGGCAGGAAGCGCGCAAGAGCAAGGAGACCCGGGGCGAAGAGATACGGGCGAGGACTTGGCTTCAGTATATCGAAAGCGAACGCAAACGGCTGGCCGGATTGGCGAAAGTCGGCGGCTAGCCGGCAAGCGCGCCTTCTTTGGGCGCGGGGTGTCTCATCTTCACAGGCATCGTCCAAGGCGTTTGCCACGTCTCCGACATTTCGCGCCAAGCCGGGCTGGTCGCGATCCGCGTCGATCTCGGCGGTCACGCCGAAGGCTTGCGCCCCGGCGCGTCGGTGGCCATCAATGGCGTTTGTCTCACCACCACCGCGGTACGCGGCCAAAACGCCGCCTTTGATCTCGTCGCCGAGACGCGACGAGCCACCAACCTAGGCGCCTTGCGCGTTGGCGATGCGGTGAACGTCGAGCGCTCCTTGCGCATCGGCGACGAGATCGGCGGCAACGTGTTGTCCGGACACATTGCCGCCACTTGCGACGTGGTCGCGATCGATGCGGCCGCCGGCCGCCGCTTGGTCACCGCCACGGTGCCAAGGAAGTGGATGCCGTATGTGCTGGCGAAGGGGTTTGTGGCCTTGAACGGCGTCAGCCTGACGGTTGCGGAACTCGATCGCGGCGAGTCCACGGTGAGCGTCAGCCTCATCCCGGAGACGCTCTCCCGAACCACCTTCGATCAAATCGTGGTTGGCGACGCGCTCAACTTGGAAGTGGACGCGCAGACCCAAGCGGTGGTGGACACCGTGCGCGCGATGCTGCCGGAGGTGATCCAACACTGGCCGGGCAACCGCGAAGTCGCGCCAACGCGTTGACCGCGGGGGCGGTCTCTTTCGCTCAGCCGACTTCCAGTCGACGCAACCTGCGACAGGCAAGCGCCACCGCCGCCAACGCCAGCGCGATGAGCGTCAGCGCGGACGTCCATGCCGGCGGAGCGGCGGGGTCGTCGCCAAGCACCCGTTGCAAATGGTGGACGATGCTGAGCACCTGCAACGTCGGCGGCAGAGCGAAGTGCGCCAGCTCCCAGACGAGCAATCCCCCCACGGGCAGAACCGGGTTGCGGAACAACGCGCCGAAGAGGAGGAACACGGCGCCGTAGGCCGCGCAGCCGAGCACCACCACCGCGAGCCGGACGGAGAGCGGCGGTCCCTCAGCGCCGACGGGCGGGAGGTCGCCACCCAGAACGGCGTGCATCCCGTGGCACACCGCAGTGACCGCAACGAACACGCCGCAGGTGCCGGCGAAACCGGCAAGGTACTTGCCGATCAGGAGCACGTCGCGGCTGATGGGCGCGAGCAGGTGGTAGTGCAAGGTGTGGGCGACGATCTCGCCCCGCAGCAGCTTGGTCTGCGTCACCGCCGCGGCGAAAAACACGCCAACGCCCACCAAGGTGAAGATGTGGTTGAACACTTTCGGTTGCGTAGCAAACAACGCGGCGATGAGGGTCGCCGCCACCGGTGCTCCGGCGAGCAGCAACAGCGGGGTCGCCCGTCGCGTCCACAGGGTTCGGCGCAGTTCCACCACCACCACGGCGCCGAGCTGCCGCAGCCACAGCGCATGATCCGCCCGCGCCAACTTCAACGGCTTTCTCCAGTGCGCACAACGTCGCGGTAGGCGGCGGCAACGGCGTCTTCGGCCGGGCGCACCGCCCGCACACGCCAACCCTCGTCCACCACCAGGTTGTGGAAGACGTCGTGGAAGCGTTCCAAGTCGCGCACGGCCACCACCAAACCGTCGGCGCTCTCGAGCCGCGCTTCCACCAGCACCCGCTCCTGGAAGAGACGGCCGGCCACCGCGCCGGCGTTGGCGACGCCGAGAAACAACCGCGTCAGTGGTTGCTCGGTCTGCGCTGCGTTGCGGCTTTCGCCATCGGTGTCGGCGGTGGAGGCGACCACGTAGCCGGCGTCCAGGAAGATCACCTGGTCGGCCAACGCTTCGATTTCGTGCAACACGTGGCTGGAGATCAGCACCCGCGCTTCAGCGTCGCGGCACGCGCGGAACAAGGCGATGGCCTCGGCGCGCGCCTGGGGGTCGAGGCCGTTCAGCGGTTCGTCCAGAATCAACAAGGCGGGCTGGTGGCCGATCGCGAACGCCACCTTGACGCGCTGCCGCATGCCCTTGCTGTAGGCGGCGATCGGCCGGCCGCCGGCGGAGGCCAATCCCACGCGCGCGAGCGCCTGCTCCGCGCCCTGCCGCGCCGCCGCCTTGGGCAGGCCGCGCACGCGCAGGCAACTCTCCAAGAAGCTCCTGCCGGTGACTCCGGGAGGAAACGCATCCGGTTGCGGGCAATATCCCACCAAAGCGTAGAACGAGCGCGGATCCGCCGGCGTCGCTCCGTGTACCGAAACGCGGCCTCGGGTCGGTCGCAGCAATCCCGCGAGCAGGTTCATCAACGTCGATTTGCCGGCGCCGTTCGGGCCGACCAAGCCGGTGATGCCGCCGGGCAGATCCACTTGCACGCGGTTCACGCCCAGCACCTCGCCGTAGAACTTCGAGACGTCCACCAGCCGCACGGCGTCGTCCGCACCGCTCACGAAGCCACCTCGCGCGCGCGAACGCGGCGCAACAGAACGAGCACGGCGAGCGCGCCGCTTGCCGCGAGCACGCACCACGCCGCCGGCACGGGCATGGGCCGCGCGGCGTCGTCAAGGCTGCTGCCGCCGTGCAGCCAGCTGTCCACGGTGTCGATGGCGTCCGAGAGGTTCAGCAAGCTGCCCACCCATTCCGCGTCCGTAGCGCCAACCAGGACGCCGCCAACCTGCGTGGTCACATAGTAGACGCAAAGAAAACCCAAGGTTGCCGCCGGCCGCCACTTCACCCACGCCGAGATGGCCAGCGCGATCGTGCCGAGGCACGCCGTCCAGACAAGGCAGGCCGCGCCCAAAGCGAACGGGAAGCGGGCGTGCTCAAGCGTCCAGTCAAGGCCGAGGAAGCAGCTCTGCGCGACGAACACCAACACTCCCGGCAGCCAGCCAACAGCCATCGCCAGCACCAGCAGCGGCAGCAACTTGCCGACCACATAGTCCAACTTGCCGAGCGGCCGCGACAAGTACAGCGGCATGGCGTCGCCGCGCACGTCCGGCGCGACCAGCGCCGGGCCGGCCACCAGCACCACCAGGAACGCCGCCACCAGCGATGGCTGACGCGCGGCGTCGATCATCCAGATGTCCAAGGGCGCGAACTGGCTCAACAACGCTTGCAGAAACTCCAGCTCCTCGGACCCCGTGGTGTTGTGGCGCACGAAGACCGCGAAGAGCAACACCAGCCCCGGCAGACCGCAGACGACCAGGAACGCGACGAACAGGCGCGAGGCGCACAAGCCGGCGAGGGCGTAGCGGGCGATCACCAACGCCGGCGGCGCGAATGCGGGCTTCACCACACGCCGCCTTCCCGTTCGGCGCGCGGGCCGGCGTCCGCCGCGGCCGCCGGCGCCTCCATAGCGCGCTGGAAAATGTCCTCCAAGGCGTCTCGTTTGTAGTCCAAGCGCCGTATGCGCACCTTGGAGGCCAACGCCAACTCGTACAGCGCCGCCGTCTCCACCGCATCCGGCAGCACCGCCCGCAATTTGCGCCCGGTGGCCCAGCCAACCTCGCACTCCAAGCGTTCGAGCCCGTGCGCAAAGGCTTCCTGTGCCGCCTCCTCGCCCTGCAATTCCAGCGTTAGGAACTTGCGGTTGGAACGGCGGTCGCTCCCGATGTCGCAATGCGTTGCCACGCGCCCGTCCTTCAGCACGAGGGCCTCGTCGCAGCATTCCTCCACGTCGCGCAGCAAGTGCGAGGAGAAGACAATGCGCGCTTCGCCACCATCCCGAATTTCCCGCACGAGGTTGAGCATCCGGTCGCGGCCCGGCGGATCCAAACCGTTGGTTGGCTCGTCCAAGAACAAAACCCGCGGCCGGTGGACGAGGGCTTGCGCCAACTTTGCGAGCTGCTTCATGCCGGCCGAATAGGTCTCCACCGGACGGTACCGCGCTTCGCCGAGGCCCACTTGGTAGTACGCCTCATGGGCTCTCTCCAAAGCGTTCTCGCGGCCAAGCCCCGACAGTTCCGCCATGAGCCGAACGAAGCGCACGCCGCTCATGCCGGCAACGAAGCTGTCGCGTTCCGGCATGTAGCCGACCAGCGGGCGCACGGCGCGGGTGTCCCCCACGTCCTGGCCGAGAATGCGGGCGGCGCCGGCGCTCAGGGGGTGGAAGCCGAGCAGGGTGTTCAGCAAGGTCGTCTTGCCAGCGCCATTGGGACCGAGCAAGCCCACGCAACGGCCGCGCAACCGCACATGCAGATCGCGCAGAACAAGCCGCTTGCCCAAGCGCACGCTCAAGCCATCGAACACCGCCCACGGTTCGCCGCTCGGGTGCGCCGCCGAAGGCGGCGAGCTTTGACTTTCATGGGAACGAACCACTTGGATACCTTAGATGGAAAGGTAGACAGAGGCAGCCAGCACTCTCAAAACCCCGACAACACCTTTGGAGGCAGTGCAGGCTTGGATCGCCCTGTGCGGTATGATTGTGTTCATCGAAAACCAATCGGAACACAGGACATCCAAGGCGTGGCGCACAATAGCACGATATTCGGGTAGATGCTCAAGCGGTGCCGAGACGCGCTGAGACAGCCACGGTTCAGCCACATCCTCGGCGGTGGGCGAATAGTGCCTCCATGCGCCATGTGACGCGCTTTGAGGTCGGCGGCATTCTGCGCTGCGGTTTGGCGCTGTACTTGCGGCACCTGCCGGCTATTGGCGTGCTCACGGTCGTTCTTTGCGCGCCGGCGGTGCTGATCTATTCCCCTATCGTTTATCTCTCCCTCCTACCCACCCCCTACCCACTGTCCAGTGGCGCAATGGAGGATGGCATTGAGATTCTCGTGGAGATGGTGTTCGAGTCAACATTGCTAGGGGCAAGTCTCGCCTACTTCACGGTGCGCGCGCTGCGGTTCGGGGCGCCAAGCGTCGGCGAGACGATCGTCCACGCGTGGCGGTGTTTCCCGCTCGTGTTTGTGGTGGTCTTTGTGGTGATGCCGATGACTCTGCTCGGCCTTGCGGTGTTCGTCGTGCCGGGCATTATGGTGATGGTGGCGTTCTTCGTCGCGGTGGAGGTTGCCGCCGTGGAACGCCAGAAGGTCGGCGCGACGTTGCGCCGGAGTTTGGCGCTAACCCGTGGCCACAGGTGGCCGATATTCGGTCTCCTCTGGGTGCTCTTCGCACCTTGGATAGTCGTCGAGATCGCCTTGGGTTTCGCCGCGCCGAGGTTTGGTCTGGTCCTTTTTGTTGAGTGGGCCAGAGCGCTCTCGGAGGTGTTCTTCACGAGCATATGGAGCGTCGTCACCGCCGTGGCCTATCACGACCTGCGGGTGCTCAAGGACGGCCGGGACGCGCGCAGCGTCGCGGAAGTCTTCGCGTGAAAGCTCGCCCGTAAGGGCGCGCACTAGCGCAACGAGGCGTTCACCCGCTCCAAAGCCCCCGCACCGGGGCACAGCGTGGCTTCGTCGAGCGCGTTGAGCGGTGCCGCGGGGGTGCCGAGAATGTCGTGGCAATCCGCGGCGTCCGGATCCACATACAACAATCCCGTCACCACCTCGCCCGCTTCGGCGGCACGCTGCACGTTCGCCAACGCCTCCACCCGGTCGTGCGGATCGTAATCCGCCGCCAGTTTGCGCAGGCGCAATGTGGCGCCGTCCGGCATGGCCACGTCCGAAGTGGTGCCCGGTTCGTAGTCCGCGGTCACCTCTTCGCCCGGGGCGATGAAGTCCGCCTCCACCAGCTTGCCGAAGTGGTCGCGCACGTAGTCGTAGCTCTTCGTGGAGCCGGCGTGGTTGTTGAAGGCGACGCAGGGCGAAATCACGTCGATGAAGGCGAAGCCCCGATGCGCCAGACCGGCTTGGATGAGCGGCACCAGTTGGCGCTTGTCGCCGGAGAAGCTGCGCGCCACGAAACTCGCGCCGATCTGCAAGGCCATCGAGACCAAGTCGATCGGCTCGTACAGGTTCGGCACACCCTTCTTGCTGGTGGAGCCTTTGTCGTTGGTGGCCGAGAACTGGCCTTTGGTGAGCCCGTAGGTGCCGTTGTTGTCCACCACGTAGAGCATGTTGATGCGCCGGCGCACGATGTGCGCGAACTGGCCGATGCCGATGGAGGCGCTGTCGCCGTCGCCGGAAACGCCCACGCAGTAGAGTGCGCGATTGGCGAGGTTGGCGCCGGTGGCCACGGACGGCATGCGCCCGTGAACGGAGTTGAAGCCGTGCGAATTGCCAAGGAAGTAACTCGGCGTCTTGGACGAGCAGCCGATGCCGGAGATCTTGGCGAAGCGGTGCGGCGGCAACGCGAGCTCCGCGCACGCCTGCACGATGGCGGCGGACACCGAATCGTGCCCGCAGCCGGCGCAAAGCGTGGAGACCGCGCCTTCGTAGTCGCGCCGGGTGAGGCCCAGCTCGTTGGTGGGCAGCAGCGGGTGGTGAACCCTGGGTTTGGCGACGAACGTCATGCTAAGCCCCGGCGCCCGGCGGCGGACCGCCGGCCACGGCGCGCAAACGCGGCATCTTGCGCTCCTCGTAGTAGGCCAGCACCTGCTCGAATATCGTGTCCGCGGAAATCGAGAATCCGCCGTAATACAACACGGAAACAAACACGGCCGGATCCAGATCCAACTCGTTCACCAGCAGCGTCTTCATCTGCGCGTCGCGGTTTTGTTCGACGAGGAAGACGATTTCGTGGCGCTCGATGAAAGCGCGCACATCGCCCGTGAACGGAAAGCCGCGCACGCGCATGGCGTCGAGTTCCACGCCGGCGTCTGAAAGCAGTTCCAAGGCTTCGGGAATCGGCAGCGCGGTGGTGCCGTAGTAGACGATGGCGGCGCGGCGGCCGCGATCTTGGATCTCGGGCGCCGGCACCAGGGCCTTGGCCGTTTCCCACTTCCGCAACAGGCGATCCATGTTGGCGGTGTAGGCGTCCGGGTGTTCGGTGTAGCGGGCGTATTCGTCGCGGGAAGTGCCGCGGGTGAAAAACGCGCCCTTGTCCGGGTGGGCGCCCGGCAAGGTGCGGTAGCCGATGCCGTCGCCGTCTGGGTCCAAGTACCTCCCGAACGTCTCGCTGGCGTCCAGATCTTCGGCGCTCAGCACCTTGCCGCGGTCGTAGCGCCGTTCGTCGTCCCAAGTGAACGGTTCGGAGAGGTTCTCGTTCATGCCGAGCTCCAAATCCGACAGCACGATCACCGGCGTCTGCAGCCGGTCGGCCAAATCGAGGGCGCGCGCGGCGAAATCGAAGCACTCCTTCGGCGTGGCGGGGAAGAGCAATGGATGACGGGTGTCGCCGTGCGAAGCGTAGGCGGCGGCGAGCAGATCGCCCTGCTGCGTTCGCGTCGGCATGCCGGTGGACGGGCCGGCGCGCTGAATGTCCCACAACACGGCGGGAATCTCGGCGAAATAGGCGAGGCCCAGGAACTCGGTCATCAGCGACACGCCGGGGCCGCTGGTGGCGGTGAAGGCGCGGGCGCCGTTCCACCCCGCGCCGATGACGATGCCCATGGCCGCCAGCTCGTCTTCCGCCTGCACGATGGCGAAGTTGCGCTCGCCGTCTTCGCCCACGCGCAGTTGGTTGCAGTACTTCTCGAACGCTTCCGCCAAGGAGGTTGACGGCGTGATCGGATACCAAGCGCACACCGTGGCGCCGCCGTAGATCGCGCCCAAGGCGGCGGCGGTGTTGCCGTCCACCATGATCTTTCCGGTCGCGCCTTCGGAATAGCGCACTTGCACGGGCAGCGGGCAATCCAAGTAGTCGAAGGCGTAGTTGCGGCCGATTTCCAAGGCGTGGATGTTCGGGGCGATGAGGTCGTCCTTGCCCTTGTACTGCGCCGACACCATGTTGGTGATCACCTCGAAGTCGATGCTGATCAACGCCGAAAGCGCGCCGAGATAGACGATGTTCTTGAACAAGGCGCGGTGCTTGGGGTTCGGAAACTCCGGCAGCACGAGTTGGGAAATCGGCACGCCGACCAGGTGGATGTCCGCACGGCGCAGATCCGCGGCGAGTTCCTTGGAGTTGTCGTACACGAGGAAACCGCCGGGGACGATGGCGGCCACATCCTCCTCGAACGTCTCGGCGTTCATCGCCACCATGATGTCCACGCCCTCGCGCCGGCCGGCGAACCCGCGTTCGGAAACGCGCACTTCGAACCAAGTGGGCAGGCCCTCGATGTTGGACGGGAAGATGTTGCGCGTGGCCACCGGGATGCCCATGCGGAACAGCGCCTTGGCGAACATGCCGTTGGCGGACGCCGAGCCGGAGCCGTTGACGTTGGCGAAGCGGATGACGAAATCGTTGTAGACGCTGCCTGCGGGCGTCAAGCGCTGCCTCTCGCTTCGCGTTTGGCGCTCGGCAGCCGCGGCGCCCGGCTTGTTCTGGCGGTCGGTCATTGCTTTGCCTATTTGGCTTGCGCGAAGCTGCCGAGTTGCGGCGTGTGAATCACGGACTTCTGCATGTCCCAAGCGTTGGTGGGGCAGCGCTCGGCGCACAGGCCGCAGTGCAGGCAAACGTCCTCGTCTTTCACCATCACGCGGCCGGTGGGCAGCGTTTGGGAAACGTACAGATCCTGTTCGGCGTTTTCGGCCGGCGCGATCAACGACGCGCGCAGTTCTGGTTCCTCGGCGTTTTCCGTGAAGGTGATGCAGTCCATCGGGCAGATGTCCACGCAGGCGTCGCATTCGATGCACAGTTTCTCGGTGAACACCGTCTGCACGTCGCAATTGAGGCAGCGCTGCGCCTCTTTGAGCCCGGCGCGGGCGTCGAAGCCGAGTTCCACTTCGATCTTGATGTTGTCGAGCGATTTGCGTTTGTTGGCGTGCGGCACCAGGTAGCGTTTGGCGCCGTCGAATTCGGCGTCGTAGCTCCACTGGTGGATGCCCATCTTCTGGCTGATGAGGTTCACGCCCTCCGGCGGACGGTCGCGCTTCAGATCCTTGCCTTGGCAGAGCAGGTGGATGGAGATGGCCGCCTGGTGCGCGTGCGCGGACGCCCAGATGATGTTCTCCGGGCCGAACGCGGAATCGCCGCCGAAGAACACCTTGGGATGGGTGGTTTGGAACGTCGTCTCGTCCAGCACCGGGCAATCCCACTTGTCGAAGTCGATGCCGATGTCGCGTTCGATCCACGGGCAGTGGTTCTCCTGGCCGATGGCCATCAACACGTGGTCGCATGCCACGAACACGTCCGGGTCGCCGCTCGGCACGTAGCGCAGGCGCCCGGATCCGTCGTCCACCGGCTTCACGCACTCGAAGACGACGCCCTTGAGCTTGCCGTTCTCGTACACGAACTCCTTGGGCGGCCGGTTGTTGACGATGGGGATGCCCTCGCGCATGGCGTCCTCTTTCTCCCACTCGGACGCCTTCATCACCTCGAAGGCGGAACGCACCACCACGGTGACCGTCTCCGCGCCGAGGCGCTTGGAGGTGCGGCAGCAGTCCATGGCGGTGTTGCCGCCGCCCATGACGATGACCTTGCCGGAAATGGACGTGGTGTGGCCGAAAGCCACGCTGCCGAGCCAGTCGATGCCGATGGAGATGTGCGCGTCCACCTCCTTGCGCCCGGGCAAATCCAGATCCCGCCCGCGCGGGGCGCCGGTGCCGACGAAATAGGCGTCGTAGCCGAGCGCGAGCATCTCCTTCATGCTGGTGACCTCGTGGTTGTAGTGGGCGTTGACGCCCATGTCCACGATGAGGTCCACCTCTTCCTCCAGCACGTCCGCGGGCAGGCGGAACGCGGGAATCTGGCTGCGCATCATGCCACCGCCGGCGGGGTCGCGGTCGAACATGTCGATTTCGTAGCCGAAGGGGAGCAGGTCCCGCGCCACGGCGAGCGACGCCGGCCCGGCGCCGAGCAAACAGATGCGCTTGCCGTTCTTCTGTTTCGGCACGCGCGGCAGGTAGCCTGAGATGTCGCCCTTGTGATCCGCGGCCACGCGCTTCAAGCGACAGATGGCGACCGGTTTCTCCTCCGTGCGCACCCGGCGGCAGGCCGGCTCGCACGGCCGATCGCAGGTGCGGCCGAGGATGCCGGGAAACACGTTGGAATCCCAGTTCAGCATGTACGCCTCGGTGTAGCGCTCTTCGGCGATGAGGCGGATGTAGTCCGGCACTGGCGTGTGGGCAGGGCACGCCCACTGGCAATCCACCACTTTGTGGAAGTAGGCCGGATCGGCGATGTTGGTGGCTTTCATCGGTGCGCGCGAGGCGCTACGCGCCGCCGCGAACGGGCTCCTTGCTGGATTTCCTGATTGGCATTGACCTCTACGGACGAGTCAAGTGCTTGCAAGCACGCGCCCCGCTGGGCGCGCCTGGCCTTCGAGTTCGGCACCGTTGTAAGCGCACCGGCAAACCGGCGCGTCCCCAAGCGTCAAGCGGCGCATTGTAGGGTGCGCGCGACCCCCGCGCAAGACCGCTTGATCGACCGACATCGACCCTCCCGAATGACCTTCCCGTAAAGCGGGCAGATCATAGAGTGTCCGTGCCTGCGGCAATTTGACTGATTTGCTAAGGTCAACGCCACTCAAGCCTCGGTGGAGGGCACATGAGCAGCATCGCTTTGCGCGTGCTGGCGGTGATCGCGCTACTTGGCGCGATTGCCACCGCGGTCGTCGTGCTGGACAACCGTTCTGCCGTCGGTGTGCCGTCGCCCGAGCTCTTCGAGCGGCACCCAGGCCTTGAAGACCTCCGCCGCCGGATCGCCGCAGACAGTCAAGGCGGCGTGCGCAAGGCGACAGTTCAAGCCGCGCCGATCGCCGCGACCCTCGGCTCCGGCTCGGCCGAGCCATTTACCGCCCCCGCGCCAGCGGCGCCAAACGGCTACTCCTTCACCTCCGCGCCGACGCCGCTGGCAGTGGCGCCCTACCGCCCGCCGTCGAAGCGCAATGCTGGCGTCGAGTCCACGCAAGACAACACCTTGGGCTGGCTCTTTGCCGATGCCGGCGACGCGCCTCTGGCCGCCATCGCGGATCTGGCGCAGCGCATGGAGCGCGACTGGGTGTTTGGCTGGTTGCGCCTCGCCGACGGCGCCACAGTGCAAGACGTACGCAATGCCGTGGCACCGCTGGGCATCGACATTCTGGCCGCAACCGGGCCATTGCTGCGCTCGCGCCTGCCGGCGGACCCAGCCAGCCTTGCCGCCGCCACGGAGTTGCCCAGCGTGTCGGGCCTCGGCGTCGTGCCGCCCGAGCGCAAGGCGCACGAAGCCTTTGCGGCGGAGCTTCATGCCGCACCGTTGGGCCAGCTGCCGGTTCTGATAACGCTGATGGCGCACGACCCGGACGGGCGTTGGCGGCGCGCATTGCAGGCGCGCGGCGTCGAGGTCGGGCGCTTCGATGCGGACATCCGCGCCTACGCGGCCAACGTCGATGCCGCCGCCTTCGATGCCGCTCTGCAAGCCGACTTCGTGCTGGCCATCGAGCCGATGGGCATGTATCAGGCCACGCACGACACCGCGGTTCCCGCCATGGGGGCGGACGCGGTGCGCTTCCACACGGATGCGCCGGGCATCTTCCGCGGCACTGGCGGCGGCGGCGTGCCCATCGGCGTGATGGATACGGGCCTCAACATCAACCACTTGGACATAGCGAGCCATCGTTCGAGCATCTGCGGCGCCAACTTCATCTACAACGATCACAGAACAGAAGACGCAGATCTGTGGATCGATCAGAACGGCCACGGCACGCACGTCACCGGCACTATCGCAGGCAACGGCTCGGCCAAGCAACGGTATGCCGGGATGGCACCGGCGGTGGCGCACATACGCTTCGCCAAAGTCCTCAGCCTGCACGGCATCGGGCCTTTCGACAGCGTCTCCCGGGGCATGGACTTCCTCACCCGAGCGTCGGCGTGCGATAACGATTCGTTAGCCGCAAAGCCGCTGGTCGTCAACATGAGCCTTGCGGCCAACAGTAGACAGTGGGAAGGCCGAACGTACGGTGAGCGCAAGCTGGACGCCGTGGTTTGGGCGCATCGGCAGCTCTATGTGGTCGCAAACGCGAATGCGGACATCAGCGGCTTCTCGAACTACGGCGCAGCCAAGAACTCGCTGTCGGTGGGCGCCGTGTACGACAACGGCGAACTAGCCCGTTTCAGCAGCTGGGGGCCTACTTTCGACGGCCGCCTAGCCCCGCAGCTCGTCGCCACCGGCGTGGATGTCTACTCGGCCCGGGGTCAAGGCAGCCGCGGCGGCTATGTCAGCAACAGCGGCACGAGCATGGCGTCGCCTTCCGTCGCCGGCGTAGCCGCGCTCTTGCTGGATGCCGTTGCCGACTACCGCGAGCAGCCGGCGCTGACCCGGGCGCGGCTGATGGCCAGCGCCCTCAAGCCGGATGCCTGGCTCGATGCCGGTGGCGCGTTTCCAGCAGACAACAGCGGAGGGCCGGGCGTATTGCAGGCACAGTACGGCCTTGGCAAAGCCTCGGCGCGCACCAGCGTGCTGCAGCGGAAGCGGGCGGACGGCTGGGAAAACGGCGCCGCGACGTCGACGCTGACGGCAGACAGCTACGGCCATCAGGACATCGTGGTGCCGGAAGGCGCGAGCCGCTTGGATCTCGTCTTGGCGTGGGACGAACCGCCCGCCGACACGATCGGCAGCACCGTGTTGAACGACCTCGATCTCTGGTTGGACAAGGACGCCGACTGCACCGCGGCGGCCTGCGGCGAGCACGCATCCACTTCTCGCCGCGACAACGTCGAGTGGATCATCGTCAAGAACCCGGCGGCAGGCACGTACCGAGCCCGGGTCGTGCCGCAACGCGTATACACCGCCGCGCCGCGCGCCGGGCTGGCATGGACGATCATCCGCGACGCCTCCACGCCCAGCCTTCGCCTCGCTGTGGAGGAGAGCCGTCCCATTGCCGAACTGAAATATCGCGTCGTGCTCTCGGTGTCGGTGGACGCCTACGTTGCCGCTGGCGTGCAGGTTGCCCTAAGCGGCTGCCGCGCAGCGGACGGCATGTGCAGTCCGCGGGTGCAAATACTGCCGGTGAACGGTGAAGACGACGGCGTCGAGCATTCGCCGCTACCAAATCGGCCGTACACGCTGCTCGGGGAAGTGGGCGTAGGAGAACGGCAGCGAGTCGAGTTCGATGTGGAACTGGATGCCGAGGACGCGGTGCGGCTGTACTTCACAGCCAGTGCTTGGAATGCGGACCCCGCCGTGGTCTCGGTTGGACTCGACGCCGACGACGACCCCGAAGCGCAACCGCCAGCCGAGGTGTCGCCACCGGCAAACGACCACTTCGCGGACGCTGCAACACTCGACGGCGCTTCCGGGCACGTTGATGCGGATGCGCTGACCGCTACCATCGAGCAGGGCGAACCCGCAGCGCTGAGATTGGGCGCGTCCTTTGTCGGCTCCATCTGGTATCGGTGGACCGCGCCGACGCGAGGCGCCACGCGCTTCAGCACGTCGGTGGGCGCGCATGTTGCTGTGTTCCAAGGCGACCGTATCGCCGCGTTGACGCCGATAGGAGCCAATCCGTGGAACGTTTCGTTCTTCGCCGAAGAGGGCCAGACATATCGTGTGCGTGTTAGCTGCCTCGTCGACACTGTCAACCTCTGCCGGCCAGCCCAAATGCGCTGGTCGCAAGGGCCACGTCCCGTCAACGACGACTTCGCCGCCGCTGTCGAACTGCCCGATGCCGAAGGCGAGACTGCCGGCGACAACCGCGGCGCCACGCTGGAACCAGGAGAGCGGTTCGGCGATTTGGCCGCGACGGTGTGGTATCGCTGGACTGCGCACGAAGATGGCGGTTGGCGGTTCAGAGCAGATCAGGGGGCATCCTTTGTGTTTGTTTTCACTGGCGACCATGTGGCAGCGCTGCGGCTTGTTTCGGGACACTACGACTATGCCCCGCTACGCGTACAGGCTGGCGCGGAATACCGCATTGCCGTCGCGGCGAGAGACGCCTTCCAAGCTGGGCGGGCATTTACGCTCACATGGGAGAAACACGAACAAGACGCGGGCGCGGACGACTTCGCCAATGCCGCGGGGCTCGAAGGCGCAACGGGTTCCGAGGGGATCACGGTTCGTGCTGACCACAGCGTGGAACCCGGCGAACCCGCGCAAACCGGCGTGAGGACGCGCTGGTGGGGCTGGACGGCGCCGTCGAACGGCCGGTTTGCCTGGCACCTGTCCGACGCCTCCCACACGGAGATCAAGCTCGCCGTCTTCGCGCCGGTCGAAGCAGCGGACGCCGAGGGCACGCCTTCGCTGGCGACCTTGGAACTGCTTGCCAGCACCGGCCCTGGGGTGACGGGCACCGAGCTCGCTTTCGATGCTGCCGGCGGCCAGCGTTACTGGATCTCGGCGGGATTGCACAGCGGTGACTCCACTGCGTTCCTACCAAGGAATCGCTCTGCCACTCTCCGGTGGGGAGAGACGCCGGCCAACGACTCTCTGGCGCAAGCAATCGCCCTTGACGGCAGCAGCGGCACGACGACGTTTGCCGGTCTATTCGCCACACTCGATCCCGGTGAACGCGACGGCATTCTGGGAGCTTCCTCGCTGTGGTGGTCGTTCACGCCGCCGAAGGCCGGCTGGTACCGGTTTTGGCTGGACGAGACCACCTCGGCAACGCTTGCCGTCTATCGCGTGCGCGGCGCCGGATTCGACGGCCTGCAGCTGGTGGCGCGAAGTCATGGCGATTGGCAGGCGCCGGACGCGGATGACGCAACCGCCGTGCTGTTCGACGCCGTCGCCGAGCAGCGCTACTTGATACGCGTGGGGCAGCGTGGTGAACGCGACGACTCCGAAACGACGCTGAATTGGGACGAAACCAATGCACCGACATGGCTTCGCTACGCCGGCCGGCTGCGCGCGTCGGCGCTTGGCTTGGACGCGCCAGAAACCAGTGCGACGCCGGCCCTTGCATTCGAGGATCGCGGCGCCGTGCTGTATCTGGCGACATCCCAAGGCGTCCACATCCTTGCGCGAGACGCCGCCAGCGGAACGCTGGGGCAAGCGCGAGTCGCGAATATGGAGGAACAACCCAACGGGCTGCTGTGGGACCGCGGGCGAGGCAAGCTGTACATGCATGTCGGCTGCCGCGGTTGGCGCCAACTCGCGCCAGCCGACGACTCTCGTTTGGCGCTGGTGGACGAAGGCGCGCTGGAGATCGTCACCCACGGCGACGTGCGACCCTGTGGCGTTCGTCACGGCGCATTCCTGGATTCCACGGGAGCGTTCCTGTACCACGGCCACCCGAGTGGCGTGGAAGTGTATTCCTTGGGCGAGACCGGCCTGACCAGCGTGCAGAGCGTGGCGATCGAAGGCTTGATGCACGCGGTGAGCAACCACGCTGGCACACGGGTCTACGCCACGGACGGCGACTCGCTGCAGGCGTTCACGCGCGACGAGAACACGGGTGAGCTGACGGCGGCCGGCGAAGTCGAGCTGACCGTTCGCGCAGTGGCCATCGCGATCAGCGACGACGACGCCTATCTGGTGGCGCTCGCCCGAGATGGCGGCACCGAGACCTACGACCTCGCAGTCGAGGGAGCTGTCCCGCGCCGCCTCAACAATCTGAACGCCTTTGGCAATGCGTCCTGGCGCGACCCCGGTGGCCATTGCGGCTTCATCGCGGCAAGGCGCGGCGCGGCGGCGATCGACGCGTTTTGCTGGAACTCAGCGTTCAGCGCGGCCATCCGCGTCGCCGACGAATCCGCCAAACTCGCAGCCACGGACTACGTGGCCAACTGGCAGGCGGATCGCTTCAACAACTACATACCCGAGTTCAAGAGCCAAGCGCTGGCGACGAGCCCGGACGGGCAACACGCCTATGTTTATTCCGAAGGCGACATCCTGATCTTCGAACGCGTCGGCAATCAGCCGCCAGCGCAGAGCGAGGACGCGACAAACGCCTCCGCCGACCGCCCGTGGCACGGCGTACCCGCCACGGTTTTGCTGTCGCGCTAGCGCCGCAGGCCGCGCCTGGGGGTAACATCACGCGCATGCTTGCCGAACCACTCGCCCTTGCCGGCTTGCGCTTCGACAACCGCTACGCGCGCGAATTGCCGGCGGACCCGGTGGTGGAAAACTACCGCCGGCAAGTGGCGGGCGCGTGTTATTCCCGCGTCCTGCCCACGCCCGTGCGGGCACCGAGGCTCGTTGGCTGGGCGCCGGAGGCGGCCGCGCTCTTGGACCTGCCCTCCGAACCCACCGAAGAAGATGCCCTGGCGGAGGTGTTCGGCGGCAACCGCGTGCTGGACGGCATGGCCCCCATCGCCACCTGCTACGGTGGCCACCAGTTCGGCAACTGGGCCGGCCAGCTGGGCGACGGACGCGCCATCAATCTCGGCGAAGCCGTGAACGAGCGCGGCGAGCGTTGGACGCTGCAATTGAAGGGCGCCGGGCCCACGCCGTATTCGCGCGGCGCGGACGGCTTGGCGGTGCTGCGCTCGTCGTTGCGCGAGTTTCTGTGCAGCGAGGCGATGCACCACCTGGGCGTGCCAACCACGCGGGCGCTGTCGCTGGTGGCCACCGGCGAAACGGTGACGCGCGACATTCTCTACGACGGCCATCCCGCCCCGGAGCCCGGCGCGGTGGTGTGCCGGATGGCGCCCTCTTTCACGCGCTTCGGCCACTTCGAGATGTTGGCGGCGCGGCGCGAGACCGCTCTGCTGCGCCGCTTCGTGGACTTCACCATCGCCACGGACTTCCCCCACCTGTCGGACGTGGAGGAAGGCAAGAAGCGGTGCCTGGCTTGGTTTCAAGAGGTGTGCGAACGCACCGCGGAGATGATCGCGCAGTGGATGCGCGTGGGTTTCGTGCATGGCGTGATGAACACGGACAACATGTCCATCCTCGGCCTCACCATCGACTACGGGCCTTACGGCTGGCTGGAGGACTACCAGCCGGATTGGACGCCGAACACCACCGACGCCGCCACGCGCCGCTACCGTTTCGGCCAGCAGCCGGCGGTGGCGCAGTGGAACCTGCTGCAACTCGCGAACGCGATCTATCCGCTGGTCGGCGAGGCGGCGCCGCTAAGCAACCTCTTGGAGGATTTCGCGGCGCAATACCAGACCAAATCGCAAGCGATGATGGCCGCCAAACTCGGTTTGCCGAAATACGCGCCCGAACACGACGAGCCGTTGTGCGCCGCGCTGTTCGCCCTGCTCGGCGCAGCCGAAACGGACATGACCATTTTCTTCCGCCAGTTGGCGCGCGTCGATTTGCGCAATGTCGGCATGGAACCACTGCGAGACGCCTATTACCACGCGGTTTCGCCGGCGTTGCGCGAACGCACCGAGGCTTGGCTGCGGGGGTATTCGCGGCGCGTGGGCATGGTCGGCGAGGCGGAACAGGCGCGAGCGCAGCGCATGGACGCGGCAAATCCGCGTTTCGTGCCGCGCAACTACCTTGCGCAACTCGCCATCGACAAGGCGGAAGGCGGCGACTACTCGCTGCTGCGGGAGTTGATGGACGTGCTGCGCCGCCCCTACGCCGAACAACCCGGCAAGGAGGCGTTCGCGGCCAAGCGGCCGGAATGGGCGCGGCGGCGCGCCGGCTGCTCCATGTTGTCCTGCAGTTCGTAAAACAAGCGGGAAAATATGGGATGATGTTGGGAGGTGGCGACATGAAACCGGCCCGCGGCATACTGACATTGGCCTTGGCGACGCTGCCAATCGGTGCCGGTGGCGAACCCGCCGCCGGCGAACAAGCGCCGCGCCCCTCCACGCCCGCCATGGAAAACATGATCGCCGAAATACAGTCGGACGCTCGCCGCACGGCGTCCCACACGGGTATTCGGCGCATTGGCGATGCGGTGATCGGCGCGATCCGGGCGACGCCCCGCGACCGGTTCGTCGCGGCGCGCAACCGCCCCGCCGCCTACGCCAACCACCCGCTGCCCATCGGCCACGGCCAAACCATTTCGCAACCCTTCATCGTGGCGTTGATGACCGAGATGCTCGAAGTGCAACCCGCGCACCGGGTGCTGGAGATCGGCACCGGCTCCGGCTACCAGGCGGCCGTGCTCGCCGAACTGGCCGCGCAGGTGTACACCGTGGAGATCGTGCCGGAGTTGGCGGCAAGCGCCCGCGATCGCCTCGCCGTGCTCGGCTACGAGAACGTGCAAGTTCGCGCCGGCGACGGTTGGCGGGGCTGGGCCGAGGAGGCGCCCTTTGACGGCGTGATGGTCACCGCGGTGGGCGAGACCATCCCGCCGGCGCTCATCGATCAACTCGACGAGGATGGGCTTTTGGTCATGCCCATCGGGCCGAGCGACGGCTACCAGGAGCTCGTCGTGTACTCCAAGCGCACCGGACAGACCCGCGCGACGCTGCCGGTGCGCTTCGTGCCCCTCACCGGCGGACCGGAAGCCCAGGCGGACTGATTCGACGCGGCGCGGCGCCGGCGGCGTCCGCGTCTTCGCGCTCGCCTTGCTGGAAGACGACGCCATCGGCGTGGGCGGCAAGCACCCTCATATTCGGGAAAGCGGCACGCAACGCCTTGAGGTCCGTGGAGCGCCGAACCCGCGGCGCGTGGAACCAAACAACATGGGTTCCGGGCGGGATGTCCTTCTCCAAGCGCCCCAAGTTGCCGATGCGGCGGTTGCCGGAACGATGCGCCGCGCCGCCGCCGGTGAGCAGATAAACGGCGAACGGGTCGTTGCTGAGCAGAGGGCCGTCGACGGCGGTCGATTGCAAGTGCGCCAAGGTCTCCGATTCGGCCCACCGCCGCGCTCCGTAGCCGTCGCCACCGGATTCCGCCCACTGCTTTATTTCCGCGACGTTGGGCGCCACCCATTGGACCAACCACAAAGCCGGGGCCGCCACCATGGCCGAGCGGACGAGCCGCCGGCGCCACACGGCCCGCTTCCCGTCCCACTCCGCGGTCGCCGACCACGCGCGGGCGCGACCGGCGTGGAAGGTCAATGCCAGCACCACCAACATCGGCGCGTTGAGCGGCGCCATGAACCGCGCCTCGGCATTCAATCCGCCCAAGGGGGATGCCACCGCCAAGAAGGCGAGGTGGCAGAACACGAACCCGCCCGCCACCGCCACGCCAAAGCCCTCTCGGCGCCAACGCGCCAGCGCCCAGCCGACCAGTCCCCAAACCGCGAGCAACCAAGCGAGCAGGTACGCCGTCCCGCCGTCGACGGCCGGCGCGAAGACGCCGATCCAATCCAAGACCGCAGGGCCGACGGTGCCATTCAAGGCCGCATCCACCATCATGCGGACGGTGGCCGGCGCCGAGAACTGTTCGTCGTATTGAGACCGGTCGCCTAGCGGCGAGCCTAGGACCAGCAGATTGCGCACTAGCCAAACGGCCACGGGCGCCAATCCGATGACCGCATAGAACACCGCGGCGCGGATTCTCCGTCTTGGCGCCAGCGTGGCGCATGTCGCGATCAGCGCGACGCCGCACACCAGCACGCTGGCGCCGGCGTACCTGGTTAGGCAGCAAAGAGCGGCGAACCCGGCACTGACGAGCAACGCCTTGCGCGTGCCGGCGGCCAAGAAGCGGTCGAGGGCGGACAGCGCCGCCACCACAAACAGCACGAACACCGATTCCGACCAGACGTAGGCGGCCACACCCGCGGCCGGCGAGAGCGCCAGCCCCAAGCCCGCCCAAGCCACCAACAGGGGAGACACTTGGTAGCGGCGAAGCCAAGCCGCGACTGCGAACACCGTCAGACCGAACGCGACGGCGTTCACCACCGCCGCCGCGGCAATCATGTCGTCGTGGAAGACGCCGGTGGCGGCGAGGATCAGCGGAAAGAGGGGCGGCCAATAAGCGTACCCGCCAGGCCAGTAGGCATACCCGCCGGAGAAAGGGACGAAACCTTCGCCGGCGTACAGGCTGCGCGCCGTGGAGATGTAGGCGGCGGAATCCGGAGTGAGCCCGGGGCCAAACTCCGTCTGCCGCAACAGGACGAGACACGCGGCGGCGACGCCCAGGGCGACAACGTGGAGCGCGCCGCCCCAAGCGGCCCCGGCCGGCGCGGAAATCGTGGAGCTTTGGTGCGGCGGTTGCATGCGAAGCGGTACACTAGCCGCTTCACACGGTTTGGGGAAGGTCATGGCGGATTGGACAAGGCGGCTGGCGGCGTTGGGCTCGGCGGGGCTCGTCTTCACCTTGGGGTGCGGCACGGAGACGCCACCCGCAAGCGCGGACGCCGAGGAGGTGGTGACGGAAGTGGGCGTCAGCGACGACGAAGTGGTGCTCGGCACGCACGCGGACCTCACCGGGCCGGTGTCGATTTGGGGCAACGGCATCGTCAACGGGGCGCGCATGCGCTTTGACGAGGCGAACGACGCCGGCGGGGTGAACGGGCGTCGGATCCGCTTCGTGGTGGAGGATTCGCAATACCAGATTCAGCGCGCCATCGCCGCCGCCAACAAGCTCATCAACCGCGACCGCATCTTTGCCATGGTCGGCGCCGTCGGCACGCAAACCAACGTGGCCGTGATGGCCACGCCGGACGCCGCCGACGTGCCGAACCTGTTTCCGTCCACCGGCGCCCGCGCCATGGTGGAACCGTTCCAGAAGAACGTGATCAGCCACATGGGCCTCTACTACGAGGAAATCCGCGCCGGCGTGAAGCACTTCGTGGAAACGCTCGGCAAGGAGAAACCGTGCGTCATCTACCACGACACCGAATACGGCGTCGAGATTCTGGAAGGCGCCCAGGATCAAGCCGAGGAAATGGGCATCGCCATCGCGGAAGTGGCGGCGCACAAGCCCACGGACGTCGAGTTCACCGCTTCGGTCTTGCGGTTGAAAGACGCGGGGTGTGATCTGGTGATGGTCGGCCTCGTCCACCGCGACACGATTCTGGTGTTGGAGGCGGCCAAGAAGATGGGCTGGGAGGATGTCGCCTGGGTGGGCAACGAGGCGGCCTACGGGCGCGTTATCGCTGATCAGAAGAGCGGTTCGGGCGAGGGCTACTACGCCTTCGGGCCCATTGCGCTGCTCTACGAGGACGACGATCTCTCGCCGCCGGTGCGCGCGTGGTTCGACGGCTACAAGGAACGCTACGGCGAGGTGCCCGGTTTGCCGGCGATGGTGGGCTACCGCGCCGCGGATCTCACGGTGCGGGGTTTGCTCATGGCCGGCCGGGAGCTGACGCGCGAGAAGGTGATCGCGGCGATCGAGTCGCTGGCCGGATACACCGATCTCTTCGGCAACCGCCTCACCTTCGGCCCGGACGATCACCGCGGCGTGGACAGTTCCACGCTGTCGCAAGTGCGGGACGGGCGCTGGGTGAGGCTCGACACGGTGATCACTTACTAGGCGCGCCCGGCGCGCCCTTGCGGGCGCGTTGGAGTTTGCTTTGCAAACTCTGCGCGCTGTGGGGGAACTTGACGCCGCCATGTCGCCATGAAGGAAGAACCGGCAGTGCCCGTCGCCCGCTTGGCGGCGGCGTACCGCGAGCTGATCAGCGGGGTTGGCGAGGCGCCCGAGCGCGAGGGGCTGCGCCACACGCCGGAACGCGCCGCGCGGGCGCTCGCGTTCCTCACCCGCGGCTACGGGCAGCGCGTGGAAGACGTGGTGAACGAGGCGTTGTTCGAGACCGATCTGGACGAGATCGTGTTGGTGAAGGACATCGAGATCTACTCCCTGTGCGAGCACCACCTGCTGCCCTTCATCGGCAAGTGCCATGTCGGCTACCTGCCGCGCGGCCGGGTGCTCGGCATCTCCAAGCTGGCGCGCATCGTCGACATGTTCGCCCGGCGGCTGCAAATACAGGAGACCCTCACGCAACAGGTGGCCAACACCGTGCTGGAGGTGACCGGCGCGGCCGGCGTTGGCGTGATCATCGAAGCGCAACACCTGTGCATGGCGATGCGCGGCGTGCAGAAACAACATTCGAGCATGAAGACGTCCGTGATGCTCGGCGACTTCCGCGACAATCCGCCGACGCGATCCGAGTTTCTCCGCTTGGTGGGCACTTCGTAGATTCCGTTGCGTGGCGTTGGCGGCGGCGTGTGGCGTGTGGCTTGGGGGCGCGCGCTGATCGTCGGTGTGTGCGCCGCCCCGGCGGCGTCGGCCGCGGGATCAGCCGCGGCGTCAGCCGCCCCGGGGACGAGCGTGTTCGAGATGCGCGGCAAGTGGTTCACAGCAGCGGTCGCGCTGCCGCGCGGCGACGCGCTGCGCCGTGCCGCGGGCGCCGCGCTGGTCGATCACAACGCCGACTTGCGCTTGATGTGGAAGCGCGACCGCGGCCCGCTGCGCGTGATCGTCGCCCACTCCACGACCGCCGTTGGCGGCGACTCGGCGCGCCTCGGCGGCGGGCCGGGGCTTGTCTTCGAGCAAACGCCGAGCGGCGGTGGCGACCGCTTGTTCGACTTGACGTGGCAGCTCGCCAAGGGCGGCCACGCCCGCTTGCAGCACCGTTTCGACCGCCTCGCCCTGACTTACCAAAGGCCGCGTTGGCGGGTTACGGTCGGGCGGCAGGCGGTGAGCTGGGGGGCGGGGCTGGTGTTCCGGCCGCTGGACTTGCTGAGCCCGTTCGCGCCCACCAGCGTGGATCGGGATTACAAGGCCGGCGACGATCTGGTGCTGATCGAGCGCTTGTTCGAGAACGGCGCGGACTTGCAGATGCTCGCCGTGGGCCGGCGCCGGCAGGGCGGCGGCGCGGACTGGAACGCCTCCAGCGTGGCCGCCAAGTTCCACGGCCACGTCGGCGCTGTCGAGTTCGAGGTGATGGGCGCTCGCCACCGGGGCGAGAAGGTGTTCGGCGCGGGTTGGCGCGTGCCCCTCGGCGGCGCGATGGCGCGCGCGGACATCGTCGTGGCCACCCGCGCGGGCGGCGGCGCCGCCATCTCCGGCGTCCTGAACGCGGACTACAGCGTGGCGGCGTTCGGCACGGTTCTGCACCTGTTCGGCGAGTACCACCGCAACGGTTTCGGCGTGCGCCGCCTGCCGGGCGTCGGCGGCGCGCTGCCGGAACCGTTGCGCGAGCGCCTGGCGCGCGGCGAGACGTTCACGCGGATGCGCGACTACCTCGCCCTCGGCGCTTCGTTCCGCTGGCACTTCCTCGTGCAACAGAGCGCGTCCGTGATCACCAACCTGCACGACGGATCCGGTGTGCTGCAAGCGGCCGTCACATACGAGGCGAGCGACGCCTCGCGCTTGCAGGCGGGTTTCGCCAAACCGTTCGGCGGCGTTGGCGACGAATTCGGGCGGGAGGTGGTGGCCGAGGGGTTGACCACCGGCGGCGGCGGCCAAGCGTTCGTGCGCATGGTGCGTTATTTCTAACTTCCAACCGCCAGCTTGCGCGCCACCAACGCCGCCGCCACTTCGCATGGCGTTGGGGTATGCTGCCACGGGTGCGTTGAGGGGACAGGGGCAGTGCCAAGCGGCAACGATCAAACGTCCGCGGGCGAAATCCCGCCGGAGACGCCGGAGACAGCTGCGGAACCCGCGCCGGAAGACGCATCCTCCGGCGGCCGCGCGCGTTCTCTCTTCCACAAAGCCGCGGCGGGGTTCCGCGCAATCGTCCGGTTCGTCCGCAAAGTCGCGCGCCCCTACGCCGTGCGCCGCCTGCTCGGCATGATCCCCACGCTGGCGTTCATTTCCGTCATCGTCTTCGTGGTCATCCAGCTGCCGCCGGGGGACATCGTCACCTCCACGCTGGATCGCCTGCAGGCGAGCGGCGTGGAGGTCTCCGAGGAGCAGGTGCAGAACCTGCGCGCGCAGTACAACCTGGACAAGCCGTTGTCTCTGCAATATCTGCACTGGATCGGCGGCTTCGTCATCGGCGACATGGGCTATTCGTACATGTTCGCCCGTCCGGTGAGCGAGCTCATCTGGGAGCGCCTCGGCTACACCTTGCTCATCACCATCTCCGCCATGCTGTTCACTTGGGTGGTGGCGGTGCCGCTCGGCATCTACTCGGCGGTGCGCCAATACTCGGTGGTGGACTACTCGCTCACCGCCATCGCCCTCGTCGGCCTCGCCACGCCGCCGTTCCTGCTGGCGCTGGTGTTCCTCTACATCGGCTTCGAGGTGTTCGGCATTCCCATCGGCGGCTTGTTCTCGCCGGAGTACCGCGAAGCGCCGTGGGACTTGGGACGCCTCGCCGACCTGCTCAAGCATTTGTGGATTCCGATGGTGGTGGTGGGCCTGGGCGCCACCGCCGTCACCATGCGCATCCTGCGGGCGAACCTGCTCGACGAGTTGAAGAAGCCGTACGTGGTCACGGCGCGGGCGAAAGGCGTGCGTCCGGCCAAGCTGGTGCTGAAATATCCGTTTCGCATCGCCATCAATCCGTTCATCAGCACCCTCGGCCTGCAGTTGCCGGCGCTGGTTTCCGGCGAAGCCATCGTCTCCATCGTGCTCAACCTGCCGACCACCGGCAAGATGCTGCTGGACGCCCTGCTCGCGCAGGACATGTACCTGGCCGGCAGCGTGGTGATGCTGCTCGCGATCCTCATTTTGGTGGGCCTGCTGCTCTCGGACCTGCTGCTGGCGTGGATCGATCCGCGCATTCGCTATGAGTGAACCGCCGGACGGCGCGGCGCTGGCGGCGGTGACCCCGCGCGCGCTCGCGTGGCGGCGCTTCAAGCGGCACCGCTTGGCGCTCGTCAGCGCGTGGCTGCTCGGCGTGTTGTACATCGGTGCGCTGCTGTGCGAGTTCATCGCCCCGTACGCGCCGGAGACGCGCAACGTCGCGGCCATCAACGCGCCGCCGATGGGGGTGCGCTTCTTCGCCGAGGACGGCTTCCAATTGCGCCCGTTCGCGTACGGCTACGACATGCGGGTGAATCCGGACACTTGGATGCGCGAATACACGCCGAACCCCGCCAAACAATATCCGCTGCGGTTCTTCGCCGCGGGCGACGACTACGAGTTTTGGAACCTGTTCGCCGCCAACCGCCACTTGTTCGTGGCCGAGGGCGGCTACATCCACCTGTTCGGCACGGATCAGCTCGGCCGCGACATCTTCTCGCGCATCTTCTACGGCGCCCGCGTGTCGCTCTCCATCGGCGTCGTGGGGGTGGTGCTCACGTTCGTGCTCGGCATTCTATTCGGCGGCCTCGCCGGGTATCTCGGCGGCTTGACCGATCGCGCGGTGCAGTGGTTCATCGCCGTGTTGCTCGCGCTGCCAACGCTGCCGCTATGGATGGCGCTCTCCGCGGCGCTGCCCGTGTCCTGGTCGCCGCTGGCGGTGTACTTCGGCGTCACGGTGATTCTGTCGCTGCTCGGCTGGCCGTACCTGGCGCGGCAGGTGCGCGGGCGCTTTCTGGCGTTGCGCGAGGAGGACTTCGTGATCGCCGGCCGCTTGCTCGGCGCCGGGCGGATGCGGCTGATCTTCCGCCACATGCTGCCGAACTTCATGAGCCACACCATCACCGCCGCCACCTTGGCAGTGCCGTTCATGATCCTCGGCGAAACCGCGCTCAGCTTCCTCGGCATCGGGTTGCGCCCGCCGGTGGTGAGCTGGGGCGTGCTCATGCAGCAGGCGCAGAACTGGCAGGTGATCGTGATGACGCCGTGGCTGCTGCTGCCCGGCCTCTTCGTGATCGTGGCGGTGACCGCCTTCAACCTGCTCGGCGACGGCTTGCGGGACGCCGCGGACCCGTACAACACCGGAGGCTTGGAATGAGCGAACCGGTGCTGTCCATCCGCGACCTTGCCGTGCAGTTCAAGACCGACACCGGCGTCACCCAAGCGCTTTCGGGCGTGAGCTTCGACGTGGCGCGTGGCGAGGTGACCGCCATCGTCGGCGAGTCCGGCTCCGGCAAATCCGTCACAGCGAATTGCGTGATGCGCCTCATCCAACCGCCGGGGCGCATCACCGGCGGCACCATCCGCTTCGCCCCGGACGCCGGCGAGACGTTCGACGTGGTTGCCTTGAAGGACAAGGACCCGCGCCTCTACGACTTGCGCGGCGGCCACATCAGCATGGTGTTCCAAGAGCCCATGACCGCGTTGTCGCCGGTCCACAACATCGGCGGCCAAGTGGCCGAAGCCATCCTCTGCCACCGCGACGTGAGCAAAGAGGATGCGTGGCGGGAAGCGGCGGAGATGCTCGGGCGCGTGGGCCTTGACGACATCGATCGGCGCATGACGATGTACCCGTTCGAGTTCTCCGGCGGCATGCGCCAGCGCGTGGTGATCGCGATGGCGCTGGTGTGCCGCCCGGAAGTGCTGATCTGCGACGAGCCCACCACCGCCCTCGACGTGACCATCCAAGCGGAAATCCTCACCTTGATCCGCAGCTTGCAGCGCGAGCTCGGCAACTCGGTGATCTTCATCACGCACGATCTTGGCGTGGTGGCGCAGATCGCCGATCACGTCGTGGTGATGTACCAAGGGCGGGTGCTGGAAATCGGCACCGTGCGCCAAGTGCTCAAAGACCCGCTGCATCCGTACACGCGGGGGCTGCTGAAAGCCATTCCCGGCGTGGTGCCGCCCGGCGAGCGCTTGGCCACCATCGCCAGCGTGGTGGGCGATGCGGACATCGAGACGCCGCATCCCTTGGTCGCCTTGGCGGACGGCCGGCGCGTCAGCCTGCCCCGCGATCAATTGCCGCAGGAGGCGCGGGCGTGAGCGAGGCGATGCTGGAGGTGCGGGGCCTGTGCAAGAGCTTCGGCGGCGTGGCCGCGGTGGAGGACGTGTCGTTCGACCTGGCGCGCGCGGAAACCCTCGGCGTGGTGGGCGAGAGCGGCTCCGGCAAGACGACGCTGGCGCGCTGCATCCTGCGCGCCATCGACCCGGACGCCGGCAGCGTGCGCTTCCACGCCGCCGCCGGCTGGACGGCGCTGCACGAATTGCGCGAGCGCGATCTGGTGCCGTTGCGCCGCGAGATGCAGATGATCTTCCAAGACCCGTTTTCGTCGCTCAATCCGCGCATGACGGTGCGGCAGATCCTAGAGGAGCCGCTGGTGATCCACGGCGAGCGCAACCGCGAAGAGCGGCTGGTTGCGGTGACGGAGATGCTCGGCCGCGTGCAACTCGAGGCGGACGCGCTCACCCGCTACCCGCACGCGTTCTCCGGCGGCCAGCGCCAGCGCATCGGCATCGCCCGCGCGCTCATGCTGCGGCCGAGTTTCGTCGTGTGCGACGAATCCGTCTCGGCGCTCGACGTTTCCGTGCAAGCGCAGATCATCAATCTGCTCCAGGATTTGCAGGTCGAGCTGGGGCTCACCTACCTCTTCGTGGCGCACGATTTGGCGGTGGTGCGCCACATCTGCGACCGCGTGCTGGTGATGCATCGCGGGCGGGTGGTGGAAACCGGCGCGGTGGAGGACGTGTTCGAGCGCCCGCGACAGAACTACACGCGCCTGCTGCTCTCCGCCATCCCGTCCCCGGATCCGGACGTGCCGCTCCAGCCGCTCGACCGGGGGGCGCTGGAGCTGTAGCTTGTCCAACGCTTGGCCGCTGGCGGTTTTCGCCGGCTACTTCGTGGCGCGGGCGCCACTTCCGCGCTACAGACGCTCCCGCAAGTGCTTGGCGATTTCTTCCGGCGCCACGCCCGGCTCGAAGCGGGCGACGACGACGCCGTCGCCATCCACCAGAAACTTGGTGAAGTTCCACGCGATGTCGGCTTCGCCGTCCGGCCGCGCCTGCTGCGACTTCAGATGCTTGTACAGATCGCATGCGCCGTCGCCGTTCACCTCCACTTTGGAGAAGATCTGGAAATTGGCGTCATACCGGTCGGTGGCGAACTCGAGGATTTGCGCGTCGGTGCCCGGTTCCTGGCCGCCGAACTGATTGCAGGGAAAGCCGAGCACGGTCACCGCGCCGCTCTCCTGAAGGGTACGCAGACCTGCGTACTGAGGGGTGAGCCCTCATTGACTGGCGAGATTCACCACCAAGCACGCGGCACCCTTGTACTGCTCGAAGCTGAGCGCCTCGCCCGTAATGGTGTTCATGGTGAAGTCGTGGAATGTCGCCACGGCCCCCTCCTCTGCTGCGGTGTGTGTACGCATGGTCGCGCAAGCGGTCGCCGAAGGCAAGGCGATGGCGATCGCGGGCGATGGGCGTGCGACACATTTGTTCGCGCCCCGGTGTTCGCTAGCGCCCGCGCCGCGTTCGCCGGCGTTTACGAATCGGAGCCGCCGTCCGGTCGCGTGCGGGTTCAGGACGAGGGCTTCCGCTACGAGATGTTCAACAAGAGCGCCTTGGCGCAGCGGCTGGTGGCGCATCGCCGGATTCTCGACGTCATCGAACCGCTGCTCGGCGAGGACTGCCACGTCATCGCCAACACCTGCTGGCGCAACCGCGCCGGTGCCGAGCATCGGCACGGCGGCGGCGGCTGGCACATCGACGCCGGACCGCACATTCCCAAGCCGGGCACGGTGTGGCCGGATGCGACTCCGTACCCGGTGTTCGCCATCGGTGCGCACGTCTTCTTGGACGACTGCCCCATCGCGTGCGGGCCGACAGCGGTGATTCCCGGCAGCACAAGTCCGGCCGGCCGCCGCCCGCGGAGCGCCGCGCCGACGCGGCGCTCACCTGCGACGGACGGGGCGCGTTGCCGCTGACGGCGCAGGCGGGCGATGTGGCGCTGTTCGTCTCCGACGTGTGGCACCGGCGTTTGCCGGCCGGGGAAGGCGGCCGGGGAAGGCGACGCCGGCAGGTCTTCCTGCAAGTGCATTACGCCAGACGCGACATCGCCCAGCGCGTGAAACCAACCGCCGAGGTGAACCACTTGGACGCGGCCGCCGCGGCGCGGCTCGGCAGCGAGCGCGAGAGGCGCTTGTTCGGCCTGCATCCGTGCGGGTTCTACGATGGGTAGACGCTGGCGCACGCCGGTGGGGTTCCTGGTGCTGGCCAGCGTGGCCATGCCGTTCGGCTTCGCCGCTTGGCAGGCGCTGCTGAACAACTTCGCCATCGAACGGGCGGCGTTCACCGGGCGCGAGATCGGCATCCTGCAGAGCCTGCGCGAAGTGCCGGGCTTTCTGGCCTTCACCGCGGTGTTCGTCATTCTGGTGCTGCGCGAGCTGGTGCTGCGCGAGCCTGCGCCGGCACCATCCGCGAGATGTTTGCAGAATTTCTCCATCAAACCTCCATTATTCGTACTTGAATTTCTAGCTGGGTAAGTCCTAAGTCTTGGGCGTGGCACAAGCAGATTTTGTGTGCCAAGCGGTCCGATTAGGGGGGAAAGATGATCGAGGCTGGAAACGTAGCTTCGATCGGTTCGCAAGCCAGAGAGCGTCGCGACCGGAGTGTGGGTGCTTTCGTCACAATGTGCAACTTCGCTGTCGCATTTGCGGTCGCGGTCGCAGTCTTGGCCGTTTTGGCAAAGAATCCATTTGTTGGCTTCATCTCCGGAGCAGTCCTCTGTGGGATAGCCGAGGCGCAGGGGCGTTGCGGACTGTCCCATATTGGCATGACAGCGCCTTTGCGACCTTCCGCCGCACGGAAGTGGCTAAAGTGTGTCACCGTCTATTCGCTATGTGGATTCGCAACATCTATTCTTGTTGGGCTTGCACTTGCGGGCCTAGGAACGCTTGCTGCCTTTGCTATTCAACCACAGTTCCTCTTCTTTGTCGCTGGAGCGGTGGCCTTTGTTGTGTTGCTACGCGAACTGCGAGTTGTGCGCTTTATTCTGCCCCAATGCGAGTTGCAGACCCATAAGATGTGGATGGACGAGTTCGGCTTGGTCACTGCGGCAGGAATGTGGGGATCTCACATCGGCCTAGCGGTGACGACCGTGATCACTCACGGTGGCCTCTACGCCCTATTACTGATTGCCTTTAGCTATGGACTCGGAAATGGCGAGTGGATCTTGGTCTTCTTTTGGTTTGGGAGAATTCTTCCAATGTGGTTGGCACCTTGGCTCTCGCACGGGTCAAGCGACGGATCGGCTCTTCTCGACGCAATGCGTGGCGCAGAGAGTTCGTTTGGCGTCGTTGCAGTGGGGGGAGTAGCTCTCCTTTGCATTTTCTGTCTTCTGACTGCTTCAAGTGTTTTCGCGGGAGTCACTTTGTGAACATTCCTTTGTACATCGCGCATGTTGGTCTTTGGGTAGCCGTCGTCTTGGAGGGCCTCGCCATTTGCGTTCTGCTTTATAAGAACAATCAATTGTTAACGGTAGCTGCTTCTGGTGGGGTATCGGGTAATCTTGCGGTGGGAGAGCTCGCTCCCCAGTTTCAAGCTATTGAGTTGCCATCCAGGACCGTGGTCTCGCATGATCGGTTCGTGGGATCGAGGACGTTCCTACTATTTGTCGCTCCCGGCTGTCCGGACTGTAGCCGTTTAATGGAAGAGCTCGCACAGACAATACGAAGAGGAACGCACCTTAGAGGTTTCTTAGCTTACTGTGACGGATCTAGTCGAGGTTGTGTCGACGCCTTTTGGCGTGACGGGGGCGGATTGCCATTGTTTGCCGAATACGACACTAAGGTCTCGGGGCTATTTGGTGTTCGTGCTCTCCCTGCAGTTGTGGAGTTGGATCCCTCATGGCACATAGTGCGATATTCCTACCCGGGTACAGCAGAGGACGTTCTGCGGCTCCTTCCCAAGACCGAACTCGCCGGAGAGCGGCCATGAGTGTACTGCTTGGGTACATTAGTTGTGCGGTAGTGGCGATCCTCATCTTGTTCCAAGGTAGGGTCGTTCGGCAGCTTGTGCGAAGCACGAGAAGGCTTCAAGATGTATTCCTGTTGCCTTCCCCAGGTCATGGAAGACAGGAAAGGAGAGACCAAGGCCCACTGACACTGCGGCTCGGATCACCCATGCCGAATTTTCTGGCCCGCCGACTATTGGTAGGCTCGGACTCAATTGAAAGGGCCGCGCTCATTGGCGAGTCCACGGTGATCATGTTCTGTCGCGGTCGGCAATTGGAAAATTGGGACGCGAAAGTACTCGTCGCCATTCTGCGTGGTTGTTGGATGAGGGTGGATGGTCTTGTCTATATATGTGTTCCATCTGGTGACCATCTCGATTTGAAATGTCCGACGGTGGTGGCATTGCGGAATTGTAGCATTGCCGATGATGTGGTCTTGGCCCGTGATCAGGATGGTTCTCTTTGGGGGGCATTCGGGGTACATACGACCCCCTGCGTGGTTCAGTTGGACAGATCTGGAGTATTGCAACAGTATGGCGTAGTGACGGTCGCTGCTTAGGCTATCGGTTGACGAAGATTAGAAGGGGCGTGTGAGTGCTTGATGTGGTTGCCCAAACCTTCCAGATGGCGGTTGGCTTTTGCTTCGCCTTTGCGGTGATCGCTAAGCTCACGGCATTTCGTCGTTTTGAGGAGGCAGTCAGTAGCTTCGAGATCGTGGATCGCCCATTTAGCCGATTGGTGAGCATAGTCGTCATCGCGCTGGAAGGGGCAGTGGCGTTTGCATTCACCACGGGTGTCGCGCTTCGGTTGGGGATTTTGGTCACAGTTGTCCTTTGGACGACCTTCTTGGCGGCAATTGTATCCGTCGGACGGCGCGGCGTGGCGGCCAAGTGTATGTGCTACGGCTATGGCGAAGATCTGAATGTTCCAAAAGCGCTTGTGCGCTTGGCGCTTATCGGTGTTGGAGTGGGCGTCGTCTACTTCGACACCCGTTACAGTGCCGTGTCGCCTTCTATGCCCTGGTGGACAACAGTTGTCGCTACCATTTGCACCCTGGTGGCATGTGTCAGTCTAGCGGAATTGCCAGCGACGATGGGGGTCGCTAACGGGCGGTCTGCTCAGATGCCATTGTCAGATGGTGGTATAGAGGAGGACGGATGATTGCGGATCAGCGGAAGGCAATGATCTTCCAAGGCATTGCGGCACTGGCTGTGTTGGGGACCGTTCCGGCTAGCTCGTCTCCGGGTGGTGGGCCAGATTTGCTGAAGGGCCGAATCGTTGGACAACCGGCCGCAGAGTGTTGTTGGCTTGGCGTTTTGAAAGAGGACAGCAAGGCGTCGAGTTGGAATCGTGTAACGGACGGCCACTTTAGCGTGCGACGCGGAGACCATAGCACCACACTATTGGCCATTTGCAAGGACCGCGTGCCACTGGTTGCCGCAATTCAAGACGGTGTGTCATCATCCGATGTGGAATTGCGCCCGTCGCACGGTTCAACACTTGACGGTGTTGTTCGCTCGGATGACGGTCGCCCGCTGGAAGGTGCCACGATCCGTGTGCTCCCGCGGGACGGATTCGATTTTGAGGTTCCACGGCAAGTGGCGCCAAGCTGGGAGACCTCCGCCGCCGGTGCCTTCTCGATCGCCGGCTTGCAGTCGGGGCTTCATGGCCTCGAACTAGATGCGGAAGGACACATTCCGACCGTTCTGCGGGATGTTGTTGTTCGCGAGAAAGGCGGAAACCGCATTGAAATCGAGTTGCATCGTGCGTTTTTCGTTTCGGGGCACGTCCTAGACGAGGAGAGGCGGCCAGTGGTTGGTGCGGCGGTTGAGGCCACATCGACAAACAAGCCGCTGGTGGTGGCTATTGCTGGCGCTGGAGGGGCGTATCGGGCGGGGCCGTTCAAGCGGGGCGAGACGATAACGATTCAGGCGAGATCGCCGGCGCTTGGGACCACGAAACAGCACAGGGTTGTGGTGCCGCATGGAGACCTCAATCTCATTGTTCACCGGCGCGTCGTTCGGGGACTAGTGATAGACGGCATGACCGGAAAACCCCTAGAGCGTTTTCGGCTGCGCGTGTTCGCGCAGGGAAAGAAGCGGACCCACGCGGTCGCGAATGAGGGCGGCGCTTTCGCTGTGCCGCTGCATGTCGAGACCTACGCCATCGCCATTGAAGCGCCCGGTCGCTTTCCGTGGTTTTCGGAGTTCGCTACGGGCGATGACGGTGAGTACGACCTTGGCACGATCTCTCTGGACAGAGTACGGGCGATCACCGGGCGCGTGCTGGATGCTCGCTCTGGTGCGCCAATTGCCCATGCGACGGCCGGCATTGAGGTGCGTTCCGGTGACCCGCTCTATCTCTTGTTGTTGTCGACGAGACCGGAACGTGCGAAGGCCGACCAGAACGGCGTGTTCCTGTTGGGTGGCTTGCCGGACGCTTCGGTCAATGTGAACGTTGTCGCGACGGAGTACGTCAGCAAAACTGTTCGTGTGGATCGGGAGGACGGCTTCATTGAGGTCGCCCTCGATTCAGGTGCTACCGTCGCTGGTTCGCTCGTGCTGCCAGACGGGACGCCGGCCGCGGGTTTCGCGACGATTGCCAACGTCGCGAACGGCAACGGGCGCGGCAAACCGGTCGAGGGCGGCACCTTCCAGTGGGATGGTCTAGGCGATGGCGAGTACGAGGTCAGCGCGGAATCCGACGCGGGCGCCGTAGACCCTCGGATAGTGCGGATCCGAGGTGGCCAATCCGTACGAGACATCCGCTTGGTCGCGATGCCGCTCGGTGCCGTGCGTGGCACAATCACCGGCCTCTTCCCCGGCGAGGAAGCAACCGTTCAGATGAGGGATGAGGATGGTCAGGTTGTTGCCAGTGGGCTGTTCCGAAACGGGGCGTACTCTTTGCGCGGAGTGCCTGCTGGTGTCGTCACGGTCAACGTGTACACGACGGCAGAGCGGAGCATGGCGCAGCAACTGCGCTTGGGAGAGCGCGCTGAGGAGGGCGTCGATCTAGATTTCACCGGCAGATCGCGCCTGCGCGGCATCGTGACCGCAGGCGTGCGGCCTCTCGGCGCTGTCCGCCTAACGCTGACGCCCGAAAACCGCTCACTTCCTTCTGCGACAGCGACCACAAGCGAGCTTGGACAATACGTCGCGCAAGGCTTGGCGGACGGACGGTATGTTGTGCGGATCCGCACTGGGCACCGGTTCGAGGTCGACATCGGGCACGACACAGTTTTTGACATACGGCTTCCGGACATCTCGCTTGCAGGCACGGTTGTGGCAGCGGAAACGGGCAAATCGATTGTGCGCGCGTGGGTGGAGCTTGCGCGAGTCAATTCGTCTGGTATGAGCCCTATCGTCTGGGAGTCGCATGTTGCGGGTGATGGGGGCTTTCGCATTGATGGTTTGGCAGAGGGTGACTACATAGTTCGCGCCATTGCGCCCGACTATCAAGGTCTTTCCCGTAGGATGCGGCTCACTGGTGCAGAGTTTGTCAACCTAGACCTTGAGCGGCGTTGATCTTCACGGATGAGTCGATTTTTGCGGCGGCACGCCCGTAGGCGGCATTTGCCGAGAAGGTGCTAGGAGGAAAAAGTGAGACGAGGGACACAGGCAATAGCGAGGCGAGGTTTTTTGCGTCGTGCGGCTTTGGTCATAGGAGCAGTCTTGGTGGGCGTGGGACGTACGGAATCCGCGTATGCGTTGGTAGACTGCTGTGGGCTGTGCAAGTCGCCAAGTGAGGAATGCCGCGGGTGTAAAGTCAAATTGTCTTGGACATGCCACCACCCGAATTACGAATCCGGCCCGCCAAACAGAGAGTGTTTCGAGTGTTACGACACGGCCATCAGCGGTGGGTGCCAAGACAATGGGTGCCAGCATGTGACCTGCTCTGAGATCCGGGAAATTGGCGACCAGTCCCCAAACCGCCTCGACCGCGAACACGCGTGGGGCCACCTTGATGACTTGGGAATCGGTTGCCATGACCCGGACACTGGCGAGTACATCATGTGGTCGGAACCCGGCACACCTTGCGACACTAGAGAACCAACGGCGTCGCCTCCCGAGCAATTCTGACTTCGGTTTCTTGCCTTCTATGTTTCCGTCACATCGAAACCACAGCGGGGCAGTGGATGTCGATGGAACCAGATCGTTTGGCGAGAGTCAGTATCGTTTGTTTCTTGTGTGCTAGGGCATGAGGGGATCATCGTCGGCATGGATATCACTTAAATTGAACGAGGGCAGCGTGCCGCGCCAAGGTGGCGGGCGATGGGCGCAACCCGTGGGCCGTGGACGTTGACCGTTGCTCAAGCGGGTAGGCGGCTATCTTGTTCGCGCGCGACGCGCCGGCACCGGCGGCCAGTGCGCAGTTGGAGCGCGATGGCTACGCGGAACTCGCGGTCCTTGGGCGGCCGTGCTTCGGTTTCCCTTGCGCGTCCGAAAACCTATTATTGGCGTGTGCGGGCCCGCGAACCATCGCGGGCCAAGACGGGATGCTCGCGGTTCGGTCTTTGGGGCTGGAATGGAGAACTCGATGTTGCGGCAATGCGTGAGCGTCGATCAGTCGGATCGGCGCGTTCCGATCAACTTGCGCCAATCGGGGCCGACGGCGGTGGAATTGCTCATCTCCACCCGCGTGCGCAAATCGCCCTTCTGGCACCTTTCCGCGGCGGCCGGCTGCTGGCGCGCCACGGTGTACAACCGCACCTACCATCCGCGCGGCTACGCGCGCCCGGAAGACGGCGGCGCGATGGTGGAGTACGACGCGCTGGTGAACCACGTGACGCTGTGGAACGTGGCCGTTGAACGGCAGATCCAAGTGAAGGGGCCGGACGCCGAGCGGTTCGTGGACTATGTGATCACCCGCGACGTCAAGCGCATTCCGCCGCTGCGCGCCAAGTACGTGATCGTCTGCAACGAAGCCGGCGGCGTGCTGAACGATCCGGTGCTGCTGCGCGTCGCCGAGGACGAGTTCTGGTTCTCGCTGGCGGACAGCGACCTCGAGTGGTGGCTGCGCGGCGTCAACGTGGGCTGCGGCTACGATGTGGACATCGCCGAGATCGACGTCGCGCCGGTGCAGATTCAAGGCCCCAAGTCCCAAGCGCTGATGGCGGACCTGTTCGGCCAACGCGTTCACACCTTGCCGTTCTACGGGTTGATGGAAGGCCAAGTGCGCGGCCGCGACGTGGTCGTGTCGCAAACCGGCTTCACCGGCGAGAAGGGCTACGAGATTTACCTCAAAGACGCCACCCTGCACGCCGACGATCTGTGGGGCGCGGTGCTGGAAGCGGGCGAGCGGCACAATTTGATGGTGACCGCTCCCGCCCACCACCGGCGCATCGCCGCCGGCATTCTTTCCTGGGGCCAGGACATGGATCAGGAGACGCTGCCGTTTCAATGCAACCTCGGCTACCAGGTGCCGCGCCGCAAACGGGCGGACTACATCGGCCGGTCGGCGCTGGAGGCGGCGCGGGCCGCGATCGAGGCCGGCAAGCCCCCATTCCGCAACATCCTCGTCGGCATCGTCTTCGGCGGAGCGCCGGTGACGGACTACGCCAACGACTTCTGGCTGGTGAGCCCGGCCGACGGCGGCGACCCGGTGGGCTACGTCACTTCGCCCTGGTACTCCCCGGAGCTGGCGACCAACATCGCGCTCGCCTATGTGCCGTGGGAACTGCGTCACGTCGGCACGGCCTTGCGCGTGCATCTGCCGGCGGTTTACCGCGATGGCGATGAACCGACCGTGGCGGCGGAAGTGGTGGACGTGCCGTTCCGCCCGTCCGTCAATCCCAACTCCCGCGAAGTGGCCCGCGGCCAAGGCCGCGACGCGGTGGATTAGCGTTGGCCGCACCATGACGCGAACGGCGCGGGTGGTGGTGATCGGAGGCGGCGTGGTGGGCGTCTCCACGTTGTACCACTTGGCGCGCAAGGGCTGGACGGACGCGCTGCTGTTCGAGCGCAAGGAGCTCACCTCCGGCTCCACATGGCACGCGGCTGGTTTGCTGCCGCTCTTCAACATGAGCTATTCGGTGGGCCAGCTGCACAAGTATTCCGTACAGCTCTACGGCACCTTGCAGGAGGAAACGGGCCAAGACGTGGGCTGGCGCAACGTCGGCAACATCCGCTTGGCGATGACGGCGGACCGCATGGACGAGTACCGGCAGTACGCCGGCGTCGCCCGCACCATCGGCGTGGAGGTGGAGTTTCTGACCCCCGAGCAAGTGCGGGAAATCTGGCCGCTCGCCACCACGGAAGGTCTGGTGGGCGCGATCCGCCACCCGCAGGACGGCTACATCCAACCGGCGGACTTGACCCAGGCGCTGGCCCGCGGCGCCCGCGCCAAGGGCGCGACGATTCAGCGGCAAACCCGCGTGACGGGCATCGAGCGCACCAGGGCCGGGGAGTGGCGGGTGGCGACGGACAAGGGCGACGTGGTGTGCGAGCACGTCGTCTGCGCCACCGGCAGTTTCGCGCGGCGCACCGGCGCGCTGGTGGGTTTGGACGTTCCCGTGCTGCCCGTGCAGCACCAGTACATCGTCACCGAAGCACACCCGGAGCTGGCGGCGCGGCACCGGGCGGGTTTGCCGGAGTTGGCCATACTGCGCGAATCCGACGGCGCCTGGTACATGCGCGAGGAAGCCGGCGGGCTGATGCTGGGCCCGTACGAGAACGGCGCTCCCGCCTGCTATCCGGACGGCCCGCATCCGGAGAGCGAATACGAACTTTTCGACGCCGACCTCGACCGCCTCGCGCCGCACATCGAATCCGCCATTCGCCGCGTGCCGGCGTTTGGCGAATTAGGCGTCAAGCGCGTGTACTGCGGCGCCATTCCGTTCACGCCGGATGGCAACCCGCTGGTCGGCCCCGCCTGGGGCCTGCCCAACTTCTGGTTGAACGAGGGGCAGACGTTCGGCATCACCGCCGCCGGCGGCGCCGGCTGGCAGCTTGCGGAGTGGATGGTGGAGGGCGAGCCCACCATCGACATGCTGGACGTGGATCCGCGCCGCTTCGGGCCCTACGCCACCGGCGCCTACCTGCGGGCGAAAAACGAGGAGGCGTACGCCAACGTCTTCACGGTGCATTATCCCGACGAGGAACGCCCGGCCGGCCGCCCGCACCGCACCGCGCCGTGCTACGACCGGCTGCGCGCGTTGGGCGCCGTTTTCGGGCAGAAGTTCGGCTGGGAACGCCCCAACTGGTTCGCGCCGCCGGGCGCGCCGCGCGAGGATCACTGGTCGTTCCGCCGCTCGCGCTGGTTCGAGGCGGTGGGCGCGGAGTGCCGCAACGTGCGCGACAACGCCGGGTTGTTGGACATGACCCCCTTCGCCAAGGCGCGCGTGAGCGGCCCCGGCGCGGCGGCGTTTCTGGACCGCCTGGTGGCCAACCGCCTGCCCTCCGAGGGTCGGGTGGCGCTATGCCACGCCCTGAACACCCGCGGCGGCGTGCATTCGGAGTTCACCATCCACCGCGAAGGCCCGGAGCGCTTCTACCTGGTGTCCGCGGTGGCGTTTCAACGGCTTGACCACGACTGGCTGAAGCGCTGGATGCCCGCGGACGGCTCGGTGCGGTTCGAGGATCTCACGTCCACCCTCGGCGTGCTGGTGGTGGCCGGGCCGAAAGCGCGCGAGTTGCTCGGCCGGGTGTGCGCTGCGGACCTCTCGAACGAAGCCTTCCCTTGGCTATCCGGACGCAACGCCACGGTGGGGCGGGCGCCGTGCAAGCTGCTGCGCGTCAACTTCGTGGGCGAGCTGGGCTGGGAAATCCACCACGGCGTCGAATACCAGAACGCGATCTTCGACGCCCTCGTGGACGCCGGGAAGGATCTGTCCTTGCGCCCGTTCGGCATGCGCGCCATGGATTCGTTGCGCCTAGAGAAGTCGTACCGGATCATCGGCCGCGAGCTCTCCATTGAGTACGCCGCGCTGGAATCCGGCTTGGACCGTTTCACGCGCCTGGACAAGGGCGGCTTCATCGGCCGCGACGGCCTGCTCGCGTGGCGGCGGCGCGGCTTCGCCAACGCCTTCGCCACACTGGAGGTGGACGGCCCGGAGGACGCCGACCCGCTCGGCAACAACCCGCTCTACATCGGTGCCGAGATGGTGGGCCGCGCCACCAGCGGCAACTACGGTTTCCGCGTGGGCAAATCCCTGGCGCTCGCCATGCTGCGCCCGGAGCTCGCCGCCCCCGGCACGGCGCTGGAGATAGACGTGCTCGGCGAGCGCTGCCGGGCCCAAGTGGTGCGCGACAGCCCTTGGGATCCGGGCAACGACCGCTTGCGGGCCTGAAGGCGAACCCGACAGCAGGGCGTCCGCCTCATCCGGCACCTCGTCGGTCGCTCCAGACCTCTCTTGCAACCACGCCGTCGCGCACTGCCGGGTTGCCGCTGCGCGGCAGCGCGAACTGCAAGCGGATGCCGGCGGCACGCGCTGCGCGGTAGGCCGCCGACGACCATTGGCCTTCCGGCCACGCCAGCCACGGCGTCTGGCCGCGTTCCTCCAGCGCGTCCGCAAGCGCGGCGAGTTCCGGCGCCAAATCGGGACGGGCGGAGAGGTTTTCGTGGGCATGCCCGTGCGTGGCGACCACCCAACCGGCTGCCTGCAATTCGGCAAGGTGCGCGGCGGTGAGCAGCCAGTCCGGCGCCAGCATCGGGGCGATTTCGCGCGCATCCAACAGGGCGTGTTGCGTTGCTTCCGGCTGCGCCTTCAGGCGGGTGCGCGTCGCTGCGCCGAGTGCTTGCTCGTCTTCTGGATCGATGCCCTCGGCCGCGCAGTGTTCGTAGAGCCGTTGCAGCGGCAGCGGCCGGGCCGGCGTTTGGAAGTGGTTCTCGCCCACGAACAACACCGGGCACACCGCCGGCAGGTGCTTGAAGGCGTCCGTCAGGCACAACACGTCCTTCCAACCGTCGTCAAAGGTCGCCAAGGCGACGGTGTCCGCTTGATGACGCCGATTCCAGCTGCACACCTCGTCGTTCAGCGCCGTCAGCCGGCGCAGCAGTTCGGACTTCTCGATGGACATGCCGAAGCGCAGGTGGATGCGCTGCGTGGCGGTGGGCGCACCATTGTGGACGCGATGCAAGGCCGGCACAGCGTGCGGGTAGAAGCCCTGATTTCCGCGTCCGCCAAACACGCCGGACGGGCGCAGCTGGTCGGCCCACGCGACCACGTCGTCGATGCTCTCGCAGCCGTGTATCGCCGGGTGTTTTCGGTGATCGAGCATCGCGCCAGCCAGCTTGTCGCTCCAACCGCCGACGCCCTGCAAGGCCGCGATGGGTTTGCGCTCCTGCCACGCGATCGCCAGCTCGCTCAAGGTGCCGGCGCCGCCGGAGACGGCCACCACCAAATCCGCCGAGCGCACCACCAAGTGGTTTCGCATGGCGCCCAAGTTGGTGCGCACGACGCTTGCCGGGTGCGGGTTGCGCTGCCAGGCGCTGCCTTCGCCGGATTCGATGTGAACGAGGTTGACGTCGTTTCCCGAGCGCCCGCGACCACGCGACACCGCCCGCATCACGCCGTCCATGCCGCCGGTCACGAGATCGAAGTTCGCGTCCGCCAATGCCTCGGCCAGCGCCTCCGTTTGAAGCCGCACCGGGGCTGGAATGGCGCCGGCGGCGCCCACGATGGCGACCATGTTGCGTCTCATCTTGGGGCATCCGCGTCCACGCCGTCGGCACCAAGACTATACTCGCGCAATGGACGCGCAAGCGGAGCAACTCTTCGCTCCCGGCGCTGGCGCCACGCCGTCGATGTTCTAACGCTCACGCCAGCCGACGTGGGAGGCCGCCAAGCCTTGGTTGAGGTGTTGGCCACCACGAGCGCAAGCCCGCGAGGCGTTGAACGACTTGGGCTACATCTGGCGGCCGCCCGGCCAGCTGCCGCCGGTGGTTTGGCGGGCTGGCATCCCCTCTTTGATGGCCCACGTGCTGGCGCACGCGCCGAAGAGACAATCACCGACGGCGGTCTAGCTGCCCACCGCCCGCCACCGCGTTGAAGAGCGCCACCACCTGCTGAGGCGGCGGCGCTGTCGCCAAGGTCGCCAGAACGCCGCAGAGCACTGCGATGGCGCATCCAGGAGCGGCCGGCTGAATATCCATGATGCCGCCGGGGCCGCCGTCGAAGTAGCCCCACACCGTCGCCGTGGCGGTGCCGGCAACTATCGCGGCCAAGGCGCCGGGCGCATTGAACCGCCGCCAGTACAGCGCCATCACCGTCACTGGCGCGAAAGCCGCGCCCATACCGCCCCAAGCGTAGGAAACCAGCGCGAACACGGATTCCTCGCTGAAGATCGAAAGCGCCGCCGCGACCACGCCGGCCGCCACCAGAAACGCCCGGCCGAGCCACACCCGTCTACCGGCCCCGAGCGAGTAGGCGAATCGCCGCACCACAGGCAGGTCGTCGGTGGCCACTGCGGATGCCAGCAGCAGTTGCGAATCCGCCGTGCTCATCACCGCGGCGATCACGGCCGAGAGCAGAATGCCGCCGACGAGGGGGTGGAAGAACGCTTGGCTCGCCACCAGAAAGACGCGCTCCGGGTCCGCCAGCACGTCCTCCAGCCGGCCGATCTCGGCCAGCGCCGGCAGCGCGACCAGGCCAAGCAGCAGGGCGAACAGATAGAGCAGCAGCATCCACGCCGTGCCGATGTTGCGCGCCAGCGGCAGGCGCGCCTCGCTCTCCACGGCCATGAAGCGCTGCACCACGCGCTGGGATCCCAGATAGCCCAGCCCCCAGCCGACGGCGGACAGCAGGAAGATCGCGCCGATGGCCTCGCCCTCTCGATCCGTGAGCGGATTCCAGAAACCGGGAGTCTTGGCGCCGAGGCCGGAGAAAGGGCTCTCCGCGGTGGCGATCAGCCACAGCGGCATGACGACCAGCGCCACCAGCATCATCGTCGCTTGGAACACGTCCGTGCGGGAGACGGCCACGAAGCCGCCGATGAACGTGTACGACGCCACTGCGAGCAGAGTCGCCAGCACCCCCGCGGTGCGGTGCAGGCCGAATGCCGTCTCCAGCAGCTTGGCGCCGGCGATGAGGCCGGAGGCGATGTAGAAGACGACGAAGAAGATGGTCACCAGCGCCGCCACGGTGCGCAGCACACCCGTGGAATCGGCAAAGCGCCGCTCCAGGAACTCGGGCATGGTGAGCGCATCGCCAGCTTCCATCGTGTAACGGCGCAGGCGCTTGGCGATGATCGTCCAGCTGCACCAGATGCCGGCCACCAATGCCAACGCCGTCCACATCTCGCCGAGGCCGTGCTGGAACGCCAGCGCTGGAAACACCAGGATCGCCCAAGCGCTGGTGCCGGAAGAGCTCGCGCTCAACGCGGACGTGAACGCTCCCATCCGCCGCCCGCCAAGGACGTAGTCCGACATCGCCACCATGCGCTTGGCGCGCACCAGCGCGATGCCGATCAGCACGGTGAAATAGCCGACAAATACAGTGAGCAGCCAGACGTCAGACATCGCTGCGAACGCGAGGATGATGCACCATGTCGATCTTGCCCCAGCGGCCCGTCGCTCCCGAATCGAGGCATCTTCGCACGATCAAACCCGCGGCACCCACGATGACGACCAGTTTGCGTCTCATCTTGGCGTGGCCGCGTCTGGCGCGAGCTTGAGCTCCAACGCCAAGTGGTCGGACGCCGGCGTGAAGTTCACCAGTTCCACCGTTGGCACGGTGACGCGCCGTGTCACGCATAGGCCGACGCGGGCGAACGCCGCCAGCAGCGCTTCTTCCGGCCGATGCACTTCGCAGCGCACGCGGCCCGACGTTCGCATCGTCTTGTGCCACACGAAGGTGTCCTCGTAGCGCGCGCCGGGCGGCAGTTCGCGCTCCGCTTCCGGCGTGGGGCCGCAGAACGTGAAATGCGGATCGCACAACGTCACCACCACGCGGCCATCCGTCGCCACCGCGGTGTGCAGATCGTCCAGGATGTCCCGCATTTCCGCATCGTCTTCGATGGTGCAGAGCACGCGTTGGCAAACGACAAGGTCGAAAGGAGCGCCGGCCATTGCCTCTTCCCGCGCGGTCGTAAAGCGCAAATTGGTCTTGCCGTCGGCGAGCGGACGCCAGCGCTTGTGCCGCTCGTCGTCCGGGTCGTAGCCCAGCACTTCGGCCCCGGCGTCCGCCAGCGCCTTCGCCACCCTTCCACTGCCGCAACCGTAATCGAGAGCGCGCTTTGGCTGGCCAGCGAGCGCCAAGGCGATGTCTTCGCAGGCGTGGCGCTCGCCAGCCATGCGCAGAACGGCTTCGTGGAAGTGGTCGAAACCAGCCAGCTCCGGCAAGTCGGCATGGCGCAGCGCCCGGCGCATCAGCGCCTTCAAATTAAGGCGGTCGTGGCAGCGGAACGAGAGCCACGCGCGCTGGCACATCGTCGTGAACTCGCGCTCGTCGTCGAGCGGACGAATGTCCGAACCGTAGTCCACGAGGCGCACTTGTTCGTCCACGACGCGCAGATTGTCGGGGTGGATGTTGCGGCACGCCACGCCCTGTTGCCGACACTCCACGAGCAGGTTCACCAAACCGGGGCCGTGGCCACCCGTGTACGGCGCGCTGGGCTCAAAGGGATACACCAGCACGGCGTCGCGGCCCTCGTGGTGGAAGGCGAGCAGCGGATAGAGGCTGCAGGTGTTTCGCCAAGCGCCAACGAGCGAGCGCAGGTAGCCGACGGCGGAGTCGAACTGCCAAGACTTCCAGTAGTCGAACACCTTGTAGACATGCTTGCTGTCGGTAAGCACGACGCCTTCGTTGCCATGCCCCAGGGCGCCGAGAGCGCCGGCGGGTTCCGCCAACCGTCTGGCGACCGCCTTGGCGTTGGCGATGCGTTCCCGCTCGAAGCCATCCGCCAACGCCGCTGGCTCGGCGAGACGAGCGCGGTGCCGTTCCAGTTCGGCCGGCAGTTCGGCGAGAAACGTCTTGATCTGCAGATCTCGGATGTCTGTGATGGCGTGTTCAATGTCGACAAGCACGTTGTTGGCGTAGGAGTCGTCGAGGCGATCGCAAAACGCGCGCAAGCGGTTTCTTGCGTCCGCGTATTTCTCCTCGCGCCACCACGCGCCGTCGCTCTCCACCAAGTCGCGCAACACGCTGGCGAGGCCGCGCACGCGGTGGAAGGACAAACGAAACGCCGCCAGTCGCTCGTTCAAGTATTTGCGCACGCGGCTGACGAGTCGATCCACTCGCGCCGGTGCCAGTTGCAGGCGCAAGTCGTCGTCGCTGACGAAGACTTGGGACACGTCTTTGAGCGCGGAAAAGAGCGCATAACCGCGCATGTCGTCCTGGACCTTTTCCACGTCCAGCCTGCCAACCGCAACGCCGGATCGATCCTGATGCAGCGCCAAGGGCATGGCAACCACTTTGCGTCCGAAGTGTCGTTGCTGCAGCAAGGCCCACATCATGTCCGATCGCCGCGTTGGCCGGCCGCTGATGGCCGGCGACGGATTGGGCGCCAAACGCAACGTCTCAACGTCGAGCACGAAGGTGTTGCCGCCGCGCTGCAAACCGCAGCTGAGCGCCAGCGGATCGTCCTCCGCTTCGATCACCAGCGGCCGGAACAGCTGTTGGCCCGCCAGTATCCGTTCTGCTCGACGGGCCAGGCGCTCGAACGCCTCGCCAACAAGCTCGCCATCTTCGGGCGTCACCCAGAACGGCGCTTCCAACCGATCCGTCTCCTTGCGCGAAAGATCGTAGTAGTAGTCGCGTCGGCCCTGCCGGAGCGCGGCGTTCTCCAGCGCCCGATCCGGCAACGCCGCTTGGGGCGATTGCTCCGCCAGCCACATGAGCGAGGCGACCAAGTCCACCATTTGCGTGCGCACCGTGGCGGCGAACGGCACGGGCGGGTCGCCGGTGCAGCGGCCGATCACCACGTCGGCGGCGCCACGGCCGCGCAACGCCTGCATCTTGCGCAACGCCGGCAGCAAAGCCTGAGGCTGGCGCTGCAGGCGCCCCTTCGCATCGGCCGCGAGGGGATTGAGCCGCAAGTCGTCGTCCACGATCCAGACGATGGCGCCGGGGCGGTGCTTGGCGAAGGCGTACAGGTAGGACTGCAACACCGTTCGCGCCGGCGCGATGGGCAAATAGCGCCCGGTGGCGGCGCCGCCATCCAGAACCCGCCCCGCTTCGGCGTCTTCGACGTGCCGAGCGCGGTCCACCAGATGAACGCGCAGCCCGCGCTGGCGTTCGCACTCCACGAGATCGCGCAGCTTCCGGCTGGGGCGTTGGCCCTTGCCATTCTCCAACACCACCACGTCGAGGCCGGCCAGCTCCGATTGCGCTGCGAGGCCGCGCATGTCTTTCAGCAGACCGGCGAGATCGGCGAGCGCGCAAGTGTCTGCGATGGTGCCGACGATGAGATGCACAGGCGCGCTCGCGTCCACGGGCGGCGAATCCGGCGGAGTGCTTGAAGACACCACCGCGGCTGGTTGCGGCCCGGTCTCTTGCCAGCCAAACAGCTGTTCCGCCCGCTGGCGGAAGGCCGCCCGCTGATCGGCCGACATGCGGCCCCGGTATTTGGCGAAGAACCGACTCAGCCCTTCGTTCTTGGCCCACCCGCCGGGCTTGGAGAGCCGCGCGCGCGATTGGCTGGCGTGGTGATGCACTGTGGTTCTTTCCGTCGAGCCGTAGAGAACGCCCGGCAAATCCGCGATGCGGATGCACAGGTCGCGATCCGTGCAGCTGGGCAGCCATTCGTCGAACAGGCCGGCTTCCAACATGACGCTGAGCCGACAGAACAGATTGCTGCCTTGGATGTTGGGATTGCCAACCAGAAAATCCGCAGCGTCGAGGCGCTCCGGCGGGATGCCCAGCCTTGGCGGAGCGCCGTCTTCGTGCCGCCACAACTGCGCCGCGACGATGTCGAACTGGTTGCTCACCGCGGCGTCGAAACAGGTTCGCAGGTGGTCGGGTTCCCACTCGTCGTCATCGTCGAGAATCGCCACGTAGAGCTGACGCGGATCGGGCGCGAGGCGCAGCAAGCGGTCCAACCCGTCGTTCCACGCGCCGGCCGCGCCCTTGCTGCGGCTGTTGCGAAGATACGCAATGTTCGGATGCCGCTCGACCACCTCCCTGGTGGCGGACCCTCGAGCCGCGTCGCCGGAATCGTCGACGACAACGACATGGACGGGGTGGACGGGAGAGAAGGTTTGCTGCGCAACCGAGCGAAGTGCTCGAGCAAGCAGTTCCGGGCGGTTGGCCGTGGCGACGAGAACGGCCACAGCGGTAACAGGGCGGGAAGTCATGGGTGGCCTCTGGGCGGACGTGCGATGGGCGCACTGTGTCCACGTCAAGCTGAACACCCGCTGAATCGGCCGGCTGCGGCATGGCGTTTGCCGGTCTTGGCTTGTCGCACGCTGTTGGCGCTTGCGGCGCGATCGCCCGGCCTGTGCTAGTCTGAAGTCCCTTTCACGCGCAAGCGCCCATGCTGCAGGTCCGCAGGCAGGAGGCCATACACACCATCGCCTTCAACGGCGGTTTGCTCGACTACGCCGCCGTGGAAGCCATCCGCGCCGCCGTGCGGGAAGCGGATGCGGACGACAGCGTGCGGCTGTTGGTGCTCGATTGCGAGAGCGCCGGCGATGCGTGGCCCAACATGGGGGACTGGCCCGAGCGCTTGCGGCATCGCCGGCCGGCCGGTGCGCACGGCCCCGGGCCGCTTCCCGAACAAGACGCGATCAAGACGCTGCGGGCGTTCATGAAACCCACGTTGGCCCTGCTGCGCCGCAAGACGCTAGGGCTGGCGTTGGATTTCGCGTGCGCGTGCGACTTGCGCCTCGCCTCCGACGCCGCCGAGATCGGCGATCCGCGCGTACGCCAAGGCCGGGCGCCGGCCACCGGCATCGCCTATCTGCTGCCGAAGCTCATCGGCCAGTCGCAAGCGATGCGGGTGTTGCTGCTTGGCGAGGTGCTGGACGCGGCCGAGGCCAAGCGCGTCGGCTTGGTTCACGAGCTGGTGCCGGCGGGCGAATTCGATCAGCGCGCGGAGGCGCTCAGCGCCCAGATCGCGGCGCTGCCGACCCGCGCGTGGGCGGTTCACAAGATGCAGGTGCTGCCGCAACTCGACCTGCCGTTCGACGCGGCCATGACACATTCCCTCGGCGTGCGCCAAACGCACGTCATCGAAGACCGCTTGGAAGGCATGCGCGCCTGGCGCGAACGACGCGCTCCCCAGTTCACGGGGCGTTGATCAATGAGCGACGCCTCCGCATTCGTCATTGAAGACGACGGCCCGGTGCGGCACCTGATCCTCAACCGCCCGGACAAGCTCAACGCCTTGGACCTCGATCAGCATGGGCGCATCAAACGCGCTGTGGAGGTCGCCGCGACCGACGACGATGTGCGCGTGTTGGCCCTCTCCGGCAATGGCCGGGCGTTTTGCGCCGGCGACGATCTGCGCGCCGACGCGCCCGTGGAGGGCGATCCGCTGGCCGGTCGTCGCGTGGCGCTGGACGTGGGAGTCGGTCCGGTGTTCCTCCTTGAGTCGGCCGCGGCCTTGCGCGCCTGCCCGAAGCCGACGGTCGCCTTGCTGCACGGCCATGCGCTCGGTTCCGGCTACGACTACAGCTTGTCGTGCGACTTCCGCGTGGCCGCCGCGGACGTGAACTATGGCGACCCGCGCATCCACCGCGCGCTGTGGGCGGCGGAAGGTTGGGCCTACAAGCTGCCGCGACTGGTCAACCAAGCCGTGGTCGCCCCCATCGCCTACTTGGGCGAGACCATGGACGGCGCCACCGCGCGCGAGCGGGGGTTGCTGCACGAGGTGTATCCGGCCGGCGCGGACGTGCGCGCCGCGGCGGCGCGGTTCCTGCGCGGTTTGGCGCGCCTCGACGGCGCCGCCTACGCGGAAACCAAGGCGCGCATCCTCGCGGCCGGCGACCTCGCCTTCGAACACGCCCTCGGCGTTTGTTGACTTAACACCGGAGACGCGCCGCCGTGGAACTTCCCGCGCAACAGCCTCCCGCGCTGCTCGACGACGACCGCGTGCGCGAGTTCATCGCGAACGGGTTTGTGCGCCTGAAGCCCGACGTCGCCCCGCCCGTCCACGACGAAGTGGACGCGCTCCTGCGCCACGCCTGCGAACGCGAGACCTGGTACGGCAACAACATCCTGCCGCGCGTGCCGCAGATGCATGCCGTGCTCGATTGCCCGGTGGTGCGCGGCGCGTTGATTTCGCTTCTCGGCGAGGGCTACTACCTGCACCCGCACCGCGCCGTCCACACCAGCACGCCGGTGGAACTGGACGACGCGCCGCTCACGCCGGAGACCAACGCGCCGCCCATGGGCAAGGGCTCCGCCGCGGGTTCCGGTTGGCATCAGGACGCCCAAAGCCCGCTGTCCCGCGCCCGCCACCATGTGCCGCGCTACCTCATCGGCTTCTACTTTCCGCACGACGTGCCGGTGGCGATGGGGCCAACGCGCATACAAGCCGGCAGCCACTTCTACGCGCAGCCCGTGCGGCCGAGCGGCGTGGTGCTGGACGCGATCGCCGCCGGCACGTTCCTGCTGCTGCATTTCGACATGGTTCACGCGGGCTTTCCCAACCGCACGGAGCGCACCCGCTACATGGCGAAATTCGTGTTCACGCGCACCCGCGCGCCGCGCGCGCCGAGTTGGAACCACGCCGATCCCGCGTGGCGCCGCCCCGCCGCCTGCCTGCCGGATTTCGATTTGCCGAACACTTGGGTACACGTCTGGAACTGGCTGCGCGGCGCGCCGGCGACGCGGGAAAGACGCCCTGGCGAGGCGGCGAGTGTTGAACCGTTCGACAACCCGCACCAACCGACGCGCTTGGAGGCCATCTACGGCGGCGGCCACACCATCGACGCGCTGCGCGACGCCCTCTTGGCGCGCGCCGGAGAAGACAGACATCAGCGGGCGCTGGCGAAGGACGCCGAAGGTCGGCCGGTGCCCCGCGACGACGTGCGCGGCTTTCCGCGCCGTTGGAACGAGCGGGCGGTGGTGATGGAGGATGCGGCCTACGCTTTGGCGGCGCAGGGCGCCGACGCGGTGCCGGCGCTTGCGGAGTTGCTTGGCCACGCGGACCCGTGGATGCGCATCAACGCGGCGTTCGCCTTGGGCGAGATCGGCGCGCCGGCGCGGGAGGTGGCGCCGGCGTTGGCGCGGTTGCTCGACAGCCCGCACCAGCAGGAGGCGCGCCAAGCGTTGGACGCGCTCGCCGCCATCGGCGGCGGTTTGGCGCCGGCGCTGCCGCGCATCGAGCGGCTGCTGACGCAAAGCAACCCCAACTGGCAGGCGCCAGAGGTGATGCGCGGCTGGAGCGGCGAGGACCAAGTGCGGCTGAACGCCGCCTTCGCGCTCTTGAGCGGCGTGGCGGCGGGCGAGAACCAAGCCGCCATCGAGGCCATCGCCACAGCCGCCTTGGGCGACAAGAACGGCTACGTCTCGGCGGTGGCGACGGAAACGCTCATCCGCATCGGCACGCCGTCGGCCCACGCGGCCGCCATTCGTTTCCTTGCCGAGCGGCGCTGGGACGAGACGCTGAGAGGGCGCGCCAAAGGGTATTGATCCGCCGGCGGTGTTCGCTCGGGCGATCGAGAGCCTCGCGGAACGCTTGGCGGCCCCGGGCGCAAGCCGCAGTACCCGTCACCGGCGGTATTTGCACGCGCCGGTGCGGATGTGTTCCTCGAAATCCTCCCGAAAATAGCGCAGCGCGCTGGCCAGCGGCTCGATGGCGCCGGGCGCATGCAGGCAGAACGTGTTGGTCACGCCGCCGATGAACATGGCATTGCGCTCCAAAAGCTCCAAGTCTCCCTCGGCGCCGCGGCCTTCCTCGATGTCCGTGAGCAGAGACTCCACCCACGGCAAGCCTTCGCGGCAAGGCGTGCAAAAGCCGCAGGATTCCTGCGCGAAGAAATGTTCCAAGTTGCGGCACATGTCCACGGGGCAGATGGAGTCGTCCATGAGGATCATGGTGCCGGTGCCCATGCGGCTGCCGGCCGCTTGGATGGTGCCGTAATCCATGGCGAGGTCGAAATGTTCCTCCACTAGGAAGTCCGTGGAAGCTCCCCCGGGCAGCAACCCGCGCAAGCGGTACCCGGCGCGCATGCCGCCGGCGTGTTCCTCCACGATTTCGCGGATGGTGGTGCCGATGGGCAGCTCCCAAAGACCCGGCTTGTTGACGCGGCCGGAAACGCCGTAGAGCTTGGTGCCGGCGTCGTCGCCCTTGCCCAGCTCCTGGTACCAGTCGGCGCCGCGCCGGACGATGGCGGGCACGTTGCAGAACGTCTCCACGTTGTTGACGATGGTGGGACGTCCCCACGCCCCGCTTGCGGGCGGAAACGGCGGCTTCTGCCGGGGCTGGGCGCGCTTGCCCTCCAAAGCGTTCAAGAGCGCGGTTTCCTCGCCGCAGATGTAGCGCCCGGCGCTGCGGTGAACGCGCAGGTCGAAACCAAAGCCGGTGCCGAAGATGTTCCTGCCGAGATAGCCCTTCGCGCCGGCTTCGTCAATGGCGCGTTGCAGTTGCCGGTAGGCTTGGTGGTACTCGCCGCGCAGAAACACATAGCCGTGCTCGGCTTGGATGGCCCACGCGCCGATGATCATGCCCTCCACCAACAAGTGCGGGTTGTTCTCCAACAGGTAGCGATCCTTGAAGGTGCCGGGCTCCATCTCGTCGGCGTTGCAGACCAGATACTTCGGGCCGCCATCGGCATCCGCGCCTTGCCGGACGAAACTCCACTTCAGACCGGTGGCGAAGCCCGCGCCGCCGCGCCCGCGCAGGTTGGACTCCTTGACCAACGCCACCACTTCCTCCGGCGCCATCGCGGTGAGCGCTTGGCGAGCGCCCGCGTACCCGCCGCCGGCCTCGTAGCCCGCGCAATCCACGGCGCCGCCAACTTCCTCCACCAAGCCGGTGAGGGGCTTTGTTTCGTTCGACATCTTCAAGAAAGTCCCAACAGCTTCGCCGCATGGCCCGCGACGAGACGCGGAACCTTACCGAGGCGCATCGCCGCTGGCAACCGGCAAGTGTTGCGGTGTTGGTAGCAAATACATTTGTCCGGTTTTTAGAGCACGTTATCTGTCCGGTCTTCGCGCCCCCCTTGAAGCGCCACTCGAGTGCGCTACCGTGCCGAGCGCGGACCCCGGAAGCGGATAGGCCGCAACACTGGCGCAAGCCGCGGGCGGCGACGCTGCCGGACCGGCCGTCGCCGCCCCTTTGCGCTGGTGTTCCCGTACTTCGGGGTTCGGGGCAGCGCCCCATATGCGTTAACTTGATTTTTTCCTAAAAATCAAAGTATTGGGACATTTGCGGCTTTCTGCGCCGTGGCGGCTCGGTCAGAGAGGCCGAAATGTCTGGCCATTCATCCAGCATTTCGGCTAGCGACATCGCTGGTTCAACGGCTCGGCAGACTTGATTCAACACGAACTTGAACTCCCGCCAAGGGCTGCGCGACCGTTCCCCGGCCACAGGGGGAAACGGCGCGCGAATCGGCGCGACGGGCCAGCTTCTCGGCCAGCAAGGCCACGAGCAGCTTGCCGTAGAGCCACGCCCGGGCGCTGTCGTCGGCGCGCTTCGGCAGATGCCCCAGCCCCGCCAGCGACTTGCAGCGCTTGAACGTCAACTCCACCTGCCAGCGCACGCGGTACCACCGCAGCACCTCCGCCGCCGAGAACCTGTCCGCCGGGAAGGTCGTGAACACGATCACGCAGCCGGCGAACTCCAACGTCTCCGGGCGCAGTTCGTTGCCGTTGCGCGACGCCCGCCGGCGCAGCTTCTCCCTGGCCCGCTCGGCGTCCTCGGCGCTCTTCCGCATCGCGCACACGCGCCCGACCACCCCCTCGCCGTCGGCGCCGACCGCCCGCGCCCGCCACGACCCGACCGCCCCGGCGCGCTTGATCGCGGACACCGCCGCCAGCAGATCGAACGGCCTCCTGCCGCCCGGCGTGCGGAACCGCAGCGCCTGCGTGTTGACGCGCACCGTCGCGTACCCGCCCGCCGCGTCCACATGCGTCAGCCCGGAGGCCGTCGAGTAGCCGCGATCCGCCACCACGTGGTCTCCCGGTTCGATCGGAAACCGCGACAGCGACTCGCCGCATCCCCCGCCCTCCGTCCTCGTCACCTCGAAGTGGTCGCACGCCAGCGCCGGCAGCCGCAGGCTGTAGTGGACCCGCCACAGCGAACCCGTCCGCCCCGGCTCCTTGACCACCGACCCGTCGAACGCCCGGACCTGGAAGCCACCGGAGGCGCCCAGCTCCACGCCGCACTCCCGGTACATCCCCACGCACAGCGCCCGCAGCCACTCCTTCGACTTCCGCAGCCGCTTGAACAGCGCCACGTCCGACATGTCCGCGATTCCCGCCTGCCGGGCCCGCGTCGCCGTCTCCCGCAGCGAGTGCCCGCAGCCCAGATGCATCAGCAGCATCCGCAGCAGAACATCCGCCGACTTGTCCTTCCGCAGCCCCTTGAGCGCCCCGTGGATCGCCGCCTGCTCCCGCCAGTCCGACGGCAGGAACGAAGACAACACCTCCCAGTCCTCGTCCATTCCGCGACCTCCTTGTCGCTGTGCGTCCGCACATCAGCCTAGGGCACTTTGCCGCCCCAAACAAGTTAACGCATATGGGGCAGCGCCCCGAAAAGGCCCGAAGGGCCTTTGCGTCGCCGCGTTCACGCGGTGGCGACCGGCGAGCCGTCGGCCTCGTAGCGGCCGATGCGGCGCGGGCCGTGGAACACCGACAGCCGCCCGTCGGCGTGCTCGTGGACGCGGACGCGGCGGCGCACGAAGTGCCTGCCGTGCGGTCCGGGCGGGATTTGCAGCGACCGGTTGTTGTAGCTGACGCAGTTGTCGTGCCCGACCACGCGGTCCTCCTTGACGCACAGGATGTCGTCGAGGTCGACGCCGCCGAGCGGCACGAAGGCGTCGCCGGACTCCCGCGCCGGCGCCGCGAAGCGCTTGTTGTAGTCGGGCCAGAACCGCTCGCGCAGGTAGTTGTTGGCCGTCTCCATGTCGCGCACGCCTTCCAGCGCCAGCTCGTTCGGCAGACGCCCTTGGATTGTCCCGAAGTGCCGCTCCGAACGGCCCCGCGCCTGGGGCGAGTAGGACGGAATCATCTCGATGCCCAGCTCCCCCATCGCCCGCCCGAACTGCGTCGGGTTGCTTTTGTCCACCTTGCCGCCCGCCTCCGGCGTGTGCCAGTAGTGGCTGCCCCGGTCCGAGTAGAGGCTCAGGAACAGCCCCCGCCCCTCGGCCGTCTCGCGCACCCCGCGGAAGCTCGACCAGGTGCCCTCCTCCTCCACGAAGAAGCCCGAATACACCTCGCCCGTGGCGTCGTCCAAGGTCACGATCAGATCCCACACCGCGTCCGCCACCCACTCGTGCGTGGACCCGTCCTGATGCACCAGCATCCCGGGCAGCGGCGCCCGCTCGCGCTTCTTCCGGCGCCTCCCCCGCGTCCGGCCCTTGCCGACCAGACCCGCCTCCCGCAGCCGGCTCTTCACCCACGTGTACGACCGCTTTCCGCCGTGCTCCTCCCGGTACCGCTCGTGGAAGTGCGCCACCGTCCACCCCTCGTAGGTCTCCCGGTACAGCGTCTCCAGCCGCAGCACCTCGTCCGCCGGCGCCCGCAGCGACGACACCTGCGCCATCCGCTTGTCGACCAGCCCGTCGATTCCGTCTTCGTGGTACCGGTCAACGTACCGCCGGAACGTGCGCGGGCACACCCCCAGCAGCTCCGCCGCCTCCTCCTGCGTCAACCGCTTCTCCGTCCACCTTCCCAACGCCTCCTCGAATCTTCTCATCCTCGTCTCCTGCAACCATTTCGCCCGCTTCATCGACCTCCTCCAGAGGCGTCCAAAAGCGGACAATTTATGTGCTAGAAAACCGGACAGATTATGTGCTCCCAACACCGGCAAGTGTTGCGGCCGGCGAAGAGGGCGTTCACACCCCGACCACGTCCACCAGTTCCGCCACCACGCGCACGGCGTCCTCTTCCACATCGGTGAGCACGATGGGTTCGAACTCGGGGTTCGCGGGCCTGAGGATGATTTTGGTGTGCCGCCACGAGTCCGCGTTTTCGGTTTTTTCGCTCTCGTAGCGTTTCACGGTGTAGCGGCCGCCGGTTTCGGCATCGATGCCGTCGTGGAGTTCCACAAGCACCGTCTTGCCTTGGCGCGTACCCGCAACCGGCGCGCGAAACAGGGCGTAGGCGCCGTCGGGAATGACCGGTTCCATGGAGCGGCCAACGACGCGGGCGACGAACATTCCTTGGGTTAGCGGACGCTCGGTTGTCAACTCCACCCATTGCCAACTGTCTTCGGTTTCCACGTCTTGCGGGCCGCTGAACGCGCCGGCGGCGGCAGCCAATGGCACGAGAGGAACGCAGGTGACGTAGCGCTCTTCCCGCCGCCCTTCGACAACCCTGAAACCGTGCGGCCGAGCGCGCTGCGGCGCCGGCTTCGGATGCCGCCGCAACCGACGGTACGCTTCGGTGCCCATCCATCGGCTGACCATGCGCCGGAAGGCCGCGTCGTTCATGTAGCGAATGTAGATCTCCTCGTTCTGGTCCATGCGCTCGGTGAACAGGGTGTCGACGAGGTCCTTGAATGTCAGTTCGAAGCGTTCCTCCGAATTGACCGCGGCCGTCTCGCGCAGTGTTCCGTCGGCCACCGCCGTCTCCACGATCTGATCGAAGAACAATTGGTCGGCGTAGTTGAAGTCCGTGCCGAAACGGTCGTTGATGAGGTCGATGAGCTGCGACAGCGGCGCTTCCTGTTCGCGGACCAAGCCGCTGCCTACCTCGGTTGGGCCGTCAAGGGCCCGCGCGTCGCCATCGGAAAGCGCGATGGCACCTTCGCTGATCTTCTGCAGGCGGTAGTACTCAAGGCGCACGTCGTCGTCGAAGTGGTACGCCGGGCCGGAACGGCGGCGGGGCAGCTTGGCCGACAGATGGCGCAGAAAGATGTACAGCCGCTCAAGGTCGGAATCCTGATAGGGAACCACTTGGCTGAGGAAGCCGTACAGATTGCGGAACGCCTGCACCTTGCCGCGCCAGAGTTCGGCTTTCTCTTCCTGCTCCTTGTGCAGGTTGGCGAAGCGCGACACGGCCGGATCCAGCGCCGCGTTCATCGCTTGGTGATCTTGCCTGCTCTGCCGCTGCCGCGGCTTGAAGTAGATGGCGCAGAACCGTTCAACCTCTTCGGCCAGATAGACGCCGGAAGCGTCCAGCTCCTCCTTGATGGCGTACATGCGCGCCGGTTCCACTTCCTCGCCCAGCTCCGCGCCTTCGTAGTAGGTCTTGAACGCTTCCCTGACTTCGTCGCGGTCGTTCACGAAGTCCAGCACGAAGGTGTCCTCCTTGTGCGGGTGGGTGCGGTTCAAGCGTGAGAGGGTCTGCACGGCTTGGATGCCGGCCAAGCGCTTGTCCACGTAGAGCGTGTGCAGCAAGGGCTGGTCGAAGCCGGTTTGGTATTTCTCCGCCACCAACAGCACTTGGTATTCCCCGGCGGCGAAGCGCTCCGGCAGTTCCGTCTCCCGAATGCCCTGGTTCATCTCCACTTCGGTGTAGGAGACGCCCGGGGCTTGGTCGTCTTCCACAGTGCCGGAGAACGCCACGAGGGATTTGATGGCGTAACCCTTCTTCTGAATGTAGCGGTCGAAACTCTGTTTGTAGCGCACCGCCTCCAAACGCGAGCCGGTGACCACCATCGCCTTCGCCCGCCCGCGAATCTTGTGCCGCGTAAACGCTTGGAAGTGTTCCACCATCACTTCCGTCTTCTGGGCGATGTTGTGCGGATGCAGTTGCACGAAACGCGCCAAGGCGCTGGCGGCCTTCTTGCGTTCCACGTTGGGATCGTCGTTGTGCGCCTTGAGGAGCTTGTAGTAGCGGCTGTAGGAGACGTAGTTGCGCAGCACGTCCAGGATGAAGCCTTCCTCGATGGCTTGGCGCATGGTGTAGCGATGGGTGGCTTCGCCATCGCGCCCAAAGACCTTGAGCGTCTTGTGCTTGGGCGTGGCGGTGAAGGCGAAGAAGCTCAGGTTCGCTTGCCGCCCACGTTTCGCCATGCTGAGGAACAGCGCCTCCATGTCTTCACCGGCCAAGCCCTCTTCCGCGGCCTGCCGTCTTGCTTGCTCCCGCAGTTCCTCGCCGGCGAGCACTTCCTTCATCGCCGTGGCCGTCTCGCCGCCTTGGGAGCTATGCGCCTCGTCGATGATGACCGCGCAGCGGCGCGTTGGCAGCGCGCCGGTGCTCTCTTCGCCGCGCTCCTCGGCCATCTTGAGCAGTTGGCGGGAAACGAACGGGAACTTCTGCAACGTGGTGATGACGATGGGAACGCGGCTCTCCAACGCCTCGGCCAGTTGCCGCGAGCTCTCGTCCACCTTGCGCACCACGCCGTGCTTGTGCTCGAACTGGTAGATGGTGTCCTGCAACTGCTGGTCGAGCACGATGCGGTCCGTCACCACGATCACGCTGTCGAAGACGCGAGCGCTCTCGGCATCGTGCAGCGAAGCCAGACGATGGGCCAGCCAAGCGATGGTGTTGCTCTTGCCGCTGCCCGCCGAGTGTTCGACCAAGGCGTTGTGCCCCACGCCTTCGTTTCTGGCCATGTCCACCAACTGACGCACCGCTTGCAGCTGGTGGTAGCGCGGAAAGATCAAGCTCTCCGCTTTGGCTTTGCGCCCCTGCTCATCGCGCTTGTCTTCACCTTGCAGGTGCAGGAAACGCGCCAGCAAATCCAACAGACTGCCGCGCTCCAGAACCTCTTCCCACAGATAGGCCGTGCGGTAGCTGCGCCCGTGGGGATCGGTGGGGTTTCCGGCGCCGCCATCGGAACCCTTGTCGAAGGGCAGGAAGCGGGTGGATGACCCGGCCAGCCGCGTCGTCATCAACACGGATTCCGTATCGACGGCGAAATGAACCAACGTGCGCCGCTTGAAGACGAAGATGGGCTCTCTCTGATCTCGGTCTTGCTGGTACTGGCGGCGGGCGTCCTCGACGGTTTGCCCTGTGAGCGGATTCTTCAACTCCAAGGTGGCGACCGGCACGCCGTTGACGCTGAGCACCACGTCCAAGGACTGTTCCGAACGGGGCGAGAAGCGCAGCTGCCGGGTGACGCCAACGACGTTCGCCGCGTAACGCGCCTCTAGCTCCGGGTTCAGCTCGTGCGCCGCCTTGAAGTAGGCGATGCGCAGCGTGCGGCCATAGCACTTGAAGCCATGGCGCAAGGTCGCCAAAGCGCCCTGATCGTCCATCCGCCGGCACAGATCGGCCAACACTTGCTCGCCGGTCCGTGCGCCAAGCTGCGCTTCGAGCTTGGCCCACTCCGCCGGCTGCGTCTCGCGGATGAAGCCAAGCACGGTTTGGGGAAAGATGGCGCGGTCCCGGTCGAAGCCGTCGCTGCCAATCGCCACATAGCCGTTGGCGAGCAGGTGCGCCTCGATGACGGACTCGAAGGCGGCTTCGGTGGTGGGAGCCATTACCCTTGTCTCAAGCAGGAAGGCTGCTCATGTCTACACCAAGGGTACACCCTAGCCTTCGAAAGGACTCCTTCCTTTTGATGCTCAACAGATAAGACGCCTCCGTATAGGCGGATTTCCCTTGAAGCACCTCAACGATGATCGCCCTAGCAAAGCGCCTGCTCGTCCTAGCGCCAGCGGTGAAGTAGAAGTCCAAGCGGCCGCCGGCCCCGGACCTGCCGTCCAATCGCTTCAACTCGCTGTCGTAAGCCGTCGAGTACTCGCCACAGGGCAGCCAGCCCGCATCGTGCATCCGTCGCAAAACGACCAGCGTACTGACCTTGAAGCGCCTAGCCAGCCTATCCAACTCATTCCGCAGTTCCGCGACGGGCTGCCCTTCTTCACGCAAGACCGTCATCGGTACCAGCAGCTCCGCCGCCACCTCATTGCACCATCGCTCAACCCGATGCCCCGGCGCTTGGCGCGCCTCGCTGTCCGAGAGCGCCGATTCGCCAAGCCAAACGTGCGCGAGCTCGTGCGCCAGCGTGAACATCTGCGCCGCCTTGGTGTCTGCGGCGTTCACGAAGACGACGGGCGCCAACGGATCGGCCAGTGCGAAACCACGGAACTCGGCTGGGTCCAGTTTGCGTCGCGTGTTGCTGCCGACCACGCCGCTCACCATCACCAGAATGCCAGCGTCGTCCGCCTGTGCGATGAAGCGGCGCAGGGCCTCCGTCCAAGTGCCCAATTGCCGCCGTTCCTCGAGGTCGAAGCCAAGCGTGTGCCGGAGGTCTGCCGCCACCCGCTCCACGGGATCGGTCAAGGCCGCCGAGCCAACGAACGGCAACGGCGGTTCGCCCTCCATCCGCGCATACTCCTCGTACCAATACTGCCGGTTCTGGCACAGATACACGATATCCAGCAGGTCGCCGCTCGGCTTGCCGACGGGCGTGTTGGCAATGGTGCGGAAATCGGGAATGGGCACCGGCTCGTCCGGCGGGTCGCCGCCGAAGAAGTGGCCGACAGCGGCGTGCGTCGTTCGGCAAAAGGCTTCGAGCTGCTTCAATGTTGGCCGCTTCTCGCCGCTCTCCCAAGCGGGAAGCTGTGGAAACCGCTTGGCGAGGATGGCGGGGTCGAGACGCGAGCGCTCGCAGGCCCAGCGGAGGGTTTCGGGTTTGACATTGATTCGTGGGGATGTCACTTGGGTACCCCAGAAGCGCCCGTTACCGCAGCCATCTGTCCCATCAACACGTTGGAGATCAGAGCGGAGCGGCGCTCCGCCAAGAGCACGTTTGTCCTCCTCGCGCGATCCTCAACGGTGCTTATCGATGCAATCTCGCTGTCGAGGTAGTCGGCCAAGGCGCACTGTGTTGGCCAGTCTGGCGTATGGACGCGAATGCCGCCTATGGACGGCCACTCCGCCCGAGGCATCTTGGACCCGAACGTCGACGCTGTCACTTCGTCCAGAAAAGAAGAAGACAGTAGTGTGTACTTTAGAAACCTCGGCTCAATGGACACTGGAGTCAGAACCAGCGCTTCCGTCGTACACTGCCCGGAAAACTCCGCAATCCAAGCCTTCGCCAAATATGGTCGCAGCTTTCCGAATAGAACGTCGCCGACGTCAAAGAAGTTGCCAGTCGACTGACTTGCTAGGCCGCTCTCGATGTCAGCGAGATCGACAACGAGCTTTCCTGTGTGCGACTCGATGTCCGCAAGACCAATGTAGGGAAGGTCCGGCCTGTCATCAATCCGTTCGCTCCGCAACGCCACCGATCGCTTCAAGGGTACCAAGGGGAAGCGTGCGCTTGGGCATTGACTTGCTTGTGCGACGGCACGGCGTCTCTCCTTCAACAGTCGCACGGTCATGCGCTCCGCTTCGCTCAGGTCGGTATCGATGTCTGCCAACGCCCGCGGCTGCGCAAACTCGAAAAAGTGTCGGTTGAAGTTGATCTCGTACCCAACCTTGTCTTTGCTGCGGTCCATCCATGCGTCCGGCACATAGGGGCGTACTTCGCGCTCGAAGTAAGCGTCAACGTCGTCGAGCAACGGCACGTTCTCGAAGTCGCGCAACTGCGGGTCGGGTTCCAAGGCGGGTGCCTGTGCAACAACGGGCTCGGCCTCCGGGTCACGCTCGGTACACGTCGCACGGAAGGCCGCACTCTGCACCTTCGTCCACGCGGCCTTTCGCTTGTGCAGCAGGTCGGCAATGCGCTCCCAAACGGCGTTCCAGTCCGTGGCTGGTTTGCTGCCCAGCGCACGCTGTATGGCGCGAACGTCATCCTCCAGCTCGGGGTGGTCAAGGAGGAACGCTCTCTTCCGGTCCGCCGTCATCTGGTAGCGCAACCGCAGCGGGCGATCCACCGTCACGCGGGTGAAGCCGAAATCCTCGTTCTTGAAAATCTTGGAACGCTCGCCGTTTCGGAACCGGCCGTAGAGGCGCACGATCTGTTCGATCTGTTTGTCCGCCAAGTGACGGCGTTTGTCGCCGAGGCTGCGCTTGCTGTCGGCGCTGCCGCCGGGTGTCCAGAGGTCGCGGGCGTCCAAGAGTTGGATCTTGCCCTTGCGTCGCCGCTCCTTGTTGTTGGCGACGATCCAGATGTAGGTGCCGATGCCGGTGTTGTAGAACATCTGCTCCGGCAGGGCGACGATGGCTTCCAGCCAGTCGTTTTCGATGATCCAGCGGCGGATGTTGCTCTCGCCGGAACCTGCGCCGCCAGTGAACAGCGGCGAGCCGGAGAAGACGATGGCGAGGCGGGAACCATGCTTGTGTTCCTCTGGCCGCACCGGTTCGAACTTGTCGATCATGTGCAGCAGGAACAGCAGTGCGCCGTCGTTCACCCGCGGCAGTCCGGCACCGAAGCGGCCGGCGTAGCCCTTCGACTGATGCTCCCGCTTGATCTCGTCTTGCTGCTTTCGCCAATCGACGCCGAAGGGCGGGTTGGTGATGAAGTAGTCGAAAGTCTCGCTGTCGAACCGATCCTTCGTCAAGCTGTCGCCGAAGCGCACGTTGTCGCCGCCGCCGTTGTGGTCCACCTGCTTGAGCAGCATGTCCGAGGCGGCGATGGCGTAGGCGCGGTTGTTGTAGTCCTGCCCGTAGGCGTACAACTGGGCTTCGGCGTTGTGGTCGCGCAGGTAGTTCTGCGCTTCGGCCAACATTCCGCCGGTGCCGCAGGCAGGGTCCAGCAGAGTGCGCACCACGCCGGGGGTGGCCAGCAGGTCGTCGTCGTGGATGAAGAGCAGGCTCACCATCAGGCGGATGACTTCGCGGGGCGTGAAGTGGTCGCCGGCGGTCTCGTTGGCCAGTTCGTTGAAGCGGCGGATCAGGTTCTCGAAGATGAGACCCATCTGTTCGTTCGGCACCTGGTCCGGGTGCAGGTCCACGTCGCGGAACTTGGAGACGACGAGGTAGAGGATGTTCGCCTCCTGCATCTTCACGATCTCCGTTCCGAAGTCGAAGTAGTCCACGAAGATGCGGCGCACTTCGGCGGAGAAGCCGTTGATGTAGCTGGTCAAGTGCTGGGCGACGTTGTCCGGGTCGCCTTGCAGTTTGTCGAAATCCAGTGGGGAACGGTTGTGGAAGCGTTGGTCGGAGACGCGGTTCAGCATCTTGTCCAATGCCGGCCCCTCCAATCTCTCTTTGCGCCGCTCATACTCGGCCAGCACCTTCGCCTTCGTGGGCGCCAGCACGCAGTCGAAGCGGCGCAGCACCGTCATCGGCAGCATCACCCGCTCGTACTGCGGCGGGCGGTATGGGCCGCGCAGCAGATCGGCGATCTGCCAGATCAGGTTGGAGAAGTAACCGTGGTCGTGCATGGTTTGACCGCCTCAGAGTGCCGCCAGCCGCTCTATGTGGAGTGTCGCCGTCACCATCTGTTGCCGCCAAGCTCCCCGTCCGTCCACAAGTCGCCGAGGCTGTAGTCCTTCAGCCAAATCGAGAGATCAGCCTTGTCCAAGCGGCGCATTTCGGTCTCGCCGTCGTGCTTTTCGCAAATCACCACGCTCTCCGGCTGGTCGGTCAACGCGTCGACGATGACGTCCGAATGGGTGGTGACGACGAGTTGGCTGCGTTGGGACGCATCGCGCATTAAGTCGGTCAACGTAGGCAGCAAATCCGGGTGCAGCCCCAACTCCGGCCCCTCGATGCAAATCAACGGTGGCGGCTTCGGATGCAGCAACACGGCCAGCAGACACAGGTAGCGCAGCGCTCCGTCCGAAAGCAGGGTGGCTGGAATGGCCCGGTTGCCCTTCTCCTCGAGGAAGAGCCCCACGGTGCCGCCCGTCACCGGGCACCGAAAGTCCACAATCCCATCGTAGAGAGAGCGGAGCGCGTCGAGCACCGCCCGCTTGTGGTCGCCAAGGAACTGCGACAACACCAAGGCTAGGTTCCCGCCGCCCTCGTCCAAGAAATCGCTACGCCCATGTGCACCACATGGAGCGCGAAGGGAAGCATCCGGACCGAACGTCCAGTTTCTGTAGAGGCGAATGGCCTCGTACTGCTCCTTCAGATACCAAAGGTCCGTTTGCCGGGTAGCGGAATGGAGCATCGACGCTTCTGGCATGTCGTTCTCGGAAGACACTCCACAGACCGTGCCGTTGTTATCTTGGCGAAGCTCATCGAGAGGTTCCACGCGTTCAAAGACCACCTTGATGCTTCCACCAAGGTTGGCCACATCGCAAACATGATGCAGCGCCCCTATCGGCGGGAGGTCAACTGTTGCCTCCATGCGGATGCTCTGCGGTACGTCGGGGCCCTTCCAAAAGAACTCGTCCGGCCCACCTCGGCGGGCAATCGGTTCGGCGCTGCTCTTCGGGGGAAAGCTGGCGGGCGACGATGCCATTCGCGCCGGCGGCGAGCACGACGCAGCGGTGGCGGACGCGGTTCGGGACGCCGCGCTGGACGCCCACCTCCGCGAGATGCGGGAGGCCGGCGTCACACACGTTCCCGCGGACGCGCTGCCGGCGGTCGTGCGCGAGGCGCTTGGCCTGCGCGCCGGGGAGCGGATTCCGGTGGAGCGGTTTTTCGATCCGGCATTCCAAGACGCCATGGTGAGGCACGGCATCACCGAGGCTGTTCCCCTCGAATCCTACGAACCGTCGGCGGCCGTGCTCGCCGACCCGGGCGTCCGCGCGGCAATGCGCGGCGCGTTCGGGCCCGGGGCCGAGATCATCGCCACGCCAGAGGTTCTGCGGGCGCTGAACGATCATCCGGGCGATCGCGAGAAACTCCGCGACGCCGTGGAGCGGTCGATCGACGAGCTGCCGCCAACGATGCGCGAACAGCTGGCAAGCGGCTTCCAGCTGCCCGGCGATGCCCGCCACGCCGGATCGGCGCCGCTCGAGCGTCTACCGACGGACGAAGTCCTCGCCAAACTGGATCGCGGATCCCGCGACGCGCTTGCGCCCTTCCGGGATCTCCTTGACGACCATTGGGCATTGACGGACGCCATGCCCACCATGACGAAACGCGAACGCAAGGCCGCGACGAGGTTTCTCGCGCGAATGCGCAAACCGGCGCCGCCGCCGGTGGACTCCCCGTACGCCAAGGCCACCGAGCGGTGGCGCCAGCAGGGCTACCGCGACGCGCCGGGCGCGCCGCGCGGCACCGCCCTGCTGGCGACGATCGAGCAGACCAAGCGGAGCGCGCGCGAGGACGGGGTTCCCGGCAACACTCCAACACAGGCGCAGTTCGACGAGCACATGGGCGGCGAATTCATGGCGCCGGTGCCGGACGAGCTGAAAGCGCCCGGGGCAAAAGCCCATGTTCTTGCCGAAGCGGGAGGTGTTGTGCGGCTCTACCCCCGGTCCGCTTTCGACAACGCCGTTCTACTCGTCGAAGAGACCGAGGCGGATGCGTTCTTTCCCCGTGATCCGAACCTCACCATCGCCGGGCATCCGGCCACCGTTTCGTGGTCGCTGTTCGAGAACGGCGTTTGGACAACCACCGTGGCCGGCTACGACGGGCGCCGGGTGCATCACATCACCGTGGAGAAGAAGCTCGATGGCGCGCAGCGGGAGCGGTTCGTTCGCCTCGCCGCGGGCATCATTGAGGATGCGTCTCTAACACGATGAAGGGACGCGCAAGCCGCCGCCCGGATCACCCCCCGCCCTGGCTTCGGCGCGCCAAGGCGAGGTGCGAGCGGGCTTCCTCCAGTCCGGGATCCAGCGCCAACGCCCGTTCCAAGCTCGCAATCGCGGCGTCGGCTTGGCCGACCGCGTACAGGGCGTAGCCGCGGCCGGCGTGCAGTCCGGCCGCATCGGGGGCTTGTTCGAGGGCGCGTTGGAAAAGCGCCAGCGCGTCCTGGTGGCGCTGCTGCGCGATCCGCAGCGAGGCCAGGTTGCCAAGCGCCGTGGCGTCGCGTGGTTTGATGGCAAGCGCCCGCTCGTAATGCCGCGCCGCCGCGCCCGCCGAGCCGGTCTTCGCCCATTCGGCACGGCCCATCGACGTGTGCAGCGAGAACGCCGCGCCCGGTTCCGGCGCTTGCGCCAGCGCGCGCCGCCAAGCGGTAAGCGCCTCGTCGTGGCGTTCAAGCCCGAACAGCAAGTTGCCTCGCGCGCTGTGCGTGGCAATGTCCCCCGCGCCCTCTTCCATCAAGCGGTCGTACAGTTCCAAGGCGGCCTCCGGCTGCCGCTTGGCTTGCAGCAGTTTGGCAAGGTTGCGCAAGATGCTGATGTCGTCCGGCGCACTTTCCAGCGCTTGGCGCAGCAGCGCCTCGGCCTCGTCCAGCGCGTTGCGGCGCGACAGCAGCACGGCGAGGTTCTCCAGCGGCTTGGCGGCTTCCTGCGCGGGCGCGATCGCCACCGCCCGCCGCAGGTGGCGCTCGGCCTCGTCGAAGCGTTCAAGCTGACCGAGCGCCACGGCCAGGTTGACGAGCGCGTCGTGGGAATCCGGCCGTTGCGCCACAGCGATGCGCGCCGCCGCCTCCGCTTCCTCCAAGCGGTTCTCCGCGATCAGCGCCTTGGCGAGGTTCAGATGCGCCCCGACGGCGTCCGGATTGCGCTCGACGATGTGCTGGAAGAACGTCACCTCGTCGCGGTAGATGGCCGATTGCCGCCACGTGAGCGCGGCGAGCAGCACCAGCACCGCCACACCGCCGCCCGCCGCGACCCGGCGCCATGCGACGGGCAGCGCTTGCGCGCCGGCGGCGACGGCGCCGATCGCCACCGCCAGCACGCCGATGCCGGCCAGATATTGATAGCGATCCGCCACGAACGAAAACAGCAGGTAGGTGTGGTCGATGAAGCCGAGGGTGGGCGACAGCGTCACCACGAAGAAGAGCGCGCCGGCGAGCGGACCGCGGCCAAGGCGACCGCGCAGGAACCACAGGGCCGCCGCCAGCGCCAGCGCCAAGGCGAGCGCCGCCCACGCCGCCGGGTTGTCAACTTGCACGTCCCAATGCGAATAGATGACGGCCAAATCGGCCGGCCACGCCAACTTGCCAACGTAGAACCAGAGGGCGCGGGCGGCGATCAAGAGCCGCTCGACGAAGGAGTAGTCGAACGAAGCGGGCGTCTTGGTGGTGACAAGCAGCAGGTCCACCGCCACGAGCGCAAGCGCCACCACGAAGAACGGCGCGAGCCGCGCCACGTCCGTGAAGGCGACGCGGCCGCTGCGCCACCAGTGCAACACCAAAAGCGCCGCCGGCAGGGTGACCACCATGTTCTTCGCCAACATGCCGGCCGCCAGCAACGCCAGCGCCAAGCCGTAGCGCCATTTGTTTGCGCGAACCGATTGCGCCGCGCCGGTTTCCGCAGCCGCCAGGAAACGCAGCCACACCAGCGCGCAGGCGAGGTAGAACAACCCGGAGAGCACGTCCTTGCGCTCGATGGTCCACGCCACCGATTCCACATGCAGCGGATGCACCGCGAACACCGCGGCGACGAACCACGCGCCGGGCACCGCCAACGCAAATAAGATCCGCCACAGCAACACCGCGTTGGCGGCGTGCAACAGCACGTTGACGACGTGAAAGCCCTGGGGCGCGAACCCCCACAGTTTGTGCTCCAACCAGAAGGTGGTGTAGGTGAGCGGCCGATAATGCGGTTCCCGCACCTCGGTCGGCGCAAACCAGATGCGCTGCAAGCCGGCCAGATCGCGCAACGCCGGTTCGCCCGGAATGTGGTTGACGTCGTCCCAAACGAACCCGCCCCACAGCATCGCCGGCAGATAGCTCGCGAGCGCCATTGCCAAGAGCGCCAGAACGCCGAGCGCCAGCCAACGGGTCTGGCGGCGCTCGGGGTTCGCTGCTTGCGGCGATGCCGCCTCTGGCACGGGAACGGCGCGACGCGGGGGCCGCCTTCGTCTATTTCTCTTGCGGCGCAATCCGTTCCAACTCTTGCCCGACGCGCCGCCATAGCGCCTCGACCTGCCGCAACGCCGTCCGCCGATCTATTGGCATGTCCGCGGCCACCTCGTGATGGCGAAACAGCGCGCCAAAGGGCGTGTAGACGCGCAGCGGCAGGAAGACGGTTGCGTCCACCGTCTCCTGTAGCAGTTCCATCAACGCGCCCAGGTCGTGTGTGAGCGGGAACCGCACCCCCAAGAGGGCCAGCCACGCCTTGAGCGACTTCTCGGCGGCTTGTTGCACATGGAAGCCGAACACGCCGTCGCCAACATCCGCGGCCGCAAGGAGGGCGCGCAAGGCGCGGATGTCCTGCTCAGCGACTTCCAGCAAAGCCCGCGCGCACTTATGGTCGCTCATAGAGCACTCGGCCTTCCGCCACCGCCCGCCCGACCACATGGTTCAATGAATCGCTCCAATAGTCGAACTCGTGGCGCGAGTAGACCAGGATGTCGGTGGGCACATGGAACTTCGCCAGTGCTTCGTAGAGGCGAACGCAAAACCGCCGGCGGCTTCTCTGCGCGTTGAACGGGGCGCTGTCCACGACGATGAAGTCCACGTCGGAAGTCTCGCCGGCGTCTCCCCGCGCCCGCGAGCCGAACAAGATGACGCGCTCCGGCCGCGCCTCGGCCACGATGGCGCCAACCATCTGGCGGATCAGATCCTCCGTCACCGGCTTCATTCAAGTGTCCCGCACGGCACAACGCATCACTTCAAGGCTACCACGCCGCAGAACAGGGAGGCGGTCCACGTTCGGTGTCGGTTGCCGGTGCCTTCGCGCCGCGATGCGGCTATCGAAGCCGCAAAAAAAGCAGCGCCCAACACGCGGTATAGTTTGCGTTCCGCCTTTTTCTAGGCGACTGTTTTGGAAGCAGGTGGGGAGGAAGCGCATGGGCACCGCGGCGACACTCAAATACATCGGCACGCGGCCGGTTCGGCCGGACGGTTTGGAGAAGGTCACCGGGCGGGCGAACTTCGGCGCCGACCACGCCTTGCCGGGGATGCTGCACGGCAAGGTGGTGCGCAGCCCCCACGCCCACGCGCACATCCGCGCAATCGACACCCGCGCCGCCGAAGCGGTGCCCGGCGTGCTGGCCGTGATCACCGCGGCGGACTTTCCGGATCGCGCGCGGTTCAGTTGGCGGCGCAAGGCGTTCAACGACAACCTGCTGGCGTCCGACAAGGTGTTCTACCACGGCCATGCGGTGGCCGCGGTGGCCGCCACGTCCGCCGCCGCCGCGCAAGCCGGAGCGGACGCCGTGGTGGTGGACTACGAAGTGCTGGACCCCGTCACGGACGCGCTCGAAGCCCTTGCGCCGGACGCGCCGCTGCTGCACGACGAGCTGTTCACGGAAGGGTTGACCGAAACGCCAGTCAAACCTTCCAATCTGGTGAAGAAGCAGGTGATCTCCAAGGGCGACGTGGCGGCGGCCTTCGCCAAAGCGGATGAGGTGGTGGAACGCACCTTCGTCACGCCGATGGTGCATCAGGGCTACATCGAGCCGCACGCTTGCGTCGGCAACTTCAACGAGGACGGCCAGGCCACGGTGTGGTGCAGCAGCCAAGGCCACTTCGACGTGCGCGGCATGACGGCGATGGCCCTCGGCATGGACGTGGGCGACATCCGCGTGATCCCGGCCGAGATCGGCGGCGGCTTCGGCGGCAAAACCACCATCTACTTGGAGCCGCTGGCGTTGAAACTCTCGCAGAAGAGTGGGCGCCCGGTGAAGATGGTGATGAGCCGCGACGAGGTGTTCCGCGCCACCGGGCCGGCGTCCGGCACCGTGAACACGGTGAAGATCGGCTGCAAGAAGAACGGCCGCATCGTCGCCATGCAAGCCAAACTGGTGTACGAATCCGGCGCCTATCCCGGCAGCCCGCTCGGCGCGGGTTCCATGTGCATCTTCGCTCCCTACGACGTGGACAATGTGCTGATCGAGGGCTACGAGGTGGTGGTGAACCGCCCCCGCGTGGCCGCGTACCGGGCGCCCGGCGCGCCCCAGTCCATGTTCGCCGGCGAATCCGTGGTGGACGAGCTGGCCGAGCGCCTCGGCATGGACCCCATCGACTTCCGCCTCAAGAACGCCGCCAAGCAAGGCACCCGCGCGCCTTACGGCCCCACCTTCGGGCGCATCGGCCTGCGCGAATGCCTAGAAGCCGCGAAAGCGCATCCCAATTACGCGAAACCGCTCGGCGAGAACGAAGGCCGCGGCGTGGCGGTGGGGTTTTGGTTCAACGGCGGCAACCAATCGAGCGCCGAAGTGCATGTTACGGCGTCCGGCATGGTCAACGTGGTGGAAGGCAGCCCGGACATCGGCGGCAGCCGCGCGTCCATGGCGCTGATGGCGGCGGAGACCCTCGGCGTGCCCTACGAGCGCATCCGCGTGCGCGTGGCGGACACCGAAAGCACCGGCTATTGCGCCACCACCGGCGGCAGCCGCGTCACCTTCGCCACCGGCCTCGCCGTCATCCGCGCCTGCGAGGATGTGGTTGCGGAACTCAAGCGCCGCGCCGCGGCCACTTGGGGCGTGGAGGCGGACCAAGTGGAGTGGCAAGAGGGCGAGGCGCGCCCCGCTCCCGGCGTGAACGTGGAAGCGCAACCGTTGCCGCTGGCGGAACTGGCGCGCAACGCCGCCCGCACCGGCGGGCCGATCTCCGGGCGCGCCTCGCTCACCGCGCAAGGGCCCGGCCCGGCGTTCTCGGTGAACATGGCGGATGTGCGCGTGGACGCGGAAACCGGACGCGCCGAAGTCACGCGGTTCACGGCCATTCAGGACGCCGGCCGCGCCATCCACCCGGACTATGTGGAAGGCCAGATGCAGGGCGGCGCCGCGCAAGGCATCGGCTGGGCGTTGAACGAGGAGTACGTCTACGACGGCGACGGCGTGCTGGAGAACCCCGGTTTTCTGGACTACCGCGTGCCGGTGGCGTCGGACCTGCCGATGATCGACACGCAAATCGTCGAGGTGCCGAACGCCAACCATCCCTACGGCGTGCGCGGCTGCGGCGAAACGCCCATCGTGGCGCCGCTGGCGGCGGTGGGCAACGCGGTCAGCCACGCCATCGGCGTGCGCATGACGAACCTGCCGCTCTCGCCGCCGAAAGTGCTGGCGGCGATCGACAACGGCGCACCCTAGCGCACCCGCCAAGGCACGCTTTGGCGCAAGATAGGAGATTGGCGCCATGCGAGCGTTCCGCTGCGCGTGCGGCGCCGCGGTTTACTTCGAGAACGACCGCTGTCTGAACTGCAACCGTTCCCTGGCGTTCGACGCGGCGCGGCTGACGGTGCGCCCGGTGGAGGCGGACGACCGCTATTGCGCGAGCCACGCGCGCTTGGGCACCTGCAATTGGCTGGCGGCGGACGGTGCCTCTTGCCTCGCCTGCGCGTTGAACGAAGTGGTGCCGGATCTGTCCGCGCCGCGTCGGCTGGCGCTGTTTGCGGAAGTGGAGAAGGCCAAACGTCGGCTGCTGTATGGTTTGCTGGCGCTTGGGCTGCCGGTGAAGAGCCGCGCCGCCCACGCGGACGGCCTCGGCTTTCGCGTGCTCGCCGACGCCCGTTTGGACGGTGCGCCGCTTGATGCCGCCGCCGATGCGGTTCTCACCGGCCACGCGGAAGGTTGCATCACGGTGAATCTGATGGAAGCGGACCTGTGCCTGCGCGAACGCATGCGCGAGGCGATGAACGAGCCGTACCGCACCTTGCTCGGCCACTTTCGGCACGAATCCGGGCACTACTACTGGCACCGGCTGGTGCGCCAAGGCGAGGCCACCCGGCGGTTTCGCGCCTTGTTCGGCGACGAACGCGCGCCGTACAAGGAGAGCATGGAGGCGTACTACCGGGACGGGGCCGCCGCCGACTGGCCGCGCGTACACATCGTCGCCTACCAGGCGAGCCATCCGTGGGAAGACTTCGCCGAGTGCTGGGCGCATTATCTGCACATCGTGGACACGCTGGAAACCGCCGCGCACGCGGCCTTGCGCTTCGGGGAAGCGCCGCTGCCGGACCCCTTGCGCGCCGATGCCGGCGTGGAAGACCTGCTGCGCGGCTTCGTGCGCCTCGCCCCGGTGTTGAACGACTTGAACCGCAGCATGGGAATGCCGGACGCCTACCCGTTCGCGCTGCCCCCGGCGGCGCGCGCCAAGCTGGCGTTCGTCCACGAGCTGATTCGCGGCGCGCGAGACGCCGCCGCGCAGGGAACACCCTAGCCTCTTGAGAGGCGCAGACCTTGCACAGATGAGTCATTTTTTGCGGCATGCACGGAGTTTGCGGAGCAAACTCGAACGCGCCCCGCAGGGCGCGCCTTAGCCCATGCCCGTGAACTGGCGGGAATACCGCGCCGAGGGGTTCTGGGACGAGCTCGTCACCGCCTCCGGCCGCGCCCGCCCCGGCGCCGGCCGGCTGCTGGACACGCTGGCGCGGCTCTCGGCCGACGAGCTGCGCGAACGCCGCACCGCGGCCGAGATCGCCATCCGCACCATGGGCATCACCTTCACCGTGTACGACGGCGAGGCGAACATCGACCGCGAGTGGCCGTTCGACATCGTGCCCCGCCTGATCCGCCGCGAGGAGTGGGACGAGATCGCGCGCGGCCTCAAGCAGCGCGTGCGCGCCCTCAACGCCTTCATCAACGACACCTACCACTCCCGGCGCTTCTTGAACAGCGGCCTGATGCCGCCGGACTACGTGCTGAAGTCCCGCGAGTACCGGCGGCGCTGCATGGGCATCGACCCGCCGCACGGGGTGTGGGCGCACGTCTGCGGTTCGGATCTGGTGCGCGACAAAGACGGCAAGTTCTACGTGCTGGAGGACAACCTGCGCGTGCCGAGCGGCGTTTCCTACATGCTGGAGAACCGCGCCGTGATGAAGCGCGTGTTCCCCGATCTGTTCGCGGACTACGGCATCCATCCGGTGGACGACTATCCGGCCCATTTGGCGGCCTGTCTGCGTTCCCTCGCGCCACAGACGGAGCAGCCGCGCATCGCGGTGTTGACGCCGGGCATCCACAACTCGGCCTACTTCGAGCACGCCTACCTGGCGCGCGAGATGGCCGCGGATCTGGTGGAAGGGCAGGATCTGATCGTCGGGCGCGACGAGCGGGTGTACATGAAGACCATCGAGGGCCTCGCCCGCGTGGACGTGATCTACCGGCGCATCGACGATGCGTTCTTGGACCCCAAGGCGTTTCATCCGGACTCCCTGCTCGGCGTGCCGGGGTTGATTCGGGCGTGGCAGGCGGGCAACGTCGCCCTCGCCAACGCGCCCGGCTGCGGGGTGGCGGACGACAAGGTGATCTACACCTTTGTGCCGGACATGATCCGCTATTTTCTGGGCGAGGAGCCCATCTTGGACAACGTGCCCACCTACCGCTGCGCGGAGAAGGATCAACGCGACCATGTGCTCGCCAACCTGCGGGAAATGGTGGTGAAGCCGGCCAACGAATCCGGCGGCTACGGCATCGTCATCGGCCCCCACGCAACCCGCAAGGAGCGCGAGGACTGCGCCCGCGCCGTGCGCGCCAACCCGCGCAACTTCGTCGCCCAGCCCATGCTCACGCTCTCCACCGCGCCCACCCTGGTGGGCGGCAACGCCATCGAGCCGCGGCATCTGGATTTGCGCCCCTTCGTGCTCTCCGGCGAGCGCATCGACGTGACCACCGGCGGCCTCACCCGCGTCGCCCTGCGCAAGGGCTCCACGGTGGTGAACTCCTCCCAGGGCGGCGGCAGCAAGGACACCTGGGTGGTGGAACGCGAGGCGCTGCCCCGGGAGGCGGACGAGCGGTGAGCGGCGGCGTGCTATGCTCCATAGCTCGCTAACGGAGGGTCACATCAATGACTCAGTCCCCTTGGACCGCAATCGTGCGCCAAGCGGATGGCTGGTGGATCGGTTGGATCGCGGAAGTGCCCGGCGTGAACGCCCAGGAGCGAACGCGTGAAGCCTTGCTCGACACCTTGGCGGAAGTTCTGCGCGAGGCGCTCGAGATGAACCGCCAAGAAGCATTTGCGCGCGGCGAACCCGCCTATGAAAAGGTCGCGGTCGCGATTTAGGGCCGCTTGAACCCCGCGACGCCCAAGTCGCGGCAGATCTTTTCGGCAAGGTGGTTTGGAATCTCCCTGTGGCGAGGAACTGCGGAACGTTCCCCCGTCAGGTCGTTTCTCCACCACTCGTGGCGTCTCCCCTGCCTAAATTGGCTGCAACCTTGATCGTGCAGGTGCTGCGTGAGGTGGCGTTTCTTCATGGTGAGAACTCCCTTTCAGTCTCGGTCTATAGCCGGGTTACGAGCTTGGACGCATGATCCACTACTTTCTGGGCGAGAAGGCTCCACGGTGGTGAACTCCTCCCAAGGCGGCAGCAAGGACACCTGGGTGGTGGAGCGCGAGGCGCTGCCCCGGGAGGCGGACGAGCGGTGAGCGGCGTGCTCTCGCGCGTTGCCGAGCGCACCTACTGGCTGGGGCGCTATCTGGAGCGCGGCGACGCCACCGCGCGCCTCATCGCCGTGAACGCGAACCTGCTCATGGACCTGCCGGTGCGCGTGCCGCTCGGCTGGCATCCGCTCATCGCCATCACCGGCGCGGAAGCGCTGTTCGAGGAACTCTACGGAGCGGACGCCGAGGCGTCCGAACGCAACGTGTGCCGGTTTCTCACCTCGGACGCCCGCAACCCCGGCGCCATCATCCGTTCGCTCGCCGCCGCCCGCGACAACGCCCGCAACATCCGCGAGCGCGTTCCCAGCATCACCTTCGAGTACATCAACGGGATCCACCTGTTCGCGCGCGCCAACCTGCCAACGGCCACTTCGCGCACGCGGCGGCGCGAGGCGCTGGACGGCATCAGCCGCCGCGTGCAGCAGTTGGAGGGGTTCCTGTCGCAGAACATGCTGCACGACGCCCATTGGGAGATTCTGCGCCTCGGCAACCATGTGGAGCGGGCGGACATGACCACCCGCATCATCGACGTGCGTTCGGCGGATCTGTTCGCCAGCCACCACGACTTGGCGCCGTTCGCGGACGTGCAATGGCGCAGCGTGCTGCGCTCCGCCTACGCCATGCAGTCCTACAACGCATCGGTGCGCGGCCCGGTGACCGCCCCGCGCGCCTTGGAGTTCCTGTTCAAGGACGAGCGCCTGCCCCGTTCGTACCTCCGCTGCCTGCGTTCGGTGCGCCGCAGCCTGCTGGCGCTGCCGCGCCGCCAACAGCCGCTGCGCCTGTGCAACGCCGCCATCGCCATGATCCAGGCGACGGACGTGGGCCGCCTCGGCGAACCGGGCCAAGCGCCGGCGCTGCACGCCTTCATCGACCAGTGCCAGCTGCGTTTGGGGGAGTTGCACAACGCCATAACGAGCGCCTACTTCGACTTTCCCAGCCAACACCAAAGCGCTTGAGGCGCGCCCTTGCGGGCGCGTTCGAGTTTGCTACGCAAACTCCCGCTAGCGCGGCAAGCCAAGTGCGGCCTTGATCGTCGCCACTACCAAGCGTGGTACAAGGTGCCGCGCTCGACTCGAGCTCGAACGCCCATGTCGCCTTCAAGAACTCAACGCCTCCACCCGGCGCGGGTTGAAAGTCATGCGGCAGACTGCACACGGGTGAACCCAGTATTAGACCCATCTCAAGAGGACTCACCGCAATGCCACCGTGGAGACCCGACAAGTACGATGTCGACTACGCCGTTGTCGGCGGTGCCGACAGCTTCACCGAACAATTGGACGCTTTCGGCCCGAAGATCGCCCAACACATAGGCGCGAATATCCGGCGCTTGCGCGACCCAAACTACCACGACTTGCAGACGAAGAAGGGCGGCATCAAGAAGCTGAAAGGCCGTGCCGCCCAGAAGGTCAAGCTGCACGAGCTGCGCATCGACACCGGACCCGGATACAGGGTTTACTTCGGCTACCGCGGCACCATGCTTATAATGGCGGGTGCCCACAGGAAACGCCCCGTTCAGAGCCAGGACATTGAACATGCCAGCAAACTACTTGATCAATGGGACACCGAGCGAGTTCGACCGGAACGACCTCGATCTCATCCGCAGAGCGGCGACCAGCGACGAGGCCCGCGAGGTCACCGTCGATGAGATTGCCGCCGCCCGTCTTGAAGGCGACCACGAGTTCGCGGACGGCATGCAAGTCCTGCTCGACGAGGCCGACCGCATCAGAAAGCGGGAACGCACCGCCACGCGCCCGGGCGATTCCGCGCAACGGACGGCCGCCGTGCCGATGGGGCGCTGACACCACGCACGTCCCACATCAGCATGTTCCCCCCGCCCACCGACGCGAGGGGCGAGACCGGCTACGGATGGCGTCGAACCTGCACCGCTGAGCATCTCCTGTGCTTCCGCTTGAACGCCAGACAAAGCCGCACAGCGACCTGCAGCGCAAAACGTCCGACCTGCAAGAGATCTGATCGGAACGCCCTCGGCGTCGATTAACATGCTAGTGGTCAGCAGCCCCACCCGCAGCGCGAACACGCAGTAGGTCGCCAGCTTTTCCGTGGCGCACACACACGTGGGCTCGGTGTTCTGGCCCGTTCGATCTCGATCCTTCAACTCCATACCCCTTGAGGCTGCTCCTAGGAGTTGGTTACAGGTCGCCGCGGTTCTTCTCGGTTTTCTACAGCCACGCCTGCGAGATGCCATGTGTCTTGCAACGTGCCCACCTACCGCTGCGCGGAGAAGGATCAACGCGACCACGTGCTCGCCAACCTGCGGGAAATGGTGGTGAAGCCGGCCAACGAATCCGGCGGCTACGGCATCGTCATCGGCCCCCGCGCAACCCGCAAGGAGCGCGACGACTGCGCCCGCGCCGTGCGCGCCAACCCGCGCAACTTCGTCGCCCAGCCCATGCTCACGCTCTCCACCGCGCCCACCTTGGTGGGCGGCAACGCCATCGAGCCGCGGCATTTGGATTTGCGCCCCTTCGTGCTCTCCGGCGAGCGCATCGACGTGACCACCGGCGGCCTCACCCGCGTCGCCCTGTGCAAGGGATCCACGGTGGTGAACTCCTCCCAAGGCGGTGGCAGCAAGGACACCTGGGTGGTGGAACGCGAGGCGCTGCCCCGGGAGGCGGACGAGCGGTGAGCGGCGTGCTTTCGCGCGTTGCCGAGCGCACCTACTGGCTGGGGCGCTATCTGGAGCGCGGCGACGCCACCGCGCGTCTCATCGCCGTGAACGCGAACCTGCTCATGGACCTGCCGGTGCGCGTGCCGCTCGGCTGGCATCCGCTCATCGCCATCACCGGCGCGGAAGCGCTGTTCGAGGAACTCTACGGAGCGGACGCCGAGGCGTCCGAACGCAACGTGTGCCGGTTCCTCACCTCGGACGCCCGCAACCCCGGCGCCATCATCCGTTCGCTCGCCGCCGCCCGCGACAACGCCCGCAACATCCGCGAGCGCGTTCCCAGCATCACCTTCGAGTACATCAACGGGATCCACCTGTTCGCGCGCGCCAACCTGCCAACGGCCACTTCGCGCACGCGGCGGCGCGAGGCGCTGGACGGCATCAGCCGCCGCGTGCAGCAGTTGGAGGGGTTCCTGTCGCAGAACATGCTGCACGACGCCCATTGGGAGATTCTGCGCCTCGGCAACCATGTGGAGCGGGCGGACATGACCACCCGCATCATCGACGTGCGTTCGGCGGATCTGTTCGCCAGCCACCACGACTTGGCGCCGTTCGCGGACGTGCAATGGCGCAGCGTGCTGCGCTCCGCCTACGCCATGCAGTCCTACAACGCATCGGTGCGCGGCCCGGTGACCGCCCCGCGCGCCTTGGAGTTCCTGTTCAAGGACGAGCGCCTGCCCCGTTCGTACCTCCGCTGCCTGCGTTCGGTGCGCCGCAGCCTGCTGGCGCTGCCGCGCCGCCAACAGCCGCTGCGCCTGTGCAACGCCGCCATCGCCATGATCCAGGCGACGGACGTGGGCCGCCTCGGCGAACCGGGCCAAGCGCCGGCGCTGCACGCCTTCATCGACCAGTGCCAGCTGCGTTTGGGGGAGTTGCACAACGCCATAGTGAGCGCCTACTTCGACTTTCCCAGCCAACGCCAAAGCGCTTGAGGCGCACCCTGCGGGCGCGTTCGAGTTTGCTACGCAAACTCCGCGCTAGCCGCGCTTCGCCAGCCGCCGCTCGATGAGCTCCTAGCGCTACCAAGCGTGGTACAACGTGCCTACAGGAAACGCCCCGTTCAGAGCCAGGACATTGAACATGCCAGCAAACCGCCGGCGTGGTGGCGTCCGTTGCGAAAGCGGCGCTTCCAGCGGAGGGGAACCGGCGCCGGCTACCGGCCGCGCTCGGCCTGCCGCGGCAAGCGCTTGCGCAAGGTTGTCGATGAGTCCTCTCGCCCCAAGCCGACAAAGCCCGGAATCAGCGCGCGCCAGCCTTCCCGAATCGACACCAGCGCCGGCACCAGGAACAGGATCACCACGCTGGCGAACATGATGCCGGTGGCCAGGCTCACCGCCATCGGGATGAGGAACTGCGCTTGGGTGCTGGTCTCGAACAGCATCGGCGTGAGGCCCAGCGCGGTGGTGGCGGTGGTGAGGAAGATGGCGCGGAAACGGTGCCGCGCCGCGGCGACGATGGCCTCGTCGGGCGGCAGGCCCGTTTCGGCGCGAATCTTGTTGTAGCGGTCCACCATCACCAGCGAGTCGTTCACCACCACGCCGCTCAAGGCCACCATGCCGAAGATGGAGATGAACGTGAGGTCGTAGCCGAGCAGCCAGTGCCCGACCACGGCCCCGGCGGCGCCGCAGGGCACGCTGGCGAGAATGACGAACGGTTGCGCGTAGCTGCGCAGTTGCGAGGCGATCAGCACGAAAATCACCAACAGCGACACCAGCGCCAAGCTGCCGAGCGCGGCCAAATCCTCGGTCTGTTCGCGGCCGAGGCCGGCCTGCCGCGTTTGCAGGCCCGGATAGCGGGCTTGCAGTTTGGGCAACACTTCCGTCTGCACCAGCGTGTTGATTTCGGTGGGTGTCGCCAGCTTGCCGTCCACCTCGGCCGAGACCGTGACGATGCGCAGGCCGTCGATGCGGTCGATGGAGGCGAAGCTGCGCGATTCGGTCACCTTGGCCACGGTGGACAGCGGCGCTTCGGTGCCGTCCGCCAAGCGAATGCGCACGTTGAACAGGTCGCGCGGGCTGCGCCGTTGCTCGTCCGGGTAGCGCACCATCACCTTGACCTCGCGGCGTCCGCGCTGGATGCGCTGCACCTCCTCGCCGAAGAAGTTGCGGCGCAGCTGGCGGGCGATGTCGGCCGGCGTCAATCCCGCGGCTTCGCCGGCCGGCGTGAGCGCGATGTCGTACTGGCGCTTGCCCAGGCTCACTGAATCCTGAATCTCGTACAGGGAGGGAATCGCCTTGTACTCCTCTTTCAGATCCGCCACCGCTCGGCGCAGGGCGTCGTCGTCCTGGTGCGCCAGCTCGTATTCCAGATCGTCGCCGGGGCCGAAGAACTCGGCCGAGTAGGTGAGCCGCTCCGCGCCGGGGATCTCGCCCGTGTTGCCGCGCCAGATGCGCTCCAGCTCGTCGGCGGCGAGAGTGCGCAGCGGTTCGCTGTTCAGCACGATCTGCACGGAGGCGAGGTGGCTCGCCGCGGTCACTTGGAGGCCTCCGCCCGGCCCAACGTCGCGTCCAGAGCGACCGCCGATGGTGACGGCGACGGAGCGAAACGACGTGCCGCCCACCTGCTCGTTGGTCTGGTGGGCAGCGGCGACCAAGTGCTCGGCGGCGGCGCGCGTGACGTCGAACGGCGTGCCGACGGGGAACTCCAAGTTCGCGTCCAGTTGATTGGATTCCAGCGACGGGAAGAAGAAGAAGCGCACTTGGCCGGTGGTTAGCAACAGGCCCGCGATCGCCAACAACGCCACGCCGCCGAGCACCGTGAAGAGTCGTCGCCGCACCGCCAGCGCGACCAACGGCACCAGCTTGTCGTCGCGGAAGGTCATGACGGCGCGGCTGACGCGGTGCTGGAAAGCGTCCAGCGGCCAGCGGCTCCACGGCCGCCCGTGCGCAAGGTGCGCCGGCAAAATGCAGAACACCTCCACCAGCGACATCGCCAAGACGGCGATCACGACGATGGGCACGACGCCGAGGATCTGCCCCAAGGTGCCGGTGACGAACAACAGCGGGGCGAACGCCGCCATCGTGGTGAGCACGCCGATGGTGACCGGCGCCCGCACGCCCAGCGCGCCGGCGATGGCGGCGGCGGAACCGCGCCCGCCGGCCTCCTGCTCGGCGACGATGTTCTCGCCCACCACCACGGCGTCGTCCACCACGATGCCGAGCACGATGATGAGCGCGAACAGCGACACCATGTTGACGTTGACGTCGAAGAAGTCGAAGAACAGGAACGCGCCCAGGAACGAGATCGGCACGCCCATCGCCACCCAGGTGGCGAGGCGCAGATCGAGCATCACCACGAGGAACAGGAACACCAGGGCGAAGCCGAGCACGCCGTTGCGCATGAGCAGGTTCAGGCGGTCTTGGAGCACCTCCGTGCGGTCGTCCCAGACCGCCACGTCGATGCCGGGCGGGGGTTCGTACTCCGCCAACATGCGCTTGATGTCCGCGGCGATGTCCAGCACGTCCTCGGTCTCGGACTTCCGCACCCGCACGAAGACGCTCCGCCGGCCGTTGTACTCGTTGACGAGATCGACGTCCGCGAAGCCGTCGCGCAGGGTGGCCACGTCGCGCAGGCGCAGGATGGCGCCGTCGGGCCGGGCGCGCAGCACGATGTTCTCGAACTCCTCGCCGCGCACGCGCTTGGAGTTGGTGCGCAGCAGCAGGTCGCCCGCCTCGGTGCGCAACTCGCCGGAGGAGAGGTTGAGGGACGAGAGCCGCACCGCGGCGGCCACTTGGCCGATGGTGAGATCGTAGCGGCGCAGCGCCTCTTCGCGCACCTCGATAGAAATCTCGCGGTCGCGGGCGCCGTTCAAGGACACCAGCGACACCGACGGCACGGTCAACAGCGCCTCCTCCAGCGCCTCCGCGCCGCGCACCAGTTCCGCTTCGGGCAGCTCGGAAGACACCACCAGCGTCATCACGTCGCTCACCCGTTCGGCGCGCTCCACCTCCGCTTGTTCGGCGTCTTCCGGCGGGAAGTCCACCAAGCGCTCCACCGCCGCCTCCACGTCGTCGCGCACTTGGGCGTCGTCCACGAAATCCTTGAGCTCGACGGTCACCGTGCCCATGTTCTCGGTCGCCGTGGACAGCACGCGATCAACGCCGTCGATGCCGAACACCGCCTCTTCCACGCGCCGGGTGATGCCTTCCTCCACCTCGGTGGGGGTCGCGCCCGGGTACGGCACCCGCACGGTGACGACGCCGGGATCCACGGTGGGGAACACCTGCGCCGTGAGCTGCAACCCGGCGGAGAGCCCGCCGGCCAGCATCAGCGTCATCAACAGATTCGCGGCGACCGGATTGCGCGCGAAATAAGGCACCAAGCCCTGTAGCGCGCCGGACCGCGCCGGCGGCGACGTCACCTCCGCCATGATCGCCTAAGACCTCAAGGGGCGTCGCCACCCGCTCCTGCGCGTGGGTTGCCGGCGGCGGTATGTCGCGACGTTCGGCAACCCGTCTCCAAACTCAATCCCCCCGCAGCGCCGCGGTAATTGGCAACATCGCCGCGCGCACGGCTGGGAACAATCCGCCGATGGCGCCGAGCGCCAAGGCCCACACAAGACCCAGCGCGAGCAGCCTCGGCGTTACCGCGAAGTCGAAGGCGATCTGCGAGAACGAGGTGTCGCTCAAGGTGGAAACCGTGAAGCCGTTGAAGCCGAAGTACGCCACCGCCGCGCCCAACAAGCCGCCGACCGTTGCGAGCGCCATGGACTCGGCCATCACCGAGGCGACCACCGGCAGGCTGCCGAAACCCAAGGCGCGCAACGTGGCGATCTCCACCGTGCGCGTGACCACCGCGGAGTACATCGTGTTGAGCGCCGCGAACACCGCGCCGACAGCCATGATCACGCCCACGGCGTAGCCGAAGCGCTCGATGGTGGTGGCGAGACCGCCGCGTTGCCCTTGAAAGAACTCTTTTTCGCCCACTACGACCAGATCGAGGCGCGGGTCTTCTTCCACACTGCGGGCGATCTCGGCGATGCGCTCCGGCGCGTCCACGCGCAGCCGCATGGAACTCGCGCTGCTGCCGCGCCGAAACGCCGATTGCGCCACCGGCAAATCCAGCCACAGTTCCGATTCGTAGGCGGACCCCCCGGCCTCGAAGATGCCCACCACGGTCCACTCGGTCTGGCGCAGTTTCACGGTGGCGCCGAGGTCGATGCCGGCGAACTCCGCGGCGGCGCCGCGGCCGGCGATGAGTTCGCCCTTGCCGGGCGTGAAGGGGCGGCCTTGCGTTATTTGCACTTCCTCACGAATCGCGAACGCATCGGTGCCGACGCCGCGCACGATGAGATTCGCGTCCAGGCCGGAAGATCGCTTGGGGACGTCCGCCACCGTGTACAGCTCGCGGCTCGCCAAGGCGACGCCGGGCACGCTCTCGACGATGCCCATTTCCTCCAATCCAATGCCGCTCGACAGCTCGCTGTCCGAACCGCCGCGCAACACGATGGCGCGATCCGGCGCTCCGCCTCGATCCAGCGTGCCGGCGAACCCCGTGCCCATGGCCAGAATCGACAACAGCACGCCGACCACGCCGGCGATCCCCACCACGATCACGGACGAACTGCCGAGGCGCGACGGCAGGTTGCGCAGGTTCATCAAGCTCACCTCCACCAACTGCCCGAACACGTCAACGTCTCCGCAGCGCTTCGGCGATGGTCAACCGCCCGGCCAGCCACGCCGGCCAGACGCCCACCACCGCGCCCAGCAGCACGGCGATGGCAAGGCCCTGCGCCGCCGTGGGCCAGTCGAGCCCAAAACCGCCGAGACCGATCTGGTTCATAAACGCGAGCGCGCCCAAACCTTGGGCGGCCACTGCGGCGAGGCCGATGCCGAGCACGCCGCCGAAGGCGCACAGCAGCACGGATTCGCCCAACACCAACGCCGCCACTTTGCGGTCCGAAAAGCCCAGCGTTTTCAGCACCGCCAACTCCGCGATGCGCTCGCGGAACGCCCAGTGCATCACCACCGCGGTGAGTAGAAGAATGGTGAAAAACACCGCCGAGAGGATGCTGTTCGCCATCAGGCCGATGTCGCCGATTTGCGCGGCGAAGGCGCGCGCGAACTCGTCCTCGGTGGCGGTCTTGGTGGGATTGTGGGAGTTCTCGAACAACGAATCGATGGCTTTGGCCACTTCCGGAGCGCGCTCCGGATCCGCGATGCGCACCGAATACCAACCCACCGTGCCGCCTCCGAACGCCGCGGCTTGCTCGAAGTAATCGTAGTGGAACAGGAACACTTCGGATTCCGGAGAACTTTCGTCGCGGAAAGTGTAGGTGCCGACCAAATCGAACTCCCACAAGCGGCTGCCGTCGCGCATGGGATAGATGTCCGCTTCAATGGGAATCTTGTCGCCGATTTGCCAACCGAACCGTTCCAAAAACGTCGCCGGCGCCACCGCGCCGGTGCGCGTTCGCTCGAAGGCTTCCAGCTGTTCCGGCGCGATGATCGCCTCCGGGTACATGTCGAAGTACGCGCGCGGTTCCACCGGATACTTGGGAAAGAAGCTGCTCCGATCCTGGTAGATGCCGCCGAACCAGGTTTGGTGCGTCACGGCTTCCACGCCGTCGACAACCTCAATGGCGGAGCGTTGACTGATGGGCAGCGAGTCGATGATCGAGTATTTCGCCGCGACCACCAGGCGATCGGCGGCGGCGATTCCCGTGCTGCCGGAAAACAACACCGCCATCGCGCGCAGGAGCGCGAACAACAGGAACGCCACGAGCACCGAGAAAAGCGTGAGGTATGTCCGCACCGGGCGGCGATGCAGATTCGCCCACACCAAGCCGACCGCGCTCATGTTGGCCACCGCATTTTCATGCGGCCTCCGTGGCCAGCCGGCCCTTGTCCAAGCTGGCCACGCGTTTGGCGTGGCTCGCGGCCTTGGGATCATGCGTGACCATGACGATGGTCTTGCCGTGGTCGCGGCTCAAGATGTCCAACAGGTCCAAAATCGCGTCGGCGTTTTCGCGATCCAAATCGCCGGTCGGCTCGTCGCACACCAGAATGGGCGCGTCCGCGACGATGGCGCGGGCGATCGCCACGCGCTGCTGTTGGCCGCCGGAGAGTTCGCCGGGTTTGTGTTTGGCGCGATCCGAAAGACCAACCACTTCCAGCGCCGTGAGAGCGTTCTTGCGGCGTTGCGCAGCCGAGAGCTTCGTGAGCACAGAGCGGCAGCTCCACGTTGCGCAGCGCCGTCAGCACCGGCAGCAGGTTGTAGAACTGGAAAACGAAACCGATGTTCGCGGCGCGCCAGCGCGCCAACGCGCCGCTCGACATCGCGCCGAGTTCTTGGCCCGCCACCACCACTTCGCCGCCCGTGGCCTTGTCGATGCCGCCGATGAGGTTGAGCAACGTCGTCTTGCCGCTGCCGGACGGCCCCATGAGGGCGACGAAATCTCCCGCGTCAACGCGCAGGTCGATGCCCACGAGCACGTCCACCACTTCGCGGCCTTTGACGAAGCTCTTCTCCACGGCGTTCAGTTCAATGATCGATGCCAACCGCGCCTCCTCGTCTCCAATCTCATCTCCAATACCGCTGGTCCGCCAACCGCGCTACGGTTGGTCCGTCGGAACGATGTCGGCCCCATCGCGCAATGCCGCAAGCGTCGCCTCGCTGGCCTCGGCCACCACGCGCTCGCCGGCGACGAGCCCGTCCACGATGCGCGCGTTGGCGCCTTGGCGGCCGGCCACCTCCACATCGCGGCGTTGCGCCGCACCGTCGGCAACCACCCACACATGCTTTCCGTCGCCGCTGCCGAACACCGCCGCGCCCGGCACCAGCACGCCTTTGCGCGTTGGCGCGTTGACGTTCGCCGCGCTCGCTTTGGCGTCGAGAAACGCCACTTTCACACCCATGTCCGGCAACACGCGCGCGTTCCTGCGGGCAAAACCGATGCGCACGCGCACGGTGGCCTTGTTGCGGTCGGCGGCGGGTATGGTGGCGATCACCTCGGCGGGAATGTCCTCGTCGTAGGCGTTGAGGCGCACGGTAACCGGCTGGCCGGGGTACACGCGGTTGATGTACGCCTCGTTCACGTCCACTTCCACTTCCAAGGAATCCATGTCCACGATGGTGCAGATGCCGGTGCGCGTGAAGCCGCCGCCGGCCGAGACGGGCGAGATCATTTCGCCCGGCTGGGCCGCCTTGGCGATGACGACGCCGCCGAACGGGGCGCGTATCTCGAAGTTCTGCAACAGCCGGCGTTGCACCGTAAGGCTGCGCTCGGCGACCTCCACGTCCCGCTCGGCGCGCGCCAGACGCGCCCGCAATCCTTCCAGCGCCAGCAGGGTGCGGTCGCGATCCGCAAGGCTCGCGAACTTGCGTTCCGCCAAGTCGTCGATGCGCTCCAGATCGAGTTCGGCTTGGCGAATGTTGACGCGAATCTCCTCCAAAGACGCCGTGGACGCGCCGAGTTGCGCCTCGGCCAGCGCCAGTTGCGCGCGGGGTATGGCATCGTCCAGCACCGCCAGCGTTTGCCCTTCGCGCACCGTCATGCCTTCTTCCACGAGCACTTCGAGCACTTTGCCGGTGGTCTTGGAACTCACCGTGGCTTGGCGGCGCGCCACAACGTAGCCGGTGGCGTCCAGCACGCTGTCGCCCGCCGGCGCCGCCGCTGTCGCCCGCGCCGTGGCCGTTCGCACCTCGACGGCCGGGCTCGCAAACAGCGGCACGCCGAAGCTCCAGCCCACGAAGCCCGCACCGGCGAGCACGGCAAGGGCCGCGAACCACTTGACCGGTCGCCGCGCCCGGGGCGCGTCGCCGCCGCGGTCGATCTTGAGTTCGTTGAGAAGCGCCTTCTTGTCCATCGCTGTCCATCGCTGTCCATCGCCGCGAGGGATTTCCTAGGGCGTAGAAGCGCATAGGTGATTGTGGCATAGTCTCCATCTGGAATGTCCGTTGGGCGGCGTCGGCGTAGCGTAGGTCCGTTCCTTGAAGCGGGCGAGTGCAAGGGAGCTGAAAGCGATGGATGTCTGCTTTGTCAAGGGAATGATTCGCAGGTGGCGGCTTGTCGCAGTCCCTCTCCGGGTCCGTACCCCCCCCCGGCGGCGCAGCGCAACGACTACGACGCGGACGGCGACGGCCTGATCGAGATAACGAGCTTGGCGCAGCTGGACGCGGTGCGCTGGGACTTGGACGGCGACGTGGCGCCGGAGCCCGGCGCCACGTCGACGGCGGCCTACTTCACCGCCACCAGCACGTTCTTCAACGCGGTGTTCAACGCCGCCGGCACGGGTCTGGCGTGTCCGACGACGCCGGACGACGCGGACGACAACGACTGCAAGGGCTACGAGCTCCGCAACGACCTGGACTTCGACACCAACGGCAACGGGTACACGCACACGAACGGCACGGGCGACGCCGGGGACGCGTACAACAACGCCGGCATGGGCTGGGATCCCATCGGCCCGGAGCCGCCGCCCCCGCCGCCGCTCGGGGCCATAGTCCGGCCGACCGCGAGCACGAGTTTCAGCGCCAAGTTCGACGGCAACGGGAAGATCATCGACAACCTGTTCGTGAAGCGCGCGCGGGACTACTCGGGTCTGTTCACGGCCATTGTGGACGCGGAGATCGTCGCGCTGGGACTGCCGAACGCGCGGGTGCAGGGCGGCGACAGCGAACTGGGCACGCTGGCGGGCGCGAGCGGCGGGCGGATTGCGGCGGTCTGGGCCTCGGGGTTGGTGTCCGGGAGGAACAAAGTGGGCGGACTGGTGGGCCTCGCGCTCTCCGGTTCGGAGGTGGTGGCGAGCTACTCGACCGCGACCGTGTCCTGCGCGGGCTCGGGCAGTTCGGGCGCCGGCCTAGTGGGCGAAGAACTCGGGAACTCCTCCATCGCGACGAGCTACTCGACGGGGAGGGTGGCCGGGACGAACTGCGTGAACAAGGCCGGCTTGGCCTTGGGCAACAGCACGGTGACGGCGAGCTACTGGGACACGGGCTTAAGCCAGATCGCGGACGATGCGGACGACCCGCCGCAACCGCCGGAGGGCAAACCGACGGCGGACCTGCAGGCGCCGACGGACTACGACACGCTCGTCGGCGATCCCGGCGAGGCCATCTACGCGACCTGGGACGAGCAGGACGTGGATGACGACGGTGCGACCGGCGACGGCGACGACGCCGATCCGTGGGACTTCGGGCGTTCGAACCAGCATCCGATACTCAAGTACCGGGGCTTGGCGGCGGCGCCCCAGCTGGACGCGCAGCCGGACACGGCGCCGGCGTTCGCCACTTCGACCTTGGCGGCGATGACGTTCCCAGGCGGCTTCGCCATCCAGCCGTTCCAGCTGCCCACGGTGACCGCCGGCAACGGCGCCTACGTTTACACGCCGACGGGCCTACCGGAGGGCCTGTCGCTGGGCCTGCCGAACTGCGCGACCGCGCGCACGGTGTGCGGCACGCCCACCGCGGCGACCTCGACCACGGTGACGGTGACGGTGGACGACAGCGACAGCAACGAGGGCCCGGGCGACCGGGACGCGGTGACGTTCGCGGTCACCGTGCCGCCGGCCTCCGCGCGCATCGCCGGCACGGTTCCGACGTCGCTGACGGAGACCAACCTGCACGGCGCGACGGTGCGGGTCGAACTGTCGGGCACCGTGTTCGACGCGCGGATCGCGCCATCGGGCTTCGCGCTGGAGACCGCGCCGATGATCAACGGCCTGACCATTGCGTCCGCGATCCGGACCAGCGACACGGAGGCGTCGCTGCGGCTGCGCTTCACCGGGGACTTCACGGACCAGGCGACGCTTCTGGTGCGGGTGCTGGCGGCGACGCACCGCTTCGGCGGCAACCAAGACACGGGTACGGTGGCGGTGATGCCGGCGGCCCAAGTCATGCTGTCGGCGACGGAGCTGACGCTGGAGGAAGCGCCCGGAAGCACGAACGCCAACGTCGGAACCTACACCGTCGTGCTGACGGGCCAGCCGCCCAGCACGGCGACGGTGACGCCGGCGAGCAGCAACGGCGACGTGACGGTGACGGGGGCGCTGACGTTCACGGCGACGACGTGGAACACGCCGCAGACGGTGACGGTGACGGCCGGCCGGGACGACGACGCGGTGGACGACGTGGCGCACATCACGCACGCGGTGCAGGGCATCCCGGGGGTGTCGAGCGGCCCGCGGGTGCGGGTGGCGGTGAACGACGACGACTCCCAAGGGCTGACGCTGGACGCGGCGACGCTGACGGCGAGCGGCGTGACGGAGGGCATGACGGCGACCTACACGGCGGTGCTGGACAGCGAGCCGACGGGGCCGGTGACGGTGTCGATCTCGAGCAGCGAGGGCGCGGTGACGGTGGACGCGGATTCCGGCGCGGCCGGCGCCCAGGACACGCTGCTGTTCCACGCCATGAACTGGGACACGGCGCAGACGGTGACCGTCCGCGCCGCCGAGGACGACGATGGCGAGGGCGGGACCGCGACGCTGACCCACGCCGTCTCCGGCGCGGACTACGGCGAAGTGGAGGACGCGGACGTGTCGTTCGCGGTGACGGACAACGACGCAAAGGGCGCGACGCTGTCCACGACGGCGCTGAACGTGCAGGAGAACGGCACGGCGGAGTACACGCTGGTCCTCGACACCGAGCCGGTCGGCGGCGCCGTGAGCGTGCCTTTGGGCGTGGGCGTCGCGGCGAACACCGTGACGAGGAGTCCGTCCGCGCTGACGTTCACGGCACAGAACTGGGACGCGCCGCAGACGGTGACGGTGACGGGCGTGGACGACGCCAACACGGGCAACGAGATCGTCGCGCTTGGCCACGCGCCGACCGGAGGGGGCTACGACGGCGTGTCCATCTCCAACATCAACGTGACGGCGGTGGACGACGACGTTGCCGGCCTGAAGGTGTCGCCGGTGAATTTGACGGTGGCGGAGGGCGGGACGGCGACGTACACGGTGCGCCTGAACGTCGCGCCGACGGGGACAGTGTCGGTGCAGGTCGTCTCCAACTCGCTCAAGGCGACCGTGGACGCGGACTCGGAGACGCCTGGCGACCAGTCCACGCTCTCCTTCGACGCGGCGAACTGGGACACGGCGCAGACGGTGACCGTGACGGGCGCCGAGGACGCCGACGGCGCCGACGAGACCGTTGGCCTGTCGCACAACCAGCTGGCCGGCACGGGCGACTACGCCTCGCTGGCCGCGATCCGGCGCCCCGGCGTGGACGTGCTGGTGCGCGACGACGAGACCGCCGGCGTGGTGCTGGTGCCGACGTCGCTGGCCATCGACGAGGGCGGGACGGCGACCTACGAAGTGAGCCTGTCGGCGCCGCCGGCGAGCGGCACGAGCACGGTGGCCATCGCCGCGGCGGGCGCGGCCGGGCTGACGGTGGCCACGAGCACGCTGCTGTTCGACGCGGCCAACTGGGACACCGCCCAGACGGTGACCGTGACGGCGGTTGCGGACCACGTGCGCCTGACGGACGCCGAGGGGACGCTGACGCACGGCGTGACCGGCTACGGCGCGGTGACGGCCGGTCCGGACGTGCGGGTGGCGGTGCGCAACACCACGATGGACCACGACGCGGACGCGGACGGGCTGATCGAGATCGACAGCCTGGCGAAGCTGAACGCGATGCGCTGGGACGTGAACGGCGACGGGACACCGACGGCGTCGGCGACGACCACCTTCGCGGCGGCGTTCCCGAACCCGCGCGGCGGCGCGGTGTGCCCGACGGCGACCTCGGGTGTGGCCTGCCGGGGCTTCGAGCTGACGACCGACCTGGACTTCGACACCAACGGCGATGGCGACGTGGATGCCGACGACTTGGGTTCGTATCCGAGCTGGGCGCCCGTCGGTTCGAGCGGGATCGGGCTTGGAGGCCCCTTTGCTGCGACCTTCCGCGGCAACGGCCACGTCATCGACCATTTGCGGATCTCGCGCTCGACGCCCGAGCTCGGGCTCTTCGGCGTGGTCGGCCCCGCCGGGCGCGTCGAGTCGGTGGGGCTGGCCAACGTCGACATCGCGGGCCCGTACAACGTGGGCGCGATCGCCGGCCGGTTGCAGGGGCGCCTGGCGGGGTGCTACGCCACGGGCCGGTTGACGGCGGAGTACCGCGGCGGCGGGCTGGTCGGCATCACGCACTCGTCAACGAACCGGAACAGCGCCGGTATCGTCGCGAGCTACTCCTCGGTGGCCGTGGAGTGCCGCGACGACCCCACCGGGGACGCGACGTGCGGCGGGCTGGTCGGGCTGCACGCCAACGGCGCCGTCGTCGCCAGCTACGCGATCGGTTCGGTGGCGTCGGACGAGGGCAACGGCGGCGGGTTGTCGGGACGCGAACCGGGCACCGGGCTTTGGGTGGGCGCGCTGGTGGACAGCCACTGGGACGCGCGGACCACGGGCCAAGCGGTCAGCTACGCCACCAGCCAACCGGGCCGCGCCGCCGGCGACGTCGGCACGACGGTGGCCACCGCCGAGGGCGCCAGAACCACGGCGGAGTTGCGGCGGCCCACCGACTACGACGGCATCTACGCGAACTGGAACATCGACCTGGACGGCGACTACGAGGCGGACGACCCGTGGGACTTCGGCAGTTCGAGCCAGTACCCGTCGCTGAAGTGGCGCGGATTCGACGCGACGAAGCAGTTCGTGGGCCTGCTTTCCTTCGCGTCCGGGGTGTCGGGCAGGAGTTTCACCGTCGACCGCGCCATCGCGCTGTTCGAGGTTCCGGCGGCGGTCGGTGGCGAGGGGACGGTGCGCTATTCGGCGCGGGGGCTGCCGCCGGGTTTGTGGTTCGACGCGGACGGGCGGGGGCAGTGCGGGCTGCCGCGGTCGGTGTGCGGGACGCCGTCGGAGGAGGGGACGTGGACGGTGTCGGTGACGGCGCGGGACGGCGCCGGGGCGACCGCCGCGCTGACGTTCCAAGTGGAGGTGGTCGCAGAAGGGGACGTGGACGCGGGGCCGCCGGCGGCGATTGCGGACGCGGCGCTGCGGGAAGCGGTGGCGCGGACGCTGGGCGTGGAGGCGTCGTCGCTGACGGAGGCGGACCTGCTGGCGCTTTCGAGTCTGAGCGCGCCGTGGTCCGGGGTGGCGAGTCTGGCGGGGCTGTCGGCGGCGTCGAACCTGCGGCGGCTGGAGCTGGGCGGCAACGCGGTGGCGGACCTCTCGGAGTTGTCGGGGCTGCGTCTGCTGGAGCACTTGGACCTGTTGGACAACGCGTTGACGGACCTCTCGGCGCTGTCCGGGCTGACGCGCTTGGAGACGCTGCTGCTGTCGGGGAACCGGGTGTCGGACCTGTCGCCGTTGCGGGGGATGGCCGGGTTGCGGTCGCTGTTTCTGGACGGCAACGCGGTCTCGGACCTGACGTATGTGGTGTTTCTGGAGTCGCTGGAGGAGTTGTCGCTGAGCGGCAATCCGCTGGCCGGGCTGTCGCCGCTGTGCTCGCTGCGCGGGTTGAAGCGGCTGTGGCTCGCGGCTTCGGGGCTTACGGACCTCTCGGAGCTGTCGTGCCTGACCGGTCTGGAGCGCCTGTGGCTCGCGGACAACGCGGTGGAGGACGTGGGGCCGCTGCGCGGGATGCGGGCGCTCAAGTGGCTGGACTTGGAGCGCAACGCGGTGTCCGGCGTCGCGCCGCTGCGGCGGCTGAATGCGCTGACGCGGTTGCGGCTGGGCTCGAACCGGGTGTCGGACGCGGGTCCGCTGGCGGCGAACGACGGTCTGGCGGCCGGGGACGTGGCGGGTCTGCGCGGCAACCCGCTGTCGGAGGCGTCGATCCAGCGGCACGTTCCGGCGCTGCGGGAGCGCGGGGTGGCGGTGCTGGCGGGTCTGCCGTCGCCGTGGTTCGCGGCGTCCGCGGACGCCGCCGGCCGGCGTTCGTTCATGCGCCTGATCAACCGCTCGGAGGTTGCCGGAGAGGCGCTGGTGTGGGGCGTGGACGACGCCGGGGAGCGGTTCGGCCCGGCGCGTCTTTCCATCGGCGCGGGGCGGACGGCGCACTTCAACTCGGAGGACTTGGAGTTCGGCAACGCGGCGAAGGGGCTTGCGGACGGTCTGGGCGCGCCGACGGCCGGGGGCTGGCGTCTGGAGGTTCTGTCGACGCTGGACCTGGAGGCGCAGACGTTCCTGCGGGCGTCCGGCGGCCCGCCGTCGGCGCTGCACGACGGTCTGCCGCGGGTTGGCGGAATGCTGCGGGCGGCGTTCCTGCCGGCGGGCCGGGAGCGCTCGCCGGCGGGCGCGCTGCGGGTGTCGAACCCGACCGGCGCGGACGAGACGGCGTACGCGTGGGGCGTGGACGAGGCCGGGGTCGGGCGCTTGGCGACCGGGCTGGTCGCGCCGGCGGGCAGGGCCGTGACGGTGACGGCCTCGGAGCTGGAGCGCTGGCGCATGGGTTCGGGGCGCGGCCTCGGCCGCGGCGCGGGGAACTGGCGCTTGGAGCTGACCGCGCCGTGGCCGCTTGCGGCGCAGGCGCTGGCGGTTGGGGACGGCGGCCGCACGGGGAACCTGTCGGGGCCGGCGGCGGCGCTGGGGCCGGGCGTTGTGGCGCGGGTGCCGCTGTTTCCGCCGGCGTCGGCGACCGGGCGCGTCGGCGTTGCGCGGGTGTGGAACCTGGGCGCGGCGGCGGGCGAGGTGCTGGTGACGGCGGTGGACGACGCCGGAGTGCGCGCCGGGCCGGTGGCGCTGGCGCTGGAGGCGTTCGCGGCGGCGGAGTTCGACTCGCGCGACCTGGAGGAGGGCGGCGGGCCGCTGGCGGAGGGCGTGGGAGCGCCGACGCGGGGTTCGTGGCGGCTGGATCTGCGCGCCGGGTTCGGAGCGCGGGTCCACGCCCGCGCGGTGGGCGCCGGCGGCTACACCACCGGGCTCCTGGAGACGGCGCCGCGTTCGGGCGGCGCGGCGCGGGTGTCGATGTTCAATCCGGGTTCGAACCGAACGCAGCGGAGCCTGCTGCGGCTGGCGAACGACGGCGCGGAGGACGCGGCGGCGACCATCGAGGGCGTGGACGACGCCGGACGGGCCGGCGGTTCGGTGCGCGTGACGGTTCCCGCCGGCGAGGCGCTGTGGCTGTCGGCGGCGGAGTTGGAGTCCGGCGGCGCCGGCTTCGAGGGTTCCCTCGGCGACGGCGCGGGCAAGTGGCGGCTGGCCGTGTCCTCGGCCGCCCCGCTCGCGGTGATGAGCCTGGTGGAGGACGCGGAGGGCGCCCTGAGCAACCTCTCCACGCCGGGCCGGCGCTGAGGCCCCCTCAAGAGGCGGTGCCTTCGCGGCGGCGGGCGGCTACAGCGTCCAGACTGCCACGCCGCGTTCGCGCGCCTCGCCGCGGCGCGGCGCCGCCGGCTCTTCGCGGCGGTCGAACACCACCAGATGCCCCTCCTCGGCGCCGCACCTGCCCATGTAGCCGAGGGTCTGCTCCACGCCGCGCTCGACGGTCGCCTCCAAGCTCCGGCGGTCCGAGTCGCGCAGCACCTTGCACTCGATCACGAAGCGCCGCCACAGGTCGTAGGGCTGCCCCGCCTCGCACGGCCACAACACCAAGATGTCCGTGCGCCCGCGCCCTAGGCCGTACTCCCGCTCGATGCGCCCGCCGCCGTTCACAATGCGCTGCAGGTAGGCCTGCAGGATCAGCTGCGGCGCCGCCTCGCTGTACTCCTTGAAGCGCCGCAGCCAGTGCTCCGCGTTCTCGCCGTAGAACTTGGCGAAGGCCGTCAGCAGCTTGCGCAGGTCCACCACGCCGGCGGCGTCCACGTACCAGGCGGCGTCCTGGTCGAGGCTGCTCTGCAGGATGTAGCCGAGTTCGCGCGGCACCACCTCGGCGTAGATGGGGTTCGCCATGCGCGGCGGCTGGCCGGCGTCGATCAATCCCAGGTCGCGGACGTACTCCAGATCCCGCACTTCGTGGGTCGCGTCGCCGCCGGCGAGTATGGGCTCGACCACGCGGCGCACCCGCTCCTCCTCCAGCTTGTGCGCCAGCTGGTCGAGGTGCGTGCGCCGGGAGAGGATCAGCTCCTCGCGCGCCGCGTTCACGTCCTCCACATCGATGGCGCGCGAGCGGTCGCGCCCGGCCTCGCTGTCGAAGCAGGCCCCGGCGCACAGCGCGTTCACCAGCCACGGCTGGCCGCGGGTGTGCTCCCACACCGCCCGGCGCGCCGCCGGCGTGAAGCGCTGTCCGGTTTCCAGGATGTGCTGCGCCATCAGCCGGCGCGTCTCCTTCCGCGTGAAGTCGCCGAGGCGCAGGGACTTCGCCGCCACGTTGAACGGGCTGCCGCCGGCGACCACCTCGCCGGTGCTGGAGCGGATGCGGTAGTCGCGGATGTCCCTCACGCCGCACAGCACGACGCTGTGCGGGAAGCCCCGTGGCCGCTGCTGGTAGCCGGCGCGCAGCTGGCGCAGCACCGAGAGCAGGGTGTCGCCCACCAGCGAGTCGATCTCGTCGACCAGCAGCACCAGCGGCGTCGGGTTGGCAAGGCACCAGCGGGTGAGCAGCCCCTTGAGGGCGTTTTCCGGGCCCATGCCTTCCAGAACCTCAAGCCAGATCCCGGCGGGGAAATCGTCGCCCAGCAACATGGCGCTGTCGGCGAGGCTGCCCAGAATCGCCCGGATGCCGCGTTCGGTGTCGTCGCGGGCCACCTGGCCGACCTCCACGTTCACGTCCACGCAGCGGAAGCGGCCCGCGCCCGAGGGCGCACTCGCACCCTCGGGTGCGCCGCCGCTGTTCAAGAGGTCGCGCAGGGCGATCAGCGCCGATGTCTTGCCGGTCTGCCTTGGCGCGTGCAGCACGAAGTACTGCTTGTCGCGGATCAGCTGCAGGATTTCAGCGACGTTCCCGCGCTTGAGCGGCGGGATGGCGTAGTGGTCCTCGGCGCGAACCGGCCCGGCGGTGTTGAAGAAGCGCATGGGCTGATTGTGGCACAATCTCTTCAGCGACCGCTCATGGCTGGCCAGCCCGCGCACGCCGCAGGGCGGCCTCCAACTGCGCAACGCGAGCCTCGGCGGATGAGCGGGCGGAAGCCTCCTTGGTCGCGCGTGCCACCTGCCGGTCGGCGCGGGCCGCTTCGCGTTCCGCCTTGGCCTCGGCGGTCTTGCGCTGCACGGCCTCCCGCTTGGCGCCAGTGGGCGAATGTGCGCCAGTAGATGGCGCGCCAGTGTGTGCTATGCTCAAGTCGTCTTTCGCCACTTCCACATCCCCGACCAACTTGACAGACGACTTGTCGCGAGTCGTGGCCTTCACCACGACCGTCACTCTCGAACCCCGCGACTCCCGCCGATTGGCCGCGCTTTGCGGCCCGCTCGATCAGCACCTCCGCCAGCTGGAACAGCGGCTGGGCATACGCGTACAAGGCCGAGGCGGGGTGTTTCGGCTTTCCGGGCCGGCGCACCGCGTGCAAGCCGGCGGGGCGGTGTTGTCTCGGCTGTACGAGGAGACGGCCAAGCGCCCGGTGCTGGAAGCCTCCACCGTACACTTGTTTCTGCAGGAGGCGGGCGTGGAGGAGCTGCTTGCCACGAGTGGCCAGATCGCGCTGCCGGAGCCGATCGCAGTGGCCGCACGGCGCAAATCCGTCACGCCGCGCGGCGCCAACCAGCGCCGCTATGTGCGGGCGATTCGCGGCAATGATCTCAACTTCGGCATCGGGCCGGCCGGCACCGGCAAAACCTATCTGGCGGTGGCCTGCGCCGTGGAGGCCTTGGAGCGGAATCTGGTGGGCCGCATATTGCTCGTGCGGCCCGCGGTGGAGGCGGGTGAGAAGCTCGGCTTTCTCCCCGGCGACTTGGCGCAGAAGATCGACCCGTTTCTGCGTCCGTTGTACGACGCCCTCTACGAGATGCTCGGCGTGGAGCGCGTCAACAAGCACATCGAGCGCAACGTCATCGAAGTGGCGCCGCTGGCCTTCATGCGCGGGCGCACGTTGAACAACGCCTTCATCATCCTCGACGAAGGCCAGAACACCACCGTGGAGCAGATGAAGATGTTCCTCACGCGCATCGGTTTCGGCGCCACGGCGGTGGTCACCGGCGACATCACGCAGATCGACCTGCCAAGCGGCCACCAGTCCGGCCTCGTGCATGCGCTGCAGGTGTTGAAGGACGTCGACGGCTTGAGTTTCACGAACTTCGGTTCCAAGGACGTGGTGCGCCATCCGCTGGTGAAGCGGGTTGTGGATGCCTATGCCCGGGCCGACGCCGGCGCCGCCCGCCGTTTGGAGAAGTCCGCCGGATGACGGTGGACGTCCAGATCGCCTGCAAAGGCGGTGCTCCGCCCGCCGAGACCATTGCGGCATGGGCGACCGCGGCGCTGGAAGGCGACGCCCGCGGTCTGTGCGTGCGCGTCGTGGGGCGCAAGGAAAGCGCGACCTTGAACGAGCGATTTCGCGACCGCCCCGGCCCCACCAACGTGCTTGCGTTCCCGGCCGGCGAGAACGGGCTGCTCGGCGACATAGCCGTGTGCGCGCCGGTGGCGCTGCGCGAGGCCGCCGACCAACGCAAGCGGACCACAGACCATTTCGCGCACTTGGTGGTACACGGCGTGCTGCATTTGGTGGGCCTCGGCCACGACACGGAAGCCGCGGCCAGCGCCATGGAGGCCAAGGAGGCGCAAGTGCTTTCGCGTTTGGGCATCGAGAACCCCTACGGAGTATCGGTTTGAACGAACTGCAAATACAGGACGAGCGCGGCGACAAGAAGGGCTGGCGCGAGTGGATCGCGGACTTCTTCCCCGCCGAGCCCGCGGATCGCCCGGAACTTCTGCAAATGCTGAAGGACGCGAGCGAGCGCCAACTCTTCGATGGCGATGTGCTCAACATCATCCACGGCGCTTTGGCCGTGGCCGACATGCGCGCCCGCGACGTGATGATTCCGCGCTCGCAGGTGGTCACCGTCGCGGTCGACGCCAACGTGCAGGAGTTCCTGCCCACCATCATCGGATCCAAACACTCCCGCTTTCCCGCCGTGGGCGACGACACCGACGACGTGAAGGGCATTCTGCACGCCAAAGACATGCTGCCGCTCTTGTTGGCGGACGACTGGGAAGGGTTCAACATCAAGGACTACATCCGGCCCACCAATCTGGTGCCGGAGAGCAAGCGCTTGCACGACCTGCTGAAGGAGTTCCGCGAAACGCGCAACCACATGGCGGTGGTGATAGACGAATTCGGCGCCGTGGCCGGCGTGGTGACCATCGAAGACGTGCTCGAACAGATCGTTGGCGACATTGAGGACGAGCACGATGTGGACGACGACAGCTTCATCAAACAGCTCGACGACCACACCTGCACCGTGAAGGCGACCACGCCCATCGAGGAGTTCAACACCCGCTTCCAAGCAAACCTCGCGGACGAGGAGTTCGACACCGTCGGCGGAGTCGTGTCGAAGGCGTTCGGCTATCTGCCCAAACGCGACGAGACCATCACCGTGGACAACTTCCACTTTCGCGTGTTGCACGCGGACAGCCGCCGCATCCGCCTGCTGCAGCTAACCTCGCAGGAACCTTTGGGCGGGGCAGCGGCTTGACTATGCATCCTACCCTCAGATTCGGACGCGACGACTTTGGGATGCGCGGCCGGTGATTTGAAACCCCCAATCGCCTCCACCGCCGAGGCGGAGATCGCCGAAGACGAGGACTTTTGACCATGCCAACCATCGTCACCACGCTGTTTCTGCTTTATTCGCCACGCTCGGCGGAAGCATACTGATCTTCTATGGACGCAATCGTTTCGTTCTTGTTGGGCTCTTTCATCTTGCTCGGCACAGGCACACTCATCTGTTTCGTCCTTTTTCTCTCCCACCGGATCGTCCACGGCGCTCCCAAGCGCACCGACCTGAACGGGGACGAGCCGATGGCCGGCACCACGCCCTACCGGACTCGGGAGAATATCGACTACCTATACGGCAAGCAGCGGGGACACTGCGCGGGGTGCGGGAACCACCATCGCGACAAGGACCTCGCGCTTGACCACATCGTGCCCCGCGCCGCCGGCGGTTCGGACGAGCTCAACAACCTCCAGCTACTTTGCACGGCCTGCAACTCCACGAAGGGAACCGGAACCATGCAAGACCTCCACTACCGCTTGGCGAAGCAGGAGAAGGAGCGCTTGGAGGCGTTGGGTCTGGAACCGTGAAACGACCGACTAGCCGAGTGGATTAAGGTATGGCGCTGCATTGGGTGCCTCAGCACATTCTCCGGGGATTTTCCAACGACGGCAAGACGGTTTGGCAGTACGACAAGACGGGCGAGATCCCGCCCACGAAGGTAGGCATCAAGGGAGCGTTGGCCCGCAATGATGCGTTTGACATTCCTGTGGAACGGTTGATGACCACCATTGAGAACGCCGCCAAGCCCGCCATTGACGCGCTGCGCAACATGGATCAGCACATGCGGATTGACCCGGTGGCGAAACGCATCGTAGCAGTGTATTTGGCCATGTTTTTGTGGCAAAGGTCGCCGGCCGTCCGGGATCGGCTAGTGTCGAAGGTAAATGAAGCGGTTTTGCACAAACTACTTCGGAAAAAGTGGGAAGAACACGATGATGTGGTTCGGAACGAATTGGAAGCGGCCTCGCCGGCCGTCGTTCCGAAGGTAGCCAGTGATGTGAACAGCCTGATGTCTGAGCATTGGAGCGCCAACATGTTCGAACGCTGGTTGTTCTACTCAATGTCTTGGGCTGTGCTTCGCTGTACCGCCCCAGTGGTGACCGTTCCCGACCAAGGATTGATTCGGTTAGGCTCATACGATCTTCACGAACCTAAACACAGCGACTTAAATAACGCCGCATAAACGCCGAAGCGTGGCGTTGGGATGTTTCCATGCATCAAGACGCGAGGAGACCGCGTCGACCAGTGCTTGCAGATCCTTGAAGTGGAGGTTGTGCGTGGCGAGTCGCCGGGCCAGTTTCCAGACTCGTTCGATTGGCGCGAGGTGGGGGCTGTAGGGCGGAAGGAACAGCAGTTCGAGAATGTCGGCGCGTTCGTGGAGGAAGGGCTTGAGGAGCTTGGCGTGGTGGTGGCGGGCGTTGTCCAGCACGACGACGATCTTGCGCCCCGGCGAGCGGCGGCGGAGCAGCAGGCGAAGGAACTTCTCGAACTCGACCGCGTTGAACACCGGCGAGAAGGAGTGCGCGAACTTGCCGGTGCGCAGGGCCACCGCGCCGAAGCAGGCGACCGACTCGCGGGTGGGGGCGTGCCGAAGCACGGGGTCCTTGTCCTCGGGCGGGATCCACATGCGGCAGCGGCTGCCGTGGCGCTGGAAGTGGCACTCGTCCTCGCTCCACAGGTCAACGTCGTCGCGGATGGCCAGCATGCGAAGTTTTTTTTAAAGGCCTCGGACTGTTCCGCGTCCGCAGCGCCGGCCACCTGCGGGCGCGGCTTGCGGAACCTGAACCCCAACTGGTGGAACAGCCGCTGGCACTGTCTGACCCCCAAGCTCACTTCGCATGTTCGCCGCAGGTGCTCCGACAGCAGAGGCCCGTCCCACAGGTGGCCGGACAGCCCGAAACTGTCCGGGCGGTCGCGCAGGTCCGCGTCCAGCGCCGCCAGCACGTCCGCCGCCAGCTTCGGCGGACGCCCGCCGCGGGCGCCGTCGCGCAGCCCATCGAAGCCGTCCCGCTCGTACGCTCGCGCCCAGCGCTGCACCGTTCGCGGGTCCTCGCCAAGCAGCAAAGCCGCCTGCCGGCAGCTCTGCCCGTTCGCCACAAGCAGGAGTCCGTGCAGGCGATGGTCGTACTTGGACTCGTCGGAGCGGCGAATCTCCTCCTGAATGGCAAGAACCGCTGTCCGCGAATTCGCGATTTCTATCTTTCTCATCGCCACACTCGTCAAGAGACAGGTCCGGCAACGCTACCACAAATTATGCGGCATTACTTATGTCGTTATGTTTAAAGCCGAGTTCTACTTTCCGCTGAGTTCTAGGAGAGTACTCGTGACGAGCTGGCAAGGCTCACCTCAAAGCTTGATTCAGCTCCTTCCTGTGTCGCCGGCACACATGCGGGGAATCAACAAGCATGGATTCGCGCGAGCTGGGTGATTCGTGTGTGGACAGAAGCGCGACCAGAAGCTGGCCGCGGTAGTGCAGAAGACCCAACATCACTTCCCGACGCTGGAAGCACTGACGCCAACCGGAGGACTTAATCCGACAGCAGCCAAACTGGAACGGACAACCCCGATCGACATTGGTGCATCGCACCAAGGGCTGATCGTTACCGCCACCATTGGAGACAGTCACCCTTCCCGATTGCGGTGACAAGTGATCTGCCAGATCACAAAGTGCCGGCGCGCTTTTGCGAGTGGTGTGGAGCGATTGAACGGAAGAACCTCAATGGACACATCGAGTTCGACGACATGGAGCTACAACGCACCCGGGCACAACCGCCTTGGAAAAATTGGTGGCAATCATTCGTCATAGTAGATGCAGGCGACCGCGTCAAGGCCCGCAGTGTTGCGCCATCCGCGTCGCCAACTGGCGGCGAGAAGGCCCAAAAGCTGCCACCAGAACGACAGGAGCAGCAGCATTGAATGCTCCATCAGCACGGCCAAGCCGTCCCTATCGGAACTGGTTGCCGCAGCGGCGCGGCGAGCGGGTGGTCATCACCAAGCGGGGGAACCTGCGTGGAACCGTTTGTCCACAAACGAGTCAAGTTTGCGACAGGCACAGAGTTTGCGAGGCAAACTCGAACGCGCCCGGCAGGGCGCGCCTAGGGTTGCGTATGGGCGTGTTGCAGCGCGTCGGGACACCGTCGCCCAAACGCCCTACCACAAGAACCGCGCCTTCACATAGTATTGTCCGCCGCTCAAGCCGAACGGCGCGGTGGTGGGGTAGCGCGAACCCACCACGGTGGCGTAGCGGTGCTCGTCCGGGAAGTTGTCGAACACGTTGGCCGCGCCGCCAATCAGCTCCCAGCTCTCGTTGATCGCGTAGCTTCCTTCCACGTCCAAGGTGACTTCCGCGCCCGGTTCGATCCAGCGCGAGCCGTCGTCCGCGTGCGCCTCGCCATAGGGGCCGTGGAAGTTCACCCGCGCCAGCAGGCTGGCCCGCGCGCGGTTGTGTTGGAAGCTCAGATTGCCCTTCCACTTCGGCAGGTTCTCTTCCAGTTGGCGCAAGCGCGTGGCGCCGAGCGCGCCTGCGCGCGTTACTTCGGTGTCCGTGTAGTTGACCGCGAGCGACAGCGTGTTGGCGGCCGTGCCGAAATACAGCGGCCAAGAGACAACCACGTCAAGGCCGCGGGTTTCGGTGTCGAAGTCGTTGCTGAAGAACGCCACCGAGGCGAGATCCTCGGCGCCGGCGAAGTCCGCGGCGCGCAAGACGCCGGCGGCGTCCAAAGCGTTCAGAATCTGCGCGGTAATCCCGTCGTCCGCGTTCACCGCGCCATCGCCGTTGGCGTCTTGGACAATGCCCATGTCCGCAAGGGCAAGACCGTTGTGCGCGCCGGCGCGCACCAACAAGCCGCGGAAATCCTGCTGCTCGGAGATGGCGATGCGGTCCGCCACGCGGATGTGGAAGAAGTCCATGGTCACGTCCGCAGCGCCGATGGCGAACGCCGCGCCGACGGAGAAGTTGCGCGCCTGCTCGGCATCGAGGGTGAACACGCCGCCGAGTTCGTTGTTCACGAATTGGCCGGCCGCGCTGCTGAGCGGCAGGGTGGCTTCTTCCTTGATGATGTCGCCGGCGAACGCGGTGCTCACGTTCGTCACGTTCGCCTGCCCGCTCGTTGGCGCGCGAAAACCGGTGGAGAACGTGGTGCGGAAACTCACGCGGTCGTTCAGCCACCAGGCGCCGCCGATCTTGTAGTTGAAGGTGCCGCCGAACGTGCTGTAGTCCTCCCAGCGGATCGCCACCTGCGCCGTTAGCGTGGCGGTCAGGTCGGCTTCGAGCTCGGCGTAGGCAGCGGTGTTGTCCTCGGTGTTGGACGAACCCACGGTGAAGCCTCCGAAACCGTTGGAACTCGACGCGAAGCCTTGGCCGCGCGGATACGCCGGCGAGGGCAGCGTGAGCGGGCCGCGCTGCCGGGAGGGCAGATCGCCGGCCATGATGTCGAAGCGCTCGCGGCGCCACTCGAACCCCGCCGCCGCGTGCAGATCCGATGCGAACGCGGTTACCGGAATCTCGTAGGTGAAATCCACGTTGACGTTGCTGTCGACTTGCTCGTAGGCGCCGGGCCGGAACGCGGTGGGGGTGTTCGGCCCCAAGCTGGGATTCACGGTGTTCTTGATGAAGTAGTCGATTTTGTTGTAGCCGTAGGCGTAGCTGACGTCGAAGCCAAGGCCGCCGCCGATGTCCAAATCGCCGCGCAGCCCGACCACCAGCGACCGGTCCGTGCTGTCGCCGCCGAAACGGGGCACGAAGCCGCCGGGAAACAACTCCAAGAACGTGAAGCAGTTGGCGTCCCGCCGGATTTCCTCCAGCATCGTTTGATCCGGGAGCAAACCACCGCCGGCGGTGACGGGAATGCCCGCCGGACAGTCGCCGCGCGTGTCGCCGGACAGGTCGCCGACGCGCACGGACACCACCGGCGACGGCACCGCTTCGCCGGTGATGGCGTCGCGGGCGGCGCCGTCTGCGTCCACCACCACCGCGTTGCCGTTTGCGGGATTGACCCTTGGCCCGTCGTAGATGCGCCGGTTGTCGCGGCCGGTGGGATGGCGGAAGAAGAAGCCCCCTTCCACGGTGCGCGCCGCGTGATTGCCGAACGCGTAGGCCGTCGTGCCGCCCGCGAAGTCGTAGGCGGCGTTGACGAAGAGCTTGGTGGCGTCGTCGATGCGCGGCTGCCCCCAGATCTGCGTGACGTCGGTGGTGATGCCGTTGACGCGCAGATCCGCCACTTCCGAGAAACCCGCCGCGAGCAGCTCGGCGGCGTCGGCGCGTTGCACGGAGCGAATCGTGTCGTCCGTCTCGCCGTGTTCCGCCGACACGTTGACGAAGCCGGTTGCGCCAAGCGGCAAGCCGAAGTTGACTGCCAGCAGGTGGTTGCCGCCGTCGCCGGTGTAGGTGGCGCCGGTCTTCACTTCCACCGTGCCGCCCTGCCGGTCGTCCTTCAGCACGAAGTTGATGACGCCGGCGATGGCGTCCGAGCCGTACTGCGAGGCGGCACCGTCGCGCAACACCTCCACCTGCTTGAGCCCCAAGGTGGGAAACACGCCCACGTCCGGGCCGTGCGCGCCGTCGGCGATGCCGCCGCCGAGGAACGTGATCACCGCGGCGCGATGACGGCGCTTGCCGTTCAACAAGACCAGCGTTTGATCCGGCGACAAGCCCCGCAGATTCGCCGGCCGCACCACCGTGCCGCCATCCGAGATGGGTTGCGTGTTGACGTTGTACGACGGCACCGCGATGCGCAGCATGTCGGAGATGTCGGAAGTGGCCTGGTCGGCGAGATCGCTGGTGCCCAAGGTGTCCACCGGCGCCGGCGTGGTCGCCGCCGAGCGCGCGGCGCGGCGCGAACCGATGGTGACGACCTCCTCGATGACGCCCTCGTACGCGTCGCGGCCGGCGTCCTGGGCATCGGCCCCGAACGCCGGCGCCGCGAACAGCCCCGACAGCGTGAGCGTTCCACCCAAGACCACTGCGTTCGTCGATGTCATCTTCCCTCCAGCAAGTCTTCCAAGATGCGCAGCCACGCGCCCGCGGTGCCAACTTCAAGGCCGGCAAGCGGGGCGCCCATCAAGCCCTTCGGAGTCTGCTTCGTTCACAAAGGCACAAGATGTGCAGCGCCGCTCTTTCTCAATGTGGCATATGTTGTACTGCTGTGTGTATTGCACCTTTGACTTGCGACCAGACGAATTTGCTGCGATATTATCACCAAATGTGGGGCCCCAACTTGGATGCCGTGCTTGGCAAGACCTGTGCGGCCGGTGCGCTGTGCTCGCGCCGAACAACACTTGCAGCATGCCGACCGAGGAATTCAGTGGCGGATGACGAGTGTCGCCGGAGTGGCGGCGGGAAGGTTGCTATGCAGTCGTTACGGCAGCTCCGCGGGTTCGCACCTAATCGGAAAGCTCACGCCAAGCAGAAGCTGGGCGAAGCAAAGAACCAAAGGAGGACTCCGTGGGCCTTTTGATCGTGGCGGTCGTTGGCTTGTTGCTCTTTGTCATGATTTGGATGACATGCAACTTGCTGTGGGTTCAGAAAGACCGCATCAAAAATGACGAGGAAGTTGCAAAAAACACGTTCTTGGAGATGTTGGACGCGGCCGAGAGAGAATTGCTCGTAAAGGACGATGGGGATGCCTCGTCGTCGTTGTATTTTGACGACAGCATCGCGCAGCGAGTTGCGTCCCGCCTTGAGGCCAACGAGAAGCTCGTCATTCGCATGTTGTTCAACCGCCGAGATGCCAACAACCGCATGGCGGTCCTGCAGAAAGAGGAGAAATACCGGGACAGGTCGCGGTTGGACATACGCTATGCGGCTGCGCGACCAACCCGGGACGTGCATTGCAAAATCGCCGATGGCGGCAAGCGTGGGTGCCTGTCCGTTCACGAGGAGGGCGCAACGGAACGGGAACTGGAGAAGTTCGACTGTGCCGTGTCGCGGCTGGGCCGCAACATTGTCTTCCGAACGCACATCAACCGCTTCCACGAACAGTTCGCGCAAGCCATGCGATGAATGCCGGAGACCTCCCTCCCACGCAACTCTACGCATCTTTGGCATTCGCCCTGTCGGTGGCGACGCTGTGGATGAGTCAGTTGCAGGACGACAAGTGGCGGGCGCTCATCAATAAGACCCGCAAGATCCGCACCGTCATCAATTTGGGGATCAGTGCGATACTGACGCTACCCATGCTGCATTTGTTGGTGGTCCTAATCGGCTCCACGACGCCAGCGTGCCATCAGATCGCACATGGTCTTACGCTCGTACTCTGCATGGTTGCCATCATTGTACTGTGGATGCGGATCATCGCCGCAAGACCCACGATTGGAGACGATGCGGCAGCGCAGGGCGCGGATGACCAAGGATGAAAATCCACGTCCCGTAGGCTGACCACGCGCCAATAGCCGCCGCGAAACCACGTAGCGCAGTTTGAAGCGCCGTCGAGCCCGCCAAGAGTGGCAATTCGCCACGGTGCTGCCGCGCCGATGCGTGGCTGGCAGCGCTTTGGTGGGTGTTGCTGGTGGCCCGCGGCTTGCTGCCGGCATTGTTCGCCATCACCATGGGGCGCTTCGTCGGCGCGGTGCAGGCGCAGGAGAACCTCGCCATGCTGCTTGCTTGGAGTTCTTGGCCGGCCTCGCGTGCGCTGCCGTGCTGGCTGCCTACGCATGGTGGGCTAAGTACCCCTCGCCCTATGGAAGCCCCTCAATTCGGTGTGCGAAGACTGCATGGAATAGCTGCAGCTTCGCGTAGAGCCAATTGTGTTGTTCAGCCCACTGCGTCTGGTCAGAGGGGTCGCAACCTTCCCAGCGGAGCTTGATGTCGCACTGCTTTTGGGCTGGGCCGCCCCGCCAACACACCGGCTCGCCAAGCTCTCTGTTGATCTCCTCGCGTTGCTCTTGGAGAGAGGCAAAGCGTTTTTTGGCATGAGGGCCTTCGAGAATCACCTCCACGCCGACGTATCGCGAGCGCTCGCATGCCACAGGGCTCAAGCGAATGTTCTTTCCCAAAGGGCGCCGCAGGTACCATTTATCATCACCTAGCGGCGGCTCGAAGCAAACGAGGCTGCGTCGTTCTGTCAATGTCTGGCAGAACCGCTGCCAGTATTCGCCGGTCGCCACGGCACCTCCTTTCCAAGCGAGCAACAACGATAGTGAGCTATCGTACGACATTTGGTGGCAAGTGTGGCAAGTGTTTAGGAGCCATTGCGACTGCCCTCAAGCTAAGCTAGTAGGCGTTGTTCTGCAAGCCAACGAGGAAGCCGGAGCGTGGTGGTCTATGACGCTCGATGTTTGGAAGCAGTCACGCCTCGACCAAGAGGATCTGTTCCCTGAGATGCGCTGCCAGCGGAGTTGTCGAGGACTTGACGCGACGCGGCAAGGTCTTGAAGGCTCGCATGGTGGATGGCAAGCTGCTCTGGGTGCGTGAACAGTCGCAAAAGGAGAACCCGTGAAGCCGCTCATCATCACCGTCTTGTCGATGCTGACCACTTGCGTGGCGGCCGAATGGACAGTCCACCACTACGTTGACGAATTCGGCGACCCCGATCCACGCTGGGGCAAGTACGCGACGACGCCGCCGGTGAAGTCCGAACGCAGGCTGTCCTTTCCGTGGAGTGATCTCGAAGCGGCACTGGTCATTCCGTGCGGCCAGTGCGTGGTGTTGATCAGCCGCTCTGATGGTCCGACTTGCGGCCGTCCGCGCTTGAGCCTGAGCGTCGCCGCGCCGTATCGCTACATTCTTCGCACCGCCGCTGACCGTCACACTCTGCCTCGCGCTTTGCTGAAGTTCGATGACGGTGAGAAACAGGCGGTGGCCGCGAACGTGAGTCCAAGCGGCAGAAAGACGCTCCTATTTCGTCCGAAGCGGCGAGAGAGCGTTTGGCTAAACAACCGCCTCCGAACCGCCAAGACGCTGCGCATCGCCATAGAATGGCACGATGGTGAAACGGCGGTGTTCCGATTCGACTTGACAGGCTTGTCGGCGCACTGTGTGAGGGGATCATCGCCGCAAGATCCACCATCGGCGGCGATGCGGCAGCGCAGCGCACGGACGACCAAGGATGAGAGCCCACGTCCGTAGGCTGACCACGCCGCCAATAGCCGCCGCGAAATCCATGTAGCGCATGTTGAAGCGCCTGCGGGCCCGCCAAGAGTGGCAATTCGCCACCGTGTTGCCGCGCGCCGATGCGTGGCTGGCGGCGCTTTGGTGGGTGTTGCTGGTGGCCCGCGGCTTGCTGCCGGCGTTGTTCGCCATCGCCATGGGGCGCTTGGTCGGCGCGGTGCAGGCGCAGGAAAACCTCGCCATACCGCTTGCCTCGGTGTGCGTCGTGTTCGTGTTGCTGCAAGTGCTGGCGCCGCTGCATCAGGCGGTGGGCGCGAATCTCGGCTTCCGCACCGCCGCGTGGCTCTACGACCAGCTCGCGGTGGCGTGCGCGCGGCCGCCCGGCATGGCGCATTTGGAGGATGCGCAGCTCACCAGCGACATCACCATGGCGCGGGATTTCGACCTCGGCATCAGCGGGCCGCCGCTTTCCATTTCCATGGACTTCATCGCCACGGGTTTGGTGGAGCTCTTGGCCGGCCTCGCGTGTACTGCCGTGCTGGCCGCCTACGCGTGGTGGGCGCCGTTCGCGCTCGGCGGCGCGTGGCTGGCGACGCACTGGCTGCTGCGCGAGAGCGGCGTGTGGAAGGATCGCAACACGGACGTCGTGCGCGAAGCCCAGCGCCACGCGGACTACGCCTACCGTTTGGCGGTGGACGCGCCGTCCGCCAAGGAGCTGCGGCTGTTCGGGCTGGCGGGCTGGACGGTGGAGCGCTTCCGGCGCCACCGGCGGCATCTGCACGACCTGCGTTGGCAGGCCACGCGCTTGCGCGAACGACCGCTGCTCGCGAGCGTCGTGGTGGTGACGCTCGCCAACGCCGCCGTGTTCGCCGCCATGGCGTTGGACGCGCACGCCGGCGCGTTGCCGCTGGATCGCATGATCACCTTCGCCACCGCGGCGTTCGGCGTGAGCGCCATCGCCTTCGGCGGTCTCTCTTGGGCGCTGGACGGCGCCGCCGCGCCGGCGGCGGCGGTGTTGCGTTTGCAAGAGCCGATGGCGCGCAAGGGCGCGCTGGCGCGCGGTTCCCGTTCCGCCGCTGCTTTGCCGGCCCGGGAAATTCGGTTTCGCAACGTGCGCTTCGCCTATCCGGCAACGCCGAACGACGCCGTGCTGGACGGCTTCGATCTCGTCATTCCAGCGGCATCGTCGCTGGCCATCGTGGGCCAGAACGGCGCCGGCAAGACCACCTTGGCGAAACTGCTTTGCCGCCTGTACGACCCGCAAGCGGGCGCCATTGAAGTCGATGGCGTGGATGTGCGGGAGCTGGACATCGGCGGCTGGCGCGAGCGCGTCGCCGCGGTGTTTCAGGATTTCGTGCGCTACGAATTGCCGCTGCGCGACAACGTGGCGCCGGCGGGCGGATCGGATGAGGTTGCGCGCGCGGCGCTGCGGCAGGCCGGCGCGGCGGATCTGGCGGATTTGGACACGGTGCTGGCGCGCGGCTACGACGGCGGCACGGACCTCTCCGGCGGGCAGTGGCAACGGGTGGCGCTGGCGCGGGCGCTCGCCGCGGTGCACGGCCCCGGCGATGGACGAAGCGGCGCCGGCGTCGTGCTGCTCGACGAGCCCACCGCGCAATTGGACGTGCGCGGCGAAGCGGAGATATTCGACCGCATCCTCAAAGCCACCCGCCACGCCACCACCATTCTGATCTCGCATCGTTTCTCCACCGTGCGCCACGCGGATCGCATTTGCGTTCTGGAAGGCGGCAAGGTGGTGGAACTCGGCAGCCACGACGAGCTGATGGCGCGCGGCGGCCGGTACCGCACGATGTTCGACTTGCAGGCGCAGCGCTTTCAGGAGGCGGACGCGGCAGGGGCGGCGGGTGCCTGAGCGCGACTTGGACGCGCTGCCGGCGGCGCTGCCGTCCATGTGGCGGGCGGTGAAGCGGGGCTTCGTGGCGGAGCCGGCGCTCATCTCCATCGCCTTCGCGCTCTCCCTGTTGGCGGCGTTGCCGGACGCGCTGGTGGCGCTGTGGCTGCAACAACTCACCGACGGACTGCTGCGCGGCGAGGCGCGGCTGGTCTACATCGCGGCGCTGGGCCTCGCGCTGTCGGCCACGTTGACGTGGGGCTTGCGCGTGGTCAGCGACCGCACGCAACGGCGTTTCCGCGATCGCGTGGCCATCGCCTTGGAGTGCCATGTGGCGCAGTTGCAGGCAAGCGTCGCAACCGTGGAACACCACGAGCGCCCGGACTACCTGGACCGCCTCGCCATTCTGCGCGATCAGGTGTTCACGCTGGATCACATGTACATGTCGCTGTTCGGCACCTGCGGCTGGATCTTGCGTTTGGTGGTGATGATCACGCTGCTCGTCTCCGTGCATCCGGCGCTGGCGCTGCTGGCGGCTTTCGCCCTGCCCACGGTGGTCGCCTCGTCGTGGCGCCCCGGGGTGGAACGCGCCGTGGAACAGGCGGGAGCGCAGGCGCAGCGTCTCTCGCGGCACCTGTTCGACCTCGCCACAACCGCGCCGCCCGGCAAGGAGGTTCGCGTGGCGGGCATCGGCGAGCGGCTGGTGCGCGACCGGCGCGCCGCGTGGGAACGCTGGTATCGGCCGGTGTCGCGCGCGCGTTGGGTGAGCGCCGGATGGCACTTCGCCGGCTGGGCGGTGTTCGCCGCCGGCTACGTTGGCGCGGTGGTGTTCGTGGCGCACGGCCTCGGCGCGTCGCCCGGCGAGGTGGTGCTGGTGCTGGTGGCGGGTTCGCGGCTTTCGGCGTACATCAGCGCCACGGTGGGCGAGATCGGCTTCCTGCGCGGCATTTGGATGGACGGGTCCAAACGCATGGCGTGGCTGGAGGACTATGCGGCGGCGAAAACGGAACGGGTCGATCGGCGGGCGCCTTCGGCCGTGCGCGAGGGCGTCGTTATGGAGAACGTGTCGTTCTCCTATCCGGGCACGGACAGGCTGGTGCTCGAAGATATATGCCTCAAGCTGCCGGCCGGCGCGGTGGTGGCGCTGGTGGGGGAAAACGGCGCCGGCAAAACCACGCTGGTGAAGCTGCTTGCCAAGATGTACGAGCCGACCGCCGGGCGGATTCTGGTGGATGGCGAGGACTTGGCGCGGATGCCGGCCGCCGGCTGGCGCGCCCGCCTCGCCGGCGCGTTCCAAGATTTCTTCCGCTTCGAGTTCCACGCCGCGCAAACGGTGGGCGTTGGCGACGCGCCGCGACTGGACGATCGCCCGGCGGTACGGAGGGCGGTGGACCGGGCCGGCGCCGGCGATGTGGTCTCGTCGTTGCCGAACGGCATCGACACGCAGCTCGGCCCCACTTGGCCGGAGGGCGTGGAGGTGAGTTTCGGGCAATGGCAGAAACTCGCGTTGGCGCGCGGCTTCATGCGCGACGAGCCGCTCCTGCTCGTGCTCGACGAGCCCACGGCCGCGTTGGACGCGGAAACCGAACATGCGCTGTTCGAGCGCTACGCGGTCGCCGCCCGCAAGGACGAGTCCGCGCCGCGCAACGGCCGCGTCACGCTGCTCGTTTCGCACCGCTTCAGCACCGTGCGCATGGCCGACCTCATCGTGGTGATGGACGGCGCACGGGTGGTGGAGACCGGGACGCACAACGAGTTGGTGGCGGCGGGCGGGCAGTACGCCGAGCTGTATGGCATCCAAGCGGCGGCCTATAATCGGCCATCGACTCCGCATGGAACACCGTAGCGGAACGCCGCGGTCTGCGGGTGCCCGGGCGCCGGCGTCATGCGTTCAAGGTGTTTGCCGTGATCCTCGTCATCGACAACTACGATTCGTTCACCTACAACGTCGTGCAATACCTCGGCGAACTTGGCGCGACGGAGGTGGAAGTGCGGCGCAACGACGAGGTGGCGTTGGCGGACATCGAACGCATGGCGCCGGAAAAGATCGTCATCTCGCCGGGCCCCTGCACGCCAAACGAGGCGGGCGTTTCCGTCGCCGCCGTGGAGCGCTTCGGGCCGCATGTGCCGATCCTTGGCATCTGCTTGGGCCACCAGAGCATCGGCCAAGCCTACGGGGGCGCCGTGCGCCGCGCCCGGCAGGTGATGCACGGCAAGATCAGCACCATCCACCACGCCGGCGGCGGCCTGTTTCGCGGCCTGCCGCGCGCGTTCGAGGCCACGCGCTACCATTCGCTTGTCGTTGCCGACGTGCCGGACTGCTTGGAAGTCACGGCGTGGACTGCGAACGCCGCCGGCGCGCCGGACGAGGTGATGGGCCTCAAGCACCGCGAACACCCGGTGCAGGGCGTGCAATTCCATCCAGAGTCCATCAAGACGCCGGAAGGCCATAAACTGCTCGGCAATTTCCTGCGAGGTTGACAATGTCGATAACGGACGCCATCGCCGCCTTGTGCGCCGGTGCACGCCTGCGCCAAGACGACGCCAAAGCGGTGTTCGACGCCATCATGGGTGGCGAGGCCACGCCCGCCCAGATCGCCGCGGTGTTGGTGGGGTTGAAGGCCAAGGGCGAGACGGCGGAGGAAATCGCCGGCGCCGCGCTTGCCATGCGCGCGGTGTCCAGCAAGGTGGCGGTGGAAGCGCCCCATTTGGTCGATACCTGCGGCACCGGCGGCAGCGGCGACGTGAAGCGGTTCAACATCTCCACCGCCGCCGCGATCGTGGCGGCGGCCGCGGGCGCCGCGGTGGCCAAGCATGGCAACCGCGCCATGTCCAGCGCCAGCGGCAGCGCCGACGTCTTGGAAGCCGCCGGCGTGCAACTGCAACTCGCGCCGGAGCAGGTGGGCCGCTGCATCGCCGAAGTGGGCGTGGGCTTTCTGTTCGCGCCGAATCACCATCCGGCGATGCGCCACGCCGGGCCGGTGCGCCGCGAGCTCGGCGTCGGCACCGTGTTCAACCTGCTCGGCCCGCTCACCAATCCGGCCGGCGCCAAGCGCCAAGTGCTCGGCGTGTTCGCGCCCGAGTGGCAGCGGCCGTTGGCCGAAGTGGCGCAAACCCTGGGCGGCGAGCATGTGATGGTGGTTCACGCCGGCGGCTTGGACGAACTCGCCATCGACGGGCCTTCGCGGATCGTGGAAGTCCGCGACGGACGCATTGACAGCTACGAGGTGGCGCCGGCGGATGTTGGCCTGCGCGAACGCGGCATGGAGACCTTGCGCGCGGCGACGCCCGCCGAGAGTTTGGCTTTGGTCAACGGCGCCTTGGACGGAACGATGGAGGCCGCCGCGGACATCGTGGCGTTGAACGCCGGCGCGGCGTTGCACGTGGCCGGCGTCAGCCCCTCCCTTGCCGACGGCGTCGGGGTGGCCCAAGAGGCGATCGCGGACGGGCGCGCCGCCGAAAAGCTCGCCGAACTCGTCGCGTGGACCCGTGCCGCCGTCAACGCGGAGGCGTAGTGAGCGGCGGCGTGCTGGCGCGGATAGTCGAGCACAAGCGCTCGGAAGTGGCCGCCCGGCGCAAGGCGCTGCCGCTGGCGGCAACACGCGAACGGGCGGAACGCGCGCCGCCGGTTCGCGGTTTCCGCGCGGCCCTCGATCGGCGCCGGCCGGCGGTGATCGCGGAACTGAAGAAGGCGTCGCCGAGCGCCGGCGTCATCCGCGCGTGCTTCGACGCGGCCGCCATCGCCGAGTCCTACGCGCGCGCCGGCGCGGCGTGCCTGTCCGTGCTCACCGACGAGCGCTTCTTCCAAGGCGCGGATCGCCACCTGCGCGAGGCCAGGAGCGCGAGCGACCTGCCGGTGCTGCGCAAGGACTTCATCGTCGACGCCTATCAGCTCTACGAGTCGCGGGCGCTCGGCGCGGATTGCGTTCTGCTCATGGCGTCCGTCTTGGAGCGCGCCGCGCTGGCGGACTTCGCGCGCCTGGCGACGACGCTTGGTTTGGATGTTCTGTTCGAGGTCCACGACCGGGCGGAATTGGACACCGTGCTGTCTCTGCAACCGGCGTTGATTGGCGTCAACAACCGCGATCTGCGCACGTTCGAGATTTGCTTGAACACCACCACGGCGTTGCGCGGGCATGTGCCCGCGGACGTGACGGTGGTGGCGGAAAGCGGCATCCACACCCGCGCCGATGTTCGACGTTTGCGGGCGGCGGGTGTGCATGCGTTTCTGGTGGGCACCGCGTTCATGCGCCAAGCCGACCCGGGCGACGCTTTGACCGCGCTGTTCGGGTAGCCGTGTCCGCGCTGCGCGCAGCCGTCCCATGGCGCGAGCGCGTCGAATCGTGATCAAGCGCCCGCCGATGGCCGGCCTCAAGCATGTGGCCTTGCACGCCCGCCGCTTCGAAGAGACGCTGGCGTTCTACCGCGACATCCTGGGCTTGCGCGTGGAGTGGCGGCCAGACGCCGACAACGCCTATCTCACCTCCGGCGTGGACAACCTCGCCATCCACCGCGCCGCGGATCCCGTGGCGCCGGCTGGGCAACGCCTGGACCACATCGGCTTCCTCGTCGACGCGCCCGCCGATGTGGATCGCTGGCACGAATATCTCGTCGCCCGCGGCGTGGTCGCGGACCGGCCGCCGCGCACGCACCGCGACGGCGCCCGCAGCTTCTACTGCAAAGATCCGGAAGGCGGCTTGGTGCAGTTCATCCACCACCCGCCCATCGCGGGGTCGCGTTGATGCCCGTCGCGTGGCGCCGCTCAGCCACCAGCGCGCGACCGCGGCGAGGGTGTCAGGGGCCGCCGACCTCGCGCCGGATGGCGTCATACGCCTTGCCGAGCACCTCCACCATCGCGTCCACGCTGCGCGCGCCGGCTTGGAAGATGGCGGTGGCGTTTAGCGCACCCCATTCGAATCCCATCTCCTTGACCGCCGCGGCGCGCGCGGCGACCCGATCCAATTCGGCGTAGAAGCGCTTGCCTTCGGCGTCGCGGGGCGGCACGTCCAACATCATCTGATAGCCGAGCGCGTCCGGATCGCGCCCGACGGCTTCCGCGCCGGCGGCGATCCTGGCCTTGCAACGCGCCGCCACCGCGGGATCCGTGACGGCGTTGGCGAGCCAGCCGTCGCCGAGCTCCCCAACGCGCCGCAACGCCCGCGGCGAATGGCCGCCGATCCAAATGGGCAGGTCTCGGCCTTGCGGCGGTTTCGGCTCCATGGCCATGGCGGTGGCGGAGTAGAACGCCCCGCGGTGGTCCACCTGGGCATCGCCCCAATAGGCGCGCAGCACCTCAATGGCTTCGTCCATGCGCTGTCCGCGGGTGTGGAAGTCCTCCTCCAAGGCGTCGTATTCGGACTCCTGCCAACCGACGCCGACGCCGAGCCGAACGCGCCCGCCCGAGAGCGTGTCCAAGGTGCTCACCTGCTTGGCCACAAGCACCGGCTGGCGCTGCGGCAACACCAGCACCTCGGTGCCGATGCCAATGCGCTCCGTCACCGCCGCGATGTGCGAGAGCGCCATCAGCGCCTCCAGAATCGGCATCTTCGGCGGGTAAATGGGCGCAGGACGGTCCGCGGTGGGGAAACCCATGATGACGTGGTCGAACATGTCCAGCTGATCGAAACCGATCCGCTCGATGGCCTTGGCCAAGCGGATTACTCCGGCACCGCCTTCGCGGTAGCTCACGGAAGGGAACTCGACGGACAACTTCATGGGTTCGCTCGCGGCGCAACCCCGTCAGCGCGAACCAGCGCGGGCGCTGCGGGGATGGGATGTTTAAGACCGGGGCGGCGCGCGCAAGCGCCGGCCGCCCCGGGGTGTTGTGGGGGGACAGCCCCCCGACTCGCTAGGTGAAGCACCGAGTCAGAGGAGTTGCCCCCCAACAAACGATTGCACTTGATCACCTCCTTTTTCCGCCCGACACGGCGGCGAACTATACCCGCTTCGCACACAAGTGCAAAATGCCCTGAGCCCGGCCGGAGGCCGGACACGCAATTGCGCCCTGCTGCCGAAGCAGGTACATTGGCGCACTTCGCTTGCAGCCGCCGCTGGCGGATGGACGTTAGCACCATGCCCGATCTCTCCTACGCCGCGGCGCCGTCCGCTGGCAGCCCGTGGCCGATGTTCCTCCTGCTCGGGGGCTTCTTCGTGCTCATCTACTTCATGATGATCCGCCCGCAGAGCAAGCGGCGCAAGGAGCATCAGGCGTTGATGGCGGGGCTCTCCAAAGGCGACGAGGTGGTCACCGTCGGCGGCATGACCGGCACGGTCACCAAGGTGGAGGACGACTTCGTCAAGATGCGCATCGCCGAGCGCGTGGAAGTGCGTCTGCAGAAATCGTCCGTTCACGCCTCCCTGCCCAAGGGCACGTTGAAGTCGCTCGAGGACGCTTGACCCTCTAGGCTGCTCACAGCCGGAGCCGACGGTGGCGAGCGGGGGCGGCGGCTTCGTGCGCTTGTTGGGCTTGGCGCCTCCGCAGCCGCCGGGCGGCGGACGGGCGACGGCGGCGGCAGCGCGCGTTGCGCCGTGGCGCTACGCCGTGCTGGCAATGGTGGCCGGGCTCGGCGCGCTATACGCGGCGCCGAACCTGTTCCCGCCGGACTTCGCGTTGCAGGTGACCGTGGACAACAGCGAGCGGCCGGTGGACGCCGCGCTGCTCGCGGAGCTGGAGGAAGTGCTGGCAAGCGCCGGCGTCGCCGTCAAAGGCGTGGAGAGGACGCCGGCCGGCGGCGGTTTGCTGCGCGTCGCGGACAGCGACGGCCAGCTGCGCGGCAGCTCCCTCTTGCGCGATCACCTCAATCCGGTGGGGCAGGAACGGCAGTTCGTGGTGGCGTTGCACCTGGCCTCCACCACCCCCGTCTGGTTGGAGCGCCTCGGCGGAGTGCCGATGACCTTGGGGCTCGATCTCAAAGGCGGCGCCCATTTCGTGTTGCAGGTGGACATGGAGCAGGCGCTGGACAAACGCCTCGGCGACGAGGCGGAGAAGATCCGCGACATGCTGCGCACCGAGCGCATCCGCTACCGCCGCGGCGCGGACAGCGTGCAAGGCGACACCATTCGCCTCGGCTTCGCCAACGCGGACGCCCGCGACCGCGCCGTCGACATCGTGGAGGAGGACTTCCGCATGCCGGACTTCGCCCTCGCCGAGGCGGAGGTGGACGGACGCCCGGGCATCGCGGTCACCGTGCAGGATTCCAAGAAGCGGGAGATCGAAGCCAACGCCGTTGAACAGAACCTCACCGGTCTGCGCAACCGCATCAACGAGCTGGGCGTGGCCGAACCCCTGGTGCAGAAGCTCGGCGGCTCGCGCATCGTCATCGACCTGCCCGGCGTGCAGGACAGCGCCGAGGCCAAGCGCAAGCTGGACAAGTTCGCCAACCTGGAGTTCCGCTTGGAGGCGGCCGCGGAGGATCGGCCCTCGGAGCTCGAGGAGTGGCCCTACGAGGGCCGCCCGGTGCGGCTCAACAAGCGCGTGATCCTCACCGGCGACCGCGTCATACACGCGGCGCAGGCGCGCGACCAGCAATCCGGCCTGCCGGTGGTGAACATCCGCCTCGACAGCCAAGGCGGGGAGATGTTCCACGACGCCACCGCGCCCAACATCGGGCGGCGCATGGCGGTCATTTTCATCGAGTACAAACCCATCGTCAGCGTCGAAGAGGTGGAAGGCGAGCGCGTGGAGCGCCAGAGCAGCCGCGCCGAGAAGCGCGTGATCAGCCTGGCCACCATCCGCGACGCCCTCGGCTACAACTTCCAGATCTCCGGTCTCACCGTGCGCGAGGCGCAGGAGCTGGCCTTTCTGCTGCGCGCCGGCGCCTTGGCGGCGCCCATGTACATCGTCGAGGAGCGCACCGTCGGCGCATCCCTCGGCGAGGAGAACATCGAGCGGGGCATGTTGGCGGTGGCCGCCGGCTTCCTGATGGTGTTGGTGTTCATGGTGGCGTACTACAAGGTGTTCGGCCTCATCGCGGATGTCGCGCTGACGCTGAACCTGGTCATCCTGGTGGCGGTGATGTCGCTGCTGGACGCCACGCTCACGCTGCCCGGCATCGCCGGCATCGTGCTCACCGTGGGCATGGCGGTGGACGCCAACGTGCTCATCTTCTCGCGCATCCGCGAGGAACTGCGCACGAGCGCTCCGGCGCGCGCGATTCAAGCCGGCTACGACCGCGCCTTCCTGACGATTCTTGACGCCAACATCACCACGTTGTTCGTGGCGCTCATCTTGTTCGCCATCGGCAGCGGGCCGGTGGCCGGGTTCGCGGTGACGCTCTCCATCGGCATCGTCACCTCCATGTTCACGGCCATCTTCGGCTCGCGGGTGCTGGTGCATCTGGTGTACGGGCGGCGGCGGCTCGCCAAGGTGGCGATCTGATGACCACCTTGGACTTCATGGGCAAACGGCACATCGCCACCGCGGTGTCCGCGCTGTTGGTGCTGATCGCCATCGGTTCGGTGACCTTCGCCGGCGTGAACCGCGGACTGGACTTCACCGGCGGCGTGGAAGTGGAGTTCGGTTTTCCCGCGGCGGTGGACGTGGAGCGCGTGCGCGCGGAGCTGGCGGACGCCGGCTTCGACAGCGGCGTGGTGCAAAGCTACGGCGCGGAGACGGACATCCTGGTGCGCATGCCGCCGGTGGAAGGGGTGGATCAGTCGGACCTCGGCAACCGCGTCTTCGCCGCGCTCGCCCAAGCCTTCGACGGCGTCGCGCTGCGCCGCAACGACTTCGTCGGCCCCTCGGTGGGCGAGGAGTTGACGGAGAACGGCGGCCTCGCGCTTTTGGTGGCCTTGGGCGTGGTGATGTTCTACATCATGTGGCGTTTCACCGGCAAGTTCTCGATTGGCGCGGTGACGGCGCTGGTTCACGACGTGGTGCTCGTGGTGGGGGCGTTCTCGGTGTTCCAGTGGACGTTCAACCTGCCCGAGTTGGCGGCGCTGTTGGCGGTGATCGGCTACTCGTTGAACGACACCATCGTGGTCTCGGACCGCATCCGCGAGAACTTCCGCTCCATGCGCCGCGGCACGCCGGTGGAGATCGTCAACCGTTCGCTGAACCAAACCTTGGGCCGCACCCTGGTGACCTCTTTGACCACCTTGCTGGTGCTCGGCGCGTTGCTCGTCGCCGGCGGCGAGCAAGTGGCCGGTTTCGCCACCGCGCTCGGCATCGGCGTGGTGGTGGGCACCTACTCCTCCATTTACGTCGCCGCCAACGTGCTGCTGGCGATGGGCATCACGAAACAGGATTTGGCGCTGCCGGAAAAGGAAGGCGTGGAACAGACGCCCTGAGACTGTCATCGGTGTTGCAGCTGTGCGATCCGCGTGGCGTCCCCGCTGACGCGCAGCAAGCGCGCGCAAAGCGCCAACGCCGCCACCAGGAGCCCCACCACCAGCCCCCACCAAAGCCCGCGCACGCCGATGCCTTCCAGCCGCGCCAAGCCGGCGAGGTGTTCCGCGGCTTGCCCCGGCAGCGCCAATCGCAGCGCGTTGTGGATGTCGGCGCCGCCGAAGCAGATCAGATAGCCCACCGGCAGACCGACCAGCCAGTACGCGAAAGCGGCGATGATCATGGGCCCGCGCGTGTCCTTGTAGCCGCGCAACGCGCCCATCATCGTCACTTGGGTCGCGTCGAACACTTGGAAGACGGCGCCCAGCGCCAGCAAAGCCGCCGCCAAGTGGATCACCTCGGTCTCGTCCGTGTACAGGTTGGCCAAATCGTGGCGCAGCAGCATGAGCGTCGTGGCGATGGCGACGCCCCAGACCGTCGTGGTGCCCACCGCCACCCACGCGGACGTTCTGGCCGCGGCGAGTTTCCCCGCGCCCACGTTGACGCCCACGCGCACGGTCGCCGCCATGCCGATGGCGAGCGGCACCATGAACGCCACGCCCACGACGTTGAACGCCACTTGGTGCGCCGCCACGGTTTCCACGCCGATGCGGCCCACCAGCAGGGTGACGAACGAGAAGAAGGCCACCTCCAAGAACAGGGCCAGCCCGATCGGCACGCCGAGCACGAGCAGGCGCCGTATCTCGCGCGGGTTCGGCAGCGAAAAGGTGGCGAACACGTTGGAGGCGCGGATGCGCGACAGCGACACCACCGCCACCATGACGAGCAGCGAATAAGTCATGGCGATGGCGGTGGCCCAACCACAGCCCTCGCCGCCGAGAGCAGGCAGGCCCACCGCCGGCCAGCCGTGGATGAACACCCAATTCAAGCCCACCTTCAGCGGCAACGCGCTCAAGCTGATGCCCATGGCGGCCAGCGGCCACGCCATCCCTTCGCACAGATAGCGCAAGGCGACATAGGCCAGCAGCGGCACCAGGCCGAAGCTCGCCGCTTTGAGGTACGCCACCGCCACCGGGATGCCGCGCTCGTCCACCCCGAGCACTCGGTAGAGGGGCTCCGCTTGGTGCAGCGCCGCGGTGACCAAGGCGCCGCCGCAGATGCCGATCCACAGCGCCTGACGCACCGGGGCGCCGGCTTCGCCGGTGCGCCCGGCGCCATGCAACTGCGAAACGGACGGCGCGACCGCCATCACGACTCCTTGCAGAAAGAGCAGGATGGGCCAATACAAGTTGCCGCCGAGGGTGACGCCGGCGAGGTCCGTGGCGCTGACGTTGCCGGCCATCACGGCGTCGGCGACTCCCATGCCCATTTGCGAGAGCTGCGTGAAGACGATGGGTAGGGCGAGCAGGCCGAGCGTGCGAAGTTCGGCCAGCGCGGCGCGGCGCGGCATTTGTTGACCTTGGGTTGCGGGAGACGAGCGAGCGCGGCGGATTGTATAATCGCCGGCCTTCAAGCAACCACGACAGGCACGACAGGAGGGCGCGAACCGTGGAACTCAACGACAGCCAGACCTTGCAGAACCTGAAAGACGCTTTCGCCGGCGAATCCCAGGCCAATCGCCGCTACTTGTATTTCGCGGCCAAGGCGGACATCGAGGGCGAGAACGACGTCGCCGCCGTGTTCCGCTCCACCGCGGAAGGCGAGACCGGCCACGCGCACGGGCACTTGGAATACATGGAGGGCGTCGGCGACCCGGCCACCGGGCTGCCCATCGGCACCACCGGCGACAACTTGAAGGCGGCCATCGCCGGCGAGACGCACGAGTACACCGACATGTACCCCGGCATGGCGAAGACGGCGCGGGGCGAGGGCTTCGAGGAGATCGCGGACTGGTTCGAGACCCTCGCCAAGGCGGAGCGCTCCCACGCCAACCGCTTCCAGCGCGCGCTCGACGCCATGCCCGGCTAAGCGGCGCTCCCAGCCGCCGCCGCCGTGTGTTGGCGAGGTTGAGGCAACGTCGCGCGGGCGGTCGCTTCCGCGTTCGATGAGCATTGCGCCGCGTGGCGCATCGCCAGCGGCGCGATTGGCAACCCGCCGCGCAGGCGCAGTAACGCCATGCGACTACACCTTGTGGACGGCACGTTCGAGTTGTTTCGCGCCCACTACGCGAAGCGCCCGCCGCGCACCGCGCCGGGCGGGATGGATGTGAAGGCGACGGTGGGCGTGGTGGCGTCCCTGATCGGTCTTTTGAGCGACACCGAAGAGCGGGCAACGCATGTGGCGGTGGCGTTTGACAATCCGGTGGAGTCGTTCCGCAACGCGCTGTTCTCCGGCTACAAGACCGGCGCGGGTTTGGACCCGGCGATCCTCGCCCAATTCGACTTGGTGGAGCAGGCGGTCGCCGCCCTCGGCGTCACGGTGTGGTCGATGCGGCGTTTCGAGGCGGACGACGCGCTGGCCACCGGGGCGCGCCGCTGGCGCGACCAAGTGGCCGAAGTGCGTTTGCTCACGCCGGACAAGGACCTCGGCCAATGCGTCACCGGCAACCGCGTGGTGCAGGTGGACCGGATTCGCCGGCGCGTCATCGACGAGGACGGCGTGCGGGCCCGCCACGGTTGCCCGCCGGCGTCGGTGCCGGACTGGTTGGCGCTGGTGGGCGACAGCGCGGACGGCATCCCCGGCGTCCCCGGCTTCGGCGCGAAGACCGCGGGCAAACTCTTGGCCCGCTACGGCGCGGTGGAAGCCATTCCCGCCTCGGCGGCGGCGTGGCGGGTCCCGGTGCGGGGCGCTTCCCGATTGGCGACCACGTTGCGGACGCTGCGCGCCGAGGTGGCGTTGTACAAGAAGCTCGCCACTTTGGTGGACGACGTTCCGCTTGTCGAATCCCTTGACGATCTGCGCTGGCGGGGCGCGCCTCGAGGACAATTCGAGCGCATGGCGGAACGGCTCGGCGGCGTGCCCGCGCACCCGCGCGCGTGGCGGGCCGATTGACGAGCGCCCCGCAAGAGGCGGCGCGATAGTTCGCGGCCATGACGCCGCTGGGCTGCTGGCCGGCGGGTCCGCCAGCTTTCGAGCAGGGCTATTTCACGCTGTGGCGGAAGTGGTTGAGAGCAAGGGGCGGAAAGAAAGGCTGGCTATTTGGGCGCGGAAGGTGTGTCAAGTCGCGCATGGAGAAGAGCGAAGGGGCGGCGGAACGCTTGAACGTGGTGGTGCGGGAGGTGTCGGTGCGTCCGGCGCGGGCGGACGAGCGCCGGCGGTGGGACGGTCTGATGGCGGAGCACCACCACCTGGGGTTCAAGCAGCGGCGCACGACGGCCGGCCGGTGGCGAGCCGCTGCGTCTTCGAGGAAAGCGGCGAGGCCGCGACCACGGCGGCGCTGCTCGAGGACGTGGACGTGCGCGGGCGGATGGTCACGCTCGACGCCCTGCACTCGTCATACGACACGGAGCGCCGCCTGATCGAGATGCACGGCGCCGACTATCTGTTCGCGGTCAAGGCCAACTGCACGGAAACCTTCGAGGCGCTGGCGGCGCTGGACTGGAACGCGCCCGGCGTCCGCCGCCACGAGGCGCCGCCGGAGAAGGCGCGCGGGCGCATCGAGCAGCGTACCGTCGCCGCGCTCGACCTGCCGAAGGGCATGCTGAACTTCCGCCACGCCCGCCAGGCGTTCCGCGTCCGCCGCCAGCGCGCCGTCGTCAAGACCGGCAGGACGGCCGAGGAAACCGCCTACGGCATCTGCTCGGTCGCCGCCGAGCGGGCCGGCCCCGAACGCCTGCTGGCTTGGAACCGCGGCCACTGGATGGTCGAGAACGGCAACCACCACCCCCGCGACGCCAGCCTGGGCGAGGACGCCTGCCGCGTCCGCGCCCGCCACGCGCCGGCCAACAACGCCACCATGAACAACATCGCCATCGTCCGGCACCGCGGCTTCCGCTTCGTGCCCGAAGCCATCGACCACTTCTCGATGCGCCGCGCGGACGCCTTCGACGCCGTCCTCTCGCCCGACTGAGCCTCCCCGCAAGTCCATCGCCGCATTCCCGAAGCGCTCCGGCGATTCCGGGCGGCCGCCATCCCCGCGCAAGGGCGGAAAGCGGCCGCAAGCCGCGCCAAGGACGACCTCGAACGCCGCCCGAAGGCCGGTCGCGCACCGCATCGCGCTCAACCCGCCACGCCGCTCCTGCCAAAACGCGCCCCGTCCTTAGCGTGAAAACACCCTGGGCCACCGCGCGGGGGGTGTTCCAACCAGCCGCGAAGTTGGCTACACTCTGCGCTTCGACACGGATGGTCGGCCAGATGCGTCTTAAGGAAATCAAGCTCGCGGGTTTCAAGTCCTTCGTCGACCCGACAACGGTGGCGTTGCCGGGCAACCGTAGCGCCGTCGTTGGGCCGAACGGTTGCGGCAAGTCCAACGTCATTGACGCCGTGCGTTGGGTCATGGGCGAAAGCTCGGCGCGGCAGTTGCGCGGCGAAGCCCTTACGGACGTCATCTTCAACGGTTCGTCCGGCCGCTCGCCCACCGCCTTGGCGTCGGTCGAGCTCGTCTTCGACAACCGCGCCGGGCGCGTCGGCGGCGCGCTGGTGGAAGGCCGTTTGGCCAACTACGCGGAAATCGCCGTCCGCCGCGAGGTCAGCCGCGACGCGCAATCCACCTACTACTTGAACGGCAGCCGCTGCCGCCGCCGCGACATCGCGGACGTGTTCTTGGGCACGGGTTTCGGCCCGCGCAGCTATTCCATCATCGAACAAGGCATGATCGCCGAGATCGCGGACGCCAAGCCGGAGGAGTTGCGCGGCTATCTGGAAGAGGCCGCCGGCGTCACCAAGTACAAGGAGCGCCGCCGCGAGACGCAAAACCGCATCGCCCACACCAAGGAGAATCTGGAACGGCATGCGGATCTGCGCGAAGAGCTGGATCGCCAACTCGCCCACCTCAAACGCCAAGCCCGCGCCGCGGAGCGCTACCGCGAACTGAAGCAGGAGGAGCGCGTGCGCACGGCGCAGCTGCACGCGATTCGGCTAGCAGCCGTGGAAGCCGCGTTGGGCGAACAAGCGGCCGCCGCGACGGCGCTGGAAGTCGAGCACGCCGGTGCCCTCAGCAAGCGCCAAGCCCTGGACACGGCACTCGAACGCAATCGCGCCGCGTACGCGGCGCGCAGCGACGACGCGAACGGCGCGCAGGCGCGCCTCTTTGAAGTGCGTGTGGACGCGCAGGCGTTGGAGCAGACCATGGACTTCGCGCGCAAGCGCCGCGCCGAGTTGGAGCACGAGAACCAAGCGCTGGCGGAGCGCCAACGCGAATTGGCGACGCAGCTCGAGGCGGACGCCGAGCGCATCGAGGCGACGCGCGCCGAGGTGGAGGCCAAGCGCCCGGCGCTGGTCGCCAGCGAGGCCGGCGACGTTGCCGCTGCGGAACGTTTGGAACACTTGGAGGAGTTGGCGCGGTCGCGCCGCCGCGAGTGGGAGGAGCATTCGCGCCGGGCGAACGAAAACCGGGGCGAGGCGCGGGTGTGCAAGAGCCGCGTCGAGCATGGCGAGGAAGCGCTGGCGGACTTGCGCGCCCGCCTCGCCAAACTCCCCGAAGAGCAGGCCGCGCAAGAGGACGCCGAGTTGGAGGCGCTCAGCCGCGCCGTCGGTCAGGCCGTCCGTCATTTGGGCGCCTGCGGCAAGGCGATGGAAGACAACGCCGAGGCGCTGGCGGTGGCGAAGGAAGCGCTCGCCGAGCGCGCAGCCGCAGCGGAAGACGCGCGGCGGCAAGCGCAACAACGCCAAGCCGAGCACACCGCGCTGGCGGCGGCCCAGGACGCGGCCCTTGGCCGCGCCACGGCATCCGAGGCGGCGCGGCAGTGGCTGGAGGACTGCGGGCTGCGCGACGCCCCCCGCCTGGCCGAGAACCTGATCGTGGCGCCGGGCTGGGAGCGCGCCGTGGAGACGGTGCTGCGCGACGACATGCAAGCGGTCGTCGCGCGCGACGGCGCCGGGGCGGAGTTGCCGGAACGCATGGCCGCTTTGGCCGAGAAGCTGGAGACCGGCGCCGGCCGGGTGGCGGTGCTGCAACCGCGCGCCGCGGCGACCGACGCGAACCGCAAACTCACCCCGCTGGCCACATTCGCGCAAGGCGACTACGGCTCGCTGCTCGCCGGCGTGTACGCCGCCGATTCCCCGGCAGAGGCGTTGGCCGCGCGCCGGCACCTGACCGCGCGCGAGAGCGTCGTCACGCGCGAGGGCCTGTGGCTTGGCGTCGATTGGATGCGCCTCGATCGCGGCGCGGACGAAGACAGCGTGCTGCGGCGCGCGTCCGCCTTGGAAGCGCTGCGACACGATGTGGACGCGGCGCTCGCCGCCGCGGAAGAAGTGGCGGCGCGGGCCGAGCAGTGTCGCAGCCGGATCGCCGAGTTGGAACAGGAGCGCGAAGCCCTCCGCGTGCGGCATGCCGACGCCGCCGCGGAGCTTGCGCGCGTGAAGAACGAGCACGACGTGCGTCGCGTTCGCCAAGAGGAGGCGCAGGCGCGCGTCCGCCGCGCCGCCGCGGAGCGGCGCGATCTTGAAGGCCGCATCGACAACGACGCCAAGCAGTTGGAAGCCGACCGCGCGCGGCTGACAGCGCTTGCCGCGGACGAGGAAGCGCTCGCCGCAACCACCGAGACGCTGCGCGCGGCGCGCGAGCAGGGCGACCAAGCCGTCGACGCCGCGCGCCGCGAGGCGCGGCAGGCGCACGACGAGTACCACCGGCGCAGCACCGAGGCGCAAATGTTGGCGGCCTCCTTGGCGGCGGCGGAAACCGCCCGCGAGCGGATGCTCGATGAGCGCGAGAAGCTGGCGCGGCGCGCCGACGAGACGCAGCAGGCGGTGGCGGAAATCGAGGCCGCGGCGCCCGACCGGCAGCGGCAGTTGCAGGCGAAGCTGGCCGATGTTCAAGCCGCCGAGAAGAAACTGGCGGAACTGCGCCAGGCGGTGGAGGAGATCGACGCCGCCATGCGGGACGCCATCGGCAAACGCAACGAAGCGGAACGCGTGGCAGACGACGTGCGCACGCGTCTCGAACAAGCCCGTGTGGAGCGCGAACGGCTTGCCGCCAACCGCGATCACGTGCGCGGCCAGCTCGCGGACACGGGCATTGAACTTGCACAAGCGCGCGCCGCCGTTGCGGCGGAAACCGAGGAAGGCGCAGAGCCCGTGGAAGAACGCTGGGTGGAAATGGTGGAGAAACTCGCGGGGCGCATCGCCCGCCTGGGACCCATCAACTTGGCCGCCATAGACGAGTACGAGACGCAAGCCGAGCGCAAGCGCCACATGGACCAGCAACAAGAGGACCTGGAGAAGGCTCTCGCCACTTTGGAAGGCGCCATAGGGCGCATCGACCGGGTGACGCGGGCGCGTTTCAAAGACACGTTCAACCAAGTGAACAAGCGCCTGCTAGCGCTCTTCCCCAAGTTCTTCGGCGGCGGCCGGGCGTCGTTGCAGCTCACCGGCGAGGATTGGCTCAGCACCGGCGTGACGTTGATGGCGCAGCCGCCGGGCAAACGCAATTCGAGCATCCACCTGCTGTCCGGTGGCGAGAAGGCCATGACGGCGGTGGCCCTCATCTTCTCGATCTTCCAAATCAACCCAAGCCCCGTGTGCATGCTTGACGAGGTCGACGCGCCGCTGGACGACACCAACGTGGGCCGTTTCGCCGATCTCATCCGCGAACTGTCGAACGACGTGCAGTTCGTGCTGATAACGCACAACAAGCAGACCATGGAAATGGCCGATCACCTGTTGGGGGTGACGATGCAGGAACCCGGCGTGTCGAGATTGGTCACTGTGGACGTGGAGCAGGCGGCGCGCATGGCGGTGGCGGGCGAAACCGGCTAAGCTCCGCGCTTGGGTAAGGCTGGGGAGCCGAGCACGGAGGGAAGGGAGGCACGAGGAGGAAGGGGAAAGGAGTCCCGCATGAACATCACGGAATACACGGAGTACATCCTGTGGGGCGGTGGCGCGTTGATCGCGCTGGTGGTGGCGCACGGCCTGTGGATGAGCTGGCGCGGCCGCTCGGCGCGGCGCCGGGGCGAGCTTGCGCCGGGCGAGCCCATCGAGCAGATGAACTTCGATTTCGACCCGCAAGGGGGCGTGATCGACGGCGTCGTCACGGACACCCCCCCGACGGGCGCCTTGGGGCGGGAACACGTCCCCGCGTCCGCGGCCGAGATCTGGGAGGGCGAAGCGCCGGCGGACGGAGGACCGTCCGTGGACGGAGCAGCGCCGGCGGACGGAGAAGCGCCGGCCGATGGCGGTGCGCGTCGAGGACGCCGGATACCCATTGCCGGACGGCGCACGGAACCGTCCGTGCCGCGCAATGTGCGAACGTTCGCGAACGGCGCGGATGCCCATGCGGCCGCCCCCCGCGTGGAACGGCCCGTCCCGGACGAAGAGGTGGCGGACGTCATCGTGATTTGGGTCATGGCCAAAGCCGGCCTCGCGTTCGACGGGCAAATCCTGTTGCGCACGCTGGTGGCCAACGAGCTGAAATACGCCGGCAACGTGTTCCGCAAGCTGGACCCGAACACGCGCAAGCCGATGTTCACGGTGGCGAACGGCGTGGAGCCCGGCACCTTCGATCTGTCGGACATGGAGTCGTTGGCGACGCCGGGCGTGGTTCTCCTCTTGCGGCTTGCCGGCATGGGCGATCCGCGGGCGGCGTTCGAGGAGATGCTTGAAGTGGCCCAGGAAGTGGCGGTGGCCCTGGGCGGCGAACTCAAGGACGAACGCAAGAACGACCTCAGCGGACAAACCATCGAGCACTACCGTCAGCGCATACGCGATTTCAAGCGCGTCAACATGCGGTCTTGAAAGAGGCCGTGGTTCGCGCGCTGCGCTCGCAGCTTGCGCCACCGAAGGACGGGCAACCGCAATGGACGAGGCCAAGCGCGAGCCGATACTCACGACCGCGCCGGGCGAGCCCGACCGGCAGGACCCGCGCGCGCGGATGGCGGCGCTGCGCCAGCGCGTCGAGCGCCACCTGCACCGCTACCACGCCCTGGACGACCCCGAAATCCCGGATGCGGAATACGACGCGCTGTTCGACGCGCTGGTGGCTCTGGAGGCCGAACACCCGGAATTGCGCGCCGCGGACTCGCCCACGCAGCGCGTGGGCGCGGCGCCGGTCGATGCGTTCCAAGAGGTGCGCCACCGCACTCCGATGCTGTCGCTCGACAAATGCGCGAGCGTGGAGGAGCTGCGCGCTTGGGAAGAGCGTTGCCGCCGGTTCTTGCGCGCGGACGCCGAAGCGCCGTCGCCGGCCTACTTCTGCGAACCGAAGATCGACGGCGTGGCGGTGAGCCTCCTCTATCGGCGCGGCGCCCTTGCGCGCGGCGCCACGCGCGGCAACGGCGAGACCGGCGAAGACATCACCGGCAACGTGCGCGCGATTCTGGCAATCCCGCGGCGGCTTGACGGTTCGCCGCCGCCCTTGTTGGAGGTGCGGGGCGAGGTGTACATGCCCATTGACGGCTTCCACAAGTTCAACGAGCGGGCGCGGCAGGCCGGCGAGCGGCCCATCGTCAACCCCCGCAACGGCGCCGCCGGCAGCCTTCGACAGCTGGATCCCAAAATCACCGCGTCGCGTCCGCTCGCCATGTTCTGCTACAGCGCCGGCGATCATCCGGACTGGCCGGTGCGGGGCCACGCCGAGGTGATGAAGGCGTTCGCGTCCTTTGGCCTTCCCGTCAATCCGCGCGGCGCTTGGCAGGCGGATTTGGACGGCTGCGCCCGCTACATTCGGGCGCTGCTCGCCGAGCGCGACTCCCTCGGCTACGCCATCGACGGGGCGGTGGTGAAAGTGGACGACTTCGGGCTGCGCGAGCGTCTCGGCCAGGTCACGCGCAAGCCGCGTTGGGCCATCGCCTACAAGTATCCGGCCGAGGAGGCCAGCACGGTGGTGCGGGACGTCGACTTCCAAGTCGGCCGCACCGGCGCCATCACGCCGGTGGCGAAGCTGCAGCCGGTGTTCGTGGGCGGCGTGACGGTCTCCAACGCCACCCTGCACAACATGGACGAGATCGAGCGGCTGGATTTGCGCGTCGGCGACACCGTGCTCATCCACCGCGCCGGCGACGTCATTCCGCAAATCACAAAGGTCGTGGAGTCCCAGCGCCCGGCGGACGCGCCGGCGGTGCGGATGCCCACCAAGTGTCCCGCCTGCGGGGCAGCGATCGAACGCGCCGAAGGCGAGGTGGTGGCCCGTTGCGGGGCCGGTCCGCAATGCGCCGCGCAGCGCAAGGAGCGCATCCGGCACTTCGCATCGCGCCTCGCGCTCGACATCGAAGGCTTGGGGGACAAGCTGGTGGAGCAGTTGGTGGGCGGCGGCTTGGTTGCCGATCCAGCGGGCTTGTACCGCATCACGCAAGCGCAGCTGGAAGGGCTTGAGCGCATGGGCGCCAAGTCCGCCGAGAACCTGCTCGCCGCTTTGGAGGCGAGCAAGAAGACCACGTTCGCCCGCTTCATCTACGCGCTCGGCATTCGCGAAGTGGGCGAGACCACGGCGCAGGCGTTGGCGGCCCGCTACCGCACGTTGGACGCCTTGCTCGCCGCCGACGTCGACTCGCTGCGGGAGGTGGACGACGTGGGCCCGATCGTGGCGGCCAAGGTGGTTGCTTTCTTTGGCGAGGAAGCGAATCGCGCCTTGGCCGAAACGCTGCACAAGGACATCGGCATCGCCTGGGACGCGCCGCCGGTGGAGGCGCGCGACGTGCGGCCGCTGGCCGGCCAAACCTGGGTGTTGACGGGGACGCTGGCGCGGATGCCGCGCAACGACGCCAAGGCGGCGCTTGCGGCCTTGGGCGCCAAAGTGGCCGGATCCGTGTCCAAGAACACGACGCAAGTGGTGGCCGGTCCGGGCGCGGGCAGCAAGCTGGCGCGGGCGGAGGCGCTGTCGGTGCCGGTAATGGACGAGGCCGCGTTTGCGCGTTTCTTGACGCAACACGCACGTTTCCTGACGGAACGCGGGCAAGACGCGCCATGAAGGCGATGCGGTGCGCGGTCTTTGGCGCCGCATTGGCGTTGTTGCCGAGCTGTGCTTCCGCGCCGCCGTCCGACGCGAACGATCTGTGCGCCATCTTCGCCGAGCGCCCGCGTTGGCACCGCGCGGCCAAGGACGCCGAGCGGCGCTGGCGGGCGCCCATTCCGGTGATGATGGCGGTGATGTACAAGGAGTCGAGCTACCGCCACGACGCCAAGCCGCCGCGCAAGAAGCTGCTCGGCGTGATCCCGCGGTTCAAGCGCGAATCCACCGCCTACGGGTTCGCGCAAGCTACGGACGCCGCTTGGCAGGACTACGTGCGCGGCACCGGCAACCGCGGCGCCGACCGCGACCGCTTCGCGGACGCCGTGGATTTCGTCGGCTGGTACTTGCACAACGCCCATCGGCGCGCCGGCATCGGCCGGGCGGACGCGCGCAATCTCTACATCGCCTACTACGCCGGCATCGGCGGCTACCAGCGCGGCGTGTGGAAGGACAACGCGTGGCTGAAGGACGCCGCCGCCCGCGTGGCCCGGCGCAGCGCCCAGTACGCGGGACAACTCGCCCGATGCGGCGCACCCTAACGGGCGCGGGCGCACCCTGCGGGTGTGGCGCACCCTACGGGTGCGTTGGAGTTTGCTGGCGCAAACTCGGTGCCCGTTGTGGAACTTGCGAAGGGCCCTTAGGCGTCTCGCGCCATTAAGTCATACATTCCGTTTGCTCTTTTGCGGGAAAACACGCGGTTTCCGCCGACACGCCGTAGCAGTTATAGGAGTGAGACGCCTTAGTAGCGCACGCCCCGCATGTCGTCGGCGCGGCGACGCTCTTATGCATCGCGGGAGGCAGCGCCACCGTGAAGTGAGATCGCAACGAGGGGGGGGGGGGGCGCGAGGTCGAACCGATCCGCTGCACGAGCGCGTCGGATGTGAGTGGTTTGTCATGAAGCGGTCAATGCGCGATGTCGTCGTCCGCATGTTGATTGCTCTGCGAGAGCCACTCTCGAAGCGCTGCGATGTCTCGCTTGTCGTCGTACCTGATTTCACGGAAATAGGTCTCCATGGACGGTACTGCGGGGCGGCACGCTCCGCTTCTGACCTCAATGAGACTTGCGTTGTGCAAGCCGTTGACCACATCAATGGCTGTCTTTTGTTCGACGGGCCTTCCGTACTCGTCCGCGAGCGTGATGGCTTCCTCGACGTCTGAGACGCTAGACCATCCGTCAGCGGCTTTTCCGAAGCCGTATGCAAGCGCTGTGATGTGATTGCTCCAAGGATCCAAACGGGCGTTGTAGTATTCCGTCCTGCGCTCGGTGCACAACTCGCGAAGCCTGTTGACCGGAGGATCATATGCAATACCTTCGGCCAGCACGATGCGGCCTAGTTCTTTACATCCGTTGGCCAGATGGTGAGGGAAATTGGCGCTGTCCTCCAAGATGGCGTTCGTCGCCGTTCCGATCCACCGAGACCGTTCGCGTTCGTCAAAAGGGCCTTGGTCGAACGCGAAGTCTGTGAACGCGAGTTCGAGGGTCTTCCGCACCGTCTCATCTGCTTCGTCGCCCGACAGCACGCCGAGAGTCTTGACATGGCCGCTGGCCAGGCGGGACAACCCCAACTCACGAAGCCGTTCCGTGGTGTTGGGCAGACCGAAGCATGCGAGAGCGACTTTGACCCCGCCCATGCCCAAGTGGAGTGCGCTCAAGTACGCTCTGGCGCGATTCGTGTCGGCCACGCTCTGGGCTTCGTCCAGCATCAGCAGAAACGTGGTCTTCTTCGCTCCGAATTGAGAGACAGCGTATTCGTTCAGTGCCAAGTCGAAGGATTCGGGAGCGTCCGAAGTGGGCATGCAGTCGCCAATGGTCTTCTTCGTCGCGGCCGCGACGAGCACGTCTCCGACAACCCGGCTCGCGACTGCCACCTGCTTGGCCCTCCGCTTCCACGTTCCTTGTGCGCCGTGGTCTCGCAAGCGCTGGTCGATCAATTTGACCATGGCCGAAGGAGGCATGTCTAAGTCGCCGGGCCGCAGCGGCACCGGCACCACAAAGCCGCTGCTGGCGTCCGACGTCAGAATTCGAGAACCGTATTCGTGCAGCAAAGCCGTCTTCCCCGCCCCGGGCATGCCCTGTACGACCACGGTATGTCCTGCTTCGCCTCGCCGAACCCCTCGCACGGCCATGTCCAGCAACCCGATCTCGTCGTCGCGGCCCGCGAAGACCTTTGGTGGCGTCCTGTCGCTCATTTCGGCCATGTGGGCCAACGAATCTCGAAGGGGCCGGCTGAAATCGGTAGACGGTGCCAAACGCTTTTCGGGAACTCTGTCAATCAAGGCTTGACCGTTCATTGCCGGCTAGTGTGGCCATCATACATCAGCAGGGCGGCGCCGTCGCTGCTTCGCCCGCTGTGTATCGTGCGAACGACTCCCACTTCAATTGCGAGAACGAACATGCTTGTTTCGGTCCACATTCCCAAGACGGGCGGCCCGACGTTCTGTCGACGGTTCTTGAGCCGGCATTTGGCGACCGTCTCCTCCTCGACTACGAGAGCAAGTTGATGGCCCCAAGTTAGGTGCGTTCGCGCGGCGCGAGACTCCGCACGAGCGCTTGGATGTCGGCCGGCCGTATGCCGCAGCAGCCGCCGACGATGGCCGCGCCCAACGCCACGCAACGCTGGATCGACCGCACATACGCGACGGTGGGCAGATCTTCGCGCAGTCCGGTGACCAGTTGGTTGTCCAGCGTCCAGCTCTCGGGCACCCGATTGAGGCGGTTGGGGTAGCAGCCAACGGGCTTGTCGGTGCGTTGCCGCAATTCGGCAAGCCCCGCTTCAATCGCTTCCGGATGCGTGCAGTTGAACAGGAAGCCCGCGATGTTCAGATCCGCAACCGCCGCCAGCGCCGCGGCGATGGTCTCGCCGCTGCGCAGCCCGCCGCCGGGCGTTTCGTTGAGCGTCCAAGAGACGAACACCGGCTTGCCGCCGCCGCGCGCCAAAGCGGCGCGCGCCGCGTTGCGCGCTTCCGCCGCCGAGGCCATGGTCTCGCACAGGAACATGTCCACCTTGGCGGCCATCGCCGCCGCCATGCCTTCGTAAACGGGCAGCGCTTCGGCGGCCGGCGGCACCAGATCGGCGCGGTAGCTCTCCTCCAGCGGCGGCAAGGCGCCGGCCACGCGCACCGGGCGGGGGCTGGCGTCGGCCGCCTGCCGGGCGAGGTCCACCGCCAGGCTGGTGAGTTCGAGGTGGCGGTCCGCCATGCCGGCCTTGCCAAGGTAGCTCGGCACGGTGGAGTAGGTGTTGGTGGTAATGACGTCGGCGCCGGCGTCGATGTACTCGCGGTGAATGTCCACGACCAGTTGCGGACATTCGATGAGCGCGGTGGCGGACCAAAGGCCGTGCTTGGCGTTGGGCAGACGGTCTTGGATCTCGCCCCCCATGCCGCCATCGAGCACCGTGACCATCGCTAATCCCGCGTCACTTCGCGCAGATGGCGGCTATGGACGTCGTACACGAAGCCGCGGACTTGGTCTTTCACCGGCAGGTAGGGGCTCGCTTCGATGCGGCGCACGGACTGGCGCACGTCCGCCTCGATGTCCGGAAACGCCTCCAAGGCGAACGGCGGGCGCAATCCCGTGTCCGCCTCGATGTCGGCCTTCACGTCGTCGTCGCGGAAGGTCGTCATGCCGCAGTCCGTGTGGTGGACGACAACGATTTCGCGCGTGCCGAGCAGCCGCTGCGAGATTACGAGGGAACGGATCACGTCGTCCGTGACGACACCGCCGGCGTTGCGGATCACGTGCGCGTCGCCTTCCTCGATGCCGAGCACCAGCGCCGGGTCGATGCGCGCGTCCATGCAGGTGACCACCGCGGCGCGCCGGGCCGGCGGGATGGGCAGTTGCGCGGCTGCGGACAAACCCGCGACGTGTCGGGCATTGTTGTCAAGGCAGCGATCCGCGAAGCTCTCGGTGGACATGGGGCTTCCTCTCGTGCTGAACGCGGCGAATTGTACTGTGCGCGGTTGCGGACGGGTGCGCTGTTCGGTACGTTGCGGCGACCTTTCCGCCCTCTGGAGGAAACCATTGAACGCGCCGCGGAATCCGCAAAGAACACGTCGCGCCGCCGCCGCTTCGCTTGGCTGCGCGGCGACGGTCGCGTGGTCCGCGGTTTGCGGGGCGGCGCCAGCCACCGGCGCCGTTGAGGAGATGATTGTCACTTGCGCACTCGTGCGCTCGGACATGCCAAGCGCGCTGGCGGCCGCGGCGGCGCCAGCCGCCGCCGCGCCCGTCGCGTCGGGGCCCCAGCGCAATGGTGCCGGCACCGCGCCCACCGCCGCTGCCATTGAGGAGGTCGTCGTCACGGCGCGCCGGCGCGAAGAGGCGCTGACGGACATTCCGGTGGCGGTCACGGTCTTGGACGAAGCCGCCATTCGCGCCCGCGGCGTCACGGAGCTCAATCAGGTCGAGAAGTTCGCGCCCAACATCGTGCAGACCCACTTCGGCCAAGGCAACACCGGCCATGCGGCGGTGTTCATGCGCGGCATCGGCCTGCAGGACCACATCATCACCACGGACCCGGCCGTCGGCATCTATTTGGACGGCGTGTACCTAGGCCGCAACATGGGCGCCAACATGGATCTGATGAACATCGAGCGCGTGGAGGTGGTGCGCGGGCCGCAAGGCAGCCTGCACGGCCGCAACACCTTGGGCGGCGCGCTCAACATCGTCACGCGCAAGCCGGCCGGGGCCGACGTTGGCCGCATCGACGTCAAGGTGGGCAGCCTCGGCCGGCGCAACGGCAACTTCTTGGCGGACGTCGCCTTGCATGAAACGCTGGCGGTCACGTTGAGCGGCGGCGTGAAGTCCCGCCGAGGCGTTGGCAGAGCCATTTCCATCGCCAATCCAGAGGCCGAGATCGGCGAGATTTTCCAAGGCTTCGGGCGCGTCGCGCTGCTCTGGGAACCCACGCCGGACTGGCGCGTTCTCGCCACCGCCGACACGTCGCGCTCGGACCAGGGTGTGACGCCACACGCGGTGGAAGTCTTCAACCCCGACAACGGCTTCGGCCTGCGCCAAAGCGACCAGCCGGCCAACCCGGACGACACCTATTCCCTCAACAACGAGCTGATGTCCACCGAGGACGAAACGCGGGGCTATTCCCTGACGCTGGACTGGGACGTTGCCGACGGGCTAAGCGCTCGCGCCATCGTCAGCGGGCGCAGCATGTGGTTCGAGGGCGGTCTGGACAACGAGAAGGTGGCGGTGACGCTCATGGAGTTCCCCGAGCGTGGCGAGGCGGACCAGATCACGGTGGAGGCGCAACTCGCCGGCAATGCCGGTTGGGGGGACTGGGTTGCCGGCGTGTACGCATTCGACGAAGAAGGCTTCAACCGCAGCCCGTTCGTGTTCCGCGCCAGCGGCCTGGCCGACGGCCGACCGGCGGTGATCGCGGCCGCGGATTTCGACGGGCTGCTGCACGTGCGCCAAACCACGGAGAGCCGCGCCGTCTTCGCCCATGCGAACGTGGACTTGGGCGCACGCTGGAACCTCGGTTTCGGCGCCCGCCAGACCCGCGATCGAAAGGTCGGCAGCGGCTTCCTGCACTATTTTCCCGCGCCGGTGCGGCGCAGCGACGAGTGGAGCGCCGTCACCGGCGATGTCGCCTTGTCGTATCAACTGGCGGACAACGCCCACGCGTTCGTCAGCTACGCCCGCGGCTACCAAGCGGGCGGCTATCCGCCCCGACCGTTCGGCGGTCCGGACACGTTCGTGGCGTTCGACCACACCGTGGCGGACTCCTTCGAACTCGGCGTGAAAGGCGCGTTCGGGCGCCTGCGGTGGTTGCAGGCGGCGTTGTTCCAAGTGTTCTACGACGATCTGGCGGTGCAGGTGAACGAGCTGATCGGGCAAGGGTTTCTCACCTTGACGCAGAACGCCGCCGGATCGCGCGCCACGGGCATGGAGGTCGAAGGCGTCTGGGACGTGGCGGACAGCTTGAGCGTGCGGTTCGCGTTTGGCTATCTGGACATCGAAATCTCCGAGGTGGACGAGCGCGTGCAGGGCATCGCCGTGGGCGACGCGCCGGCGCTCACGCCGAGATACACGCTTTCGCTGTCGCCGCGCAAGACATGGTGGCTGGACAACGGCGGCCGGCTCACGGCGCGTCTCGACCACTATCGGCGCGGGCGCATGTTCGGACAACCCATCAACACCCCGCGGAACCGCATCGACGCGCTGGCGATGACCAGCGCGAGCGTTGGCTACGCCAGCGCCGACGGGGAATGGGAGGTCTCGCTGTACGGCCACAACTTGACGGACGAGACGTACCCGCTCGCCAAGTTGGACTTGGATCCAACCGTGCTGATCATCAACAGCAACGACCGCCGCGAGTACGGTCTGCGTTTCGGCAAGCGTTTCGGCCGGTGATGCCGCGGCACCGTTCTTGGGCGGACGCCGCCCGCCGCTGGCGCGGCGGAGGAAAGATGTGGTGCCGAGTGACCGGGAACGCCGACGAGACAACTATTGAGGGAGGGGAGGGTCGTCATCTCGCCGGCGTTGCACCGGGAGACAACGGCGCAACGACTATCCAAGCATCCGGAGACAGTGCTCCGCGTCCGCGAACCAGACGGGATCCGGCTGTTCGTCAGCCAGCCGCCTAGGTGCGGAGACGTCGGCCTCGCAAACGAGGCTATGTCGTGCGCTCTTCAGCATCAGTTCAGTGCTGTCTCAAACACAAGCCGCGCACTCTACGCCGGTTCGTGGCGGAACGCAAGCGCTTTTTTTCACAGTCGGGGTGTGCGACATTTGGTGGCAAGCGTGGACGCCACCGCGATCCGCCAACTCACCCATCCCGCGGCCGGCGCAACTCTCAAACGCCGCCGTTCGCGCGCATGGCGGTCACTCGCGCGAGCAGTTCCTCGCCGCGGTCGCACTCCACTATCCAATCGCCCACCCGCTCCATCTGCTCGGCGGCGACCGCGGCGCCGAGCAGAGCCGCCAGCCGCTCCGCCGTGCCCGCCCCGAACTTGATCGCCGCATGGCGCCGCAGTCGTGCCAGCCCCCGAGCGCGTTCTCGCTCGATACCTTGCTCCAAGCCTTGCGCCAAGCCTTGCTTCATGCCCAGCGCCACATGCTCGGCGCGCACCTCGTCGAACCATTTGCCCAGCCGCGCCTCCGACACCGTCGCCATTTCCTTTCCTCCTGTGGGCCTCTCCAGCCCTTCCAGCTCGTCCACGCTCGGCAGCGACAACTCCGCGCCCGCCATGTGCCCCAGCAACGCGCCGGCCCAGGCGCGCAGCACTTCCCGCGCGGCCCGGTCCGCCGCGCCCGGAAAGCGCGCCCACTCTTCCCGCAGACGCCCCAGCACGCCCTCCGGCGTCCGCTCCGCCTGCAGCCGCAGCGTCGCCGCCGACCGGTTCGCCAGCGGCAGCCGGGCCAGGCCGCCGCCGCCGGCGGCCAGCAGCCGCTCCAACGACAGCAGAACATAGTCCCATGCTTGGAACGGCGCAAGCGCCAACTGGGCCGCCAGCGTCCACGGCGACGGCAGCGCCGCGACCGCCCCCGGCGCGGTCCAGCGCTCGCTGCCGTTGTACACCACCAGCGGCAGCAGCGCCGACGGCCCCTCCCCGCGCCCGCCGCGCCGCCGCCGCGGGCTCTCGCGCAGCATGCCGCAGTAGTCGCGCATGCGCCGCGCCCGGACCCGTTCATGGCCGAGCGCATGCTGGAGTACGCCGCGCTGTTGCGCCGGGACCTGCTCCGCGCCGGCGGCGCGGGATTGACGGCGGGCGGTCTGGTTCCGGCGCACCTGCCGCTGTTGGTGTACAGCGGGCGGGCGCGGTGGAACGCGCCGCTGCGCGTGGAGGAGCGCACCGCCTGGGCGCCGGCGGGTCTCGCGGAGTTGCAGCCGCGCTTCGCGCTGCGCCTTGTTGACGCCAGCGCCTACCGGGGCGACCATGCGCGCGATGGCAACATGGCGCGGGCGTGGCTGGCGCTGGACGCGGCGGACGCCGCTGGCTTGCTGGCGGCGCTGGAAGAGGGCCGTTTGGACTCTGGCGCGGATTGGCGAGGCGGCGCTTTCGCGGTCGTTCGAGGTGTGGTGCGATGGCGTGCTGCGCCCCCGCTTCGGCGATCGGATGCCATCCTTGGCGAACATGATGGAGACACCGACGATGCTTGCGGAAACGCTTCGGGAATGGGAAGAACGGTTGGTCAGCGAGGGCCGGCGGACGGGACGGGAAGAGGAACGCGCGCATCTGCGCGAGTTGGCCGGCAGCGTTTCGACGCCAAGACCGCGGATGCGCTCGCCCGCCTGCTGGCGGCCGCGGACGACGCCTCGACGCGGTCCGCTGGCCAATGACGTGACGGTTCACAGCCGCCGCGCGACGGCGTGCTGCGCCCCCGCTTCGGCGACCGGATGCCGTCTGGCGAACATGATGGAGACACCGACGATGCTTGCGGAAACACTTCGGGAATGGGAAGAACGGTTGGTCAGCGAAGGCCGCGAGGAGGGTCGGCGGACGGGACGCGAGGAGGGCCGGCGGACGGGACGGGAAGAGGAGCGCGCGCGTCTGCGCGAGTTGGCCGAGCAGCGTTTCGACGCCAAGACCGTGGCCGCGCTCGCTCTCCTGCTGGCGGATGCGCAAAGGGCTTCGGCGAAGCCCGAGGGCCAGTGACATGACAATTCGTGTGCCACATCGGGCGAGTGGGCTTAAGCTCAGGGGCCCTTTGTGGATGGCACGATCGGTCAAGTCACGCCTCCGCACTGGCCTCCTAATCCCTAATCCTAATCCCTAATCCAATCCTCGCTGGCCAGGGCAATCGCATTTGGATTAGGTGGGGCGGCACGGAGAGCGGGGATGGTGCAGAATAGGCGTCTCGATCCAAGGAGGGAGAGACGGAATGCGGGAACTTCTGTTTGTTTTTCAAGAAGTTGAGGACCCTAGGCGAGGCAACGCCAAGCGCCACGACCTGCACGAGATGCTGGTGATCGCGCTGCTGTCGATGCTCACGGGCGGACGCACATGCGTCGAGATGGAGGACTACGGATGCGCCGCGGAGCGGTGGCTGCGGACGTTTCTGGCGCTGAGGAACGGGATTCCGAGCCACGACACGTTCTCGCGGCTGTTCAGACTGTTGAACCCGGCGGGTCTTCAGACGGCGCTGCTGCGCCTGGCGCAGGACTGGGCGGACCGGCTCGGCGGCGTGATCGCGGTGGACGGCAAGGTGCTGCGGCGGTCGTTCGAGGACGCCTCGGAACGGTCGCCGACGCACCTTCTGCAAGCGTTCGCGGCGGAGTCGAAGCTGACGCTGGCGCAGATGGAGGTGGACGGCAAGTCGAACGAGATCCCGGCGCTGCCGAAGCTGCTGGAGCTGGTGGACGTGAGGGGGCGGACGGTGACGGCGGACGCGCTGCACGCGCAGCGCGGGACGGCGGCGGCGATCGTGGCCAAGGGCGGCGACTACGCGCTGGCGCTGAAGGGCAACCAGGGGACGCTGCGCGCGGACGTGGAGGAGTACTTGGACAACCCGCCCGCGTCGGCGAAACTCCTGTCGCATCAACAGGTTGACAAGGGCCACGGGCGCGTCGAGAAGCGCACGGCGACGGTCTGCCACGACGTCGACTGGCCCTGAACATCGTGCGGATGCATCCCGACAAGCGGTCCATCCGCCGCAAGTTCACCCGCGCCCAGCGCGACGACAACTTCCTGCTCGACATGATCCGGCGCATCCGCAAGCGCGAGTAGGCGCGGGATTCCAAATGCGATTGCCCTGCCTCGCTGGCCAAGAGGGCAGGTCCGGATCGTCCGGATCAGGTATGCTAGCCGGCATTGCACCGCTGTCGCGTTGGCGGCGCGTGCAAGCGTTGCGCCCGTAGCTCAGTTGGATAGAGCGTTGGCCTCCGGAGCCAAAGGTCGTGCGTTCGAATCGCACCGGGCGTGCCAGCTCAAGGCGCGGGGGTGTCCTCCGCGGCACCCGCCGGCGGGAGTTTGCCGATCAAGTCCACCCCGTCCGGCACCTTGAAGGCGAACAGCGCGGCTTCCAGGGAGGGGTTCTTGGCGGCTTTCGTGAACGTCGTGCGCGTGTGCGCTCCGAGGTGGTCCGCCATGTCGAGCAGCGTCAACACGCCGGTGGGGGAGAACGCCAAGGTGAGGTCGCGGAACACGGACGCCTCGTCGCGCGGCGTCAACAGGTAGCGCGCATCGCCCTGTTCCGCGCTCGCCTCGGCGCGCACGTCGAATTGACTGGCCAGCGCCTCGGCGGTGCCGGCCAGAAAGCTCGCCGGGGTGCCTTCGAGGGATTCCGCCAAGGGTTGCACGGAAACCTGTTCCAAGTCCGGGTCGTACACCCACAGCGATTCGCCATCGGCCAGGATCAGTTGCGGATAGGGCGCGTCCACCTCCCACCGCAGGCGGTGGGGCCGCTGCCAGTGCAACGTGCCGGTGGTCGCCTGCAACGTCTCGCCAAAGCGGTCCAGCACCACCTGCTCGAAGTCGGCGCGAAAACTCGTCAGATCATTGAGGAGTTCGGTCAACCGGGCGCCGTCGTCCGCCCCCGCCGGCGCGGCCGCCAAAGCGCACGCGATCGCTGTCCGCCCCATCACTCCGCCGCGCCTCCGGCCACCAGCACTTCGCGGTTGCCTTGGCTGTTCATGGCGGAAACCACGCCCGCCTCCTCCATCGCCTCGATGAGGCGGGCGGCGCGGTTGTAGCCGATGCGGAGCTTGCGTTGCACCGCCGAGATGGACGCCCGGCGCGACTCCACCACGAACGCCACCGCCTCGTCGTACAACGGCTCGCTGGAGTCGCCGCCGCCTTTGGCTTCCTCGGACAAGTCCACCGTGCCGGGGATTTCCGTGTCCACGGTTCCGGCCACCACCTCCGCCAAGTAATCCGGCTGGCCCCGGGCTTTCCAATCCGCGGCCACCGCGTGAACCTCCTCGTCGGATACGAACGCGCCGTGAACGCGCACCGGCACGCTGGTGCCCGGCGGCAGAAACAGCATGTCGCCGTGGCCGAGCAACTGCTCGGCGCCGCCTTGGTCCAAGATGGTGCGCGAGTCGATGCGGCTCGACACTTGGAACGAGAGGCGGGCCGGGATGTTGGCCTTGATGAGGCCGGTGATCACGTCCACCGACGGGCGCTGCGTGGCCAGCACCAGGTGGATGCCCGCGGCGCGCGCCTTCTGCGCGATGCGGGCGATGAGTTGCTCCACCTTCTTGCCGACGATCATCATCATGTCGGCGAACTCGTCGATGACTACCACGATGTAGGGTAGTGCGCTCAGGTTCGGCGCCGGATCGACGGCGTCCTGCGGCCACAGCGGATCGGCGAGCGGCTCGCCGCCGGCGCCGGCGTCCGTGACGCGCTTGTTGAAGCCGCCGATGTTGCGCACGCCGAACGCCGCCATCAGCTGGTAGCGCCGCTCCATTTCCGCAACGCACCAGTTGAGGGCTTGGGCGGCGTCCTTCATGTCCGTGACCACCGGCGTGAGCAAGTGCGGAATGCCGTCGTACACGGCGAGTTCCAGCATCTTGGGGTCCACCAGAATGAGGCGCAGATCCTCCGGCTGGGCTTTGTAGAGCATGGAGAGCAGCATGGCGTTGACGCCCACGGACTTGCCGGAGCCGGTGGTGCCGGCCACGAGCAGGTGCGGCATCTTGCCGATGTCGGACATCACGGGCACGCCGGCGATGTCCTTGCCGAGCGCCAAGGTGAGCGGCGAGTCGGTGGTCTCGAACTGCGGGGAGGAGAGGATCTCCTTCAGACGCACTGTTTCCCGCTGCTCGTTGGGAATCTCGATGCCCACCACGGACTTGCCGGGGATGATTTCGACGATGCGCACACTCACCACCGCCAGCGAGCGCGCCAGATCTTTGGCGAGGCCGGTGATCTTGCTCACCTTCACGCCGGCCGCCGGCTGCAACTCGAAGCGTGTTACGACCGGGCCGGGCTGCACCGAGACCACTTCCGCCTGCACCTTGAAATCCGCCAGCTTCACTTCCAACAAGCGCGACATGGCCTCCAAGGATTCGCGCGAATAGCCGCCGCGCGCGATCAGGTCCGCCTCCTCAAGCAAGTCCAAGCCGGGCAGCCGCGGGGGTTGGATTGGCGTTTCGTCTCGCGTCGCCGGAGCGGGCGGCGGCGAGGGCCTCACGTCCAACGGTTGGGGTGGTGCGGGCAGCGGGGATTCGTCGGCAGGCGCCGACTCCACCGGCACGGGAACATTCGCCGGCGCTTCGCCGGCCGCGGGACTCGCCGGCGGCGGCCCGTCGTTCGTCGGCAACGGGACATCCTCCGCCGGCGAGGCCGATGCGTGGTCCGCTTTGGAGACGCCGCGGCGCAATGCCGCCACTCGCGTCGCCAGCGCTCCCGCGGCCGCCACACCCAGACGTGCCATGTGACGCCCCAGCCGGGCCGCGGCCGCGAACAGCTCCCATAGACCACGCCCGGTCCACTCGGCGAGTTGCAGCCACGAGTAGCCCAACGCCGCCTGCGAACCGATCATCAACAGCGCGAGCGCGCAAAGGGTGAGGCCGGCCGGATTCAACGCCGGCAGGCCGAGCGCCACCAAGCTGTCGCCCAGCACGCCGCCGGTGCCCGCCGGCAGTTCACCGGCGATCGCGAGGTGCAGGCGCAACAGCACGCAAACCGCAACCAAGGTGGCCGCGAAGCCGACCGCGCGCGCGGCCATCCAAGAGGGCGTCGGCCATTGCCTCGCTTCCCCGCGGCGCGGACGCAGCGCCGGAACGACGGCGGCGGCCAAACCCGCCGGCAGCATGTACGCGGCCCAGCCAAACGCCAGCAGCATCAGGTCCGCCGTGTAGGCACCGCTCTGGCCGACCCAATTGGAAACCGCGAGGTTTGTCCCGTCGAACGTCCACGCCGGATCCATGGCGGAATAGGAAACGATCGCGAGCAGCATGTACACGGCCACCGCCACAATCGCCACCAAGCCGATTTCCTGCACCGGAATGGCGCCGGCCGAGCGGCTGCCGAACAGGCGCGGCGTGGGCGAGGCAGGTCGTTTGGCGGATCGCGCGAGCGACGGCATGGCGGGGAAATCCGTTTCTCCCATGTGATGGCGCGCAATATACGCCCGGTCATGGTCTTGGCGCAACCGGGGTTGTGATTTGGGTGTTCGGCAAAAAGCCGGCGACAACGCAACCTGCCGGGACACTCCTTCTCGGTCGAGGATTTCGTCAGTCCGCGAGCGCCGCCGCCTCCGGTTCGAAGCCCTCGGCGAGCGGATCCGCGAATGTTGGCGCGAGCTCCGTCGCCGGATCGCCGGAGACGCGCGAACTGCGCAGCACGCGGGGAAAGTTGGTGTCGTAAGGGGCCGCGCGGTGCATCACGCAACGGTTGTCCCACACCACCAAATCGCCCACTTTCCAAGCGTGGCTGTAGATGCGGGGCGGCTGGCAGGCCCACGCCATGAGCTCCGACAGGAACGTGTTGGACTCATCCTCGCCCATGCCGCGAACGCCGTAGGCGTGGCGACCAGCGTAGATGGCGTTGCGGCCCGTTTCCGGGTGGCGTTTGACCAAGGGCCGCAACGGCGCGCCTTTGGTGTGGAAGCCGTAAATCTGGTCGGTCTGATGCTGGAAACCGATTTTCGACTGCGAACGGTAGAGCGAGTGGTATGCCGAACGGCGTTGCAGCTCGCTCCGGCGTTTGTCGTCGAGCGCGTCCCACGCGGCGCGCATGTCGGCGAACTCGGTTTGCCCGCCGGCCGGCGGCACCTTCAAGGCGGACAACATGCCGGCCTTGGCGGCGAGCGGCATGTAGGTGCTGTCGATGTGCCACCCCTCGTTGCCTCGTTGCAGGCGGAACGCCTCGTCTTTCGCGGTGGTGATGGTGCCGTCCCGCCGCTGGTTGGAAATCCGTCCGGACGCGCGCCCTTCCATGCGGTCGCCGAAACGGTGCGCGAACGCGCTTTGCGCCTCGTCGTCCAAGTGCTGGTTCGGAAACACCAACACGCCGTAGCGCAGAAACGCCGGGTGGATCGCCGCCCAAGTGGCGTCGTCCACATGCCGCAAGTCCACGTCGGTCACCACCGCGCCGAGAGTGGCGTCGATTGGCGTAAAGGCGGGTTGGTCGCTCATCTCGCGTCTCCTAATCTCCCCAAGGTCGCCAAGTCTACAATTTGTCGCACGCGCTCGCTGAAGCGGGAGCGGGCCGGCGGGCGAACTGCGCGCATCCGGCGTGCTATTGCTCGACCTCGAAGAGGGCGGCCAACTGGTCCGTGATCGCGCCGCCGAGTTGCTCGGCGTCCGTGATGGTGACGGCGCGTTTGTAGTGGTGCGTCACGTCGTGGCCGATGCCAATGGCGATGAGTTCCACCGGCGAGTGGTTCTCGATGGTCTCGATGGCGTACTTCAGGTGTTGTTCCAAGTAGCTGCTCGGGTTCACCAGCAGCGTCGAGTTGTCCACGGGCAAGCCGTCGGATATCACCAGCAGCACTTTGCGCTGCTCGTGGCGAATCACTAGGCGGTTGTGCGCCCAGATCAGGGCTTCGCCGTCGATGTTCTCCTTCAGCAGCTCTTCGCGCATCATCAGGCCGAGATTGCGGCGGGCGTGGCGCCACGGATCGTCGGCGGCTTTGTAGATGATGTGGCGCAAGTCGTTCAGGCGCCCGGGGTTCGCCGGCTTGCCGGCGTTGATCCACTCGTCGCGGGATTGGCCGCCGCGCCAAGCGCGGGTGGTGAAGCCGAGGATTTCCACGCGCACGCTGCACCGTTCCAACGTGCGGCCGAGGATGTCGCCGCACACCGCGGCGATGGTGATGGAACGCCCGCGCATGGAACCGGAGCTGTCGATGAGCAGCGTCACCACGGTGTCGCGGAAATCCGTTTGCTTCTCCTGCTTGTACGCCAGCGGGTTCATGGGATCCACGACGACCTGCGGCAAGCGCGAGGTGTCCAAGATGCCCTCGTCCAAATCGAACTCCCAAGAGCGGTTCTGCTTGGCGAGCAGCCGCCGTTGCAGCCGGTTGGCGAGCTTCGAGGTGGCGTGCTGCAAGGCCAGCAACTGTTGGTCGAGCAGTTGCCGCAAACGCAGGAGTTCCGCCGCTTCGCAAAGGTCCTCCGCCCGCACCACTTCGTCGAACCGTTCGCAGAAGGCTTGGTAATTGCAATCGACGCGGATGCGTCCCGCTTCGTCCGGCAGGTGGTTGGGCGCCTCCTCCGGTTCGCTGTCCGCGCCGAGTTCATCGAGGTCGAAATCCGCGTCCATGTCCACCGCGGTGGATTCGCCCTCGCCTTCCTCGTCGCCGAGCGAGTCCTCGTCCAGCGTCACGTCTTCCGGTGCGAACTCGGCGTCCGGTTCGGCGCCGTCCTCCACCGTTTCCGCTTGGTTGTCGTTGTTTTGCAGTTCGGGCAGATCGTCGAGTTCCGCAGCAAAACCCAGATCCGCCAGCAGCGAGCGGCAGCGGCCGGCGAACTCCCCTTGGTCGTGGACGCACTCGGCCAACGATTCGATGTGGGCGCCGGCGCGCTCCTCCACGAAGTCGCGCCAAAACCGCACCACGTTCTCGGCGGAAGGGGGCAGGTCGCGGCCGGTGAGGCGCTGGCGGACGATGAGGCCAACGGCCACGCTGAGCGGCGCTTCGGTCTCCGCCGTCACGGTGTCGAAGGCGGCCTGCTTGCACACGGCTTCCAAGTTGGCTTCCAGATTGCGGGCGACGCCTTCCATCCGCAGCGAGCCGATGGAGGCCACCCGGGCGTCCTCCACCCATTCGAACATCTCTTGCGCCGGGCCGGCGCGGGGGGTGTTGCGGGCATGCACGGTGTTGTCGTGGTAGCGCATCTTCAGCGCGAACTCGTCGCCAACGCCCCGTATGGCGTTCAGCTCCTCGACGCTGCAGCCGACGTTCGGCAATGGCACATGGATGTTCTGCCCGCGCAAGCCCGCCGCGCCCTTGCCGAAAGTCACATCCAGTTCGTCGTTCTCGGCGATGGCGCGCAAGGCCGCCGTGGTGGCCCGCTTGTAGGTTTCCAGCGCCTCGCTTCGGTCCGCCATCGCGCCTACTTCAACGTGACACCGCGGCTTGCGTCGCCCAAGTCCTCGCCGATGCAGCGCTGGTAGTACTCGGCCACGATGGGGCGTTCGAGCTCGTCGCACTTGTTCAGAAACGAGACGCGAAAGCCAAAAGCCACATCGTGGAAGATGTCCGCGTTCTCCGCCCACGTGAGCACCGTGCGGGGCGACATCAACACCGAAATGTCGCCGTTCACGAAGCCCTTGCGGGTGAGATCCGCCACCGCCACCATGTTGGAGATCAAGCGCCGGCCGTCCTCGACGTCCTGCCACGCCTTGGCCTTGCCGAACACGATGTCCACTTCCATGTCGTGCGGCAGATAGTTGAGCGTGGTGACGATGTTCCAGCGATCCATCTGCCCTTGGTTGATCTGCTGGGTGCCGTGGTAAAGGCCGGTGGTGTCGCCGAGGCCCACGGTGTTGGTGGTGGAGAACAGCCGGAACGCCGGGTGCGGACGCACGATGCGGTTCTGGTCCAGCAGCGTCAGCTTGCCTTCCACCTCCAACACCCGCTGAATCACGAACATCACGTCCGGGCGGCCGGCGTCGTACTCGTCGAACACGAGCGCCGCGGGATGTTGCAGCGCCCACGGCAGGATGCCCTCCTTGAAGGCGGTGATCTGCTTGCCGTCTTCAATGACGATGGCGTCCTTGCCGATCAGATCGATGCGGCTGATGTGGCTGTCCAGATTGACGCGGACGCACGGCCAGTTGAGGCGCGCCGCCACCTGCTCGATGTGCGTGGACTTCCCCGTGCCGTGGTAGCCCTGAATCATCACCCGGCGGTTGTGGGCGAAACCGGCGAGGATCGCCAGCGTGGTGTCCGGATCGAAGCGGTAGTCGTCGTCGATGTCCGGCACGTGGTCGGTGCGCAAGCGGAACGCCGGCACGCGCAAATCCCGCTCCAGGCCGAATTTTTCGCGCGCGCTCACGGTGGCGTCCGGCAGCATGTCCGGCGACAGCGCGGAGGAGGCGGGCGAATCGAGCGGCTTCTTCATGCGCGACATGGCCGCGCCGGGTTGCGGACTTCCGCCAACACGCGGGGCGCAAGACAGGTGTGTGCCATCCGAAAGTCCTTTTGCGGCTTGGTGCGGGAACGTCCACGCCGTGCGCGAAAAGACGCCCCCGCGCCATTATTACACGAGCCAACGCCGCCTAGCCCGCGCAGTGCCCGCCCGGGCCCCACTGGGTACGGAATGGGCGTTCTGTAATACACTTCCGGTTTGCCAGTCAGGAGCTTCCCATGGCGAACGAAGCAACCGGCCGAAAGCGCCGCCGCCAAACCCAAGCCGCCCTTTGCGCGCTGGCTTCGCTAGCGGTCGTCGCGTGCTCGGACGATGCGGCCCTGCCGCTCGGCGACGCGCCGGCGGCGGAACCGGCGAACCGCCACCTCAACATCCTTTACTGGCAAGCCGCCTCGACGTTGAATCCGTACCTCTCCGGCGGCACCAAGGACATTGAAGCCGCGTCGCTGGTGGTGGAGCCGTTGGTCCACTACGACGAGAACGGCGGCATGGTGCCGGTGCTGGCGACCGAAATACCCACCGTGGAAAACGGCGGCGTGGCCGCGGATCTGCGCAGCATCACATGGACGCTGCGCGACGACATCGTCTGGGCCGATGGCACGCCGCTCACCGCGCACGACGTGGTGTTCTCCGGCGCCTACTGCCGGCATGAGCAAGCCGGCTGCAACTCCTTGAGTTCGTTCGCGGACGTGGAGCGCATCGAAGCCGTGGACGACCACGCCGTGCGCATCACCTTCGCTGTGCCCAAGCCCTTCCCCTACGGACCTTTCGTTGGTTCCACCACCCCCATCATCCAGAAGGCGCAATTCGAGAACTGCTTGGGCGCGAAAGCCCAGGAATGCACGCAGCAGAACTTTGGCCCCATCGGCACGGGGCCGTTCAAGGTGGACCAGTTCCGCGCCAACGACGTGATCGCTTACTCCGCGAACGAGCGCTACCGCGAGGCGGGCAAGCCGTGGTTCCGCACCGCCACGTTCAAAGGCGGTGGCGACGCGGCGGGCGCCGCCCGCGCGGTGCTTCAGACCGGCGAGTTCGACTACGCGTGGAACCTGCAGGTGGAGCCGGAAGTGTTGGCGAGCATGAGCGCGGCCGGGAAGGGCGAGGTGCTGGTCGCCTACGGCACGCTGGTGGAGCGGCTCATGGTGAACCACACCAACGACGATCCCGCGCTCGGTCCGGAGCGTCGATCGCTGTACTTGGACGGTGGAAACCCCCACCCGTTCCTGGCGGATCCGGCGGTGCGACGCGCGCTTTCCCTCGCCATCGACCGGCAGGCGCTCGTGGACGCCGGCTACGGCCCGGGCGGCAAGCCGACCTGCAACGTGGTGCCGGCGCCGCCGATGTACGCCTCCACCGCCAACGACGGGTGCCTCGAACCCGACGTGGACGAGGCGAAGCGCTTGCTCGACGACGCCGGCTGGCTGCCCGGCCAAGACGGCGTGCGCGTTAAGGACGGCGTGCGGATTTCCATCCTCTTCCAGACCTCAACCAACTCCGTGCGCCAAGGCACGCAAGCGCTCCTCAAGCAGATGTGGGGAGAAATCGGCGTGGAGACGGAACTGCGCAACATTGACGGCGCCGTGTTCTTCGGCGGCGATCCGGCGAGCCCCGACACGTTCCAGAAGTTCTACGCGGACATTCAGATGTACACCAACAATTTCGATGGCACCGACCCGGAGGCGTATCTGGCCGGTTGGGTCTGCGGCGAGGCGCCCGGGCCGGAAAACCAGTGGCTTGGCAGCAACGTGCCGCGCGCTTGCGTCGCCGAGTACGACGCCTTGGTGCGGGAACTCGCCGGCACGGCGGAACTGGAGCGGCGCGCGGCCATCGCCAAGACCATGAACGACATCCTCGTGCAACACCAGTACATGATCCCCTTGGTGTGGCGGGCGCGACTCTCCGCCAAGGCGACGTCCCTCAAGGGCGTGCGCATGAACGCTTGGGATTCGGAGATCTGGAACGTGGAGGACTGGCGCCGCTGACCGGTTCGGGCGTTTCCGCCCCGCCGGCTGCCGGCGCCGGCGGGCTGCGCGTTCTGGCGGTTGCCCAGATCACCGACGGCAGGCTTTTCGCATGACCCGCTACATCGCCCGGCGCTTGCTGTTCGCCGTGCCGACGTTGCTCGCCATCAGCTTCGTGCTGTTCGCCTTGCTGGACTTGGCGCCGAGCGATCCCACCGGTCAGTTGCCGCTCACCATCCCGCCGGAGGTGCGGGCGCAAATTCGGGACACCCTCGGGCTCGACCAGCCGTTCGCGGTGCGCTACCTCAAATGGCTGGAGCAGTTCTTCGTGAACGAGCCGCTGAACATGGTGGAGCAGCTGTTCGGGGTGGAGTTCGGTGATTCGAGTTCGCGCCTGCGCGTGCGTTCGTGGGCGACGCGCAGCCCGGTGGTGGATCTCATCGTGGAACGGCTGCCGCAGACGCTGTGGGTGGTGGGCCTCTCCTACGTTGTGGGCATCCTGATCGCCTTGCCCATCGGCGTCGTCTCCGCCTACAAGCAGTATTCGTGGTTCGACCAGATCGGCGCGTTCGTTTCGATGGTGGGCTTTTCCGTGCCGACGTTCTTCACCGGCTTGCTCGCCATATTGCTGTTCAGCGTCACGTTGAACTGGCTGCCGTCGATCTACGACACCACGCACGAGGTGACGAACCTAAGCAGCTTCTGGACGCAGATCCGACAACTGCTCATGCCGGTGTTGGTGCTGGCGTTCTACAACGCCGCGCAGCTCAGCCGCTTCATGCGCTCCGCCATGCTGGACAATCTGAACTTGGACTATGTGCGCACCGCCCGCGCCAAGGGGCTGCGCGAGCGCGTCGTGCTGTTGGTACATGTGTTGCGCAACAGCATGATTCCGGTGGTGACGATGATCGCCCTGGGCGTGCCGACCATCTTCGGCGGCGCCATCATCACCGAGCAGATCTTCAAGGTGAACGGTTTGGGGCAGTTGCTCATCGTCGCCATCCAGGGCGCGGACATCCCGCTGGTGCAAACGCTCACGTTCCTGTTCGCGGTGCTGATCGTGCTGTTCAATCTGGTGGCGGACGTGTTGTACGGCCTGCTCGATCCGCGCATTCGGTACGAATAAGCCGTGCCCACCCCGTCGGCCGCTCCTTCGCCGCCGCCCACGCCCCGGCCGCCCACGCCCCGGCCGCCGCTCACGCCCGGGCCGCCGCTCGCCGCCGACGCGCCGTTGCGGGAGCACCGCTCGCTTCTGCTCGACGTGTGGCTCGCGTTCCGCAAGCACACCGGGGCGCTTGCGGGCGTTTCCGTGTTCGCGCTGGTGGTGTTGGCCGTGCTGTTCGGCCCTTGGTTGCACGATGTCGATCCGCAGTATTTGGACCTCAAGGCAAAGAATCAGGGCGTCTCCCTTGCGCACCCGATGGGCACGGACAACCTCGGCCGCGACATGTTCGCGCAGATGCTCGCCGGCGGGCGCGTTTCGTTGGCGGTTGGGTTCACCGCCATGCTGCTGGCGCTGGTGCTCGGCACCTTGGTCGGCGTGCTGGCCGGCTATTTCAAGCGCGCGGACGGCCCGCTCATGCGCTTGACGGACTTGTTCCTGGCCTTGCCGCTGTTGCCGCTCTTGTTGGTGATCATCATGCTGTTCCGCGACACCTTGCGCGCGGCCTTCGGACCGGAGACCGGCATTTTCCTGCTCATCGTGTTCGTCATCGGCGTGACCAGCTGGATGCAAACGGCGCGCATCGTGCGCGGCGAGGTGCTGGCGATCCGCGAGCGCGAGTTCGTGGTCGCGGCGCGCAGCGTCGGCGTGCGCGAGCGGCGCATCATCAGCCGCCATGTGCTGCCCAACGCGCTGAGCCCGATCATGGTGTCCGCCACCCTCGGCATCGCCAACGCCATCATCACCGAGTCCGCGCTCTCCTTCCTCGGCCTCGGCTTCCCGCCGGACTTCCCGACCTGGGGCCGGCTGCTGTTCGACGGCGCGAACTTCATCGAGATCACGCCGGCGCGGGTGGTGTGGCCGGGGCTCGCCATCTCGCTCACCGTGCTGAGCGTCAACTACATCGGCGACAGCTTGCGCGACGCGCTGGACCCGCGAATGCGCGGACGGTGAGGTTTGTCGGCCGGGCGGGCCTCCAAGGCCTCATGTACCGGCCCGGGTGAATCAGCGGGAGAGGTTCGACAGGTGCCCGCTGGCGGTCTCGAACAAGTTCATCACTTCGATCCGCGCGTCCGACTCCACGCGCAGCCGCCACTTGCCATCGCCATCGCCGAGCGCACCGCTCAGACCATCGGTTTCGCCGGTCTCCAAGTCGCTCGCGGTCAGTTCTCGGGTGGCGCCAGCCGGAATGGCCAAGCGCGCCACCGCAACGCCTGAATTGCCGGCGTCGTCAAAGCCGCGAATGTACACGTTGGCTTGCGCGCCGGTGCCATTGATCAAGCGCAGTCGGCTCGTGCCGTCCTGGTGGCCTGCCGCGTTGAACAACAGCACCTCGCGCGTCGGTTGAGCATCAGCTATGGTGGAACCAGCGGACACGAGCTCATGGAAACTGCCGAACAGACCATCCGACGCTTCGACATAGGCGTAGGCCCGGATATCCAAGTCGGAGGTCAGCGACAGCCGCCAATTGCCTTCGTCAACGCCGGTGGCAGTCAGTCCCGTCAGGCCCCGGTCGGCATCGCCCTGTTCGAGGTCGGTCGAGTTGAACTCGACGGTCTGGCCGGCGGCGAGCGCAAGCGCACCGGCCGGATAGGAGCGACCTTGGGCGTCGATCGCGCGAATCGCCACCCGGCCCGAGCGCACAGAACGGTTGACGATGCACGCCACGCTCTGCCCGCGGGCTCTTTGGGAGGCGACCTCGGAAAGGAACAGCGGCAGGTGCTGGGCGTCGCCCGCGCTGGCGGAAGGCTCAGCGGAGAGGTTCATCGAGTTGCCGCCGGTGCTGCCAAGCAGGTTGATCACCTGCACGCCATCGTAGGATGTCGCCGTGAGCCGCCAATCACCGATGCCGTCTCCCAAGCCTCCCTCCAAGACACCGAAGCCAGCGCCCCCTTCCAAAGCCGCGGCGGTGAAGTTCCGGGTCGCGCCGGTCGGCACTTCGACAGCAACGCTGGCCGTCGTCCCGGCGTCGTCGACGCCCTCGATCAGCACGCGGGCGGCTTTTGCCGTGGCGTTTATCACGCGCAGCCGGCTGGCCAGGCCCGCGGCTTTGAACATCGACACGCGGTGTTTGGCGTAGGCCTCCGGCGCCAGTGCGTTCATGCTGGCAAGGACGCCGTCCGCGCCGCGCATGTAGGCGAACATTTGCAGCGGCGACGCGGAACGCAGTTCCAAGCGCCAATCCCCGGTGCCCCTGCCCACGCCGGAGAGGCCCATCTCGGCGTTGCCGTTCTCCAAGTCGTCCGAGTCGACATGGACGGCCTTGCGCGCGCCGATTGCGAGCGCCACCGGCCCGAGGCGAAGTCCGGCGTCGTCGATGGCCGTCAGGCTGAACCTTGCCGGCCTGGTGGTCGGGTTGACGATGCGCAGGACGCTCAAGCGCCGCGGATCGCCGCCGTGGGCGAAGAACGGCACGAGACGGGCGCCGTCGTCCACCAACACCGCGGCGCCCCGTTGCCGCAGCTGCGTCGCCTGCACTTCCAACGCGTTGGCGTTCAGCGGATTGCCGCGCAGGTCCACATAGTCGCTGCTGCCGTCGAGCCTGGCTTCACCCTGGCCGAGCCCTTCATTGGCGGCCAGGGGCGCGATGTCGGCAATGGCGTTGTCGTTCAGCCAAAGGCGCTGCAGCGCGTCGAGGTCGGTCAGCGCGGTGACATCCGCTATCTCGTTGCCGTTGAGGGCCAAGTCGGTCAGCCCCCGCAAATGACGAAGGGCGGAAATGTCGGAGAGGTCGTTGGCGGCCAAGAAGAGCACCTTCAGACCGGGCCAACTTGCTTTCGTGAGCGACGAGATGTCCGAGATGCCGTTGGCGCTGGCATCGAGCGTCGCTAGGAATTGGAGACCCGCGACGGGGGACAAGCTCTCCACCGAGTTGCCGGCCAGCGAGAGGGAGCGAAGGTTGACCGCGTATTCCAAGCCAAGCAGATTGGCAATGCCCCTGGACCCAATGTCCAAGTCCGTGAGCGTCGCCAATTGCCCGCGCGTGATGACGACGGCTTCCCCGCCCGATTGGCCTTGCGCCCCGGAACGGGGGGGCTGTTGCGACCGCGCCCCGATGTTCAACGTTTTCGCCAACGCCGCGCCCAGTTGGGCATCCACCACCTCCACCGGCGCGTCGGGTTCTTCCGCAAGAGCGACGTAGATCCGCGTGGCCGGTCCCGGCCCGCCAGCGCCCACCGCGCGCAACTCGAAGACATGCAACTGGCCGTTGGCCAAATCGTCCACGGTTCGTCCCGTGGCGGTGCCGTCGCCGATATTCCGCCACTGCCCGAACTCCGGCGATTTGCCAATGCCGCGACGGTATTCGTACCTGTCCACATGGCAACCCGCCGGTTTCGACCAACGCAACTCGACGAATCCGTTGCCTGGGGTGGCGGCGAAGACCGGCAGCGGCAGCTCCGCTTCGTCGGCGTAGACATTGACGCCTCGGTCCCGAAGCAGCTTCACATGCTCGGCTTGGGACCCGCAGGCGATGGGGTTCCCCTGCAGCTCGACGTAGTCACCCTGGCCGAGGCCGTCGTTCGCCGCCAAGTCGGAGATGTCGGAGATGCGGTTGTTGGCAAGGTACACCTCGCCGAGCGACGTCATCCCGCGCAGCGCGGAGACGTCCGCGACGGCGTTGGAGTACAGACCCAGGTAGGTCAGGGAGGTCAGCCGGCGCAGGCTGGAGACGTCACCGACCGCGTTGGCGCCGAGGTTCAGATGCGTCAGCGACCCGAGCCCCGCCAGCGGCGACACGTCGGCGATCGCGTTGGCGCCGAGCCACAGCTGCGTCAGAGACGCCAGCCCCGCCAGCGGCGACAGGTCCGACACCCCGCTGCCGGTCAGAAAGAGCTCCGTCAAGGACGCGAGACGCGCCAACGGCGACAGATCCGAAACGGTGTTCCCGGACAGATTCAGATGCGTCAGAGGCAGCCCCGCGATCGGCGCGACGTCCGTTACGCGGTTGTTGCGGATGTTCAGCACGGACAGCGAAGCAAGCCCCGCCAGCGGCGACAGGTCGGCCACCGCGTTGTGCCGGATCCGCAGTTCCACCAGGTTGGCGGCAAACTCCAAGCCCGAGAGACTCGCCACGGGGCCGTGCGGGCTGCGATCCGGGTTGTAGCCGCCGTCCGAGAGGATGTGCGCGTGGCAGTGGAGCCGGTGGAGGGCGGCCATGTCGTTTTCGGTGACGGTCGCGCCGGCCTCCTTGCCGAGCTCCCGCTCCACGCAGTGGCGGAGCGCCGCGTCGGGGATGATCACCGGCGGCGCCGGAGGATCGTAAGACACCGTCACGCCGCGGCGTTCCAGCGCCGGGATGTGCCGGGAGCGCGCCGCGGCGTCCAAGGGGTTGCCGCGCAGCTCGATGTAGTCGCCGGCGCCGAAGGCGCTGTTGCCGGCCAAGGCCCCGATGTCCGCGATCGCGTTGTCGCGCAGGCCGACGTAGAGCAGCGAGGCCAACCCGCCGAGCGCGGACACGTCCTCGATCGCGTTGCCGTCCAGTTCGAGCTTCGTCAAGGAGACGGCCTCCTCCAAGCCGGACAGGCTGACCACGCCGGCGTTCCGGCAGGTCAACGTCGTCAGGCTCGCCGCCTCTTCCTCCGTGATCGTCTCGCCGGCCGCCTTGTCGAGCGCCCGCTCGAAGCAGCGGCGCAGGGCCTGGTCGGAAATCTCCACCGCCCGATCGGTCGGCGGGTCGAAGTAGACCGTGACGCCGCGTTCCCGCAACGCCGGAATGTGCGTGGCGTGCGCGTCGGCGTCGAGCGGATTGCCCTGCAGCTCAAGGTAGTCACCTTGGCCGAGGCCGTCGTTCGCCGCCAAGTCGGAGATGTCGGAGATGCGGTTGTTGGCAAGGTACACCTCGCCGAGCGACGTCATCCCGCGCAGCGCGGAGACGTCCGCGACGGCGTTGGAGTACAGACCCAGGTAGGTCAGGGAGGTCAGCCGGCGCAGGCTGGAGACGTCACCGACCGCGTTGGCGCCGAGGTTCAGATGCGTCAGCGACCCGAGCCCCGCCAGCGGCGACACGTCGGCGATCGCGTTGGCGCCGAGCCACAGCTGCGTCAGAGACGCCAGCCCCGCCAGCGGCGACAGGTCCGACACCCCGCTGCCGGTCAGAAAGAGCTCCGTCAAGGACGCGAGACGCGCCAACGGCGACAGATCCGAAACGGTGTTCCCGGACAGATTCAGATGCGTCAGAGGCAGCCCCGCGATCGGCGCGACGTCCGTTACGCGGTTGTTGCGGATGTTCAGCACGGACAGCGAAGCAAGCCCCGCCAGCGGCGACAGGTCGGCCACCGCGTTGTGCCGGATCCGCAGTTCCACCAGGTTGGCGGCAAACTCCAAGCCCGAGAGACTCGCCACGGGGCCGTGCGGGCTGCGATCCGGGTCGTAGCCGCCGTCCGAGAGGATGTGCGCGTGGCAGTGGAGCCGGTCGAGGGCGGCCATGTTGTTCTCGGTGATGGTCGCGCCGGCCTCCTTGCCGAGCTCCCGCTCCACGCAGTGGCGGAGCGCCGCGTCGGGGATGGTCACCGGCGGCGCCGGAGGATCGTAAGACACCGTCACGCCGCGGCGTTCCAGCGCCGGGATGTGCCGGGAGCGCGCCGCGGCGTCCAAGGGGTTGCCGCGCAGCTCGATGTAGTCGCCGGCGCCGAAGGCGCTGTTGCCGGCCAAGGCCCCGATGTCCGCGATCGCGTTGTCGCGCAGGCCGACGTAGAGCAGCGAGGCCAACCCGCCGAGCGCGGACACGTCCTCGATCGCGTTGCCGTCCAGTTCGAGCTTCGTCAAGGAGACGGCCTCCTCCAAGCCGGACAGGCTGACCACGCCGGCGTTCCGACAGGTCAACGTCGTCAGGCTCGCCGCCTCTTCCTCCGTGATCGTCTCGCCGGCCGCCTTGTCGAGCGCCCGCTCGACGCAGCGGCGGAGAGCCCGGTCCGAAATCCCCACGGCCGGATCGGTCGGCGGGTCGAAGTAAACCGTGACGCCGCGTTTCTGCAACGCCGGAATGTGCGTGGCGTGCGCGTCGGCATCGAGCGGATTGTCCTGCAGCTCGAGGTAGTCACCTTGGCCGAGGCCGTCGTTCGCCGCCAAGTCGGAGATGTCGGAGATGCGGTTGTTGGCAAGGTACACCTCGCCGAGCGACGTCATTCCGCGCAGCGCGGAGACGTCCGCGACGGCGTTGAAGTACAGGCCCAAGTACGTCAGGGAGGTCAGCCGGCGCAGGCTGGAGACGTCCACGACCTTGTTGGCGCCGAGGTTCAGATGCGTCAGCGACCCGAGCCCCGCCAGCGGCGACACGTCGGCGATCGCGTTGGCGCCGAGCCACAGCTGCGTCAGAGATGCGAGGTCGGCGAGCGGCGACAGGTCCGAGACGTTGCTCCCCGGCAGCGACAGATAGGTGAGGTTGACCGCGGACTCCAAGCCGGAGAGGTCCGCCACCTTGCCTTCCCGCCTGTTGCAGTAGAGCCGATCGAGGGTGGCCATGTCGCCTTCGGTGATGGTCGCGCCAGCCTCTTTGCCGAACTCCTTCTCCAAGCACTGGCGGAGCGCGGCGTCGGGCACATCCACCGGGTCCGCGGCCGCCGAACCAGCGGCGACAGCTATCAGGCAGGCGATCAAACACCGCTTGTACATGGCCTCACTCCTCCTTCACGCTCGCCCAACCACCATAGCACAGCCATGAGGAACGGTGGCAAGGCCGCGCCGGCACGGTCGTCAGATGCGGTAGGTTGCCACGGTCATCGCGCGCGAGAGCAACCCCATGCAGCGCTTGAGCGGGCGCGGGAAGGCGGCCCCCTCGGCGTGGGCGGCGCTTTGACGGTGCCGCTCCTCGTCGTCGCGCATGGCGGCGAAGATGGCGCGGCTCTTGCCGTCCGCGGCCGGCAAACGTTGCAGGTGCCGGTCTAGATGCCGACGCACTTCGTCCTCCGTGGCTTCCAAGAACGCCAAGCTCACGCGGTCGCCGCACAAGCCGGTGGCGGCCCCCACCGCCAAGGAGGCGAAGTAGAACGCCGGATCGAGCACGCTCGGGCGGCTGTCAAGTTCGCGCAGGCGGTCGCGGCACCACGCCAGGTGATCCTCCTCGTCGCGCGCCGCCTCGCGGAGGAGCTGTCGCGTTGCGACGCGGCGCGCCGTCAGCGCTTGGCCCTGGTAGAGCGCTTGGGCGCAAATCTCGCCGCAATGGTTGACGCGCACAAGCCCCCGCGCCAAGCGGCGTTCCGACTCGTCAAGCGCCGCGGTTTGCGCGGCCGCGGGGCTCGCGCGGCGCGCGCGGACGCCGCCCATGAGCGTGCGCAGGCCAGTATCCAAGGCGGTCAAACAGAAATCGAACATTGCTCCGTTTGCGAGCGGCGCGGTCGAACGACGATGCGACGCACGGTAACACCCGCCAAATGGAACGCAAGAGCTCCGTTGGCGAATAGAAATCCCGCGAGCCAAACAAGGGCATGGCCCGGGCGCTTGCGATCGGGTGTTGTCATCGCGTAGGTTATGGGCAGCCCCGGCGCACCGGGCACACATCGACTTTCCCAACAAGGAGCGTCTGTCGCATGACCAACCAAACCATGTTCTACATCAATGGCGAGTGGGTGGAATCCTCCACCGGCGAGATCTTGGACGTCGTCAATCCGGCTAGCGAGGAAGTGATCGGGCAGGTCGCCCTCGGCGGCCCCGAAGACGTGGATCGGGCGGTCGCGGCGGCAGTGGCGGCGTTCGACTCCTACTCGCAAACCACGCGGGACGAGCGCGTCGAACTCTTGAGCCGCATCGTGGATGCGTACAAGCGCCGCATCCCGGATGTGGCGCGCACCATCAGCGAGGAGATGGGCGCGCCGCTCGGTCTCGCCAACGCGGCGCAAGCGCCGGCCGGGCTCGGCCACTTCCTGGCGACTTTGCGGGTGCTGCGCACGTTCGAGTTCGAGGAGGACATCGGCAGTTCCCGCGTTATTCGCGAACCGGCGGGCGTTTGCGGGCTCATCACGCCGTGGAACTGGCCCATCAATCAGATCGCCTGCAAGGTTGCGCCGGCGTTGGCGGCGGGTTGCACCATGGTGCTCAAGCCGTCGGAGGTGGCGCCGTTCAACGCCATTTTGTTCGCGGAGGTGTTGGACGAAGCGGGAGTTCCGGCCGGCGTCTTCAATCTGGTCAACGGCGACGGCCCGACGGTGGGAGCGGCGATTTCTTCGCATCCGGATGTGGACATGGTGTCGTTCACCGGTTCCACGCGGGCCGGCATCGAAGTGGCACGCAACGCCGCGCCCACCGTGAAGCGCGTCGCCCAGGAACTCGGCGGCAAGTCCGCCAACATCATTTTGGACGATGCGGACCTTGCCGCGGCGATCTCCCGCGACGTGTTCGGCATGTGTACCAACTCGGGCCAATCCTGCAACGCGCCAACGCGGATGCTGGTGCCGAACGCCCGCATGGAGGAGGCCGCCGCCATCGCCAAAGGGGCGGCGGAACGGGTGCGCGTCGGCGACCCGACCGCCGCCGACACGACCATCGGGCCGGTGGTGTCCGCAGTGCAGTTCGAGAAGATCCAAGCGCTCATCGAAAAAGGCATCGAGGAAGGCGCCAAGCTGGAATGCGGCGGTCCCGGACGTCCGCACGGTCTGAACGCCGGCTACTACGTTCGCCCCACGGTGTTCTCCCACGTCCGCAACGACATGACCATCGCCCGCGAGGAGATCTTCGGCCCGGTGTTGTCGCTCATCGGCTACGAGGACGACGACGACGCGGTGCGCATCGCCAACGACACCAGCTACGGCCTCTCCGGTTACGTCTCCGGCGCCACCGATCGCGCCCGGGACGTCGCGCGCCGGATCCGCACCGGCAACGTGCATTTGAACGGTGCGCCAGTGGACAACCAAGCCCCGTTCGGCGGTTACAAGCAGTCCGGCAACGGGCGCGAGTGGGGCCGCTACGGCTTCGAGGAGTTCTTGGAGGTCAAGGCCATCATGGGCTACAACGGCTGACGCCGCGGCCGTCGCCGGTCGAGGCACTGTTCAAGCAGCACACGGCAATACCCGCTGCGAGCGACCGGATTCGCGCGGCAAGCGACCCGTGCGATTTCACATCCGTGCGCGGCGATCTTGAAGCTCGCCGCGCATGTTCCGCGTTGTCCGCCGAACACCATGCAGGCGGTCCTGTAGTACGGGGCATTGGGGTCGGCGCAACGCGTGCAGTTGACCATCGAGCGAACCAACCCGTCCACTGCGAGCTTGCGCGCAAGTTGATACGCCGGCATACGCCAAAGATCCTCCGCGGAGAAGCCCTCTTCCAACATGATCCGATCGAAGTGCCGGGCGCTCAGCACCCAGAGCAGGTCCTCCGCGCTCACATCGGGTGCGACCTCGCGCAGGTGCTGGGCGTCGTCAAGGTCGGCGGCGTAGCGATTCCATAGTGCCTCGTTCAGCTGCGCCCAGCCGCTCTCTTTCGGTTGCAGAGGTTGCCCAAACTCCGCCATGGAGATATCCGCGATGATCTTGAAAGACACTTGCACCTCCACCGCGTTGAGAAGCTCGCTCGCCGTCAATCCTTCCAATTGCACACTGGCCATGTCGGCATAGACTTGTGCCCATGCGACATCAACGGTTTGCGTGGCGGGAAGCAGCTTGCGCAACCCGTCGGCGGTGTACGGCAAGCCGGACGCTTCCGACAGCCCGGTGGCGAACCGATCCCAAACGCGTTCCACGGACTCCAAGGCTTCGGCGCTGTTGGGCCGTGGTTGAGCGGTTGACGCCACCGCCAAGACGCCACAGACGCCACATATGATGCCGACGAAACGCAACCGGCGGGCGCACCGGTATGCGGAGGCCGCCAAGATTGATTCTGCAAGTCTCGACATGGACGCAGCATCCTCACCCGCGAACTTTCAATACTACAGCGTTGCGCCGGACCAAACCGCCAGACGCCCAAAAGGTTGTGAAAGTTGCGCGTCGGCCGCTACGGCTTCGAGGTGTTCTTGGAGGTCGAAGCCATCATGGGCTACAGCGGCTGACGCCGCGGGCGTCGCCGGTCAGCCCGAACGCCTCGGCGAGCAGTTCGTAGGAACGCAGCCGGTCCGCGAAGGTCGGTGTTATGGTGAGCACCACCACCTCGTCGGCGCCGGATTCCGCCACCAGCGCGTCGATGCCCGCTTTCACCTGCTGGGCGGTGCCGACGATCTGGCGCGAGCGCCGACCGCGCATGTGGGCGAGTTGCTCATCCGTGAACGGGTAGCGCAGGGCGTCTTCCAACGTGGGCCGCGGCCCCCGCGCGCCGCGGTCTTGGCGCATGCGCGTGAGTTCGCGCAGGCGCAGAAATCCGTCGGCCCGCTCGGCGTCCTCGGCGACGATGGCGAACACTCCTATGGAGGCGTAGGGCGCGGGCAGGTGTTCGGGCGCGAACGCCTCGCGGTATTGGCGCAACGCCTGCGCCGCTGGTTGCGGTGCGATGAAGTGGGCGTGCGAATAGGCGAGGCCGAAACGCGCCGCGTAGGCGGCGCTGTCGAAGCTGGAACCGAGCATCCAAACCTCCGGCGCGGTGGTCACCTTGGGCGTCGCTTCGAGGTTGCGGAACGCCTCCGTGAGCGGCGGCGCGCCGGACACGAACGCCACCAGGTCCTTCACCTTCGCTGGGTAGTATTCGATGCCGAGCGGGTTGCCGTAGGCCAGCGCCGCGGCCGTCAAGCCGTCGCTGCCGGGGGCGCGCCCCACGCCGAGATCGATGCGGCCGGGATAGAGCACCTCCAACAGGCGGAAGTTCTCCGCGACCTTGTAGGGAGAGTAGTGGCTTAGCATCACGCCGCCGGAACCCACGCGAATGCGCCTGGTCTCCGCGGCGAGCCGGGTGATCAGGATTTCCGGCGAGGAACTCGCCAAAGTGCTTGAGGCGTGGTGCTCGGCCACCCAGTAGCGCCGGTAGCCGAGTTCGTCGCAACGCTTCGCCAGCGCCATGCTGTGCGCGATGGCGTCGGCGGCGCTCTCGCCGCGGCCGATGGGCGACTGATCGAGCACGCTCAAGGGGAGCCGCCGCTCGTCCATGCGAAATGCGCGCGCCGGTGGCGAACTGGCGGGCGAAGTCAGTTCGGATGCGCGGGCGACACCTCCAAGTAGCGGACATCAGCGGCCTCGGCGCGCTGCGCGTCCCGGGGGTCGATGCCGTAGCCCACCACCACCGCCAACGCGTCTGCGTCGAGTGCGGCCTTGAGCGCCTCGGCGGTGGCGCGGGCCCGCTGAATGTCCCTGGCATGCACGCGGTTCGACGCCTCCACCGCGACCCACACCGCCGCCCCATCGCCGCGCCGCTGCGCGTGCATGATGAAGTCCGTGGCCTCAATGCGGGTTTCTTGCGCCGCCGTGATGCGGCCGTCAGCCACCGCCTCCTCGACGCGGTCCGCGAAATCCTCTTTCGGTTCCTGAAGCGGGCTCTGCACAACCCGCGGCCGCCTGAGGCCAAGCGCGTGGCTTGCGAGCGCCCTGAGCCTCCGGTGCAGGCGGTTCTCCAAGTCGTTGCCCTTGAGTTGGGCCATGTCGGTTTTGAGACCCGAGACGTCGGTTTTGAGGCCCGAGACGTCGGTTTTGAGGCCCGAGACGTCGGTTTTGAGACCCGAGACGTCGGTTTTGAGGCCCGAGACGTCGGTTTTGAGACCCGAGACGTCCGCCTTGAGCTGCGAGACGTCCGCCTTGAGCTGCGAGACGTCGGCCTTGAGCTGCGAGACGTCGGCCTTGAGCTCGGCGATGTCTTTCTCGATGCGGTCCAAACGCGCCGGCATGCCGAGGAACTCGTTGGTCAGCAGCGCGCGCAGCAACAGCCGTTGCGCGTCGGGATTGGCTTGCAGCTCGGCGATGATGCGGGCGACGAGCGATTTCGGGTCCAAGTGTTGTTTGGCTGCCATGGTGGCTACTCCTGCTATAGAAACTTGGTTTGGAAAGCGGAAGCATACACCATCGTCGCCAATTCGCAGATCTGGGGCTGGCCACCTTGCAGGCTACGCGCACGTCGCAACGGTCAATGGTCCGGTGCGCCGGTCCCAGCGGATTGCGTTCGCCGCAGGCGCAACACCACATCCGGCAACAGCGGCACGCGCACGCGAATCCGCACGGGCAGGCGTCGGCAGGGCAGGTCCGCCATCCACAGCGAAATGCGCCGCACGGTACCGTCATCGTAGTGGAAGCGGTAGTCGCAGCGCTCGGTGGGGCCGGAGTAGTAACGCTCCTTCTGGCGCAGGAACTGTTCGGCGGTGCGGACCAAGCGGATGTGATAGGGATCTTCGCCATCGTGAACGGTGGCTTGGCGCAGGCAATGCGGCGCCAGAAACAGCACCGACATCAAGTCCGAGCCTCGCGGCGCCGGAAGTGTCTCGGAGGTGCGTCCGGTGGCATGGATGGTGGTTTCTTGGGGCGTCGCCAGCACCATTTCGCGGCCCTTGTCGTCTTCTTGGAACAACAGATAGGCGGTGGTGCGCGGATAGCCGTTCTCCATGCGGCCAGCGGCCGCGAAGGTGCCGCGCCACTTGAAGAAGCGGTCCATCACGCCGCTCGTGGCGATGGCGCCGGACAGCTCGTAGCGCTCCGCGGGCGTATGCAAGTCGGCGCGCAGCTGTCCAGCGTTCAGCCACGCCACCCGCACGTCGTAGCGCAGTCGCAGCGCCTCGTCTTGCGCCATCGCGGATGCGCAGAACACGCTCAACGCCAAGGCGGCGCGGTGCGCCATCATGGTTTGGCACCGAAATACACCACGCCGGCGGCCGCGCCGGCGATGCCGAGACGGATGTGCTCGTCCTCCGGCGCAACATCGCGCGCGACAACGGTGCGGACGCGGAAGCCAGCCGCGGCCATGCGTTCGCCGAAGTCGCGCCCGTAGGTGCGCAGGTGTTCCGGCGGCCGCGGATCGCCGGCGGCGCGGATGTTGCCGGGGGCGTTGCGGTGTTCCACGGACCGGCGCCGGCCGGCCTGCACTGGAACATTGAGAATGCCCCACCCGCCCGGCTTCAACACCCGCAACACCTCCGCCATCGCTTGCCGGTCGTCGCGCACGTCCTGCAGCACATGGCTGCAATATACGCCACCGAACGTGTGCTCCGGGTGGGGTATGGCGAGCATGTCGAAGCGCTCGTCCACGTCCTCGCGCACCAAGTCCGCGCGCACATAGCCGTCCGGCGCAAGCCGGCGCAAGCAGGAGACGAGGCACGCTTCCGGTGCGATGTGGAGCAGCCGTCCGACTGGTTCGAGCCCGCGCAGAAACAGGAACGCCAAGCGGTCCCGCTCGCGGGACGCGCAGTACGGGCACACCGCGCCCCGCCGCCGCGCGGTTTTCCGTCCGGCGCTGCGGAACTTGCGGAACGACCGAGCGCACACCGGGCACTGCATGGCGCCTCCAGCGTAGACGAGCGGCGCCGCCCGCCGGCGCAGGCGCCGCAGGGACTTCTCAAAGCGTTTCAGGCGTTGCATTCGTCGCCGCTTGGCCGTTTGGCAAGGCCGTTTGGCAAGAGCATGCGCACGCGCTGGTCGAACTTGCGTATTTTCCGCTCCACCTTCCGACGCGCGCACGCCTCGAACCAGTTGGACAGCGGCAGCAGCTCGCTGTTGCCGATGCCGTCCACGATGACCAACCGATAGCGTTGCTGCTCGACCGCCACGGCGATGATGTTGTGCGGCAGCAGATCCCGCGACAGGAACAGCGTGCGGCGCAGCCACGCTGTGAACTCGTCAATAGCTGCGGCGAGCGCGTCCGTCATGCCACCGGGCAACAGTTGCTCCAAGTTCAAGGGAAACCCGCCGTGCCAGTCCCGATGCAGGGCGGTGACGACGCCGACGCCCTGATCGGTGGGCACCGTGCCGTGGTAGCGCGGCACATGCGTCCAGTCGACGCCGGACCGCCCCGGCAAGGGCCGCAGCAACTGCCGGTACGCTTTGATCTCTTTGCGTTGATCGTCGAATCCGCGCAGACCTTTCAGCCGTCGCCAGCCGCGCGCGGCGGCGAGGCGCGCCGCGGGGGTGCGATCCGGGCGCAGCACCTTCACGCACAGGCGCTCATCGTCCGGATGCACGAAGCAGCGGCGCGTGCCCCCGATCGCGAACGGTTCGCGGCCGGCCAACGTCAACATGGGCGCCTCGGCCGGACCTGCTTGCGCGAAGACCGATCGAGCAGCACCTCTTCGTAGACGCGGCGCGTCTCGGCCACCATCCGCTCCACCGTGAGCGTTCGCGCGGCCCAATCGAAAACCGGGCCCATGCGCGCCTGGACGGCGTCCAGATCAGCCAAGCAGGCAGCGACGGCGGCGCGCAATTCCTCGGGTGCCGCCAATTGCGCAGGGGGCAGCAGGTCAACGGCGCCCGGCACAGGAGTTGAAACCACCGGCACTCGCGCCCGCAACGCTTCCACCAGCGCCAAACTCAAGCCCTCGCGTTCGGAGGCGAACACCACCAAGTCCGCACCGCCCATGAGCGCCCTCGCGTCGGCTTGGTGGCCGGCCAGCGTAACCGGCTTGCCCGCCGCCAAACGCGCCAAGCGCGGACGCTCCGGCCCCTCGCCAAGCACGAGCAGGTGGCCAAGGGCGCGGTCCCACATCGTGATCAAGCGGTCGAAGCCCTTCACCGGCGCCAAGCGCCCTACCGCCAATGTCACGCGCTTTTCCCCGGCGATCCCGAAGCGCTTGCACAGGGCACTCTTGGACAGCGGCTCCGGATTCGGCGGCACGCCGTTGAAGATCACGCGCTTGCGCGGGTGATCGAGCCTGGCGAGCACGCCCGCGCTGACGCCGACAACGGCGGCAAAGCGACCGTAGGGCGAGAGGTCCTTCTTCGCCCCATGCACCGTGCCGACCACCGGACAGGGCGGCCGGCTGGCCGCGACAACGAACGCCGCCTTGCCGGCGTGGGCGTGAACCACATCCGGCGCGCAGTGCGCGATTTCGCGCCGCAGCGCTCGGCGCAAGAGCGGATTGCGGCGCCCGCGCGCCAGATCCAAGGGGCGGAAGCGCACTGGTTCGTCGAAGCGGTCTTGGTACTTGCCGTGCGCGATGGCTGTCACCGCATCCCCGCTGGCGGCCAAGGCGTTGCAGAGCGCGACGAAGTGCGTCTCGAGGCCGCCTTCCTCGTCTCCGGCCATCACTTGGCAGATGCGCAGTGTCATGTGCGCCGCGTGGCTACCCTGTCCGCAAGCGCAGACGGAAGGCGAAGAGACCTTGCTTGCCGCTCACCTTCAGCCGCTTCAGCCGCAGCGGATCGTCCACGCCGGGTGTGCTCACGCCCTCTTGCGTGGTGACGGCGAAACGGTAGCCGGCGGCGCGCGCGGCGGCCACGTCGGCGTCGCCGAAGATGCCGAACGGGTAGGCGAAGGAACGCACGGGCACGCCGAGCTCGTCCTCCAGCGCCATCTTGCCGCCGGCAACTTCCTGTTCTCGTTCGGCCGGCGTCAAGCGCGGCAGCACGGGGTGCGTCAGGGTGTGAGCGCCGAGTTCCCATCGGCCCGACGCCAGCATGGCGCGAACGTCGTCGTTCGCGAGCTTGGGTTCGGCGGCGAGCTCGCCGGAATCGTGGTGCGCCTTCTTCGTTTTCGACCAATCCCGGTCGAAACGATCCGCCACCAGGAACAACGTCGCCTTGGCGCCGTACTTGCGGAGCAGCGGATCGGCCGCGGAATAGTTGTCGCGGTAGCCGTCGTCGAACGTCAACACCACCGTCTTGGCCGCGCAGGGCCCTCGTTCCCAAGCCACCTCGGAGAGGAAGGCGAAGGTCCAGCCATCCTGCGCGAGCCACGCGAGCTGCCGCTCGAACGCCGCCGGCGATACGCGCAGCTTGTTGAATCGCGCACCCGCCACCGGCGCGCGAATCATGTGGTACATCAGGATGCGCGGGCGGCGGTAGTCCACAGTCGGCCGCCACCACGGGTAGCGATGCGAAACCGCGGCACCGACCGCTGCCAAGGCAAGCAAGCCGGCCGAGCCGATGAGCAACGCGCTCACGCCGGCGTTTCCCGCGGCTGCCTACGCCTGTTCACTTGCAAGTTCCTCGTACAGCCGCAGCGTTTCCGCCGTCATCCGCGCCACGCTGAAGCCGTGTTCCCGCACGGCCGCGCGCGCCGCGGTCTGGTCGTCCAACACGCGGCCAAGAACGCGCGCCGCATCCGCGCGGTCGCCGGCCGCCGCGCACCCCGGCGGGAACACCTGCGCGAGCACCTCGCCAACGCCGCCATGCGCGTAGCCGACGACGGGCGTGCCGAGCGAGAGCGCTTCGAGCACCGTGCGGCCGAAGGACTCCGGGTGCGTGGAAAGCGAGACCACGGCCGCCGAGGCCGCCATGATCTCGCGCAGATCGTCGCGGTGACCGGTGAACACCAGATTCCGTGCGCGCGCCTTCACCTCGGCCTCGTAGGCGCGGTGTTTCGCATCCGCGCCGCCGACCACCAAGCCGGCGACCGCCGGGTGCTTTTTCGTCACCGCGTCCACGATGTCGATGAAGTCGTGGTGGCCTTTCAGGCGCGTCAGCCGCCCGGGCAAGGTGACCACCATCTTGCCGGCAAGCTCCGGATAGGTTCGCCGCCAAGCCTCCCGCCAAGCCGCCGAGGGTTGGAAACGCCGGTGGAACCGGCACCGGTCCACGCCCCGGTAAATGCGTCGCAGACGCGCCTCGTCAACGCGTGGATAGTTCTTCCGCACATAGTCGCGGGCGGTATCGGACACGACGATCACCCGCTCGCCCCGCGTCATTACCGCGCTGTAGGCGTTCACCGAGTAGAGGCCATGCACCGTGGTGACGAAACGCGGCCGTGCGCGGCGCGGCATGCGCCGCCAAGCGAGCCAGGCCACCCAGGCCGGCAGACGCGAGCGGGCATGCACGATGGCGGGCCGCTCCCGCCCAAGCCACCGGCGGAAGGCGCGCACGCGCAGCACGGTCGCTGGATGCTTGCGGCCGATGTCCCACTCCACATGCCGACTGCCGGCGCCGGTGAGCGCCGCCACCATGCGCCCGCCTGCCGACACCACCACGGACTCGTGGCCCGCCGCCACCAGCGCCGCGGCGACTTCGAGCACGCCTTGTTCCACCCCGCCGCTCGCCAACGCCGGCAGCACCTGCACCACTTTCACGGCGCGCCCGGCGTCATCGGTAGACGTTCGGCTCGCCCGGAAAGCGAAAGCGCTTGTATTCCCACTGGTATTGCGCCGGATCGCGTCGCACCACTGCTTCCACCGCCGCGTTCATTATGGTGGCGCTCTTGACCGGGTCCGGGTCGGCAATGGCGGCGTCCACCGTTTCGATGCGGATGGCGAATCCGCCCGGCGCGCGCGCGGCCACGGACACGAACACGTCCGCCGCCGCGCGCCGCAGCAGCTTGGAAACCAGCGCCATGGTCTGGGTGGTCTGTCCGAAGAACGGCGCTCTAACACCCGTGCGCGGCACTTGGTCGGGCATGATGGCGACCAAGCCGCCGCTTCGCAGGCCGGTCACCAATTGCCGCAGGCCGGCCACCGAGTCCGCCGCTGGGCGGGAACCCAGCCGGGCGCGGGCGGCGACGAGCGCGGCGTCCACCGCCGGCGATCGCGGCCGTTCGTAGAGCGGCGTCAGTGGTTCCACGGTGTTCAAGTAGCAGCCGAGGAACTCCCAATTGCCGAAGTGCGGCGCCAGCAGCAACGCGCCCCGTCCCGCCGCGCGAGCGCGCAGCGCTTCTTCGCCGCGCGCGTCCCGCACCAGCGCCAGCAGCCGCGGCAGCGGCCAGGTCCACAGAGCCGCCGCCTCGAACGCGGTCATGGCCGTTTGGCGCACGCTTGCGCGCACCAGCCGCCGTCGCCACGGCGCCGACTCGGTGGGGAATGCGATGTCGATGTTGGTGCGCGTGGTGCGCGCGGCGCGGCTGTTGCGGCGCAAGGCGACCTCGCCGGCCAACGCGCCCAGCCGCCGCAGCGCGTCCAGAGAAAGCGGCGCCGAGGCGGTGCAGAGCGTTCGCGCCGCTTTGATTCCGAAACGCCTGACCGTCTCGCCGTTGTGGCCCACGACGCGCTCCTCATTCGCCGTGCCGGAAGTATCGCCGCAACAGGGTTTACAGTTAAAGACCGACCGTGCGGCGGGCGTACGTTGGGTTCCCTGTCCCGACTAGGAGCGACAGCGTATATTTGGCAATCTTGGGCGACCTTGGGAAGAGGGGGGAAAGAGCCTATGAACATCGCGGAACTCGGCGCCTGCCCGGACACGGACGCGGTGATGCGCGCCTTGGACGAGCATGACTTGGTCAAGCACGCCTTGGAGCTGGATGCCTACGGCGTCACCATCATTCCACGCGAGAAGATGGGCGTGACGGAGGACTTCGTCAGCCGCTTGCGCGGCGCCATCGTCGCCGCTTGCGAAAAGCGCAACGGCGTGGCGATTGGCGACTATCGCACTTCGGAGGCGAAAGGCGAGGGGTTGTTCAAGAACTCGTGGTACCTGCTGAAGGAGGACCCGGTGTTCGCGGAGGCGGCCACCAACCCCAAGGCCCTCGCCATCGCGCGCTGGCTGCTCGGGCGCAGCGCCATCCTGGCCGGCCACACGTGGATCATCAAGCCGCGCACCAGCCACGACTTGAGCCTGCATAGCGACGCCCACGGCGTGCCGCCGGGTGGCGGCCACATCGCGCACGCGGCGAACCTTTCGTGGCTTTGCACGGACTACGCCGGGCCGGAGGACGGCCCGACGGTGTTCGTGCCCGGCAGCCACCGCTACGGGCGGGCGACGCTGCCGCACGAGCAGAAGATCGCCGATTGCCCCTTCAAGACCGTCACCTTGAACGCCGAAGCGGGTTCGCTCGCGGTTTGGCACGGGGCCACTTGGCACGGCTCCACGCCGCGATCCAAGCCGGGTTTGCGCATCACGTTGGTGCAGGTCTACATGCGCATGCACATGCGTCCGATCAACATGTGGCGGGATGTGGATGTGGACTCGGAACTCTGCGATCGATTCCCCGAGCTCAAGACCGTCCTTGGCAAGGAACACCTCTACCCCTACGAAGAACACAACGCGCACCCGGAACGCATCGCGCCGTTCATGCGCACCGGCACGGACCCGTTCGCTTGAACGTCGCGCCAACATGGCGCGAGCGGCCCGCTATTTGAAGGGAAACAACCAATGCTCGTTTCGGTCCATATTCCCAAGACGGGCGGCGTCACCTTTCGCCACTCGGTTCTCGAGCCGGCATTCGGCGACCGCTTGCTGCTGGATTACGCGGACCGGCCGTTGGCCCACGAGACCGGCGAGCGGAACGCGCGCGCCCAAGCGTTCGTGCCGGATGACGGGTTGCTGCGTCGCTACGACTGCGTGCATGGCCACTTCCTGGCGACCAAATACGCGAACGCGGCAAGCGCATGCGAATTCGCCGTCTGGCTACGCCATCCCGTGCAGCGGGTGGTCTCGCGGTTTCTCTTCGCGCAGCGCGAAGGACGCGGCCGCGTCGCCGCCATGACGTTCGCCGAGTTCTGCCGAGACCACCACTATCACAATCTGTACGCGAAATACTTGTGGACCTTCGACATCGATCGTTTCGACTTTGTCGGCATTACGGAGGACTACGCGAGAAGCGTGGACGTTTTCCGCCGTCGTTTCGACATTGCCCCAGCGGCGGCCGACACGCCCTCGAACGTGAATCCACACAAAGATGTGACGCGGGACTACGACGTTGCGCCGGCAATGCGCGAGCTCATCGAAAGCACCAACCGGCAGGACATGGAAATCTACGAGCACGGCAAACGCCACCTCGTGCGTTTGCAACGCCAATTGGGGCGATCCGCGGACGGCAACTGACGGAAAACCGCCGTCTTTCTCATGGACGGTGTTCCGGTAGTCGCACGCATGGTTGCCTTCAACTAAACGCACCTCACGTCTTGTTTACCGTTTGACCTTCTGCACCTGCCATCGGTGCCGAGTGATTCGCCGATACAGCAGCAACGATCTGACAAACAACCATCGGATTTGGCGGAGTCCAAAACTGGACAAGAAAAAGACCTCATTGGAAGCTAGCATCTGGTGATTTATGGTGCTGGCGAACTTCCCCTCAAGATGGACTAGATATGCGGGTGTGTAAATAAAGCACTCCAAACAAATAGGTCTTCGTTTAGGAAACAAGGCCAGCTCGTTGTACATTTGAGTGCGAACGGACCGCGGCAGCCGGTTTGCTCTTGCAGGTTCAAGTTGATCCAGTTGGTTCAACTGCGACTTCGTCAACGTGTGAAGGATCATAGCGTAGTCCACGCCCATGTTAATCCCCCTTGACCGTATCAGGTACAGTAGTTTACGAGCGCCTTCCTTACTAACGACATATCCATAAGCTCCAGGTGCCGGCAATGTTTCAGAAAATGTTCCGTCCATAATCCTTCGAAATAGAGTAGATCGAACTTCGACCAATGTGTGGAGATGGTTTGGAACCCAGCAATGCATAGCCCAATTGACAAAAATGACGTCAAACGACTCCTGTTTTAAAGTTGCAACGCAATCTAGGAATGCTGGCAAGTTGAATGTTACGTCGTCCTCAAAGACGAAGGCGTATGGAGAGGATCCGGAAGCGACTTTGGCCCAAACGGCAGCGTGGCTCAAAAAACAGGCAAAGGCACCTGGTCTGAAATTGTCAACGTCGTCCCACCATCGTCCGGACAGTTTTTGGAAGAGGAAATAGGGAAAACCGTCGTCGTGGCCGTCAAAAGCAGGAAACAACGATGGGCGCAGGTTGGTTTGGCGAAACTGCCGTAGGATGTGCCGCCTTCGGTCTGTCGAGCGCTTCAAGCTGATCACGTGGATCGGTGGGTGGCTCATTGTCAATCTAATGGAGTAGTTGGGTGTACGCTGATTTAGGCCAGTAGCCGCGCTTCAACTCCAGCCGCAGAAACTCCCACTTCTCCCTTTTCTCCTTGCGTTCCAGCGCTTCCCGCGCCAGCGTCCTCGCCGTCATCGCGATTCCCTTCGCTTGCGTTCGGCAAGCTCAAGCGTATGTCCGAATCGCGGTGAATCCAACCCCTCTTCCGGCAGCCCGCGTCCGCTGCCGCAAAAATCGCGGCGCAGAAACGGCGTACACCCGAGCAATTTCGGAATGTCGGAGTAAGACTCGGAGTACGCTACCACGGGGCGCGGCCGAGGCGCAACATCTGTCGGCATGTTTGGCGAGCGCCACCCAAGAGTGAGCAGACTCGGCGGACGGGCGATGGCCCGGTAGTCCGGCGTTTCGACGAGGTGGAACGAGTTGTGCGAATAGGCGCCGTCCGCGGTCCAGCGGGAAAGCGCCCGCTTGGCAAGGCGCACCAAGCTCGGCGCGCGCTCGGTGTGGGTGGGGTGGTGGTACACGTTGATGGCGACGCCGCGCCATGCGGCGTGCGCGGTGGCGTAGCGGCCCGAATGCACCCGCGCGAGCAGCGGCACCGGAGCGTCCGCCGCAAAGGCGAAGAACCGGCGACCGTTCTCGGTCCACTGGCCGGTTGGGTGGCCGGGTGCCACGGCGATTTGGTCCAAACTCGTGCCCACGCGGATGCGCAAGGTCACCGCAACGCCGGTGGCGGATCGGAGCGGCGGAACGAGATCGGCCAAAGCCGCCGACGCGCCGTTGGCGAAAATCCGTTGCAGACGGTCGAACGGGTGGTCGGCAAGCTCAATGTCGAAGGTGATCTTCAATGTCTCCTTGGGGGCCAGGGGCCGGTTCAGCCGATAGCTTCGGTGTCGCGGGTGGCTGTTTTCCAACCGCTCGCCGGTGAGACGCAGGCGGTGGACGGTCGCGCCCGGGTCGAAGGCGAAGCGCAGTACCGGGATGGCGGCGTTGTGCCGGTTCGCCACCACCGCCGCGCCGCGGCTGCGGATTCGGTGCCGGCCGGGTTCGAATTCGACCTCGAGATCCAGCCGCGTGTAGGTGGGCTGCGCCCCTGTCGCCGGCGTCGGCCGTGCCGGAGTTGGTTGGGGGGGCGTGTTGCGTACCGTCCATGCGCCGCTCAGCGCACAGAGGACGGCGGCAACCCAAGCGGCGGCGAAGAGGTTGCGCGAGGTGCGCCGTCGGTGCCAGCATTCGGCGCCGATGAGAAGCAGCGCCGTACACGCGGTCCAGTAGATGCCAACGACCAGGTGCGGCCAAAGAAAGGGGCCGTAGCCGTTCATTTCGGACCATGGGCTCACCGGTGCGCCGAAGGCCAGCAGCGGGTGGTCGAACGCGACGTTGAGCCCCAAGTGCAACACCGCCGCGATAGCCACCCCAAGCCACGGACGGCGCGCCAGCGTTTGCGCCCAAGCGCCGAGAGCCGCCAAGTGCAGGGCCGGCCAGGCGAGATTGAAATAAAGCCCGTGCAAGTAGAGCGCGGGTTCGATCACCGCGCCGTGCGCCGCTTGGTAGGAGACGCAGAGGAGGCCGGCGATCGTCAACCCGCCAAGGGCGACGCCGCACAACACGCCGGCGGCCGCAAACGGTCCGCGAGCCGGTCCGCCAACCGCCGCGCAAGCGCAGAGGAGCATCGCCCAGCCGAAGGGGCCGAAGTTGGCGTGGATCGCCTCCAGCATGGTGCGCGTGGAGGCCGCCGCGCCGGCGCCGAGCGCCAAGCCGCCAAGGAGGTTCGCCAACCCGAGCGCCAACAGCGCGAGACACGCGGGGATTGCGGCGCGCGCCCGCGCGCGCCGACCGTCGCGGGCGGAAAGAACGGAAGCCGCGCCGGTGGTGGTCGCCGAATGGGCCGAGGCGGTAGAATCCCCGGTGGCGGCGTTGTGTGCCCGGTGCGACGCCAACCAAGCGCTGGCGGCGCGACGCGACATCGGGACTGTGTGGAAGGGAACCCATGCCATGAATCGAAGACAACTCCTCTGCCGCGGCGCGGCGACGATACCCGTGATCGCGCTCGGCGCCGGGCGCGTGTGGGCGGCGGACGATGCCGCGGCGGACGATTCCGCCGCGGCCGAACTCGAACTCATTTCGGAAGATCACGCCACCGCCAAGGCGCTGGCCTACGTTCACGACGCGGCCGCGAGCCCCAAGCGGGTGACGGACGAGCAGAAGACGCAATTCTGCGACAACTGCATCCACTACGTCCAGAAGGAGGCCGCTGGGCCGGAACCGGAGGACGGACGCGGAACCTGCGCGTTGTTGCCGGGCTTCCTGGTGGCCGCCAAGGGCTGGTGCTCGGTGTGGGTGGTCGCGGCGCGCCCTTGACGGGCGCGTTGGAGTTTGCTTCGCAACTCCGCGCTTGTGACCTTAAGAGAAGTGTAGGTCTTCGCCTCTCAAGGGCCTAGTGGATCACGGGCTTGGGCTCGGGGTTCAACGGCGCGTCGAAGTACTGCACGCGGGTGAGCCACGTGTAGTCGGACTCCATCCACATCAGCCCCACCAGCACCAGCAGCGCCCCCGGCGGCAGCAGCAAGGCGTAGATGAGCGCCCAGCGCTCGTACTTCAGGTGCATGAAGACGGCCACGATGTAGCCGGCCTTCACGAACATGAAAAGCAGGATGAGGCCCCAGCGCAGCAGTCCGTCTTGCAGAAAATCCGTGGCGTAGGAGAGTCCGCTCACCACGAACAGACCAGACCAGACGGCCCAGTAAATGGAAAGCGGATGCTGTTGACCGACTTCGGACGACACGGTTTCCCTCACCACAGGTAGAAGAACGCGAAGATGAACACCCACACCAAGTCCACGAAGTGCCAGTACAGGCCGGCGATTTCGATGATTTCGTAGTTGGTGTGATCGTACTTGCCCTTGTGGACCCGGTGCGCGATCACCAGCAGATAGGCGACTCCAGCGGACACGTGCAGGCCGTGGAAGCCGGTGATCATGAAGAAACAGGCACCGAACTGCTCAGCGCCCCAAGGGTTTATCCCAGGCTCGACGCCTTCGGATATCAGTTTGGACCACTCGAACGCCTGCATGCCCACGAACACGGCGCCGAAAAACGCCGTCGCAAGGATCAGCCTGACGGCTTTCTTCTTCTCCCGCCGGTAGCCATAGTTCACCGCCAGCGCCATGGTGCCGCTCGAGGTGATGAGATCGAACGTCATGATGGCGATGAGCAGGAGTGGCACATTCTGCCAGTGCAGGAACGACAGCGAGAACACCTCGCTCGCGTTGGGCCACGGCTCGGCGGCGGTGGTGCGCACCGTCATGTAGGCGGTGAGGAAGCAGGAGAAGATGAACGTGTCCGAGAGCAGGAAGATCCACATCATCGCCTTCCCCCAAGGCACGCCCTTGAAGGTGGTGACGTCCGAACCCCAGTCTTGGAATATGGTCGCGTGACCGGCCGCTGCCGCCATTGCTACGGTGGTTTCCTCTTAAACGCTGCGAATCAAGAAAAAGAACGGAATCTTGATGCCTTGGCGGTGTCTTCGCGCGGCACGTCCTGTGGAACGAAATCCTGCTTCGCGCCGGGCACGCTGTAGTCGTAGGCCCAGCGATGCACCGTTGGCAACGTCTCGCCCCAGTTGCCATGCACCGGCGGCGTTTGCGGGGTGCGCCACTCCAAGGAGTTGGCTTCCCACGGATTGTCGTTGGCGGGCTTGCCGCGGTAGTAGCTCGCCACCAAGTTGTAGATGAACAGAAATTGCGCGGCGCCGACGATGAAGGCGGCGACGGAGATGCCCTTGTCCAACCATTGGGCGCTCTCCGGATACCACAGCGACGTGGTGCCGTGGTCGTAGTAGCGGCGCGGCACACCGATGAAGCCGAGGTAGTGCATCGGGAAGTAGATGGCGTAGGTGCCGGCAAACGTGGACCAGAAGTGCCACTTGCCGATGGTGTCGTTCAGCATGCGCCCGGTGATTTTCGGATACCAGTGGTAGATGCCCCCGAAAACCACGAGGATCGGCGCGACGCCCATCACCATGTGGAAGTGCGCCACCACGAAATACGTGTCCGACAGCGGCACATCGACGATCACGTTGCCGAGGAAGAGCCCGGTCAGCCCGCCCACCACGAACGTGATCACGAAGGCGATGGCGAACAGCATCGGCACCGTGAAGCGGATGTTGGCGCGCCAAAGGGTGAGCGCCCAGTTGTACACCTTGATCGCGGTCGGCACCGCGATGATCAGCGTGGTGGTGGCGAAGAAGAAGCCGAAGTAGGGGTGCATGCCGGCCACGTACATGTGGTGCGCCCAGACGATGAACGACAGCACGCCGATGGCGACGATGGCCCACACCATCATGCGGTAGCCGAAAATGTTCTTGCGCGCGTGAACCGAGATGAGGTCCGACACCACGCCGAACGCCGGCAACGCCACGATGTAGACCTCCGGGTGTCCGAAGAACCAGAACAGATGCTGGAACAAGAGCGGGCTGCCGCCTTCGTACCCCTTGGGGTTGCCGCCCTCCAACGCCGAGTTGATGGCGGGCATGAAGAAGCTGGTGCCGATCAGGTTGTCCAGTATCATCATCACCGCGCTGACGAACAGCGCCGGAAAGGCCAACAGGCCCAGCACCGTGGCCGCGAAAATGCCCCAGATGGAAAGCGGCATGCGCATCAGCGTCATCCCGCGAGTGCGCGCCTGCAGGATCGTCGTGACGTAGTTCAGGCCGCCCATGGTGAACGCCACGATGAACACCGCCAGGGAGACGAGCATGGTGACGATGCCCCAGTCCGCCCCCGGCGTGCCGGTGAGGATGGCCTGCGGCGGGTAGAGCGTCCAGCCGGCGCCGGTGACGCCGCCCATGCCGGGCAGGTAGCCGAGCAGCAGGATGATCACCGACAGCAGATAGACGTGATAGCTGATCATGTTCACGAACGGGAACACCATGTCTCGCGCGCCGAGCATGAGCGGAATGAGGTAGTTGCCGAAGCTGCCGAGCAGGAAGGCGGTGAGCAGGTAGATCACCATGATCATGCCGTGCATGGTGAAGGACTGGTAGTACAGCTCCGGCGTGAGCCAGTCGAAATGCCCGGGCCAGCCGAGCTGCAGACGCATGATCCAGGAAAGCACCAGCGCCAGCAGGCCGATGCCCATGGCGGTGATGCCGTACTGCACGGCGATCACCTTGTGATCTTGGCTGTACCAGTATTTGGTGACCCACGAGTGCGGGTCGTGCAGGGGCATCGCCTCCTGATACGGTATTTCCGCCTGCGCCATCGCGTCCTCTCAACTCAAGCCGGTCAACGCCATCGGACAGGTCGTGCGCCTGTCCGCACGGCTATTGTACGCGAACGACGCGCGGCGCGTCATTGGGCGGCGTCCTCTTGGAGGAAGGCGATCAGCGCCTCGAGATCCGCGTCCGGCACGGTGCTCGCGTCGTACGCGATCATCACCGGCGAGAACCCCTCCACCAGCTTCACCGCCGGTTCGCGCACCGATTCGATCACGTACGCCTCGTCCACGGTCACTTGGGAACCGTCGGTCAACGTCTTCACGCTGCCCCAAAGCCCCTGCCAAGTGGGGCCGACCACCTGCGTTCCGTCCAACGAGTGGCAGGCGATGCAGCCGGCGGACTCCGCCACGTCCCGCCCGCGCTGCGCCAGCGCGCTGTAGACCTTCGGCTCCACGCCGGCCTGCATTTGCGCCCAGGTGGGCTGCGTGGCAAGCCACGCGTCGAAGTCCTCTTGGTCGTCGATGTGGACGAAGCCGCGCATGGTGTGGTGGCCGGTGCCGCACAGCTCGGCGCAGAGGATCTCGTAGGTGCCAACGCGCGTGGGCGTGAACCAGAAGTAGGTGACCATGCCGGGCACGCTGTCCATCTTGGCGCGAAACTCGGGGACGAAGAAGTCGTGCAGCACGTCGTTGGAGCGCAGCAGCGCCTTGAACGGCTGGTCGATGGGCAAGTGGACTTCGCGGTTGTTCACCAGAATGTCGTCTTCGCCGTTTGGATCATCCGGGTTCATGCCGAACGGGTTGTCCAAGCTGGTGTGCTTCACGTCCACCGTGCCGAGGATGCCGTCTTCGCCCGGGAAGCGGAACTTCCACGTCCACTGCTGCGACAGCACCTCGAACTCCTGGGCGTGCGCGGGCACGTTCACGTACTTGTCCCACACGATGAGCCCCGGCGCCAGCATGGCCACCACGCCCACGGTGGTCACCGCGGTGAGCCACCACTCCAGACGCGGGTTCTCCGGCTCGTAGTCGGCGCGGGCGCCTTCGCGGTGGCGGAACTTCCAAGTGGAGTACGCCATGAACAGGCCCACCGCCACGAACACGACGCCGCACACCCAGAACGTGATCAGCACCGTCACGTCGATGGCGCCCCAATTCGACGCGATGTCCGTGAACCACCACGGGCTCAGGAAGGTGAAGATCACCGAGCCCACCACGATGATCAGAAGAAAGATCGCTACCGCCATGATTCCCTATGCGTTGCCTGTCCGCTCAGCGCCGCAAAGCACCCGCGAGCGCGATCAGCGCCCACTTGGCGACCCGGCGTACGCGGCGCATTGTCCGCGAAAGGTCGGCGATGTTCAAGGTGCGCACGAACTTTTCACAACGCGCCGAGTTTGCGCAGCAAACTCCAACGCGCCCGATAGGGTGCGCTCGCCCGGCAGGGCGCGCCCGCCCGACAGGGCGCGCATGGACACGCGCGCGCCGACTCGTTACTGTCGCATCCCAATGTCCGTCCGAGCCACGCTCTCGCGTCGCGAGTCCCGCGCCACCCTGCCCGCGGCTTGGCTCTGCGTGGCCTTGGTGGCGCTGATGGTGGTTGGCGCGGCTGTCTTGGACGACTACGGCCTCGGTTGGGACGAGGGGGCCCAACGCCTCATCGCGGTGGCGAATTGGGACGCCCTGCGCGGGATTTCGGACGCGCGCGAGCGGGTGAGGGCGTGGGAGCATTTCTACGGCGTCGCGTTCGAGATGCCCCTGCTGTTGTTCGAGTACGGCATGGAGCGGCTGGGGTTCAGGACAGACCACCGCCTCTTGGCCCGCCACTTCGTTTCGCACACCTTCTTCTTGCTTGGCGGGTGTTGCTGCGCGCTGCTCGCCCACCGGATGTTCCACAGCCGGGCGCTCGCGCTGTTGGCGCTGGCGCTGTTCGTCGCGCATCCGCGGCTTTACGCGGCGTCGTTTTACAACACCAAGGACATTCCCTTTCTCGACGTGTTCATGATCGCGCTCTACCTGACGCACCGGGCGCTGCGCCGGGACACCGTGGTGGCCTACGCGCTGTGCGGGGCGTGCGTGGGCGTTCTGATCAACCTTCGCATCCAAGGCTGGGTCTTGTTCGTGGCGGTGGCGGGGCTGCGCGTGTTTGACTTGGCGCACGGACGGGCGGGGCGCCCCGGCCATGTTCTTGCGACCCTCGGCGCGTTCGCGCTCGCCGGCCTCGGCACGCTGTACGCGGTCTTTCCGTCGCTTTGGAGTCGGCCGCTCGCATACGCGCAGGCGTTTCCTTTGCTCGGCAACCATCCGACGGTGGTTGGAGAGCTGTTCCAAGGGTTCGAGGTGTGGTCTAACGATCTGCCGACGCTTTTCCTGCCCACTTGGATCGCCATTTCCACACCGCCGGCGACATTGCTGCTGGGCGCGCTCGGGGCGGTCGCCGTTTTGTGTTCGCTTGTCCGGCGCCCGAGCGGCGCGTTGGCGGACGTCGAACTGCGGTTCCTGCTGCTTGCTCTCGGCGTTTTCGCGGCCAGCGTCGGCGCGGTGATCGCGTTCGGCGCCAGAATGTACGACGGTTGGCGTCACGTGTTCTTCCTGCACGCGCCGCTTTCCGTGCTTGCGGTGTTCGCTCTGCGGACCATCGCCCGGACCTCGCCACCGCGGCTTTCGCGCGTGGCGCAAGCCGCCACCCTCGCGGCGGTGTTGGCAACCTGCGCGGAAATGGTTCGCGCGCATCCACACCAGTACGCTTGGTTCAACTTCCTGGTCGATCGCCGAACGCCTGAGGCGTTGGCTTCCAGCTACGAGATGGACCACCGGATGAACGCTTGCTGGGAAGGGTTGGGACACTTGGCAACCCATTATCCGCAAACCGCATGGATTCTGGACAACAGAAGCAGGGCAATCACTCGCAATCTGCGGCTCCTGCCGCCGGCGCAGCAGAAGAGGTTTTTTGTTGCAGGGCGCGCCAACGTGCTGGTTCGTTGCGGCAAACTCCCACGCTTGCAAGAGCGCAAGGGAACCGCGCGACCGAAGGATGTCATTTACAGCCGGAAAGTCCACAACAGCACGGTGCTGGAAGTGATCGCTTTGGATTGAACCCGATGGCGGGGGAAACTCGGGCATCTCTTTCATTCAGGAGGGCCGCCGCAAACTCGAACGCCCGTAAGGCGCGTCGGGGCGCGTATATTGTGCATCAACGCGTTACGGGTATTTCGCATGTTCGCTATTGAGCCACGCTCTCGCGTCGCGAGCTCCCGCGCCGGCCCTGCCCGCGGCTTCGCGCCCTGGCTCTGCGCGGCCTTGGTCGCGCTGATGGCGGTTGGCGCGGCTGTCTTGGACGACTACGACCGTAGTTGGGACGAGACGACCGTACGCCACATCGCGGTGGGGAATTGGGACATCGTGCGCGGAGTTCCGGATGCGCGCGAGCTGAAGTGGGCGTTTACACCTGAGTTGCCCTTCTACGGCGTCGCGTTCGAGATGCCCCTGCTGTTGTTCGAGTACGGCATGGAGCGGCTGGGGTTCAGGACCGACCACCGCCTCTTGGCCCGCCACTTCGTTTCGCACACCTTCTTCTTGCTTGGCGGGTGTTGCTGCGCGCTGCTCGCCCACCGGATGTTCCACAGCCGGGCGCTCGCGCTGTTGGCGCTGGCGCTGTTCGTCGCGCATCCGCGGCTTTACGCGGCGTCGTTTTACAACACCAAGGACATTCCCTTTCTCGACGTGTTCATGATCGCGCTCTACCTGACGCACCGGGCGCTGCGCCGGGACACCGTGGTGGCCTACGCGCTGTGCGGGGCGTGCGTGGGCGTTCTGATCAACCTTCGCATCCAAGGCTGGGTCTTGTTCGTGGCGGTGGCGGGGCTGCGCGTGTTTGACTTGGCGCACGGACGGGCGGGGCGCCCCGGCCATGTTCTTGCGACCCTCGGCGCGTTCGCGCTCGCCGGCCTCGGCACGCTGTACGCGGTCTTTCCGTCGCTTTGGAGTCGGCCGCTCGCATACGCGCAGGCGTTTCCTTTGCTCGGCAAACTTCAGTCGGAGGTTGACGAGCTGTTCCAAGGCGTTCAGGTGTTGTCGAACGATCTGCCGACGCTCTTCCTGCCCATTTGGATAGCCATTTCCACACCGCCGGCGACATTGCTGCTGGGCGCGCTCGGGGCGGTCGCCGTTTGTGTTCAGCTTGTCCGGCACCCGAGCGGCGCGTTGGCGAACGTCGAGCTGCGCTTCCTGGCGCTTGCTCTCGGCGTTCTTGCGGCCAGCGTCGGCGCGGTGATCGCGTTCGATCCCACAATGTACGACGGTTGGCGCCACATGTTCTTCCTGCACGCGCCGCTTTCCGTGCTTGCGGTGTTCGCCTTGCGGACCATCGCCCGGACCTCGCCGCCGCGGCTCTCGCGCGCGGCGCAAGCGGCCACCCTCGCGGCGGCGTTGGCGACCTGCGCGGAAATGGCCCGCGCGCATCCACACCAGTACGCTTGGTTCAACTTCCTGGTCGATCGCAAAACGCCCGAGGCGCTGGGTTCCCGCTACGAGATGGATCACCGGGGGAACGCTTGCTGGGAAGGTCTGCGACACTTGGCAAACCACTATCCGCGAACCGCGTGGGTTCTGGAAGACGGTGCGTACGTTCGCGGCCTATGGTTGCTGCCGCCAGCGCAGCGCAACGGCTCTCGTTTGGTGAGGCCGGGTGCGGGCGCCAACGTGGTGATTCGTTGTGGCGAGCTCTTGACCCGCAAGCCCCGCAAGCAGGAGCGACGGGGGAACCGCGACCCGAAGGATGTCATTTACAGCCGGAAAGTCCACAACAGCACGGTGCTGGAAGTGATCGCTTTGGATTGAAGCCCGGTGCGGTTCAGCCGTCGAGCCCTTCAAGCTAGGCGATGCGCTCGTCTTCCCCGCCCAAGTAGCGCGCGACGGTGTCCTTGACGCGGTTCACATCCAACGTGCCCGCATCGCGCATCGCTTCAAGGTCGGCCCAATCCTTGGTGCGATTGAAGAACGCCTTGAACACCGCCACATGGAAGCAGGACAGAAAGGGCAGGCGCGCGCCAGCGAACCACTCGTGGCTGACGCAACGCGCCGCCTCTTCGTGTATCCGCGTGGTGTTCAGAAAAATGTCGAGGGGTGTCTTGCCCCACGCAAGACGCGCTTGGCCGTCGCGGACCAACGCGCTCGCCGCGGCATCGTCCGCGACGACATCGGCAGGCAGCGCGGCCAGCAACGCCTTCGCCCCCGTCGCCGCCACGAAGACGTTGACGTCGATGTCCACGGTGCCGCGCGCCTGCCGGGTACACCAGGCTAGCGCCAACGCGCCGCCGAACGCATGGGGCAGTTGCGCCGTCCGGAGCGCCTCGTGCAGCCGGAGGATGCGGTCGCTAAGCGTCACGGGCGGTCCGGAGGCTCGGCAACGATGGAGCGGAACACCACGTTGCGCCGTTCGCGCGCCGGGAAACGCTCGGCAAGCATCAGCACCTGCGCCAGCTCGTCGCCGCGGTCCACGCCGCCGCGCTGGCGAACCCGCGGCTCGAGTTCCACGCGCGCGGCAAAGCCAAACGCCTCGAGAATGCGGAAGAAGGTGGCCAAGGTGGGCGTTTTCGCGCCTCGCTCGTAAGCGGACAGCGCGGAATGGGAGGTGGCCGCCCGCTTGGCGGCCGCGCGCAGCGAGAGGCCGGCGCGCTCCCGCGCCGAACGCAAAGTTCGCGCCGCCAACGGCAACTGGTCCATGACGCCAATGGTATCCCCTCGGATACCAGCGCGCACCTTTGAGGCTTCCATCGGTTTGCTTTGCTTGGGACGTGCCTTGCCTTGCGCCAATAGCGCGAAGGCGGTAGGGTGCCGCTTCGCAAGTGACGTGGCGCAAATGCGGCGAATTTCCATTGCGGTAGAGAGGCGTCGGCGGTCGTGCGGCGTGGCGGCTCTCGCGTCGCAACTGCCTTGGCAACGACAAGCGGCGCCAAACGCGGCAGCTCGGATCCCAACCGGTCGGTTGCCGGCGCGGGTCCTTGTTGCAGTGGCGCGTTGTGCCCGTTCTTTCGTGCTGCGCGCCCTGTTGCCGGCGATGGTCGGATGCTACGGGCTGCGGGCGGTCGCAAATCCGTTTCTCAACGCGGCGGAGCCGCTGCCAGTGGAAGAGGCGTTCGTGTTCACCTCGTGGCTGCGGGGGGAACGTCTGGTGGCGCACTGGGACCTGCCGGCGGGCTACTATCTCTACCGGCATCGCTTTGCGGTAAGCGCCGGCGAGGGAGTAACCCTCGGCGCGCCGGCCATTCCCCCAGGCGAGCCGAAGACGGACGACCATTTCGGGGAGTCGCAAGTCCACTACGGCAGCGTCGAGATCACGGTTCCCGTGCTCGAGCGCCCGGCCGTTGTCGCCGCGCGAATCAGCTTTCAAGGCTGCGCCGACACCGGTTTGTGCTATCCCGCCCAAGTGCGCGCGGTTGCCCATGCGGTGTCCGCGAGCGCCGCCTCCACCGCGGACGATCGCGCTCGTCCAGCAGCGTCCGCAGCGGCAAGCGATCGCGCCGAGGCGATTCGCCCGCCGGCGGCGCGGCCGCCGCCCGCAGTGGCGGAAGACGCCGCGGAGGGATGACGCTTGGCCAAACTGCTGCTGTTGCACGGCCCGAACCTGAACCTGCTCGGGCAACGCGAGCCGGAACACTACGGCGCCGAGACGTTGGCGACCATCAACGCCCGCCTGCGCGCCGAGGCGCAGCGCGCCGGCCATGAGCTCGCGGTGCGGCAAAGCAACGCCGAACACGAACTCGTGGAAGCCGTCCAGCAGGCCGCCCGCGAAGGGGTGGCGTTTCTCATCATCAACCCGGCGGCGTTCACGCACACCAGCGTGGCGTTGCGCGACGCCGTTCTCGGCGCCCGCCTGCCGTTCATCGAAGTGCATCTTTCCAACGTCCACGCCCGCGAGCCATTCCGCCGCCAGTCGTTCTTTTCGGACGTGGCCGACGGCGTGATCACCGGGCTCGGCGCACGGGGGTACGAATACGCGTTGACCGAGGCGATCCGACGCGTGGAAGCCGACGAACACCGCGTCGCGGGACCAGTCGCGGGCGAGGAGGCGTGAGCTTGGACCTGAGGGACATCAAGGCGCTGGTCGCGCTCGCCGAGGAAGCCGGGCTCGCCGAATTGGAGGTCGCCGACAGCGACGGCACGCGCAAGAAACGGATACGCATCGTTCGCGCCTCGCCGCCCGCGGCCGAGAGCGTCATCGCCTCTGCGACTCCGGTCCCGGCGCCGGAAGCGTCGTCGCCGCGTCGCGGCGACGTGTTCGTGGCGCCGCTTTCCGGCACGTTCTACCGCTCGCCGGCGCCTGGCGAGGCGCCCTTCGTGGAGGTCGGCCAAGACGTGGCGGTGGGCGACACGCTGTGCATCGTGGAGAGCATGAAGATGATGAACCAAGTGGAGAGCGATCGTGCTGGCACGGTTGCCGAGGTGCTTGTGGAGAACGGCCGGCCGGTGGAGACGGGCGCGGCGTTGTTCCGCATCGCCTGAGCGCGATGGACGCCCCTGCGCCTTTGATTCTGGCGTGCCCACAATGCGGCACGCGGTTTCGGGTCGCCCCGGAACTGCTGGACGTCGCGGAGGGATATGTGCGGTGCGGCGCCTGCCTCACGGTTTTCGACGGACGCGGGGAGGACGCAGGCGGGGACAGCGTTGCGGCGCACCGGGAGACCGCCGGCGCGTCCGCGACCGGCGCCGACGTGCTCCTCGATCTCCCGGCGCGCATGCCGGAGATCCCGCGGCCGGGCACCACGAGGGAACACCCCTCGCAAGTGGACGCTCCGGCGCGTCCGCCGCCGGAACCGTCCCTGCCGGAACGGTCGGAGTTGGAGCGACCGGTCGATCCCGGGCTGCTCTCCCCGCCAACCTCGCCAGCCCCGCCCGGCGGCACCCGCCCGGTCTTCGCCGAGAGCGCGGCCGGCGCGATGGAAGAGGAGCGGCGCGCACCCCTGCCTCCAGAAGCGCGGCCCAAACCACCGTCTTCCCCGCAAGCGCGAATGGGTGCCCGCGCCGCGTTGGCGGCAAGCGCGCTGCCGAAGACCACGCCGGCCGCGCGGCCGAGCAACGCGGCGGGTGAAGCGGGGGTTGTCGCGACGCCGGCGCGTGGACGCCAAGGCCGCCGGGAAGGCCGCGCGAACCCTCGGCCGGGCGCCGCGGGCCCTTTCTTCGCCGTCTTGGCCTTGGTCGCGGCGCTCGTCTTCGGCGTCTTCGCTTTGCGTCTCGACGCCTGGTCGCTGCGGCCGGAGTTGCGGACCGCCTACGAGGTGGCGTGCGATCTGATCGGGTGCCGCGTGCCATCGCCCAACATGCCGACGGCGTGGGATCTCAACACGAAGGCCGTTGCCCGCCCCGGCCCGCCGGAACTGATCACCTTGGAGGTCGAGCTGGTCAACAACGCGCCCTATCGACAAGCACTGCCAACCGTTGCGGTGCGTCTCACGGGGAATAACGACGAGTTGGTCGCACAGGAGCGGTTGACCCCGCGCGACTACGCACCGGAGCGACCGACGCAGCGAATGGCACCGGGCAAACCGAAAGCGCTGCGAATACAGGTCCCGGACCCGGGCGCCGAAGCCACCAGCTACCGCATCTCGCTGCTGTGAACGGCGCGCGGCAAGTTTCGCGGGCGGTGTTGAGCGTCGCCGACAAGACCGGCATCGTCGCGTTCGCGCGGGCGCTCGCCCGCTCCGGCGTGGAGATCCTGTCCACCGGCGGCACGCGCTCGGCGCTCGCCAAAGCCGGCGTGGACGCCGCCGAAGTGGCGGCGGAAACAGGCTTTCCGGAGATCATGGACGGGCGGGTGAAGAGTTTGCACCCGCGCATCCACGGCGGCATTCTCGGTCGCGGCGAGCGCGACCGGGCGGTGATGGCGGAACACGGCATACGGCGCATCGATCTGGTGGTCGTCAACCTGTATCCGTTCGCTGCCGCCGTGGAGCGCCCCGATTGCACGTTGGAGCAGGCGGTGGCGAACATCGACATCGGCGGCCCCGCCATGCTGCGCTCGGCGGCCAAGAATCACCGCGAGGTGTTGGTCGTGGTCGATCCGTGCGATTACGAGCCGGTCGCCGAACAACTGGCGACTGGCGGCACCGCCTTCGCGTACCGTCTGCGCATGGCTGTCAAGGCGTTCGCCCACACCGCCGCCTACGACGCCGCGATCGCTAGCTACCTTGGGCGAACGGCGGAGCGGAACCAGGACGGCCCATGAAAGCGATGGTCGTGGGCGGCGGCGGCCGCGAGCATGCCTTGGCGTGGGCGCTGGCCGTGTCGCCGCGGACTGAGCGCGTGTTCGTGGCGCCGGGCAACGCCGGCACCGCGCGCGAGGCGGCGGACGCCGCCGGGCCGGGGCGGAAGATCCGCAATGCGGACTTGGCGCCGGACGACTTCGATGCCTTGGCGCGGTTCGCCGAGCGGGAAGCCGTCGCGCTCACCGTCATCGGCCCGGAAGCGCCGCTGGTGGCCGGGGTGCGCGACTATTTCGACGCACGCGGGCTGGTCTGTTTTGGGCCGTCGAAGGCGGCGGCGCGGCTGGAGGCGTCCAAGGCGTTCGCCAAAGCGTTCATGAACCGGCACGGCATCCCCACGGCGGCGAGTCAAACGTTCTCCGACGCCGATGCCGCCGCGCGCCACATTCGCGCCCGCGGCGCCCCCATCGTGGTGAAGGCCGACGGGCTTGCCGCGGGCAAGGGCGTGGTGGTGGCCCGCGACGACGCCGAGGAAGCGGTGGCGGCCGCGGTCGCCATGTTGTCCGGGGAGCGATTCGGCGCCGCCGGGCGGCAGGTGGTGGTGGAGGAGTTCCTGGCGGGCGAGGAGGCCAGTTTCATCTGTGCTTGCGACGGCGCGCGGGCGGTGCCGTTCGCCACGTCCCAAGACCACAAGCCCCGCGACGAGGGCGACCGCGGCCCCAACACCGGCGGCATGGGGGCGTATTCGCCGGCGCCGGTGGTTTCCGAGCAGGTGTACAAGCGGGTCATGGCGGAAGTGGTGCGGCCCACGTTGGCGGGCATGGCGGCCGAGGGCATGCCCTATCAAGGCTTCCTGTACGCGGGGTTGATGGTGGCGCCGGATGGCGGCGTGCACGTGGTGGAGTTCAACTGCCGCTTCGGCGACCCGGAGGCGCAGCCGGTGCTCTTTCGGCTCCGCTCGGATCTGGCGGAGGTTTGCCTGCGCGCGGTGCGCGGCGCGCTGAAGAACCAGACGCTCGATTGGGATCCGCGCCCCGCCCTCGGCGTGGTGCTTGCCGCCGGCGGCTATCCGGGCGCATACGCGAGCGGGCACGCCATTGCCGGATTGCCGGACGAGACGCCGCACACCAAGGTCTTCCACGCCGGCACCGCCGAGCGGGCCGGGCAGGTGGTGACAACGGGCGGCCGCGTGTTGTGCGTGGTGGGCGTGGGGGAGGACCACTCCGAAGCCGCGCGCCGGGCGTACGGCCGCGCCGGGCGCATACGCTGGCGCGACATGTATTACCGCCGGGATATAGGATTTCGCACGCTAAATCGAGCAAATATCTGACGTCCCGCAACGTCGCGAGCAGGCACGATACGGGCTGCGCCGGACGCACCCGGCCTGTCAGATCGCCGCCGAGCCGGTGCGGCGGCCACCTGAAGGGCGCTTCGCAAGGCGCGCACTTGGCTAGGAGAGAAGGAGAACGCCATGCGGGACACATTGAAGCGACTCGCGCCATTTCGCGCTTTGGACGACGCGGCGCTCGCCGTTGTCGAACGCCACGCCCGGCGGTTGCGCCTGCCCGCGCATCGTTGGCTGTTGCGTGGCGGCGGGCGGCTGAGCCGCGAGATGTTCCTCTTGCGCGGCACTGTGGTCGCGCGGCGGAACGGCGCCGTCGAACAGCGCGACGAGGCGGCGCTCGGCGGCGCCTCCATCAACGCCTGGGCGGCCGGCGCGAGCGATCTTTCCACCCTGACCGAGGCGGATCTCGTGTCCGTGGAGCTGGAGCCGATTCGTCTCCTGCTCGATGGCGCGGCTGCCGCCGGTGGCGCCGCGGCGCGGCCCGAAGTCGCTGGCGTGGACGACTGGATGCACCTGCTCCTGCAAGGGCCGGTGATGCGTTGGTTCTCGCCCGGGGCTTGGGCGCGGGTTCTGCGCGCCGGCCGGCTGCGGCAGGTGCGGCAGGGCGAGCGGGTGGTGGCGCGGGGCGAGATAGCGACGAGCGTTTTCGTGGTGGCGCGCGGCGTGGCGGAGGCCGCCGGGCGGGAGTTCCTGCCGGGGGATTTCTTCGGCGAAGAGTCCGCTCTGGGGCGCTGCCCGTGCGCCGAGGACGTGCGCATGCGGACCGACGGAGCAGTGGTGTGTTTCGCCCGCGCCGATCTTGTGGAGCTGGCGGCGAACTACGCGCCGCCGCGCATGGATCCGCCCCCGCGCCGCTTGGATCTGGACGCCGTGCCCACCGCGGGCGAGGAGGCCGCGATCGCGGATTTGGATGCCGGTTTGGCCGTCGCCGTGCGCTGCTCGGACGCGGCGCGGCGCTTAATGGTGGCCACGCGCCTGATGCGGCGCGGATTCCACGTCGTGTAAGGCCGCAACGGAAGCGCCGCTCCACGATGGGGGGTCGAACGCCGCGGTCAGCATGGTCCGCGGCTTGCGGCCAGCGCCCGCCGGCGTCGGTGCCGCTGCACGTCCCAAGCGCCGGCGAGCAGGATGGCGCCGAACTCGACTGGCCGCACCCAAACCGGTTGCTCGTGCGGCCCCAACTGGAAGTCGCCCAGATGCAGGCCCGTGACGTAGGAGAGCAGCACGGCCACGGAGGCGGTCCATGCCCAGGCGCTGCGGTGCGCCACCGCGAACGGCAACAACCAAATCAGATACCAAGGGTTGATGACCGGCCCTAGGAACAACAGTGCGCCGACGATCCAATCGCCACGCGGCACGGCGTCCCGCGAGCGCCGATGCCGCGCGAGGCACCACCACCAGAATGCGCCAAACGCGACGCCGGCGAGAACGCGGGCGTGCAAATCCGCCAGCGCGAGGGCAAACACGTCGAACAACGCGGCGTTGAATTTCCACTCCAAAGCGAATGTCCAGAGCGTCTCCGCCTCGCCGCCGCTCCAGAACACGAAGGGCAGGCGCACCAGCGCCAGCACGCTTGCGAACGACATCCAATGCGGCCAGCGGCCGCGCGCCAGCACGAGTGGCGCGAGCAGGAGGGCGAACACCTTGGTGCCCGCCGCCAGCCCCAGGACAAGCGCCGTCGCGTGCAGACGCCCCTCCCGCGCGAGCACCATGGCCGCCACCAGCAGGCACACGCCGAAGCCGTCCGGATGGGCCGTGAAGGCGATTTCCTTCACCACCAGCGGACACCAGGCGTAGAGGAGCACGGCGCGCGGCGGCGCCAAGCGCAGCAGCAGCGCGATGGTGGCGACATCGGTCAAGACGAGAATGGTCTGCAAGGGCAACACGTTCGCCGGGCGCACCGCGTAGGCGAGCAGAAAGAGAAACTGCGTGACCGGCCCGTAGATGGTGGGCAGTTCGGGATAGTTGATGCGGTCGAGTACGCGGCGAAAGCTCTCCGGCACGGTGTCGTTGTCGAAGAACTCCTCCGGGGCGCGGCCGTAGGGGGAGCCGTCGGTCGCGAAACGAAAGCCGTCCCAGAGGTAGCGGTAGAAGTCGTCCTCGAACAGCGGCCCGCCGAGGAGCCCGCAAACGCGGAACAGCACCGCCCAGAGAACCATCCGCAGAACGGGAAAGGGCGCCGCTTCGCGCGCGCGTCCAGGCCCGGGCCGCGAGAGAAAATACAGCGCGAAAGTCGCGAGCGCCGTCCAAGCGACGATGGCGAAGAACGCCGTGAGCGGTGGTTCGCCCGGCTGACGCGCCAGCCACGCCAGTGCGCCGTAGCCGAGCAGGCAACAAACGCCGGCGGCGTCCACCCGCGTGAACCACGGCGCAAAGGCCACCGGCTGGCGCCGGAGCGCCGCGCCACGACAATGTGTTGTCAGTGGGCGAGGCGACGACAACGAACGTGCCATTTGCCACGTCAACTCGGAATCGAACCGCTACGTTGAAGAGCTCAGAAAGCGGCAACGCTCGCTCGGACGGTTCGACAGGCGGGCACCGGCGAGCCGCGGCACCGCTCCACGTAAGTGAACGTGGCGGTCTGCGGCGTCAAAACGCAATTGGCCGGATTGCTCTCGGGCAGCGAGAACCGCCAGCGGCGCACTTCGGCCGCCGTGTCCGCAGCCAAGTTCGCCCAGTCGCCTTGCCCAACGTTCGGAGCGCCGGCGTTGGCGTCCACGGCGGCGTCCACGGCGCGCCCTTGCTCGTCCACCGTGTAGCGCACATGCACCACCGCGGCGCCGTAGTTGACCCGACGCCCGCCCGGATAGCCTCCCGGCGCCAGCGACGCTTCGAATTCGGGTTTGAGCGCGATGGCGCAAGCCGTCGTTGGCGGAGCAAGCGTGTCCGCAAGCTGTGGCGCGGGCACAGGAGGCTCTGCCGCAACATCGGCAGCTGGCGCTGCGGGCACGGCGGGCGAAGGCGGTTCGGCGGGATCCGCGCGGGGAGGGGCCGGCGTCGAGTCGCCGCTCGCAATGTCCGTTGCCGGCGAACGATTGCTGGGCGGATCGGCCGGAGCGGACGCCGGGCCGGGCCGGACTGGGGCGGATCGCGCGACCGGCGGCGCGTCGAAGTCCAGATCCGCCAATGCCAATTCCCTTTGCGCCGCCGCCTTGCGCCGCTTCTCAGTGGCTTCGAGGACCGCGGCGATGTCCCGGGTCAGTTCTTCTCTCGGCGTCACCATGAGCCGCGGCGCTTCCATGACCGGCACCCGGGGCAACTCCACGAAATCCACTTCCGCTTGGTGGGTTTCAAAGTAGCGGCGCCAAAAGGTCTGGTGGGCGTAGCGGGGACGCAACGACTCGGTGACGCGCCGCCGCGGCGGGTAGAACACCTTGACGCGCAAACGCTGTGCCTCCGGCAGCGCGGCACCCGCCGGCAAGGATGTTCCGCGTTCGGCTTGCCGGGACGAGAACGTGGCGAAACTCCAACCAGTCCATCCCAAGTCCAAATGCGAATACCAGTGCGCATGTTGAAGCATGTCGGAGAAAACATACAAACGCCATGGCCTGGGTTGGCTGAGGAAAGCCGCCAGGGTGTGCTCCAGCGCTTCGATCAGATAGGCGTTGGCGACCACGCGCGGTGCCTTCGCGGCCAATTGGTCAATGCGTGCCTGCGCCGCGTCTCGCCGCATGCAAAAACCGCTGGCGAGATCGCGCACGCGCTGGGAGACTTGCGCCGGCAACTCGTCGCAATCGCGGTCACCTTGGCCTTGATCCTTCGCGGCGCGGATGACGATTTCCGCCTCGCTGTACGGCTTGCAGAATCTGTCGAGCAAACGCCTTGGAGCGGCGGCGTCGTCGGTGACGGCGTAGACCTGCAGTTCCACTCCCGCCGTCAGATCGCGCGCCAAATCGCGCAGCGATCGGCCCGGCGCGGTGGCATCGCCGAGCGGCTTGCGCAAATCCAGAAGATAGACGGCGCTGCCGGTGATTTGTCGCTCTTCCAACGAGCAGAGATCCGCGTCCAGAGCGTGAGCGACATCATGGTCGCCGGCCGGCGCGTTGAAAACGAAGAAGCCGCCGGCCGCCAAAGCGACTGCGAACAAGGGCAACACGACGAACCGACGCAGTCCGCGGGTTGCGTTTACGGATACGCGTTGCGCCAAGCGAACGGCCCCCAAACCCCCGCCATTGGGATGAGCGCGCACCCTGCACGACAAATCCGCGCATGTCAATGCTGGGCGCATCCACCTCATCCACCTACGGCGCGTTCCACGAAGACACTTCGGTTTGCTCGCAACTCCGTGTCTTTCGCAAATCCAACTCCCTCGTCGCCGCTTGCGTCCACTTCAGGTAGTCATGCCGTCTTTGCGTTACCATGCCTCCGTTTGGGTCAATCGTCGTTGGGGAGTTCATGTCGGCAACGGAAGACATCAAAGGCAGCTTGGTGGCGTTGGTGACGCCGATGAAGCCTTCCGGCGCGGTCGATTGGAAAGCGCTGGACGGCCTCATCGACTGGCACTTGGAATCCGGCACGAACGGCATAGTGCCGGTGGGCACCACTGGTGAATCGGCCACGCTGTCGGTGCGCGAGCATCGGGAGGTGATCGCCGCCACCGTGCGCCGCGTGAACGGCCGCGTTCCGGTGGTGGCCGGCACGGGCGCCAACGCCACCGCCGAAGCGATCGAATACACCAAGGCGGCGCGGGACGATGGCGCGGATTACTGCCTTTCCGTGACTCCGTACTACAACAAGCCGCCGCAAGAGGGCCTCTATCGACACTACTGCGCCATCGCCGAAGCCGTCGATCTGCCCATGGTGCTCTACAACGTGCCGCCGCGCACGGCGTGCGACATGCGGGCGGAAACGGTGGCGCGTCTTGCCCAAGTGGACAGCATCGTCGGCATCAAAGAGGCGAGCGGCGATGCCGATCGCGTGGCGGAGATCAAGGCGCTGGCGCCGGAGGACTTTGTGCTGCTTTCCGGCGAGGACGCGCAGACGCTCGCCATGGCCCGGCACGGCGCGCGCGGCGCGATCTCGGTGACGGCGAACGTGTTGCCGGAGCGCATGGCGGCGTTCTGCGCCGCTTTTCTCGGCGGCGATTTCGACGCGGCGGAACGCATCGACGCGCAATTGCAGTCGGTTCACGAGATCCTCTTCGTGGAAACCAGTCCCATTCCCACCAAGTGGGCGTTGGCGGCGGCGGGGCGCATCGACGCCGGCATTCGGCTGCCGTTGGTGGAACTCAGCGCCGCCGCGCAAGTCGAAGTGCGAAGCCGCTTGACCGCGCTCGGTGCTCTTTGAGCGCCGGCGCGCCACAGGAGTTTTGCCCGGATGTGTGACGAGATGCGGAGAGCGTTGCGCGCCGTCGGGGTTGCCGCGCTGTTGCTTGCGCCGAGCGGCTGCCGCTATCTCGCGGACGACGAAGGCATCTTCGTGAATCGTCGCGACGACTACCTGCAGGCGCAGGTCGGCGCGCAATTGGAGGTGCCGCCGGAACTGACCAATGTGCGCATCGTGGACAGCTGGCCGATTCCCGACGCGCCGGGCAGCGCCGCCGCGAAAAACTACCCTGACGATCCGCCGCGCCCGGAAGTGTTCGTCGGCAGCGACATCGACGCGGTGAAAATACAAAAGCTCGGCGACCGGTCGTGGATTGTTCTGCCGGACGCTCCGGAGCAGGTTTGGCCGCTGCTGAAGCAGTTCTTGGCGGACAACGGCGTCGCCATCGGCCGGGAAGACGCGCCGGCGGGTGTGATCGAGAGCAGATGGTTCGTCATCGCGGACCGCGACTACGACGACGTGGTGCGGGCGGCGATCCGCGCCGGCCAGATCGCGGGCGACACGAGCAGCGGCGCCATTCCAAGCCGCTACCGGGTGCAATTCCACGTCGAGCGCGGCATACGCCGCGGCTCCACGGAAGTGCATGTTGGCCATGAACGGATCGTTGGCAATCGGACCGACTTGGCGGCGGCCTTGCCGCAGGTTCAGTCGGAAGTGACCGCCAAGCTCGCGGACTATTTCGCGCTCGGCGTGGCCGAAGCGGTGTCCATGGTGGGGCGCGACATCGCCTCCGAAAGCAAGGCGCAAGTGGTCAAGAACGCCAACGGCTATCCCTCGTTGCGTCTGAACGTGGATTTCGACCGCGCTTGGGCCACCGTGGGCCAAGCCTTGGAACGCGCCGAAGTCGCCATTGCCGAGCGCGACCGAGATGCCGCACGCTATCGCGCGGTGTTTTCCTCCGGCGACAAAACGGGTTGGCTGAAACGTCTCCGGCGCGGGGGTGGCGATGTGGTTGTGGTGATCCACCTCGTTCGCGAACAAGAGCGGGTGGTGGTGCGGGTGATGGACGAAGCCGGTGCGGCGCTGCCGGTGGATCTCGCCGAGCAGGTGTTGTTGACGCTACGCGAGTTCGCGTAAACGCCGTTCTGTTGCCAAAAAAGGCGCGCAGTCCGGAACTTCCGAACCCAATCGACGCCTACTCGAAGAACGGGTGCGCTGCCACAGGTGGTCGCGGCACGTCGCCAACCGGCTTGCGCAAGATCAGGTCCTCGAACAACAAATCCGGGATGGCAATGGAAATCCAGGAAACGGGATCGCCGGCCTGCCCATGCACAAGGGTGAAGCGCGGCAGTAGATTCCACCGCGCCAGCGTCGTGTAGTGCGTCGCTTGGCGCGATGCCGCCACGATGTATTTGAAATCCGCAACGGCGAGCGGCGCGAGTTCGACGATGCGGACAAGCTCCTCGCGGCCATCGGGAAACACCTTGTACGCCCCCGCCAACCGATCGGCGCGCAGTTCCTCATCGACGGCGGTCAGGAAGTTCGATCGGTGGAGTTTTTGTTCACTGGCGATGCGCCGCACCAGAATGCCGAAGTCTTTGCCGGCCGCTTCCACCAAATCCAAGAGCATCGCTCGCAACGCCGGGCGATCCGGACGGTCGGGAGCGCTGCTGGTGACGACGAGATTGCTTGGCCGCGCCAGCGCCCCGCGCCGATTGCCGGTTGTTCCAGCAAGGCCGGGCACCGGGTGCCGTGTGCTGAGCAGCGTTTTCAGCACGCCGTTTTCGATCACCTTCGTCGCCGCCGCGGCTACGCCGTCGTCGTCCATCGCGTAGCCGCCAAGCCAGCGCTCGGCATCGCGCGCGGTCAACGAAGGATCGTCTACGACGCTGAGGAAGCGCGGCAAGACCCGGGTTCCCACGCGATCGCCAAACGGGTTGCGGTAGGCGGCTTCGCGCCAGCGGTTGTTGCCTTGAACGGGTTCGCGCAAAGCGCAGAGCCGCGGCGCAAAGGTCTGCAGAAACAGCTCCGCCGCCGCGGTGCCTTCAAACAGCACCGGGCCGCTATAGCGGCCCAAGCTCGCCGCCCCCTGCCGCGCGCCCAGCGTCTTCGCCATCGCCAGCACGTGGGCTTCCATGGCCGGCAAATCCGGAAGTTGGTCGAACGTCGGCGCGTAGAAGTCCTCGGCGTCTTCCAGCACATCGCCTTGAGGCGCTTGCGTCTTGGCGACGGCGGCGACCCGCGCCCAAGGCCGCACCTTCACGAACGAACTGCCTTCGCTGTTCACAAGATGCATGCGCACAACGCCGGCTTCGGCTTCGGCGTGCGATTTGTGGACGCCGGGCGTTTGCCGGAACACCGCCGAGAGTCGCCGCGCCAAGTTCGCCAAGGCGTCCGCGGGAACATTCAACGCGAACGGTTCGTCCGCCGCGACCACTGGCGGACGGGCGACGAAGTCCGGCGTATCGTCGCGTTGCTGGCTTTGCAGCGCCGCGCGTTTCGCGGTCAAGGTTTCCAAGGCGTTCTTGTAGGCTTCGTCCGTCGCCAGCCAAAGGTGGCGGCGCAGCTCGCGGTAGTCGTTGTCCAAAGGCAGTTCCGGATAGAACCAGCGGATTCGCGGGCCAAGGTAATTGGAGTTGTCCAGCGCCGGCTCGCCCACGCGCAACTCCACCGTCAATGCGCGCGTCTTGGAATCCGTGATCTCGCTGACGCCGCCAAACGCCGCCGTGGCGCCGCGCTTCTCCGTTTCGTCCACCCGGTAGGCTAGGAAGAACGGCCCTTCCACATCGTCCATGCGCAACGCTTCCATGCTGCGGGCGAGTTCGTCGCGCAGCGCCCGCATGAGCACGCTGCCTTGCGTGTCTGCTCGCTGTTCGGCGGCTTCGGCAGCCGCTCCCGCCTCCGCGGACGCGGTGACGGCGAGCGGCGCGGCCAAGGCGCCGAAACACAACAGCAATCCAAACCGCGCCGTCACCCGCTTCCAACTGCGCGCGGATGGCCGTCCGCCGGCGGTGGCGGCAACAGCGGGCCGCGCTCTTGGGATGTGGCTTGTTTTTGCACTTCGATTTGCGAAACCAGCACGCTTGGCGACACCGCGGCCACCGGCACGTCGCCGGATTCCGCGCCGCAATAGCCGTTGAACACCTGCACATCGTCGTCGGCGGCGACGATGCGGCTCAACGTGGTGAGCGGCGTGCCGATCAAATCCACGCCCCGCACCAGCTCTTCGCGACCGTCCCGGTACACCCGATAGACCAGTATCGGCTGCACGTTGAAGGCGTTGGGCCGTCGTCGTCCGGTGGTGGTGAAACCGCCTTGGATGTCGTCGAAATACAAGCCGAACGGCTTGTCTTCATCGATGACCATCTTGATCAACTCGCCGCGCAGCCCTTCCCGGCTTAGCGGCTGCGCGACTTCCACGATCAGATTCGACTGCCGCGCCACCGGACGGTTGCCGTGCGCCTTGCGGCCGTGGCCGTTGGATCGCGGAAAGCCGTCGATGGGAATGCGCGACATGAGGAACCGCTTGAACACGCCCCCTTCCACGACCAACACGCGCCGCCCCGGCTGACCTTCGTTGTCGTACCGGTACGCGCCGGCCAGATCGACACCGGCCAATGCGCGGCGGCCCGGGTCGAAGGCGACCGTGAAGGTGGGCGGCAAGATGCGCTCGCCGATTTTCTTCTTGAACGTTTGCCCGTCGTCAACGCGCTTTTGCCGGTGACCTTCCACGCGATGGCCGAGAATCTCGTGAAAGAAGACGCCGGCGGCGCGCCCGGACAGTATCGCCGGGCCGGTGTACGGTGCCACCACGGGCGCTTTCCTGAGCGCCGCCAAATCCGCGATCATGCGCCGCACGGTGGCGAGCACCACTTCGTCTTTCGGCAAGCCGGCCGGGTCGAACGCCATGAAGGACTCGTGGCGCGGCAGGATCATGCCGTCTTCGGCGCGCGCCTTGGCGTTGATCATGATTCGGTAGCGCGTCTCGCCGGTAACCACTTCCGTGCCTTCGCTGGTGACGATGTAGCGCGTTTCCGCCTCTGCGGAGAACTCCACCGTTCCTTGCAAGATGTTGAACTCGGCAGATCCGAACGGCGCCGAGTAGCGGCGCGCCTTGACCTCCCACTCGGCAAGATCGACGGCAAGGCGGGCGACCTCGCCGCGGTGTTTGTGCGCCCGCCCCTGGGAGAAGTCCGCCGACTGGTCCTCCGCGTCCACCTTCACTTGGAGGTCCGTCTTGACCTTTGTGAACCGCTCCGCGGCGTGCTTGTAGGCGGCGTCGGTTTTCTCCCACAAGGCGGCGCGAATGGCGGCGACATCGTCGTCAAATGGCAGCCATGTGGAGAACGTGCGCGGGGAACCGCCGCTGCCGCGCAGTTGCCGCGTGTTGTCGAGGTGGTAGTCGCCGACGCGCAGGTCCACATCGAGGTGTCGAAGGCGGCTTTCGCCGCGGTCCATGAGCGCGCCGAACGACGCCGTGGCGTAAGCGTCTTGGCTCTCGGTGGCCTCGTAGCTCAGGAAATACGGCGCCGGGTCTTGATGGCCGAGCACTTCCATGGAGCGCGCCAGCTCGGCGTTGAAGGCTTCGAGGAGCGCCGCGGAGGCGCTCTGCCGCTCGTCGCCGTGGCCGACGCCGGCGAACAGTGCCAACAACGCTGCGACGATACGCTGCAACTCAACCATCCACGCGATGCTTGCGCACCGCCGCTTCGTCCAGTTCCAGCCCGAGCCCGGGCGCGGTGGGTGGTTCGATGAAGCCGCCGGCGAAGCGAATCGGATTGGTGAAAATGTCCTCGTGCAGCGGGCCGCCGTTGTATTCCTGAATGAGGAAGTTGGGCGAACAGGCGTCCACTTGCACGGCCGCGGCGGCGGCGATCGGCCCGACGTACATGTGCGGGGCGATCAAGGCGTAATGCGCCTCCGCCATGCCGGCGATCTTCTTGGATTCCAGAATGCCGCCGCATTGGCCAACGTCGAGCTGGATGATCTGCGCGGCTTGCTTCTTCAACAGTTCGGAAAACTCGTACTTCGTGGCGAGCCGTTCGCCGGCGGCGATGGGAATGGACGTGTGCGCGGCCACGCGGGCCATCTCGTCCACGTTTTCCGGCGGTACCGGCTCCTCGAACCACATCGGCTGGTACTGCTCGAACACGCTCGCCACGCGGATGGCGCCGGCGGTGCTGAACTGGCCGTGCGTGCCGATGCCGATTTCCAACTCGTCGCCCACCGCGTCGCGAATCGCGGCGAAGATCCGCGCAGCGTGTTTGATGGTTTTGAGCGGAAAGTCCCGCGGCAGCGGGAAGTAAGGCATGAACGGGTCGATCTTGCAGGCGCTGTTGCCCTCCGCCACCAGTTTGGCGGCGATCTCTCCGGCGCGGGCGGGGTTCTCCCAAACGCCGTCGGTGGGCATGTAGGCGTAGGCGCGCAGCTTCTCGTGACAACGCCCGCCGAGCAGGTTGTAGATTGGCTGTCCGGCGGCTTTGCCCACGATGTCCCACAGCGCCATCTCAATGGCCGAGAGCGCCGGGGTCGCGTGCATGCTCGGATGCCGATAGTCGTGGTTGGAAGCGTAGGCGCGCTGCCAGAAGCTCTCGATGGCGAACGGGCTCTTCCCCACCACGAAGCGCGTCGCCAAGTCGCGCAGGAGCGCGATTTGCGATTGCAGATCCGGCGCGTGGCCGGTGGGCCGTTCGCCCAAGCCCACCAAGCCTTCGTCCGTGAGCAGGCGGACGAACAACCACTGCCGCCCGCCCCGGTACGGCGGCACGTTGTCGAGCACGATGGTCTCGATGCCGGTCACTTTCACTTGACGGTTCTCAACGCGGGCACCCGGTGATCATAGCCGCTTGCCGCCTCCAAGGGGCAAGGTCCGCAAACTTGGCTGGCGCGTTCCGCTGGTGATTTTCATTCATGACGTGGATGTTTTTCATTCACAACATGGATGATTGTCATTCACGACGTGGATGGTTATCATTCACAGCATGGAAGAGACGCTGCCGAGGCTTTTGACCGAACAGCTCGCGAGGCACCTGCGAACAATGCCCGCCGTGGTGGTCGCGGGTGCTCGACAGACCGGCAAGAGCACGCTGGCGCGCGGTTGGGATGCACAGCGACGGTTCACTTCGTTGGACGATTTCGACGCGCTGGACATGGCGCGGCGGCAGCCGGCGCTGCTCCTCGACGGCCCCGGGCCGGTGACTCTGGACGAAGTGCAGCGCGCGCCGGATCTGCTGCGGGCGGTGAAAATGGCCATTGACGACAACCGGCAAGCAGGGCGGTTCTTGCTAACCGGTTCGGCCAATCTGTTGTTGATGAACCGCGTTGCGGAGTCGTTGGCCGGGCGCGCCAGCTACTTGCACCTGTGGCCCATGACGCGGCGCGAACAACTGGGCCTCGGCACGTGCGGCATCTGGGATGCGCTGCTGGACAACGCCGAGGCGGACTGGCCGACCATCGCCGCGGCGCAGGAAGCGCCCGCCGAAGACTGGCGATCGGCGGCGCGACGCGGGGGATTTCCTTCGCCGGCAGTCCACATGGCGGACGCCGATCAACGCGCCATTTGGTTCGAGGGCTACCTGCGCACCTATATGGAACGCGACTTGCTGGCTCTTTCCTCCATCGCCGCGCTGCCGGATTTTCGCCGCTTGATGCGCACGGCCTGCCTGCGGATTGGGCAGCCGGTGAACCAAACGGCCCTCGGCCGCGACGTGGCGCTGCCCCAAGCCACCGTACACAGGTATCTGAATCTGTTGGAAACGTCGTACATGATGGTTCGGCTTCCGGCCTATTCGGTCAACCGCACCAAGCGTCTGCTGAAAGCGCCGAAGCTCTACTGGGGCGATGTCGGCTTGGCCCTGCACATCGCCGAAGCCGGCGAACCCGAAGGCGCCCACTTGGAGAATCTGGTGCTTGGCGATCTGCTGGCGTGGCGCGATGCGCGATCGGCCCGCGCCGAAGTGCTGTATTGGCGCACCGCCGCCGGCGAGGAAGTGGACTTCGTCATTGAAGCCGGAGACCGTCTGCTGCCCATCGAGATCAAAGCCACCGTGCGCCCGCGCCTGCGCGACACCACGCGCTTGCGTTCCTTCCGCAAGGAGTACGGAGGGCAAGCCCGGGCGGGGTTGCTGCTCCACAGCGGCGAAACGGTGGCGTGGCTGGCCGCGGATGTGTTGGCGGTGCCGTGGTGGCGGGTGATTTGAACGGCGCAGCCTCGAGTCGTTACTCCGCCGCCTCGGGGCTGACGGAACGGGCCCAGTCCGGCACATTGCCGGGGTCGATGTCGAACACCACCAGTCCGGCGGTGTAGACCACCAAGGCAATCACCAGCGCGCCGACGAGATTCAGCACGATGCCGGCGCGCGCCATCTCGGCGATGGTGAGGCGGTTGCTGCCGAACACGATGGCGTTCGGCGGCGTCGCCACCGGCATCATGAACGCGCAGGACGCCGACATGGTGGCCGGAATCATCAACACCAGCGGATGCGTTCCGGTCAACACGGCCACCGACGCCAGTATGGGCAGAATCATCTCGGTGGTGGCGGTGTTGCTGGTGAGCTCGGTGAGAAACGTGATGGCCAAGCACACGAGCAGGATCAACGCGAACGTCGGCAACGCCCCCGCCGCCTCGAACTGGCCGCCGATGAGGGCGGCGAGACCAGTGTGTTGAAAGCCCGTGGCCAGCGCCAAGCCGCCGCCGATGAGCAGCACGACATTCCACGGCAAGCGCGGAATCACCTCGGCCCCCATCACCCGCCCGGACGGCTCGGAGTGGCCTTGCTCTCCGCCCTCGCCCTTGGCGGGAATGAAGAACAGCACCGACGCCATGGCGATGGCGACCGTGCCATCGTCCACCAGCTCCGGCCAAGGCAGGAGCCGCGACCAACCGTACACCTTGATGGCGCCAAGGTCCAGATCCACGCGGAACACCCACAGCAGCGCGGTGACGGCGAACACCACGAGCACCGCCCGCTCCTCGAAACGCACCGGCCCCAGCTTGGCGCGTTCCGCAGCCACCACCGCGTGGCTGACGGCGACCTCCCGCGGCGCGCGGTAGAGCACCTGCGTTATCAGCAACCACGCGGTGAAGAGCATGATCAGGCCCACTGGAAACGCCACCACCAGCCACTGGCCGAAGGCGATTTCCGGCGCCTCGGGAAACAACACCTGATGGATGCGGGCGAACGCGAGGTTCGGCGGCGTGCCCACCAGCGTGGTCATGCCGCCCACGGAGCAACCGTAGGCGATGCCGAGCATGAGGCCGACGGTGAACTTGCGCGCCGCCCCGCCCAACCGTTCTTCCACTTGCAGCACGATGGCGAGGCCGATGGGCACCATCATCACCGCCGTGGCCGTGTTGGAAATCCACATGGAGAGGAACGCCGCCGCCACCATGAAGCCGAGCACGATGCGCGCCGGACCGCCGCCAACGTAGTGGATGATGGTCAGCGCGATGCGCCGGTGGAGGTTCCACCGCTCCATGGTCAGGGCGATCATGAACCCGCCGATGAACAACACGATGGTGCTGTTCATGAACGTCTCCGCGGTGTCGCGGCCGGACATCACGCCAAGCAGCGGAAACAGCGCCAGCGGCAAGAGCGCCGTGGCGAACAGCGGTATCGCCGCGGTCATCCACCAGATGGCCATCAGCGCCGCCACCGCCGCCAAGCGGCTGGCCGGCGCGTTGTCCGCGTCCACCGGAAACAGCGTGAGCAGGACGAACGCGACCACGCCGAGCGCGAGGCCGATGGCTTTGCCGCTCCGCAGCGTCACTGCCGAAATCCACAGGCGGCGGATTGCTTTGGTCATGGCGGCAGTGTCGCCCCGGAGTCCCCGGAGTCTACGTCTTCTGCTCCCGCCGTTCCTTCGCCTCCACCGCGCACACCGTGATGTTGTCGTCGCCGCCGGCTTCGTTCGCGGCGTCGATCAGCGCGTCGACCAAACCTTGCAAGTCCGTGTCGTCGCCGTCGCTGCCCATGTGTTTTACGCACAGGTCCTGGATTGCGCTGTCACGCACCATGTTCGTCAAGCCGTCGGTACACAGCAGGTAAAGCGCATCGTGGCCGATGCGCACGGTGTCTATGTCGAAAGGCATCCGTTCCCACAGGCCGAGTGCGCGGTCCAAGCCGCCTCTTTCGCCGTGATCCTCCGTCAGGCGCCGCAGGAGGGGTTCGCGGTCGATCAAGCTCCAAGTGAACTCGTAGATGCGGCTGTCGCCGGCGTGGACGATGGAGAGTTCGCCACCATGCAGTCGCAGGGCGCACAGCGTGGTGCCCATGCGACGGAAAATGCCCTTGCCTTCGTTCTCTTTCCACAGAGCGGCGTGCGCGTCGGCGGCCGCCCGGCGCAGGCGCTGCGCCACCGTGCGTCTTCGCTGGGGCGCTTGGCCGTCCGGCCATTGCCGCATGGCGTCTTGGAACACCCGCAACGCCGTGGCGCTGGCAACATCGCCGTTCGGATGCCCGCCCATGCCGTCGGCCACCGCGGCCCAACCGTCCTCCTGGCGCCAAAGCGCGGCGTCCTGATTGGCGGACCTTCGCTTGCCCACGTCGGTCGCGCCGGCCATGCGGCAGACGCGGTTCTCCGCCAGCGACACCATCTCGCCAAGCGCACCCGCCCAGTCGCGCACTTCCAAGCGAACCCAAGTCGAACCGTCCAAGACGAACGGCGTCGCGCACGCCAGCGTCAGGTTGCCGTACGGGTGCCGCTCAAACAACTGCTCGTCGGGCGGCAGGTCGCCGTCGGTCACCAGAATGTTGTGGGGCCTTCGTCGATGCACATAGGACAGATTCTCGTCCCAATAGGCGCTGCAACGTCTTCCAACCCAATGCCAGAACGTCTCGACGGTGCGGTGCGGCATTTCGTCGCCGCGGGAGTCGATGAGGGAAAAAACGCCGTCCACCGCGGATTGGCGCCGCAGCCAACGCAGTTTGCAGTATTCGGCGTTGAAACGGGAACCGGGATCTCCCCGGTGGAACCAATGGTGTTCGAGGCGCCGAAGACTCAAGGAGTCCTTCCAGCCGGCGAATGTGCGCAAAACATCGCCGCCGCCCAGGGAAGCCACATCCACCAGGTGCAAGTGCGCCGCATCGTCCACGAACACGGCATCGACGAATGGACGCGCGCCGAGGTCGTTCTCATCCCAACTGCCGCTGCCGAACGGAGGTTCTGGAAACGGCATGCGTTCCGCGACTTGGAGTTTGTTGGACGCGTCCAAGCTCGGCGGCAGCCAACGCATCAAATCCGGCAGCAGCGCCAGCAGACCGGCGCGGCCTTCCCCTTCGGGCAACCACCAGTTGGCCTCGCCATTCCACCCCGGCGGACGTTCCGCAACCTGCATGGCCCCCAGTGCGCCGCGAAGCCACAGCTGTTGGCACAACATGCCGTGCTCCAACGCGCTGTTCGGCCGGCGGGCGAAGATGACCGCGCCACTGGCTAGGCGTAGTTGTGGCTTGGGCGCCGGAAGTTGCGCGGACGTATCGGTTGCCATGCGGGGATCTCTATGTATGCGGCTTGCAGCTCGCGTCCGGCCAAAGATACACCAGTCCGATGGAGGGTCGCCCATCATTCATTGCCACTGGCATCGCGACCGGTTGGACGCCGAAGCACACTACACGCCGAGTGGATTCAAGGCCCTAGCGCGCCCACGGGAATCACGCCCACATCGCCGCCGGCAACCGAGCCGGGGGCTGCAAAGCCGTAACCGCTCGGCACGATCACCGCCAGCGCCATTGGCTGGCCGTGCTCGCTTTGTTCCAAGCGCTTGGCCAAGCGGCGCAGGTTCTTGGCGCCTTCTTCCACCCACCGCTCCCCCAGCTTCACCTCGAACGCGGCCCAGCGGCCGTCCCCGGCTTCCACGATGGCATCCACTTCCAAGCCGTCCTTCTCCCGGTAGTGGAACACTTCGGCGTCGACCGCTTGCGCGTACACGCGAAGATCACGGATCACCAAGGACTCGAACAGAAAGCCCAGAAACGCCAGATCGGCCAACAGCCGCTCTGGCGTGGCGCGCAGCGCGGCAACCGCCAGCGACGGATCCACGAAGTGGCGCACGGCAGCGGCGCGCAGCGTGTTGCGAGAGCGCAGGTGCGGCGACCAAGCCGGCTGGTTCTCCACCACCATCAGGCGTTCCAAAGCGTCCAAGTATTCGCCCACGGTGTCCACCTTGACCGCCGGAGCACCGCCAACTTCCGCCGCCAGCTTGGACATCGAAACCGGCGTTGCCACGTTCCGCGCCAAAGACCGCAACAGGCGCCCCACCCTGACGGGATCGCGGGTCTTCCCGCTTGCGCGGGAGATGTCCGTGCGGCGGATCTCCTCCAAATAGCCGCGATTGGCGCGCATGATCTGCGGTGGCGAGCGGCCGATGTTCCCCGGCCAACCGCCGGCACTGACCAGCGCGGCAACTTCGGCGATAGGCATCTCGCATCGCGACGCCCGCTGGGGCTCGCCGTCCAGCAAGCGGCGCAGCGAGATGTCGCCGTTCGAGCGGCCGGCCTCGAACAGCGACATCGGGCGCATCCGCAACCGTGCAATGCGGCCGGCGCCGGTGTGGCGGGTGAGGTCGTCGGCCGGGACGGCCGAGCCGGTGAGGATGAACTGACCCGGCGCCGCGCGCCGGTCCACCGCGCGGCGGATGTGATTCCAAATGACGGGTTCGAGTTGCCACTCGTCGATCAGCAGCGGGGCGTCGCCGGCAAGCACCGCCGCCGGGTCCGTGCCGATCAAACGCCGGGCGTTGTCGTCCACGTCCAGCAGCACGGCGCTGCCGGCCGCTTGCATGGCCGTTGCTGTTTTGCCGGCCGCCTTGGTGCCCTCCACCAGCACCGCGCCGGTGGCGCCGAGCAGCCCTTGGAGTTCGGCATCCACCGTGCGTGGCATGTACATGGAGCCATCTCGCTTGCCGCAACAGTGCGAACGATAGCGCCGTGGAATGCTCCGCGCAAGGCGCAAAGGGTGATTTGTCGGGTATTCAAAGGGTGATTTGGCGAAAACTCAAAGGGTGATTTGGCGAAAATATAGAGGGTGAAAAAGCGAAAGATCGGAAGGTGGTTCGGCAACACGCCACAGGGCAATTCGGCGAACACAACATGCAACCCCGTACCGTTCGCCCTGCCGAGAGGGTATGTTTACGCGCTTTCGCCCACGCACGAGGAACCATGAAGCTGCTCATCGCCAACCGCGGCGAGATCGCCATTCGCGTCGCCCGCGCCGCGGCGGAACTGGACATCCCGGCGGTGGCCATCCACTCCGTTGACGATGCCCGCTCGCTGCACGTTCGCAAGGCGGACGAGGCGCTGGCGTTGCCGGGTGTCGGCGCGCGCGCGTATTTGGACATGGACGCGATCCTGCGGGCGGCGGTGGAGAGCCGCTGCGACGCGCTGCATCCCGGCTACGGCTTCTTGAGCGAGAACGCGGAGTTCGCCCGCCGCTGCGCCCGCGCCGGGGTTGCGTTCGTCGGCCCTTCGCCCGAAGCCTTGGCCCTGTTCGGCGACAAGACGCGCGCCCGGCGGTTGGCTGCGGACAACGACGTGCCGGTTGTGGCGGGCACGTCCGAACCGGCGGACTTGGAAGCCGCGCGGCGCTTCTTCGCCTCGCTGCCGGAAGGTGCCCCGATGTTGTTCAAGGCCGTCGGCGGCGGTGGCGGGCGGGGAATGCGCGTGGTGCGGACGGTGGAGGAAATCGCCGACGCCTACCAGCGCGCCCGTTCCGAAGCCAAGGCGGCGTTCGGCGTGGACGACGTGTACGTGGAGCAATTCTTGGCGAACGCGCGGCATGTGGAAGTGCAGGTGGCGGCGGACGACGCCGGCGGCATTTGCACCTTCGGCGAACGCGACTGCACGATACAACGGCGCCACCAGAAGCTCATTGAAGTCGCTCCGGCGCCGGCGCTCTCGCCCGCGGTGCGCGATGGGATGGCGGCCGCGGCGGTGCGCCTCGCCGGCGCGGGGGACTATCGCAGTTTGGGCACGTTCGAGTTTCTCGTCTCCGGCGAGCCGCCCGCGCAACGCTTCCACTTCATGGAAGCGAACGCCCGCCTGCAAGTGGAGCACACCATCACCGAGGAAGTCACCGGCGTTGACTTGGTGCAATTGCAGCTCAGGCTGGCGCAAGGCGCCACCTTGGCGTCCTTGGGCTTCGCCGCGCCACCGGCGGTGCGCGGCCACGCCGTGCAGGCGCGCGTGAACATGGAGACCATGACCGCCGATGGCGAGACGGTGCCGTCCGGCGGCGTCCTCACCGCCTTTGACCCGCCGACCGGCCCCGGCCTGCGCACGGACACCTTCGGGTACGCGGGCTACTCCACCAGTTCGCATTTCGATTCGCTGCTCGCGAAAGTGATCGCGCGCAGCGACGTCTCTTTTGCCGCCGCGGTGCGCAAGGCGGAGCGCGCGCTGGCGGACTTCCGCATCGAGGGCGTGGCCACCAACATCCCGTTCCTGCGCGCCATCATGCGGCGGACATTGGCGTCGCCGGTGGTTCACACGCGCCTTGTGGACGAGCACATGGCGGCGCTGGTGGCCGCCGCCGGGGAGATCGAGACCGGGCAACGCTACTTCGCCTTGGAATCCGGGCCGGCGCCCGATGCGGCCCAAGCAGGCGCGAAGCTCCGCACGGACGACCCGCTCGCGGTGCTCGAACACGGCAAGTCCGCGCCCTCGGCCACGCCGGAGGCGCAAGCGAGCGACGCGCCGGACGGCCATGTCGCCGTGGTTGCGCCGATGCAGGGCACGGTGGTGAACATCGAGGTGGAAGCGGGGCAAGAGATCGCCGCCAATACCCTCGTGCTGGTGATGGAAGCGATGAAGATGGAGCACGAGATCCGCGCTCCGGCGAGCGGCACGCTGCGGCAACTCCATGTGGCGCCCGGCGCCACGGTGTGGGAAGGCCACGCGCTCGCCTACATTGAAGAGCGCGAAGTGCGATCCACCGACGACGCGGACGCCGAGGCGGTGGACTTGGACCGCATCCGGCCGGACTTGGCCGAGGTGCGCCAACGCCACGAGGCCACCTTGGACGCCGCGCGTCCGGACGCGGTGGCGAAGCGCCACAACACCAAACAGCGCACCGCCCGCGAGAACATCGACGATCTCTGCGACGAAGGCACCTTCGTCGAACACGGGCAACTGGTGTTGACGCCGGGCACCGGCCTGTCGCTGGAGGAAACCATCCGCAAGTTCCCGACCGACGGCATGGTCACCGGCGTCGGCGGCGTCAACGGCCACCTGTTCGGAGAGCAACGCGCCCGCGCGGTGGTGATGGCCTACGACTACACCGTGCTGGCCGGCACCCAAGGCGCCATCAACCACCCGAAAACCGATCGCATGTTGGAGCTGGCCGAAAAATGGCGCATTCCGATGGTGTTGTTCGCCGAAGGCGGAGGCGGACGCGCCGGCACCGGCGGCCGCCGCCAAGGCCCGCCGCCGAAACCCGCGCGCGATAGCGCGAACGCGGCCACTCCCGCGGCGCGCTTCGACGCGCCAAGCCGGCCGCTCGACACGCCCACCTTCGCGTCCATGGGACGACTCTCCGGCTTGGTGCCGATGGTGGGCATCACGTCGCGCTATTGCTTCGCCGGCAACGCCTCACTGCTCGGTTGCTGCGACGTGATCATCGCCACGCGCAACGCCAACATCGGCATGGGCGGCCCGGCGCTCATCGAAGGCGGCAACCTGGGCGTGTTCCGCCCGGAGGAGATCGGCCCGCTCGACGTGCAAACCGCAAACGGCGTGGTGGACGTGGCGGTGGAGGACGAAGCCGAGGCGGTCGCGGTGGCCAAGCGGTACCTCTCTTATTTCCAAGGCCGCGTCGCGCAGTGGGACTGCGCCGACCAGCGCCGGCTGCGCAACATCGTGCCGGAGAACCGCCTGCGCGTGTATCAAGTGCGCGAGGTCGTCCACACCCTAGCGGACACCGGCTCGGTGCTCGAACTGCGGCCGAAGTTCGGCCTCGGCATGGTGACCGCGTTGGCGCGCGTCGAAGGCCGCCCGATTGGCGTGGTGGCGAACAACCCGCAGCATCTTTCCGGCGCCATCGACAGCGACGGATCGGACAAGGCGGCGCGCTTTCTGCAGTTGTGCGACGCCTTCGACATTCCGGTGCTGGTGCTGTGCGACACGCCGGGCATGATGGTGGGCCCGGAAGTGGAGAAGACGGCGTTGGTGCGCCATTGCAGCCGCCTGTTCGTCACCGGCGCCAACCTCACCGTGCCGCACGTCACCATCGTGCTGCGCAAGGCCTACGGCCTCGGCGCCCAAGCGATGGCCGGCGGCAGTTTCAAGGAGCCGTTCGCCGCGGTGGCGTGGCCCACCGGCGAGTTCGGCGGCATGGGCTTGGAGGGACAGGTGAAGCTGGGCTTCCGCAACGAACTGGCGGCCATTGCGGACCCGGACGAGCGCGTGGCCCGCTACGAGGCGCTGGTGGCGGCGGCCTACCAACGCGGCAAGGCGCTGAACGCCGGCATGTCCTTCCAAGTGGACGACGTGATCGATCCGGCGGACTCCCGGCGCTGGGTGACGGCGGCTCTCGACGCGGCCGCGCCGGCCACCGAGCGGGCCGGTCTGCGGCGCGGGGAGAAGAAGCGGCGCAATGTGGACACTTGGTAGCGTTCGAGCGGTGGCGCCGCCTCTCTTGCCCTGTCGGACGCACGCTTTTGCCTACACGCAAACGCATGGGAACTCTGCTTGAACTGCTCGCCAACGGCAGCCGCGGCACGGCCATCGCGGCGCCGGCGCGCGCCGGCATCGGCTACGCCGCACTTCGCGCGCAAGTCGAAGCGGTCGGGCGGCAGTTGCGCGGCGTGGGCGTCGGCGCGGACGACCGCGTGGCCGTCGTGTTGCCGGGCGGTCCGGCGCTGGCCAGCGCCTTCGTCTGCATGGCGCCGTGGTGCGCCACCGCGCCGCTGAACCCGGCCTACACGGCGGACGAGTTCGAGTTCCACCTCAAGGATCTGCGCGCCCGCGCGCTGGTCGTGGAGGATGGCGCGTCCGCCACTGCGGACGCGTCCGCCACTGCGGACGTCGGCGCGGCGGTGGCCGTTGCCGAAGCGGCGAACATGCCGGTGCTCCGCGTCGTCGAGGGCGATCTGGCCGGATCATTCCGGCTCCGGGGAGCGCCCGAGAGCGCCGTTCGGGAGCGGCCGCCGGAATCCATCGCCTTGATCCTCCACACCTCCGGCACCACATCGCGCCCCAAGATGGTGCCCTTGAGCCAAGCGAACTTGGCCGCTTCCGCGCGCAACATCGCCGCCACCTTGCGCTTGGCGCCTGCCGACCGCTGCCTTAACGTGATGCCCTTGTTCCACATTCACGGCTTGATGGCGCCGGTGCTCGCGAGCTTGGCGGCCGGCGGCGCCGTGGTGTGTACCCCCGGCTTCGACGCGCTGCGCTTCTTCGCTTGGCTGCGGGCGGAACGGCCCACTTGGTACAGCGCCGTGCCGACGATGCACCAAGCCATCCTGGCCCGCGCCAAACGCAACGCGCAGATCGCGCGCGCGAGCAAGCTGCGCTTCATCCGCTCCTCCTCAGCGTCGCTGCCGCCGCAGGTGATGGGCGAGCTGGAAAGCGTTTTCGGCGCGCCGGTGATCGAGGCCTACGCCATGACCGAGGCGGCGCACCAGATGTGCTCCAATCCCCTGCCGCCGGCGCCGCGCAAGGCCGGCTCGGTGGGCCCGGCGGCAGGGCCGGAGGTGGCGATCATGAATGCCGGGGGCGCCTTGCTTGGCGCTGGCGAGGAAGGCGAGGTGGTCATCCGCGGCGAGAACGTGACCAGCGGCTATCTTGGCAACGAGCGGGCGAACGCGGTCGCGTTTCACGGCGGTTGGTTCCGCACCGGCGATCAGGGCGTGATAGACGCGGACCGCTATCTGAAGATCACCGGACGGCTGAAGGAGGTCATCAACCGCGGCGGCGAGAAGGTTGCGCCTTTGGAGGTGGACGAGGCACTGCTCGACCACTCGGCGGTGGAACAGGTTTGCACCTTCGCGCTGCCGCACGCGAAACTCGGCGAGGAGGTGGCCGCGGCGGTGGTGCTGCGGGACGGCGCAACGGCCACCGAGCGCGAACTGCGGCAGTTCGTCCGCGTGCGGCTGGCGGACTTCAAGGTGCCGCGCCGCGTGGTGTTCGTGCCGGCGATTCCCAAAGGACCCACCGGCAAAGTGCAACGCATTGGCCTGGCCGCCCGGCTGGGTTTGCTCTCGTGAGGATTTGCGTCCGCGAGGCTGGTGCGCCCACCTCTGGGCTATCGCCGCTCACGAGGTCGTTGAGGAGAGCTGGGACGCGTTCCAGGAGGAAATGTTCGTACAAGGCATCAAGTTGTGCGTAGCGGGCGCAGCAGGAGTACGCGCCGAGATATCCGACGCAACGTCCATCGTTATTGAAGATCTGCCGCCCGGCCACCTCGGGCAGGCGCGCAGCGTCAACGCGGCAGCAGCTTGTCCCTCAGTTCGACTGCCAGAACATCCACAACCTCGCCGCGGTCGATGCCGTGGTCGTATGCGCATGTGCTGATGAGCGACTCCACCTCATCGGGCGGCTCGTATTTGTGCCGGACGTAGTCGAAGCACTTCTCTTGAATTTCGTAGGGGGTCCTCCCCTCGGTTTGCGGTTGTAAGAACGGGACGAGATCCTGTGCCAGCGCGGCGGCGCCGATGCGTTTGGAAATGGATCCACCCAAGCTCGTCAACTGGAGCGGGCTGCCACCGGTCAGCGTATGGGACGGCAACCGCCCAAGTATCTGTTTGATGTCGTCACGAACTTCCTTCATGAACTCTTTGAACGAAGCCCGATCCGAATCCACCCTCCCCTTCCACAGCCCAAACGCGAAGATCGCCCCCGCAGCCACCGACAGCAGCGACAGGAAGGCGACCCAAGCCATTGGGTTGGCGAACCAATCTTTCACGACAGATCTCTGCTGAGATTAGAACACCGCCGCCGGGTTGAGCCGCCGCACGAGCGCGGCGAGCACGCCGGTGAGCGGCATGTCGACGCCGAGTTCCTCGGCGCGCGCGAGCGGTCGTTCGAACATCGCCTCCACCTCCAGCGGGCGCTGGCGCACAAACTCCACGCCGGCCGGGGGAATGTGCTTCTCGGTGGTGCCCATGAGGCGCATGGCGCGTTCGCAGGCTTCCTCGGCGTCGGCGATTGGCGGCAGGCCGGCGGCGGCCAAATCCGCGCTGGCAAGCTGCGCGATCTCGTCCATTACGCGGCGGGCGAAGTCGCGCAGCGCCGGGGTTTCCAGAAGGTAGTCGCTGTTGGCGCCGCCGGCGGCCACGGAGAGGCCGTTGAAGGGCACGTCCCAAAGCATCTTGTTCCAGCGGGCGCGCACCAGGCAGTCCGTTGGCCGCGCCGCCACCACGGTGTCGTCCCACAGCGTGACGGCCTCGCGCACGGCGTCCGCATCATCGCCGTGGTGGCCGATCTCCAAGGCGCCGAACTCGCGGTGCATGATCCGCCCCGGTCGCGGCAACCCCACGCCAATGAAGCCGAGGCCGCCGAAGATGCCGTAGCGGTGGAGCATCTCGGCCACCTCCGTCTCAATGCCGATGCCGTCGACGATGGCAAGCACATGAGTGTCCGGGCCGAGAAGGGGGCCGGCGAGGGCGGCTGTTTGGCCAAGGTCGCAGGATTTCAACGTGACGAGCAGCCAGTCCACGGTGCCGGCGCCGAGTTCCTCGGCGTTGTCGCCCACCGTGGGCGACGGCAGGTGCAAGTCGCCCAAATGGCTGGTGAGGTGGAAGCCGTCCCGGCGCACCGCGTCCACGTCGCCGTGCAACAGGAACCGCACATCGTGCCCCGCTTCGGCGAGGCGGGCACCGTAATAGCAGCCGACCGCGCCAGCGCCGATTACCGCGATCGTCTTTTGCTCACTTGCCATGGTCGGGTGGTACAGGTTGTGAGTGTGCAATTGCGCCGTTTGCGGCGTCCGATGTCAACCCCTGTCGAAACACCGCGAACGGAAACGGCTGCAAGACCTTGTGCTAAGGTCGCCGCCACCGTCGCTCTTGGAGATCGATATGCCGGCGAAGCAACTGCGCCGATTGCGGCCGCGTTTCGCGCTTGGTGCCGTTTTTCTGCTGGCCGCGTTGGTCGGCCCTGCCACCTTTGCCGCCAACGCCGCCGACGCCGCCACCAAAGGCCGAGACTTGGCGGTGGCCGAGCCGGCGGCGGTGGGTTTCCGCGCCCAAGGCATGGACGGCCTTCGCGCCGCCATGGCCAAGCTGGTGGCGGATGGCGAACTGGCCGGCGCGGTGACCGCGGTGGCGCGGCGCGGCAAGCTCGTCCACTTCGAGGCCATTGGCAAGCAGGACCTCGCCAGCGACACGCCGCTTGCGAAGGACAGCATCTTCCGCATCCACTCCATGTCCAAGCCCATCACCGGCGTCGCGCTCATGACGTTCTTCGACGAAGGTCGCTTCGCGCTCGATGATCCGGTGAGCAAGTTCATCCCCGAACTGAAAGGGTTGCAGGTGGCGGTGGGCGAAAAGGACGGCGAACTGCTGGTCGAAGAGGCCGGCCACGAGATGACGATTCGCGAACTCGTCAGCCACACCGCCGGCCTCACCTACGGTTTCTTTTCCCAAACGCCGGTGGATCAGCGCTATCGGCGGGCGAACGTCCTCGACAACAACTCGACCTTGCGCGAGATGGTCGGCAAGTTGGCGAACATCCCGCTCTGGGCGCAGCCGGGCGCCAAGTGGCAATACAGCGTGGGCGTGGATGTGCAGGGCTACCTGGTGGAAGTGCTCGCCGGCAAGCCGTTCGACCAAGTGTTGCGCGAGCGGGTGTTCGAGCCCCTTGGCATGAAGGACACCGCGTTCTTCGTGCCGAAGGAGAAGGCGAACCGCCTTGCGACGCTGTACCGCCAAGCCGGCGGCAAACTCGCGCCGGCGCCTTCGCCGCCGCCCTTCAAGGCGCCGAAGTTGCTGTCCGGCGGCGGCGGGCTGTTCTCCACGGCCATGGACTACATGCGCTTCTGCCAGATGTTGTTGAACGGCGGCGAGCTGGCCGGCAAGCGGGTGTTGAAGCCGGAGACCGTGCGCCTCATGCACACCAACCAATTGCCGGAAGCGGTGCCGTTCATTCATCCCGCGGTCGGCGCGCCCGGCAACACCTTCGGCATCGACTTCGCCATCGTGGAGGCGCCGAACGGCACCACCGACCACCCCCGCGCCAAGGGCGAGTACTGGTGGTACGGCATCGGCGGCACATGGTTCGGCGTTCATCCCGGCGAGGATCTCGCCATCGTCGGCATGATCCAGAACATGATGGGCCCCGGCGGACGCAAAGCGCGCCTGCAAAGCAAACGCCTGGTGTACGCAGCGCTAGCCGATTAGGAGGCGAGACCCATCGCAAACGCGCCGAGTTTGCGTAGCAAACTCCAACGCGCCCGGCAGGGCGCGCCGACCCAGCAGGGCGCGCCGACCCCTACTTCGCACAGCTATTTCTCGCAACGGTTGCGCCTGCACTATCTGGATTGGGGCAACGACGACGACGCCAACCTGCTCTTGGTGCATGGCATTCACGACCACTGCCACTCGTGGGATTGGTTGGCGCAGGCCCTGTGCCGCCGCTTTCACGTCGTGGCGCCGGATCTGCGCGGCCACGGGGACTCCGAGTGGACGCGCGGCAGCCCGTATTCGATTCTGGAGTACGTGCAAGACATCGCCCAACTGGTTCGCCAGCGCGGCTTGGCGCCGGTACACATGGTGGCGCACTCACTGGGCGGCACCATCGCGTCGTTGTTCGCCGGCGCGTTTCCCGAAGCCGTGGCGCGGCTGGTGCTCATCGAGGGCGTGGGGCTGTATCCGCGGCCCGAAACAACGCCGGACGAGCGGCTGCGCCAGTGGATCAGCGCCAATCGCGCGCTTTCCGCCCGCGCGCCCCGCCGCTACGCAAGCGTGGAGGACGCCTACCAGCGCATGCAGCAGACCAATCCGCACCTGTCGCCGGAACAGGCGCGGCACCTCACCGTCCACGGCAGCAACAAAACGAGGACGGCACCCACACTTGGAAGTTCGACAACTACACCCGCACGCTGCGGCCGTACGACATCCCCAACGACGACGTGACGGCGCTGTGGCAGCGCATCGCCTGCCCGGTGCTGATTCTCAACTCGCGCCACGGCTATCCGCACCGCATCGGCCAGGACGGCACGCTGCGGCACTTCCAGAACGCCACGCTGCGCGAGATCGACGCCGCCGGCCATTGGACACACCACGATCAGCTGGACACCACGTTGGCGGCCATCGAGGAGTTCTTGCCGACGCCGACGGCCGCGGCGCAGGAGGCGAGCTGATGCGTGGCCCGGAAACGCGCGGTCCGCGCGGCCACCGTGTCGGCGCTCGCCTAGGCCGCGTTGCGGTGGGTTTCCCGTTGCGCGTGGTCGCCGTTTTCAGGGGCGCCTGTTGCGCGCCGATGTTGGCGGCGTGGGCGTTTGCCGCTCAAGCCAACGCCGCGGCTGATGTCGAGGCCATTGCCGCCGGCCAGCGCTTGGACGTGGCGGCGGTCGGCCGCCTGTACGAAGAAGCCATTGTTCACGATGGCGTGGATCGCGCCGTGCAACGCTTGCAGGCTTTCGCCGACGCGCCGGAGCGGCAACCCCCCGCGCGCGCCAACGCGCTGCTGGCGGTCGCCCACCTGCATTGGCGGCATGGCGACCTGCAAGCCGCGCGCGCTGCCGCCGATGCCGCTTGGGCGGTGCGCGAAACGGTGGACGGGGCGCTGCTCAAGGCTCGCCTCTTGGACGCCGGCGGCGATCCGGCGGGCGCCGTCGCCTGGTACGAACGCGCTGCCGCGAACACCGGCCGCGAGGAGGAGCGGGAGTTCATCGCCCTGCGGCTGACGATGGCGCAAGCCACCGAGCGCAACCTCGACGCGCTGGTCGCGATGGCCGCCGAGCGCGATCCGAGCTTCGGCAACCGCGCCGCCGTCACGCTGGCGCTGCTCGGCCACCCGGCGCAAGCGCTGGCGCTCTACCGCGTCACCGACGCCTTCGGCGATCCGTTCCGCCAGCGGGTGCGGCTGGCCGAGTGGGCGATCGCCGCCGGCGCGTTCGACGAGGCCCAGAAGCACGGTTGGCAGGCGTTCGCGGCCGCCGACCCCCGCGCCGACCGGCGCTACGCGCTGGCGGTGCTGATGGAGGCGTACCGCGAAGACGCCGCGTTGGACGAGCTGTTGGCGCGCTTGGAGGCGGAGGCGAGCGCGGATGCGGAACTGGTGCGGGCGCGGGTGGACTTGCTGGTGGAGACCGAGCGCTACGACGAGGCCATCGCCTACTACCAGGCCACCGGCGATGCGGGCGTGGATGTCGAGGCGCGCCGGCGGCTGTTGAACCTGTACGAGGCTGCCGGCCGCGTTGCAGACATGGTGGCGGAGTACCGGCGCCAGATGGCGGCGGCACCACAGGCGGTGCATTGGTTCGCGGGCCTCGCCGGCCACTACATGAACGTCGCGGCGCCGGCCGAGGCGCTGGCCGTGTGGCGCGCCTTCGCGGCCGCCAACGGCGACCACGCGGCGACTCTGCTCGAGGGCGCCGAGCGCATGATCGAGATGGGCTTCGCCGCGCAAGCCGTGGACATGGTGGAGCGGCAAATGGCCGCTGCCGGGGAGCAGGCGGAGAGCCTTCTTTTTCTGTTCGACGCGCGCCGCCGCGAAGGGCGCAACGAGGACGCCTTGGCGATTCTGCAACGCCTGGAAGCCATACTGCCCGAAGACGACAGCGCCATCCGCGATCTCGCCGACGCCTACGAGCGGATGAACAAGCCGGAGGACGCGATCCGCCTCTTGGAAGCGCTGCGCGCCAAGCAGGGGGAACTCGGCTACGACGAGCGCGCGCGTCTGGCGTGGCTGTACAGCGCCGCCGGGCGCAAGCCGGAGGCGTTGGCCGCTTGGCGGGCGCTGTGGGTGAGCGTGGAGAGCGCGGCCAGACGCAGCTTGGCGGAAGACCAGCTGCTGCTGCTGGCCGCCGAGTTGAACGCGCTGGCGGACATCGTTGTGGAGTTGGAGGAGAAGCTCGCCGGCGGCGCGGCGGACAAGAACGAGATGCACCTGTTGGCGCGCGTCTACACCGAGGTGGGCGACGCGCTCTCCGCCACCGAGGTCATCGACGAGTACACCCGCCGCGGCGGCGGCGACGAGGTGGAGCGCCTGCGCCAGCTCGGCAAGGTGTACATGCTGCTCAAGGACTACTCGGCCTACGACAAGGTGCTGCGGAGCTTGGTCGCCGCGGACCCGCAGAACGAGGTGGAGCACGTGCAGAACCTCGTGCTCAACATGCTCGCCTACGACCTCGCCGAGGACTCCGACGAGCGCCACGCCGAAATCCAGCGTTGGTTGGAGAAACTGCGGGCGTTGGACATCGAGGGCGTCAGCGGCGAGTTCGAGGGCGGCTTGCTCTCCCTCGGCGGCTACAACGAGGAAGCGATCGCCAGCTATCGGCGCGCCTTGGTGCAGCAGCCCGAAAACAGCGACAACCTGCTGCTGCTGGCGGACACGTTGAAGCGCGCTGGCCGCCGCGACGAGGCCGTGACCGCGTTGCAGTACGCGGCGGAACACGCGGTGGACGACAACGCGTTCGTGGTGGCGGTGGACGGCATCGTCAACATGATCGGGGCGCGCTCGTTCACCGACCGGCTCACCCCGGCCATGCGCAAGACGTTCCGCTGGGCGCAACGCGTCATCCTGGAGCGAATCACCGGCCGCAACGACAAGTTCTACCTGTACCAACTGCTCGCCGACATCGCGCAAGAGACCGGCGACTCCGAGGGCGAGTTTCTGGCGCTCGAGAACGCGCTCTCCCAAGCCGGATTGCGCCGACCCGCCATCTTGCGGGAGCTGGTCACGTTGGCGACGCCCAACACCGGCTTCGGCGGCTTCAACACCGGCGGCGGCGACCGCCAGCGGCAACTCGCGCACGGACGGCGGTTGATCGCGTTGCGCCAAGCGCTGCCGCCGGAGGTGTACATCAATCTCGGCAAAGTGCTGCTGGAACGCGGCGATCTCGCCGGCGCGGAAATCGCTTTCGACGGCATCGACGACATCACCGGGCTCATCGACGTCAACCGCACCAAGGCGGATCTGCTGCGCGAAGCCGGCCACGGGGCCGAGGCGATGCGCTACTACACGCGCGCTCTCGACGTGAAGCCGGACGATTTGGCGTTGCTGAGCAAGACCGCCATGCTGCGCGAGACGAGCGGCCGGGAAGACGTGGCGAACAGGTTGTACCTGCGCGGCCTCGGCAACGTGCTGCGCACCCAGCCGGTGGTTGCCAAGGCGAGGCGGCCGGGGGCCGATCAGTCGCCGCGGGCGTTGTTCGGCTTGGATCCAGACCTCGCCGTGAACCGCGACTACCGCACCTACTTCGAGCACCTCGCGCAGGGCTTGTTGATCACCTGGCCGCAAGACGACGCCACCACCGCGCAACGTCTCGCCGCGGTCGAGGCGATGTTCAACGATGCGCTGAAGGCCACTGGCGCGGCGCCTGACGGACAGCCGCTGTCCGGGTTTCCCCGCCTCGACCACACCGCCCGCTTCGCCCGCCGCGTGGCGGAAGCGACCGGCGCGGACACGCTCCGGCAGCATGTGGATGCCGCGCTGGCGGCGTTCGCGGACACGCCGAAAGACGCCGTCGCGCCGCCGGCAGAAAACCAGACGGCGTTGGAACGCCACTTCGCGCTCGCCAAAGCGCGCGGCGATTTCGACGCCGCGGCGCGGCTGGCGCGCTTGGCGGGGGACGAAACGCGCATCGCGGCCCTGCTGCGCGAGCGCATCGCCGCCGGCGAATACCGAGAGCCGCTCGCCATTGCTTGGACGATGCTGTCGCCGGCCGCGTTCCGCCGGGTGGTTTCGCCGTTCGCCGACACGCTCAAGGACAACGAAGCCGCGTTTTTGGAGCTCATCTCCGGCGGTGCGCCGCTGGTGCTGAACATCGAAGAGCGGCTGGGGCGCGACCTCATCGTGCCGGAGGAACTGCAAAGGCTGGTCAGCGCCGCCGCGAAGACCGAGACGAGACGCAGCGGCGCTGTGCCGATGCTGGACGATGGCCCGCTTTCGATTTGGCGCTATCTCAAGGCGAAGGTGGGCGTGGACGCGCGGATCCGCTACTGGGCGAGCCTTGTGGACGCCTTCAAGGAGGGGGACTACCGCGCTTCCTACGCCGTCAGGGGCGTTCTCGAAGACATCTTGGCCACGGAGTTGACCCCGCCGCAACAGCAGGCGTTGATCGACGCCGCAACCGACTACGCCGCCAAAGCCGACTTCGCCCACGAGTTTGCCGCGCAAGATCTTCTGTACTTGCTATTGAGGGAGGTTCCGGCGCAAAACCTGGAGGCGCTCTACGCGGTGGCCGAACGGTTCGGGCGCCGCGCCAAGCTGAGCTTCGACCTCGGCGCGACGTTGCGCGCCATCTTCGAGGCGGCGCCGGACGAGGGCTTCGACGCGTTGCTGGAGCTCGGACGCAAGGGTGTGTGGGTGCCACGCTTCTTCTCGGGGCCCGGCACTCCCGATTTCACGGCGCGGTTCGCCACGCAGAAGGCGAAACTGCTCGAGCGCGTGCGCGGCGGCGAGCAAGTGGACGCCGCCACGGTGGACGCCATCTATCGCTTGGAGTTGGCCCCGGGGTTCTACCGGGACGAGGAGCGTCTGCGGCGTTTCACCGCGCTGGCGCCGCGCCTCTTGGCGTTGAACCCGGAAGAGCCCGCGTACCGCCAAGCGTTGATCGATGCGCGCTTGTCCTTGGGCGAACGCGAAGCGGCCGAACAGGCGTTGTTGGACTACAGCCGGTTCGCGCCCGAAGACGAACTGCTGCGCGGCGCGCTCTATTTCCATTGGTTGACCGAAGGCCGTTTCACCGCGGCGCTGGCGCTGGCCACCGACGGCGGCGCCGACTACCGCGACCCAGCGGCCGTTGACGCGCTGCTGGAGAAGGCCGAGCGCCGGGGCCCAAGGGGCTCGACCAGCGAGCTGTTCCGCAAGTTCTACGCGGGGCCGCTCCGTTCCGCCGGTTTCAGCCCGTGGGACGCAGCCACGGAACGTGAAATCGAACGTCTGCGCGCCGTTGTCGCCGCCGCGGACGACCAAGAGGCCGGCGCAGCGCGTTCGGCGTTGCGCGCGGTTTGGCGGAGCGCGTTCGCGCCAGACGACAGCGACGCCCGCCGCGGGCCCGGTGCCGATTGGCGGCTGCGCTCGCTTGTCAACTTGCCGGTGGAGGCGTCGGCGCAAGAGGTGTTCTACGAGGCCCCGGCCGCGGATCTCGCAGCGCTCTTGGAGTCGGACTTGGGCGGCGAGCAGCCCCGCCTGTTCGACGCCATCGCCGGGTGGCCTTTCGCGGCCGCCGAGTTCGAGCGTTTCGTCGCCGCGTTGCCGGCCGCCGAGCACGAGAGGAATCCGCGCCTTTACGCGTTGCTGGGCAAGGCGTTCGACGCCGCGCCGCAACAGCGCCGCCGCCGCCTTGACGCGCTGGGAGAACGGATGCGGCAGGGCGCGTGGGGCGACCACGAGTTCGTCGTTTGGATGGCGCTCCGCGAGGGCGACAAGGCGCCGCTGACCGAAGAGGAGGCGGCGTGGCTGCGCGAACGCGCCGCCAATGCCCGCGACCCGGACACATTCGAAATGCTCGCCCTCGCGCGCTTGTTCGCGAAGGCCGGGCCATCGACGCCGAACGCCTTGGACGCCGCGGTGTCCCATTACCAGTTGCTTGCCGCGAAGTTGTTGCGGATAGCAAGCGCGCCGCCTAGTCCGGGTTTGTCCATCCAACCACCGCTGGATTTGGCGGAGCTGATCGCCGAAGTGGCGCAGCGGCTGCCAAGCGACCGGGCGTGGGCGGTGGCGCGGGGCGTTTTGGCGATTTCCCGCCCGGCCGACGAGGATGCGGACATGACGGCGTGCTTTCACGCCTACGCGTTGCGAACACTGTCGACGCTGCGCGGCGCCGAGGCGGCGCTGGCGGACGCCGAGGAGTGGGCCGGCAGCCCGCCATCGGACATGTTGGGTTGCAATGGCGCCTACGCCGTGGAATTGGCGCGGGCGCATGCCGGGGCCGGCGGGCCGGATCAAGCCCTCGCGGTCTTGCGCGCTCTGCTGCGCGGCGCGCCGTCCACGCTCGGCGGCAGCGGCGGCGATATCGAGGACTTCTACCGGCGAAGGGCGCGGCAACAGTTCGCGAGCCTGCTCGGCCTCGGCCTCGGCGAGCGGTCCGATGTTCCGATGTCGCCGCGGGAGATGCTCGTGTTGCGCCGCGAGCGGATCTTCCCCACCCGCAAGCAGGACGTTTGGGATGGTTCGGGCCGCTGGACGGAGCGCGCCGCCGAAGCCATGATGGGATGGCTGGACGAGCCGCAGTTGGTCGCCGGCGGCGCTTTGGACGCCGTGCTCCTCGCCGCTTGGCAGCTACGCGGCGCCGGCGCCGAGGAAGCGGCGCGCGCCGTGTTCGCCCAAGCGGCCGCGAAGCTCGACGGGGCCGCCCCGCCCCCGCGCGCCTCGGACCTCCGCCTCCTCGCGCTGATGGCGCTGCATCTCGAGAGCGCTTTGCCGCTCGGCTTGGCGGAAGCGGCGCTGCGCCGGGGCATCTTCACCGCCGCGCAGGAAGCCGCCTTTTTGCGCTACCTCGCCGCCCACGCCGACGCCGAAGCCACCTTGCGCGCCGGAAGAGCCGCCGACCGCGGCGACCGGCTGCCCGTGCTGCGCGCGCTGCTGCCCTTGGCCGAGGCGGCCGGAGACGCCGCCTACGCCGCGGATCTCGCCCGCCGCATCGGTGCCGCGGAAGCGGCGCGCGCGCAGTTGGGCGTGGTGGTGACCAAACCCGGCGCCGGCGATCTCGCCCAGGCGTCAACGGCGGGGAGCTGACGCCGGGGGCACCGAAAAAGGCACCGCCAAGGGCAAGTCGGCGAACGGGCCGCCGCGGACAGTTGCTGATGCACCTGGGCCGCGGGCACTCGCTCGCTGCCGGTCGAAGCACAGAGTTACTGTGCGTATAATCAGCGTCACCTTAAGCGCCGGCTGCGAGAAGCAGCAATGTCAAAGTCCACATCAGCAATGGAGGCGCAGTTCGTCCACACGGATTGGAACTTCGCGTCGCGGACTGCTCCAAGCCCCATTGAAGCACTGCATCCGTATCCCGCGAAGTTCGTGGCGGACTTGCCGCGTCGCTTGTTGGACATCCTGCCGGTGCCGCGGGGAACGGCGGTGCTGGATCCGTTCTGCGGCAGCGGTACGACGCTGGTGGAGTGCCAACGGCGTGGTGTGCCTGCCGTCGGCATCGACCTCAACCCCATCGCCTGCCTGATTTCGCAAGTGAAAACATCGCCGCTGGCGGGCGGGCTCGCAGCCGCCGCCACCGCCGTCGTTGGCCAAGCGGCTGGCTGCAAAAGAGCGGCGGATGTGCCCGATTTGCCCAGGCTGGACCACTGGTTCGCGCCGGAAGTGCAACGAGCGCTCGCCAGTTTGACCACGGCCATCGCCACCGCGCCGCCGGACCACCGGGACGCACTTCGGCTGGCGCTTTCGAGCATCGTGGTGAGGGTATCCAACCAGGAGAGCGACACGCGCTACGCGGCCATCCGCAAGAAGGTACGGGCGGCGGACGCCTTTGCTGGATTCCGTCGCGCCGCCGACCGGATCGAGAAAGCGCTTGCCGCGCGGGACTATGCTCTGGCGCCGGTCGCCGTTCTGGAGTCGGACACCACGTCGGTGAATCCCGGCGAGCTGGTCAGCGTAGTCAACGACGGTCGTCGTGTGGGCTTGGTGATTACGTCGCCGCCCTATCCGAACGCCTACGAGTATTGGCTGTATCACAAGTACCGCATGTATTGGCTGGGCATGGACCCATTGGCCGTCAAGGTGCGCGAGATCGGAGCGCGGGCGCACTTCTTCAAGCGCAACCCGCACACGGCGGACGACTTCGCAAGGCAAATGAAGCACACTCTCGATCTGCTGCGGGCCGTGGTGGTCCGAGGCGGCTATGTTTGCTTCGTGATTGGCCGCTCGCGCATCCGCGGGCAGATTGTGGACAACGCGGCGATCATAGAGGAGGTTGGGCGGAGCACGGGGTTCGCTCGGGTGTTCTCGGCAAAGCGCACTTTGGCGGCGGCGTCCAAATCGTTCAATCCAAGCTACGGCAGGATCAAGACGGAGACCATTCTCGTCATGAGGTGGATCGGCGCGTGAAATTGATTTGGCACGGCTATCGCTACTACCCCTATGAGCGGGCGCTCGCCATGCGCGAAATCGCCGCCTTGTTCCCCGCGTCCGCGCCCCGCGAAGTGCCAGGGGGGGTGGAACTGCCAAGCAGCTGTTCGCGCCGCTTGGCGAACCGACTGACCTACGTGTCGCGCATCGACGGCGAGCGGGGGCTGTCGGAAACGCAGCAGAGCTGCTTGGAGACGACGGCCCGCAAGGGCAAGGCGCGGCAGGCAACGCGGTACTCCGTCCACGGCCTGCACGAGTACAAGGGCAAGTTCAACCCGCAAGTGGCACGGGCGCTGCTCAACATGCTTGGCGTCCTGCCGGGTCAGCGCGTTCTGGACCCGTTTTGCGGCAGCGGCACCACCTTGGTCGAGTGCGCGCATCTTGGGGCGGCGGGCTATGGCGTGGACATCAACCCGCTCGCGGTGTTCATCAGCAACGCCAAGCTGCAAGCGCTGGCCACGCCTGCCGCCGAGCTGCATGAGGTTCTGCGGCGTCTGATGGACAAGCTGCGCCAAGCCGCCTCCCGCCTATCAGCGGACGAGTCACCACGACGGATGTACCTTGAGTCGTGGTTCGACACGGACGTCCTCGACATCATCGAGCGCCTGCGCCGCGCAACGGATACGGTGGCGCAAGCGCTTGCCCCGGTGTTTCTGACGATTGCCAGCAACCTGCTGCGCGACTACTCGCGTCAGGATCCCCAGGACCTGCGGGTACGGCGCCGCAAGTCGTCCTTGCCGGCCACGCCGTTCCTCGATGCCTTTCGAACCGCTTGCGAGCAGTCGATCAAGCGTATTGGCGATGCGCAGATGGTGCTTGAGTCAACCGCGGCGTCGAAGAAGGCCGGCCAGACATTCGTCCGAGCAACACTTTGCGATGCGACCGAGTCCGCGAACGCCATCCCGCCGACCCCCTTCGACGCGGCCATCACAAGCCCGCCATACGCCATGGCGCTTCCGTATGTCGACATCCACAGGTTGTCGCTGGTCTGGCTTGGCCTCGTTTCCCCTGCCGACCTCGCCGCCGTGGAATCCGTGTTGGTCGGCAGCCGCGAACTGCGTGGCAGGGCTCGATCGCAGCTGATCGCCGCATTGGCGAACAACGAAGCCCGTCTGCCAGCGGACGAAGTGGGCCTATGCCGTCGGCTTGCGAGTTCCTTGGGCAACGACGACGGATTCCGGCGTCGAGCGGTTCCCATTCTTCTCTATCGATACTTCGCCAGCATGCGTGACGCACTGCGATCCGTCCTCGGCGCGTTGCTGCCGAGCGCGCCGTTCGCCTTGATCGTCGGCCGCAATCACACGGTGCTCGGCGGAGAACGCTGCGAGATCGACACGCCAGCGCATCTCGCGAACATGGCTGCCGAGGTGGGCTGGCGGGTGGAGGAACAAATGCCGCTGCAAACCTACCAACGCTACGGCTACCACGTGAACAACGCGATAGCGCACGAGACGCTGCTGCTGTTGCACAAGCCCTCAAGCACATGAACGAACTGTCGGTTCATCCCAACGTATACGCGACAGGGCGTAGCAAGGGGCTATTGGCGATGCTGGAGACGCTCTGGCTCCGCGAACAGCCCGCCGGCGACGGCACCATGTACATCGTGTCGGGGTTCGCCAACTACAACGGGGGCGTCCGGTTCTATCCGGTATTTCGCGACCATGTACATAGTGGCGGCAAGGTCGTGGCTGTCTTCGCCGGCAACGCTCGACAGAAGTTGACCAGCCGGCAAGTTGTCACCGCGCTGCTTGAATGCGGTGCCGAGGTGTACATCGTGAATCGCAAGCGCTTGATGCACATGAAGAGCTACGGCGCCGCGACGAGTACGGGGGAATTGCTTGTCGTCACCAGCGGCAACTTCACCGGCCCGGGCATGGCGCAAACGTGGAGATGGCCGTGCTCTTGGACCGTCCATCGACGAGGGAACTTGGTTTCTCTTGGCGAGAACTGGTCGCGCACATGTTCGATCAAGGATGGAACGTGTCCCAACCGAAGCTGGGAAGCCCCTCGCCCGCTTGGCAGCTTCTATACGACGAGGAAGCATCCACGGTGGTTCTCGACGAAACCGACGAGGTGACGATGGCCCTTCGGCTAGGACACGCAGACACTGTGCGGGTCAATGCGGCGCCAGGCACCGACGAAGCCAAGGGCACGCAGTACTTCTGGCTCAGCAAGGACTGCTACGACTTCTTCCCGCCACTGACTATCCTGAACCGAAGAGGGCACAAGCGTACCTACTCAAGCAAAGTTCGCGTCTACTTCGCGGACCTGCCGCGGACGTCGACTGTGCGGGTCACGTTCGAAGCGGAGAACAACTTGGACTTCCGCCTTGGCACAGGGCCGTTGCGCGGCACGGGATTGGCCGCTCCGGGGGATTGGGCCGCTCTCTCCCGCATCGGAGAGAGTCGCTACGAACTGCGCCTCTACCGGCAAGGCGATCCAGTAGCCACGGCACTGAACGAACATGCCGTGCATTTGATCGGCCACCAAGGCAAGCGCTACGGCTTCCTCTCGAACGACGACTTTCGAGCTATTACCGGTGTGCGTTGATGCCCCGGGGCGTGGCGTCCGGGTGGCGTCCCCCCAAGTTGCGCGGCACGCCACAATGGCGAAGACCGCCCGTCGTCCTCGACAATGCCCGCTACCACCCAAGAAGCCGTTGTATTTAGTGCAGGCTGAGCAGCAGCCAACTCACCCATCCCGCGGCCGGCTCAACTCTCAAACGCCGCCGTTCGCGCGCATGGCGGTCACTCGCGCGAGCAGATCCTCGCCGTGGTCGCACTCCACTATCCAGTCGCCCACCCGCTCCATCTGCTCGGCCGCGACCGCGGCGCCGAGCAGAGCCGCCAGCCGCTCCGCCGTGCCCGCCCCGAACTTGATCGCCGCATGGCGCCGCAGGCGCGCCAGCCACCGAGCGCGTTCCTGCTCCATGCCTTGCTTCATGCCCTGTTCGATCCCTTGCTTCATGCCCCGCTCGACGCCTTGCTCGATGCCTTGCTTCATGCCCAGCGCCACATGCTCGGCGCGCACCTCGTCGAACCACTTGCCCAGCCGCGCCTCCGACACCGTCGCCATTTCCTTTCCTCCTGTCTGCCTCTCCAGCCCTTCCAACTCGTCCACGCTCGGCAACGCCGACTCCGCGCCCGCCATGTGCCCCAGCAACGCGCCGGCCCAAGCGTACAGCACTTCCCGCACGGCCCGGTCCGCCTCGCCCGGAAAGCGCGCCCACTCTTCCCGCAGCCGCCCCAGCACGCCCTCCGGCGTCCGCTCCGCCTGCAGCCGCAGCGTCGCCGCCGACCGGTTCGCCAGCGGCAGCCGGGCCAGGCCGCCGCCGCCCGCGGCCAGCAGCCGCTCCAAGGACAGCAGAACATAGTCCCATGCTTGGAACGGCGCAAGCGCCAACTGGGCCGCCAGCGTCCACGGCGACGGCAGCGCCGCGGCTTCCCCCGGCGCGGTCCAGCGCTCGCTGCCGTTGTAGACCACCAGCGGCAGCAGCGCCGACGGCCCCTCCCCGCGCCCGCCGCGCCGCCGCGGGCTCTCGCGCAGCATGCCGCAGTAGTCGTGCATGCGCCGCGCCATGTCCCGGTCCACCGTGGACTGGAACTCCACCACCGCGATCAGCTGCGGATGCGAGCCGTCCGCGCCGTCCGCGCGCCGGTGCGGCACGCGCCACGCCAAGTCGCCGTGGCGCTGCTCGAAGCGCCCGCCGGCCGGCGCGACGCCGGAGGCCGGCAGCCGCTCCGCCCGCGTGAAGTCCAACTCCGCCGCCAGCGCCGGCGCGGCCAGGCGCAGCAGGTCGGCGAACACCGCGACGTGCTGGTAGGCGAACTTGTGGATGCCGTCGTTGTCCATGGCGCCACCGTAGACACTCGCGGCGCCGATGTATGTGCGACATCGCTGAAATTCGCGTACGCCGTGTCGCACACGGAATTTCGCGTCAGGTTCTGCCTGCGCGATCTTCCTTGCGACCGCTACGACTCCGGCGGCAAGGCCGCTGACGCGGCACCGCACCTTAGGGTTCCGGCAAGGTTGGTATACTTGGGTTTCCTTCGGTTGCCGGATTTTCATGAACAACCAGCGGTGCATCCGCACACTGGCCAGCCGCCCCGCCAAGGCGTTTTTCGCCACCGTGCTCGGCATGGCCGGGTTCGCCATCGCCGCCGTGCCGGTGGCGGCCGCCGAGCCGGGCCCCGAGGGAGCTCTTGACGGGGGGCGGATTCGCACATTGCAATTCGGCGAGCGGGTGCTTATCCGCGCCACGTTGCGCACCGAGGCGTTCCACAAGGACACGCATGTGGTGGTGGACTACGCCGCGCCGGCGGCGCTCCAAGTGCATAGCAACGTGATCAACTCCATCGCCTACGGCGAGGGCGAACAAACGCTTCGCATCAGTGCCGAAGGCTTTGAGGTGGCGGTGCCGAAAGACGCCGTCACCGCCGAACAGGGGCCTGTACTCACCGAAATCACCGCCCGCTACGCCAACGAACTCGGCAACGTGGACGCGGCGGCGATACTCGGCTGGCCGGTGCTGCGGCGTTTTTCCTTCGGCCTCAATTTGCACGATGCGGAACTGACGCTTGCGCCGGCGCGGGGCGACCAGCCGGACGCCGCGCAACAATCCGTCGCCGAGGGATCCCTCGGCCCCGGCGGCGCGGTGGTGACGGGCGTGCGCATCGTGGGCGACACCGTGCGCGTCCCGGTGGCGCACGGCGCGGCCCGCGCTTGGATGACGTTTGGCACCGCCGGCTACCACACCTATCTGAACGAGGCGCTGGCGGGAGGCGCCGAGCAGGACATCCGGTTCGCGAACACGGCTTTGCCGATCTCCGGCATGGTGGCGTTGTTCCCGCAGCCGTTCGAGCAACCCGCAGCCGAGGCGGCGGAAGCTGCCGAAGCGCCCGAAGAAGGCTTGCTGCTGCGTTCCGGTCTCGGCCTCTGGTCGGCGTACGCGCTGGAAATCAACCCCAGCCGCGGCTACCTTGCGCTCGCGCCGGTGATGGACAGCAACTACTCGGCGGCGGATGCGGCGTTCTACCGCGCCGCGGCCGCCGAGGACGCCGAGGGCCTGCGCGCCTACGCCCGCAAGTGGCCGGCGGATCGCAATGTGGAAGAAGCCGCAACGCGGTTGTTCGACATCGGCGCGCGCCAAGGCTTTCCGGTGCAGGAGCAGCTGGACGCCGTGCGCCTTGGCCTCGCCATCACCCCGGAGCGCCGCCGCATGGAGTATGTCGCCGGTTTCGCCCTGCCGCTGTTCGCCGGCGAGGACAAGAACCGGCACACAGATCTCATCATCGCCTTGGCGGAGGAGGCGCTCCGGCATGTGGGCCGCGCCGAACGACCGCGGCTGCGGCAAAACCTGCAACTGATGCTCGGCGACCGGTATTTGGCGCAAGGCGACGCCCACGCGGCGTGGAAGACGTTTCTGGCCGCCGGCTTCAACGGCGACCCGCGCTTTGAGGACGTTGTGCGCCACGAACTCGGCCGCGCCTACGAGGCGCTCGGCCGGCATCGCCGGGCGTACTCCAACTACCAACGGGCGTTGACCGGGCAGGCGGGATTGCCAGAGCAGATGCGAACCAGCGCCGAAGCCGGCTTGGCGCGGCTGCGCCCGCGCTTGGCGCCGGACGACGCGCTTCTTGCCGCCAACGCCGATGGCTGAGTCCACGTCTGCGGCGGCGCCTCGCGGTGCCGCCGAAATCGCCGCGGACCTCGACCGCATTGCCAAGCGAGCGCAGCGGCACATGCGCGCTTGGACTTGGCGGCGCGCCGTCGAGCGCGGCGCGACCGCGTTTTTTCCAGCCGCGACGTTGGTGCCGGGCGTCGCGCTGGCGGCGAACGCGTGGGGATTCTTCACCGGCCTCTGGTGGTGGCCGCTCGGCGGCGCGGCGACCATCGGCCTCGCGGTGGCGCTGCCATTTGCCGGTGTTCTGGCGGTGGCGCTGATCGCGTACTTGCGCCACCCGCCGTCGCGGGCGCGGGCGCTCGCTTTCTACGACCATCGCCTTGGATTGCGCGATCGGTTGCAGGCCGCGGACGAGCTGGCGCGCCGGGACGCGCCGAGCGGCTTCGCCCAAGCCGCCGTCTTGGACGCCGGCGCGTTCGCGCGTCGGGCGCTGGACGCATCACCGCCCAAAGTGGCGTGGCGGCCGCCGGCGCTGCGCCTTCAGCGGTGGCCGCTCGGCGCACTGGCCGTGTTCGCGTTGGCGGCGGCATTGCTCCTGAGGGGCGCGATCGGCCCTGGCGCACCGGGCACCGCAACTGTGACGGCACTGGGCGGCCTCCAAGCCGCGGCCGTGGAACCGGACGATGAGCGCCAAGAGGAAACGCCCGCCCGCGCCGCCGACCGCTCGCCGGCGGCCAAGACAATGCCGCGCCCAACCGATGTTTCCGCTTTCGCCGCACGCGAAACCGGCGAGGCCCCGCCGCCCGGCCTTGGCACACGCTCCGACGACTTGGAGCAGGCCAACGCGCGCGCCGCCCAAGCGCAGGCGAGTCAAAGAGGTTTCGGGGCGGCCGGCGCATCCAACCAGAGCGCCGAGCAGGCACGGCGCGCGCCGAACAAGCGCACGCCGCGGCCCGACGGCAAACGCCGTCCAGCGACACAGCGGCGGCGTGAGGAAAACGCCTCCAGCGGCGTGCCCGGCGGCACGGGAACGAGCGCCGGCAGCCGCCTCGCGTCTTCCGATCATCCGGCCGCGGACACCAAGGCGCGCAACGACGAGGCGCAAGAAGAGGTGGAGGACGACGCCGAGGACGAAGAGGACGAAGAGCAGAAGGCCGCCTCCACGCGCCGCCCGATGCTGAACAACCGCAAAGCGCCGGTGGATCGGTCGCTGACCCCGAGCGGCGTCGGCGACCAGGAGCGCGACGACCTGAACGGCCGCGGCGGCCCCGGCGGCCTCAAGAAAACGCGGGGCGTCGCCGCCATGCTGCTCGGCGTGCCGATGCCGGATCACCTGCGCGGCAAGCCCAATCCCGGCCGCGTGAAGGTGCGGCGCGAACGCTCGCCCCCGGAGGAGAAAACCGCCTTGCCGGTGGAAGCGGCGGGGCGCGGCAGCCGCGATCAGCCGTTCGGCCACGTCAACCACCTGCGCCTGCCGCTGCCAGCGCGCGGCACCGTGCGCGACTACTTTCTGGCGCAACGCGCGCGGCCCGGGCCGCTACAGGAGGAACGATGAGCATTGAAGACGCCGACCAAGCGCGCGCCGCCGCGGCCCGGTTCAAGGAGGTGTGCGCGGGCCTCAAGGCCGAGGTGGGCAAGATGCTGGTGGGGCAGCGCGACGTCGTGGACGGCGTGCTCACCGCGCTTCTGGCCGGGGGCCATGTGCTGCTCGAAGGGGTGCCGGGGCTTGGCAAGACGTTGCTGGTGCGTTCGCTCAGCGAAGCCGTGAACCTGCGTTTCTCCCGCATTCAGTTCACGCCGGACCTCATGCCGGCGGACATCCAAGGCACCACCGTGCTCGCCGAGACGCCCGGCGGCGGCCACGAACTGCGCTTCCAGGAAGGGCCGCTCATCGCCAATTTGGTGCTCGCCGACGAGATCAACCGCGCCACGCCGAAGACCCAGTCGGCGCTGCTCGAGGCGATGCAGGAACGGCAGGTCACCATCGGCCGCCGCACCATCGCCTTGGAAGAACCCTATTGCGTCATGGCCACGCAGAACCCGGTGGAGCAGGAAGGCACCTACCCGCTGCCCGAAGCCCAGCTCGACCGGTTCCTGCTCAAGCTGGTGGTGGGCTATCCGGCGGAAACCGAATACCACGAGATTCTCGACCGCACCACCGGCACCGCCGCGGTGGCCATCGAGCCGGTGGCCGACGGCGCCGAGATCGTCCGCCTGCGCGCCACCGTGCGCGCCGTGGCCGAGCCGCAACCGGCCCGCGCCTACGCGGTGCGATTGGTGCTGGCGAGCCAGCCGGATGGCGATCACGCCCCGCCATCGGTCGCCGAGAACGCCGCCTTGGGCGCGAGCCCGCGCGGCGTCCAAGGCCTCATCTTGGCGGCGAAGGTGCGGGCGTTGTTGGACGACCGCTTCGCCATCGCCACAGAGGACATTGGCGCCGTCGCCCTGCCGGTGTTGCGCCACCGGGTGTTGCTGAACTACCGGGCGCAGGCCGCCAACGTCACGGCCGACGCGCTGATCGAGGATTTGCTGGCCACGGTTCCCGTGCCGCGCGCCGTCGATTAGGGGCTGCCGGCACACCGCAGCCATCGGTCATGCCCGCGGCACCCACATTCGACGCGCTGTTCGACCCGCAGTTCCTCGCCGCCTTGCGGCCCTTCGCGTTACGCGCCCGCCGCGTGCCACTGGCCGGCCGGCCGGCGGATCAAACATCGCGCCAGCGCGGCGCCGGCGTGGAGTTCGCGGACTACAAGCCCTACACGCCGGGGGACGATCTGCGCCATCTGGACTGGAACATCTACCGCCGCCTCGGCCGGCTGTTCGTGCGCGTCTTCGAAGAGCGCCGCGACCTGCCCGTGTATCTGCTGGTCGATCGGTCGAAGAGCATGTATTTGGAGACGCCGCCGCGCATCGAAGCGGGATTGAAGACCGCGCTGGCGTTGGCCGCCATCGCGCTGGGGCAGCACGACACGGTGCGTTTGCTGCACTTCTCCGAAGGCCTGCGCCTTGATGCGGCGACGGCCGCCGGCACGCCGGGACTGCCCGGCCTGGCGCGGCGGCTCGCGGCGCTCGGCGAACAAGCCGGGACGGATTTGGCGGGCGCGGTGCGCGACTTGGCCGGCCGCCGCCTGCGCCGCGGGCTCTTGGTGGTGGTTTCGGACTTTTTCGATCCCGCGGGCATCGACGCGGTGGTGGGCGAACTCGCGCTGTGTCGGCACCGCTTGCTGCTCGTCTGTCTGGTGCGCGACGCGGATGCGGACCCCGCGGCGCGGCCCGACCTGCGTGGCGACGTGCGCCTGCGGGATTGCGAATCCGGCGCCGCCCTCGATCTGACCATCACCCCGGCGGTGCTGGCCCGCTACCGCGCCGCCTACGCGGCGTTCAGCGCTCGCTTGACGGATTTCGCCACCGAGCGGGGGGCGGGCCTCGCGCGCGTCGATGCGGGCCAGGACGTGCTGCCGCAGATCACGGCGTTGTTCGCCGGCGGCGCCTTGGTGGTATGAGTCGCCGGCAACGCCTGCGGCCTCGGCGCGAACGCCGGTGACGTTCGCCAACCTGCCACTGCTGGCGGTGCTCGCCGGTTTGGCAGCCTTGGCCGGGCTGCTGTTCGCGCTGCAGTGGCTGCGCACACGGCACGTCGAAGTGGTGGTGCCGACCACGCTGTTCTGGCTGGCGGCCGCCCGCGACGCGCCGGTGCGCGTGTTTTGGCGGCGCTTCCGCCACTGGCTGGCGTATCTGCTCATCCTGCTGATCTGCGCTTTGCTCTGGCTCGCGCTGGCGGTGCCGGAGGTGCCGTCGCGACGGGCGGTGGATTTTCACGTGTTGTTTCTGGACGGCTCCGCGCACAGCGCCCGGCCGGGCGATCTGGAACGCGCGGTGGCCGCCCTCAAGGAGGATTTGGAGACGCTGCCGGCCGACCGCCGGGAAGTGATCTGGGGCGGGGCCTTCAATCTCAAGCTGCTACGGGCGGGAGAGGACGCGCTGCTACTCGATCAACGGTTGGGGACAAGGGAAGCCGCCCCCGCTCCGTCGGCGCTGGAGGACCAACTGCGCTTGCTCAACATTCCCGGCGCCTGGCCGGAGCGCTTGGAACTGGTGATCTACGGGCGCGCGCCGGTGGCGGCGAAAACGCTGGCCGCGCTGCGGGACGGCATCCGCGTGAGCAGGGGCGTTGCGTATCCGGCGGCGGCGACCGGCCCCGGCATCGTGGCGTTCGGTTTGGCGCCGGCGGCGTCCGCCCACCCGGAGCGGGTGGATGCGTTGCTCGCCGTGGCCGCGCCGGACCGCGATCCGGCCTTGAACGTGACGATGCGCTTGGACGGGGCGCCGGTGGCGGCGCGGCGCGTGGCCCCAGCGCCAACTGGTGCCGGCCGCGCGCTGTTCGCCGTGCGCGACGTGCCCGCCGGCGGCGGCGTGTTGGAAGCCCAGGTGGTGGACGAGAGCGGGCTGGCGCTCGACGATGTGGCGCGGGCGCGGCTGCCGCAGCGGCGGGTGCTGCGCGTCGCCCTAGCGCCGGATTTGCCGGCGCCGATCGCCGGCGTTGTGGCCGCCGATGCCGGTTTGACCGAATCGAGCGTGGCCGAAGCGGACGTCGTGGCGCGGCGCGCCGGCAGCGATTTCGGCGCCGATCGCCCGGCATTGGAGTTCGCGCCGGTGGACGCCCAGAGCGAAGCCTTCCGCATCGACTACACCGGCGAGGACGCGGACGCGCAACGCACGCTGCGGGCGCACGTCAGCGCCCTCGGCCTCGATCAAATCGACGCCACCCACCTCGCCAGCGCCTTGCGGCGTCCGCTCGCGGTGGCGGTGCGGCCGGCGTCCCGTCGGCGCATCGCGGTGTGGGAGGATCTGCTTGGCGAGGCGTATAACTTCACCGCCTCGCGCAGCTTTCCGGTGTTCGTCTCCCGTGCGTTGCGGTACTTGGCGGCGGAACCGATTTGGCATCCGTATGTGGCGGCCGGCCGGCCGTTGCCGGCGCCGATGGGCGCCGGGGCGTGGCTTGGCCGGCCGGTGGCCGGGTTGGACGGTTTGGGGGCCGCCCTCGCGCCGGCGCGCGCCGGTGCGTTCGGCGGCGAAGACGGTTCGTGGATCGCCGCGCTGCTGAGCGAAGAGGTGACGGCCGGGCACGCCGGCGTCGCCTTGCCAACGTACTCCGCGCCCGTTGACGCCGCGGCGGACGACATCGCCCTGTGGCTCGCGCTCGTGGCGCTTGCGCTGCTCGCGGCCGAGTGGGCGCTGCACCAGCGGGGCTTGATTCCGTAGCGGCCATGCAGCTGGCGTTCTTGCAACCGCACATGGCCTGGCTACTGCTGGCGGTGCCGCTCGTCTGGTTCCTGCCGTGGCGCGGGCGCGCGCCCGCGCAGCCGCGCCCCAAGGCGCAGGCGGCCTTGCGCGCGACGGTGTTGACGCTGGTGGTGCTTGCGCTTGCCCAACCCGTGTTCGTCACCCCGCGCTCCGGCGGGCACCGGGCCGTGGTGCTGGACCTTTCCGCCAGCGTTGCGCTAGGCGCCCGCGGGCCCGCCGCGGCGAAGGCGGCGGCGCTGGCGGCGGCGGGCGAACCCGATGTCACCGTGGTGCAGATCGGCGATGCGGCGCCGGTCGTCGACGACAACGGCATGTGGTTGCGGCCGGGGGCGGACAGCGCAACGCCCTTGGGTGCCGCGCTCGATTTGGCGGCGCAGGCCATACCGGCCGGCTCTCCGGGGGCGATCACGCTGCTCACCGACGGGCGGGCGACGGACACGCACTGGGGCAAGCCGTTGGCGCAACTGCTCGAACGGCGCTTGCCGGCCCATGCGGTGCCGTTGGAGAGCGCGCCGGGGGTGTTCTTGGCGGACCTGCGAACGTCCGCGGCGCGGCCGGGCGAAACCGCGCGCGTGGAGGTGGATGTGGTCGGCGCCGGCGACGATCTTGAAGTGTTGCTGTGCCGCGAGGACGCCGTAGCGGCGCGCAGTGGACGGTTCGACAGCGACGGGCGGCGAACGGTGGCGTTGGAGCTGGAGGCCGGCGCGCCGGGCTTCCACCCGTTCGTCGTTGAGCTGGCGGTGCCCCACGCCGCGGCGCCCCACGCCGTGGCGCGGGAAGGGAGGCGGTCGGGCGTCTTGGTGGTGCGCGATCCGGTGCGCGTGCTCTATCTCGGCGAGCGGCAGCAGGGTGCCCGCGCGCGGTTGCAGACGCTGGTGGGCAGCGGCTTCTCGTTGGCTTCCGCGCCGCCGGCCTTGGAGGCCGCTTTCCACCGCCACGACTTGGTGCTGCTGGACGATGCGCCGGCCCGCGCCCTGCCGGAGAGCGCGCAGCGGGCGTTGGCAAACGCCGTGGCGAACGATGGCCTGGGCTTGTTGCACAGCGGCGGCGGCGCGGCGTTCGCCGACGGCGGCTACTACGGCCAACCGCTTGCCGACCTGCTGCCGGTGGAGTTGCGCGGCGAGGAGGACAAGGTGGACCCCAGCGTGGGGCTCGCCATCATCATCGACACGTCGGGCTCCATGGGCGGCACCCGCATCGAGCTTGCCAAGCAAATCGCCCGCGTGGCCGTGCGCCGGTTGCAGCCCCACGACCGCATCGGCATCGTGGAGTTCTACGGCGCCAAGCACTGGGCGGTGCCGATGCAGCCGGCCGCCAACAAGATCGAGATCGACCGCGCCATCGGCCGCATGAAGGCCATCGGCGGCACCGTGTTGTATCCGGCCATGCAGGAAGCCTATTACGGCCTCAAGAACGTCAACACCCGGTTCAAGCACATCCTGCTGATCACCGACGCCGGCGTGGAGGACAGCAACTACGAGCGCATGACGCGGCGCATCGCCAAGGACGGCATCAACGTCTCCACCATATTGGTGGGGCAGGGCGGCCACAACCTCATCATGTCCGACATCGCCAACTGGGGCCGCGGGCGCTTCTACGCCGTGGGCGACCAATTCAGCCTGGTGGAGCTGGTGCTGAAGCAGCCGTCCACGCGCAAGCCCCCGCGCTACAAGCGGGGCGAGTTCCCGGTGCGCGGACTGGGCGGCGCCGGTTGGTGGGGGCCGGTGGAGCGCGCCGCGCCGCCGCTGGCCGGCTACGCGGAGGTGGAACCCCGCGACGGCGCGGAGGTGTTGCTGGAGACGGACGCGGAGGGCGGCCGGCGCCATCCGCTGCTCGCCACGTGGCGTCACGGCCTCGGCCGCGTCACGGCCTTGATGACCGAGCCGGTGGGCGAGGGCACGGCGCGCTGGCGCGATTGGCCGGACTACGGCGAGTTCCTAAGCCGCGTGCTGGCGCGCACGGCGGCGGACCACGCGCCGTTCCATCTCACCTTGAATCGCTGCCGCGACACGTTGACGCTGCGCGCCGAACGCGACGAACCGAACGCCGCGCTTGTGCCCGAGGCGCACTTGGTCGATGCCGACGGAGCACGCCTCGCGGAGCGTCCGGTGGTGTTCCGCGAGCAGGCACCGGGCCTCTTCGAGGCGCGCATCGACGCGCCGCGCGGCGAGACCGTGCGCGTGGTGGTGGAAGCCGCAGGGCGGCGGCAGCGGGTGGCGGCGGCGGGTAACTCGGACACCTCGCCGGAGACGCAGGTGGATCCGCGCTCGGCGCTTCCCCTCGCCCGCTTGGCGCAGCGCACCGGCGGATCCCTGCTCTCCGTTGACGCGCCGCCCGAGGCCTTTGCCGTCGGCGGCGCGTCGGCAGAGGCGGCGACCTCCCTCGCCATCGTGCGCCTCTGGCCGTTCCTGCTGCTCGCGGCGCTGCTTGCGTACATCGGGGAGCTGTTGTACCGCCGTTGGCCGCGGATTTGACCTCTCGTTTGAGATGGCAGCCATGCCGACGAAGGTGCCGCAGCAAACGCCGCGTTTCACCGAACGGCCACTGTGTCTCGCTCCGCGTCATGTGGAAGCCCACGGAGGGCGTCTTCCCTGCGATCTTGGGAGGCGACGACCGTCGCACTCAACGTGCAGAAGGGCCGGATGGCGATCTCCGGCTACGGAAGGCGGGCGCGGCCCGTCGCACGGGAGCCTCGGTAGCCTCGGTCGCGTGCTACACTCGAACTTGGTTGTCTGAAGGAGATTCACGAAGTGGCAATGAAGGTGACGTTGACGGAGACGCCTGACGTTGATCTTGGCAACGCTGACTCTAGGTTCACGGTACAGCTTCAAGTCCGGGAAGAAGGTAGCGACAAGCTGCGAGGAGAGTTCACCGTGTCCAAGGGGGGAGTGAGATGGCGGCGGCGAGCGAAACACGGAAAAAGCGGACGGACGTACTCGTGGGACCAGTTCATCCAGATGCTGGAAAGTAGTTAGTTCCTGTCAGTTAGTTCCTGTCCGTAAACTCCCAACGCATTGATTTTTTGGTGAAAAAGAGGCGTTGGGGGTGGCGCGAAACCGGCGTTTCGGCTAACCTTGTTTTCGTTTCGTCAATGAAAACGCTGGAAAGCTGAAACGCCGGAGGTCGCAATGCGCCAGAAACGCACCACGCAGACGAGCATACTCGAACCGAACCCGGTCGACCACCCGTTCGCGGAGGACATGGAACGCATGTCGGCGTTCCTCGACGAGCACCCGGAGTTCGCGGACTGGGTGGCGGCGGATGCGGTGGTACGCGGCGCGAAGCATCTGGAAGCACATATGTGACCCGGCAAGGCTGGGGGTGCGGATCGTGAACACGCAACACGGCCAACATGGGGCAACCGGAATGGCTGATGAACAGGGAGGGCGCGAAGGCGCGGGGGCCGGTAAAGCCGCCCCCCGCGTTTGACCCGCTCGGCTGGGAAGAAGTGGACATCCCGGACGCCGGCCTGCGCGGCGCTGTGAGAGAGACGCTGAACAAGCCCGTCACGCGGGGCGATATGGCGAGGCTGGTTGCCCTTAGAGCGGAAATGTGCGGAGTCCGCGATCTAGAGGGCATCCAACACGCGGTCAACCTGCGGGTGCTCGAACTCTACGACAACGAGATCGACGACGTGACGCCACTGGCTGCGCTGACGAGGTTGAGGAAGCTTGATCTCGCCGGGAATGAGATCAAGGACGCGACGCCGCTGGCTCCGCTGACTAGGTTGAGGGTGCTTAATCTCGCCGGGAACGAGATCGAGGACGCAACGCCGCTGGCTGCGCTGACGAGGTTGAGGAAGCTTGATCTCGCCGGGAACGAGATCGAGGACGCGACGCCGCTGGCTGCACTGACGAGGTTGAAGGTGCTTGGCCTCTCCGACAACCCGATCGGTGACGTCACGTCGCTGGCTGCGCTGACGAGGTTGAGGGAGCTCGATCTCGCCGGAAACGAGATCAAGGACGCAACGCCGCTGGCTGCGCTGGCGAGGCTGGAGTATCTTTGCCTCCACCTGAATGCGATCAAGGACGTGACGGCGCTGGCTTCGCTGACGGGGCTGAGGGTGGCTAACATTGACGGGAACGCCTCCGAACTTGAGGCCGCCGGGTGGACATGGGACGAGAACGAGGAGGCGTGGGTGCGATGAGAACCACCGCCGCGCTGCTGCTGTGCGCCCGATCCAGTGCGAGTGTTGTACCTCGGCGAGCGGCAGCAGGGCACCCGCGCGCGGTTGCAGACGCTGGTGGGCAACGGCTTCTCGTTGGCTTCCGCGCCGACGGCCCTCGGGAGAGCAAGCAACGTACGACTCGCCATCGCGTTCCAGATCGCCGTGAAAGTGTTGCTCATTGCCGTAAGCGGCGCCAAGCGTCTAAGCCTCTCGTGCCACTTGACTCTGGCGACCAAGACGTACATGTTTTGTACTTTGGTGTGGTTGGTCAACGCATGAGCACAAGGCAAGTCTCGGCGGCGCCGTTCAAGGCGAAGTGCCTGCGCATCAATCAAGAGACGGGCAGCGACGGGCGCTCGGTGACCGTCACTAGGCGCGGGCGTCCGGTGGCGGTTTTGTCGCCGCCTGTGGAGCGCGAGGCGCTGCCCTTTCTCGGCATGATGCGGGGCACGGTGCTTGCGTACGAGGACCCTCTTGCGCCCCTCGGACTGCGACGCGCTGCGTTGATTCTGCTGGACACCCTTGAGGCGTGCCTGTTGCGTAGCGAGGCACGGACGACATGAAAACCTGATCACTTTGTGCGTTCCGTGCCATTTGCTGCAACCGGAGCACGGCCGCGCTGCAAGAGGAAGAAAAAAATGACGACTGAATACGACTTCGCCAAGCACAAGGCAAAAGGATTCGGCAAAGAACCGCCCATTCCCTTGTCGCCGGTCGCGCGCGAGCTGGCAAACATGTCCGAGGACGAGTTGCGGGAAGGCTACGCCCTTTTGCTTGAAACAGTGGACGATCTCCGGGACGAGGTGCGGGAGTTGAAATTGGCCGTGGCCCGCAGGAACGACCTTGTCGAAGGAGAGACCGTTCTTTATGAGGAAAAGTTTGAGAACAACATACGAAAGATGGTGGAGGCGGACGGCGTTTTGACGACTTACCGAAATTTGGAGCACGAGTACAACGCAAGAAGGAAAGACGAGTGGGAAATTCCGTATCCCGTGAAATGGAAAACAGTGGTTAAAGTAATTAGAAATTTCTGCGAAGAACATTCGCTCGAAATCGTGGAAATTTGGGAGATTTAGTAAAAAAATGAGAATAATGACAACAGTGCCTTGGCGTCGGCAGAGGCGGCGACCTCCCTCGCCATCGCGCGTCTCTGGCCGTTCCTGCTGCTCGCGTACCTCGGGGAGCTGTTGTACCGCCGTTGGCCGCGAACCTGACCTCTCGTTTGAGATGCCAGCCATGCCGACGAAGGTGCCGCAACAAACGCCGCGTTTCACCCAACGGCTACCGTGTCTCGCTCCGCGTCATGTGGAAGCCCACGGGGGGCGTCTTCCCTGCGATCTTGGAAGATCAGCGAGATCGCATCGGCGAGGCTCGCACGGGCTTCTTCTCTCGAGCGGCGTTGGCCGTTTGCCCCCGGTACTTCGGGAGAGTAAGCAACGTACCACTCGCCGTCGCGTTCCAAGATCGCCGTGAAGGTGTTGCTCATTGCTTGCATCTCCGCATGGAGTCCCTACGCTTGGCATTCGACTCCTTCTTCGCTTTCCTCCAACGCCAAGTAGCGTTGATGGAATTTCGACAACCACTCACCTGCCAATGGCTCCCAAGCTGACACGATCTCGGCAAGATCGAAATCGCAGAACGTCGCGTCGGTGTCGTTCAAGAGGCCACGATACCGGTGGATCGTCCTCTTGCAGCGTATGTCCTCAGGGTGATACACGACCGCAAACCTACCTTCGGCGTATTTGGAGTTCGGGTGCCGAAGTAGAGACCAGGCGAGGAGGTGGTCACGCCAAAGCTGGTTGTGGGCTCTGGCGGCGACCTCATCGCCTGCGTTTTTCTTCCACGGACACGGTTGTTTCATCCATCGTCGGTATTCGGGCCTGTCATAGTCCTTTTCAGAGAACGGCTCGGTCAGCTTCGTCTCGACACCGACGAAGCCCACATCACCTGCGGCTGTCTTGTACTCGAGGAAGGCATCGAAAGCCGTTTTGTCGTTCAAGTATTCACATGCAGGCTGCGGTGCCCACTCGATTCGCAAATCCAGAACACTGGCAATTCTGTTGCCCCAAAGTGCCTGAGCAAGTCGTGCTGCCAATTGGTGATCGGACGCCAGCTCGCCAAAGAGATTGAAGCACATCGTCTGACTCGTCAGCATATTCCGAAGAAGCCGAAACTCCTCAACTCCGGATACGTCCTTTGTTCGCTGCTTGCCCAATCGCGTCTTCGCTACCTCGAAGATCTCGGGCGACAGAAAATTGAGCCCAGCTTCCGCGGACTCCTTGGTCAGCATGTTTCCATACAGGCTTGTGCGCGACTTTGTGGGCCCCGTCCCATATGGCACCTTGAGCACCTTGTCGCGGTACCAGCTCTGATGTCGTCTCATTCGTCGTTGGAAAACGTCGTCCCCTGTGGATTGAGGGCCAATTCCGCGCCTTTCATCAAGCTCCTTGTTGTCAGGCTTTGGCGTCTTCTCCCGAGTTGGCACACCTCCGATCGCCGACGCCGGAGCATGTTCCAGTACATACGTGGTCAACGAAGGAATGCCGATGCTCCAGAGCACGGGCGGCAGTTGGCCTGGGGGACGCCACATGTAGCTGAGGCGGTTCAATCCCTCGGAAGCGGCGAACCGTTCTGCGGAATCTTCGAGGGCGGCGGCCAAGAGTGCATTGTCGACCTCTTGGTTGGAGGCCGTGGCGTCCATGGCACCTTGGAAGAGTGGTGCGACTGCTGTTGCTGCCGACAGCAGACCGCCAGCCGCCAACTCTTGGTACCGACCTTCGTAGTAGTTCGCCACGCGGGCGGCAACCGCGTCTTGGACCGCGGCCGTTGCCGCGGTCGTGAGGCGAGCGCCGGCGTTGGCCAGATGCCACTGCCACAAGGCGTCTCCCCACAGCTGGATGAAGTACGGATAGTGTTGGCTGTCCTCGATCACGGCGTCCAATGCATCCGCGTCGATTTCCACGTCGTGCCGGGTCAGCGGCTTCGACAGCGCAGCGCGGGCTGCCGCGTCCGATAGGCGGCCCACGCCGAGCAGGCCCTCTCCCAAGCGGCCCCAGAACGAGGTGTCCATCGCGTTGAGATGCGCCGGCAACCCAGGAGTGCCGGCGAGGACGAGCAAAAGAGGCGCTTCCGCACGCACCTGCTGACTGGCGTTGAGCAACGCGCTGCCGACATTCGGCTCCAGCGTGTGGGCTTCGTCGAGCAAAAACACCAGCGGTTTTCGCCGGCAACGTGCTGCGAGCTCTTCGGCGAGATTCCGCCATCCACTCCCATCAGTCGGCGTCCACTCCACCGAGCCAACCGAAGCAATGCCGACTTTTCGCGGCAGCCGCGACATCAGCTTCGTCAGCCCCCGCCGTGGCAGCAAGGCACCCACCAAAGCCGGCGGAGTTGGGATGTCGCGGGGCGTCAGCGCGAGCACTTCCACCGATGGGGCGTCTACGCAGGCGGTCTTGAACCAGTTCAGCAAGACCGTCTTGCCGTTGCCGCGCGGTCCGACCAAGACCACGTTGTGCGGCGGTGCCGAGCCGCCGACCAAATCCGCCAAGCAGCGTGAGAGCACCGCCTGCTGCGTGCTACGGCCCGCCAGTTCGGGCGGCGCGGCACCGTCGCCGGGTGCGAACAAACGCTGCTCGGTTGATGCCATGATGGTCAGTATATGCCTTGGCGCAGATCTGCATTGGCCGAAGCGCAACGTGTCCCCGCGCCCCGTGCCGTTATTGCGCTGGTGGTCGTTCGGTGGCGGCCGGGGAGGGGCCGTCCGCGTGTAGCCAGCGGATGGCGTCTGCGATCACGCTCGTGCCGGCCGTCTCGCCGGAGACCAACAGCCGCGCATCGCCCGCCGGGAGCTGGAACTCTCCCAAGTCGTTCCAGCCGGGCTGGGCGCCGGCGGCGTTGAATGCCACCGGCGTGGCGCGGTCCTCCGCCACCACCAACATGCGGTAGCGCCGCAACCACGTTGACGCCGCGAGCCGCCCGCCGGCAGCCACGTCCGCGGGTGCGATCGCGAAACCGGCGTCCAAGTCGTCCACGACGATGCCCGTTGTTGGCGCCGGCCGCCAGTCGCTCGGCGCCGCGCCGCTGAACGGCTCCGTCGCGACCCGTCCGGCGGCGGCGTCCGCCGAGCGGCTTTCCCACTCGCGCACGGCCAAGCGCAACGGGCCGCGATTGCGCGCGAGGTAAGGCGCCACTGTCACCGCGGTGGGCGGGAACGGGCTAACCAAGCCGATTTCCACCGCCGCGTTGGGGCCAATGCGCAACGGGCGCGAGAGCGCGGGTGGGAACGCGCCTGGATGTCCGGGGGGTGCTCCCAACGCCCCGCTGGCCATGAGACGCAGCATGCCGGGGGTTGCCTCGTCGTTGCGGACATGGACGCGAATCTGGTAGTGCGCCGCGCCGGCGTCGTCGTCCGGCAGACGCGCCACTTGCGCCGAGGAAGCCAAGAACCCGGGCAGTCCCGGCGCCGCGAGCCAGTCATCGAGCAGGGGGCGGATCGCAATCCCCGCTCGATCGCCGGCGGCGGCGACGTCCCCAAGGCGGTACACGCCACCTGCGCTCGCGATTTCCGCCAGCAGCGCCGCCGCCCCTTGGCGCCCGACGGTGTCCAATATCGCATCCACGGCGGCGGCGCCTTTGAGCCGCAGAACGCCCAAAGCGCCCAAGGGATCGAGCGCCAGCGCGGTGTGTGGCGGGTCGCCGCACCGCCACGCGCCGGTTGCCACCGGGGTGTCTTGGGCAGTGCGCCGCTTGGTGCCGGCGGGCCGACAATCCAGTTCGGCCAAAGCGACATCGGCGGCGTTCCAAGCCGCTTCCGCGACACCTTCGTCGTCGAGCGGGAGGCGCCACCAACTCGGCGGCAGGGTCGCCCAAGCAAGTGCGCTAGCAGGGCCCCAACCGTCAAACGCATCGACCACCAAGCGCCGCAGGTTGGCCCTTTGGCGGGCCACGGCGGCGGCGAAATGGAGCGCGGAGGCGCCGTCGCTGCCGCCGATGAGCAAGCGCGCTGCCAAGTCGTTCATCACGAAGCCGAGCGCGAGCTTTTCGGAGCCGGCGGCGGCCGCGTGCAGTCTGAACACTTGGCGCGCCAGCGCGACGCGGGGATCGTTGCCGGCACTGTCGTTGGTGAAGAAGAACTCGACGACTCCGAACCGTTCCGGCGCCGTCAAGGTGGCCGGCGCGGCCGCGGCGAAACGCGGAGTCGCCAAACTCGCTTCGGAAAGAAGCAGGAGGCCGGGCAGCGCCAAACTGTCCATCCGCCAGCCGCCGCCGTACAACCGCAGTCCCGTCGGCACTTCCACGGCCGTGAATCTGCCGTGCGGGTACGGGAGCCCGTGCTCGTTCATCGCGTTGAAAAGTTCGCCCAAGCGCTCCCGGAGAGGTTCGCCAACTGCGAGCCGCGCCAGCCCTTCGGCGTGCCGCGGATGCGCGAGCAGTTCCACCTCCACGCCCGCCACCGTGGTGGCGTAGCGTGCGAACGGCACCGCCACGATGGCGATGTCGGTCAGTGGCGCGGTCGCGAAGAACCGATGGCGATCGTCGTCGCGCTGCCGACGCCCGGGCCCGGCAACAAGCCATCCGGCAGGCGCCTGCACCGTCAGATCCACCGCCAACGGTTGTCTGTCGGCGTCGCCCACGGCGACTCCCGGCACCGGCAACCAGCGCGCCGCGGGCACCAAGGCCACGAACCGGCGGTGGTTGATGGCGGCGTCTTTGCCGAGCTGCGGCAGCGGATGCCAAGCCGGCAGGTCGCGCCAATCCACCGCGCTTTCGAGGTAGGCGAAATCCGGCGTCGGCGCACCCCGGGCGCGTAACCGCAGCGCCAGCTCGCCGTGCTCGTCGGCGCGGCGCGCCACGGTGAGCAATCCGAGTTCATGCGCATAGGGCGGCACCGCGTCGCCAAGACGCAGCTCGACCACCTCCATGCCCGGATTGAGGCTGAACCGCAACGGCGCGTCGCCGGACGGCGCCACCCGCACCCCGAGCGTTAGATCGAGCTGCAAATCGCCGCCCGGCACGATGCGCACCAAGCCGGTCAACCGCTCGACCGTCGCGTCCGCCGCCGGCAGGTTGACCGCGTCCGTGTGGGCCGCGCGCCAACGGTCGCGCAGCGCTTGCTGGCTAAGCGCGTGCCAAGCGATGCCCGCCGGAGCGGCGAGGCCCACCAGCGCCAGCGCGGCACCGGCGATCAACACGGGGCGGCGCCGTCCGGTCAGGCGCGCATGAGAGCCGGCGCTGGCGACGACCAAGCCAGCTGCCGCCACCAGCGCGCCGGCGCGGTGGAGGAAGGTCTCGACGCGGACGTTCGGCAGCAGATCGCTGGCGAGGTCGCCGAAGCCGGTGGCGAGGCGGACGGCGGGCAGCAGGTGCGACGGCGTTCGCCAAAGCGCCCAAGCGTACAGGGCGACAAGACCCAAGCCGCCGATGGCCGCGGCCGTCCGGTTGCGGAGCAGGGCCGCCAACAACATCGTGGCGCCGCCGAACAGGGCCAGCGCCGCCGGCAGATCCAACAGCAGATACGCCGCCAACACCGCGGTCTGCATGGTGTCGCCCCATGTTTTGCCGAACGCTTCGCCAACAGCCCCGACGCCCTGAACAACCGCGAGCGCGGCAGCCACCGGCCACCAGCACGCGGCAACGCAGGCGAGCAGGCGGCCAATTTGCATGGATGCGTTGGCGAACGGGCGCGAATGCAGGGCGACGGCAAGCGGATCGACTCGGCGCGTGCCGCTGTCGGCTAGCGCCGCCAACAAGACGACCGCCGCCAGCGCCGCACACAGCACGGGCATTCCGTACCAACTTAGGGCGCTTCGCGGGGCGATGTTGGCCATGATGGGCAACCAGCCCGACGCGACACCGTGCCAATGGGACAACGACAGCATCGACACGCACACCGTCGCCATCATCGTCGGCGCGTAGACGCGCATCGTCGCCGAGCGGTGCGTCTTGCGCAGCTCGGCGATCAGGATCGCCCATGTCGCACGCCACTCGGCACGCGCGAAACCGGAGTTGAAAGGCCCGTTCCACATCGAACCGGGCATTGGGAGTCACCACCAAATGTAGCCGTAACAAACAGATGCTACTGCCAACGTAGCGCCAAGACCACGCGGATGCTGGGGGGAAGCCAATGAAGCCGCCGGTTGACGAGCCTCGGCAACTGTAGTTGGTTCCTGTCCGTAAACTCCCAACACATTGTTTTTTTGTGAAAAAGAGGCGTTGGGGGTGGCGCGAAACCGGCGTTTCGGCTAACCTTGTTTTCGTTTCGTCAATGAAAACGCTGGAAAAACTGAAACGCCGGAGGTCGCAATGCGCCAGAAACGCACCACGCAGACGAGCATACTCGAACCGAACCCGGTCGACCACCCCTTCGCGGAGGACATGGAGCGCATGTCGGCGTTCCTCGACGAGCACCCGGAGTTCGCGGACTGGGTGGCGGCGGACCTGTCGCGGGAGGGCGTGTCGGAGGTGGGCCGCCAAGGGCTGACGCACGAGTCGGCGCTGCGCTGCGGGGTGCTCAAGCATCTGCGCGGGGAGAGCTACCGAGAGCTGGCGTTCGCGTTGCGCGACTCGGCGACGGCGCAGCGCTTCGCGCGGGTGGAGGGACACCGGGCGCCGGGCAAGTCGGCGCTGCAGGCGACGGTGGGGTCGGTGTCGGCGGCGACGTGGGAGCGGGTCAACGGGGCGTTGCTGGAGGCGGCGCGGTCGGAGGGAGTGGAGGACGGCTCGCAGGTGCGGGTGGACAGCACGGTGACGGAGACGAACATCCTGTCGCCGACGGACAGCGGGCTGCTGCGCGACGCGGTGCGGGTGTTGACGCGGCTGCTGGTCGAGGCGCGCGGGCGGCTGGGGCCGGAGGCGGTGCGGTTCCACGACCACCGGCTGGCGGCGAAGCGGCGGACGCTGGAGATCCGCTCGAAGCGCGGGGCGGAGAAGCGGGCGGAGCTGTACCGCGCGCTGCTGGGGACGACGGCGCGGACGGTCGGCTACGCGGAGGCGGCGCGGATCGCGGTGGCGGCGGTTCGGGAGCCGTGGGCGGCGAAGTGGGTCGCGGCCGCGGACGCGATGCTGGCGTTGACGGCGCGGGTCGTCGACCAGACGCGGCGGCGGGTGCTGGACGGCGAGGCGGCGCCGGCGTCGGAGAAGATCGTCAGCCTGTTCGAGCCGCACACGGACATCGTGGTGAAAAGCGGGCGGGGCGCGGAGTACGGGCACAAGGTGAACCTTTCCACGGGGCGCGGCGGGCTGGTGCTGGACGCGGTGGTGGAGGACGGCAACCCGGCCGACAGTTCGCGCGCCGTGCCGATGCTGGAGCGGGTGGCGGAGCGCTACGGCGCGGCGCCGGACAAGGCGGCGTTCGACGGCGGCTACGCGTCGAAGGAGAACCTCAAAGCGGCGAAGGCGCTGGGCGTGAAGCACGCGGTGTTCCACAAGAAGCGCGGCGTCAAGCGCGAGGACATGACCCCGTCGGCGTGGCAGTACGGCCTGCTCAAGCGGTTCCGCGCCGGCGCGGAGGCGTGCATCTCGTACCTGAAGCGCTGCTTCGGGCTGGCGCGCTGCCTCTGGCGCGGACTGCCGCGCTTCAGGGCGCACGCGCAGTCGGCGGTGTTCGCCCACAACCTGCTGCGCTTCGCCCGCCTGCGCCCCAAGCCCGCCTGACGCGGGCCCTTCCGCCCGCGGTCGTTCGAGAGGGCCGGTTCGAAGCGAACCGGGGGAAGCCCCTGCCCGCAGCTCGAAAAAGACGCCCGCGGAGCGCGCGGGCCGGTCCGGGAACGCCGTCGCAATCGCGAATGGAAACCATTTCGGCACGAATCCGCGTCGCCGACGCCCGGCCGCTTCGTGGCCAGGCCCCGGAATCCGGTCAAAAACGGCCATTTACGGACAGGAACTTAGTTGGTGTCCCAGTAGTTCCCACCGGATATATGAAACCGCAACGCAACAAAACGCCTTCGCGTCGGCACCGCGTCCGCGTCCGCGCGTTTGCGTTTCCACGCTGCGCTCGTGCTATGGTTGGCGTTCAACAGGGGTGTCGGAGTAGAGCTAGTGGAAACGCTGGATCGATTCGCAAAGGGTGTTGGATCAGCGCTGCTGGGCGCGGCGTTGTTCGCGTCGCCGGTCGCGCTTGCCCAAGCAACGGACGAGGCGGGTGACGCGGAACGCGTCGCGGAGCAGGAGGGCGACGCGGAGGCCCTCCCGGAAGTGATCGTGACTGAAGAGGAGGTCATCGTGACCGGCACGCGCCTGAAGACGGGCGATCCGTCGGCGCGCGTGGAGTTCATCACCGCCGAGGACATCGCCGTCGCCGGCCTCACCTCGGCGGAAGAGGTGATCCGCTCCATTCCGCAGAACTTCTCCTCCATCAATCGTGGCACCAATCTGGCCATCGACGGCGTGCTGGACACCAACCTCGGCGCGCTCGGCCTCGGCGTCGCCACCGCGAACTTGCGCGGCCTCGGCTCGGCGAACACGTTGGTGATCGTCAACGGCCGGCGTTTGGCGGGCGCCGCCGGGCAGGCCGAGTTCTTCGTCAACATCCGCGACTTGCCGGTGTCCGCCATCGAACGCGTGGAGGTGTACCACGACGGCGGCTCGTCGGTGTACGGCTCGGACGCCTTGGCCGGCGTCATCAACATCGTCTTGAAAAAGGACATCGACGGCGCGAGCTTCACCGCGCGCGTGGAGGACAGCAACAACAGCGCCGATCAGCACCGCATCTCCGCCTTCGGAGGCTGGGGATGGGGCGACGGCGCCCTATCGGGCACCATCTCTGTCACCGACAGCGCTTCCATTCTCAACCAGGAAACGGGATACACCACGCGCGACTACCGTCCTCTTTTCCGTGGCGACGAAAGGTACGACTTTCGTAGCACCTACATTGCGCGGTCAGGGCTCGTGGGCCTCAGCCGGTGGGGAGCGCCCAATCTCATTCTCCCCCCCGGCAACGATGGCAGAAACGCCCAACGCGAGGACTTTTCGCGGGCCACCTCCGACGACTATCTCGACTACATTCGCTCGGACGCCGGCGGCACGCAGGAGGACACTTCGGTGACGCTCACCGCGCACCACTCGTTCGGCGACAAGCTCACGTTGCGTGGCGAAGCGCTGTGGACCGTTGCCGACACGCGCTCTCGCGTGGGCACGCTATCCGGCGGCCTCTCCATCCAAGTGCCGGAGTCCAACGCCTTCAACAATTTCGGCCAAGATGTTTGGGTGGCCTACAACCTGAGCCGCGAAATAGAGAACGGGATCATTCCCGAAGCGTTTCAGACCAACCGTTCCGAACAGTTGCGCTACATCGTCGGCATGGACTACGCCATTGCGCCTCAGATCGAGATCAAGATGAACTACAGCCGGTCGCAGTCCGAAAGCGAAGGCGTGCAATGGAACTTCGGCACCCGCGTGGATCCCTACGGTCGGCCGGATCCCGAGCACGACGCGCGCATCAGGGAACTGCTTGCGAGCAACGACCCCAATGTGGCCATCAACCTGTTCGGCGACGGCAGCGGACAGAATCCAACCATTGCCGAATTGCTCATCCGGGTTGGCTCCCAGTACGACACCACGGTGTACGACTCCTTGGACCTGTACGCAACCGGCGACTTGGGATCGTGGTTCCGGCTATCCGGCGGCCCGGTCGGGTTCGTGGCCGGCGTGGAACGACGCAAGGAGTGGCTTGAGGACGACGGCGACAACCTGCTGTATCTGGGCGTCCCGCGGCCAACGCGCGATCTCAACGCCGCGTATGTGGAGCTGTCCGTGCCGCTTGTGGGAGACCGCAACGCGAGACCGGGGTTGGCGGGGCTCACGTTAATCGGCCAAGCGCGCTACGACTCCTACGAGGTCGAAGGCGCGGTGGGCACCGAGGTGCCGAACGACAGAAATGCGCCGCCGAACCTCGTGACGGCGAAGTTCTCCAACGTGGCGCCCCGCATCGGCGTCGCGTGGCGCCCCACGGCGACGACTGTCGTGCGGGCGAGCTGGTCGGAGTCTTTCCGCTCGCCGACCTTCTCCAATTTGTTCAGCACAAGCAACAGGACTCTGGTTAGTCCGACTGTCTACGATCCGTTGCGCGACCCGCCGTGGGTGCCCGCCCTCTTGACCTTTGGCCCGAATCCCGATCTCAAGCCGGAACTCTCGGAGAACATCAACGTCGGCGTGCAATACCTGCCACGGTGGACCGAGGAGATGGAGATCAAGGTGGACTACTCGGACATCGACTATCGGGATCGCATCGCGAACAGCGGCCAGCTATCGAGACTGCTGCCGACGGAGGAGTTCGCCAATTTGCCCCAGTTCTTCCGCCGTGCCGAGGACGGCACTCTTCTCGAGTCCATTAGTCGGCCCGTGAATATTTCCCGTCGCCTCAACCGGACGCTGGACGTTGCCGTGTCGAAACGGTTTCGCACTTCGCACGGCGATTTCACCCCGCGTCTCCACTACCACCGGGTGCTCAAGATGTGCGATCAAGCCGTCGAGGGTTCCCCGTGCCGGCCGTTCGTCGGCGAACTCATAGGCGTCGACAAGTACAAGCTGCGCGGCGAGCTCAAGTGGGTGAAGGACGATTGGGCCGCAAACCTCCTCGTCCACCACACGCCGGGCTACATTGGCAATGCCTTCGAGAACAACATTTTTCAGGACATCCCCAACATGGATGTGACCTCCCACACCACTGTGGACTTTGTGGCCAGCTACGTTTTCGACAACGGTCTGACGTTGCGTGGCGGCGGCCGGAACATCTTCGACCGCGAATTCCCGTTCGTACTCACGTCTTCGGCACTGCCGTACGATAGCAAGCGCGTGGACCTCCGCGGGCGCGTGCTGCTGCTGGAGGCGCAGTGGAAGTGGTCCGGTCAATAATTCAGTCCCCTGCGGGGCGCGCCTAGCCGCCGCCTAGGTGCGTCCGCAGCCGGATCTCGCGCTCCCGGAGTTCCTCCACCAGCGCCCCGCGCGTAGCCTCTAGGCGGCCGAGATCGCGCGATAGCCGGCGGGCGCGGTCGCGCAACTCTCGGCGTTCCCCGTCCGCCAAGCCGTCGCGCTCCAGCGCGTCCTCGGTGTTTTCGATGTCCTCCACGACTTCATCCATTTCGTAGTCCACGCGGGCGATCTCAATCGCCACCGCGTCCACGTCCAATTCCAGCTGGCGGACGAACAGGCCCTCCTCCAAGGCGGCGAGGAACTCGGGCTCCAAGTCCGCCGGGCAGATGCCGGTGTAGACGTAGCCGTTGCGCCCGACCCGGTAGCCGTTGGCGGGATGGCAGAACACGCGCGCGCCGGCGGCGTGACCCGCTTGGTAGGCGGTGAAATCCGGCGTCACCGCCACCTTGGCGCAGGCGCTGCGGTGATCGGCCAGCCGCTCCACGCCGCGGCCCGCCGCGCCATCCTCGTGGCCGATGGCGCGCCAGTCGGCGTGCAGGCACTCGTCCGGCGTCAGGCTGGCGCATCCGGCGGCGAGGAGCGAAACGGCGCACAGCGCCACCATCCGGAACACCGGGCGGCCGCTGGGCGTCGCAACAGCGCCGCCTTGGCCAGTTCGGTCGAAGCCAATCATCCCGCCCTCCTCGATTCACACAATGCTCTTGAACGCCATGATAGCCCCGCCGCGGCCGCTCGTGCCGTTTGACGGAGCGCGGGAGGCAGCGTCCGGCGTCCTTTGGCGCGCGCCGCTTGTATAGAATGCGCCTCTTCGCAGCCACCGGACCAGTGCATGCCCAGCCCGCCCGTCTTCGAGATCGACCTGCCGTCTTTTCAGACCGAGGTGATGGAGCGGTCGCGCCAAGTGCCGGTCGTGGTGTTGTTTTGGACCGCCGAGGTCGCTCCGGCGGCCGAGACGAAGGTCGTCTTGGAGCGGCTTGCGGCGCAATACCAAGGCAAGTTCGCCCTTGGCCTCTCGGATATCGCCAAGGATCAAACGCTGGCGCAACAGTTGCGCGTGCAGGGCATTCCGAGCATCCGCGTGATCCGCGACGGGCAGCTGGTCGAGCAGATGGACGGGCCGCAGGGGGAGGCGTCGCTGCGCCAGCTGATCGACGCGCTAACCCAATCGCCGGCCGAGGCGCTGCGGGCGCAGTTGGCGCAACATCTGGCCGCGGAGGATTTCGACTCCGCGCTTGCGGTGTTGCGCCAAGCCATAGAGGCGGAGCCGGGCAACGCCGGCTTCAAGGTGGAGTGGGCGGACGTGTTGCTGCTGCAAGGCGATGTGGAGGGCGGTCGCAAGGTGCTTGCCGCCATCCCCGAGGACACGCCGGAGCGCGAACGCCCGGCGACCCGGCTTGAAATTCTCGAGGAGGCCGCCGGCATGGGCGCCGCCGCCGACGCCGTGGCCGCCGCGGCGGCGGACGACGCCGATCTGGACGCCCACTACCGGGCCGCCGTCGCGCTGACCGCCGAGCGGCGCTACGGAGAGGCGCTGGAACACGCGCTCACCATCCTGCAACGCGACCGGACCTTCCGCGAGGACGCCGGGCGGCTCACCATGATTCGCATCATGGCGCTGCTCGGCAAGGGCGACGAGGTGGCGAAACGCTATCGCCGACGCATGTTCAACTTCCTGTATTGACGCCTCTATCGAGCCAGAGGCGCAAGCGCGCGCGAGTGGCCACTTCGCCGCCGCCGGCGTCTTTATGCACAAGCGCCACCGGCGCGAACATGCGCGGGGCGCGAACGGCACAGGTGTTCAAGTAACAGGAACTTAACTTGCAATATGTTGAAAAATAAGCGAAAAGCGCCTTGTTCGTTGTCGCGATCTTCGTGGTCTTGGTTTGTGACACACAGGAATCCGCGCAACCTTCCCAAAAGAATCCAAAAACTTATCCACAGATCGCGGCGCACACAGCCGCACGGACGCCGACGCTACTGTCAGCGCCCCTGACCACCGACCTCGAACAATGACCGCGCAAGCCCAGACTGGCGAATGATGGCTGCCAGAGTGCCCGCTCGCAGTTCTCGATGGACAGGCACGGGCACCGTGACGGTATTCCCGTTGATCTGCTTTTGCATCACGACATGGCTGCCCCGTCGTCTCACCTCCGTGAAGCCGTGACGGGAAAGCAATTCGCAAACGCCAGCGCCGGACCAAACGCGCAACTTAGCCAGCCGCGGACACCTCCACCTGCGTCACGTACACCTCTCCATGAAGCCGCCGCGAGACTTCCCCGCTGCCAGCTGTCTCGAAGAACAACTCCAAGGCTTCCTTCAAATTCTCGCGGGCGAGCACGACGGTTTCGCCTTGACTCGCGATGTCTAGTTGGGGGCAAAGAGCAACATAGCCTTCGCCCTCGCGCTCAATGACAGCAGTAAGTTGCATGTCTTCACCTCCACTCCTTGGGATGGCGAGCAGCTTCGGCTTCGCCCAACCACCTCGAATCTACCACACGCCTTGCGCTCCGCGTTCATGGCGACCGTTCGCCTGTATAGTGGTCGTGCGGAAGGCGAAGGCGCGGTTCAAGACCGATGAGCGAGTGGTAGATGGGCGGTGACACCGCGGCGGGCGGTGCTGGCGGGCAGCCGGCGGCCAGCGGCGGCGCGGCGATGCTGGGCCTCGCGGACATCGACGGCGTCTTGCGGGGCAAGTTCGTCAGCGCCGGCAAGCTGCGCAGCCTGCGCGCCAACGACGGCGGCTTCTGCGACTGCGTGTTCGGCTGGGACATGGACGACGCGCTCTACGAGGGCGCTTCCGAAGGCGCGGCGACGGGTTGGCACAGCGGGTTCCCGGACGCGCGCTACCGCTTGGTCGGCGCCACCGAACGCGCCTTGCCGGACGACGGCACGCCCTACTTCGTGGGCGAGTTCGCCAGCGACTCCGGCGGCGACCACCCGCTTTGTCCGCGCACGTTGCTGCGGCGGGTGCTTGCCCGCGCCGGCGCGCGCGGCCTGTCGGCGCGCGCCGGTTTGGAATACGAGCTGTTCGTGTTCAAAGAGACGCCGGCGAGCGCCCGGGAGAAGGGCTTTCGCAACCTCGAACCGGTTACGCCGGGCAATTTCGGCTATTCCGTGCTGCGCGCCGCCGCCGGCGCGGAGGTGTTCGAGGCGCTGATGCGCCACTGCGCGGATTTTCGCGTGCCCATCGAAGGCCTGCACTGCGAAACCGGGCCCGGGGTTTGGGAAGCGGCCTTGGAGGCCGCCGAAGGTTTGGAAGCCGCCGACCGAGCGACCTTGTTCAAGACTTTCTCCAAGGCGTTCTTCCAACGGCGCGGCCTCATGGCGACGTTCATGGCCAAGTGGTCCATGGACTACCCCGGGCAAAGCGGCCACTACCACTTCTCGCTGCTCGACGCCCACGGCGGCAACGTGTTTGCCGGCGCGGAAGGCGGCGTTCGCCTCGCCGACGCGGCGCGCTGGGCGCTTGGTGGCTTGTGCGAATACGTGCCGGAGTTCTTGGCGATGCTGGCGCCAACGGTGAACAGCTACACGCGGCTGGTGCAAGGGGCGTGGGCGCCGACCGCTTCGACTTGGGGCGTGGACAACCGCACCGCCGCCTTCCGTTTCGTGCCCGTGCGCGGCAACGACGCCTCGGGGCAACGCATCGAATGCCGGGTCGGTGGCGCGGACGCCAATCCGTATCTGGTCTCGGCGGCGACGCTGGGCGCGGCGCTGCTCGGCATCGAACAGCAGCTGGAGCCCCCGGCGGCGGTGGCGGGCAACGCCTATGATGTGGAGGACGACTTGCCGGCGGCTAGGCGTTTCCCGCCGACGTTGCGGGAGGCGGCCGGCCGCTTCTCCGCGTCCGCGCCGGCGCGGGAGTTGTTCGGCGAGGCGTTCGTGGAACACTTCGCGCGCAGCCGCTTGTGGGAAGCGCGCCAGGGCGAGCGCCATGTGAACAGCTGGCAGCTGGCGCGCTACTTCGAGATCGTCTAACCGAATGGCGCAATCCTCCGCGCTCACCGTCGGCATCCTGCAGGCCGACGAGGTGGAAGCCGAACGCCGGGCGGAGTTCGGCCGCTATCCGGCGATGTTCGAGCGGCTGCTCGGCGGCGTGGATCCGGCGCTGCGGTTCGAGACCTTCAACGCCCGCGAAGGCGATTTGCCTCGGCAACCGGACGCTTGCGACGCCTACATGGTCACCGGCAGCCGCGACAGCGCCTTTGATGACGCGCCGTGGATCTGCCGCCTCGCGGCGTTCCTGCGCGACCTGCGACGGGCGAAGGTGCGCGCCGCGGGGGTGTGCTTCGGCCATCAGCTCATCGCCCATGCCCTTGGCGGCGTGGTGCGGCGGGCCGCGGCCGGTTGGGGCGTTGGCGTACACGGATGGCGCTGGTGCGCGTCCGGGGAGGAGTTCCGCCTGCTCGCGTTCCATCAGGACCAAGTGTGCGCCTTGCCGCCCGGCGCCCGGCGGCTTGCCGGCAGCGCCTTCTGCCCGAACGCCGCGTTTGTGGTGGACGACCGGATGCTCGGCCTGCAAGGCCACCCGGAGTTCAGCAAGCGCTATGCCGAGAGACTGTTGCGCAGCCGCCGCGAGCGCATCGGAGACGCCTTCGCGCCGGCGATCCGCTCCCTCGCTCGGCGCACAGACGAACGCCTGGTGGCGCAGTGGATTGTGGATTTCCTGCGCGGCGGGAAGTTCACGGCGCGTTTTTCCGCGTAATCCGCGCAACCTGCGTTACTATCGGGCGGCAGCATGTGAGACCGCACACTCTTCCAAGGAGACCCGCATGAACAACCGAACGCCCTTTCTCGCACTGCCGGCGGCGCTCGCCTGCGCCGCCCTGGCGGTGTTGGCCGGCGGCTGCGGCGAGACCGCCAGCGAGCCGCCAGCGTCCGCCGACCCGCCCGCCGAGGAGACCGCGCGCACGTTCATCACCATTGGCACCGGCGGCGTCACCGGCGTCTACTACCCCACCGGCGGCGCCATCTGCCGGCTGGTGAACAAAAACACCGCCGAGCACGGCGTGCGTTGCAGCGTGGAGGCCACCGGCGGCTCCATCTACAACCTCAACACCATCGCCGCCGGCGAGCTGGACATGGGCGTGGCGCAGTCCGATTGGCAGTACCACGCCTACCACGGCACCAGCCAGTTCGCCCCGCCGGACGGCCGCGGCGCCAACAAGGAGCTGCGCGCCGTGTTCTCGGTTCACGCCGAACCGTTCACCGTGGTGGCGCGGGCGGACGCCGGCATCGCCACGTTCGCGGACCTCAAGGGCAAGCGCGTGAACATCGGCAATCCGGGCTCCGGGCAGCGGGGCACGATGGAGGAGCTGATGGCGGCGTTGGGCTGGACGACCGAGGACTTCAAGATCGCCACCGAGCTCAAGTCCGCCGAGCAGTCGAAAGCGCTCTGCGACAACAAGATCGACGCCATGGTGATCACGGTGGGCCACCCCAGCGGCACCATCAAGGAGGCGTCCACGGCCTGCGACGTGGTGCTGGTCAGCGTGACCGGAGCGGAGGTGGACAAGCTGGTCGCCGACAACGACTACTACCGCCACGCCACCATTCCCGGCGGCACCTACCAGGGCACGGACGCCGATGTGAACACGTTCGGCGTTGGCGCCACGTTCGTCTCGTCCACCAACACGGCGGCGGAAACGGTGCGCGAGGTGGTGGCGGCGGTGTTCGACAACTTCGAGGACTTCAAGAAGCTGCACCCCGCGTTCGGCGCGTTGACCAAGGAACAGATGGTGCGCGACGGCCTGTCCGCGCCGCTGCACGACGGCGCGGCAAGCTACTACCGCGAAGCCGGGCTGTTGGCGGCCGAGTTGCCGGCGCAGGACTTGACGGACGCGGCGGTGGTGCCGGCGGAGGAGCTGACGGACGCGCCGGTGGTTCCGGCCGAGGACTTGACGGAAGCACCGGTGGTTCCAGCGGAGGAGCTGACGGACGCGCCGGTGGTGCCGGCCGAGGAGCTGACGGAAGCGCCGGTGGTTCCCGCCCGGGAAGTCACGGACGCGGCAGTGGTGCCGGCGCAAGAGTTGACAAGCCCCGAGGCGATGGAAGACAGCGGCGGCGGCGAAGCCAGCGGCGGCTGACGCGCCCGAGCGCGCCGAAGGCGGGAGCATCGGCGACATCGCCGCCGCCGGCGGCCCCGATCGGCACCCAAGCGGTGGCGCCATGACGCTCCGCCGGATCGTTCCGGCGGTGGCGCTCGCGTGGTCGGCGTTCCAATTGTGGATCGCCTCGCCCACGCCGTTCCTGGTGAGCGAACTGCTCGGCTTCTCCTTCGGCGTCTTCAACAACACCGAGGCGCGCTCGATTCACCTCGCCTTCGCGGTGCTGCTGGCGTTTCTGGTGTTTCCGGCGCGCCGCCGCGCCGCCAAGGAGCGCGTTTCGGCCCTCGACTGGGCGCTCGCGCTCGTCGCGGCCGCGGCCGCCGCGTACCTGTTCGTATTCTACGCGGAGCTGGCCGGCCGCGCCGGCAACGCCAACGCCGTCGACGTGGCGGTGGCCATCGTCGGCGTGATCACCCTGCTCGAAGCCACCCGCCGCGCTTTGGGGCCGCCGCTGATGGTGGTGGCCTCGGTGTTCCTCGCCTACACGCTGCTCGGCCCGTGGATGCCGGAGGTGATCGCGCACAAGGGGCAAAGCCTCACCAAGGTGGCGCAGCACCAGTGGCTCACCACCGAAGGCGTGTTCGGCATCGCCTTGGGCGTGGCCACGGACTTCGTGTTCCTGTTCGTGCTGTTCGGGGCGCTGTTGGAACACGCCGGCGCCGGCAACTACTTCATCCGCATGGCGTTCGCCGGCCTCGGCCACATGCGCGGCGGGCCGGCCAAAGCGTCCGTGGTGGCGTCCGCCGCCACCGGCGTGATCTCCGGCTCCTCCATCGCCAACGTGGCCACCACCGGGGTGTTCACCATTCCGCTGATGAAGAAGGTGGGGTTTCCGGGCACCAAAGCCGGCGCGGTGGAGGTGGCCTCGTCCACCAACGGGCAGTTGACGCCGCCGGTGATGGGCGCGGCGGCGTTCCTGATGATCGAGTACGTGGGCATCTCCTACGTCGAGGTGATCAAGCACGCCTTGCTGCCGGCGCTGATCTCCTACATGGCGCTCGTCTACATCGTCCACTTGGAGGCGTGCAAGGCCAACATGCGGCGGCTGCCGCCCGCGGTGGACACCACGCTGGCGCGCAAGCTGGCGCTGTTCGCGTTCGTGGTGCTGGTGTTGTGCGTGATCGGGGCGGTGGTCTACCACGGCGTGCGCGGCTTGGAGGCGCTGCTCGGCGACGGCGCGCCGTGGGTGCTTGGGGTCTTGCTGGTGGGCGCCTACCTCGGCTTGCTGTTCTGCTCCACGCGGGTGCCGGAACTGCCCGCGGGCCAGGAGATGGACGAACTGCCGCGCTTCGGCCCCACGGCCTTGGCCGGCCTGCACTACCTGCTGCCGATCGCGGTGTTGATGTGGTGCCTGGTGGTGGAACGCTTCTCGCCGGGGCTGGCGGCGTTCTGGGCCACCCTGTGCATGGCCTTCATCGTGCTCACCGAGCGCCCGCTGGCGGCGTTCCTGCGGCGGCGCCCCGCCTGGGGCGGCGAGTTCCGCCGCGGTTGGGGCAACTTCGTGGCCGGCCTCATCGCCGGCGCCCGCAACATGATCGGCATCGGCGTCGCCACCGCCGCCGCCGGTGTGATCGTGGGCACCGTCACCCTCACCGGCATCGGCCAGGTGATGGTGGAGTTCGTGGAGCTCATCTCCGGCGGCCACCTGCTGCCGGCGCTGCTGTTCACGGCGCTGATCTGCATCGTGCTCGGCATGGGGCTGCCCACCACCGCCAACTACATCGTGGTGTCCAGCCTCATGGCGCCGGTGGTGGTGGCCCTCGGCGCGGCGAACGGCCTGGTGGTGCCGCTGGTGGCCATTCACATGTTCGTCTTCTACTTCGGCATCCTCGCCGACGACACGCCGCCGGTGGGCCTCGCCGCCTTCGCCGCCGCGGCCATCTCCAAGGCGGATCCGATCCGCACCGGCATCCAGGGCTTCGTCTACGACATCCGCACCGCGGTGCTGCCGTTCATGTTCATCTTCAACACCCAGCTGCTCATGATCGGCATCGGCGGCGTGGTGGACTTCGTGCTGGTGGTGGCCTCCGCGGTGTGCGCCATGCTGATGTTCGCCGCCGCCACGCAGGGCTACTGGCTGGTGAAAAACCGCCTTTGGGAGAGCGCCGCGCTGCTGCTGGTGGCGTTCAGCCTGTTCCGCCCCGGATTCTGGTGGGACATGGCGTATCCGCGCCACGACATCGCGCCGCCGGGGGCGATCGCCGAGGTGGCGGGGCGGTTGGCGGACGCTGCGGCGTTGCGGCTGCGCGTCACCGGCGAGACCATTGACGGCCACCGCCGCACCACCACCGTGCGCTTGGAATTGGGCGCGCGCCAGGGCGACGGGGTCGAGCGCTTGGCGGCCGTCGGCCTCGGGCTGCGGCAGGAAGGCGAGCGGGTGTTCGTGGACAATCTGGCGTTCGGCACGCCGGCGGAGGACCTGCGGCGCGAGTTCGGCGTGGATTTCGGCTGGGAGGTTCTGCACGTGGAGACGCTGGCCGAGCGCCCGCCCAAGCAGTGGGTGTATCTGCCGGCCTTGGCGCTGCTCGGCGTGGTCGGGCTGGCGCAAGCGCGGCGCCGACGCGGTGGGAAGGAGGGTGCCCACCGGGCCGCAGGTGCGCCCGGTGGCGACTGAGCGCGAATCCTTATAGGACGCCTACAACCAAACGGTAAACGCCTCTATGAAACAGCAGGGTTGGCGTTTTCCTCGAATGGGAAGCTGTCCAACGTCCTCTCGGCAAGCGTGTAGACCTCGTCGTAATCCAGCTGGAACATCGGGTTCCAGTAGCGTCCATGTGCGAGCCAATGTCGGTACTTGAAGGTGCGCTTCAAATCCTCGATCACCCTTGGCTGTACGTCCGAGTTTTCCCTCCACGCGGTCAGAATATTGGGTAGCCCAAGTTTACCACCATCTATAAAAAAACTTCTGTAATCAACATCTTGCGTTGACTGAACGGGCAAGTGGCACTACAAAGTGCCGCGTTGTGGATTCTAGATCGTGGTCTTGCGGGTTCCTCCGGGTCGGGGGTCGATGCCGAGGGCGTCGTGGATCTTCCGCAGGGCGGGTTCGGCGCGGGTGGCCTTGCGCACGTGCAGGGCGCGGCCGTCGGCGTAGCGGAACGTCGCGGTGACGCGCTGCTGGCCGTCGAGGATGTTGCGCAGGGTGTTCCAGCTGCCGTCGACGCCCTTCCCGCGCAGCGCGGCGCGCAGCACCTGCACCAGCTGGTAGGCGAGGACGGTGATGAACAGGTGCCCTTCGGCGCGCGCCTGCTTGCGGTGGTACACGGGGCGCAGGCCGAGTTCGGACTTCAGCGAGCGGAACACGGCCTCGACATCGGTCAGGGTGGCGTAGGCGCGCCACAGCGTCTCCTCGTCCCAGGCGGTCTCGCTGCTGCGCAGGCAGTACACGCCCGGGCAGTCGGCCATCGCGCCGGCGGCCGGGCGCCGGGTCCAGGTCACCGCCACGGCCTTCTCCCCGCTCTCGTCGGCGGCGACCTCGACGTCGTAGAGGCGCGCCGCGCCGCGGCTCTTCTCCTTGATGCGTCCGATGCGTTCCCGGACGTATCCGATCTCCTTGCGCGCGCGGGCGCGACAGCCCGGCGGAGAGGTCGTCCAGCGCCGTCTCGAAGCGCCGGGCGAAGCGCTCGGCGATGCCGCGCTCCTTCTCCTCCCGCGCCTCGGAGTGGCAGCGCAGGCGCACCTCCAGGCCGTCCTCGGACAGTTCCCGGACCAGCCGCACCGCGCCGCCCGACTTCGCCCGGATGGACACCGCCTTGGACGCGTCGAACGTCCGCTTCGACTCCCGGCTGACCACCAGGTGGCGGTAGCCTTCCCGCCGCAGCCAGGCCAGCCGGTCCTCCGTCGCCACGCCGCGGTCCATCACCACCAGGGCGCCGTCCGGCGCGCCCAGCGACCGCAGCATCTCCGCCAGCGTGCCGCTCTCGGCGACGTTGCCGGCGAACACCCGCGAGCGGCGGACGAAGCCGCTCGCGTCCAGCGCCAGCCCCAGCGTCAGCAGCGGACGGTCGCTGCGTTCTCCTTCGAGTGCCCGCGCGCCGCCTTCGGCATCGCCGCCGCGCCGCCCTCGAAGAACGTGTTCGTCAAGTCGTACAGCGTCACCGCGCGACTTCCTGTACGACGACAACTCGGCGAACTCATTGGCGCGGCAACGTGCCGCTTGTGGTGGATGCGGGCCACAGCGGCGGTGCCGCGATGTCGATTCCCGCCATCAGGGAACGCGGCCCGCCAGCGGCGACAGGTCGGAGATTCGACGTGTCGCCGCTGGCGGGCATGACGGCGCTGACGACGCTCTCCCTGTACCGCAACGCAATCTCCGATCTGTCGCCGCTGGCGGGCCTGACGGCGCTGACGGAACTCGATCTGTCCGACAACGAGATAGCGGACGTTTCCCCGCTGTCGGGCCTAACGTCGCTGACCACGCTGGAGCTGCATGGAAACTGCATCGTCGAGCTTGGGCCGCTTTCCGACCTGACGTCGCTGACGACGCTTGAGCTGTACGCGAACCGCATCGCGGAGCTTGGGCCTCTGTCGGGCTTGACATCGCTGACGGTGCTCGACTTGGTCGCGAACGAGATCTCGGACGCGTCGCCGCTTGTGGCGCACGGCGGATTGGGGGACGGCGACGTCGTCGACCTGCGATGGAACCCTCTTGGAGAGACCGCCCGAGAAGAACACATTCCAGCGCTCCTTCAGCGAGGCGTGGAAGTGCGGTTCGATGCCGACGCACTCCCGGATCTAACGGAGATACTTGACGACCGGCTTCGCCAAGCCGTCGAGCTGGCCGTATCTCATGTATCTTGGATTCCACGAGAAAACTTGGCCACTCTTGCAAGTCTCGACGCGTCCAATCTCGGCATTGAGGACTTGACCGGCCTTGAAGCGGCAGCGGGCCTCCGGGGTCTCTTCCTGGACGGGAACCGGATCACGGACATCGCGCCCCTGTCGGGGCTTGGCTCCCTTCGGGTGCTCACGCTCGCGCACAACATGGTGGAGGACTTGGCGCCTCTTGCCGCCATGGAAAGCCTCGGCATCCTGGCCTTGGACGGCAACTCGCTACGCGATCTGCCGCCGCTTCCTGCAAGTTTGTGGCGTCTGTATCTGTCCGATAACTCCATTCGGACATCGCCTCGCTGGCGGGCTTGTACTTGTTTGAGTTGGATGTCAGCGGCAACGCGATCACGTCGCTCGCGCCTTTGGCTGGACACGGTAACTTGCGGTACCTGCATGTCAGCGACAACGAAGTTGCGGACATCTCCCCCTTGAACTTCAAGCCGCTGCGCGAACTCCATTTCCGCAACAACGCCGTGCGGGATCTCTCGCCGCTCCTGGACGCCGAGGAGTTGCTGATGGTGGACGCGCGGCGAAACCCGCTGGCGGACGACGCTTTGGCCGTGTTGGACACCCTGCGCGAACGCCGCGTCACCGTGCTGGCGGGGGAGACGGTGCCGTACTTTCCCGCGGCCGGCGGCAGCCGCCAAGGCTTCGCGCGCATCGTCAATCGGAGCGACGAGGACGGGCACGTGTTCATCGAGGCGGTGGACGACGCCGGCGTTCGCGCCCGGCGGGCGCGCTTGGACGTGGGGGCCCGCCGGGCGGTCCACTTCAACTCGGAGGACTTGGAACGCGGCAACGCGGCCAAGGGGCTCTCCGGCGGCGTCGGCGCGCCGACCGCCGGGGATTGGCGGCTTTCGGTGGTTTCCGCGCTGGACGTGGAGGCGCTGTCCTACATCCGCACCGAGGACGGCTTCGTCACAGCCATGCACGACGTGGCGGCGGACGCGATGGTTCCCTTCTTCAACCCCGGCGGCAACGAGAACCAGCGCAGCATCCTGCGGGTGGTCAACACCGAGGCGGAACCGGCGAAGTGGACGACCGGCGGCTACGACGACCGCGGCCAGTGGCGCCCGATGGCGGGTGCGCTGCTGGTGCGGCCGCAGCATGCGCTCACGCTCACGGCCCAAGAGCTTGAGGGCGTACACGGCCTTGGCGACGGCTACGGCAAGTGGCGGTTGCGGGCGCGCGGCTTCCCGTGGTTCGCCATGAGCCTGTTGGAGAGCCCCACCGGGCATCTGGTGAACCTCTCCACCGCGCCAGACAACGCGACGCCGCTGGCGGATGGCGGCGCGATGCACAGGCTGCCGTTGTTTCCGGCGGCGGGCGGCGCGCGCCAAGGATTCGCGCGGGTGATCAACCGTTCCTATTCCTCCGGCGAGGTGGCGATCGTGGCCGTGGACGACGAGGGCGTCCGTTCCGGCCCGTGCACTTCAACTCCGCGGACTTGGAAGGCGGCAACGCCGCCAAGGGGCTGGACGGCGGGGTGGGCGTCGGCGCGGGCGACTGGCGCCTCGAGGTGGCGTCCGAACTGGACCTGATCGTGCTTTCCTACGCCCGCACGGCGGACGGCTTCCTCACCAGCCTGCACGACTTGGCGCCCGTGGCCGAGGACGGCGGCCACCGCGTGGTGTTCTTCAACCCGGGCAGCAACACCGGGCAGGTGAGCAAGCTGCGGCTGATCAACGACGGCGGCGAAGCGGCGATGGCGACCGTCACCGGCATCGACGACCACGGGAACCGATCGGGGACGGTGACGCTCACGGTGCCGGCCGGTTCGGCGCGCACGTTCACGTCCGCCGAGCTTGAGGCGGGCGGGGCCGGACTGGTCGGCCGTCTTGGCCGTGGCAGCGGCAAGTGGCGGCTGCGGGTGCGTTCGGACGCGCCGATCGCCGTGATGAGCCTGCTGGAGACGCCAAGCGGCCACTTGACCAATGTTTCAACGGGCACCACGGACTAAACGCCTTGATCGCGAGACGGAGAACGCCGAAGACGAGGACCTTGACATGCCGCCACCACCGCCCTGCCGCGCTGTCGCTGCCCGCCGCCCGCGTCTCCAATGAGACCCAAAATCTGTCGCACAAAAAACGTGCTACTGTGTTCCTGCGGTGTGTAACTACGTTGGAATCTACATGGAATGCTCCTATGCCGAAGTCGCCAATATCTGGTATTGAGTGCATACCCGACGTCTGCGGCGGCGACGCGTGCGTCGTGCGGACGCGGATTCCAGTCTGGGTGCTGATTCGCGCCCACCAGCTAGGTGGAAGCGACGAGACGATCCTTGAGGGCTATCCGTCCTTGAGCCATCACGATCTCGACAGTGCTTGGAACTATTACGAGCTGCACCGGGCTGATATTGACCAGCAAATCGCAAACAACGAGTCCTTGGAGCTACCAGAGCCTCCACAGAAGGCCAAGAAGTGGAGTCATGAGCTCAACGAGCCGTCTATACGCTCTATACGATGAGAACATCCCTCAACGCGCAACCAGCGCAGGAGTGATGCGCGACACCTGTGGGCACCGCAGCAGTGGCCAAAGCACGGCACACCGATAGCGCCGCCGCCCCAAAGCCTTCCTTCGCCGTGGCAAATGACGGTTGCGGGTGCGCGGCTTCCTGTGGTTGCGGTGGGCCTCTTGGAGAGCCCCACCGAGCATCTGGTGAACCTCTCCACGGCGCCGGACAACGGGACGCCGCTGGCTGGGGCTACCCCACCTCGGCGAGCACCAGATCGCGCAGCGTCACCATCCCCACAGCGTCGCGGGCTTCGTTCACCACCACGGCGCGCGACAAGCCGAGGTCGCCGAGCAAACGCACCGCGTAGCGCACCAGCATCGGCGCTGGAACGGTGACCACGGGTTTCGTCATCACCTCGTACACATGCACCCGGTCCGGTGCGCGATTGCGGGCGACCACCTCGGTGGCGACGGGGCCCACCTCCAACAGGCCCACTTCGTCGTCGGCGTTGCGCCGCGCCACCACCAAGGAGCTCACGCCCTCGCGCTTCAACAAGCGCAACGCCTCGGCAACCGTCGCCAAGCCGTCGACGGTGTGCAGCTCGGTGGCCATCAAGTCCTGAACCCGCTTGCCGCTCATAGCGCTTCTCCCGCCTCCTCTTGAATCACCGGCAGCTGCGTTCCCAACCCCACCGCGTCCTCTATCGCCAACTGGAACGCCACGCCCGCGCCGCGCTCGTCGTCCAAACCGGCGGCGTCGCGGATGCTTTCCAAGATCGCCCGCGCCCGCTCCTCGGCGACCAGGAACAAGAGCAGGGAGCTCGCCGCCGCCAGATCGAGGCCAAGAAACGTCTTGCCCGGTTCGAGACCCTCGCCGCGCACGCTGTCGACCATCGTGGCGCCGGTCGCGCCGGCGGCGCGCGCAGCGTCGATGACCACCTCCCGCTTGTCGTCGCCCACCATGGCGACGATCAGTTTCAACTTCATGGTTCGTTCTCCGAATCGCTCCGTTTGCCACGCCCGCGCCGGTGCCCCAGCCAAGACGCCAGCTTGGCGTAGCCAAGCACGGACATAATGGGGAAAACGCTCGCGAACGCAATGAGTCCAAAGCCGTCCACGAGCGGGCTGCGCCCCGGCACGTTGGCGGCAAGCCCGAGGCCCAGGGCGGCGAGCACCGGCACCGTGACGGTGGAAGTGGTGACGCCGCCGCTGTCGTAGGCAAGCGGCACCATCTCCCGCCCCGAGCGGCCCGAACGGAAAGTTTGGACGATCACCACCACATACGCGGCCACGATGTACCACGGCAACGGCGTGCCGGTGACGATGCGCAGGCAGCCGAGGGCAACGCCGATCGCCACGCCCAAAGCCACGGCGATGCGCAGCCCCCACGCGCCCACCGCCCCGCGCGAGACCTCCTCCGCCTTCAGCGCCACCGCGATGAGCGACGGTTCCGCCACCGTGGTGGCGAAGCCGATAGCGGCGGCGAACGCGTACACCGCCAGGTAATCGCTCCACACCGGCTTGGCGATTTCCGCCGCCACGTCGGTGAGTTGCCGCGCCATGGTCTCGCCGATGGGAAACAAGGCGTCCTTGAGGCCGATCTGGAACAGCGCCAGCCCCAGCAGCACATAGACGCAGCCGGCGGCGATGCGGCGCAGATTCGGCAGGCGCCGGCGCAGCACCGCCACTTGAAACACCACCAGCACGGCCACGATGGGGGCGATGTCCGCCACCGTTGCCCACACCATCCGCGCGAACGCAGCGAGGAAGTCCACGTCACACCACCATGCCGTAGACGAGCACGAAGATCATGGGCGTCAAGCTGGCGAAGGCGATGAGGCCGAAGCCGTCCAGCATCGGATTGCGGCCCTTGATGGCGCTGGCGAGGCCCACGCCCAACGCGGTCACCAAAGGCACCGTGATGGTGCTGGTGGTCACGCCGCCGGAGTCGTAGGCGATGCCGATCATCTCCGCCGGCGCGAACAACGTCAGCACCGTGACCAGCAGGTAGCCGCCGATGATGAGGCGGTGGATGGGCCAGCCTTTGAGAATGCGCAACACGCCGAGCACGATGGCGAAGCCGACCGAGGCCGCCACCACCAAGCGCAGGTGCAGGGCGTAGGCGCCGCGCGCCGCGTCCGTGGCGGCGATGAAGCCGGCGTCCGCCGCCACCGCCGCGGCTTCGGCGGCCACCGCGGTCAACGCGGGCTCCGCCACCGTCGTGCCGAAACCCAAACAGAAGGCGAACGCGAACAGCGCTGCCGCGCTGCCCTTGCGCGCGAAGCCCTGGGCGATGGCCTCGCCGAGCGGAAACAGTCCGCTTTCCAGCCCCTGCACGAAAAGCGCCAGCCCGCCGACCACGCACAACAGCCCCACCACCATTTCGCCCAAGTTCGGAAACGGTTGGCGCAGCACGACAATTTGGAAGAAGGCGATCACGCAGGCGATGGGCGCGAGATCGCGCACCGCATCGCGCGCCCGGCCGCCCAGCGCGGTTGCCGAATTGACGAAAGCGCCGCCAAAGGCGCCCCGCCGCCCGGGCAGCACCGGCAACTCGGGTTTCACCGCCGCTCTTGTTAGACGTTGCGCAAGCGCAGATGCCCCGGCACCAGCGTCCGTTCCACCTGCTCGAAGACGAGTTCGGTGGCCACCGCCAGCAGCGCCGCCGGAATCGCACCCTCCAGAATCAATCCGGTGTCGTTGAGCGACAGGCCGGTCACGATGGGGTCGCCGAGGCCGCCGGCGCCGATGAACGCCGCCAAGGTGGCCGTGCCGATGGTGATCACCGCCGCGGTGCGCACGCCGGCGAGGATGGCCGGCATGGCCAGCGGCACGAACACCAGCCGCAGCTCCTCGGCCGGCGTCAAGCCCATCGCGGTCGCCACCCGCCGCAAGGTGGGGTCGATGCCGCCAAGCGCCGTGACGGCGTTGCGCAGAATGGGCAGCAAGGCGTACAGGAAGAGCGCGATCACCGCCGGCGCGGCGCCGATGCCGAACAGCGGTATCAGGAGCGCCAACAGCGCGATGGACGGCAAGGTTTGCAGCAGGCCCGCCACATACACCGCGCCGCGCGCGAGCCAAGCGATGCGGAAGATGAACACCGCCAGCAGCACCGCGGCGAGCGTGGCCGGCGCCAGCGCCGAGAGCACCAGCACCAAGTGCCGCGTCGTGTTGGCGCCGAGACGCGCCCAAAACCGCGGCGTCGCTTGGACCGCGGCTGCGGCGCCGTTCGCGCCGCGGATGCGCGCGACATAGTCTTGCGCCACGCGCGCCACCGCGGCGTCGTCCGGCGCATCGGCGTTCATGGCGCGCATCCGCTCGTCGTCCAAGGTCGCCGCCACGCGCATCAGCACCGTGCGCACCGCCGGCGGCAGGTCGGCCCGCACCAAGGGAATCGCCAAATAGGTCGGGAAGTAGCCGAGGTCGTCCTCGAGCACCGTGAGCGGATAGCGCAGCAGCTCGCCATCCGTGGAGTAGGCGTCCGTGCCGTCGATCGCGCCGTCCGCGATGGCGCGGTAGGCGAGGGAGTGTTCGATGCCGTCCGGCGACTGCGGCAGACCGTACAGCGCTTGCAACCCGGGCCATCCGTCGCCGCGGTCGAGGAACTCGTGGGAGACCGCGAACCGCAGATCGGGATGATCCGCCAAATCCGAAATCTTGGCCAGACCTCGCGCCGCCGCCACCGCGTTGGATACCGCCAGCGCGTAGGTGTTGTTGAAGCCGAAGGACGGCAGTATTTCCACCTCGTCCGGCGCCAACGCCACCGTCAGCCGCGCCCAAGTGGGGTTGTCGATGTTCTTGATGCCTTCGGCGATGGTGCCGGTGTACTCGACGTACACGTCGATCTCACCAGCCACCAGCGCGTCGTAGCAGACTTTGGTGCCGCCAAGCCCCTGCGTGTGGCGGGCGTCGAAGCCGGCGCCGCGCAACAACCGCGCCAGCGCCTCGCCCAGAATGTAGGATTCGCGGAAGTTCTTGCTGCCCACCACGATGGGATCGGCGGCGGCGGCGGCCGCGCCAGCGGCCCCGCAGCCGAGGGCGGCGACGACAAGCCATGCCCCGCCCCTCACGCCGCCGACGCCAGCAGGGCGCGCACGAACGCCGTCGCCGGCGCCGCCCGCACATCGTCCGGCGCGCCCGCTTGCACGACGCCGCCGGTGCCCATCACCACCAAGTGGTCGGCAAGCCGCAGGGCTTCGCGCATGTCGTGGGTGACCAGCACGGTGGTGACGCGCTCGTGGTCGCGCAGCTGTTCGAATTGCCGGTAGAGGTCCATCCTCGTGATCGGATCGATTGCGGAGAACGGTTCGTCGAGCAGCAGCATGCGCGGGCGCAGCATCAGCGCCCGGCACAGGCTCACGCGCTGCTGCTGGCCACCGGAAATCTGGTGCGGATAACGCTCGTCCAGCTCCGCGCCAAGCCCCGCCAACTCGAACAGCTCGCGCCGCCGCTCCGCCATCGCCGCGGCGCTCCAACCCTCAAGGCGCGCCGGCAGCGAGGCGTTCTCCACCACCGTCAAATGCGGGAACAAGCCCGCGCCCTGCACCGCGTAGCCGATGCGGCGCCGGAACGCTTCCACGTTGGCCTGCGGCACCGGCGCGCCGAGCACGGCGACCTCCCCTTCGTCGGGCCGGTGGACGCCGTTGACGAGTTGCAGCGCGGTGGTTTTGCCGCACCCGCTCGGCCCCACCAGGGCGCTGGTGCGGCCAGCCGGCAGCGCGAGATCGACGCCGCGCAACACCCACTCGGCGAAACGCTTGCCGACGCCGCGAAACGCCACCGCCGGGGTCGTTTGCGCTGCCACTTTTTTAGCGCGCCGCTGCGGCTTGGTCGGCGTAGGCTGCGAGTTCGTCGAGCGCCGCCAGCCGGCGCTTACACGTCTCGCCAGCGCGCAAGTCGGCGATCTCGGCGCGGAATACCGCAAGCGACGGCCGCTCTCCGAAGCCGTCGTCCAAGCAGCGGCGCACATGGCACCGCCAACTCTCGCGCTCCGAGGCGTCCAACTCGTCGCCGCGCAGTCGCGCTTTCAGGCGCGCGCCGAGCACCCGCAGCCGTTCGTCGTGCGGGGCGAAATCCGGCCACGCGGCTTTGACGGCGATCGCTTGGCGCAACTGTTCCGCGGCGCGCCGATCGGCATCGTCCAAGAAGCCGTCGTAGAGCGCGAGCTCGGCGTCCGCGGCCGGCGCCCGGTCGCCTTCCGCGCGATAGACCTCGGCGATCTTCGACGCCAGGCCCTCCGCGCCGGCAAGCGTTTGACGCCGTCGCTCCACCACGTCCAAGTTCCACCCCAGCCGCGCGGCGTCCTGCTCGCGCACGGCGCGGATCGGCGCGAGGAACGGGCAGCGGTTGAGCAGCACGGCTTTCAGCGGTGGGCGCTCGCCCTCGCGTTCGTCTTCGGAAACGAACAGGCGCGCCCGCAACGTGGCGGCGTCCTCCTCGATCAACGGCGCGATGTCGCGGGACAAGTCGGCGACGATCAAGCGCGTTTCGATTTCCGGGTGGCGGGCGACGGCAACCACCGGCGCGGCGCAGTGGCGCTCGTTGGCGTAACGCGGCGAGGCGTGTACGCACACCTTTTTCGCCAGCGGCAGCAGCAACTGCCGCGCGGCGGCCCGCGAGCGGTTGCGCAACGCGTAGTCCCACAGCTTCGGCTGCGCGCTCTTCACCAGTTGGGCGAGGCCGATGGTGGCCGCGACGTCCGCCGCCGCGGTATGCGGCTCTTGGTGCGCGATGTCGTTTTCGGCGGCGAGATCAGCAAGCTTGAACGACACCACGCCGGCGTCGCCCCGGGGCCAGCGCACGCCCTCGGGGCGCAACGCGTGGGCGGCGCGGACGAGATCGATGAGGTCCCAACGCGAGTTGCCTTCGCGCCACGCCCAAGCGTAGGGGTCGATGAGGTTGCGGTAGAAGCCGTGGCGCAGAAACTCGTCGTCGAAGCGCAGATTGTTGTAGCCGGCGACGCAAGTGCCGGCATGCAGCATTTCGCGCTCGATTCGGGCGAGCGCCTGCCACTCGTCCTCGCCGCCGGAAACCCTTTGCGGCGTGATGCCCGTCACCAGACAGGCACCCGGGCTCGGCAACACGTCCGGCGCTAGGCGAATGTCGGCGCATGTGAGTTGGCCGAGCGGGCACAGGTTCGCGTCCGTGCGCTGCGCCGCGAACTGCATGATGCGGTCGCTCGGCGGGTGCGTGCCGGTGGTTTCGAGGTCGTACCAATAGAAGCAGGCGGGCGGGGCGGGTGGAGCAGGCGGGGCGGGCGGCACGGGGTCGAAGAACGCGCGCGCCGCCTTAGGTGACGGTGAACGCGATGCGCCCGAGATCGCCGTAGTCCGCCAGATAGCTGCCCGGCGCCGCTGGATGAATGCCGCCGCAGGCGCCCGTGATCAGCAACATGCCATCGCGCAGCGCCAAGCCCCGCGCCCGCGCTTCGTTCAACATCCACGCGAGCGCCGCCTGCGGACCGCCGAGCGCGTCCGACGCCGGCGCCGAGCACACCTCGTCGCCGTCGCGGGTGAGGCGGATGTGGACATCGCCGTAGGAGTCGCGCAGCGGCCGCTGCACGCCGACGATGTAGCGATCCGCGGCGATGTTGCAGGCGACCAGGTTGGCACCGTTGCGATCGGCGTCGTCCGCGAACGCCATGCGCGGCACTTCAACGACCGGCCCGGCGGTCTGTGGAGCACCGTCGTCATCCACCACAACGCCGATCTCGCACTCCAAGCTGACGCCGGGCTGGCTGGCGAAGGAAACCCCCGGCGCGCGGCGGCCGTGTTCGTACAGGCTGCCGATCAGCGGATGCGTCAGGCCGAACGCGCGCTGACCGGCGGGCGCCGTCATGCCGGCCTTCAGACCGCTCACCGCGCCGCCGGACACCGCGGCGACCACCTGTTGCTGCATGGCGTAGGCGTCCGCCAAGCCAAGGTCCGCCGGCATCTTCGGCAACGTTCGCCCGGCGCGGATGGCGGACGCGATCGCGGCCACGATGTCCTGGGTTCGCGCGCTCTCGGTCATGGTCAGTTGCCGAAGTCCCACGTTTCGCCGGCGTGGTAGCGGCCGAGCACGTTCTTAGCGATGAGGATCTTGTGTACCTCGTCCGGGCCATCGGCGATGCGCAGCGTGCGCGCGCCTTCGTACATGCTCGCAAAGGGGTAGTCGCCGGAGACGCCGGCCGCCCCGTACACTTGGATGGCGCGGTCCACCACCCGGTGGTAGGCGTTCGGCACGAAGATCTTGATGGACGAGATGTCCGTGCGGGCGTCCGCCCCCTCCTCCATCTTGCGCGCGCAATCCACCACCATCAGCCGCGAAGCTTGGATGTCCATGTAGGAGTCCGCGATGAAGCCTTGCATGAACTGCTTGTCCTCCAGCTTCTCGCCGCCGTGGACTTCGCGGTTCATGATGCGATCCACCATCAGGTCGAAGCAGCGCCACATGGCGCCCACCGAGTTCATGCAGTGGTAGACGCGCCCGGCGCCCAGGCGATCCTGCGCGGCGCGGTGGCCGCTGCCGGTGCCGCCGAGCTGGTTGGTCTTCGGCACCCGCACGTTCTCGTATTTGATCTCGCAGTGGCTCGACGCCTTGCCCCACACCGGCACGCCGCGCACGATGTGCACGCCCGGGGTGTTCTTCGGCACGATGATCTGCGTCATCTTGTCGTTGACGCCGCCGGGGTCGTCGGGATCCGCGGTGCGGCACATGACGATGAAGAAGTCCGCCGCGTGGCCGTTCGACGTGAACCACTTGTGGCCGTTGATGACCCACTCGTCGCCGTCGAGTTCGGCGCGGGTTTGGATGGAGCGCGGGTCCGAACCGGCGTTGTGCGGCTCGGTCATGGAGAAGCCGGACTGCATGCGCCCTTCGGTGAGCGGAATCAACCACTTCTCGTGCTGCTCCGGACTGCCGTACTTGAGCAGGATCTTCTGGTTGCCGGAGTTCGGCGCCACCACGCCGAACAGCGACGCCGCGCCGGGGCTGTAGGCGAGCACTTCGTTCATGTAGGCGTGTTGCATGAAGGAAAGCCCCATGCCGCCGAACTCCGGCGGCAGGTGCGGCGCCCACAGCTTGGCTTTCTTGACTTTGCCTTGCACCTGCACGCGCAACTCGTGCGCTTCCTGCATTTGTTCGCGGCTCGGGCGTCCACCGTCGGTGCGGTGCGCCCAGAGCTTGCCCTCGTTGGGCAGAATGTCGTTGTTGACGATCTCGGCGGTGTTGAGCCGCACCTCGTTGACTTCGGCGTTCAACGTCGGCACCGGCTTGACGTTCATGGGCATGGCGCTCCCCCTAGGCATCCAAGTGTGCGCCTAGCGTAACAGCATAGGGTGCCGGATGGCGCAAGGAGGCCGCCACGCCAGCCACGCAGTTCGCGCTTCTCGGCAACACGCCCTGACGAGACGCTCGTGGTGCGACCACCCCCGCTCTTGGATTGGACGATGCCGCCCCACACACCCCGGTGATCGCCTCGACTCGCCAGCGGCTATGAGCGGCGACTGCGGTTGAGGGCCAGCGCGGGCTACCCCGGTCGGCTCGACGGCGGCCGGCCGAGGTATTCCTCGTAGATTCTGCGCTTGTAGCGTTTTCCCACGCTCTCGGCGACTTCAATGATGGATTGGTAGGTGCCTTTGCCGCCAAGCTTGTCCCAAAGCTCATGGCCAATGAGAACGCAACGATCCTCGCGCATGTTGAACCACCGCTGCGCGGCCCACCAATCGTAGCGCTCCCGGCTACCGTACGGACTGTACGGCAGCGCGTAGTAGGCGTCCTTCACCCGCCTCGGCTCCATGCAATGCAGCTTGAGGAGCTTCTCCTTGCTCACCTTGGTTTGATCGCTGTTGGGCTTGGCGGCCTTGAGCTCAAACGCCAATCCCGGCTTGCCAGCCGCCCGCGCAACATACACGTCGCAGTTGACGCTCACGTCCTGCCACGGCCCCCCGCCCGCTCGGACGTACTTCAGTTCCGCGTCCCAGTTCGGCTGCACACGGTTGCCGTCCAGCGTGTTGTGCTCAAGCCGGTCCAGCGTCTCCCTGATGCGATCCAAGGATTGCTGCCGAACACGACCAACGACCATGTGTTCCCTGGCAGCGAAACCGAACGAACTCCTGCCGACCGCTTCGGCGAGTTTCTCCCAGACTTTACCGAACGGTGTCACGAAACGGCGTTCGAAATGGGATCCCTTGAAGATGTCTTCAGGCATCAAGGCCGCATGCAGCGGAGACTCTCGTTGCCGCTGCGTCATGTCGAACGGATCTTGGCGCAACACTTTGTCCATGACAGCGTCCATGGCCGTCGTGATGGTATCGACGACTTCCTTCCTGAGATGCGGTTCCACGTCCGCTCCGCGTCAGGACCTTGCGCGGCACCCAAGCCGCCCTTGGCCAATACCGGCCTAGCGTACATCTTTGTGCGAATTCGCAACACCGTCGTGTCGCTCGGGCCGCTCAGCCGAGTCCGGCGCTACCGCTTCGTATAGATGAAGATGGACTCGTAGAAGCGGCTGCCGCGTCGCCCGGTGCGACGGTTCACATGCCGCTCCATCACATGCCGCTCCACCAGGCCGAGATCTCCTAAGATGCGCGGATAAAGAGCGTGGCGATCCGCAGCCACCACCACGAGAGCCCCGCCGCGCCGCAGTTTCGACACCACGTTGCGGAACACGCTGGTCATGTCGCGGCAATAGGCGTCTCTGGCGGCAGCGCTCTGACCGTTCGCGGCGGCCCCGATTTCGCTTGCGCGGTTGTCGGCGAGGCCGAGCAGCTCATAGGCGTACCGGTGTTGTTCGTGGTAGTCGATGAGGCCAACATAGGGCGGACTGGTCACAATGGCATCCACCGGCGGCAGGTTCACCAAGCGGCTGTCGCCGTGGACGCACTGGACTTTCGCGTCGTTTCGCACGGCTGCGAACCGCTCCACGCGGCGCACGCCATCGGCGCAGTAGCGGGCAATGAACTTGAACGCGGTCTCGGTGGGCGCGCAGACGCGGCCGTGTTTGTAGCATTGATACGGCTGCGTTGTGGGCGCTTTCGGGAAGTCCAGATCGAAATGCGTGGTCAGACGCGCCGAACGCGCGGAGCGCGACAGAACGACGCGAAAGAAGTCCCGGTATCGACAGTCTTCGATTAGCGAGCGGAAGGTGATCAACTCGGCCAAGGCTTGCGGAGCGAACCACGTTTTCAAATAGTCGCTCGCATCCATATCTGCCGAGGGGGGGGTGTCATTCCCCTCGAACATGGTGCCTTGGTTCGGAGCTTCGTGTTGGTTCGTCAGCTTAGCCAACTCCCGCAGGACGTCGGCTGCTTCCCTCTCCAATGTTGGAAGATGGTATTTGTCGGTCTTGACCTTGCAAAGCAGGATGTTGAAGGCGGAGATGTCGCAGCCGACGCTGTTCATCCCCAGTTCGTTCGCCTGCACCAACGTCGTCCCCGACCCGCAGAACGGATCGAGCACCGTTTGGCCAACCACCAGGAACTTGCGAAGAAACACCTCCGCCAATTGGGGGACGTACTTGCCCAGATAGGGGTGAAGGCGGTGAACGTGTTTGGTCCGCTCTCGTTCGGGAAGTTGCTTTTCCGTCCAGTTCAAGGAAATGTTTTGGAGCGGTGTGGTGGCGCTCACGTCCGCGGCGCGCGTGGATGGCTTGCCGTCGGCGTAGAGGCCGGCGTTCCGTTCCTCCAACGTGAGTTCTTCGGGCGTCTGACGGAACAACGTCACGCCGTCGCCCACCGAACCCAAGGCGGTGGCTTGCGTGGACGCGAGGGAAGCGGCAGAGGTTCTTGGACTCTTCACGGTACACTGTTGCCGGCGATCTGCTCGTCTGCTGCGCTACGGTGGAGGCGAACGTTCCTACCAGCGCAACCCTATCACAGCGGCGACGCGTTTTGCTGGGCGAGTGCTCCCCGGATTCGCTGTTGGGGCTCCGGCGGCTGCGAGATGAGGGTGATCTTCACTCCGCGGACCCAAACGGGCTTCTACACGCGGCTAACGCCGGCCAATTTTCACCCCGGCGGCGGAGACGTGGCCTTGGGTTAAGATGCCCCACTTTCCACAGCTTCTTTCGATGAGGTCGGCATGGGCCACTCCTTGCGGCCGGCGGCGTCCGCGCCGGCGCGGCAACAGCATGGGGCGCCGGATGGCGCAAAGGAGGCCGCCGCGGCCGCCGGGCAGTTCGCGTTTCTCGAGAACACCCTGCTGAAGAACCGCACGCTCACCATCTTCGGCGAGATCGACAAGGCGGTGGCGCGGCGGACGGCGGAAAAGCTCTTGGCGCTGTCGTTCGAGAGCGACGATCCCGTCACGCTCTTCCTGGGCTCGCCGGGCGGCCATGTCGAATCCGGGGACACGATTTTCGACCTCATCCGTTTCGTCAAGCCGGTGGTGCGGGTGGTCGGCACCGGCTGGGTGGGCAGCATCGCCACCCACATCTACCTCGCCGCCGAGCGCGAACACCGCTTCGCGCTGCCGAACACGCGCTTTCTCATCCACCAACCCGCCGGCGGCTTCGGCGGCGACGCCGCGGACATCGAAATACACGCCCGCGAAATCGTCAAGACCCGCGAGCGCATCAACAAGATCATCGCCGCGCAAACCGGGCAGCCGCTCAAGCGGGTGGCGAAGGACACCGATCGCGACCATTGGATGAGCGTCGAGGAGGCCATCGAGTACGGCTTGGTGGGCAAGGCGATCGAGTCGGTCGCGGACTTGCCCGGCTAGCTTGCTTGAGAAGCGAGGGCTTTCGCAATTGAGCCAAGTTTGCGGCAGGCACGCGCCCGACACGGCGCGCGAGCTGCGCATCGCGGTGGGCGATCGCGAAGTGGGCGCGCTGTTGCGGCCGGCCGACGGCGCGCATCGCGCCACCCTCGTGTTCGGCCACGGCGCCGGGGCCGGCATGCGCCACGCCAGCATGGAGGCCATCGCCGAAGCCTTCGCCAACATCGGCGTCGCAACCTTGCGCTACAACTTTCCGTACATGGAGGCGGGACGCTCCCGCGTGGACGCGCAAGCGGTGTCCACCGCAACCACGGCCGCCGCTCTGGCGTGCGCGAAGGGCGTGGCCGACGGGCCGCATTTGATCGGCGGGCACAGTTTCGGCGGGCGCATGGCTTCGCACGCGGTGGTCGATCACGATCTGGCGGTGGACGGCTTGGTGTTCTGCTCGTTCCCCCTGCACATGCCGCGCAAACCCGCCGTCAAACGGGCGGAACACTTGGACGCCATTCGCGCGCCGATGCTGTTTCTTTCGGGCAGCCGCGACGGCATGGCCGAAGCGCCGCTCCTGGAAGACGTGGCGGCGCGGCTGGGCGCCACGCTGCACCGGCTCGAAACCGCCGACCACGGCTACAAGGTGCTCAAGCGCACGCGCACCCGCCCGGACACCGCGTTCGAGGAAATGGCCGGCCACTTGGCGACTTGGCTGAAAGCGCGGGAGACCTCGTAGCACACGCCGGAGCTTGCCCGCAGCGGCCCGCGACTTTGGAGAACCCATGAAGCTCTGCACGTTCACCCACGGCCAGCGCACGCGCATCGGCGTGGTGGTTGGCGAACTGGTCATCGATCTGCCGGCGGTGTCGCCGGGCCTGCCGGAGGACATGATCGCCTTTCTCGCCGCCGGCGACGAGGCGATGGCGGCGGCGCGCGAGGCGCAGACGAACCCGGAAGTCGCGTTTCCCGTCGCCGACGTGACCTTGCAGGCGCCGGTGCCGCGGCCGGGCAAGATCCTCGCCATCGCCCTCAACTACGCCGATCACGTGGCGGAAACCGGCGCCCAAGCGCCCAAGGTGCAGACGTGGTTCAACAAGCAGCGCAACGCCGCCAACCGGCCCTACGGTGCCATCAACAAGCCGGCGGTGTCCGCTGCGCTCGACTACGAAGGCGAGCTGGCGTTCGTGATCGGCAAGCGCGCCAAGCACGTGCCGAAAGAGCGCGCCCACGAGGTGATCGCCGGCTACTGCTGCGGCAACGACGTGAGCGTGCGCGACTGGCAAGCGGCGGCGCGCACCATGCAGATCGGCAAGTCGTTCGACACCCACGCGCCGTTCGGCCCGTGGATCGTCACCGCCGACGAGGTGGAGGACCCGCACAATCTCGGCATCCGCACGGTGGTCAACGACGAAGTGCGGCAGAACTCCAACACCCGCCACCTCGTCTTCGACTGTTTCGACCACATCGCGCACCTGACCCAAGCCTTCACGTTGGATCCCGGCGACGTGATCTTCACCGGCACGCCCTCGGGCGTCGCCGCGGCGATGGATCCGCCGCGGTGGCTCAAGGTGGGCGACGAGGTGCGCGTGGAGATCGAGAAGGTCGGCTACATCGAGCACACCGTGGTGGCCGAAGACGCCGCCACGGTGATCGGCTGACTCGCCCGCACGTGGCCGCGATCCGCGGTTGCGTCCGGTCAACGAAGCGCCAGGCTTGATCACAGCCCGTTGGGCTGGCGCGGCGAAGTTCCAACCGTGCGCGCCATCGCGACGAGTGGCGCTACGGCCGGTGGGTGCGGTGCAAATACGCCTCGCCTTGCATCTCCCGCAGTCGACTGGCGGTGCGCGCGAACTCGGCGGTCAACAACGTGCCCCGATAGAGCTGGCCCGGCGGCGCCCAGGCGGAGAGCAGCAGCTTCACGTTGCGGTCGTAGAACTCGTCCACCAAGACCACGAAACGCCGCGCCTGATCCTCCTTCCCGCGGTCGAACACCGGCACGCCGTGCAGCACCACGGTGGAGAACAACCGCGCCAATTCGATGTAGTCGTCGCCTCCCCGCGCGCCGTCGCAGAGCGCGGCGAAATCGAACCACGCCACCCCTTCGGCGCAGTACCGCGCCACCAGCGCGCGGCCGTTGACGGCCAAGCTCTGGTTCTCCACAACGCCGGTGTGGCAGAGCGCCCGAAAGCTCTCGCGCAACGCCGTTTCCGCGCCTGGTTCGGAAAGGAGCCGGTAGGCCCCGTCGCGGCGCAACACCCGCAGCCGGTAGTCCGATCCCGCGGCGACCTGCACGGTGTCGGTGTGCGCGCGGATGAGGTCGATGGCCGCCAGGAAGCGACGGCGCTGCAAGCCGTTCTCGTAGAGCCGCTCCGGCGGCGTGTTGGACGTGGCCACCAGCGTGACCCCGCGCGCGAACAAGCCGCCAAGCAGCTCGCCGAGGATCATGGCGTCGCCGATGTCCGACACGGCGAATTCGTCGAAGCACAGCACGCGCGCCTCCCGGGCGAAACGGTCGGCTACGCGCAGCAGGGGATCGGGCCGTCCGGCCAAAGCGCGCAACTCGTCGTGTACCCAGCGCATGAAACGGTGGAAGTGCGCTCGCCGCTTGTCCGCGAACGGGAGCGACTCGTGAAAGAGATCCACAAGGTAGGTCTTCCCTCTTCCAACGCCTCCCCAGACGTACAGGCCGCGCACCGGCGCGCGCCGCCGCCGCAGCCCTAGCACCCGCGCAACGCCGGCGCCGGCCCGCGTCGGCCGATCGGCGGCCAGCAGCCGCGCTCGAAGATCCGTCAATCGCTCGGCCAAGGCCAGTTGGGCGGGATCGGCGATCAAGCCGCGCTCGACATTGCGCCGATGCAGTTGCTCCGGTGTCGCCGCGGTCGGGTCGAAGCCGCCGGATCGGTTCCGCGAGCGCATGGAGGGGCAGCCTAGCAAACAAAACCACCGCGGCGTCCCCCAACACTCCTCCATTGCGAACGGATGGCAACGCGCGGAGCGCCGTCCGCAGAGGTTGCGGAAAGGCGATAATCCGCCAAATGGAACTTGAACCTTCGCCGCGCAGACCGGGTCGCGCCGCGCTTGGACGCTTGGTTCGCTACGTCGCGCTGCCCGCCGGCGGCGGCGCGCTGGTGGGATTGGCGGCGCTGTGGGCGGCCGGGCAAGGGCCGCGCAACGCCGCGCAACAGACCAGCTACGCGGACGCGGTGGCGCGCGCCGCGCCGGCGGTGGTCAATCTCTTTTCGCAACGCCCGCGCAACCCGCTGTGCGATCTGCCGGCGTTTCGCAACTATTGCCAGCGGCTGGAGCGCTACAACCGCCACATGCGCGGCGCGTTGGGTTCCGGCGTGATCATGCGCGAAGACGGCTATGTGCTCACCAACCACCATGTGATCGCGGCCGGCGAAGACATCGTGGTGGCGTTCCACGACGGCGCCGAAGCGCGCGCCGCTATCGTGGGCACGGATCCGATCACGGATTTGGCCGTGGTCAAGGTGGACGGCAACGGCTATCCGACCATGGAATACGCATCGGCCGACAACGCGCGCGTGGGCGATGTCGTGCTCGCCATCGGCAACCCCTTCGGCGTCGGTCAAGCCGTGTCCCAGGGCATCATCAGCGCAACCGGCCGCGGCCTGGGCGAGGCGCCTTACGACTTTCTGCAAACCGACGCCGCGGTGAACCCGGGCAACAGCGGCGGTGCCTTGGTGGACCCCGTCGGCCGCCTGCTCGGCATCAACACGCTGCTGTACAGCCGCAGCGGCGGCTCGGAGGGCGTGGGCTTCGCCATTCCGCTCGATCGGGCGCTGCGCGTGCTCGACGAAATCATCAAACACGGCCAAGCCCTGCACGGGGCGTTCGGCGTCGCGCTGTTCGTGGATCCGGATCCCGGCGCGGCCGGCGGGCCGATCGTGACCTATGTGGAAAGAGGCACGCAGGCGCACCGCGCCGGGTTGCGATTCGGCGATCAGATCTTGGCCGTGAACGGACGACCGGTGGCCACGCAAAAGGAGTTCGTCGGCGAAGTTCTCACTAGCGAACCCGGTTCGCCGCTGTCGATCCGCATACGGCGCAACGGCGCGGTGCGCGTAGTGGAGACCACCACCGGACTGCTGCGCACAGGCCGGGGACGTCAGTAGGGGTTGGTGCGCACCCTGTACCTTTTGAGCCAGCTTCATGGGGCTGGGACCGAATAAGGTGTTTCGCATAAATAAACACTTCAATTGAGCGTTTTCTTATTTGGCGAAACCATGTAGTTCCAATCGCCGTGAAACGCGGAGCGCCTGATGCGCACGCCGGCCAGTTCCTCGTCGCTCACCTTCACGCCGGTCGGGTACTCGTTCTCGTCCAGTTCCGCCCGGATCGACAGCCCACCGCGCGTCGTCGTGTTGGCGATCAGCTCCACCACCGCCTCGCGGCTGACCAGCGGGCGCCCGCGCCAGTTCTCCGTGATCCAGCAGAACATCCGGTGCTCGATCTTGTTCCACTTGCTGGTGCCCGGCGGGAAGTGGCACACCGACACCTCCAGCCCCGTCGCGTCTGCGACGCGCTGCAGCTCCACCTTCCACAGCCGGTTGCGCGGCCCGTTCGAGCCGCCCGCGTCCGCCGTCACCAGCAGGCGCTTCGCGTCCGGGTACGCGTGGCGTCCCATCCGCTCCCACCAGCGCCGCACCGACTCCGCCGCGAAGGACGCCGTGTCGTGGTCCACGCCCACGCTCACCCAGCCGTTGTTCGCCGCCAGGTCGTAGACTCCGTACGGAATTGCCTTGCCCAGCTCCTTGTCCTTGAAGTCGTGGACCAGCACCTTCTCCGGCTCCCCCTTCGGATGCCATTCCCTGCCGCCGTTGCGGAAATTGCCCACCAGCTCCTTCTTCTTCGTGTCCACCGACACCACCGGCTCGCCGCGGCCCTGGAACGTCTTCGCCTTGCGGTTGACGTGCCGGAACTGCGCGTCGCGGTCCGGGTGCTGCCGGCCCTCCACCGTCTTGCGGTTCGACTGCAGGCTGTAGCCCAGGTCGTGCAGCAGGCGGTTCACCGTCCGCTCGCTCGCCGGGTGGCCCTCCTTCCCCAGCGCCTCCGACAGCCGCGCCGCGCTCAGCGTCGTCCACAGCAGCGGCCCCGTCGGATCCCCGCGCGTCGCCGGGTCGACCAGCCGCCGCAGCGCCTCCACCAGCCCCGCGTCCTTCTCCTCGACGCGCTTCCGGCCCGCGCCCGGCGCCCGCTGCCGCCCCGACGACGAAACGCCCCCCGGTCCCGCCGAATCGATCTCCCGCAGCCCCGCGTGGATCCGGCTCCGCGACATCCCCGTCGCCTCCGCCACCCCCGTGACGCCGCCCCGGCCCAGCGACCGCGCCTCCGCCGCCGCCCACAGCCGCTTCGCCCGCTCGTCCAGAACCCGTTCCAGAACCAGAAACTTCCCACGTATCGACTGCGTGACGGCGTCTTCCATGACCATCGAGCCTCCTTGCCGAAGACCTCTATCGTAGCATTTATAGGAGCGAGACGCCTAAAGTGCAAAATCACCCCTTGCAAAAAAAGGGGGGCGCGTCAGGTTCGCGTCAGGTTTGAGCGGCATCATGGAACAAGCTCGGTACCGTTGTGGTGTTGGGCGGCTCAACAACCTACTAGGAGCGTTGAACCATGATGAAGTTGCTCAAGCACTTGACAAACGCGCCAGTCGCGACGACGTGGAGGAGGTCGTGGTGACCGAGGAGCGGGAAGACCGTAGCAACCACCGCGCAGGCGGCGGGGGCACTGGTCAGCAGACGCAGCAGTTGCTTGGATCGGCGAACTACGACTACTACGGCAGCGTTCAGTGTCCGATGTCCGCCCAGAGCGCGGACACGGCCGGCCCCGGATGTAGCTGTCCTGAAGGGATGAAGAAACGCACCGGCGAACGAGGAGCGGCGTGGTGCGAGCGGCCGGTGGAGCCTTTTCAGGCGAGTTCTCCGTTCGAATGTACGCGCGGCCATCCCCGCACGCATTACGCGAGCGCAAGGTGGGTTGGCCCCGGCAAGAGGGACTACATTTACACCTGCATTCCGCTAGGGCCCAAGCCCATATGCTTGACCGGTTGCGAGGCCAAAACAGCATTCAACAGAGGGTGGTTTTGCGAATCGCAAGAGATGTGTGATGTCAACCAAGTCTTCATGTACTACATTGTGCCTGCCTCCTGCGCCGCCGCCGTAGGTGGGATTGCGGGTCTCACATGCTGGGCAGTGGGTGGCGGTGTTGGCGGTGCCATAGTGTGTGGTGCGGCATCGGGCGTGATTGCTGACATCATGGATGTTTGCCCAGAGTTTGGAGGATAAACCGCGCCGTTCGCCGGCTTTGTGTCGGGTCGGCTTAGGAGGAGTGAAGTGAAGGCAAAGACGCTGCTGTTGTTTTGGACCAAGGTTGCGACGGTGGTGATGGCCATGTGTGTGGGGGGGGGGGGGTACCTGTTGGTGGGTGTCTTGCGCGGCGAACACGCTAGCTTTGCGGACGTGATTGTTGGCACCTTGGTTGTTCTCGGGTTCGCAGTTGTGGGCCTAGTCGTTGATGGCCCTGAGGCACCTTGGCTTCCTTGGCGGTATCGGCGATGGAAGAAGGAACGCGAGAGCGCTCAAGCCCGCCACCAGCCCGGCTAGCTCCGGCCCACTCGCGCCTTCAACGGGAGCCTGGTGGGACTCCTTGATTTGTGAAGGTCTGCGCCTCTCAACGAGTGTGCGCCCTGCGGGGCGTCTGGAGTTTGCTACGCAAACTTGGCGCATTTGTGAAGGTCGAATGCCCACTCGAAGGCCCGGCTGTCCGCCGCTTGCGGTTCACGTCCGCGCGGCGGCGGCCGCCGCGTGCGCGGTCAGCCCCTCCGCGGCGGCGATTTGGGCGGCGACGCGGGCGAGCGGGGCCGCGGACGATGGCTCGCAACGCACAATGGAGGTGCGGGTTTGGAAGTCCACCACCGACAGCGGCGAGGCGTGGCGCGCCGTGCCGAAGGTGGGCAGCACATGGCTTGGGCCGGCGCTGTAGTCGCCGAGCACTTCGGCGGCCCACGCGCCCACGAACACCGCCCCCGCGTGGCGGATGGCGGGCAGCCACCGATCGGCGTCGCGCACGGCGAGTTCCAAGTGTTCCGGCGCGAAGCGATTGGCCACCTCGCATGCCTGCGCCAAGTCGCGCACCGTGATCAACGCGCCCTGGGCGGCCAAGGAACGACGGATGATGTCGCGCCGCGGCATCTCCGGCAGAGCGTTGCGCATCTCCGCGCACACCGCGTCCACATGGTCGGCGTCCGGGCAGACCAGCACCGCTTGGGCGTCCACGTCGTGTTCCGCCTGGGCGAACAGGTCCAGCGCCAGCCAGCGCGGCGGCGCCGTGCCGTCGGCGACGATCACGACCTCGCTCGGCCCGGCGATGAGATCGATGCCCACCGGCCCGAACACCAAGCGTTTGGCCGCGGCCACCAGCGCGCCGCCGGGGCCGACGACTTTGTCCACCCGCGGCACCGTGGCGGTGCCGTACGCCAGCGCGGCTATCGCCTGCGCCCCGCCCAAGGTGAACACCCGATCGACGCCGGCGATGCGCAACGCCGCCAGCACATGCCGGTTGCGCTTCCCCCCCGGGGTCGGCACGGTGGCGATCACCTCGTCCACGCCGGCCACCCGCGCCGGGACCACCGTCATCAGCGCGGTGGATGGATAGGCGGCTTGGCCGCCCGGCACGTAGACGCCCACGCGGCGCAACGGCGTCACGCGCTGCCCAAGGCGATTGCCGAACTCGTCCGTGTATTCGAACGCGCCGGTGGGCTGCCGCTCGTGGTAGCGGCGTATGCGCGTCGCCGCCACGTCCAGAGCGGTCCGATCCGCGCTTGGCAAGGCGCGCCAAGCCGCATCGAGCGCGTCAAGGGGAAGCTCCAACGCCGCCGCGTCGGCAACCGCAAGGCCGTCGTGGCGACGCGACAGACGCACTAGCGCTTCGTCGCCGTTGGCGCGAACGTCGGCGATCACCTCCGCCGCGACGCGCTCCGCCTGTTCGGACGTCTGCGACCGTCGCGCCAAGAGCGCGTCCAATTCGCGTTCAAAGTCCCCGCTTGCGGCGTCCAAACGGCGCAGCGACAGGCCGGGGTGCGCAGGCGGGCGGTTCAGGGTTCTTTCGCGCGAGGGGCCCCGGCCGAGGGCTCCTCGTCCGGGGTGGATGCCTTGATGGTCACCGCGTGGATGGCGCCGGAGGCGATGAGCTCGCCGATCGCGGCGTACACGGCTTGTTGCCGCTTGACGCGGCTCATGCCGGCGAAGGCCTCGCTCACCACCCGCACCTCGACGCGGTTGCCCTCGGCCGCCACGGCGATCCGGGCGTTCTCGAAAGCAGCCGCGAGCCGCGCCCGCACTTCGTCGATCATCACTTGCAGCACTTGCAGCGGCAACGGAGAGGCGTTCATTGTAGCAACCGGCACGCTGCAAACCCGCCCGCCTGTGAACCAACGCCGCGCAAGACGTCTGCGCCGTGAATGTTCCCAGTCCGGCCCGCCAGCCAATCCACGAGACGGCGATCTCGCACAAGAGTTTCCGCCAAAACCGCTAGCGTCGAGGCCGCGCGGTTGGCATGGTGTCGATTCTGAAGTCGCCCGCGCCCTGCGGGGCCTGTCGCAAACTTGCCTTGAATGCGGCTCAAGGAGCCCGGTGTTGCGACGTTGTTGAGGAACGAAGCATGTGGAAATCGGCGTCGCTCGGAGCGTCCTTGACCGAGATGCTCACCGCTCTCGCCGTGGCCGCGGTGCTGGTCGGCGTCGGCGCGCCAGGAATGTCCGCCTTGGTGGGGCGGGGGCAGGCGGACGCCGCGATGGTGCAGATGGTTGGCGCGATTCGCTACGCCCGGCATTTGGCGATCACGCGCGGCGCCACGGCCACATTGTGCCCCGGCGCGGGAAACGGCTGCGGGAGGCGCGACAGTTGGCACGAAGGCGCACTGATTTTTCTCGACAACAACGGCAACGGCCGTCTCGACGGCGGCGAGGAGATCGCACGGCGGCTGCCGCCGTTGCCGCGCGGCCACCGCCTGCGTTGGCGCTCTTTTCGCAACCGCAAGTCGCTCTCCCTGCAACCGAACGGGCTCACGAACTGGCAAAATGGCAACATGCTGCTCTGTCCGCCGGACAAGGACGCCAAGAAAGCGCGGCAGATCATCATCAACGCGCAGGCGCGCGTGCGCCTCGCGCAAGACAGCGACGGCGACGGGATAGTGGAGGGCGGCGACGGACGTCCGGTCTCGTGTTAGCGCAAACAAGCGCAAAAACAAGGCTCAGTCGCCGATCCGCGTCCAGGACAATCGCCCGGTCAGCGCCCGCCCGGTGCCGCCATCGCGGGTTTGCCCGTAGGTGCATTGCAGCACCACCGACGCGTGGGACGCGCCGACGCCCCGCGCCGTGACGCGGTACAGATCGACTGTCGCCGGCGGCAGCGGCTCGCTCGCCGTGCCAACGTCCGTTCGCGCCTCCAACCACTCGATGAAGTAGCGTGGCGGCTCGGCAACCCCCGGCGGCGCGGTTGCCACCCGGGTCGCGGCCGGCGAGTCCCACGGGGCCGGCGGCGTCTGGCCATAGGCAGGCGCCGCGAAGAGGCCGCCGGCGCCCGTCGCCGTGAACAGCGACGCCGGGTCCCGCGCGTGGCCGCGCAACCACGCCTCGGCTTCGGCAAGCGCGCCGTCGGCGGCGAGAAAGGCGCGCAGCGCGTCTTCGTCGTTGCGCGCCATGGCGAGTTCGAGCACCGTCGTTTGGGCGGCCACGAGCGCCGCCAAGGTGAGCACGGTCAAGAGCGCGAGCGCCACCAGCAGCACGACGCCGCGGGTGCCGCGCGGCCCACGCACCCGCGCCGCGCCGGTCACGGGTTGCGCACGGCGAACATCGCCGCGAATGCGCGCCTTGTCGGCGGGCCACCGCGCTCGGCGTTCGCGCCGCTGGCGGTGATCGCGACATGCACGCCGCGCACCGCTCCAACCGCTTCGCCGGGCGGCGCAAGCCGCCGCGCCGCCGGCGACTCGTCCACCGCAAACAGCAATTGCAGTTCGTCGATGCCACGCACCAACTCGGCGGGACGCGCAGCGGACGTCTTGCGCCACAGCGACCACGCATCTTCGCCGCGGCCGCCCGCGCCGGCGCCGCGCGCCACGAAGTAGATCTCCGAGAGCACCAACCCCACCGCGGCGGCGCCGGGGCCGTGCCCGTCGCCGAACGGCGCGCCGCCGAACAAACCACTGGCCGAGCGGTTCCCGAACGTTCCCGAACCAACAGCTCGCCGGAGGGTGGCCGCGCCGCCGCGCCGCGCCACCGAGGTCAGGCGAAACAGGCCCGCCGCGCCGCAGCGCGCGAGCACGGCGAAGCGGTTCTTGCGCAGGGCCGAGCGCTCGTCGGCGACCACCAGCGGATCGCTCTCGGCGCTCGCGGGCTGAAGCAGTGGATGCAGAGGGGTCGCCAGCCGCCGCAGCACCAGGATGTCGCTGCCGGGCCGCAAGCGGGCGGGGTCGATGCCGCCGCGCCGAAATGTCGGCATGCCGGAGCCCCGGCGCAGCGGGAGCGCAGTCAAGTCCGGGCGCCAAGCGGCGCTTCCAGCCAAGCCGTTGAAGCCCTGCACCGGCGTTGCGAGGTTGCATTCCGGCAGCCGTCTCCACTCGCCGCGCAAGCCGTTGCTCGGCGCGCCGCCGCCACAGCCCAAGTAACCCGCGCCGCGAATCGAACGGCCAAGAAAACCCAGCGCGTGGCGCGCCGACTCCTGCAGCCGGGCATGGCCGACATGCTCCGCGTTGGCGCGGCCGGCGCTGGTGAAGAGCGCGGTGATGGCGACGGTGAGCACCGCCCCCAACGTGGCGGCGATGAGCAGTTCCAGCAACGAAAAACCACGTCGACCGCGTGGCGGGCGCCAGCGGCGTTCGCCGGCGTGGCGGTGCCGCGGTTCCCTTGCGCCGTCATCGGCGTGGCGCGGGTCGGGCCAACGCCGCCGCGGCGTCGCGGCCAGGGGTCCCCGCCGCGGTTGCGGCTCGCCCTCGGCCTCCGAACTCGCCTTCGCCCCTGCTTCGCCCGGCGCGCATTGGCGGCGGGCGGGGTGGTTTTCCGCGCGCTCGGACGTCCGCTCGCCCGCTGCTCCGCAACGCCGCGCGTTTTTGCGCGCCGGCGTCCGGCGCGGCGCGCTCACGGCCGACCCCCAACCACGACCCTTCCCGCACGCGCCCCCCGCCACAACACGGTGACGGTGACGAACCCGCCTTGCACTGCCACCGTGCCATCGCCGGCGGGCAAGCCGCGCTGCCGTTCGAGGGGCGGCAGCAAAGCGCTGGCGCGCGCTGTCGCACATGTCGCCTCCTCGTTCCACTTGCCAAGAGAACACTTCCAAACCGCAACATCGAAAGCCGCGAGCTCGGCCGGCGCACACGCTTTGGCCGCGCAGTCCGCAAAGGTGCCCGGAGGGCCTTCGCCAATGGACTGATAGCGGCCGCTCGGGTTGGCGCGGATCCGCTCCAGCATGTCGCTGGCGAACAAAGTCGCCAAGCTGCGGTGCAGCGCCGCGCGGTTGTTTTGGGCGTTGCCGATCTGCAGTCCCGCGAGGCCGAGCGCACCTGTCGCCACCACCAGCAAGGCGACCAGCACCTCGATCAGGGACGCGCCGCCCGCGCCGGCATTGCGCCGCGAGTTCACGGTCGCCAACTCCGCTCGTCGGCGTCGTCGAAGTCGCCATCGTTGTTGCGATCCCAGCGGCGGCCCCCCAAGGCGTCCGTTTCCAAGCGGCCGTCTTGGGAAAGGCGCCCTGCTTGCGGCGGGGGCGTGGCGCGCAACACGAATCCGCCGGCGTCCGCTTGCGCGAGAACGATCTCGTGGCGCGCGGAGAGCGAACAGATGTTGGCGGACACCGCGCCGGTGGACGCATCGCCGACGCCGTCCCCGTCGGTGTCCACCGCCAGCGCGTAGCCGCCCGTCGCGCTTGCGTGCGACTCCATGCCTTGGGCGCAACGCAGGAGGTCGGCTTGGGCGTGGGCGCGATGGGTGCGGGCGCGGTACCCGTCGTAGACCGGCAGCGCGACCGCGGCGACGATCGCGACGATGGCCAGCGCCGCCATCAACTCGATCAGCGACAACCCCGGATGCGGCTCGTTGTACACGGCTGTTCTTTCCTGCTGGTTGCTGCGATAGAACCGATTGTTCCACTCGCGGTCCCTGTCGCGATAGAGAGGAAGTCCACACCGCTTGTAGGAAATAGCGGTTTCTTTTGCGCAGCCGCCGCCGGCATGCGTTGTAGGAAAAAGCCCACGCTGATTGGGGCGGAACACGCGCGTCCCGCGCACGCACCGCCGGAGGCGGCGTGATCCGCTGCGAGCGGCGGCTACAACGCGCCTTGCCGCGAAGGCTTGTCGCGGCGGAACAACAACAAGCCGATCCAAAGCGCGGCGCCTACGGTGATGGCGCTGTCGGCGACGTTGAAGATGGGATAGTTGAACCATCCGTAGTGAACATGCACGAAGTCCACCACGCAGGCCCGCTCAACGCGATCCACCAGATTGCCGAGGGCGCCGGCCATGATGAGCGCGCACGCCGTTCCCTCCATGCGGAAGCGGCGCGGCGGCAGCGCCGAAGCCAAGCGCCAGATCTCGAAGGCCAGGTAGGCGGACACCAGCACGGCCACCGCGGCGAACAGCCACCCGAAGCCTTGAAACAAGCTGAACGCCGCGCCCTCGTTGCAGGTGAGCGTCCACGACAGAAAAGGCAGCACGTCCACCGACAGCCCGGGAACCAGATTGTCCAGCGCGACGCGCTTGCTGGCTTGGTCCGCCGTCACCACCACCGCGGCGAGGCCGTACCAAGGCCATGCGCGCCGGGGAATCACGGAGGGCTTGCCGCCGGTGCGAAATGGGCGCGCGTCCGCGCGATGTCGCGCGCGATCTCGGCGCGCATGGCCTCCAACGACGGGAACCAACGCTCGTCGCGCAGTTTGCGCCACGGCGTGACGGTGAGCAGACGTCCGTATGCGTCGCCGCTGAAGTCCAGTATGTGAACCTCCAGCAACGGCCGCTGCGCAGCGCCGCTGGGCGCGCCGGCGGCAGCGTCGACCGGCGCCACAGCCGGCCGGACGCCGATGTTCGCGGCGCCTTGGCGCGTGCGTCCCAAACCGTCCACGGTGACGGCGAACACGCCCGCCAGCGCGGTCTTGTGCCGTTGCAGGCGAATGTTCACCGTGGGCACGCCGATGCTGCGGCCGAGCTGGCGACCGTAGACCACCCGGCCCATCAGAAAGTAGGGGCGGCCGAGGAGTTTCTCCGCCAACGGGAAGTCCCCGGCGGCGAGCGCGTCGCGCACCCGCGTGCTGCTGACCCGCTCGTGGTCGAAGGTGAGCGTGCCCATGTGGCTGACTCCGAACCCCCAGCGATCCCCGGCGGCTTTGAGCATCGCGTAGTCGCCCTCGCGGCTGCGCCCGAAGCGGAAGTCGTCGCCGACCACGAGGTAGCGGACGCCGAGCATGCCAACCAGAAACCGCTCCACCACTTCGTCGGCCGGGATTGTTCGCGTGCGCTCGTTGAACGGGATGCACAACACGCGGTCGACGCCGGTGGCGGCGAGCACATGCACCTTTTCGCGGAACCGGGTCAAGCGCGCCGGCGCCGGTCCGCGCGCGAAATACTCCCGCGGCTGCGGCTCGAACGTCACCAGCAAGCTCGGCGCGCCGAGCTCTTCGCTCTTCGCCGTCAGGTGGGCGAGCAGCATCTGATGGCCGTGATGAACGCCGTCGAACGTGCCGATGGTGGCCACGCAGCCCCGGTGGCGTGGCCGAACGTTGTGCAGGCCGCGGATGACTTCCATGCCCGCAAGTGTGGAATACCCGCAACCAACCCGCAATCGCGTTCCCGTCGATGCGGGCTGGACGGACGGCGTTGGCTGGGGAGGGCGGACGTCAACCCGCGCCCGATCTTCCCGGCGATGGGGTTTGTGTCAGTGGGCGCTGATGGGCAACTGTTCCGCTAGCGGCGCCGTTGTCTCCACTTCCAGCGGCTCGCCTTGTGTCGGCTGCGGGGGACGCTCCAAAGCGGCGTCTATCACCTCGTCGACGTACTCCACTGGCAGGATGTCGAGATTCGCCAACACGTTGTCCGGCACCTCCGGCAGGTCGCGTTCGTTTTCCTTCGGAATGACCACGCGCCGCACGCCGCCCCGATGCGCCGCCAGCAGTTTCTCCTTCAAGCCGCCGACCCGCAGCACCTGCCCGCGCAAGGTGATCTCGCCCGTCATCGCCACGTCCGCGGCCACCGGAATGCCGGTGAGGACGCTCACCAGCGCAACGCACATGCCGATGCCCGCGCTCGGGCCGTCCTTGGGCGTCGCGCCTTCCGGCACGTGGATGTGCAGGTCGCGTTGCTCGTGGAAGTCGGCGCGGATGCCCAAGGCGTGGGCGCGACTGCGCACGACCGTGATGGCGGCTTGAATGGACTCCTGCATGACATCGCCCAGCGAACCCGTCTTGATCTGTCGGCCTTTGCCGGCCACCGCCAACGCTTCGATGTTGAGCAGCTCGCCGCCGGTTTGCGTCCACGCGAGGCCGACGGCGACGCCGACTTGGCTCTTCCGCGCCGCCGTGCCGTGATTGAACTTCGGCACGCCGTTGTATGCCTCGACATCCTTCTTGCGGATCGTCTTCGGCCCGTCGCCGCCGTGGAGCGCCTGCCCGGTGACCACCTTGCGGCAGATCTTGGCGATTTCGCGCTCCAAGCCGCGCACGCCGGCCTCCTTGGTGTAGTAGCGGATGAGATGCGTCAGCGCGTTGTCCGTGAAGCGCAGCTCCGCGTCCGCCAAGCCGCAGTTGCGCTTCTGCTTGGGGATGAGAAACCGTTTGGCGATGTTGCGCTTCTCGTCTTCGGTGTAGCCGGCCAGGCGGATCAGCTCCATGCGGTCGAGAAGCGCCGGGGGGATGTCCATGGAGTTGGAGGTGCAGACGAAGAACACGTCCGAAAGGTCGTAGTCCACCTCCAGATAGTGGTCGTTGAAGGCGTGGTTTTGCTCCGGGTCGAGCACTTCCAAGAGCGCCGAGGCGGGGTCGCCGCGCACGTCCATGCCCATCTTGTCCACCTCGTCGAACAGGAACAGCGGGTTGCGCACGCCGGCCTTGGCCATTTTCTGCAACACCTTGCCGGGCAGCGAGCCGATGTAGGTGCGCCGATGGCCGCGTATCTCCGCTTCGTCGCGCACGCCGCCCAAAGCCATGCGCACGAACTGCCGGTTGGTGGCGCGGGCGATGGATTCGCCAAGGGAGGTCTTGCCAACGCCCGGCGCCCCCACCAAGCACAACACCGGGCCTTTGAGCTTGCGCACGCGGCCTTGCACGGCCAAATACTCCAAGACGCGCTCTTTGACATCCTCCAAGCCGTAGTGGTCCTCGTCCAGGATGCGGCGCGCGGCGCGCAGATCGCGCCGGACGCGGCGCTTCTTGCGCCACGGAATGGACAGCAGCCAATCCAAGTAGCCCCGCACCACCGTCGCCTCGGCCGCCATCGGCGCCATGAGCTTGAGCTTGGCCAGCTCCGCCTCCGCCTTCGCTTGCGCTTCCTTGGGCAGGCGCGCCGCGGCGATGCGCTTCTTGAGCGCGTCGAACTCGTCCGGCGCGTCGGACAGGTTGCCGAGCTCCTTGTGGATGGCCTTCATCTGCTCGTTGAGGTAGTACTCGCGCTGGCTTTTCTCCAACTGCTTCTTGACGCGGCCGCGTATGCGTTTGTCCAGTTGCCGCGCGTCTATCTCGGCGTCAAGGTAGCCGAGCAGGCGCTCGGCGCGCCGCTCCAGATCGAAAGTGGCCAGCACCGTTTGCCGCATCTCGAGTTTCAGCGGCAACTGGGCGGCGACGGTGTCCACCAAGCGGGACGGATCGTCGATGCTGGACACCGAGGCGAGCACGTCGTCCGGCACTTGCCGCGCCGCCTTGGCGAAGCGCTCGAATTGTCCAAGGACGGAGCGCGTCACCGCGGCCGCGAGCGTTGGCGACGCTTGCTCCTCGCGCACGGGCGCAACGTCCGCGACGAGGTGCTGACCGCCCTCTTCCACACGCAGGACGGTCCCCCGCTGACCGCCTTCGACCAGCACTTTCACTTTGCCGTCCGGCAGCGCCACGAACTGCAGCACGGTGGCGATCGTGCCCACGTCGAAAATGTCCGCGGCACCGGGATCCGCCACGTCGCCGTCGCGTTTGGCGACGAGGAAAATGCTCTTGTCGCCGGCGGTGGCCGCCTCGACGGCGTGGATCGAGCGCTTCGTGCCGATGAACAGCGGATGGATGCCGTGCGGATAGACCACGAGATCGCGCAGCGGCAGAACCGCGACGCCGGGCAGCGTTTCGTCCGTGTTTGCTACCGAGGCCATGTGCGGCACCTCATCCGTGCGGCGCCAATCGCGGGCAAACGCTCTGATCAGCCGCCGCTGGCGGTCTTGGCCGTCTGGGCGGCGCGTTCGTACATCAGCATGGGCTCGTTGTCGCCGCTGATGACGCTCTCGTCCACCACCACCTTGGCCACGGATTCGGACGACGGCAGGTCGTACATGGTTTCGAGCAGCACCGACTCGAGAATCGAGCGCAGACCGCGCGCGCCGGTCTTGCGCTCCATCGCCTTCTTGGCCACCGCCCAAAGGGCGTCGTCGCGGAAGTCCACGTCCACGTCTTCCATCTCGAAGAGTTTCGTGTACTGCCGGACGAGCGAGTTCTTGGGCTCCTTGAGGATGCGCACGAGGGACTTGATGTCCAACTCCTCCAAGGTGGCCACCACCGGCAGACGCCCGACGAACTCCGGGATGAGGCCGTACTTGATCAAGTCCTCCGGCTCCACTTGCCGCAAGGTCTCGCCGATGGTGTCCGGGTCCTTGCGGGCAACGCCGGCGTCGGCGAGGAATCCCATGCCGGTCTTGTCGGAACGGTCGATGATCACCTTGTCAAGACCGGAAAAGGCGCCGCCGCAGATGAACAGGATGTTCGAGGTGTCCACTTGCAGGAACTCCTGCTGCGGGTGTTTGCGCCCGCCTTGCGGCGGCACCGACGCGATGGTGCCCTCGATGAGCTTGAGCAGCGCCTGCTGCACGCCCTCGCCGGACACGTCGCGGGTGATGGAGGGATTGTCGGATTTGCGCGAAATCTTGTCGATCTCGTCAATGTAGACGATGCCCACTTGCGCACGCTCCACCTCGTAGTCGCATTTCTGCAGGAGCTTCTGGATGATGTTCTCGACGTCCTCGCCCACGTACCCCGCTTCGGTGAGCGTCGTGGCGTCCGCGATGGTGAACGGCACGTCGAGCAACCGCGCCAGCGTTTCCGCGAGCAGCGTCTTGCCGCAGCCGGTCGGCCCGATCAGCAGGATGTTGGATTTCGAGAGTTCGACCTCGTCTTTCTTGCCCTTGTAGTTCAGCCGCTTGTAGTGGTTGTAGACGGCCACCGACAGCACCTTCTTGGCGTGTTCCTGGTGGATCACGTACTCGTCGAGGATGGCCTTGATCTCGTGCGGCACCGGCAGTTTGTCGCCATCCTTGCTCTCCGTCCCCGGCTGCTCGTCGCTGATGATGTCGTTGCACAGCTCCACGCACTCGTCGCAGATGTGTACGCCATTGCCGGCGATGATCTTCCGCACCTCGTGCTGCGCCTTGGTGCAGAACGAGCAGTGCAGGAGGTTGGAGTCGCCCCCGCGGTCGCTAGCCATGAACCCTCTTCATTAGTTCCGCTCTCGAAAGTGCGAACGATGATGGCTTAACGCCCGTTTTGCAACCCCCGGCAACCGCGGGGGTGTACGACATATTTGTTCGCGCACGGCGGTTCAGGCGGCGAGGGCCATCGGCGGGGGTCTCGCGCGCGCCTCAAAGAACCCGTCGTAGCGGCCGTCCAACCACCAGCAGCGCCGCGTCAGGATGGGGTTCGCGCCGCCGTCGACGCTCCAGCACATGCCGCCGCGCCGGAGGGGTCCGGCCACCGTGCCGCAGGAGCTCTCCACCTCGCCCGAACCCACCGGCAGTCCGGCGGGGCGGAACGCCGGATAGCGCATGCGGGCGCGGTTGGCCTCGACGTACCCGGCGCAGCGCCGCGAGCCGCCGATGTGCTATGGTGCTTGGACGCCAGACGTGGTTGATCCTGTGCTCTCGGCGAGTAGAGCGCAGCAACATTGGGAGAGTACGGTGACGACGAGAGTTAACGCTGTGGGACGAACGGTGCCCGCCATGGTTTTCTTGCTGGGAATTGTGGTCTTGGCCCCGATTATCGTTACCGCAAGTGACGATGACTGCGATGCGGACGAGTGCATGACTGTGGTAGGCGAGCGCATCACCTGTCCAGACGGAGCGATTTGTTCGGACGGTCTACCGCTCCATAATTCTCTGGATTGCTATATGTTGTTGACTGCGCTGCATAATGCCTCCATTAGCGGGCCATACGGACAACGCAGACTTGGCCGGATCCACCGAGGACTGGATTTGAAGGTTCCAACCGGCACTCCTGTGTACGCGGCGAAGGACGGAGTGATCGCTCAAGTGGCCTATGGATTACCTGTAAACGACAAGTCGACGAAGAATGGCAATTTTGTCCGAATTAACTACGACGACGGCACCCAAGGGGTCTACTTGCACCTTGAACATGTGGATGTGTCCGTCCGGACAAAAGGGACTGGGGTTGACGCCGGGGATCAGATCGGCACGTCGAACAACACGGGTAACTCGTATGGGGCTCACCTGCACTATCACCTCTATGAGGATACGAACGGACAAGAAACTATCGATCCGACCTTGGAATACGGAAATTGCGGGTGATGGTCAACATGGCCGCCAGGGCAGCGGTACGGCGTCAACGCAAGTGGTTGTTCGGCGCGTCGGCTTTGGGCGTCGTTGCGGCCGGCGGCCTGTGGCTGTTGCACGGTTTGAGGCAGGAACCGCCCTTGGATGCGGTGCCGGCCGTTGATCCTCCACCCGCAGGCCCGGAACTGCCGGAGCCAGCGGAGTCGCCAGACCAGCGCCCGTTGGCGCATGGCGTGACGTCCGAGCCGAACGCGCCGCGCGAGCCTCCGTACGATGGCGAACTGCGTCCAGCGGAGGTTCTTGGCAACCTCGAGTGCGCGATGGCGTCGGGATGGGGAGCGGCCGCCGGCACGGCGGTGGTGTCCCTGCCGCACGGAGCGGGTGCCAAGTTCTCGGTCGTCGACGGCGACGGCGCTGTTTTCGGAGACACCGTGCCGTTCCAGCCAAACCACTACCGGATCGGCAGGCGGGAGGACGGCGCGCCCTTGGTTGGGCTCGGCGCTCTGCGCCTCAACTCCAAGCGGTTTCGTCCCCCGGAATCCCCGGAACCCGTGCGCATTTACTTGGGCGGGGAGTTGATCTACGAATCCGACAAGGTGTGGGATTTTCTGATCGCGCGCGACGCCTCGTCGTTCGTGGTTCACCAGCCGAGCGGCGGCGGCGCCTCGCGGCTGGTGGTGCGCGACCTGGCGCTCGGCGAGGAGCGGCACATCGACCTTGGCACCCGCCTGACGCCCACCAACGCCTACGAGCCCGCAGCCACCATCGACTACGCGCTGGGCGGCAAGGAGATCGTCGTGTCCCAACCCGAGCACGCGGATTCCGCCGGCAAGGGAACCTACTGGTTCTATCCGGTGGGCGAGGGGCGCGCGCGGCGCATCACGGTCAAGGATGTGTTCAGCGCGCTTGTTGTTTCGAGCCGGGAAGCGTACTTCGTGGAACAGCCGGCCGGGGCGCGTTGGGGTGTTTGGCGCATCGCCAAGCGCAGGATCGACGCCGGCGCGGGCACCACCGAGGAATTGTGGCACAACGTCTTGGATCTGCGCTCCGGCGGCCGCTTGAGCGGCGTTTCGGACGACGGCCGCTGGCTGGGCGTTCACGGGTGGGACTTCCACGTGTTGAACACCGGGAACGGCGAGTCGGTGTTCGAATACCCCATGGACGGCGCTGTAGGTCGGCAACTGGCCATGCTGTCCAGCGTGTTGGGGCCGGACGCCTCGCCCACCGACATTGGCGACCTCGGCAACATCGCTTTCCGAGGCAACAGCATGTGGTTCTTCAGACTGTTCGGGTCGTACGAGTGCTCGACGCCGCCCGGAGAGGAATACGACGACCTCCGCCACCGCCGGTGCGTCCGCGATCACCGCGAGCGCGGCCTCTACAAGGCGGTGTACGACGTGTACGACTTGGACACGCTGGCGGCGGATTCCCAACCGGCGTACCGGGCGGAGGTCTTTCGGGAGACCAGCTGCATGGAGGGGAACGTGCCCTTCCGCGGACTGCAAAACGTGGACGGGAAACTCACCTACCTGACCGAAACCAGGTAGCGGAACAATCCCTCCGAAAGCGCCACGTCATCACCCGCTCCGCCGCGTCGCATCCGGCGGATCAAGCCAACGCACGGTCTACTCCCCTTTGCTGTCTTTGGCGTCTGGATGCTTGACGAGGTCCACCAAGCCGTATTCCACCGCTTGTTCGGGGCTCATCCAATAGTCGCGATCCGTGTCGGTGGCGATGCGCGCCGGCGTCTGGCCGGTGTGCCGGGCGAGGATGTCGTTGAGTTGCGCCCGCATGGCGAGGATTTCGCGGGCTTGGATCTCGATGTCCGCCGCCACGCCCTGGGATCCGCCCGCCGGCTGGTGCAGCATGACGCGGGAATTGGGCAGCGCCATGCGTTTGCCCGGCGCGCCGGCGGCGAGCAGGAAGGCGCCCATGCTCGCGGCTTGGCCGATGCACACGGTGGCGACGTCGCAATTGACGAACTGCATGGTGTCGTAGATGGACAGCCCCGCGGTCACCGCGCCGCCGGGCGAGTTGATGTAGAGATGGATGTCCTTCTCGGCGTTCTCGGACGCCAAGAACAAGAGCTGCGCCATGACCAGGTTCGCCACGCCGTCGTCCACCGGGCCGACCAAAAAGACGATCCGATCCCGCAACAGGCGCGAATAGATGTCGTAGGCGCGTTCGCCGCGGGCGCTCTGCTCCACCACCATCGGCACGAGGCCAAGGGCGTGTGTCGCGGTCGGAGAACCGGCGCGAGGCGTTGTTGCGGGGGATGCGCGGTCGTTCATCTTGGGTTCCTCGTGGGCGGCGAAAGGCGCTCTTCCGCTGCAGAGCTTAGGTTGGTCTTGCGAACAGGCGCTTGACTTTGCCAAGCCACCCGGACGAATCGTCGGCGGATGGTTCGTCGGCGGACGTTTCGTCGGCGGACGGATCATCCGCCGACGCTTCGTCCGCCGCGCAAGCCGCATCGGAGGTTCGCGGCGGATCGCCGTCCGCTTCGCTTGCGGCGGCTTCGACCGCCGGCGCGGGACGTTCCGGGAGCTGCCGGCCGGCGACCAAGTCGCGGTAGGGCATGTCGACGGCGGCAACCTGGGCGCGCGCCAAGACGTGTTCAATCACTTGCTCCTCAAGGACGGCCTGCTCGATTTCGCGGGTTTTGGCCTCGTCCGAGTAGAGCGCGCGTCGCACTTGCGCGGGTTCTTCGTAGGCGCTCGCGATCTCGTCGATGCGCTCGCCGACGCGCTTGTCGTCCGGCGTCATCGCCTGCCGCGAGACGATCTCGCGCATCACCAATTGCGCCCGCAAACGGCGCTCCACAACACGCTGCGCCGACGCCGCAACCTCGGGCGTGATGCCAGCGACCACTTGGGCGAGGCGTTCCAACTCGGCCGCCACTTCGGTTCGCACCATGGTTGGCGGCAACTCGAACTCGTGCGCCTCCACCAACACGGCCAGCACCTCCTGACTGGTGGCGCGGCGCACCGCGGCTTGCAGCTCCACCTCCATGCGCTCGCGCACCGCGGCGCGGAACTTCGCCAAGCGATCGTCGCCAGTCGCCACGCCGAACCAGTCGAACAGGTCATCGTCGACGGCGGGCAACACCGGCGCCTCCACGGATCGCAGGGTGAACTCGGGCATCGCCGAGAGCGCCCCGGCCGAGGGCTCTGAAGCTGGTTTGGGGTGCGCGGCGGCCGGCTCGGCAAGCGCGGTTTCTTGATCGTCGGCTCCTTGCGCCGCTTCCTGCGCCGCTTCTTGCGCCGCGGCATGGGCGTCGGCGTCGCGATCGTCGCTTGGCGCGGTTTCGTTCTCGTCGCCGGACGCGACGGGTTCGGACGCGGCAGGTTGCGCCGATGCTTGCACATCGTCCGCCAAGCCGCCCACTACCGCGGGCGGCGGTGTTTCCTCGCCCAACGCCAAGGGCGCTTCGGCCCCCGCGGCAATCGCATCCTCCGCCACCTCGGAGTGTGCCTGGCCGGACGCCGTTTCAGGCAGCTGCCCTTTGGCGTCCGCGACGAGACCGATTAGCGCCTGCTTCCACTGCGCTATGCGGTCGTCGAGCACCAAAGTGACTCCTTCGCGCTCTCGTTCCACGTCCTCGCCGCGTTTCCACACGAGGTCCACGACCACGCGGTCGCCTTCCTGGGCGGGGCGCTGCACCGCGGTCCATGCAATGCGTTGCCGACGTATTTCCTCAATGGTCAAATCGATGTCCGCGTCTGCGATAACGGCTTGGGGCCGACGCACGTTCAACGAGTCCAGCGCTGCCAGTTGCACCTCCGGCAACACCTCGAAGGTGGCCGTGAACTCCAGATCCGCGCCGGGATTCAAGTTCGCGATCTCGATTTGCGCTTGGGTTGCGATCGTGAAGGGCTGATCCCGCATCGCCTCGGAAAAGCTGGCGATGGCGAGATTCCGCGCTGCTTGATTGCGCACCGCGGGGCCGAGGCGGCGCCGCACCTCTGTCATCGGCACCTTCCCGGGCCGGAAGCCGGGGAGTTTCAAGTCCCCGGCGGCCTCCTTGAGGCGGGTGGCGACTTCGGCTTCGAGTTGCGCCGACGGCACTGCGACCGTGGCCCTGCGGCCCAATCCGCCGGTGGTCTCTACCGATACGAGCATGCGCTCAACATCCAAGGCCCTTGGCGCGTTGGGGTGGATGATGGGACTCGAACCCACGACATCCGGATCCACAATCCGGGGCTCTACCTAACTGAGCTACACCCACCATAGACGTCTCGCGACACCCCCATTCGCACGCCGGCGCCACGCTGCTCATTCTACTCCAAAGCCGCGTCTTTACCTCAAGCAAGCCCTCAGGCCCGCGACTAAAGTGGCTGGCGCGCCCGGAAGGACTCGAACCTTCAACCGCCGGCTTAGAAGGCCGATGCTCTGTCCGGTTGAGCTACGGGCGCTCGAGGAATCTGGTCGGGGTAGAGAGATTTGAACTCCCGACACCCTGCTCCCAAAGCAGGTGCGCTACCAGACTGCGCCATACCCCGCCGAAAACGCCGGCGAGCATACCGCTCGATGGCGCGACAAGTCAATGCTCGCCGCGCGCACCCGCGCGCATCCGCACGCAACGTCGCGTGCCGGCCCTGCGGGGCGCGTGCCTGGCGCAGAACTTGACTCATCCGTCTCCCATGCCATCCTCCACGGGCTGACGATTGCGACGCCGGACGCCCAAGTCGCCCGCTATCCCGGCCGGCGCTCTGGCAGCCGCGGCCGCAGACACCAACATCGGGGGGAACGAATGTCTTTCGACGGGCTGCTGATCGCCAACCGGGGCGAAATCGCCATTCGCATCGCGCGCGCCGCGGCCGACCTTGGATTGCGCTCGGTGGCTGTGCATTCCGAGGACGACGCGGACAGTCTGCACAACCGCGTGGCCGACGAGGCCCGCGCCTTGGCCGGGAGTGGCGCCGCGGCGTATCTGGACGAAGAAGCCATCGTCCGCGCCGCCAAGGCCGCCGGCTGCGACGCCATCCATCCGGGCTACGGCTTCCTCGCCGAACGCGCCAGTTTCGCGCGCCGCTGCGCCGAGGCCGGCGTCGCGTTCGTGGGCCCGAAGGCGGCGCATCTCGAACTCTTCGGCGACAAGGGCCGCGCCCGCGCCGCGGCCGTGGCGGCGGACGTGCCGGTGTTGCCGGGGCTCGACCGCGCGGTTTCGCTCGACGAAGCGAAGCGGTTTTTCGCCGAGTCGGGTGGCGGCGCGATGATCATCAAAGCCGTCGCCGGCGGCGGCGGCCGCGGCACGCGCATCGTCCGGGAGGAAAGCGAGGTAGAGGGCGCGTACGCGCGCTGCCGGTCCGAGGCGAAGGCGGCGTTCGGGGTTGCCGACGTGTATGTGGAACAATTCCTGGCGCTTGCCCGCCATGTGGAAGTGCAGATCCTCGGCGACCGGGACGGCAACGTCACACACCTCGGCGAGCGCGAGTGCAGCGTGCAGCGCCGCCACCAAAAAGTGGTGGAAGTGGCACCCGCGCCGGAATTGGACGCCGACCTGCGCGCCGCCATCATCGCCGCCGCGGTGCGCTTCGCCGCGCGCGAAGGCTACGAGAACCTCGGCACGTTCGAGTTCCTGGTGGACGCCTCCGGGTGCGGCGGGCAGCCGTTCGTGTTCATCGAGACCAACGCCCGCCTGCAGGTGGAGCACACCGTCACCGAGGAAGTGACCGGCGTGGACATCGTGCAGGCGCAAATCCGCTTGGCGAGCGGCGCCACGTTGGCGCAAATCGGCTTGGACAGGGCGCGCCCCATCGCGCCGCGCGGCTACGCCATCCAAACGCGCGTGAACATGGAAACCGTCGGCGAGGATGGCGCGGTTCGCCCGGCCAGCGGCACGTTGACGGCCTACGAGGCGCCGAACGGCCCCGGCGTGCGCACGGACGGCTTCGGCTACGCCGGCTACCGCACCAGCACCGCGTTCGACTCGCTGCTTGCGAAAGTGATCGCCCACTCCCCCGCCGACGATTTCCGCGCGGCGATTTCCCGCGCAACCCGCGCCCTTTCCGAGTTCCGCGTGGAAGGCGTGGCCACGAACATCCCGTTCCTGCGCAACGTGCTCGGCCACGAGGACTTCGCGGCGGGCCGCGTGCATGCGCGCTGGGTGGACGAGCACCTGGCCGAACTCGCGACGCCAGCGGCGAACGCCCGGCAACGGTTCGCGACCGGCGCCGCGCCGGCCGACGACGCCGGCGGCTACGCCGGAGCGCGGGTGGACAGCAGCGATCCGCTGGCGCTCTTCGACCACGACGCCAAGGTCAAAGCGGAACAAACCGGTGACGGCGCGGCCGCCGACGCCGCACCGACGGTCGCCGGGCCGGAAGGCGCCACCGGCGTGAGTTCGCCCATGCAGGGCACCATCGTCTCGCTCGACGTGGCGGTGGGCGACGAAGTGCGCGCCGGGCAGCAGGTGGCGGTGGTGGAAGCCATGAAGATGGAACACGTGATCGCCGCCACGCACGACGGCGTGGTGCGCGAAGTGACGATGCGCCAAGGCGACGTGGTACGCGAGGGCTACCCCATCGTGTTCGTCGAGGAAGCCGAAGTGCGCGGCGCCGCCGTAGCCGAAAGGGAAGCACTGGATCCGGACCACATCCGCGCGGATCTCGCGCTCGCCTACGAGCGGCACGCCTATGTGCTGGACGAGAACCGCCCGGAGGCGGTGGCGAAGCGCTACGGCCGCGGCTACCGAATGCCGCGCGAGAACATCGCGCAGCTCATGGACGCGGGCTCGTTCAAGGAGTACTGGCCGCTGATCGTGGCGCGCCAACACCGCCGCCACGACATGGAGACCCTGCGCCGGAACACGCCGGCAGACGGCCTGATCGCCGGCATCGGCACGGTGAACGGAGCGCTGTTCGGCGAGGCGGCGGCGCGCACCATGCTCGTTCACTACGACTACACGGTGTTGGCGGGAACCCAGGGCGGGCGCAACCACTACAAGCAGGATCGCATGTTCGAGCTGGCGCACCGCTTCCGCATTCCCCTCATCCTGTTCGGCGAAGGCGGCGGGGGGCGGCCGGGGGACGACGGCAACGGCCCCGGCGTCGCGTTCGACACGCACACCTTCACGCGCTTCTCGCAGCTCTCCGGGTTGGTGCCGCTGGTGAGCGTGATCAACGGGCGCACCTTCGCCGGCAACACCGCGCTGGTGGCGTGCTGCGACGTGATCATCGCCACCGAGCGCACCACCGTGGCGATGGGCGGCCCGGCGATGATCGAAGGCGGCGGCCTCGGCGTCTACACGCCGGAGGAGGTGGGCCCGATGTCGTTCCAAGTGCCGAACGGCGTGGTGGACATTCTCGCCAAGGACGAAGAGGACGCCGTGGAGGTGGCGAAGAAGTACCTCTCGTACTTCCAAGGCAGCACGTCGGATTGGCAAGCGCACGACCAGCGCCGGCTGCGCCATGTGGTGCCGGAAAACCGGCTGCGCCTTTACAACATGAAGGACATCGTCCACACCATCGCGGATGTCGACTCGGTGCTGGAGATCCGCGAGCGATTCGGCATCGGCGTCATCACCGCCTTCATTCGCGTGGAAGGCCATCCGCTGGGCGTGATCGCCAACAACCCGCACCACCTCGCCGGCGCCATCGACTCGGACGGCGCGGACAAGGGCGCGCGTTTCATCCAACTGTGCGACGCTTTCGACATCCCCGTGCTCAGCCTGATGGACTGCCCCGGCATGATGGTGGGGCCGGACGTGGAACGCGCTGCGCTGGTGCGCCACTGCGTGCGCATGTTCAACGCCGGCGCGAACTTGACGACGCCGCTGTTCGGCGTGGTGGTGCGCAAGGCCTACGGCCTCGGCGTGCAGGCGATGTGCGGCGCCAGTTCGCTGGTGGGCTTCTTCACCGTGGCGTGGCCCACGGCGGAGTTCGCCGGCATGAACATCGAGGGATCCGTGAAGCTCGGCTACCGCAAGGAGCTGGCGGCCATTGAGGATGCGGAAGAGCGGCGGCGCGAGTTCGAGCGGCGGGTGGCCGGCGCCTACGAGGGCGCCAAAGCCATCAACGCCGGCGTGGGCGGCGGCTTGGACGACGTGATCGACCCGGCGGACACCCGCAGCTGGATCGCAAGCAGCTTGAAGCGCCTGCCGCCCAAAGCGCCGCGGACGGAGAAAAAGTACCCGTACATCGACACTTGGTAGGAGGCCAAGATGCGCCTTTCGCACTTTCTGATGCGGCGGCAGCGCCCGCCTTCACGCCGCGCTTGCCGCCCTCGTTCTTCCCTTGGCCGCGTTGGCGTCCGCGCCGGCCTGCAGGTGGACGAGGGGCGGGGTTGACGCGACCGGCGCGGCGAGCTAGAGCAATCTCTCCACCCCCGGCCGGCGCTGAGGCCCCTCAAGAGGCGGGCCTCCGCGGCGGCCGGCGGCTACAGCGTCCAGACGGCCACGCCGCGTTCGCGCTCCCCGCCGCGGCGCGGCGCCGCCGGCTCTTCGCGGCGGTCGAACACCACCAGATGTCCCTCCTCGGCCCCGCACTTCTTCATGTAGCCGAGGGTCTGCTCCACGCCGCGCTCGACGGTCGCCGCCAAGCTCTTGCGGTCCGAGTCGCGCAGCACCTTGCACTCGATCACGAAGCGCCACAGGTCGTAGGGCGCTCCCGGCTCGCGCGGCCACAGCACCAGCAAGTCCGTGCGCCCGCGCCCGAGGCCGTACTCCCGCTCGATGCGCCCGCCGCCGTTCACGATGCGCTGCAGGTAGGCCTGCAGGATCAGCTGCGGCGCCGCCTCGCGGTAGTCGTCCAAGCGCCCCAGCCAGTGTTCGGCGTGCTCGCCGTAGAAGGTGGCGAAGGCGGTCAGCAGCCGGCGCAGGTCCACCACGCCGGCGGCGTCCACGTACCAGGCGTCGTCCACGTCGAGCCGGTCTTGCAGCACGTAGCCGAGTTCCCGGGGCACCACTTCGGCGTAGATGGGGTTCGCCATGCGCGGCGGCGGGTCCGGCGCCAGCAGCCCCAGATCGCGCGCGTACTCCAGATCGCGCAGGTCGTATCGCGCTTCGCCGCCCGCGAGGATCGGCTCCACGATGCGCCGCACGCGCTCCTCCTCCAGCTTGTGCGCCAGCTGGTCGAGGTGCGTGCGCCGGGACAGGATCAGCTCCTCTCGGGCCGCGTTGATGTCCTCCACGCCGATGGCGCGGGAGCGGTCGCGCCCGGCCTCGCTCTTGAAGCAGGCGCCGGCGCACAGCGCGTTCACCAGCCACGGCTGGCCCCGTGTGTACACCCAAACCGCCCGGCGGGCCGCCGGCGTGAAGCGCTGGCCGGTCTCCAGGATGTGCTGCGCCATCAGCCGGCGCGTCTCCTTCCGCGTGAAGTCGCCCAGGCGCAGGGACTCCGCCGCCACGTTGAACGGGCTGCCGCCGGCGACCACCTCGCCCGTGCTGGAGCGGATCCTGTAGTCCCGGATGTCCCTGACGCCGCAGAGCACGACGCTGTGCGGAAACCCCCGCGGGCGGTGTTCGTAGCCGGCGCGCAGCTGGCGCAGCACCGAGAGCAGGGTGTCGCCCACCAGCGAGTCGATCTCGTCCACCAGCAGCACCAGCGGCGTCGGGTTCGCCAGGCACCACTCCATCAGCAAGTCCTTCAAGGCGTCGTCGGGACCGGACTGCTCGAAGACGCCGGGCCAGGCGCGTTTCGGGAAGTCGTCGCCTAGGAGGCGCGCATTGGCCGCCAAGCTGCTCAGTATCGAGCGGATGCCGCGTTCGGTGTCGTCGCGCGCCACTTGGCCGACCTCCACGTTCACGTTCACGCAGCGGAAGCCGTCCGCGCCCGAGGGCGCACCCGCACCATCGGGTGCGCCGCCGCCGCTGTTCAAGAGGTCGCGCAAGGCGATCAGCGCCGATGTCTTGCCGGTCTGCCTTGGCGCGTGCAGCACGAAGTACTGCTTGTCGCGGATCAGCTGCAGGATTTCGGCGACGTTGCCGCGCTTGAGCGGCGGGATGGCGTAGTGGTCCTCGGCGCGAACCGGCCCGGCGGTGTTGAAGAAGCGCATTGGGCCGATTGTGGCACAATCTCGATCCGGATCGCCCGTTGGGGCCAAGAGCAGTAGGGCAAGAGGGGGGCAAGAGGGCAAGAAGGTCCGCTCTTGAAGCGGGTAGTAGAGCGTGCGAGGGAGGTGACTGCGATGGATGTCCGCTTTGGTCAGAGGAGTGATTCGCCGGTGGCGGCTTTGTCGCCGCCGCTCGGGTCCGCACGGCTACTTCACCCCCCCCCCGAAATTTCGAGCGGACGCCAATTCCGGCGTCGCGGCGTTGTGACGGCTCTTCGAATGCCGAGCCTTCGCGCGGGCCTCTTGGCGCTGGCCGCCATGCTGTCCACGATGGCGCATGGGCAAGACGACCACGGCAATACACGCGCCGCCGCCACCAGCGTTACCTTTCCTAGCGAAACGTCGGGCAGAATCGACCCCAGCACCGACGAGGACTACTTTAGCTTTACGTTGTCGGCCCGAACGGCCCTCGTAATCGACGACGGCGGCACCTCTTTAGACACGCGGGGCTGGCTTTACAACTCAAGCGGTACGGAACTGGCGTCAAACGACAACTTCAGCGGTAGCGATCAATTCCACATTGCCCGAACATTGAACGCAGGCACATACTACGTTCGCGTCATATCCAATACCCCCGGCGCAACCGGTGACTACGTATTGCGCCTTTACGCGACCGCTGACAACCACGGCAATACACGCGCCGCCGCCACTAGCGTTTTCTCGCATAGCGACACGTCGGGCGTCATCTACTCCGGCAGCGACGAGGACTACTTTAGCTTTACGGTGACGGCCGGCTCCGTAACAATCCAAACGACAGGCAATACAGACACGCTGGGCTGGCTTTACAACTCAGCCGGTACGCAACTGGCGACAAGCGACGACGACGGCACTGGCAGGAACTTCCAAATTGTCCAAACATTGAACGCAGGCACATACTACGTTCGCGTCGGGTCTTTTCAAACCCGCGTCGGCCCCTACACGCTTCAAATTCGCGGCCCGAACGCGCCCTCCTTCGGCAGCGGCTCCGTCACCAACAAGACCTACGTCGCCGCCTCCCCCATCAACGAGTTCGTGGTGCCGGCCGCGAGCGGCGGCGATGGCACGATCACCTACGCGGCGTCCGGCCTGCCGCCGGGCCTCGTCTTCGACGCCACCGGCACCGACACCAACGGCTGCCCGGGCACGGAGGCGCGGGAGGTCTGCGGCACCCCGACCACCGCCGCCTCCGCGGCGACGGTGACCATCACCGCGCAGGACGCGGACGCCGACATGGGCGCCGGCGACCGCGCCACGCTGACGTTCACGGTCACGGTCACTGTGGAGACGCCGCCGCTGGGGGTGCGGGTGTCGCCGAACCGCCTGTCGCTGGCGGAAGGCGGCAGCGGCGCCTACACGGTGGTTCTGTCCGGCGCGCCCACCGGCCCGGTGACGGTCGGCGTGTCCAGCGACAACCCGGCGGTGACGGTGGCCACCAGCACGCTGACCTTCACGCAGCAGAACTGGGACACGGCGCAGACGGTGACGGTGACGGCGCAGGGCGACGCCGACGCGGTCGACGAGGCGGCGGCGATCACCAACGCGGCCAGCGGCGGCGGCTACAACGGCGTCTCGGGCTTCGTCCGGGTCGGCGTCGCGGACGACGAGCCCAGCGCCGGCACGGACTACGACGCCGACAACGACGGCCTGATCGACGTCGACTCCCTGGCGAAGCTGAACGCCATGCGCTGGGACGTGGACGGCGACGGCGCGCCGTTGTCCGGCAACGCCTCGAGCTACGCCGCGGCCTTCCCCGGCGCCGCCTCCGGCATGGGCTGTCCGGACGGCCCGGACGTCGACCAGCTCGCGGACGCCTGCCGCGGCTACGCGCTGACCGCGGACCTGGACTTCGACACCGACGACGACGGCGACGTGGACGCGGACGACGAGTTCGCCGGCTGGACGCCCATCGTCGGCTGGGATGCGATGTTCGACGGCCGGGGGCACGTCATCTCCAACCTGAAGGTGACCGGCACCGGCAACGACCGCGGCATGTTCTCGACGACGACGGCGAGTTCGACGATCCGGGCGCTGGGGCTGGCGGACGTCTCGGTGACGGGCAGCGGCGTCCGGCTGGCCGCGCTGGCGGGCACGATGAACGGCCAGGTGCAGGCGGTGTACGCGACCGGGCAGGTGTCCGGGGCCGGCGGGGTCGGCGGTCTGGTGGCCGAGATGCAGTCGACGTCGGCGGCGATCGTGGCGTCGTACTCGCTGGTGGCGGTGGAATGCACGAGCAACCAGAACTGGGCGCGGGCCGGCGGGCTGGCGGCCCGCAACGACGGCGCGATCACGGCGAGCTACGCGGCGGGCGCGATCACCGGCGAGTGCCCGGCGAGCGTGAGGGGCGGCCTGGTGTCCACCAGCAGCGGCACGGTGACGGCGAGCTACTGGGACACGGACCGGACCGGCATCGCGGACGACACGGACGATCCGCCGCAGCCGCCGGAGGGCCTGTCGACGACCGCCATGCAGACGCCGACGGCGTACAGCGACGTCTACAGCACCTGGGACGAACAGGACGTGGACGGCGACGGCGCCGTGGACGCGGACCCGTGGGACTTCGGCGGCCCGCGGAACCACCCGGTGCTGAAGTGGGGCGGGCTGGACCCGGCGGACCAGCGCACCAACTACGACGCCGACGGCGACCGGCTGATCGAGATTTCGACGCTGGCGCAGCTGAACGCGGTGCGCTGGGACCTGGACGGCGACGGGGCGCCCGTGGCCAGCGCCACGTCGAGCTACTACGGCGCGTTCTCCGACGGCGTGTTCAATCCGAGCGGCGATGGCTTCTGCGCGCCGACGACGGACGACGCGGACGACAACGACTGCCTGGGCTACGAGCTGGCGAACGACCTGGACTTCGACACCGATGGCGACGGCCAGACGCACACCGGCGGCGCCGGCGACGACGGCGACGCCTACTACAACGCCGACGACGGCTGGGTTCCCATCGGCCCGAACGCCGCGCCGGGCGCTACGACGCACTACCGCGCCCGGTTCGACGGCAACGGGCACGTCATCGACAACCTGTTCGTGAAGCGCAGCCGCAACTACTCGGGGCTGTTCGCGGCGCTGTCGGACGCCGCGGTGGTGACGTCGCTGGGTCTGCCGGACGCCTACGTGGGCGACGGGCAGGGCACGGTGGGGATGCTGGCCGGGTTGAGCCGCGGGCGCGTCGCGGCCGTGTGGTCGTCGGGTTCGGTGACGGCGAGAGGCAACGTCGGCGGCCTGGTGGGGGCGACGCAGGCGACGTCGACGGTGGTGGCGAGCTACTCGACGGCGACCGTGGTCTGCACGCAGGCCGGCGCCTACCGCGCCGCCGGCGGGCTGGTCGGCGCCAACAGCGCGAGCTCCACCATCGCGGCGAGCTACTCGACCGGGACGGTGACGGGTCCCTGCGGCCTCCGGCGCGCCTTCGCGTACAACGAGGGCACGGTGGCGGCGAGCTACTGGGACACGACCCTGAGCCAGATCATGGACGACACGGAAGACCCGCCGCAGCCGCCGGAGGGCAGGACGACGGCGGCGCTGCAGACGCCGACGGACTACGACACGGTCGTCAACAGCGAGGTCCTCTACGCCGCCTGGGACGACCAGGACGTGGACGGCGACGGCGCGACCGGCGACGACGACGACGCCGACCCGTGGGACTTCGGCCTCTCGAACCAGCACCCGATCCTGAAGTACCGGGGCCTGGCGGCGGCGCCGCAGCTGGACGCGCAGCCGGACACGGCGCCGGACTTCGGCACGGCCATGGTGTCGAACAAGACGTTCCAGCACGGCCGCGCCATCCCGGCGTTCCAGATTCCGGCGGCGGGCGCCGGCAACGGCGTCCTGACCTACGCCGAGAGCGGGCTGCCGACGGGCCTCGTGTTCGACGCCGACGGCACGGGGAGCTGCGCCGGCAACGCGCCGCGCACGGTGTGCGGCACGCCCACGGCGACCACCACGGCGGTGACGGTGACGATCACGGTTTCGGACTCGGACTCCAACTTGGGGAACACCGACCAGGACACGCTGACGTTCACGGTGGCGGTGGTGGTGCCGTCGGCGGCGATCTCCTCCCCGGCGGCGCTTGCCGAGGCGACGCTGAACAACGCCACGGTGACGGTGGCGCTGACCAACGCCGCGTTCGAGGTCGGCGCGACGGCGGCGAACTTCACGCTGACGACGAACCTGCCGGGACTGCGCGTGGCCTCGGTGGCGACGGTGAGCGCCGGCGACACGTCGGCGACGCTGACGCTGGGCTATTCGGGCGGGAACTTCAACACGGTGTACACGCTCGCGGTGACGGTGGCGGACGCGGCGCACACGCTGGCCGGGGCGCTGACGACGCCGACGGCGAACATCGTGCCCACGCCGTCCGTGGCGGTGAGCCGGACGACCCTGACGCTGACCGAGGGCGGCAGCGACGGCACCTACACGGTGGTTCTCGGCGGCCAGCCGACGGGCAACGTCGTGGTGACGGTGACGAGCACCGACGCGAACGTGGCGACGGTGGACACGGAGGTGGCGACGGGGCTGCAGAACACGCTGACGTTCACGCCGACCAGCTGGAACACGGCGCGGACGGTGACGGTGTCGCCGCAGGACGACGACGACGCCGTGGACGGGACGGCGACGATCAACCACGCGGTGTCGCCGGGCTACGGCGCGACCGCGGCGAGCGTGAGCGTGACCGTGGAGGACGACGAGACGGCGGCGATCGTGATCGACGCGGATCCGGCCACGGCGAACGTGGCGGACTCCGGCCCGATTGCGCTTGTGGAAGGCGCGACGTCGAGCACGCCGTACACGGTGAAATTGTCGGCGCAGCCGACGGGCACGGTGACGGTGACGGTGACCAGCACCGACACGGCCGCGGCGACGGTGGACACGGACCCGGCGACGGGCCTGCAGGACACGCTGAGCTTCACCACCGGCAACTGGGACACGGCGCAGACGGCGTGGCTGACGCCGGTGGACGACACCGATCCGAACAGCGAGGAGGTGGACATCCGGCACGAGGCGAACGGCGGCGGCTACAACGGGGTGTTCGCGGTCCTGCGGGCGGATGTGGCGGACGACGACGTGGGCGTGATCGTGGACACGGACCCGAACACGCTCGGCGACCAGCTGACCGCCCTGTCGCTGCGCGAAGGGCAGACGCGGACGTACACGGTGCGCCTCTCGACGCTGCCGGCGGGCGGCAACGTGACGGTGGTGGCGACGAGCGCCAACGCGGCGATCACGGCGACGCCGGGCAGTCTGACGTTCAACGCGGGGAACTGGCAGACGGCGCGGACGGTGACGGTTCGGGCGGAGCACGACGGCGACCGGGTGGGCGAGTGGACGGACATCGTCAACGAGGCGAACGGCGGCCAGTACAGCGGCGAGACGACGACCGTGCGGGCGACCGCGGAAGACGACGAGATGAGCGGCACGGACTACGACGCCGACGGCGACTTCCTGATCGAGATCGACTCGCTGGCTAAGCTGAACGCGGTGCGCTGGGACCTGAACGGCGACGGCTCGCCCGCGGCTTCGACCTCGACGTACCAGGCCGCCTTCCCGGGTTCGGTGCTGGCGGAGGACATGGGCTGTCTGGACGGCCCGGACGCCGGCGACGACGGCGACTGCGCCGGCTACGAGCTGATGGCGGATCTGGACTTCGACACGGACGGCGACGGCGACGTGGACGCGGACGATCCGAACTCCCACGCCAACTGGGCGCCCATCGGCGGCGCCTACACGGCGGCCTTCCAAGGCAACGGCCGGACGATCGCCAACCTGACCACGAACGGCGCCGGCGACCGCGGGCTGTTCGGGGAACTGGGAACGGGCAGCAGCGTGTCGAACCTGGGGCTGGTCGATGTCGCCGTGACCAGCATCGGCTCCACCCGTGCCCGGGTCGGCGGCCTGGCGGCGGTGGTCCGGGGTACCGTGGCCGCCGTCCACGTGCGCGGCGGCGCGGTTTCCGTCACGTCCTACGGCAACGACGCGTTCGCGGGCGGTCTGGCGGGCGTCCACGCCGGCGGCGTTCTCCGTGCCTGCCACGCGACGGCCGCCGTTTCGGTAGCGGGGCTGTCCGTCGACGTCGGCGGCCTGGTCGGGCTGTCGCGGGGCGCCGTCGCCGCCAGCTACGCCACCGGCGCGGTGAGCGGCAGCGCGGGGGATGCCGGGCGGTTCGGGGGCCTGGTCGGGCGCGCCGACACCACCGCCGCCGTCGTCACGAACTCCTACGCGACGGGCGCCGTCTCCGGCGTCGGTTCGAGTCCGGCGAACGGCGGCCTGGTCGGCCAGAACGCCGGCGGCACCTCCACGGCGTCGTACTGGAACAGCGAGACGTCCGGACAGAGCGCCAGCGCCCTGGGCACGGCGCTGACCACCGCCGGCCTGCAGACGCCGACCTCGGCGACGGGCACCTTCGCCGCGTGGGACGGCCACGACACCAACGACGACGGCACGGTGGACGCGGCCGACGAGGCCTGGGACTTCGGCACGGCGCACAACTATCCGGCGCTGAAGTACGGCGGCCAGGATCCGGCCTCGCAGCGCAACGACTACGACGCCGACGGCGACGGGCTGATCGAGATTTCGACGCTGGCGCAGCTGCACGCGGTGCGCTGGGACCTGGACGGCGACGGGGCGCCCGTGTCCACCGCCACGTCGAGCTACTTCGCCGCCAGCGGCACCAGCACGTTCGCGAACGCGGTGTTCAACGCCGCCGGCACGGGGCTGGCCTGCCCGACGACGACGGCCGACGCGGACGACAACGACTGTCTGGGCTACGAGCTGTTGAACGACCTGGACTTCGACACCGACGGCAGCGGCGCCACGCACACGTCCGGCACGGGCGACGCCAACGACGCCTGGAACAACGGCGGCATGGGCTGGGATCCCATCGGCCCGGCGACCACGGTCACCGCCGCGACGCACTTCAACGCCAGATTCGACGGCAACGGGAAGATCATCGCCAACCTGTTCGTGAACCGGGCGCGGAACTACTCGGGTCTGTTCGCGGGCCTGGCCGGCGACGCGAAGGTCGTGGCGCTGGGGCTGCCGGACGCGCTGGTGCGGGGCGGCGGCGATTACGTGGGGGCGCTGGTCGGCCACAACAGCGGCTTCGCGGGGGCGGCGTGGTCGTCCGGCTCGGTGTCGAGCGACGACGACGTGGGGGGGCTGGTCGGCTACAACTACGGAACCCTGGTGGCGAGCTACTCGACGGCGGAGGTGGTCTGCACGAGCTCGCAGCCGAGCACCCGGGCGGGCGGCCTTGTCGGCACCAGCCACGTGGGTTCGATCGCGGCGAGCTATTCGACGGGGACGGTGACCGGCAACTGCGCGATCCTGACCGGCCTGGCGGGGACGACGGGCATCGGCACGATAGCGGCGAGCTACTGGGACACGGGCCTGAGCAACATCGCCGGCAATCCGCCGCTTGGGCGGTCGACGGCGGCGCTGCAGGCGGCGACGGACTACGACACGCTGGTCGGCGATCCCGGCGAGGCCATCTACGCGACTTGGGACGACCAGGACGTGGACGGCGACGGCGCGACCGGCGACGACGACGACGCCGACCCGTGGGACTTCGGGCGCCCGAACCAGCATCCGATCCTCAAGTACCGGGGCCTCGCCGCGGCGCCCCAGCTGGACGCGCAGCCGGACACGGCGCCGGCGTTCGCCACCTCGACGCTCGCGGCGATGACCTTCCCGGGCGGCGTCGCCATCCAGCCGTTCCAGCTGCCGACGGTGACCGCCGGCAACGGCGCCTACGCCTACACGCCGGCGGGGCTGCCGGCGGGCCTGTCGCTGGGCCTGCCGAACTGCGCGACCGCGCGCACGGTGTGCGGCACGCCGACCGCGGCGACGTCCACCACGGTGACCGTGACGGTGGACGACGGCGACAGCAACCAAGGGCCGGGCGACCGGGACGCGGTGACGTTCATGGTCACGGTGCCGGCGGCCTCGGCGCGCATCGCCGGCACGGTTCCGCCGTCGCTGACGGAGACCAACCTGCACGGCGCGACCGTGCGGGTCGAACTGTCGGGCACCGTGTTCGACGCGCGCATCGCGCCGTCGGGCTTCGCGCTGGAGACCGCGCCGATGATCAACGGCCTGTCCATCGCCTCGGCGATCCGCACCAGCGACACGGAGGCGTCGCTGCGGCTGCGCTTCACCGGGGACTTCGCGGACCAGGCGACGCTGCTGGTGCGGGTGCTGGCGGCGACGCACCGCTTCGGCGGCGACCAGGAGACGGGCACGGTGGCGGTGATGCCGGCGGCGCAGGTGATGCTGTCGGCGCCGGAGCTGACGCTGGAGGAGGAGCCCGGGGCGACGAACGCGAACGTCGGCACCTACACGGTGGTGCTGACGGGCCAGCCGCCCGGCCCGGCGACGGTGACGCCGGCGAGCAGCAACGGCGACGTGACGACGAGCGGGGCGCTGTCCTTCACCACGACGAGCTGGAACACGCCGCAGACGGTGACGGTGACGGCCGGGCGGGACGACGACGCGGTGGACGACGTGGCGCACATCACGCACGCGGTGCAGGGCATCCCGGGGGTGTCGAGCGGCCCGCGGGTGCGGGTGGCGGTGAACGACGACGACGTCCAAGGGCTGACGCTGGACGCGGCGACGCTGACGGCGAGCGGCGTGACGGAAGGCATGACGGCGACCTACACGGCGGTGCTGGACACGGAGCCGACGGGCCCGGTGTCGGTGGCGGTGTCGGGCGGCGGCGGCGCGGTGGCGGTGGACGCGGACTCCGGCGCGCCCGGCGACCAGGCGACGCTGCTGTTCAACGCGGCGAACTGGGACACGCCGCAGACGGTGACGGCGCGGGCGCTCGAGGACGACGACGGCGCGGACGGGAGCGCGACGCTGACGCACGACCCGTCCGGCGCGGACTACGGCGGGGTGGAGAGCGTGGACGTGACGTTCGCGGTGACCGACGACGACGCGAAGGGCGCGACGCCGTCCGCGACCGCGCTGACGGTGCAGGAGAACGGCGCGGCATCCTACGCGCTGGTTCTGAGCACCGAACCGGTTGGCGGCCCCGTGAGCGTGGCGGTGGCGAGTTCGGCCACGAGCACGGTGGCGGCGAGTCCGCCGGCGCTGATGTTCACGGCGGAGAACTGGGACGTTCCGCAGACGATCACCCTGTCGGGCGTGGACGACGCCAACACCACCGACGACTCGGCGACGGTGGGCCACACGCCCACCGGCGCGGACTACGGCAGCGGCGTGACCATCGCCGACGTCGCCGTGACGGTGGCGGACGACGACGCGGCGGGGCTGAAGGTGGCGCCGACGTCGCTGACGGTGGCGGAGGGCGCGACGGCGACGTACACGGTGCGCCTGAACGTCGCGCCGACGGGGACGACCACGGTGACGGTGGGCGGCGCCACGGCGAAGGTGACCGCGGACGCGGACACGAACACGCCCGGCGACCAGACGGCGCTCTCCTTCGACGCGACGAACTGGGACACGGCGCGGACGGTGACGGTGGCCGCGGCGGCGGACGCCGACGGCGCGGACGAGACCGTCGGCCTGACGCACGCCGTGGCGGGCACGGGCGACTACGCCTCGGTGTCCTTGGCGCGGCGCCCCGGCGTGGCGGTGCGGGTGGAGGACGGCGAGACGGCCGGGGTGGTGGTGGCGCCGGAGTCGCTGACCATCGACGAGGGCGGGACGGCGACGTACGAAGTGAGCCTGTCGGCGCCGCCGGCGAGCGGCACGAGCACGGTGGCCATCGCGGCGTCGGGCGCGGCCGGTCTGACGGTGGCGACGAGCCCGCTGCTGTTCGACGCGGCCAACTGGGACACCGCCCAGACGGTGACGGTGACGGCGGTGGCGGACCACGACCGGCTGACGGACGCGGAGGGAGTGCTGACGCACGGCGTGACCGGCTACGGCGCCGTGACGGCCGGCCCGGACGTGCGGGTGGCGGTGCGCAACACCACGGTGGACCACGACGCGGACGCGGACGGCCTGATCGAGGTCGACAGCCTGGCGAAGCTGAACGCCATGCGCTGGGACTTGGACGGCGACGGGACGTCGGCGACGACCAGCTACGCGGCCGTGTTCCCGAACCCGCGCGGCGGCGCGGTGTGCCCGACGGCGGTCTCCGGGGTGGCGTGCGCCGGCTTCGAGCTGACGGCGGACCTGGACTTCGACACCGACGGCGACGGCCGCACCTGGACCGAGGCCGGCGGCGTGTTGACGGGCGACGACGGCGACGACTACGACAACGGCGGCTTCGGCTGGACGCCGGTCGGCACCGACGCGGCGACGCCGTTCGCGGGGCGGTTCGACGGCAACGGGCGCATCGTGCGCAACCTGTTCGTGAACGGCGGCGGCGCCAACTACCGGGGCCTGTTCGGGGTCGTGTCGGGGCGCCTCGCGGCGGTGGGTCTGGCGGACGCCCGGGTGCGCGGCGCCCACGGCGCGGGAGCGCTGGTCGGCTTCGCCAGCGCCGGCGCGCGGGTGGCCGGGAGCTGGAGCACGGGGGCGGTGTCGGGCGCCACGTCCGCCGGCGGCCTGGTGGGGCGGGTGCAGACCGGCGCGCGCGTCGCGGCGAGCTACTCGACGGCGGCGGTGGAGTGCCGCAACGCGGCCGCCGGCCACGCGGGCGGCTTGGTCGGCGGCGGCAGCGGAACGACCACGGTGGCGACCAGCTGGTCGGCCGGCGCGGTGACCGGCGCCTGCCCGAACAAGGGAGGCCTGGTCGGCGGCGGCGCGGCGGCGACGGCGAGCTACTGGGACGCGACGACCTCCGGCATTCCGGACGACGCCGACCTGGACGCGCCGGAGGGCCTGTCCACGGCGGAGTTGAAGCGGCCGACGGACTACGACGGCGTCTACGCGAACTGGAACATCGACCTGGACGGCGACTACGAGGCGGACGACCCGTGGAACTTCGGCACGTCGAGCCAGTATCCGTCGTTGAAGTGGGGCGGCTTCGACGCGACGGAGCAGTTCGTGGGCGTTCTCGCCTTCGCGTCCGGTGTGCCGGGCAGGAGTTTCGCGGTCGGCCGCGCCATCGCGCTGTTCGAGGTTCCGGCGGCGGTCGGGGGCGAGGGGACGGTGCGCTACGCCGCGCGCGGCCTGCCGCCCGGGCTGTGGTTCGACGCGGACGGGCGGGGACAGTGCGGGCTGCCGCGCTCGGTGTGCGGGACGCCGTCGGAGGCGGGGACGTGGACGGCGACGGTGACGGCGCGGGACGGCGCCGGGGCGACCGCCGCGCTGACGTTCCCGGTGGAGGTGGTCGCGGACGGGGACGTGGACGCGGACGCGGGGCCGCCGGCGGTGGTTCCGGACCCGGCGCTGCGCGAGGCGGTGGCGCGGGCGCTGGGCGTGGAGGCGTCGTCGTTGACGGAGGGGGACCTGCTGGCGCTTTCGAGCCTGAGCGCGGCGTGGTCCGGGGTGTCGAGCCTGGCGGGGCTGTCGGCGGCGTCGAACCTGCGGCGGCTGGAACTGGGCGGCAACGCGGTGGCGGACCTCTCGGAGTTGTCGGGGCTGCGTCTGCTGGAGCACCTGGACCTGTCGGACAACGCGGTTTCGGACCTGTCGGAGTTGTCGGGTCTGACGCGCTTGGAGACGCTGCTGCTGTCGGGGAACCGGGTGTCGGACCTGTCGCCGCTGCGGGGGATGGTTGGGTTGCGGTCGCTGTTCTTGGACGGCAACGCGGTGTCGGACCTGGCGCCGGTGGTGTTTCTGGAGTCGCTGGAGGAGTTGTCGCTGAGCGGCAATCCGCTGGTCGGGCTGTCGCCGCTGTGCGCGCTGCGCGGGTTGAAGCGGCTGTGGCTCGCGGGTTCGGGGCTTTCGGACCTCTCGGAGCTGTCGTGCCTGACCGGTCTGGAGCGGCTGTGGCTCGCGGACAACGCGGTGGCGGACGCGGGGCCGCTGCGCGGGATGCGGGCGCTGGAGTGGCTGGACTTGGAGCGCAACGCGGTGTCGGGCGTGGGGCCGCTGCGGCGGCTGCGGGCGCTGACGCGGTTGCGCCTGGGTTCGAACCGGGTGTCGGACGCGGGTCCGCTGGCGGCGAACGACGGTCTGGCGGCCGGGGACGTGGCGGGGCTGCGCGGCAACCCGCTGTCGGAGGCGTCGATCCAGCGGCACGTTCCGGCGCTGCGGGAGCGGGGCGTGGCGGTGCTGGCGGGTCTTCCGTCGCCGTGGTTCGCGGCGTCCGGGGACGCTTCGGGGCGGCGCTCGTTCATGCGTCTGATCAACCGCTCGGAGGTTGCCGGGGAGGCGCTGGTGTGGGGCGTGGACGACGCCGGGGAGCGGTTCGGCCCGGCGCGGCTGTCCATCGGCGCGGGGCGGACGGCGCACTTCAACTCGGACGACCTGGAGTACGGCAACGCGGCGAAGGGTCTGGCGGACGGTCTGGGCGCGCCGACGGCCGGAAACTGGCGTCTGGAGGTTCTGTCGACGCTGGACCTGGAGGCGCAGACGTTCCTGCGGGCGTCCGGCGGCCCGCCGTCGGCGCTGCACGACATGCTGCCGCGGGTTGGCGCAACGCTGCGGGCGGCGTTCCTGCCGGCGGGCCGGGAGCGCTCGCCGGCCGGGGCGCTGCGGGTGTCGAACCCGGCCGGGTCCGACGCGACGGCGTACGCGTGGGGCGTGGACGAGGCCGGGGTCGGGCGCTTGGCGACCGGGCTGGTCGCGCCGGCGGGGCGGGCGGTGACGGTGACGGCCTCGGAGCTGGAGCGCTGGCGCATGGGTTCGGGGCGCGGCCTCGGCCGCGGCGCGGGGAACTGGCGTTTGGAGCTGACCGCGCCGTGGCCGCTTGCGGCGCAGGCGCTGGCGGTCGGCGACGGCGGCCGGACGGGGAACCTGTCGGGGCCGGCGGCGGCGCTGGGTCCGGGCGTTGTGGCGCGGGTGCCGCTGTTTCCGCCGGCGTCGGCGGCCGGACGGGTCGGCGTGGCGCGGGTGTGGAACCTTGGCGCGGCGGCGGGCGAGGTGCTGGTGACGGCGGTGGACGACGCCGGCGTTTCCGCCGGGCCGGTTGCGCTGGCGCTGGAGGCGTTCGCGGCGGCGGAGTTCGACTCGCGCGACTTGGAGGAGGGCGGCGGGCCGCTGCCGGAGGGCGTTGGGGCGCCGACGCGGGGGTCGTGGCGTCTGGATCTGCGCGCCGGATTCGGCGTGCGGGTCCACGCCCGCGCCGTGGGCGCCGGGGGCTACGCGACCGGGCTCTTGGAGGCGGCGCCGCGTTCGGGCGGCGCGGCGCGCGTGTCGATGTTCAATCCGGGTTCGAACCGGACGCAGCGGAGCCTGCTGCGGCTGGCGAACGACGGCGCGGAGGACGCGATGGCGACCATCGAGGGCGTGGACGACGCCGGGCGCGCCGGCGGGTCGGTGCGCGTGACGGTTCCCGCCGGCGAGGCGCTGTGGCTGTCGGCGGCGGAGCTGGAGTCCGGCGGCGCCGGCTTCGAGGGTTCCCTCGGCGACGGCGAGGGCAAGTGGCGGCTGACGGTGTCCTCGGCCGCCCCGCTCGCCGTGATGAGCCTGGTGGAGGACGAGCAGGGCGCCTTGAGCAACCTCTCCACGCCGGGCCGGCGGTAGCGCCGCCGCCACGCCGGATAAGCGGCACTTGTGCGTGCATCCGGTCCACGCCAACGGGGACTCCGGTGTCGTGGGCACGCGGGGCGCAGGTCATCGCCGACTTTGGTTGGCGGATCGGTCCTGAACGGGGGCGCATCCGGGCGAGCCGACATTGGTCACACCGCCGGCCCGCGCCAACTGTCACCGCACATGACTTTGGCGCTACGCTGTCTCTACTGGCTACGAGGGTACCTACTAAACGATGCGCCTTTCGCGCCTGCTCGCTTGCGGATGCGTGGCCGTTACGCCGTTGTTCGCCACCGCGGCGACTGTGCCGGACGCGCCGGCGGTCGATCCGCTTGTGGAGCGGTACACGCAGTTGGACATCCGCGACTTCGAGAAATACACCGACGCGGAGATCAACGACGCGGTTTTCGCCGGCATCCACAGCGAAAACCCCAAGATTGTCGAGCTCACGGTGGGGGCGTTGGCCGGCAACGCGATCGTTCGGACAGCGCGCCGCGGGCGCGGAGGCGACAAGAAACTTCAAGCCACCGCGGTCAAGAAAAGGGATCTCCGCGCCGTGCCCGGGCTGAGGGATTTCCTCATCGCCTACGCTAGGAATGGCTTCGCGGAAAACGGGCGTGAAGACACTGACGAACTCGACTTCGTCGACATGTTCGGCGAACATGTGTGGCGGTTCGTGTTCCTAATCTTGGTGGAACTCTATCCTCAGGATCCGGATGTGTACGCGCTGTTTGACGAGAGCTACAACGACCAGAACGTGCCCATCAACCTCCTCAACACCGGCTTGTTCTTCCACGAGGCCGCGGACGAGAGCCGCATCGCCGCGCTTTCCGCCGGCGAGGGCGTGGCGGCGGAGGCGGCGGAGGGGTTGGCGATGTCCGGCTCGGGGCGGGGGCTGGAAGCGCTGCGCCGCAGCCTTTGGCGGCGGGATTTCGCCCTGCCGGCCATCGCCGAGGCGCTGGTCGTTCTCGACCCGTCCGAGGTGGCCGGTTTGCGCGGTCTGGACGCGGACGATTCCGGTCTGACGTCGGATCTGCGCTATTCGCTCGAAGGAGTGATCGCGCAGGCGGAGCTGGCGGCCGGCCCGACCGCGGGACGCGGCGGGTTGATGCCGCCGGGCGGCGCGCCGCTTGCGGGAGGGAGCGGCATCGCGCCCCGCCAAGCGGTGCGAACCGACGCCGACGGCGTGCCCTTGGCAGCGAACGGCGCGCTCGTGGAGGCCCCGCTCGAACAGGCCCTGCAGCTCTACGACCGCTACTTCGATTCGCACGTCAACGCCGCCGTCGCGGCCGGCATCGGCAGCGGCGACGCGCGGGTGGTGGAGCAGACGGTGCTGACGTTGGGGTCGTACTCCATGATGGTGGCGCTGCGCGACTGGCCGGTGTTCGGCTTGGAGCGAGGCGAGGCGGTGCGCAAAGTCGCGGATCCGCGCATTCGGCGCCTGAACAGGGTGCCGGGGCTGCGCGCCTTCCTGATCGACTACGCGAAGGCCGGCATGGACGACGACGCCTGCCGGGCGGTGGGCGCGTTGGGACGCCGGCAGCCGCGCCCGGCGTGGATGCAGGCGCTCACGCCGCTGGCGGTGTTCTTTCCGGGGCATGCGGAGGTGGAGCGGTTGCTGCTGCGCTTCGGGGAGTGTCTGGAGCGGGCCGGCGTGGGGCAGAGCATCCTGCCGCTGCTCGGCATCGGCATGTTCCGCTCGGACGCGGTGGTGCGCTGGCACATCGACAAGCTGCCGCATCCGCATCCGACGAAGGCGCGCTGGGCGGCGCGCGGGCTGGCCAGGTTCCTGACCGACCGCGGCCTCGCGGCGCTGGTGGCGAACCTGTCGCGGCGGGACGAGGCGCTGGCGGACGTCGTGGAGGCGGTGGCGGCGCACGGCTTCCGCGCCACGCCGCACCTGCCCAAGCTGGCCGCCTTGGAGGGCCGGCTGGCCGCGTTGCCGCCGGAAGCCCGCGAACGCATCGCGTCCGCCACGGCCAAGATCGCCACGTTGGACAAGTTGCAAACGCGGCGCGACGCGCCCGCCGACTTCCCCGCGGATTGACTTCGCGGGCGATCTTCACCAATAGTGTTCAACCGTCGCGGGAGCATGTTCCCGCGACCGCAACCGCGAAGAGGCGCCGCTTCTGATTTGGGGCGTTGCTGCAAGCGGATGCGCCGTTCAGCACGCAAGGGGGCGGGATTTGGCACGGTGGGATCAACCGAACGATCGCGGCATTCCGGATTGGTTCTGGACGGCGGTGGAGACGCCGGCGCGGAACCGCGTCGTGGAAGTGGACGAATGCGACGTCTGCTATCAGATCTGGGGCGACGCAACGAAGCCGGCAATGCTGTTGATTCACGGCATGAACGCGCACCGCCGCTGGTGGGATTTCATCGCGCCGCGACTTTTGGACGACTACCGGGTGGCGGCGCTGGACCTCACCGGCATGGGCGATTCGGACTACCGCTACGCCTACGACGCCGAAACCTACGCCCGCGAGATCGTCGCTGTTTGCGACGATGCCGGCTTCGACGAGCGGGTCGTGGTTGTCGGCCACAGCTTCGGCGGCGTGATTGCCGTCAAGGCGGCGAATCTGTTTGCGCGGCGGTTCGGCGCCCTCGTGCTGGTGGATTCCGGCATGCGACACCCGGACGAGCCCGAACCGGAGCAGCCGCCGCTTGGCGGCGGCCGCGCCAAGGCGTATCCGGACCGCGAGACCGCCGAGGCGCGTTTCCGACTGTTTCCGCCGCAGCCTTGCGCGAACGACTACATCCTCGCCTACATCGCCAAGCACTCGCTGATGCGGCTCGACGGCGGCGGCTGGGCGTGGAAGTTCGACGCAGAGCTGCCGCTCACGCTCAAGGGCGCCGAGCGGGCGCCGAAGGACTACGAGGATCTTCGCGTGCCAACGGGCATCGTCTACGGTGCGCGGAGCGCTTCGTGTACGCCGCGAACCGTGGCGCACACCGTGGGGCTGATAGCGGGCGAGGTGCCCGTGGCGGAAGTGGCCGACGCCCGCCACCATGTGTTCCTGGACCAGCCCCTCGCCTTCATCGACGCGCTGCGCGACGTGGCGGGCAAGCTCCAAGGCTGATTATCGGCTTCCCGCCAGCGTACTCCTCAAGGACGCCGCGGTTTCTTGGCCCCCTCACAACGCGCCGAGTTTGCGCAGCAAACTCCAACGCGCCCAACAGGGCGCGCCTAGGCAGGGGCGAGAAACGCCTTCAGTTGCTCGGAGAGGTTGGCGCACGCTTTCTGCCGCACCCGGGCGATGAACGGCAGCGGCACCACCACCGCCGGCACGAAGCTGGTGCCGGTGGCTTCGGAACTCAAGGCGCCAACGCTGGTGCCTTCGTGGACGTCCCACACCGACGCTTCGTAGTTGGCGCCGTTTTCCCAGGAGAGAAATCCGAAGCACGCCGGGATGCCGCCGGTGACCACCGTGCATTGCAGCGTGCCGCTCTCGTCCGACCGTTGCGTGGTGCCCTCTATCCAGACCAGGTAGCGGACGCCGATTTCGCGGATGCGCGAGGCGATGATCGGGCGGTTGATGACTGCCGCCAAGTCCTGCATGTTCAGCGGCGCGGTGCGCGGCTCGAACCACGGGAAGGTCGCGTCCATGAAGTCCTGCTCGGTGAGCACCGGCACGGCGTTGGCGCCGGAGTTGACGGCGCCGCTCACGCACGAGACGAACTCGTCCTCGGTCTCGCCTTGCGTCTTGTGCTTGCGCGACAGGATCACGATGGCGTCGTCGCCCAGGTTGGTGGGCGCTTGACGCATCTCTTGCACGGTGGACTGCACGCCGCAGCCGGCGGCGAGGCCCGCGAGCCCCGCGGCGGCCGCGCGCCCAAGCCAAATCGCACGCTGCGACAATTTGCTCATGGACCTCCTCCACTTTCCTCTGCCTTCTGGGCCGGGCCACCGGCGGCAACTTGGATGTTGTCGCGCAACTCGAAGGCAAGCACCGCGGCGGCGTCGCGCAAGGCCCAGATGGTGGCGGCGTTCAAGCGCTCCGTGGGGTCGCCGCCGCTGCGGTTGCTGGCCTTCCCGTAGCCGATGAGCGGCCATTCCTTGCGCACCGTGCCGTCGGCGTCGAACAGCCGCACCCGGTAGCGAATCCACACCTCGTAGAAATCCGTATTGGTCTGCTTGGGGGTGGAAAACTGCACTTGGTCGATGGCGGGAGCGAGCACGCCGTCCACTGGACCGTCGCCACCGTCCGCCCGCTGGAACGCGACCGGCGGGGCCGCCGCCTCATCCTGCTCGGCGTCGCTTGGCGCGGCGTTGCCGGGGCTGTCCGCCGCGGATGCGGCGTCGCGCTCCATCGGCACCACGCGCTGGAACATCGCGTCGAACACTTGGGTGAACACGGGCGCTTGCGAGGCCCCGATGTCTATGGTGTAGTCGCCGCTGTCCACCTCTTCGCGATGCACGTAGTTGGTCAGCGCGTCTTCGTAGTACACCCCCATGCGGGCACCGAGCGGCTCGACCAGCGGGCGCGGCACGCTGACGTCCACCAGCACGGAAGCGCCGCTCGTGCAACCGGCGCTGGCCAGCATCGCCAATGCCGCGATCGCCGCGGCCAGCCCGCCGCGCCGCCGCGTCACCCGCGGCAAACCGCTCTGCAAGCGTCTGAACATGGGCTTACTGTAACCCAACAAGGGCGGCGCGGTGGCCGGCGCAAGACGCCGCTTGCGAGGGGCCGCTTGGGCGCGCCCCACGCCGAGCGCAACTACGGTCGCGATCTGATCCCCGAAATCCGAGTCTCGGTGTGGAAATAGGTTGGCAGGCTTGCAAGGGCGTCGCGCACGTCGCGATAGAGCTCGTGGTGTTCAGGACTTGCCACATTCATCTCCGATTGCGCCTTCGATCGCCGCTTGCGTGTGCTGGCCAAGTCGCTTGACGGCAGCACGGTAGAACTCGAGATTGATCTCCGCGGCGTAGTACCGACGCGCCAAGACTTGGCAGACAACGGCGCCGGGACAAAGTCCGCCGAACGGCTCCCACACGGCGTCGCCCCGGTCGGTGCAGGCGCGCACGATGCGCTCGATGAACTTCAGGGGCTTTTGGCTGCCGTGCAAGCTGCGGAACTTGTACTTCATGCCGCTGCGCGTGCCCTGGATCCGTTCCGCGCCCCCAACTTGCGGCTCGCGCCAAACATTGGTTACGCCAACTTCGCATTGGAACTTGGCGCGCATCCTAGCCCATGCGCGCACCGTCAACGGCTTCTTCCCGTCGGCGCTGAAGTACGGGCGGCCCGTTCGGCCGCCGTGTTCGTTGGCATACGCCGCAAGTTTGGCGAACATGTCCGCCGGGGGGTAGTACCACAAGTGGTCCGCAGTGAGGTACTTGCGCGTCGCCGCGTTGCGCACGCCGCAGGCGTCGTTGGCGAGGCGCAAGGGCAGGCCCGCGCGACGCCATTCGTGGCGAAGCCACCGCTGCATGGAGAACGTCTCGCCGTTGACGACAAACTCGGCCGCCTTGACGTAGTGAGCGCACACCTCGGTTACCACGGGGTATTTGCGCAGCGTGCGCGTGTTGGCGTTGCCGGCGATGTGTCCCAGGCCCTTGTCCCAGATGTTGCAGCAACGATACTCCCAACCGTGCGCGAGCAGCACCGGATGCACCGTTGCCCAGCCAGCCTCCGTGTTCCAGAACCACAGCGTCGTCTGGGGTGTCGCTGCGTTGCTCCAAGCCGCCACATGCGGCGCGTACCAGTCCGCCAGCGCCGTCGGCGAGTGCGCGTCGCCCGGAAAGCCGTCCACGCCGTAGGGGCCGTCCGCGACGATGCACACAGGCGCGGGCCAAAGGGCGTAGTGATCTTCGGCCCGGCCGAAGTGGATAGACGCTTGGCCGGCAATGTGGGCCACGGACGCGCCGTTCGCGCTCCGCCCCGGTTGTTGCGGGCGGCCAAGTGGCTGGGTGGGAGGCGAGTTCCGCATGGCGTTGCATCAGGTGCCGGTGACGATGGCGGGCGAGTGCGGTGCCTGATCATAGCTCAACAAGAGCGGTGCGAAGACGGCCACGGGACGGGGATGGACGGGGAAAGATGGAACGCCCAGTTTGCTACTCGAAGTGGGTGAGGCCCACGAAGGTGCCGTTGTTGCGGTAGGTGAGTTCGCGCATCAGAGCGGCGAAGCGGTTGCCGGAGGCGTCGCCGACGCGCACCGGAAAGCCGACCGCGTGGATGCGCACGCGCCGCGCGCCGGTGTCGTCCACCAAGTTCACTTGATCCACCCGATCCACCACGCGCTCGATGGAGTCGCCGCTGTAGTCGTCGCCGAACACGTAGATGCTGATTTTCTTGTCCTCGGCGTAGAAGGTCTCCACGGCGCGCGTGATGCCCTCCACCGGGCTGGAGTTCGAGTAGGGTTGCCAGCCCTCCATGCGCGCGACGATTTGGTTGCGGATGCTCTGCGAATCCGGTATCCAGCGCGCCGCGTACTCGGGAAACATGTAGTCGCCCATGTCGTTCATCACTTGGATGCCCTTGACGCGCGGGTAGATCTCCAAGGTCTCGCGCACTTTTTGCCGCGCCAGACGCCAAGCGAACGTCTGCATGCTGCCGGAGGTGTCGATGACGAAAATGATGAACTCGCTGTCCACGGTGATGCCGCCGATGGTGTTGGAGGCGCGCACGAAGTCGAGGCCGAGCAGGCGCTCCATTTCCGCCGTCAGGGATTGCTTGGCGCGCGCGAACAGCTTGCGCTCCTGCAGTTGCCGATCGGCCTCCTCGCTCATCGTGCGGTGGCGGCCGAGAATGTCCTTGATTTCACGCTCGATCTGGGCGAGCGCGGCGAGGTCGCGCTGCAATCGCCGCTGTTCGTCGCTCACTTGGCGGGTCAACACCCGCGTTTCGCCTTGGATGCGGTGCAGCGCGTCCTGCCGCTCCAACACCAGGCCGTCGAGGTCGATGAGCGGATCCTCGAGTGGAACCGTCTCCACCGTTTTGACGATCATCATGAGCAGAATGATGGCGCCGAAGCCGCAACAAATGACGTCCAGGAACGAGAGCCCGATCTCCTCGAGGCCGCGGCGCTTCACGGCCAGTCCTCCGACGGCGACATGTAGGTGCCCCGCGAGTTGGCAGCCAACACCCAATACGCGGCGGACGCCAGCGCGTCCCCTTCCAACGGCAGCATGATCACGTTGAAGGTCACTTGCGGCGGCACCAATTTCGCCGCGTCCTCGAACAAGCGCTGCCGCTGCCGCGCGGTCACTGTGCGGCCGCGCGCCCCGGCGGCGCTCTGCGTGGGCAGGCCGTCGGTGACGAGGAAGACGTTGTCCGGCAAAGGGCGCATTTCGGCGATGGCGCGCATCAGCGCCTCCAAGCTGGTGCCGCCGGCGGGCACCACTTCGGCGATGGCCTCCAAGGCGTCGCCGAGCGCCGCGGGGTCCGTGCTGGACCGCCAGCCGTCGTCGCCAAGCGGGAACCGCGCCGCCTCCCCGTATAGCGCGATCTGAAAGTTGCTCTCCAGCGGCGCCTGCGCGCAAATCCACTCCACGATGCGCTGGGCGCGGCGCCATTTGGGAGCGGCGCGCTGCCGCTCCTTGGACATGTTGCGGCGGCGCAGAATCTGCACGATGGTGCGGTCGAGCATGCTCGCCGAAGCGTCCAAGGCGACGAGGATGTGCGTGCCGCCCACGAACAGTCCGGTGAGGTATTGCCGGTCGCCCTCGCCTTTGATTTCGCGCACGCGGAAGCCGCGCAACGCCTCCTCCTCGTCCTGCAGGCGCTTCACCTCCTTGTCGCGGCCGGCGACATCCGCCTTCAGCGCCTCAACGCTCTCGCGCTCCGCCACCGTGCGTTCGAGAAGTTCGCCTAGCGCCTTCTTGCTGCGATCGCGGTGATCGATCTCCGCGAGCAGTTGCCGACCGGCGGTGCCGACGCGCCGTTTCGCGTCCTCGAACCGTTCGCGCAGCTCCGCCAGATTCGCTTCGCCCTGCTCGATGAGATAGTCGAGCTTGCGCGACTCGGCGAGCAGCTCGCGGTCGTGCGCCGTCGCCTCGTGCTCAGTGCGGTGGTGGATGATGAGGAAGATCAACACCACCGCCCCGAAACCGCAGGACATCACATCCAAGAACGAGAGCGAGAACACGGAGAGCCGTCGCCGGCCAGCGCGCCTCGCCATAGCGCCTCCCGCCGCTTACGCCGTGCTTGCCGGCGGGCCGGCCAAGACGGCGATGAAGTGGAACTCCAAGCCCTCCGCGCGCACCACGTCGCCGATGCCCGCGGCATGCTCGAACTCGATGCGCTCGCCGTTCAGCCGCACATCGGCTGCCGCGGGCACCACCGAGAAGCCCCCGGCGCGGCGTTTGACGCGAAAGCCGCTCGCGCCGTCCGCCGCCGGATGTTCGGCGGCGCCGACGTCGTCGCCGAGCGGCAGCGCCACGCCTTGGCAAAGCAGGTGCGTCGCTGGCCGCCCCCCGGTCGCCGGCGCGGCAGCGTCCGTTGCCAGCCGCGCCGGCAAGGATGTCACGAGGCGCACGCCCGAGCGCGCGGCCAGAGCGTCGGCGTGTGGCGCCAGCGCTCTCGGCAGCACGTCCTTCGGCAGCGGCAGCACGCGGTGCCCGGCCGCCTCCAAGTGCGCGCGCAAACCCGGCGGGCGTTGTACCCGCGGCGTCGTCAGCAACACGCTCGGCGCGCCGATGGCGCGCGCCAAGGCGGCGTAGCGCTGCTCCGTCTTCTCCGCGAAAGCGCGGCGCGCGATGGTGATGTTGCGGGCGACGTCGCCGTGGTACACGGCGATGGCAAACTCGGCGGCTTCCTGTTCCACGCCGGCGCGAACCTGGTCGCACACCTGCTGTTCGGTCTCCGCCACGCGCAGTGGATCGAAGCGCGTGCTCTCCACGAAGCGATCCGCCACCGCGTCTATCCATCCCTCGAGCAAACCGGCGAGGCCGGCCGCCGGCACCTCGTCCACCGCGGTGCGCCGAACGCGCGTTTCGCCGTGTTCGTCCGCCACCGGCGCCAAGGTTGTCACGGTGGCCCGGTGCAGACCCAAATCGACCACGCGGCACGGGCCGGACAGGGCGACGGAGCTCGCGGCCGCCACCGCCGCGTCCACGAACGCGGTCACCCGAAAGCCGGCTTCGGCGGCGATGCCGAGCAGCAGCGACAACTGCGCGCCGGTCGCCGTTGGCGGCGTCGCCACGATCACTTCCGCGGCGCCGTTGGCGGACGGCAGCGCGCCGCGCAGCGCTTGCAACTGCAGGTACACCAAGTCCGCCTGATTGGCGACGCCGGCGCCTTTCGGCGTGACCGGGTCCGCGTTCAGACGTTGCCAGAACTCGTTGTGCATCTGGCGTGGGCGCACGCGCGAACGCGCCAGCGCGTCGTTCCCGAGCAACACCTCGCGCCCGTCCACCAGCGCGACCCCCGGTTGCGAGCAAACCACCTCGCCTTCGCGCAGCAGCGCCACCTCCGCGTCGTTCGCCTCCAACACGAGCATGGTGCTAACCCGAACGCACTTGCATGTGCCGGATCAACGCATCGTCGCAGTAGTGCTGCGTGTCCAACACCAAGCGTTCCTGCACCAGCTGCAACTGGTGCATCAGGAACATCACGAAAATGCTGATGACGAGGGCGACGAACGTGGAGTTGAACGCCACACCCAGGCTGCTGGTGACGCCGGCGATGTTGCCCTCCACCGCCTCGTACGCTTGGCCGAGGGCGTCGCCGATGCCGCGCACCGTGCCGATGAAGCCGATGGAGGGAATCGCCCAGGCGATGTAGCGCACCATCGCCAGCTCGCTGTCCAGACGGTCCGACTCCGCCTCGCAAACGGCGCGCACGGCGTTGGAGACGTCCTGCACGTTGCGCGTGGACGCGAACCGCTGCAAGGCGGCGAGCAACGCCCGCGGCAGCAGGTTGGCGCGCGTCGCATCCGGCAGCGCCTGCAATGGGCGGGAGTATTCGCGCGTGTCCTCGGGCAGGACGCTGATGCCCTCGACAACCTCCACGAAGCGCTCGCCGAGCATTCGCCGTTCGCGCAGGCAGTGCCGCGCCTTCATGCCCATGATCGCCATTGCCCACAGCGCCAGGATGAAGCAGGACTCCTGCTCGTAGTCGCGCAGCACGATGTAGAGCGAACGGTCCGGCACGAACACCTCGCCCGCCGCCGCCCGTTCCTGCTGCGCCGCGAGCAGCGCGTCCGCGTTGGGGCGCACCACCGTCGCGTACACCAAATGCACGGTGATGATGGCCACCACCAAGGCGATGGCCTGATAGACGAAGTCGAACGGCAGGGTTCTGCGCATTTAGGGGCGTGTTGCTGGCGGCTTGCCCAAGGCGGACGCTTGGGCTGAGATTAGCATGCGCACCCTGCTGGGTGCGCGCCTGCGGGTGCGTTGGCGTTTGCTCGCAAACTCGGTTCATGCACGTCTGTGCGCTGGTTTGGGCACTGTGGAGTTTGCTCAACGCGTTCGGGCCTGCACGGCAAGGGTAAATCTGCCGCGAGCGGGGCTCCAAGATTGTATGTCGTTGTCATACGAGCTACAGTGGCCGCCAGAGTAGGCGATAGGAGCAACACCGTGCGCGTCAATGCAAGATTGGATGACGCCAGAGCCGCCAAGTTCCGCCAGCTGCAGTCGTCACTGCGCGTCGGTGCCAGCGAGGTCGTCAAACAGGCGTTGGATCTGCTGCACAAGGAGCAGTGCGAAGGCCAGGGCGCCAAGACGAAGGCGCTGCTGGCCAGCGACTTCGTGGGCTGCGCGGACGGGGCGGAAGATATGTCGAGCCGCTACAAGCGGCACCTCAACACAAGCGCTGGAAGAGAAGCATGGTCCTCGCTGACACCGGCTACTGGCTGGCGCTAGCCTCTTGAGAGGCGCAGACCTGCACAAATGAGTCAAGTTTTGCAGCAGGCACGGAGTTTGCGGAGCAAACTCGAACGCGCCCGATTGAGGCGCGCCCCGGTGAGGGCGCGCTGTAATCGGCTCGTCACAATCCCGTCCTAAGTTGCCGCCCGTTCCCGTCGCGAGTGGATCGCGGCGTCATGCCAATTCGAGGGACTGCTGATGGGACGATGGCGCGCGGCGTTCGCCGCACTTTTCACGATCTTGATGCTCGGCGCTTGCGATGGCGGCGACATCAACATCAATCCGTCCACCACGGACGCGTCGGTGGACAACTCCATCAACAACAGCAACAACACCACCACGCCTGTAGCCGAAACGAATCCGTGCGCTGTGTACCAGAAGGACGGCTCCACCTTCCAAGGGGAACAGCGGGGCGACAACTGCGTCTATCCCCCGTCCTTCGCGGACGCCGGCAACAACCTCACCGTGAGTTTGCGCATACCGGATCTGCCGAACGACGGCGCCCACATCTTCGAAGGCAGCCTGTTCGTGGGCCGCACCCACGACACGGACGAAAGCCTCGCCAACGCCGGCATCACGCGCGGCGGCGACGGCCCGACGTTGACGGTGGAGGCCGGCGCCACGCTGGCGTTCCAGTCCAGCGCGGACTTTCTCATCATCAACCGCGGCTCGCAGCTGTTCGCCGTGGGCACGGCGGACGCGCCCATCACCTTCACCTCGGTCTCGGACGTGGAAGGCACCGCGGGGCCCGAGGACGTGCAACAGTGGGGCGGCATCGTCGTCAACGGCTTCGGCGTCACCAACAAGTGCGACTACACCGGCTCCATGTCCGCCGGCAACCTCGCCACCACCGATTGCCACGTGGACGCGGAAGGCGCGGCCGGCCTCGACGAGTCGCAATACGGCGGCGACAACAACGAGGACAGCTCCGGGCGCATGGAATACATGGTCGTCAAACACACCGGCGCGGAAGTGGGCAACGGCGACGAGCTGAACGGCATCTCCTTCGGCGGCGTCGGCAGCAACACCATCGTCAAGAACCTGCAGGTGTACTCCACCTACGACGACGGCATCGAGATGTTCGGCGGCGCGGTGAGCTTCGAGAACTTCGTGGCGGTGTATGTGCGCGACGACTCCATCGACATCGACGAGGGGTGGCGCGGCACCATCACCAACGCGCTGGTGATTCAATCCGAAACACTAGGCAACCACTGCGTTGAAGCGGACGGCATCGGCTCGTTCAGCGGCCTCACGGACGCGGCCGTGGAAGCCACCATCAACCAAGGCATCAACAGCCGCCCGACCATTCGCAACCTCACCTGCATCGTTTCGCCGAGCGCGGAGCAAGGCAACTTCGATCCGGGCGCCGGCTGGCGGTTGCGCGAAGGCATCTTTCCGGTCATCGAGGATTCGCTGGTGGTCGGTTCTTTCGGCGCGGACAGCGCGGATTCCAACTACTGTCTGCGCATCGACAACCGTTCGCGGCAAGCGGCTCAAGACGGCGACCTGTCGTTGCACACGGTTGTGTTCGCCTGCGCGGAGAAAACGCGCGGCGGTTCCCTGCCGAACGGCGCGAGCGTGGAGGCTTGGGCGGCGGCGAACGGTGCCGTCTTCGCGGATGTCGACGGTTCCGCCAATCCCACCCCCGCCGCTGACGCCGGCCTGCAATTGCTCGAAGGCGCGCCGCCGATCTACTCCATCGACTACGCGACCATGGCGGTGAACGACGCCGCGCCCGCCGGCGCGCCGCAACGCGGCACCCACATCGGCGCTGTTTCCCAAGCTGCGGACGATTGGACCCGGGGCTGGACCTACGGCATCCACGAAGGCAGCCGCGGCCAAGCGTTGTGGTTCGAGTAGCGTGGCGGTCCACGCTTCGGCCGGCGCGCAGACGGGGGCCAATACGCATGAATCGTGATCGGAAATTGTGGGCGGGCGTCTGTCTGTTCGCTTTCGGCGGCGGCTTGTCCGTCGCCGACGCTCAGGAGACCTCCGCGGACGAGGGCGCGCCGCGCGCCGATGAGGAAGTGATCGTCATCGGCCGGCTGTACGACGCCGCGCAACGGTTGATGGAAGAGCGCAAAGAGGACGAAGTGGTCTCCGACGTGCTCGGAGAGGAAACGATCAGTCGTCTTGGCGACACCACGGTGGCGGTCGCGCTGCGCCGTGTTTCCGGCTTGTCGCTGGTGAACGACAAGTTCGTGTACGTGCGCGGTTTGGGCGAACGCTACTCGAGCACGTTGCTGAACGGCGCCACCATTCCTTCGCCGGACCTCACGCGCAACGTCATTCCCTTGGATATTTTTCCCACCTCCATCGTGCAGTCGCTGCGTGTGCAGAAGGCGTATTCCGCCGACATGCCGGCGGCGTTTGGCGGTGGCGCCGTGGACATCCGCACGAAAGGCATACCCGTTGGCTTCACCTACTCGGTGGAACTGGGCACCGGTTACAACTTCGAGAACGATGGCGATGCGTTCACCTATCCGGGCGGCGACGACGACCGTTTCGGCGTCGACGACGGATCGCGCGCCTTGGCGCCGGCGCTGCAGGACGGCATCGCGCGCTTTCTCGGCAATTTGGATGTCCAAGGCATCTTGACTGGGCTGCGCAAAGAGGGGAATCGGTCCGCCACGGTGGCGGACGCGCGCCGCGTGAATCGCGAGCTGGCGCTGCTGCTGAACCGCGACATTTCGGTGACCGAGAAGTCCATCCATCCCGACGGCGACCTCAAAGCGAGCGTCGGCACCGGGGTGTCGCTCGGCGCGGACTGGGAATTCGGCGTGCTTGCCGGCGGTTCCTACAAGACCGCATGGCGGGAGAGCGAGCGCGTGAGCCGGAACTTCAACTTCCCGGACGAGCGCACCGACACCAAGCTGGAGTCTACGTTCACGGTGGAGATCGCCGCCAACTTGAACTTCGGTGTGCGGTTCACCGACGATCATGAGATCTCCACCACGTCGTTGTATCTTCGCAACACGGACGACGAGACCGCCATCCGAGACTTCTTCAACGAGAATCGGGAAATCTCGGACGAGCGCGGTTTCCGCGACTATCGCCTGCAGTTCGAAGAACGCGACCTCATGGTGCAGCAAGTGAAAGGCGCGCACCGTCTTGGCGACGCCACGCGCGAACTGCCGGTGTTCTCTTGGCGGGTGTTCGACTGGATTCCCCGGGACGCCGAACTGTCCTGGTTCCACTCCAAGGCGCGCGCGCGCACGGACATTCCGAATCAAGTGAGCGTGGTGGCGCAGACCGTGACCGAGCCGGCGAGCGGACGGGTGCTGAGTTCCACCATCAACATCGGCACCACCGCGGACTACCGTTTCACGCTGCTCGACGACGACGTGTTGAATTACGGCTGGGACGCCACCGTGCCGATCGTCGCCGCGGACCACGTCTTGGAGTTCAGCGGTGGCTACGAACACGCGCGCAAAACGCGCACCTATCGGCAGACGCAATTCGGTTTGGACGCGCTTTCGGTGGCCGATCCGGTCATTTTGGAAGGCGCCATCGGCGATGCGTTGTCGGACGCGAACATTCTGAATCCCGCCAACAACTTCGTGTTCGACTTGAGCGGCACCAACAACCAGAGCTACATCGCCGCGACGATGATCGACGCGCTCTACGCCAAGGCGGATTGGGTTTGGCGCGACACTTGGCGCGTCTCCCTCGGCGGCCGCTGGGAGGATTACAAGCAGGTGGCGCTGGATTGGAACCTGTACGGCTACACGGTGACGGACCCGGTGGTCACGACGGACCCGGAACGACTCGATCGAGCCGCGTTTCAGGACGACCGCGTCTATCCTTCGGTTTCGCTCGCCTGGATGAGTTCCTTGGGTTCGTTCGGCGACGCGCTTGGCGTGGACCTCTTTCAATTGCGGTTTGGTTGGAGCGAGACGACGGTGCGCCCGGATCTGCGCGAAATCACGGACGCGAGCTACATCGACCCCATCACCGACGACCTCGTGGACGGCAACCCGGGGGTGGTTCCTTCGGACGTGACCAACTACGACGTGCGCGGCGAGTGGTTCTTCGCCAACGGCGACACGTTCACCGTGTCGATTTTCCAGAAGCGGATCGACCTCCCCATCGAGTTCTTCGAGTCCGCGGCCAGCGACACCACGGTCGCGCGGGAAATCGTCAACGCCGAGTCCGCGCGCATCCACGGCATCGAGGTGGAGGGCCTCAAGGAGCTCGGCTTCCTCGGCGAGTGGGCGGACGCCTTTTTCCTGCAAGGCAACCTCACGTGGCAGGATTCCGAACTCGTCGCCGGCGAGCAGGCGGACGCGCCCACGAACAATGCGCGCCCACTGGCCGGCGCGTCCGAGTACGTCGCCAACGTGGTGCTCGGCTTCGACAGCCACGACGGCGAGCACACCACCACCGTGGCGTACAACGTGTTCGGCGAGCGCCTGTACGTCGCCGGCCGCCTCGGCGCGCCGGACGGCTACGAGCAGCCGTTCCACTCCTTGGACTTCACGCACTCTTGGTACCCCACCGAAAACATCACGGTGAAGGCGAAGCTGCGCAACATTCTCGACCAATCCGTGGAAATCGAACGGGAAGGCGTCGTGGTGTTCACCAAGCGGCCGGGCGCTGCCGCTTCGGTGAGTTTCAAGTGGGACTATTGAAGAACGCTTGACGAGCGCCGGGCGCTTGCGCCGCCGCCCGCGGCTCTTGGCGGCGAAGGGTTACTTGCGCTTGGCTCTTCTGCGTTCGCGCCGCTCCGCCCGGCGTGTCTTGCGCTCCAAGGCGGCGGCCTTGCGGCGCTCTTCCAACGCGGTGCGCAAGGCGTCGATCTGCGGCCCCTCGATGGCCTCGAAATCTCCAAGCCGACAGTGGGCGGTGGGCAGGCCGCCCATGCGCGTCAAGCCGCGGAAGGTGTCCAAGCGGCAGATGGAACCCCCAAAGACGCGCAGATTCACGATCATGTCCCGCTCTAAGCCAAGGCACCTCGAGGAGAGTTGATTCAACCAGGCTTTCTTGCGACGGATGTGAAACAGCACCAGCGTGTCGTCCAGGATCTCCACCCGGTCGATAGCGCGCGTGCGCACGCAACTGCGGCGTTGACGGTACGCTTCGTCGTCCAGCGGGTTGCTGAGGATCGTCTCCACGTCCAAGTCCGCCGCGTCGCCTTGCGCGGCCGGGGTGGGGGCGGCGTCCTGCGGCTTCTTCCCGTTCTTCCCGTTCTTCCCCTCGACGGCGTCCGCAGCGGGCGTCGCTTCGGCCGGCGCGGCGACCGAATCCGCCGTCCAAGCGGTTTGCGCCAATGTCGCCAACAAAAACAACAAGACCACTTGCGCCGTTCGCCAAGGCGCGCCCGCCTCAAGTCTTCCCCAACGCATGGACGTCACTCGTTTTTCCGCAGAACTTGCTGTTTGGCCCAGCGGTAGTCCGCCTTGCCGTTGGGGCTGCGCAGGATTTCACGCAAGAAGACGAACGCCTTGGGCAGCTTGTAGCGGGCAACGTGCTTGGCGCACTCGGCCAGCAACGCCTCCTCGTTCGCGGATCGTCCTTTCTTCAGTTGCACAATGGCCACCACCTCGTTGCCCCAGCGCTCCGACGGCCGCCCCGCCACCACGGCATCGTACACGTCTGGATGGTGTTTGATGGCTTGTTCCACTTCTTCAGCGAAGATCTTCTCGCCGCCCGAGTTGATAGTGACCGATTCGCGCCCGTGCAGTTCCAAGGTGTTGTCGGACAGCAAGCGCACCTTGTCGCCGGGCACGGAATAGCGCACGCCGCCCACGGTGGGGAAGGTCTTGCGCGTCTTCTCCGCGTCGCCCAGATAGCCGAGCGGAATGTTGCCGGCGCGCGCCCACCAGCCGAGCCCCTCGTGGCCCGGTTCGAGCAGCGCGGTCATGTCGTTGCTGAGCACCGCGTTGTGGGGGCTTAGCTTGAAACGGCCGGTGGCGGCGCCGTTCGCGGCGTTGCTGGTGTGCGACGCCTGCCCGCCGGTTTCCGACGAGCCGGCGGTGTCGATGATGTTGATGTGCGGCAACGCGTCGATGAGTTCCGCCTTCACCTTGGCGGTCATGATGGCGCCGCCGGTTATCACGTTGCGCAACGCCGGGCAGCGCGCCGCGGACGCCCGCAGCGCGTCCACCAACGGGCGTCCGAACGCGTCGCCCACCAGGAGCAGATTGTTGACGCCTTCGCGTTCGATCACTTCCACCGCGCCGGCGGCGTCGAAGCGCCGCACCTCGTCCTGGATCACCACCGTGCCGCCGGTGTGGAATGCTTGAAACGCGCCCCAATGTCCGGCACCGTGCATGAACGGCGGCGCCGGCAGCGTCTTGCGGTGGCTGGCTGTGGCGCGCGCGACGTATCCCGCCAAGCTGTCGATCACGGTCCCGTCGGTGCGCCGCGCGCCGAGGCTGGCGATGAGGATGTCCTTGTGTTTCCACAGCACGCCCTTCGGCATGCCGGTGGTGCCGCCGGTGTAAATGATGTAGAGATCGTCCGGGCTCCACTGCGCGGCCGGCCGCGCCGCGTCGGCCTCGGCAAGCGCTTGCTCGAACAGCACGGCGCCGTCGAGCAGCGGCCGCTCGTCGTCTTGCACTTGCAGGAGCAACTTCAGCGTCGGCACTTGGCCGCGGATCGCCTGCACATGCTCCGCCAAGGAGCTGTGGAACACCAGCGCTTTGGCCGCCGCGTCGTTCAGCAAATAGACCAGCTCCTCGTCCACATAGCGGTAGTTCACGTTGAACGGCGCGACCCGCGCTTTGTACGCGCCGAGCATGGCTTCGAGGTATTCGTTGCCGTTGTAAAGGTAGATGCCGAGGTGGTCTTGGCCGGATTGCCAATCCGCCAGCGCGTCCCGCTCGGTGTGCATGCCCAACCCCTGGGCGGCGAGATAGTTGGCGAGCCGGCGCGTGCGCTCGGTAAGCTCGCGGTAGGTGAGGCGCCGATCGCGGAACACGACGGCCTCGCGGTCCGGCACGGCCTGCGCAATGGCTTCGTTCACCGTGGCGAGGTTGAAATACACGGACGTTCCTAAACAAGCGTGCGCGCGTGCGCACAGGCACCGGCAAGTAACGCGCAACCGCGCTAGCGAGTCAAGCGGCGCTCCGCGCCAGCGCGCTCGCACACGCGGCGGCACACGCCGCGCTTGCCTCTCGGCGCGAATGCGAGTAGGGTACGCCGCCGTTTTACGCCACAACCGGATCGTCAATGGCCATCGCGGTCATGGGCGACGACGACTTCACCTCGTCGCTGATCCTTCGCCTCAGCAGGCTCGGATTCGACGCCATTCCCGCTCGCCGCGGGCAGCGTGCGTTCGCCCGCGTGTTGGAGGGAGCGGACGTGATTTTCTGCGCGTCCTTGGCGGACGCCCAGGACGGCGTTGCGAGCGCCGGGCGCGTGCCGGCGCCATTCGTTTGGATGTGCGCGGCGCTGCCGAAAGCCCCCACCATGCTCGAGGCCATGCGCGTGGGCGTCGTGGACGTGGTGTCCGCGCAAATCGCGGATGACGACCTCGGCGCGCGCGTCCGCGCCGCGCTGGAGCGAGCGCGCCCCTCGGACATCCGCATCGCCGGCCAGCTCGCCTCGTTGGAACGCGACCAGCGCGCCGGTCGCTACATTCAGCAGCGCATCCTGCCACGCTCGCCGCTCACCATCGGCCACTACCGACTAACCCACCAGGTGCGCCCGTCGATGATTCTCTCGGGCGATTTCGTCGACTACTTCCGCATCGGCGAAGGCCACTTCGTGTTCTACATCGCGGATGTGTCCGGGCACGGCGCGTCGAGCGCGCTTGTCACCGTCATCCTCAAGAACTTCTCCCGCCGCTTGCGCCGCGAATACCGGCCGCGGATGTTGAAGCGGCCGGGTGAAATGCTCGCCACGCTCAACCGGGAACTGCTCGACCAGGATTTGGGCAAACATGTGGCGATGTTCATCGGCGTTGTGGACCTGCGCGCCGATGCGGTCACATTCGCCAACGCCGGGCACTTCCCGCACGCCATCCACGCCGGCGGCGGCGCGGCGCGGCGTCTGGAAATAGGCGGCAAACCCGTGGGCCTGTTCGACGACGTGGACTACGATGTGGGCGAGGCGCCGTTGGCGGCGGGCGAAAGCGTCGTCGCGTTCTCCGACGGCGTGCTGGAGGTGATGCCCGAGCGCGACCTGCCGGCCAAGGAAGCGCGCCTGGTGGAGTGCGCGGCCTCGTGCGCGCCCGACGTCGCGGCGTTGTGGGACGCCGTGGGCGTGGTGCGGGGCAGCACCGGCCCGGACGACATGACCTGTCTGGTGGTGGCGCGCGCCGCCTGACGCCGACAAAGCGCTATGACTCCGGGCCGGATTCTCGTCGCTAACGGCGACGGCACCTATTTGCTCAAGTTCGTGGGCGACGTGCGGCTTGGCTTGGGCGCTGCGTTCGACGAATTCCTGGACCGGCTGTTCAAAGACGGGAATCTGACCTCGGTGTTGGTGGATCTGTCGGCGGCCGAGAACATCGACAGCACATCGCTGGGCGTCTTGGCGCGGTTGTCCGTGCAGGCGACGGCGCGCTTGGGCTGCGCGCCGACGTTGGTGTCCACCCGACCGGACATCACCCGCCTGCTCAAGACCATGGGCTTCAACGAGGCGTTTCACTTCGTGGAAGAACCCCTCACCAGCGAGCGCCAACTCGGCGAGTTGCCGCCCGCGAAGCTTCCGCCGCACGAGATGCGCGTGCGCGTGCTCGCGGCGCATCGCAACCTCATGGCCATGAACGACCGCAACCGGGAAGCGTTCGAGGACCTGGTGGTCACTCTGGAGTCCGCCGAGTAGCCCCGGCCCGTCAGCCGGCGGCGGGCCTCGACTTCCCAATCAGCGCCCGAGCGGCCAGCAACACCTCCAGTCCCGCGCCCGGCCGGTGGTCGCGCTCGGCCAGCAGGCGGCGATAGCGGCGCGCGCCGGGGCGGCCGTTGAACAGCCCGTGCAGGTGTCGACTCATGGTATGCAAGCGCTCGCCCGCCGCCATTTGCTCCGCAACATACGGCAGGTAGGCGGCGAACGCCGCGTCCGCGGTGCGCGGCGGATCGCCAAGAAGCTCGTTGGCCAGGCGCGAGAGCCAAACCGGATTCTGGTACGCGCCGCGGCCGATCATCACGCCGTCGGCCCAGCGCAAGTGGTCGCGTGCGGCGGCCGTGTCGCGAACACCGCCGTTGTAGACGATGGCCAAGCGCGGAAAATCGCACTTCAGGCGTTCCACCAGGCGCGGCCGCAACGGCGGCACGTTGCGGTTTTGCGCCGGCGTCAAACCGCGCAGCACGGCTTGGCGCGCGTGGACGATGAACAAGCGCGCGCCGGCCGCCGCCACGCATCCCACGAAATCGCGCAGCGAGGCGTAGTCGTCGGCGCGCGTGGCCGCGTCCGCGGCGTCGTCCGCCACGCCGAGTCGGCACTTGACGGTGACCGGCGTATCCGCGGCGGCGCGCATGGCCGCCACGCAATGCGCCACGCGGCTTGGTTCGCGCATCAAACACGCGCCGATGGCGCCCTTGCGCACGCGCTCGGACGGACAACCGACGTTGAGGTTCACCTCGTCGAAACCGGCGGCGGCCGCCATCGTGGTCGCGGCGGCCAGATCGCGCGGGTCGCCACCGCCAAGCTGCAACGCGAGCGGGTGCTCCGCCTCGTGAAAGCGCAGCCGCCGCTTGGCATCGCCGTGCAGGAGCGCGTCCGTGCTGATCATTTCGGTGTAAAGACGCGCTTGCGGGGCCAGCAGGCGGTGCAAATAGCGGCAATGCCGATCCGTGTACGCCATCATCGGGGCCACGCAAAGAACATGCGTCTGGTCGCGTGGTATGTCAATGTTGCTTGACAAAAAGTGGGCCGGATCCGTCCGAATGTCACTTTTTTTCATGGTTCCTCCATTTTCTCTTCATTTTCTTCCTGCCTTGGGCTATAGTGCGCGACCAATTTCCGGCATCGGGCCGCGTCATGCTGCGTCAGCGAACCATAGACCGTCCCGCCCACGCCATCGGCGTGGGCGTTCACACGGGGCGGCCCGTGCGCATGACGTTGCGCCCGGCGCCAGCGGACACCGGCATCGAGTTCCTCCGCTTGGACGCGAGCCCCCGCCGTCCGGTGCGCGCTTTGGCGGACAACGTCTCGGACACCACGCTCTCCACCAGCATCGGCGAACACGGCGTGCAAATCGCCACCGTTGAGCATCTCATGTCGGCGTTGTGGGGCATGGCCATCGACAACGTGCGCGTGGAGCTCTCCGGCGAGGAGGTGCCGATCATGGACGGCAGCGCGGAACCGTTCGTGCGGATTGCGCAAGGCGCCGGCCTCCGCGAACTCGACGCCCCGCGCAGATTCATCAAGATCACGCGGCGGATTGCCGTGTCGCAAGGCGAAGCGCGCGCCAGCCTGCGACCGTACGACGGCTTCCGCGCCGGCTACACGTTCGTGGCGGATCATCCGGTGTTCAATCGCTACCCCAAACGGGTGGAGGCGGACTTCGCCCGCACATCGTACATCCGCGACGTGTGCGGCGCGCGCTCCTTCGGGCTGATGCGCGAGCTGCCGCAGGCGCGGGCGATAAGCAAGTGCCTGGGTTCCAGCCTGCGCAACGCGGTTGGCGTCGGCGATCACGCCATACTGAATCCAGAAGGTTTGCGCTACGACGACGAGTTCGTCAAACACAAGCTGCTCGACGCCATTGGCGATTTGTACCTGCTCGGCTTGCCCGTGCTCGGGGACTTCGACGGCTACATGTCCGGCCACGCGCTGAACAACAAACTCGCATGGGCCGTGCTGCGCAGTCGCGATGCTTGGACGCTGGTCTCCGCCGACGGCGCGACCGCCGCCGACGAGTACGCCGAGGCCATGGCCGAAAGGCGCGTTTCGCTGCGCGACGTCTGACGCAAACGGCGGCGGCGCGGCGGGCGGCCCCTCCGTTCCACGGCGCTGCCTTCCCGCTATACTCGCACCGTCTTGGACATCCGTCCGGAGTCCTTAGTGCGTGGGAAGTGGGCAGCGCTGATGGCGCTTCGCGAGGACGCGGGAGGCGACGAGCGCTCCGGCGCAAGCGGCGAACGGCAACGCCGTCGCGGTGTCTACCTGTTGCCGAACCTCATCACCACGGCGGGCCTCTTCGCCGGTTTCTACGCCATCGTGGCCGCGGCCAATGGGGACTTCGTGAAGGCGGCGCTTGCCATCTACGCCGCGTTCATTCTCGACACCTTGGACGGCCGGGTGGCGCGCTGGACCCGCTCCGAGAGCGATTTCGGCGCCGAGTACGACAGCCTTTCCGACATGGTGGCGTTTGGCGTGGCGCCCGCGTTGGTGGCGTTTTTTTGGGCGCTCTCCAGCCTCGGTCAGTTCGGCTGGGTGTTCGCTTTCGTGTACATGGCTTGCGCGGGGTTGCGCCTCGCGCGTTTCAACACGAAGGGCGACAACGCCACGTTCACCGGCCTCGCCAGCCCGTCGGCGGCGGCGATCATCGCCAGCAGCGTGTGGATCTGGAGCGAATACGTCACCCGCGCCACCGGCTTCGCCGCCTACGCGATGGCGGCGCTGACCGGCGCGGTGGGCCTCTTGATGGTGTCTCAGTTCACCTACTTCTCGCCGAAGGAACTGCACCTCAAGGGGCGCGTGCCGTTTTTCACGCTGGTGGCGGCGGTGCTGATCTTCGCCACCATCTTGATCGACCCGCCGCGCGTGCTGCTCGCCTGCTTCCTGGTCTACGCGCTGTCCGGCCCGGTCGCGCACCTGCGGCGCCGGCGCCGGGCGGGCACGCGGCCGCCAACGCGATCCGGCGCGGTCAACCCTGCCGGCGTCAACCCGGTTGACGACGCCAAACCCGCCGAGGAACACCATGTTGATCAGAGCCCCTAGCGACATCCAACCTTCCGAGATCACGCCGGAGCGCGTGTACCGCTCGCGGCGTGCGTTCCTTGGCCGGTCGTTGGCAGCCGCCGGCTTGGCGGCCGCGCCGCCGGCGGTGGCCTTGCCGGCCGCTTGGCTCGATGGGCGCGAGGTGCGCCCCGGCGCGCCGATCGGCGAGGATCTGACGCCCGAGCGCGACGCCACGAGCTACAATAACTTCTACGAGTTCGGCACGGACAAGCGCGACCCCGCCGCCCACGCGCACGAGATGGCGGTCGATCCGTGGACGGTGAAGGTGTCTGGCGAAGTGGCCAAGCCGGGCAGCATCGGCATTGAAGACCTGCTCGCCGGCATCGACTTGGAGGAGCGCATCTACCGGCTGCGCTGCGTGGAGGCGTGGTCGATGGTCATCCCGTGGATCGGCTTTCCGATCAAGAAGGTGCTCGACAAGTTCGCGCCCACCGGCGACGCCAAATACGTGGCGTTCAAGACGCTGCTGCGGCCGTCGGAGATGCGCGGGCAGCGGTCGCTCGCCTCCAACATCGACTGGCCCTATGTGGAGGGCCTCCGGCTCGACGAGGCGAACCATCCACTGGCGATCTTCGCGGTGGGGATGTACGGCAAAGTGCTGCCCAACCAGAACGGCGCGCCCCTGCGCATCGTCGTGCCGTGGAAGTACGGCTTCAAGAGCATCAAGTCGATCGTCGAGATCCGCCTCACGCGGCGGCAGCCGCCGACCACCTGGAACCTCGCGCAGCCGCGCGAGTACGGCTTCTACGCCAACGTGAACCCCAACGTGGACCATCCGCGCTGGAGCCAAGCCAGCGAAAAGCGCCTGCCGGCGGGCATTTTCGCGTCGCGCATCCCCACGCGGATGTTCAACGGGTACGACGAAGCGGCCGGCCTGTACGCCGGTTTGGATTTGCGCCGCCATTTCTAGGCGCGCCCCTGCGGGGCGCGCCTTGGCGCAGAACTTGAGCCGGCGGTTGCGCATGACCGCCTTCAAGGCGCTGCTCTTCGGTTTGCTCGCGCTGCCGCTGGCGTTGCTCGGCGCGGACGTGTGGCGGGAACTCGGCGCGCCGGGCAGCGCCCTTGGCCCGGATCCCCAGGAAGCCATGCTCCACCACCTTGGCGGTTGGGGTCTGCGGTTCTTGCTGCTGACCCTCGCCGTCTCGCCGGCGGCGCGCCTTGCGGGGCAGCCGGTGTTGGTGCGTTTTCGGCGCATGATCGGCTTGTGGGCGTTCGCCTACGTCGCGCTGCACTTCGCCGTCTATCTGGCCCTCTTGGCCGGTTTCGATCCGCTGGTCGTCGCCGCCGACATCTACAAGCGCCCCTACATCACCGTCGGCTTCGGCGCCCTGCTGGCGCTCGCGCCGTTGGCCGTCACCTCCACGCGGGCTTGGCAGCGGCGCCTCGGACGCCGTTGGAAGACGTTGCACAGGTTGGTCTATCCGGCCGCCATCGCCGCGTGGACGCACTTGTTCTGGCTCTCAAAGGCCAGCTATCAGGATGCCGCGATCTACGGCGCGGCGCTCGCGCTGCTGCTCGGCGAGCGTGTGCTGCGCTACGCGTTGCGCGTCAAGAGGCGCGGTGCAAGCTGACGGGCCGTGCGTTGCGCGCGCGGGGCCTGCGGACATCCCGCGCCGCGTGCCGGCGTTCAATTTGGCGGCTCTTGGCTTGCGCCAAGGCCTTGGCTTGCGCCGAGGCGCAATTGCCGCAACGTCGCCGCAAGCTCGTCGAGCGGCGCGGCGCCGCGCATGTCCAGCACGAGTTGGCCGCGGGCGATGCGTCCAACCACCGCGGGGCGCAGTCGGCGCAATGCCGCCGCGCATTCGCGCAGCCGCGCGCCACTGTCGAAACTCAGCGTCACGGCGCGGCTCCGCAGCGCGTGGCCGGGCAGGGCGCCGCTGCCGAGTCGCGCTTGGCTCGGCACGCTGGCCACGGTCGCGCCCGGAATGGCGCGCAGGGCGTCGGCGACGACGGCCGCGCGCCGGTCGAGCTCCGCCATCGGCAAGGCGAGGTTGCGGAGCAGGGGAATCCGCTCCGCCACGGTGTCCGCGTTCTCGTAGGCCTTGAGGGTTTCGTCGAGCAGCGCGAGGGCGAGTTTGTCCAGCCGCAGCGCGCGTTTCATGGGATTGGCGTTGACGCGCTCGATGAGCGCCCGCCGCCCGACCAGGATGCCCGCTTGCCCGCCGCCGAGCAGCTTGTCGCCGGAGAAAGTCACCAAGTCCGCGCCGCCGGCGAGCAACTCTTGCGCCGTCGGCTCGCGGGGCAGGCCGAAACGCCGCATGTCCACCAAGGCGCCGCTGCCGGCGTCCACCATGACGGCAAGGCCGTGGCGGTGGGCTATCGCCGCCAGTTCGCGGACGGAAACGGCGCGCGTGAAGCCGCTCATCCGATAGTTGCTCGGGTGCGCCTTGAGCAGCAGCGCGGTGTGTTCGCCGATGGCGTCTTCGTAGTCGCTTGCGTGCGTGCGGTTGGTCGCGCCGACTTCGCGCAGACGGCAGCCGGCGCGTTCCATCACCTCGGGCAGTCGGAACGAGCCGCCGATCTCGATGAGTTCGCCGCGCGAGACCGGCACTTCCCGGCCAAGCGCCAAGGTGTTCAGCGCCAGCAACACCGCGGCCGCGTTGTTGTTGACCACGGTGGCGGCCTCCGCGCCGGTGAGCAGGCGCAGACGGTGGGCGACGATTCTCTCCCGGTCGCCGCGCCGCCCGGAGGCGAGGTCGAACTCCAAGGTGACCGGCCGGGTGGCGGCTTGCAGCGCGGCTTGCGCGATCTCCGGGGAAAGAATGCTGCGGCCAAGATTGCTGTGTACCAACACGCCGGTGAGATTGAACACCGTCTGGTAGCCGTGGCCCACATGCGCTCGCAGCCACCGCTCGACGGGCGCGGCGTAGCCGGTGGGGGTCGCCGCCCAAGCGGGCGGATCTTCGACGGAGCGGGCAGCGGCTTGCAGCGCCCGCACGGTCTCCTTCACGGTTGCCAGCCCCCAGCGTCGCGCCAGCGCGTCCACGCTGCGCTCGCGCAGCACGTTGTCGACGCTGGGCAGCTGGCGGCGCGGCATGGGCGAGAGACTACCACCGACTTCTAGCGCGGATCGCCCCGGCTTCGGGGGCGGCACGGCGGTTAACATTCGTCCATGTTCGTGCGCTTTGGCCGGCACCGCGACGGGCTTCACCCGGCGCCGATGGACACCGCCATCGGTGAAATCACCGTCGGGCCGCGGGGCCTGTTGCGGCTGCTGGAAAGCGATCTCGGCATTCCACCGGCCGATGCGCACGCGGCGGAGGCGGTCGCCCGCTACCGCTCCTGCTTGGACGCGGCCAACGACCTGACGCGCTTCTACCACGCTTCGTTCGGCGTGGATCCCGTGGGGGTGGCGCGCACGCTGTTCGATTGGCGGCGCGCGTGGTATCTGCACGGGTGGGACGGCACGTTCCCACCCGTCGCGCCGCCGCGTCTGATGGACTTGGCGGCGGTGGAGAAGCTGGCGGCGGGACGGGTTCCGCCCGGTTTCGGCGAGAGGATTCGGCGCGTACTCGCGCTTCTGGAGTCTCGCCGCACGCAGGTCGACGCCCTCGAACTGCTCGACCCTCGGCAAGACTTGCCGCCCATGTGGCGGCGCTTGGTTCAGCGGCTTGGCGGCGTTGAGCGTGGCGTGCCGGCGCGCGGCGCCGCGCCGCCGGATTCGGACCTGGGCAGGCTGCAGGCGCTGCTCGCGGCGGACCGGCCCACGCCGTTGACCGGCGACGGTTCGCTCCTCGTCGTGCGCGCCGTCTCCCGCGACGTCACCGCGCAAGCGGTGGCGGAAATGCTGCGCCGCGAGAAAGACCTGCGAAGAGTCGTGGTCGTCGCCAGCCGCGACGGCATCGTTCTCGACAACGCCTTGCAGCGCGTAGGCCTGCCGCGCGCCGGCTTTCAGCACTATTCGCCGTTCCGCGCCGCCAGCCAAGTGGCGAAGCTGGCCTTGGCGCTGGTGTGGGAACCCTTGGACCCGCACCGCCTGCTGCAATTCCTCATCCACCCGCTGTCGCCGCTGCCGTGGAAGGCGCGCACGCGCTTGGCGGAGGCCGTGGCGGCGCAACCCGGCATCGGCGGCCCCGAATGGAACAAGGCCATGCAAGACATGGCGGAACACGCCGCCGAGATCCGGTTCTGGACCACGCCGGAACGGCATCCGGTGGCGCAAGGCGCGCCGGTGGAAGCGCTGCGCGAGCGGGTGGGCCGCACCGCCACATGGCTGGCCAAGCGGCTGGCCGCGACCAGCGGCGACGAGCCGGTTCAGGTTTACCGCGCCGCGTACAGCCAAGCCGACGCTTTGGCCAACACCTTGGCGCAGCGGCAAGACGCCGGCGTGGCGCACATCGCCAAAGTGGAGGTGGATCGCCTGGTGGACGAGGTCACGCGGCCGCTGCCGGACGAGACGACCGCGCCGGACGCCGGCCATGTGCCCGCCACGGAGCATCCGGGCAACGTCACCGAGGTGGTCGAGCAGGTGTTCTGGTGGGATGTCGCGCCAACGCGCATGGATTTGACGCCCACCTTCTCGCCGGCGGAACGCGCCGCGCTCGCCGCCGCCGGCGTCGCCCTTCCCGATGCCCAGAACAAGATCGCCGCCGAGACGAGGGCCTGGCGGTGCGCCGTGTTGAACTGCCGGCGGCGGCTGGTGCTCGTCGTCCACGACGACGACGATGGCGCGCGCCATCCGCTTTGGGGGCGCATCGCGGGTCAGCTCAAGGGTTGGAAGGAAGCCCGGTTGGACGAAGGCTTGCTGCAAGGGCGCGCGGAATCGCTGGCGGCGCTGGCGATTGCCGCGCCGCCGCTCGCGCCGCGGCCGCTGCCGCGCAAGCGCCGCTGGTGGCGCTTGGACGCGCCGATTCCGCGCCGCGAGGCCGAGTCCTACAGCAGCCTCGACAAGGCGTACTACCACCCCCACCAATGGGTGCTCGGCTACCACGCGCGCTTGCGCGGCAGCCGCATCACCGGCGTGGCGGACGGCGCGTTGCTGTACGGCAGTCTCGCGCACCGGGTGTTCGAGAAGTTCTTCGCCGAGAACGCGAACTGGCGCGCGCTCTCCAAAGCGAAGGCGCAATGCTGGCTCGACGCCACCTTGGACAACCTGATAGAGACGGAAGGCGCCGTGCTGTTGGAACACGGGCGGGCGGTGGACCGGCAGCGCGTCACCACCACCTTGGAGCGTTGCCTGTTCGGCTTGTTGGAACACTTGCAACGCGCCGGCGTGGTGCGGGCGACCTCCGAGCAAGCGATTGAAAAGCCCTTCGACGGCGGCGTTCTGAGCGGCTACGCGGATCTGGTCCTGGAGCGCGCGGACGGCGCGCGCGCCGTGCTGGACGCGAAGTGGGGCAGCGAGCCCTACCGCAAGGCGGAGATCGAGCAAGGGCGCCACCTGCAGCTCGCCGTGTACGGCTACACGCTGCAAGAAGACGGCAGCTGGCCCGCATGCGGCTACTACATCGTCACCACCGGCAACGTGCTCGCCCCGGAGCGGGGCTTCTTTGCTGCCGCGCCACTCGCGCGGAACGCCGAGGACGCGCGGAAGGTTTGGGAGCGGAGTCTCGCGACCCGCCGCTGGCGCTTGGATCAGCTGTGGCGCGGCGCGATCGAGGTGAACGCCGGCGCCGAGCCGGACGCCGCTTCCGCGCCACCCGCCGGGGGGTTGGAGACCCGCGTTGACGCCGATCGGTTCGACGACTTCGTCTGGCTCACCGGCGTGGCGCCGTCGCAATGAACCGCTGCGGCCAGTCACCTCCGTCAGTGCCGGTGGCGGCACGGCCTACCGGCCTCCGAGGGATTTTGAGCGGGCGCTGCTGGGCCGGCGCCGCCGGCCTCGCCGTCTGGACGTTGCTCGGCGTGTGCTTGGTGCTTGCGCGGCAGGTCGAGTTTGGCGTCGGGCTGGAGTTCGACTCCGCGGACTACGTCAACGTCGCGCGCAACCTGGCGAGTGGCCAACCGCTGCTCCAGCACAACCAGGAGCGACCTTATGTCGCACAAGGACCGCTGTATCCGGTGCTGCTCGTGGTTGCCGGTTTCGGCGTGTTCGACCCGCTCCAGGTTGCGGGGCCGTTGAACGCCGCGTTGTTCGGCACCATGGTCTGGGTCTGCGGCGCCTTCCTGCGCCGGCGGTTGGCCACGCTGCCGGCCTGGGCGCAATGCGGCTGCGCCGCCATCGCCGTCAGCCCGTTGCTGGTCGATTCCGCCGCCGCGGCAATGCCCACCACGGCATTCGCGCTGCTGATCGCATGCGCGCTGATCTGCGTCGCCGAGCGCGACCTCCGCTGGCGGCGCGTGGCGCTCGCCGCGATGTTCTCGGCTTTGGTCTGCTTGACGCGCTACACCGGCGTCGCGTTGGTGGCCGCGGTGTCGGTCGCGCTCTTGCTGCCGTCTGCGTCCATTGGGATCAAGCAGCGGGGGTCCCGAGCGGCTGTGTACGCGACGGTGGCATTGGCGCCGCTCGGCATGTGGCTGCTGAGAAACCACCTGCTCACCGGCACGCTTACCGGCTCGAGGGTCTACGAAGCGGTGGGTTGGACCGTTGCGCTCCAAGCGATGGGCGACGAAATGGCCAAATGGGTGTTCTTGGAGCTGCCGATCGAGGATTGGTTCGGCGCCGGCTGGGTGGCGCTGGTGGCGTTTGCTCTCGCACTTGCATTCTGCGTTGTCGCGCGGCGCAAACGGGTCGGCGCGGAGATTCGGTACCCGTTGCTGGTGTTCGGCGGATTCGTCTTGGCGCACTGCGCCTTGGTCGTGGCCGCGCTGGCCGGCCACACCGCGTTCAATTTCAACCCAAGGTATCTCGCACCGGTCTACATTCCCCTCCTCGTGGTGGTCTGGCTTGCCATCGGCGCGGCTTGTTCGACAACGCGCCCGTCGGAGGGCGGAAGAGCGATGCGTCCACGGCCGAAGAGGTTGGTTGTTGTCGTGGCGCTTGCGGTTGTCTTGATGACATGGCTCGCCTACCAAGGAGCTATGCACGAGTCCGCCATCGTGGCGCGGAACGCCCGCGGGTTCTTTTTCGACGGGCCGCGGTGGCGCGACTCGGAAATCCTGCGCCATCTCGACGCCATCACCACCACCAACCGCGTCTACACAAACACCGGCACCAGCGCACCGGTGTTCTTTCACACGCGCACTCGACCGCACTGGTATTCCTGCCAATATGTCGAATTCGAACGAGAAGGCGACTATCTGCTTTGGTTTGAGCAAGTTCCCGAGCCATGCCTCCACATAGGTCGGGATGAGACCTTCGCGATGTCCGGGTGGGACTTGGTGCGCGACTTCGCCGACGGCGTGCTGCTGCGCTTCAATGCGGCATCGGACGCCACGCTGGCGGACGCCGTCTGGGCGCACTTCGTGCCGAGCCGCCAGCCGGTGCGCGAGGCGTTCTGGACCCTGCATCTGGACGCCAGGCGGCTGGTGTACGCCAAGACCCCTTGCGACGCCGCCGACACCGCGGCGCGCTTCTTCGCGCATGTCCAAGCGCGCTCCAACCGCGCGTTGCCGCCGCACCGCCAAGATTTCGGCTTCGACAACTTGGATTTCGCCTTCGCCCACCGCGGCTTGGCGCTTCCCGGCGGGTCGCGCCGATGCGTGGCGTTCGTCGAGTTGCCGCGCTATCCGCTGGCAAGCCTCCGCACCGGTCAGTTCGACGAACGGGACGAACGGGAGCTTTGGTCCGCGCGCATAGATTTCGATGCGGACGATGGCGCCGCCGCCCTGCGTCCGCAATCCGACGACGTTTCACTGTCGCAATGAAACGCTGGGGCCACGTCACGTTCATCAGCGCCGGCGCCGGCAGCGGCAAGACCTACCGGCTCACCGAGGAGTTGGAGCGGGCGCTGTTGGCCGGCGATGCGGCCCCGGCCGGCATCATCGGCACCACCTTCACGGTCAAAGCGGCTTCGGAGCTGCGCGAGCGGGTGCGCGACCGACTGCGCGCCAGCGGCCAGGCGGACTTGGCCGAACGCACCGCGGAGTCGCTCATCGGCACGGTCCACAGCGTCTGCGAACGGCTCTTGAGACGGTTCGCCTTCGAGTTGGGGATTTCTCCGGAACTTAACGTGATGAGCATCGACGACGGCGAACGGTTCTTCCACCAGGCGCTCGACCAGACCTTGGACCTCGCCCGCGTGCGCGAGCTCAACGCGATCAGCCACCGCTTGGGCTTGGTGGACCGCGGCGTGCCGCAATGGCAACGCGAGGTGAAGAGCATCGCCGACAAGGCGCGCGAGAACGACATGGACGAACAGTCTCTCGGCGCGATGGGCGAACGCAACGCCGAGACCTTGCTCGGATTCTTCGGCGCCGAGTCGCCGACCACGCCCACCGCCGACTTGCTCGCCGCGGTGGAGGTTGCCGCCGACATGCCCGCCGACGGCACCAAGGCGACCGAGGCGTACCGCCAGAAACTGATCGAGGCGAAAACGCTGCTGGCGCGGGACGACTGCCCGTGGCGGATCTGGATGCGGCTGGCCGGCGAGGAAGCGGCGAAGCGTTCCCGCCACCACTCCGATGGTGTTCGCGCCGCCGCCGAGCGCTACCAAGGCCATCCGGCCTTCCAGCGCGATCTGCGCGACTTCCTCCGCGGCATTTACCAAGTCGCCGGCGGCGCCATGGCGCGCTTTCGCGCGCTCAAGCAGGAGCACGGGCTCATCGACTTCGCGGACATGGAACAGTTCGTGTTGCACGCGCTCGACAAGCCGTCCGTGCGCGAACGCCTGCGCGCCGAGGTGGATCTGCTGCTGGTTGACGAGTTCCAAGACACCAACCCCATGCAACTGGCGCTGTTCCTGAAGATCGCCGCCCTCGCCAAGCGCGCCGTCTTCGTCGGCGATGCCAAGCAGGCCATCTACGAGTTCCGCGGCTGCGATCCGGCGCTGGTGTTCGCCACCTTGGAATCCCTGGCCGCCGGCAAGGCGGCGAAGACGATTCTGCCCAAGAGCTGGCGGGCGCAGCCGCCCCTGCTGCACTACTTGAACGAGGTGTTCGCCGCCGCGTTCTCGCCCTCGACAAGCGCCGTGGGGGCCCTGCGGCGCGAATCGGTGGTGCTGGAACCGCAGCGGCCGCCCAGCGGCGGGCCGGTGGTGTCGGTTTGGAACGTGGCGGGCAACGTGCAGCAGCGCGTGCGCGCGGTGGGCGAGGGCGTGTTCCGCTTGGTGGCCAGCGGCGAGCGCGTTGCCGATCCCGACGGCGGCGAGCGGCGCCCCATCCGCTACGGCGACATCGCGGTGCTGGCGCGCACCAACCAGCGCGTGGAGCACATCGCCGCGGCCCTGCGCGAGATGCGCGTGCCCATGAAAATGACCTTGCTCGGCCTCTTGGCGACGCCGGAAGTGACCTTGGCCAAGAGCTGCCTGCGGCGCGTGGCCGACCAGGCCGACACGTTGGCGACCGCCGAGATCCTCGCCCTAGCCGATTGCGCGGAACCGGAAGCGTGGCTGCCACACCGCTTGGCTTGGTTGGCCGACCCGGAGGCGAACGAGGACATCGCCTGGCGGGAAGACGACCATCCCATTCTGCGCCGGTTGGCCGAGCTGCGCGCCGACAGCCCGCTGCGTTCGCCGGTGGAAATCGTCGCCAAGGTGTTGAACGACGTGGACATTCGCCGCATCGTCGCGGCGTGGGGCCCCGACGACGTGCGCGCCGCGCAACGGCAGAAGAATCTCGATGCGTTTCTGAATCTCGCCGTGGAACACGAAAAGCACGCCGCAGCCCACCACGATCCGGGCACCTTGACGGGTTTTCTATTGTGGCTGGAGCACCCGAGTTCGCCAGACCTCGACTTGCAGCCCGTGGTGACCACCGGCGATGCCGTGCATGTGCTCACCTACCATCGCGCCAAAGGCTTGGAATGGCCGTTGGTGGTTTGCACGGACTTCGACTACGAGCCGCTGCCCCGCACTTGGGACGTGCGCGTGGAACTCACCGGAACATTCGACATCGAGGCGCCGCTCAAGGGGCGCGAAATCCGCTACTGGCCGAACATCTTCGACAGACGGCGCAAGGGCGCGCCGGCGCGCGGCGCCATCGAGGAATCGGCCGAAGGCCGCAACTGCCGCGAGCGGTCGCAGGCGGAAGAACGGCGGCTGGCCTACGTGGGCTTGACCCGCGCCCGGGACCGCTTGGTGCTCGCGCTGCCCAAGGGCAAGCCCAAAGAGGACGCTTGGCTGCACAGCTTCCTGGCGGACTTCGCGGTTCCGCGCGGCGACTCGCTGACGCTGCCGGGCGATGTGACCATTCACACGCGCGCCGAAACGGTGGAGGCCGGCGACGGCGAGCGGCAACCGCTGCCGTACGCGCCGCGCTGGTTCGCGAAACGCCAGCGGCGCGCGCATCCGCGCAAATTCGTTCGCCCGTCGGACGCCCCGCCGCCGGCCGGGGCGGCCATCGGCGCGGTGTTGGAGTTCGGCGAGCGGATCAATGTGCGCGGCGACGACATGGCGGACGTGGGCAGCGGGTTGCACGCCGTGGTCGCCGCCGAGTTGCTCAATCCGCTTGCCGCGCCGGCCGCCATCGCGCGCGCCGAGGCGATCCTCGCCGGCTGGCACACCGACCAGCGCATCGACGCCGCCGACGCCGTGGCCGCGGCCGGACGGTTTCACGCCTTTCTGCAGGAGCGTTTCGCGCCCACCGCAATCGAGGTGGAGGTTCCGATTCTGCACCGGCTGGCCGACGGGCGCGTGGTGCGCGGTTTCGTGGATCTGCTGGCCGAAACCGCCGCCGGGTGGCTGATCATCGATCACAAGTCCTCCCCGCAGCCCAAGTCCACTTGGCGGCGGGACGCGCTCGGCTACGCCGGCCAGCTCGCCACCTACCGCGACGCCTTGCTGGCGGCAGAGCGCAAGGTGGCCGGCTGCTGGGTGCATTTCGCCGTCACCGGCGGACTGGTGGAAGTGCGGCTAGCTGGATGACCTTTCCCTTGCGCGGGAAAGTGTCTCCACCGATCGCCGCACGGTTCTCACCGCCACGTTGTCAAGTGGACACGCTTCACGCAACTCCGCGAAATGCGCGAGCAGCGACGGGATGGCTGGACGACATGCGCCGAGCCGATTCTCAAGAAACCCTTGGTCATGCAGCTCCTTGATTGTCTTCGAAGCATGTGCCGAATCCACAGGATCGCCGAAATTGTCGGAAGCCATAAGCGTTCTTTTCACATCGCCAATGTTCGCCCACCCGTCGTCGCCGCCATCGAACGCATGCGCCAGCGCAATGGTGTGGTCCGCCCAAGGACGCAACCGAGCGTCGTAGTAGTCCCGCTTGTGTTCCCGACACAGCTCCCTGAGCTTCTCCGCCGGGGGCGAGTCGCCGATTCCTTGGCGCAGCAGGACTTCCGCCAACGCGCTGCAACCGTTGGTCATGTGCTGAGGGAAGTTGGCACTTTCATTGAGAATTGCGTCCGCCGCTCCGTTGATCCAACGCGAGCGCTGTATCTTGTCAAAGGGCCCTTCGTCGAACGTGAAATCGGCAAGTGCGACTTCGAGCGTGCCCGTGACGCATTGCCTAGCGTCCTCGTTCGACAACACTCCAATCGTTCGCGCGTGTCCTCGCGCAAGCCGCGACAATCCAAGCTCGCGCAGACGATCAACCGTGTTCTGCAATCCGAAACATGCGAGAAGCACTCTCGTCCGTCCTCTGACCCCTTGGTGCAGAACGTCCAAGTGGCGTCGAACCCGAGGCGAGTCTGGGAGATTTTGCGCCTCGTCCACAAGCAGCATGATGGTGCTGTCGCGCCGGTTGAATCGGAAAGCGACGTAATCCGCAATCGCAATGGGAAGCGAATTCGGCGCCTTGGCCGCTGGGCGAAAGCTGTCAAAGTCCTTTTTCGTCAGCGCCGCGAAGAGTGCGTGAGCCACCAAGGAAGCTCCGCCAACCGCGCGGTTCACCCTCCGAGCCATGTCATCGGATGAACAATACTCGCGGAACTCCTTGTCGATTTCCTCAATCATGGCCGCGGGGGTCGAATCCAAGACGCCCGGCGTCAGTGGAACCGGAACGACTAGGCGGTCGGCATCGTCTTCAGAGGTCAACAAGCGGGTGGCGTATTCGTTCAGCAAGGCGGTCTTGCCCGCCCCGGGCACTCCTTGAACCACGACCGTGTGACCAAGTTCGCCGCGCTGGACGCCCTGCAGCGCACCGCTCAGCAGCGAGAACTCGTCCTCCCGACCGGCGAAGATCACAGGGGATGTTCTATCGCTGATCGTGGCCAGTCGGGCAAGGGCATCCCGAACCGCTGGTGAAAGAACACTGCCATGCGCCATGTGGGTCAGCCTAGTGGTCCGTCATCCAAGCGCTTCCGCGAGCGCCGCCACGAATGCGTCGTTCTCGGCCGGTGCGCCAACAGTGACGCGCACGCAGTCGCGTAGCCGCGGCGCGTCGAAATAGCGCACCAGGATTCCGCGGCACCGCAGGCGCTTGTGCAAGGTGGCGGCGCAAACACCGGCCGGAGCGCGCGCGAGCAGGAAGTTGGTTTGGGATTCCGGCACCGCGAACCCCGCGCGCCGCAGGTGTTCCGCCAAGCGTCGCCGCTCGGCGCGGACTTCCCGCCAGCGGGATTGGGCGTATTCGCAATCGGTCAACGCCGCCGCGGCCAAGATTTGCGCGATGGCATCCACGTTGAAGCTGTCCCGCGTCTTGGTGAGGACGGGGGCGATGAGCGCCGGGTCGCCCACCAGAAAACCCACGCGCAGCCCGGCCAGCGCGTAGCCTTTGGACAACGTGCGCAACAGGAGCAGATTGGCGTGCGTGCTCACCAACTGGGCGAGGTCGTGTTCGCGGGCTGGATCCACGAAATCCACATACGCCTCGTCCACCAGCAGCACGCCGTTCAAGTTCGTCGCCAACTCCGCAACCGCGGCGGCGGACAGCAACACCCCCGAAGGCGCGTGGGGGTTCACGATGCAGACGAGTTTCGCCCCGGCGGCGTTCATTTGCGCGGCGAAATGCGCCGGCGGACGCCAGTTCGGCGAGAGTTCCAGCGCCCGCACCCGGCACTCCTGGGCCGCGGCCAGCACCGGCAACAGCGAATACCCCGGCTCGGTCAGGCCGAGGGTGGCGCCTGGGCCCACGAACGTGGCCAACGCCAGCCGCAGCCCTTCGTCGCCGCCGTTGGTGGCCACCACTTGGTCCATGTCCACGCCGAGTTGCGCCGCGAACCGGCGGCGCAGCGGATCCGCGGTGGCCGGCGGATAGCGGCGCAGCGTGGCGGCATCGAAAGCGGCGAGCGCATCGGCAACCGCCGGCGACGGCGGATACGGGTTTTCGTTGGTGTTGAGCTTGATCACGCGCGGATCGTTCGGCTGTTCGCCGTAGACGTAGCCGGTCATGCGGCGGACGTTGGCGCGCTCGTAGGTCATGGCGGCGGGTCGGGCGGCGCCGGTGGCGTTGACGCAGGCGCGTCGCCGCGTTCCGCCGGGTCGAGCAAGTGGGCGATGCGCTCCGTGGACGGGTTCGCGGCCAACGCGATTTTCGCCGTCATGGTGAGCGGCACGGAAAGCAGCATGCCCACCGGCCCCAGCATCCAATTCCAAAACACCAAAGAAAGAAAAACCGCCAACGTGGAGAGGCCCAAGCCGCGACCCATGAAACGCGGTTCCACCACGTTGCCCATCACCACGTTCACCACCACGAACACCGCCAACGTGGCGCCCGCCTCGCCGGCGCCGAGTTGCACCTGCGCGAGCAGCACCGGCGGCACCGCGGCGATGACGCTGCCGATGGTGGGGACGTAATTCAGCAGGAACGCCAACAGTCCCCACAGAATCGGAAAGTCCACGCCGATGATCCACAACGCCAAGCTCACGAACACGCCGGTGCCCACGCTCACTGTTGTCTTGATGCCGATGTAGCGGTTCACGTTCACCACGAAACGTTGAAAATGCGGCACGTCGCGATCCGGATCGGCGAGGATGGAATGCAATTTGCGCGGAAACGACCACGCCTCCGCCAGAATGAAAATGACGGTGAGCAGAATGACGAAGCCGTTGGAGAGAATGCCGACGAGGTTTTGCAGCGCATCGCCCACGAAACCCAGCGCAACGCCGGGATCGATGAACCCCGTTTTCATCTCCACGCCGAAACGCGCCAACAAGTCGAACACGCCTTGCTGCAGATCGGCCACTCCCGCTTGGTAGGTGGGCAGCCGCGCGCGAAAACCCGCCACCGATTGCGCCACCACCGTGCCGACGGCCACCAAAACGACCACCAGCCCCAACATCACCACGGCGATGGCCAAACCCACCGGCACGCGAAAGCGGTGCAGCCAAAAGACCGGCGTGGCGGCGATGGTTGCGAGGAACGCCGAGAGCAGGAACGGCACCATCAACTGCTCGGCCGCCTTGATTCCGGCGGCGATGACCACCAACGCCGCAAGCGTCAGCAGCACGCCGCCGCGGCCGGGATGTTCCGCGTTCGCCAAGCGGCGTTACCGAAACGGTCGCCGGTTGGCGAGGCTCGGCAGTTCGGCGCGCACCGCCGCCACGCGCGCCGGATCGATGTCCGCAAGGGCGAAACCATCGCCATCCGCGCATTCGGCGATCACCGCGCCCCACGGGTCGGCGATCAGCGCGTGGCCGTAGGACTTTCGGCCGCGGTGTTGATGGTCGCCGTGCTGGGCCGCGGCGAGGATGTAGCACTGGCACTCGATGGCGCGGGCGCGCAGCAGCACATGCCAATGGGCGCGGCCGGTGGTCTTGAGAAACGCGCTCGGCACGGCGATCGCGGTGGCGTCTTGATCCGCCAAGGCTTGGTAGAGCAGCGGAAAGCGCACGTCGTAGCACACGGTGAGGCCGAGCTTGCCGAACGGCGTTTCGGTGACCACGGCCCGGTCGCCCGGCGCCGTGGCGCGCGATTCGCGCATGCGCGTGCCGTCCGCCAAATCCACGTCGAACAGGTGGATCTTGCGATACGCCGCGGCGACGGCGCCGTCCGGCGCGAGGTGCAGACAGGTGTTGTGTCCGCGCCCGTCCGCGGCTTTTTCGGGAAAACCGCCAAGCACCAAGTGAATGTTCGTTCGCCGCGCCGTTTCAAGGCAGCGGGCGAGGATGGGGCCGGGCGCCTCATCGGGGCCTGCGGGGATGCGTTCAAGCCACTCGGCGCCGGCGCGTTCCGAGCCGATGAAGGCGAACGCTTCCGGCACAACCACCAGCTGGGCGCCGGCGGCCGCGGCGCGTTCGACCAGACTGGTGGTTGTTTCCAAGTTCTTCTCCACCTCGGAGGTCGCGCACATTTGCACGATGCCGACGGTGGTTTTCTCGGCCACGCTACACCTCCGGGGGCTTGGTCTGAATGCTCTCGCCCAAGAGTTCCTCTATCGCCGGCAGATCGAAGGCGTCGTCTTCGGAAACGAAGCTGATGGCGATGCCGGTGGCGCCGGCGCGGCCGGTTCTGCCGATGCGGTGAACATAGTCCTCGGCGTCTTCCGGCAAATCGTAATTGATCACATGGCTTATGCCTTCCACGTGAATGCCGCGCCCGGCCACGTCGGTCGCCACCACCAGATTCGTCTCGCCATCCTTGAAACGCTGCATGGTGGCGAGGCGCTTGCGTTGCGGAATGTCGCCGGCGAGTTCCTCGCAATCCACGCCTTTGCCGCGCAGATAGCTCACCAGCCGATGCGCTTGATCGCGGCGGTTCACGAACACCAGCGTGTGATCCGGGCCGTGCTGCCGAACGAAAGCAAGCAACGTGCTGCGTTTGCGATCCCGCGGCAGCGCCCAAAAGCGCTGCTCCACGGTGTCCACCGCCACGGACTCCGGCTTGATCGCCACATGCACCGGATCCAACGTCCACTGGGCGGCGAGGTTCATCACGTCGTCGTTGAACGTGGCGCTGAAGAACATCGTCTGCCGTTCGCGCTTCTTGGGCGTTTGGTAGACGATGCGGCGCACGTCCGGGATGAAACCCATGTCCAACATCCGATCCGCCTCGTCGATCACCAGCACTTCCACATGGCGCAGGCTGGCGAGCCGCTGACCGGCGAAGTCGAGCAACCGCCCCGGCGTCGCCACCAGAATGTCGATTGCGCCGGCGCGCAGTTGCTCACGCTGTTTGGCGTAGTCGATGCCTCCGACCAGGCAGACGATGCGCGTCCGTGTGTGGTGGGACAGATCGCGCGCGTCTTTTTCGATTTGCAGGGCGAGCTCTCGGGTTGGCGCCAGCACGAGGGCGCGGGCGGCCCCCGGCGGCAACGCATGCGGCAGAGGAAACTCCAACTGCCGGGCGAGAATGGTGATGAGAAACGCGGCGGTTTTGCCGGTGCCCGTTTGCGCTTGCCCGGTGATGTCGTAGTCGGCGAGGCTGTAGGGCAGCACCTCGCCTTGAATGGGCGTGCATTGCTCGAAACCGAGCGCGTCGATTGCCGCCACGACGGAACGCGGCAGCGCGAGTTCGTGGAAGCGGACCACGTCCTCGACCGCCGCCGTTGCCGTGTCTTCACTCATGCGGTTTTATCGCCCCTGCGGATTTCAATGCCGTGACGCCAGACGGGCCGCCGACAGTTTCACGCACAGCGCGAGCGCGTCGATGCTCGCCGCCACGGCTTCCACGGTGGCGAAGGTGGGCGCGATGCGGATGTTGCGATCCTCGGGGTCGCGGCCGCGGGGAAACGTCGCGCCCGCGGGAGTAAGCGCCACGCCGAGCTCCTTGGCGAGGGCGACGGCTGCGGCGGCGAGCCCCGGGCGGGTGTTCAGCGAGACGAAATAGCCGCCGCGCGGCTTCGTCCACTCGGCCAGGCCGGTGCCGCCGAGGCCCCGCTCCAAACCGCGTTGCACCGCGTGGAACTTGGGGCGGATGCGCTCTGCGTGCGCCCGCATGTGTTCTTCAAGGCGGCCGCCCAGGAACCGGGCGTGGCGCAGTTGGTTCACCTTGTCCGCGCCGATCATGAGCAGCGCCAAGCGTTTCTCCATGGCCGCCAGAAAGCGCTCCGATCCGCCGAGAAAAGCGATGCCGCCGGTGGCGAAGGTGACCTTGGAAGTGGACGCGAACATGGCGATGCCGTCTTCGGCGCCGGCCGCTTGCGCCAGCGGCAGGATGGGCGTCAGGCGCGCCGCTGGAAACTCGAAATCGTGGACGGCGTAGGCGTTGTCCCACAGCACTAGGAACGGTCCCTGCGCTTTGTTTGGCAGCGCGGCGAGGCGGCGCACGGTTTGCGCCGAATAGACGCAGCCGGTGGGATTGGAGTATTTCGGCACGCACCAGATGCAGCGCGCCTGGGGGTCGGTCTCGACAATCCGCTCCACCGCGTCCATGTCCGGCCCGGCGTCCGTCATGGGCACGGTGACGAGTTCCAAGCCGAGACCGTCCGCGAGCGCGAAGTGCCGGTCGTAGCCCGGCACCGGGCAGATGGCCTTCGCCGGGCCCAGCGAGCGCCACGGCGGGCCGCAAACCCCGGCCTGCAAAGCGGCTTCGAGCACATGGAACATCAGCGTCAGGCTGGAGTTGCCGCCGGCGATCACGTTTTCCGGCGGCGCGTCGAGGAACGTCGCGCCGAGGGCGCGGGCCTCCGGGACGCCGCGCAGCACGCCGTAGTTGCGCGCGTCCGTGCCGTCTTCGGCGCGAAACGCGCCGCCGAGCAATCCGTCCAGCGCGTTCGACAAGTCCAGTTGTTCGGCGGCCGGCTTGCCGCGCGTCAGATCGAGCGCCAGCTTCGCGCCCTTGAGCGCTTCAAACCGGCGTTCGAGATCGGCGCGATCGGTCGCTGTGGTCATGCGGCATCCTCCAAACCCATCGTTTCCGGCAGCCCCAGCATCAAGTTGAGGTTTTGCACGGCGGCGCCCGCGGCGCCTTTGCCAAGATTGTCGTAGCGGCTGACGATAAGCGTTTGCTCGTTGTGGCCGAACACGAAAATGTCCAAGTGATTGGTGCCGTTGCGGCCCGTTGGCGAAAGGAAACCGGCGTCCAGCGCGTCTTCGCCGCCGCGCTGCACATGGACGAATCGTTCGCCCCGGTAGCGTTCGGCCAGCATTTGGTGAACGTCGTCGGCGCCGGCGCCGCCGAGTTCGGTCGCGAACAAACCCACCTGCACCAACATGCCGCTGTGGTAGTGGCCAACCGCCGGCGAAAACAGCGGGGTCGCCTCCGTGCCCGCGTAAACGCGCATTTCCGGCAGGTGCTTGTGGCGCAAAGTCAGCGCGTACGGGCGGGCGCGCAGCGCCGGCCGGTCGCAAGCGCGGTACCGGGCGATCAGCGCCTTGCCGCCGCCGGAATAGCCCGAAACCGCGTGCAGGCGCAGCGGCACGTCCGCGCGCAGCAAACCGCAGTCGATCAGAGGCCGCACGCTCAACACGAAGCCGCTGGGATAGCAGCCGGGGTTCGCCACCCGCGCGGCGCCGGCAATGGCCTCGCGTTGCGCGGGCGCGAGTTCCGGCAACCCGTACACCCAGCCATCCGCCACGCGATGGGCGGTGCTCGCGTCAAGGATGCGCGCGCCGGGGGCTAGGCGCACGGCTGCCGCGGCGGCGGCGTCGGGCAGGCAGAGCACCACCGCGTCCGCTTCCAGCGCCAGCGCTTGGCGGCGCGCCGCGTCCTTGCGCAACCGCTCCTCCACGGCGAGCAGCCGGACGCGAGGATGTTTCGCCAAGCGTTCCGCGAGTTGCAGGCCGGTCGTGCCCGCTTGCCCGTCGATGAATACCGTGTGCGTCAAAAAAGGCGAAGCTCGATTGGTCCGAACGGTGGATTATAAAGCCCGCTCGCAAGCGCGCGTCACTCCACCAGCGTGAGCGCGCAACCCGCGGCCCTCACGGGCGATGCGTCCGAACGCGTGGCGGCCAGCGCGCGACCGCGACCGACGGCGACGACCGTGCCGATCTTGTCGTCGCCGGCGACCACCGCCGCTCCCACCGGCGGCGGCACGCCCGCGTGCCGATAGGAACGCAGCGTCTGTTTCACCCGGCCTCTGTGTTGCGCGCGCGCCACCACCTCTTGGCCCAGGTAGCACCCTTTGGAGAAGCTCACCGCGCCGACGTCGGTCAAGCCGACCATCTGCGGCAGAAAAGCCGCCAGGACGGGCGCGGCGACGGCCACGAAACCGCTTGCAACGCAGGCGCGCGCGAACTCGGCATGCGCCTCGTCCGCCGGGGCGTCCAACGTGGCGTGCCAGCCGGTGGGCGGGAGTTCCACCGCGCCGGCGGAGGGCGTGGGCGAGAACCGCACGCGCGCCTCGGCCGCGGTCAGCTTGGACTTGCTCAGCAGCAGGTACTTGCGCAGGTGATCGGCGAGCGCCGCGGCGGCGCTCGCGGTCGCGAGCAGGCGCACATCGTCTGGTTGGCCGCACGCCCAGCCGCTCGCCACCACCCGCCCCTTGAGGTTGCAACACGCCAAGGGCAACGCCACGTCCGCTCGCAGAGCGTCCATGTCCGCCGTCAAGTAGCCTTGCAGGAAAGCGGCCGCGTCCGCGCCGTGGAACCGCAGGTGTGTGAACAAGCGCTGCACGCGGTTGCGCTCGCCCGTCAATTCGCCGCGCTGGAGCGGGGCGCGAAGCGCGGCACCACGTAGGGGCCTTCGGGAATCACCGCTACGGCGCGGTCGCCACTTGCTTGGACGCTGCGCCGCACCGCGTGTTCCACCGAATCGACGCACTCGACGCCGGTCAAGTCGCGATCTTGCGCGGCGAGTTCGCTCTTGAGCTGCACGCGGGCGGCGCGTTGCGCCTTTAGCTGCATCTCGCTTTCCCACTCGTCCACATCGGCCAGCGGTTTGGCGAGCAGCGACGCCAAGAACCGCTGCGCTCCCTCGTCCCGGAGGCGCTGTTGCGCGGCGCGATAGGCCGCCGAGCCCAAGCCTTCGCCGCAGTGCGAAGCGACGATCAGGGTGGCGTCCTCGGCGAGGATTTGCATTGGCGTCACCATGCCCTTGACGGTTTGGTAGTAGGTTTGATCGAGTGGAAAACCGGCCGCCGAGGTGACCACGGTGCGGAAGCGGCGGCGCACCGGCACCGTCAGGTAGTCGCGGGCGAACGCCACGGCCCGCAGATGACTCTCCACCACTTCGCCGAAGTTCACGAACGACAGCCGGCGCGCCGCGTCGACAACGGTGTTGAGCGCAAACACCGCGCCGAGCATGCGCGCGATTCGCACTTGCTCGGCGTGCAGCGGGTTGCCCGCAAGGCGGCACTGGGTGGTGTGCGGATGCTCCATGAAGCGGGCGCTGTGGAGTGCGCGGATGGTGTCCGCGTGGGCGACTCCCGGCACCACGACCTTGCGCCCGCCGGAGTAGCCGGCCATGAAATGCGGCTCCACCAAGCCGGTGGCGATGCGCACGTCCGCCTCCACGAAACGGCGATCCAGCTGCACCGGCGTGCCGCTCGGCGTGACGCCTAGACGCACATGGGCGGCGGCGTCTTGCGCATCGTGGTTCGCCACCGCGGCGTGGTCGAACACCCACGGATCGCCGACGACGGCGCGCAGTTCGTCGCCTTCGTTGGCCCGGTGCAATCCCGTGGCCACCAGCACCGTGACGCGGCCGACGCCGGCCGCCGCCAGCGTTTCGATCACCGGGCGCAGGAACAAGCCGTTCGGCACCGGCCTTGTGACGTCGCACACCAGCACGCAGGCCGAGCGTTTGCCCCGCGCCAGCGTGGCGAGCGGGGCGCAACCAACCGGTTGCGTCAACGCGGCGTGGACCGCGGCGGCGGGCGCCGACACGATCGGCATCGGCGGCTTGGCGATCACGGTGACGTTCCAGTCCGCGTCGAGGCGCACCGGCAAGCCGGCCTTGCCGTACCGCAGGTCCACCGCCGCCGCGGCCGCTGTTGAATTGGCGCCGCGCGGGCGCTGTTCTCGCTCCATGTGAGGTAGTTTACGGCGAGATGGCGCTTGGGTTCGCGGCGCGTCGCGGGTCGCAAGCCGCGGCCAAGTAGGCGGCAACTCGCTCGGCGTCGCCGCGCAGCACGATGCGCGCGGCCTTGCCGGCGATCTGATGGTCGTACATGGGGTCGTAGTAGTGCTTCAGCAGGGCGCGAATCCACTCGCGATGCGCCAGCGGGTGTTGCGCGGGGGCGCCGGCGGCGAAGGCGGCCGTCATCCGCGCCGCGATCTGCCGGTAGCGCGCGCCGCCGAGCCGCCGCTCGATGCGCGCCAAGGCGGCCGGCAGGCGTTCGCGCGCGCGCTCGGCGTCGAGCACGTACTCGCGCAGGATGTTGTCCACGCGCTCCGCGTCCGGCGTCTCAAGCAACACGATGGGGGCGGTCCTCATGGCGTCGAAGAGCGGGGTCGGAATGGCCAGCCGGCCGACGGTGCGGCCCTCGTCCTCCAAGATTATGGGCGCGTCCTGACGCACGCCGAGCAGCGCCGCGGCGAGCGCGTTCTCGAACGCCACCGGCGCGGGCTGGGGCGTGCAATAGCCGCCGAACGCCGAGCCGCGGTGGTTGGCGAGCGCCTCCAGGTCGATGCCACCGCGGACGCGGCGCAGCAGGCGCGTCTTGCCGGCGCCGGTGCGCCCCCCGATCAGCAGCAAACGCCTGGCGGGGGCTTGTTCCAAGACGGCGAGGCACGTTTGGCGCAGCGCCTTGAAGCCGCCGTGGACGCGCGGCCGCGTCACGCCGCTTTCGGCCAGCCACTGCTGCGCGATAGCGGAGCGCAACCCGCCGCGCGCGCAATAGAGAACCGCATCGCCGTGGTCGAGGGCGAAGGCGCGCCACGCTTCGAGCCGCTCGCGCTTCGCTTGGCCGCGCACCAAGTCGTGGCCGAGCGCCACAGCCGCCGCGCGGCCCTTGGCCTTGTAGCGGATGCCCACTTGGGCGCGTTCCTCGTTCGTGAGCAACGGCAGGTTGACCGCGCCGGGAACGGCGCCGCGGGCGAACTCGCCGGGCGAGCGCACATCGATGGCCGGCGTGGCGTCTCTGAGCAGCGCAGCGTGGTCGTCGCGCACCGGCAAGGCGGCGGTGTTTGGAGGATCCATGCTGCGAATCTTCCCCGAATCAGTGCGAATGGTCCGCCCGTTGCGCGCCGGACGGCGCAACCACGCTACGGCACATCCTCGCTGATGAGCTTGCCGGCGCGGAATGTCTCGAGGTGTTCCTGCAGCACGTCCAGTTCCTCGGTGTTGCCGCGCGACGCCTGCTCGATGGCCTCTTCCTGGAGCGCGATGGCGCGCTCGAAATCTCCGTTCGCCGCGTAGGCGGCGGCCCAAGTGTCCAAATACGCCGGCACCCTGCGCGCGATGTTGTCCTCGTCGCGCATCACCCGCTCCATGATCTTCAACGCGTAGCGCGCGTCCCGCAGTCCGTCCAGGGGACTCACCGTGAGCGTCCACGCCACCTCGTTGACGACCTGCGCGTCGTCCGGCGCCGCCTTGACGGCGCTTTTCAGCCAGGACTTGGCGCGGCGCAGCCGTTGGTTCACATGCAGACCTTTGGCGTACAGGTAGCCGATGAGCACCATGGCGTCCGCGTTCTTCGCGTCCGCCATGTCGCGCAACCAACGCCACGCCCGGTCGTTGAAGGCGCGATCCTCGAAGAGCAGGAAGCGCGCGTACTGCACTTTGGCGTCTTCGTCTCGTTCGGCGGCGCGCAGGAAGTAGCGCTCGGCGAGGCCCGCGTCGCGCACGTCCTCGCCGCCGTAGGCGTGGCGGCGCGCCAGCGCGAGGAGCGCGGCGGTGTTGTTCAGCGCCGCCGCCTGCTGAATCAACTCCTCGCCTCGGGACAGGTTTTCCGCACCGTACACGCCGCCGGCGTACAAGCTGCCCAAGGTGACCAGCGCGCCGTCCGAGCCGAGGTCGATGCCGCGCTCAAGTTCGTCTTCGGCGCGCGCCAGCCAAATCGGCCGCGCCTCCTCCGTGCTCCGATTCGCTTCCCAGAGGTGCATGTCGGCCAGCGTGACGCTGGCGAGCGCGTTGCCGGCGCGCGCCGCGCGCTGGAGCCAAGGGACCGCGTCGCCTTGCCGGCCAACGGGCCCGCCGCCGTCCAAGCCGGCGACTTTCCACCCCACGAACGTTTGCGCCGCCGAATCGTCGCCGCGCACGGCCAGCAGGTGGATGAACGCCCAAGAGTTGAAGTTGTCGCACAGATCCAAGGTGCGGCAGGTGGCTGGCGCGCCGCCGATCGGCAGCGCGGCGCCCGGGTCGCGGCGCACCGCCGCCTCCAGCGCATTGAAGAGCGCGCTCAAGTCGAAGAACAGATTGCTCACCGCGCCGCCCGCCGGCCGCGCCTGGATCCACAACTGGAACGGGTGTGCCTCGGTCTCGTGGTATTTGGCCCCGACCCGTTCGAGGCCGCGCATCGCCACGAACGCGTTGGCCTCGTTGGCGGAGAACGCCTGCAAGGGCGCTTCGTCGCTGGTGCCCTCCGCCGAGGCCTCGATGCGCGCCGCGATGGCGGCGGCCCACTCCTCGTGGCGTCGCGCCTGCCGCGGATGCTCCACATGCTTGTAGAAGCCGGCGAGCGCCCGGTGGCCAACCAAACTCGCGTAGTGCAGATCGAGAATGGCGGAGCCGACCGCCCCCAAGCGCAACGGCTGGTCCATCAGCGCGAGCGCCTGTTGTTCCAAGAGGGTGAGTTCGCGCAGGCGGCGGTCGAAATCCTCGGTGGCGAGGAACGCGCGGTTCAGCGCCGCGGGATCCACGGGGGTGGCGGCGTCGGCGGATTGCGACGACGTCTCAAGGGGAAGCGCCGCTGTCGCGGCTTCGACCAACGCTTGGTAGGGCAACGGCGGCGGCGGCGTGGAGACGCAACCGGCCGCGAGCGCGACGGACAAGGCCGCGACGGCCCCCGCGGCGGTCGAGAGAGGGCGGAAGCGGCGTCGATCGCGGTCGCAACGGGTCATGGCCGGAGTGTGAGTGTAACCGACTCCGCTTGGTCGGTGCGCGCGCCGCGGCGGCCCGTGGCGAAAAAAACGAGACCGCGCGAGACGCGGCGGGCGCGCGTGGGCTTGCATCGGAAACAGACCGGCGCCCGCGCCGATGCTATTGCGACGCCCGCTTGGCGGCGAGTTCGCCGGCCAATTCGGCGGCGGCGTTCAAGGACTGCCGGCGCCCCAAATCCATGTTGATGACGTACTTGCCGTCCACCACCAACGCCGGCACGGCGGCGAGGCCAAGGGCCGCGAACCCCCGTTCGGCGGCTGCGACTTGGCGCGCCACCGCTGACGTTCGCATGGCCGCCAGGAACGCGTCTCGTTGCACGCCGTGCCCGGCCACGAAGTCCGCGAGATCGTTGGCCGTGGCGAGCTGCCGGTTGCGGTCGTGGATGGCGGCGAAGAGACGCTCGTGATTGGCCCCCAGCGCGTCTTGGCGCTGGAGAGCGAAGTACGCCCGCGCGTGCATGCGCGTGGATGCCGAATACGCCACGTGCAGCCGCTCGAAGACCACGCCCTCGGGCAACGTCTCCGGCCAGCCCTCCATCACCTTTTCCAAATTCCGGCAGTGCGGGCAGGCGTAGGAGAAATACTCCACCACGCGCACGTCGCCGGTGGCGTCCGGGCGGCTCAACGTGCGGTAGGGCTCGCCCACATCGCCGCGGTAGAAGAGGCCAAACGCGGCGATTGCCGCGGCGACGACTGCCGCCGCCGCGCCGATGCCGAGCCGAATGCGGCGGGTGTTGTCTGCGCGTTTGACCATCGGATGCGCCGCGAGGATGCGTTCGCCACAAAGAACGAGCGCCGTAGTGTAGCGCTTCGCGAGTTGCACTCCGCAATGCGCGGGGGGCGGTGCCGGCCGCAGAGTGCCGGCCGCAGAGGCGACCGATCGGCGCGCGCCATGCCATAATCGGCCAATGCTCACGCACTGCAACAGGGTGCAAGCGACGCCGGCGCCGAGTAATCCGAGGGCGGGGGCGGCATGATCGGTCGCGTCTCGTTGTTGGCGTTGTGTCTGCTCGCCGGCGCGGCGGCCGGCGAACAGAAGACGGCGGTGTTCGCCGGCGGTTGCTTCTGGTGCATGGAGCCGCCTTTCGACGCCGTGGACGGCGTGTTGGCCACCACCTCCGGCTACACCGGCGGGCACACCGAGTCGCCAACGTACCAGGAGGTGACCTACGGCGACACCGGCCACTTGGAGGCCGTGCAGGTCACCTACGACGCCGACAAGGTCGACTATCGGGCGCTCCTGGACGTGTACTGGCGCAACATCGACCCCTTCGACGACCGCGGCCAGTTCTGCGACAAGGGGCCAAGCTATCGCGCGGCGATTTTCGTGGACGGCGACGCGGAGCGCGAGGTGGCGGAGGCGACGCAGCAGGAGCGGGAAACCCGGTTGGGCGCCAAGTTCGCCACGCGCATCCTGCTGCGCGCCGCGTTCCATGCCGCCGAGGACTACCATCAGGACTACTACCGCAAGAACCCGCTGCGCTACAAGTTCTACCGCCTGCGCTGCGGACGCGACCGTCGGCTCGACGCGGTGTGGGGCGAAGGCGCGGAGCGCGGCGACGAGTAGGCGCCGGCATCCACGACGCCGCGCGCCGGTGGCCGATCTGCGCTTTCCGAGCGCGAGCAGGGCGCGCAGCAGTTCGATGCGACGCGCTTTGCTATGCTTGCGGCGTGGCTGCTCCCCAATCCCCGCCGGCCGATGCCGAACCACCCTACGCTGCTCTAGACCTCGGCTCCAACAGCTTCCACCTCATCGTCGCGCACCACCGGGCGTCGCCGCGTGGCGACGTGGGCGCTGCGGGCAAAGGCGGACGCTTGCAGGTGGTGGATCGGCACCGGGAGACCGTCCGCCTCGCGGAAGGGTTGAACGAGGACAACGCGATAACGGCTGCCGCCAGCGAGCGGGCACTCGCTTGCTTGCGGCGGCTGGGGCAGCGCATCCGCCATCTGCCGGCCGCGCATGTGCGGGTGGTGGGCACCAACACCCTGCGCAAAGCGCGCAACAGCGGCGCGTTCATCGCGGACGCGCAACGGGCGCTTGGCCACCGGGTGGAAGTGGTGAGCGGGCGCGAGGAAGCGCGCCTCATCTACTTGGGCGTTTCGCACTCCTTGGAGGGGCGCGGAGAGGGGGAGTCGCGGCTGGTGGTGGACATCGGCGGCGGCAGCACCGAATTGATCCTCGGCGAGCGGTTCCAACCGCGCCTCATGGAGAGCCTCTACATCGGTTGCGTTTCCGCCTCGGCGACGTTTTTCCCGGACGGGCGCGTCACCGCGCAGCGCTTCCTAGACGCCGAGTTCGCCGCCCTTCAAGAGCTGGAGTCGGTGGAGCAGATGTACCGCGCCCGCGGTTGGGACACCGCCATCGGCGCGTCCGGCACGCTCATCGCCGTACACGACGCCGTCGCCGAGCACACCGGCCGGCGCGGCATCACGCGCGCCGGCGTCGATGCCCTCAAGCGCCACCTCGTGGATGTTGGCGATGCCGGCGCCGTGGCGCTGGCGGCGGTGGACGCCGCGCGCGCGCCGGTCTTTCCCGGCGGCCTCGCCATCGCCTCCGCCTTGCTCGACGCGCTCGGCATCGAGACGATGACGGTGTCGAGCGGGGCGTTGCGCGAGGGATTGCTGCACGATCTGCTTGGCCGCGTCCACGCCGAGGACATCCGCGAAACCACCGTGGCCGACCTCATGCGCCGCTACCATGTGGACGCGGAACACGCCCAGCGCGTGGCCGACACCGCCGCGACGATGTTCGCGCAAGTGTCGTGGCCGTCATTGGGCGGCGCGTTGGCCAACTCCGACACGTTTGCGGGGAACGAGCCGTGGCCGGCGGAGTCCGCCAAGCGCCTGCTGCGCTGGGGGGCGATGTTGCACGAAATCGGCCTCGACATCGCGCACAGCCAATACCACAAGCACGGCGGCTATCTGCTGGACAACATGGACCTGCAGGGCTTCTCGCGTTCGGAACAACACGATCTGGCCTTGCTGGTGCGCGCGCACCGACGCAAGTTCCCGGCCGCGGACTTCGTCGCTTCCCCGGGCTTGATGGCGCTTGCGGTGTTGCTGCGCCTTTCTGTGGTGTTGCATAGAGGGCGGGTGGCGAACCCGCTGCCACCGTTCTCCCTGAAGGCGGCCGGCGACGAATTGACGCTGGTGTTTCCCCGCAGTTGGCTCAAGGCGCATCCGCTCACGAACTTGGACTTGAAGCAGGAGGCCGCCTATTTGGCCGCGGTTCCGATCAAACTGCGCGTAGTGGCGCGGCGCGCAGACCCGCGCGAATGAGTCAAGTCTTGCGGCAGGCGCGGCCTATTTGCTGGTCGCCGCGGAATAGCCGCCGGCTCCGACTTGCACGGCGAGCCCTTTGCGCGCGCCGGGCACGGCACCTGCCACCACGCCCTCCTTGGCGTCGAACGCCGCCACCACCCAGCCTTCGGCGGTGCGCCCAACGGCAGTGGGAGTAAAGGACTGGAGCTGGCCCCCCGCCACCAACCAAACGCTGCCGCCCACTTGCTCGGCGGCTTCGGGCAGCACATAGGTGTTCGCGAGTTGCGGACCGTCGATGGTCAAATCCACGAAAGTGCCGGGCGGCGGCCCCTTGGCGTCTTCGGCGAACGTGAGATACAGCGTGGCGAAACGCGACCGCGCGTCGAGTTCGGCCGACACCCGCTCCACCCGCGCCGGCAGCGCGCGTCCGCCGGCGCGCACCGTGGCGCGGCGTCCCACCACCGGCGCCAAGCGCTCCACATCGTCCGCCGAGAGGGGCGCGACCACCTCCAGCGCGTCGAGCGCGTAGGCTTGGCCGAACGCTTGGCCGCGGCCCAGCACTTGGCCGACTTCGGCGCTGGTCTCGGTGACGCGGCCGGCGAACGGCAGCGAGAAGGCCGTGCGTTCCAACTCCAGCGCAGCCACTTTCAAGCGCGCTCGCGCCGCCGCCAGACGCGCCTTGGCTTGGGCGATCTGGGGCGTTTTCGCCACCAACGCCGGCACCACCTCGCCGGGGTTCAGCAGCGCGTAGTTGGCTTGCGCGGCCGCGCCTTCCGCCTCCCGCAGCAGCACGGTGGCGGCGGCGGTTGCCACTTCGGCCTCGGCTTGGTCGAAAGCCAACTCGAAGTCGCGCCGGTCGATCACCAGCAGTTGCTCGCCGGCGTGGAACGCGCCGCCGGCGCGCAACGACTCCGACACCTCCACCACGCGCCCGCCCACTTGCGGCGCCAACGCGACGTGGTTGCGCACGTCCACCGAGCCGGTGGCGGCGATCCGCAACGCCGTGCGCGTCGCCGCGGGCCGAACGACGCGAACCACCGGCGGCGGCGTCTCGCCGCGGCCGCCAGCAAAATCCGGCGCGCCGGTGAAATCCGGCGCACCGGCGGCGGAGTCCTGACGCGGTGCGCGGGCGTACACCAACGCCACCAACACCAGCACCACCACCACGGCGATCTGCACGGTGCCGAGGCTCCGCCAGCGGGGTCGGGCCTTGTCGTTGGGCGGCGACGGTGCCATTTGGCGGACGCGCCGGGGTCAATCCGGCAGGCCCAACACCCGCTTGGCGATGATGTTGCGTTGGATTTCGGAAGTGCCGCCTTCGATGGAGTTCGCTTTCGACCGCAGCCAGCCGCGCGTGGCGCCGCGCTCGGTGCCGGTGAAGCCGTCGCCGCTCCAGCCGAGGCCTTGCGCGCCGAGGATCTCCAGCAACAGATCGTTGCGGCGCATGTTCTGCTCGGTGCCGTAGAGCTTGAACAGGGAACTCAAGAAGCTCGGCGCCTTCGTGCCGCTGGCTTCCTCGAACGAACGGCGGATGGTGAGCTGATAGGCGTCGTCGCCCATGCGTTGACCGATCACGCGGTCGCGGATGGCGCGGTCGGCGATGCGGCCGGCGCGCTCGCCGACGTATTCCTTGGCCCATTCGTCGATGGTCTTGGCTTTCTGGCGGGTGCCGCCGCGCCCGCCGATGGAGCTGCGCTCGTACTGCAGCAACCGCTTGCCCACGGTCCAGCCTTCGCCGGGCTGGCCGATGAGGTGGCGCTTGGGCACGCGCACATCGTCGAAGAAGGTTTGGCAGAACTCGGAACTGCCGCTGATGAGGTCGATGGGCTTGACCGTGACGCCTGGGGTTTCCATGTCCAACACCAGAAAAGAGATGCCCTGGTGTTTGGGCGCTGCGGGGTCCGTGCGCACCAGGCAGAAAATCCAATCCGCGCCGTCCGCACCGGAAGTCCAGATCTTCGAGCCGGTCACCACGTAGTCGTCGCCGTCGGGGACGGCGCGCATTTGCAGGCCGGCGAGGTCCGACCCGGCGCCCGGTTCGCTATAGCCTTGGCACCAGCGGATCGCGCCGCGGGCGATGGGCGGCAGATGTTCGCGGCACTGGGCGGGCGTGCCGAACTCCAAGATGGCCGGGCCGATCATCGTCAAGCCGTGGCCGACCAGCGGCGCCGGGGCGTTGACGCGGCGCATTTCTTCGTCCAGCACCAAGCTCTCGGCGGCATCGAGGCCGCCGCCGCCGTATTCCTTCGGCCAAGTGGGCGCCGTCCAACCGCGCTCGGCCATGCGGTCGAGCCACAGCTTGGTGTCCGGATTGGCGTACACCGCCTTGCGCCCGCCGGCGGTGTAGCCGCCGCCGCCCCGGCGCAGGCTGGCCGGGCAGTTCGCCTGCAGCCAGCCCCTCACTTCGCCGCGGAAGCCCGTGCCGTCCTGTGCTTGCGATTGGTTTGCTGTCAAGCCGCCCCCCATTGCCTTTCGCGCGTCACCACGGAAAGCCGTTGCCTTGGTAGCCCTCCGGCTCTTTCTCGCTCGCTTCCCACACGCTTACCACGCGGCTCTCCACGCGCACGCCATCCTGCGGGCAGAGCGTCACCAAGGCCACTTTGCCGCCGTTCGCCCCGGCGTAGTGCGCCACCGGCGAACCGCAATAGTACGCCGTGGTGTCGCCCACGCTGCGATCCTCCCAGACGTGAATGTGCCCCAACGCCAAGTAGTGGAAGCCGGAGGCGTCGATCTCGCCCGTGGTGATAGGCGACGAGCCTTGCAGGACGCGCCGCTCCACCACCTGCCCATGCGCCATGCCGATGTTCCAATACGCCTCGTGCCGCATCGGCGCGCCGCTAAGCGGAAAGTTCTCCGGCGCATGCTCGCGCATGGCGCGGCCCCACACCCGCGTGGCCAGCTGCGGAAACGTCACGCAGTCGCCGGCGTGCTCCATCAGGCCGTGAACGTTCGCGCCGGCCTCTTGGAAGCGGAAGCGGTTCCACACGGAGCGCTCGTCGTGAACGTCGTGGTTGCCGGGCAGCACAACCGCTTGCTGGCGGGCATCGAGGCGGGCGAGTTGCCGGTAGACGAAGTCGATCGTGGAATCGTCCACGCGGTTGTTGTCGAACAGGTCTCCCGCGATCAGCAGCAAGTGCGCGCGTTCGGCCAAAGCGGTGTCCACCACGGTGGCGAAGGCGCGTTCGGCGCGGTTGCGGAAGCCGTCCGCGTCCACCGACGCGCCGCGACTATCCAAGTGGACATCGGAAGTGTGAACGATGGTGAGCGGCTTGTGCACAGTGGTTTCGCTGGTTTTGCTCGCAACAACGCCGGCAAGGCGTGGAACCGGTCCTCTAAACTGAGGTCGCCGCCAACCCAGCGCATTCGCACTGGTCAGCGCCCTTCCCACAGCCGCAACTCGTCCTCTGGAAGCGGCTCCCAAAACGCCTCGGGAATGGTGATTTTCCCTTTGAGCGCATCCGGTTGCCTTTTGCCTGCGCGGCGGCAGGGAACGAGCCGCGCCACGGGTTCACCGCGCCGGGCGATAGCCACCTCCTCGCCGGCCTCGGCTTGGGCCAAGAGCCGCGAAAGCTGGGGCTTTGCTTGATGGACGTTGACTGGTGCCATTGCGGGCACCGCCTGTGGGCCCCTGCCTATCTATTAGCTAGCTAGGAGAATAGCTAAATGCCATGTGCGGTTCAAGGGCGGTGTGGGCGATGCGATTGCCTTGGTGCGACAAAACGGCATTTGACTTGATCGAACATCGGCGTACCGTCAATCTCGCCACAGAGCGAGAGCCTTGCGGGCACCCGAAGCAGAGCATCAGAGGCGGTTCGGCCTGTTCGCGCATTGGCAAGAGCGCCAAGGACCCCTACAAGGGCTACCCATTGGTCGAAGAAGAGTGGCCGGACGGCATTGAGGGCATCTATGGCGCAACTTAGCTTCGACTGGGATTGGATGGACGCTCCGGGTGTCAACGGCCCGGAGCTAGCCGCTACTTGGGCACGTCTGCGCATCAAGGCGGGTAAGTCTACCGTCACGCGCGTACTCGACGAACGAGCCAAGACGGTTCGCGAACACCTCTACGTCCCGCTGTATCCGATGGCGGAGTGGCTGGCGGCGAATTGGTGGTTTCTGGCGGAGCGGCAGCAGAGCAACCGCGCCTTTGCCGCCGAGTTCCTCGCGCCGGCGGTAGGCTTGCGGAACAGAGTGCGGCGTGCGAGGTTGGACGAAGACGACATTGACGAACTGGCAGCGGAGTTTGGGGTTTCGTCAATGGTGATCGAGCATCAGCTCGCCAATCATCGGATCGCCAAGCTGCCGGTTGGTCGGCCCAGAGCGGCTTAGGGCTGCAATGACGAGACCAACACCCAGCCGCTACTTGCTGTGCCCGATGCCGGCCTCGCGGCGATTTGACGACTATGCCGCGCATTGTCATGCTAATCAGCAACGCAGGTGTGGATTTCACGCATGGCGGCACCGGACATTCCACGGTTCTTTGACGCGCGCGCCGTTCTGAGACAGCGCTCCTGCTTCCTTTTCGGACCTCGGCAAACCGGCAAGTCAACCCTCGTTCGCCAGCAGCTCGCGGGGCTGCCGATCTACAACCTCCTCGATCAGGCGCTGTTCGCGCGCCTTTCCCGCGAGCCCGGCCTGATTCGGGAAGCGTTGACGCCGGGGACGGAAGTGGTGGTCATCGACGAGATCCAACGCCTGCCGGCGTTGGTGAACGAAGTGCATCTGATGATCGAGGAACACGGCGTGCGCTTCTTCCTCACCGGTTCGAGCGCCCGCAGCCTGCGCCGCAAGGGCGTCAATCTGCTTCGCCACGCAAGTGGGCTAAGATGCCGCACCGCCCAACCGGAGCGTCCATGGCCATCATCCGCCAAGAGGATTTGATACAGAGCGTCGCGGACGCCCTGCAATACATCTCCTACTACCACCCGCCGGACTTCATCCGCGCCATGGCGGCGGCGCACGAGCGCGAGGAGTCTCCCGCCGCCAAGGCGGCGCTCGCGCAGGTGCTGGCCAATTCGCGGCTCTGCGCCCTCGGCAAGCGGCCCATCTGCCAAGACACCGGCATCGTCATCGCCTTCTTGAACGTCGGCATGGAGGTGGCTTGGCAGGGCGATCTGACGGTGGAGGAGATGGTCAACGAAGGCGTCCGCCGCGCCTACACCTTGCCGGAAAACGTGCTGCGCGGTTCCGTGCTCGCGGATCCGGACGGCGCACGCGCCAACACCCGCGACAACACGCCGGCGGTGATCCACACGCGCCTCGTGCGTGGCGGCGCGCTGGACGTGGAAGTGGCCGCCAAAGGCGGCGGCAGCGAGGCGAAAGCCCTGTTCGCCATGCTCAATCCGTCCGATTCGGTGGCCGATTGGATTGTCGATGCGGTGCCGCGGATGGGTGCCGGCTGGTGCCCGCCCGGCATCCTCGGCGTCGGCGTCGGCGGCTCGCCGGAGAAGGCCATGCTGCTCGCCAAGGAAGCCATGATGCAGCCCATCGACATCCACGATCTCAAGGAGCGGGGCGCCGGGAGCCGCGCCGAGGAACTGCGTTTGGAACTGTTCGAGCGGATCAACGCGCTCGGCATCGGCGCCCAGGGCCTCGGCGGCCTCACCACCGTGCTCGACGTGAAGGTGCTCGAATACCCCACGCACGCCGCCAACAAGCCGGTGGCGGTCATTCCCAACTGCACGGCCACGCGGCATGTGCGCTTCACCTTGGACGGCGCCGGTCCGGCCGCGTTCGCGCCGCCGGATTTGCGCGACTGGCCGGACGTGGCGTTCGCGCCGGGCGAAGACGCGCGCCGGGTGGATTTGGACGCCGTGAGCCGCGAGCAAGCCGCCTCGTGGCGCGCCGGCGAGACGCTGCTGCTGTCCGGGCGCTTGCTCACCGGGCGCGACGCGGCGCACAAGCGCATGGTGGACATGCTCGCGCGCGGCGAGTCGCCGCCGGTGGACCTCGCCGGGCGCTTCCTCTACTACGTCGGTCCGGTGGATCCGGTGCCGGGCGAGGTGATCGGCCCGGCTGGCCCCACCACCGCCACGCGCATGGACAAGTTCACCCGCGCCTTGCTGGAACGCACCGGCCTGCTCGGCATGATCGGCAAGGCCGAACGCGGCCCGGCGGCGGTGGAGGCCATCCGCGACCACCGCGCCGTGTCGCTCATCGCCGTCGGCGGCGCGGCCTACCTCATCGCCAAGTCCATCACCAAGTCCACGCTGGTGGCGTTCGGGGATCTCGGGATGGAGGCCATCTACGAGTTCGAGGTGCAGGACATGCCGGTGACCGTGGCCGTGGACGCGCGCGGGGAATCGATACACGACACCGGCCCCCGGGCTTGGCGCGGGACCGAAGCGCGCATCCCCGTTGTGGAAACGTGACCGGGCGCGAAACCTCCTCGCCGGCGCGCACCCGCATCGCGCCGAGCCCCACCGGCGACCCGCACGTCGGCACCGCCTACGTGGCGCTCTTCAACCAAGTGTTCGCCGCGAACCGCGGCGGCCGCTTCGTGCTGCGCGTTGAAGACACCGACCGCGCCCGCAGCAGCGCCGCGGCGGAAGAGGCCATCGTTGCGGCGCTGCGCTGGGCGGGCCTCGCGTGGGACGAGGGCCCGGATGTGGGCGGTCCTTTCGGCCCCTACCGGCAGAGCGAGCGGCTCGGGATTTACCGCCAGCACGTGGAGACGTTGCTGGCCGCGGGAAGCGCTTTCCGTTGCTTCTGCCCGCCGGAGCGGTTGGAGGAAATGCGGCGCGCCCAACGCGCACGCGGCCAGACGCCACGCTACGACGGCCGTTGCTTGGCGTTGCCGTGGCAGGCCGCGCGCGCCCGCGCCGAGGCGGGCGAGCCGCATGTGGTGCGCTTGGCCGTGCCGGAAGAAGGCGTCTGCCGTTTCGCCGACGGTCTGCGCGGGGAGGTCGAGATTCCGTGGCGGCAGGTGGACATGCAGGTGCTGCTGAAATCCGACGGCTTCCCCACCTACCACCTCGCGGTGGTGGTGGACGACCACCTCATGGAGATAAGCCATGTGCTGCGCGGCGAAGAGTGGCTGAACTCCATGCCGAAGCACCTGCTCCTGTACCAAGCGTTCGGCTGGCGGATGCCCGCGCACTACCACCTGCCGCTGCTGCGCAATCCGGACGGCGGCAAGCTCTCCAAGCGGCGCAATCCCACCGGCCTCGACTACTACCGCCGCGCCGGCTACCTGCCCGAAGCCCTGCTCAACTATCTGGCGCGCATGGGTTGGTCGATGCCGGACGATCGCGAGCTGTTCAGCGTGGACGAGATGACCGCCCAGTTCGACATCGGCCGCGTCTCCGCCGGCGGCCCGGTGTTCGACCTGGCCAAGCTCGATTGGATGAACGGCCAGTACATCCGCGCGTTGCCGGCCGACGAGTTCATGGAGCGGGTGCGGGCGTGGGCGCTCAACCGCGCCAACCTGGCGCCGCTCGCGCCGCTGGTGCAGCAACGCGCCGAACGCCTCTGCGACCTGCTGGCGCAGGTGGACTATCTGCTCGGCGACCGGCCGGCGCTGCAAGCCGCGGATTTCGCCCACAAGACGCTCTCCGCCGACGACTGCCGGCGGATTCTCGACCATGTGGGGCGCCGCTTGGAGGACGTGGCCGAGTGGCGGCGCGACGCCCTTTACGACGCCTTGAAGACCCTTGCCGAAGCGATGGACGTGAAAATGCGCGACCTGCTCGCGCCGCTCTTCGTCGCGCTCGCCGGCCGCCCGGTGGCGTTGCCGCTCTTCGACTCGCTGGCCTATCTTGGCCGCGACCTCGCCCGCGCCCGCTTGCGCAGCGCCATCGTAGCGCTCGGCGGCATCGGCAAGAAGGAGGCGGGGCGCATGGAGCGCGCGTATCGGGCGCTGTGGATTGACGGCGCCGGCTGACGCGCCGCCGCGAAACCGGCTTGCACAGCCGCGTCGCCCACATGCGCGTCATTTGCGTTTGGGGACGCACGGGCTATGCTTAGGCGCGTTGAGGAGCAGCCTTGGCGCCCGCGCCGCACAACCGAGACCTTCATGGCCGACAAATCCCGCATCTACCGCGTGTACTTCCACAGCCACGGGCATGTGTACGAGGTGTACGCCCACTCGGTCGGGCAAAGCGACTTGTACGGCTTCGTGGAAATCGAGGACTACACCTTTGGCGAGAAGTCCAAGATGGTCATCGATCCGAGCGAGGACAAGCTGCGCACGGAGTTCGAGAGCGTGCGGCGCAGCTACATCCCCATGCACGCCATCCTGCGCATCGACGAGGTGGAGAAGGAGGGCACGGCCAAGATCACGGACAACGCGGGCAACAACGTCATGCCCTTCCCCATGCCGATGCCCGGCAAGAAGGGCTAAGCCCGCGCGTCGGCTGGCGGCAACGCTACAATCGCGGCCATGAGCGTGGCGAAACCGGGCGGCGTCCTGCCGAGCCGCCAGCGCAAGTGACCATCGTCATCGTCGGCGGCGGCCAAGCCGCGGGACAGGCGGCGGCCAGCCTGCGGCAAGAGGGCTGCGACGACCGCATTCTCCTGCTCGCCGAAGAGCCGCACATTCCCTACCAGCGCCCGCCGCTCTCCAAACAGTATTTGGCGGGCACCCAGGGTCTGGACCGCGTCCACTTGCGGCCGGCGAGCTTCTACCGGACGAAGCACATCGAGGTGCGCCCGGGCGTGCGCGTGGAGCGGCTGGATCTGAGCGGCAAGACGGCCACGTGCGCGAACGGCGAAACCATCAGCTACCGCAAGCTGCTGCTCGCCACTGGCGCGCGGCCGCGGCGCCTCCGGGTGCCGGGCGGCGATTTGCCGGGCGTGTACTACCTGCGCACCATCGGCGACGTGGACGCCATTCGCGCCGATCTTCGCCCCGGTCGACGCCTGGTCGTCGTCGGCGGCGGCTACATCGGTTTGGAGGTGGCCGCGGTGGCCGTCTCGCTCGGCGCGCGGGTGACCGTGTTGGAGATGGAGGACCGCGTTCTGCAACGCGTCGCGAGCGCCGAGATGTCCGCTTTCTACACGACGCTGCACACCGGCAAAGGCGTCGTTGTCCGCACCCGAAGCCGCGCCGCGGCGTTCGCCGGCGCTGCGCGGCTCGACGCGGTGGTGTGCGAGGACGGCGCCCGCGTGGCGGCGGACTTGGCCGTGGTGGGGGTCGGCGTGACGCCCAATGTGGAACTCGCGGCGGCCGCGGGATTGCCGTGCGACGACGGCATCGTCGTGGACGAGTACGCCCGCACGGACGCGCCGGATGTCTACGCCGCCGGTGACTGCACCAACCATCCAAACGCCGTGCTCGGCCGCCGCTTGCGCTTGGAGAGCGTGCCGAACGCCATGGAGCAGGCGCGCGTGGCCGCCGCCAACCTCGCCGCCGCGGACGGCAAGGCGCGGCCCTACGCGACGGTGCCGTGGTTCTGGTCGGATCAATACGACTGCAAGTTGCAGATGGTGGGCTTCGCCGCGGACGGCGAACAGAGCGTCACGCGCGGCGACCCAACGTCCGGCAGTTTCGCCACGTTTCACTTGCGCGGCTTGGAGTTGGTTGCCGCGGACGCGGTGAACAGCCCGCGCGAGTTCATGGCCGCTCGACAACTGGTGGGACGCAAGGTGGACATGCGGCTGTTGGCGGATCCGCAAGCCGATGTGCGCGCCGCGTTCCAATCCGCGGCGTGACCTTTTTGGGAGGCGGGATGAAACTCGGTGTGGGCATTGTCGTCACGGCCTTGGCGCTGTTCGTGTTCGGCTTCCTCTATTGGGGGGCCAACCCGCTGCCGTATGCGACGTGGAGCGATCCGCCCGATTCGGCGACCGCCAAGGCCGCGGTGAGTGAGCACTTCCCGAGCACCGGCGTGTACGGCGTTCCACGCCCGGGCGAAGCGCCGGATGGCGTGTGGGCGATGATCTACGTCCGCCACGACATGCCCCAATCGCTGCCCGATCCCGGCGAGATGCTCAAGGGCTTCGCGCACTATCTGCTGGTGGCCGGGGCGCTCGCGCTGGTGCTGCGCCGCCGGGGCGAACTGGGCGCGACCGTGCGCCGCGCCGCCGTCTTGGGCGTTGCGGCCGTGGTGGTTGTGGAGGGCACGGACGTGGCTTGGTGGGGCTATCCCTTGGCTTGGAAGCTCTGGGGCGCCGCCTACCATGTGCTGCTCTTCGTGCTTGGCGCGCTGGTGCTGGCATGGTTCCTGCCCGAACGCCGCGGCGCGACCGGCAACGCCCCGGCTTCCGATGGCGCCGGCGGCTAAACCGCTTCACCAGCGAACGCGAGGAATGCGAGGTGAGGAGAAGGGCATGAGCGAAGAGGCGGGCGGTCAAGACGTTCTGGAACGGTCCACACTGGATCCAAAGATCGCCGCGATCGTCGACGAGGAAACGCGCTCCAAGAAGGGCTTCCTGTTTTGCGCGGCCTGCTCGCATGTGATTGGGCATGTGCAGGATCGCATTGAAGTGCAGGGCTCGTTCCAACACACCTGCACCAACCCCTACGGTTTCGTTCACCACTTCGGCTGCCACCGCGAAGCACCGGGCTGCGCGGTGATCGGCAGCGCCCACTCGGCGGACAGCTGGTTCGCGGGTTTTCGTTGGCGGCTCGCGCACTGCGGCGGCTGCGACACGCACCTCGGCTGGCAGTTTGAAAAGCCGGGCGAGCGCTTCTTCGGCCTAATTCTCGATCGGATTCAGGCGGATTGATGCCGCCTCCCGCAAGCGGCCCGCGCGCCGAGGACTACGACGCGCTCACTTTCGACTGCTACGGCACGCTCATCAACTGGGGTGCGGGCATCGTGGGATTCCTGCAGCCCGCTTTGCGCGAGCGCGACGCCCACGTGGTGGACGACTTTCTGCTGGAGTTCTTCGCCGAAACGGAGCCGCGCGCGCAGGTGGACGGGCGCAAATACGGCGACGTGCTGCGCGAGGTGCTGCGCCGCTTAGGCGAGCGCCTCGGCTTCGCGCCCCCCGCCGGGTTGCTGGACGCCTTCGCCGCCAGCCCCGCCGATTGGCCGCCGTTCGAGGACACGCCGGAGGCGCTGCGCCGCCTTGGCGCGCGCTTCCGCTTGGCGATCGTCTCCAACATCGACAACGCGCTGTTCGCCGCGACCGCGAAGCGTCTCGGCACGGCGTTCGCGCCCACCACGCCGGAGCGGTTGTTGATCAGCGCCGAGGACGTGGGCGCCTACAAGCCGGATCGGCGGATGTTCGTCGCGGCGCGCGCGGCCCTCGGCCCAAGCGCGCACATCCTGCATGTGGCGCAGAGCCTCTATCACGACATCGCGCCGGCGTCCGCGCTCGGCTGGGACACGGCGTGGATACGGCGGGAGGCCTCCGCCGCCAAGACCGCCGCGGCGCGTCCGACCTGGACCTTCGACACCTTGGCGGAACTCGCCGACGCCCTGTTGGGGGAAGGGCGCGCGTAGCGGGGAATGGTTCGCCGCGCCACCATCGACATCGCCAAGGAGGACATGCACTTCTCCGCCGCGCACTTCACCATCTTCTCCGCGCGGCGGCGCGAGAACCTGCACGGACACGACTTCTTCGTCGCCGCCACCGTCACCGGGCCGGTTGGCGACGACGGCTTGTGCTTCGACTACAACGCGCTCAAAAGCCGTCTGCGCGCGCTGTGCGAGGCGCTGGACGAAACCGTGCTGCTGCCGGCGCATTCGCCGCATCTGCGGCTCTGCGAAGGCGACGAGCAGGTGGCCGCGCGCTTCGCGGACGAGCGGCTGACCTTTTTGCGCCGCGACGTGCGCGTGCTGCCGGTGCGCAACATCACCGTGGAGGAGCTGTCGGCGTGGTTTCTGGCGATGCTGGTGGCGGACGCGGACCTCCTCGCCTTGCCGATCGACGCCTTGACGGTGCGCGTGTCGTCCGGCCCCGGCCAGTGGGCGGGCGCGGAGTGGACGCGCGCCGAGGAGCCGTCCGCTTGACCGCGCTGGCGATCATCACCGGCGCCAGCGCCGGCATCGGCCTCGCCACCGCGGCGCGTTTTCTGCGCGCCGGCCACGCCGTGGCGAACCTCTCCCGGCGCCCTTGCCCGCTCGCCGACGTCGCGCACATTCCCTGCGATCTGGCCGATCCGGTCTTTCCCCAAGCGGCCGCCGGGGCGCTCGCGCCACTTTTGGCGGCCGCCGAGCGCGTCGCGCTCGTCCACAACGCCTCGCGGCTTGAGAACGACACCACGGCGGCGACCGACAGCGACGACCTGCGCGCCGTGCTGGAGGTGAACGTGGTCGCCGTCAACTCGCTCAACCGTTTGGTGTTGCCGCACATGCGCCCGGGGTCGTGCATCCTGTTCGTGGGCTCGACGCTGGCCGAGAAGGCGGTGCCCGGCAGCTTCTCCTATGTGCTGAGCAAACACGCGCAAGTGGGCATGATGCGGGCGGCGTGCCAAGACCTCGCCAGCACCGGCGTTCACACGGCCTGCGTCTGCCCTGGCTTCACGGACACCGAAATGCTGCGCGCCCATGTGCCGGCGGACGCGATGGAGGCGGTGCGGGGCATGTCCGCGTTCGGACGTCTCATCGAACCCTCCGAGATCGCGGACGCGTTGTTCTGGGCGGCGGGCTCGCCGGTGCTGAACGGCAGCGTCATCCACGCCAACCTCGGCCAAGTGGAGCGTTGAGGCGTGTACCCTCCGCGCCGGCCTCTCGATTCACCCGCCGGCGGCCGTGCGCCGGCCGCCGCGAACGCGGAACCCAACTACAAGCTGCGGCGCCAACGCGTGTTCCTGGTGCTGGCGGGGTTCTTCCTCGGCACCTTGGCGTTGCTCAACATCTTGGGGATCAGCCGCTTCGTGGACCTCTCGTTCACCGTGCCCGGCGTGGGCTTCACCGTGCCGATGGTGGTGGCGGTGGGCGTGCTGCCCTATCCCGTCACGTTCCTGTGTACCGATTTGCTGAGCGAGCTGTACGGGCGCCGGCGCGCCACCGAGCTGGTGTGGATGGGGCTGGCGCTGAACGTGTGGGTGGTGTTCCTGCTGTGGCTCGGCGGCGCGCTGCCGGGCGCGCCGGGCGCCGAGACCGTCGATGCGGCGACCGGCGCGGTCTTGAACAGCCGCGGCGAGCCGGCGGTGTTCTTCCAGATCCGCGACCTCGCCTTCGCCGCGGTGGCCGCGTCGATGATCGCCTACTTGGTGGCGCAATGGTGCGACGTGCAACTCTTCCACCTGTGGAAGCGGTTGACCGGCGGCAAGCACCTTTGGCTGCGCAACAACGCTTCCACGCTGGTGAGCCAGCTCGTCGACACCTGCGCGGTGATATTGGTCACCCACTATTGGGCCGGAGGTCTGCCCATCGACGAAGACGCCCCGTTGTGGCCGCAGCTCATCACCTACATCGCTTCCGGCTACGTGTTCAAGCTCGCCGTGGCGCTTGCGGACACCGGCCCGATCTACGCGTTGGTGGCTTGGCTGCGGCCGTTCCTCGGCATCGACAAGAACCAGGAGATCGGCCCGGGCGATGAACCGGTGATGGTGTCTTCGGGGCTGAAGGGATGAGGCGCGAAGCGCAAGCCGAACCCCTGTTCGGCGGCGTCGAGGCGGGAGGCACCACTTTTCGTTGCGCCGTTGGGCCGCATCCGCTGCGGCCCGCGGCAACGGTCACGATTCCGACGCACCACCCGGAAGCGACTTTGCGGGAAGTGGCTGCCTTCTTCGCGGGTCAACCGCCCGTGCAACGCGTCGGCATCGCCAGCTTTGGCCCGGTGAGCCTTGGCGAGAACGCCGACCAGTACGGGCGGCTGCTCGAAACGCCGAAGTTGGCTTGGCAGGGCTTTCCCATCCTCGGCTTCCTCCAAGACGCCATCGGCCGGCCTTGCGTGATCGACACCGACGTGACCGCCGCCGCCTTGGCGGAACATCGCTACGGTGCCGGCAAAGGCCAAGACGCGCTGGTCTACGTCACCGTCGGCACCGGCGTCGGCGCCGCCTACTTGGCGGATGGCAAGCCACCGCCGGCGCGCTTCCATGCGGAGATGGGGCACTGCCTGATCCCCCACGACCGGCAGGCGGATTCGTTCTCTGGCATGTGCCCTTTTCACGGCGATTGCTTGGAAGGTTTGGCCTCCGCCACGGCCGTGGCGGCGCGCTGGCGAGCGGCGCCGGAAGATCTGCCCGACGACCATCCCGCGTGGCCGCTGGAGGCGAGCTACTTGGCGGCGTTCTGCGTCAACCTCGTGCGCGTCCTGGCGCCGCGCCGCATCCTGCTCGGCGGCGGGCTGCTGCAGCGGCCGGCGCTGTTGGAACTGACGAGGACGGCGTTCCGGCGGGGCATGGGCGGCTACCACGACGTTCCCGCGCGGGAAGTCCAAACCCTGATCGCGGCGCCCGCGCTGGCGCCGGACGCCGGACTGATCGGCGCCCTTCTCCTCGCCCACTCCCGACTTCAGCGGGAAGGCAGCTAGGACCGCAATTTAATGGGCAAGGCCGGAGTTGAGCTCCGGTATCGCCACTTTCACGGCGTCTTCCAAGCGGTCCACCAGCGTCACCTGCATCTCTTCGCGCACCGGCGTCGGCAGCTTTTCGAGCTCCGCCTCGTTGTCTCGCGGCAGAATCACGTGGCGGATGCCGGTGCGGTGGGCGGCGAGCACTTTTTCGCGGATGCCGCCAACCGGCAGGATCAAGCCCGAAAGCGTGAGCTCGCCGGTCATGGCGACGTCGTCGCGCACCGGCTTGTTGCTGTAGAGGGAGGCGAGCGCTGTCGCCATGGTGATGCCGGCCGACGGGCCGTCCTTGGGCACCGCCCCGGCCGGCACATGCACGTGGATGCCATTCTGCTCGATCATGTCGCGGCTGATGTGCAGTTGGTCGGCCACCGACCAAATGTACGAGCGCGCCGCTTGGATGGATTCCTGCATCACCTTGCCGAGATGGCCGGTGGTGATGGTCTTGTCCTCCTTGTGGGTGAGCGTCGCCTCCACGTAGAGCACGTCGCCGCCGGCTTCCGTGTAGGCGAGACCCGGCGCAATGCCCGGCGCCATGTTCTCGCGTTGGCGGTCGGTCTTGAACTTGTCCGGGCCAAGCAGCGCCGGCAAGTCGTCCACGGTGATGGCGGTCGCCGACTCCTCCGCCTGCACGATCTGCCGCGCGCGCTTGCTGGCCACGCGGGCGATCACCCGCTCGAGTTCGCGCACGCCGGCTTCGCGCGTGTGGCGGCGGATGGCCCAAGACAGCGCCTCGGTGGTGAAATTGAGCTGCTCCTCCTGCAGGCCGGCGTTCTCTCGCTGGCGCGGGATCAGGTAGCGGCGGGCGATTTCCAGCTTCTCCAGTTCGCTGTAGCCGGTCAGTTCCAGCACCTCCATGCGGTCGAGCAGCGGCCGCGGCACGCCGTCGAGATGGTTGGCGGTGGTGATGAAGAACACCTTGGCGAGGTCGAAGGGCAGGTTCAGATAGTTGTCGCGGAACTCCTTGTTCTGCGCCGGATCGAGGATCTCCATCAGCGCCGCGGCCGGGTCGCCGCGGAAATCCCGTCCGAGCTTGTCCACCTCGTCCAGCATGAGCACCGGATTGCGCACTCCGGCGCGGCGCACGGCTTGCAGGATGCGCCCCGGCATGGCGCCGATGTAAGTGCGCCGGTGGCCGCGCAGTTCGGATTCGTCGTGCAGGCCGCCGAGGCTCATGCGTTCGAACTTGCGCCCCATGGCGCGGGCAATGGACTGGCCCAAGGACGTTTTGCCGACGCCGGGCGGGCCGACGAAGCAGAGGATGGACGCCTTGGCCTCCGGGTTCAACTTCAGCACGGCGAGCGATTCGAGAATGCGCTCCTTCACGTCGTCCAAGCCGTAGTGATCCTCGTCGAGCACGGTCTGCGCGTTGTCGAGCTCCAGCGAATCCTCGGTGACGACGTTCCACGGCAATTCCGCAACGAGCTCCAAGTAGCCGCGCGACACTTGGTAGTCGGCCGCGTTGGAGGACATCTTGGAAAGGCGCTTGAGCTCGCGGTCCACTTCCTTGCGCACATCGTCCGGCAGTTGGGCGTTGCGCAACTGCTCGCGCAGTTCGGCGATGTCCTCGTCGTCTCCCTCCTCGCCGAGCGCTTCTTCAATGACGCGCTTTTGGTGCCGCAGCATGTGCTCGCGCTGGCTCTGCTCCACTTCCTCCCGCGCTTGGGATTGCAGGTCCCGCTGCATCTCGATGACCGCGACCTCCTGGCGCAGCAGCTTGTGAACGACCTCCAGAAACGGTTGCAGTTGGTCGATTTCCAGCACCTGTTGCTTGGCGCCCTGCTCGACGTTGCGCAGCAGTTCCGCAAGCCGGTACATCTGCGTTACCGGGTCGTCGATGCCACCCACCATCTGCTGGAACAGCTGCTCGGCGTTTTGCGACATGACGCGGGCGATCTGGCGCGCCATGTCCAGGTTTTCCTTCATCAAGGCGATGGCCTTGGCGCGCTCCTCGCCGGAGGGCGGCACCTTGAGCGTGGGCAGGCGCTCGATCTGCGCAACAACCGGCGCGTCGTCGTTCGCCGGGGCGGACAAGCCGTGCAGCCGCGCGCGCCCAATGCCGCGCACGATGACCTGCGCGCCGCCTTCGCGTTGCTCCACGCGGGTGACCGTGGAGATGGTGCCGATGTCGTAGAGCCCGGCGCGGTCCGGGTGCTCGTCTTCGGGGTTTTTCTGCAGCACCGTGAGGAGCTGCCCATCGCCCTCCACAGCCGCCTTGATGGCCGCGAGGGAGGCTGTGCGCCCGACGATCAAGGCTTGGATCAACGCCGGGAAGACGGTGACGTTCTTCAGTGGCAAGAGCGGCAGGCTGGTTGTCGACAAGGTCTTGAACTCCTGGAGCGCAGACGGACAGAAGTGTACGACAAGCCGCGCCTTTGGGCGTGGGCTTCCAAAGCCGCCTGCCAACGCGCTGTTTGACACTCGGTGTGCATGCCTATGTGCTGCTTCTTGCCCTCTTTTTCAACCCCAACGGTGCGGGACGGCAGCAACTTGACGCACAATAGGCGTTCGTGCGGGCGGCCCCTTGCGGCCCCAGCGAGGCTTGGAGAAATCGGATGCAAAGACGCGCCAACGCGCCGCGGCGCCGCTCGGCGGCAAGTGCGCGCGGGGCGGCCGGGGTTGGTTCCCAGGCTGGCGCCGAGCGCCAAGCCGTCATCGCCGGGCAGCTTGCCACGATGGTGGACATGCAAGCGCGCCACAACCTGCGCGTCCATCCCCAGTGGACGCGGCAAGGCCACGACTACTACCGCGCCATCTGGGTGGAGTGCGCCGAGCTGCTCGACCACTACGGCTGGAAGTGGTGGAAGCGGCAGCAGGCGAACATCGATCAAGTGAAGTTCGAGATCGTGGACATCTGGCATTTCGGCCTGTCGGAGCTGATTCGCGCCGGCCAAACGGGGGAGGGGTTGGCGGCGCGTCTGCAGGCGCGCCTCGAGCGCCCGCCGCCGCCGGACTTCCGGCGCGCCGTCGAGGCTCTCGCCGCCGCTTGCCTGCGCCGGCGCGCATTCGATCTCGACGCCTTCGTTGGCGTGCTGCGGGCGCTGCCGCTTGGTTGGGACGAGCTGTACGAGATGTACGTGGCGAAAAACGTGCTCAACGTGTTTCGCCAAGAGCACGGCTACCAGAGCGGCGCGTACCGCAAGGTGTGGGACGGGCGCGAGGACAACGAGCATCTGGCCGAACTGGCGCGAAGCATGGACCGGGCGGCGGCGAGCTTTCCGGCGGACTTGGCCGAGGCGCTGGCGGCGCGCTACGCCGCGACCGCCGTTCGCTAAGCGGTGGCCATCTCAAAACCGCGCCGGCGCGGCGCTCGCGCCACCGTTTGGGGCTTGGCGGCCGCGTCTTGGGGGGCCGCCGGTCTGGCCGCCCTGCTGGCCTACGCCATCGCGCGCCTGCTCGGCGTGATAGCCGCCGGGTGGGCGGCGCCGTGGGAGTGGCCGCACTGGGGCGTCGCCGGCGCCAACGCCGTGTTCATGGCCTGGAGCGAGGGCTATCGCGGGTTTCAATTGCGTTTCTCGCCGCGGTGCGCCGCGCGGGTCAAGTGGCTGGCGCGCAATCCCGCGCCGCTGCGCGGGTTGTTGGCGCCGCTGTTCGTTATGGGATTCTTCGGCGCGCCGCGGGGCCGCGTCGTGGCCACGTTCGTGCTGACCATCGCCATCGTCGTCGCCATCGTGGTGGTGCATGCGCTGCCGCACCCGTGGCGGGCGGCGCTGGACGTCGGCGTGGTCATCGGGCTTGCATGGGGCTTGGCGACCTTCGGCTGGTGGCTTTGGCGCGTGTTCGCGGTTCCGGGCTATCCGGTGTCGCCGGAGGTGTCGTAGTAACAGCACTGTCGGCACGGGCGCCGGCCGGTCGCTCGCGCGTCAGCGGTCGGCACCAGCGGCGTCCGGCGCGAACTCGACCTGCCACGCCGCGGCGCTCCCGGCGGCGCGCGCGTCGACATCGAACTGGCCCGTGCGCAGCTGGGCGATGTCGTAGTCCGGCAGTTCCACCAACGCCACGCAGGCGCCGTCCACCAGCGCGCCGCGCTCGCCGAAGTCGAAGTCCAGATTGGCGAAACCGCTTCGCCGCCGCGCCGCCGGCAGCGAGAAGACGGCGTCCGGCACGACGTGCAGGAAGAAGCGGCGCCGCACATCCTCCCGGGTACACGGCTCGCGCGTGTAGAGCAGCAGCGGCGCACCGCGGCGCGAGTCCCGGCGCATGTGGAGGTCGAACACGCCCCGCGCCGTCGGCGTCTCGTCGCGCGCCGCGTGGAGCGCCGCGCGCAACCGCTCGACGTCCAGCCGGAACGCGACCCGCCAACTCGCCGAAGCGCCCGCCGGGTGGTCTTGACCGGTGTACACGACGGCGACCGGCCACGTCGGCAGCCCCAAGTGCATCGTGCATGCGCCATCCAACACCACACCGTACGTTTCGAAGGGGAAGGTGTGGAACGCGAGTCTCCTGCGCTCCTCCCAAGGCAGATTCGCATCCGCCGGAACGAGGCGCACAAAGAACTTTCCCTTGGTGTCCTGAAGGCCGCAAGGTGCCTTGAGGTAGACGAGTTCGCCCGCGCCCCGCACGGCGCGCGCGGTCTCCCCCCTCGGCACGACGTGGACGTCGAATCCGGCCCGCGCCCCGTCCGGGCGCGCCGCCCCGTCCGGGCGCGCCGCCCCGTCCGGGCGCGCCGCCCCGTCCGGGCGCGCCGCCGGCGGGCGCGCCTCGAGACGGCGGTGTTCCCGACGCCGCTCGTCGCGCAGCGCCCGCAACACGGCGTCGATGTTCGCCCCGCCCCGGTACAAGAAGACGAACCGGTGGCTCGGCGTCAACAGCGCCGGGATCGGGTGGCGCTCGAACGCCAGCACGAAGTCCAACCCGGCCACCACTCTCGGGTCGGCATCGTCCAGCGTGTGCGCATAGCGAACGAAACCGCCGGCGGTGAGCGAATCGATCACGGTTGGGGACGCAACGAACCGCTCGGTCGAGAGTTGGCGGCTCGGGACCCAGACCGTCTTGCCGCGGATCATGCGGGCGACGGCGTCGAACTCCGCCAGCCGCGCCCGCGCCGTTCGGGCCGCGCCCTCGTCCAAGTGCCGCAAGGCCATCGTCACGCTCGACGCGCAAAACACCACCACGGCGAGGGCCCCGCAGACCGCTGTCACACCCCCTCCTGCAATCCGGCGCGCCGCGAGCAGCAAGGCGGCGAACAGGCACAGCGGCACGCCGACATGGAATATCCCCTCGTACTGGTGAACGGACCATGCGGCGTTGCCCCGCGCCAAACACGCCCAGCAGAACCCGGCAAGCGCCAAGGCGGCGGCGGCTGGGGCCGCCGGGACGGCCGGCGGCGAGCGTGGACGCCGGAACAGCGCAAGCCCGGCGAAGGCGCCGATGGTCGCCACCACGCCCACCGCGGAGAGCCACCACCCGCCGGAGGCGCGCCAAGCGTATTCGTCCAAATCGACGCCTCCGGCGAGCGCGACCGGCAGGCACGCCACGCCGACCCGGTGGAACTGCCACCTGACAAACGTCGGCCATTCCAGTTCCTCGGCGCCGCGGTAGTGCGGCGCGTGGATCCCCGTCCGCCGCAACATCGACTGCACCGACGGCAGTTCCGCCACCGTCCGCCGCCCGTCGAACGCCGCGTGTTCGCGGGCGACGTTGTAGCCGAGCAGGCCGCCGCCGAACAGCAGCGCCAGCGCCCCAAGCAGCGCGTGGCGACCGCGCGCCACGCGCCAGGCAACGGCCCCCAAGCGCCCGGCGAGCGGCCGCGCCGTGTCCGCGCCCGCGCCGTTCGCGCGCCCGCGCCGTTCGCGGCCCCCCGCCGTTCGCGGGGCCCCCCGCCACGCGGCCGCCGCCTCGGCCGCCGCGCCAAGCGCGAGGAACGGCAGCAGCAGCCCGTAGACGTGCCAGCCGAGCAGCAGCGCCGCGCACACCTTGGCCGCCAACTGCCAGAAGCGGCGTCCCCCGGCGCAGTGGAACAGCACCATGCCGTGGAACACCAGCATCACGGCGAACAGGTCGACGCTCCTTTCGCCCGAGACCGCGTCGATGTAGTGCAGCAGCGGGTGGGAGGAAAACGCGAGCAGAGTGGCGCCGAGCGCGACGGCGCGGCTGCCCGAGAGCCGCGCCAGCGCCAAGTACGCCAGCGCCGCGGCGGCGCAGAAGAACACCAGCATCAGCGTCCGCGCCGCCACGAGCTGCGCCGCGAAGTCGCCCGCGAACGGCGCGATCGCGAGTTTGATCAGCACGAACGCGCCGAAGGGAAAGCGGTGGTACGTCCGATAGCGCACGGTGCCGTCCGCGTTGCGGCGCTTGTTCTCGAAGAGCAAGCCGCTCGACGAGAGGTTCTTGGCGAGCGCCATGTTCAGGGCCGTGAACTCGTTGTGTACGAGGTCCTTGTAGTAGTAGTCGCGCTGCCCGACGAACAGGAACACCGTGGACAACGTCAGCAGCCCGGCGGTCGGCAGCCACCGGCTTCCCCACCGCGACGCCGGCGGCGAGCCCGTGCGCGGCCGGTCGGCCGAGTCGCCTCGGAGTCGGTTCAAGCGCGGCACACGGCGGCCGGCGGTCGCACGTCAGCGGCCGGTGCCCGGCGCGAACTCGACCCGCCATGCCGCAGCACTCCCGGTGGGCGTGGGCGCGTCGACATCGAACTGCCCCGTGCGCAGCCGGGCGATGTCGTAGTCCGGCAGTTCCACAATCGCCACGCAGGCGCCGTCCACCAGCACCCCGCGCTCGCCGAACTCGAAATCCAGATTGGCGAAGCCGCTCCGCCGCCGCGCCCGGGGCAGCGAGAAGACGGCGTCCGGCACGACATGCAGGAAGAAGCGGCGCCGCACATCCGGCCGGGCGCAAGGCTCGCGCACGTAGAACAGCTGCGGCGAATCGCGCATGCGGCGCACGTAGATGTCGAACTCGCCGCTCGCCGTCGGCGCCTCGCCGCGCACCGCCCGCAGCGCCGCGCGCAACCGGTCGACGTCCAGCCGGAACACGACCCGCCAACTCGCCGCGGCGCCCGCCGGGTGGTCGTGGCCGGTGTACACGACGGCGACCGGCCACGTCGGCAACCCCAAGTGCATCACGCAATTGCCATCGAACGCCACGCCGTACCTTACGAAAGGAAAGGTGTGGCGCGCCACCCTGCTGCGCGCCTCCCAAGGCAGGTTCGCATCGGCCGGAACGAGGCGCACAAAGAAGGTCCCCTTGGTGTCTTCGGGGCCGCAGGGCGCCTTGAGATAGACGAGCTCGCCCGCGCCCCGCACGGCGCGCGCGGTCTCCTCCTTGGGCACGACGTGGACGTCGAATCCGGCCCGCGCCCCGTCCGGGCGCGCCGCACCGTCGGGGCGCGCCGCCGCCGGGGTGCGCGCCATCAAGGCGGCGGTCTCCCGACGCCGCTCGTCGCGCAGCGCCCGCGACACGGCGCCGATGTCCGCGCCGCCCCGGTACAAGAAGACGAACCGGTGGCTCGGCGTCAACAGGGCCGGGATCGGGTGGCGCTCGAACGCCAGCACGAAGTCCAACCCGGCCACCACCCTCGGGTCGGCGTCGTCCAGCGTGTTCGCGTAGCGAACGAAACCGCCGGCGGTGAGGGAATCGACGACGACACCGGACTTCACGAACCGATTGGTCGCGGCGCGGTGCGCGGCGATCCAAACCGTCTTGCCGCGGATCATCCGCGCGACGGCGTCGAACTCCGCCAGCCGCGCCCGCGCCGTTTGCGCCTCGCCCGCGTCCAAGTTCCGCAAGACCATCGCCACGCTCGAAGCGCAAAACACCACCACCGCGACCGCCCCAAAGACCACCGTCGCGCGCCCCCTCCAAAGCCGGCGCGCCGCGAGCAGCAAAGCGGCGAACAGGCACAGCGGCACGCCCACGTGGAACATGGTCTCGAATTGGTGAACGGCCCATGCCGTGGAACCGGGAACCAGGAACGCCCAGCAGAAGCCCGCGAGCGCCAAGGCGGCCGCCGCCGCCGGGACGGCCGGCGGGGCGCGGGGGCGCCGGAACAGCGCAAGCCCGGCGAAGGCGCCGATGGTCGCCACCACGCCCATTGCGGAGAACCACCACCCGCCGGACGCGCGCCAAGCGTATTCGTCCAAATCGGCGCCTCCGGCGAGCGCGATCGGCACGCAAGCCACGCCGACCCGGTGGAACTGCCACCTGACAAACGTCGGCCATTCCAGCTCCTCGGCGCCGCGGTAGTGCGGCGCGTGGATCCCCGTCTGCCGCAACATCGACCGCACCGATGGCAGCTCCGCCACCGCTTGGCGCCCGTCGAACGCCGCGTATTCGCGGGCGAAGTTGTAGCCGAGCACGCCGCTGCCGAACACCAGCGCCAGCGCCCCAAGCAGCGCGTGGCGACCGCGCGCCACGCGCCAGGCAACGGCGCCCAAGCGTCCGGCGAGCGGCCGCGCCGCCCCCGCGCCCGCGCCGTTCGCGCACCCGCGCCGTTCGCGGCCCCCCCGCCGTTCGCGGCCCCCCCACGCGGCCGCCGCCTCGGCCGCCGCGCCAAGCGCGAGGAACGGCAGCAGCAGCCCGTAGACGTGCCAGCCGAGCAGCAGCGCCGCGCACACCTTGGCCGCCAACTGCCAGAAGCGGCGTCCCCCCTGCTCGTTGGGGGCTCCCGCGCAGTGGAACAAAACCATGCCATGAAACACCAGCATCACGGCGAACAGGTCGACGCTGGTCTCGCTCGAGACGGCGTCGCTGTAGTGCAGCAGGTGGTGGGAGGAGAAGGCGAGCAGGGTGGCGCCGAGCGCGACGGCGCGGCTGCCGGTCAGCCGCGCCAGCGCCAGGTACGCCAGCGCCGCGGCGGCGCAGAAGAACGCCAGCATCAATGTTCGCGCCGCCACGAGCTGCGCCGCGGAGTCGCCCGCGAACGGCGCGATGGCGAGCTTGATCAGCGCGGACGCGCCGATGGGAAAGCGGTTTTGTAGCTGGTAGCGCGTGGTCCCGTCCGCGTTGCGACGCATGTTCTCGAAGAGCAAGCCGCGCTCGGAGAGGTTCTTGGCGAGCGCCATGTGCTTGGCCGTGAACTCGTTGTGTACCAGATCGTCTTTGTAGAAATAGTCGCGCTCGCCGACGAACAGAAACACCGTGGACAACGCCAGCAGCCCAGCGGCCGGCAGCCACTTCCCCACCGCGACGCCGGCGACGCCCCCGCGGACCGGTCGGCTAAAGCCAAGTCGCCTCCGTCGGTTCAAGCGCGGCGCGTCGGTGGTCGGCGGTCGCACGTCAGCGGCCGGCACCCGGCGCGAGCTCGACCTGCCACACCGCGCGCGCGTCGGCGTCGAACTGGCCCGTGCGCAGCCGAGCGATGTCGTAGTCCGGCAGTTCCACCGTCGCCACGCACACCCCGTCCACCAGCGCCCCGCGCTCGCCGAACTCGAAGTCCAGATTGGCGAAGCCGCTGCGCCGCCGCGCTCGGGGCAGGGACTCGGCGGCGTCCGGCACGACATGCAGGAAGAAGCGGCGCCGCACATCCCGCCGGGTACACGGCTCGCGCGCGTAGAGCAGCTGCGGCGAATCGCGGCGCGCCTGGCGCATGTAAAGGTCGAACTCGCCGCGCGCCGTTGGTGCCTCGCCGCGCGCCGCTCGCAGCGTCGCGCGCAACCGGTCGACGTCCAGCCGGAACGCGACCCGCCAACTCGCCGCGGCGCCCGCCGGGTGGTCGTGGCCGGTGTACACGGCGGCGACCGGCCAGGTCGGCAGCCCCAAGTGGATCACGCACTTGCCATCGAACGCCACGCCGTACACCCCAAAGGGGAAGTGGTTGTGGCCGAAGGGAAAGTGGTGGTGCAGCGAGTCCCTTCGCTCCTCCCAGGGCAGGTTCGCATCGGCGGGAACGAGGCGCAGGAAGAAGGTCCCCCTGGTGTCCTCGGGGCCGCAAGGCGCCTTGAGGTAGACGAGCTCGCCCGCTCCCCGCACGGCGCGCGCGGTCTCCGCCTTGGGCACGACGTGGACGTCGAATCCGGCCCGCGCCCCGCCGGGGCGCGCCGCACCGCCGGGGCGCGCCGCCGCCGGAGCGCGCGCCATCAAGGCGGCGGTCTCTCGACGCCGCCCGTCGCGCAGCGCCCGCGACACGGCGCCGATGTCCGCGCCGCCCCGGTACAAGAAGACGAACCGGTGGCTCGGCGTCAACAGGGCCGGGATCGGGTGGCGCTCGAACGCCAGCACGAAGTCCAACCCGGCCACCACCCTCGGATCGGCGTCGTCCAGCGTGTGCGCGTAGCGAACCACGCTGCCGGCGGTGAGGAAATCGGCAATGGTGGGAAACTTCAAGAACCGCTCGGTCGCGTGGTGGTGCGTGGCGATCCAGACGTCGCTGCCGCGGATCATCCGGGCGACGGCGTCGAACTCCGCCAGCCGCGCCCGTGCCGTTTGCGCCTCGCCATCGTCCAAGTGCCGCAAGACCATCGCCACGCTCGACGCGCAAAACACCACCACGGCGAGCGCCCCGCAGACCGCCGGCGCGCGTGCGCCAACAAGCCGGCGCGCCGCGAGCAGCAGGGCGGCGAACAGGCACAGCGGCACGCCGACATGGAATATCCCCTCGTACTGGTGAACGGCCCATGCCGCGTTGCCCCGCGCCAAACACGCCCAGCAGAACCCGGCAAGCGCCAAGGCGGCGGCTGCGGCGGCTGCGGCCGCCGGGACGGCCGGCGGCGAGCAAGAGCGGCGGAACAGCGCAAGCCCGGCGAAGACGCCGATGGTCGCCACCACGCCCACCGCGGAGAACCACCACCCGCCGGACGCGCGCCAAGCGTATTCGTCCAAATCGACGCCTCCGGCGAGCGCGACCGGCAGGCACGCCACGCCGACGCGGTGGAACTGCCACCTGACAAACGTCGGCCATTGGAGTTCCTCGAGATCGCGGTAGTGCGGCGCGTGGATTCCCGTCCGCCGCAACATCGACCGCACCGACGGCAGCTCCGCCACGGTCCGCCGCCCGTCGAACGCCGCGTGTTCGCGGGCGAAGTTGTAGCCGAGCACGCCGGCGCCGAACAGCAACGCCAGCGCGCCCAGCAGCGCGTGGCGACCGCGCGCCACGCGCCAGGCAACGGCCCCCAAGCGAGCGGCCCGCGCCGTTCGCGGGCCCCCCGCCGTTCGCGGGTCCCCCCGCCACGCGGCCGCCGCCTCGGCCGCCGCGCCGAAGACGAGGAACGGCAGCAGCAGCCCGTAGACGTGCCAGCCGAGCAGCAGCGCCGCGCACACCTTGGCCGCCAACTGCCAGAAGCGAAGTCCCCAGCTCGTCGGGGCTCCCGCGCAGTGGAACAACACCATGCCGTGGAACACCAGCATCACGGCGAACAAGTCGACGCTCGCCTCGCCGGAGACGGCGTCGCTGTAGTGCAGCAGGTGGTGGGAGGAGAAGGCGAGCAGGGTGGCGCCGAGCGCGACGGCGCGGCTGCCGGTCAGCCGCGCCAGCGCCAAGTACGCCAGCGCCGCGGCGGCGCAGAAGAACGCCAGCATCAACGTCCGCGCCGCCACCAGCTGCGCCGCGAAGTCGCCCGCGAACGGCGCGATCGCGAGCTTGATGAGCGCGGACGCGCCGATGGGAAAGCGGTTGTACGGATCGTAGCGCACGGTGCCGTTCGCGTTGCGGCGCATGCTCAAGAAGAGCAAGCCGCGCTCGGCGGAGAGGTTCTTGGCGAGCGCCATGTGCTTGGCCGTGAACTCGTTGTGTACCAGATCGTCTTTGTAGAAATAACCACGCTCGCCGACGAACAGGAACACCGTGGACAACGCCAGCAGCCCAGCGGCCGGCAGCCACTTCCCCACCGGCGCGGCGACGACCCCCGCGGACGGTCGGCTAAAGCCAAGTCGCCTCCGTCGGTTCAAGCGCGGCGCGTCGGTGGCCTGCGGTCGCACGTCAGCGGCCGGCACCCGGCGCGAACTCGACCTGCCACACCGCGCGCGCGTCGGCGTCGAACTGGCCCGTGCGCAGCCGGGCGATGTCGTAGTCCGGCAGTTCCACCGTCGCCACGCACGCCCCGTCCACCAGCGCCCCGCGCTCGCCGAAGTCGAAGTCCAGATTGGCGAAGCCGCTCCGCCGCCGCGCCTGGGGCAGGGACTCGGCGGCGTCCGGCACGACGTGCAGGAAGAAGCGGCGCCGCACATCCCGCCGGGTACACGGCTCGCGCGCGTAGACCAGCTGCGAGTCGCGGCGCACGTAGATGTCGAACTCGCCCCGCGCCGCCGGCGCCTCGCCGCGCGTCGCCCGCAGCGCCGCGCGCAACCGGTCGACGTCCAGCCGGAACGCGACCCACCAACTCGCCGCGGTGCCCGCCGGGTGGTCGTGGCCGGTGTACACGATGGCGACCGGCCACGTCGGCAGCCCCAAGTGCATCACGCATTTGCCATTGAACGCCACGCCGTACACCCCAAAGGGGAAGTGGTTGTGGCCGAAGGGGAAGTGGTGGTGCAGCGAGTCCCTTCGCTCCTCCCAAGGCAGGTTCGCATCGGCGGGAACGAGGCGCAGGAAGAAGCTCCCCCTGGTGTCCTCGGGGCCGCAAGGCGCCTTGAGGTAGACGAGCTCGCCGGCTCCCCGCACGGCGCGCGCGGTCTCCGCCCTGGGCACGACGTGGACGTCGAATCCGGCCCGCGCCCCTCCGGGGCGCGCCGCACCGTCGGGGCGCGCCGCCGCCGGGGCGCGCGCCATCAAGGCGGCGGTCTCTCGACGCCGCCCCTCGCGCAGCGCCCGGGACACGGCGCCGATGTCCGCGCCGCCCCGGTACAAGAAGACGAACCGATGGCTTGGCGTCAACAGGGCCGGAATCGGGTGGCGCTCGAACGCCAGCACGAAGTCCAACGCGCCCACCACCCTCGGGTCGGCGTCGTCCAGCGTGTGCGCGTAGCGAACCACGCTGCCGGCGGTGAGGAAATCGGCAATGGTGGGAAACTTCAAGAACCGCTCCGTCGCGTGGCGGTGCGCGGCGACCCAGATGTCGCTGCCGCGGATCATCCGGGCTACGGCGTCGAACTCCGCCAGCCGCGCCCGCGCCGTCTGCGCCTCGCCCTCGTCCAAGTGCCGCAAGACCATCGCAACGCTCGACGCGCAAAACACCATCACGGCGAGCGCCCCGCACACCGCCGGCGCGCGTCCTCCCGCCATCCGGCGCGCCGCGAGCAGCAGGGCGGCGAACAGGCACAGCGGCACGCCGACATGAAATATCCCCTCGTACTGGTGAATGGCCCATGCCGCGTTGCCCCGCGCCAAACACGCCCAGCAGAACCCGGCAAGCGTCAGGGCTGCGGCGGCTAGGGCCGCCGGGACGGCCGGCGGCGCACGGGAGCGCCGGAACAGCGCAAGCCCGGCGAAGGCGCCGATGGTCGCCACCACGCCCACCGCGGAGAACCACCACCCGCCGGACGCGCGCCAAGCGTATTCGTCCAGATCGACGCCTCCGGCGAGCGCGATCGGCAGGTGCGCCACGCCGACCCTGTGGAACTGCCACCTGACGAACGTCGGCCATTGGAGTTCCTCGAGATCGCGGTAGTGCGGCGCGTGGATCCCCGTCCGCCGCAACATCGACCGCACCGACGGCAGTTCCGCCACCGTCCGCCGCCCGTCGAACGCCGCGCATTCGCGGGCGATGTTGTAGCCGAGCACGCCGCTGCCGAACACCAGCGCCAGCGCCCCAAGCAGCGCGTGGCGACCGCGCGCCACGCGCCAGGCAACGGCCCCCCAAGCGCCCGGCGAGCGGCCGCGCCGTTCGCGGGTCCCCCGCCACGCGGCCGCCGCCTCGGCCGCCGCGCCGAAGACGAGGAACGGCAGCAGCAGCCCGTAGACGTGCCAGCCGAGCAGCAGCGCCGCGCACACCTTGACCGCCAACTGAGGGAGGCGACGTTCCCCCGAGGAGTGGAAGAGCACCATGCCGTGGAACACCAGCATCACGGCGAACAGGTCGACGCTCGTCTCGTTCGAGACGGCGTCGCTGTAATGCAGCAGGTGGTGGGAGGAGAAGGCGAGCAGGGTGGCGCCGAGCGCGACGGCGCGGCTGCCGGTCAGCCGCGCAAGCGCCAGATACGCCAGCACCGCGGCGGCGCAGAAGAACGCCAGCATCAACGTCCGCGCCGCCACGAGCTGCGCCGCGGAGTCGCCCGCGAACGGCGCGATTGCGAGCTTGATCAGCGCGGACGCGCCGATGGGAAAGCGATTGTACGGATCGTAGCGCACGCTGCCGTCCGCGTTGCGGCGCATGCTCAAGAAGAGCAAGCCGCGCTCGGCGGAGAGGTTCTTGGCGAGCGCCATGTGCTTGGCCGTGAACTCGTTGTGTACCAGATCGTCTTTGTAGAAATAGTCGCGCTCGCCGACGAACAGGAACACCGTGGACAACGCCAGCAGCCCAGCCGCCGGCAGCGCGGCGCGTCGGTGGTCGGCGGTCGCACGTCAGCGGCCGGCGCCGGCCGCGTCCGGCGCGAACTCGACCCGCCACACCGCGCACGCGTCGGCATCGAACTGGCCCGTGCGCAGCCGGGCGATGTCGTAGTCCGGCAGTTCCACCGTCGCCACGCACGCCCCGTCCACCAGCGCCCCGCGCTCGCCGAACGCGAAGTCCAGATTGGCGAAGCCGCTCCGCCGCCGCGCCCGGGGCAGGGACTCGGCGGCGTCCGGCACGACATGCAGGAAGAAGCGGCGCCGCACATCCCGCCGGGTACACGGCTCGCGCACGTAGAGCAGCTGCGGCGAATCGCGGCGCACGTGGCGCATGTAAAGGTCGAACTCGCCCCGCGCCGCTGGCGCCTCGCCGCGCGTCGTCCGCAGCGCCGCGCGCAACCGGTCGACGTCCAGCCGGAACGCGACCCGCCAACTCGCCGCGGCGCCCGCCGGGTGGTCGTGGCCGGTGTACACGACAGCGACCGGCCAGGTCGGCAGCCCCAAATGCACCGTACACATGCCATCCAACATCACGCCGTACGTTGCGAAGGGGAAGTGGTTGTGGCCGAAGGGGAAGTGGTGGTGCTTCGCGTCCCTTCGCTCCTCCCAAGGCAGGTTCGCATCGGCGGGAACGAGGCGCAGGAAGAAGCTCCCCCTGGTGTCCTCAGGACCGCAAGGCGCCTTGAGGTAGACGAGCTCGCCCGCTCCCCGCACGGCGCGCGCGGTCTCCTCCTTGGGCACGACGTGAACGTCGAATCCGGCCCGCGCCCCGTCGGGGCGCGCCGCACCGCCGGGGCGCGCCGCCGCCGGCGCGCGCGCCATCAAGGCGGCGGTCTCTCGACGCCGCCCGTCGCGCAGCGCCCGCGACACGGCGCCGATGTCCGCGCCGCCCCGGTACAAGAAGACGAACCGGTGGCTCGGCGTCAACAGGGCCGGGATCGGGTGGCGCTCGAACGCCAGCACGAAGTCCAACCCGGCCACCACCCTCGGGTCGGCGCCGTCCAGCGTGTTCGCGTAGCGAACGAAACCGCCGGCGGTGAGGGAATTGAAGACGAAGGGGTTCACGAACCGCCTGGTCGCGTGGTACCACGCGGTGACCCAGACCGTCTTGCCGCGGATCATCCGCGCGACGGCGTCGAACTCCGCCAGCCGCGCCCGCGCCGTTTGCGCCTCGCCCTCGTCCAGGTGCCGCAAGACCATCGCCACGCTCGACGCGCAAAACACCGCCACCGCGACCGCCCCGCAGGCCACCGCCGCGCGTCCTCCCGCAAGCCGGCGCGCCGCGAGCAGCAGGGCGGCGAACAGCACAAGCGGCACGCCGACATGGAATATCCCCTCGTGCTGGTGATCGGCCCATGCCGCGTTGCCCCGCGCCAAGAACGCCCAGCAGAACCCGGCGAGCGCCAAGGCGGCTGCGGCCGCCGGGACGGCCGGCGGCGCACGGGAGCGCCGGAACAGCGCAAGCCCGGCGAAGGCGCCGATGGTCGCCACCACGCCGGCGGCGGCGAACCACCACCCGCCGGACGCGCGCCAAGCGTATTCGTCCAAATCGGCGCCTCCGGCGAGCGCGACCGGCACGCAGGCCACGCCGACCCGGTGGAACTGCCACCTGACAAACGTCGGCCATTTCAGCTCCTCGGCGCCGCGGAAGTGCGGCGCGTCGGTCCCCGTTCGGCTCAACATGGACCGCACCGACGGCAGTTCCGCCACCGGCCGCCGCCCGTCGAACGCCGCGTATTCGCGAGCGAAGTTGTAGCCGAGCACGCCGCTGCCGAACACCAGCGCCAGCGCCCCAAGCAGCGCGTGGCGACCGCGTAAGACGCGCACGGCGGCTGCTCCCAGCGCCCGGCGAGCGTCCGCGCCGCCCCGCCAGGCGGCGGCCGCCTCCGCCGTCACGCCAAGCGCGAGGAACGGCAGCAGCAGCCCGTAGACGTGCCAGCCGAGCAGCAGCGCCGCGCACACCTTGGCCGCCAACTGCCAGAAACGACGCCTCTGTGGACCCGCGGAGTGGAACAGCACCATGCCGTGAAACACCAGCATCACGGCGAACAAATCGACGCTCGCCTCGTTCGAGACGACGTCGCTGTAATGCAGCAGGTGGTGGGACGAGAAGGCGAGCAGCGTGGCGCCGAGGGCAACGGCGCGGCTGCCGGTCAGCCGCGCCAGCGCCAGATACGCCAGCGCCGCGGCGGCGCAGAAGAACGCCAGCATCAACGTCCGCGCCGCCAAGAGCTGCGCCGCGAAGTCGCCCTCGAACGGCGCGATCGCGAGCTTTATGAGCACGAACGCGCCGATGGGAAAGCGGTGGTACGTCCCATAGCGCACGGTGCCGTCCGCGTTGCGGCGCATGTTCTCGAAGAGCAAGCCGCGCTCGGCGGAGAGGTTCCTGGCGAGCGCCATGTTCTTGGCCGTGAACTCGTTGTGTAAGAGGTCTTTGTGGAAATAGTCGCGCTCGCCGACGAACAGGAACACCGTGGACAACGCCAGCAGCCCGGCCGCCGGCAGCCATTTCCCCGCCGCGACGCCGGCGACGACCCCGCGCCCGGGTCGGCTAAATCGCCTCTGCCGGTTCGGCACGCTGCCTCCGCACTGTGGTGATGCGCTGTGCGAACAGCCGTTCAAGCCCGTCGCCGATGACCACCCGCCACGGCGCTGCCTCGGCGCGCGCCCGCTGCCCGGTGACGATGCGGGCGATGCCGTAGTCAGGCAGGCGAATGTGCGCCATGCACCTGCCATCGAACACGGCGCCGTGGTCCGCGAAGCGGAAGTCCAGACGCTCGAACCCTTGCCCTCTTGCCGAGGCTGGCAGGCTCGCCGCCCGCACTGGAAAGACATCGGCGAAAAACGCGCCGCGCGCATGCTCGGTGCCGCACGGCGCCTTCAGGTAGGCCAGTTCGCGCCCGCGCAGGTACACGTCGAACACCGAACGCGCCGCCGGTTCGCCGGACGCGGTGGTGGCGTACTGCGAGCGGTGCCAATGCAGGTAGAAGTCGTTGACGCTGGCGAACGAACCACCGTCGTAGAGGAGTGCGAAGCGGTTGTCCGGCGTCAACAGCGACGGGTCTCCATCGTCCTTGCCGAGTCCCGCGGATTGCCCCAGCACGACGATGAAGTCGTAGGCGCGCGCACGGAACCGCGACTCCCCGGGCGCGGGGCTCGGCGTGCCTGCCGCAAGCCTGCGGCGGACACGGCCGTCGAACTGCAGAACGCTGCCGGCCAGAAAGTAGAAGACCGGTCCCGGGCTCACGTCCAAGGGCGAAGCGTCCGCAAGATCCGCATCGTAGGCGACGAACACGGTCTTGCCGCGCGTCGTTTCGCGTATTCCGTCGAACTCGGCCAGCATCCGCTCTTGAACAGCGGCGGCGTCCGCGTCCACGAAGTCCGCTCTCGCCAAGGCCGCGGAGCCCACGAAAAGCGCCGCCGCCACGGCGGCCGTCGCGAGCGCGTAGCCGTCGCCGCGCCGCAGCTTGCGCAGCCGCGCGCAAGCCAACCCGAAAAGCGCCAGCGGCGCGCCGACGTAGAACAGGTGTTCGTAAACGTGGAAGGCGGCGTTGTGGCGCACCGGCAGCGTCCAGCAGAATCCACACAAAGCCAGCGCGCCAAGCAGCGTCCTAGTGCTCCCAGCGCCGGGAGGTAGACGCGCCCGCAGCAGCCAGACGAGCAGCGCAACCAACACCAGCGCGCCGAGGGTTGCGCGAAACCTCGGCAGCGCCACCGCGTAGGGAGTGACCGCCGTGCCAATGGCGCGGATCTGCCAATAGAGGTAGGACGGCCACGCGAGCTGTTCGGCGCCCGCGGCGTTGAACTGCGCGTTCCAGCCGGTGCGTTTCAGCGCCGAGCGCGCCGAAGGCAACTCGGCGACGGGAACTTCGCCGTCAAGGGCCGCGTACTCGTTGGCCAAGTTGAAGCCCAGAACCGCCGCGCCGAAGAGCGCCGCCACCGCGCCGAGCACTAGCAGGCGACTGCGCACGAACGCGCCGGCGACAACCCCCGCGCGCGCCAGCCACGGACGCCGAGGCGTCTCGCGCCAAACGCCGGCCAAGTGCGCGGCGAGTCCCAAACCGATGAACGCCAGCAGCAGCCCGTAGACGTGCCAGCCGAGCAGCAGCGCGAAGCAGGTTTTCGCGACCAGCTGCGCGAACCGCCCGCTGTGCGCATGCAACACCATGCCGTGGAAAACGAGCAGCACCGCGAACAGGTCGACGCTGCCCTCGGTGGTGACCGCGTCGCTGTAATACAGCATGTGGTCCGAACAGAACGCGAGCAACGTCGCCGCCGCCGCGCCCCAGCCGTCTCCCAAGATGCGGCGCAGCGCGTCGAAAGCCAGCGCCGCCGCGGCGCAGAAGAACACGAGCATGAGCGTCCGCGCGGCGTGGATTTTGGCGGCCAAGTCGCCGTCGAACGGCGCCATGGCGAGCTTGATCAGCGCGCTCCCTCCCACCGGGAAGCGGCTGTACAGCCAATAGCGAACGGTGCCGTCGGGTTCCGCGACGAGCCGCGTGTACAACCGCAGGCGGTGTTCCCAAGAGAGATTCTCCGCCAGCGCCAGACTCTTCGCCGAGTCCCAGTTGTGCCCGGAGCGGGCGTGGTAGAAAGACCCGGTCCCGGCGCGGCAGGCGAACAGCGACGACAACGCGAGCGCCAAGAGCAGCAACGGGCCGAGACGCGCCTCGGCGGACCGGCGCGGCGCTTGGGGCAAGCGCGGCCGGTCAGTCGCCAGCGGAGAACTCCACGCGCCAGAGCTCGGCGCCGTCCGCGGCGATTTGACCGGTGGCGATGCTGGCGATGGGGTAGGGCGGCAGCTGCCGCGTCGCCATGCACAGATCGTCGGCGATCACGCCGACGACATCGCTCAGTCGCTTACCCTCTCCATGCCAACGGAAGTTCAGGGTGACGAAACCGGGCCGATCGCCCAACAACGCGCGCAGCGCCGCCAGCAGCCGGTTGACGCCGACGAACTGATCCCCCGCGTTCGCGGGCAGCACGTGCAGCAAGAACGGCGCTTCGACATCCGCCGCGGCGCACGGCGTCTTGATGTAGGTCAAGCCGCCGGCGTCCAAGTCCAAGTACACATCAAAGGTCGAGCTTGCGGCCGGCGCGGCGGACCGCAGCCGCGCGTGGCGGCGGCGCAGTTCGCTCAAGTAGGCGCGCGGCGTGATCCGGCCGGCGCCGTGGACGTGGAGCTGGGCGATGTCGTAGTCCGGCAAAGCGAGCCGCCACATGCACGCCCCGTCGACGCGCACGCCGTGGGCGCGTTGTTTGTAGGCGCGATGCAGGTTCGCGTCCGCAGGATGCACCGTCAGTCTCGGTTTGCGGGACACGCCGCCTGGGGGGCAGTCCTCCTTCACCCAGGTGACCGTGCCCTCGTCGTGGTAGACGTCGAAGGGCCCAGCGAGCGGCGCCCAACCTCCGTAAATCGCCTTGTGGGCGTTGAAGTCGCCCGTCAACGTCGGCGCACCCGCCGTCGTCTCGCGGTAGATGGCGCGCATGCGATCGGCCGTCCTGGCGCCAACCCGCGACGGGTCCGGCGTGGCGACGCGCCAGACGGTGTTGCCGTACACCTTGCGGGTGTACACCACCGGAGCGAACAACTCGTCCGCGGCCCCGAGCGGAAAGTCTTCGCGATTGTCTTGGCGGACAACGTAGAACTCCGGGTCGGCGTTCGTATCGACCTTGGTGCGCGCGCGCTGGTGCCGCGGCAACGTCTCCAAATGTCTTGGCGCGTCAACGCCCGTCCAAGATCGCGGTCGCCCCAGCTTGAGAACCGCATCGGGATACTCGTCCAGAATGTAGCCGTGCCCGCCTTTGACCGACCCGTAGTCGTAGAGGTGAAAGCGCTTGCGCAGCTCCTCCGGCCCGCGCCGATCCACCAGCGCGTTGAAGTAGTAGCTTTCGTAGGGATGCAGCGCGGCCATCTGCGCCACGACCAAGCCCAAGCCGAGCGCGGTCAGGCAATAGACCGCCACCCGAAAACGCCGCCGCAGCCGGCGCTCCGGCAGGCGCTTCGGCAACGCGACCAGCGCGCGTAGACCGAGCGCCGCCAACAGCGCGAACGGCCCCCATAGAAAGTACATGTGCCGCCAGTCGTCGTAGAGCGTCGAGCGCAACGCAACGACCGCCAGCACCGGCACCGCCATGCAAGCGACGATCACCGCCATGAAGCGCGGCGGGGCGTCGCGCGCCAGCGCGCCGGCAGCGCCGGCGCCGCGCAGAACGAGCGCCGCGGTGCCCGTCATTCCCAACAGCAACACCAGTGGCGGGGTGGTGATGGCGAACCAGACCGGAAGGTAGTGCGCCGGCACATCCACACGGAGCACGGTCTCGCCAAAGAAAGCCTGGGGGTACGGGTTCGGGCGCGCCGAGAGCGTCCCCAGCATCTTTGCGAAACTCTCGGTTGGGTCTCCCCAGAGCGAAGGCATGGAGACGTAGTACGTAAGCGCCGCAACCACAGCGAACAACCCGCTCGTGGCGACAACGCGCCGGCGCTCGATCCATTCCCGCGCCCGCACAAGGTCGCAAACGCGCGCCGCCAGGAACACCGCCGGGAACACGGCGCCCAGCACGCGCAGATTGGTCAACAACCCCGCTGCCAGGCCACAGAGCGCGAACGCGCCCGGCGTGGTCTTCTCGAACGCCCGGTGGCCGAGCAGCAGGCAAATCATGAACATGCTTGCGAACGGCGGATCCTTGGGGTTGAAGAAAGAATGCGCGTAGATGCGGGGATGCAGCAGAAAGACGACCAGCGCGAACAGCGCCAGAGCGCGGCGCCGGAACATTCGCCAAGCCAACAGATAGGCGGCGAAACCGCCAGCGACGAAGAACAGGTGGGTCAGCAGATGGCGGCACAGATACAGGCTGCGGCTGTCGTCGAGCGAGAAGATGCGTTCGACGAATTGCAGCGGCAACTCGAATGCGGCGCCGTAGTAGCGGACGCCGGAGTCCACCAGGGCGTCGAAAGCGTCGTCGTCGCCCGCCAAGTAGCGCAAGTTCATCTCGGCGATCCGTTGATTTTGCTCCGCATCGATCATCACGCCGTAGTCGTCGACCACCAGGACGCCGACGAGCAGCGCTACCGCGCAGACGGACAACGCCCAAGCATGGCGGGGTGCGCGGACAACCAGCGCGACGCGGCCGGGCGCCCTCAACGCCATGCGCAAGCCGTCGCGCAAGCGCCCTCCTCGCGGATGGCGCGGCGTTGGGTCGTCATCCATGCTCGAAACTGTACCGCAATGCGGAGCATGCGCGACAATGCGACCGCCGGGGTATGGGACATTTGGCAACCAGCCCGAAGGAGTGATCGGCGTGCAGGCGGAACCTGACGCGAAATTTCCGTGTGCGACACGGCGCACGCGAATTTCAGCAATATCGCACATACATCGGCGCCGCGGTCGCCGCGGAGCAGATGGAGCGGGTGGGCGATTGGATAGTGGAGTGCGACCACGGCGAGGATCTGCTCGCGCGAGTGACCGCCATGCGCGCGAACGGCGGCGTTTGAGAGTTGCGCCGGCCGCGGGATGGGTGAGTTGGCGGATCGCGATGGCACCCGCTTGCCACCATATGTCGCACACCTCTCGCACACCCCGACCGACGACCGACCGACGAGGATGCTGGTGTTAGCGGGTGTGGTAGTGTTTGCATCTTATGTCTGTTGGAAAGTCCAGACGGATGTGGAAGTGGAACATTCTCGCTTGAGCTCAAGACGTGTGGCGTCTCTCCGCGGGTGGTCTACCGATGCTCGGTGGGTTTCGTCGTCCGCTGGGATGGTGCATGCGGGGGGGGGGGGGGGGTACTCAAGGCTTGAACACCCGCGCTGACGAACTGAGAAGCCGCCGGCATGCCCACTGAGACGCAGCAAGACTTTCCAGCAGTGGCGGTGATCGTTCCCGCGATCAGCGCCACCGGAAACCTGACGGCCGCGATCCGGTCCATCGTCGCGCAGGACTACCGCGGGTCGGTTGACTTGGTAGTCGCCGACGGCTCCGGCGGGTCCGCCCTTGCGTGCGCCGTGCGCGGAGTCGCTCCACACGCGCGGGTCGTCGCCAATCCGACGGGAACAACGCCAGATGGCTTGAACGCGGCGTTGCGCTCGACCAGCGCCCCGATCATCACTAGGTGCGATGCGCATTCGGTGCTGTCGCCGACCTATCTGCGAACGGCTGTGGCGACATTGCGCCGGACCGGCGCGGCGAACGTGGGAGGGCAGCAGGTGTCTTTGGGGACAACATGCTTCACGCGCGCGATCGCGTTGGCGCATGCCACATGGCTTGGCAACGGGGGCGCGCGCTATCGGCAAGGGGGTAGCGAGGGGCCGGTCGACACCGTCTACCTTGGCACGTTCCGGCGCGATGCGCTGGAAAAGGTTGGTGGCTTCAACACGCGGTGCAGGATCAACGAGGATTATGAGCTCAACTACCGGCTGCGCCAGCAAGGAGAGGTGATCTGGTTCGAGCCGGCGTTGGAGGTGTCCTATCGGCCGCGGTCGAACCTGTGGGACCTGGTGCGGCAATATTTCAGCTACGGCATGGGCAAGTGGACCATGCTGCAGCTCTACCCGCGGTCCACACGGCTGCGCCAAGTTGTGCCGCCGCTTCTGGTGCTCGGATTGACCGTCAGCGTGGCGCTGGCAGTCATCGGCGCAGCCCGGGCCGCGCTCGTGGTGCCGGTCGCGTGGCTAGGCGCTTTGGTTGGATGCGCCGTGGCGGTCGGCGTGCGGCGTGGGACCTGGTCCGCGCTGGTGCTGCCGCTGGTGCTGGCCATCATGCATTTGAGTTGGGGCATCGGTCTTTTGGCGCGCGCGGTTCGCACCGTCTTGCTGCGCCGGCGTGGCGAATCGGCGGATCTGGAAACCGCGCGATGACCGTTGTGTCGCATGCGTACAAGTTCATATTCATTTGTCCGCGCAAAACCGCCGGAACCAGCATACAGGTTGCCTTCTCGCGTTGTGCGGGAGCGAACGACATCGTGGGATTCGACGGCTCCGTGAAAGCGTTCGACCGGCGTGTGGACGAAGACGACTTCGACGCAGTCCGCGCGCCGCGGGACGCAACGAAACGATACGGTCAACATTTGCTTCCCGACGCCGTTCGAGAGAAGGTTGGCGAAAGAGTATGGAACGAGTACTTCAAATTCACCGTGGCCAGAAACCCGTGGGACCTGCTCGTGTCTTACCTCTATTCCAAGTTTGGCCCTTCCTACTGGCACGACATCTGGTGGACGGGCCGCCCGCCGCTGGAGTTCCTCCGCAACTTGCCTCGTGCGTTCCACCTGCACCGGCTGCGCGCCGCGTTTCGGCGCGGCCGTCGAAAAGAAACCGTGGAGACCATCTTGCGCGAATGTCTGTTCGACGACGTCGAACAAATCCCGCGGTTCTATTTCAGCAGAGGAGCACCCTATGCCGACCGCGTGATCCGCTTCGAGAACCTGCAGCAAGACTACAACGCGGTCTGCGGCAAGCTAGGGCTTCCGTTGCGGTCTTTGCCGAGAACCAACACCAAACCGAGACCCAGAGAGGGCGCCCACTACCGCGACTACTACACGGATTTCTCCAAAGAGCACATGGCGGCTCTGTGCCGTCCGATGACGGACGCGTTCGGGTATCGCTTTTGAGTCCTCGACCGGGGCCCCCTCGCCACGCGAGGGCGCTCGCCATCACGAGGGCGCTCGCTTTCCCGAGGGCGCTCGCTAACGCGAGCGGTGCCGTCTAGGTGCCGCGTGTGCGGCGCCTTGGCGTGCGGGTGGCGACCGAGCTGCTGTATCGCAGCGGCCTTGCCACCGCCATCGGTCGTCGCCATGCGGGCCTTGGCGCCATTTTCCTGTTCCACCGCGTCGCATCCGACGATTCAATCCTTCCCGCTCTGAACGGCGAGATGTATGTCACAGTCGGATTCTTGGAGGCTTGGCTGGCGCACTTGCGCCGGAGTGGCGTCGACTTGGTTTCCATGAGCGAGGCGGCGCGGCGCGTTCAAGAACCCGGTCGCGCGCGAGCGGCGCGGCGTTTCGTTGCCATCACGTTCGACGATGGCTATGCCGACATTGTTCGGTGTGCCCTGCCGGTGCTGGAGAAGTTCGCCGCGCCTTTCACCGTGTACGTCACAACGAGTTTGGTTGGCTGTGGCGCAGCCTGTGGTGGTTCGCTGTGGTGGCTCGGTTTGGAGCACCTCGTGCAACGCCGCGACCTAGTGGAGATGGTGCCCATGGGGCCCGAGGGAAGGAGGTTCGACACGTCCTCGCTCGCGCGCAAAGCCGAAACCCTCCGTCAAGTGTCCCGCTGGGTGTGGGCGGATGTCGAGCGGCGAGCGCCGCTATTGCACGACGTGTTCGAGCGCCACGAGGTGTCCGCGACGGCGGCGACAGGCGCGGCCGGTCTGTCGCCCGAACACCTGCGGGCGCTCGGCCGCCACCCTTTGGCGACCATCGGCGGGCACACGACCAGCCATCCGTGGCTGCCCAGTTTGAGCGGGGCCCGCGCTTGGCGCCAGATCGCGGACAACAAGGCGTATCTCGAAGATGCCTGTGGCGTCGCCGTGGAACACTTCGCCTACCCATACGGCGCCGGTGGCAACGAACAAGCCGCCCTCGCTGGCAAAGCGGGTTTCAAGACCGCTGTAACGAACCGAACGGGTTGTCTGCTTCCAGCGCATCGGGATCAGCTCTTGCTGCTGCCGCGCCATCCTTGCACTGGCGCGAGGATGTGGCTAGGCTACCTGCATGCGCAACGGTGCGGGGTGTGGCAGTTCATGAAGAGCGACCGCTCGTGAAGAGCGACCGCTCGTGAAGAGCGACCCGCTCGTGAAGAGCGACCGCGACCGAGTGGCCCGATGCGAGGAGGTTCTCGTAAGCGAACCGCACCGTAGCAACCACCGATGAGTCCGTCACGGCCGTCACAACGCCGCGAACCGCATGTGCCCATCGCTCGGCCAGCGAATGTTCCGGGCCAGCGAAGCCAGCGCAACACCCGTTGCGACTCTCCCGCGTTTGTGCTCTTTGTCTACGTCGGCGTTGCGCTTCTGATGACCTTTCCGCTGGCGCTGCACTGGCGCAGCGCTTTGCCGGCAGGAGGGAGCGACCTGTGGCTGAACTACTGGAACTTCTGGTGGTGGAAGCAAAGCCTCCTCGAGTGGCGCAGCCCTCTTTGGTCGCCGATGCTCTACCACCCGCTCGGTGTCGATCTGCGCTGCCACACGCATTCGGCCTTCAACCAAATGCTGGCGATGCCAGTGAACCTAGTGGCCGGCGAAGCCGCCGCGCACAACTTCTGCGTGTTCTTCCAGTTCACGTTGTCCGCCTTCGCCGCTTGGCTGCTGGTGCGCGACTTGACGGGCAACGCCCGCGCGGCGCTCCTAAGCGGTCTGATCTTCGCTTTCTTCCCCCATATGATGGAACAGTCGCTGGAACACCTCAATCTGATCTCCACCGGCTTCATGCCGCTCGCGCTGCTCTTCCTGCTGCGCTGGCGCCGTTCGCGACGCCTGGGCGATGCCATCGGGCTCGGCGCGTGTTTTGGTTTTTGCGCGCTCTGCAGTTGGCATCTAGGAATCCTGTGCTCGCTGGTGGTGGCGCCGGCGATGATCTGGTTCGGTTGGGAGGCGTGGCGGGCGAACGCTTGGCCCGCCTACCTGCGGGGCGCCGCTGCGGCCGCTGCGGCCGCGGCGCTGCTTGCGCTGCCTTTCGCTCCGCTCGACGGACTGGTCGGCGCCAATGGTTGCGTCAAGGGGGCTGTGGAGCGCGGCATCGATCCCACCTATTTGTTGACGCCGCATTGGGCCAATCCCGTCGCCGGGCCGCTCGTGTCGGAACGCTACGCGCACCGCCCCTACGCATCGGTCGGTTTCGTCTGCTATCTCGGCTTCGCGCCCTTGGGCTTGGCGGCGTTCGCCGTCTGGGCGCGACTTCGCCGGTGGGCGACTCCGCCGCTGCGCGGCTGGCTTGCGTTGTTCGCCGGCGCACTGATATTGGCCCTCGGCAGCCGGCTGATCTGGGACAATGTGGTGCGCGAGGGCGTTCTCTTGCCTTTCTTCGCCATCTTCCGCAAGCTGCCCGTCTTGGAGCACGTCAGAGTGGCCAACCGCTTCATGGTGCTGGTGGGTTTGGCATTGGCCGTGCTGGCCGGCCACGGCGCCGCCTTCGCGTTTGCGGCCTTGCGGTCCGGTTGGCGCCGGTGGGCGCTGCCACTGACCGCGATCCTGCTGCTCGCCGAATACAGCTGGCTGCCCTATCCGATCCTTCCGGTGGAGCACTCGCCGCTGCTGAAGGAAATCCGGGCGCGGCCCGGCGCAGTGCTCAACGTGCCGTTCCTGCAACGTCTGCGATCGGTGCGCAACCAAGTGGCGCAGACCGTCCATGGACGACCCATCGCCGGCGGCTACTTGTCGATACCGCACCATCGGCTGCGCGAGTTCTACCTCACCGAACCCGCGCTGGCGGCTTTCGCCAAGACGCCGCCGGCGGGTGCGCGGGTGGACGTGCCGAGGTTGCGGGAACTTGGCTTCGGGACACTCGTGATCCACAAGCAGAGCCGGGAAAGCGTGCGCGAAGAAGCGCTGAAGGGAACTCGGCGGGCGGACATCTTGGCGTTCCGGCGCGCTCGCGTGTTGGGCGGTGTCCCCGACAGCACCATCGCCGGCATTCGTCGCCAACTGGACCAAGTGCTGGGAGGCGCCGCGCTGGAGGACGACCGGTTGGCGGTTTACTTCCTCGACGATTCGTAGGCCGGGGGGGTGGCTTCCCGCAATCCGTTGGTTTTGCGCCGCTCGCGGCAAGCGGTGGCGGTGCTTCACCACCCGCGGATGGTCTTGGACATGGCCGGCGCGGTGGCGCGCGGTCGCGGCCGCGAGGCGCTGTGCATGGCGCGCACCGCCGCGCGCGTCGCCGGCGAGGCCGAGAAGATCGTCTCGGAAAAATACCGCTATCTTTGGATATGCGTCCCGAAAGTGGCTTCCAGAAGCATCATGGCCGCACTGCGCGCGGCGGAACCGGATGTCGCCGTGATTTGCGGGAAGAGCATCCGCGAGCTTTACAAGCTGCGCCCGCAAGCGCAGCGCTACACCAGCTTCGCGTTCATCAGGCATCCGTTTGACCGGGCGCTCTCCCTCTATGCCGACATGCGCTACTTCCAAGAGCGCTTCCACGGGCGGGACCGTCGCCTGAAGACGCAGCGGCAACGGTTTTTCGAGCGTTCCTTCTTTGGGCTGGCCGAAGTAGACTCTTTTGACGACTATTGCCAGTGGCTGAACACCCGCTACGGTTCCGACGAATTCGCCGATGGGCACTTTCTCTCCCAACATTTGCAGGCGCGACTTGCGGATGGTCGCCTGCCGGACTTCGTCGGCCGTTTGGAAACCATCGACGAGGATTTCGCGCGCATCGCCGCGCATGTCGGTCTGCCGACGACCGCGCTGCGGAGGTTGAACACGATGCTGGGTTGGCAGGAGCCCTCGCCGCCGGCGTTGCGGGAAGCCCGCGCGGAAATGCGCTCGCTCCTAACCGCAAACAACAAGGCCCTGCTGAGAAAGCGCTACGCCGCCGACCTGAAGCTGTACGAGGCTGTTGCGGCGCAATGAACCGCTCCCTGAACAGCGCTTGGTACAACGACTGGCGGGGCGTGGACGTGGCGCCGCTGGCTGCGTTCGCGCCGGCGCTGCCGGTGAGCGTGATCATCCCCTGCTATCAAACGCCCGTGGAGACGTTGGCGCGAACGTTGGCCGCGCTGGAGCGTCAGACCTACCCGTGCGACCTGTTCGAGGTTGTACTCGTGGACGACGGTTCCGAGCCGCCGCTGGAATGCCCGGCGACGCCGCTCGAGGTCCAATTGGTGCGCCAACAACGCCGCGGTTTCGGGTTGGCGAGGGCGCGCAACACCGGCGCGCGCGCGGCCGCGCACGACATCCTGCTCTTTCTCGACAGCGACGTGATGCCCGAAGCGCATTGGCTGGCGGCGCACGCGCGCTGGCACCACGCCGTTGCCGACGCCCTGACCGTCGGGTTCACCACCTATGTTGCGGCGGACGGCTTGGCGCCGGAGGCGATCGGGCGCCGGGCCGGGTCGTTGCGGGGATTGTGCAAGGGCCGGGCGATGGATCCGCCGTGGATCGAAGGCCACATGCTGCGCACCAACGATTTGACGTCGACAGACGACGATCCGTTTCGGGCGGCGGGCGGGAACAACTTCGGCATCGGCGGCGCCTTCTACCGTTTGGTGGGCGGCAGCGACGAGTCGTTTACGCGCTGGGGCTTGGAGGACACCGAGCTCGCCTACCGCGCGTACACCTACGGCGGGTTGCTGGTGCCGGCCCGGGAGGCGTTCGCGCTGCACCAAGGGCGTTGGGACCAGGCCAAGAACTCCCGGGGCAATCGGCGCGCGCGCGCAAAGGCCGCCTCCTTGATCGCGCATCGCTGGTTGCGCGGCGCCGAATCCACACGCCACCACGAGGTGCCGACGCACGTTGTCACGGTGGACGCGGCTTCCTTGCCCGCGGAGCGGGTCCGTCGCAGCGTAGCGAACCTGTTGGCGGATCGCGCCCGCGACTTGGTGGTGCGGGTTGCAACGGCCCCAAGCGATCGGACGCAGCGCGAGGCGCTGGCGGAGCGGTTCGGGTCGCACCCGCGCGTGTGCATCTCGGACGCCGCCCCGTTGCGCGAGTTTCCCACGGCCGCGTTTCACATCGCGCTGCCGGGGGACGCCGTCTTCGCCAAGGATCTGATCTTCAGACTGCGCGCCGGCCTTGGCGATGCGGTCACCGCCGCGGCGGCGCTCGGCAACGGCGTGGAGGTGTCGATCACGCGCACATGGGCCCTGCACCGGGCGCGCCGCAGTGGCCGCGCGCCCGCGGACTTCGGCGTCGCGCGGCGGTTGTCGGCGAAGAAGCTGATGCGTCCGAGCGCGGCGCGGGCCGGCGGGGTTGCTTGGCTGGTCTGCAAGCGGTTGGCCGCCGTGCTCCGCTGGCAAGTGGCCCATCCGCGCTGGGCGGCTTGGGCCTGGCTCTGGTGGCGACTGCGACGTGGAAAGCCGAAGTCCGCGCCGTGTTGACTCCCGGCAAGCCGACAACTCCGCCGCCGCCGCGTGTTCGCTACAACGACTGGCGTGCGGTGGACGTGCCGGCGCCGAATGCGTTCGCGCCGGCCGCGCTGGTCAGCGTGGTCATTCCCTCCTACCAAACTCCAACGGACACTTTGGCGAGGACGCTCGCCGCGCTCGAACGCCAAACCTATTCGCGGGAACTGTTCGAGGTGGTGATCGTCGACGACGGCGCCGAGCCGCCGCTGGCGCGGCCGGAGACGCCGCTGCCCGTCAAGGTGGTGCGGCAGGAACGGCGCGGATTCGGGCTGGCGCGGGCGCGCAACACCGGCGTTCGGGCGGCGGCCGGCGAGATCATCCTGTTCCTCGACGGCGACTTGTTGGCCGAAGCCGACTGGATGCGAGCACACGCCCGCTGGCACCACGCCGTCGACGACGCGCTGACCATCGGCTTGGTCGCGCACGTGGACACGGGCGACATTGACGCGCAAGCCGTGCGCGCCCGACCCGGCTCGTTGAAGGACCTCCTCGCCGGCCGCCCGGCGGAGCCGCCGTGGGTGGAAAGTCACCTGCGCATGACGAACGATCTGACCAGCCGCGACGACGACATGTTCCGCATGGTGTCCGGGGGGAACTGCGGCATCCGCCGGGAGTTCTACCAGCGCATTGGCGGCTGCGACGAATCCTTCGCGGGATGGGGCGGCGAGGATGTCGAATTCGGCTACCGCGCCTACACCCGCGGCGGGCTGCTGATTCCCGTGCGCGACGCCTTCGCCTGGCACCAGGGGCTGCTGCGCCCGCAATGGGAGAGCAAACGGAAGAGCGCCGAGGCCCAGCACGCGAAAGCCGCCCACCTCATCGCCCACCCCCGTTTCCGCGCCGCATCGCCGGGGCGGACGTTCACGGTGCCCCAATTCGTGGTGACGATCGCCCAAGAGGGGCAGCCGGTGGAGCGGCTTTTCGAGGCGGCGGTGAAGATCCTGGCCGACCAAGTGCATGACCTCGTGGTGCGCTTGGCCATAGCGCAAGACGACGACGGCTGCGCATGGCTGCGCGAACAACTGGCGCCGGATCCGCGCGTGCGCGTCCATGTGGGCGCCGTGGAGGACGCGGGAACGAGCCTTGACGACTTCCCCGCGGCCTCGTTCCACATCGCCGTGTCCGCATCGGTTCCCTTCGCCGTCAACCTGGTGCAGCGGCTGCGCGCCAAGCTGGGCGATGCGGTGACGCTCCGTTCGGCCCTGCCGGGCGGCGGCAGCGTCTCCATCACCCGCGGCTGGGCGCTGCACCGGGCGTTGCGTGCGGGCAGAGACGCCGCGGACTTCGGCGCGGCGGTGTCGCTGCCTCCCGCGAAACTGGGTCTGGCGGCTCGGCGTGGGCGCGCCATGCGCGGCGAATCCGTGCGCACGGGTTCTTGGAATCAACGCACCAAAGCGAGCGAGTGGCTGCGCACCTTCGCCGGCAGCTTGGACAACACCGAGCACGCGCGTTGGTTTCTCAAGTGGTTCGCGGGCGGCAGCGCCAAGGCATGCGCAAAGGTGTTTGCTAGCCTTGTCGAGCCGGCGGGCGCCGCGCGCGCCTGGTCGTCGTTGCCGCGCCGGTTCGTGGTCGGGGCGCGGCGGCGGGCGCGTGTGGCTTGGTGGCACCTTGGCAGCGCCGCGCGCCGCCATCGCGCGCGCGCCGGGTCGCGGCGCGCGGCCGGCACCGAAGGCGAGTCCGCGCCCGCCTTCAACCTGCGCGCCTACAATCCGGTGGGATGGCGCGCCGACGTTGGCGACGAGGTGGGGGCGCTCGGCCCGCTGGCCCTGCTGCCGCGCGGCGCCGCGGCGCATTGCGTGGTTCGCCGCGACGCCTTGCGCCGGCTGCGCCGCCTCCACCATTTGGAGGACACGTCGGCTTTCCACGCCGACAACCGCACCCGCGCCGGCGACTTGGCGCGTTTGGCGGCACACGGCGTGGTCGTACATCTGGCGGACCGCGACCCGCGTCTTGAACCGCTGCTTGGCAGCCGTCTGTTTCGGTTGATGACCGCGAACGTGCGCGGCTTGGGTGCGGACGCCCGCGAACAGCTCGGCGTGGAAATGCGCGGCGCCGCGCTGCGCGACCATTCGTCTTGGGGCCGGGCGCGGCAAAGCCGCGCGCAACTACCTTTGGTGTCCATCCTGCTCGCCACCAGACGGCCGGCGTTTCTGCCGTGGGCGCTCGTCAACGTGGCGCGGCAAACCTACCCGGCGGTCGAACTGGTGCTTGCGCTTCATGGCGACGGTTTCGGCGCTGTCGACCGCTGCTTGGCGGAACTCCCGCACCCGGCCCAGGTTTTGCGGCTGCCAGCGGGCGAACCGCTTGGCGCGGTGCTCGACGCCGCCGCCCGCGCCGCCACCGGCGCACTGCTCGCCAAGATGGACGACGACGACCTCTACGGCGCCGACCACCTGTGGGATCTGGTTTTGGCGCGGCAGTATTCGGAGGCGCAGCTGGTGGGCAAGTGGCTGGAGTTCGTTTACCTGGGCGGCGCCGACCGCACCATCCGCTGGCGCAACGGCGGCGGCGAACGCTACCAGACATCGCCGCCGGCCGGTGGCACCTTGCTCATTTCCCGAACCGACCTCGAGGGCTGCGGTGGTTGGCGAAAGGTGCCCGCGGGCGTCGACACAACACTGGCGGGAGACATCCTGCGCGCCGGTGGCCGCGTCTATCGAACCCACGCCGCCGGTTTCCTCTTGGTTCGCCACGCCCACCAACACACATGGAACGACCGGCAGGCGGCGGACGCCTCTCTTCTGGCCAAAGCCGATCACGTTTGGCGCGGATTTCAGCCCAGTCGGGCCGGCGTTGAGGCCCCGAACATGCGGCACCCGGGGTTGGCGCCCCACGCGCCGGCCCGGCGAACAGCGTCGCAACGGTGACCGACACAATGGCACCGTGGCCGGCGCGGTTGCCGGCCTGTTCGTGAATCCGCCGCGCGCGCGCCGCGCTGGGCGCGCCGTTCGCCGGCTGCCGTTGTCGCTCTTCGTTGCGGCGGCGTTGTTGGCCGCGTTCTTGGCGGGCATGTACGTTGAGGCGGCCAGGTTCTTCCCGTCCACGCTGATCCGTTCCGCCTACAAGACGCTGGTCGTCAATCTGGGCGCGCATGGGCTGTCGGACGCCATGAAGCGCCGCGGCGATGTTCCAACGGCGCGCCCTCCAGCGGATTGCGCGGGACTGGCGGCAAGCGTCCGGCGGCGGCTGAAACAAGACCTCGGGATGCGCATGCTGCGCTGCGCTTCCGCCCAAGTCGCGCCAGCCGACGTGGTAGCGGCGCGCATCGACTTCCTCGCCGGCGAAACGCTCGCCGACCCAGTGCTCGTGAAGGGAGAAGTCGGCACGTTTCTCGACCACTGTCCGGGGCCTTGGGGCTGTCTGGCCGTGCAATACGCGCGTTCCGGGGCCGTCGACCGCGCTTGGCCGTTTCGGCCCGACGCGATTGTCGAGGCGAACACCGCCGCCGAATCCGATTATCCGTACGAACACGCCGTTGGTTGGTCCTTCGCGCGCGGCATGGCGACTTTTCACCTCTCGCCGTATCCACGCGGCGACCTGCTCGTGGTCTTCGAGTTCGCCGACAGTCACCCCACCGGCGGCGGCGTGGCGCGGGTGGCGTCCGACGGACGCCCGCGCTGGTACCGCAAGGACTACAGCCACCATTGGCCCCATGTGGTCGACGAGGACTTGGCGCTGGTGCCGAGCATGCGTTTGCGCCACGCGCGCATCGCGTTTAGAGTACACGCTGGAAAGCCGCGAAGCGCAGTGGAACTGGAATGTGGTAGCGGGCTGATCAACGAGGATCTGGTCAACGTCTTGGACGGACGCGGTGAACTTCTCGAGGAGATCGCCATTCTCGACGCGATCATCGCGTCGCCCTACGCGGGCATGCTGGGCGAGGCGCGCCCTTGCGACCCCACGCATATCAACTTCGCGCACATGCTGGGCGCCGACGCTGGAGGCGCCACCGGCATTGCGCCCGGCGATATGGTCGTTTCGTTGCGGCACCTGAGCGCGTTCGGCATCTTGGACAAGGACGACCGCCGCCTGAAACGGCTCGTGCGCGGCAGCTTCCACCTGCAACACGGCGTTCGGCATTTGGACAAAGCGCGGTTCGCGATGTTCGACAACTACGGCACCGACGGCGTCCACGGCCCGGCCCGGCTGCTGGTGGTGGATCTCGCCATCGGCGAAGAGACCACCGTGTTTCCGACCGACATCACGCCCGAACACTTGCGGCTTTTTTTCACGCACAGCTGGGGACAGTTCGACATTTCCGCCGACCGGCGCCGCGCCTTGGTTGCCGACGTGCAGGGCGGCCGGGCATTCGAGATCAGCCTTGCGGACGGCAAAGTTCTAAACGTGTTCCGGCAACTACACGACCTGTCGAGCCTGTCGGCGCTCGCGGCGACGGAGACGGTGACGCAATACGCTTGGTCCTTTCGGTTGCAAGGCGTCCACTACGCCAGCACGCTGCGAAGGCGGACACCGTGAGGCGTCTGTCACGGCTTCCGCGGTTGCTGTTCTTTTCCGCCGCGTTGCTCGCCGCGTTCTTGGTCGGCATCGGCGTTGAAGCGATTGGCATCTTTCCGTCCACCGTGGTCCGTTCCGCGTACAAAACTCTGGCCCTCAATCTTGGCCTGCATGAGGACCGCCAAGCGCGCCGCACTCTGGGCCTTCGCCCAACTGCGCGCGATCCGAGAAATGACCCGCGCGCGCGCGGGTGCGCGGGAGTCGCGGCGGATCTCGTGGAAAAGATGAGGTGGGACCTCGGGCTACGTCAGTTGCGTTGCGCTTCCGCCCGATTCACGCCCGCCAACGCGGTGGCGGCGCGCATCGACTTTCTCGCCGGGGACGCGCTCATCGAACCGGTGTTGGTGAAGGGAGAGGTGGGCGCGTTTCTCGATCACTGCCCCCGGTGGGGCTGCTTGGCGGTGGAATACAGTCGTTCCGGGGCCGTCAGCCGCGTTTGGCCGTATCTGCCGGACGAGTTTGCACGCGCGAACATCGCGCCCGAAACCGACTTCCCCTATGAACACGCCGTGGGTTGGTCCTTCTCGCGCGGCTTGGAGACTTTTTTCCTCTCGCCGCATCCGCACGGCGACCTGCTCGTCGTCTTCGAACTCGGCGACAGCCATCCCGTAGCCGGCGGCGTGGCGCGGGTGGCGCCCGACGGACGCCCGCGCTGGTACCGCAAGGACTACAGCCATCATTGGCCCCATGTCGTCAACGAGGACTTGGTGCTGGTGCCGGGCATGCGTTTGCACCAAGCGCGCATCGCGTTCAAATTGTACGATCGCCAATCGCGAAGCGAAGTGCAACTGGGAAGCGAAGTGAAACTGGAATGTGACCGCGGGCTGATCAGCGAGGACCTGGTCAACATCTTGGACGGGCGCGGCGAACTTCTCGACGAGATCGCCATTCTCGACGCGATCATCGCGTCTCCCTACGCGGGCGTCTTGGTTGGCGCGGACGACTGCGACCCCACGCACACGAACTTCGCGCACATGCTCGGCGCGGACGCCGGCGGCGCCGGCGGCATCGCGCCCGGCGACCTGGTGGTTTCGTTGCGGAATCTCAACGCGTTCGGCATCTTGGACAAGGACGACCACCGCCTGAAACGGCTTGTGCGCGGCAGCTTCCACATGCAACACGGGGTGCGGCATTTGGACAAGGCGCGTTTCGCGATGTTCGACAACTACGGCACCGACGGCGTCTTTGGTCCCTCGCGGCTGCTGGTGGTCGATCTCGCCACCGGCGAGGAGATCACGGTGTTTCCCACCGCCACGACGCCGAAACACCTGCTGCCCTTTTTTCAACGTACGAGGGGGCAATTCGACATTTCCGCCGACGGACGCCGCGCCTTGGTTGTCGACGAGCTGGATCAACGCGCTTTCGAGATTCGCCTGGCCGACGGGCAAGTTCTAACCATGTTCCGACAAATACACAACCTGTCGAACTGGCCAGGGCTCTCGGCGACGGAGGCGTCGCAGTTGAAGGAGCACGCATGGCTCTTCAAGTTCCTAGGGATCCACTACGCCAAGGGGTGGACGCCGTGAGAACGGTATGCTCACACTCGGTCAGCGAACGCGAGCTGATGTGGTGAGCCCCGCATGTTCCTCCTTGTCCAGACGTCCCTAATGACGGACCATGCGGTGCCCGCGCTGCTCGCGGATGGTGTTTCCAGCGGGACGGCTGTTCTCGCCTACATGGGCCCGGGCGCGGGGATCGCCGCCTTCGGTGCGCTCTTGGCCATGGTCGGGGTGTTCATCTTCATGGTGGTGGGTTTCGTCTGGTATCCGCTGCAGCAGCTGCGCGCGGCGGCACGCCGGCGGCGGGGGAAACAAGCGGCGCGGCCCAGCGGCGAGGGCGGCGAGGACGACGGTGGATGCGCGAAGTTGGAGGACCGCTATTCCGCGCCGGATCGGTTCCTGCACCGCGTGGCCTTTTCCACAATTCCCATCCAAAAGGCGCTGGCCGACTTCGAGGACCGTCTCCACGCCGGACGCATCGCCAACTTGGAAATCGAACGACCGGTGTTCATCGCCTCCTTGCCGCGGGCCGGCACCACGCTCCTGCTTGAGACGCTATGTTCGTCGGGCGCCTTTGTCGCGCACACATACCGGCATATGCCGTTCTTGTTCATCCCACTTCTTTGGCACGCAATTTCCCACCGCTTCCGCCTCACTGGGGGAGCGGTCGAACGCGCCCACGGCGACGGCCTGACCATCGGCTACGACAGTGCCGAGGCGTTTGAAGAGGCTTTGTGGCGGGCCTTCCATCGGCACCGGTACCTGTCGGACCGCATCCTGCCTTGGTCGGACGACCCCAGCGCCGCGTCGGCCGAGTTCGATACCTTCATCAAGAACCACATGCGCAAGCTGATCGCGTTGCACCTCTCGCAAGAGGCAGCCAAAGAGACCAAGCAGGGTGATGAGCAAGAGCGCCGCGGTGCGCCACGCTACATTTCCAAGAACAACGGCAACTTTGCGCGATTGGCGCAAATCGTCCGGATCTTCCCCGATGCGACGGTGCTTGTGCCGTTGCGCAACCCGATCGATCACGCCGCCTCCTTGCTGCGCGCGCATCTTCGCTTTGAGAAGATCCACGCCCGCGAGTCGTTCACGCGTCGGTACATGAAGGACATCGGCCACTTCGACTTCGGCGCCAATTTGCGCCCCATCGATTTCGACCACTGGTTGGATCGCCCGGCGCCGGAGGCCAACAACGCGAATTTCTGGCTGACATACTGGCGGGCGGCGTTCGCGCACATCCTCGCTAATCCGAGCCGCAACATCGTGCTGGTCGACTACGACGGACTTTGCGCCCAACCCGCGATCCACCTTGAACGCATCGCCGGCAAGACCGGTCTGGCGCAAGTTGCGGATCTGGTGCCGGCTGCTGGGCGCTTCCGCGCGCCCACCCGCTACGACGCCGCCACACTCGGCCTGGATGAATCGCTGTTGGAAAGCGCCGCGCAGCTCCACCGGGAATTGTTGCCGCGCTGCGTGGATTGACCGTGGCCGCTTGGGCGAGCAAAGCGCCCGCTGCGCGCGCGAACCTGGTTGGAGCACTGCGCAGAGCCGCTCGCGCCGTGCGGCGCGCGGATGCCCGCATCGTTCGGCGTCATCTGGCGCGGACCCGCGATCCCAAGCTGCACCTAGGCTGCGGCGCCCATGTGTTGGAAGGTTGGCTGAACGCGGATCGCGTGCCGCGCCGAGCCGGCGTCCTCCGCTTGGACGCGACGCGTCCGTTTCCTTTTCCGGCCGACACCTTCGCCTATGTGTACAGCGAGCATATGATCGGCAGCCTGCCTTTCGACGGCGCGCTCGCCATGCTGCGGGAGAGTTGCCGCGTTCTGATGCCGGGCGGGAAGGTGCGCATTGCGACCCCCGATCTGGCTTTCTTGAGCGGCTTGGTTGGCAACGAACTCTCCCCGATCCAACAGCGCTACATCGAGTGGTTCCACGCTCAGCAGCCTTCGGCGGAGGCCGCTCCCGCGTGCGAGCGGTGCGCCAGAGGCAACCCCTCGCAGGAAAGAGCCCTCAGCCGGGGAGCGCGAGGGGGCAACCCCTCGCATAAAAGAGCCCCAGCTCAAGACAAGGCCGCCGGCTTCGTTGTCAACCAATACATGAGCGCGTGGGAGCTTGAGGTGGTGTACGACGAGCCGATGTTGCGGGCGGCGTTGGAAGCCGCCGGTTTTGGCGATGCGACGAGGCGCGACCTCGTCGAGAGCGACGAGGCGGCCCTGCGCGGCTTGGCGAACGAGAAGCGGATGCCGGCGGGCCTGCTTCGGTTGGAGTCGCTGACCGTGGAAGCCACCAAACCGACCCGCGCGCCCGGTGGTTCGGCGTAGCGTCCCCGGCGTGTTGCGATCGCTGGCGCGCCGGCTGTGGCGCGCGGACGCGCGCATTGCCCGCCGTTACTTTGCCGAGACCCGCGAGCCCAAGCTGCACCTCGGCTGCGGAAACCACCTGCTCGCCGGTTGGTTGAACACCGATCGGTGGCCGCGTTGCGCAAACGTTGCGCGCTTGGACGCCTCTCGACCCTTTCCCTTGCCGGGCGACCGCTTCGCCTGCGTCTACAGCGAATACATGCTCGCCTCGCTTTCCTTGTCCGAGGCGCGGATCATGCTGCGCGAGTGCCACCGGGTGCTTGCGCCGGGCGGCAAGCTGCGTGTCGCCACCACCGATCTGGCGTTTCTGATCCGCCTTTACCGATCCTTGGTCGGTGCCTGCGCAGCCGAGCGCCCGGCCTTGGAGGAGCGTTATGTGCGATGGGCCGGGGCGCGCCGCGTGGCCCTGTGCGGGCACAGCCTGTGCCATGCCTCGTGGCGCGGCGCCACCGCGCCGGTGATGGCTGGCGTCTTCCTCAATCACCACCTGCACACCGATGTGGCGCGGTTCGTCTACGATGCGTCGACGTTGAGCGAAATGCTGGCGCGCGCCGGATTCACCAACATCGCCCGGTGCGATCCGAACCGCAGCGAGTCCCCCGCCCTTTGCGGTCTCGCGAACGAGAGCCGAATGCCGGACGGCTTCTACCGCATGGAGTGTCTAACCTTGGAGGGAACCAAGCCGTCCGCCACGGGACCAGCGAACGCGTGATGGTACGATTCGTGACGGGGTCCGCCGGGCCCGCCATGACGCTCTTGGCATAGTGGGACGCACATGCGACGTGGGAGAAAGCGCCGTGGATGACGACAGGCACTCCTGCGGTGCCGGCGTGAAGGCGCCGGGCGCGTGGCTGGTCTACGATGGCGGGTGCCCGATCTGCAAACGCTATGTGCGGCACCTTGATGTCGACGCCGCCGTTTGCGAACTCGCTCTGGTCAATGCGCGGGATGGCGGCGCGCTGGTCGAAGAGATCGAGGAACTCCCCCACGACCTGAACGACGGCATCGTGTTGAAGGTGGATGGGCGCTACCATGTTGGCGGCGACGCGTTCCGCATGCTTGCCCGCCTCTCGACGGCGAAAGGTCTCTTCGGGTTCGCGAACCGGCTGTTGTTCCGCTCGCGATGGTTGGCGCGCTTGGCGTATCCGCTGCTGGCCGCGGGGCGGCGCGCGCTGCTCCGGTTGCTGAACATTCCGCTGCTTGGAGAACGCGCCGCGCCGCGGGGGGCCGGGCGGCGAATGGCGCTCGGTTGCGGGCTTGCCGGCACCCTGCTTGCCAGCTGGTTGCTGATCGCCTACGGCTGGGTGCCCTTGCTCTTGGAATCCGGGTATCGTCAAGAGGGTGCCCTGCTGAGCGACCTCTTCGCGGGCCGCAGGGACAATCCGTTCGAGCATTATCTGGGCCGCTGGCACGAAGTGGCGCGGCTGGGCACGTTCTGGTGCGTGGTCATCGCAGTCGGCGGTTTGTGTTGGCGACGCGTTTGGTCATGGGTCCCGTGGTTTTTCGAGCGCTTCGTTGGCGCCGCTACGCCCGCAACGCTTGGCGCGATCCGCGCATGGACATGCGCCATCTTGTGCTACCACACGCTCTTTCACTACGGTTTGGCGGGCACGGCTCTTCTGCCCGAGGTGATGATGCGGCCAATGGGCGTGATGGATTGGCTGCGCTGGCTGCCCTTCTACGACGCCTTCCTCGCGGACCCGTTGGCGTTGCGGGCGTTTCAGTACGCCACGGCCTTGCTTCTGCTGCTCGGCGCCGTCGGCCTCGGCACCCGGGTCGTCGTGCCGCTGGCGGCGATTTGCTACCTCGTCGTGGCCGGGATCGAGCGGCAGTTTTCGTTCTTCAACCACGGCGGCATTATTCCGTGGTACGTCTTGGCGGTGCTCTGCTGCACCCGTTGCGATCGCGGGTTTTCGCTGGACCGGCTTTGGCGGCGCGCGCGCGGCCGAACCGTCTTGCCGGCGGTTCCGCTCGCGGAGTTCGGTTGGGCGCGCTATGCCGTGTGGACCACCGTTGCAGCGGTCTATCTGATGGCGGGGTTGAGCAAACTGTACGGCACGGGCCTGGGCTGGGTCTCCGCGGACAACATGCGCGCCCATCTGCTGCGTCCACTTCTGAAGTTGCCGTACAACGACGATGGAATGTTGTTCTCCGTCTTGCAGGCGCCGGATCTGTTGTTTGTGCTGCTGGGCGCTGCGACGCTGTGTACGCAGTTGGCTTTCGGTTTCGTGCTCGTGTCGCGAATGGCGCGGCTGGCGTTGCCGGCGGCGATGATCCTCGTCCACATTGGCATCTGGTGCCTGATGGACATCGACTTCATCGACCTGATGCTGCTGTTGCTCGTGTTCTACGACTGGCGGGCTTTGCGCTTGGCGGTTCGACAACGGTTGCCGGCACGCGCCCGGCCGCTTGGCGCGCCCGCCTCTTCCCCGTCGGAAGATCGGGCGGCGCGCGTCCACCGGCGTGGCGCGATCACGACGCTGGCCATCGCGGCCACCGCGGCTTCCGTCTGGATCGCGCAAGTGACTTTCTATCCGCTCTCGTCGATACCCCTGTTCATCGTCCCGGAATCCCCGACCGGCATCGTCCAATACGAGAGGGTCGTCGCGCACTACGAGGACGGCACGAGCGGAGAACCGCCGCTCGACGAGTGGTTCGGTTCGATCGGCGCCTTTCGGTTCCGGCCCGTTGCGGGCGCGGCATTCAGTGGGCCGCGCGGGCGGGAGCAGGCGCGACAGTTCTTTGACGCCGCCGCGCATGCGGCGCGTTTGCAACACCACTTGCCGCGCCCCATCCGCTTCGAGGTTCAGCTTCGGCATTACGACTTCGCGCGCGACACGCACCATGCCGAACGGGCCGAACGGGCCGAGCGAGCCGAGCGGGGCGCACGGGGCGTCATCGTCGATCGGTACGTTCATGTTGTGCCGTAAAACGGTGAACACACTTCAATGTGCGCCGCGCCGATGGTGGATCGCGGGAGTGTTCCTGTTACTCGCCGCGGCGTTCGTGGCGACCTTCTTTGCCGGCATGCATGTCCACCAGTCCCGCTCTTTTCCGTTTCCTCAACTACGCGGCGCCTACAAGACGCTGATGGTCAATCTCGGCGACTTCGACACAGGCGGCGGCTTGGACGTTGGTTCCGCCCAGTGCGCTCCCGTGCGCGAGAGTCTTCGGTACATGCTTGGCGTGGACTTCCGCATGCCCGAATTGAAGTGCCCCGCGGCGGGCGTCGCGCGTGGCGACGCGGCGGTGGCGCGCGTCCGGTTTTTCGCGGACGACGAACTTGCGGATCCGGTGCTGGTGAAGGGAGAAGTCGGAACATTTCTCGACTATTGCCCTGATCCGTGGGGCTGTCTTGCGGTGGGATACTCGCGTTCCGGTTCTGTCAGCCACGCATGGCCATTTCGTCCGCAAGAGATTGGCGAGGCGAACATCGCATCCGAAACCGACTATCCCTACGAACACCCCGCGGGGTGGCGTTTTTCGCACGACATAGCTTGGTACAACCTCTCGCCGTATCCCAGTGGCGATTTGCTGGTTGTGCTCCAATTCCAAAGCAGCCACCCCGCCGGAGGAGGGGTGGCGCGGGTGGGCCCCGATGGGGAGCCGCGCTGGTACCGCAAAGACTACAGCCACCACTGGCCCCATGTGGTCGGCGAACACTTGGCGTTGGTGCCCAGCGAGCGCCTGCGCCGCGCCCGGGTTGTCTTTGAGATCGGCGGCGGGCAGCGCGGGAGATCAATGGAAATGCAGTGCGAGCAAGGCATGATCCGCGAAGAGCAAGTCAACGCCGTCAACGGGCTCGGTGATGTGCTGCAGGAGGTTCCGATGTTGGATGCGATCATCGAGTCGCGCCATGCTGGCAGTCTGGTGGGCGCCGACCCTTGCGACCCGGTGCATCTGAACTTCGTGCATGTGCTCGGCGAAGACGCTGGCGGGGCGCCGGGCATCGCGCCCGGCGACTGGGTGGTTTCGCTTAGGAACCTAAGCGCGTTCGGCGTTTTGGACAAGGCCGACCGGCGTCTGAAGCGGCTCGTGCGGGGCAGCTTCCACTGGCAGCACGGCGTCCGGCATCTGGAGCAAGCGCGGTTTTTGCTGTTCGACAATCTTGGCACGGACGGCGTCCACGGGCCTTCCCGGCTGCTAATGGTCGACCTCGCCACCGGCGAGGAAACCACGGTGTTCCCCACCGACGCGACCCCGGCGCACCTGCGGGATTGGTTTGCCATGCAGCGGGGGCAGTTCGACGTTTCCGCCGACCGGCGTCGTGCGTTGCTGGCCGATCCGGCTGGCGGACGGGCAGTCGAGATTCGTCTCTCGGACGCCAACGTGTTGAACGTGTTTCGCCAAATACACGACCTGTCGAGTCTGACCGGGTTCCCCGACGAACTGACCAAGAACGCTTGGCTCTTCCATTTCCATGGCATCCACTACGCCAACGGGGGGCAGGCGAGACGGTGATTGGCCCGCGCCCACATCGCGTTGGCCTTCCGCCCACCGGCGAAGCATAATGGCGCGGTCGTTTCGAGGGCGAACGAACGGTGACCCCCCCACATCCGCCACCGGCCTGCGTGCGCTACAACAACTGGCGCGAAGTGGCCGTGGCGCCATTGGAGACCTTCGCGCCGCGCTTGCCGGTCAGCGTCGTCATCCCCAGCTACCAGACGCCTGCGGAGACCTTGGCGAGAACCTTGGCGGGGCTTGAGAGGCAAATCTACCCGCGAGATCTGTTCGAGGTGGTGATCGTGGACGACGGCACCGAACCGCCGCTCGTCCGGCCGTCTTCAACGTCTCTGAACCTAAGGGTGGTGCGTCAGGATCGGCGCGAATTCGGGTTGGCGAGGGCGCGCAACACCGGCGCCCGAGCGGCGGCTCACGACATCCTGCTCTTTCTCGACAGCGACATTCTGGTGGAGGAGAATTGGATTGCGGCCCATGCCCGGTGGCATCACGCCGTATCCGACACCCTCACGGTGGGATTTCGCGCCCATGTGGCGGCGAATAGGATCGATGCCGACACGATCAGACACCGGCCGGGATCCTTGCTGGACCTGCTGGCGGGCCGACCCGTGGACGACACGCCGGAGATCGAAGAACACTTGGCCGAAACGGATGATCTCGCGTCACGCGCCGACGATCCGTTCCGGGTGGTCATGGGTGCGAACTTGGGTATCGGCAAAGGCTTCTTCGAGCGTCTAGGCGGCATGGACGAGTCCTTTGTGCGGTGGGGCTTGGAGGACAACGAATTTGGCTATCGAGCGTATGTGCATGGCGGTTTGTTGGTGCCCGTTCGAGATGCCTGCGCTTGGCACCAAGGTCGCTGGAACGAGGGACGGGAGGCCAAGCGGCGCAGCGCGCGCATCCAAACCGCCAAAGCGGCACACCTCATCGCCCACTGGCGCTACCGCGGCGATCAACCCGGCCGGCAGTTCCGCGTGCCTCAGTTCGTGGTGAGCATCAATGGTCGGGACAGCCCCACCAACCAGTTGACCGATGCGGTCGCGACCATTCTGGCGGGCACCACACACGACTTGGTGGTGCGCGTTGAACCGGACCGGCGCGACCAAGAGGAGCGGCTGGCGCAACTGCGCGAAGCGTTCGGGCCCGATCCCCGTGTGCGCGTCGCCCCGATTTGCTCCCCCTTGGACCAATTTCCTTCGTCGCCGTTTCACATCACGCTTCCAGCGCGCCCCTGTGCCAAAGACCTGGTGCGCCGTCTGCGCGCGCAACTCGGCGATGCGGTTGCCGCAACCGGCACCCTCGCGGACGGAGGCACGGTGTCCATCATTCGCACTTGGGCGCTCCATCGGGCGCGGCGCACTGGGCAAGAGCCCGCCGCGTTCGGAGACGCGCGAACGATTTCCGCCAGGGCGTTGAGACAGATTCGGTCCGCGCCGCGATCAGAGGCGAGAACCTTCGCAAATGCGCAACGCGCCCTCGCGGGGCGCGCCTGCGCGCGAGTTTTCCGGCGCATCCGTCCACTCCGATCCGCGTGGTTTTTCTTGCGGCGGGCGTCCGCCGCGGCAAGGCGGAAGGGCCGGGCGGTTGAGACCTGAACGCGACAGCGACACCGCCAAGGGGCAGGCCCACACGGTCGGCAAGTGGGCTTGGCGGCTTGCGCTGTTCCTGATCGCTGTCGCGGTGGCTCTCGCCACCTTCTTCGCCGGCCTGCACATCCATCAAGTCCGCGTCTTTCCCTACCAATTGCTGGCAAAGGCCCACAAGACGCTGATCGTCAATGCCGTCAATGCGGGCCTCTGGAACGCCGGCGGCCCGGGCTTCCGTGCCGCGCAGTGCGCTCCGTCGCCATCGGATTCCCAACCCGCCAAGGCTGATACGCAGGTCGGTCGACTTTCCAAGGACTTGGGTTTGCACCAGTTGCTGTGCCCGGCGCGCAAGGACGCGGCGGCAGCGCGCGTCGAGTTCGTCGCGGAGGGCGGGCTCACCGATCCGATTCTAGTGAAGGGAGAGTTCGGGACGTTTCTCGACCACTGTCCGGGGCCGGCGGGCTGTCTAGCCGTGGAATACGCGCGTTCCGGGGCGATCACCCGCGTTTGGCCGTTTCGTCCCGAGAAGATTGCACAGGCGAACATCGTCTCGGAGTCCGACTACCCCTACGAACTTCCCGTAGGCTGGTCGATGGCGCGGAATGTACTTACCTATCACGTCTCGCTGTTTCCCGGCGGCGACCTTTTGGTTGTGTTTACCTGCACCCACAGCCACCCCGCCGCGTGCGGCGTGGCGCGCATTTCGCCCGGTGACGGGGAGCCGCGCTGGTACCGCAAGGACTACAGCCATCATTGGCCCCATGTGGTCGACGAAGATATGGCGCTGGTGCCGGGCATGCGTCGCGGGGGAGAGGCGATTTTTCCAATCGGCCCGCAGCGGCGAAAGACACATGTGGAACTGAAGTGCGTCGAACGGGATCAAGTCAATGTCGTCAACGGGAGCGGCGATCTTTTGGAGGAGATTCCCCTGTTCGAAGCCGTTGCCGCGTCCCGCTACGCGGGGATTCTGGTGGGCGCAACCAAATGTAAGTCACCCAACCGGAGGCGCCCACTTCCACTCCACCTCAACTTCGTCCATATGCTCGGCGAGGACGCAGGAGGCGCCGCCGGCATCGCGCCAGGCGACTTGGTGGTTTCCTTGCGGAATCTAAGCGCGTTTGGCGTCTTGGACAAGGACGATCGGCGCTTGAAGCGGCTCGTGCGCGGCAGCTTTCATCGGCAGCACGGAGTGCGGCACTTGGAAAAGGCCCGTTTCATGATGTTCGACAACCTCGGCACCGACGGCACTTGGGGGCCATCTCGTCTGCTGATGGTGGATTTGGCCACCGGCGAGGAGACCACCTTGTTTCCCAACGACGCGACGCCGGCGCACCTGCGCGATTGGTTTGCAGAGATACGGGGACAATTCGACGTGTCCACCGACCGAAGCCGCGTGTTGCTTGTGGATCCCAAAGGCGCCCGGGCTTTCGAAATTCGCTTATCAGACGGCTTGGTCTTGAACGTGTTCCGCCAGTTGCACGACCTTCGAGGTTTCGCCGGGTTTCCCGAACGGCTGGCCCGCAGCGCTTGGCTCTTCGAGTTCCACGGCATTCACTACGCCAACAGGTGGGGGGAGAGGCGATGAGCGCCACGCCGCGGTCTTGGCGGCGACGTTTGCGGCGGCTGCCGCTGCTGCTGTTTGTGGCAACCGCGCTTCTCGCCATATTCTTCGCGGGGATACTCGCGGGGGTTTTTCGCTTGCCCGCAGCGCACTCCGCCTACCAGGCGCTGGCGGTCAAGCTGGGTCTCTTGGACGATGCCGGAGAAATGCGCCGCGGCAGCCGCGGCAGCGTCCGAGTCGTCTGGCAACCAGACGCGCCGACACAGGCAGATTGCACCCCGTTGCCCGCGACTTCTCGGAACACTCTGAAAGAGCACCTCAACCTGCCCCGACTTCTTTGCCCCGCGGCGCGCGTTGCGGCCGCGGACGCGGCGGCGGCGCGCATCGAGTTCGTCGTCGGTGGTGAACTCGACGATCCGATCGTGGTGAAAGGAGAAATCGGCGCCTTTCTCGATCGGTGTCCCGCGCCGTGGGGCTGCTTGGCGGTGGAGTACTCGCGCGCCGGATTCGTCTCCCGCGCGTGGCCGTTTCGTCCTGAGGAGATCGCGGCGGCGAACATTGCCAAGTCCGGCTATCCGTACCAACAACCGGTGGGTTGGTCGTTTTCAAGCGGATTGGATGCATTTCACGTTGCGCCGTACCCGGGGGGCGACTTGGCCGTTGTGTTCCACTTCCAAAGCAGCCTTCCCCACGCGGGAGGCGTGGCGCGGGTGGGGCCCGACGGCAGGCCGCGCTGGTACCGCAAGGACTACAGCCATCGCCGGCCCCATGTGCTCGACGACGATTTGGCGCTGGTGCTGGGCGTGCGGTTGCGTCGTATGCGCCTGGCGCACCAAGTCGATCCTGGGCAGCGTGGGAACGACAATGAACTCGATTGCCGTCACGGCAAAATCCACGAGGACCGCGTCAATGTCGTCGGTCGGCGCGGCGACATTCTGGAAGAAATCGCCATCTTGGACGCGATCGTCGGATCTCGACACGCGGGCCGACTGGTTGGTGCGCCCGGTTGCGATCCGACCCACCTCAACTTCGCGCATGTGCTGGGCGAAGACGCCGGCGGCGCCCCCGCCATCGCTCCCGGCGACTTGGTGGCGTCGCTTCGGAACTTGAGCGCGTTCGCCATACTCGACAAGCGCGGTGAGCGCGGTCGGCGTCTGAAAAGACTCGTGCGCGGCAGTTTCCACCGCCAACACGGCGTGCGGCATCTGGAGAAGGCCCGGTTCGTGCTGTTCGACAACCTCGGCGCCGATGCCGTCCACGGACCGGCGCGGCTGATGACGGTTGATCTCGCCACCGGTCGGGAGACGACGGTGTTTCCCAACGACGCGACGCCGGAACATCTGCGGGATTGGTTCGCGCTGGTGGACGGGGCGGTCGACGTTTCCCCCGACCGGCGTCGCGTCCTGCTTGCCGACCCGCTTGGCGCTCGCGCCGTGGAAATTCGACTCGCCGATGGTCGCGTTTTGAACGTCTTCCGCCAGATCCACGACCTGTCCGGTCTGCCGGGAGTGCCCAAGGAACTGGTCGGCAACGCCGCGCTCTTCGAGTTCCACGGCATCGGCTACGCCAATCGTTGGTAGCGTGGTAGGTTGGTAGGGTAGGGTAGATGCCCGGCGGTTGTTCACCGACGGCCGGGCGCAAAGGAGGATAGATGAAATACGAGAGTTTCGAGGTTGCCGTTGCCGACAACATCGCGCATGTGCGGTTGAACCGCCCCAACAAACGCAACAGCATGAACCCGGCGTTCTGGCGGGAGTTGCCGGCCATCGTCGCGGACCTCGACGGCAACGCCAAAGCGCGCGCCATCGTCGTCTCGTCCACCGGGCCGCATTTCTCCGCGGGAATGGATCTCGCCGCGTTTGGCGGCGGTGGCGGCGGTGGCGATCGGGTAGACGCCGCCGCGGCGCGCGCCGGCCGCATCCGCCGCGGCGCGAGCTTCTACGATGGCGCGGCGCACCTGCAACGCAGTTTCACCTGCTTGGAGGAATGCCGCATCCCGGTGTTGGCGGCGGTGCAGGGCGGTTGCATTGGCGGCGGCGTGGACATGGTGTCGGCTTGCGACATGCGCTACGCCACCGAAGACGCCTACTTCACCATTTTCGAGATCAACATCGGCATGACGGCCGACGTGGGCACCTTCCCGCGCCTGTGCAAGCTGGTGCCGGAAGGCGTGGTGCGGGAACTCGCCTACACCGGCCGCCGCATGTCCGCCGGCGAAGCGCGCGAGGTGGGGTTGGTGAACCGCGTGTTCGCCGATCAAGATGCCATGCTCGAAGGCGTTTTCGACGTGGCGCGCCAAATCGCCGCCAAGCCGCCGCTTGCGGTCTACGGCTGCAAGCGCATGATCAACTACGCGCGCGACCACACCACCGCGGACGGCTTGGATTACATCGCCATCTGGAACGCCTCCTTCCTGCAAGGCGAAGAGATGCAAGAGGCGATGCGCGCCAACCGCGAGAACCGGCCCGGCGACTTCGTCGACCTGCCCAAGAAGCGCGCCGCCCAATAGCCCCTCGGCCGGCACACGACGCGCGCCCTTGCATCCACCTCAAGCGACCGCAAAGCCCGTGTGAGCCTGCCGGTGGAGGAGGACGTCGCGATTAACGCACCCGGCGACAAGGACGCCGCGGCCGACGATGCGGCCGGCGCTGCGGTCATCGATCCCCAGTGGTTGGCCGAGTTCGAGGCGGCCGCCAAGCGCCCACTCGCATTGCGGTGGCGCTATTCGTTCATCCACACCTACAAGCCCGTGCTCGACGACGCGACATACCGATCCTTCGACACCATGGAGGAGTATCGCCGCTGGTGCGAGCAAAACCTGCCGCCGTGGCTGGGCTACTTGAGAGGAGAAGATGTTCGCAAATGAGTCAAGTTCTGCGGCCGGCGCCGAGTTTGCGGAGCAAACTCCAACGCACCCGCGGGGCGTGCCGCGCCCGACAGGGCGCGCATTCACCTATCTTCAGGCTGAGGAAATCCGCGACACCTGCCGTCGTGGCTGGGCTACTTGAGAGGAGAGGATTCACGAATGAATCAAGTGTTGCGCCGGCACGGAGTTTGCGGAGCAAACTCGAACGCGCCCCGAAGGGGCGCGCATTCATAGGCAAGTCCGGCGCGATTTTGCACGGTTATCCGGACACCACGCAGGATGCCGATCTATTCGTCCGTCGCCACGCGGAGAACGGCAGGGCATTGGTGGCGGCACTGCGGGAACTGGGATTCCATTTCACGTCGGCACAGCGCGACGAGATTGTCCGCGGCAAGGACTTCGTACAGCTAAAGGACGGTCCGTTCGACGTGGACTTGGTGTTCGCGCCAGATGGCATCGAACGCTTCGACGACGCCTATCGGCGACGCGTGGAGATCGAAGGATTCCCGGTGTGTTCCATGGACGACATCATCGCCAGCAAGACCGCATCCAATCGCGCCAAGGACCGCGAGTCGTTGCCAAGGCTGCGAGCGTTCTGCGAACACCTGCGGCGGCAACATGGTGCGCCGTCACGGTAAGACCTGATGTAGCGACGGGTGCCGAGTTTGCGGAGCAAACTCCAACGCGCCCGCGGGGGCGCGCCGCGCCCGGCAGGGCGCGCCGGCAAGGGAGTATGCTTGCCGCCATTGGCGACGCCGGGGAGGGCGAGGTGCCAACGAACAAGCTGTTGGAGGTGCGGGATCTCCAAGTGAGCTTCGGCGAGGCGCCGGCGGTGCGCGGCGTGTCGTTCCACATCGACGCCGGCGAGACCGTGGCGCTGGTGGGCGAATCCGGCTCTGGCAAATCGGTGACGGCCCTCTCGGTGCTGCAACTGCTTCCCTACCCGCCGGCGCGCCATCCCGGCGGCAGCGTGCTGGTGAACGGCGAAGAGATGATCGGCGCCAGCAAGGCGCGCCTGCTCGATGTGCGCGGCGGCACCGTGAGCATGATCTTCCAAGAACCCATGACGTCGCTGAATCCCCTGCACACCATCGCCAAGCAGGTGGGCGAAGCCTTGGTGGTACACAAGCGGCTGTCGCCGGTGGACGCCCGGACGCGCACGTTGGAGCTGCTGGATCTGGTCGGCCTGCAGGACGCCGAGAAACGCCTCGGCGCTTATCCGCACGAGCTTTCCGGCGGCCAGCGGCAGCGGGTGATGATCGCCATGGCACTGGCCAACGAGCCGCAACTGCTTATCGCGGACGAACCCACCACGGCCCTTGACGTGACCATTCAGGCGCAGATTCTGAAGCTGCTGAAAGACCTGCAAGCGCGGATGAACATGGCCATGCTGCTCATCACGCACGATCTCGGCATCGTGCGCAACATGGCCGGGCGCCTGTGCGTGATGACCGACGGCCGAATCGTGGAGGCCGGCGGCAACCGGCAGATCTTCACCGCGCCCGGCCACGACTACACCAAGCGCCTGCTCGCCGCCGAACCGAAGGGCGACCCGCCGCCCGCCGACGAGACGGCGCCCGTGGTGGCCGCGGCGGATCGCCTCACCGTGCGCTATCCGCTGGGCAAGGGCTGGTTCGGCAAGAGCCGCTACTTCACCGCGGTGGACGATGTGCGCGTACACGTGCGCGCCGGGCAGACCGTTGGCGTGGTGGGCGAATCCGGTTCCGGCAAGACCACGCTGGGCCTTGCGTTGCTGCGGCTGTTGGACAGCGAAGGCGCGATCCGCTTCGACGGGCGCGACATCACCGGCGTGCGGCGCAAAGGTCTGCTGCCGCTGCGCAAGAACATGCAAATCGTCTTTCAAGACCCGTATGGCAGCTTGTCGCCGCGGCTCTCGGTGCAGCAGATCGTCGAGGAGGGCCTGCGCGTTCACGAACCCGACGTGCCGCCCGACGAACGCCGACAACGGGTGGCGGACGTGCTCGCCGAGGTGGGCCTTGCGCCGGAACACATGGAACGCTATCCGCACGAGTTCTCCGGCGGTCAACGCCAGCGCATCTCCATCGCCCGCGCCATGGTGCTGCGGCCGCGCTTCGTGGTGCTCGACGAGCCGACTTCCGCGCTCGACATGTCCGTGCAGGCGCAGATCGTGGACTTGCTGCGCGAACTGCAGGCGGCGCACAACTTGGGCTACCTGTTCGTCAGCCACGACCTCAAAGTGGTGCGGGCGCTTGCCAATTGGCTGATCGTGATGCGCGACGGCGTGATCGTGGAACAGGGCCCGGCCGCGAGCGTGTTCGAGAATCCCAGGGACGACTACACCAAGGCGCTCTTCCACGCCGCCTTGGACTTGGAGGCGGACGAAGGCGTGGTGCGGCAATAGCGGTCAGCGTGTCGCGCTCGGATGCGCCCTTGCTCAAGACCGATCGCGACGGTCGCGATACACCTTCAGACCGTAACCGCCGGCCGCGCCCGCAGCGAATATGCCGAGGCCTTTCAGTATCTCGACGTAGATGCTGTAGTGTTCGGCACGAGTAGCTGTGTCATGAATACAAAGACACCTGTTCCGATCAGCGTGTAGATGAGCCTAAACCACCTGTTGGAACGCTCGAACCGGTGCTCGTCTTGTTGCTGCTGGTGGGATTGGTTCAAGAACTGAGAAACATGCTCGCTCTCGAACTTGTCGAAGATCGGATGGTATGAACGACCCGTCCGAGAGATGGCGGCGAAGGTCGCAGAGAGCTCCCGGACGACCGCCTTCGGCGGTGGATCGCCTGTTTGCTCGTCGCCTTCTTTCGCAGCGTTTGGGATGCCGTCCTGCGCGTTCACAAGTGGCTCAGCCGAATTGTCGATTGAACGTGTCCACCGATTTGCGCAGCCTCCGCTCAAACCAATGCACGGGTGTCGTGCGAGTAGCCCGTAGGTGCGCATCCACATAGCTTGCGGCCAAGTGGGCTACCAATGCGGCGATCAACTCGTCTGCCGTGTCGCGGTCGATGTCTTCGAGAGCCGCGGCGGCGTCCTCGGCCAGCTCCTCGCTCCAACGCGCCAAGGCGTTCTCCGGCATCGGCCAAGGCTTGCGCAGACGCCTTGACGATGGCACGTCGAGTGGCTGGCCCGCAATGGGCATTGTGATCATGGTCTGTAGGTGCCTCCGGCGTTAAGACCCCTGTAGGGGCCACACGGCAGTAGCGTACTCAAAAATGGCGGTGCATGGGGCGGCAGCAGGGCAATCGCATTTGGATTAGGTGGGGCGGCACGGAGAGCGGGGATGGTGCAGAATAGGCGTCTCGATCCAAGGAGGGAGAGACGGAATGCGGGAACTTCTGTTTGTTTTTCAAGAAGTTGAGGACCCTAGGCGAGGCAACGCCAAGCGCCACGACCTGCACGAGATGCTGGTGATCGCGCTGCTGTCGATGCTCACGGGCGGACGCACATGCGTCGAGATGGAGGACTACGGATGCGCCGCGGAGCGGTGGCTGCGGACGTTTCTGGCGCTGAGGAACGGGATTCCGAGCCACGACGCGTTCTCGCGGCTGTTCAGACTGTTGAACCCGGCGGGTCTTCAGACGGCGCTGCTGCGCCTGGCGCAGGACTGGGCGGACCGGCTCGGCGGCGTGATCGCGGTGGACGGCAAGGTGCTGCGGCGGTCGTTCGAGGACGCCTCGGAACGGTCGCCGACGCACCTTCTGCAAGCGTTCGCGGCGGAGTCGAAGCTGACGCTGGCGCAGATGGAGGTGGACGGCAAGTCGAACGAGATCCCGGCGCTGCCGAAGCTGCTGGAGCTGGTGGACGTGAGGGGGCGGACGGTGACGGCGGACGCGCTGCGCGCGCAGCGCGGGACGGCGGCGGCGATCGTGGCCAAGGGCGGCGACTACGCGCTGGCGCTGAAGGGCAACCAGGGGACGCTGCGCGCGGACGTGGAGGAGTACTTGGACAACCCGCCCGCGTCGGCGAAACTCCTGTCGCATCAACAGGTTGACAAGGGCCACGGGCGCGTCGAGAAGCGCACGGCGACGGTCTGCCACGACGTCGACTGGCTGCAAGAGCGCCACGACTGGCCCGGTCTTTCGGCCTTCGGCAAGGTCGTCGCCGAGCGGCATCTCGCCGACGGCTCGGAGAGCGTCGACAGCCGCTACTACCTGCTCAGCGCCAAGCCCTCGGCGGAGCGCTTCGGGCGCACCGTCCGCTCCCACTGGGCGATCGAGAACGGCCTGCACTGGGTGCTCGACGTGTCGATGGACGAAGACCAGGCGCGCAACCGCAAGGGCAACTCCGCCGCCTGTCTGGCGGTGGTCCGCCGGCTGGCCCTGAACATCGTGCGGATGCATCCCGACAAGCGGTCCATCCGCCGCAAGTTCACCCGCGCCCAGCGCGACGACAACTTCCTGCTCGACATGATCCGGCGCATCCGCAAGCGCGAGTAGGCGCGGGATTCCAAATGCGATTGCCCTGGGGCGGCAGTGATGCACGCGGACCGTCTAACACGTCAATGCCCAAACGAATCGCCCGGTCGCAACGCCTCCAAGGTCTCCCAATCCACTGCGCCGAGGCGCCCTTCCCGATGCACGGGCTGTATGCAAACGTGGCTTGCGCCGGCGGCGAAGTGCTCGTCGATGCGCTCGCGAATCCTCGCCGCGTCGCCCCAAGCGAAGGTGGCGTCGATGAACGCGTCGGACGCTTGCGCGGATGTGCCGGCGCCGGCGAAGTCCTCTCGAGACAACCCCATGCGCAGCCAGTTGTTCTGGTAGTTCGGCAGCGCGAGATAGGTTCTCGCAACGGCGCGGGCGAGGGCGCGGGCTTTGCCCGGGTCCGTCTCCAGCACCACTTTCTGCTCCACGCAAAGCCACTTGTCCGGGCCGAGGATCTGGCGCGCCATGCGCGTGTGGACGGGGGAAGTGAAGTACGGATGCGCGCCGTCGGCCGCGTGCCGCGCCAGCGCCAGCATCTTCGGCCCCAAGGCGGCGATCACCACCGGCGGCGGCTCGCTCGGTTCCACCGCGGCGTAGGGCGACGCCGCCATCTTGGCCAGGTAGTCGCGCATGGTGGCCACCGGCGGGCCGTAGGCGAGGCCGCGCAATCCTTCCACGAGCGGTTTGTGCGAAACGCCCAAGCCCAGCAGAAAGCGGTTTCCCGATTGCTCGGCCAACGTCTTTTGCGCCTGCAAAGCAACGCCCGGTTCGCGGTGGTAGATGTTGGCGATGCCGGTGGCGATCACCAGCTTCTCGGTGTGCGCGAGCAGCCACGCGGCGTGCGCGAACGGGTTGCGGCCCACGGTTTCGGGAATCCACAACGCCGCGTAGTCCAATTCCTCCACGCGCCGCGCCGCGTTCGCCGCTTCCTTGGCGGTGAGCCGGTCGGTGAAGAACCAAACGCCGAGTTTGCCGAGTTGCATGGCTGTTCCTTCTCTCTCCTCTCCCGTGCTCGCGCGCGTCAACCGGCGCCGTGCCGGACGACGCCCTTGATGTAGCCATCCACCTTGCCAGTCGTCACGCCCGCCATGAAGGTGGGGTAGTCGTCGATGTCCACCACATGGGTCACCAGCGGGCGCAAGTCGATCACGCCTTTCTCCAACAGGCGGATGGCCGGCGGGAACGGGTCCCGCAGTTGCGCGGCGGGCGACGAGTTGACAATGGTGATCGCCTTGCCGTGCCAAGTGCTGGGATTGAAGGTGGCGGTGTCGCCCTTGATCCAGCCGAACAGGTTGATGCGGCCGGCGCGCCGCACGATGTCCGTGGCGATGTCGAGACCGCCTTGGGAACCGCTGGTGTCCACCACGGTGTCGATGCCGCGGGTGCGCAAATCGGCGCGCACTTCTTGGAAGCCGGCGCTCGCGACGTTGTGCGCTTCGGTGGCGCCGAACTCCAACGCCAAGCGCAGGCGCGCGTCGTCGATGTCCAAGGCGATGAGCTGGTCCGCGCGGCCGCCGGCAAGCCCTTGGATCATCATCAAGCCCATGAAGCCGCAGCCCACCATCGCCAGCCGTTCGCCGGCCTTCAGCTGGCAGTGATCCATGCCGGTGACCACGCAGGACACCGGCTCTACGACCCAATGTTGATCCGCCAAGCCCGATTCCGGGATCGGGTACACCCGGCGCGCGGGAAGGTTGCACAGCCGCCCGAAACCACCGCCGGCGACGCGCTGGCCGATTTCCAAGCCCGTCACCCCGGCGCCGAGTTTCACCACATAGCCCACGCCCTCGTGCCCAGGCGGCGCCGCGCCGCCGGCCTTGAAGGTTTGCAGGTCCCACGAGCAGATGCCGCAGGCCGCCACCTCCACTTGCACTTCGCCGGGACGCGGATCGCGCACGTCCACCTCCACAACTTCGGCGCCGCCGCCGGGCGTGTAGTACACGCTTTTCGTCAACATGGTTTCCGAAACTCCTCTCGTGAAATCGCTATCCCGTCAACGCCCCGTCACGCCCTGTCTCAGCGCGCGTCATTCGCTTCCGCGTCTTGCCAATACGGTGGATTGTTGAGCGGCCCCAGCGTTTGCCCGAGCTGTATCAGCACGCCGTGGGCGCTCTTCGGCGAAATGAACGCGTCAATGGACTGCGGATCGTCGAAACTCTTGTCCACCACGCGCACGCCGCTCGCTTCCAAGTCCCGCGCCTTGGCTTGCAGGTTCGGCGTTTGCAAGGTGACGTGGTGAACGCCCTCGCCGCGCTTTTCCAGAAACTTGGCGAGAAAGCCGTCGGGATTCACCGGCTCGAGCAGCTCGATGCAAAAGTCGTGCAGATCGAACAGCGCGATGCGAAAGTCGCCCGAGGCGTGCAAGCCCGTGCGTCGGTGCCGCGCGCCGAGCGACCCCTCGAAGAAGGCGCGCGCTTTCTCAATGCTGTGTACGGCGATGCCGATGTGATCGAATCGGCCGATGGGCTCCGCCACGGAATCCCTCCATGTCCGCCAGCGTCCTCCCGGCGACCGGCGCACGCTCCAGCGACACAACCATTGTAGACCATGACGGCATGAGTCCATGGCAGAGTCCTCGTGCGGCGGCGTCTGCTCTACCCGTCGAATGAAACCACGCCATTGCCATCGAACCGTCGCGCGCCATGTGTGAAACTCCTGCGGTTGGCAACTCTGGGTTTTCGCAGTGATCGTCCTTGAGGGCGGTCCAGCTCGGTGCCATGCGGTGCGCTAGGGTTCTTGTTGGCGGCGCACCACCCGGTCCACCCAGATGGACTGCGCGGCGGCGTTGAAGCGGGCGTGGAACGGGCGCGGCAGCGCTTCGCAGAACGCCCGCATCCGCGTCTTCGCGTCCTGCAGGGACTCGGCGACGAAATAGTGTGGCTGGTATTCCGTGATGGGGTACGGTCGCTCGGCGGCAACCTCGGGTTCCCACGGCGCGAAGGTGGCCGGGGAGTCCTCGCGGCAGGCGTGTTCGAGCTCCCCGAAACTGGAGAGCAGGCCGGCGCCGTAGGCCTTGCGGGTGCCCCCTTCGCAAAGCAGCCCGAACTCCACCGAGTGCCAGTAGCAGCGCGCCAGCCGCTCGATGTCCGCGTCGCTCGCGCCGAGGCTGGCGAGGCCGATCTCCTGGGAGAGGTCGGCGAACGCCGGGTCCGCGAACATTGGCGCGTGGCCAATGAGCTCGTGGCACACGTCCGGTTCGGGCGTGTACAACGGCTTCGAGCCGTGGCGGATGTACTGCGTGGCGAAAAAAACACGAAACGCGAGGCCGGCCAGAAAGTCCCGCGGCCGCAGCAGGCCGGCCACCGGCCGCAGCCGAAAACCCGTGCGGGCCGCAAGGAACGCGCTCACGGCTTGGCCTTCGGGGATGCCGCGCCGATAGCCGCAGTGCCGCTCCAAGCCCGCCAGCGCGCGCCGGTACTCGACGCAGGCGTGGGCGCGCGCGAGCGGTGCCAGGCGGGCGTGGACGTCCCGCCACACGCCATGTTCGGCGGCGCTGTATTGCACCGCGGGATATGGGCAGCCGTGCTGGTGGCGGCGGGCCAACCCGTCCACCAACGCGCGCCGGGCGCGGTAGTCCGCGTCGTGGAAGCCCGGATGGTCGGCGCGCAGCGCAACGCCGGCGTCCAAGGTGTTGTTGGCGATGCGGTCGAGTTCGGCGATGTGGCGGGGGAACCACGGCACCTCGCGGCCGTCGAGCACCAGCACTTGGCCGGCGATGGATCGCAATTCGGCGATGACCGCCGCCACGGACGGATCGTCGCGCCGGCCTTCGCAGTCCACGAAGAAGTCGAACGCGCCGGCGCGCCGCGGACGCGACTCGATGTGCGTCAGCCCCACGCCGTGTTCCGCGAACGGGCGCAACGCCGCGGCGAGCGCGCCCGGCCGGTCGCCCTTGAGCTCTATGAGCAGCGAAACGCGCGCTTCGCCGCCGTCCATGCGGACCGCGTCCGGGCTTCTTTGTGTACTACCACTCACACGGCTACTTCGCCGCCTTGCCGGCGGCCACGTCCTTCGCGTCGCCGGCGTCCGGGTACTGCGGCGCGTACTGGCCGTACAGATGGGCGCCGATGCGCTCCATGCGTTCGCGCTCGTCCGCCGCCAACGGCCCGCGTTCCAGCGCCGCGAGGGCTTCGTCCATCTGCGCCGCGTTGGCCGGGCCGCAGAGCACCATGTCCACCGCCGGGTGGGAGAGGGAGTAGCGGTAACAGTCGCGGGCGCTGGGCGGCGCTTCGCCGGGCGGCATCTTGGCGGGGTCCAGCAGGTGGCCCCAGCGCGTGGCGGTGTAGGCCACGATGAACGGGCGATCATCCGCCGGCAATAACGGAAAGACATCCTGCTCGGCGCCCCGATGCACGCCGTTGTAGCGCAGCATGAAGAGTTCGTACGGGGTGCGTCCGGCCGCGCTCTCCGCAACCATGCGCGGCAGCATGGGCCGGTTGTGGCTGCTCAGCGACAGGAAGCGCACTTTGCCTTGCTCGCGCAAGCGCTCGAACACTTCCAAGTAGCCCGCTTCGGGCGCATCGTTGTGGTTGCCGAGCAGCAGAAAGTCGAAACTCTCCAAGCCCGCATCGCCAAGCGCCGCCTCCACCTCGGCGGGGATGGTGTGCGGGTCCCGGGAGTAGGACTGCACGGTGAGGATGATCTCGTCGCGGGCGCGGCGGGCGAGATTGACCATGGCGCGGGCGAATTCCGGCTGCCGCACGGTGCCCCAGTAGAGGTAGTTGACGCCGCGCTCGAAGGCGTCTTCGATCACGCGCGCCGGCGCGTTGAAGGTGCTGCCGATGCCGAGGCGGCTGGTGGCGAGGCCGGTGCGGCCAATGAAGCGGCGTTCCAAAAACTCGTTCATGATGAAACCTTGGTTCCTGTCCGCAACCACTATAAGGCGATCCCCCGCGTGGCGCCAACGCCGCGGACCCCGAGGTCACGCCCCCGGCCTACTTGAGAGCCAAGATCTTCGAAGATGCGTCAAGTTCCACGACAGGGCACCGAGTTTGCGTAGCAAACTCCAACGCGCCGCAAGGCGCGCCCCCGGCCTACTTGAGAGCCAGGACCTTCACAGATGCGTCGAGTTTCTACGACAGGCACCGAGTTTGCGCAGCAAACTCCAACGCGCCGCAAGGCGCGTCTAGGCAAACAGCTCCCGATTCGCGCGCGGCAGGAACACCAAGCCGATGGCGGCGTTGAACAACACGAAGAAGGTGTGCATCACGAAGCTGAAGGCGGCCACCTGCGGGTAGTCCGGGAACAACACGGTCCACAGCAGCATGGCGCCGGCGTGAAACGGCAGCGGCAATGCCGCAGCGAGGAAAATCACCGGCAGGAACGCCAGCAGTTGGCCAAACTCAACGCTTACGTTGAACAGTTCCAGAGCGAAGTAGTACACCACCACGGCACCGATCAAGTTCGGCGCTTTGCACAGCACAATCAACAGGTAATGGATCGGTCGCGCCCGCCGGAACGCCACCAAAAGCGGTTTCTCGCGCAAGCCGCCGGTGCCGAAAACGGCAGTGCGAAAGTAGGCGATGTGCAACGGCAGATACACGGCGGCCAACCCCATGACAGCGGGAAGAATCACGTCCAGCCGCCGTGCGGTCGACGCCTCGCGGACGAGATCGAAGTTCGCGACCACGCCGATGCCGGAAAACAACAACAGTTGGTAGATTTCCATGAGACCGAGCAGAATCATGCTGGAGAGCGCTTGCCAACCGGGCACTTGGTGGCGGCGCAGCAAATACAGCGACATCGCGCCCTTGCCCACCTGTTCCATCACCAGCGAGAGGATGTAGGCGCTGGCGCGGATGGGCAGCATCGCGCCAAGGCGCAGGTCGGGCGCGTTGAACCAGCGCACCACGCGCCAAGTGACGTGGGCGTCCACCAGAAAGAAGAAAACGGAATAGGGGATCATCAAAGCCAGCCACAACGTCCAGTCGGCCTGGGCGAAGAACGCGGCGAGGTATTCCGGCACCGTTTGCGATCGCCCTGCGGCGGCGGTTTCCATGCGCTTGTAGACCAGGTAGAAACATGCTGCGGCGAGCAGCCAGGTGCAGGCCCGGAAGGCGAGATTGGCGCGTGACCGGCGCCGCGCCGGCGGCTTCGAGCCGCTCGCGTTCGTCACGGGCGCCGGCGTCGTGGGCAAGGTTCGCGCCGGCGCAAGTTCATCGCCATCACCGGTCCGGCAGCTGAACTTCAGCCGCCTCCTGCTTCGGCCACGCGATGTAGATGGCCTTCACCAACGTCGCCAGCGGAATGGCGAAGAACACGCCCCAGAAGCCCCAGACGCCGCCGAACACCAGCACCGAGGCGATGATGGAGATCGGGTGCAAGTTGACCGCCTTGGAGAACAACAGCGGCACCAGCACGTTGCCATCGAGCGCTTGGATCACCGCGTAGGCCGCCATCACGGCCAGGAAGTCGAGCGTCCAGCCGAACTGCAGGAACGCCACCGCGGCCACCGGCAGCGTGACCGCGGCCGCCCCGACGAAGGGAATCAACACGGACAAGCCCACCAGCAACCCAAGCAACGCCGCGTAGTTGAGGCCGAACAGCGTAAACGTGACATAGCTCGCCACGCCCACGATGAGTATCTCGACGAACTTGCCACGCACGTAGTTGCCGATCTGCACGCCCATCATGGCGCCGATGTCCTCCAGCATTCCGCGCTCGCGCGGCAAGAGCGCCGCGAACGCGTCCACCATCGGCTTCCGATCCTTCAAGAAGAAGAACAACGCCAGCGGCACGAGAACAAGAAAGATGAGCAGCCCAAGCACATTCGGCAATTGACCGACGACACTCTGGGCGAGCGCGCCGCCGCCTTCGGTGAACTGCGCGCTGAGGGCTTTCAGCGCGTCGTTCACCGCGGTCTCCGAGACGAAGTCCGGATAGCGCGTGGAGAGTTCCGTCGCCAAGTCGCGCAACCTTCCAAGCAACGGCGGCACCGCCTTGACCAGCTCGCCGAGTTGACGCCAGGCGAGCGGCAGGACACCCACCAGAAGCGCGACCAAGGCGCCGAGGAACACGATCTCGACAAGCACAACGGCAACGAGGCGCGGCATGCGCCAAGCGACCAGCCGGTCCACCACGCCGTGCAACAAAAAAGCGAACACCAGCGCCGTGAGCAGCGGCGCAAGAACCGTGCCGAGCGTGAGGAGCACGACGAAGACCGCGGCGATGAACACCACGAGGTAGATCGCCTGCTCGTTGGAAAAGTAGCGGTTTATCCAACCGCTGATGACGTTGACGAACTTCATCCGCTGAAATGCAAGGTCGTTGCGTGGCCATTGGCTTGAAGGCAACGCCCCCGCCGCTAACGTTTCTTCTCAAGCAAGTAATGGTAGCGCCCGCCTTCTTGCCGGGACTCGAGGAGCTCGTGGCCGCTTTGCGCACAGAACACTTCGAAATCCCGCACCGAGCCTGGGTCGGTGGCCACCACGCGCAGCCTTTCCCCGCCGGCCAAGGCGTTGAGCGCCCGCTTGGCCTTGAGCAGCGGCATGGGGCACTGCAGGCCGGAGGCGTCGAGTTCGGCGGGCATGTTGGACATCGGCGGCTATTCTAGCCTCCTTGGGTGGCCGCGCCGGGATGCGGACCGGGTTGGGAAAACACCGGTATCACGGCGTCGCCGTAGGCGCGCAGCGTGGTTAGCGGCTGGTCGTGCATGAGGTACAGGGCGAACTGGTCCACGCCCAGTTCAGCGAGCCGCCGAAGACGCTCGATATGCGCCGCGATCGGGCCGAGAACGCAGAACCGGTCCACGATCGCGTCCGGCACGAACGCCGCGTGCGGATTGTCGGCACGGCCATGCGCCGCGTAGTCGTAGCCTTGGCGGCCGGCGATGTAGTCGGTTAGCGCCTTGGGCACGGCGGCGCCGTCGCCGCCGTAGCGGGCCACCAGATCCGCGACGTGGTTGCCCACCATGCCCCCGAACCAACGCACTTGGTCGCGCTGGCGAGGCAGATCGTCGCCGACGTAGGCGGGCGCCGCCGCGCAAATGGCCACGTCGTCCGGGTTGCGGCCGGCGGCGGCCGCGGCGGCGCGCACGGCGCCGATCGTCCACGCCGCGATGTCCAAATCGGCCAACTGCAGGATGAAGCCGTCGGCGCGTTCCCCGCAGAGCGCCAGCGCCCTCGGGCCGTAGGCGGCCATCCAGATGTCGAGGCGCCCGCCGCGGCACCACGGCAGCCGCAGCGCTCTGCCCCGGTACGTCGCCTCGCGCCCTTCGGCGAGGTCCTTTATGACGCCCATCGCGGCGCCGAGCGCGGCAAGCGAGCAGGGCTTGCGGCCGAGGCAGCGCAGCGCCGAATCGCCGCGGCCGATGCCGCACACCGTGCGCGGGCCGAACCGCTCGTTCAGCGTCGCGAACATGGACGCCGTCACCGTCCAATCGCGGGTGCCGGGGTTCGTCACCATCGGGCCAACCATCATGCCGCGGGTGGCCGCCAACACTTGCGGGTAGATCACGAACGGCTCCTGCCACAGCACGTGCGAATCGAACGTCCATGCGTGGTTGAAGCCGAGCGCTTCGGCCTGCCGGAACAAATCCACCACGCCGGACGCCGGCGGGTCCGTTTGCAGCACAACGCCAAAATCCATGTCTCCGGCTCTCCTACTGCAACATTGCCCGATCCGTTGGCGTCTTCGCCGCCACCCACACATGCACTTCCTCCGCGCCGGCTTTCAACAACGCTTGGGCGGCGGCGCGCACGGTGGCGCCGGTGGTGGTCACGTCGTCAATCAACGCCAAGCGCCGCGCCGGCAGCGGGCGGCGCGCGGCGAAGGCGCCGCGCACGTTCCGCAGCCGCTCGGCGCGCGCCAGCGAGCGCTGCGGCGGCGCGTTCCGCACCCGCGTCAAGTGGCCGCGCAGGCGGCGCAGGCCGAGTTCGCGAGCGGTCACGCGAGCCAACAGATCGGCTTGGTTGAAGCCGCGCTGCCGCAGCCGCCGACGCGTGAGCGGCATCGCCACCACGGCCGCCGGCAACGCATCGTCGCGGTAGCGGGCAGCGACGGCGGCGGCCAACAATGTGCCGAGGATGCGCGCCTGCATCAAGCCGTTGCCGGATTTCAAGCCTTCGACCACGGCGGCCAAGGGGCGGGAATACGCGAAAGGCGCCACCGTCTTCGTCCACGGCGGCGGCGCGGCGAGGCAACGGCCGCAGACTCCGAGCGCATCGCCGGAGGCGGCGGGCGCCGGTTCCGCGCAGCGGGGACAGGCGCGCTTGTTCGGCTCGAAGGCGCTCTCGCACTCCTCGCACAGGTCGATGTCGCGCCGGGAGCGCCGGCGGCAAAGCACGCAGATGCTGGGAAACAACGGGGATAGCGGGCCCACGGGCGACTACGGGCTGCGACAAATCGCAGCTCAGCGACGACCATTCACGGATGACGAACCCGTGAACGTCGCAGCGCAGCCTCCAATTGCGCGACGCGCGCCTCGGCGGCCGAGCGGGCGGCGGCTTCCCGTTCGGCAGCCGCTTGGACCTCGGGCCGATGCGGGACGTCCCGGCCCGTCGCCGCGTCGCGGAAGCGGAGCAGCTCGCCGTCCACGCGCACGTCCAAGCCCAGCGCCTCGCTGCGGATCATCGGCCCGCCATCCGCGAGCCGCGGTGGTAGCGGCAGGTACTCGCCGTCCGCCAGCTTGAGCCCCTGCAGCCGCGGCGTGCCGGGTGGGTAAACGCCGCCTTTCGGGTCGAACATCCAGTACTCCGGCACGCCGATCGCCGCGTAGCGGCACCGCTTGCGGTCCCGATCCTTCTTCTGTGTGCTGGGCGACGCCACCTCCAGCACCCAGTCCGGCGGCTTGCCCTCCACCCAGACGAAATAGCTCGAGCGGTTGCGCGTTCCCAATCCAAGCCCCACCAGCACGTCCGGCGCGATGAAGTTCCTGTTGTTCCCCTCCTCCGGATACATCAGGATGTCCGCCGCCACCAGCGCCGTCGGGAGCGCCTCCCGGAGGTCGCCGGTGGCGTGCATGATGGCGTCCGCCTGCCACATGTTGTCGGCCATCGGCTTACCGTCCGAGCAGGGGTAGTACACGTCGTCCGCGGGGGCGGCGGGGACGTTGGAGGCGGCTGTGGCGGCCGCGGCCGGCGGGGGCGTTGGCATGTGGCGGTTCTCCGTGGTGGTTTGCTGGCGCGGTTCGTCGCCGCGCCGGTGGCGAAAGTAGCATAGTCCTTCACGGCCGGGGGCCGTGCCTTTGTCGATTTCCCATGCGTCGGGCACGGGCTCGGCGGACAGTGTTTCAGGCTCGAAAGCGTCTGTATGTAGGAGAATCGCCCGATGTCGCGTGCGGTTCTTTCTTTACGGCAGGTAAGCCAACCGACGCCGAAAGCGCGAGGCGGTTTGGGGGTGTTTCAACCGCGGCCCCAGGGACATTCCGGACTCCCCGTGGCGTGCGACAGATCGCAGGTCAGCGACCGCTCACGGCTGGCTGGTCCGCGAACGCCGCAGCGCGGCCTCCAACTGCGCAACGCGCGCCTCGGCGGACGAGCGGGCGGACGCCTCCCTGAGCGCGCGTGCCGCTTCGCGTTCCGCCTTGGCTTCGGCGGCCTTGCGCTGCGCGGCCTCCCGCTTGGCTTGGGCTTCCGCGCGTCTGGCGGCCGCTTTCGCCTGTTCGGCGGCCGCTTTGGCCTGTTCGGCAGCCGCTTTGACCCGTTCGGCGGCCGCCACGACCTCGGCCCGATGCGGAATGTCCCTGCCCGTCGCCGGGTCGCGGAAGCGAAGCAGCTCGCCCTCCACGCGGATGTCCAAGCCCAGCACCCCGCTGCGAATCGTCCGTCCGCCCTCCGCGATCCGCGGCGGCAGCGCGCGGTACTCGCCGGCCACCAGCTCAAGCCCTTGCAGGCGCGGCGTGCCGGGCGGGTACACATCGCCCTTCGGGTCGAACATCCAGTACTCCGGCACGCCGATCTCCGCGTAGCGGCACCGCTTGACGCCCCGGTCATCCGCCTGCGTGCCGGGCGACGCCACCTCCAGCACCCAGTCCGGCGGCTTGCCCTCCGCCCAGACGAAATAGCTCGAGCGGTTGTGCGTTCCCAGTCCGAGCGCCACCAGCACGTCCGGCGCGATCTTGTTGTCCTTGTTCCCGCGTTCGGGGTACATCAGGATGTCCGCCGCCACCAGCGCCCGCGGATGCGTTGCCTCGAGGTCTCCGACGGCGTTCAGGATGGCCCGCGCCTGCCACATGTTGTCGGCCATCGGCTTACCGTCCGAGCAGGGGTAGAACACGTCGTCCGCGGGGGCGGGGCGGACGTTCGAGGCGGCGGTGGCGGCCGCGGCCGGCGGGGGCGTTGGCATGTGGCGGTTCTCCGTGGTGGCTGGCGGGCGCGGTCCGTCGCCGCGCCGGTGGCGAAAGTAGCATAGTCCTTCACGGCTGGGGGCCGTGCCTTTGTTGATTTCCCACGCTGTCGGGCACGGGCTTGGCGGACAGTGTTTCAGGCTCGAAAGCGCCTGTATGTAGGAGATTTGCTCGAAGTCGCGTACGAATTTCAGGAAACCTTCATTCCCCGAGGACATCGCGCTCCGATGTCCAATCCGCGCGACGACCCGCGACGGTGTCACGGGCAGCGGAGAGCGACCGGCCCGCGGCTTTCAGCCGCTCGGGCGCAGCCAGCGCAGCGGGTCCACGGGCTCGCCGTCCTGCCGCACCTCCAAGTAGAGGCCGGCTTCGTCTTGGCCGCCGCTGCGCCCCGCCGAGGCGATCACCTCGCCCGCTTCCACGCGCTCGCCGACGCGCTTGAACAAGGCGTCCGCGTGACCGTAAAGCGACATGCGCCCGCCGCCGTGGTCGACGATGATCAACATGCCGAAACCGCGCAGCCAATCGGCGAAGACGATCTCGCCGCCGGACACCGAACGCACTTGGGCGCCGAGCGTTGCTTGAATGTGAATGCCTTGCCAACGCATGCGGCCGCCGGCGCGGGCCTGTCCGAAACGGTGTTTGAGGCGGCCTTGCACCGGCCACGCCAAGCCGTCCGCGGCGAGCGCCACCGCCGGCTGCGGCCGGCTGGACCGTGCCGCGCGTTGCCCCAATTCCACGATCAATTGCCGCAGGCGCTGTTGGTCCGCGGCAAGGCGCTCCCGCTCGCGGCCTTTGTTCGCCAGCTCTTTGCGCAGGTTGGCCGCCGAGCGTCGGCGGTCGGCTCGTTGCGCGAGCTGGGTTTCTTGCGCCCGCGCGCGCTCGGCGCGGTGTCCGATTGCCGCGGCCGCGGTGTCTTGCAGCGCCCGGAGGGCGCGCGCGCGGGCGTCCGCCAGGTAGCCTTGGTAGCGCGCCATGCGTTCCACCGCGACCGGATCGTCGTCGTTGAGGAGCAGCTTGAGGACATCCCGCGCGGACATTCGCCACGCGGTGCGCAGGTGCTCGGCGAGACGGCTGGCTTGTTCTTCGCGCTGCTGGTTCAATTGGCGGATGCGCGCGTCCAGATCGGCGATCGCCTGTTCGGACTTGGCGATGCGGCGGTCGGCGCCGGCGAGCCGCCGCTGCGCGGCGGCCAACCGCTTGCCGGCGTCGTCGATCCAGCTGTCCAAGGCGTTCAAGCGTTTCGTGGCCGCTTCCAGATCGCGTTCGGCGCTCTGCGCGGCCGCACCGACGGATGTCGATCCAAGGGCCAGCGCGAGGAGGATTCGCCCCACCACCAATGCGCACCCTGCGGGGCGCGTTGGAGTTTGCTGTGCAAACCCGGCGCGTTTGTGAAGTTCCACTTAGCCGATACCTTTAGACGGCCGCGCCAATCGGCAGCGCTTGGCGCGCGGACGCCGCCGCAACGAGCGAACGTCCGGTCATTGCCGGCGGCGCGTCAATGCCCATCAAGGCGAGCAGCGTGGGCGCCACGTCGGCCAGCGCGCCGCCGCTCGCGAAACGCACACGTCGAGGGCCGGCGTACGCCAAGGGCACCAGCGACGACGTGTGCGCGGTGTGCGGCTGGTTCGACGTCTCGTCGCGCATGCGCTCGGCGTTGCCGTGGTCCGCGGTGATCAAGGCTTGGCCGCCCCGGCGGCGGAGCGCGTCGCGCACGCGCCCGAGGCCCGCGTCGATCGCCTCCGCGGCGCGCACCGTGGCGGCGAAGTCGCCGGTGTGCCCCACCATGTCGCCGCCGGCGTAGTTGCACAGGACGAAGTCGTGGTTGCCGCCGGCGATGGCGTCCACGAGCGCGTCGGTGACTTCGCGCGCGCTCATCTCGGGGGCCAGGTCGTAGGTGGCGACGTTGGGCGACGGCACCAACACGCGGTCTTCGCCGGCGAACGGCGTTTCGCGGCGGCCGGAGAAAAAGTACGTCACGTGGGCGTACTTCTCCGTTTCCGCCAGGCGCAATTGCCGCATGCCGCGCTTGGCGAGCACTTCGCCCAAACTGTCGTCGACGCGCTCCGGCGCGAACGCCACTTGCGCGGGCAGATCGTCCGCGTAGCGGGTGAGCGTCACGAACTCCGCCAAGTTCGGCCGCGCCGGGCGCGCAAAGCCATCGAAATCGGGTTCGAGGAACGCCCGGCAGATCTGCCGCGCACGGTCGGCGCGGAAGTTCATGAACACCACGGCGTCGCCATCGCCGATCACCGGCGCCGGCGCGCCGGCCGGTTGAATGGCGCTCGGCTGCACGAACTCGTCGGTCTCCCCGCGCTCGTAGGCCGCCCGCAGCGCCGCCAGCGGGGTGGGGAAGCGCAACGGCGTCTCGCCTTGGACGAGCAAGCGCCAAGCGCGTTCGGTGCGTTCCCAGCGCGCGTCCCGATCCATGGCGTAGTAGCGCCCGGTGATGGAGGCGACGGCGCCCGGAAACCGCTCCTCGAAGCGCCGCAACGATCCGGCCGCGCTCTTCGGCGGCGTGTCCCGGCCGTCGAGAAAGGCATGCAGGAACACTTTGCCGCACCCGCGCTGGCGGGACGCGGCGACAAGGGCGGCGATCTGGTCTTCGTGGCTGTGTACGCCGCCGGGGGAAAGCAGGCCAAGCACATGCAGCGCCGCGCCGCCCCGCGCGCCGGCGTCGATCGCCTCGCGCAGGGCGGCGTTGTCGGCGAGCGCGCCGAAGGCGACGGCGCGGTCGATGCGCGTGAGGTCTTGATGCACCACCCGTCCGGCGCCGATGTTCATATGCCCCACCTCGGAATTGCCCATCTGTCCCGGCGGCAGGCCGACGCGCCCGCCGGACGCGTCGAGCACGGTGGAGGAGGGGGCCTGCCACAGCGCGTCCCAATGCGGCGTGCGGGCGGCGTGGATGGCGTTGTGGCGGGTCTCTTCGCGCACGCCCCAGCCGTCCAAGACGATGAGCACGGTGGGAGTGGGCTTCGGCGTTGGGTCCTCACTCGTCAACGGGCCGGTCCTCTCGTCCTTCGATGAGGAAGCTGCCGGTCGCTTCGGCGACCACGCGGCCATCCGCGTGGCGCAAGACCTTGCCCTCGCACACCGCCAACCTTCCTTTGCGGCGCCGCAACCTGCCCTCGAGGCGCACCGGCGTTCCCACCGGCAGCGGCGCGCGGTAGCGCACCTCCGCCCGCGCCGTGAAGCAACGTTCGCCGCCGAGAAAAATCGTGTTCGCCATCACGTCGTCCAGCAAACTGAACAGAATGCCCCCGTGGGTGACGCCATCGTAGCCAACGTGGGTATCCTGCGGCGTGAACTCGGCGCGGCAGACGCCGCCGTCGAGTCGGAAGCGAACATGCAGGCCGGCGCTGTTCCCCGGCCCGCAAACGAAACAACGGTTGGCGCTCGCCGCCAGCGGGTTCGGCGAAAGCGCGCCTTGGCTTGCGCCAGGTTCCACGACCGCGTTCACGCCAAGCCGAACAGTGGCGCCGCGTTGTGCCAGAAGATCTTGCGGATGCTGGACTCCGGCAGCGGTTGGCGTTCCAAGTCCGCGAGACCCGTCGGCCAAGTGCCGTCCGGGTGGGGATAGTCCGTGTTGAAGGCGACGTAGTCGTCGCCCACCAACTCGCACACCGCCGGCAAGGTGCGCTCGTCGCCTCGGCACGCCACGAGGAGTTTGGACTTGAAGTACTCCGTGGGTCGCCGTTTGAGCTGCGGATGCTCGGCGTTGCCGGAGAACTCCCAATGCTGCTCCATGCGCTGCAGCCAGTACGGCAGCCAACCAGCGTCCGCCTCCACATGCACGATGCGCAACAACGGATGGCGTTCGATCACGCCGAACCAGATGAGGCTCGTCATCGCCGCCATCGCCTCGAAGGGGTGCGCGAGGATGTGGCCGGCGGTGTGGGTTTCCATGCGCTCGCCGAACGACGGCAAATACGGCGAACCGGAGTCGTGCAAACACACCGGCAGGCCAAGTTCCTCCAGCGCGGTCCAAAGGGGCTCGTTCGCCTTGTGATGGAGGTTGCGCCGGCGCACGGGATTGGGCCGCACGTAGAACGCGGCCGCGCCTTGCGCCTGCGCGCGCCGCGCCTCTTCAATGGCGAGCGCGGGCGCTTGCAACGGCAGCATGGCCGCCATGCGGAGCCGCGCCGGGGCGTGCGCACAATACGCCAAGCTCCAGTCGTTGTAGGCGCGGCAGGTTGCGGCGAGAAGCTCCGCATCTTGGAACTCGCGGCCGAGGATCTGCCCGCCGACGGTGGGGTAGAGCACTTGCGCGTCCACCCCGTGGGCATCCATGTCGCGGATGCGCGCCGCCGGCCGAAATCCCTCGGCGCGAGTGCGGGCGTGCTTGCGCATGCCGTTCGCGGCGGCTTCGTGGAACGCTTCGGAGTGCATGGGGTAGTTGCCGTCTTGCTTGGTGATCGGCTCGCCTTCCACGCACATGCCGGTGCGGCCGCCGCCGACATCGCCCAAGCGCGGCGCTCGGTGGCGGAAAGCGGGGTCCATGTATTCGGTCCAGATCGCGGGCGGTTCCATCTGATGCGCGTCCGTGTCGAGCACGCGAAAGCCGTTGCGCATGGTGTCAACCGATGTCGTCTTCGGGAGGGCTGCTAAGCTACGCCGTTGTGGAAGCCGGAGCAACCGAGGCCGCGCGCCGGGCCGGCCGCGTGGACAGTCGAGCGACGGCGCGGGGCGCAAGGCTTGACAGGTTCGTGAAGGCCCTCCCCGCGCAAGAAGGCTTGGGATGAAGATCGTCGCGGTTCCCGGCCTCACGCTGCCGGTTGTGGACGAGGCCGCCCGAGCGCGCATCCGCGCCGCCGGTGGCGGCGCGGACCTGGTGGTGGCGGACGCGGCCGAGGCGTTCGACGAAGTGGTGGACGCGGACGTGGTGCTCGGCTTCGTGCCGCGGCCGATGTACTTGGCCGCGACGCGACTGCGCTGGGTGCATGCCATCGCCTCGGGCGTGGACGCCTTCCTCTACGACGAGTTCCGGCGTGGCGATGTGGTGCTCACAAGCGAGAAGGGACTGGTGGGCGAACACCTCGCCGACCACGCTTTCGGCTTGCTGTTGACGCTCACCCGCCAGCTCGCCACCGCGGTGCGCCTCGGCGCGCAAGCGTGGCGCCACCGGGAGGCCATGCGGGCACTTGCGTTCGAGCTCGGCGGCCTCACCATGGGCGTGTTCGGGTTCGGTGGCACCGGGCGGGCGGTGGCGCGGCGGGCGGCGGCATTCGGCATGAGGGTGGTGGCGCTCGACCGCGATCCCGTGCCGCCCTCGCCCGAGGTGGCCGACGTGTGGCGCGCCGATGCGTTCGACGCGCTGCTTGCCTGTGCGGACGTGCTGTGCGTCTGCTGTCCGCTCACTGCCGAGACCCGGGGCAAGTTCGATGGCGCGGCGCTGCGCAAGATGAAACGCAGCGCCATCCTCGTGAACGTCACCCGCGGCGAGGTGATCGTGGAGGACGCCTTGATCGAGGCGTTGGAGGCGGGTCGCATCCAAGGCGCGGCGCTGGACGTCGCGCTGCGCGAGCCGCTGCCGGCGACGAGCCGTCTGTGGACGTTGCCGCAAGTGGTGATGACGCCGCACACCGCGGGCGCGAGCCAATTCCGCGCAGAACGCAATCTGCGCCGGTTCGTGGCCAATCTGGAGCGTTTCCGCCGCGGCGAGCCGCTGGAAGGCGTGGTCGACAAGATGCTCGGCTACTGACCGCCGAGGAAGCGCTGCGCCCGCACACGCGGCGTTCAGCCGCCCGGTGATTCCCCGCCCTTGTTCGGCTCGATGATCAAGCGGAATCCCACGCCGTGAACGGTCTCGATGAGGTCCGCGCCGCCGTCGCGCAGCTTGCCGCGCAACCTGCGCAGGTGGCTGTCGATGGTCCGATCGCTGACGATGCGGTGGCCGGGGTAGGTGCCGTTCATCAACGATTCGCGGTTCAGCACCTTGCCCTGGTGTTGGGCGAGCGTCGTCAACAACCGGAACTCCGTGCGCGTCAGTTCCAACGGCCGGCCGTGCAAAGTCGCCTGCCACGCATCGATGTGCATCCGCAACGGCCCGGCGGCGATTTCCCGCTGCGCGGGATCGGCGAGCGCCTCGGCGCGGCGAAAGAACGCCTTGACCCGGGCCACCAGCTCCCGAGGGCTGAACGGTTTGACGATGTAGTCGTCGCCGCCGACCTCCAAGCCGACGATGCGGTCCGGTTCCGCGTCTTTGGCCGACAGGAACAGAATGGGAACGTTCCTTTGCGCCGCCGCGCCGCGTCCGCCGGCGCGTATCGACTGGCAAACCTCCAAGCCGTCCGGCCCCGGCATCATGATGTCGAGGATCAGCAGGTCCGGCGCCTCGCGCTCGAACGCGAGCAGCGCGGCGTTGCCGTCGCGCGCCTCCACAACCACGAAGCCCTCCCGCCGCAGCGCGAAACAGATGACGTTGCGGATGTGCGAATCGTCGTCCACCACAAGCACTTTGCGCATGAGGGCAGTGTACGCCGCAACGGCCGGGGCGTGCGACATGTCTGTTCGCCACGGCGGCGCGCGCCCGCGTTGGACACGAACTGCGACGGCCACGCGGCGGGGTCACCGCCCGAACGCGGTCGCCGGGCCGCATGGCGGTGGCGCGAACCACACAACAGTTGCGTGTTTTTCGCCAATTTGCGAGTCTGTCGGTGTGACTTCAGCCAGCCGCGTGGAATCGCCCGTGTCGCGCACCGCACCGCTCGTCGTCGCCGCCGCCGCGCGCGTCGCTTTCCGCCGCAACGGCTTTGCCGTTTTGGAGTCGGTCATCGACCACGCTTCGCTCGCCATGCTGCGCGAGGAATGCGCCCGCTTCGTAGCGCAGGTGGACCGCGAGCTCGCCATGCGGGGCAGCGACGCGCGGGGCATCACCCATCGGGGCCGGCGCTACTTCATCGCCAATCGCTACCGGCGCAGCGCGCGCATGCCGGACTTCGTTTTTGGCGACCTGATGCGCGCCATCACGACGGCGTTTCTGGGCCAAACGGTGTTCCTGTTCAACGAGCAATGGGTGGTGAAGAGCGCCGAGCGGGGCATGCGGTTCGCGTGGCATCAGGACTCCGGCTACGTGAACTTCCGCGACCCGGGCAACACCCACGCTCCGTATCTCACCTGCTGGTGCGCGTTGGACGACATGACGCGCGCCAACGGCACGATCGCCGTGTTGCCGCACGGTCGCGTTGCCGGCCCGGGGGTTGTGCTTCCCCATCGCCAAGAGCCGCGCAGCAACGATCTGGTGGGCTACGAGGGCGACGATCCGGGCGTGTTGGTGGAGGTGCCGGCGGGCAGCGTTGCGGTGTTTTCCAGCACCACGTTGCATCGCAGCGGCGCGAACACCACCGCCCGCCCGCGGCGCGCGTACCTCGCGCAATACAGCGGCGAGCCCATTCGCGCCTCGAACGGCGCGTTGTGGGGCCAAGCGGTGCCGTTCGTGGCGAACGGGCAATGCGTATACGACCGCGTCGGCGACATCGAACGAGCGCGGCCGCAGCCGGCCGGTTGAAGCGCGTCGGCGCGCCGGCGGGCGCGTTGCTCGCCGGCCATGTGGCCCTCGGCGCCGGCGCTCCGGCGCCCGCCGCGGGCGACGCCGCGGCCGAGGCGGATTGGACCGCGGCCGCCATGCGGGCGATGGCCGCCAGCTGCGCCGTTCGGCAACTCACCTTGAAGTGGCCGGTGCGCGTGCGCTCGATGGCGGAATACGGAGGGGGCTACACGGCCGGCGTCGGCAGTGTTGCTTGGAGCGGAGAGCACGCCGAAACCTGGCGCGCCGGTTGGTGCGCCGTTGGCGTGTACTGCGCCCCGTCTCCGGCGCGAGACGCGCCCGGCGGCGCGCGCTTCGACGCTCCGCGCGGCCTCTACAGCCACGCGCGCGCAACCCTCTATGTGCGCGACCCGAAGAACGACGCGCAAACCCGCGCCACCGTCGCGCACGAAGTGGTGCATGCGCTGCAGTACCAGAACTTTCCCACGTTGAACGCGCCGCACCTTTGGTTCAACCGCGACCTCAGCGCCGCCGTGGACGCCGTGGTGGAGGGCGACGCGCACTTGGTTGGGTGGTCGTTCGACGCGCAACGGCGGCGGCACCTGTGCAGCGCGGATCCGGCAATCACCGCGCGCGTGTACCGCGACTGGTGGCGGTGGACTCCGCAAGCGATCACCGCCATGGAGAGCTTCCCGCATGTGTTCGGGCCGGGCCTCGTCCTCGCGAGGTTGTTGGCGGGGGACACGCGGGAAGTGAACGCCCTGCTCCTCGACCCGCCCTTGTCCGCGCTGGCGGCGTTGCGGCCGGAGAGCGCCGGGCCGGTGGACTTCATCGCGTTACCAAAGGGTTTGGCGCGGCGCGTCGGGAACAAAAAATGCAGCGCCGGCCTGACCAACACGGTCGGCGTGGTGGGGATTTGGGGTCTGTTGGCGCAACACGAAGGGGCGGCGACCGAGGCGGAGTTGCCGGAGTTTCTCACCCAGTGGTCCGGCGATCGGTTTGCTCATGTGGCGTGCGCGGGCGAGCGAAACGACGAGCTGGCGTGGTTGACGCGCTGGCGCACCCCCGCGGCGGCGATGGCGTTCGCTCGCCGTTTCAACGCTGTGGCGGCGGCCGCCGCTCGACACGGCGACGTGCTCGGCGCGCCGGCGCGGGCGGTGGCGCGCGCGTCCACCGCGCTCGTTGCCACGCCGGCTCTTGCGGCCGCGGCGGACGCGCTCTTCCACACACCGGTGCGGACTTTCGAGCGCTACGCGGATTGGATCGCCGCCGATTGCTTCCCGGACGACTGCCACAGGGAAGCGGATTTCGTTGTCGGCGCGCGGCGAGCGCGCGAGAAGTTCGCATGCGCCGCCGCCGCGCCGCCGCCGGCGGCGTTCCGCGCGTGGCTTGACCGCGTCCGGCAAGCGCGCGCTAGAGCGCGCGAGTTGCAAGGCGAAACGCTTGCGTTCGCGTTGCGGGACGCCGGGGGGCTTGCGGTGTTTTGCGCCTTGAACGCGCGTCGAAACGCCGACGTTCTGGCCGCCTGCCGAGCGGCCAGTTTCGGTTTGCGCCACTTGGCGGCGCTCGCCGAAGACGAGCACTGGCGCTTGCTGCCGCTGTGCGCGAGCGGCGCGGAGTATCGGGCGCAGTTGCGCCCCGCGCTCGCGGCCGGGGCGCGGGGGAGCGGCAGCGCGCCGCAACGGGAGTTGCATCTGCGCGCCGCCGGATCGGCCGCCGCGGCGCTGCGAGCCGACGGTGCGCAAGGGGTGCGGCAGCTGGCCGCGGCGGCGCCGCTTTCCACGCTGGCGTTGCTCGATCCGGAGTTCGACAGCGCGGTGGAGTTTCTCCACCTGCCGCCGGCCGCCTTGGCGGAATCCGGTTGCGAGGTCTTGGCAAGCGACGTCGTTGGCGCGCTGGGATTGTGGACGCGGTTGCGCGCGCTCGGTTCGACGGCGCCGGCGGATGTGCCGCCGGCCATTGTGCGGGCGTGGCGCGGCGACCGGCAGTGGTATCTGCGCTGCGGCGGCGAAAGCGGGTGGTTCTGGGCCACGCGCTGGGCGGACGCGGCCGCGGCGCGCGAGTTCGCGGTGCGGTACTTGCCCGCCCTAGGCGTCGGCGTGGACGCGCCCCCCGACGTGGCCGGGCGCACCGTGTGGTCTGTGCCGGCCGGTTTGGCCGGCGTCAAAGCGTTGGTGAAGGCCAGCGTGAAGTCTCGGTTTTTCACGGCCTTCCGCGAGTGGCGCGCCGCCGGATGCTACCCGCAACCGACCTGCCGCGAGTGAGCCGACGGCGCCCGCCCGGCGGCGGCCGCGCGCCCGTCGTCCCGAACCTGCGGCAACCCGCAACTTTTTCTTGGCATTCGCCAAGGTTTGGGCTATTTTTGCGTCGGCGGCACGGTGCGCGGGGGTGCTCGGTGTCGTTCGGCAACTCAACGCAACGTTAAGGAAACTTCCCATGGCGCGAAAAGCCGCTCCCAAAGCCAAGTCGCAGGCCGCCGCGGCCGCTCCCAAGGCCACCGCCATCCGAGCAAAGATGTCCAAAGCCGCCGTCCTCTCGCACATCGCGGGCGAAACCGGCCTCACCCGGGCACAGGTGGAGGGCGTGTTGGACTCGTTGGAGCTCGTGATCAACCGCCACATCAAAAAGCGGGCGGTGGGCGAGTTCTCGTTGCCGGGCCTGCTCAAGATCCGCTCGGTCAAGAGGCCCGCCACCAAGAAGCGCATGGGTCGCAACCCGAAGACCGGCGAGCAAATCGAGATTCCCGCCAAGCCGGCGGAGAACCGCGTGCGCATCACGCCGCTCAAACGCATGAAGGAAATGGTGCTTTAGCGAGGAATCGCCCCGCCAACGGCCAGTCGCGGTCCGGACGCGAGGCGCCGTCCGCGGGCGGACGCGATAGGAAGCGGTTGCGCCCACGTTGTGGCGGCGTTGTCGTCGATTTGCGCCATGCGATTCAGCCAACTGCTTGTTCCCACGTTGCGCGAGGCGCCAGCGGACGCGGATGCCGCCAGCCACGTTCTGCTGGTGCGCGGCGGCTTCATCCGCCGTTTGGCGAGTGGTTCCTACAGCTGGTTGCCCCTCGGTTTGCGTGTGCTGCGCAAGGTGGAGCGCATCGTGCGCGAGGAACTCGACCGCGTCGGCGCTCAGGAATTGCTCATGCCGGTGGTGCAACCCGCCGAGCTGTGGCGGGAAAGCGGCCGGTGGGACGTGATGGGGCCGGAAATGCTGCGGCTTCGGGACCGCCACGATCGCGAGTACTGCTTGAGCCCCACGCAGGAGGAGGTGGTGACCGACATCGTCCGGCGCACGGTGTTCAGCTACAAGCAGCTCCCCTGCAACCTCTACCACATCCAAACCAAATTCCGCGATGAGGTGCGCCCGCGTTTCGGTCTGATGCGCGCCCGCGAGTTCACGATGAAGGACGGCTATTCCTTTCACTTGGACGAGGAATCCTTCGAGCAAACCTACGCCGCCATGCACGCCTGCTATGCGAGCATCTTGGACCGCATCGGCCTGGCGTTCCGCGCGGTGGAGGCCGATCCGGGCACCATCGGCGACGGCGACTCGCACGAGTTCCACGTGCTTGCCGCCAATGGCGAGGACGAATTGGCCTTCAGCCCGGCCAGCGACTACGCCGCCAACGTGGAGAAAGCGCCCGCGCCCGCACTGCCCGACGACGCCGAGCCCGAGCCGCTGCGCAAGGTGCCGACGCCTGGCGCCGGCACGATAGAGAGCGTTTCACGGCTGCTAAACGTGCCCTCCCGCCGGTGCGTGAAAACGCTCGTTGTGCGCATGCGCGATGGCGGATTGGCGGCGATCGTGCTGCGGGGCGACCACCAACTGAACGAGGCCAAGGCGGCGCGGCTGCCCGGAGTCCGCCGCCCGTTCGCCTTCGCCACGCAAGAGGAGATTCGCGCCGCCTTGGGAGTGGGCGTCGGTTCTCTCGGCCCGCTTGGCCTCGACTTGCCGGTGTTCGTGGACGGCAGCGCCGCCGCGCTTGCGAGTTTCGTTTGCGGGGCCAACGAGGACGGACAGCACTACGCCGGCGTGAATTGGGTGCGCGATGTGGACAAAGCGCAAACCGTGGACGTGCGCAACGTCCTTTCCGGCGATGCCGCCCCCGATGGCAGCGGCCCGCTCGCGCTCAAGCGCGGCATCGAGGTTGGCCACATTTTCAAACTCGGCACCAAGTACACCCGCGCCATGAACGTTTCCATTCAAGACGGTGCCGGTCGCGGCGTGGCGCCGCTGATGGGCTGTTACGGCTTCGGCGTCACCCGCACCGTGGCGGCGGTGGTCGAACAGTGCCACGACGACGACGGCATCGTCTGGCCACCGGCGGTGGCGCCGTTCGACGTCCACATCGTCGCGCTGAACAACGTCAAATCCACGCAAGTGCGGCGCGCCGCCGATCGGCTGCACGAAGATCTGCAGGCGGCCGGTTTCGACGTGTTGCTGGACGACCGCGACGAGCGCCCCGGGGTGAAGTTCGCGGATGCGGACCTCATTGGCATTCCCCATCGCGTCACGGTGGGCGACCGGAACCTGCGCGACGGCTTGGTGGAACACCGGCGGCGCGCCGAGGCAAACACGCGAAAGGCCCCGCCCGAGGAGATCGCGCAGACGATCTTCAAACCGCTCTGACCTCGGGGGGAGATGTCGCGCGCTCCGCCCCCAGCATCCGCGCCAAGTAGTCGTAGTTCCCATCCCGCACCGGGAACAGGATGTGGTGTGCTGCGAAGCTCTCCAAGTCCCAGCTGCCGTCGTCGTACTTAGGCTGCAGGTCCTCGAACGGGGTGGCGGAGATGATGTAGGAGTCTAGGCGCACGTTGAGGGTGCCCGTGCGCGAGCGGGCCATCTCGCGTTCCAGTTCGCCCAGGGTCTCGTGCAGCTGGGCCTTGTCGTCGTGGGCGTAGGCGCCGGCGTGGATCATGCCGTGGGGTTCGACGAAGACGATGCGTTGGGTGTTGGCGTCTTTCAGCCAGAGGATGAAGTCTGGGTAGAAGCCGCGGCGTTCGAAGAAGCCCACGCCTTGGGCGCGGCCTTGGTTGCGGAGCAGGAACAGCTCTTTTTGGGCTAGCACGCCGTCTTTCTCTTGGCGGCAGAAGTCGCGCAGGTCTTCCACGAAGCGGCGTTCGCTCTCGTTCAGCGCTGGCGGCTTGGACGTGACTTTGGCGCTGCGCTGCACCAGCAGCGGCTGGTAGAGGTGGCGGTCGAAGTGGATGCTCGGCAGTTCGGCGGTTTCGCGTTGGTAGATGCGATCGCCTTCTTCGATCAGCTGCAAGATGTCCTCGAGTAGCCGCGCGTTGCCCGTCGCCGAATCGCCGTCGTTCTGCCCCGTGCGCGGCACGCGCACCACGTAGTCCTGGAAGTTGGCGTCCGTGTCGCGCACTTCGCTGTAGCGCATGCGCTTGCTGGCCCAGCGTTCCTGGCGCAGCCGGTAGAAGCGGTCCATGTACTTCTTGGCGAGCGCGATTACCGCTTCCGAGAGCGCGGCGACGTCCGCGAGCGTTTTCGGTTCCGCAAGGTTGTCTTCGGCGGCGAGCTCGAAGCACAGCGGGTCTGTGGACTCGAAGACGGCGCGGATGTCTTGCGGGGCGAAGGCGAGATTGGGGTAGCCGCGCAGTTCACGGTAGGCGAGCAGTTCCAAGTGGACGCGGTTCCAATCCACCAATTCGAGACTGGCGGCCGGAATGCGCCGATTGCGCCCGGCCTGTGCGCCTTCGTCTGCGAATGCGCCGCTTGCGCTCTCGATGGACTGCGCTTGCAGCGACCGATCCAGAAACACCTCGGCGCCGGCGAGGGGAGAGAGCGCCGTCGCCACCTCGTCCGCGAAGGCGGCGTTGTCTGGCACCCGCGGCACCAACAGGCCCTGGCGCAGGAACGCCTGGTTCGGGCGTATCGGCAGCGTCAGTTCCACTACGCCTTCGGTGTGCAGGTCCTCGCGTTGCAGATAGTCCTTGAACTGCGCCATGTAGTCGGCGCGGATGGCGAAGATGTTGAGCGTCTCCAAGAGGCCGATGTGCTCGGGATGCCTGCCGTCCAAGGCACTGCTGCGTTTCAGGCCGTGCCGCAAGCCGCGCAAGCGCACGCCGCGCCCGAACAGCTGGATGATCTGCGAACCTTCGCGGCGGCCGACGTTCATCAGCCCCATGCTGGAAACGCGCCAGGAGTTCCAGCCCTCCATGAACTTGCGGGCGCCCACCAGCACTTCGATGGTGGTGTCCGGCGTGTTGATGCTGTCGAAGAGGCCGTCCTGCACCGCCTCCTCCTGCATCAGTATCTCCGGCGCTCTTTCGGCCACCAGTTTGCGGAAGCTGCCCGCGTCGCCGATGGTGACCACGCCGAAGTAGCGCATGGCGTTGTTCGCCTTCAAGCCGATCTCGCCGCTCGACCCGCGCACGAAGCCGAGGCGCAGCACGTCGTTGATGCCCGCGTGGAAGACGTCCCTGAGAATGTCTCGATACAGCGCTTGCGGCGACAGGCCCGAATCGCGCAGCGAACCGAACCGGCCCTCGAACACGTCCCGCCCGTCCGGGCGTTCCAAGCCGCTTTCGCCATCGAGTAAGCGGCGAATACCCGCCACCGCCCAGCCGCCGGCGTTGTTCAGCACCCGGTGCAGAAAGCGCACCACGGTGAGCACGTCGCTCTGCTTGCGCCGGTTGCGGCTGTACACGGCGTTCACCGTGCCGCCGACGAACACCCACAGCGGGCGTTCCAAGTGGTAGGGGCGCAGGGCGTTCTGGTGTTCGGCGAACACCCGTTGCTGTTCGTAGAAGGCGAGCAGATTGCCGAGCAGCAGGCGATCCGTGCGTTCCTCGGCGTTCTCCGCCTCTTTGTCTTCCATGCCGAGAACATGGAACGGTGCGCTGGTGTCCTTCAAGTTCAGGATGTTGAAGTCCTTGCCGAAGCCGTCGCCGTGGAAGTAGCGGTAGGAGTAGTCGAAGGCGATGGCCTTGGCGTACTCGCGGGTGAGTTCCTCGTTGCGGGCGGCGGTGAGGGCCTGGCCGAAGGTGGCGCTGTACTCGAAGGTGAAGCCGGTTTCCGCCAGCGCGTCCCGATAGCCCCGCCAGCGTTCGCCGCCGGAGCCCTTGTGCCCTTCGTCCACGAAGATCAGGTTGTTGCCCTCGAACGCCTCCACGGGAACGGAGAGGCCGCCGCCTTTCTTCACCTCCGTGAGCTTGGTGATTTCGATGACGCGCACGGCGTGTTCTTCCGCGCCGACGTGCAGGCCGCTCTCGCGTAGATCGAAGCGGCGGCAGGGGATGCCGGAAAGGCGCATCTCCGCCAAATGCTGTTCGCTCAAGCCCTCGTTGGGCGTTATGAGCAGGATGCTGTCCAGCGGCTTGCCGTGGGCGGCGTTGCCGCGCAGGAACTGGTGGTAGTTGAGGTGCAGCAGCAGCGTCTTGCCGCCGCCGGTGGCGATCCAGAAGGCGAGCTTGCGCAAATCGTCTCGCGTGTACTCCAAGTCCACGCGCACATCGCGGAACCGCGAATCCGTGCTGCGGATCAGCTCGAAGCGGTTGAGCTGGTCCAGCAAGGCGCCCGGGCGGCGGAAGAACCAGTCCAAGTAGATTTCCGCGTAGAGCACGGCGAGATGCTGGAAGTAGCGCAGCGTGATGGGCGCGGCGCGGCGGGTGTTGATGGCGCGCAGATGGTCGCGGATGTTGGCGTCGTAGCGGGCGAGGGCGGCCGGCGCCACTCGCACGTCCCGGCGCGTTTCCAAGCGGACGCTCAAGTGGCTGCGCCCGTCCGCGTTGAAGCCCTCGGCGGCTTCCTTCGCGTCCGCAAGCGCTTCCTCGTTGGTCTGGAAGCCGAACTGCTGGTTCAGCCACGCCAGCAGCACCAAGCGCTTCTCCAGTTGAAGGTAGGAAAGGTCCTTGCCCGCGGCCGGGCCTCGTTTGCGCGTTGGCATGGTGCGTCCCGCTAGGAGAGCGGCGCGAACATCCGCTCCTTGAAGAGCGGCTCCAACGCCTGCGCGCCGTCGAGGAAGCAGATGCCGTTGGCGTACACGGCATCCGCGCCGTCGGCGAGCCTCTCGGCAATGATGAACTGCTGATCGCGGCGGTAGTCCGCCGGCTCCCAGCCTTCGGTGGTGCGCCAGATGACCACGACCTCCTGACCGTCCGCCGTACCGCGGTAGACGAGGTACTTGCGCTCGTCGTCGTAGACCACCTTGCGCGTTCGCACCTTGAGGCCGAGCAGGTAGTTGAACGTCTCCGCCACGTCCGCCCGTTCCGAACCACCGTTGCCGTTGGCGTAGGTGGCAAGGCGATAGTCGAAGGGACGCGAGAGCTGCTCGATGTTCAGCAGCGTGGCGCTGTCCCGCGTCTCCCACTCGAGCATGTACTTGATGACGTAGTCCTCGAGGTCCATCGCCCGCTGCACGCCAGCCTCGGCGAACTCGATGTTGTTGAGGGCGTCCTCGTAGCTCTCCAAGCGAAGATATTTGACGATGCGCGGCGCGCGCGCCGTTGCTTCCTCGCTTGGCGCTTGTGGGCGGCCGGCGTTCCATTCCGGCGAGAACATGACCTTCTTGACCCGCGGCAGCACTACGTCCTTGAAGTGTTCGCCCATCTCCATGAGCACGAATCGTCGGTGCCCGCCGTCTTCGCGGTTCAGATTCGCCACCGCGTGGGCGGTGGTGCCCGAACCCGCGAAGAAGTCCAGCACCGTGGCGTCCCCGGCACAGCCAGATGCGCGAAGGCAGTCTTCGACAAGCGGTACGGCCTTGGCGAAGTCAAAGTTCTTCTCGCCGAACAGGTCCTTGAGTGATCTTGGCCCGCGATTCGCCGAGGCGTACTTGCTGTCGTGCCACCAAGTGCTCGGAGTGGCTTGGTCGTCGGCGCGAATCTTGAAGTCGATCTCGATTCCTTCAGCCGTTCGCCGAACCCTGTAGTCGGCTGGCGAGTCCGCAACGGTCTCTGGGCCCCTGTGCCAGCGCTTCTCGACCCGTTGTCCGTCTTCGTCTACTACCGGCCAGATTGCTACTTCCGCTTCGGACGGCGACTCGATGACATCGTAGCCTTGTTCGTCGTCATCCCAACGCAGCTCGGGAACGCGGATCGAGTCGTCGCGATCGACGTAGATTGGATAGAAGAGCTTCGGTCGGTCTTCGCGCCTGTCTCCTGATCCGTGTCGCCTGAGGTTGTTCCAGGCGTACCTGCCGTCGTCATCCTCAAGTGGGTAACGGTCAAGCTGACTTTCGGAGCGACGCAACGGGCTAGGTGAAGACGACTCATCGCCGAAGAAGAATGCGTATTCGTGGCTCGGCGAAAACCGGCCCTTGGACTTGCGCCCGGCAGGATTGGAGCGCACGGCCACCACGCCGAGCTCGACCTCGAACAACTGCTGCATCAGCAGGCGCAGGCGCGATGCTTCCTCGTCGTCGATGGCGACGCACGCCACGCCGCCTTGCGTCAGCCACGACTTGGCCGCGGGGAGCCGATCCGCCATCAAGGACAGCCAGGCCGAATTCTTGTAGTCGTTCTTGTAGAGGATGGCCGACGCATCGGTGTTGTAGGGCGGATCGAGATAGACGCACTGGGCGGCGCCGCGATAGCGCTGGCCAAGCAGACCAAGCGCTTGAAAGTTCTCCGACTGCACAAGCACGCCGTCGGTCAGCTCATCAAGGTCGTTGGCTTCCGAGAGCGATGCAAGCAGCTCGTCGCAGAAGCGCTCGTCGAAGTGCGCCGTGTCCAGCACTAGCGACGGGTGATCGGCCAAGAACTCGACGCGCTTGGCGGTTTTGTTCTTGGCCGAACTGGCGTGGTTGAAGAGCGTGGTCTCCGCTTCGTCAATGGCGTAGAGGCGCTTCCATTCTTCCCACTGCGCCTCACACTTGGCGATCTCGGCGTGGAAGCGGGCATCGATCACGCGCAGCGAGATGCAGTACTGCGCGTCCGTCACGAACTTGCGCTTCTCCCAGATCGTCTTCTGGAAGGTTTCCACTTGGGAGAGGAAGTCGATCACTTGGCCGGCCGCCATCTTCATCAGTTGCAGCATCTGGAACCAGCCCCGCGCCCAGCCTTCGGCGGTGATGGGGTCGGTGGTTTCCACGCCGTCGATGTTCAGCACTTCGTTCTTCAGGTAGAAATCGAACTCGCGGCTGAGAAAGCCCTTCAAGTCCTTGTGGATGAAGAAGTCCGTGGTGTTGCGCCGGGTGTAGCGGCGCATGTGGTACTCGAACAGCGTCACCGGCTTCTCGCCGTTGCGGTGGCGCTCGTTGGCGACGGCCGTCAATGGCACATCGTCAAGGTGGTTTGGCAGGGCCTCCACCGCCCGTGCGATCAACGCTTCCTGCAGGTGGTTCTGGCCGTTCTTCGCCTTGTCGGCGCTCGTCGCCGGCCGAAACTCGAAGGGAATGTGCAGTTCCCGCGCTTCGTTGCGCCATTCGGCCTCGGCAAGGCGCGGAAAGAAGTAGCGCTTCTCGCCCTTCACGTTGCCTTGCTCCACGTCGGCATCCACCACGGCGAAGCGCACCGTGACATCGCCGGCCTTGAAGGCATAGTCGCGGAAGTGCTCGCCGGTCTTCACGTAGTACTGGTCCTTGTTGGCCCAGTGCAGAAGCACCTCCTCGCCGTTGTAGGGGATGGCGTAGCGCTCGCGGCGGGAGTAGCGGCGCTTGGGGACGACGTCGCCGTCGTCGTAGTAGCGGCTGAAGAAGCCGTACAGGTGCTGGTAGAGGGTGGCCTGGGCCGCGCCGATGTCCGGCCCGTGAGCCACATGCCACTCTTGGCGGCGCTTCAGGCCGAGGTAGCGCTCGCCGAGCGGCGTCTCGTGGAAGGCCCGCTGGAGGTTGCCGTCGCTGTCGAGGGTTTTGGGGCCGAGCTTCTCGACAACATCCTCTCGCACCCGACCAAGCTGCTCTGCGACGAGCGCCTGTTCCAGCAGCGCCCCCTGGGAGAGTTCGTCCTCGATCAGCGTCGGCAGATCCTCGGCGATGTAGCGCTCGATCACGATGCGCTTGTGGTTCATGATCCGGTAGATGCCGAAATCCAGGTCCGCGCTGTCGAACTGAAACAGCTCGCGCAGCAGCGCTTGGAACCGCGCCTGATGTTCGCTCATGGATCGCTCCGCAACGGCACACGCAAGGCCGCCGATTCAGCCTGCAACGTCGCCTTCCAAGCCCACGACTTGGGGCTTGAAAGAGGCGGGTTACCGTAGCCGTTCGCGGCATGGGGCGTCAACGGAGCATATGTGTACGATTGTGTACGAGGGCCGGATGGCGTGCCGCGCGTCACGTTGGCATGGCTCCGCAGCACACCCAGTTTCGATGCCATCCTTGACCCTCAAGTAAAGAAACTTACATTGCGGCCGACGCTATTCAACTATATTGGCTTATCCTTTCATTGGGCGCAGGTCATTGGGCGCAGGCTCGTTTGGACGGTCACTCTTGGCGGCCATCGTGTGAGCGCACGGTGCGCCGGATGCGGCATGGCTCGAAAACGCGCCCCTATGAGATCGCGGCCGTGATGCGGTCCGACACTTGGTCCAACAACCCCAAGACGCCACCTTCGAGCAGCGCGATGACCACGCCCAATATCGCGATGACGCCTAGCGCGAGCAACGCGTACTCCACCGAGGAAACGCCCCGCTGCCTCGCCGGGCCCGCTGCCTTGGGCGGCCCGGCGCGGTTCTTGGCGACGACCATCCGGCCCCTCCGTGCGGCGTCCTCGACCCGAATGCGCATTGATACGACAGTTCCGCCTGCAACGCAAGCAGGGCGGCACCGGGGCGCCGGGGCCCGTCGCGTCAACGCGCCTCGGCGTGTCCGCTGAAACGACACGCCGCGCCGCCATCGCCCCGTTGCGCTTCCGGCTGGCGGCGATGGCCTACGACGCCTTGGTGGTGCTGGGAATGTGGGTGCTTACCGTGGTCGCCTTGGTCAGGATCACTGGCGATGCGGTGGTGGGCGCGTGGGTGCAGAGCGTCCTGTTCTTGGAACTCTACGCCCTGCTCGCGTATTGCTGGTGCAAGCGCGGGCAAACGCTCGGCATGTTGGCGTGGCGGCTGCGCTTGGTGTCTTGCGCGCCGCGGCCGCCGGGCGGGGATGCCGCGCCGCTCGGCACGGAGACGCGGGTGACGCCGGCGCAGGCGTTGCGGCGCTTCGCCGCCGGCCTCGCGAGCTTCGCGGCCCTGGGCTTGGGCTTCTGCTGGATGTGGTTCGACCGGGAGCGAAAGTCCTGGCCGGATCGTTTTTCGCGCAGCATCATCGTCCGCGAAGGGCGCGGGGCCCGCGGCGGGCGCAAGCGACGTTGATGCCCGTGTGCTTGCGTCCCGCCGTGCTGCTCAGACGTCGAACGCCGGGAGCTTCTGGGCCACCGCGGCCCCGCGCAGCGTGGCGTACTGCGGCAATCCGTTCTCGAATGGCGGCGGCGCTTCGCCGTTGATGAGCGGCGCCAAGTAGCGCCGCGCCGCCTCGGTAACGCCGAGGCCGTCCCTTTGGATGAACTCCGCCGGCAGGTGGCGCTCCACATTGGCCACATCGGCAAGCGGCGCTTCGCCGAGCGTCCAGCGGTAGGGCGCGTCGGACGCGCGCACGATGGTGGCCATCACGCCGCCGCGCCCGGCCAGCGCCAGTTCCACGGCGTGGCGCCCCACCGCGTACGCCTGTTCCACGTCCGTGGCCGAGGCGATGTGGCGGGCGGCGCGTTGCAGGTAGTCCGCCACCGCCCAGTGCGCCTTGTAGCCGAGCCGGTCGCGCACCAGCGCCGCCAACACCGGCGCCACGCCGCCAAGCTGCGCGTGGCCGAAGGCGTCCGTGCCGCCAGCGTCGGCGAGGAAGCGTCCGTCCGCGTGGCGCGCCCCTTCGGACGCCACGATCACGCAGTAGCCACCCAGCCGCACGGTGGCGCGGGTCTTTTCCAAGAAGGCGTCGGCTTCGAACGGCGCCTCCGGCAGCACGATGACGTGCGGCGCGTCTTCCGCAGTGCGCTGCGCGAGCGCGCCGGCGGCGGCGATCCAGCCCGCGTGGCGGCCCATCACCTCCAAGATGAACACGCGCGTGGAGGTCGCGCACATGGACGCCACGTCCAACGCCGTCTCGCGCACCGAGACCGCCACGTATTTGGCCACGGAGCCGAAGCCGGGGCAGGTGTCCGTGCAAGGCAGGTCGTTGTCCACCGTCTTGGGGACGCCAACGCAGACGACGGGGTAGCCAAGCCGCTCGCCAATCTGCGAGACCTTGTGCGCGGTGTCCTGCGAATCGCCGCCGCCGTTGTAGAAGAAATAGCCGATGTCGTGGGCGCGGAACACGTCGATCAGGCGTTCGTATTCGCGGGCGTTGGCTTCCAAGGAGGCGAGTTTGTAGCGGCAGGAGCCGAACGCGCCGCCGGGCGTCCAACGCAAGGCGGCGATGGCGTCGGCGGACTCCGCGCCGGTGTCGATCAGCTCTTCGCGCAGCGCCCCCAGGATGCCGTTTCGCCCGGCGAACACCGTGCCAATGCGCTGCGGATGCCGCCGCGCGGTCTCGATGACGCCGCAGGCGCTCGCGTTGATGACGGCGGTGACACCGCCGGATTGGGCGTAAAAGGCGTTTCGCGGCATCGTGGCGCGTTCCCCAGGTGCGGACTGACGCGGCATTGTCGCAGGATTGCGGTGCCACATTCTTGGTAAGCTCCAGCAGCTATCTCCTATCTGGAACAGCACTTGAAGGAGAGTATCGGCAGTCGTCCGTGCTCAATTGAGTCCAAGGAGGAGAGCCATGCGCCCGACACGAAATGCGAAGCCGCGGCGGCGTAGCGACCAATGGCCGATGTCCGGCCCTCCCGAAATCGCTCGCGCTCGCCGTAAGGAGGCAATCCGACAAGCGGGCATTGAAGCAGCGAAGGCTGCTGCGGAGGGTGGGCGAGAAAGGCTGCGGCAGGCCCTGTCCTAGCGGTTCGATTCCGAATTGACGTGGCAGATGGCGCGTCCGTCTGTCGTCGCCTCGGCATGTGCTACTTGAGGATGTGCCGCCCCGCAAGGTCACCGGTGTCCCGGTCGAGCGACGAAAGTCTGCCCACTGGAACGCACGTCATTTGGGAAGCGGCACACGCAGCCGTCTGCAAAACGGGCGACAGGGCCACTTCCACCCTTGCCAGCGCGGCGTCTTGTCCAATGAGACGTGAGTGGGTGCGCCGCTTGGCGTTTAGCCGCCGGCCGCCCGGTCCGTCGGCGCACGCGGCTTGCGCTGCGCGGCCCGCGCCGGCCTGGCGTGCGATTTGCCCACCGCGGCCGGCACGGCAGCGACGCGGCTGGCGGGGCTGCGCGCTTGGGCGCCGTCGCCGCTCTCCCAGTAGCGGTCGCAGGCGGCGTCGAAGCGGGCACCGGAGGCCGGCGAGTGCGCGTGGCCGTTCCACAAGCCGACATCCTGCAACGCGCCGCGCTCGGCGTTGAGCACATGCAGGAACCGTGCGCGGGCGTGGGAAGCGCTCACGCCGTAGGCGAACTCCACGTCCACGCAGCCGACGTGGCAGGCGTCCATGCCGCGCACATGGTCTTGGGCCAAGGCGCAGATGGTCGTTTCCTCCAACCGCACTACCGTGTCTTGCGATGCGTCGGTGAGCGCGAAGTACTCGTCCGAAATCAGGAGGTCGGACAAGCGGTCCACCCGGGCGTACAACGCCAGCGCCGTGTGCTGGGAGCGATCCATGCAGGTCGCGTAGCACTGCCCGACGGCCACGCGGCCTTCTTGGGGTTTGGTGAGGTTTTCGGCGGGCGTGGCGCAAGCCGCAAGCGCCACCGCCGCAATGATCAAGGGTGCTTTCATGGCGAATCCTTCGTGGGGATGTGTTGCGTTGCGAGGCACTCTAGCGAACGCGACGTGAACACAATCTGAACAAGGCACCGGTTTGGGGCTGCCCGCGGCCAACCGCGCCAAATGCGCTTGCCGCCCAACCAAACCACCGCGCCCGAATCTGCTATAACCGCCGTTTGCGACTCACGGGGAGCGTTGCGGCATGGTGCGCGTAAACATCCAAAGCGAGGTCACCGGCAATGTCTGGAAGGTGCAAGTGGCCGCGGGCGCCAGCGTTGAGGCGGGCGATGTGCTGCTCGTCTTGGAGTCCATGAAGATGGAGATTCCGGTGGAAGCGCCGGCGGCCGGCACGGTGGCCGAAATGCTGGTGCGGGAAAAGGACGCCGTGACGGAGAATCAACTGATCGCCGTTTTGGAAACCGCATGAGCTGGGAGGACGAGGCCGGCGAAATCCGCCGCCGGCGCCGGCTGGCCAAGCAACAGGGCGGCAAGGAAGGCATCGCCAAGCAGCATGCGCGCGGGCGTCTCACCATTCGGGAGCGCATCGACGCGCTGCTCGATGCGGGTTCGTTTCAAGAGCAAGGCCAGGCCACCGCCATCCCGGACTACGACGAGAACGACCGGTTGACGGGTTTCGTGCCGGCCAACTACGTGCTCGGCTTCGGGCGCATCGACGGCCGCCGCGTGGTGGTGGGCGGCGAGGATTTCACCTTGAAGGGCGGTTCGCCCAACGCCGCGGGTTTGCGCAAGAGCGTCTACGCCGAGCACTTGGCGGTTCAATACAAGGCGCCCTTGGTGCGCTCGTTGGAAGGCGGCGGCGGCAGCGTGCGTGGCGGCGGCGGGCGGCGTGGCGGCACGGTGGGCGAACCGGTGTTCGCGGCGCCCCGGTTTCGCATCATCGCGGACGCGATGGGCCAGGTGCCGGTGGTGTCCATGGCCGCCGGCGCGGTGGCCGGATTTCCCGCCGGGCGGCTCGTGGCGTCGCACTTCTCGGTGATGACGCGGCACACCGCGCAGGTGATGATCGGCGGCCCGGCGCTGGTGGAGCGCGCCTTGGGCGCGCGCCTCTCCAAGGACGCCCTCGGCGGCGCCGCCATCCACGCCAAGAGCGGCATCGTGGACAACGTGGCCGAGGACGAGCACGCGATGTTCGCGCAAGTGCGGCGTTTCTTGAGCTATCTGCCCTCGAATGTCCACCAACGCGCGCCGCGCGTCGACTCGGACGACGACCCGGAGCGCATGGAGGAGGAGCTCGTCCGCGCCGTGCCGCGCGATTCCAACGCGCCCTTCGACATGCGCGAAATCTTGGAGATGGTGTTCGACCACGGCTCGCTGTTCGAGCTCTCCCGCGACTACGGGGCAAGCCAGATCGCCGCCTTGGCGCGCCTCGACGGCCAGCCGGTGGGCGTGCTCGCCAACGACAACCGCGTGTACGCCGGGGCGATGACGGCCGCCGCGGGCCAGAAGTACCGCCGTTTTGTGGAACTGTGCGACACCTTCCACTTGCCCGTGGTCAACTTCGTCGACCAGCCGGGCTTCATGATCGGCCCGGAGGCGGAGCGCGACGGCACCATCCGCTACGGCATGGCGGCGGTGTGCGCCGCGGCCCAGGCGAGCGTGCCCTGGGCGGCGATTCAGGTTCACAAAGGCTTCGGCGTGGCCACCGCCGCGCACTACGCGCCCAACAACTACGTGCTGGCGTGGCCGTCCGTGGAATCCGGCGCCCTGCCGTTGGAAGGCGGCGTCGCGGTGGCCTACCACCGCGAGATCGCCGCCGCCGCGGACCCGGACGCCAAACGCCAGGAACTGGAGGACCGCCTGCGCAGCGCCCGCTCGCCCTACCCGCGCGCCGAGTCGTTCGCCGTTCACGAATTGATCGACCCGCGCGAGACGCGCCCCATGCTGTGCCGCTGGGTGGACTGGATTCAACCGCTGCTCGAAGACCTCAAGGGCCCCACCACGTTTCCGATGCGGCCTTGAAGGTGGATGGTCCGCGCCGAATGCCACCAGCGGCGCTGCGACCAGCATATCGCCGAGCCGAGCTGCCGCGATCCGCATCGCGTGTGATGTGTCGTATACTCGTGCGGCATCCGCCAACGGAGATTCCGAGTGCGCCTTAACTTAACGCCCTGTACCCCCCCCCCCCCCCCCCCCCACACACACACGCATACCATGTCCTCTGAGTCGGCGTTCGCGCACGGTGGCGAGGGCTGTCGGCGGCTGGACGACAGCGGAACACGGATGAAGCTTGCTGCGCGAGCGCTGCTGCTTGCCTTGGCCGCCGTTGCATCGCCGGCGGCCAATGCGGTCGCGCCGGTCTTGAACCAGGACACCCTGACGGCGTGGCCGGACGTAAGCGCCGTCGGGTTCGTTTGGCGTTTGCCCGAGAACACCACGGTCACCAAGCACCAATACCGCTACGCGATTTGGAACGGGAGCGAGATTCCCGCCTCCTGGACGCGCGATTGGACGGACCTCCTCTTGGCGAACACGCGGTGCAATGTCGTGACCAATCCCGGCACGCCCTCCGCGACCAGCACTCCCCAAGCCACGGGTGCCGCCTGCGCCACTACGGGCAGCGACGCCACCAAGCATTACAGGTATTGGACTACGTTGCCCAACTTGCCCAACGGCGCTCGCTTTCACTTCGAGCTGCGCGCCGTCAACAACGACGGCAACAGCGACGCGGTTGAGTGGGACATCGCACTGCCGGCCGACCCAAACGGCATCGTGACGATTCCGGACGCGGTGCTCGAGGGCTACCTCCGGGAGCGGGCGCGAGCCTACGTGACGTCGCTTGGCGCGAACGACCCAATGACGCAGCTGCACCTGGCCCGCGTGCGGGTGATCTTGAAAAACGTCGGTGCTGGGGCGTCCGTCAACCGGATTCGCAGCTTCGAAGGCATCCAGTACGCCGTCAACCTGCGACGACTGCAGATTGCAAACCACCAAGTGCTGGACTTCCGGCGATTGGCTGGCTTGCACAATTTGGAGCTCATCAATTTCAACGGCAGCCTGCTGTCCGACGTCAGCCCTTTGCGGAATGTGGTCGATATGGAGGAGCTCTACCTGAACCGTGGCCGCACCTATCCACCGCCGGACGTCTGCACGGGTACGGCCGCCGGGCCAGTGCATGGTCAGACGCCGTGGCCGCCGGCGGCAAACTGTCCGGCGGACCAGGTCGACGACGTGGTGGTGAATGATCTGAGCTCGCTGCGCCGCCTGACCAAGCTGCGACGGCTGTGGCTGTGCGACCAGCGGGTGAGTCCGCAGCACCTGACGACCTTCGTGAACATGGAGGCGATGAGCTACTGCCGGAACGACTTGCGCGACATCTCGGGGCTGCGCGGCCTGACCAAGATGGAAGATCTGTACCTGTTCGAGAACCGCATTGAGGACGTCTCCCCTCTCGCCGGAATGACGGAACTCGATTTCCTCCAACTGCACGACAACAATATCCGCGACGTGTCGTCCTTGAGCGGCCTGACCAAGCTCGCCCACGTCTACCTCTCCGACAATCCGCTCGACGCCGGCACCTGCAGCGCCGGCGGCCACGCCACCCGCGCCGCCTGCACCGACGCCTCGGGCACCTGGACGACCAGTGTGGTCAGCACGCTCACGCCGCTGGTGACGGGTTCCTGCAGCGTCGCCGGCCAGACCACCGAGGCGGACTGCACCAGCAACTCCGGCACTTGGACGGCCGGCGCATTGAAGCTCATCGACCTGCGCGGCGACACGCAGTTGACCGATGCCGACGTCCAAGCGCTGAGCGGTCTCACCGGCGTCACCGTGCTGCACGATGCGGACATCCGCCCGGCGGCGCCCTCGGGCCTGACCGCCACGACCACGGCGCGGACTGCGACGCTGTCGTGGACCGATCCCTCCAACGCCGCCATCGCCGCCTACCAGTACCGCCACCGCCAAGGCACCGGGTCTTGGTCCGATTGGAAGATGACGCCGGAACGCGGGAGCAGCTTCCACTACTGGAACCGCGGCGACCCGGCCTTGGCGTTGCTTACCCTGTCCGACCTGCCCGGCGGCGCCAACACGGTCGAGCTGCGGGCGGTGGTCGCCAGCGACTACAACAACGCCCGCAACCGCAATTCCGACGGCTCGTCGTTCACCGCCATCAAGACCCACCAAACCGCGGTCACCGCCGCTGCGGTCGGCGCCGGCCGCTGGGACGTCGGTCGCGTGCTCACCCCGGGCGCGGCCACCAGCACGACGGTCAACTTCCCGGTGACGGCGAGCATCGCCAGCACGGCGCCGACGGCGCTGGCCGAGACGAACCTGGACGGCGCGCGGGTGACGGTCGAGCTCTCCGGCACCACGTTCGGCGCCAGCCTGGCGGCGTCGAACTTCACGCTGCAGACGAGCGGCACGATCGCCGGCCTCTCCATCGCCTCGGTGTCGAGAAGCAGCGACACCCGGGCGACGCTGACGCTGCGCTTCGACTTCGAAAACACGAACTTCGACACGCAGGCGACGCTGGCGGTGCGGGTGCTGGCGGCGGCGCTCAGCTCGGCCAGCGACTTGGACACGCAGACGGTGGCGGTGGCGCCGACTCTCGGCGTCGTGCTGGGCGGACCCACCGGCATCGGCACCGGCATGTTGGCGCTGCAAGAGGATCCCGGAGGCTCGATGGCCAACCTCGAAGCCTACAACGTGGCGCTGGCCGGCCAGCCGACCGGCGCCGTGACGGTGACGCCGACCAGCAGCAACTCCGACGTGGAGCTGTACGCGTTCACCCCGCCGCTGTCCTTCGACGGCACGAACTGGAACGTCGGGCAGACGGTGGGAATAAGAGCCCTCCAGGACCTCGACGCGATTGACGACATCGCGGTCATCTCCCACGCGGTGACCGGCATTACCGGGTTGACGGCCGGCCCGCGGCTGACGGTGACGGTGACCGACGACGAGACCCAGGGCCTGACGCTGACGACCACGACGCTCACCAGCGTTGGCGTAACGGAAGGCAACACGGTGACCTACACGGCGCGCTTGGCCAGTGCGCCGACCGGCCCGGTGACTGTGCAAATCACGAGCAACGACAGCGCGGTGTCGGTGGACACGGACGGAACCGCCGCCGGCGAGCAGAACACGCTGCTGTTCAACGCGACCAACTACGACACGCCGCAGACGGTGTCGGCGCGCGCCGCCCAAGACGACGACGGCGAGAGCGAGTCGGTGACGCTGAACCACGTCGTCTTCGGCGCGGACTACCAGGATCTGGACGACGTCGCCGTGACGTTCACGGTGACGGACAACGACACCCGCGGCGCGACCCTGTCCACGGGGGGCGTCTCGTACGTCGTGCAGGAGAACGGCTCGCGGCAGTACACGCTGGTTCTGGACACGCAGCCGGTGAACGGCAACGTGAGCGTGGCGGTGGCGAGTTCGGCCACGACCACGGTCACGGCGGCGCCGTCCACGCTGACGTTCACGGCGCAGAACTGGAACGTGCCACAGCCGATCACCATCTCGGGCGTGGACGACGCCAACACGCTCGACAACTTCGCGACCGTGACCCACACGGCGAGCGGGGCGGACTACGGCAGCGTGACCCTCCCCAACCAGGGGGTGCGGGTCAGCGACGACGACTTGGCGGGGCTGAAGGTGTCGCCGTCGGCGCTGACCGTGGCCGAGGGCGGGACGGGCACGTACACCGTGCGCCTGAACGCCGCGCCGACGGCGGCGGTGACGGTGACGGTCGCCGCCGCTACGGCGAAGGTGACGGCGGACACCGACACGGGCACGCCCGGCGACCAGACGACGCTCTCCTTCGACGCGACGAACTGGAACACGGCGCAGACGGTGACCGTGACGGGCGCCGAGGACGCCGATGGCGCGGACGAGAGCGTCGGCATCAGCCACTCCGTGACGGGCACGGGGAACTACGCCTCGGTGGCCCCGGAGCAACGGCCAGGCCTAGACGTGCTGGTGCGCGACGACGAGACTGCCAGCGTCGTGGTGTCCCCGACTTCGCTGACGATCGACGAGGGCGGCATGGCCACCTACACCGTGCGGCTCTCCGCGCCGCCGCCGGGCGGCATCGCGGTGCGGGTGGCCGCCACCGGCCCCGTCGGGCTGACGTTGGACACGAGCACGCTGACTTTCGGCCCCGCCACTTGGGACACCGCGCAGACGGTGACCGTGACAGCCGCGGCGGACCACGCCCGGCTGGCCGGCGGCACGGCCACGTTGACGCATGTGGTGACCGGTACCTACCCCGTGACCGCCGGCCCGGATTTGCCGGTGCAGGTGCGCAACACCACCGTCGACTACGACGCGGACGCGGACGGCTTGATCGAGATCGCGAACCTTGCGCGGCTGAACGCGGTGCGCTGGGACCTCGATGGCGACGGCACGGCGACGAGCACGGCCACGACGACGTTCGCCGCGGCGTTCCCGAACCCGCGCGGCGGCGCCGTGTGCCCCACGACGATCACCAACGTGGCCTGCACCGGCTACGAACTCGCAACGGACCTCGACTTCGACACCAACGGCAACGGCCGCACTTGGACGGAGACCGGCGGCATGCTCGCCGGCGGCGGCGACGAGTACGACAACAGCGGCCAGGGCTGGGAACCCATCGGCACCGACGCGGAGCGTTTCGCGGCGGTCTTCCGCGGCAACGGCCGCACCATCGACAACCTGTTCGTCAACCGCGACGGTCTGGTCGGCCTGTTCGGCGCGACGGACGCGACGGCGCGGATCGAGTCCGTCGGCGTGCGCAAAGCGCGGGTGGTCGGATCGAGGGTCGTCGGCATTCTCGCCGGCGAAGCCAGAGGCGACGTCGTGGCCTGCTACGTCTCGGGAGCGGTGGGGTCGCCGACGGCCTCGATCGTCGGCGGGCTGGTCGGCCGGCTGCGCGGAGACGTCACCGCCTCGTACTCGTCCGCCACGGTGGAGGGAAGCGATCAGGTCGGCGGTCTGATAGGCACCGCGATCGGCGGTTCCGGGCAAACGCGGACCGTGTCCGGCAGCTACGCGGTCGGCCGGACGAGCCCGCCAGCCGAGGGCTCCTGGGCCGGCGGATTGGTAGGTCGGGCCTCCCCCGTCCTGCCCGAGTCCGCCGTGGCGGCGCCGGACAGCTACTACGACAGCGTCGCCACGGCGCGGACGCAAAGCGCCCGCGGGGAGGCGAAGACCACGGCCGCGCTGCGGACGCCCACCCGCTACACGGGCATCTACGCGAACTGGAACATCGACTTGGACGGCGACTCCGAGGCGGACGACCCGTGGGACTTCGGCAGCTCGGTCCAGTACCCGTCGCTGAAGTGGCGCGGGTTCGACGTGACGAAGCAGTTCGCGGGCGTTCTCGCCTTCGCGTCCGGGGCGCCGGGCAAGAGCTTCACCGTCGGCCGCCCCATCGCGCCGTTCCAGGTTCCGGTGGCGACCGGCGGCGCGGGGACGGTGCGCTACTCGGCGCGCGGCCTGCCGCCGGGGCTGTGGTTCGACGGAGACGGGCGGGGGCAGTGCGGGCTGCGGCGCGCGGTGTGCGGAACGCCGTCGGAGGAGGGATCCTGGACGGCGACGGTGACGGCGCGGGACGGCGCCGGGGCGACCGCCGCGCTGACGTTCCAAGTGGAGGTGGTTGCGGAAGGGGACGCGGACGCGGGGCCGCCGGCGGTGGTTCCGGACGCGGCGCTGCGGGAGGCGGTGGCGCGGGCGCTGGGGCGCTCCGGCGGGACGGTGACGGAGGGGGACCTGCTGGCGCTTTCGAGTCTGAGCGCGGCGTGGTCCGGAGTGTCGAGCTTGGCGGGGCTGTCGGCGGCGGCGAACCTGCGGCGGCTGGAGCTGGGCGGCAACGCGGTGGCGGACATCTCGGAGTTGTCGGGGCTGCGTCTGCTGGAACACCTGGACTTGTCGGACAACGCGTTGGCGGACCTCTCGGCGCTGGCGGGTCTGACGCGCTTGGAGACGCTGCTGCTGTCGGGGAACCGGGTGTCGGACCTCTCGCCGCTGCGGGAGATGACGGCGTTGCGGTCGCTGTTTCTGGACGGCAACGCGGTGTCGGACCTGACGCCGGTGGTGTTTCTGGAGGCTCTGGAGGAGTTGTCGCTGAGCGGCAACCCGCTGGGCGGCAACCCGCTGGGCGGCGCGCGGAGGGCGAGCCGATACGGCGAGTTGTCGGCGAGCGGCAATCCGCTGGGCAGGCTGTCGCCGCTGTGCTCGCTGCGCGAGTTGAAGCGGCTGTGGCTCGCGGCTTCGGGGCTTTCGGACCTCTCGGAGCTGTCGTGCCTGACCGGTCTGGAGCGTCTGTGGCTTGCGGACAACGCGGTGGCGGACGTGGGGCCGCTGCGCGGGATGCGGGCGCTGGAGTGGCTGGACCTGGAGCGCAACGCGGTGGCGGACGTCGTGCCGCTGCGCCGGCTGGGGGCGCTGGAGCGTCTGCGGCTGGGCTCGAACCGGGTGTCGGACGCGGGTCCGCTGGCGGCGAACGACGGTCTGGCGGCCGGGGACGTGGCGGGTCTGCGCGGCAACCCGCTGTCGGAGGCGTCGATCCGGGAGCACGTTCCGGCGCTGCGGGAGCGGGGCGTCGCGGTGCTGGCGGGTCTTTCGTCGCCGTGGTTCGCGGCGTCCGGGGACGCCGCCGGGCGGCAGTCGTTCGTTCGGCTGGTCAACCGCTCGGACGTCGCCGGGGAGGCGCTGGTGTGGGGCGTTGACGACGCCGGGGAGCGGTTCGGCCCGGCGCGTCTTTCCATCGGCGCGGGGCGGACGGCGCACTTCAACTCGGAGGATTTGGAGTTCGGCAACGCGGCGAAGGGTCTGGCGGACGGCCTGGGGGCGCCGACGGCCGGGGGCTGGCGCTTGGAGGTTCTGTCGACGCTGGATCTGGAGGCGCAGACGTTCCTGCGGGCTGCGGGCGGTCCGCCGTCGGCGCTGCACGACGGTCTGCCGCGGGTTGGCGGAACGCTGCGGGCGGCGTTCCTGCCGGCGGGCCGGGAGCGTTCGCCGGCGGGTGCGCTGCGGGTGTCGAACCCGACCGGGTCCGACGCGACGGCGTACGCGTGGGGCGTGGACGAGGCCGGGGTCGGTCGGCTGGCGACCGGGCTGGTCGCGCCGGCGGGCCGGGCCGTGACGGTGACGGCGGCGGAGCTTGAGCGCTGGCGCATGGGTTCGGGCCGCGGCCTCGGCCGCGGCGCGGGGAACTGGCGCTTGGAGCTGACCGCGCCGTGGCCGCTGGAGGCGCAGGCGCTGGCGGTTGGCGACGGCGGCCGGACGGGCAACCTGTCGGGGCCGGCGGCGGCGCTGGGGCCGGGGGTCGTGGCGCGGGTGCCGCTGTTTCCGCCGGCGTTGGCGTCCGGGCGCGTCGGCGTGGCGCGGGTGTGGAACCTGGGCGCGGCGGCGGGCGAGGTTCTGGTGACGGCGGTGGACGACGCCGGGATGCGCGCCGGACCGGTGGCGCTGGCGCTGGAGGCGTTCGAGACCGCGGAGTTCGACTCGCGCGATTTGGAGGAGGGCGGCGGGCCCTTGGCGGAGGGCGTGGGAGCGCCGACGCGGGGTTCGTGGCGTCTTGAACTGCGGGCCGGGTTCGGAGCGCGGGTCCACGCCCGCGCGGTGGGCGCCGGCGGCTACGCGACCGGGCTCTTGGAGGCGGCGCCGCGTTCGGGCGGCGTCGCGCGCGTGTCGATGTTCAATCCGGGTTCGAACCGGGCGCAGCGGAGCCTGCTGCGGCTGGCGAACGACGGCGCGGAGGACGCGGCGGCGACCATCGAGGGCGTGGACGATGCCGGACGCGCTGGCGGCACAGTGAGCGTGACGGTTCCCGCCGGCGAGGCGCTGTGGCTGTCGGCGGCGGAGTTGGAGTCCGGCGGCGCCGGCTTCGATGGCGCCCTTGGCGACGGCGAGGGCAAGTGGCGGCTGACGGTGTCCTCGGCCGCCCCGCTCACGGTGATGAGCTTGGTGGAGGACGCGGAGGGCGCCTTGGGCAACCTCTCCACGCCGGGCCGGCGGTAGCGCCGCGCTCAGCCGCGCGCACAGTGGGCCGATGGGCTTGATCCACGCCAGCATCGCCTTGTCCAACCCGCGCGATGCGGATCTCGCGCCGCTGCCGGTTCGCGCCTTGGTGGACACCGGCGCCGTGAACCTGTGCGTGCCTGAGCACGTCGCCGTGCAGCTGGGGTTGGAAGAACTCGAACGACGCGAAGTGACCGTGGCGGATGGACGGCACACGCTCGTGCCGTATGTGGGGCCGGTGCAGGTGCGCTTCGAGAACCGGTCTTGCTTCACCGGCGCCTTCGTGCTCGGCGAGAACGTGTTGCTTGGTTCGATACCGCTGGAAGACATGGACTTGGTGGTGAACTCGCGGTTGGAGCAGGTGACGGTGAATCCGGACAGCCCCAACATTCCTTCCGCCATCGTCAAGGCGCACCGCGCGCGTTTGGAGTTTGCTTGGCGAACTCGGTGCCGGTCATATGAGGCTGTCTAGCTTCCGGGCGAAGGGCGCTGCCCTTTCTGATTGGGCACGGGTGTCGGACAGTCAACTCGCCGACGCCACCTCGACGATTCGCGGCGGCGCGGCGCAGTGGCGCGGGCCGAGGAACTCCATCAACCGCTTGACGAGCGCCTTCTTCAACAACGGCTCAGAGTGCTGTTCGCTGGTTTCGGCACCAAGCCGCGCTCGGCCATGGACACCGGCCCGGCGGCGCCCACGATGATGTGGTCGATCACCTGCACGTCGATTTCGTCGAGCACCGAGGACACCCGCGTGGTGATGTCCTTGTCGGACTGGCTCGGCTCGGCGTCGCCGGACGGGTGGTTGTGGAACATCACCACCGAGGCGGCGTTGCGCTTCAGGCAGGCCTTGATGATCTCGCGGGTGTACACGGCGGAACGATCCACCGACCCGTAGAACAGGTATTCGATGCCGAGCACGTTGTGGCGCGCGTTGAGCAGCAAGAGACCGAACACCTCCCGCTGCAGGCCCCGCAAGCGCAACGTCAAGTACTTCAGAACCGCCTTCGTGTTCTCCAAGTAGCGGCCGCGCTTCACGTTGACCAGCTCCGCGCGCGCCGCGAGTTCGCGCACCGCGAGCAGGGACGCCGCCTTGGCGGCGCCGATGCCTTTGATCTCCCGCAGCGCCAAGCCATCCTGGTGCATCAGGCCGGCCAAGCCGCCGCAGCGGCCGAGCAGCGTCTCCGCCAACCCCACGGCGCTCTGGCCCTTGGTGCCGGTGCGCAGCACAAGCGCGATGAGCTCGGCGTCGCGCAGACCCAGCGGCCAGTGGCCCAAGAACCCCTCGCGGGGGCGCTCCTCGAAGGGCGCCTCCACAAGACAGGCGATATTGCGCGTGGTGCGGCGCATCGATTCTCCAGCTGGTTTCGGGCCGCGTGCGCCCGGAAGCGGGTGCCGATCGGCGTGTTATGGTTGGCGCCGGAGGGGTAGAAGAAGCCCGGCTACCGAGACGGTCATGCCATCCGACGACCAATCCAAGCGCATCCTACTCGGCATCGGGGGCGGGGTGGCAGCGTACAAGTCCATCGAACTCGTGCGACATTTGCGCTTTTTTCAGGCCGAAATCGTCCCGGTTCTCACCCGCAACGCGAAGCGGTTCGTCACGCCGACCGTTTTGCAAGCGGTGGCGGGCAATCCGCCCCGTTCGGATCTATGGGACGCCGCGGCCGAAGCCGGCATGGGGCACATCGAGCTCGCCCGCTGGGCGGACGCCGTGGTGATCGCGCCGGCCACCGCCAACCTCATCGCCCGCTTGGCCGCCGGCCTCGCGGACGACTTGCTCACCACCGTGTGCCTTGCCACCGACGCGCCGCTCTTCGTCGCGCCGGCGATGAACACCAAAATGTGGGAACACGCCGCGACGCAGCGCAACGTGGCGCGTCTGCGCGCAGACGGTGCCACCGTGCTCGGCCCGGCCTCGGGCGAGCAGGCTTGCGGCGAAGTGGGTCCGGGACGGATGCTGGAAGCCGCCGACATCGCCGCCGCGGTGTGGAACGCGATCGGCACGCCGCCGGTGCTCGCCGGCGTCAACGTGTTGGTCAACGCCGGCCCCACCCGCGAGTTCATCGATCCGGTGCGCTTCATCAGCAACCGCAGTTCCGGCCGCCAAGGGTTCGCGCTCGCCGAAGCCGCGCGCGCCGCTGGGGCGAACGTCACGCTGGTGGCCGGGCCGGTGCAGCTGCCCACGCCCGCCGGCGTCGAGCGCGTGGATGTGGTGAGCGCGAGCGAGATGCGCGCCGCCGTGCTGGCGCGGGCGGGCGCGGCGGACATCTTCTTCGCCGTGGCGGCGGTGGTGGACTACCGGCCTCGCGAATGTCACCAGCAGAAGTTGAAGAAAAGCGCCGGCGCGGATGACGGCTTGGCGCTGGCATTGCGGCAGAACGCGGACATCGTCGCCGCCGTCGCCGCCGGCTCGCCGCGCCCGTTCGTGGTGGGCTTCGCCGCGGAGACCCAGAACGCGCTCGCCAACGCCCGCGAAAAGCGCCGCCGCAAGAAGCTGGACGCCATCGTGGTGAACGATGTCGCGGACCCCGCCATCGGCTTCGACAGCGGCGACAACGCGGTGACGCTCATCCACGACGGCGGCGAGTTGGCCTTGCCGCAAATGCCCAAACGGGCGGTGGCGCAACGCTTGGTCGCCGAGATCGCCGGCTTGTGTGGCGACGCGCGGCAAGGCGCGCGGACGGCCGCCGTTCCGGCCTGACCGATGGCGCGAGGGAGTGCCCCTGACGCGGAGATATTCCGCGCCTACGACATCCGCGGCGTGGTGGGCGAGACGCTCACCACGGAAACCGTGCGACAGATCGGCCGGGCGTTCGCCGCCGAAGCGTTGACCGACGGTCAGCGGCGCGTGGTGGTCGGCGGCGACGGACGCGCCAGCACGGACGACTTGCGCCCACATCTGCTGCGCGGGCTGCGGCAGAGCGGCGTCGATGTGGTGGACGTGGGCCGCGTGCCCACGCCGCTCCTCTACTACGCCGCCGAGGTGTTGAAGACCGGCACCGGCGTGATGATCACCGGCTCGCACAATCCGCCGGAATACAACGGCCTGAAGATGCTGATCGGCGGTGCGCCGCTGACCGAGGAGCGCATTCAACGCTTGCGCCAACGAATCGACGCGAACGACTTTCGCACCGGCTGCGGCACGCTGGAGCGAGCGGAGGTGGTGGAAAGCTACCTCGAGCGCGTGGTGGGCGACGTGAAGGCTGCGCGCGCTCTGAAGGTGGTGGCGGACTGCGGCAACGGCGTGGCCGGCTTGGTCGCGCCGCGCCTGCTGGAGGCGATGGGTTGCCAGGTGACGCCCCTCTACGCGGAGGTGGACGGCACGTTTCCCAACCACCACCCGGACCCCGCCGAGGCCGCCAACTTGACGGATCTGATCGCCGCCGTGTGCGCCCAGGGCGCGGATGTGGGCGTGGCCTTCGACGGCGATGGCGACCGCCTCGGCGTGGTGACCGAGGAAGGCGAAATCATCTGGCCCGATCGCGCCATGATGCTGTTCGCGCGCGATGTGCTGCTGCGGTGCCCGGGCGCCCCCATCGTCTTCGACGTGAAGTGCAGCCGCCACTTGCCGGCGTTGGTGCGCGCTTGCGGCGGCGAGCCGATCATGTGCCAGACCGGCCACTCCCACATCAAGGCGAAGATCCGCGCACGCGGCGCGGCCTTCGGCGGCGAGTTCTCCGGCCACCTGTGCTTCGCCGACCGCTGGTTCGGCTTCGACGACGGCATTTACAGCGCCGCCCGGCTGGTGGAGATTCTCGCCGCCGCCAACCGCCCCGCCAGCGCCGTGTTCGCCGAGTTCCCCAAGGCCATCGCCACGCCGGAGATCAAGCTGCCCGCCAGCGAGCAAGGCAAGTTCGACATCGTCGATCGGCTGCGCGCCAACCCGTTGTGGGCGCCGGGCGGGGAGGGAGTACCAGACGGGCCGGGCGGGCCGGTGGGCGCGACACGCGGGCCGGTGGGCGCGACAGGCGGGCCGGTGGGCGCACCGGGCGGGCCGGTGGGCGCAACAGTCAACACCATCGACGGCCTGCGGGTGGACTTCGCCGACGGCTGGGGCTTGGCGCGCGCCTCCAACACCAGCCCGGTGCTGAGCTTGCGTTTCGAGGCCGACAACCCGCGCGCCCTCGCCCGCATTCGCGGCGTCTTCGACAGCGCCCTGCGCGCCATCGACCCCGCGCTGGCGCTCCCCGACCTATGAAGCCCGCGGCCACCGCCCAACCCGGCGAACACGAGACCACGGCGCGCGTGCTCATCGAGGCGCTGCCGTACATCCGCGCCTTCCACGGCGCCACGATGGTGGTGAAATACGGCGGCAACGCGATGGTGGACGAGCGCTTGGGGCGCGCTTTCGCGCGCGATGTGGTGTTGATGAAGCTGGTGGGCATGAATCCGGTGGTGGTACACGGCGGCGGCCCGCAAATCGGCGATCTGCTGACGCGCCTGAACATCCCCACCCGTTTCGAGCGCGGCATGCGGGTGACCGACGCGGCCACCATGGACGTGGTGCAGATGGTGCTTGGCGGCTTGGTCAACAAGGACATCGTCTCCCTGCTGAGCGCGGCCGGCGGACGCGCGGTGGGCATCAGCGGCAAGGATGGCGACCTCATCCGCGCCCGCAAGCTCGTGCTGGAGCATCCGTCCGCGGATCGGGCGGACGGCACCGCCGAGCCGGAAATCATCGACATCGGCCATGTGGGCGAGGTCGATCACGTCAACCGCGACATCCTCGACACCCTCATCGGCAGCGGCTTCATTCCCGTCATCGCGCCGGTGGGCGTTGGGCCGGACGGCGAGTCCTACAACATCAACGCGGACTTCGTGGCCGGCGCCGTGGCGGAACGCCTGGCGGCGGAAAAGCTCATCCTGCTCACCAACACGCCGGGCATCCAAGACCGCCGCGGCACCACCCTCACCGGCTTGACGCGCGCGGAAGCCAGCGGCCTGATCGAAAGCGGCACCATCGCCGGCGGCATGCTGCCCAAGGTGGAGTGCGCTTTGGACGCCATCGCCGGCGGCGTCGGCAGCGCCCACATCATCGACGGGCGCATGCCGCACGCGCTGCTGCTCGAAGTGCTCACCGACGGCGGCGTGGGCACGCTGCTGAAAGGCAAGGATTGATTCATGCCCCGCCCCAACCGCCGCGAGGACATCCTGCAGGCGTTCGCCGCCATGCTGCAAACGCAACCCGGCACCCGCATCACCACCGCCGCGTTGGCGCGGCGCTTGGGCGTGTCCGAAGCCGCCTTGTACCGCCACTTCCCCAGCAAGGCCAAGATGCTCGACGCGCTCATCGAGTTCGCCGAAACCACCGTGTTCAGCCGCGTCGCCCAGATCGTGGAAACCGGCGAAGACGACGCCGCCCGCTGCGGCAACATCCTGCGTTTGCTGCTCGGTTTTTGCGAGAAGAACCCCGGCTTCGCCCGCCTGTTCGCCGGGGACGCGCTGCAGGGCGAAACCGAACGCCTGCGCCACCGCGTGCGCCAGTTCTACGACCGCATCGAAACCCAGCTGCGCCAGATCGTGCGCGGCGCCCACGCCACGCGGCCGACGCCCGCCCCCATCGGCCCGAACGCCGCCGCCAACCTGATGCTCGCGTGCGCCGAAGGCCGCATCGCGCAATTCGTGCGCGACGAGTTCAAGCGGCCGCCCACGGCGGACTTCGACGAGCAGTGGCGGGCGCTGGTGAACGCGTTGTTTTGATACCCGTCTCGCCCACGCGGGGCCGGCCATCGAGTGCGCGCGGGCCGCCGCGCACTGTCCCACCCCCGTTGAAATTGGCCGCGACAGGGCGCATTTAACCCCTAGGGCGTCGCGGCCCTCAGCGACCCAAGAAAGACGGAATCCGTCGCCACGCCCAAGTGCTTTTCGCAATCGCCCCGGCGCGGTTTGCGGCGGCGGGATCGGGAGATCGACATGCGTTTGGACAAGATCACATCGCGTTTGCAGTCCGCTTTGGCGGCGGCGCAATCGCTGGCCGTGGGGCGCGACCATCCCGCGGTGGAACCGCTGCACCTGCTCGCCGCTTTGCTCGAAGACGGCGGCGTGGACGCCCTGCTGACGAGCGCCGGCGCGGATGGCGAGCGCCTGCGCGGGGACGTCGAGACGCGCCTTGCCAGCTTGCCGCGCATCGGCAAGCCCACCGGCGAGGTGGCCGTCTCCGCGGACCTCGGCCGGGTCTTGAATCTGGCGGACCGGGCCGCGCAACAGCGCGGGGACAGTTTCGTCTCTTCCGAGCTGGCGGTGGCCGCCATGGACGAGGCCGGCGGCGCCGCGAGCGACGTTCTGCGCGCCGCCGGCTTCGACGCCGGGCGTTTTCGGCAGGCGGTGGACGCCGCCCGGGCCGGCGAAGCCGTGCGCGACGCCGGCGCCGAGGACGCCCGCGAAGCGCTCGCCAAATACACCATCGATCTCACGGAACGCGCCGAGGCCGGCGCGCTCGACCCGGTGATCGGGCGCGACGAGGAGATTCGCCGCACCGTGCAGGTGCTGCAACGCCGCACCAAGAACAACCCCGTCCTCATCGGCGAGCCGGGCGTGGGCAAAACCGCCATCGTGGAGGGTTTGGCGCAGCGCATCCTCAACGGCGAAGTGCCGGAGGGCTTGAAAAACAAGCGCATCCTCGCCCTGGACATGGGCGCGCTCATCGCCGGCGCGAAGTTTCGCGGCGAGTTCGAGGAGCGGTTGAAGGCGGTGCTGAACGAGCTCGGCAAGCAGGGCGGCAGCGTGGTCCTGTTCATCGACGAGCTGCACACCGTGGTGGGGGCCGGCAAAGCGGAAGGCGCGATGGACGCCGGCAACATGCTCAAGCCGGCGCTGGCGCGCGGCGAACTGCACTGCGTGGGCGCCACCACGCTGGACGAGTACCGCCAGCACATCGAGAAGGACGCCGCCCTGGAGCGCCGCTTCCAGCAGGTGCTGGTGGACGAGCCGAACGTGGAGAGCACGGTGGCCATCCTGCGCGGGCTGAAAGAGCGCTACGAGCTGCACCACGCCGTGGACATCACCGATCCGGCCATTGTCGCCGCCGCCAAGCTCTCGCACCGCTACATCACCGGCCGGCAACTGCCGGACAAGGCCATCGACCTCATCGACGAGGCGGCGAGCCGCATTCGCATGGAGATGGACTCCAAACCCGAGCGCATGGACCGGCTGGAACGGCAGCTCATCCAGCGCAAGATCGAACTCGAGGCGCTGAAGGGCGAGACCGACGAGGCCACCGCCAAACGGCGGGCGAGTCTTGAGGAAACCATCGGCGGCTTGGAGAAGGAGTACGCCGATCTGGACGAGATCTGGACCGCGGAGAAGGCCAGCGTGCAGGGCGCTCAGGAGATCAAGGAATCCTTGGACGCGGCGCGCTTGGAGTTCGAGGCGGCGCGGCGGGCCGGGGATCTGGCCAAGATGGCAGAGCTGCAGCACGGGCGCATTCCGGCCTTGGAGCGGCAACTGGCCGAGACCTCCGCGCCGCGCGAAGACGACGCCGTGCTGCTCCGCAACCGCGTCACCGACGCGGAAATCGCGGAGATCGTTTCCAAGTGGACCGGCGTGCCGGTGGCCAAGATGCTCGGCGGCGAGCGGGAGAAGCTGCTCCACTTGGAAGACGAGCTGCACGCCCGCGTGGTGGGACAGCACGAAGCGGTCACCGCGGTGGCCGAGGCGGTGCGCCGCGCCCGCGCCGGGCTGGCGGATCCCAAGCGCCCGAACGGCAGCTTCCTGTTCCTCGGCCCCACCGGCGTGGGCAAGACGGAGCTTTGCCGGGCGCTGGCCGAAGCGCTGTTCGACAGCGAGGACGCGCTGGTGCGGGTGGACATGTCCGAATACATGGAGAGGCACGCGGTGGCGCGCCTCATCGGCGCCCCGCCGGGCTATGTCGGCTACGAGGAGGGCGGCCAACTCACCGAGCGGGTGCGCCGCCGGCCGTACTCGCTCATCCTGCTCGACGAAATCGAGAAGGCGCACGCGGACGTGTTCAACATTCTGCTGCAGGTGTTGGAGGACGGTCGCCTCACGGACGGTCACGGGCGCACGGTGGACTTCCGCAACACGGTGCTGGTGATGACGTCCAATCTCGGCTCGGACGCCGTGCAGGCGCTCGCCGCCAAGGGCCTCGACGAGGACATCCACGATGCGGTGATGGAGGTGGTGGGCCGGGCGCTCCGCCCCGAGTTCGTCAACCGCATCGACGAGGTGGTGGTGTTCCACGCCTTGAAGAAGGAGGACATGGCCGCCATCGCGCAAATCCAGCTCGCCCGTCTGCGCGACCGCCTGGCGGAACAGGACCTCGGCCTAGTGGTGGACGACAAGGCGGTGGACGCCCTAGTGGAGCAGGGCTACGACCCGGTGTTCGGCGCCCGCCCGCTGAAGCGGGCAATTCAACAAACGCTGGAGAGCCGCCTAGCCAAAGCGTTGCTGGAAGGCCGGTTCGCGCCCGGACAGGCCATCGCCGTGAGCCACGACGGCAAGGAAATGGCTCTGGCCACCGCGGATTGAAGCAACGTCCTTCTAGATCTAGACGCCAACCACCTTTGAGTCACGCGGCGAACCGCACTTCCGCGACGATTCCCGGAACCAGACGGTGGCCAAGCATGTCCACGGCCGCGCCGCACTGTTCGAGGGGAATGTAGCCGAGCAAGGGCTCGTAGCGCCCGTCCGTTGCCGCCATCTCGATGAATAAGACCTCGCCATAGGCGCAGCGGAACCCCTCCACTTGAATGCGCGCCGGCCCGCAAATCGTGCCTTGCGCCCGCTCTTGCGTGGCCGTGAGGAACTGCGTGGTTTGCTCCATCTCGAAGGTGCCGAATTGCGACTTCCACGCCATCGGCAGGGTGAGGTGCGTGGCCCCGGTGTCCACGAGCATGTGGATTCGCTTCCCGCCACCTTGCGGTGCCGCGTTGCGGACATCGACCGCGGTGGTGATTCGTCCCATGTCCGTCTCCTGTGCGCCACTTTGGAGGTGCAATCTCGCTATTGTGCCACTTGTTCCACATCCGCAGGCGGCGTAGCGGCTCGCACTCACGAATCAAAATGCATTTGACAATCATTATCATTAGCATTACGTTTCGCATTACACCCCAGATGGAACCTGTCGCACATGACTACGAGACCCCGGCCGCCCGGCCTGCTGGCGCAATCCGAAATCCCCCCGGCACTCCCCGCTTGGCGCGCGCTACGCCACGCCCACAGCGCGTTGGCCTCCGCGCGCGTTCCGCTCTTCGCCGGCCTCGCCGCGCTTCTGCCGGCCGGCGCCGCCTTTGCCGCCGCGGCGGAGGAAGATGGCGAAGCGGCGGACGAGACCATCACCGTGGTCGCCACGCGCACCGCGCAGCCGCTCGATGCGGTGGCGGCAACCGTCTCGGTGACGTCCGCCGAGCAGATCGAAGAGGAGCTGGTGCGCGACATCGCCGACTTGGTGCGTTTCGAACCGGGCGTCAGCGTTGCCGGCACGGGCAGCCGCTTCGGTTTGGCCGGTTTCCGCATCCGCGGCATCGGCGGCAACCGCGTGCTGACGCTGGTCGACGGTGTGCGCGTGCCGGACGAGTTCTCCTTCGGTCCGTTCTTGAGCGCACGCCGAGACTTGGTGGACATCGACAGCCTGCGCCGCGCCGAGATCGCGCGCGGGCCGGTGTCGGCGCTGTGGGGCAGCGACGCGCTCGGCGGCGTCGTGGCGTTCACCACCAAGGGCCCGCTGGATCGGCTCGACGCGCACGACGCGTTCGCTGCGGCGTTCAAGGGCGGCCACTCGAGTGCGGATGGCGCCGCGGTGGGCACCGTCGACCTCGCCGCCGCGCGCGGGGCGCTCTCGGCCATGCTCCTCTACACGCGACGCTCCGGCCGCGAGACGGACACCGCGGGCGCCATCGCCGGCACGGGTGCGGGCCGACAGAAGCCAGACCCTCAAGAGCACACCGTGGACAACGTCGTGGCGAAGGTGGCCTTCAGCCCGTCGGAGCGGCACCGGCTCTCCTTGGGCGTCGATCTCTACGCCAACGACACGACCTCGGAAATCCTCTCGGACTACGGCAGCGTGGTGTTCGGCACCACGGTGGACAGCCGCGACGCGAACGATGCCCGCGAGCGCCAGCGCACGTCGCTGGCCTACCGCTACGCCGGCCGCTTGCCGTTTGCGGACAGCGTTGACCTGACGCTCTACCGGCAGTCCGGCGAGACCAAGCAACACACGCGCGAAGAACGCACCACGCGCTCGCGCGCCATGCAGACGCGCCGGCGCGACTCGTTCTACGAACAGCGCATCAACGGCATGGTCGTGCAATTCGGCAAGCGCTTTGCGATCGGCGAGTCCGGCCATGCGCTCACCTACGGCGCGGAACACTTCGCCACCCGCAACGTCAGCTTGCGCGCCGGCGGCACCTTCGACGCCGTTGGGCGTCCGGCGCGCGAGTTTTCGCCTTTGCCGACGCGAGACTTCCCGCGCACGGAAGTCGTCCAGACCGCGCTCTTCGCTCAGGACGAGATCGAATTGCTGGGCGGCGCCCTGTCGCTCTCCCCGGGCTTGCGTTTCGACCGTTTCAAGGCCGATGCCGAAGCGGACGCGATCTACCTCTCCGGCAACCCGGGATCCGCCCTGCCGGCGGACTACGGCGACTCCGAGGTCACCGCCAAGATCGGCGCCGTCTACCGCTTCAACCGGACGTTCTCCGTCTATGCCGGCTACAGCGAAGGATTCCGCGCGCCGCCCTACGACGACGTCAACGTGGGCTTCAGCAACTTCCTCGGCGGCTACAAGACGATTGCCAACCCGAACCTCGAGTCCGAACGCAGCCGCGGCCTTGAAGTCGGCGCACGCTACGCCGGCGATGTCATCGCGCTGCGCTGGTCGCTGTTTCGGAACGACTACGAGGACTTCATCGAGTCCTTTGCCTTGGCACCGCAGTTTCTGCGCCGCGGCGGCATCGACCCCGCCGACGGCTTGCGCACGTTCCAGTCCATCAACCGCGCCAGCGTGTACATCCAAGGCAGCGAGCTGAGCGGCGCGGCGGTTTTCGGCGGCGGGTTCTCGGCGCGATTGGCGGTGGCCTACGCGGATGGCGAGGACCGCGCCGCCGCGCAACCCCTCAGCAGCGTCGAGCCGCTCACCGCGGTGCTCGGCATCGGCTACAACGCGCCGGACGGACGTTGGGGCGGCCAACTCATCGGCACGCTCGCGCAGGGCAAGGACGCCGGGGACATCGATCCCGCCGATGGACGCCCCGAGACGGGCGGCTACGGCATCGTCGACCTCTTGGCGCACATGGACTTGGGCCGCAGCACCCGCGTCCACGTCGGCCTCTTCAATCTCGCCGACAAGACCTACATCCGCTGGGCGGACACGGCCGGCATCGGCGCCGACGCGATGGCGCGGTTCACCCAGCCCGGCATCAACACCGCGATCACCGTGCGCGTGGAGCTGTAGCGTGGGCGCGCCCTTTACGGGCGCGTTCGAGTTTGCTTCGCAAACTCCGTGCCTGCCCCAAAACCTGACTCATTTGTGCTGGTCCGGGCCTCTCAAAGGGCTAGCGCTGCTGGTCTGCGGCCTTGGCCGCGCCGCGTTCTCTTGCGAGGCGGCGGCGGACAGTTCGCGCATTGCCGTGGCCGGGGGCTCGCTTACGGAGATCCTCTACTTTCTCGGCGCCGAATCGCGCATCGTCGGCGTGGACAGCACCTCCAACCATCCGCCGCAAGCCAACGCGTTTCCCTCGGTGGGCTATGTGCGCGGGCTCTCCGCCGAAGGCCTGCTCTCCTTGAATCCCACGCTGGTGCTCGGCGAGGACGACATGGGGCCGCCGGAAACCCTCACCGCCGTGCGCCGCGCCGGCGTGCCGGTGGCACGGGTGCCGGAGACGCACACCGCGGCCGGCATCGTCGCCAAGGTGCGCTGCGTCGCCAAAATCCTCGACCTCGACGCGGCGGCGCTCATCGACGAGCAGCTCGCGCCTCTTGTCGCCCAGCTGGCGAGCCTGCGCGGACAAACACCGGCGGCAGGCGCGCGCAAGGTCGCCTTCCTGCTCGCGCTGCGCGATGGCGCGCCGGTGGGGGCCGGGCGCAACACGTCGGCCGACGGGCTGCTGGCGATGGTCGCCGCGCGGAACGTGCTCGCCGAGTTCGCGGGCTGGAAGCCGGTCTCCGTCGAGGCGATGGCGCGCGCCGCGCCCGACTACATCGTGACCACGCGCCGCGGCACCCTGATGGCCGGCGGCGCCGGGCCGCTCGCCGCGCATCCGGCGCTTCGCGCCACGCCTGCCGGGCAAACGCCGGAACGCCTGATCGTCATGGACGGCATGGAATTGCTTGGTTTCGGCCCGCGCACGCTGCACGCCGCGTTGCGCTTGGCGCAGCGCCTGCGTGTGCGGGATTAGCCTTCACTTCCACGGATGAGCAAGTCCGCATTGTCGATGGAGTTTGCGGAGCACACTCGAACGCACCCGAAGCGTGCGCTGCCGCGCCAACTGCTGATCCGCGCCCCGACGGCGCTGGTTCTGGCCTTGGCGCTGGCCGGCGCTGCGGCACTGGCGCTGGCCGTCGGTGCCATGCCCATCGATCTTGCCGATCTGTTCGACGACGACGCGCGCTTGCAGCGCATGGTGTTCGCCGAAATCCGCGCGCCCAGAGTGGTGCTGGCCGGTTTCGTGGGCGCGGCGCTCGCGCTCTCCGGGGCGGCGCTGCAAGGGCTGTTTCGCAATCCGCTGGCGGATCCCGGCCTCATCGGCGTGTCGAGCGGCGCGGCCTTGGGCGCGGTGGCCATGATCGTTCTTGGCGGCGCGATGGCGCTGCCGGGCGTTCTGCTGCCCTTCGCGCTGCCGCTGGCGGCGGTGCTCGGCGCCATGCTTGTCACGCTCTTCCTCTACGCCTTCGCCAGCCGCTACGGCCGGTTCAGCATCGTCACCATCGTCTTGGTCGGCATCGCCGTGAACGCGTTGGCCGGCGTCGGCATCGGCACGTTCCAATACTTGAGCGACGATGCCCAGCTGCGCACGCTCACGTTCTGGATGATGGGCAGCTTCGGGCGCGCCAACTGGCCGGCCGTGGCGCCGGCGGCGCTCGTGGCGGCCTTGGCCGCGCTGCCGCTCTTCTTCGTCGCCCGCGGCCTGGACCTCCTGCAGCTCGGCGAAACGGAGGCGTATCACCTTGGCATCGAGGTGAAGCGCCTGAAGCGCCGCATCGTGCTTTGTTCGGCAGCGGCGGTGGGCGCCGGCGTTGCGCTCTCCGGCATGATCGGCTTCGTGGGCCTCGTGGTGCCGCACTTGGTGCGCCTTGCCATCGGCGCCGCACATCGCTTCGTGCTGCCCTGCTCGGCGCTCTTGGGCGCTGCGCTGACGATCCTCGCGGACTTGCTGGCGCGCACCGCGGTTGCGCCGGCCGAGATCCCGGTGAGCCTGGTCACCAGCGCCATCGGGGCGCCCTTCTTTCTATGGCTGATCGCAAGGGCGCGCCCGGGATGACGCTCTGTGCGAAGGACGTGAGCCTCCGCCTACGCGCGAACGCGAACAAGGTGCTGGACGGCGTGTCCGTGGCCGTGGCACCGGGAACTTTCGCCGCCTTGGTCGGCCCGAACGGAGCCGGCAAGTCGAGCCTGTTGCGGGTGTTGAGCGGCGACTTGGCGCCGACTCGCGGCGACGTGACGCTCGCCGGCGAACCGCTTGCGCTGTTCGGCACACGCGGTTTGGCGCAGCTGCGCAGCGTGATGGGGCAGTCGACGACGATCGCGTTCGACTTCCACGTGGAGGAGGTGCTGGCGATGGGGTGGCTTGGTTCCGCGGTCGCGTACCGCGAAGCGCTGCGCGACGTCGCGCGCCGCTGCGCGGTGGACGGCCTGCTCGACCGGCGCTTCAACACCCTCTCCGGCGGCGAGAGCCAGCGCGTGCAGTTCGCTCGCGCCCTGCTGCAGATCTGGCGTGGCGGACCTGCCACGTCGCCTGCCGCGGCGCCGCGCTATCTGCTGCTCGACGAGCCGACCTCGAGCCTGGACATCAACCACGAGCTGGCGCTGCTGCGCTTGACGCGCCAAGCCTGCGGCTGGAACATCGGCGTGCTCGCGGTGCTGCACGACCTCAACTTGGCGGCGCGCTTCGCGGACCGCGTGGCGCTCCTGGATGGCGGTGTCATCGTCGCCAACGGGGCGCCGGATTCCGTTCTCACCGCCGAACGCCTAAGCCGCGTCTACGCGTCGCCCGTGCATGTTGAGAACCACCCCCGGTTGGAACGACTGGTGGTGTACACCTGATTTGCCGACAAGGAAACGAGGAGAAACAAATGTTCATCGCCATGAACCGATTCAAGATCGCGCTTGGCTTCGAGGACGGCTTCGAGCGGCTGTGGAGGGAGCGCGCGAGTCCTACTTGGGCGACGTGCCGGGCTTTCGCTCCTTCGCGCTGCTGAAGGGCCCGGAGCGCGAGGATCACCGGCTGTACGCCTCGCACACCGTGTGGGAGTCGCGCGCTGCGTTCGAGGCGTGGACCCGCTCCGAGAACTTCCGCAAGGCCCATGCGCGGCGCGGCGCCGCAAAGGGCACCTATCTGGGCCACCCGCAGCTGGAGCTCTTCGAGGCGGTGGCGTAGGCGCGCCCTACGGGGGCGCGCCCTACGGGCGCGTTCGAGTTTGCTCCGCAAACTCTGTGCCCGTCGCGGAGCTCGGCTGGGTGTACGACACGGGGATGCGCACGTCCACCAGGGGCGGATCGAGGGGTGGGGCGGTTCGTCAACGAAAGGCACGCCGGCCGCCGCGCCGCGGCGTCAACGCGCCGTAATATGCCCTTGGCGCGCCGCGGCGGCGCGGGCCGCCGTTACGGCACAGCGATCTCGCACAAGGCGCATGGTAAATGTCCGCTTCCGGTGCCGCCCAGGACCGTCCATGCTTGGCGGAATGTACGAAGACGAGATCAGCCGGGTGGCCTTCGCCGACCCGGACATGGTGCGGCATCTGCTCGCCCTGCTGCCGGAGGACGCGGTCGCCGAACTGGACGCGCGACGGCTGCGGCGGCTGCCCGCCGAATCGGTCGGGCGGGGTGCCCGCCGGCGGGTGGCGGACATGGCCTGGGCCGTGGGCGCGCCGACGCCGGAGCGCCCGGACGCGGAAGCGCTGCTGGTGCTGGAGTTCCAATCCGCGCCGCACCCGCGCATGGTGCTGCGCATGGACGCCTACGTGGCGCTGCTGCGCCTGGAGATGGCGGCCGACCTGCCGGCCGGCGCCGGCCTGCCGCCGGTGCTGCCGGTGCTGGTCTACACTGGCGACCGCCCGTGGCGGCCGCCCGGCGTGCGGGAGCTGACCGCGCCGGCGCCGGCCGGTCTGCGGCGCTGGCAGCCGGATTTGGAGATGCTGACGCTTGACGCGGGGACGCTGACCGCGGAGGATGGCGAGGTCAACCCGGCGGCGGCGCTGCTGCGCCTGCAGCGCTGCCGGCGGCAGGCGGAGCTGCCGGGCTTGGCGGCGGCGTTGTTCGGCGCGTTGCGGCGGGACGGCCGTTCGGAGCTCGCGGAGTGGCTGTCGGACGCGCTGCTGCGGATGCTGGCGGTGCGCTTCGGCGGCGACGAGGCGGGCGCGGGACACACGGAGGAACTGCGGCGCGCGCTGCGCCACATGGAGGAACCGAGGATGCTTGCGGAAACGGTCGCGCAATGGCGCCGGGAGGCGCTCGACGAGGGCAGAAGGCTGGGCATGTCCGAGGGCGTGTTGGAGGGCAGGAGGCAGGGCATGTCCGAAGGCGAGCGGGCGCTGCTGCGGCGCCAGGCGGCGCGGCGGTTCGGCGCCGCGACGGGCGATGCGCTGGCGGCGCTGCTGGCGAACGAGGAGGACGTCGAACGGCTCGCGGAAGTGGGCGACCTGGTGGTCGGCTGCGCGAGCGCGGATGAGCTGCTGCGGCGCGGCAGAGATCTGCTCAACGGCGGGAGCTAGCGCCCCGCAGGGCGTGCAACCTGACGGCGCGCAGCTTTGTGGGCGAGCGCGATGACTCTCGCCAACGCTCTTGCCACCAATGTCCCACACCCCGCGAGAACCGGGTGCTTGGCGCGTACCAGGTCTGCGCCGCTGGCAAGCGGCGTGCCGCGCGCTGGGCGCGACGGCTGGGATCTACTACGCGCTTCGCCTGCTTGCGCCGGCATGCGTCTTGACGCTGGATTGGGCCTACGGCGCCTTTTGGATTGCTTCGGACACCGTATTGGCCACCGTGGCGCGTTGGCTTTGGAATGGCGGCGCGGCGCGGCGCGCTTTGGCGCTTGCCGTCAACTCCGCATCGGCGTTCGCGAATGTGCTGCTGGCGCTTTCGCTGTGGCTGCAAGGGGCGGGCTTCAACGCCCGGTTCTTCTTTCACGCCACTACCGACACGCTGCTCTGGAGCTACCAAGCGCTCGCGCCGGTTTTCTACGCCTGCTGGTGCTACTGGCTGCTGCTCAGCCTGTGGCCGTTGGCGTTGCGGCGCGGCGCGGGGCCGAACACGCGCCGCTTGCTGTTGTTCGCCGGCGCGGGCGTGGCGCTGAACGCGCCGCTCCTCTCGCTCGCTTGGAACGCCATCTCCTTCGCCGCCGAGCAGCGGCATGTGCTCCTCGTCCCGAAGACGGCGAATGCCGCCATCCACCCCGAGCCGCTGCCTTCGCCGCGCAACCTCGTGCTCGTCATCGCCGAAGGAATGGAGGCCACCTATGGTTTGCCCGAGGTGTTCGGCGAGGACGCCACGCCGCGGCTGACCGCGTTGTCCAAAGAGGGTGCCCGGTTCACGAACCTGCGGCAGGTCTCCCACACCGGCTGGACGACCGGGGCGATGATCGCCGCGCAGTGCGGCTTTCCGATGGGGCCCGCGGGCAACTTCAACACCGTTGTGGGCGGCGCCCGGTTCGAGGCCCGCGTCGCGGGGGCCACGTGCTTGGGCGACGTGTTGAAGGCGCAGGGCTACCGCGCGGTCTACCTGGGCGGCGCTTCGCTCGCGTTCGGCAACAAGGAGGAGTTCCTGGCCGCGCACGGCTTTGACGACCGCTACGGCCGGCGGCGCTTGCTGCCGAAGATGCGCCACGCCTCCCAAGCCTCCCCTTTGGGCGTGCGCGACGATTTCCTGTTCGCCTTCGCTCTCGACAAACTCGCCGAGCTTGCGGCGACGCCTCCGTTCGCGCTGGCGCTTCTGACGCTGGACACGCACGGGCCGTCCGGCTTTCCCTCGGCGAGCTGCGGGCCGCACACCGGCGAAGGGCTGTTGTTCGCCATCCGTTGCGCGGATCGGCTGCTCGCGCGGTTCATCGGCGCAGTGCGCCAACGCCATCCCGATGCGTTGGTGGCGCTGCTTTCCGACCACTTGGGGAACTTCAACGATCTGCGGCGCGCGGCGCCGCCCGCCGACGCGCGGCGTTTGCGTTTCACCGTGTGGGGCGAAGGCGTCGGGCCGGCGGCCGTCCACCGCCGCGGAACGCACTTCGACGTGACGCCCACCCTGTTGGACCTGCTCGGCTTCGCGCGCTGGACCGAGCTGGGGCTCGGCGCCTCGCTGCTGCGCTCCGACAGCCCTTGGTTCTCGCACGCGCGCCCCGAACGATTGCGCGTGGTGCATGCCTTGCCGGGCATCCGCGCGCGCCCCGGCGACGTCGTCGCCTTCCACGGCGCGGGTCCGCTGATCGAGATCGACGGCGCGCGCATGCTCGCCACGCACCGCGGCTTGCGCTTGCGCGAGGCGGTCTTCGCCATCGCCTTGAACTTCGCGGCCGCCGGCGGCGCGGCCGTTCGGCACCGGTCGTTCGCGGGCGCGGACGCGCGCGCCTTGCTGCGGCGGGTGGAACAGTGGGCGGACGGCAAGGTGCTCGCGGGGGTGTCCACGCACCAAGGCTTCAATCGACGTTTGCCCTGCGGCGAGGTGGGCGGCCGCGGGTTCTTCGCGGGACGCATCGGAGCGCGCGACTTCGTCTGCGGACCGCTCGGCGAACGCGAAGCGGTCTCGGTGCCGTTGCGGGTTCCGCGGCCTGCGGCCCGGCCGGCCGCCGGCATCGAGGCCCCGCCGCCCGGCGCACTATCCGCTCAGTAGTAGAACTCCGTGCCGAGCTGCCGCGCGGTGGACGCCGGCGACGGCGAAGCGCTTGCCACGGACGCCGCCCGGCCAATGGGCGAGACGAAATTCGGCGTGACCACGATGATGAGTTCCACCGACCGCTCGGACTCGCGGGTGGTGCGAAACAACGCGCCCCACACCGGAATGTCCTTGAGCAGCGGAATGCCGCTCTCGCTGCTGGTGGTGGTGTTGCGGTAGAGGCCGGCGATGGCGACGGTTTCGCCGTTGCCGACGTTCACCTTGGTCGACACCGTGCGCTGATTGATGTTCGGCACGAACGCGCCGCTGATGTTGGTTCCGCCCGTCGTGATCTCGGTGATGCCCGGCTCCACATTGAGCTCGATCATGTCGTTGTCGAGCACCACCGGAGTGAAGTTCAGCGTCACGCCCGTTGGCTGGTAGGTGGCCCCCACCACGCCGTTGGGATTGGTGACCGGCACCGGGATTTGCGTGCCGGAGTTGAACGAGCAGGATTCGCCGCTGGCGCAGGTCAGGTTCGGGCGGGCGTGTACCACGGCGAGGCCGTTCTCGGCCAGCGCTTCCAGAAAGGCGGTGGCCCGGTATTTGCCGCTGTTGATCTCTTTGGCGTGGGTGAGCACGATGCCGCCATCGCCTCCGCGCGAGGGTTGGGTGACGCCGAGTTCGGTGGTTTGCTGTTCCCCGGTGGTCGCGGTCGAGCCGTCCGGCAGCAGCGACCGGAACTCCAGATCCTGGAACCAGACCGGGGCCACGGTGGACTCGCCGCTACCCAAGCGGAAACTTCCGGCGCCGGTCACCAAGGTGCGCAGCGGATGCAGGAACGGGTTGATGTCCAGCGACCAGTCGATGCCCAGTTGCTGGGTTACGTTGCGCGACACCTCGGAGATGACCACCTCCAAATTGACCTGCACGGGCCCTTCCAAGGAAAGACCGTTGACAACCGGCGTGTCGCCGGAGACGGCGCGGATGACGCTCAGCACCCTTTCGGCCTGCGACGGGCTCTTGGCCTCGCCGCTGACGAAGAGGGCGTCGCCGAAGGAGTCCACCCGTATGTCGCTGTCGTCGCCCACCAAACGGTCCACCACGCGATTGGCGAAGTTCGTCTCCGCCTGCACGCGAATGGCGTAGGTGGCGATGGTCTCGCCGGCGGCGTTGTACACCTCCAAGCTGGTGACGCCGGCGGCCCGCCCAAGAATGTAGAGCTTGCGCTGGTCCAACACCAACACGTCCGCGGTGGCCTCGTCGGCGACGAAGACCGTCGCCACGTCCGTGTCGAATGTGAGAGTTTCGGCGCGTTGCGGCGAGAGCTCGATCACTTGCGTTTCGGCGGACGCACCCGCCGGCGCCCCGGCAGCCGCGATCGCCAAACCAACGCCGGCAAGGACCTTGGCGAGATGCCGCGCCAAAGAGGTCATGCCGGATTCCCCGCCGGCGCGCCTTGCGGGGGTTGCTCGACCGGCGCGGGTGCGACCACCTCGGCGTGCGAACGCGCGGCCCCGCCGCGGATCACCCGCACCTGCGGGGGCAACACCGCCGGCAGCGCCTCCTCGGCGTCGCCATCGTCCGGCAGGTCCAACAACTCGTTGAGCCGCGTCAAACCCCGCCCGCGGCCGCCGGACGCCTGCTGCGCGATGGAGCGCATGGCCAGCGTCAGGCGCCCATTCGCCCCGCCGAGGACGAGGCGCTCGGCGTCGGCGGGCGTCACTTCCAGCGTGTAGGTCTCGCCTTCGGGAGGCGTCGGCGCGGTGAAGTCCGCGAGCTGCGGCGCGCGGAAACGCCCGATTTCCAGCGATGACGAACCCACCGCCAATACGCGCACGTCCCGCACCAGCACTTGCGCGGCCGCCCCGAAGTCCGGGAACTGGTTGGCGTCCAGCACCATGATCACGTCCACTCGGTCGCCCGGGTAGATGATCCGAGCGGCGGTGGTGGCGCCGTCCACTTCCACCGTCACCGCCCTGCGCCCCGGCCGCAACACCGCGGTGATGAAGGCGGGATGGCCGGGCCGGATCACCCGATCGAAGGAGACCAGCGCGCCTTTTTCAATGGCGTGCAAGGCCACCGAGCCAAGCACTTGGCGCATGTCCACCGCCTCCTTGACCACCGCGAACCCGACGTCCAGCGCTTCTTCGCGCCACTCTTGCCATTCCACCATTTCCGCGGTCAAAAGCACGCCGGGGCGAATATCCTGCGCCGCCACCAGCACGGTGGGAAACGTGGGCTCGGGGGGCGGCTCGGGTTGCGCGGGGGCCTCCGCGGGGGGCGGCGTTGGTTCCGCTTCCACCGCCACTTCCGGCGGCGGCGCTGGCGCGGGTGGCGCGGGATCGGCATTGTCCATTGTGCGCAGCAGCAGGAAGGCGCCCAAAACAACCACCACGACGGCGCCAACCGCGATGAGGTTGCGTGGAGCGAAGAGGCCGGGACGGCCGAAGTTGGAACGGGCCATTCGTCAAACCGCGCGCGGTTTGCGCCTCGCGCTTACCGACTTAGGAGACGGCGCGGGCGACGAGCAGCGTCGCGGCCGGCGGCGAGATGGCGAGCCCGTACGGGATGCCGCGCCGCCGCCAATCCCCGGCGCGGTGGACGAGGGTGGGCACCGCAAGCAGCAAGCCGAGGGCGCTGGTGGCCAGCAGCGCCAAGCCCACGTCCGCCGGGCCGAGCCACATGGCGAGGACGGCGAGCAGCTTCCCGTCGCCACCGCCCAGCCAGCCGAGGGCGTGCAAGACAAACCCGACGACGAGCGCCACAGCGCCGCAGGCGAGGCCCGCAAGCGGCCTCGCGCCAAGCGCTTCCGGCGCCGCCAGCGCCGCGCACAACCAAAACGACGCCAAGGCGGCCAACAGCCAATGCGGGATCTCGCGGCGTTTCACGTCCGTCCACACGGCGGCCAGCGCCAGCACCGCCGCGCCGACCAACAGGGCGACTCCCCACCACGGCATCGATTCCACTGCGACCCTGGCCAACGCCAGCCGCCGCGCCTTTGGAAGCGACGATTAGGTGACCGCGGCCGTCAACTTGGTGGACAACGTCTGGAACATGCCCGTGAACGCGCCCGTCAGGGCCGCGACGCCGACGCCGACGATGCCGATGATGCCCACGACAAGAAGCGCGTACTCGACCGTCGAAACGCCTTTCATGTCACACATGAAACGCGCCACCAACCTGTACAACCGCTCGCGCTGCTCGGCAACGAATCCTTTGATGAAGGCCACTTTACGCTCCTTTCGGTTCCGCCTCGCCACCTTTATACGCCCCTTGACCGTACCATGCAAGCGTGGTTGCAAGCCCCTGTTGGTAGCAAATACATTTGTCCGGTTTTTAGAGCACGTTATCTGTCCGGTCTTCGCGCCCCCCTTGAAGCGCCACTCGAGTGCGCTACCGTGCCGAGCGCGGACCCCGGAAGCGGATAGGCCGCAACACTGGCGCAAGCCGCGGGCGGCGACGCTGCCGGACCGGCCGTCGCCGCCCCTTTGCGCTGGTGTTCCCGTACTTCGGGGTTCGGGGCAGCGCCCCATATGCGTTAACTTGTTTTTTCATTAAAAATCAAAGTATTGCGACATTTGCGGCTTTCTACGGCGTGGCGGTTCGGTCAGAGAGGCCGAAATGTCTGGCCATTCATCCAGCATTTCGGCTAGCGACATCGCTGGTTCAACGGCTCGGCAGACTTGATTCAACACGAACTTGAACTCCCGCCAAGGGCTGCGCGAACGTTTCCCGGCCGCAGGGGGAAACGGCGCGCGAATCGGCGCGGCGAGCCAGCTTCTCGGCCAGCAAGGCCACGAGCAGCTTGCCGTAGAGCCACGCCCGGGCGCTGTCGTCGGCGCGCTTCGGCAGATGCCCCAGCCCCGCCAGCGACTTGCAGCGCTTGAACGTCAACTCCACCTGCCAGCGCACGCGGTACCACCGCAGCACCTCCGCCGCCGAGAACCTGTCCGCCGGGAAGGTCGTGAACACGATCACGCAGCCGGCGAACTCCAACGTCTCCGGGCGCAGTTCGTTGCCGTTGCGCGACGCCCGCCGGCGCAGCTTCTCCCTGGCCCGCTCGGCGTCCTCGGCGCTCTTCCGCATCGCGCACACGCGCCCGACCACCCCCTCGCGGTCGGCTCCGACCGCCCGCGCCCGCCACGACCTGGCCGCCCCGACGCGCTTGATAGCGGACACCGCCGCGAGCAGATCGAACGGCCTCCTGCCGCCCGGCGTGCGGAACCGCAGCGCCTGCGTGTTGACGCGCACCGTCGCGTACCCGCCAGCAGCGTCCACGTGCGTCAGCCCGGAGGACGTCGAGTAGCCGCGATCCGCCACCACGTGGTCTCCCCGCTCGATCGGGAACCGCGACAGCGACTCGCCGCATCCCCCGCCTTCCGTCCTCGTCACCTCGAAGTGGTCGCACGCCAGCGCCGGCAGCCGCAGGCTGTAGTGGACCCGCCACAGCGAACCCGTCCGCCCCGGCTCCTTCACCACCGACCCGTCGAACGCGCGGACCTGGAAGCCCCCGGACGCGCCCAGCTCCACGCCGCACTCGCGGTACATCCCCACGCACAGCGCCCGCAGCCACTCCTTCGACTTCCTCAGCCGCTTGAACAGCGCCACGTCCGACATGTCCGCGATTCCCGCCTGCCGCGCCCGCGTCGCCGTCTCCCGCAGCGAGTGCCCGCAGCCCAGATGCATCAGCAGCATCCGCAGCAGAACATCCGCCGACTTGTCCTTCCGCAACCCCTTGAGCGCCCCGTGGATCGCCGCCTGCTCCCGCCAGTCCGACGGCAGATGCGACGACAGCACCTCCCAGTCCTCGTCCATTCCGCGACCTCCTTGTCGCTGTGCGTCCGCACACCAGCCTAGGGCACTTTGCCTCCCCAAACAAGTTAACGCATATGGGGCAGCGCCCCATATGCGTTAACTTGTTTTTTCATTAAAAATCAAAGTATTGCGACATTTGCGGCTTTCTACGGCGTGGCGGTTCGGTCAGAGAGGCCGAAATGTCTGGCCATTCATCCAGCATTTCGGCTAGCGACATCGCTGGTTCAACGGCTCGGCAGACTTGATTCAACACGAACTTGAACTCCCGCCAAGGGCTGCGCGAACGTTCCCCGGCCGCAGGGGGAAACGGCGCGCGAATCGGCGCGGCGAGCCAGCTTCTCGGCCAGCAAGGCCACGAGCAGCTTGCCGTAGAGCCACGCCCGGGCGCTGTCGTCGGCGCGCTTCGGCAGATGCCCCAGCCCCGCCAGCGACTTGCAGCGCTTGAACGTCAACTCCACCTGCCAGCGCACGCGGTACCACCGCAGCACCTCCGCCGCCGAGAACCTGTCCGCCGGGAAGGTCGTGAACACGATCACGCAGCCGGCGAACTCCAACGTCTCCGGGCGCAGTTCGTTGCCGTTGCGCGACGCCCGCCGGCGCAGCTTCTCCCTGGCCCGCTCGGCGTCCTCGGCGCTCTTCCGCATCGCGCACACGCGCCCGACCACCCCCTCGCGGTCGGCTCCGACCGCCCGCGCCCGCCACGACCTGGCCGCCCCGACGCGCTTGATAGCGGACACCGCCGCGAGCAGATCGAACGGCCTCCTGCCGCCCGGCGTGCGGAACCGCAGCGCCTGCGTGTTGACGCGCACCGTCGCGTACCCGCCAGCAGCGTCCACGTGCGTCAGCCCGGAGGACGTCGAGTAGCCGCGATCCGCCACCACGTGGTCTCCCCGCTCGATCGGGAACCGCGACAGCGACTCGCCGCATCCCCCGCCTTCCGTCCTCGTCACCTCGAAGTGGTCGCACGCCAGCGCCGGCAGCCGCAGGCTGTAGTGGACCCGCCACAGCGAACCCGTCCGCCCCGGCTCCTTCACCACCGACCCGTCGAACGCGCGGACCTGGAAGCCCCCGGACGCGCCCAGCTCCACGCCGCACTCGCGGTACATCCCCACGCACAGCGCCCGCAGCCACTCCGTCCTGATGCACCAGCATCCCGGGCAGCGGCGCCCGCTCGCGCTTCTTCCGGCGCCTCCCCCGCGTCCGGCCCTTGCCGACCAGACCCGCCTCCCGCAGCCGGCTCTTCACCCACGTGTACGACCGCTTTCCGCCGTGCTCCTCCCGGTACCGCTCGTGGAAGTGCGCCACCGTCCACCCCTCGTAGGTCTCCCGGTACAGCGTCTCCAGCCGCAGCACCTCGTCCGCCGGCGCCCGCAGCGACGACACCTGCGCCATCCGCTTGTCGACCAGCCCGTCGATTCCGTCTTCGTGGTACCGGTCAACGTACCGCCGGAACGTGCGCGGGCACACCCCCAGCAGCTCCGCCGCCTCCTCCTGCGTCAACCGCTTCTCCGTCCACCTTCCCAACGCCTCCTCGAATCTTCTCATCCTCGTCTCCTGCAACCATTTCGCCCGCTTCATCGACCTCCTCCCAGGGCAATCGCATTTGGAATCCCGCGCCTACTCGCGCTTGCGGATGCGCCGGATCATGTCGAGCAGGAAGTTGTCGTCGCGCTGGGCGCGGGTGAACTTGCGGCGGATGGACCGCTTGTCGGGATGCATCCGCACGATGTTCAGGGCCAGCCGGCGGACCACCGCCAGACAGGCGGCGGAGTTGCCCTTGCGGTTGCGCGCCTGGTCTTCGTCCATCGACACGTCGAGCACCCAGTGCAGGCCGTTCTCGATCGCCCAGTGGGAGCGGACGGTGCGCCCGAAGCGCTCCGCCGAGGGCTTGGCGCTGAGCAGGTAGTAGCGGCTGTCGACGCTCTCCGAGCCGTCGGCGAGATGCCGCTCGGCGACGACCTTGCCGAAGGCCGAAAGACCGGGCCAGTCGTGGCGCTCTTGCAGCCAGTCGACGTCGTGGCAGACCGTCGCCGTGCGCTTCTCGACGCGCCCGTGGCCCTTGTCAACCTGTTGATGCGACAGGAGTTTCGCCGACGCGGGCGGGTTGTCCAAGTACTCCTCCACGTCCGCGCGCAGCGTCCCCTGGTTGCCCTTCAGCGCCAGCGCGTAGTCGCCGCCCTTGGCCACGATCGCCGCCGCCGTCCCGCGCTGCGCGCGCAGCGCGTCCGCCGTCACCGTCCGCCCCCTCACGTCCACCAGCTCCAGCAGCTTCGGCAGCGCCGGGATCTCGTTCGACTTGCCGTCCACCTCCATCTGCGCCAGCGTCAGCTTCGACTCCGCCGCGAACGCTTGCAGAAGGTGCGTCGGCGACCGTTCCGAGGCGTCCTCGAACGACCGCCGCAGCACCTTGCCGTCCACCGCGATCACGCCGCCGAGCCGGTCCGCCCAGTCCTGCGCCAGGCGCAGCAGCGCCGTCTGAAGACCCGCCGGGTTCAACAGTCTGAACAGCCGCGAGAACGCGTCGTGGCTCGGAATCCCGTTCCTCAGCGCCAGAAACGTCCGCAGCCACCGCTCCGCGGCGCATCCGTAGTCCTCCATCTCGACGCATGTGCGTCCGCCCGTGAGCATCGACAGCAGCGCGATCACCAGCATCTCGTGCAGGTCGTGGCGCTTGGCGTTGCCTCGCCTAGGGTCCTCAACTTCTTGAAAAACAAACAGAAGTTCCCGCATTCCGTCTCTCCCTCCTTGGATCGAGACGCCTATTCTGCACCATCCCCGCTCTCCGTGCCGCCCCACCTAATCCAAATGCGATTGCCCTGACCTCCTCCAGAGGCGTCCAAAAGCGGACAATTTATGTGCTAGAAAACCGGACAGATTATGTGCTCCCAACAGACGCACACGTTCGCTCCCCCGCCGCACGGTTGCAAAGAGGGGCACGGCTACTCGGTGGCGAGCGCGGCCACCGGGTCCACGGCGGCGGCGCGGCGGGCGGGCAGGACGCCGAACGCCAAGCCCACCGCCACCGCGCAGCCCACCGCGGCGGGCGCGAACCACGCGTCGTAGCCCACCACCGCGTCGGCGGCCTGCGCCACCAGCGCGCCGGTGGCGAAGCCCAGCGCCGCGCCCGCCAAGGCGCCGCCCGCCGTGAGCGCCGCGGCTTCAATCAGGAACTGCCACAGGATGTCGCGGCGCCGGGCGCCCACCGCGAGGCGCAGGCCGATCTCGCGCCGCCGACGGCTCACGGACGCCAGCATCACCGCCATGACGCCGAACCCGGCCGCCAGCAGCGTCACCGCGGCGAGCCCGCCCAGCACCGCCACCCGGGTGCGGGCGAGATCGCGGGCGAGGGTGTATTGGACAACTGGCGACACCAAGGCCCGCTCGGCCGGCGCGCCGCGCCGGCGAATCAAGAGGTCGCGGATGGCCTCGGCGGTCTCCCACACGCGGTCCGCGTCCTCCACGCGAACCCGGCCGCCGGAACCGAGCCCGAAAGCGTCGCCCGTGATCAAGGCGCGCATCGTGGCGAACGGGACAATAGCTCTCAGAACAGGGTCGAATCCTTGCTCGCGCATTGCCCGCTGCAATATCGGGTGGCGCGCGAAGACGCCCTTGACCACGAACGGCTGGCCGGCGACCAGCACTTGGTCTCCAACGGCCTGCCCGCCTTCCGGGAACAGCCGGCGCCACAGGGCGTCGTTCAGCACCGCCACGCGGGCGCCCGCGGCGTCGTCCGCCGGCGTGAGGAAGCGACCCCGCTCGATCCTGTGCTCCAGGTATTGGTACTGCGGCAGCTGGAATCCCTGCTCGCCAGACACCCACACCTCCGCCGCCACATGGTTGTCGCGGCGCACCTCCAGACGCTTGAAGGTGGACAGGTTCACATGGCGGATGTTCGGCAACGCCCGCAGCGCCTCAAGGTCCTCGACCGTCGGCGCGAACTCTCGGCTGACGCCAACGCTGATCTCGTCCGCGCCCATGTTCCCGAACATTGCCCGGCTCTCGTCGAACACGCCGGCCGCGAGGCCCAGCGTGGTGACCACGCCCCACGCGCCCAGCGCCACGCCCAGCAGCGCCAAGCCGGTTGGGAGCGGCCGCGCGCGCAACGCCCCGAACGCGCTCGCCGCTGCGCTCCGCGCCGACGCCCACGTGCGCCGCCGGCGCGGCTCCGACACCGGCGTGGGACCCTCCGCCGCCGGCGCGGCGGCCCCGGAGTCCGCCACCACGCGCCCGTCGCGCAGTTCGATGCGGCGATCCGCCGCTTCGGCGACGGTTCGATCGTGCGTCGCCACCACCACGGCGTGGCCGCGCCCGGCCAACTCCCGCAGCGCCGCCAGCACCGCGGCGCCCTGCGCCAAGTCCAATGCGCCTGTGGGTTCGTCCGCGAGCAGCATCCGCGGGTTGTTCATCAGCGCCCGGGCGATGGCCACCCGCTGCCGCTCGCCGCCGGACAGCGCGTCCGGCCGGTGGCGCGCGCGCCCGCCCACGCCCAAGCGCTCCAGCAACTCGTCGGCGCGCGCCTCGCCCTCGCGCCGCGACCGCCCGGCGTAGGACGCCGGCAGGCGCGCGTTGTCCCGCGCCGAAAGCTCCGGCAGCAGATGGAACCCTTGGAACACGAAGCCGAAGGCGTCGCCCCGCAACCGCGCCAGCCCGTCCGCGTCCAAGCCCGCCACGTCCTCGCCGGCCACCCGGTAGACGCCTTCGCTCGGCCGGTCGAGGCAGCCGAGGATGTGCAGCAGCGTGGACTTGCCGCAACCCGACGGGCCGGTGACGCAAACGAACTCGCCGGCCGCTACGGTGAGCGTCACGTCGACCAGCGCTTGGACGTGCCCGTTCCCGTCAGTCGGGAACGAGCGCGCCACGCCGGCAAGTTCGATCAACATCGCCAAGGATACTTCCGCTACGTGTTGTAGCAGACCTTCCCATTCGACTTGAAGCTACGCAACCCGCCAGCCCCCGCTTCCCTGTCGATCGCGTCCATGTCGTTCGTCTCCAAGTACGGATCCCCGACGCAATTGGGCACGTAATAGCCCGCGTACCGATAGGTGCCGTGGCCGAACGCCACCTCTCCCGCCGGCATCACCAGCAAGAGCACGAGAATCGCCAAGGCGCGAACGCCCTTGGGCACTTTCATCACGTTTTCCATTTTGGCCTCCTTAAGGCTAGTAGGCGGAACATCCGCCCTTATACGTTAAGCACGCGAAGGGGCTGAAAAGTTCAATTGCGAGAAAAAATATTTCGACCACGGTTCCTCGCGGGCGGCGGCAACGCCAACGCGCGGCCGGCTTCAACGCGCCAACGCCTGCACGGGATGCAGTCCGGCCGCCCGCCGCGCCGGCAGAAAGCCCGCCGCCAACCCGGTGCCGATGGCGCAAGCCAACGCCACCGGCACGAACCACGGCGAGAACGCCACCGGCAGACCGGCGGCTCGCAGCGCCGGGCCGGTGGCGGCGGCCAACACCATCCCCGCCAGACCGCCCGCGCCCGTTACGGCGGCCGCCTCCAGCAGGAACTGCCGGGCGATGTCGCGGCGGCGCGCGCCGGTGGCCATGCGGATGCCGATTTCGCGGCGGCGCTCCGTCACCGCCACCAGCATCACGGACAGCACGCCCATGCCGCCGACCACGAGCGACACCGCGCCGACGGCGCCGACGAGCGCGGAGAACAGCTTCTCGATGGCGGAGAAGCCGACGCGCAGTCCCAACGGGTTGTACAGTCTGAAGCCGGCGCCGCCGTGGCGGCGCACCAGCACATCCCTTACCGCCTGCGCCGTCTGCCCGAGGCGGCGCGGATCCGCGACGATCACTTTGATCGAATCCACCCGCGCGCCGAAGAACAGCGCCGCCGCGGTCTTGAAGGGCACGAAGACCACGGTGTCCTGTTCCAACACGATGGGGCTGTTCGGCTTGCCCCGCCGCCGCAGCACGCCTTTCACCAGAAACGGCACGCCGTCCACCAGCACGAACTCGCCAACCGCCGGCAGGGGAACCGGCAGCAACCGATCCCGCGCGTAGGCGCCGAGCACGACCAGCGCGCCAAGACGATCGCCGTCCGCCGCCGTTAGCGGCGCGCCCCGCGCCAGTGGCCGATCCTTGGCGTCGGTCATGTCCACCGCCGTGTCCATCCGCGTCTCGTACACGCGGTCGCCGTGCCGAACCACCACGCGTTGGGTGATCTGCGGCTGCGCCGTCCGCACGTTCGCCAACTCCTCGATGGCGCGCGCGTCCGCCAAGGTCAGCCGCGCCGGCGTCAACCGCGGCTTGCGTTGCCCCGATGACGGGTAGATGGTGATGGTGTCCGCCCCCGTGCTCGCCGCCAGCTCCACGCTTTGGCGGTAGCCCCCTTGCACCACGCTCAGCAAGGCCACCGCGGCCCACACCCCAATGGCCACGCTGAGCATGGTGAGCGCGGTGCGCAAGCGGCGCGTGCGCAGCAGATTGGCGGCGAGCGAGCGGGCAATGGCGCGCGCCTCGATCCAGAGCGCCTCGAGACGCGCAAGCCACGCCGAAGACCTTGACGCGCGCTCCCGCTCCCGCATTTGCGGCTGGTCGCTGGTTGCGGGCGCGGCCGCGGGCGCGTCGTCGGTTGACGACGGGCGCGCCGCCGGGCCGGAATCCGCCGCGACCCGGCCATCCACAAGATCGATGCGTCGCCACGCCCAGCGGGCCACGTCCGGATCGTGGGTGATGATCACCACCGTGTGGCCGTGCTCGGCCAAGCCGCGCAGGGTGGCGAGCACTTCGGCGCCGCCCGCCGCGTCGAGGGCGCCGGTGGGCTCGTCGGCGAGAACCACCTGCCCGCCGTTCATCAACGCACGGGCGATGGCGACCCGCTGCTGCTCGCCGCCGGAGAGGGCGGCCGGACGATGCCGCAAACGGTGGCCCAAACCAAGGGATTGGAGCAGCGCCCGCGCCCGGGCCACGCGCTCCGCGCGGTCGAGGCCGGCGTACGCCGCCGGCAATTCCACGTTCTCTTCCGCGGTGGCCGAGCCGATGAGATTGTAGGACTGGAACACGAAGCCGAACGCATCGCGCCGCAGCGCGGCGAGCGCGTCCGCGTCGAGCGCGTCCACCGGCTTGCCGCGAAAGACGTAGCGGCCGCTGGTGGCGCGGTCGAGACAACCCAGGATGTTCATGAACGTGGATTTGCCGGAACCCGACGGCCCCATCACGCACACGAACTCGCCGCGCCGAATCGTCAGCGAGACGTCGGCCAGCGCCTGCACGCCGCCGGCGCCCGGGTAGAACCGGCCCACCCCGCGCAGCGCGATCAACGGTTCGTCGCGGTCGCCCGGAACGCTGGCTTTAGGTTGCGGAATGGGATCATCCACTTTTCGCGGCGCGCCCTTGCGGGCGCGTTGGGGGTATGCTTCGCAAAACTCGGTCAGGCTTAGGGTAAACCACCGCGAAGGACGGGCGAGCATTTGAGCGAGCAGGAAGGCAGCGCCAACTCCGGCCGAGCGCGCCGACTGTTGCCGTGGCTCGCGCTGCTCGCCGCGGCGGTGGCCGGTGCCTGTTGGTGGCTCTTGCGCGGCGACGACGACGCCGCGCAAGAGACGCGGACGGCCACCGTCGGCTACCAACAACTCGGCGATCTGGTCACCGCCTCCGGCAAGCTCAAGCCGCGCAAGATCGTCGAAGTGGGCACGCAGGTTTCCGGCCAACTGCGGCATCTGCATGCGCAGGTGGGCGACCGCGTGTCGGCCGGCGATTTGCTCGCGGAAGTGGACGCGACCATTCAACGCAATCTGGTGAAGGCCACCGCGGCGAGCTTGGCGTCGCAGGAAGCCGCTTTGGTTTCCATGCGCTCCACGTTGCGCTTGGCGGAGGCCGAGGCGGCGCGGCAGCGCCGCTTGGTGGCGGCGAACGCCACCACCGCGGTGGCCCTCGAGCGGGCCGAGGACGCGCTGGTGCGGGCCGAGAGCGATCTGGCGGGGGCGCAGGCGCGGATCGAGTCGCAACGCGCCAACCTCACCAGCGAACAAGCGAAACTGGCGTACAGCAAAATCCACGCGCCCGCCGACGGCACCGTGATCGAGCTGGTGGCCGCCGAAGGCCAAACCTTGACCAGCACCTACCTGACCCCGGTGATACTCCACTTGGCCGATCTCTCCACCATGACCGTGGAGGCGAAAGTGGCAGAGGCCAACATCGGCAAACTTGCCATCGGCATGGGCGCGTATTTCACCACCTTGGGCGGCCGCGAACGTCGCTGGGCCGGCACGCTACGGCAGATCATGCCGCGCGCGGTTGTCGAATCCAACGTCGCCACCTACACCGCGCTGTTCGACGTGAACAACAGCGACGGCTTCCTGTTGGCGGACATGAGCGCGCAGGTGTTTTTCGAGGTCTCCGAGCCGCGGCGCATCCTCGCCACGCCGCTGGACATGGTGCGCGACTTCGCCCGCGACGAATCCGGCAGCATGACCGGCTTGGTGCGACTGCTGCGCCCGGACGGCGCCGCCGAGGCGCGGCGCATCCGCATCGGCGAGATGAGCCACACCTACGCGGAAGTGCTCGGCGGCTTGGTGGAGGGCGACCGGCTGCTGGCGCCGGCGGCCGAGTAGCGCGGTGGGCGCTCCCAACAGCCGCCATGCGGCACCCTCGGTCGGGGCGCGCACGGGAGACACTCCTCGCCGGAACGAAGCGCCCGGTGTCGCCGGGGGCGCATGCCACGCCTTGCCCGCGCTTTGCGTGGCGGCCCTGCTTGCTGGCTGCGCGACCACGCCGCTGCCGACGCTGGAGCCGTCCGCCGTGCCGGATGCGTGGCGCAATGGCGAAGACGACGCCAAGTGGCCGCCACTGGATTGGTGGCAGGCGTTTGGCAGCGCCGAGCTCACGGCGCTGATAGGCCAAGTGCGGGCGCGCAACTTCGATCTCGACAACAGCGCCCGCGCCCTGCGCTCCGCCGAACTCGCCTTGGCGGACGCCGGCCTTGATCGCTGGCCGCGTCCCACCATCGCGGCGAGCGCGAGCAAGGGCTACGCCGGCAGCGGCAAGCGCGGCGACTTCGCCGACAGCGGCGCCGAATCCATCGAGCTCAGCCTGCGGGCGCCGTGGGCGGACATCGCCGAACGGCGCCCGCGCCACCAAGCCGCCCGGGCGACGTTCGACTCCGCGGTGGCGCAAGCGGCGGCAACCCGCCTGCGCGTTCTAACCACCACCGCCAGCGCCTACTTCCAGCTTTTGCTGCTGCGCGACCGCGAACAGACGGCGCGCGCCAACATCGAGAACGCCGACGCGATCGCGGGCATCGTCAATGCCCGGGTGGACGCCGGCGTGGCCCTCGCCAGCGACGCCCTGCGCCAACGCATCGTGGCGCGGCGCCAACGCAACGCCTTGCGCACGCTCGAACTCGACGTGTTGAAAGGCCGGGCGACGCTGGCCTTGCTGGTGGGTCGTTCGGTGTGGGATTTCGACCTGACGGGCGCGACCTTGGGCGACGTGCGCGCTCCCGCGGTGTCGCCGGGACTGCCGTCGGGCCTGCTCATCCGGCGCCCGGACATCGTCCAGGCCGAGGCGGCGCTCCGCGAGGCGCACGCGAACGTGGATTTAGCGCGGCTCGCCTTCCTGCCGCGCATGGATCTCGCCACCGGCGCCACCGCGTCGAGCGCCGCTTTCGGCAGCCTGGCGGCGCGGGGCGCCACGGCGCTGACGGTCACCACCGATCTGGCGCTGACGCTGTTCGACGTCGGCCGGCGGCAACGCCGCTTGGAAACATCGCGGCTGCGCATGGAGTCTTTGCTCGCGGACTACCAACGGGCGGTGATCGCCGCCTTCAACGAGGTGGAGATAGCCTTGGCGGACTTGCGCGTCTTGCGCTCGCTCGCCGATCTGCTCGCCGACGACACGCGCTTGGCCGAGGAGTCGCTGCGCATCGCGGAAGCCCGCTACCGCGAAGGCGAAGGCGAGTTCGAGGCGCTCCTCGGCGCCCAAACCACCCTTTACACCGCCCGCGACGCGGCGCTCAACAACAAACTCGGCATCCTCCAAGCCGTGCTCGCGCTGTACCAGGCTCTTGGCGGGGGTTGGCGCGTGGACGAACCGCCGCGAGCGCCTTGAGGGATCGAGTTGCCCGGGTAGGCGCCTTTCACGTGTACGGCGGGCGACGATGCGCCCTCCGGCTGCGCTCCAGCCGATCCTCCATGTAGGCGTGGAACGAAGGGATGCCGAAGCCCACATCGCCCTGCGCGTCCAAGGTCAACACGCCGTGCGCGATGGCTGTCTCCACCACGGCGTCGCCATCGCCGCCGGCCGCGTCCACAACCTGCGCCGCCTCGTCCTCGGGCATGGAGCGCCGGGAGCTTGCATTCAACGCTTCAACGATGGGAAAGACGGCGCTCTGCTTGCGCAAGGCGAGCAAGCGGTCTTCGTAGTAGCCGACGCGCGCCCGATCGCCAGCCGCCAGCGCGTCTTCCAGCGCCGGCGCGCCGCGCAGGCTGCCATGCTTGGCAATCGCCTCTTGCGCGCCCGCCAAATATCCGTGGACGTGCTGCGGGAAGCCCAACGAAGCGGCAGCCAAGGCTTTGACCGCCGCTTCCGGGGCGGTATGCCCCAGCGCCATCAAGCCCTGCTCCACGGCGTCCGTCGTTTCGTCGTCCGTCAAGACGCCCAGCGTTATTTTCTCGGCGACCCTGGAAATGCCCCCGCCCCCTTGCGGATTCGCGAGCACTCGCGGCGTGTGCTGCAATCCCATGGCCACCAGCAACAGCGGGCATCCGTGGTCGCCTTGGTGGAGCACGCGCAACGCCGTCATGCCCTCTTGCCGCACCGCCTGAATCTCGTCGATGGTGAGCACCAGCGCCTTGCCACGCCACGCGCCAACATCCCCGGAGCGCTGCAACAGGCCGAACAATTTGCTCGTGTGGCGAACGTGGTCGCGCGTGACATTGGCCTTGAACACGCCGGCGCCAACGCCGAGCCCGGTGCGCCGCGTGTCCATCTCGGCCACGTCGCGGCAAACCGCTTCGCTGCCGAGCGCGCGGGCGATGCTCATGAACAAGGCGACGTCGTCTTCCAACATGCTCACGTCGGTGGCCAAGTGGGCAACGCGCAACGGGCCCTGACGCCGCGCCACTTCCTCGACGAACCTGCGGCCGAGCTGCGTCTTGCCGATGCCGGGCACGCCCACGATCAACGCCAAGCCCTCCGTGGCGTCGCCGGTTTCGCAAAGGTCGTCGAATCGCTTTCGCAACGCCGCCAATTCCGCGCTCCGGCCAGCGAAGAACGGCGGCCTGCCGCGTTCGCTGCGCAGCTTGGTTGCGGAGGAAAAGTCGTTCACGCGGCCAGTCTACATGGAAGCGAACGCGGCATTGTGCGTGGAGATCACGTCATCACGTCACGCGGTCGCTTATGATCCCAAGGGGTGGCGACAAGAGTCGACAAACGAAGGATGTGGAAAATGCGCGACAACGGTTACGAAGCCTGCGGCACCGAGAGGGTGGACATGCGCCAGCGGATCATCGCTAGAAGGTCAACAGTCCCAGCTACATGGCGGCGATTCCGTTCACGGTGATCGACCTTCGGGCAGAAGGCGATGACGAAGGAGCTGACGAGCTGGAGCGTCTAGTGGCAGAGGCCCGACGCCGAATCGACGCCATGAACAAGCCCGCCGATACGCGCGCCGTTGGAGGCGACGCAGCAGATGGGTGCGCGCAGGAGTGCGCTGATGTGCGGCAGATTCAGCGTTGACGACCAAGACCAGGGCTTGGACGATGTCTACCAGTCGTTGGTGGGATGTCCGTTTCCCGGAGTGGCCAACCTGAACACCGCGCCGACCGAGACGGCGTGGATCGTTCGCGTCGATTCGCCCGCCGGCGGTTCGTTGACGGCCTTGGAGGCGAAGTGGTCGCTTACGCCGTATTGGTCGGAGACGGCGACGCCCAAGTACGCCACGTTCAACGCCCGGGCCGAGACTTTGGCCACTTCGCGCACGTTCCGCGAGCCGTTTCGGCGGCGGCGTTGCGTGGTGCCGGTTTGCGGCTACTACGAGTGGCGCAAGCAGGCGCAACCCGGTCTCTTCGAAGACGACGGCCGCGCCGCCGGTTCGCTGGCCGGTTCGCTGAAGGAACGCACGCAGACCTACTTTGTTCGACCTCGCCAAGGCGCGCTGCTTCTCGCCGGCGTTTGGGACCGGTGGCGGCGGGGCCGCACGGGGGTCGACAGCTTCGCCGTGGTCACCACCGCGGCGAGCGATCAACTGGCGTTCCCGCACCCGCGGCAGCCGCTGTCGCTTCTCCCCAAGACGCGCGGGTTTGGCTGCGCGCCGAACGGGACAGCGCGGAGTTGGCGCGGTTGCTCGCGCCACGCCTGCCGGTGGCGCTGCTTGCGGCGCCGGTGTCGCGCTACGTCGGCAACGCGCGCAACAAAGGCAGCCGCTGCTCGGTGCCCGTTGGCGCGGCGACGGTCATCGCCGCCGACCCGTGACGCATCCCGTCGCCCAGCCGGCGACGGGCCTTGCCCTGATTTCGAGTGAGTGCCGGGCGCGTTGGGCAGGGCGGCTCCGCGCCCTCAGCGCGAATCCGCCTCCAAGTTCAACCAACGGCGCTCGCGCTCGGTGAGTTCCACGTTCAGCGCCGAGAGGGAATCGCGCGTTTCGGCCAGCACGCGCGGGCCGATCAGCGCAAACACCGGAAACGGCTGCGCGAGCACATACGCCAGCGCGACGTGGATGGGCAATACGCCCTTCTCTTCGGCCAAAGCCGCGGCGCGCGCGCGGCGCTCGAAGTTGTCGGCGGCGAACCAGCAGCGGCGCAGCTCGTCGTCCGTCGGTTGGGTGCCGAAGCGCGCGTCCACCGCCGACGGCGTGCGCGCCCGCACCGCGTCGAAACGCGCCGTGAAAAAGCCGCGCGCTTGGCTGGACCAGGGAAACAGCGCCAGTTGCTCCGCCTGCAGCCACGCCCGCCACTCCACGCCCGAGGCGGCGACGCAGCCGGGCCACACCGGATCAACCATGCGGGCGAGGCTGAAGTTGTTGGACACCGCGGCGAACGGCGCAAGCCCGTTCGCCTGCGCGTAGGCGCTGGCTTCCCGAACCCGCGCCAACGACCAGTTCGAGGCGCCGAACGCCCGCATTCGACCCGCCTCCCGCTCAATGTTCAACGCGTCGATCCACTCGCCCACCGGCACGTCTTCGTTGTCGCGGTGCAGAAAGTACAAGTCCACATGGTCGGTGTCCATGCGCTCCAAGGACACGGCGAGTTGCTCGGCCACCCGGGCCGGAAAGTTCGCCGGCGTGTGGGCGCCCTTGCCGATCACCACCACTTCGTCGCGCACGCCGCGGTTGCGCAGCCAGCCGCCGAGCAGCCGCTCCATGCGTCCGCCGGCGTAGATGTGCGCGGTGTCGAAGGTGTTGCCGCCGTGTTCGTAGTAGTGGTCGAACATCACCGCGGCGTGCTTGGCGGTGGTTTGGTTGTCGCAGCCCATCACCAGGCGCGAGACCGGCTTCTCCAAACCCGCCACCGCGCCGTGGCGCATGGCCTTGCGGCGCACCGAGAGCGGCCGGCCGTGAACGGGTGTGGTTTGCCGCTCCTCGCTCTCGAAGGCGAACGCGACGCCGGCGGCCGCGCGCCAGCGGTCCAGCGCGCGGGCGTTACCGAGGCTGTCCGCCCACGTCATGCAGGGCGATTCCACGTCGCCCTTGGCGAGCGCGCCGGCCACGGCGTCCACTTCCAAAACGTAGGTTTGCTTGGCCGTGCCGGCCACGGTTTCGCGCGCGCCGCCGCGCAGCAAGTCGAAACGCCAACCGCCGTCGGCTCCGGCGCCGAACCAAGGCGAAGCGATGTGGATGGAACCTTTCGCGCCGAAGATCTGCACCGTGTTGTCGAGTGACAGCGACACCGCGGTGGCCACGCGCGCGATGAGGCCGCTCGGAAAGCGCAGCAGCGCCGCCGCCCATTGGTCCACCCCGGTCTCGGCCAAGGCGGCGAAACCCGCGACTTCCTCCGGCTCCTCGCCGGCCACAAGACGCGCCATGGACACGGGATAGCAGCCGACATCGAGAATGCCGCCGCCGGCCAACTCGTTGCTGTGCAGGCGGCTGGCCGGATTGAACGGCGAGGCGAATCCGTGGCTGGCGTTGATCTGGCGCACCTCGCCGATGGCGCCGTCGCGCACCAACGCCAGCACTTTCGCGGTTTGGGGATGGGCGCGGTACATGAACGCCTCCATCAGGAAGCGGTTGTGGAAGGCGGCCGTTTCCACCATCGCCATCACCTCGGGATGGTTGACGCCGAGCGGCTTCTCGCACAGCACCGCCTTGCCCGCCTCCAACGCCCGGATCGACCACTGCGCGTGTTGCGGATGCGGCGTGGCCACGTAGACCACGTCCACGGACGGATCCGCCAGCAACGCATCGTAGCCGCCGTGGGCGCGGATGCCGTAATCGGCGGCGAAAGCGTCCGCCGCGGCTTGCGAGCGGCTGCCCACGGCAACCAGCGCCGAGGTGTCGGACGCCACCACCGCGTCCGCCAGCTTGCGGGCGATGCGCCCGGTGGAAAGGACGCCCCAACGCACGGTCATGGTTCCTCCGGCTAGTCCAAAGAAGGCTCTTGGGCCGCTCAACCAAGAGGGCTACTTTACATCTGGTGCGCTAAATGCAAAGTTGGGTTTACGTTTGGGTACATATAGGTGCCTGTGGTGGGCGGCTAGGCGTGGTGGTGCGCCTAGGGTGCGGCATCGGCGGCATCGTTCAATTGTCCCATCCTCTCTTTCCACGCGTGCCGCAGCCCTTTTCCGGCCTTGAGGAGCGCCGCGTATTGCGCCCACTGCTCCCGATGCTCCGTCGGCTGCTCGGGGGGCGGCGGACCGTCGTAATTCTCCAGTATGTCCTTGTACTTCGCCGCCCGGGACGGATCCCGCTCCTTCCAGTAGCGATGGAGATCGAACGCCATCGACTCTCCTTCGCGACCAGTGGCATTTGCGGGCGGCTTGAACAGCCACGAATGGATGAAGAGGTACTGCGGATCTGTAGGCGTAATGCTTGCAAGCTCCGGGTATACACGGTCGAGCGCGATCATTCTTTCATGCAGTTGCTGCCGCGTGTCTTGGTCCCGGCCAGTCCACATCCCGAGGACTGCGTTGAAACCCTTGTCCAAACGCTCGTCCGGTTCGATGATGTTCTCCCAAGCGGACGCCGCGGCGAAAGGATCTTGCTTCCCCCAAGGCAAGAACACCGCCGCCGTCGCCTCTCGACGAACCACAGGCGGCAAGTTCTCCGCCGCCCACTGATATGCGCCGGCAGGTCCGCCTAGATCTTCGGGCCAGTGACCTAGCAGGGCTCCAGCCGCTGCTGTCTGTGCGTTGGCCGAACCCGCGCTCAGCACGATGGCTTCGGCGAAGCCGAAGTCCTGCTTGACGACGAACGGCAGCAGAACGGCCAGCGCCTCGGCAGACTCCTGCGACGGCAGCGCCGAAGCCCACTGCGCCGCCGCAATGGGATCCGCTTCTCCATACAACCTGGCGATGGCCCGCGCCTTGCTGACCCGCAGCCGCTCGTCCGGCTGCCGCGCCATCCACTCAGTCAGCGCGCGCGGATCGTCTCCGAGCAGCTCGCGCAGCCGCTCCCAATACGCGCCGTCGTAGAGGACTCTGTTCCCCAATTCGTAGGCGGCGGCCTCCTCCGGCGCCGCCACCGACAACGTCGCGTGGGCAACCGCCACCAGACTTTCGCGCTCTTTGGACGGCGCATCCCGCAACGCCCACTCCAAGGCCGCGCGCGCGTTGGCTTCCGCCCACACGCCGAGCTTGTCCGCGACCCAGCGCGTGGAAACGAAGCCGTCGTTGGCCTTCTCGAAGGCGACCATGGCCGAACGCGGGTTCCGCGCCAGCCACAGCTTGGCAACGGCCTCCAGCAGACGAGCGCGTTCGGGCGACTCGCCCAGCGTCAAGGCCCGCTGCCAAGCGGAGTCGGGCGAGCGCTCGGCCAACACCAACAGGGGATGCGCATGGCCGGCGTCGGGCAGAGAGGAATCGGATATCTCAAGCGGCCGCCACGAAGACGGCAACCAGCGCCAAAGCGGCGACAGGTAGTACGACTCGCGGTTTTCTCGGCATGGCATTGCTCACGGCTTACGCCGCGAATGGCATACCCTATCGTAATCCGCGGCGGCGGCTTGGCGGGTCGCGGTCGTGTCGTGTGATCGAATCCGCAAGCCCTCAAGAAGCGTGCGACAATGGGCGCGGGGCGGCTTGGGGGGAACGGGCCATTCTTAGCGCAGCGCAGATCGAGCAGTACCGTGGCGACGGCTATGTGCTTGCGCGCCGCGTGCTGTCGCCGGAGACGTTGGCGCGGTTGCACGCGGTGACGGACGAGGTGGTCGCCGGGGCCGCCGGCTTGCGCGATCACACCCGCACTCTGGACTTGGAGGCGTCGCACCGGCCGGAGGCGCCGCGCGTGCGCCGCGTCAAGCAGCCGCACTTGGCGCACCCCTTCTATCGGGAACTGGCGGCGCACGAGGGCATCATGGCCGCGCTTGCGCCGCTCATCGGCGAGAACATCCGCTTGCGCGCCGGCGGCAAGATCAACATGAAGGCGCCCGGCTACGGTGCGCCGGTGGAGTGGCACCAGGACTGGGCCTTCTATCCGCACACCAATCAGGACGTGTTGGCGGTGGGCGTGCTGCTCGACGACATGGACGCGGACAACGGGCCGCTGCGCGTGTTGCCCGGCTCGCACTTGGGCCCGGTGTACGACCATCACAGCCAAGGCGCGTTCTGCGGCGCCATCGACGTTGCGGCGGCGGGCCTCGACGTGTCCGGCGCGCGGGAGATCCACGGGCGCGCCGGCGATGTCACCATCCACCACGTCCGCTTGGTGCATGGCTCGGCGCTCAACGCCTCCGGTCGGCGCCGGCGGGTGTTGTTCTTCGAGTACGCCGCGGCGGACGCTTGGCCGCTGGCCGGCGTCGAGCACTTGGCCAATCTCGACGACTTCAACGGGCGCATGGTCCGCGGCGAACCCACGCTGCGCCCGCGCCTGGAGGACGTGCCGGTGCGCATGCCGTTGCCGGCGGCGCCGTTCCAAGGATCGATCTACGAGAACCAGCGCACGCTGACCGGCCGGTATTTCGAGCACGAGGCGCAGGACGCGCCAGTGGACTTGGCCGCCGCGAACGAGGAATGAGGTAGGCCGTCACCGGCCGGTGGCTGTCCCCGCCCCGCGAGACGGCAAGGCGACGGTTGCGGTCCCGAAGGCCGTCGCCAAGCCGGACTGATTGACGTTGCGCACCTGCACCTCCACGAGGTGCTCATCGCCAACCACCGATTTGCCGGTCACTTCGCCGTGTACGGTGTTGGTGTCGCCCACCACGTTGGGATGGCGGATGGACGCTTGCAGTTTCTTCAGCGCGCCGTCGTCGCCCATCCAGTCCGTGACGATCTGGCACAGCCAGCACACGCGCTGCGGCCCGTAGTCGAACTGGCCCGGCATGTTGCGGCGCTGCTGCGCGTGTTCGGCGTCGAAGCGGCCGCCGCCGCCGAGGTCGGCAGAGCCCTCGGCGTCCAGCGCCGCCCGGGAACTGCGCCCGGTGCCGAGCACGCCGTGGGTGAAAAGAAACAGCTCGGTTACGGAGTAGGTGCCCTTCGGCAGCGACGGCAAGGCGTCGCCCACCGCCACGTCCTCGAAGTAGCGCGTCTCGGCGCCCCGCCGCCGCCGTTCCCACACCAGCGGATCGGCGGGTTCAATGCGCGGCGCGGCCTCCTCGCTACCCGCGTCCGGGGCGGAGCGGTCGTACTCCAACGTGTGGCCGGTGTTCTCGTAGCGCGCCATCAGCGTCTTCACGACGGCCACGGTTTCCCGGCGTTGATTGGTGAATGTCACCAAGCCGGTGTTGAAGTTGACCGGGCCGATGCGGCGGCTGCGCTTGCGCACCGTCTCGCCCACTTGCTCTTGCGCCGCAATGCGGTCGCCGCGCCAGATCGGGCGGACGAAGTCGATCTCGGCGCCGGCGTAGTTCACCGGCAGGTAGCGCGTGGACACCCGGCGCCGGTCGATGGCGCCGGTTTCGCCGGCCACGACGCCCAGCGTCACCGCGTACAGGAACGGCGGCGGCGCGGTGATCATCCCGAAGCGGCTGTTGGCGGCGTGCGCCGCGTCCCGCCACAGCGGGTTGTAGTCGCCCACGCCGTCGCCGAAGCGGCGAATGTTGTCGAGGCTCGCCTTCTTGGCCGGGCGGTGCGGCAACACCGCGCCGATGCCGCGCCGGTACTCGGCCTCGAACTCGTCGATGGTCTTGATCAGTTCCGCTTCGTCCACGGCATCCAAACCTCCTCAAGTGGCATTGATCTCACAGACGCGCCGAGTTTGCGCAGCAAACTCCAACGCGCCCGCAAGGGCGCGCATTAGCCCGCCTCGGCGTAGTGCTTCACGTCCTTCATGGACAGCTTGATGCGCCCGCGCTGGTCGGTGTCCAAACACACCACTTCCACCTCCTGGCCTTGGGAGAGGTAGTCCGTCACTTTCTCCACCCGTTCCTCGGCGATCTGCGAGATGTGCAGCAGGCCGTCCTTGCCGGGCAGGATGTTGACGAAGGCGCCGTAGGGCTCGATGCGCTCCACCCGGCCGCGGTAGATCTTGCCCACTTCCGCCTCGGCGGTGATGGCTTGGATGCGCGCCACCGCGGCGTCCTTGGCGGCGCCGTCCTCCGCGTAGATGCGCACGCTGCCGTCGTCCTCCACGTCCACTTCGGCACCGGTCTCCTCCACGATCGAGCGGATGGTGGCGCCGCCCTTGCCGATGATGTCGCGGATCTTGTCCGGGTCCACCTTCAGCACCACCATCATCGGCGCGTTCTCGGAGACGGTGGCGCGGGACGCCGAGAGCACCTTGTTCATCTCGCCGAGGATATGCAGGCGCGCTTGCCGGGCCTGCTCCAAGGCGGTCTCCATGATCTCTTCGGTGATGCCGTCGATCTTGATGTCCATTTGCAAGGCGGTCACGCCCTGCGCGGTGCCGGCCACCTTGAAGTCCATGTCGCCGAGGTGGTCCTCGTCGCCCAGGATGTCCGTGAGCACGGCGAAACGGTCGCCTTCCTTCACGAGGCCCATGGCGACCCCGGCCACCGGCGCCCGCATGGGCACGCCGGCGTCCATCAAGGCGAGCGAGCTGCCGCACACCGTGGCCATGGAACTCGAACCATTGCTTTCGGTGATCTCCGACACCACGCGCACCGTGTAGGGAAAGTCCTCCTCGGTTGGCAGACACGCCTTGATGCCGCGGCGGGCCAGGTTGCCGTGGCCGATCTCGCGGCGGCGCGGGCCGCCGAGCCGCCCTTCCTCGCCGACGCTGTACGGCGGGAAGTTGTAGTGCAGCATGAAGTTGTCCTTGTAGGTCTTCTCCAGCGTTTCCACCAGCTTGGCGTCGCGCAGCGTGCCCAAGGTGGCCACCACGATGGCCTGCGTTTCACCGCGCTGGAAGAGCGCGGAACCGTGCGTCTTCGGCAGCACTCCCACTTCCACGTCGATGGGACGCACGGTCGTGGCGTCGCGGCCGTCGATGCGCGGCTCGCCGGCGAGCACGCTCTCGCGCACCACCTGCTTCTCCAGTTTGTGGAACGCTTCGACCACGTCGTCGTGCGCCAAGGTCTCGTCGGCGCCGATCAGATCCGCGGTCACCTCGTCGCGGGTGCTGCGCACGACGTCTTGGCGTTCCTTCTTGTCGCGGACGCGGTAGGCGTTGCGGATGCGCTCGCGCGCCGCTTGCTCCATGTTCCCGACCAAGCCGTCCGGCGGCGCCGGCGGCGCGAACGTCCACTTCGGCTTGCCGGCTTCGGCGGCGAGTTCGCCGATGGCGGCGATGACCGGCCGCATCTCCTGCTGACCGTACAAGACGCCGCCGAGCATCTGATCCTCGGAGAGCTCGTTCGCTTCGGACTCCACCATCAGCACCGCCGATTCGGTGCCCGCGACCACCATGTTGAGCGCGGAGCCGGCGAGCGCCTCGTGGCCCGGATTGAGCAGGTAGCGGCCATCGGCGTAACCGACGCGCGCCGCGCCGATGGGGCCGTTGAACGGAATGCCGGAGACGGCGAGCGCCGCCGAGCAACCGATCATGGCGATGATGTCCGGGTCCGTGTCGCGATTCGCGGACATCACCGTGGCGATGACCTGAACGGCGTTGCGGAAGCCGCTCGGGAACAGCGGCCGGATCGGTCGGTCGATGAGCCGGGAGGTGAGCGTTTCCTTTTCGCTCGGCCGGCCCTCGCGCCGCAAGAAGCCGCCGGGGACTTTGCCGACGGCGTAGAACTTCTCCTGGTAGTCCACCGTGAGGGGGAAGAAATCCTGCCCCGGATTCGGCTCCGGGTTGGCGACCACGGTGCAAAGCACCACGGTGTCGCCCATGGACGCCATGACGGCGCCGGTCGCCTGCCGGGCGATCTTGTTCGCTTCCAGCACCACTTGGTGGTCGCCGAACGGCAGTTCCTTTCTAACGGGTCGAGCTGGGCTCAATGCGTTTCTCCTGATGTTGTGTTTGCTACGCGTGGGCGCAAAGCGCGAGCCGAGTTGCCGCGGCTCGCGGTTCCGTTTCGAGTCGACGTTGCATTCGGCACCGTCCTTCATTGGCGGATGGCGGCACCTAGCGCCGCAACCCCAAGCGAGCGATCAGCGACGCGTAGCGCTGGCCGTCCTTGCCTTTCAAGTAGTCGAGCAGTTTGCGGCGGCTGTTGATCATGCGGATGAGCCCGCGCCGCGAATGATGATCCTTGCCGTGGGTGCGAAAGTGGTCCTGCAGGGAGTTGATGTTGTAGGTGAGGATGGCCACCTGCACCTCCGGCGAGCCGGTGTCGTTGTCGTCGCGACGATAGTCCCTCACTATCTTCTGTTTCGTTTCGGCGCTAAGTGCCATGTTGTTGCCTCCTTACGGCACGGCGACGGACGGCGATCGCGCTGCCGTTGCGAACGGCGCGTCCCGAAAACACGGCATCCGTCGCGTTGTTCATTTGTTGACCACGAGGCGCCGCGGCGCCACGCGCCCGTCCTCCAAGATCTCGCCCACGCCCAGGAACACCCCGTCGACGCTTTCCCCGGCGAGGCGCGCGGTTGCCGCCATGCGTCCGCTCCCCAGCTCGTAGAGCCGCACCCAGCCGCGCGTGGGCGCGTGCGGCACGAACACCGGCTGGCCTTGCTTCAGATAGAACGCCGGCGCGTCGGCCAGCTTCACCGGCGGCCATTGGCCCACCGCGGTGGCAACCGGGCGGAGCAGGCCGTCAAGGCTGCGCCCCTCGGCGCGCAACGCCTCCAGCTGCTCGATGGTGACGAGATCCGCCTCGGTGTAGGGGCCGGCCTCGGTGCGGCGCAGTTCGCACACGTGGGCCCCGCAGCCTAGCGCATCTCCCAAATCGTGCGCGATATTGCGCACATAGGTGCCTTTGCTGCAGTGGATGCTCAAGGTGACCTCGTGGTCTTGGAGATCCACGATGTCGTTGGCGTACACGGTCACCGGGCGCGCTTGACGTTCCACTTCGATGCCTTGGCGGGCGAGCTTGTAAAGGGGCTTGCCTTGGTGCTTGACCGCGGAGAACATGGAAGGCACCTGCTCGAAGTCGCCGCGAAAGGCGTCCAACGCGGCGTCGAGGCGCGCCCGCGTGACGTCCGCCACGGGACGCTCGGCCAACACCTTGCCATCGGCGTCGCCGCTGTCCGTGGCCACTCCGAGCCGCAGCTTGGCCACGTACCGCTTGTCCGAATCGAGAAGATACTGCGAGAACTTGGTGGCTTCGCCGAGGCACAACGGCAACACGCCGGTGGCGAGCGGATCCAAGCTGCCGGTGTGCCCGACCTTGCGCGCTCCGAACAGCCGCTTCACGCTCTGCACGGCGTCTCCCGAGCTCATGCCGGGCGGTTTGTCCAGCACGATCACGCCGTGTACGTCGCGCCCTCGTCGTTTACGGCTCATGCGCGGCTCCGGCGGCGACGGGCGGGGCGCGACGGTCGTCGCCCACGGCGGCGTTGATGAGCGCATGCATGCGCGGCCCGCGCTCGACGAGATCATCGTAGTGGAAGCGAAACCGCGGCGTTGCCCGCAAGCCTTTGCGGGCCGCCACGCGGCGGCGAAGAAAGCCCGCCGCCCGGTTCAACACGCGCACCAGCTCGCTTTGCGCCGGCGCGTCCGGCAGCGTCATCGAGGAGACGTAGACGTCCGCCATGCTCAGATCGCGGCGCACGCGGACATCGGTCACGGACAACAACGCCGCGCGCGGATCCCGCATGTCCTTGCGGACGATCGCCGCCAGCTCGGCGCGGAGGAAGTCCGCGATGCGGATGGCGCGGTCCGGCGTCATGCCACGCCCTCCGGGGAAAGCTCTTGCGCGCGCGCCGAGGGCTCCGGCGTCAGTTGCGCCGCGGCGGCCGCCCGCACGCCCGCGGCCGCGTTGTCGTTGGCCGCCGGGGCGAGCGCCCGCGCCACTTGGCGCGACTCGAACACCTCGATGCGGTCGCCGGCGCGCACGTCGTTGTAGTTGCGCACGCCGATGCCGCACTCCAAGCCGTTGCGAACGTCCGCCACGTCCTCCTTGAAGCGGCGCAGGGATTCCAGTTCGCCCTCGTAAATGACCACGTTGTCGCGCAGCACGCGGATGGCCTTGTTGCGCGCCACCGCGCCTTCCACCACCATGCAACCGGCGATCTGCCCAAAGCGCGGCGAGCGGTACACCTCGCGCACCTCGGCGATGCCGACGATTTCCTCGCGCAGTTCCGGCGCGAGCATGCCTTCGAGCACGGCGCGAATGTCGTCAAGCAACTCGTAGATGACGCTGTAGTAGCGCAGGTCGATGCCCTCGCGTTCGATGATCGCCTTGGCCGCGGTGTCGGCGCGGGTGTTGAAACCGAAGACGGCGGCGCCGTAGGTGAGCGCCATGTTGGCGTCGGACTCGGTGATACCGCCAACGCCGGCGCCGAGAACGTTCACGGAAACCTCGTCGTTGCCGATGTCGGCGCAGGCTTGCACGATGGCCTCCAGCGAACCGCGCACATCGGCCTTCACGATCAACTTGAGAACGCGCTTCTCGGCGTTGCCGCTTTGGCCGAGCGTGGCCAGCATGCTCTCCAAGGAGACGGCTTTCTGGCTCGCTTGGCGCTGGGCTTGGCTGCGGTCGGCGCGGAAGCTGGCCACCTCGCGCGCCTGCCGCTCGTCCACCACCGCGGAAAACTGATCGCCGGCGTCCGGCGTGCCGCCCAAGCCAAGCATCTCCACGGGGATGGAGGGCGCCGCCGCCGGCACCGACTCGCCGCGCTCGTTGGACAGCGCGCGGGCGCGCCCGTAGAACTGCCCGGCGATCACCATGTCGCCGCGCTTCAACGTGCCGTTCTGCACCAGCAGCGTGGCCACGGGGCCGCGCCCGCGCTCAAGCCGCGACTCGATCACCACGCCTTGCGCGGGCGCCGTGGGTGCGGCGCTGAGCTCCTGCAACTCGGCTTGCAGCATCACCGCCTCCAGCAGGGCGTCCACGCCTTCGCCGGTTTCCGCCGAGACGTTGACGAATTGCACGTCGCCGCCCCACTCCTCGGGAATCACGTCGAGCGCGGCCAAGTCGTTGCGCGCGCGCTCCGGGTCCGCCCCTTCCAAGTCGATCTTGTTCACCGCCACGACGATGGGCACCTGCGCGGCGCGGGCGTGGCGGACGGCTTCCTCGGTTTGCGGCATCGCGCCGTCGTCCGCGGCGACGACGAGGATCACCACGTCGGTGGACTTGGCGCCGCGGGCGCGCATGGCCGTGAAGGCGGCGTGTCCCGGGGTGTCGATGAAGGTCAGGTCGCCGTGCTCCGTCTGCACATGGTAGGCGCCGATGTGCTGCGTGATGCCGCCGGCTTCGCCGGCGACCACGCGGGTGCTGCGGATGTGGTCCAGCAGGGAGGTTTTGCCGTGGTCCACATGTCCCATCACCGTGACCACCGGCGGCCGCGCGCTTCGCTCGCCATCCACCTGCAGGGATTTCTCAAGCACCTGCTCCACCTCGTCCTCGGCGACGAGCTTCACCTTGTGGCCGTGTTCTTCGACCACCAGCACGGCCGTGTCTTGATCGAGGCTTTGGTTGATGGTGGCCATCACGCCCATGCCCATCAACGTCTTGATGACCTCGCCCGCCTTTACGCTCATGCGCATGGCCAGCTCGCCGACGGTAACCATCGCGCCGACCTCGACCTCGCGGACGACAACCTCTTGCGGCTTCTCGAACTGCCCGCCGTGCTTCTCCACGGTGAGGTGGCGCCTCTTGGCGCGCCGCGACTCGTTCTTGAGGGACACCTCGCGCCGCCGGTCGTCGCGGCCGGGGCGGTGCTCGTCGCGGCCGCCGCGGTCGCGGGCGCCGGACCTGCCGGCGGCGCCGGCGCGCGCCGGCGATCGGCGATTGCCGCTTGCGGCGGCGCGCGCGGCGGCTTGCGCCTTGGCGGCCGCCTCCGCCGCGGCGCGCGCGACCTCTTCCGGGGAAGGCGGCCGCTTTCTGGTCTTGGAAACCCCGGCCGCGACCTTGGTGACAGCCGGGCGCTTCGCGGCGTCTCGGTCCGGCGTTGCCTTGGCGCGCGCCGGGGGCCGCGCCTTGGCGGTGTCGTCGCGGGCGGCGTGTTCGGGGGCGCTCTTGCGCTGCGCGGCCGGCGCCGCTTCTTGTTCGGCCGGCGCGGGTTCGACCGGTCGCGCTAGTTCCGCCGCGGGCGCTTTGGGCGGCTCGCCGCCAACGCTCGGCGGGGGCTGCTCCACGGCCGCGGTCGGGGGCATTTCGCTGCTTGCCGGGGCGGGTGTTGGCGCCGCCGGCGCCTTGGCGCGCACGACGACTTTCGGGCGGCGTCTGGTCTGCACGGTCACGGCGCTGCCGCGGCCGCCCTTGCCGGCGCGCAACGTGCTGACGGAAGTGTCGCGGCGCCGTCCCAGCGTGATTTTCGCTCGCGGCGACGCCCCGGCCTCGGCGTCCGCTTTTCTCCTCTCCTTCTCTTTCTGCACGAACTCCAAGAGCTGCGCCTTTTGCTCGTCCGAGACGACTTCCTCTTCGGTTTCGTGGGGAAGCCCGGCGGCCCGCAAACGCTCCAGCAACTCGTCGGGCGGCCGTTTGAGCGTCTCCGCGAGTTGCCTGACGGTCAGATCACTCATGATCGCCGCCCGGCGCCGGCGCGGATTCGGCGTCGGCGTCCTCCGCGAACCAAGGGGCTCGCGCCGTCATAATGAGTTCGGCGGCGCGCTCCTCGCCGATGCTCTCGTTGATGTCGAGAAGGTCGCCAACGGAAAGGTCCGCCAAGTCGTCCATGGTCGAGACGCCGGCGCTCGCGAGCTCGACCGCGAGGGCGCGGTCCATGCCGTCCATTTGCAGCAGATCCTCGGCCGGCGAAGTGCCGCCCAGTTCGCGCGTGAGCAGAGCTTCCTTGGCCCGATTGCGGAGCTCGTCAACGATTTCCTCGTCGAAATCCTCTACCAGCTCCTCCGCGCCGACGTAGGCGATCTCGTCAATGCCGGTAAAGCCCTTCTCCACCAAGGCGATGGCGACCTCCTCGTCCACGTCCAGCAGCTCCATGAACTCTTTGACGTAGGCGAGGGCCTCCTCCTCCTGTTTGCGGGCGGCGTCCTCCTCGTTCATCACCTGCAGGTTCCAGCCGGTGAGCTCGGTGGCGAGGCGCACGTTTTGACCGCCGCGGCCGATGGCCTGCGCGAGGTTCTCCTCCGGCACGGCGATGTCCATGGTGTGGGTGTCCTCGTCCTTGACGATGGAGCGCACCTCGGCGGGCGACATGGCGTTGATGGCCAACTGGGCGGGGTCGTCGTCCCAAAGCACCACGTCGATCTTCTCGCCGGCGAGTTCGCCGGACACGGCCTGCACGCGCGAGCCGCGCATTCCCACGCAGGCGCCCACCGCGTCGATGCGACCGTCGTTGGTTCTCACGGCGATCTTCGCGCGCGAGCCGGGGTCGCGCGCCGCGGCGCGGATCTCAATCACGTCTTCCGCCACTTCGGGGACCTCGATCTTGAACAGCTCGATCAACACGCGCGGCGTGGTGCGGGTGAGGATGAGTTGGGGGCCGCGGGCTTCGGGACGAACCTCGGTGAGCAGCGCGCGCACCCGATCGCCGGTGCGGAAACTGTCGCGGGGGATGAGATTCTCGCGGGTGAGAATGGCCTCGGCGTTGTTGCCAAGGTCCACGATCACGCTCTCGCGGGTGGTCTTCTTGACGGAGCCGCTGACCAAATCGCCCACGCGGGGCTCGTATATCTCGATCACTTGGGCGCGTTCGGCGTCGCGCACCTTTTGCACGATGACCTGCTTGGCGGTTTGCGCCGCTATGCGGCCAAAATCCACCGAATCCACCGGCACTTCAAAGTGGTCGCCAATGCCGAGCGACGGGTTCTTCTCCTTCGCCTCGGCCGGAGTGAGTTCCGCGTCCGGATTGGGTTCCTCGTCCTCGGCGAGCTCGCGATTCGGGTCGATCACCTCCCAACGGCGAAACGTCTCGTAATTGCCGGATTCGCGATCGATGCGAACCCGAAACTCGGCGTTGACCTCGCGGCGCCGACCGTTCGCATCCTCCACGAAATCGCGGTGTTTCTTCTTGGTGGCCATGGCCAAGGCGGCTTCGATGGCCTCGAAGATGACCTCTTCGGAGACGCCTTTTTCGTTGGAAACGGACTCCACAACTTGGAGCACTTCCCGGTTCATCTCCGCCATGGATCCGCCTATCCCGTGAACCCGCCGCACGCCCGTTCGCGCCGGTCGTCGTCGACGTCGTCGAAATGCGGCACGATGCGCGTGCGTTGGATCTGGTCGAACGGCAACAGGTACTCCTCGGATTCCTCCTCCACGCGCAACACGATGTCGTCGCCTTCAACGCCGGCCAGCAGCCCCGCGAAGCGGCGGCGTCCCGCGAATGGAAAGGTCAGCCGCACGTCGATCCGGCAACCGACGCTGGCTTCGTATTGCTCGCGGCGAAACAGCGTCCGATCGAGACCCGGCGACGACACTTCGAGCCGATAGGAATCCACAATGGGGTTTTCAACGTCGAGCAACGCGCTCACTTGGGCGCTCACGCGCTCGCAGTCGTCTATGGTGACGCCGCGTTCCGAATCAATGAACACGCGGAGCGTGGAACGGCCGCGGCCCCAAGGCCGATACTCCAAGCCCCACAGTTCGCACCCCAAGGCGCGCGCCGTGGGCGCCAAGAGCGCCTCTAGTTCCTGTTCCTTCCTGGTCATGGTTCCGTTGCCTTTCGCCATGCCTCTGCTCTGACCACCTCGCGTGGCCTTCCGCGCTCTCACCATGCCTCGCGCCGACGAACCCGCCGTCCACAAACAAAAAATGGGCAAAGATGCCCATCCTGCTCCGTTGGCGGGAACTCGGATTCCGCGCCGCGGGGTGGTGCCTACCTCTGCCGGACGACGCCAGACCGCACCGCCGTCCAGTTTTGGTAGCGGGGGCAGGATTTGAACCTGCGACCTTTGGGTTATGAGCCCAACGAGCTACCAGACTGCTCCACCCCGCATCAAGGCGCGGATTATAGGGCTGCCAAGTGGGCGCTGGCAAGCGGGATTTCGGGCTGCTTTTGCCGCGCCATCGTTGCCACGGGCGGGCTGGCTGGCGGGCGCTGTTCGACGGGTTGCCGCCGGGCTACTGGTCGTCTTCGTCGTCGACGTCTTCCTCTTCCGCGACAACGCGCCCCACGAACTCGATGTAGGCGAGCGGCGCCGCGTCGCCGGCGCGGTGGCCGGCTTTGAGGATGCGCGTGTAGCCGCCCGGGCGCTCGCGGAAGCGCGGGCCGATTTCGCCGAAGAGCTTGCCCACCGCGGCTTTGTCGCGCAGGCGGCGGAAGGCGAGGCGGCGGTTGGCGACGGTGTCCTCCTTCGCCAGAGTGACCAACGGCTCGGCGATGCGGCGCAGCTCTTTCGCCTTCGGCACCGTGGTCTTGATGACTTCGTGGGCGATGAGCGATGCCGCCATGTTCGCGAACATGGCTTTGCGGTGGGGGCTCGTGCGGTTTAGGTGACGCCCGCTCTTTCGGTGGCGCATGGCGTTTTTACCGGCGCACCGCGCCCGCTAGCCCGCCGGGCCGCGCAAACTGGACGGCGGCCATTTGGCCATGCGCATGTCCAGAGAAAGCCCCTTGTCGGCGAGCACTTCCTTGATCTCCGTGAGCGACTTCTTGCCGAGGTTCGGCGTCTTCAACAAGTCGTGTTCGGTGCGTTGCACCAAGTCGCCGATATAGTAGACGTTCTCCGCCTTCAAGCAGTTCGCCGAACGCACGGTGAGCTCCAAGTCGTCCACCGGACGCAGCAGGATGGGGTCTAGGTCTTCGCCTTGCTCCTCGGACGTCATCTCGCCGGACGTGTCGAAATCCACGAACACGGCCAGTTGCTGCTGCAGGATCGTCGCCGCCCGGCGGATGGCCTGCTCCGGGTCGATGGTGCCGTTGGACTCGATGTCGAGGATGAGCTTGTCGAGATCCGTGCGCTGCTCCACGCGGGCGTTTTCCACCGAGTACGCCACGCGCCGCATCGGACTGTAGCTCGCGTCGAGGCGCAAGACGCCGATCGACTGGGTTTCCTCTTCGTCCGCCCCGCTCGTGTACTCCACCGGCTGGTAGCCGCGGCCCTTGGCGACCATCGCCTCCATGCGAATGTGGCCGTTCTCGTTGAGCGTGCAAATCGGATGCTCCGGGTTCGCCACCTCCAAGTCGTTGGGAAGCTGGAAGTCTCCCGCCTTCACCTCGCGGGCGCCGGATGCGGACAAGCGAATGGTCGCGGAGTGGCCGCCGCGCATCTGCACGGCGACGCCTTTGAGATTCAGCAGAATGTCGATGACATCCTCGCGCACGCCCTCCACGGCGTCGTATTCGTGGTCCACGCCGTCGATGCGCACTTCCGTTATCGCGCACCCGGGGATGGACGACAGCAGGATGCGGCGCAACGCGTTGCCGAGCGTGTGGCCGAATCCGCGCTCCAACGGTTCGAGCGTGACGCGGGCATGCGTCTTGCTGTGCTCCACAACGTCGATGCGGCGGGGTGTCAGAAACTCACTTGCCAATTGCGGCATCTATTCCTCCGCGGGATGGGCCGGGGCTGCGTCGCGCCGGCGAAAGGTTCTTGGAGAGCTCACTTGGAGTAGAGCTCGACGATGAGGTTCTCGTTGATCTCCGCGGGAAGTTCGCTCCGGTCCGGATCCCGCTTGTAGACGCCCGTGATCTTCTCCGTGTCCACTTCCACCCATTCCACCGCGCCGCGTTGGCCGGCGAGATCCAGTGCTTGGCGAATTCGCAACTGCCCTTTGCAGGCTTCGCGCACGGTCACCGCGTCGTCCGGGCGCACTTGGTAGGAGGGCACGTTGATGGCGCGGCCGTTCACTTCAATGGCCTTGTGCGACACCAGCTGGCGGCTCTCCGCGCGCGTGCAGCCGTAGCCCATGCGGTAGACGACATTGTCCAAGCGCCGCTCGAGAAGGCGCAGCAGGTTCTCGCCGGTGGCGCCTTTTTGCCGCTCGGCCTTCTGGTAGTAGTTCCGGAACTGACTTTCCAACACGCCGTAAATGCGGCGCACCTTTTGTTTCTCGCGCAACTGCACGGCGAAATCGTTGGGCCGGGCGCGCCGCGCCGCGCCGTGCTGACCCGGGATGGCGTCCGCCCGACACTTGGAGTCGAGCGGGCGAACGCCGCTCTTCAGAAAGAGATCGGTGCCTTCGCGTCGGCAGAGCTTGAGTTTGGGGCCGAGGTAACGCGCCATGAGGTCACACCCGCCTGCGCTTGGGAGGACGACAGCCGTTGTGCGGGATCGGCGTGACATCCGCGATGCTGTTGATCTTGAGACCGGCGGCGTTCATCGCCCGCACCGCGGACTCGCGCCCGAGGCCCGGCCCTTTGACGAACACGTCCACGCTCTTCATGCCGTGCTGCTCGATGGCGGTTGTGGCGGCGCGCTCCGATGCGATCTGCGCGGCGAACGCCGTGCTCTTGCGCGATCCCCGATAGCCCGAGCCGCCGGCGGTCGCCCAGCACAACGCGTTGCCTTGCCGATCGGTGAACGTGATGATGGTATTGTTGAAAGACGCATGCACGTGCGCGAGACCGTCCATCACGACGCGCTTGCCCTTCCTGCGGGACGTTTCAGCCATGCCACCCTGCCATGTTTGCCATTCCTCTCTGCCCAACTCTCGCCTGCCCAGCTCTCGCCTGCCCAACTCTCGCCACCGCGCTCTTGCGCTTCGTCGCTGGCGAAAGCGATTCTATCAAATCCGCTGCCAAAACCGCGTCATCGGTTTTGCCGTCTCGCACACGTTCCCGCTTCATTCAGCTACCTAATCTACTTGCGAATCGGCTTGCGCGGGCCCTTGCGCGTGCGGGCGTTGTTCTGCGTGCGCTGTCCGTTCACCGGCAGCCCGCGCCGATGGCGCATGCCCCGGTAGCAACCCAGATCCATCAAGCGCTTGACGTTGAGTTGCACTTCGCGGCGCAAATCGCCCTCGACGTTGAGTTTCGCCGCCTCGTTGCGCAACGCGTCGAGGCGGTCCTCGGCGAGGTCCCGCAACGACACGTCGGGGTCCACGCCGGCGGCGGCGCACAGTCGGCGCGCCGTGGTTCGGCCGACGCCGTAGATGTGCGTGAGCGAGACGGCAACGTGCTTGTTGTCCGGTATGTTGATGCCTGCTATTCGCGCCACTTGCGCTACCTCTTTCCCGTTCTTCCCGTTTCCTGTTGGCGATCAGCCCTGCCGCTGCTTGTGCCGCGGCTCGGCGCTGCAGATGACGCGCACGACGCGCCCGCGCCGCACGATTTTGCAGTTGCGACAGATCTTCTTCACGGATGCGCGCACTTTCATCGCTTGCTTCTCCTCTGGTGCTTCAACCGAACACGCGCCGGCGTCAGGAGCGGCGACTGCCGCTTTGGCGCTTGCCGCGGGCGCCCCCGCGCCCCCGGCCAAAAGCCTGGATGTTGGACTTTTCCATCAGCTTGGCGTACTGGCTGGACATCATGTGCTGCTGCACCTGCGACATGAAATCCATGGACACCACAACCACGATCAACACCGCCGTGCCGCCGAGTTGCAGGGTGACGTTGAAGAACACCACCATGAACTCCGGCAACAGGCACACCGCCGTGACGTACAGCGAACCGAACAGCGTCAAGCGCGTGATCACGTCGTCCAAATAGGCCGCCGTCTGGGTGCCGGGGCGGATGCCGGGCACATACGCGCCCTGCCGCTTGAGATTGTCCGCAACCTCCTTGGGGTCCATCATGATCGCGGTGTAGAAAAAGCTGAAGAAGATGATGCCGCCGGCGAACAGCAGGATGTAGAGCGGCTGGCCGGGCGAAAGCACCAGCGACACGTCCTGGAGCCAGCTCATGTTCGGCGCTTGGCCAAACCACTGCGCCATGGAGGCCGGCGCGAGCAACAAGCTGGACGCGAAAATGGCGGGAATGACTCCCGCCATGTTGATCTTGAGGGGAAGCGGCGTGCTTTGCGGTGCCACCATGCGCCGACCTTGCTGCCGCTTGGCGTAGTTCACCGTGATGCGCCGCTCGCCGCGCTCCACGAACACCACGAAGCCGACCAGCAACACGCCAATGGCGGCCACCGCGAGCAACGCCACGGCGTTGATGTCGCCTTGGCGGGCCGCCTCGAAGGACTGGCCCACCGCGCCCGGAAAGCCGGAGACGATGCCGGCGAAGATCAGCAGCGAAATACCGTTGCCAACGCCGCGTTCGGTGATCTGCTCGCCGAGCCACATCATGAACATCGCCCCGGTGAGCAGGGTGACGATGGCCACGAAGTAGAAGGCGACGCCGGGGCTGAAGGCGAGCCCCTGCGCCGCCAACGTGCCGGTGAGCGCCGTGCCTTGGATGAGCGCGATCGCCACCGTGCCGTAGCGCGTGTACTGGGTGATCTTGCGCCGCCCGGCCTGCCCTTCCTTGCGCAGCTGATTGAGCGCCGGATACATCATCGTCACCAAGTTCATGATGATGCTCGAGGTGATGTAGGGCATCACGCCCAAGGCGAGGATGCTCATGCGCTCCAACGCGCCGCCGGAGAACATGTTGAACAAATCCAAGATGCCGCCCTGCTGGGAGTCGAACAGGTCGCGCAGCTGATCCGGATTGATGCCGGGAACCGGAATGTGGGTGCCGATGCGGTACACCAAGAGCGCGAACAACACGAACAACAGCCGCCGCCGCAGCTCGCCCAAGCCGGCGCCACGGGCGCCGGGGCCGCCGCGCACGCCGGGGCCGCTGCGCGCGTTGCCGGCGCCGCGCCATGCCGAGAAAGCCCCCGTTGCCAAGGCCATTATTCGCCGCCCTCCTGTTCGCCGCCGGCCGGTGCGGCGGTCGCCGCGCCGGCGGGCGCGGCGGTCGAGGAGGCGGCGCGCGCCGTGGAAAGCGCGTTCGGCGACGTTGTTTCGACCTTTCCGCCGGCCCTCTCAATGGCCGCGCGCGCGCCTTTGGACACCGCCAAGCCGCGCACGGTCACGGCGGCCGAGACGGCGCCGGAAAGGAACACGCGCGCCCGCTTGGTATTCTTGCGCACGACGCTGGCGGCCTTCAGCGCGGCCAAGTCCACCCCTCCGTCGGCCCCTGCCGCGGCGGCCAGCTCCGACGTGCGCACCTCGGCCGTGACTTGGCCAATGCGCGAGCGGAAGCCGAACGCGGGAATGCGTTTCTGCAGGGGCAGCTGCCCGCCCTCGAAGCCCGGCCGCACGCTGCCGCCGGAGCGGGAGCGTTGGCCCTTGTGCCCTCGGCCGGCCGTCTTGCCGCCGCCGGCGGCGATGCCGCGGCCCACGCGCTTGCGGTCTTTCTTCGACCCGGCAGCCGGCGCCATGCGGTTCAAACGCGCTCTTGCCGCAGCGTCCGTATCCGTTTCCGTTGCCATATCCAGTTGCCCAACTTCGCTACGGTTGCGATGCCGTGGCGGTTCGCGACTCCGCCCCGTCCCCGGCCGCCACCACTTCCAAGAGATACGCCACCTTGTTGATCATGCCGCGCACCGCCGGGGTGTCTTCCAAGTCGCGGACGCTGCCGACGCGTCGCAAGCCGAGGCCCTTGACGCACTCCCGGTGACGCGGCAGCCGCCCGGAAGGCGACTTGACGAGTTTCACGCGCACGGTGGCGGGCGTTCGATTCGGCATCGCCAGCGTCCCCTAGGCGCGGAGTTCCGCCACCGTCTTGCCGCGCCTGGCGGCTATCATGGCGGGCGAGGCCATGCTGGTCAACGCGTTGAAGGTGGCGCGCACGACATTCACCGGGTTGGTGGAGCCGTAGCATTTCGCCAACACGTTGCGCACGCCGGCGCATTCCAACACGGCGCGCATCTTGTCGCCGGCGATGATGCCGGTGCCGTCAGAAGCGGGCTGCATGTAGATGGTCGATGCGCCGAACCGTTCTTTGACGGGGTACCAGATCGTGGTGCCGTTCAACTCCACGTCCACCATGTCGCGTCGGGCCGCTTCCATGGCCTTCTGAATCGCCGCCGGCGTCTCCCGCGCCTTGCCGCGCCCAACGCCCACGCGGCCTTCGCCGTCGCCAACCACCGCCAGCGCGGTCACGCCCCGTTGCCGACCGCCCTCGACCGTCTTGGCGACGTAGTTGATCTGGACGAGCTTTTCGACCAGGCCCTCTTCCTTTATCTCTTCCGAATACGCCATCTTCGACCAACTCGTTCCTTTACCGGCCCAACCAAGTTAAAACCGCAGCCCGCCTTGGCGCGCCGCCTCGGCCAACGCTTTGACTCGCCCATGGTACTTGTAGCCGGAGCGGTCGAAAGCGACCGCGTCAACTCCCGCGGCCACGGCGCGCTCCGCCACCATGCGGCCAACGGCGCTTGCCGCGGCGATGTTGCCGCCCCGCTCTTCGCGCAAGGTCTTGTCGAGCGTCGACGCCTGCGCGACCACGCGATCCGTGCCGCCATGCACGATCACCTGGGCATAGATGTGCCGAGGCGTGCGATGCACCGTCAACCGCGCCACTCCAAGCTCGCGGATTTTCATCCTCGCCCGCTTGGCGCGGCGGCGGCGACTCGCCCTCTTGTCGTCCGTCTTGGCCATTTCCGTTTCGCCCATTCAATCTGTTCGCCCGAAGCGCGCCGGCTCTTGCCGGCACGAACTTCAACGCGGCTATTTCTTCTTGCCTTCCTTGCGCCGCACATGCTCGCCGGCGTAGCGCACGCCTTTGCCCTTGTAGGGCTCGGGCGGGCGCAGCGCGCGAATTTCGGCGCACACCTGGCCGACCAGTTGTTTGTCGATGCCCTTGACGACGATCTCGGTGGGAGACGCGGTTTCCGCCTCGATCCCCTCCGGCAGCTCGTAGTCGATGGGATGCGAGAAGCCCAGTTGCAGATTCAATCGCTTGCCTTGCGCTTGGGCGCGATAGCCGACGCCTTGGATTTCCAGCCGTTTCTGAAATCCCTCGGAGACGCCGACGACCATGTTCTGCACCAACGACCGAACCGTGCCGGCCAGCGCTCGTCCGTCCCGCCCGCCGCGCGCTTGGAACGCGAGCGAGCCGTTGCGCTTGGAGACATCGACTTGGTCCGACAAGCGCAGCGACAGGCTGCCTTTGGCGCCTTTCACGTTGATCTCGGTCAACCCGTTCGAGCGGATGTCCACTTCCACCCCGGCCGGAAGGAGCACCGGCGCTTTGGCAACGCGCGACATTTCGGCGAATCTCCCTCGAAACCCTAGAAAACCGTGCAAAGCACTTCGCCGCCGACGCCGGCGCGGCGGGCGGCGCGGTCCGTCGTCACGCCGCCGGCGGTGCTCACGATGGCGATGCCGTAGCCGCTGCGCACTTCGGGCAGGTCGTCCCTGCCCTTGTAGATGCGCAAACCCGGGCGGCTCACGCGCTTCAACTCGCTGATTACCGGCCGCCCTTCGTGGTACCGCAAGGTCACGGTGAGTTCCGGCTTGGCGCCGCCGGACACGTCGAATCGCTCGATGTAGCCCTCGTCGCGCAATACGCGGCTGACGGCCAGCTTCAACTTGGAACTCGGCATGGAAACGGTGGCGTGGCGGGCCTGTTGCGCGTTCCTGATGCGCGTCAGGAAGTCGGAAATGGGATCCTGCATGCTCATTTCGAGCTCACCAACTCGCTTTGACGAGGCCCGGAATGTCGCCGCGCATGGCGGCTTCGCGCAGCTTGCTGCGCCCGAGGCCGAATTTCCGGTACACGCCGCGCGCGCGCCCGGTTTGATGGCAGCGCGAACGCAAACGCACCGGGGAGGCGTTGCGCGGCAGCTGCTGCAATTGCACTTGCGCCTGCCAACGCTCCTCCTCCGGGGCGTGGCGGTTGCCGATGATTTTCTTCAATTCGGCGCGCCGCGCCGCGTACTTGGCGACGATCTTGCGCCGCTTCTTCTCACGCTCGGTGATGGAGATTTTCGCCATGTTGTTGTTGCCTCGCGTTTGGTGGCGTCAATTGCGGAACGGAAAGTTGAAGGCCTTGAGCAGCGCAAGGCCTTCCTCGTTCGTCTTGGCCGTGGTGGTGACGGTGATGTCCAGCCCGCGGATCTTGTCGATCCGGTCGTAGTCGATCTCCGGGAAGTTGATCTGCTCCGCGATGCCCATCGAGAAGTTGCCGCGGCCGTCGAAGGACCGTGGATTGAGGCCGCGAAAGTCGCGCATGCGGGGAATGGCGATGCTGATCAGTCGTTCCACGAATTCGTACATGCGCTCGCGCCGGAGCGTGACCTTGCAGCCGATGGCGAATCCTTCGCGGATCTTGAATCCGGCTTCGGATTTGCGCGCCGTGGTGACCACCGGGCGCTGCCCCGCGATCAAGGTGAGATCCGCCATCGCGCTTTCCATGATCTTGCGGTCGCCCACCGCTTCGCCCACGCCCATGTTCAGCGTCACCTTGTCGAGCCGCGGCACGGCCATGGAAGACTTGTAGCCGAACTCGTCCTTCAGCCGCGGTTGAATCTCCTGCAAGTACTTGTCGCGCAGATTGGCCATGGCTAGGCGTCCACGGGCGTGTTTGTGGATTTGAAGAACCGCGCGCGTTTGCCGTCCACCAAGCGGATGGCCACGCGGTCCGCTTTTTCCGTCTCCGGGTTGACGAGCGCGATGTTGGAGATGGCGATGGGGGCTTCCATTTCCTTGATGCCGCCGGATTCCCCAGCTTGCGGGTTCGGGCGGACATGCTTCTTCACCATGTTGACGCCGGAGACGATGGCGCGATCGCCCACGATTCGGGTGACGGCGCTGCGGCGGCCTTTGTCGCGGCCGGCGATCACGATCACCTCGTCGTCTTTTTGGATCTTGCGCACGGGTTGCTCCAACTCGACTTCGGCTGCTACAGCACTTCCGGCGCAAGGGAGATGATGCGCATGAAGCGTTCGGTGCGCAGTTCGCGGGTGACGGGGCCGAAAATGCGCGTGCCCACCGGCTGCAACCCCGCGGTGAGCAGCACCGCGGCGTTCTGATCGAAGCGAATGAGCGAGCCGTCCGCGCGCCGAACGCCGCGGCGGGTGCGCACGACCAGCGCGTTCATCACTTGGCCTTTGCGAACGCGCCCGCGCGGAATGGCTTCCTTGACGGTGACCTTCACCACGTCGCCGATGCCGGCGTAGCGCCGGTTCGAACCGCCGAGCACCTTGATGCACTGCACGCGCCGCGCGCCGCTGTTGTCCGCGATTTCCAACATGGTTTCGGCTTGGATCATTGGCGCGCTTCTCCGGATTCTTCTTCGTGGTTCTCAAGGTTTCGCGATCAGGCGCTGGCGCGTTCGACGATGCTCTCTAGCGTCCAGCGCTTCGTCTTGGAAATCGGGCGCGTTTGGCGAATGGTCACCGTGTCGCCCTCGTTGCAGGCGTTGGCCTCGTCGTGGGCGGCGAGCTTGGTGGAGCGGCGGATGAACTTGCCGTACACCGGGTGCTTGACGCGGCGTTCCACGCGCACGACGATGGTCTTGTGCGGCTTGGCGGAGGTGACCACGCCGGTCATTTCCCGCGCCGGGCGCGCTGACGCGGTCTCGGTGGCGGCTTCGACGCGCCGCGCGTCCTCGCTGGCCGCTTCCGGCGCAGTGTTTTCGCTGTCCGCGGCGGCGTCCGCCGCCTCCTGGGCCGCCGCTGCCGCTGTCGCGGGTGCGCCCGCTTCCTGCGCCGCTGCCTGCTGCTGCGCCGCTGCCTGGTGCTGCGCCGCGTCGGCGGGCGCTTGCTTGTCCGCGGGGTCAGCCATTGGTCTTCTCCTGGAGCACGGTCTTCACGCGGGCGATGTCGCGCCGCGTTGCGGTCAAGAGATGCGACTGCGGCAGCTGTTCGCTCGCCCGCTGCATGCGCAGCGAGAACTGCTCCTTGCGCAGCCGCAGCAGCTCGTCGGACAACTCGTCGGCGGTCTTGTCCCGCAGTTCCGCCGCCTTCATTCCCACAACCTCACCCGCATCGCCAGCAGTTCGCCCGGCACTACACCAAGGCGCGTTTCACGAACGCCGTCTGAAATGGCAGCTTGGCGGCGGCCAGCGAGAGCGCCTTGCGGGCGACATCCTCGGCGACGCCCTCCATCTCGTAGAGCACGCGGCCGGGTTGAATCAACGCCACCCAGTATTCGACGCCGCCTTTGCCCTTGCCTTGGCGAACCTCCAACGGCTTCTTGGTGATGGGCTTGTCCGGAAAGACGCGGATCCACACCTTGCCGCCGCGCCGCACATGGCGCGTCATCGCCCGCCGGCCGGCTTCGATCTGCCGCGCCGTCAAGCGGCCGCGGCCAATCGCCTTCAGGCCGTACTCGCCAAAGCTCACGCGGCTGCCGCGGCCAGCGAGGCCGCGGTTGCGGCCCTTCTGCTGTTTGCGGAACTTCGTTTTCTTGGGTTGCAGCACGTTGCGTTCCCGTTATGCGCCACCCGCTGGCGCGTATGTTGTTCGCCCACCCCGCGCTCTTCGCGCGCGGGCTCGATTCCGTCCCATCGGCAAGTGGCTCGCCCACCGCGCCGCCAGTGCGCGACAGCCGCCATTGCCGCCATCGCCACGCGCAGCTGTTGATGCTTGGGGAGCGTCTTCGCTTGCCGCGCCCTTGCGTTTCGGCAAGGCGACAAAAGGCGCGACCCGGTTCCGAATCGAACGGCGCATCTTACTCACGCGGGCAAATCGATGCAAGGCCGGCGGCGCACTGCGTTCAACGGGCGAATTGTATCTGCAACATATTGTTTATCTTATATATTTTCTGCAGAGCGTCAGCCAAGGCTGAAGTGAAGCGGCCCCCACCGCGCGGCGCGGAGGCGTTTCGCGCTACGCTTGCGGCTGGTCGGCCTTCTCTTCTTCGCCGAGGATCTCGCCTTTGAAGATCCACACCTTCACGCCGATGACGCCGTAGGTGGTCTTGGCCTCGGCGGTGGCGTAGTCGATGTCGGCGCGCAGGGTGTGCAACGGCACGCGGCCCTCGGCGTAGACCTCGTCGCGGGCGATCTCCGCGCCGTTCAAGCGCCCGGCCACGCGCACCTTGATGCCCTTGGCGCCGAGGCGCATGGCGTTTTGCATCACGCGGCGCATGGCGCGCTGGTGGCGCACGCGGCGCTCCAATTGCTGCGCGACGTTCTGCGCCACGAGGAAAGCGTCCACCTCCGGCTTGCGGATCTCCTCCACGTTGATGTGGACGGGCACGCCCATCAGCATCGTCAACTCGCGCCGCAGGCGGTCCACGTCCTCGCCCTTCTTGCCGATGACGATGCCGGGACGCGCCGTGTGGATGGTGATGCGCGCGGTCTGCGCCGGCCGTTCGATGTCGATGCGGCTCACCGACGCTTGCGCCAGCCGCTCGTGAATGCGCTCGCGCACCGTGAGGTCGCTGGCCAGTTGCTTGGCGTAGTCTCTCTTGGTGGCGTACCAAACCGACGTGTGCTTCTTCACGATGCCGAGGCGCATGCCGGTGGGGCTGACTTTCTGACCCATGCTCTTTGCTTCTCCGTGTGTGCTCAACCGTCGCTGTCGGCCACCGTGACGGTGACGTGGCAGGTGCGCTTGAAGATGCGGTCGGCGCGGCCGCGGGCGCGCGGGCGGAAGCGCTTTATGGTGACGCCCTCGTTCACCGCGATCGCGGCCACGGTGAGGTCGTCAATGTCGGCGCCTTCGTTGTTTTCGGCGTTGGCCATCGCGGATTCGACCACCTTGCGCACCAGCGCCGCGCCTTTGCGGTTGCTGAAGTTGAGGATGTTGATCGCTCTCTCCACCGGTTGGCCGCGCACCTGATCCGCCACCAACCGCGCTTTGCGCGGCGACATGCGCAGCCGTTTGACCGTCGCGCTGACTCGCATCGTGTCGCCTCTCGCACCGAAGCCAATGGCGGCGGCTCAGCGCCGCGCCTTGCGATCGGCGGCGTGGCCGCGGTAGGTGCGCGTCGGCGCGAATTCGCCGAGCTTGTGGCCGACCATGTCCTCCGAAACGAACACCGGCACGTGCGCGCGGCCGTTGTGGACGCCAATGGTGAGGCCCACCATCTCCGGCACGATCATGGAGCGGCGCGACCAGGTGCGGATGGGGCGTCGGTCCTTCGTCGCCGCGGCGGTGCGCACCTTGCGCAGCAAATGCGTGTCCACGAACGGGCCTTTGCGCAACGCTCTTGGCATGGGTTACCTCTTGCCGCCGCGGCGGCGAACGATGAGTTTGTCCGTGCGCTTGTTCTTGCGCGTCTTGAAGCCCTTGGTGGGCTGGCCCTTCGGCGACACCGGATGCCGCCCGCCGGACGACTTGCCTTCGCCGCCGCCGTGGGGATGATCCACCGGATTCATGGCGACGCCGCGCACGGTGGGCCGCACGCCGCGCCAGCGCTTGGCGCCGGCTTTGCCGAGCGAGCGCAGATTGTGTTCGCTGTTGCCCACCTCGCCCAGCGTGGCGCGGCACTCCGCGTGGACGCGGCGCATTTCGCCGGAACGCAGCCGCAATGTGGCGTAGGCCCCCTCGCGCGCGACCAGCTGGCACGAAGCGCCCGCGCTGCGCGCCAGCTGCGCGCCCTTGCCGGGCTTCAGCTCCACGCAATGCACCACGCTGCCCACCGGCGCGTTGCGCAGGGGCAGGGCGTTGCCGGGGCGGATGGTCACCCGGGTGCCGGACATGAGGGTGTCGCCCGCCGCAACGCCGCGCGGAGCGACGATATAGCGATGTTCGCCGTCCGCGTAGCGGAGCAGCGCGATGTTGGCGGTGCGGTTGGGGTCGTATTCCAAACGCAAAACGGTGGCGTCGATGCCGTCCTTCTCGCGCCGAAAGTCGATCTTGCGGTAGTGCTGCTTGTGGCCGCCGCCGCGGTGGCGCGTGGTGATGCGGCCGGCGCCGTTGCGCCCGCCCGTTGCGCTCTGCTTTTCCACCAACGGCTTGTATGGCGAACCCTTGTGCAGCGCGCGATCCACCACCTTCACCACGAAGCGGCGTCCGGGGGAAGTGGGCTTGGCCTTGATCGCCGGCACGGCCTAGGTTTCCACCGCCGTGTAATCCAAGGTCTCGCCTTGGGCGAGACGGACGTACGCCTTCTTCCAGCTCTTGCCGTGCGATGTGCGGCCGCGCAGACGGCGCTTCACCTTGCCTTTGACGTTCGCCGTGGTCACGTTGACCACCTTGACGCCGAACAGCGTCTCAACGGCGGTCTTCACCTCGCGCTTGGTGGCGTCGCGGGCCACCTTGAACGCGCACTGATTGCTCCAATCGCCCAAATTGGTGGCTTTCTCCGTGATGTGCGGCGCGAGCAGCACGGCGTACAGCCGCTCGTCCACGAACTTGGGCGCTTGATCCTGGCCCGGGGCGCTCACGCCAATCCCTCCTCCACATGCCGGATGGCCGCCGCCGTGGCAAGCACTTTGTCGTGCCTGACCAAGCTCACCGGATCAACGGTCGCGGCGGTGCGGACCTCCACATGGGGCAGGTTGCGGGCGGCGAGTTCGAGGTTGGCGTCCGCCTCGCGGGTGAGGATGAGCACGTTCTCGCAGCCGAGCGCGCGCAGTTTGCCGGCGAGGAGTTTGGTTTTGGGAGCTTCCAGAGAAAGGGAGGGGGTGGCGAGAAGACGTTGTTGGCGGACGAGTTCGGAAAAAATACAGCGAATGGCGCCGCGGTACATCTTGCGGTTCAGCTTGACGGCGTGATCCCGCGGTCGCGCCGCGAACGTCCGCCCGCCGCCGCGCCACAACGGGCTGCGGATGGAGCCGGCGCGCGCCCGACCGGTGCGCTTCTGTCGCCACGGCTTGCGGCCGCCGCCGCGCGCGTCCGCCCGCGACTTTTGCGCCTTCGTGCCTTGGCGCGCGCCGGCCAGGTACGCCACGACCGCCTGATGCACCAGCGCCTCGTTGAAGGATTCGCCGAAGGCGGCCGCGGACACCTCCATCGGCTCGCCTTCCGCCGCCGCCACCGTGATGCGCGTCGCCATCGTCTCTGGCCCGCCGGTTAGGCCGCGGACCTCTTGATCGCCGGCCGCACGCAGACGTCCGCCCCCGGCGCACCGGGCACCGCGCCTTTGACGAGGATGAGGTCTTGCTCCAGCAGCACCTCCACCACCGTGAGGTTCTGCACGGTGACGCGCTGGTTGCCCAGCTGCCCGGCCATTTTCTTGCCCTTGAAGACCCGCCCAGGGGTTTGGCATTGGCCGATGGAACCAGGTGCGCGGTGGGAGACGGAATTGCCGTGGCTCGCGTCTTGGCTCTTGAAGTTCCAACGTTTGATCGTGCCGGCGTAGCCCTTGCCTTTGGACACCCCGGCGACATCCACCGTCTGCCCCGGTTCGAATTGATCGACCCCGAGCTCCGTGCCGGGCGCCAGTTCGTCGTCCGGCTCGCTGTCCAAGCGGAACTCCCAGAGGCCGCGGCCGGCCGGCGTGCCGGCCTTGGCGAAATGGCCGGCGAGCGGGCGCGACACGCGGCTGGACTTCACCTCGCCAGCGGTGACTTGCACGGCGTTGTAGCCGTCCGCCGCTGCCGTCTTCACTTGCGTGACGCGGTTCGGCGGCGCGACGATCACGGTCACCGGAATGGACTCGCCCTCCGCGGTGAACACGCGCGTCATGCCGCTCTTGGTGCCTATGACGCCTATGGCCATGCGTTGCCTGCGTTCCGCGCCATCATGGGTTCGCTGATGGCGTCGTGTTCCTAGTTCAAGCTGATCTGCACGTCCACGCCGGCCGCCAAGTCCAACTTCATCAAGGCGTCCACCGTCTTCTCGGTGGGCTCGAGGATGTCCAGCAGGCGCTTATGCGTGCGTATTTCGTACTGGTCGCGCGCGTCCTTGTTGACGAACGGCGAGATCAACAACGTGTAGCGTTCCTTGCGCGTGGGCAGCGGGATCGGGCCGCGCACTTGGGCACCGGTGCGCCGCGCCGTTTCCACGATCTCCTCCGTGGAGACGTCGATCAGCCGGTGATCGAACGCCTTCAGGCGTATGCGTATGCGTTGGCTCTGCGCCACTACATCCTCCGGTGCTTTCTAGTCCGCAAGTGCCGAAATGCCGCCAAGCCCTCTGTTTTGCTTGGCTTCTGTTGCGTATCACGCACAGAAAACCGCCCGTCGCGATTCGGCGCAACGGCACGGCACTCGGCGAGAACGGACGGCGGATTGTATGCGCTTGCAGGCCCGTGTCAACAAGAATTTCTCCTTGCCGGCGACTGACGCCCCTTCTTGCTCGCCAATTGCGGTGTGCTATGTTGCTTGGCTATACGGCTGGAGATCGGGAGGGCCTCATGGGGTTGCCAATCGCAATGCGAGTTGGGGCCGAGTTCGCGGGCTTCCGGCGGCACGGCATCGCATGCATCGCGCTGGCCTCGTTCGCCGCCACGGCTTGGGGCGCGGAGGCGCTGTTCATTCCGTTGGACGAGGCGGAGGCGTCGCGCTTTGCGCCCGCGGTTTCCGCGCAGCGTCCGGGGCGTCCGGGCAAGGCGCGGTTGGCGAAAGGGCCGTCGGCGCGCGGCGAAGACCATCTGGTGCGGATAGACCGGCAGCGCCTTTTCCAGACCATCCACGCGGTCGCCCTGCGCGGTCCCGTGAGCGTTGCGCTCAACATGGCGGACGACTTCGAGATCGAGGTCATGGCGGAACGCAGCCGGCGCACGCTTTCCGGCCATTCGCTGTCTGGGCGCGTGGTCGGCGCGCCCGGCAGCGCGGTGACGTTCGCGACGAACGGCGAGGTGGTGGTGGGAACCGTGTGGACCCCCCGTGCCATCTACGAGGTCGTTCCCTTGCGGGATGGCGTCCATGTGTTTCGGAAGGTGAATCGGTCGGCGGCACTGCCGCTCGGCGAACCTATCCGGCCGGAAAGCGCCGAGTACAAGTCCCAGCAGACGAACCAAGGCAATGGGGATGGCGGCGATGGCGGCGCAGTGGTGGATGTGCTCGTCGTGTGGACGCCGAAGGCGCGGGAGAACATCGAGAGCGTCGGTGGCGGGGAGGTGAACGGGGAGGCGGAGATGCGCGCCGGTATCGATCTCCTCGTAACTTGGACCAATGACGCCTACGAGCGCAGCGGCGCCAAGGTGCGCCTGAGATTGGTGGGCGCGGAGGAGATTGACTATGTTGAGGAGGACATCTCTTCCCACACGCATCTCAGACATCTTGCGAATCCCTCGGATGGCTTCATGGACGGGGTTCACGCACGGCGCGACGCCTTGGGGGCCGATCTGGTCAGCCTGTTGCCGGGTACCGGCACCGTCGGGGGCACAGCCGTCTTGGGCGGTGCCTTCAGCCTCGCTTTGCTGGGTCTGAATCCTAGTTTTCCTGCGCTCACTTCGACATTCGCCCATGAGATCGGGCACAACCTGGGTCTCTCCCATGACCGCTATTCAGAGCATAGGACCATTTCCATTGGGGGTGCCCAGCGGACATTCAGCTACGGGTACATCAACAACCTGGCTTTCGGTTCAGCTGCCGAGGACGACTGCTGGATGACGATCATGGCCTACCATGACCGTTGCACGCACGCTGATCTAGAGAGCTTTGAGGTGCCGTACTTCGCGACGCCCGACCGGCGCTATCCAGATGCTGACGGGGCCCCCTTGGGTGTGCCGAAATCGAACGACTCCGAAGGGGCGGACGGCCCGGCGGACGCTGTGCATGCCCTCAACTTGTCCTATCCGCGAGTCGTCGCCTTTCGCCCGGGCCGCACCGAAGATGGCGACACGCCCGATACCGCCACTCAGGTGGTGGTCAACTCCACCACTTTCGCGATGCTGCCCGACCGAGACGACATCGACTACTTCCGGGTTGCGTTGCCCGAGACGGGATGGTTGCGCGTGGAGACGACGGGTTCGTGCGATACGCAAGGCGAGCTGATCACGGAGGAGCGTGAAGTAATTGCCGAGGACAACACTGGCGACGTATACGGCAATTTCCTGATTGAAGCGGAGCTGGAAGCCGGTGTGTACTTCATCAAGGTGCAGCGGGCGCGGGGATTGGACGGATCTTGTTCGGATGAATACACGCTCCACGTCTCATTCAATGCCGCAAGCGCCGCGGACGACCACGGCGATGGCGCGGCGAGGGCGTCCGCCGTGGCGATGCCGTCGTCCACTCCCGGCGAACTGCAAAATCCTTCCGACACCGACTACTTCCGCTTTGAGGTTGCCGAGCGGGGCGTTGTGCGTATCGGAACGACCGGTCGAACGGATGTGGTTGGTATGCTCACCTCGGAGGACGGGACCGTCGAGCTCACGGACGATGACGGCGGCACGCAGACCAATTTCCTGATCGTCGCCAAGCTCTCCCCCGGGACGTACTTCGTCGCCGTGCGGGGCTACAGCGCGGGCGCCATCGGCGCCTATTCGCTCGAGGTCTCCCAAACCAACGAACCCGACGACCACGCCGACGCCCAAGGCGGCGCCACGGCCCTCGCGGTGGGGGCGTCAGCGGAGGGGGAGATCGAGGTCGCACTGGACCACGACCTTTTCCGCATTGCGATTCCGGCGGAACTTGGGCCTGGCCAGCTCTGGGTAGAGTCCCAACATCGGTGCGCTACAGTGCACCGGTTTCACTGCGATGCGCAAGTGGCCGGGGAGCTGCTGCAAGACGGTGGTGAAACAGTTGCCAAGAGGAAGTGGGGCGGTCACCTTTTCGGCCACAGGTTCGTTCTCGGGGCGCAGGTGGCGCCGGGCCCCTACTTCCTGCGCGTGACCGGGCTCGATCCGGACACTACCGGTGCCTATGAGGTCCGGGTTTCGTTCATCGCAGACAACCGCACCATCCCGTTGTTTCTTTCCGCCTCTCGCGCGCCGCAGCAAGGCTTCGCCCGCATCATCAACCGCAGCCGCCGAGACGGCCAGGTGGTCATCCACGCCGTCGACGACGCCGGCGAGCGCTTCGGCCCCGTCACGCTGTCGCTCGGGGCTGGCCGCACGGCGCATTTCAACTCCGAGGACCTAGAGGCGGGCCACGCCGCCAAAGGGCTGTCGGGTGGCGTTGGCGCCGGCACGGGCGATTGGCGGCTGGAACTCGAAACCGAACTCGACGTTGAGGCGTTGGCCTATGTGCGCACCAGCGACGGGTTCCTCACGAGCATGCACGACTCTGCGACCAACTGGAGTCAAGAAATGGAAGAGATAGCGGCAATCTTCAACCCCGCCAGCAATCGCAACCAACAGAGCACACTGCGCATGACCAATCAAGGGCCGGGGTCGAGCGAAATTCATGTGCGCGGCTTTGACGACAGGGGTTGGACTTCCAACTGGGCGCTGCCGGGATGGGTGCTGTTCGCGGGCAAGTCGGTAACCGCGAGTGCGGGAGAAATGGAGAGCTTCAGCGGGGGCGGCTACCGGGTCGGCGGCTTCCTTGACAACGGATCCGGCAAATGGCGGCTGTCCATCGTCTCGAGCAACCCGATCAGGACGATGAGCCTGCTTGAGAGCCCAACTGGGCACTTGACCAACCTCACCAGCCGCGGCGGGCTTGTCGGCGGGACGTCGCTGCCGTTCTTCCTTTCCGCATCCGACCCCAAACGGGAGAGCTTCGGCCGCATCATCAACCGCAGCACGCGTAGCGGCACTGTGGCTATCCACGCCATCAACGACGCCGGCCAGCGCTTCGGGCCTGCCATGCTGTCGCTCGCGGCAAAGCAAACGGCACACTTCAACTCCGGCGATTTGGAAAGAGGCAACGTCTTCAAAGGGCTAGCCGCGGGCGTGGGCGCGGGCGAGGGAGACTGGCGACTGCGGTTCGATACCGACCTCGACATTGATGCGCTTGCCTATGTGCGCGCCAAGGACGGCTTCCTCACCGGCATGAACGCCCTGGTGCCGAAATCCGACGGACGCCTCAAGGTGGTGTTCTTCAACCCGGGCAACAACCGCAACCAAGCGAGCCGGCTGCGGCTCGTCAACCCGGCCGCCGAGCCGGCGACAATCTCCATTGCCGGAGTCGATGACGCCGGCGTCGCGGCGCCGGAGGGCGACATCACTCTGACCATGCCGGCGGATACCGCCACCACGATCACCGCGCAGCAATTGGAGGCCGGCGCCAACCACTTTGCTGGCCGGTTCGGCGACGGCGAGGGCAAGTGGCAACTGTTCATCGAAGCGGACCAAGACATTCAAGCGATGAGCCTGCTGGAGAGCGAAACCGGACACCTCACCAACCTCTCTTCGGGCACTGCCGTGCGCTGACCATCCCCCGCCACTCCTTGCCCTTGGGCGCCCTACCGGACCGGCTTGAGAGCCGCTTCTCCCATTGCGGGGGCAGGCCCTTCGCGCACCGCGGCGGGGCTCTTGCCGAGGCATGTATCGAAACGCGGAGCTGACGGGTATCACAAGCCGGTTCGCCAGCGCGGGCGCGCCCGTCACTTGCCCGCGTCCAACGGCTCGGGCTTTGTGTCCAACCTCGGCATGGTCGGGTCCTTCACGTCGTAGCCGAAGCGCACCTTGTCCAGCATCAAGAGCGGATCGCGCAAGTCCACCATGCCCGGGCCGGCGGCCGAATAGCCACCCTGGTAACCGATCACGCGCTGCAGGCGGCGCGGCATCTTGGCCACTTCCTCGCGCGGCACGCCGATGTACTGGTTCTCCTGCTGGCGCAGAAAAGCCAGATTGAAGTTCAGGTTCAGGGCCATGCGGCTCTCCTGCGTCGTGTTGGCGCCGCCGCCATGCCACATGGCCCCCGGCCAGCCCACCAGCGAGCCCGCCTTCATCTCCACTTGCACCGTCTCCACCTCCGGTGGCTGGCGCACCTTTTGGTCGTGCCACAGGTGCGAGCCGGGCACCAGGTGCGTGGCACCGTTGGCTTTGGTGAAATCCTCCACGGCGATCACCGTGTTCATGAGGAAGTGACGATGCGGGCGCGGTATCGGCCATATGCTGTCGTCTTGGTGCAAGGGCTGGGCCTTGGCGCCGGGCAACAAATCGAACAGCACCGCGGCCGAGATCTGCACCCGATCGCGGAGCACGCCTTGCACCAACGCCAACATGCGCAGGTCGCACACCAAGTCGTCCACGCAGCGCGTCTTCGCAAGCAGGTTGTGCGCGCGCACCGTGGTGCGATCCGGCGGCAGCAGTTCGCGCAGGGGATTCACGTCGCGGCGCAACTCGTCGCGCAGGCGGCGGGTGCGCTCGGCATCGAGCCAGTCGGGAATGACCACATAGCCTTGCTCTTCGACGGTGCGCAGCCAGCCACCGAGCTCGGGCACAACCACCCGCTCCCCGTAGACATCAACGGCGTCCTCTTCGACGCTGGTTCCGGCGGCTGCCAATGGCGACCTCTTGGGCGGCTTGCGAGGAGCGAAAGCGTAACCCAAACGCCGAAGACCCCGACACACCTTGGCCGCACGGCGCTCCGCGCAACGCGCAACGGCGGACGGAACCGCCGCCGCGCCAAGACGCCCGCTGGCAATCGACGCGAGGCGCTACTTCATGTCGATGTAGCGCACCGGCGTCAACCGATGGCCGAGCATGTCCACCGCCGCTTGGGCTTGTTCCAAGATGACGTAGCCCAGTAGCGGTTCTTCTCCGTCGTGCGCGCTGATCGCTCCGTCGCCCACCGCATTGTTGGCAGCCAAGCGGGTGTTGGCCTCGGTCTTCGCGTGCTCTCTCAAGGTCGCGCCGCCGACGAATACCACCTCGTTCACCACCGGACGAAATCCCTCGATCGCGATCTCCACCGGCGCGCAGGCTTCGCCGCGCACTGCTTCGCCGTTCGCCAGCAGCAGCTCCACCGCCTCCGAGCGCGGGAACTCTCCCAAGCGGTCCTTCCAAGACGCCGGCAGGATCAAGGCGGCCGCGCCCGTGTCCACCAACATTCCGCATTGCACGAACTTGGTTTCGTCGAGCAAGTTCGTCACCTTCGTTTGCGCGATGATCCGTCCCACGCGAAGCTCCAAGCGGTGTGCATTTTCGCCGAGTATGCGGAGCTGGTGCCAGCCCGTCAAACGTGCGGACGCTCGCGTAGGTAGACTGCCGGCTGGCGATGTCCGCGACCAGTGGAAACGCCTGCGGGGTTCCTTGGGCGGTCGCGTTACCATGCGACGTTGAACAACACGGGGCCAGCCAGCGCCGCCAAAGGCACGTTACAATGGCGAGTACTTTGGGGCCGCCGCACACGAACGGTTCCCAACAACCAACTTCTGCCGCCAACCGGAGTCTCGGGATGGCCCCGCCAAGTTCCACCGTCGCAGCCAACCAAACGGCTCTCGAGCCCTCAGCCGGGGTGAGCGAGGGGGAAGCCCCTCGCACGAAAGAGCCCAGCCACCGAATAGACGCGCAATTCCCCGAACAGTTCGTCGACCGCCTATCGCGGCAAGAAGTGTTCAACAAGCACTTGTTCCGACCGAACACCTACCTTCACAAGTGGTGGGCTCGACGCTGCGGCTCCACGTTCCGCACCATCCTCAAGCAGTTCGCGCCCAGCGCCGAGCGGACGGACTACTACACCGCCGGCGGTTTGGAGGGGTTGACGGTTCTCGACCCGATGATGGGTGGAGGCACCACGTTGCACGAGGCCATACGGCTTGGCGCGAACGTGGTTGGGGCGGACATCGACCCGATCCCAGTTCTTCAAGCCCGGTCGTCCCTTTCGCGCGTTGCGTTTCCGTCCCTGCGCAGCGCGTTCAACCGCTTTCTTGGCGACCTCCACGCCGACCTGCACCCCTTCTTCCAAACGTATTGTCCCACCTGCGAGACGCCGACCGACATTCGCTATTGCCTCTACGGCCTGCGCAAGCGGTGCGCGTGCGGTACCGTGATCCAAGTTGAGCAATACGACTTGCGCCAAGATGACAAAGCCACCACCCGCTTCGATCCGCGCAGCGGCGCGATATGCGGCGGTTCTCAGCCCTCAGCCGGGGTGCGCGAGGGGGACGCCCCTCCCCAGGAAGAACCCTCCATTCGACGCTCGAAACTGATAAAGAAAGGCGACAAGAAGTGCCCAGTGTGCGATCAAGCGTACCGAGAACTCCGCGACGAGCCGTTCTACGCCCGCTACGTCCTCGTCGCGGTCGTTGGCATGTGCGCACGGCACGGGCTCTTCTACCGCGCTCCAAGCCAGCACGACCTCAACCTCGTTGCCGCGGCCGATCGAATGCGAGGAGATCTCGACTTCGGCGCGACGGAGGACTTTCGCGTCCTCGACGGGCCCAAGTCCGCGGATTTGATCCGTCACAACGTCAAATCCTACTTGGATGTCTTCTCGTCGCGGCAACTTCTCTATCTTCACGCCGCGATAACGCATCTGCAACGCCACACCGACCTCGAGCGCCTGAACTTGGCGATGCTGGTTTCCACTTCGCTGGAGTTCAATTCCATGCTTTGCGGCTACAAAGGTTGGTACAAGAACCGACCGGGCGCCATTCGCCACACGTTCGCGTTGCATGCCTACTCGTTCCAGTACACGGCTTTGGAAAACAACCCGGTCAATCCGGTCAAGTCTTCTGGCAACCTGCGTCAGCTTTTCCACGATCGCATCGAGCGCGGGTGCAAGTGGGCCGCCGTTCCTGTCGAACGCAAGCTCGGTGCCAACGGCACGTGGCAGCGGGTGTCGATGCATGGCGAAACCGACGCCGGCGACGAGGTGTTCACGCAATCGAAGTTGGCGCCGGGGGGCGGCAGCTTCTGGGTAATGCAGCGGGACTCCAGGGACCTTCCGCTCGCCGATGGCTCCGTCGATATTGTGGTCACCGACCCGCCTTACTACAACAGCGTACAGTATGCGGATTTGGCATCCTTCTTTCGCGTTTGGCTCGCTCGCTTGGCACCGGATGCGGCGAGGTGGCGCTACGATCACAACCATGTCGCCGTAGCCGCGGGAACGCCACGCTACGCCGACAACTTCCTATCCGTGCTCGGCGGCATCTTTCGCGAGTGCCACCGCGTCCTGAAGAAAGGACCGGGGCGCATGGTCTTCACGTTCCACCACTGGGACCACAACGCGTGGGCTGATCTCACCATAGCGCTGCAGGATGCCGAATTTCGATTGATGAACGTGTATGTGGTGTTCTCCGAACATCCCATTTCCGTACACATACGCGGCCTCAAGTCCATTCGGCACGACTGCATTCTTGTACTGGCCGGCAACGGCTATGCCCTTGCGCGCTCTTGGGTTTTGCCAAAAGACGCCCAAATCAACGAAAGTGAATCATTTTGCCGATGCTGCGGAGAAACGCTCGGCTGGCTTCTTGACAGCAGACTGCCAGCTGGCGATGTCCGCGACCAGTGGAAGCGCCTGCTAGGAAACAGAGGATAACGAATTTGGATGGCAACCGTCCCGCGGAGATCTTCGGCTATCCGTTGGCGAACCGGTCCGTGCAAGCACAGCGGGTTCGCGAACAGTGCCAGTGCCCATTTCGGAACGTGCCTTGCGAAAAGAAGAGCCGCCTACTCGATGTACCTTTCGGGGTTTGCTCGGTACAAACACGCGCCGGCATGCAGGTGATTTGCCCGCGCCGTTTTGACGAGGGGGGCAATGTCGCCGGTGTGCCGCGGGTCTTGGAAGACGTGGCGAAGCACTACTTCGGAGACACGAACAACATCGTTGTATTTGTGGAAACACGGTTACCCAATGTTGGCAACATCGACTATGTGATCGTCAAGCATAGGCCGATGAGGCCGGAGGTTGATGACTTTGTTGCTGTTGAGATTCAATCGGACTCGACTACCGGCACAGGCGAACTGGTGCGGGCCTTTCGGGAGTTCACGAGCGGTGGCGACGTGGCCGACAGGCGCTACCGGTTCGGCGCGAACACCTACGACTCGATCAAGCGTGCCGTGACCCAGCTAATGAACAAGGGCATAGTCTACGAACAATGGCGCACGAAGTGCTATTGGGTGATCCAAGAGTACATCTACGCGAACTTAGCCTCTCGGTTTGACCTTGCCGAGGGGCAGTATCGCGCCGAAGACAGTACGCGATTTGCGCTGTATTCGCTGCAGCCCCGTGGAGAACGGCTTGCACTGGAAGCTACTCGGGTGCTCTCCACCAGCGTCGACGAGGTGTATCAGGCAATGCGGAACAATCCGGGGATGCCGGACACACCATAGGCGGCCGGGGTGTCAGCGTGCGGCTAGCGCTCTGTTTCTTGGGCGGTCGCGTTACCATGCGACGTTGAACAACATGGGGCGTCCATAGCGGGCGGCGGGGGACCATGACCGACGACATCGTGGATGTGTTGATTGTCGGCGCCGGCGCGTCCGGGGCGGCGGTGGCGTGGAGCCTCGCCGAGACGCGCATGCGCGTCGTCTGCTTGGAGCAGGGCGGGTGGATGAATCCGGCCGAGTATCCGAGCGCCGGGCGCGACTGGGAGATGGCGGCGGCGCGGGAGTTCCGAACCAGCCCCAACCTGCGCAACCGCGCCGCGGACTATCCGGTGAACGACAGCGATTCACCCATCGCCATCCTGAACTTCAACGCCGTGGGCGGCAGCACAATCCTGTATTCCGCCCACTTCCCGCGCTTCCACCCCTCGGACTTCCGCGTGCGGACGCTGGACGCGGTGGCGGACGACTGGCCCATCAACTACCGCACCTTGGAACCCTACTTCGCCGAGAACGACAACAACGTGGGGGTGGCCGGCCTGGCCGGCGATCCGGCGTCGCCGCACCATGAGCCGCCGCTGCCGCACATTCCCCTCGGGCGCATGGGCGAGGCGATGGCGCGCGGATTCAACAAGCTCGGTTGGCATTGGTGGCCTTCCGACAGCGCCATCGCCACGCGCGAGCACAACGGCCGCGGCTGCTGTCTGAATCTTGGCCCGTGCAACACCGGCTGCGCCCAAGGCGCCAAGAGCAGTGCCGACGTCACCTACTGGCCGATGGCCTTGCGCGCCGGCGTGGAACTGCGCCCGCACTGCCGGGTGCGCGAGGTCACGGTGAACGGGCGCGACCGCGCCACCGGCGCCACCTACATCGACCAAGACGGTGTGGAACGGCATCAGCGCGCGGAGGTGGTGATCGTCGCCTGCAACGGCGTTGGCACGCCGCGCCTGCTGCTCAACTCCACTTCGGCGCGGTTTCCGAACGGCCTTGCCAATCGCTCCGGCTTGGTGGGCAAGAACCTCATGCTGCACCCGTGGGGACATGTCCAAGGCGTTTTCGACACGCCGCTGGACGCGCACTTCGGCCCCCAAGGTTGCTGCATTCTGAGCCAGGAGTTCTACGAAACGGATGCGCGGCGCGGCTTCGTGCGCGGCTACAACATGCAGGTGACGCGGGGTGCCGGGCCGGTGGCCACGGCGCGCGCCGGCATCGCCCGCGGCAACATCCCGTGGGGCGCGGGGCACCACGCGGCGTTCGAGCGGGTGTACGGTCGCACCGTGCATGTCGGCATCTGCTGCGAGGACCTGCCGGAGGAACACAACCGCGTCACCTTGGATGCGGAATTGACCGATGGCGACGGCATCCCGGCGCCGAAGATCACCTACCGCGTGAGCGACAACAGCCGGCGCATGTTGGCGCACGGGCTGCGCAGCGGCGCCGAAGCGCTGCGCGCCGCCGGCGCCGTGGAGGTGCGCGAATCCGCCGCGCCGATGCGCCACGCGGGCTGGCATCTGCTCGGCACCGCACGCATGGGCAAGAACCCGCAGCGCTCGGTGGTGAACGAGTGGGGCCGCAGCCACGACGTGCGCAACCTGTTCGTGGTGGACGGCAGCGTGTTCGTGACCTCCGGCGGCGTGAACCCCACCACGACCATTCAGGCGGTGGCGCTCTACATCGCGGATTCCATGAAGAAGCGCCTGGCCAACCTGTTTGATTGAGCGCGCCCTGCGGGCGCGCCAAGGTACTGGGAGAGGGAGACAACAGTGACGGAAGAACACATCGCCACCGACCGGGCGCTCGGCGAAACCGAGCGACGCATCTTCAACACTTTGCTGGGGATGATCGTGCCGGTCAGCGCCGATGGCCGCAAGCCAAGCGCGGCGGAGGTGGATGTGCTCGGCTACATCGTCGAGCGCGAGGGGGGCTTCCTGCCGACGCTGCGGCGAGAACTGCGCGCCGTGGACGCCCGCGCCCAAGCCGAGACAGGGCGCACCTTCCTCGACCTGACGGCGGCCGAGCAACAAACGGTGGTGGCTGCCGCGCGGGCCGAGGCGCCGGAGTTCCTGCGCGGTTTGGCGCTGTGCGCGGTGACCAGCTACTACCAAGACGACCGCGTGCTCGCGGCCTTGGGCATGGAGGCGCACGCGCCGTTTCCCAAGGGCTACGAGGTGCCCTCGGGAGACCTGTCGCTGTTGGCGCCGGTGCGTGGGCGGGGCGCCATCTACCGCGAAGCGCCAGACTGAATCCGACGCGGTGGCGCCCGCGCGCATCCAACGGCGACACCGCCGGCCGCCCTCGCCTCGCGCCCGGCCATCCCCCGCGTGGCCGCTCGCTGGGCAAGGCGCCCTGTGAACGCACCGAATCAAATGGTGGCGTTGCGCTCGGTGTTGCGCCCGGAAAGGGTTGCGTTCGCGGTGCTGTTGGTGGCGCTGTCGACGGTGTTCGTGGGCTACGACCGCGGCACCTTCTACCGTTCCTGGTTGCACAACGCAACCTCCTCGAACCACCTGACCGTTGCCGCCAACCTGTCGTCCGATCACGACTTTCTCGGCTTCAGGGGCCAGTACCTCAGCAGCGACGGAGAACCGAGCTACGCGGCATACAACCGCTTCCCCATTGGCGGCCACTTGATCATCAAGGCCGCGTTGGCGCCGTTTTCCGACGATCTTTACGCGCAGATGCGCGCCGCGCGGATCCTGATGGTGGCGTTCTTCGTCGCGGCGGCTGTGGCGGCGCACCTGTCTCTGCTCCGCCTCACCGCCAATCCGCATGTCGCTCTCGCGGCAACTTTGCTCGGCTTCTCGTCGTTTCCCGCGCTGTATTACAGCGACATGATCGCCACCGAGGGATCGATCGACCTGTTCGCCGTGATGCTGACGTTCCACGGCATGGTCGTGTTCACCCAGGAGGGGCGTTTTCGGCAACTGGCGGCAAGGACATGCGCCGCTTTGCTGTTGGGCTGGCATGTGGTGGGACTGCTGCTGCCGTTCATCGCCTTCGGCTTTGCCGGCGAGTGGCTTCGGCGGCGGCGGAACCCCGGGTTGCCGCCGCTGTGGAAGAGCCGCCATCTACTGCTCGGCGCAATCGCATTTGGCGTTGGCGCATCGGTGCTCGCGATCAATTTCGCTCGCGAATACGCCGTGTTGGCAACCGAAGGAGTCGTTCTTGACGCGGGGCCGCAACAGGGTTACGAGCTGGGCGTCGACCGGGATCCCGCGCACTGGTGGATGGCGTTGCCGTCGTTCGAGTCGGTGTCGAAGCGGCTGGGATGGGACGCGCGATTCAACGAGCGAAATACCGAATTTCTCACTTGGAAAAGACTGGCGCGCACTTTGTTCGAGCGCACGGCGGCGGCGTTTGTTCCGCGCTGTCTGAACCCAACCGGGCAGGGCGGCACGCCGAACTACCTGACCAAACTGCTCGCCCAAGCTCGGCAAACCGTATGGGCGTTGGGTGTTGTGGCCGCGTGCGCGGCGTTCGTCGCCTTGGCGTTCTCCCGCCAGCGCGTGCTGCTGGCGTCTCTGGCCGCGGCCGCCCTGTGCTGGGGCGTGTTGGTGCGCCGCTCGGTCGTGTTCCACGGCCACGAGGGATCGTACCTGCTCGGATTGCCGCTGGTTTTCTTCTCTTTGGCGCTGGCGCAGGTCGCCCGCCTGTCAAAGCGCCTCGTCGGTGGCTGCGCGGTCGCCGCGGTGGTGCTGTTCGTTGTCTCCTGCTTGGAGACGAATCGTCTGCGCCCTGTTGCGTCAGGCCAAGAGGCGCCGTTTCGGGCGATGCTCTCGGACTTCGACGCGATTCGCGGCATCGCCCCGCCTGGCGCGCGCGTGCTCGTGCCCTACGTCTCCGGAGGCTACGACAGCACCGTGTTCAGCGGCGCGGAGCGATCGCTCGACTACTACCTGTCCGGCCGGATCAGCGTCCACAACCTGCGCACGCGCGGGCAGACGGAAGGCGCGGATTTCCTGCTCACGCGCGAGCGCGCAACCGACGAAACGGCGTTGCTCACGCCGCGCAACCGCGAGGTGTTCCTGTACGACCGGGCCGCGTTCCACGCGCAGTACGCCCACCTTGGCGAGCCGGTTTGGCAAGGCGGATCGGGCTGGAACGTCCACGCCGTGGGCACGCGCCTGATCTACACCACCGGAGAAAGCTGCGCCGCCCGGCAGGGCTTCACCACCGAAGCGCCGTTCTTCGTCGAAATCCGGGACGCCGACGGCAATCCGGCCACTGGTTGGAGCCGCGGCAAACCCGAGCTGTTGTGGTTCCGGTTCCAAGATGAACGCTTCGAGGTTGCCGGACGTTGTCTCGCGGAGGTTCACCTTCCGGCATACGCGGACGACATCCACACGGTGAAAACCGGACAGATGGCGCGCGGCGCACCGAGCTGGAGCGTGGAGTTCGCACTGGCCACCGGTCCGCCTTCGTAAGCGCTCCTCCCTACCCCGTGACGTTGCCAGCCGACGTGGCCCTTCAACACCACGCCTCGTCCGCTCGCTCCCACTTGGACGCCACGCGCAATTTGACCGACCGCAAGTCGTGGCTCATGCGGCAAGTTTCCGCAGCAGCGCGGTGGTGCGGGCGAAAGAACCGCGGCTGTCGTCGCCGGCCGGGTAGATGCTGGCGATCACTTCGGTGGCGCCGCCGTCGAAGAAGGCCTGCAGCTCGGCGGTCACTTCGTCCTCGTTGCCCACCACGGCGATTTCGCCCGCTTGATCCAACCCCTCGGCGTCCAGCTGGCGGCGGTAGTTGGGCAACTGCCCGTAGCCTTGGAAAATCTGCACGGCGCGCGCCGTGGCCTGCGCCTTGTCGTCGTGAACGCACACCGGCAGGGCGGCGATCACCCGCGGGGCCGGACGTTTCGCGTTTGCGGCGGCCTTCGTGATGCCCGGCGCGGTGCGCGAGCGGATGGTGTTCTTGCCCACCATCCAGGTCACGGTGCCGTCCGCCACTTCGCCGGCCGCCTTCAGCATGAGCGGGGCGAGGGCGGAGACCACCACCGCGAACGGCTGCGCGTCCGGGCAGGCGAAGCCGGTGCGGATGCGGTACATCGCGCCTTGGAAGTCCACGCGGCCTTCGCTGCCGAGCGCCTTCAAGATGGTGACGTATTCGCGCATGTGCAGCGCCGGTCGGTCGTAGGCGAGGCCGAGCGACTCGATGGCGGGCGCGTGCGAAGGCCCCACCCCAAGCACCAGCCGTCCGCCGCATAGCGCGTTCACGGTGGCGGCCTGTTGCGCCAGCGCGTTCGGATGGCGCGGATAGCTCGGCACCACCGCCGTGCCGAGTTCGATGCGGCTGGTCTCGCGCCCGGCGAGCGCCAGCATGGTGAGCGCGTCGAAGGTGCCCACCTGCGGCGTCCAATAGCTGGAGAAGCCCTGCTCCTCCTTCTCCACGATCTCGTCCACCAACGTGGAGAGCGGTTTGCCCCGCCGCACGTTGCCGCCGTAAATGCCAATTTTCATTCCGTTCATCGCCTCCGGTTGGATTGGGTTGGTTTGCGTTGATGATAGACGGTTCCCGCCCGCCATCGGCAAGCCTGTTGGGATTGTCCACCGCGCTTGCTACCCTTGCGGCACCGTTGGTGGAAAAGCAGGCGTGGCGCGATGTCGGAACAGATGCACAGCGAGCAAGTGGCGCGAATGCGCGGCGCGGGGTTCGTTGCGGCGTTGGACCAGAGCGGCGGCAGCACGCCCAAGGCGCTCGGGCTCTACGGCGTGGACGAGACCGCCTACGCGAACGACGCCGAGATGTTCGACTTGGTTCACGCCATGCGCGCGCGCATCGTCACCAATGCGAAGTTCGATGGCGGCCGCGTGCTCGGCGCCATCCTGTTCCAGAACACGCTGGATCGGCAAGTGCAAGGCCAGCCCACCAGCGAGTACCTTTGGCAACGCAAGCGCATCCTGCCGTTCCTCAAGGTGGACCACGGCCTCGCCGATGAGCGCGACGGGGCGCAAATGATGAAGCCCATCGGCGATCTGGCGGAGCGGCTGCCCGCCGCCAAAGGCAAACAGGTGTTCGGCACCAAGATGCGCTCGGTGATCAAGACCGCGAACGCCACCGCCATCCGCGCCGTGGTGGAGCAGCAATTCGCCTACGCGGAGGAAATCCTCGGCCACGGCCTGGCGCCCATCATCGAACCCGAAGTGGACATCCACGCGCCGGACAAGGCGGCGTGCGAAGCGCTGCTGCGCGACCAGCTCGCCGCCGGGTTGGATGCGCTGCGCCACGACGGCCCGGTGCTGTTCAAGCTCACTCTGCCCGAGCAGGCGAACTTCTACCGCGCGTTCTGCTCGCATCCCAAGGTGCTGCGCGTGCTCGCGCTTTCCGGCGGCTATTCCCGCAGAGAGGCGAACGGCAGGCTGACGGAAAACAGCGGCGTCATCGCCAGTTTCTCCCGCGCGCTCACCGAGGGGCTGCGGGTGGAACAGGACGACGCGGCCTTCGCGGCGGCGCTGGACGACGCGGTGGGGAGCATCGCCGCCGCATCGGCGACGTAAAAACGCCGTTCACAGGCAATCGAACTACAAGTTCCCCGCCCATATTACTCATGCGGCCGGCTTGCCCACGCAGGCGACGCCGCGGCGCCGCAGCAGTGCCCCCAAGCACCGTTGGTCTGCGGCGAAGCGCGTGGCCACCCGGCTGCGCACGTCATCTGGCAAGGCGGCGGGCGGCAGCTGGTTGAAACGGCCCACAGCCGCTTGCTCGTGCGCCCGCAGGCCGAGGAACGCGAACACCGCGGCGAGCGTGCTCGTTGGCGCGGCGAACAGGGCCTCGGCCTCCACGACCAACAGCTGTTCCGCCGCGAATGTTCGCAGCCAGTGCGCCAGGTGGCGGGCGTAGCGGCCGCGGTCCACGTAGGAATAGAGGTGGTGGCCGCGGCTGTAGCAGTGCGGTGGCACGGTCAGCCAGTGGGCGTCCACCGACAGACGATCGGGTTCCGCGGCCAGCGCTTCCTCAAAGCCAAGGGGCTCTTGGCCGGCGGCTTTGTTGTGGCGATAGTGCGAGAAGGCGCGCAGCACCGGATCCCGCAGGATGGCGATGATCCGCATCGTCGGATCGAATGCGCGCGCCCGTTCCGGCGCCAGCGGGTGGACCAAGTAGTACGGCGACGCCTCGCCGGTGAGCATGTCTTTGGTGCGCCCGCCATCGGCTGCGGGCGGAAAGTGCGCCAGATACCACGCCGAGCCCTTGTGGTACTGGAAATCGAAATAGTGGACCTCCTTGCGCAGCGCCGGCAGGATGTTTGGGTGGGTGACGAGCGCCCGGTACAACGACGTCGTGCCGCTGCGCATGGCGCCGACGATCAGAAAGGACGGGCGCATACGGTCGGTGCCGGGGGCTTGGCGAGCTGGCGGCGGATCTGTCCAGACGCCGGGTGGGCGCGTGAATCGCGGTGCTGTCATGGCGTTCCGCCTCGACCGTGGGCGCAACCTATCACATCGTGCAGCTACTGCCGGGAACGGGCGTCGCAAGCCGCGCCGGCGTTTGTGGAAACGCCGTTCCCCGCGCCGATCCGCCCAGTCTCCATGCGCCGCGGGACGGTCTGCTACTATGCGGCTTCCTTGCACTTTGGGGAACGGCGGTGGCCGGCGAAGACATCCGACACGACTGGGCGTTGGACGAGGTGGAGGCGCTTTTCGCGCAACCCCTGAACGATCTGCTGTTCCAAGCGCAGTCCGTTCATCGCCGGCACCACCCGGCCAACGAGGTGCAGATCAGCACCTTGCTCAGCATCAAGACCGGCGGCTGCCCGGAAGACTGCAAATACTGCCCGCAGAGCGTCCACTACGACACCGGGCTGGACGCCCACAACCTGCTGCCGGTGGAAGACGTGGTGGAGGCGGCGCGGCGGGCGCGGGACGCCGGCGCGTCGCGCTTCTGCATGGGCGCGGCGTGGCGCAGCCCCACGCGCTCGCAAACGCGCAAGGTGTGCGCGCTGGTGGAATCCGTGAAAGGCCTCGGCATGGAAACATGCGCCACCTTGGGCATGCTCACCGCCGAGCAAGCCGCGGATCTGGCGGCCGCCGGGCTCGACTACTACAACCACAATCTGGACACCTCGCCGGAGTTCTACGGCGAGATCATCACCACCCGCGGCTACCAGGATCGACTGGAGACCCTCGCCCACGTGCGCGGCGCCGGCATCAACGTGTGCTGTGGCGGCATCGTCGGCATGGGCGAGAGCCGGCGCGATCGCGCCGGCCTCCTGCTACAGCTCGCCAACCTGCCGAAACACCCGGAATCCGTGCCCATCAACAACTTGGTGCGCGTGGAAGGCACGCCGCTGGCCGATGTGGAACCGTTGCCCCCGCTCGAACTGGCGCGCTGCGTGGCCGTGGCGCGCATCCTGATGCCCACCGCCGTGGTGCGCCTCTCGGCCGGCCGCACCGAGCTCAGCCCCGAAGCCCAGGCGCTGTGCTTTTTCGCCGGCGCGGGTTCCATCTTCTGCGGCGACCAGCTGCTCACCACGCCGAACCCCGCGTTCGACGACGACATGGCGATGTTCGAGGACTTGGGCTTGGCCCCCAGCGCGCGGCCAAACGGGCAAGCGGCCGCCTAACGCGAGGCCAGCCAATTTCCGGGGCCGTGCTGTTCTTCGACGACATTGATGAGGACTACAGCGCCGTGATCGGTTCGTGGCGGTTGACGGCGGACGCCATCGTGCGGTTCGCCCGCGTCTGGGATCCGCAACCCGCGCATGTGGACGCGGCCGCCGCAGCGCACTCGCCGTATGGAGGTCTGGTGGCGTCTTCGGCGCACCTCTTCGCCATCTGCACTCGGCTCTTCTTCGACTGCGAGGATCGCATCGCCGTGTTCGCCATGCTGGGCAAGGACAAGCTGCGCCTGCCGAGCCCCGCCCGCGCCGGCGCGACCCTCACCTACGCCACGCGCTGCGTGGGCAAGCGCGAGTCCGGCAGCCGGCCCGGGCTGGGCATCCTCACGCTCGCGGACACGGTGACGGACGACAGCGGCGGAGTCGTGCTGAGTCAGGAAGTCACCTTGATGGTGCGGCGGCGGGAGGCGGCGTGTTGAGGCGCGCGCGCAGCTCGCGGGAGGCGGTGGTGGTGCAGCAACTGCTTTCCACGCACCGCGTCTATTCGCCGCTCGACTGGTTGCTGGAGACGAACAGTCTCGACTACGACGACTACCGCGCCTGGCGCCGCGGGGAGAAGCCGACGCTGGACGACTTCCTGGTGCATGGGCCGCGCAAGACGCGCACCATGTTGGAACATGCGAACGATTGCGCCCAAGCGCTCGACGTGACGGCGGAGACGGTGGCGTTGTACGGCACCGACGAGAACGCCGGCGCGGAGCTCAAGGCCTCGGCCGACGGCAACTTGGACCTGCTGCTCCGCACCGAGTTCCGGCTCACCGAGGACCGCCGCCAGCTGGACATCTTTTTCGACACGCCGGACACCTCGGCCTTCAACGACCTGTTCCATGCGTTGGCGAGCCGCGAGCCGGTGGTCGCCTCCAAGCGCTTGGAGGCGTTGGCGCGGGTGAACATGCACCACTGGGCGATTGCCGATGCGGCCACATTGATCGAAGCCTTGAGCTTGCCGTCGCCCGGCGACGAATCCCAAGGGCGGGAACGGCTGGACATGATGGAACGCCGCTGGCTGCCGGCGGCGTCCGCGGTGCTGCACGCCCGGGCGCGGGACTTCCTCGCGCCGCTCTGGCGCGCCATCGGCGCGGCGTTGGAGGGCGCGCCGTTCGATACGGCCAGCCCGCGCCGGCACGCGAGTTGGGCCTACGCCCAAGGCCTCGACTGGCCCAACGCCAAGCGCGTCCTGCGCGCCACGCCGGACCACGTCGACAACCCCGTGCTGCTCGGCCGGCTCGCCGAGACCGAATGGCGGCTGCGCGACCGCCGCGCCGCCGTGGAGTGCTGGTTCGCGCTCTGCGCCCTGGCGCCCGAGCACTTCGAAACGCTGATCGAGAACGCGCGTTTTCCAGATTCCTCCTTGAAGAGGGGCTGGGAGCGCGCCCAGGACGCCGAGGTGGAACCGCCGATCACGCCGCCGTGGTTTCCGGCGTGGATGGTTGTCGAGGAGCGCGGCTTCGGCAAGACGTTGGCGCCGCGCGGCGGCGAGAGCGAGCCCGAACGCGCCTTCGACGTGGCCTTGGCGCTCGTTCGCGGCGGCACGGATCGACAGGACATCGAGAACCGCCGGGCGTTGCAGGCGCTGCACCCCGGCCTGCTGCAACGCTACTTGGACGCGCTCGATCGGTGACGTCGATCAGCGCCCAAGCGCACGAGCCTCACGCGCGGCGCCAATCGAACGCCAGCGCCTCGGCCACCGACCGCGCGCCGAGGCGCAACGCCACGAGGCGGTCGAAACCAAGCGCCACGCCCGCGCAGGCCGGCAACCCGTGCCGCTGCGCGGCGAGCAGCGCGGCGTCGGGGGCCACGGGCGACAGATCTCGCGCGCGTCGGCGCTCGGCATCGGCGGTCATGCGCGCCCGCAGCTCGTCCGCGTCCGTGAGCTCGTCGTAGCCGTTGGCGATTTCCAAGCCCCGCACCACCAGCTCGAACCGCGCCGCCGTGCCGTCCGCGTTGCGGCGGGCAAGCGCCGCCTGCTCGGCGGGATAGGCGGTGATGAAAACGCGCTCGGCGTCCACGCCCGTCACGGCGTGGGCGACGAGCAGATCCGCCGCGTCGCCAGCGTCGTCGCCTTGCAGACCCAGGGCGCGGGCTTGGGCGACGATGGCGGGCTTGTCGGCGCCATCCACGCCGAACCGCTCCCGCAACAACGCGGCGTAGGTGCGGCGTTGGTAGCGCCCGGCCCCCAGCAGCGCGTCCACCAACTCCGCCACTTCGCCCATCAGCCGTTCGGCGTCGAAGCCGAGGCGGTACCACTCGATGAGCGTGAACTCCGGGTTGTGCCAGCGCCCCGCCTCGCCCCGTCGAAACGCCGGGCCGATTTGGTAGATGGATGGCGCGCCGGCGGCGAGCAAACGCTTCATGTGGTGTTCGGGCGAGGTTTGCAGCGTGCCGCCATCGGCCAACCGCACGCTGTCGATCGCGGGATCAGTCGTCGTGTGGCGCCCGACGAGCGGGGTTTGCACTTCCAAGACGTCCCGGACGGCGAAGAAGCCGCGCGCCGCGGCCAGCATCTCGGCGCGGACGCGCAGGGCGCGCAGGGTGCAGGACGGACGCCACCGAAGGTCCGCGCCCACCGTCAACGCTGCACGCGGCTCACATACTCGCCGGTGCGCGTGTCGATGCGCAGCACGTCGCCGATTTCAACGAAGAGCGGCACCTTGATGGTGGCGCCGGTGGGCAGCGTGGCGGGCTTGGTGGCGCCTTGGGCGGTGTCGCCGCGCACGCCCGGCTCGGTTTGCGCCACCGCCAATTCCACGAAGTTGGGCGGCGTCACCGCGATCGGGGCGTCGTTCCACAACGTGACCGTGCAGCGCACTTGCTCGTGCAGCCAGTGTTTCACCTCGCCCACGACCCCTTCGCTGGCCGCCGTTTGATCGTAGCTGCCGTCGGTTTTCATGAAGTGCCAAAACTCGCCGTCGCTGTAGAGGAACTCCATCTCCGCCTCCAGCACGTCGGCGGCTTGCATGGCTTCGCCGCTGCGAAACGTGCGTTCCCAAACGCGGCCGGTTTTCAAGTTGCGGAACTTCGCGCGCGTGAACGCTTGTCCCTTGCCGGGCTTGACGAACTCGCTTTCCAGAATCGAGCACGGGTCGCCCTCGAGGAGCACCTTCAGTCCGGGCCGGAATTCGTTGGTAGAATAGCTCGCCACGCCGCTCACGCCTCCTTGGCAATCGCGGCTGCCACGCCGAGCGTTGGGGGCCGCTTAACTCGGTGAAGATGAGCGCATGATACCCGCGAACGTCAGCCGGACAAGACGCGCCGCGCGTGCCGAGCCAATCTTGGCGAAATCCTCCGCCGCCGAGCCAAGCGAATCGCCCCAAGCGGCGAGCGGGATCTGGCCGCCGGACGCTTGGCGACGCGAACTGGCCGCCGCGGTGACGGACGTGCGCGAGCTGCTCGCCGCTGTTAGCGTCTCCGAAAGCCACGTTGCCGCGCTGCCGGCGGCCGATTTCCCGCTGAAGGTGCCGCGTCCCTACATCGCCCGGATGCGCTTTGGCGACGCCGAGGATCCGCTGCTTCGGCAGGTGTTGCCAACGGCGCGCGAGAATCAGCCGGCGCCGATGTACGAGCCGGACCCGCTGCGCGAGGCGCAAGCAAGCGTGGGCGCGGGCGTTCTGCGCAAGTACGCCGGGCGGGCGCTCGTGATCGCCGCCGGGTCTTGCGCGGTGCATTGCCGCTATTGTTTTCGCCGCCATTTTCCGTACGCCGAGCACAGGCAGGGGCCGAGTTTTCCAGCCCTTGCCGCGGTTCGGGAGGACGCCAGCATCGCCGAGGTGATTCTGTCCGGCGGCGACCCGTTGCTGCTCACGGATGGACACTTCGCGCGGTTGGCGGCCGCGGTCGCCGCCATCGATCACGTGGCGACGCTGCGCATCCACACGCGGCTGCCGGTCGTGATTCCGCAGCGCGTCACCGCGGCGTTGCTGCAAACCTTGGCGCAAACGCGCCCGCGCGTGGTGATCGTGCTGCACTTCAACCACGCGCGCGAGGTGGACGCGGACTGCGCCGCCGCGCTGGCCGCGTTGTCCGGCTTCACGCTGCTCAACCAAAGCGTGCTGTTGCGCGGCGTCAACGACGACGCCGCCAGCCTCGCCGCGCTCTCGGAACGGCTGTTCGCCGCCGGCGTGCTGCCGTACTACCTGCACATGCCGGACGCGGTTGCCGGCACCGCGCACTTCGACGTGGCGGAGGAGCGGGCGCTCGCCATCCACCGCGACTTGGCGGCGCGTCTGCCGGGGTATCTGGTGCCGCGCTTGGTGCGCGAGATCGCCGGGGCGGCGGCGAAGCAGAACGTCGCGGCAACCGCGCTGTGAACGCTTCGCCGCGGTGGTGGCGCCGGCGGTTCGCCGTGCCAATGGCGGCGACCGCCGGCTATCTGGCCGCCGGCGCGGCCGCCTTGCTCGCTGGATGGGCATTGGAGACGGAACGACGGGCGAGCGAGCAGGCGCGGTTCGGCACCGCTTTGGCGGCGCAGTTGGCGGCGCGCGCCGAAGAACCTCTGCTGCGGCAAGACCGCGTGAGTTTGGGCGTCGCGACCAACCGGGTGGCGGCGCGGGCCGAGGTGCGGCAGGTCGCCATCCACACGATGGACGGACGCCCGTTCGTCATCGCGGGTGAACCGCCGGGGCCCGGGGCCACGGTGTTTGTCGAGCCCGTGGAGGTGGCGGACGAGGTGGCCGCGGAAGTGCGCGTCGCTCTGAACGACGAGGCGTTCGGAACGCCCTTCACACGCACGCTAGCGATTGCTTGGCCGTTCTGGGCGGTTGGCCTGACCGCCACCTTGGCCTTGGCGTTGTTTGGAGGACGGGCGTTCGCGTGGTGGCGGGGGGCGACGCAAGCGCCAGACGCGCGGACCGCCGCCCCGCCCGCGGCGGCAACCGTCGAACCACCCGCTGGCGCCACCCTCGTGGTGGCCAACTTGTTCGCCGATGCGGCGACGCTCCAAGGCGGACCGGCCGATGCTCTGGCCGCGGCGGCGAACATCGCCGAGCGGGTCGCGAGCGTCTACGGCGCACAAGCCGCGACGCTGCCCGGCACCGGCTGCGCGTTGACGTTCCGCGACGACGCGGGGCCGGACCGGCACTTCAACGCGGTGTGCGCCACGCTGCTGCTGCGTCGCTTGCTGGAACTTTGGCAGCCCGCGGCCGCTCCGCAAGGCGAGGGAGAAGCCCGCGGACACCTGTTTCGATACGCCGTGGACCACTTCGCGGGGGCGGTGCCGGTGCCGTCGGAACTACCCGGCGCCGAAGCCGCGAGCGAGGTGCTGTTGCTCTCGTCGTTCGTCCACAACGGTGAAATCGTCATCGGCGAGTCCGCCTTGGCGTTGACCGGGGCGGAGCGGTTGGTCGTCGAGCCGCTCGACAACCCCGCCGCCGCCGCGCTGACCACCGCCGCAATTCCCGGCGGCCTGGTGCGTGGCGTGGCGGAGGGCTACGAGCAGTTGCTCGACGCCCAAGCCGGCGAGATAGGCGCCGCGCTTGGTTTGCCAGTCGCGTAGCCGCCGAATTGGCCACCAAGGCGATTCCGCGTTCAGCCTAGCTGCGGCCACGTGTCGCTTAGGCGGTAGCCGCGCGGCCACGGGTCTTCCGGGTTCAGCGTGTGCTGGTGCGTGCCCGTGATCCAGGCGCGGCCGCTCAGCGAGGGCACGACGGCGTCGCGTTCGCCCACGCGCGCGAGCGACTCGATGCGGCAGTGGAATCGCGAGCCAAGCAGCGAGAGCCCGACGAACGGCTGACCGGCGGCGATGGCGCCGCGCGCGTGCAGCACCGCGAGTCGCGCCGAGCAACCCGTGCCGCATGGTGATCGGTCGATTTTTCCGGGGCGAATCGCCACCGCGCTCGCGCCGGTCATCACCCCGTCGCGCAGCTGTACCGGCGCCGTCATTTGGCAGAACGAGATGTGCGTCCAGTCCGTGTTGCCGGGATGGGTGAAGCCGAGCTGCTCGTTCGCCGCCCGGGTGATGCGAACGCCGGTGTTGGCGATGTCGCGCGCTTCGTCCGGGCGCAGCGAGAAGCCGAGCGCGCGCGCGTCGGCGACCACAAAGCTGTCGCCGCCATAGGCCGTGTCCACCGACAGCGTGCCGATTCCCTCCACCTCGATGGCGGCTTCCAATCGGTCGATGAACGAGGGCACGTTGCGCACGCGCACGCGCTCGACCCGCCCGCCGCGGCACTTGGCCGCCACCTCGATCAGGCCGCCGGGCGCTTCCAGCGTCAGCCGCGTTTCGGGCTCGCGCATGGACAGAATCCCCGTCTCGAGCAGCACGGTGGCAACGCACAGGCTGTTGGAACCGGACATGGGCGGCGTGTCCGCCGGCTCCATGATGATGAAACCCATCTGCGCGTTCGGGTGTTTCGGCGGCACCAGCAGGTTGACGTGTCGGAACACGCCGCCGCGCGGTTCGTTCAGCACGAAGTCGCGCAGCTGGCCATCCTGGGCGATGAAACGCGACTGTTCCCACAGCGTGGCTCCGGGCGGCGGCGCGACGCCGCCAACGATGACATCGCCCACTTCCCCCTCGGCATGGGCGCTCACGACATGGATCACCTTGGCGGAGCGCACGCGGCTTCTCTCAAGCGTTGGCGCACCAGCGCGTCCGCAACGTCCGACTCCAGTTCCCCGGTGCGCTGCGCCTCGTCAAAGATGCTTTCGAGGCGCGGCCCGATTTCGCGCACCTTGTCCGCAAACCCGTCGCTGCCGAGGTAGTCGAGGCCGGCGCTGATCACGCCGCCGGCGTTCACAACGTAGTCCGGCGCGTACAACACGCCGTGTTGCTTCAACAGCCGCACGGCCTCGTGGTCGGCGAGCTGGTTGTTGGCCGCGCCGACGACGGCGCGGGCGCGCATTTCGCTGGCCACGCGACTGGTGATGGCGCCGCCCAAGGCGCACGGCGCCACGATGTCCACATCGGCGACAAGCGCGCGCTCCACCGCCACCGCGGAGGCGGCGAAACGCTCGGTGGCGAGCGTGGCTCTGGCGTCGTCAATGTCCGCCACGGACAGCACGGCGCCGGCGTCCCGCAGCAGCTTGCAAAGCGGCATGCCGACCTTGCCCAGCCCCTGCACCGCTACGCGCACGCCGGCCAGGTCCGCGAAACCGAGCCGTCGGGCGACCACCTCAATGGCCGTGAAGACGCCGTGCGCCGTGCGCGGACCGGTTTCGCTGTCGCCGCGCACGCCGGCGATGTGCCGCGTGCGGCGGCCGGCGGTGATCAAATCTTGAGCGCCCATGCCGACATCCGCCGCAGCGACGTACTCGCCCCCCAAGTCTTCGATCCACTCTCCGAGTTTGACCAGCTCCGCCTCGGTGACCGGAAGCGCCGGGGGGCCACTCGCGCGGCCGTTCTTTCCCGCGCCCGGCGCCGCGATGACGCTCTTGCCGCCGCCGAAGGGAATGCCGGCCAAGGCGTTCTTGGCGGTCATGCCACGCGCCAAGCGGACGACATCCGCAAGCGCGTCGCTCTCGTCGGCGTAGGCCCAGCGCCGAACGCCGCCCAAGGCGGGACCGAGGGTGAGATCGTGCAGGGCGAAAACAGCGAACAACCCCGTCTTCGAATCGCTGCGCATCTCGATGCGGTGAAAATCGCGCAAGCGCATGGGCAAACCTCGTCTGTGTGCGGTGCGGAAAGTTGGAAGTTGCGCGACCGTATAGCAGCGCGGATGTGCGGCGAATTGTAGCTCGGTGGTCGTTCCCGCAGCCACCGCGATGCCGTCGGATCGTCGCGGATTGGGACGTCGGGGGCGCGCTGTCAGCGCGAAGTGAAGATTCCAGAAGAATCCCACGCGATATCGGGCTGCGACGTTTGGCGGGCCGCCATCCGTCGTGAGCGGTGGCTGACCTGCGATTTGCCGGTGCCGCGGCGGTCCGGATGCTGTAGCGCCGACTCGACCGGAAGCGTCGCGCGCCGCCGCGGCGCTACCGCCGGCCCGGCGTGGAGAGGTTGCTCAGGGCGCCCTCCGCGTCCTCCACCAAGCTCATCACCGCGAGCGGGGCGTCCGAGGACACCGTCAGACGCCACTTGCCCGCGCCGTCGCCGAGGGAACCCTCGAAGCCGGCGCCGCCGGACTCCAGCTCCGCCGCCGACAACCACAGCGCCTCGCCGGCGGGAACCGTCACGCGCACCGCGCCGCCGGCGCGTCCAGCGTCGTCCACGCCCCCGATGGTCGCCGCCGCGTCCTCCGCGCCGTCGTTCACCAACCGCAGCAGGCTCCGCTGCGCCCGGTTCGAGCCCGGATTGAACATCGACACCCGCGCGACGCCGCCCGAACGCGGCGCCGCCTCCAAGAGCCCGGTCGCGTAGCCGCCGGCGCCCACCGCGCGGGCGTGGACTCGCGCTCCGAACTGCGCGCGCAGATCCAAGCGCCACGAACCCCGCGTCGGCGCCCCAACGCCCTCCGCCAGCGGCCCGCCGCCCTCCTCCAGGTCGCGCGAGTCGAACTCCGCCGCCGCGAACGCCTCCAGCGCCAGCGCAACCGGCCCGGCGGAAACCCCGGCGTCGTCCACCGCCGTCACCAGCACCTCGCCCGCCGCCGCGCCCAGGTTCCACACCCGCGCCACGCCGACGCGCCCGGCCGCCGACGCCGGCGGAAACAGCGGCACCCGCGCCACGACCCCCGGCCCCAGCGCCGCCGCCGGCCCCGACAGGTTCCCCGTGCGGCCGCCGTCGCCAACCGCCAGCGCCTGCGCCGCAAGCGGCCACGGCGCGGTCAGCTCCAAGCGCCAGTTCCCCGCGCCGCGGCCGAGGCCGCGCCCCGAACCCATGCGCCAGCGCTCAAGCTCCGAGGCCGTCACCGTCACCGCCCGCCCCGCCGGCGCGACCAGCCCGGTCGCCAAGCGCCCGACCCCGGCCTCGTCCACGCCCCACGCGTACGCCATCGCGTCGGACCCGGTCGGGTTCGAGACCCGCAGCGCGCCCGCCGGCGAACGCTCCCGGCCCGCCGGCAGGAACGCCGCCCGCAACGTTGCGCCAACCCGCGGCAGACCGTCGTGCAGCGCCGACGGCGGGCCGCCGGACGCCCGCAGGAACGTCTGCGCCTCCAAGTCCAGCGTCGACAGGACCTCCAGGCGCCAGCCCCCGGCCGTCGGCGCCCCCAGGCCGTCCGCCAGACCCTTCGCCGCGTTGCCGAACTCCAGATCCGCCGAGTTGAAGTGCGCCGTCCGCCCCGTGCCGATGGACAGCCGCGCCGGGCCGAACCGCTCCCCGGCGTCGTCAACACCCCACACCAGCGCCTCCCCGGCAACGTCCGAGCGGTTGATCAGGCGCATGAACGAACGCCGCCCCGAAGCGTCCCCGGACGCCGCGAACCACGGCGCCGGCAGCCCCGCCAGCACCGTCGCCCCGCGCTCCCGCAGCGCCGGAACGTGCTCCCGGATCGACGCCTCCGACAGCGGGTTGCCGCGCAGTCCCGCCACGTCGCCAGCCGCCAGACCGTCGTTCGCCGCCAGCGGACCCGCGTCCGACACCCGGTTCGAGCCCAAGCGCAGACGCTCCAGCGCCCCCAGCCGGCGCAGCGGCACGACGTCCGACACCGCGTTGCGCTCCAAGTCCAGCCACTCCAGCGCCCGCATCCCGCGCAGCGGCCCCACGTCCGCCACCGCGTTGTCCGCGAGCCACAGCCGCTCCAGACCGGTCAGGCACGACAGCTCCGAGAGGTCCGAAAGCCCCGAAGCCGCGAGCCACAGCCGCTTCAACTCCCGCAGCGCGCACAGCGGCGACAGTCCGGCCAGCGGGTTGCCGCTCAGCGACAACTCCTCCAGCGACTCCAGAAACACCACCGGCGCCAGGTCCGACACCGCGTTGCCGTCCAGAAACAGCGACCGCAACCCGGCCATCTCCCGCAGCGGCGACAGGTCCGACACTTGGTTCCCCGACAGCAGCAGCGTCTCCAAGCGCGTCAGACCCGACAACTCCGACAGGTCCGACACCGCGTTGTCCGACAGGTCCAAGTGCTCCAGCAGCCGCAGCCCCGACAACTCCGAGAGGTCCGACACCGCGTTGCCGCCCAGCTCCAAGCGCCGCAGGTTCGACGCCGCCGACAGCCCCGCCAGGCTCGTCACCCCGGACCACGGCGCGCTCAGACTCGAAAGCGCCAGCAGATGCCCCTCCGTCAACGACGACGCATCCACGCCCAGCGCCCGCGCCACCGCCTCCCGCAGCGCCGCGTCCGGAACCACCGCCGGCGGCCCCGCGTCCACGTCCACGTCCGCGACCACCGCCACCGGGAACGTCAGCGCCGCCGTCGCCCCGGCGCCGTCTCGCGCCGTCACGGTCGCCGTCCACGTTCCCACCTCCGACGGCGTCCCGCACACCGAGCGCGCCAGCCCGCAGTTTCCCCGCCCGTCCGCGTCGAACCACAGCCCGGGCGGCAGGCCGCGCGCCGAATAGCGCACCGTCCCCTGGCCGCCCGCCGCCGCCGGAACCTGGAACGGCGTGATGGATCTGCCGACCGCGAAGCTCCTGCCCGACACGCTGGACGCGAAGGCGAGAACGCCCGCGAACTGCTCCGTCACGTCGAAGCCGCCCCACTTCAACGACGGATACTGGCTCGACGTGCCGAAGTGCCACGGGTCGTCCGGACCGCCGTCGCCGTCCAAGTCGATGTTCCAGTTCGCGTAGATGCCGGTGTAGCCGGTGGGCCGCTGCAGGTCGGCCGTGCTCTGGCCGGTGCCGCCGCGGCTCCCCATCTGGCCCGTGGCCTCCGTGTCGTAGTAGCTTGCCGTGGCCCTCGCCCCACTGAATACGCCTTGGCCGACAAGTCCGCCAGCCAAACCCGGGCCGCCGGAGACCGGGCCCGCCGCCCAGCTGTTGTCGATGGTTACCGATCCCGAAACACCGAGAGCTTGGGCGAACAGCCCGCCAGCTTGGTTTTCGGACGTCGCTCGGGCAATGGAGTAGGACGCCACCACGCTCCCGGCGCCGAACGTGCTGCTGTTGCCCACTGCGCCGAGCAGCCCGCCGCTGTTGCGAGAGTGTGCTTGGATGGTCCCCCGCGTGTTCACCGTCCCGGTCGAGTAGCAGCCAACCACCTTTCCGTAGGTCCAGCCGCCCAGGATGCCGCCGAACGCATGAACCGCCCGCACATGGCCGTCCCGCAAGCCCAGGGACTCGATTCGCCCAGTGCCGCCGATGTTGCCGAAAAGCCCCACGTATTGCACGCTCGACCGCTCGGGCCAGTTGATGAACAGGTTGCTGACGACGTGGCCATTGCCGCGGAAGACGGCTCTGTAGTAGTTCGATGGAGGGCTGACGGCGTTGCCGATCGGCGCCCAGCCGGCGCCGCCGTTGTAGTAGTCGTCGCCGTCGTCGCCGCTGACGACGCCGCCGGTTTCCGTCCAAGTGCGGCCGTCGCCGTCGGTGTCGAAGTCCAAGTCGGTCGTCAGCTCGTAGCCCCGGCAGGCCACGCCCGAGACCGATGTCGGGCACGCGCCGCCGCCGCGCGGGTTCGGGAACGCCGCGGCATGCGCCGCGGTGCTCGTGGCGCCCGCCGCCGGGGTGCCGTCTCCGTCCAGGTCCCAGCGGATGGCGTCCAGTTTCGCCAGGCTGTCGATCTCGATGAGGCCATCGGCGTCCGCGTCGTGGTCCACCGTGGTGTTGCGCACCGTCACGGGCACGTCGGGGCCGGCCATGACCGCGCCGTAGTTGGTCGCGGCGTGGGTCAGCGTCGCCGCGCTGTCCGTCAGCCGGTCGTGGTCGGCGACCGCCGTCACGGTCACCGTCTGCGCCGTGTTCCAAGTGGTTGCGTCGAAGAGCAGCGTGCTTGTTGCGTTGAAGACCAGCGAGCTCGTCGCCACCGTCAGCCCGGCCGCGCCCGTTGCCGCCACCACCACCGTGCTCGTGCCGCTCGCCGGCGGCGCCGACAGGCTCACTTCGTACGTCGCCGTCCCGCCCTCGTCGATCGTGAGCGACATGGGTTCCACCACCACTCCGGCCGTCTGGGCGTCCTCCACCCGCACCTCCACGCCGGGGATCCGAGCCGCGGCCAGCGCGACCGCGGCGTAGTCGCCCGTGCCCGCCACTCCGTGCCACAGCGCGACCGTCTCGTCGTCGCCGTCGGCGTCCGCGACCGCCGTCGCGGTCACCGTCTGCGCCGTGTCCCAATTGGCCGTGCCGAAGGAGAGCGTGGTCTGATCCACCGTCAGCTTCGCCGTGGCGCCGCCCACCACCACCGTCACCGCGCCGGCCGGCGCCGTGTTCAGGCGCACCGTGTAGGTCGCCGTCGCGCCCTCCGCCACCGTCAGCGACGTCGGCGACACCTTCAGCCCCGCCTGCTCGTCGTCGCGGACGGTCACCGCCACGCTGCCGATGGCCACGCTGCCGTAGTCCGCGCCGGTCGCCGTGTGGCTCACCGTCGAGCCGTCGTCGGTCGTGTTGGCGTCGTCCACGCCGGCCACCGTCACCGTCTGCGGCGCGTCCCAGTTCTCCGCCGTGAACGTCAGCGCCGGCGGACTCGCCGTGGCCGTGGACGTGGCCGAACTCGCCACCGCCACGCTCACGGGGCCGCCGACCGGCTCGGTGTCCAGAACCAGCGTGTAGGTCGCCGCGCCGTTCTCCTGCACGTTCAGCGTGCTCGCGGACAACGTCGCGCCCTTGGCGTCGTTGTCCGTTACCGTGAACGACATGTCCACGTCCTCCACCTCGCCGTAGTCCGCGCCGGAGGGGTTGTGGGTCAGCGTCGCCGTCTCGCCCTCGCCGTCGTCGTCCTCGCCGGCCCGCACCGTCACCGTCTGCGGCGTGTCCCAGTTCGCGGCGTTGAACAGCAGCGTCGCCTGCCCGCCGCCGGCGGTCGCGTCCACGTCCACCGTCACGGCGCCGTCGCTGCTGGCGATGGCCACCGCCACCACGCCGGTCGGCTCGCTGGCCAGCCGCGCCGTGTAGGTTCCCGTCATGCCTTCCGTCACGCCCGCCGCCAGCGTCGACGTCGCCAGCGTCAGGCCCTGGGAGTCGTCGTCGTTCACCGCCACCCGCACCCGCGGGCTGCTCCCGACCCCCGGAATCCCCTGCACCGCGTGGGTGATGAACGCCACGTCGTCCACCGCGTCGTCGTCCTCGGCGGCGGTCGCGGTCACGGTCTGCGCCGTGTTCCAAGTCGTCCCCGTGAACGTCAGCGCACCGCTCACCGTCACGTCCGCGTTGCCGCTGGTCGGCGTCACCGTCACCGCGCCGGCCGGCTGGCCCGTCAGCACCACCGTGTAGGTGCCGACGTTGTCGTTCGAAGTTCCGGGATCCTCCTGCAGCGTCAGGCTCGCGCTGCTCACCGACACCGCCGGCGTCGGCGCGATGTTCACCGTTTCGGTGGTCAGCGCGCCGGACTCCGTGTGCGCGGAGTCCGCCACCGTCACGGCGAGCGTCCGCGCCATGTCGAAGTCGCCGCCGGAATAGCCCAACGTCAGCACCGTCGAGGTGGCGCCGGTTGCCACCGCCGAACTGACCGACAGCCCCGGCGGGCCGTCCAGCGCGAAGTGCGACGCCGCCACGCCCGCCGCGAAGGTCGTGTGCGAGAGCTCCACCGTCAACGTCGCGCCGTCCAGGGCCCCCGCGGTCAGCGGCGACGGATTGGCGGCCGCGATCGCCGCCTTGGGTCGGTATTCGAGCCGCAGCATGTAGGTGCTGGTCGCGCCGCCGACGCCTGCGACCGCCACCGCCACGGTGTTGATCGCCGAGTCGGCGGTGTTCAGGTTGCGAGCGGCATAGTCCATGCCGCTCGCAACCGTGGTGGAGGTGGCGTTGTTGACGGAGACGGCCACCGTGTCGGGATCGAAGACGGGCGTGATTCGCAGGTAGTCGAGGTCGCTCCCCGCAATCAGCCCGGAGTAGCTCGTCTGCGCCGTGTTGAACGGTGGCGACAGCGCCACGTCCGCAGCGGTCACTATCGGCACCCAGCGGGCGGAAATCGACCAGCTCCCGATGTGCTGGTCCGACCGCGTCGTGTGCCAGACCACACCGCCAAAGTCGATCTCGTCCTGGCGGAGTTCGACCGTCAAGGACGACCGGGATTCGCCGACGCGCCGGCAGCTGTCCCTAGGCTGGGTGAAGGGCACGCCAGGTAGACCGTACAGACGAAAGTTGTTGTTCCCAATGTTCTTCTCCCGGCAGAACAGGTGTCGATCTTCTCCGTTTGACCCTATGCCCTCGAAATGCACCACTTGCGGGGCCGTCGTCGCTTGGAGGTACGACTCTCCGGTCGCGCTGCGCATCTCGTTGTCCGCGCCGTTCACCCACGGCACGACGGTGGTGCCGCTGCGTCGGTCCGGCGATGGCGGATCCGTCCCCAAGGCCACCGACACGAGCGACAGCGACGGCGCGTCGTCGTCCGTCACCGTCACCGCCACGCCGGCGGCGGTGGCGACGCTGCCGTAGCCCGTCACGGCGTGCGAAATGGTGACGGATTCGTCGCCGGAGTCGCCGTCCTGGGTCGCCGTCACGGTCACCGTCTGCGTGGTGTTCCAGTCGCTGGTGGTGAAGGTCAGCTCCTGGGTTTGCGGCGTGGCGTCCGAATCCACCGTCACCGAGGGGTTGTCGCTGGTCGCCGTCACCGTCGTCGTGGCGGAGGGAGCGGTGTTCAGCACCAAGGTGTAAGTGCCGGCGCTGCCCTCGTTGAGGGACAGGTTGGATTCGCTGACGGTGACGCCGGGGGACTGCGCCAGCGCTAGCGCCGAGCACAGCGAGGCGGTGGCCAACGCGACCGTACGCAAGACGTGCTTCACGGAGGGGCTACTCTCGGCGGGTTCGGCGTGCCTGTGTGGTGTGTGCGGGGGGGGGGGGGGATGAGGTGGCAGTGCGGACGCGAGCGGCGGCGACAAGCCGCTACCGGCGAATCACTCCTTTGACCAAAGCAGACATCCATCGCAGTCGCCTCCCTCGCACTCAGCCCGTTTGCGGAGCGCACCTTACCACACTATGCCGCGCCGAAGAGTCGACGAGAGCCGACGACGGACGGACGACCCGGAGGGAGGTTGTGCCACAATCGACCCATGCGTTTCTTCAACACCGCCGGGCCGGTTCGCGCCGAGGACCACTACGCCATCCCGCCGCTCAAGCGCGGGAACATCGCTGAAATCCTGCAGCTGATCCGGAACAAGCAGTACTTCGTGCTGCACGCGCCAAGGCAGACCGGCAAGACATCGGCGCTGATCGCCCTGCGCGACCTCTTGAACAGCGGCGGCGCACCCGATGGTGCGGGCGCGCCCTCGGGCGCGGACGGCTTCCGTTGCGTGGACGTGAACGTGGAGGTCGGACAAGTGGCGCGCGACGACGTGCAGGAAGGCATGCGCGCCATCCTGAGCGGCTTGGCGGGCAGCGCGCGCCTCCTGGGAGACGATTTCCCGAAACGGACCTGGCCCGGCGTGTTCGAGCAGTCCGGCCCCAACGACGCCTTGAAGGACTTGCTGATCGAGTGGTGCCTTGCCAATCCGACGCCGCTGGTGCTGCTGGTCGACGAGATCGACTCGCTGGTGGGCGACACCCTGCTCTCGGTGCTGCGCCAGCTGCGCGCCGGCTACCAGCAGCGGCCCAAGGGCTTCCCGCACAGCGTCGTGCTCTGCGGCGTGAGGGACATCAGGGACTACAGGATCCGCTCAAGCACGGGGGAGGTGGTCGCCGGCGGCAGCCCGTTCAACGTCGCCGCGAAATCCCTGCGCCTAGGCGACTTCACGCGGAAGGAGACGCGCCGGCTGATGGCGCAGCACATCCTGGAAACCGGGCAGCGCTTCACGCCGGCGGCGCGCCGGGCGGTGTGGGAGCACACGCGGGGCCAGCCATGGCTGGTGAACGCGCTGTGCGCCGGGGCCTGCTTCGAGCGCGAGGCCGGGCGCGACCGCTCCCGCGCCATCGGCGTGGAGGACGTCAACGAGGCGCGCGAGGAGCTGATCCTGTCCCGGCGCACGCACCTCGACCAGCTGGCGCACAAGCTGGAGGAGGAGCGGGTGCGCCGCGTGGTCGAGCCGCTTCTCGCCGGCGGCGACGCGGCGCACGACCTGCGCGACCTGGAGTACGCGCGCGACCTGGGTCTCTTGGCGCCGGACCCGCCGCCGCGCATGGCGAACCCCATCTACGCCGAGGTGGTGCCGCGCGAACTCGGCTACGTCCTGCAGGACAGCCTCGACGTGGACGACGCCTGGTACGTGGACGCCGCCGGCGTGGTGGACCTGCGCCGGCTGCTGACCGCCTTCGCCACCTTCTACGGCGAGCACGCCGGGCACTGGCTGCGGCGCTTGGACGACTACCGCGAGGCGGCGCCGCAGTTGATCCTGCAGGCCTACCTGCAGCGCATCGTGAACGGCGGCGGGCGCATCGAGCGGGAGTACGGCCTCGGGCGCGGGCGCACGGACCTGCTGGTGCTGTGGCCGCGCGCGCCGGGAGCGCCCTACGACCTGTGGCGGCGCTTCGTGATCGAGTGCAAGGTGCTGCGCGACTCGGACCGCCGGAGCTTGGAGGCGACCGTCGAGCGTGGCGTGGAGCAGACCCTCGGCTACATGGGCAGATGCGGCGCCGAGGAGGGGCATCTGGTGGTGTTCGACCGCCGCGAAGAGCCGGCGGCGCCGCGCCGCGGCGGGGAGCGCGAACGCGGCGTGGCCGTCTGGACGCTGTAGCCGCCGACCGCCGCGCTCAGGTTCCACACCCGCATCAAGAAGGCTTGTTCGTCTTCGGCCATGCGGTGTTCCAATGTTCCAAAGCCCATCCCACGACCAAAATGTGTTGCGCGGTACACTGGCGCCGTGGATTCCTCCGAAGTCAGCTGGGCGCAGGTGGTGGTGTTGGCGCTCATCCAAGGCGTTACGGAGTTCCTGCCGGTGTCGAGTTCCGCGCATTTGGTGCTGCCGTCCGCGCTCACCGATTGGCCCGACCAAGGGTTGGCTTTCGATGTCGCCGTCCACTGCGGCACCTTGGTGGCCGTGTTGTGCTACTTCCGGCGCGACTTGCGCGGGTTCGCCGGCGCGTTGCGCCCCGGCCGCCGGGGCGCGGCGGCGGGCGCCGAAAGGGATGCGGAACTGCACCTGCTCACCAAGATCGCGCTGGCCACGGTGCCGGTGGCGCTCGCGGGCTTCGCCTTCGCGCCCTTGGTGGAAGCGCATCTGCGCGGCGTCGGCGTCATCGCGGCGACCACCATCGCCTTCGGGTTGGCGCTTTGGTGGGCGGATCGGCGGCGCGGCCGCGAGCCCGCGCTTTGTGCGCCCACTTACCTGCAGGCGTTGCTCATCGGCTTGGCGCAGGCCGTGGCCATTGTGCCGGGCGCGTCGCGATCCGGCGTCACGCTCGCCGCGGCCTTGGCATTGGGCCTCAGCCGCGCGGCGGCGGCGCGGTTCGCGTTTCTGCTCGCCATTCCCGCCATCGCCGGAGCGGCCATTCTGATGGTCCCGCAGAGCGCGGGTCGCACGGTGCCTTGGCCGATGCTGGCGGTTGGATTCGCGGTGGCCGCGGGAAGCGCGTTTTGCTGCATCACCGCCTTCGTTCGTTTCATGGAACGCACCGGCATGACGCCCTATGTGATCTACCGCGTCGTGCTCGGGCTTGTTTTGTTGGGTTTTTTGTGAGGCCCAAGGCGCGGGCCCCGCTACCGTCTACCGCCTTGGAGCGCAACCCGCGCCTTGACTATCCGCCGCAGCGCTCTCATTCACTTTTTTGCTGGTCGCTTGCGTAGCGGCGGCGCGCTCGCGGGGCGAGTAGGAGTCGCGAAGGGCCACCGTGAGATTGAACACCGGGGCGTGGGCGGCATGGTCCACGGCGTCCTTCACGAAATACCCTTTGCGCTCGAACTGGAAGTGTTGCTCGTCGGATCGCACGATGGCCGGTTCGACGAGCGCCTCGACGACGCGGAGCGACTGGGGATTCAGGGCGCGAAGGAACGTCTGGGCTTTGGGACTCGCGTCCGTGAACAAGCGGTCGAACAAACGCACGGCGGCCGGCAGGGCGGTGGCGGCGTCCACCCAATGAATCACGCCTTTCGGCTTTAGGCCGCTGGCATCGGCGCCGCTTTTGGATTCCGGCACGTAGCGGCAGCGCAGTTCTTCAATAGCGCCGGCCGCGTTGTGCACCACCTCCTCGCAGACGACGATGTAGGCGTGGCGCAGGCGCACCATCCCGCCGGGCGTCAAACGGCGCCACTTGCGCGGCGGCTGCGCGGCGAAGTCCTCGCGTTCGATGTACAAAACGCCGGAGAAGGACAACTCGCGTGCGCCACGCTCCGACTGCGCGGGATGCCACGGCGCGGCCAGCGTCTCGCCCTCGCCGCGGTAGTTGGTGATGACCAGGCGCAGCGGATCGAGCACGGCCATGCCCCGCGGCGCCGCCGCTTCCAGATCCCGGCGCACGCAAAACTCCAGCAGTTCGAGCTCCACGCGACCCTCGCTCTTCGTCACGCCGATGCGGCGGCAGAAGTCGCGGATCGCCTGCGGGCGGCAGCCGCGGCGACGCAAGCCGGCAAGGGTCGGCATGCGCGGATCGTCCCAGCCGCGCACATGGCCCCCGTCCACCAAGGCGGCGAACAAACGCTTGGACATGACCGTGTATTCCAAACCCAAACGCGAGAACTCGATCTGCGGCGGGTGGTAGTTCACCGCGATGTTGTCCAGCACCCAGTCGTAGAGCGGGCGGTGATCCTCGAACTCCAACGTACACAGCGAGTGGGACACGCCCTCCAAGGCGTCGCAGATGCAGTGCGTGAAGTCGTACATGGGGTAGATGCGCCACGCATCGCCGGCGCGGTGGTGGGTGGCGTGGCGGATGCGGTAGAGCACCGGGTCGCGCAGGTTGATGTTCGGCGCGCCCATGTCGATCTTGGCGCGCAACACGCGCGCGCCGTCGGGGAACTCGCCGGCCTTCATGCGCCGAAACAGGTTCAGGTTCTCCGCGCTGGACCGCTCGCGATAGGGGCTCGGCGTGCCGGCCTCGGTCAGCGTGCCGCGCGTGGCGCGGATTTCGTCCGCCGACAGGTCGCAAACGAACGCCTTGCCGCGCTCTACCAGCTGTTCGGCGAACGCGTAGAGCTGCTCGAAGTAGTCCGATGCGAACGTAGGGCCCGCGAATTCGTAGCCCAGCCACTCGACGTCGCGGACGATCGCGTCGACGTACTCGTCGCTCTCCGCGAGCGGGTTGGTGTCGTCGAAGCGCAAGTATGTCCTGCCGCCGAACTCCTGGGCCACGCCGAAGTTCAGGCAAATGGACTTCGCATGGCCGATGTGCAAGTAGCCGTTGGGCTCGGGCGGAAAGCGGGTGACAACGCCCGGCAGCCCGGATTCGAGATCCCGGCGCACGCGCTGGCGGATGAAGTCTCTCAGATCGTCGGACACGGGCGTGGTTCCCTAGTGGACGGAGATGGCGCAACTCCCGAACTCCGTTGTCTCTCGCCCGCGCATTGTATGATCCACCGTGCCATGACCGTGACCACGCACGCAGCGTTGTCGAGTCGCCGCGATGACGGCATCGAGGACGCGGCGCCGATTGTCCACCGGTTGGCCATCCTCTACCTCGCGCTGCCGCTCGCGATCTGGTTGTGCGGCTGGTTTGAGTGGTGGTTCGGCATACCCGCCCTGGTGTTGGTGGCGGTGTCGCTTTCGAGCGTTTGCCGCGGGCCGTGGCGGCCACGTTTTTCCGTCGTGTGGCTGGCGATCGGGCTGGTCGCCTTGGTCTGGGTGCTGGTGCTGCCGTCGGGTGGCCTGTCGGAGCATGCGGTGGCAGGCAACTGGCCCGCCTACCGCGCGCTGTTGTTGGACCTGGTCGATGGCGACTGGCCGACGTATCTGCCAGACGCCAACAACGAAGCGCCATTGCTGCGCTACTACTTGGGCTACTACATGGTGCCGGCCTTGCTTGGCAAGTGGTTTGGCGCCGCGGCGTTGGATTGGGCCGTCCCTGCGTGGACTTGGATCGGCTTCGCGCTGGTGTTGGCGCTGTTCGTCCGTCCAGCCCGGGTGGGACTCGAGGGTGTTGGGCGAGGCGGCGCCTGGGCAATCGCTGCGGCGACGCTGACGTTGTTGTTGTTCGAGGGGTTGGACTGGCTATTGTCCCTATTCCCGCCCACGTCCTTAGATGGATGGTTGCGGCCATACCACTCCATTCCCGAAATTGCGTACCTGCCACAGCACTTCATCACTGCGGGTCTCGCGACTTTGCTAATGGCGCAACTGCGCGGACAGAGAAGGTTCTTGGCGGCGAGTGGCGTCGTGCTGGCGATCTGCACTTTTTGGTCCACCCTCCTCGCGATCGGATTGTTGCCGTTCGCCGGCGCGCTGGTTGTCGCGAACGGCATTCGCCCGTTTCTCACTTGGCAAAACCTTCTTTGCGCACCCGCATTGGTGGGGATAGTGGGGTTGTACCTTGCCACTGGCGATGTGGACTTCCCGCACGGCTGGCTCTGGGAAGCCTACGAAGACGCCGCGCGTCTTGCCGCCGATGTGGCGTTGCTCTATTTGGGCGAGTTCGCTCTGCTGGCGCTCTTGGTTTTGCGTCTGCGTCCGGTGTTGGCGCGCGACCCGTTGTTCTGGGCCAGCCTGGCAGTCTTGGCGACCGCGCCTTGGTGGTGGTACGGCGGTCTGGACTTCTTCAACGAGGCCAGCCGCGTGGTTGTCCCCGCCTTGGTTATGCTGAATTTCTGTGCCGCGCATGCCTTGACAGCGCTTCCGGCGGCGCGTCGCGAGCGAACCATCGGCCAGTGGATCGCTTGGCTGGGTCTGGTGGGCGTCCTGTGCGCGGGATCCGCGCCGGCGGCGGTCACGTTCTTCCAAACTGGCATTCAAGTTGCGAAGGCGCTCGCCGAATTCCGCTTCGTCAAACACGAGTCGCTCGCGCTGTCGCTGGTGTTTCGCAATTTGGGGGACATCCGGCAAAGAACCGGCAGCGATGTCGGCGGTTTGCTGGCCGCCGTGTTGCGCGACAATCCGGAGAAAGGCGGGCAGTTCCAGCTATTGTTCCGCTCCGCGGTGCGGCCGTTGCAGGAGGTGTGGCGCCACGGGGATCGGTTGTACTTCGTGACGAGAAGGTGCGGCCCCGCCGACGCTCGGCCAACACGCTTCGTGCTGCGCGCTTGGCCGTCCGCCGGCGGGGATGCCAAACTCCCCGCCGGGCACCACGAAGTGCTCGACCTTGTTTCGCGGCCCACCCGCGACCTAAGAGCGGCCAACAACTGCATCTGGATGCGGCGACTGCCGCCGTACGCGGTCGATCGCTTGCTGGTGGGCGCGGTTGGCGGCCGCGGCTGGATGGTCGAGTTGCTGTTCGATGGGCGTCGCCATGCGGCGACGAATGTGCTGCTCGATGTGCCGACCGGCCCGTTTCAAACCGAATACGCGGCCTTGGTGGCAACAGGCCCGCCGGCCGCGAGCGGAGAGTGGGATGTGTATCTGCTGGACAACGCCATCGCCTACGCGAAAGCGCCCTGCGCGTGGGCCGACACGGCGTTGCCGTTCTTACTGCACGTCGAGCCCGCGGACGCCAACGATCTGCCGGAACGGCGAGCGCAATCGGGCTTCGACAACCTCGACTTTCACTTCGACGAACACGGCGTGTGGTTCGACGACAAGTGCTTGATCAAACGCGAGCTCCCTGACTACGCCATCCGTTTGGTGACCACCGGGCAGTTTTTTTCCACGGCGCAAGGCGTTTCCGTCCCTTTCCGCACCGCGCCCACCGCCGAGCAGGCAGCGGGGGCTTGGCGCGTTGAAGTGCGGCGCTGACGACTCGCGGCCGCCGGAGCGACCATAGGCGAACCATCCCTTTTTCAAGGCGGCCTAAGGCGCGTCCCGCATGTGCCGATGCGTTCGCCCACGCGAATCTTCGCCCCGGGGCCAACGCGCGCGTCCAACGACACCCCCGGAGGAAAGACGGCGACCACTGTGGACCCCAGCAGAAACACGCCGACTTGATCGCCGCGGGCGAAACGGGCGTTGTCAACTTGGCGCGCGCGCAGACGCCGATACGGCGACACCGGGCCGTCCGCCCAAGCCACTTCAATGCTGGCGACGATCATGGCGCCGATCAGCACCAAGGCGAACTCGCCAAAATCCGCTTGCAGGCGCAGTACCAAGCGCTCGTTGCGCGCGAACAGTCGTGGCACATGCCGCTCCGTCAAGGCGCTTACGGAGAACAACCGTCCCGGGATTTCCAAGCTGGAGCGCAGCCGCGCCGCGCAGGGCGCGTGGACTCGGTGGTAGTCCCGCGGCGCCAGATAGATCGTGACGAAGGCGCCGTCGGCCAAGGCCGCCGCGAACGCGGCGTCGCCCAACAGGTCGGCGACTGCGTAGCGGCGTCCCTTTGCCTGCACCAGCAAGCCGCCCTCAACGGCCCCCGCTTGGCTTACCGTGCCGTCCGCCGGACTTGCGAGCGCGCGGGGTTCGGTGGGCATTGGACGCGCGCCGGCGCGCAGCGATCGCGCGAAAAACTGGTTGAAACTCTCGAAATCGTCCGCCCCGTCGCCCTCGCACTCGGTTAGATCGACTTGATAGGCGGCGGCGAAAGCGTTGATGATCCAACGCTTCAAGTGGCGCTGACGGCTGGCGGCGAACGCGCCCAGCAAACGCGACAGGCCGTGTTGCGGGAGCACGGCTTGCAACAGGGCGAACGGATGCATCAGGAGGCACCGGCGCGCGTGGCGCTGCCGGGGCCCGCCGCCACGGGCGTGTCGTCGCGGTTGCCCCATTCCGCCCAAGACCCCGGATAAGCGCGGATGCGCGGAAACCCGCACAGGCGCGCCGCCATGTACGCCAGCCCGGAGCGGTGGTGCGTCTGGCAGTGGGCCACCACGTCCCGTTCGGGGACGATGCCGCTTGCGGCCAGCCGTTCGGCGAGGTTTTCGACCAAGCGGAGATTGCGCCTGCGGTCCACCAGTTCGAGCCAATCCAGGTTGATCGCGCCGGGAATGTGGCCGCCGCGCCGCGCCGCCACCTTGCGCCCGGCGTGTTCTTCGGGCGAACGGCAGTCCCACACCAACAGGTCCGGATCGGCAAGCCGCGCAAGCAGCTCTTCGGCGTCGGCCACCGGGCAGCGACCAATTTCGATATCCACGTCCGACGGGGTGGTTGGCGTCGGCGCGGTTGCGAGTGGCAATCCCGCCGCTTGCCAAGCGCGCAAGCCGCCATCCAAATACCGCCAGTGGGTATGGCCAATCACGTCCAGCGTCCAAGCCAACCGGCCCGCCCAGCCGCCGCCTTCGTCGTCCAACACGACGACCTCGCGTTCGGCAGAGAGGCCGATGCGCCGAAACAGATCCGTCAAGCGTCGCGCGCCCGGCAGCGCGCCAGTGGCGGGGGGAATGCCGGACACCAGCTCCCACGGCGCCACGAGCACCGCCCCGGGGGGATGCGCCGCATCGTAGGCTTGGCGGGAGGTCACCTGCACGGTGAGCGCCGGCGGGCGCAACGCGGCCAGCGCGTCGGCGCTGATCAGGGAAGGCTTGGGCGCTGGCACAACGCGGCCATAATAGCCGCATGGACGCGGACAAACGACCCTCCGCCAACCTCGTGTGGATGGATCTGGAAATGACCGGGCTCGACTCCGAGTCCGACGCCGTCTTGGAAGTGGCCACCATCGTCACCGACGCGGCGCTGGACATCGTGGCGGAAGGCCCGGCCTTGACCATCCACCAAGACGAAGCCGTCTTGGCCGCGATGGACGAGTGGAACACCCGCCACCACGCCGCGTCCGGATTGGTCGAGCGCGTACGCCGCTCCCAGGTGAGCCTGACCGAGGCCGAAGCCGTGACGCTGGCCTTCGTGGAACGCCACTGCGCGCCCGCAACCGCGCCGCTTTGCGGCAACTCGGTGTGGCAGGATCGGCGCTTTCTCGCCCGCCACATGCCGGTGCTCAACGAGTATCTGCACTATCGCATCGTGGACGTGTCCACCGTCAAGGAGCTTGCGCGCCGTTGGCGCCCGGCGCTGGTGGACGGCTTCCAGAAGAAGAACACGCACCGCGCCTTGCACGACATCCACGAATCCATCGCCGAACTGCGCCACTACCGCGACCATTTCTTCCGCTTCCAAGTCTGAGCAGTCGAAGCGCGCCGACGGTCCGATCGGCGATCACGCTCCTGTGCGGCGCGGCGCGGTGGCTTCGAGCGCGAGCAGGAAGCCGTGGAAGGACGGCATGCCGAAGGAGATCCTGCGCACCGAGTCGATGGTCAGCACCCCGTGTTCGAGGGCGCTCGTCAGCACGGCGTCGGCATCTTCGGCGCCGCGGCCGGCCAAGTGGCGGCGCGCGTCTTCCCAACTCATCTCGGTGGCCTCCGAGCGCCGCATCGCGCCCGCCAGCCCCGGCATCAAGTCGGATCGCTCGGTTCCCGACAGCCGCTCTTGGTAGTAGGCCACCCGCGCCTTGTCGCCCTGCTCGACGGCGCGCGCGATGTGGGCGGGGCCGAGCTGGCCTTGACGCCCGCCGACGGCGTCGAGCACGCCGCGCAGGTAACCGTGGATGTGCTGGGGAAAGTCCATCGCCCGTTGGGCAAGCGTTTCGGCTTGGTGGTCGTCTACGTCCACGCCGAACTTCGCGAGCCCCAGCGCAAACGCCGCCTTCGTCTCGTGGCGGCGCAGCGGCCCCAGTGTCAGCCGTTCGGCGAACCGCGAGATGCCCGCCTTGTTCGGCCGCCCGTCAGCGCCGATCAGCGTCCCGCTAAGCCTTCCGGCCGCGTGTTGCAAGCCCGCGCACAACACCACGATGGGGCAACCGTGCGCTCCCTCGTGCAGCGTGCGCAAGACATCGCGCTCGGCCGCGGTGACGTTTTGCACCTCGTCGATGGTGAGAAGCAGCGTGCGCCCGGCCCACAGGCCCTGTCGCCGCGACAATTCGAGCAGGCTGTCGAGCCTCCATTGGCTGCGCGAACGGTCCATGCGCACTTGGGCGCCGGCGGCCCCGACGCCGGTGATCCGATCGCTTGCGCCGGCGAGTTTTCTGGCCGCGGTTTCCCGGCCCACGGCCCCCAGCATCAGGACGAACAGCAGTTCCGGCTTTTCGCCAAGGCCGTTGGTGGTCAACGCCAACCGCGCGGGGGCTTCCGCGCGGGTGCCGACGAAATGTTCGAGCAGCTGCGTCTTGCCAACGCCCTGCACGCCGTCCACCAGAACCAATCCCTTGGGCGGTTTGCCCGTCCGCACGGCCTTTTCGTGGATGCGCGTCAACGTTGTGAGTTCGCCGTGCCGACCGGCGAAATGCGGCGGCTCGTCGCGAGCGGTGCCAAGCATGTGGGGCGCGAGGCGTTCGGTGGGCATCCACGTCTCCGCGGCGGCATCACGTTGGCATCATACGCCACCCGGCGTGGTGGTTTGCCGCGCCAGCGCCCAGTCGATGTGTTCGCGCACCATCGCCGAGGCGCCGGGCCTTCGGGCGCGCAAGCCGGCGGTGATGGTCGCGTCCGGGGGCGCGTTGCCGGCGGCCACCGCCAGGTTGCGCACCCACTGCGCGTAGCTCACGCGGCGAATCGCCATGCCTTGCGTGCGGGCGAGGAACGTGGCTTCGTCCCAAGCCAGCAATTCCGCCAGCGTCGCGTTGTCGAGGCCGTGTCGGGGCGCGAAGTCCGCTTCCGCCGAGCGGCGCGCGAAGCGGTTCCACGGGCAGACGATTTGGCAGTCGTCGCAACCGAACACGCGATTGCCCACGGCGTCGCGCAGGGCAACGGGTATCGTTCCCTTGTGCTCGATGGTGAGATACGAAATGCAGCGTGTGGCGTCGAGTTTGCCGGGCGCCACGATGGCGTTGGTGGGGCACACGCGAATGCAGGCCCGGCAACTGCCGCAGCCGGGCGCGTCAAGCGGGCGCTTTGGCGTCGCCGGCAACGGCAGGTTGGTGTAGATCTCGCCGAGAAAGAACCACGATCCCTCCTCGCCCAGGAGCAAGGTGTTCTTGCCGATCCAGCCGAGGCCGGCCTTCTCGCCGAGCGGCTTCTCCAGCACCGGCGCCGAGTCGGTGAAGGCGCGGAACCGCCCGCCGCCGGCGCGCCGCTCGATGCGCTTGGCCAGACGCGCCAAGCGCCGGCGCACGGTCTTGTGGTAGTCGCGCCCCAACGCGTAGCGGGCGATGTACGCCGAACCGTCGTTGACGGGCAGGGCGTTTTGCGCGGGCGGCGCCGTGCCGAGGTAGTCCATGCGCGCCGAGATCACCCGCACCGTGCCCGGCAGCAACGCCGCCGGCGCGAGGCGTTTGGCCACGTTGCGCGCCAAGTAGCCCATGTCGCCGTGCAGCCGCTCGGCCAGCCAACGCCGATACGCGGGCGCGTAGTCGGCGAGGTCCGTGTTGGCGACGCCGATCGCGGCGAAGCCGAGGTCGAGCGCCCAGCATTCGATGTCGCCGCGCAGCGCGGCGTAGTCGATGTCCGGCGCTGGGCCGTCCGCGTCGTCCCGCTGGTGCCCGTTCATGACCGGATCATCCTATAATCGGCGGATGCGCGAGTTGACAGGGATTGTCGCGCGGGTCCACACGGGCAGCGAAACCCACGCCTTCGATCGGCGCGCCATGGACGAGTTCTCCATTCCCGGCATCCGCTTGATGCTGCGCGCCGGCCGCGTTGCCTTTGACGCGCTGCGCGCGCGCTGGCCGGACGCTGGACGCATCACCGTGGTCTGCGGCGCCGGCAACAACGGCGGCGATGGCTACGTGATCGCCGGCCTTTGCCGCGACGCCGGCCTTGATGTCCAGCTCATCGAATTGGCGGATGCGGCGCAGCTCGCCGGCGATGCCGCAACCGCCCGCCGCTTCGCGCTCGAACGCTTGGGCGAGGGCGGCAACCACGACTGGCCCGCGCATGGCGACGTGATCGTGGACGCGCTGCTCGGCACCGGCGCGCGCGGCGCGGTGCGGGAACCCTACCAAGCCGCGATCAACCGCATCAACGCCGCCGCCACGCCCGTGTTGGCCGTAGATGTGCCATCCGGCGTCAACGCCGACACCGGCGGTCTGCACACCGCCGAGCCGGTGCGCGCGACCCTCACGACCACCTTCGTCGCGGCCAAAATCGGCCTCCTGACCGGCCCTGCCGTGGACTATGTGGGCGATCTTCTCGTGGACGACATCGGCGTGCCGGAAGCCGCGCGGGCGGAACCGGGCATTGCCGTCCTCCAAGGCGCCGGTCTCGCCGCGTTGGCGCGGCGGCCGGGCGCCCACAAAGGCGACTTCGGACGCCTGCTCGTCGTCGGTGGCGATGCGGACATGGGCGGCGCGGTGGCGCTTGCCGGCGAGGCGGCGCTGCGCGTCGGCGCAGGTCTCGTCACCGTGGCCACGCGGGGCGCGAACCGCGCCGCGATCTTGGCTCGCCGCCCGGAATTGATGGCGCGCGCGGCCGACGGCGCCGATGCACTGGACGATGTTCTCGATTCCGCCAACGCCATCGCCGTCGGCCCCGGCATGGGGCGTGGCGCTTGGGGGGGATCTTTGCTTGTGCACTGCTTGGACGCCGGCAAGCCGCTTGTGGTCGACGCCGACGGCTTGAACATCCTTGCCGCGCAGACCGGTCCGGGCTTGGCGGATCTGCCGGCCGGCGCCGTGATCACGCCGCACCCGGGCGAGGCGGCGCGGCTGCTGGGCAAAGACGCGGCCTGGGTGCAGGAGAACCGCCCACAAGCCGCGGCCACCCTCTCGCGGCATGGCGCGGTTGTGGTTCTGAAAGGCGCCGGCACCTTGACCGCCCATGCCGGTGCGCTGCGGTCCATCTGTTTGCTCGGCAACCCCGGCATGGCGACCGCCGGCAGCGGCGACGTCCTCGCCGGCGTCGTCGGCGCGTTGCTGGCGCGCGGCTTGGCGCCGGTGGAGGCGGCGGAGCTCGGCGTGTGGCTGCACGCGCGCGCCGGCGACGAAGCCGCGGCGCGGCGCCCGTCGGCGCTCGTGGCCGGCGATGTGATCGACGCCTTGCGGCTTAATCCATGATCACGCCGCGACAGGTTCGGCGGCTGCCCACCGAGGCGGCGACATTGGCGTTCGGCGCGCGGCTGGCCGGCATGGGCCTCGTTTCGGAACTGGTGTGTTTGCACGGCGGCCTGGGCGCCGGCAAGACGACGCTGGCGCGCGGCTATCTGCGCGCCCTCGGCCACACCGGCGCCGTCAAGAGCCCGACCTACACCTTGTTGGAGAGCTACGCGCTCGGCGGCAAGCGCGTGCTGCACTTCGATTTCTACCGCATCGCGGACGGTCGGGAACTCGCCTACATCGGCATGGAAGAGTTGCTCGCCGAGACCGCGGTGAAGCTCGTGGAGTGGCCCGAACGGGTGGGCGGACACCTGCCGCCGGCGGACATCGACGTGTGGTTGCGGATCGTCGATGGCGGCCGGCGCGTGGAGCTCGTTGATCGTCGGCGCGAGGCGGCGCGCGCCGGCGGGTGCGGGGAAGGCGACGCGGAGCGCCAAGCGGAGGCGCGGGAATGAGGCCGCTCGCTCGGCGCGTGGCGGCGCTGCCTCTGGCGCTCGCGGCGGCGGCTTCCGCCAACCAGCTGAACGGCATCCGGCTGCACGACGCGCCCGGATCGACGCGGGTGGTGCTCGACACCCGCGCGGCGGCGTCCTACACGCTCTTCACGATGGCGGATCCGTTGCGCGTGGTGGTGGATCTGCATGACACCAAGGTGGCGCGCGGCTTCGCCCCGCCGCAGGTGAACAGCAAGGTCGTGCGGCGCATCCGCGCCGCGGGTCGGCGCGGGAACTATCGCGTGGTGTTGGATCTGCGCCAAGCGGCGCGGCCGAAGGAGCTGACGCTCAAGCCCATCGCCCCGTACGGCCACCGGCTCGTGATAGACCTGTATCCCACCGCCGCCGACGCCCCGCCGCCCGGGCCCGTTGCGCGGGCACCGGATGGCAAACGCGCCGTGGTGGTCGCCGTGGACGCCGGCCACGGCGGCGAGGATCCGGGCGCCATCGGGGCCGGCCGGGTGTTCGAGAAGAAAGTGGTGCTCGCCATCGCCCGCCGCGTGAAGCGCGACTTGGACGCCATGCCCGGCATCTCGGCCGAGCTGGTGCGCACCGGGGACTATTACATTTCGTTGCGCGGCCGCACGCGCATCGCCCGCCAAAAAATGCGCGCCGACGTCTTCATCTCCATCCACGCGGACGCCTTCCGCTTGGACAGCGTGCGCGGCGCATCGGTGTACGCGCTCTCCGAGCGCGGCGCCACCAGCGAGGAGGCGCGCTGGCTGGCCGCCGGGGAAAACCGCGCGGATCTCATGGGTGGCGTGGAGGGGGAATCCGTCTCCTTGGACGACAAGGACCCCTTGGTGGCCGGCGTGTTGATGGACATGGCCATGCACGACAAGAGGGTGCGCAGCTTGGCGCTGGGCGAAGCCGTGCTTGGCGCGCTGGGCGGCGTGGCGCGGTTGCACAAGCGGCGCGTGGAGGAAGCGGGCTTCGTGGTGCTGAAGTCGCCGGATGTGCCGTCGGTTCTCATCGAGACCGGCTTCCTCTCCAATCCCAACGAAGCGCGCAACCTGGCCTCGACGGCTTACCAACGTCGCATCGCCGGCGCGATAGCGGCCGGGGTGCAGGCGTTCTTGCTGCGCAACCCGCCGGAGGGCACGCTGCTGGCGTCGATGGACGCCGGCGCAACCATGAAGTACGTCGTGAAGCGCGGCGACACGCTCTCCGAGATCGCGCAGCGCAACCGCGTCTCGCTCGGCGGCTTGAAAGCGCTGAACGGCATCGTGGGCGAGCGCATCCGCATCGGCCAGATCTTGCTCATCCCTTCTCCCGGAGCGGGCAGTTGACCTTGTCCGCAACAGCGCAGTGACGTCCACCCCGGAAGGCGCGCGCGGCCGCATCCGTCCGCTTGGCGCGTTCGTGGCGAACCAGATCGCGGCCGGCGAGGTGGTGGAGCGGCCCGCCTCCATCGTCAAGGAGCTGGTGGAGAACAGCTTGGACGCCGGGGCCGGCGACATCCGCGTGGACGTGGAGCAGGCCGGCGTGCGCCGGGTGCGCGTGGCGGACGACGGCGACGGCATCCACCCGGACGATCTGCGTCTCGCCCTGGCCCGCCACGCGACGAGCAAGATCGCCTCGCCGGGCGATCTGGAAGCGGTCGCGACCTTGGGCTTTCGCGGCGAAGCCTTGGCGAGCGCGGCTTCGGTCTCGCGGCTGGCCATCACCTCGCGGCATCGCGCCGCGGACCACGCTTGGCGGCTGGAGGTGGAAGGCGGCGCGGAGAAGGCTTGCCGCCCCGCAGCGCATCCACAAGGAACCACCGTGGAAGTGGCGGACCTGTTCTACAACACCCCGGCGCGGCGCAAGTTCCTGAAGACCGAGCGCACCGAACTGGTGCATATCGACCAAGTGGTGCGGCGCGTGGCGCTGGCGCATCCGGCGGTGGGCTTCTCGCTGCGCGCCGGTTCGCGGTCCGTTGAGGGCCTGGGGCCCGCCGATGTCGACGAGCGCATGGCGGCGTTGCTCGGCGCGGCGTTCGTCGAGCGATCCGTGGCGGTGGACGAATCGGGCGCGGACATCCGCTTGTGGGGCCGCGTGGCGGTGCCGACCTATTCGGATAGCCGTCCAACCCGCCAATACCTGTACGTCAACGGGCGTCCGGTGCGCGACCGCTTGGCCGCCCACGCCGTTCGCCAAGCCTACCGCGACGTGTTGTTCCACGGACGCCATCCGGTGTTCGTGTTGTTTTTGGAGCTCGAACCGGATCTGGTCGACGTGAACGTACACCCAACCAAGGACGAGGTGCGCTTCCGCCGTTCCCGCGACGTTCACGACTTCCTGTTCGGCAAGCTGGCCAGGGCGCTGCGCGACTTGCGCCCGGCGCCGCGGCCGGACTCCCGGCCGGCGACCGGCGCCGGCGACCATGCAGCGACCGGGCGGCGCGACCGGTTTGGCGCCGAACCCTCCGGCGCGCCACCTAACTTGGCGCGGTTGTTTCACGAAGTCCGCGCCGAGGGCGCGCCCGCTCCGCTGCCGTCCGCGCATGACCGCGGACACCTCGCCAGGAGCGCCACGTTGGAGCTGCGGGATGCTCCGCCGGCGCCCGCGGTGCCGCCGCTCGGCCATGCGCTGGCGCAAGTGCATGGCGTCTACGTTCTTGCCCAGAACGCGGACGGCTTGGTGATCGTCGACATGCACGCCGCCCACGAGCGCATCACCTACGAACGCATGAAGGCGCAGCTGCTCGCCGGCAGCGTGCGCCGCCAACGCCTCTTGGTGCCCGTGGCCTTGGATGTCTCCGGCGCCGAGGCGGATTTCGTGGAGACGCGCGGGGCCGACCTGCAAGCGCTGGGCGTGGTGATCGAGCGCAGCGGCCCGTCCAGCGTCGTGGTGCGGGAAGCGCCGGCGTTGCTCGGCGGCGCCGACATCGAAGCGCTGGCGCGGGACTTGATCGCGGATTTGGTGGAGTTCGGCACCACGGATCTGGTGCGCGAGCGCCAAGAGCGGTTGCTGGCCGGCGCCGCCTGCCACGCCTCGGCCCGCGCCGGCCGCCGCCTGACCCTGCCGGAAATGGACGCCTTGTTGCGGGACATGGAAGGCACGGAAAACGCCGGCCAGTGCAACCACGGACGCCCCACCTTCGTGGCTTTGCCGATGGCGGCGCTCGACGGCTTGTTCCTGCGCGGCCAGTGACGGCTGAAGAGGTGGGGACGGGGGAGCGGGGGATACCGTGCCCGCGCATTCTTCAACACGCGACCCGCGGCAAACCACGCGGCAGCGTGGCCAACGCGGCAAGCCCCTACCCATAGGCCGCGCGTTTCGTTATAGTCGGCGTTGATGAACGCATTGATCACTCATCGTGCGGGCACGGCCCGCCCCGCCATTGGGCCGCGCCCGCCCGCGGCCCGCCGCGCTCGCGTTCTGCCGTTGCTGCTACTGCCGGCGTAGCCGGCACACCTCATCCACAGGGCAACAGTTCGCCCACCGTCCAAACCTTCAACAACAGCAAACCGCTCGCCCGCGGAGGTTGCGATGAACACGCAGCAAACGAGTCAACCGGCCCCTTCCGGGGGCCGCAAAGGGGCCATGCCTTTCGCCAAGTACCGTCCGTTCGCCCCGGTGGCGCTGGCGGATCGGCAGTGGCCGAACAACACCCTCACCGAAGCGCCGCGCTGGTGCAGCGTGGACCTGCGCGACGGCAACCAGGCGCTGATCGACCCGATGGACGTGGATGAGAAGCTGCGCCTGTACGAGTTGCTGCTCGAGGTCGGTTTCGTGGAAATCGAGGTGGGGTTTCCGGCGGCGTCGCAACCGGATTACGACTTCATCCGCCGCATCATCGAGCGCGGCATGGTGCCGGAACACGTCACCGTCCAAGTGCTTTGCCAAGCACGCGCCGAGCTCATCGAACGCACCGTGGAAGCCCTCGACGGCGCGCCCAACGCCATCTTCCACCTCTACAATTCCACCTCCGAGCTGCAACGCCGCGTGGTGTTCGACATGGACCGCTCCGGCATCGTCGATCTGGCCGTGCAAGGCACCGCGGTGGTGAAAGAAGGCGTCCGGGCGCTGGGCGATGCCAACGTCGTGTTCGAGTACTCGCCGGAGAGTTTCACCGGCACGGAACTGGACTTCGCGGTGGAAATTTGCGCTGCGGTGGCGGACGAGTGGGGTGCCACGCCCGCGCGCCCCATCATCGTCAACCTGCCGTCCACGGTGGAGATGGCGACGCCCAACGTGTACGCCGATCAAATCGAGTGGTTCGCGCGCCGCTTCCCCGAGCGCGAGCGAATCGTGATCAGCCTGCACACCCACAATGATCGCGGCACCGGCGTGGCGGCCACCGAACTGGCGCTCATGGCCGGCGCCGAGCGGGTGGAAGGCACGCTGTTCGGTAACGGCGAGCGCACCGGCAACTGCGACCTCGTGACCGTGGCGATGAACCTCTTCTCGCAAGGCGTGGATCCGCAATTGGACTTCCGCGACATGCCGCGCATCCGCGCCACCGTGGAAGCCGTCAACAAGCTGCCGGTTCACGAACGCCATCCCTACGCCGGCGACTTGGTGTTCACGGCGTTCTCCGGCTCCCACCAGGACGCCATCAAGAAGGGCATGGCGCGCGTGGACCGGGGCCATTGGGAGGTGCCGTACCTGCCGATCGATCCGGCCGATGTCGGCTCGTCCTACAAAGAGACGGTGCGCGTGAACAGCCAGTCCGGCAAGGGCGGCGTGGGCTTCGTGCTGGAGGAGCACTTCGGCGTTTCGCTGCCGCGCGCGATGCTCGTCGAGTTCTCCAAAGTCGTGCAGGCGTTGACCGAGCGGCTGCGTCGCGAGGTGCGGCCAAAGGAGATCTGGGACGCGCTGCGCGCAGAGTATTTGGTGGAAAGCGGCCCGTACCAACTGGTGCATTACGACTTGCTGCGCGGCGCGGCCGGCAAGGCGCGTTGCGAGGCGCGCCTGCGCGTGCCGGATGGCGAAGTAAGCGTGGCCGGAGAGGGCTCCGGCCCCATCGAAGCGTTCGTGAACGGCATGGTGGCCACCTTGAACGAGCCGCTCAACATCGTGGACTACCACGAGCGCGCCCTTGGCGCCGGCAAAGACGCGAGCGCGATTTGCATCGTGGCCGTAGGCGACGCCGGCGCCGTAGGCGACGCCGGGGCCGTAGGCGACGCCGGCGCAAGCAATGCTGGTGAAGCCGAGGCTGGCGGAGCGTTGGCGCCGTGCTTCGGCATCGGCCTCAGCCAAAACACCGTGACCGCATCGCTCACCGCCATCGTTTCGGCGGTGAACCGGCGCTGGAAGTAGCGAGGTGGGTGAGGGTGGGTAAGAGGAGCGCAGGACGGGCGGGAAACGGGCGATGAGCGCCGCCGACGGCGTGGTGGTGCTGCACTTCGCCTTCGTGCTGTTCGTCGTGTTCGGCGGCTTGTTGGTGCTGCGCTGGCGGAAAGCCGCTTGGATTCACCTTCCCGCGGCGGCGTGGGGCGCGGCGGTGCAATTCGGCGACTGGATGTGTCCGCTCACCTACTGGGAAGACGCCCTGCGCGGAGCGCCGCCCGGCGGCAGCTTCATCGACCGGACGTTGCTGCCGATCCTCTACCCGGATTTGCTGCAGGAAGGCGTGCTCACGCCCACCGTGCGCATCGGCATCGGTTGTGTCGTGGTGCTGTTGAACGCCGTCATCTACGCGCTGGCGTTCAGGCGTCGGCGGGTAGTTCGCGCACCTTGACCGCGCGCACCACCTTGTCCGCGATCTGCAGGGTCTCCATGCGGTAGCGCCCCACCTGCAAACAGACGTTGGCTTCGGGGATGAACTCCAGATGCTCCAAGACGAGGCCGTTCATCGTGCGCGGCCCCGCGGTTGGCAATTCCCAGCCGTGCGTGCGGTTGACGTCCCGCAGCAACGCCTTGCCCTCCACGATGTAGCCGCCGTCGTCGTGGCGGCGAACTTCCGCCAAATCGTCCGCGACGTTGGTGGTGAACTCGCCGACGATTTCTTCCAAGATGTCCTCAAGAGTGACGATGCCTTGCACGTCGCCGTACTCGTCCACCACCAGCGCGAGGCGCTGTTTCTCCTTGCGGAAGTTGAACAGCTGGGTGTGCAAGGGCGTGGCTTCCGGCACGAAGTACGGCTCTTCGATCTCGTCCACCAAATCCTCCTTGGTGAAGTCCTCGCGGCTTAGCAGGCGCGGTGCCCGGCGCAACTGCAGGACGCCCACCAGATCGTCGATGCGTTCGCGGAAGACCGGCAGGCGCGCATGTTGGGCGCTGCGGATGGTGGCGGCGATTTCACTGGCCGCCTCGGTCAAGTCGATGCCGACGATCTCCGAGCGCGGCACCATGATGTCGTTGACCGTGGCCTTCTCCAGATCCAATATGCGCAACAGCATGTTCTGGTGTTCGCGGGGAATCGCCGTGCGCTCGTCCACCACCGTGCGCAGTTCCTCGGCGGAGAGCTCTTCGGACGCGGCTTGCGCCCCGCGCGTCAACGCCTTGGCCAAGGCGTTGGCCACGGCGTTCACCATGGCCACCATCGGGTGGCACACCACAAGCAGCGGCTGCAGAAGGTACGAAGACGGAAACGCGATCATCTCGGGACGTTGCTCGGCCAGCGTCTTCGGCGTCACCTCCGCGAAGATGAGCACGAACACGGTGAGCACCACGGGCGCAACGATGGCGGCCACCGGCTCGCTCAGGAACCGGCTCGCCACCACGGTGGCGCAGGAGGCGGCGATGAAGTTCACCAGGTTGTTGCCGAGCAGGATCACGCCGAGCACCCGATCCGGGCGTTGCAACAACTGATGCACTTTTTGCGCCCCGCGATGACCCTGCTTCACGAAATGCTGCAGCCGGTAGCGGTTGAGGCGCATCATCGCCGTCTCGGAGGAGGCGAAATACGCCGACACCACTGTCATGACGAGGATCGTCAGCAACATCAAGCCGACGGATGGTTCGTTCACATTGGCCCGCTTGCGCCTTGCGGTGCGGGTGATTCGAGATCTGTTGGGGCGAGTGTGACACAACGGCGCAAGCCGCGCGACACGGCGGAAAAGCGCAGCCGAGTGGCCTCAATAGACGCCCGCCTCCAGTCCGGCGGCTAGCGTCATGCCGAGCTCTCGGCAGGCGGGGAGGTGCGGTTCCACGTCGCCGCGGGCGATGATCGGGTCCTGCACTTCCACGAACGGATAGCCGCCGGCGATGCGGCGGATCGCGCGCAACGCCCCTTCGCCGTCGTTGCCGGCGCTGATGAAGACGGCGTAAGGAAGCGGGCGCAGCTTGCCTTCCACCGGATAGAACGTGCGATCCAGAAAGTCCTTCATGCCGCCGGACATGTAACCGAAGTTCTCCGGCGTGCCGAGCAGCAGGCCTTGGGCGGCGAGCAAGTCCGCCGGGCCCGCGTCGGCGACGGCTTTGAGCCGCACGTCCACGCCTTCGATGAGCGGATCGGTGGCACCTTGCCGCGCCGCTTCGGCCATCGCCTTGGTGTTGCCGGTCTGCGAGTGGTAGACGATCAGGAGACGCGGCATCCGGGGCGGCCTTGGGTCAGCCGAGGATTCGGTCGGCGGCCACCAAGAGCCACGTCAACGCGGCGATCGCCAAGCTCGCGAACACGGCTGCCGAACCCAAGTCCTTCGCGAGTCCCGCCAGTTCGTGAGGTTCTTCGCCAATGCGGTCCACCGCCGCTTCCAACGCCGAGTTGAGCAATTCCACCACCAGCACCAAACCGACGGAAAGAAGCAGAAGCGCGGCTTGGGCAAAGGTCTCCGCCAACAGAAAAGCGCACGGCAGAAGCGCCAGCGCCACCACGCACTCTTGGCGGAACGCGGCTTCGCGCCGCCACGCCGCCAGCAAGCCGCGCAGGGAGAAGCGGGTCGCCGCGACCAATCTGTCAAGGCCGCCATGTTTGGGCTTCACCAAACGTCAACTCCGCGGTGCTGCGGCAACCCGCGCTTGGCGCGGCGGCATGTCGTTCCGTTGGACGCCGCATCGTGAATGTGGGGTGAACGTGGGCAAAGTATAGCCACGCGCCAGTGCGAAATCGGAATTCGGACCGACGGTGCTACGCTCTCGTCGTGAACAATCGAGCCCCGCATGCCGAACGTGCCGAACTCGGCACGGAACGCGATACGCTCCCGTACTTCGCTGGCCGGCGCGACCAGCTCGCCACCAGCAGCATGTGTACGCGCTCGCAAGCGCGAAGGGACATCTTCGCGCAAGATCCGCGCGCTGTGGCGCCGGCGCTGCTCGGCGCGCTGCTGGTGCATGGGCAAGTGACCGGGCGCATCGTGGAAACGGAGGCGTACTTGGCCGAAGGCGATCCGGCGGCGCACGCGTTTCGCGGCCGCACGCCGCGCACCGAAGTGCTGTTCGGGCCGCCGGGGTTCGCCTACGTCTACCGCACCCGCCAGCACTGTTGCTTGAACGTGGTGGCGCAGGAAGCGGGCGTCCCCGGCTGCGTGCTCATTCGCGCCGCGGCGCCGGTGTCCGGCATCGGCATCATGCGGCGGCGGCGCGGTCGCGTCGGACGCGACAAGCCGGACGTCCACTTGGCGAACGGCCCGGCCAAACTCTGCCAAGCGTTCGCCATCGACATGCGGCACTACGGCGCGGACTTGTGCGGCGGCGGCGCACTACGCATCGCTGCCCGCGCAGCCCCGCCGGGCGCCGTGGCAACGCGGCCAAGGGTGGGTGTCGGGGCCGCGAAGGAATGGCCCTTGGGCTACTACCTCGTCGGCGACCCGCACGTCTCGCACGCATCGCTCGGTTGAGGCACGCCGGGTTTGTGCCCTCTTGTCGCCGGCAACCCGCCAAACGCGGGCCGGCTCAGGCGAAGTAGCGCTCCGACGTGGCGGCGGCGACGAAGTTCTCCTTCAAGATGGCGTAATCTTGGATGTCCGCGTTCACCACATCCAACCCGTGCGCCAGCACATAGGCGTAGCTGCGTTGGAAATCGGAAAGATCTGCCGCGAGGAACGCCTCGTCGTAGTGGCCGTCGAACACCTTGCCGTTGGCGCCGCCGCCCCAGCGCCGTCCCGCCAACAGGCGGCCCACTTTCATGCCCACCAAACCGATGCCGGCTTTGCGGGCGCGGGCCAAGAGCGGTTTCAAGTGAACCATGTCGCTGGATTCGGCAAGGATCTCGCGCTTGTTCCAGTCGTACCAGCCGGCCGGCGTGATCGCGATCATCGCCAAGTCAAACCAGCCGGTGTCGACAGCGGCTTCCAACACCTGTTGCGCGTTCTCGTGCGTGGAGAGGCCGAGAAAACTCACCTTGCCGGCGGCCTTGGCGTCCTCGAAGGCGCGGCGCAACTCTTCCGCGCGCACCACGCCGGGGTTGTTCGCGGCCATTTGGTAGTAGGCGTCCACATGCTCGGTGTCGAGTTCGGCAAGGCTCTTGTCCAAGAGCATCGACCACGCGCGCGCCGCTTCCTTCGCCACCTCGGTCGTGACTTCGTCGTCGGCGCCCACGTTCACGGGCGCTTTGGAGATGAGGAAAATCTCGTCCCGATGCGCCTTGGCGAAGGAGGCCAAGTTGCGCTCGGCGTTGCGGTAGTAACCGCTGTAGCCAACATCGAAAACGTTGACGCCGGCTTCAAGCGCCACATTCAAGAGGCGGTCGTTGGGACGCCCCGCCAACGCCGCGCCGCAGCCGTAGACCAGGCGGCTGGCGCGAAAGCCCGTGCGCCCGAGAGTGCGGTAGGTCATGCCGGGCCACGGCTGCGCGCCGGGCATCTTGTCCGCGGCTTCCTGCACCGTGTTTACCGCGGCGCGCACGTCGCGGGTGCGCAGCAGGGCGCCGCCGCCGATGCCGAGCAGGGTTGCGAGCTCGACGAACGAGCGCCGATTGGTCTTGAGCGAGAACTGGGCCATTGGGGTCTCCCTCCGCGTAGCGGATCTGTGCGTCTTGCGTAGGAGCGGTAGGCTGCTACGAATCCCGACAATTCGCAAGCGGCATGTTTGCCGCCTTGCCACTCACTCCAATTCGCCTTCCGGCTGCTCTTCGTCGTACTCTTCTTCGTCCTCGTCGAAGTCCGGCGCGGCGTCCGCCACCGGCAGCATCACGCGCCGCGCCACCGGCCGGCCGTCGCGGGGATTGGACTCCGGCGTGTACTCCACGCGGTCGCCCTGCTGCAATTCGCTGAACGCGCAGCCGACCACCCAGGTTTGGTGAAAGAAGAGGCGTTCGCCACCATCCGCCGGCTCGATGAAGCCGAAATCCCGCCCGTAGGGGATGTTGGCCACCCAGCCTTGCGCCCGCGGGGCGTCCGACGCCGGGGGTTCTTGGCTGGCGGCGAAGCGGTTGTTCGGCCGCGGCTGGAAGCCGCGCTCGTCGCCCGGTGGTTCGCCGAAAGGCGCGGATTCGGGCCCGCCACCTTGCTGCGCCCCCGCACCTTGCTGCGCCCCCGCACCTTGGTGCGCCCCCGCACCTTGGTGCGCCCCCGCACCTTGGTGCGCCCCCGCACCTTGGTGCGCCCCCGCACCTTGGTGCGCCCCCGCACCTTGGTGCGCCCCCGGCGGCGGACCGGCGGGCCGCGGAACGAACAGGTTCTCCACCAACGTGTCCGAGCGGCGCGCCCGATCGTCGATAATCGAGGTCATCATCACCGGGTGCGTGACCGCGTCGATGAGCGCTTGCGCCGCGCGCGTGGTGCCGCCGCGATCGCTGCTGGCCAGATCCCACGCGGTCACCATCACGCGCGTGCCGAGGGCATGCAATTTGCGCACGAGAGGCACATAGTCGCCATCCCCGGTGACGAGCACGATCACGTTCAGCTGCTTGCGATGCGCCAGATCAAACGCCTCCAACGCAAGCCAAACGTCGATTCCCTTCTCGCGCGGGGGGCGCCCGTCGTCGCTTGCGAACACGGGCAGGAAGTGGGGCGTGACGCCGGCTTTGATGAGCGCGTCCTCGAACTTGCGCTCGCGGTAGAGGGTGCTGTCGCCCTCTTGGCGCCCGGCGTCGTGGCGTCTCGCGTCGTCGGCGGAGAAGCGACCGCGGAAGTAGTGCGCTTCGACAACTTGGCAGCGGCGCACATCCGCGCCCTCGCGCTTGCTCACTTCGTCGCGAATGAGCTCGTGCAACCCTTGGATGCTGATGCGTGCGTGGCGCTCGTGATTGTGAAGATAGTAATCGCTGACGTGGGCGAAGTAGCTACCGTCGTAGAAAATCCCGATGCGCGTCAAATTCGAGTCCGTCAACTTCTGATCCTCGCGTGCGTTCTGCTATAGGTGCGAGAGTAAGCGCCTCCGTCGCACTGGTCAACAGGGTCCCGTGGTTGACCAAGATGTTTTTCGCTTGCGAACACGGACACGGCGTGGCTCGGCGGGGAATGTGGCGATGGTATAGTCGAAGCATGGGCCGCGAACACTTGAAGAAGCTCCCCGGCCCGCGCCAGCCGCCCCTTTACTTTGCTGGTCGGACAGCCGAGATCGGTTCTCTGCGCGAGGCCTTGGCCACGCTGTGTGCCAGCGGCGACCCAAGCAACGGGATCGAACTGCTGACCGGTGTGCCGGGTGCCGGCAAGACGCAGCTAGCGAACGAATACGCAAAGCGCGTGTCCGGCGAAGTGCATTCCGGCCGCACCGTGCATGTCGTGGACATCGACACCCACCTGCTCAACGATGAGGTCGGGGTGTTCCTGATGCTCTCCAAAGCGCTCGGCAACGCCGCGCTTGGCGAGGCTGTCGCGGGATTGGACACGAAGACGACAGGCCACACCTTGGGCGTCGCCGGCTTTCAAGCCGGCGCCACTGTCAGCCACGGGCGCCGCACCGGCACGTTGCCCGAGCTGTTGAGCGACTCGCTAGACGCGGGAATGTGGCGCGCCAAGGCTCTGGTGGCCGTGATCGACGAGCTGCAAAGTGTGGAAGCAGCGGGCATGGCGGCATTGCGCGTGCTGCACCGGGGCGCGCACGGCTGCCCAATCCAGCTCATCGGCTTTGGCTTGCAGCACACGCCCGCCGTGCTGGCCGCGCCCGGGGACGGCGTTGCCGGTATTTCGAGGGTGGCCAAGAAAACGGCGATCGCGCCACTCGACGCGGCTGAAACATACGATGCCATGGCGGGCAATTTGGAAGCGCTGGGCCACGACTTTGTTCCGCCGGCAAGCGTGCAGCAACTCGCCGATGCGTCCTTCGGATTTCCACGGCACGTCCACGGCTACTTGGAGGGCGCCGATGCGTCCATCGCGGCACACGGAAATCTACAAGGCCGGGCGCTGGCCGAAGCGCTTTCCCATGGCGACAAGAAGCGCGTCGAACACTACAACGAGAGGCTCCAAGCGGCCAAGGCGCATGGATCCATGTTCGCGGTGACCGCTGCCATGGAACGCCTCGGAAGGTGCGATTTGGAAAGAGACGAGGCGCTTGCAGCGCTTGAGAACGACGGCCGCGACCCAGCCGATCTGGATGTCGCCGTGGCGCATGGCGTGCTTGTGGCGGATGAGAACGACCACCTCTCGTTCGGCATACCATCGTTTCACGGCCACATGGTGGCGCGGCTGGAGACTAGACGTTTGGAACGGGGAGCGCGAGACGTCGCCGGCGAGCGGCGCCGCAAACCATGAGACTGGGGAACGCAAACAGATCTCATGCGATGGTGTGCTTCGCTGTCGCGCTGCTTGCGCAAGTCGTGGCGTTGGGTGGCAACACGCCGGGCGGCAACGGCGGCGCGCCTCTCGGTTCGCCATCGTGTGCCTTGGACTGCTTGTGGACGCACCTCGTCGCCGCGGCGCGGGCCACCGATGGTGGCGATGTCTACATTCCAATGCACATTCCCGCCGCCACGCTGGTCAAAGTCGCCGTCGTCCAAGCGCAGGGCGGCCGGTTCGAGCAGGCTGCCGGCACGGTGGCTCGACTGGCCGACCTGCCGCTGCGCGAAACGGCGAGGAATCGACATCGCGCCGAAGCCTACGCGGGGCTGGCCGAGGCGCTTGCCGCCGCCGGCGACGCTGGCGGTGCGGATCGCTCTTTCGCGCAAGCACTCGCGGCAGCCGACGCCGCCGAGCCATCCGACTGGATCCGATCGAACATCGCCAGAGCGCTGTTAAGAACGCGGCGCGCGGACGCGGCCGAGGATGTCTTGCGCCGGATTGACGGCGCCGAATATCGGGCGCTGGTGATCGCCGCGGTGGCCGCGGCAGTGGCGCGGGCGGGCGACGTCGCCGCCGCGCACCGCATGTTCGCCAGCGCGTTCGCCGCCGTTGCGGAGGAAACGACAGGCCTGTCCAGCCGCAGGAAAGCGTTTGCGGCGATTACGACCGCACTTGTGGCGCTAGGTGAAACCGCCGCGGCGCGGGCGCTGATCGCCACGATCGAATCCGACCTCGAGCGCCTGACCGCGATGGCGGTCCTTGCGGCCGTGCAGGCCGAAGCAGGCACGCCGGCAGCTGCCCAAGAGACGCTTTGGGATGCGGTGGCAATCGCCGAGACATTCGCCGACGGCTACGACCGCGCCACAGCCCTGGTCGCCATCGTGACCGGCGGCGACACGTTGGCCCACGACGGCCCCCGTGACGACCGCGGCGTCGCTGGCAAATCGGTGGCGCTGCACTTGAAGACCATGGCCGAAGGCATTGCCGACACCCGGAATCGTGGCTTTGCACTTGTGGAAGTGGTTGGCGCGCTTGCGAGAGCCGGCGAGGTCGAGGCGGCCTTCACTGCCGCCGCGGGAATCGACACCGCCTGTGGTCGCGCCAAGGCGCTTGCCAGAGTCGCCAGCGAGCAGGCGGCGTTGGGGCGAGTCGAAGATGCCGCGCAAACCGCCCGACGCCTTGACGCGGAACCCACGCCCAGCGCCGTGCGCGGCTGTGGCCACTACGACGCGGCGCTTGCGGCAATCGTCAAGGCGCAGGCCAGAGCGGGCCGATTCGATGCGGCGTTGGCCGCCTTGGAGAGCATCGAGATCGCATACCAGCGTTTGGACGCGCTCGCGGTCGTGGTGGAGGAATGGGCAAGATATTCGCCGCCGCCCATGCCGCCCTGACCCAACCTACCGAGGCGAAGAACCGGGTCTCGGTTGGCTGGCCGCCGCCAGCCGCCCGTCAAACGCGGCCTTTGCCCAAGTCCAGCCGGCCCCGCGCCAGATTCAGCCGCAGCACGTCGCTTGCGCCTTCCGCGAGCCGCATGGCGCGGACGCGGCGATACAGCGCTTCCAACGGGTGGCCGGTGCGCAACGCGGCGCCGCCCACCAATTGGATGCCGGTGTCCACGATGTCGCCCACCGCCTCGGTGGCGAACACCTTTGCGGCAATGGTCTCGTTGATGGCGTTCTCGCCACTGTCCACCAGCCGCGCGGTCCGATAGACCACGCTGCGCGCGGCGTAGGCGCGAATGCGCATCTCCGCGTAGCGCAGCCGCACGCCTTCCCGAGCGGCGAGCGGGGTGCCGCTGCGGTGGGGCGCCTGCACATGTTCGGTGACGCGGTCGATCACCCAGCGCGAGAGACCAACCGCTTCGGCGGCGAAGGCGAGGCGCGCGGCGCCGATCTGGCGCATGGCCCGCGGCATGCCTTCGCCGGCGCGGCCGATGATGTGCGCCGCCGGCACGCGCGCGGCGCGGAAGGTGATGTGGGCGTGGCGGGTGCCGTCCATGGAACCGAACGTGCGCGCCACCTCCACGCCCGGCGTGTCGCGGTCGATCACCACCAGCGCGGGGCCGCGGCCTTCCACCTGCACCAGCGTGTTGATGAAGTCCGCCTCGGCGCCGCCGGTGACGTAGGACTTCTGCCCGGTCACCACCAACACGTCGCCTTCCAAACGCCCCGCAGTTGGTCGCGCGGCGGAATCCGGTTCCGTGAAGCCAAACGCCGCCCGCTTCTCGCCCGCGAGCAGGGGCGCGAGGTGGCTTGCGCGCAACGGCGCCCCGACGCCGCCAAGCACGCCCGGACCGGGTCCGAAGATGCCGCTCAAGTGGATGACGTTGCGCGCCGCCAAAGTGTCGCGCGCCACGGTGAGGGCAAGAGCGGAGGCCGCGCCGCCGCCGAGATCCCGCGGCTGGGTCATGCCGAACACGCCCGCCTCTTTGGACGCCGCCCGCACCCGCGACGCCCGTTCGCCGGCGGCGAGCGATTCGTCGTCGCGCAGCGGGACAAGCCGCTCGCGCGCCAGCGTGTCCACGCGTTCGCGCAGCGCGTCCAGATCCGCGGAAAGGCACTCCGGCATGGTTTGGGTGCCCGCGCCTACATCAGATGCGGCGCGAGCGCCAGCAAGACCACCAACGTCAGCAGCGCGGCCGCGGCCGCCAGCAGGTAGAAGAGCCAGTTTTCGCGGCGGGCGTGGCGGCGCACCAGGTTCGCGATGCCTTCTTCGCCGCGCGCCGCCACCGAGGACGCCAGGCGGTAGCGGGTGATGCCGTCGCCACGGCGCGGCAACTTCACGAACAGCTCGGGCGTCTGTTCGAGCATCCGCGCGGCGTCGTAGAGCGCGATGCCCGTCTCGCGTCCCAAATGCGCTGGCGAGAGTCCTTTGGCCGGTTCGTCGAGGAAGCAATCCACCAATTTGAGCAGGCGACCGGTCTTGCCGCGAAAACGGAAGGTCCACGAAACGAAGTAGCTGGCCATCGCGCCCCTCCCCGGTGGTGGGCGGTGTCACCTGCGCGCGATCATAACCGCCCGCCGGGGTGCCGGATAGCCTTCCACCGTGCGCGTGGGGTCCGCCGGGTCGAGCGCTTGGGCAAGCGACTCGAAAGGCATCCACGCGGTGGCGCGCTGCTCGTCGGTTGTGGTCTTCGACACGTCCACCACCTCGGCGCGGGAGAATCCGGCGTCCCGCAGCCAAGCGACCAACAGCGCCACGTTCGGCACCACGCGCACATTGTTCATGCGCGCGTAGTGTTCGCGGGGCTTGATCGGCGCGCCGTCCACCACGAGCGATTCGAGCACGAGCAGGACGTCGTCGCGGGCTTGCGCGGCAAGCGCCCGGACATGCGCCGCCGGGTCTCGGCGGTGGTAGATCACGCCCATCGAAAACACCGCGTCGAAACCCGCCGCGCCGGCAAACTCCTCCAAGCGCAGCGGCAGCACCACGTTCAAGCGCCGCGGTTCGGCGCACAGGTAGTGGCCCACCGCTCCATGTTGCAGCGCGCACAGGAGCGACGGGTCGATGCCGGTGACGGAAGCCGCCCCGGCGGCCAACATGCGCCAGCCGTAGTAGCCGTTGCCGCAACCGACGTCCAGCACCCGCCGGCCGGCCAAGTCCACATGCGGCGCCACGCGCGCCCACTTGCGATCCGAGCGCCACTCGGCGTCAATGCGAACGCCGCACACGTCGAACGGCCCCTTGCGCCACGGGCTGAGCTCCAACAGTGCCGTCCGCAACGCTTGTTGGCGCGCGCGGGGGAGCGCGTTCGACGAACCGGCGGCCACCACCACCGCGCCGACCGAAACGGCGCCGGCGCCGGCGTTTGGCAAGGCGCCGAGCGCGCGCCGCCAACGGGGCAGATCGCCGTGGCGGCGCGCGCGCAGCAATTCGACGCAGCGGTTGGCGAGCGGCGAATGCGCGCGCCACGCGGCGAACAGTTCCGCGAGCGCCGGCGGTTCGACCAGCGGCAAGTGCGCGCCCTGCGGGGCGCGTTCGAGTTTGCTCCGCAAACTCCGTGCCTGTTGCAAGACTTGACTCATTTGTCAGGTCTGCGCCTCTCAAGAGGCTGCGCGCCCTGCGGGGCGCGTTCGAGTTTGCTCCGCAAACTCAGTGGTTCCGGGGCCAAGCCAGAAAAGCGCCCCAGTTGAGGCAGCGAAACCAAACGGCGGCCCGCGCGAAGCCGGCGCTGTGCAAGCGTTCCAAGTGCGCGTCCTCGGAATCAACGCGCATCACGTTCTCCAGCGCCTCCCGCTTTTGCGCGATCTCCAGCTCGCTGTAGCCGTTGGCGCGCTTGAAGCGCAGGTGCAGATCCCGAAAGTAGTCGCTCGCCGCCAGCTTTTCGGCGAGCACCAACACGCCGGCGTCGGTCAATGCGCCGCGAATCCGCCGCAACAGAGGCAAACGTTCCGGTGGCCGCAGAAACTGCAAGGTGTAGTTCAGAATCACCACCGCCGCGTCTTCAAGGGGCACGTCGCGGACGTCCGCCCGAACCCAGCGGACGCGCGCGTCCCCACCGGCCTTCGCCGCGAGTTCCCGCGCTTTCTCCAGCATGGCGGCCGAATTGTCCACGGCGACGATTTCGCATGGCACGTCGCCCACGGTGCGCAGCACCGCGTGCGTGGCCGCCCCGAGCGAACAGCCGAGGTCGTAGCAGCGTCCGCCTTCCGGCAGGTGCTTGGCGGCGATCAAGCCGGTCAGCGGCACCACCGCCTCGTAGCCCGGCACCGAGCGGCGGATCATGTCCGGGAACACCTCCGCCACGCTGGCGTCGAAAACGAAATCCACCAGATCTCTCGGCTTGGCGAACAACCGGTCCCGCTCGGTGTTAGGCTTGGCCACGTTCATAGTCAGCATTGTACTTGGCCCTTGATGACACAAAACGCCGCCGGCTCCGCACAAGACGCCGCCGGCTCCGCAACGGCTGTTGCGTCTCCCACGCCGCAACGGGAGGCGGTCGCGGCGAGCAAGCAGCGGGATCCGGCTCTCTACATCAACCGAGAGCTGTCGCTGTTGGAGTTCAACCGGCGGGTGCTCGAACAAGCCAAGAGCGACGACGTGCCGCTTTTGGAACGGTTGCGTTTCCTCTGCATCGCCGGCTCGAACTTGGACGAGTTCTTTGAAATACGGGTTGCCGGTCTCAAGCAACAGGAAGCGCTCGGCTCCACGCAACGAGGGCCGGACAACCTCTCCCCGGGCGAGCAACTGCGTCGCATCGCCACGCTCGCGCACGAGCTGGTGGACGAGCAGTACCGCATTCTCAACGATGTGCTGTTTCCTTTGCTGGAAGCCGAAGGCATCCGCTTCCTCAAGCGCAGCCGGTGGAGCGCCGGAGCGGGCAGCCAAGAAGAATGGCTGGCCGAGTTCTTCCACCGCGAACTCGAACCCATCTTGACGCCCATCGGCCTCGACCCGGCGCATCCGTTCCCGCGCATCATCAACAAGAACCTCACGTTCATCGTCACGTTGAAGGGCAAAGACGCCTTCGGCCGCAACAGCGGCATGGCCGTGGTGCAGGCGCCGCGCGCTTTGCCCCGCGTTGTTCGTTTGCCGCCGGATCGCGCCGAAGGGCCGGACCACTTCGTGTTTTTGTCTTCCATCATCCACGCCCATGTGGACGAGTTGTTTCCCGGCATGAAGGCGGTGGGGTGCTATCAGTTCCGGGTGACGCGCAACAGCGATCTTTTCGTGGACGAGGAAGCGGTCGAAGACTTGCTGCAGGCGCTTGAAGGCGAGCTGTCGTCGCGCCGCTTCGGCGACGCCGTGCGGCTGGAACTGGCGGAGGACTGCCCGCACGAGGTGGGACGGTTTCTCGCCGATCAATTCTCCTTGCGCGAGGAGGACGTGTACTACTGCAACGGCCCGGTGAATCTCATGCGGATCAACCGGATTCCAGAGTTGGTGGATCGGCCGGACTTGAAGTACCCGGGCTTCACGCCGCGCGTGCCGGCGGCCATGCAAAGCGCGCCCGGGGTTTTCTCGGCTATCCGCGCCGGCGATGTGCTGCTGCACCATCCGTTTCACTCGTTCACGCCGGTGTTGGATTTTCTGCGCGCCGCGGCGGCGGACGCCAACGTGCTTTCCATTCGCCAGACGCTGTACCGCACCGGCGTGGACTCGTCGGTCGTCAAGGTGCTGCTCGATGCGGCGCGCAGCGGCAAGGAAGTGTTGGTGGTGATCGAATTGCGGGCGCGTTTCGACGAGGCCGCCAACATCGAGCTGGCAACGCAGTTGCAGGAGGCCGGCGCCCAAGTGGTGTACGGCATCGTCGGTTACAAAACGCACGCCAAGATGACGCTGGTGATACGCCGCGAGGATGGCGAACTGCGCCGCTACGCGCATCTCGGCACGGGCAACTACCACACCCGCACGGCGCGCCAGTACACGGACTTCGGGTTGCTGACGGCGGACCGCGAACTCACCGCGGACGTGCAAGGCGTCTTTCAACAGCTCACCGCGATGGGCCGCGCCGGCAAGCTGAACAAGATGTTGCAGTCGCCGTTCACGCTGCATCAAGGCATCCTCGACCACATCAACGCGGAAATCGCGCACGCCAAGGCCGGGCGCGAGGCCGGTGTGGTGGCGAAGATGAACCAGCTCATCGAAACCGAAGTGATCGACGCGCTCTACCGGGCGTCCCAAGCCGGTGTGCGCGTGCAGCTCGTGGTGCGCGGCATTTGCTCGCTCCGCCCCGGCGTCGCCGGCGTTTCGGACAACATCACCGTGCGCTCCATCGTTGGCCGCTTTTTGGAACACGCTCGCGTCTTCCAGTTTGCGAACGGCGGCGATCCGCGGGTGTATCTCTCCAGCGCGGATTGGATGGGCCGCAATTTCTTTTCCCGCGTGGAGACGTGCTTTCCGATCGACGACGCCAAGACGCGCCGCGCCGTGGTGAAGCAAGGGCTCCAGCCGTACTTGCGCGACAACGTGCAAGCGTGGGAACTGCAAGCGGACGGGAGCTACAAACGCCTCCGGCCCAGTGCGCGCGGCAAACGCAACGCCGCCCAAGAGTGGCTCCTCGAGCAGCTAAAGTGACGAGTTGACCGGCGGGCCTAAACCAAACCAAAGGCCAAGCGCGGCTGCGAATCGTCACTCGTTCGAGATGGTGATTTCCTTGTCCGTGATGAACTCCAGCAGCGCCGGCTGGCCGTCCTTGGTGGCGTTGATGCCGCGGGCGAAGGCGGCGGCGATGTCGTTCGGATCGGTGACGCGCTCGCCGTAGCCGCCGAAGGCCTTGGCCATGTCCGCGTAATTGCCGGAAATGTCCGTGGACCCGTACTTCTCCTGCGCCACGCGCATGATGGGAATCTCGATGGCCATGGAGAAGTTGTTCATCAGCACGGAGAGAATCGGAATGCGCTCGCGCGCCGCCGTCTCGAAGTCCATGCCGGTGAAGCCGATGGCGGCGTCGCCCCACACGTTGACGCAGGTTTTTTCCGGCTGCGCCACCTTGGCGCCCATGGCGAGGCCCAGGCCGTAGCCGAGTTGAGTCGTCTTGCCCCAGCCGATGTAGGAGAGCGGCGTGGTGGATTCCCAGAACGGCGAGAGCTGGTCGCGCGGGCTGCCGGCGTCGTGGGTGATCACGGTGTTGTCGATGTCCACCGCCCGGTGCAGTTCGCGCAGCACGCGATAGGGGTTGATGGGCGCTTCGTTGTGCGCGCGCTTGGCGTGCCACTCGGCCAGCCACTCGGCCTTCAGCTTGGCGATGCGTTGCTGCGTGGCGCCGCGGCGCGCTTCGGCCGGGGCGTGATCGCGGTCCGCCATGCACTCGGCGAGCGCCGTCAGCGTGAGCTGGGCGTCGCCGATCAGGGCGTGTTGGGCTTCCACGTCCTTGTTGAGATCCATCGGGTCGAGCGTGGCGTGGATGATGGTTTTGCCGCGCGGCATCGGCACGCCGAAGCCGGTCAGCGCGAAACTGCATCCCACGCCCAGAATCACGTCCGCCTCGGCGAGGAACGTCTTCACCGCGCGGGGATTGGCGCGGCCGCCGGAGCCGAGCGCCAGCGGATGCGTCTCGTTGAAGGCGCTCTTGCCCTCCAAACTGGTGGTGACGGGAATCTGCCACTCCTCGGCGAACGCCCGCAGCGCGTCCCACGCTTCGGCGTAGTGGACGCCTTGGCCGGCGTAGATCACCGGCCGCTCGGCTTGGGCCAGCACCTCGGCGGCGCGTTCCACATCCGCCGGATCTGGCCCCACGCGGGTGGCGTAGCTGGGCGTGTGTCGCCAATCTTCGGGCGCGTCCTCGCGGAACACGTCCAGCGGCACTTCCACCAGCACCGGCCCGGGGCGGCCGTTGCGCAGTTGGAAGAACGCCCGCCGCATCACTTCGGGAACGGCCCGCCCCATGGTCAACGGTTCCGCCCACTTGGTGACGTTGCGCATGTTCAGCGCGGAGTTGAAGTTCGGATAGTAGTGCGCGAGGCGGCGCGGATAGCCGGCCGGCAGCACCAGAATGGGCGACGATTCGGAAAACGCCTGCGCCACGCCGCCGAAGGCGTTCTCGGCGCCGGGGCCGTGCTGCATGGTGAAAACGCCCACCTTCTTGCCCGAGGAGAGCCGCGAATAGGCGTCCGCCATGTGCAGGCCGATGCGCTCCTGGCGCACGACGATGGTGCGGATGTCCGCCACCGCGGCGGCTTCGATGATGGGGTTCACCGGATAGGTGAAAATGGTGTCGATGCCCTCCGCTTTGAGCGTGTGGGCGATTGCGTCGGCGACTTTCATGCCGGTGCGGCCTCCTCCCCTGCGTCTTCGTTGTTCAAGACGAAGCCGACACTGTGCGCGAATGCGGCGGTGAACGCAACGGGCGCACGCGCGACCAGCGGCCTTCAGTACTTGTAATCGTCCGCCTTGAACGGCCCGTCGGCGCTCATCTTGCCGTACTCCGCTTGGTGCGGCGTCAAGCGCGTCAGCACGCCGCCGAAGCCCTGCACCATGAAGCGCGCCACTTCCTCGTCGAGCTTCTTCGGCAGCACCTCCACGGACACCGGCGCGCGTTGATCCGGGGGTTGGTCGGCCCAGCGCTGCTCGTAGAGGTGCATCTGCGCTAGCACTTGGTTGGCGAAGGATCCGTCCATCACGCGCGACGGATGGCCCATGGCGTTGCCGAGATTCACCAGCCGGCCTTCGGAAAGCACGATGAGGTAGTTCGCCGGGTCGTCGCTGCGGAACACCTGATGCACTTGGGGTTTCACCTCCTCCCAACGCCAATGCGCGCGCATGTATGCGGTGTCGATCTCGTTGTCGAAGTGGCCGATGTTGCACACGATGGCGCCCGCTTTGAGGGTGCGCAGCATGGCCGAATCGCACACGTTGGTGTTGCCGGTGCAAGTGACGACCAAATCGGTGCGCCCAAGCAGCAGCCAATTGATATTGGCGATTTGGCCGGTGTTGTTGCCGTCCACATAGGGCGAGACCACCTCGTAGCCGTCCATGCAGGCTTGCATGGCGCAGATGGGGTCCACTTCCACCACGCGCACGATCATGTTTTCTTGGCGAAGGCTTGCGGCGGAACCCTTGCCCACGTCCCCGTAGCCGATCACCAAGGCGCGCTTGCCGGCGAGCAGCATGTCCGTGGCGCGCTTGACGGCGTCGTTCAAGCTGTGCCGACAGCCATAGCGGTTGTCGTTTTTGGACTTCGTCACCGAGTCGTTCACGTTGATGGCGGGCACCTTGAGATCGCCCTTCGCCAACATTTCCAGCAGCCCGTGGACGCCGGTGGTGGTTTCCTCGCTCAATCCGTGGACGCCGGCCAGCATGGCGGGGTATTTCCGGTGGATCATCCGCGTCAGATCGCCGCCGTCGTCGAGCAGCAGGTTGGCGTCCCAGGGCTCGCCGTCTTTGAGAAGGGTCTGCTCGATGCACCAGTCGTACTCGGCCTCGGTCTCGCCCTTCCACGCGAACACCGGCACGCCGTCGGCCGCCATGGCCGCGGCGGCGTGGTCCTGGGTGGAGAAAATGTTGCAGGAAGACCAACGCACCTGTGCCCCCAACGCCATGAGGGTGCGGATAAGCACGGCGGTTTGCACCGTCATGTGGATGCAGCCAACCACGCGCGCTCCGGCGAGCGGGCGCGCGCCCTCGTAGCGGCGGCGCAACGCCATCAACGCCGGCATCTCCGCTTCCGCCAACGCGATCTCGCGGCGTCCGAACTCGGCCAAACCGATGTCCGCCACTTTGTAATCCGTCATGGTCTTGCGCTCCGAACTCCCAATCGGCGCGCGCACCATAGCAGAGTTGCCGCTTTACACTTGCCGGCACCGTCGCAGGACAGTCGCTTCTTCTTCAATCCCGCTCGAACGCCAAGCGAAGGTACGCGAAGCGTCCGCCGGGGATGTCGTAGGTGGAGGCGTCGTAGCCGTTCAGCGTCGCGCTGCGGCTGGTGGGCGGATCGCGGTTGAGCACGTTGTTCGCGCCGGCGGTGACGGCCCATTCGCCGCTTTGCGCCGCCAGCGAATACCGCACGCTTGCGTCGTGGTACGTCGTGGCTGGTAGGCGATTGCGCGACAGCGCGTTGTTGGCGGCGTTTGGCAGCGAGCACAGGCCGAGGTTGGTCAAGCTGTCCGCGGTGCCGTCCAGGAAGTTCGCGCACCGCTCCGTCATGGCGTGGATGTAGCGCACGGTCCACGAGGCGCTCCACGGGGCGCGGCCCCAATCCACCGTGAGCGAGGACTTCCAGCGCGGCTTGCCGCGGTCCGCTTGCGTGCGTCCCGCCAACCGGCGCGTTTCCACCACCGCGCCCGCGGTGTCTTTCAGCCGTTCCGTGTAGTCGGCAAGATAGGTGCCGCGCCAGCGCATTTCCCAAACGCCCGTTGCGATGCCCGCGGCGCGCGCCGCGATGCCGAAATCCCAACCGCTGGTCTCTATCGCGCCGACGTTGAGCAGCGCGTTGTCGAAACGGCTGATGTGTCCCTGGGCGTTGCGGTCAACGAAGGCGCAGAACACCGGCTGACCACGCAGGTAGCAGCCATCGAGCACGGCCTGCGCGTCGAATGCGGTGATGGCGCCGTCGATGCGATGGGTGTAGCGCGTTAGCTCGACCCGCAGGTCCTCCACCATGTCGATGGGGATTGCGCCGGGGCGCCAGGCCGCGGTGACGGTCGTGCTGCGGGAGGTCTCCGGTTGCAAGCGCTCGTTGCCGCCGGTGCGCACCGCCACTTGACCGCCGAGTTGCGCGTAGCTGCCGTCCGCGGGCACGCCGGCGGCCACGCAGTTGTCGATGAGCGCTTGCCCAGCGCCACGGCTGGCGAACTTGGAGCAGGGATCGGCGATCGCCGCGTCGAGGCGCGTTGCGCCGCCGAACAGCTCGCCGATGTTGGGGGCGCGAAACCCCTCCGCATAGCTGGCGCGCACAAGCAGGTCGGCGGTGGGACGCCAACGCAGTCCCGCGCGGCCGGTGGCGTCGCTGCCGAACGTGTCGTAGCGAAATCCGCGCATGGCCGCGGAGAAGTGCAACGACTCGGCCCCGGCCCGCGCCCGGAGCAGCGGCACATCCACTTCGCCGTACCACTCGGTGGCGTCAATCGCCCCGGCGGTCGGCTCGGCCGGCAGCCCGGCGGTGTCGCCGGCCGCCACCACCGGATCCGGGTCGAATCGGCCGCGTTGCCCGCGCCGCTCGAAACCGGCGGCAAAGGCCAAGGCGCCGGCGGGAAGCTCGAGCAAATCTCCGGCAACATTGAAGCTGAAATCGCGCAATGTTTGATCGCTGTAGTCGCGCTGCGCAAACCCGAACCACCCCAACATCTCCCGCGTGATCGTGCCGTTGCCCGCCCCTTGGCCGCCGAGCAGATTGAGCGGCACGCAGCCGGGTACGGCGGCGCAAGCGTCGGGCGGTCCGGCCGCGAGCAACATTTTGCGTGCATTGTGGGCGCCATGCTTCGTTTGACGGGCCACGTTGCGCGACCAAACGACGTTCGCGTCCCAATAGAGCGTCCGTCGCCGCAGGTGCGCGGTGCCTTGCAGCCCGGCCGCCACATAGCGCGTTGCCACATCCTGCTCGAAGACGCGCGGCCCGCTCTCCAAAGGCCGCCGCGTCGCCCAAGCCCCAGCGCCGATGTCGAAGCCGAACGGGTTGTGGGGATGGTCGGCGGCGATGACGATTTGGTCCAAGAGGCTGCCGCTCCCCGCCAGCGAGCCGGCCCACAGGGGTTCCGGCGCCGCTTGGTTGAGCGATTGGCGGCGGTTGTGGAACGCCCGCGCGTAGGCCAGCGTGCGCTCGGAGAGTTGGTGTTCCACGCGCCCGAACACGCCGGCGCGGGTGGATGGCGTGACCACTAAGTTGTACGGCGCGTAGTTGAACCGATCGGCGTTGCTCCAGGGGTGGTAGTCGTCGTTCGCGCCGCACGGATCCGCGGGGTCGTAGCGCGGCGCGCCGACCACGCCGTTGTTCAGCGCGCAGTTGACGGCGACGCCCGTGTTCGGATCGGTGAACACCACGCGGCCCTGCGGGGTGAAGGTGCTGCCGTGCAGGTTGCCTGTGCCTGGTGCGGGATACCGCGTTTGCTCGTGGTGCTCGGCGCCGAGCCGGTTTTGGTCCACATAGCTGACATGCAGTGAAGCCGTTGTCGCGCCGCGTTCGCCGCCGAAGGCCACTTCCACGGTGCGCGTGCCGCCGCCGTTTTCGTAGCCGCCGGCGTAGACGCTGGCCGAGAACCCGGCGGCGCGGGCGGTGACGATGTTCACCACGCCGGCGATGGCGTCCGAACCGTAGATGGCCGAGGCGCCTTCCAGCGACACCTCCACCCGCCCAACGACGCTCGCCGGCAACGTGTTCAGATCCGCGGCGCCGGACACGCCGCTGCCGGAGGCGCCGTGGATCCAGCGCAATCCGTCCACCAGCACCAAGACGCGCTTGGCGCCCAAATGCCGCAGGTCGATGTGCGATGCGCCGGCGCCGATGCCGCCGCCATCGGCGGGAAAGCCGAAGTTGCCGCTGCTGTTGAAGCGGGTGTTCAGCGCCGCGCCGGAAACCGGCAGACGGGCGAGAATGTCGCCTAGCGCGGTGAGGCCGCTGCGCTGTGCGCCGTCCGCGTCAACGCCGATGGCCAGATGGCGAGCGTCGGCAACGTCGTGCCGAATGCGCGACCCGGTGACGACGACTTCCTCAATGCCGTTCGGGGCGGCTGCCGGTTCCGCCGGCGCTTGCTGGGGCGCGAACGCCAACACCGCCGCCGCCAACGACGGCAGCGTTCGGGCGCTCAGCCTATCCGGCGCGTTCGTCGATGGCCTCCAGCACCCGCGGCGGCGAGAGCGGCAGGTCGGCAATGCGGAAGCCGAGCTGGTCGCGCACGGCGTTGGAGAGCGCGGCCAGCGGCGCCACGATGGGCGTCTCGCCCACGCCGCGCACGCCGTAGGGATGCGACGGGTTGGGCTCTTCGACGATCTGGGTGTCGATCATGGGCATGTCCGAGGCCACCGGCACGCGGTAGTCGAGGAACCCCGGGTTCTCCATCACGCCGCTCTCGTCGTAGATGTACTCCTCGTTCAGCGCCCAGCCGAGGCCCTGCACGGCGCCGCCTTGCATTTGGCCTTCCACATAGGCCGGATGGATGGCGCGGCCGGCGTCTTGGATGGCGGTGAAGCCCAGGATGTCGGTGCGCCCGGTCTCCGTGTCCACGCGCGCGTCCGTCCAGTTCACGGAGAACGAAGCGCCGGCGCCTTGAGCGTTCAGGCTGGCGCGGCCGAGCAGCGGGCCGCCGGTGCGCCCGGCGCCGCGGGCGATGTCCGCCAGCGACAGCGGCTTCACGTCCGCGTTCACGCCCGGCTTGGGCACCGCTTCGCCGTCCACCCAATCCACTTGCTCGGGGTCCAAATCCCACGTCAGGGCGGCGCGCTGTTTGCATTGGGCGATGATGTCCTCGCACGCCTGCACCACCGCCATGCCGGTGGCGAAGGTGGTGCGGCTGCCGCCGGTGACGTTGCAGAAGCCGGTGCTTTCCGTGTCGCCCACATGCGCTTTGATCTGCTCGTACGGCACGCCCAGCGTTTCCGCCGCCATCAACGCCATGCCGGCGCGGGAGCCGCCGATGTCCGGGCTGCCCTCCATCACGGTGACCATGCCGTCCTCGGCGATGCGCACCTCCGCGCTCGACTGCATGCCGATGTTGAACCAGAAGCCCACCGCCACGCCGCGCCCGGCGCCTTCGGGAACGGGCTTCACGTAGTTCGGATGCTCCTTGGCCGCCAGCAGGCACTTCTTCAGGCCGATGGGCGGGAACGTGGGCCCGTACGGCGCCTGGGTGCCTTCGTCGGCGGCGTTTTTGAGGCGCAGGTCGATGGGGTCCATCGAGAGCTTGCGAGCGAGTTCGTCGATGGCGCTTTCCATGGCGTGCATGGATTGCGGCGCGCCCGGAGCGCGATAGGCGCACACCTTGGGCTTGGTCACCAGCACGTCGTTGCCTTCGATGACCAGATTCGGCACCTCGTAGGGCGCCAGCACGGACATGCAGCCGGGGCCGATGGGCGCGCCGGGGAAGGCGCCCGCCTCGTACGCCAGCCAAGCGCTAGCGGCGGTGAAGGTGCCGTCTTTCTTGGCGCCGATCTTCACCTTGCACCACGTGGCGGAGGCGGGGCCGGTGGCGCGGAACACCTCCTCGCGGCTCATCGTCATCTTCACCGGCCGGCCGGAAAGCTGCGAGAGTTTCACGGCCAACGGCTCCAAGTAGATGATCGTCTTGCCGCCGAAGCCGCCGCCGATTTCGGAGGGGATCACTTTGATGTTGCCCACGCTCTCGCCGAGCACGCTGGCGGTGAGCGACCGCACGTCGAAGGGGCCTTGGGTGCAACACCAGATGGTCGCCTTGCCGTCCGCGTTCACGGTGGCGGTGCAGGCGTGCGGCTCGATGTAGCCTTGGTGGGCGGTGGGCACGCGGTGCTCGCTCTCGACGACGACGTCCGCATCCGCAAAGCCCTTGTCGATGTCGCCGCGCGCAAAGCGCTGCGTGGCGGCGATGTTGCTCGCCGGTTGCGTGGTGTCGCCGTTGGTGTGCTGGTTCTCGTTCACCAAGGTGGCACCTTCCGCCATGGCGTCTTCCAACGAAAGCACCGGATCCAGGATTTCGTAGTCCACTTCGATGAGATCCAGCGCCGCTTCCGCCTGCGCCTGCGTCCGCGCCGCCACCGCCGCCACCGCGTGGCCGTGATAGAGCGCCTTGTCGCGGGCGAGGACGTTGCACGCCAAGTCGTCCGGTCGCTCCGAGGGGAAGTCCGCGCCGGACACCGCCGCGAACACGCCGTCGGCGGCGAGCGCGGCGCTCACGTCCACGCTGCGGATGCGGGCGTGCGCGTGCGGGCTGCGCAACACCCTGCCGTGAAGCATGCCCGGCAGGTTCAAGTCCGCGCCGAAGGCTGCTCGGCCAGTCACCTTGTCAATGCCGTCCGGGCGCACCGGCCGGGTGCCGATCGCTTTGAAATCCACCGCTTCTGCCACTCTCATCTCTCCTTTGCGTCAGTGTCGGGTTGTGTTCGAGCGCCTCTCGGGCGGGGAGTGTACCGCAACTGCGCCTCTGGTCGAGCTCGCGACCATGCCGGCGCGCGCGGCTTGAGCGCGGCTCTTCAGGCCCAGCCGCGCAACCGATACACGAGTTGGGCAAGCAGTTCGCGCATCGCCTTCGTGTTCGTGGAAAGCGCCGTTGTGGAAGGCACAAAATCCAACAGATCGCTGCCGAACGGGCCCCGAGCGTAGGCCGAAGAAGCGGGCGTCGCCGGCAGCCCGGCGGCGCGGAAGGCCGCGATGGCGCGTGGCATGTGCCAAGGAGACGTGACCAGCAACACGTTCCCGATTCCGCGCTCCGTAGCCACGCGCGCGGTGTGTACGGCGTTTTGCCGCGTGTTGCGGCTCTCCTCCTCCAACACCATCGCCGCCTTGGGAACACCAAGCGCTTCGAGCAGTTCGCGCATGGACGCGGCGGCGCTGGTGGTGTCCGGCACCGGCCAAACCATGCCGCCCGAAGCCACGACGATCGGCGCTTTGCCGGCGTGAAACAACCGCGCCGCGTGCCAGGCGCGGTCGGCGGTGGTGTGGATGTGCGTGAAGGGTCGCGAGTCCGTGACCGGCAGCACCGCACCGCCGAGCACCACGATGGCGTCCGCACTGGGCAGTTCATCGACGCGCTGCGGTGGGAACTGGCCGATCAGCGGTCCCATCAGCAAGACGCTGGCGAAGGGCGTGGAACACATCCAAAGCCAAAGCAAGGCCACCGCGAGCAGTGTGCCGCCGAGCTGGTTTCGCTTGCGAACAAGCGCCAGCAAAGCCGCCATCCCCAAGACCAACACGGTGCCCAAGGGGAGCGCGAGCGACGTGGCGACCTTTTCTAACAGAAGCGGGATGGCGAACTCCGATGAGGTTCCCTTCGCGAGCGGCGCCCGCGGACGCGACGGCATGGTAACGCACGGCGGGCGCAGGTCCGTCGGCCGGGGTCTTGGCAGCGGCACACTACATCAGATCGACGGAATCATGGGGTGAGCGTCCGCACCACGCGGAACCCGTAGATGTCGCCGCGGTTGCCGGAGTTGGTGGCGTCGCGGTGGACGAAGCGGAGCGCCCTTTGCACAAAGCTGTACGCGCCACCGCGGAGGACGCGGCGCGCGCACTCGCCACGCTCCCACGCTCGACCGTCGGTTGGCGCTCCCGCGTAGCTTTCGTTCCAGCAGTCCTGCGTCCATTCGGCCGCGTTCCCCAGCGCATCGTGCAATCCCCACGCATTCGCTGGGAAGCTGCCAACCGGCGCGGTGTGCGCGTAGCCGTCGTCGCACTGTACCGCCTCCCACGGGACCAATTGGTTCGCCGATGCGTCCGAGCCGTTGGCGTAGGCGCATTGGTGCGTCTCGTGCCGCCAAGACCGCGGCATCCCGGCCCGCGCGACGTATTCCCATTCGGATTCGCTTGGCAGGCGGTAGCGCTCGCCGGTCAATTCGGAGAGCCACCTTGCATAGCGCTGCGCGTCGTGCCAGTTCACGCACACCACCGGATGCGACGCCTCTTGCGGGAAGCCGGGATTGCGCCAGCCGCGGCCGATTCTCGATTCCGGTTCGTGGTTCTCGCGCGACCAACAGGAGTGGCCCGTCGCGTGGCCCGTCTCGTCCACAAAGCGCCCGAACTCGGCAACAGTCACCTCGTGAACGCCCACCGCGAGCGGCGACGCTATCGTCACTTGGTGACGGGGCGCGGCGGGCAGTTCTTCCCGCTTCGAACCCATGGCGAAAGAACCCGCTGGCACAATCACCATCTGAGGGCATGCGGCGCAATCCCGGAAGCGGTCTCCAACCGACCACTCCTTGGGCGACGCCGGCGCCGTGGAGGATTGGTCGTTCGCCGCCGCCACCGAAGCGGGGCCGGCAACCGCGGCCAAGGCCAGTGCCAACGCCACCGTGCGCAACTTGGGCTGTCTCGACACTTTCGACACTTTCGTCCTCCTCCTTCGACCAATGACGACGAAACGAACGCGCCGCCGGGTTGGTTTATGCTTGGCGCACCGCTGGCAAATGGTAAGCCAACACATGCCCCCAACGCCCCCGGACGCGCGCGCAGCCGCCGTGCCATCCGAGTTCCTGCCGGAGAACGTGGCCGCGCGCTCCGCGCCCGAAGCGCAGTTGCGAGACGCGCGCTGGTTCGCTTCCGGCGAGCCGTTCCGCTCGATGCACAAGAACAACCCGTGGCTGAAACCGCCGGGCGGGGGCAACAGCGCGCCGGCCCTGCGCGCCAACGGCACCCTCAAGAGGCGCTTTCGCTGCCCGCTGTTCGATGCCGGCCGCAGCGCCGAGGGCGGCGGCTTGAACGGCACGCCGTACTACGACACCACGGTGCCGAGAAAGCACAACTATTGGAGACAGTTCAACGACTTGCCGCGGGAAACCAAGGACATCAACCAAGCCCGGCACGATCTGCGCAAGTACGGCTTCTGCCTCATTGAGGACGCCATGAGCGAACACCAACGCTCGTACATGCGTGCTCGGCTGGACGAGCAGGCACGCGCCGAGCGGGAGTGCGGCCTGGCGGACATGACGCCGCACTTCCACATCATGTGGACGCTGGTGAACAAGGGCGACTGCTTCGCCAAGTGCATTGAGTTCAACCCCGAGTGGGTGCAAGGCGGGCCGCTCATCGAGCAACTCAACAACGAACTGCTCGGCCGCGGCCACTACGCCTACTCGTTCGCGTCCAACATCGCCCGCCCCGGCAGCCATCCGCAAGTTCTGCATCAGGATTCCGGCGCCATCCACCCGATTCAAACGCCGCACGCGCCCATTCTGGTGAACACCGTCTACATCATGCAGGACGTGAACGAAGTCAACGGCGGCACGCTGGTCATTCCCACCAGCCACCGCCTGGTGTCGCAAGTTCCCCCCGGCCAGGAGGTGGGGCCGCTGCCGCCGGCGGTGAACGTGGAGGCCAAGGGCGGCACGGTGATGCTGATGGACGGGCGCCTGCTGCACGGCACCGGCGTCAACCACACCGACGAGTGGCGCTACATCATGACCAACTCGAACGTGAAGCCGTGGCTGCGCCAGCAGGAGAATTGGCAACTCGCCATCGACCCGGAGGTGCTGCGCGGCGCTTCGGACAAGCTGCTGCAGCGCATGGGCTACTTCTCGTCGGGCCTCATCGAGATCGGTTCCTACTCCGGGCCGAAGACCACCGTTGGCGTGCGCTTGGCGATGGAGTCCGGCGACTACACCCGCATTCGGCATCTCGCCTCGCCGGTGCCGAAGGATGCGCGGGAACGCCTGACAATTCACCGCATGAAACGCCGCATCGAAGCCGCCCGTGCGACAAAGCAGCGCACCGCGGGCTAGCGGACTGAAAGACCCAGGCCAAGCGATGGAAGACCACTTCGCGCCCGCCAAACGCGCCGCTGAGCGCCTCGGCAACCGCGGACCGCTCAACGTCAATGCGGAGGGGCGCGTGGACGGGGACATACTCGACGCCTATTGGCGCACCGGCTTCTACATCTTGAAGAACGCGCTGGCCGCGGCGGAGATGGACGAACTTCGGCGCGAGTTCCACGCGCTGTGCGCCCGCGCGCCGCGCGCGGGCGGGGCGCCGACGGACGCTTGCGGTCGGCCGGCCATTGGCGACGCAGCGCAGCGCAAGCTGTTTCGCTTCGCGGCGCCGCTCACGGACCCCTACGGCGCCACCGACGTGTCCGGCGGGCGCTACCAAACCAAGATGCGCGAACCGCCGCGCCCGGCGGACGCCCCGCGCGAGGTGTTGCTGCAAATCGGCGGGATTTTGCAGTTCTTGGACAGCGCCCTTCGCATCTACGGCCACCCGCGCCTGCTGGCGCTGACGGAGGCGGTGAACGGGCCGGACTTCACGCCCTTCAACGAAGTGATCTGGATCAAGCAGGCGCGTCTCGGCGCCGCGGTGTCGTGGCATCAGGACGGCACCACGCACTGGAACAACCCGGCCCTGGACGCCGGCACCCACGGCTTCAACTTCATGGTGAACCTGTACCCGACCACGCCGGAGAACGCTTTGTGGGTGGTGCCGGGAACGCACACGGGCGGCAAGGCGGACATCAAGACGATGCGCGCGGACAGCGGTTCGGACCGCTTGCCCGGCGCGGTGCCCATGCTCTGCGAACCAGGCGATGTGGCCATCTGCAACCGCCAAGTGGTGCACGGCTCGTTCCCCAACACCTCGGCGACGCCGCGCGCCACGTTCGTGTTTGGTTTCCACCGCCGCTCCTCCGTGGCCGGCGTGAAAGGCTGGGCGCCGGCGCCCTACGACGACGACCACATCCGCAGCAGCAGCCGCATCATCCCGCTGGCGGTGGACGCCCGCCGCCAGCGCTTTCCAGCGGAGAAGCCGTATGTCTACCAGCCCTTGGCAGAAACCCCCGTCCCGTGGAACGACGCCAACCGCCGCGATGTGCTGCACAACTACCAACGCCGCGCGATCGGCATTTGATCAGCGGAACCTTCGGTTGGACATCGAATGAGCGCACCGCGCACGCAGAAGCGCCTTGCCGGCAAGGTCGCTTGGGTGACGGGATCGTCCCGGGGCATCGGTCGGGTGGTGGCCGATCATTTGGCGGCCCTCGGCGCCAAGGTGGCCATCCACGGCACCGCGCCGCACTCCACGCGGGCGTTCAACGAGGCGGACTCCTTGCAAGCCGTGGCAAGCGCCATTGCGGAGGCGCACGACGCCGAGGTGTTGGCGGTGCATGGCGATCTCACGTCGGAGAACACGGTGCGCGAGTTGTGCGCCGCCATTCGCCAGCGCTTTGGCCGCATCGACATCCTGATCAACAACGCCGGCGGCGACATCGGCAGTCAGGGGGCGATGGGCGAGAAGGCCGGCAAGCCGGCGGTGAACGACGCGGTGGAAGTGTCCGTGGCGGACGTGCGCACGGTGCTCGACCGCAATCTGATCACCTGCATCCTCGCCTGCCGCGAAGTCGCCCCGGAGATGATGGAGCGGGGCAGCGGGTGGATTGTCACCATCGGCAGCATCGCCGGCTTGGGCGGGCATCGGTCGGAGGTGATCTACGGCGCCGCCAAGGCGGCGGTTCACGAATACACGCGCTGCTTGGCGGCGCAGTTGCGCCCGCGCGGCGTGTACGCCAACGTGATCGCGCCGGGCGAGATCATCACCGCTCGCTTCGTCGCCAGCCGGCCGACGCGCGAGGAACGCAAGGTGCGCGAAGGCGCTTTGACGCGCTACGGCTGGCCCGAGGAGGTGGCGCGCGCGGTGGAGTTCCTGGTGACGCCGGATTCCTCGTACATCACCGGCCAAGTGCTGCGCATCGACGGCGGCGCCCAGCTCTTCCCCGCGTAAGCGGCGTTGGCTCGCGTAGACAGGGCGGAGGCGCAGCGCGCGGGCGCATCAATCCGGCATCGCCTTGGCCGTGTCCAAGCCGGCTTGCTCGGCATGGGCGCGCACCTCCGCTACCCGGCCCTTGTTCGCCTGCGCCAACGTGGACAACGCGGCGAACACGATCCAGTCTTTTGACACCTCGAAGTGCCGCCGCAGGATTTCCCGGGATTCCGAAAGGCCGAAACCGTCGGTGCCGAGCACCGCGTACGCGCCGGGAAACCAGCGGGCGATGGACAGGGGAAGCGCCTTCATGTAATCCGAGGCGGCGACGAAGACGCCTTCTTCGTCCGCAAGCAGCGTTTCCACATGCGGCCGCTCTTCGCAGTCGCCGGCGGCGAGCATTTGGGCGCGTTCGGCGGCGACGCCTTGCCGGGCGAGTTCCGTGTAGCTGGTGACGCTCCACACGTTCACGCGCTTGCCCATGCCGCGCAACACCTCCGCGGCGGCCAGCACCTCGGCCATGATCGCGCCGCTGCCGAGCAGATTGACACTGGCGCCGGCCTCTCGATGGAGGGCGTACATGCCGCGCACGATGCCAAGGGCGGCGTCTGGCGGCATTGCCGGCATCAGGTGGTTTTGGTTGGTGAGCGTTAGGTAGTAGAAGACATCCTCGCGCTCGAAATACATGCGTCGTATCCCGTCGTGGACGATGACCGCGAGTTCGAAGGCAAAGGCGGGATCGTAGCTGACGAGGTTCGGCACGGTGGCGGCGACGATGTGCGAGTGGCCGTCTTGATGCTGCACGCCCTCGCCATTGAGGGTCGTGCGTCCGGACGTGCCGCCGAGGAGGAAACCCTTGCACATCATGTCGGCGCAGGCCCAGATCATGTCCCCCACGCGCTGGAAGCCAAACATCGAGTAAAAGATGTAGAAGGGCACCATCGGCAGGCCGTGGTTGGCGTAGGCGGTGCCGGCCGCCAGGAACGACGCCATCGCGCCGGTCTCGCAGATGCCCTCTTGCAGAATCTGACCGTCCTCGGCCTCCCGATACGGGGCGATGGTGCCGGCGTCCACCGGCTTGTAGTGTTGACCGGCCGGCGAGTAAATGCCGGCCTGGGGGAACAGACCGTCCATGCCGAAGGTGCGCGCCTCGTCCGGCACGATGGGCACAACGTAGCGGCCGATCTTCTTGTCGCGCAGCAGCTTTTGCAACATGCGCACCATCGCCATCGTGGTGGAAACCGCCCGTTCGCCGGTGCCGTCCAGCATGTCTTGGAACAACCCGAGGGGTGGCGGCGCGAGTTTGGGGCAGAACACTTGGCGCGCCGGAAGCGGGCCGCCGAGCGCTGCCCTGCGAGTTTGCAGGTAGCGCACTTCGTCGCTGTCGTCCGGCGGCCGGTAGAAGGCGGCGCGCTCGATTTCCTCTTGGGCGAGCGGAATGCGCAGCCGCTCGGCCAGTTCCACGCGCTCGTCCGGGCGCAGGTACTTCTTTTGATGCACGGTGTTGCGGCCTTCCACGGATGGCCCCAAGCCGTAGCCCTTCACGGTCTTCAGCAACAGCACGCAAGGCTTGCCGGTTACTTCCTGCGCCTCCTTGAAGGCCGCGTATATTTTCTTGTGGTCGTGGCCGCCGCGCTTGATGGAGCGAATCTCCTCGTCGGTGAGGGCGCTCATCAGATCTTTGAGAGCGGGATTGTCCTCCACCCAGTGTTCGCGCACCACATCGCCCGGCGAGACGGTGTACATCTGGTAGTCGCCGTCCACGGCTTGTTCCATTCGGGCTTGCAGGATGCCGTCCACGTCGCGCTCCAGCAGGATGTCCCAGCCGCTGCCCCAGATCACTTTGACGACGTGCCAGTCCGCGCCGCGAAAGGCGCGTTCGAGTTCTTGGATGATCTTGCCGTTGCCGCGCACCGGGCCGTCCAACCGTTGCAGGTTGCAATTCACCACCAGGACCACGTTGTCCAACTGTTCCCGGGCGGCAATGTTGATGGTGCCGAGCACTTCCGGTTCGTCGGATTCCCCGTCGCCGATGAACGCCCAAATCTTGCCGCCGTTTTTCGGCTTGAGCCCCCGATGCTCCAGGTATTTGACGAAACGCGCTTGGTAGATGGCGCTTGGCGTGGAGAGCCCCATGCTCGCGCACGGCATTTGCCAGAACCACGGCAGGCGCCGCGGATGCGGATAGGACGGCAGGCCTCCGCCGGCGCCGAGTTCGCGGCGAAAGTTGGCGAGTTGGATCTCGGTGAGGCGCCCCTCCAAGAACGCCCGCGCGTACACGCCCGGCGAGGTGTGGGCTTGGAAATGCACCTGGTCGCCGCCGTAGCCGTCGCTGGGCGCGCGGAACACGTGGTTGAGGCCCACTTCCATCATGGTGGAAGCCGAGAGGTAGGTGGCGATGTGGCCGCCAACGCCCGAGCCGCTGTCGTACGCTTGCAGCACCATCGCCGCGGCGTTCCAGCGCAGGATGTTCTCGATACGGGCTTCCAAGTCGATGTCGCCCGGATAGGCGGGCTGCTCGGCGAGCGGAATGGTGTTCTTGTAGGGCGTGTTGAGGGCCGCGTCCGTAAGCACCACGCCGTGTTGCGAAAGCTCGCGCTGCAGGCGCGCCAGCAGCGCTTTGGCGCTCTCGCCGCCACGCTCGTCGAGCACGCCGGCAAGCGCTTCGATCCACTCCCGCTGCTCTTGCTCCCAATCCGCGGAAGCGTCTTCCATTTCCATAGGGTGCGTGGCTGCCAAATCTCGTCTTCCGTTCTTCCGCTTGCGTTCGGCTAGGATACCGCCGATGGCACGTAGGCTACAGTCGCGCCCGCGCCTTGGCGCCCGCATCAGCGGCCGCATCGTCGCGCTGGCGACCGGGTGCGCGATCGCCGGCGCCGTGCCCGCTGCGGCTTCGGCCGAGAGTGCGAACAACGCATTGCGCGTTGCCGTGGCCGCGAATTTTCGCGCCGCGTTCGACGCGGTGGCGCGCGCCTATCCCCGCGCCTTGGCGCCGGCGTATGGCTCGTCCGGCCTGTTGCACGCGCAGATCACGCAGGGGCGGCCCTTCGACGTGTTCCTCTCCGCCGACCGAGTGCGCCCGCAGGCGTTGCTGGAACGCGGTTTGGCGACCGCGCCGCTGCTGTACGCCAAGGGACGTCTTGCGTTGCTGGTGAACCGCGGCGCGCCGGGGCCGCAGTGGCCGACCAGCCAAACGCGGATCGCCATTGCGAACCCGGACGCGGCGCCGTACGGGCGCGCGGCCGCCGAGGTGCTTGCGGATCTGGCCGTCGAGCCGCGGCGCGTGGTGGCCATGAACGTGGCGCAGGCGTTCCACTTCGCGGCGAGCGGCGCGGTGGACGGCGCGTTCGTGGCGTTCGCGCAAATCTTGGCGGAGAACGTCGCCACCGAGCGGTACTGGTTGGTGCCGGAAGCACGCCACGCACCCATCGAGCAAGTCGCGGTGGTGGTGCGCGGCGGCGACGAAGAGGGCGCGCGCGCGTTCCTCGCGTACTTGGCCGGCGAGCGCGCCCGCGAACGGATTCGCGCCGCCGGCTACCGCTGAAGGTGGCGTTCGACGCGGACATCGCCGAAGCGGCCTGGGTCACCGGCCTGCTTGCCCTTGCCACCACCGCGGCGCTGTTGGCGCTGTGCCCGCCGCTTGCGTGGTGGCTCGCCCGCACAACCTCCCGGTGGCGGGCGTTGGTGGAGGCGTTGACGGCGCTGCCGCTGGTGCTGCCGCCCACCGTGCTCGGCTTCTACTTGCTGCTTGCGTTGGCGCCTTCGGGACCGGTTGGCGCGTTGGCGCAAGCGGTGGCGGGGGCGCCGTTGGCGTTCACCTTCGCCGGTCTGGTGATCGGCTCGGTGATTTACTCGCTGCCGTTCGTCACCGGACCGCTCGCCGCGGCGTTCCGCACGACGGACCCCGACCTTCTTGAGGCCGCAACCAGTCTCGGCGCGTCGCCGCGCGCGCGCTTCCTGCGCTTGGTGCTGCCACTGCACGGCAAGGCGTTGCTGGCGGCGGGCGTGCTCGGCTTCGCGCACACGGTTGGCGAGTTCGGCATCGTGCTGATGATAGGCGGCAACATTCCCGGCGAGACGCGCGTGCTCTCCATTGCGCTCTTCGACCGCGTGGAGATGTTGGACTACGCCGGCGCCCACGCCATCGCCGCCGGCTTGCTGGTGTTCGCGCTGGCGGTGCTCACCTGCACCTACCGTTGGCTGCGTCCGGCGTGAAACTCCGAGCGCAAGGGCAGGTCGTGCGCGGCGATTTCGTGCTGCGCGCCGAGGTGGATGTGAATCTGCGCGGGGTGGCGGCGCTGGTGGGCCGCTCGGGAGCGGGCAAGTCCACCTTTCTGCGCCTGCTCGGCGGCTTCGAGCCGGCCGCGGCGGCGGACGTGGAAGTGGGCGGCGAGCGCTGGCAAAGCGCCGACCGGGGCGCGTCGCTCCCCGCCCACGCCCGCGCCGTCGGCATCGTCTTTCAAGAGTCGCGGCTCTTTCCCCACTGGGACGCGCGCGCCAACCTGCGCTTCGCCGCCCGCGCCGGCCGGCGGCGCGAGGGAACGCGGTTGGCCTTTGAAGAGGTGGTGGAGTTTTTGGACTTGGCGCCATTGCTGGCGTTGCGCCCGCAGCAGCTTTCCGGCGGCCAGCGTCAGCGCGTGGCGCTCGGACGCGCGTTGTTGACGCCGGCCAAGTTGTGGCTGTTCGACGAGCCGCTGGCGGCGTTGGACGCCAAGTCGCGGCGCGAGATCGCGCCGTATCTGCAACGACTCTGCCGACGGCACGCGGTGCCGATCGTGTACGTCTCGCACTCCATAGAAGAGGTGCTCGCCATCGCCGATCACGTGTTGGTGGCCGCGGACGGGCGCATCGTCGAGGTGCCGTCGCTGGCCGAGTTCTCCACTTCCTTCGACAATCCGCTGCTCGGCGAAGACGCCGGCGCGGTGGTCGCTTGCCACTTTCGGCAATACGATCCGCGCTACCGGCTCTCGGAGTTGGCGTTCGGCGCCACCAAGCTCTTCGCGCCGGGGGATCTCACCGCCTTGGGGCCGGTCGTGTTGTTGCAGATTCCGGCGCGGGACGTGAGCCTTGCCACCGGGCCCGTGAGGAACGTCAGCATTCTCAACCGCGTCGACGCCGTGGTCGACGCGCTGCACGAGCAAGGCGACTCGGTGCTGGTGCGCGTCCGTTGCGGGGAGCAAAAGCTGCTCGCCCGGCTGACGCGGCGTTCGGTGGACGAGTTGCGCCTCGCCACCGGCGTGCGCGTGCAGGCGCTCATCAAATCGGTGGCCGTGCGCCCTGAACGGCACTGACCGGCGCTTGCGCGCACGGTCGTTTTGATCGCGTCCCGCAAGCGGGATATGGTGAACGCATGAAGCGAAGCAAGCTGCCGACCGGCATCCAGACCTTCCGCACCATTCGCGAACAGGACTGCTATTACGTCGACAAGACGGAACACATCCAACGACTGATCGCGGCGGGGACGCACTACTTCCTCTCCCGGCCGCGGCGGTTCGGCAAGAGCTTGCTGGTGGACACGCTCAAGGAATTGTTCGAGGCGAACGAGCCGTTGTTTCGCGGTCTTGCGATCCACGACAACTGGGATTGGCAGACGCGCTATCCGGTGGTGCGTTTCAGCTTCGCGGCCGGCGACTTCAGCGCGCCCGGCGCCTTGGCGGCGGACTGCGCCGATCAAATGGCCGCGATGGAGCGGCGCATTGGTGCGGCGCCGCAAAGCGCAACGCCGCATCGTCGTCTTGCCGACCTTGTCAACGCGCTCCACGCCCAAACGCGCCAACCCGTGGTTGTGCTGGTGGACGAGTACGACCGCCCCATCACCGCCGCGTTCGGCGAACCCGCCATCGCCGCCGGCAACCGCGACTTCCTGCGCGGGCTCTATGGCGTGGTGAAGGATTGCGACGCGCTGATTCGGTTCAGCTTTTTCACCGGCGTCAGCAAGTTCAGCAAGGTGAGCATTTTTTCGGACTTGAACAACCTCACCGACATCACTTTGGACAAGCGCTTCGCCACCATCTGCGGCTACACGGACAACGATCTGGACACGGTTTTCGCGCCGGAGCTCGAGGGCTTGGACCGGCAGCGGATGCGCGATTGGTACGACGGCTACAGCTGGCGCGGCGAAGACACCGTTTACAACCCCTACGGAATGCTCCTGTTTCTGCAAAGCCGCGAGTTCAAGCCGTATTGGTTCGAGACCGGCACGCCGGCGTTTCTGCCGCGAATGCTGATCGAGCGCAAGGTCGATCCGGCCGCGCTCGACAGGCTGGTGGTGGGCGATGCCGATCTGGTCGCCACCGACACCCGCCAAGCGAAGACCGAAGCGCTGCTGTTCCAGACCGGCTATCTGACCATCCGCGGCGAAGAACCGGGCATTGCGGGCAGCCTCTACCCTATTGTTGCAGTTTGAGGTCACCCGAGGTTGGAGAAATGCGGTGATTTGCTTAGTAGGCTTTGAGGGCGGTGTGGTTGCCGGTCAAGGTCACTGGCAGTGAGGTTGTCCGGGTGGCCGACTTTCGGGCATCCGCGGGACCCGGAAGCGATTGCCCTGTTGTTTTCGGGAACGAAAAAAGCGGTCTCCTTTGGTACGATGTCGCTGTGTGGAACAAACATCGAAGGAGACCGCCGAAGTGAATCGTATCAGGAAAGAAGTCAGCGGCAAAACCGCAAGCGCGCTGGAAATCCGGTTCGAGCCCCAGAGCCTCACGTCGCACGCCGGCCTGGTGGTGTTCCAGCGCCTGTTCTCGCGCCTCCAACTGAAGGAGCGGCTGCGCGGCTGCTTTCGGCACGAGTCGGGACGGCGCGCCTACGCGCCGCACGTGGTGACGCTGCTGCTGGTGGTGCATCTGCTGCTCGGCTGCCGCGAGCTGCGCGACATGGCGCGCTACCGGAACGACGAGGCGGTGCGGCGCGCGGTCGGTCTGCGGCGGCTGCCGGACGTGTCGACGGTGTCGCGGGCGCTGTCGGACGTGGACGCGCGCGGCGCCGACCGGGTGCGGGCGCTGTCGCGGGACATGGCGCTGGAGCGGCTGCGCGCGCTGGGGCCGCGGCGGGTCACGGTGGACTTCGACGGCACGGTGCTGGCGACGCGGCGGCTGGCGGAAGGTTCGGCGGTGGGCTACAACCCGGGCAGGAAGGGCGAGCGCAGCTACTGGCCGCTGTTCGCCACCGTGGCGCAGACTGGCCAAACGCTCGACCTGCTGCATCGGCCGGGCAACGTGGCGGACTCCACGGGAGCTGTTGATTTCATTGGCGAAAGCATGGAGCGGCTGCGCGCCGCGCTGCCGCGCGCCCGCCTGGAGACGCGCATGGACTCGGCGTTCTTCGACGGCGGGCTGCTGGACGAGCTGGAGCGGCGCGGCGTCGACTACTCGGTGTCCGTGCCGTTCGCCCGCTTCGCCGACCTCAAGGCGGCGGTCGAGGGCCGCCGCCTCTGGCGCCGCGCCGGCCCCGGCCTGGCGTTCTTCGAGCCGCGCTGGAAGCCCGCCAGCTGGGATGGCCGCCGCCGCGTGGTCGTCGTCCGCCGCCGCGTTCCGGCGCGCCGCAAGGAGCCTCTCCAACTCGACCTGTTCGAGCCCCGCGAGCACGGCTTCGAGTTCAAGGCCGTCGTCACCAACAAGCGCGTCCGCGCCCGCGCCGTCGCGCTGTTCCACGAAGGCCGCGGCACCCAGGAGGCGACGTTCGCCGAACTCAAGTCCCAATGCGGACTCGGCTACGCGCCCAGCCGCAAGGAAGCCGCCAACCGGCTCTTCTCCCTCGCCGCCGTGCTCGCCCACAACCTCGGCCGCGAACTCCAAATGGCCACCCGAGCGCCTCTCCGGAGCACCACCGCCAAACGCTCCCCGCTCTGGGCCTTCGCCCAATTGCGAACGATGCGCAACGACTTCCTGCTTCGCGCCGGCCGATTCCTCAACCGCGCCGGAAAACCCGTCCTTTCCATCATGAGCGACGACAAGGCGGAAACCGTCATGTCCGAATACCTTGCCGCCCTCGCCACATAGTTCGGCAAAAACCTGCAACAATAGGGTCTACCGGCTCGGCTATCCGAACTTGGAGGTGCGCAGCGGCTTGAACACGAGCCTGCTCGCGATCATCGCACCGGACATCTCCGCGCAGCCCGCCAGCTCGCGCCTGCGAGAACTGATCGCCAGCCATGACTTCGCCGGCATGGAACAGCTGTTCCGCGCGTTTTTCGCGAGCATTCCCCACCAGTGGCACGCGAAGAACGACATCGCGCGCTACGAGGGCTTCTGCGCCAGCGTCTTCTATTCGCACTTCACCGCCGCTGGCCTGGAGGTGGTGGCGGAGGAGAGCACTAGCCACGGACGCTCGGACATGGCCGTGCGTCACGACGGCGGCGTGTGCGTGTTCGAGTTCAAGACCGGCGCAAGCGCCAGGGCGGCTATCGCCCAAGCCGAGCGGCGGCGCTACGCCGACAAGTACCGCGGTTTGGGCGGCCCGGTCCACTTGGTGGGCGTGGCGTTCAGCGACGAGCAGCGCAACATCGCCGGGTTCGAGGTGGTGGAAGCCGCGGGGCTTGGGAGAGGCGAGGTGGATTGACGGATGCTCAACGCCGATCAAATCCACGCCTTCAAGACGAAGGGCTATTTGGCGGTTGAGGACGTCCTGACCGCGGACGAGCTGGAGGAACTGCGGCGCGTCACCGACCAGTTCATCGACGCGTCGCGGAGCGTCAATGCGAACAACGAGACGTTTGACTTGGAGCCCGAACACAGCGCGGCGGCGCCGAGCCTGCGCCGTCTCAAGCATCCGGTGAGCAAGCACCCGGTCTATGCCAAATACGCCCGCCACGACCGCATCCTGGACATCGTGACATGCTTGCTGGGCCCCAACTTGCGCTTCCACAACAACAAACTAAACATGAAGAACCCCGGTCATGGTTCCGCAGTGGAGTGGCACCAGGATTGGGCGTTCTACCCGCACACCAACGACGATCTGCTCGAAGTGGGAATCGCCCTATCGGACATGACGGAGGAGAACGGGGCGTTGCTGGTGGTTCCCGGCAGCCACAAAGGCAAGACGTGGGATCACCACCAGGACGGCCGCTTCGTCGGCGGCATCACCGATCCGGCGTTTCGCGCGGACGGCGCGGTGCCGGTGACGGTGAAGGCCGGCGGCGTGACGCTGCATCACGTGCGCACGCTGCACGGCTCCAAGCCGAATCGATCGGACAAGCCGCGCCGCCTGTTCTTCATCGGCTTTTGCGCCGCCGACGCGTGGCCGCTCATTCCCACCGAGCCCTTCGAGGAGTGGAATGCGCGGATGGTGCGCGGCGAGCCGACCTTGACGCCGCGCATGCGCGATCTGCCCGTGCGCCTCAGCCTGCCCCGCGTGGACGGAGGCAGCATCTACGAACAGCAGGAGAAGATGCGGGGCGCGCGCTTGCGCGCGGGCTAAACGCGGCGGCACCGCCTTGTTCACCTCGCGCAGGAAGCGCAGCACCTCCTGGTGGCGGTGGTGGCGGAAGGACCGCCCGATCACCTCGCCGACCGAGATGTATTAGCACGAGGGTTGGCGCACATACCCGTCAGTAGTGGTAGCGCGCCACGAGGAAGAACACGCGGTTCCCCTCCACTCGGTAGACCAAGCGGTGCTCTTGGTCGATGCGTCGAGACCACTTGCCGCTCAGTTGTCCACGCAGTGCCTGCGGTTTCCCCGGGCCGCTCCACGGATCGCGGAGCACTGTTTCCACGAGATTGAGCGTCCTCAGCGCCCGGCGGCGATCCGTCCGGGTCCAATGCCCCAAGTCTTCAAGGAAGTGCGCGTCCATCACCGCCTGCCGGCGGGCGCTGGTCATCGTCGCAGCAAACCGAACCGGGCCCGCAGGTCTTCCGGGCTCAGCGTCTCGCCCAGCCCGGCCTCGGCCCGGTCGCTGGCGGCGAGCAGCCGGCGCGCGTTCTCTGGCGACCGCAGCAGGTGGGCGGTCTCCAGCCAGCCAGCGAGTTCATCGGCGGCGATCAGCGCGACGGCCTCCCGGCCACGTCGCTGGATCAGCACCGGTTCGCGGGTTTCCGTCACTTGGTCCAGCAGGGCGGCCAAGTTCTGCCGCGCCTGGGTGTAGCTTGTCTCGTGGAGCATCAGTGACTTCCCTAGGTTGTTGCGTACAGGAATACTGTACGCTGACTTCCGAAAGTGTCAAACTGCCGCACCGCACGCCACGAAACCGCAGCCCGTTGACCACGCCAGCCCAACGCCGCCGCCAGCCCATCGCGCCCGCCCCCGGCGCTCGCGTGGTGGCGCGCGACGCCGAGTGGGTGGTGCGGCGCGTGGACATGACCAGCGGCGGGAACTATCAACTCGCCTGCACTGGCGTCTCCGAAATCGTGCGCGATCGGCAAGCCGTGTTCTTGAGCGAACTCGAACGCATCGAGGTGCTGGAACCGGAGAACACCCGGCTGGTGGCGGATCGCTCCCCGGCCTTCGCGGACAGCCTGCTCTACATGGAAAGCCGCCTGCGCCAAGTGGTGGCCAACGACGAGCACATCCATGTGGGCCACGGCGCGGCCATGGATCTGGTGCCGTACCAACTCGAACCCGCCAGGCAGGCGCTCCGGCAGCCGCGCCAGCGCATCCTCGTCGCGGACGCCGTGGGCCTCGGCAAGACGCTGGAAGCGGGCATTCTGGTGAGCGAACTCATCGCCCGCGGCCGTGGCCGGCGCATTCTGGTACTGGCGGTGAAAAGCATGCTCGCGCAGTTCCAGAAAGAGTTCTGGAACCGCTTCACCATCGGCCTCACGCGCCTCGATTCCTCTGGCATTCAGCGCGTGCGGCGCAACATTCCCGGCAACCACAACCCGTTCCACTACTACGACAAGACCATCATCTCCATCGACACGCTGAAGCAGGACGCGGAGTACCGCACCTATTTGGAGAACGCCTATTGGGACATCATCGTCATCGACGAAGCGCACAACGTCGCGGATCGCGGCACCGCCTCGCTGCGCAGCCGCTTGGCGAAACTGCTCTCGCGCCGCTCGGACACGCTCATCATGCTCTCCGCCACGCCCCACGACGGCCGGGCCCGAAGCTTCGCCAGCTTGGTGAACATGCTGGATGCCACCGCGATTGCGGACCAGGACGACTACGAGGCCGAGGACTTCCGCGACAAGGGGCTGGTGATCCGCCGTTTCAAGAAAGACATACAGCACGAAGTGGAAGGCGCCTTTCAAGATCGGCGCACTTACAGCCGCGAGTTTCCCGCCTCGGAACCGGAGGAAGCGGCATACGAGGCGCTGATGGCGGTGGAGCCCTCAGCGGGGGAGCGCGAGGGGCTTGCCCCTCGCAAGAAAGAGCCCTCAGCGGGGGAGCGCGAGGGGCTTGCCCCTCGCAAGAAAGAGCCCTCAGCGGGGGAGCGCGAGGGGCTTGCCCCTCGCAAGAAGAGAGTGGCGGGCGAAAGGCCGCATTCTTCGCCCCGCGATCTCTTCGCAGTGACGTTGGAGAAGGCGCTGTTCTCTTCGCCCGCCGCCTGCGCGGCCACCGTCGACCAGCGCTTGCGCCGCCGAGAGCGAGAACGTGCCAACGATGCCAACGCGCAGATCGCCGCCGAAGTGCGCACGCTGCAAGCGCTGCGCGAGAAACTCCGCGCCGTCGGCCCAGCGGACTTCGCCAAGTACCAAGGCCTGCTGGCCGCACTCCGCAGCGGCACTGATGCGGACGAACCGCTGCGCTGGCGGCCAACCAACGCCGAAGACCGCTTGGCGATCTTCACCGAGCGCATCGAAACGCTGAACTGGCTGGCCGACAACCTGCGGCGGGATCTTCAGCTGCGCGAGAACCAGATTGAGATCCTGCACGGCGGCATGAGCGACCTCGAACAGCAGCGCGTGGTGGAGGACTTCGGCAACGCAGCCAAGCCGGTGCGCCTGCTGCTGTGCTCCGATGTCGCCTCCGAAGGCATCAACCTGCACTACCACTGCCATCGCCTTATCCACTTCGACATGCCGTGGTCGCTGATGGTGTTCGCGCAGCGCAACGGGCGCGTGGACCGCTACGGCCAGGAGCGAACGCCGCAGATCGTCTATCTCACCACGCGCAGCAACAACGCGGTGATTCGCGGCGACGTGCGCGTGCTCGAGGTGCTCAAGGCGAAGGACGAGCAGGCGTACCGAAACATCGGCGACCCCTCCGCGTTCATGAACGTCCACGACGTCGAGGAAGAAGAGGGTATAACGACCCGCACCATCGCTGCGGGGACGCCGGCCGCCGCCTTCGATGCAACCTTGACGCCCGCCGAGAACGAAGGCGACAGCCTGCTCGCGCTGTTCACCAGCGGCGACCCGCCTGTCTCTCACTTGATCGAGCCGGCGCCGCCGCCATCTCTCTACGCCGACGATCTCGCCTACTGCGAAGCCGCCTTGCACCGGCTGCGCGACAAGAACGCCGACCTCGGATTCGAGATCGACGCCACCGCCAAGACGCTCACCCTCGACGCGCCCGAAGACCTGCGCCACCGCTTCGCCCAGCAACCTTCCGAAGCCGCGCCGGAGCACTGGCGCTTCGTCCTCACCACGGCGAGAAACCGCATGGCGGACGCCATCGCCGAGAGCCGCCGCGACGAACGCGCGTGGCCGCGGGAACACTATCTGTGGCGCTTGCATCCGGTGGTGGAATGGCTGAACGACCGCACGGCCGCCGCCTTCGGCCGCCACGAAGCGCCGGTGCTGGCTGGCATTCCCGGCCTTGCGCCAACCGAGACGGCGTTCGTGTTCGCCGGCCTCGTGCCCAACCGCCGCGGCCATCCGCTGCTGCACGAATGGATTGCGATCCGCCACGAACCGAGCGGGTTCGCCGCGCCGCAGCCGTTCGAGACGCTGCGACGGCGCATCGGCCTTGGCGATCGCCCCCTGCCCAATCGTCAGGAATCCGTGGACATTCCCGCCTTGGAGCGTCTGCTGCCCGCGGCCGTGCAGGCCGCGAACGCCTGGTTCGCCAAACGGCGCAACGAGTTCGAGGACGCCATCAACGACAAACTGAACGGGGCAGTTGCCGCGCTGGACGGCTTGAAGAACCGCCGGCTGCGCCAACTCGACCAGCGTCTCGACCGCTCCGCGCTCGCCGAACCGCTCAAGGAAGCGCGCCGGAAATCCGCCGAGAGCGAGATCGACGGAATCTTCGGCGACTACTTGCAGTGGATAGAGGACGTCATGACCACGGAAGAGCGGCCTTGGGTATCGGTGGTGTGCCTACTCGTCGGCTAGGTGCCGCAGCCCGTGGGCGAGATAGGTCGCTGCCAACTGGTTCAAGCTCACGCCTTCCGCTGCGGCACGTGCCGCCAGCCGCCGGTGCAGGCTCTTGGGAATGCGCTGCACGAACTGGCCGCTGTAGGTCTTGGGCGCCGGCAACGCGCCCTTGTCCTCCTGTTCCGCCGCTGCCCACGCCTTGAAGGCGTCGTGCGCTTCGGCAATGGCGGCGTCGATGGTCTCTCCATCGGCCACGCAGCCGAGCAGGTCGGGAACGGTCACCAGAAAGCCGCCGCCTTCGTCGCGGGGAAGCGGCTCGATGCGAATGGCGTAGTCGTCCAGTTTCATTGCGCTGCCTCGATCAACCGAACCAACCGGCGGATACACCGGCTTGATGGGCGCAGCATTGCCTTGGCGGTTGATCTCGTCGGCAACTCCTAAAGGCGGCGTGTCAGATCAACGATGCTTGCGATGACGGCGAGGAACCGCTCCCAACGCGTTCACTCCGCAGTCGTCGACATGCCGCTTCGTGGAACTCGCCCACGGCCTCGAACCCAATGAACCGCCGGTTGAGTTGCTTCGCCGCAACCGCGGTCGTGCCGCTTCCGGCAAACGGATCGAGCACGGTTTGCCCTTCCTGGGTCGTCAAGTCTATCAGGCACGAGATTAGGCCGAGCGGCTTCTGGGCCTCGTGAAGCCGGCTCTCGTCTTTGGCGAACGCGAACTCGAGGACGTTGGTTGCACCAACGCCGTGGTAGCCGCAGCGGTCGACGTTGATGGCGCCGACGCCGTGTTCCAGGACGTTGTCCGCGATGGTGCCGCTGATCGGCTTGCCTCGCCGCTTGAACGCCGGTTTCCCCGTTGCGCCGGCGACTCGCCCAGCAGCGCGGAGTTCTGATTGCTGTGCAGCACGTCCCAGTCGTCCAAGGCTATTCCGTACGGAATGTCCGATAGCAGCAGTTCGATGCTGTCGTCATCGAGACGACCAAGGTGCTCTCGGCAGTCCGCATGTGTGATCTTGTCGAGATAGCCGCTGTTCATCCCGTCTCTCCGATCGCCAGCAAGCCGTTCTCCGATACGGACTCGACCGCATCAACACGGGCATCCAGCTTCCGACCGTCCAGCACCTCGCAGACCCTTCAAGCCGAACCGTACCATGCGGTGCCGGATCGCCTGGGCTTCATGGAGACTCACCCGATGGCAGCCCGTCCACTCAACCCCTCCAATACACGCTGACCGGAAAACTCTGCATCCCGTGCGATGCGCTGCAGCGAGCGCAGGTCCACAACCGCGCCAAACGCCCTGAACACCCTCTCGAAAGCGGCGGGCCTTGTGCTCCAGAAAATCATGGCGCAGGACATCGGTGCACCTTTGGCGCTGGGCCTGCCTTCGACTAGAAAACGAAGCCGGGTGTCGTAGAGGAAACACGCCATCGCCGCCTTGCCCCAAACGAAATCCTTCCAGTGCCGCGTGTTGGTCGCGACCGGCACGAGTGCCAAGACGTCCGATCCATGATCCTCATGGGCCTGTGCGCACCTGTACAGCCAGTTCCGAATGGTGGTCCGCCTCTGTTTGTCCGCGCCGTAGGGCGGATTGACGTAAATCGTCGGATAATCCCAAGATTTGACGAGGCCGTCCTCCTCGGGTAGCTGATAGCACTTCACCGCGTCGACGATCGACCAACGATTGGAGCAAGGATCGAGATCGACCTTGCCCCCGAACACCGCACTCACCGCGTCGACGTATTTTTTCGGCGTACACCAATGAACGCTCTGGGAGTTGACGCTCCTGCCGGCCGTCACCTCAGCTTCTCCCAATCTTTCGCGGCGAGAGTCTTGAGCTCCCGTCTCAACGCAACCAATCGCCGGCCCCGGGGAGACACTACGTTGAACCACTTGTCTATTTTGCGTATGTTCCGTCGGAAGTAATCCTGTAGGGCCAGATCGGCGTCGAGCGACATCTGCACCTTCGTGAACACGTTTCGCCTTGGCCCTTGGCCATAGCTGCCGACAAACGCCTCCCGAACGGCCTTCCGGGTTCCACGCGGGGCCAGCAGCAAGGCATGGGCGAACTCGCCAATGCCGTCGTCCGTAAGGAACAACAGCCAGTCATAGGATTGTGAGAGAACCTTTAGTTCCTTGTTCTGATCGTCCGTCGCAAACCAGTTTCCGTGGTTACTCACAATGCCTACGGTTAGCACGAAGTCCTTTAGCAATAGGACATTCTCTGCTTGTACGATGTCAGAAACGAGCTGCCTGTACGGTTCGTGCCGTAGCTTCATACCCTCGGCTTGAAGCACACCGTAGAGCTCGCCGCTTGGAGTCCTGACCTTCTGAACAGACGAAAGCGCACGAGCTACGTAAGCGCCCTGTTTGGCCTTCTCTATCGTCTGCGGCCCCTTCTTCGTGCCTTCTTCTACACCAACGCGCTTGCACTCAATTGCGGCAAACGGGTGAGACAGAAGATCGTGTACTGTTACGAGGAAATCTCGACTGCCAGGGACGACCTCCAAATAGGCGACAACGAGATGATCGTTATCTTCATAGAGCGTACATGCGTTGCGTAACGTTCTATGTGAAGACAAGAGCTGCGTGGTTTTCAATTCACGGGCCGAGCAAGTCAGTGCTACCGATCCGGCGCAGTATCTTCTTTGGTGTTATCGGAGTTTCGCCAGCTTCGAACTCCGCTCTTCCGATGCGCTTCGACGGATGAAGGCTGAACTCGACGTTATGGGTGATTTCGGGATTGCCGTACTCTGGCAAGCGCCGCTCGATGGCCGTGTGTCGTTCGAGCCCCCAAGCCTTGATCGCATAGAACGCGATGACCTCCACAACGGTGCCAAGTGCTCGCCCTGCGGCCTTTTTCGCATCCCTTGCGTAGTGAAAGACATCGCGGGTCAGCGCTTGCTGCAGGGCGTCGACGGATGGGTAGGGCATGTTGGCCTTCAGTTGATAAGGTGCTGAAGTGGCGGGTGGTCGGCGTTGGCTTGACCCTATTGTTGCAGTTTGAGGTCACCCGAGGTTGGAGAAATGCGGTGATTTGCTTAGTAGGCTTTGAGGGCGGTGTGGTTGCCGGTCAAGGTCACTGGCAGTGAGGTTGTCCGGGTGGCCGACTTTCGGGCATCCGCGGGACCCGGAAGCGATTGCCCTGTTGTTTTCGGGAACGAAAAAAGCGGTCTCCTTTGGTACGATGTCGCTGTGTGGAACAAACATCGAAGGAGACCGCCGAAGTGAATCGTATCAGGAAAGAAGTCAGCGGCAAAACCGCAAGCGCGCTGGAAATCCGGTTCGAGCCCCAGAGCCTCACGTCGCACGCCGGCCTGGTGGTGTTCCAGCGCCTGTTCTCGCGCCTCCAACTGAAGGAGCGGCTGCGCGGCTGCTTTCGGCACGAGTCGGGACGGCGCGCCTACGCGCCGCACGTGGTGACGCTGCTGCTGGTGGTGCATCTGCTGCTCGGCTGCCGCGAGCTGCGCGACATGGCGCGCTACCGGAACGACGAGGCGGTGCGGCGCGCGGTCGGTCTGCGGCGGCTGCCGGACGTGTCGACGGTGTCGCGGGCGCTGTCGGACGTGGACGCGCGCGGCGCCGACCGGGTGCGGGCGCTGTCGCGGGACATGGCGCTGGAGCGGCTGCGCGCGCTGGGGCCGCGGCGGGTCACGGTGGACTTCGACGGCACGGTGCTGGCGACGCGGCGGCTGGCGGAAGGTTCGGCGGTGGGCTACAACCCGGGCAGGAAGGGCGAGCGCAGCTACTGGCCGCTGTTCGCCACCGTGGCGCAGACTGGCCAAACGCTCGACCTGCTGCATCGGCCGGGCAACGTGGCGGACTCCACGGGAGCTGTTGATTTCATTGGCGAAAGCATGGAGCGGCTGCGCGCCGCGCTGCCGCGCGCCCGCCTGGAGACGCGCATGGACTCGGCGTTCTTCGACGGCGGGCTGCTGGACGAGCTGGAGCGGCGCGGCGTCGACTACTCGGTGTCCGTGCCGTTCGCCCGCTTCGCCGACCTCAAGGCGGCGGTCGAGGGCCGCCGCCTCTGGCGCCGCGCCGGCCCCGGCCTGGCGTTCTTCGAGCCGCGCTGGAAGCCCGCCAGCTGGGATGGCCGCCGCCGCGTGGTCGTCGTCCGCCGCCGCGTTCCGGCGCGCCGCAAGGAGCCTCTCCAACTCGACCTGTTCGAGCCCCGCGAGCACGGCTTCGAGTTCAAGGCCGTCGTCACCAACAAGCGCGTCCGCGCCCGCGCCGTCGCGCTGTTCCACGAAGGCCGCGGCACCCAGGAGGCGACGTTCGCCGAACTCAAGTCCCAATGCGGACTCGGCTACGCGCCCAGCCGCAAGGAAGCCGCCAACCGGCTCTTCTCCCTCGCCGCCGTGCTCGCCCACAACCTCGGCCGCGAACTCCAAATGGCCACCCGAGCGCCTCTCCGGAGCACCACCGCCAAACGCTCCCCGCTCTGGGCCTTCGCCCAATTGCGAACGATGCGCAACGACTTCCTGCTTCGCGCCGGCCGATTCCTCAACCGCGCCGGAAAACCCGTCCTTTCCATCATGAGCGACGACAAGGCGGAAACCGTCATGTCCGAATACCTTGCCGCCCTCGCCACATAGTTCGGCAAAAACCTGCAACAATAGGGTTGAAGCACACGGGCATGTACTCTACGGGCTGGTGTCGCCATGTCAATGACCTCAAGCGCCATGCCCCTCACCGGCATCCACAACGAGAACGAGTTCTACAGCCACTACTACTTGGCGGAGATCTTCGCCGGGGACATCCAGGCCACCCTCGATCGCTGGCGCGAGCAGGCCGAAGCCGCCGACGTCCGCACGCCGTGGGCCGAGCTCCGCGCCTTGGCGCCGGAGCATCTGCGCTTTCGGCGGGACTTCGAGCGGGAGCGGCGCGCCGGGCAGCGCATCCTGCGGCAGCGCGAGTGGTTTCGCCTGCTGCTCGCGGCGCTGGGCTACGCCTGCAAGCCTGCCAACCTTGCGCTGGAGGACGGTGCCGAAGTGCCGATCCTCTGCGCCGATGGCGACTCCGCCGGCGCCTCGCGCCTGCTCGCTCTCGGCGCCTTCGACGCCACCGGCGAAGGCGAAGACCCACTCTCGCTCAAGCCGCACGCCTTGCAGTTCCACGGCGAAGCGCCGCCGCCGGAGGCCGTGCTGAACGAGACGTGGGAGACCATCGTCACCCGGCGGCTGTTCGCGCAAACCCATCCCCCGCGGTGGATTCTCATCCTCTCCTGCAGCAGCGTGCTGCTGCTCGAGCGCGGCAAGTGGACGCACAACCGCCTGCTGCGTTTCGACTTCGACGACATCCTTTCGCTCCGGGAAGACGCCACGCTGAAGGCCACCGCCGCCCTGCTGCACCGCGAGAGCCTGTTGCCCGCCGAAGACGCCGGCGCCGAGGCCCTGCACGACAATCTCGACGAGAACAGCCACAAGCACGCCTTCGCCGTCTCCGAAGACTTGAAGCACGCCCTGCGCGAGTGCATCGAACGCATCGGCAACGAGGCCATCCGCCACCTGCGCGAAGTCTCCAAGGAGCGCATCTACGACCGCCCGGACGCCGCGCTCACCGAACAGCTGAGCTTGGAAGCCCTGCGCTACATGTACCGGCTGCTGTTCCTGTTCTACATCGAGGCGCGTCCGAACCTGCGCTACGCCCCGCTGGACGCCGAGGCGTACCGGGAAGGCTACGGCCTGGAACGTCTGCGCGACTTGGAGATGGTGCGGCTGACCACCGAAGAATCCCTGAACGGCCACCACCTGCACCTCTCCATCGAGCAGCTGTTCCGCCTGGTGCGCGAAGGCTTCCGCGCGCAAGCCGACCTGCTCAGTGACCGCCCGCCGAACCAATCCGGCGAGCCAGCCAGCGCGCCCACCGCACACGGCTTCTCCATGCGCCCGCTGGACAGCCGCCTGTTCCACCCCGGCGCCACGCCGCTGCTGAACCAAGTGAAGCTGCGCAACCGCGTGCTGCAACAGGTGATCCGCCTGATGTCCCTTTCCCGCCCGGGCACCGGCAAGGGAACGCGAGGCCGCGCCAAACGCAGCGGCCGCATCTCCTACGCCCAGCTCGGCATCAACCAGCTGGGCGCCGTGTACGAGGCGCTGCTGGCCTACCGCGGCTTCTTCGCCGAAGAGGACCTCTACGAGGTGAAGCCCGCCAAGCAGTCCGCCGACGCCCAGGACGCCCTCGCCACCGCCTACTTCGTGCCCGAGCGCGACCTCGGCCAGTACGCCGAAGAGGAGAAGGTGCAGGACCGCGACGAGAACGGCCGCCTGAATCTGCGCGTCCACAGGCGCGGCACGTTCATCCACCGCCTGGCCGGGCGCGACCGGCAGAAGTCCGCCAGCTACTACACGCCGGAATCCCTCACCCGCACCGTGGTGAAGCACGCCTTGGCCGAACTGGTGACGGATGCCACCCCCGCCGCCGACATCCTGAACATCACCGTGTGCGAGCCGGCGATGGGTTCCGCCGCCTTCCTCAACGAGGCCGTGAACCAGCTGGCCGAGAAGTACCTGGAACGCAAGCAGCGCGAACTGAACCGCCGCATCGACCACGCGGACTACGCCGACGAACTGCAACGCGCCCGCCACCGCATCGCCGACCGCAACGTGTTCGGCGTGGACTTGAACCCCGTGGCGCTGGAACTGGCGGAAGTCTCCCTGTGGCTGAACGGCATCCACCAGGACGGCCACGTGCCGTGGTTCGGCTACCAGCTGATGTGCGGCAACTCGCTGGTGGGCGCGCGGCGGCAGGTGCATCCGCGCGCGAGGCTCACGCGGCGGAAGAAAGCCGACTTGTGGTTCAACAGCGCCCCGCAGCGCGTGCCGTGGCAGTCCGCCGATGGCGAAGCGCTCAAACGCCCGCCCGGCACCGTCTACCACTTCCTGCTGCCGGACGACGGCATGGCCAACTACCGCGACAAGGCCGCCAAGCGCCTGGAAGCCGCGAACTTCGAGCGCATCAAAGCGTGGCGCAAGGCGTTCTTCCAGCCCTTTGAAGAGGATGAGATCGCGGAACTGGAGACGCTCTCCAACCAAGTGGACGCGCTGTGGGCCCTGCACGCCGAACAGCTGTCCCGCGACCGCCAGCAAACCGAGGACGCCCTGCCCGTGTGGGGCCAGCCCGGCGCCGGGGCGCCACGCCGCACCGCCAACGAGTGGAAGGATCGCATCCGCGCCCAAGGCGTGTTCAGCGAAGGCACCCGCACGGTTGGCCCCTACCGCCGCCTGAAGCTGGCGATGGACTACTGGTGCGCCCTGTGGTTCTGGCCCATCCGCGACGCCGCCAGCCTGCCGAGCCGCGACGAGTTCCTCAACGAGATCTCGCTGGTGCTCACCGGCAACGTCTTCGCCCCCGGCCTCGGCCCCAACCAAACCGCAGACCTGTTCGGCAAGGAATACGCCGAACACGCCGGCGACCTCGCCAAGCGCATCGCCAACGAAATCGGCATGTTGGATTTGCAGAAGCTGTTCGAGGCGTTCCCAAGGCTGAAGTTCGTGGACGATCTGGCCGGGCAGCACCGCTTCCACCACTGGGAACTGGCCTTCGCGGACGTGTTCGCCAAGAGCGGCGGCTTCGACCTGGTGCTGGGCAACCCGCCCTGGGTGAAGGTGGAGTGGGAGGAAGGCGGCGTGCTGGGCGACCGCAACCCGCTGTTCGTGCTGCGCCGGCACTCCGCCACGGAGATCACCGCGCTGCGCGGCGAGATGTTCGAGCGCTACGACGGCTTGCGCGAGGCGTGGCTGCGGGAGTTGGCGGAGGCGGAGGCGACGCAGGGGTTCCTGAACGCGAGGCAGAACTATCCGCTGTTGGCCGGTCAGCAGACGAACCTCTACAAGTGCTTCCTGCCGCAGGCGTGGATGATTGGCAGGGATGGCGGCGTGGCTGGGTTCCTGCATCCAGAGGGCGTGTACGACGATCCGAAGGGCGGGGCGTTTCGGGAGGCGACGTATTCAAGGTTGCGGGCGCACTTTCAGTTTCAGAACGAGAAGCGCCTGTTCTCCGAAGTGCATCACGAGACGCTGTTCAGCGTGAACGTGTACGGCGAGGCGCGGGGTGAGCCGAAGTTCAAGCACATCGCCAACCTGTTCGCGCCGGCGACGGTGGATGCGTGCTTGGAGCACGATGGGCGGGGCGACGTGCCGGGCATCAAGGACGAGGCGGGATGGACGACGGCTGGCCATGCGGACCGCGTTGTGGAAGTGGACGAGGCGGCGCTGGCGAGCTTCGCCACGTTGTACGACGCCGCCGGAACGCCACCGCGCCGCGCCCGGCTGCCGGCACTGCACGCGAAGACGCTGCTGGGCGTGTTGGAGAAGCTGGCGGCGCATCCGAGACGGTTGGGGGACTTGCCGTCCGACGAATACTGCGCTCCTCGGCATTGGGAGGAGACGACCGCCCAAAGAGACGGCACGACGAGGCGCCACACACGGTTCCCCGAGGGGCCGGAAGAGCTCATCTTCTCCGGCCCGCACTTCTTCGTTGGCAACCCCTTCAACAAGACGCCGCGGACCGTGTGTACTCAGAACAGCCACTACGATGTGCTGGACCTGACGACGCTGCCGGACGACTACCTGCCCCGCACCAACTACGTTCCGGCTTGCGACGAGGAAGAGTACGAGGCGCGAACGCCGAGAGTGAGTTGGCGCGAGGATTGGCAGGACGAACCAAGCAAAGTGAGCGATCACTACCGCGTGATCAGCCGCGAGATGATAAGTGCCGCCCTCGAACGCACACTCGTGACGGCGATCATCCCGAAGGGTGTAGGCCTGATCCACACCTGCGTTGCCACGGCGTTCCGCGACGCCGGCCAGCTGCTCGACTTCGCCGCCCTCTCCATGTCCATCGTCCTCGACTTCTTCATGAAGACCACGGGCTCTGGCCATGCCAACCTCTCGTGGCTGAGCCGCCTCCCCATCCTCCCCAAAGACTGCGACCCCCACATCCGCGCCGCCTTGCGAATCAGAGCCTTGCGCCTCTGCTGCCTAACCACCCACTACGCCGACCTCTGGTATGCTGCCTGCACAACGCAACTCCCGACGGCACCAAACGCCCAGCCCATGCTCGCCATCGACGCCTTCCGCCAAGACGCCTGGACGCCCCAAGACCCGCGCCTCCCCAACGACTGGCCAACCCTCACCCCCCACTGGCACCGCGACCACGCGCTCCGCACCGACTACGCCCGCCGCCAAGCCCTCGTCGAAATCGACGTCTTGGCGGCCAAAGCCTTGGGCCTGACCTTGAACGAACTCCAAACCATCCACCGCGTCCAATTCCCCGTCATGCGCCAATACGAAGCCGAGACCCACTACGACGCGAACGGCCGCATCGTCTTCACGCCGTCGAAGGGCCTGCCGGGCGTAGGCCTGCCCCGCAAAGCGGTGAAGGGCGACACCAGCTACACGCTGACGACGCCAGAGGGCACGAAGGAAGGCATCGCGCTGGGGTGGGAGGACATCCACGACCTCCGGCAAGGCACCATCACCCGGAAGGTCACCGAGGACACCCACACGGATGGCCCCGCTGAGCGCCAGATGGTGTATGGTGCGCCCTTCGACAGCCCCGAACGCGAGGAAGATTACACTCGCAGTTGGATAGCAATTCGCGGGAGCAACTAGAAAGTGGCTCAAATGCGACCACTCAAGGACCTGTTTGGACACTTCCACTTGGAGAAGGTCAAACTCGGCCCACGTTTCGCCAACGTGGAGTTGCGCTTTGAGGAGGCCGACAAGGATGCCGCGTGGGAACTCTATGTGGAAATGCTCACCCGCATTGCCACCCAACCGTTGCCCGCAGCTCATGGCCACGAACAAACTGCACTGGAGAGCGTCTATTCCCTGTTCGCAACAACTCGTGACGTTTTGCACAGACACGGCCGGCGCACAGTTGAGTTCTCAAAGGTGGCCATTCCCGTGCTCAACCAAGTGGTACGTCCCTTCACGGCCAAGTGGCATCAGGAGGGCTTGGCCGATGCGTTCAGGAAGACGAAAAAGCGCGAGGAGTTTCGGAGAGATCTAGTGTCACTGCAATCCGACCTTCGCAACTACAACCAGATGCTCGCGTCCATAGCAGGCGTAGAGGACTTGACCGACTTGGACCAACAGGAGGACCGTTCGTGAACGGAACACCAAGGCACAAGGTCTTCGTTAGCTACCACCACGAAGATCAACGCTACAAGGATCATTTCGCTCGGATGATGGAAGGCGACATCGTCGACCGGTCAGTTGGAGATGGCGACATAGACGACCGCAACATCATGACCGAGACCATCCGCCAACGCATTCGAGACGATTTCATACGAGACGCGACCGTCACCGTCGTACTGGTCGGCCCTTGCACTTGGCAACGAAAACACGTCGATTGGGAGATCGGCTCAAGTCTCCGTGACACCAGCAGGAACAGCCGTTGCGGCCTTCTGGGCATCCTCCTGCCCAGCCACCCAAACGTAAGTACGCAGTACAACCCTCGCCTCATACCACCCCGGCTGGCGGACAACTGCAACGGCTTGACTGCGTTTGCGAAAATCCACGATTGGACCAACGACAGTCAGAGCGTAAGGCGGCAGATTCACGCAGCCTTCGAACGAAGGAATCAGACGCCGCCGCCGGACAACAGCAGGCGACAGTTCGCGAATAACAGGGCGGGCAACTGTCTGCTGGGATGGACATGAGGTGGGGCCCAAGTCCAGACAACAAGCATGACACTGCAAACTCCGGACTGCACCTCCTTGTGCCGGGACGATGAACGAGCCATCCCACGAACGTGACGTGTCCAAAGACGTGCGACCAACGCCGATCGAACATCAGGAGATCTCGGGCCGGAGCGACGGCGGCGACGATGACTATCTGGCTTCGTGGGCTGCGCTCGGGACAGCTTCCTCGACGCCCACTACGGCGTCATGCAATCCCGCTGGCTTGGTTGGTGCCAAGCTCGCCGAGCCAATTCCCTCGTCCCTCTATGCGTTGATCTGGCGATTCGCTGCGAAGCGGCACCACATATACTTGAGTCGGCTTGAACACGCCAACCCACCATGGACCGATGACGAGGTGCTTTCCCAGTACCGCTTCACCAACACGTTTCGTGCTGCCGATAGAGTAAGCCAGTACCTCATCGACCTCGCCTACCACGAACTGAAGGACGCCGACCCGGACTCGCTCTTTCTGAGTGTGCTCCTATTCAAGGTATTTAACAGGATTGACACATGGGAAGCCATGGTCGATGCCGTCGGGCTGCCAGAGGCAGCAACCTTCGACTATGGCGCTTGCGGGGCAGCGCTTCACGAGGTCCGCAAGCAACATGCTATCTACTCCGCCGCCTACATCATGCCTTCTGCTGGGGGCAAGGGCATGTCGAAGCACCAGACCCACCTCGATCTTATACGGCGTATGGTGAAGGATGGCGTACCTCAGAGGCTTCAAGAAACACAATCATTGGGAAAGGCGTATGAAGCGCTTCTCTCCTACCCGTCCCTAGGTCCGTTCTTGGCATTTCAATACGCCATTGACCTCAACTACACCACACTGATGCCCCATGAGGAGGACTGTTTCGTCGTTGCGGGGCCCGGTGCCATCGACGGTTTGTCGAAGTGCTTTGAGTCGCTCGGCGACTACTCGGTCGAAGACACCATCAAGTGGCTTGCGGACCGCCAAAGCAGCGAGTTTGAACGCCACGGCTTTGAGTTCGATGGCCTGTGGGGGAGGCCGATGAAGCTCATCGACATGCAGAATGTCCTTTGCGAGGTCTCCAAGTACACGCGCGTGACTAACCCAGAAGTCGAAGGTAGGGCTGGTCGTAAGAGAATAAAGCAGCGATTCTCGACTGCAGGACCACTTCCTCCCCCACAGTTTCCACCGAAGTGGCGCATAAACGAATCAGTTGCGTCCTGGTTACAGGAGAGGAACATTCCACGATGTCCGCCGCGATCTAGGCAAGGTCAACTTCCCCTCTAGGGTGGCAATACGTCAAGGTGTGGTGTTCGAAGTCCATCACGACCTTGCCGCCTTCGTGCTCGCGGAGATCTCGAAAAACGCTATAGCCGGCCAGAATAGCCTTCTCCCATTGGTACAGAGGGACGTCTTCGACCTCATAGCCCTTGACCAGCTCGCTTATCGTCTTTAAGAGTTCGTAGTCCAAACTGTTAACGCCTGTGAAGTACTCCATCTCCTTGGCTTGGGAGAAGACATATGCCGACACCGCCTCCTCGACGACTTGAGCTCTCGCACCATCTTGATTCTCATCAACTTCTGGCAAGCTCTTGCGCTTACACTTGAGAAGACTGCGAAAAACGGGAGACCAACCCAAATATACTGCGTATGAGAAGTGAAAGACGTCGTGGAATCGATAGTAGTCCTGCTCCTTGATGTTGTCCGTTAGACGATCACCAATATTGAGACCCCGAGATCGCAATATGACCATGTTGCGTTTACCTCGTACCATGCGGAACTCTACACAGAGCCTATCTGGGAATCGTTCTTCTTCCAAGTCCGTGAGTTCGGCGACCCGGGTGCCATCCCTAGTTTGCGGCCAACGACTGAGGATTTTCTCACGGTTGGCAGCAGCGATGTCCTGCCAGCTGAGCTCGGCCCAAGCGGCAATGTTGGAAAGTGCCGCCGCTACGCACTCCACAGCGATCCGAATCGACTCAACGCCGGCGGGTTGTCGCGTCACGCGGAGCAGGTCGCCCGCCGCCGTTCCAAGTTCAAGGGCATCTTCGATTTCATCGCGTGTCCGCGCTCGTTCCGGTTCGCCTAAGCGATCAAGTGTGGCGATGTCACAGCCAAACGTGTCCAGTATTCGCAGCAAGTACCATAGCGCGTCCCCTAGCTCCTCCGTCAGCCTGTGTCGGTGGCGTGGATATGCCTCTTGCTCGCGCCACGCTTTCTTTCGCTCGGACAAGATACTACCGACCTCCCCAACCAGCCCCAGGACGAGGATGTCCGCATAATGATCTTGCGCCTTTAGTTGGTCGGTGCTGCGTACTACCTCGCGATGTTTCTTCAACCAAGATTGGTTGCTGCCGTGTCCGTCTTTCGTCATTGATTAATCCACCTGTAGGGTTGTCCGCCTTGAAAGCCCCATGATTCGACCTCCGTTTCGACCCACTGGAGGAACAACGTAACGAAGGCGTCCGGAAACCTGCACTTGTGCCCTTGGCGCTCGATGCAGACGTCGGTCGGCTCGCGATATTCCTGCGGGATCGTCGGTGCTATGCATCCCCAGTATGCGAAGTGGTCGGCAATGAGAACTCGATTCACACCGGTGTCTGGTTCCACGTTAGCGGAGTTGGATCGGCCGTCATGCAGGCTGTGATGCGAAGGAAGTTGCTGCCATGCACAGTTGCGGCTTGGCCGGTGGTAGATGTTGTCCCCAAATGCTTGCTTCAGACTACCCCGAAGGTTCGCGCGCTTCAGACGAAACCGCGGATCCGCCCAATAGTCGTCGAAGGACAAGATCTCTGAGACACGCATGACGAAAACAAGCCGTCCGGGCCTATGTTCCTCTTGGCTACCTGTGCCAATAACCCAATCTTCTACTTGGCAAGTCTGTCGGACTTTGGGCTTGCAGGTGGCAAGGGTGCAATGGCCATAGAATGGGTTTGGCGCAAACCCATAGTCTCGGGCAACGATGTAGGAAAATAGTCTCATCAGCAATTATGCCTTGGGATGTCCCTTGGCTCTATCTGTTCACCGCCCGTCTCAAAGAAGCCGTCGAGCTTTCCATTTATGGCGTCAATAATCCTATTTCCTTGCCATCCAACCATTGCGTCACCGTACTGCTCGAGGCCATCTGGCAAGTCACAATCTTTTTCTCCGTGGGCCCAAATACCGACGATGCGCTTGTTGTTCTTATGGGCGTATTCGATCTCCCAATTCACCCAATCGCTGTCCTTCGTTTCGGAGGAGACGTAGACGATGAGAACACCAGCCTGACGAATGCGCGGGCCGAGAATCTGTCCCTTGATGTAGTCGTCGTTGCGGGCGTTATTCGGGTTGTCCGAACTGATAGAGTAATCGCGGGCGGCCATGCCGTTGTCCTTTAAAAGGTCTTTCAGCTTGGTCAATCCTGGGTCGTCTTCATGGACGTGACTGATGAAGACGTTTTTGGTGTCGGTTGCCATGCGTTAATCTCCTAGCCCTATGCGGGATCCTAGCGTCTCGTCTGTTTGCTCTGGCGCAGTCGTTGCAACCCCATCATCACTAGGGTGATCGCTTGGTCAACGTGCTGTGTACCCGCAAGCTGGTGAGTCTCTACGGATGTTAGGCCATTGTTCAAGTCAGCATCCGAGTAACTATTGAACAACTCGCGGCCTTCCCACGTGCTCCGGGATCCAGCCCAAGGGTCCATAATCCCCAGCGTCTCCGCGATGTCCCGTGCACAACCGCCGAAACCACCGACGAGAAAGACAGGCTGCTTCGCCTTCATGGCGAGCAGCGCTTCCTCGGCGACCCCGGGCATCGCGCCCTTGTAGCCCTCCAACTTGCCGCCGAGCACTAAGCGGGCATCGGTTTGTTCGCGCATGAGCTTGCGCATGGCCGTCAGGCCGACACACCACTCATCGTCGTCCACCGTCTTCGACCGCACGGCCCGATGCTCCTCACTGGACATCGTGCTTCCATCCAGCCGCACAAGGACAAGCCGCGCAAATCCTTGGAGCTCTTCGTTCAGTGCCCGAATGTCATCCGTCTTCATGGTGGCGTGAACTGGCCAAGGCATGTAGTTGACCACTGGCGGCAGCTTCTCGTGGGGTCTGTAGCGCAACACGAGGTCGAAGATCAGACGGGTGAAGCCGCCGCCCCTCCAATCGCCACCGTAGGCAAGGTTCGCGCCGGATGCCAACAGGTGGATTGCGAAGCCCGCCATGGCGTCCTTGAGGTGTCCGTCGGAGAAGCCGAAGTACCGCATGTCCGGGCTCTCGGAGATCGAGATGCCGATGTTCCTCGGAGGGGGCAGGTCTGGCAGTCTCATCGTTGCTCTCCCGCAAGCCACTTGCTCAGGGTGCAAACCCGCACGTTGGGCAGCGTGTCGGCGAACAAGCCGCGCTCTTCCAACCCCAACGGTGGGTCGGGGTGGACAATAACCGATTCCCCGCCCGATGGCACGTCGGCGAAGGCGGCAGCCGTGGCGAGTTCGGGCGGGCGGGACGTGAAGACAGTGTGCGGTGCCAGACGGTGCTGGGCCGTTCGCTGCTGCCAGAGGTAGTCCTTGAACACCTCGTCCAGCAGCGCTGAGGCCACTTGGCCCGCCCGCTCGGGCTGGTCTACGCCCATGCGAACCACAGGCACGTTCCAAAGGTAGGGGAAGGCGCGGTCGTCCTTGTCCTGCAGGCAGTCGACCACCAGCATGGGCACGCCGTGGCGCTTGGCGAGGATCGCCTCCCGCCGACACCACTCTCTGGACGAGTAGGAGTCCGTGTAGATCGCCACGAGCACACCGTGCCGGATGGCGTCTTCAATGACAGTGTCGAACCGCACGCCGGCCATCATGTCGTCAACGTCCAGGAAGCTGTCGAGTGGGCTGTGTTCGTGGAACCAACCTCGAATCGCCTTCGCAACAGATTGGCCGCGGTCGTCGTGCTTGGAGTGGCTGAGGAAGACTTGGATGTTCTCCCGATAACGCCGCAACTCGTCGTCCGCATGGTCTGGTCGGCTGCTCAACCAGTGCCGCAGCATACGGATGAAGTGGTCGGTGAGTTCGCGGATGAGGTAGTCGATGCGCCTGCCCGCTTCGCCGCCCTCTGGCCAACGGTCCCAACGCAACGCTTGCACTTTGAGGCTGCTCTCCAACGCCCCGGCTTCGAGCGCGACAGGGAACACGCGAGTGGCCAAGTCCCGATCGTCCGTTTGTTCAACGATGCCTTGGAGGTAGAGCGCCCAGCGGCTGTCGGTGACGCTTGTATGGTCGAGAAGCACCACCACCGCCACGATCTCGCCATCCATCCAGTCGATGGCCGGCGGCGCGTCGGAATCCGGCGCATCGACGTCACGAAAGAGGACGGTCACGCCCGCGCCACCGGCGATGTCGTGGTACCTGTCCGAAGCGAAGTGGCGGCGCAGTTCTTCCGCGATGGCAGGCGCCGCCTCGCACTGCGGGTGCCAGACCACATGCAGCACGAACGGTGCGCGGCTGACGGCGGCTTCGCCGGCTACGGCATCGTCAAGCATTGCTGCACCGTCGAGTGAGTTTCGGAGCTATGGTTAAACATACACGTATAGTGCGGGCGGGCGGTTCGAATTGCAAGCCCCCAAGGGGCGTTTTTGGGGCGGTTCAGTGCTCGTCATCCTCACGCCCGCCCAGACGCCAATGGAGGGTAGCCGGAGTGTCACCAGTTCATGCCGATGGCCTAGAGCGAGGCAGGCCGTATTTCGGCAATGGCCCTCAGTCGAACGGCACCCGCTCTTCCAAACGCAACGGGTCGCGCCGCGCTTCCGCCACCGCCGCCACGAAGTCCTCGGTCGCGCGGGGCGCTCGCTCGAAGTAGCCCGCCCAGTCCTTGTATGCGGGGTTGGACTGGCATCGTGTTCCGAGCAGCCGCCGCACAAAGCCCAGCCGCCGCAATCGGCGCAGGAACACGCTGCCTTTGCACGGCATCCAACTCACTGGCCATCGCTCCGTTGCGGTTCAGCCCCGCTGCCTTCGGCCAACCCGTGGGCGAGATCGGTTGCTGCCAACTGGTTCAAGCGCAGGCCCTCCGCTGCGGCGCGTGTCGCCAGCCGCCGGTGCAGGCTCTTGGGGATGCGCTGCAGGAACTGGCCGTTGTAGGGTCGCGCCCCTCACGCACCGGCGGTAAAACTGGGGCTGCGTCGCCGGAACCACTCCCGTAGCGCGGGGATGTCGATGGAACCCCAACACTTGCGGGTCAATTCGGCGGCGCTGGGCGGAAACGCGCCGTGGATCACCTTGACACCCTTCGTTCCCAAGAACTCCACAACCGGCACGAAGTCGCGGTCTGAGGACAACAGCAACGCCACATCGTAGTTGTCGATCCATGCCAAACTGATCATTGCGGTCGTGATGCGCGTGTCGATGCCCTTCTCTTCCGTCCCTCGCATGTCCGCGTCACAGGAGGGGCAGTTCAAGACGTCTTGCGGCAGCTAGGGCACATGGGGCCGCTGCGCACTCTGCGCCGGGCCAACATCTCGACATGAACGCCCGGAAAGGTGGACAGCGTGGTTTCCGCCCACATGCGAAGGCGAACGTCGGGAGCACCTTCCCCGTAGGAGCCATAGACATCCATTCCTTGGTAGGCGATGACCGCCCGGTCATCCACCACGGCCAACGCAGCGCGAGCGAGGCCGCCGAGTACTCGCCAATCGGCGTTAAAGCGCCCGCGCTCTCCGGGGAGCGAGTTGAGAGAGAGTTGAAAGTTCCAAAAGTCGACGAACACCCTCACGCGCACACGGTGTTCGGTTGAGGGTTCGTTCATCTGAGATCCAACATAATGCGGGGGTGCCGAAACGCCCCCGGGGTTCTTTCGATCAAGCGCGTCTTGTGCCCCCGTAATGTCTGGGGAGCGCTTGATGGGTTCTAATGCTCGGCGACCTTAAGGGCCAGAGTCGGAGTTGTCAACCCCGACACTCGCTCCGCTGGGCCGCTCCAGCAAGCGGAGGTCGCATGAGAGCACCTGTCGTCGGTGCCGTCCTACGCGACCTTGCAGCGCGTCTGGGTCGAGTTCGTGGTCAATCCGGCCTCCTCCTCGCGTTCCGCCTCGGCCGCCAAGAAACGCGAGCATGTCTTGGGACTTCGCGAACAACGCATCCCGGCGCTCGTCGTCCAGCTTGTCCAGCCACGCTTCGAGAAGCCGCCTCCTCGCGGGAAGCGACTCGATGCGAATGGCATGGTCATCCAGTTTCATTGTGCTGCCTCGACGAGCCTGACCGCTGCTTTAGCCGCGCCCACGCCACGGCGTCTTTGACGTCGGCCTCCGTAATGCCCGACCCCTCAAGCTTCTTTCGCACCTCGTCAGCACGGCTTTGCCGTACCGGACTCAACACAAGCCGACCGTCCTCCTCGGTGGCGTTGAAGCTGTCCACGCCTGGGAACGACGCCAGCAGCGCTTTTGGAAGGGCGAGCCGCCCGTCGGTCATCAGCCTTGCCAGCACCCTTCTCGCTCCTATCTGATGGGCCGGGAATAGTACAGCGTTCGTCGAGACCGGCTGCCATCAAAGGTGCCGTACTTCGTACTTGGCAAGCCGCCCCACCTCTGCGAAGCACCCCAACCCTATGGCTGTCCCACATGGCTAGAATGGCCGCCATGAAGACAACCTTGGACATCCACGACGAGCTGCTCACCCGTGCGAAGCGGCATGCGAAGGAAACGGGCCGGCCTTTGCGCGCGGTCGTGGAAGATGGCCTTCGCCGCGTGCTCGTCACGGTCAGCCCCTGCCAGTACAAGCTGCCGGATTTGCGCGTGGGCGACGTCAACGCCCGACCCCTTGGCAACGTACTCCTGGCCGGAACTGCGCGAACTGATCTACGGCGACTCGGGGCTGCTGCGCTTGATGGGAGGACGCGCCATGAGCCGGTTCGAGAGGGCGGGCACGCCGACGCCACATGCCGATGGCGATGGTGGCAAGGAGAGCACAAAGCCGGCGTTGACCATGCCTGCGACGGGCATCGACCCGGACTGGCGCGAGCGAATAGACCTCGCCAAGCGGGCATACCAAGAGGGCAAAAAGCTACATGAAGGCAAGCCTATCCTCCCGCCACACGACGTGTTCTTCCACGAGAATTGAGCGTCCCCACACGGCGACGATCGTCTACAGATTAAATTAGACGGCGACCTCAAAACCAACCACGCTCAAGAACGCTCCCTTCGTCTTCGCTACGGTCATCTAGCTGTCGTTCCACATGGCCCAGAAAGCGCCGGAACGGTTGCGGAGAGAGCGGATGCTCGACCAAATGTCTCTCGAATGTACCCCGATTTTCGATCCGGCCGGCTACTTTGGAGAAATGATCTCTAACGCTGGCTGACAGACGCTTTGCCCTCCGTAACACGATGACCTCTTCAATTGCAGTAGTGGCCGCGCTGACAGGCTCCATGTCTAGCCACTCACACAGCAGGAAGTATTTCGAATACGGCAGCGCGAGCTTTAGGTCGTGGGCGGTGGCGCTGGCCTCCTGAAACATCGTCTTGTCGAGGTTCGTCTTGATCTCCGTGGCGATGTAGGTGAGATGCGTGCTTTCTTCCCGGGACTCGCGGAAGTCCTTACGGTGTGAGACTTTGATGAATAGTGGGCGGGCCAGTGCAAAGTCATGATCCTTCGAACGGACGACCACGGCACCGCCCACCGCCGCATTCGACAGGTTCGAGTCGAAGCGCAACTGTGCAAATCCTTTAGTCGGTCCAAAGCTCAAGCCGCGATTAGTGAGACGATCGGAAAAGACTCGGCCGACCAACCGGGGCAGGAATTCTTCAAGGACGGTATTGTCGAGCTTGAGTTGGCCCTTCTGGCGGTAGAGAAAATCGTCTTGGCTGTCGAAGATCAAGTCGAGATCAATCGACGTCTTGTAGCGATTCAGCAACGCCACCAAAGGTTCGATGAGTTCTCGACCGTCTCCTTGGATTGCTTCAATCTCGGAGATCCACGTTTCGTACCTCTCGATCGCGGCGTTTACTCTAGGCCGATCACTCTCAGGCAGTTTGGGATTCTCGACGAGCGCTTGGAGCTTGTCGCCGTGTGGGGTCGGATAGATCATCAGCAGCCAACCGCAGGTGAAAACACCTCGGGAGCTGGCATCGGAGATGGCGCGATTTCATGGAGACGCGCTATCGCATCATCGAGTCCGGCGCGTTCCGTTGGGGGTACGAAACACCTGCTGGCTGAGAGGACCTGCCCTGCGATGCGCCGTGCGGCTGTCAGGCAAGCGCGGTCGTCGGCGACTTCATCCGGCGAACGGAAATGTAGGATGTCTTCGAAGATGTCTGTCCCGTAGCGGTTGCGGAACACGCGTTCCTGTCGCCTCTCGATCTCCAATCCCACCCCTTGCACCGCGACCTCCGTCACTAGCTCCCCGTTGAAGAAACGGGTGCCCCGTACCGAAGACTCGCGCCCGAGCACGAGGATCAACTGGGACCCTCTTCTCAAGACCCGCGCCATCTCCCGAAGGGCCAGCGCCATATCAAGGGAATACTGAACAACCGTGAGGAAGCGGTTTCCCCGGTTCTGGCGGTTCGATCCGATCTCGGAGCGGGCCACGGCGAGGACGTCCCAGTGCAGAGCTTCTACCGACCGTCGGTACTTCTGGTGGTAATTGTGGACGTTGATGTAAGGCGGGGAGGTCAGCACCATATCGGCGACCCCGGACTCGATGGGCAGCGCCCTCGCGTCCGCATGATGCACACCGATGGGGCGGGTGGATTCCGGGAGGGTGCGGACGATCCGTTCGAGGCGGAGCCTGATCTTGTGGACCGTCTCCGCATCCAAGTGCTCGCGGTGGAAATCGCAGAGCACGACGAGCGCCGCCGTGAGGGTCTGCGCTGCGCCGGGAGATGACTCGCGCCAGAGCTCGACCAGCGCAGATTCCAAGGCGGAACGGTCCTCCAGCGACTGCACCTCTCCGAGGAAGAGCGGGCCACAAGGCAGACCGATCGCCTCGACAAGCCCTTCGCGCAGCTCGTTGAGCACCGCTCTCCGCTCGGCTGCATCCAGGTTGGCCAACCGGTAGACCTGCGCCAAGGCCACCGCCGCGGGGTTGAGATCGCCCCCACAGGCCGGCAGATCCAGCCGCGCCGCTTCGAGCAGCGACGTCCCGCTGCCAACGAAAGGGTCGAGTACGACTCCATTCCGTGGGGCGTAGGCCGCCAGCAGCCTTTCGACGAGCTGCGGCGAGAACTGCCCGGCCCATGGAAGAGGATTCGTCCGCACCCGTTCGGCGATGTCGAGGTTGCCCTGGGGAAGGGATGTGCGATCCAAGGGCGTGGTGGCGAAGGTGTCGTGCAGGATCATTGATGCGGAACCGGCTGAAGCAGGCGTGCCACGAGGCAAGGTTCAAGTCTGGCACTTGGCATCCTTTCCGTCAACGCCTTGGACGGGATCACCGGGATCACGGGATCGGTGACCTTCTGGCTGTTCGGATCAGGCAGCCATCGTCGCCACCGTGGCTCGCGTCTCGTTGGGCGGGAGAATGGACACGCGGCGGCGTGCCTAGGCGCGTTCCGACGCTCTGTTCGCCACGCCAATCTATGCCACCATCGCCCACCACCCTAGCTGCCGAACCCACCACCGCCCCATGATCCCCTCCGTCGTCGCCCACGAGGTCGCCCGCGCGCTGCGGGACTTCCTCGCCACCGGCTTCGGCCCCTCCAACCGGCCGCTCGCGCACGTTTTGGACGACTTCCTCGCCGAGCAGGAGAACCTCGTCAAAGGCCCGTACCTCTCCATCGCGCTGCCGCCCAAGCTCGCGCCCGAGGGCGGCGAGCCGTTCCCGGAGGTGCCGCTCGGCTTCACGCCGTACCGCCATCAGCGCATCGCGCACCAGCGCCTCGATTCCGGCGTGGCGCATGGCGGGCGTTCCACCATCGTGGCCACCGGCACGGGGTCGGGCAAGACGGAGTGCTTCCTGTGGCCGATTCTGGATCACTGCCGGCGCCATGCCGGGGAGGAAGGCGTGAAGGCCATCCTCGTCTATCCGATGAACGCCCTGGCCTTCGACCAGGCGCGGCGCATCGCCAAGGTCATCCACGACACGCCCGCCTTGCGCGGCAAGGTGAGCGCGGGCCTGTACGTCGGCGAGCGGGAGAAGGCGCCGCACACCACGATGGGGCGGGAGCATCTGGTCACGGATCGGGAGACGCTGCGCGAACGCCCGCCGCACATCCTGCTCACCAACTACAAGATGCTGGACTTCCTGATGATCCGCCCGGCGGATCGGCGGCTTTGGCGGCGCAACCAGCCCAGCACGCTGCGCTATCTGGTGGTGGACGAACTGCACACCTTCGACGGGCCGCAAGGCACCGATCTGGCGTGCTTGATCCGGCGGCTGCGGGAGCGGCTGCAAGTGCCTCGGCAGGAACTGGCCCAACCCCGGCCCGCCAAAGGGTTGATCTGCGTCGGCACCTCCGCCACGGTGGGCGACGAGCGCAACAGCACCGAACTGCGCCGGTACGCGGCGGACGTGTTCGGCCAAGCCTTCGACGAGCACGCCATCCTGCGCGAAGAACGCCAGAGCATCGACGAGCTGCTCGGCACCGCCATCATCCAAACCCACGTCGCGCCCCAGCCGAACCTCGCCGAGCGCGTGGATCCCGCCCGCTATCCCGATGCCGAGCGCTACTTGCAGGCGCAGCACGAGCTGTTCTTCGGCGCGCCGATCGAGGGCGATTTCCACGCCGTGGATTGGCGCATCGCGCTGGCGGAGAAGCTGCGCGGGCACCTGATGTTCGTCAACCTGCTGCGCACGCTGGCGGACGGCCCGCTGCCCCTGCCCGCCGTCGCGGCGCGAATGAGAACCAGCCTGCCGCTCTCCGCGGACGGCGTTCAAGCGGAGCGGGAAGCCGTCGGCCTGCTGAACGGCCTGTGCGCGTTGATCTCCGCGGCGCGGGAAGACGACGGCGCTGGCGGCGCGAAGCCGTTTCTGAGTGTCGGGCTGCATCTGTGGGTGCGCGAACTGCGGCGCATGGTGTGCCGCGTGGCTTCTACGGGCGTTGAAACGGCCTCGGCAATGCTGCGCCACTCCGACGACTTGAACCCCGAAGATTCCGCCCTGCACCTGCCGCTGGTGCAGTGCCGGGAGTGCCGCGTCACCGGCTGGGGTGCCGTGCAGCGCGCCGCGTCGTCCCAAGTGGGGCGGGACTTGCGCGAGTTCTACAACCGCTTCTTCTCCCGAGACATGGATGTGCGCTTCTACTTCCCCGCCGAAGGCAAGCAGCCGCCAGGCGTGGCGGGCAGGAACGTGGCGCTATGCGGCCACTGCGGCCACATCCACGCCGGACACGGCGCCGCGAACGCCGCCTGCACAAGCTGCGGCGAAGGCAAGCCGGTGCCCGCGTTCTGTCCGGAAACGCTCACCGCCAGCGCCAGCCGCACCATCCTCAGCCGCGACTGCCCCTTCTGCAACGCCAGCGAAGCGCTCATCATCGTCGGGGCACGGGCGTCCAGCCTGCTCAGCGTGGTGCTTGGCCAGACCTTCGCCTCCCGCCACAACGACGATGCCGGCGGCCAAGCGGAATCAGCGGCGAACGGCGAGTCCGCGGGTGCCCAGAAGGTGATCGCCTTCTCGGACAACGTGCAGGACGCGGCCCACCGCGCCGGGTTCTTCTCCGCCCGCACTTGGCAGAACAGCGTCCGCACCGCTGTCGCCCAAACGGTGGCAGAGCACGACGGCATCGCCTTGAGCGATTTGCCGCCGAAGGTCGCGCACTGGTGGCGCGATGCCGAAGGCGGCAACTTCGATGCGCAGCGGTTCATCGCGGAGTTCATCGCGCCGGATCGCCAGTGGCTTGGCGAGTTTCGGGAACTGCAGGAGCAAGGCCGCCTTGCCGCCGAAGGGCTGGCAAGGCTGGAACGCCTGGTGGCGGAGAGGCTGGCCTGGGAGACGTTCGCCGAACTCGGCTACCGCTCCACCATCGGGCGCACCCTGGAGCGCACCCGAACGGCCGCCGTCGGCGTGGACGGCGCGGCGTTCGCGCAAGCCCGCGAGACCGCGTCCCGACGGCTGCGGGAGCACTTCGAGCCGTTCCGGGAACTGCCCACGGCAACCGCGAAGGCGCTGCTGCTCGGCATCCTGCGGCGCATGAAGGATCGCGGCGCCTTCCGCACCCCGCTCACGGAAGCCTACGTCGCCCAAGGCGGCAATCCCTACGCCACGCTTCAGCGCAACCGCGCCTTGCAGGATTTCGGCCGCCGCTCCGCCCTGCCGGTGTTCCCCGCTGTCCGCCCGCAAGCGCGGCTTGCCGCCCGCGAGCGCGGCTTGGAACCACTCGCCCGCCACGGCCGCGGCGCCAAGCCGTGGTATCAGAAATGGGTGGAGAAGGTGCTCTCTCCCTTCCACCCGCTTGCCGCCACGGAGTACGCGGCGGACGTTCTCGAGGCGCTGTTCGCGGCATTGGCGGAGGCCGGCCTCGTCGCCCGGCTGGATGCCGCGAAAACCACCGCCTACGCCTTGGAACCGGCTCGCTTCCACGCCACCACGCGCACTGCCGTGCTGGCCGGCGCCAGAACCGGCCGCCCGCTGGTGGTGGCCGAAGCCGAGGCGGAACTCTGGCGTGACGTGCCGTGTTTGGATCTCGCCACGCAGGACAGCTACCAAGCGCCGCATCCCGCCGAGCGCACTTGGTTCGGCCAGCTCTACCGGCAGGCCGCCGTGCGCCGCATCGTCGCCGCCGAACACACCGCGCTGGTGGAGCGGGACGAACGCGCTCGCCTGCAGGAGCGCTTCGCCGCCGCCAATCCGCGGCCGTGGGAGCCGAACGTGCTCTCCGCCACGCCCACGCTGGAACTCGGCGTGGACATCGGCGAACTCTCCGCCGTGGTGCTGTGCCAAGTGCCGCCAGCGCCGGAGAACTACGTGCAGCGCATCGGCCGGGCCGGGCGTCGGGACGGCAACGCGCTCACCGTCACCGTGGCCACCGGGCAGCCGCACGATCTCTTCTACTACGAAGAACCGCTGGACATGCTGGCCCGGGGCGTGGAGCCGCCCGGCGTGTTCCTCAACGCTTCGGCGGTGCTCGAACGCCAGCTCACGGCGTTCTGCTTGGACGGCTGGGTGGCGTCCGGCATCTCCGAGGACGCCGTGCCGAGCACCATGCGCACGGTGTACGAGAACGTGCAAGCCGCCCGGCTGAGCGGCTTTCCGTATCCGTTCTTCGATTTCGTGCAGCGCAATTCGGACGACTTGCTGGAGCGCTTTCTGCACGCGTTCGACGACTTGAGCGAGTCCTCCCGCACCTACCTCGCCACCTTCCTGCAAGGCGACGAAGGCGGCCATCCGCCGCTGGTGGCGCGGGTGCTGAACCGGCTGGTGGAAGTGAACCAGGAGCGCAAGTCGCTGCGCGCCGAAGCGCAGAACCTGCGCCGTCGTTCCGCCGCGCTCGCCAAGGGCCCGCAAGACGAAGCCACCAAGAGCGAAATCGAGGAAACAAACGCGGAGCGCCGCGCCCTGGACGCCATCCGCCGCCGCATCAACGGGCGCGACGTGTTCCAGTTCCTCACGGACGAAGGGCTGATCCCGAACTACGCCTTCCCGCAGCAGGGCGTTACGTTGCGCTCCATCATCTTCCGCACGCCGCCTGGGGAGCAACGCGGCGACTCGGCCGAAGACCGCCCTGTGTACGAGTACGAACGCCCGGCGGAGGCGGCGCTCGGCGAACTCGCGCCGGAGAACGAGTTCTACGCCAGCGGCCGGCATGTGCGCATCGCCCGCGTGGACACCCGCGTCTCCCCAGTGGAAACCTGGCGGCTGTGCCCAAGCTGCGCCTTCTGCCAGAACGTGGAGGAACACGGCGATGAACACATCGTCTGCCCGCGCTGCGGCGATCCCATGTGGGGCGACGAAGGCCAGCGCCGCCACATGCTGCCGCTGCGCGTGGTGCATGCCGCCACGTCGGACCGGCGCAGCCGGATTCTGGACGACAAGGACGACCGCGAGCCGCTGTTCTACACCCGCCATCTGGTGGTGGATTTCGAGCCGGAGGCCATCGAAACGGCCTACGCCCTACCGAACCCGCAAGCGCCCTTCGGCTTCGAGTACATCCGCTCCGCCACCTTTCGGGAGATAAACTTCGGGCGCGTGGACGATGCCGGCCGGCGCACCCGCTTCGCCGGTCGGGAAACGCCCCGCAGCGGCTTCCGCGTGTGCCGCGAGTGCGGCACGGTGCAGCCGAGGCGCACCGGCGAGGACGATCAGCAGGCGGAGCACACGCGGTTCTGCCCGGCCCGCTCCAGAGCCGCCCACGAAGCCATCGTCGAGTGCCTGTACCTGTACCGCGAGTTCGAGTCCGAAGCGCTGCGGCTGCTCCTGCCGATTGCGGATATGGCTTCGGAACGTCATGTCGCATCCTTCGTGGCGGCGCTGGAACTCGGCCTGCGCCAGCGCTTCGGCGGACGCCTGCCGCATCTGCGGGCGATGACCGGCGACAACGCCCTGCCCGGCGCCAGCGACGGCCGGCGCTACCTCATCCTCTACGACACCGTGCCCGGCGGCACCGGCTACTTGAAGGACTTGCTGGCCAAGCCGGAGAACCTGCTGGGCGTGCTGCGCCAGGCGCTGGACGCGCTGGCGAACTGCGCGTGCGAGCAGAACCCGGAGCAGGACGGCTGCTACCGCTGCGTGTACGCCTACCGCCGCAGCCGCGACATGGAGAACACCTCGCGCCGCCTGGCGATGGCGCTGCTGTCGAAGATTCTCGACCACGCCGAAGACCTCGAGGAAGTGGAGGGCCTCGCCAAGGTGGACGTGAACGCCTTGGTGGAGAGCGAACTCGAAGCGCGTTTCATCGAGGCGCTGCGGCGCATGGAGTTGGATGGCGAGAAGCCCCGCGTGCGGCAGGATCTGGTGCGCGGCAAGCCGGGCTACGTGGTGCGCGTCGGCGCGGCGAGCTGGCTGATGGAACCGCAAGCGGACGTGACCGCCGCCGACGGCGTGGCGGTTCCCAGCCGCCCGGACTTCCTGCTGCGCCCGATGCGCGGCGACGCCCCGCCGCTGGCCGTGTTCATGGACGGCTTCGAGTACCACCGCGCCGCCACCGGCGAGGACTCCCGCAAGCGCATGGCGCTGACGCGGGCCGGGTTCCAAGTGTGGTCGCTTACTTGGCAGGATTTGGAGGTGGCGTTCGACGGAGCGGCCGAGACGGCGACGCTGCTGGATGCCCAGAACCCCGGCATGGCCCCGCTGCAACGCGCCTTGGACGAACGCTGGCAAAGCGCAACGCTCCGCCGCCGGCTGCTGCGCGCACCCGCGCTGGCGCTGCTGCTCCGCTGGCTGGCGGAGAGCGGCGCTTCGGAGGCCGCGCCCACCGCGGAACGTTGGCGCAACGCCGTCTTCACTGCGCTCCTGGGCCTGTTCGACAGCCAACGCATGAGAGACCCTGCGCTCCGCGAGCGTTTCGAGCGCACCGTTGGCGCACTGCCCGGCCAGCCAGCCGAGATGCTGGCGGATATCGACGAGCCGACCTTCGGCGGCGCCGGCGCATGGCTGGACGAATCCGCGCCTTTCGAGAACCTGCTCCTCGCCCTCCCCCTCGCCGCCGTGGACCCGCCAGACCCCGCGCGCCTGCTCGCCATCCTCCATCTGGACGACGACGAAGCGAGCGCCCACCACGCCAACTACCGCCTTGCATGGAACCGCACGCTGCGCCTCTTCAACCTGCTGCAATTCCTGCCGAACGCATGGTGGATCACACGCCAAGGCGTACAGGCCGGCAGCTACCCGGAGTTCGCCCCCGCCGGCGAGCCGCAAGATTCTGTAACGCTGGCGGATTCGGACGATTGGGCCGAGGCGATGGAACTCGCCGCCGAACCACTCCACGCCGCCATGCGCCAATGGGCCGCCGCCAGCCTGCCGGTGCCGGAGGTGGGCTTCGAACTGACGGACGGAAAAGGCCAAGTGCTGGCAGAGGCTGAACTCGCCTGGCCAGCGCAGCGCGTGGCCGTGCTGCATGGGGAGCAGGCGGAGGAAGCGGGGGCATTCGAGGGAGCCGGCTGGCGCGTGTTCTCCGCTGGCGAAGATGCCTTGGCGGAGCGAGTCGCCAAGGCCCTCGCAAATTAGCGCACACGTCCGTTCACACGGCCCTCAACAGCTCGAAGTATCGCTCCCGAGAAATGTCCGCTGTACGCAAGTTGCTCAGGATGATGTCGCGGCCGACTTCCGGGTACTTCGGCACGACCACAGGGCGAGCGACGCCGAGCTTGGTCATAATCACATGGGAACCAGCAATGCGATCCGCGTGGAAGCCAGCTGCTTCAAAGACCTTGACCAAAGTTCGCCAATGGGTCGGCGTGATTCTGCTCACCCGGCTTGTGCGACCAAGGGAAGTGGAACCCGAACCACACGCTCGCCCTCAGCTACTTTCTGGTTGTTCTTGCCGGGCACAAAGCCACAGTCCTTGAGCACCTCCTCCAACGTTCCCCGCTCAAAACAGGATTCAATAAATAGCTGCAGCGCTTCTGCCAAGTTGGCGAGGGCTGCCTCCTCGGTCTCGCCCTGGCTGAGGACGTCAAGGGGCGGACACACCGAGACGTAGTACGCGCCTCCGTCGTCCGCCTCGCGCACTTCCACTGGGAGCGTGAACTCGACCTTTACGCTGGTGGTCATACGTCCTCCGTTGGCACTGTGCCAGCCTACTACAGCATCGAACAATGTGGCAACGACGCCACGACACCACGGAAATGCACGGGCGAGCCAGCGGCGAAGTCGGCCTTCGAGCCGTGCTTCTCGGGGAAGGCGCGTGCACACAACGCGGCGGCGCATGGAGTTGGATGGCAAGAAGCCCCGTGTGCGGCAGGACCTGGTGCGCGGCGGCGCGGCGAGCTGGCTGATGGAACCGCAAGCGGATTTGACCGTCGCCAATGGCGTGGCGGTTCCCAGCCGCCCGGACTTCCTCCTGCGCCCGATGCGCGGCGACGCCCGCCGCTGGCCGTGTTCATGGATGGCTTCGAGTACCACCAGGGCGCCACCGGCAGTCGAAGAGAAGCGATAGCGCAAGGCGTGTGGTAGATTCGAGATCGTCGGGCGGGGCCGAAGCCGCTCGCTGTCCCAAGGAGTGGAGGTAAAGACGTGCAACTTACTGCTGTCATTGAACGCGAGGGCGAAGGTTATGTTGCTCTTTGCCCCCAACTAGACATCGCCAGTCAAGGCGAAAGCGTTGTGCTCGCCCGCGAGAATTTGAAGGAAGCCTTGGAGTTGTTCTTCGAGACAGCCAGCAGCGAGGAAATCTCGCGGCGTCTTCATGGAGAGGTGTACGTAACGCAGGTGGAGGTGTCCGCGGCTGGCTAGGTTGCGCGTTTGGTCCGGCGCTGGCGTTTGCGAATTGCTTTCCCGTCACGGCTTCACGGAGGTGAGACGACGGGGCAGCCATATCGTGATGCAAAAGCAGATCAACGGGAATACCGTCACGGTGCCCGTGCCTGCGCATCGAGAACTGCGACAGGGCACTCTGGCGGCCATCATTCGCCAGTCTGGGCTTGCGCGGTCATTGTTCGAGGTTGGTGGTCAAGGGCGCTGAGCCGCTTCGTTGGATGGCCGCGGCGGCGATCCAGAGCCGAACGGCAAGTCGCGTCCTTCGTGGCGGCGCTGGAACTCGGAACTCCCGTAGGTGCGTTCCGCGGCTCAGCGGCCAAGGCCAGGACGAGCGGGCAGACCAACGGCAATCACGCCTTAAGCACCATCGCTGCAACCCGCGCGATCTCGCGGAAGTGCGCGTCGAAAGTCAGCACCGTCGCCCCAGCGTTGATTGCCGTGGCGGCGATCCAGATGTCGTTGGTTGGCAGAGGGGTGCCCTTGTTCCTCAACTCAGCGAAGATCTCGCCGTAGATGCGGGCGACGTTGCCGTCCACGTCGAGGGTTTCGACGGCAGCGTGGTCGAGGAACAGCGCCAAGGCTTGGGCGTTCCGCTCCGCTTGGCTGCCCAAGAGGAAGCCAGCCCACAGTTCGCCGCGCACCACCGTTGGCACGCCGATCCAATCCGCCTGGTCGATGCGGGCCACCGCTTGCCGGTGGCCCCGCTGGAAGTTGCTGTACGCCGACGTATCGAGGCACAGCCGGTTCATCGCCACATCGCCTCGTCGACTTCGCCGAGCGGGGCGACGGCTTGTTCGAACTGCTTGTACTCCGCCTCGCTCCAAGTGCCCGCCAACTGGCGGAGGCCGTTGGACGGCACCGCCTGACTCGGAACGCCCAGGGCGTTGCGCAACAGCGCCAGCACTGTGCGGTTGAGCGAGGTTCCCCGCTTGCGCCGCTCCTTCTCCAGCGCCTGCGCCAGTTCGGCGGGGACGTTGCGGATCGTCATGGTCTTCATGGGGGCGTTCCTCAGTGACTTCATAGTTGTGCAGTCTATGCAGGCAGCACTATGTCGTCAACGCGCGCGTGCCTGTGCATTGAACGCATTGAACTCGCGTAGCGCGCGCCGGAAGGAAGTTGTGCTACGCTGACCGCTCGCGGAAGGAGAGCTAGGTGGGTCTAGGCAGGCAGCGCAAGCACGAGGATCCCTCAGCGGGGGAGCGCAAGTCCGAAGACGAGGTCAAGGTGCATGTGAGCTTCTACGGCGGGCTCCGTGTGGACCCTGGCGAGCTGCTGCGCAGCAAGGCAGCACAAGACAACATCAAGAAGATGTGCGAGGTATTCGGCCCCCGATCTCTCGATGCGTCGGAAGCGGAAAGCCGTTCCCAAGCACCACCGGCCGCCTCTGTGCAACAAGATTTCGGCGATTCTGGTGCGGGGTGAACTTAGGTCTGCTGCTTGTTCCCGCTCTCAGCGGCTACGTCCTATTGGGCTGGACCTATGTGTCGCGGTATTGGTTCGCCCGCCGGTCCGGCTACGCGCTCTTCTTCTCCGCTGCAGTCGCCGGCGTCGTACTTCTTGCGACGGCTCGATTGGCTACCGTGCTCCTTTCGCCCTACATACCGTCAGAATTCATGCGGCTTTGGCACGACTATGCTCGCTTCGACTACGCTGGAACCGTGTTGGTCAGCGCCTTGTTCGCAATCGCGCTACCTCCGCTGGTCAATCGTTGTACCGACAAGATCAAGTGGGCGAAGCGCTTCGCAAGGGCAAGCGGCGACTTGATCGAGTGCTTGATTCAAGAAGCCGTTGAGTCCAAAGGCCACCAGCTCGTAGAGGTCTCGACGAAGAGCAGCAAGAGCTACATTGGGTTCGCGTTGGAGAGCGGAGTCGCTGCAGGCGGCGAGCCTGACATCGCCATCGCGCCGCTTGTCAGCGGCTACCGACACAGCGAGACCCGCAAGCTCAAGATCACGACGCGTTATGGCCCTGTGCTGCTAAGCGAAAGCAAAAAGCAACCCGCCAAGGCCGTGCTCGAGCATTTTTGCGTTGTGATTCCGCTCGCCGAAGTTGCTTCGGCTCGTCGCTTCGACCCAGCTGCCTACCAGCTCCTTGATCGCCAAGACACCGACAGAGCGGCACAGTCGGCCCCCGAGTCTGAGGCGCAGACCGTGGAGTCGGCGCGATGACCAACATGGCCATGTCCGTGGACTTCCTCTCCGCCTTCGCCCGTCTGCCGAGCCAGCAGCAGCGGGGCGTGCGGGCGCTGATTGGGCGGTTCAACAACGATTCCGCCGCCAGCGGCTTGAACTACGAGCGCATCAACGGCGCCAAGGATCCCAACATGCGCTCGCTGCGCATCGACCGCGGCTATCGCGCCATCGTTCTGAAGCCGGCGCGGGGCGACGTTCACGTGCTGCTGTGGGCGGACAAGCACGACGACGCCTACGATTGGACGACGCGCCGCCGCTGCGACGTCAACCCGGAGTCCGGCGCCGTGCAGGTGTACCTGCCGCAGGACGACGGCCCGGCCGAACCGTTGCCCGCAACTGCAGAACCCACGGGTGCCTTCGCCGGCTTGAAGGACCGCGAGCTGATGCGCCTCGGCGTGCCGCAGGCGATGCTGCCGGAAGTGCGGGGCATCGCCGATGCGGACGGCTTGGAGTCCATCGAGGAACGCCTGCCCGCGGAAGCGCACGACGCGCTGTTCCTTCACCTCGCCGGCGACTCCTACGAAGACCTGGTGCGCGAGCGCGAAACGCCGCCGAGTGTCGATGTCGAGGACTTCACCACCGCGCTGCAACGCCCGGAATCGCAGATGCGGTTCGCCGTCGCAGCGGACGAAATGGAACTCGAAGCCATGCTGAACGCGCCGCTGGCGCGGTGGCGCGTGTTCCTGCATCCCTCCCAGCGGCGGCTGGTGGAGCGCGACTGGAACGGGCCGCTGCGGGTGCTCGGCGGGGCCGGCACCGGCAAGACGGTGGCCGCCATGCACCGCGCCCGCTACCTGGCGCGCACGCCGCCGGAAGGCCGCATCCTGTTCACCACGTTCACGCGCAATCTGGCCGCGGACATCGAGCACAACCTGGGCGCCATCTGCACGCCGGAGGAGATGCAGCGCATCGAGGTGACCAATCTCGACCGCTGGGTGGCGCGCTATCTGCGCGGCCAGCGCTACCAGTTCCAACTGCAATTCGGACGCTTGAGGGAGGCGTGGCAGATCGCCCTCGACGCCCGTCCGCCGGCGCTGAACCTGCCGGATGCTTTCTACGAGGACGAGTGGGAGCAGGTCGTGCAAGCCGGCGCGGTTGCGGATAGGCAGGCGTATCTCTCCATCTCACGCGCCGGCCGCGGCACACGGCTGAACCGCGCCGACCGGGCGCGCGTCTGGCCCGTGTTCGAGGAGTACCGCGCCCAGCTTGCCGAACGCGGCGTGAAAGAAGTGGACGACGCCTACCGCGACGCCACGGCGCTGCTCACCGGCGAAGCGTCAGACCCGGCCGGCTACGCCGCCGTGATCGTGGACGAAGCGCAGGACATGGGCGCGCCGGCGTTCCGCCTGCTCCGCGCCATCGCGCCGCCGGGCCGGAACGACCTTTTCATCGCCGGCGACGGCCACCAGCGCATCTACGGCCGCCGGCGCGTGGTGCTCGGCCGCTGCGGCATCGACATCCGCGGCCGCTCGCGCAAGCTGAAGCTGAACTACCGCACCACCGAGCAAACCCGCCGCTGGGCCACGGCGCTCCTGGCCGACCGCGACATCGACGACCTCGACGGCGGCGCCGACGACAGCCACGGCATCCGCTCCCTCACCCGCGGCCCGCAGCCGCAGATCGCCCACTTCGACACCCGCGAGGAACACGACGCGCGCCTGCTGGCCTGCATCGGCAAACTGGTGGCAGACGGCGAGCCGTTGCGCGGCGCTTGCGTGGCGGCCCGCACCGGCACCGAACGCGACGCCGCGGCAAACGCGCTGCGCGACGGCGGCTTCGAGTGCGCCGTGCTCGGCACCAGCGCCACGGACGACGAACAGCGCGGCGACGCCGTGCGCGTGGCCACCATGCACCGCGTCAAAGGCTTGGAGTTCGACCATGTGCTGCTCGCCAGCGTCAATTCCGGCCTCGTGCCGCTGCGGGCCAGAGGCGAAGCAGCCGACGCGACGGCCAAGGAGAACGCGGAAACCGAAGAACGCGCACTGCTCCACGTCGCCGCCACCCGCGCCAGGAAGAGCTTGACAGTCTTGAGCTTCGGCAAGCCGAGCCGGTTCGTGGCGCCATGCATTTCTCCGGTTGTCACCACGCAAGCGTAAAGCATTTGGGCAACAAGCACGGAAGACGTAGGCCGACGGGAAGTTGCTGGAACGTTCCCGCCGCCAGCAGCTTGAACTACGAGCGCATCAACGGCGCTGCTAGCGGAAACGCTCGCCTCGGCTCAACTCGGCAGCAACGCCGCGATGCGCAACGGCGCCCCGCTGCCGCCGCGGATCTTCATTGGCAGCGCGACGATCCACGCGCCCGTTTCCGGCAGGCGATCCAAGTTCGCCACGTTCTCGAACGCGGGAAGGTTCTGTTTGAACAGGATCCGGTGCGATTCGAACAGCCGCGATTGGCCGAAGTCGATGCTCGGCGTGTCGATGCCGATGGCGTCCAAGCGACGTTCGCGCACCAGCCAGTGCGCCGCTTCCGGGTGCAGGCCGGGAAAGTGTAGTTTCGCCACTGCCGCCGCGCCGCGTTCCGCGGTGCCGAGATAGCGGGCGGCGTCCGGCCAAAACGCCCCGTAGCCGGTGCGCAGCAAAACGATGGCGCCGGTCGGAAGCGCCCCGTGTTGTTCCTCCCAGGCGTGGATGTCGTCCGTAGTCACTTGGTAGTCCGCGTCTTGCAGCGCGGCCTTGGAGACGTCGATGACGCATCCAGGGCCGATCAGTCTCTCCAGCGGAATCGCGTCCACGCCACGCCGGCCCTTGGCGAAATGCACCGGCGCGTCGATGTGCGTGCCGCCATGCTCCGCGCCGCGAAAGCTGTACGCCTCGTACCAGTAGCCGCCTTCCGCCTGGCCGCGGCTCTCCACGTTGAGTTCAAACACGGGCGCCGTGGGCCAATAAAGGGTCTCGGAGGAGAAGTCGTGGGTGAGATCGACCCACTCGCCGGCGAGCGGCCCGCCGGCGTCGGAAGGAGCGTCCGAACAAGCCGCAAGCGCGAGCGGCAACACCAGCAGCGGGGTGGTTTTCAACATGCGAAGAGCATACCCCGTGCGCGATGCGCCCTTCATCGCGCGATGCAACGCCCGTAGCGATCCTCGAAGCGCACGATGTCGTCTTCGGAGAGTTGCTCGCCCACCTGCACTTCGATCACTTCGAGGGGTTCGTCGACGGGGTTGGTCAGGCGGTGCCGCTCGCCGGCGGGGATGTAGGTGGATTCGTTGGCGGTGAGCCGAAACGTCGCGTCGCCGCGTTGCACTTCGGCCTCGCCACGCACCACCACCCAATGCTCGGCGCGGTGGTGGTGCATCTGCAAGGACAGCGATTCGCCCGGCGCCACCGTCAGGCGCTTGACGAGAAAGCCCGTGCCCGCCTTGAACGTCTCGGCGCGGCCCCAGGGACGGTACGACGTGCTGTGCGCTCGGTGCTCGCTGCGCGCTTGCGTGCGCAGGCGCTCCACCACCTGCTTCACGTCTTGGACATGATCCTTGGCCACCACCAGCACCGCGTCGTCGGTCTCGACGATCACCGTGCTCCGCAGCCCCACCGCGGCCACCAAGCGGCTGTTCGCGGCAATGTGCGAATCCGTGGTGGAAACCGCGATCACATCGCCGCTCAAAGTGTTCGCGTGGGCGCTCTTCGGCTGCGCGTCCGCCACCGCTTTCCACGAGCCGAGGTCGGTCCAGTCGATGTCCGCCGGCATCACGCAGGCGCGCGCAGTGTGCTCCATCACCGCGTAGTCGATGGAATCCGCCGGGCTTGCGCGGAACGCATCGCCCGGGCGAACGAAATCCAAATCCTCGCGCTCGGCCGCCACCGCCTTGGCACAGGCGGCGTGGATGTCCGGACGGAACGCCCGCAGCTCGCGCAGATACACGCTGGCGCGCAGCAGGAACATCCCGCTGTTCCAATACATGCCGTTAGTGGCGGCGTATTGCTCCGCCAGTTGCCGAGACGGTTTTTCCGTGAACGCGGCCACTGCGGCGATTCCCTGAGCGCCCGCCAGCGCCGCGCCGGCGCGGATGTAGCCATAGCCGGTTTCGGGTCCGGTGGGCGCGGTGCCGAACACCACGATTCGGCCCTCCTCGGCCAGTGGCAGCGCCCGTTTCAACGCCGCGTGGAACGGGCCGACGGCGGCGATGTGGTTGTCCGCCGGCAACGCCAGCAACACCGGGTCGTCCGCGTTCGCGGCGCGCAGGGCGGCCAGCGCCAACGCCGGCGCGGTGTTGCGCGGCGCGGGTTCGAGAAGAATGGCGGACGGCGCCACGCCGGCCTGCCGGCACTGCTCGGCGACGACGAAGCGATGGTCGTGGTTGCAGACGATCACCGGCGCGCGTGCCGGCAATCCTTCAAGGCGCGCCAGCGTGTGCTGCAACATCGTCTTGTCGCCCACCAAGCGCAGAAACTGTTTCGGGTACAGTTCCCGCGACATCGGCCACAGCCGCGTTCCCGCGCCGCCGGCCAGGATCACAGGGAGGATTTCGTCGGACACGCGTTCAGCGCCGCCAATTGGTGTGCCGCATGGTACTGCAACGCGCCGCAGACACGGCAAAGCCGCCGGGTGCCTTACCTCCGAAAGATCGCGAACATGGATCCGATCAGCCAAACCGCACTCGGCGCGGCGTTGCCGCAAGCCGTGTTCGGCGCGGACAAGCTGCGCCGCGCCATGTTGCTCGGCTGCGTCGCCGGCATGGCGCCCGATCTGGACGTGTTCATCGGTTCCGAGGCGGACCCGCTTCTCTTCTTGGAGTTTCACCGCCAATTCACGCACGCGCTGGTGTTCGTGCCGGTGGGGGCGGCGGTGGTGGCGCTGCTGCTGCATCCGTTCGCGCGCCGGGTGTTGCGCTGGCGCGAGTCCTACCTCGCGTGCCTGCTCGGCTACGCCACGCACGGGCTTTTGGACTCCTGCACCACCTACGGCACGCAGTTGTTCTGGCCGTTTTCGGATTACCGCGTGGCATGGAACAACATCTCGGTGGTGGACCCGCTGTTCACCTTGCCCTTGGTCGGATGTGTCGCCTCGGCGGCGGCCCTGCGGCGGCCGCGGCTGGCGCGCTGGGGGCTTGCCTGGGCGCTGGCCTATTTGCTGCTCGGCGCTGTGCAACAGCAGCGCGCCGCGGCGACGGGAGAGGCGCTTGCGAAAACGCGTGGGCACCACCCGGCGCAGCTCTCCGCGAAGGCGGGTTTCGCCAATCTGCTGTTGTGGAAGATCGTGTACGCCCACAACGGCCGCTACTATGTGGACGCGGTGCGGGCGGGGTTGCAAGTGACCGCCTGTCCGGGCGCGAGCGTGCCGATGTTGGATGTCGCCCGGGATCTGCCGTGGCTCGCGCCACAATCGCAGCAGGCGCGGGACGTCGAGCGGTTTCGCTGGTTTTCACAAGGCTACGTGGCGCCGCATCCGCGGTTGCCGGACCACGTCATAGACGTGCGCTACTCGGTGGTGCCGAATCGAATCGCGCCGCTGTGGGGCATCGCGCTAGACCACGCCGCCGGGCCCTCGCGCCACGCCCGCTTCGTCGGCGACCGCCGCTTGGCAAAGGAACAGGGCGCGGCGTACTTGGCCTTGCTGCGCGGTGCCGGGTGCAAGGCGGTGGCGGCCGACGGGGCCGATGGGGCCGATCAGTAAGGGGCAAGCTGGGCCAAGCTATGCTGTGGTTGCCAAAAAAACGTCAGGGGGAGGGCGGATGCGGATAGGAATCTCGTTGCCGGTGCGTGAACTGAAAGACGATCTCGGCGCGTTGGCGGCGTTCGCGCAAATGGCGGACGATCTGGGCTACACCCACCTGCGCGTTCCGGATCAGGTGTTTCGCCCAGGGAGCGGACATCTGCACGAACCGCTGATGGTGCTCGCCTACGTTGCCGCGGTGACGACGCGCATCGAACTGGTGCCCTCCGTGATCATCGCGCCGTCGCGGCAGACGGTGTTGCTCGCCAAACAGTTGGCGACGTTGGACCGCCTTTCCGGCGGGCGTTTGCGTCTGGGCGTTGGCGTTGGCGGCAGCGCCGCGGAGTACCAAGCCTTGGGCGAGGACTTCCACACCCGCGGCGCTCGGTGCGAAGAACAGCTGCGTCTACTTCGGCGCTTGTGGAACGAGCCGGTGGTGGACTTCAAGGGACGTTGGCACCGCGTCAACGGCGCGGGCTTGGTTCCCTTGCCGACGCGTTCCATTCCCATCTGGATCGGCGCCGCGGGGTTGCCCGGCGTGCGCATTCGCCACCGCATTGGCAAACAGGCGGACGGCTGGTTCGCGCTCTGCTCGCCGGAGGATTTCGATGGCTTGAAGGCGGACATCGACGCCGCCGCCCGCGCCGCGGACCGCGATCCAGCCGCAATCGGCGCCGAAGCCGGCGTGGCCGTGGTGGGGCCGCGCCAAAGCGAGTGGCAAGCGCGGGTTGGCGGCTGGCAAGCGAAAGGGTTGACGCACCTGTGCCTGCGCACGCTCGGCGGCGGCTTGGACGCGGACGCGCACATCGAGACCGCCCGCCGGGTGTTCGCCGATCTGCCCTCCCGCTAGTGTGCCGCTTCCAAAATGACGTGCGTTCCCGTGGGGCGGGTTTCGTCGCAGGGCCAGGACACCAGCGGCCTTGCGGGGCGGCACATCCTCAAGTAGCGCACGCCGCGGCGACGACAGACGAACGTGCCATTTGCCACGTCAATTCGGAATCGAACCGCTAGTTGACGAACCGGCCGAGCCCGTCGTCCAGATCGTCCTCGATCACGTTCACGCCGTGGCACACAGGCGCTGATTTGCGCCGCCAGCGCAAGCTCAGCTTCTACACACGAAGAACAACATGTCTGGTCCTAGAATAGCCACTTTTCCCCAGATACTGGAACCATGCTGACGCCAATCTATGCCAATGCACCCTTCCGGAACTCCAACCGAACGCGCTTCGTTCGATCCGTGCTGCATCACCTCCGTGACCTTTCCGAACGCTTCGTGCAAAAAAATGGGCGTCCACCCGGCAACCGGCGCCGTCTCCGCATCCCAAGGGTTGGTCGGTTCCATCACCACGTCTCCAACCAGAATCTGCTCGCCGCTGACGTACCGCAGCACACCTTGCGCGTCAGTGGGCCCCGTGCGTTGTGAGCAACGAAACTCCTGTGTAAAAGAAGCCATGCTTCCGTGTGTCGCCAACGCAGATCAGCTCCTGCACACGAAGAACAACGTGTCCGGCCCCAGAATGGTCCCCTCGCAAGAAAGACCGGAGCGCTGGTGCCAATCGATGTCAATGCACCCTTCCGGAATTCCAACCGAACGTGCTCTGTTCGATCCGGGCTGCATCACCTCCGTGACCTTTCCGAACGCTTCGTGCAGAAAGAGCGGCGTCCACCCGGCAACCGGCGCCGTCTCCGCATCCCAAGGATTGGTCGGCTCCATCACCACGTCTCCAACCAGAATCTGCTCGCCGCTGACGTACCGCAGCACCGGCGCTTCGGGCGCGTCTTCGTTGGCATTGGCAATCATCGAGACCACCGCCGCTGCCTCATTCCGCGGCACCTCGTGCTGCGTGGAAGCGCGACGATGCGCGAGACCGGTCCATGCGTCAAGCAGTAACTTGGCAATTTGGGGCAATTGGGAAGTGAGCGGAGCGTGTGCGGCCCGATCCGGTCTCAGGCCAAGAACCGCGCCACCACGCTGTCGAGTTGCCGATAGCCGCGCGGGGTCAACGCCAGGCGGTCGCGGCGGGCCATGCCCCATTCGGCGAGTTCCTTCCATGCGTCGGCAATGGCCGCCGGCGCGAGGCCGGTGCGGGCGGGGAAGAGCGCCGCCTCCACGCCGTCGGTGAGGCGCAGGGCGTTCATCAGGAACTCGGCGGGCAGTTCGCGCGTTGGCACCGGCGCGGTCTCGCCGCGGCAACCGGCCAGGAACAAGCGGGGCTGGCGTGGCTTGGCCGTGCGCAGCACGCGCCCGGCGGCGGTGCGTTTGCCGTGGGCGCCGGCACCAATGCCGGCGTAGTCGCTGAAACGCCAATAGTTCAGGTTGTGGGCGCATTGGTGGCCGTCGCGGGCGAAGGCGGAGACTTCGTAGCGGCGGTAGCCGCGGCGGGCGAGCAATTCCAGCCCGGCTTCTTCCATCGCCGCCGTCGCATCGGCGCTCGGCAGACCGGCCGGCGGTCGGCGGGCGAACTCCGTCTTCGGTTCGATGGTGAGCTGGTACCAAGAGAGATGCGGTGGTTCCAAAGCAATGGCCTGCTCCAAGTCCGCCAGCGCCGCTTCGGTGGTCTGAAATGGCAGGCCGTACATGAGATCGATGTTGAAGCTGTCGAAGCCGGCGGCGGCCACCGCCGCGGCCACCCGGCGCGTTTCGTCGGCGCGGTGAATGCGGCCCAAGCGCTCCAGCTGCCGGTCGTCGAACGACTGTCCGCCGATGGAGACGCGGGTGACGCCGGCGCGCCGGTAGGCGGCGAAGTCGCCATGCTCGGCGGCGCCGGGGTTTGTTTCCATCGTCACTTCGCCGCATGCGCCGGCGGCGCGCAGCAGCGCGGCGAACGCCGATGGCGGGAACAGGCTCGGCGTGCCGCCGCCGAAGTACACGGTGTCGAAACCGCGACGGCCGAACCGCTCCTGCTCGAAACGCAAGTCCGCGAGCAAGGCGGCGAGATACTCGTCGCGCGGCAACGCGCCTTTCAGCGGATGGGAGTTGAAGTCGCAGTACGGGCACTTGCGCACGCACCAGGGCAGATGCGCGTACAAGCCGGTCGGCAGATCGCTCATCCGCGGCCCGCCAGTTGCGCCGCCAACGCGCGGCAGGCTTGGCCGCGGTGCGAGAGGCCGTTCTTCTCCTCCAGTGTGAGCTCGGCGGCTGTCTTGCCCAGCGCGGGAAGCCAGAAGTGCGGGTCGTAGCCAAAGCCGCCCGCGCCGCGCACCGCGTCCACGATCTCGCCGTGCCAGCGGCCCGTGGCGATGCGCGGCGTCGCATCCGCGGCGCTCGCCAAGAACACCAGCGCGCAGAAGAAGAACGCGCCGCGCGCGTCCACCCCGTCGAGCGCGGCGAGCAACTTGGCGTTGTTCCGCGCGTCCGTGGCGTTCGCCCCGGCGTAGCGGGCGGAGCGAACGCCCGGCGCGCCGTCGAGGGCCGGAACCACCAAACCGGAATCGTCCGCGAGCGCCGGCAACCCGGATGCCGCGGCCGCGTGCCGCGCTTTGGCGAGGGCGTTTTCCACAAAGGTGGTGGCGATTTCCGGCGCCGGGACGATGCGCAGATCGCTTTGCGCCACCAAACGCAGGCCAAGGGGCGCGAGCGCCGCGCCGAGCTCCCGCACCTTGCCCTGGTTGCCGGTCGCCACCACCACGCGGCCACCCGGGACGGGGCCGCGCTTTGCGCCCGCGGTCAACGATCGGACCGGTAAAGCGGCTGCTCGAAGCGCACGGTCTCCACGCCGTGGTCCGGCAACGTGACGGAAATCTCGAAGCGCAGCGTTTCGGCGTGGGGAAAGTCGAACGGCGCCAAGTAGTAGAACGTGCCGGCGTCGTCGATTTCGCGGAAGCGCAAGGCGCGCGGCCGGCCGAGAATGTCCAAGAACCTGCCCTCCACGCGGACCTGTTCCCCCGGCGCATTCCCGCGCACCGCGCTCACGTTCACCAAGCCCTTGTCCGGCCCGCGCACGATGTCGTAGCGCTCGGCGATTTGCGCCGAAAGCTGGGAGGCGTTGAAGGCGATGTAATGCACCTCCCACGCGCCAAAGCGCTGGAACTGCGCGCCGACGGCAACCGCCGCGGCGCCGGCGGCCAAGCAGAGCGCCAGGGCGTGGACGCGCTTCATGTTCGGGCGCGCCCGAGACGGTAGAAGGCGCGGCTGCCGAACACGTTGGCCAAGCCCATGCGCGCGCGCACCCGGTAGCGGCTGTCCACCACGTGGCGCTGCAGGATCGGCAACCCCTTTTCGCCCACCAAACGCTCGAAATCGTGGAAGGTGCAAAGGTGGATGTTCGGGGTGTCGTGCCATTGGTGCGGCAGATGCTTCGCCACCGGCATGCGCCCCAACGTGGCGAGTTGCAAACGGCACCGCCAGTGGCCGAAGTTGGGAAACGTCACCACGCACTCCTCGCCGATGCGCAGCATTTCGTCGAGCAGGCGCGAAGGCGCCGCCACCGCCTGCAGCGCTTCGGTCATCACCACCATGTCGAAACTCGAATCCGGGAACCGGCCGAGCCCGTCGTCCAGATCGTGTTCGATCACGTTCACGCCGTGGCGCACGCAGGCGCTGATTTGCGCCGCGTCGTTCTCGATGCCGTAGCCGTTGACGCTCTTGCGCTCGGCCAGGTGCGCGAGCAGTTCGCCGCCGCCGCAACCCAAGTCCAGCACGCGTGCGCCGGGGTTGATGAGCTCGGCGATGATTTGCAGATCCGGCCTCACAGCTTTGCCGCCACCGTCGCCAAGTAGCCGCCGAGCAAGTCGAAGTAGCGCGCGTTCGGCAGCAGAAACGAATCGTGTCCGTGCGGCGCGTCGATAACGGCGCTCACCACGTCCTTGCCGGCGGCCACCAGCGCATCGACGATCTCGTTCGAGCGCACCGGGGAGAAACGCCAATCCGAAGAGAAGGAGAGCACGAGGAAGCGCGCCCGGGCCACCGCCAGCGCTTTCACCAAATCGCCGTCGAACTCCAAGGCCGGGTCGAAGTAGTCGAGGGCGCGGGTCATCAACAGGTAGGTGTTGGCGTCGAAGCGTTCCGAGAAGGAAGTGCCTTGGTAGTGCAGATAGCTCTCCACCTGAAACCGCACGTCCTGCGCCACGCCGATGTCGCCGGACTTGAGCTCGCGTCCAAACCGCACGCCCATGCCGTCGTCCGAAAGGTAGGTGACATGACCGATCATGCGCGCCAGCATCAAACCCTTGCGCGGAATGGCGTCCGCTTGCGTGTAGCGGCCGGCGTGGAACTCCGGGTCGGACACGATGGCGTGGCGGGCGATTTCGTTGAAGGCGATGTTCTGCGCCGAGAGCTTGGGGGCGGCCGCGATCACCACCGCGTTGGCGACGCGCTCCGGCAAATCGATGGCCCACTGCAAGGCCTGCATGCCACCCAAGCTGCCGCCGACCACGGCGCAGAAGCGCTCGATGCCGAGGTGGTCGGCGAGCAACGCCTGCGCGCGCACCCAGTCCTTCACGGTGACGGTGGGGAAACCGGCGCCCCAAGGTTCGCCGCTCTGCGCGTTGATGGTGCGAGGCCCGGTGCTGCCGCCGCAGCCGCCGAGATTGTTGGGCGCGACGACGAAGAACTTCGAGGTGTCGATGGGCTTGCCGGGACCAATGCAGTTGTCCCACCAACCCGGTTTCGCGTCGTCGGCGCGGTGGTAGCCGGCGGCGTGGTGGTCGCCGGACAGCGCGTGGCAGATCAACACCGCGTTCGAGCGGGTGGCGTTCAGTTCGCCGTAGGTTTCGTAGACGAGTTCGACGCCCGGCAGCGTTTGCCGACACTGCAGGGCGAGCGGCGCGTCGAACCGCACGCGCTGCGGGGCGACGACGCCTACGGAATCGGGCGCCTCCGGCCCCGGCGCGCGCCGCCGCTTGGCACCGTTCCTCGAGTCGGCGGCGTTGTCCCCCCTCTTCCGCCCCACGCGCTCACCCCGGCTGATGCGGCAGCAAGGCGCCGAGCACGAAGTACTGCACCACCAAGAGCGCGAGGATCGCCACCATCGGCGACAAGTCCAAGCCGCCGAGCGGCGGCAACAGACGCCGCACGCGCGCCAGCAGCGGCTCGGCCACCTCGCGGGCGATGAGACTGGCGGGCGAATAGACCCCGGGAGCGAGCCAGCTCATGGCAACGGTGACGAAAATCGCCACCAGGAAGATCATGACGACGAGATTCAACGTGCCGTACAAGGCATCGCTCAGAATGAAAAGAAAATCGATGGGGCTGCTGCCCACGGCAATGAGACGCATCGTGGACATGACGATGTGCGCAAGCCACGCCATCGCGAAGGACGCAAGGTCCAAGTTCCGGTAGGGGCGCAGCACCGAGCGCAGCGGCCGCAACACCGGGTCCGTGAAGCGCACGATGCCCTCGCAAAACGGATTGTAGAAGCTCGCCCGCACCGCCTGCAGAACGAACCGCAACAGGAAGAGCAGCGCCGCCACCTGCAGGACGAAGCGGAGGATGAATAGGAAGGGATCGCTCATGGCTCGCCAAACTCCTGCTGTAGCTCCCGCGCCCGCGCGAACGCGCCGTGCGCCGCAAGGCGCAGCGCTTCGGGGAAACGGTTCTTGGCAAGTATAAACAGGGCGCGCTCGGTCACGCCGCCGGGAGAGGTGACGCGTTCGCGCAGCAGAGCCGGGTCCTCGTCCTTCGCCATCGCCGCGGCGCCGGCCGCGGTGGCCACCACCAAACGCTTCGCCACTTCCGGCGCCAGCCCGAGTTCGCGGCCGGCGGCGACGAGCGCCTCAATGGCTTGAAAGAAGTACGCCGGGCCGCCGCCGGAAAGCGCTGTCACGGCGTCCAGCTGCGCCTCCCGCTCGAACCAGATCACCTCGCCCGCCGCGCCCATCACCTCTTGCGCCGCCGCGCGTTGCGCGATGCTGACATGGTCGTTGGCGACCAGGCCGGTGATGCCGGCGCCCACCAGCGCCGGCGTGTTCGGCATGCAGCGCACCACGGCGGGGGCGCCGCCCAGCCAGCGCTCGACGGCGGCGATGGCCACGCCGGCGGCGATGGAGAGGACGAGGGTGTTCTCCTCCAACACGTCGGCGATGTCTCGGGTTGCGGTCTTGAGCACTTGCGGCTTCACCGCCAGCACCAACACGTCCGCCCCCCGCGCGGCGTCCCGGTTGCTCGGCGTGGTGGCGATGGGCGCAGCGAACCGCGCTCGTTGCGCCGCCACCGGATCGGCCACGACGACCGCGGCGTCGCCGGCGCGCGCCAAGCGGGTGGCCAAAGCGAAAGCCATGTTGCCGCCGCCGACGAAGGCGATGCGTTCAGGCATCGGGGGCGGCCGGTTTTGGCGCGCGCGGGCCGAACAGCGCCGTGCCAACGCGCACGATGGTGGCGCCTTCGGCGATGGCCGCCGGGTAGTCGGCGGACATGCCCATCGAAAGCGTGTCCCAATGCATCGGCGCATTGGGCGCCAAGGCGTCGAACAGCGCTTTCAAGCGGCGAAAGCCGGGGCGCGTGTCGCGCCGCGGCGACGGTATCGCCATGAGGCCGCGCAGCCGCAGGCGCGGCAACGCCGCCACTTCGTCCACCAGCGCCGGCGCGTCTTCCGGCGCAACGCCGGCTTTGCCCGTCTCGGCGTCCACGTTCACTTGTACGCAAACGTCGATGGCGCGCGCGGCGGCGGCGTTCAACCGGTTCGCCACGCGCGCGCGATCCACGCTGTGAACCCATTGGAAGTGGCGCGCGATGTCGCGGGTCTTGTTGGCTTGGATCGCGCCGATGAAGTGCCAAGTGATGTCCAAGTCCGCCAGCGTCCGCGCCTTGGCCACCCCTTCTTGCGCGTAATTCTCGCCGAAATCCGCAATGCCGGCCGCGTGGACGGCACGCATCTCGGCAACCGAGCGGGCCTTCGACGCGGCGAGCAGGCGCACGTTGCCGGCGTGCCGTCGCGCGGCGCGTTCGGCGGCGCGGATGGCCGCGCGGACGACCTCGATGCGTTGGTGGCAGCCCATGTTGCGCGAGTGTACGGCAACTGCGCTGGTTTGCCGCCCACAGGCGCGGCGAACCGGCTTCCGCCGCGGCCACAACGGGCGATTTTCCTACGCGCCGCCGGGCGTTTGGCTTGCAGACGCCAGCTTCGCGGCGGGCTACGGTGGGCACTTTCCCCATGCTGCCGAGTGTCCGCCATGCGTATTCAAGAACTGCTCGCCACCGCCGTGGAACGCGGCGCTTCCGATTTGCATCTCTCCTCGGGGTTGCCGCCCATGCTTCGCGTTGACGGGGCGATCACGCCCCTCGACGACCCGCCGCTCGACACGGACGCGGTGCGGAGCGCCATCGTCGAGCTCGCCGGCGGCGCGGCGGACGCGCGCCTCGGCGAGGCGGATGCGCGCCTCGACGCGGACTTCTGCGTGCAGGTGCCCGACGTTGCCCGTTTTCGCGTCAACGTGTTTCGGCACGAGCGCGGCGTGGGCGCCGCGTTCCGGGCCGTACCAATGCGCGTGCCTTGCGCGGATGAGCTCGGCTTGGGCGAGACCTTCCGCGACATCGCGGACGCCCGCAGCGGGCTCGTGCTGGTGACAGGCCCCACCGGCTCCGGCAAGAGCACCACGCTGGCGGCGCTGGTGGATCATGTGAACCGAACCCGCAGCGAGCACATCCTCACCATCGAGGACCCCATCGAGTTCCTGCACACGGCGCGGCGTTGTCTCGTCAACCAGCGCGAGATCGGGCGCGACACCGCGAGCTTCGCGGATGCGCTGCGCGCCGCGCTGCGCGAAGACCCGGACGTGATCCTGATCGGCGAGATGCGCGACTTGGAGACCATCCGTCTGGCGCTGACCGCCGCCGAGACCGGGCATCTGGTGTTCGCAACGCTGCACACGTCGTCCGCGCCGAAGTCCATTGACCGCATCGTGGACGTCTTCCCCGGTGGCGAGAAGGACACTATCCGCTCGATGCTGTCGGAGTCGCTCAAGGCGGTGGTGGCGCAGACGTTGGTGCCCCGCGCCGGCGGCGGTCGCGTTGCCGCGCACGAGATCATGATCGCCACGCCCGCCGTGCGCAATCTCATCCGCGAACACAAGGTGGCGCAACTGCGCTCGACGATCCAGACCTCGGCCGCCGCCGGCATGCAAACGCTGGATCAGCACTTGGGCCGATTGGCGGAGCAGGGCGTCATTCCCCGCGCGGAAACCGGCGGCGCTCGCCGCGCGCAGTGGTGAGCCGCAATCGCTTCGGCGGCGAAGCGGATCTCGCACGGGCATCGGGCGCCGGCGGGCGTTGGCAACCGGTCTTCGCCGCTGGCGTTGACCGCGCTGCCGACAACCCCGTCAGCCGATTTCGATCATCTCGAAATCCTCTTTGCCCACACCGCACTCGGGGCACACGAAGTCCTCGGGCACGTCCTCCCACGGCGTGCCCGGCGCGATCCCGTCGTATTCGCAACCCTCGGCCTCGTCGTAGATCCAGCCGCAAACAATGCACTGCCACTTCTTCATCGTCCGTTCCGCTCACGCTCCGCGCCTTGGCCACCACGGGGCCGCGTCCCGGCGCGGCGGTGCCGCGGCGGCGTGACCCCTCGCGTGCCCACCATACCGGATTCCCCAATGGCGTTGGCAGCCACAGGTCCGCTCAGTGCCTGATTCGCCGCGGGCGCCGCGCAGTCAGGACCGATTCGCCAACCACGTCTCGGCGATGATCTGCGCCGCCGCCGCGTGGCTGTCCGCCGCATCGGCGCCGCGCGCGACCGCCTCGAAGGTGGACAGCCGCTCGTCGACGTATTCCACGCACAGGGCGTAGCGTTGGACCATGCGCGCGCCGAAGCGGCGGGCGTTCGCCGACATCGCGCTCGGCGTGCCGTCCATGTTGAGGGGCAGGCCCACCACCAAGGCCGCGGGGCGCCACGCGTCGATCAGCTTGTCGACTTGGCGCCAGCACGGCCGTCCTTGCCGCGCCGCAACGGTGGCGACGCCGTTTGCGAATTGCGGCTCTTCTTCGGCCACCGCCACGCCGATGCGGCGCAGACCAAAGTCGAACACCAGCGTTGTCAGCGGAAGCGCTCCGCAGCGAACGCGAGGCCGCTCGGCCTCAAGCGTGCCCGGCGTCCGCGCCCAAGAGCCGCAAGTCCACGCCGAGCACTGAGGCGGCGTGATCGAGGCGCTTCTCGAAGGGCATGTCGAACAGGGCTTCCCGGCAACTCGGCGCGGTAAGCCACGCCGAATCGGCCAATTCCGCCTCCAGTTGACCGGCGCCCCAGCCGGCGTAGCCCAAGGCCACGAGAAACTGTTGCGGGCCTTGGCCGGAAGCAATGAGCTCCAGGATTTCACGGCTGTAGGTGATGGCGAGATCATCGCCGGCTTCCTCGCTCGAGTCCACGCGCACATCCTTCGTGTGCAGGATGAAGCCGCGTTGCGGCTCGACCGGGCCGCCGTCGGCCACTTGGCGGTCGAAGCCGATGCGAAAGGGGAGGTCCAACTGCCCAAAGAGCTTCACCAAGGTGAGTTCGTGCGGCTGATTCACCACCAGCCCTTGCGCACCCTGTTCGTCGTGCGACCAAACGTACACCAGCGCGCCGTCGAAAAAGCTGTCGTGCAGCTTCGGCATGCTGATGAGAAATTGGCCGGCAAGAGAATGCATATTGCTCCATCAGCCTCCCGGAGTGATTGACCTTCACGGATGCGTCGAGTTTTGCGGCTGGCACCCGCCCCGCAGGGCGCACTAGCTTACCCGACTTGGCGCCCCGGCGATTGGCGTACACGCTACAGCTACAAGAGAGCCCCGGCGCCGCCTTGGAAGCGCCAAGTTCTCTCAATCTCCAACGTGTCGGCTTGCGCCGCGATGCGCGGCGGGAAGGGCGCGTAGGGGGCGGCCAGCCGAACGATGCGCAAGGCGGCCTCGTCCAGCACGGCGTGGCCGCTCGATTCGACGAGGCGCGCTTCCAACAAACCGCCATCGGCATGGATGACCACCAACAGTCGCAAACTGCCCGTGAGTTTGCGCCGGCGGGCCTCTGCCGGATAGTTCAACTTGCCCACGCGCTCCACTTCGCGACGCCAAGCCTCCAAGTAGTAGGCGAAGTCCGGCCGCGCCGGCGCGTCGGTGAGACGCACGCTGCGTTGATCCCGAGGCGCTGGCGGAGCGTCCGCGAAATCCGCCACCAGGGCGCGCGCGAGCTCCAGCGCGGACTTGCCGGCGAAGCGCCTTGGCGGCAGAGGCCGGTCCGGTTCAGCGTGCGGGTTCTCGGCGAGGCTGTGGTTCGCGGCCGGCGCCGGCGACGCCGTCGACGCGACCGGCGCGACCGGCGCGACCGGCGCGGCGGGCGTGGCGGGCGTGGAAGGCTTGATCGTGGCAACCGCGGCGGGCGCCGGCGGGGAAGGCCGCTGCGCCGCCGGCGCGGCGGGTGCCACCAGCGACAGCGTGAGCGCGGCGCGCGGTTGCGGCAGCGGGCGCGATGGCGATTCGACGACGCCGAACAAAACGCCGTGCAGCGCCGCGGAAAACAACAGGCACAGGCCAAGCCGCCGCCGGGCCAAGGCTTCGTCGGCAACGCTGCGACGCCCCCCAAACTTCCTTGCGTGCATGGCCTTCACGGATGAGTCAAGTTTGCGATCAGGTCTTTCGGCAAGCACCGAGTTTGCGCAGCAAACTCCAACGCGCCCGGCAGGGCGCGCCCCGGCAGGGCGCACATGAAATCCTAACAAATGCGCCGAGTTAGCGTCCGCTATCGGCTCAACCGCGGCCGGACGCGCGCGTGGACGCCCCGATGGACTGCTTCTGCGGCGATTGACGCGCCCCCAGCAAAGCCCCCCCGCGGGCATTCAATGCGGCAAGGGCTGGCGGGAACACGCACCCGAGGGCGCAAAAAGAGGGCGTCCGCTAAGACGCCCCGGGTTCACCGCGTTCGTGCGGGCTTCAAGGTTCGATGTCGAGGCGGTACTTGGAGACGCGCCAGGCCCCGCCGCCGAGGGTGCGGGCCAGCAGGCCGCGGGCCTCCAGAGCCGCCCCTCCCCGCGAGGACGAACTCCACGTTGCTGCAGGGCTTGCGCGGCTGCTGCGGGCCGCTCGGCTTCAGCCAGACGCCCGTCCACGCCAGCTAGACGCCCCACGCATCGAGCACCGCCGGCGCCCTGTAGAGGAACTGCTGGATCGTCCACAGGAACACCCACGCGTCGTCCGCCAGCACGTCCGCCACCGGCAACGCCTTGATCTCGCCGACGGGCATCGTCGGGTAGACTCATGCCCGAACGACCCAACCAATGTCTGCACCATGCTGCGCGACATCAACAGAACGCACAAACAGGGTTGGCGCGAGATGGCCCGCGAAGCGGGATTGTGCCAAACTGCGAACGGCTTGGACATCGCGGGAGCAAGTATCGCGCTCGCGGGTGCTGTAGTGGCGTTGTTCGGTGGTGCGGGAGTCCCCGCTATAATACTGGGCGGGGCTTTGATTTTTCTGGCGGCCATCATTGACGGTGTGCTTGATTGTTGAACGGAGAGCAACGATGAAGGCAATGAAGAAAGCGAGTTTTACCAAACCGTGGCTGTTCAACACGGTATTGGTTGTCGGCAGTGCCGGGCTGGGGTTGACCTTGTGGCGGGTGGGGGTGGTGGATGATGGCAAGTGGTTCCGACTGTTCGCGCTTGGGTTGATTTTTTTCTGCCTGTTGACTCTCCCGTACCCGCGGCTTTGCCCGAGGGTGCATCGCAATATGCGGCGCGCACTCCGGCTGGACGATCCCGAGCAAAAGCGCAAGGCCGGCTTGCAGGACGATTCGCACCCCGCCTAGCCTTCCGGCCACTGTCAAGCAACGGGAGCCTTCGGGTTCCCGTTGTCTTATCTGTGCCACATGAGCTTCAGCCGGGCCGGGTAGAGGCGGTGCGTCCGGGCCGTCCTTGAAAGCGGCGTGGACGTTCGAGTTCGAGTCGAGGCTTCCCGCCGGCCTCCGTCGTCGTGCTGGTGGCCGATCATCGCAGCACCCACACCGCCATCGCGGTGCGCTCCCGGTTGTTGCCGCGGCCGTCGGCCCACACCCGGCGGTCGGCGGTGTCGCGCAGGCGTCCGCCGACCACCGCGTAGGCGTGGGTGCGGGTGAACCCCACGCAGTCGCCGTAGCGCTCGTGGGCCTCGGTCAACGTCGGGTAGTCGGGGTTTCCGTTGCGCCACCGCTTGATCCGCTCGACGCGGCGGAACCCGAACTCCTCCATCGCCATGTGCGCGACCTCCCTGTTCACGCCGTTCCGCGCCGACAACCTGCCGTTCCCACGCTCCTTGTTCAACCGGGCCACCTCCTTGTAGACGGCGTCGTATGCGAGGCCGGCGGCGATGGCCTCGAACGTCGGCGTCCGGCCGCGGCTTTCGCGCTCGGCCACCGGGTCGACGCCCTTGAGTGCGAGGCGGCGGTTCTCCAGCGCGAGCTGACGCGCCTCCTTGAGCGAGACCTCTTTCCCTCACAGATGAACCAAGTTGCCAAAAGTGCCACGGCAAGCACCGAGTTTGCGCCAGCAAACTCCAACGCGCCCCGATAGGGCGCGCGCTAGCCACTCGGCAGCAAGTGGTCGAGCAGATCGCCGGCGATGTCCAAACCGAACTGGCGGTCCAACTCGCGGATGCACGTGGGGCACGTCACGTTGATTTCGGTGAGGTAGTCGCCGATCACGTCGATGCCCACGAAATCGAGACCGCGGGCGAGCGCGTCTTTCCCCACCGCTTGCGCGATGGCGCGGTCGCGGTCGCTCAACGCCTGGCCGACGCCTTCGCCCCCGGCCGCCAAGTTGGCGCGCGTCTCGCCGGGCTTCGGGATCCGCGCCAGCGCGTAGGGCACCGCCGCGCCGCCGATGAGCAGAATGCGTTTGTCGCCGGCGGACACTTCCGGCACGAACCGTTGCGCCATCGCCGGACGGCGGCCGTTGTCGGTGAGCGTCTCGATGACCACGCGCAGATTGGGGTCGTCCCTGCCCACGCGAAAGACGCTCATGCCGCCCATGCCGTCGAGCGGCTTGAACACCACGTCTTGGTGCTCGGCGTGAAAGTCGAGCAGCAGGTCTTGGCGCGAAGAGACGATGACCGGCGGCACGAAGCGCGCGAAGCGGGTGGCGTACAGCTTCTCGTTGCAGTCGCGCAGGCTGCGCGGCGCGTTGACCACCCGCGCGCCTTCTTCCGCGGCGCGCTCGAGCAGGTGGGTGGCGTAGACGTACTCCATGTCGAACGGCGGGTCCTTGCGCATCATCACCAAGTCCACGTCCGCCAGCGCCATGCGCGATTCCGGGCCGATGCGGTAGTAGTCCGCCGCGCAAACGGCGTCCAAGTCGTCGAGCGCCGCCGGCGCGAGCGCGAAATCGCGCGCCCAACCCATCACGCGCCCGTGCTGCAAGGCGATGTCGCGCACGCCAAGCACGGTGACGCGCAGCCGGCGGCGCTGGGCGGCGCGAATCATCGCCAGCGTGGAGTCCTTGTACACGTTGAGCGTCTCCGGCGGATCGATCACGAAGACGACATGCGCGCCGCCACTCTTTCGCATTGGGGTTCCCACGTGTGGTTACGCGCCCGGCGCGACGCCGCCCGCCGGCGTCACGCCTCCGCCGGCAGCTCGTGGTGGGGCACGGCGCGCTCCAGCCCCGCATCCACCAGTTGCCGCCGCACGAAGGCCAGGATCTCGCGGCTGGAGCGCAGGCGCAGCGACCGCGCCAAGATGCGCCGGCAGTCGCGCAAAGAGACGCTGCGGATCACCCACTTCACGCGCGGCAGGTTGGCGGCGTTCATGGAGAGCACGTCGTAGCCCATGCCGACGCACAGCACCGCGCCTTCCGGCGTGCCGGCGAGTTCGCCGCAGATGCCCACCGGCTTGCCCTCGGCGTGGCAGGCCTTGGCGATCTCGCGCAAGGCGATGAGCATGGCCGGGTGTACCTCCTCGAACAAGTCCGCCACGCGCGGATTGTTGCGGTCCACCGCCAGCATGTATTGGGTGAGGTCGTTCGAGCCGACCGCCAGAAAGTCCACCGAGCGGGCGATTTCGCGCGTCAGGTAGATGGCGGCCGGCACCTCGATCATCACCCCGATCAACGGCGCCTTCACCGCGAAACCCTCCTCCACCACCTCGCGGTGGGCGCGGCGGATCAACGCGCTCGCCTCCTCGATTTGCTCGAGGCGGCTGATCATCGGCAACATGATGCGCAGCACGCCCTCGAGGCCGGCGTTGGCTTTCATCATGGCGCGGGTTTGGCCGAGGAATATCTCCGGGTGGTCGAGCGTCACGCGGATGCCGCGCCAACCGAGAAACGGATTCTCCTCCTCGATGGGGAAGTAGGACAGGGGCTTGTCGCCGCCGATGTCCAAGGTGCGCATGGTCACGGGCCGCGGCTCGAACGCCTCCATGTGCTCGCGGTAGATGGCGCGTTGCTCCTCCTCCGTGGGGAAGCGGTCGCCGGCGGCGAAGGGCACTTCCGTGCGGAAGAGGCCAATCCCCTCGGCGCCGCGGTCGAGGGAACGGGTGATCTCGCTCACCAGGCCGATGTTCACCCAGAGATTGATGGCGTGGCCGTCCCGCGTGGCGCTGGGAAGTTCGCGGAGGGTCTCCAACTCGCGGGCGAAGTCCGCTTCCTCGATCAGAAACTGCTGATAGGCGTCGCGGATCACCGAACCGGGATTCACGTACACGTCGCCGTAGTGGCCGTCGACGATCACGGTGCGGCCTTGCACGTTGTAGATGGGCATGCCCCCTGCTCCCATCACCGTGGGGATGCCCAGCGCGTCGGCCAGAATCGCGCCGTGCGAGTTGCGCGAACCTTTGAGCGAGACGATTCCGCGCAGCCGTTTGATGGGGAGCTCGGCCATCATGGGCCCGGTCACCTCCTCGGCCACCAGCACCATGTCTTCCGGATACGGCTCGCGGGCGCGGCTCGCCTCCTGCAGGTTGGCGAGCACGCGCTGACCGAGTTCCCGCACATCCGCGGATCGTTCGCGCAGGTACGAGTTTTGCATTCGCTCGAACACCGCCGCCTGCTCGGCGATCGCTTGTTTCAACGCGCCTTGCGCCCATTGGCCGTCGCGAATGCGGGCGCGCACATCGCCGGCCAAGGCGGCGTCGTCCAGCATGTGCAGGTATGCGTCGAACAGCTCGCGCTCTTCCGGGCCGAGGTTCTGCGCCATCGCCTCGTTGATGCGTTCGATGTCCTCGCGGGCGCGGCCGATGGCGCGCTCGAACAACCGCAGCTCGGCGTCGACATCCTCCGCCTCACGGTCGTGTACCAGTTCGAGGCGGGCGGCCGGCAGCACCACGAAAGCCGTGCCCATGCCGATTCCGGGTACGCCGGGCACGCCTTGGAAGTGCGCCTCGCGGTGCTCCTGCGTTGACTCCAGAGTGAGCCGCGCGACATCGCCGGCGGCTTCGGCGTGGGTGATTCGGCCGGCGATCTGCGCCGCCAGGGTGACCAGGAAAGCCACCTCCTCTTCGTCGTAGCGGCGCACCTCGCGGTCTTGCACCACCAGCACGCCCAGCACCTCGCGCGCGTGGATGATGGGAACGCCCAGAAAAGCGCTGAACACCTCTTCGTTCAGCCCTTGCACGAAGTGGTAGCGCGGGTGGCGGGAGGCGTCTTCCAAGTTGATCGGCTCGGCCCGTTCCGCGACCAGCCCCACGATGCCTTCGTTGGCCTGCAAGGCGAATCGGCCCACCAGTTCCGCGTTCAAGCCCTCGTTGGCCACGAAGTCGAAGCGGCCGGTGCCGCGTTGGCGCAGATAGATGGAACAGACCTCCGCGTCCAATGTCTGGGCCACGCGGCCGACGATGAGGTCCAGCGCGGCGCGAAAGCCGGGGGACGCGGCGACGTCGTGGACGATTTGCCTGAGGGCGTCGAGCATGGCCGGATTCTGCCATGAAGTGGCGGCGGCGGCAGGTGCCGGCGCGCCGGGGTGCGCCGGGGTGCGCCAGGGTCAGGCGATGCGCAGCGCCGGCGCCAGTTCCTTCAAGGCGCGGCGGTACACGGCGCGTTTGAAGTCCACCACCTTGGCGAGCGGATACCAATAGCTCACCCAGCGCCACGCGTCGAATTCGGCGTCGTCCCCGCGCACGCACACCGCGCTGTCCGCCGCCAGAAGCCGCAGCAGGAACCAGCGTTGCTTCTGCCCGACGAAGCGGGAGTCGGGACGCCGAAACGCGCCCGGCACCTGGTAGCGGAACCAGTCGCGGGACTGCGCGCTCACCTTCACGGCTTCGGGCTTCAGCCCCACCTCTTCGCGCAGCTCGCGGTACAACGCCTGCTCGGCGGTCTCCCCGCTGCGTATGCCGCCTTGCGGAAACTGCCACGCATCGCCGCCGCCCACGCGCCGCGCCCACAACACTTGGCCAAGGCCGTTGTGGATGACCATCGCCACATTGGGCCGGTAGCCGCGCTCGTCCACGTCCTTCGCCGCGCGCGGCTTCGGGCGCCGGCGGGCGCGACTGGCCCCGTGCTTGCGGGCCGGCCGGGATCTTCGCTTACCATCCACTCGGATTCGCACCAGATGTGAGGGGGCCTGAGTTTGCCATGAGTGAGGCCACCGCCCGGCCATGAACCGGCTCGCGCATCAGACCAGCCCCTACTTGCTGCAACACGCCGACGATCCCGTCGCCTGGCAGCCGTGGGGCGAGGAAGCCATCGCCCGCGCCCGCGCCGAAGATCGCCCGCTTCTGCTCTCCATCGGCTACTCCTCCTGCCACTGGTGCCATGTGATGGGGCGGGAATCCTTCGCCGACCACGCCACCGCCTTGGTGATGAACGCCCGCTTCGTCAACATCAAGGTGGATCGCGAGGAGCGCCCGGATCTGGACAGCGTCTATCAACTCGCCCATCGCATCCTGAACGGGCACGGCGGCGGCTGGCCGCTCACCGCTTTTCTGGACGCCGAGACGCTGCTGCCCTTCTTCAGCGGCACCTACTTTCCGCGCCAACCACGCTACGCGCTGCCGGGCTTCAGAGACTTGCTCCTGCGCCTGGCCGACGGCTACGCGGCGAACCGCGCGCGTGTGGCCGCCGAAGGGCGCAAACTCGCTGGAACGCTTGCCGCGATGGAGGCGACGAGCCCTGCCGCCGAGACCAACGACGCGCAGTTGCGCAAGGCGGCGCGGGACGGCCTTGGCCGGCTATACGACGCGAACGGCGGCGGCTTCGGCCGAGAACCGAAGTTCCCCATGCCGACCGCGGTGGAGTGGCTGCTGCGCCACTGGGCGCGCAGCAAGGCGGCCATTGCGAAACCGGCGTCCGCCCGGCTCCGCCTGGTCAGCGGCGGCGGTGGCGGACCGGATCAAGACGCGCTCGACATGGTGCTCACGACGCTCACCAAGATGGCGCGCGGGGGCATCGTCGATCACCTCGGCGGCGGCTTCTTCCGCTACGCTGTTGATCGTCGCTGGGCCATTCCGCACTTCGAGAAGATGCTCGGCGACAACGGCATGTTGTTGGCCTTGTACGCGGACGCTTTGCGCTTGGGGCCGGATGCGCTGTTCCGCGACGCCGCGCGCGGCACCGCCGCGTGGATCGCGCGCGAAATGCAACACCCGGAGGGCGGCTACTACGCCGCGCAAGACGCCGACAGCGCCGGCGAGGAAGGCGCGTTCTACGTCTGGCGGCGGGACGCGGTGAAGCGCTTGTTGACCGACGACGAGCATCTGGTTGCCGAGACGCTGTACGGCTTGGACAAACCGGCCAACTTCGAGGGCAAGTGGCATCTGCGCCGTTGCGACGCCTGGCCGGCGGTGATGGAGCGTCTGTATTTGGCGCCGGAGCGCGGGGCGGCGCTGCTCGCGAGCGCCAACGCCAAGATGTTCGCCGCTCGGGCCGGCCGCGCGCGGCCGGCCACGGACCGGAAAGTGCTCGCTGGCTGGAACGGCCTTGCGATTCGCGGCATGGCCAACGCCGGCGTGTCCTTGGACGAGTCGGCGTGGGTGGATTCGGCGGCGCGGGCGGCGCGGTTCGCTCGCGCGCATCTTGTGGAGGACGGCCGTTTGCGGGCGGTGTGGACGGACGGCGCGGTGGGCCCCGCGGCGTTGCTCGATGATCACGCCCACTTGCTCGTTGGCGTGCTGGCGTTGCTGCAAGCCCGCTGGTGCGACGAGGATTTCGCGTTCGCGCGGTTCCTCGCCGACGAGCTGCGCGCGCGCTTTGAAGACGAGCGGGCGGGCGGCTTTTTCTTCACGCCGCACGATCACGAACGGTTGATCCACCGTCCCAAGCCCACCGACGACGAGGCGCTTCCCGCCGGCAACGCGACCGCCATCTCGGCGCTCGCCGCGCTTGGCCACTTGGCGGCGGAACCGCGCTACTTGGAGGCCGCCGAACGCGCTGCCGGGTGGGCGCGCGGGCTCGCCGAGCGGCATCCGCACCGCAACTGCTCCTTGCTCACCGCCATGGAGGGCGTCGCGCGTCCGCCCGAGTTGGTGATCGTGCGCGGGCCCGAGCCGGCTTGCGCCGAGTGGTTGCGGGTGGCGCGCGCCGGCTACCAACCCGGGCGCGCCGTCTACGCTGTTCCGTACGATGCGGAACGGGCGCCAGCGCATCTGCCCCGGCTCGCGCCCGCCGAAGATCGGGAGCGGGCGGTCGCCTTCCTGTGCCGCGGGCTCGCGTGCTCGCCGCCCATTCGGGACTTGGACGAATTCAAGAAGGCGATGGCCTGACCGCCGCCCGCTGTCCTATGCGGCCGGTCCGTCGCGGGCCGCCGAAGCATTGGCCACCAAGTCGTCCACCACGGCGGGATCGGCCAACGTGGACGTGTCGCCGAGGTCTTCGATCTCCCCGGCGGCGATCTTGCGCAGTATGCGGCGCATGATCTTGCCGGAGCGCGTCTTGGGCAAGCCCGGAGCAAGCTGAATCACGTCCGGCTTGGCGATGGGGCCGATTTCGGCCCGCACTTGCTCGGTGAGGGCGTCCGTCAGCGCGGCGGCGTCCGCGGCGACGCCCGTCATCGGCGTCACGAAGGCGTAAATGCCCTCGCCTTTGACCGGGTGCGGGAAGCCGACCACAGCGGCTTCGGCGACCGCCTCGTGCAGCACCAGGGCGCTCTCCACCTCCGCGGTGCCGAGGCGATGGCCCGAGACGTTCATCACGTCGTCCACGCGGCCGGTGATCCAGTAGTAGCCGTCGGCGTCTCGGCGCGCCCCGTCGCCGGTGAAATAGAAGCCCTTGTACTGCGAATAATAGGTGTCCACCGCGCGCTGGTGGTCGCCGTACACGGTGCGGATCTGGCCGGGCCACGGCGCGGTCAGCACCAGATTGCCCGCCGCCTCCGTGTCGTGGAGGACCGCGCCGTTGGCGTCCACCAAGGCTGGTTGCACGCCAAAGAAGGGGCGTGTGGCCGAGCCCGGCTTCAGATCGGTGGCGCCCGGCAACGGCGTGATCATGATGCCGCCGGTCTCCGTCTGCCACCACGTGTCCACCACCGGGCAGCGCCGCTCGCCGACGACGCCGTGGTACCACTGCCATGCCTCCGGATTGATGGGTTCGCCAACCGTGCCGAGCACTTGCAAGCTCCGCCGCGATGTGGCGTTGACGAACTCGTCGCCTTGGCCCATGAGTTGGCGAATGGCGGTGGGCGCGGTGTAGAAGATGTTGACGTGGTGCTTGTCCACCACCTGCCAAAAACGCGAGGCGTCGGGATGCGTGGGCACGCCTTCGAACATCAGCGTGGTCGCGCCGTTCGCCAGCGGGCCGTAGACGATGTACGAGTGGCCGGTGATCCAACCGACATCGGCGGTACACCAGTGGATGTCGCCAGGGTGGTAGTCGAACACGTACTTGTGCGTCATGGCGGCGTGCAGCAGGTAGCCGCCGGTGCTGTGCTGCACGCCTTTGGGTTTGCCGGTGGAGCCGGAGGTGTAGAGGATGAAGAGGGGGTCCTCGGCGGTCATTTCGGCCGGATCGCAAGCGGCGGATTGGGCGTGTACCAGTTCGTCGTACCAAACGTCGCGGCCTTCGCGCCACGGCACATCGGCGCCCGTGCGCCGCACCGTGAGCACGGTGTGGACATTTGGGCACTTCGCCAACGCCGCCTCCGCGTTCTGTTTCAGCGGCACCGCGCGCCCGCCGCGCACGCCCTCGTCGGCGGTGACGAGCACGCGGCAGTCGGAGTCCAGAATGCGATCCCGCAGGGACTGTGGCGAAAAGCCGCCGAACACCACCGAATGCACCGCCCCGATGCGCGCGCAGGCCAGCATGGCGTAGGCGGCCTCCGGAATCATCGGCATGTAAATGCAGACCCGATCGCCGCGCCCGACGCCGCGGCCGACCAAGGCGTTCGCCAGACGGCCCACCTCGTCCGCCAGTTGCCGGTAGGTGACTGTCTTGTGCTCGGTCGGGTCGTCCCCCTCCCAAACAATCGCGGGTTGGTCCGCCCGCTCCGGCAAATGCCGGTCAACGCAGTTCTCGCAGGCGTTCAGCTTGGCGCCGTCGAACCACCGCACCCGCCCGCTGGGAAAGTCGTGGGACACGACCTCGTTCCATTCGCCACGCCAGTCGAGAAAACCCAAGGCCTGCTCGGCCCAGAACGCCGCGGGATCCTCCACGGATCGCCGATACATGGCTCGATAGCGAGCGGCGTCGATGTGGCTCTTGCGCCGGGGGCTTTCCGGCGGTGGATAGGTGGTCGGCATGCGGTCGAACCCCGCGCTGTTGTTTGACCGCGCCAGTATGGCACAACCAACGCCGCCGGCGCCTGAAGGCCGCACGCGGAGCGCGCGGACATTGGCGCGGCACTGTCCGCAAAACCGAGCCACGAGAGCGCCGGCCCCGGCCAACTCGCAGCTTGCTGTACGAGTACGCCACGCCGAGTTCCCGCGTGCCGGAGGTTTGGATTTTCCGCAGGTGCTGTCTTGGTTTTGTCTTTGATTTTGCGAAAGTTCCCCCAACTATTGAAAACGACGGTATTCGTACTATTTTGTACGAATTTCACCGATGATCACCGGCCCATGGGCGTCTGCGAAATCACGCTTGCAAAAAACCGATAGGCGTATAGAGTGGAGACCAGAAAAAACATGCAATCTAGGAGCAAACGACATGGCCGCTACGATGAGTATGAGCGCGCAGTCTTGGCAGGACTTCGACAAGAGAGTAACGAAGCTGGAAACGCTGGTCGCGAACCGCGGCGCGTCCGCAAGCGCCCCTGGGGAAAAGACGCAAAGTCCAATGCTAGTGCTCCGTCAAGGTTGAATTGGTGCGTCAGTGGCAGCCGGAAGTTTCCCGGCAAGGCGCGTTCCCGCGCAGACGTGCCGGGTCGCACTTCAAGCGGGCGCAACGCCGCCGGGGGGCTTCCGGCTGCCACCCGAAGGGCGCGTCCACAGGCGTCCGCCCGCTTTGTTGCAGCCTCTCGGAGTATGGCCCGATACACCTTCGAGACGTGCGCCTCGCGCTCGGACGCCTGTGAACGCGCTGACGCATCAATTCAACCTTGACGGAGCACTAGGCACGGATCCAATCGCCTATTCCGAGTTCGTTCGTAGAGACGAGTTCCGCCTCTTCAAGTGGTTGGCTCCGCTGGCCATCGCATTGATTCTGGGAGGTTTCGGCCTGCTCTACCAACAGACCAGCGCGTTGCGTGCTGGGTTGGAGGCGTTGCGTTCCGACATGGAGCGATCGCAAGGCGAATCGAGGGCCAATTTGGAGCGGTTTCGCGGCGAGTTGGCGGCGGACATGGAGCGCTTGCGCGGCGAGTCGGCGGCGGACATGGAGCGTTTGCGCGGCGAGTTGGCGGCGGACATCGAGCGCTTGCGCGGCGACGTGGCGGCCGACATCGAGCGCGTGCGCACGGAAATCTTCAAAGAACTGGAACGTGTTCGCGCCGACCTCTCGAAGGAGATCGCCGACGTGCGCGAGCGCGTGGTGCGCTTGGAGGCGCGGTTTGATGCCTCGCTTGCCGCCGAATCGCAGCACGCGGCAACGGCTGAGCCGCCGGCGGGCGGCGGCAACGCGAGAAGCCGGATCCGCTGAAAAACACCGCGGGCAATTCCGGACCTTCAACGCAAGCGCCGAATCTCCCGCAAAAGGGCGCGCGTGGATGCGTCTTGCCCCGGTGCGTCCGCCGCGCGCAGTTGGTCGTGAATGGTCGTTGCGAGCGCTTTGCCGAGCTGCACGCCCCATTGGTCGAAAGAGTTGATCCGCCAAATGACGCCGGCCGCAAACACCTTGTGCTCGTATAGAGCGAGCAAAGCGCCCAGGGACTCCGGCGTCAGCGCGTCGAGCAGTATCGTCGTGGATGGATGCCCGCCGCGCACGCGCATGTGCGGGGGCTCGGCGGCCAGGCCTTCCGCCAGCGCCTTGCTTTGCGCCAAGCAGTTTGCGAGCAGCCAATCGTGATGCGCCGGCAGGTCGTGCCCCGGGCGCGCGCAGGCGAGGAAGTCCGCGCTGAAGGCGCGCGTGCCCTGGTGGAGCAGCTGGTGAAACGCGTGCTGACCACCGGTTTCCTCGCCGCCCCAGACGATGGGCGCCGTGTGCGTGGCGGTCGGCTCGCCATCCACGCGGGTGGACTTGCCGTTGCTCTCCATTTCCAGCTGTTGCAGGTAGGCCGGCAGCAGCCGCAGCCGATGGTCGTAAGGTAGAACGGCGTGGCTGGTGGCACCGAGGAAATTGGTGTTCCAGATCTGCAGGAGCGCGAGCAGGGCGGGGACGTTCGCTTGCAGCGGTGCGGACGCGAAGTGCGCGTCCACCAAACGGGCGCCGGCGAGCATCGCCTCGAACGGCTTGCGTCCCACCGCGATGGCCACCGGCAAACCCACCGCCGACCACAGCGAAAAGCGCCCGCCAATCCAGTCCCAAAGGCGGAATCGGCGCTCTGCCGCCACGCCGAAATCCCGGGCGGCCTCCATGTTGCCGGTGACGGCCGCGAAGTGGCAGCGCACGGCGTCCGCCGCGCCGCCGAGGGGCGAGAACCAGCGCCTCAGCGTCTCGGCGTTGACGCGCGTCTCCACCGTGTCGAAGCTCTTCGAGGCGACGATCACCAACGTCGAAGCCGGCTGCAACCCAGCAAGGGCTCGTTCCACCGCGGCGCCGTCGACGTTGGCGAGAAAGCGCACTTCGGGGCGATCGCCGCCGGTGTCCAGCGCATCGCGGGCGAGCTCTGGCCCCAAGTGCGAACCGCCAATCCCCACATGCACCACGGCGCGAAAGCGCTCGCTCGTCACGCCGCGGCACCGCCCGCTGCGCACGTCCTCGGCAAAGCGCAGGAACCGCTCCCGTTCGCGCCCGACTTCCGCCTCCACTTCGGCGGCGGGCTTGCGCAATTCGGTGTGCCGGGCCGGGCGCGCCTCGGTGTTGTTGACGCGGGCTCCGGCGAACAGGTCCGCGATGGCGGCCGGCAACGCGCTTTCGCTTGCGAGGTCGACAAGCGCCTTGCGCACGCCCGAGTCAAGCCGTTCCTTGGCGAAGTCCAAGAACAGAGGGCCGAGCCGTTGTGAAAACGCTTGGCCGGAATTCGCGCCGGATGTGCGGCTGGCCCGCCTCGCCAGCACGCCAAGACGCCGCCACGCCGCGAGTTGCTCCGGCGCCTTAGGACAGGGCGGCGACATTGTCGATGAGCCGCGTGGCGCCCAGTCGCGCCGCCGCAAGCACCCGCACGGGAGCGGTGGCGGCATTGGCGACCGCGAGCCGGTGCGGGTCGCGCACGGCGACGTAGTCCACCTCGAAGCCGCCGGCCGCCAGTTCCCGCCGCGCGCTCTGTTCAATGGCCGGATAATCCCGTTCGCCACTCTCGATGGCGCGGCGGACGCGCTGCAAGCTCCGATGCAGAAGCGGGGCGCGACGACGCTCCTGTGCCGTCAAGTAGGTGTTGCGGCTGGAGAGCGCAAGGCCGTCTTCCGCCCGCACCGTGGCCACGCCCACGATCTCAAGCGGCATGTTCAATTGGCGCGCCATGGTGCGCACGAGCGTGAGCTGTTGCCAGTCCTTCTCGCCGAAATACGCCCGTTGCGGCTGGACGATTTGAAACAGCTTCGCCACCACCGTGGCCACTCCGTTGAAGTGCCCTGGACGGCTCGCCCCGCACAGGAGGCCGGCCAGCGCCGGCACGGCGATGGCGGTGTGGCCTTCCTGTCCGTCTGGATACATTTCGCCCACGGAAGGCGCGAACACGAAATTCACCCCCGCTGCCGCGAGCATGTTGCGATCCGCCTGCGGCGTGCGCGGATAGCTGGCGAAGTCCTCCGCTGGGCCGAACTGCGTGGGGTTGACGAAAATCGACACCACGCACACGTCGTCCGCCGCCCGGCAAGCCCGCACCAACGCCATGTGCCCAGCGTGCAGGTTGCCCATCGTGGGGACCAGGCCGATGCTGCCGCGCCCGGCCGCGCGCAAACGCTCGCGCAATCCGGCGACCTCCCGCACAACCTCCACTTGGCGTGGCGGACCCTGGCCCAGGCAGCCGCGCGGGCTTTAGGCGAAAGAATGTTCCGGCCCGGGGAACACCCCGGAGCGCACCGCCTCCGCGTACGCTTGGAACGCGCCGGCGATGCCGTCCTCGCTCTCGGGCAGGAAGTTCTTCACGAATTTGGGCACGCGGATGCTCGACGGCGTGAGGCCCAGCATGTCGTGCATCACCATGATCTGACCGTCGGTGTGCGGCCCGGCGCCAATGCCGATGACCGGCACCTCGAGGCGTTCCGTGATGGCCTTGCCAAGCTCCACCGGCACGCACTCCAGCAGCACGATGGACGCACCGGAGTCCTGCAGGATCAGCGCCTCGTCGATCATCGCCTGGGCTTGGCTGGGATCGCGCCCCTGCACGCGATAGCCGCCGATGCGGTTGATGGACTGCGGCGTCAGGCCCATGTGGGCGCACACGGGAATGCCGCGCTCGGTCAGCAAGCGCGTGGATTCGGCCAGCCAGGCGCCGCCTTCGAGCTTCACCACGTGCGCGCCGGCGCGCATCAGGGCGGCGGCGGTCTCCAAGGACTGCGCCTCGGCCGCGTAGCTCATGAACGGCAAGTCGGCCATGATGAGCGCCCCGCGGTTGCCGCGCCGCACGCAGTGCATGTGGTAGACCATGTCTTCCAAGGTCACCGGCAGCGTGCTGTCGTGCCCTTGCAACACCATGCCGAGGGAGTCGCCAACGAGCAGCACGTCCACGCCGGCGCTGGAAATCAGCTCCGCGAACAGCGCGTCGTAGGCCGTGAGCGCCGCAAACCGCTCGCCGCGCCGCTTCTTCTGCCGCAGCGTGTTCAGGGAGACGGGAGACTTGCGGGCCTGCACACTCATGCCGCCAATATAGCGCGATCGGCGCTTGGATGTGGAGGGCGGCGCGCCCCGCTCCCGGTGGACGGCTGCATCCGCGCTTGACCCTTGGGCTTTGCAAGGCCAACCAGTTCGGTGCGTATTCCGAAATAGTCGAGCCAATCCGGAAGACGTTGCCGAAATGGCGCGCTACGACCGCCTCTTGGACATCGACCTGCCGCCCGGCCAGTCCGCCTTCTTGTGGGGGCCGACGACCTCCTCGATTGACGGGAAACACGCGCGTTCAGGGCGCGGACGGTTGTGCGGCGCCGCCGCACCGGCGCCACAACAGCGCCCCGCCGACAACTCCGGCCGGTATTGCCAACAACGCCCCAAACGGCACCGCCAACAACAACGTGGCGAGCGCCCCGAAACCCAACGCGGCGCCGCGGTTGGCCCGCAGGAGGGCCACCGTGGCGCGAAACTCCAAGCCGCGGTTTTCCCCGGCGTAGTCCACGAACTGCACGGCCAGCATCCACGCGCCGAAGGCGAACCAGATCACCGGCGCGGCGGCGTTCAGCAACGGCACAAAGGTGAGCGCGAAGACCGCCGCGAGGCGCGGCAAGTGGTAGGCGAGTTTGCGGCCTTCGCGGGCGAAGGTGCGCGCGACGCCCAACCAAAAGCCGTCTTCCATGTTCGGCCCGTCGCCGAAGGCGAAACGCTCCGCCCGCGCCGAGAGAAAACCCAGGAACGGGCTGGCGACAATCACCGCCACGAAGCCGAACAGCCAACTCGCCATCAACAGGCCGAGCAAGTAGACGAGCGGCGCGAGCAGTTTGGCGAGCCAGTCGAGCCATGCCGGCAGGAACGCCACCACCGCCGCCAAGGCGTCCTGCACCAGCGAGAAGCCGATGGCGAGCAACGCCGCGACGAGCAGCGCGCTCACCGCCATTGGCGCCCACACGAACGCCCGCAACGGCCGCGCCCACGCCCTGCGCGCACCGCGCAGGAAGCAGTCCAAACCGTCGCCGATGCTCATGGGCGAGACGGGTTCGCGCGGAACGAAAAACTCGAACTGGCTACGGTTGGCATCCGCCTCAGAATACCCCGACCGGCCGCCGTGGAATCGCGTGGAATCGAGAAAGCGGTTGACGGATCGCCTCCCGAACGGGTATCAAGCCGTTATTGGGCAAGCCAAGGCGAAGGGGGTGCAGATGGCGGCGGCCGATGTGGAAGGCGTCAACGTCCCGGCGGTTACCGCGTGGGTTGCCGAGCGAATCGACGGCTTGCGTCCGCCGCTCGCGTTCGAGCTCATCGCCGGCGGCCACTCGAACCTCACCTACCGCTTCACGGACGCCGCCGGGGCCGCCTACGTGTTGCGGCGCCCGCCGCTTGGTCATGTGCTCGAAAGCGCGCACGACATGGCGCGGGAACACCGCATCGTCTCGGCGTTGGCCGGCACCAACGTGCCGGTGCCGCGCACCTTCGGCCTGTGCGAGGATGCCGGCGTCAACGGCGCGCCGTTCTACCTGATGAAGTTCGTGGACGGCTTGGTGCCCCACGACGCCGAAGCCGCGGCCACCATCCCCGCAGCCGAGCGGGCCACCGCCGGCGAGCACATCATCGACGTGCTGGCCAACCTGCACCGCATCGAACCGGACGATGTGGGCCTCGGCACGCTGGCCCGCCGCGAGGGGTATGTGGAGCGCCAACTCAAGCGCTGGACGAAGCAATGGCAGGCCACCAAGACGCACGAGGTTCCCGAAATTGAGGAGAGCGAGCGCCTGTTGCACGAAAACATGCCCCAGCAAATCGGCGCGACGATAGTGCATGGAGACTACCGCATCGGCAACATGATCCTCCGCGACGGACGCATGGCCGCCCTGCTCGATTGGGAGCTCTGCACCTTGGGCGACCCGCTGGCGGATGTCGGCTACTTCTTGAACAACTGGACGCAACCGGGCGAACCGGGCGCGGACGCGAGCCCAGTGGGCATCGGCGGCTTCCCGGATCGCGACCGCGTTTGCGAAGCGTACACCGAGCGCACCGGACGCGACCTAGGCCGCATCGACTATTACCGAGCCTTCTCGCATTGGCGCTTGGGCGCCATCATGCAGGGCGTGTACAAGCGCTACTTGGTTGGCGCGATGGGCAAGAACCGCGACTTCGACTTGCAACAGTACAAGCAGGGCATCAGCCAGCGGGGGGCGTCCGCGCTCAAGTTCCTCGGCCAGTGAAATGCTGGGCACGAGGGCCGGAGCCCTCATCGAGCGGATGAGCGCTATCGCCGAAGATACGCGCTCAGGGCATTAGAAAAGCGTCGTCTGCCGGTCGTCCCCCACCACCCGGTCGAAGTCCAGCCCCAGCGCGGCGAGCACCGGTTCGGCCACCGGGCGCACCTGCTTGTCCAAATAGTGTTCGCGGTCCGGTTCGCTGGTGAGCGCGTCCGTCGGCTCCGGGCCGGCGCGCGTCACCAAGTAAGCGATCACTCCGCTTTGGTGGCCGGATTTGCGCGCCGCGGCGACATGCGGCGGCGTGTTCCGGGTGTAGGCGCTAGGGCGTTTGCGCAGTCCCTTGTGATAGACAAGCTGGTGGTCCAAATCGCCGCGGCGCAGCGCGGCGGCGGTCTCGGCGAGATACTCCTCCACTTGGGCGCCGGCGAAGAGGCGGGCGTAGAGTTCGCGCTGCACGCTTTTGGCGAGCTGCGTCCAATCGCGGCGCACCACCTCCATGCCCACGAACTCGACGTCGTCGCGGCCGTCGACAAGCCCGGCGTAGCGCTTGCGCGCCCCGGCGCCGCCGTGCCGCACCGAGGGCAGAAAGAGCTGCGCATACAGCTTCTCGAACTCCATCTCCAAACGGCTGGTCACACTCCAGCGCTCGCCGATGTGGTGGCCCAGCGCACCGTTGAGATCGGCCGCGAGCTGCGGGCCGGCCTCCCGCGCCGCGGCCGTCGCCATACCGGAGCGCACGAACACGCTGTCCGTGTCGCCGTAGAGCACGTCGAAGCCGCGCGCCTCGAACCACGCCTTCGACCACTGCAAGAGGCGCCGCCCCATGCCCGTGACGGCGTTGGCGACGGCGACGTTGTGGAACCGGCAGGCGCTGGTGCCGAGCACGCCGTAGAAGGAGTTCATCAGGATCTTGATGGCTTGGGAGGCCGTCGCGTCGCCGGCGCGTTTGGCGGCTTCGCGTTGCGGAAACAGGCGGTCGAGAATGCTCGGCAGGATGGCGTCGCCACGCTGAAAGGCCGCTTCGTTCGTCACCATCACGTGGGTGGAAGCGTCCGCGGCGCTGGGCGGCGCGAACGCGAGCGGGTCGATGTTGAACGTGCGGATGACGCTGGGATACAGGCTCTTGAAATCGAACACCCACACGTTCTCGTGGATGCCCGTCACCGGCTCGAAGACATGGCCTCCGGCTTGGTGCCGGGACGTTCCGGCGTCTGCCGAACGCACCGTGGGCGCCACCAGCCTGCGTTTGCGGAGCGCGGCGAGGTAGAGGAAGTCGAACGACGCGATGCTGGCGGCCACCCGATCCGGCGTCATGCCGGTGAGTTTGCTGCGCGCCAAGGCCAGCGTGACGAGGTCGAGCTTGCGCGCGATTTCCAGTGCCAGCCGCGCATCCGCGCGGGCGTAGGCGGCGAACGCGGGCAGGTCGTCCTGGTAGCGGGCGAGAATCGCTTGGGCGCGGTTGCCCGCTTCCGTTTCGCCAAGCCGCACCTTGCCAACGCCAAGCACTTCGCTCGCTACGTTGTCCAAGGAGTAGCTGTCGAAACGCAGGAACGCGCCGCGCACCAAGTCCATGCCGTCGAGCACCAACCGTCCGGGAATGGTGGCTTGGCCGCTGCCGAAGTAGCCTTGCGCCGGCCGCAAGCGCACGGCGCCGTCGGCGCGTCCCAAGGCGAACGGCACCCGCAGCCGCCGGGCGATGCGCGCCAACACGTTGAGGTCGAAGTCGATGACGTTCCAGCCGGTGAGAATGTCCGGGTCCAGTGCGCGGATCCGAGCGACGAAGGCGGTTAGCGCTTCGGCTTCGCTGGCGCAACCGATGGCGTGGTCGGGCATGGAGCGGCCGGCCTCGTCCACGACGAAGACCTCGTCGGCCACTCCGTCCCCGCTGTCGGCGTAGAGGGCGATGGCGAGCAAGCGCTGCGCTTTCGGATCCGTCTCGATGTCGAAGGACAGCACCGAAGGCGTCACGTCCACGTCGGCCGGCGCGAGCGTCGGCTCGTCGTAGATGCGGGCGATGCGCTTGCCGGGGCGGTGTTCGCCGCTGATCGCGCAGCCGCCGCGGATGTCGCGGTCGATGAGGTAGCGCACTGCGAAGCGCACATCCGCCTCGAAGGTGGCCACGCCGTTCGCTTGCAAACGGTCGCGCAGCGGCGGCGCGTCCGGCGGGGTGGGCACCAGCACCCGCAACGCGCGATCGCCGGCGAATGTTCGCCACGACGTTTCCCGTTGCCGGGTGGCGCCGAGGCGCCACGCGCGGGCGGCGTCTTGGCGGCGGATGTGGAAATGCGGAACCTGCCGGCGGTCGCGCACGAGGAACGTCTCGCCACCCTCCAGCTTGCCGTACAGATGCACCACCGGCGCGCCGTCGCGCAGCCGGTAGCTCGCTTGCAGGACGAACCCCCGCGCCGACGCTGCGCCGGCCACGCGGAGCTATTCCAATGGCGGCCCGGTCACCGCCACATGTGCGTGCCCCCGCACACGGCGATGGCTTGGCCGGTGATGTAGGCGCTGGCCGAAGACGCCAGAAACACGGCGATGCCCTTGAGGTCGTCGGACTCGCCCAGGCGCCGCAGCGGCGTGTTCGTCTCGGCGTTGCGCTTGGCCGTCTCGTTGTCCCACAGCGCGCGGGCGAAGTCCGTCTTGATGAGGCCGGGGCAGATGGCGTTCACGCGCACGCCCTTCGGTCCGAGCTCCAAAGCGAGGTTCCGCACCAGCGCGATGTCCGCCAGCTTGGAGATGGCGTAGGTGCCCAAGCTGAGCGACGGCGTGAACGCGCCGGTGCTCGCAGTGATCATCATCGCGCCGCCGCCGGCGGCCGCCATGTCCGGCGCGACCATCTGGCACAGCCAATGGTTGGAGCGCACGTTGGAGTTCATGATCTTGTCGAACGCGGAATCCGGGATTTCGGACATCGGCCCGTAGAACGGATTGACGCCGGCGTTGGCCACCAGAATGTCGATGGGGCCGAGGCGCTGCCGGGTTTCGTCCACCAACGCCTGGAGTTGCTCCTTGTAGCCGATGTTGCAGGCCACCGGCACGGCGCTTCCGTCGCCGCAAAGGGCGTTGATGCGCTCGCAGGCGGCTTCGCACTGGTCGAGCTTGCGGCTCGAAACCACCACCCGGGCGCCGTGCTCGGCCAGCCCTTCGGCCATCGCGTAGCCCATGCCTTTGGAAGCGCCGGTGAGCAGGGCGACCTTGCCGGTCAAATCGAAGAGGGTGGTTTCAACGGCCATCGTTCGCTCCGGTTGTTCACGTCGGTTCGATTGTAAACGGCAGCGCGGACGCGGTGACACCGCGTACATGGTGGAAGCAACCGCGGCGGCGCCTCGTGGGATGCCCGTGAGCGCAGTTTCCTCCCCGGCCCGCCGCGGCCTCAATCCGTCGCCGGGTCCAGCCGCAGGAAGCGGCGGGGCGCGAAGCCCATTAGGAAGCGTAGCGGGATCGGAATGGCATGTTCCGCCGCCACGCGGGCGCGCTCCTCGCCTGTCACGGGAACAGCCACGCTACTCCACGTCTCCCCCGCGCGGGTGACGCGCACTTGCGGGTTGGCGAGCGACCGTCGATACCAAGCGCGGGGCCAGTGGTTCACGGCAACGTAGAGCTTCCCGCCGCTGTCGAGCGCGGAAAGCACGCGCTCGCGCCCCTTCGCCATCTCCCCGCCCGCCTGGCCGGCCGTCTGCCCGGCCGCATCGAACGTGGTGATCACCAACGTGTCCTCGGCCTGCGGTTGAAAGTAGCCGAGCAGGGATTCGAACAGAACGACGATGGCGATGTAGATCACCACCAGAACGCCAACGATCTTGACGGCCTTCTTTATCGGAATCGCTCCATCAGCGTACCCGCCTTGGTTGCCGCCCTACGCGCCGTGACGAACTTCGGCAACCAGCGCCTGGTAGCGGTCGAGCAGCGGCAGCACCGTGTCCGCCGGCGCCGGCGGCAGGCCGAAGATCACATGGTCGAAGCCTTGGTCGATGCGCCCCACCACTTGGCCGGCGTCCGGCGGCGTGCCGAACAACGCCAAGTCCAAATCCTCCACCTTGCGGCCCTTGGCGTCCATCGCCTCCCGCAACCGCTCCATGTTGCCGGAACCCAAGCCGCCGATGGGCATCCAGCCGTCCGCGTAATCCGCGATGCGCTCGAACACCCACTTCGAGTTGGCGCCGATCCAGATCGGCGGGCCGTTCGCCTGCACCGGCTTGGGGTGGCTCCAGAGGGGGTCGAAATCCACATGCTCGCCGTGAAACTCCGCTTCCTCGTTGTTCCAAATCGCCCGCATCGCCAACACCCTCTCGCGGGTGATCGCCCAGCGGTGCCGGTAGCTCGCGCCGTGGTTCTCCATCTCTTCGCGGTTCCAGCCGGCGCCGACGCCGATGATCGCCCGCCCGCCGGAGATAACGTCCAGCGAGGCGATGGCCTTGGCGGTGGTGATGGGGTCGCGTTCGATGATGAGGCAAATGCCGGTGCCCAACCGGATGCGTTCGGTGACCGCGGCGCACGCGGCCAACGCCACGAACGGATTGTGCGCCCGCCAATACTGCTTCGGCAGCTCGCCGCCGCCGGGGAACGGCGTGGCGCGACTGGCCGGAATGTGCGTGTGCTCGGGGAAGAACAGGCTATCGAAGCCGCGCTCCTCGGCGGCTTTCGCCAATGCCACGGGCTGCATGCCGTAGTCCGTGGGGAACGTGCTCACGCCGAACCGCGTCTTCTCGATGCCGCCGAATGCCATATTCTGCTCCTCGGAAACTGGTGCTGTTTGGCGATCAGCTTAGCAAAGCAAGCGGACGGGGACGTCGCGAGCTGCACCCACGCCCGTCTCGCATCACCGCGGCTACGGCCAGCTGCGCCCCGCTTGCTGCGCCAAGGCCCGCAAGCCGGTGACGCGGATGCGATCCGTCAGCGGATAGGCGGCGTCGCCGGGGCGTTCTACCATCGAACAGGAAATCGAAAGAGAGGTTTTTGATTTTCCTGTTGCTGGGCGGTTGTTTGGGCCGACACTTCGCGGTCCGGGCGCTTGAACACGTCATTCACAGCACATCGTGCAAACCCCAGCCGTTTCTCCGGTACGTCCCCACCGGCGCCGTGGATTCGTAGCCGTCGTCGCAGGCCGCCGTCGGTGTCACCGAGGCCGAGGCGGTGGAAGGTGAGCATTCTCGCACGATGCCGGCAGGCAAATTTGCACGCGATTTTCAGCCCCTTGCCATTTCCGCGGCCAGCGCGGACGACGCAGACTGCCGCGCATGGCACTCCCCACCACGCCGCCGCGCGCGCCGGGGTCGCAAGGCGACCTGGCGAACAAGCGGCTGTTCTCCCATCCCCGCATGGTCGCGGACTTGCTGCGGCTGCTCGCGGAGCCCTGGGTGGACGACCTCGACCTCCACCGCCTCGAGCGGCTGCCCGCCGAGCATGTGGCGGACGACCGCCGCGCCCGCCGGCAGGACATGCCGTGGCGGGTGCCGTTCAAGCCGGCCGCCGGACGCGGCGCCGGGGCGGCGGTGCTGGTTCACTTGGAGTTTCAGTCGCGCCCGGACCCGTTCATGGCCGAGCGCATGCTGGAGTACGCCGCGCTGCTGCGCCGGGACCTGCTCCGCGCCGGCGGCGCGGAGTTCACGACCGGCGGTCTGGTTCCGGCGCACCTGCCGCTGGTGGTGTACAACGGGCGCGCGCCGTGGAACGCGCCGTTGCGGGTGGAGGAGCGCACCGCCTGGGCGCCGGCGGGCTTGGCCGCATTGCAGCCACGCTTCGCGCTCCGCCTTGTTGACGCGAGCGCGTACAAGGGCGACCATACTTCAGACGGCAACGCGGCCCGGGCGTGGCTGGCGCTGGATGCGGCGGACACCGCCGGGCTGCTGGCGGCGTTGGAGCGGGCGGCGCGGACGCTGGCTTCGATCGGCGATGCGGGGTTGTCGCGGTCGTTCGAGGTGTGGAGCGATGGCGTGCTGCGTCCGCGCTTCGGCGACCGGACGCCTTCTTTGGCGAACACGATGGAGACACCGACGATGCTTGCGGAAACACTGCGGGAATGGGAAGAGCGGCTGATCAGCGAAGGCCGGCGCACCGGGCGCGAGGAGGGCCGGCGCACCGGACATGAGGAAGGCCGGCGCACCGGGCGCGAGGAGGGCCGGCGAACCGGACATGAGGAGGGCAGGCGCACCGGGCGTGAGGAAGGCCGGCTCACCGGGCAGGAAGAAGGCAGGCGGGAGGAGCGCGCGCGTTTGCGCAGGCTCGCCGAGCAGCGTCTCGACAAACAGACCGCAGACGCTCTCGCACGCCTGCTGGCAACCGAAGACGACGCCTCGGCAAGACCGCCACATTGAATCACGACGATGCTTGCGGAAACACTGCGGGAATGGGAAGAGCGGCTGGTCACCGAAGGCCGGCGAGCCGGACATGAGGAAGGCCGGCGCATCGGACATGAGGAGGGCCGGCGCACTGGTCGGGAAGAAGGCCGGCGGGAGGAGCGCGCGCGTTTGTGCAAGCTCGCCGAGCAGCATTTCGACGCCCAGATCGCGAACGCCCTCGCGCACCTGCTCGCGACCGCGGACGACGCATCGCCAGAGTCGCGCCCCGCAGGCAAGTGAACATCGATGTGCCGTTGCGCGAACTCGGCGAGGTGGACTCGGCGGCGTTGCGCGACGCCATCCTCGCCCAAGAGGATGCGGCTTGGCTCGAGTCGAAGTACCGCCAGCAAACCTACCACCACCATGATCAGACCCGCTCCATCGTCCTCGTGTTCACGGACGGCGCGAACTGGCCAAACTGCGCCGTGCGTCAAGGCCCCGGCTGGCGGCGTCTAGCCGGCGCGGCCGTGCCGCTCATGCGGCACATCATCGCCACGCACTATCCCACCGGAGGCGAGGTCATCCGCGCCATGGCGGCCAAGCTACTGGCCGGCGGCAAGATCAAGGCGCATGCGGACGTACACATGTCGTTTCGTTGCGGGCACCGCATCCACGTGCCCATCGTCACGAACCCGAGAGTCTGGTTCACCATCGACGGTCGGCCCTACCAGCTGGAGGTCGGGCAAGCCTACGAGGTCAACAACCAGAAGCAGCACAGCGTTGCGAACAAAGGCGCCGACGACCGGATCACGTTCATCTTCGACTACATTCCGCCAGGACCCCTCGCGCACCCGCTAGCGGCTACTCCCTAACGTCAGATCCCGCAAATGGGCGACTTGGCTTTCCAGCCATCGCGTCGCGGCCGAGGACGTCAACGAGCGGGCCGATGTGCGGGGCGTAGGGCTTCCACCGGTCGATGGAGGTGCTGTACATCGGCCGCCGCACCTGCATGTTGCTGGGGCTCATCACGGCCCGCGGGTTCTTGTGGAACGCAAGACAGCGCGCATCCCAATCCAAGCCCAGATAGTCGATCATCCGCTTGCCGACCCCCTCCGCATCGGCCACCAGTTCCTCGTATTGCACGTCCAGAATCTCGCCGGGAAAGAGCGACCGCCAATGGGCCATCAGCCATTGGTAGTCCAAGTGGTAACGCCCCAAGTCGGCAAGGTCGTAGGAACACAGCAGCGCTGGGAAGTCGTGAAAGAAGAGCGACAGGCAGTTGTCGAGCGGTTGCCGCCGGCAATGGACGATGTGGGCGCGCGGAAACAGCGTCTTGACGAGTCCGATGCGCGCGAAGTTGCCCGGCGCCTTGTCGATCACCCGCTTCGCCGTCGCCGATCGCAGCGTCAGCTCGTCCAAGTACCGCGCCGAGAACTCCGCGGCGGTTCGCTGGTCGATCCGGGCCATGCACTCCGGCGCGGGGCCCACATTCCGCAACCGCTCGGCGATCGCTTGGTTGACGCCCGCGAGCGCCACCATTTCGCCGGCGCCGTGGATGGCAGGGTGGCTGGCGAGGATTTGCTCCACCAAGGTGGTTCCGGACCGGGGCAGGCCGACGACGAAGACCGGGCGAACCGAATCGCATCCCAAAGAACGCTTGCGCTCGAAATGCCCTTTTGAATAAGTGCCCGCGATCCGCTCGAACAACCCGCGATTCCCGCCCGCATCGTAAGCGTAGGTGCGGCGTCTCAAGGCGTTGGCCCGCTGATAATGGTCGAATGCGAGCGAGTGCGAGCGTCCGGCGTCGTGGACATGCCCCAAGGCGAAATGGCAGTGAATAGCGTCTGCCAAAGGCAATTGCGGATGGGCCAGCGCCTTGGTCACAGGCGCTGCGAGATCCGGAGTCGGGTTCATCAACGCAAGCTGGTGGTAGGCCCGGCCGCAGGCCGGCTTCCTCGCCAGAAGTTGCCTGAGCTGCTGCTCGGCGCGGGCGGTTCTGCCCTCCTGTCGGAAGGTTGCCGCAAGGCCGATGTGGGCGTCGACGGCGTCCGGCCGCAGGCGCAGGGCTTCCTCAATGTGACGCAACGCGGCCGTCGTTCTGCCTAGCTGACGAAGCACGAGCGCGAAATCCATCCGCGTCTTGGCGTGTTGCGGGCAAATCCGCAGCGCTTCCTCAAAGCAGTCGATGGCGCGCCGCGTCTGCCCGGCCTTGTAAAACGCCCCGCCCAGGTTGGCGTGCGCCACAGCGCGGCTGCGTGTGGAAAGCCGCACGGGAATCAAAGGTAGCGGAAGTCGTACGCCTCGCCACAGGAGACGACATGGCCCACCGACGGCGACGGAAAATGCGCCGTCAGCACCAAGGTGTCGGTGTCGCAATGGGTGTTCAGGAACCGCTTTCGCGTCGCCGCCGAAGCGGCGATGTCGTAGTCCGAGTTGCAGCTCCAATCGGGATGGCGCAGTTGCAGCGGGCTGTGCATGAGGTCGCCGCACATGGTTGCGTGGCGGCGTTGCGATTGCAGGTGAATCGCCACATGGCCGACGGAATGGCCCACCGTGGGTTCCAGCCAGATCTCATCATCCAAGGCGTAATCCATGTCCACCAGCAGCGCCTGCTTGGCCGCCGCGATCGGTTCCACGTTGTCGATGAAGATCGGGCTGTATTCGGCTTCCATGGCGCGGAACTCTTGGCGTGCGAACACGTACTTCGCGTTGGCGAAAGTGGGCACCGGCCGGCCGTCCACGAGGCGCGTGTTCCAACCGCAGTGGTCCGAATGCAAGTGTGTGCAGAACACGTAGTCGATGTCTTCGGGATGGACGCCGGCCGCCCGCAGATTCCGAAGCCAACCTTCGTTGGTGGCGCGCTGGTGCCACTCCGGCGGTTCCGCGTAGGTCTTGTGGCAGCCGACGCAGGTGTCGATGAGCACCGTGTGGCGCCGGGTGGTGACCAGATAGGACTGCACCGGCATCACCATGCGCCCGCTGTGGGGACAGAGCGCCTCCGGTTCCAGCCACGCGCGATGCGGTTCCAGCGCCTCGGCGGTGGCTTCGTCGAAGAACTCGGACGGGCGGTAGACGGGAATCTCGTGCTCGACGATGCGGCGCACGGTGATCTCGCCCAGTCGAATCATTGGCGTTCCCGATGCGTCCTTGAAGCGGCACCCGTCGGTGAAGGGACAATAGCACACGGGCGAGTTTTCTTGACGCTGGCGCAGGAAGGCGCGGGAAGGCCTCGCTGTTCAATCCCTGCCGTCTATGCAACGATCTCCCCGCCACTCGCGCCCAAACGGGGCCAATGACGAAAGAGCCAATCGTCGCCATGCGCGGCGTCTCCAAGCACTTCGGCGCCGTGGTCGCCGTTGACGACGTGCATCTCGACATCGGGCGCGGCGCGTTTTTCTCCGTGCTCGGTCCGTCCGGCTGCGGCAAGACCACGGTGCTGCGCATGTTGGCGGGATTGGAGATGCCGACGCGCGGCGAGGTGTTTATCGACGGGCAGCCCATGTCCGCCATTCCCGCGCACCGCCGGCCGACCAACATGGTGTTCCAGAACTACGCGATATTTCCCCACTTGAACGTGGGCCGAAACATCGCCTTCGGGTTGCGCAAATCCGGTCTGTCGAAGCGCGAGGTGCGCGACCGGGTGGACCGGATGCTGGCGCTGATCAAACTGCCGGGCTACGCCGAGCGCACCGCCACCGAGCTATCGGGTGGCGAGCGGCAGCGCGTCGCGCTGGCCCGGGCCTTGGTGATGCAGCCCAAGGTGCTGCTGCTCGACGAGCCGCTCGGGGCGCTGGACAAGAACCTGCGCGAGCAGATGCAGCTGGAGCTGCGCGCGCTGCAACGCTCGGTCGGCATCACGTTCGTGTTCGTCACGCACGACCAAGAGGAGGCGCTCACCCTCTCCGACCGCATCGCCGTGATGGCGAACGGCAAAGTGCTCCAGGTGGACTCCCCCATCGGCCTCTACGAGCGGCCGAACTCCCGTTTCGTGGCCGGGTTCATCGGCACCACCAACTTGTTCCCCGCCCGCTTGCGCGACGGCGAAGGTGGCGAAGCGGTGATCGACGCCGGCCCGCTCGGGCGGATTCCTGCGGAAGACGCGCCCGGGCCCGGCGCGGAGGTGGTGGTGGCGATACGCCCGGAGAAACTGGAGATCCACCTGCAAGCGCTTGGCGGCGACCATGTTGTCCAAGGCCGCATGGGGCCGGCGGCCTATCTGGGAGACCGCAGCCACTTCCATGTCCACCTTCCGGGGCGCGAACAGGCGGTGGCCGTGGCGGTGCAGAACAAGGAGGCGTCCGCGGCGCGCTCCGCGGCGGAGGGGCAGGCGGTGTGGCTGCGTTTCGAGCGACAGTCCGTGGTGCTGCTGCGCGGGGAGTAGGGCAATCAAGCAATTCGCAAAGACCTAAGACGACACGCGATCGCGCACATAAAGGCCAAGGAACACATACAGTGTCCCGCTGAATAGCACGGTACTCACTGTGCCAAGCGCTTCCTCGTCCATCCAATGCCACGATGCCGGCGCCAAGTAGTGCCATGCGACAACAATCAGCGCAAAGGCGATCAAGATGAACATGAGAGCGACAAGGTATCCGACCCCCTTGGCGAATACAGCGCGGAGGTCCTCTCGTCGCTGGTGTTCCTGCCGTCTCTCAGTGGCATCCAGTATCTTCCGTTCTGCCGCATCTAGTGTAGTGTCCCTGTCATAATGTTGATTAAGAGGCTGCCGCCAGTTTCGCCTTGGCGCGCCCGACTTTTTCGAGGATCTCCTCGGCCGACTTCGTCCAGACCAGCGGACGCGGGTTCTCGTTGTAGGTGTCCAGATACTGCCGGATGCTTTTCTCCAAGTGGCACACCGAAGTGAACGCGCCGCGCCGCAGCCGCTGCTCGGAGAGCCGTGCGAAGAAGCGCTCGACGAGGTTCAGCCACGACGAGCTGGTGGGCGTGAAGTGCAGGTGGACCCGCTTGTTCCGCTTCAGCCAGTTGCGCACCTTCTCGTGCTTGTGGGTGGCGTAGTTGTCGAGCACGATGTGGAGGTCCTGCTCCGGCGGCACCGCCCTGTTCACCTCGCGCAGGAAGCGCAGCACCTCCTGGTGGCGGTGGCGGCGGAAGGACCGTCCGATCACCTCGCCCGACGCCATGTTCAGCGCCGCGAACAGCGAGGTCGTGCCGTGCCGCTTGTAGTCGTGCGTCGCGGTTCCGCAGCGCCCCTTCTTCATCGGCAGTCCGGGCTGCGTCCGGTCCAGCGCCTGGATCGAGCTCTTCTCGTCGAAGCTGAACACCGCCGCGTTCTCCGGCGGGTCCAAGTACAGCCCCACCACGTCGCGCAGCTTCTCCTCGAAGCGCGGATCCGCGCTCAGCTTGAAGGTCCGCGACAGGTGCGGCTTCAGGCCCCGCGCCCGCCACGTCCGGTTCACGAAGTTCCGCGACACCCCGACCTCCCGCGCCATCGACCGGCACGACCACTGCGTCGCGTCCTTCGGCAGCCGCGTCGTCGTCGTCTCCACGATGCGGCTGCGCAGCGTCTCCCGCTCGGCGTCGCTCCGACCGCCCTGGTTGCCGCCCCGCGCCCGCTCCCTCTCGATCCCCGCAATGCCCTCCTCCGCGTACCGCTTCCGCCAGCGCCCCACCATGTTCACTTCCAGCCCCAGCTGCGCCGCGATCTCCTTGTTCGTCAAACCCGACGACGCCTTCAGCACGATCCGCGAACGCTCCCGCAGGCGAACCGGCGCGCTGCGCGAGAACGCCCACCCCTCCAGCTGCGCGCGCTCCACTTCCGACACCTCGACCCTTGCCGCCACCCTCATGTCTTGCACTCCACGACCAGCGTGCCACCATGCTGACAGCCTTGCGACCTATAATCAACCGTATGCTAGGGACACTACACTAGTTCGTCCTGTGCTTGGACGTCTCTTTCGGGCGTCTTTTCGGGAGGAATCGGCGGTATGGACGACTCCATACAACAGTCATCTCTCGGCTTCAATTCTTGCTTTGTAATACTTGCGAATGAGCTTGTTGGGGATGATCGCCCCTGCGCCCCGTCCGTCTCCGTAGACATCGTGCCAAGGTGTGCCAGGCTGGTGGGTGATCGCGGACAAGTCCCAAGGAGTGTATTCCCTGTAGGCGCGCAGCACTGCGGCCATCAACTCGGTCTGCTTCCCATCAAACACTTCGCCACGATCAGTCGGCACCGTGTCTATTGGATCGCCCCCAAACGACTTGTAGGCACGGTAGACCACAGGTACAACCGGTCCGTACCGCCACGCCTCGGCAGGCTCCACGATGAGTGGTCGATCACAGATGCCAAGCATCCAACCGTGGCACAGGTACACCAGTTTGATAACGTGCATCGGCGTGGTGTCAGTGTCTTGACGAAGCCAGAGGACTTGCTCGGCTACGGTCCTCGCTTTTTGGATGTTGTGTTGGTGTGTCCTATTCCGCATCGGCTTGGGTGTTCCTTGTCCGTCATGTGAATACGGCAATCGGGGGCCGTGACATGAGGCGCAGTCGCGCCGAGACATAGACTATAGCAGTTCGCGGCACGGGAGCGGTGGAATCGAGTCCGGCTGCTGCGGTTTGCCGTCGCGCCGGCGCATGGCGCTGGCAGGACTTCCCCCACGCACCCGTGGCGCAGGCGTTCGGACGGTCGCTGGCAAGAGCGACTCTAGAAAGCCAAGTGGCGCACGCTCGCCGATGCGCTGCTCGGCGCCACGGCGACGTAGCGGGCGATGTTGATCATGCTGGTGTTGTGGATGCACGCCTCGCCGCCGATCCCGGAGTCCGCGTCGTAGCCGTGGATGTCGTCGTCGTCCTCTTCGCTGCCGGTGCCGTCGCGGTTGCCGGTGAGGAACAGCACGCGGGTTTGCGCGCGGTCCGGATCGATCCGGTGGTACGGATGCCAGTTGCCCATGACGCGCGTGTTGTGGCGGTTCTTGGCTCGTTCGAGATAGGCCGCGGCGGCCGCGGCCCCGCCGGCGCGCGTGATCATCAGCGGCTCGTCGCGCAACGCGTCGAACGACACGTAGCCACTCGTCGAGTTCTTGGCGGTCTCGAAATCCATCACCACCGCGTAGCGGCGCGGCAGGTTCGCAACGCCGCGTTGGAACTCCGCATAGGGGTATACCGGCATCTCCACGCCGCCGGGCAGCCGGCCTTCCAGAACGCCGTTCGCCTCCGCCGCCGAGATTTTCGCGGCGTACTGCCCGGTGAACCCCTCGGCGCCGGCGCGATGGACGCTGGCGCGGTACACGCGCTCGAAGCGCTCCGGCGCCGCGAAGAGGCCGCCGCCGTGAACCGTCACCATCACGCGGTTGCCTTGGGGCGTTTTCACAACGCTCTCTTCGGAGTTCGACGAGAACCATGTGTTCCAAACGATGTTGTCGTAGGCCGCGCCGGCGCGGGCGTGCAGCAATTGCGGCAGCGAGGCGACGAACCCGTCCGCGCCGGCGTAGTCGAGCGCACGGCGCAAGGCGTCGGGCAGGTACGAGTCGAAGACGATGGTGGCTTCCAAATTGGCAACGCGCATCGCCGCACGCTCCGTCAAGCCGCGAACGACAGATGGCGCACGCTGTTCGCGCCATCGCCCGGCGCCACCGCGACGAAACGCCCCATGTTGATGATGGCGGTGTCGCCGCGCAGGCCGAAATCCGTCTGCAAGCCGCGCAGATGGTCGATGCCTTCCGCCGCGAAAACGCGCGCGCGAGTGCCGCCGGGGCTGCCGTAAAGCAGCGACAGGCCGCATTGGGGTTGATCCGCGTCGATGGCGTTGAAGGAATGCCAGCTGCCCATCGAATCCGCGTTGCCGCGCCGCCGCGCTTTGTCGAGATACGCCGCCGCCGGCGCGGTGCCGCCGGCGCGCGCGATCAGCATCGGGTCGTCCTTCAGAGCCTCGAAATCCTCGTAGCCGCTTACCGAGTTCCTGGCGGTGTCGAAATCCATCACCACCGCGTAGCGGCGCGGCCGGGCCGCCACGTCTCGGCGGAAAGCATCGAACGCGTACACCGGGATTCGCGTGCCGTCCGGCAGCAGCCCATCGACGATGTCGCGCGCCTCGCGGGGCGTGATCTTGGCGGCGAAAAGCCCGGTGAAACCTCGCTCGCTCGCCCGGTCGACGCTCGCGTGGTAGAGGGTTCGTATGCGCTCCGGGGTGCCCAGAATGCCACCGCCGTGGACAATGACGACCACTCGGTTTCCCCCCGCCGTGATGGCGACGCACTCCTCGGAGTTCGCCGTGAACCATGTGTTCCAGATGATGTTGTCGAAGTCCGCGCCCACGCGGGCGTGCAGCAGTTGCGGCATGGAGGCGACGAATCCGTCCTCGCCGGCGTGGATGAGCGCCCGCCGCAGCGCATCCGGCAGGTGCGACTCGAAGACGATCGACGCTTCCATCTGGAGTTTGGACATTGGCGGTTTTCCGTTGAGCGTGTGGGTGCCCGCGCCGCGCCGCGGGGCGAACTGACAGCGTGGAGTTTATCCCTCGTCCACTGGCGGCATGTAGGTGGTGCCCACCGTGCGCCCGCCGTTGCCGTTTGGGCGGTTCATATTGCCGGCCAGTGCTTTTTGCCCCAAGCTCACCGCTGTGCCCAGCGTGACGAGCGCCAACCTGCCGAGGTGGTCGCTGAACGCCCTGAGGCCGCCACTGTCGGCGATTTCCAAAGCGTTGATGTAGCCCCCTTTTCCAGCCGCTGCGATGATCGGCGGCGGCTCGCCCCGGCGGATGTAGGCGTAGGCCATGAGCATCCGCGACACCCGGCCGTTGCCATCCTGAAACGGGTGTGTGCGCACGAAGCGGTGGTGCATCCAAGCGGCTTCCACGTACACCGGGTAGCGTTCGGTTTGGATCGTCCCGTGCAAGGCGAAGAAACGGTCCATCTCGTCCTGCACCACTTCCGGCGGGCAGTATTCATGCACCACCCCGTCAAGGCGGCGCGGATTGTTGGGGCGGTTCTTCCAGACGCCCTTGCGGCGGAACGGCACCTGCGCACGGCGACCGTCGGGTGTGAGCCCGGCGACGGTCTCCTGATGCCGCGTCACCAGCTGGTGCCAAGACTTCACGGCATGCTGCGTGAGCGGTCGGCCGCTGGCGATGTCCTCGAACAACATGTTGTACGCGGTCTCTTGATCCGCCAGCAGGCCCTTGATCGTGCGGTCTTCGACATTCTCCACGGTGTGCGAATGGACGACGCCTTCCAAGCCCTCGGCGATGAGCTGCTCGGTGATGCCGACCTTGAGGGTGTAGAGCCCCTCGATCTGCCCGGTTTCGATGGCGAACGCCCGTCCGTGCTCTTCAAGCCACTTGTCGAGAAAGGCGCGGGGTTCGTCGCGATTCTTGAGGCTGGCGCGAATGGCGGCCCACTCCTCGCTGAGTTCCGCATGGCCGGGCACAAGCCAACCGCGCGCACCATCGGGCATGCCCGTGAGCGGGCGCCAGATTTCCGGCGGCTGTCGATTCGGGAACTGCATAACCACCCTCCACGGGCTTGAGCGCGGCAGCCATGAATCGCGGCGCGTCAAGCATTGCGCGAGCGGCGAAAATTGTACTCCAATCGGCCTTGGCAGCGCCCTCTCATTAATCCAGCCCGGCTTGGGCCTCGAACCAAAGCTGAAACAGCTTGGCGCGTTTGCCGGGCGGGACGGCACCCATGAACACGCCGCGCGCGAACAGCCCCACGGGGTCGTCAAGGCCGGTGCCGGCCAGCCGCTGCGCGCCGATGAGAGCGTTCGTGTTGCGATTGGCGTGGCCGTAGCCGTAGGTGTCGAACAGCGCGACGCCGCCGACCGGATCCAGCATGGCGTTGATGTAGTCGTAGGCTTGATCGGTGGAACCGGAGCGGTTGGCGCTGAGGCACAGCCCGCAGATCCACATCTGCAACGGCTCGACCACCACATTCGGCATGCCTTCCTTGCGCATGCGCCGGGTGGCGCTGCCGTAAACGTAGGAAATGCCCACATCGCCAGCGGCCCACGCCTGTTCCAGCTGCGTGCTGTCCGTCCAGACGAAGCGCGCGTTTTCCAGCATCCGGGTGAAGATGCCGTGCGCCGAGGCGATTTCGTCCTCGGTGGGATCCAACGGGTTTTGCCAACGGCCGATCACCCCGGCGATGAAGATGTTGACGCCGATGGACGAAGAGAGCGCCGTTCTGCCCTTGAACCGGGGATCGACGAAGATGTCGTAGGTGGGTTCCTCCACGTTGATGGTTTCCGGGTTGTAGGCCACCGTGGAATACCCCCAGTCCCAAGGCGCCAACCAGTAGCGCCCGCGGGCGTGGATGCCGTCGACATCGAGCAGCGCCGGGATGATCTCCCTCCAACGGGGAATGCGCTCGGTGTCCAGCGGCTCAATCACCCCGGCGTCCCGCGCCATCGCGGTCATGCCGGCGCAAAAATGCACCAGATCCACCGGATAGCCGGTGCGCAGCCGCTGCAGGGCGTCCTCTTCCTCGGCGAAAAACGCCACCTTCGGCTCGCCGCCGTAACGGGTGGTGTATTCGGGGTGGAAGTCCGGATGCTCGTAGCCGTTCCATTCGAGCAGCGACAAATCCACCGTAGACTGCGCAGCCACTGCCGCCCGCACCGAGGCGACCGGAGCAACCAGCACGCCCGCGGACGCCAGCGCTTGCAGCAACCGCCGACGCGAAAGCGCCCCCTTATGGTCGCAAACTTGACTCATCTGTGAAGATTCTCGACCAACATGGACCCGGCCCATGCGACCTCCCGCACCATATCCGCTTGGTCGCGCCACCAGTGGTCCACGCCGAACACCGCGGTCAAATCCTTGCACTTGGACACTGCCACACTGTTAATCCATGCCGACGATCTTGCGCAACGCGCATGTGACGCTTCGTGGTTCGCCGACATCGACCGTAGCGACATCCAGATGCCGCTCGGCGCCGACGACTTGCCAATGTCGATTCACTCCCTTCCCCACACCTTCCAGCCACGGATAGAGCAGCACCAGCCGCTTGGCCTTGTACGCCTGCGCGTACGCGAGCATCTGATATACGTCGCTTGGGACGACGCCGAACTTCCCAGTCCTATCGTTGGGTTTGAGCTCCTTCCACTTCGTGTCTAGCACAATCGGCCCGCTGGGCTTGTCGATCACGGCATCCGGGCGCAGTTCGAACAGCGCACCTTCGTCGTCCTGCAAAGCGCTGTGGCCTCTGCTCTGCAAGCGCACCGGCCAAGGCGCTCGACCGACGCCGTGGTGTCGTACAGCACGGCGGAGACAGCGGCCGACGAACTTCTCGAACAGCTCGGGCATCGGGAAGAGCAGGGAAAAGCCGAGCGACTGGCCGCTTGCCGTGCTCTGCCAATCGCCGCTTAGGAACAGGCGGGCTAGCTGATGCAGGTCGTGGTAGGCAGTGTTGGTGCGATCCGGACGCACCGGCTCCTCAAGAGGCGTGGAAGAGTCGCCAACGGACTCCAGCCGCGCAGCGAGTTCCGCCAGCAGCCGGGCGTTGGCGGCGGAGCGGGTGACGCGAGCAAGGCGAACGACCGCGGCCTTCAACACGCGATTCAGCGGCGTGTTTTCGGAGAGTTCGTCGAAACGGCAGGCCAGCACGTCCGGCCGAGCGGCGAGCGTGGTGATTTGGCGGACGACGTGAAGGCGGCCGCGCAGGAGTTGCAGGTCTTCTTCGCGGCCCACGTAGCGACGCGGAAGGCCGCGCCGCACCGCGCCGAGCGAGCGATTGGCGAACAGGCCGACAAGGAGTTCCAAGAGATCGCTGTGCTGGCGGCCGAGGCTCGCGAGTTCGCCATCCGCCACCCGCAAGTTCCACGCCACGCAGAGCATGTGCAGCAATGCTCTGCGAACGCGATCGTCCGGGCCATCGATTTTGGGAAGTATCTCAAGCGACGCGCCCGGCACCGAGACGATCCCAACAACCTGCGCTGCCTTGACGCCATCTCGCGTTCGTTCCAGGACGGCATTGGGTTTGAGGCGCTTGGCGGCGCGTTCGGCAACGGCACAGAACTGCTCTGCCAATCCATCGTCAAGTGCGAGCTGACCGTGTTCCCGGACCTGCTTTTGGATGAGGCGCACGCCTATGCGCCCGTGTCGGCTCCGGGCGACGTTGGCTGCCCCTGGACAAGCCGGCGGTACGCATCCGTTGCGAAGTCGTCTCGCACCGTCCAGCGAAAGCGCTCGTCCATGTCGGCTTCATTGAGGCCGGGCGGCGGCGACAGCCGTTCTCTGCGCACGAAGTCATCCGTGTTGCCAAGCACGGCACGGACCTTCCGCCAGTCGTCGTAGAAGTACTCGGCGATGAGCGGAATGATCTTGCGCCGCATGATGTCGTCCACGTCCGCCTTGGTGCTCGCGTTCATCAGCCACGCATGGCCGATCAGGTGGTCGCGATCGTACAAGTACTCCAGCCGTTCGTTGATGGTCTTCAAGACCGCCGGTAGATCGACGCCATCAACCACCGACAGCAACTCCGGCTTCGGCGCCATCTCCTCGAACTGGAAGCGCCGCCGCAACGCCGTGTCGATGAGCGCGATGGAGCGGTCGGCGGTGTTCATGGTGCCGAGGATGTGCAGGTTCGACGGCAGCGTGAACCGCTTGCGCGAGTGGGGCAGCGTCACTGCGACCTCGTTCGGTGCGCCTTCGCGCTTGTCTTCTTCGAGCAGCGTGATCAGCTCGCCCATCACCTTGGAGACGTTGGCGCGGTTGATCTCGTCAATGACGAGGACGTAGGCGTTGTCACCGTCCTTCCGTGCGCGTTTGGCGATGCGCTTGAGGACGCCGGGCGTGGGCTCTAGCTGGAAGCCGGCCTGCCTGCCTTTGTTCGGCGCCGGCCGCAGTCCTTCGACGAACTCTTCGTAGCCGTAGGACTGGTGGAAGGTGACGAACTCGACCTGCCCGCTGTCGACGAGTCTCCGGTAGCGCTTGCGGATCCCGGCGTAACGCTCGCGGATCTGATCGTCGGTCAGTCTGCTCGTTCTGTCGCAGATCTCCACGCAACGTGGTGCGGTGAGGTAGGTCTTGCCAGTTCCGGGCGGGCCGTAGAGGATTTGGTTGTGGCCGCCAAGGGCAGGGGTTATCTCGGCGTCGTCCTGAGTTTTCTCACGCAAACTGTCCGTTGGGCCGATCGCTTGTTCCAAAGCACTCCTGAGTGCCTTAAGGTCTACTCGTTCACCTTCGACCTCGGTCTTTGCGTTTTCGCGGAACACGTTCGCAGCGGCGTTGCACTCTTGGCTCGTGTGGTCCTTGGCCCATACCTTAAAGCCGTCCCCGACTTCCCTAGCATCCTCTAGTAATATCCGCGCTGTTCGGCCGAGCCCCATAGTGGTGCTACCGATTGTGTTTGTCGGTCTTACCGTCTGAAACCACTTATTGGCCCCTTTGCGCACATAGAGATGAAGGCCGCCCCCACAGCGTATCCGTTGGTCATCTCTGCCTGCGGGGGGCACTGTGCCTTCTCGTGCATCAACTTGCGCTTGCGTTACCATTCTCTACTCCCCACGGTCGTCGAGCTGTGGCGGTTGCCCACCCTCCCGAAAAAGGATGTCCAGCGCTGCTGGCACATCAGCCTCGGCCGCCCTTGATGCGAAGAACTCGCCCGTCTTCATAGCGCAGATCTTCTCCGCCACCGCCGTCGTGACGAACTGGTTGATGCTTGTGCCCTCTTCCTTGCTGATCTGCGCGAGGGCGATCTTCAACGACATCGGCATCCGCAATGAGTAGGTGGCCATTTGCTTTTTCATGTCCTACATCCTCTTCAGGCTTCTTACGACGACAGCACTGCGACGCCGAATCGCATCGGCTCGGCGCCGAAGTCTCGCCAGTTGAACGTCACAAGTGCATCCGCTCGCCCATTGATAGCTGCTTCCAGCACCATCTCGTCCGCCGGATCACGCATCCGCTTCCGAGGCTTCTTGAGGCGTTTGCTGCCCAAGGACGAGTTGGCTATACGCCTCCGGCGCGAACTGGTCTCGCACCGTCCAGCGGGAGCGCTCGTCCACGTCCGCATCGTCCAAGCCCGGCGGTCGTTGGAGCGGCTCTCCGAGCACGAAGTGGTGCGTGCCTCCCAGCACGGCCTGGACCTTGCGCCAGTCGTCGTAGAAGTACTCGGCGATGAGCGGGATGATCTTGTGCCGCATGATGTCGTCCACTTGCGCCTTGGTGTGCGCGTTCATCAGCCACGCATGGCCGATCAGATGGTCGCGGTCGATCAAGTACTCCAGCCGCTCGTTGATGGTCTCCAAGACCGCCGGCAAATCGACACCTTCAACCACCGACAGCAACTCCGGCTTCGGCACCATCTCCTCGAACTGGAAACGGCGCCGCAACGCCGTGTCGATGAGCGCGATGGAGCGGTCCGCTGTGTTCATGGTACCGAGAATGTGCAAGTTCGGCGGCAGCGTGAACCGTCTGCCGGAGTGCGGCAAAGTCACAGCCACCTCGTTCGGCGCGCCCTCGCGCTTGTCTTCTTCGAGCAGCGTGATCAGCTCGCCCAGCACCTTGGAGACGTTGGCGCGGTTGATCTCGTCGATGACGAGAACGTAGGCGTTCTCAAGGTCGCGCCGCGCACGTTTCGCGATGCGCTTGAGGACGCCGGGCTTGGGTGCCAGCCGGAAGCCCGCCTGCCCTTCTTCGTTCGGTTCCGGCCGCAGTCCTTCGACGAACTCCTCGTAGCCGTAGGACTGGTGGAAGGTGACGAACTCGACCCTCCCGCTGGCGACGAGCTGCTTGTAGCGCTTGCGGTGTTTGTCTGAACGTTCTCCGTCGCAGATCTCCACGCAACATTGTGCGGTGACGTAGGTCTTGCCGGTTCCGGGCGGGCCGTAAAGGATTTTGTTGTGACCGCCAAGGGCAGGGGTTATCTCGACGTCGTGCTGGGTTTTCTCATGCGAACTATCTGTTGGGCCGAAAGCTCGGTCCAGAGCACCGCCCAGCGCCTTCGAGCCTACTCGTCTTTTTGCCTTTTCCTCGGCCTTTGCATATTCGCGGAATCTCTTCGCGGCGTCTAGGCACTCTTGGTTCGTGTGTTCATGCGCCCACTCCTTAAAGGTGCTCCCAACGTCACTCGCATCGGCGAGAGATATCCGCTTTGTCCAGCCAAGAATAACGCTCGTTTGCGTCCCGTCTATCGTCTTTATTACCTGGACCCATTGGTTTGGCCCATTTCGAACTTGGACACGGAGAGCGGACCGAAAATACTCGTGGTCGTTCGGGATGTCGCCGCGCCCCATGGCTTCTAGTTTATTGACTCGCGCTTGCGTCGTCATATGACCTCCTTATTCATGGTCCGGATACAACAGTTTACCACACTGGTTCCTCTGGGGCAGGAAGCCAAGTGTTTTGCGGGAGGGAAGTTAACGCATATGAGGGAACGCCCCTGATCTTCGTAGAGCTCGATCACGGCGGCGAGAGCGTCTTTGACGTTCTCCAAGGCTTCGCCCACGGAGTTCCCCTCCGTCACCAACTCCGGCAGTAGCGGGGACGTTACCGTGTATCCGCCTGCTGCCTGCGGCGTTAAGGTCAGCGGCACTCTGTAGTCCATTGGTCACCTGCTAGGGCAATCGCATTTGGGCCGTGATGGGGCCATTTTACCGGGATCCAGCTGGTCTCTACGGGTCGAAATCCAAGTGTCGCAAGCTGGTCGATGGGTTGCGGGGCGCTACGGCGATGTAGCGGGCCATGTTGTGGATGCAGGCGTCGCCGCCCATGCCGTATTCGCAGTCGTAGCCCCATTCCTCCTCGTCGTCGCCCTCGGAGAAGACGCCGCCCCGATTGCCGGCCAGGAAGATGATGCGCGTTTGCGGTTGGTCCGGATCGATGCGGTTGTACGGATGCCAGTTGCCCATCCGCTTGGTGCCGTGGCGGGCTTGGAACTTGTCGAGGTAGGCGGCGTTGGCCTCCACGCCGCCGGCGCGGGCGATCATGTTCGGCTCGTCCTTCAGAACCTCGAACGTCTCGTAGCCGCGTTTGGATTTGCGCGCCAACTCGAAATCCAGCACCACCCCGTAGCGGAGCGGCAAATCCGCGACGCCGCGCTTGAACTCGTCGAATGGGTACACCGGAATCTCGGCGCCGTCCGGCAACGCGCCCCGCAACACCGCCTGGGCTTCGCGCTCGGTGATCTTGCCCGCGTATTGGCCGGTGAATCCTTCTGCGCCGGCGCGGTCCACGCTCGCCCGGTACACCCGTTCGAAGCGCTCGGGCGAGGCGAAAATGCCACCGCCATGCACCACCACCACAACGCGGTTGCCCTGCGGAGTCGTCACCACGCTTTCCTCGGAATTGGACGTGAACCAAGTGTTCCAGATGACGTTGTCGTAGGGCGCGTGGGCGCGCGCATGCATCAGCTGCGGCATCGACGCCACGAAGCCGTCCTCGCCGGCGTACTCCAACGCGCGCCGCAGCGCGCGCGGGACGTGGGGCTCGAAGATGATCTCCGCCTCCATCACGGTGTTCGCCAAGTTGTTCCCCCTTGTTGGCGCATGGGTACAATGCGGCGACGCGCGCCAAGGTGCCGCCTTCCGCTAGATTGCCGCAAGACTATGTTTTGGGTGCTTCAGAGTCAACAAACGTAACGCCTCGGGTGCCTCGGGCGTCTCCCAAGCAGCGCCTGCCGGGGCGGGCGTTGTTCCTGCGCCACGAGTGGCTGCGCGGCTACGCGCAACTGTCGCCGGCGCTCTTGATCATGATCGGCGCGCTGGCGTTGCCGATCGTCACGTTGTTCGTCTACAGCTTCTGGTCGCAAGACTACGTCCACATCGACAAGTCGCTGACGCTCGGGAATTACGAGACGTTTTTCGACAAGTGGGTTTACGGCAAGCTGCTCTTGCGGTCCGTGCGGATGTCGGCGACGGTGACGCTGATCACCGTCGCGTTGGCGTATCCGGTCGCCTACTTCCTCGCTTTCCGCGTGCGCGGGAACCCCATCACTTGGCTGATTCTGCTCAGCCTGCCGTTCCTCACCAGCTATCTGCTGCGCGTGCTGGCGTGGAAGATCATGCTCGGCAACAGCGGTGTCATCAACTCCACGCTGATGGAGCTCGGCATCTTGCAGGCGCCGCTTGAGTTCCTGTTGTACAGCCGGTTCGCGGTGGTTCTCACGCTGGTCCACGCGTGGGCGGCGTTCGCCATCCTGCCCATCTACGTGTCGCTCTCGAAGATCGACCGTTCGCTGCTTGAAGCCGCCGCCGATCTCGGCGAGGGACCGGCGCGCCGGTTCCTGCGGGTGACGCTGCCGCTCTCCATGCCGGGCGTCATCGTGGCGGCCGTCATACAGTTCATTCCCACGGTGGGCGACTACGTCACGCCGATGATGGTGGGCGGTCCGCGCGGCATGATGTTCGGCCAGATCATCGCCGCGCAATTCGGCGCGGCCTACAACTGGCCGCTCGGCGCGGCGCTCACCATCATGATGATGCTCGCCATCACGCTCATCGTGATCGCGTTCGTTTGGCTCGCGCAGCGCGGCACGGTGCGGCGACGTGAAATGGAGGCCGTGAGCGCGGCGCGGGGGGCGGCGCGGCCGGCGCGCCGCTTCGGCCCGCTGCACGTCTACATGGCGCTCTACCTCGTGTTTCTCTACATCCCGTCGTTGATGCTGCCGATCTTCTCCTTCAACGACGGCATTCAGATGGTGCTGCCGCTCAAGAGCTTCACGCTCAAGTGGTACGCGGGAATCGCCGAGGTGCCCGGCCTCTTGGAAGCGCTTGGCAACAGCCTCAAGGTGGCGGTCTCGGTGGCCATCGCCACCACCACGCTGGCGACCATCGCCGCCAAGGCGCTCACGCGCTACCGGCTGCCGGGGCAGAGCGTGGCGCTTGGCTTTCTCATGCTGCCGATGGTGATGCCGGGCATCATCTTGGCGGTGGGTTTGCTCGTGTTGACGCTCGCCATCGGCATGCCGCTGTCGCTGTGGGCGGTTGGCGTCGCCCATGTGGTGGTCACGCTGCCGTTCGCCACGCTGGTGATTCGGGCGCGGCTGGAAGGCGTGGCGAAAAACCTGGAGGAGTGCGCGCTTGATCTCGGCGAGAACGGGTGGATGACTTTCTGGCGGGTGACGTTCCCGTTGATTCTGCCGGCGGTGGGCGCTTCCCTGCTGCTGTCGTTCACCACCTCCTTCGACGAGTTCCTGTTCGCCCTGTTCCTCGGCGGCAACCAAACGACGCTGCCGGTGTTCATGTGGACGCAGGTGCGCTTCCCGCAGACCTTGCCGACGGTGCTCGCGCTCGGCTCGTGCATCTTTCTTGGTACGGTGGTGCTGATCGGCACCGCCGAATGGCTCCGGCGCCTCGGCACCGCGGACGCCGACAACAGCGTCATCTGAGATTGGGGAGGGGGAACGCCATGCGGTCGCGCAATCTGTTGGAACGGCTGGGCGAGGGCCCGGTGATCTGCGCCGAAGGGTACGTGTTCGAATTGGAACGGCGCGGCTATGTGCAGGCCGGGCCCTACGTCCCGGAAGTGGTGATGGACCATCCCGGCGCGGTGACGGAGCTGCACCGCGAGTTCCTGCGCGCCGGCTCGGACGTTATCTTGGCGCTCACCTACTACGCGCACCGCGACAAGTTGAAGCTCGTCGGGCGCGAAGGCGACTTGGAAGCGATCAACCGGCGCGCCTTGCAGCTCGCCAAGGACGTCGCGGAGGAGGGCGACGCCTTGGTGGCCGGCAACATCTGCAACACCAATGTTTTTCTGCCCGGCGACGCCGAGAGCAAGAAGGCGGCCCGGGCGATGTTCGAGGAGCAGGTTCGCTGGGCGCTGGAGGCCGGCGTGGACTTCGTGATCGGCGAGACGTTCTCCTTCTACGAAGAAGCGGCGCTCGCCTTGGAAGTGATCCGCGACTTCGGCGCGACCTCCGTGATCACGCTGGCGGTGCATCGGGACGGTCTGCGCGACGCGTGGACGGTGCCGGACGCCTGCCGACGTCTGCGCGACGCCGGGGCGGACGTGGTGGGTCTGAATTGCATCCGCGGCCCGCGCACCATGCTGCCGCTGCTGGAGGAAATCGCCCAGGCCGTGGACGGGCCGCTCGCCGCGCTGCCTGTGCCTTATCGGACGACGCCTCGAGAGGTCAACTTCCAAGCGCTCACCGACCCCGGCTGCGACCACATCCCGGATCGGCCGTTCCCCACCGCCTTGGACAACCTCGCCTGCAACCGCTTTGAGATCGCCGAGTTCGCGCGGCAAGCGTGGGCGCTCGGCGTGCGGTATCAAGGCGTCTGCTGCGGCGCCGGCCCGCACCACATCCGCGCGATGGCCGAGGCCCTCGGCCGGAACCCGCCCGCAAGCCGCTACTCGCCGGACATGTCGAAACACTACGCTCTGGGCAGCGACCAGCGGCTGGTGCCCGAAAACCTGGCGTTCGCCAAGGAGTTCTAGACCGCCAGCGACCGTTCCGTTTGCAGGATGCCGTTCCGTAGATGCCGCGCTATGCTGTAACTAATTGAATATGAACGATATTTGCATCCAGCGCGGCATTGGGAACGGTCTTTATTGATCGGATCACGCTCGCAAGGTGTGTTTTGTTTGTAATATCTTGTTTTTGTTCACTTTTTTTAATTGACGGGTAATTGACAGCGGTACTCTAACCCGTTGAAAAAACAAGGATTGTCAAAAACAAGAAAAACGCGACAAGCAAGGGAGTTTGCGAAGCAAACTCAAACGCGCCCGAAAGGGCGCGCAGCCTCTTGAGAGGCGAAGACCTGCACAAATGAGTCAAGTTTTGCAGCATGCACGGAGTTTGCGGAGCAAACTCGAACGCGCCCCGCAGGGCGCGCCTACGCCCAATAGGGAACGTATTTCATCATCCGCCGCCCGGCGCTCGCGTCAAAGGGCTTCACCATGCGCGCGTCCACCGCCTCGCGAATGTAGCGGGACATCACGGCGCGATTGTTCTCCTTGATGCCGAACCGTTCGCGCAATGAGGCGTTGGTGAGAAAGCCGTGCGTCACATGCTTCAAACAGGCGTGCTGATAGCACGCGCGCACGCGCTGATCGCGATCCATCTCGGAAAGCGGTTTGCGCCCGAACAGCACGGTGCGCGTGAAGCTGGGCGGAACATTGAACAGCGGCGCCGGCAACTGGTGACGCTCCACCTCGGCCACAACTTTGTCTATCCCGCTTCCCCGCTCTTCGCAGATGTCGAACCGGCGCATCAACGAGGTCAGGTCTTCGTTGCGGGACACCGGCGGATTGTCCAGAAACCGTTGCGTGTCAACCAGCGGCTCGCCTGGATTTGTGATCTCGATGCGCTGCCGGAAAATCTCCACCATCGGCCCCGTTCCGGTTGCCGTGAAGTCCTGATGCACAAGAGCGTTGGCGACCAATTCCCGCAAAGCCACCGGCGGAAACTCGGGGATGGTCTCTTGGAATGCTGGTCCGGTGACCTCGCGGGTTGACAGCCGGGCGTTGATGTAGGCCATCATCCCGTCGAATCCCGTCGCGTAGCCCTTGGTTTCCTCGTGCTCTCCCAACGCATCGGTGCGCGCATCGCCACAGTATTCGACGATGCGCAACGCCTTGCGGGCAAGACGCGGAAAATCGCGCAGATCCCGCGCGAACAAAATCGCCCCCAGATTCGTCACGTTGAATGCGCCGGCGCCGGAGCGCGTGATCAGCTTGTCCCGTCGCAACGCCGCCAAGGTGGCGTCTCGGCCATCGGCCGGCGGCACGTTCAGGAGATGAAAGTACGCCGGATAGTCCAACTTGAGGAGCACCTCCTCGCCCGGCACGTTGAATGCCGCCACGCCTTCTTCAAAGCGCGTGCGATCGAAGGTGCGCCACAGCGCCCGCTCCTTTTCCGGATAGTCCTTCAGCTTCTTCGTGGCTGCGCCGACCCGAACGTACTCGACGCCGGCGAAGGAAACCGGGCGATGCGAAGCGCACGGCACCTCCAACAGCACCACATGCGCCCCGTCGTATTGCAATTCGTGGAAACGGAAGTCCAAACGCGGCTCGAGCAGCCGCGACAGCCAAGACTCCAACGGCTCGTTGCCCTTGCCCTTGCTCGCTGGCGAGAAGCGGGTTCCCACAATGGCGTGATCGTCGTCGTCCACACCCCAGAGCAGATAGCCGTGCGTTTTGCCGCTCAAGGCCGCGGCATTGGCCAGCGCCGAGAGGTACTCTCCAATACGTCGCGGTTCGCTTTGATTGACCTTGAACTCCACCCACTCGGTCTCGTGCGGGAAGCCCCGCAGTTCGCGCAAGAGGCCCAACAAGTAGTCTTCGCGTTGATGGTCGGTCGCCGCCGGCACATTTCCTCCAAACGACCTTGAGGCACACGCCGTCAGTGTACGCGCTGCGCCTTCGTCACGCTTGCGGCGCACCGGCGGTCCGCGTCCGGCTGCGCTGCCTCATCCCGGGGGCGATCAGCAACGTGGGAAGTCGATGCTCTGGGCGCTCGTGGTGGGGTTCCCCGGCGCCACCGCGAGGTAGCGGGCCATGTCGACCAAGCCGTTGTTGCCGCCGATGCCCCAGTCCAGATCGTAGCCAAGGCCGAGCCCTTCGTGTTCGCCCTCGCTGTCCGTACCGCCGGGGTTGCCGCCCAAGTTGAGGATGCGCGTTTGCGGTTGCCGCGGGTCGATGCGGTTGAAGGGATGGGTACACCCCATCGCTTGCGTGTTGTTGCGGGCTTGCGCCTTGTCGAGGTAGGCGACGGCGGCCTCGACCCCGCCGGCGCGGGCGATCATGAGCGGGTCTTGGCGCAGCGCGTCGAACCTCTGGAAGCCGCTTGGCGAACGCTTCGCCAACGCGAAGTCGAGAACCACGCCGTAGCGCCTCGGCGCCCCGGCAACGCCGCGCTGGAACTCGGCGAACGGGTACAGCGGAATCTCCGCGCCATCCGGCAGTCGGCCTTGCAGCAGGCGCTTGGCTTCCGCGGCGGTGATCTTGGCGGCGTACTGGCCGGTCAAACCCTCTGGATTGGCGCGCGCCAAGTCCGCACGGTAGCTGCGCTCGAACCGCTGCGGCGCTGCGAAGATGCCGCCGCCGTGGACGACCACCACCACCGGATTGTTGCTCGCCGTCGGCGCCACGCTCTCCTCGGAGTTCGCGGTGAACCAAGTGTTCCAAACGATGTTTTCGTAGGGCGAGCGCACGCGGGCGCCGAGCAGTTGCGGCAGCGAGGCGACGTAGCCTTGATCTCCCGCGTAGCGCAAGGCGCGGCGCAGCGCAACGGTGGCGTAGGAATCGAAAAAGATCGCCGCCAGCATCTTCCGCTCGGCCGCCAACGCCGCAGGCCAGAAGAACGGATTGGTCGCCACGCCTGCCGCGGCCAACGCATGCAGCATCCGCCGGCGTGTGAGACGCCGGCGCGCGTCGCCGCATGGCGAGCCAACGCTGCCCCCTTCGCCTTTCACACGCTTCTCACAGCTCGAAGTCCAAATCCCGCAGGCTGGTTGCGACGTTGCGGGGGGCCACCGCGACGTAGCGCGCCATGCCGACGATGCTCGCATCGCCGCCCATGCCGTACGCGGCGTCGTAGCCCCAGCCGAGGCCGGGCTCCTTGCCCTCGCTGTCCACGCCGCCGCGGTTGCCGGCGAGGAACGGGATGCGGGTTTGGGGCTGGTCCGGGTCGATGCGGTTGTACGGGTGCCAGTTGCCCATCCGCTCGGTGCCGTGGCGGCGTTGGAACTTGTCGAGATACGCCGCCAAGGGCGCGACGCCACCGGCGCGGGCGATCATGTTGGGGTCTTCCCGCAGCGCCTCGAAACGCTCGTAGCCGCGCTTGGACTTGCGCGCCAACTCGAAATCCAAGATCACGCCGAACCGCCGCGGCAGGTCGGCGATTCCGCGTTTGAGCTCCGCAAACGAGTACACCGGAATCACCGCGCCGTCCGGCAGTTTGCCGACGAGCACGTCCCGCGCCTCCTTGGCGGAGATTTTGGCCGCGTTCTGCGCGGTGACGCCTTCCGGATTGGCGCGGCGCAGATCCGCATGCAGGCTGCGTTCGATGCGCTCCGGCGAGGCCAGAATGCCCCCGCCATGCACCACCACCACCACGCGGTTGCCCTGCGGCGTGCGCACCACGCTCTCTTCGGAGTTCGCCGTGAACCACGTGTTCCAAATGATGTTGTCGTAAGGGGCGTTCGCCCGAGCATGCAGCAGCTGGGGCATCGACGCCACGAAGCCGTCGTCTCCCGCGTAGTTGCGGGCGCGCCGCAGCGCGGTGGGGATGTGCGGCTCGAAGAACATCCGCGCCTGCATGCGCGCGCCGGCCGCGTTCGGGGCCGCCAAAACCCTCGACAACGGGTGCTCCGCAATCCCGGCGGCGAGCGCCGCGGCAAGCATGTGGCGGCGCGTGGCCCGCGACGCTTCAACCATCGTGGCGCGTCACGCGCTGGCCTCCGCTCTCCACAACGAAGGCGCGAGCGGGGCCGTGTTCCCGGGAAGTCTCGTTCGGGCCCGCCTTCACCGCCACCACTTGGCCAAGCGCAAGCCGAACTCGCGCGGCCGATTGGTGAACACCCGGTGGTAGTGCTCATACTCGTTCGTGCGCGAGAACTGCCACTCGAAGTCCCCCGTGCCGTGCCAGTAGTCGGCGCGCTCGTCGGTGAGGTTGTTGACGAACACATCGACCTGCCAGTCCGCCGTGGCCGAATAGAGGGCGAGCCGCGCGCCCAGCCAGTGGTACGCCTCGTTGGTGAAGGAGGGGTTGGCCGAGGTTTCCGGCTGCGGAATGAACCGGTTTCGCGATTCGCCGCGGTAGGAATAGCTGCCGGACAGCGTCATCTCGCCGCCGGCGACGAAGGTGACCGGCCATGTGTAGCTCGCCCACGCGGACGCTTGCAGTTCCGGCGTGTTGGGCAGGTCCAAGCCCTTGGTGACCACCGCCCTCGGCGTGCCCTCCGAGGAGAGCCTGGCGTTGAGGATGATCTCCTCGTCGGATTGCGCTTCCAGCCACTGGGCGTTGGCGCCCACTTCCCAATCTTCCGACGGCACCCACGCCAAGTCCAGATTGACGCCGGCCGTGTGCGCGTCGCCCACGTTGCCCACCACCCGCAGCCACGGGTTGCCGCAGCGCACCGGTTCTTGGTCCGTGCATGCCTGGCCGCTGGGGTCCACCACTTCGATCTGGAAGTCCTGCCAAGCCATGTGGAACGCGCTCACGTTCACTTGCACGCGGCCGTCCGCCCAGCGGGTGCGGATGCCGACCTCCTGATTGGCCACCACGTCCGGCTTGTAGGTTTGCGGGAAGAACGTGCGCGACCAGTCGGCGCGGCCGTTGTTGCGGTTGGTGCCGCCGGTGCGGAATCCCTCGGTGTAGGTGGCGTAGGCCATCTTGTCGTCGTCGAAGCTGAAGCTCACGGTGAACTTCGGCACGAACTCGCTGATCTTGGATTCGGCCACCGCGAAGCCGCCGGTGCCGGGCCGGGAGATGGGCTGCAACACGCCGCCAATCTGCCGTCCGTTGGCGCCGGTGCGGGCGGCGTGGTACTTCAAGTACTGCTTGGCGTTTTCGGTTTCGAACCACCGGCCGCCCACCGTGACATGCAGTTGATCGGTGACGTGCCAGATCACCTCGCCGAACGCCGCGGTCTGCTTCCAGTCCGTGCGGTCCGTGGAGAGGAAAGCGTACTCGGCGTTGGGGAACGCTCGGTCGTAGGTGTCTTCGAAGTATTGGAGCGAGAGCGTGTCTTGGTAGTTGCCGGTGGTGGATTTCATCCACACGGAATCCCAGTTGTCGCTGCTTTCCTCGTAGTAGAAGCCGAGCAGCCAGTCGAAGCTGTCCCCTTGGTGCGAAAGCCGCAATTCCTGGGCGAACTTGTCGTTCCAAGAGGGGCCTTCGACCACGCCGAGATAGTCGCCCTGCTGATTCGGGTCTCCGCTCATGGCCGCCGGCATGATGCAATACTGCGGGTAGTACACGGCCAATCCGGTGTCGCGGTTCACCCAAAGCCAGTAGTAGTAGGAGGTGTCCGTGCGCGTCTCGCAACCCCAGGCGTGGTAGTACTTGAAGTAGACGGTGCGGTCCAGGGAGTAGTCGTACTGGCGGTCGAAGAAGCTGGTGGCGGACACGAACTGGGCAAAGCCGAGGTCCGCGCTGACCGTCAACGAAGCCAAATCCCATTCGTCGCGCCGGTAGTTCTTGTTGAACGCGACGGTCTTCAGGTCGCCCACGAAGGGGTTGTAGTCGTTGGCGCCTTGGGCTTCGTTCTTCGCGTGGCTGTAGGCGAACGTCGCCGACCAGTCGTCGTTGATGTCCCAGCGCGCTTGGATGCGGGTGGCGAGGAACTCCACCGAGTTCCAGTCGTCCTCCACAACGGCGGCGTTGTCCAAGGTGCCCCATTCGGTGCGGTACGCCGCTTCCACGGGGTTGCCGTACCAGCCGTCCGGCGTGTGGCCGAGCACGTTGTCGATATAGCCGCCGTCCTTGGCCGTCTGCGCGGCGATGCGAATGGCGAACACGTCATCCACCAGCGGCATGTTGAGCACGCCGGTGACGCTGTGGCTGAGCGCGCTCTCCCCGCCGGCGCGAATGCTCGCGTCGGCGCTGGCCTCGAAGCCGCTAGGGTCCGGCTGGTTGGTGTGGATGCGCAAGGTGCCGGCTTGGGCGGCGGCGCCGTACAAGGTGCCTTGGGGGCCGGCCAGCGCCTCCACGCGGTCGATGTCCATCATGCGGATGTCCGGCTGCGAGCCGGTCTGGGTGACCGAGACCTCGTCGAGATAGACGGACGCGCTGGCCTGGGCGACGAAGTTGTCCGTGCCGGTGGTGATGCCGCGGAAGGTGATGTAGTTGCTGCCTGCGGGCGAGAAGTTCAGCCACGTCAGGCTGGGAATCATGCGCGCGTATTCGTCCGTGTTGAGGGCGCCGATCTGCTGGAGCATGTCCTCCGGAATGGCCTGCACGCTGGCCGGAATGTCCTGTATGTCCTCGCTGCGCTTGTGCGCGGTGACGATCATCACCTCGATCGCCTCGTCGAGCTCCGCCTCGTCGGCGTCCTGCGCCAAGGCGACGCTCGGCTGCATGGCCGCGGCCGCGGACACCGCCGCCGCAAGCGGGCGCAACGTAAACGGCAGATTCTGGCTCATCCGCACATCCCCCCTAGGACATAGAATGTTCAAGGTGCCGATTGTACGGGACGCCGCCTCGCATCCGCAACCGCGACTTGCGGTGTGGGTGTGCGCCATTAGGTGGCAAAGGCGTTGGGAGCCACCGCGATCCCCTGTTGTCGTCGTCGAAGTGCCGGGACCTTGCATCGCGTCTGGCGACGAGCGACGAGAACTTCAAGATGGTGGAGCGGTGGCACTGGACATGCGCGGGCTCTAGGGCGCGATCGTGTCCGCTGGGTGCTGAGCTGAGCGTGGAGATGGGCGGGGAACCTCTGACGCCGGCACTGCGGTCGGTGCTGGGCTGGTCGGCGGTGTGCGCGAGTTTCCGCGGCGCAGCGGAGATGCTGCGCCGGATGACGGCGGTGCCGACGTGCGTGAAGCGGATCGAGCGGGCCACATGAGGGCTGGATTGCACGCCCCACACGCCTGTGCCCGTTGACGTTGACAGGCTCAAACAGAACGACTAGCCTCTCGCGCATCGACCGCTAGGTGAGGGAGTGGCCCGTGTCCGACAGTGAGAATTTTCTGCCCGACTTCCAACAGAGCGAAGGAACAAGGTACCCGTGCCAAGTGCGCGACTACGACGTCCCTGCGACGCCAGAAGAGAGAGTTCGCCAACGTGTATTGCATTGGCTGATCAATGACAAAGGGTGGGAGAAGGGAAGCCTACGGCTAGAAAAGGCGTATCGGTGGGAAAGTGATCCCAATAGGTCGCACATCCGGCCGGACATCGAATTGCTGGATGAAGATGAGAACACCGTCGTTGTGGTGGAATGCAAACGTGAGGAGGTGCCGCTGAGCAAAGCGGTGGACGAGCAAGCCATCGAGTACGCGATCAAATCCGGCGCTGAGCACATCTGGGTCACCAATGGCAGACAGCACAGATTCCTCGAACATGCGGCCGATTCGCGATGGCGGGAGGTGAGCTCTATTCCGGCGCTCGGTGAAGAGTACGAGCCGCCCACGGGACGAGTCGACTTCCCGGACGTGGACGATGCCACCGAAGTCAGCCAATATTTGGATGAGATGAACTTGGCACCGTTGAACGAGCCAGCGATGGCGGATGAGCGGAAGTTCACGTTGGCGCTCTACAAGCTGGTATTCGAGGTCGCGAACGAGAGGCGCTTGCCGTACTCGCACGACGGAGCCCATGTGCTCGACTACACGGGAGTCGCGTTCCATCAGTTCTCGAACCGGAGCGGTGGCAGCTACTACACGCGGTACGCGGACTTCATCGCCGCCACGCGAGGCCGAGTGGAGGCGATGTCGGTTGCGATCAACATGTGGGGCAACGATGGTATCCGCGTGTGCATAGGCGTCTCCAAAGCGGACCGAAAACATCACACCCTGCAACTGAACTTCGAGGGGAACTGCGAGTGGAGCGAGGAGCGACAGTGTTGGGATGTGTACCACGACGGTGCGATGTCGCAAGTCAAGACGCAAGTGGTGTTGACCGCCGTGCGAGAGTCGGGTCGTGGTCACTGGATCTATACCGACGACGATGACAAAGAGTGGGTGTTCCTTGGAGAATTGCCCGAAGTTCAATCGGTGAAGTGGAAGAACTCGAAGAAGCTCCTAGCCAACCTCCTACACTACGGCATTATTCGAACGAACCTACGCGAAGCCCAGAAGGCTTAATTGAGAGCGCGTCCACGCTGTCTGAGGCGGAAGACTTCGTTGCTGCCGCAGTTACGCTCAATGATCGCAAGCGGTGGGTAAGGGACGGCTAGCGTCTCACGCCGCCTGCCGGAAGCGGTGCTCCCAGTAGTCGTCGAACCAGCCGCTCAACCGGGCGTAGCGCACCCAGAGCACGGGATTGGCACCGGCCACGGGCGCGAAGCCGTCAAGGTGTCCGCAGCACACGCGGTCCCAACGAGACGCAAAAGCGCGTTGCTACGGCAAGGCGGGACGATCCTGCTCCGGCAGGGTGGCGAGCAGCGGCGCCAGCACCTCGATCAGCGGCCCCAAGTGCGCTTCGTAGCGTCGCCAAGTGTGGACGGATGTCGAGTAGATCGGCTGGCGCACCTGTTCGGAACTCGCGGACTTCACGGCCCGGTCGGTCTCGTGGAAGCGCAGGCAGCGCTCGTCCCACGGCAGGCCGCAATGATCGAGAACCCGCCGCACTTGGCCTTCCAGATCGGCGACGACTTCCTCGTAGCGCACCTCCAGCACCTTGCCGGGCAGCGCTTCGCGCCAGTGGTCCATCAAGCGTTGGTATTGCAGGTAGTGCTCGCCGAGTTCCACCAGATCGTAGGAGAACGCCTGCCCTTGCGCGAACAGTTGCTTGTAGCTGCCGAAGCAGCTGTCGAGCGGGTGGCGCCTCGCGTCGATGATCTTGGCGTTCGGCAAAATGAGATGCACCAGCCCCGCGTGGACGTAGTTGTTGGGGTTCTTGTCGGTGAAGAACCGGCCGTCGCCTCGGTAGCGGCGCGTGCGCCGAAGATACGCGCCGCCCAACCGGGCGAACCCGCCGGCGTCCAAGTTGACCAAGTTCTTCGGGTAGCGGGGCATGCCGCGCAAGCGCTCGTCCGTCTTGACGGTCATGCCGAGCTCGCGCAGCTCGTGGGTGCCGTCCACCAGCGGGTGGCTCGACAGGATCTGCTCGATGAGCGTCGAGCCGGATCGCGGCAAGCCGACAATGAAAATCGGCGCCGGGTCCGGGTCGCCGCGATCGCGGTTGTCCGCCAAGAACCGCGCCGTGAAGATTTCGATGGTGGCGTCCACCATTTCCTCGTGCTCCACGCGGTCGTGGAACTCGCGCTCGCGGCGCAGCGTGTTGCCGCGGTTGAAACACTCGAACGCCCGGTCGTATTCGCCGCGGCCGTCGAACTCCAAGCCGAGCGCGTTGTGCAACTGCACCTGGCCCTCGGGGGGAATCCGCGCGTCGTCAAGCAGCGCGAGCATGGCGTCCACTTCGGCGTCCGTGAAGCGGAACGTCTTGAGGTTGGCCAAGTTCCAATACGCTTCCGCGTGCAGGGGATTCGCCTCGATGCTGGCGCGGAAGGCGGCGATGGCGCCGTCCTGATCGCCGATGGTGCGGCACACGTTGCCTTTGCCGCACAGCGCGCCGACATGGCGCGGGGCGATGGCGAGGGCGTCGTCGAAGGCCCGCAGCGCGTCTTCGTGCCGTCCCGCGGACGCATGGGCGGAAGCCAGCAGGAGGTAGCCGTTCGGCACGCGCGGATCCAACTTGACCAGCCGCCGCGCGCTGGCCGCCGCGGCGTCGAGTTTCTGCTGTTCGTATTGCGCGCTGGCCAAGTCCGCCCACGCTTGGTGGAAGTCCGGCGCCAACTCCACCGCGCGCCGCAGCAGCGTCTCGGCGTCCTCGTGGCGGCCGCGCCGGCTGCCGAGGCGCGCCCACAACCGCATCGCCGAGACGTTGTCCGGGTGGCGCGAGAGGATGCCGCGGTAGATCTGTTCCGCTTCCGCGAGCTTGTCCTGCTTTTCCAAGTTCGCCGCCCGCACGATGGCCTGGCCGTCTTCGTCGCGCTTGAGGAACTGGCCGCGCAGCCGCTTGGCCTTCTCCACTTGGCCCATGCGCGCGAACACGCGGCCGAGCTTCATGCGCGTGGACTGCCGCTCCGGGTTGATTTGCAGCGCGAGTTCCAGCGCTTGCGCTGCCGCCGGGAACGCGCCCTGGACGGCGAGCAGATCGCCCCGCGCCTCGTGTGCGCGGTCGAAGCGGGGAAAGAGGGCAAGGGCCTGCTCGATTTGCCGCTCCGCCTCGTCGAACCGGCCGAGCTTGCCCAAGGCGCGGGCGGAAAGGCAAAGGAAGTTGGCGTCTTCCGGGTGGCGGCTGAGGACGCCGGCGCAGATGGCTTGGGCCGGCGCGGCGTCGCCATCCCGCAACAGCTGCGCGGCACGTTGGAACAACCGCCGCTGCCGCGCTTGGATTGGGGATGTTTCGCTCACCGGCGGCCCGCTGGTTGGTCGCAAGCGCGAACCGCGCTCGCTTCAATGGCCGCCGGCACGGCCTCGAGGGGGCCGAGGGCAAGCAAGTTCGCGCCCGCGACGCCCGGAATGGTCGCTAATTCGCGCAGCATTTCCGCGCAAATGGCAACGCCTTCGCGTTCCGGGTCCGCGGCGCCGGCCAGCCGCTCGATGACGGCGTCCGGCACCAAAGCGCCCTTCACGTTGGCTTTGACCCAACGCGCCGCCGCGGCGGAGGGCAGCGGCGACAACGCCATCAGGAAGCTCTGCCGGTGCGTCAACCGCGCCGCCACCACGCCGCGCATGTAGCTGCGCACCACGTCCATGTCGAAACACAACTGCGTCTGCACGAAGTTCGCGCCGGCGTCAGCCTTGGCGACCAGATTGACCGGCGCCCACCCTGGCGGCGGGGCGAACACGGTGGCCGTCGCGCCAATGAAGAAGTCGTGCAACAGCGCGACATCGTCGGAGCGCCGCAACTCGCGCGCGAACGCCATCAACTCCTTGGCGTCCGTGTCGAAAACGCTGCGCACCTTGGGCTTCATGTGATCGGGAATGCGGTCGCCGCGCATGATCAGCACACTGGTGACGCCAACCGCCGCGGCGCCGATCAGGTCGCTTTGCAGGGCGACCCGGTTGCGATCGCGGCACGTCATGTGCATGACCGGATCGATGCCGGCGCGCAGCAGCAAGGCCGCCGCGGCGAGGCCGGACATGTGTACCTGCCCGCCGGGGTTGTCCGTCAACTGCACCGCGTCCACTGCGGCGTTCAGGATGTCGCCTTGCCGAAGCAAAGTGCCCACATCCGGCGCGCGCGCCAAGTTCACATGCGCCGTAAGCACGAAATCCCGCGTTTTCAGCGCGTCCTTGAAGGTCATGGCGCGGTGGTTTCGTAGTTCGCCATGCCCGCCACTCGTTGCAGCCAGACGTGGTGCGGGGGGAGCGCTTTTTTACCCGTGTCGATGGCGTCCACCACGTTGCGCAGCACGGCCGGCCTTGGCCGCGGCTGGCCGTACCATGCGTCGCACTCTTCGCGGAGGAAGTCCATGCCGTAGAGAACGGCCTGGTAGCTGTGGTGATTCCACAAGCCGCCGGTGTCGATCGGGCAGCGGCCATCGGTTTGTGCGTTGGCCGGCTTGAGACCCGCCGCCGATTGCCCCGGAAAGAACTGGTCCTCGAAGTCCGAAACCGTCGGCGGCTTGATTCGCCAGTAATCCAGCTTGGCGCGCAAGCGGTCGTTGAGGCGTCGCGGGTGCGCCACTTCGCGCCAAAACGCGGTGTCCCGGCGGCGCGTCAAGTGGTAGTGCATGTTGATGAAATCCAAGATTTCGTGGAAGCGGTTGGCCATGATTCGATTGAAGCGGAACGCGAGCGGGGCCAGTTCGCCCCGGTGCGGGAAGTGTTCCGCCAAGAGGGCGCTGGCCAGCTGCGCGAGGTAGAGCCCGGTGGATTCCAACGGCTCGATGAAGCCGCCGGCGAGGCCCACCGCCACGCAATTCGCCGCCCATTGCCGCTCGCGTCTGCCCACTTGGAAGCGAACGATGCGCGAGGGCAGGGACTGGGCGTGCGCCCCCTCGAACGCCCGCAGTTCGCGCTCCGCGTCTTCGTCGCCGAGAAACGCGCTGGAGTACACGTAGCCAAGGGAGCGCCTGGTCTGCAGCGGGATGTCCCAGACCCAGCCAGCCGACAACGCGGTGGCCGTGGTGCAGGGGCGCACCCGTCCGGGAAAGTGCTGGTCGTACGGCACGTTCATGGTGACCGCGCGGTCGCACAGCAGCCACTCCGAACAGTCCGCGAAGCCGACGCCCAGCGTCTTGCCGATCAACAGCGCGGCGAAGCCGGTGGCGTCTACGAAAAGGTCCGCCTCCAAGCGCGCGCCGGACGCCGTGTTGACGGCCGCGATGTCGCCGTTTGCGCGCCGCGTCGCGCCGACGATGTTGTCCAAGTGGTGGCGCACGCCGCGCTCGGTGGAGAAGTCCGCCAGCAGTTGGGCGAAACGCTGGGCGTCGAGATGAAAGGCGTAGTCGAGGGGGAGACCGGCGTTGCCGTTCGCCAGCGTTCTTGGCGCCAAGCCCATCTCGGCAAGCACCGGTTGCGCCGAAACCGTGTTGACGAAAGGAACCGAGCGGTCGCTCATCAGCCATCGTTGGCCGGCGTCGTAGACGCCCGCGCCGTAGCGGCTGAACGGGTGGTGGTAGAACGTGGGCTTCTCGTCCACCCAGTTGACGAAGCGAATCGACTGCTTGAAGGTGCCGTCCACGGTGCGCAGAAAGTCCGTCTCGTCGATGCCGATGGCCGCCAAGGTGTGGCGAATGTTCGGAATCGTCGCTTCGCCGACGCCGATGCGGGGGATGTTCGGCGACTCGACAAGATGGACCTCCGCCCGCGGCGGCCCGCCAGCGTTCAGCGTTGCGTTCAGGTAGGCGGCCGCGGTCCAACCCGCCGATCCGCCGCCGACCACGAGAATCCGCTTTGTGTTCGGCACGGTTTTGGCAGCCATTGGTTGGTTTGCTTCGGAGCGCGCTCGCACCGCCTCATCGCACCACTTTGCGCGTCCGCAGGTCCGTGATTTCGTCCGCCGAGTAGCCGGCTTCCTCCAGCACTTCGCGGGTGTGTTCGCCGAGTTCGGGCGAGCAGCGGAATATCTGTGCCGGCGTCTCGCCGAACCGCGCCGGGGCGCGGGCTTGGCGCATGGAGCCGGCCACCGGGTGCTCGAACTCCCAGAGGGCTTCCATCGCCCGCACCTGCGGATCGTGGATCACGGCGTCGCGCGGGTTGATGTGGGCGAAGGGCACCTCTTCGGCTTCCAAGCGCCGCGCCAGCTCCTCGGTGTCGAAACGCGCGTAGGCGTCGTTCAGCGCTTGTTGAAACCGCTCGGAATCGAGGCCGTCCTGGGTGCGGAAACGCTCGTCCTTGAAGAGATTGGGCAGTTGCAACGCGCGGAACAATCCCTGCCATTCGGCGGCTTGCACGGGCATGGTGCAAATGTGGCCGTCGCGCGTTGCGCGCACCATGTTCGCGTGCGAGCGGAAACCGTCGTGGGGGCGCTCGTCGCCGACGAAGGTGTAGTTCAACATGCTGTCCGGCCAGAGGAAGAACAACGCCGCATCGAGCATTGCGATGTCCACCCGCTGGCCGGTTCCGGTGCGTTCGCGAGCCAGCAGGGCGGATGTGATCGCCTGCGCCGCGGTCATGGACGTGACTTTGTCGCAGACCAGCGAGTTGATCAGAATGGGGCGTTCTTTGGCGGGGTCGGCTTGCAGCGAACCGAAGCCGGAGATGGACTGCACCACCGCATCGTACACGCGGCGGCCCGCGTAGGGCCCGCGGTGGCCGACGCCGTTGATGGAGGCGAAGACGAGCTTGGGGTTGATGCCGCGCAGCGTGTCGTAGCCGATGCCCAGTCGCTCCATCACGCCCGGCCGGTAGTTCTCCACCACCACGTCCGCGCCTTCCACCAGCCTCTTGAACACCGCCGTTCCGTCCGGCAGGGAGAGGTCGATCACCACGCCGCGCTTGTTGCGGTTCATCATGGCGAACGCGCCCCCCACGCCGTTGCGTTGCGCGGCGCCGGGGTGGCGCATGAAGTCTCCGGTTGGAGACTCCACCTTGACTACGTCCGCGCCTTGGTCGCCGAGAATGGCCGCGGCGATGGGGCCCGAGTAGATCGTGGTCAGATCGAGAACGCGGATGCCGTCGAGGGAACCGGCCATTTACGCCGGCCCGGCGCGCAGTTGAAACCCGTCGTAGCCGTTCGCCGCCACCGCGTCGCATTTGTCCACATAAGCCGGAAAGCCGACCAGCGGCATGAACACCTGCGGTTTGCCGGGGATGTTCTTGCCCAGATACCAAGAGTTGCAGGTGGGGTAGAGGGTCAGGTTCGCCATCGCGTTCACATGCGCCACCCAGTTTTCCTCGGCCTCCGGCGTGGCCTCTATGGTGGCCGCGCCGTCCGCCCGCAAACGCTCCATGCAGTCGGCAATCCAGTTCACATGCTGTTCGATGGAGCAAATCATGTTGGTGAGCACCGACGGGCTGCCGGGGCCGGAGATCAGGAACAGGTTGGGGAACCCGGCGGTGCAAAGGCCCAAGTAGGTGCGCGGCCCCGCTTCCCACTTGCGTTGTATCGGCAGCCCGTCGCAGCCGCGAATGTCCACGCCGAGCACGGCGCCGGTCATGGCGTCGAAGCCGGTGGCGAACACGATGCAGTCGAGCGCGTGTTCCTCGCCGCCGGCGACGATGCCGGCCGGCGTGATGCGTTCGATGGGATGGGCGCGCGCGTCCACCAAGCACACGTTGGGACGGTTGTAGGTCTCGAAGTAGCGCGTGTCCAAGCAGGGACGTTTGCAGCCGATCACGTTGTCCGGGCAGAGCAACTCCGCGGTTTCGGGATCGGCCACGGTCTCGCGGATGCGCGCCCGCGCGAACGCGGCCGCGGTTTCGTTGGCTTGCGGGTTGAGCAGCAGGTCGTTGTAGGCGCCGAGGAAGCCGAATCCGCCCCGTTGCCAGCGCGCGGCGTAGTTCGCCTCCCGCGTTGCCGCATCGTCGTCCAGCGCCGGGGCGTTGTTCGGTGGCGTCTTGCTTCCGAAACCGGCGTGCATGCGGTAGTTGCGGGCGCGAAAGCGCGCGTACTCGGCCTTGATTTCGCGCGCGAACTCCGGATCAAGAGGGCCGTTGCGGGCGGGAATCGAGTAGTTCGGCGTGCGTTGGAACACGGTGAGATGCGCCGCCTGCTCGGCGATCACGGGAATGGCCTGAATGGCGGACGAGCCGGTGCCCACCACGCCCACGCGCTGGCCGGAGAAACACACCTCCTCGTGCGGCCAGCGCCCGGTGTGGTAGGTCGCGCCGCGAAAGCTGCCGAGGCCCTTGAAGTCCGGCGTGTTGGCGGAGGAAAGGCAGCCGGTGGCCATGATGAGAAAACGCGCCGCGACGCGCGTTCCGGTGTCCGTGTCGATGCGCCAGCGATTGGCCTTTTCGTCGAACACGGCAGCCGTCACCTTGGTGCGGAACGCGATGTCGCGTCTGAGATCGAAACGCTCCGCCACGTGATTGGCGTAGCGCAGGATCTCCGGTTGGCCGGCGTAGCGCTCCGTCCATTCCCACTCCTGCTGCAACGCTTCGGAGAAGCTGTAGGAATACTCCATGCTCTCCACGTCGCAGCGGGCGCCGGGGTAGCGGTTCCAATACCATGTGCCGCCCACGTCGCCGCCCGCCTCGAACGCTTGTGCCGAGAAACCGCTCTGGCGCAGGCGATGCAGCATGTAGAGCCCGGCGAAACCCGCGCCCACCACCACCGCATCCACCGCGTCGGGCGCCGTTGGGCACTGCCGAGCCACGATCCGCCGGTCCGGTTGCCCTTAGAAGGAAGTGCCGACGCGCACCATCACTTGGCGGGGCGGAATCAGCTCCTCGCCGGTGGCGCCAACGCCGAACACGTCGGTGAAGCGGGAGTTCACGCCGGCTTCGTCCGAAACGTTCATCAGCAAGAGCTCCAAGTGCCAGTCGGCGGCGTTCGGCCGCACTCCCAAGGTGATGTGGAACACGTCGTAGCTCGGCACCCGGTCGGTCTTCGGGTTGTTGAAGATGCGTTGTTGGAACTCGCCCCGGTGGGTGTATTCGGCGCTGGCGGAGAACTCGCCCCAAGCACCCACATCGCTCACATAGCGCAGCAGCACGTTGGCGGTGAAGCCCGGCGTCTTCGCCAATTCGTGGCCTTCGACGTCGCGGATGGCCATTGCGCGCGCCCGCTGTATGTCCGGTCCGAACAGGGGGCTGCCTTGGGCGAGCAGCGCGTTGGTGGCTTCGTCCGAACGCACGTTGTCGAGCGCCAAGTGCGCTGCCGAGATCTCGGATGCGAGCCAAGCGAAGCGGGCGTCCAACGTGACGTTGGTGGAAAGCAGGGCGAGCAGCTCCAGTTCCACGCCCCTGCTCCGCGATTCGGGGATGTTGCCGACGCCGCCTTCGAACACTTCGGGATCCGTCGCTTGGTATTGCAGATTGCGATAGTCGTAGTAGAACGCGGCGGCGTTCAAGCGCACCGCGCCGGCGGCGAGATCCGCCTTGATGCCGAACTCGAAGGCGTTCACGGTCTCTTCCTCGTAGATGGGCAGCACCACGGCCGGCGCGATGGCGCTTTCGCGCCCGTAGGTGAGGTTGCTGCCGCCCGGCTTGAAGCCGCGGGTGTACGAGGCGTAGGCCATGCCGGCGTCGCCGACGTCCCGTTCCAAAGCCAATCGGCCGGTCAACGCCTTGCTGTTGATGGCGAGGATGTCCGTGCCGGCCCGGCCGAAGAAGTTGGTCACCGCCGAGCGCACCTCGTCCACCGTGTAGCGCATGCCGGCGATGACGCGGAAGCGGTCGAAATCGTAGGTGCCTTGGCCGTAGATGGAACGCGAGTCGCGTTCGGGCCGGGAATCCGAGATGAAGCCGTAGTCGCCCAAGGCGAAAGAGCGCACGTCCGCCACGGTCACCGGATCGAACCGGCCGTCGAAGCCGAAATCCAAATACTCGCGAATCACGATGTCCACCGCGGTGTCCAGCAGGAAAATGCCGCCCACCCAGTCCACGCTGCCCCAAAGCGGCTCCGCGGAAATGAAGTGGAACTCCTGGGTGCGGGTCTTTTGCCGGTTCGTTTCCGGGTCGAAGATGGACGGCACCAACGCGAACGGCGGCAGGCTGGCGAGATCGTGCCGGTCGTTGTCGCGCACCACGCGAATGTCGTCGTCTTGGTAGCTCGTCAGCGAGGCGATGGTCATGCGCGACAAGTCCCAAGTCGCCACCAGCGCGAACAGGCGGCTGTCGAGCGCGTATGCGCCGGGCGAGTCCTGGCGCAGGCGGCGCGCATCCGGCGTGGTGTCCAGAATGCCCTTCTGCGCCGCGCCGGTGGTGTCTTCGCTGTGCCACTGCGCCGTGGCGTTCAGCTCGAAGGAGGCGTTTGGCGTCCAGCGCAGGCGCGCCCGGGCGGCGATGTTGTCCGCCTCGTCGAGATGCTGGTTGTTTACCAGGTTCTCGCTGAACCCGTCGTGGCGGTGTTTGGAGACCGATGCCCGCACGGCCAACGTCTCCGCAACGGGGATGTTCACGGCGCCGCGCACGCGGACCAGTCCGTGGTTGCCAAGGGCGATGTCTCCCTTGCCGCTGAACGCCTGTGGATCCGGCGCATGCGACACCACGTTCAACGCGCCGCCGGTGGAGTTCTGACCAAACAGCGTGCCTTGGGGGCCGCGCAGCACCTCGATGCGTTCGATGTCCAGAAAATCCGCGTGCAGGGCGAACGGGGAGGCCACGTACACGCCGTCCAAATGGTAGGAGACCGAGGGGTTGGCGATGGCGTTCTGATTGGCTTCGTTGCCGATCCCGCGAATGGAGATCACGGTCTTGAAGCCTTCGTTCTTCGCCACCGTGACGCCGGGCGCCATGGTGCTCAAATCCTCAAAGGAGGTGACGTGGCGGATGTCCAAGTCTTGGTTGTCCACCGCGCTCACGGCTTGGGAAAGGTCCTGCAAGTCCTCGGAACGCCGTTCGGCGGTGACGATGACCGTCTCCAAAGCCCTCTCTTGTCCGCTCGTCGGCACCGTCGCCCAAGCCCAAGCGAGCGTGGCGAGCGCGATGAAAGACCTCCTCAATCGCATGGGACACATCTCTCCGAGAAGAATGGCGCGTGCGATCATAGCAAAGCCAGCTGTGGCCGGCCTTGCCGCCGCTGACCGGGCGGGCAGGGGCGGCAGGGGCAGGCAATCGGGGTTGCTACTCCGGCGCCGATAAGGTAATGTCCGCGCCTGTTGTTGGTGGCCTTGGGCATCGCCCTCGCATGAAGACGGACAGCACCCGCCCGCAGGATGTGCAGCACCTTTGGTTCGTCGTTGACGCCGAGGGGCGCACGCTCGGCCGCCTCGCGTCCGAAATCGCCAAGCGGCTGCGGGGCAAACACAAGGCGGAATACACGCCGCATGTGGACACCGGCGACTACATCGTGGTTGTGAACGCCGAGAAGATCCGCGTCACCGGCGCCAAGGAACGAGACAAGAAGTACCACCGCCATTCCGGCTATCCCGGCGGCATCAAAGAGGTGTCGCTGGGCAAGCTGCGCGCGACGCACCCCGAGCGGCTGCTCGCCGGCGCGGTGCGCGGAATGATGCCCCGCAATCCGCTCGGACGCGCCATGCTGCGCAAGCTGAAGGTGTACGCCGGGCCGTCCCATCCCCATGCCGCGCAACAGCCGCGCGCGTTGGATCTTTAGCCAAGACCGTCGGCGTTGCCGACCCACTTCGACCGCAAGGAACCAGCACTAGATGCCCGAAGTCAACTACGGAACCGGCCGGCGCAAGACGTCCACGGCGCGCGCCTTCCTGCGCCCCGGCATAGGCCGAATTCTTGTCAACAACCGCGCTCTCGACGACTACTTCGGGCGCGAGACCGTCCGCATGCTGGTGCGCCAACCGTTGGCGGTGGCCGGCGTCCAAGAGCGTTTCGACATCACCGTCACGGTGCGCGGCGGCGGCGCGTCGGGACAAGCCGGGGCGATTCGCCACGGCATCGCGCGGGCGTTGGTGGACCACGACGAGGCCTTGCGAGCGCCCCTCAGGGGAGCGGGTTTCCTCACCCGCGACGCGCGCGAGGTGGAACGCAAGAAGGTTGGTCTGCGCAAGGCCCGCAAACGGCCGCAGTACTCGAAGCGCTGATGAGGCTCTTTCCTGCGCGGGCTTGGGAAGTCGCGTGAGCAAGAACGACGACGCGCAGGACGGTGCGCGCGGCAGCGGCGAAGGCGGCGGCGCGGAGAGCGTGCGGCGCCGGCACCTGCTGATCGCCTCCACATCGGCGGTCTCGGCGGTGGGTGTGATGGGCGCGGCGGTGCCGTTCGTCAAGTCCTGGACGCCGAGCGCGAAGGCGCGCGCCGCCGGCGCCCCGGCGCGCATCGACATCTCCCGGCTGCGCCCCGGCGAGATCCTCAAGCCGATACCGGCGTGGCGCGGCCAACCGGTGTTCGTGGTCGGGCGCACCGCCGCGGACATCGCCCTCTTGGAGCGGGGCGCGGACAACCTCGCGGACCCGAACTCGGAGAACGAATCGAAACAGCCGGCGTACGCCCGCAATCCGTTTCGCTCGCGCAAGCCGGAGATTGGCGTCTTTCTGGGCTTGTGTACCCATCTTGGCTGCTCGCCCAAGGAGAAGGACGAGGCGGGGATGCGCGAAGTCGCGGCGGCTTGGCAGGGCGGTGGCTTCTATTGTCCGTGCCACGGCTCCCGTTTCGATTTGGCCGGTCGCGTGGTGCAAGGGGTGCCGGCGCCGGACAACCTGCAGGTGCCGCCGCACTCCTATTTGTCGGATACCGAGATCATCATCGGCGTCGACGAGGAGATCGCCTAAGTGGGCGACTCCGCTCCGTTGCGGCCGGTTGGGCCGCGCCGGCCGCTCAAGCGCCTGCTCGCCTGGGTGGACGAGCGGTTTCCGCTCACCAAAACGATCGAAGAACACGCCACTCGCTACTACGCGCCGAAGAACTTCAATTTCTGGTATTACTTCGGCGTTCTCGCCACGGTGGTGCTGGGCATGCAGTTGTTCACCGGCATCTGGCTCACGATGTCGTATGTTCCTAGCGCGGAAGAAGCGTTCGCTTCGGTCGAGTCCATCATGCGCGACGTCAAGCACGGCGACATTATTCGTTACTTGCACTCCACCGGCGCTTCCGCCTTTTTCGTCGTGGTCTACCTGCACATGTTTCGCGGCCTCGCCTACGGTTCGTACCGCAAGCCCCGCGAACTCGTCTGGTTGATCGGCATCGGCATTTATCTCGTGCTCATGGCGGAGGGTTTTTTCGGCTATCTGCTGCCGTGGGGGAACATGTCCTTCTGGGGCGCGCAAGTGATCGTTTCGCTCGTGGGCGCCGTGCCGGTGGTGGGCGCGGACTTGATGGAGTGGGTGCGCGGCGACTACCTCATGTCCGGCATCACGCTGAATCGCTTTTTCGCCTTGCATGTGGTGGCGCTGCCGCTTGCGCTGGTGGGCTTGGTGTTCGTCCACATTGTCGCCTTGCATCGGGTCGGCTCCAACAACCCGGACGGCGTGGAGATCAAGGACAACAAAGACGAACGCGGCGTGCCGGTTGACGGCATTCCCTTCCACCCGTACTACACCGTACACGACTTTCAAGCCACCGTGGCGTTCCTGTTCCTGTTTTGCGCGGTGGTCTTCTTCGCGCCGGAGATGTTCGGCTATTTCTTGGAGAAACCGAACTTCGAGCAAGCGGATCCGTTGAAAACGCCGGACCTCATCGCGCCGGTCTGGTACTACACGCCGTTCTACTCGATGCTGCGCGCGACGACCTTTCCGCTGTTCGGTCTGGAGGCGCGTTTCTGGGGGCTGGTGGTGATGGTGGCCGCCATTCTGATGCCGGCGATGCTGCCTTGGCTCGACCGCAGCCCGGTGAAGTCCATGCGCTACAAGGGCTTGCTCTCCAAAATCATGCTCGCGTTGTTCGTGGCGAGCTTCTTCGTCCTCGGCTATCTCGGCACGGTGCATACCACGCCTGTGACCACGGGCATCGCCCAAGTTTGCACCGCCATCTTCTTTTCCTACTTCCTCTTGATGCCGTGGTACACGCGCGTCGAGAAGACGAAGACTCCGCCGGAGCGCCTCACGTGAATGCCACCGCCGGCGGGCGGCGAGCGCGCGCGCTCGGCGTTGTGATCGCGCTTGCGTTTGTTGCGGCGTCGGCCCCCGATGCGGTCGCCGCCGAGTCCCCGGTGCCTTTGGATCCGTTCGCGCCGGACTTGCGCGACAAGCCGTCGCTACAGCGCGGCATGAGGCTGTTTGTGAATTACTGCCTCGGTTGTCATTCGCTCAAGTTCCAGCGCTACGAGCGGACCGCGGACGACTTGGGGATTCCACACTCGGTCGCGCTGGACAACCTCATCTTCACCGGACAGGCCATCGGTGGACTGATGGAAACCGCCATGCCGGCGGAGGGCGCGAAGAACTGGTTCGGGGCACCGCCCCCGGATCTGACGATGGTGGACCGCGTGCGCGGAACCGCGTGGGTCTACAATATGCTCAAGAGTTTCTATGTGGACCCAACCCGCCCGTTTGGCGTGAACAATCTGGTGTTCGAGAACATCGCCATGCCGCATGTGTTGATGGGCCTGCAAGGCGTGCCAAAGCCGGTGTGCAGGGGGAAGAAACACGTTGACATTCTGGCTGGGGCGAGCGATCTCGTGAGCGACGAGGCGGGCAAGCTGGTGCGCGAGGAACGCGAAGACAATTGCGTGTGGACGCGGGTGGAGCCCGGCACCGGAACGTATTCGGCGGAGGAGTTTGATCAAGCGGCCAAGGACATCGCGAATTTTCTGCACTATGTGGGTGACCCGGGGCGCGTCGAGCGCCGACGGATCGGCTACTGGGTGTTGGGTTTCTTGGCGATCCTCTTCGTGTTGGCCAGCGCCCTCAACCGGGAATACTGGAAAGATGTGCATTGACGGCGGCGGGCGCGGGCCCGCAAACGGAATGGAGCGTCGGACATGGAGGTGAGCCCGCCGCGCCGGTCGGCGATGACGTTGTATTCGGACCCGCGCGATCACTACAGCCACCGGGTGCGCTTGGTGTTGGCGGAGAAGGGCATCGCCGTGGACGTCGTCGACGTCAACCCCAGCCGCCTGCCGCGCCGCTTGGCGGATGTCAACCCGGACAACACCGTGCCCACCTTGGTGGACCGCGATCTCGCGCTGTACCGCAGCGACGTGATCATCGAGTACCTAGACGAGCGTTTTCCGCACCCGCCGCTGCTGCCGGTCTATCCGGTGGCGCGCGCCCACAGCCGCCTCCTGATGTACCGCATCGAGACGGACTGGAGCACGCACTTGAACGTGCTCACAACCGGCAAGGGGGGCGCGCGCGTGTTGGACAAGGCGCATGTCGCGTTGCGGGAGAGCATCGTCGCCGCCGCGCCGGCGTTTGGCGAGAAGCCGTATTTCCTGAACGACGAGTTTTCGCTGGTCGACTGCTGCGTGGCGCCCGTTCTTTGGCGGCTGGAGCACTTCGGAATCGACTTGCCCGAACGCCAGACCCGCGCCTTGGTCCGCTACATGCAGAAGATCTTCGCACGCCAGTCGTTCCGCGACAGCCTGACGGAGTTGGAGATGGAGATGCGCGATTGACTTCGCCGCGCCCTTACCTGCTGCGCGCCCTCATCGATTGGATCGTTGACAACGGCCGCACTCCGCACATGGTGATCGACTGCACTGTGCAGGGGGTCGAAGTGCCCGCGGAGCACGCGGGCGACGGCAAACTGACCCTGAACATCTCCGCTAGCGCGGTGCGCAACTTCTCCCTGGGCGACAAACGCGTGAGCATGGATTGCCGTTTCCACGGCCGTCCGAGCCACATCAGCGCGCCAGTCGGCGCGGTTGTGGCCGTGTACGCGAAGGAGACGGGGATGGGCATGGGCTTCGAGGTGGAACGCGGCGAACCCGACGGCGACCAAACGCCAACCAAGCCGGCGCAACGCCCGCACCTCAAGCTCGTCAAATAGCGCGGGCAAGGCGCCTTCCACAGCACCGCACCGCCCGCACCGGCACCGAGTTGGCGCAGCCAACTCCAACGCGCCCGCAAGGGCGCACCGCCCCGCACCGGCGCCGAGTTTGCGTAGCAAACTCCAACGCGCCCGCAAGGGCGCGCAGGCGCGCCTAGCCGTCAAGGTAGTCGAAGACTTTGACCACCTTGTTGACGCCGAAGACCGTGCGCGCCACCTCGGCGGCTTGGTCGGCTTCGGCGGGGGGCAAAATGCCCACCAAATACACCACGCCATCCTCCGCGACCACTTTGACGCGCGTGGCGTTCACTTTGTCGCTCGCCGCGAAACGCGACACCACCTTGGTGGTCAACCAGTCGTCGTTCGCGCGCGCCATGAGGCCGTTGGGGCCGCCCACCTGCAGCTCGTTGTGAACCCGACGTACCTGAGGGACTTCGCGGATGGCGTTTGCCGCCCGCTCGCGCAGAGCGTCTTCCGGAACTTGCCCGACGAGCAGCACCATGCCATCGTAACTGACAACTTTGATGCGGGAGGCGGCAAAACGCTCGTCCGCCGCCGCGACCGCCTCGAGGGCTAGCCGTTCGATCTTTTGATCGGCGAAGAAGCGCTCCGGCGTGCGCAACGTCGGGTCCTTGCCGCTGAAGCTCATGCAGCCCGCGCACGTCGCGGCAAGCGCGAGGAGACCGCAGAAGGGGAAGCTAGTCGTCCGTTGACTCAAACGCATTGGGAATCCATTCGCAAGCAATGCCGAAGTTTCGCTTGCGGGCGCATACGATGTCAAATCGCACCTCGCGGAACCGATGTTCGGGATGGTCGGCCAGATACAACTGCGCGGTGCGCGTCAATCGCCGCTGCTTGGCGGCGTCCACGGAGGCAAGTGGAGAGACCCAAGCCCCCGGGCCTCGATAGCGCACTTCCACGAACACCAGACGCTCCTCGTCCAGCAGCACCAGATCGATCTCGCCGGCGCGGCGCTTGTAGTTGCGTGCGAGCACTTTGCAGCCGCGCAGCCGCAGGAGGCGCTCCGCGTGCCGCTCGGCGCGACGCCCCGCCGACGCCGCGGAGCGGGCGTTCTGTCTTGGCCCGTCGCGCCACGCGCCGCAATGCCGTCCTACCAGGTCGGCAATGGCACCAAGTGGTCGCCAACCGCTTCTGCCCATGCCAGCTCGCGGCGTATGCTGCCGTTGTCCGTCAATGTCAACACGCCGGTGCTGCCGGCGATGGATTCGCCGTAGGTCGTCAACCGCGGCAGTTGATTGGCCACGCGGTAGGCGTCCACCCCTAGCGCGAACAGAGGCGACGCGGCGCGCGGCGACCCAAACGCGGCGACCGCGTGATCGGCAAGCGCGCTCGGATGCAGTCGCCAAGGGATGTCGCAGACGCGCACGCCGTCGAGTCGCCCCGCCAGCGCCCCGCGCGGCGCGCGCGACCAGACGTACACGGGCAAATCGCCGGCGAAATGAAAGTTCAGCGCGGGTTTGAGCGCCAGCAGCTCGTTCTCCTCAACAAACGCCACCACCGCGTCAATGTCGTCCCGGGGCCGCGGCGTGAACGCCAATCTCGCCGAGAGCATTGCTTCGAGCTCGGCGTGGCGGGCGGCGCTTTCGCCGATGGCCAACGCCGTCGCCGCGACATCGGTGATTTGTCGAGCGCCCTGCACGGGAGTGGCCACCACGATGCGAACGCCGGTTTCGCGCTGCAGGCGAGCGGTGGCGCGCGCGGCCCAAGCGGAGTTGTTGCGAAACAACGCCACGCGCCGGACGCCGTTCTCCAGCAACGCCCGGGCGACCGCGGCCGCTTCGTCCTCCACGGCAAGAGCGAGCTGCACGATGTTGGCGGGCATGGTGGCGGGTTCGGCGTCCGGCGTGTTCAAGGCAACGATCGGCAGCCGCGGCGCGAGGCGCGCGAGCGCGCTCACCGCGCCCTTGTCCAAGGGCCCTACGACCACCTCCGCCCCGGCGGCCAGCGCTTGTTCGTAGGCTTCGCGCACGGACAGCGCGCCGGTGTCGACGAAAACCAAACGCTGCTGTTCCGGTCGCGCATGCAGGTAAGCCGCGAGCAGGCCGTCGCGGATGGAGGCGCCAAACTCGGCCAATTCGCCGCTTGTCGGGATCAAGACGGCGATGCGCCCCGGTTCGGTCTGAGCGCCGAGATCGGCCGGTGGAAAACGCGCCGCGGCGTGCTGCGGGTTGCGCATCCGCCACAAACGCCACGTTGCGGCGCGCCCGCTCGCCGTGAGCGCCGTGTTCATATCGCGCGCCACCGCCGCCCAGGCGCGCAACGCGCTGCTCGAATCAGAGCGGTGGAGCCGGTCCAAATCGAAGCGCGACATTTTCGACAGCCGCCGCCAAACGTCCGCCGCCCCGCGGGGATCCGCCTGCGCCCGTGCCGCCAACGCTTCCATGAGGGTTCGCGGTGTCGCGCGGTCGGCGCCGATGAGGTCGTGTACGCGCGCCCGCAGCCATGCCGCGGCCGACAACTGGCGCGCGTCCGCCGGCGCGAGCAAAGCCAAGAGGCGTTGCGCTTCGGCCCCGTCCTCTTGCGCCAAGGCCATCTCCAAGGCGACCGCATGAAGGTCGAAGCGCTGGCGCTTCGTCAACGCCGCCGCGGGCGTCGGCAAGCCGGCTGGCGGCAACAAGCGCGCCAACAGGTCCGCGGCCAATTGCGGGCGCGCCGGCCATGCTTCTTGCAGCGCTTGCAAATAGAGGGCCGCGCGTTGCGCCGGATCGCCTTGCCGCTCGGCGCGCGCAATGGCGCGCTCGAGCGGATCCTCGGCAACGACGGCGGGCGCCGGCGGCGGAGTTCGCGCCGACCGTGTGCCACAGCCGGCTGCGCACAGCGTCGCCACCACCAGCGCGGGCAACAGGCAGGGGAGGAAACCGCTCCGCTTGCGCGCGCGGGGAGCGGCGGCGGAGGCGCAGGCTGTAACATGTTCTCGGGAGGATGTGCTCATGGCGATCCGCTCGCTTGGGCGTCTGTTTGTGGTGGCGACGCCCATTGGGAATCTGTCCGACATGACGCCGCGGGCGCTGGAAGTGCTGCGGTCGGTTCGCGTCGTCGCTTGCGAGGATACCAGACGCGGTCGGCAGCTGTTGACGCGGTTCGGCGTGGCGCCCGATTCCGTGCTCGCCCTGCACGATCACAACGAAGTGGCGGCAAGCCGGCGCGTGCTCGAGCGCCTGCTCGCGGGAGACTCGGTGGCGCTCATCAGCGACGCCGGCACGCCGCTGGTGTCGGATCCGGGCTTCGAATTGGTGCGGCGCGCTTGGCAAGCCGGCGTGGGCGTCACGCCCGTGCCCGGCGCCAGCGCCCTCACCGCGGCGTTGGCCGCATCGCCCATTCCGGCCGGTCGTTTCCGTTTCGAGGGCTTTCTGCCGGCCAAAGCGGAAGCCCGCCACAAGCGCTTGCAGGTTTTGCTTCGCTCCGAGATCGCGGTGGTGTTCTTTGAAGCGCCGCACCGTCTGCGCGCAACGCTGCGCGAGATGGTGGCGCTCGGCGCCGGTTCGCGTCCGCTGCTGATCTGTCGGGAACTCACCAAGCGCTACGAGACGGTTCGCTTCGCCGCGGTGGCCGAACACCTTGCCGATCTCAATGCGCCGCGCGGCGAGTTCTGCTGCGTGCTGGACGCCGCGGCCGCGCCACCGAGTGGATTGGAAACGGACGACGTGTTGCGCGCCCTCGCCGACGAATTGCCGCCCGCTCAGGCCGCCCGCTTGGCGGCGCGCATCACCGGCAAGCCGCGCGCCGCGCTGTTCCAACGCTTGCTTTCGCTGCGCGGGCTTTCCGATGTACGCTAGCGGTCGCGAGTCGGTCAAGCAATCGCGCGCCGGGGCGTGTCCCGTTCACGGACGCGCCTACGGCGTGAGGAAAGTCCGGGCTCCATAGGACAGGGTGCCAGGTAACGCCTGGGAGGCGCAAGCCTGCGGCTAGTGCAACAGAAAGCAAACCGCCACCTCGCGACAGCGGGGCGGTAAGGGTGAAAGGGTGCGGTAAGAGCGCACCGCGGGAGCGGCAACGATCCCGGCTAGGTGAACCCCGCCCGGAGCAAGGCCAAATAGGGGTCCCATGGCGTGGTCCGCGCCGGACCCGGGTAGGCTGCTAGAGGCGACTTGGCGACGAGTCGTCCCAGATGAATGGTTGCTCGCGACAGAACCCGGCTTATCGACCGGCTCGCACTGCGCCGCGCGGGCGGCGCTAACATTCCGCCACCTTCGCACCGCTTCGTGGGATGGCTGAGGCGCCGCATCGATTCCTGCTCCGATTGCCGCCTGATCTGCACGGGCGGGTGGTGGAGGCGGCGACTCGCTATCGGCGCAGTTTGAACGCGGAAATCGTCGCTCGGCTCGAGCACTCCCTCGGCGGCATTCCGCAGGACGCGGCTGAGGCGAAGTTGGAGCCGGCGCTCTTTCCGCTCTTGGAAACCACCTTTCGCGCCGAACTCAGCGAAGAGGAAAACGCGCTCATCCGCCTGTTCCGCCGGCTGTCGGCGCGGCAACGCGACGCGCTCTTGAACCTCTTGCGCTGAGCGCGCAACCCGTCGGCGCGAATGGTCAGCCGAGTTGCAATGCGGCGAACCGCGGCGCGCGCTTCTCCATGAACGAGCGCACGCCTTCGCCGAAGTCGTCGCGGGCGAGACTCTCCTCCATCCAACGGTTGGTCTCCTCCATGGCCGCGCCGAGTTCCGCGTTGAGATGCTTGTAGACCTGTCGCTTCATCATCATGAGCGACATCGGCGCGGCGGTTTTCGCCAATTCCGCGACATACGCCTTGGCGTCGGCCACGCAATCGCCGTCCTCGCAGAGCCGATCCGCAAGGCCCAAGCGGTACGCCTCCTCGCCGTTGACCCGCTTGGAGGTCCAGAGCAGGTCCAAGGCGCGCGACGGGCCGATGAGACGCGGCAAGATCCAGCTGGCGCCGTGCTCCGCCACCAAGCCAAGCGAGGCGAACGAGGTCGTGAGCTTGGCGCGCCGCTCCACGAAACGCAGATCCGAGAAGAGCGCGTAGCAGAAGCCCATGCCGGCCGCGGCGCCGCCAACCGCCGCGATGACCGGCTTGCGAATGCCGAGCAGGTACGTGAGCGCCACCTTGAAGTTGGGGTCGCCATCCGGGTTGCCGGGATCGCTGGCCAAGTGGGGCCACACCGCGGATCCGCGTTCGCCGGCGGTCATCTCGCTAAGCGCGTTCATGTCCATGCCGGCGCAAAAGCCGCGCCCGGCGCCGGTGAGAACAATGCCCACCACGCCCTCGTCTTTCTCCGCCGCGCCGAGGGCGTGGCGAATCTCCGCAAGCATGAGCTGGGTGAAGGCGTTCAGGTTCTGCGGCCGGTTCATGGTGACGACGGCGGTCGGCCCGTCCACCTCGTACAGGATTTCTTGGTACATGGCGCTCTCTCCGCGCTCTCTCCGCGAAAGCGCTTAATCTACCCGATCCGCTGTTCCGATGGTCGCGCGCGTCTTTGCTTTGCCGGACCGTGCTCCCGCCACCGCGCGGGCGTCAACGCCGATTGGGCAGCAGCGCGACGCCGGCCCGCTGCTTGGCGCGGATTTCCCGATGCGTCGTTTCGAGGTTGACGAACCGCTCCGCGGTGGTCGGATGCGTGCGCGCGAAGCGAATGCTCGGCGAGTGTTCCACGGCCATGCGCCGCCAGAAGGCCGCCGCTTGGCTGCTGTCGATGCCGGCGCGTTCAAGCATGTAGAGGCTGATGTAATCCGCTTCGCGCTCCAGCTCCTTGGAGAACGCATCGGCGCCGAGACCCGCGCCGACTTCCGCGGCGTCCAACCCGGTGTAGACCCGCACCACGGCCCCGATGAGACCGCCGAGGAGCGTGTTGCCGATCTTCTTTTCGATGTGCCCCTCGGTGTTGTGCGCCAGCTCGTGGGCGATGACGGTTTGCAGATCGAGATCCGACTGCGCGAAGCGCAACATGCCGGAGGTGATGTAGATGTTGTGCCCGTCGGCGTAGGCGTTCAGCCCCGGATCGTTGACCAGCAGCACCGGAAAGGCGCACACGCGCTCGGGCGCCACGGAGACATTGCGCGTCCGACCCTGCCGCAGCACCCGCATGCGCGCGACGCCGTCCGCCAGCGCCGCGTCCAGCATCAGGTTGATGCGGCGGTGCCCGCGCGAGACCGGCGGCCGTTTCCCCTCGATGAACAGGATGACGTCGCCACTGCGCAGCCCGGCGCGTTCGGCCGGCGAGCCGGGCGTGACCGACAGCACGGTGTGCCAGTGCTCGGACATGGAGAACAGCCGCGCCGCGGCGCCCCGCACGTCTTCCGGCATGTTGCCCGCGGTGTCGAAGTAGATGCCCATGATCGACTCCACCCGCGTCCCGCACAGATCCACGTTGCTGCGCAAAATGGGATAGGCAAGACCGTTCAAGCGCGTGCGCCGATCGAGCTGCGTTTGGAACGCGAGGCGCAGCTGTTCGCGCTGCTCGCGCCGCACGGAATCCCCGGCCGCCGACGGCAGCACCGTGGAAGTGGCGCAGCCGGCAAGCGCCGCGCACAGAGTCAGCGCGGCGACTGCGAAGACGCCGCGCACGGCCGGCGGCGCAATCGCCGCGCCGCCGCGGCGGTGGTCGCCATGCGCCGCGTTCGCGCGGACACGTTGGCGATGGCGGCGAGGTTTCCGATCCATGGTGCCTCCCGTACTGGCGTGCGAATCTATCCTCTTGCGCCGACGATTGCCATACCCGTTCGGCGCGCCGGCGCCGCTCGTCTGGTTGTCGTTCGTCGGTTCGTCGCGTCGGTGTTGCCTTCCAAGCGCGGTTCCGCTAGCGTGGCTGGCACAGTCGTTGGCGCGGCGTTGCGCGCAGCGCATGGACAAAGACCAGCAAGAGACCGACGGCATCCGCGACACCTGCCCGCACTGCGGGGGGCCGTTGCATGTGCGAACCACGGTCGAACGGGCGGAAGAGCAGCCCGATGCGCGCAAGACCGTGTCCTTCGCGGAGTCCAACCATCCCGCCATCGTCGCGGAGCGTCGCCGGCGGGCATCGCGCAAGATGGCCTAGGCCGCGAGAGGCGCGGTTCGCGCCGAAGAGTTGCGCTTCGGTCGCGCTGGGGTTTGTCGCTTCGTGAACCACGGCCGCTTAGTGAACTACCGGCGATTCCTCCCTTTCCACGGCCAGTTGCCGAGCCTTTTCCAAGATGCGCACGAGGAGGATGTTGGCGTCGCCGGTGGCATCCGAGCGCCCCGGCGCCACCGCCGCCATAGTGGAGAGGTCGTGGAACGGCCGCGCCAGATCGCACGGGTTGCCGGCCGCCCGCAACGACATGCGAATGCGCGCGTAGATGGCGCGCTCCGTGGCGCGTCCTTGCGCCGCCAGTTCGCGGATCAGCTCGCTCAACAACGGTTCGATCTCGTTGCGCACAATCACCGGGTTCACCGCCGCCTCTCTCACCGCTTCTTCGCCGGCCATTTTGCGCCCTCCGAACCGCTTCGTAAAGTGGCCCATCGCCCCCAATTCCCACCTCCCCATCCGTCGCGCCGATGGTGTAGTATCGGCTGCGTTGCGAACAAGAAGGGCGAGCCGTGCCAGCTGCCTGTGCAGAGCAGGAGGCGCGCGGCGACGCCGCCCTCGTCGCGCTGTGCAACGGGGGCGACGCGCAAGAGCGCGCTCGCGCATTCGACGCCTTGTACCGGCGCCATCGTGGTTTCGTGTTGCTCGTAGCGCACCGGTTCACCCATGACGACGACGAGGCGGCGGATGTCGCGCAGGAGACCTTCCTCTATCTGCTCCGCCGCTTTCCCCCGGCCGGCGCTGGCATCGACCTTCACGCAAAACTCGACACGCTGCTGTACACCACCGCCAAGCACTTGGCCATGACCGCGGCGCGCAACGCCGCCCGGCACGCCTCGTGCGGCATCGACCCGGACGAACTGCCGGCCAAGGACGCGCCGGCGCCAAGCGAAATCTCCAAGTGGCTGGCGCGGCTTCCTCCTCGGCAGCGCACCGTGATGCGGTTGCGGTTCGTGGAGGACCTCACGGTGCGGGAAATCGCCGGCGAGTTGGACATTCCCGAAGGCACGGTCAAGTCGCGCCTCCGCACCGGCTTGGCCAAGCTGCGCAGATGCCCGGCGGTTTCGCGTTGAACGGAACGGTCGAAAGTGCAAAAAGACGCAGAAATAGTGATCCATTTGGGTGCATCATGCGCTTAAGGGCTAAGAAGGAGGCCGAAGCGTGCCACACGCTAGAGAACCTCGACTAGGGAGACAGGCGATGAAGAAATTGATGCAGGCAATCGCTCTAGCCTTGCCGACCGCGCTGATGCTGCCGGCTTGGTCCGCGCAAGGTGCGCAGACCGCGCCCGCGGGCGCGCAAACCACGCCCGCGCAAGAGGACGCGACCGCGCGCCAAGAGCAGGAGGTGGAGCGAGAGGTGGAAGAGGTCGTTGTCACGGAAAAGCGATTGCGCACCGCAATACCCACCGTGGAGCTCATCCAAGCCACCTACGAGGCGCGCCACAAGGGCGGGCACTTCTACCGGCGCGGCAGGTACGAGGAGGCGCTGCCGCTGCTGCTCGCCGCCGCAAGAAGAGGGTTCAAGATGGAGCAGGCGCGCGTGAGCTTCCTGTACCAACAGGGCCTTGGCACCGAGCAGGACGTGGAGGCGGCGGTGGGCTGGCTCGGCGTGGCGGCGCGCGGGGAGACGACGCCGGAGATACGCGGGCGCTTCAAGGAGCTCTGGGCGCGGATTCCCCAAGCGCGGCGTCCGTACTTCGAGGAGGTCATCGACGAGTACGAAAAGCGCTACGGGAACAAGGCCAACCGCACCGCCTGCAAGAACCGCATGACACCCACCGGCGTCGGCATAAAGCGCATTTTCGAGTGCGACTTCATGGAAGCCGAGTTCTACGGGCTCGTAAGGCGCAAAAAAAAGTGATCCTTTTGCGTGCGTCGCGCGCTTAAGGGCTATGGGGACGATGATGCACAACAGGCATGGTGGTCTCGGCAAGGTTTGCGCTCTGCCGTTGCTGGTGATCGCGCCTTGGGCCGCGCAAACCGCGCCTGCGCAAGAACAAGAAGACGCATCGGCGCGGCAAGAGCAGCAAGAGGTGGAAGAGGTCGTTGTCACGGAGACGCCACTGCACACCGCAATACCCACCGTGGAGCTCATCCAAGCCACCTACAAGGCGCGCCACAAGGGCGGGCGCCTCTATCGGCTCGGCCAGTACGAGGAGGCGCTGCCGCTGCTGCTCGTCGCCGCAAGAAAAGGGTTCAAGATGGAGCAGGCGCGCGTGAGCTTCCTGTACCAACAGGGCCTTGGCACCGAGCAGGACGTGGAGGCGGCGGTGGGCTGGCTCGGCGTGGCGGCGCGCGGAGAGACGACGCCGGAGATACGCGGGCGCTTCAAGGAGATCTGGGCGCGGATTCCCCAAGCGCGGCGCCCGCACTTCGAGGCCGTCATCGACGAGTACGAGAAGCGCTACGGGAACGAGGCCAACCGCACCGCCTGCAACAACCGCATGGTGGTCAACCAACAACTGAGAAGAAAACGCATTTTCGAGTGCGACTTCATGGAAGCCGAAATGAACGGCGGGATCATAAAGCCCTTCCGGTTCTAGCCGCCGGGTGCCGTGCCGACAAGCCATCGGGGGTTCCGAACGATGAACGCAAACGCAACGTTGAGGAACAAGCTCGGCGGATGGGTCGGCAAGGTCTGCGCCTTGCCGCTGATGCTGGCTGTTTGGTCGGCGCAGGGCGCGCAAACCACGCCCGCGGGCACGCAAACCGCGCCCGCGCAAGAAGACGCAACGGCGCGTCAAGAGCAGCAGGTGGAGCAAGAGGTGGAAGAGGTCGTTGTCACGGAGGAGCGATTGCGCACCGCAATACCCACCGTGGAGCTCATCCAAGCCACCTACGAGGCGCGCTACAAGGGCGGGCGCCTCTATCGGCTCGGCCAGTACGAGGAGGCGCTGCCGCTGCTGCTCGTCGCCGCAAGAAAGGGTTTCAAGATGGAGCAGGCGCGCGTGAGCTTCCTGTACCAACAGGGCCTTGGCACGGAGCAGGACGTGGAGGCGGCGGTGGGCTGGCTCGGCGTGGCGGCGCGCGGAGAGACGACGCCGGAGATACGCGGGCGCTTCAAGGAGATCTGGGCGCGGATTCCCCAAGCGCGGCGTTCGTACTTCGAGGAGGTCATCGACGAGTACGAAAAACGCTACGGGAACGAGGCCAACCGCACCGCCTGCAAGAACCGCATGGAAGCCAACTCCCTCCGGCGAAAACGCATTTTCGAGTGCGACTTCATGGAAGCCGAAATGAACGGCGGGATCATGAAGCCCTTCCGGTTCTAACGGCGGGGCACCGTCGGCCAAAGGGGCCGCTCGCCGCGTGCGCGCTATTCTCTTGACCGCATGGCCCACAGGCAGCCGCGGCGCATGATCTCCTTGGCTTCGGGCACGTCGAAATCCGCCGCCACATGGCCGAGGGAGGTGTAGAACACCTTGCCGGCGCCGTAGCGCTTCTTCCACGCCACGGGCATGGTCACGCCTTTCACCCAATCGATGCCCCAATGCGCGCCCTGGAACGTGGTGGTGGCGAGCACCTCGTTGGAGGGGTCCACATGCATGAAGTACTGCTCGGAACGCATGGGGAAGTCGCGCAGGCCCGCCACGATGGGGTCGTCGCTGACGATGCGCACCTGGTAGTCGATGATGCCGCCGGGGTGGCAGATGAACTGGCCGCCCACCATGAACTGGTACTCCACGTTGTTGCGAAAGGAATCACCCATGCCGCCGTGCCAGCCGGCGCAACCGGCGCCGGCGCGAATGGCCTTGAGCAAGCCGGCTTCCTGCTCGCGGCTGATGCGCGCCATGGTCCACACCGGCACGATCAGGTCCTGCTCGGCCATGAAGCTCTCGTCCGCCAAAGGCGCCAAGCTGTCGGCCACCACCACGTCGTGCCCTTCCGCGCGCAACGCGGCGGCGCAGATGTTGGCGGTCTGTTCGGGCTCGTGGCCGTTCCAGCCGCCCCAGGTAATGAACACGTTGGCCACGGTTTTCCTCCTCTTGTCTCTGTCTTCCGCCGCTCGCGCCTAGTCCAGTTCTCCGTCCGCCAACCCGGTTGGCAGCGCCGCCGGGCGATCCGGCCTACTCAGTATGTCGATGTGCCTGCCCTCGGCGGACGATGCGCCGAACGCGGCCATCACTTCGAGCACATGGTGCGCCAAGCGTCCGTCGCAGCGGTGCGGGCGGCCGTTGCGTATTCCCGCGCACATGTCGGCCAAGCCGATGCTGCGCATGTTGCCCGTGTAGCCGTGGGTGAGCGGGTGCTGCTCCCAGCGGCGGCCGGTGGAAACGCGCACCTCGCCGCCGAACCCGTTGGGGTCGGGGGCGCTCAAGCTCGCTTCGGTGCCGTGGATCTCGATGCGCGGATTGGAGTGCAGGCGCACATCGAAGCTCATCACCACCGTCACCACCGCGCCGCTTGCGAAGGCCAGCGTGCCGGCCGCGTGGGTGTCCACTTGCACGTCGATCACCTCGCCGGCACGGGGCGCCGAGGCGACCACGCGCTGCTCGCGCCCACGCCCGGCGATGGCGGCCACCCGGCGCACCGGGCCCAGCGCATGCACCAAGGCGGTGAGGTAGTACGGCCCCATGTCGAACAGCGGGCCGCCGCCCGGCTGGTAGTAGAACGCCGGATTCGGGTGCCAGGATTCGTGCCCCGGCCCCATCATGAACGCAGTGCCGGCCAGCGGCCGGCCCACCGCGCCTTCGTCGATCAAGCCGCGCACGGTTTGTTGCCCGCCGCCGAGGAACGTGTCCGGCGCGCAACCCACGCGCACGCCGGCGGCTTGGGCGGCCGCCAGCACGCGCTCGCCTTCGGCCACATCCAAGCCGAACGGCTTTTCGCAATAGGCGTGCTTGCCGGCTTCAATGGCGGCCAAGTTCACCTCGCCGTGCGCCGCGGGGATGGTGAGGTTGAGCACGGCTTCCACGTCGTCGCGGGCGAGCAATTCGTCCACCGTGGCCGCCGGAACGCCGAAGGCGGCTTCGGTTCGCGCGGCCGCGCTTGGGTCGATGTCCGCGCAGGCGACGAATTCCAAAATGTCGAACGTGGCCGCGGCGCGCAAATACGCGGAACTGATCGTGCCGCAACCGATCAGGCCGATGCGCACCGGCGCCGGCGTGTTCACGCCGGACCCAAGCCGCGCGGCGATTGCCCTTGGATCATGCGGCGCATGGCGCGGCCTCGCACCACCGTTACGGTCGAGCGGCCGCTTCGTGCAGCTCCACATGGTCGTAAATCGCGGTAACGTGCTCGAAGTCGATGATCAGCGTGTGCGACACGCGCTTGTCGGGATCGTGCAGGTGGTATTTGAAGCGCTCCTGCTCCGCACCTTGCAGAAAGGCGTCGTAATCGCGGCTGAGTTCGCGCACGTCGCTGACGATCTCGGTGCTCCAAGTGGCGCGGAACGGGCCGAGCACGGCGCCACCTTGCAGCGCGATGGTGATTTCATGGTTGGTCAGGCCGGTGCTCTTGTCGGTCATGGGTGGCTTCTCTCGCTCATCGGCGGCTTCCAACGGTTGCCCAAGGCAGCCGTTACCATATCATTGCCTGGCCGCAAGCGATGCGTCCGCTTGGGCGGCGACACCAAACCAACAGAGGAAATTCCATGACATTGGCGGCATTCGACCACTTGGTCATCCGCGTCAGCGACCTTGACGAGGGAATCAAAACCTACCGCGACACCTTGGGCCTGAAACTGGATCGCACCGCCGAGAGCGCGGCCCTCGGCATCAAGCAGGCGTTCTTCAACCTGCCGGATGGCGGCTTCATCGAGGTGGTCGCGCCTCTCGAGGTGCAGTCCGCGGTGGGCCAGGCGCTGGAAAAGCGCGGCGAGGGCATTCACACGGTGGCCTTCGCGGTGGAGGATTTGGACGCCGCCTGCGCAACGCTCAAGGCCGGCGGCGCTCGGCTCATCGGCGAAGGCGGGCCGCAGGTGTTCGTGCATCCGAAGTCCACCCACGGGGTGTTGTTGCAGCTCTCCGCCAAGTAGGCGCCCGAGGGACCCTCGCGGGAGAGGCCAAAGCGCCACGGCGCCTACCGCGCCTTCCGCGTCTCCTCCTGCTCTGCCACCATCTTGCGCACGGCGGCGAACCACTGCCGGGCGGCCGGATGCAGCAGCAAGCCGAGCGCGGCCAACGCGAGGGCCTTGGCCGCGACTTCGCCGACGGTGAAGTTGTCCAAGGCCGCGTCAAACGATGGCGCGTTGACGCCACCCCACGCCGTGACCGTGAAGATGGCGACAATCGCCCAGCGCGCCCAGCCGCCGCCGCCGTAGACAACCCAAGCGAGATAGCTCCACACCACCACGAAGAACACCCGCGCGCCGTTGCTCTCCACGGCGTCCACGCCGAACACCCAGGCAAGGGCCAGCAACGCCCCGCCGCCAAGCAACAGGGCCGCGCCGACCACCACTTGCGTTGGTCGTTTGGGCAACCCGTTCACCGCGCGCCGCCGATCTCCCGCAAGGCCATCAACCTTCGTTCGCCATCGTGTTGTCTACGACGATGCGCTTGGTGCAGGCGGTGGCCAGCAGTTCCGGGAACTGCTTCGGGTACTCGGATTCGCACAGCGCGATCGCCGCCCGCGTTTGCTCCACAACGTAGGCGTGTACCGCCTTCGCGTCCGCCTCGCTGAAGTCCGGAAATCCCGGCATCCCCACCGTCGCGTACACGCCTTGACGCACGATCAAGTCCCACCGGCCGTGGCTGGCGGCGGGCAGGTATTTCAAGTCCGGCACCGCGCCGGCGGACATCACCGCGGAACCGTGGCAACGCGAGCAATGCGCTTGGTAGAGCGCTTCGCCGCGCGCGATTTCCTCCTCGGTGGCTTCCACCTCGGGAGGCACCGGAATGTTCACATGGGTCACCTCGGGCACCGGCAACTCGCCTTTGCCGTCGAGCTTGAACGCCAGGATGCGCCCGGCGCTCAGCAGATTGCCCTTGTGCCGGGGCACCCCCGAGAACAAAGAGAACGAGCCGCCCCAGCCGGCCATCACGGCGATGTACTGCTCGCCATCCACCTTGTAGCTCATCGGCGCGGCGATGATGCCGGTGTGCACGGGCATCTCCCAGCGCAACGCGCCGGTGTCGGCGGCGTAGGCCGCGAACACGCCGTCCGAGCGCCCTTGGAACACCAAATTGCCGGCGGTGGAGAGCACGCCGCCGTTCCAAGTGCGCTCGTGCTGCACGCGCCACACCTCCTTCTGCCGCACCGGATCCCACGCCGCAAGATGACCGACGGCGCCTTGCATCGGCGCCAGGCGTTCCGCGGGCTGGCGCGACGGCGTGAAGGCGGCGAAGTCGATGCCCCAGTTGAAATCGCCGGGCTTGTAGGCGAAATCCGGCTCTTGCTTGTACGGCAAGGCGTTGCGCATGGCCGGGATGTACACCAAGCCGGTGCTGGGGTTGTAGGCCATTGGATGCCAGTTGTGGCCGCCGTCCGCCGAGGGGTAGATGAGCGCGGTCTCCTTGGCGTAGCGAACGCCGGCGCCCTCCACCGGCCGCCCGGTCTTCGGATCGATGTGCGTGGCCCAGTTGACCGGCACGAACGGTTCGGCGGAGAGAAACTCGCCGGTGGCGCGATCCAGCACATAGAAAAAGCCGTTCTTCGGCGCTTGCATGATCACCTTGCGGGGCGCGCCGCCGATGTTCAGATCCGCGAGGATCATGTGTTGCGTGGCGGTGTAGTCCCACGTCTCGCCGGGCGTCGTTTGGTAGTGCCAAACGTAGCTGCCGTCGTCCGCGTTCAAGGCCACGATGCTGGCGAGGAACAGGTTGTCGCCGCCGCCGGGGCTGCGCACGTCCCGGTTCCACGGCGAGCCGTTGCCGACGCCGATGTAGAGTAGATTGAGCGCGGGGTCGAAGGCCATCGAATCCCACACCGTGCCGCCGCCGCCCACCGTCCACCACGCGCCGTTCCACGTTTCGGCGGCCATCTTCATCGCCGGATTCTCGAATCCCTTGGCGGGGTCGCCCGGCACGGTGTGGAAGCGCCATTTCTGTTCGCCGGTCCGCCAATCGTAGGCGGTGACGTAGCCGCGCACGCCGTACTCCGCGCCGCCGTTGCCGATCACCACCATGTCTTTCACCACGCGCGGGGCGCCGGTGATGGTGTACGGGCGTTCCGGATCGATGGTGAGCGTCTCCCAAGCCACCTCGCCGTTGCCGGCGTCGAGCGCCACCAAGCGTCCATCGAGCGTCCCCACGAACACCCGCCCTTTCCACACGGCGACGCCGCGGTTGACCACATCGCAGCAGGCGTTCCTGCCCCACTGCTTCGGCACTTGCGGGTCGTATTGCCAGATGAGCTCGCCGCTGCCGGCGTCGTTGGCGTAAACGCGGCTCCATGTGCCGGTGGTGAACATCACCCCGTCCACGACGATGGGCGTGGCTTCCAAGCCGCGCTTGTCGCCGGTGTCCCAGTACCAGGCCAGCCGCAACCCGCCCACGTTGGCGGCGTTGATGTCCGCCAGCGGGCTGTGCCGCTGTTCGCTGTAGGTGCGTCCGTGCGCCAGCCAATTGCCGGGCTCCTTGTCCGCCGCTTGGACGCGGTCGGCGGCGACGATCTTGGTGGCGGCGCGAATGGCGTCCGCCCGCGCCGCGGAAACGCGGCTGTCGGGCGTTGCCGCCGCGGCGTCCGGGGCTGGCTTCTGGCCGCAGGCGGCGAGCAACGCGAAGGCGAAGACATAGCACTGGCGCATGGGGACGGGCTCTGGCAAGAGAACCTACAGCATACAGCCTCAAACCTTGGCTGCCGGGCAAGTGCGACGCGCCGTTGTCAGCGACCATCCGTTGCGGCATCAAACCGCCCTGCGGAGGTGGCCGAGTTCCCGGTGCGTTGCCATAGTTGATTGACAGAGGTGTGCGACATTTGGTTGGCAAGAGCGTCGGGAGAGTCGTCGCGCTCGCGCTAGCTCCCGCCGTTGAGCAGGCCTCTGCCGCGCCGCAGCAACTCCTCCGCGTTCGCGCAGCCGACCACCAGGTTGCCCACTTCCGCGAGCCGCTCGACGTCCTCCTCGTTCGCCAGCAGCCCCGCCAGTGCATCGCCCGTCGCGACGCCGAACCGCCACGCCGCCAAGCGCCGCAGCAGCGCCCGCTCGCCCTCCAACATGCCTTCGGACATGCCCTGCCTCCTGCCCTCTGACATGCCCTGCCTTCTGCCTTCGGACATGCCCATCCTCCTGCCCTCGTCGAGCGCCTCCCGGCGCCATTGCGCGACCGTTTCCGCAAGCATCCTCGGTTCCTCCATGTGGCGCAGCGCGCGCCGCAGTTCCTCCGTGTGTCCCGCGCCCGCCTCGTCGCCGCCGAAGCGCGCCGCCAGCATCCGCATCAGCGCGTCCGACAGCCGCTCCGCGAGCTCCGCACGGCCGTCCCGCCGCAACGCGCCGAACAACGCCGCCGCCAAGCCCGGCAGCTCCGCCGGCCGCCGGCAGCGCTGCAGGCGCAGCAGCGCCGCCGCCGGGTTCACGTCGCCATCCTCCGCGGTCAGCGTCCCCGCGTCAAGCGTCAGCATCTCCAAATCCGGCTGCCAGCGCCGCAGCCCGGCCGGTGCCGGCGCGGTCAGCCGCCGCACGCCGGGCGGACGCCACGGGCAGTCGCCGGTGTAGACCAGCACCGGCAGAGCCGGCGGCAGGCCGGCGTCGGCCGGCAGGTCGGCCGCCATCTCCAAGCGCAGCTGCGCCGCGTAGGCCTCCATGCGCAGCGCCATGCGCGGGTGCGGCGCGGACTGGAACTCGACCACCAGCAGCGCCTCGGCGTCCGGGCGCTCCGGCGTCGGCGCGCCCACGGCCCAAGCCATGTCCGCCACCCGCCGGCGGGCACCCCGCCCGACCGATTCGGCGGGCAGCCGCCGCAGCCGCCGCGCGTCCAGTCCGGCGACCGCGTCCTCCGGCAGCAGGGCGAGCAGATGCCGCACCATGTCCGGGTCGGCGAAGGCCACGCGGCTGATCTCGTCTTCGTACATTCCGCGAGCATGGACGGTCCCGGGCGGCACCGGAAGCGGACATTTGCCACGCACGTTGTGCGAGATCGCTGAAAATGCCGCGATGGCGGCCTGCGCCGTCCGACAGCCCGCCCATCGAAGTCGGCGCGGAGTTTGCGGAGCAAACTCGAACGCGCCCCCGCAGGGCGCGCCCTAGGCGTTTTCCTCGTCTTGGAATATCTCCTCGATCGGCTGGTTGAACAGGCGCGCCATGCGGAACGCCAACGGCAGCGACGGATCGTATTTGCCGCGTTCGATGGCGTTCACGGTTTGCCGCGAGACGCCCAAGCGCGCCGCCAACGCCGCCTGCGACCAGTCGCGCTCCGCGCGCAGCACCTTGAGGCGGTTCTTCACAGCGTTTTCCCGTTCAACGGTAGCGCCTCGACACGAACCAGCACGCCACCCCCAAAGCGCCGAGCAGAACGGGCAGGATCCAGATGGCGTGCAATTCCGGCACGCCGACGCGGAGCGCCAACCAACCCCAAGCGAAGCTGCCAAGAGCTACTCCCGCGCCGGCGATCAGAAACGCCTCCAAGAGAATGCGCCGCTGCATTTCGTCCCAAGACCGCGAGAAAACCACCAATGCCCATATGAAGTACGCGATCGGCAGCATCGGCGCCAACGCCGCAACGCCGCGCACCGCCAGCGGCCAGCCGCCATCGACAATTGCGGGGCTGGCCAGAACCAGAACGCTGTAGCCGGCGAAGCTGGCCAAGCAGTCCCGCCGCCAGCGCCGGCGCGCTTGCCGTGCGCCCGCCGATTTCATCGCGCCAGCACCTCGGTCAGCGCCGAATCGAACGCGGCCGGCTGGTCGATCATCAGGAAGTGCAGGCTGTCTTCCACGACGCGCACCTCGCCGCGGGGCAGCCCCGCGAATTGGCTCTTGTACAACGCCGCAACGCGCTCCCTGGTCAACGGCATCGCGGCATCCCACGCGGCGAGCGCAAGCACGGGTTGGCGGATGCCCGGCAACTGCGGACGCAAATCCAAACCCAGCATTTCCTTGAAGGCCGCAACGGCGGTGGCGCGATCGGAAGCCGCGGCCCAAGCGCGCAAGCGGTCGAGGAAAGCGCCGCTCTTGGCCATGATGGCAATTGTTCGTTCCGTTTCCGCCCGGTACGCGTCCCGCGCAAGCGCCAAGCTGCGCGCCGCCATCGCCGCCGCCGTCTGCTCGGCTTGGGCCGGCGTCGCGCCCGGCAGGACCATTTCGGCCACAAACGGCAGGCAGTCCACCACCAACAGCCGCCCCACGCGATCCGGCGCCGCCGCCGCGAGCAGCAGCGCCGCCACGCCGCCCAGCGAGTGGCCAACGACAGTTGCGTCTTCGCTTCGCTCCGCGGCCAGCAGACGGGCGAGCGCGGGCACATATGTTGCGAAAAAACCGGCTTCAATGTCCGTGGGCGCGGCGCCGGCAAAACCCGCTGGCGTGACCGCCAAGACGCGGTGGTCAACCGCGAGCGCGTCGAGCCACGGCTGCCACATGTCGCCATGCACGTTCAGACCTCCGAGAAACAGGATCACCGGCCCTTCGCCCCTTGCGGTGATCTGCAGCGCCGGCGCCGCGGCGCCGCCGGGGAGAGACCAAAGAGCGCACAGCAGGCAGACGAGCGACAGCCTCATGTTCATCGCGCCAATCTCCGTTCGTTGATGTAAATGAAACTTTACCATATGGAATGTTTAATTGACTTGTCAACTATTGCCTGCAAGCGAGCCCCACCCGTGCGCCCCGCGAACCGATCTGGACGCCCTCGGAACGTTGATGGTCTAATGGGGCAGTCGTCGCAACCGGAGCCAAGACGCCGATGACATTCCTCGCCGAGTCCTTGGGTTTTCTGTGGACCTCCTTCCAGCTCCTTGGCCCGATGCTGCTCTTGGGCCTGCTGCTTGCCGGCCTCATCCATGTGCTCGTCTCGCGCGATGCGATCCTCAAGTGGCTGCGCCGCGACAACCTCAAGTCCGTCGCCGCGGCGGCGGCGGTGGGCGTGCCGGTGCCGCTGTGCAGTTGCTCGGTGGTGCCGGTGGTGGCGGAGATGCGGCGCAAAGGCGCGTCGCGGTCGTCCTGCATGTCGTTTCTCATCACCGCGCCGGAGACGGGGGCGGATTCGATTCTGGTAACGCACGCCTTCTTCGGCTTTTTCGCCGCGGTGGCGCGGCCGATGGTGAGCTTCATGACCGCGGTGGCGGGCGGCTTGTTCTGCATCGGCATGGTGCGCGACGAGCACGAGACGAGCAAATCCCCTTCGCCGGATTCTGGCGATCCATGCGATTGCGAACAAGGAGGCCACACGCCGTTGTTGGCAGGTGCCGAGGACTGCTACGTGAGCCCTCGCCAAATCAAGGAGTCGTTGCGGGGCGCGTTGGCCGTCGTCCGCAAACGCCGCGCGCCGGCCGCGTCCGCCGCGCCAGGCGCGCCGCCGGCGCGGGACCGTCTCGAATTCAAGGCCATTGTCAAACACGTCCTGCGCTATGGCTTCGTGGAGCTGGCGGACGACATCCTGTTCGCCCTGCTGGTGGGCATCGTCCTCGGCGCGGCGCTCTACCTCGCCATACCCGGCGCTTGGTTGACGCACGAACACGCGCGTTGGATCGCCTACCCCGCCATGGTGCTCATCGGCGTGCCGCTCTACATTTGCGCTTCGGCGAGCACGCCCATCGCCGCGGCCTTAGTCGCCAAAGGCCTAAGCCCCGGCGCCGCGTTGATCTTCCTGATGACCGGGCCGGCCACCAACACCGGCACCATCGCCGTCATCGTCAGCCAGTTCGGGGCGCGCTTCGCCACCGTTTACGTTGGCGCGGTGATCACCGTCACCGTCGCGCTCGGCATTCTCATCGACGCGCTGATGCTCGCCGCCGGCTGGTCGCTGGCGGTGAACCTGGAGGCTTCGGACTCCCACGCCATCGCGTTCGTGCAGTGGACTGGCGCGCTGGGCTTGGTCGCCCTGCTGGCGTGGCGCTTCCGCGCCGGCGCGTTCAAGAACGGCTACCGGGAAATGCTCGCCGGCCTGCGACCACTGGCGGGGCGTCGTTGAAGAGGTGAACGAGGACGCTACGAACTGAGGCCATGAAGCAGGAGTACGACTTTTCACGCGCCGAGCGCGGCAAGTTCCGCCGCGCCAGCGGCCCGTTGAAGCTGCCCACGGGCCGTACCGAGGTGGCGTGGGCGGGGCGCGAGGGCCCCTTGGGGCGTTTCGTCAACAAGGAGACCCATAGGACGCTCAACGCCTATCGAGCGCAGCCGCACCTCGTTGCGGAACATGCCAACCAAGAGCACGACACCGCACACGGTGGCTATGCGCATCGGCAGTTGTACGAACTTGTGCAAAACAGTGCGGACGCCTTGAGCCATGCGGACACGGGCCAGAGCATCTTGATCCGCTTGACCGAGCGGTTCCTCTACTGTGCCGACGACGGCAAAGCAATCGATGAGGATGGCGTGAAGGGCCTCATGTTCGCGCACATGTCGAGCAAGCGCGGCACCAGCGAGATCGGCAGGTTCGGCATGGGTTTCAAATCCGTCCTCGGCATAACCGACGGTCCAGAGTTCTTCAGCCGATCAGGCTCCGTCCGGTTCGACAGGAACCAAGCCGCAGAACGGATCGGTTGCGTCGTGCCGGAGGCTGAACGCTATCCGGCTCTTCGACTGCCGGAATCGATAAATCCCCATGACGAAGCGACCAGGGACGACGACCTCCGCGAGTTCATGAGTTGGGCGACCAACATCGTCCGCCTTCCCCTCAAGTACGACGCGTTCAGGGACTTGGCCACCCAGATCGGCGAGTTTCCGCCACAGTTCCTGTTGTTCGTTCCCCACGTTCGCTACTTGACCCTCGAGTGCAGCAGCGGCGAATCCCGCGAGTTCACACTTCACCGCGAGGGTGAGGAGCTTGAGCTCGACACGGACCAAGGGTCTTCGCGTTGGCGATGTTGGGAGAGGACGCACACACTGTCTGCCGCTGCGAACGAAGACAGCCGCACATTGGACGACACAGGAGATGTGCGTATCGCTTGGGCGGCACCGCTCGACGCGTTGTCGGGACCTGGCCGTTTCTGGGCGTTCTTTCCAACACAGACGGCCAGCTTGCTCGCCGGCATTCTGAACGCGCCATGGAAGACAAACGAAGACCGCCAAAATCTCCTTGCGGGCCCCTACAACGATGAACTGATCGATACGGCGGCAAGATTGGTGGCCGATGCGCTACCCTCGCTCATGACGCACGATGATCCGGCGAGGCATCTCGACGCATTGCCCCGTCGTGAGGAAGCCGGGGATGGTGCCCACAGCAAACGTCTACGGGAGAGCCTGCTTTCGGTCCTTGAGGGACAGGAGATTGTCCCGGATCAAGACGGCCGGCTGAGGGCCGTTGACGAAATCCACTATACCCCTGAGGCGCTCACGTCGCCCCGAGTGGAGCAGGAACCACTCGATCGGTGGCAGTCTTGCGAGCATCGACCAGCGGAGTGGGCACATCACGCTGCGCTGACGAGGAACAGGCTGGCCAAGCTCAACCAGCTCTTCGGAGCGGAGCGCTGGTGGTCACAGCGCCACCGCAGTCTCCAGACTGGCGCACCCAGAGCAACGCTCTCGAACTGGTTGCTTGCCCTAGTCGGTGGATGGCCGGAAGATGATCCTGTCGGGGCTTCCAAGGCAGCTATCCAAGTCGCCTCGCTCATCCCAAGAACCGCAAGAGAGGACCCACAATTCCTCGGCAACATCGTCCTAACGCAAAGCGGCAACTGGCGCACCCCCGATCCTCAGGCCCTCTTCCTGCCTGCCCTGCCCTTCTCGGCAGAAATTGACCATGGCATGAGCGAGCACTTGGTGCATGTCGACCTTGCCGAGGATGAGTGGGTGGCAAATGACCTTCGGCAGTTGGGCCTGCGGGAGATTTCGGCAGAGCACACGTTTCAGTTGGTGGTCAATGCGTTGCCGTCGCGTGAGGAAGACGTGGAAGACCGTTGGTGGCGGGATTTCTGGACGAGAACCCGAGTGCTGGATGTTGACCATGCCGCGTCCATGCTTCGAGGAAACGAGGCGCGGTTGCGCTTCCACACGGTGTCTGGCGATTTGCGCCACATGGACTCCGTATTGCTGCCCGGCGACATCGTGCCTGCCGATGGCAGTCGAGACGGCAACGTGGCCATCGACACTGACCTCCACGCGGACGATTTGGACTTGCAGCGCAAGATTGGTCTATTCGAGCGGCCTGGCGAGAGGGACGTTGCGGCAGAACCTTGGTTCAACGGGTTTCTTTGGAACTGTCGGCGAGACTACAAATCGCGTAATCTCCCGCAGAGTCCACAGGAGGACTACCTCCAATTCAGGTCGACCCGCGGTGTTGGTCCGCTCCAGGTCCTGGCGCTTCTCTCGGACGAGGGCTCGTCTCGATATGTGGACGCGCTGCTTGGCGTCGACGGCACCTACCGCGACTGGCTGATGGGTCATAGCACACGTGGCGATGTCTACCCGAAGGTCTCGTATCGGTCTCCTGTGCTGACGATGATCGAACTGCACGGACGCATCCGATGTGCCGGGGGCTTCGCCAATTTTGGCGACGCCCTCGGTCAAACACCGAGAGACTCCCGTGCGCGACGAGCTCTGCTCGCGCATCCTAGGGCAGAGCGCATTCGCGCTGTGTTCACGCTCGCGGAGCCCCAGTTCGAGATCGTTGGCGAAGAAGATCCTGTTCCCCTTGCGGATGTGTGGCCGGGCGCACCAGAAGGATGGTCGCGCTACAACTTGGTTCGCTGCCAGCGTATCGTCGGCGATGACGGAGGCGAGCCTTCTTGCGTCCGCAAGGACTCGAACGTGCTGCTAGTGGGTACAGGAAACGACGCGAAGGACATTCGGCTAGTCGCCGGTGAACTCGGGGCTGGACTCGACAATGGCGACATCAACGCGATCCTACGATTCGTTGGCCACGACGAAGTCAAAATACGACGAGCCAGCGTCAGAGAGCAGTCGACGGATGCAGCCAAGCTGCTTTGCGCGGTCGGCGAGGAGGCACTCAAGCGACACCTTCCATTGTCGCTGGTCAGCGCCCTTGAGACCACGGGAGACACGTTGGCCGGCATCAATGTTGCCGAGGCGGCAATTGCCACTTTCCACACGGGTGCCCTGTTCGAATACCGATGGGAGCTAGGCGACGATTTGGCTCCTCCTTCTCGGTGGGCTGGGTCGCGGCGAGCTGTGGAGTTCGTTCAGTCGCTGGGCTTCGCGCCCGAGTGGGCCGGCGAGCGTCGAGCGCGTCGAGCACCGTTTGTCGAGGTCGAAGGCCCCTACTCCTTGCCGGAACTGCACGGCTATCAACAGCACATAGTTGGCAACGTCATCAACGTGCTTCAACGCGGACGGACAAACGGCACCGGACGTGGGATGATCAGCCTGCCCACCGGTGCTGGGAAAACCCGTGTCGCCGTGCAGGCCATTGTCCAAGCAATTCGCGACGGTATCTACACCGGTGGCGTCCTCTGGGTTGCGGATCGGGACGAGCTGTGCGAACAGGCGGTGGAAGCGTGGCGGCAGGTCTGGTCCGGGATGGGTACCGCAGCTACTCCTTTGCGCATCTCGCGGATGTGGGATCAGCAGCCACCACCAGTGGCAACCAACGAGTTACACGTCGTGGTCGCGACGATCCAAACGCTCTATGCGAGGTTGTCCAAGGACACCCCCGCGTACCGGTTCATAGGCGACTTTAGACTGGTTGTCTTTGACGAAGCACACCGATCCGTTGCGCCAAGTTACACGTCGGTCATGGAAGAGATTGGTTTCACACGACGGCAACGGCAAGACGAACCATTCCTGCTCGGCCTGACAGCGACTCCTTACCGCGGCCACGACGAGCGGGAGACGACCAGATTGGTCAATCGCTACGGCAGAAACCGCTTGGACGGTGGCGCGTTCTCGAGCGAAGACCCGATCTCGGTGGTGGGCGAACTGCAGGAGATGGGCGTGCTTGCCCAAGCCGACCACGAGACGATTTCCGGGGGCAGCTTCTCCTTAACCCTATTGTTGCAGGTTTTTGCCGAACTATGTGGCGAGGGCGGCAAGGTATTCGGACATGACGGTTTCCGCCTTGTCGTCGCTCATGATGGAAAGGACGGGTTTTCCGGCGCGGTTGAGGAATCGGCCGGCGCGAAGCAGGAAGTCGTTGCGCATCGTTCGCAATTGGGCGAAGGCCCAGAGCGGGGAGCGTTTGGCGGTGGTGCTCCGGAGAGGCGCTCGGGTGGCCATTTGGAGTTCGCGGCCGAGGTTGTGGGCGAGCACGGCGGCGAGGGAGAAGAGCCGGTTGGCGGCTTCCTTGCGGCTGGGCGCGTAGCCGAGTCCGCATTGGGACTTGAGTTCGGCGAACGTCGCCTCCTGGGTGCCGCGGCCTTCGTGGAACAGCGCGACGGCGCGGGCGCGGACGCGCTTGTTGGTGACGACGGCCTTGAACTCGAAGCCGTGCTCGCGGGGCTCGAACAGGTCGAGTTGGAGAGGCTCCTTGCGGCGCGCCGGAACGCGGCGGCGGACGACGACCACGCGGCGGCGGCCATCCCAGCTGGCGGGCTTCCAGCGCGGCTCGAAGAACGCCAGGCCGGGGCCGGCGCGGCGCCAGAGGCGGCGGCCCTCGACCGCCGCCTTGAGGTCGGCGAAGCGGGCGAACGGCACGGACACCGAGTAGTCGACGCCGCGCCGCTCCAGCTCGTCCAGCAGCCCGCCGTCGAAGAACGCCGAGTCCATGCGCGTCTCCAGGCGGGCGCGCGGCAGCGCGGCGCGCAGCCGCTCCATGCTTTCGCCAATGAAATCAACAGCTCCCGTGGAGTCCGCCACGTTGCCCGGCCGATGCAGCAGGTCGAGCGTTTGGCCAGTCTGCGCCACGGTGGCGAACAGCGGCCAGTAGCTGCGCTCGCCCTTCCTGCCCGGGTTGTAGCCCACCGCCGAACCTTCCGCCAGCCGCCGCGTCGCCAGCACCGTGCCGTCGAAGTCCACCGTGACCCGCCGCGGCCCCAGCGCGCGCAGCCGCTCCAGCGCCATGTCCCGCGACAGCGCCCGCACCCGGTCGGCGCCGCGCGCGTCCACGTCCGACAGCGCCCGCGACACCGTCGACACGTCCGGCAGCCGCCGCAGACCGACCGCGCGCCGCACCGCCTCGTCGTTCCGGTAGCGCGCCATGTCGCGCAGCTCGCGGCAGCCGAGCAGCAGATGCACCACCAGCAGCAGCGTCACCACGTGCGGCGCGTAGGCGCGCCGTCCCGACTCGTGCCGAAAGCAGCCGCGCAGCCGCTCCTTCAGTTGGAGGCGCGAGAACAGGCGCTGGAACACCACCAGGCCGGCGTGCGACGTGAGGCTCTGGGGCTCGAACCGGATTTCCAGCGCGCTTGCGGTTTTGCCGCTGACTTCTTTCCTGATACGATTCACTTCGGCGGTCTCCTTCGATGTTTGTTCCACACAGCGACATCGTACCAAAGGAGACCGCTTTTTTCGTTCCCGAAAACAACAGGGCAATCGCTTCCGGGTCCCGCGGATGCCCGAAAGTCGGCCACCCGGACAACCTCACTGCCAGTGACCTTGACCGGCAACCACACCGCCCTCAAAGCCTACTAAGCAAATCACCGCATTTCTCCAACCTCGGGTGACCTCAAACTGCAACAATAGGGTTAAGCAAGAAAGAGGTGGCCGAGATAGAGGCCATGCCGCGTCCAGCTTGGCTGCCAAGAAGCGTAGAGCAACGAATCGCCAGCGACACCAATCGCACGCTCGGCATCGTCGATGCGTATCAATTCCACGTCGCCAACAGGAACGCCGACTGGCCAACCTTGATCTTTGCCACGTCCGTGGAACATGCACAGACGGTCGCGGCGCTGCTGAACACGAAAGGCGTGATGGCGAGGGCGGTCAGCGGGGGGACGGACCGGGCCGTTCGTCGCCGCGTTGTTGACGATTTCCGTGCTGGCGAAGTCCAAGTGCTGGTCAACTACGGTGTCTTCCGGGAAGGATTCGACGCGCCAAAGACCCGTGCGATCTTGGTCGCTCGGCCCGTCTACAGCCCGAACCTGTACTTCCAGATGATCGGTAGAGGGCTGCGTGGCCCTAAGAACGGAGGCAGCGAGCGCTGCCTCGTCATCAATGTGCAGGACAACATCGACAACTTCAACCGGCAGTTGGCATTCGCGGACTTGGACTGGCTGTGGGCGTGACAGCTCATAACGCGCTAAATTAGAAGGTTGATCGGATACGCTCTGCGATTGCTTGAGCATTGAGGCCGCCACCGGAATCGTCCGAAGTTTCGATCAGGACGTGCTCCGCTTCCGTGCCGGGTGTCCAAGGCACTACACCTTCCTTCAAGTATTCCTCGCGCTTGCGCCTCCACCGCGCTCGGTAGGCCGGGTCGTCCAACAGGCCCAAGTGTTCCCAATAGTAGGTAACGCCACTGGCGTCGTCTTCAATGGTGAAGTCCGGGTATCGCTTCCGGCCGGCGATCAGCAGCGGCTTCTCGTAAGCATAGTCTACGCCTGCGGCGTACAGCTTGTCGGCGATGACAAGCTCAGACTTGGAGCGCACCAAATCGCCCCTCTCCGTGCGGTGGATGAGACTGTCTTCAAGGAAACGAACCGCGTCTGTCGTGGCAACTTCCGTGGGGGTCGGTGAAGTGAACAGATTGGTCATGCGTCGGGCGATCTCAGAGTATTCGGCGCCGGCGAATCTCCGGTAGCCCTCGATCGCGCCCTGATGCAGGACGACCAACCGATCCTGATGCCGCGTGAGCGCCGTGTAGAGCAACTCGCGGGAAAGCAACCGGCATGGGTTCGTCAACACAACGAAGGTCGTGCCGAACTCGCTTCCCTGTGTCTTGTGGACCGTCAGACAATAGGCGAGTTCAAGCGTCGGCGTTCGATCATCCCCGAACTCGCCCTTCGAGAAGCCGTACTTGCGCCCTAGCTGGCCAGCGAACTCGACCTCGATCTTCCAAGGCCGGCCGCGGAATTTGGCCTGCCGCCCTTTGTATTGCCCGACCACAACTCCGATGTCGCCGTTCGCGATGTAGGGCTCGCCCTCAGGGGGAAAGACGTCTCTCCTTCGTTGATTTCGGACGTTGATTACCTTGTCTCCGTATAGGACGCCTTGCGAACCGAATGGCCTCGGTACTTTGCGCCACATTTCCGCGTCCGCGAGCTGCCGCACATGTCCACGAAAGCGTTCCTGCATGCTGCGATTCAGAGCGTCAACGCCCATGATGCCGGTTCGGAGCGGCGCAAGGACCTGCCAGCTCTCAACCTTGCTGGCAGCGCCGGGTGAGTTGGCAGACTTGACGTGGAAGAAGGCATGTGGCGCTTGGCGAAAGCGCGATCCGCCCAAGGACTCTTCAAAGCCGAGCTCGTCCTCTGAGCCAGCCAAATCCAGAGCACGCACAAGCTCCTCAACCAGCCGTTCCTCCAATTCGTCACCGTGGTCCCACCGGACTAGCCGCAGCTCCTCGTCCATATGGCTGTCGCCTAGCGTGGAGTCAGCCGCCGGATCAAGCGGCTGACCGTTGAAGTGCGAGGCAAGCAGTACATCGGGACGCCCGCTTCCTCTCTGTCTTCGTGGCGTGGTGAGTTCGGCATAGCTGGCGGAGCACCGAGGGAACCGTGTCTCCACATCCTCGGGCCGTAGTCGTCGAACGATGTCCACGAACGGGCGACCAGCGCCGATTGGCGGAAGTTGACGTGGATCGCCTACCAGCACCAAGCGCTCGACTCCGCGCAACGAGTCAATCAGGGCGGCCAACTGCTCCTCCGTGAGCATGGAGCACTCGTCAACGACGATCGTGCCGTAGTCGGCGCATCGGGCAGCGCTCTGGTTTGGGAAGTACCGGCCGGTCGAGCCGTCATACCGGTGCATCCCAATCAGGAATTGCGCCAGTGTCTTGCCTTGGCCGCCCAAGCCCGTCCTTTCTTCAAGACGTACGCGGGCCTTGCCTGTCGGCGCAAGCAGCAACACACCCTTGTTCGCAACGTCAGGCAGTTCGCAGAGCATGCGGATCAACGTCGTCTTGCCGGTTCCAGCCGGCCCGATCAGAACGGAGAGACGGGACGAGAAAACGACCTCCAATGCAGCGGCCTTCTCCTGCCGAGCACGGATCTCGATGTCACGTTCGACTTTGCCCGATGGCAGTGCGCCTAGAACGCCCCCGACTTGCTTTGCCCAATCATGCTCCACCAAGTGCTTGCGCCCGTGTTCTCTCTTGGCTACTTCCTTGCTGATAATCGACCGACACTCGGTTAGCCGGTCGACCTGATAGGCAGTCTCCCCTGCTGCGGTGCTCGTGCATCGCACAATCGGATCGAAACTGCCCTGCATGACCTCAAGCACGCTGTCGCCCAATGGACAAGGCGGCTGAAGCGCCCGCTCTCTGGCCCGCCCAACCAACCAGCTCCTCGGCAGCAGCGTGTGGCCCTCTTGGGCAGCATCCTCAAGCAGATCCACGACCAGCGACCTAACTCTGCGCCTATCCGTCGGGTCTCCCACTCGGGACGGTTTGTCGAGTGGATGCTGCTCACGGACTGTGTCGTCTGGGAAGACGCCTCGATCAACGGTGGCGAACGCGATAGGGTTCTGCGAACCGCGATCCAGCTCGAACAGCAGGTAGGGGTTGGCCAGCAAATCAACATCCGTTGCACTGATGCCAGCCTTCTGCCGTTCGTGCGAGTCATAGAAACGGAGGGCCTGTTCCTCGGTAAGTACGCATCGACTCAGAAGGTTGAGAAGGGCGCGACGATCTGGGCGCAGGCCGCGCCAACCGGCACGCAGATTGTCCGTCAGGAATCGAGCACTGCCCTCTGGAAGCGCTTCGGGCTGCTGCATCGCGTGGTCGAGCAACTTCCAGAGGTCCGACTCCCCCTTGCGCTCGCTCAACAACTGAAGTTCGTAGGCGATCAAGCCGCCGTGCTGGAGGCCCCATTCGAAGCCAAACGCGGCAAGCGCGGAGCCCAAGCCGGGAAAAGGGCCGCGCGCCTGCCACAGTCTGTTGAGTTCAGTGTCAATCCATGCCAGCGCTTGGTCCCATGGTCCTTTGACCTTGCCGCGGATGCGCTGCAGGACAGCGGCGCAACGCACCAAGGAGGCCACCGCACCGTCGTCCGTGAGTAGCTCAGAGCCGTAGGAGTAGCTCTCGAACAACTCGTTTGGCGCGAACGCGACCAGTTCCTCTGCATCAATGCCTTCTGTCTCCGCCAATTCGGCCAATTGTTGGTACGGGAAGATGAAGCCGTCCACCAATCCGCTGCCGAGCGGCCGGAGCGAGTGGCCGACGTTCCGTTCCCACAATACGCTCCGCAAGGGCCGAGACGTGTTGTAAGAATACTCGGTGCTGTTGCCAACGGACGTGACGCGCCCTACACCGACGATGACTCGCTCCGGCCTCTCGGAGAGCGGCGTTTGCTTGGCGTAGAAGAAGCACAGCGACTCTTGCGGCCGGATTGCACTGAAGAACGTGTCCAGCAGGGCCAGTTGGTTGTCCTTGGCTTGTATCCAAGCGGTCGTGAAGCCCAAGTCTGGTTCAGTGTCTGGCGCGTAGCCGAGCTGCATCTCTTTCGCGAGCCCGGACTGTTGGATCGTCGCTTTCCCTTCTTTCCCTTCAACGTTTTCGCGCAGCATCCAGCGGAAGGGAACGCAGGCTGCCGTGTAAGCCGGCTGCATGAAGCGCGTTGGCGCAAAGTGCCCATGCGTGTCCGGAGAGGTATGCACATAGGGATGGTTCATCGTGCGGCGAACGTCGAACGGCGCCATGAACGAGCCGCGTTCCTTGACGCACGGCGGCACGTCTTCCTCGTCCAGCTCGTCGAACTTCCTGCCGGCATAGCGCGTCTCCACGTCGTCGCGCCGACCGTCCGCAATTCGCCCGAGCACCAAGCAACTGGTGTTGTTCAACGGCTTTGAGCAAACCGTGCCCGCCCAACCGCTGTCGTGCCACGGCACGCGGATGGTGATGTGATGTCGCGGAAGCAGTCGTGCTCCAGTGGCAATGTTGCCCAAAGGTCGGTCCTTTCGCCAGTTGGTCGAACGAACGCAACGAACGCTAACAATAGGTGGCGACAGAGGCAACGACACATACGGCGATGACGGCGGAAGGCACCGCGGGGCGTGACCATCGATCGCGTGCCGGCGTGACTATGCACACGCCGGTCTTGTCGCGAATCGCCATAGACCAACTCAATCAAGTGGGGCTGTCACGCTTCGATCCCTGGCGGCGCGGCGCTTTCTCCCAGCTGTTGACGCAGAACCTGCAGGAACAAGCCCACGTCCGTGACGATGCCGACGGACTCGATGCTGCCGCGGTCGGCGAGCTTGGTCACCACCGCCGGGTTGATGTCCACGCAGACCATGCGCACACCGGCCGGGGTCATGTTGCCGACGCCGATGGCGTGCAGCATGGTCGCCAGCATCAGCACCAGATCCGCGCCCATGATCTGCTGCTGGTAGGCGGCTTGGGCCTTGATCAGGTCCATCTGCGTGTCGGGCAGCGGGCCGTCGTCGCGTATCGAACCGGCCAGGACGTAGGCGACGTCGGCGCGGACGCATTCGTACATCACGCCGCCGTCGATGACGCCGTCGCGCACCGCGTTCGCGATCGAGCCGGCGGCGCGAATGCGGTTGATGGTGCGCAGATGGTGCCGGTGGCCGCCACGCACGCCGGCGCCGCGCGCCAGATCCACGCCCAGGGAAGTGCCGAACAGATTGGTCTCCAAATCGTGAACCGGCAGCGCGTTGCCGGTGAGCAGGGCTTGCACGAACCCCTCGCGAATCAACGCCGCCAGATGCGCGCCGCCGCCGGTGTGGATGACCACCGGCCCGGCAACCACGACGATGCGACCGCCCTGGGCGCGAATGCGGCGCATTTCCAACGCCAGCTCTTCGATCTGCGCCTCCACCCGGCGCTCGCTGGTGACGTTCGATGACATGAACGAGAAGTCCGCATCGCGCACGGCGGCGTCCGGCACGGCCACGCGCACGCCGGTCTCGCCGCAGACCACTTTCTCGCCCAGCCGCAGATCCCGGGGCAGCACGCAGCGCGCGCTCGGCGCGCCCTCGGCGTCAACGACGACGATGGCGGCGTCCATGCGCTGGCGTTGGACGCGAACCGTGCGCCCGCGGACCACCACGTCCGTGGGATAGATGGTGGAGCAGCAGAAGTCCTCCGGCGCAACGCCGGCGCGGCGCACGGGCGCCAGCGACACTTCCTCGTCGTCGTGGGCGGACACGGTGCTGAGCGCCGCTCCGCCGCCCGCCAACCGGTCGATCATGGTGTCCAGCAACGCTTGATCCGGCGCGGTGACCGCAAGCCGCGCCAAACTCGGCTGATCCGCCCGCTCGCCGCCGTGGAAGCGCTGCAACCGCACGCTGCCGCCCAACGCCTCGACCGCGGCGTAGGCGCGGTCGAGAACGCCCTGCGAGAGCAAGTGGCCTTCCAACTCCACCACTTCCGAACGCAGCGGAGATGTCGTCGGCGGCCGTGTCGCAAAGCCCGCCGCCACGTCTTGGTCCAGCACCAGCGCCAGGCACTTGGCCGCGCCGCCCGCCTTCATGAACTCCGTGAGCGGCGTGGTCGTCACCGTGTAGCCCCAGCGTTCCAAGCGCTGCCGCAACGAGGCGGAGGCGAAGTTGGCGATCCAGTGGCGGCCGATGCGAATGGCGTTGCAGGCGAAGTTCAGCGCGTCCTCCTCGCCCACCTCGATCAAGTCGTCGCCGGCCGCCAAGGACCGCACAACCGCGCGCGAACGCTCGTCGAAAGCCGGTGGATAGTAGACGACGCGGCCTTCGGGCAAGGGGACGAAGCAGGTGTCCAAGTGATAGAAGCGCTCGTCGATCAGCCGCAGGGAGACGACGCGCGCGCGCAATCGCTCGGCCAGAGGCAGATGCGCCCCCAAGGCGCTGCGCACGCCGTAGCCGGCCCACAGGATCGGTTCCTCCGCGCGCGGCCACCAGAGCGCGTCGCCCTCGCCCTCGAAAGCGGTGTCGTCCGCCAACTCGACGATGTCGAAGCCGGCGCTCTCGGCCCACCGCCGGTACAGCGTCGCCTCCGGCCGGCGCTGGGAAACCGCGAAGTTGGGAGACACGAAGGTGTTGCCGAGCACGAAACCGCCGTTGGCGGCGAAGCACATGTCCGGCAACCCGCGGCCCGGCGCCAGCACCGAGACGTCCGCGATCCCCCGCAACGTCGCCACCAGAGCATCCCACTGCCGCTGCGCCACAGCGCGCGAGGCCGCGCCGACTTGCCCGGCCATCCAAGGATTGATGACGTATTCCACGCCGAAGTGGATCGGCGGACAGACCAGCACGCGCGTCATGGGGCGCGTCCCGGCGGGTGCCGCCGACACGACGCGCGGTGCGCTGTGCGGGCAACCAAGGCACCACTGGCGGGCCGTGGTTGAAGAAATGAAAGTGAGTGTTCAAGTTCGAACGGGATCCGGCGAAGGCGGCCGGCAATGCGCGCAAGCACGGAGTTTCCTTTGCCGGCGTTCATGGGCCTGCGCCTACGCAGGTGGAGGTGGACTTCCTTGACCATGCCTTGGCGACAGAGACGCGGCCATCACACAGAGAACAAACTTCGGAACCAGCGGACGAAAGGTTTGGACTCCGGCACCGTTGGATCCAAAACGCGGTGATGGACCGCTTGATGCAATGATTTTCCGGGTTCGTCCTGCCAAGCCAGCCATGTGTGGACCTTGGCCTTGGTTAGATGTGCGGGCTTGAACGGCGCCCCGCGTTCCGCCGCCTCCTCGACGCAGTGCTCGGCCAAGGCAAACAAGCGCCCAGACTCACCAGGAACAAGCTGAACCAAGAGATCCTCCAACATTCCTTCCGAGCGGTTGTCGGGCATGATCCACACGCCGAAACGAGGCCCCGATGCATGGGTCATCCGCAAGCCTTCCGCTGGGAGGTCCTCAGGCAGCGATGGCACCTGCGCCTGGCAAAGACGCCGGATTTGGGCCCATCGTTTGCGAGCGTCGCCGTTGGCATCCGCGACGATGCCGAGAGCTTCAAGACCGGATGCGCTCAGTTCGCCTTCAATCGCTCCAGCTTTCAACATCTCGCCGACGCCGCCGTACGGTGCGATGTAGACGGCAGGTCGGTCTGCGGTTCCCCATGCCACGCCGTTGGCTTCCATGAGGAAAGGTATGACTCGCTTGTCCGTATCCCCTTCTACAAGCAACCTCTTTGGTTGAACGCGCGGGCGCATTCACCGCACCTCCAAGCCGCGCTCGGCTGCCAAGACGATGGCGCGACCTCCGATCCTCACGGCTTCATCCTGACGTAGTTCAATGCGTTGGATCGTGACTGTTTTCCGTTGCGTCTTGTCGGTTTCCACGAGGGACGCAAGACTCTCGTAGCAGTCGCGGCTGTGCGTTGTCGCGAACACTTGAACGGAAAGGGCGGCGGCCTGTTCGCAGACCATTCGCCACATGCTCTTCATTACGGAATAGTGCAAACCCGCGTCGATTTCATCCACGAGAAGCACACCGTCCTTGGCTTTGGCAAGCATCAGCGCAAGGCCGAGCATTCGCCACATGCCATCTCCGGTGCTGCCAATCGGCACGCGTCCTTGGACGCCGCGGAGCTTCACGAAAATACCGCCTGGACCATCGGCCAAGAGATAGTGGCGCTCATGCGCGACCGCGGCCACGCGTTCGACTTTAGGCTCCAAGATGTTCAGAGCATGTGTGACTAGAGTTTCGTATTCCGTCAGCACAACGTCGTCCAAGAGCTGGACGACACCGTGCGCGGTCATGCCGCTACTGCGAATGAACTGGGCACCTTCATTGATGTCACCGAGCCGGCGCACTGGAATTGACCGCACCGGTAGCGTTCCATCCGCACCCAACGGCACGTCGAACGGTCCTTCCGCAGCCGTCCAACGAACGCGCAACAACAATCCTTCTGCACCTCGCGAATTACCGTCCGCGAACAGATGAGCTTGACCGGCATCTACGCCCAGTCGGACTTCATCACTTGTGGCGACTCCACTTCGTTGAACTGGACGTTCGCCCGTGACGACAATCTGGCCAGCTATGTCGCGGTCGGCGAAGAGATGAGACATGCCAATCGCACGCTCCAAGCGGTGCTCGCTGTCGTTGGATACCTGCCACTCGCCCCTGCGAATGGCAATGGCGGGCAACACGGACAGCGTAGGCGTGGTCAAGAGTTGAACACACTCCAAGATGGAAGTTTTGCCGCAGTTGTTGGCACCAACCAACAGATTGACCCGTCCCAGCCCTTTCATGCGGAAGTCCTTAAGGCACCGAAAGCCGCGAATGCGTATCGACGAGTACATTAGGGTCTCCTCATAGGTAGGTACTTGGGCCAAAAGTGCCGAAAGTATCCTCGGTTGCGGTTGCGACAGCTAGGAGTCCGTGGCCAGCGGCCAGCATAGCATGGCCTTTGTGCCTGCAACGTTGCGCCTCCCGATGATTGCCTTGAGCATAGGGTTGCGGCTTCAGTCGGCGGCGACCTCACTGTGGCGCCGACACGAGGCGCGGCGCGCTGTTCGGGCAACCAGCGCGTCGGCGGCGAGCAGGAGCGCCGGCGGAGCGCAGGCGTCGCCACCGTGTTCCGCGGCTTCTTCAGCAAGGGCGGCGCCGGCGTCGGCTTGGCGGTAGCGCCAAGAGGCGCGCGCAGGGCAGTGGGCGCCGGGCTGCCCCGAAGCGGCATCCCCGCGCGCCGCCTGTTGCACGCCGCGGGCAAGCGCCAGCGCGTGCTCGCGCCGGCCGCTGCCTCGGCACAGCCAGCCGCCGGGGCGCTGCGCCGTGTAGGCGCGGGTGCTGGAATCGAACGAGAGCACGGAGAATGGCCGCCGGTTCGCGTCGTTCGACTCGATGCGCAACTCGAACGGCGTCATGCGCGCAAAGGCCGCATCGAACGCCTCCGCTTGGCGCATTCGGTCCGCCACGAAGTCTTGCACCAAGTAGATGATCAGGGCGAAGGACACGCCGCCCGCCACCACCGTGGCGACGCGCAGCGGCTTCGCCGGCAACCGCGTTGCCACGCCCGCCATCAGCGCCGCGGCGGCGGCCGCACCCAGCAACGCGGCGGCGGCGATGGGGCCGCCTTCGGTTGCGCCGGGGCCGAGCGCGCGGGCGGCGGCGAATCCGCCCAGCACGAAGCCGATGGGCGCCCAGGCAAGCGCCGCCGCGGCGATGGCCAACCGGTTGCCGCGGCTTGGCGCGGCGGTGGCGTTCGGCATGGGCCAACCGTCCCGTTCGCGCCGCTGGCCGCGCGTCACTCGAAAACCCCGAACCGGGATGCCGGCTTGCGCGGCCAGAGCGGGGCAGCGTCGCGCGCCGCTCCTAGCGTTGCCGCGCTTTGGCCTGCCGCCTTCGCGCATGCAGCACCGGCTCGGTGTAGCCGGACGGCTGCTCCAAGCCCTTGAACACCAGGTCGCAAGCGGCTTGGAAGGCGATGCTGGCGTCGAAATCAGGCGCCATCGGGCGGTAGTTCGCATCGCCCGCGTTCTGGCCGTCCACCACCGCCGCCATCCGCCGCAGGGTGTCGCGCACTTGCGCCTCGCTCGCCACGCCGTGGCGCAACCAGTTGGCGATGTGCTGGCTGGAAATGCGGCAGGTGGCGCGATCCTCCATCAGCCCGACGTTGTCCAAATCCGGCACCTTGGAGCAGCCGATGCCTTGCTCCACCCAGCGCACCACGTAACCGAGGATGCCTTGGGCGTTGTTGTCCAGTTCGCGCTGCACGTCTTCGGCGGAGAGGTTCTCCCCCGCCAGCAGCGGAATGGTTAGGATGTCTTCAACGCTCGCCCGGGCGCGCGCCCCAAGCGCTTGCTGGCGGCCCGCGACGTCCACTTGGTGATAGTGCAGCGCGTGCAGCGTGGCGGCGGTGGGCGAGGGCACCCAGGCGCAATCCGCGCCGGCGGTCGGGTGGCCCGCCTTGGTGTTCAGCATCTCCAGCATTTCGTCCGGCTTCGGCCACATGCCTTTGCCGATCTGCGCGCGGCCGGGAAAGCCGGTGGCAAGGCCGGCGTCCACGTTGGCGTCCTCGTAGGCGAGAATCCACTTCTCCCGCTTCATGGGCTCCTTGCGCACCATCGCGCCGGCCTCCATGCTGGTGTGGATCTCGTCGCCAGTGCGGTCGAGAAAGCCGGTGTTGATGAACACGATGCGCTCGCGGGCGGCGCGGATGCACTCGCGCAGGTTCAGGCTGGTGCGCCGCTCCTCGTCCATCACGCCCACTTTCACGGTGTTGCGGGGCAGATCGAGCAGGTCCTCCACGCGGTCGAAGAGCGCGCAAGTGAAGGCGGTTTCCTCGGGGCCGTGCAGCTTCGGCTTCACGATGTAGACGCTGCCGGCGCGGCTGTTGCGGAACCTGCCAAGGCCGCGCAGATCATGCACGGCGCAGAGGCTGGTGACCGCGGCGTCCAACATGCCCTCGAACACCGCAGCGCCGTTCGCATCGCGCACGGCGTCCGTGGTCATCAGGTGGCCGACGTTGCGCACCAGCAGCAAACTGCGGCCGGGCAAGGTAAGTTCGCCGCCCGCCGCAGCGGTGTAGACGCGGTCCGGCAACAGCGCCCGATGCACCGTCTCGCCGCCTTTCTCGAAGGTCTCCGTGAGCTCGCCCGTCATCAGGCCAAGCCAGTTGCGGTAGACGAGCGTCTTGTCCTCGGCGTCCACCGCGGCCACGGAATCCTCGCAGTCTTGGATGGTGGTCACCGCCGCTTCCAGCAACACGTCCTTGACGCCGGCGGGATGCGCGGCGCCCACCGCGTGGTCGCGGTCGATTTGGATCTCGATGTGCAGCCCGTGGTGGCGCAACAGGACGGAGGCCGGCTCGCCCTCCGCCGGCCCGGTGAAGCCGACGAACTGCGACGGGTCCGCGAGCGCGACGCCGTCTCCCTCCACCACCGCCCGCAACACATGCGCCTCTCCGTCGCGCAGCACCTGGTAGGCGCCGACAGCGCCGTGGCGTGCGCCGGCCAGCGGCGCGATGGCGTCGAGTTCCGCGGCCGCTCGCGCCATCACCAGCTCGCCGCGCGCGGGGTTGTAGCGGTCGCCCTTCTCGCGCCCGGGCGATTCGGGAATCACGTCCGTGCCGTAGAGCGCGTCGTACAAACTGCCCCAGCGGGCGTTGGCGGCGTTCAAGGCGAAACGGGCGTTCATCACCGGCACCACTAGCTGCGGGCCGGCGATGCGCGCGATCTCCGCATCCACGTTGTCCGTGGTGATTTGGAAATCCGCGCCTTCCGGCAGCAAGTAGCCGATCTGTTCGAGGAACGCCTTGTAGGCGCCGGCGTCGTGGGGCCGGCCGCGCCGTTCGGCGTGCCACGCGTCGATGCGCGTTTGCAGTTCCTCCCGTTTGGCGAGCAGCGCGCGGTTGCGCGGCGCGAGATCGCGCACGATGGCGGCGAAGCCGGCCCAGAACGCATCCGCGCCGATGCCCGTGCCGGGCGTCGCCTCCACCGCGATGAAGTCGTCCAGTTCCTTCGCCACCAGAAGACCGTGCCGATGGACGGTGTTGGTCATGCGTTCCCTCCCTCGCCGAACGCCGCCGGCCGAGCGGCAAGCGGAACGGGGCAATAGTACCAAGGCGCCGCCGCGTAGTCCTCGCAGCGCGCCCGTTTGTTGGCCGGTGGCGGCCGTCGGGCACAGCTTCGTCTGAAAAAAAGCCTTGACGGGGAGATCCGAGTTGGGCTAGGTTGCGGACGGATTGGGGGGAGTGGCCATGCACCGAGGCGCATTCAGCTTGGCATGTCGAGACGACCGGACCCGGCCCGTCGGGCCGAGCCGAGTTGGCACGAATGTTGCTACCCCCCCCCCCCCGCATGGATCTGCTTTAGGCCCCAAGCCAACGCAGCTTCCCGCCTAGATTCGTCCGCCAACGCCTGCGCCCATCCGCGCAGGCGCCGCACCCGCGCCCTCCCGCCACCAACGGCGGGAACCACGCATCGCTTTCCGCAATCGGCGCCAGCCGCCTTTGAGCTGGATGCATTCAACGTTTCTTGCGCGGCGCCTGCGCCGGCTGCGCAGACCAACAACCCGGAGGCTCGCTAAACATGGAGCGAATAGAACGGATCATGCTGTACGTGATCGTCTTGATTTTGGCTGGGGTGGTTGCCTGGCCCCTGTTGGAAGGTCAAGATCGCAACGGACCCGATGAACCCGGTAATGGACCCGGCGATGGCGATTGTGTTGACTGCGAGGGTCTCGAGCAGCGTCTCAAGGCCATTGACAGTGCGTTGAGCGGTCTCGACAAGACGATAACCGATGCGGTGGGTCGCAGCTTGGAGGGCTTGGAGGGGCGCATTGCGGACGCCGTGTCCAAGAAGCTGCTGGCGGAAGGATGCCAACTGACGAAAACGCCTGAGGAGTGCGTAGGGGTCGTGCCGCCCCCGCTGCCGCCGCTGCCGCCGATCAAGGTGAACTCGAAGTTCACCTTCCTCTACGAGAACGCCCGTCTGAACGAGGATGGCGAAATCGCCAGGGACAGTGTCGGCGTCAAGTTGACACAGCGGCACCGCAAGCGTCTTGAGCGTCTTACCAAAGCCCTCCAGCCCTGCCACGCAGCGGACGCCCCCGTCGAGTTCGAGGTGGCTGGTTACTCAAGCACGGCGGATTTCCGCATTCGGCCGGACGGTAGCCCAATGGACAACTCCGACGAATTGAACCGCAAGACGGCGAATCTGCGTGCCCAGATCGTCGTTGACTACTTGGAGGGACAGCGCTTCCAAGTGAATCTGACACAGCCAAGTGGCGATCTGCAGCGTCCGTATGTGGACGACGCTCAACCGGGCGTGGATCAGCAAGCGCTGAACCGCACAGTGTTGATCGAGCTCAAGAGCGCGGGCACATGCGACTTGGAAGAGACCAATGACTGAGGGCAAGGTTTGTGCGGCGGGATTTGCCGCCGTTGAAGCCGTGGCGCGCTTTGCGTTTGGCGCCATCGCCTTGGGACTGGCCGGTGGGATCCATGCCGCCGGCCTCTTTCTGCCGGTTGGTCCCGCTGGCGCTGACGGAGGCGTTGCGCCCGCCGCGAGACCTGACCCGGCGCGGCAGGGCGCGTCGACGGTTTCCGATGCGTGGGAGCGGCGGGTGCGGATCGCCCGGCACGAATTGACCGCGGCGCGCGCCGACGTTGAGACCGCCGGCGCGGGACGCCTGCTCCTCAACGTGCGGGACGGCGTCCGCCTCGACGTGGTTGTGGAGCGAACGGCGCCAACCCGGTGGGGCTACTCCCTTTCCGGCCGCGTTGTCGGGGGCGGCGCGGGGTTCGCGACGCTCGTGGTGCATGAGGAGGCCGTGGCGGGCTCCATTTGGACGCCGGACTCCGCCTACGAACTCACCTATCTCGGGGGCGGTGTCCACGCCTTGCGGGACGTGACGAGCGCGCAGCCGGTCGAGTGCGCTGGCGCGCTGTCTTCCGAGTTGTCGGCAGCGGACGGGGCCGTGGCAGGCGGTGCCGACGACGGATCCGTGGTGGATGTCTTGGTCGTTTGGACGCCGGCGGCGGAAGAGGCTGCCGGCGGCGAGGCGCAAGTATTGTCCCGGATCGACATGACGATCGCGTACACCAACGACGCCTTCGAGCGCAGCGGCGCCTTCGTCCAGTTGAATCTTGTCGGCGCGGAGCGGGTGGACTACTTGGAGAGAGACTGGGACACCGACCTCGCCCGCCTCGCCAGTCCCGACGATGGCCACATGGACAATGTGCATGCTCGGCGGAACGCCTTGGGCGCCGATCTGGTCCAGTTGCGGGGTGTGTGGCAGCAAGGAAGGGGGGCGAGGGGGAAGGCGGTACTGAACGGAGCGTTCAGCGCCGTGTTCAGCTCGCCGGGAACTGCTGTCCCGAACAGAGTCGTAGCACACGAGTTCGGTCACAATTTCGGTATCGGGCACGAACGCGGGGAGTTCACGGGAACCAGCCAAACGGGGACCTACAACCACGGCGTCACCACGGACAAATGTCAAGCAACCATAATGTCGTACGGCGCGGGCTGTGGTGGTGGTCGCTATTCGATTGATGTTCCGTACTACGGGTCGCCATGGCGCTATGGCCCCGGGGGTCGCGTGCTTGGGGTGAGTAGATTTTCCAAGGCGCGCGGTCTCCACGGCCCCGCGGACGCGGTTCTGACCCTGGATCGAAACCGCCACCGCGTGGCGAACTTCCGCCCAAGCCGCAACGGGGAGTGAGCGATGGCAAATCGAGTTGGGAGAGGTTGGCGCGCGGCAAGGCGAGGCGCCTCCATCGCGCTGGCAGCCTGGGCTTTGTTGGCTGGCGTCTCCAGCGCGCCCGTGGCGGCGGAACCGGCGTTTCCCCTGCCGAGCGCCGGCGAAGCGGACGGTTCGGAGACGCTGGTGGACATTCCCGACGCGGCCCTTCGCAAAGCGGTGGAGGAGGCGCTGGACAAGGCGGCGGGCGCCCCGATCACCCGCGGCGAGATGGCGGCTTTGCGATGGCTGCGCACCGGCAATGGCGTGCGGCAACTGACGGGGATCGAACACGCCGTCAACCTGTCGTGGCTTGAGTCGACGTATGGCGCGATCTCGGACCTGTCGCCGCTGGCGGGCCTGACGTCACTGACGTCGCTCCGTCTGTACGGCAACGAAATCTCCGACGTGTCGCCGCTGGCGGACATGACGGCGCTGACGTCGCTCTACCTGGCGCTCAACGAAATCTCCGACGTGTCGCCGCTGGCGGACATGACGGCGCTGACGTATCTCGACCTGGCGCGCAACGAAATCTCCGACGTGTCGCCGCTGGCGGACATGACGGCGCTGACGTATCTCAACCTAGCGCGCAACGAAATCTCCGACGTGTCGCCGCTGGCGGACATGACGGCGCTGACGTCGCTCTACCTGGCCGAAAACGAAATCTCCGACGTGTCGCCGCTGGCGGACATGACGGCGCTGACGTATCTCAACCTGCGCCGCAACGCGATCTCCGACGTATCGCCGCTGGCGGACCTGACGGCGCTGACGACGCTCGACCTGTTCTCCAACAAGGTCTCCGACGTGTCGCCGCTGGCGGACATGACGGCGCTGACGGAGCTCCTGCTGAGCGGGCGTATCGTTGATGGGCAGGTGCATAGAAACGCGATCTCGGACCTGTCGCCGCTGGCGGGCCTGACGGCGCTGACGACGCTCCACCTGTTTGGCAACGCGATCTCCGACGTGTCGCCGCTGGCGGACATGACGGCGCTGACGTCGCTCTACCTGGCCGAAAACGAAATCTCCGACGTGTCGCCGCTGGCGGACATGACGGCGCTGACGCATCTCTATCTGAGCCACAATGGAATCTCCGACCTGTCGCCGCTGGCGGACATGACGTCGCTGACGACGCTCTGGCTGTCCTCCAACAAGGCCTCTGACCTGTCGCCGCTGGCGGACCTGACGGCGCTGAAGTCGCTCGACCTGCGCCACAACGGGATCTCCGACGTGTCGCCGCTGGCGGACCTGACGGCGCTGGAGTGGCTCTGGCTGTCCTTCAACCCCGAAATCTCCGACGCGTCGCCGCTGGCGGGCCTGACGGCGCTGACGTCGCTCGGCTTGGGTTCCTGCTGGGGGATCAATTTGTCGTCCGTGCGGCCGCTCTCGAACCTGAAGTCGTTGAGGGAGCTCAGTCTGACAGATGCCGGTGTCTCGGATGTCTCGCCGCTGGCGGACATGACGGCGTTGACGCACCTCTCGCTGGGCGTCAACGCGATCTCCGACCTGTCGCCGCTGGCGGACATGACGGCGCTGACGCATCTCTATCTGAACCACAATGGAATCTCCGACCTGTCGCCGCTGGCGGACATGACGTCGCTGAAGTCGCTCTGGCTGCACGCCAACGGAATCTCCGACGTGTCGCCGCTGGCGGGCCTGACGGCGCTGACGAGGCTCTCCCTGTACGACAACGCGATCTCGGAGCTGTCGCCGCTGGCGGGCATGACGGCGCTGACGACGCTCAGGCTGGCGTCAAACGGAATCTCGGATCTGTCTCCGCTTGTGGCGAACGACGGATTGGGCGATGGCGATGCTGTGGATCTGCGCGGGAATCCTCTGTCACGGCGATCCCGCGAATCGCACATTCCGACGCTCCGTCAACGAGGCGTGGAAGTGGAGTTCGAACTGCCCCAACTCCCCGAGGTGCCGGACGGCGGGCTTCGCGAAGCCGTCGCGCGAACTCTGCTTGCGACGGACAACACGTTCGCCACCATGTCAGTTCTCGGCGCGGCTGGTCTCGGCATCGAGGACTTGACCGGTCTTGAAGAGGCGACCGGGCTCCGAGGTCTCTTCCTGGACGGGAACAGGATCACGGACATCGCGCCTCTGGCCGGTCTCGGCCTGTGGTCGTTGTCGCTGGCGCGCAACATGGTGGAGGACTGGTCGCCGCTGGCGGCCATGGGAAGCCTCGGCAGCTTGGCCTTGGACGGGAACTCGCTGCGTGATCTGCCGTCGCTTCCTTCAGGTTTGCAACACCTGTATCTGTCCGACAATTCCATTTCGGACATCGCCTCGCTGGCGAACGTGCGGAATTTGGAAGAGTTGGACATCAGCGGCAACGCGATCACGTCCCTCGCGCCTTTGGCTGGACACCGTCACTTGCGGTACCTGCATGTCAGCGACAACCAAGTTGCGGACATCTCTCCCTTGAACTTCGAGCCGCTGCGCGAACTCCATTTGCGCAACAACGCCGTGCGGGACATCTCGCCGCTTCTGAACGCCGAGGAGTTGCTGATGGTGGACGTGCGGCGCAACCCGCTGGCGGACGGCGCATTGGCCGTCTTGGACACCCTGCGCGAACGGCGCGTCACCGTGCTGGCGGGGGAGACGGCGCCGTACTTCCCGGCGGCGGGCGGCAGTCGCCAGGGCTTCGCGCGCGTCGTCAATCGAAGCGACGAGGACGGGCACGTGTTCATCGAGGCGGTGGACGACGCCGGCGTTCGCGCCCGGCGGGTGCGTTTGGACGTGGGGGGCCGCCGGGCGGTCCACTTCAACTCGGAGGACTTGGAGTTCGGCAACGCGGCCAAGGGGCTCTCCGGCGGCGTCGGCGCCCCGACCGCCGGGGACTGGCGGCTCTCGGTGGTTTCCGCGCTGGACGTGGAGGTGCTGTCCTACATCCGCACGCAGGACGGCTTCGTCACCGCCATGCACGACGTGGCGGCGGACGCGATGGTTCCCTTCTTCAACCCGGGCAGCAACGAGAGTCAGCGCAGCATCCTGCGCGTGGTCAACACCGAGGCGGAGCCGGCGAAGTGGACGACGGGCGGCTACGACGACCGCGGCCAGTGGCATCCGATGGCGGGTTCGCTGCTGGTGCGGCCGCAGCGCGCGCTCACGCTCACCGCCCAAGCGCTTGAAGGCGCGCGCGGCCTTGGCGACGGCCAGGGCAAGTGGCGGTTGCGGGCGCGCGGCTTCCCGTGGTTCGCCATGAGCCTGTTGGAGAGCCCCACCGGGCATCTGGTGAACCTCTCCACGGCGCCGGACAACGCGACGCCGCTGGCGGACGGCGGCGCGATGCACCGGCTGCCGTTGTTTCCGGCGGCGGGCGGCGCGCGGCAGGGTTTCGCGCGGGTGATCAACCGCTCCTATTCCGCGGGCGAGGTGGCGATCGTGGCCGTGGACGACGAGGGCGTCCGTTCCGGCCCGGTGCGGCTGACGCTGCGCCCGCGACAGGCGGCGCATTTCAACTCCGCGGACTTGGAGGACGGCAACGCCGCCAAGGGGCTGGACGGCGGGGTGGGCGTCGGTGCGGGCGACTGGCGCCTCGAGGTGGCGTCCGAACTGGAGCTGATGGTGCTTTCCTACGCCCGCACGGCGGACGGCTTCCTCACCAGCCTGCACGACCTGGCGCCCGCGGCCGAAGACGGCAGCCACCGCGTGGTGTTCTTCAACCCGGGCCGGAACACCGAGCAGGTGAGCAAGCTGCGGCTGATCAACGACGGCGGGCGGGCGGCGACGGCGACCGTCACCGGCATCGACGACCATGGGAACGGCTCGGGGACGGTGGAGATCACGGTGCCGGCCGGTTCGGCGCTCACGTTCACGTCCGCCGAGCTTGAGGCGGGGGGCGAGGGACTGGCCGGCCGTCTCGGCGACGGCAGCGGCAAGTGGCGGCTGCGGGTGCGTTCGGACGCGCCGATCGCCGTGATGAGCCTGCTGGAGACGCCGAGCGGGCACCTGACCAACGTCTCGACGGGCACCGCGGACTAAACGCAATATGGAGGGACGCCCTTGTTTGCGGCACCGTGGCTTGTGACCTTGCGCGGAGCGATGCGGTGGTTCTTCAAGAAGACTTGGCGGGCTATTCAGTACCTGTGCCTCTTCGTTTGGAGCATCCTCTGCCGCGTCCTGTTTTTTGCGTTGACGATTGCACCGCTTGCCTTGCCCGCTTTGGCTCTCTTCGCTCTGTACCACAATTGGGAGACGGTTGAAGGCTACGCCGGGTCCTTCAAAGAGAATGAGAAGCTCGCGCAAGCCTTGTCACTCCTGATTGGTGCGGGGGTTCTTACTTGGGTCATCACGACGCTGGGTAAGTGCGCTTCGGAACAGCTCGACGAAATCGGGAAAGCGGTTGGTGATGTTTGGTCGAAGGGGTGGAGTTTGGGCTGGAAGAGCCTTGAGGAACTTGAGGCCTCTTGGCGCGATTACATCGATACGGCTCCATGCAACGCTTGGAAAGCCTTCAAGGAAGCCCATCTCCTCACGGCCTCTCTCATGCTGTGTGTGCTTCTTGTTGTTATGTATCCGATGTTCGACCCCAAGCAGAAGGACCGCCCTGCACAAACGGTCCACTCTACGCAGAATGTCTATCGATACGTCGCAATGTTCGATGCGAGGGACACCAGCCGGGGCACGACCGGCGTGATCAACCAATACATGACCCCCGGCACCGTCTTCGCGTTGGTCCATAAGAACAATGCGCAGCCGAAGAGCGGCAACGGCGTCTGCTTGGACGAGCCGCAGCGGGAGTGGCTGGATGTCTTCAGAAGGGCGATAGAGACCTGCGTGGCGCAGAGAGAATACGCCGTTGCCCCGACGTTCGAGGTGACTGGCTACGCCAGCATTGCGCCTATGCATGTCGGTGGCGACATCCGCGATTCGGAGAAGCTGAACTGCAAGGTCGCCAACTGGCGCGCCGCCGCAGTTGGCGCGTACTTGGCCAATCCGGACAACGCGGAGAACAAGAAGTGGTGGTGTTGCGACGACGTAGAGCAAGACTTCAACAAGACGCTTCCGAACGAGTGTGGCGATTTCGCCTTCACCAAGAAGCCGCTCGATGGAACCGAGGACGATGACGGCAAACCAATGTTCCACGTTGAAGTCCGTAAGTGGTCAGATCCCGGCCAAATGATCGGAAGCAAGCCGGTGGACGATGGCGCGGTGCCGAACCCGCGGCGATTCGATGTAGAGTTGCTGAACCGCGTGGTTCACATCAAGGTGCCGGAGGACTTCTGCCGCACCACGGCGCCAGGAGCCGGCACGTCGCAACGGACGCGCATGACCAAGGCGCCGCCCGCGGATGCCGTTCGCTCGAGTGCGGCCCGGCCTACGCCACCCGCTTCTTGAACTCCGCCGTGAAACGGCGCCTCTTCACAGCCATTCCATGCCTCCCTCAAGGCGTGGAATACGCAGTCGGCCACCGCTCACGACGGATGGCGACCCCCCGAACGTCGCAGCGCGGCCTCCAGCTCCGCAACGCGCGCCTCGGCGGCCGAACGGGCGGCGGCTTCCCGTTCGGCGCGGGCTTCGGCCCGCTCGGCGGCGGCCTCGATCTCGTTCCGGTGGGGGATGTCCCTGCCCGCCGCGTCGCGGAAGCGAAGCAGCTCGCCGTCGACGCGCACGTCCAAGCCCAGCACCTCGCTGCGGATCGTCCGCCCGCCGTCCGCCAGTTGCCACGGTAGCGGGATGTACTTGCCATCCGCCAGCTTGAGCCCTTGAAGCCGCGGCGTGCCGGGCGGGTACACGCCGCCCTTGGGGTCGAACATCCAGTACTCCGGCACGCCGATCTCCGCGTAGCGGCGCCGCTTGACGCCCAGGTCGTCCGCCTGCGTGCTGGGCGACGCCACCTCCAGCACCCAGTCCGGCGGCTTGCCCTCCTTCCAGACGAAATAGCTCGAGCGGTTGCGCGTTCCCAATCCGAGCCCCACCAGCACGTCCGGCGCGATGGGGTTTTTGTTGTTCCCCTCTTCCGGGTACATCAGGATGTCCGCCGCCACCAGCGCCGTCGGGAGCGTTGCCTCGAGGTCGCCGACGGCGTTCAGGATGGCCCGCGCCTGCCACATGTTCTCGGCCATCGGCTTACCGTCCGAGCAGGGGTAGTACACGTCGTCCGCGCGGGCGGCGCGGACGTTCGAGGCGGCGGTGGCGGCCGCGGCCGGCGGGGGCGTTGGCATGTGGCGGTTCTCCGTGGTGGTTTGCTGGCGCGGCCTTATCCCGCGCCGGTGGTGAAAGTAGCATAGTCGTTCACGGCCGGGGGCCGCGCCTTGTCGATTCCCGCGCCGTCGGGCACAGGCTTGGCGGACAAGTGTTTCAGGCTCGAAAGCGCCTGTATGTAGGAGAACCGCCCGATGTCGTGTGGGAATCTTCACTTCGCGCCGACAGTGCGCCCCCGACGTCCCAAATCCGCGCGAGAAGACGCCGGTGTTCGCCCCCAGATCCCAAGCGAGAGCCGGCTTGATGGCGGCGACGTGGCGGTGGACGAACGCTCACGACGGATGGCGACCCCCCGAACGTCGCAGGGCGGCCTCCAGCTCCGCAACGCGCGCCTCGGCGGCCGAACGGGCGGCGGCTTCCCGTTCGGCGCGGACTTCGGCGGCCTTGCGCTGCGCGGCTTCCCGTTCGGCTTGGGCTTCGGCCCGCCCGGCGGCGGCCTCGATCTCGTTCCGATGGGGGATGTCCCTGCCCGCCGCTTCGCGGAAGCGAAGCAGCTCGCCGTCCACGCGCACGTCCAAGCCCAGCACTTCGCTGCGGATCGTCCGCCCGCCCTTCGCCAGTTGCCACGGCAGCGGCATGTACTTGCCGTCCGCCAGCTTGAGTCCTTGAAGCCGCGGCGTGCCGGGCGGGTACACGCCCCCCTTGGGATCGAACATCCAGTACTCCGGCACGCCGATCTCCGCGTAGCGGCACGGGCGACGCCACCTCCAGCACCCAGTCCGGCGGCTTGCCCTCCTTCCAGACGAAATAGCTCGAACGGTTGTGCGGTCCCAATCCGAGCCCCACCAGCACGTCCGGCGCGATGGGGTTTTTGTTGTTTCCCTCTTCCGGGTACATCAGGATGTCCGCCGCCACCAGCGCTGTCGGGAGCGTTGCCTCGAGGTCGCCGACGGCGTTCAGGATGGCCCGCGCCTGCCACATGTTCTCGGCCATCGGCTTACCGTCCGAGCAGGGGTAGTACACGTCGTCCACGCGGGCGGCGCGGACGTTCGAGGCGGCGGTGGCGGCCGCGGCCGGCGGGGGCGTTGGCATGTGGCGGTTCTCCGTGGTGGTTTGCTGGCGCGGCCCTATCCCGCGCCGATGGCGAAAGTAGCATAGTCCTTCACGGCCCGGGGCCGCGCCTTGTCGATTCCCGCGCCGTCGGGCACAGGCTTGGCGGACAAGTGTTTCAGGCTCGAAAGCGCCTGTATGTAGGAGAACCGCCCGATGTCGTGTGGGAGAACCGCCCGATGTCGTGTGGGAATCTTCAGGAATCTTCACTTCGCGCCGACAGCGCGCCCCGACGTCCCAAATCCGCGCGCGAGAACACGCCGGTGTTCGCCCCCAGAAAATCCCAAGCGAGAGCCGGCTTGATGGCCGCGACGTGGCGGTGGACGAACGCTCACGACAGATGGCGGCCCGAACGTCGCAACGCCGCCTCTAGCTCCGCAACGCGCGCCTCGGCGGCCGAACGGGCGGCGGCTTCCCGTTCGGCGCGGGCTTCGGCGGTCTTCCGCTGCGCGGCCTCCCGCTTGGCTTGGGCCTCGGCCTGTCCGGCGGCGGCCTGGGCTCGCACGGCTTGGGCTTCGGCCCGCCCGGCGGCGGCCTCGATCTCGTTCCGATGGGGGATGTCCCTGCCCGCCGCTTCGCGGAAGCGAAGCAGCTCGCCGTCCACGCGCACGTCCAAGCCCAGCACTTCGCTGCGGATCGTCCGCCCGCCCTTCGCCAGTTGCCACGGCAGCGGCATGTACTTGCCGTCCGCCAGCTTGAGTCCCTGCAGCCGCGGCGTGCCGGGCGGGTACACATCGCCCTTCGGGTCGAACATCCAGTACTCCGGCACTCCGATCGCCGCGTAGCGGCACCGCTTGTGGTCCCGATCCTTCTTCTGCGTGCTGGGCGACGCCACCTCCAGCACCCAGTCCGGCGGCTTGCCCTCCACCCAGACGAAATAGCTTGAGCGGTTGTGCGTTCCCAATCCGAGCCCCACGAGCACGTCCGGCGCGATCTTGTTGTCCTTGTTCCCCTCCTCCGGGTACATCAGGATGTCCGCCGCCACCAGCGCCGTCGGGAGCGCCGCCCCGAGGTCGCCGGCGGCGTTCATGATGGCTTTCGCCTGCCACATGTTCTCGGCCATCGGCTTACCGTCCGACGAGGGGTAGAACACCTCGTCCGCACGGGCGGCGCGGACGTTGGAGGCGGCTGCGGCGGCCGCGGCCGGCGGGGGCGTTGGCATGTGGTTCTCCATGGTGGTTTGCTGGCGCGGTCTTATCCCGCGCCGGTGGTGAAAGTAGCATAGTCGTTCACGGCCCGGGGCCGCGCCTTGTCGATTCCCGCGCCGTCGGGCACAGGCTTGGCGGACAAGTGTTTCAGGCTCGAAAGCGCCTGTATGTAGGAGAACCGCCCGATGTCGTGTGGGAATCTTCAGGAATCTTCACTTCGCGCCGACAGCGCGCCCCACTCCGCTTCGCTGGGGAACGCGCCAGCGCCGCTGCCGTCAAGCGCGGCGCACACTGCGACAAGCGCTTCATCGCCGCCCGCGCCACACGACGCCCGACGATGGCCACGACCGCAATACAGGCTCAGGCGTCCGCTCTCACCTTCATCAGCACATGGATGGCGAAGTCGCGTCGGACGTTGGCCGGCGCTTCGAGAAAGCGGTCGGTCGCCGTTCGTACATCCTTGATGTCCGCGACAACATCGGATTTCCTGACCGGGTAGTCTGGATCGTAGTCCGCAAAATGGCGTTTGCTCTGCTGCGCTGCGAACGTAACCCCGAACTCCTGTATCGCGTCTGGAAACCAAGACGGCACATTCTCGCATCGCGTCTTGGCCTGCCTGTGCTCCAGAGCCCGGTACACCCGCCGCCACATCGGACGATCGCCAACCACGACGGCGCGGCCCGCCATGCTGTCTGCTGTTGATCTCCGCGAGATCGGTGGCAATTTGCAGAAGGTGGTCGGGCACCATGACGCTACTCCACCGCCACATCGGCTTCCGAGTCGGCGACGAACGAGACGACCGGGAAAAAATCCACATCCGCGCTTTGGAGTTCGACGCGCAAGCGTGCCTTCAGCCGAATCCGCGCCAAGGAGTCGGGAATGCCCTTGCCGTCCTTGCCGTCGTCGTACTTGACCCTATTGTTGCAGTTTGAGGTCACCCGAGGTTGGAGAAATGCGGTGATTTGCTTAGTAGGCTTTGAGGGCGGTGTGGTTGCCGGTCAAGGTCACTGGCAGTGAGGTTGTCCGGGTGGCCGACTTTCGGGCATCCGCGGGACCCGGAAGCGATTGCCCTGTTGTTTTCGGGAACGAAAAAAGCGGTCTCCTTTGGTACGATGTCGCTGTGTGGAACAAACATCGAAGGAGACCGCCGAAGTGAATCGTATCAGGAAAGAAGTCAGCGGCAAAACCGCAAGCGCGCTGGAAATCCGGTTCGAGCCCCAGAGCCTCACGTCGCACGCCGGCCTGGTGGTGTTCCAGCGCCTGTTCTCGCGCCTCCAACTGAAGGAGCGGCTGCGCGGCTGCTTTCGGCACGAGTCGGGACGGCGCGCCTACGCGCCGCACGTGGTGACGCTGCTGCTGGTGGTGCATCTGCTGCTCGGCTGCCGCGAGCTGCGCGACATGGCGCGCTACCGGAACGACGAGGCGGTGCGGCGCGCGGTCGGTCTGCGGCGGCTGCCGGACGTGTCGACGGTGTCGCGGGCGCTGTCGGACGTGGACGCGCGCGGCGCCGACCGGGTGCGGGCGCTGTCGCGGGACATGGCGCTGGAGCGGCTGCGCGCGCTGGGGCCGCGGCGGGTCACGGTGGACTTCGACGGCACGGTGCTGGCGACGCGGCGGCTGGCGGAAGGTTCGGCGGTGGGCTACAACCCGGGCAGGAAGGGCGAGCGCAGCTACTGGCCGCTGTTCGCCACCGTGGCGCAGACTGGCCAAACGCTCGACCTGCTGCATCGGCCGGGCAACGTGGCGGACTCCACGGGAGCTGTTGATTTCATTGGCGAAAGCATGGAGCGGCTGCGCGCCGCGCTGCCGCGCGCCCGCCTGGAGACGCGCATGGACTCGGCGTTCTTCGACGGCGGGCTGCTGGACGAGCTGGAGCGGCGCGGCGTCGACTACTCGGTGTCCGTGCCGTTCGCCCGCTTCGCCGACCTCAAGGCGGCGGTCGAGGGCCGCCGCCTCTGGCGCCGCGCCGGCCCCGGCCTGGCGTTCTTCGAGCCGCGCTGGAAGCCCGCCAGCTGGGATGGCCGCCGCCGCGTGGTCGTCGTCCGCCGCCGCGTTCCGGCGCGCCGCAAGGAGCCTCTCCAACTCGACCTGTTCGAGCCCCGCGAGCACGGCTTCGAGTTCAAGGCCGTCGTCACCAACAAGCGCGTCCGCGCCCGCGCCGTCGCGCTGTTCCACGAAGGCCGCGGCACCCAGGAGGCGACGTTCGCCGAACTCAAGTCCCAATGCGGACTCGGCTACGCGCCCAGCCGCAAGGAAGCCGCCAACCGGCTCTTCTCCCTCGCCGCCGTGCTCGCCCACAACCTCGGCCGCGAACTCCAAATGGCCACCCGAGCGCCTCTCCGGAGCACCACCGCCAAACGCTCCCCGCTCTGGGCCTTCGCCCAATTGCGAACGATGCGCAACGACTTCCTGCTTCGCGCCGGCCGATTCCTCAACCGCGCCGGAAAACCCGTCCTTTCCATCATGAGCGACGACAAGGCGGAAACCGTCATGTCCGAATACCTTGCCGCCCTCGCCACATAGTTCGGCAAAAACCTGCAACAATAGGGTTGAGGTATATCCAGATGAACTCGTCGCCGTAGCCGTCCACTTCCGCACTTACCGACATCACGTCCAACTCCGCATCGGCGTACTGTTCGTGCAGGAAGGCTTCCACCGTACGCTGCGCCCGTTCCAGAGTCAGTTGCTTCATCGTTCGGCTACCTGCCGGGTGGCCCAGACACGCGGGGAGTCTACCCTAGTGCTCCAACCAGATTGAATTGATGCGTCAGCGCGTTCACAGGCGTCCGAGCGCGAGGCGTGCGTCTCGAAGGTGTATCGGGCCATCGTGCTGCAAAAATCGTTCGCCTCATTGGGAAGCCGCCGCGGGTTCGTCATCTGCCTGTTCTTCGGCGCTTTCGCTGGATTCCTCCACTAGGCGCGCGAGCAGAATGCCGACCTCGAACAGCAGCCACGCCGGCACGGCGAGCAGCACTTGGCTGACCACGTCCGGCGGCGTCAGAAACATGCCCACCACGAAGCAGCCGACGATCACGTACGGCCGCTTGCGCGCCATGCTCCGCGCCGAGGTGAGGCCGGTCTTGGCCAACAGGAACGTGGCGACGGGTATCTCGAAGGCGATGCCGAAGGCGAAAAACATCTTCAGCACGAAATCGAGGTAGTGGTTGATGTCCGTCATCATGCTCACGCCAGTCAAGGCGGCGCTGAACAACGCGAAGAACTTGAACACGAGCGGGAAGACGGCGAAATAAGCGAACGCCATGCCCGCATAGAAGAGCAAGATGCTGGACAGCAGTAGCGGCACGGCGAAGCGCTTTTCGCGCAGGTAGAGCCCGGGCGAAACAAATCCCCACGCCTGATGCAACAGGACCGGGATGGTGATGAAGATGGTGGTGTAGACGGAGAGCTTGAACGGCGCCAGGAAGGACGACGCCACTTGGGTGGCGATCATGTCGCCCGGCAGCTGCGCGCGCAGCGGATCCGAGACGAAGTCGAATATCTCCTTGTCGAAGTAGTAGACGGGAATGAAGAACACCACCAGCGCGAGGAAGCTGCGCAGCAGGCGCCGCCGAAGCTCCAGCAGATGGCCAAGAAACGATTGCTCGTCGCTGTCCACGCGCGCGTCGTGATCGCGTTCCCGCGTCTCCTTGGCGCGGCGTTCGTCGGTCCGGCTGCCTCGTGCGGCGGTTTTCGATTTGGCCGCCACGGCGGTCACGCCCGCGGCGTGGCGCCCTCGGCCGCATCGCCATTGGCGTCGGTGTCCGCGACGGGGGTCGGGCTTTCAACGTCGCGCGTGGGTTCGGCGGCGGGCAGCGCGTCCAACGCGGGGCCGGGCGCATCCGCATCGCCTTCCACTTCGCGCCCCATGGCGCGCACTTCGCGTTCCACGCGCTTGACGTCCGCCATGATTTGCTCGTTGTGCAGTTGGCGACGCACTTCGTCCATGCCGATTTCGCGCTCCACCTCGGTTTTCACGTTGTAGTAGCTGCGCCGCAATCGACCGACCCACAGGCCCAAGGTGCGCAGCGCCGCCGGCAACCGCTGCGGCCCCAACACCACCAGCGCCACCAAGGCGGCGATCAAGAACTCGGGAAACGCGATGTCGAACATGCGGCTTGGCGGCTACTCCCGAACCGGCCCCGAGTTGCCGGGCGCGCCGCCGCCCGATTGCGCGTCCGTCGCCGCATGGGGCACAGCCCCCGCGCCTTCGGCTTGCGCGTTGCTCTCGCGTCCCGCGTCTTGCTCGCGCGCGGCGTCTTTGTCGCGCACGGCGGTGCGGAAGCCCTTGATGGCGTTGCCGAGTTCGGATCCCAAGCTCTTGATGCGCTTCGGCCCGAACACCAGCAGCACGACCAGCAGCACGACGAGCACGACCATGATTTCCCGCGGCCCGAACATGTACGTTCTCCGGTGGTGGCAGGTTTGCCCGATTGTAGAGCAAACAACCGTCCCGTGCGGGAGCGCCGGCAGCCTGCCACGCCGCCATCCGCTCACCCGGCGCACGGCCACCACCGAGCAATGGCGATGCCGCTCTCGCCGGCGACGGCGTAGAGCAGGTACACCGCGTCGCCCTCCACATACACGGCGGGGTCGCGCAGTTGGTTCACCTTGCCGTACGCAACGCTGCGCAGAGAAGGTTCAAGCGGCTCGTCGGCACCTTCCCAGTGCCGCTGCGGGCGCAGCACTTCCTTCGGCGCGGACTCGCGCCAACGCCTCGGGTCGCCACGCAGATCCACGGTGGAGAGCAGAATCCGCTCCGGGGCATCGCCCACCTGCGTCCAAAAGACGAGCAGCGTGTCTTCCCGCACCAACACCGCGCAGTGGCGCATGTTCGGGTTGAAGAGGCGCGGGCCGGGCGTGAAGCCGCTGGTCATGGAAGCGCAGCGGTAGAACACGCCCGGCATCGCCAGCGCGTAGAGCGCGCCGCGGTGGCGGAACAGGCGCATGTAGGTTCGGCCAAGCACTTCGTCGCCGGACCGGAAGCGCACGCCGTCGGACGATGTGGCGGCCCGCGACACCTGTTTACCGGCGGCCTCCAAGCCGTGGTAGATCATCACGATGCGGCGGTGCTCGGCGTCCACATGCACATCCGGCGAGGCGATGTGCGGGGTGGTCAGCTCGACGGCGACATCGTGGGGCAGGCGGACGCCGGCGGCGCGGTTGCGCGCTTCGGCGGCGCGCACCAGTTCGGGCGGCGCCGGCGGCGGCGTGTTCGGGAACGGCGTGTCTTCCAAGCGCAGGCTGCCGGGCTGGTGTACGCGCCACGGGCCGGTCAACTCGTCCGCGTAGGCGAGGCGGATGTGTCGGCCCTTGTGGTCCGCGAAGTACAAGTAGTAGCGGCCGAGCGGCTCGTTCACCCACGCCGGCACGCGGATGAGCGACGGGCCTTGAATGTTGGCGCCGACGCTCGGATGCAACGAGGGATCGATTATCGGCCTGTCGAGAAGGCGTTCCACCCGCATGGCATGACTTGGCGCGAAGGAGCTTGCGCGCCATCATAGCGGGTGGCGCAGTTGCAGGAGACGGTCGTGGGCCGCAACATCAAGGACGCCGCGCGGGATGTGTGTCTGGCGTTCCCGCAGGTGGAAGAACGTGTCGGGCACGGCATGCCGGACTACAAAGTGGCCGGCAAGACCTTCGCCATGCTGGCCGTCAACCACCACGGGGACGGCCGCATCGCGCTTTGGCTGCACGCGCCGCCCGGAGCGCAGCAGTTGCACACCCAAGGCGAACCCGACCTCTACTTCGTGCCTCCCTACGTTGGCCCGCGCGGCTGGCTCGGCGTGCATTTGGACAAGGGCAACGACTGGGGAACCATCGCCCGGCGGGTGCGCGAGGCGTACGCGCATGTGGCGCCGCGGGCGCTGAAGGCCGCGCTGGGCGACAGCATCGAAGTCGAACCACCCACCGAGACGATACCGCCCGAAGAGTTCGACCCGCTCAGCGCCCCGCACGCCCGCGAGAAGCTGCGGCGCCTGCGCGCCTTCGTGTCGCGGCTGCCGGAAACGAGCGAAGCAAAGCAGTTCGGCACGCCGGCGTTCAAGGCCGGCAAGAAGACCTTTCTGGTGGCGTACCGGCACAACCAACGCATGCGCTTGGAGTTCTGGGTGGGAGCGGAAATGCAGGCCACGCTCAGCGACGATCCGCGCTTCGTCATTCCGCGCTACATCGGCCACCGCGGCTGGATCGACATGGACATCGAAGACCGCATGGACTGGAACGAAGTGCGCGAACTCGCCCTCGGCAGCTACCGCCACTTCGCCTTGAAGCGAATGTTGAAGGCGCTGGAGGAACGGCTTCGCCGTTCGCCCGACGAGCCTTGAGTCGGACGGGCGATGTCGCAGCGCCGCCCGCGACTACCGCTCGCTCGCTGGGTAATCGGTTTGACGCTTCGTTGGCGCATCCTCTAGCATCCGCCTCCCGCACCGCAAAGCACGAACACGGGTACCGCGCCGTGCCAGCCCGCACGCTCTACGACAAGATTTGGAACGCCCACGTTGTCGCCGAACGCGACGACGGCTTGGCGATTCTCTACATCGACCGACACTTGCTGCACGAGGTGACCTCGCCGCAAGCGTTCGAGGGCTTGGCGCTCGCCGGCCGGAAGCCGTGGCGACGCGACGCGAACCTGGCGACGCCGGACCACAACGTGCCCACCACCGACCGCGCCGCCGGCATCGACGGCATCGCGGATCCAGTGGCCAAGGCGCAAGTGGTGGCGCTGGACGAGAACTGCAAGCGCTTCAACATCCGCCAATTCGCGATGACGGACATCCGCCAAGGCATCGTCCACGTCATCGGCCCGGAACAAGGCGCGACGCTGCCGGGCATGACCATCGTTTGTGGCGATTCGCACACCTCCACGCACGGCGCGTTCGGGGCGCTGGCGCACGGCATCGGCACGTCCGAGGTGGAGCATGTGCTTGCCACGCAGTGTCTGGCGCAACGCAAGGCGCGCAACATGCGCGTCAACGTGTCAGGCGAGCTCGGAGCGGGCGTTGCGGCGAAGGACATGATCCTCGCCATCATCCGCGCCATCGGCACGGCCGGCGCCACCGGCCACACCATCGAATACGCCGGCGACGCCGTGTGCGCGCTGTCGATGGAAGGACGCATGACGCTCTGCAACATGTCCATCGAAGGCGGCGCCCGCGCCGGGATGGTGGCGGTGGATTCCACCACGATCGATTACTTGCGCGGCCGGCCGTTCGCGCCAGACGGCGCGCGGTGGGACGAAGCGGAGGAACACTGGCGCGCCTTGGTGTCGGACGCGGACGCGGCGTTCGACCGCGAAGTGACGTTGGACGCGAGCGCCATAACGCCGCAAGTGACCTGGGGCACATCGCCCGAGCTGGTTCTCGGCGTCGACGAGACCGTGCCGGCACCCGAAGAGTTCGACGACGCCGGCCGGCGCGAGCTGTGCGAGCGCGCGCTCGCGTACATGGACTTGACGCCCGGCACGCCAATTGCCTCCGTGCCCGTGGACCGCGTGTTCATCGGCTCCTGCACCAACGGGCGCATCGAGGATTTGCGCGCCGCCGCCGAGGTTTTGGCCGGCCGCAAGGTGGCTGTCAGCGTCACCCAGGCGCTGGCGGTGCCGGGCTCCGGCTTGGTGAAACAACAGGCGGAGGCTGAAGGGTTGGACGCGGTGTTCCAAGCCGCCGGTTTCGAGTGGCGCGCCGCCGGCTGCTCCATGTGCTTGGCGATGAACGAAGACCGGCTGCACCCCGGCGAGCGTTCAGCGGCCACTTCCAACCGCAACTTCGAGGGCCGGCAGGGCTACAAGGGCCGCACGCATCTGGTCAGCCCGGCCATGGCCGCGGCGGCCGCGGTGGCCGGCCATTTCACCGACGTGCGCGAGATGCTCTGACATGCGCCCCTTCGACAAACACACCGGCGTGGTCGTGCCCATGGATCGCGCCAATGTGGACACCGACCAGGTCATTCCCAAGCAATTCTTGAAGTCCATCCGCCGCACCGGCTTCGGCGACAACCTGTTCGACGCGTGGCGGTACTTGGACGAAGGCGCCATCGGCATGAACGCCAACGAGCGCCGCATCAACCACGATTTCGTGCTCAACCAGCCGCGCTACGCGGACGGCAGCATCCTCCTGGCCCGCCGCAACTTCGGCTGCGGCTCCAGCCGCGAGCACGCCGTTTGGGCGCTGTTGGAGTACGGATTCCGCTGCGTGATCGCGCCCAGTTTCGCAGACATTTTCTCCACCAACTCCGCGCAAAACGGGCTGCTGCTGGTGGCGCTGGACGAGGCGACGGTCAATGCGCTGTTCGCCCAAGTCCAGGCGACGGTGGGTTGTCAACTCACGGTGGATTTGCCGGCGCAGTCCATTAGCGGCGAAGGTTTCCAATCCCGCTTCGCGATCGAGCCGCAACGCAAGCGCCGGCTCATTGAAGGCTTGGACGACATCGGCCTCACACTGCGCCACGCCGACGCCATCCGCGCGTTCGAGGCCGAACACCGGCGCCGCGCCCCGTGGGTCTTTGACTCTGAGAGGACGGTCGGCAATCTCACAAATGCACCGAGTTTGCGCAGCAAACTCCAACGCGCCCGCTAGGGCGCGCCAGGGCGCACCGGAACCTCCACGAATGAACCAAGCATCCCGCCCGCCGGCAAGGGCGCACCATGTGCTCGTGATTCCCGGCGACGGCATCGGCGCGGAGATCATGCCCCATGTCGTGCGCGTGCTCGAAGCCACCAACATCGCTTTCGAGTTCGAGTACGCCGATCTCGGCGGCGGCGCCATCGACAAGCACGGCACGCCGCTGCCGCGGGAAACACTCGCCGCGGCGCGGCGGTCGGACGCGGTTCTCCTCGGTGCCGTGGGCGGGCCGAAGTGGGACGATCTGCCCATGGATCAGCGCCCGGAAAAGGGCCTGCTCGGCATGCGCTCCGGTTTGGATTTGTTCGCCAATCTGCGTCCCGCGCTGTTGTTCGCGCCGTTGGCCGAGGCGTCGTCGCTGAAGACGGAATTGGTGGCGGAGCTGGACATCCTCATCGTCCGCGAGCTCACCGGCGGCATCTACTTCGGCGAACCGCGCGGCGTCACCGTGGACAACGGCGGCAGACGCGGCTTCAACACCTACGTCTACGACGAGCGCGAGATCGCCCGCATCGCCCGGGTGGCGTTCGATTTGGCCGCCAAGCGGCGCGGCAAACTCACCTCGGTGGACAAAGCCAACGTGCTGGAGGTCACCCAGCTGTGGCGGGACGTGGTGAAGGAGATACACGCGGAGTTTCCGCAAGTGGAACTCGAACACCTCTATGTGGACAACGCCGCCATGCAGTTGGTGCGCGCCCCGAAACAATTCGACGTGGTGGTCACCGGCAACATGTTCGGCGACATCCTTTCGGACGTGGCGGCGATGCTCACCGGTTCGCTCGGCATGTTGCCTTCGGCGTCCCTGAACGCCAGCGGGCAAGGCATGTACGAGCCCGTTCACGGCACGGCCCCGGACATCGCCGGCAAGAACATCGCCAACCCGCTCGCCGCCATCCTCTCGGCGGCGATGATGTTGCGCCACAGTCTGCGCGAGCCGGCGGCCGCGGAGCGCATCGAGGCGGCGGTGGGCCAAGTGCTGGCCCAAGGCGTTCGCACCGCGGACATTCTGCCCGCCGGCGGCGGCGATGGTCTGCGCCGCGTCGGCACGGACGCAATGGCGGACGCGGTGATCGCCGCGTTGGCGTCCGCGTAGCGGCGTCCGCGTAGCGGGCCGACAGCGCACATGGAGAAACCCAACGTCGCCATCGTCGGCGCCACCGGCGCGGTCGGCGAAGCCATGCGCGAGATTCTGGGCGAGCGCGACTTTCCCGCCGAGCAGGTCCACCTGCTCGCCAGCGAACGCTCCGTGGGCAAACGACTCAAAGTGGGCAACAAGTCCGTCGCCGTGCAAGTGCTCGACGACTTCGACTTCGCGGAAACGCAAATCGCCCTCTTCTCCGCCGGCGGCGCGATTTCCGCCGCGCACGCGCCGCGCGCCGCGCAAGCCGGGGCCGTGGTGATCGACAACACGTCCAAGTTCCGCATGGCGCCGAACATTCCGTTGGTGGTGCCGGAAGTGAACGGCTATCGCATCGCCGACGGCCTCGGCCCCAACATCATCGCCAACCCGAATTGCTCCACCATCCAGATGGCGGTGGCGCTGAAACCGATTTACGACGCGGTGGGCATCGAACGGGTGAACGTCGCCACATACCAAGCCGTTTCCGGCGCCGGCCAAGGCGGCGTACACGAGCTGGCGAACCAAACGGTGAACCTGCTGAACGCCAAGCCGCTCGAGGAGTTCCAAAAACACCCCGCGCAGATCGCCTTCAACGCCCTCTCCCATGCGTGGGACATCGGCGAGGACGGCTACTCGGTGGAAGAAACAAAGATGATCAACGAAACAAAGAAAATCTTTGAAGACGACAATCTGCTGGTGAATCCCACCTGCGTGCGCGTGCCGGTGTTCTACGGACATTGCGAAGCGCTGCACATCGAGACGGGCGCGCCGCTCTCCGCCGTGGACGCGCGCGAACTGCTGCGCGAAGCCGAAGGCGTTGCGGTGATGGACGGGGCGAACGGCGAATGCCCGAATCCCGTGAACCACGCCACCGGCAACGACGCCGTTTTCGTGGGCCGCGTGCGCGACGACATGACGCATCCGCGCGGCTTGAACCTGTGGGTGGTTGCCGACAACGTGCGCAAAGGTGCCGCCCTGAACAGCGTGCAGATCGCCGAGCGGGTGCGCGAGCTGATTGCGTAAGAGAACGGCCGCGCCGGGCATGCCATGACCACTGAAGACGCGCTGGCAGGTCTCAGGGTGCTCGACCTCGCCGGCACCATCGCCAGCGGCTACTGCGGCAAGCTCTTCGCGGACCACGGCGCGCGGGTGATCGATGTCGAACCGCCCGAGCAAGGCTTCGCCACGCGACGCGAACCGCCCTTTCTGCCCCAAGCGCAAGCGCCGGAAAACAGCGCGCTGCACGCGTACCTCAGCACCAACAAGGAGAGCGTGACCTTGGACATCGCCGCCGGCACCGGGGTGAACGTGCCGCGTCTATCCGAGTTGGCGAAAGGCGCGCATGTGATCTTGGACGCCGGCCGGTTCGACACCGCTGATTTCGCCTGCGCCTCTCCCGACTTGGTCGTCTCCACCATCACTTGGTTCGGGCGCACCGGCCCCTACGCCGAGTACCGCGGCGCGAGCGGCGTGTGCTCGTCGCTCGCCGGCATGGTGCGCAATGTCGGGCCCGCCGAGGGCCCGCCCCTGCTCGCCCCCGGCTGCGGCGCGCAAATCGTCGGCGGGTTGGCCGCCTACATCGGCACGCTCGGCCAAGTGATCGCGCGCGAGATCGGCAACGCCAGCGGACCGGTGCGGCTGGACACCAGTATTCTCGAAGCCAACCTCTGCTTCACGGAAACCGCAGGCGTCGGCGGCTATCGCAGCGGCCGGCGCGGTCAGCGCCTCGGCGTGAACAAGTTCGCGCCCACCTATCCGCTCGGCGTGTACGCCTGCCGGGACGGTTGGCTTGGCGTCACGGCGTTGACGCCCGCGCAATGGAAGAGTTTCTGCGAACTGCTCGGCATGGAGGAGCACGCCGATGCCCCGGAACACCAAACGGCTATCGGACGTCTGCGAAATTACGACCTGCTCGAACCGGTCATCAAACAGCAAGTGCGGAACCGATCCGCCGCCGAGTTGGTGCGGCGCGGGCAGGCGATGCGCATTCCGCTCGCGCCCGTGCCCACCATGGCCGAGCTGTTCCACACCGATCAATACCTCTCGCGGGGCGCGTTCGCCACCGTGGAATCGCCCACCGGCGCGTCGTTTGCCGCGCCCACCACCCCGTTCCGATTGTTCGCAATGCCCGCCAAGGCCGGCGGCCGCGCGCCGCGGCTCGGCGAATCGAACGCGGACCTGCTCCCGTGACCCGTCCCGCGCTGCTCGCCGGAGTGCGCGTGGTCGATCTGTCCATGGGCTGGGCCGGCCCGCTTGCCGCCCGCCATCTGGCGGACATGGGCGCGGATGTCATCAAGGTGGAAGGCTGTGTGCGTTTCGACTGGTGGCGTGGTTGGGAAGCCACGCAGGAGTGGATCGATTCCGGCGGCGCCGAGAAGAATCCCGCCTTCAACATGGTCAACCGCAACAAGCGCGCCATCACCCTCGACCTTTCCACGGCCAAGGGGGCGGCCCTTGGAGCGCTTTCACCGGGTGCCATGGCGTGGTTCCGGCTCATTTCAACGCAACTGTTTTGGTAAAGACAACGCAATGGAAATTTTGGTAATCGTGACGCTGGCCGTGATAGCCGCGATACTCATCAGGTCGGTATGCAAGACGCAACCGAAAGGGTACGACGTCGAGGCAAATGACCACTTCATTGGCCGGATTGAGTTCTATGGTGGGCAATGGCATTTTCATCTACACGTAGGTCGTCGCCAACATATGGAACTGAACACAGCGGACATCGATATTGCGAGGAAAAAGGTGGAGCAAGTAGTCAGCAATGGGGAGGTCAAACTTCCGAAATATATCACCGCAGATAAAAATACAGATGCATCGTCCAACTACGAGCCAACACCAGAACCCCCTAGCATCAATCAGAAAAATTATATTGACGTACTACGGGAAGGTCGTAGTGAACGCTTGCCCGCCGATCTCAAGAACTCGAGTCCCAGTTCGAGATCAGATGCATCCGCTCTGATCGACAAGATGAAGAAGTTTCCGACAGACAAGCAACTGGAATGCATATCGGGATTGAGGGAAGAGCGAAAAGCAGACGGCGTTCCTAGGAGTCGGCTGGACTCGCAATCACCACAAAGCGTAGACGACGCCAAAGCGATCATAGACGACATGCTGGATCGCAAGAGACCTAAAGTACCCAGGCGGCGCGTAGAAGGAAATAACGTCGCCCAGCTCCTGGGCGGCAATGCGCGAGACTGGTTGAATCGTCGCGCCTTTGTCGCTTTGGGTATCAAGACGCGCAAAGACACCAGTTCAGTGCAAGGCATCGCCGCCATAGAGTTCGCAGACGGCAAGGAAAGCCGCAGATGGTACACTTACGTCGCAAGAGCGGAAGACACCGAATCGCCTAGGCATTTTCGCAAAATTGCTAACGACCTGCGGGTAGTCCTTGCCGGGTCGCGTGTCGTGTACGGCAACGCCAAAGACAGGAGCTTGCTGACCCGGGCTTACAAGCGAGCGAACCTCCGTGCGCCCAACTGCGAATGGGTATGTGTTTCTTTGGGCACCGAGAAGTTTGGGAAGATGGATCACGCAGTTGCGAGTGCAGAAGCCGCGGGACATGCCTTCAGGAAAAGCCCAAACAAGAAGGCATTGGAAGGGGGTCGTTCTCCAAGCAAGACGACAGGAACGCCTTCGACGACACATTTTCCGGACGTAGACGATTTGTCAAGAGGTGGTACAACATTTATTGCAGTAGACGTGGAGACCGCCAATTCTGACTATTCAAGTATCTGCCAAGTGGGCCTTGTCCATGTCATCGATGGTGTGATCAAGCACACCAAATCGATGTTGATAGATCCCTGCGAGAGATTTGGCTCCGTTCACATGAGCATACATGGCATCCGTCCAGAGCATGTCAAAGGAGAACCGATGCTGGAAGAAGTGTGGGATGATTTACATAAGCAACTTGACGGGCAAGTGCTTGTGCATCACAGTTCTTTCGACAAGACGGCGTTCGCACAAGCTGCGGCAAAGCACAAGCTTGTTCCAATTCATGCAGTTTGGCTAGACAGCGTCACAGTTGTGCGACGATGGCGGCCGAGCACCTATTGGGAAAGCGGAGACGGAGCAAATCTTGAACGGGTAGCAGGAAACTTGGGAATACGGTACAAGATGCATGATGCCTTGGGAGATGCCGAGGCAGCGGCCAAAATCATCCTGCATGTTTGCGAATCGACCGGCACAGGAATAGAGTACTGGTTGAAAAGGGTCGAGCAGTCGATCAAACCTAGAACACCTGTGTGCAAGCCGCCACGAAAAGCCACCAGCAGAAAAATCGGTTACAAAGAATATGACTAATCTAGGAAAACCAAAAGCGGGGGAGTGCTTTTCCGGAACAGCGCGAGAAAGAGGTGGGACGGAAATACTTGGCTAGCGATGTAACGATCTACGGTCCTGCAAAGCAGGGTCGTCACGTAAAAGCCACAGCCGTACTGGTGCCCGCCGCCTCGACGCGCCCCGAACCGATCGGCAGGCCGAGCGGCGGCACTCGTCGTAGCGCATCCGGCCCCGCCGCTCGGACAGGTGGCGGATCGCCTTTGCGCGTTCCTCGGCGCCCGCGCCGGGCTTGCGCAGCGCTGCCAAGACGTCGTCCATCGCCCCGCCTCGAGCCGCCGGCACTGCTTCTCCGCCCACCGCTTCGCAGCCTCCGCTTGAACCGACATCAACTCCACCAGAGCCGCCCGCTGTTCCAACGCCGCCGCTTCCGTTTCCCTCTTGCCTTCCTCGTCTCGATCACCGACAGTCCTCGTCGCCATCGCGGGCCTCCTCACTTGGCCTCTGGAAAAAACCAAGGGTACGGGAGACCCGCGGTGGCACTCCAACTCCATGCCACCCCGAAGTGGTCACTTACCAAAGATCTGTCGCACACCCATTGACGTGGGGTGTGCGACAAATCGTAGGTCAGTAGTCGTTCACATTTGGGCTTCACGCGGCGAGTTTAGCAACCCGGTCCTCCCAATACCGGTCGAACCATCCGCCCAGTCGGGCGCAGCGGAGCCAGAGCACGGGGTTGGCGCCGGCGACGCTCCAGCGCATGCCGGTGCGTTTCATGCGCTGGCCGACGACGTTCTTGCAACCCGCTTCGATGATGCCGGAGCCGATCGGAAGGCCGTCGGCGAGGTGTTCGTCGTAGCGCATCCGGTCGCGCCGTTCGGCGAGATGCGCCGCCGCCTTGCGGCACTCCTCGACGTCGGCGCCGCGCTGGCGCAGGTCGTCCAGCACGTCGCCGAGGCGGCCCGCCTTGAGCATTCCGCACAGCTTCTTCGCCCATGCCCTGGCCAGGTCGCTGTCGCCGTGGCGGGCGCGCGCCGCCGCCCACAAATACTCGGTCGCGTGATAGAAGTCGACGATCTTCTCCGCATCCGGAAACCAGTCGTCGAACACCCGCCGGATCCACCCCGCGCCGTCGCCGACGCACACCTCGACATCCCGCGGCGCGCAGCCCGCCGCCGCCAGTTCGCGCAGCAGCCGCCGCTCGAACGGCGACTCCTCGCCGGGCGTCTCGGCCGCGCTCTCGATGCCCGCGAACAGCACCGCGGCGCCTTCCACCATGCGCGGGCGGCCCGCCTCGTCCGTCTCCGACACCCACAGAACGCCCACTTTCGCCTCGCGCACGCCGGCGCGTCCGCCATCCTTGCCGGGACGCCCGGCGGTCTCGCTCGGCAGCGCCGGCACGCCCGTCCCGTCCAAGGCGCAGCACAGCTTCCGCCCCGGCTTCGACGCCTCGCGCGCCAGCGAGACCCCGCCGCCGGCCTCCGTCTCCTGCGGCACGGTGGCCGGACGCCTCAGGCGCGGCGGCATGCGCTGGAGCGTCGACGGCGGCGCGAACCCCATCCTGGCGCTGCGCTGCTGGTGGCTGGACGGCCGCTACGACGAATTCTTCAGGGCGCGCGCGAGACCGCCGCCGATGGCCCTTGCCGCCTGAGCGCCGTGCGCGAACAAATATGTCGTACACCCGGTGGGAATGCATGGGTTGCTTTGCGTGGGCGGGTTGCGTTGTAATCCTGTTCGACCGAAGCGCGGTCGGGCGCGTTAGTGTAACGACGCCGGGCGGCGACCGCGCATCCAATGTCGCGGCGCCGCGGGGGGCAGGTTCAATCACAAGCGGCGGGCAGCGGTCTGTTCATCGCACGGGCCATTTGCCATGACCAGCTACTTCGTTCGCCGTTTGCTGCTCAAAGAACTCACCCGTTCCCGTTGACGAGACGGTAGTAGGCCGCCAAGAACTCAATAAACTGTGACGGTGTCCCTCTTTCGACGACGCGCCTCAAAGCTCGACCAACACACAGGTCGTCATCTATATGCTCTTCTAAGTACCTCAGTAAGAGTTCGAATTTGCCATCGTCTGTGCGAGTCTGTGAGGGTACTTGGGACTGGGGACGTGCGCTATCGGTCTCGGTTTGCGGCAACGAAGAGGACGATCGGTCTTGTTCCATGTGATGGGGATGCATTTCTGGCGTTGAGATGTCCCGATCCAACGCAGATCGATCAGAATCAAACATCGTGAGCTGCATGTCCGGCGGTCCCACAAGATTCTCTTCCACTCGAGCCGGACGGGTGGCGTCGCCGGTCGGTGCTAGCCGACGATCGCTTTCCCGGTCTTTCCGTAGGGGCACACGGTGCTTCACGAGCAGCGTCTGGCCGAAGGCGGCTCGCACCCACTGCCATGCGAACCCGCTAGCGGAAGAGGGAATCGCATCACTAATCGGTTTCGCAGGCCCCAGACCAATGATCCGGAGCGTTCCGTTGGCCGCACAAACCAAGGTGTCGGCTCGACCTTTGGGCGCGACCCAATCCACGAGATCCGGATAGCGGTGACTAGACACCTCCTTGTCGAAAGCGACCGCGGTCAACCGTGACGCTTCGGACCTGAACAATTCAGCATCGAGAACTTCCACGGGCGGATCATGTTCCGCGACCATACCTAGGATGGCGCCGGCCATGGTCGCAATAGTGTCCGTGTCGGTGCCGATAGCGTTGGCTGCAATGCGGAGCGCTTCCTCCGGCGGCGTCTTCAACCAAGTCAACGACACTGCTGCCACGGCCGTGAGGATCCCGCTCCCTCGCCGCTGCGGCTCCGCCAAACCTAAGCGCGTCACCACTTGCGCGTAATCCACACGACCTCCCTCCACGCCCTCGGCCACGCTCTCTACGGCTCTTCGAGACTGGGCCACAGCCCGGGCCCAAGCGCGCTCGAAATCTCCTGAGTCGCGTTCGAAGGCGGTACGCCAGTAGCTCGCCACTTCGACATCACCGTCGACAATCTGCGGAAGCAGGGCCGCCTCCTTGGTCAGCGCAAGAACATCGTCTGGCGAGGGTGGGCGTCCCCTCACTACCGCAAATGCGAGTGTCAAGGAGTGGAGCACCGCCCCCAGCAATCCAACTGGGTGAGAGTGCGTACAAATACTGTTGCGGACAACGTCCGGCAAAAACGTGGCAGCGTTCTCGGGCGATCGTGCGGCCCAGACGTGCGGCTGGATTCGCATCGCAGCGCCGTTCCCCCCAGACTCGGTCCAGCCCTTGAACCTGTTTGCAAACCAAGCGACGCGGGATTTCGTCATGTTGGTCGCTGCTGCGCTCGTGCCCTTGCCGGCACCAAGTGCATAGCCCCGCCAGATTGGCAGCTCCACTCTAGCGAAGGCCTCGACGTCAAAGCCATCGCAACGGATCGCTCTTGACGTGGCGAGGCGGAGTTGCGAGTCGTCCGAGTAGCAGCCTTGCGGGAGTGAGACGGTGACGCCACTTCGTCCGCCTATTCGCCGCTTCCATGCCAAGGGGGCTTCAAGGGCGACGCCGTCGGTGCGGCGTTTGAGACCCTTTGCGTCAGTGAGTTCACTTATCCAACCTAGGGCGTCACCGTAGGCAGCCCACAACGCAGACCGCTGGGCTTGACGCTCGCGCACCGCATAGGGGTCTTCCGACAGCGTGTTGCTGGAAGCCGACTCGGAACTTGTCATCGAAACACCTCTGGTGCGTGGCGCACTGGAACGGTCAGGCCAAGCCCTTGCAAAGCACCGTGAATTGTGTCGTCTGTCTCAGCGCACTGTACATCCACGCGACGCAGATGGGCGCACGACAGTTCGCCAGGATATAGCACCTCGGCCTGCCGGTCAGTTGGCCACGACGTGGCCTTGTCTTGGCGTGTGTGTTTCTCGTCATACCGACCGAGAACCACCGGGTCAAATAACTGCGAAAAGCCGCCGATCCCTTCAGCACGTCTACACGCGGGGTAGATGTTGTTGGTCGTCGCAAATACGACGCCTGGGTGGGCGAGGATTCCAACGTCAAAGCACAGCACGACCCAAGAGTTGGCCGTGTCCGCGTGCCACCGCGTTGACGCATCGAACATCCAGTCGTTGATGCGCTGTATGGAAAGGTTCACATAGTCCAGCCAAGCCCGGTCCTTGCGGATTTGTGCGTTTGGGCGATAAACATGCTCTAGATACTGCTCCTTGGGCAACCTCTTCCGGCTTTTGACCGCGCCCGCTGCAAACACGCCAACCGCACCTTGGATGGTCGTGAAGTGGACGATTTTCGTAACGCCTCGCTCGCGGGCAGCCTGCACGATATCCGGACATTCGGCCTGCACCGCTAGCTCCTCTTCCGTCTTCGGCTGTGCCTCTGTGGGCAGTGGCATACGCACGTCAACGCTCCATCAAGACGTAAGCGTTTTGATCGATCGCGTCGAATATCTTGGATCGATCCGTGGGTTTGTATCCTAGGGTTACGCTGTGTCGTGCGCGTCCAACGCCCATTGCCACCAGTCGGCGCAGTGCTTCAAATTCGGCGTCTTCAGCGTCGTCGCCGTGCAGCGTGACATCTTGGTTCAAGCCGGGCAGCAGGACATGGTCAAACTCAAGACCTTTCGCCGAGTGAATCGTGCTCAATGCAGTCTGCTCTGGGCCAGTGGGCCAGTCAGCTTGCCGAGTCAGCTCACAATGGGCAATGCGCCTCTCGTGCAACGTCCGTCGTGTGAAGTCAAACCAGCCGCCGCCCTTGGGGTGAAGAATAGCAACCGTCTCGCCCCGTGCGAGCGCTGGCTGCGCATGGTCCAACATGTAGCTCAGTTGTCGACTGTAACTTCCCGCCACGACCACGGGCTTCGGCCCTTGGCGACGGCATGTGTCCGCATCTGGTACAACGCCGTCCTCCTCCGCCGGCAGCCCCTCGACTAATGATTGTGCCAAGTGGGCGATCTGGGCGGTATTGCGGTGGTTTTCGCGGAGGTTGAACACCATGCTGGAAGGCAACACCACGCCGACCTCGCTCCAAGCGAAAGCTTGCGGATAATAGATACGCTGGACGGCGTCGATGACAAACGTGGTGACATGATCTTCTTGCAGATGCGACAGGACGGCTCGCAACTGATTGGCCGATAAATCTTGCGTTTCGTCCACAATGACAACGTCGTACGGTGAGCACTCAACGGACGCGGCCAATAGAGCAAGATCGCTCCAGTCGATCAAATTCCGTTGTCGCTTGTACTGCTCATAGGGCACAATGACTTCCGACAGGATTCTTTCCCGAACCGCACGCCGAATGGGTGGCGACCTGCCGCGACCCGTGCGCTCCATACTGAGATACTCCGACCTTCGTTGCGGATCGAACCGGCCAAGGACATACTCAACTTCGTCAATAAAGTAGGACAATTTTGTCACATTCATCTTCAGAAGAAGATCCTCCAAGTACGACCGACGCTCGTCGTCTGGCAATATTTTTGGATTGCCGGCGAGGTTCAGCGCCCACTTGCCGAACGTATCGACCGTCAGTTTCAAGTGCTCTGAAGCAGCCTTCTTAGAGGCGAGCTCTTCAATATAGCCTCGCAGCGTCCTATTGAACGTAAGCACCAGCGCCCGCACGGGGCCGGTTAAGCCGAGCCGGACCAACCGGCGGACGCGAGATCCACAGAGTTGGTGGAGTCGCAGCAACGCCACCGTCGTTTTACCGCTCCCCGCAGCACCGCGTATCAGCCGAAAGCCTGCTCGGTCGTCTGTCAAGATCGGGAGCTGCTCAGCAGTAGGTCTAACTTTGCCCAGTATCCGCATTGGTTGCCATCAGACTTGGCAGCGTTCCAATCGCGCCGCCCCAGCCGCGTCCTATCCGTCAACGAGGACACACCCTAACAGCGCCGACCCCTAAGTTGCAAGCGACGCGATGCACAAGGGTGTACGACATAATCGTGCAAGGATTCGCGCTCAAGCGGCCGCCGCGAGGGGCGGGGATCTTGCCGCGGCGGGCTGGAAGTCGTGGAGCCGGCGGTCGAGGATCCAACAACGCAAAGCCAGCATGGCGTTGGCGCCGGCGACGGTCCAGCGCATGCCGCCGCGCTTGAGGCGGTCGGCGACGACCGCGCCGCAGGCGCTCTCGACGACGCCGGAACCCACCGGCAGGCCCATGGCGCGGAATTCCGGGTAGCGCATCCGCTCGCGGTTGGCCTCGACGTGTCCGGCGCAGCGCAGGGCGGCTTCGCAGTCGGCGCGTCCGCGCAGTTCCGCGAGCACGTCGTCCAGGCGGCCCTCGGACAGCGCCGCGCACCATTCGCGCGACCACGCCTCGCACAGGGCCGCGCCCTCTCCGAACAGCGCCCGTCCCACCTCCCACAGATGCTCCCGCGCATGCCGCAGGTCCACGATCTCGACGCATCCCGGCAGCCGCGCGAACGCCGACGGCTCCGCGTCCGCGTCCCGCGCCGCCGCGCTGTCGATGGCCGCCGAGCGCCGCGCCGGGACGACCGCGCCGCCCTCGCCCAAGACGCCGAACACCACCACCTTCGCCTCCCGCGTCGCCGCCCGCGGCGAACCCGACGGGTCGGCGCCTTCCTTGCCGGCCCGTCCCGCGGTCTCCGACGGCCGCGCCGGCACGCCCGTGCCGTCCAACCCGACGCCCATCGCCGCCGGCGCTCCGCCCGCGGACGCCGCGGACGCCGCCGCCGCGTCCGCCTCCGCCAGCTGCCCGCCCAGCCACCGCGACAGCCGCTCCATCCACTTCGCGTTCACCCGCAGGAACAGCAGCTCCCGCGCCGCCTCCGCCGAGCGCCCGAAGCTCATCCCCGCCGCCAGCCGGCCCAGCGCCCGCAACGCCGCCGCCGTCGCCCGCGGACCGTTCCTCCCGCACCCCCAACTCCGCGTCCAGCGGAAACGCCACCCCGGGCGAGCAGCCGCGCGTCCACGCCGTCCGCTCCACCCGCAGCCAACCCAGCCGCGAAAGCGCCCGCAGCGGACGCCGCCCCCGACGCGACATCCGCGACCCGCAACGCCCGCAGTCCGGCGCCTCGCGGTCCGCGTCCACCGCCGAAACCAACTCCGAAATCCCCGCCGCCGCTCCCTCCTGCAAACCCCGCGCCACATCCGTCTCGAACTCCTCGAAGTCCTTCGCCGCCGACAGCGCCCGCCGAGACTCCGGCGACGACAACGCCTTCCGCGCCGCTTCCCGCGCCAACTCGAACGCCGCCTTGCCCTCCGAAGCCCCGCCGTCCACAATCCCTTCCGTCACCGCGATTCCCTTCGCCGGATTCAACAACCCGCGTATTACCCGGAATCGCGGTGACTCTCAACCTTTGCACGAATATGTCGTACACCCATTGACGCAGGGTGTTTTCACGCTAAGAACGAGGCGCGGTTCGGCAGGGCGGCGTGGCGGGTTGAGCGCGGGTTCGGCGCGGTGCGGTGCGCGACCGGCCTTCGGGCGGCGTTCGGGTTGGTCTTTGGGGCGGCTTGCGGCCGCTTTCCGCCCCTGCGCGGGGATGGCGGCCGCCGGGAAGCGCGGAACGCTCCGGGGATGGCGGCGGTGGACTTGCGGGGGCTAGCCGGGCGAGAGGACGGCGTCGAAGGCGTCCTCGCGGCGCATCGCGAAGTGGTCGAGGGCTTCGGGCACGAAGCGGAAGCCGCGGTGCCGGACAATGGCGAGGGCGATGTTGTTCATGATGGCGTTGTTGGCCGGCGCGTGGCGAACGCGGACGCGGCAGGCGTCCTCGCCCAGGCTGGCGTCGCGGGGGTGGTGGTTGCCGTTCTCGATCATCCAGTGGCCGCGGTTCCAGGTCAGCAGGCGTTCGGGGCCGGCCCGCTCGGCGGCGACCGAGCAGATGCCGTAGGCGGTTTCCTCGGCGGCTTTGCCGGTCTTGACCGCGACGCGCCGGCGGCGGACGCGGAACGCCTGGCGGGCATGTCGGAAGCGCAGCATGCGCCTGGGCAGGTCGCGCGCGGCGATGGAGCGCTCCTCGACGCGTCCGCGCGCCTTTTCCGGCGGCGCCTCGTGGCGGCGGACGCCGGGCGCGTCCCAGTCCAGCGCCGCCAGCGCATCGAAGGTCTCCGGACAGTTGGGCTTGACCGCGAACATGTAGTCGGCGCCGTGCATCTCGACCAGGCGGCGCTCCATGTCGAACGACGAGTGCAGCGCGTCGAGCGTGACCATCCGCCCGCGCACGTCCACGTCCTCGAGCAGCGCCGCCGTGGCCGCGGCCTCGCCGCCCTCCTCGAAGACGCAGCGGCTCGCCACCGGCCGGCCGTCGCGCGCCGCCAGCGTCACGGTCTCGAAGTGGGCGTCGCCGCCGGCGTTGCGGTTCGCGCCGCGGATGCGCTTGCCGTCGGCCGACAGCGCCCGCCGGTCGAAGCGGTCGCGGATGTCCCCTGGCATCCGCCGCCGCCTTCTTCCCCGCCGCCGCCTCCTCGCGCGCCGCGTCCGCCTCCGCGCGCGGCGCCGACCAGCGCGACAGCACCCGCCGCAGCGCGTCAGGGTCGATGTCCGCCATCACCCGGCGGAACGTCGAGTCCGACGGCGCCTCCCGCCTCCCCGTGCGCGGGTTCCGCCACGCCCCGAGCGCCGCCAGCTCCTCCTGCGACAGCGCCTTCGCGTAGCGCTCCGCCGCCGCCGGCCCCGAACGCCCCGACAGCCGCGCCAGCGCCACCAGCGACAGCACCGTCGCCAGCCGGTGCTTCTTCCCCTGGTCGCGCCGGCAGTCCGGCAACTCCGCGAACAGGTCCCGCAGCGAGCGCAGCTCGTCCGTCCGCCACGACGCCGACCACTCCTTCGGCGAACCCCACTCGGGGCGCTCCTCCGCGTCCGCCAGCCGCTCCCGCGCGTCCGGGCGCAACGGGCGAACGTACATCTCCTTGCTCGAACCGCGCGCGTCCGTGTACCGGCCGTTGTGCCGCGCGAAACCCCGCGTCCGACCCACCGGCGTCCAGTTCGACGCCAGATAGCACGTTCCGCGGAACCGCGACGGGTCCACGAACGTCTCCGCCAGCTCCAGCGGATGGCCGTGCGCCTCCCGCCAGTCCGCGCTCAGCCGCCGCAGACTCCGCGACAGCGCCCGCGACGCCAAGCCCCGCGCGCCCGACGCCTCCGGCAGCACCAGAAACCGCGTGTTGTTCCCGATCAGGTGCGGACGCCGGAACTGCACCGAGCGATGCCACCCCAGCCAACGATCCCGCGGCCCGCACTTGAACGCCCCGGACTGCCAGCCACCAGCGCCACCCAATGCCCGCGCCACTCCGCCACATGCCGCAGACCGCGCCCCGCGAACTGCTTGAACCCCAGGTAGTGGTGCTCCGCCATCAGCGCGTCCCACCGCCGGCGCTCGTCCGCCCGCGCCGGACGCACCACCACCTCCCGAACCACCACGTCCAAGCGCTCCGCCCCCGCTTCGCTCTGCTCCACGCGCCACTTGATACACCTTCCGCGCCCAAATAGTCAGCCTTTTTCCACGCCTTGCTTCTCAACCACTTCCCCGACAGCGTGAAAAAGCCCTGCCCATTGACGTGGTGGCTGTTGACGGGCGAATCCGAACCATGATAGTGTGACGCGGATTCGCCCGTGGGAGCGGTCACTCCGCGCGGGCATGCCACCCATCCTGCAAAGGAGCAGAAAAATGCAAAACAGACGGCTGATCAATCAATTACGGTTAGCAGTGCTCAGAATGCACTTGGACCGGACGGGCGTCAACGGCGGGCCCATGAACGACTTGGAACGCGATCTCTACAAACGAATCGAAATCTTGGAGCTCGTTCTTTTGCTCCGGGCTGCTGTAATCCGTGCGCTGTAAACAACACGAGTGTTTTGACTGATCGGAGACGCCAGATGAAGCAACGCAAGCGGAACAGGAGGAAGGAGAGGAAATGGATTGGGTGGAGCAAACGCATAGACGCTCCGCCGGACAAGATCGCCGAGAAGCTGTTTGGCGTGGAGGAGAGGGATTAACGAATGTTGGCGAAACACATCAAAGCCCGATCTGATCAAATGCTTGCTGAATCCAAAGAGATTCGGGAAGCGTACAGCACCCACAACAGCAGCGCTGGATCGAAAAGAGAGGGCTTGGCCATCAAGTTTCTGCGTACTTATCTACCTCGTAAGTTCCATGTCACATCCGGGTTTGCTATTGACTCAGACGGCATAGTGTCAAAACAGAGCGACATTCTCATTGTCGATGACATGAGCAATGTCGCTTTCTTTCCGTCCTCAAATAATGAACATGAACAGTGGCCAGTAGAGTCAGTTTACGCCGTTATCGAAGTGAAAACAATGCTCGACAACAAGGCGCTCTCAGACGCCATCGAGAAATGTGTAGCGTTCAAGTCGATGAAAAGAATGTTCTTGTCTAAGGATAATCTTGGGCTGGATCAAAGAATCAAGGATTCTTTGTTCTGCATTTTTGCGTTTGACAGTCCCAATCTAAAAACAACGATAATTAACTTGATCGGCCAGACGCAGGGGGTTGATCCGGAACATCACCCTGATCTCATCGTCGTTCTGAATAAGGTAGTCCTACAAGGAGGAAGTTACTATGATATTATTAAGAATGGTCAAATGGGCTCCGAGCACAGAAAACAGGTGGAGGAAAGAGGTACTCCAAAAGCCCAGGGGAATTTCGGCTATAGGCCGACACATCATTCCCTATTGTCTTGGTTTACTTGGTTGAATTCTTGGTTGGCCTATGCGGGATCGAGAACGGCTGATCAAACAAAGTATATTCACGTCCCCTTCCCTGACTAGAGTGCGCGAAAAAAGTTATGTTTAATCATGTATGTAAGTTTGCCGCGCCCACCACCCCGTTCCGATTGTTCGCAATGCCGGCCAAGGCCGGCGGCCGCGCGCCGCGGCTCGGCGAATCGAACGCGAGCCTGCTGCCGTGACCCGTCCGACACTGCTCGCCGGGGTGCGCGTGGTCGATCTGTCCATGGGTTGGGCCGGCCCGCTTGCCGCCCGGCATCTGGCGGATATGGGCGCGGACGTGATCAAAGTGGAAGGCTGTGTGCGCTTCGACTGGTGGCGTGGTTGGGAGGCGACGCAGGAGTGGATCGATTCCGGCGGTGCCGAGAAGAATCCCGCTTTCAACATGGTCAACCGCAACAAGCGCGCCATCACCCTCGACCTTTCCACCGCCGAGGGCGCCGCGTTGTTGAAACGGTTGGTGGGTCTCTCGGATGTCGTTGTGGAGAATTACTCGGCCGGCGTGTTGCCGAAGCTCGGTTTGGACTACCCGGTGCTGGCCCAAGTGAATCCCGAGTTGGTGATGATCTCCATGCCGGCCTTCGGCACCGACGGCCCGTGGAGCGGCTACCGCGCCTACGGTTCCACCGTGGAGCAGGCGTCGGGGCTGCCGCACCTGTCGGGCACTCCGGAAGGTCCCCCCACGATGATGCATGTGGCCCTTGGCGACCCCATCGGTGGGATGAACGGCGCGGCGGCGTTGCTCACCGCCTTGCGCGCCAGGAAGCGCACCGGACGCGGTCAGTTTCTGGATCTCTCCCAATCCCAGAGCCTTTTTCCGCTCGGCATCCAAGGCATCCTCGCGCAATCCGCCACTGGCGAGACCCCAACCCGCTCCGGCAATCGGTCACCGCGGCATGCGCCGCGCGGCGTCTACCCATGCGCCGGCGAGGACGAGTGGATCACCATTGAAGTGCAGAGCGAGGCGCAGTGGGATGCGTTCCGGACGCGCGCCGGCATCGCCGGATTCGGCGGCATTGCGGATCGCTTGGCGCGCGTGGAGGAACTCGACAGGAGGGTGGCGAACTTCACCGCCGGTCAAGTCGCCGAATTGCTGTGCGCCGAGCTGCAGGCGGTCGGTGTGCCGGCGGCGCATGTGGCGAGCAGCTTGGAACTCGCCTCTGATCCACACCTGACGGCGCGACGATTCTGGAAGCTGATGAAGCGGGACGTGGTGGGCGTCCTGCCGCATCCGGCCGCGCCCTACCGGGTGGGCGACGCGCCGTTCGACATCGACCGGCCAGCCCCCACGCTTGGCCAGCACAACCGCGAGGTGCTGACGGATCTGCTGGGCCTGGGCGATGCCGAAATCGACGCGCTCGAACGGCGAGGGGTGATCGGCGACAGACCCAAGATGCCATGACGAGCGATGCGCGCGCCACGCCGCCGGCTGCCGACTCCGCGCCGCCGCTTGCCGGCATTCGCGTCATCGACGTCACCAATCGCTGGGGCGAAATGGCCGGACGGATGCTGGCGGAGCTCGGCGCCGAGGTGTGGAAGATCGAACCGTCCGGCGGCTGCGAGTCGCGCCGCATCGGCCCGTTCGACGGCGACGAATCGTTGTATTGGGCCACTGTCGGCGCCGGCAAGGAGAGCGTGGTGGCCGACGACCCTTCGCCCTTTCTCGCGGCGGCGGATGTGTTCATCGAGTCCGGCTATCGCGGCGACCTCAGCCGCCGGCACCCGCACCTTGTGCATGTGTCGGTGACGCCGTTCGGCGTCGACGGGCCGCTCGCGTCGGCGCCGGCCGCGGAAGTCACTGTGGAGGCGGCCGGCGGCCTGGTCGGGTTGCAAGGAGACGCCGACCGGCCCCCGGCGCCGATGGGCGCGATGCCGCAAGCGGCCTTCCACGCCGGCGCGCAAGCGGCCGCCGACACGGTGATCGCCCTGTGCGAGAGGCAGCGCTCCGGGCGCGGTCAGCATTTGGACGTGTCCGCCCAAGCATGCGTGGTGTGGACGCTGATGAACGCCACCGGCTATCCGCCAAACACCGGCGGCAATCCCCCCGCCACGAGCGAGTTCCGCGGCGCCCCTCCGCCTGCGGGTGCGGCGCAGCGCCTGCGCTTGCCCGGCGTCGTGCCCTGCGCAGACGGCTTCTGCCAAGTGCGGTTCCAGATGCGCTTCATCGGCGAGCGCACGTTCGACGCCCTGCTGCGCTGGCTTGAGATCTCGGGCGTCGAGGTGCCGGCGCGCGTGCGGAAACTCCGGATGAACAATTGGCTCGCCGACCTGCGCGCCGGCGCCTTGGATTTGGCGGCGGCGCAGGAAGGTGCGGATCTCGTGGTGGCGCTGCTGGCGACCAAGACCAAACAGGAGATTCAAGCGTATTCCGCCGAACACGGCCTCACCTTGGCGGCGATCCACACGGTGGCGGACCTGCTTCGCGACCCGCATTTGGCGGCGCGGGACTTCTGGGTCCGCGACGGCAACCGGGTTCATGCCGGGCCGTTCGCGCGGCTTTCGCGGACGCCGTTGGCGAAACACCGTCGAGCGCCGGATGTTGGGTCTTCACCGCCGCCGGAGGTGCGCCCGCGCCGTCCGCCCGCGAGCGAGATGGGCGCATCGCCCTTCTCCGGCTTGAAGGTGGCGGACTTCAGCTGGGTCGGCGTCGGGCCCATGATCGGCAAGGCGTTGGCCGACCACGGCGCCACCGTGGTGCGCATCGAGTCGGCGCAACGCTTGGACCTGCTGCGCACGTTGCCCCCGTTCAAGGACAACAAACCCGGCCCGGATCGGGCGCAGTTCATGGCCAACTTCAACACCTCGAAGCTCGGCATGACGGTGGACCTCAAGAACCCCGAGGGCCGCGGATTGGCGCGGCGCATGGCGGATTGGGCCGACGTGGTGCTGGAGAGCTATTCCCCCGGCACGGTGGCGCGTTTCGGGCTGGATTGGCCGACGTTGTCCGCGAACCGCGACGACTTGGTGATGCTATCCACCTCCATGCGCGGACAGACCGGGCCGGAGCGCGGCTACTCCGGCTTCGGCGGTCAAGGCGCGGCCATCGCCGGACTGTTCGCGCTCGTCGGCTGGCCGGATCGGCCGCCCACCGGCCCGTGGGGCGCGTACACGGACTTCATCGCCCCGCGCTTCGGCGTTGCCGCGCTCGCCGCCGCCATCCTGCACCGCAATCGCACCGGGCGCGGCCAATACATCGATCTTGCGCAAGTGGAGTGCGGCATCCGTTTCCTCGAACCTTTGGTGCTGCATTGCGCCGCAAGCGGGACGGTCGCCACGCGCTTGGGGCAGGGATCGCCGGCGCTCGAGCCACACGGCGTGTTCCAATGCGCCGGCGAACAGCGCTATGTCGCCGTGGGCGTGGAAACCGCAAGCCAACGCGCCGCGCTGCGCGGCGTGCTGAACGGCGAGGATTTGGCGCAATGGTGCTCGCGCCGGGACGCGTTCGCCGCGGCCGGCGCGCTGCGCCAAGCGGGAGTGCCCGCCTACCCGGTGCTGCGCCCGAGCGACCTGTACGAAGACGCGCAACTGCGCCATCGCGGTTTCTTCGTGCCGCTGCCGCATCCGGTGATGGGCCCGACGCCCTATGACGGCCCGGCGACGATCTACTCGCGCACGCCGGGGCGGCCGCGTTCGCCGGCCCCCCGCCTCGGCGAACACAACGACCTCGTGCTCCGCGAACTGCTAGGCGCCAAGGCAAGCGAAATCGAGCGGCTGCGGACGGCCGGCGCTTTCGGCTAATGCGCGCCCTGTTGGGCGCGTTCGAGTTTGCTATGCAAACTCGGCGCATCGTGATGGCTACCCTTGGCTGGACGCGCAGTGGAACTCTCCTCACTCGACGGGAATTCTCGCGAAACCACGCCAGCTCTGGCCGACACCCCCGACCGTGACAAGCTCCGCCCAAGCGGGCACCGCCGTGGAGACCATGCACTTGCCGTCAAAGCGGAGGCCGTCGGGCGGGCGCAACGCGACGCCAAGATTTGAGCGGCCGAAGCGCTGTCGATGCGGCGGCAGAACCCGCGTCAACAACGGCCGAGGCGGGAAAACCACCAGCCAGAGTCTGGTGTCCCGGTCTTCGACGCCGCAAGGCGCCTTGACCAAGTGGAGGCGGCCGTCCCTGAAATAGCCATCGAACGTGGAACGGAACAGAGGCTCCGCGGCCACCACCGCTCGATACTCCGCAAGGAGGGACTGCTCCAAGCCGAAAAACGTGTGCAAAAAGGCGATTTCGTTGGTCGGCGTCAACAGGACTCCACCTGCCACACCGTCGCCCCTGTCTTCCCCGCTTCCACCACCTCCTTCTGGGCCTTCTTCTCCCCCTGTTTGGCGTTGGTGCGACAAGGTGTAGTCGAAGTCCAAGGCGCGGGCGCGACACCAGTCTCCTTTCCTCCCGTGCCAAGGCCATGTGTACACAAGGTTGCTGCCGGCGAGATAGAAGGTGATGGAACGATCATTGCTGGGCGACCACCGCGGCGACACGCACACGTTGTTCTTGCCGCCGCGCGCGATTCGGCGGATGGCCTCGAAATCCCGCGTCAGCGTGCGCTGACGCTCGGCGGCGGCGGCGTCGTGCCCGACCAAACCCATCCGGTGGGCGGACCAGGCGAACGACCCGGCGGCGAGAACCGCAACACACACCGCGAGACGTCGACCGCAGAGCTGTCGCAAGCTCCAAGCCGCCGACGAGAACAACACCAAGGTCAGACCGATGTAGAACAGGCACTCGAATTCGTGACTGGCGGTGTTCGCACGCATCGGCAATGCCCAGCAGAAGCCGGAGACGGCGAGAACGCCAAGCAGCCAGACGGGGCGGTGGCTTCCCGCCTTCGCGCCACGACCAAGGCGGCGACCGATCCGGCGAACGCGCAAGCGGTCGCGACCATTCCAAACACCGCGAAGAAGTCGAACCGCGTCGCGAGCACCTGCTGCGCGTTGAACACGGCCCCGGACAGCGGCGCCGCCAAGAAGTAGGGCAAAGCCATCAACTGGCCCATGCGTTGAAACTGCGTTTGCAGAAAGCCCCACCATTGGAAGTCCACAAGGTGGACGTCTCGCAACCCCGTGCGGTTCAGCGCCGAGCCAGTCACCTGCAAACTGGTCAACGGCCGGTTCCCTCCGTGGGCGAAATACTGGTGAAGAACGTTGAACGCCAAGAGCGCCAAGCCGATCGCCAGCGCCCAGCAGCCAACGGCGAGGAACGGGCTGCGCGCCGCGGCGACCGCGGACCCGCGCAGCGAGCCCCCGGCGCGAAGCGCGTCCCGACAGTCCCGACACAACCCGACCGCCACGAAGGGCAGCAGAAACGCGAAGACGTGCCAACCGAGAAACACCGCGATGGCCGTCTTGACCAGCAGCTGCCGCAGACGGCCGCCCCGCGCGAACGCCACCATGCCGTGAAACGCCAGCATGACGGCGAACAGGTCGGAACTGCCTTCGTTGTCCACGGCGTCGTTGTGGAACAGACAGTAGTAGGAGGAGAACGCCAGCGCGACGGCGGTCACGGCGACCCACCGGCTCCCGACGATCTTGGCGATGGCGTCGTAGGCGAGCAGGGCGGCCGCGCAGAACAGGGCCAGCATCAACATGCGCGCGGCCAGCGTCATCGCGGTGAGATCCTCGGCGAAGGGAAGAATGGCCAGCTTGATCAGCGCGTAGCCGCCAACCGGAAAACTGCCGTAGTGATGCCATTTCGTGCCTCTTTGGGTGGCCCTCTTGTCGAAGAAGGGCCGAAAGCCCGACCGCCAGGACAGGTTGGCGGCCAGCGTCAAGTTCGTGGCGGACTGCCAATTGTGTATGGGGCCCAAGTGCAGCCCCATCTGCGGGTCGTGCTGCGGCCGGTAGAAATAGCCCCGGTCGTCATGGCCGAACCAGAACACCGACGACAGCGCCGCGGCGAGGAGGAGCGCGGGGCGAAAGCCTAGTGCTCCAACCAGGTTGAATTGATGCGTCAGCGCGTTCACAGGCGTTCGAGCGCGAGGCGCGCGTCTTGAAGGTGTATCGGGCCATACTCCGAAAGACCGCAACAAAGCGGGCGGACGCCTGTGGGCGCGCCCTTCGGGTGGCAGCCGGAAGCCCCCCGGCCGCGTTGCGCCCGCTTGAAGTGCGACCCGGCACGTCCGCGCGGGAACGCGCCTTGCCGGGGAACTTCCGGCTGCCACTGACGCACCAATTCAACCTGGTTGGAGCACTAGCCAACGTCGCAGGGCGAACGCGGCGGCTTCCCTCCATCCGCGACTCATCTTGGCGCCACGCCCGGCAACGGCGGAAGGGCGCCTGAGGTGGTCCACTTCAGCCCTCACTCGACGGGAATCCTCGCAAAACCACGCCATCCCTTGCCCCCGACCGTGACACGTTCCGCCCAAGCGGGCACCGCCGTGGAGACCAAGCACTTGCCGTCAAAGCGGAGGCCGTCGGGCGGGCGCAACTCGGCACCAAGATTGAGGGTGCCGTGGCGCTGTCGATGCGACGGCAGAACCCGCGTCAACAACGGCCGAGGTGGAAAGACCGCAAGCCAGAATCTGGTGTCCAGGTCTTCGACGCCGCAAGGCTCCTTGACGAGGTGGAGGCTGCCGTCCTTGAAATAGCCATCGAACGTGGAACGGAACAGAGGCTCCGCGGCCACCACCGCTCGATACTCCGCAATGAGGGACTGCTCCAAGCCGAAAAACGTGTGCAGAAAGGCGACTTCGTTGGTCGGCGTCAACAGAACTGCACCTCTTCCACCACCTTCTTCTCCCCCTTGGCGTCGGTACGACAAGGTGTAGTCGAAGTCCAAGTCGCGGTCGCGGCACCAGTCTCTTTTCCTCCCGCCGGGCCAGGGCTGTGTGTACACAAGGTTGCTGCCGGAGAGATAGAAGCCGACGGGAATTGAGATATACCCGGTTCCCCGGATCCGACGCTGGGGCATGTAGGACTTCAAGCTGGACGACACGCACACGTTGTTCTTGCCGCCACGCGTGACTCGGCGGATGGCTTCGAAATCCCGCACCACCGCGCGCTGACGCTCGGCGGCGGCGGCGTCGTATCCGACCAAACCCATCCGGTGGGCGGACCAGGCGAACGATCCGGCGGCGAGAACGGCAACGCACACCATGAGACGTCGGCCGCAGAGCCACCGCAAGCCCCAAGCGGCCGACGAATACAACACCAAGGTCAGACCAATGTAGAACAGGCTCTCGAAGTCGTGAAAGCCACTGGCAGTGTTCGCATGCATCGGCAACGCCCAGCAGAATCCGGAGGCGGCGAGAACGCCAAGCAGCCAGACGGGGCGGCGGCTTCCCCGCCGCCGCGCCGCGACCAAGGCGGCGACCGATCCTGTGAACGCGCAAGCGGTCGCGACCATTCCAAACACGCCGAAGAAGTCGAACCGCGTCGCGAGCGCCTGCTGCGCGTTGAACACGGCCGCGGACAGCGGCGCCGCCAAGACGTAGGGCAAAGCCATCAACCGGCCTATGCGTTGAAACTGCTCTTGCAGAAACCCCCACCATTGCGAGGCGCTTGGCCATGGGACTCCCAACCCCGTGCGGTTCAGCGCCGAGTGGACCGCCTGCAAACTGGTCAACGACCGGTTTCCTCCGTGGTCGAAATACTGGTGCGAAGCGTTCAACGCCAAGAGCGCCAGCCCGATTGCCAGCGCCCAGCAGCCAACGGCGAGGAACGGGCTTCGCGCCGCGGCGACCGCGGACCCGCGCAGCGAGCCTCCGGCGCGCAGCGCGTCCCGGCACAATCCAACAGCCACGAAGGGCAGCAGAAACGCGAAGACGTGCCAACCGAGAAACACCGCGATGGCCGTCTTGACCAGCAGCTGCCGCAGACGGCCGCCCCGCGCGAACGCCACCATGCCGTGAAACGCCAGCATGACGGCGAACAGGTCGGAACTGCCTTCGTTGTCCACGGCGTCGTTGTGGAACAGGCAGTAGTAGGAGGAGAAGGCGAGCGCGACGGCGGTCACGGCGACCCACCGGCTCCCGACGATCTTGGCGATGGCGTCGTAGGCGAGCAGGGCGGCCGCGCAGAACAGGGTCAGCATCAACATGCGCGCGGCCAGCGTCATCGCGGTGAGATCCTCGGCGAAGGGGAGAATGGCCAGCTTGATCAGCGCGTAGCCGCCAACCGGAAAACTGCCGTAGTGACTCCACGTCGTGCCACTCGGGGTGGCGGTTCGGTGGAAGAAGATCCGAAGGCCCGACCGCCCCGACAGATTGGCGGCCAGCGTCAAGTTTTTGGCGGACGCCCAATCGTTGATGGATGGCGTATACACATTCATCTGCGGGTCGTGATGCGGCCGGTAGAAATAGCCCCGGTCGTCATGGCCGAACCAGAATACCGACGACAGCGCCGTGGCGAGCAGGAGCGCCGGGCAAAAGCCCGGCCAACGCCGCGCGGCGGACGCGGCGGCTTCCGTCCATCCACGACTCGTCTTGGCGCCACGCGCCGCAACGGCGGAAGGACGCCTGAGGTGGTCCACTTCAGCCCTCACTCAACGGGAATCCTCGCAAAACCACGCCACATCTCGCCTATCTGCCCGACCGTGACACGCTCCGCCCAAGCCGGCGGCGCCGTGGAGACCATGCACTTGCCGTCAAAGCCGAAGCCGTCGGGCGGGCGCAACGCGGCACCCATATTGAGGGTGCCGTGGCGCTGTCGATGCGGCGGCAGAACCCGCGTCAACAACGGCCGAGGCGGGAATACCGCAAGCCAGAATCTGGTCCTCATGTCTTGGTCGCCGCAAGGCGCCTTGACGAGGTGGAGGCGGCCGTCCTTGTAGTAGCCGTCGAACGCGGAGCGGAACAGAGGCGCCGCGGCCACCACCGCCCGATACTCCGAAAGGACGGACTGCTCCAAATCGAAAAAAGTGTGCAGAAAGACGATTTCGTTGTTCGGCGTCAACAGGACTCCACTTCCCCCACTTCCCCCACCTTCCACCCTTGGCCCCCTTGGCTGGCGTTGGAACGACAAGACGTAGTCGAAGTCCAAGGCGTCGCCGGCGCGGCACCAGTCTCCTTTCCCCACTGGCCGGACTGGCCGGGCCCGTGTGTACACAAGGTTGCTGCCGGCGAGATAGAAGCCGACGGGAATTGTGTCTTGCTGGTCGCCCAAGCGTGGCGACACGCACACGTTGTTCTTGCCGCCGCGCGCGACTCGGCGGATGGCCTCGAAATCCCGCGCCAGCGCACGCTGACGCTCGGCGGCGGCGGCGTCGTGCCCGACCAAACCCATCCGGTGGGCGGACCAGGCGAACGACCCGGCGGCGAGAACGGCAACGCACACCGCGAGATGGCGGCCGCAGAGCCACCGCAAGCCCCAAGCGGCCGACAAGAACAACACCAAGGTCAGACCAATGTAGAACAGGCTCTCGTAGTCGTGGTGGTGATGGCTAGTGTTCCCACGCACCGGCAACGCCCAGCAGAATCCGGAGACGGCGAGAACGCCGAGCAGCCAGACGGGGCGGCGGCTTCCCCGCCGCCGCGCCACGACCAAGGCGGCGACCGCTCCGGCGAACGCGCAAGCGGTGGCGACCATCCCAAACACCGCGAAGAAGTCGAACCGCGTCGCGAGCGCCTGCTGCGCGTTCAACACGGCCGCGGACAGCGGCGCCGCCAAGACGTAGGGCAAAGCCATCAACTGGCCCATGCGGCGAAACTGCGTTTGCAGAAACCCCCACCACCATTGGTAGTCCCATGGCCAAGCGCCTTGCAACCCCGTCCGGTTCAGCGCCGAGACAGTCACCTGCAAACTGGTCAACGGCCGGTTCCCTCCGTGGGCGAAATACTGGTGCAGAACGTTGAACGCCAAGAGCGCCAAGCCGATCGCCACCGCCCAGCAGCCAACGGCGAAGAACGGGCTTCGCGCCACGGCGACCGCGGACTCCCGCAGCGAGCCCCCGGCGCGAAGCACGTCCCGACAGTCCCGACACAACCCGACCGCCACGAAGGGCAGCAGAAACGCGAAAACGTGCCAACCGAGAAACACCGCGATGGCCGTCTTGACCAGCAGCTGCCGCAGACGGCCGCCGCGCGCGAACGCCACCATGCCGTGAAACGCCAGCATGACGGCGAACAGGTCGGAACTGCCTTCGTTGTCCACGGCGTCGTTGTGGAACAGACAGTAGTAGGACGAGAACGCGAGCGCGACCGCGGTCACGGCGACCCACCGGCTCCCCGCGAGCTTGGCGATGGCGTCGTAGGCGAGCAGGGCGGCCGCGCAGAACAGGACCAGCATCAACATGCGCGCGGCCAGCGTCATCGCGGTGAGATCCTCGGCGAAGGGAAGAATGGCCAGCTTGATCAGCACATAGCCGCCAACCGGAAAACTGCCGTAGTGACTCCATTTCGTGCCATGAGGGGTGGCGGTTCGGTGGAAGAAGAGTCGAAAGCCCGACCGCCACGACAGGTTGGCGGCGAGCGTCATGTTCTTGGAGGATGCCCATTCGTGCATGGAGCGCGAATGCAGATTCATCTGCGGATCGTGCGGCCGGTAGAAATAGCCCCGGTCATGGCCGAACCAGAACGCCGACGACAGCGCAGCGACGAGGAGGAGCGCGGGGAGAAATCCCGGCCAACGCCGCAGGGCGGATGCGGCGGCTTCCGTCCATCCGCGACTCATCTTGGCGCCACACACGGCAGTTCCAGCGCTTCGTGCTCCGCGAACCCCGCCAATCCGTTCTTGACGAAGCGTTCGCGAAGCCGCTTGCGGTGCCCGTGATAGTGCGGCGGTGGCGACGGTGGCATGTGTTGCTCGGCTGGCTGACGACAAGGATAAATCGGTTTCCATCGGTGCGGCCAGCGGGCCTTATACTCCTTGCTCGGATCCATCGAGCACGCCTTTGGCGCGAACCTCCCCATGAGCTTCTTCCCCAACGTCGACACCATCTCCTACAAAGGGCCACAAAGCGCCGATCCGTTCGCGTTCCGCTACTACGACGGGGCGCGGCAGGTGCTGGGCAAGAGCATGGCGGAGCACTTGCGTTTCGCGGTGTGCTATTGGCACTCGTTCGACGCGCCTGGGCTGGACGTGTTCGGCGCCGGCGCTTGGGATCGGCCGTGGGCGAACGGCGGCGAACCGATGGCCGCGGCGCGCGCCAAGCTGGCCGCCGCCTTCGAGTTCTTGGAGAAGCTCACCGCGCCGTATTACTGCTTTCACGACCGCGACGTGGCGCCGGAAGGCGACACCTTCGCCGAGTCCGAACGCAACCTGCTCGCGATGGGGGAAGACTTGGCGGCCGCCATGCAGCGCACCGGCGTGAAGCTCTTGTGGGGCACCGCCAACCTGTTCGGCCATCCGCGCTACGCCGCCGGCGCGGCCACCAATCCCAACCCGGAGGTGTTCGCCCACGCCGCGGCGCAAGTGAAAACAGTGCTGGAGTTCACCCACCAGCTCGGCGGCGAGAACTATGTGCTGTGGGGCGGGCGCGAGGGCTACGACACGCTGCTGAACACGGACCTCAAGCGCGAAGCCGATCAACTCGGCCGCTTCATGGCGCTGGTGGCGGAACACAAGCACAAGATCGGCTTTGCCGGCACGTTGCTCATCGAACCCAAGCCGTGCGAACCCACCAAGCACCAATACGACTACGACTGCGCCGCCTGCCACGCCTTTCTACGGCAATACGGCTTGGTGGACGAGTTCAAGCTGAACATCGAGTGCAACCACGCCACCTTGGCCGGCCACACGTTTCAGCACGAGGTGGCCTACGCCATCGCTCACGGCCTTTTCGGCAGCATCGACGCCAACCGCGGCGATGCGCAAAACGGCTGGGACACCGATCAGTTCCCGAACAGCGTGCAGGAATCCACGTTGGTGCTCTACGAGATTTTGCGCGCCGGCGGCTTCACCACCGGCGGCTTCAACTTCGACGCCAAGCTGCGCCGCCAGAGCGTCGCCCGCGAGGATTTGTTCCACGGACACATCGGCGGCATGGACACGCTGGCGCGGGGATTGCTGAACGCCGCCGCGTTGCTGGAATCCGGCGAGCTTTCGACGCGGCTGACCGAGCGCTACGCCGCTTGGGACGCGCACCTCGGCCAGCGCATCCTCAGCGGCGGCGAGAGCTTGGATTCGCTCGCCGATCGCGTTCGCAAGGCCAAGGCGTCCCTCGCGCCGGTGAGCGGACGGCAGGAACTGTTGGAGAATGTTGTCTCGCGGTTCGTGCGCTAGCGCTAGCCTACGCGGGTGCTGCGCGAACGGCCGGTCGGCCAAGTGGAACGCAAGCGGGCCGCCGCCGGTTGGTCGCTCGCGCGGCGCGGCTTGCGCTTTGTTTTCAACGACACGGTGCTGGCGCTCTTGGGTGTGCTCGCGGCCATCGCCGGGCTTGCGCTCGCCGGCGTTGGGTTGACGTGGCTGGTGTTCCGAGACCGCTACGGTGTGGGCTTTTTCGACTATTTGACAGAAGTTGTTTTCTAAAGTCGAAACAAGCGCCAAGCCCGGCACTTGTGAACGCGTTGCCCCTACGACGTCGATTTGTCTTGAGGCGCCGGCGGCGCCACCTCTGCGCTGTGCGCCAGTTCCCAGCCGTGGAAGACCAGCGCGATGCCGTGGAAGCGAACGCCCGCGCCAGTCTCTCCCAAGCGGCGGTCGGCTAGATAGCCGCGTAGTTGACGTTCCGCCTGCTCGGCGAGCGCCGTCACCCGCTCCGTCGTTTTCGCACCGCGGCGCAGGTATTTCACCTCGATCACAAACCCGTGGCGCGAGTCCGGAAAGCGGGCGGTCAACGGCGCCAGCACGATGTCCGCGTAGCCTTTGCCCAACTCGACCTCGGTGTACACCACGAAGTGGCCCGCCACGCTCACATACGCCGCCAAGAAGCTCTGCACCACCTTTTCGCCTTGCATGTAGTCGCGGATGCCGATCTGCTCGGCCACCGCCTCGCCGAGGCGCTCGATGAACGGCCGCCACTCGCCTTCGAGCGCCATGCGCCACGCCACCCGCTCCAACGCCAAGAGATCCGGTGAAAACACGCCCGCGTCCTCGTAGGCGCCGCGCAGATAGCCGTAGAGCAGTTGCCGCACGGTCTGGTTGGGGATGCCCAGCTGGGCGGTGCCGGCACGCGCGCCGCGAATGCTGAGCAAGCCGAAGTAGTGCAGAAGCGAGAGGAAGTTCTCGCGCCGGGTGAGTTCGGATTGGGGAAAGGAGTCCACGATCGCGCAGTCCGCTTGTCCGTCCTCAATGGTGTCGCGCAACAGGTCGAAATTGCCGTTCAAACGCCGACCCGTTAACAACAGGTGGCGCAGCTTGGCGTAGTCCATGCACACGTTGGCGTCGATCAAGCGGTAGGGACCGGGTTTGTTGGGCACCGATTGGTGGAGATAGTGCAGCACCATGTCGGTGTTGTAGATCTCGCCCGCCGCGTCCTCGCTGAAACGGTAGCCGTTGTGCCATTCGCTCATCAAACCGAGCGCCGCGTCGATGTCTTGGTCGAACACTCCAAGGTCGCGGTATTGCATTAGGACACTTCGCACCTCGGCCTCCGTGAAGCCAAGCATCTGGTTGTATTCCGGCAACAGGCTGATGTTCGCGCCGATGTTGAAGCCGCTGGTCACGTCGTCCATCGTGATGGGCGAAACGCCGGTGACGAACAACCGCTCCACGCAACCGGCGCGCGCCGTGCCCGCCTTCAGCGTGGCGAAGAAGCCGCGGCAGAAGCCGCCGCCGTGGGTGAAGGCGCGGTGGGCGTCCGGCCCCTCGGCGGCGAGGATGTTGTTGGCGAAGTTATCGTATTCGTCGATCAGGATGTACAGCGGAACGCCTTGGCCGCGGATGTGCCGGAACAGCTCGTTGAGCTTGCCGTCGATGCCCGTCGGCGCGAGGATGCGGTGCGCGTCCGCGGCGGCGAAGAGATCCGGATGCGCCTCCACCGCCTCGGCCACCTGCGTGGCGCAGTAGCCTTGGAAGCGCTCCTCCAAGGTGGCCAACGTGTTGTCGAACGCGGAGAAGTCGAAGTACAGGATCACATAGCGATTGCGGTTCGGCGTGGGCGCTTGGCCGATGTCCGTGTTGGCGAAGAGGGCGCCGAAGGCGTCCTTCTGGCGACGATCGTAGTAGCACTCCAGCGTAGCCAGCCAGAACGTCTTGCCGAAGCGGCGCGGGCGGATGAAGAACACATAGCGCTCGTTCTCCAGCTGGCGAATGAAAGACGTCTTGTCCACATAGATAGAGGCAGCCGTCGCGCCGCACGCTGGGAAACGACGCGCGCCCGTAGGGCACGGAAGGATAGCGCGGAGCGGCGGGGACAACGGGCGACATGGCGGCTACGCTACTCTGTCCTGCAGACAGCCCGCACTTGAATGCTCATCATCTCGGATGCGGTACTTTAATTAAATTAGGTGCTGGGGAAGTAGCTCTCACCGTGACCTCTCGACTAATGCCTCTCCACAAGAAACAAGTGCTCCATAACGTGGATCTTTCGATTCCTGAAATTCCTGCTGCCCCGATAGGTGTTGTAGCGCGTCTCGAACACACTCACCGCGCCGAGTCGCCTAAGTGTCGCCAACATATCGTCGGGTGTGACGAAGCCCTCGTCGTTGAAGGAGATCAGCAGGAATCGAGCGTCGATCGCGTCGAACAGCTGCCGCAGCAGCGAGAGCGACTTGGCGCGCACGTTGTAGCCCGATCGGCGCCAATCAACCGGTATCCCGGACACGCGGCTGACTTTCGCCGGCCTCTTGTAGTTGACTAGGAGATTCAACATGAAATAGTTCGATCCATATGGATGTTGGTTGTACGGTGGATCGATGTAGGCCAAATCAAGGTCTCGGACGATCCGCGCCACTTGGTTGGCGTCGCCTTGGTGAATTGCACAGTCGCACTCGAATCGGCTCAAGATTGGAAGCTCCAGCTCGATCAGCCCGCGGATTCGCGTCAAAGCGTCCGACGAGGTACCGCCATACTGGCCGATACCCGTATGCCTGTTCTTGTAGAACCCTTTGAACACGCCGGCGTTGTTGGCATGGACGGAAGCCTTGTGCAGCAGCGAGGCCAAGAGCATTCCCGCAACACCGTCGTCGGCCACCTCTCCAATCATGCGGCGGTAGTTGTCGAGCCGCCGGGCATTTGCCGTTGTGTAGAACACGCGATCGTTGGGCCTGATGGCTTGTTCGTCTTGGGGCGAGTAGAGATCCTCAATAAAACCTTTGGGCAAGGGCTCGCGTTCAACCCGCGCATTGAGATCCGCCACGGTCTGGGTCAAGACCGCGAGGTCCACGGTGGATCGGTTGCGCAAATAGCAACGGGAAGTGACCGTGGCGTAGTCTTCAATATCGTTGCTCGCGAGATGCGACGCGTGCGCCTTCAGAAAGCGGGAGACCACCCCCGATCCGCTGAAGGCGTCAAAGACCCGCAGCTTGGTCTTGTTCAGACGCCTCTTCACGGCTTCCACGGCCTCGCCGATCGGGCCAAGCAGGGCGCGCTTGTTGCCGATGTAGGTGATCAGCTGGCGACACAAGTAGTCGGGGTCCTCAAGCCCGAAGGCGTATGGAACGCTCGATCCGTTGTGCCCATCCGGTCGTTCGACGTGGCTGGAGCGGGCGAGGCTTGACCCATTGGCAGGCCCGAACCCCAGTTCCGTCTGTCGGCATCCAACCGCACTGCCGCCTCGATCGGAACGGGGCGCTCGGCACAAGTTAAGCGCTCGGCCCGTTCGAGCCGAGCGCGATGGTGTTCCTCTGGACATCCAAACCGACGCCTTCGTCACGTCATGGCACCTTGAAGACGCATGCTCAAGAGGCAGCAGAGTGTAACAGTAGGCCTGCGCTTCACCAGTGGCATGGAACGGAATCGGTTGCCGTTGGGCTTGGGCTGGCGCGGAACGGGACGCCCCAATGCCGCCGGCTCACGCGCGCGAGCACTTGACCCGCCGCCGCCTTCTGCGTTCAATCGGCGGTGTTTGGAACGCGGGCGGGAGATCTCGCCGGCGAAGAAGCCGCACAGGGGCGGCGGAGGGAACGGATGGCGAAACTGCGAATGGGCTTGGTGGGCGGTGGCCAAGGCGCCTTCATCGGCGCCGTGCATCGCATGGCGGCGGAGCTCGACGGGCGCGTCGCGCTGGTCTGCGGCGCCTTTTCCAGCATTCCAGAGAAGAGCCGCAAGGCGGGGCCGGCGCTCTACGGCATCGATCCGCAGCGCAGCTACGGCGACTTCAAGGAGATGATGGCGCGCGAGGCGGAGCGCCCGGCGGAGGAGCGCATGGACTTCGTCGCCATCGCGACGCCCAACCACACGCACTATCCCATCGCCAAGGCGGCGCTCGCGGCGGGCTTTCCGGTGATGTCGGACAAGCCGGCCACCTTCAACTTGGCCGAAGCCAAAGAACTGCAAGCAATCGTTCAGGAAACCGGCCTCGTGTACGGCCTCACGCACAACTACACCGGCTATCCGATGGTGAAGGAGGCGCGCCATCTGGTGCGCTCGGGCGCCCTCGGCGCCATTCGCCGGGTGGTGGTGGAGTACGTCCAAGGCTGGCTTGCCGAGCGCGAGGAGGCGGCGGGCAACAAGCAAGCCGAATGGCGCACCGATCCGGCCCGCTCCGGCACCGCCGGCTGCATGGGCGACATCGGCACCCACGGCGAGAACCTCGTCGGATACGTTACCGACCTGCGCATCGAATCCCTGTGCGCGGACTTGACGGCCTTCGTGCCGGGGCGCCGCTTGGAGGACGACGGCAACGTGCTGTTGCGCTTCGAGGGCGGCGCGAAGGGCGTGCTGTTCGCCAGCCAAATCGCAGCGGGCGAGGAGAACGGCCTGAAGCTGCGCGTGTACGGCGAGACGGGGGGCGTGGAATGGTCGCAGATGGAACCGAACTCGCTCATCGTGCGCTGGCCGGATCGACCGTGCGAGGTGCGGCGCACCGGCGGGCCGGGCGTGAGCGAAGCGGCCAGTGCCGCCACGCGCTTGCCGGCGGGCCACCCGGAAGGCTACTTGGAAGCGTTCGCGCTGCTCTACCGCAACTTCGCGGACACGTTGCAGGCGAAGCGCAACAGGCGCAAACCCACGGAGGAGAACTTGGACTTTCCCACCATCGCCGACGGCGTGCGCGGCATGGCGTTCATCGAGACCGTGGTTGCAAGCGCCGAAGCCGGCGCGGTTTGGACAAACTTCCGCCCGTAATCGGACGCTGGGGCGGCTGCACATCATAGGAGACAAGCAAGTGAAAACCCTCAAAGGCCCGGCGATCTTTCTCGCGCAGTTCATGGCGGACGAAGATCCCTTCGACAACATCGAGTCCATGGCCCGGTGGGCGGCGAAGTTGGGCTTCAAGGGCATCCAAGTGCCCATCGGCAATCCGGCGTTCATCGACGTGGCGAAGGCCGCCGCGAGCAAGGACTACTGCGACGACTTGAACGGCCGCGTGGCCGAATGCGGCGTGCAGATCACCGAGCTGTCCACGCACTTGGAGGGCCAGCTAGTGGCGGTACACCCCGCCTACGACCGTCTCTTCGACGGTTTCGCGCCGGAGGCGTTGCGCGGCAACCCCGCCGAGCGCACGCGCTGGGCCATAGAGCAGGTGAAGCTGGCCGCCAAAGCGAGCCGCAATCTGGGCCTCGTCTCGCACGTCACCTTCTCCGGCGCCTTGCTGTGGCCGATGGTGTATCCGTGGCCGCAGCGCCCGCCCGGTTTGGTGGAAACGGGCTTCGCCGAACTCGCCAAGCGGTGGCGCCCGATTCTGGATGCGTTCGAGGAACACGGCGTGGACTGCTGCTACGAAATCCACCCCGGCGAAGATCTGCACGACGGCGTGACCTTCGAGCGGTTTCTGGACGCCGTGGACGGCCACGCCCGCGCCAACATCCTCTACGACCCCAGCCACTTCGTGCTGCAGCAGCTGGACTACCTCGCGTTCATCGACATCTACCACGAGCGCATCAAGATGTTTCACGTCAAGGACGCCGAGTTCAACGCCACCGGCCGCTCCGGCGTGTACGGCGGTTATCAAGACTGGCTGAACCGTCCCGGCCGCTTTCGCAGCCTGGGCGACGGCCAGATCGACTTCCGCTCCATCTTCTCCAAGTTCGCCGCCTACGACTTCGACGGCTGGGCCGTGTTGGAGTGGGAATGCTGCCTGAAGCACCAGGAAGACGGCGCCCGCGAAGGCGCCGAGTTCATCCGCGACCACATCATCCGCGTCACGGACAAGGCGTTCGACGACTTCGCCGCCGCCGGCACGGACGACGCCGGCAACCGGGCGGTATTGGGCATCGGTTCGTCTTCCTGACGGCGCGCAAGTTGCGATTCGGCTGAGGGCGGCGCGTGGGCGACTGCACCTACTGCGGCAAGGCGGCCGGCTTCCTGCGGCGCAAGCACGGCGCCAACTCTCCGTTGAGGCTCAGCCCGGCAAGCACCGGCATGGCGTGCCCCACCCTAAGGCCAAGCAGCAGCCAGTCCTCGAGAGTTGATTGCAGCAGCAGCTGGCACTCCATCAATGTCGCGCCGAACGCCACAACGCCTTGGCAGGACGGGATTTTGCCTGCGAAAGTGCCATCGTCGAGCTTGTCGAACGTGGCGGACGACCTGGCGCTCTCCACATAGTCGCTGTCGCTAAGAACGCATCCCGTGGCCACTTTGCCTCCTGTTGGTGCTGGTTTGACGGCCCGAGGCCAAGTCCCGCGATTTTGATACGCTCGCCAACGTGGGGGTGGCGCCAAGTGGCCGGCTTTGATGAACGCCATGATGCCGAAGAGTGCGCCCGGAGCGGCACATTAGGCGCACTGCGTCGTTGCCGCGGGTTGGCGCGCGCATGCGGTATGTTGGGGCTGGCGGGGTCCACCGTGACTCGTTCGCGGAGCGGGTCGACGATCAGATCCATGTCCTCCATCGGCACCGCGCCCAGCAGCACCTCGTCGCCGAACACCAACGCGCCCACGAAACAGGTGCGCTTGCCGAACGCCACCCGGATCGGGCCGACGTAGGGCACGTTGATCATGCGGCCGTCGGCCATGGAGACTTCGCGGATGGACTCGGTCTCTAGCTGCAATTGGTTGGCGAGGTGTTCGGGAATGCAGAGGTTGAGGGCGCCCGTGTCCGCCAAGGCGCTCGCCGGGACGGGCGCGAGGTCGGCGCGGCGCGGATTGTCCAAGGTGATGTCGGCGAATATGTCGCCCATGGTCGTCCTCCGTGTGTCTTGACCTCGGCCCTCCCGGCGGCCCCGCCACTTCAGTAGTGATGGCGCACGGTCAAGAAGAATACTCTGCCCTCCCGCGCTCGATAGACCGAGCGGTGTTCTTGATCGATGCTTCGGGACCAATTGGGGGCTTGCGGGCCGCCACATCATTGCCCTGCTCCTTTGCTCGGCCTTGCAAACCGCGGCCGGCGTTGTGGTATAAAGCGCACCGCTCGGCGCCGCAAGGCGCTCCAGCGAACATGAAGAACCATTCCGCCGAGACGAAGCGCCGCGGGTGGTCTCGCCCTGTTGAGGGCGAGGCGGATTCGGCGTGGCGGCGGCATGGAGCACACCAACCCGGAGAGCGAACATGGCCCCTATCGGCATGCGCGAAATGCTGGCCGCCGGCGCGCATTTCGGCCACCAAGCGCGTTTTTGGAACCCGGAGATGGGCGAATACATCTTCGGTGTCCGCAACAAGATTCACATCATCAACCTCGGGCTCACGGTGCCTCTGCTCGAGGCGGCGCTGGCGGAAGCGCAACGGCTTGGCGCGCGCGGCGCCAAGGTGTTGTTCGTCGGCACCAAACGCTCCGCCTCCAAAGCCGTCCGCGAGCAGGCCGAGCGCATTGACGCGCCGTTCATCGATCAGCGTTGGCTCGGCGGCACGCTCACCAACTACAAGACCATTCGCCAGTCCATTCGCCGCTTGACGGATCTGGAGACGCAGGCGACGGACGGCACCTTCGACAAGCTCACCAAGAAGGAGCGCCTGCAGCGGCGTCGCGTCATGGAGAAGCTGGAGCGCAGCTTGGGCGGCATCAAGGAGATGGGCGGCCTGCCGGACGCGCTCTTCGTGGTCGACGTGCATCACGAGCGCATCGCGGTCACCGAGGCCAACAAGATCGGCATCCCGGTGATCGGCGTCGTGGACACGAACAGCAGTCCGAGCGGCGTGGACTTCGTGATTCCCGGCAACGACGACGCCATCCGCTCCGTGCGGCTGTTCGTCACCGCGGTGGCGGACGCCATCGCGGAGGGGAAGGCGCAAGGCGCCGAAGAGACGCGCGCCGATGAATTCGTGGAAATCGTGGAGGACGCGCCCACACCCCCCGCCTCCACACACCCCGCCTCCACACCCCCCTCCTCCACACCCCCCCCCTCCACACCCCCCCCCTCCGCGCCCGCAGCCGCGGCAAGCGCGCCGCCGGAACCCGCCAACCAAGGCCAGCCGCAAAGCGATGACGAGCCGGCGGAGCCGAGCGCGTCCGAGGCGGAGACGCCTGCTCCCACAAACGAGCCGGGCGCATGAACGTCGCCATGATCAAAGAATTGCGCGAGCGCACCGGCGTCGGCTTCGGGGATTGCAAGAAGGCGCTCGTCGCAGCGGACTGGGACATGGAACGCGCCGTGGACGCGGTGCGCCGGCAAAGCGGCGCCAAGGCCGCCAAGAAGGCCGACCGCACCGCGGCCGAGGGGCTGCTCGGTTTGGCGGTGGAAGGCGCGCGCGGCGCGTTGGTGGAAGTCAACGTGGAGACGGACTTCGCCGCCCGCAACCCGAAATTCGAGGCGTTCGCGCGCCAAGCGGCGGCGCAAGCGCTCGCCGAGGGCGGCGCCGGCGTTGCGGCGGCGTTGGAGGTCCAGCGCGAGGCCTTGGTGCAGGAGATCGGCGAGAACATCCAAGTGCGGCGGGCCGTTCGCCTGGACGCGCCGTCCGGCGGCGTGGTGGCCGGCTACCTGCACCAGGATCGCAAGAAGGCCGCGCTCGTCTCGCTCAGCGGCGGCGACCAGACGCTCGCCCGCGAGGTCGCCATGCACGTCACCGCCATGCGCCCGCTGGTCCTGCGCGCCGAGGACATGCCGGCGGATGTGGTGGCGCGGGAGCGGGCGATTCACGAACAACAAGCGAGCGAAAGCGGCAAGCCGGCGCCGATCGTGGAGAAGATCGTCGCCGGGCGCATGCGCAAGTTCCTCGCCGAATCCAGTCTTCTCGAGCAACCGTTCGTGAAAGACGCCGACACCACGGTGGGCAACCTCCTCGCCGCGGCGGGGGCCACTTGCGCGGCCTTCGAGCGTTTCGAGGTGGGCGAAGGCATCAGGAAAGAGGAAGAGGATTTCGCCGCCGAAGTGCGCAAGCAGTTGCGCGCGTAGCCGGCCCAAGCAGCGAGGCGGTCGGATCGGCGGAGAGTCGGGCGGAGGATCAGCGTGGCAACCAGAATCGGCCTCATTGCGGACACCCACATTCCGGAAGCGCGGGCCACGCTTTGGCCGCAGGTGTTCGACGCCTTCGCCGGCGTCGAGCGCATCCTGCACGGCGGCGACGTCCACGACTTGGCGCTGCTCGACGAACTGGAGAAGGTCGCGCCGGTCTACTGCGCCCGCGGCAACGGCGAGGACGGCTCCGGCGGACGCCCCGTGCAACCCGAAGACCCCCGCGTCAAGTATTTCTGGACCATGCGGATCGAATCGCTCAACGTCGGCTTGACCCACTACCTGCCGGTGGACGAGGCGCCGCCGTTGCCGAGCTTGGCGGACTTCGTGGCGCGCAACTGGCCCGACGGCAAGCCCGACGTCATCGTCTCCGGCGACAGCCACACGGAGCGCATTTGCGCGAAGGACGGCATCCTCTGCGTGAATCCGGGATCGCCGACCTATCCGCACAACTACGACACGCAGTACGGGACCATCGGCTTTCTGGACATCGACGACGACCAGGCGCGAGCGTCCGTGTGGCTGATCTGCGACGACGGCATCGAGCCGTTCGACTGGGACGCCGTGCCGCCTTGGAAGCGCCGCTGACCGCGCCGGTTTCGTTTGCAAGGCCGGCGCGGCCGGCGGCCGGCCGCGGCATCGCCCGCCTGTCGCCGCTGTTGGCCTTCGCCCTTGCATTGGCCGCTTGCGCCGAAGTCGAGCCGGCACCGCCACCATCCGACGCCGACCGTGAAGCGGAGACAGCGCCCGTTGTCGAACCGCTGCGCGCCGAGACCGCCGAAGGGCCGGTAACGGCCGCCGTGTCGCTCGCGCCCGCGTCACCCCGCCTGGGCGACCCGCTGGTGCTCACGCTGGAGGTCAAAGCGGCCGCCGGCGTCACGGTGGAGATGCCGGCGTTCGGCGACGCCCTCGGCCGGTTCGCCATCGTCGACTTCGCGCCGCGGCGGGAAGAAACCGCGGACGGCGTCCTGTCGGCGCAACGCTACACCTTGCAGGTGTCCGCCAGCGGCCGGCATCGCATTCCGCGGCTGCGGGTGGAGTTCGTGGACGAGCGCGACGGACGCGATCCGAAGCCGCGCGAACTGCTCACGGACGAACTCGGCTTCCAAGTGGCCTCCGTGCTGCCGGATGGAGAGGCGGCAACGGAGCTGCGTCCGGCGCGCCCGCCACTCAAGGAGTTGGAAGGCCCGTGGTTGCGCCGCCATTGGCCGTGGCTTGCCGGCGGCGGCGGCGCGGCGGCCGCGCTGACCGCTGCCGTCGTGATGTGGTTGCGGCGCGCCGAGCAGCGGGCGCGCTTGACGGCCTTCGACCGCGCGGTGGCGCGTCTGGAGCGGTTGCGGCGCGCCGGCTTGCCGGAGCAGAGCGGCATGGACGCTTGGTATGTGGAACTCTCGGACATCGTGCGGCGCTACATCGAGGAGCGCTTCGCGCTGCGCGCGCCGGAACAGACCACGGAGGAGTTCCTGCTCGAAGCCGGCCGCTCGGCGCTGTCGCGCCCGCACCGCGAGTTGTTGTCGGCGTTCTTGGAAACCTGCGACCGCGTGAAGTTCGCCCGTTACAGCCCGGGTGCGCGCGAGTCGCAGCAAGCGCTGGACGAGGCGCGCCGGTTCTTGGACGAAACCCGCGCCGTCGACGCCGGGCGGCGGGCGGCGGCGGACGAACCCACGCCGGCGACCGCCGGCGCGAGAGCGACGCGATGATCGCCGCCTTGGAGTTCCGCGAACCGCTGCTGCTCTTGCTCGCGCTGCTGACGCCGCTGGTGTTTCTGCTCGCCCGCCGCGCGCCGGGGCGGGTGGTGTTCTCCTCCTTCGCCTTGCTGCCGCGCGGTCAACGCGGTTGGCGCGACCGCTTCGCGTGGCTGCCGGACGCGGTGCTCGCGCTTGCCTTCCTCGCGTTGGTGCTCGCGCTGGCCGGCCCGCGCGTTGGCGAGCGCGTCAGCCGCGTGCAGCGGGAGGGCATCGCCATCATGATGGTGTTGGACACGTCCGGCTCCATGGCGGCGCTCGATCTTTCCACCCCGCGCCGCGAGCGGACGCGGCTGCAGGCCGTGCAGGACGTGTTCGATCGGTTCGTGCTCGGCGGCGGCGATTTGCGCGGACGGCCGGACGACGCCATTGGACTGGTGAGCTTCGCCGGCTACGCGGACACCGCTGCGCCCCTCACCTTGGACCACGAGAACCTGGTTGCCGTGGCGCGCAACTTGGAGATCACCACCTTGCGCGAGGAGAACTTCACCGCCATCGGCGACGCGCTGGGTCTTGCGGTGGAGCGGCTGCGCGACTCGCCGGCCGAGTCGCGCGTGGCCATCCTGCTCACGGACGGCGTGAACAACGCCGGCGTGGAGTCGCCGGCGGCGGCGGCCGAATTGGCGCGTGCGCAGGGCGTCAAGGTCTACACCATCGGCGCCGGCACCACCGGCATCGCCCACATGCGCGTGCGCGGGCGCCGCGGTTCCACTTTGCGGCCGGTCGCCGTGGAGATAGACGAGGCGACGTTGCGCGGCATCGCCGAGCGCACCGGAGGCGAGTACTTCCGCGCCGACAACGCGGACGCGCTAACGGACGTGTACGCGCGAATCGACCGCTTGGAGCGCACGCAGATCACCGAGGACCGCTCGCGCCAATACGAGGAGCTGTTCGCGCCGCCGCTGCTTGCCGCGTTGCTGCTCGCCGCCTTCGGGTGGCTTGGCCGCGGCGCGGTGTTCGCCAAGGTGCCGTGAGAGTGGATGTCGTGTTCGCCAATCCGGCGTGGATCCACGGGGTTTGGGCGGCGCTGGCGCTCGTCGCACTGCTCGCCTACTTGGAGTTTCGCCGCAACGACGCGCTGGCCCGCTTCGTGTCCGCGCCGATGCAAGCGCGCCTCGCGCATGGCGCGACTATGGGCCGGCGCGCCCTCAGACTGGCTTTGGTGCTGGCGACGCTGCTCTTCGGCATCGTCGCGTTGATGCGTCCGCAAACGCCGGGCGGCACGGAAGCGGCCCCCGGACGCCGCGCGGGCGCGGACGTGATGGTGGTGTTGGACGTTTCCCGCAGCATGTTGGCGGAGGACGCCGCGCCGAACCGTTTGGCGCGCGCGAAGGCCGACATCGCCGAGTTCGTCTCGCGGGTGCGCGGACACCGCGTGGGTTTGGTGGCGTTCGCCGGGCGCGCCGCGGTGATGAGCCCGCTCACCACGGACTACGGTTTCTTTCATCTCGTGCTGAAGACCGTGGGGCCGGACGCGGTGGCGCGCGGCGGCACCCGCATCGGCGACGCGGTGCGCAAGGCGGTGGCGGCGTTCGGCCCGAATCGCGGCGCCGGACGCCTGCTGCTGCTCATCACCGACGGCGAGGATCACGACTCGTACCCGCGCGACGCCGCCGAGGAAGCGCTGCGGGCGGGCATTCGCGTCATTGCCGTCGGCTTTGGCAGCGAGGCCGGCAGCGAGGTCACGCTCACCGACCCCGACACCGGCGCGAAGCGGGTGTTGGTCGACGGCGATGGCGCGGTGGTGCGCTCCCGTCTCGACGGCCAACTGTTGCGCGACATCGCCCTAGCCACGGAAGGCGTCTACGTTCCCGCCGGCACTTCGCCCATTGACATCGACGCGGTGGTGGAAGCGCATGTGGCGCCGCTGGTGCGCGAAGACGCCGCGCAGGTGCTGCGCCGCGCGCCCACCGAGCACTATTTCTGGCTTGTTCTCGCCGCCGGCGCATGCTTGGTGGCCGCGCTTTGGGCGCACTCGCCGGGGCGTCCACGCGCGCAGGTGCTTTAGGTGCGCGTTCCGTTGTTTGCGCGTCTGCTGCTGCTGGCGGCGGCGCCGTGGTGCGTGGCGCAAGCGCCGGCCGAATCCGAGCAGGATGGCGAGAGCGCCCTCCCCGCGGACGCGGCTGACAGCGCGCCCGGGCAGGAGGTCGAGGAAGAGGAAGAGGCGTCGCCGGCGCTCTCGCCCCGCGGCGAATACAACCTGGGGTTGGCGCGCTTGCGCGCCGGCGACGCAACCGCCGCCGCCGAAGCGTTTCTCACCGCCCGCGACGAGGCGGGGCCGGACCCGGAACTGCGCTACCGCGCCGCCTTCAACCTGGGGCTGGCGTTGGCCGCCCAAGCCGATTTCTCCTCCGCCAACGCCGCGCAGCCGCCGGCGGACGACGCCGGCGGGAACGGGCAAACCCCTTTGGAGGAAGTGATCGACCTCCTTCGGCAAAGCGCCGCGTGGTTCAACGACGCGGTGCGCCTGGCCCCGGCCGGCGACGACGACGCGCGCGTCAACTTGGAATTGATCTCGCGGCGGATTCTGCAACTCGCCGATCAGCTGAACGAGGGCGACAAACTCGAGCGCCGTCTGGATCGGCTGATAGACGACCAACGCGGTGCTCGCGACCAAGCGCGGCAACTGCTCGGCGCGGTGGGCGAGCAAGGCGCAAGCGCGGAGCCACTCGGCTTCAAGACGGACTTCGAGGCGCTCGCGTCCCGCGAGCGGATGCTGATGGCCGAGGTGGGCGACGGCATCGATCTCGCCACCGAAGAGCGCCTCTTCATCGAGCAGGCGCCGGCCGCGGAACGGACGCCCGAACAACAGGCCCGCGCCCACCGACTGGCCGCCGTGACCGACTATCTGGAACGCGCCCGCCAGTCGCTGAGCGACGCCCGTCGCCGCCTGCGGCGGCTGCAGGGCGAGCGCGCCCATCGGCGCGCCGACGCCGCGCTCGCCGAGTTGAAGCGCGCCCGCGAGCAGTTGCGGGATCCGGTGACCGTGCTGAACGCCGTGGCGCGCGACGAGAGCGAATTGATCCTGCACACCGCCGCGCTGGCGGCATTCGGCGCCGGCGCCGGGACGTTGGAGGAAGCGCCGCCGGCGTGGCTCACGGCCAAGCACTTGCGCGACCGGCAAGAAGACGCCGCGGCGCGCGCCGGCGGCGTGCTCGGCATCTTCGAGGCCATGCTGATGGCCGAGGCCGGTGCCGAGGCGGGCGAGGAGGAGGCGCGCGTGCGCGCCGCGGTGGGCGAAGCCGCGCCGGTGTTGGAGCGCGGCCTCGCCAACATGCGCGACGCGCTCCGCGCCTTGGAGGACGGCGACGCGCGGAACGCGCTGCCGGCCGAGAACGCGGCCCTGCTGGCGCTGCGCGACGCCATCGAGTTGTTCGCGGACGCCAAAGGCTTGATCGAACTCGCCTACGCGGGACAACGCAACGTCGTCGCTTTGCTCACGCCGCCGGCGGAATCTCCCAGCGCACCGGACGCGGCGGCGCGCGGGCGCGGCGGCGCCCTCGGCAACAGCGAGCTGGACGAGGCGGAGCGGAGCAAACTGCTCGGCGACTTGGTGTTCGCCGGTCAGCGGCGTTTGAGCCGCCTCGGCCCCTTGTTGGCCCAGGACCGAGACGCGGCAACCACCGCGGAGCAAGCCGACGAGCAAGCCAAGCAAGCGGCCGAACAGCGCTATCAATTGGCGGAGAAGTTGCGCGCGGACGCCGAGGACGGCTTGGCGCGCTTGGCCGCGGCGCTGGACAAGCTGGCCGCCGGGGGGGACGCCGACGCCGCCCGCGCCAACGCCGAGGAAACGCTGGCGACTTTGGAGCAGCTGCGCCGCCTGTTTTTCAACGTCGCCGAACATCTCCAAGCCCTGCATGCGGAGCAAGCGCAAACCCACGATCAAACAGCGACCACCCAGTTCGAGTCCACCGTGGACAAGCTGGACACGCTGCCGGCGGAACTCGGGCGCTTGGCCGAGCGGCAAGCGCGGCACACCGCGCTCGGCGAACAGCTGGCGGCGGCGTTGGCGGGCCAAGCGGACGCCGCGGCGGCGACCTCCGCGGACGCGGCCGCGTCTGCGGACGCCGGTGCGTCCGGGGCCGCCGCCGGCGCCCCGAACGGCGAGCAAATCGGCCAAGCCGCGGACGCGGTCCGCCAAGCGACGGCGCGCATGACCAGCGCGGCGACCATGCTTGCGGACGCCGCCGCCAAGGCCGGCGCGATGTCGCCGGAACTCGAGCCGACGCTGGCCGACCAGACCGCGGCGATGGAACATCTGGAAAACGCCCTGCGCGCCTTGGCCCCACCGAACGAGCGGCCGGACGGCGAGCAAGGGGAGGAACAACAGGGCGAACAACAAGCCGAAGGGCAGGAACAAGACGGCCAGAGCGAGGAGGAGCGAATGTCGCAGCGGCAAGCGCTCAAGCGCCTGCAGGCTATCCGTGATCGCGAGACGGAACGCCAGCGCCGTCGGCAGGCGGCGGACGCCGGCCGCGAACCGGTGGAGAAGGATTGGTGAAGGCGGGCGGGAGGGCGACTGCGCTGGCGCTTGGCCTTGCCCTGCTGTGGCGACCGGCCAGCGGGGCGGAATTGTCCTTGGCGGTGGAAGCGGAGGCGTTGCACGCGGCGATGCCGTTCGTCCTCACGCTGACGGCCAAGGGCTTTGAGGAGACGCCCACGCCGTCGCCGCCGCCGCTGGCCATCGCCGGTTGCGAGGCGACCCACCTCGGCGTCAGCCCCAATGTCTCCTCGCGTATTCAGATCATCAACGGCCGTCGCTCGGAGTGGCGCGAGGTCGCTTTCGTGTTCCGCTGGCGCGTTCTCTGTCCCGCCGCCGGCCGCTACCAGGTCCCGTCCCTTCGCGTGGAGCAGGACGGCGACGCCGCCAGCAGCCGCCCGGCCGGCTTCGAGGTGACGGACGTACCCGCTTCCACGGACATGATCGTGCGCATGCGGCTCCCCGATCGGGCGTTGTGGGCGGGCGAGACGTTCGCTGCCGCGGTGGAGTGGCTGCTCGCTCGGGACGTTGGCGACTATCAGTTTTCCGTGCCGCTCTTCCGCTTGCCGGACGCCCAGGTGCGCCCCCCGGCGAACGCCGGTCAGACGGCGCGCAAAGTGCGCTTCGCGGCCGGATCGAGCGATGTCGAACTGCCGCTCAACCGCGACGAGGTGCGCGAGAACGGGCGTGGTTACACGCGCTTCACCTTTCCGGCGCGCGTGACGCTGAACCGGTCGGGCACTTGGAATGTGGACCCCATACAGGTGGTGGCGCGTCTGCAAACCGGCACCATGCGCGACACCTTCGGGTTTCCGCGCGCCCGCCACGAGTTGTTCCGCGCTCTCGGCAAGCGCCGCCAACTCGTCGTGCGGCCGCTGCCGCAAGGAAACCGCCCGCCCACCTTCGCCGGCGCCATTGGCAGCGGATTCGCCATCGAATTGGACGCGAGCCGCACGGTGGTGTCCGTGGGCGATCCGATCGAGCTGACGATTCGCGTGCGCGGCGACGGCCCCTTGACGGGTTTGAGCCTGCCGCCGCTCGCGGGTCCGGATGCGTTGCCCGCGGCCCACTTTACGGTGCCCGAAGACAGCCCGGCCGGCGTCGTGGAGGCGGACGGGCGCGGCAAGCGGTTCGCGGTGACCGCGCGCGTGAAGAGCGCGGAAGTGCGGGAGATTCCCTCCTTGGCCTTTGCCTACTTCGACCCCGCCGCGGGCGAATACCGCACCGCCCGCAGTCAACCCATCGCCCTCTCCGTGGGCACCGCGCAGCTGGTCGGCGTTGACGACGTGGTGGCTGCGCCCAAGCCGGCGGCCGCCGCGCCGACTGGCGCGGGCGAACGGCAATCCGCTTCCGCAGTGGCCACGCTGGTGGGCGCCGACATGTCCCAGAGCGCAGCGCAAGCCACCTTCGCGCGGCCGTGGGGCGGCAGCGCGCTCGGCGCGTGGTTGGGCGCGTTGTATGGCGCGCCGGCGCTTGTCGCGCTGGCGTCCTTCTATCTGGCGCGCACCGGTGGCCGGCGCACGCAAAGCCAAACCATGCGGCGGGCGTTGGCGGAGGTGGAACGCGCCTTGGCCAGCAACGCCCCGGCGCGCGAAGCGGCGCCGGCGATCATCGCCGCAATGCGGCGCTGCGGCGGCGTGGCGGGCGCCGAACCGCACACCTGGTCGGCGTCGCTCGAGCGCTTGGAGACGCAAGCCTTCGATCCCGCCGCGGCGGACCGTCAAATGCCCGCCGACTTGGTGGACGAGTTGCGCGCCCTCGCGCGCGATTGGTCAAAACCGCGGAGCCGTTCCCCCGCGTGCGCTGTCGTGGCGCTCGTGTTGGCGTCGACCGCGGCCGCGGCCACCCAAGCCGGGGCGGAGCAGGACGCCTTGGAAGGTGCTCGCGCGCAGTACCAAGCCGCGCTGGCGGAGACCGACAGCCTGCGCCGCGTGCGCTTGTTCGCCAAAGCGGAGCGCGTCTTGCGACAAGCGGCCGCGGCGCATCCGCGGGCGCCGGCGCTGCAGGTGGACTGGGGCAACGCGGCCCTTGGCGCACGCGACGTGGGCCGCGCCACGCTGGCCTATCGGCGGGCGTTGCATGTGGCGCCGGGCAACGAACGCGCCGCGGCGAATCTGTCCTGGCTGCGCGCCCGGCTGCCGGTCTGGCTGCCGCGCCCGGCCGACGCCGGCGCCTTGGATTCGCTGCTGTTCTGGCGCGGCCGCTTCACGTTCGCGCAATTGCATCTCATCGGCGCCGGCGCCTTCGCGTTGGCGGCGCTGCTGTTCGCCGGTTGGCTGCGCTGGCGGCGAGCGGGCTTGCGCGCCGGCGCTTTCGCCGCGGCCATCGTTTGGCTCGTCGGCGCAGGCTCGGCGCTTGCCACCGGCGCGGACGACAGCGCGGTGGTGCTGGAAGACGGCACGGTTCTGCGCTCCGCCGACAGCGTCGGCGCCGCGCCGGCGTTCGCCAATCCGCTGCCGGCGGGGACCGAGGTTCAAGTTCTCGAGGACCGCCCCGGCTGGCTGCGCGTGACCCTCGCCGACGCGACTAGGGGCTGGCTGGCGGCGAGCGCGGCGGAACGCGTGGCTGGATCGGCAAACCAGCGCGCAACCAACACTCCCGGCTAGCGATCGGCATCCGGGCGAGGAGCTCATCGGCTTGCTCCCGAGCACTCGGCGAGCAGTCGCCAGGCACCAGCCGGCCCAAGCGGATCAAGGCGTCCAGCGCCAACCCCACGCTGAAGAGGTTGCGATCGTCGCGCACCGCGGCGGTCAAGGCGTCCACCGTGGCTGGCAGGGCGTCGCCGAGCGCCTTGGCGCCGTGCGAGCAGAGGATCACCACCGCCCACAAGGCGTTTTCGCGCACCGCGGAACGCACCGGCTCGAACCGCGCCACGCCCTGGTTGGTGCCAATGCCTTCGCACACGTCGCACGCGTCCGTGGGGCGCACGATCTTGATCGACCGGTCTTGCGCGAGGTTCATGCCGAGGCGATTCTCTTCCCGCGCCAGACTGGCGACGAGCGCTGCCACGCAACCGGGCAAGAGGGATTCGCCAACGCCGGCCGCCACGGCGCGCCGGCCGAGACAGCCGAGCGCGGCGGCGGCCACCGACCGCACGTAGATCGAACCGTCCTCCGCCAAGCGCTTGGCGACGGCGTCAAGGACGCCGGATGTGGTCTCGCCCGCTTCGCCCAAGCCAAAGACGGCCGCCTTGCGGACCCACTTCAAGGGTGACTCGCAGGCGTCCAACAGCGTGTCCGTCGCCGCCGCGCCCAGCGCCGCCAAGCCGTACATGGCGGCGCGGCGCACTGCTTCGCGTTCGCTGTGCAACGCTTTGCCGAGCAGGCGGGCGGCGGCGTCTTGGTCGGCAAGACCGGCGAGCTTGTAGGCGGCGCCAATGCGAATCGGCTCGGCGGCGGCGTTCGGCGCATGGACACGCTCGCACAACGAACGCGCGTAGCGGTCGCCGCAGTGCGCCGAAGCGGGGCTGGCGGTGGCGGGAGGGCGGCGACCCTGCAGCCAACAATGGTGGTAGCGCCACACCACCGCGGCGTCCTCCGGCGCCGAGGCCAAGTCCGCGCCGGTCGGAGCATCCACGCCGAGGCTGTTCCAATCCACATCGTCTAGTTCGGGGCTCCGCGCCGGTTCGCGGGTGCGGTAAAGCCAGAACCGCCACAGAAACCGCGGACGCTGCCGCCAAGTGCGCCAGTCGTCCACGCGGTGGTTGCCGCGGTGGAACAGATTGTGCGAATGGAGCACGACGCTGCCGGCTTCGAGCGGCGCGACCTCGAACGGACGCACCAGCGGCCAGCCGGTGTCCGCGATGGCGGCGCGCATGCGCATGTCGTGGCGTGTGCGGCGGTGGCGGATTTCCTCTTCGCCGTAGGCGGATTTCGCGCCGCTCACCGGCACGCGCTCCATGCCGCTCAGGTAGTAGGCGAAGTCCAAATGGTCCGCGCCGGCGAAGTTGTCGTGGTTTTCCTCGTGGTTGAAGGTCCAGTATTGCGAATAAGGCACGGTGGCGGTGGGCCCCATGTCGCGGGACACGGCTTGCGGGTAGTAGAGCATCTCCACTTGCACGGCGTGGTGGTGGCGCTGCTTGCGGGCGTTGAGAGGGCCGTTGTCGTCCTTGTGCCAGTGCTGGTCGTGCCCGCCGCTGGGAAACGGCGTGTTGTGCGTGAACGGCACGATGGCCCAGTGCTTGCCAACGAGCTGGTCGCAAGCGGCCACCAACCCCGGCGCGTTGACGACATCGAGAATTTCCGGAATGGTGGTGGCGGAAATCTTGTCGCGTTTGTCGGCGAATAGCTGTTTTTCCTTCTGGTAGATCGCGTCGTGGACCTGCCGCGGAATGCCGAGAGCCGCCGGCGGAAGCACCACCAGCCCGCGGCTTGCGAAGTCGCGCAGCAGCCGTTCGGGCGCGGTGGCCAACGCCGCGCCCGTCGCGGGTCTGCGCGGATTGGAGTGGTCCGCGCCCACCGAAGCGACGATGTCGCTACACGGTCACCGCGGTGCCGGTGGCGGACACCATCAACATGCGGCCGGAGCCGACGGCTTCGTAATCCAGATCGATGCCGACAACGGCGTTGCCGCCCTGCCGGCGGGCATCTTCCGACATCTCGTCCAAGGCGGTCTGGCGCGCTTCGCGGAGCGCCTTCTCGTAGCCCGCCGAACGTCCGCCAACGACATCGCGAATGCCGGCGAACACGTCGCGGAAGATGTTCGCGCCCAAGATGGCTTCGCCGGTGACGACGCCGTGGTACTCGCGAATGGCCTTGCCTTCGATGTTGGGGGTGGTGGTTAGCAGCATGGGTTCTCCTTGCGGGAAAGTCGGGAAGTTCTGTTTGTGGCGCCGCCTACCCTAACAGAACGCGCCGGATGTCGATGTCACAAGCGGATAGGATGGATAGGGTAGCCCCCCAAAGCTGCCGCGTCGGGGCGCTGGCGGCGGGTTGTTGTAGATTTGTGTCTTCCAAAACTGGAAGCGCCGCAATGGCCCGGCCGCCGGTCTGTCCGTACAGGCAAGATGACCACTTTCTCTACTTCGCCTACGGCTCCAACATGTCCACCGAGCGCCTGCGTGGACGGGCGCCGTCGGCACGGCCGGTTGGCATTGGCAGGTTGTTGCACCACCGGCGTTGCTGGCACAAGCGGGGCCGCGACGGCTCCGGCAAGTGCGATGTCGTCTTCGCCGGTTTGGACGGCAGCGCCGCGGTGTGGGGTGTGCTCTTCGAAATCGCCGAAACCGACCGGGCGGCCTTGCACCGAGCCGAGGGCTTGGGCGTCGGCTACGCGCAGAAGACCGTTCCCGTGTTGACGGCAACAGGAACGCGCCGCGCCATGACCTACCAAGCGAAACCGGATCAAACCGACTCCACGTTGCGCCCGCTCGCGTGGTACAAGGCGCATGTGGTTCGGGGCGCCCGCGAACACGGTTTGCCGGCGGAATGCGTGCGCGAATTGGAGGCGGTGGATGTGGTCGCCTAGCGCCGGTCGCGGTGTTGGAAACGCTTGGGCGAAAACCGTCCTTCCCAAAGCGTCTTGTATTCGGCGGTCCGGTCGGACAGCCAGACCTTTTGGAACTGGCCGGTGTGGACTTCCGCGATGTCGTACGAGGGCAGGCGGAGCGCCGCGAAGCACAGGCCGTCGCGGTGTTGAAACCGAGTGGGCTCGAAGTTTTGGTTGCCAAAACCGTGTTCTCGTCGGATGGCGGGCAAGGCTCTCTTGTCCACCGGAATGACATGCAGGAAGAAACTCGCGTCCAGTGGCTTGCGCGACGGGGACTTCCGCGGTAGGGAGCAGTGCCGGTCGTGGTACAGAACCTCATTGCCGAACGAGTAGACATCGCAACAATCCGACGTGACGACCGGGGGATTTTCCTGCATCGCGGTTCGGTATGCCGCGATCCGATCCGAGAGGGCCGCTTCGTATTCCGCCCGACGATAGAGGAAGAGAAATCGATTGCCTGGCGTTAGCGACCGTGCGTTCGCCAGCCCGAACGCCACCACATGATCGGCGCTTGGATGCATGGTGCGTCCGGCAAGAAGGACTTGCCGGCGGTACTTCCAGTGCAGCGGCGCGTCCGCGTGCGGCGCGTGAAGAATCGCGCCGTCCTCGGTGAGACCTCGAATGGCGGCCAAGTCCGCCCGCAACGCCGCCTCGCGCTCGAAGTCGATGGCCGCGTGGCGATCCCGCGCCATCACGACTCCGGAACACAGGAAGCAAAGCGATGCGGCCGCCGCGCCCGCTAGCGGCAAGGGCACGCGGAGCCCCGCCAAGGGGAAGCTCATTCGGCCAAGCCGGGCAACGGCCAGCGCGTAGAGAACCAAGGGCAACCCAACAAAAAACATGGCCTCGAACGGAAAAGTAAAGACCGCATTGCGCATGGGCAGGGCCCAGCACCAGCCGGAAAGCGCGACGGCAATCAACGCGATCCTTCCATGCTTGGCAACGGCGCCGAGGCCGATGGCCGCGAGTGTCGCCGCCAATCCAATTCCTCCCAAGACGAGCGACACGCCCGAGGCGGGCAAGCCGACCGCGCGGAGACCGCTCACAAGAACATACGGCAGCGAAGCCTCCCCGGCGCGCTGGAACTGTGCCCACAGGGTGTCGAGCGTCCATCCCGCGATCGATGGCGTCGGCGATGGCGAGACGGGCACGGCGTACCAGCCGGTCGGAGAAAAGCCGGTGCGAAACAGCGCCGAACGCACCGTCGGCAAGTCCGCCCAACGCGTGTTGCCCCCCAACGCCAAGAATTCGCCGACTACGTTGAACGCAAGCACGAAGATCCCCACCGCAAAGGCGGTCAGGCCGAGGGCGACGTGGCGGGAAACACACGACCACTCCGCACGCGCGAAGCCGCGCACGACGCCCAACGCCACGAACGGCAGCAGCAGCGCAAAGACATGCCATCCAAGCAACACCGCCACGCACGTCTTGGCGAGCAATTGGCCCAACCGCTGCGCGCGCGCGAACACCGCCATCCCGTGGAAGACCAGCATTACGCCGAACAGGTCCATCACTCCCTGGGTGGCAACCATGTCGTGGTAGGCGAAGTGGTAGCTGGAGCCGAAGGCGAGCAGCGTCGCCGTCAGCGCCGCCCAGCGACCGACCGACAAGGCGTGCAATGCGAAATAGGCGAGCGTCGCGCCAGCCAGGAAGAGCGCCACCATCAAGGTTCGCGCGGCGCGCAGCTTGCTCCACGGATCGTCGAAAGGCAGCGTCGCAACGTGCAATGCCAAACGCCCGCCGAAGGGAAAGCGGTTGTAAATGTAGTCGCCCGGCACGACTTCGCCGTCGGCGTTGATCTCAAAGGAGCGCGGACTCACGAGAAAGTGCCGTAGCGACAGATTCACGCCGTCCAACAGATGGTCGTACGTCATGCTGTCGGCGAGAGTCAACGTGGATTGCATGCCCTCATGGTCTTTTCCTAGGAAAAGAGTCCGGTCCGGGCTGAAGGCCAATAGCGTGGCGAGCGTGCAAAGAAGCAGCGCCAGCGCCCCTGCGCCATCGCCCCGGACGTGCGCCCAAATCCGCCACCCGGGCCGAGCGGCGCCGCCGGAATGGCCGCGAACGGGCGCGGGGTGCGGGCTAGTTGGCGGAGACAACAACGCGGTGCAGCAACTTGGCTAAGCTGGCGCCCCGGCACCCGCAGCACAAGGTGCGCGTACTGCTGCGCGGCGTAAGGCGCCTCGCCCTCGACCAAGGGCCCGCAAGCTGTTCCGTGCGCGTCGCGGGATGGCTTCGGCAGTCGATAGACCGCGACTGCCGAAGCGCTTTTCGGGCTTGGGCTACGCCCGCTCGAACAACCCCGCGGCACCTTGGCCGCCGCCGATGCACATGGTCACCACGCCGTAGCGCGCCTCGCGGCGTTCCAGCTCGCGCAGGATGGTGCCGGTGCAGCGCGAACCGGTCATGCCGAACGGGTGGCCGATGGAGATGCTGCCGCCGTTGACGTTGTACTTCTCGTTGTCGATGTCCAGTTCGTTGCGGCAGTACACGCATTGCGACGCGAACGCCTCGTTGAGCTCCCACAGATCGACGTCGTCCTGGCGCAGCCCGGCGTTCTCCAGCAAGCGCGGGATGGCGTACACCGGGCCGATGCCCATCTCGTCCGGTTCGCAGGCGGCCACCGTGAAGCCCCGGTACACGCCCATGGGCGTGACGCCGAGCTGGGCGGCGCGTTCGGCGCTCATCAACAACGTCATCGAGGCGCCGTCGGAAAGCTGCGAAGCGTTGCCGGCGGTGACGGTGCCGTCCTCTTCGAACGCCGGCGGCAGGCCGGAGAGGCCCTGGATGGTGGTGTTCGGGCGGTTGCACTCGTCGCGATCCACGGTCACTTCCGCGAAGCTCTCCTCGCCGGTTTGCTTGTCCACCTTTTTCATGGTGACCGTCATCGGCACGATCTCTTCGCTGATCAGCCCCGCGGTCTGCGCGTTGGCGTAGCGCAGCTGGCTTTGCAGGGCGTACTCGTCCTGCATCTCGCGCGTCACTTGATAGCGCCGCGCCACCACCTCGGCGGTGTTGCCCATGGCCATGAAGATGGCGGGTTTCTCCTCCACCAGCTTGGGATTGCGCGTGTCCGAGCGCCCGCGCGGCGACCGCGTGGCGCCGGAGATGGAATCCACGCCCCCGGCCATGGCGATCTCGGTTTGCCCGGAGGCGATTTGATTGGACGCGATGGCGATGGACTGCAGGCCCGACGAACAGAACCGATTGATGGTCATGCCGGCGGTGGTGATGGGCAGCTTCGACAGCACCACGGCGAGACGCGCCAGATTGCCGTCTTGCTCGCCGGTGTGGTTGGCGGCGCCGACCACGACATCCTCCACTTCGTCCGGCGCGACGTTCGGATTGCGCTCCAGCAGCGCGTCGATGCAATGCGCCAGCATGTCGTCCGAGCGGGTCAGATTGAAGCTGCCCCGGTGGGACTTGGCGAGTCCGGTGCGGACGCTGTCGATCACTACGACATCTCTTGCGGCCATTTGTGTTCCCCCTCAACTAGGTCAAGTTGCTTTAGTGCCTGCCGCGGTCGATGCGCCGCGGATGTGGCGTTGAGTCTAACGCACTTCACGGCGGATAGGGCACGGCGTACACTCGTCCACTCTAGCGACCGTGCGTGGGATTGGAGAAGCCGCTTGGCAAACGCAAGCACCCGATTGAGGCGATGGGACGTGCTCGCCCGCGGCGCGGGAAGCGGCGCGGAAAAGAGCATGTCCGCCCGGCTCGCCGCTTGGGCCCTCTGTTGCGCCATCGCGGCACCCTTCCACGGTCACGCGGCCGACGGCGTGTACCTGAGCGCACACGCCGGCGCGTGGACGCCCAACAGTCTCTCGCTGACGCGCACGAACCACGGCGTCCCCACCAACTGCGATCAATGGCTCGGCGGCCACGATTTCGACGGCGACGGCGTGGACGACGTGCCGCTGCCCGCGGGGCAGTGTACGCCGCGGGCGTTGCCGGCGAGCGCCAACGACATCGGCTTGGACGCCGGCCTCTTGGCGGGCGTCGGCCTCGGCGTCGCGCGCCGGCGCCTGCGCATGGAGGTCGAGTACTTCCACCGCCGGCAAAGCGGCGCGACGGCTTCGCTGGTGGTGCCGGGGGATCCCAAGCAGCAGGAGTTCGTTCGCCGCGAGGAGGCGGCGGACGCCGCGCGCGTGGACGGCCTGTTCGCGAACGTGTATTGGGCGTTTCGGCCTGCCGCCGGCGACAAGTGGACGCCGTATGTCGGCGCCGGCCTCGGCGCGCTGCGCGTGGCGCTCGACTACGCCGCCACCTCAGTGCGCACCGGCGACGCGAACGCCTTGATCGCGCTCGGGCGCAACCCCAACGCCGCCGGCACCACCTCCCGGGCGGACGCGACCCTTGCGGACACGCTGCTCGGCGCCCAAGTCATGGTGGGCGCCCGCTATCGCCTTGGCGAGAACCGCTCCTTGAACCTGAAATTGCGCTACGCGGACGCTTTGCGGGATTTCTCCGCCGCCGGCAACCGCTGGAACACGTTGCGCGATCACGCATCCACGGTGGCGCCGGGCGGCGCGCCGGTGCGCTACGACATCGATGCGGGCGGTTTCGGTTCCTGGAGCGTTTCCGCGGGTCTCGAGTGGCGCCTACGGTAGGGGCGGGGCGGACTGCGCCATCAGGAACCGCAAACGCTCCTCGTTGTCTCGGTCCGCATCGGAGACCGCCGCGGCGACCGCTTGGCCAATCAAGTCCATTTTCCGAACTTGCCGCAGCCGGGGCTGCGTCGCGGCGAGTTGCTCCTCGCTAAGCAGGGCGCGAAACAGGCCGCAGGCGTCCGCCAGGCAGATGAGCACCACGTCGCGCGGACCGGGCAGGTCGTCGCCGAACAACACGTCGAACACGCGCAGCTTCACCTCGCGTTCGGCTTCGCCGTCCACCACCGGATAGCGCCGCGCGCGGAACACCCACAGGAAACGGTCGGCGCGGCGTTCCAAAATGCCGCGCTCGACCAGGCGGGCGAGGGCCGCGCGGCGAATGTCGGCAGCGCGTTCGACCAGGCGTTCCACCCAGTGGCGGGCGTCGTGTACCCCTTCGGCGGCGGCGATTTCGGCAAGGGACGGATCGAGCAGCGGATCGCCCGTGGGCGTCGCGTCGACGAGGACGAGCTTGCGCAGGTCCGTGTCAACGCGGTTGTCCAGCGCCAAGTCCATCAACACGCCGCCGGCGAGCGCGTAGCGCAGCGCCGCGTCGGGCACGCGCGCGAAACGCCCGCCGGTGTCTTGCAAGAGGAGGAGCACAACCTCCTCGGCGAATCTCAGCATTGGCCGCACCTGCCGCCCGTACGCAGTGGCGGCAGTATAAGGCCGCGTTTGGGTCCGTCGAGACGCCCGCCCGGCGCGCGCCCGGCGGGGCGCGGCGTCAGCAGGCTTCGATTTTGTCCACTTGCAGCTGCAGGGTTTCGGCGTCGCCAAAGTCGTTGAGACCCAGCCGGTACACCGCCCGCGCCCGCTGGGCGCCCAGCGGCGCTTGATTGAACGCGATGGCGTCGGTGACGCGGCCGTCCCCCTTGAGAACGATCCTGAGGTGGCGCTCGCCAACCACCCGCTCGTTGACCACTTCGAACTCGCCGTGGAACGTGGGTTCCGGAAAGCCGTTCCCCCACGGCCCCGCGGCGGCGACGAGGCGCGCGTTGTCCACGGTGCGGTCCGCGGCGGCGAGCTCGCCGTCGGTGACGACCACCCCGGCCAGATCGCGCTCGCTCACGCGCGCCGCCACGGCGTCGTTGAAGGCGCGCCGAAATCGTGGCAGGTGGCCGCGCCGCAGGCTCAAGCCCGCCGCCGCCGCATGCCCGCCGAACTTGCCGACCAAGCCGGGATGCCGCGCCGCGCAGTCGGCGATGGCGTCGCGTATGTGCAGGCCGGGAATGGAGCGGGCGGAACCTTTGAGCTCGTCCGGCGCCGCCGCGCCGGCGTCCGCGAAGGCGATCACCGGACGGTGGTAGCGTTCCCGCATGCGCCCGGCCACGATGCCCACCACGCCTTGGTGCCAGTGGGCTTCGTACAGGCAGAGCGCTTTGTCGTCGCCAACGTCGGTGGTTTCCACCAGGTGGGCGGCGTCTTCGTTCATGCCGGCCTCGATTTCGCGTCGCAAGGCGTTGAGTTCGGTCAGGCGCGCCGCCAAACGCCGCGCTTCGGCCGGCTCCGTCGCCAACAGGCAGCGGATGCCGATGGCCATGTCTTCGAGCCGGCCGGCGGCGTTCAAGCGCGGCGCGACGGCGAAACCGAGGTCCGCGGCGGAGAGCTTGGAAGCGGCCTTGCCGGCCGCTTCCACCAGCGCTTGAACGCCGGGGCGCGCCATTCCGCGGCGCATGCGGCGCAACCCCTGGTGTACCAGAATGCGGTTGTTGCGGTCCAACGGCACCACATCCGCCACCGTGCCGATGGCCACCAGATCCAGCCAATCCGCCAAGTTGGGCACCGGGATGCCGCGCGATGCGAAGTGGCCGGCAGCGCGCAGCGCCTGCCGCACGGCGCTCATCACGTAGTAGGCGACGCCGACGCCGGCGAGGTTGCGGCTCGGGAAGCGCGCGTCCTTCAAGTTCGGATTCACCACGGCGCGCGCCTGCGGCAGCGAGTCGCCCGGCAGGTGGTGATCGGTGACGATCACGTCCACGCCGGCGGTGCGCGCCAAGGCCACGCCTTCCAAGCTCGAGGTGCCGTTGTCCACCGTGACGATGACGTCCGGCTGTTCGGACAGCAAGACGCGCGCGAACTCCGGCGTGAGACCGTAGCCGTACTCGAAACGATTGGGCACGCGGTAGTCCACCCGCGCGGCGCCGAACGCGCGCAACAAGGAGACGCACAGCGCGGAGGCGGTGGCGCCGTCGGCATCGAAGTCGCCGGCGATGACCACGCGCTCGTCCCCGACCACCGCCGCGGCGAGCCGCTCGGCGGCGACATCGATGTCCGGCAGCGCCGTGGGCGGAACAAGCGCGGCAAGCGGCAAACGAAGGTCCTCCGCCTCGGTGACGCCGCGCGCCGCCAGCACCTCGCGCAGGAAAGGCGGCAACTGCGCGCCGAGATTGGCGGGGCGTTTGGGACGGGTTTCAATCAGCAAGGCGTCGCCCCGCGGCAGCTACAAATCGGCCACGCGAATGCGCGTGATGGCGCCCTGCACGCCGGCCAGCCGGCCGAGCGCGGCAACGGCGGCGTCGACCACCCGCTCGGCCACTTCGTTGGTGAGGATCACGATGGGCACCCACGGCGCGGCGGCGGCACGATCGGCCTGCGGACGTTGAATGACGGCTTCAATGGAAATGGCGTGGTGGCTCAGCACATCCGCCACTTCGGCGAACACGCCGGGTTGATCGACGGCGGGTATCTTCAAGTAGTGCGCGCACGCCAAGCTGCCGACGCCCAGCGCCGGCAGCCGCGTCCCGGCGGTTCTCGGCACGGGAAGATCGCCGCGCGCCAAAGCCACCAGGTCCGCCACCACCGCCGACGCCGTCTCCATGCCGCCGGCGCCCGGGCCGATGTGCATGGTCGAGCCCACGGCGTCTCCGCGCGCCAGCACCGCGTTCATCACGCCGGACACCTTGGCAAGCAGCTGGTGCTCCGGCACCAGCGCCAAGTGGACGCGGGCCTCCACGCCATCCGCGCGCCGGCGGGCGATGGCCAAGTGCTTGACGGCGAAGCCGAGTTCGCGGGCGTAGCGCATGTCCTCCACATCCACGCCGGCGATACCCTCCACGTGTACGCCGCCGAAGTCGATGTCCGTGTCGAAGGCCGCCGCCGACAGCACCGCCAGTTTCTGCGCGGCGTCCAAGCCTTCCACGTCAAAGGCGGGATCGGCCTCCGCGTAGCCGAGGCGTTGGGCTTCGGCAAGGGCGGCGGCGAAATCCTGTCCGTCGTTCTCCATCGCCGTGAGGATGTGGTTGGAGGTGCCGTTGACAATGCCCACGAGCAGCTCCAACCGGTTCGCGGCAAGGCCGGCGTGCAGGGTTTGGACGATGGGAATGCCACCGGCCACCGACGCCTCGTAGCCGAAAGGCAAGCCGTTTTGCCGCGCCAACGCGAAGAGGCCGTTGCCGCGCGCGGCCAAGAGCGCCTTGTTGGCCGTCACCACCGTGCGCCCGGAGTTCAAGCTCGCCTCCACCAGCGCGCCGGCGTCGCGCTCGCCGCCGATCAACTCCACCACGGCATCCACCGGGGCGGTGGTCAAAGACGCCAAGTCCGTGCTGAACGTCGCTCCGCCCAAGTCGACGTCCGGCTTGCGTGTGCGGCTGGCCACTCGCGCCAGCTCGATGGAGCGGCCCGCGCGCTCCGTCAGCAGGTCTCGGTTCCGCGCCAGCAAGCGCACGACGCCGGCGCCGACCGTGCCAAGGCCGGCCAAGCCGACCCGCAATGGCCGCGGGTTCATGGCAGAAGCATGGCGTGCGGTCTACAGACCTATTCGCGCCGCGAGCGCATCCGCCTCCAGGAAGCCGGGCAGCAGCGTGCCGTCTTCGAGCACGAGGGCCGGCGTGCCGGTGAGCCCCACGTCCTGCGCGATGGCGTGCTGTTTGCCGACCGGGTGGGCGCAGGTTCGAGAAGGAATGCCCTCGCCGCGCTTCAGCGCCGTCAGCGCCGCCTTCGGATCCTCCGCGCACCATGCCGAGACCATCTTGTCGTAGGTGCCGGAGTTGACGCCGGCGCGGGGGAAGGCGAGATAGCGCACCTCGATGCCGAGAGCGTGGTAGTCGTCCATGGCGGCATGCAGTTTGCGGCAGTAGCCGCAGTCCGTGTCCGTGAAGACGGACACCACGGCGCGGGTGTCGTTCGCCGGTTCGAAGATGATCATCTCGGACGCCGGCACCTCGGCCACGGCTTGGCGCAGGCGCGTGCGTTGTTTGGCCGTGCGCTTGGCGCCCGTCAGGGAGATCACCTGGTCGCCCCGCTTCTCCCACAGGTCGCCGACGAGGAGGTGGCGGCAGTCCGCGGCGACGTGCAGGTAGTTGCCGCCTTCGGCTTCCACTTCGTACAAGCCGGCGACCGGAGACGCTTCGACGTGCAGCGCGACGATGTCGAGCTCCGCCAAACACTCGGTGACCTTGGCGGCGGGGTTCGCCTCGCCCGCCGCCGCGCTTGCGGCGGCTGCGGCCAAGGTGGCGAACAAGGCGCAAGCGAAGGGGCGGGCCGCGGTCGACGGCATCGCGCGTTCCCCGGCGCTGCGCGCGGGCGGCACAGCGCCTGCGGGCGGCGTGTCGCCCGCAGGAGTTGCTCGGAACGGATGTGCGGCGGGGGGCTTGGGCATTGGCGTACCTGTCGGTTGCGGATCAGCCGCGCGGATGGTGCTCCGCGTGCAACCGCTTCAAGCGATCGCGGGCGACGTGAGTATATATCTGCGTGGTGGACAAATCCGCGTGGCCGAGCATGAGTTGCACGGCGCGCAGGTCCGCGCCGTGGTTGACCAGATGCGTGGCGAAGGCGTGGCGAAGCGTGTGCGGCGAGATCTCGCGGTCGATGCCGGCGACGACCGCGTAGCGCTTGATGGCATGCCAAAAGGTCTGGCGCGTCATGGCGCGGCCGCGATTGCTCGGAAACAGCGCTTCGCACGCCCGGCCTTTGAGGATGCGCGGCCGGCCTTCGACCAGGTAGCGGGCCAGCCAAGCAAGCGCCACCTCCCCCACGGGCACGAGACGTTCCTTGGCGCCTTTGCCCACCACCTGCACGGTGCCGCGCCGCGTGTTCAACGCGGCGACGGTTAGCGAAACCAGCTCGCTGACGCGCAAGCCGGTGGCGTACAGCAGCTCCAGCATCACCCGATCCCGATACTCTCCGGGAGCGCCTGCGGGGTCGTCGCCGCGCGGCGCCCGCAGCAGGCGTTCCACCTCGTCTTCCGAAAGCGACCCCGGCAACGGCCGGCCAAGCAGCGGGCTCGGCAGGTTCGCGGTGGGGTCCCGCGCAATGGCGCCGGTCTCCACGGCGCGGCGGTAGAAACTCCTCGCCGCGGCGAGAAACCGGGCCGCCGTGCGTGGCGAGCGGCGGGCCCCGAGGCGAGCGGCCAAGAACGCATGCAGATCCGCCTCGGTGGCGGTGACGATGTCGCGCTTCAGCCACGCCGCAAGCGCCGCCAAATCGTGCCGATAGGCGGCGAGCGTGGCGCGGCTCAAGCCCCGCTCAAGCCAAAGGTGGTCCAGATGCGCGTCGATTGCCGGGAACGCGCCCGCACGTTGGGCAATGGACTCCGTCGACGCACCGTTTTGGTTCGTCTCTTGCGTTGGCGGCGGTTGGCCCATGCGATCGTCCTTCCGTGGACTGCCAGCGCATCTTAGCGCAGTTGGGCGCGTCGCGGTTGGCGAGGGTTGGTTTTTTCGGGCGGGGCGGGAAACAGGCGGCGGGATCCGGCAGGTTTGGCACGAAATCTGCTACTCAACTTCAACCCGTCGCCGGTTGGTCGGCGCGGGTTGTTCAGCAACCGGTTGCCTCTCACCGAGCTGGACCAAGCCAGCTTGTCAGCGGGATAGTCCTCCCCTTCGGATCTTTTCCCCTGGCAAGCTGGCCACCCTCAGTCCAGCGCGGGCGGTGGCCGCAGGCAGGGCGTTTGCGCAGATAAGACAACGGGAACCCGAAGGCTCCCGTTGCTTGGCGGAACACGCCACGCTTTAACCGTCGTCAGTCGCACGGTTGTCTCGCCTCCACCGCCTGACCCAAACCGCTTGAGTGATTTCGTGGCCGATCCACGCGCCGAAGAGGAACAGCAAAAAATCACCATGCGGAAAGCCGATCGTCAGCCATCCGGCACTGCAGGCCAAGAAAAACAGGACTACTGCCGCGTTTTCAACCCGCCACCGGCGCGGCACGTCGTCGGCAAACCAGTCAAGCCACGCCTTCATGTTCAACATGGTTTTCCCCTTGTTGGTTACCCGCCCAACACCCCAACGGTACCCGATCTTGTTCCAAGATGCCGCTCAAACCTGACGCGCCCCAGGGCAATCGCATTTGGAGTCCCGCGCCTACTCGCGCTTGCGGATGCGCCGGCGGATTGTTCAGATACTCCTCCACGTCCTCGCGCAGCGTCCCCTGGTTGCCCTTCAGCGCCAGCGCGTAGTCGCCGCCCTTGGCCACGATCGCCGCCGCCGTCCCGCGCTGCGCATGCAGCGCGTCCGCCGTCACCGTCCGCCCCCTCACGTCCACCAGATCCAGCAGCTTCGGCAGCGCCGGGATCTCGTTCGACTTGCCGTCCACCTCCAGCTGCGCCAGCGTCAGCTTCGACTCCGCCGCGAACGCCTGCGGAAGGTGCGTCGGCGACCGCTCCGAAGCGTCCTCGAACGACCGCCTCAGCACCTTGCCGTCCACCGCGATCACGCCGCCGAGCCGGTCCGCCCAGTCCTGCGCCAGGCGCAGCAGCGCCGTCTGAAGACCCGCCGGGTTCAACAGTCCGAACAGCCGCGAGAACGTGTCGTGGCTCGGAATCCCGTTCCTCAGCGCCAGAAACGTCCGCAGCCACCGCTCCGCGGCGCATCCGTAGTCCTCCATCTCGACGCATGTGCGTCCGCCCGTGAGCATCGACAGCAGCGCGATCACCAGCATCTCGTGCAGGTCGTGGCGCTTCGCGTTGCCTCGCCTGGGGTCCTCAACTTCTTGAAAAACAAACAGAAGTTCCCGCATTCCGTCTCTCCCTCCTTGGATCGAAACGCCTATTCTGCACCATCCCCGCTCTCCGTGCCGCCCTGCCTAATCCAAATGCGATTGCCCTGGACGCGCCCCCTTTTGCAAGGGGTGATTTTGCACTTTATTCAGTCCCACTGGCTGCGTTGACACGGTGGAGATGCACCCTCAGCCCGCGACCTCTTCGACCCGCGTGCGGAGCGCGTCCGCGTGACCGCTGGGGATCGAAGATGCTGCCGTCGCGGAGCATGGCGCAGGCGATGTTGAGCAGCCGGTCCGCGACCGAGCGCAGCGCCCGGGCATGGCCGTGGCCGCGTTGCCGCAGCGACTGGTACTTGGCTTTGCCGACCGGATCCCGCTGCGCCGCGACCCGCGCCCTGTGGGGTGAGTCGTGATCTTTCCTGCCTATTCAGCCGGTGCCCCGCAGGCGCGCCTTCAACCCGTGCGGCGGGCAGGAGTTTGCGCAGCAAACTCGAACGCGCCCGTTAGGGCGCGCCTAGACCTTTTCCCGTATCCGCGCTGCCCGGCCCCGCCGTTCGCGCAGGTAGTACAGCTTTGCTTTGCGCACATCGCCCCGCCGCTTGACGTGGATGTCCGCGATCAGGGGACTGTGCGTCTGAAAAGTTCGTTCCACGCCGACGCCGTGGGACATCTTGCGCACCGTGAATGCCGAATTGAGGCCGCGGTTGCGTTTGCCGATGACCACGCCCTCGAATGCCTGCAGGCGTTCCCGGCTGCCCTCGCGGACGCGCACTTGCACAACCACGGTGTCGCCTGGCGCGAACGACGGCACGTCGCTTTTGCGCTGACGCCGCTCGAGTTCCTCAATGTGCGTGTTGGCGTGCATATTCCTCTCTCCGTTTTCCCAAGGCGACGATGCGCGGCCCACCGGCCCGCGATCGGCGAACGTTTGCGTGTCCGTACTGAATCAAACCTCTTCGCCATCGGCGGCGAAACACTCCGCCAAGAGCGCACGGTCGGCGGCGGCGAGGGGGCGGTCGAGCAGCAGGTCGGGTCGCCGCCGCCAAGTTCGCGCCAGCGCTTCGCGCCGGCGCCAGCGCGCCACCGCGCCGTGGTCGCCAGACAGCAACACCGGCGGCGCGGGCAACCCGAAGCTGGTCTCCGGGCGGGTGTATTGGGGATGATCGAGCAAGCCGTCCGTGTGCGACTCGGCGTCCGCGGACGCCGGGTTGCCCAAGGTTCCCGGCAACAGCCGCGCCACCGCGTCGAGCACCACCAACGCCGCCAGTTCGCCGCCGGACAAGACGAAATCGCCAATGGACAGTTCGCGATCCACTTCGGTGGCGACGAAGCGCTCGTCCACCCCTTCGTAGCGCGCCGCCACCAGAATGAACCCCGGCGTGGCGGCCAGCTCGGCCGCCATGCGCTGATCGAACTTCTCGCCTTGCGGCGAGAGCAGGATGACCGGCGCCGCCGCGGGCGCGTGGGCACGGGCCGCCCGCACCGCCTGGCGCATCGGCGCCACCATCATCACCATGCCGGGGCCGCCGCCGAAGGGGCGGTCGTCCACGGTCTTGCGGTCGTCGACTCCGTGGTCGCGAGGGTTGATCAAGGCGCAAGCGAGGCGCCGGTCGCGCACCGCCCGGCCCAGCACGCCCACCGCCAAGGCCGCCTCCGCGAGCGCGGGAAACAAACTCACCAACGCGGCGTTGAACAGGCTCCCCTCTTTGCGCGCGGTGGTCATTCCCACGCGGGGTTCCAATCCACCACCAAGCGGCCGGCGCGCTCGTCCACATTCACGACGACCTGCCGGACGAAGGGAATCAACCGTTCGCGGTTGCCGTCCACCACCACCAGCACAGCGTGCGCCGGCGTTGCGAACACGCGGGCCACAACGCCGAGACATTGCGGTGGAGCGCCATCGTGTTGCAGGGGCACCACGCGCTTGCCCACCAAGTCCCGCCAATAGTGTTCCCCAGCGTCCGGCTGCGGCAGCAACTGCGCCGCAACGCCGATTCGCCGGCCGCGCAACGCGCTCGCGGCATCGCGGTCCGCCGTCTCGTCGATGCGCGCGACGAAGCCTTGGCCGTGCGGCCGTGCAGTCGCCCTCACGACGCGCCATGCGGACGGTGGGCCGATTTGCCACGGTTCGTATGCAAGCAGATTTTCCGGTGGTTCGGTGAAAGACCGCACATGCACCCAACCTCTGACGCCGAACGGCGCGCCAACCGCCCCCACGACCACCACCGCGTCGGACACCGCTCAAGCGGCGGCCGGCTTTTCGCTGGGCGTCGCGGCCGCGCCGACCGCGGCGTTGCCAGTTTCTTGGTTTTCCACACCGGCCTGCGCTTCCTTGCGCGACTTGGCGACCAGCTGCCGCACCCGCTCGGTGGGCCGGGCGCCGACGCGCAGCCAATGATCCGCCCGCGCCAAGTCCACGCGCAACGCCGGCTCTTGGCCTTTCGCCACGGGGTTGTAGAACCCAATGCGCTCAATGAAGCGACCGTCGCGCGGCGCGGAGTTCTCCGCAACCGTGATGTGGTAGAAGGGTTTGTTCTTGGCACCGTGACGCGCCAATCGAATCGTGACCACCTGCGGGCGACCTCCATGGACGAAAGGGCGCGGATTCTACCCGACCGCGTGCGCTGTGGGAACGCAAGCCGCGCGCTGAAGCGCGTTGAAGCGCGTTGAACGAGACGGACTGTCCGACGGCGAAGGAGCGCCTGCTCGAAGGTCAGGTTAGGTTGGGCGCAGTCCACATGGACCGACCGCATGAACCGTCCGCGCCGACGGCGTCCCCAAACACCGCACGTTCAAGGTACGATGCAGCCAATTCCATAGCTGCGCCATCAGGCGGGAGGATCTGTGGCGATGTTGCGATTGCGGGTGAATGGCCGCCAGCACACGCTCGAAGGCGTCGATGCGAAAACGCCGCTCTTGTGGGTGCTGCGCGACGAACTCGGTTTGGTGGGCGCCAAATACGGCTGCGGAATCAGCCAGTGCGGCGCCTGCACGGTACACGTCGACGGCGCTCCGGTGCGTTCGTGTTCGTATCCGGCGGCTTCGGTGTCCGGCGAGGTCACCACCATCGAGGGGCTGGCCGCCGCGAACGGCGACCTGACGCCCGTGCAGCAGGCGTGGGTGGACTTGGACGTGGCGCAATGCGGCTATTGCCAATCCGGTCAGATCATGGCCGCCGAAGCGCTGCTGCGGAGCAACCCCGAGCCCACCGACGCGGACATCGACGCGGCCATGGCGCCCAACATTTGCCGCTGCGGCACCTACCTGCGCATCCGCCAAGCGGTGAAAGCGGCCGCCGCCAACAGCAAGGAGAACCGAACATGAGCACCTTGAGCTACGCGGGCATCATCGAGACCGCCGACGAGGTCGTCAGCGGCGGCCGACCGGCCGGCGCGTTGCGCATCGCCAAGGTGGATCGCCGCCAGTTCCTCAAGCTCACCGGCCTGGTTGGCGGCGGCTTGATGCTCTCCTTCTCTTTGCCGAGGGCGGCGGCCAAGCAAGCGGCGGACGCGCAGTTGCAACCCAATGGCTACCTGCGCATCGACGCGAGCGGCATTCGCCTGTACGCCAAGAACCCGGAGATCGGCCAAGGCGTGAAGACGTCGCTGCCGATGATCGTGGCCGAGGAACTCGATGTCGCTTGGGAAGACGTCGAGGTGGCGCAAGCGCCCATCGACCGGGACGCCTACGGCATGCAATTCGCCGGCGGCTCGATGTCCGTGCCCATGAACTGGACGCCGTTGCGCCGCGCCGGGGCCACCGGCCGGGCCATGCTGGTGGCGGCCGCCGCGGCGCGGCTCGGGGTGCCGGCCGCCGAGCTCTCCACCCGCGACAGCCAAGTGATCCATGCAGCGACGGGCAAGCGATTGGCGTACACGGACCTTGCCGCGGACGCGGCCGCCCTGCCGGTGCCGGACGCCAATTCGCTGCCCTTGAAACCTCGCCCCCAGTGGCGGCTGCTTGGCACGCGCGTGACGGGTGTGGACAACGAAGCGCTGGTGCGCGGCCAGCCGCTGTTCGGCATCGATCAAGCGGTTCCCGGCATGAAGCACGCCACCTACACCAAGTGCCCGGCCATCGGCGGCAAAGTCCAATCCGCGAATCTGGAGGAGGTCAAGGCGCTGCCCGGCGTGGTGGACGCCTTCGTGTTGGAAGGCAACGGCAACGCCGGGCAGTTGCTGCCGGGGGTGGCCATCGTCGCCGACAACACTTGGGCCGCCATCCGCGCCAAACGAGCGCTCAAGGTGCAGTGGGACGAGAGGGACGCCGGCAAGGACAGTTGGTCCGCGGCGGCCGAGGAAGCCGAGCGCTTGCGCGGCGAGCGCGGCCCGCAGGTGGTGAACCAAGGCGATGTGGACGCGGCTTTCGCGACCGCTTCGCAACGCATCGACGCCTTCTACCAATACCGTTTCGTGAGCCACGCGCAGTTGGAGCCGCAAAACTGCACGGCGAGTTTCCGCGACGGCGCGTTGGAAGTGTGGGCGCCAACCCAGACGCCCGGCAGCGCCATCGGCGATGCGGCGCGCGTGCTCGGCATCGGCCCGAACAAGATCACGTTGCACCAAACGCGCTGCGGCGGCGGTTTCGGGCGCCGCCTCTACAACGACTTCCTGTGCGAAGCGGCGGCCATCGCCAAACGCGCCGGCGTGCCGGTGAAGCTGTTGTGGACGCGCGAGGACGACATGGAATTCGACCTGTACCGCGCCGGCGGCTTCCATCAAATGCAAGGCGCCCTCGACGGCGAGGGCCGGGTTGCCGCGTGGCGCGACCACTTCGTCACCTTTACCAACGACGGACGCCGTCCGGTGAGCGGCGGCGGCCTCGGCCCCGGCGTCTTTCCCGCCGGTTTGGTGGACAACGTGCGCTACGAGCAGACCGCCTTGCCGTGGAAGAACCGTTGCGCGGCGTGGCGGGCGCCCGGTTCCAACGTGTTCGGCTTCGTGGTGCAGAGCTTCCTGCACGAGCTGGCGGTGGCCGCCGGCCGCGACCACTTGGAGGTGTTGTTGGAGGTGCTCGGCGAGGCGCGCTCGTTGCAGCCCGGCAATCCGCGGGCGCTGCACACCGGCCGCGCCGCCGGCGTTGTGAAATTGGCGGCGCGCAAGGCGGGTTGGGGGCGAAAGCTGCCGCCGGGCCGCGGCCTTGGCCTGGCGTTCTACTTCAGCCACGCCGGCCACATCGCGGAGGTGGCGGATGTGAGCGTGAGCGCGGAGCGAAAACTCACCGTTCACAAAGTGACCGTGGCGGCGGACGTGGGGCCCATCGTCAACCTGAGCGGCGCGGAAAACCAAGTGCAGGGATCCGTGGTGGATGGCCTCTCGACGATGCTCGGTCAAGCCGTCACCTTCGAGAACGGGCGCGTTCAGCAGACCAACTTCGACACCTACCCGCTGCTCAGAATGCCGGCGACGCCGGAAGTGGAAGTGCATTTCGTCGCCAGCGACCACGACCCGACGGGGCTCGGCGAACCGGCGCTGCCGCCCCTCGCGCCGGCGGTGTGCAACGCCATCTTCGCCGCCACCGGACACCGCGTGCGCACGCTGCCCATCAGCGAGGAGGGGTTCTCGGCGTAAGACCGCGGGATTCACAAGGCAGCGGCTTGGGGCGAAGGCCGAGGCATCCGTCGCTGCTGTGCGGAAGCAACGTGCGGCGCGCGACGCTGGTGCTTGCGCTGTTGGCGACGGGCGCGCTTGTGGCGCAGACCATGCCCAGCCGCCACGGCGCGTTCGCCATCGACACCGGCAGCGGCGCTTGGGGTTGGGCGCAAGGCTTCGCCAAACCCACCGGCGCGGCGAACGCCGCGTTGCGCGCCTGCCGGGCGCGGCGCGGCGCCGGCGACTGCGCGGTGCGGTTGCGCTTCCAAGACACCTGCGCCGCCTTCGCCGCGGACGCGCGCGGCGATCCGGAGGCGTTTGGCAGCGCGTGGGGGGCGGGCGTCGCCCAAATGCGCGAGCAAGCGCTCCACCACTGCCGCGTCCGCGGCGGCGGCCGCAGCGATTGCGTGGCGCGGGTTTGGGGGTGTTCCACCCCGGACGCGTTGCAGACCACGCGGTCCGGCAGCGTCTGGGACTTGCCGGCCGCGGCGTTGCAGCCCGGACGCAGGTTCCGGGAGTGCGCCGCATGTCCGGAAATGGTGGTGGCGCCGGCCGGTTCCTTCGCGATGGGTTCGCCGCCCAAAGAGCAAGAGCGCTACGCGGACGAAGGCCCCGTGCGGACGGTGACCCTCTCGGCGCCGTTCGCCGCCGGCGTGGCCGAGGTGACCTTCGCGCAGTGGGACGCCTGCTTGGCGGGGGGCGGCTGCGGCGGCCACCGCCCAGCCGATGCCGGTTGGGGGCGCGGCAACCGCCCGGTGATCAACGTCAGCCGCGAAGACGCGGAATCCTACGGCGGGTGGCTGGCGCGCCGGACCGGCGCCAACTACCGGCTGCCGAGCGAGGCGGAGTGGGAGTTCCTAGCGCGCGCCGGAACCGCGACGCCGTTCCACACGGGGCCCACCATCGCTCCGTCGCAAGCGAACTACGACGGCACCTTCGCCTACGGCGACGGCGTGGGCGGCGTCTTCCGCCAGCGGACGCTTGGCGTCGCCTCGCTGCGCGCTAACGCCTTCGGCTTGCACGACGTTCACGGCAACGTGTGGGAGTGGGTGGCCGACTGCTGGAACGACTCCTACGCCGGGGCGCCCGCCGATGGCGGCGCGTGGCGCGAAGGCGACTGCGACAAGCGCGTGCAGCGGGGCGGGTCGTGGAGCAACGCTCCCAAGGATGTGCGCTCGGCGGTGCGCAATTGGCGCGCCGCCGGCTATCGGGACGCCAACTCCGGCTTCCGCGTCGTGCGCGATCTGGGCCCGTGACCGCGGCGAAGGCGAGAGAGCCGAAAGTGCCCCGGGAGTCCAACCAACGCGCCGCGAATCCGGCAACGCCGCAGCGCGAGCGGAGAACGGATCGCGTCGCCGTGGACATCGGCGGCACGTTCACAGACGTCGTTCTACACAGCGGCGACGCCCAGGTCACCACCAAGGTGCTCACCACCGCCGCCGAACCGGCCGCCGGCGTGGTGCTGGGTTTGCGGCAGGTGTTGCGCGCGGCGGGCCGGCACCCGAGCGACGTCGGCGTGTTGCTGCACGGCACCACCTTGGCCACCAACGCCCTCATCGAACGACGCGGCGCGCGCACCGCCCTCGTCACCACCGAAGGGCACCGCGACGTGCTGGAAATGGCGCTGGAGAACCGCTTCGAACAGTACGACGTGAACATCGACCGGCCGGCGCCCTTGGTGCCGCGCCGGTGGCGCCTCACCGTGCCCGAGCGCATGAACGCGGCCGGGGAGGTGCTGACGCCGCTGCCGGCGGACGCCGTGCGGACGTTGGCGCCGACGTTGGCCGCGCACGGCATCGAGAGCGTGGCGGTGGGCTTCTTGCACGGCTACGCCAACCCGGCCCACGAACGCCTCGTGCGCGACGTGCTGCAAGACGCGCTGCCGGACCTCGCCATCACCTTGGCGAGCGAGGTGTGTCCCGAGATCCGCGAGTTCGAGCGCTTCTCCACCGCCTGCGCGAACGCCTACGTCAAACCGCTCATGTCCCGCTACCTCGCGGATCTGCAGCAACGCCTGGCCGCGCTCGGCATGGACTGCCCGTTTCTCATGATGACCTCCGGCGGCGGCCTCACCTCGGTGGCGGCGGCGCGCGAATTTCCCATCCGTTTGGTGGAGTCCGGCCCCGCCGGCGGTGTGATCTTGGCGGCGCGCATCGCCGCGGAACTGGGGCTCGATCGTGTCGTCTCGTTGGACATGGGCGGCACCACGGCGAAGATCTGCCTCATCGACGATGGCGCACCGCAACACTCGCGCGCCTTCGAGGTGGACCGCAGCTACCGCTTTCGCAAGGGCAGCGGCCTGCCGGTGCGCATTCCGGTGATCGAGATGGTGGAGATCGGCGCCGGCGGCGGTTCCATCGCCGGCGTGGACCGGCTTGGGCGCATCCAAGTGGGCCCCGAGAGCGCGGGTTCCACGCCGGGGCCGGCCTGCTACGGGCGCGGCGGCGAGCGCGCCACGGTGACGGACGCCAATCTGGTGCTCGGGCGCCTGCACGCCGATCGGTTCGCGGCGGGTTCCATCGCGCTCGACGTCGGCGCCGCCCGCGCGGCGCTGCTCGGCGATGTGGCGCGACCTTGGCGCGGCGAGCGCGGCGCGGCGCTTGAAGCGGCCACCGCGACGGCCGAAGTGGTGGACGAGAACATGGCCGCCGCCGTGCGCGCCCACGCCGCGGAGTGGGGCAAGGACGTGGCGGCGCGCACGCTCATCGCCTTCGGCGGCGCCGCGCCGCTGCACGCCGCTCGGTTGATGGACAAGCTGGGTGCGCGGCGCGTCCTGGTGCCGCCGTCGGCGGGCGTTGGATCGGCCGTGGGATTTCTCACCGCGCCGGTGGCCTACGAAGTGGTGCGCAGCCGCTACATGCGCCTTGGCGACTTCGACGGCGCGGCGGTGGCGGCGGCGATGGAGGAGATGTGCGCGGAAGCCCACGCGGTGATCGCGCCCATCACGACGGCGCCGCCCGAGGAGACGCGGCAAGCGTTCATGCGCTATGTGGGCCAGGGTTACGAGATCGCGGTGGAGGTGCCCGAAGCCGTTGTCGCCGAGACGTTGCGCGCCGCGTTCGACGCGGCCTACGAGCGGCTCTACGGCCGCTTGATTCCGGGCTTGGATGTGGAGATCCTGAGCTGGACGCTGACGCTCCGCTGCGCGGTCGCGGATGCGCCGAGCAACACGCCGCCAGCCCGCGGCGAAGGCGGCGCGGCGTGTCGCCGGGGCCGCGTGGAGCGCGCAGCGCTTGTGCCGGGCGACCGCGTGCGCGGCCCGGCGAACATCGTGGAGGACCAGACGGTGGTGGTGGTGCCGGACGGTTGCCATGCGTTGGTGGATGACCGCGGCAACATCCTCGTGGAGCGGCCGAGTTGAGCGACATTCGCGACCAGCTGGTGTGGAACCGCCTGCTCGCCATCGTTGAGGAGCAGGCGCAAACCCTCATGCGCACCGCGTTCTCCACCGTCGTGCGCGAAGCCGGCGACCTCTCCGCCGGCGTCTTCGACACGCGCGGGGCGATGCTCGCCCAAGCCGTCACTGGCACGCCCGGCCATGTAAACGCCATGGCGGCGAGCGTCGGCAAGTTCCTCGTCCGCTACCCGCTTGCCGAGCTCAGGTCGGGCGATGTGTTGATCACCAACGATCCGTGGGACGCCACCGGCCACCTCAACGACTTCACCGTGGTCACGCCGGTGTTCGCGGGCGACCGCCCGGTGGCGCTGTTCGCGGCCACCAGCCACATCGCGGACGTCGGCGGCCGCGGCTTCGGCCCGGACGGTCGGGAGGTATTCGAGGAGGGGCTGCGCATCCCCATTATGAAACTGTTCGACTGCGGCGTCCTGAACGCCGCGTTGATGGACGTGCTCAAGGCCAACGTGCGCGATCCGGTGGTTGCGGAGGGGGACGTGTACTCGCTCGCCGCCTGCAACCGCGGCGGCGGCGCGCGCCTGCTCGCCACGCTGCGCGAATTCGACCTGCCCGATCTCGACGGCGTGGGGCGGTGGATTATCGACGCCTCGCGGCGGGCGATGGCCGACGACATTCGCGCCGTGCCGGACGGCGTGTATCGGCACAGCATGGAGGTGGACGGCTACGACGAACCCGTGCGCATCGCGTGCGCGTTGACGGTGGCCGGCGACCGCATCGGCATCGACTTCGCCGGCAGCTCCGGGCGGTCGTCCCACGGCATCAACGTGCCGCTGAACTACACCGAGGCGTACGCGTCGTTCGGCGTGCGCTGCGTGGTCGGCAACGACGTGCCGAACAACGCCGGCTCGCTCACGCCGGTGACCGTGAGCGCCCCCGCCGGGTGCGTTCTCAACGCCGAGTTTCCCGCCGCGGTGTCCGCCCGCCACGCCTTGGGTCAGATGCTACCGGACGTCGTGCTTGGCTGTCTCGACCAAGCGCTGCCCGGCGTCGTGCCCGCGGAAGGCGCTTCCTGCATTTGGAATCCGGTGCTGCGCTCCGCCGGCCTCGCCGGCGCGGCAAGCGGCAACGTCTCGGCGGCGCCGTTCGTCATCAACCCGATCTTCAACGGCGGCACGGGCGCGCGCGTGGCCAAGGACGGGCTGTCCACGACGGCGTTTCCGTCCGGCGTGCGCACCACGCCGACTGAAGTGAACGAAGTCACCGCGCCGCTGGTCTTCAAGCGGCGGGAATACCGCGTCGGCTCCGGTGGCGACGGCGAGTTCCGCGGCGGCTTGGGGCAGGTGATCGAGATCGTCCACGCGCAAGGGGCGCCCTTCCTGGTCTCCAAGATGTTCGACCGCATCGATCATCCGGCGCGCGGGCGGCGCGGTGGCGGCGACGGGAGGCCGGGGCGCGTCTACCTGCAGGGCGGCCGCGCCCTTGCCGGCAAAGGCCAGGACCTGGTGCCGGCCGGAGCGACGCTGGTGCTGGAAACGCCCGGCGGCGGCGGCGCAGGCGATCCGGCCCGACGCGCGCCGGCGGCCAAGCGGGACGATGAGGACAACGGTTTGGTGTAGCGGGCGCACCGCCAGATCGCGTGTTGCTTGGTGCCCGGAGCCGGAGTCGAACCGGCATGGGGTTGCCCCCGAGGGATTTTAAGTCCCCTGTGTTTACCTGTTTTCACCATCCGGGCGTCACATCGCGCTATGCTAACGCCAGCCGTGCGCCATGCAGCCACCTCATGTTGGGATCCCAATTGCGTGGTCGCGCCGCCTGCTGCCCAGGTGCCGAAACTGGTAGACGGGCTGGATTTAGGTTCCAGTGTCCTTGTGGCGTGAGGGTTCGAGTCCCTCCCTGGGCACCAACCGCGGGACGTTCGTCGCCGGCAACCACGCTACCAGCTGTTGCGCAGCTCGCGCAGACGCAGGAACACCTCTTTCGGTGTTGGGGCGTCCGGCAGATCCGGAAACGCTTCGCGCAGCCGCGCGATCACCGCCGGACTTTCCAAGCGAAAAAACGTGTTCACGGTTTTCTCCTGCGCCAGCGTGGTCACAAGCGGTTGCCGCGGATCGTGGCTGCTCTCCAGTTCGGCGAGCAAGTCGGCGGCGGCTTTGTTGTCCGGTTCGCGGTCCAGCGTGAAGGCGAGGTTGTTTGTGATGTAGTCGTGGCCGGGGTACACAAGGGTGTCGTCCGCCAACGCGGCCAGTTGCTCGCGGAAAGTGTTGTAGAGCTCTTCCGGATGGCCGCCGCCGTGACAGTTGCCGGCGCCGGCGTTGAACAGCGTGTCGCCGCTGAACAGCGCGGGCTGATCGGTCTTGGAGAGCAGGCAGACGTGGCTCATGGTGTGTCCGGGCGTGTCGAGGGCGAGCAGCTCCACCGAATGGCCGACGCGCACCACGTCGCCGGCGGCGAGTCCCACGTCCACATCCGCGATGCGCTCGCCGGCGCCGGCATGCGCCAACAAGCGCGCGCCGGTGGCCGCAACCACGGGCCCGTTGCCGCCGGTGTGGTCGCCGTGCTCGTGCGTGTTGAGCACCTGCGTGATCGTCCAGCCCCTGTCCTTGGCGCGCGCGAGGCACTTGCGGTGATCGAGCGGGTCGATCGCCATCGCCTCGCCGGTCTCCGAGCAGGCGACGAGGTAGTTGAAGTTGCGGTAGGCGTTGCCGGTCCAGATCTGCTCGACGAGCATCATGGCGCGCGCTCCCGGTGCGTGTGGAAGTTCCGCGATCATGGCGTTGCCAACGCGCCGTGGCAAGAGCGGCAAGGGGGGAGAGGGGGAGAGGGTGTAAACGTACAGTAGAAATGTCCCCTTCTCCCTGCCCCGGTCGCTGGCGCGGACGTTGACTTTGACTTGACCCGTGTGCAACAAGCGAGTAAAAGGTGTTCGCAGACATTGAACGAGCAAACCGAAGGGGGGAGAGCCATGTTCAAGCCGAGGAGTCTGATCCCGCTGGCGTGCGCCGCTGTCGCCGCGCCCGCGGTCGCCGAAACCGGCACCGAGCCGGACGAGGACGCGCGGTATGTGGAGGAGGTGATCGTCACCGGCGAGCGCGGGGAGATCAACGTCCTCGACCGGCCGATGACGGTCACCGGATTCAGCCAAGCCACCATCGAGCGGCTGGGCATGCAGAACGCGGACGACTTGGAGGTGCTGGTGCCCGGCCTGCAGGTGGGCAACCGCAGCCAAGGCGGTGGCAAGAACGAAGACGACCACTTCTACATGCGCGGCATCGGTTCCGAGCGCACGGTGAACTTCTTCAGCGACACGTCCGTGGCGGTGTATGTGGACGGCGTTTGGACCGACCAAACCTACGGCACCGACGGCTTGTTCGACGTCGAGCGGGTGGAAGTGGCGCGCGGGCCGCAAGGCACCACCGGCGGACGGGCGGCGATGGCCGGCTCCATCCACTACCACACGCGCAAACCCACCGACGACTTCGACATGCGCGTGAACACCGAATTCACCGATCAATTCTCGCAAAAGTGGTCGATCGCTTTCGGCGGGCCGATCATGGACAGCGGCTTCAGCTACCGCCTGGCCGCCAGCCTGACCACCGGCGACGGCGAGATCGAGAACGTCGCCAACGGGCCGGACGCCGCGGTGCCGGATCGCCTCATCCTCGCGCCGTCGCTGCGCTGGAAGAACGACCGCTGGGACGTCGTCGCCCGCTACTCCAACCAGAGGGACACCGGCACACCGCGCGCTTCCCTGCCGCTTGGCGCCAGAAACACCACCGACGAATACATCCTGGACGCCGAAGGCAATCCCGTCTGCGTGACGGACGAGGAGACCGGCCGGGAAGTGTGCCAGCGCAATCCCTTCTTCGGCGCCAACGTGGCGCCGGCGGTGGCGAACTGCGGCAACATCAACAACGACGGCACGCGCGACGAGTTCAACATCATCTGCGATCCGGACGACCTGCAGTGGAAGGTGGCCTTCAACGCGCCCATCGCCATGGACAGTGCGGCCGAAAACGCCTCCATCGACGCGGTCTTCGCGCTCACGGACACGTTGGAGCTGAACTACCGCTTCGGTTGGCGGGACGTGATCAACGACACCACCAACGACGGCGACCAACTGCCGCGCGAGGGGGGGGGCGTTTGTCCTTTCGACCATCCCAAGGTGGTGAGCGGACAGCTGACGGCTGGCCAGACGAGCCGCTACTGCGCGCTGGACGGCGGCGGCAACGGCACGTTTGACGACAGCCGCATCAACTACATCTTCCAATCCGAACAGGTCAGCCACGAGGTGACCTTCCGCTCCAACATGGAAGGCAAGTTCAACTTCACCGCCGGCATCACCACGCTGGCGGGCGAGGAACCCTACTTCTACAAGGACTGGAACTTCAGCTCGATCCGGAACGACTGGCTCTACGAGGACACGTCGGCGGCCTGCAACGCCGTTATCGAATCGCTGTACGGCGACGGTGGCAGCTTGAGCGGCGGTGAAAGCTGGCTGCTGCGCGATGTCTACACCAACCCGGCCGCCATGGCGCGGGCGGGGGCGGGGTTGAACGTCTACGCCTGCCCGGGGTCGCCGGAGATCGTCAACTATTCGCACACCGGCGTGGAGATGTTCACCGCCAACCCGTCAGGCCACGCGAGCTCCTTCTTCGGCAGCTCCGAATACTCTTCCAGCGGCGCGTATTTCAATGGCGAGTTCGTGTTGAACGACGCGTGGACCGTGTTCGGCGGCGTGCGCCACGACTTGGACAAGAAGGACCACACGCAGGACTCCTTCGCCACCACCTTCGCCCGGGAAGCCGGCGACCTCAACACGCAGTGTACCGACCACGTGTGTGCCGACGGCATCGCCTTCGTGCAGATCTCCGTGCGCGACTCCAGCATCGAGCGCTACGCCGGCAAGGCGGACTCCGAGTGGTCCGCCACCACTTGGAACATCGGCGCGCAGTACCGTCCGCGGGATGACATGATGTATTACGCGCGCGTCTCCACGGGCTATCGACCGGGCGGGTTCTTCGGCTATGGCACCAGTGCGCCGCCGTGGGAGTTCGAGGCGGAGGAGCTCACCAACTACGAGGTGGGGCTGAAGGGCCTGTTCTTCGACAACCGGGTGCAGTTCTCCGGCACCTACTTCTTCCAAGACTTCAGCAGCCACTGGATTTACGCAAGCCGCTTGAAGGACGAAGCGGAGATAGCGCTGGACCCGGGCGGCGGTCCGCTCACCGGCGAAGTGACCGCGATAGAAGGCACCACCATCCAGGGCTTGGAGCTCGAAGGCGCTTGGCGGCTGCACGAGCGCTTCACCGTGCGCGGCTTCTACAACTACCTGGACACCAGCATCGGCACCTACCCGGCGCTCTACCCGTTCGCCGTGCCGGGCGAACCCGGCGGCTGGAACTTCATTCCGTACACGGACGCCGAGGGCAACGCGCAGCTGGCATGGATCTTCGGTTCCGCGACACCGCGCCAGTTCGGCGGCAAGCAACTGCCCAACCAGCCCAAGCACAAGTATTCGCTCACGTTCGCTTGGGACGCGCCCATCCGCGCCGACTGGGGCTCGCTGGAGCTCCTCACCATCATGAACTACCGCAGCAAGAAGTTCGTGGAGATGCTCAACTTGGACGCCTACGCCATCGATCCGTACACGCGGTGGGACTTGCGCGCCAATTGGAGCTCCGCGGACTCCGCGTGGGGCGTGGCGTTGTACGTGCAAAACGCGCTGGACCAAGCGGCGCTGCACATGTGGTCGCCCCGGGAAGGCGCCGGGCAGCCGTGGGGCACCTTGGTGGAGCCGCGGCGGATAGGCCTGCAAGTGACTTGGCAAGCGCAGTAGTTGACTGCGCCGCTGGAGCCGCCGAGAAAGCGCACGCGCCCGGGACGTTCGCCGGCGGCGTCCTGACTTTCGCCGCCGTTGCGGCCTTGGGCTGTGGCGGCGGGGGTTCCTCCGGCAACCCGCCGCCACCACCGCCCCCGCCGGCGGTGGAACCCGCCGGCCGAGCACCGGAACCCCCGCTGGCGCACTGCGCGGCGGATTCCGCCGGCAACGGCGCCTTCACCAACGTCACGCACGATCTCGGGCTTTGCTACGACGTGGCGGACGACGGCCGCGAGCGCACCGAGATCCGCTTGCAAGGCGGTGGCATCGCCCTAGCGGATATCGACCGCGACGGCCGCCTGGACCTGTACGTCACCCACGGGCGGAATCTGCGCGGCAGACTGTTCCGCTTCAACGGCGCGCGCTTCGTCGAGCGGGAGAACACCGGCGTCGCGCCGCGGGGCATCGACCAAGCGGCTTACTTCGTGGACGTGGACGAGGACGGTTGGCTGGACCTCATCTCCGTGCAGGAAGACGGCATTGAAGTGTTCTTCAACGACTGGTTCGGCCGTTTCCGGCCGAACGCCGGCGCCACCAACATCGAAAACACCCGCGCCACCACCTCCATGGCCGCCGCCGACTACGACGGCGACGGCGATTTGGACCTCTTCTTCGCGCATTGGGGCACCGGCCACACCCACGGGCAAACCGAGTTCCTGTGGGAGCAGAAAGGCCAAGGCACGTTCGCGGACGTGAGCTACCGCGTGCCCACCGAGGCCGCCGACGGGGTGGTCGGCGAATCCGAATATTCGTTCACGCCGGTGTTCGCGGACTTCGACAACGACGGCGATGCGGACTTGCTGCTCGCCAGCGACTTCGGCTCCAGCCAAGTGCTGCGCAACATCGCCGGCGGCAACGCCTTCACCGATCTCACCACCGACGTGATCAGCGACGAGAACGGCATGGGCGGCACAGTGGCGGACTACGACAAGGACGGGGACTTGGATTGGTTCGTCTCCAGCATCTGGGATGCGGAGGTGGTCAACAACTGGACTGGCAACCGCCTGTACCGCAACGACGGCCAAGGTGTGTTCGAGGACGCCACCGACGACGCCGGCGTGCGCCAAGGCGGCTGGGGCTGGGGCGCGTGCTTCGCGGACTTCGACAACGACGGCCATGCGGACCTGTTCCACACCAACGGCTACCCCGACGAGGGCGGCGGCAAGTTCGAGGCGGACCCGTCGCGCCTGTTCATGGCGAACGGCGACGGCACGTTCACCGAGCGGGCGACGGCGCTGGGCCTCGACCACACCGACCAGGGACGCGGCGTGGCCTGCGCGGACTACAACGACGACGGCAAGGTGGACGTGTTCATCGCCAACAACGGCAAATCGCCCACCGTGTTCCGCAACGACCACGCCAACGGCAACGCCTACCTCGCCATCGACTTGGCCGGGCCGGACGGCAACCCCCAAGGCATCGGCGCCCGCGTGCTGGTGGAAAGCGCCTCCGGACGCCAACTCGCCGAGATGCGCCTGGGCGAGGGCTACCTCTCCCAAGCCCCGGCGCGCCTGCACTTCGGCATGGGCCGCGACCGCTCGGCCAGAGTGGAGGTGCGCTGGCCCGGCCCCGACGCCGAGACCACCATCGTCCACGACATCGCCATCTCGCAACGCAACGTCATCCGCCATCCGGCAAGGCGGTGACCGCGTCGCGCGCGGCCGCCTCGGGCCGCTCGTTGAAGCCGGCTGAAAAAACAACGCAACGGGTGTACTGTTAGCGTGTTCGCACTCGGCATTGGCTGGCGCGCACCCTGCGCCGCGATCTTGGAGGGAAGGGATGGAGCAATTGACGAGACTTCTGACCGGACAGCTGGCATTTGTCAAAGCGTTCCTGCTATTCGGCGCACCTAGCACGGCGTTGGCGCTGGGAGAATTCCAAGGCTGCGGCAGCGTGTCGATCGCGTGTGGGTCGTTTTGCACGGCGTGGGAGCAATGCGTGACGGGAGGCGGGGAGGGCCTCTGCGACGAGGAATGGAGCGCCCTGCAAAGCTGCATCAGCATACCGGAGGTGGTGGTTATTGGCACACGAATCGACACGTCCATACGCCACCGTCCGCCTCCGCCGCCTCCCCCACCTCCCCCACCTTGGCCAGATTCGTCCTCACCGGTGCCTCCTGACGAGGACGACGATGACGAAGACGAAGAGGAGGAGGAGGTGCAGTGCGGCGCCGGCTCATCGGGGCCGGTGTCCACCTCGGTCGGCACATCGGTGGTCCACGGCAACTTCTCAGCGACGCAAAGGTATGGCGCTCAGATGCCTGGGCCTGTGGAGCTAGGGTCGGCTGTCCAACAATCTATCATTGACGCGAATCTACCTCGGGAAGCAAATCTCCGCGACGGATCCACTGCCAATCAAAAGCAGGGCCGGTACGGCGTCGAGTCAAGCTACCTATTTGTGAACAACACTGTGGTTGAATACAAGACGACCGGGTGCGGTCCCAATGACGCCTGCTGCACCACGACGTTTACCGCGGCTTTGGACGACGGTTTCTGGGACGTGACCGACTTGCCGTGGTTTGGCAGTTATCTCGGTTGCTCCGCACCGGACGGGATCCGCCCGAATTGCGAAGTAACTGATGGATTGCCATATGCCTTTGTGCCGTTTACTTGGACGATCGAGTACGACAATCCGAAACGGAAACGCAAAAAACGGAAACGCAAAGATGAATGATGTGCCCGCGAAGAACCCTGGACGAGGCCGGCTTGCCTTGTGGTTGGTGCTGACCGCCACCATCGCCGGTGGCGGCTGGCTGTGGCAGTCGTCGCGCGGGACGGGGCTGGAGACAAAGCGCGACCAGCCCCCAGCAGCCGTTCCGCTGCCCGTGATCGAGACCGCCCGGCCTCCGCAGCCGGGGGCCGGCGAACATCCGCTGGTGCGATTGGCCCGCAGCTCGCCCGCCGATGCTTGGCGGGCCGCCGCCGCGCTTCCGCAGTCGCGCTTCCGCAAGTCCCTCCGCAAGTTCATCGCGGCGCTGTGGGTCGAAAGGGACCCGAAAGGCGCGATGGACACCTTCGAGGGCATGGACGAGGAGCGCATGCCCGCGGAGTGGATGTTCGAGCTGCTGGCGCGATGGATGGCGGTGGACGAGGAGGCCGCCGCCGACTGGGCGTTGGCGACGCCGGCCGGTCGTCCGCAGCGGTTGATGGCCGGCGCCATCGACTGGATGTTGGACCACGGCAAGCCGCGCGAAGCGACGGTCGCCGCCGCCGAACGCATGCTCCGGCGCTGGGCGCGACGCGAGCCGGAGGCGGCATGGAGCGTTGCGTCCGCGGACGGCTTGGCGTCCGCGCGGACGTTGCTGCGCAGCGTGGCGGAGGTATGGATCGAGAGTGACCCGTACACAGCGCTGGAGGCCGCGATTGCCCATAGTCAAGGGCTGGTTGCCGACCGCGCTTGGGTTGCGGACCTCGCCGCCGAATGGGCCCGGGCGGCACCGCGAGAGGTCGCGGATTGGGTATTGGCGCTGCCGCCGCCGTCCCGCTGGAAATTGCTGCTCGCCGCGGCGCACGCGCCCCTCTCGGTGGAAGCGCCGGAGGCGGCTTTGGCCTTCGCCCGCGAGTTCGAGGCGGAGATGGGCGCAGCTTACCACGAACCGTTGTACGGCCGGCAACTGCAAGCGTTGCTCGGCGACGACCCACGCGCGTTGGCAGACTGGCTCGCGTCGCAGCCGGATGAGAGCTTGCGGATGATCCAGACGGCGCGGGTCGCTACGTTGTACATCGCGACCCGTCCGGACGAGGTGTTGCAATGGGCGCTCGGGTTGCCGGAGAAGGAGTCGGCGAGGGCACTCCGCGTGATTGTCCGGGCCACGGCGGAACAAGACCCCGGCGACGCGAAGGACATCGTGCTCAACGTGGTTGATCCGGTGCGCCAAGTCGGGGCGGCGCGTAGCTTTGTGGCGCACTGGGCCGCGGACCTAGGCCAGCCGGATGCGGCGCACCGGTGGGTGACGGAGAAGCTCCCGCGCTCGGTCCGCCTAGAAGTGAACAGAGACCTATTTCCCCTTTGGGCGGCCCACGATGCTGCCGGAGCCGTGTCGGCTGCGAAGCAAATCGCCGATGCGGACGAGCGTCTCGCCGCCAAGACGGCCGCTTTGCAAGGTTTGCTCTTGGGACCGGACGGCGACGACACACCGGAGCGGCTGCACACGAGAATGCTCGCATTCGACGAGCTGTACCAAGAGGTCGTCACCCCCTCCCGGCCGCACCTCGACTACGGAGGCTTCGCGTCACACACGCTCTACCAATACTGGAAAGATGTCGATCCGGGCCGGGCGTACAAGTACGAGGCGATGGCGAAGCGCTACGCGAAATGGTCGCCCGCACAGGCAACCAACCCGTCCATGATGCGCCGGTAGAGCCCCCGCAGAGCTTGCAGTCGCATCGACGTGTCTTTATGTGTCTCTATGAAGCGTACTGCCTTGAGCTTGTTCACGTCCGGTGGGGTCGGGGACATTGCCGTGCGCCAAGCCGGCTTCGACATTCTGGTGTCCAACGAGAAGCTTGAGGATCGCCACGCCCTGTTCGCCTTCAACTTCCCCTCCACATGCGCCATCACTGGCGACATCTGGGAGCAGTCGGGCCGCATCGAGTCCGAGACGCGACAGCGCCTTCGCGGGCGCGACCTGCACTTGCTGTACGCCACCCCGCCCTGCCAAGGCATGTCGAAGAACGGCAGGGGCAAGCTGCTGAGTGCCGTCCGGGCTGGCCGCAAGCCGCCGCTGGACGAACGCAACAGGCTCATCGTCCCAACGATGCAACTCGCCCGCCGGCTTCGACCGGAGACGGTGCTGTTGGAGAACGTCCCCGAAATGGCGGACACCATCATCTTGGACGAACACGGCCGCCCGACCCCCATCCTTGGCTACGTCGAGCGAACCTTGGGTGCCGAATACGTCGGGCGCGCGGAGGTGGTGGAGTTCGCCGACTACGGGGTGCCCCAGTGCCGACAACGCCTGATCACCGTCTACTCGCGCCACCCGCGCATCGCGGATTGGCTTGGGAGCTGCGGCACCCTCATGCCGACGTCAACGCACGCGGCGAGCGGTCGCGGCGCGGCACGCCCACCTTGGCGTTGGACGGCATGACCAGTTCGGAGGCGCTGCTTTCCGCTTTCGACGTGGATGAGATGTCCACCGAGGCGCTGCTGTTCCAAACCGGCTACCTGACCATTCTGGCCGAGGAGGAACGGGACGGGCGCATCCGCTACCGCTTGGGCTATCCCAACTACGAGGTGCGGCAAAGCCTCAACGAACGGTTGCTGGTGGCGCTGCTGCCGGAAAGGTCGCGGCGGATGGCCGATGAAGCGTCGCTGCGGGAGTTGCTGGCGGCCTTGGATTTCGCCGGCTTGGAGGCGTTCTTCCGGGCCCTCTTCGCCGGCATCCCGCGCGAGTGGCACGTCCGCAACAACATCGGCCAGTACGAAGGCTACTACGCCAGCGTGTTCTACTCCTGCTTTGCCGCCCAGGGTCTGGACTTGGTGCCGGAGGAAAGCTCAAGCGGCGGGCGGGCGGACATGGTGGTGCGCTGCAACGGCGGCGTTTACGTGTTCGAGTTCAAGACCGTCAATGGCGCCCCGCAAGGGAAGGCGCTGGCGCAAATCAAGCAGCGGGGCTACGCGGACAAGCATCGGCGCCCAGGCCAGGAGGTCCACTTGGTTGGCGTCACGTTCAGCCGCGAGGCCCGCAACATCGTCGCCTTCGAGGTGGAACGCGGCTAAAGCTAAACGAGACGGCGCTCCGCGACTGGTCGCGGCACTGTCAGCCGTCGTTCCTAACGCACGATGGAGGAGAGGTTGGTCAGGTGGCCGCTGGGGCTGCGCATCAGGCTCAGCACATGAATCTGCCGGTCCGCCTCCACGATGAGTTCCCACTTGCCGGAGCCGCCGCCTAGCGCGCCGGTCAATCCGGTGCCGTTTCCGGTCTCCAGATCCACCGCCGTGAGCGTGCGCGCCGTCCCGGCCGGCAGTTGCAAACGCACTGCGGTGCCCGGCGACGCGCCGTTGTCGTCCACACCGTCGATGGTGACGGCGGCGTCCAGCTCGCCGGCGTTGACGAGGCGCAGCAGACTGCGCTGGTTCTGGTTCCTGGCGGGGTTGAAGACCACCACTTCGCAGCGGTTCGCCACGCAGGGCGCGCGGTCGTGCAACGAAGTCAAGAACCCGCTCGGCAAGGCACGGGCGTACACGGCCACGTCCACATCGAGATCCGATGTCAAGCGCAGCCGCCAATCTCCCTGGCCATCGCCAACAGCGCCGGTGATAAACGACTTTTGCGTTCCTCTTTCCAAATCGCGGGAGTTGAAGTGGACCTTTTGGCGCGCCTCCAAGTGGACTGTCACCGTGTCTTGGGCCGCTTGGCCGGCGTCGTCGAAGGCTTGGATTTCCACCTCGCCGCGGCGCTCGGAACGGTTGAAGACCCGCGCGAAACCCTCGATCAGCTCGTGGTCGGGGCTTTCCCGGTCGCTCTCGTTCGCAGCGGCGGGGAAGAACGGCACCGTATGGCTCGCTGCCCCATCCGCGTTCTGCGCGTGCCAGCGCAGCGTGAAGCCGCCCGTCTCGGTGCCGCGGCTGCCAACGCGAATGGCGTAGTGGGCGTCGGCCGCGGCGGTGAAGGTCACATCGCCATCGCCCGAGGCGAGAAACGCCAAACCCCCGTAGCCATCGCCGTCGCGCCGGTACACGGCCAAGACGCGGCCCGGGCCGTCCGCCCGGAAGCGATAGGCGCCGCTGCTTGGCGCCCGGAAATCCCACCACAGGGACGAGTGGCCAAGCCGCCCCTTGGCCTCGTCCGGCTCCGTGGTCGCGTAGCCGTTGTCGCCGGAGATCTCTCCGCGCGCACCGCTGATGGCGATCGCCATGGCCAGGCCGTCGTTGGCCGGCGTCGGCGCCCACTCCAACCGCGCACCGGCGGCGGGCGTGTAATCAAAGGCGGACCCATCGTCCGCGAGGAAGCCGAGCGAGATGCGATAGCGCTGTCCCGCCGCGGCATCGAGCACGAACTCCGGTGTCACGTCGCGCTCGTCCGAGATGGCCTCGAGCTGAGCGTCCGCCATCGCGTCGCCGGACCACGCGGCGATGCGGAACAGCAAGCCGCCGGTTCGCGTCAGCCGCCAAGTGAACCGGCCGGCCGCCGGGGCCGTCCACGCCCACCAGTTGGTTCGCACGCCAGTGGACGCGGGTTCGCCCGGCTCCACGTTGGCGAATTCGTCGATTCGCACATCGTGCCCTGCGGAGGACTCGCCCGGCACCTCCTCGGCCGTTGCGAAGAAATTGAGGTTAGCCGCAACGTCCACAGAGGACCAAATCAAGGTGAACGGCAGGCCGGCTTTTTTACCATCGCGCGCGGCGACGGCAACATGGTACACGTCGCCGTCGCGGGCACGGATGCGCGCGTCCAGCCCGGGGCCGGGGTAGCCAGAGACCAGCCGCAGGTCGGACACTGTGTTGCCAACGAAGACCATGACGGCGTTGTGTAGCCTTTCCGTTTCGAACCCGAAGTCGCCGTCTCGCGGTGCCGTCCAGCGAAACCACACCGTGGCAGCGGCGGATCCGAACCATTCGCCGAGTTCCATGCCGGCGCCGCCGTTGTCGCCGTCTGTGCTGCCTTGCGCGCCGGAGATGCTCGTGGCGTTCGCGAAGTCGTCGTTCTCCGGCCGTCCTTGCGCCCAATGCAAGGTGCCTTGGGCGCTCTGCGGCACCATCGAGATCCGAATATACAGCCGCTGGTCGGCTTCGGCGAAGAACGCCACGGCACCGGAATTGCCGTGCGCCAACCGTTCCAAATCCGCCAAACGGTCGCCGCCGAAGGCGTCCACCGCGAGGTTTCCCGGCACGCCACGCCCACGCGTGCTGGTGCTGAACCGGTACAAGCCGGTGCTCGGCGCGCGCCACAGGTACCACAGCGAATGGACGATATCGTAGGTCCTCATGCCTGGAAACCCGACCGGGGCCGCGGTTTGGTACAGAACCTCGCCCGGTCCCGTGGTGGAGCGCAGCAGGTCGAACTCACGGCTGCCCGAGCTGTCGGCGAGCGTAGCCGCCGAGGCGAAGTGGTCGTTGTCTGGCGGCGGCACCGGATTGCCGGCGACACTGTCGCCGGAACCCACCAAGTCGACGGCCAGCGACGCGCCGACGGCGTTCCAAGCGCTCACCGTGAAGTACAGACGCACGGCGTCCGACGGCCCGCCTTGAGCATACGAAACCGTGAGGTCCACCGTTTGCACTTCGCCAACCACCACCTCGCCGAGCGGCAACACCACCTCTTCGGCGAGATTGACGGTAGGTTGCACCGGCACCAAGTCATCAATGCCGTCCGAGCGCGTCGCGTTCGGTTCAGTGATCGGGACGCCGTCCTGCCGGTTGACGCGCAAGTTCGAGAAGAGCCCAATGGCTTCGCAGTCGGACGTGCCGTCCGCGGCGCGGCAACTCGCAACGAGCCGTGCGCCGGCGGCGACGTACCCGTCGGTGGACACCGAGACGCGCAAATCGTGTTTGCCGTGGCCGCGCAAGATCGTCTTGTCTGCGCGGACCTCGAGCGTCGGCGTGGACGGGCCGCGGATCACCGTCCACGCCAAAGCCGCCCGCGGCGCGGCGCCGTAGACGCGGTGCGCCGCCACTTTCGCGCGGTAGGTTCCGGGCGCCGGGTTGCGGACGATGATCCACTCGACGTTGTCCTTGCGGGAGCGCGACGAATGTTCGCCGCAAGCGCCGCTGCCGCAGTCGCCGTCGGCGTCCAGCCAAAGGTCCAAATCGTTCAACACCGTGCGACCGACGGGTTCCGCCGGCGGCTCGTCCCAAGTGAGCACCAAGTCCAGGCGGCTGGCGCCGGCGGGAACCACAACATCCTGCCAAGCGTATTCGCCACCTTGCGGTTCGCTCACCCCGCTGCCGCTCAGCCAACCGTCGGCGGCGTCGCGGTTCAGCACGCTGGTGTGCGCCGAAACCTTGCCGAGGCCGTACTGGTCCTGCAATTCCCCCGGGCCGTCGCTGTTGTGCGCCGGAAATCGAGCGGTCGCCTCCAACCAGGCATCGGGCTTGATGGCGCTGGCCATCAACCGCGCCCGCACCAACGCCGGTTGCTCTTTGTGCGCGGCCGACGCATCCATCAACAACGCGGCCACGCCGGCCACCGCCGGGGTCGCCATGCTGGTGCCGCTTTGTATGAAGTAGCCATCCGCGCTGCCGCCCCCTTTGGCGGAGCGCACCTGCACGCCGGACGCCACCACCTGCGGCTGCAATCGGCCGTCGAACGTGGGCCCGCGGCTGCTGAACGCCGCCAATTCGCCGTCGTTGCGCACCGCACCCACGGCCAAGGTGTTCTTCGCCGAGCCGATACCTGAGAAACCGTAGATTTCCCTGTTGCCGTGCACCACGACGTAGAGCTGGCGATGCGCCCAAACCAAGCCGTCCACCTTGCGCTCTTCCGCGCCCGTGCCTTCGTGAAACAAGCTGTCGGCGCTCAAGCTCATGTTCACGATGAGCGGCATCAGCGCTGCGGTTGAGGCGCCGCCGGCGCAACTCGACGGCGCGGCGAAGTAATCCATGCCGCCCCAGATGCCGAGTTCCGTGCCGCCGCCGCCGATGCCCAGCACTTTGGCGAAGCGGATGTGCTGAACGCCGGGAGCGACGCCGGCGAACTGCGGATCGTGGTAGCCGTTGCCGAGCAAGGTTCCGGTAACGTGGGTGCCGTGTCCGCCCTCGTCCAACCACAGATCGGCGTCCTCCTCGTCCTGGAAGTTGACGCCGCAAATGCTCTGGCGGTTGCTGGAGATGTCCTTGTGGTGGGTGTTCAGGCCCGTGTCCATCACGCCCACGGGCACGGACGCGCCGGCGCCGCCGGCGCCAGCGCCGGAGAACACGCCCGGAGAACCGCTGAAGGTGCGCAGCCCATCCGCGCCCATGGCCGGAACGGCCAAGTCGTGCGCGGCACGCACGACGCCCACTGGCTGCACCGCCGCCACGAAATCCGCCGCGGCGATGGCGCGCAACGCCGCCGCGTCCACATTGGCGGGGTAGACGCGGATGTCCGGACGGAAGCGGCCCACCGCCGCGCCCATGTTCTCAAGCGCGCGCCGCCAGCGACCGTCCGCGTCGTCCGTCATCAGCGTGATCAGCACCGGCGTCTGTTCGCCAGCGCCAGCAGCAAAGGTGTCGTTGGGCATCGACATCAGCTTGCGCAAGGTCGGCATCGCGCCCACCGCGGCCACGAACGGCAGCGCATGGACGGCGCGCAGCCGCTCTTGGTCCGCCGGCAGCCTGACGCGCGCCAAGTGCCCAGCCGCGCCCAGCAATTCGCCACCGCGCGTGCGCAACGCCGCGGCGACAGTGCTCGCCGGCACGTCCCGCGCCAGTCGCAGCCAACCGAAAGACCAGTCGCGCTCGGCGCGTTCTGCTTGGCGGCGCACCAACGCGAGGGATTCGGCGGTGCCCAGCCAGTCCAGTCCATCGGTTTCGGGTTCCGTCGCCGGCGGGCTCTCGTCCGGCGCCAGGGGCGCTTTCGCCATCGGCAGCGGCGCTTCCACGAACGAAAACCCCTCGGGCGGCACCGGCGGCGCCGGCGTGGGCACCGCGCTGTCCTCCACTCCACCCACCGCAGGTTCAGGTGCCTCGGTTGTCGGGGCGATTGGCGCCAATTGCGTGGGCGGCGCCGAGAGGGCGCGGCGCTCCGCATTGATCTGCTTCATCGCCGCGCGCAGGGCGCGTTGTTCCACAGCCGCTTCGTCGATCGCCGGTGTGCGCTCGGACCACGCTCCCCCGAACAGGACCGCCGCCAAGCCCACCAGCGCCACGCCGCCGATGAGCAGCAGCCACCGCTTTTTCAACCCGCGAAGCATGGGCGCCACTATTGCCGGCTTGCACCGTGCGCGTCAAGGAGATTTCACGGGGCCGGTCTTCAAGGGTCGGATGATCAAGCGCAAGCTCACGGCCACGAACGAGACGTCGCCGTTGCGAACGCGGTATACCACCGGTTCGCTGCCGTCGCGGCGGAGGTTGGAGGCGTGGCCGCGCAGCGCGTCGTATTCGCCGCCAGCCTCGAGAGCGCCGAATCGCGTCCAACGGAATTGCAGGCCGAGGGCGAGCTTCGGCTTCCACTGGTGTTCCACGCCCAGCAGCAGCTGGTGGCCGCGCAGGGTGTCGCGCAGCGCGCCCCCGGCGCGGCTGACGGTGCCCGCCAAGTTGCGCCGCACCTCTGCCTCGTTCGGCAGCCCGCGCGCCGTGCGCACCGTGTTCGGATCCGCGTTGCGTCGCCACAAGGAGCGGTATTCCAGGCGGGCGTCGGCCACGCCAGCGCCCACGCCCACGAACGGCGTGAATCGGCTGGCGTTGGGAAAGTGCCAGAACGCGTTGGCGAACAGGCTGCGCGTGCTGAAGCCGCCGATGCGTTCTTCCGCCTGCGGCAATTCGCTGCCAAAGATGGCGGTGAACGCCTCGCCGTCGGGATGCAGAATCGACGACGACTGGTCGTAGCCCGCGGCGTGGTGGAAAAACTCCAACTCCACACGCGCGGGGCCGCGCCGCATGCCGGCGGCGAGGCCGCCGAACAGGCCGCCGGCGCGGTCGAACCGGCTCTGCCAGTCGTCCACGGCGCCGGTGCCGCGATCGGGATCCACGCAGGCGTCGATCGCAGCGTAGCGCGGGTTCACGAACTCGTCGCAGCGGGCGGCGCGGTCGGTGTCCCCGGAGCGCAGCAGAACATCCGGGGCGACGTTCCCGCCGAGTTCGGCGCTCCAATAGAAATCGACCTCCGCCCGCGCCGGCGGCGCCCACGCCGCCGCCCACAGCAGCGTGGCGAGGAGGGCTTTCGCGGCGGGCGTCACGCCGCGGCCGCGGCCTCCTTGGCCTTGGCCGCCGCCACCACGTCGCGCATGCCTTCCCACTCGTCCCACATGTCGCACAGGGCGTCTTTGGAGCGCTCCCACGGGTTGTTGCCGTCCTCGTACTCCAGCCACTCGCCGCGTTGGCCGCGATCCGGGTGGTCCGAGATGCCGTTCACCATCTTGTTCGGTTGCCGCTTCTTGTTGCGAATGCGAAAGATGATGTTCTTGCGCGATTCGGTGCCCCGCTCGTTGCGCGTGCCGGAGTGCGGCATGTGGTACACGGTGACGCAGGCGTCGCCCGGTTCCATGAGGATCTGCGTGGGGCGCGGCCAGCGCACGCCGTCCGGCGTGGCCTCCGATGCGTCGTCGATGAAGTGGTCGCGCACCGCTTGGGGCAGATAGACGTGGCCGCAGCGGTTCGGCGCGTCGTAGTTCAGGCGCGGCCAACCCGGCCCTTCGGGGCCCATGCGGCCGTTGGTTTCGCGCTGCCAGCGCAGGAACTTCTCGGTGACGTGGTGGGCGCCCCTGAGCAGCGAGGTTTGCCCGCAACCTTCGCGGGTTTGGTCGTTCAGGCAAACGAACACGAAGGTGGTGAAACTGCCCATGCCAAGCGTCATCTCCGGATCCTCGAACAGCGGCACGCTGTTGTGCCCCATCACCTCGGGGCTGCGGCCGATGTCGCCTTTGGGGCCGGAGGCGACGTAGCGCCGGTAGATCTCGTCCGGCGTGCCTTCCTGCGGCTCTTGCGGCACGCCGATGGTACACAGGCCGTCCATGTGCGACTCGGCGCCGAAGTACGGTTGATCCTTGTCGCGGTAGCCGAGGTTGTTGAACCGTTCGCTCGGCCCCCGCACCGGCAGCACGCCCACTTGGCAAACGATGGGCGGGTCGAAGTAGCCCATCGCGTCGTGCAGCACCGGCGTGACCGAGGAGGCGTTGACCAGATCGGTCATCTCGCGCCTGCTGCCCGCGTACTCGCCCTCCACCGGGCTGCGCAGGCGATCCAAGGCGGCGTCCACCAGATCCGACGACACCGCGTTCTTCAACACGATGTAGCCGTCGCGGTACAGCGTTTCCTTCTGTTCCAAAGTCAAGGCGTTCATGGTTGGCTTGATTCCCCCTCCCGTTGACGAAAAACCGCACCGTCGGGCGCATTGCGCCGGCGGTGGTGGCGTAGTCTACCGTGCCCGGTCGGGATGTCGCGGGAGGGCCGAAGGAACGCTCGACGGGAGTAAACTGCCCGCAACCGGGCGCAGGCGCCGCGGTCGCGCCACGAACGAAGTGGCCTTCGCGTGCCGGCCGTGGACCGTAGCGGAGAGGGAAGAGGATGATGCGCTGGTTTGCAGTTCGTTGGTTGGCGGCTCTGGCGCTTGGGTGTGCGGCAGGTTGCGTGCCAACGGCGCCGGCGATGCCGGCATCCGTGCATGCCGACGCCGACTATCTGCTTCGCTTGGGTTTGATGCGCGGCCACCTGTTGGTGGGGCACGCGCTGTTCTCGCTCGGCGAGTCGCGCGCCGCGCAGACGCACGCCAAGCACCCGAGCGACGAGCTGTACGCCGGAATCGCGTCCGAGTTCTCCCGCCGCGGCGCCAGCGGCTTCGCCGCGGAATTGGAAGCCCACGCCGCCGCAGTGGCAGCCGCTGCGACGGGTGGCGACGAAGCCGCCGTCACCGCCTCCTACGCGGCGATAAAAGACGCCATCGCCCGCAGCGAGGGGGTGGTCGCCACGTCGCCCAGTCTCGCCGCCCGCGTGATCGCGCTGTTGCTGGAGGAAGCGGCGAGCGAGTACGCGGTGGGCATCGTCGATGGCCAGCTGGAGAACGCGCACGAATACCAGGACGCCTTCGGCTTCACGCAGGTCGCCCTCGAACTGGCGCGTTCGCAACACGCCACCCTGCCGGCCGGCGACCCGGACCGCGAGGTGTTCGCGAACATTGCCCAGCGCATCTCCGCGCTCGACCACCTTTGGCCGACGCTCATGCCGCCACCCCGCTTGGACCGCGACGGCGCGAGCATCGCCAGAGCCGCAAACGAAATCGCGCGCTTGGGGCTGCGTTTGCGCGTGCCGAACCGCTTCGGCGGCCAATAAGCGGTCCCGCGGCCAACGCCCGCTTGATCACGCGTGTGCCGACGCCAAGGCAAAGGCCATGGGCGGGGTCGCCACGTTGCCGTGTTGCCGTCCGTCGCCCGTGGGCGTACTCTTTTGGTGGGTTAGCTGTGGCGTGTTCGTGTCACTTGAGCGCTTGCAGCGACTTAAGTGCAGCGAATGACGGAAGACCAATCGTGAGGCATCGGCGAACCAAACGTCGAGGCATTGGCCCATGGAACGGCGACCAGTCGCCGGAAGCCACGGCGTTGAAGGCGCAATATCGGGGCAGCCCGGAGCATAAGGCCCACCCGAGCCCGGCCGGCCCGCCGGCGCTGCGTACAGATGCCACGCCATGTGATTCCAAGATCGAGTGGGACGCAATCAACACGGTCTTGCAGGAGGCCATCCGGCGACGCTGCACGAGCGCACGTTTCGAGCATGGCTTTCCGAAATACGCTTGGGGATGGCTCGATGGGGACCTCTACGAAGCGCGGCACATCAACGGCCCAGCAGGGACGTACAAGGGCTACCGGCTCGCGAAACCGGAGCACCCTCGCGACTTGGAACACCGATTGGATTGGGGCAGCGGCAAGTGATCCGATTCCGCATGGAGTGGCAGGAAGCGCCGGGCGTGACAGATGCGGTTCTCGCCCGCACTTGGTGCCGCCTAGTGATCGAAGCGGGCGGGCGCTTGGTGACGGAAGCGGTTCACGGCCCGTCCGAGAGCTTGCGTGGCGGCGTCTACGGTTCGGCGTTCCCGCTGTGCCAGTGGCTCGTGGAAAACTGGTGGTTCCTGCTGAACGAGGCGTATCGATTTCCCGCTCGCTACTCCTCGCCCGAGCTCGCCGAGACACCACGAGACCGGGAGTGGGTGCAGCGCCACAGCCTGCTGGCCGCTCAAGAGGGCTACGCGTTGCCAGATCTAACGCTGCACCGGGATGAACAACAGGTCATCGCCCGGTGGATGCCGGACGGAGCGAGATCCACGCATCCCGCTCTCCGCTTTACCGGCGAAGGTGAGGCTCAAATCAAAGTTGGCGACGCTGAACATGGCGTGGCCGAGGCCATCCGAGCCGTCATGGAAAGGCTTGCCGGAATCGACGCCCCGGAAGTCGCCGCGCTCCGCGAGGATTGGGCGGCAGTCGAAGGTGCCACCGAGCAGGAACGCCAGCTTTGCGAATGGTCGGCGCGCTTGGGCATTGATCCCTACGACCGAGAAGAGCTCACCTCCAACTTGGAGAAAACGCTTCGCGAGTCCGTGGCCGCTCTCGACGCGCCCCTGAGGGGCGATCTCCTCGATGCGGCAGAGCCGCAAACCGTGCCAAGGGATTTGGATTGGCTGCATGAAGCCGAGGCGCTGGCTGCCGATGCCGGCCCCGGCGGCAATCCCCAAGACGTCTCCTGCGACAACGGCCCAGCAACAACCGCCCACAGGTTTGGCTACGCGTGCGCAGCCGGGCTTCGCCGACACCTGTCGCCGGCGAGCGCTCACGACCCCATCAACGATCTCAATGGGCTACTCGTTCGCCTCGGCTGGGCACAATGCCCGTTTCGGACATTGGACCTTGAAGCCGAAAGCCTCTTGGAAGCGGCGTTGACCCGAAGCAAAGAAGGTGCCCCCGTTGCGATTGTCGGCGATGCGGGGCCGGATGCGAACCGGTTTCGGCTTGCGCGGTCCGCCTTTCTTCATCACTTCGCGCCCAGCGGCAGGGCGCAGCGCCGACTCGTCACTGAAGCCCACACTTGGGAGCAACGCGCCTCCCGGGCGTTTGCGGCCGAGTTCCTTGCGCCGGCGGCGGGGCTCGCGAAGCACCTGGGGCGTCGGGCGTCCCCACGCCAGATCGACGACTTGGCACGTCTTTACCGCGTGAGTTCGCTGGCGATCGGCCGCCAGATCGAGAACCATCGGATCGCTTGGTCCAGCTACTCGTAAAACAGCGGCCCGTCAGGCTTCTGGACGAAAGACGACGAAAGACGCCGTGCCTATGGCGCCGCCCCGTGTGGCGCGCTATCGTAGCCGCCACGCCCCGGTGGCACAGTTGGACAGCGCGGCCGCCTCCTAAGCGGCAGGTCCCAGGTTCGAATCCTGGTCGGGGCGCCAGTCATTCCACAAACGAATTCGTTGCGCCAGAAGCCGCATATCGTCATCTTCAACCCGGATCAGTGGCGGGGAGACGTCCTTGGCCACATGGGGCATCCGGCTGTGTCCACACCGCATTTGGATCGCGCGGTGGCAACGGATGCCGTCTCCTTCCGCCACGCCTTCGCGCAGGCCACGGTTTGCACGCCGAGCCGCTGCTCCTTCATGACCGGCTGGTATCCGCATGTGCGCGGTCACCGCACCATGCACCACATGCTGAACCCCACCTTCGGCGAAACCAATTTGCTCCAAGTGCTGCGCGACAACGGCTACTTCGTCTGGTGGGGCGGCAAGAACGATCTGGTGCCCGGTCAGCTTGGCTTCGAGCAACACTGCGATGTCCACTTTCGTCCGGGTGCCGAGGACTACCGGCGCTGGGGCGCGTCGCCAATGCCCGGTTCGCACGGCGGCGACTTGTCGTGGCGCGGCGCCGCGGACGGCGACAACTACTACAGTTTCTTCAAGGGCCGCTTGGAGACGCCGAAGGGCGGGGCGTGGTTCGACGGCGACTGGGCGATGGTGCGCGGCGCGATCGATTTCGTGCGCGGCTACCAAGGCGATCAACCGCTGTGCCTGTTCCTGCCCATTGGCTACCCGCATCCGCCGTACTGCGTGGAGGAGCCGTGGTACTCGCTCACGGACCGGGACGCGGTGCCGCCGCGCCATGTGTTCGAGACGTGGAACGACAAGCCGCGCCTGCTGGCGGGCATCCGCGACGGACAGCGGCTCACCGGCTGGAGCGAAGCGCGCTGGCGGGAACTGCGCGCCACCTACTACGGCATGTGCAGCCGCGTCGATCACCAGTTCGGCATGCTCATGGACGCGCTGCGCGCGAGCGGCCTCTACGATGCCAGCGCGGTGTTCGTGTTCTCCGACCACGGCGACTTCACCGGCGACTACGGCTTGGTGGAGAAAACGCAGAACACGTTTCAGGATTGTCTCTGCCGCGTGCCCTTCGTGGTCAAGCCGCCGGCGGGCGTCAACGCCGTACCGGGCGTGCGGGAACAGCTGGTGGAGCTGGTCGACTTCCCGGCCACGGTGTACGAGATGGCCGGCATAGACTGCGGCTACTGGCACTTCGGCCGCAGTTTGGTGGAGTTGCTGCGCGATCCGGCCCGCGCCCACCGCGACGCCGTGTTCGCCGAGGGTGGGCGGCTGCCGGGCGAAGCCCAAGCCAGCGAGCGCGAGAGCGTTTCAGCGGGCACCGCCCTCGGCCTCTACGCGCCGCGCATCCAACTGCAAGTGGCGGAACAGCAGCCGCTGCCGCACACCAAAGCCGCCATGTGCCGAACGCTCGACTTCAAATACGTCCGCCGGGCGTTCGAGCGCGACGAGTTCTACGATCTGCGCGCGGATCCGGGCGAGACGCGCAACTTGACCGCGGCCGGCCGCCACAGGGCGGAGCTGCAAGCGCTCAAGGAACGCTTGCTGAGCTGGTACATGGAGACGTGCGACGTGGTGCCGCTACAGGCGGATCAACGCAATTTCGCGTAGTCCTCGGTTGGCAACTGGTCTGAACCGCCCCTCGATCAAACGAAACACGCGCCGCCGTTCACGTCCACATTCGCGCCGGTGACGTAGCTCGCGGCGTCGGAGGCGAGCCACGCCACCAAGCGGCCCACTTCCGCCGACCGTCCTTCGCGGCCGAGGGCCGTCCCGGCGGCGACCGTGGCGCGCACCGCGTCCTTGGTGAAGGTGTCGTGGAAGGTGGTGTCGATCATGCCGGGGCAGACGGCGTTGACGCGGATGTTGCGCGCGCCGAGTTCCTTGGCCATGGCCCGCGTGAACGTCATCACCGCGCCTTTGGCGCTGGCGTAGGCGGCGGCGCCCGGGCCGCCGCCGTCGCGCGCCGCTTGCGACGCGCAGTTGACGATGGCGCCGCCGTCCGGCATGTGCGGCGCGACGTGCTTGATCGTCAAGAACGTGCTGTTCAAGTTCAGCCGCATCACTTCGTTCAAGAACGACTCGTCCATTTCCGCAAGGCCGCGGCGGGCGACCAAACCGCCGGCGACGTTCACCAAAACGTGCAACTCGCCGCCGAACGCCCCCTGCGCCGCCGCCACGAAGCCCCGCACCTCGGCTTCCACCGTCATGTCGCCTTGGAAGAGGATCGCGGCGCCTCCATCCGCTTTGATCTTCGCCACCGTTTCTTCGCCGGCGGCGGCGCTGTGGCAGGTGTTGACGGCGACCCGGGCGCCGGCGGCGGCCAACGCCACGGACACCGCTTGGCCGATGTCCCGCGCGCCGCCGGTCACCAGCGCCACTTTGCCTTGCAGTCCTTCGTTCGATTCCATCGCAGTTTCCCCCTGGGTTTTTCCTGTGTCGGTTGGCTTAAGCAGCCGCCTCGGTGGGTTCCACCGGTTCGATGCGCCGCGCCAGCAGCCACACGCTGAGCAAGGCGCAGGGCACCAACGCCGCGCCGAGAATGAAGACCGGCAAGTAGGAGATTTCCGAGAGCGCCGGCACCAGGTTGTTCATGATGATCACGCCCACCACCGCGGCGGTGCCCCCGGCGCCGGCCAACGAACCCACGGACTTGCCGGAGTAGAAGTCGCTGGGCAACGTCTGAATGCTGCCCATGGTCATTTGGAAACCGAACAAGATCACGGCAATCAACAACACCGCAAGCAGCGGCTCGGACGCGAACGCCGTGCAAAGCAGCGCCGGGAACATGAAAGCGCCGCCCAAGCCGATGACGAACTTGCGCACGCCGTCCACGCTCCAACCGCGCGCCAAACAGCGGCCTGCCAGCCAGCCACCCCCAACACCACCTATTACGGCCCCGACATAGGGCACCCACGCGAAGTAGGCGATTTGCGCGATGTCGAATCCGAATTGCTCGAACAGGTAGATCGGCAGCCAAATGACGAACAGCCACCAGATGGGATCCAAGAAAAACCGCGACGCGATCACCGACCAACTTTGCCGGTGCCGCAGCATTTCCCACCACCCCGGCGCGAAGGTGTTTGTTTCGGCTGCGCCGTCGGTGCGCTCGACCCGCTGGCCGGTGAGAATGTGCTCGCGTTCTTCGTCGGTCAGCCACGGATGGCTTTCCGGTCCCGAGAGGTACACGACCAGCCACGGCACCAGCCAAACGAAACCCAACGCGCCGAGCACGACAAACGTGGCCTTCCAGCCGATCCAATGCCACAGAAGCCCCACCAACGGCGCCGACACCAGCGCGCCAACGGACGCGCCGGCATTGAATATCCCCTGCGCCAAGGCGCGCTCTCTAATGGGAAACCACTCGGCGTTGCTCTTGGTGGCGCCCGGCCAGTTGCCGGCTTCGGCGACGCCCATCACGAAACGCACGATGCTGAAGCCCATCAAGGTGCGCGTAATCGCGTGCAGGGCCACCGATACGGACCAAACGACGATGGCCGCGACGAATCCCAAGCGGGTTCCAATGGCGTCGAAGACCCTGCCGAACAGGGACTGCCCGATCGCGTACCCAATCAGGAACACGCTCGATATGTAGGCGTAGTGCTCCTTGGTGAGGCCCAACTCGCCGGAGATGTCCTGCCACATGATCCCCAAGGCGTTGCGGTCGATGTAGTTGATGATGGTGGCGAGGGCCACCAAACCGAGCACAAGCCAACGCAATCCACGCAATTTCACAGCCGTTCTCCCCCTTTCGTTGCCGTTGCCCCCGTCGCTGACGGCGTTTGGAACACGCGGTAGTAGCCTTGCCAGCGGTAACTACCCGCGTCCGTCTCAATGGTGTGCGACGCGTTCGCATCGGTGTTGTAGGACAGCGCCACCGCCAGCTCATCGCCAGACGCGGTGGCGATGGTGACGAGATCCTTGCCCTCGGCGCTGAATCCGCGCACGTCCGCCACCCGCGGCCGGCTTTCCACGGTGAACTCGCGGGCGCCGTCGTATTCGCCGTGCGCCTCGAGGACGCCCACCAGCGCCAAACGCCGGGTGCGCTCCGCGCGCAGCATGAGGCCCCGCTCCGGGCGCAAGTTGAAGTTCGGATCGTTCGCGCCCAGCTGCGTCAAGCCCGCCTGCAAATCCGCGTTCGCCCGCGCCGTGAAAGTGTAGAAACGCCCGCCGCGCAGCCAAGTACACGCCAACCGTTCGCCCTTGGGCAATGCCGCCTCGCCGAGCAGCCAGAGATGCTGAAAGCCCGCGCCCTCCCCCGCCGGCCGCGGCGAAGACGCGGCGAGGAGCCGCGGCGCGGTCTCGATCACCTGGCCCTTGAAGTAGAGCGGCAAATCGAACCGGCGCGGCGCGGCGGCGCTGGCCGTCACCACGTCCACCACCAAGGGGAAGCGCAGCGCCGACCATTCGATGAGCAGCATGGCGCGGCGCAGCTCGGTGCCGGGATAGGCCGATCGTTCCGTTGCGGAGACGACCTGCACGCCCTCCGAGATGTCGAAGAAGTGTTCCGCGGGCCACGATCGATCGGCCCGCCTGCGGTCGCCTTGAAACTGGCTCTGGCCATCCACCACCAGCGTGTTGTGGGCCACCGTCTGCTTCGCCCACGAGGTGTTCTCCGGCAGGTAGCGGCCGCCCTCCTTCTGCACGACGTTGAGAAACCGCGCCGCGCCGTAGTCGGCTATCACCTCCGCGCCGTTGTCGTAGAACAGCCAATGCAGGCGGTCGAAATGCCCGTGCCCCATGCCGTGCGACGTGGCCTTGAACACCAAGGCGCTGTGCCGGGGGCCGGCGCCGGCGCGCAGCACCGTCAAGGCCCCCCGGTCGCCGTCCGGCCCATCGCGGAAGTGCCGCGACGCGAACGGGAACGGTTGCTCCTCGCCGGCTTCCTTCGCCAGCGCCAAGCGCAGCGCGTCCGCCGTCAACACCAGGTGCGAGTTCGCGTCCACCAGCGAAAGCAACGCCGCATCGCCGCTCCTGCCGTAGGCGATGGCGATGGCGTGGTCCAACTCCATGGTGTTGAGCCCCTTCTCGCGGATGGCGTCGTTCACCGGAAAGAACCGTCCGCCGTAGGTGAGCTGAATGGTGGCGCGGATGGCTTTGCCCAGGATTCCATCGCGGTACGCGAAGATCTCCCGCTGCGGCTCGTTGCGCTCGATGGCCTTGGCGAACACCACGAACGGCATGATGGCGTAGCGTTGGTAGTAGGGGCCTTCCATGTAGTAGCCGTCCGGCGAGAACAGCTGGCGCAGCTGCGCCAAATAGCCGGCCGCGCCGTCTTCCCGGGTGCCGAGGAGCGCCATGCGCACAAAGCTCGGATCGTCCAGCACATACCCGGTCATGCCGACGGCGGCGGCGGCCCAAGTGCCGTGGTTGTGGATCTTGTCGAAAGTGCGCGGCGACCCCACGGAAAGAAACCGCGCCATCGGGCGCAGAACCCGGGTTTCGATGGTTTCCCGATCGTTCGCGTCGATGGCCTCAAAGGCCGCGTCGTAGCCTTGAATGGCGTACACCAACCACACGGATTCGTTCAGGCTCTGCCAGAACAGCCGTCCCGGCGCCTGCTCCTTGCCCTTCGGGTGAACGCCCAGCCGCGGGTAGACATCGGCGTAGGCGAGCAGCAAGCGGCGCGCCAAGTGCGCGTAGGCCGCCGCGCCGGTCCACTGATACAGCGCCCCGGCCTCGGCCACGAGGATGCCGTTCGCCTTGTGCCGCTCGTGGGTGTAACCGCCGCCGGCGTCCTTCGGCATCGGCACCGGCGGCGGCGTGTCCAGATACGGGGCCACTCGCGCTTGGGCGCGCCGCACCGCCGCCGCGAACAGCGCCGAGCGCGGCCACGAGGCGCGCAACCCGGCCACCTCTTCGGCGCCGAGCAGCAGGCGCGGATGGCCGCTCGCGTAGGGCGGCGCGGCGGCCGCGTCGGCGCGAAAACACAGCGCCGCGGCGACCAGCAGCCACAGGCGCGGCGCGGCCGGTTTCACAAGCGCCACTGCCGCACCACCGGCGGCTCGGTTTCCACCAGGCGGTTGCGCGCCAGCGTCGTCACCGGCTCGCCCACGGTCTCGACAACGCGAATGGGGCGGCTGGCGCGGATTTCGTTGTCTTCGATGAAGACCACTTGGGCGCCGTGGAGAAAGACGCTCGCCTGCACCTCGTTGCGCTTGCCGAAGCCGACGTTGGCGAACGCGCTGCCGCGCACGGCGACGTGCGGGCCGAAGGTGCTTTCGTCGGTGCCGCCGCGGTAGACGTTCAGCACGGCGCCGTCGATTTGCGCGAACTCGGAATCCAAGACGGCGACGCGTTCGCCGTTGTAGATGCCGAGGTTGTCGATCTCCCGGTTGAGCGCGATCACGTCGCCGCTCACGGCGCGAAACGCGGAGCGGAGAATCTCGATCTCGCGGGCGAACGTGTGCCGCGCCACGCGCAGGAAGTTGAAGGAGTGGTTGGTGTTCAGGTTGGCGATACGCGAATCCACCACGCGCACGGAGTAGTTGCCAAGCATCGAATAGCGGCTGGTGCGGATCACGGAGTTGCCGTACGCGTCGGGCGCCAAGCCGCCGTCTATCGCCACGCCGACGAGCTCCACGCTGCCGCCGTCGGCGAGCTCGAACAGCGTGCTGCGCTCGAAGCGAATGACCGGACGGGACGCGGAAGCGGACGCCGCCCGCACGGTCAGGGGCTCGGCGAGGACGAGGATTTTGGTGACGACGTACTCCCCCGCGGCCAACTCCACGACATCGCCGGCGCCCGCCTCGGCAACGGCGGCTGTCAGCGTGTCTTGGCCGGGTTCCGCCGCGATCGTCCGCCCAGTGCCAAAGCGTTCGTTCGCGGCCGGTTTCGGATACCAAGCCGGCCCCGCCGCGTCGCGCCGCGCCACCGGCAATGTCCGCGCCGCGCCGACGTTCGCCAAGGCGTCGTCCAGCGGGTATTGAAGGCCGTTGGACGCCGGGGCGAGCCGCACCGAACGCGCTTGGAAACCTTCCGCCGCCGGCAAGCCGGTGACGCCGGACACCACGTTGCCTTCGAACGCGATGCCGCTGATGTCGTCGTGCGCGGTGATGGTCTTGCGCGGCGTCGAGTTGACGATGAGGTTGCGCCGCATGCGGCTGTTCTTCGGCGTCGCCGAGCGTTCCTCGTCGCTGCCGGCGGCCAGCTCGATGTGCGCCGCGTCGATGATCGTGTTGTTCTCGATCACCGCGTCCTCCACCTGGTGGTAGCGGTTGATGGGCGAGTTCGGCACGCCGTTCATCACCACCAGCGCGCCGCCGAAGCGGCGCCCGGTGAGGCCGTAGAGGTAGTTGCCCCGCACCGTCTGCCCCTTGTTGATGACGCGGATGCCCCCGGTGTGCGCGACGCCGTTGCCGAGAAAGACGTTGCCTTCCACCAGATTGCCGTTGCCGTGGCGCAACGTCAGCGTGCCGCGCGACTCCACGAACACGTTGCCGCGAAACACGTTGCCGCCGGACTTGTTGGAGACGATTTCCACCTCGCCGCTGCAACGCTCGAAGTAGTTGTTCTCCACCACGGTCCGCGATTCCACAAGGGAATACTTGCTGGTGCCGATGCGCAGCGTCTCGCCGCCGTTGGCGCCGAGCACCGGCCGCGGGCCGAAGTAGTTGTGATCGATCCGGTGGCCGTTGCGCTGGCTTTCCGGCGCGTCCAGCCGCACCGCCATGGTCACGCCGCCGTTGCTCTTGCCGGCCAGATAGGAGTGGTCGAAGCGGTTGTTCGCTCCGTGCATCACCACCCAGAAATCCGTCTCGAACCGTTCCGGGTTGTTGAAGCGATCGATCACCACTTCCGTCACCCGCGAGTGGTGGGCGAGGTGTTGCTTGGTGCGGCGAAAGGAGACGACCTCGTTGGTCGGCGTGTGACCGTCCTTGAACACCAGCCCGGAAACCACCAGGTGCTCGCCGGCCAAGCGCAGGTTGGAGCGCCCCGAGATGATCGCTTTGCCTTTCGTTTGCGCGGTCAAGGTGATCGGCTTGCCGGGCATTCCGTTGCCGGTGAAGACGATCTCGAAATCCCGCCACACGCCGTCCGCAAGGGCGATGACGTCCCCCGGCGCCGCCTTCTTCAGCGCGGCGCGGTAGGCGGCTTGGTCGCGAACCAGCAATTGCTCCGCTTGCGCGCCAACGACGGCCAACCCGGCCAGCGCCGCAACGCCGGCGCGCCGCCGCGTCGTCGCAACGGACCGTGTCGAAACGGATCGTTTCGCCGTCACCAGTCGGCGCCTTTGAGATAGCGCTGCCGCGTCTCCGCCACCTTCCTCTTCACCTGCTGCAAGGCTTGCTCCTCGGTGACTTCGAGCATGGACTCCATGAGCCGCCGGAAGTGCCGGCGCATGGCGCGGCGCGCCGCGCTGGCGTCGCGGGCGCACAGCGCGTCCAATATCTCCGCGTGTTCCTTGCCGCGCTCGGCGGCGTCGTGCGAACACACGGCCTGGTACACGCGCTTGATCTCCTCCCGCTCCAAGCGCAGCCGCCACAGCGACTCCACCACTTGCCGCACCACGGCGTTGCCGGAGGCGGTGGCGATGGCCAAGTGGAAGTCCCGGTCCGCCAAATCCGCTTCTTCGTCCGATGCGCTGTCGCGCATTCCCGCCAACAACGTTCGCAAACGCTCCAGCGTCTCGTCGTCGATTTCCGGGGCCGCCAGCGCCGCCGCCTCGGACTCGATGAGCAGCCGCGCCTGAGTGAGCTCGAACGCGCTGGCCTCGGCCTGCAGCGGCACGCTCGAGGCGGCCCCGTCGCACACGTACACCCCGGAGCCGGTGCGAATGCGAACGCGGCCGAGTGTCTGCAGCGACACCAACGCTTCGCGCACGGTGACGCGGCTCACCTCGAACTCTTCGGCGAGCGCCCGTTCGCTGGGCAGCCTGGTGCCCGGCCGGTACGCTCCCTGTTCGATCAAGCTCGTGATTTCGCTTGCCACCGCGTGATAGAGGCGCGTGCCGGCCATGCGTCAACTTTCTCCTTGAAACAGGCGTGATCTTCCAAACGAGTCAAGTCTTGCGAGGGCGCGCCCGCCAAGGGTGCGCCGGCCCGTCAAAACTTCGCCCGCACCCCCACGAACACGCGCCGCCCGTAGCTGTTCAGCTCGGAGAGGCTGTCCGGCGTCGGGATGTAGTTCTTGCGCGGCTCGTCAAAGAGGTTCAACGCCTCCACGCGCACCGTCACGTTGTCCATGATCTCGTAGGTCAGCCGCGCCTCCACCACGCTGGTGTCGCCGATGTAGCGGACGATGCCCGGCGAACTGATGAACTGTTGGAAGTACTTGCCGCGGTGTTTGAAGATGAGCTGCATGTCCAGATCGCCGATTTGGTAGTACATCTGCGCGGACAGCACTTGCTCGGAGAACCCGAACAGTCCGGCGGCCGGAATCAGCCCCACGCGCTCGGAAACCACCTCGCCCCGCTCGTTCACCACCCGCGACGCGCCGAAGGTTTGATCCTCGAACTCGAAGTCCGCGTCCGCCCAGTTGTAGGAGATCTTGCCGCCGAGCCCGCTCAAGAAACCCGGCAGATAGGTGAAGGCGTGCGCGGCGGTGACCTCGAAGCCGAACAACGTGCTGGTGTCTTCAATGGTGCGCGAGGTGGTCACGTCGGCGTTGAAGGGCACGTCGTCGATGAGAAACTGCTCCACCCGCTGGGTGTTCTCGAAGCCGCCGAGGAAGCTCTTGTAGTAGGCGCCCACCGCGAGGATGCTGTCCTCGTTGGGATACCACTCCACCGCGAGGTCGAGGTTCCACGAGGTGAGCGGTTTCAAGTCCGGATTGCCGCTTGCGGTCGCCCTGCCGACCACCTCGCTGATGGAGGTGGCGTCGTCGTCGTCCACGCTCAGATTGCGCCCGAAGCCCATGTCCGCCGGGTCCGGCCGCGACAGGCCGCGGAAGACGCCGAGGCGCAGCAGGATGTCGTCGCGCATGTCCACCACCGCGTTGAAGCTCGGCAGCAGTTCCACATAGCTGTCGCCGCCCACCACCGAGTAGAAGTTGCCGCTGTCCTCGTTCACGGTCAGGTTGCCTTCCGCGTCGCGGCTGCTGGTGAAGGTGGTGCGCAGCCCGGTGGAGTCCACGTCTGTGCGTACCACGCGCAGGCCGAAGTTGCCCCGCACCGGCTTGCCGCCGACCTCCGCGCGGTAGTTGGCTTGCAGGTAGGCGGCCAAGGTGTTCTCTTCCACATCCACGTTGCCGACCGTTTGCCGAGGCGCCGGAATGGCGGGAATCTCGCCGCCGAAGAGCTCCCGCGCCAAACACAACGGATCGAACGTGGCGTAGGTGTTGCCCTGCCAGAGGACGGCACCGTTCTCGTCCACGTTCGTCACCAGCGGGCGGCCGTTGGCCGGCTCGGAGAGGAAGCCGTCCTCCGGGAACCGCGCGTTGCGGCATGCGCGGCTGGCGGCGGGAATGGCGCTGTCGCTGTGCGTCGTTTGCAGGCGCACGCGCGGCCAGCTCTGGAACTCCAGCGTGGAGGAGCGAACACCGCCCTCGATGCTGTGGACGGGCCCCATGTCCACCTGCAAGTGGAAATCGCCGCGCACCGCGGTGATGTCGTTTTCCCGCGCCTGGTTGAGATCCACCCGCGTGCGCGCGTTGTCGGCGAACAGATCGTGGTTGTTCACGTCGAATTGCGTCACGGTGATCTCGGCGACTTCGGACGCGCCGCCGGAGAGGATGTAGCTGGCGTCCGGCCGATCGGTGCCGGCCGGCACCCGCTCGCCGTTGATGTCGCGCGGTTCGGACTGCAAGCGCGTGTGGATGATGTTCTCGCGCCGGGACGTGGAGGAGGTGGAGATGTCGCCGGAGAGTTCGAGCCGGTCGTTCACTTGCACCGACGCGGCGATGCCGCCGCCGCGGTACCGCTCCAAGCGCTCCTGCGCGGTGCTCAGCGTCTCGACGCGGCCGTTGTTGTTGTAGCGCCGGATGATGCCGCTCGGCGAGACCACCAATCCCTGGGGGTTGACGCGGCGCTGCTCGGCGAACACCAGGTCGTTGCGGGTTTCGGTGAACACGCGGTCCGAATCCTGATAGTCCACGTTGATGTCCACGCGCTCCGAGGGTTGCCACTGCGCGGACAGGAACACGGACTCGCGGTCGTCGTCGGTGATGTTCTGCCGGAACGAGCGTTGGCTGGGCACGAACAACACCGGCGCGCCGGCGTCCGGCGCCACGCCGGTGTTCGGATCCACCTCCATGCGCAAATCGCCCGAGCCGCTGTCGCAGTTGCTGCTGGAGTAGACGCCGGCGCGCACGTTCGGGTCGTTGCGGCAGTCCCGCCACGCGCTGCTGGTGCGGTACTCCTGTTCGGGATTGGTGACCACGTTCTTCTGCATGCCGATGGAGAGCCCGAACACGCCGCCGCCGGCGGTGTCGAACTGATCGATGTAGCTGCCCGACGCGCGGTAGCCCCAGTCGACTTCGGCGATGTTGATGTTGGCGTTGTTCGGGTTGTAGTTGCCCTTGAAGTCCCCTTGAAAGCGCCGCTTGCCGTAGTCGATGGGGCGCACGTTGCCGAGCGCGATCTGCCCGGACACCCCGCCCTCGATGAGGCTCGCCTGTTGGGACTTGTAGATGGCCAGCTTGTTGAACAGCTCGGAGGGGAACATGCTGAAGTTCACCGAGCGGTCGCCGCTGCCGTTGGTGGCCTCGCGGCCGTTGAACACCGTGGAACCGAGGAACGGCCCCATGCCGCGAATGGACACCTCCGTGGCGGTGCCTTGGTCGCGGTGCGCGGCGGCGCTGGTGAGGGTTTCGAGGGCCTCGCCGATGGACAGCGAGGGAATGTCGCCGATGTCGTCCGCCGACAGCACCTCGGAGACCAGGTCCGCAGTGCGTTTCGCCTCAATGGAGGACTGAATGGTGCTGCGCGTGCCGGTGACGACCACTTCCTCGATGACTTCGGCGTCGTCGGCCTCCTGCGCCGCCGCCGGGGCGTGGGCCAAACCGGCGATCAACAACCCCGCGCCACTTGCGACAGCGCCGCGTCGCCTTGCGGCGGCCCCACAACGTTGGACAGACCACATCCCCACTTCTCCCCTAGAGTTGGCTATTCCGCATCGTATGACCATTGGGCTTGAAATTGCAATGGCAATTTTCGACTGTATTGGTCTTACCAATTTCGAGGACGCGGCCCAAGACGTGCCCGCAAACCCGCCGAGCGCGCCCGCGCGCGGGGCTTGACATCCGTGGTTGGAAGGCGCAAGGTCGAAAACCAATGGACAACGAGGGCGTTGGCGCGCGCCGGTGCCCTCTGCGCAAGGAGTTGTAATGAGACTGCGTGATCTGTGCGATGGAATCGTCGCGGATGTGGACGGGTGCCTGGGATGCGCCGTGGTGGACTTGACCACGGGGCTGCCGCTCGGGATGCAGGTCGTTCCCGGCACGCTGCTTAGCCCGGCGGCGATGGAGGTGATGTCCGCGGCCAGCGTGGACTACTTCCGCGGCCGTACCGTTTGGCAACTGCAAGTGGCGATGTCGGGCGGGACGGCACAAGCGGACGCGGCGGCCGGATTCGTGCGCGAGATTCAAACCACCACCGAGGACACCTACCATTTCATGTCCGTTGTGCCGGGGCGGGAAGACACCTTGTTGATACTCATCACGGACAAGACGGCCAATCTTGGCCTCGGTTGGATAGCGATGCGGCAAGCGCTCGCCCGCATGGGAGAAGTCGACGCCGGCGACCTGCCAGCCACGCCGGTGCCAGCGCCTAGCGCATGGGAGCAGGCGCCGCCGCCGCGCAGTTCGTTGCCTCCGCAACCGGGCGCCGCCACGCCCGTCTACGTTCCGCCGGCCGGCGACGGGCCCGATGCGGGTTATCCGCAGCAACAGCCCGCGCAGCAGCAACAAGCGGAAAGCGAAGGGTTGTTCCGAACGCGGTGGCGCGGCGGTCACGGCGTTCGCGGTCACCCCACGACGCATTAAGCGCACCGCTTCTAGAACAACGCGCGTTCCAGTGGGGCGCCACCCGGTCGCCCTGCAACAGGCCCGTTCGCTTGGGCGGACAGCCGCGCTACTCGTGAACGGTGCTTGCGGGTTCCCGCGTTTCCCAAGGCGCGGTGCCGTGTTCTCGGCGGTACCTGAAGTATTCCACCCATTTGAAGAGCGCATAGGGCAGCGCCACCCCAAACACAAGCACCAGCGCAAAGATGATGGGTTCCGGCGGAGCGTCCCTCAAGTTCACCACGCCGAGGACAACCCCCGCCGCCCCAAGGAGTCGCCACCACGGGAACTTTTCCACTTCCTCTATCATGCAATTCTCTCCTTGAGATCGTTGCACGCCTTCAGCATACCCAGCGTCGCTAGAGGCAAGCCGCCGCCGCATCCAACGGTACGCCAACACCGCGGCCGCGAAGCCGCAGACCGCGCACAACGTCATTGTCACGACCGTGACAGGCAACGCTACGCTCTTCGCGGTAAGCCAACCCATGCTGTGTGCGAGGATGGCCGGAGCCATCAGGGCCATGTTCGCGATCGCCCCCGCGACAGTCGCAACCCAAAGGCACAACAACGTCCTCGTCAATCGGCCCATGAATCGTCGCCCTCGTCCAAACTGTCGCACCCGGCACCGGAAAGGGAAAGGCAGACCTTCAATGGACCAATTCCCCCTCGACAGTGCCTACTCATGGAGGTTCCCACTTATTCGGCCCGCAAAGCAAGCCTTATTGGCGGGCGCCCAGGGCAATCGCATTTGGAATCCCGCGCCTACTCGCGCTTGCGGATGCGCCGGATCATGTCGAGCAGGAAGTTGTCGTCGCGCTGGGCGCGGGTGAACTTGCGGCGGATGGACCGCTTGTCGGGGTGCATCCGCGCGATGTTCAGAGCTAGCCGGCGGACCACCGCCAGACAGGCGGCGGAGTTGCCCTTGCGGTTGCGCGCTTGGTCTTCGTCCATCGACACGTCGAGCACCCAGTGCAGGCGTCCGATGCTGTCGACGCTCACGGGCGGACGCACATGCGTCTGGCTGAACGTGCGGTGGCCGGACCGCCGCCTTGCCGCTCGCGTGCCGCGGCTCCGTATGGTGGGCGATGGTGGCATAGATTGGGATGGGAGGCGGGTGCCGTCGACGGCGTCCAAAGGTCAGTGTCTGTGTTGCGCTACGCCGGGGAGGGCTCGCCACATACATCTTCCGGAAACGCCCTCCCCGCGTTGGATACCGTGCAAACGCGACGTGCCTTGAATCTCGCAATTGTGCCCCCATTTTGGGCTAAGGCTTCAAACTGTAATGAGGTGGCTCCGCTGAGTGCTGCCACATCTCATAGAAAATAATCGAGGTACCTGACCGGCAGGTGCGCCCACTTGTTGGTATCGGCAGCAATCTCGCAGCAGATCGCAAAGATGTGATCTAGAACCTTGACGATGTTCTCTGGATTATAGGCACCCTCGGCCAACGAGAAGGAAGTCTGCTTGAGAAATCTCCTTGCGTAGACATCTTTCTGTTCAAGTGCGCCTTGATAGGCATTGATGCCTCTTTTGTAGTTCGTCCACCTCACCTGCGGCGGTGGTTGTCCATCCGCACGAAGATCGAGATAGCACTCAATCGCAGCTGCGCTGCCATTTATATCCACGACTTGGACACCACTAGGTCCGTACGCCGGAATCGTACACAGATCTGTCAGGTTAGGAAGACACGTTGCTCTCATATTCGGTGGCAGCGAAAGGCGGAGAATACGATCACATGCTTCTCGTCCCTCGGCATCATTGTCTAGCAGGAACAGCACTTTGTCCTGAGTGTCCATTCGTGCTAGGCCGGTAGCGAAATTCTTCAAGCTCCCTGCCCCTGCAAAGGGATAACCATCCGTCATGTCAATAAATCTAAAGAAGTCTGCGATGTTCGGTCGTAAGAGCTCGAACGCATGTCTTAGGATTTTCGTGTCGGAGCTACCTTCCGTAGCAATAAGGAAGGTTTGTGCCCGGCGTGCGCCGGCCTGAAATTCATCTGCCGCCGCCCATCCGGCGCTGACAAGGGGGCCGTACTCCCACATGACGTCATTGCTGCGATTCTCTGGACAACCGGCCAAGATCCGCAATATTGCATAGGGGTGGAGAAAGCTGAGTAGGTTAGCAAAGTAACTTCGTTCTGAGTATCCGCCATCTCGATCCCAAAAGCGAGGTATCTGCGATACTTCTTGCCTGCGGGCAAAGCGGCCCATTGTGTCCTCGGGATTGGAGCCGAAGACGAAAGTATCATCTAGGTCCTCTATTGGCTGCGCGTTGACGAAGGCTTGGAACTCCGCAAATGTCAGAAGCTGCTCTCGGACATCGACGTCGGGGTCGGCTGTGGCCCGACGATATGCCTCGCTCACAGCGCCCTTCCCGAACCCCATCAGATCCAACCGCGGCACAACGTCGTCTAGACTGCGGACAAAGGCCAACCTATCTACTGCATCATCATCTATGCACTCGGAAGGGACCTCGCAACGATCCCCCTTCTGAAAGAGTGCGCCGTGATCTCTCCCACGGAAGTTCTTGCTCCAGTCAATGGACATTCCGCCGACATCCAAGGTGATTATCGTACCCATTTGGTCATCCACTTCCGACAGGCATTGTTGGATCCTAAACAGGTTCGGTCTCTAGTGCCAGCGCTCCCCCGCGGTAGGGCCCCGTGCGGGTGCCCTCGCTGAACACGCCTTGGGCGCGGATGCGGTCCTTCCACTCGTTGGCGGTGCGGCGCGGCGCAATAGCGCCGGGCTGGCCCCACACGGGCAGGGCGTCCTCGGTTTGCTGACGGTCGCGGGCTAGCTGTTCGGCGTGCAAGGCCCACAGCGCGTCCACTTGGTTGGAGAGCGTCGCATCCGAGCAGCAGGACGCTGTTGCAGGAGAGGATGAGAATCCAGCGCGGGGGATGGGTTTGCGCGAACAGCCGCCGGGTGACGATGGTTTCCCACATTTCGTTCAGCACGGCCTCCGGCGGCGGCGCTTCGCCGTGGAACTGCAAGGCGTGCGGCTTGAGCGACAGCGGGTCTTCGCCTTCGCCGGTGGCGTCGAAGGCACCGAGGGCGAGAAGGCGCGGGCCGCCGGCGGACCGCCATCGGCGCAGAGGATCGGCACTTCCGCGCCGTCCTCCAGCGCAAGGTTGGCGGGCTTGCAGGGGTAGCCCAGCGCCACGAGCAGCAGGCGAAACCACTCGCGCTGCCGCAGGATGCGCTGCCCGGCGCGGCACTCCCGCTCGAAGTCCCGCCGAAAGCGCAGATGCTCCGGCGCCAAGGCACGGAGTTCGGTCCACGGCGTGCGAGCGTTGGCGGCTTCGGCCGCCTTGCGCCAACGTTCGAGGGTGGCTTGGATGTCGCCGAAGCGGCATGTCGCCGACTGTGGAGTAAACATGATGGGAGCGGTCCCTCGCCGTCATCGCAAGCATCGTTGATCTGACACGCTGCCTTCCTCCTGCATCAGATCGGCTCCGGCAACGGCATCGTCGCCCAACGCAACCGTCGACCGCGGCGTAGGTCACGCGCCAGGCAGTCCGAGCTCAAGAACGAAGCGGCTGATCGGTACATTCTCGGTACTGAGCATCACGATGCGTTTGCGAGCCCTAGTAAACGCAACATAAAACAAGCGTCGCTCGGCTTCCACTTGGAGCTTGGTCGTTGCGCGCTTGTGAGGCCAGATGCCCTCGCCCGTGTCGAGCATGATCACTGTGTCGAATTCCTTCCCTTTGGCACGGGTCGCAGTCATGAGGTGGAGTGTTCGGTCGTCCTCGGTCGGCGAGTCCTCATCCTCGAATCCTTGGAAGTGTTTAACTTGATCGCGGGCGGCTTCAAGCCGGCCAATTAGGTCGTCGACATCTAGGTGTTCGTCACGGGCCATCTCCGCAAGCTGCTTCAACGGTGGATCTGTGTACCAGACATCATCCTCGCTCTTCTCGTAGTCGAAGCGAAGTCCGTCAAAGTCGTCCGCGACGCACTCGATTGCCCGCCAGGCTGTTGTGGCGTTCAGAAAACTTCCGGCAACATCAGAAAGGTGTTCGTGCGTCTTGCCGGTGAGCTTGGCACCATCGTAGCGAGCGAATGCTACTGCGGCCTCTGCGCTCGTTGACGCGCTCAGCACCTTGAGAAACTGCCGGACACTGTCATTGTTCTTCCTGCTGAACGGTGCCTTACGGATGAGGTTGAAGACTGTGACCAAGTCGTCGGCAACACGTGTCGCACGTGTGCGTTTCGAGCCGCGGTCCCAGATCTCGAGGAGGTGGAGTAGGTCGTCAAAGGCCGAGCTGGCGAGCGCGTCTAGGTCGGTTGCAGTCCGCACTTCACCACCACCAGCCGCGTAGTAGACCTCATAGGGAATGAGCTGCGAACGAACCCGCCCGACGACCGCGACTCTCCCCGGTGAGGGTGTGGCTTGCGCAATCTCCGTAACGAGTCGCAGGCGATGACCAATCGAGTCCGTCCGCACCACGGCGATATCTGCGTTGGGGGCGGCCGGAGCAGTTGAGCTGGGTTTGTTCACCCGCCACTCGTTGTTGGCGATTAGCTTCTGGGAATGTCGGACTATGTTGAAGGGCGAGCGGTAGTTCACCCCGAGCACATGGGTCGTGAACGGTACTGCGAAGTGCTCTTCAGGACTGAGAATGTACTCGGGCGTTGCGCCACGCCATTCAAAGATCGCTTGATCGTCGTCTCCGGCGATAGTGATCGACGAGCGGTGCCTATCGACCAGAGTTCGAACCAGCGCGAGATCGAGTGCATTAACGTCCTGGAACTCATCAACGAGGATGTGATCGAACCGAGCGATGCCGGTGACAGGAGGTCTGGTCCTGCCGTCGGCGTCGGGCGAACGCAGGTCGAGCCAACACCAGTACTTTTGATCCTCGAACGTGAACGTGAGTTGGTCATGAAGACTCGTGCATGCGTCGCGCCAGAACCGGAAGAAACGGTCATAGAAAGCTCTTGGGCTATCAGCTGCGCTCTCGACACCGTCGGTCGTTGCCTTGCTGTCGAGCACCTTGAGCTCCGTGAGCACGTCAAACTGCAGCTCCATTTGCGGTGCCAGCGGGCTCTGCTGAAGGGCATCAAGACGTGCCTTGAAGCGGTCGTAGTTCGTGTCGGTTGTGTGGTCAAAACCCAGTGCTTTTAGGTCGTCCATGACATTCATCAGTCGTCGCGCACCGTTTCCACGCCCTACGGCTGCTTCTTGGACGAACGGATACTTGTTGAACCAGATCGGGCGCAGCTGGTTCTTCATCGCGAAATACCTCTGCTTGTTTGAAGACAGGAGGCTCGTGTTGTTCAGTTGGTTGTGCATGCGCCGATAGCCATAGGCGTTCAGCGTGCTGATCGTGATGTGATCCTTGACCATCTTAAACGCCGGATCCCGCAACAGCCGGCCACGCAGCTCGTGAGTTGCCGCTTTGGTGAACGTGACAACGAGGAATCGTGGCGTCGATGCTGCGCGATTCGCGAGCTCAACGCAGCGGTGGAGCAGCGCTAGGGTTTTGCCACATCCGGCTGGTGCCAGCAAGCGGACATGCTTGCCCTCAGAGCGGCAAAACTCAAGCTGCGACTGGTCAAGGTTCATGAGCGGTGGGGTTCCGTGTAGTACGAGGCGCGAGCACAGACCATACCAGTTCCTCGGCTGGCGCGTCCATGCGTCTTGAAAGCGTGAATGGCGATGATGGGCAGGGCGAGGTCCTCTTCGGCGAAGAAGCCGCGGTAGGCCAGCAGCGCCTCGTACACGGCGCCCAGCTGGTTGATGCCGAGCTGGGCGTAGGAGATGCGGCCGCTGCGTTTGACGCGGCCTTGAGGTGCGCCCGAACCTGCGCTACGCCCCGCTGGACGCCGAGGCGTACAGTGCGGCAGTGGCCTTCAGCGTGGCGTCTTCGCGGAGGGAGAGGATGTCGTCGAAGTCGAACCGCAGCAGCCGGTTGTGCGTCCACTTGCCGCGCTCGAGCAGCAGGACGCTGTTGCAGGAGAGGATGAGAATCCAGCGCGGGGGATGGGTTTGCGCGAACAGCCGCCGGGTGACGATGGTCTCCCACGTCTCGTTCAGCACGGCCTCCGGCGGCGGCGCTTCGCCGTGGAACTGCAAGGCGTGCGGCTTGAGCGACAGCGGATCTTCGCCTTCGCCGGTGGCGTCGAAGGCGCCGAGGGCGAGCAGGCGCGGGGCGCCGGCGGCCCCGCCATCGGCGCAGAGGATCGGCACTTCCGCGCCGTCCTCCAGCGCAAGGTTGGCGGGCTTGCAGGCGTAGCCCAGCGCCGCGAGCAGCAGTCGGAACCACTCGCGCTGCCGCAGGATGCGCTGGCCGGCGCGCCGCTCCCGCTCGAAGTCCCGCCGAAAGCGCAGATGCTCCGGCGCCAAGGCGCGGAGTTCGGCCCACGGGGTGCGGGCGTTTGTGAATTCGGCCCGCTCGCGCCAGCGATCGAGGGTGGCCTGGATGTCCCCGGCGAAGATCTCCGCCAAGTAATGGTGGCTGTAGAACTCGTTCTCGTTGTGGATGCCGGTGAGGGACATGGCGTGGATGGCTCGTAGAATGTGGCCAATGTAGCGGAAGCGTCCAGTTCACGCCATGCCGCACGGGCGAGCGCCAGAGGATCATGGGGTTCTCGCGTGAGCAAGCCATCCGCGAGGTGCTGGCCGGGCGGAAGCTGGATGCCCGTGTTGATGCGGTCGAGTCCGTATCGGAGAACGGCTTGCTGGAGATCGGAGAGACGGGATGAACAGCGGCTATCTCGACAAGATCACACATGCGGACTGCCGAGAGCACCTTGGCCGTCTTGACGACGACAGCATCGAACTGCTGCTGTCGGACATTCCGTATGGAATAGCCTTGGACGACTGGGACGTGCTGCACAGCAATCAGAACTCCGCGCTGCTGGGCGAGTCGCCGGCGCAACGCGGTAAACCGGCGTTCAAGCGGCGAGGCAAGCCGATCAACGGATGGTCTCGCTCCGATCGCAACATCGGAAGGGAATACGAGGAATGGTGTCGGTCGTGGGCGCAGATGGTGTTCCCGAAGCTGAAGAGCGGCAGTTCCGTGCTGCTGTTCGGCGCGCGTCGGACGATTCATCGCGTGGTCAACGCCTTTGAGGACAGCGGCTTTCTGCTGAAGGACATGCTCGCTTGGAAGAAGAAGGCCGCCTATCACCGGGCGCAGAGGGTGAGCGTCGTCTTCGAGAGGCGAGGCCTGCACAAGGAGGCCGAACAGTGGCATGGCTGGCGCTTGGGCAACTTGGCGCCGATGTTCGAGCCGATCGCATGGCTGACCAAGCCCTACTGCATAGGCGGCACCATCGCGGACAACGTCTTGGAACACGGCGTCGGTGCCATCAACGTCGATCGCTGCGGCCACCACGGCGTTGGTGCAACCAACGTCCTTGAGTTCGCGTTCGCCAAAGACGAGAGCCGGCTTCACGAGGCCCAGAAGCCACTCGGCCTAATCTCGTGCCTGATCGACTTGACGACCCAGGAAGGACAAACCGTGCTTGACCCGTTTGCCGGCAGCGGCACGACGGCGGTTGCGGCCAAACGCCTGAACCGACGGTTCATTGGGTTCGAGGCCGTGAGTGCATTCCACGAAGCGGCGTATCAACGATTGGGGAGCGAACGCGATGGAAGCGGTTCCCCGCCTTCGTCGCAAGCATCGTTGATTTGACACGCCGCCTCATTGAGGGTGAGCGTTTTGGCGGTGGCGTCGATCTCGAACCTGAGGTCGGCGTTTTTGTCGCGCAATCGGTGCAGGGCGGCTTCGCAGTAGGCAAGATCCCGCCGCAGGTTGTCGGTCAGCCATCAGGCGGTGCGCTCCAACGGGCGCTGTCCAGCGTTTCGAGACGCTCATTCGTCCATCGGGTGGCTGCCGCATCTCGCGATCCCCCTCAACGTCCGCGTCCGGCGTCGGGCCTCCTCGCCCTTGATACTGTATTCATATACACATATTCTCGCCTCCCGCTGTGCGAATGGCTGTTTTGCGAATGGCATCTGGCCAACATCGTTCCGGTTCGGAAACCGTTGCCGGGCTCGGCGCGGCGTTTGCCGCAACGGGCGCGTTTTCCGCCGCGGATGTGTGGCGGGCGGGCGATGCGGCGGCATCTGGCGCGGCGACGCCGGTGGCGGGCGTGTTGTCGAAGCTGTCGAAGGCGGCTCGCGGTGCCTGGCAGGCGGACGAAGGCGGAGTGCATACCGGCTTCGCCGCATTGGATGCCGCCTTCCCGCATCGCGGTTGGCCGTGCGCGGGATTGACGGAGCTGCTGTGCGACGCCTGCGGCATAGGCGAATTGCGCCTGCTGGCGCCGGCGCTCACGGCGTTGTGCAGGAACGAGGCGCGATCGATCGCACTGGTCACGCCGCCCTTCGTGCCGTATCCGCCGGCGCTGCGGGACATCGGGGTGGATGTCGCCAAAATGCTGTTGATTCGTCCCCGAAGTCAGCGCGAGGCGCTTTGGGCCATGCGGCAGGCGCTCGCAACCGGCGCCTGCAGCGCCGTGCTCGGCTGGCTGCCGGAAACAAGCCTGGGATTCGCCAATCTGCGGCTGCTGCTGCTGGCCGCTCGTCAAGGCGAAGCCTGGGGCAGCCTGTTTCGTCCGGCGCAAGCAGCCGAAAGCGCCTCTGCCGCCGAACTGCGTCTGCGTCTGTCGCCCCGCCCGAGCGGCCGCCTGCGGGTGGACATCGTCAAGCGGCGGGGCGGTTGGCCGTTGTCTGGCATCGAACTCGATGTCGGGACGCAAGGCGCTCTCGGTTGGAGGCACGCCTTTGGCGCCATGCGCCCTATCGCGCCGGCCGCACCGCACGGTGCCGCTGCCGAGCGGCACCCCCATGCCCTCGCTGCGGCGCCGCGCCGAATTGCCGGTGCGGGGAACCCCAGCGCGTAGCGCTTGAATGTGGGCGAGGCGATGCATGTGTTCGTTTGAGCGGCGCCGAACGTGAAAGCGCTCTGGCTGGCCGCCCACTTTCCCGCGCTTGGGTTCGAGAACCACTGTCGCGCCACTGCCGATGGCGATGGCGGGCGGCCCATGGCGCTGATCGAGAACAGAAAGATCGTGCAAGTGAATGCGCGGGCGGAGCGTCTGGGCTTGGCAACCGGCATGACGCTGGCAACCGCCGTCGCCATCGCCAACGAACTGGCGTACTTCGAGCGCGACCTCGATGGGGAACGCAAGCGCTTGGCGTGGCTTGGCCTTGCCTGCTATCGGTATTCCTCCCGCGTGAGCGTCGCGCCGCCCGCCGGTCTGCTTGTGGAGGCAGGCGGCAGTTTGCGCTTGTTCGGCGGCCTGCCAACGCTAACCGAGGAACTGGACTGCCGGTTTCGGCGTCTGGGCCACTCGGCGAACATCGCCGCCGCCGCAACGCCGGCGGCGGCGACGGCGCTGGCGCGGGCGAGCAAAGAGGGGGGTCTTGCGAAGGATGCCGCGGCGGCGCTGCATCGCGTGCCGCTTGCTTGCGCGGACATCTCCGAGCGGCATCTGGAACGGCTGGCGAACATGGGTTTGCGCAGCCTCGGCCAGTTGCTGGCGCTGCCGCAACAAGAGGTCGGCAAGCGCTTCGGCCATGATCTGGTGGATTATCTCGCGCGCTTGAGCGGCCGCAAAGCAGACCCTCGGGAGTGCATTGAACCGCCCGCGCGGTTCCGCTCCACGCTCCATCTGCCGGAATCCGTCGACGACAAAGAGGCGCTGTCCTTCCCGATGCGTCGCCTTGCCGACGAACTCGGGGCGTGGCTCGCGGCGCGTCAATTCGGCATCGAAACGCTGACTTGGGAGTTCAAGCCGTTGCGCGGCGAGGCAACGCGCCTTGCGGTGCGCTTCGCGGCGCCCACCGCCGAGCAAACGGCGTTTCTTGCGCTCAGCCGTCTGCGTTTGGAACGCGCGGAATTGCCAAGGGAAGTGACGAGCATCGCGCTCGCCGCCGATGCGCCAACCCCGTTCATGCCGCCAGCGGCGGATTTGCTGGCAAAGCATCGAGCGGCGCTGTCGCGCACGGAATTGACGGATCGGCTTGCCGCCCGGCTCGGCGACGAAGCGATCCAAGTGTTGAAGATTGTCGACGATCACCGTCCCGAACGCGCTTGGGCACTGCTTCCAGCCACCGCCGGTTCGCGGCGCGACAAGGCAAAGACCAACACCGCTGGCAAGGTGGCAGCGGCAAACGCCGCTGTTGAAACCAGCGATGCCTCCAAGCGCCGGCCGTTGTGGCTGCTCGATGTTCCAAAGCCGGTCTCGATCGAAGACTTCACGCTGCTCGCCGGGCCGGAGCGCATTGAAACCGGCTGGTGGGACAGCGCCAAGCATCGCTTGTCCCGGGACTACTTCGTCGCCGTTGCCAAATCCGGCGCGCAATGCTGGCTCTATCGCCAGCGAAACGAACGGAAAGACTGGCAGTGGCATCTGCATGGCTACTTCTCTTGAAATGGCCCAGGCGCGCCAAGCCGGCAATTTCGCCTTTGCGGAATTGCACGCCATCTCCAACTACACGTTTCTGCGCGGCGCTTCGCATCCCGAGGAACTGGTGCGCACCGCCTTCGCGCTGGGCTACGAGGCCATCGCCATCACCGACGAATGTTCCCTCGCCGGCGTGGTCAAGGCGCATCTGACGGCGCGCGAACTTCGCATCAAGCTGATCATCGGCGCCGAGTTTCGCTTGCAGGACGGCATCCACCTGGTTTTGCTGGCGCCGACGCGCAAAGCCTACGGCCAGCTTTCGGAACTCGTCTCGCTTGGCCGGCGGCGTTCTCCCAAGGGCGAATACGCGCTCGCGCTTGAGGACTTCCGCAACAGCGTGGAGGACTGTCTGGCGCTTTGGATTCCTAGCCAAGGCGACATCGCAAAGCAGGTCGCAACGGGCGAGAACATCAAACGCCTGTTGCCGAATCTTTGGATCGCCTTGGAACTGTTTTTGGAACACGACGATCTGGACAAGACCGCGCATGCGCTGACGCTGTCGTCGCGCCTCGCGCTGCCGGTGGTGGCCAGCAACGGCGCCGTCCTGCACGTTCCCGAACGCAAGCCGCTGCAAGACGTGCTCACCGCGATTCGCTTGAAGGAACCCGTCCACGCGCTGGGCACGCGGCTCGATGCGAACCGCGAACGCTGTCTCAAGCCGCTGTCCAAGCTGGCCGCGCTCTATGCGCGCGAGATGCTTGCCGAAACCATGAATCTGGCCGACCGCTGCACCTTTGACTTAAGCGAACTGCGCTACGAATATCCGCGCGAACTGGTGCCGAAGAGGCTGACGCCAGCCGCGCACCTGCGGCAGCTGACCGAGGCGGGAGCAAGAGAGCGCTGGCCGGAAGGCGTGCCGCGGCAGGCCGCCGAGTTGATCGAAAAAGAACTCGCGCTCATCGCCGAACTCGGCTACGAGTACTTCTTTCTCACCGTGTACGACATCGTCCGCTTTGCGCGCGGTCGCGGCATTCTTTGCCAAGGGCGCGGTTCGGCGGCCAATTCCACGGTGTGCTTCTGCTTGCAGATCACGGAACTGGATCCAACGCGGTCGCATTTGCTGTTCGAACGCTTCGTCTCCAAGGAACGCAACGAGCCGCCGGACATCGATGTCGATTTCGAGCACGAACGGCGCGAGGAAGTCATTCAGTACATCTACCAGCGCTACGGCCGAGACCGCGCCGCATTGGCCGCCACGCTCATCACGTATCGGCCGAGAAGCGCCATCCGCGACGTCGGCAAGGCATTGGGCTTGAGCGCGGATTTCACGGGCCTCTTGGCCAAATCCATCGCTTGGTGGGATAGCCGCGAAGACATGATGCGGCGGTTTCAAGCCGCCGGCGCCGATCCGACCAGCCGCATCATCAAGCAGTTCGCTTGGCTGGTGCGCGAAATACAAGGATTCCCGCGGCATCTCTCGCAGCATGTGGGCGGCTTCGTCATTTCCGCCGGCCCCTTGGCGCAACTGGTGCCGGTGGAGAACGCCGCCATGCCGGAGCGCACCGTCATTCAGTGGGACAAGGACGACCTTGAAGCGCTGGGGCTGCTGAAGGTCGATGTGCTGGGCCTCGGCATGCTCACCGCCATCCGCAAGACCCTCTCCCTGCTCGGCGGATCGCTGCGCATGGCGGACATTCCGCAGGACGATCCGGCAACCTACGCCATGTTGCAGCGCGCGGACAGCGTGGGCGTTTTCCAAGTGGAATCGCGGGCGCAGATGTCCATGCTGCCGCGGTTCAAGCCGGCGAACTTCTACGATTTGGTCGTTGAAATCGCCATCGTGCGGCCCGGACCGATCCAAGGCGACATGGTGCATCCATATCTGCGGCGGCGCAGCGGTTTGGAGGCGGTGAGCTATTCCAACGACGCCGTGCGCAAGGTGTTGGAACGCACGCTGGGCATCCCGATCTTTCAAGAGCAGGTGATCGAGTTGGCGATGGTGGCGGCGGGATTCAGCGCCGGCGAAGCCGACCAATTGCGCCGCGCCATGGCGGCGTGGAAGCGGCGCGGCGGTTTGGAGCCGTTCGAGAAGAAGCTCGTCGACGGCATGTTGGCGCACGGCCACGATCGCCAGTTCGCCGAGCGGATTTTCAATCAGATAAAGGGATTCGGCGAATACGGCTTCCCGGAGTCCCACGCCGCCAGCTTCGCCCTCTTGGCCTACGTCTCCGCGTGGCTGAAACGCCACCGGCCGACGGCGTTCTACTGCGGCATTCTCAACAGCCTGCCCATGGGCTTCTACAGCCCTTCGCAGTTGATTCAGGATGCCGTGGCGCATGGCGTCGAATGTTTGCCGGCGGACGTGCAGGAAAGCGGCTGGGACTACCGCATGGCCACGCCTCCGCACATGCCCGTGCATTCGTGCGGGCCCGTGCATTTGCACGGGGACAAGAACAACGCCAGCGAAAAGCCGCCCGCGCTGCGGCTTGGGCTGCGGCAAATCAAGGGCCTCGGCGAAGACGCCGGGCGTCGCATCGAAGCGGGCCAGCCCTTCCTGGACATCGACGATTTGCACCGCCGCGCGGCCTTGGACGATCAGGACCTCACCTGTCTGGCGCGCGCCGGCGCGCTCGCGGCACTCTCCGGCCACCGCTATCAGGCGCACTGGGACGCCGCCGGCGTCGACCATCCCTCGGCGCTTGCCAAAGCAGCCCAGGTCGCCACGCCTTATCGCACGACGGTTGCCCTCGAGGGCCCCGCCGAAGGCGAAGAGATGCTGGCGGACTACCGCTATCTCGGCCTAACGCTTGGTCCGCATCCGATGGCGCTGTTGCGCGGCGAACCGGAGTTCCGCCGCTGCCGCACGGCCAAGGAGCTGCAGGGCTTTTGCCAAGGCCAGTTCATTCAGGTCGCGGGCGTCGTCACCTGCCGCCAACGCCCCGGCACCGCCACCGGCGTCATGTTCATGACGTTGGAGGACGAAACCGGCAACAGCAACATCGTCGTCTGGAACTCCGTGCTGAAGCGTTTTCGCGCCGAGCTGCTCGGCAGTCGGCTCGTCGCCGTCAAGGGCATCGTGGAACGCGAAGGCAGCGTCGTCCACGTCGTGGCCGGACAGGTGCGCAATCTTAGCCACAAGCTGACCGGGCTTTCGCTGGTCGAGACGCCGGTCTCCGGCAACCCGTCCGACTCTCTCTTCAAATCGAGGAACTTTCGCTGAACGTCATTCGCGGCAACAAGAACCCTCGCCGCCCGCCGACGACAACGACGCCGCGCCTCAGCCGCCGATGTTCTGCAGATTTTCCGTGAGCAGGATCACCGAGGGGCCGCCGACGATCACGACGATTCCCGGCAACAGGAAGGCGATGGCGGGCAGGACGAGAAGCGTCGGCAAGCGCGCCATCTTGGTCTGCATGCGGGTGATCATCTCCACACGCACGGAGGTCGCCAATTTGCGCAGCGCGTCGGCGGTGGGCGTGCCGTGGCGTTCCGCTTGCGCCACGGTGGTGGCGAGATCGCGCATCTCCTGCGAGTCCAACCGCTCCGCCACGCGCCCTAGGGCTTCCTCGCGGGTGCGCCCGTGAACGCTCATGTCGAGCCCCGCTTGGCCGAGTTCGGCGGCGAGCGCCGGATGGAACGTCTTGAGGTCGTCAACCGTGCGGCGCAAGGCGCGCTCGAACGTGAGGCCCGCCTCCAAGCTCACCACCAGCAGATCCAGCGCGTCCGGCAGTCCGGTTTGGATGCGCCACAACCGCCGGGCGGCCACCTTGGACAAGACCAGCTCGGGAATCAGATTGAGCATCACGCCGGCGATGAACCCGCCAACCAGGCCAATGAGCCAACTGAAGGGCCCGGTTTGCCAGCGCACGATGACGATCATGCCGACGACCAGACCGGTGACCAGACAAGCCAGCTTCGCGCCCAGCACAACCGTCACCGCGTTGCTCGACTGAATGCCGGCGCGTTGCAGCGAGGTCGAGATTTTGGCGCGGTCCTCTTCGCCGAGGGGCATCAACCCGCCGAGCACGGTCAGCACGCGCTCGGCGGCGCCGCGCACACCGGCGACGCTGTCCGCCAGCTGGTGCTCGACGCGGTCCTCCGCCCGCCCTTCCGCCAACTGCAGGCGGCGGGAGAGTTGCACGCGGTCGACCAGGCGCCGCACAAAAACGAACACCAAGCCGCCGAGGGTGGACAACACCAGCAACAGCAACAGATCCCGCATCATCGTTGGGCGCTGCGCATCATCAAATAGGAGATGGCGAATCCGGCGAAGATGAGCCCCAAGCCGATGCCGAGCAGGTGCCGACCTTCGTTCATGAGGGTGCTGAGGAGCTCCGGCTGCGCCGGCGCCTGCATGCCGATGCCGAGGAACGGCACGATGCCGAGAATGACGAGGGTCAACCGCGATTCGGCGGTGGAAGCCTTCAACTTCGTGCGGTTGTCTTTACGCTCGCGCAACATCTCCGCCAAGTTGCCCACCGCTTCCGACAGGTTCCCGCCGGTGGACGCTTGCGTGGAGAGTATCGCCGCCAACATCGCCAGTTCGCCCATGCGGACGCGGCGCGCTTCCCGCGCCATGGCGCGTTCGAGCGGCACGCCGAGGGCGGCTTCCAACATGGCGTTGCGAAGCACCGGCTTCAATGGCGCCTCGGCCGCATCGGTGACGGAGTTCAACGCCTGCAGCGTGGGAATGCCGAAGCGCACCATGCGCTGGAAATCGTCCATGGCGAGCAGAAGGCGGTCGCTGAACGCGGTGCGCTTGGTGTCCTCCATCAACTTGCCGACGTTCCAACCGAGCACCGCGGCGACGGTGAACGCGAACGCCAAGGCAAGCCAAGTGCCCATGCCGACGAACACCAGAAAAGGCACCAGCAACAACACCACAAGAAGCATCGTCCCCGCAACCACGGCGCCGACGCGCGCGCCGCCGGCGAGCGGAAACCGCTGCTTGAGCCACGCCACCAAGGCGTTCTCCTGGCCGGCCGCGGCTTCGGTCGCGGGGCGTTGCGCCGGAACGTCCTGCTCTTCGCCCGCGAACAGCTCGCCAAGAGGGCGCACGCGCCGGGCGACGCGGGAGCGCGTGCGCAAGGCGTCGCCAACGACAACCGCGACGATCGCGGCGAATACCGCAAGCGCCGCGACGAACGCCAACACAAGCCAATCCACGGTCACCGCTGCTGCCCCCACCGGCCGGCGCCAAGGCCGCCGCCCGTGTTCATGCTGGCGTTCAAGAGATCGCCAAGCCCCATGTCCTTGACGCGCTCGGTGAACGACGGCCGCGTGCCGCTGCAGACGAAACGGTCGGCGCCCGGGTCGTAGGCCCAGATGTCCTCCAGCACCGGCACGTCGCCCTCCAACCCGGACACGTCCGTGATGGAGATGACGCGCCGCTTGCCGTCGCGGAAGCGCGCCGCTTGAACGATCAAATCCACCGCCGAGACCACCTGGTGGCGAATGGCGGAAAGCGGCATCTCGCCGGAACCCATCATCACCAGATACTCCAAGCGGCGCAACGTGTCGCGCGGGTTGTTGGCGTGAACCGTGAACATGGAGCCGGGGTGTCCCGTGTTCATCGCCTGCAGGGCTTCGAGCGCCTCCGGACCGCGAACCTCGCCGACGATGATGCGGTCCGGACGCATCCGCAACGCGTTCTTCAAGAGGTCGCGCATGTGGATCTCGCCGGCGCCCTCGGCGGACGGGGCGCGCGTCTCCAAACGCACCACATGCGGCTGCCGCAGGCTGAGTTCGGCGGCGTCCTCCAGCGTCACGACGCGCTCCTCCACGCCGATGTTGTCCGACAGCGCGTTCAAGAGCGTGGTCTTGCCCGAGCCGGTGCCGCCGGCGACCACGATGTTGAGCTGCGCCTTGGCGGCGAGTTCAAGCAGGCTGGCCATGCCCGGATGCAGGCTGCCGGAACGCGCCAGCTCCTCGATGGAGAAGCCGCCTTTGCGGAAGCGGCGGATGGAGATGGCCGCGCCGTCGATGGCGAGCGGCGGGCCAATGATGTTCACCCGCGAGCCGTCCGCCAAGCGCGCGTCGCACATGGGATTGAGCTCGTCCACGCGCCGCCCGACGCCTTCCGCCATGCGCCTGGCGATGCGCGTGAGGTGGTCGGCGTCGCGGAACCTCACCTCCACCTTGCTAAGGCGGCCTTGGCGCTCGATGTACACCGAACTCAAGCCGTTCACCAGGATGTCGCTGATCTCGGTGTCGCGCAGCAACGGCCCCAACGGCCCGAGCCCGCGCATCTCGTCCAACAGGCGCGTCGCCAAGAGCGCGTGCGCGCCTCCGATCGGCGGCGCGTCCGGCGCTGTTTCCAGCTGCCGCACAAGGCCGAGCACGGAGTCGGTGAACGCTTCGTCGTCAAGCGTCGCCGCGGTCTCGGAGTCCATCGCTTCCAAGACGCGGCCGTGGTACCACGGCACAGCCGCCTCGAACCGGTCGCGCACCGACGCTTCCGGCGTAATCGCTTGCAGTTCGGAATGGCGGTCGAACCGGGGCAGCGCCCTGCCGTGGCGGTGGCGAATGGACTGGGGCATGGCGTCCTGCCGGCGGTGGCCAGAAACAATGGCGCGAGTGTAACACCGCCCCAAACGGTCGGCGCGCAACGGCGTTGACGGCGTCCCGGGGCATCGCTACAGTCACCGTGTGGGCCAAGCGGGGCATCCCCGGTGATCGAAACCAACGGCGCGAAAATGATGTACCTCATCAAGCGCAAGCCCACGACGTCCCGAGAGGAACTGGTGGCGCATTGGTTCGCGAACCACATGCCGGCCGTCATCCAAAGCCAGCAAGACGCCGCCGAACGCGGCCGCATGCGCGCTTTCCGCTACCTCGCCACGCTCTTCCAACCCGGCCCGCAAGGCGACCACCCTTGGGACGGCGTGGCGCAGCTGTGGTGGCCGCGGCCGCTGCCGAAGCCGGCCGGCGGATTCGGCGCGCGGCCGCGCGACACGTTCCAGCAGAAGGCGATGCCCTACATGCCGTGGGCGACGCGGGAATACGTGGTCATCAACGGCGCGCGACACCTCTCCACCGCGCCGCTCACCTTGAACGCGCCGTACCCGACCACGCGCTCGGGGTTCCTGAAGATCACCTACTTGGTGGCCGCCAAACCGGCTGCGGACATCGACGCGTTCCTGCGCCATTGGCTGGACGTCCACGTGCCGAACGTCGAGGCGACCATGCAGCGCGCCGGCGGCTTTTGCTATGTGGTGAGCCACAGCATCGCGCCGGCGGACGAGCCGTACGCGGGCATGGCGGAGTTGTACTTTCACGACGCGGACGATTGGGAGCGGTGGCGGGAGATCATCGAACCGGACGGCATGGAGCGCTGGACGGATGGCGAACGCACCTTGGCGCTCCGCGCCGACACGGAGATGGTCGGCATCCCGTGACGACCGCGGCGGCCGACCTCAAGTGCTGGAACTGCGGCGCGTCCCTCGCCGAGTTGCCGCGCCCGATCACGCGCCACATGAACTGCCCGGCGTGCTTCGAGGATCTGCACTGTTGCCGCATGTGCGGGCACTTCATCGACAACGCCACCAACCCCTGCGCCGACGAGCGCGCCGAGCCGCCGGCACACAAGGAGGGGGCCAACTTCTGCGATTTCTTCCGCCCGGCGTCGGACAGCTACCGCGCCGGCAGGAGAGAACGGGGCGAGCGCGCGAAGGCGGATTTGTCCGCGTTGTTCTCCGACCGCGAACCCCAAGACGCAGCGCAAGACCGCGCTCCGGATGCGGAATCCGAGGCCCGTCGCAAGCTGGACGATTTGTTTCGCTGAAGATCATGCCGCTGGCGCACGGTCGCGCATTTGGCCCTTGGGGGTGGCGATGAACCTCGCGGCGGGGCGCGTTGGGCTTGGGACGGGCGCGTGCCGGAGCTGACCGAAGCGCAAGCGGCCGCCTTCCGACGCGATGGACTCCTGTTTCCGCTGCCCGTGTTCTCGCCGGCCGAAACGCGCGCCTTGCGCCGCCGCCTCGAGGCCGCCGAAGCCGGCGCAGCGCGCGGTCAAGTTCGCGCGGCCCGCCAAGCCCTGCCCATCACCCACGCTTGGGCTTGGGACCTGCCCCACGACCCGCGCATCGTCGAACCAGTGGCCTGCCTGCTCGGCGCGAACGTGCTGCTTTGGTCGATGGACTGGTTCATCAAGGAACCCGGCCCGGCGTTCGTCACCTACCACCAGGACGCCACCTACTGGGGCTTGCAGCCGCACAACGTCGTCACGGCGTGGATCGCGCTGTCCGACGCCGGAGCGCGCACCGGGCCGATGCGTTTTCTTCCGGGCAGCCATCGCGGCCCGCTGCTGGAACAACGCGAGACCTTCGCCGAGCACAACCTGCTGAGCCGCGGCCAAGCGGTGACGGCGGAGGTGGACGAAGCCAAGACCGTGCTCGCGCCTCTCGCCGCCGGCGAAATGTCCCTGCACCATGTGCGCGTAATACACGGCTCGGCCCCGAACCGCAGCACGCACCGGCGCATTGGCATGGTGCTGCGCTACTGCGCCACGAACGTGCGCCAAACCAAGGTGGCGGGCGACCGCGCCATTCTCGTCAAAGGCGAGGACGCCTTCCGCCACTTCGAGATGATTCCGCGCCCGCGTCAGGACCTGGGCGAGGCGGAGCGCAGCTTGGCCCGCGCCCACGGCAGAACCCGCCAGCGGGCCTTGATGGGGGATGCCACCACGGCGGGCTAACGTGCGTCGCCCTACGGCTGTGCAAGGCTTGTGCCGGGATGGTTGAGCCGTGCGCCGGCGCGGTGCATGCCGTTGATGCGTCATCGAAAAGAGATCTTTGCGGACTGCGCATTGGAACCTCCGCCGGCACGTGCGCGAAGGCGTGCCGCACCAGCCAGCGAACGGCAGGCACGCACACGGCGTCTCCGAAACCCATCCGCGCCTGCCGGTCGCCCACGCGAATGGGGAATCCGTCCGCTCCTTGCAGGCGCGCGTACTCGCGCCCGGTCAGTGGACGGATTCGAGGCGTCCCGCTGCGGCAATCGACCAGAAACTGCACGCTGCTGCCACCTTGGGGAGTGCGCAGGCAGCCGGCGATCGCATCGCGCCGAATCTCCCCCACGGTGCGGCGGCGCCGGCAACGGCGATAGAGGGTTGCCACGCCGTGCGCGTGGCCCGTCGCCAGCGCATCCACGCGCTGGCGATGCCGCGGCGCCATGTTTCGCAACATCCGCGCCGTCTGCTCTTCCGGCCACCAGCGTTCGTCGTCCGCATGGACATCCTCCAACACGTCAGCCAAGGCGAGCGAAGTTTGTCCGGGTGCTTCGGGCAGCGGCAACTCCAAGAACGGCAGCCACGGCCGAGCCTGTTGGAAGCGGCGCACGCTGGCCGGGCGCGTGCGCGACGTTGCTTGTGTGGCTGGCGGCCGCCCAGTTGCATCCTGCCTGCAACCCATCACGAACAAGCGCGGGCGGCTTTGCGGAGTGAACCAGCGCGCGTCGACGACGGCGAGGTCGATAGCGTAGCCGAGCTGCGCAAGAAAGGCGCACACCTCCGCCAAGTCATCCCCGCCACGCGACGAAAGGAAACCCGTAACGTTCTCCAACAGCACGGCGGCTGGCATTGCGCCACGGCGGCATCGCGCTGCCAGCAACTTCAGAAACGCCCACACCGTTCCCGAATGCTCTCCCGCCAGCCCGGCCCGATTGCCGGCCAGCGACAGATCGATGCAGGGGAACGATGCGGTGACGAGATCAATGTCCCCCGGGAGATCGTCGGGTGCCAAGCGGTTGATGTCGTCGACGACGAGGTGTTGGGCGCCAAAGCGGGCCTTGTACATCTCGGCCTTGCCGGGCGAGATGTCGTTGGCGAACGCACACTCCCAACCTAGCGGCTCGATGGCCTCCCTGACGAGGCCGATTCCCGCGAAAAACTCCGCAAACGCCGCCATGCCCGCTACCGCCCAAGAACGTGGTCAGAATTGCCCAATCGGTTGTCGCGGTCAAGTGGCGTGTGCGGATGGAGCGGATGGATGAAGGTGTGCGACGTTTGGTGTGCTGTGGGTTGTGGTTGAAGGGGCCATCGCGGGCTCCGGCATGTGCCGAGGTGCGACCTGCCGAAGACGGCGCGGTCGGCCTCGACGTGAGCTCGTGAAGCCCCTCGCCTTCTTCAGGAGCGCTTGACGATGCCTTCGGCGATGTTGTCCGGCACTTGGGCGTAGCGGGCGAATTCCATCGTGAACGTGGCCCGGCCCTGCGTGGCCGAGCGGAGGTCGGTCGAGTAGCCGAACATCTCGGCGAGCGGCACGGAGGCGCGCACGATCTTGCCGGCCGGGTTCTCGTCCATGCCTTCGATCATGCCGCGGCGCCGGTTGAGGTCGCCCACCACGTCGCCCATGTAGTCTTCCGGCGTTACCACTTCCACGGCCATGACCGGCTCGAGCAGCGCCGGGCTGGCGCGCAGCGCTCCCTCGCGCATGGCCGCCGAACCCGCGATCTTGAAGGCCATTTCGCTGGAATCCACTTCGTGGAAGGAGCCGTCGTGCAGCGTGGCGCGGATCTTGATGAGCGGATAGCCGGCGAGCACGCCGCTCGCCATCTGCTCCTCGAGACCTTTCGCCACCGCGGGGATGTACTCGCGTGGAATCACGCCGCCGACAATGGCGTCCACGAACTCGAAGTTCGGCGCGTCCTCCTCCTCCATCGGTTCGAGCTTCACCCACACGTGACCGTATTGGCCGCGGCCGCCGGTCTGCCGGATGTACTTGGCCTCGTGGTCGATGCTGGCGCGGATGGTTTCGCGGTAGGCCACTTGCGGCTTGCCGATGTTCGCCTCCACGCCGAACTCGCGGCGCATGCGCTCCACCAGGATGTCCAAGTGCAGTTCGCCCATGCCGGAGATGATCGTTTGCCCGGACTCTTCGTCCGTGGCCACGGCGAACGACGGATCCTCCTGCGCCAACTTGCCGAGGGCGGTGGACATCTTCTCTTGATCGGCCACGGATTTCGGTTCCACGGCCACCGAGATCACCGGGTCCGGAAAGTCCATGCGCTCCAAGGTGATGATCTGGTCGCTGGCGCAGAGGGTGTCGCCGGTGGTGGTGTCCTTCAAGCCGATGGCGGCGGCGATGTCGCCGGCGCGCACCTCCTTGATCTCGTTGCGCTCCTTGGAGTGCATCTGCACCATGCGCCCGATGCGCTCGCGCCGGTCGCGCGTGGCGTTGAAAACTTGGTCGCCGGAGTTCAACACGCCGGAGTAGACGCGGAAAAACGTGAGCGTGCCCACATACGGATCCGTGGCGATCTTGAAGGCGAGCGCGGCGAAGGGCTCGTCGTCGTCCGACGCGCGCGCGGCGCGCGTCTCGCCATCTTGCAGCATGCCTTCAATGGCCTTCACTTCCGGCGGCGCCGGCAGGTAGTCGATGACGGCGTCGAGCATGGCTTGCACGCCTTTGTTCTTGAACGCCGAACCGCAGAACGCCGGCACGATCTCGTTCGCCAGCGTGCGCAGACGGATGCCGGCGCGGATGTCGGTCTCGCTGAGCGCGCCTTCTTCGACGTACTTCACCATGAGGTCTTCGTTGGCTTCGGCGGCGGTTTCCATCATTTCCTCGCGCAGGTCTTCGGCCTCCGCGGCCAGGTCCTCCGGCACGTCCTCCACCGTGTAGGTGAGACCTTGATCCTGTTCGTTCCAATAGATGGCCTTCATGCGCACGAGATCGACAACGCCGCGGAAAGAGTCCTCCTCGCCGATGGCAAGCTGCATCTGCACGGGATGGGCGCCCAGGCGCTCGCGTATCTGCTCCACGACGCGCGGAAAATCCGCGCCGGCGCGGTCCATCTTGTTCACGAACACGATGCGCGGCACGTCGTAGCGGTTGGCTTGCCGCCACACGGTTTCGGACTGCGGCTCGACGCCGGAAGTGCCGCAGAACACCACCACGGCGCCGTCGAGCACGCGCAAGGAGCGTTCCACCTCGATGGTGAAGTCCACATGCCCAGGCGTGTCGATGATGTTGACGCGGTGCTGGTCGTACTGCTGGTTCATGCCGGCCCAGAAGCACGTCGTCGCCGCGGAGGTGATGGTGATGCCGCGCTCCTGCTCTTGCTCCATCCAATCCATCACCGCGGCGCCGTCGTGAACTTCGCCGATCTTGTGCGACAGGCCGGTGTAGAACAGCACGCGCTCCGTCGTGGTCGTTTTGCCGGCGTCCACATGCGCGACGATGCCGATGTTGCGATAGCGGCCAAGGGGGGTGCTGCGAGCCATTGTTGCGATCCTTGAAACGTGGCGCCGCCTCTTGCGACGCCGTTCGATGATGGAGTTCGGGTGCCGGTGACGGCGGTGGACGGCTAGGCGCGCCCTGCGGGGCGCGTTGGAGTTTGCTACGCAAACTCGGTGCCTGTCGTTCTCTTGGGGTCCTCAGCAACTCAAGAAGGTTACCCGCCCTGCGGGGGCGAGGGCGCGGTGCGCCACCGCTAAAACCGGTAGTGCGAGAACGCCCGGTTAGCGTCGGCCATGCGGTGCGTGTCCTCGCGTTTGCGCACCGCGCCGCCGCGGCCGTCGGCGGCATCCACCAACTCGCCCGCCAGCCGCGCCGCCATGGTCTTTTCGCCGCGCCCGCGGGCGCTGTCCACCAGCCAGCGCATCGCCAGCGCTTCGCGCCGCGTCGGGCGCACCTCGACGGGCACTTGGTAGGTGGCGCCGCCGACGCGCCGCGACTTCACCTCCAACACCGGCGCCACGGCCTCCAACGCCTTCTCGAACGTCTCCACGGGGTCGCGCTTGGCGCGCGACTCCACATGCGTCAATGCGCCGTACACGATGCGCTCGGCTACGGACTTCTTGCCGCTGTTCATCACGTGATTGATGAACTTGGCGACGGTTTGGTTGCCGTATTTGGGGTCCGGCAGAGTCTCCCGCTTGGCGACGACTTTGCGTCTCGGCATGGTGAATGTCTCCGTGGGTGCGCCCGTCGCCGCGCTCGACATCGGCCGGCAAGCGCTGGCCTGGGCCGTTCGGCGCTTGGGGTTCGATGGTGCGCGGCTATTTGGGCTTCTTGGTGCCGTACTTGGATCGGCGTTGCCGCCGATCGGCCACGCCGGTGGTGTCCAGCGTGCCGCGGATGGTGTGGTAGCGGACGCCGGGCAAATCCTTCACGCGGCCGCCGCGAATCAACACGACCGAGTGTTCCTGCAGGTTGTGCCCCTCGCCGCCGATGTAGGAGTTCACCTCGTAGCCGTTGGTGAGCCGCACGCGGCACACCTTCCGCAACGCCGAGTTCGGCTTCCTCGGCGTTGTGGTGTAGACGCGCATGCAGGTGCCGCGCTTCTGCGGGCAGGATTGCAGCGCCGGCACCATGTTCTTCGCGATGCGCCGCTTGCGCGGCTTGCGCACCAATTGGCTGATGGTCGCCATGCGTGGTTCTCAACTCTCTTGGGTTCGGATTCCGGCTGCCCGCTTGCGGCAGCCTGTGCGTTTGCAAAGCGGGGCGCGATCTTAGGCGGGAACCGCCCCGTGTGCAATGCCAATTTCGGGGCTTCGCGGCCACGCCGCGCCGCGTGGTGTACCGTGCGGTCTTTGGAAGTGAAGCACAGGCGGTCGAACGATGCGCATGGCGGTGACCATGGGCGATGCGAGCGGCGTGGGCCCGGAAATCGCGCTGCGACGGGCTGCCGCCGGACAGCTCGGAGACGACGTTGTCGTCTATGGCGATGCCGCCATCCTCGCCGCCGGCGCTCGGCGGCTCCAGCTGGATGTCGACATAGCGGGCATCGACGCGCCGGGCGAAGCGCAAGCGGGTCGCCTCAACGTCGTGGACGAGCGGCGGCTCACTGCCGCGGACTGGACGCCGGGGCAGCGCAACCCCCGCGCCGGCGCGGCGGCCTTGGCCTATGTGGAACGCGCCACCCGCGACGCGTTGGCCGGGGCCGTGGCGGGGGTGGTCACGCTGCCGCTCAACAAGGAGGCGACGCGGGCCTCCACGCCGGGATTCGTCGGCCACACGGAGTTCATCGCCGCTCTTTGCGGCGCGCGCGATTTCGCAATGACGCTCGCCACCGCGGAGATCGCGGTTTCCCATGTGAGCGGCCATGTGTCGCTCGCCGAGGCCATTGGCGCGCTCACGCGGACTCGGGTTGGCAAGGTGATCGAACTCACCGCGGGGATGTTGCGGCGCTTCCTGCCGCGGCCCCGCGTTGCCGTTTGCGGCCTCAACCCGCACGCCGGCGAGCGCGGCATGTTCGGCGCCGAGGACGAGGACATCGTCGCCCCGGCAATCGCCGACGCCCGCCGGCTGGGCATCGACGCCAGCGGCCCGCACCCCGCGGACACCGTGTTCCGACAGGCCATTCGACAGAATCGCTTCGACGGCATCGTGTGCATGTACCACGACCAAGGCCATGCGCCGATGAAGCTTCTCGCCTTCGAGACCGCCGTGAACGTCACCATCGGGCTGCCCATCGTGCGCACCTCGGTGGACCACGGCACGGCGTTCGACATCGCGTGGCAGGGCAAGGCGTTCACCGCGCCGCTAGGGGCGGCGGTGGACTACGCATGGCGGTTGGCGCGGGCCGGCGCGCAAACGCCGGTTGGGCGCTAAATCCGCATGGCGCGGCCGCCGCCCTCATGCCGTTGCCACGTTGCCGCTCACACCGTGGGCAGCTTGCCTTGCAGCCGGTGGCCGTATGCCCAGCGAACGTAGCGCGTTGTTGCATCCATGCCTCGTTCAAGGTCGAATTCCGGCTCGTAGCCGAGGATTTGGCGCGCCTTGTCGATCCGAACGGCACACTTTGCCGCGTAGAGGTCGAGGCGTCTTTTCGGTGGCAGAAACTCGGTCGTCCCCTCGGTGTCGCCCAGCAACGGCGCAAGTCCCTGCTTGTAGAAGCGCTTGGCGTTCGCTTTGACGCTATCGCCCAGTCTGCCGTAGACGAAGTGCAGAACCCGGCGCAGCGGCGGCTGCGTCAGCAGGCGCTTGAGCGCAAGCAACGTCGGCGATCCGGCGCCCTGCGCGATGCGGCGCTCAATCTCGTCGCGTGCCATCATGCGGACGGCGTCATCCCTTCCGAGCGCCCGGGCGTAGCCACCGAAAAAGTCGCGCCACGTCGGGTGGCCGGGCCCGGAAATCAGCAACGTCTCGCCTTGCGCCGCGTCGCGCCACGCGGCGAGGATCAGAGCGGAGACGACGTCGTCGACGTAGACGGCGTTGCATATCCCGTCTCCGGGTGCGGGCAGGATCAATGTGCCGTCGATCAGCGCCTCCACGGGCTGGTCGGTCCACCACCTGCTGAACGGGCCGTAGACGATCGTCGGCTGCATGACGGTCGCTTGGAGGCCCTCTTCCCGGATCATGCGGGTGATTTCCCGCTCGGCGGCGAGTTTGTTGTTCCGACGGTGCCGACCGCTCGCGCTCGCTTCGGTCAACGGGGCATCGGGCAACGGCTCGTAGACCGACATCGAGCTGACGAACACTAGGCGACGAACCCCGGCGCTGCGGCATGCCGCGGCGATCAATCGAGCCCCTTCCGCGTTCGCGGACGAGTCGGCATCGTGGGCCAGATGGAACACCGCGTCGCAACCCTTGACCAGATCGCCGATCGCATCCTTGCCGGCCTTGCCGGTCATGTCGAAGCGGCGCACCTCGACTCGGTCTTCCGAGAAGCGGGATACCCGGGCGGCGTTCTGGAACGTGCGCACCGCCGCCCGCACATGCGCGCCTTCTTCGATCGCGAGCCTCTCGGTGAGCCGCCCGCCGATGAAACCGCTCGCCCCGGTGACGAGCACGGTGCGGCCTTTCAGTCCGCCTCTCTTGCCGCGGTCCCGGCCCGCCGCGGTGCTCCCGGTCCCAGGCAGGCGAAGCGGCTGCCGCATGCGGTAACACTGGTCGATCACATCGATTCCCGGCACCACTGAAGCGCCGTCAACGAACGGAACCGAAGTGCCACGGATGGCGCCTAGCCAATCGTCGAGCTCCCGCCTGAACATGTCGTCGTACAAACTTTCGTCCGGCATCGCGGCCCCGTTGCGGCCATCGAGCTCCTTTGCAAGGTGGCTGTCCGGCGAGATGCCGATGATCTCGTTGCGGTGCAGCGCGACTTCCATCCGGCACCGGCTGCCGGTGAGGATCGCGGTGTTGCGAAGGGTGCGGGTGCGGCTCAACTCAACCGACCCTACGGCGCCGCCCGGGACCTCCAGTTCGAGAATCGCGTCGGATTCCACGCCACCCAGCGCATCGTCGCGGTAGCCGACCACCTTTCCCGCCCCGCGTCCGAGCCACCACACGAGGGTGTCGAGCGTATGCGATCCGGTTTCCAGCAACACGCCGCCGCCCGACATCCTCCTGTCCCAGAACGCCGGCGAGAACTGGCCGGTTCCGACCGAAGCGCGGGGATTGTCGGACGCCTGCCGCCTGTGAAAGCACTCTCCTTCGCGGACATCGAAGCTCTCGATAGCGCCAAGCGCGCCCCGCTCCATCAGCATCTTGACCCAGCGATTGACGAACAGGAAGCGACGCATGTGGCCGACCGCCAAAACGGCGGCGGGTGCGCTTGCCGCCGCATTCACCATGGCCCTGGCGTCTCCGATCGACGTTGCCAACGGCTTCTCGACAAAGACATGGACGCCGCGGTCGAGCAGTGGCAGGGCGACGCGCGCGTGCGATGCCGCGTTGGTGGCCACCAGCGCCGCCTCGACCCCCTCGTGTTCTAGATCCGAGACGTGCTGGGCCACACGCCCCACCTTGTAGCGCTGGGCCAAGGCTGAAGCCCGTTCCACGCACGGATCAACCAGAACGCGCGGCTGCCACCCCAGATCGACCAAGGCCGGAAGATGCCGCTCGCTGGCGACGGCGCCGCAACCGATGACGGCCAACGGCGGAAAGGTCATGTTCAGCGCCCGTCCGGCCGATGGCACCACACGTTGTCGGCAAAGGGGTAGCCGAAAGCTGCCATCATCGGACGGTAAAGGTCGGCGATGTACTCTCTGGAGAAGCCCGTGTAGTGGTCTCTCATAGGCAGGTACTTGAGCCGAAAGTGCAAACCCATCCGCGATCGCCGATCATTGAGGCTGGTACGAAACAGTCGCCAAGGAAGGGACTCGGACGGGGTATCGAACTGTGACCGGATTCGCTCGCGAGGTCAAGAAGACGCTGTCGCCGGACGCGCTCGACGCGATGTCGAACACGCCACATTGCTCCTATACTGTGCGTATAATCAGCATCAGCCTAGCTGAGTAGCGTTGACCACGAAATGCCACAGGCACCGAGTTCGAGGAGAGAACTCCAACGCGCCCAGCAGGGTGCGCCGGAACCGCGCAAACGTAGCGGCGCCTACTACACACCCGACGCCGTGGCGGCGATGCTGGGGCGTTGGGCGGTTCGCTCTGCGGGCGATCGAGTGCTCGACCCCGCCTGCGGCGACGGCCGTTTCCTCACGCAAGCCACGCGCAGCGTCGGTGTGGAGCAGGATGCCGCCGCCGCGGCCGCGGCGCGACAGCGGGCCCCGGCAGCACAGGTTTGCCACGACGAGTTCTTCGCTTGGGCGCGGCGGGAGCGAGCCGCGGGAAACCGCTTCGACTGCGCGGTCGGCAATCCGCCTTTCATCCGCTACCAAACGTGGAACGGCGGTGTGCGGCGGCGCGCCTTTGCGCTGTGCGCGGAACTCGGAGTGGTCTTCTCGGGTCTCTCTGCCTCGTGGGCACCCTTCCTGGTGGCTGCGGCGGGCCTGCTGCGCCCCGGCGGACGGTTGGCCTTCGTGGTGCCGGCGGCGATTGGCCATGCGCGCTACGCCGCGCCGCTGGTGGAACACCTCGTCTCCCGATTTGCCCAGGTGCGCATCGTCGCGGTGCGGCGCAAGCTGTTTCCGCGCCTTTCCGAGGACTGCTGGCTGTTGTTCGCGGAAGGACACGGCGGCAGGGCCGATGCGATTGGTCTGGCAGCAGTAGACGCGATCGAACGCTTCGGGACGCCACCGGCGGCCACCGTTCGCGTCCCGGTGTCCGAATGGCGCACGGCTTGGCAACGGCGGCTCCGACCCTACCTGCTTGGGGCGCGTGCGCGTTCGCTGTACCAAGCGGCTGCCAATGCGGCCGATGGCGCATTCGGCCGGACAGCAGGCGAGGGGATGGCGCAGGTCGCGCCTGCTGACGAAGGCGGCCGGCGTCGTGACGCGCCAGCGGCGGTGCGGCTTGGCACCGTGGCCACCATCGATCTTGGCTATGTGACCGGCGCCAACGGCTTTTTCCATCTGGCGCCTTCGCGTGCGGCGAAGGCCGGCATCCCGCCGCGGTTCTTGCACACCACCGTGCCGAACGCCCGCGTCTTGCCGCCAACGGAACTGACAGCAAGGGTGGTGGCCTCGTGGCGTCGCAACGACGAGGCGATGCTCTTGTTGCGCATTCCCACGAGCGGGCGTCGGCGCCAGTTGCCCAAGGCGGTGCGGCAGTATTTGGACAGCGACGCGGGCCAGCGTGCCCGCGAAGCCGCCCGCGTCATCCTGCCGAGCACCGACTGGACCGAACGCGAGTCACAAGCGGAGATCGAGGAAGCCGTGGCGACGCTGCGATCTTGGAGGCACTGTGGCGGATAATCGGCTACATCGCAGCCGTGTCCGGCACGGTGTGGCGTCAACGTACACCGTCTTGAAGGCCAAGCAGCGGCGGTTGCGCGAGCGGTTCGATCCGCCGCTGGGGTTGCGCGCGCACCGCGCCATCAGCTGGATTCGAAGTGCGGAGCGGGCGGCCGCCGACGGGGACGAGGACACCGCGTTCATCGGCTATTGGATCGCCTTCAACGCCGCCTATGTGCAACCTCCGCAACTGCAACAGCGGTGGCAAGACAAGGAGCTGTTTCGAGCGTACTTTGAACGCGTCGTCCGGCTGGACGCCAAAGGCGTGATCTACGAGGCGGTCTGGGAGCGGTTCGACGGCCCCATACGGACGCTGCTGGACAACCAATTCGTGTACCAACCGTTTTGGCGTTGGCGGCACGGCGAAGCCGGTTACGCGAATTGGCGGGAGAGCTTCGCGCGGCACCGGCGGGAAGTGAACCGCGCACTCGCCAAGCAAGACACCGCGGCGGTGCTGAAGACGCTGTTCGACCGCCTCTACGTGCTGCGCAACCAGCTCATTCACGGCGGCGCCACCTGGCGTGGCGGCGTGAACCGCGGGCAGGTGCGCGACGGCGCGGCCATCATGGCGGCGTTGGTGCCGCACTTCGTGGACTTGATGATGGACCACCCGAACGAGAACTGGGGCCAGCCGCCGTATCCGGTCGATGTCGACAGATCCTAGAAGCGAGACGCCCCGGTCCGCGCACTGGCGACCCTCGCCAATGCTCGGCCGCCTTCCAAGCAAGCGCCGCAAGTGGCGTTCGCTGCCCACGTTGGGCAAACTTGCGCACGGTTCCAGTGTCGTGTGCTACGAAGGCCAACAGATGGACGGCAACCGGCAGCTCGACGGGCGCTGGCGGGCAGATCGCCCGTTTTTGAACTGCTCGGCGGCAGGGAGCTGCGGTTGACGTTGCCCGCCGCCGCGCCGCCCCTTGCGGACGGCATCGCTATCCGCGTGGCGGTGGCGGACGAAAGTGGCGAACCGCTGCGGGACGTCCACGTGCTGGCGCTCTATCCCAACAACACCTACTTGGAAGCGCGCACCGATGCGTTCGGCCACGCCGACTTCATGTTGCACTCCGCGCTGCCAATGACGGTGCTGTGCGCCGCGGCGGGTTTCCAAGCGCGCGTGGTGCGGGAGCAAGAGCCGGATGGGGCGCTGGAACTGCGCATGGCGCCGCTGTCCGGGGGTGGTTCGTGGATCGTCGCAAACCAAACGGACACTTGCCGGGCGTTGAAGGGCGGCTGAATCCGATCTTGGACAGTCTGGATCGAACCTACCTGTACGCGGACAACATCGCCATCAACGACGGTGAGCGGCAGCCGGTCCACTTCGTCCTGAACGAGCCGGTGCGCTTGACGGACGCACAAGGCGCAAGCGCGACCTTGTGGTTTCGGGAGATGCTGGGCGCGTCCTCGGTGTTCGACTACCGCTTGGAGACCGAATAGTCGCCGGCCGCCAGCGCTTGGCGCAGGTCTTCCAACAGGTCCGCTTGCGTCTCGATGCCGACGGAAAGGCGGATCAAACCGTCGCCGATGCCGAGCGCGGCGCGTTGCTCCGCCGGCAGGCTGGCGTGGGTCATGGTGGCCGGGTGTTCCACCAAGGATTCCACGCTGCCCAAGCTCTCCGCCAAGGTGAAGATCCGCAACCGCTTGAGAAAGCGCTTCACCGCCTCCAAACCCCCGTCGATCTCGAAGGTCACCATGCCGCCGAAGCCCTCCATCTGCGCGGATGCGAGCGCGTGTTGCGGATGCGAAGGCAGACCGGGGTAAATCGTTCGCGTCACCTTTGGGTGGGCCTCCAACAAGCGCGCCACGGCCAGCGCGTTGCGTTCGTGCGCCTGCATCCGCAGCGCCAAGGTCTTCAGGCTGCGCAAACACAGGTAGGCGTCGAAGGCGCTCTGCACGCCGCCGACCGCGTTGGCCAGGAATGCCAGGGAAGCCGCCAGTTCGTCGTCGTCCGTCACTGCCGCGCCGCCGACGATCTCGCTGTGCCCGTTCACGTACTTGGTGGTGGAATGCACCACAAGGTCCGCGCCGAGGGTTAGCGGGCGTTGGAAATACGGGCTCATGAAGGTGTTGTCCACGGCCAGCAGCGCGCCGCCGGCGTGCGCCGTCCTCGCCGCCGTGGCGATGTCCACCAGTTTGAGGAGCGGGTTGGTGGGCGTCTCCATCCACACCATCCGCGTCTTTGGCCCCATGGCGGCCGCCAGCGCGCCGGGTTCTCCGAGGTCGGCGTAGGTGAAGCGCAGGCCGTGCGAGGCGAACACGCGCTCGAACAGTCGGAAAGTGCCGGCGTACAAGTCGTCGCCGGCCACCACGTGCTCGCCGGCTTTCACCAAGTGCAGCACCGTCGCCGCCGCCACGCAGCCGGAGGCGAACGCGAAGCCGAAGCGGCCGCCTTCGAGATCCGCCAAGCACTGCTCGTAGGCCGCGCGCGTCGGATTGCCGCTGCGCGAATAGTCGTACCCTTTATGGACGCCGGGGGCGGATTGCACATAGGTGGAGGAGAGATGCACCGGCACGTTGATGGCGCCTGTGGCGGGGTCGCGCGGTTGTCCGCTGTGAATCGCGCGGGTCTCGAATCCGCGCCCCCCGGGCGTGGTCATGCGCTTGCGGCCCGATCGTTGCCGTAGATGTCGAACCGATCGAAACGCAACCACGACTTGTCGTAGCCTTCCAAGCGGTCGAACGGCTGCGGCTGCGGCGCCGCAGCGAACTCCGCCTCGTAGTCCGCCGGCAGGTCGCCGGAGGTGCGCTTGGAGAGCTCGTCGTGGAGCGGCGCGAACACGCGCATGAGCGGTCTCGGCATCGGCCCTTTCCCGGAAGGCGAACTTCGCGTCACCGGATACGCGCCGGCGTCGTTCGGGCGGAACGCCTGTTTGCCGTATTCCGCGCTCTGCGCCTTCTCCTCCTCGGTCATGGCGGCTTCCACCGTGCGCCCCGCCGGCACGGTCAGCGCGTAGGGGCCTTTGGTCAACCCGTCGGCCGGCGCCAGCGCCTCCGGCAGCGGGCCGGCGCCAACGGTGAGCAGCCCGCGCTCGCAACGCACCCAGAAGCCGCCGTGCGAGCCGTCCGGAAAGGCGTAGCGCGGCGTGTCCGTGAACTCTTCGGCGAATGTGTAGGTGACGTCGCGCAGGCTGGCGGCGAAGCGCGCCGCCCGCTCGGTGAGAATATGGCGCGCCGAGCTCACCCACTCCGCGGTCATGAACACGAAGCGCGGCATCGTGAGCCGGCCCATCTCGTCGTGCAGCGAGCGCAACACCACGCCGAGCACCGGATGCTGCGGGAACGCGCCATGCATCCGCCAACGCGAGAGTTTGATCAAGCGGCGTTGCGCGGCCACCACCACCGCCGGGTCGCCGCCCTGCAGGCGCAAACGGCCGAGATTGCTCATGACGGAGTGATCGCCCTCGATCTTCAGGTCGCAGTCCTCGGCAGCGAGTTCGCCGACGCCCACTTGCGCCGCAGCCCCTTGGAAACGCACATGCCAAGCGAGCGTTGCCCCGGCGTGCAGGTAAACCGGCGCGTTGTGCGCCACCTCGCACAGCGTGAACGGGCCGAGGTCGGCAAGGCCGGCCGCGTGCCGCGCCGCAATCGCGCCCAAGCGCTCGGCGGCCGCGGCGACCCATTCCTCCGACGCGAAGCTCATGCTGCCGATGCCGTCGACCATCGCCGCCAGCACCACCGAGTGGTGTTCGCCCAACGCCACAGCTTGCCCCCCTCCGGCACTCGATCCAATGGTACACCGGCTCACCTGCGCGCCGACGCGCCCGTCGGGTGCGCCGACCCGCACTTGCGCTAAGATACGCCTTTCTTCGGTAGCGTTGCGGGGGGCGACGCCCTCCGCGGCGAAACATAGCAACCCATGAAGTTGGTCTTCCTGTCGCTCGGACTCGTGCTGGTCGCGGTGCTGGCGTTTGTGGGCTTGGTCGCCGCGCGCGAGCAGGCCGTCCGCATCGCCGCGCAACCGCCGGCCGTGCTCGTGGACGTGGCGGTGGCGCAACGCGAGCCGGTGACGTTCGCGGTGCGCTCGCACGGGGTGGTCACGCCGCGCACGCGCACGACATTGGTCTCGGAGGTGTCCGGCCAGATCGTGGAGGTCGCGCCGGCCTTCGTGAGCGGCGGCTTCTTCCAACGCGGCGACGTGCTGGTGCGCATCGACCCGCGCCACTACGAAACCGCGCGCAAACGCGCCCGCTCCGTGGTGGCGCAAGCGCAGACGCAAGTGGCCACCGAGCGGGCGCTTGCGGAATACGCGGAGCGGGATTGGCAGCGCCTGCGCGGCCTTGAAGCGGCCGCCGGGCGCGCTTCGGATCTCACGTTGCGCAAGCCGCAGCTCGCCGAGGCGGAGGCCGGCCTCGAATACGCGCAGGCGGATCTGGACAAGGCCACGGAGGATCTGGAACGCACGGTGGTGCGTGCGCCCTACGACGGCATGGTGCGCGAGAAGCGCGCCGACGTGGGCCAGTTTGTGAACACCGGCACGGCGTTGGCGGTCACTTTCGCCACGGACTACGCCGAAGTGCGGCTGCCCCTGCCGCAGAAGGACCTGCGCTATTTGGAACTCTCCGGCTTGGCGGCGGGCAAGCCGCTTGCGGTGACGTTGACCGCGGACATCGGCGGCGCGCGCCACGCTTGGCCAGGCCGCGTGGTGCGTTCGGAAGGGGTGTTCGACGCCGACAGCCGCGTGCTGCACGTGGTCGCGCAGGTGGACGACCCGTACCGCGCCGCCGCGGCGCCGGACGGCGAGCCGCTGCGCATCGGCACCTTCATCACCGCGACCATCGAAGGCCGCCCCGGCGGCGACTTGTTCGTGATTCCTCGCCACTCTTTGCAGCGCGGCCGCACGCTGTGGCTGGTGCGCGATGACCAAACGATCACGCCACGCGACGTGCAAGTGCTGCGCGCCGACGAGGAACACGCCTATGTCGCCTCCGGCTTGGCGGATGGCGACGTCTACATCCTGGTGCCCCCGGAGCACGCCTTGCCGGGCATGACGGTGCGCGCGGGTCGCGCGGTCTTCGGCGAGGATGGCGAGCCACCAGCGCAGCCGATGGCCGGCGGCGCCGCGGCCGGACACGGCGATGCTTGACGCCCTCCCGCCTCAAGCGAGCCGGCGCAAATGAGCCGAGAATGAGCCGAAGTCCCACCACAGGCACCGAGTTCGCGCAGCAAACTCCAACGCACCCCCAAAGGGGTGCGCCGCGCCCCGCAGAGCGCGCACAGCCCAACTTCCACAAGACGAACCGGGAATGAGCCGAAGTCCCGCGACAGGCACCGAGTTTGCGCAGCAAACTCCAACGCGCCCGGAAGAGCGCGGGGGCATCATCGGCTGGTTCGCCCGCAACCACGTCGCCGCCAACCTGATGATGTTCGCGATCATCATCGGCGGCGTGTGGTCGCTCCAAATCGTCAAGAGGGAGAGCTTTCCGGAGTTCCGATCCAACCGCATCCAAATCCACGTGCCGTACCGCGGCGCCGCCCCGGAGGAGGTGGAAAAGGGCGTGTTGCTGCGGCTGGAGGAGGCCGTCGAGCCCATCGAGGGCATCAAGGAGATCCGCTCCACGGCGTCCGAAGGCGGCGGCACCGTCACCGTGGAGCTGGTGGAGGATGTCGTCCTCGCGGAAATGATGGACAAGCTCAAGCTGGCGGTGGACGGCATTTCCACGTTCCCCGCGGAAACCGAGCGGCCGCAGCTCTCGGAAGCCGGATTCGACATCCAAGTGGTGAACGTGCAAGTCGCCGGCGACTTGGACGAAGCCGCCATGAAGGAGCTGGCGGACACCATCCGCGAGGAAATCGTCGCGTTGCCGAACGTCTCGTTGGCGCAGGTGGCGGGCGCGCGTCCGTTCGAGATCTCCATCGAGATCCCGGAAGCGACGTTGCGGCAATACGGCCTCACCTTGGAAGGCGTGGCGCACGTCGTCCGCCAATGGTCGATCGACCTGCCCGGCGGGGCCATCCGCTCCGCCGCCGGGGACATCCGGCTGCGCGCCAGCGGGCAGGCGTACACCGGCCAAGAGTACGAGAACATCGTGCTGCTGGCGCGCCCGGACGGCACCCGCATCCGTTTGGGCGACGTGGCCACCATCCGCGACGGTTTCGTGGAGTCCGCCAGCTACGCGTTCTTCGATGGCCAGCGCTCGCTCGGCATCAACGTGATGGCGACCGCGGAAGAGAACCCCATCGACGTGGCCAGCGCGGTGCGCGCCTACGTGCAACAGCGCAACGCCACGCTGCCGGGTGGGGCGCAGCTCACGGTGTGGGCGGACACCTCGGTGTTCCTCGAAGGGCGCTTGACCATGATGCTGAAAAACATGGGGTTGGGGGCGATCCTGGTGCTCATTATCCTCGGCGTGTTCCTGCATCTGAAGATCGCCGTTTGGGTGGTGGTGGGCATGGGCGTCGCGTTCCTCGGCGCGTTCATGTTGATCCCGGCGCCGTTCATCAACATCACCGTGAACATCATGAGCTTGTTCGCGTTCATCCTGGTGCTCGGCGTGGTGGTGGACGACGCCATCATCATCGCCGAATCCGCCTACGCGGAAACCGAGCGGCACGGCTACACGCTCGCCAGCATCGTGCGCGGCGCGCGGCGGGTGGCGGTGCCGGCCACGTTCGGCGTGCTCACCACCATCATGGCCTTTCTGCCGATGCTGTTCCAGACCGGCCGCACCGCGGCGTTCGCCGGCGCCATCGGCTGGGTGGTGATCCTCTGCTTGGTCTTCTCGCTGGTCGAGAGCAAACTCATCCTGCCGTCCCACCTCGCCATCATGCGTTCGGCGGGCGGCCACGGCGGGCGCGGTGTTTCGGCGTGGGCTGGGGCAAAGCTCAAGCGGTTCATCGAGCGCGTGTACGCGCCGCTCCTGGCGCGGGCCGTGGCGCGGTTCGGAACGCGCTTCGCGACGCTGGCGGTGTTCATCTCCATCGCCATCGCGACGGGTGGACTTGTGGCGGGCGGCCAAGTGCGGATGGATTTCTTCCCGAACATTCCATCCGACTACCTGGGCGCCGAAATCAGCCTGCAGGAAGGCGCGCCGGAGTCCTTGATCTTGAGCGTCGTGCGCGAGATGAACGAGTCCCTGCGCGAGGTGGACGAGGAACTCCAAGCCGAGCTGGGCCTCGAAACCGGCGTTGTGCGCCACATCTTCGCCTTCATTCAAGACGGGCGGCGCGGGCAGTTCCAAGTGGCGCTCACCGAGGGCGAAAACCGCGAGGTGGACCCCAAGCTGGTGCATCGGCGATGGCGCGAGAAGATGGGCGACATCGCCGGCGTGCAGGAGTTGCGCATCTCGGACGGGACGAAGATGGGCGGCGGGCCACCGATCGCATTTCATCTCTCGGGTCGCGACAGCGGCGCGATAGAAACCGCCGCGGCGGCGCTGACGGAACATCTGCGCTCCTACGCCGGCCTCTACGAAATCGAGAACTCCGCCGGCAGCGGGCCGGAGGAACTCAAACTGGCCATCCGCCCGGGCGCCGAAGCGTTGGGCGTGACGTTGGCGGATCTGGCCGGCCAAGTGCGCCGAGCGTTTTACGGCGCCGAGGCGCAACGCATCCAGCGTGGGGAATCGGACCTCCGCGTGATGGTGCGCTATCCACGCGCCGAGCGACAGTCTATCGGCAATCTGGAGAACATGTGGATTCGCTTGCCGGACGGCCGCGATGTGCCCTTCGACGAGGTGGCCACCTACCGTCTCGAACCCGGCTACGACGTCATCCGCCGGGTGAACGGCCGACGCACCGTTACTGTCTCCGCCAACGCGGACGCGGCGGCGGTGGACCTCGGCGCCGTCAACCGCTCGGTTTACCGCGATTTCGCGCCGACGATGTCCGCGCGGCATCCGGGCGTGCGGATGAGCGCCGGCAGTTCGGCTATGGAGCAGCAAAGGTCGGTTCGGCAGATGATCAATGGGTTCCTGATCGCCTTGGCGGGCATCTATGTGCTGCTCGCGGTGCCGCTCAAGTCCTATGTGCAGCCGCTTGCCATCATGGCGGTGATTCCGTTTGGCCTCGTGGGCGCCGTGCTTGGCCACGGCGTGGTGGGCGTTACGCTCAGCGCGCTCTCGCTGCTTGGCTTCTTCGCGGTGGCCGGGGTGGTGGTGAACGACAGCCTGATTCTCGTCCACCACATCAACCGGCGCATCGCCGACGGCTTGGACGTGGTGGCGGCGGTCATCGACGCCGGGCGAACGCGCTTCCGCCCGGTGCTGCTCACTTCGCTCACCACGTTTTTCGGGCTGGTGCCCATCGTGTTCGAGCGCTCCATGCAGGCGCAGATGGTGATCCCGATGGCGGTGTCGCTGGCGTTCGGCATCCTGTTCGCCACCGTGATCACGCTGTTCCTGGTGCCCTGCCTTTACGCGATACAGGCGGATGTGAAGGCGGCATTGATCAACTTCGTCCGGTGGCTGCGACGCCGGCACCACGAGGAATTGTTGGACGCTACTGCGGAGGCGGCAGGCGCTGTTGGAGGATCGGCTCTCCGTTGACGGTGACGGCGAGTTCGCGCCGGGCACTGTGAAAACGCGCTTCAACGTAGTGGTGCTCCTCCCAGTCGAGTTCGATGTTGGTCCAAACGTATAACGGTTCGCGGGCGCTCGCCGCCCGGCGTTTGCGCAGGCAACCGTCGAGCCACAACTCCAGCGCGCCATCGTCCGCCACCACGACGGAGAACGCGCGGTGCCGGTGGGGTATGTCGAAGCGGTGGGCCATGGATTCGCTTGCGCGTAGCGCACCGCGGCGATTGTACCGAGCGGCCAAGGTGGCGGCGCGTGGCGGACGGCGCGGCGGTTGAGCGTCGCGCCAGCGCGGACCGCCGGACGGGACGGTGGACGAGGCGGCTGCGCGTGACGTTCGCCATCGTGTTCGGCCTCTTCGTCGCGCCGGCGTTGCTCGCGCTGGCGGCGCGCGCCTTCTTCTTCGACCAGCCCCACTGGCGCGAATCGCGCCACGCGCCGACCGGCCAGGCGCCGTCGCCGAGCGACCATCGGGACGCCGTGGCGCAGGTTTACGCCGCGCGCACCTGGGGCTGGCGCGGCGGCGTCGCCGTACACACCTGGGTCGCCGTGAAGCGGACCGGCGCCGCCGGCTACACGCGCCACGAAGTGATCGGTTGGCGCTTGCGGCAGGGCGGTTCCGCGGTGGTGAGCGACGGCGGGCGCGCACCGGACGGCGAGTGGTTCTCCAACCCGCCGCAGCGCTTGGCGGACTTGCGGGGCCCCGATGTGGACGCCGTGATCGACAAGATCGAGGCGGCGGTGGCCGCCTACCCGCACCATGCCGAATATGGCACCTGGCCCGGACCGAACAGCAACACCTTCACCGCCCACATCGGCCGCCAAGTGCCCGAACTGCGCTTGGACCTGCCGCCCACCGCCATCGGCAAGGACTACCTCGCCGGCGGCGCGCTGTTCGCCCGCGCGCCGAGCGGCACCGGCTGGCAGGTCTCCTTGTTCGGCGCTTGCGGCGTGCTGGTCGCCCTGCGCGAAGGCGTGGAGGTGAACCTGCTCGGCATGACCGCCGGCCTGCGCCTCTGGCCACCCGCGGTGAAACTCCCGGGCGTGGGCGTTTGGCCCTGATCGCACGTTGCTCGCGAGAGAGTACCCTAAAGACGACATGTGCTACTGTCGTCGTTGGCACAGGGGTAGTCGGCATGTGGAGAAGGGCTAGCGGGCAAGTGGATCAGAACCGTTTGGACGCTGGTGCCATCGCGTGTGGGCGGGTGTATATTACGACGACGAGTTTAATGACTGACTTGGATTGACGTGGACCGACATGCTCTCAGATTGGCACTGGCGGGAAACTGCTGGCCCATCTTGGCGTACGTTGTTCTCGTCGCGGCCATGTTGTTCTACGCCGATCATCCGGATTGGGCACTTGTCTTTCCAGCGATGGTCACCTTCTGCTCGCTGAGTCTCGCCATTTACATCTGGTTGGACTATCGGGAAGAAGCCGCGAAGACGCGTGGCGAAGAACAAGAAGTTCGGTCTACGATGTGGCGGCGCGACCGGTGGATCGCCACTGCTGCCCTGCTTGGTGCCGGTGTTGTCTTGGTCCTCCTTGTCGGGGAGTGACCTTCGACCGGAGATCAAGAACAAATGAACGACGATGCACCATATGCACCATCGCATGAGGACTTCGCGGAGCCGCCACAGACGCGGTTGAAAGGACGGCAACTTACCGGCGAACAACACCTGATCGCCGTTGTGACAGGGTTTCCCGCAGGCTTTACTGTGGCGGCGTCGTTTGCGGGTTTTGGCCTAGGGTGGACAGCAGGGCCTACCCTCGCGGCCGCGGCGGCAGGTGGCATCCTCGGCATCGTTGCGTTTGTATTTGGCTACGGTCGCGTCAACCAAGCTCGACGACGAAGCAACTCGCGAGCGCACCGCGGATTTCGCCGGGGTTGAGAGACGTAGCGGGCGCGTTGGGCGCTACTCGGTGATGATCGAGCGGGCTTGGATGCCCCAGTTGCCTTGGCGGCGCGCAACGAAGAAGACGCCCTTCACGGCCACGTCGCCACCGTCGAGCATTCCCTCGAAAGCGACCGTCGCGCAGTTGTTGCCGCCTTGCGCCACATGCGTGGAGAGCGGCGTGACGAAGTGCCAAGGGCCGTCGCGCAAAGTGCTCCACAGGCGCTCGCGGTCAGGCCATTCGCGTACCATGCCCACGTCCACTTGAAAGTGCGGCGTGGCTAGCAGCCGGACGCAGCGCGCCCAGTGCCGGTCGTTGTATGCGTCAATGTACTCCTCCACCATCGCTACCGCCCGCTGGTGGTGCGCGTCGCTCTCGCCGGATTGCGCCGCATCGCCTCCATCCGTGCCGAACCGGCATTGCATCCCCCAGCCACCGTTGATGCGGGTGACGATGTAGACCACGCGGTTGAAAAGCACCGGCTCGCCTTGGGCGTCTCTGCGCGTCCAGCCGCCAACGATGTGCGCCCGATCCAGCGCGGTGTGAAGCAGCTCCGGTTCGTGCCCCTCGGTGTGATCCCAGCCGCTGGCAATCACGCGTTGCCAAGACATCGCCGCGGCGTGGGCCGCAGCTGTCGGCACCAGCACCGGTGTTTGCTTGGGCGAGACGCGCACATGCGGATAGTGGAGCGCCGCCGAAAAACGCGCCGGGTCGCGGGAGTTGAACGACTCGAAGAACCGCCAATACGCGGCCCGCGCGGTGTCGGTGGCGTCTTCGGCCTCGGCTGGCGGCATTGGCCCCCCCCCCCCGTGCGCGGGCAGGCACCCGCGCCCATGCATTTCCTTGGGCGTTTAGTTTACCGCCTAGGACGCATCATTCGCGGTGACCGCGCCACGTCGCAATCGCGCACGGTCAATCTCCGCGCCAAACCGCCACCGCCCCGGCCGCGGCTGCCGTCCATCTGACCCGCCTGGAACCACCCTACCTCATGTGCCGCCACATCGCCCGTTAGATCGCCCACGAGAAACCGGTGGGATCCACGCGGCTGAGCGGGCGGTTGCCGACGTGGGCGTAGAGCTACAATGCGCGCGGTCCACCGAACCCGTCGACATCGGAGCGTTGCCCACATGTCCCGCGCCCGCGTGGTCAAAATCACGCCCATTGGCACCCACTTCGCCATGCTCCTCGCGGCCGACGGCCGCTTTCTCGGCATGTCAACGGGCAATGAGCCCGCGCTGCGGGGGGAGGCCGACGACCGCGCCATGTGGCGACCGACCGAAGACGGCTATCGCCACGCCGCCACCGGGCGGCTGGCCAAGCTGGAGAGCGGCGGCGCGCTGACGATCGATGGCGTTGCGCCAAACGCGGTGGGCGAGTTGGCGCAAGCGGGGCCGTTCGTTCCCGCCCACGGGCCGGAGCGCCTGCCGTCGGACTACCTGCGTTCCATGCGCCGCGACGGCTGGGTGTGCCTGACGCAGGTGCTTGCGCCCGAAGTGCTCGACGGCTTGCAGCAGGTGGCATGCACGGACGCGCATGCGCAGCGCGAGCGCGACCGCTCGCAGCAGCAATTGAACCAGCATGTGGCCGTGGGCCGAACGGCGGCCGAGCCGGTCTCCCTCTGGCTGGTGCGCCAATACATGCGCACCGACGACATCCGTTTCGGCCACACCCCCGCGCTCATCGTGCTCGGCCAGGACGACGGCAAGCGCAACGTGCAGGGGTGGCATTCGGACTATCCGTACCATTGGGGCATCCGCGTGGCGGCGCAGGTGCCAACGCACAGCGGATCAACCGCGCTCGGCGTGCAGCGCAACGTGTGCGTTTCGGAGTTCGCCGAGGTGCGCGGCGCGACGGTGTTCAAGCTCGGTTCCCACGCGGAAAACCACGGCCCGCCGGAAGCGTGGGGCACCGCCGCGGCGCATGCCCAAGCCGGCTACCGCGCCGTCCACGGGTTGCCATACGACGGCCCGGAGGCCGATGTGATCGAAGCGCCCGCCGGCAGCATCATCCTCTACGACGCCCGCACATGGCACCGCGCCGGCGTCAACCGCACGCCGCGCAAACGCGCCGCCATGCTGCAAGCCATGCTGCCGGCGTTCGTGATGCCGAAGAACGACACCAGCCGCTCCTACCGCGCCTTCGCCGGTTGCGCCGCGCACCAAGCTTTGAACCAGCGCGAGCGGGACGAGATGCGGCGGCTACTGGTGCATCGCTTCCCCGGCCCCGGCGGCAACTACGCCATTGGGCCGGATGCCGAACTGACGGAACAGCTGCGGGGTTGAGATAGGGCCCTCGCCTGCTGCGAGGCGGAGACTTGCAAGAATGAGTCAAGTCTTGCGCCAAGCACGGAGTTTGCGAAGCAAACTCCAACGCGCCCGACAGGGCGCGCTTATTCGGCCAACATCTCCGCGATTTTGGCCCGGCCGGCCATCACCGCTTCCTGCTCGACCGCGATCTGCAACATGCCGGCGATGTACTCGGTGGTTGCCCAGTCCAGCTCGGTCATCTGCATGGCCGTCATGCCGTCGTTGGTCATCGCGTGCGCGTCCGCCCCCTTCTCCAAGAGCAGCCGGGCAACCTCCGCGTTGCCCAAGAACGCCGCCGCGTGCAACGCGGTGGCGCCATTGCTTTGGCTGGGCGCGTTGACGTCCGCCCCGGCGTCGAGAAGCGCCACCGTGAACTCCGGGTCGGCGTTGACCGCGGCGAACACCAGCGGCGGACTGCCGTCCGCGCCCATGGCGTTGACATCGGCGCCCGCTTGTATCGCCGCGCGCACCGCCGTGGCGTCGCCCGCCAACAGCGCCGACCAGATGTCGCCGCCGCCTTCGCCGCCGCTGAGCATGGCCGCGATCTCCGCGCGACCCGCTTCCACCTCCGCTTGCTCCAAACCCAGCTCCAACATGCTGGAGATGTATTCGGTGGTGGCCCAATCCAGCTCGAGGATGTCCCACGCCGAGGCGCCGTCGTTGTTCAAAGCGCCCGTGTCCACGCCGCGTTCCAAGAGCAGCGCCGCGGCCGGCGAATTGCCCACGAAGGCCGCGCCGTGCAGGGCGGTGCCGCCGTCGCGCATCGACGCGTTCGCGTCCGCCCCGTTGGCAACAAGCCATTCCACGGCCTCCTGCTCGCCGGCGATGACGGCGATCAAGAGCGGCGTAATTCCCACGTCCATTTGCAGGCTGTCCAAATCCGTCCCGGCGGCCTTGTGCGCTTCGAGTTCGGCCAAGTCGCCTTCGCCGGCGGCGGTCCAGATGTCCTTGGCCGGCGGCGTGGGCGGTTCGGCCGGAACTATCGGCGCCGCAGGCGTGGTCTCCTGCTGCGGCGAGACGCAAGCGGCGAGTGCCGCAACAAGCACGAGACCGCCCAGCGAAGCGAGCAGACGGGAAATGGTGTTCATGCGCTGTGCCTCTTTCTTCAGTTCACGCGGCCATGATGCCCCACACGACAACGAATTGGAACCAGTTGTTGTTGCAACACGGGCAACACGGCCGGTTCGCTGGCTGGGGCCGCCTCTACAGGGGTGCGGCACGCGCTCAACACGCACCCCAATTGGTCGGCGTGCCAAACGGGTGCGCTACTGACCGCGATGGCACCAATAGAGCAACGTTGCGTATGATATGTGGCGAGCAGTTGAGGGCGCACAGGCGCGCATCAGGGAGCGCTTGGCGGAGGAAAGCAATGTCCATCAAGAGCGCAGCGGAGATGGTCGAGGAGGCCAAGGGCGTGGTGGAGAACCTGTCGATCGACGAGGTGAAGAGCGCGTTGCAAGACCCGGACGTGCTCTTGGTGGACATCCGCGAGGTGCAGGAGCGCGTGGATCTCGGCACCATCCCCGGCGCCAAGCACGCGCCCCGCGGCATGTTGGAGTTCTGGGCCGATCCGAGCAGCCCGTATTATCGGAAGTGGTTCCAACCGTACCGTCGCACGGTGTTGTTTTGCGCCGGCGGCGCCCGCTCGGCCCTGGCCGCCAAGGCGCTCGGCGACATGGGCTTCACCAATGTCGCGCACTTGGCGTCCGGCTTCCAAGGTTGGCGGGCGGCGGGCGAGCCGGTGGAGGATGTGCGAACCACCAGCCGCTGGGTGCGCCGATGAAAACCGTCCCCGGCATCCCATGAAGGAAGGCAGCCTCGAGGCGCCCAAGCGCCAACCCATCGCTTGGCGAAGCCCGGAGTTCCACGACCGCGAGGCGGTGGACGCCGAGCTGGAGCGGGTGTTCGACATCTGCCACGGCTGCCGGCGCTGCGTCAACTTGTGCGCGGCGTTCCCAACGCTGTTCGATCTCGTCGACGAGTCCGAGACCATGGAAGTGGACGGCGTGGCCAAGGAGGACTACGGCAAGGTGGTGGAGCAGTGCTACCTGTGCGACCTCTGCGCCGAGACCAAGTGCCCCTACCTGCCGCCGCACGAGTGGAACGTGGACTTCCCGCACCTGATGCTGCGCGCCAAAGCGGCGCGCTTCCAAGAGCGCAAGCCGCGCTGGCGCGACCGCCTCATCACCAGCACCAGCGGCGTGTTCAAGGTGGCGTCCACCCCCGGCGTCGCGCAGACCGCCAACGCCGCGGCCAAAGCACCTTTCCTGCGCAGCATCGGCCAGAGCGCGTTCGGCATCCACAAGCGGGCGCCGCTGCCGCGTTTCCAAACGCGCACGGCCAGCAAGCGCATCGCCTCGGACCCCGACGACAAGCCGGCGACGCCCGGTGCCGGCACCACCGGCAAGGTGGCCGTGTACGTCACCTGCTACGGCGAGCACAACGAGCCGGAGGTGGTGGAGGATCTGGTGCGCGTGCTGCGCCACAACGACATTGCCGTGCAACTGCTCGCGGATGCGACCTGCTGCGGCATGCCCAAGCTGGAACTCGGCGACTTGGACGCCGTGGCCGCCAAGAAGGACGCCAACCTGCCGCTCTTTCTGGCGGCCATCGACGCCGGCTGCGATCTCCTGTCCATCGTGCCTTCCTGCACGCTGATGTACCGCCAAGAGATGCCGCTGCTGTTTCCGGACGACGAGCAAGTGGCCAAGGTGCGCGCCGCCTTCTTCGATCCGTTCGAGTATCTGCTGTTGCGGCACCGCGAGGGACTGGTCGCCACGGACTTCCCCAATCCCCTCGGCAAAGTGGCCTATCACGCCGCCTGCCACCAGCGCGTGCAAGCCATTGGCCAGCGCACGCGGGAGTTTCTGTCGCTCATTCCGAACACCGAAGTGACCATGATCGAGCGCTGCTCCGGGCACGACGGCACCTACGCCGTAAAGGCCGAGACCCACGAGGCGGCGATGAAGATCGCCCGCCCGGTGGCGCGCATGGTGCGCGACGCCAAGCCGGACGCCTACGGCTCGGACTGCCCCATGGCCGGCCGCATGATCGAACACGTCCTAGCCGACGACACCCGCGCCACCCACCCGCTGACGATGCTCCGCCGGGCATACGGCATTCCCAAAAGCCAGCATCAAGTCGTTTGAGTGGACGAACAGCGTGGGCAGCCAGCCCGGCGCGTCAAATCGTGGTTTGCACCTGCATCGGCGTGCCGTCGAAGAACCGGCCGAGGCGGAAAGGGCTGAGGTCAATGCCGGTGTCGCGTCCGGTCAAAAGCCCGGCGATTGCTTTGCCGGCACCGGGGCCGATGCCGAAGCCGTGGCCGCTGAAGCCGGTGGCAAGGTGGAAGCCGGGCAGGCGCTGCGCGGCGTCGATGACGGGAATGACGTCCGGCGTGGCCTCGATCATGCCGGCCCAGGTCTCGACGATGGGCGTGGCCGCGAGCGACGGGAATATCTCGTCCACATTCCCGCGGATCTGACGCAGGATGCTCCGGCTTGGCGGCGGATCGAGCACGCGGCACTTCTCGAACGGCGAAACCGCGTCGAGCGGCCACCGCTTCGGCTGCGCCAGCTCGCGTAGATAGTCGCGACCGATCGAGACGCGCACGGCGCCCGCCTCCATGAGCAGCGCCCGCGCGAACTTCGGTCCGAAGCGCAACGTCGCCGGCGTGATGGCGTGCTCGAGACGCGAGCCGAGCGCCAAGGTGTAGCCGCCGTCCAACCGCCGTCGCAGCGCCAAGCGGCTGCCGACCATGTTGCCGTCGCACACCGCATCCGCCGGCGCCGTGCGCGCCACGGTGCCGCGCAGCCGCAGTTGCGGCACGGCGATGCCCAGCGAGCGGCAGAACATGGACGTCCACGCGCCGGCGGCGCACAGCACCGTGGATGCGCGGATGCGGCCGTGCTCGGTCACCACCGCCGAGACCCGACCGGCGGTGGTTTCAATACCGCGTACGGCGCAAGAGGTGAGAATCGTCGCGCCCTCGCGCGCCGCGGCGCGCGCCAACGCCGGCGCGGCCTTGTGCGGCTCCGCCCGGCCGTCGCTCGCGGTGTACAGGGCACCGCGCCAACACGCCGCCGCGCCCCGAACGAGGCGCTGCAACTCGTTCCCCTCGATCAGCCGCGCGCCGATGTCGTAGTGCTCCACGGACTTCAGCCACCGGGTGTAGCGTTCGAGGCGGCGGTCGCTGTCGACCAAGAACAGGACGCCGTGTTCGCGGTAGCCCAGATCTTCCCCGATCTCTTCCCCAAGCTGGCGCCAGATGCGCAGGGACTCGACGATCATCGGCATCTCGCGCAGATCCCGGCCCTGTTGCCGCACCCAGCCCCAGTTGCGCCCGGATTGCTCGCCGGCGATGTGGCCCTTCTCGCACAACACCACGTCCACGCCTTGCTTGGCGAGGAACCACGCGGTGGAAACCCCGACGATGCCACCGCCAATGATCACAACGTCCGCGGCCTCCGGCAACGCCGCAGGCGGCTCGAAGGTGCGCCGCCAAGTGCGCGCAACGAGATCGTCGGGGACGGAGCGGGGCGTGGCGGCGTCTACCCGTGGAATGCGGTGCGGCATGACCTCCCCAAGCAGCGACTGCCGCAAGCGAGCGTACTACAAAGAGGGCCGTGGCCCACTCAAGAACAGATCATCTAGAGGTTCGGCCCCCACATGAGATTGCGACGCGCGAAGTTGAGACTTTTGGGCGGTTGGTGCCTGGGGAGAGACTCGAACTCTCACATGGTTGCCCATACCAGATTTTGAGTCTGGCGCGTCTACCAATTTCGCCACCCAGGCAGGGCAGGCCGTTCGTGGTTTGGCGCATTGTGGCGGTTCCGCGCCGCCAGTCAAGCCACAGAACCGTCAACGCTACGGAAGCATGAATCGACCCGCTCCGTTGATCGGCCGTCCGAGCAACGGCTTCGCCACGGACGACGCGATGTTCGGGTTTTGCGGGTTGACGACGACTTGGCGCGTTTTCGGCACGACCACCAAGTCCATGTCCTCCATTGCGATGGCGCCGAGCAAGGGCTGATCGCCCATCACCAGCGCGCCAACGAAGCCCACCCGGTTGCCATAGCGCAACTCGATGGGACCGACGTAGGGGACCAGTCGCCGGCTGCCGTCCGCCAAGGTCACCTCTTTCTCGACGACCGCGTCCAGCTTCAACTGCATTTGCACATGCGCCGGGATGCACACATGCACCGCGCCCGTGTCCGCCAAGGCTTCCACTTCCATGGCCGCAAGTTCGGGAAGCCTTGGGTTGCGCAACTCGATCTTCGAGTTCGTTAGGCCCATAGTGGTCTCTCAATGCCGCCATTGTACCTTGGCCAGACCCTCGTTGGCCCGCAGTTCGCCGAGCCGATGCGGGTGGAAACTGTGCGCCCCGCCGGGGCGGACTCTTGGGTAGTCGGCGTGGTCGGCACGCGCTCGGAGCGGTTCCGCCGCGTCACGCTCACCGCCGAGGATGTCGCCAGCCTCGCCATCGCCGATGCCGCGCTCTCCTACCAGGGCGACGGCCGCCTGCTGCGTCTCGCCCTGCAAGCCCACGCCCTAGGCATCGCCTACGAGTTCGATCCGTACTTCGGCCTCTCCATCTCGCGGGTGGATCCGCTGCCGCACCAGCTCGAAGCCATCTACGAACATCTGCTGAAGCTGCCCACGGTGCGCTTTCTGCTGGCCGACGACGCCGGCGCCGGCAAGACCATCATGGCGGGGCTGCTCGTCCGGGAGCTCAAGCTGCGCGGCCTTGTCGAGCGGGTGCTGGTGGCGTGCCCGGCCAACCTCGCCTTCCAGTGGCAGCGCGAGCTGAGGGAGAAGTTCGACGAGCAGTTCCTGGTGCTGAAGGGCGGCGACATCCGCGACCAGTTCGGCGTCAACCAGTGGCTGGAACAGAAGCAAGTGATCACTTCGCTGGACCTCGCCAAGCGCGAGGACATCCTGCCGGGGCTCAAGCAGGCGCACTGGGACCTCGTGATCGTCGACGAGGCGCACCGCATGTCCGCGGACGAGAAGCGGAGGAGCCCTCAGCGGGGGAGCGCGAGGGGCGTGCCCCTCGTCAGAAAAACGCAACGCTACCGCTTGGGCGAGATGCTGCGCGACAGCGCCGACCACCTGCTGCTGCTCACCGCCACGCCGCACAAGGGCGACGCGGCCAGCTTCACGCGCTTCCTGCAACTGCTGGATCAGGACGCCTACGCGGACGTGAAGTCCATCGAACAGGCGATGGAACGCCGCCGCGCGCCCTTCTACCTGCGCCGCACCAAGGAGGCGATGGTGTACTTCCCGAGCCGGGACGACGCCGGGCAGTGGGCGGCCAAGCCGGTGTTCACCAAGCGCATCCCGCACACCGCGGCGTTCCGCATCGAAGCCGCGGAGTTCGAGCTCTACAACCGAGTGACGCAATTCGTGAAGGCGCAAAGCCGCCGCGCCGCGGCAGACGGCGACAACCCGCGGGCGCGGGCGGTGGGCTTTCTGATGTCGCTCTATCAGCGCCGCCTCGCGTCGAGCACCCACGCCATGCGGCGTTCGCTGGAAAACCGCGCCAAGCGCTTGGCGGACGGGCTTGAACAAGCCCAAGCGCTGGCCGGCACCGCCCCGCCCACGCTTCCCGATCTCGACGAACTTGACGAGATGGAAGACGCCGAACGCGAACGCTTGGAGCGGCTGCTAGACGCCATCACGCTGGCCGGCAACGCCGGGCAGGTGCGCGACGAGATCGCCCAGCTGCGCGAACTGGCGACGGAGGCCGAAGCGGTGGAGGAAGCCGGCCGCGAAGCCAAGCTCGCCCGCCTGCGCGAAATCCTGCAAGAACAGGGCTTCTTCGAGCATCCCGAACAACGCCTGCTGCTATTCACCGAGTTCACCGACACGCTGCGCTACCTGATGGAGAACCTCGCCGCGTGGGGCTTCACGGTCGGCTGCATCCACGGCGGCATGAAGCCCGGTTCCCGCGACGAGGCGGGCACGCGCCTGCACGCCGAGCAGCAGTTTCGGGAAGGCGCCGTGCAGGTGCTGGTGGCCACCGAAGCCGCTGGCGAAGGCATCAACCTGCAGTGCTGCCACATCCTGTTCAACTACGACATTCCGTGGAACCCCAACCGCCTAGAGCAGCGCATGGGGCGCATCCACCGCTACGGCCAGCGCGAAGACTGCCTGATCTTCAACTTCGTGGCGGCCAACACCATCGAAGGCCGGGTGCTCGAGCGTCTGCTCGACAAGCTGCAGCAGATACGCGACGCCTTGGAAGACGACGCCGTGTTCAACGTGGTGGGCGAAGTGCTGCCTTCCGCGCAGGTGGAGCGCGTGCTGCGCGACTACTACGCCGGCAAGCTGGGCGATGCGGACTTGGAAGACCGCCTGCTGCGCAACGTGGACGAAGGCCACTTCCGCGCCATCTGCCAAACCGCCTTGGAGGGCCTCGCCACCAAGAAGCTGAACCTGACGATGCTCGCCGAGCGCCGCGCCAAGGCCCAAGAGCGGCGCGTGGTGCCGGAAACCATCGCCCGTTTCATGCGCGAGTGCGCGGAGGATGCGGCCTTCGCCTTGCGCCCGGTGAACCGGCTGCCGCACGCCTTCGACCCCGGCCGCGTGCCGGCGACACTTCGGAAGTACCAGCGGGAACCCGGCTGGAAGCACCCCGAACTGGCGAACCGCTATTCGCGCCTCTCCACCGACCGCGACACCGCCGAGCAGCATCATTTGGAGTGGGTGACGCCGGGCCATCCGCTGTTCGAGAGCCTGCGCCGCCACAGCCTGGACATCGGCCAGGACGCCTTCGCCAAGGGCGCCTGCTTCCACTCCGTGGCGCACGACGCGCCGGCGCGGTTGGACTTCTATCGCGCCCGAGCGGTGGACGGCCTCGGCCACGTCATCCACGAACGCCTGTTCACGGTGGAACTGGCGGATGGCGCCGAACCGCAACTGCGCGAGCCGGACATCCTCGGCAACATGACGCCGGCGAACGCGCCGACGCCCTTGCCATCGGTCGCCACGCTGCCGGAGGCGAACGCATGGCTGCACGAACACGCCTTGGCGCCGTTCATCGTCGAGGTGCGCGCCGAGCGCGTGGCGGAGGCCGAACGCATCGGCGAACACGTGGAACTGTCGTTGCAGGAAGTGCTGCAACGAGCGGACGACGAGATCGGTCGCGCGAATGAGGATGTGACGCAAGGCGTGGCCGGCGCCGAAGCCCGCTTGGCGCAGGCCGATGCCCGCCACGCCGATGCCTCGGCGCGCCGCGAGCAACGCCGCGACGAGCTCAAGCGCCAGCGCGCCATCACCCTGCAAGGCGTGGAGCGCTTGGCGAGCGCCCTTGTGCTGCCCCACCCCGAACGCGAGGGCTTGGACCTGCGCCGTCTACGCCAGCATCCCGAAACCGAGACGACCGCCATGCGCGTGGCCATCGAGCACGAGCAGGCCCTTGGCCGCCAAGTGGAGGACGTTCACCAGAAAAACCTCGGCTACGACATCACCAGCTTGGACCCGCGCTCCGGCGAACTGCGCCTGATCGAAGTGAAGGGCCTCGCCGGCGCCACCGGCAGCGTGCTGCTCACCCCGAACGAGCGCCGCGTGGCCGAAGACCGCCCGGACTGCTACTGGCTGTACGTGGTGACTGGCTGCGTCGACCAGCCCACGCTGCAAGAGCCGATCCGCGCCCCAGCGCGGTATCCTTGGCACGAAGTGACCACCGTAGCGCACTACTATCTGAGCGTGAACGCCTTGAAGCAGCCGATGGAAGTGCGGGAAGGAGGGGTGACGTATGGCGTGGACAGGGATGAGTCGTGAGGGGTGCCGCCGGCGAAGGCGCGGAATCGGGCGAAGCGGATCGGCAGTGCCGAAAGTCAACCACGGCGCGATGAGGGTAAATGGCACCTACGATACTCAGAGAGCGTGGCTATCGCCTGTTCTTCTTTTCGCGCGAGGAGGCGCGCCCGCATGTGCATGTGGAGACATCGGACGGCGAAGCGAAGTTCTGGCTTGACGCGGAGGCTTCGTTGGCGAACAACTTTGGCCTGTCCGACCGACAGCTTCGTCAGGCCAAGGCGATTGTGAAGGAGCATCGAGATGAGATCAGAACCGCTTGGCACCAGCACTTTGGAGGTTGAAGTTACCAATGTCTCTCGACATGGCATCTGGCTGCTTTGTCGAGACAGGGAAATGTTCATGTCGTTCAAGGATTTCCCCTGGTTCAAGGATGCCTCCGTTGCCAGCATCTTCAACGTCGAGGAACCCTCCCCGAATCACTTCTACTGGCCGGATCTGGACATCGATCTCGGCGCTCGCACGATAGAAGATCCGCGGCAGCTTCCGCTAGTGTCCAAGTAGTGCGCCGCTGGACGAGAGTGACCTTCTCGGCAACGATCGCCAGTTGCTGACAGCCATGGAAAAGCCCGCCGCTGTCTGGCCGCCTCCGTCATGGCGTGCCGAACACGCTTGAGTCTCCGTGCGGGCCAGTTGACACCGCCATCGTCGCGGGGCCAGACTGGTCGATGTTTCCGGTCTAATCTATAGGAGGTTTCCGGACATGGAGACAGTCGGCGCCTACCAAGCGAAGACGCATCTCCCCAAGCTGTTGGAGCGCGTCCGGCGTGGCGAGAGCGTGACCATCACCAAACACGGCCGCCCGGTCGCCCGGCTGGTGCCTGTGGCAGCAGACGACGGGGAACGCGCCGAGCAGGCGGCCAACCGCATCCGCAGCCGTCGGCGGCGGCTCAAAGGAGCACCCTTGGCGGAACTGGTGGCGACCATTCACGAAGGGCACCGCCATTGAGCCCCATCGTCACCGACAACTCCATCGTGATGGCGTGGTGCTTGGCGGACGAAGAACATCCTGCCGCGGAGCGGGCGATGCGCTTGACCGTGGAGCGCGGTGCGGTGGTGCACGGTATCTGGCGCTACGAACTGTGGAACGCATTGATCGTCAACGAACGCAAAGGGCGACTGACCGCGGAGGATGCGCGTCAGACCCGTGCCGACTTGGCCGAGATGCGCATCGAGCGCGATGGCGACCACGACGAAGCGCGGCTCTTGGCGCTGGCAAGGCAGTGGGGTCTCTCGGCCTACGATGCGGCCTATCTGGAAGTGGCTGTTCGGCGGCAGCTAGCCATCGCGTCGTTGGACGCCCGCCTAGCCGATGCCGCGATGGGTGCCGAGGTCGCATTGGTGGGCCGTTGACTGGCGGCGTCGAACGACGAATATGCGCTGCCGTTCGATGCGCTGTGCGGGATGCGTTAAGGTAGGCGCAGTGGCTAGGAGGCGAACGTGCGGACTACTCTTGACATCGACGAGGACGCTCTAGCGGCAACCAAAGAGAGCGCGAAGCGGCAACGCAAGGTGGCCTCCCAACTGATGCGCGAAGCCTTGCAACTCCGTGCCGGGCGTACCTTGCCCAAATCGAGCGGTCGGCATGGGTTTCGGCCCATCCCCTCTGGCCGGGCACCCGTCAGCAACGAACTCGTCAATAAGATGCGGGACGAACTGGGGGCTTAGCCCTCGGACGCGCCATGACGCACTCCAAACTGCTAGCTCGCATCACCGCCCGCCCGGACGTGTTTGGTGGCAAGCCGATCGTCCGCGACATGCGCATTTCGGTGGAGCTGATTCTCAGCCTCCTTGCACAGGGCGTCTCGCAAGAGGAGCTCTTGCAGGACTATCCCCGGCTTGAACCGGAGGACATCCGCGCTTGCCTCGCCTACGCGCACGCTGTGGTCGCAGGAGACTGCCTTGCGGCGGTGTCCGTGGCGGGTGAGCGGTGAGCAGCGCCATGCAACGTGCCGAGAACGCCAACCCGTCCATGCTCGCGTGGGCGCGGCAAGCGGCCGGTCTCTCCGAGGAACAGGCCGCCCGCAGCGTTGGCTTGTCGGCATCTAGCCGCAGCACCGCTGTGGAAAAACTCGTCGCCATCGAGTCCGGCGCGACGCATCCGACGCGCAACCAGCTATTGCGCTTCGCCGATGCCTACCGTCGGCCGCCAACCGTCTTCTACTTGACGTCCCCACCGGCCTCCGGTCGCCACGGCGAGGACTTCCGCACCGCATCCGGCCCTCCGCCAAGCCCCCAAGAGGCGGCCTTGCTCGATGCCTTGCTGCGAGACGTTCGCGTTCGCCAGAGCATGGTAAGAGCGGCTTTGGAGGACGACGAGGACGCGCATCGGCCGGCGCTCGACGGCCGACTGTCGCTCGACGACAGCGTGCCGGATGCCGTCGCCACGCTTCGCCGCGCGCTCGATGTCTCGGGCGACGATTGGCACCGCGGCGTCAACGATCCGTTCGCGTTCCTCCGCAGCCGCGTTGAGGACTTGGGCGCGTTCGTCCTGCTGGTCGGCGATCTCGGTTCGCACCAAACAGCGGTCAGCGAGCGCGTATTCCGCGGCTTCGCTCTTGCGGACGCCGTGGCCCCGTTCATCGTCGTCAACCACCAAGACGCCATAGCCGCTCGGTCGTTCACGCTGCTGCACGAGCTCGCGCACATTTGCCTCGGCGCCAGCGGCGTTAGCGCCGATCCGCCATCGACACCGCCAAGGCGCATCCACGACCGCATCGAGTTCTTCTGCAACGACGTTGCCGGCGAGTTCCTTCTTCCCAGCGACGCCATCTCCTTGCCACGCCGAATAGCGAGCTTCGACGAAGCGCAGCAGTGCGCCGAAGACGTAGCCAGGGAGCGGCGCGTCAGCGAAGCCATGGTTGCCTATCGACTGTGGCGAAGTGGCCGGATCGAGCGCGACATCTATCGCCAACTCCACGCCTTCTACGCACGCCGATGGCAGGAAGAGAAGGAGCGCCAACGTGCCCAGATGCGCGAGGTAGAGGGCGGTCCGAGCTACTACAGGGTGCGCCGCCATCGACTTGGTGGAGCGCTTCTTTCCCTAGTAAGGCGGCTGCTTCAGGCCGAGGAACTCGTCCACACCAAAGCGGCAAAGGTCCTAGGCGTGAAGCCAAGCAACGTCGAGCCGCTGTTGAGGGACGATTCCAACGCGGCCAGCCCTCTCGATTCCTAGGGAAGACCCATTGCTGTACCTGCTGGACGCGAACGTGCTGATTCGTGCGCATCACGACTACTACCCGCTGGATCGCCTGCCAGGGTTCTGGGAGTGGATCTGCGGTCAAGCGGAAGCTGGCGCGATAAAGATGCCTTTCGAGATACATCGAGAGGTCGCAAGAGGGAATGACGCACTTGCCGCTTGGATAGGGCTGCCGCGTACGCAGGAAGCGCTTCGGCTTGATGAAGAAGTGGATCAAGACACGCTTCAACGAGTTCTCGACACTGGCTATGGCCCAAACCTGACGGAAGACGAGATCGAGGAGGCCGGACGCGATCCGCTTCTGATCGCGTATGCGTTAATGGGCGATGGCCCGCGAACGGTGGTCACCAAAGAGGTCTCCAAGCCATCAAGACGGCGAGGTGGAACCAGAGTGCCGGACGCCTGCCAGCGGCTGCGCGTTCCATGTATCACGGACTTCGAGCTCTATCGCCGGCTCGACTTTCGGCTCTCATCGGTGCCGCAGTAAGCCATGATCCCGAATCCTGCAAGGGCCTCGTGGAGGTCGACTTCCCCATCGCCGAAGTGTCGCGCCATGCGGTGCGGGAGAAGTAGATTAGGCATGGGCATCCGAGCACGCTGCATCTGTGGTGGGCGCGACAGCCGCTCGCTTCGTGGAACGTGGCCGCCAGTCCAGCTTGGCTCGCCACCAGCCGCGGCTTGGTGAATGAAGATGACACATGACGAGAAACCGCCGCTGCTCGCCCCATCCCCATCTTGGTCGGAACTATGCCATACTTCCCTCCCACCTCACAGTTGCGGAGGACCGATTGGCCAACGAACGGAGCCTGCCCATTCACGACATGGCAGAGTGGCACACAGGGCTGACGAGACCATTGCGAGCGCACACACGGAAATCGCATGGGCAAACGACACTGACGCCAGTGCATGAAGGGCAGCCTTGAAGGAAATTGCCGAGAGGTCGTTGACCAAGAGAGCGGGGAGCGAGCTGATGGACGAAGAACGAATAAACACTGACGGCGTGGAACTAGCGCAATATGTGGAAAACATCTTAGAAAAAGGACAACTACCAAGCTATGTTGGAGAAAGGCCCTTGGTGTTTCCTGTTTGTATCGGTACAAACTACTCTGGGAACTCCTATCAACTTGAATGCAAGTGTCAAATACGAGGAAGTACTTACAGCAATTACCCCGAAGAAATAAGCGCCGTTTTTCCAAAATGCGCTAGGTGCATCGAAGAAATCAAGAGGCGGCACAAGAAGGCTGTGCATGAGGAAGAAAGACAAGCACGCAAACAGGTGCGTAAGGAAAAACAGCAACGCGAAGTAACGCGATATCTTCCGATTTGGGCACAATGGCTACTGCCCATTTTTGCGGCAGTATTAACGGTAGTGTTAGGATTTATTTTATCCAACTGATGATTGGGCGTGTCGACGGTCATCATGGCCGGATGTCCAAATGGATCCATGGCGACTAGCTGATTGGCTACTTCGAGCGCCATTCGGAAGCAGCGGGAGGGGCGTCCGCCTGCATGGACGCGGCCCTTTCCGAATTCGATGATCGGACGACAAGCAGCGGAAGTTCTTTGCGCCAGCAGTTCTCCTTGAGCCAGCAGAAACCCTACGGTACATTACATGGCGCTTTGCCGTCGTGTGGTCACGAGATCGGACACCAATGATCCCCAAGTCCTGCAAGCGCCTGGTCGAGGTCGACTTCCCCATCGCCGTTGGGGTTGCCGGACCCGTGCGACGAACACTGTCCGGCGGCGTTCAGGCGGTGCCGCGGGTGCAGCTTCGGCACGAGCGCGGCCACCGAGCTTGGCTCGCCACCAGCGGCGCCTTGGTGGGGGCAGCACACGGCGAGGAACCGCCGCCGGTGGTGGCCCATGGCCATCCGGTCGGGCTATGCCATGCTTCGCTCCCGCCTTACAGTTGCGGAGGAGCGATTGGCCAACGCGCACCGAGCCTGCCCATTCACGGCATGGCGGCACACAGGGCTGACGGAGGCGATTGCGTGCGCACACGGAAGCCGCTGGGGTCTGTCTGTCGCGCATCATCGGTCACCAACGGCGCTCGACTTGGATCGGAGCGGTGGGGCGCTCCACTGCCGCGTGGCCACGGCCAGCGCCCGCGCTGTGCGGGCGGGCTAGATGTAGTAGAGTCTCGACCCGCCCAGTGACTTGCGCGGGTGTGCGGCGGCACTTGCCGCTAGGACGCAGAGGAGGAAATCATGGCAACCAGCGCTCAGGGCCTGTTGAAGGCCGAGATCGCCTACTACGACCAGCACGCCAAGGAACTGCTGCTGAAGTACCCCAATCGCTTCGTGTTGATCCACGACGCCCAACTGATTGGCCATTTCGAGAGCCGCTCGGAAGCCGTGGGAGAGGGTGTCCGCCGGTACGGACGCGGCCCTTTCCTGGTTCGGCGAACCGGCGACAAGCAGATAGTGCTCACTGCGCCGGCGCTGTCTTTGGGGCTGCTGCAGTGCCGACGCTGAACTTTCACGCCAAGACGACCGATCAGGCAGGCCAGACGGTCGCTGCGCCTGCTGGCCTCACGCGGGACGGGCCATGTATCCCGGCAATGCTGACGGTCTCGGATTCGCACCGACAGCTATTGGCGACACAAGGGAAGCCCGTGCCAGATGCGATCCATGGGCTGGCCTTGATCGATACCGGGGCGAGCAATACCTGCTTCGACCAGCAGGCTGCCCTCAACGCGGGACTTCCCGTAATCGACATGGGCATGATGGCGTCCGCATCCCACGCGGAGCAGGATGTTCCGGTCTTCGCCGGCAAGCTCGTCATCCCCGAGTTCAACATCGACACGGAGTATGCGCTCGGTGCCAACTTGGACGGCCAGCACTTGATCGCGCTCATCGGGCGCGACCTGTTGCAATCCGCAGTGCTCGTCTACAACGGTACCGACGGCACGGTATCCCTCTCCATCTGAATCCGCGCCACTCGGCATGGCCCCGCAGGAGTGCAAGCGCCTAGCAGGGCGATTGTGAAGGAGCATCGAGATGAGATCAGAGCCGCTTGGTGCCGACACTTTGGAGGTTGAAGTTACCAATGTCTCTCGACACGGCATCTGGCTGCTTTGTCGACACAGGGAGATGTTCATGTCGTTCAAGGATTTCCCCTGGTTCAAGGATGCCTCTGTTGCCAGCATCTTCAACGTTGAGGAACCTTCCCCGAATCACTTTTACTGGCCGGACCTGGACATTGATCTCGGCGCTCGCACGCTGGAAGATCCGCGGCGGTTTCCGCTCGTGCCCAGGTAGCGTGTTGCCGGCATTGGCGGCTGAGCACGGATGGGCTGCATGTAGTAGAGTCTTCACCCGATCGAGGAGTGGCAAATGACGACGCCTGCCGACGACGAACCAGACATCAACCTTGCTCCACCGGCGCTCAAGCCCGTCGCGGATTCGCCTTGGGGCGACGACGCCTTGCAGCGCCAGGGCATTGCGTCCGAATTGAACACGCTCGTGGCCGAACTGGCCCACGGTGAAGACTCCGCGACGATCGCTTTGGATGGCGGCTATGGCACCGGCAAGACCTTTGTCTTGGAGCGGTGGGTTCGGGAAATGCAGGATCGCGGACGGGTTGCCGTCTACTACAACGCATGGGAGAACGACTGCGACGATGATCCTCTGGTGTCGCTGATCGAGACACTGGCATCGGATGCAAGGACGAAGAAGTGGCGTCAAGCTGTATGGCCCACGTTGAACGAAGCGGTGGACGGCATCGTACGGAAATTCACGGGCGTGGATGCTGGGAACGTGCGCAAGGCTCTGACAGGTGACCAAGCTACCGGTTTGCTCGATGCAGCAGCAGCTCGTCGGACAAGCCGCCAAGTGCTGAGAGAACGGCTGAAAGAGCTCGTGGAGACCACAGGCGACAAGGAGGACTTTGGCGTTGTGGTGGTCATAGATGAGCTGGATCGATGCAGACCCACGTTCGCAACGGAACTCATGGAACGTGTCAAGCACGTTCTGAACGTGCCAGGCTTGGTGTTCGTGTTCGGCGTGAACATGGCCGCTTTGCGGGAGACCGTGAAAGCTGCGTACGGAGCCATAGACGCGCATCAGTACTTGCTCCGCATGTTCACTGCAACATGGCATATGCCTCCAAGCGTGGATTTTCAAGGAAACTTTGGAGATGATCGGGCCAAACGCTATATCAAGTACCTAGTTGATCGTTACGCGCTCCGAGCGTTCTGCAAACAACACCCACTGTTAGCCGCCGAGTTGTCTCAAGCCGAAGGCTTGCTATCGCACTTGGTAAGCGGTACGGGGGTGACGCCGAGAGAAATGGTACGGATCGTATGGCTGTTGGCAAAGGTGGCATCCACGTCGTTGCAGCCGAATCGATCTCCGATTTCGATGCTTCCACGTGTGCTGGTCCCGCTCGCCGTCGCTAGAGTCAAGGCGCCTGAGGCGTACTATCAAGCCGTCTCGACGCCCGACCGAGCACCCGCCATTATCGACTGTCTCTTCGAGCTGATCCGCGATGACCACTTCTACGATTTCGAACGAATGGAGTTTGACAAGCTGGAGATGATGATGTACCGAGTGTTCCACGAGCATCCTCCAACCAACCATGCCTCACAACCACCAGCATATGTTTCTCTCTACGAATATGCAAAGGAAGAAGGCTCGTCGACACTTGACGCTCGCCATTTGTCGAGCAGGTTAGCCCACGTCGACAAGGAACGAGCGCGAGAATTCTTGAGATTGGCACCAGAGGAGCACCTCATTGAACCAATGGGGAATACGACCGTGCATCTGACCTTGAACTTCGCGGCCCTGCGGTTCATTACATCCCGCTTCGATGCCGTTTGGCCGCGGCCCTAGGTGCCATGATCCCGAAATCCTGCAAGCGCCTCGCCGAGGTCGACTTCCCAATCGCCGAAGTCTCGCGTCATGCGGTGCGGGAGAAGTCGATTCGGCATGGGCATCCGAGCACGCTGCATCTGTGGTGGGCGCGACGGCCGTTGGCGTCGTGTCGGGCGGTGCTGATGGCGTTGTTGCTGCCGGATCCGTGCGACGAACACTGTCCGGCGGCGTTCAAGGACGAGGCACGGCGGGTGCTGCTGCGGCACGAGGGGCGGCCGCGAGGGTGGGATCAGACCATCGGGACGGACGACGGGCTGCGGCGCATTCTGCTGAAGTTCATCGCGGACTTCGCCAATTGGGACGTGGCGGCCAACCCCGCCTATCTGAAGACCAGCCGCGCCTTGGTGAAGGCGGCGCACGGCGAGGAACCGCCGCTTGTGGTGGACCCGTTCGCCGGCGGCGGTTCCATTCCGCTGGAAGCGCTGCGCGTGGGCTGCGAGGCGTTCGCCAGCGACTTGAACCCGGTGGCCTGCCTGATCCTCAAGGTGATGCTGGAGGACATCCCGCGACACGGCCCCAAGCTCGCGGACGAACTGCGCGAGGCGGGCAGGGAGATCAAGGCGGCGGCGGAGAAGGAACTCGCGGACCTCTACCCCAAGGACCCGGACGGCGCGACGCCCATCGCGTATCTCTGGGCGCGCACGGTGCGCTGCGAAGCGCCGGACTGCGGCGCGGAGATTCCGCTGATGCGCTCGTTCTGGCTGTGCAGGAAGGACAAGCGCAAGCGGGCGCTCAAGCCCGGCGTGGTGCGGCGGCAGGACGCGCCGCCGGAAGTGTCGTTCGAGGTGTTCGAGCCGACGGCTGAGAGCGAAGTGCATGGCGGCACGGTGAGCCGAGCGAAGGCCACCTGTCTGTGTTGCGGCGCGGTGCTGCCGCCGGAACGGGTGCGGCTGCAACTGAGCGAGCAACGAGGTGGCGCGGACGCGATCTTCAACGAGGTGGGGAAGCGCATCGGCGCGCGGATGACGGCGGTGGTGACGCTCAAGCCCGGCGAGACGGGGCGGCACTATCGGCTGCCGACGGATGCGGACTACGCGGCGGTGCGAAAGGCGCAGGCACGGCTCGATGGGATCCTCGGCGAACAGGGAAGAGATGAACAACGACACTGCCCTGTACCCGATGAACAGGTTTCACTCAACGAAATCCGGCGCATTAGCGTACCTATCTACGGAATGAGTACCTGGGGTGACGTGTTTTCCGCGCGTCAGAAGTCGGCACTAGGATTGCTAGCGAACGCCACCGAAAGAAATACGTCTCCTGAAGCAGCGGTCCGGCGTTTGCTTGCCATAGCTCTAGATAGATCAGCAGACTACTCTTCATCACTTTGTTCTTGGCATGCAACGGGAGAAAAAGTTAATCACACATATGGCCGGCAAGCACTGGGGATGGTTTGGGATTACACTGAGGTTAACCCTTTCTCTCTGTCGTCTGGAAGCTACCTCGGTGCGATCGAATGGGGATCGAGAGTAGCCGAGGAGCTGCCTGACTTCCCTTTGCGTGGTTACACCCTATTGTTGCAGTTTGAGTTCATACGAGGTTGGAGAAATGCGTTGATCTTCCAAGTTTCGGAGAGCGATGCGGTTTGCCGGTCAAGGTCACTGGCGGTGAGGTTGTCCGGGTGGGCGGTTTCGGGCGTCCGCGGGATTCGGAAAACGATTGTCCCGTTGTTTTTCGGAAGCGAAAAAGGCGGCCTCCTTTGGTACGATGTTGCTGTTGGAACAAACATCGAAGGAGACCGCCGAAGTGAATCGTATCAGGAAAGAAGTCAGCGGCAAAACCACAAGCGCGCTGGAAATCCGGTTCGAGCCCCAGAGCCTCACGTCGCACGCCGGCCTGGTGGTGTTCCAGCGCCTGTTCTCGCGCCTCGAACTGAAGGAGCGGCTGCGCGGCTGCTTCCGGCACGAGTCGGGACGGCGCGCCTACGCGCCGCACGTGGTGACGCTGCTGCTGGTGGTGCATCTGCTCCTCGGCTGCCGCGAGCTGCGCGACATGGCGCGCTACCGGAACGACGAGGCGGTGCGGCGCGCGGTCGGGCTGCGGCGGCTGCCGGACGTGTCGACGGTGTCGCGGGCGCTGTCGGACATGGACGCGCGCGGCGCCGACCGGGTGCGGGCGCTGACGCGGGACATGGCGCTGGAGCGGCTGCGCGCGCTGGGGCCGCGGCGGGTGACCGTGGACTTCGACGGCACGGTGTTGGCGACGCGGCGGCTGGCGGAGGGTTCGGCGGTGGGCTACAACCCGGCCAGGAAGGGCGGGCGCAGCTACTGGCCGCTGTTCGCCACCGTGGCGCAGACCGGCCAGACGCTCGACCTGCTGCATCGGCCGGGCAACGTGGCGGACTCCACGGGAGCCCTTGATTTCATTGGCGAAAGCATGGAGCGGCTGCGCGCCGCGCTGCCGCGCGCCCGCTTGGAGACGCGCATGGACTCGGCGTTCTTCGACGGCGGACTGCTGGACGAGCTGGAGCGGCGCGACGTCGAATACTCGGTGTCCGTGCCGTTCGCCCGCTTCGCCGACCTCAAGGCGGCGGTCGAGGGCCGCCGCCTCTGGCGCCGCGCCGGCCCCGGCCTGGCGTTCTTCGAGCCGCGCTGGAAGCCCGCCAGCTGGGACGGCCGCCGCCGCGTGGTCGTCGTCCGCCGCCGCGTTCCGGCGCGCCGCAAGGAGCCTCTCCAACTCGACCTGTTCGAGCCCCGCGAGCACGGCTTCGAGTTCAAGGCCGTCGTCACCAACAAGCGCGTCCGCGCCCGCGCCGTCGCGCTGTTCCACGAAGGCCGCGGCGCCCAGGAGGCGACGTTCGCCGAACTCAAGTCCCAATGCGGACTCGGCTACGCGCCCAGCCGCAAGGAAGCCGCCAACCGGCTCTTCTCCCTCGCCGCCGTGCTCGCCCACAACCTCGGCCGCGAACTCCAAATGGCCACCCGAGCGCCTCTCCGGAGCACCACCGCCAAACGCTCCCCGCTCTGGGCCTTCGCCCAATTGCGAACGATGCGCAACGACTTCCTGCTTCGCGCCGGCCGATTCCTCAACCGCGCCGGAAAACCCGTCCTTTCCATCATGAGCGACGACAAGGCGGAAAACCGTCATGTCCGAATACCTTGCCGCCCTCGCCACATAGTTCGGCAAAAACCTGCAACAATAGGGTACACCCAATCTGCTGATGCCGCCCAACACCCACTTCCTGACGAAGCCGCCAGTATCTGGTTCACGGATCCACCCTACTACGACGCAGTTCCTTACGCGCACTTGGCCGATTTTTTCTTCGTTTGGCTCAAGCGCATAGGACTGACCGACATGATGTCGGACAGCGGTCTTTCCTTAACGCCAAAGGACGTTGAAATCGTCGTTGACCGACCACACCGACTCAGCACTTCTACGAAAACAGCTACCATGTACGAGTCACGGATGGTCCAGGCATTTACCGAGGGCCGGCGCATGCTGCGTAGAGACGGCGTTGGGGCAGTTGTTTTCGCACATAAGACAACCGAAGGATGGGAAGCGCTGCTCTCTGGGATCATCACGGGCGGCTTGACGATTACAGGTTCCTGGCCCGTGGCGACAGAAATGGGGTCGCGGCTGAACGCTCGTGAAACGGCATCGCTAGCCACAAGCGTCCACCTGATCTGCCGTCCCCGCCCCGAAGACGCCCCCATCGGCGAGTGGGCGGACGTCCTACGCGAACTCCCCAAGCGCGTTTCCGACTGGATGCGCCGCTTGCAAGGCGAAGGTGTGCGCGGTGCCGATCTGGTGTTCGCCTGCGTCGGCCCGGCGCTCGAAATCTACAGCCGCTACCGCGCCGTGGAGACCGTCGATGGCGGAACGGTCGCGCTCGCGGAGTATCTGGAGCGCGTTTGGGAGGTGGTCGGGCGCACGGCGTTGCAGGAGGTGCTCGGCACGGCGAGCGCCGGCGCGGACGCGCCCTTGCAGGGCGCATTGGAGGAAGACGCCCGCCTCACCGCGCTGTTCCTGTGGACGCTGCAAAGCACGGAGACCTCCGACGACGAACCCGACGAGGACGCGGTGGCGAGAACCGCCGCCAAGGGCTTCAGCCTGCCTTTCGACGTGGTGCGCCGCTTCTCCCAGCCCATGGGCATCGACTTGGACGCTTGGACCGGCCGCATCGTCGCCCAAGCCAAAGGCGCCGTGCGCTTGCTGCCAGTGGCGGAACGCGCCCGCGCGCTCTTCGGGGAAGACGGCGCCGCCTCCGCCGCCGATTGGATCGAGAGCGACGCCAACCCGGATCGCCAGCTTTCGCTCTTCCCCGCCGGCGAGCGCGGCCCGCGGCGTCCCCGCGCCCGTTCCATTCTGAACAGCGACGCCGAACTGCAAACCCAAGGCGCCACCACCCTGGACCGCCTGCACGCCGCCATGCTCCTGCAAGCGAGCGGCCACGCCGGGGCGCTGCGCGCCCTCATCCACGCCGAACAGGAGCGCGGCCCCACCTTCCTGCGCCTCGCCAACGCCCTCACCGCCCTGTACCCTCGCGGCAGTCAAGAGAAACGCCTGCTGGACGCCATGCTGCTGGCAGTGCCGAAATGAGCCAGCGTTTGTCCCGCCCGTGCGCGGAAGGGGCCGGTAGCTGTGTCGGTGGACGCTGGGTGCCGATGCCGAATTGGTCGGGCCTTGAAGACACCGACAATGCTTGGGGGAAGACCGAGTTTCCAGCCGCGCAAAGGGCGTGGCGACGGCCCGGTCCGGCAGCGTCGCCGCCCGTAGCTTGTGCAGTGTTGCGGCCTGTTGATGCTGGCACTGAACCTACGCGGACTGCGGGGAGCGGTCGTGTCCGCTCGACCGGGGCCGGGGGTGGGGACTGGCGGCGAGCATCTGACGCTGGCGCTGCGGTCGGTGTTGGGCTGGGCGGCGGCGTGCGGCGCTGGAGCGTGGCAGCGCCGACGCCATCCTCGCGCTCCGCGCCCGATTCTCAATGACCGCCACGACAGCTTCTGGCAGTCGCACGGCCACCAATGTCGCAGACCCGGTGGGCGTGAGAAAGGCGCTTGGAAGATTGGCATGTGCTGTGGTATGGTGCCCCTATGCGAGCTCAACGGTGCCTCACACATGACAGCCTCAGCCCAGACGCCATGGTCCACAAACGCTGGGTACATGGGGGCAACAGCCCCTCCTCGCCATCAACGCTGTCCGCCAAGACGGCCAACGCGCCTATGTGCGTCCTCAACAATTGGCCTATCCAAGGTGATGCCGTGGAACCTGTGCATCGATCCGCTGTCGGCACGCATGGCCTCCATCGCCCAATCCCTTCGCGTCGCCCTGCACGAACCCAACCATCCACCTCGTGCGCCAGCGCTGAACGACCCGCACATCATCAGTAACCAGCCATCCTTGGAAGCCGGCGCTGGTGGCCACACGGAGCGTTTGACGGCGGCGCTGGTGTTCACCTTCGGCGTACTTCCCGTATTTCCTTAGACAGGATACGTCCAATGACATACAACCCATTTCACGCCATTCGCAAGGCTGACGATCTCGCTCCCGACCTTGCTGCCAAGTTGTTCGTGCCTGAGGCCAGTCCGATTTGGGGGAACATCCAAGCGCCGATCAATCATCTCATAGTGGGGCCCCGTGGAGCGGGCAAAACTATGGTACTACGACAACTACATCATCAGGGGAGGTCTATTCATGACTATTTGAGCCTTTACCTCCAGATTTCCCGCATATCTGACATTTTCCGAAGTCTGTTTAGTCAAGACCCGCCGGATACCTCCAATATACTAAAACACTACAGCCTTGTTTTTTCAGATTACCTCTGCCTTGAAATACTACGCGAGCTGACAAAAGCCCTTGAAGCGGTCGGTTCCATAAACAAAAAACGCGCGTTCAACCAAGTTCGCCCTTTGTTCCCATCCTCAGCTAATGTCAAAGCCCTAAGCGACTTCGCCGCGTGGTCATCTGACCTTCAACAACAGATAGAAAAGGATACCCACTTGTGGTCGATCAACGACGAATGCTCTTGGACGCCACTGTTTGATCTGCCATCTACTGTACAGCGGATCCCCGGTGTCCTTCAGCAGTTGCTCCCCCATCTCAACCAAAACCAGCCATGCCTTTACCTACTTCTCGACGAATCTTCACCAATTCCAGAGCCTTGCCAAGAGGTGCTAAACCGGTTGCTCCATCGCGGTCGCCACTACTGCGTGAAACTTGCCGTTCGTCCGTATGAATGGACAACGCTCCGCACCGGCACTGGTGCAAGAATCGAAATAGATACCGACGTAAAACCACTCTACATCCAGTATCCAGACGAACTTAGTACCGATAACATTGCACACATGAAGGCCGTAGTTGAGAGGATATTGGTTGAAGTTGGAGATATAGAACATGAGCACCAAGGGCGGAAAGGGTACACGCCGTTGGTAGTCGACGCCGTTTTCCCGGCAGGCAATCAACCATACTCTGGATTTCCCGCTATTTGTGCGGCATCCTCCGGCAACTTCCAAAATTTGCTGACGCTGTGCTCTTGCATGATCGCAACCGCCATAGAGAAGGGTGCCGAGGCGGTGACGAGCGTTTCTCCGGCAACCCAGCGCGAGGCTATGGTAAGGTACTCGAAAGATTACGAAGAACGAAATCCATATGAAGAGCTATGCGGCGAATGAGCTTCAGATCGCCGTACAATGTGCATACACTGCTAGAGTCGGAATTATTGACACGACCGGAGTACATGGAGGTCCTGATTTGCTCCAATGCTATAAGTTGGGGCTCTTTGTAGGAAAGAAAGCACCGTGGCGAGCGCTTTGGGTGGAGGAGACACAATATGCCGAAAAGAGGACCTTTGCGTCAGTGCCTGATTTGAAGCACGCCACTTGGAAGGATGAAGATGCGCTTGCGGAAGCTGTTTTGTCCTTCCTGAATGAGGAGGCGTAGACACACATGGGAGAGTCGCTGTTGTCCGTCGTTGATGCCATAGGACCTGAGCGCGGTAGGGAAGCGCACAAAGGCCGGCACACGTTCCTTGTAGCGAGCAGTTTTGAACCGCGGTCTGCCAAAAGTTCGGCCGTTATAGAGAAAGGCACGTTTGACGATGCGATCATTTTCAACTATCAAGATACGCTGGATTTGGCATCTGGGCGCTTTCACGCACAAACGATTAGGGAGGAATTGCAGAATCGTTTGGCTGCCGAGCCCTTTGTACTCCCATGTTCTTTTGCGAGACCGTATAGTGTCGTCCATGCGCTGTCGGCGATGTTGAAACGCCAAGGATTGGATATTGGGTGTGTAACGATAGACATCTCGTGCTTTACCAAGTTGCATTTGTTACTACTTTTGCGATACCTACACGAGGAAATTGGGGTTCCTGCAATCAGAGTTTGTTACACTGAGCCGCTTACCTATGCTACTGCCTACGGGAAGGCACTTAGCTATGGCACAACTAAGACTATTAGTTTGCCTTATAAGTCTGGCATCAGGAAGACGAATAGAGTAGCGCTAATGGCGTTTATGGGACACGAGAGGTCAAGATTGGAGAGGATATTGCAGGAACTAGAACCAGATCTCGCAGTGGTTATTCTAGGAAGTCCCGGGTTTTCAGCTAATATTCGAGAGTATAGCGAGAACATAAATCGCGGGCTAATTATGAGGGCGTCTTTGATCCTCAGTATAGATTTGTTAAAATGCCTGTCCTTCAGCCTTGGGCAGTCTACTTGCGGCTGGTGGAAGAGATGAAGCGAGTAATGTCGGAAGATGGATGCGATACGGTCTACTTCGCAACGATGGGCACGAAGCTCCAAGCGTTGGCTGTAGATATGATACGGCGGTCCGAAGAGGTCAAAGCGCGGCTCTTACTGGCGTACTCGGTGCCGAAGCGGTATGAGCGTAACTTGTACTCCCAAGGGAGCGGTAGGACCTATGAAGGTGCGCTCTACGGCTACTGAGCTCGCGGCGGGAGGACGCGGATGCGCTGAGAAGAAGGCGCTCGGTTCGCAAAAAAAACGCCTCGGACTTAGTGGCTACTGTGTGGAAGGATGCCAGCAAGCCAAAGGCCACCACCCTGGACCGCCTGCACGCCGCCATGCCCCTGCAAGCGAGCGGCCACGCCGGGGCGCTGCGCGCCCTCATCCACGCCGAACAGGAGAGCGGCCCCACCTTCCTGCGCCTCGCCAACGCGCTCACCGCCCTGTATCCTCGCGGCAGTCAAGAGAAACGCCTGCTGGACGCCATGCCGCTGGCCGTGCCGAAATGAGCGAAGGGAAAGACAACCCGGTGCTGGAACGGATCGAGTCCGTTCACGTCAAGGGGTTCCGCTCCCTTGCGGACGTGAGGCTGGACAGCATCCCGAACCCCATGGTGCTCCTAGGGGCGAACGGTGCGGGGAAGTCGAACCTCCTCCAGTTCTTCGAGTTGCTCCGAGAAACGTACCAGTATCGCCTGTCGCGCTTTGTTGCACGCCGAGGCGGGGCGGACGATCAACTGTTCGGTGGCCAGAAGGAGACGCGGCAGATCCATGCAGCCGTGCGTTTTCACACCGGCCTCGGGGTCAACGACCTGTCCTTCACGCTTTCCGGCAACGGTCGAGATCAGCTGGACATGGAGAGTGAGGAGTTCCATTGCAAGCCGCACAATGGACGTGGGAGCTACGACTACGGAGCGGGCCGCGCGGCGCCCGAATCCACCTTCTGCGAAATCACCCACTCGCCGAAGGGCGATCCACAAGCCAAGGCCGCAATCCACTTCCTGCGCGATTGCTCCATCTACCAGTTCAACGATACGTCTGGCGCCGCGCCGATCCAGAAGCGGTGGGATGTGGAGGACAGGCATCGTCTCCTAGAACACGGCGGCAACCTGGGGCCCGTTCTCCTGCGTCTACGGGAACACCACCTCTCCAAGTACAAGCTGATTTGCCGCCACATCCGGCGAGTGCTGCCGGAGTTCGACGACTTTCAGCTTGAGGAAGAGTACGGCAAGACGATCCTCCGATGGCGCGGCAAGACCACCGGGCAGACGCTGGGGGCGCACCTGACTTCCGACGGATCGCTGCGGTGCTTCTGCCTGTTGACGCTGTTGAGCCTTCCCGACGAAGTGCTTCCTCGCGTCATTCTTCTGGACGAACCGGAGTTGGGGCTGCACCCCTTCGCAACCTCGCTGGTCTCGCACATGGTCAAGTCTTTGTCGCAGCAGCGCCAAGTCATCGTGGCCACCCAATCGCCGCACTTCGTGGACGCCTTTGGGCTGGACGACATCGTCGTACTCGAAATGCGCGATGGGCGAACGGAAGCGAAACGCTTTAACGAAGAGGATTTCAGCGAGTGGCTGGATGATCATTCCTCTGGCCAGCTTTGGTGGAGCAATCTGCTTGGTGGCTACCCTTGATCCCCTTGGCCGTTGTGGCAGAGGAGCAGACGGAGGTGGAGTTCGTCAGCGAGGTCTTAGCCGACCATCTCAGGCCGCGCAACGTCCAACCGACGCCGGTCGCGATGGACGGCAACGTGAGCATTCAACGTCTTGCAGAGTGCAAAGCCCGACTGTTTGCGACCGCCCTGTGTCCTCGCGGCAGTCAAGAGAAACGCCTGCTGGACGCCATGCTGCTGGTGGTACCGAAATGAGCGACGGGAAGGACGACGCCGCGCTCGAACGGATCGAGTCGGTTCACGTCAAGGGGTTCCGCTCCCTTGCGGACGTGAGGCTGGACGGCATCCCGAACCCCATGGTGCTGCTAGGCCCCAACGGCACCGGCAAATCCAATGTTCTGCGATTCTTCGAGATGCTCAAGGAAATGGCCCACCTTCGGCTCGGCGAATTTACTCTGCGCCAAGGCGGGGCGGACGATCAGCTCTTCGGCGGTGCGCGATTGACGCAGCGGATCGAGGCGACCGTGTTCTTCCAAACCACGCTCGGCCGCAGCCGCTTCTCGTTCGTGTTGAAGCACGCGCATCCAGATCGAATCACCATCGCTGGCGAGCAATTTCGGTCACCTGATCCAGACGACGGCAGCGAGAGCGATCCGGTGTTCGCACTCTTCGACCAACCGATTGGCCACGAGTCGGCGTTCGTTCAAGGGTCGAGGGCATCAACGGCCGACATGCGACACAAGAAGGCGGTAGAGCTGCTGGGCGACTGCGCCCACTACCAGTTCCACGACACGTCCGATTGCGCCCCGGTCAAGACTAGATGGGATGTTGAGGACAACCACCGCCTCCTTGGGCATGGCGGCAATCTCGCGTCGGTGCTGCTGTCGTTGCAGGCGAACGAAACACGTCGGTTTGATCTCATTTGCAAGCAGATTGCGCTGGCCGTACCGGACTTCAACGGCTTTCAAAACGTCGAGCACTACGGCAAGACCATTCTAAGGTGGCGCTCGAAGGCCACCGGAAAGGCCATAGGCGCACACTTGACGTCCGACGGTTCTCTGCGCTGCTTTCAGCTAGTCACGCTGCTGAACTTGCCCGACGAAATGCTGCCTCGCGTGGTTCTGCTGGACGAGCCGGAATTGGGGCTGCACCCTGCGGCCATTGCTCTGATCTCCCACATGGTGAAGTCTCTGGCAAGAAGGCGCCAAGTGATCATCGCGACCCAGTCGCCACACTTCGTCGACGCCTTCGGCTTGGGGGAGATGGTCGTGTTGAACCTGCGTGAGGGAAGGACGGAGGTCGACAAGCCGGACTCAACCAGGTTCGGCCACTTGCTCAAGGAATACTCCACTGGCGAATTGTGGTGGAAGGGCGTGCTCGGCGGATAACTGTGGTCCGGTTGGCTATCGTGGCGGAAGGGCCAACGGAGCGCTTGTTCGTGGTCCGGGTCCTAGCAGACCACCTGTGGCAGTGGCGTGTAGACACGAAGGCCACCTTGATTGGCGGCGGTGGGGGACGCCAAGGCGGAGGCTATGTCAACGTAGATCGGCTCGCAAAGACGATGTCGGAGCTTTATCGGTCGTTTGACGCGGTCACGTCGCTGGTCGACTTCTACGGCTTCGAGCGAAAGGGGGATGCCACGGTGGAGGAGTTGGAGGCGAAGATCCTCGACCGTGTTCGCGAGAAGATTAGCATCGGCTGGGACGAGCGCAAGGTGCTCCCCTACGTTCAACGGCACGAATTCGAAGCGCTGCTGTTCGCCGATGTTGCCGCATTCTTGTCCATGGAAGACGTTGACGAAAAAGGCGTGGCCAGGCTTCAACGGATTCGATCTCAATTCGCCACGCCCGAGGACATTAACGACGCCTATGCCACCGCGCCAAGCAAGCGCATCTTGCAGATTGCGCCGGGTTACAACAAGGTCGCGCAAGGTGCCAAGGTCGCGGCAAAAATCGGACTGGAAAGGATGCGCTCCGCCTGTCCGCGATTTCATGCGTGGCTGGCCCGGTTGGAGGCGCTGGGCACGAAGTGAAGGGCGACTTGAAAGGCATCCGCATCACCAGAGGCCATCAACATGCGCCATGCCCCCTGTTGCCGCCGGAGGCATTCCCGGACACGCGCCCCGACCGAGCGGAGCGCCGGGCCGTGGACCGCATTCCCGACCACGAGACCGGCCCGAACAGCCGTTCCGTGCGGGGGCGGCTGGCGTCGAGTTGCGCCGGTTGGCCGAAGCCGCCCAACGCGCAGGAGTTCTACGCCGCCGTGCGAGCGCCGCGACCAAGCGTTCGCCAATGCGCCATCGTCTGCGCGTGGGCGCGGGAGGCCACGTCCGGCGACGTGATGCGAGGCTGGCTCGAAGAGGCGTACACATGGCCCATCCTCGTCGCAGCGCTGCACCGCGCCAACGCCGGCCATCGCGCACTCAACGAACTGCTGAACGGATTCGCCAAGGCCGAGTGGACGGCGGCCCGCGCACCGGCCCAGTAGGCGGAACGACCGTGGAGAAACTGACGCTGCCGACGCCGGCCAACGCGCTGTTCCAAGACGTGTACGGCGCACTCGACGAGCTGATCCGCCCGGTGAGCCCCGGCGCCACTGCGGGACGGCTGGGCGGTGGCACGACGCTGGCGGCGCGTTGGCGGCACCGGCGCAGCACGGACATCGACGTCGCCGTGCCGGTTGGCACCGGGTTGGGGCGGTACGATCCGAGCCGGGACCCGCGCTTGGTCGAGCGCATGGCCGGTTTGGGGGCAACCCATGTGGACGTGCGCTTTCGCCAATTCACGTTCACCTTTCCGAACGGCAAGCTGGATCTGGTGGAGATGGATCCGCAGATTCGCCTCGGGCACCTGCCGGCTGAGGTGGACGGCGTGCCGATGGAGGTGTACGCCAACGCCCAGATCCTCTGCGGCAAGCTGGCCGGCCGCGGCAACGTGCTGCCGGAACGCGACCTCTTCGACTTCGCAGTGGCGGCGCAGCTTGACGAGGACGCGCTCTCGGCTGCGGTGAACCACCTCGATGCGGACTACCGACGGGAAATCGTCCATCGCATCCGTGCGCAAGCGGATCAGTACCGCCGCAGTGCGCAAACCGTGATCGATCCAATGGACTCGCGCTGGCGTCCTCTGCTTACCGATGCGCCTGCCCAAGCGGCGGCAGCGATCGAGGCAGTGGTGTTCGAGACAGTCACGCTCGCCTATGACGACGACGGCATCACGTTGCGCCTTGCTCGCGCCAACGACGAAGCAGCGAAAACGCTTCTTTTCCAAACCGCGGACGCGCTCACAAGCGCTTTGCCGGAACTCGGTTTGGAGCCCTGCTTCCTCAACATCCTGGGCACGCCGGATGCGATGACGCGGCACGTTGAGGCACAGCTGGACGCTTGGCGACGCAGCAGCCGGCGGGCCGCCATCGCGGATCCGCCCTACCGCGCACCGCCGGCGTGATCGGCGAGCTCGGGACCGCCCAACGGACCGAGTGCAGTCTATCCACCAACCTCCGGTATGGAAAGCGCCCTACAGATCTTTCCAGCGAGGAGATTGGGAACCTCGACATGTCGTGGCACTGCTTCCACGACGCCGGTATTGGGATTGGCCCATAGGGAGTGGGCTGAACCCTCGCGCTTCAGATAGCATCCGTGACGCCGGAGATGGCGCAGCAGAGCTCGCCGCTTCACCCCACAGCAACCGTGTCTCGCTCCGCATCGTCGGGAAGGCCACGGAATGCGTCCTCCCGACGGTCGCGAAAGATCAAATCGATCGCGTGCGCCAAACTCGCGCGCGCTTCGTCCTTGGAGCGACCTTGGCCGTTTGCGCCCGGCACTTCCGGACAGTACGCGACGTACCAGTCGCCATCCCGCTCCAAGATCGCTGTGAACGTGTTGCTCATCAGTGGCATCTCCCTGCACGAGAGTGCAACTTTAGCACCTCGCCAACGTGCCGCTCTGCTCAGTCCGGTCAATTGCCATCACCACTGGGCCGACGATGGCAGTTGGCCGCCGCAAGAACACGCGGAGTCCGCCCGCCTGCGCTAGAATCGCCAGCACTGTTGCGAGGGAGACCACCCCATAGACCCGTGGTACAAAGTCGTCGCCTTGCGCGAGGAGGTGCGCGAAGGGCGGTCGTTCAGCCCGGACGAGTTCGCCATCGCCTTGGAGCAGGTGGTGGCGGGCACGGCACCGAAGGACTACCGCGATCCGGCCGAGTTCTTCGCCCGCACCTGTTTCACGCGGGCGCTCAGCGAACACGCCGGCATGGTGCTGCGGCGGCTGGCCGGGCAGACGGCGAACACGGCGCCGGTGCTCACGCTCATCACCCAGTTCGGCGGCGGCAAGACGCATACGCTCGCGTCGCTGTACCACATCGCAAGCGCCGGGGCGAAGGCGTCCGAACTGCCGGGCGTGCCGAACTTGCTGCGCCAAGCGGGAGTGGCAGAGGCGCCAAGAGCCCGCGTCGGCGTTTTCGTCGGCAATGCGTGGGATCCGGCCGAAGGCCGCGAGAACCCGTGGATCGACTTGGCGCGGCAGCTGGCCGGCGCGAAGGGCGTGGAGGCGCTCGGCAGCGCTGCCAAGACCTCGCCGCCGGGAACGGAATCCCTCGCCCGCGTGTTCGCCGCCGCGGATGCGCCGGTGCTGCTGCTGTTCGACGAGGTGCTGAACTTCGTCAACCGCCATCGCAACCTGGCGGAGAACTTCCACGCATTCATCCAGAACCTCACCGTTGCCGTCACCGGCGCTTCGCGCGCCGCCGCCGTCATCAGCCTGCCGCGCAGCCAAGTGGAAATGACGGATTGGGATCAGCAGTGGCAGGAGCGCATCACCAAGGTGGTGCGGCGGGTGGCGCGGGATTTGATCGCCAACGACGAATCGGAAATCAGCGAAGTGGTCTGCCGCCGCCTGTTTCGGGATCTGGGCAAGCCGCGCACTCGCAAGAGGGTGTCCAAAGCCTATGCGGACTGGTGCTTCGAGCGCACGGCGCGGCTGCCGGCCGAGTGGCTGGCGGTGGATACGGCAACCACCGAGGCCAAGGCGCGGGAGTTTCTGCGCGGGCGTTTCGAGGCGTGCTATCCCTTCCATCCCGCCACGCTGTCGGTGTTCCAGCGCAAGTGGCGGGCGCTGCCGCAGTTCCAGCAAACGCGAGGAGCGCTGGCGATGTTGGCGCAGTGGGTTTCCTGGGCGGCCCGGGAACACTTCCAGCGGGCACGCACGGAACCGCTAGTGACGCTGGGTTCCGCGCCGCTGCATGTGCCGGAGTTTCGCGCCGTGGTGCTGGGGCAGCTGGCGGAAGCGCGGCTCGATTCCGCCATCGAAGCGGACATCGCCGGCGCGCTCTCCCACGCGCAGTCCTTGGACGCCGACGCGAGCGGCGCCCTGCGCGACATTCATCGGCGTGTGGGCACCGCCATCCTGTTCGAGTCCTCCGGCGGCCAGGTGGACAAGGTGGCGCACCTGCCGGAGCTGCGCTTCGCCCTGGGCGAACCGAAGGTGGACACCACCACTATCGACAACGCCGCGACGGCCTTGGAGGCCGCGAGTTTCTTCCTGCGCAAAGTCGGCACGGATGGCTATCTCGTTCACCACCAAGCGACGCTCAAGAAGGTGGTGAGCGATCGCCGCGCCTCCTTGGACGAGGAGACAGAAGTGAAGCCGGCGATTCGTGAACTGGTGGAGGCCGGCTTCAAGTCTGGCGCAACGACGCCCATCGTGTTCTTTCCCGCCGAGAGCGCGACGGTGGCGGATTCGCCTCGGCTCGCGCTGGTGGTTCTGAATCCGGACAGCGAGTGGTCGGACGACGCCGGCCTGTTGGCGCGCATCGGCGAGTGGACGCGCACCCGGGGCAAGTCGCCGCGGCTGTATCCCGGCTCGCTGGTCTGGTGCGCTCGCCAGCCCGGCAACGGGCTGCGCGAGAAAGTCGAACTCATGCTGGCGTGGCAGCGGGTGGCGAAAGAGCTGGCCGATGGCGTGCTCGGCGCCGAATACGGCCGCGCCGAACGCGACGAGGTGCGCTCGCGATTGCGCGCGGCCAAGGAAGCGGCGGCGGAGGAAGTGTGGGCCAGCTATCGCTTCGTGGCGCTGCACGATGGCGCGCAGAAGCACGGCCTGAAGATCATCGACTTGGGCGCCGGCCACTCGAGCGCCAGCGACACCCTGGCCGGGCGGGTGATCGCTGCCCTCAAGGCCGAAGCGCTGCTGAACGAAAGCGTGGGCGCCGGCTATCTCGAGCGGCATTGGCCGCCGGCGTTCAAGGAGAGCGGCGCATGGCCGCTCACCAGCTTGCGGCAGAGCTTTCTGGACGGGTCGCTTACGCGGCTTAGCGATCCCGATGCGGTGCTGCGGCGGCAGATCGTCGACTTCGTCGGGCGCGGGGATTTCGCCTTGGCATCTGGCACCAAATCCGGCGGCGGTTTTGATCGCGTCTGGCGCGCGGAACCAATCCAGCCCGAGGAAGTGGCATTCGAGAAGGACGTGTTCTTGCTGGCGAAGGCCAAGGCCGAACCGCTGGCGACGCCGGAACCGGCGCCGGAACCGGTGCCCGTAGGCCCGCAGCCAACACCCGACGAGCCTCCCGCCCAGCCGCCGACGGCCGCGGCAAAGCGCAAGGGCGTGACCACGCTCCGCCTAGGCGGCACGATTCCTCCCGAGTTGTGGAATCGTTTCGGCACCAAGGTGCTGCCGAAGTTGCGCAATGGCAGCGACCTTCGCGTACACATCGACCTAACCACCAGCGTGGACGCCGAGTTCGCGGCCAACGCCCTAGCGGAGCTCCGCCAAGCGCTGGACGATCTGGAAATCGGCGCCAGCGTGGACGTTGCGCAAGCACCGCCACACCACGCCGAAGACGAAGGTTGAATCCCAAGCCCGATTTTCATTGAACCGGCGCTACGCGAGGAAGGCGAGCGCGTGGTTGAGGCATTGAGTTAGTTAGGGCATGTGCTTGATCTCTCCACGGGGAAACACCACTTGGTCGGCGGCGCCGACGACTTTTTCGTAGCGGCCCGAGGCTTCAGCCTGTCCGTGGCGCAGCGGCTTGATCGGCTGGCTTGGCGCAGTCGAGGATGATGCGGCGTCTTCGGCGATCACCACACGCTTGGCGCCGTCCGGATCTTCCACAATCTCCACCTTCCGCATGGCGATGCCGGCCGGCAGGCGCCGGCCGTTGAAGGCGGAGGAGGCGTCCACCGTGGGGCGTGCGGCCTCCGTCGTGTTGGACTGAGCTGCGTGGCTCTTTGCAGAGCTTGTCCAGATGATGGATACGAATTGGTTGCCCACGGAAAGATTGTTGACTTCGTTGCTTTCCCGTTCTTCGTCCGAGTCGTCCACCCACAGCGAAATGTAGTAGGTGCCGGCAGGCACCGGGTTTCCGAATTGGTCTCGGAGCAGACTGAAAGACGCTGAGTTGCTCTCGTCTCGATACAACAACTGTCCTGGGTGCAGGATGTAGTTTGCGTCCTCATAGAACAGATACCAATATCTCCCCGCCTTCGGGTTCTCGTATTGCGACAAGATCAAGTTGACGTCCCAGTCGGTTCTGGTGGTGGGCGCGGTGCCGTTGTTGGCAACTTCGTACTCCAAAACGCCGTCGCCCGTGCTGCGCCAAGAAGTCCACCAATAATTGATGGCGAGGTCTGGAAGGTCGGGAAGGCGGATGTTGATTCGGCGATCAGCGGCCGAGATGTTGTCGTTTTCGTTGCTTTCCCGCACCTCTTGCAGGTCGTCCACCCAGACGGCCATGTGGTAGGTTCCGGCTGGCAGGGCCTGTGGAAAGGTGAACGGGCGCGGGTTGGTCTCATCCCGTACGGCGCGTTCTCCCGGCGCCAAGTCAAAGGGAATCTCCTCGTATTGCACCCACCAATCCGACGAATCCAGCCACCTGTCCCTGGACAATATCAAGTTCACATCAGCGCCCCGCCGCGCGGTTGCGGTGCCGGTGTTGACCACCGTCCATTGCCAACGGCCGTCGCCGCCGGGTTGCGGGTCGTATTCCGCGCGCCAATCCTCCACTTGGAGATTCGGCAAGTCTGCCGCTGCTGGGCGGTTGGGCGTGTTGGGAGACGGCGCTTGGCCGTTTTGGCTGTCCTGCAGCACATAGGCCTCGGAAACAACTTGGCGAAAATCTCTGTATGGAAGCCAGAAATACCCCCGGTCACCCCAACGGTTGCCATGAGAGTTGATTACCTTGAATGCGCCGCCGAAGCGACGGTCGTCGTAACCCACGATGGTCACGGCATGTCCGCCGCGATCCGACCCTCCAAAGGTGTTGTAGACCGAATTGGTTCCTCTGAGGTAAAGGAAGCTGTCGTGGATTCTCATGCCAATCACCACCGGCAGACGATTGAACAACGCGGCCTTGATTTGCCCGGTGCCCCCCACTCGGCTCCGACCGCTTGCCCTGTAGTGCCACGCTTCCCTCGTGGCGGCATCCGTTGGCTGGGACCGATAATCCCTATGGTCGTAAGGCATGGTCCACCAAGTTGCCGCGCCCCTATCCACAACGAGATCCAATGCCGCAAAAATGTGCGAGCCGTTGTCTCTGCCGTTATTGATTTGGTTGTAAATCCATGCCGGGCTGAAGAGCGTTGCCAAGCCGAAATCCCATCGTTCCTCCATGCGCTCTTGATAGGATTTCAAGGCGTAACCAACCGCCCAGCCAACGCAACTGTTTTGTCGGCCTTGCTGTCCCACTGGCGGAAAGTTGGCGGACAGATCGATGGCCCGCGGGAGGTTGGAGGCATCCAAAAATCCGAGGTCGATGCGCCCGTAAGTTTCCGGCGCGGCGGCGGTAAGCCCAAGCCCCCCGGAATCTATCGGCTCCACCGCGATCCTCACATGGGCGACATCGCTGAACCGCACTCCGTCCGTGACTCGGTAGGCGATGACGATCTGATCCTGCCCGTCGTCGCGCAGGTTGGCGAACAGCCGTCCCGAATCCGGTTCCACGAAGGCGTCGTAGTACCCGTCGCCCTCGGGGGCCGAATGGAGAACATAGGTCAAGGTGTCTCCGTCCGCATCCGTTCCGATGAGTTGCACTTGCAACACGGGGTTGGACAGGTCGGACCGTCGGGAGATGTCCTGTGCAACGGGCGCGGTGTTGGCGCCGGCCAAGGGCGCCGCGGAAGTCGAGAGGTTGGTTAGGTTGCCCGTCGGACTCTGCAGCAGGCTCATCACTTGAATGGGCCGGTTGGCGGAGACCGACAGTTGCCACTTGCCGCTTCCGTCGCCGAATCTGCCGCTGAAGCCGGCGCCGCCTTGCTCCAGTTCCTCGGCCGTGATGGTGCGGGCCTCCCCGCCCGGCAGCGACAGGCGCACATTTCCATCCGGCGGCGCCCGGCCTCGGTCGTCCAGCCCGTCGATCACCACTTCGGCGTCGGTGTCGCCGGGATTGACCAACCGCAGCCTGCTGCGCTGGTTTTCGTTGCTGCCGGGGTTGAAGATGGGCACATGGTGGCGGTTCTGGGCGCTGCGGGCGATGTCGTGAATGCTGGTGAGGAAGCCGTCGCTGGTGCGGATGTAGGCGAATGCCCCCACCAATTCCAAGTCGGTTTCCAACTCCAACCGCCAGTCGCCTTGGCCGTTGCCCACGCCCCTCGACAGCCCCTTGTCGGGATTGCCGGCCTCCAAGTCGTCCGAATTGAAATGGACGGTTTGCTGGGCATTCAAGTTCAGGGGCGCGGATGCGTGGCGGCGGCTGTTCGGGAGTCGGAGTCCGAGCTGGTGGAGCAGCAGGGGTCGTCGTCGGGCTGCGTGTGGCGCGGCAGAACGAGTGCGCGTCCGTTCGACGTGGGCAAGCGGACGCCCGCGACGAACGAAGACAGAGGTTGAATCCCATGCCTGATTTTCATTAGGGTATGGGTTCCTCAACCAGCGGTGCCACCCATGTCCGACGACAACGCCTTCACCACGCCTCTCTCCACGCAGCGCGACGCCTTGGAGGTCGTCGGCGGCAAGGGGCGGTCGTTGTCGCGCATGGCGCGGGGCGGCTTCGACGTGCCCGGCGGATTCCACGTCACTACCGCCGCCTACCGCCGGTTCGTCGGCGACCACGGCTTGGCGGAGCGGATCGCCAGCTTGGCGCGCCCGGAATGGAAGAACGGCGTGGTTTCCTTCGAGCGGGCCTCGGCGGACATTCGGGCGTTGTTCGCCGCGCACGACGTGGCCGGCGACATCGCCAGCGCCATTCGCGCCGCCTACGCGGTGTTGCCGAACGCGCCGGCGGTGGCGGTGCGCTCTTCGGCCACCGCCGAAGACCTGCCCGATCTCTCCTTCGCCGGGCAGCAGGAAACCTACCTGAACGTCACCGGCGCGGACGCGGTGGTGGCCTCCGTGCGCAAGTGCTGGGCGTCGCTGTGGACCGCGCAAGCCATCGCCTACCGGCACCAGAACGGCATCGACCAGGACGCCGTGGCCATGGCCGTGGTGGTGCAGCTGATGGTGCCGTCGGACGTCTCCGGCATCCTCTTCACCGCCAATCCCGCCACCGGCGAGCGCGGCGAGATGATCGTCAACGCCAGTTTCGGGCTCGGCGAAGCCGTCGTCAGCGGCCAAGTGACGCCGGACACCTATGTGGTCGACCGCCGCACATACGCCGCGAAAGAGACGACGGTGGGCGCCAAAGACCGCAAGATCATCGCCGACGGCGAACAAGGCACGCGGTTCGCGGAGGTTGCCGAGGCCGAGCGCGAACGGCCGTCGCTGAGCGACGCCATGCTGCGGGAACTCGCCGAAACCGCGGCGAAGGTGGAAGAACTGCAAGGCGCCCCGCAGGATGTGGAGTGGGCGTATTGCGACGGCAAACTGCGGCTCTTGCAGTCCCGCCCCATCACCAACTTGCCCGTGCAACCCATCGAGTTGGAATGGGTGCCGAAGCCGCCGGCGAGATACCTCTCGCGCCGGCAAATCGTGGAGAACATGCCGGATCCGATCTGTCCGCTGTTCGAGGAGCTGTACCTCACCGAGGGCTTGGAGTCGGCGCGCAAGGGACGCAGCCTGATGATCGGGGGCGGGCCGGTGTTCGTCACCTTGAACGGCTACGCCTACCAGCGCTTCGATTGGCCGCAGTTGTTCGCCGCCGAGAACACCGTGTTCGGCGGGAAGGGTGGGAAGGACGGAAAGGCCGGAAAGAAAGAGAAAACCGTCGGCGAGGCGGAGCTGGACCAAGCCGAATACGAAGCCGTGCAAGCGGAGCGGAGAAAGTTCGAACAGGCCGCCAAAGAGCGAGAAGCCAAGCAGCGCGAACTGGCCGAACGCGACATGGCGCGGTTCGCCGCGGACCTTTCTCCCCAAGACAAGACCGCCTTCGACGCCTGGGCAGCGCAACAAGATCCCGAAACGATGGCGGTCGCCATCGCCTTTCCGAAGAGCGAAAGCCCCACGTTCATCGCTTTCAACAACACGACGACGAACGACAACCAGCTGAAGGAATGGCACGAGGTGACGCGACCGCGCTTGGTCGGCGCGCGCGAGAAGTGGGCCAAACTGGATGTCGCAACCGCCACGGACGAGGAACTGCTCGCCGGCATTCGCGAGCTGGGCATTGAGGAAGGCTACTACTGGTCGAGCAACTCCGGCCACACGTTCGGCGTGGCCAAGTCCACGGACGACCAATTCCAAACCTTCCTGCGCGAGGCGCTTCCGGACCACCACTTCATCAGCGGCCAGTTCCTTTCCGGCATCGAGTCGAAAACCATGCAGGCGAACGCCCGCTTGTTTGAAATCGCGAAGCTGATTCGCCGCAACGAGGCGCTGGTGTTCCTCATTCTCACCATGCCGTCGAAGTTCCTGATGGACGCGCTGCGGGCGCGCGAGGACGCCAAGGAGGTGGTGAAGGCGTTGGACGAGTATCTGGCCTTCTACGGGCACCAAGGCTACAGCATGGATTTCGTGGTGCCGACGCAATTGGAGGATCCCTCGCCCTTGTTCGCCACGCTCAAGGGCATGGTGGCCGACGCCAACTACGATCCGAAAGACCAAGACAAACGGGCGGCTTCGGTGCGCGAGCAGAAGCACGCCGAAATCGTCGAACTGCTGGACGGTCTGCCGTATTGGCAATTTCGCTTTCGCCTCTGGCTCGCCCGCAAGTACAACTACATCCGCGAGGAAGTCGCGTTCCATTTCGGCTACACGTGGCCGGTGTTGCGGCCGATGGCGCTGGAACTCGGCCGGCGCATGGCGGCGGCGGGCACCTTCAAGCTGGAAGAGGACACGTTTTACTTGCTCACGGAAGAACTGCGCCGCGCCATCGCCGCCCGCACGCGCGGCGAAGCGGCGCCGGAACTCGGCGAACTCGCCGCCGAGCGGCGCGAGCTCCGGGAAGCGCGCAAACGCCACCATCCGCCCGGCACCGTTCCCCAGGAGGCCAGCAAGATCAAGGGCATCGCCTTCAAGGAAACGCAGATCAAGAACGACGACTCCAGCGACACCATGCGCGGCTTCCCGGTGAGCTCCGGCCGCGTCACCGCGCCGGCAAGCGTCATCCTCGGCCCGGAGGACTTCGACAACATGCGCCCGGGTTCCATCTTGGTGAGCCCGCTCACCACGCCGGCGTGGACGCAGCTGTTCGCGCACGCGGTGGGGCTGGTGACGGACATGGGCAGCATCCTCGCCCACGGTTCCATCGTGGCGCGCGAATACGGGATTCCCGCCGTGCTAGGCGTCGGCAACGGCACCGTGCGCATCAAACACGGACAGACGCTCACCATCGACGGCGATGTGGGCACGGTGGTGATCCACGAGGAAGCGTAGGGCCAAAGCGCGCCGCAGCTTGGCATGGGCGGTTGAAATCCCGCCCGCCAAGCCGTTATGTTGTCGTCGTCCAACAACACGCAAACTGACATGTCGCGCAGCCTACGAGGCGCCGCCGCCATCGCCGGCGTCGGCGAAACCACCTATTACAAACGAGGCCAGTCTCCCGATCCGGAGTTCAAGCTGGCGTTGATGGCGATTCTGGCCGCCTGCGAGGACGCCGGCATCCCGCCCAAGGCGGTGGACGGCTTCGCCTCCTTCTCCAACGACCGCAGCGATCCGTCGCGCCTCGCCGCCGCGCTCGGCTGCCACGAGCTGCGCTTCTCCAACATGCAATGGGGCGGCGGTGGCGGCGGTGGTTCGGCGGCGGTGGCGCACGCCGCGGCGGCGGTGGCCACCGGCCTCGCCGAATGCGTCGTGGTGTTCCGCGCCTTGGCGCAAGGCCAGTTCGGGCGTTTCGGCCAGGGTTCGCGCAGCAACGTGGTCTCCGGCGCCGGCGCCTACACCACGCCCTACGGCTTGATGTCGCCGGCGCAGAGCTTCGCCATGAAGGTGACGCGCTTCATGCACGAACACGGCGTCGAGCAGCCGGCGCTGCGCGCCATTTCGCTTGCCTCCTACCACCATGCGCAGAACAACCCCCGCGCGGTGATGCACGGGCGTCCGCTCGACGAAGAGAAATACGACGCGTCGCGGTGGATCGTGGAGCCCTTCCACCTGTACGACTGCTGCTTGGAGAACGACGGCGCGGCGGCGATGATCGTGGTGCCGGCGGAACGCGCCAAGCACTTCCCGCACAAGCCGGCGTATGTGCTGAGCGCGGTGACCGGCTCGCACTACCGCGCCGGCGCCAGCGTCCACAACACGCCGGACTACGCCACCTCCAACTTCAAGACCTGCGTGCCGCGCCTGTACGAAATGGCGCAGTGCGGCCCCGGCGACGTGGATGTTCTGCAATGCTACGAGAACTTCACCGGCGGCGTGCTGATGAGCATGGTGGAGCACGGCTTCTGCGCGGCGGAGCAGTGCAACGAGTTCTTCACCAAGGAGAACCTGATCGCGCCCGCCGGCAAGCTGCCCACCAACACCAGCGGCGGCAATCTGGCCGAGTGCTACATGCACGGGCTGGAACTCAACATCGAGGCCGTGCGCCAAATCCGCGGCGCATCGCCCAATCCCGTGCAGGACGTGGACGTTGCCATGGTGGTTTCCGGGCCGATGGTGACGCCGGTGAGTTCCAGCATTTTCGGATCGGAGGCGACGTTGTGAGCGGCGCCTATTTGCATCCGGGCCTGCCGAGGCCGGTTCCCGCACCGGACGGCTTGGACGCGCCGTACTGGCAAGCCATCGCCGAAGAACGCTTGGTTATGCAGCGCTGCAAAGACTGCGGCGCTTGGCAGTGGGGCCCGGAGTGGATTTGCCACCAGTGTCACAGCACCAATTTGGCGTTCGAGGAAGTGCCCCAAATCGGCCGCATCTACAGCTTCGAGCGGGTGTGGCATCCGGTGCATCCCGCGCTGCGGGAGCAAGGTCCGTACATCGTCGCGCTGGTGGAGTTTCCGGATCACGACGCCGCCCGCATGGTGGGCAACCTGCTTGGCGATCCGCGTCAAGACGTGTACATCGGCTCGTCCGTGAGGGCGGTTTTCGAACATCATCGAGACGACGACCCGCCGTTCACCTTGGTGCAGTGGCGGGCGGCACCGTAAGCGCCACGCCGAGAGCGCTCCGCGACATGCCCGCCGCATCCGCCACGGACGTCAACGCGGTGGAGGAAGCCCACGCCTTGTTCGATGCGTTTGCCGGCATCGTCGCCGCAAAGCCGCGCGGCCAAGGCAGCCACGCGCATGTGGAGGGCGACCGCTGCGTGGTGGCGCTGGTCTTGAGCGACGACACGCAAGGCGAAGTGGCAAGGCTCCTAGCGGATTTCGTGTTCTCGCGCATGGGCCAAGGCGAGCGGCTCGACGGCAAGGCGCCGGTGCGCGGCCGCTCGCCAAGCGCTTGCGCCGACGGCACGATGGACGCCACGCACTATGTTTGCTCGCGGCGGCAATTCGCCGTCTTTGTTCGCGCTTTGAAATACGCCTCGGTCGCGCCAATGGGGCCGCCGCATCCCAAGATGAAGCTCGGCACAACGCCGCTGTCGTTTCTGCTGAGCCACGCGCTGGTCGCGTTCGAGCGCGACTACAACGCGCGGCGCGGGACGGCACCCTCGCTCGCCATCTGGAGCAACGTGCTGCGCGTGGTCGACGACGGCGTCAGCGTGCGGGAGCTTGCGCAGCGCGCCGTGCTCTCGCAGCGCGGCGCGAAGGGCGTGACCCGCGATGCCGAACGCCTCGGCTGGCTGGCAACGCGACCGGCCGGGCGCACGCGGCATCTGTTTCTTACGGCCAGCGGTCGCCGTGCCCGGGACGCCTCCGCCCAAACTGTTGCCGCCGTCGAACAACAATGGCGGGCGCGTTTCACCCGCCGTCTCGCCGCGCTTCGGCAAGCGCTCGCGGCGTTGGCGTGCCAATTCGACGTCGACTTGCCCTTCTATCTCAGCGGTTACGGCCCGGCGGACGCCAGCATCACCGGCGGCAACCACCTGCCGGCGCAAACCGGGCCGCCGCGCATTCCGCACCACGGTCAGGATTGGCCCGTGGTGTTGCGGCCCGCCGGTCGCGACGAGGCCGCGCTGCCTTTGCCGGCGTTGCTGGCGCAAGCGTTGGCCATGTTCACCATCGACTACGAGTGGGACATCTCCGGCTACGGCGCGGGCTTGAACCACACCTCCAACCTGCTGCGGCACATTCCGGATGGCGGCATGCCGTTGGCGCGGGCGGCGGCGCTCGGCGATGTGGCGGGGAACGGCAAGTCCGGCACCGAACGCCATTTGGTGGCGGTGGTGACGCCGGGCGCGCGGCGCGACCCCGGACGCCTCGTGCATCTCACGCCGAAGGGCAAAAGCGCACGCGACTCCTTCGCCCACCGCGTGAGGGCGGTCGAGCGCGACTGGCGCGCGCGGTTCGGGCACTGCGCCGCGGACCTGCGCGGCGCGCTCGAAGCCCTGGACGCCGATTTTGGCGAAAACCTCCCCGACTACCCGGACACCACGGCTTGGTACGCGGAGTCGATGATCGCGGGCTCCGCCGCCGTGCGCTCCAACCACGCCAACGCAACGGGTTCGCGGAAGCGATAGCGCCGCCCATCCGCCTTCCCGCACACAAGCGCAGCCTCAACCCGTCGCCACGCCAAACGGCGTGCCGCTCAAGAAGCTTGGCGGCCTGCGGCGAGCTCCCCAATCGGCGCGTGGTTGTTCACCGCAACGCCCATCATCTGCTTCAACCGCGGCGACAACACGCCGTACACGTCGTCCGGCACATGCAGATTCGCCGTGGACTGCTCGTGCAAGGCGCGCAGGAAGTGGCGGTTGTAGTGGCAGCGCATGGCGTAGCGCGTGCCGGGCGCGGTGCGGCGGCCGCCGCAGTGCAGCACCCGCGTGTCGGTGAGGATGCAGGTGCCCGGTGGCGCGCAGATCGCCACCAAGCCCGGTTCGCCGTCCACCAAGCGCACGAGGTCGGCGCCGTGGCGAAAGCAGGTGGCACCGCTGGCGTTGCGGTGCGAGCCCGGCACGATGTAGGTGCCGCCAGCGGCCAAGTCGAACTCCGTGTAGCACCAGATGATGAGCGAGCCGAACGGAAACGGCGGGTACGGCATGGGCACGCCGCCCTGGTCGACGTGCAACTCCTGCAGGCCGCCGCCGGTGTGGACGATGGAGCCGTGGGCGCAGCCCAAGCCAAAGCCCTCGCCCATGATCTTGGTGAGCAGCCGGTCCACCAGCGGTCCGCGCTGCGCCGCGCGCTCCTTGAACTCCACCGCGTCGCGGAACACGGCGCCTTTGAGCACCAGATTGTTCACGAGCTGGGCGCGGTCGTTGCGGCTGGTCATCAGCGCCGCGTCGGTGCGCCGCTCCGCCGCGGCCTGTTCCACCAAGCGATCCACCTGCGCGCGCACCTGCGTTGGCGACATGGCATCCGCCACCAGGCAGTAGCCCCAGCGGACGAAGTCCGCCTCCAGTTGGGCTGCGTCCGCCGCCGGCGCCGGCAAGTAGTCGAAGTCACTGCTGTTGCGGATGCGGCCGGCTTTCATGCGCTGTTTGGAGATGCCCGCGAGCTGCTTGAGCAGCCGTCCCGCGGCCAACGCGCTGGTGGCGGACTGGCCATCCGCGTAGACGATTCCGCGCCGCATCTCCTGCTCCCAGGTGGTGTGCGTCGGCGTGTGGTTGGCATGCGGTCGCAACCGTTCGAGTTCCGCTCGCAGCCGCGCGTTCTCCCGCCGCAACTGCTCCAAGGCGCCGGCCGCATCGGCAACGGCGGGAAGGATTCCGGAAGCGGACGATGTTCCGTCGGGCTTGGGCACGGACTTCAACGCCGACGACCGCCGCGCTTGCGCGCGGTGGCGCGACGCGGCGGGTGTTGCGGCGTGGCCTGCAGCGCTTCCAAACCCCGCATCATCCGCTTGACGCCGCCTTGGCGCATGGTCTTTTTCGCCATCTTCTGCATTTGCTTGTGCTGTTTCAGCAGCCGGTTCACGTCCTGCACTTGGGTGCCGCTGCCGGCGGCGATGCGGCGTTTGCGGGAGCCGTTGATGAGGTCTGGAAAGCGGCGTTCCTGCGCCGTCATGGAATCGATGATCACCACCGAGCGGCGGAACAGCGTGTCGTCTAGTTTGGCGCGGGCTTGTTCGGGCAACATGCCCGCTCCGGGGAGCTTTTCGAGGAGCCCATCCGCGCCGCCCAAACTCTCCATCTGCCGCAGCTGCTCTTGGAAGTCCGCCAGATCGAACTTGCGGCCGGAGGTGAGCTTGCCGGCGAGGCGCTTGGCCTTGCGCTCATCCACCTTGCGCTCGGCCTCCTCGATGAGCGACAACACATCGCCCATGCCGAGGATGCGCGACGCCACGCGGTCCGGATGGAACGGCTCCAAGGCGTCCGTTTTCTCGCCGGCGGCCAGGAACTTGATGGGTTTGCCGGTGACGGCGCGCACGGAGAGAGCGGCGCCGCCGCGGGCGTCTCCGTCCACCTTGGTGAGCACGACGCCGGTGAGCGGCAGGGCTTCGCCGAACGTCTTGGCGGTTGCCGCGGCGTCCTGCCCGGTCATCGCGTCCACGACGAACAGCGTCTCTATCGGCCGCAGCGCGGCGTGCAGGGCGGCGATTTCCGCCATCATCTCCGCGTCGATGGCGAGGCGGCCGGCGGTGTCCACGATGAGCGCGTCGTCGAACCGGGCGCGGGCGTCGGCGAGCGCCCGTTTGACGATGGCCAGGGGTTTCTCATTCGCGGCGCTGGGCACGAAACGCGCGCCCACTTCGGCGCTCAGCGTGCGCAACTGGTCGATGGCCGCCGGGCGGTAGACGTCCGCGCTCACCACCGCCACCCGCTTGCGCTCCCGCTCCTTCAGGTGTCGCGCCAGCTTGGCCACGGTGGCGGTCTTGCCGGCGCCCTGCAAACCCGCCAGCAACACCACCGCCGGCGGATTGGCGGCGAGGTTCAAGGCGTCGTTGGCCTCGCCCATCAAGCGCACCAGCTCGTCGCGCACGACTTGCACGAACGCTTGCCCGGCGTTCAGCGACGCATGCACTTCCTGGCCGACGGCGCGCCGGCGCACATCGTCGATGAAGCGGCGCACCACGGACAGCGCGACATCCGCCTCCAACAGCGCCATGCGCACATCGCGCACCGCCGCGGCGATGTTGTCCTCCGTCAGACGGTTGCGCCCCGAAACCGAGCGCAACGCCCCCGTCAGCCGTTCGCTCAGGCTCTCGAACATGCCACGTCATCCAATTTCAGTTTCGGGCGATCATTCTAACGCCACGGCTGATTGGCGACCGAGCGAGGCGCTCTTTTCTCGCGTCTCTTGCGCCGCGTCTCGGGATGCGGCGCGCCGGCCGCGCCATTCACCGGCGCGTGCGCAACTGCCGCATGCGAAAGAACCTCACCAACGGATCCACCACCGAGCCGGCGGCGTCTATGGTCACCAGATCGATGCCCACTTTGCGCAGCGCCCGCTCCAGCGCCTCGGTGCGCGCCGCGGCGTCTTGGCGCATGGCGTCGCGGAAGGCGGCGGCGCTGGTGTCCACCAGCCGCCGCAAGCCGGTTTCCGCGTCTTCCAAGGTGACGAGGCCGGCGCCGGTCATTTCCATCTCGCGCGGATCGGTGACCCGCGCCGCCACCACGTCGTGCTTGCGGTTGGCGTTGGAGAGCACCTTGATGTAGCCATCGTCGATGAAGTCCGAGATGAGGAACAGAATCGCCCGGCGCGGCAGCACCCGGCGGCAGAACTCCAACGCGGCGGCGATGTTGGTGTCGCGGCGCGAACTTCGGCGGCGGCGGCGCACGAATTCGGCGAAGCGCGCCGCCACTTGGCGGGGCAGCGGCGCCTTGCGGCGCGGCGCGCTGGCCGCCGCGGCACGGTCTTCGCGCCCGCGCGCCAGCACTTCGCGCACCACGCGCAAGGCGTGCTTCTGGCCTTTGCGCGGCGGGATGTACTCGTCCACTTGGCGGTGGAACAGCAGCAAGCCCACCTTGTCGTCGTTCTGAATCGCGGAGAACGCCAGCAGCGCGGAAAGCTCCACCGCCGCCTCGCGCTTGGAGCGGTGCGCGGAGCCGAAATCCAGCGACGCGCTCATGTCCACCAGCAGCATCACCGTGAGCTGCCGCTCCTCCACATAGCGCTTCACATATGGCGCGCCGACGCGGGCGGTGACGTTCCAGTCGATGGCGCGCACGTCGTCGCCCGGCACATACGGGCGCACCTCGTCGAACTCCACGCCGCGGCCCTTGAACACGGACACGTACGCACCGGCCAGCACGTCGGCCACTTGGCGGCCGGTGGTGAGCTGGATGCGCTTTACTTGGCGGACGATGTCGGCGGGCAGCATGGGCCTACGCCATCGCGTGGTTCGTCATCCGGGCGCCGCGCGAGGGGGTAGCGGGCCGGCCAAGCTACGGCACCTCCACATGGTTCAGGATCGCCGCGGCCAAGTCGTCCGTGCTCTTGCCCTCGGCTTCCGCCTCGTAGGTGGGCACGATGCGGTGGCGCAGCACGTCCGGCGCGATGGTCTTCACGTCGTGCGGGCTGGCGTAGGTGCGGCCGGCGAGCAGCGCGTTGGTCTTGGCGAGCTGCACCAGCGCCAGCGAGCCGCGCACGGAAGCGCCGTATTCGACGAGGGTGCCGAGTTCGGGCAAGCCGGCCGCGGCGGGGTCGCGCGTGGCGGCCACCACGTCCACCGCGTAGCGCTTCACCTTGTCGTCCACGAACACTTGGCGGGCGGTCTCGCGCGCCGCCAGAATGTCCGCGCCGGCGATCACCGTTTGCGCGCTCGGCGCCGCCACCGCGCCGGCCATGCGGTCGATCACGCGCACTTCGTCGTCGCCGGAGAGATAGCCCACGCGCAGTTTCATCATGAAGCGGTCGAGTTGCGCCTCCGGCAACGGATAGGTGCCTTCCTGCTCGATGGGGTTTTGCGTGGCTAGCACCAGGAACGGCTCGTCGAGCACGAACGTTTCCTCGCCAAGCGTCACCTGCCGCTCCTGCATGGCTTCGAGCAGCGCCGCCTGCACCTTGGCCGGGGCGCGGTTGATCTCGTCGGCCAGCACCAGGTTGCCGAACACCGGCCCCTTGCGCACGGAATAGGTGCCTTCGCGGGGATTGAAAATCTGCGTGCCGGTCACATCGCCGGGCAGCATGTCCGGCGTGAACTGGATGCGGGCGAAACGGCAATCGACGGCGGCCGCCAAGGTGCTGACGGCCAGCGTCTTCGCCAGCCCCGGCACCCCTTCGAGCAGCACATGCCCGTCCGCCAACAGCGCCAGCAGCAATCGCTGCACCAGCTCGTCCTGCCCGACCAGCACCTTGCCGACCTCGGCGCGCACCGCGTCGAACTGTTCCTTTATCGCGGCGCCGTCCACCGCCGCATCCGCTGTCGCCATGCGTAGTGTTCCTTGGTGAGGGTTACGATCGGCCGGCGATTTTAGTGGGCCTTGCGCCCCGTCGCACGTTTTGCAGCGCGGCCGCGCATAGCAGGCGCCCAGAGTTTGCGCAGCAAACTCCAACGCACACAGGCAGGCGCGCAGAGTTTGCGCAGCAAACTCCAACGCGCCCCAAAGGGGCGCGCCGCCACTAGCGGAATCGGCGGAAGCGCTGCCGGTCGCCTCGCTGAATGGTCAGCCACACCGAGCCCGCGTCCGCCAACGCCTCGTTGAGTTCGGCCACGTTGCCAACGGGCTGGCGGTTGACGCGCAGGATCACGTCGCCCACTTCCAAACCGCCGCGCGCGGCGAAACTGCCTTGCGCCACGGCCGCCACTTCCACACCTTTGCCGTGCAGTTCGTGGCCGCTCGGCAGATCGCGCACCTCGGCGCCGGCCAGCGCGCGCGGCCTTGCGCGACCGCCCAAAGAGAGCGCGTTCGCCGCATCTCCCTGCCGGCCGATGACCGCGTCCAAGGTCTTGCGCTCGCCGTCGCGGACGATGCCGATTTCCACTTCGGTGCCGGCCGGCGTGTTCGCCACGCGCGAGATCAGCTCTCTCCTGTTGGCGATTTCGCGATCGTTCAAGCTGACGATCACGTCTCCGGCTTCAATGCCGGCATCATCGGCCGCGGTGTCCGGCATCACCGCTTCCACCACCACGCCGCGCGCGGACTTCAAGCCGAGCATCTCGGCGTCGTGGGGAGGCACTTCCGCGATGTGGACGCCGAGCAGGCCGCGGCGCACTTCGCCGGTTTCCGCGAGCTGATCCGCGATGAACTTCACGGTGTTGCTCGGCACGGCGAAACCAAGGCCGGCGCTCACGCCGGTGGGCGAGGTGATGGCGCTGTTGATGCCCACCAGCCGGCCGTCCAAATCCACCAACGGGCCGCCGGAGTTGCCGCGGTTGATGGCGGCGTCCGTCTGGATGAAGTCCTGATACGAAGAGGTGAGGCCGTCGCGGCCCAAGGCGCTGACGATGCCGGACGTCACGGTGTGGCCGAGCTCGTAGGGATTGCCGATCGCCACCACGAAATCGCCCACCGCGAGCTTGTCCGAGTCGCCGAGCGGCAGCGCGCGCAGATCGTCCCCTTCCACCTTCAACAGCGCGATGTCCGTGGCCGGGTCGCTGCCCACCAGCTCGGCCTCGAACTCGCGCCCGTCTTGCAGCGTCACGCTGATCTCGTCGGCGTTGTCGATAACGTGGTGGTTGGTCACCACATGGCCCTTGTCCGCGTCGATGATGACGCCGGCGCCGCCGCTCTGCCGCTGGCGGAAACTCGGCAAATCGCGGAAGAAGTAGCGCAGGCGCGGGTCCATGCGCACGCGGGTGCCCACCTCGATGTTCACCACCGCCGGCGTCACCTTCTCCAGCACCGGCGCGAACGTGAGCTTGCCGTCGTGCGCCGCCACTGTGCCGGCAAAGACGCCTAGCGCCACGGTGGCGAATGTGGCGAGCGTTTTGATGGGTTGGTTCATTCTGTCTCCTGTTGTTGCTTTGCGCCGCGTCGCGGCGACCGCGGCTTGTTTGATGGTGGCAAGCGGCGAGAGTTCAATCCTCGCGGCGTGGAACACCGAGTTGCTCGCGGAAGAACGCGCCGAGCGTGGCGGCCAAGCGCGTGGTGGCGGCGGACGCTTGGTACGCGAAAGCGTGCGGCAGCCCCGGCAGGAACAGGTAGTGCAGCGCCCCGCCCGCCTCTTGATAGGCATGCACGAGATCGAGCGTCATGCGGCGCGGCACGTTGGCGTCTGCGCCGGGCTGCGCGAGCAAGAGCGGCGGCACATCGGTGGCCTCGCCCGCGGCAAGCAGGCGCAGCACGCTCGCCACGCGCATTTGCGCCTCGTCCACGAAGTAGCGTTGGTGAGCGCGCACCAGTTCTTCGCGCCCGGCCCGCTGCGCGTAGTGGAAGCGCAGCAGCGGATTGGACACCGGCCACAAGGCCGCCACGCAACGCACCTGCGCGGAAACCTCCGCCGCCGGCGTCTGGGCGCCGTCCACCAGAATCGACGTGCCGCGGTGGGCGTCGATGTCCGGCTGCGTTGCCGCCAGCAAGGCCAGGTGCCCGCCTGAGGAGCTGCCGATCAAGCCGATGCGTTCACCGTCCACGCCCAGCTCCCCGGCGTTGGCGCGCACGAAACGCACGCCGGCGGCGATGTCTTGCACCGCGCACGGATGCTTGCCGTTCCGGCCGTCGCGAAAGTCCAGCGAGAACACGTCGAAGCCGGCTTCGGCCAAGTGTGTACACAGCACGGATGGCGTGTGCCGGTCGTTCGTCGTCCACGCGCCGCCATGCACCATGACCACGGCGGCGCCGCTGCGCGAACCGCGTTCCGCCCGGTGGTGTTCGGCATGCAAATCCCGCAAGCCCGCGCGCCCGTAGACGAGGGTGGCGGTGTCGGTCAAGGGCAAACGCGGCGCAGAATGTGCGACATTTGGTGGCAACGCGCCCTCAAGTCGATGGACAGCGGCCGGCAGCCGCGGTGCTAAGGCCGAGGCAGGGCCGGGCCATGCGTCTCGTCATCGCGCCCTTGGCCCGCCCGCTTTCGCCGCGTCAATCCAAAGCCCTCCAGCAGACCTTCGACCCGGCCAAGCCGCTCGCGCACATCGCCAAGCTGTTCGCCGAATGCATCGATCCGCTTGCCCAGTCGATCGATCCGCCCGCCCAACTCCCGCTGCACGCTGGTGATGCGCTCGCTCAATCCATCGATCCGCCCGCCCAGCTCCCGCTGCACCGCGGTGATCCGCTCGGTCAATGCATCGACCCGCCCGCTCAATCGATCGATCCGCCCGCCCAGCTCCCGCTGCACCCCGGTGATGCGCTCCCCCAACTCCCGCTGCACGCCGGTGATGCGCTCGCTCAATCCATCGATCCGCCCCCCCAGCTCCCGCTGCACAGCCGTGATGCGCTCGCCCAACTCCCGTTGCACGCCGGTGATGCGCTCGCTCATCTCCCGGCGCAACGAGCGGTTCGATGTGGCGATTGCGATCAAAATCGCGATCCCAACAGTAATGATGGCCCAAAAATCAGGACTCACGACAACAACCTCCTTCTCGTCTTCGTTGTGTGCGGCTGCGCCAGCTCGGCGCGGCACGCCCGCGCACGTGGCTTGTCGTTCGGCGCACATGCGTCTTGAGCATCTTAGACCGTCCAGACGGGCGAAAAAATGGGCCGATGCTCGATGTGGCGCACGTTTTTACCGCATTGGGCCGTAGGACATCGCCCTCTTCTTGCAAGGCGGACGCCGCAGCTCAGGCGGGCGGCTGATGGGGTTCGCGCGCGTCCACGCTGGCGTCCGCCACCAGCACCACGGTGTCGTCCGCCTTGGTGATCCACACGAACGCCTCGGCGCGCTCGCCGGAGGCGGGTTTCGCCACGCCGCGAACGGTGATGGTGTCCGCAGGCCACACCGGATTGGTGAACTTGGCGGCCAGACGCCCGGAACGCCACCACGCGAAGCCGAACCACTGCTCCAGGATGTGCGCGGCGTAGGCCAGCGTCATGCGCCCGCCCACCACCACGTCGCGGAAGCCGAGCTCGGCGGAGGCGGCTTTGTCCGTGTGGTAGTTGGCGTCGCCGTGGAAGTACTCGCCGCACATCTCCAAGGTGATGGTGCGCGAAAGGCCGCCGAAGGGTTCGCCGTCAGGGATGTCGAACTTGCGGGCGCCCGGCTTCTTGGTGGCGTCGCGGAAGCGCACTTCGCCGTCCGCCGGCGCTTCGCGCAGAAAACTCTGGTGATGCCGCGTGCGCACCATGAGCGCACCGTCGCCGTCGCGCAGATCCGCTTGGTAGTTCACCACCATGCGGTTGCGATGCGGATAGATGTCGAGGATGCTGCCGCTGGCGGTGTAGGCGCCGCCCCGCGCCACCGCGCGGTGGCTTTCCCACTCCTGCTTCATCCACAAGTGGCCGATGTGGTTGGGGAACGCGATTTCGTTGAAATAGCCTCCCTCGGCGTCGCACGCCACGGACGTGGGCACGAAGTCCGCCAAGGCGTCCGCGTGGGCGTCCAGCTTCAGGCCGCCGTGGTAGTCGCGCAGCAGGCGGTCGGTGATGTGGTAGCTGCGTTCGCGCAGTGCTTTGCCGACGAACGGTTCCGCGACGTTGGTCATGTCTTCTCCCCCTCAAGCGTCTGGTGGAACACGAATTGGATGTCCTACTGTTGGTTGGCGATGCTTGCCGTGACATCCCATCGCGGATGATACCGAAGCACGGCGTTGACATCGGCGGCGATTGGCCTAAGGTGCGGACATGACCAAGCGCAAGCTGCCCATCGGCATCCAGACGTTCCGCAAGATCCGCGAGGAGGAGTGCTACTACGTCGACAAGACATCCTTCATCGGGCGCTTGGTCGAGGAGGGCGCGCACTATTTCCTCTCCCGCCCGCGGCGGTTCGGCAAGAGCCTCCTGCTGGACACGCTCAAAGAACTGTTCGAGGGCAACGAGGCGCTCTTCGCCGGGCTGGACATCCATGGGAAGTGGGACTGGGCCGTTCGCCATCCCGTGCTGCGTTTGAGCTTCGGCAGCGGCAACTTCAAGGCACCTGGCTTTCTGGAAGCCAACTTCATGGAAAAGCTGGCCGCCATCGAGCGGGAGGCGCAGATCTCCAGCGAGTACGCCACCGCGCCCGGCCGCTTCGCCAACTTGATCGCCGCGCTGCATCGCCAAGCCGACCGGCCTGTGGTCGTGTTGGTGGACGAGTACGACAAGCCGATTCTGGACGCCTTGGACGAGCCGGATGTGGCCCGCGCCAATCGCGACTTCCTGCGCGGCGTCTATTCGGTGATCAAGGATTCGGACGCCCATGTGCGCTTCACGTTCCTAACCGGCGTGAGCAAGTTCTCCAAGGTGAGCCTCTTCTCCGGCCTCAACAATCTCACCGACATCACTTTGGAACCCGCGTATTCGGCCGTCTGCGGCTACACCGAGCGGGACTTGGACCGCGTGTTCGCGCCGGAACTCGAAGGGCTGGACCGAGACCAAGTGCGGCACTGGTACAACGGCTACACTTGGCTCGGCGAGACGGTGTACAACCCGTTCGACATTCTGCTCCTGCTGCGCCGCCGCGCGTTCGGCGCCTATTGGTTCGAGACGGGCAGCCCGGCGTTTCTGGTGGAAACCCTGATGAAACGAGGCGTCAGCCCGGTGGACTTGGAGACCATGACGAGCACCGACGAATTGCTCTCGGCTTTCGACGTGGAGGAAATCGCCACCGAAGCCCTGCTTTTCCAAACGGGCTACCTCACCATCCAAGAGCGCAGCAATGTCGGCGGGGAGACGCTGTATCGGCTTGCCTTCCCCAACCGGGAAGTGCGGCAGAGCTTGAACCGCAACCTGCTGCGCCACCTGTCAGGGCGCGCCCTGCGCCAAGGCGCGAACAGCATCCGGCTGCACGAGCTGCTTTGCGCCAACGACTTCGACGGCCTCAAGGAGCTCTTCCACGCCTTCTACGCCAGCATCCCCCACCAGTGGTACACCAACAACGACATCGCCCATTTCGAGGGTTACTACGCGGCGGTGTTCTACGCCTACTTCGCCGGACTGGGGCTCGACATCGCCGTGGAGGACAGCACCAGCCAAGGCCGCTTGGACATGGCGGTGTTCTTCAACGGCAACGTCTATCTGTTCGAGTTCAAAGTGGTGGAACTCGCGCCAGAGGGCGGGGCAATGGCGCAGCTAAAGGCGAAGAACTACGCGGACAAATACCGCCATCTGCAACAGCCGATCCATTTGATCGGCGTGGAGTTCAGCAAGGCGTCCCGCAACGTCCTCGCATTGGATGTGGAACAGGCGGCGTAAAGAGGCCGACCACTTGGCAATGCACAAGAGCGCAAGACCTGATCGCCACCGGGCAGCTACCGCCAGTGGGGCCCCTACCTATTCGTGTTAGGCGTCTCGCTCCTATAAATGCTACGATAGAGGTCTTCGGCAAGGAGGCTCGATGGTCATGGAAGACGCCGTCACGCAGTCGATACGTGGGAAGTTTCTGGTTCTGGAACGGGTTCTGGACGAGCGGGCGAAGCGGCTGTGGGCGGCGGCGGAGGCGCGGTCGCTGGGCCGGGGCGGCGTCACGGGGGTGGCGGAGGCGACGGGGATGTCGCGGAGCCGGATCCACGCGGGGCTGCGGGAGATCGATTCGGCGGGACCGGGGGGCGTTTCGTCGTCGGGGCGGCAGCGGGCGCCGGGCGCGGGCCGGAAGCGCGTCGAGGAGAAGGACGCGGGGCTGGTGGAGGCGCTGCGGCGGCTGGTCGACCCGGCGACGCGCGGGGATCCGACGGGGCCGCTGCTGTGGACGACGCTGAGCGCGGCGCGGCTGTCGGAGGCGCTGGGGAAGGAGGGCCACCCGGCGAGCGAGCGGACGGTGAACCGCCTGCTGCACGACCTGGGCTACAGCCTGCAGTCGAACCGCAAGACGGTGGAGGGCCGGCAGCACCCGGACCGCGACGCGCAGTTCCGGCACGTCAACCGCAAGGCGAAGACGTTCCAGGGCCGCGGCGAGCCGGTGGTGTCGGTGGACACGAAGAAGAAGGAGCTGGTGGGCAATTTCCGCAACGGCGGCAGGGAATGGCATCCGAAGGGGGAGCCGGAGAAGGTGCTGGTCCACGACTTCAAGGACAAGGAGCTGGGCAAGGCAATTCCGTACGGAGTCTACGACCTGGCGGCGAACAACGGCTGGGTGAGCGTGGGCGTGGACCACGACACGGCGTCCTTCGCGGCGGAGTCGGTGCGGCGCTGGTGGGAGCGGATGGGACGCCACGCGTACCCGGACGCGAAGCGCCTGCTGGTGACGGCGGACGCGGGCGGCTCGAACGGGCCGCGCAACCGGCTGTGGAAGGTGGAGCTGCAGCGCGTCGCAGACGCGACGGGGCTGGAGGTGTCGGTGTGCCACTTCCCGCCGGGCACCAGCAAGTGGAACAAGATCGAGCACCGGATGTTCTGCTGGATCACGGAGAACTGGCGCGGGCGCCCGCTGGTCAGCCGCGAGGCGGTGGTGGAGCTGATCGCCAACACGACGACGCGCGGTGGGCTGTCGATCCGGGCGGAACTGGACGAGAACGAGTACCCGACCGGCGTGAAGGTGAGCGACGAGGAACTGGCCGGCGTGCGCATCAGGCGCTCCGCGTTTCACGGCGATTGGAACTACATGGTTTCGCCAAATAAGAAAACGCTCAATTGAAGTGTTTATTTATGCGAAACACCTTAGTTGTCGCCTGTGTTGTCCACGCGCACGGTGAGGATGTCGGCGCTGTGGTATTGCTGGTGGCGCACCGACGCCGCGTGGTGTCGCAACAGCCGCAGAGACAGATCCCGCTCCACGGCGTCGCCCGGGGCAACGGGCAGCAGCACCACCAAGTCCTCGAGGTTGCGCTGCCCCGGCGCGGCGAGAAACTCCAACTCGGCCCCGCGGCCTTCGCTGTGAACGGTGACCAGCAGGCGCCGCGCTTTGCGGTCGCGCGGCTGCGCGCCTTCTTCTTCCTCCAATGAAGCGAGCAGACACAGCAGCGCCTCCTCGCCGGCCGACCGCAGGCGAGCGGCCGCTTCCTCGTCCCAGCCGTGGCCGCTGGCGAAGCGCGCCAAGAAGGAGTCGATCTCCGGCACGGAGGCGGTGTCGAGCGCCGTTTCGATGCGTTGCCGCCGGCCGCTCGTGAGCCGCATGAAGAGCGTCAACACGATTGCCATCAACCCTCCGCTCGCCATGCCGTTGCCGAGCAGGTCGGCCCACAATCCGCCGAGCTGGTCAGCGAAGATCACGCCGTTTTGGAACCCCACGCCCACCCAAAACGACACGCCCACGATCACCCCCTTGCGGTAGTCGGCGCCGTCGCGCACCACCATCCGCATGCCGAGCACGAACAGCATCGCCAAGAGCACGGTGACATAAGCGGCCACCACTGGCCCCGGGATGGCGAGCAACACGGCCGCCATCTTGGGGAAAAACGCCACGCCTACGAATACGACGCCGATCCACACGCCGACGCTGCGCGCCGCGATGCCGGTGAGTTCCGTCATGGCGATGCTGCTGCTGTAGGTGGTGTTCGGCACGGTGCCGACCAAGCCGGAAAGCACATTGCCGACGCCGTCCGCCGCCACCGCGCCCTGCACCTCGCGGTAGTCGGTGGCGCGCGGATTGCGCCACGCAACGCCTTGCACCGCGGTGGCGTCTCCCACCGTCTCTATCGCGCCGATCCAAGTGGCGATCAGGAACATCGGCAGCAGCACCGCGAACGTCTTGCCGAAGGAAACGTCCAACCCAGGCCAAGCGCCGATGTCCGGCATCCCGAACCAACCGGCTTCCACGACACCGGCCGTGTCGTAGAGGCCAAAGAAAGCCGCCACCGCGCACCCCGTGGCCAACCCGATCACGGGCGCCCAAAGGCGCAACCAACCGGTGGCGCGCATGGCGAGCCCGGCGATCAACAGCAGCGTCACGGTCGCGCTCGCCGGGGCGGCGGCCGGCGGCGCGCCTGCGGGCACGTCTTTGAGCATGTCGAAGATCATCGGCATCACCGTGACGGCTATCAGCATGATCACCGTGCCCGCCACCGTGGGCGTGATGACGCGCCGCAGCAGCGCCAGCCGCGAGGCAAGCAGGAATTGACCAAGCGCGGAGCACAGCACCAACGTGGCCAACATGCCCGGCCCGCCCTCGGCGAGGGCCGTGGTGCTAACGGCGATGAAGACGCCGGAGGTGCCCATCAACAAGGGATAGCCGGCGCCGATGGGGCCCAAGCGGACCGCTTGCAGAATCGTGGTGACGCCGCTCACGAACAGCGCCGCGAACACCGCCCACGTTAGGTACTCCGCGCTGCCGTCGGCAGCGCGGATGACGATCGCCGGCGTCAACACGATGCCGGCCACGCACAGGGCGGCTTGCTGAAACCCCATGCCGAACGCCAGCGCCGTCGGCGGACGATCCGGCGGTTCGTAGCGAACGGAGGCGCGTTCCATCACGTTTGGGCGAGGCCCGGCAAGTCCGGCAGCCGGTAGCCCCGCGCCGCCAAATCCGCGCGCACGGCCTTCTTGTCCAGCTTGCCGGTGGCGGTGAGCGGAATGCTCTCGGCGTAAAGCACGTCGTCCGGCAACTGCCACTTGGCGAACCGCGCGGCGCAGTGGTCGAGAATCGCCTGCGGGTGCGCTTCGGCGCCGTCGTGCAACACCACCAACGCCACCGGACGCTCGCCCCATTTGGGATGCGGCTGCGCCACCACGCAGGCTTGGGCGACGCCGTCCAACGCGACGATGTGGTTTTCCAAGTCCACCGACGAAATCCACTCGCCGCCGCTCTTCACCAAGTCCTTGGAGCGGTCGGCGATGATCAGGTACTCCTCCGCGTCAATGCTTCCCACATCGCCCGTGATCAGCCAATCCTCGTGAAAGCGGTCCGGCTGCGGGTTCTTGTAGTAGGCCGAGCAAATCCACGGGCCGCGCACCAAAATCTCCCCCACGCTCTCGCCATCGTGCGGCAAGCGCTTGAAGTTCGCGTCGAAGACGTCCAGCTCCAAGCCCGGCAGCAGTTGACCGGCCTTGGCGACGTTGGCAAGTTGCTCGTCCAAATCAAGCGCTCGATGGCCGTGCTTCATCACCCGCCTGGACAAGGTGGCGAGCGGGCTGGTCTCGGTCATGCCCCAGCCTTGGATCATCTCGACGCCCAAGGCGTCGTGGAACCAGCGGATGAGGGATGGCGGCGGCGCCGAGCCACCGCACGTCACGCGCGACAGCGCGGAGAGGTCGTGGGCGTTCGGGTCCGCCTCGAAGACGTCCTTCAAGCCCTGCCAGATGGTCGGCACGCCGGCCGACAGCGTCACGCCCTCCGCCGCCATGAGCGCCGCCAAGCGCTCCGGCGCCATGAACCGATGCGGCATCACCTGTTTGCAGCCGAGCATCAACGCCGCCCACGGAATGCCCCAGCCCATGGCGTGGAACATCGGCACGACGCCAAGCACCGTGTCCGCGCCGGACAATCCCATCGCGTCCGTCATGCACTGCGCCATCGTGTGCAGATACTGGGAGCGGTGCTCGTACTCCACGCCCTTCGGCCGGCCGGTTGTGCCGCTGGTGTAGCAGAGGCCAAGCGGCGCCGACTCGTCCAGTTCCGGCCACGCGAAGCGAGTCGGGTGGCCGGCGATAAACTCTTCGTAGTCCACCGCCGGCGCAACGCCGGTGCGCCAGTCCGAGAAGCCTTCCTCCACCGCCACGACGATGCGTTCGACGGTGGGAACGCGCCCCGCCAACGGTTCCAAGAGAGGGAGGACATCGGCGTCCGCAATGATGAGCCGGTCTTCCGCGTGGCCAATGGTGTATTCGAGATCGGCCGCGGCGAGGCGGATGTTCAACGTGTGCAGCACCGCGCCCATGCCGGCGGCGGCGTGGTACGCCTCCAAATGGCGCGAGCCGTTCCACATGAAGGTGCCCACCCGGTCGCCCGGACGAATGCCGAAGGCCGTCAAGGCATGCGCCAGCTGGTGCGCGCGGGCGCGGGTCTCCGCCAACGTCTGGCGACGGGTGCCCGCCGCCGTGGCGGTGACCACTTCCGCGTCGGGCGCAACCGCGGCGCCGCGGTCGATGACGCGCGACATCAGAAGCGGCGTGCGCTGCATGGCCATGGCGAGGTTCCAGCTGCCTCCAAAGCGCGGCAAGTGTACCGGAAGCGGCGCCCGAGCGGCGCGGATCTCGCCAAGGCCGCGTGGCCAATCGCACCACGAAACCGGTGCGCCGAACGCGCCCGCAGCAGGCGCGTACGGTTCATAAAACACAATCAATCAACAGCTTGTGTCGTGAAAGGCGAAATCTGGCACGCCACTTGAAACCAACGGGACATGGCCGCATCTAAGGCGGCACGCAAGAGGCACACGAGATGACCAGGATTTCTCGAATCACCGCCCCGCGAGCGACGTTGCTCGCGTTCCTGCTGCTGACCGCAGCCATGCTCGGCCTTGGCTCGTTGGCAAGCCACCGCGGCGACCTCCACCCGCCGGTGGCGACCGCAACCAATCCCGCCGAATGGCACGGCAGCGGCGACCGTCAACAGGGGCGACGCTGCGCGGAGAGCGTGGAGGAGGGAACGCGATGAACACTTTCGACCGCATTCGCGAGCGTTTGGCGCGCGATCGCCGCGCCGGCTGGCTCGGCGGCGTTTGCGCCGGCGTGGCGCGGCATTTCAAGACCGAGCCGGCATTCTTCCGCGTGGGGTTCGTGGTGGTCTGCTGCTTCGCTTGGAAAGTCGCGGTTGTAACCTACGTCGTGGCGTGGATCCTGCTGCCGGCGCGGGAGGATTGAACGACGCCTCGTTCCGGCCGGTTGTTCACGCCCGCTGACCGGGCGCACCGCCGCGCGGCCGGGCCGGCTGCCAGCAACTCGCACTGCCGGCTCAGGCTCAGCGGGCCGTCGCGCTCCACCATCGCCAAGCGCTCCGAGCGGCTCAGTGCGCCAACCCGCGCCGAAAAAATCCCGTTCCATCGTCAGCTCCCCGATCTTCGCGTACAGCTCCTTCGCCAGCGCCACGCTCGGCGCGGTGCCGCGCTGACGATCCGGGGAAGCCGGGGCGCTATAGCGTCCAGACGACACTCGCCGCCGGCGAGAGCGCTTTAGGCATCGTGCTCTTTGCAACGCGGGCGCGCGGCGTTGTGCGCCTTGGACAACAAAGGCTGTGTTCGGAGTGTCGTGGCTAGGGGAGAGAAAGTGACGGTGTCGTCGCCTCCACGGCGACTCCCCAAGTTGATCAGGTCAGCCCGGTCAGCCCTGTTGTCGGACGCGGGCTCGCCACGCGGCCGAGGCAGCGCCTGCTGGCGACGGTGCGGGCGTTCGGCAGCTCGGCTAGCGGGCGGCTGGTGCCGCTATTGAAGTCTTGTCTCACCGCGTGCTGTGTCGTGCTCCTGGACGGGGCGATGCCTTGGAACGCACGGTGTTCGGCAAGCGAAAGCGCCGCCATCGGAGCTGTAGATGCTATGATGCGGCGCAGGACGCGGCATTGGTACGCTGTCCGCATGGATCGACGAAGATTCGGACATCTACGGGAGGCCCAAGCGTGAAGTACAAAGGGAACAACCCGAAACGCCGGATCGCCCAACTTGCCTTTCTCGACAAGCGGGAGCGTGATGGGCTGGCTTCGGCTGCACGGTATGAGGGAAGTCCCCACCACAAAAGGTGGCCCGCCGACTATGACTTCCAGCCGCCGGTCGCGCCAAGACCTTCCAAATCCGTTTGCGACGGCAAGCGCGTCATCCAAAGGGACGAAGCCCGGCGACTCCTGCAAGCCGGCATCCGTCTTGGCATGGTGAGTCCCCACTTGGTAGGAGACCGGCCGAAGTGGCCGAAGTACGTCTGGGCTGTGGACGAATCCGGCGAGGTCTACGAGGCAAAGCTCGGTCACGACCAACTTCGCTATCACGGCTATAGGCTGGCAGAGGACGATGGCACCATGCGCAAATGGGTGATTCACGAGTGGTCGAAGCGCACGGGAGGACACTCCGGCACTAGGACTGAACAGGCGTGACGATTTGTTGACGTTTACTTTGCTACCGCAACAATCCACGCCCGACACCGGTCCCGAGGAGGCCGCCACTTTCGGCAGATTCGAGGTGCGTGTGGCCAGTCGCTGCCTCACTGAAGGCGTGGCCCACGACGCCAACGACCTATTATCTGGCCCAAACGTCTCCGGCTATCACATCGCCGAATGGTTGATGTGGAACAGCTGGCGCTTGCGGTGGGAAGCGCGTCCCACCGAGCGCGGCCGCGGATGGGCGTTTTCGCACAACCTCTCGTCCATTGGCGCAGGCTATGTTTGGCCAAACATGGAGATTTCGTCCGATGGCGTTCGTGCCATCGTCTCCTCTTCGCCGACAACAGACCCGACGGCCGGTCTGTACCGCTATGTCGGCGCACAGGCCTCCGAGGCGGTTGCCGCATCGGCGTTGGAGGAGGCCATCCGCACCTTCGCGAAGGACGTTCTCAACCTGCTAGACAGTGCCGGCGTTGTCGACACGAACTTGCACAGGCTATGGCACGACGTCGAGCGGGAGCGAAACGACCCCGACGCTGCCCGATTGCGTCGCCTTGAAGCGCGTTTGGGGTACGACCCGGACGAGATTGCTGCCGCAGATCTCCGTGCAGCCACAGACGCGATGCAAGGCTTCGGTGACGACTCGGTTGAGGAGTTGGCGGCGGATGCGGGCTGCCGGGGCACCAAGCTGCCGTCCGTCCGGGAACTCACGGCCGCTGTCGAGCAGGCGGGATGGGATCTGCGTCTGCAAGATGCGGTGGGACTCCAAGCCAACGTGAACGCGCAGGCTTGGGGCGAGGCTGCCGCTTGGCGCCTTGGCGTTGCCGTGGCCCGCGTGCTGCGGTGTCAGGAGGCGATGGATGGACAACCCATCGGGAACAAGCGCCTAGCTGAAATTGCCGGTGTGCCGACGGCTGCGCTGGTCGAAAGCGACGCGCGGCAAAGCCCTCTCTCGTTCGTGCTGGCGACAGGCGATCGCGCCCAAGTCGCTCTACGCAGCAATTGGGAAACAGGCAGGCGCTTCGCGCTAGCGCGACTGCTCGGCGACCGCTTGTTCGGCCACGACGAACCGCTGTCGCCGGCAACTCGAGCCTATACCTACCGGCAGAAGGCGCAGCGTGCGTTCGCCGCCGAGCTGCTGTGCCCCTACAAAGCCGTCTGCGACTTCCTAGGAGCCGACCGCTCCGAAGAGCGCTACGACGACGCCGCGAGCCACTTCAACGTCTCGTCGTGGGCGATCGATACGGTGCTGCTCAACAACGAACGATCCTGGACAGCGTGGTGACTCAGCGTTCGCGCCACCCCGATCAATGGGAGCCCGAAGCCGATCCGCGGCTTGCTGCCGCGCTCTCCTTCGACGATCCGGTCTTTCCTCTCGATCCGCCTCTGGTGGACGTGCGCATCCCCGTGGAACCGCCGCATGCCGACGCTACGGTCTACTCGCGCAACGCCTTGAGGCATCAGTTCCCCGGCGCCCAGGTGGGCGACGACCTGCACATGCTGTTCTCCGAGCCCGGCAAGCCGCAGCAGAGCCGGCTGGCGCCGGACGTGTTCGTGGCGCTGAACGTGCCGCGCCGCGACACCCTCGCGGAGTACGACGCGGACCTGCTGGGGCCGCCGGACTTCGTGCTGGAGGTGCTGTCGCGGAGCACTTGGAAGCACGACCTGGGGCGCAAGCTGGACTGCTACCAGCGCATCGGCGTGCGCGAGTGCCTGCTGTTCAACGCCACCGGCGAGGGACTGCCGGGGGCCGCCAAGGAACTGTGGGGTTTTTCGCTGACGCCCGAGCGCCGCGAGCCGCTCGGGGAGGTGGCGCTGCCGAACGGCGCGCGCGGCGTGTACAGCGCGGTGCTGGGGCTGGTGGCCTACGTGACCGAACGGACGCCGCCGTCCGGGCCAGGGGAGATCTGGGCGCTGACCATGCGCTGGCACGATCCGGCGACGGCGGCGGACATTCCCGACTACGAGGAGGTGCGGGCCCGGGCAGCGCAGGCCAGGGAAGCGAAGGCCCAAGCCGAGGAGGCGCAAGCGCGGGACGAGGAGGCGCAGGCCCGGGCCGAAGCGGAGGCGCAGCGAACCATGGCGGAGGCGGAACGAGCCCGTGCGGAGGCAAACGAGCGCAGGATCGTGGAACTGGAAGAGCGGCTTCGTCGTCTGCGCGGCGGGCCTTGAGATCCGGGGCTCGATGCCCCTCAAATGGGTGTGAGTGGAGCGACTCGCCGTTGGTCGGTCGTTATTGTCGGCGACGGGCCGGCCGGGGTCGCGGCGGCCTTTCCTTTGGTGGAGCGGGGCATCGACGTCCTGATGCTCGGCGGCGCGCCGCACAACATCGAACCGCCCCAGGGCGCGGAAACCTTGGCCGACATCCGCAAGGATCCCGACCAGTGGCGGATGTTGGTCGGCGAGCAATACGAAGCCGTTGACAACCTGGGCGCACCCTCCCCGAAGTTCCGCGTGCCCAGCTACAGCCGGCTCTTTAGCGGATTCAACGAACGCTACCGCGTGCATACGCGGAACTTCACCAGTGTCGGCACCTTGGCCGGCGGCGGCCTGGCCACCGGTTGGGGCGCAGGCGTGAGCATGTTCGACGATGAAGATTTGGCGGAGTATCCGCTCTCGTTGCGCGATCTGCTGCCTTCCTACCGGCGCGTGTCCGAGCGTATCGGCGTCAGCGGCACCAACGACGACGACATGTCCGCCACCCTCGGCCACGACGACCACCTGCTGCCGCCAACCGAATGCGGCGCGAGCGCCCAAGCCTTGCTCTCGCGTTACGGCAGGCGTCGTCGCCGCGAGCGGTCGCGCGGGGTCTTGCTCGGCCGCGGAAGAAACGCCGTCATCACCCGCGAACGCGGCGAACGGGGGGGTTGCGTACATTGCGGCCGGTGCCTTTGGGGATGCCCGCGCAAGGCGATTTGGGCCGCCACATACGACTTGCCGGCCCTCAAACGGCACGCGAACTTCAAGCACATCGCGGGGCGTTTCGCGACGGCGCTGGTGAAGCGCGAAGACGGTTGGCGCGTACACGCCGAGAGCGCGGACGCCGGCGGCGCGCATTTCGATGGCGAGCGGGTGTTGTTGGCATGCGGCGCCATCGGCAGCGCCAAACTGGTGCTCGACGCCTTGGGCATGCGCGAGGAGGACGTGCCGCTGCAAACATCGCCGGTCGCGGGCTTCGCCTTGCTGGTGGCCAGCGCGCGCCCGCGCGTGTTGGCCGACGACCATTTGTTCGCGCTGGCGCAGTTGTGCTTCAAGGTTTCGACCCCCGAATTGCGGGGCGGCTACACATTCGGGCATTTGTTTCCGGCAGACGGCGTTCCCGCTTCGGAGTTCGTCCGCAACGCCGGCGCTTCCTATCCACTGGCAAGAAGCGCCGCGCGCCTCCTGCAACCGCTGCTGCTCGTCGGGAATTGCTACTTCGACGGCGCGTACGCGAAGCACGCGTTGCGTTTGACCGACTCTGGAGAGGTCGCCATCAGCGGCGGTTTCGCCAACGACTTGCCCGGCCACGCCGCGGTGGTTCGCAAACGCTTAGCCGCCGCGCTCAGACGCCACCGCGCATTCCTCCCGGAGCGCGGTTTTCGGCTCTCCGAACCCGGCGCGGACGTCCACTACGGCGCCACCGTGCCGATGCGCCGTTCGCCGCGACCGAACGAGGCGAACGCGCTCGGCGAAGTGCGCGGGCTGCCCGGTGTTCATGTGGTGGACGGCGCGGCGTTGACGCGCCTTGTGGCCAAGCCGCACACGTTCACGATAATGGCCAACGCGGACCGCATCGGCATGTGCATCGGGGCGACCTTGGCGGCGGCGCGAGGGCGTTGAGCTTCGGCTTTCTCAAGCCGCGAGCGCGCAAAAAGCGAGCGCGCAAAAAGAAAGAGGGCCGAAGCCCTCTTTCTTTTTGCCTTTTGGCAACCGTCGTCGCGTTACTGCAAGGGCCAGTAGCGAACGGTGTCGGTTTGGCCTCCGGGCAGGGTCACATGCGTCGTTGCCACGCTGATCTGCGAGGCGTCCGCCGCGATCGTGAGCATGGCGGCGGTGCGTCCAGCATTCTCGATCTCGATCATGTCCGCCACTTTCAGCACGAGCTGGGAGTTGGGGTCGACATCAATGGTCAGTTCTTCGTCGTCTCCGCACGTCCACCGCTCATCCTCCTTGCACGTCACGGTGACGCCATCCCCCGCGTTGTATTCGGAGAGCGTCGCTTCCGCGACAATGCTGCTGTGGTTCGTGATCACCAAGCGCTGGTTCCACCCGATGACGTCGTTCTCGCTGTTGGTGTACTCCGTGACGGCTTGCAGGTAGCCGAGGCGCACGGTCGTTCCGTCTCGCTCGATGGAGCCAGCCGGGGCTTCTCCAGACGCTGGGTCTTGGGCCGGTTGCTTGCCGGTGCCCGGATCGACTTGGTCGATTTCCCACTCCGCGGTGTAGCTGCCCTGACCGATCTGACTGTACGGGCTGGTCGCGGCTGTGGTGTTGCCGCTCACATCCACCGAGATGGCGTACGAACCAACGGCGGTAACCCTGCCGCTGACGGATTTCGTGGCCGCCTTGCCAGCCGCCGTCTTGTTGGCCGCAGCGGAAATCGCATCGCCGTCTGCGTCATAGCGCCCCATGGTGGCGGCGCCCAACTTGAACTCGCCGAACTCGAACGGCTGCGAATGGGTGAACGAACCCTCAAGGGTGAACGTCACGTTCTTCAGCACGTCCGCAGCCGTGATATTCGAGCCGTCGCTCGGGTCCTGAATCGGCCGCGTGCCTTGCATCGTCGCCACGGCCACGTTGGCGGTCGCCAAGGTGCCACTGGCCGGCGTCGATCCCGTGAAACGACGGAAGCCTGCAGCGACGGAGGCCGTCAACGTCTTGGGCGCGGTAACGGAAGCGCTCACCGTCGGCACAAAGCACATCAGCGTGCCCGACGCATCAACGATGCTCTCGTTTGCGCTGCGGGCATCCACCAAGGTGTCGTATATCCGCAGCCGAATGGTGTAGCAGGTGGTGGCGATCGTGCTCTGGTTCCTCGGCAGCGTCACGCCGCCGTTCTGGAAACCAGCGAAGTCGATGTGCCATTCGCCGGCGCTGAGCGTGGTATCCACCACCGAGTCCTCGCCTGCTTGCGTGTCCGTCGTATTAGTCCCGGAACCGGTGAAAACCGAGAACGCCCAAATGCCGTGGTCGTCACCGTCGCGGCCTCCGCGCACCCGGTCGGGGATGTTGCGCAGGGTGGGCGTGCCTCGAAAGAGGGTCGGCACCCCGCTGAAGGCCGAACTGAACTCCGCGCCGCCGCTGAGATCGAACCGCATGAAGTATCGGTCGCCAGGAAGCACCGCGACATCCACCTCCCTGTGCTCAACAAACAACATGTGATCGAGCGTGGTGGTGGAAACCGGCGTTCCGCCCTCCCGACTCGGGGAAGCCGCGTAGGTGGACGGATACGCTTCCGCTGCGAAGTACACAGGGTTGGAACCCATCGCACCCGTCGGCGTGTCCTCGCTGAGAAGCACCGTCGCGTGGGCCGTGCCGACGCCGAGCAGTCCCGTCGCTACGACGACCGCCAAGGCGGTTTTGAAGTCCTTTGCAAAGAGCATTTCGCTACTCCAAGTCCGATTCAAGTTTCAGCCATCCGCCCCGTTGACTGGTTCCCCCACGCCACGCAGCTAGGCTGGCGGTGATTATGCCCCTCTTGGCAAGGATGGCAAGCGTTTTTTCGTGTTTTTTTTCATCCCGTGCGCGACTGTCGCGAGGTTTGACGGCATGAAACAATAACCCATTGATATTATTATGTATTTTTGGAAAGACGTTGGAGGAATCGCCGTTGGTCAAAGGGTTTCGATGACGAGTGGAGCGCCTTTGATCGCCCATCTTGGTGGTGGTTCGGTGGCCTTGCACGGCAAGGCGAGCGGTTGCCGCCGCCGCGCCGGGCGCCTTGCCGCGGGCGCGAGCGACACCGCCCGCGCGAACCGGATAAGGCGGCGGCGCTCACTTGGCCGCCGCGCGATGCAGCCTCAGCTCCGCCTTCATGCGCTCGGTCAGCTCGCGCCCGGCGGCATGGTCGGCCAACACGTAGGGCGTCACGAGGACGAGCAGCTCCGTGCGGTCCCGCTGCAGGCTGTCCACGCGGAACAGACGCCCCAAGCCCGGCAACTTGCCCAGCCAGGGGATTCCGGTCTGTCCGCCGCTGCTGTTGTCCGAGATCAAGCCGCCCATGAGCACGGAGGCGCCGTCGCGCAGCGTCATGGTCGTGGTGAGCGCTCGCCGCAGGATCGTCGGCGTGCCTTCCTGACTGGTGGCGGCGGTGGGGCGCGCTTCGCTCAAGTTCTGCTCGATGGTGAGGTCCACCAACCCGTTGGACTGCACCACGGGCAGCACCGTCAAGTCGACCCCGGTGTCGCGGTACTGGACCTGTTGCAGAATGTTGCTGGCGCCCTCAAGGTTGGTGCTGCTTTCCACGCGCTGCGCGACGGTGGGGATGGTGGCGCCGGCGCTCAAGGTCGCTTGGCCGCCGCTCTTCACCACCATGCTCGGACGCGAGTGGATGACCACTCGGGAGTCCTCGTAGAAGGCGTTCAACACCGCGCGCGCCTCGCCGCCGCGGTTCAGCGTGATGGACAATCCGCCGGACTGCGTGCCGACCAAGCGGCCGATGGTGCCGCCCTTGTACGCCTTGTCGCCGAGCGCACCGCGCAGGAAGAACTCCACGCCGGAACGGTGCTCGTCGCTCAGCGTCACTTCCGCGATGAGCACCTCGATGAGCACGGACGGCACCGCCTTGTCCAACTCGTCGATCACCGGCAACAACCGCGCCCACTCGCTGCCGGCGCCGCGAAACAACAGCAGGTTGCGTTGTTTGTCCACGATGAGCGAGCCGTCTTCGTAGAGGGCGCCGAGCGTCTCGGTAAGCGTTCCGGCCTGCGTGTTGCGCACTTCGCGGACGAACAAGCCGTCCTGCACCGTTTGCCGCCGTTCGTCATCCAGCACCTCGGCCCACTCCTGCACATGGTCGAGCGCGTCTTGGTCGTTGGCGAAGACCACCAGCTTGTTGGTGCTCTCAAGCGGCAGCAAGAGGACGACCGCCTCCGGATTGCCAACGCCCACGCCAACCAGGTAGCCCTGGGCGCGGAGCACCGCCGCCAAGTCGTTCGCCAAGGGTTCCACCTCCGAGGCGGTGGGCGCCACGACGATGCCGTGCCGGCCGCGCAGCAGCGGTTGATCCAGCACCTCGACGAGCGCGTTGGCCTGCGCCACGAGGTTCGCCGGGCCGCGCAGGATCAACGCGGGTTGTTCAAACCCGTATTCCACATGCAGGCTCTTGCCGAACATCGCGCGCAGCACATCCGCCACGAACAGCCCCTTGACCACCCGCAACGGCACGAGCTGGAAGACGGTGCGGTGCGTGGCCGGCACCTCGGGCAGCGTTCGGCCGCTGACGAGGAGCGGCACTTCGCGCCCGTCGCCCGGGCGCGCCACGAAGGTGAGCACGTCGTCCATCCGGGCAATGTCGATGCCGTAGCCGCCCAGCACCACCCGCGCCGTGTCGAACAGTTGGCGGGGCGGCACCGGGTCGGTCAGCTTGAGCGTGACCAGATCGGAGCGGTCCTGCAATTCGGGCGCTATGTGAAAGGAAAGGCCGAGTTGCTTGGCGAACACCTCGTTGATGAAGCTGGCAACCGGCAAGTCGTGGAAACTGACGGCGATAGGGTCGCCCGCAAGGTGCGAGCCCAAATCGTCCGCCACCCGATCCACCACCGCCTGCTGGACGACCACGCCCGGCGTTGGAAACACGCGCTCTTGGGTTGCCACCGGAACGGCGACCGGCGCCCGGTCCTCCATCGGCGGCCGCAAAGGTTCCGGGAACGGCGGCGGCGGCGTCTTGCAAGCGGTCAGCGCAACCAACGCCGCCAGCGCGCCGACCCACGCCGCCGTGCGGGTGTGGCACGCCAGCGTGCGGGCGTCGATCGCAAGCGGCGGCTCGTCGTTGAACCCAATTTTCATGTTCCTCTCCTTGTGTTCGCGCCGGTCGGCTTCACGGCCCCAACGCGACCGGAAACAGCGCCAGCGTCTCGCGCTCGCCGTTCGCGCGCTCCAACACCAGGGCGTCGGCGCGCACGGCAACGAGCACGCGGCCGTCCGCCAGCGCCTCGCCCGTCACGCGGCGAATCACTCCGCCCTCGGGCAGCGTCAGCAACACCGCGCTCTCGGCCGTGTTGACCGCCACGCCGACGAAGCCTATGGCTTGGAGTGCCGCCGCCGGCGTCGGTTCCCGCGTCTCCGTGGCGCGCTCGGCGGCTTGCCGCTGCCGCTTGCTGCGTTCCTCAAGCACCGAAACGCCCCAGCGCCGGTTGGCGAGGAAGGGCGCGAGGTCCGGCGCCGGCGGCAACGCCAAGCCCGCCGGCAGGCTGTCGGCGCGGCCGGCTTGGGCACCGTCCGCAGAATCGCCGACCGGCATCAACGCGGCCGTCAGCGCGCCGGCGAGGCCCGCGCACAGCACCACCGCCAACGGACGCCGCCGGCGCAGCGCTCGCAGGAGCGGTTCGAGTCTTTGCGCGATCGCCGACCAATCGGCCCACGTCGCGCGCTTGCCGACCGTCTCCACTGCACCGGCTTCGCCGCCGCGTCCGCCACTCCCGCCAGCCGCCGCGCTCATTCGGCGAAACCCGTGAAGTAGGCCGAGACCAGCAGGGTGAACCCGCGCCCGTTGCGGTGCATCGCCAGTCGATCAACGACGAGCGCGTTCCCGCTCTCGGCGACGGCGAGCAGCAACTCCAACGCCACCGCGCCATCGTGGCTGCCAGTGAGCTGGGCTTGCACGCGAAACACATCCGGCACGGCGGCCACGGATCGACTCACCCCCGGCTGCACGCGCGGCGAGCGCAGGCCGTGCGCCGCCGCCAGAGTCGTCAACGCCTGTTGCAACTGGGCTTGGGCATGGCCGGCGGAGTCGGCGCGCCAGAGCCGCCCTTCCAGCGCTTCGGCGTTGGCGCGCGCCGTCTCGAGCAGGTCCGACCACTCGCCGCGGCGCATGGCGTCCGCCATGATGTCCACGCGGGCGGCTTCTTCGGCGTGCGCCGCGCGCGCGGCCGTCAGCCGTTCCGCCTGCAGGAAGAGAATGTTGACCAGCGCGATGGCGAGAATGGCCCACGCGCCCAACCGCAACCGCGGCTTGGCCGCCAGTTCCGCTCGCGCCAAGGCGAGCCACTCGCGCCACGCGGTCAAGACGCGCTCCGCAGCGCCGGCGGCACTTTGAGGCTGACATCCACGCGGCCCGGTTGCTGCCGGCGGCCAAGGGTCACTTCTTCGAACAGCTTGGCGAGGCCCTCGACGCAAGCCACCGGGTCCAGGTTCGAGCCGGTGAGCACCAACGCGAGATCGCCGCTCTGGTAGCGCCACTGCCGCAACTCGACATCCTTCGGCAGCGCCTGATCGACCAAGTTCATCAGTTCCGGTTGCGACGGGGTGGACAACAACGCCGCCAGCGCGCCGTTGCGCTCGCGCAGGCGGCGCATCTCGGCGCGGGCGCGCAGGAGCGGTTCGAGCTCGTCCTGCCTGCGTTCCACGTCAACGGCGGCGGCGGCGCCGTGCGCGGCGAACGTCCAGATGCGCGCTTCTTGCCACGACGCCAGCAAAGCGAACAGCGCAAGGCCACCCGCCACGAGCTTCCGCTCGTGGGCGCGCAACCAATCGCCGGGTGTGATCGGGGTTGCCCACGGCGCGGTGGCGATCGCCCCGGCGAAGGTCTCCGCGACGACCGGCGCCGCCGCCGCGGGCGCGGCTTGTTCGGCGCCGTCGCTTTCGGCAGCCGGCGCGGCGGCCTCCGGGGCACGGCCGGCGAACCAGTCCACATGGGCTTGATCCGGTTGTTCCCGCTGCCAATAGGAATCGCGCAACACGCCGCCACGCCAGTGCTGCAACTCGAAGCCGCGATGGCACGCCTGCAGATGCACGCCGTCCTCTTTCTTGGGGAGCAGCACGGTCTCCGGCAACCACTCGATGCCGTCCGCGGGCGCCGCGCCGCCCACTTGCTCGGCGTCCCACATCCACACCATCGCCGTGGCGTCAACCCAAACGCAATGGTGCCCGGTGTACGCGAACGGGCTCCAAACGGGAATGTTGAGCTCCAAGGCGGCGCGGCGGCGCGCGCGCGGCAAGTTCACGAAGTCCTCGCAGCGGTACAGACACAATCCGCGGCCGACAATCCAACGGCGGCGCGGCGACCGCACGGACAGCTGCTCGGCGCCGTCCGCCGTCTCAATGGTGTTAGGTTGGTTGGAAAAGCGGCGTCTTAGGCTTGCGCGCAAGTTCCGAACCGGCGATGGCAGGTTCAAGATAGCGGTACTCCTTTCGCCAAGGGGCGTCGATGGCATTGGGCGTCAACGCGACGCCGACGACTGTGCGCTGGGCATCGCCGTCGCGCCAGAGGGCGATGCGCAGCCGGCTCACGACGGTCCCGCTTGGGAAGTTGCCATAGGCCGATAGATCGACGCCCGCAGCCTTGCTCACGGCGTCGACGTCGGTGAGGACCCGTTGTTCCCGGTACGCGGCCACACGCTGGGCCGCGGCTTCGTCGCCACCCAAGAACGCGGTCAGCATTTCCAGCGGCATGGTATTGAAGTTGACGGCCACGGTGAGGGCCGCCGTGGTGGTGCGGCGCAGAACGGCCCACCGCTCCGGCGGCACGACGGCGCGGGCGCCCAACACCTTCTTCAACTCCAGCGGCGCGGCCAAGAACCAGTTGGCCGGCGGCGGCAGGCCCGCTTTGGCGTAGTCCGCCCGCTCGGCACCGCTCACCACCAGCGTCTCGTCGCGGTCGATGTAGTCGCGCAGACGGGGCAGGAGACCGGCCATGTCGGAATCCGCCACGCCGGCGTGCCGCAGAACAGCGCGATACACGGGGCCGGGCTTGTTGACGGAGGCGAGGCCGGCCTCGTCCTGAAGCGAGAACCGCGTCCTGCCAAGGCCCGCGTACGGCTCGCCGGACAAAGCGATCATGTTCGCGGGCGGCGCCGCCGCACCGCTTGCCCGGCTCAAAATATCCTGGTTGGGCTCCCCTGCCGTCTCCAACAGGAGGCCGCGGTGGCTCCTGCGCCCGGTGGTGAGCAGATAGAGCAAGGTCGCCTCGGTGCCGCGCGCGTCCAAGTCGTCCTGCAAGGCTTCCTTGGCGAGGCGCGCCCGCTGCCGATCCGCCGACACCACGCTGTCCACATAGTCCGCCAGCAGCACCAACGCCGCCAACACCCAAACCGTCGCCACCAGCACGAATCCCCGCTCTGCGCCGCCGGGGCCGCTGCGTCTGGTCATCGCAGTTGGTCCTCGTTGGGCAGCGGGTAGGACGCGGCCTCGACGCGGGCGATCCAGAGGGTGCGCGTCTTGCCGGCGGCAGGGCCGCCGACCAAGCGGATGAGCGCCGGCGTCCACTCCAGCGGCGCCGCGCGGGTTGGCCACGCATCGTGCCAGCCACCTTGACGGTCGGCGTACTGAAACGACAAGCCGCGCTCCTCGGCGAGCGGCAGGCGCCACGCGATCGGGCCCGCCTCGGCCGCGGCCAAGCCCTCCTCCTGGTACACCACCGCGGACTCGCCAACCGCGGCCGTCCAACGAACCACCGTCGGCACGCCGCCCTCTCCGGCAAGCGGCTGCAAGGTGGTTCCGGCGAAGGTCGAGGCGTCGCCGCGAAACCGCCGCGCGCGCGCGCCAACCGGCACGATGCCGCCAACGGTGGTGGCGAACCAGTGCTGCCACAGCGCGGAGGAGTCGGCGGCGCGGTGCTTGCGCTTGACCGCATCGTAGCGGGCTGCGAAAAACCCCAGGCCTTGCACCAGCAGCGTGCCGATCAGCGACACCAGCGCGAGCACCGCGAGCATCTCCATCACCGTGAAGCCGCGGGCGGGCGGCGGGTGGCGGGCGCTGGTCATCGCGTGACACCGGCGCGGCGCGCGTTGCGGTAGCCGACTTGACGGACCCGCCAAGTGCCCAAGGCGCGTTCGCCGTCGCGAATGTGAAAGACCACCTCGTAGAGGCCCACTTGGTACAAGCCGGGCACGCCGGACACGCTGTTGCCGGAGCGCATGGGCGCGACCAGCGCGGCCGTCCACGCGACTTCGTGATCGCCAACCTCGAACCGGCCGGCTTGCCGCTCGGCCGGGTTGATCGCCGACAGAGTGGCGTACGCGGCGCGCGCCACCGGCACCTGCGCCGACACGCTCTCGACGCGCCCCAGCGCGATGAGGTTGGTGTTGAAGAACGCGAAGAGCGCCGTGCCGGCGGCGGCGAACACCGCCATGGCCACCACGGTCTCCAACAACGAAAAACCGGCGCGGCGCTTGCATCGAGGCTTGCGCCGAGGAATGCCCGACGGCCGGGCTGGGCGGACGCCGCGCCACATCGTCATGGCGCCCTGGTCGGCGCAATCCGGCACAAGGGCGCCTCAAGGCGCACCGCGCGGGGCGGCACGTCGGCGTGGAACAACGTCACCGCGCCGCCCAAGCAGACGCCGTTGGCGCGCGCGAGAACCGGTTCGTCAACGCGCAACCGCCATCCCTCCGGCACCTCGACGACGTAGGGGGAAAACCCTCCTCCGGCGGCCTCGCCAAGGCCGTTGTCGGCGCGCTCGGCGTCGACCACGAAATAGGAGCGGCGGCGCGCCATCGACTCGCGGCCGAGCGCCGCGATCTGGTCGAGAATGCGATCCCGCTCGGTGTTTCGCGCCGCCGAGGCGTAGAGCCGTTGCAGATTGGGAAACGCCAACGCCACAAGCAGACCGCCGAGCACCAGCACAACGAGCAGTTCGAGCAGTGTGAAGCCGGAGTTGGACACTGTTGCACGGTGTGTTGCGGCGGGCGGAAACCGCATTGGCGAGCCGCCGGCGCCGCCTAGGATTGCTCCGGCAACAAGCCGAAGTCCGCGTCGTTGCCTTCGCCGCCGGCCTTCTTGTCCGCGCCAAGGGAGTAGAGGACGTAGCCCCTCTCCGCGTTCGCCCGACGCTCGTACCGATACGGCGTGCGCCACGGATCGAGCGGCACCGCGTCTTCCAGATAGGGCCCGCGCCAGTACCGCGCCAACTCCGGCGGGGCCTTCACCAGGGCTTCCAAGCCCTGCTCCGTGGAGGGAAGCTCGCCAACGTCCATGCGGTAGGTGAGCAAACCGCTCTTGATGTGCTTCATCTGGATGTTGGCGGCGTCCACTTGACCGCGCTCCAAGTAGCCCAGCACGCGCGGGCCAACGAGCGAGGCGAGCAGCCCGATGATGACCAGCACCACCGTCAACTCCATCAAGCTCCAGCCGCCGGCGCGGCGGTTTTGCCCCGGCGCCGGCGCACAACAATCCATCCGGTGCATCTCCTGAATCCGTTGCGGGCGCGGCCGCTGGACTTGACTCATCTGTGAGGTCAACACTGCTTTAAGGAAAGCTAAACACGTCCGACAGCGCCCGCGTCCGCGAGTTCATTGACGCTCGTTATCGCCAAAATGATGCCGATCATTATTGTTCCCAACACCCCGCCGATCAACACGATGGCCAATGGCTCGACCAGGGCGAGCACGCGCTTCATGCGGCGGGCGCTGTTTTCCTGATAGAGGTTGGCCAAAGCGCGCATCATCTCCGCGAGCCGCCCGGACTCTTCGCCAACGCGGATCACGTTGTAGCCGGCCGGCGTGAGCGCGTGGTGCTTCTCCAGCGCCGCGGACAGCGCGGATCCGCTTCTCACATCCGCGGTGGCCCGCTCCAGACGCGCTCGGCGGCGCGACACGCGCACGCTCCGCACCGCCAACGCCAATCCGTCCATGAGCTCCACGCGCGCGGAGAGCATCGCCGCCATGACCGATGCCCACTTCGCCGTGTCCGTCTCCGCCAACCAAGCGCCGAGCACAGGCAAAGTGGAAATGCCGTTGGTGACGCTGGCGCGGGCGCGCTGGCTCCGCCACAACGCCGCGACGCCAAGCGCCGAGGCCGCGAGAAGGCCAACGAACAGCCACTCGTTGTCGTTGAACCACACGCCGGCGCCCAAGACCACGCTCGCGAGCAAAGGGAGGTCCTTGCCTTGCTCCAGCAAGTCCGAGAACTTCGGCACCACGATCACGAAAACGATAAGCACCGCGGCAACGCCGGAGGCGACGAGAATCGCCGGATAGGTCAACGCGCCGCGCATGTCCGCCGCCACCCGCTCGTCGTATTCCATCTGCTCCACCGCTTCGCGCAGCGAGCGGGGCAGCTCGCCGCTCAATTCGCCGGCCTCGATGAGCTGATGCACGTATGGGGGCAAAGGCAACCCGCACTCCCGCACCGCCTCGCCAAACCCCTTGCCGCGCAGGAGCCCCTGGCCGATGTCGTCGAACGCCGCGGCCAAGATCGGTTGCCGGCTGCCGCGGCTTTGCGCGATCACGGCGTCCGCCAGCGTGACGCCGGAGCTGAGCAGCGTCGCCAACTCGCGGAACGCCACCACCAAGTCCGCGGCGCGCAGGCGCCGGCGCCACATCGGCGCGACGGACCGCTGGCGCTGCTCCTTCACCTGCACGGCGGTGCGGCCTTCGCGGGCGAGTTCGCGCACCACGTCGGCCGGGGAAGCCGCCTCCAACGTGCCCCGCAGGGCCTCGCCTTTCCGGTCTACGGCTTGGTATTCGTATTCCATTGATTCACAGGCGCTTGTCAGCCTTGGCTGCTTGGGGCAACGGGTGTGCGGCACTTTTGTTCGCGGCCTCAAGCGGAGGCGCGCCATCGCCCATTGAGCGGCATCGGGCCAGATGGTCTCACGGCCCGTCGCGCGATCGGCGAAGCTGCTCTTCCAGTTCCGCGATCCTGCGCTGGTTTGCCTCCGCGCGGGCTCGTTCCGCTTCGGCACGGGATCGTTCCGCTTCCGCACGAGCGTTCGCCTCCTGCGCCTTGGCTCTTTCCTCCTGCGCCTTGACTCTTTCCGCCTCCGCTTTGGCTCTTTCCTCCTGCGCCTTGGCTCTTTCCTCCAGCGCCTTGGCTCTTTCCTCCTGCGCCTTGACTCTTTCCTCCTGCGCCATGCTTCGCTGCGCCCGCGCTTCGGCCCGGGCTCGCGCCTCGCCGGCCCGCGACTGCTCGTAGTCGGGAATGTCCGCCGCCGTCGCTGGATCGTGCCAGCGCATCGTCAGCGCCCAGGTCTCCCGCGTCCCCGACGGCGGCGTCCGGTCGGCCACATACGCCACCAGCCCCAGGACCGCGCTGTACACGCCGCGCGCGCCGTTCGGCAGCACCACCTCCCTGAGCGGCTCGCGGCTGCCGGGCGCCAGCGAAAACCCCCACAGTTCCTTGTCGGCTCCGGGCAGGTCCTCGCCGGTGGCGTTGAACAGCAGGCACTCGCACACGCCGAGGCGCTGGTAGCAGTCCAGCTTGCGCCCCACGTCGTGCTTCCAAGTGCTCCGCGACAGCACTTCCAGAATGAAGTCCGGCGGCCCGAGGACGTCCGCGTCGTAGTCGGCGCGGGTGTCGCGGCGCGGCACGTCCAGCGCCACCAACACGTCCGGCGACAGCCGGCTCCGCTTCGGCTTGCCGGGCTCGGAGAACAGCATGTGCAGGTCGTCGCCCACCTGGGCTTGGGGGAAGCGGTGCCGCAGGCTAATGCGCGAGTAGGCCGTGGCGGCGGCGTGCGGCTCTTTCACGGGGATGCGCACATCCACCAGGGGCGGATCGAGGGGGTGGGACGGTTCGTCGACGACGAATGGCGCACCGGCCGCCGGGCGGCGGCCGTCAACGCGGCCGCGCCGCAAGACGCCCTTGGCGCGCCGCGGTGGCGCGGCAGGCAAGGCCAGAGGGGGGTGGAGGTCGGGACTGGCTTCGGACATCGCTTGCTCCTGGTCGCGTTCGGCACGGGTTCGGCCGGCGCGCGGCGGCCACCATAGCACGCGCCGGTCGCGCGGCGGCGCGCCGCGTGGCGGCGGCGGGGTCGGGTTGTTTCGGGCAGCGCCATGGCGACATTCTCGAAAGACACCGCCAGCGCTGTCTACGGCATATGTCGCACATCCCGATGCGGCGATTTCGCACAGGCCGCCACGCGGCGCAACAGCGCCCGAAAGCCGCGATTGCGGAACCGGGGCAACCTCTTGGTTGCGGCGCGACTGGATGACGTGCAATGCTACTCCAAGCGACAAGACGGTAGCTCGATGGCGAATCCGATTGTTTTGGTGGATGTGGACCCGCAGCCTCTCGTGGTCGTGACCGGGCGGGTGACGATGGCCGACATCCCGGCGAAGATGATGGCGAAGATGGACGCCCTCTGGGCGTTCGTCCGCGCCCATGGCGTCACCGGCACGGGACACAACGTGTGGTTGTATCGGCCGCGGCCCGATGGCTTGATGGACGTGGAGGTGGGGGTGCAGGTTGCCGCGCCCGTCGCGGGCGAAGGCGACGTGGTTGGCGTCGAGACGCCCGGCGGAACAGCCGCGCACACGTTCCACTACGGCGAGTACGACGCGCTGCCGAACGTGTATCGCGCCGTGTTCGATTGGTGCACAGAGCACCACCGCGCGCCCGCCGGCGTGAACTGGGAGGTGTACGGCGACTGGGACGACGACCCCGCCAAGCGCCGCACGGACGTCTACTGTCTGCTAGCACCCGCCCGGTGATCATCAAACCGCGCATTCGCGGGTTCATTTGCGCCACCGCGCACCCGATTGGCTGCCGCGTCAACGTGGAGCGGCAGATCGCCGCCGTGGAGCGAGGCGACGCGGCCGGCGGCGGGAACGCCTTGGTGGTCGGTTGCTCCGGCGGCTTCGGACTGGCGTCGCGCATCGCCGCCGCCTTCGGCCGGCAAGCGGCCACCGTGGGCGTTTCCCTCGAGAAGGAACCGACTCCCACGCGAACCGCCACCGCGGGCTGGTACAACAACCGCGCGTTCGAAGCCGTCGCGGCGCGGCGGGGTGTGTACGCCAAGACCATCGACGGCGATGCGTATTCGGACGCCACGCGCGAACGGGTGATCGGCGCGATACGGCGCGACCTCGGGCAAATCGACCTGCTCGTCTACAGCTTGGCGGCGCCGGCGCGACGGCATCCGCAAAGCGGCACGCTGCATCGTTCCGCCATCAAACCCCTCGGCGAGCCGTTGGCGGTGAAGACGCTGGACGTGGGCAAGGGCGAGGTGCGCGACGTGCTGCTCGAACCGGCGACGGAGGAGGAAGCGGCGGCCACCGTGCAAGTGATGGGCGGCGCGGATTGGGAACTGTGGGTGGACGCGCTGCGGGCGGCCGGCGTGTTGACCAACGGCTTCCAAACCGTGGCCTACTCGTACCTCGGCAGCGACCTCACCGCGCGCATCTACCGCGAAGGAACGCTCGGACGCGCCAAGGCCGACGTGGACCGGGCCGGCGCGGCGATCTCGGCGCGGCTTGCGGACATCGGCGGACGAGCGCGGGTGGCCGTGCTCAAGGCCATCGTCAGCCAAGCCAGCGCGGCAATACCGGTGGTGCCTCTTTACATGTCGCTGCTGTTGCGCGTGATGCGGGAACAAGGCACCGACGAATCCTGCGTGGAACACATCGACCGACTGTTCCGCGACGGTCTCTACGGCGAGGCGATGCCCACAGACGAGGCGGGTCGCCTGCGCGCGGACGATCGGGAGCTGGCCGCGCCGGTGCAGGCCGAGGTGCGCCGCCGCTTCACGCAGGCACACACCGGCAACCTCGCCGAACTGGCCGATTTCGCGCGGTTCCGAGAGCAGTTCCTCGCGCTGTTCGGCTTCGGGCTGGACGGTGTGGACTACGACGCCGACGTGGATCCCCGTCACCTTGTTTGAGCCGACGATGCGCTTCGTTGGCAGGGCACTCGTGCTCGCGGCGTTCTGGGTGCCGCTGGCCATTTGCGTGAGCGTCGCCGTGACGCCGGATCCGACGGGAATGGTCGCCAGCATGAGCGGCGTGATCGCGCACATCTTCGCCTTCGCCTACCTCACCGCGGCGCTGTTCCAAGCACACTTCCCTTGGAACCGCGGCGGCCTCGCCACGCCTGCGGCCGGGCGCGCGTTTGTCAAGAGCGGCGACGGTGCGGCTGTGGCGGCGCCGGTCGAACGCGCCGGACACGCCGCCGCATCGCCGGCCCAGTGCGTGTGGGCGGCCGTGCTTTGGATGCTCGCCTTCGGCGTGGCCATCGAGGTCGCGCAATTGTTCGTGGCGGGCCGCAGCGGCGATCTCGCGGATCTGTTGCCCGACAGCGTCGGCATCGCCATCGGTTGCGCCGCCCAAAGCGGCTGGGCGCGGCTCTCGTTCCGCCATGCCGCCGCGCAAGGGGCGTCCACGTCTTTGGCGGCGAAGACCACGAGCGCCTCGTAACGGCAGGCAATCGAATCGATTGACGTGGCCGCCACCGCGTTTGCCAATAGAACGGATGCCAAGTTGCAAAGTCGATCTCATGACGTTGTAGACTCCACAACCATGGATTGCACTCTGGTTCATGGGTTGCGACAACGCCGCGTCGATCATGGCGGGGGCTGGTTCGAGCCGCTGACGAATGCCATCAAGGGAAGGTGGCCCGTGCCGACCGCTTCCGCAGGTACGCAGAGGGCGGAGCGCGGCCTTGGCATATCGGGCAGGCCCTACTACTTCTACGCCTTGCGGGCGGACAGGAGATTCGGCTTTGTGGTGTTCCTGCTCAGCGAAATTGAAGGGGTTGATTGGCCGCCCGATGCGAAAGGGGCCACTCCCTTCGACAGCGGCGGCATGTGGTTCGGCAAGATTGCCACCGACCCGCCGCTCGACCAGAGCGGGCGGCGAGGCATCTTCAAGACCCACGATGTGCCTTTGGTCGCTTGGCGCTCCGCGTTCGAGACGTACATCGGCACACGCTACGGGACGATTGCCGACTACGTGCGCGGGAACGCACCAGCCGGCACGCACCCGCAGAACTCTGGACAAGCTACTGTCATGCGCAAGCCGAACGAGCCACCCGCATGGACATGGGAAGTTCGCGTCCCTCACCAGCTAGCTCCTCGCCATCTCGAGTTGCAGGCGGTGTGCCTCTCCGAGCGAAATCGCAATGGCTATCTCCGCTGGCTCTGGAACCAAAGCCCGCTGCCAACTAGCGAGAGGCGTGAGATCGACAAGTGGATCCAAGACTACGCGATTGTAACTTCGCCGGGCGTGTCCGAGGCGGATAGGGCTACCGAGTGGCTCGTGCAGGAGGTTGCTAACGATGGCTGACGACGAAGTGGTCTTGCGTGGCTTCGACATGCCGGTGTCGGACATGGGCGACCAACTACACTTCCGGCTGCCGCTGCTCTCCTTTCGCAGTAGCCCCACGCTTTATCTTGCCGGCCGGGTTGACTGGCATGCCGATAGACAGGCTCTTTTGACCGTCGTAGATGATCCCGAGGATCGCGAGTTGGCAACACTACTCACCGATGGAGTTAGCCGGCATCTCGCATCTGGAGAGGGCGTGATCGTTGCCGGTGCTGAGTTCTTCCAAGCAGCGTCTCGCATCGGTGATCAACTAGGCGACTTCAGCCATCTTTCAGCGGGAGATTGCGAATGCTGGATTCGCGTGGCGACGCCAACGGAATTTGTCGCACTTGAGCGTAACCTGATCGACGAGTCGAGAGCAGTGTTCGACCAGGAATTGGGAAAGGCTAGACGTCAAAAAAGTCGCTTGATGGAACGCGGCAACGCCGCGATGCTCATTTTGAGCAGTTGTGGGCCGCTTCGCCGGGAAGACTTGGCCATACGCCAGCTCGCTGCAGCGAGGCAGAATAGGGATCTCGATCTATATCGAAGACTGCTTACTCGGTTCGAACACGAGCTAGGTGAACCAGAAGATCGCCTCCACAAGCAAGCAGGACGGCACATCGAGCTGGCTGATGCGCCAGAGGGAACTTGGCAGTGGTTGAACATGCCGGAATCGAAGGCAGAGCGCTTATACGACGTATTGGCTTGGAGCATCTCCAAAGTGGTTGTGGAAGTTCAATCCGTTGATGATCAACCTTTCTCCAGTTGGCTTCTTAGGGGGTCGGCGTCGGGCCTCCGCAATCTTGCGACAGAGAGGAAAGGGAAACCCACAAGTGGCATCCTGCGGCATCGGGAAGTGAAAGCGCTTCCCGCCGGCAGCATGTCGGGAACAAAGGGTAGCTGGGGTAGCTGGGAGGAAATATGCGGCCAAGCGCAGAGCGCCTGAAGAGCGCAAGGAAGGACATCGCCGATGTGTTGGCGTCCATCGAGCAGGGCGAGGATACTGGCGTCTCTCAGGCGGGGCAACGCCTTGCCGAGGAGTTGTTGGAGTTGGAGGACTCTGCTTGGGGACCACTATTGGCGAGTTTGGAGGATGACGAAGAACTGCATGGTGTGCTCACGCGGCTAAGGACGGAGTTCTCTGAAATCCGAGAGCGCCGTGATTGGCTCTATTCTCCCATTCGGGAAATCGGCCACCGTGCGTTCTTTGACTTCACCAGCGGAGAGCTGGTAGTTGAAATGCGTTTCGTAAAGGACGAAGGCGAGTCGTTGGAGTTCAGACAGGATTTGGAAGACACGCTCCTGATTGGAGCATCGGTCATCGAATCTGTCGCTCACGTCATGCGTAACATGGACGTGCTAAGTGTCAACGCGAAGCGGCAGTGTATTGGACAGGACTTCGAGAGGAACCTGAAAAGGGCCACGAAGGGCGTGGAAGAAATCGAGGAGATCTTCAATTCGGTTCACGGCCCTTAGTCACTCTGGCGCACCCTGCAGGTCGGCGCGCTCTCGCGGGTGCGTTCGAGAGCGGTTTCCGGGGCGGTTCAAGACGGTCAGTCCGGCGACGGTGGAGTTGCGGGACGGCCTCGCGCACGGCCGCTGACCACCGACACGGGCGTTGCCAGACAGCGTCGGCATCGCCATCGGTTGCGCCGCCCAAAGCGGTTGGGCGCGGCTCTCGTTCCGCCATGCCTGCGCGCCTTTACGGCGCGACGCCCAACAGGGCTTGAGCGTCCGCGCATCCGAGGTGACGAAGAAGGGTTGTCGGCGCTCTTGCCAGCCCCGCGCATTGAAGCCCGTCTTAATGACCTTATTCATCGACTCAGGCGAATACAGCATCTGTCCCTGCCGCGACTTCTCGCGGCATTCCTTGTCTCGGCACATGGGGGCATCGACAGACTCGATGACATCGCGCACCTCCCGCCACTGATTCGGACGGTGAACCAGCAGGTACTCCTCGCCATTCAAGTGCGAGTAGCGTTCAACGATTCTCATGGCTTGGTCTGTCAGTGGCCACCGTTGGGCTTGGCCGGATCGTAGATCGGCCTGTCCATTGGCCGCGTCTTGAGCGCGCCCGCCCGCAACGCTGCCACGCGCGCTCTCGCGATGGCGACATACGCCTCAACGGTGTCGCAGCCGTAGCCCTTGCGCCCATGCATCAGGGCCGCGACGATGGACGAACCCACGCCCATGTGGGGATCCAGCACGATGTCGCCAGGATTGGTCATCGACAGCACAAGCCGCTCCACCAGTTCGACGGGGAACTGGCAGGGGTGAATCGTCTTCTCCACATGGTTGCTCTTCACGTTCGGGAACATCCACACATCGCCTGGATTCTTGCCCTTCGGATTCCCAGAGAGTTTGCCGGCATTCGGCCCCTTGAAGTGCCGTTTGCCGGGATACTTCGACGGCACGCGAATCGGGTCCAGATGGAACGTGTAGTCGTCGCCTTTCGTAAACCAGTTGATGGTTTCATAGCGGCCCGAGAGCCGTTTCTTGCAATGCAGGCCGTGGCCGAAGTGCCAGATCACGCGATTGCGGAGCTTCAAGCCTCGCTCCTTGAAAATGGGATAAAGCACGGCGTCCAAAGGCACAATCTCTCCGCGAGAAACGTAGTTGCCCACCTGCCAGCAGATCGAACCCTGCGGATGCAGCACGCGCTCGCACTGCGCGATCACTTCCCGCTGGGCGTCCAGATAGCCCGCAAGCGACGACTTGCGCTCGTAGGACTTGCCAACGTTGTAGGGCGGAGACGTGACGATGAGCTTTACGGACGCATCGGCCAAACCAGCCATGAATGTTTGGTTGCGCTCACACACCATCACCGAATCTTCTAGATTGATGGCCGAGGACCGTTGGCATGTGGCCGAAGCCTCTACCACATGGCCAACCTCTTGCCCCAAATCCAGCAGATCGCCCGTCAATGTCGTAGACACTACTCTCTACCCCAACTGACCGCAAATGATCGAACGCACGTTTAAGCCAGAGCTCAAAGATCAGTTCTGTACGACGTAACGGGATACACTAATGCACCGATCTCCTGCAGTCTGATCGCCATTGCTTTTCTTGACACTTTGAATTGCTGATGTAGTGGTATGATTTGCTGGTCGCGATTGTTTTTGTTCGCTTTTGCCAACGCGTACTCCAAGTCGAGCTCTTTGGGATCTGGGTCAAACTGATCCCCTAGAAGGAAATACAGCCAGTTTTCGTCTATCCGAACGGGAGGCTCAAAGAAGTTCTCCATCAGTCGGCGAATCAACAGTCTCTTCGGCATTAGGAACCTAGCGGCAAATTGGTCAGCTTGGCGCTCTTGTGGGTCTTTCTCAGCGGGATCGAGTTCCCTCTCCCAGTGCTGTCTGACGCGACCCTGGTGGTACAAGGCGTGGCCAAGCTCATGGGCTCCCGTATACCTCGCCGCCTCCAATCCTATCTCCGAAACTAGGACACTTCGTTTTGAAAGGTCAAGCAGGCCGAGGGCTACGCGTCCATCCTCTCTATCCAAGTGTATTCGCGGCGTGACTTCGTAGGTCAGTCCAAGCATTTCAGCGAGCGTAGATGGGCTCAACCAATCCACAGGATCTAAGATGCCCCTGCCCTTGAACTCATGCCTGCGTCCCCTAAGGAGACCGTGTGCGTAGTCTACCGCCGCGTCAACATTGAAGAAGCGAGGAAGTTCGACATTGGTCGCCAAATCGTGTCTGCTCATCCTAATTCAATCCCAGCTCAGCGCTCCGCCCGTCTGGTACTCCGTTACCCGCGTCTCGAAGAAGTTTTTCTCTTTCTTTAAGTCCATGATTTCGGACATCCACGGGAACGGATTTTTTGCGCCCGGGAACTGCTCGTTGAGGCCGATCTGGGCGAGGCGGCGGTTGGCGATGAATTGCAGGTATTCGGCCATGGTGTTGGCGTTCATGCCGAGCACGCCGCGCGGCATGGTGTCGCGGGCGTAGCGGGTTTCCAGTTCGGCACCTTCCAAGATCATGCGCGTGGCGAGCGTCTGCATGTCGGTGTCCCACAGATGCTCGTTCTCCAGCTTGATCTGGTTGATCACGTCGATGCCGAAGTTCACATGCATGGATTCGTCGCGCAGGATGTACTGGAATTGCTCGGAGGTTCCCGTCATCTTGTTGCGGCGGCCCATGGAGAGAATCTGCGTGAAACCGCAGTAGAAGAAGATGCCCTCCATCACGCAGTAGTAGGCGATGAGGTTCTTCAACAGCGCCTGGTCCGTCTCCACGGTGCCGGTTTGGAAGGTGGGATCGGCCAGTTCGCGGGTGTACTTGAGCGCCCAGGACGCCTTGTGCGCGACGCTCGGCACCTCGTGGTACATGTTGAAAATCTCGCCTTCGTCCATGCCCAGCGACTCGATGCAGTATTGGTAGGCGTGGGTGTGGATGGCTTCCTCGAAGGCTTGCCGCAGCAGGTATTGCCGGCACTCCGGGTTGGTGATGAGGCGGTAGACGGAGAGCACCAAGTTGTTGGCCACCAGCGAATCCGCGGTGGAGAAGAAACCGAGGCTGCGTTTGACGATGGTGCGCTCGTCGTCCGACAACCCCTCGTCGGATTTCCACAACGCCACGTCCGCCGTCATGTTGATCTCTTGCGGCATCCAGTGGTTGGCGCAGCCGTCGAGGTACTTCTGCCAAGCCCAGTCGTACTTGAACGGCACCAGCTGGTTGAGATCGGCGCGGCAGTTGATCATGCGCTTCTGATCCACGGTGACGCGCTCGCCGGGCTCGATTTCAACCTCGCGGTCCAAGTGCTCCGCAGCGGCTTTGGCTGGCGCCGGCACCGCCGGCGCAAGGCCCAGCGGCGCAGCAGCGACTGCCGGCGGCGGCACCAGCGGCCGCACCGGCGCGGGTTCCGCTCGCACGTCTTCAACGAAGGTCGCGGCAACGCCGGGCGTCGCTTCCGCCCGACTGTCCAACGCCGCCAACGACGACGCCTCCGGTGCGGCGGATGCCGCTCGCACAAGCACCGGCGGCATCACGTCGCCCTGGTCTTCGTAGTCTTCCCAACTCAACATGCAAACCTCCTCAGTTGCCCTCAATCGGTATCTCTCGAACGCCACGCTGCCTTGTTACGCAACTTACAGTCTCATGCAAGCGGCGCAAATTAGCCCTCTAGGTCCAGATTTCGTTGGACGCTTTCTTCTCGCACCATTCTCAGCAGTTCATCGCGCAGCTCGATGGCGCAAACAAGGTATAGGTGCTCTAGTTCAAGTCCTTCCTTGTACGCGCACTGCTTGAATCGAACGCACTGATCCTCTGTCAGGCGGCGATCAGCACCCAAGAAGTGCCTATGGCATTGTTCTTGGATGTCGAATTCTGGCAACCCCCTCATTTGGTCGACCATGGCAGGAGCGAGTTCCTTCGCGATGCTTCGCGCATCTATCATTTCGGACACGCGCATCCCCAAATCGGTAAGCCGCAATGGGCTCTTGCTGGAGCCAAGTCCCGCAATGTGGAACAACAGCTTGTCGAGTTTCAAGTTGATGTTGCCAATACCACTCTCCATACCGTTCACGGTATGGGTGATGATGTCGTGTTCGCTCTTGTGCTTGTAGAACCAACGCATCACAAACAGGATGAACACCACAACGACGCCGACCAACGCCCATTGTCCTTTCGGATCGGAAAACAGCCATTCGACCATTGCTATTTCTCTATCACCAGCAACCGTAAACCGATGGTCGTCGCGTCGAAGCGATTGCCCGTCTGCTTGCAATGCTCCCGCTTCGCAAGGTTGCCGCCCTGCTCATGCGGGGGCTGCTTCCGCCCGACTGTCCAGCGCCGCCAACGACGACGGGGCCTCTGCCGGGTCGAGCGTCTCTCGCACAAGCACCGGCGTCATCGGTGCTCCAAGCGCCGCTGAATGGTCTGCTCGCTGCATCCCAAGAGGGCAGCAAGCTCATGACGGGTCGCTTGCGGGTTGGCGTCCCGCGCCGCAAGAACCTGCTCTCGCGTGACGGAGCTTTTCTTGCGGCGCATGTTGTTTGCTTGGAACTTGGGCATGGAGGCGTCGGGAAAGCACAGGATGTCGCCGATGTTGACGACCAAGAAACCGCCGGGCTTGACGACCCGGCTGTGGCCGCGGATCACGTCGCGCAGGAGTTCGCGCCAGTCATCGAAAGAAAGGTGGCGTTCGTAGGACTTGCCGACGTAGTAGGGCGGCGACCAGAAGCTGAGGTCGATGCTCGCCTCCGGCAGGTTGGGCAATTCGGCTCTGGCGTCGCCGGCGATGAAGAGGACGGCAAGCGCCTGCCGGTCCACCGCTGGGCATTGTTGAACAGTGCGCTCCATCGCTCGATCAGGCCGTTTCAATCCTACTGGCACACTTCGCAGTCGGGTTCGTCAATGGAGCAGGCCGCCGGCACGGCGGCCGGCGCACCGAGCGTTGCGTCGGAGGCGGCAGCCGTTGCGGCCGATGGTTGTGCCGCCGTGGCCACGGCGTTCAACGCGCCCGACTTCTCCAGCGTGGACTTCTCGGCGCTGGTGGCGCCGAGCGCGCGCAGGTAGTAGGTGGTTTTCAGGCCGCGCAGCCACGCCATGCGGTAGGTGATGTCCAGCTTCTTGCCGGAGGCCTCGGCGATGTAGATGTTCAGCGATTGCGCTTGGTCGATCCACTTCTGGCGGCGGGCCGCGGCGTCCACCAGCCAGCGCGGCTCCACCTCGAAGGCGGTGGCGTACAGCGCCTTGAATTCGGGCGGAACGCGGTCGATGGGGGCGAGGCTGCCATCGTAGTATTTGAGGTCGTTCACCATCACCTTGTCCCACAGGCCGAGGCGCTTCAGGTCGCGCACCATGAACGGGTTGACCACGGTGAACTCGCCGGACAGGTTGGATTTCACATACAGGTTCTGGTAGGTCGGCTCGATGGACTGAGCGACGCCGACGATGTTGGCGATGGTGGCCGTGGGCGCGATGGCCATCACGTTGGAGTTGCGCATGCCGCGTTCGCGCACCCGGGCGCGCAGCTTGCGCCAATCCAAGCTCGCACTCGCATCCACCTCCAAGTAGTCCGCGCCGCGCTCGTCCTTGAGGCGCCGCAAAGAGTCGATGGGCAGAACGCCGCGGCTCCACAGCGAACCCTCGAAGCTGGCGTAGCTGCCGCGCTCCTTGGCGAGGCGGGAGGAGGCGTCGATGGCGTAGTGGGAAAGCGCCTCCATCGAGCGGTCGGCGAACTCCACCGCGGCGTCCGAGCCGTAGGGAATGCGCAGCTTGAACAGGGCGTCCTGAAAGCCCATCAATCCAAGCCCCACCGGCCGATGGCGCAGGTTGGAGGTGCGCGCCTGCTGCGTCGCGTAGTAGTTGATGTCGATCACGTTGTCCAGCATGCGCAGGGCGGTGCGCACGGTCTTGCGCAGCTTCTTGGTGTCCAGCTGGTGGGGACCGTCCTTCGCTCCAGCCTTGGCCGGCGCGATGTGCCGCGCCAAGTTCACCGAACCCAAGTTGCACACGGCGATCTCGTCCTTGGACGTGTTCAGCGTGATCTCGGTGCAAAGGTTGGAGGAATGCACCACGCCCACATGTTGCTGCGGCGAGCGCACGTTGCAGGCGTCCTTGAACGTGATCCACGGATGCCCGGTCTCGAACAGCATGGAGAGCATCTTGCGCCACAGTTCGCGGGCTTTCAGGCGCTTGGAAAGCAGCTTGCCGGCCGCCGCCTGGCGCTCGTACGCCGTGTACCGCCGCTCGAAGGCCGCGCCGTAGAGATCGTGCAGGTCCGGCACTTCGTTGGGCGAAAGCAGCGTCCAGTCGCCGTCTTCGAAGACACGCTTCATGAACAGGTCCGGCACCCAGTTGGCCGTGTTCATGTCGTGCGTGCGGCGCCGGTCGTCGCCGGTGTTCTTGCGCAGCTCCAAGAACTCCTCGATGTCCAAGTGCCACGTTTCCAAGTACGAGCACACCGCGCCTTTGCGTTTGCCGCCTTGGTTCACCGCCACCGCGGTGTCGTTCACCACCTTCAAGAACGGCACCACCCCCTGCGACTTGCCGTTGGTGCCTTTGATGTAGGCGCCGAGGGCGCGCACCGGCGTCCAATCGTTGCCGAGGCCGCCGGCCCACTTGGAGAGCAGCGCGTTGTCGCGGATGGCGCTGTAGATGCCGTCCAAATCGTCCGAAACCGTGGTGAGGAAGCACGACGAGAGTTGCGAGCGCATGGTGCCGGCGTTGAACAACGTCGGCGTGGAGCTCATGTAGTCGAAGGAGGAGAGGAGATCGTAGAACTCGATGGCGCGGGCCTCGCGGTCGTCCTCTTGGATGGCGAGCCCCATCGCCACGCGCATGAAGAACACCTGCGGCAACTCGAAGCGAACACCGTTCGAGTGAAGGAAGTAGCGGTCGTAGAGCGTTTGCAGGCCAAGGTAGGTGAATTGCCGGTCGCGCTTCGGCTTGATCGCCTTGCCGAGACGCTCCAAGTTGAAATGCTGGAGCTCCGGGGCGAGGAGTTCCAACTCCACGCCGCGGCGCACGAACGCCTCCAGCGCCTTGGCGTAGAGGGGCGTCATCTCCTCCTCCGTCGCCTGCGCCAAACCGCCGACGGTGGCGGCGCCGCGGACGCCGAGGAAGGTGAGGGCTTCGGTGCGGAAGCTGTCGAGCAGCAGACGCGCCGTCACGTAGGTGTAGTTGGGTTCTTCCTCCACCAGCGCCCGCGCCGTCATGGTGAGGCAGGTGGCGACGTCCTTGGCGGCGATGCCGTCGTACATGTTGGCCAGCGCTTCGCCAATGATGCGCTCGGCGTCCACATCGGTGAGGTCGCGGCAGGCGTCCGCCACCATCCGCCGCACGCGGCGCATGTCCAGGGGTTCGCGGCCGCCATCCTCGGTGAGCACATGGATTTGCGTGGCTTCAAGTGGCGCTTCGGCGGCAGCGGCGGCGTTCGCGGCGCGCACCTTGGCGCGTTCCTCGCGGTAGAGCACATAGTCCCGCGCCACGCGGTGCTGGCCGTCGCGCATGAGCGCCAGCTCCACTTGGTCCTGGATCTCTTCAATGTGGATGGTGCCGCCGGAACGCAGGCGGCGCTCGAAGGTGCCGGTGACTTGCTCCGTCAGCCGCGCCACCAGTTCGCGGATGCGCGGCGAGGCGGCGGCCGACCCCCCCTCCACCGCCAAGAACGCCTTGGTGAGCGCCACTTGGATCTTGTCGTCCGTGTAGGGAACGACGGCGCCGTTGCGCTTGATGACGCGCAACGTGCCCGGCGCCGTGGCGAGCATGGACGGCGACAACGGCGGCGGCGCGACCAGCGGCGGCGTAGTGTTGGCATGGGCGATGGGTGTGCTTTCCGGCATGATTGCGTGCTTCCAACGGCGGGCAGGCATGGTTATCCTGCCCGAAAACTGACATTACATCCAGCACAACACCTAGGGCTTGGCGGCGCTGCCAACGGGGCGGTTTGGCCGCAAGGCCAAGCCGTGGCGAGCGCGGCGTGCTGGCCGTGCGCGAGCGCTACACGCTCCCTCCTCGAACCCCAAAGCGCTTGCCAAGCCTCACCCCAACATGTAGGCGATGGCTGGGCTGCGAAGAACTATATACGCCGTTTACCGGGCTTTGCAACAATTTTCTCCACCATGCGCCCGGCGGCTTCCCCGCCAGCCGCCAACAGGGGAAAACCTGTGCGTTGACTGTGGTAGGCAGGCGCTATGGCGGTCGCACAATCGTTATGAACTGGTTTCCCACATCTTGTAGTCCATGCCTTGTGGAAAACTCGGCGCGCGCCCCGTGTGTCCGCGCCGAAAACCGACCTTCCGCCAAACGCCGCCAAACGCCGCAGCGCCGCTCCTTGACAGGCCCGCAGGCCGCGTTATGGTGCGTCGGATGCCTACCTCCGCCGCCAAATCCAGCGGTTAGCCGTGCGCGTCCTTGGCGTTTCCGCCTTCTACCACGACAGCGCCGCGGCGCTGGTGGTGGACGGACGCATTGCCGCCGCCGCCCAAGAGGAGCGTTTCACCCGGCGCAAGCACGATTCGGACTATCCCGCCAACGCCATTCGCTGGTGCTTGGAAGACGCCGGACTTGCGCCGCAGGAGCTGGACCGGGTGGCGTTCTACGACAAGCCGTTTCTCAAGTTCGAGCGCCTGCTGGAGACCGCCGCGGCGTTCGCGCCGCGCGGCTTCACCTCGTTCCGGCAGGCGGCGCCGGTGTGGATCAAGGAAAAGCTGTTCCAGAAGGGCCTCTTGCGGCGCGAGCTGGAGGCGCTGGCGCCGAACGAGGATTGGGACGCCAAGCTGCTCTTCGCCGAGCACCATCAATCGCATGCCGCGAGCGCGTTCTACCCGTCGCCGTTTCCAGACGCGGCGGTGCTCACCTTGGACGGCGTGGGCGAGTGGGCCACCGCCACGGCGGCCCTCGGCGACGGGGCCGAGCTGGAGATCGTCCGCGAAATCCACTTTCCGCACTCCCTCGGCTTGCTCTACTCGGCGTTCACCTACCACGCCGGCTTCAAGGTGAACTCCGGCGAGTACAAGCTGATGGGCCTCGCGCCCTACGGCGAACCGAAGTTCGCCACGCGCATTCTCGACCACCTCATCGATCTGAAGCCGGACGGCAGCTTTCGCCTGGACCTCGGCTACTTCGACTACTGCACCGGCCTCACCATGACCAACCGGCGCTTCGACGCCTTGTTCGGCTGTCCGCCGCGCCGCCAGGACGAACCGTTGACGCAGCGCCACATGGACATGGCCGCGTCCGCGCAGGCCGTGGTTGAAGAGGCGGCGCTGCGCCTCACGCGCTCGCTGCGCAAGGAGACCGGTCGGCGTCGCCTCTGCCTGGCCGGCGGCGTCGCGTTGAATTGCGTGGCGAATGGCAAGGTGCTGCGCGACGGCCAATTCGACGACATCTGGGTGCAGCCCGCGGCGGGAGACGCCGGCGGCGCCCTCGGCGCGGCGCTGCTGGCGAGCCACCGGCTGCTCGGCGCGCCGCGCCCAGCCAACGGCAACGGCGCCGACGCCATGCGCGGCGCTTTGCTTGGCCCCGCCTTTGCCGAGGCGGCCATTTGCGCCGAACTCGAAAGCGCCGGGGCCAATTTCGAGACCTTGACGGACGCCGAGCTCATCGCCACCACCGCGGCGGCGCTGGACGCCGGAAAGACCGTCGGTTGGTTTCAAGGCCGCATGGAGTTCGGCCCGCGCGCGCTCGGCAACCGCTCCATCCTTGCCGACCCGCGCTGCGCCGAGATGCAGCGCACGCTGAACCTGAAGGTGAAGTTCCGCGAATCCTTCCGCCCGTTCGCGCCGAGCGTGCTGCGCGACGAGGTGGCGGCGTGGTTCGAGTTGGACCGCGACAGTCCCTACATGCTGCTGGTGGCCGACGTGCGCCCCGAACGACGCCGGCGCCTGTCCGCCGCGCAGGAGCGTCTGGCCGGGTTGGAGCAACTGCAAGCGCCGCGGTCGGAGATCCCCGCGGTGACGCACGTGGACTACTCGGCGCGCATTCAGACCGTGCATGCCGACACGAATCCGCGCTACCACGCCCTCTTGGAAGCGTTCCGGGAGCGCACCGGCTGCCCGGTGCTGGTGAACACCAGTTTCAACATCCGCGGCGAACCCATCGTCCGCTCGCCAACAGACGCCTTCCGGTGCTTCATGGGCACGGACATCGATTGTCTAGCCGTGGGAAACTGCTTTCTGTGCAAACCGGATCAACCCGCCGCGCTGCGCAAGAACTATCGGGACGCCGTGGCACCGGATTGACCTCGGCCACCAAACCGCCGCCGCCCCCGCCCGCCCCCTCCGGGCGGCGCCGCGCCACACGCCGCCGAGGGACGCAATGACGCACCTGCTGGCCATCGACCAGGGCACTTCGAGTTCCCGCGCCATCGTGTTCGACGCCGAAGGACGCGCCATCGCCAGCGCCCAACACCCTGTTGACCAGTTGTTTCCCCGCGACGGCTGGGTGGAGCAGGACGCCGAAGCGCTGTGGCGCGGCGTGCTTGCCGCCGGCCGCGACGCCATCGCCGCGGCCGGCGTGGCCGCCAGGAGCATCGCGGCCATTGGCATCACCAACCAGCGCGAAACCACCTTGCTGTGGGACGCCCGGACGGGCGCGACGACCGGCAACGCCATCTCGTGGCAGGACCGGCGCACGGCGGCGCGCTGCGAGCGGGCGCGGGCGGACGGAATGGAAGCCGAGCTGTCCGCCGTCACCGGCCTGTTGCCGGACCCCTACTTCTCCAGCACGAAACTCGCTTGGCTGCTCGAACAAGGCGACAACGGCGCCCGCGCGCTGCGCGGCGCGCTGCGCTTCGGCACCGTGGACAGCTTCCTCGTCTGGCGGCTGACAAAAGGCCGGCGGCATGTGACGGACGCGACCAACGCTGCCCGCACGCAACTGTTCGACATAGGAGACCAGGCATGGAGCGAGCGCCTGCTCGACTACTTCGCCGTGCCGTCCGCGGTTCTGCCGACGGTGCTGGACTGCGTGGACGACTTCGGCGTGGCGGACGCGGAGTGGTTCGGCGCGCCGATTCCGCTCGTGGGCGTGGCCGGCGATCAACAAGCGGCGTTGTTGGGACAGGCATGTTTCGAGCGCGGCCAAACGAAATGCACGTTCGGCACGGGTTGCTTCCTGATCGCCAACACCGGCGGGCAACGGGTTGCTTCGGCGGCCCGTTTGTTGACCACGGTGGGCTACCGCCTCGGCGGCCAGACGACCTACGCGCTGGAGGGAAGCGTCTTCAACGCCGGCGTCGCCATCAAGTGGCTGCGCGACAAACTCGGCTTGATCGCCCGCGCCGCCGACACCGAGGCCGCGGCCCGCCGCATCGACGGGGACACCGGCGGCGTGTTCGTGGTGCCGGCGTTCACCGGCCTCGGCGCGCCCCATTGGCGACCGGACGCGCGCGGCTTGGTGACCGGGCTCACGTTGGACACCGGCGTCGACGAGATCGTCACCGCCACGCTGAAGAGCGTCGCCTTTCAAACCGCGGATCTCCTTGCCGCGGCGGCGGAGGACGGACTGCCCGCGCGCGACCTGCGCGTTGATGGCGGCATGGTCGCAAACGACTGGTTCTGCCAGTTCCTGGCCGACGCGACGGGGATCGCGGTGGCGCGTCCGGCGAACACCGAAACCACCGCCGTCGGGGCCGCTCTCTTGGCGGCGACCGGCGCCGGCGTCGGCGCCGATCCGCGCGCGGTTGCGCAGCAGTGGAACCTGCACGCGCCGGCGCGCAGGTTCTCAGCCACGGTTGACGACGCCACGCGCCTGACGTGGGCCGCCGCTTGGCGCAAGGCCGTGGAGCGCGCGCTCTGACGCGCTCGGTCGCGCCCTCCGTCAGCAGTGGCATCTTCAATGGTCGGGCGCGAACTCCACTTGCCACAACGGGCCGTCGGCCGTCCATTGCCCGGTGTACACGCGCGCCACGTCGTAATCGGGCAGCGGCACGGCGGCCACGCAGCCGCCGTCCAGCATGGCGCCGCGGTCGTCGAAGCGGAAGTCCAAGTTGTCGAAACCGGCGCGGCGGCGACGCGGCGGCAAGTCGTCGCGATCGCGAGGGAAGACGTGCAGGAAGAACCGCGCTCCCACATCCTCCGCCGCGCACGGATCGCGCGCGAAGGTCAGCACGCCCGCGGCGTCCGCCAACCCGATGTCGAAGACCGTGCGCGCCATCGGCCTGCCCGGCCGGTCGCGCCAGTCGCGCAGCGCCTGCGCGCCCGCCGGGGTGCGGAAAGCCGTCCGCCAAACCACCGGACCCGCGTCGCTCGCCATGCGCCCGGCGCGCACGGACGCCACTTGGTAGCCGGGCAGCGGCACCGCGGCCAGGCACTTGCCGTCGAACCGCACGCCGTGCTCGCCGAACCAGAAGTCCAAGTTGTCGAAGCCACGCCGGCGAGCGGACGGCGTCCAATCGCCGGCCGACACCGGCGTGACGTGGAGGAAAAAGCGTCCCGCGGTCTCCGCTTCGGAGCAGGCGTCTTTCGCAAAGAAGACGTGGTCGTCGCGCAAGTGGATGGCGAAGGTTGACCGCGCCGCCGGCACGGCCGCTGCGAGGGCTCGGTACTGTCGGCGGTGCGCGTCCGTGATCGCATCGACCGCGGCGACCGAGTCGTACAAATAGACGAACCGGTGCTCGGGCGTCAACAAGGATTCGCTCGGCACGCGCGTGCGGCTGAGCACAAAGTCCGCCTGCCGTTCGGCGCCGCCCGGGCTGGCGTCGTACTGCAGCACGCTGCCGGACAGGTAGTACCAGAAAGCGTAGCGCTGCGCCCCGAGGCGCAACATGGCGTCGCGATGGATCGCCACCAGGACATCGCGGCCGAGCACATGGCGGCGGACGGCGTCGAACTCGGCCATCACGGCATGTTGACGGCGGGCGAAAGCGGCGTCGCGGTCGGCGCCGCCCATGCGCGCGCTTGACGAGACGAACACCGCCACCGCGCAGACGCACGCGCCCCATGCGGCACCGCGTTGCCACCGCGCCGAGAGGCGCCAACCGGCGCCACGCCACGCGGCGCGGACGCCGCCAAGAAGCGACGCGAACAGCACCAACGGCACGCCCAGCCAGAACACGGTCTCGAAGGTGTGTTCCGGGTCCGCGGTCATGTGGCGCATCGGCAGCGTCCAACAAAACCCGGACAGCACCAAGGTGGCGAACAGCGCCCGATGAGCGCGCGCGAACCACACCGCCAAGAGGCTTCCCGCAAGCGCCAGCGCCCCCACCCAAACGAGGACGCCGCCGGCCGGAACCCTGGCGTCCGGTTGGTCGTTCCAAGTCGTCGGCAGCGCCGGAACGGCGTAGGGCACGGCCAACCCGCCGAGGCGGTGCAACTGCAACTCGAGGAACGTCGGCCACGCGAGGAACCACTCCTTGTGGGCGTTGAAGCCGGCGTCCCGTCCCAAGCGGCGCGCGATGGATCCCGTCAGGGGGAGTTCCGCAAAGGTTCTCTCGCCGCCCAACGCCGCCACTTCGCCGCCGAAGTTGTACGCCAACACGCCGCTGCCGAACAACAAGGCGACGAGCCCCAACAACATGTGCCGACCGCGCAGCGCCGTCCCCAGCGCACGCACGGCGCGCAACGCCCTCGTTTTCACACTTGCGCCACTTGCGCCGCGAACGGGCCGCGCCCGCCACGCCCGCAACAGATCGCCCGCGAACCCGATGGCAACGCCCGCCAACAACAGGCCATAGACATGCCAGCTGAAGAGGAGCGCCACGCACGTCTTGACAAGCAACGCCGCGAAGCGTCCGCCCTGCGCGAACACCACCATGCCGTGGAACACCAGCAACACGGCGCACAAGCCGACGCTGCCCTCGTTGCTGATCATCGGCCCGGTGTTGAGCATCCGGTAGGACGAGAACGCCAACAGCGTGGCGCCGAGGGCTATCCACCGGCTGCCGGTCAGCCGCGTCAACGCGCAGTACGCCAACACCGCGGCCGCGGCCAGGAACGCCAGCATCAGCAAGCGCGCCATCTGTATCTGCGCGCCGAGCGAGTCAGCGAACGGCGCCGTGACGAACTTGACCAAGGCGTAGGCCGCAACCGGATAGCGCTGGTACAGGTTGGTCCGTTTGAGCGCGCCGTCCCGGCCGCGTCTGGTTTGCACCACCTGCACCGCGAAGCCGCGCACCATGGTCAATCCGGCGGCTTGCGCCATGGCGCGCGCGGAGACCCAGTCGACGAAATGGTCTTGGTGAAAATAGCCGCGCTCGCCGGCGAACAAGAACAGCGACGCCAACGCCAGCGCCAAGGACGCGCCCGGCAGGACAGCGCGCCAACGCCCGCGGCGTTCGCACCCCGTTTGCCGCGAGGGCGTGGCAGTTGTCATCCGCGCCCGCCAGTCGTCATGGTGCGGCCGGTCGCGCGGCGCGGATCGGAACGAGGGAAGGCGCAGCCTTCTAAACTTCCCGCAGCACCGCAATAGGTGGCGACGCCACCAGTTTGCGCGTGCTGAGATAGCCGACGACGGCGATCACCGCCACCCCCAAGGCCGGACCGCCGGCCCAAAGCCACGGATGCAAGCGCGCGGAGAGCTCGAACACCTCGGTGTTGAGCGTCCACGCCGTGATCTCCGCGCCCAGGGCCGCGACAATGCCGGCGAACGCGCCGAGCACGGCGAATTCGGCCAACAAGGCGCCGCTGATGAGCTTGCGCGTTCCCCCCAAGGCGCGCAGCAGCGCGTGTTCCCGCAACCGCTGATCGCGGCTTGATTGGATGGAGGCGATGAGCACCAGCGTCCCGGCCGCGAGGATCAGGTAGAGCACCAGTTCCACCGCTTGGGTGACGCGGGCGACGATGCGGCGCACCTGCGCGATGACCGCATCCACCTCGATGACGGTGATGGTGGGATGCGCCGAGAGCAGCCGGTTCAAGAACGGCTTGTCCTCGGGCGGCAGACGAAAGCTGGTCGCGTAGGTGGCCGGAAGTCCTTGCAGCGACTGCGGCGAAAAGATGATGAAGAAATTGAGCTGCATGCTTTCCCAATCCACCCGGCCCCAATCCACCCGGCGCAAGCTGGTCACGGTCGCCGTGAGGGGAAGGCCGCCAATGTCGAAAGAGATGGCGTCGCCCAGGGAGAGACCCAGATGGCGCGCGTACTCCTCGTCCAGGGAGACCGACGGCGCCTCCGGCGTCCGCGTCCACCACGCCCCCTCCACCACCACGTTGCGGTCCGGCAAATCCGCCAAGACCGTGAGCATTCGCTCGCCGCGAATGCCCGGGCCGGGGCGCCGGTCACCGGACCGGTTGCTGCGCCACCAATCGACCGCCGGCATGTCGTTCACGGCGGAAATGCGTCCGCGCACCATGGCGGACAACTCGCCTCGGAAGCCCGTGTTCGCCGCTAGCAACCGCCGCACGGCGTCGGCTTCCTCGCGCGCCACGTTCATTACGAAGTGGGTGGGCGTGTCCTCCGGAATCTGCGCCCGCCACTCGTCGATGAGCGCGGTGCGCACCAGCACCATGACCAGCAGCAGCATGATGGCGAAGCCGAAGATCATGATTTGCCCGACGTTCTCCCGATAGCGGCGCTGCAACCCGGCGAGCGCCAGGCGCCACACGCTGCGCGCCTGCATCCCCACCACGCGGCCGCCGTACAGCAGCACCAGCGCCAACGCCGCGAACACCCCGCCCGCCAAGGCGCCGCCCGCCAACGCCCAGAAAGTGAGAAAGAAGCTGCCGCTGTACCAAACGAGCAAGGCCAAGCCGCCGACCGCGGCGAACGCGTAGGTGAGCGCCGACCCCGCGGTCGGCGCAAGGTCGCGCCGCATCACGCGCATCGGCGAGACCTTGCGCAACGCCACGAGCGGCGGCAAGGCGAACGCCAACAAGCAGATGCAGCCCGTGACCAAGCCCACGTACAACGCCCGCGCCCCCGGCGCCGGCAGTTCCACGGGCAAAAATCCGCGCAGCGCGAAGATGATGGCCCAATGCACCAGAGCGCCCAGCACGAGGCCGAGCGCGGCGCCGGCGATACCGATCACAAGCAAGACGCCGGTGTAGCCCCACTGAACGTCCCTCGGCGTGGCGCCGAGCGTCTTCAGCACCCCCACATGGTCGAAATGGCGGCGGGCGTAGCGGTTGGCGCTCAAAGCCACGGCGATGCCGGCCAGCAGCACCGCCAACAGCCCGCCGAGCAGCAGAAAGCTCTCCGCCCGTTCCAACGCTTGGCGGATGCGCGCCTCGGTGTCGCGAATGCTGCGCCAGCGGTAGTTCGGAGGGAGGTCGGACGCGATGGCCTCGCGCAGCGCCGCCAAGCGATCGTCCTCGCCGGCGATGCCCAAGCGGTAACCGATGCGGCTGCCCGGTTGGACGACGCGCGTTTGCGGCACGTCCTCCGCGCGCATCAACAGGCGCGGCGCCGCCATTTCCGCGAAGCCGCCGCCGCGGTCCGGCTCCGCGACGAGAACGGCGGTTGCCGTGAACGCGGCGTAGCCCACGACCACGCGGTCGCCCACGGCGATTCCAAGCGCGGGAAACAAGCGCGAATCCAGCCACGCTTCGCCAACCGCCGGCACGGTGCCGGTGACGCGGCTCGCGCCGAAGGGCTCGTCCGCCACGCGCAACACGCCGCGCAGGGGATAGCCGGCCGTCACCGCCTTGACGCTCGCAAGCTGGTTGCGCCCGTCGGCGCGACCGCTGGCCGATGCGGCCGACACCATGGACGGAAACGACAGGATGTCCACCAGCGCCAAGCCTTCGGCGCGGGCCAGCTCGCGGAAGCGTTCGGGGATCTCCTGCGACGAGTCGATGACGCGGTCGGCGCCGAGAAGGCTGGTGGATTCCGCCACCAGCGCGCGCTGCAGCCGATCCACGAACAAGCTGACCGCGGACACCGCGCCAACGGCCAACAGCAACGCCGCGAACAGCAGGCGCAACTCGCCGGCGCGCCAATCCCGCACCGCGAAGCGCAGCACGAGGGAGAGCGTCATGCGCCGCTTCTTCCGGCGCGGGAAAGGTCTTGCCGCACCGCGAGCGGCCACTTGGGCCTGCAAGCCAACGCCGCGTGGTTCACGCCACCACCCGTCCCGCGGCCAACACCAGCGTCGCCCCGCAACGCGCCGCCAAGGCCGCATCATGGGTGACCAGCACCAGCGTGGTAGCGGCTTCGCGGTTGAGCTCGAACAACAAATCCGCCACTCTTGCGCCCGTGCGCGTGTCCAAGTTCCCCGTCGGCTCGTCCGCAAACAGGATCTTCGGCTGCGAGGCGAAGGCGCGGGCGATGGCCACGCGCTGTTGCTCGCCGCCGGAGAGCTGCCGCGGGTAATGGGTGGTGCGCGCCGCCAATCCCACCCGGGCAAGGAAGTCCGCCGCACCGCGACGGGCGCTGCGGTCGCCGCGCAGTTCCAACGGCAGCATCACGTTTTCCAAGGCGGTGAGGCTGTCGATGAGCTGGAAGGACTGGAACACGAAACCGACCGAGCGGCCCCGCACGCGGGCGCGGTGCTCTTCGCCCAGCGCCGTGATTTCGGCGCCGTCGAGCCACACGTCGCCGGCGCTGGGAAGATCCAACCCGGCCAGAATGCCCAGCAACGTGGTCTTGCCGGAGCCGGATTCGCCGACAACGGCCAACTGCGCTCCCGGCTCGACCCTGACGTCCACGTCCTCCAGAATGGTGAGTTCGCCCGCCGCGGTGGGTACCCGCTTGATCACGCCGTTGGCGCGCAGTATGGGTGTTGACACTTGGATTGCTCGGCCTGTTGCGTGGGCTCTTCCAGCAAAGCAAAGGCGCAACGCGCCATCTTGCGCACCGGCCCGCCCGCAGGCGCTCGCCGGTGGCAACGGAAGAGCCAGCGCTCGTGGAAGCGCACCCTAGCAGTGCGGCTTGCCGTATTCAATCGCCCCGGCCGCCGCCCCGGCTGCCGCCGCTGCCGCCGCCGGCAACGGGCGGCGCGGCCGTTGTCCACCTTGTGGGCGGTCGCAAGCGTGGTTTGCGGAACGCCGGCCGCCGCAGACGAAGAGCGTCCCGCGGCGATCGCCGAGACGGAGCCGCCGCGAACGGTGCTCGTGTTGGGCGACAGCATCAGCGCCGGCTACGGCTTCGCCTTGGAACGCGGCTGGGTGCATCTGCTCCGCAAGCGCCTAGGCGCGGGCCACCGGGTGGTGAACGCGAGCGCAAGCGGCGACACCACCACCGGCGGCTTGGCGCGCCTCGGCGCCTTGTTGAAGGAACACCGGCCGCACATCGTCATCATCGAGCTGGGCGGCAACGACGGCTTGCGAGGCCTCCCGGTGGCCGCCATCCGGGCGAACCTCCGAGCGATGGTTGAAGCCGCGCAGGCCGGCGGCGCCGTGCCGGTGTTGGCCGGAATGCGCATCCACCCGAACTACGGGCCGCGGTATACGGAGGCGTTCCACGCGGCCTACGCCGAGGTGGCCGAAGCCACCGGCGCGGCGCTGGTGCCCTTCCTGCTCGACGGCGTGGCCACGGACCCGAAACTGATGCAGCGCGACGGCACCCACCCCAACGCCGAGGCCCAGGAGAAGCTGCTGGAGAACGTCTGGGAGACGCTCGCGCCGCTGGTGCGCTGACCGGGCCTTGCCGCGCTCGCACGCCCGCTCCAGCGTTGCGAACGCGAACCGCCGGCAACCGTTGGGCAAACCGCGGCAATCTCCTACGCGGAATCGAGCAAATGTCCCTATTTTCCTAATGTCCGCGGGCGGTATCGTGCGCCTCGCACTTCACATTCATGTCGGCCTCGTGGCCGATCCAAACCAAAGGAGGAAACGAAATGAAGATGAAGAAGCACATGCTGGCGGGCGCGTTGGCGGTGGGTCTTGGCGTCGGCGCGGCATCGCTGCCGCAAGGCGCGGTTGCCAATCCATCGGCGCAGGTGGGGCATGCGGTGACGCTGTGGACCCTGTCCTCGGTGGTGGGCAATCTGCCTTGGTTTCAGCGAGACAGCGCCGGTTGCTTGCCATGGACGCTGAGCGCCCATTGCACCGGCACGCCGCCGGTGTTCCGAGACAATGGCTCGTTTTCGCGGCATTTCGCGTCCAAGTCCCACGCCGGCTGATTGACCTTGCGGCGTCGGCGCGTTCCCCGCGCGCCACCGCTCCGGCCTCGCCGCGTCGTCTGCGGACAGCGCGGCGAGGACCGCTTCAACTCTCCTGCCTCCTAACGGCGCAGCAAACTCCAACATCCCCCGCGCCTTTCGGCGTCGGCTGGCCGCAGCTTCCACAAAGGCGGTAGCTGCCTGCCGTTCCATCCGCGGCGAGCGACACGCGCCCGTCGAAGACGAAACACTCGCCGGCGAAGGCGTTGTCGCCGGCGTCCACAGTGGCCAAGTAGTTCAGGATGCCGCCGCGCAGCTGGCGCACGTCTTCAAAGCCGCTGGCCAGCAAGTGGGCGGACGCCTTCTCGCAGCGGATGCCGCCCGTGCAGAACATGGCGATGGGCCGCCGACGCTGGTCGGCGAGTTCCCGCTGGGCAAAGTCCGCGAACTCTTGGAAGCGGTCGGTGGCGGCGGCGGTGGCGTCTGGGAACGTGCCGATGGCGGTTTCGTAGCGGTTGCGGACATCGAGCACCAACACCTCCGGGTCCGCGAGCAGCGCATTCCAATCGGGCGGCGCGACATGGCGGCCCACTGGCGTGTTCGCGCCAAGTTGACGCCCGCAGGTGACGATCTCGGCGCGCTGCCGCACTTTCAAGCGCCGAAAGGCGGGCGTGTCGGGCGCGATCCGCGTCCAATTGGCGGCGACGCCGGGAAAGTGCGTTTCGGTGAAGCTCCGCAGGCGCGGACGCAAACCCGCGAGCGCCGCGTTGACGCCCTCCGGGGCGATCAGCACCGTGCCTTTGAGGCCCCGCTCGGCGCAGTCTCGCCACAGCGCCGCGCGCAACGCGCCGGGGTCGTCGATCGGTTGGAACCTGTAAAAGGACACCACCCAGAGGGGGCCGGCGCCGTCGCCTCTCAACGCAAGCTGCCGTCGCCGCCCCGGCACGGCGGCGACATCGGCGCGTCGCCGAAGCGCTCCCGCCACTCCGCTTGCGTGTAGGTGTGCATGGCCAAGGCGTGAACCCCGCCCGCGAGTTCCTCCGCGAGCGCCGTGTTCACGGCGCGGTGCCGGCCGAGCAACCGTTCGCCGGCGAACCGATCCGAAACCACGACCACCTTGAAATGCGTCTCGGCGCCGTCCGGCACGTTGTGGTTGCGGCTTTCGTCGATCACTTCCAAGTGTGCGGGCGCGAAAGCCCTCGCCAGCCGTTCCTCGATTCGTTGCGCCGTCGTCATCGCGTCACGTCGTCCTTCACGCCCTAAAAAGCGGCAAGCGCCACGGTGACGTTGTCCATGCCGCCGGCGCGGTTCGCCGCCTCCACCAGCACGCCGGCGGTGGCGGGCAGATCCCAGTCCCCGTCTTTGGCGGCCGTTTGCAGATGCCACTCGATCTGGTCGTCCGTCAGCATGCCGGTCAAGCCGTCGCTGCACAGCAGCAGCAAGTCGTTCGCGGCGACGTCCAGCTCGGTGACCTCTGGTTCCAACGTGGGCTTGGCGCCGATGGCGCGGGTGACGATGTTGCGGTTGGGGGCGTTGCGCGCCTCTTCGGGAGCGATGACGCCGGTGTCCACCCATTCCTGCACCAAACTGTGGTCCTTGGTGATTTGCGCGAACGCGCCAGCGCGGAAGCGGTAGGCACGGGAATCGCCCACATGCGCCACGAACCCCTTGGCGTCGTCCACCGTCAGCACCACCAACGTGGTGCCCATACCGCGGTAGGAGGAGATGGCGCTGGCCATGCCCACCACCCGCTCGTTGGCGAGCTTGAGCGACGCCCCGAGCTGCTCCGGCGTCAACGGCCCGCGCTTGCGCAGCGGCACCAAGTGTTCCAGCGCGGCCTCCACGGCCATCTCCGCCGCCACGCCGCCGGCGCGGGAACCACCCATACCGTCCGCCAGCACCACCAAGCCCAGCTCCTCGCGCACCGCGAAGACATCCTGGTTCTGCTCGCGCACCCTGCCGGGATCGCTGACTCCTCCGGCTCGCATCGCGGGTATCCTCCTTCCACGCCTTTGAGCGGCGCATCAAGGCAATACTACAATGACTTCCCGTTTGGGGCAGGGTGAAACACGGCCGAGACAGGGGATGGCGAACACGCTGGCGGCCGCCGCCGGGCCGATAGGGTCCACGCCGGGCGGATTTCCTACACAAAATCGAGCAAATGTTCCTATTTTTTCCGCCGCGGGCACGATATATTTCCACTCGCAACTTCAATTTCAACTGCAAACGGAAAGGAGAATGCAATGAAGAAGCAACTACTGGCGCTGACGTGCGCCGTCACCCTGGGCGTTGGCGGGGCAGTGACCCCGGCGGCGGGCCAAAGTGTTGAACCCACGGCGCAGATTGGCTACGCCATCGCGAGATACGCGAACTCAGGCGGCGCGGGCGAAGCCGCAGGAGCAGGCGCGGGTGGTGCCGCCGGCGGGCAAGCCGGGAAACGCATGGGCGGAAACCTGGGTAACGGCTATCGCGTGGTCAGGGGCATGTCGGCACGCATTGCGATCGTACGCGTAGTTGCGACAGGCGCGCGCACCGGGGCCACCCTTGGCTCGTTCGGCGGCCTCGCCGGCATGTTGATTGGTGCCGCCGTAGGCGCCGCATAGCCAAAGCGAATCAGGCCACACCATCATGTCCACCCTCTTCCTCCTCGTGGCTTCCTTGGTCGCGACCGGCTACGGCGTTGTCACGCTGTATCTGGTGCGCGCCAAGAGCGACGGGGAGGCGGAGGGGTTCGCGCTGACCGGCGCGATCGCGCTTTTTGGCGGCGTGGTGGGGTTGTTGATGCACATGGCTACGGCTTACGGGCCCAGTTTGCGAGCCTACTATAACGAGCACTTGCCGTGGTGGTTGGGCACCGTTGCGGTCCTCTTGATCTATGTGGGCCGGCATGCTGGGCATTTGACGCGGACCGACCATCTGTGGGCCGACGGTCGGCCCAACGAGGACGGGAGGAAGGGCTCTGCGGTGCGCCGGCATATTTGGATCGTTGCGACGGTGGCGCTTGTACTCTTCACAATCACCGCACTCGACAGCTCGGCAACCCACAAGACGGGCTGGTACGACGCGCTCCAGTGGGTCGCGATCCTAGTCATTTTCTCCGCGTTGTCCATCTTCCAAATTTGGGTGGACCCGTGGATCCTCTACCAGCGAGCGGGAACGTTCGATCCGAGCGAATACGGCGAGATCCATCAGTGGCTCGGAGCAATTCGCAAGGCGCACAGGGTGCCCAATTTCCACCTTCGCGTGCAGGAGGGAGAAATGGTCCACGCGATGGCGGCCAGCGGATTGCGCCACCATTTCATCGTGCTTGGCCGCGGCCTTCTTGAGCGCCTGCCCGCCGAGCATATCAAGGCCATCTTGGCGCACGAGATCAGCCACATCGTACACGGCGACACAATGCGCCGGGCGGTGCCTTTGGTCCTGCTAAGCAGTTGTCTTAATCTGCTGTATTTCAAGCTCGTGGTGCTTCCTATCGACAACATTTGGATAGAGATGCCGTGCGTCGCCGTTGGCGTCCCGTTTTTCATGATCATGCTGCCGGGCATTTTCCAACGCCGTTGGGAAAACCAAGCGGATCGCAAAGCCGTTGAGTTGATGGGCAACGCAGAGGTTGTCGCGCAATCCTTGATCCGCTTCTACAACGCGAACAATGTCCGCATGGACGCAAAAGGTTGGCCGCATCCCTCCTTACGCGTGCGGCTGAAAGCCATCCGCAGACTGCACCCCGCCAATGGGGTTGACCATCGCAGATGAGTCAAGTTTGCGACAACGCGCCCCCGCCAAGCACCCGACTAGCCGCGCCTGCTATGCTCCGGCGGTTTGCGCTGTAGAGGAACGCGTGCATGTTCGATCTCACCGGCAAGGTGGCACTGGTCACCGGGGGCAACGGCGGCATTGGCCTTGGCTTCGCCGAGGGTTTGGCGGAGGCGGGGGCCGGCGTGTGCATCTGGGGCACCAACGAGGAGAAAAACGCCGCCGCGAAGGCCAAGCTGGCAACCTTGGCCGGCGCCGGCGCAAAGGTGGAGGCGTTGCGTTGCGACGTTGGCAATGAACAAGAGGTGGTGGCCGCGTTCGCCCGGACGGTGGAGACGTTCGGCCATGTGGACGCCTGTTTCGCCAACGCCGGCGTTGGCGGCGGCGGCGCGCGGTTCGACGCCATGACGCTGGCCGAGTGGCACCGGGTGTTCCGCGTGAACATGGACGGGGTGATGCTCACCTTCCGCGAGGCCGTGCGGCACATGAAGCAGCGCGGCGGCGGTTCGCTGGTGGTGACGAGCAGCGGCACGGCGCGGTTCGGCGCCGCCGGCAGCGAGCACTACTCGGCCACGAAAGCCGGCGTCATCGCGCTGGTGCAATCCTTGGCGGTGGGCCAAGCCCGCTACGGCATCCGCGCCAACGCCATCATCCCGGGCTGGATCGAGACGGCGATGACGCAGCGGGCGCTGCAAACGGAAGTGTTCCAAACCCGCGTGCTGAAACGCATTCCGCAGCGACGCTGGGGCCAACCGGAGGACTTCCGCGCCATCGCGGTGTATTTCGCCAGCGACGAGAGCAGCTACCACACCGGCGACACCATCGCCATCGACGGCGGCGTGTCGCACTTCTAGCCTGGCGCCATTCCCGCCGCCGCCATTCGCGGCAGCGGTAGGCCGGGCAACGCCCTCAACACGGACACACAGCCTTGCTCCGCTACGCCCCGCCAGTGGACGACATGGCCTTTGTGCTGTTCGATGTTCTCAACGCCGAGGCCGAGTGGGCGCGCCATCCCGCCTTCGCTGAAGTGGATCGGCCGCTCGCCGCGGCCGTCCTTGCCGAGGCCGGCAAACTCGCCGCCGAGCAGCTGCTGCCTTCCTACCAAAGCAGCGACGCCGAAGGCGCGCGCTGGGAGGACGGCAACGTCAGCGCGCCGAGCGGGTTCAAGGCCGCGTTCGCGAGCTTGGCCGGCGGCGGCTGGTTCGGCGTGTCCGGCAATCCCGCCCACGGCGGCCAAGGCTTGCCGAAGATGCTCACCCTGCTCGTCGAAGAGATGTTCTGGGCCGCGAACACCAATCTCTACCTGTACGGCGCCCTCACCGGCGGCGCGGCGCTGTGCATCGACGCCCACGGCGACGCAGCCACCAAGCGCCGCTACCTGCCCCGTCTCTACAACGGCGATTGCACCGGCGCGATGGCGCTCACCGAAGCGCACGCCGGCACGGATCTCGGCCTCATCCGCACCCACGCCGAGCCCCGCCCGGACGGCACCTACGCCATCCGCGGCACCAAGATGTTCATCACCAGCGGCGAGCACGACCTGGCCGCCAACATCGTCCACTTGGTGCTCGCCAAGCTGCCGGACGCGCCCGCCGGCAGCCGCGGCATCTCGCTGTTCCTCGTGCCGAAGTTCCTGCCCGCGGAAGCGGCGCCGGAACGCAACGACCGGCGCAACGGATTCGTCAGTCGCTCCATTGAACACAAGATGGGCATACGCGGCAGCGCCACCTCGATGATCGAGTACGACGGCGCCGTTGGACACCTCATCGGCGAACCGAACCGCGGCCTCGCCTGCATGTTCACCATGATGAACCACGCTCGCGTGTCGGTCGGCGTGCAGGGGCTGGGCCTCGCCGAACTCGGCTACCAAAACGCCGTCTTCTACGCCCGCGAGCGCCTGCAGGGCCGCGCCGCCACCGGTCCGCGCAATCCCCAAGGAGAGGCGGATTCGATCCTGGTTCATCCGGACGTCCGCCGGATGCTGCTCACCCAGCGCGCGTTCACGGAAGGCGGGCGCGCGTTCGCCGCGTACGTCGGGTTGATGCTCGACCGCGCCGCGCACGGCGATTCGGCGGCGCAGGCGCAGGTGGACCTGCTCACGCCCGTCGCCAAGGCGTTTCTCACCGATCGCGGCATGGAGTGCGCCCTGCTCGCGCAACAAACGTTCGGCGGCCACGGCTTCATCCAAGAACACGGCGTGGAACAGATCGTGCGCGACGCCCGCATCGGCCAGATCTACGAAGGCACCAACGGCGTGCAGGCCCTCGACTTCACCGCTCGCAAAGTGTTGCGCGACGACGGCAAAGCGCTGCGGCAACTGCTCGATTCGTGTCGCGCCGATGCCGTGCCGGCCGAGTTCCGCGCGCCGATGCGTGGCGCAATGGATGCGGTCGAAGGCGCGGCCCGCGCCATCGCCGCCGCCACGCGGAAAGACGCGGACGTCGCCGGCGCGGTCGCCGCGGACTTCCTCGAACTCACCGGACTCGCCATCTACGCTTGGCTGTGGGCCAAGATGGCGCAGCAAGCGACGGGCGAAAAGGCACCCGGCAAGCTGGCGGTGGCGCGATTCTTCTACGCCAAATTGTTGCCGAAGGCGCTTGGCCTCGAACGCGCGATCAGCGCCGGCGCGTCTCCCGTGATGACGATGCCCGAAGCGCTGTTCTGAACCGACCGGGCCTGCTCTTGCTTTGGGCCTGCACCCCCTGCACGAGCTTGCCGTTCCCTGACGTGGTCGGCTTCGTTGACCAGGCGGCTCGCCGGCGAACGGTTAGGCGTCGTGGTCCGCGGCGAGGCGCGCCTTGAGCTTGGCATAGAGGCCGCCGAACGCGCCGTTGCTCATCAACACAACGTGGCAGGGCTTGTCCGCATCGCCCGGCAACGCCGCGATGGTGTCCGTCAACTGGTCTATGTCCGTCTCCATCGCCGCCGGGGTCGGGCTCGCCCGCACCAGTTCATCCACATCCCAGCGGATGTTCTCGCCGCGAAACCAAAGCGCCCGGTCCGCCGCCGCGCAGCAACGCGCCAAGTCGCCACGCAGCGCCCCCAAGGACATCGTGTGCGTGCCGGGATCCACCACCGCGACGATGTGCCCGGCATCGCCCACCCGCGCCCGCAATCCGCGCAACGTGGACGCAATCGCCGTTGGATGGTGCGCGAAATCGTCGTAGATCTTGAGGTGCGGCAGATCGACGATGCGCTCCAAGCGGCGCCTCACGCCGGGAAACGCGCACAACGCTTCGGTTGCCTCCGCCGGCGCAACGCCGGCGTGCCGCGCCGCGGCCACCGCGGCGAGCGCGTTGCGCGTGTTGTGATCGCCGATGAGCGACCAAGACACCGCGCCCACGCTCGCGCCGTTGTGCAACACCTCAAAGCGGCCGCCGTCCGCCGTTCGCGCGCCGACCTGCCAATGTTCGCCCGCCGCGGTCCGGCCAGGGCCAAAGCGGGCAACGGGGGTCCAACAGCCCATGTCCAGCACCGCGTCCACGTTGGCGTCCACCGTCGGCGCGACAACGAGGCCGTTGCCGGGCACCGTTCGCAGCAGGTGGTGGAATTGCGTCTGAATCTGCCGCACGTCGTCGAAGATGTCGGCATGGTCCAGCTCCAGGTTGTTGATCACGAGGGTGCGCGGGCGGTAGTGGACGAATTTCGAGCGGCGGTCGAAATACGAGGTGTCGTATTCGTCCGCCTCCACCACGAAATGGATGCCGCGGCCCAGCCGCGAAGACGCGCCGAAGCCCACCGGAACGCCGCCGATCAAGAAGCCCGGCGCCAGCCCCGCGCGATCCAGAACGTGCGCGATCATGCTCGCCGTGGTGGTCTTGCCGTGCGTGCCGGAGGCGGCCACCACCCAGCGCCCCGGCAGCACGGCATCGCCCAGCCACTCCGCTCCGGAGGTGTAGCGCAAGCCGCTGTTCAACACGTGCTCCACCGCCGTGTGGCCGCGTGGCAGCTTGGCATTGCCAATCACCACCAAATCGGGCGCCGGCCGCAACTGGCTTGGGGCGAACCCCTCGAACACGTCGATGTCCGCCGCCGCGAGCTGGTCGCTCATCGGCGGATAGAGCGCGCCGTCGCTGCCGCTCACCGCGTGGCCTTGCTCCCGCGCGAGCAGCGCCAAGCTGCCCATCAACGTGCCGCCGATGCCGAGGAAGTAGAGCCGTGCCATGGCCTGCTTGTGGCAACCCGCGGGATTGTGCCGGCGAGGCTTGCGCCTCAAGCCCGGCGATGGCTAGCGCGCGCCGGCCGCAATCGAACGCGCGCTATTGTGGAAGCGGCGCATTGTCCCCGGCTTGATCCGCAGCCTGATCGAGCAGCAGCGCTTCGGTCGGCAGCATGGGTGTGAGCACCGCCTGCACCACCACGGCGCTCGCAAAGAGGATGGCCAAGGACAGCAACATTCCCAGCCACGGCTTGCACGACAGCGCTCGATGCAGGATGAAGCCCACCACCACCACCGACCACAGCACAAAACCCCACACCACGGTCTGCCGCACGACCCCGCTGGTGAGGCCGTAGGCGACGAGCAGCACCGCCATGAGGAGCGTTTCGGCGCCCGCGGCGGCGCCCAAGGTGGCGGGAAAGCGGCCTTCGTGTTGTCTAATGTAAAGAGCGAACCAGCTAGCCGCCGCCATCACGACGAGGTTGATGAGCGCCGCGTTGAGCGCCAGTGCGAACGACATGCCGGGCACCGCGACATCCAGCCAAAGCACGTTGATGGCCACATGGGCGGCGATGATCGGACAGACGAACCACGCCCGCGCCGGCACCAACTCCGGCCCCACGCGCAGCAAGCAGATATTCCAAAACAACTTGATTACGGTTGCCATGCGGGGGATTGTCGCACAAAACGGGGCGAGCACGAGCGCCCCGCTTCGTCTGTCCACACCGACATGCGCACACGCTGCGCCATGTTCGCGTTCGCGTTTGCGTTCGGCAGCGGCAAGGTTCGGCATCGTCGGTGTATAGTTGCGGTCGCCACGTCGCGTGGCGTTCGACGTGCCGCAAGACTTGCCCGGGGGACATGGCCAGATTCCAAGCCCGCAGCGGGGCGATTCACTTCGCGCATCGCGGTGCGCGCGCCAATCCCCGGGTGCTCTTCGTTCACGGCCTCGGCTGCCAAATGCTGCACTGGCCGCAATCTTTGATCGATGGCGTGGTGGGGGCGGGCTTTTGCGCCGTCACCTTCGACAACCGCGACGCCGGTCTTTCCCACGGCTGCGACGCGGCCCCGCCCACGCTGGAGCAACTGCTCGCGGCCAGCACGGACGCCAGCGCGTTGGTTCCCCCGTACACGCTCTCGGACATGGCCGCGGACGCGGTGGCTCTCCTGGATCACCTCGGCCAAGCCGGGGCGCATGTGATCGGCGTTTCCATGGGCGGCATGATCGGCCAGCGGCTGGCGGTGGAACACGCCGAGCGGGTGTACAGCCTCACCTCCATCATGTCCTCCACCGGCAACCCCGCGTTGCCCGGCCCAACGCCGGATGCCGTGGGCGCGTTGATGGCGTCGATGGGCAGCGCGAGCGCAGAAGAGGCGGTGGAGAACGCCCTGCGGGCGGCGCGCGTGCTCGGCGGTCCGCATTACGCCTCCGAGGAGGTGGGCATGGCGCGGTTCACGCGCCAAGCGGTGGAGCGCGCCTACCGGCCCGACGGCGTCGCCCGCCAACTCGCCGCCATCTTGAGCGATGGCGACCGCCGCGAGTTCCTGGCGGGCGTCCGCGCGCCCGCTCTGGTCATCCACGGCACAGCCGACCCGTTGGTGCCAGTGGAAGCCGGGCGCGACACGGCGGCAGCCATCCCGGGCGCGAAGTGCTTGGAGATCGACAAGCTGGGGCACGACCTCCCCGAACCCGTGATCGGCGAGATGGTGCGCGCCATCACCGAGCACCTGCTCGCGGTGGAGGTCAGCCGGTAGGGTGCGCGACGCGGGCAGGCGCTCTGCTACGATCGCACGCGATCGCAATCGCACGCGATCGTAAAGTTGCACAAAGAGGGGAAGTGCATGCCCAGCACGTTCGCCGACATCAACGTCGGCTTGGAAGGCCACATCGCCACGGTGGAGATCAACCGACCGCCACACAATTTCTTCGACCGCGATCTGATCGCGCAGATCGCGGATGCCTACGCCGAGTTGGACAAAAGCCCGCAGTGCCGCGCCATCGTGCTGGCGTCGAACGGCAAGTCGTTCTGCGCCGGGGCCAATTTCGGCAGCGGCCGGGACGACCGCTCCAATCGGGAGGAGTTCACCGAAGACGGCTTCAAGAACACCACCGCCTTGCTTTACCGCGAAGGCGTCCGCTTGTTCCGCGCCAAGAAGCCGGTTGTGGCGGCGGTGCAGGGCGCCGCAATCGGCGGCGGGTTCGGGCTGGCGCTGACGGCGGACTTCCGCGTCGCCGCGCCGGAAGCGCGGTTTGCCGCCAACTTCGTGAAGCTAGGCATTCATCCCGGTTTCGGCCTCACGGTCACGTTGCCGAAACTGGTCGGCGCGCAAGCCGCCAACCTGATGTTCCTCTCCGGCCGGCGCGTGAAGGGCGAAGAGGCGCTGGAACTCGGCATCGTGGACCAGCTTGCGCCGCTCGCCGACGTGCGCGAACACGCGCGGCTGCTGGCGGCGGAGATCGCGGAGAACGCCCCGCTTGCCGTGCTTTCCGTACGCGCCACAATGCGCCAAGGGCTGGCCGAGCAGGTCGCCGCGGCGACGGATCACGAACTCTCCGAGCAGCAGTGGCTGCGCGCCACCGAGGACGCCAAAGAGGGCATCCGCGCAGTGGCCGAGCGCCGCCCCGGCGACTTCCAAGGCAAGTAATCCCAATGACGAACTTCAGCAACAAGAAGGTGCTCGTGACCGGCGCCGCGGGCACGGTGGGCAACGTGGTGGCGCGACGGTTCCACGAGGCGGGCGCCACCGTCACCGGCGTGGACGTGGTGGCGCACGCCGCGCCGTGGAAGACGGTCGTGGCCGATCTCATCGACCCAAACGGCGCCGCCGACGCGGTGGCCAAGGCCGGCGCCGTCGACATCCTCGCCAACATCGCCGGCGGTTTCATCATGGGCGAGGATGTGGCCGAAACGTCGGACGACACTTGGAACTTCATGCTGAACCTCAACGCCCGCACGGTGCTGAACATGTGCCGCGCCGCGACGCCGGGGATGGTGGCGCGCGGCGGCGGCAAGATCGTCAACATCGGCGCGCGGGGCGCCTTGCGCGGCGCGGCGAAGATGGGCGCCTACATCGCCTCCAAGAGCGTGGTGATGCGCTTGACGGAAACGTTGGCGGACGAGCTGAAACACGAGGGCGTGAACGTGAACTGCATCCTGCCGAGCATCATCGACACGCCGCCGAACCGGGCGGCGATGGCGGACGCGAACTTCGCCGAGTGGGTGCCGCCGGAGCACATCGCCGACGTGGTTTTGTTCCTCGCGTCGCCAGCGGCGGACTCCATCCACGGCGCGGCCATTCCCGTGGAAGCGTTGTCATAGGCGGAACGCTTTGGCGTAAACTCACCATGTGATCAGGCGGATGACCGCCATGCAACCCAGTCAACTTCCTGTCGCTACGCGGCGCTGCCTGCGGTGCCGCACGGGACGGAATCAGCGGCCGGTCACGCTGGCGGGTGCCTTGCGCACACCTTGGCGGTGGGCGCTCTTGCTGGGGTGTCTCGGGTGGCTCGCGCTGGTGGCGTCGCCACCTGTGCTGGCTTGGGCCGGCATGGGCTTTGAAGCGCTGCCGCGCTCGTTGCTGCATCCGGTGTGCCACCAGATTGCCGATCGCAGTTTCCACTGGCTTGGCGTGCCGTTGGCGGCATGCCACCGCTGCACCGGGCTGTACGTTGGCTTCACCCTGGGCGTCGCGTTGTGGCCGCATATGCGCCGCATGGCGGCGCGTTTGAGCGCCAACCCGCGTTGGATCGCGGCGTTCTTCGCGCCGTTGCTGGTCGATGTTCTGGTGGGCAACACGCCGATGTCGCGTTTCACGACCGGGCTTGTGGCAGCATTTCCGGTGGCGCTGTTGCCGTTGCTCGCCATCGGCGAGTTGCAAGCGCGGTCAACCGCCCGTCACACCAACTCAACCGAACGGAAGATAAGGAACCTATCGTGAACTCGAAACTGAAATCCGCCTTGATCGGCGGGAGCGTCTTCGGCACCGCTTCGGCGCTGCCGTACTTGGAAATGGTCAACGCGCTCTGCTGCGCCTTGATCATCGGCGCCGGCGTCCTTGCCACCTACGTCCACTTCAAAGACATGGAGCCGTTGACGGGACGCATGGGCCAAGGCGCCTTGGTGGGCCTGCTCGCCGGCGTCGTCGGCGCGCTGGCGTCGACGATCGTGACCATCATCGTCACCGCCACGGGCATCAAAGCCGAGCAGGGCACCGAGACCGCCGCGATGCTCCAGAACCTTGGCATCTCGGTGCCAGCCGAGCTCGGCTCGATGATGGACGAGGCAACCGAAGTCAGCGGCGGCATGATTGTGTACACGTTGCTCACCAACCTCGTCATCTACGCCATCTTCTCCACCATCGGCGGCCTTGTGGGCGCGGGGATGTTCGCCAAAAAGGCCGAGGACGCGACCTAGCAACCTTCTTCGGGCCGGGCCGAGAGCTCCATGCGCATCGCCACATGGAACGTGAACGGGCTGCGCGCCAGGCTGGAGTACATCGAGCACTGGCTCGCGGCCCGCAAGCCGGACGTGGTGGGGTTACAGGAGCTCAAGGCCGCCGAAAACCAGTTCCCGTTCGAGGTGTTTCGGCAACTCGGCTACGAAGCAGCCATCCACGCGCAGAAAGGCTGGAACGGCGTGGCGGTGCTTTCCCGCTTGCCGATGAAAACGGTGCGGTGTGGTTTGCCGGGACAAGAAGACGCCGGCGCGCGGCTGCTGCACTGCCGCATCCAAGGCGAAAGCGGCGAGTTCGGCTTCGCCACCGTGTACTGCCCCAACGGCAAGGACACGAACCACGAAGACTTCCCGCGCAAACTCGCCTGGTACGACAGCCTGCGCGCGTATCTTGAAAGCGTGGACACCAAGGTACCGTTCGTGTTGTGCGGAGACTTCAACGTCGTGCCCGACGCGCTCGACGGTTGGCGCGGCGCGGCGGCGGACGGCACCATCTTCTGCACCGCGGAGGAGCGCGCGCGCTACCAAGCCGTGCTCGCCCACGATCTGACGGATCTGTTCCGCCACGTGCGCCCATCCGAGCAGGCGTTCTCTTGGTGGGACTACCGCGCCGGCGCGTTTCCGCGCAACCAAGGCTTGCGCATCGACTTCCTGCTGGGCACTCCCGCGGTGGTCGATCGCCTGCGCGACGTCGCCATCGACCGCGACTACCGCAAGAAGAAGGACGGGCGCCTGAGCTCGGACCACGCGCCCGTGTACGCGGACATCGCTTGAGGAGACGCCCTTGCTGCGCGTTGCCATGCTGAGCCGTTGGCACGTTCACGCGGACCAGTACGCGCGCGAGATACGCGCCCACCCGGATGCCGACGTCACAGCCGTTTGGGACGAGGACGCGACGCGCGGCGGGGCTTGGGCCACCGAGCTCGGCGTGCCCTTCGCGGCGGATCTGAACGCGCTTCTCGCCCGCGGCGACGTGGACGCGGTTTGCGTTGTGGCGCCCACCAACCTGCACCGGGACGTGATGGTGCGGGCCGCCAACGCCGGCAAACACATCTTCACGGAGAAGGTGCTGGCCACCACCGTCGCCGACTGCGACGCCATCGCCCGCGCGGTGGAGAGTCGCGGCGTGCGGTTCTGCATTTCCTTCCCGCGCCGCGCGGCCCCGGCCATCCGCTACGCCAAGCAGGCGCTGGACGACGGCTGGTTCGGGCGCGTCACCGCGGTGCGCGTGCGCATCGCGCACGACGGGGCGGTGCGCGGCTGGCTGCCGGAGCACTTCTACGATCCGGCGGCCTGCGGCGGCGGCGCGATGATGGATCTGGGTGCCCACGGCATGTACATCTGCCGCTGGCTGCTCGGCGCGCCCAAACGCGTCGTGTCTGCGTTCGCCGGCGTCACCGGGCGGGCGGTGGAGGACAACGCGGTGTCCGTGATCGAGTTCGAGAACGGCGCCATCGCGGTGAACGAAACCTCCTTCACCAGCTTCGGTGGCGCGTATTCGTTGGAAATCGACGGCACCGAAGGCGGCTACCGGCTGCTCTCGCCCGGCGACGGCGCGCAAATCCGCTCCAAACGGTTCGGAAACGCCGAGTGGCGAACGCCGGAGCAGGAGCCCTCAGCCGGGGTGCGCGAGGGGGACACCCCTCGCATGAAAGAGCCGCCGGCGCAACCGAAGCCGATCGATCAGTGGATCGCGGGCTGCGTGCGCGGCACCCCCATCGCGTTCGACCTCGCCGCGGCGCGGCAGCTCACCGAACTGATGGAAGCGGCGTACAGGGCGCACCGCGAAGGCCGAAGCGTGGCGCTCCGGTGACCGCCCCGGCGCGTTTGGACTTGGCCTCCCCCGGCCGCACGGTGGCCGAGAACATCGACCTCGCGCTGCTGGCGGAGCAGTGCGGCTGGGGCGGCGTCTGGCTGGCGGAAACCACTGGCTTGGATGCCGTGGCGGGCGCGGCTGCGGTGTCGGCGCGGCTTGCGTCCGGGCGCGTTGGCACGGCCATCGTGCCGATGCAAACCCGCGGGCCCATGCTGCTCGCCATGGCCGCCGCCAGCATCGGCCCGGTCGCCCCCGGCGGCTTCGTGCTGGGCCTCGGCACCAGCACGCCGCTCATCGTCGAGGATTGGCACGCCACGCCGTGGGGCGAGTCGCCGCTCGCCCTCACGCGCGAATGCGTGGATCTCACGCGCCGCTTCCTGCGCGGCGAGCGCATCACCACCGAATCCGGACGCTGGCGCTACCGCCGGGCGCAACTTGGGACGCGGCCGCCCCCACGCGCGCCCATCTACCTCGCCGCGTTGAACGACAAGATGCTGGAACTGGCGGGCGAGATAGCGGACGGCGTGGTGCTGAACTTCGTCACCGTGGCCGATGTGCGTCACGCCCGCGAGCGGGTGGCCGCCGGCGCGGCGCGGGCCGGACGTTCGCTCGACGACTTCGAGATCGTGGTGTTCTTCCGCGCCACCGTGACGGGCGACTACGAGCAAGCCCGCGCCCGCTACCAGCGCGAGCTGCTCACCTACATCATGGCGCCCGTGTACCAGCGCATGTTCGCCCGCGAGGGCTGGGAGGAAGCCTGCCGGGAAGTGCAAAGGCTGTGGCGCGCCCGCGAGCGGCAACAAGCGCTGGACGCCGTGCCGGAAGCGCTCATCCGCGAGCGCACGCTGATTGGCGAGGTGGACGTGGTGCGCGAGCGCCTGGGCGCGTACGCGGCGGCGGGCATGGACAGCGCCATCGCAACGCCGGTGGCGCTTCCCGACGAAGACTACCTGGCGGACACCGCCCGCACGATCCGCGCGTTGGGAAACTGAACCCCCCAAGCCCACTGCGAAAAAACAACCGGAGGCGAAGCCATGTTGCCAAGACGAACCATCGGCGCCACCGACCTCGAGGTGACCACCCTCGGCTTCGGCGGCGCTCCGCTCGGCGCCGTGGGCGACCGGCTGAGCGAAGCGGACGCGCATTCCATCGTCGGACGCGCTTGGCGGGGCGGCTTGCGCTACTTCGACACCGCGCCGCTCTACGGCCACGGCCTCAGCGAAAAGCGCTTGGGCGCGGCGCTCCGCGAGTTGCCGCGCCACGAGTTCGTCCTCTCCACCAAGGTCGGCCGGCTCTTGGTGCCGGAAGCGGAAGGCGAGCGGTTTCCCGGAATGCGCGACGCCGAACCGCTGGCCATCCGCTACGACTACTCGTTCGACGCCGTGCGCCGCTCCCTGGCCTCCAGCCTGGAGCGTTTGGGGCTCGACCGCGTGGACATCCTGCTCTGCCACGACATCGACGCCTGGACCCACGGCGACGCGCAACCCGGCGTGTTCGAGGCGGCCCGGCAAGGCGCGTTGCCGGCGTTGCGGGCGCTGCGCGAGGAAGGCGTGGCGCGCGCCATCGGCCTCGGCGTCAACGAATGGCAGGTGTGCAGCCGCGTGCTGGACGAGATGGACGTGGACTGCTTCCTGCTCGCCGGACGCTTCACGCTGCTCGAGCAGGCGCCGCTGGCGGAGTTCCTGCCCAAATGCGTAGACCGCAACGTGTCCGTGATCATCGGCGGCCCCTACAACTCCGGCATCCTCGCCACCGACGACCGCCGCCGCGCCACCTACGACTACAAGCCCGCGCCCGACCACTTGTGGCGCAAGGCGCAGGCGATCCGGCGCATGTGCGAAGACCACGGCGTGGATCCCCGCGCCGCGGCGCTGCAATATCCGCTGCGCCACCCGGCCGTGGCGGCGGTGATCCCCGGCGTCTGGGCGGTGCGCGAAGTGGAGGAGAACCTAGCGCTGATGGCCGCCGACATCCCAACGGCGTTGTGGCGCGATTTGGCGGCGGCCGAGTTGGCGCCGATGGTGGGCTGACCAGCCAAATTTCCTTCCCGATCCGGCGTCACTGCTTGGAGACCTCACCCCCGTAAAGCGTCCAGGCACCGACGATCGGCCAGTCGCGTTGCCGTGTGCCGGAGCCCGAAGCCCAACAGTGGTTTGGGCCGCTTCGTCGGTCACACACCGCAACGCAGGCCGGCGACAGTAACAACAACGCGACTGCTGCGCTACTTCTATACAATCGGCCCGAATCCGGGCCTTGCAGGCCCAACCCACCGTGGCGTTGAGAACTCGCCCAGCGCAAGACGGGCCATCGAGGGCGCTTGGGCGGCGAAAAGGGAGACAGTGGTGGCGCAACGCATCTGGCTCATCCGGCACGGCAAGTCGTCGCGTCCGTTCGGCGTGGTGGACCACGAGCGGCCGCTTTCGGGGCGGGCCGCGGACGACGCCACGCTCATCCGCAAGTGGCTCGCCGAGGAGCCGCGCCTGTTCGTGACCAGCACGGCCCGCCGGGCGCGCGAGACCGCGGAGCTGATCGCCGGCGAGCGCCCGGTCACCACCCACGAGGAGTTGTACCACGCCACGCCCACCGAGTTCCTGCGCGTTGTCGAAGAGGTGATGGAAAACACCGACAGCGCCGCGTTCGTGGCGCACAACCCGGCGATCACCGATCTCGTCAACGCGCTCGCCGGGCGTGCGGTGACGGACAACGTGTCCACGCTGGGCGTCGCGGTGTTCGAGCGCAAAGCGGGCGGCAAGAACCCGCCGTGGAAACTGGTGGACTACGTCGCGCCCAAGCAACTGCGCCGCTAAGCGCCGCTACGCCAACGCTTGGTAGACCAGCGTCTTCAGTTCGCGCCGGATCGGGTAGGTGGAGGAAGGCAGCAACTGCGTGAGGAACACCGCGATCACCTCCTCCACCGGATCGATCCAGAAGTAGGTGCTCGCCGCCCCGCCCCAAGCGAACTCGCCCGGCGAGCCCAGCACATTGGCGGCGGCCGGATCGACCACCACCGAAAAGCCGAGGCCAAAGCCCACGCCTTCGTAGGACGTCTCGCTGAACACGGGCTGTCCCATGGCGGCCAAGTCGCAGTTGCCGGGCAAGTGGTTGCTCGCCATGTATTCCACGGTCTTGCGCCCCAAGAGCCGCCGACCGTCCAAGGTGCCCTTGCCGAGCAGCATGCGCGCGAAACGGTGGTAGTCGTCGATCGTGCCCACCATGCCGCCGCCGCCGGAGAGGAACGTGGGGCGTTGGCGATAGCGCGACCGCGCCGGGTCGTCTTGCAGCCGGTAGCCGCCCGAGGGCACATGCTGGTAACACGCGGCGAGCCGATCCGCCGCTTCCGCCCGCACATGGAACCCCGAGTCGGTCATGCCGAGCGGCGCGGCGATGCGCGCGCCGACGAACTCGTCGAGCGGCTGGCCGGAGAACCGTTCCACCAAGTAGCCGCAGACATCCGTGGAAACGCCATAGCTCCAGCGCGTGCCGGGCGAAAACTTGAGCGGAATCGCGGCCAGCTTCTCCGCCATGTCCTCCAGCGTGCCGCCGGTGACGTCCGCCGCCCGGTACATGGCGTCCACCGGATGCTGGTTCATGAACCCGTAGGTGAGGCCGGACGTGTGGGTGAGCAGGTGCTTGATCGCGAGCGGCGCATCCAGTGGCTTGACGGCGTAGCGCTCGGCATCGCCGCGGTCGAAGACGGCGAGGTCCCGCCACGCCGGAATGGTCTTGGCAACCGGGTCGTCGAGCTGAAAGCGGCCTTCCTCGTACAGCATCATCAATGCGACGCTGGCGACGGGCTTGGTCATCGAATAGAGGCGCACCACCGTGTCGCGCCGCATCGGCTCGCCGCGCTCCACATCGCGAAGGCCGTGGGCGTGGAAGAACGCCTCTTCGCCCCCGCGCGACACCAAGCACAGGACGCCCGGCAGCTTGCCCTCGTCCACATAGCGCTCGATGTGGCGCGCGATGCGCGGCAGCCGATCCGCGACGAAGCCGTTGCCCATGCGTTGGCACCTCTGCAACCTGCGAAGGCGCAAGCATACCCGCCAGCCCGCTTGAGAGGCGAAAACGCGAGCACCCTCGCGGACGATCCAAGTTCCGCGCAGGCACCGAGTTTGCGCCAGCAAACTCCAACGCGCCCAGCAGGGCGCGCAGGCACCGAGTTTGCGCCAGCACCGAGTTTGCGAAGCAAACTCCAACGCGCCCGCAGGGCGCGCCAGGGCGCGCATCGTGATTAACTTAGCGTCACCAATCGAGCCACCGGAGGCCGCACAATGTCCTTTCTGCTTCTGATCGCGCTCATCGCGATCGCCTACTTCGCTTGGCGCATCGTCGACCAGCTGCCCGACATCGTCTACCGGCTGAGCGAAATCCAGCGCGACCTTGCGGATCTGCGCCGCCATGTGATGGAACACGCGCACCCTGCCCCTGCCGCCGATGTGGAAGAGTCGTCGTGAGCAACGTCGCGGCGCACGCGCGGCGCGGCGTTGCCGCGGCCGCGCTGCTGTTCGCCGGCGTCTGCGCCGCCCAGCAAGACCGCTTCGCCGGCGTCGAGATCAAAACGCTGCCGGTGGCCGGACCCGTCTACATGCTCGAGGGTTCCGGCGGCAACATCGGCGTCAGCGTGGGCGCGGACGGCGTGCTCATGGTGGACAGCCAGTTCGCGCCGTTGGCGGAGCGCATCCTCGCCGCCGTCAAGGCCATCGGCGGCGGGCCGCCCAAGTTGCTGCTGAACACGCATCTGCACGGCGACCATGTGGGCGGCAACCCCTTCTTCGCCGCCACCGGCGTCGTTCTCGCGCACCAGAACGTGTACGCCAGAATGGCCGAGACGGGCGCCGCGGGGCTGCCCACCGCCACCTTCCAAGACCGCATGCGCCTCTTCTTCAACGGCGACGAGATCGACGTGATCCACCTGCCTGACGGCCACACCGACGGCGACGCCGTGGTGTGGTTCAAGGACTCCAAGGTGATCCACATGGGAGACCACCTGTTCAACAAGCGGTTTCCGTTCGTGGACATGGGGAACGGCGGCACGGTGCGCGGCTTGCTTCGCAATCTGGAGCAGGTGCTGGACATGCTGCCGCCGGACACCAAAGTCATCCCCGGCCACGGGCCGCTCGGCGGCGTGCCGGACATCGCCGCCAAAGCCGACATGATCCGCTTGAGCGTCGCCGCTGTGGGCAAAGCCGTCGCGGCGGGCACGGTGGACGAGTTGAAGCGGAGCGGCATCGACGGCTACCAGGATTGGAACTGGAGCTTCATCAACGCGGCGCGGTGGATCGACACGATCATCGCCAGCGGCGAGGCGGCGCCGCCGGACGAGTGACCGATCCCGTCGCGCTGCTGCGCGCGGACCGCCTCGCGGCGCGCGCCAACGGCGACGCCAACGCCGAACTGTGCGCGCTCGGCACGGTGGAGCGGGGCGAGCCGCAAGCCCGCACCCTCGTGCTGCGCGAGATCGAGGTGCCCAGCGCCGACGAAACGCGGCTTGGCGTCTTCCTGAACCGCACCAGCGCCAAGCACGCGCAACTCGCGCAATCCGACACCGTGGCGGTGCTTGTGTACCTGCCAAGCGTGAGCGCGCAATACCGTCTCGCCTGCCGCTTGCAGCCCGTGCCGGCGGCCGTCGTCGAAGCGAGCTGGCGGCAGCGCCCGACCGTGGCCAAGCGGCTGGACTGGCTCTACGAACGCCATCCGCAAGGGACCGCCCTGCCGAATCGCGCCGCGCTTGAGAAGCTGCTCCAAACGCCGTGTCCAGATGTTCCGCCGGCGTCCGCCGCCGGCTACTACCTCGCGCCGCTCGAAGTGGAACGGCTGCTGCTGCAACGGCCGGATGGCGTCCACGACCGGCGCCGGTACCGCTGGATGGATGGCGGTTGGGCGGAGGAGACGCTGGTGCCGTAAGCAGGTGGGAGCGGCTGCGCCCTACGGAGCGGGCGTGTTGGCTCGCCGATACTCGGCCATCTCCGCGTCCGCGGGCACGATGCCGAACAGCGTCTCGAAGCACGTCTTCTTGGCGAGCGCGATGAACGCCGTCAAGAACGGCGCGGCGGCCTGTTCCGCGCGCACGGCGGCGGAGAGGTTGGGCCAAACGCCTTCTTCGCCGAGCGAGCGGGCCGCCACCGCGCCGCGCTCCGTGTACTCGTGCAGCGCCCAATTCGGCAAGCAGCACACGCCCCGTCGGCTCATCACCAACTGCACCATCATCGCCGTCAACTCCGCCGTGCGCACCTTTGCGGGCTGAACGCCGGCCGGATCGAGAAACCGCGTGAACACGTCCAGCCGCGACCGCGACACCGGATAGGTGATGAGCGTCTCGGCCGCCAGATCCATGGGCGCAAGCCACTCTTTCCGCGCCAACGGATGCTCCTTGGGCAGCGCCAACAGGGCCTCGTAGCCGAACAGCGGCAGGTAGGCGATGCGCGCATCGTCAATGGGGTCGGCGGTGACCACCAGGTCCAGCTCGCCGCGGGCGAGCGCGGGCAAGGGTTCGAAGTGGAAGCCGCTGGCGATGTCCAGCTCCACGTCCGGCCACGCGCCGCGATAGGCGTTGATGGCCGGCAACAACCAATCGAAACAGCTGTGACATTCGATGGCCATGAACAGCCGGCCGGTCTCGCCGCCGGCCAAACGGGCGACTTCTTCGGCCGCCGCGCGCACAAGCGGAACCGTTTGGTCCGCCAGCTTCAGGAGCCGCTCGCCAACCGGCGTGAAGCGCACCGGCCGCGTGTTGCGCACGAACACCGGGGTGCCGAGCCGCTCTTCCATGGTTTTGGCTTGGTGCGAGAGCGCGGATTGGGTCACGCCCAGGCGCGCCGCTGCCTCCACCAAGCTGCCCGCGTCGCGCAGCGCCACCAAGGTGGCCAAGTGGCGCAACTCGATCGGGAACATGAGCATTCCTCACGTTTCGTCCACCGGAAAGTGAAGTGTAGTAATTCCGTTGGCTTGGCGGCAACCGGCGAGGCGCGTGCCTGCCGCGGAACTTGACGCAATTGTGAGGGTCTCCGCCTCTCAAGGCGTCGCACGGTCGCACATTTCTGCACGAGCCTGCTATGGTTCCGGCACCTTCTCGCTCAACGGAGGCGCATGGACACCCTCACGCCGGAGGAACGCAGCGCCTTGATGAGCCGCATTCGCGGCGTCAACACCAAGCCGGAACTGATCGTCCGGCGCGCCTTGCACGCCCAAGGCTATCGCTTCCGCCTGTACGGACGCGGACTGCCCGGCCGGCCGGACTTGGTGTTCCGCAAGCGCCGGATGGTGGTCTTCGTACACGGCTGTTTCTGGCACCGGCACGACGGTTGCGCCAAGAGCCGGCTGCCGAAGACCCGCCGCGACTACTGGCGCGACAAGTTCGAGGGCAACGTGCAACGCGACAAGCGCAACGCGCAGCGCTTGGCGGAGGACGGTTGGCGCGTCTTCGTGGTTTGGGAGTGCGAGGTCGAGAAGGACGACGCGCTCATCGAGCGGTTGACGGAGTTTCTCGGCCCACCCCGCTGCGCCGCGACACCGCGGTTCGTCGAGGCACCGTCGGCAGGTTGATTCGCCGACGCGGATCACTCGGTTTTGATTCGCCGCCGCGGCTCTGATATAAAGCGCAGCCAAGCTAAGCAGCCCGCCGAGCCTCGCAATGTCAAGAGTTTGCCAAGTCACCGGCAAGCGCCCTATGAGCGGCAACAACGTGTCGCACGCCCACAACAAGACGCGCCGGCGGTTCGCGCCGAACCTGCATGTGCATCGGTTCTGGGTGCCGTCGCAGAACCGCTTCGTGCGGCTGCGCGTCTCGGCCGCCGGCATGCGCGTCATCGACAAGAAGGGCATCGAGGCGGTGCTGGAAGACATCGACAAGCGTCGACGCGCCGCGCGCGCCTGACGCTCGCCTGCAACCCACTCGCAAGCGAAGGAGAGGAACGTCATGCGCGAGAAAATCAAGCTCGTTTCCACGGCGGACACCGGCCATTACTACACGACGACGAAGAACAAGCGCACCATGGAAGGAAAACTCGCGCTCAAGAAGTACGATCCGGTGGCGCGCCGGCACGTCCTCTACCGGGAAGACAAGATCAAGTAGCCGCGGGTGAGGCGCAGACCTCGCGGATGACCAAGTCTTGCGGCAGGCGCGCACCCCGCAGGGCGCACTCTTGCCGGAACTGCCGGAAGTAGAGACCGCCCGTCGGGGCTTGGCTTGCCCATTGCGCGGGCGGCGGCTGGTCCGCGTGGTGGTGCGCAACGCCGCGTTGCGCTGGCCCGTGCAGTTGCCGCGCAACCTTGCCGGACAGCAACTTGGCGTCCTGGGACGGCGCGCCAAATACTTGCTGCTGCCACTTGAGACCGGCGGCCTCATCATTCATCTCGGCATGTCCGGGCATCTGCGCATGGTTGCGGCGGGTGCCCCCGCCGGCAAGCACGACCATGTCGATCTCGTGCTCGACGACGGGCGCGCGGTGCGGTTCACCGACCCGCGCCGTTTCGGCAGTCTGCATTGGCAATCACACCCCTTGCACGCGCATTGGCTGCTCCGCGACTTGGGGCCGGAACCGCTGTCGGCGGACTTCCACGGCGCCTATTTGGCGACCCGTGCCCGCGGCCGCCGCGTGGCGGTGAAGGCGTTCGCGATGGACTCCACGGTGGTGGCGGGCGTGGGCAACATTTACGCCAACGAGGCGCTGTTCCTCGCCGGGATTCGCCCGCGCGTTGCCGCCGGACGCCTGTCGCGAGCGCGTCTTTGCGGTTTGGCGGACGCCATCAAGACCACCCTCGGGCGGGCCATCGCAAGCGGCGGCACCACGCTGCGCGACTTCGCCGGCGCGGACGGCCGCCCCGGCTATTTCGCGCAGGAGTTGGCCGTGTACGGGCGTGGCGGCGAACCGTGCCGCAACTGCGGGCGGACGCTCAAGGAAGTGCGTTCGGCCGGCCGTTCCACCGTCTACTGCCCAAACTGCCAACGCTGACGTTGACCACCGCAAACACAACGCCAGCCGAGGCCGAAGCGGTGGCGCGACAACTCGTGCCGGCGTGGCGAACATGCGCGTTCGACGCCATCGAGTACCTGCCGGGCGGCTACAGCAACCGCAACTACCGCGTGGCGGTACACGGCGGCCAGTACGCCTTGCGCGTTGCGCGCCAACGGCCGCGCCCGGGCGAGGAACGCTACCTGGCCATCGCCGCCGCGCCGCAGGTGGTGGCGCGCGATGCGCGGCGCGGCCATCTGCTCACGCGGTGGATCGCAGGGCCGTCGTTCGCGGACGCGCCGCCGTCGCCCGCCGAGGCGGGCGCTTTCCTCGCCGACCTGCATGGTCAAATACCCGCCGGCGTGCGCGACTACGACGTTGTGGCGGAGATCGCCGATTTGTTTCGCGCCGCCGGGGGCGGCGATGCGGAGGCAATCCGGCTACTGCGCGTCTTGCGCTGGAGACCAGCCACGCGGACGGGTTGCCACAACGACCTCAACCCGTGGAACGTGCTGCGCGGCGCGGGCGGCTTGCGCGCGCTGGATTGGGAGATGGCCGGCGACAACGACCCGCTGTTCGACATCGTTGGCCTCGGCATCGGCTGCGGCTGGCGGCTGCCGCAGATGGAGGAATGCCGCGACGCCTACGCGGCGGCCGGTGGCGGTGCGCGCGGAAACGCGCGTCACTTGCGCGCCACCGCCACCGTGTTCTTCCTGCGCGAGCACGCTTGGGCGGCGGCGCAGGTCGCCGCCGGCAACGATCGCGAGGAAATCAGAACGCAGGCCGTCGCCATGCGCCGCGCCGCGCTGCGGGCATGGAGTTGACGAAAGAAGCAGGACGCCGAAATAGACAACGCCCGGCTCACGAAGGCCGCATTTCCGCGTCCAGATCGTGCTCGTCGCAGAAATAGAAGAAGCTGTCGCGCAGCTCGACGATGCGCACATCCGGCGGCACTTCGATTTCCATCACCAAGGAGAAGATCGGCGTGCCGGTGTGCGGCGCCGGCTCGGTCACCGTGTCCAGATGGTAAATGTTGATGTTCTGCGATGAGAAAAACGCCGCCACGCGATGGACGATGCCCGGGTGGTCCATCGCCGTCACGCTCACCGTGTAGGGGATGCGGCCTTGCACGTTCTCGCGTTCCTGGGTGCGCCGGAAGAGCACCGCGAGTTCCATCTCTTCGGCCAGCTTGGCGAGCTTCGTCTCCAAACGCTGCAAGTGCAGCGTGCCCCCGGCGACGCACATCAGCACCGCGAACTCGCCGCCGAGCACGGTCATGCGGCTGTCCTCAATGGAGAGTTTGAGCTCGTGAACCAAGGCCGCGAGCTGGCTGACGACGCCGGGTCGATCCTCGCCGATGGTGGAAATAACGGCACGGGTCATGCGATTCGCTCCTGGACGAAGGCGCCGAGCGCCCCGGCGTTGACGCGCTCTTGGCGCATGGTGTCGCGGTCGCGCACGGTCACGGTCTCGTCCTCCAAGGTCTGAAAGTCCACGGTGACGCAGTACGGCGTGCCCACCTCGTCGTGGCGCCGGTAGTTCTTGCCGATGTTGCCGGTGTTCTCGAACAGCACGCGGCCGAAGCCGAGCGCGCTCAGATCGGCCTTGATGGCGCGGGCGCGGGCAACGATGCCCTCGTGGTTGCGCTTGAGCGGCAGCACCGCCACCTTCACCGGCGCCAGGTGCGGAAGCAGGGAAAGCAGCGCGCGTTCCGTGCCGTTCGGGAGTTGCTGCACCTGGTAGCCTTCGTTCAACACCGCGAGCACGCCTCGGTCCACGCCGGCGGAAGGTTCGACGACGTAGGGCACCGTCCAGCCGCCACCTTGGTTGTTGCGCAGCGCCAAGCGCGCGTTCGACTCGTTGTTGGCGGCGACGGTGGCGGCGATGGGCATCTCCCGTTGGTTCTTGGAATGGGAACCAAGGTCGAAATCCGTGCGGTTAGCGATGCCTTCGAGTTCCTCCACGCCGTGCGGAAAGGGATACATGATGTCCACCGTGGCCGCGGAGTAGTGCGCCCGCTCGTCGGTCGGCACGCGCAGGAGCTCCAAGCGTTTGCGGCGAACGCCTTGCGCTTCCCACCAAGCGAGCCGCTCCTCCACCCACCGTTCGTGCCACTCTTCGGCGGCGCTGGGTTCCACAAAGAACTCCAGCTCCATTTGCTCGAATTCGCGCACGCGGAAGACGAAGTTGCGCGGCGTGATCTCGTTGCGGAACGCCTTGCCGATCTGCGCCACGCCGAACGGCAGCTTGCGCGCCGTGGCGTCCACGATGTTCTTGAAGTTGATGAAGATCGACTGCGCCGTCTCCGGGCGCAAATAGGCGAAGGAGGCGGCGTCCTCCACTGGGCCGATGCCGGTCTTGAACATCAGGTTGAAGGGCCGCGGCGCGGTGAGCTGATCGCTGCCGCAGCGCGGGCAGCGGCCGCCCTGCACATGATCCGCCCGCCAGCGGAACTTGCACGCGCGGCAATCCACCAGCGGATCCGAGAACGTCTCCTCGTGGCCGGAGTGGCGCAACACCTTGGGGTTGGTGAGAATGGCCGAGTCGAGGCCCTCCACGTCGTCGCGCTCATGCACCATGGCGCGCCACCACGCCGCTTTGAGATTGTTCTTCAGCTCGACGCCGAGTGGGCCGTAGTCGTACACGCCCTGCAGGCCGCCGTAGATCTCGCTCGCTTGGAACAGGAAGCCGCGGCGCTTGCACAGCGCCACGAGCTCGTCCATGGAAGATGCGGGCATGGTTCGGTTGGGGACGGGCCGGGGCGGCAACATGCCCTGCCCGGGTGTGTCCGTCCTCGGACGGACGCGCTCAAGGGTACGGGCGGGCGACCCCAAGAGGCCGCCCACCCATCAGGCAGAACCGCGCTGGCGCTCTAGTTGAAGTCCCAAACCGCCCGGAAGTAGTAGAACCCGCCGCCGAACCCGTACGGGGAGTTCTCCGGGTAGAGCATGCCCACGCCGTCCTGCGCACCCCGCACCGTCTCCTGCGGGTACTCGTCGAGCAGGTTTTGCGCGCCCACCACTACCGTGAACGTGTCGTTCATGGTGTACGCGGCCTCGACGTCCACGAAGTAGCGGGGCTCGTAGTCGCGCCGCCAACCGCCCACATCCGCCGGATAGCCGGTGAACTCGCCGTAGCGGCGGAAGCGGCCGAGCATGCGCCAGTCGCCAACGACGTGGTTCAGCGTCGCCGACAGCTTGTTGCGCGGCAACGCCCGCTTCAACTGCGTGACCCGTTGATCGCTGATGATGTCCGGGTTGCGGTTGTCCACGTCCGTGTCGTTGCGGTTGGCGACGAACGTGAGCGTGGTCTCGCCGGGGCCGAAATCGAGCGGCGCAGTGACGACCAAGTCCACGCCCTTGGTGGTGGTGTCGAAGTCGTTCGTGAACCAGGTGATGGTCGTCAGGCTCGACGCTTCCGGCACGTCGCGCAGCGCCGCGCGGTCTTCCTCCGTCAGCAGGATGGGCGAGGTTTGCGCGATGCGGCCTTCCACGGCGATGTTGTAGTAGTCCACGGTGACGTCCGCCGTCCCCATCGAGAAGGTCGCGCCGATCGTGAGGTTGACGGATTCCTCCGGCTCCAGCGGTTTGCCGCCCAAGCGGACGGACACCGGATGGGTCGGCGGCAGCGTGCCCCTATCGGCCAGCATGTTGTTGGTGAACACCGTGCTCACGTTGCGCACGTTGGCCTGCCCCACGGTGGGCGCCCGAAAGCCGGTGCTCGCCGCGCCGCGCAACGCGAAGTTGTCGGCCAGCTCCCAGCGCATGGTCAGCTTGCCGTCCAAGGTGGCGCCGAAGTCGTCGTAGTTCTCGTAGCGCACGGCGCCGCCGAGCAGCATCCGGGCGCTGACGTTGGCTTCCACGTCCACATAGCCGGCGAAGCTGCCGCGGGTGGCGTCCACCTCGTAGTCCGGCTGGAAGCCGGGAAAGCCGTTCGAGGCGATGCCGAAGCCCTGCGCGGCGAAGCGATCGTCGACCAGCCACGAGTTCTCCCCGCCCGCCTGAATCTCGAACGTCTCGTCGCGGTACTCGAACCCCAGCGCCAAGTAGAGCGGCGAGGCGAGGCCGTCCATCTCCAGCGGTTTGGAGAGGTTGACGTCGAAAACCCGGTCCGTCTCCAAGTAGGTGCCCGGCTTGTAGCTGGTGGGGATGTTCATCTGCCGGTCCACCAGCTGCGGGTTGATGGTGTTGTGCATGAAGAACGCGGTCTCGTTGTGGCCGATGACGCCGCTCACGTCGTACAGCCAGCCGCTCGCCAATTCGCCGCGCAAGCCCACCGCGATGCTGTAGTCCAGAACATCGCCGCCGAACTGGGGCGTGAAGCCGCCGGGAAAGCGCTGGATGAACGAGAAGCAGTTGGCGGCGGCGGCGACGGCGTCGACGCCGACGGCCACATTGTCCACGACGGTGATTGCGGGGCAGCCGCTATAGACCGTCCCGCCGTAGGCGTCCGTGCGGGTCGCGGGATCTGCCGAGATGTCCGCCACCAGCACGGTCTCCACACGGGCGCCGGCGTACACGGAATCGTCAGCGTAGCGCCAAACCTCGGCGTCGTTGTCGTATGTGACCATGTTGCCGGCGGCCGGCCCCGTGGCGTCAAAGACGGGCCCGCGGAACACCCCGCCGCGCGTGTGCGGATTGCGGAAGAAGAAGCCGCCTTCCACGGTGCGTTGGGCGTAGTTGCCAAAGGCGTAGAGCTCGCCGGCGCCGGTGGGCACGCCGAGGTTGGCGAACAGCTTGTAGTCGCCGCGGATCTCCGGCGCGCCCCAGATTTGCGCCGCCGGCTGCCGCACGGCGTTGTTGCCGGCGTCGATGAGGCCTTGCGCGTCGGCGCGCTGCACGCTGCGGGTGGTGGGGTCGGCCTGTTTGAACTCGCCGCTGACGTTCAGGAAGCCCTCGTCCATGAGCGGCATGCCGACGTTGGCGGCGATGGTGAGCGTATCGCCGTCGCCCTCGTAGTGGCGGCCGAACTTGGCTTCCACCGTGCCGCCGCTCGCGTCGTCGCGCAGCACGAAGTTCATCACGCCGGCGATGGCGTCCGAACCGTATTGGGCGGAAGCGCCGTCGCGCAGCACTTCCAGCCGGTACAAGGCGATGGCGGGAATGATGGAAAGGTCCGGGCCTTGGGCGCCGTCGTTGATGCCGCCGCCAAGGAAGCTGATGACGGACGCCCGGTGGCGGCGCTTGCCGTTGACGAGCACCAGCGTGGCGTCCGACGAGAGCCCGCGCAGACTGGCTGGGCGGATCACCGTGGCGGCGTCGCTGATGGGCTGTTGATCGACGTTGTAGGACGGCACCAGCGCGGCGATCAGCGAATCCATGTCCGTGTCGCCGAGATTGCGGAAGGCGTCTCCGTCGACGACATCCACCGGCACCGGCGAATCCGCGGCCGAACGGTCTTGGCGGCGCGAACCGACCACCACCACCTCTTCGATCGCCTCTTCGCCCTGCGCGAGTACCGGCAAGGCGGCCGGCAGAGCGAGCGAAGCGACGATGGCGGGCACGATGCCGCGCCCGCCCGTTCTCGAATTGAGTTTCATTGGCAAACCCCTTCAAACGGTTGACTGAACTTGGGTGGGACGCTCCTGCGCCCCGTCCACGGTTACCCCCGTGCGGCGCATTGTACCACCGCTGCCGTTCGCGCAACGCGAGACTCTCGGTGGCGAAGGCGGCCTAAAATCGGAGCACTTCAGCCGCGAGATCGCGCAAGTCCACCACGCCGACGGCGTTCCAGCCCTTCATGTGGCCGGCGCACTCCCCCGGATTGAACACCAACGCGTCGCCACGCCGTTCGCAGCGGCGCATGTGCGTGTGCCCGTGCAGCGCGAGCACGCCGCCGGCGGGTGCTTGAGGCAAGTCCCGCGGATCGTGGGTCACGACGATGCGCCGCCCGGCCCAGTTCAGTTCGAGTGGCGGATCTTGGAACACGAAGCCGTGTTGCCGGGCGCTCACCTCCAAGGCTTGCCGTTCGACGTCGTTGTTCCCGTACACGCCGTAGAGCGGCGCGTCCAACGCCGCCAACGCATCCAACGTCTTCGCTTGCGTGATGTCGCCGGTATGCACCACCCGATCCACGCCGGCGGCGTTGAACAGCTCGACGATGGCGCGCACATTGGCGAGGTTGTTGTGCGTGTCGCTGACGACGCCGATGCGCATGGCGTGCTTGGCGGTGCAGGCCGAAACTTGCGTCAACTCTCGCGACGGGCACCGAGTTTGCGCAGCAAACTCAAACGCGCCCCGCAGGGCGCGCCTTCTCCAGAATGTGGATGCCGCAGGCGCTGCCGAGGCCGATGACGTGCGTCAGGCCGATGCGCGCGTCCTCCACCTGCCGCTTGCCGGCTTCGCCGCGCAAGTGCGTGGACACCTCGTAGATGTTGGCGATGCCGGTGGCGCCGAGCGGATGCCCCTTGGAAAGCAGGCCGCCGGAGACGTTCACGGGCACGCGCCCGCCGAGCTCCACTTCGCCGTCGTCCACCAGACGGCCGGCCTCGCTGTCGGCGCACAGGCCCAGGTTCTCGTAGTGCAGGATCTCGGCGGTGGCGAAACAGTCGTGCAGCTCCACCAGATCGATGTCGTTCGGGCCCAGCCCGGCCATCTCGTAGGCCTCGGCAGCCGCCCGGCGGGTGCAGGTGTTCACATCCGGCATCACCAAGTCGCGCTCCTGCCACGGATCCGAAGTCAGCACCGAGGCGCGCACCTTGACGGCGCGATCCAGCAGGCCGAGTTCGCGCGCCTTCCGCTCCGAAGCGATCACCGCCGCCGCCGAGCCGTCCACGTTCACCGAGCACATCAGCTTGGTGTTGGGATAGGAGATCATCTCGGCGTTCATCACCGTCTCGAGGGGCGTTTCGATCTGGTACATCGCTTTCGGGTTCATCGTCGAGTGGTGGTGGTTCTTCACGGACACCTTGGCGAACTGCTCGAAGGTGGTGCCGTGCTTGCGGCTGTGCTCCATGCCGGCTTCGGCGAACACCGAAGGCATGGTGCCGGAACCGAGCAAGCCCTCCTTGGAGATGCCGCCGCCACCCCCGCCGCCGCCGAGCAGCCCCTTGCCCATCTGCTCCACGCCGACAGCCAGCACGAGGTCGTAGAGTTCGGCTTTCACCGCCGTCCACGCCTCGCGGAAAGCCGTCGCGCCGGTGGCGCAGGCATTGGAGACGTTCACCACCGGAATGCCGGTTTGTCCGATCTCCTGCAGGATGCGCTGCCCCACCATGCCGCTCGCTTGGCCGAGATTGCCGCAGTAGAGCGCCTGCATGTCGTGGATGGCGAGCCCGCAGTCGTCAAGGGCGAGCAGGGCGGCTTGCGAACCGAGTTGCGGGACGGTCCGCTCGGGGAAGCGCCCGAATTTGATCATGTCAACGCCGACAACGTATGCGTCCGTCATGGTGTGCTCCCTGTTGGGTTGGTTTGGAGGCTCAAGGTTGCGTAACCGCGGGCGGGATTCCCCGGTCACGCGGGTTCGAAGAAGTAGGCCAGGTAGGCGTTGCCGTCCCGGTCCTTGCGGCCGAGGGCGTCGCCGTAGACCACGCGCACCGGCATGCCGAAGGTGATCCGCGCCGGATCCGGCGCCACCTTGATGAGGTTGCCTTTCACCGTGCCGCCGCCGTCCAAATCGACAATGGCGGAGACGTAAGGCACCTCGATGCCGGGAAACGAGCGATGCACGATGCAGTACGAGTAGAGCTCGCCGGTGTCGGCCAGCCGGATGGTGTCAAGAGCGCCGCGGGCGCCGCACCTAGCGCAGTTCTCGCGCTCGCCGAGAAACACGGCGCCGCACTCCGCGCAACGGCTGCCCTCAAGATACGGCTCGCCGGCGTCCGGAACTCTCAAGTAGCGCACCGCCGGCAGCGGCTTGTTCGACATGCGCCCTCCCTCGCACCTCTCGTTCAAGCGCAAGCATGGACGGTGAGACAGGCAAGGTCAATGGCCTCGATTGGCTTGGCAGGGGCGCACCACCGGGTGCGGCGCACCACGGTGCGCGGCGGATCAATGCTCCGCGGTCGCGCTCGGCGGGTGGCCGTGCGGCGCGAGTTCCACCCGCCACGCCTCGCCGCCGCCCTGGTCCGGCGCGCCCGGCGCGACCTGCCCCGTATGCACCCGCGCGATGTGGTGGTCCGGCAGTTCCACCGTCGCCACGCACGCGCCATCCACCAGCGCGCCGTGCTCGCCGAACTCAAAGTCCAGGTTGGCGAAGCCGCTCCGCAGCCGCGCGGCCGGCAGCGCCGCGGCGGCGTCCGGCACGACGTGCAGGAAGAAGGGCCGCCGCACGTCGTCCGAAGTACACGGCTCGCGCATGTAGCGCAGCACGCCGCCGCGCAGGCGGCGGGGCGCGTAGACGTCGAACGCGCCGCGCGCCGACGGCGCCTCGCGGCGCAGCGCGCGAAGAACGTCCCGCAACCGGTCGACGTCCAGCCGGAAGGCGGTTCGCCAACTCGCCGCGTCGCCCGCCGGGTGGATCTGCCGGGTGTACACGTTGGCGATCGGCCAAGTCGGCAGCGGCACGCGCATCATGCACTTGCCATCGAAAGTCACGCCGTAGCTACTGTAGGGAAAATTGCGACGCTCGGAATCCGGACGTTGGCCGGCCAAGTCGACGTCCACAGGGACCAGATGTAGATAAAAGATGCCCTTGGTGTCGTCGTCCAAGCAGGGCGCCTTGAGGTAGGCGAGCTCCGTCCGCCACCCGCCCGGTGTCTCGCTGGACAAGGCGTGGATGTCGAATCCAGCTCGCGCCAGCGGCGCCAGCGCCCGCAGGCGGCGGTATTCTCTGCGCGCCGCGCCGCGCACCGCCTCCAATCCGCCGCCGGCCTCGTACAGGAAGACGAACCGATGGCCCGGCGTCAGCAGGGCCGGCGTGTCGTGGCGTTCGAACGCCAGCACGAAATCCAAAGAACGGGCCGCCGGCGGCGCATCGAACATGTCACCGGGTCCTGGCAAGTGGACGAAACCACCCGCCGTGAGGAAGTCCATGATGACGCGATGTTTCGAGACGAACCCCTTGTAGATGTCGTCGCGGTGCGCGGCGAACCAGACCGTTTTGCCTTGGATCGTCTTGGCGATGGCGTCGAACTCGGCCATTCGCACGAGCTGCTCCGCGCGCCGCGCCTCGTCCATGCGCGGCAAGTCCATGGCAACGCTCGAAGCGCCAAAGACCGGCACGGCCGCCAGCGCGGAAAACGCCGGCGCGCGGCGCCAGCGGCGTGCCCCAGCAAGCAGACCGGCGAACAGGCACAGCGGCACGCCGATGTGGAATATCCCCTCGTACTGGTGATAAGGCCACGCCGTGTTGTCCGGCATCAGGAACGCCCAGCAAAAGCCGGTGAGCGCCAAGGCGGCTGCGGCCGGCGGCGCGCGCGGTCGGTGGAAGAGCGCGAGGCCGGCGAGGGTGCCGAGGGTCGCGACGACCCCCGGCCAAAACAACCACGCCTTCCCGGATGCCCGCAAAGCGACTTCGTCCCACTCGACGCCGCCGGCAAGCGCGACCGGCAGGCACGCCACGCCGACCCGGTGGAACTGCCACTTCAGGAAGGTGGGCCACTCCAGCGCCTCGGCGCCGCCGGACCCCGCGTCGGCGAGGCGGGTGGTCTCGGTGAAGCCCGTGCGCCGCAACATCGACCGCACCGACGGCAGGTCCGCCACGGCCCGCTGTCCACCGAACGCCGCGTGTTCGCGGGCGAAGTTGTAGCCGAGCACGCCGGCGCCGAACAGCAGCGCCAGCGCCCCAAGCAGCGCGTGGCGACCGCGCGCCACGCGCCAAGCAACGGCCCCCAAGCGCCCGGCGAGCGGCCGCGCCGCTCCCGCGCCGTTCGCGGGCCCCCGCCACGCGGCCGCGGCCTCGACCGCCGCGCCGAAGACGAGGAACGGCAGCAGCAGCCCGTAGACGTGCCAGCCGAGCAGCAGCGCCGCGCACACCTTGACCGCCAACTGCGGGAAATGTCCCCCCGCGGAGTGGAACAGCACCATGCCGTGGAACACCAGCATCACGGCGAACAGGTCGACACTCGCTTCGTTCGAGACGGCGTCGCTGTAATACAGCAGGTGGTGGGAGGAGAAGGCGAGCAGCGTGGCGCCGAGCGCTATGGCGCGGCTGCCGGTCAGCCGCGCAAGCGCCAGATACGCCAGCACCGCGGCGGCGCAGAAGAACGCCAGCATCAACGCCCGCGCCGCCACGAGCTGCGCCGCGGAGTCGCCCGCGAACGGCACGATGGCGAACTTGATGAGCACGGACGCGCCGACGGGAAAGCGGTTGTACGGCGCGTAGCGCACGCTGCCGTCCGCGTTGCGGCGCATGTTCAAGAAGAGCAAGCCGCGCTCGGCGGAGAGGTTCTTGGCGAGCGCCATGTGCTTGGCCGTGAACTCGTTGTGTTGGTGGTCGGTCGTCTTGTAGAAATAGCCGCGCTCGCCGACAAACAGGAACACTGTGGCCAGCGCCAGCAGCAGTCCGCACGCGGGCAGCCAGCGGTGCCCCCACCGAACGGCGCCGGCCCAAGCCGCGGCCGGTTGTCCCGTCATGGGCCGCAAGTCAGCGCTCGGCGGGCGCACCGCTCGGCGCGAGTTCCACCCGCCACGCCACGGCGCGCGCGTCGGCATCGAACTGGCCCGTGCGCAGTCGGACAATGTCGTAGTCCGGCAGTTGCACGGTCGCCACGCACGCGCCGTCCACCAGCGCGCCGCGCTCGCCGAAGTCGAAGTCCAAGTTGGCGAAGCCGCTCCGCCGCCGCGCCGCCGGCAGCGCCGCGGCGACGTCCGGCACGACGTGCAGGAAGAAGCGGCGCCGCACGTCGTCCGAAGTACACGGCTCGCGCATGTAGCGCAGCACGCCGCCGCGCAGGCGGCGGGGCGCGTAGACGTCGAACGCGCCGCGCGCCGACGGCGCCTCGCGGCGCAGCGCGCGAAGAACGTCCCGCAGCCGGTCGACGTCCAGCCGGAAGGCCGCACGCCAACTCGCCGCGTCGCCCGCCGGGTGGAACTGGCCGGTGGAAACTTGCGCCACGGGCCACCTCGGCAGCGGCACCCGCATCATGCACTTGCCATCAAAGATCACGCCGTGGCCATTGTAGAAAATGTGATCGCGGCGCTCGAACTCCGGCCTCCGGCCGGCCAAACTGGCGTCTGCCGGGGCGAGATGCAGATAGAAGCGCCCTTTGGTGTCGTTCAAGCCGCAAGACGCCTTGGAATAGGCGAGCTCGCCCGCTTCCCGCCCGGTGTCCTCGCGGGACACGACGTGGATGTCGAATCCGCCTCCCCGCGCCACTGGCGCAAGCGCCCGCAGGCGGCGGTACTCCCGGCGCCACGCGCCGCGCATCGCTTCCAGCCCGCCGCCCGCCTCGTACAGGAAGACGAACCGGTGGTTCGGCGTCAGCAAGGCCGGCGTGTCGTGGCGCTCGAACGCCAGCGCGAAATCGAAAGACGCGCCGCCCGCCGCCGCGCCAGCGACCTCCGGCGTGTCCGGGTAGTGGACGAAACCGCCCGCCGTGAGGACATCCATGATGGAGCGGTTCTTCATGAGTCTCCAGCTGACCTGTTGGGGATGCGCGGCAACCCAGACCGCCTTGCCTTGGATGGTCTTGGCGATGACGTCGAACTCCGCCATTCGCACGCGCTGCAACCGCGCGTGGTCTTGGTCGCGCCGGGCGAAGCCGAACGCGGCGCTCGACAACGCGAAGATCAACACGCCGGCGATGGCACAGACGCCCGCCACGCGCCGCCAGCCGAGACGACGCGCCCCAAGCAACATGGCGGTGAACAGGCAAAGCGGCACGCCGACATAGAACAACGCCTCGAACGTGTGAATGGGCCACGCCGCGTTGCCCGGCACCAAGAACGCCCAGCAGAAGCCGGCGAGCGCCAAGGCGGCTGGCGCGCGCGGGCGGTGGAAAAGCGCGAGGCCGGCGAGGGCGCCGAGGGTCGCGGCGACCCCCGGCCAAAACAACCACGGCCTCCCGGATGCGCGCAAAGCGACTTCGTCCAACTCGGCGCCGCCGGCAAGCGCGACCGGCAGGCACGCCACGCCGACCCGGTGGAACTGCCACTTCAGAAAGGTCGGCCACGCCAGCTCCTCGGCGTCGCGGTAGCGCAACTCGTCGAGCCCCGTGCGCCGCAACATCGACCGCACCGTCGGCAACTCCGCCACCGCCCGCTGTCCGCCGAGCGCGGCGTGTTCCCGGGCCAGGTTGTAGCCGAGCACGCCGGCCCCGAACAGCAGCGCCAGCGCACCAAGCAACACGCTGCGCCCGCGCGCCACGCGCCAAGCGGCGGTCGCCAAGCGCCCGGCGAGCGGCCGCGCAGCCTCCCCGCCCGCGCCCTTCGCACGCCCCCGCCGTTCGCGGGGCCCCCGCCACGCGGCCGCCGCCTCCGCCGCCACGCCAAGCGCGAGGAAGGGCAGCAGCAGCCCGTAGACGTGCCAGCCGAGCAGCAGCGCCGCGCACACCTTGACCGCCAACTGCGGGAGGCGACGTCCCCCGGAGGAGTGGAAAAGCACCATGCCGTGGAACACCAGCATCACGGCGAACAGGTCGACGCTCGCCTCGTTCGAGACGGCGTCGCGCCAGTGCAGCAGGTGGTGGGAGGAGAAGGCGAGCAGCGTGGCGCCGAGCGCTATGGCGCGGCTGCCCGAGATGCGCGCCAGCGCCAGGTACGCTAGCGCCGCGGCGGCGCAGAAGAACGCCAGCATCAACATCCGCGCGGCGGCGAGCTGCGCCGCAGAGTCGCCCGCGAAAGGCGCGATGGCGAGCTTGATCAACACGAAGGCGCCGATGGGAAAGCGACCGTACAGCTTGTAGCGCACGGTGCCGTCCGCCCGCTGCCGCATGTTCAAGAAAAGAAGGCCGCGCTCGGCGGAGAGGTTCTTGGCGAGCGCCATGTTCTGGGCGGTGATCCCGTCGTGTATGTTGTCGCTGTAGAAGTAGTCCCGCCCGCCGGCGAACAGGAACACCGGGGCCAGCGCCAGCAGCAGTCCGCAGGCGGGCAGCCAGCGGCGCCCCCACCGAACGGCACCCGCCCAAGCCGCGGCCCGTTGTCCCGTCACGCGCCGCAAGTCAGCGCTCGGCAGACCCGCCATTCGGCGCGAGTTCCACCCGCCACGCCACGCCGCCGCCCTGGTCCGGCGCGCCCGGCGCGACCTGCCCCGTCCGCACCCGGGCGATGTCGTAGTCCGGCAGTTCCACCGTCGCCACGCACGCGCCATCCACCAGCGCGCCGCGCTCGCCGAAGTCGAAGTCCAAGTTGGCGAAGCCGCTCCGCAGCCGCGCGGCCGGCAGCGCCGCGGCGGCGGCCGGCACGACGTGCAGGAAGAAGCGGCGCCGCACGTCGTCCGAAGTACACCGCTCGCGCAAGTAGCGCAGCACGCCGCCGCGCAAGCGGCGGGGCGCGTAGACGGCGAACGCGCCACGCGCCGACGGCGCAACGCGGCGCAACGCGCGAAGAACGCCCCGCAGCCGGTCGACGTCCAGCCGGAAGGCGGTTCGCCAATTCGCCGCGTCGCCCGCCGGGTGGAACTGGCCCGTGGAAACCTGCGTCACGGGCCACCTCGGCAGCGGCACCCGCATCATGCACTTGCCATCGAAGATCACGCCGTGGCGATTGTAGAAAATGTAGTCGCGGCGCTCGAACTCCGGCCTCCGGCCGGCCAAGCTGGCGTCCGCCGGGGCGAGATGCAGATAGAAACGCCCCGTGGTGTCGTCCAAGCCGCAAGACGCCTTGGAATAGACGATCTCGCCCGCTTCCCGCCCGGTGTCCGCGCTGGACACGGCGTGGATGTCGAATCCGCCTCCCCGCGCCACCGGCGCGAGCGCTCGCAGGCGGCGGTACTCCCGGCGCCATGCGCTGCGCATCGCTTCCAGCCCGCCGGCCGCCTCGTACAGGAAGACGAACCGGTGGTTCGGCGTCAGCAAGGCCGGCGTGTCGTGGCGCTCGAACGCCAGCGCGAAATCGAAAGACGCGCCGACCGCCGCACTGGCGACCTCCGGCGTGTCCGGGTAGCGGACGAAACCGCCCGCCGTGAGGAAGTCCATGATGGAGCGATTCATCACGAACCTCCTGCGGATCTCCTCGCGGTGCGCGGCGACATGTACCGTCTTGCCTTGGATCGTTTCGGCGATGGCGTCGAACTCCGCCAGTCGCGACCGCTGCAGTTGCGCATCTCCCTGATCGCGCCGCGCCAAGCCGATGGCGGCGCTCGAGGCGAACACCAACACGCCGGCGACGGCGCAGACGCCCGTCACGCGCCGCCAGCCAAGACGACGCGCCCCAAGCAACACGGCGGCGAACAGGCAAAGCGGCACGCCGACATGGAAGATCGTCTCGAACTGGTGAAGCGCCCATCCCGTGGAGCCGGGCACCATGCACGCCCAGCAGAAGCCGGCGAGCGCCAAGGCGGCTGCGGCCGCCGGGACAGCCGGCGGCGCGCGCGGGCGGTGGAAGAGCGCGAGTCCGGCGAGGGCGCCGAGGGTCGCGGCGACCCCCGGCCAAAACAACCACGGCTTCCCGGCTATCCGCAAAGCGCCTTCGTCCAACTCGACGCCGCCGGACAGAGCGACCGGCAGGCACGCCACGCCGACGCGGTGGAACTGCCACTTCAGAAACGTCGGCCACGCCAGCTCCTCGGCATCGCTGTAATGCGATTCGCCGAGCCCCGTGCGCCGCAACATCGACCGCACCGACGGCAGCTCCGCCACCGCCCGCTGTCCGCCGAGCGCGGCGTGTTCCTGGGCCAAGTTGTAGCCGAGCACGCCGGCGCCGAACAGCAGCGCCAGCGCCCCAAGCAACGCGCTGCGCCCGCACGCCACGCGCAAGGCGGCAGCTGCCAAGCGCCCGGCGAGCGTCCGCGCGCCCGCGCCGTTCGCGCGCCCCCGCCGTTCGCGGGGCCCCCGCCACGCGGCCGCCGCCTCGGCCGCCGCGCCAAGCGCGAGGAACGGCAGCAGCAGCCCGTAGACGTGCCAGCCGAGCAGCAGCGCCGCGCACACCTTGACCGCCAACTGCGGGAGGCGACGTCCCCCCCGCTCGTCGGGGGCTCCCGAGGAGTGGTACAACACCATGCCGTGGAACACCAGCATCACGGCGAACAGGTCGACGCTCACCTCGTTCGAGACGGCGTCGCGCCAGTGCAGCAGGTGGTGGGAGGAGAAGGCGAACAGCGTGGCGCCGAGGGCAACGGCGCGGCTGCCCGAGAGGCGCGCCAGCGCCAAGTAGGCCAGCGCCACGGCGGCGCAGAAGAATGTCAGCATCAACGCCCGCGCCGCGGCGAGCTGCGCCGCGAAATCGCCCGCGAAAGGCGCGATGGCGAGCTTGATCAACACGAAGGCGCCGATGGGGAAACGACCGTACAGCTTGTAGCGCACGGTGCCGTCCGCCTGCTGCCACATGGTGGTGAACAGCAAGCCGCGCTCGGCGGAGAGGTTCTCGGCGAGCGCCATGTTCTTGCCGGTGAACGAGTCATGGATGTCGACGCTGTGGAAGTAATCCCGCTCGCCGGCGAACAGGAACACCGCGGCCAGCGCCAGCAGCAGTCCACACGCGGGCAGCCACCGATTCCCCCGCCGGAGCGCACCCGTCCAAGCTGCGAATTGCACCGTCACGGCCGCATGTCAATGATCGGCGGGCGCGTTCGGCGCGAGTTCCACCCGCCACGCCACGCCGCCGCCCGGCTCGAACTGTCCCGTCCGCACCCGTGCGATGTCGTAGTCCGGCAGTTCCACTGTGGCCACGCACGCGCCGTCCACCAGCGCGCCGCGCTCGCCGAAGTCGAAGTCCAGATTGGCGAAGCCACTCCGCCGCCGCGCCTCCGGCAGCGCGGCGGCGGCGACCGGCACGACGTGCAGGAAGAAGCGGCGCCGCACGGCGTCCCAAGTACACGGCTCGCGCACATAGCGCAGCGCGCCCCGGCGCGAATCGCGGCGCAAGTGGCGGGGAACGTAAAACAGGTCGAACGCGCCGCGCGCCAACGGGGCTTCGCCACGCACCGCATGAAGGACATCCCGCAACCGCTCGACATCCAACCGGAAAGCGGTCCGCCAACTCGCCGCGTCGCCGGCGGGGTGGAACTGGCCGGTGTACACGTTGGCGACTGGCCACGGCGGCAACGCGAGGCGCATCAAGCACTTGTCGTCGAACACCACGCCGTGTCCATTGAAGAAGATGAAATCTCGACGTTCCATTTCCGTCGCTCCCGACGCCAAGTTCGCGTCCACCGGGACGAGATGCAAGTAGAACCGCCCTTGGGTGTCGTCCAAGTCGCAAGGGGCCTTGAGATAGGCGAGCTCGCCCGCGCCCCGCCTAGTCTCCCCGCTCGCCACGACATGGACGTTGAATCCCGACCGCGCCACGAGCCCGAGCGCGCGCCGGCGGCGCCATTCCCCACGCCATCCGTCCCGCATCGCCTCCCGCACGGCACCGGCGCTCGCGCCCGCTCGGTAAAGAAAAACGAACCGATGGCTCGGCGTCAACAAAGCCGGAGTTCGGTAACGCTCCAATGCCAGCACAAAGTCCGCGCCGACCGCCGCCGGATCGGCGATTTCCGCCGTGTCCGCGTAGTGGACGAAGGCGCCCGCCATGAAAAAATCAACAAGGCTCGCGGTCGTCAAGGCCGTGGAGAGCGCGGCGATGGGCGCGGCGACCAAAACCTCCCGTCCTTGGATCGTCTCGGCGATGGCGTCGAACTCCGCTATTTCCGCTCGCTGTTCGAGGCGTTGCGAGCGCGCCTCGTCGTCAAGGCGCCGCGACCCCAGGGCAACGCTCGAAGCGAAAAAAACCAGCACGGCGCCACCGGCGAAGAAAACGGGCGCTTGGCGCGAAAAACGGCGCATCGCAAGCAGGAGACCGGCGAACAGGCACAGCGGCACGCCGACATGAAACATGGACTCGAATTGATGGGCTGCCCACGCCGTGGAACCGGGGACCAGGAACGCCCAGCAGAAGCCTGCAAGCGCCAAGGCGGCGGCCGGGGCGCGGGGGCGCCGGAACAGCGCAAGCCCGGCGAAGGCGCCGATGGTCGCCACCACGCCCACCGCGGAGAACCACCATCCGCCGGACACGCGCCAAGCGTATTCGTCCAAATCGGCGCCTCCGGCGAGCGCGATCGGCACGCAGGCCACGCCGACCCGGTGGAACTGCCACCTGACAAACGTCGACCATTCCAGCTCCTCCCTGCCGCGATAGTAGGAAGGCTCCTGCAACCCGGTCTGCTTCAACATAGATCGGACCGACGGCAGATCCGCCACCGCTTGGTGCCCGTCGAACGCCGCGTATTCGCGGGCGAAGTTGTAGCCGAGCACCACGCTGCCGAACACCAGCGCCAGCGCCCCAAGCAACACGCTGCGCCCGCGCGCCACGCGCAAGGCGACAGTTCCCACGCGCCCGGCGAGCGGCCGCGCCGCTCGCGCGCCCGCGCCGTTCGCGGCCCCCCGCCACGCGGCCACCGCCTCCGTCGCCGCGCCAAGCGCGAGGAACGGCAGGAGCAGCCCGTAGACGTGCCAGCCGAACAGCAGCGCCGCGCACACCTTGGCCGCCAACTGCCAGAAACGACGCCCCCCCCCCGCTTGTCGGGGGCTCCCGGCGGAATGGAACAGCACCATGCCGTGGAACACCAGCGTCACGGCGAACAAGTCGACGCTCACCTCGTTCGAGACGGCGTCGCGCCAGTGCAGCAAGTGGTGGGAGGAAAAGGCGAGCAGCGTGGCACCGAGGGCGACGGCGCGGCTGCCCGAGAGCCGCGCCAGCGCCAGGTACGCCAGCGCCGCGGCGGCGCAGAAGAACGCCAGCATCAACGCCCGCGCCGCCACGAGCTGCGCCGCGAAGTCGCCCGCGAACGGCGCGATCGCGAGCTTGATGAGCACGAACGCGCCGATGGGAAAGCGGTTGTAGAGCTGGTAGCGCACGGTGCCGTCTGCCCGATGCCGCTTGTTCAAGAAGAGAAAACCGCGCTCGGGGGAGAGGTTCTCGGCGAGCGCCATGTTCTTGGCGGTGAATCCGGAGTGGATGTGGTCGCTGTAGAGATAGTCCCGCTCGCCGCTGAACAGGAACACCGCGGCCAGCGCCGTCAGCAGTCCGCAGGCGGGCAGCCACCGATTCCCCCACCGGACCGCGCCCGTCCAAGCTGCGAATTGCACCGTCACCGGCGGCATGTCAATGATCGGCGGGCGCCTTCGATGCGAGTTCCACCTGCCACGCCACGGCGCTCGCGTCGGCATCGAACTGCCCCGTCCGCACGCGGGCGATGTCGTAGTCCGGCAGTTCCACCGTGGCCACGCACGCTCCGTCCAGCAGCGCCCCGCGCTCGCCGAAGTCGAAGTCCAGGTTGGCGAAGCCGCTCCGCCGCCGCGCTTCCGGCAGCGCGGCGGCGGCGACCGGCACGACGTGCAGGAAGAAGCGGTGCCGCACATCTCCGCGGGCGCACGGCTCGCGGACGTAAAGCAGCACCCCTCGGTGCGTTTCGCGGCGCAAGTGCAGGTCGAACTCGCCGCGCGCCCACGGCGCCTCGCGGCGCGCCGTTTGGAGGACATCCCGCAACCTGTCGACATCCAAGCGAAAGGCGACCCGCCAACTCGCAGCGTCGCCCGCGGGGTGAAATTGTCCCGTGGACACGTTCGCTACGGACCACGTCGGCAGCGCCACGCGCATCACGCACTTGTCGTCGACCATCACGCCGTGGCCGTTGAAGAAGAGAGCGTCGCGCCGCTCGAATTCCAGTCGCTCCCGTGACGACAAGCTCTGATCCACCGGAACAAGGCGCAGATAGAAGCGCCCCTTCGTGTCGTCAGGCCCGCAGGGGGCCTTGAGATAGGCGAGTGCGGCCGCTCGCCGCCGCGCCTCCCCGCCTGGCACGACGTGAATATTGAAACCCGACCGCGCCACGGAACCGAGTGCTTGCAAGCGCCGGTATTCTTCACGCCGCGTGTCGCGCATCGCTTCCAACACGGCGGCAGCACTCGCCCCCGCTTGATAAAGAAAAACGAACCGATGGCGTGGCGTCAGCAGCGCCGGCACATCGTAGCGCTCGAAAGCCAGCACGAAGTCCAAATCGCCGATCGCCGTCGGATCAGCGACCGCGGGGGTGTCCGCGTATTGGACATAACTGCCCGCCGTGAGGAAATTCACAATGGAACCAGTTTTCACGAACTTGTCGAGCGCCGCGGGGTGCGCGGCAACCCACACGGTGCGGCCTCGGATTGTCGTGGCGATAGCGTCGAATTCCGCCATCTGCGCCTGTTGCGCTTGCGCCTCGCCTTCGTCCAAATGCCGCAGACCCAAAGCAAAGCTCGAACCCGCGAACACGACCACCGAGGCGGCCGCGCCAAACACCGCCACTTGCCGCCAGCGCCGGCGCAGCGCCAGCAACCCGGCGGCGAACAGGCAAAGCGGCACGCCGACATGGAACATCGCCTCAAATTGGTGGTAGTCCCACGCCGTGTTGCCGCGCGCGAGCAACGCCCAACAGAAGCCGGCTAGCGCCAAGGCGGCTGCGGCCGCCGGGACGGCCGGCGGCGCACGAGGGCGTCGAAAAAGCGCGAGGCCGGCAAGACAGCCCAAGGTTGCGATCACGCCGGTCCAGAATAGCTGCGGCGCCTCGGTATTCCGCCAAGCCCTTTCGTCGAGTTCGATGCCGCCGGCCAGCGCAAAAGGCAGGCACAGTGCGCCGACCCGGTGGAACTGCCATTTCAGAAAGGTCGGCCACGCCAGATCCTTGGCACCGCCAAACCCCGCCTCGGACAGGCCGGTGCGCCGCAACATCGACCGCACCGATGGCAGTTCCGCCACCGCCCGCTGACCACCGAACACAGAATGTTCCTGCGCAATGTTGTAGCCGAGCACACTGCCGCCGAACAGCAACGCCAAAGCGCCAAGCAACGCGTAGCGACTCCGCAGGACGCGCACAAGTACCCGCCACAGGCGCTTGGCGAACATCCTCGACGCACTAGTGCTCCAACCAGGTTGAATTGATGCGCCCTCTCGCCACGCCGCCACCGCCACCTGCGCGGCGCCGAGGGCAAGGAATGGGAGCAACAGCCCGTAGACGTGCCAGCCCAGCAGCAGCGCCACGCACACTTTGCCAGCCAGTTGCCAGAAACCACGTCTCCCCGCTCGTCGGGGGGCACCGCCACCTTGGAACAGCACCATGCCGTGGAAAACCAGCATCACGGCGCAGAGATCGACGCTCTTTTCGCTGGAGACGATGGCGCTGTACTGCAGCAGATGGTAGGAGGAGAAAGCGAGCAGCGTGGCGCCGAGGGCGACGGCGCGACTGCCTGTTAGCCGCACCAGCGCCAGATACGCCAACGCCGCGGCGGCGCAGAAGAACGCCAGCATCAATGCCCGCGCCGCGGCAAGCTGCGCCGACGAATCGCCCTCGAAGGGCAGAATCGACAGCTTGATCAACACAAAGGCGCCGATGGGGAGACGATTGTAGACGTCGTAGCGCACCGTGCCGTCCGCACGTTTGCGCATGCTGGTGAATAGAAAGCCGCGCCGCACGGAGAGGTTCGCCGCCCGCGACATGGCCAAGGCGGTGAAATTCTCGGCAAAACCCGGACTATAGAGATAGCCCCGCTCGCTCGGGAACAGCCACACCGCGGACAGCGCCATCAACAATCCAGAGGTCGGCAACCATCGATTCTTCCAGCGCCGCGTTCCCACGCCGGTCGCTCTCTGGTCAACGCGCATCGACGTCGGTCACCGGCCGGTAGCGGTCGCGTCCGCCGCCAACTCGACCTGCCACGCCACGCCAGCGTTCGCATCGAACTGTCCCGTCCGCAGCCGCGCGATGTCGTAGTCCGGAAGCGTCAACGTCGCCACGCACGCTCCATCCACCAGTGCGCCGTGCTCGCCGAAGTCGAAGTCCAGGTTGTCGAAGCCGCTCGGTCGCCGCGCTGTCGGCAATACCGAGACGGCGTCCGGCACCACATGCAGGAAAAAGCGGTGCCGCACGTCTTCCGGGGCGCATGGTTCGCGCACATAGCGCAGCGCGCCGCCGCGCCAGGCGCCGGGCAGGTAGAGGTTGAACGCGCTGCGCGCCATTGGCACCTCGGCGCGCGCCGCCTGGAGGACGCCCCGCAACCGGTCGACATCCAGCCGGAAGGCGGTGCGCCAAGACGCCTCGGCGCCAGCGGAGGGGAACTGGCCGGTGACAACGTTGGCGACAGCCCATTTCGGCAGCGGCACCCGCATCATGCACCCGCCGTCCACCATCACGCCGTGCCCGAGGAAGAAGAAGTCGCGACGATCAAACCCCAAGCGCGCACCCCAAGCCAGATTCGCATCCGCGGGCACGACACGCAAGAAGAACCGCCCGGCGGTGTCGTCCACACGGCACGGCGCCTTGAGGTAGGCGAGCTCGGGCGCTCGCCGCCCGGTCGCCCCGCCCGGCACGACGTGGATGTCGAATCCCGACCGCGCCACGGGCGCAAGGCTGTGCAAGCGGCGGTATTCGCGATGGCGGGCGCCGCGCCGCGCCGCCAACACGGCCGCCGCCTTCGTCCCGGCTTCGTACAGAAAGACCGAGCCATGTTCGGGAGTGAGCAGCGCCGGCGCGTTGTAGCGCTCGAACGCCAGCGCGAAATCCAACGTGCCGACGAAGTCCGGGTCGCCCGCGTCGAGCGTCTCCGGGTAGTGAACGAAGCTGCCGGCGGTGAAATAGTCGATGGTCGCGCTATTCTTCAAGAACCTGTCGAGCACTCTTCGGTGCGTCGCAACCCAAACGCTCCTGCCGCGGATCGTCTCGGCGATGGCGTCGAACTCGGCCATCCGCTGCCGCTGCGCTTCCGCCGCGCCATCGTCCAAGTGGCGCAAGCCGAGCGCAACGCTCGATTTGGCGAATATCAACAGGGAAGCCGCCGCGCCAATGGTCGCCAACCGCCCCCGCAACACGCGGCGCGCCGCGAGCAACACCGCGGCGAAAAGGCAGAGCGGCACCCCGACGTGGAACATGGTCTCGAATTGGTGGGCGGACCACGCGGTGGACGCGGGAACGAGAAACGCCCAACCGAATCCGGCAAGCGCCAAGGCGGCCGGCGGCGACCGGGGCCGCCGAAAGAGGGCGAGCCCGGCGAAGCAGCCCAAGGTCGCGGCCATCCCGGCGCAAAACAGCCACGGCGCCGCGGACGCCTGCCAAGCCAATTCGTCGAATTCCACGCCGCCGGACAACGCGAAGGGGACGCACGCCGCGCCCACGCGGTGGAACTGCCGTTTGAGAAACGTCGGCCACGCCAGCTCCTCGGAACTGCTGGCGCCTGTTTCGCGCAGTCCGGTGCGCGCCAGCATCGAGCGCACCGACGGCAGCTCCGCCACCGCCCGCTTGCCGCCGAGCGCGGCGTGTTCGCGGGCGAAGTTGTAGCCGAGCACGCCGCTACCGAACAGCAACGCCAGTGCGCCGAGCAACACGCTGCGGCCGCGCAGCACATGCCCGGCGGCCGCGCGCAGTCGCCCGACCAATTTCCGCGGCGCAGCGCCGCTTCCCCGCCACGCCGCCGCGGCTTCCCGCACGGCGCCGAGCAGGAGAAACGGCAGCAGCAGCCCGTAGACGTGCCAACCGAGCAACAGCGCCGCGCACACCTTGCCAACCAATTGCCAGAAACGACGTCCTCCCCCCCGCGCGTCCGGGGCCCCGTCGCCCCGAAACAGCGCCATGCCGTGAAACACCAGCATCACGGCGAACAGATCAACGCTCATTTCATTGGAGACGGCGTCGGCGTAGTGCAGCAGGTGGTAGGAGGAAAAAGCCAGCAGCGTGGCGCCGAGGGCGACGACGCGACTGCCGACCAGCCGCGCCAGCGCCAGATACGCCAGCGCCGCGGCAGCGCAGAAGAAGGCCAGCATCAACATCCGCGCCGCCACAAGCTGCGCGGCGAAATCGCCCTCGAAAGGCGCAATAGCGAGTTTGATCAGCACGAAGGTGCCTATGGGAAAGCGGTTGTACAGTTCATAGCGAACGGTGCCATCCGCGCGCTGTCGCATGTTGAGGAACAGGAAGCCGCGGCGCGCGGAGAGGTTCGTGGCGAGAGCCATGTTCTTGGCGGTGTTGCTGTCATGCAGGTTGTAGCTGTAGAAGTGGTCGCGCTCGCCGGCGAACAGAAACACTGTGGACAGCGCCAGCAGCAGTCCACAAGGGGGCAGCCACCTGCGCAAGTCAAGGCCCGGCAAGAGCGCTGTCCGCCGCGAACTCAACCTGCCACGTCGCGCCGGCGCCGGCCTCGAACTGGCCCGTCCGCAGTCGAGCGATGGCGTAGTCCGGCAGCGTCAACATCGCCACGCACGCTCCGTCCAGCAAAGCGCCATGCTCGCCAAACTCGAAGTCCAAGTTGTCGAAGCCACTCCGTCGCCGCGCCACCGGCAACGCCGAGACGGCATCCGGCACGACATGCAGGAAGAAGCGGCGCCGGACATCTTCCCGGGCGCACGGTTCGCGCACATAGCGCAGTACGCTACCGCGCGACTGGCCGGGCAGGTACAGGTCGAACGCGCTCCGCGCCACCGGCACCTCGGCACGCGCGGCTTGCAGCGCCGCGCGCAACCGGTCGACATCCAGCCGGAAGGCGGTCGCCCAATTCGCCGCGCCGCCCGCGGGGTGCCACTGGCCCGTGACCACGTTGGCGACCGGCCAAGTCGGCAGCCGCACGCGCATCATGCACTTGTCATCGAGCATGACGCCGTGCCCGTTGAAGACGAAGTCGCGGCGCGCGAATGCCTGTCCCGCCGGCCAAGGCAAACCGCCCTCCGCGAGGACGCGCAAGAAGAAGCGGCCTCTGGTGTCCTCAACTCGGCACGGTGCTTTGAGGTAGGCGAGCTCGTCGGCCCGCTCGCCGCTCGGCACCACATGGATGTCGAACCCCGCCCGCGCAACCGGCGCGAGTGCGCTCAGGCGGCTGTATTCTCGACGCCGCGCACCGCGCATCGCTTCCAAAATGGCGCCAGCGTTGGGCCCGGATTGGTACAGAAAGACGAACCGATGGCGCGGCGTCAGCAACGCCGGGAGCGGAAAACGCTCAAACGCCAGCACAAAGTCCAATGCGCCGATCGCCGTCTGGTCGACGGCGTCCAGCGTGTCCGCGTAGTGGACGAAACTGCCCGCCGCGAAGAAATTGACCATGGTGCCGTTGCTCAGGAACCTGTCTAGCGCCATCGGGTGCGCCGCGACCCACACGGTGCCGCCGTGGATCGTCTTGGCGATCGTGTCCAACTCGGCCATCCGCGCCCGCCGCGTTTGCGCCGCGCCATCGCTCAGGCGCAGCATGCCCAGGGAAATGCTCGAAGCCGCAAACACCCCCAGCGCGGCGACCGCGCAGACCGCGGCCACCGGCCGCCGCCAGAGCCGCTGCGCTCCGACCAACAGGGCGGCGAACAGGCACAGCGGAACGCCAATGTGGAACATGGCCTCGAATTGGTGATTGGTCCAAGCCACGTGGTCGGGAACCAAAAACGCCCAGCAGAAGCCGGCGAGCGCCAAGGCCGTCGGCGGCGCCCGCGGACGGCGAAACAGCGCGAGACCGGCGAAACAGCCGGCGGTGGCGATCACGCCCGTCCAAAACAAATGCGTCACGCCGGACTCCCGCCACGCGTCTTCGTGCCACTCGACGCCGCCGGACAGCGCGAACGGCACGCACAACGCGCCGACCCGGTGGAACTGCCACTTCAGGAAGGTCGGCCACGCCCGCTCGGCGACGCTGCTGTAGGTCGTCTCCCGCAGCCCGGTGCGCTTCAACATCGATCGGGCCGATGGCAGCTCCGCCACCGCCCGCTGACCGCCGACCGCCGCGTGTTCCTGAGCGAAGTTGTAGCCGAGCACACCAGCGCCGAACAGCAGCGCCAGTGCGCCGAGCAGCGCGTGGCGACTGCGCAGGACGCGCGCGGCGGCACCCCGCAGGCGCACGCCGAACGTCCTCGTCGCGCCGTCGCGCCACGCCACAGCCACCTCTTGAGCCGCTCCCAAGGCGAGGAACGGCAACAGCAGCCCATAGACGTGCCACCCCAGCAGCAGCGCCACGCCCACTCGCCACGCCAACTGCCAAAGCGACGTTCTCCCCCCGTCGCTCATGAACAACACCGTGCCGTGGAAGACCAGCATCACGGCGAACAGGTCGACGCTCATTTGATTGGAGACGGCGTCGCTGTAGTGGAGCAAGTGGTAGGAGGAAAAGGCGAAAAGCGTAGCGGCGAGCGCGATCGCACGACTGGCCACGAGGCGCGCCAGCGCCAGATACGCCAGCACCGCGGCGGCGCAGAAGAACGCCAGCATCAGCACCCGCGCGGCGACAAGCTGCGCCGAGAAGTCGCCGTTGAAAGGCAGCATCGCGAACTTGATCAACACGACCGTGCCGATGGGAAAGCGGTTGTACATCTCGTAGCGCACGGTGCCGTTGGAGCGCAGCCGCATATTGAGGAACCCGAACGGGTGCTGCGCGGAGAGGTTCTGCGCGAGCGTCATGTTCGTGGCGGTTGTCCCGTCGTGGGTGTGGTGACCGTAGAGAAAGTCCCGCTCGCCCACGAACAGGAACACCGTGGACAGCCCCAAGAGCAGTCCACACATCGGCAGCCACCGACGTGCCGCCCAGCCGACAACGACACCCGCGTGGTCACTGCGCATGGGCAGACCTGATTTCCACCCGCCACAGCTCGCCCCCGGCCGGCGCGAATTGCCCCGTGTGGATGCCGCTGACCACATACTCGGGCAGCGGCACCCACGCCACGCATCGGTCGCCCTGCATCTCGCCGCGCTCGCGGAAATCGAAGTCCAAGGACAGGAAGCCCGCGCGTCGCCGCGCCGGTGGCAGGTTGGCGGGAACCGCCGGAACCACATGCACGAAGAAACGAGGCTCGGCGTCCAACCGAGCACAGGGTTCGCGGATGTAGATCAACCGACCGTCGCGCCAATGCACATCGAACGCGGCGCGCGCCGCCGGCAAGCGACCTTGCGCGCTGCGGTAGGCGTCGCGCAGACCCTCCGAGTCCAAATGGAACGCCGTCCGCCACAGCAGCGGGCCCTGCCCCGGCGCGAATTGGCCGGCGCGCGCGGTGCCAATCCGCCAGCGCGGCAGCGCCCGCCGCAGCAAACACTTGTCGTCAAACGCCACCCCTTGCTCGCCAAATCCCACATACAGGTCCGCAAAGCCGTCGTCCCCGCCGACGCCGACCATTCGATGCGCCGGCCGCACATGCAGGAAGAAGCGCCCTTTGGTGTCCGCGAGCGCGCACGGTTCTTTGAGCAAAGCAAGTTCCGGCGGCGGCGCCGCCAACGGGCCCTCCACCGCATTCCCGGCCGGTTTGACATACAGGCGCCAGCCTGAACGCGCCTTCAAGGTCCAGCCGTTCCGTTCGGCGACTATGGCGCGAAATTCGCGCCGCCGCGCCGCCACCATCGCGTCAAGGGCGTCGAGCGAATCGTACAGGAACACGAACCGGTGCGTTGGCGTGTACAGCGACGGCAACGCAAACCTCTCGAAACCCAACACGAAATCGGGTGCCCGACGCATCGGCAAGCGGTCGAGGCGATCGGCGTAGCGCAGGAAGCTGCCCGCCATGTAGTAGTGGAACGCGAACTTGGCGGAGCCGTCCTCCATGGGAATGGACCAGTGGCCGCTGCGCATCCGGCTCGGCGCTTTCAGAAACCGGTGCAACGACAACTCGTTGGCGGCAACGAGCACGTCCCTGCCGTGGGTCGCCGCCCGCACCGTCTCGAACTCGGCCATCATGACGCGTTCCACCGCGGCCGCTTCCGGGTCGTCGCCGGCGGCGCTCATCGACCAGCTGGAAGCGCCGAAGAGTGCCGCGGCGGCGATGGCGAAGGCGCACATCAAACCGTGTACACGGCTAGGTCCAACCGCCTTGGCGGCACCGGCGAGCAGCAGGGCGAAGAAGACGAGCACCGCCCCGACGAAGTACATGGCTTCGAATCCGTGCGCGAGTTCCGCCGTTTGGTGGCGCATGGCGAAGGCCCAAACGAAGCCGGACGCCGCCAACGCCCCCAGCAACAGTCTGGCCCGCGGCGCGAACCAAAGGCCGCCGAAACACAACGCGGTCACGCCCACGCCGACCCAGGCAAGCGAAGGATCCGCGGGCGCGCCCCACGGCAGTTCGCCGAATTCGTTGCGCGGGGTTGGCACAACGTAGGGAATTGCCGCGGCGCCCACCCGGTGGAACTGCGCCGGCACCAAGTTCGACCAACGCAACTGTTCGGCGATCATGGAGTTGACGGTCCGGTTGCCGCCGAAACGCTTGACCATGGACTTCACGCTCGGCAGATCCGCGAGCGCCCGCGGGCCGTCGAAAGCCATGCTTTCGGCCGCGAATTGGAAGCCAAGAACACACGCACCGAACAGACCCGCCATGATGGCGAGCCGGACGTGGCGGCTGCGCGCCGCGCGCTTGAAGAACGCGGTAGAGGCGACGGCGTGGCCAGACGCCCTTGCGCGCCGCCACGTCTTGATCACTTCGCTTGCCAAGGCGAAGCCGAGAAAAGCGCCCAGCAACGCGAAGACGTGCCAGCCGAGCAGGAGCGCGACGCAGACCTTGACCAGCAACTGCCGGAAGCGACCTTCCTGCTTGAACAACACCATGCCGTGGAACACGAGCATCACGGCGAACAGATCGACGCTGCCTTCGGTGCTGATCATGTCGCAGTAGCGGAGCATGGGGTATGACGAGAAACCAAGCAGACACGCGGTCATGGCGACGAGTCGCGGCACCGCGGAATCGTTCGGCCAAGGCGTCCCAACTGCCGCGACCAGCCGCGCCAAGGAGAAATAGGCAAGCACCGCGGCGGCGGAAAAGAGCGCGAGCATCAGCCAGCGCGCCGCCCGCGTCTGCGCGGCCAGCTCGCCGGCAAAGGGCGCAGTGGCGAGTTTGATGAGCGCGAAACCGCCTAGCGGAAAGCGGTTGTAGAGGTCGTAGCGTATGGCGCCGTTGGCGCGCCGCGTCATCTGGTGGAACAGGAACAGGCGCGTGGGCGAGAGGTTGTCGGCATGGGCCATGGTTTTCGCCGAAGCGAAATCGTGCATGTACGAGCGGTAAAAGCGATCCCGATCGCCGCTGAACAGGAACACCGTGGAAAGCGCGAGCAACAAGCCCGCAAGGGGCAGCGAGCGTCGCAAGCCAGTGTGCTCCGGCGAAAAGAGGGCCGGCACGAGCCACGCCCTATGCTGCGGCAAGGCTTCGGCCGCGCACGTTGCGGCCACTGCGCGCGCGGATTCCTTGGTCTGCCTGCGATCGCCCGGCCTCCCAAGCAGGCGGCCAGATTTGGTGGTGCCGAAGAGAGGACTCGAACCTCCACGGACGCATGTCCACTACCCCCTCAAGGTAGCGTGTCTACCAATTCCACCACTTCGGCGCTTAAGCTGGCGCGGATCATACATCGGGGAGGTCCGCTTCGGGATCTTCGTCGCCGTCCGCCGGGTCCGGCGCGACATCCGTCGATTCTTCGTCCTGGGCGTCCGCTGCGCCATCCGGCGCCAGCTGCACCGCGGGGAACTCCCGCAACGTGGCGGCTTGTTCCTTCGCCGCATAGGCGAGGCCGAAGGAGATGCCAAAGAAACCGATGGCGAGCCAAGCCGTCGCCTTGGTGAGAAACGACGCCGACCCGGCGCTGCCGAAGAGCGTGTTGGCGCTGCCGGAGCCAAAGGCGGCGCCAACGTCGGCGCCCTTGCCTTGCTGCAGCAGCACAAGCACCACCAGCGCGATGGCGTCCACCACCAGCAGGATCAGCAGGATCGTTTGAAAGGTTTGCATGTCGCTCGACTCAAGAAAAGCCCGGGCGCGAACATGGTTGGCTCGCCGCGGCAGCGGAGCATATCGCAGAGAACGCGGCGGCGTCCAGCGACGCGCCCCCCACCAACGCGCCATCGACATCCGCTTGAGCGAACAGATCGGCCGCGTTGTCGGCGCGCACGCTGCCGCCGTACAGCACGCGCGCGGCGCGGCCGGCGTCGGGCAGGCAGGTGCGGATGAACATGTGCATCGCCTGGGCTTGCTCCGGCGTCGCCGTCTCGCCGGTGCCGATGGCCCACACCGGCTCGTAGGCGATAACGGCGTCCCGTAGCGCGGACGAACCACAAAACGCGGCCACATCGTCCAGCTGGGCGCGCACGACCGCCTCGGCCGCGCCGCGCCGGCGCGCTGCGCGCGATTCTCCAACGCACAGGATGGGGGTGAGGGACGCGCGCCGGGCGGCTTGGAACTTCCGCGCCACCACCGCGTCCGTCTCGCCAAACAGTCGACGCCGCTCGGAATGTCCCACAATGGCGAATTCGCCGCCCAGATCCCGCGCCATCTCGGCGGCATGCTCGCCGGTGAACGCGCCTTCGGGTTCGGCGCTGGTGGACTGAACGCCGAAACGCGCGTGGCGGCCCGCGAGGGCGGCGGCGACGCGTTCCAAATAGCCCCAAGGCGGACAGATGACCACATCCACAGCGTCCGGCGGATCACGCCAACACGCCGCGAAGCGCTCGACGAAGCTCTTGCCGGCGTGCGCCTTCCAGTTGGCGACGAGCAGTGCCCGCCGCGTCACCCCCTTGGCTCCGCCGCCCGCAACGGCGGTTTCGGCTTCAAGCGCCGTTCGCTTGCCGCGCCACCGCCGCCAAGGACTCCGCGTAGTCGCGCACTTGGCTCGGGTGCTCGCCCTCCACCATGATGCGCAAGACGGGCTCCGTGCCGCTGGCGCGCACGACCACCCGGCCGCGCCCGTTCATCTGCTTCTGGACATCGTCGGCGGCACTGCCGATCGCAGCGCTGGCGGCCACGCGGCGCGCGCTTTTGGTGGTCACGTTGGTGGTGGCTTGCGGGTACTTGTGCAGGCCGTTGTGCAGTTCGCTGAGAGGTTTCTCCTCCATGATCATGGCCGCGAGCACCTGCAAAGCCGCGACGATGCCATCGCCCGTGGTGGCGAGGTTCAAGCAGATCAAGTGGCCGGAAGGCTCGCCGCCGAGCGACCACCCGTTCGCTTGCATCCTGGTCAGCACGTTGCGGTCGCCCACTTCCGCGCGCTCGAAGGGGATGCCGCACGTTTCCAACGCCTGTTCCAAGCCGAGGTTGGTCATTTGCGTGCCCACCACGCCACCGCCGTTCAAGCGCCCCCGTTTGAGGCGCGACCGGGCGATGATGTAGAGCAGGTCGTCGCCGTCGAAAACCTGCCCTTTGCCGTCCACCATGGTCACGCGGTCGCCGTCGCCGTCAAAGGCGATGCCGACATCCGCGCCGGTTTCCAACACCTTCGCCGCCACGGTTTGCGGATGGGTGGAGCCATGCCCGTCGTTGATGTTGGTGCCGTTCGGCTCGGCGCCGATCACGGTGACGTCGGCGCGCAGTTCGGAGAAGACGTTGGGCGCCACCGCGTAGGTGGCGCCGTGCGCGCAATCCACCACCACCTTGAGACCGTCCAAGTGCAAGCCGCGGTCGATCGTGCCTTTGCAGAACTCCACATAGCGACCGCGGGCGTCCTCAACGCGGAACGCCTTGCCGAGGGACTTGGAGTCCACCGAAGCGAGCGGTTGCGCCAGCTGTTTCTCGATGGCCGCTTCCTTGTCGTCCGACAGCTTGTTGCCGTCGGCGTCGAAAAACTTGATGCCGTTGTCGCCGAAGGGGTTGTGCGAAGCGCTGATGACGATGCCGGCGTCCGCCCCCAGCGTGCGCGTCAGGTAGGCGATGGCCGGCGTCGGAATGGGGCTCAAGAGGCCGACGTCCACCCCCGCGGAAATGAGCCCCGCCTCCAAGACGGACTCGATCATGTAGCCGGAGATGCGCGTGTCTTTGCCAATGACCACCAAGCGCGTGCGGCCGGCCGCCAACACTTGGCCGGCCGCCCAGCCCAGCCGGAGACAGAGCTCCGGGGTGATGGGCTCGCGGCCCACAGGTCCCCGTATGCCATCGGTGCCGAAATACTTGCCCATCCCTTTGCTCCCCATCCATCCTCAAGAGTCGAGGTCAACGCCGCCTAGTGTTCCTGCACCGGCTCGCCGATCGTCCCCGGCCCCGCGGTGCGCCCCGGTGCCTTTTGCGCGATTTCGCTTTCCGCCGGAGCGTGCTCCGCTGGAGCGGGCTCCGCCGGGGCGGCCGGCGGTGGTTCGGGAACCTCCACCACCCGCGGTGGCAACCCGGCCATGATGTCGTCGGCCTGTTCCGGGGTGAGCGTTTCCAACTCCATCAACGCCTCCGCCATTTTGTGCAGCTTGTCCTCGTGTTCTTTGAGAATGCCCCGCGCGGTGTCGTAGCATTCGTCCACGATGCGCCGGACCTCCTCGTCGATCTCCCGCGCGGTGTCGCTGGAAATCGGCTTCGGCTGCGTTGCGGCCGACATGCCCAAGAACACCTCGCCATCCTCTTCGTCGTACAACAGCGGCCCCATGCGCTCGGAGAAGCCCCAGCGCGTCACCATGTTGCGCGCCAACTGCGTGGCGCGTTCGATGTCGTTGGCGGCGCCGGTGGTGATGCCGTGTTCGCCGTTGACCATCTGTTCGGCCACGCGGCCGCCGAACAACGTGCAGATCTGGCTTTGGATGGAACGGCGGCTCAAGCTGTGGCGATCCTCCTCGGGCAGGAACATCGTGACGCCCAACGCCCGCCCGCGCGGGACGATGGTGATCTTGTAGAGTTCGTCGTAGTCCGGCACCGTGCGGCCGACGATGGCGTGGCCCGCCTCGTGGTAGGCGGTGTTGCGCTTTTCTTTCTCCGACATGACCATGGACTTGCGCTCGGAACCCATCATGATCTTGTCTTTGGCCTTCTCGAAGTCCGCCATCTCCACTTGCTCTTTGCCGCCTCGGGCGGCGAACAAAGCGGCTTCGTTGACGACGTTTTCCAAATCCGCGCCGCAAAAGCCAGGCGTTCCGCGCGCGATGATCGACGCATCGACGTTCTCGGACACCGGCACGTCGCGCATGTGAACCTTCATGATCTGCTCGCGCCCGCGGATGTCCGGCAGCGGCACCACGACTTGGCGATCGAACCTGCCGGGGCGGAGCAAAGCGGGGTCGAGCACGTCCGGGCGATTGGTGGCGGCGATCACGATGATGCCGTCGTTGGCCTCGAAACCGTCCATTTCCACGAGCAGCTGGTTCAAGGTCTGCTCGCGCTCGTCGTGGCCGCCGCCAAGGCCGGCGCCGCGGTGCCGGCCCACCGCGTCGATCTCGTCGATGAAGATGATGCAAGGCGCCTGCTTCTTGGCCTGTTCGAACATGTCGCGCACCCGCGAAGCGCCGACGCCCACGAACATCTCCACGAAATCCGACCCGGAGATGGAGAAGAAAGGCACCTTCGCTTCGCCGGCGATGGCCTTGGCGAGCAGCGTCTTGCCGGTGCCGGGCGAACCCACCATCAGCGTGCCGCGGGGAATGCGGCCGCCGAGGCGTTGAAACTTGCTCGGATCGCACAGGAATTCCACCAGCTCCTGCACGTCCTCTTTCGCTTCGTCCACTCCGGCCACGTCCGCGAAGGTCGTCTTGATCTGGTCTTCCGAGAGCAGCCGCGCCTTGCTCTTGCCGAACGTCATCGGATTGCCGCGACCGCCGAGGCCGCCCTGCATCTGGCGCATCAGCAGCATGAAAACCGCGATGATGATGAGAATGGGGAAACAGGCGATGAGCAGCTGCGCCCAAAAACTCTGCTCCTCCGGCATCCTGCCTTCAACGTTGACATCGGCGCGCAGCAGGACGTCCATCAACGCGGGGTCCCCCACGGACGGCATCACGACCGTGAAGACCTCGCCCGCCTTCGGGGTGACTGTGATCTCGCCGCCTTCGAAAACGGCGCGCTGCACCTCGCCCGCTTGCACTTTGGCGAGAAAGCTCGAGTAGGTCTGCTCCGGCGGCTCGTTGCTCATGTTGACGGTGTTGAACACCGTCACCAGCACGACGATGATGAAAAGCCAAAGTAGGAGGTTCTTGCCCATGTCGCTCAAGGCTTGCGGTCCTCGCCTCTTGGGATTGCCCCGAATGCTGCCTGGCGCCGGTTGACCGACGCCGCCGACGCACGCGAGCGTGCGCGGTCGGCGAAGCATACACGAAAACGGCGCCGCCCGTTCACGGCGACGGCCGCGACCGGCCCGGTCCGGCCTGACCTGAATCTGGGGCGTGGCGCACCGGTTGGAAGGCCCGCGCTACAAGTGCGCCACTTCGTCGATTTCGTACTCGCGCGCGCCTTGCGGCGTCTCGACCACTACGGAGTCGCCTTGGGCGCGGCCGATCATGGCGCGCGCCAGCGGCGAGAACACCGAAATCTTGTTTTCCTTCACGTTGGCTTCGTCTTCGCCGACCACCTTGTAGCGCACATGCGCTTGTGTTTGCACATCCACCAGCGAAACCGTTGCCCCGAACACCACCTTGCCGCTTGGCGTGACGCGCGTCACGTCTATCACCTGCGCGTCGGCCAGCATGGCCTCGATCTGCCGCACGCGCGCCTCCGTCAATGCTTGACGCTCCTTCGCCGCATGGTATTCGGCGTTTTCGCGCAGGTCGCCGTGCTCGCGCGCTTCCCCGATCGACTTCGAGATGCTCGGCCGCACCACGTTCTTCAAGTGGGCGAGCTCTTCGCGCAGTTTCGCCGCGCCTTGCACCGTCATTGGCGTGGGCATGTCGCGATTCCCATTCCGGAACACCACAGCGTCAAGGCATGCGATTCGCCGCGCCTTGGCGCACCAAACTTTCATTATCTACCACAAGCCGCCTGCGGACGCCATCCTCAATCGTGCGCACATCCCCCGGGTGGGAGTCCGGCGCCACAAGGGATGTTCAGATTGCGCGCCACCACCACCGTTGGGGACGCCTTGTTCAACGTGTAGAAGTGCAGCCCCGGCGCGCCGCCGGCGAGCAGGCGTTGGCAAAGCGTCGTCACCACCTGTGCGCCGAAGGCGCCGAGCGCGGCGGCGTCTGTGTCGAGCTCGTCAAGGCGCTTGCGTATCCACCGCGGCACGTCGGCGCCCGCCTTGCGCGAAAAACTCAGCAAGTTGCCCCGATTGCTGATCGGCATCACGCCGGGCACGATGGGCACGTCGATGCCCCGCGCCGCGCATCGGTCGCGGAAGTGAAAATACGCCTCGACATTGTAGAAGTACTGGGTGATGCAAGCGTCCGCGCCGGCGTCCACTTTGCGCTTCAGGAAGTCCACATCCGCGCTCGCCGACGGCGCCTGCGGATGCACTTCCGGGTACGCCGCCACATGCAGCGTCAGCGGCGCGGCGACATGCGCCCGCAGCAGCCGAACAAGCGCCTCGGCGCCGTGCGACACCGCCTCCGGCCCCGCGTTGGTCGGCGCGTCGCCGCGCAACACCACCAGCCGCGCCACGCCGAGGGCACGGTAGCGGGCAACGAGCGCCAGCACCTCCTCCTTGCTCGCGTCGCCCCACGAAAGGTGCGGCGCGGCGTCAAAGCCCTCTGCGCGCAACCTCGCCACCGTGGCGAACGTGCGGTCCCGATCGGTGCCGCCGGCGCCGTAGGTGACGGAGTAGAACGCCGGCGTGAACGCGGCGAGCTCGGCCGCGGTGCGGAGCAGATTCGTCCGCCCGCGCTCCGTGCGCGGTGGGAAGAACTCGAAGCTGACCTGCGGGCTCACACAGCGGCGGCCAACAGCGCCTCCACGCGATCCGTTCGCTCCCAAGTGAACGTCTCCTCTTGGCGGCCGAAATGGCCATAGGCGGCGGTGGCGCGAAAGATCGGGCGCTTGAGGTCCAGCATCTCAATGATGCCGCGCGGCTTCAAGTCGAAACACTCGCGGATGAGGCGCGTGATGGTCGCGTCGTCAAGGGTGCCGGTGCCGAAGGTGTTGACGGCGATGGAGGTCGGCGCCGCCTCGCCAATGGCGTAGCTCACTTGGATCTCGCAGCGCTTGGCAAGCCCGGCGGCGACCACGTTTTTCGCCACGTAGCGACCGGCGTAGGCGGCCGACCGATCCACCTTGGACGGATCCTTGCCGGAGAACGCGCCGCCTCCATGACGGGCCATGCCGCCGTAGGTGTCGGCGATGATTTTGCGCCCGGTGAGGCCGCAATCCGCCACCGGCCCGCCGATCTCGAAGGGGCCCGCCGGGTTGATGTGCATGCGCGTCTCGGACGTCATCCAGTTGCCCGGAATCACCGGTTTGATGATCTCGTCCAGCACGGCTTCGCGCAGCGTTTTCAGATTCACGCCGCTCTCGTGGTGCGTGGACAGCACGATGGAGTCCACGGCCACCGGCGCGCCGGCGGTGTCGTAGCGGAAAGACAACTGGCTCTTGGCGTCCGCGCGCAGGAAGCCCAGGCGCGTGCGGCGCACCTCGGCGTGTTTGCGCATCAACCGGTGGGCGTAGGCGATCGGCGCCGGCATGAACGTGTCCGTCTCGTCGGTGGCGAAGCCGAACATGAGGCCTTGATCGCCGGCGCCTTGTTCGCGGTCTTCGGTTTCGTCCACGCCACTGCCAATCTCCGGCGACTGCCGTCCAAGCGCGTTCACCACCGCGGCGGCGTCGATGTCGTAGCCGGAGTCGGCGTCGCTGTAGCCAACATCGTGTACCACCTGCCGCACCAGCTTTTCCACATCCACCTGCGCGGCCGAGCGGACCTCGCCCGCAACCACAACCAGGCCGCCCTTGAGCAACGTCTCGCAAGCCACCCGCGAATCCGCATCCTGCTCCAGCATGGCGTCCAGGACGGCATCGGAAATCTGGTCGGCCATCTTGTCGGGATGGCCCTCCGAAACAGACTCCGAAGTGAAAACCGAATACTCGGACATAACCCCTACCACGCTTGCGAAGCGCCGCATTGTATACGCAGGCGCGCGCCCGCCAGGGCGCGCCCCCATCTCACAACGCGCCGAGTTTGCGCAGCAAACTCCAACGCGCCCGCCAAGGGCGCGCCAACGCCAACCACGCGATCAGCACCGCCGTGGACGGGGAAAACGGCGCCCGGGCGAACGGCGTTGCGCCGGTCGTGGCGCGGATCTCGCCGGTCAGGACGCCGGCTTGGAACTGCGCCAAGCGCGCCGTCACGGTGCCGCGCTCGTCAACGATGGCGGTGATGCCGTTGTTGGTGGCGCGCACCAGGAATCGGCCTGTCTCCAACGCCCTCATGCGGGCGATTTGCAGGTGCTGCGGAGGGCCGATGGACGCGCCGAACCACGTGTCGTTGCTCAACGTGGCGAGCAACGCCGCCCGCCGCGCCTGCGCGGCGACCGCGCGCGGATACGCCACCTCGTAGCAAATCGCCATGGCCACCGGCAGCCCCGCGGCGCGCAGCAGCGGTTGGTGGCGTTCTCCGGCGGCCATGTGCGACATCGGCAAGTCGAAAAACGCGATGGCGCCGCGCAGCAACCCCGCCAACGGCACATACTCGCCGAACGGCACCAAGCGGCGCTTGCGGTACACGCCGCCGCCGGTGGAAAGCGCGGCGTTGTGGTAGACGACCGACTCCTCGGCGTGGTCCGCCGCGGCGATCGTGGCACCGAGCACCAAATCGCCGCGCGCGCCGGAACGCATGGCGTCGATGCGTTCGGCGTTGTGGCGGTGGGGCGCGGGGAGGGCGGCCTCCGGCCAAAACACGATGTCGCTCCCCCACGCCGGCGCGGACAGCTCCTCGTAGCGCGCGAGCGCCGTGCGCCAGCCTTCCAGCGTCCACTTCGTCTCTTGCGGCAGATTGCCCTGCACGATGGCCACCGTGCGGCTTTGCGCGCGTTGCGTCCACGCGATCGTGCCGAGCAGCCCGCCGCCAGCCCAAATCGCGGCGAGGACGGCCAGCAATCCAACCCGCGCCGGCCAACGCGCGGCCGGCAACGACAGCGCCAAGGCGGCGGTCAAGATCGCGGCGAGAGACACCGCGAGCACGCCGCCAACCGGCGCGTAGCCCGCGAGCGGCGTGTCGATGAAGGCGTAGCCGGCGAACAGCCACGGGAATCCGGTGAGCAGCCAGGTGAGCGTCCACTCGGTAACTACCCAAGCCCACGCGAAGTGCGCGGCGTCCAGCCAACCGCCGCCGGCCGCGGCGCGCAGGCGGTGAAACAGCCAACCGCCGGCGCCGACGAACAGCGCCATGCCGACCACGAACAGGGCCACCAAGCCGGCTGCGAGCGGGGCCGGCGTCGGCCCGTAGACGTGAATGGAAACGTAGATCCAAGACGCGCCCACGCCGTACTTGCCGACGCCGAAACACCAGCCGCGAGCGAACGCCTGCCACCCGCTCCGGGCGCTTCGCAGCATCCAGAACAGCGCGCCCGCGGAGATCAACACCAGCGGCCAAAGGTGGAAAGGCGCCAGACCGAGGGGCAGGAGACCGCCGGCGAGAACCGCAAGCAGGCCGATGCGCGCCCTGCGGGGCGCGTTCGAGTTTGCGCCGCAAACTCCGTGGCTGTCGCAAACTTGACTCATCCGTTTAGTTGGAGCACTAGACGGGAGGTGGTGAAGCGCCTTAACCGCAAGCCGCGATCCCGAGCGCACGCGCCGTTCCCCGGTTGCCGCCGGCGTTCACGGCGCGGACCGTCACTCGGCGAACCTGGCGAGCCGAAAGCCCACGTCCGGGCGACCGTCCGCGCCGTAGTCCCGGTAGGAGAGGCGCAGATCCGCCACCGTGCCGCGCATCCAGCTCGCGCCGCGGATGACGTGGTATTGGCCGTCGTCCGGGCCCAATGGATCCGTCGTCTCGCCGCCATCGGGTATCGCGTAGATGTCGTGGATCCATTCCGCCACGTTGCCGTCCAAGTCCTGCACGCCCTTGTCGTTGGCGGCGAACGTGCCCACCGGCGCGCTGACGATGTGGTTGTCGTTGTAGCCGAACACGATGCGCCCCACCACGTGCGCCGCCGATTGATCGGCGTAGTTGCCGAACCGGTCCGGAGGCGGCAGGCTGTCGCCCCAGGCGAAGCGGCGCGGCAGGTCCGTTCCCGGCTGGCTGCGCGCCGTCCACGCCCATTCGGCCTCGGTGGGCAGGCGGTAGCCCAGCGCCGCACGGTTGACTCCCGTGATCCGCCCCTCGGTCTCCTCGTAGAACGGCGCAAGCCCGTCCTGTTTGGAGAGCCAGTTGCAGTAGCGCGCGGCGTCCCGCCAAGCCACGTTCACCACGGGTTGTTCGCCGCCGTTCAAGTCGAAGTTCTGAAAGCTGCCCGAGGCGTGCTGCGCGGCGAAGGCGCGGAACTCGGCATTGGTGACTTCACGGCGCCCAAGGTAGAAGAGCCGCGTCACTTTGGCCGTGTGCAACACCTCGTTGGCGCGTCGCCCCGGTTCGCGCCGGGACGCCCCCATGCGCACCGTTCCCGGCTCCAGCAACACCAGCTCCTGGCCTTGGCCGGTGGTGCGCACCTGTTTGAGGGCCGCAAGCCGCGCCTCGGCCACGGTGAGCAGGCGCACCTTGAGTTCCTGCGTGAAGCCCGGCTGCACGGTCACGGTCTTGCGGTAGCTGGCGTAGCCGGGCTTTCTGATTTCCAGCTCGTGCGGCACGGCCGGCAAGGTCAAGGTGCCGCCGGCCAGGCCGCGCCCCTTGCCATCGAGGAGGAGCTCCGCGTCTTCGGGCTGCGCGACAATGGCCAGTTCGCCGTGCAGGCGGGTCAGCGTGAAGTCGAAATCGCGGCCTTGTCCGGGGCGCAGCTCGAACCGCGCCGCGCGCGGCGAGTGGCCCACCTTGAACACGCGCAACCGATGGCGTGCGTCCGGACGGGCGCTGAACTCCACAGGCGTCTCGCCCATGTAGGCGCCATCGAGCGTGACGCCGGCGCCGCGCGGCGTGGAGTCCACGCGCACCAAGCCGTCGGCGCGCTCCAGCGCCACCGGCGGCAGCGTGCGCTGCTCGCCGGCGCGCACGCGCAGGATGTCCTGCCAGGTCTTGTGGCCGGTCAGGCGCACCGCCACGCGTCGCTCGCCCGCCAGCACCGGCGCCGGTGCCGGGGTGCGCACGCCGGTGGGTTCGTCGTCGACAAACACCTCCGCGCCGGGGGGCGTGGTGGGAATCGCGACGTCCGCCCAGTTCGGCGCCAAGGCGACGGTTACGGTTTGCTCGCGCTCCATGCCCTCCACCTCGAACTCCACCGTCTTCGGCTGGTAGCGGGGGGTTTCGACGGAGACCACTTGCCGCCCGGCCGGAAGGCGGGCGGTGAGCGGCGCCGCGCCGCGCGCGTCGTGGCCCCAAACCTCCACCCGCGCCGCCGCCGGCGTCACGGCGAAAGTCACGAGACCGGGCAGGCGCGTCAACTTGAGCGCCAGCGTCTGGTTGCCGGCGGCGCCGATGGTGATCCGCTGTTCCAGCGCGTGGTGGCCCGGCGCCGTGGCGCGCACCCGGTAGCGCCCGGCGCGCAGCAAGCGCGTATCCGCGACGCGGAGCGAGAAGCCGCCGTCCACCGCCACTTCGGCCGGCGCCGGATCGGTCTCGAAACGAACGGATTTCGCGGTGAACAAGAACCACAGGAACCAAACGATCGGCAAGGCCACGCCGACCGCGCCCAACGTTGCGGCTCGGCGCGCGGTAAGGAACGCCCAGCGCCGCTGGCGCTTGACCCCCGTCGGCGCGAAACGCGCCGCTTGAATTGGCTCGCCGTCCAACGCCGGAACATCCATCGGAGCGCGCGTTTCCACCCAATTGCTCAGCGGCGCGCAGGCGCGGCGCTTGCACCCGGCGCGGGCGTCAAATGCGTTCCGTGCAGCGGATGTCCACCGGGCCCATTTCCGCCGCCAGAATGATCTCCTTGCGCACGTCGCGGCAGCCGTCGCGGCTGCCGACGATCACATAGCGTCCCGGGCGGAGGGAAAGCTCGGCGCGGGCGAAAGCGCCCATGGCGCGCACCTTGTGAATCACCACATCGGTCGCGCCGTCGGAGGTCAGCACCAACGCCACGGGCGTGGCGGCCCGCGCCAAGACGGCGGCCAGCCGTTCCAGCCGGGCTTGGAACTTCGCGCTGGGATCCGCCTCGCCGTCCGCGCGCGCCCGCAGCAGCAGATCTTGGGCGGCGGCGAACTCTTCGTTCGAGGACAAGAGCGGCGGATCGTCGATGAATCGGTCCATGGCGCGCGCCAGCGCCAGCCGCTTCCGCAACCGCTCCCGACCCTCCTTGGCGAAGCGCAGGGAGGAATCGATGCCGAGCGCTTTGTCGTAACTTGCGAGGGCGGCCTGCCAGTTCTCGGTCCGCGTCTGTTCCAACGCGGCGGCGCGCAGCGCCCCAATCGCCGCCACGCGCCGCTGTTGCTCGGTTTGTTGCAGCCCCGCCTGCGCCGCGGCGTCGCCGGGGTATGCGGCCAGGACGCGGTCGAATTCCTCTCGCGCCGCGTCGTGGTCGCCCCGTTCCAAAGCGCCGAAAGCGGTTGAAAGCAACGCCTTGCGCCGCTCCGCCGAGCGGGCCGCGGCGACTTTTTGGAAGCGCGCGCCGAGGCCGGGCGTCGCCGGATCCACCGCGCGCGCTTGCTCAAGCAAGTCCTGCGCGCGCTTGTGGTTGCCGCGCAACGCGGCGCGGTCGGCGTCGAGCAATAGATCGGCGAGCTCCGGCACACGCGCGGCGCGGGCGCGGCCGGCGGCGACGCGCCGGTCGTTGGGGCGTATTCGCGCCGCGCGCTCGAACGCCTCGACGGCGCCGTCCTCGTCCAATGCGGCGAGCGCGACGGCCCCGTCCTTGAGCGCCGCGTCGAAGCGGCGGTCCGCGTCGGCCAGCAAAGCCCGCAACCCGGCCACCGCCGCGGCGTACTCGCGACCCGCGTCCGCGTACTCCTCGTCGCGGAAGAGCGCGTCCCCCGCAAGCGCGCGATCCTTGGCGGCATCGAGTTCCGGCGTGCCCCAAGCGCGCGCGTTGCGTTCGTCCTCTAGGCGCACTTGCAGATCAAGAAAACCGGCAAGGGCGTCTTGCGCCGCTTTTCTTTCCTGCGCCAGCGACATGGCGGCGAACGGCGGCGGGTCTTCGCCGCGCGCCGCCGGCCGCGTTGCGGACGGCGACGCCGCGGACTCGTTGGCAGGTGGCGCAGCAAGTTGTGGCGCAGCAAGCTGCGGCGCAAAGGCGGGCGGCAAGGCACCGCGCGCGCGCTCCACAAACTGCGGCGGCAGCAACAGCACGAACACCGCCACGGCCAAAAGGACCACCAACAAGGCGCCGGCGAGCGGCATGCGCGAGCGCTTTGCCCAATGTTCGCCACGAGGTCGCGCGGCGCCTCCCCGCCGCCCGCCGGTGGCGGACAGCGGCGGGGCGACCGGCTCGATGATCGGATCGTCGTCGCGCCGGCCCGCCCGGCGCGGCGGCGCCGCTTGCGCGCCCTCAACCAGCGGCATCGCCCCGGTCCGCCAAGCGCTTTTGCAGTACGGCGTCGGCGCGTTCCTCGACCACGCCGAGTTCCTCGAAATACACTTGGCGCAGAATGTCGCGCAGCTCCTCGTATTGATCGTCCACCGTCCCTTGCAGCCGCAAGGAGCGGTTTTCGAGCTCGATGGTGTGCGGCGCGATTTCCGCTTCCGCGGAAGCGCCGAGTTCGCGCAGCGCTTCGGCATGCACCGCCGCGCGGGCATGTCTGCCCACCGCTTTGCGAACCAGCTGGGCGCCGCCGATCACGCTCACCGCGCCGCCCCAGCGCGTGCGCTTGTGTCCGCTCGTCTGCGCCAGCGCTCCGGCGGCGATGCCGGCCGCGCCGGCCAAGGCTTGGCGACGCGCCTTGGACCGCTCGTTGCGGTAGGCGATGGCTTCGGTGTAGGTGGCTTGCCGCCAACTTTGGTAGGTGGGGCGCATGCGCGCGTGGAACTCTTCGAAGTAGCCGTCCAACGTGTCGATGAAGAGGTATTCCCGCTCGCGCACTTTGCGCACCCGTTCCAGCATGGGGTCGTCTTCCGCCGGCAGGCGGCGCACTTGGAAGACGCCGGGCTCGGGCTCCGAAAGGTGCCCCGCGAAGGCGTCCGGAGCGAAATCGCGCGCGAACTTCATCTCCGCCGTGGCGCGGATGGCGCGCACGTCTGCGTCCGAGAGGGTCTGCCGGTAGGCGATCATGTCGTCCGCGACGCGCCGGTAGACGGACTGAAAGGGATCGACGTTCGGCGCGATGTCGTCGCGGTACGCGAACTTGCTCGCCAGCGCCTCGTAGGTGTTGTCGAACCAGACCGCCCCGCGGGCGTCGCGCGCCTGTGTGCGCAGGACCAGCCGCTCGCCATCCGAATGCTCGATGACGCCCGAGACCGTCACCTCCACCGCGTCGGTGGCGCGCGGCACAACGCGCACGGCGCCCCAATTGCCGGTGGATTGGAGCAGATCCTTGGCCACGAACGCCATGTAGTTGGCTTCGGCGCGCCGCACCTCGCGCGTGATGTTGCGTTCCAACTGCTCGTCGTAGGCGTCCGGCACGTTGGCGTCGAACACGGCCACGCCGACGTCCAGCAGCAGATCCTCGTCCACTTCGACGAGTTGCTTGGGCGCTGTTGCGTCAAGGACGCGCACGGTGTGCGACGCGCAGCCGAACACGGCGACACCGACGGCAACACCGGCCAGCCCGCGCAATACCCGCCGGGCGATGGCGCCGTGCGACGTGGAGGCGGTGGATGAGCGAACCCCGCTCGCCGGGCGGCCGTGCCGAGAATGCGAGCGCGTCGCCAGCCTCTTGAGCGGCGCGGACCTGCGCGAATGAGTCAAGTCTTGTGCTATTAGGCGCGCGCCCGGCAGGGCGCGCACGCCCCGCAGGGCGCGCCCTAGCGGGATTTGTAGCGTTCGTATTCCTTCCAAAGCAGTTCCTTGAGTTCGGGATCCGTTTCCTTTTCCGCGGCTTCGCGGATTTGGCGCGCCACCACGTCGTCGTCGCGGGCGTCGGGCGTGTCCGGCGGCGGCGGCGTGGGCGGCTTGGGGGCGCTGACGGGGGCTTTTGGCGCTGGCGAGCGTTCGCCCGCATCCGCCGCGGTTCCGCCTTCGGCGGTGCCCGCGCCCAACGGCGGGCCGCGCCTCGCCGCCGCGGCGCGTCGTTCGGCGGCCAAGCGCTCGCGCAGTATTTCGCCATCGAAATCCCCCAGGGCTTCGGCCAAGGCATCGTCCGTGGCGGGCGCATCTTGTGTGGCGCCGCCAACGCCCGAACCGTCCGCCGGCGCTTCCCCCTCGCCCTCAGCGCCGGCGGGGCCGTTCCCGTCGCCGGCGCCAGAACCCGGCACGTCGGGCAGCTCTTGGCTGACTTCCCAATCCCCGTCGCCACTCCCGTCGCCATCGCTGGCCGCGCTTCCCGCCGCGTCGTTGCCGGCGGATGCGCCGGCGGCGCCGGACCCGCCACCGCCGCCAGTGGCCCCCGAAGGCGGCGCGGTGCTTGGAAACGCGCCCCCGTCCGCGCCCTGACCCCCCGAGGCGCCACCGGCACCGCTGGAGGAAGGCATGCCGCCGGGAGAGGGCAGGCCACCGGGGGACGGCAAACCACCGGAGGAAGGCATGCCGCCGGGGGACGGCAGACCGGGAGACGGCAGACCGGGGGATCCGCCCGGCGAAGGCAAGCCTGGAGAGGGCATTCCACCACCCGGCGAAGGCAAACCCGGCATGCCGCTGGACGGTTGGCCGGCACCCGGCAGCGGCAGGCCAACCCCCGGCACGTTGGGTTGTTTCGGTTGCGGCAGCGTTCCCTTCGCGCAGCCGCCCACCGCTAGCGCGAGCGCCACCGCGAGCGGCGCGCCGCCAAATATGTTCCTTACTGTTCGCATCAGGGGTCGCATCGTGCCCACCTCCAGTGGTGCCCTGCCGGGCGTGCGCGCCCTGCCGGGCGCGTTCGAGTTTGCTTCGGCTAACGCGCCGCCTGGGCGAGCGCGTTCGTCGAACCTCGGCTGTTCGCGGATGTCTCCATGTCCGAAGGATAGTAGGTGAAGTTGTGGACAACGCGCAGGTCCGTGGTCGCGAGCGGCTCCTCGCCGTCGAAAGCCGGCCGGTAGCGCGCGTGGCGCACGGCGCGCCGAACCTTGGTGTCCATGAGGTTGCCCGGTTCGGAGCGCAACGTCTCCACCTTGGCCACCAAGCCTTCCCTGTTCACTTCAATGGAAAGCTCCACCACCCCGTCGCGGGCGTCGCCCAGGCGCGCGTGGGTCGGCCTTGGCGGGTCCTTGGGCATCGGCAGATAGAGCGGCGCCGGCGCGTTGAAGGTGCTCGCGAGAAACCCGCGGTTCGCCTCGAGCAATTCCCACACCTTGCGGTACAGCGTGAACGCCCGCGGTCTCTTCTCGAACAGCAAAAACCAGTCGCCTAGCTCCAACATCGCGTTCGCCACCTCGGTGACTTCCGCATCTTCGCGCGCGCGCAGCCGGGTGACCACTTCGATGAGCGCGCTCTCGCCGCGCGAGAAGCGGTTGATGGACGACTTGCGGCTGCCGCGATAGGTGGCGTCCATGTAGGCGAAGGGGCTGCCGGCGCCGGTCCGGCCGGAACGGCGGCGCCGTTCGAGCGCTTGGTACGGAGGAAATCGCTCCGCCCGGTAGGTGGCGGCAAGCCAGCGCAACGCGCGGATGGGCGCCGGATGTTCGGGTGGCAGCTGCTTGGCGGCGACCGCGGCGGCTTGTTCGTACAACGCGCGGGCGGAGAAAATGTTGTAGGTGGACAAATACCAGTCCGCGAGCTTGAACAGGCCCGGCAACAGAGCCGGATCGTCGCGGCCGTAGTTGCGCAGCAGCGTGCGATAGGCGTACTCGTGGCGCCGGTTGGCTTCTCCCGTGCGACCGCGCTCCGCGAGCAGCGCCGCTTGGCGGTACACCGCGGTCACTTGGCTCGGATGATGCAGACCGCGACCGATGCGCGTGATGTGCAAGGCGCGGTCGTAGGCGCCCAAGGCGCCCTCGGAGTCGCCGACTCCGGCGAGCGCGTCGCCGAGCACCAAGAGCGGCACCACCAGCGCCAAGTCGTAGCGATTGGAACGTCTTTCGATTTGGTCTATCACCGGTTCCACGGTGTTGATGGCGTCGATGTGTTCGCCGGCCGCGGTTTGGCTGGCGGCCGCTTCCACGGCGGCGCGCTCCGAGGCGCCGGTGGCGTCGGCGGCCACGGCGCCGAGCGCGCTCAACAATCCGCCAAGCGCCGCGGCGGGCGGCCACAGGCTGCTGAACCATCGCTTCAACGTCTCGCCCTCATAAGAGTTCGTGTACGGCGGGTGAGCTTGAGTGTCTATCCGCCCGCTGCCGCAGTCAAGCGCGGCGACCGACTGCCGCTCCGATCCTCGATCCATTCCATTCCCGTCGCCGCCCCGTCGCCGTGATCTGCCCGATGGTATGATGCCGCAATGCCCGATTCTAGTTGTCCGCGCCCGGGCGCCCTCGCCACCGCCGCAACAAACGCCCCCGCGTGGCGGCAAGCGGATCACGCCGTGGACGCGGTGGGGCTGCAATGTCCCGAACCGCTCATGCTGGTGCGCAACAAGGTGCGGGGGATGGCGTCGGGCGAGACCGTGGCCATCGTTGCCACCGACCCGTCCACCGGGCGCGACTTCACCAACTTCTGCCGCTTCATGGGCCACGAAATGACTTGGTCCGAACGCTCGGGTGACCACCTTCGTTTCGTGATCCGCAAGGGCTGAGCGGTAGCCGCAAGCGGGGCTGCGGGCGGTGGCGGAGCGTTGCGACGTCGTTGTCATCGGCGCCGGCGTGGTGGGACTCGCCGCCGCCCGGGCGCTAGGCCAAGCCGGGCGCGAGGTGTTGGTGTTGGAACGCCACGACGTGGTCGGCGCGGAAATCTCGTCGCGCAACTCCGAGGTCATCCACGCTGGCATCTACTACCCTACCGGGTCTTGGAAAGCCGCCCTGTGCGTGCGCGGCAAGGCGCTTCTCTACAAGCACTGCGTTGACTACAAGGTGCCGCACCAACGCATCGGCAAGATCATCGTGGCCACGACCGAAGCGCAACTCGCCACTTTGCGCGAGTACCAAGCGCGGGCGCGCGCCAACGGCGTCGGCGAGCTGCCGTGGCTGACGCGAACGGAGGTGCGGGCGCTCGAACCGCAGGTGGAGGCGCTCGCCGGCGTCTATTCGGAATCCACCGGCATCATCGACAGCCACGCCTTCATGCTGAGTCTGGTCGGCGACGTGGAGGCGTCCGGCGGCATCGTCGCGCATCGAACCACCGTGCGTGATCTTGCGCCGCAAGGCGCCCGGTTGCGCGTGTACTGCGGGGATTTGGATTTGGACGCCGGCGTGGTGGTGAACGCGGCGGGGTTGAGCGCGCCGGCGCTGGCGGCGCGGCTTGGCGGCGCTTGGCGCGGCTACTACGCGAAGGGGCACTACTACACGCTTTCCGGCGCATCGCCGTTCGCGCGGCTGGTCTATCCGGTGGCCGAGCCGGGAGGCTTGGGCGTACACGTGACGCTGGATTTGGCCGGCCAGGCCCGTTTCGGCCCCGACGTCGTTTGGCAGGAAAACGACGACTACGGCTTCGACAACGCCAACTTCGACCGCTTCGTGGACGCCATCCGGCGCTACTACCCGGCGCTGGCACCGGAACAGCTGCACCCCGGCTACACCGGCATCCGCCCCAAGCTCGCCCCCGCCACCGCGCCGGCGGCGGATTTCGTGATCGAAGGCCCGCAAGAGAGCGGCGTGCCGGGCCTCGTGAATCTGCTCGGCATCGAATCACCCGGCCTCACCGCGTCGCTTGCCATCGCCGAGCGGGTGGTCGAACTGGTGCGGTAGCGCGCCCTGCGGGGCGCGTTGGAGTTTGCTGCGCAAACTCGGAGTGTTCGTGAAAGTCAGGGCGCTACTGGCGGTAGCGGGCGAGGAAATCTGCGATGCGGGAGATAGCGGTGGCGAGCTCCTGGGCGCGCGGCAGAAACACCAGCCGGAAGTGGTCCGGCGTTGGCAGGTTGAAGGCGCTGCCTTGCACCACCAGGATTTTCTCCTTGCGCAGCAAATCGAGCACGAAACGCTCGTCGTCGTCGATGCGGAAGCGGTCGCGGTCCAGCTTTGGGAAGACGTACAACGCCCCGCCCGGCGCCACGCAGCTCACGCCTTCGATTTGGTTGAGCATCGTGTGCGCCACGCGCCGCTGCTCGTGAAGGATGCCGCCCGGGGCCGTGTACTCGTTGATGCTCTGGTAGCCGCCGAGCGCCGTTTGGATGGCGTGTTGCGCCGGCACGTTGGCGCACAAGCGCATCGACGCCAGGATGTTCAAGCCCTCGATGTAGTCGGAGGCGCGTTCCTTGAGGCCGCTCACCACCATCCAACCGACGCGGAATCCGGCCACGCGATACGCCTTCGAGAGGCCGTTGAAGGTGACCGTGAGAACGTCCTCGGAGAGCGCCGCCAAGGGCTGGTGGACCGCGTCGTCGTAGACGACTTTCTCGTAGATCTCGTCGGCGAACTGCACCAGACCGCGCCGCCGCGCCCACTCCGTGATTCCTCGCAGCGTCTCCAAGCCATAGACCGCGCCGGTGGGGTTGTTCGGGTTGATCACCACGATGCCGCGGCAGCGCTTGCCCGTCTTGGCGCGGATGTCGTCCAAGTCTGGCTGCCAAGCGGCGCTCTCGTCGCAACGGTAATGCACCGGCACGCCGCCGGCGAGCCGCACCGCCGCCGTCCACAACGGGTAGTCCGGCGCCGGCAGGAGCACCTCGTCGCCGTCGTTCAAGAGCGCCTGCATGGCCATGACGATGAGCTCGCTGACGCCGTTGCCGATGATGACGTCGTCGATGTCCACGCCGGCGACGCCTTGCCGCTGGCACTCCTGCATCACCGCCTTGCGCGCCGAGTAGAGCCCTTTGGAATCGCAATAGCCTTGCGAACTCGGCAGGTGGTGGATGACGTCGCGCAGGATTTCCTCCGGCGCCTCGAAGCCGAAGGGCGCCGGATTGCCCAAGTGCAGCTTGAGAATGCGGTGCCCTTCCTCCTCCAACCGATGCGCCTCGGCCTGCACCGGGCCGCGGATGTCGTAGCACACGTCCGCGAGCTTCGCGGACTTGCGGACCATCGGCGGCGCGGGGCGTGTGAACGCGACAGCGGGGGCGGAGCCCTCGGCGGTCGTCTTTGGCGCGGGCATGTTTGGTTGGCGGACGTGCGTTGAACGAGACGATTCTACCGCAGCGGCGCAACGCGGGCCGACGCGGTAGAATCGAAGTTGCTGCGCCCGTAGCTCAAGCGGATAGAGCACCAGGCTTCGAACCTGGGGGTTCGGGGTTCGAGTCCCTGCGGGCGCGCCAACCAAACGCTGTCGAGGGAACGCGGCGGCGTGGTCGGCGTGGCCTTAAGCGGTCTTGACCGCCGTGTCGACGTTTTGGCTGAACAGGTCGTCCATTCGTTCGGACACAGGTGCCTTGCCGGCTCTCGCGGGTCCTGCGCCTGCCGACGGGAACTCGAACAAGCTTCCCAAGCGGCGCACCTCGCTGTCTCCCCAAGACCACGTCCTGCCGGACTCCGCCTCCGCAATCATCCGCCGCACGGCACAGACCGCATCGGAGCGCAACGCCGACGCAACCCACCAGGGATAGGGCATTCGTTCGAAATCCTTGCTCTGTATATTCCGCGTGTGGTTGACGACCTCCTTCAACGTTCGCTTGGCAAGCGGCGACAGCAGCCATGCCAGAACGAAAAAAAGTTCTTCCCGGCTAACGCCCTCGCGCAGAAAGGCGCACGGAGCACCACTGTCCAGGATGTACCCCGGCGGCAAGTAGCGCGCCACGAATCGCGATGCGACCAGCTGCCAAGTCAGCCCTTCCCTGCCGAAGTGCGGCTGGCCGCCTACGCCTCGCAGGTACCAATTGCCCGTCTTCTTGTAGGTCAAGACGGCCTCGCCATCGTTTTCCCAATAGATGTAGTGCGTTGGCGGCGAGTACACGATACGGCTGTTCGCCTTGTTGTACGGCCGGTACCTGTCATCCGGCAGCTGAATCAATGCTGGCTGCGCGCGGTGCTCGATCCGCAGCCGTCTCTCAGTCTTTCCAATCCGTTCGGCATCCTCCAGCATTCGCCTGCGTCCCTCGGGGAGTCGGCCGAGCCGCGCGCGCTGACGCTCGTAGTCCACTGACACCGGGGCGTCGAAAACCTCGAAGCGTAAATGTTCCGTCAGCCTTCGCTGCGCGTTCGCTTCCCGCACAAAGAACTCGTTTTTGCCAGTGGTCATGCCGCTCGAAGCCACGAAGTACTCGCCGAGCAACGAGCCTTGGAAGAGCCTTGCCAGCTCGGGAGTTACACGCCAAGACAAGTTCGGCGTGCGTTCTATCGCCAATGGGTCCACTTTCGACGAGTTGTGGACGACTTCCCGTCGTCCCTCTCCTTTGGTGAATTGCAGCACCACCATGGGATAGGACGTCTCGGCGGAGAACTCCTTGAGACTAGTGACCTCTACGGCACCACTGTGCATGAGGAAGTGCCGCAAGCCTCTCATTGTTGGTATCGTGAGCAAGCTGTCGCTGCAAATGAACACGAGCTTTCCCCCGGCCGAAGGAGATCGATGCATGCCACGATGAAAAACGCGTATGTCTCCTTCTTCACCTTGATGCCGAAGCGGCGACCCAAGCGCGCATCCAAGGTGTCCTCGATTTCGGGATCGAAAGTGCCGCCGAAAGGCGGGTTGCCGACGATCAGGTCAAAGGTCTCCGGGAGCAGCGCGCGGCGCTGGCCGACGGACTCGCCACCCGTCGCGCCGGAGAGTGTGCCCGAAAGAAAACAGCGAAAAAAGTCGCCTTCGTACACACTTGTCCGTGCGGCACTCCCCTGCTTGGTCTGCCTCGACACCACGGCGCGGGACCGTTCGACTAGGGCGCGTTGACAATTAAGCCAGCGCAAGCCAAACGGCGGCCATCCGGATCATTGCCGCGTAGCTCGACTCGGTCTGGTCGTAGCGGGTGGCGATGCGGCGGAAGCTCTTGATCTTGCAAAAAAAGTTCTCCACGCGGTGCCGCCTCCCGTACTTCTCCATGTCGCAGTCGATCGGCTCCTTCCGATTGGACGCGGGCGGCACCACCGCCTCCGCGCCGAGCGACGCCACCAGCGCCCGCAGACGGTCGCTGTCGAAGCCCCCGTCCGCCAGCAGAGCCCCGAACGACAGGCCCGACAGCAGACCCGCCGCCGTCGGCGACTCGTGCCGGTTGCCCGCCAGAAGAACGAACCGCGACAACCTCCCCAGCGCGTCCACCAGCGCCACCATCTTCGTCGTCAGCCCGCCGCGCGACCGCCCCGACTTCTCGGCGCCCCCTTTTTTCCAGTCGCATGCTGGTGAACGCGAACGTTCGTGCCGTCGATCTGGACTTCCCCGAAGTCCAGATCCGACGACAATTCCTCGAACATCCTCTTGAAAACCCCCTTCCTCGCCCAGCGCCGAAACCGCTGGAACACCGTGTTCCACTTGCCGAAGCGCGGCGGCAGGTCGCGCCACGGCGCACCCGTCCGCCCCACCCAAAGCACCGCCTCCACGAAGCGCCGGTTGTCGTCGCCCGTGCGGCCAACGTCCCCTTCCTTCCCCGCGCACAGCGGTTCGATCCGCTCCCACTGCGCGTCGCCCAGCATCGTCCGCTCAACCCGCATCGCCATCGCCAGCCTCCTTGCTCAAAAACGTCGCGCCACTCCGTGGCGCCCAATGTGGATTCATACACCATCAGCGTTATTTGTCAACGCGCCCTAGTGCTGGATCGACTTCGATACCCACGAGCTCGACGCTTCGGCGAGTCTCGCGGCGGTTCCCGACCCGTGTCATGACGGCGTCAAGGAATGCGCCATCGCCGCACGACGGCTCAAGAATCCGCGAACAATCGACAAGATCCACGCCAGAGAGGACATTCCTTGCTAGCGCCAACGGCGTCATGTACTGGCCCCGCTGGCGCTTGTGCGCCCGCTCGTGCTTCCGCTGTCTCACGGCACGAAACGCATCTTCGACTGGTCGACCGCGAAGTGCGCGTCGTCGAATTGTTCGAGTTGCGTGCGCTGGCGACGAAGCCCAATGCCCGTCACGCGCGCGGCAGCGTGACACCTTGCTGGCGCTGGTATTTGCCGCCGCGATCCTTGTACGACACCTCGCACCCCTCGTCGCTCTGGAAGAACAGCAGTTGCGCGACGCCTTCGCCGGCGTAGATCTTGGCGGGAAGGTTGGTGGTGTTGGAGAACTCCAAGGTCACATGCCCCTCCCACTCGGGCTCGAGCGGCGTGACGTTGACGATGATGCCGCAGCGCGCGTAGGTGGACTTGCCGACGCAGAGCGTGAGCACATCCCGGGGGATGCGGAAATACTCCACCGTGCGCGCCAACGCGAAGGCGTTTGGCGGCACGATGCAGCTGTCGCCTTCGACGCCCACGAAGCTGCGCTCGTCGAACGCCTTGGGATCCACGGTGGCGGAGTTGATGTTGGTGAACACCTTGAACTCCGGGGCGCAGCGCACGTCGTAGCCGTAGCTGGAAGTGCCGTAGGAGATCACGCGCTCGCCATCCCGAACGCGCACTTGATCCGCTTGGAACGGCTCGATCATTCCCCGCTCGGCCATCGTCCGGATCCAACGGTCGGACTTGATGGTCACTGTTCGTCCATGCTGATCGTCGGCGGCGGCGCCGCGCCGGAGGCGAGTCGCCAAATGCCGCCGGCGATGCGGCGGGCGCAGTCAACATAGCGCGCAGCCGCCGCGCCGCCGGGATCCGCGGCAACCGTCGGCGTGCCGCTGTCGGTGGATTCGCGGATGCGCGGATCGAGCGGGAAGTTTCCAAGAAGCGCAACGCCGTACTCGGCCGCCACGCGCGCGCCGCCGCCCTCGCCAAAGAGGTGGTGGACCTTGCCGCAGCCGGCGCACGCGAATCCGCTCATGTTCTCCACCACGCCGAGGATGGGGATGTCCACCTTGCGGAACATCTCGATGCCTTTGCGGGCGTCGGCAAGAGCGATGTCCTGGGGCGTGGTGACGATCACCGCCCCGCTCACGCGCGCCTGCTGGGACAGGGTGAGTTGGATGTCGCCGGTGCCGGGGGGCATGTCCACGATCAGATAGTCCAAACCGCCCCACCGCGTCTGCCCGATGAGTTGCTGCAACGCCCCGGAGGCCATCGGCCCCCGCCACACCATGGGCGTCTTGTCGGTCACCAGCATGCTCATGGAGATGGCTTCAACGCCATGCGCTCGCACCGGCACGAAGCGCTGGTCGCGCACCTCCGGGCGTTTGCCCTCCGTCACGCCCAGCATCATGCCTTGGCTGGGGCCGTAGATGTCGGCGTCGAGAATGCCCGTTTTCGCCCCGGCGCGATCCAAGGCGAGCGCGAGGTTGGCGGCGGTGGTGGACTTGCCGACGCCGCCCTTGCCGGACGCGACGGCGACGACGTGGGAAACGCCGGGCGCACCTTGGCCAACCGGCGCGGCGAACGCCAGCTCCAGCGTCACGGCCTCGCCGAGATGCTCGGCCAACGCCGCCGCGTACGGTTCGACCAGGCCGGCGACGGGATAGCCGAGCACGGCGTCCACATGCCAGCGGCCGTCCAGCCGCGCGGCTCTGCGCACCGCGCCGAGTTCGCCCCACGGCACGGTCAGCAGCGGGTCGGAAAAGCTCTCGAACGGGCTGGGCATTCGGCGGCGGCCGTCAACCCTTCGGCAGGCGGGCGGTGGCGGTGCCGAACACGCGCGTCTCGCCGGCCTCGTTGGCCACCGTGATGTCGATCTCCACCGTGCCGGCGTCCTCGTCCACGTCGGTGACGACGCCGGTGATGGTGTGCGGGTGATCCACCAGCACCGGGGCGCGGAACACCGTGTCGATGGCGACGATTTCCGCTTCCGGCGCCCAGCGATGGATCATCGCGCCGAGGAAGCCCTGGCTCATCACGCCCGGCACGATGGCGCCGGGCAACCCTTCCTTGCGGGCGCCCTCGTGGTCGGTGAAGCGCGGCGTGTTCCAGCCGACATGCCGGCCGAAGCGGCGCGTGGCGGCGATGCTGGTGTCCGGCGCGAAACTCGGCAGCTCGGTGCCGAACTCCACGTCCAAGATGGTGTACACCGTTGCGGCCGCGTCGCTCATTTGATGCGCTCCCGTATGACCGTGCGCGTGTCCGCGTTGGCGATGTGGGTGCCGGCCGCGTCGCGCAGCTCCATGCGCGTGACCAGAAACACCATGCGTCCGGAGCGTCCGGTCTTGGTGTAGATGTCGTGCAGGTGGCTGCGCCCGGTGAGCGTCGCGGCGGCGCGCACCGGCGCCTTCCACTGCACGGCCTTGCCGGCGTCCATGCCCATGCCGCCGAGGTTGGGAAAGTCCGGCGGCATGCTGCGCCCGCCCACCAGCGTGGAGACGAAGGTTGGCGGGGCTTGGAAGTCCGGGTGTGCCGGATCCGTGTAGCGCGGCGCGGTCTCGCCGCACACTTTGGCGTATTCGGCGAAGCGGGCGCCGTCAATGACGAACGTCACTTCGTCGAATTCGCGCCCAAGGAACCGTTCGCGCAGCGCCTTGATGTCCTCGTCCACGGCTTCGTCAGCCATCTCTTGCCTCCTGTCAAGCGTTTTCTTGGCGGTGTCGGTTGGCGGTCAGCTCGTCCCTTGGGATGGCGCGGAAGGTCTCGGCGCGCAGCGCCTCCACCAGCGCCGTCTCGCTGGCCACCGGCGCCGGAAACTCGGTGGCGCAGCGCCCGATGTGGCTGACGATGTGCGAGTCGCTGCCACCCACGCCCAGGTAGCCGAGCTCCCGCGCCATCGCCGCCGCCACCGCGTCCTCGTCGCCGCGGCTGCCGCCGTTGTGGATTTCCACGATGCGCACGCCTTGCGGCACGCCGTGCTCCGCCAAGTGCGCGGACATGCCCACCCGCGGCCGCCCGGGATGGCACGGCACCGCCACCGCGTCGTGCGCGGCGCAGTGTGCGACCACCTGCTCCAGCGGCAGGCCAATGCTTGCGAAATCGAACGCCCGGTAAAGGGGAGCGGTTACGCCGAACACCAGCACATGGCCGTATTCGGTTTCCACCTCCGCGCCTTTGAGAATGACCAGATCGTGCTTGCGGGCAAGCGCGCGGTAGTCCGACTCGAAGTCGAACTGGCGGTGCTCGGTGAGCACGAAACCGTCGATGGGAACGCGTCGCGCGCGTATCCACTGGCAATAGTTCTCCACCTTGGCGCGCCCGTCGTCGGACTTGATGGAATGGGTGTGCAGATCGAGGATCACCTCACGCGGCCTCCCGCAGCCGCCGCCACTGGCGGCGCAAACGCTCCGCGAGCGCCTTCGGCGAGCCGCTGTTCTCGATCACCACGTCCGCTTTGGCGGCGCGCTCCTCGTTGGAGAGTTGCGCGGCGATGCGCGCCCGCACCGCCTCGGCGTCCACGCCGTCGCGCGCGGTGGCGCGCCGCACCGCGACGTGCGGCGGCACCGCGACCGCCCACACCTCGTCCACTTCGCTTTGCCAACCCGCTTCCAGCAACACCGCCGCTTCCAACACCGCGACCGCCGCGCCGGCGCGCCGGGCGGCGGCGATTTCGTCTTTCGCCAGCGCGAGGATTGCGGGCCACACGATGTCCGTGAGCCGGCGCATCGCGTTGGCGTCGCCGAACACCTTGGCGCCGAGGGTTCGCCGATCGATCTCGCCATCCGCGCCGACCACGTCCGGCCCGAACGCCGCAACCACCCGCGCGAACGCCGGGCGGTCCCGCTGGTAAGCCCGGTGACCGAGCTTGTCCGCGTCCACCACCACCGCGCCGCGTTCGGCCAACAGCCGCGCGACGGTGGACTTGCCGGACGCGATGCCCCCGGTAAGGCCGATGACGAGCAAGTTGCCGCCTCTTGCGCAAAGCACGCTATGTTACTACCGGTTCCACTCCGAATTGACGTAGCAATGGCGCGTTCGTCGGTCGTCGCCTCGGCGCACGCTACTTGAGGATGTGCCGCCCGGCGAGGCCGCCACGCGCCTTGCCGCGGAACGCGGCGGCGCTACGGCGGCGCGCCATCGCCTTGGCGAAGCGTCGCCGTCTGCCCGTGCGGAAAGTCCCCGAACGCCTCGACGGCGCCGTTCGGCCAGCGCACCGCGACGTTGCGGGCCACCGTTTCGGCGCCGAGGCCGAAGTGGACGCGCGGGTCGTTGGAGGACATGTAGCTCGACGCCGGCGCCACGTCTCGATGCCGGCGCGCGGCGCCCACGGTTGCGGAAACGGTGGCCGCGTGGGCATCCCGCCCGTGTCGCGTCAAGACGCGGAAGCGGGCGAAATTGCCGCGCCGCACCCGGTTCATCAGCAGATAGGCCGGCGCGTCGCGGTTGACGATCAGCAGGTCCAAGCCGCCATCGTCGTCGACATCGCCGACGGCCAAACCGCGGCTGGTGTGAACGAGCGGCTCGGCGACGCCGCCGGCGGGCGAGACCAACGCGAAGCGGCCGTCGGCTTGCAGCCGGTACAGGTCGTTTTCCTCCGCGAACAGGTCGCCTTCGCGGCTCTCCTTGGCCGAGACGCGGCCGTTCGCCTCGTAGAGGTCCAACCGCCCGTCGTTGTCGAAGTCCGACAAGGTCACGCCGAAGCGCGTGTGGCGGATGGTCACGCCCAAGCCGAACGCCGCGGTGGCGTCCTCGAACCAATCGCCTTGGTTGCGGTACAGCGAGTCGGTCTGGCCTTCCAGGTTCACCACCAGCACGTCGACATCGCCGTCGTCGTCCAAGTCGCCGCTTGCCACGCCCATGCCGGCCTTGGCGACGCCGTAGCCGTCCACGCCCACGCCGAGGCGCATCGCGGCGTCGCGCAGCCGCAGGCCGCCTTGGTTGATCCACATTTGGTTCACCGTCATGTCGTTGGCGACGTAGACGTCCGTGCGCGCGTCGCCGCCGAAGTCCGCCCCGACGACGCCGAAGCCGTTGCCGAACGCCAGCAGCAGGCCGGCTTCCTCGCTCACGTCCGTGAACGTGCCGTCGCCGTTGTTGCGGAACAAGCGATCCGGCATCGGCGCGTCGTAGTTTTGCGGCGGACAATAGGTGAGCGTGCCGGCGATGTAGCATTCGATCTCCGCGTCCGCGCTCCAGTGGATGTAGTTGGCGACGAACAAATCCAAGTCCTCGTCCTGATCCAAGTCCAGGAACGCGGCCGAGGCGCCGAAGCCCGGGTCGGCGACGCCGGCGTCCGCGGCGACATTCTCGAAGACGCCGCCCCCGTCGTTGCGCAGCAGCGCGTTCGGCCCCACCGCGGTGACGTACAGATCCACATCGCCGTCGTTGTCGTAGTCGCCGGCGGCCACGCCCATGCCATAGCCGGGCAACCGCGGCGCCGGTGTGCCGGCGGGCGCGAAACGGCCGTCGCCGTGGTTCAGGTACAGCCGGTCTTCCCGCTCGCGCCTTTCCGCATACAAGCTGCCGCTTTGCACCAAGTAGGCGTCAAGATCGCCATCGCCGTCGACGTCCGCCAGCGCCGCTCCGGTGCCCACGATCTCCGGCAGCAGGAAGCGCTGCCGGTGACCGGATTCGTGGACGAAGTCGATGCCGCGCTGGCGCGCCTCCTCCGCGAACCAAGGCGTCCCCCGCGCGTGGTCGCAACCGTGGAGCGCGACCAGGGCGAGCACGCCAACGATCGTGTCGAGCGCCCGCCTCCAACACCGCAGCGCCATGTGTTCAAGGCCCCCAATCCGCCACGACGTTCAACTATGGCCCACCGCGCCGGGCGAACCGGGCGCTTGCGAACCGCCAACAGCCGTTGCCGGCGCGGGGCGCGTGTTTCACAATTGCCTGCGAACCGCCGCGCGCACGGCGCACTGCATCATGCCGCAAAATCCGCACGGCGTTGGTCTCTTTCACCGAACAGCGCCATCGAGGCCATCCAGCAATGCATACCGTCGTTTTCGTACACCCCGACGGGCGCTCCGAAGCCCACCCGGCGGCGACGGGCACCACGGTGATGGATTGCGCCTTGGACAACGGCGTGCGTGGCATCCACGCGCAATGCGGCGGCGGTTGCACCTGTTCCACCTGCCACGGCGTGGTGGACGAGCGCTGGTTCGCCGCCACCGGCGAGGCCGAGGGCGACGAGCGCGACATTCTGGAGTTCATGCCGAACCGGCAACGCCGCAGCCGCCTCACCTGCCAGATCGTGATGTGCGCGGCGCTCGACGGCTTGGTGGTGCATGTGCCGCCGGATCCAGACTTGGCGTGAATCGCAACGCCCGCCCCGCGGCAGGCGGCGTCCGGCAAGACCCTGGCGACTGCCGTCGACCTCGGTCAACCCCGGTACATGCCTTCGATCAAGTCCGCGTATTTTTCGTTCACCACCTTGCGCTTCAGTTTCTGTGTGGGGGTGAGTTCGTCGTCTTCCGGGTCCAGCAGCTGGTCGATCAGGCGGAACTTCTTGATCGTCTCCACGCGGGCGAACTTGGCGTTCACCGCCTCCACTTCGCCTTGCACCAGATCCACCACCTGTTGCGCATGGCACAGGCTGGTGTAGTTGGTGAACGGCACGTCGTTGTCCTGGGCGAACTTGGTGACGTTGTCGTGATCGATCATCACCAGGCACGTCAAGAAGGGACGGCGATCGCCCACCACCACGGCGTCCGTGATGTAGGGCGAGAACTTGAGCTGGTTCTCCATCTCGCTCGGCGTGATGTTCTTGCCGCCGGCGGTGATGATGATGTCCTTCATGCGATCGACGATGTACACGAAGCCGTCGTCGTCGATGCGCCCAACATCGCCGGTGTGCAGCCACCCTTGGCGAAAGGTGTCCGCCGTCTGGTCCGCCTTGTTCCAATAGCCGTGGATGACGCCGGGGCTGCGAATGACGATCTCGTCCCGCTCGGCGAGCGCCACCTCCACGCCCGGCGCCGCCTTGCCGACGCTGCCGATGCGGAAGTCCCCGTCCACGTTGGCGGTGGCGATGCCGGTGCATTCCGTTTGCCCGTAGCACTCGTACATCGGCTTGCCCAGCGCCCAGTACCAGTCGATGAGCTCGGGGGCGATGGGGGCGGCGGCGGTGGTGAGCCAGCGGCAGTCGTCGATGCCCAGCAGCCGGCGCACGTTCTTGAGCGCCACCGCGTCCGCGAGATGGAACGCGAGGCGCAAGACGATGGGCACGGGCCGGCCGCTCTTCAAGAACCCGGCGCGGCGCTCGCCCAAACCGATGGCGAGGTTGTAGGCGAAGCGGCCCAAAGCGGTGGCTTCTTTCAGCTTGATCTGCACCGCCGAGAATTGCTTCTCCCACACCCGCGGCACGGCGAAATGCACGGTGGGCGACACCTCTTGGATGTCCTGCGCGAGCGTTTCCGGGTTTTCCACCAGATTCACCACCGAACCCGCTTCGATCACCATGAACGTGTAGAACATGCGTCCCGCCACATGCGCGAGCGGCAGGAAGCCTAGCTGTTCGTCGCTGGGCGACAGGCCGTAGCAGCGTTGCAGGGTGGCCATCATGAACAGCATGTTCGCTTGCGAAATCATGGCGCCTTTGGGCGGCCCGGTGGTGCCGGAGGTGTAGGTGAGGATCATCAGATCGTCCGGCGCCGCGCGATCGATGGCGTCGTCCCAAGCGGTGGGGTTTTCCCCCGCGTGTTCTTTGCCGAGCGCCAGCAGATCGTCGAACGACATGCACATCGGGTCGTCGAGGTCGCGCAGCCCCTCCATGTCGAAGACGATGATCTTCTCCAAGGTGGGCGTGCGCTCGCGCACCGCGAGCACCTTGTCCAGCTGCTCTTCGTCTTCGGCGAAGTAGAAGCGGGTGCCGCTGTCGTTGACGAGATACTCCACCTGGGTCGGCGAATCCGTGGGGTAGACGCCGTTGGTCACGCCGCCGGCGCAGATCACGCCGAGATCCGCGAACAGCCACTCCTTCACCACTTCCGCGGCCACCGAACAGACATCGCCGCGCTGCAGGCCGAGCGCCAGCAGGCCGTGCCCCGCCAGCCGCGAACGCTCGCCCCAGTCCGCCCAGCTGTATTCGTTCCAGATGCCGAAATCCTTTTCGCGCAACGCGACCTTGCCCGCGCCCAACGTAGCGACGCGTTTGCGGAACAGCGCTGGGATGGTGGCGCAGCCGTCGATGGCGGTGTGTTCGTTCATGCCGTCATTTTAACGACGGTTGGGTGTTGCGGATGCCCGCTCTCAACAGGCTCTCAACAGGCAGCCGGCGGCTGCGCGGTCTTGACCGCCAGCGCCTTGGCCGCCAAGCGCAAGACGGACTCTTCCGCGGTGACGGACGCCACCTCGCGCAGGCACACCCAACGGAGCGCCAAGGATTCGTCGCTAACGGCGAACCGATCCGCGCCATCCCGCACCCGCAGCAAGAACCGCGCGTCGTAGTGCAAGTGCGCGGGTTCGGCGCCGCGCGGCGGGATGTGGTGGATGTCGATGTCCACCGGCTCGGCGCGCACCGGAACAACGGCGAGGCCGGACTCCTCTTGCGCTTCCCGGCACGCGGCGCGCAGCAGGTCCGCATCGCCATCCGCGTGCCCCCCCAGCTGCAGCCAGCGGCCGAGCTTCGCGTGGTGCGTCATCAGCATGTGCGAACCGGCGCCGTTCAGCACCACCGCCGAGGCGGTGACGTGCCCGTCATCGAAGCAGTCGCGCTCGAAGCAGCGCGGTTGCCGCTCCACAAAGCGGCGAAACGGCGCGACGTCCTCGTGCGGATGGCGCGCGGCGTAACCGGCGAGCAGCCGCAGCAGTTTGGCGCGGTGCATGGGCGCTATCTCAACTGACCGGAATAGGTGCTCGTGCGCAGCACGTTCCAGATCTGGCTGAGTTCCGCGCCAATCAGCGACATGTCGGCCCTCCAACCACCTTGTCGGGGTTTCGGAATTGGCGCTTCCTCAATTCCCGACGCAGCTTTCCAGCGCTGCCAGGAAACGCGCCTGCCAAGGACTCCACATCGCCGAGATACCATGCCTCCAATTCACGACAAACTACTCGAACAAGCGCGTCCGCATAACCGCCCTGCTCGCAGAGCGCCTTCAGTCGGGCCTTGACGGCGTGGCAGTCAGCAGCATCCTGGTCGCGCATCACGACAAAGTGCGCTCCTGGTTCGCGCCACGCTCGCAGCTTTCGCGGAACGCTCTTTTCCAGATCCTGCTTGCCTTCATGTTCTATGCACCGGAACGCCAAACCCGGAAACAGCCTGTGAAGGAGCACGTTCAGCAAATCAGCCATTGACGGCTCTTCGACGAGAAACACGAGCACGGGCTACAGGTCCGGCGCATCGAACAGGCGCTGCCTCCACAAAGCGCCGGGCAGATCGCCCTCCTCGGCCAAACGCTTGAGCAGATCGCTGTCGCCGACGCGCTTCACTTGCGCGAATCCGTTGACCTTTCTAAGCACAAACACCTCGTTCAACTCGGTGCCGTTCAGAAACTCCGGAGAGTGGGTGGAGATCAGCGCTTGGCCGCCGCGCTTGGCGTAGCCACGAAACTCCTCCGCCAGTTCGTGAAGCAAGGCGGGGTAGAGCTGATTCTCCGGTTCCTCGACCGCCACCAACGGGTGGGGCTTCGGGTCGTGCAGCAGCAGCAAGTACGCGAACATCTTGATGGTGCCGTCGGACACATGGCGAGCGATGAACGGATCCTTGAAGCTGCCGTCCTTGAAGCGCAGCACGAGGCGACCGTCCTCCGTGACCTTCACGTCTACCGCATCAACGCCGGGAACGCGGGTGCGCATGGCCTCCAAGACGCGCCGGAACCGCTCGGGATGGTTCTCGTGCAAATAATGCGCTACCTGCGCGACGTTTTCGCCCATCGTCGAGAGATGCTCGGCGTAACCGGCTTCCGCGCTGGCCCGTGCGTCGTTGATGTGGAAGTTGGAGACGTGCCATCCTTCTATCAGTGACCGAAACTCGACGATCAGAGGGAAGTCCTTTAGATGGCCAAGGGCCTTGATGGCCAGAGTGCTGGGGTCGTCGAAATCATAGGAAGCTAGGTGTTCCTTGGAGTCGTCTCGCGTGTCGACAATCGCTTTGGCGGCCACGCCCTTGCCACGAACGAACTCTAGAATGCGTTCGTCCTCTGGCGCATCGAGGTCCGCCGTAATGTACTCTCGACTTACCGCTACACGCCCTGCCCGTTGTTCGATTTGTAGATTGTAGAAGAGATCTCGACCGTCCTCTCCGCCGTAGCCAATGATGATGCTGATAGGCCCACTCTGACCCCTGCTCACGAGTTCTCGAAATCCGCCCCGCTTCGCGGTGGCGGACTGGACATCGCCAGCAAGGGCGTCCTTGAGAAAGGTGAACACATCGAACAATGTGGACTTGCCCGTGCCATTGGCGCCAATGACAGCCGAGAGTGGCGGCAGTTCCTCGAATTCGACCCGCCGGAACACCCGGTAGTTGTCGATCAATAAGTGGTGAACGGACAAGGTGGAAGCTCCCTATGTGGTGTCGCTTGGCGCTAGCAGTTCCTCTTGCTCGCTGCGTTCCCCCCGCGCTAGTCGTGCGACTTCCGGCCAGCTTGGACTATCACGTTGTACCACAGCGCTTCGCGGGCGCGTTTGGCGCGTTCGGCGATGGCGTGGAGGCGGTAGGCGACCGGACAGGCTGAACCCAAGGCGTTGTTCGTATCCTGGTCCGTCCATCGCTAGCCCCCCGACAGGGTGGGCGGATTGTACAGGCACTGAGTCCACCGTGCCGAGGTTTCCGAGAATCGGCTTGGTGACCAGCCATGTGTCAAATCCGTGATGCCATGTAGGATTTGACAACATCGGCGTGGGGCGGCGCTCTGGGCTCGATGTTGCGCGGTTCGCGGGAGTAGACGAAGTCCACGTCCTGCGTCAGCCTTGCCGCGCCGTGAACGGTGGCAGCCGGTGATAGTAGCAACTCGATGGCTCGACCGAGGTTGACTGTGCGGATGTGCGGACTGTGCGCGCCCTGCGGTCTTCGCGCTAATTCTCCTCGAACCCGTGGCTGTCGAACTTGAGCGTGCGGCTGTTTTCGCTGACGGTGCGCACGGTGTGCTCGGGGGCGCCGTCCGGCAGGTTGGCCGCGATGTCCAGCGTGACGGTCACTTCCGCGTCGACCAGCCCGGCCAAGTGGGCAATGACTTCCTCGGCGATCAAGCCGGCGTCGCGCCCCACGCGCGTTGGGTTCAGCTGCACCGTGCCGTGGAAGCGGCGCAGCGTTCTTTCGTCTTCCGAGGGCGGCGTCGCTGTTGGCAACGCGGGATCGGCCTCGCCTCCGCCATCGGCCTTCGCCGCTGGCGGGTGTGACGCCGCGGGCACCTCGGCGTCCAACTGCGCGCGCGAGACCTTGGGTTTCACCAGCAACGCGGCGCTTTCCGGCAGCACGGAAACGGTCTTGGCGCCCGGCTGCAGGCCGAGGTAGCGCTGCGCCGCTTCGTCGTAGCCGTCCGCCAGCGCGAAGCCGTCCGTCTCCCAGGTGAACGATGCCAGCCCGGCTTCCACCGCTCCCGCGAGCACGGCGGGGCCGGCGAGGCGCGGCAGGTAGGGGTAGGTGGCGAAGTCCTCCACCAATTGCCGCACGGACACGTTCTCGCCCCGCCACAGGGGCACCGCGTCCATGTGCATGCGCAGTATCGCGCCGCCCAGCTGCATCACCAACAGTTCGTCGTTGCGCAAGCGCTTGGCGGCGCGTTCGGCCAGCGCGCCCGCGCCGGCGAGGCGAATCGCTTTCCACGCAAGAGGCGCTTGGGGCGTCGCCTGCTCCGGTGCCAGCAGCCACTGGTAGGTTTCCGGCAGGCGGGCGGCTACCGTGTCCTCCGCCGCCTTGAGCTGCATCTGGGCTTGCTTTGTTTGGTGCGGGTCCAGATTCAGTTCCACCTTCTCCGCCAAGATGGACTGCCAAGCGAGGTGGCGGCGCAGGGCGTCGTCCAAGTCTTGGTAGCGCACCTTGTCCGCGGCGAGAAACACCAGCGTGTTGCGGAACAGGCGGGGGGCGTTGCCGCGGGTTTCCAGAATCGTTTTGGCGGCTTCCTGGGCCGGGTTCTGGTCCTCCTTCGCGTAGGGATGCTCGGCGGACAGCACGACCAGGCGGGCGTCGTAGTCGTCCGGCACGTCCGCGCTGGATTGCGGCAGCGGGTGGATGCGCTCGAAATCGCCCCGTGCGCGCAGGGCTTCCTTCAACCGCCGTTCCAGTTCCGGCGCCACCTTGTCCGGCTGGCGCATGAGTTCCACGGCGCGGTCTTCGGCCAGTTTGGTCACGGTGGGCTGGGTGTCGTCAGGAAGATGCCCAGATTGGCAGCGCGTTCAGCAACGCCATCTTTTCAACAGATCCGCCCTACTTTGACAACATCAGCTACGCCGATTTGTCGGACTTCTTCTATGTATGGCTACGGCGTTCCCTTAGAAGCACAGTGCCAGAGCTATTCGGCACACTCGCCGTGCCCAAGGCGGCGGAGTTGGTTGCCACCGGACATCGACACGCAAGCAGACAGGCCGCGGACGTGTTCTTTCTCGACGGCATGGCGAAGGCGATTCGACGCTTGGCGGAAAGAACGCATCCGTTCTTTCCCGCCACCATCTACTATGCGTTCAAGCAAGCCGAGCAGGTCGGGGAACTCGGCACGGCCAGTACCGGCTGGGAGAAGTTCCTTGACGCCGTGATCCTGTCCGGCTTTGCGATTTCCGGCACTTGGCCCGTGAGAACCGAACTCACCGGCAACCTGAAGAAGCAGATGAGTGCGTTGGCGTCATCCATCGTCCTCGTCTGCCGCAAGCGCCCCGAAGACGCCCCCCTCGCCACCCGCCGCCAGTTCATCGACGCCCTCAAGGCCGAACTTCCCACCGCCCTGGCCCACCTCCAATCCGGCGGCATCGCCCCCGTCGATCTCGCCCAAGCCGCCATCGGCCCCGGCATGGCCGTGTACACCCGCTACGCCAAGGTCGTGGACGCCACCGGCGAAGCCGTCACCGTGCGCGAGGCGCTCACGCTCATCAATCAAACCTTGGACGAGTGCTTGAGCGCCCAAGAGGGCGACTTCGACGCGGACACGCGCTGGGCGCTGGCGTGGTTCGAGCAGCACGGCTTCGAGGACGGCGACTACGGCGATGCGGAGACGCTCTCCAAGGCGAAGAACACCAGCATCGCTTCGCTGCAGGCCATCGGCATCCTGCAATCCAAGGCCGGCAAGGTGCAGCTGCTCATCCCCCTCGCCCTGCGCGAAGACTGGGACCCGCGCTCGGCGGGGAGAGTTTCGGCCTGGCTCACGCTGCACCACCTGATCAGGGTGTACCACGCCGGTGGCGAGCAGGCTGCCGCCGCACTCGTCCGCGACCTCGGCGGCGTGGCCGAGACCGCCCGCGAACTCGCCTACCGCCTGTACGCCATTGCCGAACGCACCAAACGCGCCCGCGAAGCCCTGTGGTACAACGCTCTGGTGCAAAGCTGGCCGGAGATCGCCCACTTGGCGCGAGAGGAGCGGGGCGAGCAAGCGTCCCTGCTCGAACCACAAAGCACTGCCTGAGGATCGAACCATGCCCATCGAGCAAATCGCAGTGAAGAACTACCGCGTGCTCCAAGACGTCAAGATCGCCAAACTGCCAAGGCTTGCGGTGGTGATCGGCGCCAACGGAACCGGCAAGTCCACGCTGTTCGACGTCTTTTCCTTCCTCAAGGACGCATTGGCCAGCAACGTCTCGACCGCGGTGGCCAAACGCGGGGGATTCAAGGAGTTGGTCAGCCGCGGCCAGGAAGGGCCAGTTGGCATCACGGTGAAGTTCCGCGAGTCGTCCGGTCGGTTGGCCACCTATCTGCTCGAGATTGGAACAAGCGCCGGTCGGCCGGTTGTCCAGCACGAGGTGCTGCGGTACACGCGGCGCTCCGGTGCGGGGCGGCCATGGCACTTCGTGGACTTTCGGGAAGGGATCGGCACTGCCATCACGAACGAGTCGATGTACGGCGAACCCGGCGTGGAAGAGGAGCGTGGGGAGTACGAGCTTGACGACCCGGCGACGCTGGCCATCAAGGGGCTTGGCCAGTTTCGAGAGTTCCGCGTCGTCTCGGAGTTCCGCTCGCTGATCGACAACTGGCACATCTCGAACTTGCACATCGCGGATGCGAGGGCCAGCGCCGAAGCGGGATACGCAGAGCATCTTTCGACGCTGGGAGAGAACGTCGCTCAGGTTGCACAGTATCTCTTCGACAACCATCGAGGCAACTTCCAGCGCGTGCTACTAGACGCCATGCGCCAGCGCGTCCCGGGCGTCGAGACTGTCGATGCGAGGCCCACGGAGGATGGGCGCCTCTCGCTGGCGTGGAAGGCGTTGCACGCATCGGCAAGAGGTATGGAGGCCATTCATCGCCGCAACCCCGTCGCTGTCGTGGTAGGCTTGCGCCCGCAGCCTGTGCCCGGTGGCGGGCGTTGCGCCGTTTGGAGAGGAAGGCGGCATGTCGCTGATAGCAAATCAACTTCGAGATGTGTGGGATGCGCTGCGGGCGAGCCATGCCGAAAGGGACTGCTATTTGGAAGAGGTGCGCATAGGAAGGCTGCGCGGAATCAAAGATCTTCGAGTGCCGTTCACCTACCCCGTCTCGGTGTTGGCGGGGCCGAACGGCTGCGGAAAGTCCACCGTACTCTTTGCTTGCGCCACCGCCTACCGTGTGCCTGAGCGCCCTAGGGCGTTCGTGCCCAGCACGCTGTTCCCCAACTTCACGGACCGGCTGCACGGGGAGCTTTCGGACCCGAAGGAACAAACCGAACTTGCTTTCGGCTATCTGCACCACGACGAACGCCTGTCGATGGCTTGGCGGCGGGGCAAGTCTTGGAATCGCAGTTTCATGGGGCGCAAGGGGGGGAGGCAGCCGGAGAGGGGAATCTACCTTCGGACGCTCGCCAACCTCACCAATCCTTCCGAAGTGCGCGGCGTCCTGCAGATCATGCGCAAGCAATACAGCTCCACTCGATTTCCCGCCAATTCGCTCGTGTTCGCGCATCGCATCTTGAAGAACAGATACAACGACGTCTCGGTCATTAGCGCGAAGGCGCGCGACATCTTGTTCGCGGAAGCGGAAAGCCACCAAGGCGTTCGCTATTCGGAGTTCCACATGTCCTCGGGCGAGCGCACCATCCTGCGCATCTCAAAGGACATCGCGCATCTCCACAACGCGCTAATCCTGATTGACGAAGTGGACACCGGCTTGCACCCCTACACGCAACAGCAAGTCATGCTGGAGTTGCAGCGGATTGCGTTGCGGCAGCAGTTGCAGATTATCGTCGCCTCGCACAGCCCGGTGGTCTTGGACAGCGTTCCTCCGGAGGGCAGGAAGTTTCTGGATCGCGATGAGGCCACGAACGATGTAAAGCTCATGCCTGCATACAGGGACATCTTTCAGAAGTCGCTCTACGGTCAGTCCCGAGAGAAGCTCTCGATCCTCTGCGAAGACGAAGTGGCGGAAGGGATGATCCTCGGTGTTTTGGACGAGCTGCAACCCAAGTTGGGCCTGCGCCACGAGGATTTCATAATCGGCAGGAACACGGGGCGGGCCGAGTTTCCGGCGCATGTGCGTACCCTTGGGAAGTTCGGCAAGCTGCTGGACTTCGTTTTTGTTCTCGACGGCGATGCTCACGACATGAAATCCAGAGTCGAACAAGCCGCAAGGCAATACGACCAGATTGTCGATCCGCTGTTCCTGCCAGGAAAGGAGGCCCCTGAACGATGGATTTGGTTGCGGCTAGAGGACGATGTCGAAGTGTTTGCGAGCCTCTTGGGTTTGCGGGCGGACGAAATGAAACGTCTGATGCAGGAGGTCCACCAAACGATGGAAGGCGCTGTTAGTGGCGATCGAAGCGTCGCCAAGGCCATGCTCGAAACGTTCGCAGAGGAAGTCAAGAGGTCGTCTGCGGAGCTTGGGCGCATTGTTGGTCGGCAAGACGCAGAAACCAACCATTCGGGAATGGCCGAGTTTCTCATCAAGCTGAAGGAACAGATCGGCGCGTGGCGACGTTTTTGAGCGGCAGAAGCAGATCATGGCAACCACCAACCACGAGCGCGTCGGCAAATCGCTGGAACTGCTGCGCGACGGCCTTGCCCCCTTCGTCCACCGCGAAGTCACCGCCAAAGTGCAGGCCGGCGCAGTACGCATGGACGCCATCCGCCGCTTCGCCGAAGACCCGCAGCTGGCCGACAAGCCTATCGGCGAGTGGGACGCCGCCGCGCTGCTCAAGCTGATGTGGGACATGTGGAACGACGTGTTCCGCGACACCTTGGGTTTCGCCGAGCGCAGCTTGGTTTCCGAACTGCGCGGGTGGCGCAACAAGTGGGCGCATCAGGAGCGCTTCGTCAGCGACGATGCGGACCGGGCGCTCGATTCCGCCGAGCGGTTGCTCACCGCCATCGCCGCCCCGCAAGCGGACGAAGTGGCCCGCATCAAGCGCGAACTGCGGCGGCTGGTGTTCGACGAGCAGGTGCGCGGCGAACGGCGGCGAACGGCCGGCGCCTTGGTGGAGACGGCCAGCGCCGGCAGCGTCAAGCCGTGGCGGGAAGTGGCGACGCCGCACGCGGACGTGGCCAGCGGGCGCTACCAGCAGGCCGAGTTCGCGGCGGACTTGTGGCAGGTTCACGCTGGCGAAGGCGCGGACGAATACGGCGACCCGCACGAGTTCTTTCGCCGCACGTTCCTTACCGAGAGCTTGAAAGCACTGCTCGAAACGGCCGTGCGCCGGCTGGCCGGGCGCGGCGGCGATCCGGTGGTGGACCTGCGCACCACCTTCGGCGGCGGCAAGACGCACTCCATGCTGGCGCTGTACCACCTGTTCTCCGGCGTGCCGCCCCGGGAACTCGCTGGCGTCGAGGACGTGCTGGCCAAGGCTGGCACGAACACCGTGGGAACGCCGAAGCGCGTGGTGCTGGTGGGCACCAAGGTCTCTCCCGGCAATCCGGCGCGCAAGCCGGACGGCAGCGAAGTACGCACGTTGTGGGGCGAACTCGCTTGGCAGCTGGGCGGCGCCGAGGCGTTCGCGTTGGTGCGGCAGGACGACGAACGCGCCACCAACCCGGGCGAAGCGTTGCACACCCTGCTGAACGAGTACGGCCCCTGCCTGATCCTGATCGACGAGTGGGTGGCCTACGCTCGCCAACTGCGCGACGAGGGCGGCTTGCCGGGCGGTTCCTTCGAGACGCAGTTCACCTTCGCGCAGACGCTCACGGAAGCGGTGGATGCTTCGCGGAACTCTTTTCTGGTGGTTTCCCTGCCGGCCTCGGACAAGGGCGACGAGCGCTCCCAGGGCGACGACGTCGAAGTGGGCGGCATTCGCGGCCGCGCCGCCCTGCAGCGGCTGGACAACGTGCTCAACCGCAACGCGCTGAACTGGAAACCCGCCAGCGCGGAGGAAGGCTTCGAGATCGTCCGGCGACGCTTGTTCGAGCCGCTTGCCGGCGCGGACGCCTACAAGCAGCGGGACGTCACGGCGCGCGCATTCGCGGACCTCTACCGGTCGCAACGCCAGGAGTTCCCGGCCGCCTGCCGCGAAGCCGACTACGAGCGGCGCATTCAAGCCGCGTTTCCGATCCACCCGGAGATTTTCGAGCGGCTGTATTCGGATTGGTCCGCGCTCGCTAGGTTCCAGCGCACCCGCGGCGTGCTGCGGCTGATGGCGGCGGTGATCCACAGCCTGTGGGAAAGCGGAGATCGCAATGCGCTGATCCTGCCCTCCACGCTGCCCATCGACGATGCGCGGGTGCAGAACGAACTCACCCGCTACTTAGCCGACAACTGGACGCCGGTGATCGAAACGGACGTGGACGGTGCCAACTCGCTGCCCCTGCGCATCGACGCCGAAGTGCCGGGCCTCGGCAAGCTCAGCGCCACCCGGCGCGTGGCCCGCACCGTCTATCTCGGCTCCGCGCCCACCACCGCCGCCGCGCATCGCGGCCTTGAGGACGCGCGCGTCAAGCTCGGCTGCGTGGCGCCGGGCGAATCGCCGGCGACCTTTGGCGACGCCTTGCGGCGCTTGGCGGCGCGGGCTACCTATCTCTATCAGGACGGTGCGCGGGTCTGGTGTGGCTTCTCCACGTTCTGGCGACGAAGGCGAATACGCGACAACCTTGCTCAGGTACCCTACTTGGCCTAGGAAGTTACCGCTCGATCCGCAAAACGGGTTGGATTCCACGAAGTCCCAGACCATCGGCAGAGCTTGGCGAGCGAAGACCTGCTGTATTTTGGCACCACTTGGATCCCAGAAGTTGAGGCTGGACGACCGATTGGCTTGCCTGCTTACCGAGAGACCAAGGTACAAAGCAATCGACTCTGCATACCGGTTTGCTGCGGGGGCATCGGCTTGGTCGGACGCATCGTCAATGGCATGGGCATCCGCTTCGACAACTTGACAGACGCTCTCCACGAGGTCTGAGAGAGTTGTCAGTGCGACTAGCTGGCGGGATGTGAACAGGTGGCCTACATTGGTCAGTCCATAGACGGGGCCTTGGAAGTTCCGGTGCTTTCTCGGCAATTCGCAGTCTGGACGCCACTCTGGAGTTGCCTGCGCCGAGGCTGTCTCGTGGTCCGGCGTCGGAGGCAAGTACACCCTGCCGCCATCCCCTTCGGCCACGATAGCCAACATCCGCTCGCCCATGCGCCCCGCTGCGCCCTCGGACCGAATGTGGTCGTAGGTGATCGGAGTGCCGGACATCAAGCAACGGAATGCCTGTCGAGGTCCCTCTGACGTGCCGCGTGTCACATCGCCGGATGCCGGGCCCGCTTGGACCGTGAAGGAATAGCAGCGGTCCTGAACAACAGGATGAACATACGCTTGCCGCCTCTCCCTCTTCGACAGCACAAACGTCGTCGCCAACGGCACGTCCACATCCCGAAACGCCGGATTGGGGCTCTTCACCGTCCGCGCCCACAGCCAAGCGATCACCGTGAGCTTCCGCCCCACATAGTGCTCCAAATCGGAGCGGTCCTTGGCCATCTCCGCCGTCACTTCCACCTTCGGATACAGGTGCCCGATGCGCTTCTCGGCTTCGTCGCGCATCCACTTGCCGTAGTAGCGCACGTCCTCGGCCAGCCCCTGGGCGCCCTTCCACTCCCGCTCCATGCCCAGCTCGCGGTCTTCGGCCATCTGCGCCCGCGCTTCGGGGTTCACCGGCGGCATGCCGGCGAACTTGGGCGGAATCTCGATCATCGCCTTGTTGATAAGCACCGCCACGGGGTTCAAGTCCGAAGCGTGGGCCTCCAGCCCCAGCCGCTGCGCCTCCAACGGCAGCGAGCCGCCGCCGGCGAACGGATCGTGGAAGGCCGGCAGCCGCTCCGGATCGAACAGTTCCGCGGCTTGGGGGTGGTCCTGGTGCTCCGCGCAAGTGCGCCGCCAGCTACGCCGAATCTCGTTGCGCGCTTGCTCCAGCAGCGCTTGGTTGGTGGTGTTCTTCCACTGCACAAGGCCCTCAATCAGCCGAAACAGCCGCTGCCGCTCCGCCTCCTGCGCCGCCTCGGTGGGGAACTCCTCCGGCCACGAAGCCGGATCATCCACCATCTGCGCGAAGATCACCGCCCGCGCCGCCGCCAACGGCCGCCGCGCCCACCACAAATGCAGCGTGCTCGGATGCCCATGCCGAATCGACTTCTCCCGCGCGGACTCCTTGTTGATGGCGTCCAGCGGCAGCGCGACCTCGATGAGCTTCTTTCGGAGTGCCACGTCGTTCAGCGCAGTTCGAATAGATCAGCTTGCCCGAGAGCACTTGGCGTCCCAGTAGCGACGGACTCCTCTTCCCGCTGGCATGCTGGGATTACCACTTTTCCCGCACGAACTTGGACCACTCGTCGGTGTCGATCTTGTGGTCAGCAAACAGCCCGAGAATGTCCTTTGGTTGCGGCAGAGGCCCCGTCCCCAGCGGATGGACTTCGTCAACCTTCATCAACGTGGCCTCCCCGCGAGCATTGAACCGGATCTCCCCGCTCACGGACACGCGCTTCTCGAAGTGCTTCATGGCCACATCGAGCGTCTCGCGGCTGCAATCGCACCGAATCCGTCGATTGGTGATCGAGTCGTAGATGCTGAAAGCAATGGAGTCATGCACGGTCAGCGCTTCGAGCCTGCCTTCCAAAGAACCGAGCGCCACGGAATTGCTGCTGATGAGCTCGTCCACATGGGCGACAAGACGCTGCGAGACCGCAACTTGGCGGGGTTCCGCTCCACCGGTGCCGAAGATCGAGAAGATCGACAGGCCGTTGGCGTGTCGCTTCGCGGCATTGACCAAGGACTTCGCGTCTCGAAGCGCTTGGTCGCTGAAGTCCGGGGGGCGCTCTGCCGCACCCTCGACCATGGCGAGGCCGTCGAGCGCGGCGGCGATGATCGGGGGGGCACTTTCTGGGCCTTGGAGTGCCTCCGTGTGCGGCCTCATGGCTAGATGGGCGCTGCCGTTGCGCAGGTCGGCGATGTGCCACTCCAGAGCGTGGCCACCCGTCATCGACGTCTCGAGTTCCCGCAGCAAGTCCGTGAGCTTCTTGGCGATGGCGATGAAGGACTCCACGGAGACCGCCTCGCCGGACAGGCTGAACCCAAGGCGCTGTTCGTTTCCTCGTCCGTCCATCGCTAGCCCGCCCGACAGGGGAGTGGGCGAATTGTACACGGCAGCGAGATCATGCAGAAATACCTAAGTATTTGATTAATATGCAATCGTGCTACGCTTGTTTGGACTGCGCCCACGCCGCTGCCGTCCAAGCCCGCACCTTGTCCAGAACCCCATCGCTTGCGCCGCTGATGAAGTCTACGATGCGGCAACGGTCAAACAATAGCCCTGCGTCCACTGCGTTATTGCGCCACTCAGGTCGCGGCAATGCCTCGGACACGAAGAACGCGCGCACTGGCGAGAGGGCTGGTTGCGACAGGAACCACTTGTTGCAGAAGGCGTCCGGCTGCAGCTGTGCAAGTTGATCCTTGAAGTGGGTCCCCGTCTTGCATTGGCCGAAGACGATGAGCTGGCCCGGCAAGCCGTCCGAGAACGGAGTCCAGGCTACGACATCGAGCTTGCCGTCCTTCCGCCTTCGACCATCTCCGCCGCTATCGCTAAAGCCGACCCCCTCGCCGATTTGTTCGCACAGGTCATCGACTTTTGCCTTGAAGCCGCCACTCTGCGCGGCGCTGCCGAACACGACGCTCTTCGACCGTGCGCCGAGGTAGCTTCTCGCGGACTCGGCCGCCAATTCCTCAAAGAGCGCGGTTCCGTCGATCCCGTCATGCACCCGTTCGGCATTCATGTCCAAGCGGGTTGCGAGCAGCAGGAAGGCGTATGTTGCGTGTTGCGCTTCGCTCACACCATCGCCGATGAACTGGGCGGATTGGCCATCGTTGCCGATGCTGAACGGATAACCACAGGCACAGGCCTCGGCCCGACGTTCCAGCTCGGCGAACACAGACTCGGCAAGGATGTCGACGCATTCCTCTTCTTGAACGCCATCATCGGAGTAGTCCACCTCGTCGAGCCTGCCGAGATGCCTGGTCAGATCAACCGCAGACATGCTGCCGTCGCGCCAAGACACCAACTCCACGAAGTCTGCCAGTTCGTGGGCACACGCCTTGGCCGACGGGCTGCCCGGCCACTTGAACATCAGGCCTTGCTGCTGCGCCGCCGCCGTGGCGCACTCTTCCGCTCTATCTCCTCGTACAGATCGTAGGCCAAGTCCGCAACTGCGCTCGCCACACCTAGCAGCGCTTTGGAACCGTCGTATCCCGTGGACAGAGCGCCGCGCGCCCTCTCGAGGCTTTGCTTGGCACCGACCAGCGCTTCTCCGAAGATGTTGGTCGACGGTCGGCTCGCCTCGAATGCCACCGAGAGTTCGTAGCCGTTACCCTATTGTTGCAGTTTGAGGTCACCCGAGGTTGGAGAAATGCGGTGATTTGCTTAGTAGGCTTTGAGGGCGGTGTGGTTGCCGGTCAAGGTCACTGGCAGTGAGGTTGTCCGGGTGGCCGACTTTCGGGCATCCGCGGGACCCGGAAGCGATTGCCCTGTTGTTTTCGGGAACGAAAAAAGCGGTCTCCTTTGGTACGATGTCGCTGTGTGGAACAAACATCGAAGGAGACCGCCGAAGTGAATCGTATCAGGAAAGAAGTCAGCGGCAAAACCGCAAGCGCGCTGGAAATCCGGTTCGAGCCCCAGAGCCTCACGTCGCACGCCGGCCTGGTGGTGTTCCAGCGCCTGTTCTCGCGCCTCCAACTGAAGGAGCGGCTGCGCGGCTGCTTTCGGCACGAGTCGGGACGGCGCGCCTACGCGCCGCACGTGGTGACGCTGCTGCTGGTGGTGCATCTGCTGCTCGGCTGCCGCGAGCTGCGCGACATGGCGCGCTACCGGAACGACGAGGCGGTGCGGCGCGCGGTCGGTCTGCGGCGGCTGCCGGACGTGTCGACGGTGTCGCGGGCGCTGTCGGACGTGGACGCGCGCGGCGCCGACCGGGTGCGGGCGCTGTCGCGGGACATGGCGCTGGAGCGGCTGCGCGCGCTGGGGCCGCGGCGGGTCACGGTGGACTTCGACGGCACGGTGCTGGCGACGCGGCGGCTGGCGGAAGGTTCGGCGGTGGGCTACAACCCGGGCAGGAAGGGCGAGCGCAGCTACTGGCCGCTGTTCGCCACCGTGGCGCAGACTGGCCAAACGCTCGACCTGCTGCATCGGCCGGGCAACGTGGCGGACTCCACGGGAGCTGTTGATTTCATTGGCGAAAGCATGGAGCGGCTGCGCGCCGCGCTGCCGCGCGCCCGCCTGGAGACGCGCATGGACTCGGCGTTCTTCGACGGCGGGCTGCTGGACGAGCTGGAGCGGCGCGGCGTCGACTACTCGGTGTCCGTGCCGTTCGCCCGCTTCGCCGACCTCAAGGCGGCGGTCGAGGGCCGCCGCCTCTGGCGCCGCGCCGGCCCCGGCCTGGCGTTCTTCGAGCCGCGCTGGAAGCCCGCCAGCTGGGATGGCCGCCGCCGCGTGGTCGTCGTCCGCCGCCGCGTTCCGGCGCGCCGCAAGGAGCCTCTCCAACTCGACCTGTTCGAGCCCCGCGAGCACGGCTTCGAGTTCAAGGCCGTCGTCACCAACAAGCGCGTCCGCGCCCGCGCCGTCGCGCTGTTCCACGAAGGCCGCGGCACCCAGGAGGCGACGTTCGCCGAACTCAAGTCCCAATGCGGACTCGGCTACGCGCCCAGCCGCAAGGAAGCCGCCAACCGGCTCTTCTCCCTCGCCGCCGTGCTCGCCCACAACCTCGGCCGCGAACTCCAAATGGCCACCCGAGCGCCTCTCCGGAGCACCACCGCCAAACGCTCCCCGCTCTGGGCCTTCGCCCAATTGCGAACGATGCGCAACGACTTCCTGCTTCGCGCCGGCCGATTCCTCAACCGCGCCGGAAAACCCGTCCTTTCCATCATGAGCGACGACAAGGCGGAAACCGTCATGTCCGAATACCTTGCCGCCCTCGCCACATAGTTCGGCAAAAACCTGCAACAATAGGGGTTACGCAGCGCGGCCAACGCCTCGGTGTTTGCCAGCACGGCATCCAACTGACGAAGATGTGGGTTCTGGGACTGAATGACGGGGGGCTTCTTTTCGCTCTTGCTGCCGTACATCCACACCAGCAGCTCTCGGAGTTCGCCTTTCTTGGTGGTGGGTACTGGTTCCACGTCTTCATCGTTCGCCGGACACAGGTTGAGAAACGCACTGATGCCGGTGTATTGCAGGCCCACATAAAGATGGGAGAACGCAAAATGTCCCTGCCATCTGTCCCTGCGGTCGTACGCCCCAACTCTCTCTGCCTGCTCGATCACCATGAGTCCACGGTACAGCCAGCGAACCGTGTTGTGCGTGTCTCCAATCTGTCTTGCGATGTCGTCCAGCGGCACATCGTAGTTGCGATGGACGTCGGCGATGTATTTGGATTTGGCGTAACTGCCCCACTTTGCTGGGCCGTTGACGTGCTTGAAGCCTACATAGCGCCACGCCCCCTCGCGGGTGCTTAGCAGTGTCGGAATCTCCTCGATGGACTTCCGCAGCTCTTTCGATATTTCGGGGATCTTGGCGTTCAGCTCGTTGCAGATGCTTGGCCGCAGCATCAACTTGACCGCGGCCAACCGTCTATTCCCTTCAATCACGATGTTGCGGCCGCGCTCCCTGCATACGATGACCGGCTCGTGCTTGAAATAGCCACTCGCGGCAATGGAGAGCACCAGTTCTTGCACGTCCATTGTGTCCCACAGCACCTTGATGATGTCTGCTTCACGATCGACGATGTCGAACTCGGCCAAGCGGGGATTCTTGAGATCGAATGCCAAGTCGGAGACTGGCAACAGCTTTATTTCCTCGGCGTTCAGTTCGTCGTCCACGCTTGGGTTCCCTCTCGAAGTTTGGAAGTCGGAAGTTGCAGGTGTTTCGGCGTGATCAGGATTTCTGGTGCGCCCCTTACGCGGCGCAGGCTGTATCGCAGGGAAGGAGGGTTGACGGACGAACTGGCGCAAATTGCCGTATCTCCTGCGCGTAGTCGTCGTAGGAGGCAATCCACTTGAGCGCTCTCTGGCGCTGCATGTGGCGGACCAAAGTCCGGCGGATACCTCAATGGACTGTCGAACTTCACACCCACGTTCGGGTCGCCCCTCTGCCAGCATTGCGCTGCCCGGTCGGGGCAAAGTGCCACCTGCCGCGCCGCGCCCACCGTGTGACGCTAGCATACAGCCAAACTTGCTCAGCGCAGTCAGCACGGAGTAGGGTCGTACCTACCAACTTCGCAGGTCAGAATGTCCACATGCCCATCACAACCATGACAGGCAGAGAGTTCAACCGCCACGTCAGCAAGGCCAAGCGCCAAGCCCGCCACGGGCCGGTGGTGATCACCAGCCGTGGCCAAGCCGCGCATGTGCTCCTCACGGTGGAGGAGTACGTCGCCTTGACGAAGCAGGAAGCGAACATCGTGGACCTGCTGGCAATGCCCGAAGCTGCGGACGTCGACTTCGAGCCGCCTCGGCTGCAAGAGGTCATGTTGAATCCTTGGGAGGGCGAATGAGGGGCGCACTGCGCCACCGTCAGTCACCTATCGGCCGCCCGCCCCGTTCCCACAGTTCCTCCACGCGGTAGTTCACGCTCACCGCGCCGAAGTCCGGCTCGCTCCCGAACGGCTCGCGCACGTAGCGCACGTCGTGGCCGCCCTCTTCGCCGAAGCGCACGATGGCGAGGATGAAGTCCTCCGGCTTGTTCAGCGCCGTCAGCACCTCGTTGCGGGTGACGGTGATGCTGTCGGCGCTCTGGGCGCGGCCCTTCACCTCGATGAAGCGCAGCTTGCCGGTGCCGGGGATGCGGCTCTCGATGTCGTAGCCGAGCTTCTCGAACTCGCGGTCCGTCGGCTCGAAGCCGAGTTGCCGTTCCAGCGCCATGACGATGGCTCGGGCGCGGGCGGCGGAGGCTTGGGTGTCGGCGGGCGGGGAAGGCGCGGCTTGGCCGGTCATCGCAGCGAGCAGACCCGCGGGCACAACCACCAACGCGCCGATCACGTTGGGCGGTGTGGCGGAGATCTGGCCTTCCCGTTCCAGCTGCGCCATGCGTTGCTGCAAGCGCTCCTGCAAGTCGTCGGCGCGGCGGCGGGCTTCGGCGGAGTTCAGGCGGGCGCCGGGCTTGCCGGCTTCCTCTTGCAGTTGCAGGGCATTGGCGCGGCTGTCCCAGTAGGCGATTTCCTTGGTGAGGCGCTCTTGGACGGCGGCGCGGGTCTTGGCGATCCACTCCGTGCGCCGTTCGCGCACCTCGCGGATGTGTTCGGGCACGATGCTGGCGATGGCTTCGCGCTCGGCAGCGGCCACCAGCTCGCGGGTGATCCAGGCGCATTCGGGGCGGGCGAGGATGTCCTCCGCCGGCGGCTCTGCGTCGACAAGCGGCCGATAGTCCAAATACGGCGCGTGGTGCAGGTGACGGTAAGCCCCGGCTGCATCCATCGCCACGTACAACATCCTTCGAGAAAGTGTGCGCTCACTATCCCGCACCGTGTGCTCCAACGTGAAGAGGGTGCGCGGTTCGGTTCCGGGGTCCCTGTCGTCCACCAGCACCGTGCCGCGTTGCAGCAGGTCTCGGTTGCGCTCCAAGGTGAGGTCCAGCACGGCGTCGAGCAGCGGGTGGCCGGGGCAGACGAACGCCGCCGGCGGCTTGCCGTCCGGCGTCAGCAGGGACTTCTCGAAGGCGATGCGTTCGTAGCGGCGCAGCACCGGGTCGCCGGCGCCGATCTGCCGGTTGCGGTTGCGTACCGTCGCCGGCACGTGCGTCACTTCGTAGCGTCGCGGCTCGCGCTGCCGCGCCATGCCGCCGAGCTGGCGGAACGCCTCCAGGAAGAAGGACTCCACATAATGCGGCTGCAAGCGCCGCGCTTCGGCGCGTTCCATGTTCTCGCGCACGCGGGCCACTTGGGCGGAGTCCATCGCGTCCTGGGCCAAGGCGCGTTCCTCGAACAGCGCTTGCAGATGCGGATGGTCCACGGCTGCGCCAACGGCTTGGGAAAGGCGCGCCTTGACCTCCGGCTGGTCGCCGTAGCGGATGGCCTCGATCAGCAGATCGCGCAGCGGGCGGCCCTCGAATTGCAGCTTGCCGAGCACGTCGAACACCTGCCCGCCGAGGGCGAAGCGGGCCTGCTCCAGCTTGTCGAGCAGGGTGCGGTACACGTCGCCTTCACGGGTTTCCGCCGCCACCAGGTTCCACAGGTGGCACACCTCGCGCTGGCCGATGCGATGGATGCGCCCGAAGCGCTGCTCCAAGCGGTTCGGATTCCACGGCAAGTCGTAGTTCACCATCAGATGGGCGCGTTGCAGGTTGATGCCCTCGCCGGCGGCGTCCGTGGCGAGCAGCACTTGCGTTTCGGGATCGTTCAGAAAGGTCTCCTGCGCCCGGCGGCGTTCCTCCCGCCGCATGCCGCCGTGGAAGACGGCCACCGCGTTCGGGCGGCCCAGCAAGGTGCCGATGCGCCGCTGCAAGGCGCTCAAGGTGTCCCGATGCTCGGTGAACACCACCAGCTTCTGGCGGGGCGATGGCACGGGAGGCGGAATGGCGCCGCTGCCGTGGTAGCGGGCGCGTTCTTCGGCCACTTCGTTGGCCAGGCGCTCGGGCGTGAAGATCGTGGCGAGCAGGCTGGCGAGCTCCTGCCACTTGGTGTCCTCGCCGCTCTGCCGCAACGCCGCGGCAAGGGATTCCAAGTGCCGCAGCGTGTCGATTTCCGCTTGCAGTTCGGCGAGGGTGGCGGCGGCGGAGGCTTGATCCACGACAGCGGATTCCGCCACCTCCAGTTCCTCGAAAGGGGCATCCTCCAAATCCTCGAGGTCTTCGGCGTCCAAGGCGGGGCCATCGGGCAGCACGGCACCGTGCTGGCCAGACGCCTCTTGCAGGCGGCCCTCCAAGCGTTCGCGCCGCCGCCGCAGGGACTGGTGTATCGCTTCCGGCGAGGAGGCCAAGCGCCGTTGCAGAATCGTCAGCGCGAAGCCCACGGCGCCGGCGCGCTTGTCGTTTTGCAGGGCCTCGGCGCGGTTGAACTCGTCGCGCACATAGTCCGTCACGGCTTGGTAGAGACGCGCTTCGGCGGCGGAGAGACGGTACGGCACCGAATGGGCGATGCGCTCCGGGAACAGTGGCCGGCCGTCGAACTTCAGCAGGTTCTCCTTCACCATGCGGCGCATCAGGTCGGAAACGTCCACTTGATGGGCGCCGTCGCGGAAGCGGCCCTCGAAGCGGTCGCCGTCCAAGAGGGCGAGGAACAGCTGGAAGTCTTCCTCCTTGCCGTTGTGGGGCGTGGCCGTCATCAGGAGGAAGTGGCGGGTGAGGCCGGAGAGCTGCTGGCCTAGGCGGTAGCGCTTGGTGACCTTGATCTCGCCGCCGGTGAAGCTGGCGGACATCTTGTGCGCTTCGTCGCACACCACGAGATCGTAGCGGCAGTCCGGCGCGGCAAGCAGCGCCTGCACGTCGTTGTTCCGCGCCAGCTTGTCCAGCCTGGCGATGGCGAGGTCGTTCTCGACGAACCAGTTGCCAATGCGGGAGGTCTCAAGCTTGTCGTTCGTGAGAATCTCGAAGGGCAGCCCGAAGCGGTGGTGCAGCTCGTCCTGCCACTGCTCCGCCAGACTGCCGGGGCAGACGACGAGACAGCGCTTGAGATCACCACGGGCGATGAGCTCCTTCATCAGCAGGCCGGCCATGATGGTCTTGCCGGCCCCGGGATCGTCCGCCAGCAGGAAGCGCAGCGGCTGGCGCGGCAGCATGGCTTCGTACACCGCGGTGATCTGGTGCGGCAGCGGTTCCACCCGCGAGCAGTGGACGGCAAGCACCGGATCGAACAGATGCGCCAGGCGGATGCGATGGGCTTCGGCCACCAGCCGGTAGCTGGCGCCGTCGCCGTCGAAGCGCCACGGGCGGCCCTGTTCGGCCAGTTGCAGCCGGGCTTCGTCGTCGCGGTAGAGGATCTCCTCGGCAACGCCGCCGGCCGCCAAGCGGTAGGTGAGCGTCAGCGCATCCGCGCCATGCCACTGCGCCTGCACCACGGTGACCGGCGCGTCCGGGCGAATGCCGCGCACGGATGCGTTGGGGGTTAGGTCTTCAAGCTTCAAGCGAGTTTGCGTATTGGTGGCCACTCTATCATCGACAATCTCCTAAAGATGTAGGGATCCCTTTTCTGAAACCCCTGTCGAAGCGACGCATGTAAGGACCTAACGTGATGTCCCGACCTCTCTCGGATGCTTGTATGCAATCTTCGATTTGAAAACGCCGTCGTTTCGCACCTAACGCATGTCTGGACACCGTACCGTATTCGCCATCGTCTGCGATCTTGTAGTGCGGATCGAACCAACTAAAGCGCCAAAGCCCCAACTTGGATGGCTTCCGGTACCTAACCTCGAATCGCTTGGCTAATTGACTTTCCCTTCGGATCGCTTCCACTAGGCCAATTGTGGATTCTACGTTGAACCAGCACTTTACCCTAAGCGATTCTTGTTCGTTCATCCGGTTGACAACGGCATCAATTGCTTCTTGATCGTTGTAGACGGAGTCGCTCATGTCGTTGCCGTCGTCGTGGATTATGAGCGACTTCTTGGCATGTCTTACAGTTTCAATGAATTTCTCGGTTGCCACCGCGGCCTCGTTCATGCCCTGCAACGACAAAACGCCATGCAAGTGCTCGGCTCTCAATGTCGCCCTAACACAAAATGCGACAATCCAGATGATGCCTACAGCAATGATCACCAACACCGCTACATGGAGCACGATCATCGGCGAGACTCACTTCTAGCCGACATGCGACCGCCCCGAATCGTCATGGGGATGGCACCTCCCCCCAATGCGCCCGACACGCTTACTGCGCGGCGATCGGCCGCAGCGGCATCGTGTAGGACTTGAGGTAGCTCACGAACTCGCCGAGCGCTTGGATGCCGGTGTTCTCGGCTTCCACGCACCACTCCTTGAAGGCGCGCAGCAGATCGTCGCCGCTGCCGCCGCGCTTGGCCCAAACGGCGTTCAACTCCAAGCGCTTCTCGTAGATCGTCTTCAGCACCGCGCTGGATTCCACGATCGCCGTGATGTCGCGCCGGTCGCAATCGCGCACCATCGCGTCTTCTCGACAGAGCACGTTCTTGGCGCGCCGCAGCAGTTTCCGGGCAGACGAATCGGCGCCGCGGCTCTCCTGCTTCGCCAAAGGCGCCACCACCCGCTCCGCGTAGCGGGCCATGACGCGGAAGCGGTCGTTCAGCACGGCCCAAACGGTGTCCATGTCCACATGCGCCTTGCCATGCACCCGCGTCAACACCGGGCCGGTGGAGCGGGGCTTGGCCCACCCGGCGAAGGCGAACAGGCGAATCCAGAACCAGCCGATGTCGAACTCCCAAGGCTTCACGGAGAGCTTGGCCGAGTTGGGGTAGGTGTGGTGGTTGTTGTGCAGTTCCTCGCCGCCGATGAGGATGCCCCAGGGCACGACGTTCTTGGAGGCGTCCGCGGTCTCGAAGTTGCGGTAGCCGGTGTGATGGCAGACGCCGTTGATGACGCCGGCCGCCAGCACCGGAATCCACAGCATCTGCACCGCCCACACGACGATGCCGACGCTGCCGAAGAGGGCGATGCCGAGCACCGCCATCACGCCGATGCCGAGGTAGTGGCGGCGGGCGAACACCTGTCGCTCCCACCAGTCGTCCGGTGTTCCCTTGCCGTACTTCTCCAGCGTCTCCGGCGTGCTTCCGGCGCGGTAGTACTCGGTGCCCTCCAAGAAAATCGCTTTGAGGCCGTGGACTTGCGGGCTATGCGGATCCTCTTTCGTCTCCGTGGTGGCGTGGTGCTTGCGATGCACCGCCGTCCACTCCTTGGTCACCATGCCGGTGGTGAGCCACAGCCACAGGCGGAAGAAGAAAGCCAAGCCCGGCGCCAAGTCCAGCGCCCGGTGCGCGGAATGCCGATGCAGATACACGGTCACGGACACAATGGTGATGTGCGTGACGATCAGCGCGTACGCCACGGGCGCCCAAATCGACGGCCCCACCACGCCGTACCACCAGTCAACCAAGTTCAATACCGTTCTCCTCGTCGTCCACCTTGGCCGCCGGCCTTTGCCACGCCGGCGCTCTCCGTTGGGCCCTCGCCCCCGCGAACCACACGGCGAACGATAGCACTTTCCGAAGCCTCGTCCATCGTCATCTCAACCATGCACCGTCGGCGGTCGCCCGCGCCGTGTCCATGTCGCCCGGCGCCGCCCGCAGCATCACCCGGTCCATGTAACCGCCGAAGGGCACGGGGCGCGGAAGGCACCGCCGCCCCCGTCTCGTCGCTTGAGCCGCGCAGGGTCGTCCATCGCGCAAAGAGATCAGGGGGATTCAGATGCCCAACCACCGCCCCAAAACTCCAGAAACACCCATAGCATCCACCGCGGCGGGCACGGGGTTCAGCCCTCTCGGTCGGACTCAGCGCGAGTAATCCGCGTCGCCCGGGTTGCCGCCGCCGCTGCCCGAACCCGCGAGCGGGCGGCTCTTGGGCGCGGAGGCGTATTCGCCGCGGAAGTCGCCGAACGGGCCGTCGCGCCATTCCAGCGCGGCTTTCAGGCCCTGTTCGCGCGCCCGGCGTCCGAACTCGCCGGCGGCGGGGCGGTGTTTGGACATCGCCTCCACGTCCGTGCCGGACATGAGGCCGGTGCGGATGCCCATGATCTCGTACTGGCGGTTGACGGCGCGCTTGTTGTAGTTCAGCTGGTCGTTGTCGATGTTGCCGAGGCGGCGGGCGTATTTGGTGGTGAACGCCTCCAGCTCCTCCTTCGGTTTGGCGAAGGTGGCCCAGCCGAACTCCTCCATCTCTTCGCCGCTGAACCAGTCGCCGGTGTAGGCGAAGGCCCGCGCCTTGCCGGGTTTGAGCAGCCACGGCGCCCACATCATGTCCATGGTGCCCATGGCGCGCACCGGCGGATAGCCCACGCGGGCGTCGTTCGCCACCATGCGCATGTCGCACATCGACGTGAGCTCCGTCGCGCCCGCCAAGCACCAGCCGTGTACCTGCGCGATCACCGGCTTGGCCAGTTCCCAGATGAACCAGTGGCCCATCAGCGCGTGGCGCGACCAGTCGTAGTGCTGGGGATGGGTGGAACCGGTGTCCGGCATCCGCGAGCGGTGGCTCACGTAGTCGCTTTGCTCGTCCGGGTTGGGCGCCAGGTCGTAGCCGGCGGAGAAGGCGCGGCCGGCGGCCTTGAGGATGATGACGCCGATGGCCGGATCCGCCTCCGCCTGTTTCATCGCGTCGTACACCTCGCCGCGCAGGGCGTGGCTGAGCGCGTTCAGCTTCTCCGGACGGTTCAGCGTGACGAACGCCAAGCGGTCGTCGGTGTCGTAGAGGATGTTGTTGTAGGCCATCGGTGTTCCCCCTAATTGCCTGGTTACAGCGAGCCGAGGAAGTTCAGCATCGCTTCGTTGGTGCCGTCTGGATTCTCCTGCTGCGTCCAGTGGCCGATGCCCGGAAACGTCACCACGTCGCGCAGATTCGGCACGACGGCGCGCATGCGCTCTTCGTATTGCGGGTTGCCGCGGGTGAGGTCCCGGTCGCCGGTGATGAACAGCGCCGGCTGTTCGATGCGTTTGCCTTGGAACGGCGCAGAAAGCGCCCACGAGCTGTCCAGGTTCCGATACCAGTTCAGCCCGCCGCGGAAGCCGGTGCGCTCGAACTGGGCGGTGAAGTAGTCCAAATCCGCCTCGGTGAGCCACGCCGGCAGTTCTTCCGGATCGCGCATTTGATCGAGAAAGCTCGCCGTTTTCGGCAGCCGCCCGGAACCGCCGGGCGCGTCGCCGGAGGCGGAGTAGAGCAACATGCGCAAGGTGCGCCGCACATCCTTCTGCAGTTCGTGCTCCGCGACGCCCGGCGTTTGGAAATAGAGGATGTAGTAGAAGTTGTCTCCGGCCCAGGACTTCATGCCGGCCGTGGGCGGATAGGGTTGTCGGTCGCTGGCGGGAACGCTGAGGCCGATCACGGCGCGAAACATGTCCGGCCGCCACAGCGCCGCGTTCCACGCCACCGGCGCGCCCCAATCGTGCCCGGCGATCACCGCGGTCTGCGCGCCTAGGGCCTGCACCAGCCCCACGATGTCGCCCACCAACAGGAATTGCGAGTACGACCCGACGTCCTCCGGCGCGCTGGTGCCGCCGTAGCCGCGCTGATCCGGCGCGACAACGTGGTAACCCGCCTCGGCCAGCGCCGGCAGCTGGTGCCGCCACGAGTACCAGGATTCGGGAAAGCCGTGGCACAACACCACCAACGGCCCGTCGGCGGGCCCGGCCTCCGCGATGTGCATGTCGATGAAGTTGGTGGCGATGGTGCGGTGGTTGATGCCGGACATGGCGGCTCCGGGGTGCCCTTGGATTCGCGCATTGTACGCGCAAGGCGAACCCTACCCGCCCACCCGCTACCCATCCGCCGGCGCTTGATCTGGTGCTTTCTCGGCCACCGCTTCAAGCCCCGCGCTGGCGAAGTGCGCGTAGAAGACGCTGGCGCGCCTCGCGGTTGGGGTAGCCGAGGCGGTACAGGCGGTCGTCCACCTCGCCTTCGCGGCCGCGAATGGTCAAATAGCCGGTCTGAAACAGCAGCGCCGCGGTCTGGACGCGCTCGATGTCGAACGCCGCGAAGTCCGCTTCGCCCACCACCAGATTGTCGAGCGCCGCCGGCGCGACTTGGCGATCGAGCAGCGTGCGCGCTAGAAACGCCGGCGTGCCGGTCTCGAACCAGTGCGGCTTGAACTCGCGGCTGCGCAGAAACAGCAGCATGCCGTAGGGGTTGTACACCTTCTCCTCGCCGTCCGCCCGCCAGCTGTAGCCGTTGTACCAATCGCGCACGGCCTTGCGGTCGAGGCCGCGCAGTTCCGGCGCGAACACGGCGTCCAAATCCTCTTCGGTGTAGCCGCACACAGTGGCGAAGCGCTCGTCCAAGGTGATGTCGGTGAGGTTGTTGAGGTCCGAAAAGACGCTCACCTTGGAGAACTTGCTCACGCCGGTGAAGAAGCTGAAGCGGATGTGGGCGTCGCAGTCCTTCACCACGCCGTACACGCCGCGCAGGAAGTCGCGGTTGTCCGCCGCCAGCGCCGGATCGCCGAGCGCGTCGGCAATGGGGCGATCGTACTCGTCCACCAGCAGCACCACGCGCCGGTCGTCGCGCCCGTGGAGGGTCTCGATCACGTCGGTGAGGCGGCCCTCCGGCGTCGTGCGAGACGTCACCATGCCCGCCGCGCTCTCGAGACCCGCCAGCTTGTCGTTGAAGTTCGCCTCCAGCCGGCCGGGCTTGTTGAAGCTGCCCGCCGCGAAGCTCAGCCGGATCACCGGATGGCGCGCGTCCCAATCCCAGTGCTCGTGGATGGCGAGCCCGCGGAACAGCGGCTCGCTGGCCTCGAACAACTCCTTCAGCGTGTCCACGAACAGGCTCTTGCCGAAGCGCCGCGGACGCGACAGGAAGTAGTGCTTGCCGTCCTCCACCAGCCGCCACGCGAAGTCCGTCTTGTCCACATAGTAGAAGCGCCCCTCGCGGATTTCGCGGAAGGTCTGGATGCCGGCCGGCAGCTTGCTCATTTGGTGAAAGTCCTCTGCACTCAAGAAGGCGAGCCGGGGCTGGCGTGTTCCATGTGGTGCGCCAAGGTTTGGGCAACCCGGTCGCCTTGGTGCAGCTTCCGGGCGTACCGATCGGCAAGGTGTTGGGTCATGGAGGGGATGGGTGGCGGCCCGTAGCACAGGTCCCCTTCCACGTCGGTGAGCGTGAGCACACCGCGCTCGGCCGCTAGAGTGGCCAATTCCGCCGCCCGGCCGCTTTCCACCGGGTGCCCGAAATCGTCGCCCAACGCGAAGGCCGCGGCAACCGCCGGCAGCGGCAGCGGAGCGGTGGAAGCCGCTTGGGCCAAGCCGCCCAAGACCGTTCGGTGCAGCCGAAGCGTGCCGCCGAGGCGCTTTCGGTAGTAGTCGTCCTTGTTGCCGTTGTGCAGGTCGGCGATGGCGTCCCGCAGGATGCCGCCCGCGGGCATCGTTTGCCGATGCGCGCACAGAACGAGGCAGACGGCGTGCAACGCCGCGGTTAGGTGTTGGGGGAAGTTCGCGGACTGGCCTTCCAAGACGTCAACCAAATCGCCGCGCCATGCGGTCCAAGAACGGGGGTCGAACTCCGCGGTGCCCAAGTGGTCGCGCCACACGCTGTTGTCCGCCGAGACGCCGAAGTAGTCAAGGGTTTCCGCCAGCACTTTCCGCCCTTCGCCGGATTTCAATGGGCCGATGTCCATGACAGCGTCGGCCGGGATGCGCGACAGCCGCAACTCCTCGCTCATGAAGGTTTCGGTGTTGTGCAGGCCGAAGCAGGCGACGAGGATGCGGGCGCTGTGCAGGCGCTCGTTCAGGACGCGCAAGGCGGCCTTGGTTCTTTCCGTGACCGGACATTCCTGCATTTCGTCGAAGGCCAGAACAATGGCGGCGTTGTCCGGCCACATGTGGTCGGCGTGGGCGTTGATGCAGGTGGTCAGGGGCGATTCGTCCGTCAGCCCGTGCGCTTGAGCGTTGAGCCGGTGTTCGCCGGTCTTGAAGACCAGCTGGCCGGCGACGTCAAAGACCAACCCGGCATGTCGGCGGCCGGCGGTGAGGAAACCGCGCATACCCGCCAACTGCGCGTGGGTGCGCCGCAACTCCTCCGTCACCGCCGCCACCAGCCGCAAGGGCGGAACGTCCAAGACGCCGGGGTCCATTTTGGCGCACAGCACCACCTTGCCGGCCACGTCGGTTCCCTGCACGGCGCCCAGAAACTCCTCGCACAGGGAGCTTTTCCCGGCGCCGGGGACGCCTTGGACGATGTGCGTGATGCCGCGGGGATTGTCGCCCGCGACCAGTTCGACCGCGGCCCGCAGGGTGTCCAGCTCGTCCTTGCGGCCAACGAACACCGGCGGCGAAGTTCGCTCCAAGGCGTTCGCGTAGAGGCGCATCCGCTCGAACACGGCGTCCGCTGATTCCTGCGCTGCCGCACGTCGCATGAGGCGGCGGCCTCCGTCTCCTGTGGCGCGTCCATGCTATACGATCGGCTTGTGGCGATTTCCGCCGCGGAGAACCGCCGATGGCCTTCCTATTGGCATCGAGAACAGGACCGGGAACTGGCGCACCGGCGCCGTTGATGTGTTGAATGGACGACCTTATTAGCGCCAGTTGTATCGCCTTGGACTTGGAGGTCGGTCGCAAAGACGGCCGCATCCACGCCTTCGCCGCTGTGCGCGAGGGCGCGCCGCCCCTGATCCACCGCGGCGGCGGCTTGGGGCCTGCCTTGGCGCGGTTGGATGCGTACGCCCAAGGCGCGTCCCACATCTTGGGCCACAACCTGATCGCCTTCGACCTGCCCCACCTACAAGCGGCAAATCCAAATCTCCGCCTGCTGCGTCTGCCGCCGATCGACACGCTTCGGCTCAACCCGCTGGCGTTCCCGCGCAATCCCTACCACCGTCTGGTCAAGCACTATCAAGACGGACAGCTCAAGCGCGAGCGGGTGAACAACCCGGAACTGGACGCCCGGCTGTCGCTGAAACTTTTCGCCGACCAGCACGAGGCGTTGCGCACTGCGCCGCCCGACCTTCTGGCCGCATGGCATTGGCTGACCACGGCGGAATGCGCGGACGAACGCGTTGGTGGATTGGCCGGATCGACCGCCGCGAAAGCGCGGCCGGCCGGCTTCGATGCGTTCTTCGCCACGTTGCGCGAAGCGCCCCGGCCTTCCGCCGCCGAGGCCCGCGAAGCCATCCGCCAGAGGTTGGCAGAGGCGGCGTGCCGCGAGCAAATCCGAATAGTCCTCGAGCCATCGGCGCGGCAAGGCTGGGCACTTGCCTACGCTCTGGCGTGGCTCTCCGTGGCTGGCGGAAACTCGGTGATGCCGCCTTGGGTGCGGCACGAATTTCCCGAAGCAGGGCGGTTGGTGCGCCGTCTACGCGATTTGGCTTGCACCAAACCCGACTGCCGCTGGTGCCGCAAACGACAGGACGCCCGCAAGGAGCTCAAGCGCTGGTTCCGCTTCGACGACTTTCGTCCGGAGCCCGCGGACGGCGACGGCCGGCCCATGCAGCAGTCCATTGTCGAAGCGGCCATGGCCGGCGAATCCGTGTTGGGCATTCTGCCCACGGGCACCGGCAAATCCCTGTGCTACCAACTCCCGGCGCTTTCGCGCTACGACAAGACCGGGGCGCTGACGGTGGTGATCTCCCCGCTGGTGGCGCTGATGGCGGATCAGGTGGCCGGCTTGGAGCGCCAAGGCATCGGCTGCGCCGTCACCGTCAACGGCATGCTGTCGTTGCCGGAGCGCAAGGAGGCGCTGGACCGGGTGCGCCTGGGCGACGCCGGCATCCTCGTCATCGCCCCGGAGCAGTTGCGCAGCGTCGCCGTGCGCAGCGCCCTCGCGCAGCGGGAGATCGGCGCCTGGGTGCTCGACGAAGCGCACTGCCTGTCCCGTTGGGGGCACGACTTCCGGCCGGACTATCGCTATGTCACCCGCTTCATCCGCGAGAAGGCGCCCGATGCGCCGGTGCTGTGCCTGACCGCCACCGCCAAGCCGGATGTGCGCGACGACATCCTCCGCCACTTTCGGGATGGCTCGGACGTCGAGTTGAAAGTGTTCGACGGCGGCGCCAGTCGCACGAATCTGGAGTTCGCGGTGGTGCAGACCACGCCCGGCGAGAAGTTCTCCCACATCCACCAGATTCTGGAGGCGGACCTGCCGCCGCAGGGCGGCACCATCGTCTACTGCGCGACGCGACGCCAAGCGGAAGACATCGCCGAGTTCCTAAGCCGCAAGGACGTTGCCGCCGAACACTTCCACGCCGGGCTGTCGCCGGAGATCAAGAAGACCGTCCAGCAGCGCTTCATCGACATCGACGGCGAACTGCGCGTGATCGTCGCCACCAACGCCTTCGGCATGGGCATCGACAAGCCGGATGTGCGCTTGGTGATTCACGCCGACATCCCCGGTTCCTTGGAGAACTACCTGCAGGAGGCGGGCCGCGCCGGCCGCGATCGCGCCTCCGCCCGCTGCGTGCTGCTCTACGCCGCCGAGGATGTGGAACGCCAGTTCAGCCTGTCCGCCCGTTCCCGCCTCACGCGGCGGGAGATTCAAGGCATTCTGGACGCGTTGCGCAATCTGGATCGGAAAAAGCGCATGGCCGGCAAGGTCGTCGCCACCGCCGGCGAAATCCTAGGCGAGGACGAAGACGCCGCCTTCGAGCGGGATTCCGCCACCGACGACACGCGGGTGCGAACCGCCATCTCTTGGCTGGAAGAGGCGCATCTGCTCCGCCGGGAGGAGAACCACGTGCGGGTCTTCCCTTCCTCCCTGCAGGTGGACTCGGTGGCGGAAGCCGGCCGCAAGCTGGCCAAGCGCGAACCCCGCGCCGGCTACCGCAACCAGTTGCTGGCCATCGTCAGGGCCTTGATCGAAGCGGACCCGGACGAAGGCATCTCCACGGACGAACTCGTCGGGGTGTCCGGCCTGAAGCCGGAAGACGTGCGCGGTGCGATGTACGACTTGGAGACCTGGGGCATCGCCAGCAACGACACCGCGCTGACGGCGTTCGTCCACGTTGGGCCACCGCGGCCGTCGCACAAGCGGTTCTCGAAAGCAACGGACTTGGAAGTCGCTCTGATCGAAGCGCTGCAGGAAGCGGCCCCGGACATGCAAGTGGGCGATGCATCCGACTTGCACTTGCGCGTCGTCACCCAGCGCCTCAAGGACGCCGGCCACGCCCAAGCGTTGCCGGAGCAGGTGTGGCGCATCCTGCGCAGCATTGCCGGGGACGGGCGCGACGAGGGCGGCGGCACGGGCAGCCTGGGATTGCGCCGCGCCGACTCCGAGACCGTGCGCGTGACTCTGAAACGGAGTTGGAAGGATCTCGCCAAGACCGCCGCACGCCGTCGCAGCGGCGCCGAGCGCCTGCTCCGTCACTTGCTCGAGTGCTTGCCGCGAGGCGCCCGCGGCACGGACCTGCTCGCTGAAACGACCCTCGGCAAGCTGATGCAGGCGCTCAAGTCGGACTTGGAGCTGAACGCCGACCCTGAGAAGCTCCCCAAGCTGCTGGACCGTGCCTTGCTGTGGCTGCACGAGCAGGAGGTCGTGCGCCTCAACAAGGGGCTGGCGGTGTTCCGGCCGGCCATGACCATCCACTTGGGACAAGATCGCCAGCGGCGCTTTCTGAAGGCGAACTTCATGCCGCTCGACCTCCATTACAAGGACCAAGTGCTGCAAGTTCACGTCATGGCGGAGTTTGCGCAGCGCGGCCTCGACGCCATGGCGGAGGCGCTGCGCTTGGCGATGGACTACTTCGGCCTAAGCCAAAAGGACTTCCTGCGCCGCTGGCTGCCGCGCGGCAACGAAGACTTGGCCCGGGAGACGACCCCCGAGTCTTGGCGCAGCATCGTGGAAAGTCTGAAGAATCCGGACCAGCAGGAAATCGTCGCCGACGACGAGGAGCGCAACGTGCTGGTGCTGGCCGGCCCAGGTTCCGGCAAGACGCGGGTGCTGGTGCATCGCATCGCCTACCTGCTGCGGGTGCGACGGGAAAACCCGCGCAGCATCATCGCCTTGGCTTACAACCGGCATGCGGCGGTGGAGATTCGCCGCCGTCTCGCCGAACTGGTCGGGGACGATGCGCGGGGCGTTTTGGTCTACACCTGCCACGGCTTGGCCATGCGCTTGGTGGGGGCCAGCTTCAGCAACCGCGCCGAACGGTTGGACGATGACGCATTCAAGGCGGTGATGCGCCAAGCGGTTGCCTTGCTGCGCGGCGACGGGCTGCCGCCGGAGGAAGTGGACGAGCACAGAACGCGGCTCTTGGCCGGCTTCCGCTGGATACTGGTGGACGAGTACCAAGACGTTGGCCGAGAGCAGTACGAATTGATCTCCGCCTTGGCTGGCCGAACGCTGGCCGACGAAGACGACAAGCTCAGCCTGTTCGCGGTGGGCGACGACGATCAGAACATCTACGCTTGGGCCGGCGCGTCGGTGCGCTTCATCCGCCAGTTCGAGGCCGACTACCAGGCCAAGACGGTGTTCCTGACGGACAACTACCGCTCCACGGCGCACATCATCCACGCCGCCAACGCCGCTATCGAACCCGCCGCCGAGAGGATGAAGGCGGGCCATCCCATTCGCGTCGATCAAAACCGCGGCAAAAGCCCGGCCGGAGGAGACTGGGAAGCGTTGGACAGCGTGGCGCGGGGTAGGGTGCAGATCCTCGCCGCGCCGGATGATGTCATCGCCCAGGCGCGGACGGCGATGGCGGAGTTGCAACGCCTGGCCACGTTGACGCCGGCTTGGAACTGGTCGGCTTGCGCCGTTATCGCCCGCAACTGGGAGTGCTTGGAGCCGATACGGGCGTGGTGCGAAATGCACGGGGTTCCCGTGCAGATGGCGAACGAGCAAATCCCCAACTTCTGGTGCCTGCGCGAGACCCAAGCCCTGCGCGACTGGCTGCGCGGGCCGGAGGCAAACTCCCTCGTTGATGGCGCCACTTTGCGGAATTGGTTGGCCGGGCAACGCCCCGGCCCTTGGATCGAGCTGCTGGGCGAAGCGGTGGATCAGCACGAGTTGGAAACCGGCGGCACACAGACGCCGGTGGAACACTTCATAGAGTGGCTTGCCGAGTGGGGCAGGGAGGCGCGCCGCCGCCAGCGCGGATTGCTGCTGGTAACCGCCCACCGCGCCAAGGGCTTGGAGTTCGACCATGTGGTGGTGTTGGATGGCGGCTGGCGCGGCACCAACCAAGGCGAGGACGCCGATGCGTCACGCCGCCTCTACTATGTGGCCATGACCCGCGCTCGAAAAACGCTTGCGCTGATGCATTTCCGCGTCGGGCGGAACACGGGTGGCCAAACCTTCCCCGAAGGTGGGCGGACAAGCCGTGCGCCCCGCATCGGCGAAGAACGTGCCATCTACCAGGTTGCGGACGCGCCGCCGCATCCGCTGCCGCCGGTTCTGGAACGCAAGGCGGGCGCGCTGCGTCGTCCGCCGGCATCCTTGCCGCCAGCCGACCCCGCCCTTCGCATCCGCCACCGGCGGCTCGGCATGAAGGACGTCGACCTTGGCTTTGCCGGGCGAAGGCGCGCCGGCGATCCCCTGCATCGCGCCATCGCCGATCTCGCGCCGGGCGATCCGCTGACGCTCCGCAAGAACGACCAACGCTGGGAACTGTTCAACCGCGCCAACACGCGGGTGGGCCGCCTCGCCAAGGGCTTCATGATCCCGCCCGGCATGCGCTGCCACTCGGCAACGGTGTTGGCCGTCGCGACGTGGAACAAAGAAAGCTCCGAGCCCCAGTACCAAGGCAGCGTCAAGTGCGATTCTTGGGAGGTTGTCGTGCCGGAAGTGCGGTTCGTGGCGCACCACGCGGGCACATGATCTGGTTTCGACGAACGGTCGAACCCTTCCGCGCGCTCACTGCTTGAGCTGCTCGAACGGAGCTCCTCGGCGGCATTGCCGCGCTCTCGTTCTCGTGCCATTGTGTACGGAACGTCCACAGCCCGCGGGGGGAACGGATCAATGGACCTGCGCACAGTCACACTGCCTCTTTACGAAGCGAAGAGATGGATGAAGTTCCTCGGCGGCGCGCTGGTGGGGATTGGCGTCTTCTACGCGCTCACCATCGTCGGCCTGCTCATCGCGTGGCTGTTCCTCTGGCTTGGAATGTTGTTGCGGCAAGCCAGCAGCCAAATCGACAGCGCCTTTCCACAGGGCGAAGAAGTTCCGCTCTCCATCGCGTTCGAGAAACTGCGGCGGTTCTTCGTGGTCTCCGGCATCGCCATGCTGGTCTACCTCATCGGGTTGGCATTGAGCATCGTCGTGGCGATTGTTGCTGCGCTGCTTAGCGCGTTTGGTGTGATTGATGCAACGTAGCAAGGTCGCAGCGGCCCTGCAGCACCGACAAGATCGTCCATGCGGATAGGCTTGATTTCCGATACCCACCTCACCAAGCGTGGCCAGCTTTGGCCGCAAGTGTTCGACGCCTTCGCCGGCGTGGACGCCATCCTGCACGCCGGCGACGTCTGGGTGCCGGATGCCATTGACGAGCTCGCCGAGCTCGCGCCCGTCCACGTTGCCCGCGGCAACGGCGATGCAGGCGTTGCCCATGAGCGGTTGCGGGAAACTTGGCTGGTGGACTTCCAAGGCGTCGCGGTGGGTTTGCTGCACGAGTTTCCGTCGCCGGGGCGGCGGCCGGCCGGTTTCGTCTTGGCGCAGGCGGGCAAGCGCTTTGGCGGCCGGCAGCCGGACGTGGTGGTCTACGGCCACACGCACATCGAGGAGATCCACAGCGTGGACGGCGTGCTGTTCGCCAACCCCGGTTCACCGACGCTGCCGCACAACAAGTCGCTGCGGCTCGGCACCATTGGTTTCCTCACCGTGCGCGACGGGACCGCCTCCGCGGAACTGTTCCAGTTGACGGAGTCCGGCGCCGTGCCGATCGCCCGCGCCGGGTCCTAATCCAAGACGCGGCCCAAGTCCCGGCAGATGTCGTCGGCGTCTTCCAAACCCACCGACAGGCGGAACAGCCCGTCGCCCGCGAATTCGCGGTAGCGCGCCAAGGCGTCGCCGGTGAGCTGATAGGAGGATTCCACGATCGCGTCCGTGCCTATCCAGAACAGCAAGCTGCGCTGGTGGCCCAGCGAAACGGCGAAGTGGACGATTTCCAATTCTTGCGCCATGCGCCGCGCCAGCGTTTCGCCGCCGGCGGCTTGGAAGGACAACATGCCGGAGAAATTGGCCATCTGACGGCATGCCAGCGCATGTTGCGGATGCGATTCCAGCCCAGGGTAGTTCACGCGCCGCACCGCCGGATGCGCCTCCAAGAAGCCGGCCACTTGGCGCGCCGCCGCCTCGTGCGCCCGCATGCGAATCGGCAGGGTGGCCGCGCCGCGCGCGATGAGCCAGGCGTTGAAGGGGCTGAGCGCGCCGCCCAGATGCACCAGCACATGCTTGCGCAGCGGTTCCAGCGCCGCCGCCGCGCCCAGCACCGCGCCGCCGAGCGCGTCGCCGTGGCCGCCGATGTACTTGGTGAGCGAATGCACGACGAAATCCGCGCCCAGTTCGATGGGGCGCGTGCCGACGGGCGTGGCGAACGTGGAGTCCACCGCCAGCAAGGCACCGTGGCGTTTGGCGATGGCGGCGACCCCGTCGATGTCGGCGAGGCGCAGGATGGGGTTGGCCGGCGTTTCGATCCAAATCATCATGGTTTCGGGGCGCAGCGCCGCTTCGACGGCGGCAAGGTCGCTCGTGTCCACCGGCGTGACGCTGACGCCCTGCTCGGCCAACGCGCCGCGAGCGAACTCCGCCGTGCCGGGGTAGTTCACGTCGCTGATCACGAGATGATCGCCCCGGGTCAGCGTGCCGAGCAGGAGCGCCGTGGTGGCCGCCATCCCGGAGGCGAACGCGACGCAATCCTCCGCGCCCTCCAACGCCGCCAGCTTCGCCTCCAGCATTTGCACCGTGGGGTTGCCCCAGCGCGTGTAGACGTAGGGTTGCTGGGAATCCGGCGAGTGAATGGAGAAGCCCGCCGGCTCGCCCATCGCGAAATTCGTGGACATGACGAGGTTCGGCGCCGATGCGCCGGTGGTCGGATCCGGGGCCTCGCCGCCGTGAACGGCGCGGGTCTGCATGCCGGTGTTGGCCATGTGCGTTGTTCCGGTGGTGTGGTGTGGCGCCGACAGACCGCCCGCCGGGGATCGTCGGTTTTCGGAGTGGATTGCGCGGGAAGTCGTTTTATTCGGCGCCGGCTCCTTACATGGCGAAGACCATCTCGAAATGCCTCAATTTCCCGCACCGAGTTTGCGAAGCAAACTCCAACGCGCCCGCCCGGGCGCGCGCCCGCAGGGCGCGCCTAGCCGGGCACATCGCCCTTCACCACCACCCGCGTGAGCGCGCGGGGCGCATCATAATCCAAAATGGACGTGTGCATTACGGACCGGTTGTCCCAAATGCAGATGTCGCCGGGCTGCCAGCGGTGCCGGTAGACGAACTCCAAGCCGGTGCAGTGCATCCACAGGCCGTAGAGCAGGATTCGGCTTGCCGCGTCGTCCATCCCCAGGATGTGCGAAGTGAACTCGGGGTTCACATACAGCGCGGGGCGCCCGCTCTCGTTGTGCGTGCGCACCACCGGATGCACCGAATCCGGCACGTCCGCGCCAAAGCGTTTGCCGGTGTGGTTGGCGCGCCGGCCCAGCAAATCCTCGGCGGCCGGCAAGTCGCGCCGAAACATGCGCCCGCGGTCGTGCGCCGCGCTGTCGAGCGCCTCCCAAGCCCACTGCTGGTTGGCGAAGCCGGTGTCGCCGCCCCAGGACGGCAGCGTGCGGGCGTGCAGCATGGTGATCCACGGCGGCGTGGGATGCCAACTCATGTCCGAGTGCCAAGCGCCGTAGCCGCGCCGGTGGGCGCGGCCGTTTCGCGGCGATGGTCCGTCCGCGCGTTGCCGCCCGTCTCCGCGGCGTGGCTTTCGCCCGCCCGGATTGCCGCCGATGGTCTGCACATAGGGGTTCGGCGCGTGGGCGGAGGCGGGATGCGTGAGCAGTTCGCCCCACTGCTCCCCGAACGCCTGCAGCGCTTCGGCATCGAGGTTCTGATCGGACACCACCAGCAAATGGTGTTCGAGCAGCGCGCTACGCAACGCGCCCACGAGGTCGGCGGAAGCGCCCGCCAAGCGCGCGTCGCTGACGCGGGCGCCCATGGCGGGAGCGAGAGATTCAATGCGCATCTTGTTTCAGCTTCGAGACGGCCACGGAACTCTACATTACGGCACCCACGCGGCGACCATTGGTTCCGGCGGGAGCGGGATCATCCTTGCTAATCTAAATGGATGGTTTGAAAAAGCAAGGATATGCCGAGCGTCAACGCTGTAGGCGTGTGCTTTTTCTGTGCGTTCGCCGATCTCTCCGGGGGGAGAGGGTTCAACGCGCGTCGGCTCTCAGCCCTCGTCCACGCCGAACGTGAACACCCTGCCGCTCAACGTCGCGGCGGCCATGTCCGCGGTCGGCGAGAGCGTGGACAGCGCGTCGTAGTAGAAGCCGTACTCGCCGGGGGCGAGAGGCGTTTCCGGGCGCACGCGGTAGACGCCCGCGCGCAACCGCTCGAAAGCCACGGCTCGCAGTTGCTCCAGCGGCACCCCCAACTCCGTTCCGCGCAGAAACTTGCGCTTGCCAACATCGAACGTGCGCACGCCGCGCCGCTTGCGAACGCGGAGCGCGACCAGCTGCAAGCCGGTTGGCTCGACCTGGCCGCCGCCAAAGGCCGCGCCGGCGGCCTCTGGATACTCCACCAAACACACCAGAAACGCCGGTCGGCCCGCCGCCACGCGCACCGTCGCCGCGCCGCCGTGAAGCGTGACCTTGGTGCCCGGGCCGAATCCCGGAAAGAACCATCCCCGCGTCGCGCGGCCGACAGCCATGTTGGCGATCCTGCCAGCGACGCCGGAGGTCTCGCGGCGCGACGGCCCATCCACATCCAAGGCGATCAGTTGGCCCTCCCGTTCGGCGAATATCCCCGGCGTGGCGCAAGACGTGCCGTGAAAGTTCGCGCGCTGGACGCTGTGGCGCAAGGACGCCGCCACCATCGCTTCGAGCACCGCCGTGTCCACGCCGTCTCTGGCGAGCGCCGTCAGCGTCTCCACGGACGTGTCGAAGTTCGTGCGCCGGCTGCCGGCGATCTTGGCGGCGACAACCCTTCCCGGCAAGCCGGCTTCCAGCAGCGCGAGCACATCCGCGTTAGTGAGCGCTTGCTCACTTGCCGGTGCTTGCGTTTCTTGCGTCCATGCGCTCGCGGTGAGCAACATGGCGCACATCAGCAATGTGGCGGTGGCTGTGCGCAACATGGGGACTCCTTGCGACTTGCGATTTGCGATGGTGGCGACCCAACCCGCTTGCCCCTATGATAGAGGCGAGGAACATTGTGGGGGAGGACCCATGAAATCGCCTATTTGCGACATGCTTGGCTGCGAATTCCCGCTCGTGGCCTTCAGCCACTGCCGTGACGTGGTGGCCGCGGTTTCCAACGCCGGCGGCTTCGGCGTGCTTGGCGCGGTTGGCCACTCGCCGGAGACCTTGGACGTTGAGCTCTCGTGGATCGACGACCATGTGAACGGCAAACCCTACGGTTTGGATCTCATCGTCCCAACCAGTTTGGACAGCAAGGAGGAAGCGCTTTCCGCGCAGGAAATCGAGGCGCGCATCCCGCCGGAACACAAGGAGTACGTGCGCAATCTGCTGGCCCAATTCGACATTCCCACGGACGATCTCTACGCCGGCCAACGCCGCTCCGGCGTCGGCGACAACATGCGCGCCAAAGGCGCGGAGATCGTCTTGGACGCCGCCTTCTCCCATCCCATCAAGCTGGTCGCCAACGCCTTGGGCGTGCCGCCGCCGTTCATGTTGGAGCGCGGACGCCGCGAAGGCGTGCCGGTGGCGGCGTTGACGGGCGCCCGCGAACACGCCATCAAGCACGCCGAGGCCGGCGTGGACATTCTGGTGGTGGCGGGCACGGAAGCGGGCGGACATTGCGGCGAGGTTTCCACCTTGGTGCTGGTGCCGGAAGTGCTGCAGGCGCTCGAACCCTACGGCGAGATTCCCGTGTTGGCGGCCGGCGGCATCGCCACCGGGCGGCAGATGGCGGCGGTGATGGCGATGGGGGCGCACGGCGTGTGGACCGGCTCCGTCTGGCTCACCACGGCGGAAGCGGAAACCGCCTCGGCGGTGAAGCAGAAGTTCCTCTCCGCCAACTCGCGCCAAACCGTGCGTTCGCGCAGCCGCACCGGCAAATACACGCGCCAGCTGCGTTCCGCGTGGACGGACGCTTGGCACGCGGAGGAGGCGCCGGACCCCTTGCCGATGCCCCTGCAAGCCTTGGTGAGCGAACCGGCGCTCGGCAAGATCGCCCGCTTGGCGGAAACCGGGCACGAAGGCGCCAAGCAGTTGACGACCTACTTCGTGGGCCAAGCCGTTGGCTTGATGAACCAAGTGCAATCCGCCCGGCAGGTGGTGTACGACTTCATGGAGGATTTCGCCAGCGCCACCGAGCGGCTGAACGGGTTTGTGGAGGACGACGAGGCGGCGCGCCCTGAAGGGCGCGTTTGAGTTTGCTTCGCAAACTCCCTTTCCGGACTTGACAGACGGGGGAGCTCCAGTGGCAGCGCCCGGTTAGGTTAGAAGCCGGCTTGGCCGCTCTTGATCGTCTTGAGGAAGCTCGGCTCCAGCGGTTCGTAGCCGTCGGCGCCGGGCTTCATCACATGCACCGGGTCGCTGATGGCGGTGATGTCGTAGCCTTCGCGCTTGAGGTCTCCCTTCACCATCTTGTAGGTGCCGGTTAGCGCCATCCCCTCCTGCACCCGCACAAACACGGGCCGCGCGAACGGCGGCAGCTCCTTGCGCACATGGGCGGCGAAGGCGTCCCAGTTCAACTCGCCGGCGTCTTCCTTCACCGTCACCGCCGCCATGCCGGCGCGCCCGTCCGCACCCGGAACTTCCACGCCGTAAACATTGCAGAGCTCGACGGCGGGAAACGCGGACAGGATGTCGCTCACCTCGTTCGTGGAGACGTTTTCGGACTTCCAGCGGAAGGTGTCGCCGGTGCGGTCCACGAACTGGTAGTGCGGAAAGCCGAGGGAGAACCCCACGTCCACTTCGCGCACGAGATCGCCGGTATTGAACCACGCATCGCCCTCCGCCAACACGTCGCGCAGAATCTTCTTCTTGGTGGCGGCTTCGTCCGTGTAGCCCTCGAACACCGCTTGCGGATTGATGTGCCCCAGCAGCAAGCCGGGCTCCCCGTGCGCCACTTCGACGCACCGGCCCGCGCTGTCGCGCACGACTTCGTCCGTGTCCACGTCGTAGCGCACCAACGCCACCTTGGAGGACGTCATGCCGATGGTGCGATCTTTGTTCAGCAGATTGGCGAACGCCACGTTGCCTTCGCTGGCGCCGTAGAACTCGGTGATGCGTTTGAGGCCGAAGCGCGTCTTGAAATCCATCCACACGTCTGGCCGCAGGCCGTTGCCCATCACGGTGACCAAGGGCGAATCCGCATCGTCCGGCTTGGCGGGCGAACCGAGCAGGTAGCGGCACAGCTCGCCAACGTAGATGAAGCACGTACACCCGTGCTCGCGGATTTCGGGCAGGAACGCCCGCGCCGAAAATCGCCGGCGCACGAACATGGAGGCGCCGCTGGCGAACGCCGCGCCCACGGCGACCAACAACCCGGTGGCGTGGTAGAGCGGCAGGCAGATGTAGATGCGGTCGCGCTCCGTGCAGCGGAATCCGGCGCGCCCGGCCAAACGGGCGTTGGCCAAGTAGCGGCGATTGGAGAGCACCGCCGCCTTGGGCAAGCCGGTGGTGCCGGAGGTGAAGATGTACATCGCCGTCTCGCCCAGCGTGGTCTCGGCGGTGTCCGGCGGGTTGGTGGCCGGCTGCTCGGCGCTCGCGGCGTCCAGATCCACGGCCCAGTTGGGCGTTTGCGCTTCGCCATCCGGCACCATGCAATAGTCCTCGCCTTCCTTCAGATCGAGTTCGTTCTTCACCTGCTCTATTGCTTCGCCAACCTCGCTGCCGAACACGCATTTCTTGGACTCGGTGACGGACACGCAATGGTTAAGCGGGCGCTCGCGCAAGTTCGTGTTGATGAGGCCGGCCGTGACGCCGAGCTTGTTCAGCGCCACCACGACGGCCAGAAACGCGATGCGGTTCTCCATCATCACGCTGGCCACGTCGCCGCGCCGCAATCCCGCTGCCTTCAGCGCATGCGCGTAGCGGTTGGCGCGGGCGTTGAACTGCGCCCAAGTGACCTCCTCGCCTTCGCACACGATGGCGGAGAACTGGCCGATGCGCGCGGCGTTGTGTTCCACCAGCGCCCCAAGGCAGTCTTTGGTGTCCAGCGGACGCGGCTTCAAACCCCTCTTGAGCGCCAGCAGGGTGGGCAAGTCCGCCAGCGCGGACACGACATCGCGGATAGCCACGGTGCCTCCGATTGCAAGTGTGGTGCGGGCAAAGATAGCACTCGGCGGGATGGGGTGGGGTAGCAATGGTACGGGTACGGGTGCTGGCGCCGAGAACACCGCGTCGCGGCGGGCGAACCAGCGCATTGCCGTGAGGAGGGGCGGTTCCCCACGGGCCGAAGGCGTTGAGGCGTTGCCCGAAAGCCACGCCGCACCGCGCTCCGGCGTTTTGCGGGGCGCGGGCGGCGTGGAGGGCTTCAGGCGGCTTGCACCTCGATGGCGCGTGCTTGCGCGTTGGCGCTCTTGCCGACGGCGATGGTGACCACGCCGTTCTTGGCCGTGGCGGTGACGGCGTTGGCATCCGCGTCCTCCGGCAGCCGGAAGCTGCGCGAGAACTTGCCGTAGCGCCGCTCGCGTCGGCACACCCGCGCGGTTTCGTCGTTCGTCTCGAAGGCGCGCTCGCCCGACACGTGGAGCAGGCCGTCCTTCAACTCGATGGAGACGTCCTTCGGCTCGATGGCGGGGAGCTCCAAGTCCACGCTGTAGGCGTCCTTGGTCTCCCGGATGTCCACCAACGGCTGCCAGCTGTTGGCCGCCGCGCCGAACACCCTGTCGAACTCCTTGAACGGGTCCCAACCCACGATGTTCATGTTCATGTCGTTCCTCCTTGAGGGGTTTGCAGTTGCGATGCCGACTACATGGGGACGCACTCGGGTTTCCAAAAGGGCTTGAAATTGAGAAAAAACTCCCCAGACGGGTCTACGGATCTACAGAATGTTTGTCACATCAAGTGGGGTCTATCCCCGCGAACGCGGGAAACTGGTCAGAGGGCGTCGCCAAGTCGAATCCGATCCTGCCATTGATCAAACAGGCACGAGGAGGCCCAAACCAAAGTGGCTTGCATATCCAAGCGCGAGCGGGCCATCAACGGGCACGGGGAAGGCGATGTCCAAAAAGGTGCCCGATGCATCGACTAGCTCTTCGCGGCCGCGTGAGCGAAAGCGATGGAAATGAGTAGCCCGCCGCCGCCTACCCCCAGAACACACTTCGCCAAGCAGCGTGACCGCAACATCGTCCACAGGGAATTTGAATCGAGCGCCCAGCCCGCGACGCGCCAGCAGCCTATGCACTTCACCGACGTATCCTTTGGACTTGAGGTGACCCGCTGCAAGCAGCGGCGTTGCGCTTCGCCATTTTGCCGATGTCCCGAATATGCTCCCACTTTCCGCAAAATCCTTTGGCTCGCCGAAACCTTCCAAGGCGAGCCGCCACTCGGCAACGCTCGCGTCTTCAACTTCGACGTCTTCCGCTCTCTGTTTCGGTGCAAGCCAGAGCCGAGTGATCCGGTCGAGTTTGGCGCGGATGTCATCGTCGATTCCACTCGCGATGAACACCGAAACATGATCGATCAAGCCGTCCGAGTCTGCGTCTTCCGGAAGCCAGAACGCATGGACATGCGAAGGATCCTTCAGCCGGTTGCCGTCGGCGTCACGTCCTGAGATTTGCCACGGCGCTTTCGGAATCTTGCGACCTCTTGCGTCGAGTCGCCAGCCAAACTTCGAAAGCGCGGCTAGGCGCATGAGCTCCCCTATCTTGACCGTGTCCTCAATGCGAGGACGTGGGCGGCCGGCGAGGAGGAATCGGGCGACCGTAGGATTCGATCCGAAGCCTGATCCGCGCCGGCGAGGGGAGACGCGACGGGACATGACCCCGGCGGCGGCCTTCGCTTCGCGGGCGTAGACGACCTCGCGAGCGGCGGGAGGGCGGTTCCAGCCCCGGTCCTGGTAGTCTGCCGTGTCGAGATTGAGAGCGTCGACGAGGCGCTCCGGCAGGGTGTCCAGCCCGCTTCTCTTGCTCCGAAACGCTTTCGCGACGTCGTCTTCGAGCTTCCTTGCCGAAGGCGGCCTCTTCGCCTTCATGCGGATACGCTCTCTTTCGTCTTCGATCAACCGTCTGCGTTCCGTGGCATACGTCGCAGGCGCAACGGGCGCGAGGAGCCGGACCGGATCGCCGGCGGCCCCCGTTCCAGCGGGACTGCAATTCGCCTCTCCCTGCCAATCGGCGAGAGCCTCGCACTCCGTCCAGCTCTCGGCTCGACCGAGATAACCGATGCCCGCGGCAAGATCGGCGGCGAAAGCGAACAAGCCGCGTTCTAGCGACACATCCCGCCAAGCCGCCACGACCGTCCTCTCCTCCGGCAGCCGGACGAACGCATCGAAGATCAGGGACGTCTTCTCGCGACCCTTTACGATCGTCCCGACCGGCATGTAATGGCGGGTGTGCGCATGGATCGCGCCTTCGGGCAAGCGGTACACGGGAAGCGTTTCGGCCAGCGCGTCGATCAAGCGCGAAAGATACGCGTCGGGCCAGCGCTCGTGGTCGCACTTTCGCCAGTAGGCCGCGATGAGTGCGCGTAGCAGGCGCCACGGTTCGGGCGGCCAAGCGACATCGGCTTCGTTGACGTTCCGCCCCCACGGTGTTGCGTGGTAGCGTCCAGCCGGAAAGTGGAAGACGAGCGCGAACATCTTCTCACTTCCGAAATGTGACGGTGAGAACGGGGTTCTCCCCGAAGAGGCCCTTGCAGGCTACGCCCTGGATCAGTTCGGGAAGCTCGGCCCCCAGATCGTCGAGGTCGGGCATTTCGAATCCGTCGGGGCGCGTGGCCTGGATGGATTCCACGTCAAGATCGCAGGCGGTGCGAAGGCGCAGGCCCTCCACGAGGAACTTTTGTATCTTGAACAGGGCCAGCAGGATCAGCAGTCGTTCGACCTCGGCGCCGAGACCGAACGCACGGATCTGGCGGAGATCGAGGTTGAAGTATGCGGTGATCTTCGCTGCGATCCATTCGTCGCGTGCAAAGGGCACGTTGCCTTCCCCTCCTTTCAACATAGGTTCGCTTCGATTGAATTTCACTCCACCACTTGCCGCAACGCGAGCATTGCTGGCTTCGATGAAAGCAGAGAGTGTTCTGGGTAGTCGAATCACTCCTGCGATCTCTTCGAGAAATACTCCGTGGATCAGTGAGTTGATGTCGAATTCAAGTAATGCTGGCACGAGTTGCTTACGCACATCGAATGGCTTGCCCTTCTGGAATCCGATCTTTGTCGCGACCCTCTCTTGGAACTCCTTCGATCGCGCGATGTACTCGGAGTTAATTCTGTGCGCCTCAAGCACGGAGTTCGTACGGCGCTCTCCTTGCTCATTGACCACCCTCACGAATGGCAGGCCCCTAAGTGGGGTAACCCAGTCGTCTGCTACCTCGTCCCAGCAAACTGCTTCCAAGCGGTTCGCCATCGACTGTGCGCTCTCGACCAGGACGATCTGGCCTTGCCCATCCGGCGACTCGTAGACGGCATGGCCGAGATTGGGAAATCCCGTGGGCTGGAATCGGCTTCCCTGCACGGGTTTGAGCGCGGCTTCGATCAAAAGCCGGGGTTCGTCTTGGATGGATGGGAGATCAAGCGGCATCGTTCGTGTCCTCCGCGGATTCGACGGTTTCTTCGGTAAAAGCCTCGGGAAAGGCGCGTTCGACCAGCATTTTCAGTGCGCGGTCGTCAATGGGGACGAGAAGGGCGGCGGCCAGACGGTCAGCCCGGAGGCCCGCACCGATACGGCCACCTTCCGCTCCAGGACGGCGGCCTCCGGCCCGCCCGGACTCGAAGGGCGACGGCAAGCCCGACGCGCGGGCGCGATCCAGAGCAGTTCGTACCGCCGCGTCCGTCGCATGTCCGTCTTGACTGACGCCACCCGCGCGCAGTCGTGCGAGCAGCCCCGGTGGGATCGGCATTTGCGCTGTCTCGACAAGGGCGCGAATGCGGTGCAGCGTCCGATCCGGGGTAAAGATCGGCTTGATGGCCGCATAGGCAAACGGTACGGGAGCGGCAGACGCATCTGCATTAGACGACGTTCTCATGGACAGCCAAGCCGGCCGAACCCAGATCATGCCGGCGAGGAGCGCGGCGCAGCGCGTATCGTCGAAGTCACCGGACAGAAACGCTCCCACATCGGCCACACGGGCAGGCACCGCGCCGGCGAGCGGCTTGTCTTCAAGTGCACGACCGCTGCGATTTCGCCCCTTGGCCGGCATCGCGGCTTCGACAAGCCGGCGTTCCAATACGGCGATCATGTTCGAGACGAGGGTGCCGGTACCCCAGACGACGGACGGCGACGTTTCGTCGCTGGTCCATGTCCGGAGGCGCTGACCGTTGAAGAAACGATCATCGTGGATGGGAGCGAAGTGGGCGGCCATCGGCAAGGCCGTCCGTGATTGTGCGTGGAGCTTTCTGAACTCAGCCCCGCCGTCTGCCGCATCCCTTGTGTCGTCTCGCTGTTCAATCGGTGGGAGCCCGAGCCCGGCAAGGGCGGCGGCAACTCGGAACTCCGAGGAGCCGTCATCCGCCGTCCGTATCCAGTTCCGGGACATGGCGGGCGGCGGCCTCAAGTCTCTCCGAACCTGCGGGTTCGTCGCCATCCAATTGACAAGCCCTCCCAACGCCATCAGTGCGTTACATGCCCCTTCGGATGTTTGGCTGGCATTCGTCATCTGGAATAGCGCATCTTCCAAGCGACGCATTGCAACTCGGGCGCGAGATGGTGCCTTCTTCTTATTCGTAACGAGCTTTCGTGCGGTCGTCAACCAGCCACCTGTGTCCAAATCTTCAGCTAAGTCCCTGCGGGGCACAGAGGGTGCATAGATCCGCCCAAGCGGCGTCGCTTGGTAGGGCATTTTACTATCGGATTGATAGATCGAATAGCGCTGAAAGCTACCAATTCCCCGCGACAATCCGATCCGCGCAACAGACCGTGCAGCGTCAAGGCCGGTTCGCACTACGCGGCGGCCCAATGTGAGGCGTCCTTCGGCGAGAACAGCCGAGATCTCCGAGAATGCGGCTGGCTTGCGCCACAACGGAACCCAGATCTCTCCGCGGGGTCGGTTCGAATCCTCTGACGATAGAACACCAGATCCCGCATTGGTTGGTTCAAAAGTGAACGGAAATGCGGCACGGCTGTCACTTCCCGCACCCCAGCGCCGGGTAAGAGCCCCAGCGAACGAAATAGTCCCTTCCATCGCCAAAACGAGATCCCATGAATTTAGTGGACTATCACCCTCGTATCCGGTAGTCGAGTTTGGACCTCCTAATCCTGGGCTGTATTGTCCCATCGAGCCACGCCCATGGAGGCGCCAGCCAACATCGAAAAGCGCAGCCACTATTTCTCCGCGTCCTCGATCCGTTGGAATGCCGTCGTCAAAGTCGAATAGGTCACGCAGCCTCTCTGCGAAATTGACACCGAAATCGCGGCTACCGTCGTTTCCACCTGAACCGAGCATGGGAGCAGCAATCTCATCCGCCGAGAGCACATAGCATGCATCGACGTAGGAGAGATGGCCAGTGTCCGTTGTAGATCTCAGATCCGGAAGCAGTGAGCTCTTGGACTGTTTAGATTGACTCTCGACACGTTTCCTCTCTTGATCTTTTTCTTCCTTCTCCTTGCCGCTCAGCTTCTTCAATTCCTGTTGTAGCGCCTTGGTTTTGGCGCGCAAGCGGTCATATTTGCAGAGTTCCCCATGTCCACGTAGCGATCCTACGGTCCGGCGCATGTTTGCAAGCCGCAGCGCCTCGCTCACTTCAATCGCATCCATGAGTTCGGCACCGGTGCGATTCGAGGCTTGCGCCGCATCACCTTCGAGAAAACCGGCGCGCCCGTTCCACGGCGCGATGACCGGGCTCGGCGCATATTCATCAAGGAAGAAACGGCACAGGGCGTCACGGTCTAGCTGGGTCCTCAGATGAAAGCGCTCGTTCTCCCACCAGCCACGCGCATTCGGATCCGCGGCCTGTCCGCTGACGTGGTTCGCATCGGACGAGATCAGGCGCAGAACGCCGAGCGCCTTCAGGTAGGAGGCGAGCGGAGTCGGCGCACATCCGCCGAGCGTCAATGGCTCAGGCATCGTCATAGCGCCTCTCTTGTTCTTTGAGGGAAGCTCGCCAGTCGGCGATGCGCACTAGGGACTCCATCCACGCAAGGCGGAACGGACCAAAGCGGGCGAGAAGGTCCCGCGTGCGCTCCGTCCAGCTCTCCCGTGTCGCCTTGTCCCATCCGAGCTCCATTGCCGAAAGGGTGAGACCGCCGCCCTTCCACCGCTCTCCATCGCCCAGATCGACAGGCGGCAACTCGTCGTCTTCCCATACCCCGCGCGCGAAGCGCGCACCGCTTCGACCCTCGTCCGATGGCGCACGCTCTCGCGGCAAGGCGCGCAGGTTCATTCGCACCTTCCCGTGGTGAGCGGCGACGAGGTATGCGACGAGGTCGGCTTCCCGGGACCAATCCTCGTGGGCAAGGAAGGCGAGTGCGGATGCGAGCTCATGGCGGAAGTATGGCCGTTCGTGGCGCAGGTTCTTTCCGGTCGTCTTGGCGAGGAGGGGCTCGTCCGGTACATTGCAGGCGTCAAGGCCCTTTCGCATGGTGTTCTGGAAGACCTCGTGCGCCTTGCCGAGGTCGTGCCAGCGGGCCGCTCGCACGATAGCGGCACGAATGCCGGAATCGACGTCAAGCGCTCCGCATAGCGTATCCGCTTCCTCGGCGACGTGGCCGAGATGGGCGGAAAGGGACACTGGAACACCGATCTCGCTGCGGGGGTCTTCATCGTATCCCTCGGCTTCGCCGCCCGCATCGGGTTGAAGCTCTTGCGGAGTTCCGGCAATCGTGGTCTGGCTCTCCTCAGGGGGCGCAATGGGAATCGGAGTATCCGCCGGAACACCGGTAAAGCCCGACTCCTCCCTGTAGCCACCAGCCCGAACGTCCACCAGCAGCGTGAGCCCCGGCCACGGGTCCTCCGTCAACCGTCTCCAGCCGGGCGGTGCGGCGCCTGCTCGATCATCTCCGCGCCGCCATTGGGGGTCGCGAACGAACACCGGCGCGTTGCCCTTTTCGCGTTTGCCCACCTTCCTGAGCCATTCCCTGGCGGCACCGATCGGGACCGCGCAGAGTTCCTCCACCCGCGGGCGCGGAGGCTCGTCACCGACGGAGGAGAGAGCGCGCCAGAAGACGTGAACGTCGGTGTCGGCGGCGTCGCGGACGTAGGGCGAGACGTCCACGTCGAAACCCGTGAGGTCCGGATCGGTGTCGAAGAGATCATCGAGATCCTTCCGGCGGATGACCCGCCGCGGGGGATCGACATCGCCCGGCGCGGGCAGAACCGCCGGGGCAACGTCGCTCAGCCGCAACAAGTGCCGTCGAGCGGTGTCCATCTCGTCGGGCGTATAGGGGAGCGCAAGCTCCGCCGCGTTCTTGTCGTCATCTTGTCCGTCGAGGAGATCGATCCAGCGGACGTCGGCACCATCCTTCACTTCCGCGTAGCGGTTGGCACGGCCGAAGCGCTGCACCATGGAGGGCCAAGGCGCGAGCTCCGTGAACAGTACCGCCGCGGAGACGTCCACACCCGCTTCCACCGCTTGGGTGGATACGACGATCAGATCCTTCGAGCCTTCGCCGTTTTCCTTCCCGTTGACGAGCATTTTGTTCACCTCGCGCCTACGATCGGCAGGACGGAAGCGTGCATGGACGAGGGCGAGATCCGGTGCCCCCTGTTCCTTCTCCACGAGCCTCTTCTCGAGCACGGCATGGAGCTTCTGCGCTCGCGCCACGCGGTTGACGATCACCAACGTCATGCTGCCGGTCCGGTGCGTAGCGAGCAACGAATCCGCGAGCTTGTTGATATAGCGGTCAACGTCGGCAGCCTTTGCGGTGATCGGCACAGCATTTGCTCGGCTCAAGGTCTTCTTCGCGGTCGCGAGCCGCGAAAGCCGATCGTCTTCCGGCCGCGGGTCCACTCTCCAAAGCCGGTCGCACGGCGGAGAGTAGTCCACGGTTCGGAGCCACTTTGGGTCAAGTGTCGCGGAGACCCACAGACTGCGTGCAGGACGATTCCGCGGACTGCCGTTGCGAGCGGCTTCATGTCGCCGAAACGCTTCGAGCTGGGCCGAAGTTGCGCGTCCCGTACCCATGAGTTGCACTTCGTCGAACACCCACTGCGCGTCCTCGTGGAGAAGCGCGAATTCCATCGGCCAGACGGCGCGCGAGGAAGCGTAGCCGCGCATGAGCGCACGGCTCAGCAGCATGTCCTGCGTGCCGACGATAACCGCGGGCCGCTCGGGATGGTCGAGCCAGCGTGCGGACTCGACACCGCCCATGAGCACATGGACATCTTCATCGGGCAGAGGGAGGGCGTTGTTTTCATCTACTCCCGCCTGCTTCAGCTTGTTGAACCACTCCTTGGCCGCCCGGGCGGTCTGATCGACCAACGTGCGCATCGGCAGGCACCAGACGAGGCGTCTCGGCGTCGTCTCCGGTGCGCGTATCCGGTGCGCTGCCCAACCGAGGGTGACGGCGGCCGTCTTCCCGGAGCCTGTCGGCGCAATCAGGATCTCTGGCCATTCGTCTGTCGCGAACCGGTGCTGCCAAGCATCGGGACGCACTGCCGATCCGTATGCCACGCAAAAAATCGCTCGCCCGTCCATGTTCTTCCTGTTTGGGCCGTTGCCAAGTACGTTCCGCGCAAGCTCCACGCACTGTGTGGTTGCGGTTCGTGGGATCCGATTGAACGATAACATGTTCCCACCTCCGCAGCTCCAGCCGCTCGAATGCGGCTTCAATGATGTGCCGGTAGAGCACGCTCAGCTCCAATGAGGCCCCCGCACGAATGCGGGGGAAAACACCGCGACGACGTCGGGAGCGGCCCACAGCGGCGCGCTTCAATGAGGCCCCCGCACGAATGCGGGGGAAAACGAACCTGCTTGTGCGCCACCTCGTCCACGTTCGCCAGCTTCAATGAGTGTCAATGGCAATCGAAAACTGCACACTTTTGACAATCGAAAATTGCACACATTGAGGGCGTCGCCACGGGTCGCGGCGTCCGCCGATTGATTTCCCGGGGCCTGCCCGCCGGCCATCGTCGCAACGGTCACGAGGCGGTCCTGCCGGCTTTCCGGTCCGCGTCGGAGTGCTGCATGGAGCGCCGCAGTTCCTGGTGCTCGCGCATGCGGTAGCTGTTGCCGCGGATGTTGACGATGTGGCAGTGGTGCAGCAGGCGGTCGATGAGCGCGGCGGCTATCACCTCGTCGCCGAGCACGGCGCCCCACTCCTCGAAGCCCTTGTTCGAGGTGAGCACGGTGGAGGCATGCTCGTGGCGGGCGTTGACGAGCTGGAAGAACAGCACCGCGCCGTCTCGGCTGACGGGCAGGTAGCCGATCTCGTCGACCACCAGCAGCGCCGGGTGGGTGAGCACGCGAAGGCGTCGGGCCAGCTGGCCCGACGCCTTCGCGTGCTCGAGCGATTCGATCAGCCCGGCCAGGGTGCCGTAGTAGACGCGGCGCCCGCTCTGGGCGGCCGCTATCGCCAAGCTGACGGCCAGATGCGTCTTGCCGACTCCCGGCGGGCCGAGCAGGACGACGTTTTCGCGCCGGGCCAGGAAGCCGAGTTCGTGCAGGCTCTCGATCTGCTCGCGCTTGACGCTGGGCTGGAACGCGAAGTCGAAGTCCGCCAGCGTCTTGACCGCCGGCAGCCGCGAGGCGCGCATGGCGGTCTCCAGGCGGCGGTTGTTGCGCAGCGCGATCTGCGCGGCGAGCAGCCGCTCGATGGCCTCCGCGGCGGTGGCCGCGCCGCCGTCCACGTCCGCCAGCACTTGGTCGACCGCTTCCAGCGCGCCCGGCATGCGCAGGTCCGCCAGCATCTCCCGCAGCCGGTCGCGCCGGCTTGCCGACGCGACGCTCATCGAACCGCCTCCGCGTAGACGCTCAGCGGGCGCCGCTCCACCTCCACCGGCACCGCGACGGACCCCTTGGCCGGCGCGCTCCGCGCCGCCGCGGCCGCCGCGCCGAGGCGGACGTGGGGCCGCTCCGCCAGCGGCCCCAGCGCCGCCCGCTCGTCCCGCTCGAAGCGGTCCGCCGGACGCTCCCCGGTCGTGCCGTGCCGACGCAGGTTGGCGGTGCCGTCCAGCCAGCGCCGCGCCTGGTCGTCCAGATCCGAGTCGCCGACGAACTCCCGACCGTAGAAGAAGTTCTCCCGCACATAGCGGATCGGACGCTCCACCTTGCCCTTCGTGCGGGCGCGGTACGGGCGGCAGGCGCGCGCGCGGAACCCCCAGTGCGCCGCGAAGCGCTGGAACTCCGCGTTCACCACCAGCGAACCGCCGTCGCTCCGGTCGTCCGACGCCACCACCGCCCGCATCTGGTCGAACAGCATCTCCCGCGGAACTCCGCCGAAGCGCCCGAACGCCTCCTCCAGTCCGGCGAACAGCACGTCCATCGTCTGGCGCGGATAGAACCGCATCCACAGCAGCCGCGAGTAGCCCAGCACCACCAGGAGCGCATGTCGGCGACCCCACGGCAGCCGGAACTCCCCGAAGTCCACCTGCCCCTGCCAGCCCGCCAGCGTCTCGAAACGAACCACCGGCTCCTCCGGCGCCCGCGGGCGCGCCTCCCGAACGTAGTCCCTCACCCGACCGTAGCCGCCCGCGTAGCCCGCCGAACGAACCTCCTCGAACAGCCGCCGCGCCGACAGCTTCGGATACGCCGACAGCCGCGCGTCGATGATCCCCTTGTACGGGTCCAGCTTGTGCGCCACCCGCGCCCGTTCCGCGTACCGCGCCACGCCAGCCGCCACGTCGCGGTCCAACTGGTCCGTCTCGATCCAGTGGTGGATCGTCCGCCGGCTCACCCCGAACCGCCTCGCCAGCTCCGCCTTCGACTCGCCCGCCTCCAAACCGTGCCTCAGCAGCATCCTCGTCTCCATCCTGTGCATCGCATCCCCCATGCGTCTTTCCTCCCCGCATGGTGGACGGGCTCTTCGCCCGCAGTGCGTTCACTGTGCAATTTTCGGTTGTCAAGAATGTGCAATTTACGGTTGTCAGTAACAAATGAGGCCCCCGCACGAATGCGGGGGAAAACCAGGAACTCGGAAGTCTCCAATAGCTTGCCATGCAGCTTCAATGAGGCCCCCGCACGAATGCGGGGGAAAACCTCGCCGTAGTCGACGCGGGCCGGCAAATCCTCGACGCTTCAATGAGGCCCCCGCACGAATGCGGGGGAAAACGACGCCGTGCGCAGGCACGGCAAGGTCGTCGAGCTGGTGCTTCAATGAGGCCTCGTCCGTGACGCCCAGCGCGGAGCAGACCGCCGCCGCCTCGCCCGCCCCCCGCACGAATGCGGGGGAAAACAACCCGTCCCCCTGGCATAGCAATGAGCGAACGCTGCCGCTTCAATGAGGCCCCCGCACGAATGCGGGGGAAAACGGCGTAGGCGTCGGCAATTTCGACCAGCGCGGTGCCGGCTTCAATGAGGCCCCCGCACGAATGCGGGGGAAAACGACCAGGTTCGCGCCCAGCGCCAGCGAGTGCCCCTCGCTTCAATGAGGCCCCCGCACGAATGCGGGGGAAAACAGCGCAAGCTCAAGCGGCGGTCGCGCGCGATAGTCACGCTTCAATGAGGCCCCCGCACGAATGCGGGGGAAAACCGGCGCGGTGTTCGACCGCGTGGGCGAGATCGCGGCGCTTCAATGAGGCCCCCGCACGAATGCGGGGGAAAACGGCCGCTATGACGATCAGCAGGTCACGACCACGAAGCTTCAATGAGGCCCCCGCACGAATGCGGGGGAAAACTGCCACGCCGCCGATGGTTGGCGGCTTTCCGGGGGCGGCTTCAATGAGGCCCCCGCACGAATGCGGGGGAAAACCTGCCAGACGGACTTGTTCGCGGAACCGCCGGAACCGGCTTCAATGAGGCCCCCGCACGAATGCGGGGGAAAACAACTTCGGCACTGCCCGGACGCCGCCACGCTCCCTGGCTTCAATGAGGCCCCCGCACGAATGCGGGGGAAAACCCCACGTCGATAGTGCCATCGCCGCGGCGGATCACGCTTCAATGAGGCCCCCGCACGAATGCGGGGGAAAACGCTGCCGCAGGTTCCCGCCCACCGGCTCCGAGATCGTGCTTCAATGAGGCCCCCGCACGAATGCGGGGGAAAACGGTGTTCGCGGGGACGGCGACGTCGGCGGCGCCGACGCTTCAATGAGGCCCCCGCACGAATGCGGGGGAAAACATCTCTCGCGCTCAGCAGCAGCGCACGGTCGAGTGCGCTTCAATGAGGCCCCCGCACGAATGCGGGGGAAAACGAGATACCGCTTGTGCTCCGCCGGCGTCAGCTCCTCGCTTCAATGAGGCCCCCGCACGAATGCGGGGGAAAACGGTTACCTCGCCGCGGAACGCGGCCATCGCGTCACGGAGCTTCAATGAGGCCCCCGCACGAATGCGGGGGAAAACAGCAAGGTCATTGCTCAATCCTGTAGCAGTCAGTGCGCTTCAATGAGGCCCCCGCACGAATGCGGGGGAAAACGGCTTCCTGCCAGATACGGCCTACTTGCCGGTGGCCGCTTCAATGAGGCCCCCGCACGAATGCGGGGGAAAACTCCATACGTTTGGTTCGCCGTTGGAGAGCAACCCGCGCTTCAATGAGGCCCCCGCACGAATGCGGGGGAAAACCTTGCCACGCTTTTGCGGTACGGTCGGCAGCAGATGAGGCTTCAATGAGGCCCCCGCACGAATGCGGGGGAAAACGGGGAGGCGTGGCGCAGCCGAACAGCGAGAACATGTTGCTTCAATGAGGCCCCCGCACGAATGCGGGGGAAAACTCAGCGCGCGGAGCCACTCGCGCGCGAACGCCCTGATGCTTCAATGAGGCCCCCGCACGAATGCGGGGGAAAACTGGAATGACCGCTCATGCTCAACCGCGCGTCGACGAGCTTCAATGAGGCCCCCGCACGAATGCGGGGGAAAACCCAACCACAGAGGAGATACCTCGATGGGTATCCGCGCTTCAATGAGGCCCCCGCACGAATGCGGGGGAAAACATCGACGTCAGCGACGACGAAGTCGCCAACCAGGACGCTTCAATGAGGCCCCCGCACGAATGCGGGGGAAAACAACCGAACAGATGCAGCAGGTCGACCAGCGGCGCCCCGCTTCAATGAGGCCCCCGCACGAATGCGGGGGAAAACGAAGGCGTGGGCGCTCGCCAGCGCGGTGGGGAGGCGGCTTCAATGAGGCCCCCGCACGAATGCGGGGGAAAACCACGGCGGCCCGCACGTCCACGGACGCCTTGAACTCGCTTCAATGAGGCCCCCGCACGAATGCGGGGGAAAACTTGGCCGCCGCGGTCACCGGCGCGCCGCATCTGTTCGCGCTTCAATGAGGCCCCCGCACGAATGCGGGGGAAAACTCGACGTGCGGGCCGAGACGCCGGAGGCGGCGCGCGAGCTTCAATGAGGCCCCCGCACGAATGCGGGGGAAAACGTGGACATCGACATGCCCAAGCCGGGACCCGACGTCGCTTCAATGAGGCCCCCGCACGAATGCGGGGGAAAACCCACCTTCCGGCAACGCGCCTACTGGCAGCAACGCGCTTCAATGAGGCCCCCGCACGAATGCGGGGGAAAACTGGCGCAGGGCAACTGCTCAAACTTTACACCGCCGACGCTTCAATGAGGCCCCCGCACGAATGCGGGGGAAAACCAGGACACCGTGAACCCCGTGCCCGTCACGTTCGAGCTTCAATGAGGCCCCCGCACGAATGCGGGGGAAAACGGAGCGGGAGGGGAGGCCTCCGGTCGATTTCCTGGAGCTTCAATGAGGCCCCCGCACGAATGCGGGGGAAAACGCGCCACTAGAGCGTTCCCGTAGCCCAAGACCAATCGCTTCAATGAGGCCCCCGCACGAATGCGGGGGAAAACCCCGACACACGCCCGGCCACCGCCCGACACACGCTCGCTTCAATGAGGCCCCCGCACGAATGCGGGGGAAAACGATGAACGAGTACAGCACCTGGCGTTCGAGTTCCTGCGCTTCAATGAGGCCCCCGCACGAATGCGGGGGAAAACGTTCGAGTCCTTCCGGGCGCGCCGCGTAATTTCCTGCTTCAATGAGGCCCCCGCACGAATGCGGGGGAAAACGGCCGCGGAAGTCGAATGGTGGCGGGCCGGGGAGTCGCTTCAATGAGGCCCCCGCACGAATGCGGGGGAAAACGGCTCTTCCCAGACTGCCTGCGGCGCAACGCCGTCGGCGCTTCAATGAGGCCCCCGCACGAATGCGGGGGAAAACGCCGTACTACAACCCGGTGAAATCCGGGCGGAGAAGGGCTTCAATGAGGCCCCCGCACGAATGCGGGGGAAAACGCGCCGCCGGGCTCCTCGACGCCGGCCGTGAGCTGGCTTCAATGAGGCCCCCGCACGAATGCGGGGGAAAACCACCAGCTGTACTGGATCGTGTGGTTCAAGCGCAACGCTTCAATGAGGCCCCCGCACGAATGCGGGGGAAAACGGCGGAAGGCATGGGCAGAAACACGCGGGAGCTCATCGCTTCAATGAGGCCCCCGCACGAATGCGGGGGAAAACCTGGGCGACGCAGTGGCGGGCGAAGTCAGAGAGGCTGCTTCAATGAGGCCCCCGCACGAATGCGGGGGAAAACAAATCGTCGTAGACGATCGACCCGCCGCCGCCGCCGCTTCAATGAGGCCCCCGCACGAATGCGGGGGAAAACGTGATCTGGCGCTCCAGCGCCACACGGTCCGCCGCGCTTCAATGAGGCCCCCGCACGAATGCGGGGGAAAACTAGCGATGGGGTGCGTATGCACGCTGTGGGCACGGTTGCTTCAATGAGGCCCCCGCACGAATGCGGGGGAAAACAAGGACGACGTGATCGCCAACCTGCAGGACAGGTTGCTTCAATGAGGCCCCCGCACGAATGCGGGGGAAAACCCGCAAGGTTTCGTCGTGGTACTCAAGCCAAGTGCGGCTTCAATGAGGCCCCCGCACGAATGCGGGGGAAAACGCGGATCGGTCTCGCTGCCGCCGTCCGCCACCGGCAGCTTCAATGAGGCCCCCGCACGAATGCGGGGGAAAACGGACTACATCGTGCCCCAGTCGCGCGTTCGACGCGACGCTTCAATGAGGCCCCCGCACGAATGCGGGGGAAAACGGGATGGACAATGTACTCCACGCGTCCGCCGTGCGTGCTTCAATGAGGCCCCCGCACGAATGCGGGGGAAAACGCTTCGGTCGCCTGGAACACCCGGCGCCCAGATCGGCGCTTCAATGAGGCCCCCGCACGAATGCGGGGGAAAACGTTCGAGTACGCCGTCGACGACGGGGCGCGTTGGTGGCTTCAATGAGGCCCCCGCACGAATGCGGGGGAAAACAGGCTGGACGCCACCACCCCGGCCTCGTCGACGTCGCTTCAATGAGGCCCCCGCACGAATGCGGGGGAAAACCGGCGTGGGACGGCGCGGAGCTGCACGTCGCGGCGGCGCTTCAATGAGGCCCCCGCACGAATGCGGGGGAAAACTTGGCAGTGTTCCGCCCAACCATCGGCGACGGCGGCGCTTCAATGAGGCCCCCGCACGAATGCGGGGGAAAACCCCGTGGGCTTCCCAAGGCTTGGACATTTTCACCCCCGCTTCAATGAGGCCCCCGCACGAATGCGGGGGAAAACTTTTGGCGGCGGCGGCCATCCTCGGCGGCGGCTAGGGGCTTCAATGAGGCCCCCGCACGAATGCGGGGGAAAACCGACGGCGGCGCTGCGCGCCGCGCGTGTTGCCCGTTGCTTCAATGAGGCCCCCGCACGAATGCGGGGGAAAACCGGTACACCCCGAATCCGTGGTGGTGAGGGGACGCGCTTCAATGAGGCCCCCGCACGAATGCGGGGGAAAACGATACGGCGTCACGCCGAACGCACGGGCGCGACGCCGCTTCAATGAGGCCCCCGCACGAATGCGGGGGAAAACCCGCCGAGCAGCACCTGCTCCTGCGGCGACAGGCCGCTTCAATGAGGCCCCCGCACGAATGCGGGGGAAAACCCGCGTCCGCGCTCCGCCTCAAGAACGTCAACGTGGTGCTTCAATGAGGCCCCCGCACGAATGCGGGGGAAAACCGAGCCGGCGGCGAACGCGTCGAACTGGTTGACCGGGCTTCAATGAGGCCCCCGCACGAATGCGGGGGAAAACCAGGCGCCCGCACCGCCACGCCTCCCGCCACAACGTGCTTCAATGAGGCCCCCGCACGAATGCGGGGGAAAACGGCGGTTGAAACCATGCGCGAACGCTACGAATCCGGCGCTTCAATGAGGCCCCCGCACGAATGCGGGGGAAAACCTCGGTGTGCGAGAACGCCACCCGCATGAACAGCGTGCTTCAATGAGGCCCCCGCACGAATGCGGGGGAAAACGTCGGCCCGGAGGGCGGCGTTGTCGTTCGGCCTGCCGCTTCAATGAGGCCCCCGCACGAATGCGGGGGAAAACGGGGCGAGGCGACGACGTGGGCCGAGCGCTGGACGGCTTCAATGAGGCCCCCGCACGAATGCGGGGGAAAACAGTACACGGCGTGGACGCAGCAGCTGCCGAGCGCGTCGCTTCAATGAGGCCCCCGCACGAATGCGGGGGAAAACGATTTTGTTTTTTACTATCATTTTAGGAAATCTCTAGCTTCAATGAGGCCCCCGCACGAATGCGGGGGAAAACGAAGGAGCGCGCCGAGGACGTGTCGCGGACCAAGAGGCTTCAATGAGGCCCCCGCACGAATGCGGGGGAAAACAAGAGCAGGACGCCGGCGAAACGCGGCGTAGGTATGGCTTCAATGAGGCCCCCGCACGAATGCGGGGGAAAACGGCGGGGCGTCCATGACTGCTGCAAGCAGTTGCTTCGCTTCAATGAGGCCCCCGCACGAATGCGGGGGAAAACTCCTCTTGCGAGGATGATGATGTAATCGCCCCATCCGCTTCAATGAGGCCCCCGCACGAATGCGGGGGAAAACCGGGGACGCGCGCATGCGGTCGCGCGCGGTTGTACGCGCTTCAATGAGGCCCCCGCACGAATGCGGGGGAAAACTGCGGAAGGGTTGAAAACAAACAAACTGTCCGCCGCGCTTCAATGAGGCCCCCGCACGAATGCGGGGGAAAACCGCCGGAGCAAGCGCAAGCGCCGGAGCAAGCGCGTTGCTTCACCCTATTGTTGCAGGTTTTTGCCGAACTATGTGGCGAGGGCGGCAAGGTATTCGGACATGACGGTTTCCGCCTTGTCGTCGCTCATGATGGAAAGGACGGGTTTTCCGGCGCGGTTGAGGAATCGGCCGGCGCGAAGCAGGAAGTCGTTGCGCATCGTTCGCAATTGGGCGAAGGCCCAGAGCGGGGAGCGTTTGGCGGTGGTGCTCCGGAGAGGCGCTCGGGTGGCCATTTGGAGTTCGCGGCCGAGGTTGTGGGCGAGCACGGCGGCGAGGGAGAAGAGCCGGTTGGCGGCTTCCTTGCGGCTGGGCGCGTAGCCGAGTCCGCATTGGGACTTGAGTTCGGCGAACGTCGCCTCCTGGGTGCCGCGGCCTTCGTGGAACAGCGCGACGGCGCGGGCGCGGACGCGCTTGTTGGTGACGACGGCCTTGAACTCGAAGCCGTGCTCGCGGGGCTCGAACAGGTCGAGTTGGAGAGGCTCCTTGCGGCGCGCCGGAACGCGGCGGCGGACGACGACCACGCGGCGGCGGCCATCCCAGCTGGCGGGCTTCCAGCGCGGCTCGAAGAACGCCAGGCCGGGGCCGGCGCGGCGCCAGAGGCGGCGGCCCTCGACCGCCGCCTTGAGGTCGGCGAAGCGGGCGAACGGCACGGACACCGAGTAGTCGACGCCGCGCCGCTCCAGCTCGTCCAGCAGCCCGCCGTCGAAGAACGCCGAGTCCATGCGCGTCTCCAGGCGGGCGCGCGGCAGCGCGGCGCGCAGCCGCTCCATGCTTTCGCCAATGAAATCAACAGCTCCCGTGGAGTCCGCCACGTTGCCCGGCCGATGCAGCAGGTCGAGCGTTTGGCCAGTCTGCGCCACGGTGGCGAACAGCGGCCAGTAGCTGCGCTCGCCCTTCCTGCCCGGGTTGTAGCCCACCGCCGAACCTTCCGCCAGCCGCCGCGTCGCCAGCACCGTGCCGTCGAAGTCCACCGTGACCCGCCGCGGCCCCAGCGCGCGCAGCCGCTCCAGCGCCATGTCCCGCGACAGCGCCCGCACCCGGTCGGCGCCGCGCGCGTCCACGTCCGACAGCGCCCGCGACACCGTCGACACGTCCGGCAGCCGCCGCAGACCGACCGCGCGCCGCACCGCCTCGTCGTTCCGGTAGCGCGCCATGTCGCGCAGCTCGCGGCAGCCGAGCAGCAGATGCACCACCAGCAGCAGCGTCACCACGTGCGGCGCGTAGGCGCGCCGTCCCGACTCGTGCCGAAAGCAGCCGCGCAGCCGCTCCTTCAGTTGGAGGCGCGAGAACAGGCGCTGGAACACCACCAGGCCGGCGTGCGACGTGAGGCTCTGGGGCTCGAACCGGATTTCCAGCGCGCTTGCGGTTTTGCCGCTGACTTCTTTCCTGATACGATTCACTTCGGCGGTCTCCTTCGATGTTTGTTCCACACAGCGACATCGTACCAAAGGAGACCGCTTTTTTCGTTCCCGAAAACAACAGGGCAATCGCTTCCGGGTCCCGCGGATGCCCGAAAGTCGGCCACCCGGACAACCTCACTGCCAGTGACCTTGACCGGCAACCACACCGCCCTCAAAGCCTACTAAGCAAATCACCGCATTTCTCCAACCTCGGGTGACCTCAAACTGCAACAATAGGGTTCAATGAGGCCCCCGCACGAATGCGGGGGAAAACAGGAGCTGGCGACGCAGATCAAGCGCGTTTGCGAGCTGCTTCAATGAGGCCCCCGCACGAATGCGGGGGAAAACGGGCGTTGTGCGCTATGACGTTGCACAGAACGCTCGTGCTTCAATGAGGCCCCCGCACGAATGCGGGGGAAAACGGACGCGATGGCGAACGGCGACACGCGCCCCTACCTGCTTCAATGAGGCCCCCGCACGAATGCGGGGGAAAACGGCAAACCAGCCCGTGGAACCGGCGAACGCCGCTGTCGCTTCAATGAGGCCCCCGCACGAATGCGGGGGAAAACGGTGCCGCTTTTCGGCGCCGCGTCGGCGGCGGTGGCGCTTCAATGAGGCCCCCGCACGAATGCGGGGGAAAACACGGCCTCCAGCTGCGGCCGGCGGCCGGAGGCGTCGCTTCAATGAGGCCCCCGCACGAATGCGGGGGAAAACCTCCACCGCCTCGCCGGCCGCCTTGACGGCGCCGGCGCTTCAATGAGGCCCCCGCACGAATGCGGGGGAAAACTCCGCTCGCGCCTGTCGGCGGTGAGCACCATGGTTCGCGCTTCAATGAGGCCCCCGCACGAATGCGGGGGAAAACAACAACGAACTCGTCGCCTGGCTGCGGTACGCGGGCGCGCTTCAATGAGGCCCCCGCACGAATGCGGGGGAAAACTTGGAGAAGCACTTGGACGGCTACAGGGAGGTCAGGTGCTTCAATGAGGCCCCCGCACGAATGCGGGGGAAAACCGCTCCTCGCCGACCTCGTCCAGCTCGCGCGCGCTGCTTCAATGAGGCCCCCGCACGAATGCGGGGGAAAACTGCGCGGCAAGCGGCGGAACGAGTTGTCAATCCCCGCAGCTTCAATGAGGCCCCCGCACGAATGCGGGGGAAAACCGCGATGCCGGTCGCATTGCTCAAAGCGACCAGACCCGCTTCAATGAGGCCCCCGCACGAATGCGGGGGAAAACCTCGCGTTCGGCCAGTCGCTGTTCACGCCGGCGGACAGCTTCAATGAGGCCCCCGCACGAATGCGGGGGAAAACGTGCTGATTACTTTAGACTCGACTTTGGTATGGACAGCTTCAATGAGGCCCCCGCACGAATGCGGGGGAAAACGGCATGCCCCGTTGGGATCGCCGCGGCCGCGGTTCTTGGCTTCAATGAGGCCCCCGCACGAATGCGGGGGAAAACCGCCACGTCGGATTCCTCGGCGCCACCCCGCCGGTGGTGCTTCAATGAGGCCCCCGCACGAATGCGGGGGAAAACGCAACGCCCTACGCTCGCTTCAACACCATGTAGGCCGCTTCAATGAGGCCCCCGCACGAATGCGGGGGAAAACCTTGCCGGTGAGTCCGGGTCTCACGCTGCACGAAGACGCTTCAATGAGGCCCCCGCACGAATGCGGGGGAAAACGTGACGGGCGCGATATTCAGGGCCTGCGAGGACTTGGCTTCAATGAGGCCCCCGCACGAATGCGGGGGAAAACCAGAACGCTCGCCATGCAGAATGGAAACTTCGGCAGGCTTCAATGAGGCCCCCGCACGAATGCGGGGGAAAACCCCTCGCGGGGGACGCCCCTCACTAGATCATGCGGAGGCTTCAATGAGGCCCCCGCACGAATGCGGGGGAAAACCGCGACACGCGCGCGTACGGGTTGTTGCGGCATTGGCTGCTTCAATGAGGCCCCCGCACGAATGCGGGGGAAAACGACGTGGGAGCGCAGATGGCACTCTTTCAGATGGCGGCTTCAATGAGGCCCCCGCACGAATGCGGGGGAAAACCCACCCATCGGGGAGCGTGTCGCGCGACTCGACGCCGCTTCAATGAGGCCCCCGCACGAATGCGGGGGAAAACGGGACGGACGTGACGATAACCACGGGCAGCACGGCGCTTCAATGAGGCCCCCGCACGAATGCGGGGGAAAACTTGCTGCCCATCGTTCAATCCTCCCTAGTCCATCTTGCTTCAATGAGGCCCCCGCACGAATGCGGGGGAAAACCGCATCGAAGTAGTAGCGGTTCGGGTTCGCCATGCCGCTTCAATGAGGCCCCCGCACGAATGCGGGGGAAAACTTTGCGCCCACCGGAATGCTAGCTACGCTGGCATAACGCTTCAATGAGGCCCCCGCACGAATGCGGGGGAAAACTCCGTGGTGGTTAGCAAGCCAGACCTGTACTGGCTTTGCTTCAATGAGGCCCCCGCACGAATGCGGGGGAAAACGGGTGGCGTCTCCATCGGAGCTGGACGACAAGAAAGCTTCAATGAGGCCCCCGCACGAATGCGGGGGAAAACCAGCATGTCGGGATAGGTGCTGTGCCGCGTCGACAAGCTTCAATGAGGCCCCCGCACGAATGCGGGGGAAAACGCCGAAACCCCAAGTGACTGTCGCCAACCCCCCGAAGCTTCAATGAGGCCCCCGCACGAATGCGGGGGAAAACAATCGGCCGGATCGAGCACGCGAGGCACCACGTCCCGGCTTCAATGAGGCCCCCGCACGAATGCGGGGGAAAACACCCGGTGATCGAACGCCCCCCGAACTCGGCGGCCGAGCTTCAATGAGGCCCCCGCACGAATGCGGGGGAAAACCGGATGGCGGGTGATCGAGGGCGGGCGCGACGTCGGGCTTCAATGAGGCCCCCGCACGAATGCGGGGGAAAACGCGCGGCTCCATATTGTTCAAGCTCGCGGCGATAATCGCTTCAATGAGGCCCCCGCACGAATGCGGGGGAAAACAAAGGTCGTCACCGCGATCAACTGTCCAACGCCAAGGCTTCAATGAGGCCCCCGCACGAATGCGGGGGAAAACGGGCGACCGTCTACAGCGGCGACGGCGCGCGCGCCCAGCTTCAATGAGGCCCCCGCACGAATGCGGGGGAAAACGCAACATCGTCATCGGCGCCGGCTGGGTCCGCATGATGCTTCAATGAGGCCCCCGCACGAATGCGGGGGAAAACCGCCGTTGGGCCCTGTGGAAACCCGCAAGTGAACAGGCTTCAATGAGGCCCCCGCACGAATGCGGGGGAAAACGCCAATGAGCCATTCGACCGCTTCCGTGTACTCCTGCTTCAATGAGGCCCCCGCACGAATGCGGGGGAAAACCTAACTTGCTTGTCCAGCCACGCCTTGCCCTTCTCGCTTCAATGAGGCCCCCGCACGAATGCGGGGGAAAACTCGCTCGCACACACCTGTGCGAGCACTCCAAATGCCGCTTCAATGAGGCCCCCGCACGAATGCGGGGGAAAACACCCGAAGACGAACGTGAAGCGGTCGTCGGCGTGGTCGCTTCAATGAGGCCCCCGCACGAATGCGGGGGAAAACACGCGGAGCCGGACGGCGACGACGGGCCGCCCGGCGCGCTTCAATGAGGCCCCCGCACGAATGCGGGGGAAAACATCGGGGCCCTGAGCAGACCAGCGCCGACGACGACGCTTCAATGAGGCCCCCGCACGAATGCGGGGGAAAACGAACCCGGGCCCTGAAGGAGGGAAAACGATGCAGTTGCTTCAATGAGGCCCCCGCACGAATGCGGGGGAAAACACGGACTACCTCGGCCGCCACGAAGCCTGGATAGCCGCTTCAATGAGGCCCCCGCACGAATGCGGGGGAAAACCGGCGGTCAAGGGCCTCAGGCCGGTGGCGCTCGCGGGCTTCAATGAGGCCCCCGCACGAATGCGGGGGAAAACATTGTCGGCGAATACGACTTTGGCGCCGACAATCTCGCTTCAATGAGGCCCCCGCACGAATGCGGGGGAAAACGCTGCGGCGCCTCGCCGACCGGCTGCTGGGCGTCCGCGCTTCAATGAGGCCCCCGCACGAATGCGGGGGAAAACCGCCGGCAGCGTGTCGGTCGCGGTTTTCGAGCGGACGCTTCAATGAGGCCCCCGCACGAATGCGGGGGAAAACCGGCCGGTTCGTGGACCCTGCCCTGGACTGGCAGATGCTTCAATGAGGCCCCCGCACGAATGCGGGGGAAAACCTGGCGCCGCGTCAACCGCTCGCAGGTGCGGACGGCGCTTCAATGAGGCCCCCGCACGAATGCGGGGGAAAACGATCTGGCTGAGCGACAGCGCCTCCACCTCGAGCACGCTTCAATGAGGCCCCCGCACGAATGCGGGGGAAAACCCGCGGCCAACACCACCAACCAACCACAGGAGAAACGCTTCAATGAGGCCCCCGCACGAATGCGGGGGAAAACCGCACTGACACTCTCAGGATTCGAGACAATGACCTTGCTTCAATGAGGCCCCCGCACGAATGCGGGGGAAAACCACAAACAGCGTTATTGGGGCGATCTGCGGGAAGTGCTTCAATGAGGCCCCCGCACGAATGCGGGGGAAAACCGCCAGCACTGGCGGCTGGTTCGCCGGCACGTGGGCGCTTCAATGAGGCCCCCGCACGAATGCGGGGGAAAACGGATTGTGCCGGGCAGACGCTCCCCGAGCTGGCCGCGGCTTCAATGAGGCCCCCGCACGAATGCGGGGGAAAACTCGCCCGAAGGCGCGAGCGCCTGTATCGCCTGGTTGCTTCAATGAGGCCCCCGCACGAATGCGGGGGAAAACGCCATCCTTCCGAACGCGGCCCACTTCAACGCCATCGCTTCAATGAGGCCCCCGCACGAATGCGGGGGAAAACCATGTAGGCCCATCGTGGTTCGCCGCAACCCCAAGAGCTTCAATGAGGCCCCCGCACGAATGCGGGGGAAAACTGCAACGCGCCGTCTCCGGCTTGCGGGGGTCACCGGCTTCAATGAGGCCCCCGCACGAATGCGGGGGAAAACCGGGCGGTGCTGTCCGTGGTGCTGGTGGACCCCGGCGGGCTTCAATGAGGCCCCCGCACGAATGCGGGGGAAAACCAGACCATCATGCGCCTTGCCCGCACGGATACGAGGCTTCAATGAGGCCCCCGCACGAATGCGGGGGAAAACACCATCATGCTTGCCGCCGTGATAACCACCAACGCGCTTCAATGAGGCCCCCGCACGAATGCGGGGGAAAACCATCGAAGCCGTAGGTAGGGCGTTGCGCCCTAGCAGGCTTCAATGAGGCCCCCGCACGAATGCGGGGGAAAACGGCGGCGCGTCCGGCCAGGGCGATGTTCCTCCTGGGGCTTCAATGAGGCCCCCGCACGAATGCGGGGGAAAACGGTGTTGGCGTGAAACTGTGGCCCAAGCGCACCGAGCTTCAATGAGGCCCCCGCACGAATGCGGGGGAAAACGTTGTTCGCCTTCAACACTTCGGCAAGCGCCGTCTCGCTTCAATGAGGCCCCCGCACGAATGCGGGGGAAAACTGATGTTCTGTGCGCGTGGTGCCTTGAAGCGCGGAAGCTTCAATGAGGCCCCCGCACGAATGCGGGGGAAAACGACGCCCGCCAACGCATCAAGGAACTGGAGGACGAGCTTCAATGAGGCCCCCGCACGAATGCGGGGGAAAACCGTCATGGTGCTGTCCAGGCCGAGCGTCTTCCAGGGCTTCAATGAGGCCCCCGCACGAATGCGGGGGAAAACGACGCTGGCGCGCGTCGAGCGGCGGCGGCTGGACCGGCTTCAATGAGGCCCCCGCACGAATGCGGGGGAAAACTGCGTGCGCGGACCTCCTGGGGGGTGGTGGCGCCGGTGCTTCAATGAGGCCCCCGCACGAATGCGGGGGAAAACTTGCGGATCTCCTCGATCTCGCGCACCAGCGCGCCGCTTCAATGAGGCCCCCGCACGAATGCGGGGGAAAACCGCGGCAGCCCGTATCGCCGCCGCCGCACCCGTATTCGCTTCAATGAGGCCCCCGCACGAATGCGGGGGAAAACATCGGCCGGATCGAGCACGCGAGGCACCGCGTCCCGGCTTCAATGAGGCCCCCGCACGAATGCGGGGGAAAACCCGGTCAGTCGAGCAATGATCCGGTTTTGTAAAAACGCTTCAATGAGGCCCCCGCACGAATGCGGGGGAAAACGACGGCGAGGGCGTCGAGATGATTTTTGTCCGCTCCGCTTCAATGAGGCCCCCGCACGAATGCGGGGGAAAACATGCTACTGCTGCTGCTAAACACGGGTTGAGATGCGAGCTTCAATGAGGCCCCCGCACGAATGCGGGGGAAAACTCGATCTCGGCGACCGCCTGCGCGTCGCGGTCAGGGTGCTTCAATGAGGCCCCCGCACGAATGCGGGGGAAAACGAGCTGCACGAGGCGCCCATCGTGGTGGGGCACCCGCTTCAATGAGGCCCCCGCACGAATGCGGGGGAAAACGAGGTGGCTCAGCCAAAAAGACATCTGGTTGCGCTTGCTTCAATGAGGCCCCCGCACGAATGCGGGGGAAAACACTTCGGGAGGGACAAGGCAATGCAGACGAAGAGACGCTTCAATGAGGCCCCCGCACGAATGCGGGGGAAAACCTGCACCCGGTCGTTTTCCGCCATTTCATATGCGGGCTTCAATGAGGCCCCCGCACGAATGCGGGGGAAAACAGGCAAGAGCCACCGTGTGGTTGAGTTTGTCCTGCATGCTTCAATGAGGCCCCCGCACGAATGCGGGGGAAAACTCTGCAACGCGCCGTCTCCGGCTTGCGGTGTTGACCGGCTTCAATGAGGCCCCCGCACGAATGCGGGGGAAAACCGGCCATCCGCCACCGGCACTCGCTAGCGTGTGAGACGCTTCAATGAGGCCCCCGCACGAATGCGGGGGAAAACCGCTAGGCCGCCACACGCTGTCCACAGAGCACCTTAGCCACAACTTGCGAGTTGTGCCAAGTCCTCGTAGCTCGGCGTAGCAACCAGCGCATCCGTCGCTCGTGCGACAGACAATAACACTTTGATTATTAAAGAACTTATCGGGGCACGAGTGGTCCATAGGTTGAGTGTCGCCACCGGACCCCTCGCGTCCTTCGGCAACACTTACACAATGGTAGGCGTGTTGTCCACTGGTGTGTAGCCCCGCTTCCCAAGAGAAACGACTTTTGGCTCGACGCGCTCCGCCGGCCCCAAGTCCACGATGACCACATGGTCTTCTTTGTGGTGGATCAGCGTATCCAAGTCGGCGATGAGCTCAGCGTGGCGAACGTCCGTCAACCGGCACTGGAAGAGCGAGAGTTGAACCCAGTCCCCGTACCCGTGCATCGTCTTGTAAATCGCTCTCCAGCGCTTGGGGTCGGCGATGTCGTAGGCAACGAAATAGAGCTTCTCGTCGTGTCTGGTGGTCACTATCGGGCCCGTCACCGTGTAAGGAAGTTGGGGTAGTCTCCCACCTCGCCAAGAAGAAACCGGCCGAGTAGCCGCGCCTGCATCTCCAACAGCCTCCGGTACTCTACGCGATAGCCGAACAACGGGTGGATCACTTCCTGCGCCATCCGTCTCTCCAATGTTCGGATGAACCGCTTGCGGCCAGTGTCGGAGAGATTTACACCCACGGGCGTGCGCACGAAATCCGTCGGACGGACCTCTCCGTTGTTGACGGCTGTCACGACGGCCGAGTCCACAAGCAGCGGGCGAAACGGCTCCATCATGTCCAACGCCAACGCGGGCCGCCCAAAGCGAGGTTGATGAAAGAACCCGCGGTACGGATCGAATCCAACGGAAGAGAGCGTTACGACCCATGCGCGTGTGAGCATCGCGTAGCCGAAGGAGAGCAGGGCGTTGATCGGGTCCATGGGCGGTCGCCGATTGCGACCATGCATGTCGAACTCGCCGATACGTTCGGTCCGCTTGAGCATCCGGTCGAAGTGCCGGAAATAACAGGCTGCCGCCGCCCCTTCAACACCGAGCAAACGGCCAACGTCTCGAACGCGCCGCGCTTGGTCGGCCAAGCGTTTCATGTCCACCAAAGCGGAGGTAACGTCTTCATCCGATCGCCAGTTGCGCCGAAGCAACGTGCGGCTGTTGCGGATCTTCGCATGCACCCAGCCACGCGCCAGCTTAAGACACACTTGGTCGTCGAAAGAGCCGCGATACTGCGCGGTTCTGAGCTCCACGTTGGCATGACCCGAACCGACGGTGTGGCCAAGAAACCAGCCACCATACGACTGCCAAGTGATGGGGATGTTCCGGCGCATCAACTCGTGCAACGTCGGCGTCGTCACATAGGCGTTTCCCATGACGACCAGTTGTGAAGTGTCCGCGATGCGCGCGTAGACCGGTTCGGCGTCGTCTTTCGTGATGACCAAGCGCTCTCCCGCCTTTGCCACCTTGGCCCGGTGCGTTTGCACATACAGCGGCAGAGCGCGGATGTGGCGAACGCTGATCGGCCGAACCTTGTCTTGGTTCTCCCGCAGCCAATTGGTTTCGTCCGGCAGGCAGATGCCCACCAAGGAGCAGCGCGGACACTTGGGGCTGTCCTCCAACGGTGGTGGCACTTGACCGCCACGAACCAGCGTCCGCAACTGCTGCAGCGATTCGCGCGTCAAGGATTGCAGCTCGTCGTCAAAAGGAATACGAGCGCGGTCGCGGGAACCCACAAAGTAGAGAATCCCCGCTGAGCACCGATACCCATGCTCCCGCAACAGCAACCCTTGGGCACACAACTGCACACGTTCGGGATCGTAAGCCTGTCGGGCGATGTGCGGCCTCTTGCCGCGCTTGAAGTCAACGGGTGTGACGCTCCCGTTGTCGCTCTCCACCAAGTCGATTTTCGCGATCAAGCCAAGGCGTTTCGAAGAGAGCTCCACGGATCGAGCCACCTTGACGTCCGGCGTTTCCTCGCCTGGTTCGGGCAGTGTCCCGGAACCCTTGTCCACCCGCCGATGGGCATGTTTGCCTTCTATGGTGTCAGACGAATCATCCCACTCCTTTTGCACCCACTCCAAGTAGGCCAGCCGGGGACAATAGACGAATTCGTTGAGAATCCGGGCGGGAATGAGCGGAGTGTCGGTGTCGTGCCGGCCGGCCCGCAGCGGTAGCGCTGCTTGGAAGGGCTCGTTCTCCGGAGCGCTCGATTGGCCGGGCGCGGCGGGCACGGGGCGGTTCCTAATGGGACGTTACGACGGGGCGATGGCACCGGAAAGAGGTCCGGCGCCATGTCTGCCCACTCGCAACAGAAAACGCCCTCACATATTCCAGCTGAACACCAGCCAGAGCTTCGTCGTGTCGCTTGCCCAGCCGTCGGCGAAGTACCGCGCCGCCTTCGCCTGCAGGGTCACCCTCTCCATCGGCGAGTACACCAGCGACGCGCCGAGTTCGCTGCCGTAGCGGTCGCCGCCGTCAACGGCGCGGAAGTCGTGGTACACGCCGGTTAGGGTGAAGCCGAGCATCTTCTTGGTGGCGGCCACCCATGTGTCGCGCACGCCCTTGGGGGGCGTCCCGAGGAACTTGTCCGTCCAGCCCTGCCACTTGTGCAGGGTGGCGAGCGGTGCGCGGAAGGCGTGGCGGCCGTCGTCGCTGCCCAGCGTGTGGTGGCCGAGGGTGACGTTCAGCATGGCTAGGTCGAAGGCGGCCTCGCCGCCGTAGAACACGGCGTTGTAGGAGTTGGGGTTGTCGCCGTAGTCGGATTGGAAGGCCACGGTGGCGGAGAGCTTCACGCCGGGCAGGGCACCCTTGTAGTCGAAGCCCCACGTCATGTTGGAGTTGGCTGCCGCGCCGCCGCTGTACCGGGCGTTGTCGTGTTCCAAGTCGATCAGGTAGGCGAAGCCCGCCAGCTCGTGTTCGCCCATCGGGCTGAAGGTGGCGCGCAGGAAGTGCGAGTTGGTTTTCCACACGGCGGGCTGCACGCCGTTGTCCGGCCCGAAGATGCGGTTCACGTTGAAGGCGTAGCTGTAGTCCAACCCCACGCGCCCGGTGCGTTGCACGCGCACGGCGTCGAAGGTCTGCTCGTTGTTGCGCCACGCCACGCCGCCCAGCAGCCGCTGGCTGCCGTGGTTGATGCGCTGGCGGCCGGCGGTAATGGCGGTGCTGCTATCGCCCTCGCCCATCTGGTAGCGCACATACGCTTGGTTGAGGTCGAGCCCGTCCGGGTCCGCGATGATCGGCAGGTTCGTCTTGCCGTTGGCCAGGGAGTTGAAGTCGTCCGCGCCCAAGATGAACGAGTAGTCCACCTGCGCGGCAAAGTTGAACGCGCCCCGTTGGCCGGTGTCCAAGGTGACGCGCGCGCGGCCGTTGGTGCCGATCGCGTCCAGCCCGAAGCCGTCCTGTTGCACTTGCTCCAAGCGGTAGCGCAGGCCGAACGAGATGTCCGGATCGGCGCTGGCTTGGGCGAAAGCCGTTACGGGCAAGCCTGCTACCAGGAGGCAGGCCAGCCCCCAAGATCCACGGGCCCGGCAGGCGCGGGCGGCGGCGTTCGCGGTGCGGGTCATCGGCAACCTCCTATTGTTCTCACCGTGGCAGGCGACGGTGGCTTTGCTCGGTTCCAGCGCCTGCCGAACGCGCAATTATAGTGCGGTCAGCGCGGATTTGGCGCATCGGCTATGATGCGCCGCTGTGCGCACGGGCGGGGGGCGGAACGTGTCGACGGCAAGCGGTGCGCTGCGCGGCGTGCGCGTATTGGATCTCACGGACGAGCGCGCCATCTACGGTGCCAAGATGCTGGCGGATTTGGGCGCGGACGTGGTGCGTCCGGTGCCGCCGGGTGGCGATCCGCTGCGCCAGCGCGGCCCGTTCTGCCACGGCGCGTCGTTGTGGCACGCCTTCTTTGCCTCGAACCGGCGCTTCGTCACGGCGGACGCGCGCGCGCCCCAGGGTGAAAGCACATTGGCGCGGCTGTTCGGGGAAGCGGACGTCGCGCTGGTGTGCGGCGAACCGTTCGCGGCGCAGGCGCAGGCCGCCCGTCGCCGCCACCCGCGCCTCGTCGTCGTGGACGTCTCCTCCTTCGGCGCGAACGGCCCGTGGAAGCGCTTCCTGGCGCCGGATCTCGTCGCTGGCGCGCTGGGCGGCGCGGTCGCCACCACGGGCGATGTGGAAACGCCGCCCCTCAAGACGTTCGGCGAGCTCAACTTCGTGCTCTCGGGCGCGTACGCCGCCATCGCCGCGCTGGCCGGCTTGCGCCACGTCCGCGCGGGCGGCGACGGCCAGCGGGTGGACGTGTCCGTCCACGAGTGCATCGCCTCCTGCTTGGAGCATGTGTTCATGTTCTATTGGTACCACGAGCGCATGGTGAACGCCGACGGGCCGGTGTTGCCGCGTCGCGGCAGCCTGCATTGGAGCAACGCCTATTGCGTGATGCCGGCCAAGGACGGCGCCATCATGGTCACGCCCACGCCGAACATCGACCAGCAGTTGGTGTGGCTGATCGAGCAGGAAGCGCAAGAAGACCTGCTGGATCCGGCCTATCAGGAGCCCGGCAAGCGCAGGGCGCTCATCCAACGCTTGATGGAGGTGCTGCGGGGTTGGGTGGCCACGCGGGAAGCGCAAGCCCTGTTCTTTGAAGCCCAAGAGCGGCATGCGCCGTACGGCAGGGTGCTGCCAGTGGACAAGGTGGCGGAGAATCCGCAGTTGGAAGCGCGCAATTGGTGGACGCGCTATCCGGTTGCCGGCGGCGAGCCGGTGCGCGGCCCGGGGGCGCCCTACCACTTCAGCGCCACGCCGTGGCGCATCGGCGCGAGCGAAGCGGCGGACGGTTTCGCGCCACGCCAAGCGCCGGCCGCCAAGCCGCGGGCGACGCCGCCCAACGTCCGCCCGCTCGACGGCGTGCGCGTGCTGGATTTCACCCATGTGCTCGCCGGCCCGTTCGCCACCCGCATCCTGGGCGACATGGGCGCGGACGTGGTGAAGGTGAACTCCGAATCGCGCGTCGCCACGAACCCTCCGAACGGCATCTACTACGTGGTCTGGAACCGCAACAAGCGCGCCTTGGCGCTCAACATGGCCAAGGACGAGAGCCGCGCCCTCTGCAAACGCCTCTGCGAGCGGGCGGACGTGGTGATCGACAACTTCTCCGCCGGCGTGCTGGAACGCTGGGGCGTGGGCTACGAGCGCGTTCGCAAAGCCAACCCGGGCGTGGTGTATGTGCAAATGTCCGGCATGGGCGACAGCGGCCCGTGGTCGAAGTTCGTCACCTACGCGCCCACCATCCACGCCCTCGCCGGGCTCACCCACCTCACCGGCGTGCCCGGCCGGCAAGACATCGGCATCGGCTTCTCCTACAACGACCACTGCGCCGGCCTGCACGGCGCGTTCGCCATCTTGGCGGCGCTGGAAGCGCGCCGGCGCACCGGCCGCGGGCAGCGCGTGGACATGTCGCAGTTCGAGCAGGGCGTGGGCCTGCTCGGCCCCACCTTGATGGACTACTTCGCAACCGGCCGCGCAGCCGAACCGCGCGGCAACCGCCTGCCCTACGACAAAGCCGCTCCCCACGGCTGCTACCCCTGCGCCGGCGCGAAGTCCGACGCGGTGGCGGACGAGCGCTGGGTGGCCATCGCCTGCATGACGGACGCGCATTGGACGGCCCTCAAGCGCGTGATGGGCGATCCGGCGTGGGCGAGCGACGGCGCGCTCGCCACGGTGGAAGGACGGCTGGCGTGCGCGCACCTGGACGCCAAGCTCAGCGACTGGACGCGCACGCTCACGGCGGACGCGGTGATGGAACGCTGCCAAGCGGCCGGCGTGCCGGCCGGCGTCGTGCAAACCGGCGCGGATTTGGCCGAGCGCGACCCGCAGCTAAAGGCGTCGCGCTTCCTGTTCGAGATGGACGAGCCGCACCCCGTGCAAAAAACCACCCACGCAGACCGCCTCCCCCTCCACTTCGAGAAGACGCCCTGCAACGAATACCGCCGCAGCCGGCAAGTCGGCGAAGACAACGCCGCGGTGCTGGCGGACTGGCTGGGCATGTCCGAGGAAGAGGTGCGCGACGGGGAGGAAGAGGGGTATTTGGCTTAGGTTTAGGGGCTGCTGCAACTGCGATGACGGTGACGAATATGTCGGGGCGATACCGGAGTGTTGCGGTGGTTGTCCTGTCACGTCCACAGCCAACAACGAATGCTCACCTTCGCCGGCGAACAGTGGAGCTTCCTTGCATGAATGAAGCCTTGTACGGCGGAAGCGCGGCGCGTGGACTCGGCGACTGCCCGATCAATGGGCCTCAAGAAACCGTGCCGAACAAACCCAAGCCGAAATGCGATCCATAGCCAAGCGCGAGCAGACCGCGCACCGGTTCGTGGAACCTCAGTCGAATGGCGAATCCTTGGACCGCTGGCGGTGTCGGCCCATGTGCTCGGCGGGCCAGAACAAAGTGGCGAAACCGCGACCACTTGATTTCGCCGGCAGGCTCGGAACTCGCGTTGTCTTCTCGCATGGGGGCGAGCTGCAACACCTCCGCAGGTTGCGGAAATCCCCTTGACTGCAATTCCGCGCGCACCTGCCCGTCAAGCGCGTTTTTGCCCCGCGCCTTGAGGTAGCGCGGCGGGACGAAAGGGGTCGCTGATTGCCACGTCATAGCGGGCCCCACGATGGCCGCTAGCCGCCGTCCATGCTCGTCCGGCAATCGAATCAAATCCCGAAGGTCGCCTTTTCCCGCCAGCGCGAGACGCAGCGGTTCGATGCCGCCCTTGGTGAACGTCCTGCGCACGGCGCGAATAGCGGCCTGCGCTTCGTCGCCAAGCCCCATCGTGGCCCAAATGAGAACGTGGTCCAGATGGCCATCGCCATCGAGATCGAGAGGGTTGACGTGCGCGTGCGCGTGCGGCCCTTGAAGCGGTCTGCGATGTTGGTCCCGCCCGGTAAGTTCCGGCGGTGCTTGGCCATTCTTGGCCGCCTTGGCGGCGACGCTGACCAGCGCTCGGTGCAAAAGCTCAGCCTGGGGCAACGTCCTAATGACCGGTGGCAGAGCGTGATCGTTCCGGTTCGCATTGGCGAGGGAGAGAAGCATGGCTTTGACGCGCCGCTTGGGCGGGGTGCTTGGTCTCGCCTTGGGTGCCCCCACCGCAATTGCGTGGGTAGGCCGCCAATAGAAGACGCGCCGGCTGCCCGGTGGCTGGTTCCAACCGTAGGAACGCCACCAATCGGTGTCTCTCTGCAAGGAGTCCAGCAGGTCGCAAGGAAAGGGTGCGACGGCTTTCTCCCGCTGGTTGCGAAGCTCCTTGGACGGCTTGCGTCCTGCGGGTAGCGGCAAGTCGACCAGCGCTTTGCGGACCTGCTCCGCTCGCCAAGCTGCGTAGTCGGCGGCACCGACAGGTGCAAGGAGAACGACCTGTTCCCAACCGCGGCCGGGCCTCCTTGCGTCCTCTGGGGAGCAATTGACCTCCGGCATTTGCTCCCCCTCGCCCATCATTCGGCAGGCGACCCAGCTCTCCGAGCGCCCAAGATAGTTCAAGCACTGGGCGAGGTCGTTCAGAACAGCACTCTCGTCCTCTTGCAAATGCACATCGCTCCAGTTGGCTACCATCTCCTCGTCATCCACTCGTGCCCATGTGTCGAGGACCAGTGTGGTCTTTTCGGTCTTTTGAGGGTTCAGCGTGCCGATGGGCATGTAGTGACGGCTGTGGGCACCGAGCGCCGGCGGCAGGCGGTAGCTTGGGGGTTCAGCAGACAGCTTCTCGATGAAACCACGAGCGGCGGAAGACGGCCCCTCCTTGCCCCAGACGCCGGACGTATAGCCCACGGAAATCAGTGCGCGAAGGATCCGCCAAGGCGAGGGCGGCCACTCGATCAGCCCCTCGTTGACGTGGTGGCCGAACGGCGTCGCGTGGTAGCGCCCGGCGACGAAACGGAATGCAAGCGACAGGGACATGGGGGCCGGTCCGCTATTCCTGATCGTCCGCGTCGTCCGTCTCCGACTGATCCTCGGCCTTGCGCTTCTTGAGTTCGTCCTCGAACGTCGTGGTCGTCACGGTCATGCGGTCCTTGCAATCGGCGATGGCGGACTTGAGGCACCCTTTAAGGTCCTCAAGCGAAGGCAGAACCCACCCCGTCGGCATTGCCGCTTTGATGTCGTCGTCCTCGATCTGCAAATCGCAGGCGGTTCGCAACCGCATTCCTTCGCTAGTGAGCGCCCGCAGCTTGTACAGAGCGAGGAGGATGAGCAACCGCTCCACGTCGTCGCCTAGCCCATAGCCGCGTATCTGCGCGAGGTCGAGATTGACGTAGAGCGTGATCCGCTCCGCCGTGAACTCGTCGCGGGCGAAGGGGACATTTCCGAATCCGTCCTCGGCAACCCCCGACGACGGATTGACGTGATCGTTCTTCACCCCTCCGGATGCCGCGACACGCACGTCGTCCGCCTCTATGAACGCCGACAGGGCGCGTGCGACACGCAAGCGACCGCCAGCCAGTGCTTTGCCCTTACTGTCGTCCCGATTCAGCTTGACGTTGCGGTTGGAAATAAAGCACCCATGTATCAAGGATCCGCAATCGAACCTAAGAAGGGTTCGTGCAAGTCCGTGAAGGTCGACCAAACCCTCGTTTTCGTTCACGGTGCTCTCGCCGAGTTCGCTCCTGAGCATTTTCAGAAAAACATCCAGAAACGTCCTATCGGAAGACGTCAGCAGGTAAGGACTGTTGACCCTGTGCGACTCCAGCACCGTGTCCGTCAAGAACTTGCCGGCGCGGGTGATACGCACATGCGACAGCCCGGTCAGTTCCTCCTCAACATCGCGGTTGGCCGCGTCCCAGACGGTCAATTCCAAGTGGTTCGCCATGCTCTGCGCGGACTCCACCAGCAGGCACTCGCCATCGCCGGTCTGGAACGTTGCTGCGCCAAGGGACGGGAATCCCGTCGGCTGAAATCGGCGGCCAAGCACAGGCGCCAAGGGAATCTTGAACAGCAACCGCTTGGCGCTTTGAAGTTCTCTCAAGTAGTCGTCCACGTTCACTCCTTGTTGGGGTCCAGTTGGCCGAGGAACCGCCGAGCGGTTCCCTTGGTGATCGGAAATGCCAGCGCCGCTGCCCACAATCGCGCGGTTTCTGGTGAAGCAGTAGCAGTGCGTACGGTGCAGCAAACGCCGGCTGCTTGAAGGCACCGCAAGGCGATGCGCACCGCCGACTCGGCGTCGCCAGCGGCAAGGCGACGGACCAGGGACGGGTCCGCGCCGACATCGAGCTTGAATCCGCTGCGCAACTGCAGCGGCCAAGGAAGCACACACAGACGGATGGCCAACCAAGCGTCATCGGGCCAGTCGGAGGCGTCGGAAGGAAGCGGCACGGGTGCGTGGTGTTCGTCCCAGGACTTGCGATCCAGCGCCATGAACGCCCGCCCAAGGGTCAGGACTCTGTCCAAGTCCACGCCACCAGCCAGCAGACCAGCAAGGTCGGCTCTCCCAGCCGCCGCGTTCTTTGCGGCGACGAGTGGCAAGTGCCGGTCTCCGCGCTGTGAAGCTTCCACCAATCGCCGCTGCACCAAGGCGATGGCGTCGTCGACGCCTCGCCGACCATGCACGACGACACCTTGGGGGACATCTAGCTTGGCAGCTGAACCAACGCCACTTGTGGCGAAACGCGGCAGCGACGTGGAGTGGAGGGGAAGCCAGTGCCGGCGTATCGGATCAGCGGCCCGCGTGCGGAAGCGCCGGGCCTGCAACGCAAAGGCAATCGCCAGCCTGAGCTCCAGAGTTCCGTCATCGCTTGCTGCTACCCAAGCGGTGCGCAGAGGTGGTACCGGTCGCGCATCGAAACCAACCCCTTGTCTCATGACCCCTTCGACATCCACCAGACAGACGAGCACGTTCTGCCACGCGCTAGGGATCAACGGATGCTCGGTGACGGCTAGCAGAGCATCCGCAAGTCGCTTCTCCGCAATCACCAGCCTAGAAGGCACGCCACGGGCGTGCGCTTCCCGACGCAAGCGACGCAGCCAGTCGTCGAGGTCGTCGATGCAAGCGAGCAACGCGGAGTTCTCGACCGGCGATCCAAACCGACCCAAGGGAACTGCCAAGTTCGATTGCCCATTGCGCTCGATGTAGCCATAGCGCTGGAAGGCATGGATTCCTCGCGCGGTGCCCATTCGCTTCACTGCTCGGGCGACATCTAGCGGCACTCTTGCCGCTCTGGTGCCGATCTGAGCGCGTCCCTCAGCGAGCAGCCACCGCAGTTCCGCATAGGACTGCGGACGCGACCACAACGGCATCCACTGCTCGTACCTCGACTTCTCGGTCGGCGATGCACTCGCGTAGGCGGCACCACTGGCATTGACGACGAAAGGCGAAGCGGCTCTTGAGGGGTCCAAGAGACACTGCCGGGACATATGCGAAGTGAAACTCACCGCGCCCTCTAGCATAAGTACGAAGTCCCACGGATTAAGCAATGTGTCGTTCTGATCGCCAACCCCGTTCACCGAGTTTGCGCCCCCGGCACCACCGGGGAGAAATTGTCCTACCTTCCCCGCCTGCCCCCTTAAGAGACCCTTGACTGGCCCCGCGCCTAGGCAGGCATCCAGCCAGACCTTTGACTGTAGTACGTTGTTAGGATCAAGCACGACTTGAAGGTTCTCCATGTACCTGGCCGTGAAGTCCATTGCTCCGTCGTTACCTCCAGAGCCCCACAGATCGGGATACTCCGGCTTTTCGTCTCCGACGTCAACGATTGCACTGCGATAAAACGTAACGGCATGCAGCGCTCGCTGCAGGCTCCTCTGGATGTCCGTCTTGTCGTCGGTTTTGTGGAGAGCCGCAAACCGACCCTCGCCGTCGCTTGGGATGATCAACAGATTTTTCCTCTCGCCCGGCGACAGGTCAGCAACATCCCTCTCGGTCGCGATGTCGTCGAGTACTCCGTCCGCCTGAGTGATGGCGGTGCGGTATGGCCGCCACCTTGTTGCCGTACTCTTGCGGATCGCACTCACCGCGTTAAAGTTCTTGCTGTTCCGAAGAGCCTTCTTCTTTCCATCCCACGTCTTGAAGAAGCCCGAGGCACCATTCCAAGGAGCCAGCATCGGCGTGGGCGCATATCGATGCAGAAAGAAAGCAACGAGTTGCTCAAGCGTTAATTGACTTGCCAAGCAGTAGCGATCCCCATCCCACCACCCGCGTACGCTCTCATCAGCCTGCTCCGCCACCAGCCGCAGAACGCCAAGGGCCTTGAGGTAGTGTGCCAAGGGCGCTGGGGCGCAGCCGTCGAGCCGATGAACGCAGATCACGACACACCCCCTCCGCCAGGCTGCGCCAACGCTCGACTGCCTCCTCCATCCAACGGTTGTCTGCCACGGTCGTCGTCCTGTGTGTGCAGCAGTCTATCAATCTGCCACATCGCGTTCGATGCGCGTTGGTCGGCAGCCCGAAGCAAGCTTTCAAGCCAAGCCAGCGAGAAGGGGCCGAAGCGCTTGAGGAGGTTCAGTACGCGCTCGGTCCAACTTCTGCCCGTTCGTGGGCTCAAGCCAGCCTCGGATGGTGAGAGGTCCAGCGCCGTCGCCGGCAGCTCGTGGCACTCCCCGTCCGACCCGGCCAATAGAACCGGCGGCAGCACATCGCCGCTGCGAACCCCGCGAATGCGCGGCAGGCAATCGCTGGCGTCTTGGTCCGCCGGGCTTGCGTGCCACGCCATTCGCACCTTGCCGTGGTGGGCGCAAACAAGATAGGCGAGCAGATCGAAGTCGCCGGCGAGCAGATCCAGGATTTCCTGTTCGACGGCAGTTGGCGGTGGCGGTTCCGCGCTATGTCGAGCGGCGATCGAAGGCACCCTCGGCTCGCCCATGGCGGCTAGCCAGTCTCGCCAAGGCCCCAGCAGCGCCTCGTGCTGCGGTTGGTGTCTTCGCAGTACGCCGAACAAGCCGAGAACACTGGCCAGTTCGTGGCGGAACCCGCGCCGTTGGTCGTCGGGGTCGATCCAGTACATGTTGCGACTGCTGCACGGCCAAGCGATGTCCGGCGCCTTGGCGATGTCATGTCGATTGGGGCGGCCGTCGGCGCGAATGGAACTCTGGAACGCGAGATGCGCCTTGCCGAGATCGTGCCAGCGCCCGGCCAAGTGCAGCAGCCGAGCTTGCTCGGGAGCGACCTTGCTGGCGATGCGTTCGGCTTCCTCGCCTACCTGCTGGCCGTGGGTGGCGATGGTCTGCCAGCCGGCCGTCGCGCTCAGCGATTCGTCGTCTTCGGCATCGTCCGCATAATCTTCCGGTTGAATGGCGCGAGTGCGCCGGGTGCCGGGTCGCCAGCCGTCGCCGTCCCTCGTCCAACATGACCGACACTCGTAGCTGGCCGCCGCATCGGGCGCCACCGGGACGACTGGCTCTTTGGCGCTTGGATCCCAACCGCGGTCTTCGCGGTAGCCTCCCACGCCGCACTTCACGAGCACCGTCCGACCGGGATGCAGGTCGCGCCTCGCGGCCTGGCGCCATTCGCGGTTCAGCCAGTCCCACACCCAAGCCCTGACCTTTGGTTTGAGCTGCTCCGACTTCGGCTTACACAACCAATCGCAGGCTGAAAGAAACGGTACGCTGCACAGCTCGCCCCGTTTCGGCTTCACATCGGGCGACGGGCCTTCGTCGCCGACTTCCGCCCAGAATACCTGCAGGTCGCGTTCGTCCCCGGCGCGGATGAAGCGGCTGATGTCGATGTCGGCACCAGACAGATCGGGCGACGTATCGAACAGATCGTCCAACTCGTGGCGCAGCAGCAGGTGCTTGGGCGCATACGGATAGAGGCGTGGCAGCAAGTCCTCGTGCTCCTCCTCGAAGCGTTCGAGGTACTTGGGCGCGACATCCGCGAGCGCCTTGCAGGCGTCGCGCGCCACGTCGAGTTCGTCCTTCGAGTAGGGCGCGGCCTTCTTGTCGCCGTCATGGTGGAAGTCCGCAACCACCACTTGACCCGACCCGCTCCACCGAGCGCAACGGCCAAATCGTTGCACCAAGCTGGTCCAAGGAGCGAGTTCGGTAACCAGAAGGGATGCCGAGACGTCCACGCCGGCCTCCACCACTTGTGTGGCGACGATGATGCGATTCGTTCTGGGGGCACATGCCGCAGGCCGCAGGAACTCGCTCCATCCTACGCGCTCATTGGGACGAAATCGGCTGTGAACCAACCGGATCTCCGTTCCGGCGTCCGCAAGCGCCTTGTCCGCCTTCAGCGTGACCCACGTCTCGATCGCACCCTTTACAGTGTTGAGGACGATCAGCGTCGGCCCCTCTTGGCCACAACCGCGCTCGAGGTGGCGCTTGGAGGCATCCTTGGCAAGCGCCTTCAGATTGTCGAAGTTGACGACCTCCGCTGGCTTGGCCACGTCGTCCCAAAGTTCTCCACGCCGATCATCGCGCTCGATCCGATGCGGGTCCAAGTCGCAGCTCATTTCGGCAGTGTCCGGGCTCTTCTCCAGCCAAGAGCGCTGCAAAGTCGCGCTCATCCACCATGTGAAGCAAGGACGCAGCATCCTGCCAGCGCGTTCGTCCTCGTTCCGAAATGCCTGCAGCTGCCCCGAGGTCGCAAGACCCACGTCCAGCAGCTGTATTTCGTCCATCACCCACAGGGCGTCTTGGTTCAACAGCCCGAACTCCATGGGCCAGCGCGCCCTCGGGCTCGCGTAGCCTCGATTCACTGCTCGGGAGAGCAGCATGTCCTGGGTGCCGATCAGCACGGCGGTGGCTTCGGGGTGAAGATGCCAGCGGCCGGCGTCGGCACCGCCCATGACGGAGTGGACGCCGACTTTGCCGTCATGGGGCCCACGGCCATCCCACAACAGCGCGAGTCGCTCAAGCACCGAACGCACTTCGCTCTCTATCTGCTCGACAAGCACCCTCGTTGGCAAGCACCAGACCAAGCGCCGCGGCCAGTCGTCGTTCTGGTGGCGTACCCGGTGCCACGCCCAGACCAGGAGCACGCCCAACGTCTTTCCAAAACCGGTGGGGATGCGGATCAACCGGCTGCCGCAACTCGCCGACGCCGCCAATTCGCACTGCCACGGGCGCGGGGCACAATGACCGCTACTCCGAGCGAAGAACGCGCTAAAGTCTTCGTCGATCATCGTCAAGACTAGGTGGTCCTGTTTCGTGAGACAGTTCGAGGGCTTGGTTTATGGTGTACTCCCTTCGTGTTGAGTCCCTCGAATGCAAGGCATTCTTGCGGCTTGCCGTGCGTCCGTCAAGGCCGATTTCGCAGCCTTGTTCGGCGGCTTCCCACTGAGTCAGTACCTCGCAAGACCTTGGGTTAGGGCGAATCGAATAGCGTTGCCTGTTCCTCTGCGTGGTCGGCGGCCAATAGCGCGTTGCATCGGAGCAGTTCGCCGGCGTCCATCAAGTGTTCGCCCAACGCGGTTCGCGTGGCGTCGGAGATGGGCGCGACTCGCGTTGCGCCATCTTGCCAACTCACGATGCGCAAGTGGTTGTCTTTGATCCATGGTGCCTCAAGGATGTCTGGGCTGTGGGTGGTGACAATCGTCTGCGTCGAGCAGGCGGCGTGGCGCAGAACATCCAAAATCGTGCCCAGCGCCCCCGGATGGATCGTCGCCTCCGGTTCTTCAACGATCAGCACGGACGGCAACTTGGGCTGAAACGTGGCTGCCAGCAGCCCCAAGGTGCGCAGCGTGCCATCGGACATGTTGTGTGCCCCCAGTCTTAAGGTCGCTGCCCCTTCGCCTTGCTGCGCGAACTCGAGCGAGAGCTTGTTCTGCACGCGTCGGGCTTCACTTCGACTTTTCCAGGCACCACGGTTTGCAAGAACTCCTGTAGATGCCGACGTGCGCCCGGATTCAGCTGGCGGAGCACGCTGGCCGCGTTGCCGCCGTCGCTGCGCAGGCGCACTCCCGCATCCGGATCCTGCATTTCGCGCAACGTCCGCGGATCGATGCGATAGGGTTGGATGTCCGAGAGGAACTGCGCCAGCGGCGCGAATCGCTTGTCGCCTGCCACCAGCGGCAGCGCCAAGGCGTTTGGCGCCAACGCCGGGTGCGTTTTGGTGTTGCTGCGAAACGTCTTTGGAGCGCGGTGGAACCAACTTGGCGTGCCGTCCTCCGCAACGCAGCGACACTGCTCGCACCGCACCTTGTAGCCATAGCCTTGGGTGGCCCGCACCTCGAAGGCGTACATCGCCTCTCGCACGCCGACCAAGCCTTCGATTTCCACGCGCAGCCCCATATCCGCCACCCGCCCTCGGGACGCGCTCCGATGGCCAACGGCACCAATGCCACCACGCTTGTCCAGCACTGCGGAGAGGGGCAACGCCATTGCGTCCGCCAGCAGTGACAGCGCATCGACGATGTTGCTCTTGCCCGCCCCGTTCTGGCCCACCAGAAACGTCGGGTTGTCGAACGCGACGGTGGCGCTCCGCAGGCTGCGAAAACGCTGCAACGTCAAGCGCCGCAACATGGCGGTCATCAACGATCTACTTGGCGGCGAGCGTGCGACAAGTCGTGGGTCAGCGACCACTCACGGCGGATGGCGCACTCGCGAACGCCGCAACGCGGCCTCCAACTGCGCAACGCGGGCCTCGGCGGCCGAGCGGGCGGACGCCTCCCTGATCGCGCGGGCCGCTTCCCGCTCGGCGCGGGCCGCTTCTTGCCTGGCATGGGCTGCCTGCCGGTCCGCGCGGGCCGCTTCGCGTTCCGCCTTGGCTTCGGCGGCCTTGCGCTGCGCGGCCTCCCGCTTGGCCTGGGCTTCCGCGCGTTCGGCGGCCGCTTGGACATCGGACCGATGCGGGACGTCCCGGCCCGTCGCCGCGTCGCGGAAGCGAAGCAGCTCGCCGTCCACGCGCACGTCCAAGCCCAGCACCTCGCTGCGGATCGTCCGCCCGCCGTCCGCCAGTTGCCACGGCAGCGGCATGTACTTGCCGTCCGCCAGCTTGAGCCCCTGCAGCCGCGGCGTGCCGGGCGGGTACACGCCGCCCTTGGGATCGAACATCCAGTACTCCGGCACTCCCATCGCCGCGTAGCGGCACCGCTTGACGCCCAGGTCGTCCGCCTGCGTGCTGGGCGACGCCACTTCCAGCACCCAGTCCGGCGGCTTGCCCTCCTTCCAGACGAAATAGCTCGAGCGGTTGTGCGTTCCCAATCCGAGCCCCACCAGCACGTCCGGCGCGATGGGGTTTTTGTTGTTCCCCTCGTCCGGGTACATCAGGATGTCCGCCGCCACCAGCGCCGTCGGGAGCGCCGCCCGGAGGTCGCCGGTGGCGTTCATGATGGCGTTCGCCTGCCACATGTTCTCCGCCATCGGCTTACCGTCCGAGCAGGGGTAGAACGCGTCGTCCGCACAGCCGGTGGGGACGTTCGAGGCGGCTGCGGCGGCCGCGGCCGGCGGGGGCGTTGGCATGTGGCGGTTCTCCGTGGTGGATTGCTGGCGCGGCCTGATCCCGCGCCGGTCGTGAAAGTAGCATATTCCCTCGCGGCCGGGGCCGCGCCTTGTCGATTCCCACGCCGTCGGGCATGGGCTTGGCGGACAGTGTTTCAGGCTCGAAAGCGCCTGTATGTAGGAAAATCGCCCGGTGTCGCGTGTGAACTTTTTAGGAAATCACAGCGCCGCGAGAGCGTCCGCGATCGTCGCTCCGGGGGCGACGAAGCCTTGCTCCGGTTGGTGATCAATCAGATCAAGGTCTGTCGGGGCTCATGGACACTTCGGATTCCGCGCACCCCAGGGTGCGGGCCGTGTGCGACAAAATCGCAGGTCGGCAACCACTCAAGGCCGCTGGCCGGCCCGCGAACGCCGCAGCGCGGCCTCCAACTGCGCAACGCGGGCCTCGGCGGACGCGCGGGCGGACGCCTCCCTGATCGCGCGGGCCGCTTGCCGCTCGGCGCGGGCCGCTTCTTGCTTGGCACGGACCGCTTCTTGCCTGGCATGGGCCGCCTGCCGGTCCGCGCGTGCAGCTTCGCGTTCCGCCTTGGCTTCGGCGGCCTTGCGCTGCGCGGCCTCCCGCTTGGCCTGGGCTTCCGCGCGTTCAGCGGCCGCCTGGACATCGGACCGATGCGGGACGTCCCGGCCCGTCGCCGCGTCGCGGAAGCGGAGCAGCTCGCCGTCCACGCACACGTCCAAGCCCAGCACCTCGCTATGGATCGTCCGCACGCCGTCCGCCAGTTGCCACGGTAGCGGGATGTACTTGCCGTCCGCCAGCTTCAGCCCCTGCAGGCGCGGCGTGCCGGGCGGGTACACGCTGAACTCTTCATGCGAGGGTGCCCCTCGCGCTCCCCGCTGAGGGCTCCTGGCATCGAACATCCAGTACTCCGGCACACCGATCGCCGCGTAGCGGCGCCGCTTGACGCCCAGGTCGTCCGCCTGCGTGCTGGGCGACGCCACCTCCAGCACCCAGTCCGGCGGCTTGCCCTCCACCCAGACGAAATAGCTTGAGCGGTTGTGCGTTCCCAATCCGAGCGCCACCAGCACGTCCGGCGCGATGGGGTTTTTGTTGTTCCCCTCGTCCGGGTACATCAGGATGTCCGCCGCCACCAGCGCCGTCGGGAGCGCCGCCCCGAGGTCGCCGGCGGCGTTCATGATGGCTTTCGCCTGCCACATGTTCTCCGCCATCGGCTTACCGTCCGAGCAGGGGTAGTACACCTCTTCCGCACGGGCGGCGCGGGTGTTCGAGGCGGTGGTGGTGGCCGCGGCCGGCGGGGGCGCTGGCATGTGGTGGTTCTCCATCGTCGCTGCTTGGCGCGGCCTGATCCCGCGCCGGTCGTGAAAGTAGCATATTCCCTCGCGGCCGGGGCCGCGCCTTGTCGATTCCCATGCCGTCGGGCACGGGCTTGGCAAACAAGTGTTTCAGGCTCGAAAGCGCCTGTATGTAGGAGAATCACCCGATGTCGCGTGCGTATTTTTAGGAAATCACCGCGCCCCGAAAGCGGCCGCGATCGTCGCTCCGGGGCAACGAATCCTGCTCCGGTTGGTGATCAATCAGATCAAGGTCTGTCGGGGCTCAGGGACACTTCGGATTCCGCGCACCCCAGGGTGCGGGCCGTGTGCGGCAAAATTGCAGGTCGGCAACCACTCAAGGCCGCTGGCCGGCCCGCGAACGCCGCAGCGCCGCCTCCAACTGCGCAACGCGGGCCTCGGCGGACGCGCGGGCGGACGCCTCCCTGATCGCGCGGGCCGCTTCTTGCCTGGCATGGGCCGCCTGCCGGTCCGCGCGTGCCGCTTCGCGTTCCGCCTTGGCTTCGGCGGCCTTGCGCTGCGCGGCCTCCCGCTTGGCTTGGGCTTCCGCACGTTCAGCGGCCGCCTGGACATCGGACCGATGCGGGACGTCCCGGCCCGTCGCCCCGTCGCGGAAGCGGAGCAGCTCGCCGTCCACGCGCACGTCCAAGCCCAGCACCTCGCTGCGGATCGTCCGCCCGCCGTCCGCGAGCCGCGACGGCAGCGGCAGGTACTCGCCATCCACCAGCTTGAGCCCCTGCAGGCGCGGCGTGCCGGGCGGGTACACGCCGCCCTTTGGATCGAACATCCAGTACTCCGGCACTCCCATCGCCGCGTAGCGGCGCCGCTTGACGCCCAGGTCGTCCGCCTGCGTGCTGGGCGACGCCACCTCCAGCACCCAGTCCGGCGGCTTGCCCTCCTTCCAGACGAAATAGCTCGAGCGATTGTGCGTTCCCAATCCGAGCCCCACCAGCACGTCCGGCGCGATGGGGTTTTTGTTGTTCCCCTCGTCCGGGTACATCAGGATGTCCGCCGCCACCAGCGCCGTCGGGAGCGCCGCCCCGAGGTCGCCGGCGGCGTTCATGATGGCTTTCGCCTGCCACATGTTCTCCGCCATCGGCTTACCGTCCGACGAGGGGTAGAACACCTCGTCCGCGCGGGCGGCGCGGACGTTGGAGGCGGCTGTGGCGGCCGCGGCCGGCGGGGGCGTTGGCATGTGGCGGTTCTCCGTCGTGGCTGCTTGGCGCGGCCTGATCCCGCGCGAGTGGCGAAAGTAGCATAGTCCTTCACGGCCGGGGCCGTATTGAGCGCGGCCGCGCAACCCCGTCTTGCGTCGCCTACGTCAAACGCCCCGCAGTTCCACCAGCAGGCGTTTGCCGAGCTGCGCCAGCGCGGCTTCCACGTTGCCGATCTGCGAGCGGTGGTAGGGGTCGAGCAGGCGGCGCACGGCGCCCTCGACGGTGCGCAGGCGTTTGGCGAGGGCGACGTTGCTCACGTTCTGATCGCGCATGGTCTGGTAGAGGGCGAGTTTGGCGGCCACCAACACGGGTGGCTCCAACAGCTCTCCGAGCGGCGCGCGCTGTGGGGGTGGCAGGTCTTTGTGTTCCTTCATGCAGGTCGCCACGGCGTCCACCAAGCTCTCGCGCATTGCGGCGCGTAAACGCGGCCGCGCGCGAGCGTCCGCCGAGACCGTGGGAAATGCTTGGCAGGTGCCGTGAAGGCGGCCGTTTTGCAGTTGCGTTTGGGTGGGGTAGGCGATGCGCATTTGTTGCTCTCGAAAGGCGAAGGGATCGAACGCGCCCATTGTGCCCGCACCGCTGCGCGATCCGTGTGCGACATGCGCTCTTCGTCGCGTGCGCTGTGGCGGAAATTGGTGGCGGAACCACGCTTGGTTCCGCGTGGCAGATCGGCCTATGCGGGGTGGGGCGGGGCCCATTCAACTCATCGCGCGTCGGCGCCGGCCTCCAACGCGGCGAACACCTCGTCGTTGTGCTCGCCGAGTTTCGGCGCCCGGCGCGCAATCGCCCACGGGGTGGCGCCGAACACATAGGGCGCGCCGGCGTAGACCACCTCGCGGCCCAGCTCCTCGTGCCACACCGGCACCGCGAAACCCCGCGCCTTGAAGTGCGCGTCCTCGAACGCCTCTTCCGGGCTGTTCACCACGCCCACGGCCAAGCCGGCGCGCTGGCAGCCCACGAAGAACTCCTGCGCGGGAAGTTTGGACGCGATGAGGCGCAGCGCCTCCCGGCCGGCGCCGAACACCGCCGTCACGGTGTCGTCGCTGCCGAGGCGGGAGAGATCGAACGGGCCTTCCCAATGCGCGCCCATTTCCAAGAACACGGCCTCCGGCAACGCGTCGCGCAGGCCCAGTTCCGTCAGCCAAGCGTCCAGCGCCGCGAACTCCGAGGGCTTGCGCGGCGGCACGCCGGTGTTGGCGTAGCGCCCGTCCGCGCACCGCTCCTGGGTCTCGCGCGTGGGCGCCACCGCCGCGTGGCGGCCGGTTTGCCGCTGCACGGTTTGCCGCGCCACCAGCCACGAATGAGAGGCGGCTTCGGTGGTCACGTTGAGGGCGGCCGTGATGCTCACGTCGATGAACTGCCCCGCGCCCGTTGCGTTGCGGTGCAGCAGCGCGGTTAGCGCGGAGAGCACGGCGAAGTGGGAGGCGGTGTGGTGCGCCTGCAGGGGGCCGCGAATGGGCGGCAGCGCGTGGTCGTCGTAGCCGCAGCTCCACGGCGGCCCGCCGGCGGCCATAAGCGTGAGATCGGTTTGCGGCAGTTCGCTTTTCGCGTCCGCGCGTCCGTAGGGCGTCACGGCAACGTGAACGAGGGCGGGATGCCCGGCGGCGAGTGCGTCGTAGTCGATGCCGAGGCCCGCCAACCGGCGCGGCGGCTCGGCCTCCAGCAGCACGTCGGCGGTCGCCGCCAGCGCACGAAAACGCGCCCGGCCCGCTTCGGTTTCCAAGTCGATCACCACGCCGCGCTTGCTGGTGTGGTAGTGCCACCAATACAGGCTGCGGCTGTCCTCGGGCGCGCCCGGTTCGTCGTCCGCGAACGGCGGATAGGCGCGGGCCGGGTCGCCGCCCGGCGGCTCCACCAGAATCACGTCCGCGCCCATGTCCGCGAGCAGTTTTCCGGCCCACGCGACGGGCGCGGCGGCCAGTTCCACAACGCGAACGCCGCGCAGCGCCGTCATATCACGCCTTGGGCCCGGAACGCCTCCACCTCGGCGGCGGCGTAGCCCAGCACGCCGGTGAGCACTTCGTCGTTGTGCTGCCCCAAACACGGCCCGGCGCGGTCGAACCGCCAGTGCGTCTTGCCGAAGCGCGCCGGTTGGCCGTCCACGCGCACTGCGCCCATCTTGGCGTGGCGCACGGTCGGCCACAGATCGAAGTCGCCGGTGCTGGAGTCCAAGTCGATGCGCTCCTCCGGCTTCAACACCGCCGCCACCGGCACGCCGGCGCCACGCAGCGTCTCTTCCACCTCGAACTTGGCGCGCCCGGCCGTCCACGCGCCGAGGTGCGCATCCAGCGCGTCTTGGCGGGCGCAGCGCTCTTCGGTGGTGGCGAATGTCGGGCTGCGGCACCACGCCTTGCCAATCGCCGCCCCAAGCGCTCGCCAATCCGCGTCGTGCCGGCAGGCGACGGCCACCCACTCGTCGTCGCCGCGGCAGGGGTAGATGCCATGCGGCGCCATCGGCGGCCACGCCGATCGGTTGGCGTGCGGCTGGCCTTCGCGGCGGGTGGGCCGGCCGTTCACGGTCCAGTCCAAGAGTGCCGGGCCGTGCAACGACAGGGCGGATTCCGTGCAGGCCAAGTCCACCCACTGCCCCGCGCCGGTGCGCTGCCGATGAAGCAACGCGAGCAGGATGGCGATGGCCATGAAATAGGCGCCGGTGTGGTCCATGTAGGAGTAACCCCACCCGGCGGGTTCCCGCTCCGGCAGGCCGTTGGTGAAGGTGAGGCCCGAGACGGCCTGCACGATGGGGCCCCAAGTCTTGAAGCCGCTGTACGGGCCGGTGTGGCCGAAGCCGCAGTTGGAAACGTACACGATGTCCGGTTTGATGGCCTTCAGGCGTTCGTAGCCGAAGCCCCACCGCTCCATCACGCCCTTGGCGAAGTTCTCCGCCACCACGTCCGAGACGGCCACCAGCCGCGCCAGAATGTCCTTGCCCTGTTCCGTGCGCAGGTTGAGCGTGATGCCGCGCTTGCCCACGTTGTGGTTGTTGAAGGCGCCGCCCATGTCCACGCCGCGCCGTTCGTCCACAAACGGCGGCGCGCCGCGCAGAATGTCCCAGCGCCCCTCGCGCACCGGATCCTCGATGCGGATAACGTCCGCGCCGAAGGAGGCGAGCCAGCGCGTGGCCCCGGCGCCGGCGAGCTGGCCGGTGAAGTCGCAGACGCGGAATTGGGCGAGCGCCTCCGGCATGGCGTTGCGGCGGCGGTTGGGCTAGGCGCTAGCTAGCTAGATAGCTAGGGCGCGAAGGCCGCCATCAGCCGCACCTCGACGCTGCGCCGCGGCGGCGCGTCCGCGGGCGCGGTCGGATCGTCGAAGGAGGTGTGCGGGCAGGCGCCGCCGCGCCAGCGCGTGTCCAGCTGCTTGAACAGCAGCAGCTCGTCCACCGCCATGTCCGGCACGTAGTAGAAGCGGTGGGCGGCGTTGCGCGCCGGCATGGAGGAGCGGCCGAGGCCCACTTCCGCGCTCACCGGGTAGCCGGTGTAGCGGTAGTCCAGAATGTCGTCGTCCGCCAGCGAGGCGGCGTCCACCAGCGCCAGCGGATTGCGCCGCGCCGGGTGGTCGAACGGCTGCCACGTGTTGAACCAGGCGAACTCGTGCTCCGCGTAGGCGGCGCGTTGCCCGTGCTTCTCCAACACCCGCCGCGCCATGCCGCCGGCGTCCTTCAGGCTGTAGTCGCAGTGCAGGAAGCGGGCGTACGCCTTGTTGAAGTCGCGGGTGTCTTCGGTGCGCACCAGGTGCTGCGTCACGAACACCGCCGCGGCGCCGGTGCGCCGCTTCACCAGCGCCTCGATCTCCGGGTAGTAGACGGCTTTCACCTCTGTGTCGTCTTGGAAGTCGGCCACTTGCGAGGCGTGGCGCAGCAGCGCGAAGCCGTTGGCGTCCAAGTCGATGTTGCCCGCCGCCAGCTGCGGCCGGGCGTCGTGGATCAACACGGCGTGCTTGGAGGTGTTGGCGCGCCGCGTCTGGCGGTCGCCGATGCTCGGCACGTCGCGGCGGTGGCGCCACTCGTCGTTCAGATAGCGAACCTGCGCTTGCACGACCATCGCCGGCTCCTCAAGTAAGGAATCGTCGCAAGCGAGTCTAACGCCAAACCGCAAGTGGTTCGGATGGGGAGCGCCGGAGGTCACATGGCGCCGTCCGCACCGGCTCGCCGCATGCGGTTCTCGTAATCCACCAGTACGCTGTCTTCCCACCGCTGCAGCGCCGTTTGCAGCAACGTGAGGAACACGCTTAGCGACAGCGCGATCAACGTGGTGTCGAAGGCGATGCCGAGGGGCGCGATGGCGTCGCCGAGTTCGCTGGACAGGTCCGAGAGGCTGCCGCGGTTGCCGACGATATTCTGAATGCCGTCCGCGGCCAGCGAGATGCCGAGCACCGTGCCGATGAAGCCGAGGATGGGTATGGCCCAGTTGATGTAGCGGGGCACCACGTAGAAGTCCACGGATTTCTTCCACACCATGTCCATGAAATCGTCGGCGGCCAAGGCGTCGCCGCTCTGGAGCGCGAGCGTTCGGGCACGCACCAGCGCGGAATCCGCTTGCCGTTCGGCGCTGCGGAACAGCCGCCGCTCCCGCCACAGCACCCACATCTTGTTGGCAAGCAGCAAGAGTCCCCAGAAGAACAGCACCAGCGTGAGCGGCGGAATGATGCCGCGTTCCAGGAACTTGGCCGCGATGTGCTGCCACGACGGGTAGTTCAAGCCCACATACTGAATCAGCAGCAGGGCGCAGGTGGCCACCGTGACCGCGAGCGCCAACGTCAACACCAATGGCGGTCCCGAAAGCGCCGCGGCGATCCGCTCAAGCACCAGCGCTTCCGCCGTCGCGGCGCGCGCGCGGTTCAGCAGCAGGTAGGCCCAATACAACGCCGGCGCCACCAGCAAGAGCGCCATGTAGGACTCGACGCGAACGGCCGCGCCGGCAAGCGCCGGCCACATGCCGCGCACGGCGATGGCGGCGGCCACGGCGAGGAGCAAGACCAAGGCAACCTGTTCCGTTGCCCGCACGGCGCTCGCTCCCCGCACCAGCCGAGGCGCCAGCGGCGGCGCGACGCCCGCCACCAAGCCCGCCACCGCGCCCACCCACAGCGGCGCGGCGGCCGCATGCGCCAAACTCGCGCCGGCAACGGCGCTGAGGAGGGTGAACGCGGCGAAAGGGACGGCTCGCCACAGCAGGCGCGCCGGCCGCGGAGCGCTTTCGGTTTCCAACAGGCGGGGCTCGCCAAAGGCACGACGCGCGCAAGCATAAGCCACCACCCGACGATGGGAAAGATGCTTGCCCTCAACGGGCCTCAACGGGCGTGCGGCATATTTGTTCGAGGACCACGATGGTCAAGCCGTCGGCGATGTCGCGGAGGCACACCGCCTCGTACTTCAGCGACCGCCAGAAGCGCTCGATGAACACGTTGTCCAAGCAGCGCCCGAGCTTTCGCCATCTCAGTTGTCGCCATCCTCGGCAAGATCGTCATGTTGGAGGACGTCCTTTTGCACTAGAACCGCTTCATAGCCACGTCGGGAGAGCGAGCAGTCGACGAAGTCCCGGAATTGCTGGTTTGACAGATGACACTGTTTCGCCATCCGGCTTAGGATTGGATCACCGATGTCGGCGCTCCTTCTGCCATGGGAAGTCTTCGTGCGAACGCTGGTCTGCATCCCTCGCTCGGTGTAATAGGTGAATCGAGAGTGATCTCCTTCGTGGCGAGCGAATCCCTTGCGTTCGAGAGCGGCCTCGACGCCGCCACGCTTCAAGGGCACTATCGAATACCGAATCGACTACGGATCTGCTCACGCAGCTTCTTGGCATCTGACGACATGTGCATAGGATCTCCTTTGCCGTAGTCCGCCAAGAGTAGACGGAGCTCGGCTTCCAGTGCATCTGCTAGTTCTTTACGGGAGCTTGCCGAGAGATGGATGCCGAAGGGGCCTTGGAGATCGTAGAGGGCATCTGATTGGTCAAACGCCACGTCGAAACGTAGAGGTATATTAGCCACATAGCGAATGTTGCCGTGGACGATCTCTTCAACTTCCAATGGCCTTTCGTCCACTTCGTTCACTTCGTCTATGTCCGTTATCGAGACAGGAGCTCCCGCAGCGTCGTAGCAGACATTTCCGCGTACTTGAATTAGCTGTCTGGGACGAGCCAGCAAGGCGGCCTCAGACTCGGCCGCGTAGGTAGCCGTCAAAGTGTGCTCGCGCCGATGCTCCAATTCGACTGATTGCTTGGCGAATCCCATCCGAACGAGCCTGCCGACTACACGCCCACGCTCCGGAGGGCCTGGAGGCACCGATTCCCGGCGATGGGTTCGCACGTCTTGGACGTAGCTCGGACGCAGGATTGCGTTGCCTTGGGCGTCCTCGACAGTGAGTTCCAGGCCCAGATGCTCAGGAGGCTGCATTGCCTTGTAGGCGTCCACAAGCCAGCGCCGATATTGGCCATCCGACACGAAATGCTCGATCGCATGGCTATCGCGCGCTAACGACCGGCTCAGCCTTTGGAACCGATCGGCCACGGCGAAGACTTCGTCGTCAGGGGCCACGAAGACTTCGTCGTTAGAGGCCACTTGGGTGAGCGTTCCTATCGTGATTGGTAAGTCGTAGCCACCCGCAACCGGCAGTTTGCAGACCAGCCCGAAACGCTCCTTGATGTCCGCAGGCACTCTGAAGCGCTTCCCAGCCGGTTCACCTCTGTGCTCCTTTGCCAGCAGATGCACGATCCGCTGCACCTGCTGTATGGAGTTCACCAAGACTTCCGCCGGCAGCATGTGGCCGCCAGCCATCGGGCCGTCAAAGTGGAGCCTCAGTTCACGAGGATCGGACGAAGCAGCCATCGCGGGTACCATACAGGGGACATTGCCAACAACTACGGAGTGTGCAGGCAACGCGGCCTTCACGCAACCTCAACCCACCTCAACCGCCGCCACCCGCCGTCAACCGCGCGTCAACAGCGTCGCGCCGGCGGCTCGCTCGCTGGCCGCCGCGTCCGCCGGCGAACTCGCTTGCAGAACGCGGGCGAGGCGAAACCTCTCCAAGCAATAGGTTGCCCGCAGCAGGAGGCGCACCATGCGGTGTTTCTTCTGCGCGTGGTCGCTGGCGAAGACGGTTGCGGGCGCGATGCGCGCGGTTTCGTCCACCTCCAGGAAACGGAAGACGCGCCGCAGCGCGGCATCGTGGTTGCGGCGCAGATCCGCGTTCCGAAGGATCAGCACTTGGTTCGCATCGAAGTGCCGGTAGAGGTTGCGCAGTTGCTTGCTGTACAACCCCCGGCGGCGATAGGCGTGCTGCCGGTGGGCGGATGTCCACGCGCGCGGGTCTCGCTCCAACCGGCAGCGCACGGGTTCCAACAACAGCGCAAGCCAGAGCGGTCTGTCCTCGGCCCCGCGGCCCTTCTCCATGTAATACGCCGAAATGGCCCGCCGCACCGGGTCGCGCAACAACACGACGAGTTTGAGGCGCGGGTTGTAGCGCTTGAGCTGGGACGGCACCTCGGGCAGGAACAGGTACATGGGAGTGCATTCGCCGCGCACGCGACCGCCCCCCGTCTCGGCCAGCGCTTGCCGGTAGCGGTGATCGATCTGCTCCACCGTCCAAGCGGGGGAGTAGCCCGGGGCGTCGAACAAGTGGACTTCCGCACGGCACATGGCGATGTCGGGATGCGCGCCCAAGAAGCGGCGCAACGCCGTGGTGCCGCACTTCTGCGCGCCCACGATCGCGAAGTCGAGCAGCGGGCGGGCGGACGGCACGGTGCGCTGGCGGCTGGCCCGCGTGGTCACAGGGGCGGCTTGTCGGCCGCGCCACAAATCGTCGATGTTCGTCAGCAAGGATTGGAACCGCTCGCGTTCGGACTCCAAGGTGTGTTTCGCCACGGTGTCTCTCGCGGCGCGGAGCAACTGCGCGCGGCGCGATGTCGGCATGTCCAACGCCGCGCGGATCATTTGCAGCAACGACGCGGCGTCGTCCCGCGCCACGAGGCAGTTCCGCAGGTGCTGGCAGAAGCCGCGATTGCCAACACAGTCCAGCGTGACGGTGACACAACCGCTCGCCATCGCCTCCAGCGCCGGCAGATAGAATCCCTCCTGCGAATGTGGCAGACAGACGGCCACGGCGCTCTGCGTGAACAGCCGCAGAAAGGCCGGTCGTTCGAGAAAGCCGGTGGCCGTAATGTGGGCAATTCCCTCGCGCGCAAGCCGCACGGACAGTTCGTTGGCCAAGCGCGGGCGTTTGTAGCCGACGATGAGCACCGGAGATCGATCGCGTTCGGCAAGCGGCGTTTCGGGTTTGCCGGGCGCCGTGGCAAGGTCGAGACCGTTCGGGATCGTGAAGAGCGGCCCGTTCACCCGCCCGGTTTCTTCGAGCGCGTCGGCGACCTCCGCGCTGACGCACACCCGAATGGCGCGCTCCGCCAGGTAACCGTGTAGTTCCGTGCCTTTGGTTGCGTGTCGCACATGCTGGACTAGGTTGATTCGAGGGTTGTTCCAAGCATCAAATCCCTTCGCCCGCAAATAGCGCCAATCTATGCCGGCTAGGAAGAACACGTCGTCCCTGTGCGGCTTCCAATCGGCGACGCATTCTTCTTCCGCCGCGGGCCAAAGCGCGCGGCGCTCGCGCGCCACAACCGCGTTCGCGGGCGCGTTGCCAAAGGTGATTTTGGGTGCGAAACCGGCGGCCCGCCGCACATGGCCGAAGTAGTCCGCGTGCTTCACCTGCCCGCCGCTCAGCCTGTCGTGCCAGCGATGGAACCAAACGGTTCTTGGCATGTTGTTTTGCTCGGCATCGTGCATTGTGGCGGCGCCCTCTTGCGGCGGAGCGTGAAGTTCGACCGTGCGGTTGACGACAGCCTTCGGGAACATAGCAGACCGGCGCCTCGAACATCGCGCCGCGGGGACCGTTTCCGCAACGCCTGCGGCGGTCCGCCGACACACGCGGCAAGCTGCAAACGCCCAGCGCCATCGTCTATGATCGCCGTTAGCTGTTCTCCGCAAGGCAGGCCATGCGTGTCGCCGTGCCGAAGGAGTCGTGGCCTGGCGAATCCCGCGCCGCCCTCGTCCCCGCTGGCGTCAAGAAACTCACCGCGCTTGGGCTCGACGTGATGGTCGAGGCCGGGCTTGGCCTCGCCAGCGGCGCGCCGGACGCGGACTACGCCGCCGCCGGCGCGGACGTCATTACGGACATCGACTCCGCCCTGGTCGCCTCGGAGGTGGTGCTGCGCGTGCGCAAGCCGTCGCCGCCAATCGCGGATCTCTTGGCCGAGAACACCCTGCATGTGAGCTTCCTCGACCCGTTCAACGACAAACCGTTGCTCGAGCGCCTCGCGCAACGCGGCGTCACGGCGGTTTGCATGGAGATGATTCCCCGCTCCACGCGGGCGCAGAAGATGGACGCGCTTTCCTCGCAAGCCAACTTGGCCGGTTACGTGGCGGTGATTCTCGCGGCTTCCCACTGCCCGCGCATCTTCCCGATGATGATGACGCCGGCCGGCACCATCCCGCCGGCGCGGGTGTTCGTCATCGGCGCGGGGGTGGCGGGCTTGCAGGCCATCGCCACGGCGAAGCGGCTTGGCGCAAGGGTGGAAGCGTTCGACACGCGGCCGCTGGTGGCGGAGCAGGTGCAGTCGCTCGGCGCGAAGTTCGTGCGCATCGACGTGGGCGCAGCCGGCGAAACCGAGCAAGGCTACGCGCGCGAGCTGACGGCGGAGCAGTTGCGGCGCCAGCGCGACGGGATGCGCAAGGTGATCGCGCGTTCGGACGTGGTGATCACCACGGCCCAGGTGTTCGGGCGGCCCGCGCCGCGCATCGTCGACCGCGACATGGTGGCGGGAATGCGCCCCGGCAGCGTGGTGGTGGACATGGCGGTGGAATCCGGCGGCAACGTGGAGGGATCGGTGCCGGGCGAGGTGGTGGACGTGAGCGGCGTCAAGCTGCTCGGCTTCGGCAACCTGCCCTCGGAGGTGGCTAGCGACGCCAGCGCCATGTATTCGGCGAACGTGACGAACTTCCTGGGGGAGTTCTGGGATGCGGATGGCGGGCGTTTCGCGTTGGATCCAAAGGACGAGATCGTGGCCGGCTGCGTGCTGACGCGCGACGGCGCAATCGTCCACGACGCCTTCAAGACGCGCTAAAGCGTTCCGCGGAAAACGCAGCGCGGGCCCCGGATAGCGAACATGGAACTCGTGCCCGTCTATCTCGCCTTCATCTTGGCGCTGTCGATCTTCCTCGGCTTCGAGCTCATCTCGAAGGTGCCGGCCACGCTGCACACGCCGCTCATGTCCGGTGCCAACGCCATCTCCGGCATCACCCTGGTCGGCGCGCTGCTCGCCGCCGGCGCCGACGGCCCGGAATGGCTGGCGACGGTGCTTGGCGCCGCGGCGGTGTTCTTCGCCACCGTCAACGTGGTGGGCGGCTATCTGGTCACCGACCGCATGCTCGGCATGTTCAAGAAGCGGCCGAGCAAGCCCGCGCCCAAGACGCCCGAACAGTGAACGACCTGGCGGTGAACCTCGCCTATCTGGGCGCGGCGGTGTTGTTCGTGTTCGGGCTCAAGATGCTGGGCTCCCCGCGCACGGCGCGGCGCGGCAACGCGCTGTCCGCGGCGGGCATGCTCGTCGCGGTGGTGGCGACCTTGCTCTCCAAAGGCGTGGTGTCTTGGCACTGGATCGCCATCGCCGCCGGCGCCGGCGCGGTGGTTGGGGCCTTGGCGGCGCGGCTGGTCGCCATGACGGCGATGCCGGAGATGGTGGCGTTGTTCAACGGTTCGGGCGGCATCGCGAGTTTGCTCGTGGGCACGGCGGCGCTCTTTCCCGGCGTCGTTGGGGAGGCGGGCGGCGCCGAGGCGGCGGTCTCGGCGTTCACCGCGGCGACGGTGTTCCTCTCCGTGATGATCGGCGGCGTGACGTTTTCCGGCAGCATCGTGGCGTGGGGCAAGCTGGCGGAGGTGCTGCCAAGCGGCGCCCTGTTGTTCGCCGGGCAACGCCTCGTCAACGGCGCCTTGCTGGCGGCGTTGGTGGCTTGCGGCGCGTGCTTCGTGCTCGCTCCCGCGGCGGATTCGCCCTACTTCGTGGCGGTGCTGGCCTTGGCGCTGGCGCTCGGCGTGATGGCGGTGGTGCCCATCGGCGGCGCGGACATGCCGGTGGTGATTTCGCTGCTCAACAGCTATTCCGGGCTGGCCGCCTGCGCCGCCGGTTTCGCCATCAACAACAACGTGCTCATCGTGTCCGGTTCGCTGGTGGGCGCGGCCGGCATCATCCTCACCAACATCATGTGCAAGGCCATGAACCGCTCGCTCGCCAACGTGTTGTTCAGCGGCTTCGGGGCGGCGCGGGCGGGCGCCAAGGTGGAAGGCGAGGTGAAGCCCATCAACGCCGAGGACGCCAGCCTCATTCTGGAGGCCGCCGGCGCGGTGGCGTTCGTGCCGGGCTACGGAATGGCGGTGGCGCAGGCGCAGCACGTGGTGCGCGAACTCGGCGAAATGCTGGAGGAGAACGGCTGCGAGGTGAGCTACGCCATCCATCCGGTGGCGGGCCGGATGCCCGGCCACATGAACGTGCTGCTGGCCGAGGCCAGCGTGCCCTACGACCAGCTGGTGGAAATGGAGGACGTCAACCCGCGCATGGCGAACATCGACGTGGCCGTGGTCATCGGCGCCAACGACGTGGTGAACCCGGCGGCGCGGCAGGACGAATCCAGCCCCATCCACGGCATGCCCATCATCAACGTCGATCACGCGCGCACGGTGTTCGTGCTCAAGCGCTCGATGGCGTCCGGTTTCGCCGGCATCGACAATCCGTTGTTCTTCGGCGCCAACACGCGCATGCTGTTCGGCGACGCGAAGGCTTCGATTTCCGCGGTGATCGCGAATTTGAAGGAATAGGCGTTTCGATGCGCATTCCGGAGTTTCTCTTTCCCATCATCAATCGGGTGATGCGGCTGCTCCTGCACTCGCCGCTGCACCGCCTGATGAGCGGCAACATCATGGTCGTGTACTTCCGCGGGCGGCGTAGCGGCCAGCGGCGTTGGACGCCGGTGCGCTACTTGCCGGAGGGCGAGGGCGGCGTCCTCTGCCTTACCGGGCGCGAAACCGGCTGGTGGCCGAACCTTCTCGATCCCGCGCCGGTGGAGCTGCAACTGGCCGGGCGGCGGGTGGCGGCCACGGCGCAGGCGCTGCCGGACGATGCGGAGCGCAAGAACGCGGCGCTGCGGCGGATGCTGGGGCGCTTTCCGGCGGACGCGGCGTACCACGGCATCGCCACGCGGCGCGGCCAGCCGATCAGCGACGAGCAGTACCGCCAAGCGGTTGCCCGCGACGTGCTCGTCGTCTTCGAGCTGAAAGAGGAGTAAGCGGCATGGAACTGCGCGAGGCCATGCGCACCACGTTCGCGGCGCGCGAGTTCGTGGACGAACCAGTGGACGACGCCGTGCTGCGCCGGATCTTGGACAACGCCCGCTTCGCGCCGAGCGGCGGCAACCGGCAGGGGTGGCACGTGATCGTCGTGCGCGACCCCAACAAGCGGGCGGCGCTGGGCCCGCTCATCGAGCCCACCGTGCGCCGCTACCTCGCGGAGCGGCAGGCCGGGGCGAATCCGTGGAACACCATCGCGCCGGCCCGCCTCGCACAGGCCGAAATCGACGCCGTGCCGGTGCCGCCCGGCCAAATCGATCGCCTGGTGAACGCGCCGCTGGTGTTGCTGGTCACGGTGGATCTGTCGGTAGTCGCGTCGATGGATCACCACTTGCCGCGCGTGGGCGTCATCTCCGGCGCTTCCATCTACCCGTTCGTGTGGAACATCCTGCTTGCGGCGCGCGACGAGGGGCTGGGCGGCACCCTCACCACGTTCGTCGCCGCCAAGGAGCCGGAAGTGAAGGCGTTGTTCGGCATCCCGGAGCGCCACGCGGTGGCGGCCATGCTGCCCATGGGCAAGCCGGTGAAGCAACTCACGCGGTTGCGGCGCAAGCCGGTTTCGGCGTTCGCCACCGTGGACGGTTTCGACGGCGACGCGTTGCCAGACGCTTGAGCGCCTCGGCGCGCCATCGGCGACGCCGCAATGCCGAACCTCCCCCTCAACCGCAACGTCGTCACCCTCATGGCGGCGCAACTGGTGGGCATCACCGGCATCACCAGCATCGTGACGCTCGGCGGCATCGTTGGCGCCCGGATGGCCCCGTCGCCCGCTTGGGCGACCTTGCCGGTCTCCTGCATGGTGGTGGGCACGGCCGCGGCGACCGTGGCGGCGGCCTATCTGATGGCCAAGATCGGGCGCGCGCGCGGTTTCGTGTTGGGCGCGGTCACCTGCGCCGTGGGGCATCTGACCGCCGCCGCGGCGATGGCGACTGGCGGCTTCGCGTTGCTGTGCGCCGGCGCGGGGCTGGTGGGAGTGGCCAACGCCTTCGTGCACCAGTACCGCTTCGCCGCCATCGAAAGCTCCCCGCCGTCGGCGGCGGGGCACGCGGTGTCCCTGGTGCTGGTCGGCTCGTTGGGCGGCGCGTTCGTCGGGCCGATGTTGGCGGCGCGCGGCGAGGATTGGATCGCGGACGCCCCGTTCGCGGGCTGTTTTCTGGCGTTGGCGGCGGCGGCCTTGGCGGTGGCCGTGGCGGTGGCGCGGTTGCGCCCGCTGGCGGCAAGGGAGGATGCGGCAGTGGAACCGCCCCGGCCGCTGGCCGCCATCGCGCGCCAACCGCTCTTTCTCGCCGCGGTGATCGGCGGCGCGGCGGGCTACGGCGTGATGATCTTCGTGATGACGGCCACGCCGCTCAGCATGCACGCGCTGGACGGCCACTCGCTGGACAGCGCGGCGCAGGTGGTGCAGGCGCATGTGGTGGCCATGTATCTGCCCTCGCTCGTCACCGGCTACCTGATTGGCCGCTGGGGCGTCGGGCGCTTGATGGCCGTCGGCGTTTGCGCCTTGGCGGTCACGTTGGCGCTCGCGTTCGCCGGACGCGAAGTGCTGCACTACGGCGCGTCGATGGTCGTCTTGGGCGTGGGTTGGAACTTCCTGTTCGTCGGCGGCACGGTGTTGCTCGGCCGCGCCCACCACCCGGCGGAGCGCTTCCGAGCGCAAGCCGTCAACGACTTCAGCGTGTTCGGCATGTCCGCCGCCGGTTCCCTGAGCGCCGGCCTGGTGCTGCACGCTTGGGGCTGGCACGGCGTGCTCTTGGCGGCCATGCCGCCCATCGCCATCGCGATGGTCACATTGGCCGTGGTGCGCCCCGGGCGCTGGCCAAGTGCGCTTCCGGCAGCAGCGCCTTGAACGCGCTCGGTAGTGCCGTCTTACTCTTGGCGACGACGGCTTGTGGCGTGGCGCTCACCGAGCGCGAACGGGAGGCCGCGCCGACGCTGTAGGCACCAGTTCCACCAGTCCGCGACGACGCGGGCCGGCCAACGCGAAGCGTCTCAGCAGCCGGCGGGCTGGGCGACTTTCCGCAGCTATCCCTCGTCTTTCGTATGCTAAAGTGACTCCGAACGCCGCAGCCGACCGAAGCGCGGTGAAGGCAGCCGGAATGCCGGTCGGCAGCTCCACGATATTCGCCGCCGGATCGCCGCTGAACCTTCTGTCGTGGGGGCTTGGGCGAAATCCGCTGGTTGGATCGCGAAGATAAACAGTCCACGACGGACACGGCCGGAGGAAGTAAATGACCCGATCAATGAAAGAGCGACAGGAAGCTCTGAAAACGAGCTTGTCCTACGTTCATGTGAACGACTACCAGCAGCGTCTGTGGGCGACAATAACTGACGACTTTGGCGGTTGCTTGCTCAAAGACCTTGCCAAAGAGGACTTCAAGGCGCTTAAGCGCAACGCCCACAGCGACGTGAACGTGTGCGTGAGCTACGGCCTCTACAAGATGGCGACAGTGGTGACTGGACGCTTTCGAGAAGAGGTCGCATTTGCGGATCGAAGTCTTGGTGCGAGCATTTTGTACACGCTGCACGGCGTGCCGATGTCGAGGGCTGCCATTGACGAACTGAAGGTGCGGTCTGTTCGTGTCTTCACGCCAGTCGTCGGGAGGTCGTCACTAGGGCTAGTCGCTGTCGGCGGGAACTTCTTTGATGCGATGCATCGTCTTCAGAAAGGCAACGAGGTCACCCTTCGACTCAGTCGGTACGACATGGAGTACGACGGATGGGCGAACACCATACCTTGGACAGCGAGCCAAGGCATCAGGCAAGATGGAATAGTATTCAATGACCGAATGTGTACGACCATACCAATGCAGGACGCAAAAGGCCATCCGGCGATTGTTGAGTCCATCAAGAAAGTGCTTGCCTATCGAACGCTGTTGATCGTTCTGAACGGCGGCTATCCAGTGGATTTGTCCTCCATAGAGCTAGATGTTGGGGATGAACAAAATCCGATCCTCATTTCATTTTACTCTACTGCACCAGACCTTCTACGGTACGGATTCAACCGCGATGGCGGACCGTATACCAACCATCACAACATGTTGCGGTCGTGGAGCAGCTTGGAAGAGGTCGGGATGGAAGGCGTCGCCAAGTGGGACGCGTGGTGGTTCGCACCGAGTAACGAGCCAACTATAAGCCATTGGCTGCGACCTGATGATGAAGCAAGCCCGATGGCCACGTTGGAAGGCTTAGCTCGCGCTGCTGGTTGGAGACCGGGCAAAAGTTACGGGTACCACAAGACGCTCATCGTCGCTATGGACAAGATAGGCCTGGGTGACTTGTTCGACAGCGCCAGATCGAACGGGATAGACAAGACCAAGGTCGCCATGGCGTTAGCCGAAGCTCACAATCACAACAAGCACATTGGAAACTGGTACGGGGATGACTACCACGTTGTTTCGAGCTTCGCGGCCCGCGCGGAAGTGTTTATATCCTTCGTCGTTGCATACGGAGTCCTTGTGGCGGCCGGGATAGTCAAGGACATTGATGACGATCCAAACGGTCTTCGCGGCAAGTGGGTACAAGTGATTAGAGAGTGCTACAGGGCGTTCATCGAACCGAAAATCGCCGAGCTTCCCGAAGCAATATGGAAGCGAGCTGCCCCTCGGCAAACGGCCGAGCTCGACAAGGAGCGCAAGTTGCTCGCGTCCCGGGCGCTCCGCGAGTCCGCCAAGATTCTGACCCACGAAGAGGACCAAGCGCAGGTGGCCGAAGCCGACGACTTGGCCGCCGACGCCGCGGCCGCGCTCAAAGGCGATGAGGCTGCCATCGCCCGGCTCACCGATCGGTACCGGAAGGATGGGCCGGCCAGAAAGTAGGCCATAACTGGGAGCTCGCGCCAAACAGCTTACTCCGAACATTCCCGCCGTCGGGAGATCATGCGGCGCTTTCACGGGGATGCGCACGCACACCCATGTCACGCAGCCGTCGCCGCTGGCATGTTGGGTTCGCCACGGGAAGCGGCGGGCGCTTTTGTATGATCCACGCCGTGAACGCACACCATCCATTGGTGCCGCCCCTCGCCTCCGCGGTGCGTTCGCACTCGTGCGGAGCAGGGGAGCGGGCCGCCAAAGGGGAACGCCGCGCCGCTGGAAACGGCGTCCGCCTCAAGGAGACTTCCCAATGAGAAACATCATCGCCTTGGCCGCGCTGGCCGCCGCAGTGCTGCCTGCCGTGGCAAGCCAAGCGCAAACCGTCGACATCTGCGACCGGACGCCGGAAGTGCGGGACGCCCTCTTGGAGGCGCTTGACGCCGACGACTGCGCCGCCGTGGATTCCGAAAGTCTGGCGGGCGTTGGAACCCTAGACCTTCGATCGAAGCGGTTGACGGCATTGCGGGCGGGGGACTTCGACGACCTGACCGGCTTGGAACACCTGCACTTGGACAGCAACCGGTTGACGGCCCTGCCGGCCGGCGTGTTCGACGGCCTAACCAGCCTGCGACAGCTGTGGTTCCGCGACAACGAGATGACGACCCTGCCGGATGACGTGTTCGACAGCCTGACCAGCTTGGAAGAGTTGCACTTGTCCGAGAACCTGTTAACGACCCTGCCGGACAGCGTGTTCGACGGGCTGACCAGCCTGCAGTATCTGTGGTTGCACGACAACCGGTTGACAACCCTGCCGCACGGCGTGTTCGACGACCTGACCAGCCTAGGGCGCGTTGACAAATAACGCTGATGGTGTATGAATCCACATTGGGCGCCACGGAGTGGCGCGACGTTTTTGAGCAAGGAGGCTGGCGATGGCGATGCGGGTTGAGCGGACGATGCTGGGCGACGCGCAGTGGGAGCGGATCGAACCGCTGTGCGCGGGGAAGGAAGGGGACGTTGGCCGCACGGGCGACGACAACCGGCGCTTCGTGGAGGCGGTGCTTTGGGTGGGGCGGACGGGTGCGCCGTGGCGCGACCTGCCGCCGCGCTTCGGCAAGTGGAACACGGTGTTCCAGCGGTTTCGGCGCTGGGCGAGGAAGGGGGTTTTCAAGAGGATGTTCGAGGAATTGTCGTCGGATCTGGACTTCGGGGAAGTCCAGATCGACGGCACGAACGTTCGCGTTCACCAGCATGCGACTGGAAAAAAGGGGGCGCCGAGAAGTCGGGGCGGTCGCGCGGCGGGCTGACGACGAAGATGGTGGCGCTGGTGGACGCGCTGGGGAGGTTGTCGCGGTTCGTTCTTCTGGCGGGCAACCGGCACGAGTCGCCGACGGCGGCGGGTCTGCTGTCGGGCCTGTCGTTCGGGGCTCTGCTGGCGGACGGGGGCTTCGACAGCGACCGTCTGCGGGCGCTGGTGGCGTCGCTCGGCGCGGAGGCGGTGGTGCCGCCCGCGTCCAATCGGAAGGAGCCGATCGACTGCGACATGGAGAAGTACGGGAGGCGGCACCGCGTGGAGAACTTTTTTTGCAAGATCAAGAGCTTCCGCCGCATCGCCACCCGCTACGACCAGACCGAGTCGAGCTACGCGGCAATGATCCGGATGGCCGCCGTTTGGCTTGCGCTGGCTTAATTGTCAACGCGCCCTAGAAAACCTGGGCTTGAGCAGCAACCGGTTGACGACCTTGCCGCACGGCGTGTTCGACGGGCTGACACTCTTGAAAGGGCTGAACTTGATTGGGAACCGGTTGACAGCCCTGCCGGACGGCGCGTTTGACGGCCTGACCAGCTTGCAAACACTGTGGTTGGGCGGGAACCGGTTGACGACCCTGCCGCACGGCGTGTTCGACGGCCTGACCCGCTTGGTGGTGCTGACCTTGTACGGAAACCTATTGACGACCTTGCCGGACAGCGCGTTCGACGGGCTGACCCGCCTGCAAAAACTGTACTTGGAAGAGAACCGGTTGACTACCCTGCCGGAGGGCGTGTTCGACGGGCTGACCCGCCTGCTAAAGCTGCGGTTGCAGGGCAACCGCTTGACGACCCTGCCGCATGGCGCGTTCGACGACCTGAGACGCTTGGAATCGTTGGATTTGCGCGACAACCACCTTGTGGGATTGACCCGCGACGACCCTTTGTTTGCGGGATTCTATAGCCGGGTTAGTGTGCTGTTGAGCGGTCAAACCGAGCCGCCGGACACCTCGGAGACATCGCCGCCAACGCGCCTTGCCGCCGCCGTGCCTTTGATGCTGTCCTCCTCCAATTCAACGCGGCAGGGGTTCGTCCGCGTCGTCAACGAATCCGGGGAGTCCGGCAGCGTGCGCGTCTTTGCCTTCGACGACGGCGGCCACGCGCCCGACCCGATCGAGATCCGGTTGGGCGCGGGTCAGGTGGTTCACTTCAACTCCAACGACCTTGAGTACGGGAACGCTGACAAGGGCCTTGAAACAGGCGTGGGCGGCCCGGTTCAAGGCGATTGGAGATTGGATGTTGAAACCTCCTTGGCCGTGCGGGTGCTCGCCTTCGTCCGCCACGGCGACGGGTTCCTCACCGCCATGCACGACGTGTTGCCGAGAGACGCCGACGGACGGCTTGTGGCGCACACCTTCAACCCCGGCGACAACATGAACCAAGCGAGCAGCCTGCGCCTCGTGAACACCGGGGCGAACGACGAGAGCGTGAGCATTGAAGGCGTCGACGACCAAGGCGGCAACGCGGGGCCGGTGACGTTGACGCTGCCCGCGGGCGAATCCCGCACCCTGTCGGCGTTCGACCTTGAGAACGGAGCGCAGAGGTTTGCCGGAACGCTTGGCGACGGCGCGGGCAAGTGGCGCTTGCTCATAACCGCCGGGCGTTCGGTTGTCGGCATGAGCCTGCTCGAATCCGCTGGCGGGCAGTTGACCAACATATCGACAGCGGGCGTCGCCAGCGACGGCCAGTAGGCAGCTCCATGCGGTCGGCGGTCGGAGTTCGCGCCGACCGCGATGGGCGGGCCGCCGGGATGGCGCGAGCTGCCGTCACGACACAGCGATCTCGCACAAGGCGCATGGTAAATGTCCGCTTCCGGTGCCGATCCGGACCCACACGACGTCGTAGCCGGTGATCGGCGGGTCGGGGTTGGCGGGCGCCGTCCAGGCCGCGGTGAACCGATAGGAGGACTGGCCGACGGCGGCGAGCGTGACGGTCAGACCGGTGACCGCGGGGGGGCCGTCGCTGCTCGTGTCCACCTCCACGATCGTGTTGGCGCCGTCGCGCCCGTCCCGGGCGTGGTGCGACCATTCGGCCCAATGGTCGCTCCACGGCGTGTTTTTCGTCAGATTTGCCTAGCCCGGAACCGCAATGCGCCTACGTCGGCCCTCCGCGGGAGCCTGTTCCCACTCCGCGGGAGGTCAAAAACGCCTCCGAAATTGACGTCCCGCGTCCAAGAGCGGGCGTTGGAACACGTCCGCCTGTTCCCACTCCTCCAGCTCATGCGGCTGCCGCTCGGTTCCATCCCGCCTCATCCCGCTTTATCCCCCCTCATCCCGCGTCGTCCAGGACCCCCCCCCCCAACGTCCCACTTGCTGCAACCGCTTTCGCGTCCCCCGCCTACCCCTCTTTCGTAGCTTTCTACAGTTGGTCTAAGATGCCCCCATGATGCGCGGGCGTCGATCGACAAACCACATGCCACCTGTGTGGGGCGCGGCGGGCTAGCGCAGCCGCTGACGACTAAGATGGAGAAGGAGATTATTGTCGTGAGTCCTGAAATTTGGACCATCGCCACTACGGGCATCGTCATTCTGATCGCGATCGCCACATCGAACCGCTCGTTGCGCCGCGAAGTGAGCGAGCGCATAGCCGCAGTGCGGCAGGAACTGGGCGACCGGATCGACGGGGTGCGGCGGGAGCTGGGCGAGCGGATCGACGGGTTGAGCAAACGCGTCGACGGGTTGGGCGACCGCGTCGACGGGTTGAGCGACCGCGTCGACGCGTTGAGCAAGCGCGTCGACGGGTTGAGCGAGCGCATTGGCGATTTGCGGGAACGGCTTGGTCGGGTCGAGGGTCTGCTCGAGGGCTTTGGGTTGACGCGGCGGAAGCGGGCGGCCGAGAGGCGCGATCAGGAGCAGCATGGGCCTGTCTCGCCTCGGTCGTGAGCAGGGTGGCCCGGACGGTTTCAAGCGGCGAACTCGCCGCACTCGAAATGTCATCCACGGCGCCTCTTGGCGGCGCACGCGCAGCCGTCCCATCGACTTGCGAGCGGCGTCGCCACCAATATCGCACACCCGCCGCGGTTGCGTTGGCCTAGTCGTAATGGTAAACACCGGATCTCTGGCGGCAAGCGCCGTCCCGCCTGATTCGGATGCGATGAACGACAGCTTGGCCACCAAGCACCAAGCGCTGCAAGCGCGCATTCGCGCGCTCGGCCGTGTTGTGGTCGCGTTTTCCGGCGGCGTGGACAGTTCCCTGGTGGCCTTCGTGGCGGCGCGCGCGCTGGGGTCTGACGCCCTTGCGGTCACCTCCGGCTCGCAAAGCCTCAAGCGCAGCGACCTCGCGCTGGCCGGCGAGTTGGCGCGCAAGTGGGGCATGCGCCACCGCGTGATCACAACAGACGAAGTCGCGAAAGCCGAATACCGCGCCAATCCGGTGAATCGGTGCTTCCACTGCAAGACCACGCTCTACGAGGCGCTCGCGCGCATCGCCGCCGAAGAGGATTTCGACCACATCGCCAACGGCACCAACACGGACGATTTGGGCGACCACCGCCCCGGCCTCGTCGCGGCGGCGGAGCACGGGGTGGTTTCGCCACTGGTGGACGCCGGCTTCGCCAAGGCGGATGTGCGCGCCCTTGCCGACCACTTGGGGCTGGAGAACGCGCACAAGCCGCAGGCCGCCTGCCTTTCGAGCCGCTTCCCGTACGGATCGCACATCACCGAGGCGCGGCTGGCGCAGGTGGAGGCCGCGGAGGACGCCCTGGCGGCGCTCGGCTTCACGCAGTTCCGCGTGCGGCACCACGAATCCGTGGCGCGCCTCGAGCTGCTGCCCGAGGAGTTGCCACTGGCCATGCGATTGCGCGAAGAAGTGCAACAGCGGGTGCGGGCAGCGGGCTACCGCTACGTGGCCGTGGATCTGGGCGGTTTCCGATCCGGCTCGTTGAACGAGGGGCTGCCGGCGAAACGCCAAACGGAAGACGGGCGTGACGGGCTGATCGATGTGGTGCAAGTGTTCGATGCCGTGTAACATCACGCGGGTCTAGGGGGGGAGTCACGTTCGCCATGCGGCTTTCGGCGCCGCTTCCAACATGCGCCTGCTTGTTGGCGCTCACGATGTTCGCGCCACCCGCGGTGGCGGATGCGTCCGCTGCGCAAGCGTCGCAAGTGCCGAAGTCGCAAGTGCCGAAAGAACCGTCCGAATCCGCGCCAGCGGGGGCGAAGGTCGTGGAGGAGGTGACGGTCGTGGGCGAGCGTCCGGATCTCACCTCTGCGGACAAGCGGCGCATCTACCGGGAGTTGGCCACCGGGCATCAACTGTTTGCGGACAAGAAAATCAAAGAGGCGTTCCCGTACCTGCTCAACACCGCCGAGCGCGGCTTCAAGGATTCGCAAGCGAAAGTGAGCCACATCTACGCCTACGGCCTCGGCGAGGTGGAACGAGACACCTCGCAAGCGGTGGGCTGGTTGGGCGTCGCCGCCGCCGGCGGCACCTCGCGCCCCATCAAGAACCATTTCAGCACCATCTGGAAGCGCATTCCGGAGCAACACGTGCCGTACTTCGAGGAAGTGGTGGAGGAGTTCAAGACCAAATACGGCGAAAGCGCCACCGGCGTGGTGTGCCAGACGTATCGCCCCACGCACAGCTACATCAAACGCCTTAGCTGCTTCTTCAAGGACGACATGGACAACTACACGCTCGATGCGTTGAAAGACTATTTCGCCGAACGCGCGCGGTTCCTTGAGGCCGAGGCGCGCGAGGAACGAAGACGCATCATTCTGCAAAGACAACAGCTAGGGCGGAACGACGAGGAGGACTAGGCGCGGGCGCGCCCCTGCGGGGCGCGTTGGAGTTTGCTGCCGCAAACTCTGCGGAAAGCAGACAGCGGTTGTGACCCGCGCTATTGGAACCGTGCGGCGTCGCCGATGACGCCGGCTTGCCGCAGCGCCGCCAAATCGGGCGCCGCCAGCCCGAGTTCGGCGCCCAGCACCTCGTCCGTGTGCTCGCCGAGGCGCGGCGGGCGCGTCATCGGCACCTGCGACTCGGAGAGCCGCGGCGCGAAGCCGAGCATGGGCACCTTGCCATGCACGGGCAGGTCGAGCTCTTGCACGAAGCCGCGCTCGGTGAGGTGCTTGTCGTGGTGCAACTCGGCGGTGTCCAAGCAGGCCGAGCAGGGAACGCCGGCGGCGGCGATGGCTTCCATCGCCTCGTATTTGCTCCGGGCGCGGGTGAACGCGGCGATCTCCTCGTACAGCGCCGCGCCGTTCTCGATGCGCCCGCGGGTGGTTGCGAAACGCTCGTCGATGAGCAGATCGGCGCGATCGATGGCCGCGCACAGGCCGTCCCAGTGCCCTTGGTTCACCGGCATGAGGTAGATGTAGTCGTTGGGACCGAAGGGCTTGCAGGGATAGATGTTCACCGGCGGCAGGCCGCCGGCGTTGCCGGTGCGCGGCGTCGCCCTGGTGCCCCACGCGGAGCCGATGAAGGCGCGCGTGCGCACGAAATAGGCCATCGCCTCCTGCATCGAGACTTCGATGTGCTGGCCGCGGCCGGTTCGCAAGCGTTGCACATAGGCGGCCAGAATGGCCATCGCCGCCTGCACGCCGGTGCCGGCGTCGCCGGTGGTGGGGCCGGGCATCATCGGCGGGCCGTCCGCTTCGCCGGTGATGGAAAACGCGCCGGCGGCGGCCTGCGCGACCATGTCCATGCAGCGAAAGCCTGAGTAGGGGCCGCTGACGCCAAACCCCTTGATGCGGGCGTAGATGATCTCCGGCTTCACGGCGCGCAAGGTCTCGTAGCCGATGTCCAGCCGCTCGACAACGCCGGGGCCGTAGTTCTCCACGAACACATCGAAACCGGGCGCGAGTTCGAGCAGCAGATCACGCCCCCGCTCGCTGCGCAGATTCAACGCCACGCTGCGCTTGTTGGCGTTCCACGCGCAGAAATAGGCGGAGTAGTCCTTGTTGGCGGCGCGGCCGACGCCGCGCCCGGGGTCGCCGTGCTCGGGCGGTTCCACTTTCACCACGTCCGCGCCGAGCCACGCCAACGCTTGCGTACACGAGGTGCCGGCCTCGTATTGGGTCATGTCGAGGACTCTTACGCCGTCGAGAGCTGGCATTGAAGGTTCGTCTCCTTGCAGTCGAGCAGGTGGCGCACGGTGCTTTGCGCCGCGCCCGGCAAGTGAACACTGTAACGCAACGCCCGATCAACAGGCGCCGCCGCTGCCGCGTTTCGTTCGCATAGCGGCGCACGTTGGCGCATACTTCGCCGCCATGCTTTTGTTGAGCGAACGCGCATGCGCGGTGGGCTGCGGCGAGTGTGGTGTTGAACGACCGCGTGGCTGACTCGGAGGCCAGCCCGTCGCAAGGCGGCAACGGGGCGGCGGGACGGCAACGGGTCGTCTGCAAGCCGAAGACGCCCGCGGAAATAGAGAAGATGCGCATCGCCGGCCGCAGCGCGGCGAGCGTGCTGGAGATGATCGGCGAGCATGTGCGGCCTGGCGTATCCACCGAGGAACTCGACCGCATTTGCCACGACCACATCGTGGGCGACTTGGGCTGCGAGCCGGCCTGCTTGCACTATGTGGGCGCCGACGGCCAGCCGCCGTTTCCGAAATCCATCTGCACGTCGGTCAATCATGTGATTTGCCACGGCATTCCCTCCCCGAAGAAGGTGCTGCGCGGCGGCGACATTCTCAACATCGATGTGACCGTTCGCAAAGACGGCTTCCACGGCGACACCAGCAAGATGTTCATCGTCGGCAGGCCGAGCGTGCTCGCCAAGCGTTTGGTCGACGTGGCGCAAGAGTGCCTCTACGAAGGCATCCGCGCGGTGCGCCCCGGCGCCCGCTTGGGCGACATCGGCCACGCCATCTCCAGCCACGCCCGCGCCCATCGCTTTTCGGTGGTGCGGGAATACTGCGGGCACGGCATCGGCGAGCTGTTCCACGACGACCCGCAGGTGATGCACTACGGCAAGCCGGGCGATGGCGACGAAGTGAAGGAAGGCACGACGTTCACCATCGAGCCGATGATCAACGCCGGGCGGCGCTACACGCGGGTGCTGCCGGACAAGTGGACCGTGGTGACCCGCGATCACAAGCTCTCCGCCCAGTGGGAGCACACGCTGCTCGTCACCGCCGATGGCGTCGAGGTGTTGACGCGCCGCGCCGAAGAGACTTGGTAGATGCTTGGCCGCGCGGCGGCGTCGCTCCGAACGCGAGACAACGGTGCGGCGCAGCGCCCGCGGCGCGTCCCGGACATCGACGACCTGCGCCGGCGCATCGACCAAGCGGACGCCGCCATGGCGGCGAGATTCTGGGCGGGAGCGGACGTCGAAGCGCTGGTCGCCGAGCGGGCCAGCGCGTTGGACGCCTTCCTGGCGGAGATTTGGCAGCACTGGTTCGAGCGCAACGAGAGTTTGGCGCTGCTGGCCGTCGGCGGCTACGGCCGCGGCGAGCTGCATCCACATTCGGACATCGATCTCCTGATTCTCGCGCGCAAACCCCACGCGGCGCGCGACGAGATAGCGGCGTTCGTGCGGCTGCTCTGGGACCTGAAGCTGGACATCGGCCACAGCGTGCGCACCTTGGCCGACTGTCGCAGGGAAGCGGCGCACGACATCACCGTGGCCACCACCATGATGGAACGGCGCCGACTGGCCGGTTCGGAACGGTTGGCGGCGAAGCTGGACGAGCTGTTCGCGCGGCGGTCGTTCTGGCCCAGCCACCGCTTCTTCCGCGCCAAACGCAGTGAACAAGAGGAGCGGCACAAACAGTTCGACGAGGTGGATCACGGCTTGGAGCCGAACATCAAGAGTGCCCCGGGGGGGTTGCGCGACATCCAGACCGTGCTGTGGCTGACCAAACGGCATTGCGGCGAGGCGGCGCCGCCGAGACTCGTGGAGACCGGCTTCCTGACGCCGTTGGAGGCGCAGTGGCTGCGCGCCGGGAGACGCTTTCTGTGGCGTGTGCGCTTCGGCTTGCACCTGCTGGCCGGGCGGCGCGAGGACCGGCTGCTGTTCGACCACCAGCGCGCGCTCGCCCGCCGCTTCGGCTACGAGGACACCGCGGCGAAGCTGGCCGTCGAGCAGTTCATGCACGACTACTACCGCCACGTGCTGCTGCTGCGGGAAGTGAACGACATCTTGTTGCAGCACTTCGACGAAGCCATCCTCCGCGCCGGCGAGAGGCCGCGCATCGAACCGCTCAACGAGCGCTTTCGGGTCAACAACCACTACATCGAGGTCACCGCCGCGGACGTCTTCGCCCGGACGCCGGCGGCGATCATGGAGATGTTCGTGCTGATGGCCCACCGGCGCGACATCGCCGGCGTGCGCGCCGCCACCATCCGCCTGGTGCGCGAGAGCCTGCACCTGATTGACGATGCGTTCCGCAACGACGCCGAGGTGACGGGCTACTTCCTGAACTTGCTGCGGGCGCCGCACACCGTGGTCAGCCAGCTCACGCGCATGCGGCGCTACGGGGTGCTCGGCCGCTACATTCCCGAGTTCGGCGCCGTCGTCGGCCAGATGCAGCACGACCTGTTCCACATTTACACCGTGGACGCGCACACCATGATGGTCATCCGGCAGATGCGGCGTTTCCGCTACCGCTCGGCGCAGGAGCGGTTTCCGGTGGCGTCCGGCATCGTGCGGACGCTGCCGAAGGTCGAGCTGCTCTACATCGCCGGGCTCTTCCACGACATCGGCAAGGGACGGGGCGGCGACCACTCCACCCTCGGCGCGGCCGACGTGGTGCGCTTCTGCCGCCGCCACGGCTTGGACGCCGACGACACGGCGCTGGTGGAGTGGTTGGTCAAGGAACACTTGACCATGTCCGCCACCGCGCAGCGCAAGGACATCGCGGATCCGGAGGTGATTCGCGCGTTCGCCGCCTGCGTGGCGACGCCAACACGCCTCGACTATCTGTACGCGCTCACCGTGGCGGACATCAACGCCACCAACCCGACGCTGTGGAACTCCTGGCGCGCCGCGCTGATGCGGCAGCTCTACCACAACACCCGCCAAGCGCTGCGGCGCGGCGTCGATGCGCGCGCCGAGCGCGGCAAACGCGCCAACGCCTGCCGCGCGGCGGCACTGCGCAAACTTGCCGAGGTGCGCGTGAGCGAAGCACGGGCGCTGCGCCTTTGGGACGGCGTGGGCGAGGACTTCTTCCTTCACCACGCGCCGGCCCAGGTGGCGGCGATCACGCAAGCCGTGGCTGGACACGACATGGCCGCGGGGCCGCTCGTCATGCTCCTTGACGTCGGCGAACAGCAAGACGCGGACGGCGCCACCGAAATCTTCTTGTACGCCCGCGACCGCGACCACCTGTTCGCCGACAGCGTCGCCGCCATTGACCGGGCGTCTTTGCGGGTGGCGGCGGCGCAGGTCTACACGAACGCCGCGGGCCTGTGTTTCAACGCCTACGTTGTGCTGGATCCGGATGGCGGCCCGTTGCGCTTGGACGCGACGCGCCGCCGGCGTCTGATCGCTCGGCTGGGCGCGGACATCGGTGCCGGCGCCCAGCGCGGCGCGACGCCGAGCGCGCGCGTGTCGCGGCAGCTCAAACAGTTCGCCGTGCCGACCCAGGTCACCATGGAAACGCGCCCCGGGGCGCCGACGTCGACGTTGCGCGTGGTCGCGGCGGACCGCCCGGGGCTGCTCGCGACCCTGGGCATCTTGTTCGCGGAATTGGACGTCAATGTGCGCGGCGCCCGCATCACCACCTTGGGCGAGCGCGTGGAGGACGTGTTCGAGATCACCAACCGCGGCAAACGCGCCATCACGCACTCCGGCCATGCGCAGACCATCGCCGACGCCATCCGCACGCGGCTGGACGCGGAGGTGGCGCACGCCGCGCGGCCATGAACGCACACTTGGCCCTGTGAACGCGGACGCCCCGTTGCCGCGCGCGGTGCTCGAATTGACGCGGGCGCTCATCGCGCGCCCGTCGGTTTCGCCGCGGGACGGCGGCTGCCAAGACCTGCTCATGGACCGCTTGCGTCCCCTTGGCTTTCACGCCGAGCCAATGCGGTTCGGCGCCGTCGACAACTTCTGGGCCACGCGAGCCGGCGGGGGCGACGCGCCGTGTCTGGTGTTCGCCGGCCACACGGACGTCGTGCCGCCGGGGCCGGAGTCCGCATGGCGTTCGCCGCCGTTCGAGCCCACCATCGCCGGCGAATGCTTGTACGGGCGCGGCGCGGCGGACATGAAATCCAGTCTCGCGGCGATGGTGTGCGCGGCCGAGCGGTTCGTCGGCAACCACCCGCAGCACCGCGGCACGTTGGGGTTCCTGGTCACTAGCGACGAGGAAGCCGAGGCGGTGGACGGCACGGCGCGCGTGGTGGCGGCGCTGACGGCGCGCGGCGTGCGCATCGACCACTGCGTGGTGGGGGAACCGTCGTCCAACGTCCGCCTTGGCGACGTGATCCGCGTTGGTCGGCGCGGCTCGCTGTCCGGCGTGGCGACGGTTCAAGGCGTGCAGGGTCATGTGGCCTATCCCGAACAGGTGGACAATCCGATCCACCGTGCGGCGAGCGCGTTGCACGCCTTGACGACCATGCGCTGGGACGACGGCGACGAGAGTTTTCCGGCAACCAGCTTTCAAGTCTCGAACATCCACGCCGGCGGCGGTGCGGCCAACGTGGTCCCCGGCCGCTTGGAGTGCCGCTTCAACTTTCGCTTCAATCCCCGCGCGACGCCGGAGGCGTTGCAGCGCACCGTGCAACAGGCGTTCGCGGACAGCGGCGCGAAGTGCGAAGTAGCGTGGCACCTGTCCGGTCTGCCGTTTCTCACGCCGGAGGGGGCGGCCTTGATCGACGCGGCCCGCGCCGCCATTTTCGACGTCGCGGGCGTGCGCGCATGCCTGTCCACTTCCGGCGGCACGTCCGACGGCCGCTTCATCGCGCCGACCGGCGCCGAAGTGGTGGAGGTCGGCCCCCTGAACGACACCATCCACAAGGCCAACGAGCGCGTGCGGCTGGCGGATCTCGCCGCGTTGGCGCGCATTTACGAACGCATCATGGAGCGTTTGCTGCTCCCTTGAGACGGCGGCGTTTGGTTTCGCGCGCGGGTTCTGGGGGGCGTGTGCGGGTGAAGCTGGCGTACGCGTCGCTCGGCGTGGCGGCGTTCGCCGTGTTCGCGCTGGCGCTGTTGCCGGCGAGCGTGTTGACGCGGGCCGTTGAAGGCGCCACCCCCGCGACGTTGCGCGAGGTCACGGGCACCGTGTGGCGCGGCGCGTCCAAACTGGCCGTCCACGGCGAGGATCTCGGGCGGTTGCAGTGGCGGTTCGCGCCGGCGGCGCTGCTCTCGGGCGCGGCGGGCGTCACTTGGCGCTTGCGCCACGCGGATTACCGTTTCGAAGGCGAACTGCGCCAAGGGTTTGGCGGCACGTCGGCATCCGCCACTGGCGTGCTTGGCGCCGCCGCGCTCCGCCGGGTGCTTGCCAAGTACTACATCCGCTTCGACGGAGATTTCACTTTCGACCGTCTGGCGCTGCGCGTCGCGCCGAACGGAACGGATAGCGCGGCTTGGCGTGCCGAGGGCGAGCTGCGTTGGAGCGGAGGGCGAACCACCTACCGGCTTTCCGGTCAAAGCTACGACGTGGAGTTCCCACCCCTTGCCGCCGACCTCCGCACCACCGCCGACGGCATCCGCTTGCGGGCGTTCGCCGAGCGCGCCGTTGCCGCCCGGACAAGAGACCGCGGCGCGGCGCCGCTGCTCACGGCGCGTCTGGACGGCGAGGGTTGGCTGCATGTCGGCGTCACGAGGCGCTTCACCCGCTTGGCGGGCAAGCCGTGGCCGGGAGGCGGCGGCGAGGACGAGGTGGTGGTGACGGTGTCGGAGCGGGTGCTGCAAGCTGGTAGGATAGCTTTTTTGCCGTGACCGCCAACGGCCGCTGTCGCCGGAGGTGCGCTTGCACAGCGCCGAGGTGGTCTTGGGGCCCCTGCGATGCGAGTTAGGAGAAAACCGGTTGCAAAGCGCATGGCCAATCCGCGCAAATCGCTCCACAAGTGGCTGGCGATGGTCGCGCAGACGCTGTGCGTGTTGGGCATCGCCTACGCGGCGGCGAACGCGGCGCACTTTTTCTGGGTTGGGCCACCCGCGAACGCGCCGGCGCCCGTGGCGGCACGCGCGCCGGCGAGCGCGCAGCAGGACATTCCCCTCGAGCAAGTGCGCGCGCTGCACCTCTTCGGTCGTCCGCGCGCGAACGCCGCTCCTCCGCCCGCCGAGAACCTGCAAGAGACGAAACTATCGCTCACCTTGGTGGGTGTTTTCGTCGGCCAGGGCGCCGCGTCCATGGCGTTGATCGCGCGCCAAGGCCGTCCGGCGGAGAGCTACGTCGTGGGCGACCGTTTGCCCGGCAACGCCAAGCTCGCCGCCGTGCATGCGGACCGCGTGGTCATCTCGCGCGACGGCGTGCGCGAGCTCATTCGCTTTGGCGACCAGGCGCGCCACTTCCGACCGGTGCCGGACGGTCGCGCCGAAGCACGCGCCGCGCCGCCCGCGCCGGATTCGCGGAGCGCGACGCCGGCAACCGGAACAAGCGGAGCGCAAGAGCTCGTCTCCCGCCATTGGGAGGCCATAGAGCGCGATCCGGCCAGGCTGCTGCGCGAGTTGGGCGTTGGCACCGCAACGGGCGCCGGCGCCGGCAAGGGCTACGCGCTTGGCGCCTTGGCGGAACGGCCGGAGCTGAATCACACCGGCCTGCGCAGCGGCGACCTGCTCCTTTCCGTCAACGGGCACCCGGTTGGCGATCCCGAGCAAGATCGCCGGCGCCTCAAGGACCTGGTGGCGCAGGGCTCCTTGCGGCTGGAGATCCAACGAGGGGAGCGCCGCATGTTCATAACGGTCGCGCTGTAGCCCCGAACCGCCGCAGGGAACCGCACGCATGATCATCCCCAAGAGCGTCTGCCGCCCGCCGCGGCACCGGAAGTCGCGCTTCGTTCGCGTCGTTGCCGCCGCCGCACTCGCCATCGCCGCGGCGGCCGGCGCGCAGCCGAGCTCTTGGACCGTCAACGGCCCGGCCATGCCGATCCGCGAGTTCATCGCGCAGGTGGCCGACATCACCGGTCGCACGATCGTGGTGGACACCGCGGTCAAGTCCCAGGAAGTGACCATCTTTTCCAACGTGCCGCTTGACGCGGACGGCGTCTACGAGCTCTTCTTGACGGTGATCAAGGTCAACAACCTGGTCGCCTCCGAGGCGGACGACGTGATAACCGTGACCCGGCAGCAGGCGGCCAAGTGGTCGGGCCAACTGGTCTCCGGCGCGGACGCGTCTCCGCACGACTTGCTGATCACGCGGGTGATACCGGTCAAGCACGTGGCCAGTTCGGAGCTGGTCAAGACCATGCGCACGATGCTCGCGCAAAACGCGCACATGGCCGCCATCGCCAGCCCCAACGTGGTGATCGTCGCCGCCTACGCCGGCAACATGCGCCGCATCATGGCGGTTATCGAGCAGATCGACATGGTGGACCCGGAGGAGATCGTCCACCGCGTCTTGGAACACGCATGGGTGGGCACCGTTGCCGCGTTGTTGGAGGAGATCGACCCCGAGCTGCTCGGGCGCAACGCCAAAGGCCCCCGGCGGGTGCAGATCGTCGCCAACGAACGCAACAACTCGCTCATCCTCAAAGGCAAGCCGCGGCCCATCGCGGCGGCGTTGCGCATCATCGACCGCTTGGACGTGCCGGAGACCACCGGCGGCGGCGCCACCGTCATCCGCTTGAACCACGCCGACGCCGCCGACACCGCCGACAAGCTGAGCGCCCTGGTCAACGATCAGAGCGGCGCGGAAGGCGCCAAGCCCACGGCCACCATCCAAGCGGTCGAATCGCTGAACGCGCTCATACTACGCGCCAATCCCACCACCTTGAACGAACTGCTCGCCGTCGTCAGCCAACTCGATGTGCGCCGGGCGCAGGTGCTGATCGAAGTCGCCGTGGTGGAGGTTTCGGTGAACAACGTGGACACGCGCGGCCTGGAGATCGCCGCCGGCGACGCGCGCGGCACTTCGGTGCCGCTCGTTAGCACAACGTTGAACAGCATCATCGGCGGCTTGCTGACGCGCATCGGCCAAGACGGAGAGAACGCCAAGGTGGACCCCTTGGCCGTGGCGTCGGGCTTGACGGCACCCACCATCGCCGTGGCGAAACTCGACCGCGACGGCATTTCTTTCGGCGCGGTGTTGACCGCGATGCTGACCGACACCCGCGCCAACCTGCTCTCCACGCCAAGCGTGCTCACCCTCGACAACGCGGAGGCGGAGTACTTCTCCGGTCAGCAGGTGCCGTTTCGCACCGGCACCTTCACCACCACCACGGATGGTGCGCAAAACCCGTTTCAGACCATCTCGCGCGAGCAGGTGGGGGTGACGTTGAACGTCACTCCGCATGTCCACGAAGATCTGTCGATGCGGTTGGAGATCGACTTGACCGTGGGCAACGTCGTCGATTCGGCGGAGTCCGGGTTGAACGCCGCGGACGTGCTCACCACCGAGCGCAAGGTGAACACCACGGTGCTCGCCGACGATCGGCAGATCATCCTGCTCGGCGGTCTCATCCAAGACGAATACCGCGACACCAAACGCAAGGTGCCGCTGCTCGGCGACGTGCCGGTGCTCGGGCGGGCGTTCCGCTCCAAGCGCGAGACGCTGCTGAAGAGGCATCTGTTGATGTTCCTCCGGCCCACGGTGCTGCTCAGCGGCGACGAGGCGGCGGACGCCTCCAACCGGCGCTACCAAGGCATCTACCGCTTGCGCGGGGGGTCGCGGGCGCCGGCGTCGGAGGATATTGAGAGCGTGTTCGAAGGCATCGGCGTGGAGGCGGGCGGCGAGGACGCTGCCGCGGACGCCGCGACGGAAGCCGCCGAGGACTGACCCCGGCACGCGCAAACGCGCAGCCCGCCATGCCGAGCGCTTGGAAACAAATCCACTACGCTTTCGCGTTGCGCGTCCTGCGCGCTTGGACACGGCCCTTGGTAGGTGGCTTGGAGAGCGTTCGCGGCGTGATCCGCCCCGCCGCCTCCGACCATGTGGAAGCCGCCCAGGCAGCCGACGGCGACGCCCCGGCGGGGTGCCAACACCCGCAGGCGTCCGCCGAGGTGGTGTACGCCCTTGCGAGCCGCTCGTTGGCGGACATCCTGCTGCTCGATCTGATCGCCGAGCAAAACGGCTTGCCCAGTCCGCTCGCGCCGTTGCCGGAGCACGACGAGGCGCGGCGCTTCTTCTTCCTCAATCGACCCGCCGGGTTGTGGCGGCGCAACACCATGCGCCGGACCGCCGGCGCATCGGCGCGGATGCGGCGCTTGGAGGCCAAACTGCGCGCCGGCTTGCCAAGCCAGGACGGTCGGCCAAGCGCCGCGCTGTGGCTTGCGCCGGTGTCGATCTTCTGGGGCCGGGCCGCGAACAAGGATCGTTCTTGGCTGCGCGCGCTGTTCTCCGAAGGCTGGGCGGTGTCGTCGCGTCTGCGCCGCGCGCTGATCTTGCTCTTCAACCGGCGCGACATTCTGGTGCAGTTCGGCGCGCCGTTGCCGTGGCACGAAATCGTGCGCGCGGGCGGCGAGAACCTTTCCGACGGCCGCGTGACGCGGCGTACGGCGCGCCTGTTGCGCGTCAAGTTCCGCAATCAGAAGGTGGCTGCGCTAGGGCCGGACTTGTCGCACCGGCGCACCTTGGTGGCGCAGATTCTCCGCAGCCCGGCGGTGGCCGCGGCCATCGCCGCCGAGGCGGTGGCGGAACCGGCGCGCAAGAAACTGGTGCGCCGCGCCCGCAAGGCGGCGTTCACCATCGCCGCGGACATGTCCTATCCTGCAGTGCGCTTTTTGGATCGTCTCCTCACCTGGCTTTGGCATCGCGTCTACCAAGGCGTGCGGGTGAGCGGCGTGGAGCATGTCCGCGCCCTTGCGCCAACCCACACGCTGATCTACGCGCCATGTCACCGGTCGCATATCGACTACCTCTTGGTCTCGCACGTTTTGCACCACGAGGGGCTCATGCTGCCGCACATCGCGGCCGGCGACAATCTGGACTTGCCGTTGGTGGGCCGCGTGCTGCGTGGCGGCGGCGCCTTCTTCATGCGGCGCCGTTTCGCGCGCGACCGCGTTTACACCGCGGTGTTCGGCGAGTACTTGTATCAGGTGTTCCGCCGCGGCCACAGCGTGGAGTATTTCGTTGAGGGCGGACGCTCCCGCACCGGACGGCTGCTGCCGCCCCGACTCGGGCTGCTGCAAATGACCTTGGACGCGCAGCGGCGCGGCTTGCCGCGGCCGCTTGCTTTCGTGCCGGTCTATATCGGCTACGAGAAAGTGATGGAGGCGGCGAGCTATGTGGACGAGTTGCGCGGCGCCGGCAAGAAGTCCGAGACCGTGGGCGACGTGTTGCGCGGTTTGCGCTTGGCGCGGCAATTCCACGGCACCGCGCAGGTGCGTTTCGCTCCGCCCATGGGGCTCGATGCGCTGCTGACGGATCCGCATGTTGGCGGCGAAGAACACGCGCGCATGCTCGGTGGACGCATCCTGGCCGCCATCAACGCCGGCGCGGTGGTCAACGCAACGCACTTGGTTTCGCTCGCCACGTTGTCCACGCCGCGCCAAGCCATTGAGGAAGCCGCGCTGGTGGCGCAGATCGATCTCTACCGGAGGTTGATCCGCGCCGCGCCGCCGAACGCCGGCCACGAGGTCGACGACGCGCCGGCGGCGGAACTGGTAAAGCGCGTGGAGCGCTTGGGCCTGCTTGCGCGCGAAACCGGGCGCAACGGCGACGTGTTGCGCCATGACAACTTCACGTCGGTGTTGATGACGTGGTACCGCAACAACGTCTTGCATGTGCTCGCGGCGCCGGCGTTCGCCGCGTGCCTGATCGTGAACCGGCAGCGCGGTATTCGCCCAGCCCACCTGCGGCGGATCTACCACACGGTGTTTCCCTATTTGGCGAGCGAACTGCGCGTCGGGGGCGAAGACCAGGTCGATCACTGGCTCGACGAACTGACCGCGATCGGCCTGATCGAGCTGCGCGCGGCGGCCCTTGTCGCGGCGCGCGATCCGGCCGCGCGCCTGCGCTTGCGTCTGCTCGCCAACACCGTCATGCACGTTCTGGAGCGGTTCTACTTGGCCGTGACATTGCTTGCCAACGCCGGCGTCGACAGCGTGGACCGGCGCGCGCTGGTGGCGGACTGCCGCGCCCAAGCCGAGCGGATTTCCACTTTGTACGGCATCGGTGCGCCGGAGTTCGCCGACGCGCGGCTGTTCGAAGGACTGTTGCAAAGCCTCGTCAACGACGGCGTCGTCTCCGTCAACGAGCAAGGCAAGCTGATGTTCGATGAGCGCATCCGCGCCGTCATCCGCGCCGGGCGCGGCGTCATCGGTGCGGAACTGCGTCAGGTGCTCGACGGTCTGCGGAGCCCGCCCCGCGCATGAAGGAGCCCCCAGCCGGGGCCGCTCGCGGGCGAGGGGTGCGCGAGGAGCCTGCCCCGCGCAGGCCTGCCCCGCGCAGGAAAGAGCCCGCGCTATTGGGCAAGGGCTTGCTCGTGCTGTTGTCCATCGCGGTCGGCGTGGTCGCCGGCGAGGTCGCGTTGCGCCTGTTCCACCCGCGCTATGCGTTTGCCGCCCAATCACCCCCGCGCGAAGCTCGAGCAGGTTGGCCAACCTACCGACGCTCCAGCGATCCGGACACCGGCAAGGAACACTATGTGATACGCAACAACCTCGACGGCAGACAGAGCCGGAACTTTGGCGCGGCCAATCTCGACGGCGCCGTCAACATTGGGTTCTTTGGCGATTCCCAGACGGAGAATTTCCTCATGCCGGCGCAGTATTCGTATACGGAGCCCCTCGACTATCTTCTCAACCTCGGACCACTGCCGCGGCCAGGTGGCCAAGACGCCCGCTTCAACGTGTTGAATTTCGGCGTTCGGGGCACGGGTACCGGCCGCGCGTATCTCCGTTGGCGGGGCTTGCCGGTGCGGCGCCAGCTGGCCCACGTGTTCTACATGGTCTCCAGCAACGACCTCGGCGATCTCGGCAAGGCCATTCGCGCGGGAATCGTGCGGCTCGGCGAGTCGGGCGCCGTCTTGGCCGGCGGCCCGCAGCCGACGCCGCCGTGGAAGCGTTTGCTTGCGCGTCTGCATCTGACGTACCTCGCGATCGATGCGTGGCACAGGGTCGCCGCCGACGAGTCGGGAAGGGCTCGAGTGGCGGCGCCGGCGGAGGTCTCCCGCGCAGAAGTCCGGTCCGTGTTTCGCGAGCTGGTGCGGCGCTGGAAACGGGAGGTGGAAGCTGACGGCGCCGCGTTCCATGTGGTGGTCGTGCCCGATCCGTTCGACGGCGGGGACTTCGCAGACGAAACCGAACTGCGCGCCGAGCTGGGCTTGCAGACGATGCTCGACGACTGCTTGCAGGCGGCGGCCCCCGGATCCGCCCCTCGGGACTGGCGGTTCGCACGCGACCCGCATTGGAATCCGGCTGCCAACATGGTTGCGGCAACCTGCCTCTACCGCTACTTGGAAGACGTGATCGGCCTGCCGCAACGAACGGACGAAGCCCTCGCCAAAGCACGGTACACCTACTATCGGGCGTTTTTGGACTCGGCGGCTTGGGAGGGGGAGCGCTACATGCCGGACGCGCCCGACGCGGCGTTTGTTGCCGGCGGTGGCATGTGGCGATCAGCGGCAGAGGGCGAGAGCGAGAAGGTGGTGGCCAAGTACCTCGCTTTGGAGTTGACGCCGCTGGACGACCGCTGGCGGCGCGCCGTTCGCGCTGCCCGCGCGGCCGGGGCGCTCGGAACGTCCACTTGGAACGTGTACGCGAACATGGAGGAACGGCTCTTGGTGTTTGAAAAGAGCCCTTGTCCCGTGAACTGGCAAGCGGTCGGCACGTTTTTCCTGCATGTCGTCCCGTTCACGCTGGAGAAGTTGTCCGCCGACCAGTCCCGATTCGGCTTCGTCAACTTGGATGGCGTCAACTCGAACAGCGGCCCTTTTTCGCCGCTGCACCGCATCGAAGGAGATTGCGTGTTCACGGTGCCGCTGCCGGGCTACCCGCTCTCGAAGGTGAGGACCGGCCGTTTCAGGAGTTTTCAGGACGGCGGGCGAGGCGCGGACGTCGTCTACGACAACCTTTGGTCCGTGGAGTTTTCGATGCCGCTCGCGCGCTCGGTTTGGACGGTGTACGCGAGCGCGGCCGGGCGCGGCCTCGACTACGTCAAGACGCCTTGCCGGCGCGCGGACACGGAAGCGCGCTTCTTCCTGCACGTCTACCCGTTGCGGCCGGCCGACCTGCCGGCGGCGGCGCCGGGATACGCCAACCTGGACTTTGCATGGGAGGGCCGGGGCGCGCTGGCGGACGGCGACTGCCGGATCTCGGCCGCGCTGCCGGACTTCCCCATCGCCTTCGTCCGCACCGGGCAGTACCGCGGCGGCATCGTGCCGCGGCGGCTTTGGAACGCGCGCATCGATTTCGCCGAAGTGGAGCGCGCACGCCGCGCGACAGCGCCATGAACACCCCGGAGCGCGCCGCCGGCCGCCGGCGAGCGCGGTTTCGCCTGTTCCGTCGGGGGCTTCGTCGGCGCGCGCTTGCGGCGCATGTGCGCGGTTCGCTGCGCAACGGCTCTTTCGTTGTGTTGTCGGTCGCTGTCGGCCTGTTGGTCTGCGAGGCGGCGTTGCGCCTGTTCCACCCGCGCTACGAATTCGCCGCCAACCCGCTGCCGGAGAATCCGGCCAACAGCTACGAGCTCATTTCCCACCCGGACACCGGCGTTGCCCACCGTCTCATCCACAACAACCTCGGCGGCCGGCAAAGCCGGAACTTCTCCGCGGAGAGCCTCGATCGGGCCGTGAACATCGCCTTCTTCGGCGATTCGCAGACCCAAAACTACGCTTTGCCCGCGCCGTACTCCTTTACCGAAGGTCTCGATTACCTTCTCAACGTCTCGGGCGCATCCAGCCCCGTCTCCCAGGAGCTCCACCAGCCACGTTTCAACGTGCTGAACTTCGGCATGGCGACCTACGGCGCGGGACAGGCGTACTTGGCGTGGCGGCGAACGCCGGTCCGGCGCAAACTGGCGCACGTGTTCTACATGGCGGTCAGCAACGATCTTCCGGACCTGCGCAAGAGCATGCGCGCTGGAATCTTGCGGCTCGGGGACGCCGGCGAGATCTTGGACGGCCGGCGCCCACACAGGCCGGCGTGGAAGCGCTTGCTCGCGCGCTTGCACCTGACGTATCTCGCCGTCGACGCGTGGCAGCGACTCGTCCCGCCGGCCGGCTTTTCCACGCTAGGGGAAACAGCGCGCCCGCGAGCGGCCCCGGCTGAGGGGTCTCCCATGCGAGGGGAAGCCCCCTCGCGCTCCCTAGGCGACGGCGGCGATCTGTCGAGAAAAGAAGCCGAGCTGGTGTTCCGGGAGTTGGTGCGCCGCTGGAAACGAGAGGTGGAGGCGGATGGGGCGGCATTCCACTTTGTGCTGCTGCCCAACCCGTCGGACGGGTGGGGATGGGATGGGGCGGCCAGTTGGTTCCGCGCCGTGCGTGAAGACGCGGCGTGGCGCGGCGAGGTGGGCATTTTCGACTTGCGCGAGTGCTTCGCGGCCGCCGTCCCCTCCTACAAGTACGACGACTGGAGTTTCGCCAACGACCGCCACTGGAACGCCGCGGCCAACATGTTGGCCGCGGCCTGCCTTTACCGCTACTTGGAGGGCGCGCTCCGGCTGCCACAACGCACGGACGAGGAACTCGCGCACATGCGCCACGCCTATTACCGGGCGTTTCTGGACTCGCCGGCGTGGGACGGCACGCGCTACATGCCCACCGCGGCGTGGGCGCGGCCAGGGCCGGAACCGGCAAGCGGCGGCGAGGCCATCGTGGCCAAGTATCTCGCCTTGGAACTGGCGTCGGCGCCGGAGCCGGCGTGGCTCCGCGACGCGTACGCGGCCGGCGCGTTGGCCGCGTCCGTGTGGGACGTGTACGCCGACGCGCAAAAGCGGCGCTTGGTGTACGTCAAGTCGCCTTGCGGCGCGAGTTGGCGGGCGCGGGGATCCGACGCCGACGGTTTCTTCCTGCACGTCGTGCCGTTCGCGCCGGAGCAGCTGCCCGCCGAGCAGCTGCCGTTCGGCTTCGTCAATTTGGACCACATGACACTCTTGTACCACCGCCGGTCGGAAGCCGAATGCGTCTTCTCTGTGCGGCTTCCGGACTATCCGCTGGCGCATGTGTACACCGGCCAGTACGCGCAGCGGCGGGAGGGAGGCCGTATGTTGTACGAGAAGCTCTGGTCGGCGTCGTTTCCGATGCCGCCGCGCTAGCCTTCTCGAGAGGGCCTTGAGCGACGACGATGTTCACAACGAGTCAAGTCTTGAGACAGGCGCGGAGTTTGCGCAGCAAACTCCAACGCGCCCGCAGGGCGCGCCTGCGCCACGGCTTGCTTGCGGCGTTGTCCGTCGCGGTCGCCTTGGCGGCTTGCGAAGTGGCGTTGCGTCTTTTCCATCCGCGGTACGAACTCGCCGCCAGCCCGCCGGTCGACAGGGCCAACACCTACCGGATCCTATTTCACCCGGACACTGGAACGGCGCACCGCGTCGTCCACAACAACCTCGGCGGCCGGCAGAGCCGGAACTTCCCCGCGGCAAGCCTTGACGGAACCGTCAACATCGCCTTCTTCGGCGACTCCCAGACGGAGAATCTCCACCTGCCCGCGCAGTATTCCTACACCGAGCCCTTGGACTTTCTTCTCAATGTCTCCGCGCACGCCGGCGACAAGGACAACTCCAGCGCCTTGCCCCAATCTTCGGCGCCGAGATTCCAAGTGTTGAACTTCGGCGTTTCGGGTAACGGCACTGCCCACTCGTACTTGCGTTGGCGGGCCCTTCCGGTGCGCCGCAAGCTGGATCACGTGTTCTACATGGCCGTCGGCAACGACTTCCTTGAGCTGCGCCTGGCCATCGATGCAGGGATGTTGCGCGTTGGCGAGTCCGGCGAGCTGCTAAAGCCGTTCGAGGGCGGGCCGCCCCAAACGCCGGCGTGGAAGCGCCTGCTCGCGCGCTTGCACCTCACCTATCTCGCGTTGGACGCGTGGCAGCGGTTCGACATTCCGCCCCGCTCTTGGCGGACGGGGAACCGCGGCGACGATCCGCAGCCGACCATTGCCGAAATCCAGCGTCACAAAGTGCTGCGCGCGATGCGCGAACTGTTGCGGCACTGGCAAGCGGAAGTCGAGGCGGACGGGGGTGTGTTTCATGTTGTGCTCAATCCCCAGCGCGGGCCTTGGTTCGACGCGATTTGGCAGGACGGAGCCCTCAGCCGGGGTGCGCGAGGGGCGCGCGAGGCCCCGGCGTTGGATCTGCGCGAGTGCTTCAAGGCCTCCTTTCCGGATTTCCGCTTGGGGGATTGGCAGTTCGCCAACGACCCGCACTGGACCTCCGCCGCCAACATGGTGGCGGCGACCTGCCTCTACCGGCACTTGGAACGCGTGCTTGGATTGCCGACGCGCACGGACGGGGAACTCGCGCATGCGCGCCACGCCTACTATCGCGCGTTCATGGACACGCCGGCTTGGGAGGGAGAACGCTACATGCCGACCGCGGCGTGGGCCAGGCCGCGGCCGGGGGCGGCCTGGCCGGCGAGCGCCGGCGCGGCCATCGTGGCGAAGTACCTCGCCTTGGAGCTGGCGCCGGCGTCGGCGCCGCGGTGGCTCCGCGACGCGTACGAGGCCGGGGCCTTGGCCACATCCGTGTGGGACGTGTACGCCAACATCCAAGAACGGCGCTTGGCGTACGTCAAGTCGCCTTGCGCCGCGGATTGGCGGGCGCGCGGCCCCCGAGGCGGCTTCTTCCTGCACGCGGTGCCGTTCACGCCGGAGAGAGTGCCCGCCGACGCGGGCGGTTTGGGCTTCGTCAGTTTGGACGGGGCGCCGCTTTGGTATCTGCGCCGGTCGGCGGACGAATGCGTTTTTTCGGTGCGGCTGCCGGACTACCCGTTGGCTCGGGTGCGCACGGGTCAGTACACGCAGCGGGGCGAGGGCGCGGACACGGTGTACAGCAACCTCTGGTCCGTGGAGTTTCCAATGCCGCTGGCGCGCTCGACTTGGCATGTGTACGCGGGCGCGCGAGGCCGCAGTCTCGACTACGTCAAGGAGCGGTGTCGCCCAGCGGACACGCAAGCGCGTTTTTTCCTGCACGTTCATCCGCTTCGTGCCGCCGGCCTGCCGGGGCGCGGCGCCGCGAACTTGGACTTCGAGTGGGGGCGGAACGGCGGGGCGATGGCGGACGGAACCTGCCGCGTCTCGGCCAAGCTGCCGGACTTTGCCATCGACTTCGTCCGCACCGGGCAGTTCCGCGACGGCGTCGTGTCATCAAGACGCCTGTGGAGCGCGCGCATCGACTTCGCGGAAGTGGAACGCGCGCGCCGGCGAGCGACGATGCCGCTCGATTGAGCAGCACCCATGTGTGTTGGTGGCGCAATGCGAAGCGTTACACTCGCTCACATGGAAGTCGGCGTCAAAGATGCGCGCCGTGGCGGCTGGGCGGCACCCCGGCGCGGCCATGCGCCCGCGGATCCAATGGTGACCATGCCAAGAGAGCGAAAGACAGCGCAGACGGATGTGGACGCGCGCGCCGCGCAGCTCTTCAAATCGTTGGTGGAGCGCTATTTGGTCGACGGCGTGCCGGTCGCTTCGCGGACGCTGGCTTCGTCGGCGGAGGTCACCGTGAGCTCCGCAACTGTGCGCAACGTGATGGCGGACCTCGAGAGCCGGGGCTTGGTGGCGAGCCCGCACACTTCCGCCGGCAAAGTGCCCACGCACCGCGGGCTGCGTTTTTTCATCGACAGCCTCATCTCCGTTCGCCCTCTCGATCGGCGGGGGGTCGGGCGCATTCGCGGCGGCCTCGATCCGGACATGCCACCCAACGAGCTAGCGCTCACTGCGTCGCGGCTGCTCTCGCAGGTGACGCGCATGGCCGGTGTGGTCACCATGCCGCGGCCGGAACACACCTCGTTGCGGCAAGTGGAGTTCTTGCCGCTCTCCGGCGACCGCGTGTTGGTGATTTTGGTGGTCAACGACCGGGATGTGCAGAACCGCGTCATCCACACCGACCGCACCTACGACGAAACCGAGCTGACGCGCGCCGCCAACTTCATCAACCACGCGTTCGCCGGCCAGCCGCTGAACGCGATCCGCAAGGGGGTGTTGGAGAGCATGCGCGACGACAAGGCCCGCTTGGACGCCGCGATGCAGGCGGCGCTCGACGTGGCCGCCAAGGCGTTCGCGGAGGGCGATCGCGAGGACGCGAACTACGTTGTTTCCGGCGAGGCGAACCTCGTGGAGTCGCTCACCAGCATTGAGGAGGTGCGCGAATTGTTCGACGCCTTCGCCCGCAAAGGCGCCATTTTGCACTTGCTCGATCAGTGCTTGGAAGAGACCGAGGGCATTCAGATCTTCATCGGCGAGGAGTCCGGCTACCGGCCGCTCGACGACTACACCGTGGTCACAACGCGCTACGAGACGAACGGGCAAGTGGCCGGCGTCCTCGGCGTGGTCGGGCCCACCCGCATGGCTTACGAAAAAGTGATCCCCGCGGTGGACGTCACCGCGCGACTGCTCGGTGTGGCGATGGAGGAAGGCGCGTCGTGGCGCAACGCCCAACCCAAGGGCGACCGCGGAAGTCGGCCCGGGGAAGTTGCCGCCTGAACCTTCGCTGTCCGGGCGCGTTCGTGTGGCGATGCCAGAGGCGGCCTTGGTACGTGCGCATCGACTTGGCCGAGGTGGAGTGCGCGCGCCAGGGCGGCAGCGCCATGAATGCCCCGGAGCGCCACGCCGAGGACCGGCGAGTGCGGTTTCGCCTTGTTCGTCGGCGCTCCTTCGCGTGCGCGGCGTCCCCCGCGCGATCCTCGGCGGCGGGATCGCCGCGCGCGATGCTGTGCAACGGCTTGCTCGCCTTGGTGTCGGTGGTGGTTTGCCTAGCGGCTTGCGAAGCCGCCTTGCGCTTGTTCCGTCCAGGCTACCAACTCGCCGTCAATCCGCTGGACGAGAACACGGCCAACACCTACTGGCGCCAACACCACCCGGACACGCATGTGAAGCACCGGATCTATCACAACAACCTCGGCAGCCGGCAGAGCCGCGACTTCCCGTCGGAGAGCCTCGACCAAACCGTCAACATCGCGTTCTTCGGCGACTCCCAAACCGAGAACGCGCTCATGCCAGCACAGTACTCGTACACCGAACCTCTCGACTTTCTTCTCAATCTCAATGTCTCCATCCCCGCCAGCGATTGGCGCCGTGGCGTCGACGCGCCGAGCCCTAGACGGCCTTTCAGCGTGCTGAGCTTCGGCACGAGGAATTACGGCCCGGGCCAGTCGTATTTGCGCTGGCGGCGCCTGTCCATGCGGGGCAAGCTGGCGCACGTGTTCTACATGGCCGTCGGCAACGATTTGGACGACCTGCGCTACGCCCTTCGCTCGGGCATCGTGCAACTCGGCGAGTCCGGCGCGATCCGCGCTGGCCAGCCGCCGCGCACGTCGGAATGGAAACGTTTGCTTGGGCGCTTGCAACTGACCTATCTCGCGATCGATGGGTGGCGCGGCATCGTGGACGTGTTGGGAGTGGACGAAACCGGGGCTGGGCGGGCGCGTCCGCTGGGCGGCGCGGCCGATTTGCCGGACGACGAGGCGCTGCGTGTCTTCCGCGAACTGGTGCGACGCTGGAAAGGGGAGGTGGAGGCGGACGGAGGGGTGTTCCATGTGGTGCTGCTGCCGAACCCGCCGGCCGGGTGGGGGACGGCAACGGAGGGGCGGCAGTGGTTTCGCGAAGAGGCTGCGCTGCCGCCGGAGCTCAACGTTTTGGACTTGCACGAATGCTTTGCAGCGGCCGTTCCCGGTTTCGACTACCGGGATTGGCGGTTCGCCAACGACCTGCACTGGAATCCGGCCGCCAACATGGTCGCCGCGACCTGCCTGTACCGCTACTTGGAAAGCGAGCTGGGGTTGCCGAAGCTGGCGGACGAGGACCTCGCGCACGCGCACCACGCGTACTATCAAGCGTTCTTGGATTCGTCGGCTTGGGAGGGACAGCGCTACATGCCGAATGCGGTGTGGGCGCGGCCGCCGGATCGGGGCGGCGGGTGGCGATCCGCGACGCGGGGCGATGCGATCGTCGCCAAGTACCTCGCGTTGGAGGTGGCACCGCCGCTGGAGGACGAGTGGCTCGGCGCGGTGCGCGCCGCGCGCGCCGCCGGCGCGTTGGCGACAACGGCCGGCTGGAACGTGTACGCGAATCTTCGGGAGCGGCTGCTGGTGTACGTCAAGAGTCCGTGCCCGGCCGACTGGCGCCCCAAAGGGCGCTTTTTTCTGCACGTCGTCCCGTTCACGCCGGAGAAGCTCTCCGCCGACCAGGCCCGGCTCGGTTTCGCCAACTTGGACGGCGGCCCGTTTTCCGCGCTCCATCGCATCGGAGACGAATGTGTTTTCTCGGTGCCGCTGCCGCATCATCCGCTGTCCACCGTCCGCACCGGCCGCTACGCGGCGGTGGGGGAAGGCGCGGATGCCGTGTACGACAACCTCTGGTCGGTGGTGTTTCCGATGCCGCTCGCGCGTTCGGTCTGGGATGTGCTTGCGGGTGCGTCCGGGCGGGGTCTCGACTATGTGAAGACTCCCTGCGGCCCGGCGGACACGAAGGCCCGTTTCTTCCTGCACGTTTTTCCGTTGCCGCCGGCGCGCCGCTACGCCAACTTGGACTTCGCGTGGGGCGCAACGGGCGCAAAAGAGGACGGCGCGTGCCGGATTTCGGTCGCGTTGCCGGACTATCCCATCGCCTTCGTCCGCACCGGGCAGTTCCGCGATGGCGCTGTCGCCACCAAACGCCTTTGGAGCGCGCGCATCGACTTCGCGGAAGTGGAACGCGCCGGCGCGCGGTGAAGGTCGGTTTCCATCCATTCAAGTAAGTAGAGACGCGATGGCGGCAACCGGAGGCGAGCAACACGCGCTGGACGCAGCGGGCAGCGAGGGCGACGCTGTCTTGTCCGGCACAATGCGCGGCATCGTCGCGGCGCGCAACGCTTTGCTCGCGTTGTTGTCGGTCGCGCTTGGCGTGGCGGCTTGCGAGGCGGCGTTGCGCCTGTTCCATCCGCGCTACGAACTCGCCGCGACGCCGCCGCCGGGGCCTTGGGTCGAGACGCAGCCCGTGTCAGATCCGGACACCGGCGCGAAACACCGGGTGATCTACAACAACCTCGACGGCAGGCAGAGCCGGGACTTTCCCGCGGGCAGTCTCGATGCGGCCGTCAACATCGCCTTCTTCGGCGACTCGGAGACCCAGAATGTTTTCATGCCGGCGCAGTACTCGTACACGGAGCCGCTCGACTATTTGCTCAATGCCGCCGCCCCTGGTGGTGGCGAACTTGCTGCCCGAAGCAACGGGCTCGGGCGGGACAAACTTGCGGCGCCCGCCAAGGGAACCGCCTTCAACGTGTTGAACTTCGGCGCTTGGGGCTGGGGCCCGGGCCGGTCCTATCTGCGTTGGCGAACGCTCCCGGTGCGGCGCGAACTGGCGCATGTGTTCTATTTGGTCGTTGACAACGATCTTGACGACCTCAAGAACGCCATTGACGCCGGGGTTGTGCGAATCGGGGCGTCAGGCGAGATCTGGGACGGCGGCCCGCTCCGCACGCCGGCGTGGAAGCGCGTGCTCGCGCGCTCGCACCTGACCTACCTCGCGCTGGACGCGTGGCAACGGGTCGTCAAACCACCGGCGGGCCGCCCTGAAACGGATGCGGCGCGTCGGCGGAGAAGAGACCTGAGGCTCTTGCACGACGAAACGTGGCCAGTGGTTCACCGAACGGTGCGGCGTGTGGAACGTTTGGATTCGGAACGTGTGGAACGGGGAGGAGCGCCGCGGCTTGTGTACGACGAAACGTGGCCGGTGTTTCGGGAATTGGTGCGGCGTTGGAAACGGGAGGTGGAAGCGGATGGCGGCGCGTTCCATGTGGCGCTGATGCCCAAGGACAGCAGCTTGTACCGCTTGGTTCGGGGCGACGCCGCGTTGCGCGCCGAGGTCCCTCTAGTCGACTTGCGCGAGTGCTTTGAGGAGACCGTGCCGGGGTTCGAGTACGAGGACTGGCGGTTCGTCAACGACCTGCACTGGAGCCCCGCGGGAAACATGATGGCGGCGACCTGCTTCTACCGCTACTTGGAGGACGTGCTCGACCTGCCGAAGCGCGGGGACGAGGAACTAGCGCACGCGCGCCACGCGTACTACAAGGCGTTCTTGGACTGGCCGGGTTGGAAAGGGCAACGCTACATGCCGGACGCGGCCTGGGCGCGGCCGCCGGATCACGGCGACGACGGCACGCGCGGAACCGGCGAGGCGGTCGTGGCCAGATACCTCGCCTTGGAATTGGCGATGGACGATCAGTGGCGGGGCGCGGTTCGCGCCGCGCGCGTGGCGGGAGCGGTGGCGACAAGAGCGGGATGGGACGTGTACGCGAACCTGCAAGAACGGCTGCTGGTGTACGTCAAGAGTCCGTGTCCGGCGGAGGCCCCCTTGGCCGGGCGTTTTTTCCTGCATGTCGATCCGTTCACGCCGGAGAAGTTGCCTGCCGACCGGCGGCGGTCCGGCTTCGTCAACTTGGATTTCGGGGCATGCACTCTTGCGGGGTGTACCGGGCCGGTTTGGCCGTTGCGCCGGCTGGGGAACGAATGTGTCTTCTCGGCGCAGTTGCCGGATTATCCGTTGACGACGGTGCGCACCGGCCGCTTCGAAAGCCGGGTCGAGGGCGCGGAAGTCGTGTACGCCAATCTCTGGTCTGAAGAGTTTCGGATGCCGCTCGCGCGTTCGGTTTGGGAGGTGACTGCGGGCGCGTCCGGGCGCGGTCTCGACTATGTGAAGAGTCCCTGCGGCGCGGCGGACACGGAGCCCCGCTTCTTCCTGCACGTCTATCCGTTGCGGCCGGCCGACCTGCGCGGCCGGCCGGCGTCGGGCGTCTTGCGCCGCTACGCGAACCTGGACTTCGCGTGGGGCGAGACCGGCGTGAAGACCGGCGGCGCGTGCCGGATCTCGGCCGCGTTGCCCGACTTTCCCATCGATTTCGTCCGCACCGGGCAGTTCCGCGACGGGATTGTCTCCGCCAAGCGCCTTTGGAGCGCGCGCATCGATTTCGCGGAAGTGGAACGTTTGCGGATGGATGCGCCAACGCGCAATGGCGCACGGAACCGTTGACGCTCGTGGGGCCTGTGGTCAAGCCCTCTAGCACGATGCTCGGCAACGGCTTGCTGGTGCTGTTGTCGGTGGCGGTCGGCTTGGCGGTTTGCGAGGCCGCCTTGCGGCACTTCCACCCTCGCTACGTCTTGGCAGCTCAAGCGCCGCGCTTGGCTTGGGCCAACACCCTAGCCAACACCCAACACTACCACTTCGATCCGGACACGCACACGAAACACCTCGTTATTCACAACAACCTCGGCGGCCGGCAAAGCAGGGATTTCCCTGCCGGCAGCTTGGAGAGTAGCGTCAACATCGCTTTTTTCGGCGACTCGCAGACCGAGAACATCCACTTGCCCGCCCAGTATTCGTACTCGGAGCCACTCGACTTCCTTCTCAATGTTGCCGCCGATCCGGAGCGCGGATCGCATGCTCTTGACAATGACGAGGTCTCGTTCAACGTGTTGAACTTTGGTGTGTGGGGGTACGGCACAGGCCTGTCGTATCTTCGTTGGCGGTTCCTCCCCGTGCGCCGCGAGATCGACCATGTGTTCTACATGGTCGTCGAAAACGATCTTGTTGACCTGCACGATTCCCTTCTCTCCGGAAGGGTGCGCGTTAGCGAATCTGGCGAGGTCTTTGGAGGGTCGCCCTCCAAGCCGGCGTGGAAGCGTCTGCTCGCACGCTTGCACACGACCTACCTCGTGGTGGACGTTGCGCGGCGGCTCGCCGCTAGTAGTCCCTCGGACGACTCCCGACCGACATGGCGAGTGCCACAGCGCATCCGCCACAACTCTCCCGAAGAATACGCCATGCCGGTGTTCCGGGAATTGGTGCGGCGCTGGAAGCGGGAAGTGGAGGCCGATGGCGGCGCGTTCCACATGGTCCTGGTGCCGGGATTCCCAGCAAGTGGTTTCGCAGAGCTTCGGGGTGACGCCGAACTGCGCGCCGAAATCGGTCTTTTCGACTTGGTCGATTGTTTGAAAATTGAGGCCGCAGTTCCCGGCTCCTTCAACTACCGGCACTGGCGATTTCGCCACGACCCGCACTGGAGCGCCCGCGCCAACATGGTCGCGGCGAGCTGCCTGTACCGCTACCTGGAGAGCGAGCTGGGCCTGCCGAAGCGGTCCGACGAGGACCTCGCGCGTGCGCGACACGCCTACTATCAAGCATTCTTGGATTCGCCGGCTTGGCAGGGAGAACGCTATGTGCCGGGCGCGCCCAGGCGTGCGACGACCCGGCAAGAGGGCGAAGCGGTGGTGGCCAAGTACCTCGCCTTGGAGTTGACGCCGCCAACCTCGGCTGCGTGCGAGTGGGGCGTTGGAGGTGGCGAGCTTTCGCGCAAGCGCGGGGCGCCGCTTTTGACCCGGCCAGATCGCTGGCGGCTGGCGACGGCGTTGTTCGGCAATTGCGGCGACGAGTGGCTCGGCGTGGTTCGCGCCGCGCGCGAGGCGGGCGCGTTGGCGACCGCCGCGGGCTGGAGCGTGTACGCGCATCCGCGGCAGCGGCTGTTGGTGTACGTCAAGAGCCCGTGTCCGGCCAGCTGGCACCCCGGCGGGAGATTTTTCCTGCACGCCGTCCCGTTCACGCCAGCGAAAACTCCTCCCCGCCAGCGGCGGTTCGGTTTTGTCAACCTGGACCAAGGGCCGTTCTCGCCGTTGCGCCGGACCGGGGACGAGTGTTTTTTCTCGGTGCAACTGCCGGACTACCCGCTATCCACGGGAAGAACCGGCCGCGTCGCAGTGACTGGGGAAGGCGCGGACGCCGGCTACAACAACCTCTGGTCGGTGGCGTTTCGGATGCCCTTGGCGCGCTCGGTTTGGGACGTGTACGGAGGTGTGCAGCAGGTGCGCGGCGGGGGGGGGGGGGGGGGGGGGGCGGCCTCGACTACGTCAAAGATCCCTGCGAAGGTGCCGACACGGCGGAACGCTTTTTTCTGCACGTCTTTCCGTTGCGGCCGGCGGATCTGCGCGGCCGGCCGGCGTCGGGCGTCTTGCGCCGCTACGCGAACTTGGACTTCGCGTGGGGCGAAACAGGCGTGAAAGACGGCGACGCGTGCCGGATCTCGGTCGCGTTGCCCGACTTTCCCATCGACTTCGTCCGCACCGGGCAGTTCCGCGACGGGATTGTCTCCGCCAAGCGCCTTTGGAGCGCGCGCATCGATTTCGCGGAAGTGGAACGCACCCGCTCGCCACTTGGCGGCGACGTTGATGGCGCTTGACTTGAACGCACGGTTGTTTTTCCACGGCGGCGCCACCATCTAGCCGGCAACAGGAGGAGGGAACGACACATGGCGGACGCAACGGGCGGTGCGGAGCAAGCCGCGCCACAGTCCGACGCCGGGGACAACGCGAGCGAGCACGCCGAGCCGAATGTCGCACCCACGGTGGCGAGCCTCGCCGCGGACCTAGACGCCGCGCAGGCCGCTTTGGAGGAGGCGAACGCGCGCGCCGAGGCCGAGGCCGACCGCGCGTTGCGCGCCGCCGCCGAAGCGGATAACGCCCGCAAGCGGGCGGAACGAAGCATCGAGAACGCCCGCAAATTCGCGTTGGAGCGTTTCGTGGAGGCCCTCTTGCCGGCCGTGGACAGCTTCGAGCAAGCGGCCGACGCCGCCGCGGCGGCCGACGCGCCGCCGGTGCCGGAGGCGTTCGCGGAAGGTGTGCGGTTGTCGCTCAAGCTCTTGGTCAGCGCGATGGAGCGCCACGGCGTCACCGTGGAGGATCCCATCGGCGCACCCTTCGATCCGCGCCTGCACGAGGCGATGAGCGTGGTGGAGAACGCCGAGGCGGAACCGGATTCGGTGACGCAGGTGTTTCAGAAGGGCTACACGTTGAACGGCCGCTTGGTGCGCCCGGCGCGCGTCATCGTCGCCCGCGCCGTGCCGCCGCCGGCCGCTGCCGCTGGCGAGTCCGCCGCTGGCGAAGAAACCGCGGAACGTTGAAGCGCGCCCGGCGCGGCACCTTGAAGCCGCGGCGCTCGAACGCCCGACGGACGCGCGGACCCGCAGGTGCGTCCGTGTGTTAATGCGGCTTTAATGCGGCTTCCAACGCACACCGTGCTGCAAGGCGTCTTGCTCGCGCTGTTGTCGGTCGCGACGGGCTTGGCGGCTTGCGAGGCCGCGTTGCGTCTGTTCCATCCGCGCTACGAACTCGCCGCGACCCCGCCGGAAGGACCCTCGGGGCGCACGCACCGGCGTATTTCCAATCCGGACACCGACGTGGACCATGCGGTGATCTACAACAACCTCGACAGCAGGCAGAGCCGGGACTTTCCCGCCAGCAGTCTCGAGGCGACCGTCAACATCGCCTTCTTTGGCGATTCCGAGACCGAAAATCTGCAAATCCCGGCGCAGTACTCCTACACCGAGCCACTCGACTACCTGCTCAACGCCGCCGCCGGGGGAAGCGTCGGCGCCTCCGAGGGGACGGCGTTCAACGTGTTGAACTTCGGCGTCTGGGGTTGGGGCCCGGGCCGGTCGTATTTGCGTTGGCGATCGCTCCCGGTGCGGCGCAAGCTCGCGCATGTGTTCTATGTGGTCGTCGGCAACGACCTTGACGATCTACGCAATGCTATCCGTGGCGGGATTGTGCGGATCGCGGAGTCCGGCGAGATTCGCGAGGGCGGCCCGCCCCGCACGCCGGCGTGGAAGCGCTCGCTCGCGCGCCTGCATTTGACGTACCTCGTCGTGGACGCGTGGCAACGGCTCGCGAGCGAACCGCCGCTCCACGCCGACGCGGGTGCGGTGGATCGGCGCCGAGGCTCGGAGCTCGCGCGCGACCGCCGGTGGCCCGTGTTCCGCGAACTGGTGCGGCGTTGGAAGCGGGAAGTGGAAGAGGACGGCGGCGCCTTCCATGTGGTGCTGATGCCCAAGGAAGACGGTTTGCTTCGCTTGCTTCGAGGCGACGCCGCGCTGCGCGCCGAGGTTGGCGTTGTGGACTTGCTCGAGTGCTTTCGGGAGGCCGTTCCAAAGTTCGATTACGCCGACTGGCGGTTCGTCCGCGACGCCCACTGGAACGCCGCGGGAAACATGCTGGCGGCGAGCTGCCTCTACCGCCACTTGGAGGACGTGCTCGGCCTGCGCAAGCGCGGGGACGAGGAACTTGCGCGCGCGCGCCACGCCTACTACAAGGCGTTCTTGGACTCGCCGGTTTGGCTGGGGCAGCGTTACATGCCGGACGCGACCTGGGCGCGGCCGCCGGGCCGCGGCGGCGAGCCGCCCGGCGCGCGCGAACACGGCGCGGGGGTTGTGGCCAAATACCTCGCTTTGGAGTTCGCGCCGATGGACGACCGGTGGCACGGCGCGGTGCGCGCGGCGCGCGCGGCGGGGCCGGTGGCGACATCGGCTTGGGACGTGTACGCGAACCCGCGGGAGCGGCTGTTGGTGTATGTCAAGAGCGCGTGTCCGGCGGCAATCCCCGCGTCCGAGCGCATCTTTCTGCACGTCGTCCCGTTCACACCGGAGAAACTGCCCGCCGACCGACAAGGGCTCGGCTTCGTCAACTTGGACACCGGCCCGTTTTCGCCATTGCGCCGAAAGGTGAGCGAGTGCGTCTTTTCGGCGCACCTGCCGGACTATCCGTTGTCCACCGTGAGAACCGGCCGGTACACACTCCGGCGCGAAGGCGCGGACGTCGTGTACACCAACCTCTGGTCCGAGCGGTTTCAAATGCCGCTGGCGCGCGGGGTCTGGGACGTGGCCGCGAGCGCGGCCGGGCGCGGCCTCGACTACGTGAGGAAGTCCTGCGCCCCGGCGGACACCAGGGCGCGGTTCTTTCTGCACGTCTTTCCCTTGCGGCCGGCCGACCTGCGCGGTCGGCCGGCGGCGGGCGTGTTGCGCCGCTACGCGAACTTGGACTTCGCGTGGGGCGAAACGGGCGTGAAAACCGGCGGCGCGTGCCGGATCTCGGTCGCGTTGCCCGACTATCCCATCGATTTCGTTCGCACCGGGCAGTTCCGCGACGGATTTGTCTCCACCGAACGCCTTTGGAGCGCGCGCATCGACTTCGCGGAAGTGGAACGCGCCAGCCCGCGGCCGGGCGGCGCCAGCGGCGAGGCCCGCGCTGGCGGAGAAGCCTTGGGAGGTTGAGTTGAAGCGCGCGTGCGGGGTCGCACCTTGAATCCGCGGTTTTCGCGCCAATATCTACCGGGCGGTCGCGCGCCGCCCGTTTAGCAACAGCGAGACAGACATGGCAAAGATCATCGGCATAGACCTCGGCACCACGAACTCGTGCGTGGCCGTGATGGATGGGCGCGAGACGCGCGTCATCGAGAACTCCGAAGGCGATCGCACCACCCCCTCCATCGTCGCCTTCACGGACGGCGAAACGCTGGTGGGACAAAGCGCCAAGCGCCAAGCGGTGACCAACCCGGCCAACACGCTGTTCGCGGTGAAGCGCCTCATCGGGCGCAAGTTCAGCGACAGCGTGGTGCAGCGCGATCTCTCGATGGTGCCCTACAAGATCGTCCAAGCGAAGAACGCGGACGCTTGGGTGGAGGCCAGCGGCGATCAACTCGCGCCGCCGCAAATCTCGGCGGAGGTGCTGAAGAAGATGAAGCGCACCGCCGAGGAGTACCTCGGCGAGGACGTAAGCGACGCGGTGATCACCGTGCCCGCCTACTTCAACGACTCGCAACGGCAAGCCACCAAGGACGCCGGGCGCATCGCCGGTTTGGACGTGAAGCGCATCATCAACGAGCCCACCGCCGCGGCGCTCGCCTACGGCATGGACAAGCAGCGGGGCGATTCGAAGATCGCCGTGTTCGACTTGGGCGGCGGCACCTTCGACATCTCCATCATCGAGATCGTCGAGGTGGACGGCGAGCACCAGTTCGAGGTGCACTCCACCAACGGCGACACCTTCCTTGGCGGCGAGGACTTCGACCTCAAGATCATCGAGTACCTGGCGGCCGAGTTCAAGACCGAGAACGGCATCGACCTCAACACCGATCCCATCGCCCTCCAGCGCCTGAAGGAAGCCGCCGAGAAGGCCAAGATCGAGCTCTCCTCCAGCACCCAGACGGAGGTGAACCTGCCGTACATCACCGCCGACAACACCGGCCCCAAACATTTGGTGATCAAGCTCACGCGCGCCAAGGTGGAGGCGCTGGTGGAGGACTTGGTGGAGCGCACCATCGGCCCGTGCCGCACGGCGCTGACGGACGCCGGCCTCGCGGTGCGCGACATCGACGAGGTGATTCTGGTCGGCGGGCAGACGCGCATGCCGCTGGTGCAAGAGAAGGTGGCGGCGTTCTTCGGGCGCGAACCACGCCGCGACGTGAACCCGGACGAAGCGGTGGCCGTGGGCGCCGCCATCCAAGCCGCCGTGCTCGCCGGCGACGTGAAAGACGTGCTGCTGCTGGACGTGACGCCGCTCTCCCTCGGCATCGAGACCTTGGGTGGGGTGATGAACGTGCTCATCGAGAAGAACACCACCATTCCGGCCAAGAAGCAGCAGGTGTACTCCACCGCGGACGACAACCAGACCGCGGTGACCATTCACGTCCTGCAGGGCGAGCGCAAGCAGGCAGCGCAGAACAAGGCCCTCGGCCGCTTCGACCTGTCGGACATCCCCCCGGCGCCGCGCGGCGTGCCGCAGATCGAAGTGAGCTTCGACATCGACGCCAACGGCATCCTCAACGTCTCCGCCAAGGACAAAGCCACCGGCAAGGAGCAATCGATCGTCATCAAGGCGTCGAGCGGCCTCTCCGAGGACGAGATCGAGAAGATGGTGCGCGAAGCCGAGGCGCACGCCGAGGAAGACGCCAAGTTCGAGGAAGTGGCCACCTTGCGCAACCAGGCGGACGCGCTAGTGCATTCGGCGCGCAAGATGGTGGCGGACGCCGGCGAGAAGGCCACGGACGCGGAGAAGGAAGCCATCGAAAGCGCCGCCAAGGATTTGGAGCAGGCGCTCAAGGGCGACGACAAAGCGGACATCGAAGCGAAGGTGCAGGCGCTCACCACGGCCACCGGCACGTTGGCGCAGAAGATGTACGCGGATCAGGCCCAGGACGCCACTGCCGCAACGCCGGGCGACACCGGAGCGAACTCGACCGCGAGCGCTGGCGAGGACGCCGTGGACGCCGAGTTCGAGGAAGTGGACAAGGCCAAGAAGCCGGACGACAGCTAACGCCAAGGGGTCGCCGGCGGTGTGCCCCTAATCGGGCGCTCCCGCGCGTGACAATAAGCTGCGTCAACGCCTCGCAAGACACCTAAAGCGGAGATCATGGCCAAACGCGATTATTACGATGTGCTTGGCGTTGCGCACGGCGCTTCGGAAGCGGACGTCAAGAAGGCGTATCGCCGCCTCGCCATGAAACACCACCCGGACCGCAATCCGGGCGATGCGGCCTCCGAGGAGAAGTTCAAGGAGGCGTCCGAAGCCTACGAGGTGTTGAGCGACGGCGAGAAGCGCGAACGCTACGACCGCTTCGGCCACGCCGGAGTGGACGCGAGCGGCGCGTCCGGCTTCAACGCGCAGGGCTTCTCGGACATCGGCGACATCTTCGGCGAGGTGTTCGGCGACATCTTCGGCGGCGGCCGCGGCCGCGCGCGCGGCGGTGCCGGGCGCGGCGCCGACATGCAGTACACGCTGGATCTTTCGCTGGAGCAGGCCGTCGGCGGCGACCGGTTGGAAATCACCGTGCCGACGCTGGCCTCCTGCGAAGAATGCGACGGCACCGGCGCCAAGGCGGGCACCAAACCGTCCGCCTGCCCGCAGTGCCACGGGCGCGGCCAGATTCGCGTCTCCCAAGGCTTCTTCTCGTTGCAGCAGACCTGTCCACGCTGCCGCGGCGCCGGCAAGGTGATCGAGGACCCGTGCCGAAGCTGCGGCGGGCGCGGGCGTGTGGAACGCCGCAAGACGCTCTCCGTCAAAGTGCCCCCCGGCGTGGACAACGGCGACCGCATCCGCCTCAACGGCGAAGGCCAAGCGGGTGTGGGCGGCGGACCGCCGGGCGATCTCTATGTGCAGATGCGCGTCGCCGAACACCCCATCTTCACCCGCGACGAGCGCAACCTCTACTGCGACGTGCCGCTTTCCTTCACGGACGCCGCCTTGGGCGGCGCGATCGAAGTGCCCACCTTGGACGGCCGCGTGACGGTGAAGGTGCCGCCGGAGACGCAAACCGGCAAGTTGTTCCGGCTGCGGGGACGGGGCGCGCCCGGCGTGCGCGGCGGCGCCACCGGCGATCTGCTTTGCCGCGTGGTGGTGGAAACGCCGGTGCGCCTTTCCGAGAAGCAGAAGGACATTCTGCGCGAGTTCAAGGCGAGCTTGAAGGTGGATGGCGGCAAACACTCGCCGAAAGAGAAGAGCTGGTTCGATTCCGTGAAGACCTTTTTCGACGATCTCACCAAATGACCGACACCCGCGTGGCGGTGACCGGTGCCGCCGGACGCATGGGGCGGATGCTCGTGGCCGCCATCGCCGCCGCCGAGGACCTGCGCTTGACGGCGGCGCTGGAACGCCCGGACTCGCCGCACCTCGGCGCGGACGCCGGCGAAGTGGCCGGAGTGGGTGCGCTGGGCGTCGCCATCGCCGCGGACATCGACGCCGCGCTGCCAGAGTTCGACGTGTTGGTGGACTTCAGCGTGCCGGCGGCGACGCTGGCGAAACTCGGCCCGTGCGCGGACGCCGGCAAGGGGCTGGTGATCGGCACCACTGGCTTTGACGCCGCCGGTTTGGAGACCATTCGCCAAGCCGCGGAATCCGCCCCCATCGTCATGGCGCCGAACATGAGCGTTGGCGTTCACGTCGCCTTCGGCCTCATCGAGGCCGCCGCCCGCGCCCTCGGCGACGAAGTGGACGTGGAGGTGTTCGAGGCGCACCACCGGCACAAGATAGACGCGCCTTCCGGCACCGCCGTCCGCATGGGCGAGATCGTCGCCGGCGCACTAGGGCGCGACCTTGCCAAGGACGCCGTGTACGGGCGCTCCGGCCACACGGGCGAGCGTCCCCGCCGCGCCATCGGCTTCCACAGCCTGCGCGCCGGCGACATCGTGGGTGAACACACCGTGGTCTTCGCCGGCGTTGGCGAGCGCATCGAGATCACCCACCGCGCCGCCAGCCGCGAGAACTTCGCCGCCGGCGCCGTGCGGGCGACGCGGTTCGTGGCCGGCCGGCAGAGCGCCGGAGCGCCGGGCTTGTTCGGAATGGACGCCGTGCTCGGCCTTGGGGAGACATCGTAGAGCCGGCCGAACCGCCGGGCAGGTAGAATACCCGCTTGTGACGCGGGAGAAGACCACTACGTCCGGCAAGCGGACGGACATCGAATCGGTGCTGATTCTCGGCGCCGGCCCCATCGTCATCGGCCAAGCCTGCGAGTTCGACTACTCCGGGGCGCAAGCGTGCAAGGCGCTGAAGGACGAGGGCTACCGCGTGGTGTTGGTGAACTCCAACCCGGCCACCATCATGACCGACCCGGCCACCGCCCACGCCACCTATGTGGAGCCGGTGGAGTGGCGCACGGTGGCGCGCGTCATCGACGCCGAGCGTCCGGACGCCCTGCTGCCGACCATGGGCGGGCAGACCGCGCTCAATTGCGCGTTGGATCTGGTGCGCGAAGGCGTGCTCGCGGCCGCCGGCGTGGAGCTCATCGGCGCGAGCCAAGACGCCATCGACAAAGCCGAGGACCGCGAGCGCTTCATCCGGGCGATGCAGCGCATTGGCTTGGCGACGCCGCGTTCGGCCATCGCGCACAGCTTGGAGGAAGCCCTGCAGGTGCAAAGCCGCATCGGCTTCCCCTGCATCATTCGGCCGTCGTTCACGCTCGGCGGCAGCGGCGGCGGCGTGGCCTACAACCGCGACGAGTTCGTGGAGATCTGCCGGCGCGGGTTGGATCTCTCCCCCACCAGCGAACTGCTCATCGACGAATCGCTGCTCGGCTGGAAGGAGTTCGAGATGGAGGTGGTGCGCGACAAGCGCGACAACTGCATCATCGTCTGTTCCATCGAGAACGTCGACCCGATGGGCATCCACACCGGCGACTCCATCACCGTGGCGCCGGCGCAAACCTTGACCGACAAGGAGTATCAACTGCTGCGCGACGCCTCCATCGCCGTGCTGCGCGAAATCGGCGTGGAAACCGGCGGCGCCAACGTGCAGTTCGCCATCGACCCGGCGAGCGGGCGCATGGTGGTGATCGAGATGAATCCGCGCGTGTCGCGTTCCTCGGCGCTGGCCTCGAAGGCCACGGGCTTCCCAATCGCCAAAGTGGCCACCAAGCTCGCGGTGGGCTACACGCTGGACGCGCTGGCCAACGACATCACCGGCGTCACGCCGGCCTCCTTCGAGCCGACAATCGACTATGTGGTGACCAAAGCGCCGCGTTTCACGTTCGAGAAGTTCGCCCAAGCCGACGACCGGCTGACCACGCAGATGAAGTCCGTGGGCGAAGCAATGGCCATCGGGCGGACGTTCAAGGAGTCCCTGCAGAAGGCCCTGCGCAGCTTGGAGACCGGCATCGCGGGCCTCGACCCGCGCATCGCGGCGGCCGACGCCGGCAGCGGCGGCCGGTTGACGCAGGAGCTGAGCCGCGCCGGCGCGGAGCGCATCCTCTACGTTGCCGACGCCTTCCGCACCGGCATGGGCGTTGCCGAGGTGGCGGAGGCCACCGGCATAGACCCGTGGTTTCTCGCGCAGATCGAGGAGCTCACGCAGGCCGAAGCCGCGCTGCGCGGCCGCTCCGTGCGGGATTTGAGCGCGGACGACTGGCGGCGGCTGAAGCGCGACGGCTTCGCGGACGCGCGCTTGGCCGCCTTGCTAGATTGCGCCGAGGAGGACGCGCGTTCCGCCCGCTTGGCGGCGGGGGTGAAACCCGTGTTCAAGCGCGTGGACACCTGCGCGGCGGAGTTCCAAGCCGCCACCGCCTATCTCTATTCCACCTACGAGGAGGAGTGCGAAGCCGCGCCTTCCAAGCGGCGCAAGATCATGGTGCTCGGCGGCGGCCCCAACCGCATCGGCCAAGGCATCGAGTTCGATTACTGCTGCGTCCACGCCGCCCTCGCCATGCGCGAAGACGGCTACGAGACGATCATGGTGAACTGCAACCCGGAGACGGTCTCGACGGACTACGACACGTCGGATCGGCTGTATTTCGAGCCGGTGACGTTGGAGGACGTGCTCGCCATCGTCGACGTGGAGCAGCCGCATGGCGTGATCGTGCAGTTCGGCGGCCAGACGCCGCTCAAGCTGGTCGAGAAACTGCACACCGCCGGGGTGCCCATCATCGGCACCAGCCCGGACGCCATCGACCGCGCCGAGGACCGCGAACGGTTCCAAAGCCTGATCGAGCGCCTCGGCTTGCGGCAACCCCCCAACCGCACGGCGCGGAACGTGGAGGACGGCGTGCGTGCGGCCGAGGCGATCGGCTACCCGATCGTGGTGCGGCCTTCCTATGTTCTTGGTGGCCGGGCGATGGAAATCGTTTACAGCGCCACCGAGCTGCGCCGCTATTTCGCCGGCGCGGCGGACGAATCCAACGCCGCGCCGGTGCTGCTCGACCGCTTCTTGGAACAGGCGGTGGAGGTGGATGTGGACGCGGTGAGCGACGGCACCCAAGTGGTGATTGGCGCCATCATGCAGCACATTGAACAAGCGGGCGTGCATTCCGGCGATTCGGCCTGCTCGCTGCCGCCGTTCTCGCTGCCCGACGAGGTGCAGGACGACATCCGCCGGCAGGTGCGGGCGATGGCGTTGGAGCTTGGCGTGGTGGGTTTGATGAATGTGCAGTTGGCGGTGCAGAACGCGACCGCCGGGCAGTCGCCAGCGCCTGCCGCACAGTGGCAAGTGTTTGTTTTAGAAGTAAATCCACGCGCCTCCCGCACCGTGCCGTTCGTCTCCAAGTGCATCGGCGTGTCGCTGGCCAAGGTAGCGGCGCGGTGCATGGCCGGCAAGACGCTGGAGCAGCAGGGCTTCACCGTGGAGGTCGCGCCTTCCCACATGTGCGTGAAGGAGTCCGTCTTCCCGTTCCCGAAGTTCCCCGGCGTGGACCCCATCCTCGGCCCGGAGATGAAGTCCACCGGCGAGGTCATGGGCGTGGGCGCCACCTTCGCGGAGGCGTTCGCCAAGGCGTCGCTTGGCGCTGGCGACAAGCTGCCCACGGGCGGCAAGGCGTTCTTGAGCGTCAAGCCATCGGACCGGCCCCATGTCGGGCGCGTGGGACGCAAACTGGCGGGTTTGGGATTCGACTTGGTCGCCACCCGCGGCACCGCCCGCTGCCTGCGCGACGCCGGCGTGCCCTGCGAGGTGGTCAACAAGGTCACCGAGGGGCGTCCCGACATCACCGACCTGCTCCGCAACGACGCCATCGACCTCATTGTCAACAGCACCGAGGGCCGCCAAGCCATCGCGGACTCCGCCGCCATCCGGCGCTTGGCGCTGCGCCACAAGGTCTGCTACACCACCACCCTTTCCGGCGGCGAGGCGTTCTGCGAAGCCATCCGCGTCGGCCCGGTGGACAAGGTGCGAACACTGCAGAGCATGCATGGTGGGGCGTAGCTGGGGGGCAGGCGGGAAACAGGCGGCGCGGGTGTGCGGCGAGGCTCGCCACTGGGGTTGACAGCCGAATTCTCCGAGGGTCTTATTAGTGAGCAACATAGCGAAGGTGCCGCCACCGTAGCGGTGGCGCTGCCGCTCGGCGGCGGCGGCGAGCCTTAACGTTCGGCAGCTAGGAGGCTTAGAAGAGAAAACATGGAATGGGTTGATGTAGGGCTGGTTGGTGTCATAGTCACGGTGCTTATCGCCATCATAGGTGCGCTGTGCAAATGGGCACATTGGCTTGGTGGACATTCCAAAGAGCACGAGGGCATTGACAAGCGATTTGGTTCCAACGACACGATGCTTGCGGAAATCCGAGCCGACGTGAAGGTTCTTCTAGGTCGCCAAGCGGCTGTTTTGGAGAGTGGAAGCCCGCTCCGCCTGAACAACTTGGGTGAGCAGCAAGGGGAACCTGCGGCGCAAATAGAACACTCTTGGCCGCGCTCGCCGGCGCTCCCGGACGCTTGACGAGACGCACCGCTTTGCCGTGTACTCTCGCTCCAGCACCTAGTAAGGGGGGTCGTCGAGAAGTGCGCGTGCGAACCACGCTTTTCCGCTGTCTGCTTGTCTGGGCGGCCGTGTCGGCATTGCCGGCCGCGGCCCAAAGCGCGTTGCCGGCGGAAGATGGCGAGAGGCGGTCGGCGGCTGTCGAGCGCGCGTCGCCGGACGACGTTGAGGAGGTGGTCGTCACCGAGACGTCGCCGCAACGGGGCAAGATCCCCACGCTTGAACTCATCTCCGAAGTGTATGACGCGCGCCGCGAGGGCGGCTGGCTCTATCGGCGCGGGCGCTACAAGGAGGCGTTCCCGTTGCTGCTCACCGCCGCCAAGCGCGGCTTCAAGTTCGCCCAAGCCAGGGTGGGGTTCCTCTATCAACAGGGCTGCCAGCCTTGGGGCAGCGGACCCCGCGAACCCTGCGCGTGGGGCGGGCCGGGCGGCAAGACCAACGCGGAGGCCGCCGTCGGCTGGCTGGCGTTGGCTGCCAAGCCACCGACGACTCCGGAAATACGCGGCCATTTCAAAGAGTTGTGGCAACGCATCCCGGCGCAGCATCACGCGCGCTTCGACGCGGTCATCGCCACCTACGAGCAGCGCTACGGCACCAAGGTCAACCGCGTGGGCTGCGACCGCAGCCACAAAGCCGGCACCTACATCAAGTATCTCACCTGCCGGTTTGTCGACGAGCAGGTCTTCACCGGCGAGGACATGGGCAACTTGCTGGGCGAGATCACCGCCGGAGTGTCCGCGCCGCTGCCCAGCGCGCCTTCCGGGGACGACTGAAGCCGCCTCGTTCCGAACGGCGCGCATATGGCCTGCCGCCTGGCGGCGGAAGGTGGGCCGGGTGGCCGTGCGATGCCCGTCAAAGGATGGGAAGAACGGCGCGTTGTTGTGTAAACTCATTGAAATAGCTTGAAATAATTTGGTTTGCGTCGGCTGCGAATTGGTGGTTGACTTGGGGTTGGTAAGGGCGCGATAAGTCGCCTTCATGCCAAAACGGGGGGTTGGCTCGCGCGCTGCCGCGGCCGACGAAGGACGTTAGGACGCTTAGGGGAGAACACGCTCATGTCCTACCGACAGTTCATAGTTACTGTGTGCGCGAGCGCATTGCTGCTGTGCCACGCGCCATTGCGGGCGGAGGAGTCCGACGACACGGACGACGCCGCTATTGAGGCGGAGGAAATCCAAGACACCGCCGTGGAGGCGGACGCCGACGACGATGCGGACGATGCTTCCGAGGACGAGCATGTGGAGCAGGTGATCGTCACCGGCTCGCTCATTCGGCGCGGGAGTTTCGACATTCCCTCGCCCACCACCGTCATTGACGAGGTGGACCTCGAGTTCGCCGCCACGACCGACTTGGGCGACGTCATCTTCGACCAAACCTACCAAGTGGGCGTCAACGCCAACGCGGCGCCGTTCGAGTTCGGCGCCGGCGACGACCAGGGAGCAACCCAACTGCAAGGCGTGGAGGTGTTCCCCAACCTGCGCGGCCTCGGCGCCCGCGCCACCATGACCATGATGGACGGCCATCGCGTGCCGACCAACGTCACCGGCTACTCCTTCTGGACGCGGCGCGCCGGCGCGGACGTCAGCAACCTCTATCCCGAGATCGCGATCGCCCGCGTGGAGACGATTCTGGACGGCGCGTCCGCGCTTTACGGGTCGGAAGCGGTCTCCGGTGTCGTCAACGTCATTCCGCAGAAGCGATACGACGGCTTGCGAGTGCGCTATTCGCTGCAGCAGCCCGTGGAAGACGGCGCCCCGCAAAAGACGTTCGGGCTTCTGGCCGGCGCGCAAGGCGAGCGCACCAGTTCGGTGTTCGCCTTGGAAATCCGCGACACGGCGCGCATGAACGCCACCGACCGCCCGGACTTCATCGTCTCGTCCACCGGCTGGACTGGCATGCCCCTGCCCACTTACGGCGAGTGGGATCATTCCAGTCCCGGTAGCTGGCGGGTTCCCCACCGAACAGCAACGGGAGAGTTTGAGACGCCGCCGCTCGCCGGCTGGACCAACTACCCGGAGCGGGACGCTCCGCCGGGGTGGACTAGCAATTCAGGGCCTTGGTTCCTGTATCCGAGCGTGCCGGGCGCCAACGACTACCTGCTCACCGCGCCGCAGGATCCGCAGTACATCCGCACGCCCGAAGAACACCCCGACCATCCGGGCCTGCTCGGCCGCTCTGGGGGGCAGAAAATCCTGCAAACCCCGGATGGCGGTCATGTGTTTGTCGTGTCGGGCTACTCGACGACCAGGGGAGACGCGTCGGGCCAGTTCCGCGTTGTGCCGCGCATGGACCCGGGCTGCTGGTATCCATTCGGCGGCGGCAACGACCAGCTAGGCACCGCCACGGACGCGAATGAGTTTGGCCTTTCGTACAACGACGTCGCCAAGGCCGGCAACTTCCTGAACGGCTACTACACGGGCAACCTGCGCGGCGTGGAAACGCGCACCTTGGGCGAGTTCAACAGCCACGGTTCTCATGAGACGTGCCGGGGCGTGTTTTCGGACTGGCAGGACATTCAAGCCAAAGGCAACAAGGAAAGCGCCTACGGCTACTTCAACCATCAGTTCAACGACTACGTGAGCGTCCACGGCGAAGTGGTCGCCTCCACCCAGGAGTATTCGACGCACGAGCGCGCCTACCGCATTGACGAGTGGAACGAAGGCACCACCCGCTACGGGCCGGACGTGGCCATCGCCATCGGCTCGAACCCCGGCAATCCCTACCGTGCGTTCGCCGACGGCTCGAACACGTGCGACTACGTTCCGAACTTGCCGGGTTGCGACGAATTCGGGGCCACGGACGCCGTCCCCACGGTCACCGGCTCGCGCGCCTTGATTTGGCGGGCGGACTTGGCGCATGCCGCCACGAATCCCGAGCCGGAAGTTTTCCAAGGCGACACCTTCATGAGCTGGATCGATGCCAACGGCGACGGCATCTACAACTACATGCAGGAGGCCGGCGAACTGCTGCTGTACGCGCAGGACGCCAACGGCGACGGCCTGCCGGACCGCGACTTGAACGGCGACGGCGTGGCGGACGAGGCGGAACTCGGCAACGTGTTCGCGCAGAAGGATCCCTCCTACCGCGTGCTCCTGTTGCCGATCGACGTGGACACGGACGGCGATGGCGTTCCGGACCGCTTCGACCCGGACATGCACCGCGCCGGCGGCGTGCGCTTGTTCGAGGACGTGCGCATGGCCAACCTCTCGCCGCATCCGAAGAATCCGTATGTCCACGAGTCGTACCCGTGGCTCAACGAGGACATGAGCTTCGACCGGCGCAACCACATCAACAGCATCCGCCTGCGCCTCGGCACGTCCATCGACATCATGGAGTCCGGCTGGGTTGCGGACTTGGATTGGATCTGGCAGCGCGCGGATCGCGAGAACGATTACTTGGAGCCGGTGTGGACTTGGACCGTGGCGAGCCTGCGCTGCCAAGGCGGCTCCCCGCAAAGCAGCGTCAGCCCCAACGAATGTTGGAACCCCTTCTCCACCGCTTGGCTGGCATCGGATCCGGAGACCGGTCAGATCCTGCCGGCGTGGCGTGCCAAGCCAGAGGCCGGGGACAACTGCGATCCGGCGGCCGGCGAGGTGGCCGCGTCCTGCGCTTGGAACACGGAGCTGGAGAACCGGCGCGCCGGCTTGGTGAAGCGGCAGGACAAGCGCGTCAACACCACCAACATCATCGACGCGGTGATCGGTACCAACCGGTTGTTCAACCTCTGGTACAACGACAACCCGGTGGGTTTCGCGGTGGGCGTACACTACCGCAGCGAGCGCGAGCAACAGCGGCCGAACCAGTACGGCAACTCCACGCTGGGCTCGGCGCGCCAGACGGAGCAGCAAACACAGGAGGAGACGCGGGCGATCTTTGCCGAGGTGCAGTTGTTCCCGTTGCCCGAGAGCTGGGGCGAGCTGGAAGTGCAAGCCGCGGTGCGCTACGCGGAGTTCATCGGCACAGCGTCGTTCGCGGTTGCGGGCGCAGAGTCGAGATTCGACGTGACCATTCCCAAGTTGGCCATGCGGTGGCAACCTTTTAATTTGGAATGGTTGGCGTTGCGCGCTTCCCGCACCGAGGGTTTCGTGCTGCCGGGCATGTTTCAACTGTTCAACTCGGCGGACTATCGGGACACGAACGGCTCGGTGGTGGACTACCTGTGCAATTTGGCGCCGGACCTCGCGCATTGCGTGGAAGCGAACCCGGCCAACGGCAGCGTCTCGGACGTGTTGATTTTCTCCAACGCGCCGAACGAGAACCTGTCCGCCGAAATCTCCGAGCTGTGGAACGCCGGCATTTCGCTGCGCTTTCTCGACGGCGATTTGAATATGGACTTGGACTACACGACGGTGGAGTTCAACGGCCGGGTGGAGCGCATTGGGCCAGGCGGTGTTGTCAACGCCGCCGGCATCGCGTTCGAGTCCTTCGTGATCGAGCGTTGCGGCGACACGCTGCTCGATTACAACAACCTCACCAAATATCCCACGGACGAGTACCCGGACATTCCGCGCAACGTCAACGACTTCGTCAATCAAACCAGCGCGGAAGAGCTCGCCTGTCGCAATCAGGCCGCGCGCGAGTTCGTCGAAACCGTGGAGCAACCGACTTCCGGCGCCTTGATCAAGCGCGACGACACGTTGCGCCTGACGCAGGTGAGCGACTCGTGGTACAACCAAGGTGCCCAGAAGACCACGACGTTGATCTTCAACAGCAGCTACAGCTTCGACGGACCGAAGCTGCCATTGCTCGGCGACGACTACGGCAGGTTCCAAGTGGGCCTGCAGGCCACGCAGATGCTGGAGCTCAGCCTGCAGCGCTACTCCGTGGGCAGCGGCCATGTGTTCGAAGGCATCACGGTGGACGGGGTCGGCAACCGCAACACCACATCGTCCGGCGACGGCAGCTGGTTCACGGGCGGCAACCTCTACGAGCCCTTGCCGGCGACTCCGGAGTGGCGCGTGAATTGGTACTTGCGTTGGTTCCGCGATTCCCACAGCGCGCAGCTTGGCGTGCGCTGGCACGACGAACTCACCGACGTGCATGCCGGTTGGGATGAGCTTTTGGAGGCCACCGCCGCCTGCCGGGAAGGGCGCGCCGACCCCAACACGCCCTTTTGCCGACAATCCAGCGTGACGTCGACAACGGACTTCAACGGCCCGTTGCCGAATACTCTGCACGGCGTGTCCACGGAAGGCTGGACGGAGGCGGACGCATGCGCGGACCAAGACCGCAACCCGTATTGCCGCATCGACTCGCGCGCCTACTGGGACTTCAGCTACACCTACAACAAGGCGGACGTCTTCGGGTTCGGCTACTTGAGCCTGAATGTCGCCATGCGGAACATCTTCGACACCTACCCGGATCCCTTCCCTTCCGGCGCCGGCTACGAGGGCTATGTGGACAACATCATGGGACGCACGGCCTTCATGCGCTTGGAGCTGGGGTTCTAGCCCTAGAGGACCTGCCGCGTGACATTCCACGCCCGGCGTCGGCACACCGCCGTCGCCGGGCTTTTCTTTGCGCCAACCGCGCGCCAGTGGGGGCTTGGCAAGGCGGCGCTGTTGGCCGGCGTCTGTGGATGCTTGCTGGCCGCGCCCGCGCACGCCCAAGGCGAGGACTGCGAGGGACTGCCGGCGGCGCACCAAGCGCTGTGCCGATTGATGGTGGCGTGCGCCGCCATCGACGATGCGGGTCGCCGCGAAGAGTGTTTCCAAGTGGCCGCGCAGACCGTTCAGGACGACGGGTCGCTTGACGCGGCGCCTGAACCATCGACCGCGCCAGCCCAAGCGCCAAGCGCCGTGGAGGACGCTCCGGCACGCATGGAGGAGACGGTCGCATCCACGGCAACGCCGGTGCCCGCGGCGAAGCAATCCGCTGACACGACCCCGGCGCCTGACAAGCGACAGAAGCGCCGCTGGCGCGACCGCATCGCGTCCGTCCTGCGCCGGGGCGATGGCGCCGGCGTGGAGCAGCGGGGCGATGGCGCCATCGTGGAGAAGAAAACGCCGCGCATTAGCTTCGAGATACCAAGGCGCTTCACCGCCACCGTCACCGCGATCCACAGTTCCGGGCGCAACCGCCGCCTCGTGGCGCTCGACGGCAAGTTGCTGTTCGAGAGCGACCGCGGGGGGGAAGGAAGCCTGCGTCTCGGGGACCAAGTGCGTGTGGTGCAGGCATCCCGCTTGTACGGCAAGCGGTTTCAGATCACCGGCCCTTCGCGCCGCCCGTTCACGGCGGACCGCATCCGTTGCGAACGCGAGGACATCACCATCGCCACCCGTCGTCAGTGCCGCCTCTTGGACGACTGAGCTCCGCTCGACAGGCCACGATGCCGGCGGCCGACCTTTCCAAATCCCGCCACTGGGCGTGGGGTTTGGCGCTGTGCGTGGCGTTGGCGATTGCGGCCGGTTGCCACAAAGGCGTGGACGCGCCAATCGTGCCGGACATGTCCGCGGCGGACGAGCGCTTGCGCGCGTTCCTGACAGCTACCCACGCCGGCGCCGTTGGTGCGCCGGAATCCGCCGAATTGCGCGGGCGCCTGGCGATGGCGTACGACGCCAACGAATTCAATGAAGCCGCCATCGTCACCTACGCGCAAACCGAGGCGCTGGATCCCGCGAGCTTCTCTTGGCCGTATTACCGCGCCTTGTTGCTCGGCAAAGCGTCGGACTTTACGCGCGCGCTGGCGGCGCTGGATCGCGCCGCGGCGATCGACGACGCCTATGTGCCGCTCTGGTTGTGGCGCGGCAAGTGGTTGCGCGAGTTGGGCAGGTTGGAGGAGGCAATGCCAGCCTATGACCGCGCCGAGGCGTTGGGGGGCGACTCGCTGGCGCAAGCGGGCCGGGCGCAAATACTGTTGGACAAGGGCGAGGCCGCCAAAGCGTTGGCGATCTTGGCGCCGCTCAACAAGGAACACCCGCATCCCCACCAAGAGCGGATGCTGGGGCAGGCCTACCGGATGTTGGGCCGTGCCGACGAGGCGCGCATTGCCATGGCGCGCGGGCGCGACGCCGCGTCCCTGCACTGGTTGGATCCGCGGGCGGACGAACGCCTACGATACATCGAGGGCTACAGCGGGCGGCTGCGCTACGCCCAAGAGCTGGTGCGGGGGGGCAACCCGCAAGAGGCCTTGCGCGTCATCGAACCGTTGCGCGATGCACACGCAACCGAGCCGGCGTTGGTCGGCACGTTGGCCTGGGCGTACAACGCGAGCGACCAAACCGACCATGCGTTGGAGGTGCTCAAGGCCGGCTTGGCGGCCAATCCGCAGCACCACCGCTACCACCGCCACTTGGCCTCGGTGTATCGAAAGCGCGACGACAAGAAGCGTTTGCGGCACCACTTGTCCCGGCTCTTGGACGCCAACCTCGCGGACGCTTGGGCGCACGAGCAGCTTGCCCTGCTCGCCACCCAGGAAGGCAGGTACGACGAAGCCATCGCGTCGTACGACGCGGCGTTGCGCTACGGTGCCGCGTCGCCGGCGAACATGCACCACTCCGCGGGACTGATAGAGGGCGCGCGCGAGCGTTGGGACGCGGCCATTGCGCGGTTCGAGAAAGTGGTCGCCATCGACGAATCCTTCACCATCGGCTACATCTACTTGGGCCGCTGCTTGGCCGAAGCCGGCCGTTTCGACGCGGCCCGCGAAGCGCTCGCCTGGGCCGACAAACTCGGCACGCACAAAGCCGAACTCGCGGACGCGCGCGCCCGGTTGCGAAATATCGAGAACGGCGCCCCGTAGTTTCGCGTTGCCGTAGCGGCGTGGTCGGTACGCACACGCTCTTTCAACGCCCGCAGAGTTTGCGTAGCAAACTCCAACGCGCCCGACAGGGCGCGCCCCCGGCATTTTCAACGGACGCAGAGTTTGCGTTAGCAAACTCCAACGCGCCCGCAAGGGCGCGCCTACACCAGATTCAACAGCGGATAATCCGGCACGCGCGGCTGCAAACGCTGGTTGGCGCAGTCCGCGATGAGATCGAGCCGTTCCAAGATCACTTGGCCGATCAAGGTCTCGCCAAGCGGCGGCCCCACCACGCAATCGGTGGACATGCCGCGGTTGCCGATCTGCACGGTGACCGGCCCGGCGACCGGACGTTCCTCTTTGCGCCCGTCCGCGTAGGTGACAATCACCGTGCGCCGCTGCTTCAACCCCAAGCGTTCCACGACGTTCTGCGGCAGCACCAGCACGACGGCGCCCGTGTCCACGATGCCGTCCACGCGCGTCCTCCGGATCTGCGACTCCTCGCGGAACCCGTCCTCAAAGGCCACCCGGTCGCCCGCGTTTTCCAACTCCATTGTGGCGATGATGGCGTCCACGCGATCTCCTTGGTCCGGCGACGAAGTGGCCAGCATAACCTGACCAGCACAGCCCGCGGAGTTTGCAGTAGCAAACTCAGCAAACTCCCAACGCGCCCGCAAGGGCGCGCCCGGACAGGCGCGCGCCTATGCGAGCAAGAGATCTGGCGTTGTCACTCCAACCTGGTGATCATGATCGAGCCGGCGTAGCTGTGCGCCGGTCGGTCCGTCGTCACCCATGCGGTCGGTACTTTGAAATTGAACCCCAAGACGCCAGTGCCGTCGACCTTGACCACGGCCGAGCCAGTAAACAGCATCCTATTGGGTGCGGGGCCGCCGAGTTGGTTGAGTCGCATTGGACGGCAGCGCAGATTGCTTTCGACGGCGCCGGCAACTTGAACACCCGCGACGCGAAGATTCGTACTGGCAGGCAGCGGCTTTCTGCCGGCGCAGGCCGCGTCGTCGTCCGGCGGGCGTGGTTGGCGCATCTCAATCAAATAGGTGCCCGCGGGCAGCGGCCCCGCGCCGCGGTTGCTGTTGGGGTTGAGCTCCGCGCCCCACGCCAGCGTGTCGTGGAAGCCCTCGATGGTGCTGCCCAGAATGAAGAGCCTGGGATCGGGTAGGTAGTCTCCATCCCTTTTGTGGCCGGGAATCGCGCGGATGACGGCGACGCCGCGCTTGACTCGGCTTTGCAAGGCCACCACCTTGCCGTCCAGCGCGTCGATCTTGCTTGCCAACGGGGTCTGCGGCGTCCCGACGGTTGGCGCCGTCCCGACGGTTGCTTGCAATCGGCTAATGTCGGCGCGCAGATTGTTGACCAAAGTAAGGATTTCCCGGTTGGTTACCGGGGGTTTGGGGTCGTTTGCGTTGTTGCCGTCCGCGAGATGCGACCTCGGCAAGAGCGCCGCCACGGCGATCACCGTCATCGCCAGCGCTCGTTTCGTGTGGTTCACTATGGTGTTCCTCCCTTTTGCACATGGCCATGTTGGCCTGTCGAAGCCCGGCACCATAGCCGATGTCCTCCGCCGCGTCACTCGACCGCCTTAAGCGCTCGACGCCGCGCCCGAGCATTCCCTCGGCGAGCTGCGAACGGCGCTCGCCATGTACCGTTCGGCGGAAAGCCGGCGCTGGGAGAAGGTGTGGCGATAAGGTGCCAGCCACAAGGTGCCGAGGGGCCTCGCTCACTCCAACTTCGTGATCCGCACCGAACCGTAGTAGGAGGACACCCGTCGTTTCGCCGTGATCCACGAGGGGGGCAATCTGTGGACGACCTCGAAACCTTGGGTGCCATCGAACTTGAGCACGGCGGCACCGTAGTCAAATTTTCTATTCCCCCCCAAGTGGATGCGCATCGAGCGGCACCTGGTCCCGAGGGATGGGTTGGTGCTAGTGCTAGTAGTGCTAGTGGCCGTAGTGCTTCCAGCGCTTCCAAACGCCGGCTCGTAGAACATCGCGTCGTCGTAGAGGCTGTGCAGTGGGTAATTGATAACTCTATTAATGTTCTGGTGGCCACGAAATGGTTGCGGGATGGCGCACCTCACATCGTCGTCGAGTGGACGCGGCTGCTGCGTCTCGAACATGTAGCTGCCCGCTGGCAGCGTGTGGTTGGGGTTGGACTGGGTGATTTCGGTGCCGAACGCCACAGTGTGGTGGAAGCCCTGTATCGTGCTCCCCATAACGAAATACCTAGGGCCGAAATAATGGGCACCGTCAGCGGTCCTCCCGGAGGTCCGGGGTACTACTTGCAGGATGGCCACACCGCGCTTGGCGGCAACGGCTTGCAAGGCGTCGATCTTGCTTGCCAACGGGGTCTGCGGCGTCCCGACGGTTGGCGCCGTCCCGACGGTTGCTTGCAATTTGATAATGTCGGCGCGCAGATCGTTGACCAAACGAAGGATTTCCCGGTTGGTTACCGGGGGTTTTGGGTCGTTTGCGTTGTTGCCGTCCGCGAGATGCGACCTCGGCAAGAGCGCCGCCACGGCGACGATCACCGTCATCGCCATCGCTCGTTTCGTTTGGTTCACTATGGTGTTCCTCCCTTTTGCACATGGCCATGTTGGCCTGTCGAAGCCCGGCACCATAGCCGATGTCCTCCGCCGTGTCACTCGATCGCCTCGAGCGCTTCGCCCAAGGTGTTCGCTATAGTGGCGATGTCGTCCTCGGTGGCGATGAGGGGCGGGGCCACGGCGATGGTGTCGCCGGTGACGCGCAGCAGCACGCCGTTGTCGAAGGCGCGTTCGAAGGCTTGCGCGCCGCGGGTGCCGGGGGCGCCGGGCCGCGGCGTCAATTCCACGGCGCCGGCCAGCCCGATGTTGCGGATGTCGCGCACATGCGGCTTGTCCGCAAGGCCGTGCAAGGCGTCTTCCAACACCGGTTCCAAGGCCCGGGAGCGTTCGAACAGGCGTTCTTGCGCGTACACGTCGAGCGCCGCGTTGGCGGCCGCGGCCGCCAACGGGTGGCCGGAGTAGGTGTAGCCGTGGAAGAACTCGATGGCGTCCGGCGCGCCAGCGAAGATGGCGTCGCGGATGTGCTCCCGCGCCAGCACCGCCCCCATGGGCACCGCGCCGCTGGTGAGGCCCTTGGCAATCGTGATGAGGTCCGGCAGCACGTTGAAGCGTTGCGCGGCGAAGGCCTCGCCCACTCTGCCGAAGGCCGTTATCACTTCGTCGAAAACGAGCAGAATGCCGTGCTCGGCGGTGATCTCGCGCAACCGTTCCAAGTAGCCCAGCGGCGGCGGCAGCACGCCGGCGGAGCCGGCGAACGGTTCGACGATGACGGCGGCGATGGTGGACGGATGGTTGACGGCGACGATCCGTTCCAACTCGTCGGCTAGATGCGCTCCCCAGGCCGGCTGCCCACGGGTAAACGCTTGCCGTTCGAGATCGTGGGTTTGCGGCAGGTGCGCGACGCCGGCCAGCGGCGGCCCGAAGCTCTTGCGGTTGTTGCCGATGCCGCCGACGCTCATGCCGCCGAACCCCGCCCCGTGATACCCGCGCTCCCGGCCCACGAGATGCGTGCGGGCGGATTCGCCGCGCGCGTGGTGGTAGGCCAAGGCGATCTTCAGCGCGGTGTCCACCGCCTCCGAGCCGGAGTTGGTGAAGAACACGGCGTTCAAGTCGTCCGGCGCCAAGGCCGCCAACCGCTCCGCCAAGCGGAACACGCCGGGATGGCCGAGCTGGAACGCCGTGGCGTAGTCCAGCACCGCCGCTTGCCGCTGGATCGCCTCGACGATTTGCGGATGGCAATGCCCGGCGTTGCAGCACCACAAGCCGGAGATGGCGTCGAGCAGTTCGCGTCCGTCGTCCGCGCGGCAGGTCATTCCCGCGGCGGATTCGATGACGCGCGGGCGCCGCCCGAAGGCGCGGTTGGCGGCGAACGGCATCCAATAGGCGTTGCCGCCCCTCTCGTTGTGCAGACGGGGCGGGGCGGTTGGACGCAGCGGCGGCATCGGGTTAGAAGAGGTCGGCGGGTTGCAGTTGGAACTCCTCGATCACCTGATCGGCGTAGTCGATGCGCCCGGTGAGTTCGGCGGCGTCGCCGTGGCACAGGCGCAGACACGCTTCCGCCATGTGTTCCACGGGCGTCACGCGGTCCTTGTTGGATTCGTTGATGAGCTTGTGATGCACCACGCCGGGCGTTGCCACGAGGCCCGGCGAGATGACGTTCACGCCCACGCCGGTGCCGTACACCTCTTGGGCGAGGCCGGTGGTGAAGCGCTCCAAGGCGGCTTTGCACATGCCGTAGACGGTGCCGCCGTGCCCGCCCGGCGTTTTCGCTTGCGGATGGATGGCGGCGTGCGAGGAGATGTTCAGAATCCAGCCGGCGCCGCGTTCGAGCATGGCCGGCAGGCAGAGCTGCGCGAGTTCGAACGGCCCCCACACCTGCACGTCCATCATGATGCGAAAGCGCTTCTCGCTGAAATCCTTCACCGGCATGAACCAAGTGACGGCGGCGTTGTTCACGAGAATGTCCACCGGCCCGTAGGCCGCCTCGGTTTCTTTCACCAGGTTCTGCCGATCCTCTTCCCGCGACAGATCCGCCTTCACGGCGATGGCCTCGCCGCCGGCGTTCTTGATGGCCTGCACGGTTTCGTTGATGGAACCGGGCAGGAAGTGATCCTCCGGTTCCACCGAACGGGCGGACACCACCACCTTGGCGCCTTCCATCGCGTACCGTTTGGCGATGGCCTCGCCGATGCCGCGGCTCGCGCCGGTGACCACCGCCACCTGGCCTGCGAGCACTCCGTTGCTGTTCACTTGCGACATGCCCTTCCCCCTTGTGTTGCTGTTGGCGACGAGTGCGGATGATAGCTTGTTGCAGCGGTGGCGGTGCGTGATATCGCGACGGTGCGCAACGGCCTGCCGCCGGGCTTGCTTGACCAAGTGCCATCGCGTTATTGTTGAATATCTGCCTTCGGGATGCAGATATGCAACAACAAATTCAACGTGCCGCGTTGCTGGACGCCGTCCGCGAGGCGCTCAGCGAGGCGCCTGTGGTGGCGTTGCTCGGGGTGCGCTTTAACGGTGTGCGTTGCGCCGTACTTGGGGACTTTGACTTTGGTGAACGCCGTGACCGCTAGGGAAAAGCCAGCCTACGCCGTTTCGGAGGCCGCCCGTTACCTCGGAGTGCCGACGTCAACCGTGCGCTATTGGTCCACAGGAGGACGCGACAACGAGCCGTTGATTGTTGCTGCCTGCCGATCGCCCACGTTGCTGTCGTTCTTCAACTTGGCGGAGCTGCATGTGCTTGCCGCGGTGCGTCGCAAGCATGTTGTCGCCATGCCCAAGGTGCGTGTCGCGATCCGGTATTTGATCAAGAACGCTCGCCGGCAATTCGACAAACAGCACCCGCTCATCGGTCGCGAATTGGAAACGGACGGCTTGGATTTGTTCGTCCAAGAATACGGCAAGCTCGTCAACATCAGCCAAGCCGGCCAGCTGTCGATGCGCGAGGTTATTGGCGCGGCGCTCAAGAGGATCGAGCGGGAGGCGACGGGACTACCGGTCAAACTGTATCCCTTCACCCGTGGCGAGACGGCGAATGCGCCAACGCTCATCGTTGTCGATCCCGCGATTTCGGCGGGACGGCCTGTGATCAACGGTACCGGTGTTGCGACCATTTTGGTCGCGGAGCGCTACAAGGCTGGGGAGTCGGTAAGCGAGTTGGCGCGAGACTATGAACGAAGTTCGAGCGAAATCGAAGAAGCAATCCGTTGCGAAATGCCAGCCGCAGCCTGACCAAACCTTTTACGCTGTTCTTAGATCGGAGTTTGGGTAGACACCTGATGGCAAACGAACTTCGATCATCGGGCATTTTGGTGGAAGTTCACGACGATCACTTGTTGCCAACGTGGCGTCGTTGCACGCGGGCGCCGATTGTCGTCAGCGCCTCGTAGCCGATGGTGCCGGCGCGGGAGGCGAACTCGTCCAAGCTGATCGCGGCGCCGAAAACCTCCATCCAGTCGCCGACATTCACGCGCTCCGCAACCGCCGTGGCGTCCACCTGGGCCAGATCCATGGACACCCGGCCGAGAATCGGCAGTCGCGCGTCTCCAAAGGCGACTTCGCCGCCCGCCAAACGTCGTGACAAGCCGTCGGCGTAGCCGATGCCCAGCACCGCAAGACGGGTGGAGCGGCGGGTCTTGAACGCGCCGCCGTAGCCGATCGGCTCGCCCGGCGGCACGTCGCGCAGGCCGACCACTTGCGCTTCCAAAGTGGCCACCACGCGCAACGGCTCGCCACGCCGACTGGCGAACGGACTGCCGCCGTAGAGCGCGATGCCGACGCGCGCCATGCCAACGCCGATTTGCGACAGCGCGCCGGCGGAGTTTCCCAAGCTGGCGGGCACGCCGGGGAACCGTGCTGCGACGGCGCGAAACCGCGCCACTTGGCGCGCGTTCGCCGGGTCGTTCGGCGTGTCGGCATTGGCGAAGTGGGAGAGCAGCAAGCGGATGTTGAACCCGACGAACCGCTCCGCGCCGATGTCCATGTGGGAGAAACCGAGCCGGTGCATGCCGGTGTCCACCTGCACCGCCGCCGGCAACGCCCGGTGCGCCCGCCAAAGCCCCAACTGCCGCTCGTCGTTGAGCACGGGAATGAGGCCGTGTTCCGCCATCGTTTCGGCGCCTTCGGGATCGAGCGGCCCGGAGAAGACATGCACGCGGACAGCACGCGCCGTCTCGGTCGTTCGCAACGCCATGCCTTCCGCCACATTGGCGACGAAGTAGTCGCAGCAGCCCTCGGTGCGCAAGGCGTCGACCACCGCCACGGCGCCTAGGCCATAGGCGTCCGCCTTGACGACGGCGGCGGGCCGCGGCTTGCCGCATCGAGCGGTGGCCGCGGCGATGCGGCGGTAATTGGCGCGCAGGGCGTCCACGTCCACGGTCAAGCGGGCGGGCTGCGCGCCCTGTTGGGCGTGCGCACCCTGTTGGGCGCGTTGGAGTTTGCTGCGCAAACTCGGCGTGCCCTGTGGGGTGGGGAGTTGCTCCCCGCTAACTCTGTGCTAGTAGCCGCGAAAGTCCGTCTCGCGGCGTTCGCCGAAGGCGCGCATGCCTTCGACGGAATCGCGCGAAAGCCCCACCACCGGAATGGCGGATTCGGACCACTGCATGGCGGTGTCGAAGTCCATGTGCGCGGTGCGCAGCGCCAGCATCTTGCCGAGTTTCTGCGCGATGGGCGGGCCCGCCTCCACCTCCAAGGCAAGCGCCATCGTCTTCGCTTCGAGTTCCTCGGGGGCCACCAGGTAGTTCGTGAGGCCCGCTTCGTGGGCTTCCTCCGCGCTCATGAAGCGGCCGGTCATCATCAGCTCCATGGCCTTGCGCCAGCCGATGATCTTCGGCAGCGACCAGAAGCCGCCGAGGTCCGCGTACACGCCGCGCTTCACATAGGCGACTTGGAAGCGCGCCGCGGTGGAACCCACCGCGAGGTCGCAATGGCTCGCCAAGTCGAACCCCGCGCCCACGCACGGCCCGTTGATCATGGCGATCACCGGCACCTCCAAGCGCCGGAAGGCGACGTACGTCTCCACTTCGTGGCGGAAGTTCAGTCGATAGCCTTCCGGGTCCGGGCCGTCGCCCGGCGGCGGTTCCCGATCCGGGTTGGCGGCGCCGCCCATGTCCATCCCGGCGCAAAAGCCGCGTCCGGCGCCGGTGATGACAACGCAGCGCACCGAGCGGTCGAAGCGCGCGTCCACGAAAATCTCGCGCAGCCGGCGCAGCAACGGAAAGGTGAGGGCGTTCAGTTTGTTGGGGCGGTTCAGCGTCAACCACAAGATGCCGTCCTTGTCGCCGCGCCGTTCGGTCAAGACCAAGTCTTCGTCAGCCACTGGGGAGATCTCCTCGCTCATTGAGATGGGCGCAGTCTATCGCGGGCGGCGATTCCCGGCGTCGCGGGTGGGCTGGGCGCCGGTGGCCACTGCGCCCGTTCGGCGCGGCCGTCGTGGTAGCGGGTCGCGCCGGTGGCGAAACCGGCAACGCGCAGGCGAACCTGCACGGTTCTTGCGCCGCGGTTTTCCCAGAACCAGCCGTGGACGCCGTTGAAGTGGGCGACATAGGTGCCGGCGTCCGCCGCGGCGCGGCCTTGGGCGTAGCTTTCCGCCACGCCGGGAGAGGCGTCCTCCGGCTCGGCGTGCAGGTCGAACACCACTTCGGCGTCCGCCGACCATGCGTACACCAAGCCGTCTTCGGCGGCGAGGTCGTACTTGAACTCGACGGATTCGAACGGCGCGAGCTCGAACGTCCGCTCGTCCCGGGCCAACGCCGCCGTGGTGCGGTGGACGTCCTCCGGCGGGGCGCCGGCAAGGCCCGTGAGGCCGAGGGCGTTGCCGACGCCGGTGGGATCCACGCCGAACTCGGCCGGCAGCACCAACGTGAGGAAGAGCGCGGTGGCGGCCGCGAACGCGGCGGCGGTGGCGAGAAGCACGCGTTTCACGCCGCGCCCTCAAGCCACCAGCCGGCGAGCTGGTACTGCGTGAGCAGGAAGCCGGCCGCCAGCAACACGGCGTTCACAGCGAACGAGGAGCGTGCGAAACTCGGCTGCCGTCGCCACCAGACCAGCAAGCCCACCACGCCGGCCAGCGCCGTGAATTGCCCCAGTTCCACGCCCACGTTGAAGCTCAACAAGTTGGTCGCAAGGCCGCGCTCGGAGAGATAGAGCTCCTGCACCTTCGTCGCCAACCCCATGCCGTGGCACAGCCCGAAAGCCAGCACTGCGATGCGCGTGTTCAGGCGCAAGCCCATCCGCTCGAAGCCGCCCATGTTCTCGAACGCCTTGTAGGCCACGGAAAGGCCGATCACGGCATCGACCAGATAGGCGTTCACGTTCCAGCCGCCGAGGACGCCGGCGAGCAAGGTGACGCTGTGCCCCAAGGTGAACAGCGAGACGTAGAGCAGCACGTCCTTGAGGCGGTGGAGGAAGAACACCACGCCCACGAGAAACAACAGATGATCCACGCCGGTGACCATGTGCTTGGCGCCAAGATAGGTGAACGCGGCCACCGCCGGGCCGTCGAGCGCCTGCACATAGGCGGCGTTGTCGCCGGAGATGGCGTGGCCGAACGCCGGCAGCGCCACCAGCGCGGTGGCGGCCGCCAGCAGGAACTCCGATGGAGAACGGGCGCCGGCGCGCCCCGCCCGGCAGCGGCTAGGCATCGCCCTCGTCGCCGCGGGCGTACATTTGGTGGCAAGCGAGGCACACGTTGTAAAGGTGGCCGCCCGCCTCGAACAGCGCATCGGCGTCCTTCGCGTCCACCGCGGCGATGGCCTCCCTCCCGATGCGCGTCATGCCCTGGGCGAACTCCACCCAGGCGTCGGTGCCAACGCCGTCGGCCGGATCGGGCAGCAGATGCGGCAGGAGCAGCAAGTTTCCTCCTTCGGCCACCACCACCGCGCTGTGCCGCGCCCGCGCCCAGCCGTCGTCGGTGGTGGGCGCGAGGGACGTCTCGCCCTCCGCGGTCAACACGAACCCCGCGGAGCCCCAGAGGACGTCCGCGGCGGGGTCGAGCAGCCAAGTCATGGTGTCGTGCAAGTCCCCCACCGGCTGCGCGGGAACCGCGGCGTCCGAACCTCCACCGGCGGAGTCGCAGCTCCCCACGGCCAAGGCGCATACGCTAACCGAGACGGCGAGCAGGCGCCGAAGCCAACGCGATTTCGCCGCCAGCCCCGTTTGCGCGTTGGCGAATCCGCCCGCTTGGTGGCGATTTTCGCCACCGCGAGCGTTGCGAATAGTGTTGCAGCTAATGCAATCAACAGCTTGCGGCACTTCCGCCCGCTGGCACAACCGTTGCATTATGATCGGCCAACGGTTGCAGGGAGAACGGTAGATGGGCTTTTGGAGTTTCATGGCGCTCGGCGCGGTGCTGTTCGTCGCGTTGGAGGCGTACCGCACCTATGTGAAGTCCAAGGCGGGGCGAAGCGGCGACATCGCCAAGCTGGAGGCGCGCGTCGCCGCGCTGGAAGGCGACGACGGTTTGGAAGCGCGGGTGCGCACCTTGGAGGCCATCGTCACCGATCCCAAGACGCGTTTGGGCGAGGAAATCGACAACCTGCGCGCTTGAGGCCGCGCCCGGCGTCCGCTCACCCGGAGAATCCGATCCAGCGGCCGGCGCCCGCCACGGTGAACCAGATGCCGAGCGACGCCGCCCCGACCGCGCGCGCCAGCCACGCCGGCGCGTCCGCGCGCCGCGCCACCCGGTTGCGCACGGCGAAGGTGAAGATCACGCCGAGGGCGAGCGCCGCCATCTTCACCTCGAACGAGTCGTTGAAGCAGCACTTCACGGCTTCGGAGAGGAACAGCGGGATGCCGGTTGCCAACATCACGCCCAAGCTGCCGAGGAACCACCACCGCGCCCTGGCCTGCACCTGCGCTGGCGACGCCCGCGTGAGGCCGGTGCCCAAGAGGCGCAGGTCCACCACCAACACCGAGCCGCCGAGCACGGCGAGGCCGAGCAAGTGGACCGCCTCAATGCCCGGAAACAACCACAGCGATTCGCGGATGGCCACGCCAACCCAAGTTTGCTCCCACGCATCGTAGGTGTCGAACAAGCCCCAGGATTGGCACCACGTCATTGCCGGCCCTCTCTGGCGCCGCACAGCGGGCTACACCGCGCGGCGCATCGCCGCTTGCAATCCGTCACTGCGCCAGCTCCGTCGCGCAACCGGCGGCCCAAACGACGAAGGCGGGCTGCGGGCGATCGCAATCGAACCAGTTGTAGGCGATCATCCGCCCGACGATGATCACGCCGCTCCAAATGCCGAGCGAAAGCGCCGCCGTCACGCGCACCCCCGCCGGCGGCTTCGGCTGGCCGTCCCACCGTTCGCGGTCCCGGGACACGCGCTTGTGGAAGAGCCACGCGTTGACGCCGGCGGCGATCAGCAGAATCACCTTCACCCGGAACCACAGGCTGTGCGTGGTGCGCACCGGGATGGCGTAGAAGAGCAACACGCCGGTGACGATCATGATCGCGAATCCCGCCACCGACCACGGCAGCAGCCGGCTGGTGAGCTCCGAGACCGGCGTGTCCTTGAAGGCGAAACCGAGCAAACGCAAATCCACCATCGCCAACATGCCCACGAACAGCATCAGCGTGAGCACATGGGTGGACTCCACGAGCGGATACACCCAAAGGGACTCGTGCAGCGCCGTGCTCCACGCGTGGCTGTCCAGCCACTCGGCGAAACTGTGGAGCGGCGAAGGATCGTAGGGGGAAGCGTGCCTCAAGGCGCGTTGCGGCGGCCCGCTGGACGCTTTGCGGCGCCGACGTCGAACCTACTCCTCGGCCGCCTCCCCACCGCCATCGCCCACGGGCTGGGCGGACTCCAGCACCTCGCGGGCGCTGTCGTCGCCACCGCGCGGCGGCTCGGTGGGATCCGCGCCGTCCCTCGGGGCGCCGGTGCCGCTCGAACCCATGAACAAGGTTTGGCCGTTGGCGAAGGTCATGTTGCGGCCGTTGCCGCGGTTGGACAGGTCCTTGGATTGGTAGCCGTCGATGATCACCTCGGTGCCGATGGGCACGGAGTTGCGGGTGATGCCGCGGCGCAGCAGCGTGTTCGGCGTGCCGGCCTCCATCATCCACACCTCCTTGGTGCCGTCTTCCTTGGTGTGCTCCACATGAAACCAGGCGTGCGGATTGGTCCACTCGATCTTCACCACCGGGCCGCGCACGATGATGGGGCGGTTCGGGTCGAACTCGGCGCCGAAGGCGTGGTGGGCGGCGGCTGGCGCGCCGGTCAAGGTTGCCGCCGCCACGCAGGCGGCGGCGCAGGAATTGCGCAGGTTCATTGCTCTCGCTCCTTCTCGGTTGCTTCTTGGTTACTGCCTCGGTTACTCGCCTTCCGCTTGCACCTTGGCCAGCCAAGCCTCGCGCTCCGCGGACCCCATGCGCGCTAGGCAAGACGATTGCAGGAACGCATCGAGCACTTCGCCGCCGAGTTTCTCCGCCTCTTGCCGCCGCGCGCCGCACAGGATGTTGCCCATCGCGTAGTTGCCCTCGTGGCAGGCGTACTCGTACACCGGCTCGTCGGTTTGCTCCCATGTGTATTCGCCGGTCCACGGCGCGGTCCACGTTTGCGGATCGGTCACGGTGAAGTTGTAGAGCAGCGTTTTCTCGTCGATGCGGCTGAAGCGCTCCACCACCTTGAGATCCCGGGAAGCCCCATGCAGGGAAGGCGTGTCGTTGAAGTTCCTGGTTTCCACCACCAGCGTGTCGCCTTCCCAGCGGCCGATGGAGTCGCCCAGCCAACGGCGCATTTCCTCCGGCGCGTGCTCGCCGTTCATGCGCACGATGCGGGCGTCGTGAACCATCTCGGTGAGGATCATCACGCTGTCCGGCGTTTGCACGATGCGCTTGTGGTTGTTGTAGAGCGTCGGCAGCATGGGCGGGCCGCCGGTGGTGCCGAAGCCGATGAGGCAGCGGTCCTGGAGCGGGCGCACCTCGGGATCGTCGTAGGGGCCGAACGGGAGCCCTTTGCGGTCGAGCCACCACGCCGTGCCGTCGTTCTTGTGGCTGTATTCCAGATAGACGTGTTGGTTGCGCCCGCCCGCGCCCGGCACTTTGGGTGGTTGGCGTCCGTTCGGGGGATCGACGATGATGGACGTGCGGTACTTGCCGTCGATCTTCACGTGCTTCTCGCCGGCGTCTATCCAAAACGTCTGGTAGCCGCCGACGTTGCCGGCCGGCCCGGCGGAGCCGTCGCCGCCGGCTTTGGGCGCCTCGCGGTTCGGGTCTTTCACCTCGACCCGGTCGCGGAACGCGGTTCGGCGGGCTTCTTCCGCCTCCGCCCGGCTGGCGTCCATGAACTTCGTGTCGCCGAGGCGGGCCGGGCGTATCAGCGGCGTCACCGTGGCCGTGTCGTAGTAGCCGGACAGTTCGGGCTTGCCGTCGGCGGTGCGGGGGATGTCGCCCCACGCCATGTCCGCGACAACCACCAGCAGCACCGCGGCGGCGGCCGCGAACGCCAGCTGCACCCATGCCCATGCCCCGCTCCGAGTGCGTTGCGTTTTCATGTCGTTTCCTCCTCGCCGGGATTTACTCCCGCTCCTCTTGCGTCTCTTGCACCTTTGGCGGCCGTGGCAGCGGCTTGCGGCGCCACTCGCCGTACATCAACTCCTCCACGAACTCCACGCACTTGAAGTCCAGAATCATGGCGTTCGGCTCCATGCGCCGATACAGCGGCATGACGATTTTCCATGGCCGCGTGAACGTGGCCGGATCCGTGATGGTGGCCTCGTAGCGCAGGTGGTTCGGGCCGGTGGGGGTGTAGCGCTCCACCACCGTCATTTGGTCGCTGTGGTGATTGCCGGCGCGGTCGAACCAAGTGCTGTCCAAGAGGCTCGTCACCGTCAGCACCAGGGTGTCGCCCTCCCAGCTCGCCACCGACTGCCCCATCCACGAATCCACCGGCGCCGGGCCCGGATCCTCGCTGTAGATGTTGCGCACCGCCCCGGCCCACTGGTAGACGATCTCGATTTCCTTGTCGCCTTGCAGGATTTGGAACGGCTGCGGCATGTACGTTGCGCGCGGCACGCCGGGCAGGAAGCACTTGATCTCCGGGTCGCGTTGCAGCCAAAGGCGGCGGTTCTCGTCCCGCTGGGCCAAGGCCTCGGGCGTGTAGGGAATCTTGCCGCCCACCACCACGCCCAAACCCGGCGGCACGGAGGCCACCGCGCCGAGTTGCAGGGTGGCGATGTCCGGCAGCGGGCCGTACGGCCCCTCGCGCAGCGACAGCGACGGCCTCGCCATGTGTCCTTCAATGTCGTAGTTCGCCGCGTTCAACGCCTGCCAGATGCCGTTCAAGTCCGGGCGAACGCCATCCGGCCCGCGCGGCGCGACGTATTCGTGTTGATCCGCCGCCGCGCCGCCGACGAGGGCGGCGCAGAGCATGGTTAAGAGTCGAGACAACATGGCCACCACGGTTCTTGGATGCCCCGATGCTAGCACAACGCGCGGCGTGGCCAAGGCGCTTCTGCCGGCTCTCAGCCGGCCCTCTGCCTCCCCCTGCGCGACGCTGCAAACCACAGTGTTCGGGTTTGGCTGGGTGATCTGCTTGCCATGACCGCCGCGCGCGGCTACTATCGCCATCCTCCAAGCAAGGCGCGGTTCGCTTTGCGTCCCCGGGTCGTTAGCTCAGTCGGTAGAGCAGCGGGCTTTTAACCCGTTGGTCCTGGGTTCGAGCCCCAGACGGCCCACCAAACGCACACGTCGATGGCCACCAGAATGTCCAAATTGAGCCGGTCCATCCGCGGCAAAGTCGCGGTGGTGACCGGCGCGGCGGGCGGCATGGGGGCCGCCACGGCGGAGCTGTTCGCGGACGAAGGCGCCAAGGTGGCGGCGCTCGACATCGCCGAGGCGCCGTTGCAAGCGCTTTGCGCGAAGATCGCCGCCGCCGGGCATTCGGTTAACGGCTGGACGCTGGACGTGGCGGATGCCACGGCGGTAGTGCGCGTTGTTTCCTCGGTCGCCGAGCACTACGGCGGCATCGACATCGTTGTGAACAACGCCGGAATCGGCGCCGGCGGCCCCGTGGACGCGCCGGACTACGAGGCGAAGTGGCAGCGGGCGTTCGATGTGCTGGTGACGGCGCATGTGCGCATGGTCCGCGCGGCGTTGCCGCATTTGCGCCGGGCGCGGCATCCGCGCGTTGTGAACATCGCCTCCACCGAAGGTCTAGGCGCCACCAAACACACCAGCCCCTACACGGCTGCGAAAACCGCCGTCATCGGCTTGACGCGCGCCTTGGCCGTGGACTTGGGCCCCGAAGGCATCACCGTGAATTGCGTCTGCCCCGGCCCGGTGCGCACCGGCATGACCGCATCCATTCCCGAAGAGCGCAAACGCGAGTACGCGCGCCGGCGCGTGGCGCTCAAGCGCTACGCCGAGCCGGAGGAGGTGGCCCACGCCACGTTGAGCTTGGTTCTTCCAGCGGCGGGTTTCATCACCGGCGTGGCCCTGCCGGTGGATGGCGGCCTCACGGTGAAGAACGCATGAAACGGCTCTGCGCTACGAGCGCCAGCTAGCCGCCGGCGGAGTCGCCGAGGATGCCGATCCGCTCCGGCGCCACGCCGTGGACGACGACAATGCCGGCGCGCTCCTCGCCGCGGCTGTTCGCGTTCGTTTTCGATTTTCTCAACCCCGTTGGCGGCGCACTTGGCTTGCAGCAGCGTAGTCCGGTTCGTTCGCGGTGCGCGACAGGGTCACGACGAACTCGTCGCCGGCCAAGCGCAGCGTCGGTGCCCGTCCCGTTTGTTCGCGCACTAGCTGGATCAAGCGCGGAATGCCGCTGCCGGCATCCGTCGCCAAGCCACGCTTCAGCAGCAAGTTGTAGAGCGTTGGATTGCGCAGCACGTGAACGCCTGCCGGCAGCTGCGCAAGGCGCACGGAGTTCGGCAGTCCGCCAGGGCTTCGAACCTCTACGCGGTCCTCGAACACCAAGACGCGGATGGGGCCGGCCACCGTGTAGTCGCGGTGCGCCACGGCGTTCACCAACACTTCACGCAGCGCCGATAGCGGCAGTTCCGGCACCACCTCCGGCTCCATGCCGCGGATGCGATGGCGACGCAACAGGTGGAACTCCAAGAACCGCTCGGCGCCCACGAGCAAGTCGAACGCCCGCCCGTCGAGGCGCTTCTGGTCCATCGGCGGCGTGGCGAGTTCCGTGCCGGGAATGCGTAAGGCACTAACGTACGCGTGGGGCAGGAACCGCTGTGGCGTTGTGCCGAGCAAGAGGATGCCCGCCACCGTCGGGGTGCTGTCGTTCTCCTCCAACAACCCCCAGTTCGCAAGCAGCCGCCTCTGTGGCAAGCCCGCGATGACGAGCCCCCGGCTCTGTTCGCGGATCGCTTCGAGCATCTCCTCAGCCGCCTCGTCGTCCAAATCCGCTGCCGTGCTCCTCCGCACTGGCGTCTCGTCGTAGAACGCTCTGGCATCCGCTTGGAACAGGCGCAGCAGCTCTTCCCGCGAGGCATGGCGGCGGCCGGAGGCCGTGCGCGTATAGTAGACGCCACGGTTGGTGCGGTACGGCCTGCCTTCACCTCTCGGAACGCGGATCACCAGCACGGTGCCTGTGTCGGTCGCTACCGTCTCCTGCAGCACCGTCACGGGCGGCGAGCAGTTGTTGTAGGCCACGCTGTCCACGCGTTGCGCCGCACGGTCCACGTCCGCCACGCCCGGCGTGGCGCCGGCATCGTCCACTCCGAGGAACACGTCGCCGCCATCCGTGTTGGCGAAGGCGACCAGCGCCGCGGCAAGGTCGTCCGCATGTGGCAGCCGGCCCTTGAACTCCGTGTGCAGGTTTTCGCCCTTGGCGATGCGGGCGGCTAATTCGACGGCAAGCATGGCGGGCAGTTCTCTGCGATCAATGGCGAGGTGCTTGATGTGCGGCTCGAAGCTGCACGGTGCGTTGGCTCTTCTTCTTGGTCATGGGTTAAACCACCTCGAACAGTTGCAGGGACACCGACGGTCTGCCGCATCAATCTTCAATAGATCATCATGAATCCTAGCTTCTCGGCAAGACCAGAGTATTCCGGCTTGGACTTAACTTTTTTGTCCAGCGTGCTTAGGGTGCCTGTATTCACGTTCTTTGTCTTCAAGAGCTCCGATATCAGCGCAAGATATATGAGCTCAAAAGCCCATGAATCCATTGCGTAAACTGTTTTCGTGTAGCCGCTCACGCAAGCCGCCCCAACCTGCTCCTTGAATTTTCTCGCCTGTGCGTGAGATCGAAGTACGGAACAAGACGCGAAATGAATCACCCTACCCGAGCAGTCGTATAGTGGATCTTTGTCTCTGTCACCTTTGCGCGTGAGACTCTCGCCAATCTCCTCTAGACGCACCTCGTCTTCATCATGCCGGTGCGAAGTATCATCTCGCAGGGAGATTTCACCTGCTGATCCGTGGAATCCCAGATAGAGTATTCCCAAGTCGCCCAGCTGATAGTCCTTCTTGAACATTGACCGACCTACCCACCTGCCTAGGCAAAAGTCCATTTCCTCCCAAGTGCTAATGTCCCGATACACGAACGGAACACCTTGGAGACGTTCGAGCAACTCAAGCAGTGAGCGCGTGGAAGGGTTCGACCGCTCGTCGAACCAGATCGTCTCAAGACAGAAGATGCCGTGCGGGTTTCTTGAGTCTTGGTGCATGAGGATGTCCTCCTTCGTAATGCGGATTGCCACAATATCATGTGTCCGCATCGTTCGCCAGCTAGCGGCCGCCCGCGCCGAGATGTGCGCCGCCGGAGACGCCGCGGACGACCTGGCGGAGGCGGCCGGCATGGCGTGGGCGCCGACCCGCGCCGTGGGCGTCGCCGTCCGCCCCCCACGAGCCGCCTTGGTGTTACCCTATTGTTGCAGTTTGAGGTCACCCGAGGTTGGAGAAATGCGGTGATTTGCTTAGTAGGCTTTGAGGGCGGTGTGGTTGCCGGTCAAGGTCACTGGCAGTGAGGTTGTCCGGGTGGCCGACTTTCGGGCATCCGCGGGACCCGGAAGCGATTGCCCTGTTGTTTTCGGGAACGAAAAAAGCGGTCTCCTTTGGTACGATGTCGCTGTGTGGAACAAACATCGAAGGAGACCGCCGAAGTGAATCGTATCAGGAAAGAAGTCAGCGGCAAAACCGCAAGCGCGCTGGAAATCCGGTTCGAGCCCCAGAGCCTCACGTCGCACGCCGGCCTGGTGGTGTTCCAGCGCCTGTTCTCGCGCCTCCAACTGAAGGAGCGGCTGCGCGGCTGCTTTCGGCACGAGTCGGGACGGCGCGCCTACGCGCCGCACGTGGTGACGCTGCTGCTGGTGGTGCATCTGCTGCTCGGCTGCCGCGAGCTGCGCGACATGGCGCGCTACCGGAACGACGAGGCGGTGCGGCGCGCGGTCGGTCTGCGGCGGCTGCCGGACGTGTCGACGGTGTCGCGGGCGCTGTCGGACGTGGACGCGCGCGGCGCCGACCGGGTGCGGGCGCTGTCGCGGGACATGGCGCTGGAGCGGCTGCGCGCGCTGGGGCCGCGGCGGGTCACGGTGGACTTCGACGGCACGGTGCTGGCGACGCGGCGGCTGGCGGAAGGTTCGGCGGTGGGCTACAACCCGGGCAGGAAGGGCGAGCGCAGCTACTGGCCGCTGTTCGCCACCGTGGCGCAGACTGGCCAAACGCTCGACCTGCTGCATCGGCCGGGCAACGTGGCGGACTCCACGGGAGCTGTTGATTTCATTGGCGAAAGCATGGAGCGGCTGCGCGCCGCGCTGCCGCGCGCCCGCCTGGAGACGCGCATGGACTCGGCGTTCTTCGACGGCGGGCTGCTGGACGAGCTGGAGCGGCGCGGCGTCGACTACTCGGTGTCCGTGCCGTTCGCCCGCTTCGCCGACCTCAAGGCGGCGGTCGAGGGCCGCCGCCTCTGGCGCCGCGCCGGCCCCGGCCTGGCGTTCTTCGAGCCGCGCTGGAAGCCCGCCAGCTGGGATGGCCGCCGCCGCGTGGTCGTCGTCCGCCGCCGCGTTCCGGCGCGCCGCAAGGAGCCTCTCCAACTCGACCTGTTCGAGCCCCGCGAGCACGGCTTCGAGTTCAAGGCCGTCGTCACCAACAAGCGCGTCCGCGCCCGCGCCGTCGCGCTGTTCCACGAAGGCCGCGGCACCCAGGAGGCGACGTTCGCCGAACTCAAGTCCCAATGCGGACTCGGCTACGCGCCCAGCCGCAAGGAAGCCGCCAACCGGCTCTTCTCCCTCGCCGCCGTGCTCGCCCACAACCTCGGCCGCGAACTCCAAATGGCCACCCGAGCGCCTCTCCGGAGCACCACCGCCAAACGCTCCCCGCTCTGGGCCTTCGCCCAATTGCGAACGATGCGCAACGACTTCCTGCTTCGCGCCGGCCGATTCCTCAACCGCGCCGGAAAACCCGTCCTTTCCATCATGAGCGACGACAAGGCGGAAACCGTCATGTCCGAATACCTTGCCGCCCTCGCCACATAGTTCGGCAAAAACCTGCAACAATAGGGGTTAGTATGACGGTTCGGCGGTTCTCACCGTCGCGCGGGGCGTAGCGCAGTCTGGTAGCGCATCACACTGGGGGTGTGGTGGTCGTCGGTTCAAATCCGGCCGCCCCGACCACACGGCAATCCCAACTCTCGGCATTCGCATTCAGGCGTGGTTCAGGAAGCACCCGTCAAGGTCCAGCCTCCATTCACACACAAGGAGCATGTCATGGCGAAGTCCAGTGGCGGAAAGGGCGGTGGTGGCCGCCAAGGCGGCAAGGGCGGCGGCGGAAGGAGCGGGCAAGGGCAAGGCGGCGGTTGGCCGAGCAAGACCGGCAATCCCTCCGGCATCGGCCGCACCAACAACCCGCCGGGCGGCGGCCGCAAACGCTGAAGAGCGCGGTCGGGCGGCGCACTCCCCGCCGCCCGGCCGACTCCCCGCTTCACCGCTTCTCAGCGGCCGAATGACGATGTCGCGTTCATGCCAACGGCACCTCGGCGTGCCGGAAACAATCCACAACGTGGTCGTTCACCATGCCGGTGGCTTGCATGTGCGCGTAGACGATGGTGGTGCCCACGAACGTGAAGCCACGCCCCTTCAGATCCTTGCTGATGCGGTCTGAAAGCGGGGTGGTCGCCGGCACGTCCGCCATGCGCCGCCAGCGGTTCTGCACGGGCTTGCCGTCCACGAAGTGCCAAATGTAGTCCGCGAAGCTGCCCCACTCCTCCTGCACGGCCAGAAAGGCGCGCGCGTTCCGCCGGGCGCTGAACACCTTGAGGCGATTGCGAATGATGCGCGGGTTTTCGAGCAGCTGATTCAACCGCCGGTCGCTGTAGCGGGCAACCTTGCTCGGCTCGAAGTTGTCGAACGCGGCGCGGTAGCCCTCGCGTTTGCGCAACACCGTGATCCACGCCAAACCGGCTTGCGCGCCCTCCAGCACCAGAAACTCGAACAAGGCGCGGTCGTCGCGCAGGGGCACGCCCCATTCCTCGTCGTGGTAGCGCACATAGAGTTCGTCGTCCCCGCACCAGCTGCAGCGCTTGACCAAAGCGGTCTCCTCCTTCCCCAGCAGCGCGGGATGTTACGCCGCGTCCGCCGCCCGCATCCGCTCAAGCGCCGCCTCGATGAAGTCCTCCTCGCCCGCGCCGCCGGCCTTCAACACCAATGCGACGGGCGCTCCCGCTCCCGCGGTGTGGCAGTAGCCGCCGCAGAGTTCGTCGTAGGCGGATACATGCACCAGGTCGATGCCGAGGCGGGCCATCACCGCGCCGGAGGTCTCGCCGCCGGCCACCACGAACTTGCGCACGCCCGCACGATGCAACCCCGCCGCCACATCGCCGAGCAGCCGATCCGCAAGGGCCGCGGCCGGCGCGCGGCCAAGCGCACCTTGCACCCGCTCCACTTCCTTGTGGTCCGCGGTTGTTGCGATGCCCACCGGGCCCTTCGCCAGTCGGCAGGTCGCCCACTCGAGGATGCGTTCGGCCATGTTGCCCTCGCGCGCGGCCTTCGCGAGATCGATTCGGAACACCGGGTTCGCGCGCTCGAAACGCGCCAACTGGCGGTTGGTCTTGGGCGTGCAGCTTCCGGCGATCACCGCTGCCAGCCCCGGCGCCGGTGGCAGCAGGGTGCGCCGTTCCGAGGTGCGCTTGCCGCCCCGCCACTGCCGCGCCAGGAACACCGGCAGTTCATCGGCGCCGGTCGCCACCGGCATGTCGATGGCCAGCTCGGCGATGCGCGCCAAGTCCTGCTGCTCCAGAACATCGGTGATGAAGAACGCCACGCCTTGCGCGATCTGTCGCGTCAGGTGGGCCATGCGCTCGTCTTTGCCCGCCCGCACTTGGCGGAAGTGCAGCAGGCCGACGGGCACGCGGCTCTGCGCCTGCAACACTTCCACCAGATTGGAATTGGTCATGGGCGTGGCTGGATCGCGGCTTTGGGGCGATTCGTGCAGCATCTTCCTGCCGAGGAACAGCCGGCCTTGGTACACGGTGACGTCCCGTTCGGGAAACGCCGGGCAGAACAACAGGTGATCCGCGCCGGCAAGCTCCATCAAGGCCTCGGACACCGGGCCGATGTTGCCCTTCGCCGTGGAAGAGAACACCGCGCTGTACTTGTAGTAGAGGCGTCGCGCGCCTTTCGCCAGCAACGCCTCGGCGGAGCGCTTGGCGTCGGCCGCGGCCTCGTCGGGTGGCAGCAACAGCATCTTGCGGCCGACAACGGCGGCTTCGGCGTTCGCCGGCAGTCTCTCCAGCGCCGCCGCGGAGGTCACCAGCGGACAAGGCACGCCTTCGGCCTCCAGCAGGCTCGCCACCTTCGCGCCGCCGGTCAAGTCGTCGGCGATCACGCCAAGTTCAAGCACCGCGTCTCCTTTCGCGCCACACCCACCACGGCGTCTCGCGCCAGATACTTGCGAAAGAACAGGGTGATCAGCCCCACCACGGCGCCGCCGTAGACGGATCGGGGATCCGCAACGCTCACCATGCGCGGCCCGCCCTCGGTCGTCTTCCGATCGAACGCATGGCCCTCGCCGGCGAACAGGTGCATGGAGACCGGGTGCCCCAAACGCGCCAGCTTGTCGCGGAAGGCGATGGTGTCCGCCACCGGCACCGCCGCGTCTTCCATCCCGTGGATGAGCAGGCACGGAGGGAAGCGGGTGAGGTCGTAGGTGATGGGGCTCGCCAGATCGTAATCGGCCTCGCTGGCGTCGGCGCCCATGAGAGCGCGGTGGTTCGGGCGCGCGCCCTTGAAGCGAATCCTCGCCGGCCCGTACATCGCGGCCACCGCGGCAACGGCGCTGGAACACCCTCCGTGACCGCCGGTGCCCTCGAAGGCGGTGGAAGGCACCCCCGCCATGAGCGCCAGCTGGCCGCCGGCGGAGTCGCCGAGGATGCCGATCCGGTCCGGCGCCACGTCCAGCGAGCCGGCGTGCGCCCGCAGAAACCGGATGGCGCATTTCACGTCTTCAAGCTGCGCCGGCCAAATCGCCTCCGGCGTCAGGCGGTAGGCCACCAGCAGACAGACGAACCCGGCCTGCGCGAGCAGTTCGCCGAATCCGCGCACTCCCTCCGGTTTGCCCCGTCGCCAACCACCGCCGTGGACCACGACAATGCCGGCGCGCTCCTCGCCGGCGGCCGCGGGCGCGTAGAGATCGCCGAGCAGATCCCGCTGCCCCGCCTTGCCGACGACGACGCCCTTGCGCACGGTGATGTCTTTGGGCGCCTCGGAAGGCGGGCGGTGGCTCATTCAGCGGCTAAAAACGCCGCGACCTCGGCGCTGATCTCGCCGAGGGCGCCTCCGATCGCGGCCAGCTGCGCCTTCATGCGCGTTTCCGCGAAGCTGACATCTTGCGCATCCTCCACCAAGTCGAACCGGCGCGACGCGGTGGACGTGAACGGCACGAGACCGGTGCGGGTGTCCAGCAGCACGGCCTCCACGGTGCAGAACGCCCGCGAGCGGCCTGGCCGGAACATGCGGTATTTGTTGAAGTTGTCGCAGTGGCTGCGGTAGATGAGCAGAATGTCCGCTTGGTAGCGGGCGGCGGCTTCGCGCAGGCGGGGCACGGTGCGCCTTTCGGGGATCAGAATCGTGGGCAGATAGGACGCCTCGCGCACCGTGGCAACCGCGCTCAACCGCTCCAACACTTGCGCTTCGCTTTGTTCGGCCGCCGCCGCGAGTTCCTCGGACCAAGTGCGCCACGTTTGGCGTCCAAAGGGCATCAGCGCCACGCGGGCCGCGGCCGGGGGCTCGTAGCGGTACTCCAAGATGCGCGCGATCGCCGCGTCCGACAGCACCGCCGCGTCGCCCGCGAACAGCGACGGAGCAGCCTCGGCTTCGGCTCTGTCACCCGCAGCATGGTTGTGGCCCGCGGCGGGCGACATGGCGCATCCAGCCAAGACCAATGCGGCAAGTGTCGTCAGTAGCGTTCGCATCCGTTTCTCTCTCAACCCCGTTGGCGGCGCACTTGGCTTTCAGCAGTAATCCGGTTCGTTCGCGGTGCGCGAGTTCTCTGCGATCAACAACGAGGCGCTTGATGTGCGGTGGCTCGAAGCTGCGGCGCCACAATGCGAACCATGTTGGCGGAGGACGCCGGCCTCGCCGTCAAATCATCCGGCGGACGCCTTGCGCAGCCGTCTCGGATCGTTGCTCGCGCGTGCTTCGGGGCGCGCCGCTTTGCTGGTGGCAGTGGCGTCCGCGGTCGGCGCGCCATCCGGCTTGCCGCCGGGCGAGGGCACCTGCTCTTGCGCGGTGTCGGCCGTCGGTCCGGCGGCGGCCGCTGGACGAGCGGCGGGCTTGCGCGGGCGCGGTTGGGGTGTCGTGCGCGGCTGGCCGGCCGACGCGTCGCGTCGCACGTCTGGGTCCGCGGGGTCCGAAGCCCGCGCACGGGGGTCATTGCTCGCGCGGCTGGCCGCTGCCGCTGCGGGCGGGGCGTCGGCCGGCGCTTGTTCCGTAGCGACTGGTGGGGCGGCGCGGTTGGGCCGAGGCGGCATCCGCGTCGGACGCGGTTGGCTCGCGATGGCGGCCCGATCGCGGCGTGGTTTGCGCTTGCTGTTCGCCACTTCGTCCGGCGTCGGGCCTTGGGTTTCGCTGGTGGTGGCGGTGGTTTGGGCAGCGCGCGTTCGCCCTTGGCGCTGCTCGCCTTGCCTGTCGTCCGGACGCCGCGGCTTGCCGGGAGTGTTGGTTCGCCGCTCATCGCCGTTTGGTCGTCGGGCCGCATTGCTTGGCGCGGCACGCTGCCGGTCGTCCCGACGTTCCGCCCGCCGACCCGCGTCCGCCGCACCGGCGGTTTCGCCGGGGCGCCGCCGCGGACGGCGTTGGCGCTCGCCCTCGCCCCCCGCGCGATTCGTTCGGCCTTGGTGTTCCCCCCGTTGCTGCGGCCTGTGGCGCGGCGCTTCCCGGGAGGGCGCGCGGCGCGCCGGGGCGTTTCGCCGCCGCTGCGCCGGTGGTCGGTCCCCCTGCCCGCTGGCCCGCCGGCCGCGCTCGTTGCTGCTCTTCCTCGCGGGTTCGGGCTCGAGTGCCGGCGCGGCAAACAGCCCTTTCAATGCGCCGGCGATACGCGACAGGACGGGTTGCTTGGTTTGCACCTGCTCTTTCTTGGCTGCCGCTTGCGGGGGCGACGCATCCGCGGGCGCGGGTTTCGGATCGCGCTTTGGCGGCGCCGAGGGCGACACGGTCACCGCCGGCTGTTGCGGCGGGGGCGGGGCGCGGCGCGGGCGGGGTTCGGCCACTTCCGCTTGGTTCGCCGCCTCGGTGAACTCGTAGCTGGGCACGCTGCTCTCGGCGGCAGCGGAATCGTCGCGGATGCGCTGGACATCGTAGTGGGGCGTTTCCAAGTCCGCCGCCGGCACGATCACCACATGGGTGGTGGTGCGTTGTTCGATGTCCGCCACCTCGCGCCGCTTCTCGTTCAACAGATAGGCGCTGACGTTGATGGGCACGCGGGCGCGCACGATGGAGCTGCGCTGTTTGAGGCACTGCTCTTCCACCACGCGCAGAATCGACAGCGCGAGCGACTCCACGTCGCGGATGCGCGCTTGGCCGGAACAACGCGGACAAACCTCCGTGGTGAGTTCGGCAAGCGACGGGCGCAGGCGCTGCCGCGACATCTCCATCAAGCCGAAGCGCGAAATGCGGCCCACTTGCACGCGCGCCCGGTCCGCCTGCAGCGCCTCGCGCATCTTGTTCTCCACGGCGCGTTGGTTGCGCGCAGCCACCATGTCGATGAAGTCGATGACGACCAAGCCTCCCATGTCGCGCAACCGCAACTGGCGCGCCACCTCCTCGGCGGCCTCCAGATTGGTGACCAGCGCCGTTTCTTCAATGTCCGCGCCCTTCGTGGCGCGGGCGGAGTTGATGTCGATGGACACCAGCGCTTCGGTGGGGTCGATCACCACGCTGCCGCCGGCGGGCAGCTTCACTTCGCGTTGGAAGGCCGTCTCGATCTGGCTCTCGATCTGATAGCGGCTGAAGAGCGGCGTCGCGTCCTCGTAGAACTTGATGCGATCCTTGTAGTGCGGCATCACCGGGTCGATGAACTCGTGCGCTTGCTCGAACGCCTCCTTGCCGTCGATGAGCACCTCGCCGATGTCGCGCCGCAGGCAATCCCGAATGGCGCGCACGATGACGTTGTTTTCTTGGTACAGAAGGGCGGGAGTCTTGACGTTTTCCGCGGCTTGGGCGATGGCGCCGTGCAGTTGCAGCAGGTAGTCCAAATCCCACTGCAGATCCTCGGCTTCGCGCCCGATGCCGGCGGTGCGCACGATCACGCCCATGCCCGCCGGCACTTCCAAGTGCGCCAGCGCCTCGCGCAGCGTGTCGCGGTTCTCGCCCTCGATGCGGCGCGAGATGCCGCCGGCGCGCGGGTTGTTCGGCATCAGCACCAGGTAGCGCGCGGCGAGGCTGAGAAAGGTGGTGAGGGCCGCGCCCTTGTTGCCGCGCTCCTCTTTCTCCACTTGGACGATGAGCGTCTGCCCTTCGCGGAGCACGTCTTGGATCTTGAGACGGCTCTCCTCCTCCCCTTCGGCGGAGGCGCGCGGGGCGCTTCGTTGCGACGTCTCCTCGGGATACAGGGACTGGGCGATCTCCTTGAACGGCAGGAATCCGTGCCGCTCGGCGCCGAACTCGACGAAGGCGGCTTCCAAACTCGCTTCGACCCGCGTTACGCGGGCCTTGTAGATGTTGCCTTTCTTCTGCTCGTAGCTGCGGTTCTCAATGTCCAGATCGTAGAGCTTCTGCCCATCCACCAAAGCGACCCGCACCTCCTCCGGCTGGGTCGCGTTGACTAGCATGCGTTTCATTGTTGCGCTTCCATGTTGCGAACGGCTTGGAGCGCGGAAGGTGCGTCGTCGTGCGCGTGGCGGCTGGGCCGCGGCGCAGGTTTTTCCGAAGTGCCGGCGGGCTTTGGCGCGCCGAGCGCGCGGCATTCGCCGGTCGGGCCCCGAGTGGGGCGGGGACGATGCCAGCGAAGGCGTCGCCCAAAGTGGTTTGATGACCAAGTGACATCAGAATGCGTCGGGGGGAAACGATGCCGCCCAACGGCGTGTTGACGATGATTCCGCGCATCAAGGCGTTTGAGACTCGTGTTGCAAACTCTCGTCCGGTGCCCGCGCTCGCCCCGCTTGCGGGGACGTAGAGGCGGTTGCGACCGAACCAGTGCCGCGTACTGTAGCATCTTTGCCCAACATTTCAACCCGTTGTGCAACGCTTATCCCATGACTGCCCCATGACTGCCCCATGACTGCCCCATGACTGTCCACGGCGTGGTGGTTGTCCACATCCAAGCCGAGCACGGTCGGCGCTTGGACAACTTCCTGCTCGCCCGGCTACGCGGCGTGCCGCGCAGCCGCGTCTACCGCATGTTGCGCCGCGGCGAGGTGCGCGTGAACGGTTCCCGGGTGGGGCCGCACTATCGCTTGCGGCGCGACGACGCGGTGCGGATTCCGCCGCACCGGGCCGGCGAGCAAGCGAACGCGGCGTCCGTCTCCACACGCGCGTTGGACGCCGTGGCCACCGCTTTGCGCGACGCCATCCTCCACGAGGACGAGAACCTGCTGGTGGTGGACAAGCCCTCCGGCCTGGCCGTGCATGGCGGCAGCGGCGTGTCGCTCGGCGTCATCGAGGCGTTGCGGCGCGCGCGGGGGGAAGAACGGTACGAACTCGCGCACCGGCTCGACCGCGACACCTCCGGCTGCTTGGCCGTGGCCAAGAACCGCCAAACCTTGCTGGATTTGCACGCCCAGTTCCGCGCCGGAGATGTGGGCAAGCGTTACGACGCCATCGTCGCGGGTTGTTGGCCGGCGCGCCTGCGGCGCGTGGAGAAACCGCTGCTGCGTTTCCTTGCCGCGAGCGGCGAGCGGCGCGTGCGCGTTGACCGGCGCGGCGACAACGCGCGCACCGATTTCGCGGTGGTGCGGCGTCTTGGCGAAGGGGGTGAAGGCTTGACGGCGACATGGCTGGCGGCGTTCCCCAAGACCGGCCGCACACACCAAATCCGCGTTCACGCGGCCGCGAGCGGCCATCCCGTGCTCGGCGACGACAAGTACGCGCCGGACGAGCCAAGTGCGTTCGGACGCCCGCGGCTGCTCCTGCACGCCACCGAACTGGCCTTGCACATTGACGGCCGCCGCCAGCGCTTCTCGGCCCCCGTTCCGGCGGCGTTCGAGGCGTTCGCCGGGCGGTTCGGTTGAGCGGCGCGGGTTCCCGCGATGTGCGGGGCGCAGTCTACGTCGCCAGCGGATCCACGCCCTCGCGTCGCAGCAGTGCGCCGAGCGCTATCAGCGGAAGCCCGATGGCAGCGCTCGGGTCCTCCGTGTCGACGCCTTCGAGCAGGAGCGGGCCCAGCCCCTCGAAGCGAATGCCACCGGCGCAGTCGAGAGGACGGTCTTGGTGCACATACCGCTCCGCCTCGCGCTCGCCGAAGCGTCGGAACCGGGCCGTGGTGACGTCCAAATGCGTGTGCGAGCGTTGCTCGCCGCCGCGCACCACCGCCAGCCCGGTGAGGAACTCCACACGCTGCCCTGAGAACGCGACGAGTTGCCGCACGGCGCGTTCGACGTTGCCGGGCTTGCCCAACACGCGCCCGTCGAAGCTCGCCACTTGATCCGAACCCACCACGATCGCATCGGGATGGCGTTTGGCCACCGTTTGCGCCTTGGTCACCGCCAGCCGCACGGCAAGTTTCGCCGGCGTTTCGCCGGGCAGCGGCGATTCGTCGATCTCCGGCGGATCGACCACGAACGGAAGGCCGAACCGTTCGAGGAGCTCGCGCCGATAGCGCGAGGAGGATGCAAGCACGATCTGCATGGGCTGCCGGCAAGGTCAAGCGGAGCACCAGATTACACAATTGGCACTTGGGGCGTTGCGTGGGAAGCGCCCTGACGCGGGCGCGGCCAAGGCGAGGGCTGAGCGGAGGTGTCGGTGGTGATGCGGCACCGGCCCCACTGCTCGGCAATGCTGCGGCGTATAGCGGCAGGCTGGGCTATGGCCGCCAGCGCCCGTCTCTATATTTTGCCGGCAGCGACGAGCATTGTGCCGCACGATCGGGGCCAATTTGCTCTACGACCCACTCCAAATGTCGCGGCAACACTCGCATCCTGCCGACGGACAGCATGTTGAATACCGCGTCGGCAAGATCTGCGCCCAGTGCAGCCTGCACCGCCATGCATCCAACCAGGTCGACGGTGCTGCCAACCGTCAGGTGGCCAAATCGCTCGGCGCAAAGCCGCGTCGCCTTCTTCTCGTCGATCAGCACCGTTGCTCCATGCTTCAAAGCGTAGGCGATAGCTGCCGCCTCGCCATCATCCAACGTGTGCTGTGCAGCACCGGTGACCAAAGAGGCGAAGTGGCCTATGGCTGTGGCGGCCAAGTCGACGATGGCCACTTGCCCGCCAGCGATGAGTCTGGCGAGCTTGTCCGCGTCCTCGCGGCCCTGGCTTCGCCCGCTCTGGATCTCTGCCTGAACGTCGCCAGGCACCCGCAGTGGACTGCCCAACGGGCCTAGGATGGTGTCCGCGAAGCCGCTGGCGATGAGGTTGATGACGACGCTGGCATCCGCGACGATCGGCGTGGCGAGCTCATCGAGACAACTGGGGCAATCCATCGGTCCCTTCCGCATCGACGCTGTCCAGAATCTCGCGCAGCTCGATTCGGTCGAGACGCAACAGGCGGGCAAGCTGACCCTCGCTCATCAGATCTTGGCGGTAGGCCTCCGCCGCCAGCAGGTTCAACCGCAACGTGCCCGCCTGCTTGGTGCCAACGCGCTCTACGTCGTCCGGAGTCAAGTCGTTCAGTACCTTTCTGGCTTGTCGGTTCGTAATGCCGCCATTGGCCTGAAACCAGTCCCAGGCGCCGGGCTTCACTTGGCGCAGCTCTTCAAGGCGACGAACCAGTGCCTCCCGCGACACGCCGAAAATGTGCGCCATGAGGATGACGTGCCTTCGGGTGAGCGACTCCGAGCCTCGCGTCAACTCCGCGAAGCGCTCCATAACGGTTCGGGCGGGCGTTAGGAACGCCCTGGCGAACGCATCGGCATAGCGTTCCTCTCGCGACTGCCGCTGGCCGTCGAAAGCGACTTCGGCGGTCTGACGGCACGACACGAAGTGCCCCAGCTCATGGGCGGCCGTTTGCGCCCTGCGTTCGCGCGGGTGCCTGGCATTCAGCAGAATGCACGCGCCGGCCGCGTCGTCGTACGCGAACGCGCCCGACACGCTCGAGTCGATGGGCCGGACGTAGACGCGTATGCCGAGATCGATCTCAAGCAGGCTCACAATATCCCTGATCGGCGCCGACCCGATGCCAAGCCGGTGCCGTACTTCAGCGGCGTCAGATTCCGCCTGCTCACGCAGGTCGCCTGGCCTGATGGGCCTCTCGGGAGGATAGGAACGAACCCGCGCGACGGCCAGCACGCCTTCCAGTTCCACTTCGGCCCTGACGAGATTCGACAGCTCCTCTGCGGCTTGATTGACAGCCGCCGCATTGTCACCAGCGGCCCTTCGGAACCGCGGCAGCACATCAATGTGCGCCGATTCCAAACGCACCAACGCGTTAACGGACTCCCCGTAGCTCTGGGCCAACCGACGAAGCTCCTCCATACGCACCCGTCGCTTGCCGCTCTCGATGGCAACCAGCGTCGTGCGGGCAACCTCGATCTGGTCCGCCGCTTGCGCTTGCGTGACGCCAGCGCGTTCCCGGGCCAAGCGCAGGCGCTTGCCAAGGTCGGCCGGGCCAAGGTCGTTCATGCGTCCTCCTTTCGGCTTTCGAGTTGGACCAGGAAGGAACTCTCGCCCAAGCCATTCTTGAATTCGCTCTGCTGCGCGTTTCCATTCGCTGGAGAGTGGCAAAAGTGCGATGTGGACCGTCCTTCATGTCAAGCAGAATGAAGGGCCTTGTCGACATTGTCAACACCGGCTACCGGTGGCATCGGGCGGACATTCAGGCCGTTTGGGGCGACAGACAGTCGCTACGCCGTCACACCCTCACCACTTTCATCACCTCATCCCCCAAGTGGTTGATTACCTTCACCGCAATCCGTCCGGACTGCGGCTTCTCGAACGGCCCGCGACACATCGCTGTAGAGCGTGCTCCAAGCGTCCGCGGCTTCACGCTGCTCGAACTCATGGTCGTGCTCGCCCTGCTCGGCCTGATCGTCGCCATCGCACTGCCCAACCTGCAAACCCTCTACGACAGCGTCACCCGCAACACTCAACGCGACCGCATCCTCGACCAGATCACCGTCCTGGGCCGGGAGGCGGCGTTGGGGGCGGAATTGGGTGGTGCTTGGCACAACCGGCGAGGTGGCCAGCTTGGATGGTGCGGAGGTGCGCCGGCTCGGCGACATCCACGCCCTCGACGTGCCGGAGGGTTGGCCTGGTTCGACACTATTGGGAACCACCTCCCGCGGCTGCGCCGGGGGAAGCTGCCTAAGGCTGTCGCACACCGGCCCGTTGACCGGCCCACCACCGCGTTTGCAGATGTGTGTTAAGGTGGGCTGGAAGGTTTTGGGAGTGTGCTTGGGCAGCTATCTGGTAATCTCGGTGGCGAAGCCGGCGCTGCAGGCAGGACACGAACGTGCTGGGGCTGCACCCGGCGCGTGGAGCCTCTTGGCCACCGGCACTGTTCCGCGCCGCACGAGGAGGGATCAAGATCTTGCAGTTTGCCAATTTTGCCGTGGACGCTGCGCTCCTGCAGGAACTTGGCGAACGCCTAATCGGCCAATCGCACATTGCCCTGGCAGAGCTCGTCAAGAACGCGTACGACGCGGACGCACATGTATGTCGCATCGAGTTCGGGGAGGACGAGATCGTCGTTTCTGACGATGGCCACGGTATCTCTGAACAGGAGTTCCACAGCTTTTGGATGCGCATTGGCACAACCCACAAGGTCGACCAGCGCACGTCACGGTGTCTGCGGCGCCCGATGACGGGCTCAAAGGGCCTCGGCCGCCTCTCCGCGCAGTTTCTTGCCCACGAGACCGTACTCGAGAGTACTTCACAGACCCGACCTTCCGACATGCTTTACGCCATCGTTGACTGGCGAGACATTCGCAGCGGCACGGATGTACACACTGTTGACGTAGCGTGGGAAATGAGAGACGAGAACGCCACCTATGCAGACAGTTCGACCACGGGCACAACCGTCCGCCTCAAGGGCCTGCGCAGCTCTTGGAACCGCGAAGCCATTGAAGATCTGGGTAAGATGGTGTGGATGCTAAGGCCGCCGCTTCGGTATGCCAACAGGCAGGCCTTGAAGAAGACAGCGAGCGACTTCTATGTAGATGTTGCTGCTCCGGCGCTTGGTGCGGTGCAGGAGTCCTTCGACGCTAGGCAACGAGCGCTGCTAGGCGATTGGAAGGCGAGGATCAGTGGCGTCCTAGAAGATGGACGAAGGGCTAGGCCTCCCCATGCGGCGGTAACAGTTGAGTTCAAGGCTGACTATCCCGATGGTCTGGATTCCGCCAAGGTCGTTCAGGAAACAGTCTCGGTACCGATCCGGACACAGCGCTACGGTGCTGAACCGGCGATCGATCGGGCGCGATTCGAGATACTCGTCTTCAAAAACGTCGGTAGGCAGGCCAGCGGGATTCCTGTGGGCGACGTCCGAGATTACCTCAGAAAGTTCGGTGGCGTATCAGTCTACGACGCCGGCTTCCGGCTTCCGTACTACGGTTCGTCGGACCTTGGTGGGCAGGACTGGCTAAAGATCGGCGAGGATCAGGGCCGGCGTCTGATCACGTCCGAACTGCTGCCGGACTACCTCAAGACGGAAGGCCGCTACCTGCTTGACCTGCCGAATCCCGGGAGGATCTTCGGCGCGGTTGAAGTCGACACGAACCACGAACATCACGCCGCCCCTAGCCCGGAAGATCCGAACGACTGGTTGCGAATACAACCAGGCAGGGACCGCTTGGCGCACAACCACGCATTCGAGCAGCTTCGTGACTTCGTTCGTTTTGCAGTCGACCTCTACGCCAATCGATACCGGGCGTTTGCTGATCAGGTGGCGGAAACGGCGCGATTCAAGGATCCACCGAGACAGGCACTCGAACGCGCGATCGGTGCGCTGGACCGCCACCGCAAGGCTATTCCAGCCCCTGTGTTCCATGAAATCAAGCAGGATGTCGAGCGTCTAGAACGGGCGGTGGGGAAGGAGGAGGATTTTTTGGACCGTCGAGCGGTACTGCTAGCTCCATTAGCCACCGCGGGGATGGCCGCATTGGCCTTCAATCACGAGCTCGGTCGAGAGACGACGGCCTTGAGTGAGATCAAGGATAACCTCAGTGCAATCGCAAGGAGGCAGGACAACAAGGACCTCAACCGGGCCGCCCAGAGTATCGCCAACTTTGAAGCGAGATTTAGGTCGTACCGCGAGCTGTTCTCCCCGCTCACTAACACCGAGGACAAGGAACCTAGGCGCCTGCGCGTATTCGCTACTCTGCAGCAGCTAGTCAATTCTCTCCTGCCCCGAATGCCCGGCGTGACGTTCGACTACCGCGGACGTGTGGACAGAGACCTTCGTTTTCCAACAGGCTCTTTCGTAGAGTGGAGCGCTTTGCTTCAAAACGTCCTATTCAACGCTTGGAACGCCATGCTTAGCAGCCCACGGAAGCACATTCTGTTTCAAACCGAAGAGCTAGGAAGGCGCAAGGTATCGTTGCGAGTTAGCGACACCGGCATTGGGTTGGCACTTCCACCGGCTCAGTCGTCGTCATTGTTCGAACCTTTCGAACGCCGAATGGTAGTGTCGGAGGAGAATCGGTCCATCGCTATCGGCGGCGAGGGTCTTGGACTGGCCATTGTGAAGATGATCGCGGCAAGACGCCTTGCCCATGTCACCTTCGTAGAGCCTTCACACGGCTACTCGACCGCCTTCGAATTAAGCTGGAGAGCATCATGACAACGAACATCCTCGTGTGCGACGACGAAACAACAGCGTTCCAACGGACGAAGAGCAAGCTCGACGCAAAGTGTGAGGTTCAAGGGCTTGTTGGCTCTAAACTCAGGGAAGCGCTCAAGACGCTATTCGAGGCAGTACGCGTTTATCTCTCTGATGAGGCAAATGGCCAAGTCAAAGACCTTAGTGCAGCAAGCGCCGCATTCAAGGATTTCGACGTCGCAATACTCGACAACAACCTTTGGGCGCTGAACCTTGACGGCGTAACACTAACCGCGGAATCGCTGATTGGCTACCTCCGCGCCTTCACGAACATACCATACATCATTTCCCTGAACAAAAACCCGGACGTAGATTTCGACCTACGATATTTGATCGGCGACTATCAGACGCATGCAGACTTGGCTTTGAACACTGATCACCTGTCCTATAGGGTCCTTTGGCAGAGTAGGCTTGACACAAGGGACTTCAGAACGGATGTCTTCGCTCCGTCCTATTGGCCAAACATCAACGAGGTGTCCGGGCCGCGTCGTGACCTCATCAAAACATTAGAGGGCCGTCTAGATGAGCCTGTCCTAGAGGTACTGAGCTTTCCGGAGCAATATTGGGAGTTACTTTCTCGCCATGCGAAAGGTGCTATTTCCCCTCTTGCGACGACGAATCAGGATTTGAGCACTGTCAATTGTATTAGATTTTTTAAGAAGTCCTGCAAATCCCTACCTCCCCGGGAAGTGAAGATCTTGTACCGTAGAGCGTGTAAAGGTGATCCATACGCCAGATCGTCGATCGCCAGATCTGTTGCAGCGGATCTACCCTATTGTTGCAGTTTGAGGTCACCCGAGGTTGGAGAAATGCGGTGATTTGCTTAGTAGGCTTTGAGGGCGGTGTGGTTGCCGGTCAAGGTCACTGGCAGTGAGGTTGTCCGGGTGGCCGACTTTCGGGCATCCGCGGGACCCGGAAGCGATTGCCCTGTTGTTTTCGGGAACGAAAAAAGCGGTCTCCTTTGGTACGATGTCGCTGTGTGGAACAAACATCGAAGGAGACCGCCGAAGTGAATCGTATCAGGAAAGAAGTCAGCGGCAAAACCGCAAGCGCGCTGGAAATCCGGTTCGAGCCCCAGAGCCTCACGTCGCACGCCGGCCTGGTGGTGTTCCAGCGCCTGTTCTCGCGCCTCCAACTGAAGGAGCGGCTGCGCGGCTGCTTTCGGCACGAGTCGGGACGGCGCGCCTACGCGCCGCACGTGGTGACGCTGCTGCTGGTGGTGCATCTGCTGCTCGGCTGCCGCGAGCTGCGCGACATGGCGCGCTACCGGAACGACGAGGCGGTGCGGCGCGCGGTCGGTCTGCGGCGGCTGCCGGACGTGTCGACGGTGTCGCGGGCGCTGTCGGACGTGGACGCGCGCGGCGCCGACCGGGTGCGGGCGCTGTCGCGGGACATGGCGCTGGAGCGGCTGCGCGCGCTGGGGCCGCGGCGGGTCACGGTGGACTTCGACGGCACGGTGCTGGCGACGCGGCGGCTGGCGGAAGGTTCGGCGGTGGGCTACAACCCGGGCAGGAAGGGCGAGCGCAGCTACTGGCCGCTGTTCGCCACCGTGGCGCAGACTGGCCAAACGCTCGACCTGCTGCATCGGCCGGGCAACGTGGCGGACTCCACGGGAGCTGTTGATTTCATTGGCGAAAGCATGGAGCGGCTGCGCGCCGCGCTGCCGCGCGCCCGCCTGGAGACGCGCATGGACTCGGCGTTCTTCGACGGCGGGCTGCTGGACGAGCTGGAGCGGCGCGGCGTCGACTACTCGGTGTCCGTGCCGTTCGCCCGCTTCGCCGACCTCAAGGCGGCGGTCGAGGGCCGCCGCCTCTGGCGCCGCGCCGGCCCCGGCCTGGCGTTCTTCGAGCCGCGCTGGAAGCCCGCCAGCTGGGATGGCCGCCGCCGCGTGGTCGTCGTCCGCCGCCGCGTTCCGGCGCGCCGCAAGGAGCCTCTCCAACTCGACCTGTTCGAGCCCCGCGAGCACGGCTTCGAGTTCAAGGCCGTCGTCACCAACAAGCGCGTCCGCGCCCGCGCCGTCGCGCTGTTCCACGAAGGCCGCGGCACCCAGGAGGCGACGTTCGCCGAACTCAAGTCCCAATGCGGACTCGGCTACGCGCCCAGCCGCAAGGAAGCCGCCAACCGGCTCTTCTCCCTCGCCGCCGTGCTCGCCCACAACCTCGGCCGCGAACTCCAAATGGCCACCCGAGCGCCTCTCCGGAGCACCACCGCCAAACGCTCCCCGCTCTGGGCCTTCGCCCAATTGCGAACGATGCGCAACGACTTCCTGCTTCGCGCCGGCCGATTCCTCAACCGCGCCGGAAAACCCGTCCTTTCCATCATGAGCGACGACAAGGCGGAAACCGTCATGTCCGAATACCTTGCCGCCCTCGCCACATAGTTCGGCAAAAACCTGCAACAATAGGGTCTAGATAAGTGGATTAGGCGGCTTGTCCTTGGACCCCAGGATGTACTTGTCGACCTACCTCACTTGTTGGCACGTATGCCGTTTTTGCTCGGCAAGGACGCGGCGTACGCGGGCAAGTGGAATGTTGCCCTCTACCAGAACGATTTCAGCGGAGAAGGCAATTTTCGAACGATCTCTGACAGCGCTAGGGAGCTTGTCGAAGGAGCTAAGTACAGGCCTCCGGGAATGTACACGAGGTGGCCCTGCTTTTGGTGGTACGGCTTGAGAGGTAAGGATGAGCTGGACAAGCTGTTCTTCAATTGTCAGGATGAGTGGGCAGACGTTGTGTTCTGCGAGGACATATCGAAGTTCGAGGAGGTTGGTGGGAAAGATCAAGCGGACGATCGTCGTGCCGTTGAGGACGACCCAAAAGAGTTCGAGGCGGAATTCGGTGGCCCGTGGGCCCGGCGCTATGTGCGGGACCTGAAAGATACGCAATACTCCCCGCGTAGTCGCCTCGCAATCTAGTGTTGGGACGGTACATGCGTAGACTCACAAGAATTGAGGAATTGATGAAGCGTTATGCGCTTCAAGGCACCCGAGATTGGGTGGAGTCAGAAAAGAGTGGCCGTAAGGTGTATGTAGAGAAGCTGCTCGGAGCGCGAATTGCCGATACCGAATATCTGGCAGCTACTGCAGTTCGTGCTCACAACGTGGCGCAAAGTAAGGAAGTAGGCGACTTCGCGGATTTGTTACCGGTCCCGGATATCTCGGTGAAGAACATTGAGTGGGCGTTCTTCAAGCCTCGGCGTGTCGCTGCAGGCGCGGAGTTGATGTTCGACCTTGTTTTTTGGCTTCCGGGCGGCAGGCACATCTGCTTTCGGCTGGAGCCTGCACACCAGCATGAAAACGGAAGACACGGATATAGCCATGTGCAGATCAGTTCACGAATTGATGGAAAGCAACTGGTGCCGGAGAAGCCCCTAGATTGGCTGCCAACTAGCTGTCCTGCATTCCCTGTCCCAGGGACGTGCTCTTTAGATAGGTTCTTGATGCTGGTAGTTGCATTGCATGGGTTCCCGGCTCGTACTAGCATGGTATTGGCGGAAATTTGGACTGGACGGTTGAGGGAAGGACAGGAGTACGTCAACCGAGTACGTCGCCTGTTGAATCCCACACAGGAACCGAGCGCCGGCATATGACTGAGACTATGCAGATGAGGCAGATGAGGCAGGCCGCTCTTTCCTCACCGTACGGTGTGCCTCTTCAAGCGCCTCGACGAATCCAGCCGGATAGGCGAGGCGGCCTGCTCGGGCGCGGCTGATGAATCCCCGCAAAGCCCTTTCCGACAAGTGCGGCCATGCGCTAGTGCGGAATGCCGACAGGCGACCTCGACGCTGGCGGAGGGGAAACTCGGACGCGGTGCCAGCCATTCTGCGGCCGCCCACATTCCAAGCGGCTGACGGCCACCGCTCTTCAGGCTCCAATGGAACATCGTTCTGTGCGTCGTATGAGCGCGGGTTGTTGAGGCGGTTTCCGATCCAAGTGGCGACCGGCACAGAGACGGCATTGCCGACGAGGCGCCAGCGGTAGCGTGCGGCCTTGCCATTGAGCGCGGACGACCACCGAGACGGAAAGCCCTGAAGGCGCTCGGCCACTTCGATGGGCGGCGTGACAACGCGGCCGGTCGGCAGGAGTACTGCCGGAGGACATGGTATGCCGAGGGAGGAACCGGCCTTGAGCGGCGGGATTGCGTCGCCCGTCAAGCCGCTGCCCGTTCGCCCCTCTGTCCAATAAAAAGCGATCGGGCGAGCTCTATCGGGCGACGGGAACGCTTGGGCCGGCTCATCGTCGGCCAAAAGGACAGCCCGCGGATCGTCGGAATGGGACGCGATGATGAAGACGCGCCGGCGTCTTTGCGGAAGGCCGAATCCCCGGCTGTCGACAACGCGGTACGCCCAGCGGTACTCTAGGCGCTCCAAGGACGCAAGTATGGTCTCCATTGCGGCACCTCGCGCCAAGTGCAGCATGAAGTAGACATTTTCGATGAGGACCCAGTGCGGGCGGCTGCGTTCGAGGAGCCTGAACACATGATCGATGAGAGAGCTCTTGTCGCCCGCGAGGCCGACTTTGTCGCCAGCCATCGACAGGTTTTGGCAGGGGAAGCCTGCTGCGACGAGGTCGGTGCCACCCGGTAAGGCGTCCAACGTGCAGATGTCGCCGTGGTGTAGGACACTAGGAAACCGTCGCCCGAGGACGGTGATGGCGTGTTCGTTGTTCTCGCAGAGCAGGGTGGTCGAGTGGCCTGCCATCTCCAAGCCCAACTCGAAGCCCCCGATGCCGGCAAAAAGGCCCGCCACACGCACCCTGCTGTGCTCCCTACACTCCGACCCAAACCAAGAGACCCATCAAGACGCCGAAGGCATCTGATGAGCACCAGTCTTGGCGCAAAAAAGACGCTTGCCGCGGCGATCGACGCTCTCCATGAGCGATGCGGAGTGTATACGAGGTCCGCCATCGTATGCGAGGTGCTGGACCGAGTCGGCTGGTGCGACGCAGCGGATTTGTCGGCCGCACGGCTTCTGGAACCAGCCGCTGGAAGCGGCGCATTCGTCGTTGAAGCTGCGTTGCGGCTCATCGAGTCCTATAGGAGACGGGGCATTGAGCCGCGTGCTCGGCACCTTCGACGGGGGATTTTGGCCTTCGAGCTCCACGCGGAGGCGGCGGCTACTGCTCGCTTTCGAGTGGCGCAAGAGCTTGTGTCCGCCAAAGTCAATCCAAGGACGGCGACAGCATGTGTGAACGCATGGATACAGGAGGGTGACTTCCTATTGAGTGATCAGCACGGTGAATCGTATACGCATGTGGTGGGCAATCCGCCGTACTTGCGATGGAGCAGAGTGCCTGCGCCCCTCCGCTCGCTGTACGAGAAGCACATCCCTCCGCGACTCACTCAAGGGGACCTTTACTTGCCATTTCTAGACAAAGCGTTAAATGAATTGAAAATAGGTGGAATGTGTGGGTTCATTTGCTCGGACCGCTGGCAGTTCGCGTCCTACGGTGTGAGTTTCTGGAACTCATGGCAGGGGCGTTTGAGCATTTTGCGGAATGAACCAATTGATGCGAGCGAAGCGTTCACACGCGATGTGTCAGCGTACGCCAACATGTTTGTTGCAAGAAAGAGGAGCTACGCCAAGCCGCGTCGATCCACGCCCAAAAGGCGTGGACGTGGACAAACTCGAACCTTGGCCGAGCGTGGATGCGTTGTACGCGTTGGGCCCGCGCTAGGCGTTACATCGGCGTTTGTGGTTGAGTCGAGAAGTGCCGATGTCGAGCAGGACCTACTCCTGCCGTGGGTGGCTAGCTCGGAGATACGTAGCGGTGAGGTCCAGTGGCGCGGGCGTCTTGTGATCTCTGTATTTGACGAGGCCGGAAGGCTGGTAGACCTTGCCGACTACCCAAGGCTGAAGCGACATCTCACGCGCTACCGGAGTGAACTAGAAGCTCGCTATATCGTGCGCAGCGGTGGGAGGCCATGGTACAGACCGATTGAACGACTGAACCCAGACCGATGGCGGCAACCAAAGTTGCTCCTGCCGGATATCGTGAAGAACCCAACCGTGGCACTGGACTACTCAGGCCTCGTACCATCGCACGGCATATATGCGATCTTCCCGCCTGCCGACAAGGTGGAGGAGATCCATGCATTGCTGCGCGATGGTGGTCTTGCGGCCGCACTGTCTGGCATTGCGCCAACCCTCAAGAACGGATACATGCGCTGTTACAAGCACTTCCTGGACGCTATCCGCATATAGCGGTTCAGCGCTGTGCCGCTCTTGGGTGTAGTGCAGGTGATCTTCGAGCGTACCGGTGGGATCCGAGGGCGACTTTCAACTTGGTTCGCCCGAAGCGACCTGCTCCACTGGCAGGGCGTCAATCCAGCCGTGTTCGTGCAATCTGTTAGCTGCGATGCGCAGTTGACGCTCGGTGAATCGACGTTTTCGTTGCCCCCAAGCCCGAACCAACTGCGTCAAATGGCCAAAGTTCCGAGGCCCTTCCCGGTCCGCAACCCAATGCACGGTTGCCAGCAGTTCGAGGCCGTAGCCGGTCTCGAAACCTTCGACGAGGCTACGCACCCGTTGCATGCGCTGCCGAACGTCTTTGTCCGAGTCTAGGACTGCTTGCGCATCTTCGACAGCGCCGGGCACCAACTCGAGCGGCTTGCTTGGCCCGTCGCCTCCGTCGTAGTAGCCGGAGATGAAGTGTCCTTCGACGGCATTGAGTTGATGTCGCAGGTTCTCGGCATACGGGCCGTAGACGCCTTTGACGAACCGCAGCCTCAGCGGCTCGCCGGCCACCTGCATGAAGTACATCAGCTTGTGTACTTCCAACAGCGTGATCTCAGGATCGAGCAGCACTCGGATATACCTATCCATCAACACCACCAGCGTCGCTCGCGCTGGCGTCATCTTCGGAACTTCGGTGGATCGGTTCACACGCCGATCCTTTGGGCCGCCGCCCGGCTCGAACACTACGACATTGACGTCAGGGAGTTCCGAAAGCGACCTCTCCAACAGAGGGCGAATCTCCCGGTTCCAGTTCAAGCCGCCAAGCCCGCTGCCGAGGGGCGGGAGTGCGACTGAGCGTATGCCTCGTTCCTTGATCTCTTCGATCAGAGACTTCAAGCCGGACTCGATGTCCTTCAAGCGGCTCTTGCCTTTCCAATGCCTCTTGGTTGGGAAATTAATGATGTAGCGGGGGCTGCCCAAGTTCGCCGTCTTGAACACGAACACTTCGCCCGGCTTCATCTCCTTTCGATCGCAGCGCTCCGCATACGCCTTGAAGTTCTCCGGAAATGTCCGCTTGAACTGCAAAGCCACGCCGCGGCCCATCACGCCGACGCAGTTGACGGTGTTGACCAGCGCATCGGCATCCTCGGTGAAGATGTCGCCTACTTTGAACTCGATCATCGCCCCTTCCTTCCTTGTACCGCCTAGTAGTACCAGTCTCGCTTGACTTCCACGCGGGGCTGGTGGCCGCTTTTCGCGAGCGCCTTTGCCACTTGCCGCCGCACCGTGTCGGTCATTACGCCGATCCGAGAGACCAACTGCCAAGCGAAGTGGTTCTCAACGAGGAACTCCGCCTGCTTGTCCTCCTTCACCGTTGGATCCCGCCAATTCCGCGCCTGCACTGCGTCCCAATTGATGTCGCCAAGATCGTCCAGCGTGCGTCGATCCTCAAAGTAACCAGCGCCGGCGTTCGAGAGCGTGAAGGCCCAACGTAGGCCGGAGCTTTCCGCCCAACGCACCGTCTTGCGCAGGTCGGCGACAAGATGGACGATGGGCGCTTGGCCACGATACGCCAATGCTGGGTGGTTGGTACGGGCGAGCAAGAACAGCATGACGGAGCGTGGCCAGAAATAAAACGGCACACACTCTCCGACCATCAGCGTTGGGTAGCTCGCCAGTGGATGCGACATGCGACGTTGCTTGATTTCCGCAATCCCGATGGTCGTGCCAGCCAATGAGCGCTGTGCAGCTTCCGCATCGCACCAAAGACACCCCTCCTCAATGACGGATGGCAAGCGGTCGACGTGGATGATATGCACGATCTTGGGGTTCTTTGGGACGGTCTTTGACGGCATGGCACCTCAGACCCTCACCACCTTCATCACCTCGTCCCCCAAGTGGTTGATTACCTTAACAGCAATGCGCCCGGACTGCGGCTTCTCGAACGGCCGCGACACGTCGCTGTACAACGTGTTCCAAGCATCCGCGTCGATCTCCGCCTTCAGCGTGGTCTTCAAGGACTTGTAGGGATCGGTGGCGTTGGCGCCGAGGAAGTAGGCGTGGCGGACGAAGAAGCTCTCGCCGTTGTAGTCCGTGTCTACGAACCAGCAGGCGATGCCGTCGGCGTTGTCGCTGCGGATGTCGCCGGAGCCGGGGTGGTAGACGTCCACGCCGTGGACGCGCACGCGCAGTTGGCCGCCGTCCGCTTCCTCCACGGCGATGTCCGGTTCGCCGAAGACGACGAACAGGTTGCCCTTGCCGGTGTTCTTCAAGTCTTCGGCCATGTGCAGGTCTGCGTTCATGCGCGCCTTCAGCACGGACAACGCGCCGAGCTTGGCGAACTCGGAAGCGCCGGCGTCGTAGTTGAAGGCGCAGGCGATGAGCACGTCGAAGCCGGCTTCAGCGGCTTCCCGGGCGGCGTCCACCAAGTCTGGGCGAGAGACGGTGCCGAACTCCGGGCCGACGAAGATGCCGGCGCGGCGCTCGCTGCCGTTCTCCTCGTCGCCTTCCGGGTAGCGGCCTTCGGCGCAGACGGCATCGCCGGGCCAAGGGGTTAGCGCGGTGAAGGCGATCCTGTCTTCCTTGTGCGCCTGCTGGACGCCGGCGGTGCGCAGGTTGTCGAGAATGATGGCGGCGAAGTCGCGTTTCTCGCCGCCAGTCACCTGATAGACGGCCCTCGCTTCGGCGACGCCGTCCGCGTCCGGGGGTTCCGTTTGCGCGTCCAAGACGCGGTGGGGTGACAGGCTCTCCACGGTGAACGGGCCGGCCACGCGGACGCGCTTCTTGTCCTCGAAGGGGCGGTCGTAGAGGTGTTCGTAGTCCGCCTTGGCGGCGATGGAGGCGTCGATCTCCCGCTGCCGTTCGACGCGCCCCTCCCACCACTGGGCATGAAGCCGCTGGGCTTCCTCTGGCCACTCGGCTTCCGCGTTGCGCGGAATCTCCCACTCTTCCCACTTCTGTTTGAGAGCCTTGTTGAGCTTCTCGCGCAGCGGTTCCAGCGTGGCTTGGTGGTTGTCGAAGATGACGTCGATCTCGGCGTTGTTGGCGATGGACTTGAGGGTGATGTGCGGCACACGCTCATAGACGAAGCCTTGACGCACCGCGCCCCGCGTCGGGCTCTCGGAAGCCGCCTTGCGCGACAGTTCGGCTTCTTTCTGCCGCCCCTCTGGTGAATCCGCCAGCAGGTAGTAGGGATAGCGGGCGCCCATGACCCGGGCGCGGGCCAAGGCGAGGGCGACGCGGGAGGTGTCGATGGTGATCCAGCGCCGCCCCCACTGCTCGGCGACGTAGGCGGTGGTGCCGGAACCACAGGTGGGGTCTAGGACGAGGTCGCCCGGGTCGGTGGTCATTAGGATGCAGCGTTGGATTACCTTTGTGGTCGTTTGTACGACATAGGTCCTCTCGCCAAAGCTACTACTTGTATCGTTCCAAGTGTTGGTTAGGGCCACTACCGGAAAATCGTCCAGATAGCGCTTATAGAAAAGCGTAGTACCGGCGACGACCAAGCGCCCAGATTTCCTAACGCGAGCCATACCGTCTGGACTTGTGGACCAATATCGGCTTCTCGGCGTATAGGAAGCCCCCATAAAATCTACTGGAACTCTTCCAAGACTGTATTCATGGCTTGAGCTCGCATCACTAGCTGCAAATATCCGTCCCTCCGATGCAATGGTATGGGGAGAACGCCGTTCTTCTTTGGTCAATCTTCTCTCGAACCCTAGTTCGTCCTCAAACCACACATACTGGCTACCACCAATTTCGCCGACGCCCTTGTGGAGGTTGATCTGCCTGTATTTGCACTCTGACCGTGTTCTGGCATACCACACGATGAAATCTGACGTCGTTGGAATGAACTTGTCTGTTGGTGCGCTAGTTTTCTTGACGACGATTAGCCCAATAAAGTTCCCCTCGCCAAACACCTCATCCATAACCGTCCGCACTCTGTGTACGTTCTCATCCCCGATCTGCACGAACACCGAGCCACTCTCCGTCAGCAGATCCCGCGCCACCGTCAGCCGGTCGCGCAGATAGGTCAGGTACGAGTGGATGCCGTCCCGCCAAGTGTCCCGAAACGCCTTCACCTGCTCCGGCTCCCGGGTGATGTGCTCCGCCTTGCCGTCCTTCACGTCGCGGCTGGTGGTGGACCACTGGAAGTTGGAGTTGAACTTGATGCCGTAGGGCGGATCGATGTAGATGCACTGCACCTTGCCGCGCAAGCCCTCGCGCTCGGCCAGGAACGCCATCACTTGCAGGCTGTCGCCGAGGATCATGCGGTTCGCCCAGTTGGCGTCGTGCTGGTAGAACTCGGTGCGGGCGTTGTCGTCCGGCAGGCCGTTGAAGTCCGCGAACAGATCCACCTGCGGGGCCTCTTTGCTTCCCCGCGCCCGCGTCTCGGCGCTCTGCCGCAAGAGGTCGTCGATCAGCGCCTTCGGGTGAACCTTCTCCTGAATGAAGAGCGGCGGCGCCGGCACCACGAGATCGGCCCAGTCCTGCACGTCCTTCCCACGCCACACCAGCTGCGGATCCAAGTCCCGATTGGTGCGCTCGTAGGCCACCTCGATGGGCGAACGGTCATCCGCCGCCAACGCCGTCTGGTACTCCGCCGTGGGGATGTTCTTGCGCGAAGCGTCCTCGTGCGTCAACGCGTCCACGCGCTTCGGCGTCCGCTTTCGTTTGCTAGCCACGTCTATCTCCTTGTAGCGGCTCTGAGCAGCTCACGTCGCGCTCCTAGGTGACCTCGGACCTCACGGCAGTCTTTTTCTCGGCGTCAGATCGTGCCACGAGGCCGAACTCCTAGGCGTTGCTGCACTTCCTGATAGACCGGAACGTGTTCCCCCGCTTCAATGGTGACGGCTAGGGCGCGTTGACAATTAAGCCAGCGCAAGCCAAACGGCGGCCATCCGGATCATTGCCGCGTAGCTCGACTCGGTCTGGTCGTAGCGGGTGGCGATGCGGCGGAAGCTCTTGATCTTGCAAAAAAAGTTCTCCACGCGGTGCCGCCTCCCGTACTTCTCCATGTCGCAGTCGATCGGCTCCTTCCGATTGGACGCGGGCGGCACCACCGCCTCCGCGCCGAGCGACGCCACCAGCGCCCGCAGACGGTCGCTGTCGAAGCCCCCGTCCGCCAGCAGAGCCCCGAACGACAGGCCCGACAGCAGACCCGCCGCCGTCGGCGACTCGTGCCGGTTGCCCGCCAGAAGAACGAACCGCGACAACCTCCCCAGCGCGTCCACCAGCGCCACCATCTTCGTCGTCAGCCCGCCGCGCGACCGCCCCGACTTCTCGGCGCCCCCTTTTTTCCAGTCGCATGCTGGTGAACGCGAACGTTCGTGCCGTCGATCTGGACTTCCCCGAAGTCCAGATCCGACGACAATTCCTCGAACATCCTCTTGAAAACCCCCTTCCTCGCCCAGCGCCGAAACCGCTGGAACACCGTGTTCCACTTGCCGAAGCGCGGCGGCAGGTCGCGCCACGGCGCACCCGTCCGCCCCACCCAAAGCACCGCCTCCACGAAGCGCCGGTTGTCGTCGCCCGTGCGGCCAACGTCCCCTTCCTTCCCCGCGCACAGCGGTTCGATCCGCTCCCACTGCGCGTCGCCCAGCATCGTCCGCTCAACCCGCATCGCCATCGCCAGCCTCCTTGCTCAAAAACGTCGCGCCACTCCGTGGCGCCCAATGTGGATTCATACACCATCAGCGTTATTTGTCAACGCGCCCTATAGGCCATACCTGATTCGCTCGTCGAGCGGGCCACCTTGCTCCCGGCAGAAGACGCGGAACGAAAGATGACCGCCATCCACGAAGGGCACCGCACGGTGGCCTTCGTAGCGCACATGGAATAGCGAACCGCGTGGCACGGACTTGTCCGAAGGCTGGTTCGGCGAGCGTTCGACGCCCGCGCTTGTCTTGAAGTCGGCCGGCGTGATTTCGAGCTTTGCCCTTCGGTAGGCGCGATGGCGAATGTTCACTGGCGAGAACCACGCCAGGGTCAGCGTAATGGTGCGTGGCTCGATGACGCGCTCCAAACTGCTGGGAAGGGGTACTCGGAACAGCGAGGCCGTACCATCGGCGGCAACCTCGCCGTAGCCCACAAGCGTCGCTCGATTGGCAGCGCATGTTAGGGCCTCCTCGACATTTGGACGTCCGTAGCCAAGCACTCGTGCGATGTTGTCGCGCCTCGCAATGTGTGTTCCACGGCCCTTTGGGCCGTAGATGCCCTCAAACCTGCGTACCCACTGCGTCCCACCGCGCACGGTGTACGAGGAGTGCCTTGATGACGACCCCGTAGTAACGCCGGTCCGCGTCTTGAAGAACGCCGCCGTTGTCTTCGTCCATCAGCGCATCGAACAGGCGATGTGCGCTGCGCGTGGCGAGGGCTGTGGCCGCACTGGTTCCGGCCGTCAGCCCTTCGCGATCAAGTCGCCCATCCTCATCGGGCACCGCCGCCTTCAGGCCGTAGACACGACCCGGCTCGGCGGCTTTCACAATCAAACCGCCGCCGACGCTCACCGTGCGTACATATTCTCTTCCGCCGGGCATGAAGATGTCCGGCTTGACCACCCGGTTGTGCCCGAGGCCCATCGCCGAGCTGATGTTGGGTCCGTCGTCCACATAAGGACGATAGATCAAACTGGACGGCTGCGATTCCACAGCGTCCTCGTGCCAAGCACCGACCGTGACTGGGTTCAGCGCCTCGGCAGGCGAGAGCAAGGTCCGTTGGGAGCGTTGGTTGCCAAGCGCTTTGAGAATCGCTTGCTGGCGGTCGATTTGGCTTGCCGCCTCAAAGTCCGTGATGCCTTGGAACGCCGGCACGGGAAGGCTCGTATTGACATTGCCGGCGCTGACGATGAAGAGCAGCCCGAATCGGGCGGCCAAGTGATCAAGCAGTCTTCCCCAGGGGCTCATCGGACCTGCGAAAGGCCGGAACTCGTCGCCTAGCGACAGATTGACGATGAAGACTTCCGGAGCCTCCGGCATCATGTCGCCCTCCCCTTCGCGCATTCTCAACACTGCGCGATAGATCGTGTCTACCAATAGGCGGTCGGGCTGGGTTATTTCCCTCCGACCGCCCCCCGGGGCGTAGAGGACTGGCCGGAAGTAGACCGGTCGGGTCAGCGGCGTCTCGCGAAGGTTGCGGTCACCGTGAATTACGAGCGATGCCATCTCCGTCCCATGGAACCGCTCGGACACTTCGCTTTGATCAGCGAGGCCATCGGGATCGTGGAGTTCGACACGGGCGTCCAAAAGCCGGTGCGCGAGTACAGGCACACCGTCGAATATGGCAGCAATAGAAGGCCCGTCTGGCGCGGACGGCTGTTCTAATGGGCGGCCCGCGTCAGTTTCCTTTGCGTCGGTAGGGAATGCGGCCGTCGATTGCGGCCGTATCAGCATGATGTCGTCGCAGATGGCCAGCGCAACTTCTTCACGCATGGCCAAGCGACGAACCTCGGCAACGGGCACATCCACCAGAGCGGCTTGATAGCCAATCTCTGCGATGGACGCCTGATGGACGATCTGGCCGTCCGCTGCTTGGACAGCCTCGACGAATCTCGATTGCACTCGGCGAGCGTTGCCGCGCCACCAGAGCTCCACTTCCAAACGCACGTCATCACTACCGTCCTCAAGGCGCTCGTTCAGATACGCCACGGTGTCGTCTGGCAGCCGATCCTCCGGGCCCCACGCACGCAGGCGGTGTAGCTGATCGAACAAGTCGAACCACGGCTGGTTGCCGTAGCCCGGCGATTGGCTGCGTTGGTGGCGGTTCCACAGACTGAGCAGTCCCTGCAATGCTCGTGTGTCCGGCATGGCTAGGTACAGCCGTCCGCGAACCGGTCTGTCGAGTCGCGGTTGCCCTTCTCGACCTTGCCGGGTGTCGGCTTCCGCGAAGTCTTCGTCCGGCTCGAACTCCAAGGCTTCGTCACCGAGATACTCCAATCCCGGGAGGTTGCTCACGGCCCGACCGAGTGCATCCACGTTGCCCGCTACCTCGAATACCAGTGCCCGCTCGGGCGCAATCGCGGATGGATCGGCCAGCAGCGTCAGAGGATCATCGCCTCTGTCGAAGACGTCCTGAACGCGCTGGAACGTCGGCTGCAGGCGTTCGCCTTGGCGCCGCGGCGTCGGTACGATGGGCCTTCCGCCGCCCCTAGGGCCGGCAGGCCTGTCGTCACTCTCCGGCGTCGGAAGCGGCAGCAGCGGAAAGTCCGTCATTGCCAAACTCCTTGCCAACGGACGCACGTTGCCTTGCCGACCATTGCGTCAGCCGTTCCGCCACGATGGTGGCCATCGGCTTCTCGCCCATCGCCAAGATGCTCCGCCGCCGCACGTCGCGGCAGAACTCCTCGGCCTCGGCGTAGCTCACCTTGCTCAAGCGTTTCGCGATCGTCTCCGGGGCCCTGCCCATCGACTCGTCCAACGTGGCTGCGAAACGCCCGATGTAGGTTGTGAGGGCCTTCCTTGAGGGCGGATTGAGCAGCAGCCGAACTTGGAATCGCCGCCACACGGCGCGGTCGAGTAGTTCCGCATGGTTGGTTGCCGCCACCACCACCGTGTAGCTCGGCAGATCGTCCACCTGCATCAGCAGCGAGGTGACCACGCGCTTGATCTCGCCAGTCTCGTGCAGGTCGCCCCGCTCCTTGCCCACCGCGTCGAACTCGTCGAAGAACAGCACGCAGGGCGTGGTGCGGGCGTAGTCGAAAACGCGCTTCAGCCTTGCCGCCGTCTCGCCGAGGAAGCTGCCGATCATCGCTTCGTAGCGCACCACGAAGAACGGCACCGCCAGCGCTTCCGCAATGGCCTCTGCCAAGGACGTCTTGCCGTTGCCGGGCGGGCCGACGAGCAGCACACGGTGCCTTGGCTCCATGGAGTGCGTGCGCAGCACCGACCCACGGTGCTGTTCTTCGATCAGCTCCCGGCACGCTTCGAGGTTGACGTCCGAGAGCATCAGGTCTTCAAGCCGCCGGCGGGGCGTGAGCTCGATGAGGAACTCGCGGTGCGGCGCCCTGGCAGGCCCGACGAATCCGCCGCCCAACGGGGGGTTGCCATTCACATGCATGGCCTCGGCCAGTCGGTCCGCCAGCACGTTGTGGCGCTTCGCCCGTTCCTCGGCAATGATGGCTTCCGCCGCCGCCCGAACCGCCTTGGTGTCGCCGCACGAACCGGCCTTCACCAGCGTCAGCAGCAGATCGCTTCGAGCCATGCTCGGTCCTCGCTCGGACATGCCCCTCTTGGCAGCCCTGTGTTCGCCCCAAACACGCTGCGGGCGATTGGGCGTATTGTCACACACGCTGGCGTGCGGGCAACCGCACCGTTGGCCTTCGGCGACGGCCTTCTCGCCGCCCAGCACATCCAGCCACCACCCCGCGCCCCATCGCCGCATCCAACCCGTGCTAGACTGCTTGGTACCGGCTCGGGGCGGAGCATCAAACTGGCTGGCTAGGCCCGACGATGAAGAGTAAGCCCTTGGCAGATGAAATTCGGCTGCTAGTTCGCCGCCAGGGCTTCAAGGCCGTTAGTCTCGAACTCCGGATGTTGAAGGCCGAGCAAAAGCCTGTCCGCCAACAACAACGTGATACTCAAGCAAGGGCCGGACAGCGCAACCGGAGGGCAAACGCAATTGAGTACGTCGAAAAGTTGGATGTAGACGCCGACAAGCGTCCCGCGGTGTTGGCGCTGGCGGAGCGATTCGAGGCGAAGCGCTTTCTGCCATCGTGCGCGGACATCAGAAACTTCTGCGCCATCTACGACATCGAACCGCCGGCTTCGAAGTCCAGGGCTGCGGCGATACCGAGGCTGTTCAAGTACTTTGCCGCGATGGACACGAAGGACGTCGAACGGCTCTCGACGGACGAGGCGTACTCCGGCCCCTCCGAATTGGGGCCGCTCGCCGAAGCATCCGCCGGCATGGCCGGGCTGCGCGGAATCCAGCATCCAAGAGCGTCCACACGCCTGCCCCATGAGCAGTTCCACTTGACGAGCATTGTTGGGCACCGGCCACCACTCGCCCTCGACTCCCCACCAAGACTCCGTCACGTTCACGACAGCACAAGCGTGTCCATCGTCGTGTCCAGCACGTCTGCGATGCGCCGGAGTATCTGCACCGAGCCAGTTGAAGCGCCCGCCTCAATGGCGGAGATGTGCGCGTTCGAGACGCCGGCGCGGCGGGCGAGTTCGCTGGCGCTTAGCCCGCGGTGTTCGCGCCAGACGCGCACCGGATTCTCGCCGGACAGGAGCAAGCGTTCGACGAACGACGACGGGAAGGACTCCTCGTCGCGGGCTTGGGCACACCGCATCGATTCGGCGTCTACTGCGTCGTCGGTCCGTGTCATATGCAACCAGCCTCAGGCCGCAACCCGCCGCAGCAGTTTGCGGCTGAAGTCGTCGCTGGCATCAAGGGACGAGATCATCTCGCCGCCAACATCCGATAGCCTCGCCAAGTCCAAGCGTGGAATCTCCGTCTGATTCTCGAAGACGATGATCGACTCGAACGACAGCTCGTGGCGGTGGAAGTGGGACAGCATGATGGTCGTCAGCCGAGCCTTGTCGCGATTCGGCACACCGTAAAGGAACAGGGGAAGGTCGTCACGGCCTTCAATGCGGTAGTCCACGGGGTACGCTCGGCCATTGGGCACATCCGGTTCGTAGTCGCGCTGCATTCGGGATTCGTCCACCAAGTTGCCAAGCAGCGTCGCCAAGTCGTCATCGAACGTCGAGCCAACGCTGGTGCGCGACAGAAACGTGAGGTCGTAGATTCTGGTGAGCGCCTGCCCCAACTGGAACAGCGCCTCGGGCAGCTTGTCGGGCGGCGTGTCCAAGCAGAACGCGCCGCCCTCTCGTTGCAGGCCGCTCTCGGCAACGATGCGCTCCAAGAGCGCCCCGCGGGTGCCGTCCATGAACGCATCCAAGTCGTGGTCGTAGCTGATGTGCATCAGCGTGGCCACGGTCCGAAAGGCGAAGGCCGCTAGTGGGCGCTTCCGAAAGGTGGGCGGGAAACCCTGGCACAGACGCTGGCATAGAAGGTCTCGCAGCGCCTGTTCGTCGATGGTCATCGCCTCGGCTCTACCTCGCATCCTCAGCCGCACTCGAATACGCAACCCCAAGCTCCGCTGCAACGGTCTGCAATCTGCGGTCGCGTGTCCACATGGTCGTGCCGGGCTGGTTCAGCACGGCACCAAGAAGATGCACGTCCACGAAACCGAGCCCACGGCCCATGAGGCCCTTCGCTTCAATGACTGCCAGTGCCGCATCGTCGTCGAGCACGTTGATCTGCGGCAATGCCCGGAGGCGCGCCAACGTTCCATCGCGATTGCGAAGCGTGCCGCATGCGAGTTCGCCAACGATGGCGGAGTGCATCAGCACCTCGCCGGAAGCCTAGAGATCGCGCAGCTCTTGGCTGTCGTTGCGGAGATGGTCAATCCAAACGGATGTGTCCACCAGGATCACCCGCCCAATGCGCTCCGACGGCGCGGCACGTCCTTCATGTTCCGATCGCTGCCCCCCGCCTTCGCCAACCAGTCGGCGGCGGCCTGCTCGGACAGCAGCGGCGCCAGCGCCTCCGTGACCACGGCCTCCACCGCCCCATCCACATCCCCGCGCATCGTGTACACGTCCTTGAGTTCCACGAACGCCCAACGCCCGTGGTCGCCTAGCTGGTTCACCGCCGGCACCCAATAGGTCTCCATCGTCTGCTTCTTCGCCTTGGCGTCTTCTCGGCGGTAGCCCTTCACCTCCACCACCAGGTTCAGCGGGTCGTCCGCGCCGTGGCCGTCGTCCACGCGCACGATGAAGTCCGGGACGTAGGTGCGGGCTTCGCCGCCCATGCGGTACGGCACGGTGAAGCCGAGGCCTTGGTTGGCCACGTAGGCCAGCACGTTGGGGTGGGATTCCAGCAGGCGGCAGAGTTCCATCTCCCAGTCGCTGTCGCACACGGCGGCGTCCACGTGGCAGCGTCTGGCGTCGGTGCGCCAGATGGTCTTCTTGGCGGTGCGGAAGCTCACGTCGGCGCTGGTGCCTTGGGGATTGAAGGGGTCGAGGGTGGCGAGGATGGGCTTCTCGCCGACGTGCTGGGCAACGATGGCGCTGGCGATGCGCTCGCAGGCCATGTCCGCGAGCGCCAAGTACAGCAACTGCGGCGGGCGGGTGTCGCCTTTGCACACCAGATGCGCCGCCAACCAATGGAGCACGATGGCCTTCAACTGGCCGAAGAGGTGCAGCTTGGGCGGCTCGCCCGGCGCGCGCCACTTGGTCTCCATGAGGCGCTTCGTCAGGTGGTAGGCGATGGTGTTGTGGCGGTAGGCGCTTAGGCGCTCCAAGGTGAGGTCCACGCCTTCGCCGACGATGCCTTCGTTGCGCGTGATCGACGGGCCGACGAGGTCCGGGGTGAGCACCAGCGTGGAGCCTTCGTTGAAGCGGGCGGACACCTGCTCCTCCGGCAGTTCCACGCGGTAGCCGACGACACGCGGGAAGACGATCTCGCAGGCGTCGCGGTCTGGCCGAATTGCCTTGATGTGAACCGGCCGAGCGACCGGGCGCGGCTTCACCACCACGGGTTCGGCGGTGAAGTGGAAGGGGATGCCCAGCACGTCGGCGTATTCGACGCCGAACAGGCCGTCTTCGTTCAACTCGTAGGACTGGCGGCGCAGGGCGCGGCCCACCACTTGCTCGCACAGGAGCTGGGTGCCGAAGGCGCGCACGCCCAGAACGTGGGTGACGGTGTTGGCGTCCCAGCCCTCGGTGAGCATGGAGACGGAGACCACGCAGCGGATGGAACCGCCCAGGGTGCCCTCCTTGCCGACGGTGTTCATCACTTCGCGCAGCAGGTCCTGGTCGGATATCTTCTCGCCGCTGGCCAAGTCGCGGGTGCGTTCCACGCGCTCGCGGCGGAAGCGCTCGATTTCGTCCGCCGCCATGGCGCGGAACTTGGCGTCCAGGGCTTCGCCGGATTCCAGCCGCTCGCTGTCGATCAAGAGGGTGTTGGGGCGGGAGAGCGGCTGGCCTTGTTCGTCGAAGTTGCGAAACAGGGGCAGGCGGCCTTGTTCCAACCGGGGCGCGTCCCCGCCTGCCTCGCTCTCCCCGCCCCGGACGAAGAACCCCGAGATGTAGTCGTAGAGCAGTTTGGAGGTCGCCTGGTTGTTGCACACCACGATGAAACACGGCGGCACGTTTACGCCAGCGTCTCGCCACGCCTCAAAGGTCTTCTCGTAGTGGCCGTAGAGCGCTTCCAAGGCGGTTTGCAGCTCGGCCGGAAGCGCCAGCGGGTCTAGGCTGCGCTTTCTGGTTCCAGTACCCGGCATGCGCTTGCCGATGTGTACCCACAGTTCGCGGAACTTCGGCATCTCGCCGCTCGGCACGTTGTCCGCCACCGGCACCCGAGGCAGCTTGACGATGCCGCACTCGATGGCGTCCATCAGCGAGAAATCCGTCATCGTCCACGGAAAGAGCGTGCCCTCGGCGTAGCCGGAGCCGCGCAGGAAGAACGGCGTGGCGGAGAGGTCGATCACGCGGCTGACGCCGAGCTTGGATTGGAGAACTTGCAGGCCGCTGATCCACATCCGCGCCGCCTCCTGGTTCTTCTGCGCCTCGCCCCGTTCCTCGCCCTTGAGCGCCCTCTCCTCGCTCAAGTCCTCGGGCTTGGCGGCGTAACAGTGGTGGCCCTCGTCGTTGAACACCAGCACGTTCTTCAGGCCCATCAGTTCCGGGCACACCCGCTGCAGCATCTGGCCTTCGGTTTCCAGCGTGGCGAGTTCCTGTCCCGGCCCTTGGCCTTGCAGCAGCCGGCGCGTGCCCTTGGACAGCTGCACCCGCTCGCGCGCCTTGAAGGCGTGGAAGTTGGTGATGACGATCTTGGCGCGGCCGAGGTCCGGCAGCATGTCCGGCGGCACCAGTTCGCGGCTGGCGTAGTAGCTCTCCGGGTCGTTCGGCAGCAGCACGCGCAGACGGTCGCGGATGGTGATGCCGGGCGTCGCCACGAGAAAGCCGCGGGTGAAGCGCGGGCTGTTCGGACGGCGCACTGCGTTCACCGTCTGCCAGGCGATGAGCATGGCCATCACGGTGGTCTTGCCGGCGCCGGTGGCGAGCTTCAGCGCAAGGCGGTTGAGACCCGGGTTCGCCCCGTTGTTGGCAGCTTGCAGACGTTCGAGGAAGCTCCGCGCTTGGCGGCCGAGCTTCGGCGCCACTTCCATCAGCCAGATGGCGGTTTCCGCGGCTTCCACCTGGCAGTAGAAGGGCCGGATGCCGGCGAACGGGTGGTGTCGCCAGTGGCGCAGCAGCCGCGCCGTCTCCGGCGTCACCTTCCACTGGCGTTCCGGCAGTTCCCGCCACGCGGCGACCTGCCGGCGCACGCCGTTGATGATGTGCGCGTGCTGGTACTGCTGGTTGGCGGTGTCTATTTCCGCCGCGGCTTCGTCGAGGGAGAGTTCGCTCTGGTCCCGTCCCGCGGCTCGCGGCTTGGGGATGGGCGTGACGAAAGCCGTCTCCCGCCGGCTCTCGACGATGCGGTGGGTGGGCCGGCCCGCGTTGAGTTCCCAATGCCGCCGCGGGGGCTCGTAAGGCGAATTGAGAATCGGCTGCTCGAAGAAACTGGGCAAGGCGAGGAAGCCGTTGCTTGGCTAACCTCCATTGTAGCGGTATGTGGCGGGTGGGCCGCGCAGGCTGGTAGAATGCGCGCACTTCGGCAACTGCGACGGACGAGATGGCGGTACAACAAAACAAGGTGACGCGCTCCAAGCGCGACAAGCGGCGTTCCCACCACGCCTTGCGCGAGCCCACGCTGTCGGCGGACCCGCAATCCGGCGAAACACACCGGCGCCACCACATCACGGCGGACGGCTACTACCGCGGGCGCAAGGTCGCCAAAGCGGAGAGCTGACGCAACCCCGAGCCCGCCTCAAAGCACGCGGACCGGGGCCGCGGGCGAACACGTCGGTTTGGCGGCGCGACCATGCGCATAGCGATCGACACGCTGGGCGCCGACGCACCGCCCCACGTTCTGGCAGCGGGCGCGTTGGACGCCGTGGCGGTGGGCGGCGAGCCATCCGGTTGTCCCAAGCTCACGTTCTTCGGTGCCGCCGACGCCATAGCGCCATTGCTCGACGGCACACCCCACAACGTGGTTCACGCGCCGCGCGCGGCCAGCGCCGATGATCCGTTGCGGGGTTCCTTGCGGGGCGATGTGCCTTCTTCCATGCGCGCCGCCATCGCCGCGCTGGCGGCGGGCGAAGTGGACGGCATGGTGAGCGCCGGCGCCACGGGGTCGCTCTTGGCGCTGTCTCGGCACCTGATCGGGACGTTGCCGGGCGTGCGCTGGCCGGCCATCATCAAGGCATTCGGCGCCGAGGACGGCAGGCGGTTTTGCATGCTGGACTTGGGCGCCAACATCAACGCTGGGGCCCCGCAACTACACCAATTCGCCGCCATGGGAGCGGCCTCGGCGCGAAGCGACGGCTTGGCTTCGCCGACGGTGGCGCTGCTGAACATCGGTTCCGAAGTGGGCAAGGGGCCGGCGGAGGTGCGCGAGGCGGCGCGGCTGATCGCGGCGGATGAGCGCATCCGCTACGTTGGGTTTGTCGAGCCGGATCGCTTGTTCACCGCCGGCGCGGACGTGGTGGTGGCGGACGGCTTCGCCGGCAACATCGCCTTGAAAGCGGCTGAGGGTGCCCTGCGCATGGCGCGCTACCTGCTGCAGCGGGAACTAGCCAGCGGCCCGGACATCGCCGATCCAGCTCAGCGGCCGCCAGATGCCCCGCTTCAGCGCATCCGCGACGCCTACAATCCACAGAAATACAACGGCGCGCGGTTGCTCGGCTTGGCGGGCGTGGTGGTGAAGAGCCACGGCGGCGCCGACCGCGAGGGATTCCGCTGCGCCGTGGCGCAGGCCATCGGCGCGGTGTCCACCGCGTTGCTCGCCAAGGTGGCGGCCGGCGTCTAAGATCTCGCATGTCTATGGGATGGCAACATCGTATTTCACGTCCTTGAAGATCATCTCGCTCACTTTCGCCCCTGACTGAAGGCCAAGAATCCGCCGGTGGTCACCAACTCGTGGGTGAGGCCGCGATCTTCGTGTGCCATGCGCCACGACAGCAGTTTGCCGGCTGCGTCCGCCACGTCTTGGCTGCGGCGATTGTCGTTGGCGAGATTGGTCGTCTCCAAGGGGTCTTCCGCCAAATCGAAGTAGATGGGCGGCAAGGCGTTTTGCCCGCCGAAGTGAACATACTTGAAGGTCTCGCCGCGCGCGACGTTGAGTTTGCAGTGTGGCGGCGCCAGTGCAAGCGCCTCTGGCGCGGAGCCGCGGCTGAAGTCGAACTCCCAATATGCTTCCGTGCGCCAATTCTCGCCGAACGAGCCCGTCTCGGTGGCCGGCAGTAGCGATGCGCCGTCGCATTGCGCGGGAACGTCGAGGTCGAGCCAATCCAAGATCGTTGGCATGATGTCCACGCTTTCGGTGAAGGCGTGGTGGCGTGCGCCCCGGTGGGCGTCCGCCGCGGCGGAGGGATTGAACACAATCAAGGGGGTCGCGAACGATTGGTCGAAGTAGCCGAGCTTGCCGATGAGCCAGTGGTCGCCCATTTGTTCGCCGTGATCGGACGTGAAGATGATCAACGTGTCGTTCCACGCGCCGGATGTCCGTAGCGCGTCGAACAAGCGGCCCAAGTTGTGGTCCACCTCCGTCATCAAGCCGAAGTAGGCCGCCTGCATGCGGCGCAAACGCTGGTCGTCAGCGGGCGCTTTGCTGTGTTTTTCGCCCAGCGCATAGGCCATGTACGGATGGCGAAGCGCTTCGTCGGCCATTGTTGGCGCGCGCGCGAACGGCGGCAAATCGCCGGGCGCATACATGCGGTGGTACGGCGCCGGCGCGAGCCACGGAGGATGAGGCCGCAGCAGCGAAAGATGCACGCACCAGCCGGCGCGGTCTTGCACATAGTCCAGCACTTGGTCCACCAAGAACCACGTGTCGTGCAGTTCGGCGGGAACGGCCAGCGGCGCCGGCGAGCCGTTCGCCGCGTCCGCCGCGGAGGACGCGTGCGTGTAGAGTTCCATGGGCTGTTCCGGCACTTCGTAGCCTTTCGCTCTCAGCCATGCCACCCACGAGTCCGGCGCCCAAAACGACTTGCCGAGCAGCACCACGGGGTCGAGCCCCGGCAGCACGCCGTCCCACACCTCGCCGGCGTCCGCGCGGCGCGGGTCGCGGGTGGTGTCCGTGTAGCCGAACAGCGCCGGTTGGCGGCCGGCGCGGCGGGCCTCCAGCGCCCAATTGGTGTGCCGGTCGTCCAACGGCGTGCCGTTGGCGATCACCCGGTGGTTGTGCTGGTACATGCCGGTGTGGATGCTCGCCCGGGACGGACCGCACGGCGCGGTGTTGGCGAAGTGCCGGGTGAACAAGGCGCCTTCGGCGGCCAAGGCGTCCAAGTTCGGCGTGTACACCAAGTGGCCGAGCGCGGAAAGGCACTCGCCCCGCCACTGGTCGGCGGTGATGAACAAAACGTTCTTTGTCATGGTGCGGCGCAGCCGAGACATGTGCGTCGGCAACGGCTGTCCGGCCGGTTCAACTCGCCGGCCAAACCGTGCGCCCCGCGGGGCGCGTTGGAGTTTGCTCCGCAAACTCCGTGCCTTTGCGAAGGTTCAATGCCACTCAAGAAAGCGCACGTTTCAAGCGCAACGCCGGCAAGCGCTTCAAGCGCTGGTTCACCGGGTCCACCTCGATGCCGGCGGACTCCAAAGCCGTCACCCCTAGGAGCGGCTCGGCGTCGTTGTCCACGATGACCACGCGCCCTGCCGTGAGGTCGCCCATGAACTCGATGAACGCGCGAGCGAAATCCAGCCGCACCTCCCGCCCGTCGGCGGTCTCGTAGACGCGCTGCCCTTCGGGTTTGAGGCCAATGGCGTCCACGCAGCGGCGCGGCACCAGCGAATCCGCTGCGCCGGCGGCCACCAAGAAGAGAGCGTCCCACGTTCTCGATGGTTCGGCGGGGTTGCGAATGGTTACGGTGACGTGCGTGGCACCCACGGCAGAGGTCCCTCGGTGTTGACGAAACGACGTTCAGTCGTTCAGTGTAACGCACCAGCACTCGCGGACGCTGGCGAGACGCAGCCCGATGAATGACGCCTGCACTACGGCGCTGATCTAAACGGCACCGCCGCCACGTCCATCTACCCAAACGGCGGCCCAAGGAAATCTTGCATAATGACGGTCGTTGCTTGGGCTTGCGCACTTCGGATCGGGGGGAACAGATCGGCATGAACAGAGACTTGCAGGACAAGATGGCCATCGTCACCGGCGGCGCCGGTGGCATCGGCGCCCACATCTCGCGCACGTTCGCCGGCGCCGGGGCGAAGGTGGTGTTGGCCAGCCGCAACCAAGAGCGCTTGGACGCGCTCGCGGAGGAGATCGCCAGCGCCGGCGGCGAAGCGCTGGCGGTGGCGACGGACATCACGGTTCGGGAGAGCGTCGAGGCGCTGATGGCCGCCACCGTCGAACGCTTCGGGCGGATCGACGTGTTGGTGAACAACGCCGGCGGCGGCAGCCGAATGCGCGCGCCCGAGGACACGCCCTACGAGGAGTGGGTGCGCCTGCTGGACTTCAACCTCACCGGCACGTTCTCGTGCTGCATCGCCGCCGGCAAGCGGATGATCGAGCAAGGCGGCGGCAACATCATCAACATCGCCTCCACCGCCGGCACCAAAGGCAACCCGTTCATGCTGCACTATTCGGCCGCCAAGGCCGGGGTGATCAGCCTCACCAACAATCTGGCGTTCAGCTGGGCGAAACACAACATCAACGTCAACTGCATCGCCCCCGGGCTCATCGCCACCGAGGCGATGAAGCGGTACGGCGCCATCCCCGCCGCCACCCGCGAAGACGGCTCGGAAGTGCCGCGTTTGGAACAGCCACCCGGCCCAGAGGACGTCGCCAATCTCGCGCGCTACCTGGCGTCGGACGCCGCGGCCGCGGTGACCGGCGAGCTGATCCCGGTGCGGGCGTGGTTCAAGTCCGACAGGTTCTGGCAATAACGAGCGGGCGCCGGGAAGCGTAGCAGCCCGCCGTCATGGCCGAGCACGACGGCTGGGTCTCGAGCGTCTCAAGCGAACGCGCACGCACGCGCGCCCTGCCCATTTGGGGCGCAGCGCCCATTCCCGCGGAGCGGGATCGCGATCCCGCCAGCGACGAGCAAAGCCTCGGCGGCGTGGTGCGCATCTTCCTGCGCACCTGGCCCTTCATCGCGCCGCTGGTGTTTGGCTATTGGCGCGTGGCCGGCGGTTGGCGCTGGCCCTTCGCCAAGCCCCTCGCCACCCGTTGGGAGGCGCGCTACGCACCGTACCTGGCCACGGCCGCGGCGGCCTTCGTCGTCCTCGCGGGGTGGCTGCCGATGGGGTTGGGCTGGCAACACGATCTGCTGCTCTGGGCGGTGGTGGCGATGGCGGCGCTCTCTTGGGCGCTAATCGTTCTGGCCGGCCGCAGTTTCGCCGGCGCGGCCGTCGCTCTGGTGTTGATCGGCGTGGTGGCCAACCTGTTCGCCGCGCTGGTGGTGGCGGGCTGGCGGGACAACGTGGGCGTGGGCTTGGTGTCGGTCGGCTGCTTGGCGTTTTGGCTGTGCCAATACCGCGTCGCCGAAGGCCGTTTGCACGTGCGCGTGCGGCTCGGCTGCCACGTCATCTACTACTACATTCTGGTGGGCGTGAACACGCTGCTCGGCATGGTCGGCGGATTGTTCATCGTGGATCTGCTCAATCAGTCCGTGTTGCAGGCCGAACCGCTCACGGACTTTCTTGCGAACTTCGTCGGCCGGTCGGAACTCGGCGGCGACGGCGCGCTCACCGCGGCCGAGCGGCAGGAATTGCAGTGGGTCTACATCGTCTTCGTGGTCGCCATCGGCTTCGTCACCTTCCCCATCGGCGTCGCGCTGCCCTACTACAACATGTGGATCATGCAGGCCATCAACCAAGACCTGCGCCTCGCCTTGGTGGAACGCTGGCATCAACTCTCGTTGCGCTACCACGGCGATCACCGCGTGGGCGATTCCGTCTACCGCATCTACCAGGACAGCGCCCAGGTGACCGCCATCGTCGGCATGTTGATCTCCGTGGCCACGCAAGTGATGCAATACGCGATGGCGATAGTGTTCGTCAGCGCGCTGCATCCGGTGCTGGGCGTGATGGGAGTGACCATCGCGGTGCTGGCGGTGCTTTGGGCGCGTTGGTTCTCGCCGCGCTTGCGCGTGCGCTCGCTGGTGGCGCGGGAAGCCAACTCCGATCTCACCTCGCGCGTGCAGGAAAGTCTGGGCGCCATTCGCGTGGTGAAGGCGAACGGCGCGGAGGCGCGGGAACAGCGGCGCTTCGAGGAAGACTCCGTGGTCGCCTTCAACGCCGCGCATCGCGTGCGCTCGCTGGTGGCGTTGGCCGGCATCGTAATGTTCACCGCGGCGGCGGCGATACTGCTCAGCGCCGAGTTCTTCATCGCGATCTGGGCCGGCGCGGAGCGCGAGACGTTCGCCATGGCGCTCATCGGCTTGATCGGCCTCAGCTTCGTGCGTTGGAACCTCGCCGCGTTCAGGTGGACGCAGGAGCAGCTGTTCCAAGCCAGCAACCAAGTGCGCGGCGTCATCCGCGAGTGGACGGCCGCGCAGGACATGGCGATGGGGCTTGGGCGCGTGTTCGACATCCTCGACATCGAACCCGACGTGCGCAATGCGCCGGATGCGGTGCCCATGCCGCCGTTCGAGCGCGAGGTGCGCTTCGAGAGCGTGCGTTTCGGCTACGTCGCACAGCGCCCGGTGCTGCGCGACGTGAGTTTCGCGGCGGGCGCCGGCACGGTCACCGCGGTGGTTGGCCCCACCGGATCCGGCAAGAGCACGTTGATGGGGCTGCTCACGCGCCTGTTCGACCCGGATGCCGGACAGGTGACCATCGACGGCGCGGACCTGCGGCGATTGGACGTGGAAAGCCTGCGCGCCAACGTGGCCATCGCCTTACAGCAGAACGTGCTGTTCGCCATGAGCGTGCGCGACAACATCCGCTACGTGGTGCCCGAAGCATCCGACGAAGCGGTGGAACGCGCCGCCGCGGTGGCGTGTTTCGACGAGGTGGCCGCCACGTTGCCGGACGGCATGGACACCGTGCTCGGCGATCGCGGCGGGCGCCTCTCCACCGGCCAGCGGCAGCGCCTCACCATCGCCCGCGCCATCGCCAAGGACGCGCCGATTCTGATTCTCGACGAGCCCACCGCGGCGTTGGACGCGGACACCGAGCATCGGGTGCTCGAACGGCTGGCCGCCTGGGGCGCGGGACGCGCGGTGTTCCTGATCACGCACCGCGTTTCCACCATCCGCCAAGCGGATCAAATCCTCTACTTGGAGGAAGGCCGCATCGTGGAACAGGGTTCCCACGACGAACTCATGGCGAACGCGCGCGGACGCTACCGGCGCTTCGTGGAACTGGACGCGCAAGCCTTGACGCCAACCGCCGGCGCCGCCGGCCAAGGGGCGGCAGGATGAACGGCGCGGCCGACAACGCCTTGGCGACGGACTCGAGCGGCCCCGGCGCCGTGCCCAGCGCCAACCTCACCGCGTTCGAGCGCGCCTTGGACGCCACCGCAAGCCCGTTGGACGCCGAGACCGACCTGCGGTTTCGGCAAGCGCTGGCGGTGGTGTTGCGGGCGGTCGCCTACATTCGGTTCTTCCCGGTGCGGTTCGCCACCAAGTTCTTCATCATGTGGCTTTCGCTGCTCACGCCGCTCATCCTGCCGTGGCCGCTCAAGATCGTCATCGACAACGTGGTGCTCCGCGACCCGGTCGACCCCGATGCGTTCCCGGCCTACTTCGCCCCCTTCGTGCTCTTTCTGGACGGCATGTCGCCGGTCGAAATGATGGGTTGGGTGATCGCCTTGGCCGTGTTCATGGTGGTGGTGATCGGCGGCTTCGGCACCGAAGGCGGCGCCAACGACCAAACGGACGCCACCTTGGCCGAAGGCCACGACACGGCGACGCGCACCGAGAACAACGCCAACTCCGCGTTCAGCAAGTTCGCCGGCCTGCTCGGCTTCGCGGAGTTCCGCCTGCAGCTGCGCCTCAGCCAGGCGCTCAACCACTTGCTGCGCTCGCAGCTGTTCGAGCGCATCGCCCGTTTGCCCATGCCCATGCTGGCCGACCAGCGCATCGGCGACAGCCTGTTTCGGGTGATGTACGACACCGCGGCGGTGACCAACGTGTTCTTCCAAACCATCATGTCGCCGGTGCTCGCCATCGCCACCGTGTTCGTGATTCTGGCGGTGATGCACTTCAACTATGGCGAGGCGCCGGAGCTGATCTGGCTGGCGGTGTGCATTCTGCCCTTGCAGTTCATCGCCATGCTGCCGTTTCCGCGCCTGCTCAGACGCCGCAGCCAAGCCAGCCGCGCCGCCGGCTCCGTGACCACCGGCAATGTGGAGGAAGGCATGAGCAACGTGCTGGCGGTGCAAAGCCTCGGCGGCAACAAGCGCGAACGGGAACGCTTCCGCAAGCAAAGCGCCGAATCGTTCAAGCGCTTCCGCGTGGAGACGCTGACGCGCATCCTCTACGGCGTCGCCATGGGTGCCGCGGGCGGACTGCTGGGCTTGGTGGCGTTCTACTTCATCAGCAGCCGCGTGATCGAAGGCGTGCTGACGCCCGGCGACTACGGCGTGCTGTTCTACTACTACGTTTGGCTTTCCGGCGCCTTGACCGCCATTCCCTACGCTTGGGTGCGCATTCAACAAGACGTGCCCGGCATCCGCCGCGTGTTCTTTCTGATGGACCTGCCGAGCGAAGCCGATCGGGAAGGCGTTGCCGTGGGCCCGGTGCGAGACGGCGTGGAGCTGCACAACGTGTATGTGACCTATCCGGACGGCCGGCGCGCCCTCAAAGCCGTGGACTTGCGCTTGAACGCCGGCGAAGTGACGGCGCTGGTGGGCCCCACCGGCGCCGGCAAAACCACGCTCGCCTACTTGCTTCCCGGCTATCTGGACGCCACCGCCGGCAGGGTGCGCATTGACGGGCGCGAAATTGGGGGTTGCTCGCTGCGCAGCGTGCGCGAGCAGGTTTCCTTCGTGTTCCAAGAGACGCAGCTATTCTCGGACTCCATCGCCGACAACATCCGCTACGGCCACCCGAGTGCCAGCCAAGCCGACGTGGAGCGCGTGGCGCGGCTGGCCGGCGCCCACGAGTTCGTCAGCGCCCTGCCGGACGGCTACCGCACCCGTCTCGGCACCGTGGTGAGCAAGCTCTCCGCCGGCCAAATGCAGCGCATCGCCATCGCCCGCGGCTTGCTGAAGCCGGCCAGCGTGCTGGTGCTGGACGAGCCGACCTCCGCGCTCGACCCCGAAACGGAGACCTACTTGGTGCAGGCGCTGCGGGAAGCGGCGAAAGACCGCTTGGTGCTGGTGATCGCGCACCGCCTCTCCACCATCGCCGACGCGGACAACATCGTGTTCATGGAGGAGGGCGAAATCCGCGAACAAGGCACGCACGAGGCGCTGATGGCGCGGCCAAACGGCAGCTACCGACGGTTCGTAACGCTGGCGCTGGAACACGCGGGGAGCAAGGCGTAGGCGCGCCCTGCGGGGCGCGTTCGAGTTTGCTGCGCAAACTCCGTGCCCTACCGAAAACTTGACTCATTTGTGCAGATCTTCGCCTCTCAAGAGGCTAGGCCGTTTCGCCCCGCTCCTGCTCCGCCCAGACGACCTGCATGATGTGCCGCAGCTGATGCCGTGCAAAAGCTGGCAGCTAGTCGAACCCCAAGCTCGCCAGCGCGACGCGTTCGGCACAGTCCAATTGGCCAGCCTTGAAATACAACGAGGCGGCGCTCACGGCGGTGATGCCGTAGGTTCGCGCCTTGGAGAGATCAAGCGCCTTGAGCGCCTGCTCTTCCGCCTCTGCCGCCAAGGCGTAGAGCGCTCGCGCGTCTTCGCGTTTGCCGAGACGCACGCATGCTTCCGCTTCCGATGCGTGGCCCTCGCTTGTCCTGTGGTGCTCGATCGACCCAAGCCATGTCAATCCACGTCGGCGAGGATTGTCCTCGTGCATGGCCTATGCTTGAGCGTACCACGGTGCGCCGGCGACCCGCCTTGAGGCTTCGATCAGGAACTCCGCTGCATTCGGCAGGTTGGCCCTGCCCCCGTGGCCGGTGCGCAAGCAGCTTGCCGAAGTCCGCTGCCAGCGCCCATCCACATCCCCGCGCATCGCCAGCACTACCGCACCCGTCTGGGTACTGTGGTGAGCAAGCCAATTGATTTATTGGCCTATTCAAAAACATAATGGGCTCATGTTCACCCACCGTCAGCAACGAGAGATCTTCCACCTACTGTTCTTGGAACGGTTGCTGAAGATCGCGGATCCCCGCGCCTTCGTGCTGAAGGGCGGCATCAACCTGCGCTTCTTCTTCGGCAGCCCGCGCTATTCCGAAGACATGGACTTGGACGTGCTTGCCAGCGCCGTGGACACCTTGCGCAAGAACGGCTACCGCATCCTGCAAGACCCGGCCTTCGCTAGGGCGCTCTCCACCTACGGCATCGACGAGGTGATCGGCGGCGGCCCCGCCAAGGCGAAACACACCGCCACCACACAGCGGTTCCGCGCCCGGCTGGTGACCGCCGGCGGCGAATCGCTGCCGACCAAGGTGGAGTTCTCGCGCCGGGGTGCCACCGGCGAGCGTGTGATGGGAACCACAGACCCGGCGATCGCGCAGCGCTATCGACGCCTGTCGTTTCCTTGCATGCACTATTCGGCGGCAGCCGCCTGTCGGCAAAAAATGTTCGCCTTGGCGACGCGCCGCCAACCGCAGGCCCGGGACGCCTTCGACCTCCACATCCTGTGGCTTGGCGGCCATGCGAAGCCGGGTCTCGCTGGGTTGCTCACGCCGGGCAGCATCCAAGTGGCCACCACCGGCCACACCCGGCAACTCGACACGCCCGTTGCCCGCTACGAGTTCCTGCGCATCCAGCCTTCCATGATGCGCCAAGGCATCGCCGCAAGCCCCACCGATCCGCCGTACAACTTGGCCACCGCCCCCAAGGCGCTGCTGGACACGCTCTACATCGCCACCCGCAAGCGCCGCCGCTTCGCCAGCCTGCCGGAAGTGAACATGGGGGAGGTGGACCGGGCGGAACTGCGGGGGTTGGTTGAGAGGCAGATGCCGGCCGGACCGATCAGGCGTGGCGTCCAGAGACGCTTGGGCGCGCTGGATACCCAAGGCTAGGCGCGCCCCGCGGGGCGCGTTCGAGTTTGCTGCCCAAACTCCGTCCATGCCGCAACACTTGACTCATTTGTGCAGGCCCGCGGGTCGAGTTGATCCATCCAGCAACCGACGAGTTTTCTCGGCGTGGGCGTGGACAGCGTGTTGGCGTCGAACGCCGGGCCTATTGGGTCATCGACGTCCATGGCCGGGTGCCTTTGTGGCCGGCTGGGGCTCCGGCAGCGATTCCGCAAGCGCCTCGGCGGCCCGTTCGATGTTTCGGTTTTCGTTGTTGGCGCGTCCGTGGCGGTGGTGCCAATCACTGATCCGCACTGGGTTGGTGCCCGGTGCGACGGCTTGCCGGCTATGTCATCGTGTCGCCACCCTTCCATAGTCGTTCCTGGTTGACGTCGAAGAGTGTTCATGGTAGCTGTCTTGGTCTTGGGTGGAGAACTCGACGATCAAGCGCGGCCCTTGAGCAAGAGATCAAGGTACCGGTCCGCAGCGCGGTTCACGGAGAAGTGCTTGGCTCGGCACCGCCGCTCCTTCCGGGCTATGCTCCTGTGAGGCGACTCGTCCATGGTGGCCAGAAGAGCATCCGCTAGCGCCTCCGCATTCCCGACGGGCACTAGCCGACCATAGACGCCTTCTTTTTTGAGTATCTCCGCCGGGCCGGCCGGACAGTCCGTGCTGACCACGGGGCAACCCACCGCCAGCGCTTGAACAATGACGTTGCCAAATCCTTCCCAAGCCGAAGAAAGAGCGAAAACCGCGCTATGCGCCATATATGCGACGGGATTGCGGACCCAGCCGGGCAGGGACATGTCCGAAGCAATCCCGAGTTCGCGCCCCAACGCCTCAATAGCCGTACGCGCGGAACCCTCACCGAGGATCACCAACCGCATCGAGCGTTCTTTACGGGCGCGAGCAAATGCACGGAGCAACACCGGGAAATCCTTTTGGGGTTCTAAACGGCCGACGCCGAGTACTACCGGAACTGAGTCCGTTTGGAACCAGTCATGTTCAACGGGCTCTTGCGCCTTGCGAAATAGCTCTGCGTTAACCACCCCGTTGTAAATGGTTGCGATCTGTTTCCGTGGCAAACCGACGCATAGCGCCAAGGCGTCTGCGACTCCATTGGAAATCGCCACGATCGCGTCCGCATTTTTGTAGTTTCGCCGAACTACCGCGACAAGATGACGCCAAGACGGCTGATTGGCGATCTCCGAGGGCAAGTGGATACGCTCCGATATCACCACTCGTGTTTTAACTTCCACCGATCTGGACGCCCACAGCGCGATCAGATTGGCTGGCAACTTGGCGGCGAGCAGCGCCTCCGGACGCTGTTGCCGCAGATACCGTATCAGAGCCGGCAGATAGGGCAGGGTCCAAAGGACGCGGTGCCGCGAAAGGAAGTGGAGGACGAGAGCAGGCACATCCTTTGGCGCCTTTGCCAAAACGCTCGCGGCAAACCAAGGGCTGCGGCGCAGTTCCACAACTCGGATAGGCTTCGGAACCTCCTCCAAGTATGGGCCTGAAGCCTTGCAAAGCACCAAGTCTACGCGAAGGCCCCGGCGAGCGAATTCCTCCGCTAGATCGAGAGTAACCCTGCCGACACCTCCCGCACACAAGTCAGGCAGGAACAGCGACAGATGGGCCGGTTGGTGGTTATTCCATTCGCTCATTTTCTAATCTGAGACTCTCGGGCCTTCATTCAAAGAGCGAGGGGAAATGCCGAGCGTCAGCCGGTTCTCTTAAGAGAATACGCTGGCGCGGCGTGAGTTCGACATTGCTTGGCGACAGTACGCGCCGAGGTCTCCAAGCCATGTGGGGTACACAGTACTTGTAAACTAACGTCCGGCGCGGGTATTCGGCCTGCCAAGCCGTAGCCCCGTGCGTCAACGCCTCGGTGAACAGTATCACCGACCCGGCCGGCGCAACAGGAATCACAACATGTGGCGAATCTTGCGGAGCGTTGAAGATGCTCGCCGGCACTCGGTAGTTGCTCTTGTGGCTACCGGGAATACAGTAGAAACCGCCTTGGTCCGGTCCCGTGTCCGTGAGATTCCATGTAGCCACCATGAACCCATCCACGATTTCACGCCTATCAAAGTAGTAGTATTCGCCTGCGGCAGATTTCGCATTGATCGATGTGGCACCATAGTCGGCGTGCGGCGAACCCCAAGCCCGCCTCCCCGCGGTCGCATAGAGGCGATCAAGACGGAACTTTTCGCCCAGACGAAAGCGCAGAATGGGCATAATGCACGGGTGATCGAGGAGGTCGCAAAACGGTTTTCCCCACTCTAGGAAACCCGGGCTATCCGGCGCGTGCGAATGAGCGAAACGTGCGCCGACCCGCTTCTCCGCTCCTTCCTCGCGTTCGAAAATCTCATTCAGCTCCTCCAATTCACTTGTCGATATAATGCCATCGATCACAATGTACCCCTGCAGGTCGAGCAGGTATTTGGACATTTCCAACTCTTCCATTTTTTCTATTCGTCTCTTGAACAATCGTCGCGTTGCCATTTCGGCGTAGCGATTGACACATGTCCGAAGGCCTGCGTAATGACGGCCCAGATTCATGTTTCGCTTGAGCCCTCCCAAGCGCACCCTCATTGGAGCAACACGCGGCTGCCGGAGAGCGCCTTGGTGATGTCCATCGTCCCCGCCTCTTGGTCGCCGCCACGGTTACGCGATGGCGGAAGCCTAAGGCCTTGACGGGCAGATTGCAATCAAAAGAACTGTCCAAGCAGGCAATCGCATCAGGACAGAATATGTCGTCATGTCACCGATCTGGCCGCCTGACGCTGCCGAAGAGGTCTTGGGTTGTGGAGACGCGGGGCAAGATACGCATTGTATTCATCGTCGCCAGCGCCCGCCTGCGTTCTTCGAATATTTCGACCATCAGCGGCTTGGCGGGCGGTAGAATTGCGGTGCTGGAACGGGTCGCGAAGGGCGGCGAATGGACATCGGGGTGTGCGTGGCGTCGCACGTCGGCGACATCGACTATGTGGTGCGGGCGGAGGAACTCGGCTACTCGCACGCTTGGCTGGCGGACAGCCAGATGCTCTGGTCGGATTGCTATGCGGCCTTGGCCCTCGCGGCCACGCGCACGCGCCGCATCCGCCTCGGCACCGGGGTGGCGATCACCGGCACCCGTCCGGCGCCGAACAACGCCTCCGGCATCGCCACCATCAACGCGCTCGCGCCCGGGCGCACCTTCTTCGGCGTCGGGGCCGGCAACACCGCCATGCGCGTGATGGGCCTGCCGCCGCAGCGAATCAAGGCGTTCGACCGCTATCTCGCCACCGTGGCGCCCCTGCTGCGCGGCGAGGAAGCCGCGTTGCGCCACGGCAAACGGGAACGCCCCATCCGCCACATCATGCCGGACGCCGGCTTTGTGAACTTCCGCGATCGGATTCCGCTCTACGTCTCCGGCTTCGGGCCGAAATCCCTCGCGCTGGCCGGCAAGCACGGCGACGGGGCGGTGCTGGCGTTGCCGGCCAATCCCGCGGTGATGGCGAACATCTGGCAACGCATCGAGGAAGGCGCGAACGCGGCCGATCGGCGGCTCGACCGCGCCGCCTACTACACGACTGCGCTCACGACGATGGTGGTGCTGGATCCGGGCGAGGCCGTGGACTCGCCCCGCGTGAAAGCGGAATGCGGCGCGATGGCGATGGCGGCGGTGCATTTCGCCTACGACCAATTTCGCAACTTCGGCCGTCGCCCGGGCGGCTACTTGCTCGGCATTTGGGAGGATTACCGAGCGCTGATCGAATCCTACCCGGAAGAGCGCCGCCACCAGCGCATCCACGCCGGGCACAACTGCCACGTGGTGCCGGAGGAGGCGCGGTTTCTCACCCCCGAGGTGTTGCAAGCCACCGCGATGATCGGCGTCAAGGGCGAACTCGTGGAACGCTTGCGCGCGTTGGCGGACGCCGGCCTCGACCAAGTGATGATCCTGCCCAATTGGGACACGCGCTTCGATGTGCTCGAACGGGTGGCCAAGGACGTTCTTCCGAACGTGTAAGGCCAAGACATGTCGCGTTCCATCTCCAAGATACTCCTCGGCCTTTGTTGCCTGTCGGCGACGGCTGGTTTCGCCGAGACGCATAGCAACCAGCCTGTGCAACCGAAGGAAGTTCCGGCATCGACCGAGGCGAACCCGGAAGACGCCGCCCCCGCTGCGGGGGTTTACGAGGCGAAAGGCAACTCGTCACCAGCGGATCCAAGCGAAGGTCCGCGGGAAGGAGACAACCAAACCCCCGCGGCGGGCATCCAACCCACGCCGTCGCCCGCGGCTTTGCAGCCCGCCGGGCCGCCGCCGGAGTTCCGCGGCCCGGATGTGACGTTGATCGCCGGAGAGGAACGCACCGTCCACGAATATCGACACAATGGGCAACTGCGGATGATCAAAGTCGTGCCCAAGCGCGGCAAGCCCTACTACCTGGTGCCACGCGATCCCACGCGCGGCTGGGGAGATTTGGAACAAGCCGAGGCGTTGCAGGCCGAGTGGGTGCTGTGGGAGTTTTGACCGGGCAGTGATCCGCCGCTTCGGGCGGGATTCTCAGGCGTTGGCGCCGAGATCGAAAATCTTGCCGCGATTGAGGATGTCCTTCGGGTCCAGCGCCCGCTTGAGCTTGCGCATGAGCGCGATCTCCTCGTCGTTGCGCGACAAGCCGAGGTACTTTTTCTTGTCGAGGCCGATGCCGTGTTCAGCGGAAATCGAGCCGCCGATGGCGGCGAGGGGTTCGTACACGGCTTGCTTCACGTCTTCGTAGGCGTCCGCGCTACCACCGGCGGATGTTCCAAAGTGGAGATTGCCGTCGCCGATGTGGCCGAAGGCGTAGTTGAAATAGGTTCCGAACTTGGCGTCCAAGCGGCGGTTCACCTCGGCCACATATTCCTCCATGTCCGAGACGCGCAGGCTCACGTCGAAAATGAACAATGGATCGTGTTGATTCAGCTGCGCCACATCGTCGCGCACCGCCCAGATGCCCTTGCGCTGCGCCTCGCTGGTGGCCAGCACAGCGTCGTCCACCAAACCGGCGTCGTGCGCGGCTTGGAACGCCGCCTCGAGGCGGGCGTGGTCCGCAATGCCGTCACCGCCCATCGCTTCCACGAGCACATAGTAGGGATGGTGCTGCGGCAGCGGCGGCGTCTGGCTGGCCGGGGGCGTGGTCGCCAAACGGTAGAAGTTGTTCCACAGAACCTCGAACGCCGAGAGCGTGCCGCCGAGCCGCGTGTCCATCAGCTTGAGCAGTTCCACAACATTGCGGAAGTTGGAAGCCGCCACAAGCATCGTCTCTTGGCTGCGCGGTTTCTCGCGCAAGCGCAGCACGGCGCGGGTGACCACGCCTAGACTTCCCTCGGTGCCGATGAACAGCTGCTTCAAGTCGTAGCCGGCGTTGTTCTTGATCATGTGGTTCATCGACGAGACCACCGTGCCGTCGGCGAGCACCGCCTCCAGACCCAGCACGGCCTCGCGCGTCATGCCGTAGCGAATCACGCGATTGCCGCCGGCGTTGGTGGCGATGATGCCGCCCACGGTACACGCGCCGCGGGCGCCGATGTCCAGCGGGAACATGAGATCCTCGGCCTCGGCGGCGTTCTGCACGGTTTCGAGCACCGCGCCGGCTTCGGCGGTCATGGTGCGTTCCACCCGGTGTACTTCCACGATGCGGTTCATTCGCTCCAACGACAACGCGAGTTCGTGGGGTTCGGTGATGGCGCTCTCCGCCAATCCGGTGAGACCGCCGTGCGCCACCACGGGTTGTCCGGCGTCGTTGCAGATCGCCAGCACCCGGCTCACTTCGGCGGTGTTGCGCGGCCGCGCGATCGCTTTGGCGGCAATGGGGTCGTTGCGCCAAATGCCGCTGCGCCGAGACGACACGTCGTCGCCAACGAGCAACCCGCCTTCGCCGACGACGTCTGCTATGGCGCGGAGCAAGTCACTCACGGTTCGTCTCTCGCGCGCTGCGGGCCGGAGCGCACGGTTCTCGCTCGGCGAGCGTTGGCGTCATGGAGGCGACTCTTGCTTGCCGCTGCGCCAGCACGCGGTCCAGCAGCACCGCCACGCCATCCTCTTGATTGCTCTTGGTCACCCAGTCCGCAGCGGCTTTCACGGCCGGGTCCGCGTTGCCCATCGCCACGCCGAAACCGGCGCCGCGGATCATCGGCAAGTCGTTGTGCGCGTCGCCCACCGCGCAGATGGCGTGCGCCGCCACGCCCGCGTCCGCGGCGAAGCGGCGCAGCGCCATCCACTTGTCCACCCGGCGAGCGGTGATTTCCAAATACCAGCCGGGCGTCTTCTGCGAGCGGACCAACACCGAGGTGGTGGCGTCCGCCAGCTGCGCGCGCAGATCGCCGCGCAGCAGCGCCAGCGGCTCGAAATCGCCGAAGCAACCCGCAACCAAGACGTTGTCGCAAGCCACGCGCTCCGGCGCAGGATCCGCTCGGCAAACCTCCGCCGCCGCTTCCGCATAACGGCGGGTCGGCTCGTTCCACTGCGCTCTAGCATCCATCACAAAGTCCGGCCCGCCCAAGGCGTGCGCGTCGCGTTGCAGCGCCAAGGCGATGCCCCGACCGCGCGCCAAGGACAACAATCTTCGCACATCCGCCGGCGCGAACGCCGTGCAGCGGATGGTTGCCCCGTCGGCGCTCTTGGTCAAAGCGCCGCCAAGGCAAATCGCCGGCAAGGCCAAGCCCAAGGCGTCCATGACCCGCCGCGTGGTGCGGTAGCGGCGGCCGGTCGCGAGCACCAAGCGCAGACCCGACGCGCCGGCCCGGTGCAGCGCCGTTTTCGTGACCTCGGTCACTTCGTCGTCGCCCGTGACCAACGTGCCGTCGACGTCGATGGCGACCAAGGCGATGGCGCCCGCGGAGCGCGCTACCGCCATGTCTTCCGCTGCTTCCAACGCCTTCTTCCACGCACACCTTGATCCTTCATGCCCAGATAGAACTCCTGAATGTCCGCGGCGTTCTTCAAGCGCTCGCAGGTGTCCTCCATGACGATGCGGCCAACCTCCATCACATAGCCGTAGTCCGCCACGTCCAACGCCATGCGCGCGTTTTGCTCCACGAGCAGGATGGCCATGCCCTGCTCGCGGTTCAACCGTTTCACAATCTGGGCGATCTCCGCCACCAAGCGTGGCGCGAGGCCAAGGGAGGGCTCGTCCAAGAGCATCAGTTTCGGGCGCAACATCAATGCCCGGCCAATCGCCAGCATTTGTTGCTGACCGCCGGAAAGGAATCCGGCCGGGAGTTTGCGGTGCTCCGCCAGCGCGGGAAAGTAGTCGTACACCAGTTCCAGATCCGCGCCCCAATCCGCCCGCGGGCGGGTGAACGCGCCCACGCCGAGATTCTCCTCCACGGTGAGGAACGGAAACACCTCGCGGCCCTCCGGCACATGGCCCAAGCGCAAGCGGGCGACCCGATCCGGGTCCCGGCCGGTGATGTCCTCGCCATTGAAGGCGACACTCCCTTTCTGTGGATCCATGGCCCCGGAAATGGTCTTCAACACGGTTGTTTTTCCCGCGCCATTTGCGCCTAGTATGGTCACGATGGTGTTGTCGCGAACTTCCAGCGAGACGCCGCGAATGGCCATGATCGGCCCGTAGTAGGTCTCGACATTGCGCAAGACGAGCACCGGCGCCGGTTCGTCGCCGCTCGATGGCGCTGCCGCAACGTCGGTCATTGCGTACTCAGTCCCGCCGCGTCGCCGTTGTCGCCGAGATAGGCGCGCAACACCTGCGGATGTTTCTGGATATCCGTGGCGCACCAAGCAGGCAGAGAAAATCCGGACGCCAAACGCTACTCATACAGGAACTCCTTGTATGTCCTTCTGTGACCATCCGGCACCACGCCGTTCCATCCGCCGAGGTAATAGTCCTCCGGGGGCGCGCGCAATGCCGATTCGCCACCCGATAGACACCGTATCACGGTATGCACGGCGTCCAGCAAGGTGAGGTAGCCCCGTTTTTCCTGCGCCTCGTCAAACCACTCCGCGCAGGCGTCCGGCGGATACACTCCACCCAAAGCGCCAAAGTGATCCTGCACCACGAACTCGGGAGCGTCCGCGAACGCCACGTTGGAGGACAAGAGCGCCCCGTGGTCGCCAAACACCAGCAAAATCGCATCCGGATCGTGTTCGTCCAGCTGCGCCAGCAATTTCGCGAGCAATCCAGCTGCGTCCGCGCTACCGCGCCGATAGTGTGCGCGGAAGCCCCTGAGCTGCTCTTCGTCGCTGTATTGGAAGGAGCGGGATGGGTGGCCGGGAGCATAGACGTACGCCATCGCGAACTGCGGGCCATCGCGTAAAGACGCACGGGCGACGCGATCGATGACACGCCTCCGATTCTCCGATTTCCTGTATTCAAAGCTCTCGTCCTCAACTATCAGACAGTAACCCCAGAAAGAAATGGCGTACACGCGATCGTCGAGCAGGTCGCAGACCGTGCGGCCCGTGCCTGCCAAGTGATGGTCCACATAGGGGCCCTTTGACTTGCCGAATAGCTCGGTCTCGTAAGCCGTGGACGTCTCATAGCCGTTTTTCTTGAGAATGCCGAGCAACGGGCTGGAGGACTGTCCCGCAAAGAGCCTCGGTACGGCGTAGTCGCCCGTCTTCGCGCTGAGTTCCCGTATCATCGTGACGTACGCGCGCTCGTCCAACGCGAACGGTAGTTGCAACGAATGCGTCGTGTAGAGGGCGTTGACGAAAAAGTTCTCGAAGCGGCGGAAGCGGACTTCGAAGAGGTCGTGAAACGGCGTTGATTCCAACCCCATGTACTTGCGCAGCAAGGTGCGCGGCGCCATCCCGTCGAAAGACACGAAATAGATGTTCGGCCGCCGCACGAAGGTCACGTCGCGGAGGTTCGACCTGTCGCCCGTGACAACCACGGCCTGGTGCCCATCCGCCTTGAGCCACAACTCCGCCGTGTACATGCCGACCGCCAACGAGCCCAAGGCGGCCAGCGCCATTCCGACGCTCGGCGAACGGTCGATCGCCCCGAACGCCACGAACAGCGCGAAGCCGGCGCTCCCAAGCAGCGCCCACAAGAGCACCGGGCTGGACAGGATCAGGTCCGTGTGAACGGCATACGAGCAGGCGATGCCTACGACAGCGAGAAGGGCGAGCAGAGCGTTTGCCGCCCAAGGCGCGAACCGACCAGCCCCGGCAAGCAGCGCCCCGCCGTTCACCGCTCCGCCAAGCGTCAAGATGCCGAGGAGGTCGGAATCCGAGAACGCCCCGGGCGACGCGGCGTATGTGGTGCTGAATGAAAGCGCCAGCAGCGAGAACACGACGACCACTTTGGCGCCTGCCACCAAGACGCGAGGGATGGCGCGAGACCCCTGCATCCGAGCGCGCGTAGGCGGTGCGCGCTGGCGGCTTCCGTCCACGATCATTGCGTACTCGGTCCCGCCGCGTCGTCGTTGTCGCCGAGATAGGCGCGCAACACCTGCGGATGTTTCTGGATCTCCGCCGGCGCGCCAGTGGCGAGCACCGCGCCGTCCGCCATCGCCAGCACGCGGTGGGAAATTGCGGCCACCAAGTTCATGTCGTGTTCCACCATGGCGATCGTGACGCCCATGTCCGCCACGACATCCTCGATCCAAAACGCCAGATCCTCGGTTTCTTCCGGGTTCAGGCCCGACGACGGCTCGTCGAGCAGCAGCAGGCGCGGTTCCGCGCATAGCGCCCGTCCAATTTCCACCAGCTTGCGCGCGCCGTGGGGAAGCGCACCGACCGCGGCGTAACGGTGGCCTTGCAGATGCAGGAGATCGATCACCTCCTCCACCTTCTCGCGGAACGCGACCTCTTGGCGTCGGGCCTTCGGCAGGAACAACAGGTCGGTGAGCGCATTCGTCTTGCGATGCACATGGCGGCCGATGAGCAGATTGTCGAGCACCGATTCGCGGTCGAAGAGCTCGGTGTTCTGAAACGTGCGCGCGATGCCGAGCTCCGCCACATGGTGCGCCGGGGTGCGCGTCATGTCCTCGCCGGCGAACCGCATCGCGCCGGCGTCCGCATCGTAAAAGCGGCTGACGAGATTGAACACGGTGGTCTTGCCGGCGCCGTTCGGCCCGATGATGCTGAACACCTCGCCTTCGCGTATCTCGAAAGACACGTCGCGCACGGCGCGCACGCCGCCGAAACTGATGGCAAGACCGTTGGCCTCGAACAGCGGGTTGACGCTCGTGTTGCTCAACGCATCCTCTCCGGGCGACAGCGCGTGGGCAGGCGCGACGCCTCGTTCTCCCGCCAAACCACTGGAGAACTGCCAACGCCACGCCGGCGGCCACGCCAACGAGCGAGCAGGCAGAGATCCGGCCAGCAAACGCTACTCATACAGGAACTCCTTGTATGTCCTTCTGTGACCATCCGGCACCACGCCGTTCCATCCGCCGAGGTAATGGTCCTCCGGAGGCGCGCGCAAATGCCGATTCGCCCGCTCGTCCAGCACCCGTTCCAGAACCAGAAACTTCCCAAGTATCGACTGCGTGACGGCGTCTTCCATGCCCATCGAGCCTCCTTGCCGAAGACCTCCATCGTAGCAGCTATTTCGAGCGAGACGCCTAAGGGCGTCTCGCGGTGTCTCGCTCTAACACAACACCTAACGCCCTTTTTGTGCTAGCGTCATGGCCATCAAGAACACGAGAGTGGTGCAAGAGTGGTGGTGGCGATGGGGTCGAGACGTTGCTGTGCGCAGGGAACGGGCACCCGTTCGCGCACGCGGCGCACGCGTAAAGCGGAGTGGGTTCGGCCCCCTGCGGTCGGTCGTCTTGTTGCTTGCGTGCTTGCCGATTTCGGTTGGGGCGTTGGGGGCTGGCGCGCCGACCACTTTTCCCGCAAATCTCCGCGCCGTCGTCGGAGACGGCCAGTTGACGTTCCAATGGGACGGGGTGACCGACGCCACCGGCTACCGCTACCGTCTGAAGGCGGACTCCGCGGCATGGGGGCAGTGGACTGCGGTCGCCGGCGCGGGCACGAGCCACACGGCGGCGAACCTGAACAACGGGACCACCTACTGGTTCAAGGTTCGGGCCGTGAACGGCGGCAGGAAAGGCCCGGTGTGCCCCGCTGTCTCGGCGACGCCGACGTCCGGATCCGGAGACGAGGGACCCGAGGAGGATGTGGAAGGAGCGCCGTCCGCTTCGCCAGCGAACCTGCGCGTCTCGTCCGTCGGAGACTTCCACCTGACGTTCGCGTGGGACGCGGTGGCGAACGCGACCGGCTACCGCTACCGCATCAGAGCGGACTCCGGCGCGTGGGGGGACTGGACGCGCACGGCCGGCGGCGGAACCAGCCACACCGCCGAGGGCCTGGTCAGCGGCACCACCTACTGGTTCAAGGTGCGCGCCGAGAACGGCGCCCGGACCGGGCCGTCGTGCCCGGCCGTCTCGGCCGCGACCACCGGCGAGGCCGAGAACGAGGAGGACGCGGCGGGCGCGCCGGCCGACTCCCCCGCGAACCTGCGCGTCTCGGACGCCGGAGACTTCCACCTGACGTTCGCGTGGGACGTGGTGGCGGACGCGACCGGCTACCGGTACCGCATCAGAACCGACTCGGGGCAGTGGGGGGATTGGACGCCCACCGCCGGCGGCGGCGCCAGCCACACCGCCGAGGGGCTGGCCAGCGGCACCACCTATGTGGCGCGCTACGAGGTGCGGCGCGGCGTGGGCGAATCACCGGTCTTCGGTTCTTGGCGCGCGATCACCGGCGCGCGGCGGGAAGTCGTGGACACCGGCAAAATGCGCCACACGGTTGGCGGTTTGGCGAATGGTCTTCTCCACACGTTCGAGATCCGCGCGATCGGCATCGATGGCGCGGGGCCGGCCGCCCGGTCGCAGGCTTTTCTCGCGGACAGTCCCGATACGCCGGTGGCCATCGAGGACGTTCGACTGAGCTCTGCCATCGCGCGGACGTTGGGCAAGACCGCGCCGGCCGGCCAGCCACCCCCGGCAGCTGCGCCAACCGGCACCACTTTCGACCCAGTCACCATCACGCAAGGCGAGATGGCGACGCTAACCCACCTCGATCTGCACGCGACGAACATCGCGAACTTGGCGGGCTTGAATTACGCCTCCAATCTCCAATCGCTGCTGCTGCACGGAAACCGCGTCTCCAACTTGGAACCGATCGTCGGCTTGCAGTTCCTGGCCTCGCTGGACCTCGGCGCCAACAGCCTGTCGGACATTTCTGCGCTTGCCCACATGCCGGCGCTGGAGAGGCTCTGGCTCAACGACAACGCCATCGCCGACATCTCGCCCTTGGTGGCGAACGCCGGGCTGGGCGAAGGCGACATCCGCCCGCACGGGAGCAGCGACTATGTGGACTTGCGCGGCAACCCCTTGAACAGCCGCGCCATTGCCGAACACGCTCCGCTGCTGCGCGAGCGAGGCGCTGCCGTGCTCTTGGACGACGGCGCGCATCTGGTGCCGTTCTTCGTGCCCGCGGGCGACCATCGGCGCCAGAGCTTCGCCCGCATCGTCAATCCGTCGGACCAAGACGGCGAAGTCACCGTGACGGCCGTTGACGTTCAAGGTCGCCGCTTTGGGCCGGTGACATTGCCCGTTGGCCCGCGCCGGGCCGTCCACTTCAACTCGGACGATCTGGAATTCGGCAACGCCGCCAAGGGCATGGCGCATGGCGTTGGCGTCGGAGAAGGGGATTGGCGGTTGGAACTGCGTTCGTCGTTGCCGGTGGACGTGTTCGCCTACATGCGCGCCGCCGACGGCGTGGTGACTGGCATGACCGCCTTGGCGCCGGAGGAGTACGCGCAACACCGCATCGCCATGTTCAACCCCGGCAGCAACGGCAACCAGGCGAGCAGTTTGCGGGTGATCAATCCGGCCGGAAAAGAGGCGCGCGTCCTGATCGAAGGCGTGGACGACCGCGGCACCTCCAACAGCGTGCCGTTGACGGTGCCGGCGGGCGGCACCCGCGAGTTCACGGCCGCGGCGCTTGAGGAAGACGGCTTGGGCGATGGGGCGGGCAAGTGGCGGATCACGGCGACTTCCTACGATGGCGTGCAAATCGTCCACATGCTCGACAGCCCCGCCGGCCACCGGGCGAACCTGTCCGCGGCGCCTGTGGGCGACGATGGCAATGTCCAACATCTGCCGCTGTTGCCGGCCGAGGCTTCCTCCATCGAAAGAGAGAGCTTCGTTCGCGTCGTAAACAACTCTCCACGCGCCGGCGCCGTTCGCATTTGGGCGATCGACGCCGACGGGATTTCACAAGCGGCGGGGATGTTGGCGTTGAACGCACGCGGCACCGCGCATTTCAACTCCCGCGACCTTGAAGGCGGCAACGCCGCGAAAGGGTTGACCGGAGTGGTCGCCGGGCGCGGCGATTGGCGACTGGAGCTGCGCTCGGACTTGGCGATCGGCGTTTACAGCTACACGCGCGCTGCGGACGGCTTCCTGACCAGCATCCACGAACGAGCGCCCGTCACTGAAACCGGGGCGCACCGCGTGGTGTACTTCAACCCGGCGGGCAACATGCGCCAAGCGAGCCGACTGCGCGTGGTCAACACCAGCACCAAGGCCGCCAACGTGCGCATCACTGGCGTCGACGATGCCGGCGCCGCGGCCGCCGCCGCGGTGCGGTTGACGATTCCCGCCCACACCACGCGCGAGTTGACCGCCCAAGATCTGGAAACAGGCGCGGCCGAAGGCGTCGCCGGCGCGTTGGGTGAAGGTTCCGGCAAGTGGCGGTTGTTGGTGGAGTCCAACAACGAGTTGGCGGTGATGAGTCTGCTGGAAGACGACATCGGGCACCTGACCAACCTCTCGCGGTGAAATGCAGCGGCCCAGTACCGCGGCTCGGCAAGATCACGACCCAAGCGCAGAGTTTGCGAAGCAAACTCCAACGCGCCCGACAGGGCGCGCCTCAGCGCACCCGCTCCGTGCGCAGATAGGACTTCTGCCGCTTGTAGGTCGCCTTGCGGTACAACGGAAACTCGTTGAACCAAGCGCGGATCTTCAGCCAACGCCCGTAGATGCCGAGCGGCTCGAACACCAGGAACAGCGCGAGTATCGCTCCGTAGGCGCCCAGTTCCAGACCGGGCACGCGATCGACGCCAACCACCGCCAAGCCGTCGCGCGCCAGCGCCAGCAACTGCGGCAGGAAGACCACGAACAGCGCCCCGAAAACCACGCCGTGCAGAGAGCCCACGCCGCCCACCACGACGAGCAGCAACAACTGGATAGAAACCTGCACCGTGAACGATTCCGGCGCCAAGTGGCCGTAGACATGCGCCATCAATCCGCCCGCCAAACCGGTGAATCCGGCGGAGAAGGCGAACGCCACGGCCTTCGTGCGCGCCAAGTGAACGCCCATGCTCTCGGCGGACACTTCCGAATCGCGCACCGCCACGAAGGCGCGGCCGGTGGGGCTGCGCAGGAGATTCGCAGCGCCCCAGAGACCTGCCGCCAACACGGCCAAGCACAAGTAGTAGAACGCCATGCGGTCGGTGACCGGCACCCCCAGCAACACCGGCTGCGTCACATGCACGCCGCGCACGCCGCCGGTGACGGCATCCCAGCGCTCCACCCCGAACGCCACCACGCGCTCGAACGCCAAGGTGGCGACGGCGAGGTACACGCCGGTCATGCGCCGGGCGGAAAGGCCCACCACGGCGCCGGCCATCGCGGCAAGCAGCGTCGCGGCCGCCAGCGACAACGCAAACGGCACTCCCCGGGCCAGCAGCGCGGCGTGGCCGAACGCGCCGATGGCGAGAAAAGCGGCATGCCCCAAGCTGACAAGCCCGGTGTAGCCAACTAGCAGCATCACGCCGATGCCGGCGATGCCCCAGATGAACACCATCGCCGCTTCGCCAATGTAGAAGTTGGTCATCAGCCAGGGCGCAACCACCACTGCCAAGCCAAGCAACGCATACCAAAACCGTTGTCCGTTGTGGCGGAACAGATCCACGTCTTGGGCGTAGCGGGTTGTCAGGACGAAGCGCACGCGCTCACACCTTCTTTTTCTGCAGCGACGCGAAAATGCCTTCGGGACGCACGAACAACATGAGCAGCAGGATGAGGAATCCGGTCACCTCGCCCAAGCCGGCCGGCCCGTAGAAGCCCACGAACTCCTCCGCCACGCCGATGAGCAAGCCGCCCACGATGGCGCCGGGCAAACTGCCGAAACCGCCAACGATGGCCGCCGCGAACGCCTTGATGCCCACCAAGCCCATGTTCTGATCGATCAGGTTGATGGGCGCGAGCAGCAACCCCGCCACCGCGGAAATCGCCGCCGCCAGGCCCCAGACCAAGGACGTCACGCGCTTCACCGGCACGCCGCTGTAGTAGGCCGCAAGCTGGTTTTGCGACGCCGCCTGCATGGCGACGCCGAGCCGGGCGCGACGGAAGAACAACCACAACCCGGCGCAAACCAGCGCTGTGGCGCCGATCACCACCAAACGGTCGTAGGAGAGCACCAGATCGCCCAGCACCAGCACCTCGCCGGCGTACGGCACGTCCAGCGTCAGCGGGTCGGTTCCCCAGATGTTGACGGCGATGGTGCGCAACACGAAGCCGATGCCGATGGTGAGCATCAACACCGCGAACGGCGGCTCGCCGATCATCGGCCGCAGCACGCCGCGTTCCAGCGCCATCCCAAAGGCGAACATCGCCACCAGGGTCAGCGCGAAGCCCGCAACAAACGGCAGTTCCAATCCGTTGACGAACAGGAACGCGACGAACGCCCCCACCATCATCAACTCGCCTTGCGCGAAATTGAGCATTTCCGTGGCTTTGTAGATCAGCACGAAGCCAAGCGCGATCAAGCCGAACACGCAGCCCTTGGAAAGGCCGCTCACGAGAACCTGCAGGAAGTCGGACACCAAGGTGCTCCGACGGACTTCTAAATTAAGGGTCGCGCAGTCGGCCTTCCTCGTCGCGCAGTTCCGGGCCGTGTACGCGCACGCGCCCGTCGCCGAACTTCGCGTCGCGGTTGCGCAGCGTCTCGCGCAGGCCGATGCGTCCAACGGATTCGCGGAAACCGAACGCCGCCTTGGCGTTGTGGCCGCGCACGTCGTTCTCCGCGGCCATTCGCTGCAAAGTGCGCGCGCCCATCAGTTCAAGCCCCATGTTGATGATGCGTTTGTTGGTGGAAAGCAGATCCGGATCGATCTTGCAAAGCCGATCCGCGAGCTGCTCCACCTCGTATTCCAGATGCTTCTTTGGCACGGCCTTCAACACCAAGCCGATCTCCTGCGCTTCCGCGCCAGTGATGGAATCGCCGGTGAGCATCAGCCGTTTCGCCCACTGCGGGCCCACGTTGTAGAGCCACATGTTGTTCGGCAGGGCGCCCAAGTCCCGCGCCGGCGGGAAGCCGAACAGCGCATCGTCCGCGCAGACGACCATGTCGCAGAGCAACGCCACGTCCGTGCCGCCGGCAAGACAGTAGCCGTGAATTTGCGCGATGGAGGGCTTGTGCATGTCGAACAGCGCCATACGGTAACGTTGCGCCCGCTCCAGCTGCCAAGCGTCGTCGTCGATGCCGCGGCCGCCGCGATACTGTTTCTCCGCGGATTGCACCCGCGAAACCGGCACGTTGCCATCGGCGCCGGTGAGGTCGTAGCCGGCCGAGAACGCCCGCCCGGCACCGCGCAGAATCACGCAATGCACGGCGGTGTCGTTGTCCGCCTCCCAAAGCGCCTCGCTCAGTTCGGATTGCAGCTTGAGCGACAGGGCGTTCAGCTTCTCCGGCCGGTTCAGCGTGATGCGGGCGCGACCGTCCGCCACTTCGTAAAGAATGCTCTCGAAATCACTCATTTTCGGTTCCTTGCGGCTGCTCGCGCACGGGGATCGACAATTTCAACGGCGACGCGCGCTGGCGGCGCACGGTGACGGTTTCCGTCCGTCAAAACGAAGACCGCCAGACGCCCTGCGCCCTCACGCCGCCCGCCCGCCTTCAAGCGGTAGCGGTGCCCCGTCCGCGCCGACCACAGACTAACACGCACATAACAGCGCCAGTGCGCACCCAGCGCGCACGAGGTCACGTCGCCACAAGACGCCTTGACGCCGCCCAAAGCAAACAACCCGCGAGCAACAGCAGCTACAGCTACGGGTGGCTACGGCTATGTGCTAATGTCGGTAAATGTCCGTAAGGACACCGAGGTAGGGACACCGAGTGGTGGTGATGAGGTCGAGATGACGCGCTCGAACAAGCGGTCGCAAGGGAAGTGCTCGAACAAGCCGGCGTCCACCATCGCCTTGGCGCCGCCGAGACCTTCTTCGGCGGGTTGGAAGATGAAATGCACCCGGCCGCCGAAATTGCGCGTTTGCGCCAAGTACTTGGCCGCGCCAAGCAGCATGGTGGTGTGGCCGTCGTGGCCGCAGGCGTGCATCACGCCTTCGTTCGTGGAAGCGTGCGCGAAGCGGTTTTGCTCGCGGATCGGCAAGGCATCCATGTCCGCGCGCAGCCCGATGGCGGCTGTCTCGTTGCCGTTTTGCAAGACGCCGACAACGCCGGTGCCGCCGATGCCGGTGTGGACGGTCAGACCGAACTCGCGCAGTTTCGCGGCCACGAACTCCGCCGTGCGATGCTCTTGGAAGCCAAGTTCCGGGTGGGCGTGGATGTCCCGCCGCCAGCGCCCCAGTTCGCCGCGGTTCGCTTCTATCGCGTCAACACCGGGCATGTTCGCGATACGCCTTCGCGCTGTCGAGCATATGTGTGTGGAATGACGCGATGGCAAAAGACAACAATCCGTGTTCGCCCGCCGCCAAGACGCCGTGATGGACGGCAGCGTCCACGGCATCCGTTCCGATAATGGCTTCCGCGTTCTCGCGGGTGATGTCTGCCCGTCGCGCATCGGTGAAGTGTTCCGCGAGGGGGTAGAAAGCGTATGCGCCCATTCCCGTCGCGGATATGCGATCCGTGTAGTAGCTGTCTCGCGCCTTGCGGCCGAGACGCAACGCTTCGGCGACAGCCGTTGCGGAACCGACCTCGCCGCGCGTCTTGTGTACTTGACACGCCGCTTGGATGTGGCCGTGGACATGTTGCGGGAATCCCATTGAAGCGGCCGCCAGCTTCGCGGCGGTGTCCTCGCTCACACCCACTCCAAGGTTCGCCAAGCCTTGAAACACGGCTTCGAACGTCTCGTCCCGCGTCAGCAATCCGAGTCGTCGATGACTCGTTCGGGAAATGCCGTGCCTGCTCAAGACGGATTCGGAATGTTGCAATCCCGCCGCGATGGTCAAGATGGGACAACCATGCTGCCCTTCGTGGAGCACCTGCAGTTGGCCGGCCGACCGGGAGTCCACGTTCTGCACTTCGTCCGCCACGAGAACCAGCGCCCGGTTGCGCCAAGCTGGCAAGTCCTTGGTGGCGCGAAGCATGTGGAAGAACTCCAAAGAGGGCCGGTGGGCGTCCACTGTGACGCCGCCGGAAACGACACCGGCGATGGCGCCGCGGACGCCGCTTACCTTGTCGTTTAGTCCTGCCGCCCTGACGAACTCGCCTTCGGCCCCCATGGTGCGACCTACAAGGGCGAGCAATCCTTCTGGAGATGCCAACCCGTTTGCGCCAAGAGAGAGCGCTTCCACATTGCCGCTCTCCACCTGTTGCTGAACGAAGTGACTGGCCAAATGGGTTTTGCCAATGCCCGGAACTCCCGAGATCAGCAGAATCCCATTCACAGCGGCATCGCGCTCGCGCAGTGTGATTTCCAACCGACGCCGCATCGTCGCGAGTTCGTCTTCACGGCCAGCGAAATGGGGCGGTGGGCCGCGCTCGTCATGGAGCGTGATGGGCGATGACTCGGTCATCTGGCGAGTATATACGTGCGTCCTGCGGGTCGGCGCCTCTGCGGGTGCTCGCGGTGCTTGCGTTGCTCCGCGGCGCAGCACGGCCACCGCCGCTCCTTCATGCGAGGGGCGCGCCCCTCGCGCTCCCCGGCTGAGGGCTCCTTCGCGCTACTATGCACTTTGAGTGGGAAGGATTCGACGGAAAGCGAGGAAACCTCAACGTGCGATCACGCAAGCGCTCCGACACACTGCTCCTCGGCACCGTGCTTGGCTTGCTTGGCCTTGCCGCGGCCGACAGCGCCGCCGGTCCGGCCGAGAATTACGCCAAGCACTGCGCCGCCTGCCACGACAAGCCGGCGGACGTCAAAACGCCGGACACCGAGACCATCCGGCGGATGAACGGAGTGCGCCTGCGCCACTCCCTGGAGCGGGGCAAGATGCGTCAGCACGCCAGCGCGATGCGGCGGGGCGAAGTGCGCGCGCTGGCGGAGTATTTGGCCGCCGACCAACACGACCGGATGCCCCAGAGCGCCTTCTGCCCAGGCAAGACGCCGGTGAACGAAGTGGAGCTGGGCCGCTGGGGATTCGACGCCGCCAACCGCCGTTGGCAGCGGGGCGGCCCGGCACCCGCGCCAAGCGCGCTGGAACTGCAATGGGCGTTCGGCGTGCCCGGCGTTTCGGAGATGCGCGCCCAAGTGGCCGTCACCAGCACCACCATTTACCTGCCCACCGTGTCCGGGCGACTGTACGCCCTCGACAAGAAGACCGGCTGCATCCGTTGGATCTACCAAGCCGATCGTCCCTTGCGCACCGCGGCCACGCTGGGCACCGCCGGCGACCGGCCGGCGCTGTTCGTGGGCGACTCGGGCGCGTTCATCCACGCCGTGGACGCGGAAGCTGGTCAGCGCATTTGGGAGGCGCCCGCCGCCTTGTTCGACGCCTCGATGGCCACCGGCGCGCCGGTGCAGCACGGCGACCGCCTGTTCGTGCCGGTGTCGGCCTTTGGCGTTGCGCTTGCCATGCGGCCGCAGTACCAGTGCTGCAAGTCGCACGGCGGCGTGCGGGCACTCGATGCCGCCACCGGCAAGGTGTTGTGGACGGCGCACATGACGGCGGATGCGAAACCCACCTACAAGAACGCAATCGGGGTGCAGATGTGGGGGCCTTCCGGCGCCGCGGTGTGGACGTCCCCGGCGATAGACGCCAAGCGCGGGTTGCTGTACGTCGGCACCGGCGAAAACACGTCCTCGCCGGCCACCGAGCTGTCGGACGCCATCGTCGCCATCGACATGGCGAGCGGCGACATCAAGTGGCACTTCCAAGGCACCAAGGACGACGCCTTCAACATGGCGTGCGGCCGGCCAGGGCGCGCCGGCGCGAACTGCCCCAAGGAGAACGGACCGGACTTCGACTTCGGCGCGTCCGTCGTCATCGCCCGGAACAGCGCGGGCAAGGACGTGCTGCTGGCCGGGCAGAAGTCCGGCGAGGTGTTCGCTCTCGATCCGGACAAGAAGGGCGAAGTGATTTGGCGCCGGCGCTTGGGCCCGGGAAGCAAACTCGGCGGCGTCCATTGGGGCATCGCGGCGGACGAGACCCATGTGTACGTGCCCATCGGCGATCCGCCGTGGGTCCCAGAACGGCGGCCGGGCGTGCAGGCGCTGCGCATCGACGACGGCGCGGACGTTTGGCGGCATGTGGCCGAGCGCGGCTGCGCGCCGAGTCGCAGCACCGAGGCGTGGCCCGATTGCCCGCCCCGCTACGAGTTCTCCGCGGCGGTGAGCATCGTCGGCGGCGTGGTGCTCGCCGGCGGCATGGACGGGCGCATCTTCGCGCTGGATCGAAAAGACGGCAGCGTGCGTTGGAGTTTCGCAACCAACCGCTACTTCGACGCGGTGAACGGGATGGAAGCCCACGGCGGCTCCATCGACAACGCCGGCGTGGTGGCCGCGGGGCAAACGGTGATCGCGCAGTCCGGCTACGGACTTTTCGGCACGCCCGGCAACGCGCTGTTGGTGTTCGCGCCGGCCGAAGCGCCCGGCCCGGAAGCTCCCTAACTTTTCGAGTGGCAGGACCTTCGCCCAAGCGCGGTGCAGTGCCTCGGCAGCGGCACGCTAGCCGCCTTCTATCCGCTGCATGAAGAACACTTCGCTCTGCGGTTGTATCGGCTCTAGCCAAGCGTCCTGATAGATCTGCCCGTCGATGGCCACGGCCGTCTTGCCGAGCACGTCTTCGATGCCCGGCCACTTCTCCTCCAGCTTGCGCACCAAACCGCGGAAGTTCTCGCACGGAACCTCCAACTCGCGCACGCCCCCCGTGCTGGTGAGCAGGTGATCGGGGAAAACCACTTTCGCCATGCCGGGCATTGTAGCCGACAACCTCAATGGTCGTCGCAACAACTTACTCGTACAAGAACGCGCTGTAGCTCTTGGCGTGCCCATCCGGCACCACGCCTTGCCAATCGCCGATCTTGTGGTCGGCCGGCATGACCGCCAACGCGGATTCGCCATCCGTCAGGCACTGTATCACCACATGCGCGGCGTCGAGCAAGGTGAGGTAGCCGCGTCTCGCCAGGGCCTCGTCGAACCACTTCTCGCAAGCTGTCGGCGGATGCACGCCGCCCAAAACGCCGTAGTGATCCTGCACGACGAAATCGGGAGCGTCAGCGAACGGCGTGTTGGTGGACAAGAGCGGCCCGTGGTCGCCGTACACGAGCAGGATCGCCGACGGGTCGTTTTCGTCCAAATGCGCGAGGAGCCGCGCCAGCAACCCGGCCGCCTCGGCGCTGCCGCGCCGGTAGTGCGCGCGGAATGCGGCGAGTTGGGCTTTGTCGCCATAGCGGAAGAAGGAACGGCCGACGTGTCCGGGCGCGTAGACGTGCGCCATCGCGAACTGCGGGGCGTCGCGCAACGACGCTTCGCCCAAGTAGTCGATGACGCGCTCGCGCGCCCGCGCATTGGCGGCATTGGCGCGCCACGCCACCACGAGACAGTGCCCCCAAAAGGAGAACGCGCGAACACGGTCGTCGAGCAGATTGCAAACGAGCGGATTGCCGCCGGTGAAGTAGCGGTCGACGAACGGGCCTTTTCGTTTGCCAAAAAACTCGCCGGCGAAAGCGGTGTTCGTCTCGTAGCCGTTCTTCTTGAGCAAACCAAACAGCGGGCTGGGAGAGTGTCCTGAAAACATGGGTTGACCGTAGCCATTGCCAGTCTTCTTCCTCAGCTCCCGCACCATCGTGTCGTACAAGCGTTCGTCCAGCGCCAGCAGCGACTCCAGCGCCACCCGCGTGTAGATTGCGTTGACGAAGAAGTTCTCGAAGCGGCGGAACCGCACGTTGAACAAGTCGTGGAACGGCGTGTTCTCGACGCCCATGTGTTCGCGCAACAACACCCGCGGCGCCATCCCGTCAAAGGAGAGGAAGTAGATGTTTGGTCGCCGCGCGAAAGCGACGTCGCGGAGGTTCGACGTGTCGCCGAACACGACGACGCCGGGGCGAGCCATCCGACCCCATAGCTGCTCCGCCGCGTACAGGCCGACAGCTATTGAACCCAGAGCGGCCAGCGCCAGGCCGACGCTCGGCGAGCGGTCGATCGCGCCGAACACCACGAACAGCGCGCAACCGGCCATCCCCAGCAGCGCCCACAAAAGCACTGGATTGGTCAAGAACAGGCGGGTGTGAATCGCGTGCGCGCTGGCGACGCCCGCCACAGCGAGAACGGCGAACAAGGCGTTGACACGCCAAGGCGCAACCCGGCTGGCGCCGGCAAGCAGGACACCGCCGTACGCCACGCCGCCGATCGCCAGGATGCCGAGCAGATCGGCCCCCGAGAACGGGGCGGGCGAAGCCGCGTAGGTGGTGCTGAACGAGAGCGCCAGCAACGAAACAACAACATGCGCCTTGGCGCATCCCCGCAGGGCGCGCAGGCGCCAGGCCGAGGGATTGCGGACGTGCGGCGCGCTTGGCGGCACCGGCTTCACCGTTGCGATGTGAGCGACGCTCCGTTGTTCGACGAGTCAGTAGCGTAGCGCCGTTGGCGGCTCGCCTTAGGGCGTTGGCGACCATGCGCCTGCCGCGTTCGTGTTGGCGGCTTGCTTCGCCCATATAGTACCGTATGAGTATGAGCGCAGGTCTAATCCAAATCGCCCGGCGCGTGGCCGATGCGCCGTGGTTCCACTGGGGCATCACCAGCTGCATCGGGGCCAACGCCTTGGTGATCGGCTTGGATACCTCCGCCTTTCTCGCAGCGCGCTACGGCGCTTGGTTCCATGCCGCGAACCAAATGTTCCTCGGCATTTTCGTGCTGGAAGCCGCCATCAAGATCGCCGCGTGCTGGCCCAAACCGCACCGCTATTTCCGCGACGGCTGGAATGTCTTCGACTTCACCATCATCGTCGTCAGCCTGCTGCCGAGCACGGGGGAACTCGCCACCTTGGCGCGCGTCGCCCGGCTGTTGCGCGTGCTGCGGCTGGTGTCGGCGCTGCCGGAGCTGCGCCTGATCGTCACCACCTTGGTTCGCTCCATTCCCAGCATGTTCAACGTGATCTGTTTGATGTCCATCATCTTCTACATCTACGCCGTGGCGGGCTACCACCTGTTTCACGACATCGACCCCACCCACTGGCGCACGCTCGGCATCTCCGCGCTCACCTTGTTCCGCATCGCCACGTTGGAGGACTGGACCGACGTGATGTACGCGGCGATGGAGGGTTATTGGTGGGCGTGGGCGTTCTTCGTGAGTTTCGTGGTGATCGGCACGTTCGTCATCATCAACCTGTTCATCGCCGTGGTGCTGAACAATCTGGACGAGGCCAAGGCCGAACGGCTGCGCCAACTGACCACGCCGCCATCGCGGGAAGACCTGCTGCGCGAGTTGCGCGCCACGCAACAATCCCTCACGCGCTTGGAGGCGCGCCTGCGCGACATGCCGCCGGCGGACCGCGGCGGCCCCGCCAAGTAGCAACGCCGAAGCCGTGTTCGCCCGCGTGTTCATTGCCAACCGGGGCGCGGTGGCCGCCCGCGTGGCGCGGGCTTGCGCGGCGCTGGGCGTTGAGTGCGTCGCCGCCTACGCGGACACGGACGCCGACGCGCCGCATCTGGCGGCGGCCACCCAAACCGCCCGGCTTCCCGGCTATCGGCCGGCGGACACCTATCTCAACGCCGACCGGCTGATCGCCGCCGCCCAAGCCGCCGGCGCGGACGCGCTGCACCCCGGCTACGGCTTCCTCGCCGAAAACGCGCGCTTCGCGCGCGCCGTCGCGGCCGCGGGCATCCGCTTCATCGGGCCGGACGTCCACTGGCTGGAAACGATGGGCGAGAAAACCCGGGCGCGCCAACACATGGCCGCGGCGGGATTCCCGATGCACGGCGGAACCGACGCCATTTCCAACGTGGACGCGCTCAAAGCCGGCGCCCACGAACTCGGCTATCCGGTGATGCTGAAGCCGGTCGCCGGCGGGGGTGGCATCGGCATGGCGCGGGTGGACCGCGAGGCCGATCTGGCCGCCGCCTTCGCCAGCGCGCAACAGCAAGCCGCGCAAGCGTTCGGCGACGGGGCCGTTTATCTGGAGCGCTGCCTGGAGCGCCCCCGGCACATCGAGTTTCAAGTGCTCGGCGATGGCGAGCGCGTGGTTGCCGCTTTGGAGCGCGAGTGCTCGGTGCAGCGGCGTCACCAAAAGGTGATCGAAGAAACCCCCGCGCCCGGATTCGAGCGGCAACGGCTTGCGGAAGTGGAAGCGGCGGCGCTGGCGGCGCTCTCCGGCTATGACAGCCTCGGCACCGTGGAGACGCTGTTCGCGGACGGCGACTTCGGCTTTTTGGAAATGAACACGCGCCTGCAAGTGGAGCACGGCGTCACCGAGGAAATCACCGGCATCGATCTCGTGGCGGCGCAGATGCGCATCGCCGCCGGGGAACCGCTCGCGAACATCCTGCCGGAGCGCATCGCGGCGTCGGGCCACGCCGTGGAGGCGCGCGTGTACGCGGAGGATTCGCGGCGCATGTTCCCCTCCACCGGACGGCTGGCCGTGTTCCGCCCGCCGGCGCTCACTGGCGTGCGCGTCGACGCCGCCTACGCCGAAGGCCAGTGGGTGACGCCCTACTTCGATCCCCTGCTGGCGAAAGTGATCGGCACCGGCGCAACCCGCGAACAGGCCATCGGGCGAACGCTCGTGGGCGTCAAGGCGTTCGACATCCGCGGCGTCGCCACCAACCGCGAACTGCTGATGAACACGCTCGCCAGCGAACCGTTCATCGCCGGACGCTTGCACACCGGCATGTTGTCAGCTTCCTGAGTCGGCGGCGCCTCACGCCGGTTGGGCGGCAGCCCGCACCCGCTCGCGCAACTGCGCATCGTCCGCGTGGCCGGCGCGCCGCGCAACCGCCAGGGCGAAGTCCAAGAGCGTTTTCGGGTCGTGCAATGTTCCGGCGTCCACCGCCGGCAGATCCGGGTGGGCGTCCAACACCGCGGCGGCGAACACGCCGCGTCCAACCCGCGCGAAGGTGCCGTCGTCGGCGAACACCTTGACGCCGGCCACGCCGCAGCTTGGCGAGCGGTCGGCAAAGATGTAACCGTGAACGGCGGCAAGCGTTCGCTCTTTGCCGCGCGCGAACCGCCGCAGCGACGCCGTGTGGTCGCGGCTCCGGTCTGCGACCTCCACCGCCCGCGGCGCGGCCGGCGGGCCGACCAACCGAATCGGCGGCCGCGGCACGCCCAAGCCAATGCCCACTTCCGGGCAAATGCCCACCATGCGGAAAAGCGATTGCACCGTGCGGCGGGGCCAGTCGTCGCCATTGTGGCCGCCGTTCCAACGCACTTCCCTGCCGAGCAGACATTCGCTTGCCGCCACCGTGGCAAGCGGCGCTTTAGTCGCCAACCAAGAACTCCCAAACCCGATCGGCGCCGCCGGCCGCGACGCGCCGCCCCAGACGCGCCTGCCAGGCGGCTTCCCGCCCATGCTCGTCGCGCCAAGCCCACAGCCTGCGGGTGAAATGGTGCAGGCTGTGTTCGTGGGTGAAGCCCATCGCGCCGTGAACCTGATGCGCGATTTCCGCGCCGACGCCGGCCGCTTCGCCCACGCGCACTTTGGCGGCCGCAACGTGGTCCGCGAACCGCGCCGTGCCGCAAGCGGCCACCGCGCCGTCGTTGGCGCAGCATGCCGCCGCGACCTCTCCGGCCAGCACAGCCAAGTTGTGCTGCACGGCTTGGAACTTGGCGATGGGGCGGCCGAACTGCTCGCGCTCGGTGGCGTAGGCGATGGATTCGTCGAGAATGCGTTCGAGCGCGCCGGCCATCAACGCCACGCGGGAGAGAGCGAGCAGCTCGCCAAGATCATCCGGCACGGGAATGTTCTTCGCGCCGCGCAACGCCACATCGTCGCGCGGTTCGCCGGCGACGTTGGCGTTCGGAACACACGCGAAGTCCGTGCCCAACTGACCATCCAGCGTGAGCACGCGACTCGCCGCCCGCGCCCACGGCGCCACGCCGCCCGCCGCGATGGTGGTGAATCCTTGCTCGCTCGGGGCGCCGACAACGCCCGCGAGCAGGATTTCCGCCAGCGGCAGCGGCGCCCCGTGGCGTCCGGCCACCTTCAACACGCCGAACAGGTCCGGCAAGCCGGTGCCGGAGCCCGGCGCGCCCGCCAAGTGCAGGCCGGCTGCGTGGAACCGGGCCCAGAGCGCACTGGGAAACTCGCCTGTTTCGGCGGCGTCCAGCGTGGCTTTGGACACGTGGTCGGCGAACAAGCGCTCGGTGGTCTCCTCGAGCAACCGATCCATCAACGCAGCCCCAAACCGCGCGCGATGACGCCGCGCAGGATCTCCCGCGTGCCGCCGCGCAGCGTGAACGACGGCGCGTGCAGCAGCGTTTGGCGCATGCAGCGTTCCAGCGGATGGCGCCAAGGCAGGTCGCCTGTTTTCTGCCGCACCAATTCCGGCAGCAGCTTCTCGAAGTCGTTGCCGAGCGACTTCACCAGCGCCGCCTCCACCAGCGGGCTTTCGCCGCGTTGCAACATGCCCGCCACCGAGAGCGACATGCCGCGCAAGGTCATCAAGTGGCTGGCAAGGCGGCCGATGAGCGCCGCTTCGTCTTCGCTGGGGCGCTCGCCGACCGCGCGCACGAACTCGACGAACACGCGAAACGCGGAAAGAAACCGCTCCGGGCCGCTGCGCTCGTAGCCCAGTTCGCTGGTCACTTGCGTCCAGCCGTTGCCGGGTTCGCCCACCACGTTGTCGTCCGGCACGAAGCAATCTTGAAAGACCACTTCGTTGAAATCCTCGCCGCCGGCCAAGTTGCGGATCGGCCGCGCCGCAACGCCGTCGCCGCGCAGATCGACGATGAGTTGGGAGAGCCCGGCGTGGCGGTTCTCCGACTGCGGTTCGGTTCGCACCAAGGCGATGATGTAGTGGTTCCGGTGCGCGTCCGTGGTCCAGATCTTCGAGCCGTTCACCACCCATCCGCCAGCGACCGGTTCCGCCCGCGTGCGCACGGACGCCAAATCCGAACCGCTGCCCGGTTCGCTCATGCCGATGGAGAAGTAGGATTCGCCGCGGGCGATGGCCGGCAGATAGCGCTGCCGCTGCGCCTCGCTGCCGAAGCGGAGCAGCAGCGGGCCGCTTTGCCGATCCGCGATCCAATGGGCGCTCACCGGCGCGCCCGCGGCCAACAGTTCCTCGGTGACCACGTAGCGCTCGAAGAACGTGCGTTCGCCGCCGCCGTATTCCTTCGGCCACGTCATGCCGATCCAGCCGCGCTGGCCGAGCTGGCGCGAAAACGCCGGATCGTGGCCGGCGCCGAAGTCCGAATTCGGCCAGCAACCTTTCGGCCACTCCGCGGCGAGAAAGCCGCGCACCTCGGTGCGGAGCGCTCCGGCGGCAGGCGGCAGGTCCACGGCGTCGAACGCCAAGCGCCCGGATTTCACAGCGGACGGCGCACCCGGCTTAGATGTGCCACAAGGAGAACCACGGCACATACGTTATCAACAGCAGCGCCATCAACATCACCGCCATGAACGGCAGGCAAGCGGCGTAGACTTCGATCATCGGTCTGTCGAAGCGGTAGCTGGAAATGAACAGATTGATGCCCACCGGCGGCGTGAAATAGCCGATTTCCAAGTTCGCAAGAAAGACGATTCCAAAGTGCATCGGGTGGATGCCGTAGCCCACCGCCACCGGCAACAGCAACGGCACCATGATGACGATGGCGGAGAAAATGTCCAAGATGGCGCCCAGCGCAAGCAGCAGGATGTTCAGCAGGATGAGAAACATGTATTTGTTCGTAACGTGTTCCTGCATTACCGCGAACATGCGTTGCGGCACCTCCGCGTCCACCAGGTAGTTGGTGAAACCGAGCGCCACGCCCAGAATGAGCAGGATGCTGCCCACCATGACCATCGCTTCGCGGGTGACGTTCGGCAGATCGCGCCACTTCACGTCCCGATAGAGCAACACCTCGGCGACGAAGATGTAAACGGCCGTCACCGCCGCCGCCTCCGAGATGGCGAAGTAGCCGGAGTAAATGCCGCCAAGCACCACGAACGGCAGCGGCAACTCCCAGCGCGCCGCCACCACCGCTTTCCACAACGCCGCCTTGTCGAAGGCCGCGCGCGGCACGCCGCCATGCGCCCAGATGGCGTAGATCGAGAGCAGCACCACCATCACCAGCAACGGGCCAAGCCCGGCGATGAACAGCTGCTCCAACGCGAACGGTTCGCCGACGCCAAGCTGCTGCGCGACAATGCCGTACAGAATCAGCGGCACCGACGGCACGAGAAGCAGGCCGAGGCTGCCCGAGGTGGTCACCAGCCCCAAGCTGAAGCGTTGCGGATAGCCGCTCTTCACCAGCATGGGCAACAGCAGGCCGCCCAAGGCGACGATGGTCACGCCGGACGCGCCGGTCAGCGCGGTGAACAGCGCGAAGGCCACGAAACCCACCACCGCGAGGCCGGCGGGCATCCAGCCGAACAACGCCTGGGTGAGCGCCATCAAGCGCTCGGACGACTTGGCGGCCGCCATCAGATAGCCCGCGAACGTGAAGAACGGCAACGCCACCAAGAGCGGCTGGTGGGTGATTTCGTACACGCTGAGCGCCGCCGAGGGAAGCGGCACGCCGGTGGCGTGAAAACCGAGCATTGCGCCCGCCAGAATCACCACGAACAACGGGGCGCCGAGCAGTGCCATCAGCACCACCAGGGCGACGCCCGCCCAGATCACGGTTCGCGCTCCGGCGGCGGCGAATCCGGTTCTTCCGCGCGGTCCGCGCCGGCGTCACGCACGGGTTCCGTTGCCGCTTGTGCCGCCGGCGGGCCGCTCGGCGCATCCACCGGCACCGGGCTCGACGGGCCGGCGACCGGGGGTTCTCGCGGCGCGTCCACCTCCGGCCAGACCGCGCGCAGCAGGTAGTTCACCGACATGATGGCGGCGGCGAGGGGAATGATGCTCTCGCAAACCCACGCCGGCACGAAGGCGACGCCCGGCGTGTCGTCGATGAAATCGATCTGGATGACCGCAATGGAGAACCAAGCGAGCATTCCGCAAAGCACCGCGGCGAACAGCGCCGTGACGCGGGCGGCGAATCGCTGCAATCGCGGGCCGCCGAAGCGGGCAACCAAGTCGATGCTGATGTGGCGGTTGCCGCGCGCCGCCGCGACCGCGCCGATCATCGTCGCCCACAACATGCCGACATGGACGAGATCCGATCCCCAAACGAGACCGGTGCCGAACAGGTTGCGGGCGACGATCTGATAGGTCGCCACCCCCACCATCGCCGCCAGCAACGTCACCAAAAGGGCGGTTTCCACCGCGCGCAATGCGGCGCCCAGCTTTGCTTGCGTGGCATTGACCTTCACAAGACGCACCGAGTTTGCGGAGCAACTCGAACGCGCTCGCAGGCGCCTTTAGGGCGCCGTCGCGCGGTTCGGTTCGCTTCTGATTGCCGCCAAGTGGTCTTGCAGCATGGCGTGGATTTCGGTGCCGATGACGCCTTCTTTCACCCACCGCTGCGACGCCGCGGTGGCAAAACCGCGCCAGTCCTGCAATTCCTCCGGCGTCAAGGTGATGAATTGCAGCCCTTGGTTCTTGAGCGCTGCAAGCACGTTCTCGTGGTCGGCGCGGTTTTGCCGATCGGCCTTGACCACCGCCGGCCGCATGATGCGGCGCATCGCCGCGATGTCCGCCTCGTCCACGCCCCGCAACGCCCGCTTGTCCACCACCATCATGCCGTAGATGTACATGATCGGCAGGTCGATCACGTACTTCAGCCGCGTGTGCCATTGCAGCGGCAACGCCGCCACTGGCGGGGCGGCGACCGTGTCGATCATCCCGGAACTCAAGCCGGGAAGCACATCGGCGATGGTTAGCGAAACCGGCGCGATGCCGAACGCCTCCAAGGTGCGGGCGGCCGCCATGTCGCCAGCCGGCGACCACACCTTCAAGCGCCGTCCGTCCGCCACCGTGCGCGCCGCTTTGGTGGACATCGGATACGCCATGCCCACTTCCGCGATGCCGAACGCCTCGAAGCCGGCTTCCCCGAGGCCGGCGAGCAACACCGGATCCATGCGTTCACGCACGGCGTCCACCTCCGCCAAATCGCGAAACGCCATCGGCAGGTTGTAGATCTGCACATCCGGGTAGATGCGCTGGAACACGGCCGCCGTCATCAGGGCGCCGTGCAATTCGCCAAGGCGGATCTTGCGCAGCACCACGGCGTCGTCCTTGCCTTTGCTGCCGCCCGCGAAGATCTGCAGGGCAAGCCGTCCGTCCGTGGCTTGCCGCATTTCCTCGTTGGCGGCGGTCAGAAACTTCAACCAAGACGATCCCGGCGGCGACGTGGTGGCCACCTTCAAGGTCTTCGCCATCGCGCCGGGCGCGCAGACCGCCGCCAAGAAGGCGAGGCAGGCCACACGCCTTGCGAGCCGGCTAAAAGTAATCGTCCGCGGATTCCAAGAGTTCACGCGCCTGCTCCTTCGCAATCGTGTTCATCAATGTGAGGCCCTCGTGGGCGGCGTCCGCCGCCAACACGTCGCCAAGCAGGCGGTCGTGCAGTTCGCGATCGAACACCAAGCGGGCGTAGGACTCGGCGTAAAACACCTTCACCAAAAGGTGTTTGCCGTCGGTGATTTCAATGGCGCGCTCGAAGTGCGCGCGGCCCAGTTCCGGTTTGCCCCCCAACGCCTCCGGCAGCAGCGTCTCGAACACGGCCATGTAGAGGCGCGGCCCGCCGTTGTCGTAGCGTTCGTCGAGTTCCAACACCCGCGCCATCAGCGGCCGTACGCGGCCAAGGTCCGCCACGGCGTTCCAATCGTCCGCGTGCGCCTGAATCCAGCCCGCCCAAGCCGTTGCCAGCGCGTATGCGGCGGGCACGTCCGCAGCCGTCATCGCCGCGGCTTGCTGTTCCAGCTCCTCGAACGGCATCGTGCGCGCGGCGCACAGCCACCGCGCATCCAAGCACGCGGCGCGCAACGCCAACGCCAACGCTTTCTGCGCGAACGCCCCGCGCCGCGTCGGATCGCTGACGAACGCCGTGGCGTAGGCGCTGTTCAACGAGGCCGCGGCGCGCAACATGTCCGCACTTCCGGCGCCTTGGCTGGTGAAGGCGTCCAGCATGATGAGGTACGCCGGCGCACCATCCCGGATCACGGCCGGATCGTCGCTGTTCAGGATGGCGTCGGAGAGATCCGAGGCGAGGCCGGAGGTGACCTTGCCGATCAGGCTGGCGCAACCGCCGAGGGACAACCCAACACAAACCAGAACAGCGGCGACAAACCTGTGGCGAGGGGTACGCATCCGTTCAGTATATATAGCAACCGGCAGAAGGCCGAACAGAACAGAAGAGCGAAGGAAGGCAGCGGAAGGTCAGGAGCGGTAGCGCCAATAGTGGAGACGACAGCGGCCGCCTCCACACAACGTCACTCCTCCGCGGGCAGTTGCTCTGCGTTGCCGGCCGGCTCCGCTGCATCCAGGAGCCGGCCGAGCGCCGCGTGCAACTCCTCGAACGACGGCCGCTCGCGGTAGCTCGGCACGGCGCGTTTCAGGCGAACAACGCCGTCCGCATCCACGAACAAGACTCCGGGGTGGGCAACCCCGTAGGCTGGATGGTCGGCGTCGTACTGCTCGTTGCGAATGCCCAGCGCCGTCACGTTGCGGGCGCCCTTGTCCGACAACAAGGCATAGCCGATGTCGCGCTCGGCGGCGAAATCCGCCAGCACCGACTGGCCGTCGTAGGTCATGGCGGCCACGGACACGCCCAGGGCCTCGTATTTGCTCTGCCAGCTTGTCAACTGCACGAGTTGACGCTTGCAGAACGGTCACCAGTCGGCGCTGCGCACCACGAACAGGAGCGTGCCCCGTTCCCCGGCGAGGTCGGCCAGTGCCCGACGTTCCCCGTTTTGGTCCAGCGCCGCGATGGCGGGCATGGCGGCGCCAACCGCCGGGCCCCACGCGTCCTGGTATTCGCTCGCGCCAACCGGCAACGCCGCCGCGCCTGTCGCCAGCACACCGATAACCTGTCGCCGCATTCCCGTTTCCTTTCCGTTGCGGTGCGAAGGCCCAATCGTCCGCCGCCACGCGGCCGTTGTCAACGTTGTTTGAGAAGGAAGAAGAGCCAACCAGCCATACAGCCGCCGAGCCCCTTGTCGGGTGTGTGGAAGGTGGGGATAATGCGTGGAGGAATTGGAGCGCCTTGGGAAGGGCACTGCGAAATGGCGCGTCGGTTGTGGTTCAGCGGATTTGTGGCGGGCGCCGCGGTGCTGGCCAGCGCGGTGTGCGCCGAGCAGGTGGTGCGGGTCAAGGACGGCGACAGTCTGGTGGTGGCGTCCGGCGGCAAGCAAGTGGATGTGCGCTTGGCCGACATCGACGCGCCGGAGCATCGCCAACCGCACGGAGACGCCGCCCGTTCGGCGCTGCGGGCGCTGGTCGGCGAGCGCGACGTGCGGCTGCAGCTGGTGGGGGGAGATGCCTATCGGCGCATCGTGGCGCACGTCTTTGTGGACAACATCGATGTCAACCAGGAGATGGTGCGCCGCGGCCACGCCTGGGTGCGGCGCGCCTACGACCCGGCACCCAAGCTGATAGCCGCGGAGGACGCCGCCCGTTCCGAGCGCCTCGGCCTATGGCAAGAGGCCGCTCCCACGCCACCTTGGGAATGGCGGCGTGGCAAGCGTTCGGCGGGGAAACGCGTGCGCGGCGCAGCCAAAGCGCCGCCGGCGTTGGCGGCCATTCCGAAGGTGCGGTGCGGCGCCAAACGCTATTGCCGCGAGATGGCTTCCTGCGAGGAGGCCGTGGCTTTCCTGCGCCAATGCGCGGTGGAAACCTTGGACGGCGATGGCGACGGCACGCCCTGCGAGGCGCTCTGCCGGGCGACGCCGGCGAACACGGACGCGCGTCAGACGGCACCGTAGGCGAGCATCGCGTCCGCCACCTTGCGGAAGCCGGCGAGATTGGCGCCGCGCACATAGTCCACAAAGCCGTTCGCCTCCGCGCCTTCGGCACAACACTTCTGGTGAATGGCGCGCATGATCTGGCGCAGGCGTCCGTCCACCTCCTCTCGATCCCAAGCGATGCGCAGCGCGTTTTGGCTCTGCTCCAAACCCGAAACAGCAACGCCGCCGGCGTTGGCGGCTTTGCCGGGCGCGAAGAGGACGCGCTGGCGCAAGAACAGCCGCACGGCTTCGGCGGTGGAGGGCATGTTGGCGCCTTCGGACACCGCCAGCAGGCCGTTGTCGAGCAAGGCGCGGGCATCCGACTCGTCGAGTTCGTTTTGCGTGGCGCAAGGCAAGGCGAGTTGGCAAGGCACCGCCCAAGGGCGCTTGCCGGCCAAGTAGGTGCAACCGAAATGCCGCGCGTATTCCGCAATGCGGCCGCGCCGCGCCAGCTTCAACGCTTTCAACCACGCCAAGCGCTCGCTGTCGATGCCGTGGGGGTCGTACACGGTGCCGGCCGAGTCGGAGGCGGTCACCGCCTTCGCTCCCAATTCGCTGAGCTTCTCGATGGCATGCAGCGCCACGTTGCCGGAACCGGAGACCGCCGCCGTCTTTCCCGCGATGTCCTCGCCGGCGGCGGCGAGCATCTCTTGCAGAAAGTAAACGGCGCCATAGCCGGTGGCTTCCGGGCGCAACGCGCTGCCGCCGAACGCCATGCCCTTGCCCGTGAACACGCCGGTGAAGCGGTTGGAAAGCCGCAAGTGTTCGCCGAACAGGAAGCCGATTTCGCGGGCCCCCACGCCGATGTCGCCGGCGGGCACGTCGGTGTCGGCGCCGATGTGCCGATGCAGTTCGCGCATCATCGCTTGACAGAAGCGCATGACCTCGGCGGCGCTCTTGTCGTGGGGGTTGAAGTTCGCGCCGCCCTTGGCGCCGCCCATCGGCAGCCCCGTCAGACTGTTCTTCAGCGATTGCTCGAAGCCGAGGAACTTCAGCACGCTTTGCGTCACCGTCGGGTGGAAGCGCAGGCCGCCCTTGTACGGACCGATGGCGTTGTTGAACTGCACCCGCCACGCGCGGTTCACGCGCACGCGGCCGGCGTCGTCCTGCCAAGTGACGCGGAAAGTGATGATTCGGTCTGGCTCGGTGAGGCGCTCCAAGATGCGCGCTTCTTCGTACTCCGGCCGGGTCGCCACAACGGGAAGCAGCGACTCCGCCACTTCGCGCACCGCTTGGTGGAACTCCGGTTCGCCGGGATTGCGCCGCACAAGACCGGCCATGAACGCCGCGAGCCGTTCGCGGTGACTTTGGTCTGCCACTATCGCTCCAATGCCTCGCTTCTCGGGGACCCCCCCGGTTTTCCGGGGACGCCCGGCGTCTCCGCTATGATACGCAGTGCGAAGGCAACGGACACAGGTTGCACAAGTGTGAAGCGCACGCTGGGGTACGCAGCGTGCGCTGGGGTGCGTTACCATGCGCTATTCGCGCATGCGCAAGGAGCAATCGAGAATGCACGAAGCAGCGCACCGTGCTCGCTCGCGCGCCAACGCCGCCGCCAACCCCGGCGCTTGATGGCCAACGCGACCACGCCGCCGGTCAAGCCTCCCGGGCTGTCCATCGCCGTGCTGACGATTTCGGACACGCGCGGCCGCGGCGAAGACACTTCCGGCGATTTGCTCAGCGAGCGCCTCACCGCCGACGGCCACCGCTTGGCCGAACGGCGGCTCGTGCGCGACGACAAGTACCTCATCCGCGCCGCCGCAAGCGCATGGATCGCCGACGCCAACATTCAGGTGGTGCTCACCACCGGCGGCACCGGCTTCACCAGCCGCGACAGCACGCCGGAGGCGCTGCTGCCGCTGTTCGACAAGACGATCGACGGATTCGGCGAGTTGTTCCGTCAAGTGTCGTTCAGCGAAATCGGCAGCTCCACCATTCAGTCGCGCGCCGTCGGCGGCCTTGCCGGCGGCACCTTGATCTTCGCGCTGCCCGGTTCCACCGGCGCATGCCGCACGGCGTGGGACGCAATTCTGCGCAAGCAGTTGGACCGCAACCACTGGCCGTGCAACTTCGCGGAACTGCTGCCTCGCTTCTAGCTCTTTTTGAGAGGCGAGATCTGCACAATTGAGTCAAGTTCTCGCGGCAGGCACGCGCCCCGCAGGGCACGCAACAAGGAGGCAGCAATGGCCGAGCCTTTGCCCGTGATCGTCGGATTCGGCGGCGTCAATCCCGCCGGCCGCGTCTCGTTCCACCACGCCTACCGGCGCACGGTGATCGACGCGCTTGACGAACAATCCGCAAACGACACCTACGCCAGCTTGGCGGCGTTGATGCAGGTGCAAGGCGATCCGAACGACGAGGCGTTGCGCCGGCACATTCGCGACAACACCCTCGTTCGCCGCATAAACTGCTTCGATCCGGATCGCGTGTACTGCCAACGCGCTGCTTGCATGCGGCAGGTTGCCTCGGCGCCGATGCAATTCGTCCTTGCCGCACGGGATGTGCCGGCGCGAATCCCCAGCGGCTGGGCGGTTCGCGAACGGGAAGACGGCAGTGTGGAAGTGACCGCCGAAAGCGCGCAGGTGCTGTTGCCCGACGAGCGCGTCTCCAAGGTCTCGTCGGCGGGACAAGCGCCCACCGGTTTCGACCCGGCCAAACTCTATCCGGCGCGCAGCCATCCGCGCGGCCTGCAGCTCGCCGTCTACGCGGCTTCGGACGCCGTGCAGTCCATCGGCGTTCCGTGGCCCGAGTTCACCAAGCGCGTGCGCCCGGATCACTTCGCCTGCTATTCCGGCAGCGCCATGGGACAGCTCGACAGCTACAGCGCGGGCGGCATGATGCAGTTCCCCTTGCTGGGCAAACGCCCGACCTCGAAGCAGGCGGCGCTCAGCCTTTGCGAGATGCCCGCGGACTTCGTGAACGCCTACGTGATCGGCACGATGGGCGGCACTGGCGGCGCCATCGGCGCGTGCGCCACCTTCCTCTACAACCTCAAGCTGGCCGTGGACGACATGCGCGCCGGCCGCTGCCGCGTGGCGGTGGTGGGCGCCGCGGAGGCGCCGATCGTGCCGGAAGTGGTCGAAGCGTATCGGACGATGGGCGCGCTTGCCGAAGACGAAGCCCTGATGGCCCTCGACCGGGCGCGCACCGTGGACAACCGGCGCGCCTGCCGGCCGTTCGGCGACAACTGCGGCTTCACCTTGGGAGAAGCCGCCGTCTATGTCGTGCTGGCCGACGACGCCCTAGCCTTGGAACTCGGCTGCAACATCCACGGCGCAGTGGCCGGCGTGTTCGTGAACGCGGACGGTTTCAAGCAGTCGATACCGAGTCCGGGCGTTGGCAACTACATCACCGTCGCCAAGGCGCTGGCGCTCGGCAGGGCGATTCTGGGCGACGACGCGGTGCGCACCCGCTCCTACGTTCACGCGCACGGCACCGGCACGCCGCAGAATCGGCGCACGGAATCCCACATCTTGAACGAAATGGCGCGCAACTTCGGCATCGAGCGTTGGCCGGTGGCGGCGGTGAAAGCGTATTTGGGACACAGCTTGGCGCCGGCGTCCGGCGAACAGCTGACGTCCGCGCTCGGCACTTGGGCATACGGCTGGGTGCCGGGTATCGCCACCGTCGACGCGCCGGCGGCGGATGTGCATCGCGACCGGCTGCGCCTCTCGCAAGCGCATCTGGAAACGGACAGCGGGCGCACGGACATGGCGCTGGTCAACTCGAAAGGGTTTGGCGGCAACAACGCCACGGGGTTGGTGTTGGCGCCGCATGTGGCGCGGCGGTTGATTGGCGCGAAGGCCGGCGCCGCCGCCCTCGCGCAACACGCCAAGAAGAACGAAAGCGTGCGCCAAACCGCGTTGGCCTATGACGCGCAAGCGACCGCCGGCGCGGCCAACACCATCTACCGCTACGGCGAAGGCGTGTTGAAGGGCGAAGACTTGACGGTGTCCCCACAGGCCATTGAGGTGCCCGCGGCCGGCGCGCCCATCCCGCTCTCGGTCGACAATCCGTTCGCCGCGTAAGTGCCGGGGACGCGCTAGCGCTAGCGCTCCGGCAAGACAGGCGCGCGCTCGCCTTGCGCCGAAACCGGCGGCGGCACATAACCTTCGATCGGGCCGCTCCACCAGTCGCAAACGCGCCCGTCGGCGTAGTGCGTGGGAATCTCGGCCAGGAAGCGGGCAAGCCGCGCGGCTCTATCCGTCTCCTTGCCGTGGATGGCCTGCATCCGCACCTCGATGGTCGAGCGCGGCGGCGCGTTCGCCGGTGATGTGGGGTCCGCGACCGCGGTGTGGAACACGGCGCGCATGTTCAGCGCTTCCTGGCGGGTGTCGTATTGGCGGAACAGCAGCACCTCGTCCGGGGTCATGCGCGGAAAGTAGTACCAGCGTTGATGGGGGCCGTGGATGAGGCGCTGATCGACCACCTTCGTGTATTGGCGGATGTTGCCGGTGTTCTGGCCATCGCCGAACACGATGTCCTCGGGCCGCACCGACGCCATGTCGCACACTGCGAGCGGCATCATCTCGATCGTCTCCGGTACGGCGCTGCGCCAAATGTTGATGCTCTGGAAGTGGCGACCATCCGGCACGACGCCGGCGAACCGCCGCTCCACGGCCGCGCACATGTCCGCATGGATGCCTTGCGCGTAGGCGCCGCCGCTGCCGTTCGGCGTCGGCTTCGCGCCGCGCGGCCCGGCGACGCCGCCGAAGCCGTTGCGGTACTCGTGGCCGCCGCCGCGCACGCCCTCGCTGCCGGTGATCCGCGCCAAGAGCCGCCGACACTCCTGGTAGAACGCCTTGTACACGATCTCCGTGTCCAACAGGTCGAGCGTCGTTGGAGCGGTGACGAGAGCGAAGCCGTGGCTCTCCAGCGTGGGCGCCGGGTCGAGCAAGCGGGCGTTGTACACGGTGATGCGTTCGCTGGCGCCCAGCGTCTTCAACTCGTCGGCATGCTTGGCCGAGTAGCGGTTCGGAACGCGAAACCCGCGGTGCCGACCGTGCGCGAAATTGGCCTTGGTCTCTATCGATGCGGGAAGCGGCTTGGCCATGGCGGTGTCTGTGGCAACGCCAAGCGAGTATACTGCGCCGTGCAAGCCACGTGGCGGAGGCGCGGATGGCGGCTACGGGATACGACTCGCTTCGAGACGCGCCTTGGGCACGCGACCGCGTTTGCCCGCTGCCGCGACCGGCCGCCGTTCGATGACCGAAGCGGCGGACGCCGCGGGCGCGCCGATGCCGGCGCCCAAGAGCGCGCCTTGGGATCCGAGCGCCTTGGTGCAGTTGCTGCTTCTTGGCGTGGCCGGCGTGGTCGGGTTGGCGGTCATCCTGTGGCTGCTCGCGCAGTGGAACGAAGGTGGCGCTGGAGACGCCGCGGACGCCGCCACCGGCACGGTCACGTTGGCGCTGTCGCAAGAACCGCCGCAGTTGGATTCCACGCGCAGCACCGATCAAGTGAGCATCCGCATTCTCGGGCACGTCATGGAGGGGCTGCTGCGCTACGACGCGCGCAACCGGTTGGTGGGCGGCGTCGCCGAACGTTGGCGGGTGCGCGACGAATCGGCGACGTTCTGGTTGCGCCCCGAGGCGCGTTGGAGCAACGGCGTTCCGGTGACCGCGCACGACTTCGTGTTCGCTTGGCGCAAGGCGTTGGAGCCGGCCAACGCATCCGAATACGCCTTCATCCTATACGGCATAAAGAACGCCGAAGCAGTGAACCGCGGCGAGCTGCCGCTCGCCGCGTTGGCGGTGCGCGCCATTGACGAGCGCACCTTGGAAGTGGAATTCGCGCGGCCTCTGCCGTATTTCGACAAGCTGACGGCTTTCTGCACCTACAACCCGGTCAACGAGGCGTTCTACGAATCCACGCGCGGCGCCTACGGCGCGGACGCCGACAAGCTGCTCTACAACGGGCCCTTCACAATCGACCGCTGGGTGCATGGCGCCAGCCTGCGGCTCACCAAGAATCCCCATTATTGGGACGCGCAGCGCATCCAGCTGAACACCATCGACCACGCCTACATCACCTCCGACCCATTGGCGACGATCAACCTGTTCAAGGACGGCAAGGTGGCGCTGACGGGCCTCAACGCCGAAAACCTCAACGACGCGATGCAGCAGCGATGGAAGATTCGGCGCTTTGCGGACGGTTCGGTGTACTACCTCGGCCTGAACCACCGGCAGGGGCGTCTCACCAGCAACTACCACTTGCGCAAGGCCCTGCAGGCCGTGAACGACCCGGCCGAGCTCGTCTACAAGGTCATCAAGTTGCCCGGCAACTTGCCCACGAGTTCCTTGTTTCCCTTGTGGTTGAGAGGCGTGCGCGGCAGCTTTCGTCAGGAATACCCGGCACCGACGCATCTCCCGGACGAAGCGAAAGGCCGTGAGCTTCTCGCCCGCGCGCTCAAGGAGTTGGGGTTGGAGGAGTTGCCGCCGTTGGTCATGCTGATTGGCGACAGCCCGAGCAGCAAAAAGCAAGCGGAGTACTACCAGAACCTGTTCAAGCGCAAGCTCGGCATCGATGTGAAGATCGACGCGCAGATTTTCAAACAGCGGCTTGCGAAGATGACCGCCGGCGACTACGACATCGTGGCCGCCGGCTGGGGGCCGGACTACGACGACGTGATGACCTTCGGGGATCTCTTCACGTCGTGGAACGAGAACAACCGCGGTCGCTATTCCAACGCGGAATTGGACGCCGCGGTGGATGTCGCGCGCTCGTCGAGTGATCCGCAAGTTCGCATGGACGCCATCGCGCAGGTGCAGGAGATCATCTACGAGGACGCCGTGGTGCTCACGCAATACGAACGCGGCTCGGTCTATGTGGCGCATCCGCGCGTGCGGGGAGTGGTGCGCCGGTCGGTCGGCACCGATCCCGACTACACCAACGCGTGGATCCAACCCATCGGCGGTTGATTGATGCTCGTCTACACGCTCAAGAGGCTGCTGCAGGGTGTCGTCACGGTGTGGTTCATCGCCACGGCGACGTTCTTCGCCATGCACGCGGTGCCGGGCAACCCACTCACCAATGAGAAAGCGGTGGCGCCCGAAATCTGGGCCGAACTGCAAAAGCGCTACGGTTTGGACAAGCCGCTGTTGGAGCAGTACTGGGTCTATCTCGGCAACATGGCGACGGGCGACTTCGGCGTGTCCTACACCCAGCAGAACCGTCAAGTGAACGACATCATCGCCGAGCACTTCAAGGTGTCCGCCACGCTGGGAATCCTCGCGGTGATTTTCGCCGCTTTCGGCGGCATTCTGTGGGGAGCGCTCACCGCGATGTACCGCAATCGAGCGCCGGACATCGTGATCGTCTTTCTCGTGATCCTTGGCATCTCGGTGCCGGGTTTCGTGTTCGCGGCGTTCGGCCAGTTGAGCTTGGTGAAGGTGAACGGCTGGCTTGGTTTCACTTTGTTTCCGGTGGCCGGTTGGGGAACCGTGCAGCACATGATCGTGCCGTCGATGGTGCTCGGTCTTGGCACCATGGCGTTCTTGACACGCCTGATGCGCTCGTCCATGTTGGAGATCGTCAATTCGGATTTCGTGCGCACGGCCCGCGCCAAGGGACTGCCGGCGGCGCGCGTGTTCCGCAAGCACCAACTGCGCAACGCCATTCTGCCGGTGGTGACGGTGCTTGGCCCCTCCATCGCCGCCATTACCACCGGCGGCTTTGTGGTGGAGCTGGTGTTCGCCATCCCCGGGTTGGGCCGCTACTTCGTGCAAGCCGTCCAGCAACTCGACTACACCGTGATCATGGGCACTACCGTGTTCTACGGCGCGTTCCTGGTGTTCATGGTGATCGCCGTGGACGTGGTGTACGGTTTGGTCGATCCGCGTGTGCGGTTGGAATAGCGTGGCCCAGAGCAGCAAAGAGAGGAAGAGGTTGAAGAGTGGCGGCAGACGCGCTTTCCTTTGAACCCGTACAAGTCGAACGAGAAGTCGACACCATCTCGCGGCCCTCCCTGTCGTATTGGCAGGATGCCTGGGTGCGGCTCAAGGCCAACAAGCGGGCGTTGTTCTCCCTCTACTTGGTGATTGGCCTGACCGTGTTCACGCTGTTCGGCCCCTTGGCGTGGCGCGTGGACCCGGCCGCCCAGGACCTGGACCAGATCAGCGTTCCGCCCGGCGCCGACCGCGACGTCACTGTGGTGAACGAATACCGAGCTTGGGAAGGCGTGACGACGGCCCGTCTCGCCGGCGACGACGACATCTTGGCCGCGCCGGCATCCATCGTCGCCGTGGGCCCGGCGACCACGCGCGCGGTCCGACTGCAATGGCAGCCGGTCGCCGGCGCAAGTGGCTACCGCGTGTATCGCAGCCTGTTCGATCCGGCGCCGGATGGCGCGCTGGGTTTGCCCATCGGCGATGTGCTCGACCCGCGCCGCGTGAGCTTTGAGGATCGTTTGGACTTGAAGCCTCTCGCCTACCACTATTCGGTCGTGCCGCTAACCGCGCTCGGCGACGAGTCGCCGAACTACCACAGCATCGAACTGGACGTCACACGGGTCATCACCGCCGGCGAAGCCGTGGCGAAAGGACTCGTGGCGAACGCCGCCGACGTGCGGCCCGGCGACGTTTTGCAGATGCAGTTGCATCCGCTCGGCACCGACTACCTTGGCCGCGACATGCTTGCCCGCCTCATGCATGGCGCGCGCGTTTCGCTTTTCATCGGCATCGTGGCGCCGTTCGCCTATGTGCTCGTGGGCATACTCTATGGCAGCGTCGCCGGCTTTCTGGGCGGACGGGCGGATCAGCTACTCATGCGCTTCGCCGACTTCGTGGTCGCGCTACCGTTTCTGCTCTTCATGATCCTGCTGCGCATACTCTTCAACGTGCAACCCGGCGACAACAGCATTGTCCCCATGATGGTGGCGATGGTGGTGCTCAGCTGGCCGGCCGCGGCGCGCCTTGTGCGAGGGCAGATTCTGCAAATACGCGAAGAAGGCTACATCGGCGCATCGAAACTGCTCGGCGCGAAGACCAACTATCTGGTGTTGCGGCACATGATTCCCAACACGATGGGGGTGATTCTCGTCACACTCACTTTCGCCGTGCCGAGCGCCATCTTCACTGAGGCCTTTCTCTCCTTCATCGGCATGGGCGTTGCGCCGCCCACGCCGTCTTGGGGCAGCATGTGCAACGAGGGATTGAAGACCATGCTGACAACGCCCCACGAATTGATCGCGCCGGCAGCCTTCATCAGCGTCACCGTGCTCGCTTTCAACTTGCTCGGAGACGGCTTGCGGGACGCGCTCGACGCGCGCATGAGAGCAACGGAATGAGCTTGTTGGAAGTCTCCGATCTGCGCGTGGAGTTCGACACCTACGGCGGCACGGTGCAGGCGGTGCGCGGCGTATCCTTCTCCTTGGAGCGGGGCAAGACCCTCGCCATCGTCGGCGAATCCGGCTGCGGCAAGTCCGTCACCGTGCAGAGCATCATGGGTCTCATTCCCATGCCGCCCGGCCGCGTCACCAGCGGCACGGCCAAGCTCGACGGCAAGGACGTGCTGCGCGACCAGAAAGCGGACGGCAAAGACATCCGCGGGCGTTTGGTGGGAATGATCTTCCAAGATCCGATGACGTCGCTCAATCCAACCATGACGATCGGCGACCAAATCGCGGAAACCTTACAGGTGCATCGGCGCTACAGCCGTCGCGAGGCGTTCGCGCGCGCCATAGAACTCATCGACATGACACGCATCCCGGAAGCCGCCAAACGTGCCCGGCAGTATCCGTTCGAGTTTTCGGGCGGCATGTTGCAGCGCTCCATGATCGCCATGTCGCTGGCCTGCGAGCCGTCGATTCTCATCGCCGACGAGCCCACGACGGCGCTCGATGTCACGATTCAAGCGCAGATTCTCGACCTGATGCGGGATTTGCAACGAGAACATGGAATGGCCATCGTGCTGATTACGCATGATCTGGGCGTCGTGGCGCGCATGGCGGACGAGGTGCTGGTGATGTACGCCGGCGAAGTTGTGGAGAAAGGCCATGTGGACGACGTGTTCTATCGCTCCGCTCATCCTTACACCCTCGGCCTGAAGGCCGCGATGCCGTCGAATCGACTCGACGCCAAACAGGAACTCACGCCCATCGACGGCAGCCCCCCGGATTTGTTCGCGCCACCCGCCGGTTGCGGTTATTTCAGCCGCTGTCCGCACGCCATGCGCGCCTGCGAAAGCAACCACCCGCCGGTGTTCGCACTCGCTTCCGAACACGATGCCCGCTGCTGGTTGCACCATGCGGACTGCCACCAGGAAGCCGAAGAGGTCCACCGTCGATGACCGGCGAGGTCGCAGATGCCGCACCGGGCGCCGACGCCTTGGTGGCGATCCGCCACCTCACGAAACACTTCCGCATCGGTCGCCGGCAAGTTGTGCATGCGGTGGACGACGTGTCTTTCGACATCATGGCCCGCGAGATCATCGGTCTGGTTGGCGAGAGCGGCTCCGGAAAATCCACCCTCGGCAAGACCTTGCTCGGCCTGCACGCCAAAACCAGCGGCGAAGTGTTCTTTCGCGGCGAGGCGCTGCCGGCCAAATACAAGCCGGCGGACTTCCAACGCCATGCTCAAACGATGCAAATGATCTTCCAAGATCCCTACTCGTCCCTCAATCCGCGCATGACCGTGGGCGAAATCGTCGGCGAGGGGTTGAAGCTGCACACCGATCTTTCGAGCGCGGACATTCGAGAGAAAGTTGCCGATTGGCTTCGGCGCGTCGGCCTCAACCCAGACCACATGTCACGGTATCCGCACGAGTTTTCGGGCGGGCAACGCCAACGCATCGGCATCGCGCGAGCACTGGTGCTCGAACCACAGTTCGTCGTCTGCGACGAACCCATCTCCGCGCTCGACGTGTCCGTGCAAGCGCAGGTCGTGAACTTGCTTGACGAGCTCAAAGGCTCCTTGGGCTTGACCTTGCTGTTCATAGCCCACGACTTGTCGATGGTGCGTTACGTCTCCGATCGCATGGCCGTGATGTACCTCGGCTCGCTTGTCGAGGTCGGGCCGGCGGACCGCGTGTTCTTCGCGCCACGGCACCCGTACACCGAATTTCTGATCAGCGCAAATCCGGAACCGGACCCACGCAGCGAACGGTCACGCGGCGCCGCGGAGGTACGCGGCGAAATTCCATCGCCGGTCAACGTCAAACCTGGTTGCCGTTTCGCCAACCGATGTCCCAAAGCGATGCCGGCCTGCCAAGACGTCACACCGCCGCTGATCCCCGTGCGGGAGACGGGACACCCGGATCGCCTTGTCGCCTGCCACTTGTACGATAGCTAAGCTACTGGTGTAACCGCGGCACAAGCGAACGGGCAGCCGCCAATAGAAAATGGAAGTCACGAACTTGCGGAAGCCAAGTGCGCCTCCAGCTCCGGCCCGTCGCCTTGCGGAATAGCAACGCGAGAAGCGTGCAGCGGCAGATCATCCCCACGGTGATGGCCCCTGCGGCCGCGCCGATGCCGAACCAACGATAGAGTAGAACCAGCGTGAAGATCTCGACGCTCAGACCCAGGAGTTGGGCCCACGAACAAATGCCGGGGCGGTTGACGGCCTTGAAATAGGTCATGAAAATGCCAGCGCCGGCGGCGGCGACCATTCCGGGAGCAATGAGCCAAAGCAACGGCAGAATGGCTAGAAATGCATCCGAAAAGAGCAGCCGCACAAACGGCGCGCTCACCGCAAGCATCGCGACCAAACTAGCGGCGGTGACCAGGCAGACCAAGCGGACGCAAGTTGCGACCATCTCCGGCTGCCCGATGTTTGCAGCCACAGGGCTTCCGAACGGGGCACCTGCGGCCTCACCACTCGCAATACGCGGCAGCAACGCATTTCCGACCGAATTCGACACAAGCAGGAAGCCGAGCATGAGCGTGTTGGCTGCCGCGAACAGCCCAATCTCCTCATCGCTCGCCAAAAACCCAAGAAATAAGATACCCACATAGGGACCTAGACCTTCTGCCGTGCGGGCGACATGGTAACGCAATCCATAGCCGAGGATCCTTTGCAAGGCCCTCCGTCCAGGCAAGCCGAACGCGAGGCCGCATTGTCGCCGCAAGTCCCAAAGACAAGCGCCAATCATCACAACATGTGCGCAAACCACAGCCCACAACGCGCCGTCCACGCCAAGACCGCAGCCCCAAACGAGCAATACAACACACAACACGTTCACGACCATGCGTAGCAACAACGCCAACGCCAACCGGCCAAAGCGGCGCAGCGCCGCCAACTGATGCTCCATGACCAGCGCGAACGCCAGCACGGGCAACAACGCAAGCGCGATGTAGAACGATGCCGCCTCGGCTTTCTGAAAGTACGGAAGGCCGCTGCGAATCAACGGCACCGAGAAGGCGATGGCCAAACCACCACCCACCAAGCAGATCGCGGCACCGCTAGCGACGGCTTCCGATACGGATATCTCGCGGATCATGACAAATTGCTGGGTGCCCTGTTGCGCTCCGGGCGTCAACACCATGCCAAGCGCGGTCGCAAACACTAGACACACCGCGTAGCTGCCGAGCCCCTCCGGAAGCAACATGCGAGCGAGCAGCGCTTGGATGAGCAAACCGAGAAGCACGACGCCGACTCGGGCGCCGAACGCAAGGGCCACGTCCTGTCCGCCGCTGCGATGATCCTCTCGATTCATTGCCGCGGACAGCGCCTTGTCACGTCTTCGCCGCTTTGTCTAGAAAGTGATCGAAAAGCTCCTCCCATTTATCCAGCACCACCCCAAAGGAACACATATCACGCACCCGAGCGCGCGCACGTTCCACCATGCTGGCCGTCACCTCGGCCGATGTGTCCATGGCTCGTTCCATTGCATTCGCCAGCGCGACGCTGTCATGAGGTGGCGCCAAGAAGCCCGTGCGTCCTTCTTCGATCAACTCCGGGATCGCGCCGACAGATGTCGCAACCACTGGCCGGCTTACCGCCATCGCTTCCAGCAAGGCCATGGGCATCGCCTCCCACTCGGACGACAAGACCAGGGCGTCGCAAGCCCTTAGCAGGTTGGAAACGTCGTCGCGCAGTCCCAACATGCGCACGCGGTCGCGCAGGTCGAGGCGGTCAATCAGCGTCTGCAACGAAGCCTCTTGACTGCCCTGTCCCGCAATGACCAGAGTAGTGTCCATGCGCCGGTCGGCCAATATGCGAAAGGCACGCAGCATGTTTGGATAGTCTTTTTCGCTCTCCAACCGGCCAGCGGCAAGCCAAACAAAACGTTTCTTCTCAAGGCCCAAAGCCCGCTGCGCCTCGCCGCGTTCTCGCGCGGGCTCGAATTTCTCCATGTCCATGCCGTTTGGCACCACCCATGTGTGGTCGCTCTTCGCAATTCCCCTGCGCACCAATCCGCGGCGAAGGCCCTCGGAAAGGGCCACCACCGCATCCGGCATGGCACGTGTGAGTTGCAGAAGGCTTCCCCGCAAAGAACCGTGGCGATTGGCATCGGTGTGAACGGACGATATGTTCACGGGCACGCCGAACACTCTTCCAAGCAAACGGGATGTCATCATACCGTGATACATCACTCCCACCAGCACATCTGGTCTCGTGCTCCGAACGGCCGAAGCCGCGCCCAAAATGCTCGCGTAGCGCATTGGACCGCGACCAGCATTCAATGTGATCAACCGCACGCCGGACATGCGCAGCGCCGGTGCAAGCGATCGTCCCGAGAAAGACCGGTATGACGCAACCGTCACGGCCCAGCCGCGGGCGGCCAGACCACTCGCCAAGTTCACGAGCTGGATCTCCGCGCCACCCCGTTCCAAGCCGGCCACGACGAACATCACCCGGTTTCGCGCTCGGCGCCTGGACGGGACGAGCTTGACCTCGCTCGCGCTACGCTTCTCCAACCCGCCAAAGCTCGGCTGATACGCATGGCACCAAAGGCTGATCTGCAGCATCTTGTATATGAGCTGGCCGTTGTTCTCGCGGCCATCGCAATGTTCTTTGAGACAAAGCGCTACGGCGCTTTCGTCGAAGATCCCAAGGCGGCGCGTGGAACCGTCCAGCAAGACCGACTTCGCGTAGTCCGCCAGAGACATTCTCAGCCAACTGCCGATAGGCACGGTCAAGCCCGTCTTTGGCCTGTTGAGTGTGGAGTCGGGCACCGTCCCGCGCAACGCCGCCCGGAGCGCGACTTTCTTTTGGCGCCCACGCACCCTATATTGGGAAGGGAGGCTCATCGCGTATTCGGCCAACCGCGTATCCACCATCGGCACACGCACTTCAATGCCGTGGTACATGGTGGGCTTGTCCACTTTCTCGAAGAATAGATCCGGCAACGTGATGCTGGCATCAAGCGCGATGAGACGCCTCGTCGGATCGTAACGCACGAATCGATTGTGCATTTCCCGGTGCCAACCAAAGGGATCCGTACCGAGCAAACTATCTTTCGCGTCCGGCGAGAATATTCTTGTCGGTGGTCGGCGCGGCGATTCGGTGGCCAACAAACGCGCCATCAGCATGCCCGTGTCGGATTCCGCGAGGGCCGTCAACACCAACTCCGCCGCTTCTTCACTACTGAACCGCGCCAACATGCGGTGCATCCGCGCTGTTCGGCGACCGAGAAGACGCCACCAAGACAGATGCGACATCAACGCATGCCGCCGATAGCCACCAAACATCTCGTCGCCGCCATCGCCCTGCAGAATGACGGTTGCTTCGTTGCCAACCTGCTTGGACAAAAGAAAAAGCGCGATGTCCGCTGGGTCGCCAAACGGTTCGTCGTGGCAACGCACCAAGCGTTCTATGACATCGCTGACGTCGCCGACGCCCACGCGCACTTCGTGGTGTTCGGTACCGAACTGCTCCGCGACGCGACGCGCCGCGGGCAATTCGTCTCGGTCAGCCCGACTGCCAAACGCCGCGGTAAACGTTTTGAGCGGACGTTCGTAGTGTTCACTAGCGATTGCGGTGATAGCGGAAGAGTCGATGCCGCCACTCAGAAAAACCCCCACGGGAACATCGCTTACCAGGTGGTTGCGGACGGCTTGGTCCAGCAATCCGCGGACGGTTTCCACAACGGTCTCGAAGTCTTCTTCTTCGTGCGCAGGGGCCGGAACGGAGGAATACGGCTCGCACCGCATGCCGTGTTGGTCTATCGCCAGAGCGTGACCGGGTAGCAGCTTCGCTATGCCTTCGAACATCGTATGCACACCGAGCGCTGTGCCGTAGTACAGAAACTCGTGCAAGCCAACGAAATCCGCTCGCACGTCCGCCTCGCCAGCAATGAGAATTGTTTTGATTTCCGATCCGAAGGTCAACTCTCCTTGGCCGTGCCGGAAATACAGTGGTTTGATCCCAAAGCGGTCTCGGACCAAATGCAGTCGTTGTTCGCGACCGTCCCATAGTGCCAATGCAAACATCCCCTCGAAGCGGGCGAAGGCGCCAACGCCCCAATGCAAATAAGCGCGTAGCACCACTTCCGTGTCGGAACGCCCGAGAAACCGGTGACCGGCGCGTTCAAGGTGCGTGCGCAACATGCGAAAGTTAAAGATCTCGCCGTTGTAGGCCAACACCACCTGTCCGTCTTCGGAGAGCATCGGTTGGTGGCCGCTGGGCGAAAGATCGATCACTTTGAGCCGCGTGTGCGCCAAGCCAATCCGACCGTTCGCGTAGACGCCCGAGTCATCGGGGCCACGATGGCGGAGAGACTCCACCATGCGGTGCAGAACTCTTGCGTCTACTCCACCACTGCTCCGAAAGGTGCCACCGATCCCGCACATCCTCGATCGCTCCTGCTAGGGCGCGCCCTGCGGGGCGGCGCACCCCGATGGGGTGCGTTCGAGTTTGCTGCGCCGGACAATGCGCTCGACGCCGAACAAGAGACCGATCAAATAGAAGTGACTCCATCCGCCCAAGAACGGGCTCGTAGGGATAAATAATGTATTGATCGAATACGCAGCCCATGCACCCCATACGCCAATCACCAGAAATCGCAAATCCGAGTCCGCCGTCCGCCAAGCGAAAACGGCACACCGAACGACCGGGCGCAATACGCAAATGTAGAAGGCCACAAGCAGCGCAAAGCCCGGCCATCCGAAAAGCGCCAGAACGTGCAAGCCTTGGTTGTGCGGCCACAAGCGCAAGAGCTCTTCCACCAACCAATCCTCCAAGCCATCACCGACATGAAATACCCCGGGTGCGTAGACACCGGTTCCGAACGGGTGATCGCGGACGTACCGCAATACGGTGTTCAGCTCATGGATCCGTATTCCAGCGGAAGGGTCCATCAGCCGCCTCTTGAGCGAAGCTCCCTTCGCGACGGCGCCGAGCGAGTCTGTCGTTTGCGCTGCCGCCACATTCTTTTTTTGTTCACCCAACCACCCTGCCAAGGCCACCTTCGTGCGCCCAGTGCCCTCCACGTTTGGTACGAAGTCCTGCCACGGCCACCAGCGGTCCTTGGCGCGCCACCACAGACGGAACTGGTAACCCGTCGCTGCCACGTCGGCACCAAACTCGCGCCAAGTGAACGTCCATGCGCCATCCCCATCCGGATACACGTCGATCGCAAGAGTTTCGGCGCCAAAGACATCCTCACCGCGCGCGCGGAATTGCATCTGATAGGTCAGACCTGCTGGCAATGCGGTAAGCGTGTGCCGACGGAATGTCTTCCCGCCTTCCCGCCGCATGGCAACATCGCGCTCGCCATCCGCTGGAATTAGAAAAAGCGTTGGAACCTTGGAGCTGAGCGATGGAACGAAGTCTTGCCAAGCAGACCACTTTCGGTCCGAAACTTTCCGCGCTCGAAATTGGTGACTGACGATTTGGCTGTCCACCCGGGCCTCGCCCCAAGTCAAGACGATGTCGCCGGCTTCGTCCGGTTTGGCAGTCGCCTCGCCGATCTTCACGGCTCCCCGAGCATCCGTCTGACGTATCTGAACGGTGTACCAGAACCAAGAGACAAGCCCGACAAACACATGGCCAACCCTCGCGCTCTTTGCGCTACCGCCAAGCGACTCGCCTCCCACCGCCAAGTCCAGCGCGGCCTTGCCTGGAGCGATCACCGTCATGGACGCTTCGAAATCGTGCCAACGGCCCCACCCTTCGCCACGCCTCTTCAATCTATAGACGTAGCCCAAGACGCCTACTTCGCTAGGTACGCGCCACGTCAGCAGGACAGCGCCTTCTTCGCCCACCGTGACTGGAAGTCGGACAGCCTCACTTTGGAAGCCGACAACTTCCGGCTTTAGCTCCACAAAGTAACGAGCGCCAACCTCAAGGCCGCTCACGCGGTGGCCTATGCGTTGCTGGTCGGTGCCGTCGGCGTGCCAATCGCTCCCAACCACCACATCTTGCAATGTTGGCGCATCCCGGTCCGGCGTCGCCGACGGTTCGAGATAACGCCACTCTTGCCAGTCAACGTCGCCTTGGACGCGCAAGCGACTTTGATACAGCACAATACCGGGGCGTTTACGCCAAGTGAGCACGAACGTCCCTTGTTCATCCGCTCGAACGGTAACGTTCCCCGGCTGTCCGTAACCGGCGGGATACCGTTCGCGCAACTGCACCTGGTATTCAGCGCCGGGCTTGTTGCCAACGAACACATGCCCAAGCACATCGGCTTCGCCCCGCCGCCAAGCATCGTCCCCCGTTGCAAGGTCCTGAATGTCGCCACGCACACCGCCAACGCTGGACGACGCCTCGTCCTCGGCCTGGTCGCCGCCAGCGAAATACAAGAACAACCACAGCGCGGCCAACGGGGCGGACACCAAGAGCCGACGACGGGGCCGTTCCGTACGCAAAGCGACGATGCCGACCACCAGCGAAACCACGCAAACGCTCAGCACGACGGAGCGGGTGGCATTCATGAGCATGACGGTGACCAACGTCATCAGCACCACGAACAGTGCCGCCAAGATGGCGCGGCGCGGCCAAGGCCTAGTGCTCCAACCAGGTTGAATTGATGCGTCAGCGCGTTCACAGGCGTCCGAGCGCGAGGCGCGCGTCTTGAAGGTGTATCGGGCCATACTCCGAAAGACCGCAACAAAGCGGGCGGACGCCTGTGGGCGCGCCCTTCGGGTGGCAGCCGGAAGCCCCCCGGCCGCGTTGCGCCCGCTTGAAGTGCGACCCGGCACGTCGGCGCGGGAACGCGCCTTGCCGGGGAACTTCCGGCTGCCACTGACGCACCAATTCAACCTGGTTGGAGCACTAGCCACGCAATCACAGTAAAGTAGAGCAGCCAGCGCCAGAGGTACCGCCACCGCCACTTGGCGACCAAATACGGAAATGTGCGCGGCCAGACCGGCGGTTCTACCAAACAACAGCATCTCTTGGAGTTCTTCGCGCGGCACATTGGCGACTTGGAGCCACAAGCTCAGGAACGGGTCGCCCACCAGCGCAACACCGAAGCCCCAAAGCGCGGACACGAAAACCGCGACGATGACGAGGAAGACCATGGCCCGCGCCCGCCGCAAGCTGTCCACGCAAACGAACACCGCGAAGAGGACGCCGATGCCGAGCGCCATCTTCGCCAACCGCAGCACATCCAGCGTGTCCGTGGCCACATAGACCGCCAACGCCCAAAGGGCAAGCAGCGTCGCCACCGCCATCACCGGCAGAATGTCCACGACGCGCCGGCGAACTGTCGCCATGTCTCTTGACGACCACGCCGCCTGCGCAAGGGAGAGCGCCGCCAACAACACGGCAAGGATCGCGAAGCCGACGTTTGGACCGCCGAGCGGCAAGGGCGTGCTGGCGAACCAAATGTGGCCGAGCAGGCCGAGAAGCACCGCTGCGAACCCGCCCGCGGCTAGTGCTCCGTCAAGGCTGAATTGGTGCGTCAGTGGCAGCCGGAAGTTCCCCGGCAAGGCGCGTTCCCGCGCCGACGTGCCGGTTCGCACTTCAAGCGGGGCACGGCTCACGACGCAGGCGCATCCACATAACCCATTCTCGCCGCCCACCTCGTTGCCGACCATCTCGCGTTGCGCAACGTGCCGCGACGCGCTTCAGCCCACTTGGCGGCCGCACGTTCTCCGCCATACACGTTCGAGATCCAATTATACGCACGCAAAGGTGGTTGTCACAATCGCCCGCAACCGCTATGGTGCCCCATATGGTGGCTGTGCCCATCCGCGATCACCACCTTGGTCGTGAGGTGCTCTTGGCTGCACAAACGCGCAAGCGGCGGGAGCGATGACGCAAATCCCTTGGATTCCGAACGCCACCGCATTGCCGCGTCTGGCCGCGTGGACGCACGGAGCGTTGCTGCTCGCGATCTTGGCCTGCCTTTGGTTTCCGGCCACCCCGCTGCCGCTCGGCGGACCCAACGTCGTGGCGAGCTCCGTGTTGGTCTTCTTGGCCGGGTTGCATGTGCTCGTTTCGGCAGGGGCGGGCAGAGGCTTCGTCTTGTCGCGCACGGTTTGGGGGTTGCTCGCCGTGGTCTCGGCGATGCTGATCTGGGCGTGCGGCGTGACGATCGTCACGGACACCTTCTCCGTGCCGCTCGTCGGACAGATCGCAATGGGAGGCAGCGTTTTGGCCGCGACTTGGGTCGCGGTGGACACCGCGCGCCGAGCCCGCATGGTGGCGACGATGATTGTCGGCGCAACCGCTATCTCGGTGTTGTTTGGCCTCGCCGTCATCTACATCGGCGATCCGCTTTGGCGCGTCTGGGTGGTCTTCGCCAATCCGGAGCCGCGGTTTGCCAACGACGTTCTGCTCGGGCGGATCGCGGGCATCAGCCCGCGCGTGGTCAACCTGGCCTTCCAACTGGTCGTGGCGACGCCGCTGGCGGTCGGCTTGCTGCTCTACAACCCTTGGCGAGCATCCGCCAGAAGGCGCACCTACGACACCGTCCATTACATGATCGCATTGATTTTGAGTACGGGCATTTATTTCAACACCTCCCGCTCGGCGGCGCTGGCCGGGCTCTGCGGCGTGTTGCTGGTGCTCGCTTCCGCGGCCTTCGCGCCTCGGCGAGAACGGCCCGCCGTGCTGCGCCGCACGGCGGTGGTCGTGTTTGCGCTGGCCGCCGGATGCAGTGCTGTGGTGGCCACGCATCAGGCATTCGCCCCCGAGATCGTGCGGCCGGCGGAGCGGGAAGTGCTTCCCGGATGCGAGACGCCCATCGGCGCCATTGTCGGCGAGAGGGAAATCACCGGCACTTGGGACTCGCGCTGCACGTCTTTGGTCATCAGCACGCGGATTGCCCATCTCTACACGTTCTCCGTGGACTCGCCAAGGTTCGTGGCCATCGAGTTGGCCTCGGATGTGCATCCGTACCTCTACTTGCTAAGGGGCACCGGCGGCGATCGCGAACTCGGCAACCAAAACAACGAAAACCACGATGGCGGCGTGGGCACAAACGCCCGCCTCGTCGACGGCCTCATGCCGCCGGGCGACTACACCTTGGAGGTGACGACGAAGTACCCCGGCCAGACAGGCGACTACACGTTGACGATCTCGACCACATGCGGCGAAGAGTCGCTGGGATTGGTGGACGACTGGCCGGAAGGGGAAGGTCGCATGAGTGGCTGGAGTGACGCCTGCCCCCCAGCCGAGGGCGATCCGGAACGCCCCGCCCGCTACTTCACGTTCGAGATGGCCAAGTCTTGGCCTATTGCGGTGTACGTGCAAGCGGAAGGTCTGTTGCCGACGTTGCGATTGCGCTCCATAGACGACGACCAAGAATGGCCGCCGGTCACGACGCGCCGCGAGACCACCGGCGATCGCTCGAAGGTGCTCAGGGCCGGATTCCTCGACCTGCCCGCCGGCGGCTATCGGATGGAGATCAAACCCCAGTTGACCAACGTGGTTGGGAACTTCGGCATCTTCGTTCGCGTGCCGGAGGCGTTCGACGAAGGGGATGTTGTCGATGAACAACCGGACCTTGTTGAGACAGCGCCCCCGCAGACGCAGGCGCAAGCGCCGCGTGTTCCCGCTGAACAAAAGGTCGAGCCCGGGGACGCGCCGGGGTCGCCCAGGGACGCGCCGGGGTCGCCCAGGGACGCGCCGGGGTCGCCCAGGGACGCGCCGGGGTCGCCCAGGGACGCGCCGGGGTCGCCCAGGGACGCGCCGGGGTCGCCCAGGGACGCGCCGGGGTCGCCCAGGGACGCGCCGGGGTCGCCCAGGGACGCGCCGGGGTCGCCCAGGGACGCGCCGGGGTCGCCCAGGGACGCGCCGGGGTCGCCCAGGGACGCGCCGGGGTCGCCCAGGGACGCGCCGGGGTCGCCCAGGGACGCGCCGGGGTCGCCCAGGGCGACGTCGAACAAGGACACGTCCTTGTTCGACGTCGCGCCGCCGGCACCGTTGCCACTGTTCAAGCCCGACACCTTGGAAGGCGCGCCAACGACGGACCGCGTTCGCCTAGTGAGCTTGGACGCGCAGGCATACGATCGAGTGCAACTGGCCATTACCGCGCTCCGCTACGCCAAAGAGTTTCCACTTGGCACTGGCGGCAACTACAAGCCCCAGGCGCGACATGTTGATCGCGAGTGGGGATCGCGGAAAGTCCAAGCCGCGCTGGCCTTTTCCCCACACAACCAATTTCTGCTGTGCCTAGTGCAGTACGGCGTTCCCGGTCTCGTGCTGCTACTGCTGTTGTACGGCGGCGCGGCCGGCGCGTTGCTGCTCGCCTGGCGGCGAGCTTGGTCCGCCCGGCGCAGCGCGTCGTGGTTCCTCTCTGCCGCCATCGCCGGCGCGTTGGCCGGCTACATAGTCAACAGCTTCTTCCACGACCACGGGCCGTTCACGAAGGACTGGTTCAACTGCGTGCTCATCGGACTGGCTTTGGCGGTTGGATTGCGCGTCGCAGGCGAGGCAGGCGACGAAGGCGAACCGTCTTCCGACATCGACCCGCGCCATTGAGGACGCCGCCCCGCAATCCACTTCACCGCCCCGTCACTCCCCCGAAAACACGAAGGTAGGCATCCACGGCCCGCTGCCCGGAGAAGTCCGCCGCACGCAGCCGCAAGGCGTCCGCATCCGGACAACCGCCGAGCAGCGTCTCCACCAAGGCGCGCCCCAAAGCCGGGGAATCGCCGATGGGAACGAGTCGCCCCCATTTGCCGTCCTCGAGTATTTCGCGCGGTCCGTAGGGCGTGTCCGTGCTCACCACCGGCGTGCCGCACGCCAACGCCTCGAGCAACACCGTCGGCAAGCCCTCCCAGAACGAAGAGAGCGCGACCGCCGCCGCGCGCGCCATGTAGCGATAGGGGTTCTCGTCGAAGTCCAAAAAGCCAAGTTCGCCCTCCACGCCGTGTCGGCGCGCCAACGCGGACAAGCGGTTCCGGTAGGATTGCGAATGCCGGCCCATGATCACAAGACGCGCCGCCACCTCGCGGCGCACATGGCCGAAGGCTTCGACCAGCGTGGGGTGGTCCTTCGCCGGCGCTTCCCGACCGACGCCCAAGATCACCTTGGGCTGGCCACGCCGAAACCACGGATGCGCCACTTCTTCTTGACCCAAACACCGAATTCGAGCCGCCGGTATCGGGTTGTAGATGGCATGCACTCGGCGCGGCGGAACGGCAAGCGTGCGCAGCAAGTCGTCGCCCAGATCGCGCGAAACGGCCACCAACGCCGCCGCGCGCGGATATAGCGTCGTCGCCACGCGCTGTTCGTACTCGCTGTAATCCAAACACAAATTGCTGTGTACGGAAACGACCACCGGCGGGGCGTCGCGCACCAACCGGGCACCGTTGACGGCGGCGAAGTTGGCGGGCGCCAAGGAGGACAACAGCAAGGACGGCTTCTCCCGACGCAAGTATTCGGCCACCAGGTGGGCAAAGAACACATGGCGTGGACGGATCCGAACGCCGTTGGCCCGGGGCCGGAGGCCCCCCGCATCCGCAAGCGCTCTGGCGGCGCTGGGATGGAGGCGACTCACTTCCACGCCACGTCCGCGGCAGAGCCGACGCGTGGCGCGACCGATGCCCGGAACCGCCGGGTGGTAGAGGCGCAACCCCTTCGGGAGGTTGTTGGCGTAGTCGACCGTCGATTTGCCAAGCACCATGTCGACGCGATGGCCGCGCGCGATGAGCTGCGTGGCCAAGGTTGTGGCCACGCGCTCCGCGCCGCCTCCGGACAGACTGTGCTGCACAAAGCCCACATGCAGCGGCTCGCCGCCCCGGTGTTCCACCCCGTCCGGGGCCCGCGCCTGCCCCGTGTTTGCCGCGGCGTCGCCGGCCACGGTCACGAAACGAAGTTCGCCGCCGGAGTTTGATTCCGTACCAGTTTGCCGACGTGCGCTTTCTCGTACCTACGCGCCGGCGTGTTGACGATCGGCAGGAGTTCGGCAACGTCCAACCCTCGGGAGGCAACCGCCGCTGGGACATCGCCGTAGCGCGTGTCGCGTTGGCGCGGCGTTCGACCGGCGGCTTCGATCAGGGCGATCATGCGCCGCGGCGAAGTCTCCTGACCATGACCGGCGCCGGCGGCGCGCGTGATGCTCTCGTTCATCAAGGTGCCGCCGAGGTCGTTGCAGCCGGCGTTGAGCGCCGCCAACACGCCATCGTGCCCCAGCTTCACCCAGCTCGCCTGGATGTTGGTGATGTGCGGATGCAGCGCCAAGCGGGCCACGGCATGCACGAGGATGGCCTCCCGGAACGTCGGGCCTCGGCGCGCGCGCCCCTTGCGGTACAGCGGCGCTTCCATGTGTACGAACGGCAGCGGCACGAACTCGGTGAAGCCGCCGGTGCGCCTTTGCAGGTCGCGCACCAAGGCGAGATGCCTAGCCCAGTGCCGCGGTTGATCGACATGGCCGTACATGATGGTGGCGGTTGAACGCAGGCCGACGCGATGGGCGGTTTCCATCACTTCCAACCATTGCGCGGTGTTGATCTTGTCCGGGCAGATGACGGCGCGCACCTCGTCGTGCAGTATCTCGGCCGCGGTGCCGGGCAAGGTGTCAAGGCCGGCGTCTTTGAGCCGCGTCAGGTACTCCTCGAGCGGAAGCCCCGCCGTGGCCGCTCCTTGCCACACCTCCAGCGGCGAGAAGGCGTGAATATGCATCCGCGGCGCGGCTTCCTTCACCGCCCGCAGAATGCCCAGATAGGTGGCGCCGGTGTACTCCGGGTGAATGCCCCCTTGCATGCACACTTCCGTGGCCCCTCGTTGCCACGCTTCCCGCACGCGCCGCTGGATCTCGTCGTGGCCGAGGTCGTAGGGGCGGCCGCGCAGGTTCTCCGCGAGCTTGCCCTTCGAGAAGGCGCAAAACTGGCATTTGAAGTAGCAGATGTTGGTGTAGTTGATGTTGCGGTTCACCACAAAGGAGACGGCATTGCCGCTCGCCCGCTCGCGCAAGTCGTCCGCCGCTTTCGCAACGGCGTTGAAGTCGTCGCCCCGCGCACGGAACAGGCGCACGATCTCATCTTCCGCGAGCGCCTCCCCGGCGTGTGCCCGCTCGAGGACGCCGCGCAGATCCTGCGCGCCGCGCCGCGGCGAGCCGATGCGGGCAAGCACATCGGCCGGGGGGTTGGCATCGTCCCCCGGGCACCAGTCGTCTGTGCGCGGCAGGCCTTCGGCGTCGATCTTGTCGAGCACGGCGGCGCGCAACCCGGAGTCCACCCACACATCCGCCGCCAATGCGTAGCGGGGGTAGATGGTGAGCCGCTCGTGCAGCTCTTTGCCGGCGGCCGCGGTCTGCCGCGTCAACTCCTCCACCTGCGGCCACGGCGCTTCCGGATTCACATAGTCCGGCGTCAGCGGCGAAACCCCGCCCCAATCGTCGATGCCCGCGTCAACGATGCGCGGCAGCACACCCGGGCTGAGGTTCGGAGGCGCTTGAATGCTCATCGCCGACCCGAACAACAGGCGCGCGACGGCGATGGTCCACAGCAACTCCTCCAAATCCGGTTCCGGGGCGTGGCGCATCTTCGTGTCCGGCTTGGCGCGGAAGTTCTGCACGATGATCTCTTGGACATGCCCGTGTTCGGCGTGGACGCGACGGATGGCCAGCAGCGACTCGATGCGTTCCAAGCGCGTCTCGCCGATGCCGATGAGGATGCCGGTGGTGATCGGCACCTTGGCTCGGCCGGCGTCCGCCAATGTTCGCAGCCGCACCGCCGGCACCTTGTCCGGCGAACCGTAATGCGGCAGGCCGCGCTCCAAGAGGCGTTCCGAAGCGGATTCCAGCATGATGCCCATCGACGGCGCCACTGGGCGCAACGCCGCGATCTCCTCCGGCGTCATGGTGCCTGGATTGAGGTGCGGCAACAGGCCGGTTTCGTCGAACACGGCCTTGGCGGCGTCGCGCAGGTAGTCCAACGTCGTGGCGTAGCCGTGCGCGCCGAGCCACTCGCGCGCCGCCCGGTAGCGCCGCTCCGGCTTTTCGCCCAACGTGAACAACGCTTCCCTGCACCCGGCTTCGGCGCCGCGCCGCGCCACCTCCAACACCGCGGCGAGCGGCATGTAGGGCGCGGCGATCTTGGACGGCGTTCGCGCGAAGGTGCAGTAGTGGCAGACATCGCGGCACAGATGGGTGAGCGGAATGAACACCTTCCTCGAGTAGGTGACGACGTTGCGAAAACCAACGTCGCGCAGCGACGCAGCGACATGCGCGAGCGCGGCAGTGTCCGCGCGCACCAGAGACAACGCTTCCGCGTCACTCAGCGCACTGCCGCCATGCGCTTTTTCGAGCAAGTGATCGCTCACTTTCGTGCCCCCACCGATAAAGACGCCCCACCGCGCGAAGCTCGTCCGACTTCGTCACGCGGGTACGCACCATAGACGCATCATAGATTCCGTGTGGCGCGTTGTCACGCCATGCGGTAAATTGGGGCGGCGCACCACGGAAAAGACCTTGCTTCCATGACACGTCCCGCCGCTTCCCAATCCCGCGCTGGCCGCGCGCTCGCCATCGTTGCCACCGCCTTGGTGTTGGGCACCGCGTTCGCCGCCGGCGCGCTGGTGGTCGCCAACGCCACCGACGCGGAAGCCGAGGACGCGCAAGCCGGCGAAGACGAAAAGGATGTCCAAAGCGTCATCGACGCGGCGCGAGAAGGCACGCAATGGCCGGCCGAGGTCGTGGCGGCCGACTACCGGCACCTCGAACCGCTCCCGCGTCATCACGACACGAGCGTCGCGGTGGTCGATCGGGTGGGCAACTACCACATCCGGCCCGCGCCGTTGGACGACGCCGCCTCGCAACGCATCTTCCAGCGCTATTTGGACGATCTCGACCATCGGCGCGCGCACTTCCTCGCCGCGGACGTCGCGGCGCTGGAAAAGCACGCGAACCAGTTGGACGACGCCCTCCAAGAAGGCGACCTCGCCCCGGCCTTCGCCATCTACAACACCTATCGGCGGCGGGCGCTGGAGCGCGTCGAGTACGAGACCGCGCTGCTCGCCGAGGGCATCGATCAGTTCGATTTCCGCATCGACGAGACGGTGCAAACGGACCGCTCCGAAGCGCCGTGGCCGGCGACCCGCGAGGAGTTGCGGGGCCTCTGGCGCCTGGCGCTCAAGAGCAGGGTGTTGAGCGGCAAACTGGCTGGCGAGAGCATGGAAACGATCGCCGACATCCTGGCCAAACGCGTCAAGAACCGGCTGCGCGGCATTCGACAAACGCGCAGCGAGGACGTGTTCCGCATCTACATCAACGCGTTCACAAGCACATACGACCGTCACACGCAGTACTTCTCGCCGCGCGAGTCGGAGGATTTCAACATCTCCATGTCCTTGTCTCTGGAAGGCATCGGCGCCGTCCTCGGCGTGGAGGGCGACTACACGGTGGTCGAACACTTGGTGCCGGGCGGCCCGGCGGACCGCGGTGGGGACTTGGCGCCCGCCGACCGCATCGTCGCGGTGAGCCAGAGCGCCAAGGAGCCGTTCGTGGACATCGTTGGGTGGCGCACGGACGACGTGGTGCAATTGATCCGCGGCCCCAAGGATTCCCCGGTGCTCCTCAAGGTCATCCCGGCCGGCGCCGACGCGAGCGCGACGCAAGTGGTGACCATCGTGCGCAACGTGGTGAAGCTCGAGGACCAAGCCGTCAGCAAGACCATCTTGAACATCCCCCGCGACGGCCGCGAATACCGCATCGGAGTGGTCGACATCCCCATCTTCTATTTGGACTTCGAAGGCCTTCAAGCCGGCGAGCCCAACGCCAAGAGCTCAACCCGCGACGTCGCCCAGCGCATTGCGGAGTTGAAGGCGGACGGCGTGGAGGCGTTGATCGTCGATGTGCGCAACAACGGCGGCGGCTCGCTGCAGGAGGCCGTGGCGCTCACCGGCCTCTTCATGGACTCCGGCCCGGTGGTGCAGGTGTCCAACCTGCGCCGGCCGCCCAGCCAACACCACGACACCGACGGCACAGCCGCCTGGACCGGGCCGCTTGCGGTGATGGTGAACCAGCTCTCGGCGTCCGCTTCGGAGATATTCGCCGGGGCCATACAAGATCACGGCATCGGCATCGTGGTGGGCGCCAAGACGTTCGGCAAGGGCACCGTGCAAATGCTCCTGGACCTGCGGCGCGGGCAGCTCAAGTTGACGCGGCAGAAGTTCTTTCGCGTCTCCGGCCAGGGCACCGACCAGAATGGCGTGGCGCCGGACATCGCGTTCCCATTGCCGGCGTTTCCGCGCCGGCGCGCTCATATGGAGCAAGGAGCGATCACCCTGCCCGGCGATCCGGTGGCGGCGGTGGAGTTCCATCCCGCCGGCACGGTCGCCCCGTTCCTCGCCACGCTGCGCGCCCGGCACGAGGAGCGGGCAAGCCGCGATCCCGAGTTCGCGTACCTGCGCGGCTGGAAGGAACACACCGAGCGGCTGCAGGAACGCGACAGCCTGTCGCTGAACGAAGCAACGCGGTTGGCCGAGAAGGCCGCCATGGACGGCAAGGTCCTCGCACTGGAAAACGCACGCCTGGTCGCCAAGGGGGAAGCGCCGGCCGCCTCGTTGCAGGAACTCAACGAACGGCGCCGGGCAAAGACGGCCGCCGAGCAGCCACAAGACGACCCACTCGTGCGCGAGACCGCCAACATCCTCATCGACTACATCACTCTCGCGCAGCCGGAAATCGCCCAAGCCGCGTTGCCGCAGACGCAACCGAACGCGCCGTAGCCCGCCCCAGCCCGCGCAAGGACATCGTTGCCTCCGCCCAATCCGCGGCCCCGCCCAAGCCCCAGAGCGCGCAACCGCAAACACGGCTTGGCAGGTACACGGTCGCGGAAACGCGCGGCCCGTTGGTGTCGCGGCGCGTTGGCGAGCGCATTGGCGCTCGTGGCCGCCGGCTGCGGAGGCAAAGACGCCGCGGACCACCCCGGCAAGGCCGTGTACATGCGCCACTGCTTCGCGTGCCATCAAGCCGGCGTGGCCGGCGCACCGAAGCTCGGCGACAAGGAGGCTTGGGCCCCACGCCTCGCCAAGGGCCGGGCCACCCTCGTCGACAACGTGAAGAGCGGCATGACGCCGGGCATGCCGCCACGGGGGGCATGCGCTTCGTGTACGGACGAAGCGCTCGCGTTGGCGGTTGATTTCATGGTGGCGACCGCACGCTAGCGGCCTTTCCACATGCGACGAAGCCCACATGCGACGAAGCGCAAACCGCCACGCGAGAGCGCGTCTACGAGTATGCTATTGCGCTCCCACCGCCAAACAGGCGCCGCCGATGGTTTGCCCACCGTGACTCCGTTCCACACCGCACCGCTTGGAGGGCCGAGCCGGCAGCGTCGCACCCTCGCGGCGGCCGCGCTCGCAATCGTCGCAGCCGCCGGCGCGGCGGGGCAGACGATCGAACGTGTGGAACCGCCGAACTGGTGGATTGGCTTCGAGCACAACACGTTGCAACTCCTCGTGTACGGCGAGGGTGTCGCGCGCCTGCGCCCAACGGTGGCCAAACGCGGCGTGACGGTGCAACAAACAACCACCACCGGCAACCCGAACTACCTCTTCGTGCGGATGCGCATCGATGCCGAGACCGAACCCGGCGCGTTCGACATCCGCTTCGAGAACGAAGGCGCCAGCCTGACGCACCGCTACACGCTGACGAATCGCAACCCCGAGCCGTTGCCGGGGTTCACCTCCGCCGACGCGATCTACCTCATCACGCCGGACCGCTTCGCCAACGGCGACCCCGCCAACGACAACGCCGGCGGCCTTGGCGACCAAGTGGACCGCAGCCAACCGCTGGCGCGCCACGGCGGCGACTTGCGGGGACTGGCCGAGCGCCTCGACTACATCGCCGAACTCGGCTTCACGTCGATCTGGCTCAACCCCTTGCTCGAAAATGCCATGCCCGCCTATTCGTACCACGGCTACGCGACAACGGACTTCTACCGCGTGGATCCGCGTTTCGGCAGCAACGACGACTTCGTGGCCCTGGCCGCGGCCGCCCGAAAACGCGGCCTCGGGCTCATCATGGACGTGATCGTCAACCACTGCGGCCTGCACCACTGGTGGATGCGGGATCCGCCGAGCGACGATTGGGTTCACGACGCGCCGCCAACCGCGGACGAACTGCGCGTTTGGTTGGAGAGCGGAACGCCGTGGAAGGGCTATCGGCAGACCAACCACAGCAAGACGGTGAGTTTGGATCCTTACGCCTCGGAGGTCGATCGCCGGGGCCTCTACGACGGTTGGTTCGTGCCCGACATGCCGGATCTCAACCAAGACAATCCGCTCATGGCCGAGTACCTCATTCAGAACGCCATCTGGTGGATCGAAACCGCCGGTCTGCACGGCGTGCGCATGGACACCTATCCATACGGCGGCAAGGAGTTCATGGCCGAGTGGACGCGGCGCGTAATGCGCGAATACCCGACCTTCTCCGTGGTCGGCGAAGAGTGGACGCCGAATCCGCTCATCGCGGCGTATTGGCAGCGGGGCGGCGTCAAGCACGACGGCTACCAGTCTTGGCTGACGCATGTGATGGATTTTCCCGTGCAAACGAAACTCGTGCCCGCGTTGGTGGACGACGAGCAGTGGAACAGCGGGCTCATCACGCTCTACGAGAGTTTGGTGAACGACGTGCTCTACCCGGATACGCACGCCCTGATGATCTTCGCGGACAATCACGACACCCCCCGCGTCTTCAAGCAGCTCGGCGAAGACTACGGGCTCTTCGAACTGGCGATGGCGTATCTCGCCACCATGCGCGGCGTGCCGCAGATCTACTACGCCACGGAAATCCTCGGCACGCACGAGGCCCCGGGCCACGGCGACATCCGCAGCGACTTTCCAGGCGGCTGGCCGGGCGACGCCGCGGACGCTGTCTCCGGGCGCGGTTTGACGCCGGCGCAACGCCAAGCCCAGACGCTGGTGCGCACGCTGTTCAACTGGCGCAAAGAGCAACCAGCGATACACCGCGGCCGGCTGCTGCACTTTCTGCCCCGCGCGACAGACGGCTACTACGTCTACTTCCGCATGTTGGCGGACGACGTGGTCATGGTGGTGCTGAACAAGAATATGGAACCGCAGACACTGGACCCGGCGCGTTTCGCGGAAGCCCTCGGCAACGCCAAGCGGGGCGTGGACGTAATTCGCGGCACCGCATACGACCTCACCGCGCCCATCCCGTTGGCGCCGCGCACAGCGCTGGTCATCGAAGTGGAAACGCCCTGACCGCGGCTATTCCGTCACGGCCCGCCCTCCGAGAGGCGGGGTTTCCGCCCAAGCCGCCGACAACACTTCGGCCTGCTCCAACACCGTTTCCACCGCCTTCTCCCGCTTGTCCGGCGGGTAGCCGTGCTTGTTCAAGATGCGTCTCACGGCGGCGCGCAGGTTGGCGCGAACGCTCTCGCGCCTCGTCCAGTCGATGGTGACGTTCTTGTACACCGTTCGCACCAGCTCCCAGGCGATGCGGCGCAACGTCTCGTCGCCGAGCACTTGCACGGCGCTGTCGTTGGTTTCCAAGGCGTCGTAGAAAGCGAGCTCGTCCTTGCCGAGGCCCAAGGCCTCGCCGCGCTCGTTGGCGGCGCGCATCTCCTTGGCGAGGCCGATGAGCTCCTCAACGACCTGCGCGGCTTCCACGGCGCGGTTGCGGTAGCGGCGCAGCGTGTTTTCCAGCATCTCGGCGAAAGAACGCGCTTGCACGACATTCTCCCGCCGGCGGGTGGCGATTTCGCCGCCCAAGAGTTTCCGCAGCAGTTCCACGGCGACGTTGCGGTGCTCAAGGCCGCGCACCTCGGCCAGGAACTCGTCCGAAAGAATGGAGATGTCCGGCTTCGGCAAGCCGGCCGCGGCGAAGATGTCCGTTACGCCCTCGGGGGCCACGGAGCGGTCGATGATCTGGCGCACCGCGTGATCGAGTTCCGCATCGGTTTTCGCCCTGCCGGCGGCGCGTTTCGCCAGCGCGGCCCGCACGGCTTGAAAGAACGCCACGTCGTCGCGTAGCGCCAACGCTTCGTCGCACGGCACGGCCAGCGCGAACGCTTGCGAGAGCTCGCGTACGGCTTTCACGCAGCGCTCCTTGCCGTCTTCCTGCGCCAAGATGTGTTCTTGCGCCGCCGGCAGCAACGTCAAGCGCTCGGCGGGCTTGCCTTCCGTCCACTTGCGCCAATCGAATCCGTGGAAGAGCGCGCGGCAGACCTCGTGTTTCTCTTGCAGCAACGCCACCGCCTCGTTCTGGTCGATGGCCGTGCGCCCGATGCCACCGCTTTCGGTGTAGGCGGCCAGCGCCTGCTTCAGTTCGTTCGCCAAGCCCAGATAGTCCACCACCAAGCCGCCGGGCTTGTCTTTGAAAACGCGGTTGACGCGGGCGATGGCCTGCATCAGGGCGTGGCCGCGCATGGGCTTGTCCACGTACATGGTGTGCAGGCTGGGCGCGTCGAAGCCGGTGAGCCACATGTCGCGCACGATGGCGACCTGGAACGCATCTTCGGGGTTGCGGAAACGGCTGGCCAGCGCCTCCCGGCGCGCCTTGTTGCGGATGTGGGGCTGCCAATCCGTGGGGTCCGACGCCGCGCCGGTCATCACCACTTTCATCGCGCCCTTGTCGTCATCGTCGTGATGCCAGTTGGGACATAGCTTCGCCAACTGCCGGTAGAGATCGATGCAAATGCGGCGGCTCATGCAGACGATCATCGCCTTGCCGGCAATCGCTTCGGCGCGCTGCTCGAAATGCGCCACGATGTCCTTGGCGACAAGAGACAGACGCGGTTCAGCGCCGACGATGGCCTCTAGCTGCGCCCATTTGGACTTCAGCTTTTCTTTGCGGGCCACTTCCTCGCCTTCGGTGGCGTCATCAAAGTCCGGGTCGATGCGCGGCCGTTCGGCCTCGTCCAAGGAGAGCTTGGCGAGGCGGTTTTCGTAGTAGATCGGAACCGTGGCTTGATCTTCCACGGCGCGTTGGATGTCGTAGATGCTGATGTAATCGCCGAACACGTTGCGGGTGTTGGCGTCGCTCTTCTCCACCGGCGTGCCGGTGAAGCCAACGAAGGACGCTTGCGGCAGGGCGTCGCGCATGTGGCGGGCGAACCCGTCGATGAAGTCGTATTGGCTGCGATGGGCTTCGTCCGCGATCACCACGATGTTGCGGCGTTCGGAGAGCACCGGGTGTCGGTCGCCCCGGCCGCTCTTGCCTTCCGGGAAGAACTTCTGAATGGTGGTGAACACCACGCCGCCGGACTGCACGTCGAGTCTCTTTCGCAAGTCCGCCCGACTCGTCGCTTGCACCGGCGGTTGACGCAAGATGTCTTGGCAGCGGGCGAAAGTGCCGAAAAGCTGGTCGTCCAAGTCGTTGCGGTCCGTGAGCATCACGATGGTGGGATTCGCCATCGCCGGTTCGCGCACGATGGCGCCGGCGTAGAACGCCATCGTGAGGCTCTTGCCGGCACCTTGGGTATGCCAGACGACGCCGATGCGCCGGTCGCCGGGAGCGCCGCCGGAGCGCCGCCCGGTCTCGTAGCGGCCGCGCGGCTCCGCCACCTGCCTCGCGTCCACATCTATGGACTTGGCCCGCAACGTCTCCGCAATGCCCTTGCGAACCGCATGGAACTGGTGGTAGCCGGCCATCTTCTTCGCCAGCCGGCCGCTGCCGTCGTCCTCGAACACGACGAAGCCACGCAGCAGCGCCAAAAGCCGCTCCGGCTCGCAAACGCCATGCAGCAGCACCTGCAATTCCGGCAGTTGCGAATCCGCCAGTTGCTCGCCTTCGATAGTCCGCCACGGCTTGAACCACTCGCGACCGGCGGTGAGCGTGCCGATGCGGGCCGTCAGCCCGTCCGAGACGACGAGCGCCGCGTTCATGGCGAAGAGGCCCGGGAGTTCTGTTTTGTAGGTTTGCATCTGCTGCCACGCTGTCCAGATCGTCGCCTCCTCTTGGGTGGCGCTCTTGAGTTCGACGATCACGAGCGGCAAGCCGTTCACGAACAACACGACATCCGCCCGGCGCTGTCGCTTGTTCTCGACAACCGTGAATTGGTTGACGGCCAGGAAGTCATTGTTTGCGGGATTGTCGAAATCAATGATCTGCCCTTGCGCGCCCCGAACCGCGCCATCCGCCGTGCGGTACTCGACGCCAACGCCCTCCACCAGCAGCCGGTGGAAGGCGCGGTTGCGAACTTCGAGCGTTGCCCCCTCTGGCCGCGCAAGTGCGCGGTAGGCGTCTTCCGCCGCGGTTGCGGGCAGATCGGGATTGAGCCGTTCGAGGGCGCTTCGCAAGCGGTGGGGCAGGAAGGCTTTGGCGTAGTCGTCGCGCTCCGCCGCATCCCCGCCTGCGGCGATGTCCGGCCCGTAGGCGGTTGACCAGCCGATGTTGCCGAGCCAGTCGAGCGCAGCAGACTCGACGGTGGCCTCGGACCCGCCGTTCACTTTCCGCCCTTCGAGATTTTCTCTGTGTCGTGGGCGCGAACCTCTCCCGAAATCAGGGGCTGCAGTAACGTCTTCAAAGTCCCTTGTAGAGTCTCGGCCATTCGACGGTTCAGTTCGATCTTGTCGCTCAATGCGCCGAGAATGTGCCCAATGTCGCACTGCTCTGCCAAGGGTGGAAGACGAAAAGGGTAGCGCACCACATAGTCCCACTTGGCCCGCGGCATTCGGGTGCCCTCCGATCCTTGGCTGGCAAAGTCCACGAACGCCTTCGATGCCATCAGGTAAGACAGATAGCCGGCGTCCACGCCTGCCTGCGGTCGCACTACCCAAATGTCCGTCGAGCAGATTCCATCGAAACTCGGTCGAACAACCTTGCGGAAATAAGGGCGGAGTTTTCCGAAAAGAACGTCGCCGGCGCGAAAGGCGGCCTTCGTGCTTTGAACATCCTGGGCTTTGCCTGTGCCAAGCAGCGTCAACGTCCCCTTGCCGATGTGCTCCAAACCGATGTAGGGGAGGTCGCGGCAGTCCGCGGGATCGACTTGATCACCAACCAATGTCGCACAATCCCCAAGTGTCGTCCACGACCAATTGCCCCTGTCGCCATTGGAAACGCGACGCAGTGGGGTTCGATCACCTTGCGAAACGCATGTGGCACCATCACTCATGGTCGCGCCTTCGTTGGATAGACAGCTACAAGTGCCGAGCGGACAGGAGCGGCCGTCATGCTGCCAGTTCCTCACGGACACCGTCACGCTCGGACCACGGCATGGGGTGAACGCCATAGCTCCGAACGGCACCAAGCACGTTCGCGGGAACTTGCTGCTCAGCGTCGTTAAGTATCGCGTAGGCGCGGCTGTCCGGAGATCGCACATCCTTCGTGTCTATCCAGGAAAACGCAACCACTTGTGCCGTGTCGCGCCGAGGTCGATTAACCGTGCGCAAAACGCGCTCCGGTTGTTGCTTGGATTTCGGGATGACAAAGTCGAACCTGTGGTCGAACCCACTCTTTCCGGAGAACTTGACGTTTGGCGTATAGCGTATGTTCGAGCTGTCAAGCCACTCCACGACGTCTTCATAAAACAAGCTGGCGACGGATGGTGCGCTTAGATAGAACAGGTCACCCACGGACAACATCGCTTGCACGAGGTTGTGCTTGCGCAGGGAGAAATCCTTCGGCGATGCCGTCACACCAAGGCGCGTGCCGTCAAGCCGCACGCCAAATCCAGCTAGCGTCGAGTTCAGCATCGCCCGCCGCTTCGTGCTGTCGATGCTGCATCCGGACTGTTCAAGGTCGTCGATGACGTAGCCATCGTCCGTCAACAACCAGCCGCCTTCGTCGCGTCGAGCATAGATCTGCAGAAAGTCGTTGTGGCGGTCGAGAAAGGGCGTTGTGATCTCGATCCAGTCTTCCACCTTGCGAAGGCTGGTCTGATCCCGCAGCCACGCCCAATATCGATCCATGAGGTCTTGCACTTCGTCGATCATGGGACGAGCACCAATTGCATGACTGGCGGCACCGTGACGTTGCAATAGTTCATGAAGTCCTGCAGCGTCTGCGGCGCGTCATCAGGATTCGGGAACCGATCCTGCGGAACCGGAATCGCCCACCGGTCGTTGTAGCCTTCACGGTAGACGTGCAAGTGCGGACACTGGATCACTTCATCATCCGGGTTGCGGTGGGGTGCGCCGCCGACATCCAGCCGGGCGAGTATGAAGACCTGACGAGCACGATTCTGATAGGTGCATTTGGCCAATTTGATTCGTCCGCGCCTTAGGTCAAGGAGGAACGACTCACGGCCGTCCACGGACAGCAAGGGCACGGTGACGCTGCCGCCACGGTGCGGAGGAGACCACACCTTGTCGTCCACTCGGTGCTTCTCCATGGCGAGCAAGCTGTCCGCTTCGGCTTGTGTCAGCGTGGCATTGGCCATCAGAACTCAGCCCGTGACGGTTCAACTGTTGCGGCGCTTCGCGGTGCCGGCACCGGCTCGCCGTGTTGGCGCAACCCCTCTATGTGGAAATCAATGGCCTCTCGGATCAGCCGAGTCACGCCCTTCCGCGTGGCTCCTGTCGCCACGCACCCGGGCAGGTCCGGCACATAGGCCGAGAAGTTGCTGGGCGCTTTCTCGATGACGATAGCGTACTTCATGCTGCGCTGTTGCAGGGTCTTAGTAGGGACAGGGACGTCTGCGCATCAAAGTCGCCCCGCAGGATTCGGTCGAAAATCGGCAGGGGCTCGCCTCCGTCGTCGAGCGCTTCGTCAGTGTCCGGCTTGCGCGCGAGTGGGCCCCAAGTCTTGAACGATGCCACTTGCGTCTCGCGGTTCGTGCGGCTCACCACGAACAGTGCGTCGTCAGGCAGCCGGTCGGGCAGGATCGGGGAGTGCGTGGTGACGATGTACTGCGTTTCCCCGGATTGCGAGCTCGTCTTCAGCAGGTCGGCAATGTGTTCGATGCGGCGCGGATGCACGCCGTTCTCGGGCTCCTCAAAGCCCACCAGCGAAGGGCTGTCTTCCGCGCCCGACAACGCCAGCAGGCCCAGCAGGCGCAGCGTGCCTTCGGAAAGCACTCGCGCTGGAATGGCCACGCCGTTCTCGCGCAGGCGGAACTCCGCTTCGCCCAAGTCGTTCACGTCCGCTTCAATGCCGTCCACATCCGGCAGCAACATCCGCAGCGCCTTTTCCAGCGCTTGGAACTGCCGCGGCTGGCGCGTCTTCAGGGTGACGAGGAAGGCAGCCAGTTCCTCGCCCATCGGGCCGACGTGGCGCGCTTCCTTGATGGGAGTGGCTGCCCGCATGCGTTCCCGAGGCTCGAAATAGAAGCATTGCCAGCTCTCCAATTCGCGCCGCGCCGCGGTCAAGTGAGGGTAGTGGGGCGCATAGTGGGGCATCGAGAGGATGGCTCGGTCCAGATAGCGTTCGTACTCCATAGGACGCGCTTGGCCTTCCCGCCGAAGGCGCACCCGCTGGCCCTGTCGTTCGATGAACGCGCTCCGGCGGGTGGGGCCGCCGTTCTTGTTCAGCGCCCCCAAGTATTCGTCGGTGGTGCGGAGCAAGCCCGAACTCGGCAACATCTCCACCTCCAAGCGGTAGCGCAAGCGGCGTTCGTGTACTCGCGCTGGCACGTTGTCGGAGTTGCCGGCGCCGGCGGGCTGGCGCATCTCAAGTATTTCCCGATCGATGGCCTTGGCGACGGTGTCGGAGATGTGCAGGTCTGCTTCAATGGAGAAGGCAAGCCGTTCCTGTTCGCGCAGGCCCTTGAGGCCGCCCGGGCCCATCGTGAAGGACTCGAGCGGCTTGCCCCGGCACGGCGGATCGAACGCCTCCTTCAGCGTCCGGCTTGTCGCCAACCGAGAGAGCAGTTGCACGGCATCCAGGATGTTGCTCTTGCCCGCGGCATTCGGCCCGAACAGCAACGTCAGGGGCTTCAGTTGCACATCCAGGTCGCGCAGGGATTTGTAGCCCCTGACGCGGATACGGTTCAGCATGGTCTATCCCTCGCTCGCCGCTGGCCCAAACCCCAGCGCCGCCAAGTTCTTGGCAATCGCCGCGTCCAGCCGCTTCGCTTCCGCCCGCTGCTCGCGCCATTCGGCTGCAAGGCGCGTCATCTTCTCGCGGAACGGTTCGTCGTCTTCCGGTTGCGGGGCCATGCCAACGTAGCGGCCGGGCGTGAGGATGTGCTTGTGGGCGCGGATGTCGTCCAAGGTGGCGCTTTTGCAGAAGCCGGGCACGTCCTCGTAGCGCGGCTCCGCGCGCTTGCCGCGCCAAGCGTGGTAGGCGCCGGCGATGCGGGCGATGTCTTCCTGGGAGAGTTCGCGGTGGGTGCGATCCACCATGTGGCCCTCGTTGCGGGCGTCGATGAACAGCACTTCGCCGCGACGGTCGCGGAACGCGCCGTTGGCGCGGTCGCGGGCGAGAAACCACAGGCAGACGGGAATCTGCGTGGAATAGAAGAGCTGTCCGGGCAGCGCGATCATGCAGTCCACGAGATTCGCTTCGATCAAGTTCTTGCGGATCTCGCCCTCGCCGCCCGCTTGGGAGGACATCGAACCGTTGGCGAGCACGAAACCGGCCACCCCATTGGGCGCCAAGTGATGCACCATGTGCTGCACCCACGCGAAGTTCGCGTTGCGCTTTGGCGGCACGCCATAGCGCCAGCGCTGGTCGTCCGCAAGCTGTTCGCCGCCCCAGTTGGAGACGTTGAACGGCGGGTTGGCGAGGATGTAATCCGCCTTCAGGTCCGGGTGGCGGTCGTTGTGGAAGGTGTCGCCTTCCGCAATCTGCCCATCGATGCCGCGAATGGCGAGGTTCATCTTCGCCAAGCGCCACGTGGTGTGGTTGGATTCTTGGCCCCAGGTGGAAACATCCGCCGCGGCGCGCTGCGGCTTCCGACGGCTGCCGTTTCCCGTCGCGTGGGCGTCGATGAACGCCTTGGACTGCACGAACATGCCGGCCGAGCCGCAGCACGGGTCGTACACGCGCCCTTGGTAGGGTTCGATCATCTCCACCAGCAGCTTCACCACGCAACGCGCCGTGTAGAACTCGCCCCCCCGCTTGCCTTCGGCGCTGGCGAATTGCGCGAGGAAGTACTCGTAGACCCGGCCGAGCACGTCGCGGGAGCGGGCGTCCGCATCGCCCACCTTGATGTTGCCGATCAAGTCCACGAGCTGGCCGAGGCGGCGCTTGTCGAGCGCGGGGCGGGCGTAGGTCTTCGGCAGCACGTCGCGCAGGCTTGGGTTGTCGCCCTCGACGGCGGCCATCGCGTCGTCCACCGCTTTGCCGATGGTTGGCTGCCTGGCGAGGTCTTGCAGGGCCTGCCAACGGGCTTCGCGCGGCACCCAGAACACGTTGGCGCCGATGTACTCGTCCGGCTGTTCCGGGTCCGCGCCTTCGTCTTGCTCGGCGACGAGTTGCGCGTGGCGCTCCTCGAAGGCGTCCGAGATGTACTTCAAGAAGATGAGGCCAAGCACCACATGCTTGTACTCGGCGGCATCCATGTTGCCGCGCAGGGCGTTGGCGGCCGCCCACAGTTTGGCCTCGAAGCCGGTGGAGGCCCCGTTTCCCCCGGTGGACGATTTGGGCGCGGTCTGGCGTTTTGCCGATGCCGGTTTGGGGGTGCCGTTGTTCGCGGTTTGCACTGGCTTCCCGCCCCTCGGCCCCGTCTTCGCCGGCGGCTTGGCGGCACTGTGTATCAACCGCTCCACCAGCACCTGCTTGCGACCGCTCGCATCCACGCCCCGCAACGCGCACACGCGTCGCACATCCCCCACCCGCAACAGGAGCAGCAGGGCTTCCGGCGTGGCGCGGCGAGCGCGCTTCAGCCGCGCCCGCATGGCGTTGACCACGCGCTTGTCCACGCCAGCGGCCAAGTCGAGCCGGACCACGGCGGTCCGCAGGGCATCGCGCCCCATCGTTTCCAAGATCGCCTGCTTGAGGTTCATTTTGTCCGTTGTGCGATTTCGCCCGGCCCTTTAGTGTCTTTCCTGCCGCAGCCAATCGCGCATGTAGGCGTGGAACGAAGGGATGCCGAAGGACAGTTCCGAGCGGGCGTTTCTGGTGAGCACGCCGTGTTCGATGGCCTCGCGCACCACGCCGGGGCCGTCGAACGAGGCGTCGTCGAGCGCCTTGGTCGCGGCGTCGATGTCCAAGCCATCGTTGCCGCGTTGGACCATGGCGCCGATCACCGCCAGCATGGCCCTGCTGTTGGACATGAGCCGCAAGCGCCCTTCGTAGTACGCGACCCTCGCCTTGTCGCCGATGGCGAGGGCTTCGGTCAATGGCGCTCCGTCTGTCAAACGGCCATGGCGCGAAATCGCCTCGCAGGCGCCGGCCAGATAGCCGTGGACGTGCTGCGGGAATCCCATGGACGCTTCCGCCAGCGTTTTGGCGCAAGGCGCCGGGACGTCGTGCCCCAACGCCAGCAGGCCGTCGTAGACCGCCTCGAACCGTTCCTCCGCCGACAGCAGCCCAAGGTTGAACTCCTCGGCCACCCTTGAAATGCCGGCAGTTCCCTTTGGATTCGAGAGGACTTCCGGCGTGTGCTGCAAGCCGATGCCAAGCACCATCAGTGGACAGTCCGGCACGCCTTGATGCAGCACGCGCAATGTTCCCATGCCAGCCGCGGACACGGTTTGCAGTTCGTCGATGGTGACGACGAGGGCTTTGCCGTTCCACGCGCCGGTGGCCACCGAGTCGCTGAGCAGCTCGGCCAAGTCATGGGTCTTGCGGACGCGCTCCAGCGCGACGTTGGCCTTGGCAATGCCTAGCCCGCCGCCGACGGCCGTCGCCTTCGCGTCCAAGTCGGCAACTTTCCGGCCAACAGACTCGCTGCCGAGCGCCCGCATGATCGCCATGAAGACGACGGCATCGTCCGCCGCCAGCGTATCGGGCAACAGGCTCTTCCAGAAGACCCTTCGAGCGCCTTCGCGCTTGGTCGCTTCGCGGATGAATTTGCGCCCCAGATGCGTCTTGCCGACTCCTTGCACGCCGGTGACAAGAGAGATGCCAGCCTCGGCGCTGGCACTCGCGCACAGCGCGTCCAAGCGCCGGTTCAGCGCGGCCAGCTCCACGCTTCGGCCGGCGAAGTGCGGCGGCGCGTCGCGTTGCGTGCCAAGTTCCATGTGCCGCTTGGGAGCGCCCATCCGTTGGAGTATACGCACTGGCACCGGAGGCGAGGCAGGGCCGTGGTTGCCTTGCAGCCGTCGACGTGAAGCAAGACATGACATGGCAAGGGGTTGGACAGCGAAGGAAGGTCTCCGTACCCTTGGGCGTGTTGACGAACTGACGGAAGGTGACTCGCTATGGCAACGGAACCCGCCAAGGAATCGGAGGAGCAGCGCAAGTACGAGGAGACGCTCGAGGAGGTGCGCAGGAAAGTGCAGGCGGCCGTGGAGAAACACGCGGAGGCGGTGCTGGCGGGAGGCAGCGCGCGCGACGCGGCAATGCTGGATGGCGACCTGCGTTCGATTCTGCTGGAGTCGGTGGAACGGGGCACGCGGTTGGCGTCGGAGCAGGACGACAAGGCCCGGGAGTAGCGGCCGCTCGGCGGATCCGGGTGTTGCTACCCTATCCTCTATAGAGTAAGCAGCGACCGCAACCGGCTCGCGCCGGCCCCCATGGCCGGCGCTCGCGGGCGCGGTTGTCGCTCGTCAACAGTCGTGATCAGGCTGGGCCGTCGTCAATGTCACTCGGGTCCACGCACTCGGTCGAGCGCGTGACGGCCGGGTTCAGGGGCGCGCGTCCCACTGCGGTGAAGGTCACCTTCGCGGTCTCGTCTTGCTCGCACGAGTGCCACGCGCTGCCGTCATACTCCTCCATGTGGTCCCGGCCCCTCGGGCTTGTTGGCCTCCATGTGACGGTGTACGCCAAATACGCGAATTGGCTATCCACCGTACACGAGACGTCCAGCGTGGCGCCGCGGGCCAGCTCGGTTTGGCTCGCCGCGCCGCGGCAACCGACGGATAGCGCGATGTTCCACTCCTTCGGGGGGACCGGCGTCGAGTTCACGGCTTGGAAGTTCGCCGTCCAAGAGGTCGCCGCGTCGTCGTGGCTCGTGGCCGCCGCGGGGACGGTGAGCAGCGCCCCAAGGCCAAGCACTCCGCCAACGACCATGAGCGACCGCACGATGAAGGTGCGGACATGCTTCGTGTGCTTCATGAACTCGTCTCCAACACTTGCATTACGGGTTTCGATGCACGGAAGTGTGGCGCGTTGATCGGGACTGTGTCAACGGCGACCGATCCGTGCCGAACGCGGCAGTTGCAACACGATGGCAGCTTTGCTCACGGAGTGGGCGCGGGCACGTCGCAACGTTGCGCGATCTCGCAGGCCAGGGCTCGGAAGTCCCAATAGCAATCCGCCACGGCGCGCGTGTGGCCACCGATTGCGCCGTCGGCGGGCTTCAACGCGAACATCGGCTTGCGCGCTTCCTGTGCGAGCGGCATCAAGCTCCGGAAATGCTTGAGCGTGGATAGGCAATGCTTGTCGTCGGTTGCGGCGACTATCCTTGATGCCGGTTTCTTGCCCAACACATGCTCGCGGTAGGCGTTGGGAATCCGCGCCATCCAACGCCCATACGCCTTGACCGGGCGGTCCAGCCGCACAGCGTGTTGCAGCACCACATAGCCGACCGGATTCATGGCGCCGGGAGGCATGGGCAAATCTTCCACCGGGTTGCGTCTGCGCCGCTCCTTCCACTCTTTCCGCCACTTGCGCAACGTCGGACCCAAATTGCGCAAGCCTTGCAGGGAATACAGATCCGGTGCCACCGGCACAACCACATGGTCCGCGGCCACCAACGCGGCGCGGTTGAGGGCGCCGAGGTTCGGGCCGACGTCGAGCAGAACGAAGTCCGCGTTCGCGGCTTCCGCAGCCATGCACAGGGCGCGCCAGATCGCGGAAAGAACGCGAAACGCCCTTTCCTTGCCGTCCAGACAGTCCGGCCATTGGCTAGAAAGCTCGTCCTCGGCAGCGGAGAGGTTCATGTCCCCGGCCACCAGATTGATGCCCGCTGCGGGTGTCACCAAGTGCGGCACCGCCACATCGCCCGTGCCCCCCAACAGCGGCTGCAACGAGGCGTGGATGGTTTTCGACTCCTGCTCCTTCCACAGTGTCTCCAGCTGGTCGTCGTTCAGGAACATGGTGGTCAGGTTGGCTTGCGGATCCAAATCCGCAACCACCACGTTGTAGTCCAGACTCGCGTACATCCACGCCAAGTGGTAGACCAGCGACGTCTTGCCCACCCCGCCCTTGTTGTTGAACACGGCGACGCTCTTCATGGCTGTTGCCATCCCGCCTCGCGTTGCCCAGATGCGCTGCCCGCTCGCACCGTTGCGGTCACGAGGTGTTGCTCGAAATGGAACTCCGGCGGTGGGTTGCCGTTTTCGAGGAGCGCTTTCTTGGCCAACGGAATGCCGAGGCCGAAGCGCTGCGCGAAGCCGAGGTTGGCCATCACTTCCGCAAGCAGCGGATTGCGGTAGTCGGTGTCTCCTTGGCCGCAGTTTTCGGGAGTCATGCGCCCGTACAAGCCGCCGGGACTCGCGATCTCCACGCGGTCCGCGTACCAGTAGAGGCGCACCGGGGTGTGCGTGCCTTCGTAGCTTCGGTGCATGATGGCGTTGTGCGCGAGCTGCCGCAGAGCGTCGAGGGGATACTCCGGGTGGTGCTGCTCGCGCAGCGAGCCCGCCACTTGGGCGGAGACGGCGATGTTCAGGGAAAGCAGTTCGTTCAGTTGGCGCACGACGTCGTCAAGCCGGCCAGCGAGCGTTCGCTGGTTGACGATGGGCGACGTCACCACCTTGCCGTCGAGCCGCAGGAATTGCACCGATGCGCCGGGAACGAACGCCAGCGGGTCGGTGGCGAACGCGATCAGTCCGCCCCATGTGGGAACGCCGTCGTGCGCCAGCCTCAGCGAATGCAGTTGCTCATCAAAGGAGCGGGTATTGCGCTGCAACACGTCGTGGTCGATCGCGTTCGGCAGGTAGTGGTCGCGCACGAAGTCCGTGTCCAACGCCGCAAGGCTGGCGCCGTCGGCGGGTCTGGAATCGAAGGGAAGGTCGCTGGCCCGGCGGCGTTCCGCGAGGTTTCTCTCGTCGGCCACGGACCCCTCGCGCACCGAGGGGCCCACCCGCACCCACACGCGGCCTCGGAACCGCACCGGCGGCTCCGAGGATGGTGCCACGGCGACCACGGCCACTTCGCAGCCGCGCAAGATTCGTTTCTGCACGGTCATCGACGGCAGGGGGAGGATCTGTCCTTCGCTGGGGATGTTCGCCAAGCGCGTGAGCAAGGCGTCGTCCACCTGCAAAGACGCGCACGACCCGTTGTCCCGAACGCCAATGAGCAGCACGCCCGGCTTGCTGTTGCGGGGCAGGTCGTTGGCGAAGGCGCAGATGTTGCGGCGAATCTTGCTCCCGTCTTGCGCCGATTCCTTGCGCTCCACCAAGTCGGACTCAAGATCGATCATCATCGCCTCGAGCTCGGCATCCGTGTAGCTCATCGCGAGTCGCTATCTCCGTGGGCGCGTCTCCATGAGACGGCATCATATACGCGATGGAGACCGGCGAGAACGGTGCGGCGGCGCACCGCCGCGGGGCGCACGGTGCCGCGCGGCCTGTTTGCTATGCTGTGCCGCTGAAAGCTGAGTGACCACCACGGGCCATCACGGGCCATCACGGGAAGGACGCGACATGACCAATCGACTGCCGAAGGGCGTGACCATCACCGACGACACGATGCGCGAGGGCTTGCAGATCGAAAGCCCGGACATCCCGGTGTCCGAGAAGCTGCGGCTGCTCGACGCGCTGGGCGAGACGGGCGCCAAGGTGATCTCCATCGGCTCGTTCGCCCATCCGAAGTGGACGCCGTCGATGGCCTGCATCGACGAGATCGCCGAGCGGTTCGTGCCCAAACCCGGCGTGAAGTACACCGCGGCGGTGTTCAACAAGAAGGGCTTTGACCGGGCGGACGCCTACTATCCTAAGATCGACGTGCGCGGGCGCAGGTTCGCCAGCCACGTGGAGCTGTGCGATTCGTTCGCCCGGCGCAACTACAACCGCACGCAGGCGCAGCAGATCGCCGGCATCGACGGCGCCGTGGCGGGCGCCAAGGCCGCCAACGCCGAAAGCGCTTCCGTCGCCATCGGCAATCCGTTCGGCTCCAACTTCGAGGGCGCGTTCTCTCTCGCGCAGCGCATGGAGCTGCTCGCGCTGATGGTCGGCAAGTGGCAGGCGGCCGGCATTCCGGTGAAGCGCGTGTCGTTCCTGGACGCGATGGGGTGGAACATGCCGCACGAGGTGCGCGAGACCATCACCGCCATCCGCGAGCGCTGGCCGGAGGTGGAGACCTTCCACATGCATCTGCACAACACCCGCGGCGCCACGATGGCCAGCTTTTTCGAGGCGCTCAACCTGGGCGCCACCGAGTTCGACACCTCCATCGGCGGCATGGGCGGCTGCCCGTACTGCGGCAACGGCCGCGCCGCGGGCCATGTTCCCACCGAGGACTTCGTGCATTTGTGCCACGAAATGGGCATCGAGACGGGCTACGACCTCGACAAGCTGATCGAAGCCGCCGCCATCGCCGAAGAGGTGGTTGGGCATCCGCTGTGGGGCCACGTCTCCAAGGGCGGGCCGCGGCCGCGCCAAGAGCAAGCCCTCTATCCGCTCAACATGCCGTTCGTGGAGACGCTGGACGAGGCGGCGCACTTCCGCAAGGGCCCGGCGGTGTACGAAGGGCAGATCGCGCCTTGGCAGCAGGGCAGCGCCCTGATCGACGGCGAGCGGGCGACGGCGTGAGAACGCTCACCGCCATCCTTCTCTCCGTGCTCACCCTCGGCTACTTGCTGCCGACGAGCCTCGCGCTGGTGCGGCGCGCGCCCACCGGGTTGTGCTTCGTGGTGAACCTGCTGCTCGGCTGGACGGTGATCGGGTGGATCGTGGCCTTCATTCTCGCGTTCCGAACGCCGCATGGTACAGTGCGGTGATCGTGCGTTCGGGGGTTCTTTCTTGCGAGGGGTTCCCTTCGCGCACCTTGGCTGAGGGCTCTTCGGAAGGATGATCAAGCTCTACCACTGCACCCGCGCCCGCTCCATGCGCCCGCTGTGGACGCTGGAGGAGATGGGGTTGCCCTACGAGGTGGAAGTGATGCCTTTCCCGCCGCGCTACCTGCGCAAGGAATACTTGGCGGTGAACCCGCTCGGCACCGTGCCGGCGATGACGGACGGCGACTTGGTGATGACCGAATCCGCCGGCATCTGCCAGTATCTGGTGGACAAGTACGGCCCCACGGAACTGGCTGTCGGCAAGGAGGAGGCCGATTACGGCAACTACCTGAACTGGCTGCACCGCAGCGACGCCACGCTCACCTTCCCGCAGACCCTGGTGCTGCGCTACACGCGCCTGGAACCGGAGGAGAAACGCAATCCGCAAGTGGCGAGCGACTACCGCAGGTGGTTCCTGCACCGCATGAGGAGCGTGGAGCGGGCGTTGGAGGATCGGCAGTACCTCTGTGCGGACCGGTTCACCATCGCCGACATCTGCATCGTCTATTGCGTGGTGTTGGCGAACTCCTTGGACATCGACGAGGTGTTCACGCCGAACGTGAAGCGGTACTGGGATTTGGTGACCACCCGGCCTGCCTACAAGAAGGTTTTCGAAATCTAGGCGGAGGTTGACAGCGCACATGTCCGTCATCCAATCCCGGCTCGACACCAAGGGCGAGCAGTTCCAAAAGAACCGTTCCGAGATGCTGGCGAAGCTCGCCTTCTTGGACGAGCTCTACGCCGAAGCCGCCAAGGGCGGTGGCGAGGAAGCGATGGCGCGGTTGCGCTCGCGCAACAAGATGGCGGTGCGCGAGCGGGTGGCGCATGTGTTGGATCCGGACTCGCCCTTCTTGGAGATCAGCCCGCTCGCGGCCTGGAACTCCCACTTCAACCTGGGCTCCGGCTTCATCGTCGGCATCGGCGTGATCTCCGGCGTCGAGTGCGTGATTCTGGGCCACGACCCCTCCGTGCAGGCGGGGGCGATGAACCACTTCAACTCCAAGAAGCTGATGCGCGGCTTGGAGATCGCCCGCGAGAACCGCATGCCCTATGTGCAGTTCGTGGAATCCGCGGGGGCGGACTTGCGCGGCGGCGGCGGGCGCGGCGGGCCAAGCCAAGCACCGAGCATCGACGACCGCGAGGCGTACACGAAATACCTTCTGGAAGGGATGCGCGGCGCCACCGGCCACTTCGCCGAATCCGGGCGCTTGTTCTACGAGATCACCGAGCTCTCGAAGATGCGCATTCCCACCATCTCCGTGGTGTTCGGCGTCTCCACGGCGGGCGGCGCCTACCAGCCGGGCATGAGCGACTACAACATCTTCGTGCGCAACCAAGCGCGGGTTTCCCTCGGCGGCCCGCCGCTGGTGAAGATGGCCACCGGCGAAGACGCCGACGGCGAAACGCTAAGCGGCGCCCTGATGCACACCACCAAGTCCGGCCTCGGCGACTACCTGGCCGAAGACGAACTCGACGGCATCCGCCTGTGCCGGGAAGTGGTGGCGCACCTGAACTGGCGTAAGCAGGGCCCGGGGCCGACGCTGCCTGCCGACCCGCCCGTGTACGACAGCGAAGAACTGCTCGGCATCCTCGGCGAGGACTTGACCATCCCCTTCGACATGCGGGAGGTGATCGCCCGCACCGTGGACGGCTCGCGTTTCGAGGAGTTCAAGCCGCTCTACGGCCCGACGCTGGTGTGCGGCTGGACCTCCATCCACGGCTACCCCGTCGGCATCCTCGGCAACAACGGCGTGCTGATGTCCGAATCCTCGGAGAAGGCGTCCCAGTTCATCCAGCTGTGCAACCAGATCGACGTGCCGCTGTTGTTCCTGCACAACATCACCGGCTACATCGTCGGCACGGACTTCGAGCAGCGCGGCATCACCAAGAACGGCTCGAAGATGATCAACGCCGTCTCCAACTCCACGGTGCCGCACATCACCGTGATCGTCGGCGCCTCCTACGGTGCCGGCAACTACGGCATGAGCGGCCGCGCCTACGGCACCCGCTTCGCCTACACCTGGCCCACCGCCAAGATCGCCGTGATGGGGCCGAAACAGCAGGCCGGCGTGATGACCATCGTGCAGCGGGCAGCGGCCAAGCGCCGGGGGTTGGAGTTCGACGAGGAAGCCAACGGCGCTCGGGTTGCCCGCATGGAACTGCAACTCGAAGAGCAGTCGAAGGGACTGTTCGCCACGTCGCGGGTGGCGGATGATGCGATGATCGATCCGCGGGACACCCGGGATTTCATCGGGATTTCACTCTCGGCCTGCCACAACAACGTGGTGCAGGGGACGAAGGAGTTTGGAACGTGGCGGATGTGAAACGCCACCGCTTTGTGGTCGCCGGTGTCGTCGTGGAAGGCGAGACGATGCCCACCGCAGCCGACTTTTCACGAGCGCTTGGCGAGAAAGTTCGAGTCAGCGGCCGCGGCCGGAAGGGACTTGGTGGACATTCGGTCCGGCGACCTACATGCCGAACTTGGCGGTTACCCTAGCAATAATCATCGGATGCCGACTTGCTGCCAAGTGATGTGGAACGCGAAGGGCCGCCATGACGAGGTGCTGCAATCACCATGTAGCGGTCGAGGTGCTAACTTGCTGATCCGGTACAGGATTCCCCGATGAGATCGATCGTTACATGCACCGCGAGCGTGGCCACTTGCTTAGCTGTGGCGCACCGACCCTGCCGCAACTTTACGTTGGCATTATTTGCGATCGCAACAGCATTGGCAGCTACTTCGGTTAGAGCAAGCGACTGGGCCTATGTGGGGATAGTGGATGAGCTCCATGAGGAAGTCGTCTGTGTAGTGGTGGGGCCGGGGGAGCCATCGGTAGATGATGTCCGCACCCGCGTTGGGTTTGTTGCCAGATTTGATGAGGTCGAACCAACGTATTCGTTGCATATCGCCGTCAGTGACTTCTACGCCAAGGAGGCGAGATCGGACGTGAGCTATGAACTTCCCGAGGTCGTCGAACTCCTTAGTGGTCACGTTCAAACGACCTCCACCTCCAAAGTGTGCTCGGGCTCGGATAAATGCGTCGTTGCGCCAGTGCAGGATTTGGATGAAGCCGCACCGGATGGCGAACTGCGTGTGCAGCTCGATGCGTTGGTGCAGACGCAGGAGGCCTCCACTTCAAATGGGTGGAAGGGCCGATGGGAGATTCGTAACGCCGTATTTTCGTGGGATCTGACGCACTGGACATACTCCGCAAGCAAGGAAGCCTGCGCCAAGACGGCAGAACCTGTAGACACGGGGAGCATCTTCAATGGCTGGTTCGACTAGGTGCCGCGGGTGTACCCGTAACAAGGAGTTCCCCTGATGATGGATCTGGAAAACTGTCGTTTAGGCGTTAATGTCGGCGCAAAACAACGACTACTTCCAAGGCTGGAGTTAACATGACCGTCAAACCCATTCGCCGTCTGCTCGTCGCCAATCGCGGTGAGATCGCCCGGCGCGTTATCCGCAGTGCCCACGAGATGGGCATTTCCACGGCGGCGATCTACGCGGACAGCGACGTTGGGGCGCCCTTCGTGCGCGATGCGGACACGGCCATCGCCTTGAACGGCACCACTTCCGCGCAGACCTATCTGAATCTCGACAAAGTGCTCAGCGCCTGCCATCGCGTGGGTGCCGACGCCGTGCATCCCGGGTACGGCTTCCTCTCGGAGAACGCGGATTTCGCTCAAGCGGTGATCGACGCGGGGATGCGCTGGGTGGGCCCGTCGCCGGACGCCATACGACAGATGGGCGACAAGCTGGCGGCCAAGCGTCTGATACGGGAAGCCGACGTGCCAACGCTGCCGGCGCTAGAGTTGAACGGAGCGGGTGCGGCAACCGGACACACCGCTTTGCCGCACATTGACGGTCGTCCGCGAGCGGCGGTGTATCTGATGCGTCCCCCCTATGATCTGGTTCCCAAGTCAGGTTCGATCATCGAGGCCGTGTACAGAACGCTGGAGGAGGCGGGGGACACAGCTTCCGGTCAGACCATCATCGCCAAGGTGGCCGCTCTTAACGACGGAGCGGGGTTCATTCGCCCCAACGGCAAGCGAATGACCGATACGGAAGTGGCGGGCACGCTACGCTGGCTAGTGACCAAGCGGCGCTTGCACGTTCACATCGGTCAGGATTTCCAGGCCGCCGCCAAGGAGATCGGCTATCCCGTGCTGGTGAAGGCGTCCGCCGGCGGCGGTGGGCGCGGCATGCGGGTGGTAGAATCCCCAGACGAACTCGACGCCGCCATCACCGGCGCCCGTCGAGAAGCCGGTGCCGCCTTCGGCGACGACACGTTGTTCTTGGAACGCTGGGTGACGGCCGCGCGCCATGTGGAGATTCAGATTCTCGGCGACACACACGGCAACGTCGTACACCTGTTCGAGCGCGAGTGTTCCATCCAACGGCGCCACCAGAAGATCATAGAGGAAGCACCTTCGCCGGCCGTGGGCCCCGAGCTGCGGGCGCGAATGGGCGCGGCGGCCGTCTCCGCCGCCAAGCGCATCGGCTACGCCAGCGCTGGCACGGTGGAGTTTCTGCTCGACGGCGACGACTTCTGGTTCCTCGAAGTGAACACGCGCTTGCAGGTGGAACACCCCGTCACCGAAGAGATCACCGGACTCGACCTGGTGCGCGAGCAACTGCGCATCGCCGAAGGCGAAGAACTCGGCTACGGCCAAGACGATCTCGCCATCAACGGCCACGCCATCGAAGCCCGGCTCTACGCCGAAGACCCCACGCGCAACTTCCTGCCTTCCCCGGGCACCATTGAGGTCTGGCGTCCCGCGCCCGGCGGCTTGGCCCGTTTCGATTCCGGCGTGGAATCCGGCAGCGAAGTCTCCGTGGAGTTCGACCCGATGATCGCCAAGGTGATCGCCCACGCCCTCACCCGCCGGGAAGCCTCCGCCAAACTCGCCCGCGCCTTGGAGCAGACCGCGCTGCAAGGCCTGCGCCACAACCGCGACTTCCTCGTCGCCGCCCTGCGCGAACCGGCATTTTTGGCCGGCGACACCACCACGGACTTCATCGAACGCATCGATCCGCCACGGCGCAGAGAACTCGACGCCCAATCCCTCTCGGACGCCGTGATCGCCGCCACCATGGTCGCCCAAGCCGCCCACCGCGCAAGCGCCAAGGTGCTGGCCGCCTTCCGCAGCGGCTGGCGCAACTCCCTGATGCCGCCGGAACGCACGAAGTTCCGCCACGGCGACGACGAAATCGCCGTGAGCTACCGCTCCCAACGCGACGGCACCTTCAAGGTGGCCCTCGGCGAAGACGAACCGCGCACCGTGGCGGTCTTCGGCGTTGAAGGCGGGCAGGTGGATTTGGAAATCGACGGCCGCCGCCTGCAGCTCGCCATCACCGGCTTGGAAGATCGCTGGCTGATCCACGGCACGGATTTCGACGTGGAACTCACCGAACTCCCCCGCCTGCCGCCGCCAAGCCTGTTGGAGATCAAAGGCGGCCTCACCGCCCCCATGCCCGGCAACGTCCTGGCCACCCACGTGCAGCAAGGCGACGACGTGTGCGAGGGGCAACTGCTGCTGATCCTAGAAGCGATGAAGATGCAGCACCGCATCGTCGCCCCGTTCGACGGAAGCGTGAAGGAACTGCATGTGAGCGAAGGCGACCAGGTGGACAACGGGGCGCTGCTGGTGATGTTGGAAGAGGCCGGCGGCGAGTAGGCGAACAGCAGGGACGGTAGTCGCCCATGCGCTTCTTCAGCACAGCCGGCCCCGTGCGCCTAGACGAGCACTACGCGATCCCGCCATTGGATCGTTCGGGGCTCGCATGACCGAGGATCTTCCAGGCGAGGGGGCGTCTCGTGGCCGAGCCGTCGCCCCTCGCGCACCCCCGCTGAGGGCTCCGTGGTTGCAGCCCGTACTGGAGCAACTTCGCGCCCGGCGGGAGCGCTTGCCCCACGCCCTGCTCATTGAGGGGCCGCGCGGCTGGGGCACGGACCGCGTCGCCAACGCGCTGGCGTTGGATCTCATGGACTTGGTGCCCGCGGCGAACAAGACGGCAAGCGAGGTCGCGCATCCGGACCTGCGCTGGATCGCACCTGAGAAGAATGTCATCAAAGTCGATGCGGTTCGGCGCGCCATCGACTTCCTCGTGCAGACGCCGCAACTGGCGGGGCGCAAGATCGCCGTCATCCAAGACGCGGACAAGATGAACTTGAACGCCGCCAACGCGCTGCTGAAAACGCTCGAGGAACCGCCCGCGGAGAGCTTTCTCGCCCTGTCCACGGGCAACCCGGGGCGGCTTCTTCCCACCGTGCGCAGCCGCTGCCAACGGTTCGCCATCCGCCCGGTCGCCAACGACGCCTTGCTGGAATGGCTGCTCGCGCAAGGCGTGGCGGCGGACGCCGGCGCCTATTTCGCCGTGGAATACGGCGGCGCCCCCTTTGCCGTGCTGGAGGCCGTCAACAGCGAACAAACGCCGCTTTGGCCGGCGTTGGAGGCGGCGGCTGGCGCACCGGCCGCGGCCAAGCGATTCGTCGACTCGCACCGCGATGCGGACTTGGCGGATCTCGTTGGCCGTTGGCTGCGCATCGTGTGCTGGCTTCTGCGCCGGCTGGCCGGGCGCGACACGACGGCAGCGCTCCACTTCGCGGACGACTTGGCGACGACGCGGCGCATCGCCCTGTTGAACACCAGCTTGAGCCGCCCCATGCAATTGCAACGCCTAGTGTCGCTTTGGGTGCGCCTTTGGCCGCTCTTTCGGCTGGCCGGGCCGCCGCGCTTGCAAGAGAGCCCTCAGCGGGGGAGCGCGAGGGGCGACGGCTCGGCCACGAGACGCCCCCTCGCATGAGAGCCCTCAGCGGGGGTGCGCGAGGGGCTTGCCCCTCGCATGAAAAAAAGCCCCGCTTACAGGGTGTAGGTCTCGCTCTCGTCGAACTCCAAGGCGGCGGCCGCCAGAATGTCGTCAATGCGTTTGCGCGCCACGTCGTCGCGGTCGTCAAAGCGCACGCCGATGCCCGGCACCTTGCCGCCACGCGCGCCTTCCGGCGTGATCCAAACCACGCGGCCGGCCACCGGAATGCGATTCGGGTCGCCCGGCAAGCCGAGCAACAAGAACACCTCGTCGCCAAGCGCGTGGTGGGGCGTGGTGGGGACGAAAATCCCGCCACCGCTGACGAACGGCATGTAGGCGGCATGCAGCACGGCCACGTCGTCCATGGTGACGGAGAGCATGTTGGCGTTTTCGGCACTGGGCATGGCGGTGTCTCCGTGAAAGCTGGAACGGGAGCAGCAGACCACAAACGGCGCCCAACGCGTGTGCGAGAAAAACCCGCCGCGCCGGCAGACATCGCCGCAATGTCGCCTCGCGCATGCCCTGCGGCGCGTCCCCGGCGAAGCGGTACACTCGCACGCTTACGCAGCGGATGGTGGGCGAGAAGCGGAAAATGCGGCTAGGCGCGCTAAGTGCGGGAATCGCGATCACCGCGTTGGCCGGCTGCTACACAGGCGAAGGTTCGGGCGCGGTGGCGGTCGAGACGTATGCCGTGCGCGACTTCACCGAGGTCGCCTTCACCGGCGCGGGACGCTTGGTCGTGTCCGAGGGCGGCTACGCGGTGTCCGCATCGGCGGACGACAACGTGTTGCCGTCGCTGCGGGTGTCCGTGTACGACGACGTGCTCGTGCTTGGACGCGAGGTGGACTGGGTGGACGGCGTGCGCCCCACGGTGCCCATCGAGTTCCGCGTCACCCTGCCCGCCCTGCGCGCCGTGCGCGTCGCGGGAAGCGGCACGGCGGCGCTGGGCGATGTGACCAGCGACGGCCTGTCCTTGCGCGTGTCCGGTTCCGGGGCCATCCGCGCCGGCAGCCTGCGCGTGGCGGCGGCGGAAATCGGCGTCGGTGGTTCCGGCGGCATCCAGGTGTCACGCCTGCTGGCGGACGTCCTGCGCTGCGAGGTGTCCGGTTCCGGCAACGTCAGCGTCGCCGGCGAAGTGCGGGAAGCGGCTATCGAGATCAACGGGTCCGGGCTGTATCGCGGCAGCGAGCTCCGTGCGCAAGCGGCGGACGTGAGGGTGCAGGGAAACGGCCAGGCGTTTGTGTGGCCGGAGCGGGAGCTGGCGGCGTCCATCACCGGCAACGGGCGCGTCACCTACCGCGGAACGCCGGTGGTGAAGACCTCCGTCCAAGGGAACGGGAAAGTGCTGCAGTGGAAGCCCTCGGCCGCACCACCCGCCGAGGCGCCATAAGCGCGGAGCGAGTGGCTTCGCGCCCCACCACGGACCCGGCGGCGGCGCCGCTGCGCAGCGCCGACTTCCATTTCGCCCTGCCGCCGGAACTGATCGCCCAGCGTCCGCCGCCGACGCGCACGGAAAGTCGGCTGCTGGTGCTGCGCGGCGACGAAATGCTGCATCGCCGCTTCCCCGCTCTGGTGGACTTGCTCGCGCCGGAAGACCTGCTGGTGCTCAACGACACCCGCGTCATCAAGGCGCGGCTGCTGGCGCGCAAGGACTCCGGCGGCCGCGCGGAACTGCTCGTGGAGCGCGTGCTGGACGCCACCCGCGCGCTGTGCCAGGCGCGGACGAGCAAGCCGCTGCGCGCCGGCCGGCGACTCTTCGTGCGGGATGTCGCCATCGACGTGCTGGGGCGTTGCGGCGAGTTCCACCTGCTCGACTTCAACGCGCCGGTGGCGCAGGTGCTCGCGCGCCACGGGCGCGTGCCGTTGCCGCCGTACATCGACCGGCCGGCGGACGCCCACGACGAGGAGCGCTATCAAACGGTGTACGCCGCCCACGCCGGCGCCGTGGCCGCGCCCACCGCCGGCCTGCATTTCGACAAGGCGCTACTGGCGCGCCTGGCCGCCAAGGGCGTCGCCGTCGCCCGCCTCACCCTGCACGTTGGCGCCGGCACGTTTCAGCCGCTGCGCGCGGGCGCCATCGAACGCCACCGCATGCATGCCGAGCGCTACCGGATTCCGCCCGCCACACGCCGCGCGTTGGCGGCGCGGCGCGGGCGCGTGGTGGCGGTGGGAACAACGGTGGTGCGCGCCTTGGAAGCGGCGGCCCAGAGCGGCGACGACGAAGGCGAGACGCGGCTCTTCATCGCTCCGGGCCACCGTTTCCGCGCCGTGGACGCGCTCGTCACGAACTTCCACCTGCCCGATTCCACGCTGCTGATGCTGGTGTCCGCCTTCGCCGGATTCGACCGCGTGCGGCGCGCCTACGCGGAGGCGGTGGCGCGGCGGTACCGTTTTTTCAGCTATGGCGACGCCATGTTCTGCGCACGGGAAACCGGGGCCTGCGAACGCGCCGCCGGCGCGGCGCCGGGCCGCACGCCGTAGGACGCCGTCCCTTGTCGGGTGGCGATCCGCGCATGGCGGGGCCGAACCTCTTGCCAACCTTCCAAGTGCTCGGCGTGGACGGCGCCGCCCGCCGCGGGCGCCTGACCACCCGCCACGGCGTGGTGGAAACGCCGGTGTTCATGCCGTGCGGCACCTACGGGGCGGTGAAAGGCATGACGCCCGCCGCCCTGGTGGACGCCGGCACGCAAGTGCTCCTCGGCAACACCTTCCACCTCATGTTGCGACCGGGCGACGAGGCGGTGCGCGCGCTCGGCGGCCTGCACGAGTTCATGGGCTGGAGCGGGCCGATCCTCACCGACTCCGGCGGCTACCAGGTGTTCAGCCTGCGCGAACGGGCCAAAGTGAACGCGCGCGGCGTGGTGTTTCGTTCGCCGTTGAACGGCGACTTGGTGGAGCTGACGCCGGAGCGTTCCATCGACGCGCAACACAACCTGGGCGCGGACGTGGTGATGTCGTTCGACGAATGCACCGCCTATCCGGCCGGCGAAGCCGAGGCCGCCGCCTCGCTGCGGCTCTCCATGGACTGGGCGGAACGGGGCCGGGTGCGCCACGGCGAGCACCCGAGCCTGCTGTTCGGCATCGTGCAAGGCGGCATGCATCCGCGCCTGCGCGCGCAAAGCGTCGAGGCGCTCACGCGCATCGGCTTCAACGGCTACGCCGTTGGCGGCCTGTCCGTGGGCGAGCCGAAGGAGGAGATGAACGCCGTCCTCGCCCACACCGCCCCGCTGCTGCCGGCGGACAAGCCGCGCTATCTGATGGGGGTGGGCACGCCGGCGGACTTGGTGTTCGGCGTCTGCCAAGGCATCGACATGTTCGACTGCGTGCTGCCCACGCGCAACGCGCGCAATGGCCACCTGTTCACGTCCGAAGGCGTGGTGCGCATCCGCAACGCCCGCCACCGCGCGGACCCGCGCCCGCTCGACCCCAACTGCCCGTGCCCCGCCTGCGTGAACTTCTCGCGCGCCTATCTGCACCACCTGCACCGCTCCGGCGAGATGCTCGGCGCCATGCTGATGACCATGCACAACCTGCGCTTCTACCACGCGCTCATGGCGCGCTTGCGCGAGGCCATCGCAGCTGGCACGTTGCGGGATCTCGCCGGCACCGTCCTCGAGCAAGAGAAGCGCCCCGGCAGCGGCGGCGTGTAGGCTGCGCCACCCGCACCCCGCCGGAGAGGAGCAATCATGCGCTGGAAGCAATCCCTCGCTTTGGTGGTTTTCGCCACGCTGGCGGCGGCCGCGCCCATTGGCGCCGCGGACCGGCCGCCGAACATCGTCTTGTTGATCGGCGACGATCACGGCTATCCCTATTTCGGCTTCATGGGCGACCGCAACGTCGTGACGCCGAACATGGACGCCTTGGCGGCCGGCGGCTTCACGTTCGGCACCACGCACGTCACGGCGTCCTACTGCCGACCGTCCCTCCGCTCCATCATCACCGGCCTGCACCCGGTGCGCTACGTGTTGCGTGCAAACGAAATCATGGCGCGCCGGCGGCGCGCGGATCCACGCTACGCCACCTTGGACGACACGCAAAAGCGCGCCTGGGAGGCGCGGCAAAAGGCCGCCGCCATGCGCGAGTTCGACACGCTGCCGTCGCTCTTGGCGCGGGCCGGCCATGTGAGCTGGCAGGGCGGCAAGTGGTGGGAGGACACCTACGAGAACGGACACTTCAACGAGGGCATGAGCGGCGGTTGGAACATGGCGCTGTTCGGCAAGGACGGCTTCTTCGCGGAATTGATGGGCGGCGCCGGCAACGATCTGCTGCGCCGGACGATGGCGCCTCTGCACGATTTCGTCGACCGACACGCGAAGCGGCCGCTGTTCCTCTGGTTCGCGCCGCAGCTGCCGCACACGCCTTTCGACGCCCCGTACACCTACGCCAAGCTCTACCGCCACAAGCCGCTCAGCGAGTCGGCCAAGCTGTACTACGCCAACATCAGCTGGTGGGACCACGGCCTCGGCCAGGTGATGGACTTCTTCGCGAGCCGCGGGCTGTTGGACGACACCTTGTTCGTCTACGTTGGCGACAACGGCTGGGAGCAGGACGCGCAAGTGGAGTACAAGCAGCCGAACTCGGACGTCCGCACCGACGCGCTGTACGCCAACGGCGGCCTGAAAGGCAAGAGCGGCCTCTACGACTTGTCGTTCCGCACGCCAATGATCTTCCACTGGCCGGGGCGCGTGCGGCAGGGCTTCAACGAAACGAGCCTGGTGTCGTCCTTGGACCTGCTGCCGACTCTCTTGGACATCGTCGGCTTGCCGGCGCCGCCGGATTTGCCCGGCCGCTCCCTGGCGCCGCTGCTGCTCGAGGGGCGCGACGCAACCGAATACGTCGAGCGGCAAGAGCTCATCGGCTATGTGGACACGCGCCGCGCGGCCCACGACCCGATGGGTCAGCCCGCCGAGGGCTTCTACGTCCGCACCCCGCGCTGGCACTTCCTCCGGTACCGCGACAGCGGCGAGACGGCCCTTTACGACATGTCCGTTGATCCGCGCTCGGAGCGGGACGTGGCTGCGCAACACCCCGAACTGGTGGCGCGTTTCACGCGGCGCATCGAGGACTGGGCGGCGTCCATGGGCGTGACGCCGGGGCTGCGCGTACATGAATGAACGCCGCCGACGAGCGGAAGCTGGGTTAAGATCGCACTTCAAGGCGGCGTGGCGATTCGCGCCCGCCACAACTTGGAAAGCTCGTGACCGCGCTGTTAGTGCTGGAGGACGGAAGCATCTTCCGCGGCGAGGCCGTGGGCGCGTCCGGTTCCGCCGTGGGCGAAGTGGTCTTCAACACGGCCATGACGGGCTATCAGGAAATCCTCACGGATCCCTCCTACGCGCGCCAAATCGTCACGCTCACCTACCCGCACATCGGCAACACCGGCGTGAACGCCGAAGACGTCGAATCCGCCCGCGTCTGGGCGGCGGGCCTGGTGATCCGCGACTGCCCGCGGCGGCACGCGAGCTGGCGCGCCGAACAAGCGCTGCCGGACTATCTGGCAAGCGCCGGAATCGTCGCCATCGCAAACATCGACACGCGCCGGCTGACGCGCCTGATCCGCGCCAAAGGCGCACTGGCCGGCTGCATCGTCACCGGCGCTGGAGCGGATGGCGAGCGGGCGCTCGCCGCGGCGCGGGCGTTTCCGGGCCTCGCCGGCATGGATCTCGCCCAGGTGGTGTCTCGAACCGACGTTGGCGAGTGGCGCGAAGGCGGCTGGTCGCTCGGCGCCGGCTACGCGAAGACCGACGGCCAAGGACCGCACGTGGTGGCCTACGATTTCGGCGTGAAGCGCAACATCCTGCGTCTGCTGGCCGACCGCGGCTGCCGGGTGACCGTCGTGCCCGCGCAGACGCCGGCGGGCGAAGCCTTGGCGCACCGCCCAGACGGCGTGTTCCTCTCCAACGGTCCCGGCGACCCGGAACCGTGCCGCTACGCCATCGACTCCGCGCGGGCGTTCCTGGAACGCAAGGTGCCCACGTTCGGCATCTGTTTGGGCCATCAAATCCTCGCCTTGGCCGCCGGCGGCAAGACGGTGAAGATGCCCTTCGGCCACCACGGAGCGAACCATCCGGTGCAGGACCTCGCCACCCGCGCCGTGCTGATCACCAGCCAGAACCACGGCTTCGCGGTGGATGGCGACGCGCTGCCAAACACCGTGGAAGTGACGCACACGTCGCTGTTCGACGGCACCGTGCAGGGCATACGCTGCGTGGACGCGCCCGCTTTCGGCTTTCAAGGCCACCCGGAGGCCAGCCCCGGGCCGCGCGACTGCGGCTACCTGTTCGACCGCTTCGTCGCGCTGATGGCGCGCCCGGACCGCGGGAGTTGCACACCCGGCGGGCCTGTTGAATGATGCGCGCATCTCCCTCGCACCAAGGACATCCCATGCCAAGCGCCGACGGCAAGCACAAGAACGACATGTACGGCGACGTGGATGGCGCGTCACAGGCGCGGGAGACGCGGCCGGCCGCGCCGGCGGCCACCGTGGTGTTGCTGCGCGACGGCGCGGCAGGGCCGGAGGTGCTGATGCTGCGCAAGAACTCCAAGATCGCCTTCGGTGGGATGTGGGTGTTCCCAGGCGGACGCATCGACGCCGAGGATTATCCCCGCGGCGGCGACAAGGAACTCGGTGCCCGCAACGCCGCCGCCCGGGAAGCGCGCGAGGAAGCCGGCGTACACGTCGACCCGGCCGCCTTCGTCTGGTTCGCCCACTGGACGCCGCCTCCGAGCACGCCGGTGCGGTTCGCCACATGGTTCTTCGCCGCCCGCGCCGGCGACCAAGCGGTGCGCATCGACGACGGCGAGATCAAGGCGCACCAATGGATCCGGCCCGCGGACGCCTTGGCCAAGCACAAACGCGGCGAGATCGACTTGGTGCCCCCCACGTGGGTGACCTGGCGCCAGCTACCCGACATGGCCCAACCGCGCTTCCTCTGGAGCCTCATTAACATTAACGGGAATCTGGATTGGACAAGACGGTACCAGCGCATCCGGTGTGCTGGAGTATGATTGCCAGACGACAATCACCGCACGGAGCCAACCGTGAACACCGCAACAGCGACCGTCCCCGAAGCGACGACCCCGCGCCGGCGTCGCCAGCCCGTCGCGCTGCACATGATCTTTCCGCAACCGCTGACCGAGGAGGAGCGCCGGGGCATCGAGAGTCCGAACCGCCACGTCAGCCTGCCGTCCCCGGCCCGCGCCCGTGTGGAGGCCACTCTGCGCGACCTGTCGGGCGAACTCGCGCTGCTCGGCGTCCTTAGCGTCGGCATCTTCGGCAGCGTTGCCCGTGGTGAAGACACCCCCGCCAGCGACGTGGATCTCGCCATCCTGTTCGCTGGGTACGAGTGCATGGCCCGCGTCAGGGTCATCCGCCTGTTGGAAGTTCACTTCAACCGGCATGTCGACGTCATTCGCCTGCCGTTCCATTTCCCACTCAACACGACCGCGCCCGACGACTTGATCATGGTGTGGTGACGACCACAACCAGGGACAGCCGCCGACCTTTCGGCGAACGCCGGGCGCTGGTGTTGAAGTCCATCAACGACCTGCGGCAGTTCAGAGACAGCGCGTCCCGCGACCAGCTGGAGTCGAACCCCATCCTGTTGGCGGGGTGCGCGAAGCTGTTGGAGTTGATTGGGGAGATCACGCACCCCAACGCGGGACACGCGAGCCAACGACTGTCGGATGAGTACCACGCAGCAAGGCACGAGATCGCCCACGAGTATTCGACATTCAACCCCGATTTGGTGTGGTCCCTGATGCAGGGGCTGGACGAGTTGTACGAGGAAGTGCTGGTGCGCGCCGAACCGCCCGAACGTCCGTCTCCCGAACCGTCGAAGGCGCGACCCTGACGTTTCCGTCACAGTAGCGGCGGACGAAGTCAGATCGACTTACAAGCGGCTCGCAGCAGCCCGCGCCATCCCCGCCGCCAGCGCCTCAACAGCGCGCTCGAAGCTCACCAGTCGGCGAACAAGGGCGTTGTAGCGGGAGTGCGCGTCTCCGGCGGGGTGTTGCCGCGCGACGGCTTCGTACAGCGCGAGTTCGGGCTGATCGGGCAGGCCGGGAACTTCGGGCACGCGCACACCGGCGCGCCGCAGGCGGCGTGCGCCAATGGCCACCAGCAGCACTTCGATCGGGAACTCCGGCGCGGGCGCGTTTGGAGCGCCCGCCGCCGGTTCTTCGGGGCTTGGCGCGGGCGATCTGCTCTCGCCATCGCTGTTGGTGCCGATCGCGGCGAGGGCATCCAGCCCGGCGAGCACCAATTCGGCGCCGGGCAAATCCCGCAACGCGCTCCGGCCCAAGGGGAAGGCGGCGTTCAAGACTTGGCCTCCAGCTCCTCGGCGACAACGCGCATTTTGTCCGCAAATACGCCCGCGTCAATGGCTGGAAAGCGCAACAGGTCGCTCTTGATGCCACGGAAGAACCCCACCAGTCGACGCGACTCGATCAAACCGCGCTTGCGCATGGCGGCGACATCTTGCAGATCCTGCGGGTGGCCGCGTTCGACTTTGGCCAATGCCTGCGCGTAGAAGTCGTAGTGGTGGAAATCCACCACGCCGTGCCGCGCAACGAAGGGGCTGCGTTCGCGCCAGCCGGGGAGCGGCGGGATGAAGTCGTCCGGCGCCGCCAATTCCACGTTCATGTGGAGTTCCTCCTTGGCGTGGGCGATGGCCTCGAAGACGCCGCCCGGTTCCGGGTCGAGCTTGAGGTCCACATCCACAGTCGTCTCCCGCCAGCCAACCAGAACCGCCGAGGCGCCGCCGACCAGATAGACGCGCCCCGGCCCGGTGGCCCGTTCGCCCAAGCGGCGCATGAGCAGACGCACCTTGGCGGCATTGCTGATCTCGTGGCGCATTGCAACGCTTCGTGGTGGAGGCGACAGGGGCGAGTATGTGGACGGCGTCGGCGAGGTTCAAGCGCCAGCGAACAACGAACCCGCGGAGACGGGCAATCGCCCCGCGCCTGCTGCTACGATGGCGGCACTTGGGGGCAAACCGGGGAATCACCAGTGGCGGTTACGCGGGCGAGAGCGGCGCCGTGCGGCTTGGTCGCCGGGGAACACAACGCAGCGTTGGCGGTGGCTTGAATGATCGTCGAACTCGGCCACTTCGCAACCATTCTCGCGCTGTGCATGGCGTTGGCGCTGGCGGTGGTTGGGCAGCTGAGCGCGGTGTGCGGCGCGTGGCGGAACGTCACCGTGCGGCTCGCTTCCGGGCAGTTGCTGTTCTTGGCGCTCGGGTTCGGCGCGCTGGCTTATGCGTTCCTGGTCAACGATTTCTCGGTGTCCTACGTGGCGCGGAACTCCAACACGGAGTTGCCATGGGACTACCGGCTGAGCGCCACCTGGGGCGCCCACGAAGGTTCGTTTCTGTTCTGGACGTTGGTGCTGGCCGGCTGGACGTTCGCGGTGAGCGCCGGCGGAAAGCGCCTTCCGGACGACTTGCACGGGCGTGCGCTCAGCGTGCTGGGGTTGCTCAACTTCGGCTTCCTGCTGTTCCTGCTCAGCACCTCCAATCCGTTCGCGCGTTTGGTGGGCGCGCCGGCGGAAGGGCAGGACTTGAACCCGCTGCTGCAAGACGTGGGGCTGTTGATCCACCCGCCGATGCTCTACGTCGGCTACGTCGGCTTCTCGGTGAGCTTCGCGTTCGCGGTGGCGGGCTTGCAGAGCGGGCGGCTGGACGCCGCTTGGGCGCGCTGGACGCGGCCTTGGGCCAACTTCGCCTGGGCGTTTCTCACCGTCGGCATCGCCCTCGGCAGCTGGTGGGCGTACTACGAACTCGGCTGGGGCGGCTGGTGGTTTTGGGACCCGGTGGAGAACGCCTCGTTCATGCCGTGGTTGGCGGGCACGGCGCTGGTGCATTCGCTTGCGGCGACGGAAAAGCGCGGCGTGTTCAAGAGCTGGACGGTGTTCCTCGCCATCGCCGCGTTCTCGCTGGCCTTGCTGGGCGCGTTCATCGTGCGCTCCGGGGTCATCACCTCCGTCCACGCCTTCGCCTCGGACCCGGCGCGGGGCCTCTTCATCCTGCTGCTGCTGGTGCTCGCCGTTGGCGGCGCGCTGACGTTGTACGGCATGCGTGCGCCGAAGACCGCCGGCCGCGCGCGGTACGCCGGCGTTTCGCGGGAGCTCATGTTGCTCGCCAACAACATGCTGCTTGTGCTGGCGCTCGCGGTGGTGCTCATCGGCACGCTGTATCCGCTCGCCTACGAAGCGGCCACCGGCGGCGAGAAGCTCTCCGTGGGCCCGCCCTATTTCAACAGCGTGTTCGTGCCGCTGGCGCTGGTGCTGGCGGCGGCGCTGGCCATCGCCCCCATCGCGCGCTGGAAGCACACGCCGCTGGCGCTGTTCAGGAACGCGGGGTTGCTGGCCATCGGCGCGCTGGCGCTCGGCGTGCTGGCGCCGCTGGTGTTCGCCGGCACGGTGAAGGCCGGCGCCGCCCTCGCCATCGCCTGCGGCGCGTGGGTGGCGGCGGTGCTGGCCCGGGATGGCGCGCGCCGGCGCGGACACTGGACGCGGGGTTACATCGGCATGGCCACGGCGCATCTCGGCTTCGCGGTGTGTTTGGTGGGCATCGGCGTGACCAGCCAGTTCTCCAGCGAGCTGGATGTGCGCATGGCGCCGGGCGACACCGCGACGCTCGGCGACGTCACATGGCGTTTCGAGAGCCTGCGGCAAGTGCCGGGGCCCAACTACGTGGCCGACCAAGGCGTCTTCGTCACCGACGGCGGCGCGCGCTTGGTGGCCGAGAAACGCCGCTACAACGCCAGCCGCCAAGTGATGACCGAAGCGGGCATCGCGCCGGGGTTCGCGCGCGATCTGTTCGTGGCGTTGGGCGAGCCGTTGCCGGACGGCGCGTGGGGCGTGCGCATCCACCACAAACCGCTGGTGCGCTGGGTGTGGTTCGGCGCGTTTCTGATGGCGTTCGGCGGCGCGTTGGCGGCAACGGATCGGCGCTATCGACGCACCCGGAAAGCGGTGGAAGCCTCCCCGGCGCCGACCGCGACGCGGCTGGCGGAGGCGTAGCGATGGAATGGCTGGCCGGCACCAGCGGCTACAGCTACAAGGAGTGGAAGGGCGCCTTCTACCCAGAGGACATCGCCGCCGGCGCGATGCTGGCCCACTACGCCTCGCGCCTGCCGGCGGTGGAGATCAACAACACCTTCTACCGCATGCCCCGGGCGAACGTGCTGGAAACGTGGCGCGACGCCGTGCCGGCGGGTTTCCGCTTCGTCATCAAAGCGTCGCGCCGCATCACCCACCAGGCCCAGCTCGCCGATTGCGAAGACGCGACGCGCCACCTCGCCGGACTACTGGAAACCTTGGGCGACAAACTCGGCTGCGTGCTGTTTCAACTACCGCCCTATCTGCGCAAAAACGCCGCCCTGTTGGATGCGTTTCTCGCCGCCTGGCCAACAGCGTTCCCGGCGGCCGTGGAGTTTCGCCACGCCGGTTGGTTCGACGCGGAAACCGCGGACACCCTCGCCCGCCGCGGCGCGGCGATCTGCGTCTCCGACGACGGCAAGCTGCCGCTGCCGGATTTCCACGGCACCGTGGACTGGCTCTACTTTCGGCTGCGCCGCCCAGACTACGACGACGCCGACCTCGCCCAGTGGATCGAACGCGGCGTGGCCACCGGCGCGAAGCGCGGCTTCGCCTTCTTCAAGCACGAGGACGAAGGCGCCGGCCCGCGCCTAGCGGCGCGGTTTCTGCGCACCGCCGGGGCGCACTGTTGAGTTTGCATACCGCAAATCAACACGCAGTGGCGCATCTGCTTCCGCTGGAGCGACGACGGGCCCTGCGATGTCGAGATCATGGATTACGCGAATAGCCCGGGCGGATTTCCTACAAAAGATCGAGAGATTGCTTACATCCATTTGCGTTGCGACATTGCCAGAATGACGGCTTTCGCGCCCGACGCGAGGCGGCCATGGCACACCGAGCGCAGACGCAAACGCACCGACAGAACCCGCGCCGGGACGGCGTGCTACTCTCACCCGAATGCGGTCTTCGCCCCGCCTTGGCGTCCGGCCGCCAGGAGGCAAACGATGCCCGAAGCCGTTCTAAAGGACCCCGCACCCCGCAAGCCCGCGCGCCTGCCCGCCGATGCCACCAGGGGGACCGCGCCGCCGGGTGCCGGCCCACTCGGAGCCAGTGTGCATTGCGATCTGCCGGACTGGCTAGCGCAGGCGTTCGCCAAGCGCGGCCTCGAACCCCACGACGGCTGGCCGCCGGCGCACCACCTGCTCACCGAGCGCGACCTGCCGTGGGAAGAGGACGAGGAGGACGCGGCCATCCACACCGCGCAAGACCAGATCAGCTTGGATCTGCGCGCGGGCTTGGAGCGGCGCTACCGCGACCGCGGCGACGTCTTGGTCGCGCACGAGCTGCTGGTCTACTTCGACGGCGCGAAACCGAGCCGGCGCTCCGCGCGGCGCCTGTCGCCGGACCTGCTGGTGGCGTTCGGCGTGCCGCGCCGCGACCGCGGCTCGTTCACGGTTTGGGACGAAGGACGGGCGCCGGATTTCGTTCTGGAGATCCTGTCCGAAGGCACATGGCGCAAGGACGTGGACGAAAAGGCAGGGCTCTTTGAGGCGATGGGGGTGCGCGAGTACTTCCTGTTCGACCCGCACGGCCGCGCCGAACCGCGCTTGCAGGCGTGGGCGTATCGTGACGCGGGGCCGAAGCCGGCGGAGGTTCCGGTGAATCCGTCGCGGCGGCGGCGGACGCTTCCCGGGCGCGCCGTGCGCGTCGCGGGGAAGCGCATGCGCGGCATCCACAGCGAGGCGCTGGGGCTCTGCCTGTGCCACACCGACCCGTGGCCGCCGGTCGAGAACGTGCGGCCGGACGCGGGCAAGGTGCGCTGGTTCGACCCGGTCGCGAACCGGCTGCTGGAAACCTACCAGGAGTTCGAGCTTCGGCAGGCGGAAGACGCCCGCGCTGCCGAGCAAAGAGCCCGTGCTGCCGAGGAACGCGCGAGTGCGATGGCGGCTGAGCTGGAAGCGTTGCGCGCCCGTCCGCCCCGCAACGGCCGGTAGGCGCCCGGAGTTGAACCTATGACGCCATCCGGAACCGCTTTGAGCAAGTTGGCCGGCGAACGCGGATTTCCTCCCCATTTTGCGGGGCGAGGGAAGGAACTGTCCATTATGGATGGTCGCTTGGACGCCATGTTGAGCGATAGCAGATCAGCGGTGGAGGGCATGCTGCTGTTCTCTGGCATTCCGGGGGTGGGCAAGACCCAACTCGCCAAGCATTTCATTGGTCGCCGCGAATCGAAGCGTGTCAAAACCATGGATGTCAGCACGCAAGCAGCAGAGTCGGCTGAGGGTTTGATTGCTCTTATAGGTGACGCCATGGGATCGGAAGACCAGTTTTTGCGAGCGGCAGGTATTGACAGCAAGGTGACAGGCGCTCGCGTAGGGGTGGCTGGCGCCGTGTCGGGCGGCATTACGGTGGACGCTCACAGGCCGGATGTGAAGTTCTTCCATATGCTCAACGCGACGAAAAACTTGCGACGATGGCGAGGCAAAGCGCTGTTGATCGTAGTGGACGAGGTGCAGAACTTGGACTCGTCTTCCGCCAGTCAGATGCGGACACTTCACGAAGGACAGCACGGATGCCCAATCTTTGTCGTGGCGATGGGCTTGCAGCACTCAGGTGACGTTTTGAGCAAGCACGGGATTTCGCGCATGACTCATCATCGGCTGGAGCCCTTGTCGTTTGGCGAGGCGCACAGCGCCATCCACAACGGCCTCAACAACATCGGCGTCAGCGTGAACGAAGACGTCGCGGAAGCCTACGCTCGGGCGAGCATGTGCTTTCCGGCCCACGTCCACGCCTACATCGAAGCCGCCGCGACCGTCTTCGACGCCGGCGACGGGGTCAACTCCGAAGCTGCAATGGCCAAAGTGTTGGCAGAGGGACGCAGGCTGAGGGAGCGGTTTTACGTCAATCGCATGGCCGCCATGCGCTCTGCCGAAAGGTTGTACCCACTGGTTGAGCACATGGCCAGCAACAAGCTGGAAATCGTCACGAGAGCGACCGCGTCGGGCATCGTCGGCGACGAGACCGTGGCTGCGGCCGTGTGCCACGGAGTAATGGCGACCACCGAAGATGGCGTTCTGTCCTTCGCCGTCCCGTCGTTCCGCGCATATATGATCAACAGGGCATCTCAGCATCGTGAGATCGAGCGGGAACGGCCCGACAACCCCGAACACTCGTTATTGATTTAGGCTTAGCGATCTTAGCGCAAAGAGGTTTGGACCGATGATTCAACGTGCGTTAACTCGTCGAAACGATGTGATCGGCGTCATCCAGTGTGCGGGAAGTAAAGCTCCGAACGCGGGGCACTTGGTGGCGGACGACGGATGCAATGTGTTGTTCGTCGCCGATCCGGAAAAGGCACCGCCATCAAGCCCGTCGCTACGGTGTATGCCTGCCCCGACGAGGCGACGCCTGCCGGCCACGCCTACCGCGAGCGATTGGAGCAATACAACCGCGACAATCGCGCCGACAATCCGTGGCGGCTGCTACCCGCTTGGCGGCTGTACAAGCCCAGTGCCTACCGCACCTTGGTTTGCGCGTTGTGCGTGGACAACGTGTTCATCCTCTCTGCCGGTTGGGGTCTGGTCAGGGCGGACTATCTCCTGCCAAAGTACGACATCACCTTTTCCTCAAACGCCAAAGGAAGCAATGCCTACAATCGGCGGCGGCCCAAGGATGGGCACTATCAGGACTTTTCGATGCTGCCACAGGACACGGCCAAGCATGTTTTCTTCTTCGGCGGCAAAAGCTACTTGCCGCTCTTCTGCGCGCCCTAACCGCCGACATTCCGCGGCGCACCGCCTTCTTCAACTCCAAAGAGCCACCGGGCGGCGTAAACTGCCGAACCGAGCGGTACGAGACCACCACCAAGAGGAACTGGCACTATGAGTGCGTCAACGCCTTCGCCGCGGCATTGCGTGGCTAGGGTGAAGACGCCCACCGCCAAACACGTTAGCGCCTACGTTGGGCAGATGCCTTTCCTTTGACTAAAGCCGCGCCAAGCCCGGCAAGCGCGAGTAGGCGCGGGATTCCAAATGCGATTGCCCTGCCCTTCCCCCCGTTTACATTGGGGCAAAAGCACGGATAATGTGGCGCACTTGAAGGGGGTTGGCCCGACACTAGGCAGGTGACTAATGGACTACAGAGTGCCGCTTATCTTAACGCGCTTGCGGCGGCCGGTCCGGCGTCGTCGTCCCCAGCGCCTGGATGCCCGGCTTCTCGTCGTAGGAGACGTAGGCGCGCAGCGGCCCGCCCGCCTTCCCGCCCTCCCGCAGCAGTTTCACCTCCCGGTAGACATGCAGCACCTGCGCCATCTTCTTGTCGAACTCGGGGTCGCGCCGCTCCAGGAAGTACTCCACCTTGTGCGGGCGCAGCGCCTGCGCCGACAGGATCTTCGACACCGTGCCCTTCGCCAGCAACGACAGGCTCGGATGCCCCTCCTCGCGGCAGTGCATCCGCGCGTGCTCCGCCAGCAGCGCCATCGTCCACAACTCCTGCGCGTGGCCCAGCTCCTTCGGCTTGCGGCACGCCAGCGACACCAGCCACGCCCGCGCCTCCTCCGTGATCTCCCGCTTCCGGCCCCGTCCCGGCAGGTCTTCCAGCGCCGCCACCGCGCCGACCGACAGCGCCTTGTCCACGCACCGCTCCACCTTCGGTCGGTTCGTGTTCAAACGCCGCATGATCTCCGCTATCGGCTCCCCGTCCGCGTACCACAGCAGCATCCGCGCCCGCTCCACCCGACCGTGCGGCTCCGTCCGCGAACGCGACACCGCCGACAACTCCAGCCTCTCGTCGTCCGCCAACTCCAACGCCGCACGCTTCTTCGCAACCATTGCCGTCCCCTCCTTGGGCTTTGCACAAATGCCACCGCCATCATGCCATTAAACAGCCAACAGAAATGGTGTTTTGGAATCGAACCACTAGGGCGTTCCCTGCCGCAAAGCACATGGCTTTCTGCCTCAGCGGAACCACTGTGGTGTGAAACTGTTGTATCCGGACCATGAAATACCGGGAGGTGGCCCGGAAACTGACGTCCTTGGGATGTCAAGAGCGAGAGCGCAGAGGTGTTGGCGATTACATCGGCGTGCTTCGCCGCGGTTGGCGTGTAAGGAGGTCCGGAAAGGGATGAACATTGACGTTTCTCGAGACGGCGCAATCGGCGTCATTCAATGCGCGAGCAAGAAGCGCGATGCCGGGCACTTGGTGGCCGACGACGGATGCAAAGTGCTGTTCGTCGGCGATCCGGCAGTAGCGCCAACAAGCCGATCGCTACGGTATGCCCGTCCGGACGATTCGGTGTCCGCTGGCGACACCTACCGTGAGCGATTGGAAGCGTACAACCGCAACAGTCGCGCCGCTAATCCTTGGGGGCTGCTAACAGCCTGGCAGCTGTACATGCGCACGGCGTATCGCACTTTGGTTGACGCTTTGGGCGCGGACAATGTGTTCATCCTCTCTGCCGGTTGGGGGTTGGTCGCGGCGCATTACCTCCTGCCAAACTACGACATCACCTTTTCCCCGAGCGCCAAAGGACCCGCTGCCTACAAGCGGCGCAGGCCCAGTGACAGGCGCTATCGGGACTTCTCGATGCTGCCGCAGGACACGGCCAAGCACGTCTTCTTCTTCGGCGGCAAGGACTACCTTCCGCTCTTCTGCAACCTGACCGCCAACGTTCGGCAGCGCACGGCTTTCGTCAAGTCGAAGGACCTGCCGCGTGGCATAAACTGCCGAACAGTGCGCTACGAGACCACCACTAGGACCAACTGGCACTACGAGTGCGTCAACGCTTTCGCCGCCAAAGTGCGTGATCGCAGGTGAAGACGTCCACCGCCAAACGCGTTGCCGACACGGTTCGGTTCTACGACCTCCTCAGCCAACTCGAAGACGCGCTTGGCGGCACCCGCACGCTCGCGGCGTGCGACGGTCGGATGAGATGGCCACAACGGGGCGTGTACTTCTTCTTCGAGCTAGGCGAGGCGCGTGGGCTGTCTGGCAACGGTCAGCGCGTTGTACGCGTTGGCACCCATGCGTTGACCTCCAAGTCACGGACGACGCTGTGGAATCGGTTGTCCCAACACCGTGGCCAAGCGGATGGCAGACGTGGCAACCACCGCGGTTCGATTTTCCGATTGCTGGTGGGCGTTGCTCTTGCACAGCGAGGCGACTGCAACCGCCCCCGCTCGTGGGGCGTGGACCCTGACCCGAGCACGGCGGCGCACCGACTGCGCATGTCTCGCGAGGCGCTCAGGGAGGCAGAAGCGGACTTGGAGCGACGGGTTAGCGCCTACGTTGGGCAGATGCCTTTCCTCTGGCTGGAAGTCCTGGACGCCCCCGGCCCTCACAGCGAGCGCGGCCGCATCGAGCGCAACGCCATCGCCCTGCTCAGTCACGCACAGAGCAGTGCCGCCGACGTCCCGTCGACACAATGGCTAGGTCGCCACAGCGACAGACGGCTTGTTCGTGCGGCTGGGCTCTGGAACAACCGTCATGCGGAGGAAGACTACGACGACGCCTTTCTTGACGCCTTGGCGACTTTGGTGCGTTCGCAAGACGCCCGACCACGGCTGCTCTGAGTGGTTGCGCGATGAGCGAGCGGATCATCTGGCGCGTTGTTCGGAACTAGCGGAGATCGATGTTGGCGGATCGAGAGAATTACCTCCACAGATGCCTGCGCTTGCATGGGCAGGTTGCCGAGATTCGGTATGGCAAACGACAGGCTCTCGCCAAGGTGGAGAGCCACGTCAAGCGCATGTGGGCTGGGCAGGCGTCGATGTGGGAGATCGTCGAGGCGATCCACGACCACGATGCCTTCGACGCCAGCATGTTCGGATCGTTCGATCGGGACGCACTCAAGAGCGCCATCGGTGGTGCTCAGGTTCATCGATCCATTGCGGTTCGGAATCATGAGTTCGCCCGTACAGACCGTGCTTGGCATCAGGCCTCGGCGGAAGCCAACTGCAACTTATGAGGCATATCTCAAGTCGCTTGAACACATCCGCGAGGAACGGCGCTTCGACAGAGTTGCGGATGTCGAGATGGCCCTCTGGACGTTGCAGATCGGCGTATTGGACGGATTGCCGACGATGCCATCGCGGGAAGGATTGGCGAAAGACTATGAGGAGGACACCGAACTTCGGCGCATCCAAGCGCGGAATCTCACAGTCCAGTTGTTGAAGGAAACGCCGAAGCTTGATGTTGCGGACGCGCTGCTCTCCACGGACGTCGCTCTTGCAGGTCAGATCGCCGGCATCGAGTTCGAGCTGCTGGTCTCCAAACGAAGCGGGGCACATGGGCAGCAGGAGCTCAAACAACATGTCGACAGCATGTGCAAGTTGTATCCGCGTTTGTGCTCGGAACTCCACCGCAGCCGCAGGATCCGCAACGCTGCCATTCACAACCCGGCCAGTGTCGCCACAGCCGACGTCGAGTACCTCATCGACGTGGCGAGGAAGCTACAGCCCCTCGGAAGAGCTGAACATCAAATCTAATCCTTTGCCGCTGCGACCCGCTACCACTGAAGAGGAACCGTTGGCATGACCATCAAGAGCGGGACGAATCCGGTGCATCCGGGCCAGGTGCTGCGCGAGGAACTCGACGCCCTTGGCCTCTCGGCGAATGCGTTGGCCAAGGCAATAGGCGTGCCTGCGAATCGAGTCACGGCAATCCTCAACGCGGAGCGGGGGATCACCGCCGATACCGCCCTGCGCCTAGGCCGCCACTTCGGCACCACCGCACAGTTTTGGCTCAACTTGCAGCAAACTTGGCAGATCCGTCTTGCGGAGAGCAAGTCAGGCTCGCGCATCCTCAAGGCACCGTCCCGCGGCAGGCCGAAGCTCTCTGCACCGCCGCTCGGCAAGCGATAGCTGCATCCGATCAAGCCGCACCAATGCTCAAGGCCATCGCACGGAATATGGCGTCGTGCGGAACCGCAAGGGTTCGACGCCGCATGTCTGAGCGACTTCTGTGGCTTGCAGGCAAGACCGCCCTTGATGTTGGCGCGCGGGCGGCAGATGCACCGCGCCATCGTCCGCCAAGACGGTGCGCTAGCTCCCGCCGTTGAGCAGGCCACTGCCGCGCCGCAGCAACTCCTCCGCGCTCGCGCAGCCGACCACCAGGTCGCCCACTTCCGCGAGCCGTTCGACGTCCTCCTCATTCGCCAGCAGCGCCGCCAGCGCGTCGCCCGTCGCAACGCCGAACCGCCGCGCCGCCTGGCGCCGCAACAGCGCCCGTTCGTTCAACACGCCCTCGGACATGCCCTGCCTCCTGCCCTCCAACACGCCCTCGGACATGCCCTGCCTCCTGCCCTCGGACATGCCCATCCTCCTGCCCTCGTCGAGCGCCTCCCGGCGCCATTGCGCGACCGTTTCCGCAAGCATCCTCGGTTCCTCCATGTGGCGCAGCGCGCGCCGCAGTTCGTCTGTGTGTCCCGCGCCCGTCTCGTCGCCGCCGAAGCGCACCACCAGCATCCGCATCAGCGCGTCCGACAGCCGCTCCGCGAGCTCCGCACGGCCGTCCCGCCGCAACGCGCCGAACAACGCCGCCGCTAAGCCCGGCAGATCCGCCGGCCGCCGGCAGCGCTGCAGGCGGAGCAGCGCCGCCGCCGGGTTGACATCGCCATCCTCCGCGGTCAGCGTCCCCGCGTCAAGCGTCAGCATCTCCAAATCCGGCTGCCAGCGCCCCAGCCCGGCCGGCGCCGGCGCGGTCAGAGCCCGCACGCCGGGCGGACGCCACAGGCGGTCGCCGGTGTAGACCAGCACTGGAAGCACCGGCGGCGGGCCGGCGTCGGCCGGCAGGTCGGCCGCCATTTCCAAGCGCAGCAGCGCCACATAGGCCTCCATGCGCAACGCCATGCGCGGGTGCGGCGCGGATTGGAACTCGATCACCAGCAGCGCCTCGGCGTCCGGGCGCTCCGGCGTCGGCGCGCCCACGGCCCAGGCCATGTCCGCCACCCGCCGGCGGGCGCCCCGCCCGACGTGCTCGGCGGGCAGCCGGCGCAGCCGCCGGGCGTCCAGCCCCGCGACCGCGTCCTCCGGCAGCAGGGCGAGTGTAGAAAGCTACGAAAGAGGGGTAGGCGGGGGACGCGAAAGCGGTTGCAGCAAGTGGGACGTTGGGGGGGGGGTCCTGGACGACGCGGGATGAGGGGGGATAAAGCGGGATGAGGCGGGATGGAACCGAGCGGCAGCCGCATGAGCTGGAGGAGTGGGAACAGGCGGACGTGTTCCAACGCCCGCTCTTGGACGCGGGACGTCAATTTCGGAGGCGTTTTTGACCTCCCGCGGAGTGGGAACAGGCTCCCGCGGAGGGCCGACGTAGGCGCATTGCGGTTCCGGGCTAGGCAAATCTGACGAAAAACACGCCGTGGAGCGACCATTGGGCCGAATGGTCGCACCACGCCCGGGACGGGCGCGACGGCGCCAACACGATCGTGGAGGTGGACACGAGCAGCGACGGCCCCCCCGCGGTCACCGGTCTGACCGTCACGCTCGCCGCCGTCGGCCAGTCCTCCTATCGGTTCACCGCGGCCTGGACGGCGCCCGCCAACCCCGACCCGCCGATCACCGGCTACGACGTCGTGTGGGTCTCGTCGCGGGTCCCCGGGGGCCAGGTAACCGTGCAGGCCGGCGCCGCGGCCACGCAATCCAGCACCGTTCGCGCCACGGGCCCCGGCCCGGCCCCGACCGGCGTGTGCCTGGTCGTGCCCTACGCCGGGCGCGTCCACGGGCGCCTCGAGAGCGAGCGGTTCTGAGCGTTACAATGGCGGCACGAAAACGGGAGCTGCCGATATGAAACACGCTGTCGCCATTCTCGCCGCGCTCGCGGCGCTGGCCGCGTGGCCGCACGACGCGCCGGCCACGGCCACCACCACGCCGAGCGGCTGCACCGCGCCGTCGACGGGGGATCTGGAGTTCGCCTTGGACGCCGCCACGCACACCGTCGAGGCGGCGGCCCGGGGCACCACGTCGCAATTCCTGCAGCGCCTCCACCTGCGCTTCGCCCTGCCCCAATGGGTGCCCCAATGGGACTGCGTCGACTGTGAGGTCGAGGTCGTCCTGCCGTCCTGCGTGCGCCGCCACGCCCCCGTGGTGAGCAACGACTACGCCGCGCTCGGCGACGCGCTGCGCGTGACCGGGCTGGGCGCGACCGACAACGCGGCGCATTGGACGATCCAAGTCGACCACGCGCAGAACCACCACGACGAGATCGTGAGCTACGACGAGTGCCACAGCTACGCCGGCGGCCCGCACGACGCGCCCACCGACCTGCAGCGCGGCTGGTTCGTGTTGCGCGTCAAGGAGCGCGGCAACACCGCCTACGTCACCTTGCCGGGCCTCAACAGCACCCGCCGCCTGTACCCGTTCACCGTGGGCGTGAGGTTGTGAGGGGGACGGAGATGCCGTCCGTGGCCCAATTGACAGCGGCGGCGAGCCGGCGCTCAGCATCCGCGACCATCACCGAGTCCCACGAGGGGACCAGCATCGCACTCCGCCCCGGCTGAGCCCGGCGCGCGGACGGAGAGGGCGCCCCAAGGGGCGCCCTTTTTTTTTGCCTTCCTGACCCTTTTGGCGGCCGCTGTCGATCGGGTGCTGCGCGCCTGCGGTTATTTGATCCTACCCCGCCCGATTTTGCTGCACGGTTTTTCGCCGCACATTCGCGCCAGATTTTCGCGCGCCTCTACAAACCGGGCAGGCGGAAAAAATGGACGAACGCCCGGCTTGTTGTAGGTTTTGGCCGCTTTGAGCTGTAGGACATCGCTGTCTCTGTCACAGGCGGTTGATCAGGTTGGCGAGGTAGCCGGCGCCGAAGCCGTTGTCGATGTTCACCACCGCCACGCCGGACGCGCAACTGTTCAACATGCCGAGCAGGGCGGCAAGGCCGCCGAAGGAAGCGCCGTAGCCGACGCTGGTCGGCACGGCGATGACCGGTTTGTCGACCAAGCCCCCCACCACGCTCGGCAAGGCGCCTTCCATGCCGGCGATCACCACCACCACGCGCGCTTGGCGGATGTCGTCGACGCGGGCGAGCAGCCGATGCACGCCGGCGACGCCGACATCGCTGATCCGCAGCACCGGGTTGTCGTAGAACTCGGCGGTGAGCGCGGCTTCCTCGGCGACCGCCCGATCCGACGTGCCGGCGGTGACCACGGCGATGGTCGAAGCGGCGGTTTTCTTGTCTTCGCGCTTCAAGGTCAGCAGGCGCGCTTCGGCGTGATGCACCGCCGCCGGCGTGGCGGCCAGAACGGCGCGGGCGGCGAGCGGGGCCACGCGCGTTGCGAGGACGTCGTGGCCGCGAGCCGCCACCGCTTGAAACGTCGCCGCCACTTGTTCCGGCGTTTTGCGCTCGGCGTAGATCACTTCGGCGGCGCCGGTGCGCCGAGCGCGGTCGTGGTCGATGGTGCTGTGGCCGAGATTCTCGAAGTAGGCGCCGCTGAGCGCCGCCGCCGCCTCGGCGCGCGGCAGCCGGCCGGCGGCGAAGGCGTCGAGAATGTCCTCCACCGTTTTCACCGTGTCGCGCCCGCATCCACTTCCGCACCGGCGGCCGGTGTCAGTTCTTGCTCCGATCGACGAGTTTGTTGGCTTCTATCCACGGCATCATGGCGCGCAGTTTCGCGCCCACTTCCTCGATCCGGTGGCCTTGGCTCAAACGCCGCAGCGCCTTGATCGTCGGCGCGCCCGCTTGGTTCTCGGTGACGAACTCGCGTGCGAAGGCGCCCGATTGGATCTCGCCCAGAATGCGCTTCATCTCCGCCTTGGTGTCTTCCGTGACGATGCGCGGCCCGCGCGTGAGACCTCCGTACTCGGCGGTGTTGGAGACCGTGTACCACATGTTGCTGACGCCGCCTTCGTAGAAGAAGTCGACGATGAGTTTGAGCTCGTGCAGGCACTCGAAATAGGCCATTTCGGGCGCGTAGCCGGCCTCCACCAAGGTCTCGAAACCGGCGGTGACCAAAGCCGCCGCGCCACCGCAGAGCACCGTCTGTTCGCCGAACAGATCGGTCTCCGTTTCTTCTCGGAAGGACGTCTCTATGACGCCGGCCCGCCCGGCGCCAATGGCGGCCGCGTAGGCGAGGGCCAGCTCCTTGGCCTGTCCGCTCGCGTCGCGAGCGATGGCGATCAGCGAGGGCACGCCGCCGCCGGCGACGTAGGTGGAGCGCACGGTGTGGCCGGGGCCTTTGGGGGCGACCATCAGCACGTCAAGGTCCGCGCGCGGCTCGATGAGTTGGAAATGGATGTTGAAGCCGTGCGCGAAGGCAATGGCGGCACCTTCCTTCAGGTTCGGCTCGATGGCCGTCGCGTAGACGCTCGGCTGGTGCTCGTCCGGGGCCAGAAGCATCACCAGATCCGCGCCGCGCACCGCCTCCGCGACCGGTTGCACGGGCAGGCCGGCCGCGACGGCCTTCGACCACGACGCGGATCCTTCGCGCAACGCCACCGTAACGGCCAGCCCCGAATCGCGCAGGTTGTTGGCGTGCGCGTGCCCTTGGGAGCCGTAGCCCACCACGACGACCTTCCTCTTGGCGATGATGGACAGATCGGCGTCCTTCTCGTAGTAGACCCGCATGGCGGCCTCCTCTAGGTAGGTAGTGTTGCCAAGTGTTGCCAAAGGTGTTCGCTCGCGGCGCTCCGCCGCGCCGTCACAAACTCAGGATTTTCTCGCCGCGGCCGATGCCGGAGACGCCGGAGCGCACCACCTCCAGAATGGTCGCGCCATCCAAGGCGCGGATGCAAGCGTCCAGCTTCTCGGACGTGCCGGCGAGCTGAAGCGTGTAGGTGTCGCGCGTGACATCCACGATTTGGCCGCGGAAGATGTCGCAGGTGCGCTTCACTTCCTCGCGCATCTCGCCAACGGCGCGCGCTTTCACCAGCATCAATTCCCGCTCCACATGGTCGCCATCGGTGAGATCGACCACCTTCACGACTTCGATGAGGCGGTTGAGGTGCTTGGTGATCTGCTCGATCTTGGCGGCGTCCGCGGCCACCGTGGACAGCGTGACCCGGGACAGCGTGGCGTCCTCGGTGGGCGCCACGGTGAGCGTCTCGATGTTGTAGGCGCGTTGCGCGAACAGACCGATCACCCGCGACAGGGCGCCCGCCTCGTTCTCCAGCAGAATCGCCAGCAGGCGTCGCATTCTTTTAGATGTCCTCCGGCAGGCCTTCGGTGCCCGGCTCGCGTTCGAGCACCATGTCTTTCATCGCGCCGCCCTTGATCGCCATCGGATACACGTGTTCGTCCGGGTCGATGTGCGCGTCCACGAACACCAAGTCGTCCTTGTGCCTGGGGCCGAACACCCGCGCCATCACGGCGTCGAGTTCGCACATGTTGTCCACCCGGTAGGCGACATGTCCGAAGGACTCGCACAACGCCTTGAAATCCGGCAGCGCGTCTTGATACGTGCTGTGCGAGTGGCGCCCGCCGTACTGCATGTCCTGCCACTGCCGCACCATGCCGAGCGCCTTGTTGTTCAGGTTCACGATCTTGATTGGCAGCGCGTACTGCATGCAGGTGGACAACTCCTGCATGTTCATCATGAAGCTGCCTTCGCCGGTCACGCACGCCACCGTGGCGCCCGGATGGGCGAACTGCACGCCCATCGCCGCCGGCAGGCCAAACCCCATCGTGCCGAGACCGCCGGAGTTGATCCAACGCCGCGGCGCGTCGAACTTGTAGTACTGCGCCGCGAACATCTGGTGCTGGCCCACGTCGCTCGTCACGAAGGCGGTGCCATCGCTCGCCCGGTAAAGGGCTTGCACCACCTGCTGCGGCAACAAGGCGCCGCCGGCGCCGCGGCGGCGGCGCTGGTCGTGGTCGAGGCCGTGCTCGGCGCGCCAAGCGCGAATCCGACGCCACCACGCCGCCAAGGCGTCCTGATCGAGGCGCTTGGGTTCGTCCTTGAGAATGGCCCGCACCACAGCGTTGACCTCGCGCAGCACCACCGCCGCAGGGCCTACGATGGGTATGTCGGCGGCGATGATCTTGGAGATGGACGCCGGGTCGATGTCCAAATGCACGATCTGGGCTTCCGGCGCGAATTTGGCGGGGCTGTTGGTGACGCGGTCGTCGAAGCGGGCGCCGACCGCGAAGATGAGGTCCGCGTGGTGCATGGCCATGTTGGCCTCGAACGTGCCGTGCATTCCGAGCATGCCAAGGAACTGCTCGTCGGAACCCGGAAAGCCGCCGAGCCCCATCAGCGTGTTGGTGACCGGGTGGCCGAGGCGCTTGGCGAGCGTTGTGAGCTCCTCCGCGGCGTCGCCTTGCACCACGCCGCCGCCGGTGTAGATGACCGGGCGCTTGCTGTTCAAGAGCGCTTCGGCCGCCTTCTTGATCTGACCGCGGTGCCCGCGCGTCGCCGGCGCGTAGGACCGCAACGACACCGCCTCCGGGTAGTCGTAAGCGAACAGATTGTTCGGGTCGGTGGCGTCCTTCGGCACATCGATCACCACCGGGCCCGGGCGGCCGGAGGACGCGATGTAGAACGCCTCTTTGACGATGCGCGGGATGTCCGCGGCTTGCTTGACCAGGTAGCTGTGCTTCACCACCGGGCGCGAGACGCCCACCATGTCCGTCTCTTGGAACGCATCGGTGCCGATGACGTCGCTCGGCACCTGCGCCGAGACCACGACGATGGGAATGGAGTCCATGTACGCGGTGGCGAGGCCGGTGATGGCGTTCGTGGCGCCGGGTCCGGACGTCACGAGCACCACGCCGGGGTTGCCGGTGGCGCGCGCGTAGCCGTCGGCCATGTGGGTGGCCGCCTGCTCGTGGCGGACGAGCACATGCTCTAGCCGCTGCTGCTTGAAGATGGCGTCGTAGATGTGCAGCGCCGCGCCGCCCGGGTAGCCGAACACGTAATCGACTCCCGCGTCCTGCAGGGCGCGCACGAGCATTTCTCCCCCGGAGAGGCGCTCGGTCATGGCCGCGACCTGCCCATGCGCGGATGCGCGGCGGTGTCGCCGGGGACGGGCAACAGCCCTCCAGCCGCCACCGTCTCCGGCGCGATGCGGATGCTCACTTCGCCCGCATCCTATGCGATAATGCGCTCATTAGGAACGTCCCACCTCTACACATGGCCCCCGCGAACGTGCTTGTCACTGGTGCCGGCGGTTTCGTCGGCAATCACCTCGTTAGCCGCCTCAAGGCCGAGGGGCACCGTGTGCGTGGCGTGGACCTCCAGCATCCCGAATTCGCCACCAGCGCGGCCGACGAATATCATATCGCGGATCTGCGCGACTTCGACAATTGTCTGCGCGCCACAGACGGGGTGGACGATGTCTACCAACTGGCCGCGGACATGGGCGGCATCGGTTACATCAGCTCCAAGCACGCGTTGCTCGCGCGCAACAACACGCTCATCGACAGCCACATGCTGGAGGCGTCCCGAGTGGCCGGTGTGCGGCGATTTCTATATACCAGTTCCGCTTGCGTGTACCCCAGCTTCCTGCAAGACAACGAAGACGTGACGCCACTCCGAGAACCGCAAGCAATTCCCGCCGATCCGGAGAAAGGCTACGGTTGGCAGAAGCTGTACGCCGAACAGCTCATCGCCTACTACCGCGAGGAGTTCGGGCTGCAAACGCGCATCGTGCGCCTGCACAACATCTACGGGCCGCTTGGCACCTACGAGGGCGGCAGAGAAAAAGCCCCGGCCGCGATTTGTCGCAAAGTGGCCGCGGCGCAAGACGGAGACACCATCGGTGTGTGGGGAGACGGCCTGCAGACGCGCAGTTTCTGTTACGTGGACGACTGCTTGGAGGGCTTGCGCCGGTTGATGGAGCTACCCTCCGAGGATGTCGGGCCCATCAACCTCGGCACGGACGCGCTGGTCACGGTCGACGAGTTGGTGGCCACCGTGTGTGCCGCGGCCGGGAAGAGCTTGCGAATAGAACACGACCTGTCGCGACCGCAGGGCGTGCGTGGACGCAACAGCGACAACTCGCTGCTCAAGCAGGTTCTCGGCTGGACACCGAACACCCCGCTGCGCAAAGGAATCGAGGTCACCTACGCTTGGATCGCCGAGCGCGTGGCGAAATCCTGCGGCGCGCAACCCGGGCGCGGGGCGTCGTCGCGTTGACGCCGCAAGCGAGCGGGCAGAGGCCGGAAGGGCCGAGGCATAGATGAAAATATCGATCGTGACGCCCGTGTTCAACGACCCGCGGGTGGGCCGCGCATTGGACTCCGTGTTGGGCCAACGCCACAACCACACGCTCGAGGCCATCGTCATCGACGGCGGCTCGCATGCAACGACCCTTGATGTTCTAGAACGCTATCGGCCGCGGTTGAGTGTGTTGGAAAGCGAGCCGGACGGCGGCATCTACGAAGGCATGAACAAAGGCATCCGGCGGGCCACGGGGGATGTGATCGGCATTCTGAACGCGGACGACCGTTATGCGCACGCGAATGTGCTCCGCGACGTGATGGACATCTTCGAGCGACACGACGGCGTGCAGGTGTGTTACGGCAGCATGGTTTATGTCGACGACGCCGGCAACGCGTGCAGGTACTGGCGCGCCGGCGCGAACGTCCGCTACAAGTGGTACATCGGCTGGCGGCCACCCCATCCCGCCTTCTTCGTCCGCCGCCATGTGTACGAGGCGCACGGGTTGTTCAATTTGGACTACCGCATCGCGAGCGATTACGAGATGCAGCTGCGCCTGTTGTTCATGCATCGTTTGGAGTCGATCTACATTGACCAAGTGCTCGTTCACATGGCACCCGGCGGCAACTCGAACAAGTCGCTCCGCAACATCGTGAAAGCCAACTTGGAGGTGCGCCGCGCGTGGCTGAGCAACGGTTTGCGCGGCGGGATGGTTGTGCCCGTGCTCAAGCCCATACGCAAGTTCCCGCAGTTCCTTCGGCGTCCACCAGATGGCTTGCCAGAGCGCAGGCGTCTCGGCCAAGCGCCAAAGACGTCCGCAAACGCGAAGTCCGTCGCGCGTTAGCCACACGAGCGTAGCGCTTTGCGACGATGAACGATCTCCCCGGTTCGTTGGCTGTGGTCGCCAGCACGGATGTGCGCATCGATCGGCTGTACAAGCCCATCCTGCGCGAGCTCGTGAACGCGGGCGTCAAAGTCTACGCCATCGCCCCGCCAGGGGACGCCGCCGCGCAAATCGAGGACGCCGGCGCGGAGTTCGTCCCTTGGCATCTCGATAGACGCAGTCTCAATCCGTTCTCCAACATTGGGCCGGTGTTGGCGCTAATACGCATTTACTCGCGCATCAAACCGGATGTGGTGCATCACTACACCGTGAAGCCCAATTTGTACGGCGCGTTGGCGGCTTGGTTCTGCGCGGTGCCGGTGACGTTCACCGGCATCACCGGCCTCGGACAATTGTTTTCCTCGGGCGGTGGCTTGCGGCGACGGATCTTGCGCGTGATCGTGTTGCTGCTGTATCGCATCGCCGCCGAGTTGAGCGATCGGCTGATCTTCCAAACCCGCCACGACATCAACGTCTTGCTGGGCGACCGGGGCGTGCGCACAAAAGCGCAAGTGGTGGATGGCGGGGCGGGTGTGAACACCGAATACTACGACCCGCTGCACGTGTCGCCCGCGCAACAGGAAGCGATCCGCAAGGAGCTGAACATTCCACCGGACGCGCCAGTGGTTCTCATGGCTTCCCGGCTCCTGCACGAAAAAGGCGTCGGCGACTACGTCAAGGCGGCGCGAATTGTGAGAGCCAAGTGTCCGAAGGTTCGGTTTCTGCTTGCGGGCGACCGCGACCCCGGCAACTTCGGTTCGGTCAATGTCGCCGATGTGGCGGAGTGGCGCCGCACCGGGGTGGTGGACCTCATCGGCTTCCGCGACGATATCCGCACCTTGCTGGCGCTGGCGAATGTTGTCGTGCTTCCAACCTACTATCCGGAAGGCATCCCGCGCATTCTCATCGAGGCGGCGTCGATGAGCAGGCCGATAGTCTCCACGTCGATACCCGGAGTAGAGCAAATCCTGTTGAACGGCCTGAACGGCATCGTCGTGCCGCCCCGAGATGTCGATGCCATCGCCGCGGCGATACAGCAGTTGGTGGCGGATGTCGATCTGCGTGTGGCATATGGGAATGCGGGACGGCGGCGGGCCGAGGAGCAATTCGACAGCCGCTTTGTGGTCGAGCGGCACATGGAGCAATACCGCGCCGCGTGGTCCGCGTTCCTCCGCCCCGCGGCGCCTGAGCAAGAACGCGCCCCGGCACCGGCGGCGGAACAGCCAAGCCAGAGGGCACTTCCACACCAACAGATCGAATCACCCGCCCTTCCGTCCGTGTCCGTCATCGTGCCGGCCCGCGACGCCAAAACGACGTTGGGCAGGGCTTTGGATTCGATCCTGTCGCAAGACTACGATGGCGACCTCGAGGTGATAGTGGCCGACGGCTCGGAAACTCCAGAGACCGCCGAGATTGCCCGCGAGCGGTCCGGGGTGCGCCTAGTCCAAAACCCCCACAAAACGATCGGGTTTGGCATCAATTTGGCGATCCGGGCGTCGAAAGGAGACATCCTGGTGCGGTGTGACGCCCACTCGTTCCTGCCGCCCGGCTATGTGCGGCGCGCCGTCGAGACCCTGCAGAGGACCGGCGCCGCCAACGTCGGAGGCCGGCAGATCCCCGTTGGGACATCCCTTTTCGAGTGCGCCGTCGCCATGGCCATGACCGCCGTGCTCGGTGCCGGAGACGCGCGCTACCGGCTTGGTGGCAAGGAAGGGCCCGTGGACACGGTGTATTTGGGAGCGTTTCGGCGCACCGCCTTGGCGGCGGTGGGCGGATTTGATCCGCACTTCTTTCACAACCAAGACTACGAGGTCAATTGGCGACTGCGGCAAAAAGGCGAAACGATCTGGTTCGAACCGGCGTTGACCGTCGAATACCGGCCGCGGCGCAACTTGCGCCAACTGGCGCGCCAGTATTTCAACTACGGCCGCTGGAAGTCGGCAGTGCTGCTACGCCATCCGCGGTCCCTGCGGAGCCGCCACTTGGCGCCTCCGATGTTGTTGGCGGGTCTGGTGGCGGCGGCGCTTGTGGCGGCGTTCCACAGGCCGTGGGCACCGTGGGCCGCCTTGCTGCCGTCGATCTACGTTTTCACGGTCGTGGTTTTTTCCGTCGTCGAGGGTGTTCGCGTGCGCAAGTGGGCCGCGGTGCTTGTTCCGCTGGTGTTGGCCACGATGCACATCTCTTGGGCCATCGGTTTCTTTCTGCCCGCCCGCCGGACCACTGGCACATGACCCGCTAGATCAGGTCCGGCGCTGCCTGCCGGCGTCCGGGCCACCTCTTTCAATCCAGCGTTCGTTCGGCGATCCGCGGTACGGCGAACAGCAGTCCGACCACAAAGAAGTGATCCCAGTCGTGCAAGAGCGGCCCGTAGGGGAGCAACAGACTTCCAGCGAAATACGCAACGCACCCGCCGACCGCGGAGGCACCAAGAAAGCGCAGCACGGGAGATCGCGCCCGTGCGACCTTGGCGCAACGAACGGCCGCATGCGCTACGAGGCCGTAAAACACGACCTGCAGCACAAGCCCAGGCACGCCAAACAGCACCAACATGTGAAGGAACTGATTGTGTGGCTCCTCGGGCGGAACACCGCCGGAAAAGGAACGCTGAGCATCAGGGCCCATGTGCCACCGCTTGGGAGCGAATTCGCCTGTTCCCAGTGGATGGTCGAGCGCATAGCGCCACGCCACTGCAACATCCCGCACACGGCTGTGCGCCGACATGTTCAGTGGCTCCCGGAACAGCCGCCGTTGAAAGACAATCCTGCCACCTGCCAAATCGCGAGCGGTGCGTGCGAACGCCAACTGCTCGTCTTTGCGCCCGCGCAAATCGTCCACCGTTAGGGCTTCAGTACGCCCATCGAGCAACGCCATTTCCTGCCACCATTCGTACGCGCCGCGGTGCCACAGCCGAAACTGGTGACCCGTTGCGCGCGAGGGCCCTCCAGTTTCACGCCAAGTCAGCGGCAGCGTGCCGTCCTCGCCCGCCGCGCGCAGAGAATCCACGCTCTCAGCCCCGTAGCCGTACTCGTTCCACGCCCGCATCTGCACCCGGTAGACGAACCCCGGCACCAACCCGGTGAGCAGATGCCGGCGGACATCGCGATCTTGATCGCCGCCTGCGACCGCCGGCAAAAGCTCTGGCACCGGCACCTTGCTGCTGAGCGTCGGCGCAAAGTCCCGCCACGGTCGCCACTCTGCGAAACCCGCCCGCCGCAGCCGGAACTGGTAGCCAACAACGGTCGCCGGGTATTTTGGTTCGGCCCACACGAGCACCAACCTGCCGCGGGCATCCGCCTTGGCCGCAACCTCTAGCGGCGCATCAAAGCCGGTAGCGCGACGCACACGGATCTGCACGGCGAACCAACGCGCATGGGCAAAGCCGCGGAACTCATGGCCAATGGCCGGCGGGCCGCTGCCCAACGACCGTCCGCCAACGCCGATGGTGCCGAAGGCGGGTCCGCGGGCATACCTCACCGGTTGCACCATGCGCCATTCGCCCCGGTTCGCCCGCGCGCCGGAGCGCGAGCGGAACTGGTACTCCAATTGGCCAACCGCTTGCGGTTCGCGCCAGGTCAAGATCACGGGTTGGCCCGGCGCCGCGGTGGTGACCGCTTGCGCCGCCGGTCCGAACCCTTTGGCGGAGCACGCGCGAACCTCCACAGTCCGTTCCGCGGCGTCTTCGAGATACACCGCCGCGCCAACCACATTCGCCATGTCTGGGGTGGCGCTCTTCTCCATCTCGCGCCAGAACCCGCCCCACTGCCGGTCAACACCAGCCATGCCGGCGACCGCAGCGAGTTCCCCAACGGCCAACCGCAAGTCCGCCTCGCGATCGGCGGCGCAAATGCGCGGCGGCGTCGGCGTTGGCAACGATGGCGTGACGTACTCGTTCGACGGCAACGGCCGCCGGCGCGGTGCGAAGGCGCGAAACCGATAGCCAAGGACTCGATCGTTCGCGCTGCGGCGCCAAGCGAGCACGACGCCTCCATCCGCGTCCGCAATCGCGTTCGCGCGTGTCCAAGGCCCCCTCCCGTCGATGTATTGCTCGCTCAACCCGACTTGATAGTACACACCCGCGCTGAGACCGCCAAAACGGTGTCCGACCATTCTCCCCGGCGCCGCCCAACGCACGTCCGCGCCGGCGACGAGTCCCTGCACTTCGCCTGACTGCGGCGGCGTCGACATCCCGAAAACACCCGCCAAGCCCAGCCACAGCGCCGCCAAGGAAATCACCGTCAACGCCAAGACCATCGACGTCCTTCGACGGTCGCCACCATGGCGCAGCCAAAGCCAAGCCGTCACCCCGACGCCCGCGACCGTGCCGACGACCGATGATCGGCTGCCGTTGACCAACAACATCGTCGCCACAATGGCGAAGAGCGTGCAGCACGAGGCGATGCCCGCCACCCGCCAGCGCCCGCGCCCACGACGCAACGCCGCCCACGCGACAGCGCTCAACGCCACGGGGATCGCCACGGACAATTGATTGCCGAGCGTGCTTGGGTGGCCGGCGAGACCGCTCGATGCGCCGCGCAGCGCCATGCTGAGCTGCTCGTCGGGCACCTGCGTGAGCAGCAGCCAGAGGCTGATCAACGGCTCGCCAAACAACAGCAACAGCGCCCCAAACAACGCCGAAATGGCAGTGGCGACAAGCAGGGCCAACGCGAAGGCGCTGCCGCGGCGCACATTGTCCACGGTTAGAAAAACCGCGAAGAAGACGCCCATTCCAAGCGCCATCTTGCCAAGCAGCACATGGTCCCAGCTGGCATTGACCATGCCGACGAGCGCCGCCCAAGCGCCGGCGAGACCAACGACCACCAGCGCCGGGCCGAGCGGGCGCAGTTCGCGCAAGCGCTTGCCGAGGACAGCGCCGCGCGCGCCTTGTTGCACGCCAAGGACGGGCGCAACAAAACAGGCCGCCGCGCCCAGGATGGCGAGGCCCGCGAGCCACACGTTCGGACCGCCGAAGGGCAACGGCGTGCTTGCGAACCAAACATGGGCGAACACCGCCGCCATCAGCAATCCGAACACCGCGCTAGGCGCAACCTGCGTGGCGCGCGTCTGCCGCAAGACCTGACGACTCATCTGCGAAGAAGACGCGCACTGCCGGCCGGCAAGAGTTTGCCCCGCACACCGCAGGCCGGACGCAGAGCTTGACGCCGACTCATCTGCGCCGGCAAACCTCGCCGAGCACGCTCCGGAACACGGCTTCGTACCGTTGCGCCGCACTCTGGCAGGAGAAGCCCTCGGCGCGTTGGCGCAACTTCTCGGCGCGGGGGTGGTCGCCACGCAGCGTTGCTAGAAGGGCATCGGCCAGCATCCCGGGTGCGCCGACGGGCACGAGCTTGCCGATTGTTCCGCCACACAGAATCTCCTCGGGGCCGTGGGGCGCGTTCGTGCTGACCACCGGTGTTCCACAAGCAAGCGCTTCGACAAGCACGGTGGGCAACCCTTCCTGGCGCGACGACAGCACGACCACCGCCGCGCGGCCCATGTAGCGGTACGGGTTCGCGTCGAAGCCCAAGCAGGCGACATCGCCCGCCACGCCCAAGGCATGCGCCTGCTCCATCAATCCTTGGCGAAGGCGGCCAGTGAGGTTGCCGAGCACCACCAACCGCGCCCGTGTTTCACCGCGAAGCCGCGCGAACGCCTTCACCAACGTCGGATAGTCCTTCTGCGGCGCGTCTCGACCGACGGCCAACGCGACCGGCGGCGCGTCGGCCGCGAACCATGGGTGCTCCACGGGGTCCGCCGCCAAGCGCCGGATGTCGGCCGCGGGAATCGGATTGTGGATGGTCGCCACGCTGCCGGACGGCAAGCCCAAGGTCCGCTCCGCCATGTCGCCCACGCCGCGCGACACCGCCACCAACGCCGCGGCTTGCGGGTAGAGCGCCCGCGCCATGCGCAGCCGATGGCCTTCGCGGAACCGGGTGCTGTGGATGGCAACCACGACCGGCGCGCGGACACCTCGGAGCGCCGCCGCGGACAACGCCGCCGCATCGGCGTGCGGCGTGGCCGAGAGCAGCACGCTTGGGGCGTGTACGCGCAGGTACCTTGCCACCATGTGCCCGAAAACAGCCTGCTTGAGCGACACCGACACGCCAAGGCGCTGGCGGACGAAGGCAAGCCAATGTTGGCAGAGCGCCGGCGTCGTCCCCAGCCTTTTCAACGCCGCGCCTTGCGCTCGGCAGCGGCGCGCCGCCGCGCCGCCGACCCACCAGGGACGGAACAGCCGCAACCCGGCCGGCACGGGGTAGTCCAGGACGAACCGCGCCACGAGCAAGTCCACGCGGTGGCCCCGGTCCATCAGCGCTTCCGCCAAGTTGAGGGTGACCCGCTCGGCGCCGCCTCCGCGCAGGCTCGGCAACACCATGCCGACATGCAGCGGGCTCGGGTCCGAGAGAGGGGGCGACACGCGCGTTCCCTCAGCGGCAGCCGAGAATGGCAACCATCGCGTCTAGGTGACGCTCTTGGGTGAACCGCTCCTTGTAGCGCCGCACGGCGGCACGGCTCATCTCCGTGTAGCGTTCGGCATCCGCCGCGATGTGGCGCACGGCGCAGGCGATCTGGCATGGCCGACCGTATTCCACGACCGCGCCGGTGACGCCATCCACCACCATGTCTGGAATCGCCCGGAAATCGGTGGCGACCACGACGCAGCCGTGGGCCATCGCTTCGATGATCGCCACCGGTTGTCCTTCGTGGAGGTACTTCGTTGGCAGCAACAGAAAGTCGCTGGCCTCCAACAGGCACCACTTGGCGCGACCATGGACCGGGCCGACGTAGCGCACCACCCCGGCCAAACCTTCCGCTTCTATCCGCGTCAAGAATCGACGCTCGGCCTCCACCGGCGAAAGCGCCTCTTCGTCGTCCACGCTCGGCAGAAAGCGTCCGGCGAACACCAGCTCAAACCGCAGCGCGCTCTGCCGATGCAGCATCGTCGCGGCTTGGAGCACATGCGCGTAGCCTTTGGACTGAATCAAGTTCGACAGGTACAGGAGGCGCACCGTGCGCCCCGCCGCCGGCGCCCAAACCCGCGCCTTGCCGGGCAACGCCGCCGGCGGCCCATTGGGCACAACAACCACCCGTTCGAGCACTCTCCGGTCGAATTGGTACATGCCGCGCAGCCGTTCGCTCAGCGCGACGATCCGGTGCGTGCGCCGCAGCGTTGCGCGGATGAGGAAGCGCCATGGCCGCGGCTGCCCGTGGTAGAACCCGTCGTAGTTGCCCCCTCGCAGGTGAACCACCACGCTGCACCCCACCAGCGCAGCGCTCCAAACCATCAGCATGTCGCGCACGAAGCCGGCGCGGGACTGCGAGATGATGATGTACACGCGCCGATTGCGCTCCGCGAGGCCGGCAAAAAAGCGGCAGAGAACGCCGAGCATCTCCACGCCCCGCGCCACCGACATCCGCGACGGAGCGGAGTCCCGGTGCCGGGACAGGTCGATTACGCGGCAACGATGGCCGCGACGGGCGAGTTCACGGCACAACATCTGAAAGGAGAGCGCGGAGCCGTGTTCGGGTGGTGGCAGATCGCCCACCAACAACCAGCGCCGGAGCTTTTCGGAGCGCGGGTGTTCGAGGCGGTGCGGGCCGCTGGACATCAGCAGGCGGAGAGCTACGGGGATGTCGGTTTCGCAGGCGGCTTGCGTTGCGCGGGCGCGCCACCCACAAGACCCGTGCGGACCGCGCGCCAAACACAAACGAAGAGCAACTTGAGGTCGAGCAATGGGCTCATGGTCGCGATGTAGAGCTCGTCGTAGCGCAGCTTGTCGCGCGGGTGGGCGTGATAGCTGGCGCGGGCCTGCGCCAACCCCGCAATGCCCGGACGCACCCGCAAGCGGCGCGAGAAACCGGGGATGTCGTCTCGCCAACGGGCGGTGAGTTCCGGACGCTCCGGGCGCGGCCCGACCAAGCTCATGTGGCCCGCGAGAATGTTCGCGATCTGCGGCAGTTCGTCCAAGTGGAAACGCCGCAGAGCGCGGCCAACCGTGGTCACGCGATGGTCGCCAGGGGCCGCCAACACCGGACCGGTCTGGCGTTCGGCGTCCACCACCATCGTGCGGTACTTGAGCAGATTGAACGTGTTCCCCGTTCGCCCCAGCCGACGTTGCGCATACAACGCGGGGCCGCGATCCTCGATCCAAATCGCCACCGGAATGACCATGGCGAGCAGCACCCAAACGGGCAGCAGCGCGATGAACGCGATGGCGATCACGGCGATGTCGAAAGCGCGCTTGTAACGGCCTTGGCGCACGGTCTCTTCCGCGCCGCCATTGTGGGCCCGTCCCTCGCGGGCAAGATCCCGCGACGCGACAGCATCCGGCGAATCGACCGTCTCCATCACCGTAAAATACACCAAATGCCGCGCCGGGTCGCATGGGGTCGTCCCTGTCGCCGCACGGCCTTCACGCCTCGACCAGCTCGACCGCCCACGTCTCGCCCGCCGAAGAAAACTGGCCGGTGCGCAGCCGGACGATCGGCCCGCCGCCGGGCACCGCCTCCGGCAGCGGCGCCAGCGCCACGCACTTGCCGTCGAAGAGCGCGCCGCGGTAAACGAAGTCGAAGTCCAGATTGGCGCGGCGGTCGTCCCCGCCCTCCGATCGCGCCGCGTAGACATGCAGAAAGAACCGCTGGCGCGTGTCCGCTTCGGCGCATGGCTCGCGAACGTACACCAGCGCATCTTCGCGCCAGTACACCTCGAACGCGCCCGCCGCGTCCGGCCGCCGCCCGGAAACCGCGGCGTGGGCGCGGCGGAGGCCGTCCATGTCCCAGTAGAACCTCACCTGCCAAGAGATCACCCGGGTGTCGCGCGCGTATTCGGCCACCTCAACGGCACCGACACCCTCGGACAGCCGCACGATCAAGAGGCAGCGGTCGTCGAACCTCATTGGAAAAGAGAACGACCTCTCGGTGTAAACACCGCCTCGTACGTACTGTGGGGGAAAGGCGCGCAGGATGAAAGTACGCGCCACCAAGTCCGTCAGAGTGCAAGGCGCCTTCAGAACTGCGACCTCGCGCCGCTCGCGCAACGCGTGGACGTCCCAAACGGAGCGCGCGACCGGCTCGGTTTCCGCTATGGCCCGGTAGCGCGTTCGGGCGGCGTCCACGACGCGCCGGCGGGATGTGTCTGTGTCCTGATCGAGCGCCTGGTAGCGGGCCACGATGCGGTCCGCTTCGCTGTCCGCAAGCGGCACCGCAACGCCCACCGGAGAGGTTGGAGGGGCGGCGGGCGGCATCCACCCCGCCTCCCCGCCGAAGCGGTCGCGGTCCTGGAACGCGGCGTAGTATCCGTGGAGCGCCCGGGCCAACTGCGCATCGCCACGCTCCGGCAAGTCGAGCAGATCCTCCAAGTCGCGGTACAGACAGCGCGCGGCGACCATGTTGGCGGCCTCGTTCCAATGCCTGTCATTGGCGAACCGCCAGTCGGCATAGTCGTAGTTCGGGATCGCCTCGTTGAAGCAGCGCGGCAAGTCCACCACGTTCCACGACGAGGGCGATTCCAGCCGCCGGAACCAGCGGTCGCCGTCCGGGGTTGGCAACAGCACGATGTGGAACTCGCCGCCGGCGGCCTCCACTTCCCGGCGCCACCGGCGCAGAACGGACTCGAACGCTGCCAGCCCTTCGGACTCCGACATCGAACTGAGACGTTGGGCTGCCCCATCGTCGGGACGACGCCATGCGTCCAAGGCGAGATAGGTGAGATGGAACCCCGACAGCGCGCGGATCCAAGCGCGACTCCTTTCCGCTTGCCACGGTGCGCGTCCGGCTCGGCCCGCGCCCCGCTCGTGAGACCTTCGCACGTCTTTCATGTCGTTTCTCATGTGGACGTAGAACACATGCCGCAGACGCTGCCTCACCCCCAAACTGCTCCACAAGGAATACTGCTCGACCGGTCCCGTCCCTTCGATTCCGAAGTTCAACACGTTGAAGTTGGCGTCGAGGGAGCCCTCAGCCGGGGAGCGCGAGGGGCGTGCCCCTCGCATGGAAGAGCCCTCGGCCGGGGAGCGCGAGGGGCGTGCCCCTCGCATGAGGGAGCCCTCGCCGTTGAGCAGGTAGTCCAAGACCTCGGTGAACGAGTGGTGCGCCGGCATGCGCAGGTTCTCCGTGAAGGAGTCGCCGAAGAAGGCCAGGTTGACGCCCGCGGCCAAGTCGCGCTCGTTGAAGTTCCGGTGTTGCCGCGAGCCGAGATTGTTGTACACCACGCGGTGCTTCGCGCCGGTGTCAGGGTGCGGGTACTCCGAATGCCAATGGTAGGCGCGCTGCGGCGGCCGGGCGGCGTACTCGTAGCGGGGGTGCAACACGCGCAACGCCGCCTCGCACAGCGACAAGCCGACCACCAGGGAGCCGAGCGCCAGCAGCAGGTTCCAAACGGTTCTCGTCGGCTCTTTCATGCGAGGGGCGCGCCCCTCGCGCTCCCCGGCTGAGGGCTCTTTCATGCGAGGGGAACGCCCCTCGCGCTCCCCGGCTGAGGGCTCCAAGCCCAACGAAGTTGACCGCGCCCGGCCCTTCATGTCTCGACCAGCTCGACCGCCCACGTCTCGCCCGCCGACGAAAACTGGCCGGTGCGCAGCCGGACGACCGGCCCGCCGCCGGGCACCGCCTCCGGCAGCGGCGCCAGCGCCACGCACTTGCCGTCGAAGAGCGCGCCGCGGTAAACGAAGTCGAAGTCCAGATTGACGCGGCGGTCGTCCCCGCCCTCCGACCGCGCCGCGTGGACGTGCAGGAAGAACCGCTGGCGCGTGTCCGCTTCGGCGCACGGCTCGCGAACGTACACCAGCGCATCGTCGCGCCGGTACACCTCGAACGCGCCCGCCGCATCCGGCCGCCGCCCGGAAACCGCGGCGTGGGCGCGGCGGAGGCCGTCCATGTCCCAGTAGAACCTCACCTGCCAAGAGAGCGCCGCAGTGTCGCCCGCGTCGCGCTCGTATTCGGCCACCTCAACGACGCCGACACCTTCGGACAGCCCCGCGATCAAGAGGCAGCGGTCGTCGAACATCTTGGGGCCATGAATGTCTCGAATAGAGAACGACCTCTCGGTGTAAACACCGCCTCGTGCGGGAAAGGCGCGCAGGACGAAATACCCCGCCACCAAGTCCGTTGAAGTGCAAGGCGCCTTCAGAACTGCGACCTCGCGCCGCTCGGGCAACGCGTGGACGTCCCAAACGGAGCGCGCGACCGGCTCGGTCTCCGCTATGGCCCGGTACTCCCGCCGGTAGCGCGTTTGGACGGCGTCCACGACGCGCCGGCGGTATGCGTCTGTGTCCTGATCGAGCGCCTGGTAGCGGGCCACGATGCGGTCCGCTTCGCTGTCCGCAAGCGGCACCGCCACGCCCACCGGAGAGGTGGGGGGGAGCGGCATCCACCCCGCCTCCCCGCCGAAGCGGTCGCGGTCCTGGAACGCGGCGTAGTATGTGTGGAGCGCCCGGGCCAACTGCGCATCGCCACGCTCCGGCAAGTCGAGCAGGGCCTCCAAGTCGCGGTACAGACAGCGCGCGGCGACCATGTTGGCGGCCTCGTTCCAATGCGCGTCGTTGGCGAACCGCCAGTTCGCGTAGTCGAAGTTCGGGATCGCCTCGTTGAAGCAGCGGGGCAAGTCCACCACGTTCCACGACGAGGGCGATTCCAACCGTCGGAACCAGCGGTCGCCTTCCGGGGTTGGCAACAGCACGATGTGGAACTCGCCACCGGCGGCCTCCACTTCCCGGCGCCACCGGCGCAGAACGGATTCGAACGCCGCTAGCGCCTCGGACTCCGTCATCGAACTGAGACGTTGGGCTGCCCCATCTTCGAGACGACGCCATGCGTCCAAGGCGAGATAGGTGAGATGGAACCCCGACAGCGCGCGGAGCCAAGCGCGACTCCTTTCCGTTTGCCACGGTGCGCCTCCGGCTCGGCTCGCGCCCCGCTCGTGAGACCTTCGCACGTTTTTGATGTCGTTGGTCATGTGGACGTAGAACACATGCCGCAGATGCTGCTTCACCCGCTTCACCCCCAAACTGCGCCACAAGGAATACTGCTCGACCGGTCCCGTCCCTGATATTCCGAAGTTCAACACGTTGAAGTTGGCATGTGCGCTGCCGTTGAGCAGGTAGTCCAAGACCTCGGTGAACGAGTGGTGCGCCGGCATGCGCAGGTTCTCCGTGAAGGAGTCGCCGAAGAAGGCCAGGTTGACGCCCGCGGCCAAGTCGCGCTCGTTGAAGTTCCGGTGTTGCCGCGAGCCGAGATTGTTGTACACCACCCGGTGCTTCGCGCCGGAGTCAGGGTGCGGGTACTCCGAATGCCAATGGTAGGCGCGCTGCGGCGGCCGGGCGGCGTACTCGTAGCGCGGGTGCAACACGCGCAACGCCGCCTCGCACAGCGACAAGCCGACCACCAGGGAGCCGAGCGCCAGCAGCAGGTTCCAAACGGTTCTCGTCGGCTCTTTCATGCGAGGGGCGCGCCCCTCGCGCTCCCCGGCTGAGGGCTCTTTCATGCGAGGGGCGCGCCCCTCGCGCTCCCCGGCTGAGGGCTCCATGCCCAACGAAGTTGACCGCGCCCGGCCCTTCATGTCTCGACCAGCTCGACCGCCCACGTCTCGCCCGCCGAAGAAAACTGGCCGGTGCGCAGCCGGACGACCGGCCCGCCACCGGGCACCGCCTCCGGCAGTGCTACCAGCGCCACGCACTTGCCGTCGAAGAGCGCGCCGCGGTAAACGAAGTCGAAGTCCAGATTGGCGCGGCGGTCGTCCCCGCCCTCCGATCGCGCCGCGTAGACATGCAGGAAGAACCGCTGGCGCGTGTCCGCTTCGGCGCATGGCTCGCGAACGTACACCAGCGCATCTTCGCGCCAGTACACCTCGAATGCGCCCGCCGCGTCCGGCCGCCGCCCGGAAACCGCGGCGTGGGCGCGCCGGAGGCCGTCCATGTCCCAGTAGAACCTCACCTGCCAAGAGAGCGCCCGGGTTTCGCGCTCGTATTCGCCCACCTCAACGGCACCGACACCCTCGGGCAGCCGCACGATCAAGAGGCAGCGGTCGTCGAACCTCATGGGGCCCCTCATGGGGCCATGAATGCTTGGAAAAGAGAACGTGTTGTCGATGTAAAACCTCTCGGTGTAAACACCGCCTTTTACATACTGTTGGGGAAAGGCGCGCAGGATGAAATACCCCGCCATCAAGTCCGTCAGAGTGCAAGGCGCCTTCAGAACTGCGACCTCGCGCCGCTCGCGCAACGCGTGGACGTCCCAAACGGAGCGCGCGACCGGCTCGGTTTCCGCTATGGCCCAGTACTGCCGGTAGCGCGTTCGGGCGGCGTCCACGACGCGCGGGCGGTATGTGTCTCCGTCCTGATCGAGCGACTGGTAGCGGGCCACGATGCGGTCCGCTTCGCTGTCCGCAAGCGGCACCGCCACGCCCACCTGGAGAGGTTGGAGGGGCGGCATCCACCCCGCCTCCCCGCCGAAGCGGTCGCGGTCATGGAACGCGGCGTAGTATCCGTGGAGCGCCCGGGCCAACTGCGCATCGCCACGCTCCGGCAAGTCGAGCAGGTCCTCCAAGTCGCGGTACAGACAGCGCGCGGCGACCATGTTGGCGGCCTCGTTCCAATGCTCGTCGTTGGCGAACCGCCAGTCGGCGTAGTCGTAGTTCGGGATCGCCTCGTTAAAGCAGCGGGGCAAGTCCACCACGTTCCACGACGATGGCGATTCCAACCGTCGGAACCAGCGGTCGCCTTCCGGGGTTGGCAACAGCACGATGTGGAACTCGCCGCCGGCGGCCTCCACTTCCCGGCGCCACCGGCGCAGAACGGACTCGAACGCCGCCAGCGCCTCGGACTCCGACATCGAACTGAGACGTTGGGCTGCCCCATCGTCGAGACGACGCCATGCGTCCAAGGCGAGATAGGTGAGATGGAACCCCGACAGCGCGCGGATCCAAGCGCGACTCCTTTCCGCTTGCCACGGTGCGCGTCCGGCTGGACTCGCGCCCCGCTCGTGAGACCTTCGCACGTTTTTGATGTCGTTGGTCATGTGGACGTAGAACACATGCCGCAGACGCCGCTTCACCCTCAAACTGCTCCACAAGGAATACTGCTCGACCGGTCCCGTGTCTTCGATTCCAAAGTTCAACACGTTGAAGTTGGCGTCGAGAGAGCCCTCAGCCGGGGAGCGCGAGGGGCGTTCCCCTCGCATGGAAGAGCCCTCAGCCGGGGAGCGCGAGGGGCGTTCCCCTCGCATGGAAGACCCCCGCCCCCCCCCCCCGTTGCCGTTGAGCAGGTAGTCCAAGATCTCGGTGAACGAGTGGTGCGCCGGCATGCGCAGGTTCTCCGTGTAGGAGTCGCCGAAGAAGGCCAGGTTGACGCCCTCGGCCAAGTCGCGCTCGTTGAAGTTCCGGTGTTGCCGCGAGCCGAGATTGTTGTACGCCACCCGGTGCTTCGCGCCGGTGTCCGGGTGCGGGTACTCCGAATGCCAATAGTAGGTGCGCTGCGGCGACCGGGCGGCGTACTCGTAGCGGGGGTGCAACATGCGCAACGCCGCCTCGCACAGCGACAAGCCGACCACCAGGGAGCCGAGCGCCAGCAGCAGGTTCCAAACGGTTCTCGTCGGCTCTTTCATGCGAGGGGCGCGCCCCTCGCGCTCCCCGGCCGAGGGCTCTTTCATGCGAGGCGCCCGCCCCTCGCGCTCCCCGGCCGAGGGCTCTTTCATGCGAGGGGAACGCCCCTCGCGCTCCCCGGCTGAGGGCTCCATGCCCAACGAAGTTGACCGCGCCCCGCCCTTCATGTCTCGACCAGCTCGACCGCCCACGTCTCGCCCGCCGACGAAAACTGGCCGGTGCGCAGCCGGGCGACCGGCCCGCCACCGGGCGCCGCCTCCGGCAGCGCTACCAGCGCCACGCACTTGCCGTCGAAGAGCGCGCCGCGGTAACCGAAGTCGAAGTCCAGATTGACGCGGCGGTCGTCCCCGCCCTCCGACCGCGCCGCGTGGACGTGCAGGAAGAACCGCTGGCGCGTGTCCGCTTCGGCGCACGGCTCGCGAACGTACACCAGCGCATCGTCGCGCCGGTACACCTCAAACGCGCCCGCCGCATCCGGCCGCCGCCCGGAAACCGCGGCGTGGGCGCGGCGGAGGCCGTCCATGTCCCAGTAGAACCTCACCTGCCAAGAGAGCGCCCGATTGTCGCGCGTGTAGCGTGCGTATTCGGCCACCTCAACGGCACCGACACCCTCGGACAGCCGCACGATCCAGAGGCAGCGGTCGTCGAACATCTTGGGGCCATGAATGTCTCGAATAGAGAACGACCTCTCGGTGTAAACACCGCCTCGTACGTACTGTGGGGGAAAGGCGCGCAGGACGAAATACCGCCCCACCAAGTCCGTCAGAGTGCAAGGCGCCTTCAGAACTGCGACCTCGCGCCGCTCGCGCAACGCGTGGACGTCCCAAACGGAGCGCGCGACCGGCTCGGTCTCCGCTATGGCCCGGTACTCCCGCCGGTAGCGCGTTTGGACGGCGTCCACGACGCGCCGGCGGTATGCGTCTGTGTCCTGGTCGAGCGCCTGGTAGCGGGCCACGATGCGGTCCGCTTCGCTGTCCGCAAGCGGCGCCGCCACGCCCACCGGAGAGGTGGGGGGGAGCGGCATCCACCCCGCCTCCCCGCCGAAGCGGTCGCGGTCCTGGAACGCGGCGTAGTATGCGTGGAGCGCCCGGGCCAACTGCGCATCGCCACGCTCCGGCAAGTCGAGCAGGGCCTCCAAGTCGCGGTACAGACAGCGCGCGGCGACCATGTTGGCGGCCTCGTTCCAATGCCCGTCGTTGGCGAACCGCCAGTCGGCGTAGTCGTAGTTCGGGATCGCCTCGTTGAAGCAGCGGAGCAAGTCCACCACGTTCCAGGACGAGGGCGATTCCAACCGCCGGAACCAGCGGTCGCCTTCCGGGGTTGGCAACAGCACGATGTGGAACTCGCCGCCGGCGGCCTCCACTTCCCGGCGCCACCGGCGCAGAACGGATTCGAACGCCGCCAGCCCTTCGGACTCCAACAGCCAATTGCGACGTTGGGCTGCCCCATCGTCGGGACGACGCCATGCGTCCAAGGCGAGATAGGTGAGATGGAACCCCGACAGCGCGCGGATCCAAGCGCGACTCCTTTCGGTATGCCACGGTGCGCCTCCGGCTCGGCCGGCGCCCCGCCCGTGAGACCTTCGCACGTCTCTTATGTCGTTGGTCGTGTGGACGTAGAACACATGCCGCAGACGCCGCTTCACCCCCAAACCGCTCCACAAGGAATACTGCTCGACCGGTCCCGTCCGTTCGATTCCGAAGTTCAACACGTTGAAGTTGGCCTGTGCGCTGCCGTTGAGCAGGTAGTCCAAGACCTCGGTGAACGAGTGGTGCGCCGGCATGCGCAGGTTCTCCGTCAAGGAGTCGCCGAAGAAGGCCAAGTTGACGCCCGCGGCCAAGTCGCGCTCGTTGAAGTTCCGGTGTTGCCGCGAGCCGAGATTGTTGTACACCACGCGGTGCTTCGCGCCGGAGTCAGGGTGCGGGTACTCCGAATGCCAATAGTAGGTGCGCTGCGGCGGCCGGGCGGCGTACTCGTAGCGGGGGTGCAACACGCGCAACGCCGCCTCGCACAGCGACAAGCCGACCACCAGGGAGCCGAGCGCCAGCAGCAGGTTCCAAACGGTTCTCGTCGGCTCTTTCATGCGAGGGGAACGCCCCTCGCGCTCCCCGGCTGAGGGCTCCATGCCCAACGAAGTTGACCGCCCACGGCCCTTCATGTTTCGACCAGCTCGACCGCCCACGTCTCGCCCGCCGAAGAAAACTGGCCGGTGCGCAGCCGGGCGACCGGCCCGCCGCCGGGCGCCGCCTCCGGCAGCGCTACCAGCGCCACGCACTTGCCGTCAAAGAGCGCGCCGCGGTAACCGAAGTCGAAGTCCAGATTGACGCGGCGGTCGTCCCCGTCCTCCGACCGCGCCGCGTAGACGTGCAGGAAGAACCGCTGGCGCGTGTCCGCTTCGGCGCACGGCTCGCGAACGTACACCAGCGCATCGTCGCGCCGGTACACCTCGAACGCGCCCGCCGCGTCCGGCCGCCGCCCCGAAACCGCGGCGTGGGCGCGCCGGAGGCCGTCCATGTCCCAGTAGAACCTCACCTGCCAAGAGAGCGCCGCAGTGTCGCCCGCGTCGCGCTCGTATTCGGCCACCTCAACGACGCCGACACCCTCGGACAGCCGCACGATCAAGAGGCAGCGGTCGTCGAAAATCATGGGGCCATGAAAGATTGGAACGGTTGGAAAAGAGAACGACCTCTCGGTGTAAACACCGCCTCGGATGTACTGTGGGGGCAAGGCGCGCAGGACGAAGTACCGCTCCACCAAGTCCGTCCGAGTGCAAGGCGCCTTCAGAACTGCGACCTCGCGCCGCTCGCGCAACGCGTGGACGTCCCAAACGGAGCGCGCGACCGGCTCGGTTTCCGCTATGGCCCGGTAGCGCGTTCGGGCGGCGTCCACGACGCGCCGGCGGTATGCGTCTCGGTCCTGATCGAGCGACTGGTAGCGGGCCACGATGCGGTCCGCTTCGCTGTCCGCAAGCGGCACCGCCACGCCCACCGGAGAGGTGGGGGGGGGCGGCATCCACCCCGCCTCCCCGCCGAAGCGGTCGCGGTCCTGGAACGCGGCGTAGTATCCGTGGAGCGCCCGGGCCAACTGCGCATCGCCACGCTCCGGCAAGTCGAGCAGGTCCTCCAAGTCGCGGTACAGACAGCGCGCGGCGACCATGTTGGCGGCCTCGTTCCAATGCGCGTCGTTGGCGAACCGCCAGTCGGCGTAGTCGAAGTTCGGGATCGCCTCGTTGAAGCAGCGGGGCAAGTCCACCACGTTCCAGGACGAGGGCGATTCCAACCGTCGGAACCAGCGGTCGCCTTCCGGGGTTGGCAACAGCACGATGTGGAACTCGCCGCCGGCGGCCTCCACTTCCCGGCGCCACCGGCGCAGAACGGACTCGAACTCCGCCAGTGCCTCGGACTCCGACATCGAACTGAGACGTTGGGCTGCCCCGTCGTCGAGACGACGCCATGCGTCCAAGGCGAGATAGGTGAGATGGAACCCCGACAGCGCGCGGAGCCAAGCGCGACTCCTTTCCGTTTGCCACGGTGCGCCTCCGGCTCGGCTCGCGCCCCGCTCGTGAGACAATCGCACGTCTCCAATGTCGTTGGTCATGTGGACGTAGAACACATGCCGCAGATGCTGCTTCACCCCCAAACTGCGCCACCAGGAATACTGCTCGACCGGTCCCCGTCCCGCGATTCCGAAGTTCAACACGTTGAAGTTGGCGTGCGCGCTGCCGTTGAGCAGGTAGTCCAAGACCTCGGTGAACGAGTGGTGCGCCGGCATGTACAGGTTCTCCGTGTAGGAGTCGCCAAAGAAGGCCAGGTTGACGCCCTCGGCCAAGTCGCGCTCGTTGAAGTTCCGGTGTTGCCGCGAGCCGAGATTGTTGTACACCACGCGGTGCTTCGCGCCGGTGTCAGGGTGCGGGTACTCCGAATGCCAATAGTAGGTGCGCTGCGGCGGCCGGGCGGCGTACTCGTAGCGCGGGTGCAACACGCGCAACGCCGCCTCGCACAGCGACAAGCCGACCACCAAGGAGCCGAGCGCCACCAGAAGGTTCCAAGCAATCCTCATGCGTTCCCGACCTGAGCCTCAGCCGGGGCCCTTCGCCTCGCCGGCACAGCCCAAGCCCACCATCTTAACCGGTGTTCCGCAGGCCGCTGGCCACGCCGGCCATGGTCACTTTCAGCGCTTGGCTCACCGCTTGGGAATCGTCGCCGGCGCGGCGGCGCGCGAGCAGTTCCACTTGCAGCAGGTGCAACGGATCCAAGTAGGTGTTGCGCACCTTGATGGAGTCGCGCAGCGAGCGGGCGCCCGCCAGCAGTTCCGGCGCGCCGGTCAGCCGCAGAATGTCCCGCTCCAGCCGCTGCAAACGCGCCAAGAGGCGCTCGGCGGTGTTTTGCAGCGCCGGCGTCGCCAAGCGCCGTGCGTAGTAGCGCACCAGCGTGGCGTCCGCCTTGGCGACGACCATCTCCAACATGTCCGCCTGCATGGCGAAAAACGACCAGCGGCGCAAGCCGCGGTAGCTCTTTGGATCCCGCGCCAACGCTTGGAAAACGCGTTCCGTGCCCAGCCAAGCCGGCAGCATGAGGCGGATCTGCGTCCACGCGAACACCCAAGGAATCGCCCGCAACGCATCCAGATCGCCGGCCGGCGTGCGCCGCGCAGGGCGGCTGCCAAGCGCCAGCTCGGCCAGTTCGCGCACCGGCGTGACGGCGTGGAAGAAGTCCACGAACGCGGCAGGGCGCACGCGGCGGCGGTAGCTGCGGAGCGCCGATTCGGCCAGCCGGTCCATGCGCCGGCGCGCCGCGGCGCTTGGCGCCGACGGCGGATTCACGGTGGCTTGCAGGGCGGCGGTGAGATAGTGGCTGAGGGTGGCGGTTGCGATGGCGGCCGTGCCGAGCTTGAAGCGGATCATTTCGCCCTGTTCGGTGACGCGGATGCGTCCCGCAACCGTTCCGGGCGGCTGCGCCGCGATGGCCTGCGCGGAGGGCCCGCCGCCTCGGCCCACGGCGCCGCCGCGACCGTGAAAGAGCGTGAGCGCGACGCCGTGGCGGGCCGCGGTGGCGGCAAGCGCCTCTTGCGCACGGTACTGCGCCCACGCCGCGGCGAGCTGACCGGCGTCCTTGGCGGAATCCGAATAGCCGATCATCACGAGCAGCCGGTCGCCAACATGGGCGCGGTACCACGGCATCGACAACAACGCCTCCACCGTTGCCGCCGCGCCTTCCAGATCGGCCAAGGTCTCGAACAACGGCACGATCGGCAGCGCCCGCGCAAGGCCGGCTTCTTTCAGCAACAACGCCACCGCCAAGACATCGCTCGGCGCGGCCGCCATGGACACCACATACGCGGCGATGCCCGCGCCGTCGTGTTCGGCGATAACGGCGCAGGTGTCGAGCACTTCGCACGTCTCCGCGCTTGCCGGCCAAGCGGGTGGAAACAACGGACGCCGCGAGGTCAGCTCCCCCAACAGCCATTGGCATCGGCGCTCTTCGGACCACGCCGCGAACCCGCTTCCGTCCTGCGGCTGCAAGTAGCTGGTGAGCTCGTCCAGAGCCCGCGTGTGCCGCTCGGCGTGTTGCCGTATGTCCATCCGCACGAGGCAAACGCCAAAACAACGGGCGCGGCGCAGCGTATCGAGCAACGGCCCGTGGGCGATGGTCTCCATGCCACAGGCGAGCAGCGAGTCGTAGCACAAGCGCAGCGGCTCGAGAAGCTGATCGTCGGTGAGCAGCGCATCCGCTGGCGGCGCGCCGCCGGTCTCGGCCCAACGCCGCGTGGCGACAAGCCGCTCGCGCAGGCGCAGCAACACCGTCCGGTACGGTTCCGGCGCGTTGTCCGTCGCCCGGCGGAGCGCGGCGTCGCCCTCGTGCATCGAAAGCGCCGCGTGCAACGCCTCGACTTCGCGGAGGAACAGCGTTGCCGCCGTCCAACGGGCGCGCAGCAGCACTTGGCGCGTAACCGCGGCGGTGACGTGCGGATTGCCGTCGCGGTCGCCGCCCATCCACGAGGCGAACGCGAAAGGCGCCAGCCGCCAAGACAGCGCATCGCCATGGCGCGCGTCCAACTCGCGCAGCGCCGTTGGCACCGCGTGCCAGAGCGCGTTTTCGATCACGGAAAAGCCCCAGCGCGCCTCGTCGGCGGGCGCGGGCCGTTCGCGGCGTATTTCGTCCGTGTGCCAGCACTCGGCGATGAGGCGCTTCAACCGCTCGTCGAGCCGGTCACGGGCATTCGCGGCAAGCCGCGCGCGTTCTTCGAGCAACGCGGCGATGGCGTTGTATTTGCGGATGAGGGTGCGGCGCAGCACTTCGGTGGGATGGGCGGTGAGCACCAGTTCCACCCGCACTTGCGCCAACGTCTCGGCGTCCACAACCTTGGGCCACACCGCGTCGCGGGCCGCTTGGCGTTGATCGGCGATGTTGGCGAGATTCAGAAACTGGTTGAAGGCGCGGACGAAATCCGTCAGGTCGGCGCCGGACAGAGCCGCCAGACGATCGTTGAGAACCTGCCAATCGTCGGCGGTGCCGCGTCGCGCCCGCTTGGCCAAGGCGCGAATGACTTCAATGCGGGCCACGAAGTCGTCGCCGCGGTGGTCGGCGATGACATGCCCGAGCAGGCTGCCGAGCAAACGCACATCGTCGCGCAACGCGCGCGGCAAGCCGGACAAGCCGCTGCGATGGAACTGCGCGTCGTCCGGCCCGATCATGTTTCGACTATAGCAAGAACCTATACTTGCGCGCCCATGCTCGATCGCGCCCGCAACATCCTCCGCAGCGTCTACGGCTACGACGACTTTCGCCCCGGTCAGGAGACCGTCATCGCCGCTGTCGGCGGCGGCCGGGACGCCCTTGTGCTCATGCCCACCGGCGGCGGCAAATCCCTGTGCTACCAAGTGCCGGCGCAACTGCTGCCCGGCGTCGGGGTGGTCGTCTCGCCGCTCATCGCCTTGATGCAAGACCAAGTGGCGGCGCTTCGGCAGCTGGGCGTGGCGGCGGCGTTTCTCAACTCCACCGTGCCGTGGATGGAGCAGCGCGAAATCAAGGAGGCGTTGACCGCCGGCCGCTTGGACCTGCTGTATTTGGCGCCCGAACGACTGCTCCAAGAAGAGACGCTCGATCTCCTCGCCACGGCCAATGTGGCGCTGTTCGCGATCGACGAGGCGCACTGCGTCTCGCAATGGGGGCACGACTTCCGGCAGGACTACCTGGGGCTCGACGTGTTGGCCGAACGCTTTCCCGAGGTGCCGCGTTTGGCGCTCACGGCCACCGCCGACGCCCGCACCCGCGCCGAGATCGTCTCCCGCCTGCGGCTGCGCAGTCCGCTGCGCCACGTCGGCGGCTTCGACCGGCCCAACATCCGCTATTCGGTGGCCATCAAGAACAACGCCAATGAGCAACTGCTGCGCTTTCTCGGTGAACACGCCGGCGCGGCCGGAATCGTCTATTGCCTGTCGCGGCGCAAAGTGGAAACCGTGGCGGAGCTGCTGCGCGCCCGCGGCCACGACGCGTTGCCCTACCACGCGGGAATGTCCGCAACCGAGCGGGCGCGGAACCAAGCGCGGTTTCTGCGCGACGACCGCGTGATCGTGGTGGCCACCATCGCCTTCGGCATGGGCATCGACAAACCCGACGTGCGCTTCGTCGCCCACTTGGATCTGCCCAAGAGCGTGGAGGCGTACTACCAGGAAACCGGGCGCGCCGGCCGCGACGGAGCGCCGGCCGAGGCGTGGATGGCCTACGGCTTGCAGGATGTGGTGCGCCTGCGCCAGATGGTGGACGAATCCGAAGCCGGCGAGCAGCACAAGCGCATCGAGCGCGCCAAGCTGGACGCCCTGCTCGGCTGGTGCGAGGTGACCACCTGCCGGCGAGCGGCTTTGCTGCGGTATTTCGCGGACGATCCCGCTGTGGCGGCGGACGGCTTCGATCCGAACTGCGGCAACTGCGACGTGTGCCTCGCGCCGCCGACCACGCGCGATGGCACGGTGGATGCGCAGAAGCTGCTTTCCTGCATCGTGCGCACGGGACAGCGTTTCGGCGCCGGCCACGTCATTGACGTGTTGCGCGGCAAAGACACCGCGAAGGTGCGCCAGCACCGGCACGACGGCCTTTCCACCTTCGGCATCGGCACGGACTTGAGCGATGCGGGCTGGCGCTCGCTGTTGCGCCAGCTCGTCGCCCGCGGCCACGTGTACTCCGACGCCGCGCGCTACGGCGCGTTGAAGCTGACGCCGCAAGCGCGCCCTCTGCTGCGCGGCGACGAAAACCTCACCTTGCGCGAAGCGCCGCGGCGCGAGCCGCGCGCAACGGCCGCCAAAAAGCGCGCTACCGCGTTCGCCGCCGGCAGCGCCGACGAGCAGCTCTGGGAAGCGTTGCGCGAATGTCGATTGCGGCTTGCCACCGAGGCGAACGTGCCGCCGTACGTGGTCTTCCACGACGCCACGCTCAAGGAGTTCGTGCGCGCGCGGCCCAACTCCTTGGACGCCATGCTCGCGTTGCACGGCGTCGGCCAGGCCAAGCTTGACCGCTACGGCGAGGCGTTCCTGGCCGTCTTGGCGGCGCACCGCGCACATGGGAGCGAACCGGAACCAGCCGTCAAACCCGACTCATCCCCGTTCGCTGCGCCGCCCCCTCCGCCGCGAGACGCGGCAGCGCGGTGAAGTACAGCGCCGTGTACACCGGCCGCGCGTCGACGGCGCCCAACACGCGGGCGTAGCGCGCCAATTGCGGCGCGTGGCGCTCGCGCAGCGCGTCCAAAGCCGCTTCGTCGCCGCGAGCGACGGGCATGGTCTTGTAGTCCACCACCCAGCGCGCGCCATCGTCGACGAATGTTCTGTCCACCACCACGCGCGTCGGTTGGCCGTCCAGCACGGAGGTGAACGGCGCCTCGCTCTGGCCGTTCGGATCGGCAAACAGAATCCAGCGGCCGCGCGGGTCCGCCAACACGCCCGTGATCTGGCGGCGCAGCTCGGCTTCGATCCAAGAGGCGTCGTCGGCGCAGACCGGCAGTGCGCGGAGCCATGCCCGCCAGACTTGAGTGCGCTCGGCGACGTCGAATCGCTCCGCGCCGCGCGAACCGTCCGCCAGCCAGCGCAGCTCGCGATGCACCAGTTCGCCCAGCGCGCGATGCCTTTGCCCGTCCGCCTCCTCGTTTCCCGGACGCGCCCTCGCCTCGCTGCCGGTGCCTTGCAATCCGGCCTCCGCGGCCGTGTGCGACCGCGTCCTTGGGCTGACCGGGGGCAGCTCCACCGCGGGCGTGAAACGGTGGCCTTCCGGCAACCGGCGACCGACTCGACAGGGCGTGGTTTCGCTCTGCGCCGTGGCCGTTTCCAGCCGAAACTCGGCCGCCTCCTTCACATGCGCCCACACCAGCGCGAGCAGCGAACCTTCCGGCGGCTTCACCGCGCCGCTCGGCAGCGCGCCGACCAGCGTGAGCGAGCGCGCCGCGCGGGTGGCCGCGACATAGAACAAGCGCTTCACCTCGTTGGCGTCGTTGGCGTTCTCTTCCGCCGCCAGCCAGTCGTACAACGACCCCTCTCCGCGGTGTGTGCGGGGCGCGATGAGCACGTCCTCGCCTTCGCGGCGCCAAAGCAGCAACGGCCGCGAGCGCTCCGCGGACGGCTGCTCCATGCCGGGCACGATCACATGGTCGAACTCCAAACCCTTGGCCTTGTGGATGGTCATCACCTCCACCACTTCGGCATCCGCTTCCGGTGCCGGCACCGCGTCCGCCGCGAACAGCTGGCCAAGGGCGCGTTGCAAGTGCGCCGGGTGCCGGGCGAGAGCCGGCTCCGCATCGAGCAAGCCCAGGAAGCGGGCGGCGTTCGGCATCGCCGAGTCCGTCTGGTAGGCGTCCGGCCCGCCGAGCGCCAGCCACGCTTGTTCCACCCGCGCACGCGGCGGCAGCGACCGTTGACCGCGGCGCAAGGCCGTCGCCAAACGCCGCCAGCGCGCTCGGCCTTGGGTGGACAACGCCGCGCCGCACTTCCAGACGGCTTGCGCCGCGCCAACCTCCGGCAGCGCCCGCGCCACGCGCTCCAAATCCACCAAGTCCAAACCCACCATGGGCGAGCGCGCCAGCGCCAACCACGCGAGGCGATCCGCCGGATCGTGCAGCACCACCGTCAGGCTTTGCAGATCGCGCACCACCGGCTCGCCGGCCAACAGCTCCACATCCTCGCCGCGCCACGCGATGCCGCGTTCGCGCAGCACCGGCAGGATGTCGCGCAAGGCGGCGCGCGTGCGGACAAGGATGGCGATGCGCCCGCCCACGCGCAGCAGATCCTCCACCCGCTCCGCCACGACTTCGCCTTGATGCCGGGCGCCGCGCTCGGGGTCGTCCAAGCAAATGACCGTGCGCACCTCGCCGGGCGCGGCGTTTTCCGCGTTCGCCGCGGTGAACGCGACGGCGCCGCGGACGGGGTCCGTGTCCTTGCCGAAGAGCTCTTGGAACACCGGGTTGCACCAATCCACCAACGCGGCGCTGGCGCGAAAGTTGCTCGTCAGGCGCAGCCGTTCAACGGGCACATCCTGCAACCCCTGGGCGGCAGTCTCCAAGAACAACCGCAAGTCCGCGTTGCGGAACCGATAGATGGATTGCATGGGGTCGCCCACGGCGAAGAACGTGTTGCCGCCGCCGGCGGCCCAACCCCGCGTCAACGCCACCAGCATCCGGTGTTGGCCAAATGACGTGTCCTGGAACTCGTCCACCAAGATGTGCCGAATGCGGTAGTCCAACGCCAGCGCCAGTTCGGTGGGCGCGTCGCCATCCGCCAAGGCGCGACCGGCGGCCACGGTGAACTCGGCGAAGTCGATGGTGCGACGGGCCTCGAAGGTGGCGTTCAAGTCCACGATGGCGAAAGCCAACGCGCCGGCAATGGCCTGCAGCGCCCGGCCGCTGCCCGGCGGCGCCCCCGGAGCGGGCAACATGCGGAATTGGTGCAACGCCGCGGCGAGTCCCGCTTGCGCCAACGCTTGCGCCGTGGTCTTGGCGAGGCGCTTCTCGTCGCCGAGGTGCCGCGGAAACCCGCCCGCCGCGTCGAAGCGGCTGCGCGGCGCACCGTCTTTGCGGAGCAACACGTCCGCCAAGTGCCGCCAGCCGTCCGGCGCCTCCAGACCGGGCCACGGCCGATCCAGCTGCCGCGCGGTGAAGGCGCCCAAGGTTTCCAAATCGCCGCGCAGAGCCGGCGGTGCGGCGGCGCGAAGATGGGCAGTCACCGCCTGCCGCAACCTCGCAACGCCGGCCGCGACGGAAGACGACACCCGCTCCGGCGATTTCGCCACCGCGGCGACCGCGGCCACCCACTGGTCGCGCTTGCCGAGGGCGTCGGCGACGAAGGCGCGCGCATGGTCGGCGTCGTTGTCCAGCAAGGCCACGAAGTCCGCAACCAGGCCCGCCTCCGCGCCGCCATCCGCAATGCGTTCGAGCACCCGCCAAGCCGCCTCTTCGTAAAGCGTCGCGCCGTTCTCGGCGATGTTGTCGGCGCAGAGGGCGCTGGCTATCGGCAGGCGCCGGGCCAAACCGAGCGCGAAGCTGTCGATGGTTTGGATCTTCAGCCGATCCGGGCGGCTGTCCAAGTTCCACCCGCGGCGTTGATCGACCGCGCCAATCGCCGCATCCTCGCGCAGCGCTTGCAGCACGCGGGCGCGCATCTCGGACGCCGCCTTGGTGGTGAAGGTGATGGCGAGAATCTCTTCCGGGTGTTCCACCCGCTTCAGCAATTCCAAGTAGCGCGCCACCAGCAAGCGCGTCTTGCCGGAGCCGGCGGGCGCCTCCACCAGGAACGACCGCGTGGCGTCCACGGCTTGACGCCGCGCCGCCGCGTCTTGCGGTTCAGTCTTGGTCATCGACGCGGCAGAAGGCGTGCAAATGGCAGCGGGCGCAGGTGGCCGGCGTGCGCGGGTCCACGGCGGCGCGACCGGCATGGAAATCGTGGGCCAAATCCGTCAACGCCCCTTGCCAATCGGCGAGCAGGTCGGCGAACGAGCGGCCGAGCGCCTTGGCGGCGTCTGGCAGATCCGCGCACGCCGCGGGGTCTCCGACGCCGGTGAGGCGCGTTTGCTCCGGACGCACCAACGCGAAAGCGATGCCGCAGGGTTCGCCCGCCAATTGCCCGGGTTCTGTGGCGAGCGCCAGCGCGTACAACGGCAGCTGCGGAGCGGCGGGGCGCGGCGGCAGCCAATCGGCCCTGCGCGCGCGGCCGGTCTTGAAGTCGATGAGCACCAGCGGCTTGTTGGCGGGCGGCAACGTCGGTTGCGCGGGGGCGGAAACTGCCCGCTCGGGCGGGGCCTGTGTGTCGATGCGGTCGATGCGCAAATCGAGTTCCAAGCCGCCGATGCGGGCCGCGACCGAGTGTTCAACGGCGAGCACGGTGAAGTCCGACCGCCGCATTTCCTCGCGCGACCACTCGGCCACCAGCGCTCCCAAGCGCCGCGCCTCGCGCTCGCGGTACAGCGCCGGCCACCGTTTGCGATTGGCAAGCGCTTCGTCCACCGCGTCGGCGACGGCGTCCGGCGGCATTTCGGCCAACGGCGCGCGTCCGGGGAACCGCTGCAGCAACGCGGCCAGAATCTCGTGTACAACGGTGCCGCGCTCGGCGGCGTCCGGGAAGCGCCCGGTTGCGCGCGCCTCCCGCAACCCCAAGCGGTGTCGGGCCCACGCGCGGAACGGGCACAGCGACTGATCCTCCAAAACCACCGCGCCGCCGCGTTGTTTGGGATTGGGGAGCGCGCCGGCGGCATCGTCGGTCCACTTCTCCAAGGGCACGCGCCCGGCCACCGCCCACGGATGGCCATGCGCCGCCAACGCCGGCCGCGAAACCACATCGCCCACAGACGCCGCCTGAAAGTGCGCCACCAGCGGGGAAGGCGGAGTCTCCGCGCCCGCGTGGCTGGCGACCACCTGCTTGGCGGCGCGGCGCCAGCGTTCGGTGGCCGCCCGCGCCCGCTCCCACTCGTCGTCCAACGCCAGCGCCGCGACCCCAGCGCGGCGCTGGACGGCCAACGGCAAGAGGGGATTCGGTTCGGGCACTGGCGGCCAGCTGGCTTGCGCGAGGCCGGCCAGCCACAGGTGGTCGAATCGCAGACCGACCGACTCGGCGCGGCCAAGCACTTGGATGGGCGCCGCGGCGGTGCGCGGCGCGAACAGGAGGCTGTTCGCCAACCGATGCAAGCCCGCCACCGCCGAGGCCCAGTCGGGGAAGCCCGCCACGCGCTCGGCGAACGCGAACGCCTCGAGACAGTGGGCGAACCGCGCTTCGGCTTGGGCTTCGCGGCTTTCCAGCTGCCCGGCCGGCCAGCCGGCCAACTGCAAGAGGCGCACCATGAGCGGCGTCCACGGCGGGCGATTCTTGACCGCCGCGAGGCCGCCGGCCAGACGCTGCAATGTTGGAGTGGCGAAACGCCGCGCGAGGGCGGCCACGTCGGCGTGTTCCGGCAACCCCGACGGCGGCAGACCCAAGCGCAGAAACGGCGACTGGGCGAGGCCGCGCAAGGTGGCGCGATCGGTGCCGACAGTGCATTCGAGCAACGCCAGCGCGTCGCGGCACAGCGGCGCCTCGTCAAGCGCCACCCCGCCGCTGACGTTCACATAGTCCGCCGCCTCGCCCACATCCGGGAACAGCGAATGGAAACGCCGTTCAATGGCGGCGAACGCCGCCCCCAGCGCCGGCAGCACAACGCCGATGCGGGCGTTCGCGTTCGCGCTCAGGCGCTCGCGCGCCCAAACCGCCGCGAGAGCCAGCTCGTCCGCGCCATCGCGCGCCACCACCCGCTGCGCCACATCGGCCGGCGGCCCTTCGGATAGTTCGGCGTGAGCGCAACGCGCCGCGGTGAGGAACTGCCGCCAAGCGGGTGTTGGTGCTTCCAACGCCAACGCCGTGGCCGGCGCTGGCCGCCAGCGCCGCGCGCCGTCCATGAGTCGCACGAGGCGGGCGGGCAGCTCCGCTGTCGTGATCCACCCCTGCTCGCGCAGCAACGCCTCGAACGCCCGCGCCCAACGCGCGTAGACCTTGCCGTTTTCCGTTTGCTCCAACGCTGGTTCGCCGCTGCGCACGCCGTGCGCCTTGGCCGTGCGCCACGCCGCCGCGAACACCTTGACGTGCCGCGCCAGATCGCCCGCCGGCGCGGCCCGTTCCATCGCAAACGGCGCGATGTCGTCAGGCAACAACACCGCTTCCGCCCCCGGCACCCCGGCGTCCTGCGCTTCGGCGTAGCAACGGATCAAGAAGCCGTCCGCGCTGAGCACACCGGGAGTGGCCCACGCGCTTGCCCCCTCCCGCGCCCGGCGCCAATCCACCGCGTAGGCGACCTCGCGCGCCAAGCGCCGCGTGGGCGTCAACACCGGCCCGCGCCGCAATGCGGAATCCAACGCCGCGCTCCATTCGACCAGCGGCGGCCGAGACGCGCCGGCGGGCGTGGCGGACTCGGCGTCACTCGACGCCCCAACGGAGCTTCGGCCCGTCCCCCCGACGGTTCGCGCGCTCGCAGTCAAGCTACTTCACCCGCTCGCCGAACCGAAAGGAAATTCAAAAACTTGATTCCACCCATCGGGTGAAGGAAGCTGCGACAGTGGCTATCTCATCATCTCTGATTCGGCCGCCATCTTCCGTTGCCTTTTCATGCCCGTCAGGGTGCCGAAGAAATATGGGTTTTGCTCTTTGGTTCACCCCAGCCGTCTTCGGCGTGGCCATGAACACTTCGTAGCTGTCCAATCCGTTCCGTTCAAACCGCTCCAACTCCTCGGTAGAGTATCTCTGTGCAATCACTAAGCTGGGGTTGTTCAGTCCTTTGCTGGCAGCAAATGTAGTCGACGGAAGGTCGACGACGGCAACAAGGCGCGCACGACTCAGCAACCAAGATCTGATTTCCTTCGCGTTTCGGTTGTTGAGAATCCCGTCCGGCAAGACTATCAGCAGAAAACCACTTGGCTTCAAGAACCGCATAGCCGCTTCAATGAACAACCGTTCTGATGGCATGGAGGTCAATGCCCTCTCTCGGTCCCAGGAAGGAAGTTCGTAGTTGTCCAATACATGCTGGTCCATAACCTTGGCGAGTCCCCCGAACGGAGGATTGGTGAGCACAACGTCCACCTTTCCATACGGCACGCCCACTTGCGCTTCGTCACTCCATTCGCCCGGCGTCTGAACCGAGTTCACGCGATGCACGTTCGTCGCTCCGTCTCCGTGCAACACCAAGTTCATTTGACAGGTCTTCACGAGCTCTGGGTTGATGTCTAGACCGTATAGGTTCTGCGTGCAAACGTCCTTGGCTCTTCGTCTGGCGCGTTCTTCGGCCGTACCCTTCCCGCCCCGCTGTTTCTCTTGATCCAAGAGCAACTCATGAAGGTTGTTCAACCACGAGACGAGGAATCCCCCAGTGCCACAGCAGCAATCAAGCACCTTGAGCGATGTAAGTTCTTGCCGGTCATGTAGGGCCATCGCCATCTTAACCGCCATGTCGCACACATTTCGAGGTGTAAAGAACTCGCCACGGTCGCCGCGTAGATTCGCACCTACCAATTCCTCATAGGCCTCTCCTTTGACGTCTGTTTCCGTATTCATCAAAGACGTGAATTGAAGCTCGGAAACCACATAGGCGGCGACATCGGCTTCAAGGCGCAGCGACTCTTGCTTCTCGTCGAAGATGAAAGGATAACGTCGCACCACGGCGGCAAACAGCGGAGCGAGGCGATCCTCCAGCAAACGCCGTTGCCCGCTGGTGTTCTTGCGTTCCCTTGGCCCGACAATGAACTGCGGCTCCGCAGACTCTTCCTCGTCGAACGTCTTGCAGAAGATCAGCTTCAACAACTCGTGAAACGCCTCAGCCTTTTGTAGTCCCGCGTTCGCGTAAATGTAGTTGTGGCACCTGCGAAACACGGACTTCAACTCATGCGACCTAGCCAAATCAGAATGTGTGGGTGCCGCGTAATCAAAGTTGCCGTTTCGGGGTATGTCGTGAATGCGTTCTATGCCCTTCTTCGTTCTCTCATAAGCGGCTCGTTCCCCTCCGACCCACAGCCCAAACTGGCAAGTCGCACAAGCGGCCATGTAGCTGTGCAATTGGCCCACTCCGTTGGCCTTATCGGTGATGAGTGTGCTCTCCTTCTTTGCCTCTACGACTATTTCAATGTTGTCTTGGGTGTGTGGCGCACCTTGCCGATAGATGACAATGTCGGCGCGCTTGTGCGCACGTCCCATCGTGATGTTGGCTTCAACGTCGATGTCCTCTCGGTCGTACCCATATTCCTCCGCCAAGCTACGCAACCATCGCTGACGGACGTTCTCCTCCCCAGTGTCCTTGCGAAGGATACCCGTCAGATAGCACTTGATCTTGCCCGGCGGTATCAGCTGGTACGCGCCGCTCTCTACTTTGGCCATGCGTTCACCAATGTGCGTATGGAGGACTCTCTTTGGTTCAAAGCGGTCATTATCCGCTGACTGATCTGGCCGACTTTCTTCGGCGAGAGCATGGGAACCTCGAGTTGGCCAACGTGCTCCGCAGTTACATGCGTGATCTGACCTCCATGCATATGCCTTTGGATTTGGGCTCTGGCCGTCTCCGTCATGCACCACGCCAGCAAATAGCCGGTCATGTCGGGTTCGTTGGGCACGATCCGGACCAAATCGTGTGTGGCCGCCCACCCATCCAAGCGACGCGGCACATAGTATGTCCTGCCGATCGTGCCTGAGCACGTCATCAGGAGCCACCCTTCTCGGACGATGAGCTTGCTTATGTCCGTGTTCGACTGGTTCGAGAGGAAACGCACTTGCGCAGGTTCTCCGAGAGCGAATAGAGGTAGTAGGTCCGTGGCGTTCAAATACGGAGTACCATGGTCTTGATCCGCTGCCCAAATCCGCTCGAAACGGTTGGGCAGGAACAGTTGTGCAAGTTGATTCAGGAGCTCAATCTTCCCTTGGGTAGATCTGGCTCTTGGCGCGTAGTGCGGCGCATCAAGACGTGAAATCTCTTGGTCCAAGATGCGTTCAATTGGCACAGACCAGCTAATGGCGATGTTGTCATGAACGTCATGAACCTTGTCTGCAATGGGCGAAACGTGGTCGTTCATGTCCTGCCTCCTGACGGGGCACGCCGTCCCGTCTTCGTCGCCAGCCCGTTTCGCGCCCGCACAATCCGCACCGTCATCGCTCGCCCCCTTGCTTCAACGTCCAGCGTCGCCCCACGGCACACCCTCTGTATATTTATGCACCATCGGGGCCGACTGTCAACCCCTTGCTTGGCGCAGAAATGGGGCTTTCTGCTCTGTCACGCGGCGATCGCCGCCGGGCGCGCCACGAACCAGTAGGCGGACAGCGCTCCGATGGCGTATAGCGGGGCGTTGGCGACTTGGCGGGGCAGGCGGATGCGGGCCACGGTTGGCAGCCAAGCGAGCGCGAGGCCGGCGGCGACCACGGCGAGTTGTGAAGCGGTGCGCCAGCGCCCCGGGCGCCGTGGCGGCGCGGCGCCACCGTTCGGTGGCCGCCCGCTCCCACTCCTCGTCCAAACGCCAGTGCCGAGACCTCAGCGCGGCAGCTGGACCGCCAACGGCAAGAGCGGATTCGGTTCCGGCACCGGCGGCCAGCTGGCTTGCGCGAGGCCGGCCAGCCACAGGTGGTCGAAGCACAGGCCGGCCGACTCGGCGCGACAAAGCACTTTGGATGGGCGCGGCAGCGGTGCGCGGCGCGAACAGGCGGCTGTTCGCAGTCGGGAAAGCCCGCCACGCGCTCGGCGAACGCGCACGACGCGCCGGCGGGTCTCGCGGACTCCGCTTCACTCGACGCCCCAACGGAGCTTTGGCCCGTCGCCCCGACGGTTCGCGCGCTCGCAGTCAAGCTACTTCACCGGCTCTGCCCAGCGCTTCTCGACGCACGCGATCGCTGAGACGGAACCCCAGTTCTGTCAGCTCATCCAGCACCGGCCCCACCGTTTCGACAAGGCCGCGTTCCTTGGCCAACAACAACACGCCGACCGTGCCAATCACATCCAACCTTGCTGCCGTCGCCGCCCCACGCGCAGCGCGGTCGTCACCACCAGCAACGCGTCCGGCCGCTTCATGCCTAATGCGATGGTTTCCGCCTCGCCCCTCCCCAAGCTGGGAAACAACAACTCGCTGGTGCTCGACATCTCGGCTATCGTTGCCCAACGTAGCTGACTCACGTTCGGCAGAGCAACGCCTTGGCCCATTCCTTTTGCAAGTTCCGTGACCACCGCCCGAGCAACATGGACTTGTCCATATAGTTCTGGAAGCAGATCCAGCTGTCCTACTTGGTGAAGGTATTGCAGCGGCGAGGTGTTACAGAAAACGTCGGCCACTATCTAGCTCGTTGCGGAACTCCTCCTCCGACATGTCGAAGGTGTCGATGTCATGCTCGCCCAGTTTCATCAGGAGCAGGGGCTTTGGAATACCCGCCCACTCGGCGGCCGCGCCAGTAGAGATGTCGCCCTTCTGATAGCGTCTGATCGCGGCGAGCACTTTGCCTTCCTCTTCCGAGTGCAGCATGACCGGCCGCGGCCTCGCCTCGCCCTCCGCAAAGAACATGGCCTTGAACCGATCCATCCCCTTGATCTTGTCGATCAACACCTTCTCCTGATGCGAGCTCGTGACGTTTCGTGCTAGGAACCGTGCGTCAGCGTCCGTCAACCTCAAAACAAGGTAGTTGGCGATGGCGGAGAACAGCGACGTGTTGAAGTCCTTTGCCTCTTGGGAGGCGACGGCAAGCGAGATACCGTACTTTCTGCACTCCTTCGCCATGGTCGGCAGCAGCTTCAAGCGAGCGGCCCGGTGCGCTTCGTCGAAGACAATGGCGTGCGTGATTCGCTCTTGGATGCCGCGAAGGAACATGTCCTTGTAAAGCCTGTAGAACACGAAGGAGGCGAACGCCCTCTGCAAGGTGTCGTTCTGGCTCGCGTGAACTCGAACGACGATTGGCTTGTCCGTGTCCCAAAGGCTGGATTGGTCGGTTGTTGGGTTGAAGAAGCCGTAATCGTCCAGCTCTTCAAGGCGCGTCAGGAGGCTTTGGAGGCCTCGGTCGGGCTTTGGATCGCTTTGCAGGATTTCCAAGAAACGTCTGAAGGCCGGCACGTCATTATTCGATGCGGCGTCCTCCCATCCTGCTTCCACGAAGCTCTCCTTGATCGCGCGGCGAATGCGATCGCCCTGGATGTCGCCGAGATCGGGGAAGATGGCAGCGAAGATGTCCCGGATGGTGCCGGCAACGTCCAAGTATGCGGTCCTCGACTGTTGACCTTGGATTCGCAGCGGGTTGAAGCCCAATCCCTCGAAATCGATGAAGCGCACGGGGCTCGAAGATTGGCCGGCAATGCCGGCATCAATGTCCTCGTGGTAGGAGAACACGATGGGGCGGACTCCGGCAGCGACCATCTGCTTGCACATGTTCACAAGGCAGGTGGTCTTCCCCATGCCGGGCAAGCCCGCAACGAGAAGATGCGGATTACCCTTGACGTTCAACTGCCACTCAACAGCCGCGTCGGAGAAGCTGTCGCGGCCCAAGCTGATGGAGGGAACCTTCTGGGCGGAATCCACCACCGCCGGCGTTGATGTGTTGGTCGCAGGAACATCTGGTGCCAGAGCATCGTCAGAGCCACCGCCACCAACAACCATCGGCTGGGAGGCGGGTGGAGCAGCCGGGGTGGGGCTGCCGAGCAGGTCCGGCAGCATGCTCGGCCCGGTGAGGAAGACGCGAGCACCCCAATCGCGGGGGGAGATTTCCATCGGATCGTGTGGCACATACTCCGGACAGAAGACCCAGCCACGGTCGGCCCGGAGCTCGCCAAACGGATAGCTCGCCCCTTGGATGACCATCTTGTGTATTTCGGCAGTCAGCTCCTGGTGCTTCTCCGGCGGCAGCTGATGACGTCGCGCCTTGTCGGCGTAGAAGCGCAAGACCCTCGCCAGCTTCGCCCGTCGGACAGCCCGGAATGGCCCACACACCTCGAGACCGTACCAATCCTCCCAACGCTTGCGAAGAGCCTGCGTCTGTTCTCGGATCTGATTGAGCACATCCGGCGATCTGGCAGAGCGGAGGTCGCGGCGGTATTTCACCTCGATAAACTGGAACGTCAGGCCGGAGCGCGGCGGCAGTGAGACGTAGATGAGGTCCGGCCGGGTCGCTTCACCTCCGTCTTTGGCGTGCAGCGGCGGCAGCAAGTCGCGCACATCGTCCACCGGCACGACGAATCCGTGGTCTAGCGAAACCCAACACTCGCCGTCAGGCTTTGCTTGGCGGCAGTTGGCATGGGACACGGCAAGGGCGACCAGCTCCGATGTCGCGGGCTCCTGCCCCGTCAGTCGGATTGCAAGTCGCCCGCTCAACGCTTTCAAGTTCTCCAGCAGGAACTCCGCATTGCGTCGGCTCTGACTCAGCCCCATTTGATCGAGCGCTGCATCCAGCAGGCCCCGCACCTCATCCAAATTCGCGGTGGAGGTGATGAGTTGAAGGCAACCGAGGTCCTCTCGCTCGGGTACGCAGTCGATGACATACGCATCGTACACGTCCTTGTTGTCGGCGGGCGAATCGAAATACTCGATGCCCGCATTCCGATCCAGCGTTACGACCCAGTCGCAAAGCTGGTGAAGATCCCTGAGGTCCTTATCCTTGTCTTGCGCAATTTCGGTTTGGAGGATCGGCCGCCCGCCGTCAGCACCGGCGTCTACATGACGCACGACGGTGGAGTGAATAGCCTCTTGCAGCCGCACCAGCATCTCCGTGTGCCCTCTGCGAGCGGGGTGCTTTTCCCCCTCCGTCGGCGTAGGCACTGCGTTCCGCCACATCGGCGACGGCAAGCTGGCGTACTTGCGGTCGTAGTACGACATCAGGCCGAAAGCATGGTAGGGGTGTGGCACGATTGGTCCATTGGAGTCGGAAACAACGTGCGACTCGAAAGTGTCGAACGCGATGGCAAGGTGTGCCGCGGTGTTGGGGTTGGCTTGTGCGCCAGGCTCTTCAGCTTCCTTGCGGGCCCAGCGTAGTCGCGGCATGTTGACGCCGCCGGGAAGGCTCCGCGACTCCAACATCCAACGATCCTCGGTTTGGAGCGTGCCAGCACCGCTGCGGCGCTTCTCGCGGGCTTCGGCAATGAATCTGCCCGCAATGCCACGTTGTTCGACCGAGGGGAACAGGTTTAACGCGAACGCCGGCGCATCGCCGTCGCTTGCCTCCTCGCCTGTATCGTCCGGTTCTTGCCGGTAATGCTTATAGACTTGGCCAAGCGAGCGAGCAACTGTAAAGCCGTCTCCTGCGCGCAAGGCGTGGATGTGCAGCAGCCGCGCACTTTTATGGCAGTCCAAATACTTGACGATCTCGTTGCCAAGCACTTTCGCGCTTTGCTTGCCGACGGTCGGCGCGGTGTTCGTCGATCCGACATCGTCGAGGGCCCGACCTAGGATTGCGATGGCGGCCTTCGGTTCCTTGTCGGAGTCCGGCACCATGCCGACCGCATGGAAGCCTAGGGTGTCCGCAAAGACGAACGCCCCGCCATGGGGATTCGGCAAGAAGGCGGGGAACATCGCGCCGTCTAGAGCGGCGAATTCCTCTTGGATGTCCTGTGCCCTTTGGTCCGAGTCGAACGCAGTGTGCAACACTAGGTTGTCGTATGCAGCCAACCATGCGACACGCAAAGGATGAGCGGGTAGCACGATGAGACCAATGGTGCGCCCTGAGAGGGACTGCACTTCGACGGTGTGGGCCAGCGCGAGCATCGGTTCGCCTGTGTCCAACAAGGCGCTCCAAGCACGGAGGTACTCTTGAGGGACTTCGAACCCAGCTTCCCCATCGTAGATTTGCCCGGTTCCGCCGACTTTTTGGAAGCGTGCGACCATCTTCTTGCTGGCCGCGATCGTTCTGGTCCACGCTTGGCCAGTGGGGCCATCAAAGGAAGAGAACTCTAGGCCTCCCGCCCTCTGCCCCGACTCCCGCACTTTCGCAACCCAGCGGCAGATCGGACCGCCGCGTGTGTGCCAGTCGTCCTCGGCTTCCTTCACAAGGGAGGGTCGGTGGACCTTGTAGCCACGTCGCCGCCCCCCTTCCACTGGTGTCCGCAACACCAAGAAGCCCTTCGGGTCAGCCTTCGCCGTCGGCTTGAGCGCAAGGCTCGAGGCAGTCTCGCGACTGAGTTCGGCAACCCCTTCGCTAAACGTCCGAACGTTCTTGGCGACACTGCCTCCCTCTTGTTCTGGGACTTCGCCACAACAAATGATGAACTCTTCACTCGGTTGACTTTCAACGGTGTCGCTCCCGACTGCGGACACCACTACCTTGGCAGGCAAGCGTGAGTCTTCTTGAAGGAAGTCGAAGTCGTCTGAGCTGAAGGAGCATCGCTCGCCCGTCTTGTTCGCCTTGTGCGGGACGACTTTATGGGCCAGCTCTTCATCCAAGTCGGTGAGTACAGCGACGCGATACTCGATGGCGTGTTTTTCAATCGTCGCGGGCTCCGCACTCCATTGGACGTTCAATGCTGAGGGCTTGGGGGTGTTCGGATCGATAACCAACGCCGGCAGCTCGTCGCCCTTCTTCTCCCTCAAGCCGGACGCCTGGATAATCGAACCGTTGCCGGTCCGCCACCTTTTGAGCTTTATAGCCTCCAGCGAACGAGACGGCGGCTTCGTGCGTAGAGCGCCTATCCAAAGCGACTCGTTGTCTGCCACCCTCTCCAACGCTACACTCAGCGGGTGCGTATCCACGGAGTGCAGGAGTCGCAGTAGAGCCGCACCGTCGTCCGAGCCCGGGTCGTCAAGATTCAGCGCTTCAACGCGCCTCGACGGTGCAAGCCGAGCGCTCACGGGGCCCAGCAAACGGTCGACGAACAGGCGCGACTGTTCGAGATCCTTTCGCCAAGCTGCCCCCTCGTCATCTCGAATCGGCCACAACCCGATTCGATGCAGGTGAGCGCCTGGCGGCCCCTCGCCGCTGGCGACCCGACACAGGTAGTCGAAAGCGGCCCACTCGGAGACCGCATGTCGATTGCCATGTCCCCGAGCTGCTGCAAGCGCACGCTCCGCATATTGACGGATGTCAGCCGTCTTGTTGCCGCTTGGCAGCAGATGAACATGGACGAGGTACTCCAAGACTGCGTCGGAGAAGACCAAAGAGCGGACCTCGCGCGTACGCCGTGTTGCGCCACCCTGCCTGCTCCCGCGGGTCGTGCTCCGCTTTCGCGCCAAGCCGATTGGCTTGTTCGTCTGCAAGATGGAATCCACGGCACCAATTAAGTGGGACCGCACATTTGCACCCATCATCTCGGCAAGCACCGCCGAAAACCGCCGAACTGCGTTCGGTTCGCCAGCCTCGACCCGCAGCGAACCGGACAAGTCAGGATGGTCTGTTTCCAACTCATTGGCAAGCTGACCGCAATAGCGATCGACAGTACTATGAATGAAATCTGCTTGCGGATGGCGTCGATGAAGAATCGCGCCAAGCAAGTTGATCCATTCGGCGGCGTCCGGACGAATTCCAATGCCAAGCTTGCTGATCTTATTGTCGTCTCTTGCAAGATAGTCTAGTAGCCGCAGTGTCGCCAGCGTCGCCGGGACCCGCTCGACTTGCCTTAGCACGTCGTCCAGCGACTGTTCAGACAAAAGACGAAGGCTGTTGTCGACTCCTGTTGAACAGTCAACAAATATGCCGGCAGGGCGTTGGTCTCGTTGTAGGGGGACGCACCCAGTTTCAGACCAGTTGAACACTATCTTAATGACGCTAGTGAGAACGGTCGTCATTCCCACCATCATGCAGGCCTCGAGCATGTCGACCAGCGCCAGTCGGGGAATCTCGCTGGAATACGAACGCAAGAATCGCCTGATATCCTCAGAAAAATGCCGAGCAGCAAGTGCCGCGATTGGACGCTCGTTGGGAATGCGCGCAGCATTGCCATGCGCCTTGTCTGGTGCCGACCTGAGAAGCTGGGCAAGCCTGATCATCAACAACTGGTCCAACCCGACATTCTTGCTGTTTTCGTCGAATCTATCGCTGCCCCGATCCTCCCGTTGTCCATCAACGTACATCCCCTCGCCGAATGCGTGCAGTAGAGGATTCGTGTCATAGTTCGGCCCGACCGAAAACAATCCCTCGTTTTGCGGTTCGATGTGGTCCCCCTTCTTCTGGTTCACGAGTATGGCGACGAGCATCTCGGGGACGCGTCGGAGGTGGGCTGCGCTGTCGGGCAAGTCGATCCAGCTTGTGAGATAATGGGTTGGAAAAGCACGCTGTATTTGCTTGTCCCGTCCAAGTTCGTGGTGGACGTTCTCTAGCCCAAAACACAGGAGAAGATCGCCTAGAATAGCCCGTGTGTGGTCATGGTCAAATCCTTCTAGATGATCTTCGTTGGCAAGTACAGAGGCGACGCGCGCTATCGTCGTTTCCTGCCTCTTTTCTCGGGGCGTGGTACGTTCCAACGCGAAAGTGTTCAAAAACTGCCCGCTCCCCCGTCGCTGTCCGAACCGAAACATGTAGAAAACGGCTGGCAATACGGCCGACAGCTCAAAATCTTGGATCGTCATCGGGAGGGCCTTGGTGTAATTGCCCGTCCAAAGCTCTTTGACCATCTTCCGTGGGAGGATTTCGCCCACTGCCGCCTTAGGAGCAATAGTCATGCGTAAGGTCCCTCTAGATCTTTCGGATAGTCAGCCGTTGACGGTCTGACTCTACGTTAGCGATCGCCGCAAGCTTGAAGATAGTATTCTCGGCCATCGGATTCCACGCCAAGGCATGGCGATGATCTTCCTGAACCAGACGTTGCACGAAGATGGAGAGCTGCGCAAACGTATCGTCGGTGGATACATCGCCTAGCTGGAATCCGTCGCCAAGCTCGAGAAGCAGATGGAATAGGTCGGCACCAAGGCGGAGTTTTTCCTCGCGCCCGTCGTTGTAGCGGTAGACCAAGTGTGCTTCACGGTGAAGGTGCTCAACACCATGACCGGCAGTTGGGTTGGCCGGGACCAAGCTGAAGGCCGCGAGTGGCTTGTCGACCCAGAATGCCGTCTCCGTCGGCGTTCGAGGGGTGATGCGCAAGGGGACCACGCCTTGGCGGTCCAACGCTTGTGGCGGCAGAGATTCGAGGCGGGAGATGCCGTTGCAGAGGCGCCGGGCGATGGTCCGATCATTCGCGGTCTCTTGGGTGGCAAGGTTGCGGAACAGGCGGATGTGACGCCCTTGGGCCAACCCCAATGCGGCGTCGTCTTCAGTGACTTGGCGGAGGTCACCCGTTGTCCACTCGAAATAGGCGCGCCTTCGAGCGGACTCGAGCGGCAGGTCGGCAAAGCGGGGAACGGCCATGGCGTTGGAAAGGCCGGCCAAGAGTTGGCGGTCCACTTGCGGATGGGTTTCCAGTCCTGGATCGTAACGTACCAAATCCGCGAGCACTTCGCCTTGCCGGGCCGGCGAGTCAGGGGCGAAGGCACGCTCCGCGTAGGTCGTGTAGTCACGACCTTCGTGGTAGTCGTCGCAAATCTGGACGCCAAACAGGATGTACACGAGCGCTGCCCGCAACTCACGGACGGTGATGTGGGTCTCGCCCCGCAGATGAACAGCTTGCAGTGCCTCGAACAATCGATCGCGGGCGCGGGTGCGGCGCTCAAGCGGCTCTCCCGGCACTTCGGCGGGGGCGAAGAGGCGCGTTGCTCGATGGACTTCGCAGCTGTCCTGAGCCGAGCAGGAGAGGCATGGCTTCCATATCTCCGCTGCTTTGTGGCCCCCGTAAAGGCCATCCACCAATCGTTCGAGGAAGCTGGTGTCGAATTGCTTATCCTCCCCCCAGCTACCGACCAACGATCGTTGGTTCAAGTTGACGAACCGAACGTGCGCCGGTGCGGCAGAAGCCGGATCTTCCAGTTGGTCCGAGAGCGCCTTGGTGAGTGGAGTCTGGCCCTGTGCTTCCTCGGTGTCTTCGATCCACTCCAATAGCCGCCCGTCGTTGATGGCAAGGAGCAGAACCTCGGCCTCATTCGGGCCATCGTGAAACGGTGCAAAGCACTCGTTGAGCAGGTCGTTGGCGGAACGGCCCCGCCAAGATGCTGAACCGTCGAGATTCATACGCACGGTCCGACCATCCGCCATGCGGCCCTTGAGGATCCGCGTTGCGGATTGGTGCCTGCCGAGATTAAGTTGGCCGGCCAGATGCTGCAACAGTGCCGTCTTGCCGTCGCCGGCGTTGCCGCAGAGGACAACCAGGCAAATGCGTCCTTCTTCGATATCCTTGTACAACGCTTGTTCCAAGTTCGTCTCGACGTAGGTCTTTTCGGCAAAAGCGGTGTCCAAGCCGCGAGTCTCGCTGTTGCCCCACGGCGAACCGGGGTAGGACTGGAGAAGCCACTTCAGCCAAGGCACATGGTTCGCTGTCCGTGTTTCGGGCGGCCGTTGGTCGTTAGCCTCGGCATCCCCAACAATGGCACGGGTATCCACCGTCTCATAGACAAGGGCAGGCTGAAGGACAGACGCCGGCTCGACATCTGCACGGGATGGCGGATCAGAAGCCAGTGGCACCTGGCGTTCGTTGGCGGTCTCTGGTTCTGGCGGACGGAGATCGGTGAGCGCCTCTGCCACCGTCCCGTAGCGATTGGCGGGATCAGGAGCCGTGGCGCGGTCAAGAAAACGGGCGAAGAGGGGGCAAGCCTCTCGGTCCACGCCCTTCCAATTCAAGCCACGCTCCTTGGCCACCGTGTTGCCGTGCTGAAACGGCGGCTTCTCGAACCACATGTGGAAGAAGCTGGCGGCCAGCGCATAGATGTCGTCGGATGGTGCTGCGGTGCCCCCTTCACCGAAGGATGGCGAACAGTACATCACGGTCCCCGGCGAGGCGGGCCGTTCACCAACCTTGGTGACGCAGTCGTAGTCCGTCAACACCACGTCCGAGTCGCACACGATGATGTTGCGCGGACTGACGTCGCCATGCACGAGACCATTCCGATGCAGCGTTGCCAACGCTTTGCAGGTCGTTCGCAGCCAGCGAACAGCCAGCGCTTCGGCAGTCGACTCTTGAAGGTCCTCCGCGAGAATTGGCAGCAACCCGACGTACTCGCTCAGCGGTTCGCCTTCTATCCACGCCATGAGGGCGGAGACTCCATTGTCCTGCCAATCGGATGCGACTTGATAGATGGTCGAGAGGCCGGAGTGGCGAAGGTGTGAGCGCACCAGGCTATAGGCGCGCATCACGGTCTTGGCGGTTTCCTTGTCGTGTACGGCCTTGGCAACGTAGGCACCCAAGTCTTCACCCGTTGCGGAGTCGATCTTCACCACCTTGAACGTCGTGCCGATGCTCCCGGCTCCGAGCCGCGAAACGATGCGGTAGTTGCGCCCCTCGAACGCGATCACCTGTTCTTCGGTCCAGAAGCGCACCGGCGGCGTTGGGGGTGCCGGCGGTTGCTCGCCGAGCAGCCGTGCCAGCGCGGCGTTCAGTTTGGACAGGGTGCTTCTTGCGGCAGGGTCTTCGGCCGTACCTTGCGCTAGAGCGGACGCAGCGGCATGGTCGGCCGACGCATCGAACAACGTGGACAACGACGCGCATAGCGAGTACACATCCGAGCGCTGGTCGGCCGCATTCAGGCCTTGCGCTCGCACTTCGGGCGCGGTTGTCGGATCCCAGTCGACTTCTTGGGTCGTGGGCGAGACAGTGGCTTCCGCCGGAATCCGCGCATGGTCGAAACCGGTCAGGATGGGCGAGTTGTCGTGTTTGACGAGCACCGTGGCAGGCGTCAAGTTGCGGTGCAGCATGGGCTGATCGTCGCCGCCAGATTTATGCATTGCCTCCAAGGCGCGGACAGCGTGGCGTGCGAAGGCCACTCGCGCCTCGGCGCTCCACGAGCCGTCGCTCGCTCTTTGGGAAATGCTCGGCGCGGCGGGATCGACGACAGTGAAGAACGCGACTTCGCCCAAGTAGCCGGGCGCTTCCTGGTAAGAGTCCACGATGCGGGGTGCCCATGCGTACTGCTGCAGCCGATGCAGGGCGTCAAACTCTCGCGGCGTCTTGTCCGCCTTCGCGCCATCGCTTGCCGACCAGTCGTAGAGGTGCAGGATCACACGATCCCGCCGCGATGAGTGCGTCGCCTTGTAGATGCGGTGGAGCCGCTCCTCCAGCGGCGTTTGCAGCCGCAGATTCGCGTAGCCACCAATCCGACTCAGTTTGCCTTCCGTGGCAAGAGGGCTGGCCGGCGTCAGAACAGCCCCCAGCTTCCTGACGTCAGCAGCGGAGAGCACGCGAGGCGAGTCATAGCCAAGCGCTTCCTGCCATGTCTTGAACGTGTGGAACGGGACACCGCGAACGGGATCGTCAAGTCCCTTCGTCTTGGCTGCGGCTTCCGTCAACAGAAACACGCCGTCGACCCTGTTAAGACCTGAAAGGTGCCTACGGAGCGTCGTGCCGACTTTGCGGGCTTTGGCGGTCACACGATCCGCTTCATGCTCGACAACCGCAGCGTTCCGCCGCACCCAAGCGGCGCTCCAGTGCTTCACCTCGATGACGCGCACACCCGGCGGCCCAATGGCCAAGATGTCAATTTCGTCGGATTGCCGGCGATGGGTAGCCGAGAAGGGGAGGTTGGTTAGGAGCAGCCAGTCGCCGTCCGGCTGCGCGGAAATCAACCGTGTTTTCAATTGGGCGATGGCCTTCCGCTCGCTCTCGTTGACGGCAGGCCCGCAGTTGACGACCTTGACCCTCTCCATCGGCTCACTGTAGCATAGGTTTTGGGCGACAGGGCACCGCGCCCGAGGCGCGATTGGCGTTTGTGACCGCGACCGTTGCATGTTCGCCAAAACCGCGAGTCGCCCCGGCGCAAGTGCCGCTCACGCGACGATCGCCGCGGTGCGCGCCACGAACCAGTAGGCGGACAGCGCTCCGATGGCGTATAGCGGGGCGTGGGCGACTTGGCGGGGCAGGCGGATGCGGGCCGCGGTTAGCAGCCAAGCGAGCGCCAGGCCGGCGGCGACCACGGCCAGTTGTCCAATCTCCACGCCGAGGTTGAACAAGAACAGCGCCGCGAGGGCGTTTTCGCGCGGCAAGCCGATGTCCGCCAGCGCGCCGGCGAAGCCGAAGCCGTGCAACAAGCCGAAGGCGAACGCCACCACCCAGGTGTGTTCGGCGGTGATGGTGCCCTCCGTGCCGCGCAGCTTCTCCACCGCCAAGAAGAGAATGGAGAGCGCGATCACCGCTTCCACCGGGGCTTGCGGCGCCTTGAGCCAGCCCAACGCCGAGACGCCGAGGGTGACGCTGTGCGCGGCGGTGAAGGCGGTGATCGTCTTCACCAGCTTGGCGATGCGGCGGCGGCCCGGCGCGGGCGGCAGGAAGAACATCAGCGCCACCACGAACAGGATGTGATCGAAGCCGAACAGCAGGTGTTCGACGCCAAGCCGCAGGTGGGCGAGCACCGGAGCGCCGCCGGTTTCGCCGACGACGAAGGAAGGAGACGCCGGCGTGAGCAGGCTGGAGAGGCGCGTGCCGTCCGCCAAGGTGACTTGCAGCAGCACATCCGTGATGGTGGCCTCCAACCCCTCGATTGCCACGATGCCGCCGCGCAGTCCGGCTTCGCACGTTAGCGTGAAGCGGCGCGCCAGCGTTCCGGGCGCGGTGGCGTCCACGCCCGCCGGGGCCGCTACGCAGCCGTCCGGGAACACGGGGGCGAGCGGTGCGAGCCCCAGCGGCTGCTTCCAAAACACGTCGTAGCGCTCGGCGACGGGTTGGTCTGGCGTGTGACCGGCCTGCCGTTCGGGCGGCACCGCGTCGATGCGCAGATACGCGGGCCGCACTTCGTGGGCGGCGGCGGCGATTGCGACCAACGCCACGCAACACGCCGACGCCCACGGCCGGCGCGTCAAGGCAGCACCACGGTGTACGACGCCTGCAAGGTCTCGAAGTAGGCGCGGTTCGCCTCTGCGCGCCGCTCGGCGTCGAAGTCCGCGGCCACGCGCCCCGCCACGGACTGGTAGCTCGCGCCCTGCGCCGGCGCGCTCGCGTCAACGCGAACCAAGTGCAGTCCGTAGCCGGATTCCACCGGGCCGCGCCAAGTTCCGTCCGCCGGCATCGCCATCACCGCGGCGGCGAAACCGGCGCCGAAGTCCTTGCCCACGCGGACGCGGGTGGCGTAGGCGTAGGTGCGGCCGAGCATGAACGGATCGCCGGTGGTGCGCCAAGCGTCCGGGTCCAGGGTGGCGAGTGCGCGGGCGGCATCCGCGGCGGCGTCTTCGCGGCGCTCCGGGCTGAAGTAGATGTGACTGAAGGTGACCACCGCCGGCGTCTCGTAACGGCGCCGGTTCGCCTCGAAATAGGCGATCAGCGCGGCGTCGTCCGGGGCGTCCAACGCCGCCACGTCCTCGCTTAGGAACGACAACTTCTGCGCCAGCCGGCGCCGCACGATCACGTCGCCCTCGTCGAGACGCAGCCGCCGCGCCTCGCGCACGAGGATCTCTTCGCGCACATGGTCGTCGATGAGCGTGCGCAACTCCGCTTCGGAGGGTGCGCGACCGGTCTGCGTGCGCCAAAGCGCGGTGAAGCCATCCACTTGGGCGGCGGTGACGGTGATCAACCGGGTTTCGTCAGCGCGCAGCAACCCGTGCAGGGCGAACACGCCGGCGCCAATCAGCAAGAAGACGAAGAGCGGATCGCGCGTCCAGCGCAGCAATCGGAGCCGCCAAGGCGTCATGCCGGTCGCGCCCATGCGGATTCAAGCCACGCGCCGCCGCTCAGTCCTTCCGAGCAACCGCGAACTCCGCCTCAACCAACCACCAGGTTCAGCAAGCGCCCCGGCACCCACACCACCTTCCGCAGCGGCTTGTCCGCGACATGGCGGGCGACGTTCTCGTCCGCCTGCGCCAAGGCCGTCACCGCTGCCTCGTCCGCGCCGGCGTCCACGCGGATGCGCGCCCGCAGCTTGCCGTTCACCTGCACGCCGATTTCCACGGTGTCGGCGGCGATCTTGGCTTCGTTGAAGGTCGGCCACCGCGCCGTCTCGAACAGCCCCCCCCCGTGGCCGAGGCGCTGGTACAACTCTTCGGCGATGTGCGGCGCGAACGGCGCGAGCAGCACCACCAGCGGCGTGAGTTCGGGGCGTTTGGCGGTGCGCCCGCCGGCGCGCGCCACGTTGAGGTATTCCATCATCGCCGCGATGGCGGTGTTGAATTGCAGCGCCGGCACCTGCTCGCCCACCTGTTTGATGGTGCGGTGCAGGGCGCGTTCCACATGCGCTTCGGGCGCGCCGTCCTCGGCGGCAAGGACGCTTTGCCACAAGCGGTTCAGAAATCCGGCCGGGCCTTGGATGCCGCGGCTTTGGTAGTCCGCCGTCTGGTCGTAAGGGCCGATGAACAGCAGATAGAGGCGCATCGCGTCCGCCCCGTGTTCGGCGATGACGGCGTCCGGCGAGACCACGTTGCCGCGGCTCTTGGACATCTTGCGTCCGTCGCGGACGATGAGGCCGTGGGCGCGGAACTTGCCGAACGGCTCCTCGAAATCGAGCGCGCCGAGGTCGTGCAGCGCCATGGTGAGAAAGCGCGCGTACATGAGGTGCAACACGGCGTGTTCGTTGCCGCCGATGTAGCAGTCCACGGGAAGCCACTTGCGCGTGAGCTCCGCGTTGAAGGGCGCATCGTTCCGGTCCGTGCTCGGATAGCGTAGGAAATACCAGCCGCTGCAAAGGAAGTTGTCGGTCACGTCCGTCTCGCGGTGGGCGGCGCCTTCGCAGCGGGGGCAGGTGGTCTCGTACCACTCTTTGGCGCGGGCGAGCGGACTGACGCCGGAATCGTCCGGCGCGAAATCCTCCAAGTGCGGCAACTCCACCGGCAGCGCCTCTTCCGGCACGGGCACGGCGCCGCAGCGCCCGCAATGAACGATGGGAATCGGCGGCCCCCAGTAGCGTTGCCGGGAAACACACCAGTCGTGCAGCCGGTAGTTGACTTGCGTCCTCGCCAACCCGCGCTCGGCCAAGGACCGCACAATGGCGCGCTTGGCCTCGGCCACCGGCAAGCCGTCGAAGGCGCCGGAGTTGACGAGCGCGCCGTCGCCCACCATTGCCTCGAGCAGCGGCGTGTTCGCGCTTTCGCCGGGCGCCGCGATGACGCGCCGGATCGGCAAGCCGAACCGGCTGGCGAACTCGAAATCGCGGCTGTCGTGCCCCGGCACGGCCATGATGGCGCCCATGCCATAGCCCATGAGCACATAGTCCGCGATCCACACCGGCATCTTGGCGCCGTTCACCGGATTCACGCAGAAGCCGCCGGTGAACACGCCGGTTTTCTCTTTGTCCGCATCCACCTTCTGGCGCTCCACCAAGTCGCGTTTGATCACGGCGTCCCGGTAGGCCCGCACGGCGCTGCGCTGCGCGTCGGTGGCCAGCGCGTCGACCAAGGGGTGCTCCGGCGCGATCACCATGTAGGTGGCGCCGAACAGGGTGTCCGGCCGCGTGGTGAACACGCGCAGATGACCGAGCTCCGGTGCGTCCGCAATGGCGAAATCCACCTCCGCGCCTTCGCTGCGGCCGATCCAGTTCTCCTGCGCCTTCTTGGTGGCGGCGGACCAGTCGATGTGGCGCAGATTGTCGAGCAGCCGCTCGGCGTAGTTGGTAATCTTGAAGAACCACTGCGGCAGCTCGCGTTGCTCCACGGCGGCGTCGCAGCGTTCGCAAAGCCCGCTCAACACCTGCTCGTTGGCGAGCACGGTCTTGCAGGATGGGCACCAGTTCACCGGCGCCCGTCGGCGTTCCACCAAGCCGCCTTCCAAGAGCTTCAGGAACACCCATTGCGTCCAGCGGTAGTAGCCCGGGCTGGTGGAGTTGACGGTGTGGTTCCAGTCGTACATGCCGCCGAAGCGCTTGAGCACGCGCGTGAAGTTGGCGATGTTGGCGGGGATGAGATCGTTCGGATTGCGGCCCATCTTGAGGGCGTGGTTCTCCGAGTGGATGCCGAACGCGTCAAAGCCGATGGGCTCGAAAACGTCCTTGCCCATGAGCCGCCAGTAGCGGCCGTTCACGTCCGCGCCGGCGTAGGCGTAAAGGTTGCCGATGTGCAAGCCCTCGGCCGACGGATACGGGAACATCATCAGGTTGTAGTAGGGTGCCTTGGCGGCGCGGAGGTCCGCCTCCGTCCACGCATTCGTGCCGCGTCGCTCCCACTCCGCCTGCCATTTGGCCTCCACGGCCGCGGGGTCGTACCGCTCGCTCATACACCACTTCCAGACGGTTCGTCGACAGGCGGCAAGGGTATTCGATGCCGAGGGATATGGGAAACCACAGAACGCTTTTCGGGTGCCGCCGGCTCCGACGCACGGAATGATGGAAGGTCTCGCCACGCAAGAGTTCGGGCCGTTGGGGCCGTCGAATTGGCTCGAAAAACCGGCCAACCGCACAAAGGGTTGATTTCCTACAAGCCGCATGGGCGATGGCGTGCAGGACCTGCGCCGCGGGTGCGGATGTATGCTACGGTGAACTTGCGGGTGCTGGCGCGGCGTCGACGGCCACGCCATCCACATGGTCAACCGAGCAACGAATTGAACCTGCACGAATACCAAGCCAAGGCGCTGTTGCGCGAGTACGGCCTGCCGGTGTCCGCCGGTTTCGCTGTGGAAACCGCGGACGCGGCGGCGCAAGCCGCACGCGATCTGGGCGGGGAGCGTTGGGTTTGCAAGGTGCAGGTTCACGCCGGCGGACGCGGCAAGGCGGGGGGCGTGCGGCTCGCCGAGAGCGAGGACGCGGTGCGTGCGTTCGCGGAACGCTGGTTGGGGGCGCGTCTGGTCAGTGCGCAAACGGATGCCCAAGGGCAGCCGGTGGGCAAGATCTTCGTGGAGGAGGCGGCCGCCATCGACCGCGAGCTCTATCTCGGCGCGGTGGTGGATCGGGCGAGCCGCCGCGTGGTGGTGATGGCTTCCACGGAAGGTGGCGTGGAGATCGAGCAGGTGGCGGCCGAAACGCCGGACAAGATTCTGCGCGCCGCCATCGATCCGGGCCTCGGCGCGCAGCCGCATCAAGGACGGGCGCTGGCCTTCGCGCTGGGGCTCGCCGGCAAGCAAGTGGCGCAATTCACGGACATCTTCCTGAACCTCTCCCGCCTTTTCCACGAACGCGACTGCGCGCTGGTGGAGGTCAACCCGCTGGTGGTCACGAGCGACGGCGACGTGCATTGCCTGGACGCCAAGATCAACCTCGACAACAACGCCCTGTACCGGCAAGCCGCGCTGGCGGCGTTGCGCGACCCCACCCAGGAGGACGAGCGCGAGGCCGAAGCCGCCGAATTCGGCCTCAACTATGTGGCCTTGGACGGCAACATCGGCTGCATGGTCAACGGCGCCGGGCTGGCGATGGGCACCATGGATCTCGTGAAGCTGCAAGGCGGCAATCCCGCCAACTTCCTCGACGTGGGCGGCGGCGCCACCGAGCAGGCGGTTGCCGAGGCGTTCAAGATCATCCTCTCGGACGCCAACGTGAAAGCGGTGCTTATCAACATCTTCGGCGGCATCGTCTCCTGCAGGATCATCGCCGAAGGCATCATCGCCGCGGTGCGGCAGGTGGGCGTGGCGGTGCCGGTGGTGGTGCGCTTCGAGGGCAACAACGCCGCCGCGGGTTTGGCGGCGTTGGAAGAGAGCGCCTTAGACATCGCCACCGCCGCCTCGCTACGGGAGGCGGCAAGCAAAGCCGTGCAGGCGGCGAATGCGGGGGCAGCCGCATGAGCATACTGGTGGACGCGAACACGACGGTCATCTGCCAGGGCTTCACCGGCGCCCAAGGCACGCTGCACAGCGAACAAGCCATCGCCTACGGCACCAAGCTGGCAGGAGGCGTGACGCCGGGCAAGGGCGGCACGACGCACCTCGGTCTGCCGGTGTTCGACACCGTGGCCGAAGCGGTGGCCGCAACCGGCGCCGCGGCATCCGTCATCTATGTGCCGGCGCGCTTCTGCAAGGACTCCATCCTTGAAGCGGTGGCGGCCGGGTTGGAGCTGGTCGTGTGCATCACCGAGGGCATCCCCACCTTGGACATGCTGGCGGTGAAGCACCACTTGGGCGGCACGAGCACGCGCTTGGTGGGGCCGAACTGCCCCGGCGTCATCACGCCGGGCGCCTGCAAGATCGGCATCATGCCGGGCGACATCCATCTGCCCGGCAAGGTGGGCGTGGTGTCGCGCTCCGGCACGCTCACCTACGAGGCGGTGAAGCAAACCACGGACAACGGCTACGGGCAGTCCACCTGCGTTGGCATTGGCGGCGACCCGATCCCGGGCAGCACCTTCGTCGATATGCTGGCGCTGTTCGAAGCGGATCCGGCCACCGCGGCGATCGTGATGGTGGGCGAGATCGGCGGCACCGCCGAGGAAGAGGCGGCGGCGTTCATCCAAGCGCATGTGACGAAACCGGTGGTGGCCTACATCGCCGGTGTGACGGCGCCGCCGGGCAAGCGCATGGGGCACGCCGGCGCCATCATCGCCGGCGGCAAGGGCACCGCGGCGGAGAAATACGCCGCACTGGAAGCGGCCGGCGCGAAAACCGTGCGCAGCCTCGCGGACATCGGCAACGCCCTCGGCGAAGTCACCGGCTGGAACGCGGCGTAAGCGCGTGCGCGCCCTGTAGGGCGCGTTGGAGTTTGCTTCGCAAACTCAGTGCCTTGCCGAAAAACTGATGCATGTGTGCAGACCTTACCCACTCGAGAGGCTGCACACCTGCCGCATGTCGCGCCGCCGCGCTTGAAAACGCCAGCGCCATCCCCACCTTGCGAAGGCAGGTTCCCCACGCAGCGAGCGCCATGACCGAGTCCGCCGTCGAAACGCGGGGCTTCCAAACCGAAGCCCGCAAACTCCTCAAGCTGATGATCAACTCGCTGTACTCCAACCGCGAGATCTTCCTGCGCGAGCTGATTTCCAACGCCTCCGACGCCATCGACCGGCTGCGTTTCGAGGCCCTCGCGGACGAGTCGCTTGCCGCCGACGACCCGGAACTGCGCATCGTGGTGGAGTTCGACCAAGACGCCGGCACGGTGTCCGTTGTCGACAACGGCATCGGCATGAGCCGGGACGAGGCGGTGGAACACCTCGGCACCATCGCCAAGTCCGGCACCGAAGAGTTCTTCGAGCAGCTCACCGGCGATCAGCAGAAGGACAGCGCCCTCATCGGGCAGTTCGGCGTGGGTTTCTACAGCGCCTTCATCGTCGCCCGGGAAGTGGAGGTTCGCACGCGCCGCGCCGGAGACTCCGCCGCGGGCACGCGCTGGGTCTCCACCGGCGACGACGAGTTCACCGTCGAACCCGCGGCGGACCTCCCCCGCGGCACCCGCGTCACCCTCAAGTTGAAGTCCGACGCCAGCGAGTTCGCGGACGGGTTCCGCCTGCGCTCCATCGTGCGCCGCTACTCGGACCACGTCGGCGTGCCGGTGATGATGGCGAAGGAATCCCACGACGACGGCAAGAAGAAGGACAAGCAAGCGCCCGAACTCGAAGCCGTGAACGCCGCCAAAGCGCTGTGGACGCGGCCGCGCAACGACATCTCCGAAGACGAATACAAGGAGTTCTACAAGCACATCTCCCACGACTTCGACGACCCGGCGTTGTGGGCCCACAACAAAGTGGAGGGCAAGCTGGAATACACCAGCCTTCTCTACGTTCCCAAGCGGGCGCCGTTCGACTTGTGGAACCGCGAGCTGCCACGCGGCCTCAAGCTCTACGTTCAACGCGTGTTCATCATGGACGAGGCCGACCAGTTCCTGCCGCTGTACCTGCGTTTCGTGCGCGGCGTCGTCGACTCAAGCGATCTGCCGCTCAACGTGTCCCGCGAGCTCCTGCAGGAAGACGATCGCGTTCGCACCATCAGGAGCGCCCTCACCAAGCGCGCGCTGGACATGCTCGGCAAGATGAACGACGAGGACTACGGCCCCATCTGGGACGAGTTCGGGCGAGTGCTCAAGGAGGGCGTCGGCGAAGACCACGCCAACAAGGACGCCTTGCTCGGCCTGTTGCGATTCACGTCCACTTTCAATGCGTCGTCCCCTGAGCGCGTCTCCTTGAAAGGCTACATCGATCGCTTGGAAGAAAACGCGCCGCGCGCGCAAGACGCCGAAGAGAAACCTGAAAGTGTGGACGAATCTGGGGAAAAACCCACGCAAACCAAGAAGAGCGACGGTGGCGACGGTGGGAAAACCGGCAAGAAGAAGATCTACTACCTGTTGGCCGAGTCGGAGGCCGCAGCGCGGCAGAGCCCCCATTTGGAGGCATTCCGCGAACGCAACATCGAGGTGTTGCTGCTGACGGATCGCATCGACGAGTGGTGGATGTCCTTCGCCGGCGAGTACGACGGCTACGAATTTCACGATGTTGCCCGCGGCGAACTCGACTTGGACGGCGACGCCGACGAGCAAGATGCCAAGAAGGACGATACGCCATTGCTCAAGCGTTTGGCCGATGTGCTTGGCGACAAGGTGGAGAGCGTGCGCAAGTCCAAGCGTTTGACCGACTCTCCCGCTTGCTTGGTGCTCGGCGACCACGACATCGGGGCGCAGATGCGCCGCATCATGGAGCTCAGCGGTCAGAAAGCGCCGGACGCGAAACCCCACCTTGAGGTGAACCCGGCGCATCCGCTCATCGCGCACTTGGACAAAGAACCGGACGAAGACCGCTTCAAGGATTTGGCGCTGGTTGTTTTCGATCAAGCGTCGCTCGCCGAAGGCACCGCGGTTGCTGAGCCCGGCGCCTATGTGCGGCGCATAAACAAACTCCTGTTGGATCTGTTGTAGCGCACTGCTTTTCGGCACGAGCCGCGCCGGAACGCGGGCGTGGTGCGTTTACGACCATCGAGCGCAGCGGCACATCCACTTGCGCCGGCGCGTCGTGATCGCACACGAATGTTTGATGTCACGATGATATTACTATTTGGCATCGTCGCTAATTTAAGGCAGAAAATTACCTTGCTGTCTTGCACCCGCCCAATCGTCTTTTTATCTTACCCCCGCAATAGGGGTAGATCATTCCAAGAAGATGATACGGACAATAGTCGCCGACAATCACAGCCTGTTCCGCGCTGGCGTGATCCGCTTGCTGCGCGATGTCAAGACCATCGACGTGGTGGGCGAGGCCGAGAGCGGGGAGGAGGCCGTGGAACTGGCGCGCCGGCTCAACCCGCATGTCGCCTCGCTGGAGATAACGATGCCCGGCATGGGTGGATTGGAAGCGGCGCGGCGCATCCTGAAGGCCAAAACCGGCACCCAGGTGGTGATGCTGACGAGCGCTTGGGACGCGCCCTTCCCCGCGCAGTCGCTGCGCGCCGGCGCTTGCGGTTTCGTCACCAAGCGCTGCGCGCCGGAGGAAGTCACCGCGGCGATCAAGCGGGCTTACGCCGGCAAGCGGTTCGTCAGCGCGGACATCGCCGAGCGCTTGGCGTTTCAATCGTTCGACGAAGAGCGCATGTCGCCGTTCGACCAACTGTCGGGAAGGGAGATGCAGATCACGCTCATGGTGGTGAACTGCCAGTGCGTGAACGACATCTCGACGAATCTGCACCTTTCGCCGAAGACCGTGAACAGCTACCGCTACCGCATCTTCGACAAGCTGCGCGTGTCTTCGGACGTGGAGCTGGCGATGCTGGCGGTGAAGCACGGCATGGTCAATCCGGCGCTGAGCGCCGGTTGAACCTACGCACCTCCGCGCCGACTTTCGAGTAGAGTCTGCACGCTCGACGCCGCAACGATCGCGCCGGCGGCGGCCAAGAACGCCGGCAGCAGTTCGTAGAGTTCGAACACGCCGCCGCTCGAGTTATGCCACGCCACCGTGACGCCCGCTCCGGCAACCATGCCGGCGACCACGCCCGCCTCGCTGGTTCGCCGCCAAAACAAACACGCGAGCACCACCGGCCCGAAACTCGCCCCCAAGCCGGCCCAAGCGTAGGCCACAAGTTCCAATACCGCGCTGTCTGGATCCATGGCCACCAAGCCGGCGGCCAAAGCGATGATCGCCACGGTGATCCGGCTGAGCGGCAAGGCGTGACGTTCCCGCAGGCGCTTGAACCGGGGCCGCGCCACATCCTCCACCAGCGCCGTGGCGGCCACGAGCAACTGCGAATCCACCGTGCTCATCACGGCGGCGAGAATGCCGGCCACGACGACGCCGGCCAACCACGGCGTCAGCAGGTCGCCCGCCAAGGCGATGAACACCGTCTCCGCGTCCACGAGGCCCTCCGCCCCGAAGTGTCCCCGACCAGCCAAGCCGACGGCCACCGCCGCCGCGCCGGCGAGCACCATCCAAGTCAAGTTGATGCGCCGAGCGCACGGCACGGAGGCGGCGGCGTCAATGGCCATGAAGCGCGCCAGAATGTGCGGCTGACCGAAGTAGCCGAGGCCCCAGGCGAGCGCGCCGACGATCGCCAAGGCGCCCAGTTCCGCGCCGCCGGGGGCGAACGCCGGCGGCGCGTGCGCGAAGCCCAGCGCGGCCACGGTGGCGAGCGCCGCCAGCATCAGCAAGGCTTGAAAGCAGTCGGTCCAACAGACGGCCAGGAAGCCGCCGAGCAGCGTATAGGCCAACACCGCGCCAACGCCCACCCACAGCGCTGCCCGGTAGTCGAGATCGAGCGTCTCCTCGAACAGCTTGGCGCCGGCGACGAAGCCGGCGGCGGTGTAGATGGCGAAGAAGAACAGCACGAGCGCGGTCGCCACCAAGGTTGGCAGCGGCGTCTTCGCCCCCACGCGGCGGGCCAGGAACTGCGGCAGCGTCACCGCGCCGTCCAACCGCTCGCTGTCGGCGCGCAGCCGCGGCGCCACCAAACGCCAACTGCCCCATGCGCCGCAGATCAGGCCGACCACGATCCACGCCTCGCCGGCGCCCAACGCGAACACCGCGCCGGGCAGACCGAGCAGCAGCCAGCCGCTCATGTCCGAGGCGCCGGCGGAAAGCGCCGCCACCGGCGCCGGCAACGTCCTGCCGCCGATCACGTAGTCGGCGTTGGAGCGGGTGCGCTTGAGCGCGCGCAGGCCGATGGCGGCCACCACCAGGAAATACAAGACGAAGCCCGTCGTCATCGCGTCAACGAAATACAAGACGGAGCCTGTCGTCATCGCGTCAACCCGTCCGCCCAGGAGCAAGAACAACCGCTTGCGGGCGCATCGCCGCCCCACGGGCGAGCACCGCAACCAGCGCAGTTTACCGGCACCAGCGGCGCTTGCTGGCACCAGCGGCGTCTGCCGGCACCAGCGGCGTCTGCAGGCACCAGCGGCGTCTGCCGGCGCCAGCGGAGTTTGCTGGCACAATCGTCCCATGTTGCCGTCGCCACGCACGCGCCGAGACGCCCCGCAATCGTTCGCCACAGCGCAACGACGGTGACCCGCGGCAGCGCCACCAACCTTGCCGAGTTGCTCGCCGACGGACGCGAGCTGGTGCGGCGCCTGTTGTCCCTTGCGCCGCGGACCGCCGCCGTCGACTGGCAACGGCAACGCGCCGCGCGCTGGCGCCGCGGCCCCTTCGCCGCCGAGTTGACGCCAGTCGAATCCGTGGACGCCATCGACCTCGACGACCTGCTCGGCATCGACGAGCAGAAGCGACGCTTGATCGCCAACACCGAGCAATTCGTGCGCGGGCTGCCGGCGAACAACGCGCTGTTGTGGGGTGCGCGGGGCACCGGCAAGTCCTCGCTGGTTCACGCCTTGCTGAACCGCTACGGCGACGCCGGATTGCGCCTCGTGGAGGTGGACAAGCAAGCGCTGATCGACCTCGCCGCGGTCGCCGCCGCGCTTGAACGCCAACCCTACCGCTATCTCGTGGTCTGCGACGACCTGTCCTTCGAGGCGAACGACGCCTCGTACAAGAACCTCAAGAGCGCGCTCGAAGGATCCGTGTTCGCGCATGCGGCGAACGTGCTCATCTACGCCACGTCGAACCGCCGCCATTTGTTGCCGGAGCGCATGGCCGACAACGTGGCGGCTCGGCACGTCGACGGCGAATTGCACGAGAGCGACGCCGTGGAGGAGCAGATCTCCTTGTCGGACCGGTTCGGCTTGTGGCTTGCCTTCCACCCGTTCCGCCAAGACGAGTACTTGCGCGTGGCGCGGCATTGGGTGGAACGCCTGGGCACGGAGCACGACCTCGTCGTCGAGTGGGACGATGCCGCCCGCCAAGCCGCCTTGCGCTGGGCCCGGGCCCGGGGCGTGCGCAGCGGCCGCACGGCGCTGCACTTCGCCAAGGACCACGTCGGCGGCAGACTGTTGGCGTCGGGTGGTGGTGCCGAGGCATCGCGCCGACCACTCCCGCCGCGGACTGGCCGCTCGGTTTGACATGCCCCAAGCGAACCGCTAAGGTGCGCCGCTTATTCGATCGTGTCCCCTTCGTCTAGTGGACTAGGACTTCGGGTTTTCATCCCGGCAACAGGGGTTCGATTCCCCTAGGGGACGCCAATTCCAACCTGTTTCGGCACGCATTCCGGCAATCGAGGATTCACCAATGGAGAGTGTCCCGGCGGCGGGCACCGCCATGATCGAGGCGCAGAGCCTGGGCCACACCTACAAAGGCGGCCAAGTGGCCTTGGACGGCGTGGATCTGGCGCTGGGCACGGGCCTCTACGGCCTGCTCGGCCCCAACGGCGCCGGCAAGAGCACCTTGATGCGCATCATCTGCACGCTGCTCGTGCCGAGTCGCGGCACCGCCAAGGTGTGCGGTCACGACGTGACCAGCGAGCGCCGCCAAGTGCGCGAACAGATCGGCTACCTGCCGCAGGAGTTCGGCGCCTGGCGCAACCACCGCGCGGAGGAGGTGCTGGACACGCTGGCGCGGCTGTCCGGCCTCTCCAACAAGCGCGAGCGGCGGCGGCGGGTTGCCGAAACGTTGGAACTGGTGGGTCTTGACGCGGTGGCGGACCGCAAAGTCAAGAAGCTCTCCGGCGGCATGGTGCGGCGTCTTGGCGTCGCGCAAGCCATGGTTCACGAGCCCCGCGTGCTGATCGTGGACGAACCGACGGTCGGCCTCGACCCGGAAGAGCGCATGCGCTTTCGCCAAGTGATGGCGCGCCTCGGCCGCGACCGCACGATCCTCCTCTCCACGCACATCGTCGCGGACTTGGGCGGCGGCTGCAGCGAGATCGCCCTGCTCGACGGCGGTCGCATCGAGTTCCAAGGCGCTCCCGACGAGCTGCTGCAGCGGGCGGTCGGGCGCGTGTTCGAGGTCACCGTGGACGCGCCGGCGGCGCAGCGCTTGGAAAGCCAGTACGAGATCGTCTCGCGCACCGCCTCCGCGGATGGCGTCACGCTGCGCGGCGTCACCGGCAACGGACTGCCGGAAGACGCCGCGCCGGTGCCGGCGCCCACTCTGGAAGAGGGCTACCTCGCCTTCATGGCCGCGCGCGGGCGCACCGACGCGGCGCGCGAAGGCCAGGAACAAACCAGCGACGCGCCGGCCGCGGCAGAGGGCGACGCCTGATTCAACGGCCCAAGGCAGTCGTTTTGGCAACTCGCACCCCCACAACACGCCCCGCCAAGCCGGCGCGGGCGCCGGCGTTGTCCACCGTGCCGCTCTTGCTGGCGGCGGCGCTTGCTGAGATGCGCTCGGCGCGCCGGCTCGCCCGCACTTGGTTGTTCATGGCCATAGCGCTCGGCCTACCGCTGGTCTACTTCATCGTGCGCGCCTTCGAGCACGGCCACGGGTTTGGATTGGGGCCTTTGAGCCACGTCACGGCGCCCCGCTACTCCATGCCCGATGCCGGTCTGTTCGCGTTGATCGCGCTCTTGATTTGCACGCTGTTTCTCGCGTTCGACATGCGCGGGCGCGATCGGCGGGAGCGGCTTGCGGACGTGTTGGACGCGCGCCCGGCGTCCAACCTGGCGATGCTGGGCGCGCGACTCGCCGGCGTCATCGCCACGGTGTGGATGCCAACCCTGCTGCTGGTGGTGGCGATGCAAGCCATTGGTTCGCTCGGCCAAGCGCTCGACTTGCCACTGGCGCCGGTGGAGCCGCTCTCCGCGCTCGCCTTCCTGTTCGTGGACACGCTGCCGCTGTTCGTGTTCTTCGGAGCGCTGGTGGTGTTCTTGGCGGCGCTGCTGGGCAATCGCTGGCTGGTGGCGTTGGCGGCCCTCGCGCTGCTTTTGGCGTGGTTGTGGGCGCTCGGCAACGTGCCCCTTCGTTTCGCCCGCCCGCTCTTCGGCCACGCCGCGCTGTTCTACAACTCCGACATCCTGCCGCGTTTCGCGGATCCGCCCGTCCTCGTTCACCGGCTGTCCCTCTTGCTTGCCGCGTTGGGGTTGGTCTCCCTTGCCGCGTCCGCCCATCCCCGTCCGGACCATCGCCGCGTCCGCACCGCGGCGCTCGGCGCGGCTTTGGTGGCCGCCGGCGCGGCCGGCATCGGGGCGCTGGCGTGGCAGGCGCAAGCCGACATCGACCAGCGCGAGCGGTGGCTGGCGAGCCACTTGGCGGCGCAGCTTCAAAGCGGCGACCAGCGGGCGGACATCGAACATGTGCAAGGCGTGGTGGACATCGCGCCAAGCGCTGGGCTCACGTTGGACATCGCCATGCGCGTTCGCCCGACCGGCGCCGACTCGCTCTTGTTCTCGTTCAATCCGGGCCTTGCCATAGACTCGCTCCTTGTCGACGGGCGCGAAGCCGCCTTCGAACACCGCGACGGGCTGCTCGCGGTGCCTGTGCCGCCGCAGACCGGGGAAAGCGCCTCCATCTCGCTGCGCGCCCGCGGCGTCCCGCTGCCCGACTTCGCCTACTTGGACGCCACCGTGAATCCCCAAGATCGCGTCGTCTTGGACCAGTTCAACGCATTGGGGTTGGAGGCCGCCGTTTTCGACCGCCGCTACGTGGCGCTGATGCCGGCGATTCGCTGGCTGCCGGCGGCCGGAGCGAACGTGGATGGCGACGATCCGGGGCTTGCGCCGAGGGACTTTTTCACTGCGGACATCGAAGTTCGCGCGCCCGCGGGTTGGCTGGTTGCCGGGCCCGGCCGCCGGGAAGCGCTCGGCGCCACTGCCACTGGGGAGACGCGGTTCCACTTCCGGCCGGCCGCTCCCGTGCCGGCGTTCGCCTTGGTCGCGTCGCGGTTCGCGCGCCGCGCCGCCACGGTGGCCGGCGTCGAGTTGGAAGTGCTGCTGAGCCCCAAGCACGTGCGCAACTTGGCGTTCCTGGAGGACGCATCCGGCCTGCTGGTTGACCGCTCGGAGGAGTTGCTCGGCGCGGCGCGGCGAACCGGGCTGCCCTACCCCTACCGCGCCTTCGCCTTGGTGGAGGCACCGACGATGTTGCGCGGCTACGGCGGCGGCTGGCGCTTGGACACCGCGCGCGCCTTGCCGGGGATGCTGCTGATGCGCGAGCAGGGGTTTCCCACCGCGGCGCTCGACGCGAAGTTCCAAAACGGGGGGGAAGTGCGGTTCGAGGACGAAGAAGGCGGCCTCGCCGGCGCCAAGCTCGCGACGGCGGAGGACTACTTGAACGCGGATCTGACGGGCGGCGCTCTTCTTCCGGGCGCGGCGCGCAATTTCGTCTTGTTCCAAACCGGCGCCAAACGCGCCGCCGACGCGCGCCCAGGTCGGAACATGGAAGCCGCGGCGCTGGAGGTCGTGGCGCACGAGCTCGCCACCTTGCTGCTCGCCGGCCGCGCCGGCTACTTCTCCGCGTACGTCTTCAGCGACCAAGGCTCGTTCTTCCGTCTGGCGTCCCTCGAGTGGGACTTTGAAGGCGGCGGCTTCTCCTCGCCGTTGAACGCGGTGGCGAACCGGCCGGCGGTGTGGGATCGAGCGCTCGGCGCGCCGCTGGCCGCGCTCGACCCCACCGACGATCCGGCCGTGGCTTTGAACGTGCTCGCGTTCAAGAGCCGCGCCGCCGCCCGCACGTTGCTCGACGGCTTGGGCAGGCAAGGCGCGGCGGCGTTGCTGACCGAGCTGCGCGAGCGGCACCGGGGCGCCCACTTCGACATTGACGACTTCAACGCCGCCGGGCGCGCCATAGGCGTTGATCTCGAGGCGTTGCTCGGCGATTGGCTGCGCGACACCAAGCTGCCGGGCTTTCTCGCCTCGCCGGTTGCGGTGACGCGCATCGCCGACGACGAGCGCGGACGGCCGCGCTACCAGACGCGCCTGCACATCCGCAACGACGAACCGGCGCCCGGCGTGCTGCGGGTGCGCTACCTGGTGGTTGGCAAACGCCGTTGGCGCGACGCTTGGCGCAGCACGCGGCCGGTGCGCATCGCCGGCGACGCCGCCGTGGAAGTGGGGTTCGTCACCCGCAGCCCGCCAACCGATCTGCGCGTGGCGCCGTACTTGGCGCTGAACCGCAGGCCGTTGGAGTTGTCGTTGCCGAAGGTGCCGCGCGAGCGGGCGGACCAAGACGCCGAACCGTTTGTGGGCCAGCGCCCTAGCGACTGGCGTCCGGCGCCATTGGTCGGAGTCGTGGTGGACGACCTCGACCCCGGTTTCGCCATCGACAGCGACGAGGGCGCCGCCGGCGGCTTTCGCTTGGCCGCTGTGGCGGCGCGGCAGTTCGAGCCGCAGGGCGACCTCGACCAAGGCCTGCCGGAATACCAGCGCAATCGGTGGAGCCCGGGGTGGCAGCGCCAGGAGTTGGGCACCAGTTGGGGCAAATACCGCCGCACGCTGGCCCGCTCCATAGCGGGCGACGGGCGTGGCAGGGCGGTGTTCACGGCGCGCCTGCCGAGCGCCGGCACTTGGCGTTTGGGCTATCACATGCCCACCCCGCGCCTGCCGCGGTGGATGCGCTGGAAGCGACGCGGTCGGGTGTCGCCATTCGACAACCAAGGCGGTTACGACATCGCCGTGGAGATCGGCGGCGAGCGCCGCACGGTGGAGTTCGACGCCCACGCGGCCGAAGCCGGCTGGAACACGCTCGGCGAGTTCGGCCTGCCGGCCGGCGTGGTGCGCGTCGTGGTGTCCGACCGCACGGACGGCGAGTTCGTGATGGCGGATGCGATACGCTGGCAACCGGCGCCGACCGCGGGCACGGGCGGGGGAAGGGCAGAAGCAGAGGCAGAGGCAGGGGCAGGGAATGAACGATGACAAGCGTTGACATGGAACAAGCGCCCAAGAACCTCTGGCGGGACTTCTTGGCCGTCGCGTTGGCGGAAATGCGCTCGGCGCGCCGTTTGGCGCGCACATGGCTGTTCGGCGCGCTGGCGCTCATCTTCGGCGTGCTTTCGTATGTGTACTACGCCGTCATCCACGGCTTCTTCTCGGGGATGTCCGGCAGCATTGGCTTGGCCAATCCGCGCTTTCTCATGCCCGCCATCGGCGCCTTCCTGATGTGGCTGTTCCTGGTGGCGATGATCTTCCTCGCCTTCGACGTGCGCGCCCGGGACACGCGCGACCGCATGGCGGAAGTGCTGGACACGAGACCGCTCGACAACCTGACCATGTTGGCCGGGCGCTTGGTCGGCTTGGTGATTGTGGTGTGGGTGCCTCTGCTCTTGATGGCCTTGGCGATGCAAGGGCTCGGCGGCTTGTTGCGGGCGCTCGACCTGCAGGTGGGCGAGATGATCGAACCGCGCTCCTTGCTGGCTTTCGTGTTCGTGGACGCGCCCACCGGCTTGGTGCTTTGGGGATCCTTGGTGATGCTGCTGGCGGTGGTGCTGCGCAATCGGCTCGCCGTGGTCTTGGTCGCTCTGGCGTTGTGCGGGCTGCAGCTGTACGGCTTGTATCAAACGCCCGCCTACTTGGCCCCCGCGCTCTCCGGTTTCGCCGCCTACTCGCAAATCGCCTCGGACTTGCTGCCGTACTTCGTGTCCGCGACGGACGTCGTTCAGCGTGGCTGTCTCTTGTTGGCGGCCGCCGGCATGATCGCGTTGGCGGCGGCGTTGCATCCGCGGCGCGACCGCCAAGCCCGATCAATCCGCATCGGGGCAGGCGCCGGGCTGTTGGTCTTGGGGGCCGTCGGCATCGCCAGCCTCGCTTGGCGCGCCGAGCAGGAAATGGCCTTGCGCGGCGAGTGGTTGGCGCACCACCAAGCGCATCAAGACGCGCCCGCGCCAACGCTCGACCATGTGGCCGGCGAAGTGACGATCGACGTGGACGCGGGTCTCGAAATCGCCCTCGACTACACCTTGACGCCGCCGTCCGCAGACGCCCAAACGCTCCATTTCGCCCTCAATCCCGGCATGACGGTGCGGGCGCTGCGCGTTGCCGGCGAGGAGGCGTCCTTCGAGCATGCCCGCGGGCTCTTGCAGGTGCAGGTTCCCGCGGCCGCCAGAGGCAAGCCGCAGCTTGCGCTGTCGCTCGCCGCGAACGGTGTTCCCGACGCCGCCTTCGCGTACCTCGACAGCGCCATCGACCTCGCCCGCGGCACCGCCACCGAAGGCGCCGCCCTGAGCTTGCTCGGCTTCGACGCTTGCGTCTTCGACGATCGCTACGTCGCCCTGATGCCGGCCGCGTTTTGGATGCCGCTGCCGGGCGTGGCGGTGGCCGGCGCGGAAGCGCAGCGCCGGGGGCGCGACTTCTTCACCGTCGATTTGCAGGTGCGAACGCCCCAGGATTGGCTGGCGGCCGGACCCGGTCGGCGCGAAGGGGCAAACGGCCAGTATCGTTTTCGTCCTCCAGCGCCGGTGCCGGCGGTGGGGATCTTCGCCTCCCGCTTCGAGCGCCGCGCCACCGAGGTGGCCGATGTGGAGCTGGAGCTCTTGATGTCGCCGGCGCACATGCGCAACGTCGCGCTGTTCGAGGACGCCGCGCCCGCGCTGCAGGAACGGCTGGAAGAGATGCTCGCCTTCGCCGCCGACAACGGCCTTCCCTATCCGTACGAGACCTTGACCGCGGTGGAGATTCCCGCCCGGCTGCGGGTGTTCAGCGGCGGTTGGCGGATGGATTCGGTGCAGGCGCTGCCGGGCGTCGTGCTGCTGCGCGAATACGGATTTCCCACGTCGCGGTTCCGGTGGGACGAGATGGAGGATGGCGAGCAAAAGAGCCGCCAGCAGTTGGGGACCCTGGCGAACTTCGTCCACAACGACATCACCGGCGGCGACCCGCTGCACGGCGCGACGCGCAACTTCGTGGGTTTCCAAACCGGCGCGCGCGGCCCCGGCGCGGTGGCGCTGGACTTCATCGTCCACGACCTTGCGGTGCAATTGTTGACCGGATCGCGCCGCGGCTTCTTTTCCGCGCACATGCTGGGGTCGCAACAGGAGATTCAATCCCTGATCATGGGCGCCATCGGGTCGTTCGTCACCGGCCAATCCGCCTCCATCGGCGGCAGCGCGTACATGGCGGCCACGCGCAAACCGTCCGTTTGGGAAACCGCCCTCGCCCAGTCGTTGGCGGATTTGGATCCGCAGGGCGACCCGCAGCGGGCGCTGGCGGTGTTGTGGTTGAAAGGCCCGGAGGTGGCGCAGGCCGTCTTGGACGGCATCGGCCGCGAGCAAACCGTCGCGTTGCTGGCCGAGCTGCGCCGGCGCCACCTCGGCGGCACCTACACGCTCGCGGATTTCAACGCCGCCGGCACCGCCGTGGGCGTGGACTTGCCTAGGTTGCTCGGCGACTGGCTTGGCGACGTCGCCCTGCCGGGCTATCTCGCCTCGCCGGTGCGCATCGCCCGCCTCGCGGACGACGAACAAGGCGAACCGCGCTACCAAATCGCGGTGGATGTGCGCAACGACGAACCGGTGCCCGGGATCGTGCGTTTGAGCTACGCCGAGAACACCGAGGCCGGCTTCCTATACGACGCCACCGAGCCGACGCGTATCCCGGGGCGCAGCGCCGTGGAGCTCGGCATGGTCGCCAAGGCCGTGCCGGAAGCGCTGACGCTCGCTCCCTATCTCTCCTTGAACCGGCGGCCGCTGCGCCTGCCGCTGCCCGAACTGAAAGAGGGAACCGTTGACGCCGAGCCGTTCACCGGCGCAAGGCCGAGCGACTGGCGGCCGCCGGAAGACGCCGCCATCGTCGTGGACGACCTGGACCCCGGATTCTCCATCCGCAAAGAGGACAGCGGCGAAGACGACGCGCGCCTTGGCGGGGGCATGCCGTGGGGAATGCCGGAGGCGGACGTCGACCAAGGATTGCCGGTGTACAACCCGCTCGCCCCGGCGTTCGTGTGGAGTCGGCAAGAGACGCAGACAGCTTGGGGCAAGTACCGGCGGACGCTGGCGCTCACGAGGGATGGCGACGGGGAGGCCAAGGCGGTGTTCGCCGCGCCACTGCCGCAAGCGGGGCGCTGGCGTTTGGAATACCACATTCCCGCGTTGCGCCGAGGGAGCGCGACCGTGCGCGTTGGGCCAGGCGGCGCCGGCGCGGCGATGGGCTACCAACCGATGCGCAGACAAGGCAGCTACGACATGCGCCTCGCCGCCGGTGGCGAGGAGCGCAAACTGGAGTTCGACGCCGGCGCCGGCGAGCCCGGCTGGAACCGCATCGGCGACTACGACCTGCCGGCCGGCGAAGCGGTGCTCACCGTCTCCAACGACACCACCGGCGAGTCCGTGTTGGCGGACGCGATCCGTTGGGTGCGGTTGGAGCGGTAAAGGGGAGGAACGCGGCACCGCGCCGGCAAGCCGCGGCATGTGAACGGAGGGAAACGAAGTTGGCCGCGCGCATCCGCCAATCGGCACCGCGGAATGGGACCGCGTCCGCCGCTCCGGCGGCGCCCGCTTCCGCGGCGCCGGTGCGAACCACCATCGCGGTGCAAGGCGCGCGCGTCCACAACCTGAAGAACATCTCCGTGGAGATTCCCCGGGACCGGCTCACGGTGGTCACCGGATTGTCCGGCTCCGGCAAGTCCTCGCTGGCGTTCGACACCGTGTACGCCGAAGGGCAGCGCCGCTACATGGAGTCCCTCTCCACCTACGCCAAGCGCTTCATCGCGCAAGTGGAAAAACCGGACGTGGACTTCGTCTACGGCCTCTCGCCGGTGGTCTCCATCGAGCAGAAGACCATCGCGCGCAATCCGCGCTCCACGGTGGGCACGCTGACGGACATCTCCAGCTACCTGAACCTGCTGTTCGCCACCATCGCCGAAGGCCACTGCCCGTACACCGACGAGCCAGTGCCGATCAAAACCAGCGGCCAGATCCTCGAAGCGCTGTTGGCTTTGCCGGCGGGCGCCGAGGTGGAGCTCTTGGCGCCGGTGTTTCAGGTGTACGGCGAAAACCCCGAGTTTCTCTTCAACGAGGTGCGCAAGCTCGGCTGCCGCCACGTGGACGTGGATGGCGAGCGCGTGGATCTCACCGACCATGTGCCGGACGCCCTGCCCGGCGATCCCAAACTGCTGGCGGTGGTGGATCGGCTCGTCATCGGCCCCGCCGTGGAGAAGCAGCTCAAGGCCGCCATCGAACACACCCTGCGCGTGGGCGATTCGCTGCTGTCCGCGGCGGTGGTGGGCGGCGTGGCCAAGGCCAAAGCCCGCGCCTTCGCCGGCGCCTTCGGCAGCCGCAAGCACGCGCTGGTGTACGGCGACGTGACGCCGGACTTCTTCATGTTCAACAACCCGGAGAGCGCCTGCCGCACCTGCGGCGGCATCGGCACGTACAAGCGCACCCACCCGGACCTGCTGGTCACCAATCCCGAGCGCAGCATCCGGCAAGGGTGCTTTCTGCGCGACGTGGGCGGCTACAAGCCGGACACCCATCACGGCTACACCCTCTACTCCCTAGGCGAAAAACACGGTTTCTCGGTGGACACGCCGTGGCGCGAGCTCACCGACGAGCAGCGCGATCTCGTGCTCTACGGCACCCGCGGCGAGCCGCTCGAACTGCGGCTTCCCCCGGACGCCAAGGTGCGCAAGGAAAACTGGCTGCGCCACGCCTACCCGTTCCGCGGCATCGCCGGCGCCGTCGAGGGCACCTACCGCTGGTACCGGCAGCGCGGCGTTCCCAGCTCCGGCATGGAGGCGTGGCTGGACAAGGTGATGGTGGAGCATGTCTGCCCGGACTGCGGCGGATCGCGCCTGCGCGCCACGCGCATGAAGTTCCGCATCGCCGGGCGCACCATCGACGACTTCGGTGCCATGAACTTCGACGAACTGCGCCCGTTCCTGGACACCATCGCGCCGGCCGGCGCCCACGCCGAAGCCGGGGCGCAGATTCTGCGCGAGATCGGCCGGCGCATCGACTTGCTGCTCGGCATCGGCCTCGACTACCTCAACTTCAACCGCGCCTCCGGCACGCTCTCCAGCGGCGAGGCGCAACGCATCCGCCTTTCCACGCAGATCGGATCCGGCCTCATGGGCATGCTGTACGTGCTCGATGAACCGTCCATCGGCCTGCACCCGAAGGACAACGTGAAGATGATCGACACGTTGCGCTCGCTGCGCGACCTCGGCAACACGGTGATCGTGGTGGAGCACGACGAGGAGACCATCCGCGCCGCCGACCATGTGCTGGAGCTGGGCCCCGGCCCCGGCATTCACGGCGGCGAAGTGGTGGCGGCCGGCCGCTTGCAGGATGTGCTCGGCTGCCCGCAGTCGCCCACCGGCCAATACCTCTCCGGCGCCAAGCGCATCGACCCGCCCGCCGAACGGCGCAAACCCAACGGCAAGGCGCTGGCGGTGCGCGGGGCGCGCGCCAACAACCTCAAGAACATCGACGTGGAGATTCCCCTCGGCCAGTTCGTGTGCGTGAGCGGCGCGTCCGGCTCCGGCAAATCCACGCTGGTGGGCGAGATTCTCTACAAGGAGCTGTGGAAGCGGCTGGTGGAACCGCGTTCGCTCTCCGGCGACCACGACGCCTTGGAGGGCGTGGAGCAGCTGACGCGCGTGGTCAACATCGACCAGACCCCCATCGGCCGCAACAGCCGCTCCAACCCCTCCACCTATGTTGGTTTCTACGACCAGATCCGGGCGTTGTTCGCCCGCACCGAACTCGCCAAGGAGCGGGGCTACAAGGCCGGGCGGTTCAGTTTCAACGTGAAGGGCGGGCGCTGCGAGGAGTGCCAAGGCGAGGGCGTGATCGCCACCCGGCTCTACTTCATGCCGGACGTGGAAGTGGTGTGCGGCGCCTGCAAGGGACAGCGTTTCAACGCCGAGACGCTGCAGGTGGCGCACAAGGACAAGAACATCGCCGACGTGCTGGACATGTCCATCGAGGAGGGCGAGGCGTTCTTCGCCGACCTGCCGGGCATCGGCCGCAAGGTGGCGGTGCTGAACGAGCTGGGCCTCGGCTACCTGACCCTCGGCCAATCCGCGACCACCCTATCCGGCGGCGAGGCGCAGCGCGTGAAGCTGGCGGCGGAGCTCTCGAAGCTGCAACGGCGCGGGCACATGCTGTACATCTTGGACGAGCCCACCACCGGCCTGCATCTGGCGGACATCTCGCGGCTGCTCGACTGCCTGCACCGCTTGGTGGACGCCGGCCACACGGTGCTGGTGATCGAACACCACCTAGACGTGATCAAGACCGCCGACCACGTGATCGACCTGGGGCCCGACGGCGGCCGCGGCGGCGGCGAGGTGGTGGCCGTCGGCGCGCCGGAAGCCATCGCCGCCAATCCCCGCTCGCACACCGGACGCTTCCTGCGCGAACACTTGTAGGCCGCGCCGCGCAGACCGGCGTTGGGGTAACGCGGGCGGATTGTTGGCCGCTAGCGCGCCTTGGTTAGGTTAGGTAGGTGAGTTTTCCGTCCACGTTTTGCAGTCCGCGGAAGGGCACGTTCCCCTCCATGCAGCTGGTCTCCCGAAAGACCTCCGCCCGGTACGCCGGTTGGGAATCCGCCGCCAGCGTGTCCAGGTCGTACACGTCGTACACCGCCTTGTAGAGGCCGCGCTCGCGGTGATCGCGGACGCACCGGCGGTGGCGGAGGTCGTCGTATTCCTCTCCGGGCGGCGTCGAGCACTCGTACGACCCGAACAGTCTGAAGAACCACATGCCGTTGCCTCGGAAAGCGATGTTGCCGAGGTTGCCAATGTCCGTGGGCGAGGCGTCCGGCCCCAACACGCTGGACAGCATGGCCAGTTGCCGACCTACAGCGCCGACCTTGGGGTATTCGAACACCGACTCGCCGTTCCCGGTGTTCCGCATCACGCCGTATCTCGTAGACCACAGCGCGTTCGACGCCTACGCGCTGCTGATCGAGGCCGACGGCAAGCGGGTGTTCTACTCCGGCGACTTCCGCGGCCACGGGCGCAGGGCAGGCCTGTTCGAGTCGCTGGTGGCACACCCGCCCGCCGACATCGACGTATTGCTCATGGAGGGAACAACCATCGGGCGGACGGGCACCAACGAGGGATTCGCCACCGAGGACGATCTCGAACGGGATTTCGTCCAAGCGTTCCGGGAGACGAAGGGGCTGCACTTCGTCTGGACCTCGTCCCAGAACATCGACCGCTTGGTGACGATTTTCCGCGCCGCCAAACGCACCGGCCGCCTCCTCCTGATCGACCTCTACACCGCCGTGGTGCTGGAGGCGACGGGCCGCGAGACCATCCCCCAATCCGACTGGGACGGTGTGAGACTGTACGTTCCACAGAGCCAGCGGCTGTTCATCAAGCGGAATAAGCTGTTCGACGACCTGAAACGACACCGGGCGAATCGCGTTTTCCCCGAGCACCTGCCGGAACTGGCCAGCAAGGCCGTCATGCTGTTCCGCCCTATGGCGATGCGCGACCACGGCGTCGAAGCAGTGCTCGAAGGAGCAGCGCTCACCTACTCAATGTGGGAGGGCTATTTGGAGCACGACGGTCCATGTAAGGTTCTGGATTGGCTGGCGGAACACGGCATCCCTTGGCGCACCATCCACACCTCCGACCACGCCTCGGTATGCGACCTCAAGCGCCTCGCCACTGCTCTTGCGCCACATGCGCTCGTGCCCATACACTCCTTCGAGACTGGCCGGTTCGGAGAGTTCTTCGAGCATGTCGTCCAGCGGGACGATGGCGAGTGGTGGGACGTGTGAACGCAACAGGGAGAAATGACTGATGAGCATGTTCAATCGTGGGTTGGATGATGAGTTCGTTGACGCACTCAACAGAGAATACGACAAGGAGGATGGTTGGTGGCGTGCCTTTGTCGATGACAAGGACGTTTTTATCGCGATCCGCGAAAACTATGTGAACGCCTACTATCGTGGGTGCAGCCTCTTGAGGCTAGAGCTCAAAGACGACACCGTCGTTGGGAAAGTCCACTACAAGTACCTCTTGTGCCCAAGCGCCTGCAATGAGTATGTGAAAGTCGTGGATGGACGAGCCAACCTCGACAATGCGAAAAGCCGGTTCCTGGACGATATAGGCGAGATCGATAGTCTCAAGAAGGCAGCGACATCCTACGTCGGAGCTGAGAAGGTGGGCGTTCACGACATCCTCAGTGCGAACAACAACATCCTCGACGTGGAAATCGCGTTTGGGAAGGACGAGTCCGACACCGGAGCTCCGCGTCTCGACTTTGCGGCCATACGGAAATCTGGCGAAGAAGCAAAGATCATCTTCTTTGAAGCAAAGCACTTCAACAACCACAACGCACTCCGCAAGAGCGGGGACGCGAAACCAGAAGTCGTTAAGCAGATAGCAACCTATCGGAGCAAGCTACGCGACAATCGTGACGCCATAATCGAGAGCTACTGTCGCGTGTGCTGCAATCTTCGCTCCTTGCGCGGAGTGGCCAAGCGGCACCCGGATCGTCACTCGATGCTTGAGAGTGTCGTGGATGGGTCGCGGAAACTGACTATTGATGAGAACCCTGTGCTGCTCGTGTTCGGTTTCGATGGTGACCAGAAAGATGGCAAGCATTGGAAGTGTCATCGCAAGAAGCTCAAAGAACAGCTAAAGGAAAGAGTTTGTTTCAAGGGGGCAGCCGCGGGTTTCAAGAGTCGCATTTCGGCGTGATGTCCTCGTGTAGTTGTGGAGGTTTCAGGCAAGGCGTCGCCGATCCTTACCCACGCTCCCGCAACGCCTGAGCCAGCTCACGCACGCCAATCCCTTCCACGCTTTGCGCCACCGGATAGCGGTCGTCGCCGGCGTGGACGACGAAGGCGCGTGTCGGCTGGATGTCCTCGCAGGCGAGGTGGAATCCTCGTCGCACCTTGGCGGAGAGCGAGCGCTTGATCTCGATTGCCCAGCGCTCGCCGTCGGCGTGGTCGATCACCAGATCGATCTCCGCGCCCGCGCTGGTGCGGTAGAAGTGCGGCTGTGCGAGGGGCGGCAGCACGCTGAGCAGCGTTTCGACGACGTAACCCTCCCAGCTTTCGCCCACCACCGGGTGGCCGGCGAGCTGTTCCAACGACGCGATCCCGAGCAGAGCGTGTACCAAGCCGCTGTCGCGCACATACACCTTCGGTGCCTTCACCAGCCGCTTGCCGACGTTGGCCAGCAAGGGCGGCAGCCGGCGCACCAGCAGCAAGTCGCGCAAGAGGTCGATGTAGCGGGTGACGGACTGGGCGCTCAGTTCCAAGCCCCTCGCAAGAGCCGAAACGTTAAGCGTCGTGCCTTGGCGGTGCGCCAGCATTGTCCAGAGACGCTCCAAGGTCGTGGCCGGGACGCGCGGCCCGAATAGGGCGACATCGCGTTCCAAGTAGGTGCGGATGAAGTCCCGGCGCAGCGCCAGGCTGTCTTGGTCGCTCGATGCCAAGTAGCTCTGCGGAAAGCCGCCGCGCAGCCACAGGCGTTCGCGGGCCGAGCGGGCGTCTTCCACTTCAAGGGCGGAGAAGGGTGCCATGTCGATGTAGGCGATGCGCCCGGCCAGCGTCTCGCCGGATTGCCGCAGCAGGTCGATGGAAGCCGATCCCAGGATGAGAAACCGGCCTATTCCCTTGCCCTTGCGCCGGCCCCGATCGATGATGCCGCGTAGCGTCGCAAAGAGCTCCGGCATCCGATGGATTTCGTCCAGGATGACGAGCCGATCCTCCACGTTGTCGAGAAAGAGCGCGGCCTGCGCCAGACGGTTGCGGTCGTCGCGGTCCTCGAGGTCGAGATAGAGCGCGTCCCGCCGGCCGATCGCCAAGGCCAGCGTGGTCTTGCCGACCTGCCGCGGGCCGATCAGCGCGACAGCGGCTTGGCGCCGCAAGGCGCTTTCGACATCGCTGGCAATGACGCGAGGGATCATCATCCTTGCAATTTATCCACAGCGTGGAGATATTGCAAAGATGTGCGGGCCTTTTTCCATACCGCGTCGGCGCGGTGATCGCGGACGCACAGGCGTAAACCGGGCGTTGATACGTCGTCAAACATACAGTAGTTGGGTGTCTCAAGAACAAGCGGACAGAGGGGGTTGGTAAGTGGCGGCCAAGTCGATCAGTCTATTTGCCGGCGCCGGAGGGATGGACTTGGGCGTCGATGGCGCGGGGTTCAAGACCGTATGCGCCATCAAGAGCGACCCCCACTGTGCGGCGACGTTGCGGCGCAACGGTCGTGGCAAGGCGGTGTGGCAGGTCGACGTTCGGGTAGGTGATGGTGGAGCACGTCTGCCCGGACTGCGGCGGATCGCGCCTGCGCGCCACGCGCATGAAGTTCCGCATCGCCGGGCGCACCATCGACGACTTCGGCGCCATGAACTTCGACGAGCTGCGAGGAGTGCCAAGGCGAGGGCGTGATCGCCACCCGGCTCTACTTCATGCCGGACGTGGAAGTGGTGTGCGGCGCCTGCAAGGGACAGCGTTTCAACGCCGAGACGCTGCAGGTGGCGCACAAGGACAAGAACATCGCCGACGTGCTGGACATGTCCATCGAGGAGGGCGAGGGTTCTTCGCCGACCTGCCGGGCATCGGCCGCAAGGTGGCGGTGCTGAACGAGCTGGGCCTCGGCTACCTGACCCTCGGCCAGTCCGCGACCACCCTATCCGGCGGCGAGGCGCAGCGCGTGAAGCTGGCGGGGGAGATCTCGAAGCTGCAACGGCGCGGGCACATGCTGTACATCTTGGACGAGCCCACCACCGGCCTGCATCTGGCGGACATCTCGCGGCTGCTCGATTGCCTGCACCGCTTGGTGGACGCCGGCCACACGGTGCTGGTGATCGAACACCACTTGGACGTGATCAAGACCGCGGACCATGTGATCGACCTGGGGCCGGACGGCGGCCGCGGCGGCGGCGAGGTGGTGGCCGTCGGCGCGCCGGAAGCCATCGCCGCCAATCCCCGCTCGCACACCGGACGCTTCCTGCGCGAACACTTGTAGGCCAGCCGGCCAACCTCCAGCCGCGAAAACCGCTGCACAAAAACGGCGTACACCCGCAGCGGCATTCCGTTGGCGGCATTCCTTGCGGTTACAATTCGCAACACGACCGTCGCGCAGGGTTGGGGGAATTGTCGATGGGGTTGGGGTTTCTGTTTCCGGGCCAGGGCGCGCAGCGCGTGGGCATGCTGGCGGACATCGCCGCCGAGCGGCCAAGCGTGCGCGAGCGGTTCGAGGAAGCCTCGGCAACGCTCGGTTTCGACTTGGCGGCGGTGGTGCGCGAAGGGCCGGCGGAGGAACTCAACCGGACCGCGGTGACGCAGCCGGCGCTGCTAACGGCCAGCTTCGCCCTGTTCGAGCTGTGGACGGCGGGCGGCGGGCCGCCGGCGACGGTGGCGGCCGGGCACAGTCTGGGCGAATACTCCGCGCTTGCGGCCTCCGGCGTGTTGGACTTCTCCGCCGCCGTGCGTTTGGTGCATGAGCGCGGCAAGTTGATGCAGGACGCCGTGCCGCTCGGCGAAGGCGCGATGGCGGCCATCATCGGTTTGGACGACGAGGCGGTGGCGCAGTGCTGCGAGGAGGCGCCGGGGCAAGTGACGCCCGCCAACTACAACGCCCCCGGGCAGGTGGTGATCGCCGGGGCGGCGGCCGCCGTGGCCGCCGCCGGCGAGCGCTGTTCCGCCGCCGGCGCACGGCGCGTGGTGCCGTTGGACGTGAGCGTGCCCTCGCACTGCGCCCTGATGGCGCCGGCGGGCGAGCGCTTGGCGGAATTGCTGGAGGCGGCTTCCTTCCGGGACGCGGGCATTCCGGTGGTGCAGAACGTGAACGCCAAAGCCACAACGGACGCCAGCGCCATCCGCGAGAATCTGCTGCGTCAGCTTGTCGCGCCGGTGCGGTGGGCGGATTCGTTGCGCACGATGGCCGCCGCCGGCGCAACCACGTTCGTGGAGTGCGGCCCCGGCAACGTGCTTGCCGGCATCGCGCGCCGCGTCGACCGCGCGCTGGTGGTGCATGGCATCGGCGACGCACGCAGCTTGGAAGCCGCGTTGACCAAGGTGCAGGCGGGTTGAGGCGGCAACTTCCTTGACCAGCATGGATCTTCACAAATGCACCGAGTTTGCGCAGCAAACTCCAACGCGCCCGGCAGGGCGCGCAGGCGCGCAGCGCATAGGCGGATAGACAGGTAGACGCATATGGCAATTCACGACAACCACAAGGTCGCTTTGGTCACCGGCGCCACGCGCGGCATCGGCAAGGCCGTGGCCGCCCGCCTCGCCGCGGACGGACTGTTCGTGGTGGGCACGGCCACATCCGAGAAAGGCGCCCGCGCCGTCGGCGACCACCTTGGCGGGCGCGGGGCCGGGGTGGCGCTGCGGCTGGACAACGCCAGCTCCGTGCAGAAGGCGGTGGAGCACGTCAACAAGCAGTTCGGCGCGCCCGCCGTGTTGGTGAACAACGCCGGCGTCACCAGCGACGGCCTGTTGCTGCGCATGTCCGCCAAGGATTGGCAAACCGTGTTGGACACCAACCTCAGCGGGATCTACCGCGTCACCAAGCAGGTGCTGCAGGGCATGATGCGCGCCCGCTGGGGGCGCGTTGTGAGCTTGAGTTCCGTTGTGGCCCGCATGGGCAACACCGGGCAGGTGAACTACGCCGCCGCCAAAGCCGGCATCGAAGGCTTTACGCGGGCCCTGGCCCAAGAGGTGGGTTCGCGCGACATCACGGTGAACGCCGTGGCGCCGGGATTCGTGGACACCGACATGACGAGCGACCTGCCGGATTATCAGAAGCAGGCGCTGGTGGCCCGCACGGCGCTTGGCCGCATGGGGACGGTGGACGACGTGGCCGCGGCGGTGTCGTTTCTGGCCAGCGACGCCGCGGGCTACATCACCGGCGAAGTGCTGCACGTCAACGGCGGCTTGTACAGTGCCTAGGCGCGCCCTGCCGGGCGCGTTCGGGTTTGCTTCGCAAACTCCGTGCCTCTCAAGAGACTGGGCGCGCCCTGCGGGGCGCGTTCGATGACCCCGGGATCTTGGCGTCGTGGTACGCTTTGCCACGAAGACAACGAATCCGAAGGAGTAGACGGATGACGAGCAGAACAAAGGACAACTTGATGGGGTGGGCACCGCACATCGCCATCATGGTCACCATCGTCGGCGCCGCTTGGGGCGTGGCGTGGTCCGTGAGCGGCAGTCTCGCCCGGCTGGAAGGCAAGGTGGAAAGCAACGCGCAGGCCATCGAACGCAACGCCCAAGCCATCGAACGCAACGCGCGGGGCATCGCCGTGTTGCAGGAGGCGATGGCGAATCTCACGGGCCAATACGCCGAACACGTGCGCCGACACGACGAGGCGCTTGCCAGCCGCTAGCGGCTGGCCAACCGCAACGCCACCGAACCGGCAGCCGCGGAAAAGCGGCTACAATACCCCCGCCCAAGCTGGCGCTTGGTCACCGAAACCAAAGGGAGCGTAGCCATGAGCAGTGTCGAAGAGCGCGTGAAGCGCCTCATTTGCGATCAACTGGGGGTGAAGGAGGAGGAAGTGAAGGACGAAGCGTCCTTCGTGGACGATCTTGGAGCGGACTCTCTCGACACCGTGGAACTGGTGATGGCGCTCGAGGAGGAGTTCGAGACCGAGATCCCGGACGAGGAAGCCGAGAACATCACCACCGTGAAGGAAGCCATCGACTACATCTTGGCGCACCAGTAGCCCACCGCCTCCGGTGGGATGGTTGCGACAACCATGACTAACCGCAAAGTCGTGGTGACGGGCCTTGGCCTGCTCTCGCCGATCGGCAACGGCGTGGACGAAGCGTGGAACAACGCCTTGGCCGGCAAGAGCGGCGCCGCGCCCATCGACGGCTTCGACACCAGCGGCCACAGCGTCACCATCGCCGCCGCCGTCAAGAACTTGACCGCAACGGACTACATCGATCGCAAGGAAGCGCGGCGCATGGATCCGTTCATCCAATACGGGTTGATCGCCGGAATCCAAGCCGTGCGGGACGCCGGGCTCGAAGACCCGCCCGATCCGCACCGCGTCGGCGTCGCCATCGGTTCGGGCATCGGCGGCATCAACACCATCGAGGCCACGCACAAGGTCTGCTTGGAACGCGGCCCCGGCCGGGTGTCGCCGTTCTTCGTGCCGTCGAGCATCATCAACATGATCGCCGGCACCCTGTCCATAAAGTACGGTTTCCGCGGCCCCAACATCGCCATCGTCACTGCCTGCACCACCGGCGCGCACAACATCGGCTTTGGCATGCGCATGATCCAGCAGGGCGACGCCGACGCAATGGTGGTCGGCGGCGCGGAACAAGCCACATCGCCCGTCACCGTTGCCGGATTCGCCGCGATGAAGGCCCTGTCCACGCGCAATGACGACCCGGAGCGCGCCAGCCGGCCTTGGGATCGCGACCGCGACGGCTTCGTGTTGGGCGATGGCGCGGGCGTCATGGTGATCGAGGAGCGCGAACGGGCGCGGGCGCGCAACGCCAACATCTACTGCGAACTCAAGGGCTTCGGCATGAGCGCCGACGGCTGGCACATCACCAGTCCGCCGGACGACGGGCGCGGCGCGGTGGCCGCCATGCAGGGCGCGCTCCAGGACGCCGACCTGTCGCCGGACGACATCGACTACATCAACGCGCACGGCACGTCCACGCCGCAAGGCGACATTGCCGAGACCCTCTCCATCAAGACGGTGTTTGGCGAAGCCACGCGCATCCCGGTGAGTTCCACCAAATCCATGATCGGCCATCTGCTTGGCGCCGCCGGCGCGGTGGAGGGGATCTTCTCCGTGCTCTCCGTGGCCCGGCAGGTGGCGCCGCCGACCATCAACCTGGATACCCCGGATCCCCTTTGCGACCTCGACTACATTCCGCACGAGCCACGCGACATGCCGATCCGCGTCGCGCTCTCCAATTCGTTCGGGTTCGGCGGCACCAACGGCACGTTGATTTTCACCGCCGCCTGATGCGATGGCCCAGCATGGGCACCGGACTTGCCGCGCATCGCGTTGCCACGCCCGGTAATGGCGCGGCCGCAGCCGGCATGTTGAAGGGCGGGAGGAATCGCAGGTGAGCAGACGCATCCTGCTGATCCCCATCGCCATCATCGTGCTCGGCGTGGCGTTTCTCGTCGCCGTGTCCCATCGGCTGGAGCGCTGGGCGGAGCGTCCTCTTCCCTTCGACAGCGAAGTGGCGATAGTGGTGCGCCCCGGCATGACGTTCATGGCGGTCGCCGAGATGCTGGACGAAGCGGGCGTCGTCGAACCGTGGCTTTTCTCGCTGCTCGCCATGCAGCGCGGTCAGCAGAAGGCGGTGCAGAGCGGCGAATACCAGCTGCCGCCGGGGGAAACCCCGAACGAGCTCTTGCGCCGCTTGACCACGGGCGATGTGATCGTGCATCGCCTCCGCATCCCCGAAGGCTCCACCGCGCATGCCATGTTGGAACAACTGCGCGCCGACAAACGCATGCGGTTCGACTTGGGGAACGCCACACCCGAGAATCTGTTGGAGCGGCTGGGTCTGCGGCCACGCCACGCCGAAGGGTTGTTCTTCCCGGACACCTACCAGTTCCGCCGCGGACAGGAGGCGTCCGCGCTGCTGCGCCGCGCGTATGTTCGCATGGAGGACAAGCTTGCCGAGGCGTGGGCCGGCCGGGATCCGGGATTGGCCTACGAGGACGCCTACGACGCGCTGATCCTCGCCTCCATCGTGGAGAAGGAGACCGCCCACGGCGCCGACCGGCCGCGCATCGCCGGCGTGTTCACAAGACGCCTGCGCGAACGCATGCGCCTGCAGTCCGACGTGACGGTGATTTACGGCCTTGGCGACGCTTTCGACGGCGATCTCAAGCGCGCCCACTTGCGCGCCGACGGGCCGTACAACTCCTACCGCCGCCACGGCCTGCCGCCCACGCCCATCGCCATGCCGAGCCTCGCCTCCATCGAAGCCACCATGCGCCCGGCCGCTGGCGACGCGCTTTATTTCGTCTCGCGCGGTGACGGCACCAGCGAGTTCTCCCGAACGCTGGCGGAACACAACGCCGCCGTGCGCCGCTACCAGATGCCGTGACGACGCGCGGACGCTTCATCTCCTTGGAGGGCATCGAAGGCGCCGGCAAGACCACCGGGCTGGAGTGCGCGCGCCGGTTCCTCGCCGGGCGCGGCCGCCGCGTGGTCACCACCCGCGAACCGGGAGGCACGCCGCTGGCGGAGGACATCCGCGCGCTGCTGTTGCGTCCGCGCGACGAGACGGTGCATGCGTTCGCCGAGACGTTGCTGGTGTTCGCCGCCCGCGTCCAACATGTCGCCACGGTCGTCGAACCGGCGCTGCGCCGAGGCGATTGGGTGCTGTGCGACCGCTTCACGGACTCCACCTTCGCCTACCAAGTTGGCGGCCGCGGCGTGGATGCCGAAGCGGTGGCGTGGTTGGCGGAACGCGCGCACGGGCGCTGTTGGCCGGATTTGACGCTGTATCTCGACGTGCCCGCGCGCACCGGCCTCGCGCGCGTCGCGAGCCGCGCCGGCGGAACGTCGTGCGGCGATCGCTTTGAACGGGAGCGGCTCGACTTCTTCGAGCGCGTGCGCGACGCGTATCGGCGCCACGCCTTGGAACACACCCGCATCGCCTCCATCAACGCCAGCCAAGACGCCGCCTCGGTGCGGCGCGATCTGGAGTTGGTGCTGGAGCGCTTCGCGGCCTCTTGGGACTGATCCTGCGACAGCGCTTGGAGAGCACCATTGAGCGCGGGGTCGCGCAGACGCTTCGCTACATGGCGCAGTGCGGTGCCGCGGAAGGGCACCTCGTGGGTGTTCGACCGGCGCGAGGAACCGCGCTTTGGCGATGCCCGCGAGCCGACGACACACGAAAGCGAAGGTGCCCGTGTGGTGGTGTGGAATCTGTAGTTCAAATGAGACAGGATGGGGGGACTAGGGCGGCCCGCTGAGCAGCAGCAACACTACCCCGCAATCACCTCCACCGCCGGAAACCCACCCACCGAAAACGGAAAGACGAAGGCAACACGCAATGGCCCAACACGAAGCCACCATCTACGAAGTGAAGAACGGGGCGGCTTGGATCACCCTCAACCGCCCACAGAACCGCAACGCCCTCTCCGCGGTGCTCGTAAGCGAACTCTACGACCACCTGCTCTCCGCCAACACGGACCCGGCGGCGCGCGCCATCGTCGTCACCGGCACGGATCCGGCGTTCTGCGCCGGAGCGGATTTGAAAAGCCCGCCGGGGGCTTCCATTGAAGGCCGGCGGGCGGTGCCGTATCCGCAGGTGCTCACCGCCATCATGGAAAGCCCGAAGCCGGTGATCGCCGCCGTCAACGGCGCCGCGTTCGCCGGGGGGTTGGGGCTGGTGGGGGCCGCGGACATCGTGATCACCGCCGATGCCGTGCAGTTCAGCTTCAGCGAGGTTCGCATCGGCGTGATTCCGGCGGTGATCTCCGTGGTGTGCATCCCCAAGCTGGGCACGCACCACGCGATGCGCTTGTTCGTGACCGGCGCGCGGTTCACCGGCGCCGAAGCGGTGGAGATGGGATTCGCCCATCGCGCCGTCCCCCGAGCCGAATTGGAAGCAGCCGTGAACGAAGAGCTCGACATGATCAATCGCGGGGGGCCGAATGCCGTGGTCGAGTGCAAGCGGCTCGTCCGCCGCGTGCCCCAACTCTCCATTGAGGAGGGATTCAAGGAAACCGCCGAATGGAGCGGCCGCATGTTCCGCAGCGAGGAAGCGGCGGAAGGCATGGCCGCGTTCCGAGAGAAACGCGACGCCCAGTGGGTCAAGGGCGCTGAATAGGCGGGGCGCTCGACAGCCACCGACCATCGCTGCGCCGGCGGCAAGCCGGCCCGGGGCGACCCGCTGGCGGCCACATTCCTCAATCTTGGTTCAACAAGGCCGTTGACAACGGTTTTGTTGAGCCTTACGGTTCGGCATACCGTTGGCATGGAGCTTGCCCATGAAACCCGCCACAGGCCGCTGGGTGAGCGGCGACGACTTCTTTAACCGCAAAGCCGAGCTGGAGATCTTGGAGAGGCGGGTTCGCGACGGCAACCACATCCTGCTCACTGGACAACTGCGCATGGGCAAAACCAGCATTGCCCACGAGCTTGGCGGCCGTCTCGAAACCCAAGGGTGGGTGTTTCTGTTCGCGAACGTTGAGGACGCGAGCTCCCCGGAGGACTTAATCGCCACCATCGCCAAGGCGACGCACCCCGTTCGCGCCCTCTCGTCTCGAATTGCCAGCGCGATGAGCCGTTTCATAGAGAACATTGATGCGATCAACGCCCACGAATTCGAGTTGAAATTTCGTGCGGGATTGGATGCGGGAACTTGGCGGCGGCACGGCGAGCGCCTCTTCCAAGAGTGCGCCGCCCACGACAAGCCGGCTCTCCTGGTTATCGATGAATTGCCAATTTTCCTCAAACACCTGCTGACCGAAGACCAAGGCACAAAGAAGGCCGACGAGTTCCTAAGCTGGCTGCGCAGTGTCCGCCAAGGCTTGGCAAAAGGCTCCCCCGTGCTGTTGCTTTCGGGGAGCATTGGCCTCACGCCCTTGGTGGGAAGGCTGGGGATACCAGACCGCATCAACGACCTCTACGACTTTCGTTTGGAACCTTGGGACCGCAAAACCAGCGTCCTCTGCTTCGAGCAACTTGCCAAGCACAACGGATTGTGCGTGGAAGATGGTGTGGCGAATGCTGTTTATGAAACCCTCGGCATCGGCATTCCCCATCATGTGCAATCGTTCTTCGCCCAACTGCAGGATTTCGCCACCATGCAAGGCCGCAACCGTGTAACAGTGGCGGATGTCGAAAAGGTCTACCAAACCAAGTTGCTCGGCCCGTCGGGGCAAGCCGACTTTATGCACTACGAGAAGCGTCTTAAGCAAGGTTTGGATGACGAGACCTTCAAGATCGCAATGGAAATACTTGCCGAGGCAGCTACTCAAGGCGCGTTCACAGCAAGTGCGAGGCGCAACCTCTCGCGGGAATACGCCACGATAACTTCCGATGCGCCTGACCGCATCAGCGAGGCGCTCGACGTACTGGTGAATGACGGCTACCTAACCGCCGAGCGTGGCGACCATCGCTTCGCGTTCCGATTGCTTCAAGACTGGTGGGCGACCCGCTTCCGCGACCACCACACTCCATTGGCAAGTCGATTCCAAAGAGACAACCCATGAAGAGCGCAATGAGGGCGCCTGCACGGACAATTCGCAAGTTCAACCCTGGCACCTTCCAGTCGGACGAGGAAGTAATCGAACAATTCGTCGTCAGGGAAAGAGAACTTGGCATCGCCATGGAGGTCTTGCGGGGCAACATCGACTCTCCCTCCTGTCAACACCTTTTGATCGTGGCGCCCCGGGGCAGAGGAAAGACGATGCTGCTGGCCCGCGCCGCAGCGGAAATGAGGACGAACGACGAACTGTCGGAACGCCTTCTGCCTGTGCGTTTCATGGAGGAGAGCCACGAAGTCTCGAGCATGGCCGATTTTTGGCTGGAAACACTGTTTTACCTCGCTGGGGAAGTCGAGAACCGCAACGCCGACCTAGCGCAAGAACTGCGAAAGACCCACGGCGATTTAACGCGGCAGTGGCGCGCCGACCATCTGGCGGAGCGCGCTCAAGCCGCCGTATTGGATGCAGCCGACCGACTGAAGCGGCAACTTGTGCTCATGGTGGAAAACCTGCAGGCGATGAACAACGCCGTGGATGTGCGTTTTGGCTGGAAGCTGCGCAAGGCGTTGCAGACAGAGCCGCAAATCATGCTGCTTGCCACGGCGACCACGCGCTTCAAAGAGCTAGATGATGTAGAGCAACCTTTCTTCGAGTTGTTCCGATTTCTTCCTCTTGATCCGCTCGACACCAAGGAGTCGCGGACACTATGGCAGATGGTTTCAGGCGACAAGGTGCGAGAACGGGCAATCCGTCCTTTGGAGATCCTCACCGGCGGCGACCCTCGGCTGATGGTCATCATGGCTCAATTCGGCCAGCAACGGTCCCTACGCAAGCTCTTGGAGCATCTCGTATCGCTAGTCGACGACCACACCGAGTACTTTCGCGCCCATCTGGAGGGCCTCGCCAAAACCGAACGCCGGGTCTACTTGGCGGTCGTCGACCTTTGGCAGCCCTCAACTGCTGGTGAAGTGGCCGCACGGGCTAGAATGGACATCAGAAATACTTCATCCTTGCTTGGCAGGCTCGTTGACCGGGGCGTAGTCGCAGTTGACGGGACGGGCAAGGCACGGCGATACGTTGGCGTGCAGCGGCTCTACAGCATCTATTACAAGATGCGGCATGAGCGCGAGAGTGCCGCCGTCGTCAATCGTGTGATTGACTTTATGATCGCGTTCTATTCGACGGCCGAACTGGTTGACGTCTTGGCGGTGCCTGTCGAATCGACCGTTGCGAACGTTGCCAATGCACAGGTGCTCATTAGGCAAGGCATCCACTATCTGGATAATGCACAGCCTGATGGGGCGATCGGAGCTTTTAACCAAGCAGAAGCGCAAGTCCGTCATTTGTGCTCTGGCGAAGCGCGGCAGGTCGCTGCGGCGGCGATCATACACAAACAAAGCGCATATCTTCAATTGGATGATCCGAAATCGGCGTCGGAGCTCTTCCACCAAGTGGTGAAGCGATTGGACGGCGGCGAGGTTGGCGACGCCGAGAACTTGGTCGCTATGGCGCTGAACAACAGGGGCAACGCGCAAATGATGATGGGCTGCCATGAGCAAGCCGTTACGACTTTCGACCAGATCATGGAGCGCTGCTCGCATGACCAATCGCTGGAGTCGAGGCGGGCCGTTGCCCGAGCGCTGCTTGGCAAGGGGCGGGCACTGACCTGGCTTGGGCGGGCTGAGGGCGCCGCTGACGCCTGCAACGAGTTGGCAAAGAAGCATGGCGATCTGCAGGAGAAGAAAGGCGTGTCATTGGTGTGGCGATCATTGTGGATCAAAGCCACTGTTCGGTTGCGTGAGCGGAGGGCCGATTTGTCCGAGAGTGTCCTTCGAGGCTTGTATGCTGCTTTTGATCCAACCAACCACGACATGCTCAGGGACATGATCGCAGGTGTGATCCAATTGGTTACGCACGGAATGGCGGAACGGGCGGTCATCGACATTCTGATGATGGAGCAAGAGAAGGCCGATGCGTTGGCACCGCTCGTCGCGGCCCTTCGGCAGAGGCAGGGCGATGCCGTTCGCGCACCAGCGGAAGTCTGCGCAGTGGCGGAGGACATTTGCAAAGAGATTGAATCGGGCGAAAAAACCGGCTACTTGGTCAACCATTGGACCATCTAGCCCACTTGGCCTTCATGAAATGCGCTGCATGAGGCGAGTGGCGATGCTGTGGAATCGTTCCTGCGCCGCTTGCAGATCTTCCGCGATTTCCCCGGCCAGCACGTCCGGCGGCGGCAGGGCGCTGGCGTCGGTGAGGCTGTCGTCCTTGATCCAGAAGATGTCCAGGCTCAGCTTGTCTCGCTCGAGCAGGCGCTTGTAGTCGTAGCTGCGCCAGCGGCCGGTGGGGTTGGCTTCGCTCCACGTCTGCCTTCGCGCATGGGGGCGGCCGGGCTTGTAGCAGGCGATGAACTCGTCGAAGTCCTCCCGGCGCAGGGGCTTCTGTTTCAGCGTGAAGTGCTTGTTGGTGCGCAGATCGTAGATCCACAGCTTGTCCGTCCATGCCTTGGCGCTGCCTTCCTTCTTGTCGAAGAAGAGCACGTTGGCCTTCACGCCGGGCGAGTACCAGATGCCGGTGGGCAGGCGCAGCAGGGTGTGGACGCGGCAGGTCTGCAGCAGGTTGCGGCGCACCTTCTCGCCGGCGCCGCCCTCGAAAAGCACGTTGTCCGGCACCACCACGGCGGCACGGCCATCGATCTTCAGCAGCGTGTGGATGTGCTGCACGAAGTTGAGCTGCTTGTTGCTGGTGGAGGTCCAGAAGTCCTCGCGCACGAACACTTGATCCTCTTTGGACGTCTCGCCCTCTTCGTTGACGAAGGTGAGGCTCTGCTTCTTGCCGAAGGGCGGATTGGCGAGCACCACGGAGTATTCGCCCTTCCACGGCGCGGCGAGGCTGTCGTGGCCGCTGTGGATCACCACCTCGTCCTCGCCTTCGCCGCCGATGCCGTGCAGGTAGGCGTTCATAGCGCACATCCGCCCGACCTTCGGCGACAGCTCCATGCCTTCCACTAGGTCCATCCGCAGGGTTCGCAGCTCGTCCCTGTCCAGTTCGCCACCGAAACGATCCAGCACATGCTGATAGGCGTTGCAGAGGAAGCCGCCGGTGCCGGCCGCCGGATCGCAGATGCGGTCTCGCGGCGTCAGCCGAACCACTTCACACATCGCCTGCACCACCGGACGCGGCGTGAAGTACTGCCCGGCGCCGCGGGAGGATTCCTGCGCCGAACGCGCCACCAGCTCTTCGTAGATGGTGCCCTTCACATCCACCGGCAGCGACATCCAATCCACGTCGTCCAGCAGGTTCACGATGAGCTGCTTGAGCAGCGCCGGGTTGTGGATTTCGCAGCGGGCGCCACGGAAGATCGCGCCGAGCATCCCCGACGCCCCGCCCAGCGCCTCGAGGCTCTTGCGGTACTGCGCTTCCAGCGCAGTGCCATCCAACCGCAGCAACGGCTGCCAGCCGAGTTCCGGCGGCACCAGCGGCTCGCGCTCGTAGGGCGGCCGGGTGAGCTGATCGGCCATCTTCAGGAACAGCAGCAGCGTGAGCTGCTCCACGTACTCGAAGCAGGAGAGGCCGGCGTCCTGCAACACGCCGGCGTAACTCCAGGCGCGCTTGCCGATCTGCGAGGCGTCCATGGAGCGGCTACCGGATGGTGATGGCGAGGGGATGATCGACGAGCAGCCTGTCTATGGTGAGGAATCGAAGGCCCTCCACCTGCGCTTGGGTGACAAGCAGTTCGTCGAACGGGTCCTTGTGGCGCAACGGCACTTCCAACGCCCGGGCGGCATGGGCCGCGGTGAGCGGCAGGAACACGACCTTCTCCCGCTTGAGAGCCTCGAAGACGGACTCAGGATCGAAAGGACTCTTCCGCGCTCCCGAGCGGTGACGAGCGCCGTACTTGATGCGCGCTTCCCAGATCGACACGGCGCTGACGTGAACGCTGGCTTCACGCTCCGCAAGATACTGGCGTTCCGACGGCGAGAACAGCGCATCGGACGCCATCAGCCTGTAAAGGTAGGTCGTGTCGAGGAGGACGCCCAGTTCTTGGCGGATCGTGTCGCGCTGCGACCCGCTAGTCATCGTCCTCCAAGCCGAGCACCTGGCGGCTGAATGCGGGATCGTGGAAGGCCTCGATCATCTCCTTCGCGACCTCGGGCGGATCGTCCACGAGCCCCAAGCGCCGCTTCGTCGCCGCCAGCCTCTCGAAGTTGATGGCGCCCCCGCGCTTCCGCTGGGGACACGCGACGAGTTCCACCGCGGGCTCCCCGCGCTTGGTGATGACCACCCGCTCGCCGCGCTCGGCGGCGGCGATCAGTTCCGAAAGGCGCGGCTTGGCCGCGCTGACGGCGAGTTGCATGGCGCTGCTCCCACTATTCTGGGGCGCAGTTTACGCCCATCCGCAGCTTGGCGGCTAGGCGGTGCCTGGCCAGTCGTCGGGCAGGCCCAGCACCTTGCGGCTGAGCGCGGGGCTTTGCAAAGCCGCCATCATCTCCCTCCCGACCTCGGGCGGATCGTCCTCGATCCCCAAGCGCCGTCGCGTCTCCGCCAGCCTCTTGAAATTGATGCCGCCGCGGCGCTTCCGTTTGGGGCAGGCAACCAGTTCCACCGCCGGCTCCCCGCGCCGGGTGATGACCACCCGCTCGCCGCGCTCGGCGGCGGCGATCAGTGCCGAGAGGCGCGGCTTGGCCGCGCTGATGGCGATTTCCATGCGGCTGCTCCGGTGCTTCCGAGGGCGGCAGCTTATGCCTTGCCTCTGTTGGCGGCAATGCGTTCGACGAGCTTCGAGGCCGGTTCGTCGTTGGGGTCTTGGGGCAGCAGGTTGCCGGTGAAGGCGCGGTGGAGAATCGACTGGCGCAGGCGCGTTGCCGCAGCCAGCTTGTTCGCGAGCGTCGTGTCGATTTGCTCAATGCCGGCGGCATGGCCTTCAACGCAGTCAGCAATGGCCTGCTGCTCCGCTGTGGGCGGAAGGGGGAGTGACAGCCGCTTCACTTTGTTGACGCTCAGCGTGTACAGGCCGCTGGTGGAGCTTGCCGCTTGCTGAATGGCGAACTGTCCAATCGGCGAGTTCAAGAAGACGTCGACGTACTGTGGCGACACGCCGGTCGCCAAGCGCACCCTGATGATGTGGTTCTGGTGGACGCAGTCTTCGATCTCGCCGTTCCACAACGCGCAGCGCCCGATCTCGGTTCGGCTGCCGTTGCCTTCCACCAGCAGAACGTCGCCCGTTTCCAAGCGCAGTTTGCGGAGTTCTTGGGGCGTCAACTCGAAACGATGCAGCTCGTCAAGCTGCAACCGCCCGCGACGGACGTTCGCAACGCGCAGGTAGGGGAAGTGGTTGCGCTTGGGTACACGCGCCGGGGATTTCTGCAACCCTCCCTGTATGGCGCCGATCTGATCGAAGCCAACCCACTCCCAACCCGCCGGCAGGGAGGGCAAGTCGGCAAGGTCCGGCGCAACCGGTTCCTTGTACTTCGCCTTCCAGTTCTTCGGAGGCGTTTTGCCTTTCTCGGTGTAAGTGCGTAGCTGCTCTTGCTCCCAATGCTCACGGCGCTCGGCGAGGATGCGTTGCAGGAGTGTGCTTGCGGGCTCGGCATCTGGATGCGCTGAGCGCCAGTCGGCGGTCAGATCGCCCTCCACCGCGGCCTTCAGCACCGAGGCGCGGTAGCGGTGCAGCTTCTCTCGGCAGCGTTCCAAGGCGGAGACGCCGGTGGCCAGATCGTTAAGCAGCTCGTCGAGCAGATTGGCAATGCGTGTTTGCTCGTTCTTTGGGGGCAGTGCGAGTGCGAAGGACTGCAACTGGCCGAAATCCACTCGCGGACGATCGCCGGCGTTGAGATGACTGGCGAAGTCGACGAAATCGTAGGCGCTTAGGCGGTGCTTGAGGAATGCGCCCGATATGGCGTCGTTGTCGGGCATGACCACGAACTCCCCGGAGCAAAGCCCGTCGAAATCGGGCTGATGCACTTTGTTCAAGTAGGGGCGCAACCTGCCGTAGAGAACATCGCCTCGTTTGAAGGCATTGGCGCTGCTTTTCATCGCGCCCGCCGTCGTGGTGCCGAGCAGTTTCGTGGTGTGCGCTTCAACGTGCTCCATGCCGACGAACTTGGCGTTTGGCGTTGCTTGCGGGTCGGCCTTGACACGCCTTGGTTCGATCACGTCACCGAGCGTCGTCGTTGCCCAGCCGTCGGGCGTAGTGTCGGCGCTCACGCCGCCAGCCTCTCGTTCAACTCCGCCAGCAGCGGCTTGAGTTCGTCCCCGAACAACGCATGGGCTCGTCCCAAGCTTCCTTGCTGGCCGAACCAGCCGCTCTCGAAGTCCGCGGGTTCGATGGCCAGGCTGTTGGCGATGTGTTCGGCGATGTGGTCGAGCCACTGGCGCTGGTCTTCGGTGAAGGCGTTGTCCGCGTGGCGTTCTTGCAGCCACGCTTGGTAGCGCTCGCGCAGGCCGTCCCGATAGGGCACCAGCGTGAAGTTCGGCAGCAGGGCGCAGCGGACGAGGTGTACCAAGTCCGCGAGCGGTTCTCCGCCTTGGCCTTGCACGCGCTCCGGCGCGCTGGCCTCGAACGCCCGCCAAAGCTGCGTCGGCGTGGCGGCGACGGGTGGTTCCGCGATGGCGGTTCGCAGTTGGCGCAGGTCGGCAAGCGTCAGCTTGAGCGGCCGCGTGCCGGCGTAGATGGCTTGGATGGCGGCGATTTCGTCCTTGTTTTCTTGTAGCCAAGCTCGGAAATCCGTCACTTTGGCGCGGGCCTTCTCCAGTGCCGCGGCGTCGAAGCCGGAGTAGAGCACCTCGTCGATGGTGTGGCGGTCCACGGTCTGCTCGCTCTGGCGCTGCACTTCCAGAATGCGGCGGCGCAGGGCCGGCTTGAGGAAGGGCGTCGCGGCGTCGCGGGCGAGTTGCCGGGCGGCGGCTTCGATTTGCGTTTCGCTCGGTTCTGCGACGTCGAATCGCGCTTTGGCTGCGGCAGCCACGGCGTCCGCATCGCCCGCTTGCAGCAGGCTGTGCGCCAACGTCGTCAGGGACTCGCCGCCGGCCAGCTCGCGCAACTCGGCTAGTTCGGGGGTGGCGAGCCGGCGTTGCAGGCGGGCGAGGCGGCTGGCCAAGGTGGTCAACGCCTCCGGGTCCAAGCCGCCTTGGGCGATGTAGTCCAGCACCTGCTTCAGCGACTTGGAGGGTTGGCGATTGAGGGTTTGCGAATCCGTCTTGTCCTGCTCGCACACGCCCACCGCGTCCACGATGACGAAGGCGTCGAAGTAGAGCAGCACCTGACTCCACAGATCGTAGATGGAGCGGTGGCACTCGTCGATGACGATGAAGTCGAAGAACTCCGGCGGAATCGCGGCGTTGTAGACCACCTCGGGCGGCTCGCCGCGCCACGGCGCCGCGTTGAAGGCGGAGTCGTCCTCGTTGCCGGCGTCGTACTCGGACTCGCCCTTGAGCATCGAGAACAATCGCTGGATGGTCGTGATGACGACCTTCGCCGCGGGGTTGACGACGTTGGCGTCAAGACGCTGCACGGCGTAGAGCTCGGGGAACTTGCGCGCGTCGTCGGGCGGCGCGAAGTTGGCGAACTCGTCGTGGGCTTGGCGGCCGAGGTTGTTGCGGTCCACCAGGAACAGCACGCGCTTCGCGCCGGCGTGCTTCAACAGCCGGTAGACGACGTTGACGGCGGTGAAGGTCTTGCCGGCGCCGGTCGCCATCTGAATCAGCGCCCGCTCGTCGGCTCTGGCGAACGACGCTTCCAGTGCGTTGATCGCGCGGCCCTGCACCGCCCACAGCCGCGACTCGTCCAGCGCCGGCAAGCGCTGCAGCCGAGAACGCAAGGTCGCGGCAGGCCGCGCACTCAACTCCGCCAAGGTCCGAGGCTGCGGGAAGTTGAACACCTCCCGACTGCGGGGAATGGGATCGCTGCTGTCGGTGAAGTAGGTCTTGTGTCCGTTGGACTCGAAGCGGTAGCGAAGCGCGGGTTGCGGGCGGGCATCACGGACTTCCCGCCCATCCGCACCAGAGGCATAGCGGGCACTCTGCGCCTCGGCGCCGGAGAAGGCCCCGTGCGCTTTCACCTCCACAACACCCACCCTTTGCCGGTCGACGAACAGCGTGTAGTCCGGCGTGCCAACACCCGGCAACATCGGCACCTCCGCCACCGCCACGCCCAGCGCCGCGGAGATGTCCATGCGGTCGCGGCTTTGCACCTGCCACCCCGCGGCCCGCAGGTTGTCGTCGATGACGCGCCGGGCTTGTTGCTCTGGTCGGTCCGGTTGTTCGGGCGTGGCGATGGTCTTGCGGTGCAGGTGGTTGGTCGCCGCCTATCATAACGGTAGCGGGCGATCCCGCGGCTTTCGCCACCTTCGCCCGCCTCCCCGCGCACGACTTCGCGCCAACCCCCGCTATCTCCCTCACTCGCCGCGCAACATCGCGCCGGCGCATCGGTTTGTGCGATCATTCGCCCACCAACGGCGAACCTTGAGCGGCGCGGATGGCCCTCTTGCCCATTCTCCATTACCCCGACCCGCGGCTGCGCACCAAGGCGGCGGCGGTGGACGCGGTGGACGACTCGGTGCGCACGCTCATCGACAACCTCTTGGAGACCATGTATGACGCTTCCGGCATCGGCTTGGCGGCGACGCAGGTGAACGTCCACCAGCGCGTGTTGGTGGTGGATGTTTCCGAACGGCGCGATCAGCCGCTGGCATTCGTCAATCCGCGCATCGAGCAAGCCGAAGGCGAGCAGGAGCGCGACGAGGGCTGCCTCTCGGTGCCGGGGTTCTTCGAGCCCGTGAGGCGGGCGGAGCGCATCCGCGTTGCCGCCTTGAACCGCCAAGGCGAAACATTCGCGCTGGAGGCCGATGGGCTGCTCGCCGTTTGCATTCAGCACGAGTGCGACCACTTGGACGGCAAATTGTTCGTGGACTACATCTCCAATCTCAAGCGGCAGCGCATCAAGCGCAAGCTGCGCAAGCAAGCGCAGGACCAGAAGACGCGGGTTTGACTCGCGCAAGGCGCATGGGCTGGCGACTGGCGTTCGCGGGCGCTCCGCACTTCGCCGCCATCGTGCTGCGCCGCCTGATCGATTCGCCGCATTGCGTGGCGCTCGTCTACACGCAGCCGGACCGCCCCGCCGGCCGCGGGCGCAAGCTCACGGCCAGCGCGGTGCGGCAAGTGGCCCAGGCCGCGGGCGTGGAAGTGCGGACTCCGGTGCGGCTTGTCGGCGAGGCGGCAGCGCTCAAGGACGTGGACTGGCTGGTGGTGGCCGCCTACGGGATGTTTCTGCCAACGCCGATACGGCACGCGCCCAGACAGCACTGCTTGAACGTGCATCCGTCGCTCCTGCCGCGCTGGCGGGGCGCGGCGCCGGTGGAACGCGCCATCATGGCCGGCGACGCGCAGACGGGCGTGAGCATCATGCGGGTGGAAGCGAAAATGGACGCTGGCCCGGTGTACCGGCGGCGGGGGCTGCCGCTCGACGAATCCGCCAGTGGCGCCGCGGTGACGAGCGCGCTGGCGGAGCTTGGCGCCCAAACGCTGCTGGAGGTGTTGGACGAACTGCCGCGCCTGCCCGCCGAAGAACAGGATGAGCGCTTGGCCACCTACGCGCCCAAACTCACCGCCGAGGACGCCCGGATCGACTGGCGGCAACCAGCGGCCAGCATCGCTAGACAAGTGCGGGCTTTGTCCGGACGCATCGCCGCCTACACCACGCTCGGCGACGATCTGCGCCTGCGCGTCTTGACGGCGCGGCCAGCGGCGCCGACCACCGATGCGGTTTCCGGCACGCTGCTGCGGCGCGGCAAGGGTTGGCGCGTCGCATGCGGCGAAGGCGAACTGGAAATCACGACCGTGCAGCTGAACCGCGGCAAGGGCACCCCGCAGACGCTGCAGAGCGCGGTAAACGGCCATCCTGGGCTGTTCCACCACGGCACCCGCTTTGGCAACGGCCCCTGAGCGCCCGCTGCGCCCAACAGCCAACGCGAACGCCACCACCGGCCCGCGGAAGGCGTCGAGGGTGGCTGGCAGCAACAGCTCGGGCGGTGCTCAAACCGGCGCGGGCGTCCCGTAGATCTTGCCTTCCCAACCCGCCCACCAGCTCTCGAAGCGGCGCAGTTGGGTGGCGGCGTGATTGGCCTGCGCGGTGGTCAGCACGTCGTCGGCAAGCAACGGATGGGCGTAGGCGGAGTCGCCCCGCAGCACCGCCAAGTGCTTGAAATAGAGCACCAGGTCCGGGCCGGTGTCCAGCCGGCACAAGGGCCGCAACGCCGCGTCCAATTCGCCGGCGAGGCGATAGGCGGCTTGGTCCCCGTCGGCGGCAAGCAGCGCCAAGCGCGCCAACGTCAGCGATTCCTCCGGGAGGACGTTGCCGATTCCCGTGATCCAGCCGGCCGCGTTGCAGTTGACGTAGCCATGCACCACTTGCGTGTCCACGCCCACCAGCAAGGTCAGCTCTTCGGTTGCCGAGGTGATGTGCTCGGCCGCGTAGGTGAGCGCTTCGCTGCCGCCAAACTCCTTGTAGCCGACCAAGTTCGGGTGGCGGTCGCGCAGCGCGAAGAACAACTCGGCGCGCGTCTCGAAACCGTAGTAGGGGCTGTTGTAAATGACCGCCGGAACGTCGCCGGCCGCAGCCAAGATGTTGGCGAAGTGGTTGCGTTGGGCGGCGCCCGAAGGCCCTCTCGACAACACGCGCGGAATCACCATCAAGCCGTCCGCGCCGATCGCGCGGGCGTGGGCGGCGTAGGCGACGGCGTCGGCGGGGTTGGCGGCGCCGGTGCCCACCACCACCGGGATGCCCGCCTCCACAAGGCGCACCGTTCCCTGCATCCGCTGCGCCGAAGAGAGCAACGGCCACTCGCCCATCGAACCGCAGTAGACCACCGCGGACATGCCCCGACCGATCAGCCACCGCGCCTTCTCGACCAAGCGATCGAAATCCGGCACCCCGGCGGCGTCGCAAGGGGTCATCAGGGCCGGGATGCAGCCCCGGAAGATCTCTCGGTTCACGAAACAACGCCTCCTTGGGCCATGTGAGCTTCTTGAGGCACAGTATGGACCTCCGATCCTGACGGCAACCTTGCGCCGCAACGAGCGTCTCGAACCGCATTGCGCTGCGGACCTCCGGTTGCCAGCTCTCCGCAAGTGTCCAATACTGTCGCCGAACAGCAACCTTGCGTTGGCAGCCGGGCGGCGTCGCCGAAGACCGGCCCGAAGGAACGGATGTGGCCGAGTCCAACACCCACGCCGCGGGCGATTCCGGCGATCTCGACAATCTCCATGCTTCCGCACGGCTTCCCGAGGCGGCGGACGTCGTCGTCGTGGGGGCGGGCGCGGTCGGGTTGGCCATCGCCTACGAGCTGGCGGGGCGGGGGCGGGCGCCGGTCGTCGTCGAGCGCGGGAAGTTGGGCGCGGGCACGTCTTGGGGGAACGCCGGATTCGTCGTTCCGAGCCATGTGATTCCGGTGCCCGAACCGGGGATGTTCGCCACCGCGGTGCGCTCCATCCTCAGCGGAAAGGGGCCGGTGACCATGCGCCCGCTGCCCAACCTCAGCCTGCTGCGGTGGGTCGTCCGCTTCCTGCGCCATTGCCGGCCGCGGGCCGTGAACGCCGCCGCCCCGGTGCTGGCTTCGCTCAGCGACCTCAGCGCCCGGCTGTTTCAAGAGTGGCTGGCCGAGGAGCGCATCGAGTGCGCCTACACGTCGGACGGCCTGCTCAACGTGTTCGGCGATGCGCATGCGTTCGCCAAGGCGCGACACCAGGCGGAGTGGGAAGCCGCGTTCGGGGTTCCAGCGCGGATCTTGGACGCCGACGAGACGCGGACGCTGGAGCCGGCATTGAACGAATCGGTGGTCGGATCAGTGTTCCACCCGCAAGACGCCGGCCTCGATCCGGGCCGGTTTCTTGCCGGTTTGGCGGCAGCGGCCGTGCGGCGCGGGGCAACGCTGGTGCCGGAGGCGGAAGCGCTCGACGCGCGGACCGCCGCCGGCGAGGTGCGCTGCCTCATCACTTCGCGCGGCGAGATACGGGCGCGCGAAGTGGTGATCGCCGCTGGCGCGTGGAGTCCGCGCTTGGCTTCGCGCTTCGGCCAGCGCCTGCCCATCGAACCCGCCAAGGGCTACAGCCTCACCGTGCGCCGGCCGTTGCGCGGCCCGCAGCGCAGAATGCTGCTTGGAGAGAAGTACGTGGCGGTGGCACCGATGGGCGACAAGCTGCGGCTGAGCGGCTGGTTTGAACTGGGGCGGCGGGATGCGCGGCTGCCCGCCGCCCGGCTGGCGCGGGTGGAGAGCAACACCCGTTCGCGCTTGCACTTGGACGCGAGCTTGCGCGTGATCTCGCGGTGGGCGGGATTCCGCCCGGTCACGCCGGACGGCGTACCGATCATTGGCCGCGCCCGCGAATGGCGCAACCTCACCTACGCGGCCGGGCACGCGATGCTGGGGCTCACCTTGGCGCCCGCCAGCGGGCGCTTGGTGGCGCAGTTGCTTTGCGGCGAACCACCGCAAGTGGACATCAACCGCTGTTCCCCGGAGAGATTTCGATGAAGCGGACCACATCGCTCGCGCTGCGCCGCGTTTCGGTGATCGACTCCCACACTGGCGGGATGCCCACGCGGGCCGTCTTGGACGGGTTTCCGAAACTGCGCGGCGACACGGTCGCCGACCAGCGCGACGACTTGCGCCGTCGTTTCGGACGTCTCGCGCGCGCCGTGGTCGCGCCGCCGCGAGGGAACGACGCTGTGGTGGCCGCGCTGCTGGTGCCGCCCGATTCGGCGGCCGCGGCCGCGGGCGTGATCTTCTTCGACCAATCCGGCCCCATTGGAATGTGCGGACACGGAACCATCGGCTTGGCGCACACGCTGCGCTCCCTGGGCAGGATTGGCGAAGGCCGGCACCTGCTGGACACGCCGGCCGGCCAAGTCGCCATCGAATGCCGGGCAGACGGGCGGGTGGCGGTGGCCAACGTGCCGAGCCGCCGCTTGGCGTCCGGCATCGCTTTGCAAGTGGACGGCGTGGGCCACGTCACCGCCGACATCGCGTACGGGGGCAACACCTTCCTGCTGGTGCGGCACCCGGCGATAGACCTTGCCCAGCCTCGAGAAGCTCTGGTCGCCACCACCAAGGCGATGTTGACCGCCGCGCACCGGGCGGGCCACGGCGAGGTGGACCACGTTGAATTGCATGGGGCGCCCACCTTGGCCAACGCCAGCGCCCGCAATTTCGTGCTCTGCCCCAGCGGCGCCTACGATCGCTCGCCGTGCGGTACGGGCACCAGCGCCAAAGTCGCGTGCCTGGCCGCCGATGGGGAACTGGAGCCGGGTGAAGAGTGGGTGCAGGAATCCATCACCGGGTCCGTGTTCACCGTTTCCTACCAGTGGATCGACCGCGGCCGGGGGCTGATCGCTCCGCTCGTGGTGGGCGCAGCGGAATTGACCGCCGAGTGCGACCTGCTCTTCCCGCCGCAGGATGTGCAAGCCCAAGCCGAAGACCCAGCCGCGCCTACCGCAGGCGGACTTTCCGGCCGCGACCAGCCGCCACCGCCGTGACGCCAAACGCCGGCGCGTGGCGGCGCACGTTCTCGAACCCGGCCTCCGCCAGCCGCCGCATCACGCCGGCGGCGGTCTTGCCGCCCGCGCCGCTGGCGGGGTCGCCGACGTAGTGGAACAAGCGGCCGCCGCGTTTGAGCACGCGGCGCAGTTCGCGGTAGAACGCTCGGGAATACAAGGCGCCGGCGAGCGGCACCGCGGGCGGGTCGTGGAGGACAGCGGCGAACGCGCCGGTCTCCAATCCCGCGGCCACTTCCACCACGTCGCCGATGACCAGCGTTATTTCGCGGTTGTCGAACAACTCCCGCGACCACGGGTTGCACCGCGCCAACTCGATGGCCGCCGAATCGAGCTCCACGGTGAGCACTTCCCGCCCCGCGCGCGCCAGCTCGATCGCCGTGTAGCCAAGGCCCGTCGCCGTGTCCAACACGCGACCGCGACCGCGCCCAAGCGCCCGCACTTTGGCGCGGGTGTCCGCGAGCGGCGTCGTGCCGCGAATGCGGTGCATGTTGAAACCGGCCACCAAGGTCGTCGGCGCTTCGTCCGTGGGCAGCAGCGAACGCGCCCAACCCGTGGTGGCGGAGAGGAGCGCCACCGGACGCGGCTCGCCGTCAACGACGTGGAAGCATTTGTTGCGGTCGCCGGCGATCTTGGTCAACGCGGCCATCGACACCGGCGCCGCGCCAATCCGCGCCGCTCCGTCCTCGATCCGCACCGCCGCCTCGCTGCGCCCCAAGTCCAAGCTGACGGTCGCGAAGTGTTCATCGCGCCGAATCGCCTCAAGCAGCGCGCGCGCCTGGCGGTGCGTCAGCAACGGCTCTGGAGCGCAACGCGCGCCGCCGCCGGGCCGCTCTTGCACACGCGAGACCTCCCGCGCCATTTCCACTCCACTCCCAAGCGCACGCGCGACCGCCGCGCCGTCTGTCGCCAAGCACACTACCACGCGACTTTTCCGCCGCGCACCGCCCGCGCTCCCGCGCTAGTGCGCTAGTGCGCTAGCACCGACCGTGCGCTAGCGCGGTAGAATGTCCCCATGAAGATACTCATCCTCGGCGCTGGGCAGACCGGCGGTTCGCTGGCTGAGCATCTCGCCAACGAAGCCTTCGACATCACGCTGGTCGATCACGACGAGCAGCGCTTGAAGGACCTCAAGGATCGTCTGGACATCCGCACCGTTCACGGCCACGCCTCGCGGCCGGACACGCTGCTCGCCGCCGGCGCCGACGACATGGACATGCTCGTCGCCGTCACCAACAGCGACGAAGTGAACATGGTGGCCTGCCAAGTGTGCTACTCGCTGTTCCAAACGCCGATGAAGATCGCGCGCATCCGTTCGAACGAATACGTCACCGGCCCGGACGAGGGCGACGCCGACATCGAGTTCTTCAGCCGCGACCACATGCCCATCGACGTGCTCATCAATCCGGAGCGCGTGGTGATGGAGCAGGTGAAGGAGCTGTTGGAGCACCCGGGGGCGTTGCAGGTGTTGGACTTCGCAAACGGGCGCGTGCAGCTCGTGGCGGTGCGCGCCGTGGAGGGCGGGCCGCTGGTGGGCAAGGAGCTGCGGGCGCTGCGCGCGCATGTGCCGAAGGTGCATACCAAGGTGGTGGCGATCTTCCGCCAAGGGCACCCGATCATCCCCGCCGACGAGACGGTGGTGGAAATGGACGACGAGGTGTTCTTCATCGCCCCGGAGAAGAACATCAACGCCGTGCTGTCCGCGCTGCGGCAGGTCGAACGTCCCAACCGGCGGGTGATGATCGCCGGCGGCGGCAACGTGGGCTTGCTGCTCGCCCGCGCCATCGACGGCGACTTCCGCGTCAAAGTGGTGGAGTTCGATCCCGCGCAGGCGGAACGCGCCTCCGTGCGCTTGGACAACGGTGTGGTCATTCTCGGCGACGCCACGGACCGGGATCTGCTCCTCGGCGAGAGCGTCGACGACGTGGACGTCTTCTGTTCCGTCACCAACGACGACGAGGTGAACATCATGTCCGCGCTGCTCGCCAAGCGGCTGGGCGCCCGCCGGGTGATGGCGCTCATCACCAAACCGGCGTATGTGGACTTGGTGGAAGGCAGCGAAATCGACATCGCCATTTCCCCGCAACTGGCCACCACCAGTTCCATCCTTTCCCATGTGCGCCACGCCGACGTCGCCCGCGTTCACAGCCTGCGCCGCGGCGCCGCGGAGGCGATGGAGACCGTGGTGAACGGCGACGCGCGCAACAGCAAGGTGGCGGATCGGCGGCTCGACCAGATCGCGCTGCCCGCCGGCGTCACCGTCGGCGCGGTGGTGCGCGGCGAAGACGTGCTGGTGGCCAGTGGCGACGTCGTCCTGCAAGCGGGCGACCACATGATCCTCTTCGTGGTGGACAAGTCGCGGATTCGCGCCGTGGAGCGGCTGTTTCAAGTGGGCTTGAGTTTCTTCTAACGCCCAGCATGGCGAACCTTGAACTGTTCACAAGCATCGCACCAGCGCGTGAAGTCCATGAACGGGTGGCGTGACGGGTGGTTGGGCCAGAACACCACGGTAAGGGGGTCGCCCCCGGTGCGGACTTCCCACTCCCTGAACCGGTAGCACTTCCGGTCGGCGGGATCTGCTATTAGCTGGTATTCCTCGTCGGGTTTGCTCACGTTCAACTCGAAGATCGACTCGAAGACTTGCCGTGCGGATCCGCCCCGAAGCTTGCCCTGCAAGCCAAGGCAGACCAGCCACCTCGGACGCAGTCCCCACCTGATGGTGCGAAGCACCCACTCTGCGAAGGCTGGGTTGATGACTACGCTCGAAGCGTTGCCGTTTCGTTCCGGATCGAGGTTCATGTTCCCGAACAGGGCGTAGGCGTCTGTCTCTGAACCACCGGGCGGCGTGGCCATAGCGCGGGCAAGATGCCGAACTTTGTCCCAGTACCTCCCAGCGTAGTCCACATGCGGATGGGGGCGACCCGCCGGCGGCGGTTCCAACGGGGCAGACGTGTCGTCCCCAGCCTCTGGCGAGTTGCCCGGCGATACCCCCAGTGTCACCAGCAAGGGATTGATCGAGGTTGCGTTGCCATACGGCCAGGTCGGCACAGGACATCCCTCGCAAAGCGCCTTTTGAATGGCGTCCAGCTGCGAATCCGCGAGCGATCGCGCCGAGCTCAACCGCCGTGCCGCCGACTGGCACCATAGGTCGGGAGGGGTGCCGGTCGCAATCTGCCGTCCCATGCGCTTCGCATAGGGGTTCAGCGTCGAGTCGGAAAAGTCGTAGTGGTCACGCATGGCGGAAGCCCTCGTATTGTGTCCGCTCGTGGCGGCTTGCCTTGCGTGCCGAAATGATGCGAATCACATCGTCCTGTCGCGGAGTATACGCCCCGATTGGCAGGCACGATCGGACCTGCACGGTTGACTTGGGGTTGCAGTTGACGACAATGCGCCACGAAACGCTGGGCGACTTGCCGGGCGTCCACACAAGTGGAGTGCGCCTCCGGGGCACTGGACGAAACTGAGGAGGCACACAAACATGGGCAGTCCTCTTCTGTGGACAAATCCGGGATTCGTGCCGTGGAGCGGCTGTTTCAAGTGGGCTTGAGTTTCTTCTGACGGTTCGCTGCGGGCGATGCGGTTCAAGCCGATCCTGCGCATAGCGGGCGCGTTGTTCCTGGTGTTCAGCACCGCGCAGCTTGCGCCGGTGGTGGTCGCGCTGCTCTACGACGAGCATGTGTTGGACGCCTTCCTGGCGGCGTTCGCCATCAGCGCGGCGCTGGGCGCGGCACTTTGGTTCGCCGGCCGCGGCCACGGCGAGCTGCGCAGCCGCGACGGCTTCCTGATCACCGTGCTGTTCTACCTCGGCTTGGCGCTGATCGGCGCCGTGCCCCTCTTGTTGGCCGGCGTCGCGCCGTCGTTCACGGACGCCGCCTTCGAGTCGCTGTCGGGCCTGACCACCACCGGCGCGACGGTGCTCACCGGCTTGGACGATCTGCCTCGCGCCGTGTTGTTCTACCGCCAACTCCTGCAATGGCTTGGCGGCATGGGCATCATCGTGTTGGCGGTGGCGGTGCTGCCCATGCTGGGCATCGGCGGCATGCAGATCTATCGCGCCGAGTCGCCGGGGCGCATCAAGGACACCAAACTGACGCCGCGCATCACGCACACCGCGCAGGCGCTCTGGCTGCTCTATCTTGGCTTGACGACCGCCTGCGGCGTGGCGTACTGGTTCGCCGGCATGAACGTGTTCGACGCCATCTGCCACGCTTTCGCCACCGTGGCGATCGGCGGTTTTTCCACCCACGACGCCAGTTTGGGCTATTTCGACAGCGCGACCATCGAGACGGTGGCCATCGTGTTCATGACCCTCTCCGGCATGAGTTTCGCGCTGCACTTCACGGCGCTGTCGAGGCGCAACCTGCTCGTGTACGTCCGCGACACGGAAACCCGCCTCTATCTCGGCCTGCTTGGGGTGGTGGCCGTGTTGGCGATCACCCTGTTGGCGACCCACCCGGGCGCCAGCGAGCAGCCCTTGCGCGAGGGCCTGTTTCAAGTGATCTCCTTCGCCACCACCACCGGCTTCACCACCCACGACTACACCGCTTGGCCCGTGCCGGTGGCGACGCTGATGATCTTCGCCGCGTTCGCCGGCGGCTGCGCGGGTTCCACCGCCGGCGGTCTCAAGACGTACCGGGTGCTGCTCGTGTACCGCCAAGGCATGCGCGAGATCCGGCGTTTGATCCATCCGCAAGGGGTGTTCCCCATCAAGTTCGGCGACCGGCAGGTGCCGGAGCGGGCGGCGGACGCGGTGTGGGGATTCTTCGCCGCCTATGTGATTTTGCTGCTGGTGATGGTGTGCGTGGTGCTCGTGGTTTCGGACTTGGATTTTCTCTCCGCGTTTTCCGCCGTGGCGGCCAATCTGAACAATCTCGGCCCGGGGCTTGGCGAGGTGGCGCTGAACTACCAGAGCGTGTCGCCGGCGGCCAAGTGGGTGTTGATGATGGCGATGCTGCTGGGCCGGTTGGAGATCTTCACCTTGCTGGTGGTGCTCACGCCGGACTACTGGCGCAGCTAACCGGATGACCTTCTTGGCGGCCTTGCGGGCGTTCGCCTTCTACGCCGGCTACGCCGGCATGACGGTGTTCTGGGCGACCCTCTCGCTTGTCGTCGCGTGGGCGCTGCCCTTGTCCTGGCGCTTCGGCTTCGTCGTCGGCGGCTGGACGCGCATCGCCCTGTGGTGGCTGCGGGTGACGTGCGGCGTGCGCGTGCGCGTGCGGGGGCTGGAAAACCTCCCCCAAGTGCCGTGCATTCTGCTGGTGAAGCACCAGAGCACTTGGGAGACGCTGTGGGTGCAAACCGTGGTCAGCCCGCAGACCACGCTCATCAAGCGGGAGCTGCTGCGCATCCCGTTCTGGGGCTGGGCGTACAGCCTCACGCGCCCCATCGCCATCGACCGCGGTTCCCCCAGCGCCGCGTTGCGGCAGTTCGTCGAGCAAGGCAAGGATCGGCTGCGGCGCGGCATGACCGTGACGCTGTTCCCCGAGGGCACGCGCCTGCCGCCCGGCAGCAGCCGCAAGTTCCACCGCGGTGGCGCGGCGCTGGCCGCGGCGACCGGCGCGCCAGTGGTGGTGATCGGCCACAACGCCGGATCGTTTTGGCCGGCGCGGGGCTTCGTCAAGCACCCCGGCGTCGTGGCGGTGGAGATTTGCGCCCCACTGGACACCAAGGGGAAAAAATCTGGCGAAATCAATATGATATGTGAAAAACAGTTGTCCGAAGCTATGGCCCGGCTCGAACCCGCGCAAGGATGATCCAGCGGCGCGACGCCCCTACACGTCCAGATTCACCACGGACAACGCGTTGGTTTCGATGAACTCCCGCCGGGGTTCCACCTGTTCGCCCATCAGCGTGCCGAACATCTTGTCCGCCAAGATGGCGTCGTTGATGGTGACGCGCATCATGCGGCGCGCTTCGGGATCCATCGTGGTGTCCCAGAGTTGTTCCGGGTTCATCTCTCCCAAGCCCTTGTAGCGCTGCATGTCCACACCCCGGCGCGCTTCCGCAAGCATCCACGAAAGAGCCTCCGGGAACGAGGAGACTGCCTGCCGGCGCTCGCCCCGCCGCACATGGGCGCCGTCCTCGACGAGGTCGCGCAATACAGCGGCCAGCTCCTTCAAGTTTTGGTATTCGTTGGAGGCGAAAAAGTCGTAGTCCAAAACGGCGGTCTCCCCAACGCCGTGGAACACCCAGCGCACCCGGGGGCACCAGATGTGATGTTCGCGGTCCTCCTCCAGCGCCACGGCGTAGTCGACGGCCGCCGGCAGCGCTTGTTGGTAGCTCTCCACCCACTGCGTCATGCGCTCGCGGTTCGCCAAGTCCTCCACGGCAAGGGGCTCGGCGTTCAAGAGCGCTTTGGTGAGCGCCACGGGGTAGACGCGCTCCAAGGCTTCCAACCGCGCTTCCAAATCCAAGTAGGAGCGCGCCAGGCGTTCCAGATAGGCATCGTCAATGGCTGGAGCGTCCGCATTCACGTGGAAGCCGGAACCCTCGAGGGCGGATTGCAGGAAGTAGGCGTTCAATTCTTCATCGTCCTTGATATAGCGCTCTTGGCGGCCTTTTCTCATCTTGTAGAGCGGTGGCTGGGCAATGTAGATGTGGCCGTTCTCGATGAGCGCCGGCATGTGGCGGAAGAAGAACGTGAGCAGCAGCGTGCGGATGTGGGAACCGTCCACGTCCGCGTCCGTCATGATCACCACGCGGTGGTAGCGGAGCTTGTCCAACTCGAAATCCCCGCGCCCGATGCCGCAGCCGAGCGCCGTCACCATCGTGCCCACCTCCGCCGAGGAGAGCATCTTGTCGAACCGCGCCTTCTCCACGTTGAGGATTTTGCCGCGCAACGGCAGGATGGCCTGCGTGCGGCGATCGCGACCTTGTTTGGCGGAACCGCCAGCGGATTCGCCCTCGACCAGGAACACCTCGGACAGCGCGGGATCCTTCTCTTGGCAGTCGGACAGCTTGCCCGGCAGCCCCGCCATGTCCAACGCGCCTTTGCGCCGCGTCAGTTCCCGCGCCTTGCGCGCCGCTTCGCGCGCCCGGGCCGCGTCGAGCATCTTCATGACCAACTGTTTGGCCTCTTGCGGACTTTCCTCCAAGTGCGCTTGGAAATGCCGGCCGAGTTCTTGCTCCACGGCCGGTTTCACTTCGCTGGATACGAGTTTGTCCTTGGTCTGCGAGGAGAACTTTGGATCCGGCACCTTCACCGAGAGCACCGCCGTCAATCCTTCGCGGGCGTCGTCGCCGGTGGTGGCGACATCTTTCTTGGCCAGGTTCTCGCGTTCGATGTAGCTGTTCAAGGTGCGCGTGAGAGCGGCGCGGAAACCCGCCAAATGGGTGCCGCCATCCGTTTGCGGGATGTTGTTCGTGTAGGGGAACACCTGTTCTTGGTAGCCGTCGTTCCACTGCATGGCCACTTCCACGACCATGCCGTCGGCGCGCGCGCTGGTGAAGTGGAACACCTCGCCCAAGGTGTTCTTGTTCTGGTTCAGGTAGTCCACGAAGGTGCGCAGGCCGCCTTCGTACAGGAACTTCTCCTCCTTGCCGGAGCGCTCGTCGCGCAAGTGGATGGCAACGCCGGCGTTGAGGAACGCCAACTCGCGGAGTTTGCGGGCCAGCGTGTCGTATTGAAATGCGATGTGGGTGAACGTCCCGGCGGAAGGCTTGAAGTAACATTCCGTGCCGCGGGTTTCCGTCTCGCCCACCACCGTGAGCGGCGCTTCCGGCTCGCCGTGGTGGTAGGTTTGGCGGTAGACCTTGCCTTCGCGCCGCACCGTCAGACGAAACGTCTCCGAGAGAGCGTTGACCACGGACGCGCCAACGCCGTGCAAGCCCCCCGAAACCTTGTACGAGCTGCCGTCGAACTTGCCGCCGGCATGCAGCGTGGTGAGGATGACCTCGGCCGCCGGTTTGCCCTCCTCTTCGTGGATGTCCACCGGCATGCCCCGGCCGTTGTCGCGCACGGTGACGGATTCGTTCGGATGCACCACAACTTCAATGGTGTCGCAGTAGCCGGCCAAGGCCTCGTCAATGGCGTTGTCCACCAGCTCTTGCACCATGTGGTGTAGGCCAGTGCCGTCGTCGGTATCGCCGATGTACATGCCGGGGCGCTTGCGCACCGCGTCCAAGCCCCGCAACACTTTGATGTTGCGGGCGTCGTAGGCCGTCTCGTCCGGCGCGGGTTCAACGGCAGGTTGGTCTGCCACGGTTGTATCGCTCCCTTAGCTTCGCATCCGTTGTGGGCGTCAAGGCCCGCAGTCGACCAAACGCCCTTGTTTCACGTGAAACGTCCGGCCGCGCCGAGACATCAGCATCTCGGCGGCTTCCTCGTGGGCGGAAGTGGCGACTACTTGACAGCCCATCTCGTCAAGGAGGGCGTATAAACGCTCGCCGTGAACGCGATCCAGCTCGGCGCCCACGTCGTCAATGAGAAACAAGGAGCGCTTTTCGTCCTCCTTCATCAGGCTTGCGGCCTGCCCCAGACGCAAGGCGCTCGCCACAGCCTTTCCCTGGCCTCTGGACAGCACGGTCGCCGCCAGTTGCCCGTCTACGGCGAGGCGGATGTCGGCACGGTGCGGTCCGCTGTTCGTGGTGGCGGATTTTACATCGCTTTGGTGCTGATCCGCCAGCGTGTGCGCAAGATTCTCGTCCGACCATCCACGAAAGTAGGCGAGTTCAAGGGGAGCTTCCGGACAAAGGCGAGACGAACAAGATTCCACTTCCCCGCGCACGGTGGCGAAATAGTGTTCCCTCGCCTTGGCGATCCCCTCACCCAACTCCGCCACTTGAGCCGTCCACCCAGCGAGAGTTTCCAAATTGCCCGCACGCAACAACGCGTTGCGATGCCGAAGAACGCGGAGGTACTCGCGGAGGTTCCCGGCATGGTCATGTTTCACGTGAAACGTGCCCCAATCCAGCCATTGGCGCCGCAGGGTTGGCGGACCGAACACGAGCTCGGCCAAGTCCGGCAGCAGCAGTTGCAGCGGCAGCAAAGCGGCCACCGCGGAGGACTGGCGAACCAAGTGGCCGTCGCGCCGCGTCTGCGTGTTCCCCGCACGCTCCCGCGTGTGTGCGAGCCGCAAGGTTCCCATTTCCACGTCTTCGCACTCGGCGACGACGGTCATCTGCGACTGTTCGTGGCGAATCACACTCTCGGCGCGACCTCGAAACGACCGCCCGCGAAGCAGCAAGTGCAGGGCCTCCAGCACGGCCGTCTTCCCCGCGCCGTTCGGCCCCACAAGGAGATTGATCCCGCCCTCAAGATCAATGCGCAAGCTCTCGATGTTGCGGACGTTCGCGAGTTCGAGGCGCCGAACCAGCACGTCGCCGCTTCCGCGGCAGCGGTTTTACCGCCGCAAAGGCATCACGAGGAAAAGCGCTTCCTCCGCCCCCGGCCCTTCCATCACCGCGATACCGGCGTTGTCCGGCATGGAGAGTTTCACGGACTCGGTGTCCAAGGCCCCCAACACGTCTTGAATGTAGCGACTGTTGAACCCCACCTCGAGGGCTTTGCCAGCGTGATCCACCGCCACGACCTCTTCGGCCTCCTCCTGATCCGGGTTCGTGGCGCGTATCGTCATCTGGTCGCCTTCCACCTGCAGGCGAATCTCCGAGGACTCGTTGGCAAGGATGGAGGCCCGATGCAGCGCGCTGCGCAGCGTTTCCCGATCGCCCACTATCGCGTTTTCGGCGTCCCGCGGGATCAAACGATCCACTTCGGGAAACTGCCCGTCCACCAACTTCGTGGTGAGCGTGTACTCGCCTTGGGCCACGCGCATGTAGGTGCTGCCTAGGGTCAACCGCACTTCTTCGTCGCTGTCGGCCAACAACCGCTCCAAATCCAAGACGCTCTTGCGCGGCACTATCGAGCGCACCCGTTCGGGCACTTCCTCGCCGCCATCCACGGTGCAGAGTGCCATCCGGTGCCCGTCGGACGCGGCAGCGCGCAGCGTGTTGCCGCTCAGCTCCAACAACAACCCGTTCAAGTAGTAGCGCACATCGCCGTTCGCCATGGCGAACTTGGTTCGATCCAAGAGGCGGCGCATGTCCGAGTGCGGCAACGCGATTTTGATGCCGTCGTCGTCTCCCTCCTGGGTCTTGGGGAAGTCCTCCACCGGAATCGTCGCCAACGTGAAGCGACTGCGCCCGGACCGCAGCACCACGCGCTCGGATTCCAAAGCCACCTGCACATCCGCCCCGTCGGGCAACGACTGCCAGATGTCCGACAACTTGTGCGCCTGCACCGTGACCGCGCCGGACTGCGCCACTTCAACGCGATCGGTCACGCGGGCGACAACCTCCATTTCCAAGTCCGTGCCGCGCATGGTCAAGCCATCGTCGCCCACCTCCAACAAGACGTTCGACAGCACCGGCAACGTCTGTCGCCGCTCCACAACGCCGGTCACTACGCGCAATGGCCGCAACAACACGTCTCGACTCGTTCGGAACTTCATTCCCCACTCCCTCCGCTGACGGTTCTGAACCCTCGCCACTCCACTCGCATGTGCAGATTTTCTCTCAAGAAACTAGAAGCCTCGACAGGTTCTTGTAGTCTTCCCCGATGTCCGGGTCGTCTTCGCGCAATTGCGCGATTTTTTGGCAGGCGTAGAGCACGGTCGTGTGATCGCGCCCGCCAAAGCGGTCGCCAATCTCCGGCAGCGAATGGCTCGTAAGCTCCCTAGCCAAGCACATCGCCATCTGCCGCGGGCGCGCGATCGCCCGGCTGCGCCGTTTGGAAAGCATGTCGGCATGCTTGATCTTGTAGTACTCCGCCACGATCCGCTGGATGTGCTCAATGGTCGTCAAGCGCCTTTGCACGGCGATCAGGTCATGCAGCGCCCGCCGCACCAGCTCCTTGGTAACCGGCGACTGGGTGAATTCCGCGTGCGCGAGGGTGCGGCGCAACGCGCCTTCGAGTTCGCGGACGTTCGAGCGTATGCGCTCGGCGATGTACAGCGCCACGTCATCCGGTATCTCGAAACCGCGCGCTTCGGCCTTCTTCTGCAGGATGGCGGCGCGCGTCTCCAGATCCGGCGGCTCCACCTCCACCGTCACCCCGCCCACGAACCGCGACATGAGCCGCACCTCCAAGCCTTCCACTTCGCGCGGGTAGCGATCGCATGTGAGGACCATCTGATGCTCCCGCTCGAGCACGCTGTTGAAGAGGTGGAAGAACTCCTCCTGCGTGCGCACCTTGTCCGCAAAGAACTGGATGTCGTCGATCAGCAGCACCTCCACCGAGCGATAGCGTTGCATCACGTTCTGGATCGTGCCGGTCCTGATGCTCTGCACCATGTCGTTCACAAACCGTTCGGAACGAACATAGAGCGTCTTCTTGTTCGGAAACTTGGCGTGGATCTCGTTGCCAACCGCGTGCATCAGGTGCGTCTTGCCGAGGCCGACTTCGCCGTACAGCAGCAACGGATTGTAGGTCTTGCCCACGTTGGCGGCCACTTGCGTGGCGGCCGCCTTCGCCAACTCGTTCGACTTGCCTTCCACGAAGCTGTCGAACACGTAGAGCGGATTCAAGCCGTTCCGACCGTCCCCTTCGACCGTCGGCTCCCGCTCCTTGGCCCCCATTCGCATCGGCCCTCCGGGTGCGCGTCCGCCCTCCCGGCTGCCAACGGTCAGTTCCAAACGGCCATCGCCGTCGCCGCAATTCGCCACCAGTTCGGCGATGCGACCCAAGTACTCCTCCTCCACCCGATCGCGCACATAGCGATTGGGCGCGATCAGCATCAAGCGGCCCCGGTCGTGGTAACCGTGCAGCGGCCTGATCCACGTATTGAACTCTTCCGACGGCAGCTCCTCCTCAAGCCGCTCCAAACACCTGCGCCATCCCCCTTGCACCGGCTCCAACCCGGCCCCCGTGTCGTCGCTCATCTCCCCTCGCATTCTCCCAAGTCGCCCCGGCTGACCAGCTCGGGCGAGCCTGCCGATCCCGTGTTCTTGGTGTTCCCGCCTCGCCTCGCGCAAGCGCTTGGTTCGCCCAACTCCCGATGGAAGTGTGCCACCAAAGCCCACGCCCTTTGGCAAAAAAATGCACTTTTTTCACAATCCCCCGCAAGGTCAAAAACTTACGGAAAATCGGTAAGAAAACACACGGCTTCTATGGGCTACCGATACAAATCTGTGGATAACCTGTGAGGTTCCGCTCTCGATACTTGCTTGGTTTGTCCGCCCCCGAATCCACCACAGGTTTCTCCCCTCCTGCCAAGGGGTGACGCACATGTTGGCTTGTAGGAAATTCGCCATACCCGCCGTGCGAAATCGCCCTATTCCACAGTAGGCGTTCGGCCACACTACGACGACGACTTCACAATACATGATCGCTCGGCGTCGTTGACAGAGACGCCGCAGCGCACCACAATTCACCAATCAACGCCGAGGAGAACCCTGCGACGGGTTCGAGACCAACCGCGGCACCAGATCGGGCACAGAGGCAAGATGAAGCGAACGTACCAACCCAGCGTGATCAAGCGGAAGCGGTGTCATGGCTTTCGAGCGCGAATGGCCACTCGGAATGGACGCAAGGTGCTGAAAGCCCGACGCGCCAAGGGGCGCAAGCGACTGGCCTTGTAGCCAACCCGGCGTTCACTCCCACAACCGCGTGTCGGCGCACCTCGTCGACGAGCACCTGCCCATGCGCCCTGCGAATCAACATCATCACCGCTACGGGCGCGGCCGGCGGCTCCTGCGCCGGCGCGAGTTCGACGCGGTGTTTGGTCGGCCGAGCATGCGCGTGTCCGCGCCACCGCTTTGGCTGGCGGCGCGGCCAAATGGGGGAACGGCCCCTCGACTCGGCCTCGTCGTCGGCAAGAAGGTGTTGCGACGGGCCGTGGACCGCAACCGCGCGAAGCGGGCGATCCGCGAGTCGTTCCGCTTGACCCAAGGGTTGCCGCCGTTGGACATCGTGGTGCGCGTGGTGGAGTCGCGCCCGGTTGCGGCGGCGGACGCGGACCGGCTCTTCCGTGCGTTGCAAAGGCGGCTCTCGAGGCGCAAAGGCGTGCGACTTGCCGGTTGAACGCGCCCCTCGGCGGCAGATCGCGTACCTTTCGATGGCGGTGCTTGGCGCGTATCGGCGCTATGTGAGTCCGTTGCTTGGGCGCCACTGTCGTTTTCATCCAACGTGTTCGCGCTATGCGCTGGAGGCATTTGCCGCGCACGGCCCGGCGCGTGGGGCGTTGCTGACTTTGCGACGGCTCCTGCGCTGCCATCCGTTGCACCCGGGCGGATTCGATCCGGTGCCGCCCAGCGGGGCGACCAAGCCGAAGGGCGCGCAGCAGCCGACACGCCATGCCGATTAGCACGGAGATACAACGCATCGTCCTGCTCGTCGCGTTGGCGGTGCTCGGCTACATGCTGGTGCGCGCATGGGACGAAGACTATGGCCGGGCGGCGAAGGAGGCTGTGGAGCGACGGGCCCCGGCGGTGGAAACGGGCGATGCGTCGTTGCGGCCGGCCCCGGCGGTCGAACGTCGCACGCCAGTGGATGACATCCCCGCGTCGGTCGACCGGCCTGCGGGCGACGACGTGCCCACCGTTGACGATGTGCCGGCGGCCGACGACGTGCCCGGGGCGAACCTTGCGGGCACGCCGAGCGCCGCCGCGCCGCTGGTGGACGAACAGCAACTCGTGCGCGTCGTCACGCCGCTCATGGAACTGTGGATCGACCGCTTGGGCGGCGATGTCGTGGGCTTGGAACTGCGCGAGCACATGGCGCGGTTGCCGGACGCTGGCGAGGACGGAACGCCGGTTCGCATTCTGGAACGCAATCGGGCGCACACCTACATCGCCCAAAGCGGCCTGCGCGGGCGCGACGGGCGCGACAAAGCCGGTTCCCGACCGCTCTACGCGGCCAGCGCGAGCGATTACTCGCTGTCGCCGACGGACGCGGAAGCGCCGGAGACCTTGGAGGTCGTCCTGCGCCACCAAGCCGACGACGTGGAACTGATCAAACGCTTTCGGTTCGCGAGCGACCAATACCTGATCGCCGTCGAGCACGAGGTGGTGAACCGTGGCGAGAGCCCGTTTCAAGCCGGACTGTTCGCCCAGCTCAAACGCGATGGCAGCCGGCCGGAAGGGGGCATGTTCATGGGCCCGCGGCCCTATGTCGGGGCGGCGTTCACCACCGAGGAGTCGCGCTATGAGAAGGTGGATTTCGAGGACATCGACGAGGGCTTGTTCCGTGCCGAGGTGCGCGGCGGCTGGGCGGCCATCCTGCAGCACTACTTCCTCTCGTCGTGGATAGGCGACAAGGATGAAGTGAACGCTTACTACGGCCGACGCCTTAGTGACCGCAACTACGCCGTGGGCTATGTGGGTCCGGAGTTCGTCGTGCCGGCGGGCGGCCGCCACACCGCGCGCGCCAGTCTTTACGTTGGGCCGAAGATTCAGAAGCGCTTGGAAGCCGCTGCGCCCAACCTCTACTTGGCCGTGGACTACGGCATCTTGTGGTGGCTCTCGGTGCCGCTCTTCCACGTGCTGGACGCCATTCATTCGGTGGTGGGCAATTGGGGCGTCGCCATCGTGCTGCTCACCTTGTGCGTGAAGATCCTGCTTTATCCGCTGGCTTCCGCCGGCTTCCGCTCGATGGCCAAGATGAAGCTGGTGGCGCCGCAAATGAAGCGCCTGCAGGAGCGCTATTCGGGGGACCGGCAAAAACTCACCCAGGAGATGATGGCGTTGTACCGCAAGGAGGGCGCGAACCCCTTTGGCGGCTGCCTGCCGTTGTTGGCGCAAATGCCGGTCTTCTTGGCGCTGTACTGGGTGCTCTACGAGAGCGTGGAACTGCGCCACGCGCCGTTCGTGCTGTGGATCGAGGATCTGACGGCGCACGACCCGTGGTATGTGTTGCCGCTGCTGTACGGAGCGTCGTTCTACGCTTCGCAACTGCTCAACCCGCCGCCACCGGATCCCATGCAGGCGCGCATCATCAAGCTGATGCCGATCTTCTTCACGGTGTTGTTCTTCTTCTTCCCCGCCGGCCTCGTGTTGTACTGGCTTGTCAACCAGATGCTCACGCTTGCCCAGCAATGGCACATTACCCGCCGCATTCAACGCGGGGCGAAAACGAAGGCGGCCGCGAAGACCTGACCGGCTTTGCGCCGTCCGTGGTTCGCCGAGACACCATCGTCGCCGTCGCCACGCCCCCGGGACGGGGTGGAATCGGCGTGGTGCGCCTGTCCGGGCCGGCGGTGGGCGCGATCGCGGTGGCGATTCTGGGCAGAACGCCGCCGCCGCGAATGGCCACCTTGGCGGACTTCAAGGACGAAGACCAAACCGTCATCGACACCGGAATCGCCCTCTACTTCGAAACGCCGCGCTCGTTCACTGGCGAGGACGTGCTGGAGTTGCAAGGACACGGCGGCCCGGCGGTGCTGCAGCGGCTGCTCGAACGCGCCTGCGCACTGGGGGCCCGCTTGGCGCGCCCCGGCGAGTTCACCGAACGCGCGTTTCGGAACGACAAGCTGGACCTCGCCCAAGCGGAGGCGGTGGCGGACCTCATCGACAGCGCGTCACGCCAGGCGGCGCGCTCGGCGATGCGCTCGCTGACGGGCGAGTTCTCCCGGCAGGTGGCGGCGATCGACCGCCAAGTGTTGCAACTGCGCGTCTATATCGAGGCGGCCATCGACTTCGCGGACGAGGACATCGACTTCCTCGGCGAGGAGGACGCGCGCCGCCGGGTGCGGGAAGTGGCGGCCGCGGTGGAGGCGTTGCTGGTTCGCTCCCGGCAAGGGCAGGTGCTGCGCGACGGGTTGGACGTGGTGATAGCCGGCGCGCCCAACGCCGGCAAGTCGAGCTTGTTGAATCGGCTCTTGGCGGAGAACCGCGCCATTGTCACCGACATTCCCGGCACCACCCGCGATCTGCTTTCTGCGGACATCGAAATCGACGGCGTGCCGATGCGCCTCACGGACACGGCCGGTCTGCGCGCAAGCGGCGACCGCGTGGAGATGATCGGCGTCGACCGAGCGCGACAAGCGGTGGCGAACGCGGACGTGGTGCTGCTGGTGGAGGACGACACGCTGCCAGAACCCCGGCCGCTCGGCCTCGAACTGCCCGGCGAACGAACGGTGCGGTTGCGGAACAAAGTGGACTTGACCGGCCGGGCGGCCAGCGACCCCGGTGCCGACGCGGGCGCGTTGCGCGTGTCGGCGAAGACCGGCGCGGGCTTGGACGCGCTGCGTCAGCGCATCGTGTACATGGCGGGCGGCGTTCCGCCGGAAGGCGTGTTCTTGGCGCGCAAGCGGCACTTGAACGCACTGGCCGGTGCCGCCCGCCATGTGGCGGCTGCCGAGCAGCATGTGCGGGACGGCTGCGGCGACCTTGCGGCGGAGGCGTTGCGCGCCGCCCAAGACGATTTGGGCAGCATCGTTGGCAAGACCAACGTGGACGACTTGCTCGGCGAGATTTTCAAGACGTTCTGCGTCGGCAAGTGACGGGCGGATCGAGCGGCAACCCCTTGTAAACTCCCATCATGGACTCCGCAGCCCAACCCGCCAAGCTGCGCACCGCGCGCGACCGGCCGCCGTATTTCGCCGGCCGCGCCAAGGAGCTGGCGCTGCTGAACCAACGTCTCGACGATCTGTGCGAGACCCGCGATCCGTCCGCTGGCATGACGTTGATACTCGGGGTGCCGGGAGTGGGCAAGACGCAATTGGCGCGGGAGTTCGCCGACCAGGCGGTGCGACGCCGGGGCGCCACGGATGTGCGTTGGCTGGCGATGCACCCGACCACGTTGGAAAGCGCGGACGCGAACGTCTTCATGGCGTTGATGAAGGCTGTTGGCGGGGAGGAGAAAGGCCGCAAGGTGGCGGATTTGGCTGCGGAACGCACGGGTGTTGGCGGTGGCGGCATGGGTTTCCGGGCGAGCGTGACGGTCGAGCGCCCCCGCGACACCGGCAACTTGGCGCGACTGCTCGCGGATTCTTGGACAGAAGGTGTTTGGAACGGGAGAGCGCTCGTACTTACCATTGACGAGTTGCAGTCGGTCGCGCCGGCCGGCATGAAGACTCTGCGCGTGCTGCACCAAGGCGAGCATGGCTGCCCGATTTTGCTCGTCGGCATCGGGCTGCAACATACGCCGCGGGTCTTGGCCAACCCCAAAGGCGCCGCGGGCATTTCCCGAGTGGCGCAGAAGATCCCGTTGACCTCGTTGCGCGAGCCGGAAGCCGCTGAGGCCGTGGAGCAGAACATGCTGGCGCTGGGCCATCGAATCCCGAAATCCTACGTGCAGGCGCTTGCGAAGGCGTCGCAAGGCTTCCCGCAACACATCCACGGCTATTTGGCGGGCGCGCTGGCGGCAATAGCCCAACACGGGAGTTTGGCCGAGGGCGCTGCTTTGAGGACCGCGTTGGCGGCCGGCCACAGCGCGAGGACGGACTATTATAACGACCGACTGAGCACGTTGCGCGATCACGACGCGGTGTTGCCGGTGGTGGAGTTCATGGCCCGCCATAGCCGCCAATCTTTGCGCCGGGCGGAAGCGGTGGAAGCGCTGGACAATGCCGGGCTGGATGGCGACGACGTGGTCGAACAAGCCATCGCCCACGGCGTGTTGACCGTGAATGTCGAAGGGGATGTCTCGTTCGGCATTCCGTCGTTCCACTCGCACATGGCGGAGCGACTCAAGAAGCGACGCCGGTAGCGTATGATCCCGGCCGACGGCACTTGCGGTGCCACTTGAGCGGGCCGTCTTGGCGAGCGCGGCGCGTACCGAAGAGACCCACGCCCATGTTGCAACACCCCCAACGCTTTGACGTGATCGTGATCGGCGGTGGCCATGCAGGCGCCGAGGCCGCCCTCGCCTCGGCCCGCGTCGGCGCGGCCACGCTGCTGCTCACCCAGAGCATTGAGGATGTCGGTCAGATGTCCTGCAATCCCGCCATCGGCGGCATCGGCAAGTCGCACTTGGTGCGCGAGGTGGACGCCTTGGGCGGCGCGATGGCGCTGGCGGCGGATCAAGCGGCGATCCAGATCCGCACCTTGAACTCGCGCAAGGGTCCGGCGGTGCGCGCCACCCGGGCGCAGGCGGATCGAGCGCTGTACCGCGGTGCCATGCGCCGGGCGGTGGAGAGCCAGCCGAATCTCGCCCTGTTCCAGCAGCCGGTGGTGGACATCGTGGTGCAAGGCGATCGGGTGCGCGGCGTGGACACCGCCATGGGCTTGCGCTTCGAGGCGCGCCGCGTGGTGTTGACCACCGGCACGTTCTTGGGCGGGCGCATTCACATCGGCCTTGCGAACCAAGCCGGCGGCCGGGCCGGCGATCCGCCCGCCAACGCCTTGGCGGAACGCTTGCGGGCGCTGCCTTTGCGAGTGGACCGGCTGAAAACCGGCACGCCGCCGCGTCTCGACGGGCGCACGGTGGACTTCACGGCGATGGAACCGCAGCCGGGCGATGCGCCGCGGCCGGTGATGTCGCACCTCTCATCGCCGGATGCGCACCCGCGCCAAGTGCCGTGCCACATCACCCACACCAACGAGCGCACGCACGCGATCATCCGCGGCGGGCTGGATCGCTCGCCGATGTACTCGGGCGTCATCGAAGCGCCCGGGCCGCGCTACTGCCCGTCGATCGAAGACAAAGTGGTGCGCTTCGCGGATCGCGCCGCCCACCAGGTGTTCGTGGAACCGGAAGGGCTCGGCACCCGCGAGCTGTATCCGAACGGCATCTCCACCAGCCTGCCCTTCGACGTGCAGCTTGCCGCGGTGCGTAGCATCCGCGGCTTCGAGAGTGCGCACGTCAGCCGCCCGGGCTACGCCATCGAGTACGATTTCTTCGATCCGCGGGATCTCCGGCCGAGTTTGGAGACGCGGTGTGTGGAAGGCTTGTACTTCGCCGGTCAGATCAACGGCACCACGGGATACGAGGAAGCCGCCGCGCAGGGGCTGCTGGCGGGGTTGAACGCGGCGCGCGCCGCCGCCGGCGCGGCGCCGTGGTGCCCGGCGCGGTACGAGGCGTACCTTGGCGTCTTGGTGGACGACTTGGTCACCTTGGGCGTGACCGAGCCGTACCGCATGTTCACCAGCCGCGCCGAGTACCGGCTGCGGCTGCGCCAAGACAACGCGGATTTGCGGTTGACGTCCAAGGGCCGTGCGCTCGGCTTGGTGGACGACGAGCGCTGGCGCACGTTCCGCGCCCGCAAAGAAGCGCTGCGCGCCGGCGCGGCGCGACTGGCGGAAACGATGGTGACTCCGGGCGGCGACCTCGCCGGCGCCGTTCGCCAAGCGACCGGCGAGCGCATCGCCAAGCCGGTCTTGGTGCGCGAGCTGCTCAAGCGCCCCGGCGTGGACGCGGACGCGCTGGCGCCGGCGCTGGAATCGAGCGGCGTCGGTGTGCCCGCGGAAGTGTTGGCGCAACTTGCGATAGACGCCAAGTACGAGGGCTATCTGGCGCGCCAGGACGACGAGATCGCCCAAGTGAAGGAGAACGAGGGCATGCCGTTGCCCCCGGGCTTCGACTACGACGCCGTTTCGGGCCTTTCCAACGAGATCAAGGAGAAGCTGCGGGCGCGCCGGCCGGCGAACCTTGCCGAAGCGGCGCGGGTGCCGGGCGTGACACCGGCGGCGCTGTCGCTGCTGTTGGTGTACGCCAAACGCGCCCGTGACGAAACCCAGCTCGCCTGACGCCAATATGCGCGGCTGCGCCGCGCGCCCGGCCGCAATTGCGGAGACCCTGCCGGCGGAGGCGAAGCGCAAGCTGGCGGCCTTCGAGGCGCTGATCCGCAAGTGGAACCCCTACAGCCGCTTGGTCTCCAAGGGCGATGTGCGCCGATTGCGCGAGCGCCACATCTTGGACAGCCTCGCGCTGCTGCCGTGTTGGCAAGGCCGCTTGGTGGATCTGGGCACCGGCGCCGGCCTGCCCGGCGTGCCGCTGGCCATCGCGCGACCGGACGCGCCGGTGACGCTGGTGGAACGCAGCGAACGCAAAAGCCGTTTTCTGCGCCAAGCCATCATCGACTTGGAGCTCGGCAACGTGGAGCTGGTGGTAGCCGACGCCGCCAGCTACCCCGCGGACCGGTTGTTCGACACCGCGACGGCGCGCGCCTTGGCGCCGCCACCGAAGGCGTGGAGCCTCATGCGACGGCTTCTGACCGCCAACGGCGTGGGCCTGCTGCAATCGAGAGCACCGTTGGCGGGCGCCGACTTGGACGGGGGCGAAATTGCGGATTCGGTTTGTGTTGGTCGGGAGAGCTGGATCGCCGTTGTGCGCCGCGTTGGCTAGCGGGATTTCTTGAACAGGGAGTTCGACGGCTTCCAGCCCGTGCCGCGAGCGAAGCCATCGGCCAACTCCAACCAGCGCGGGATCCGATCACCCGGCGGACAGCTCTCGCCCCAATACTCAACAAACAGGGCGTCATCCAAGCGTCGCGCCGCGTCCAGCATGAGGGGTTCGATGTCCTGCAACGCCCGCAAGAGGTAGTTTCCGCCCCGCTCTTGGTCGGCCCGCAGAGCGACGCTCCCGGCGGTGAACAGGTCGCGGGCTTGCGGACAGAACACGCCGTGGTACGTCAACAGGTACATCGCCGCATCCTCGTACTTGCCGCGCGCCCTCGACCCTTTGCACACCTGCGGGGAGAGCAACGCAGCCTCGGCGCGGTATTTGCGCTTCTCGGCTTGCTGGGCCAGCGCTGGCGGATGGGCGAATGCCACGTTGCCGCGCACGCCGACGATGAAGATGCGCTCGCGCATTTGCGGCACGCCGTAGTCCGCAGCGAGATACAACCTGTGGTCCACGGTGTAGCCGGGAAGGTGGAAGTCCGCCAGCATCTGATTGAAGAATGTTCTGCCGTGCGACATGAGCAGGCCCTTGACGTTCTCCGCGACGAACACGGCGGGCTGGCAATGGCGAATCACGTCGATCATGCGCTGGTAGAGGATGGTGCGTGCGCCGTTCGCGGCACTGCGCTGGCCGTTGATCGAGACGTCTTGGCATGGGAAGCCGCCGACAACCACATCGGCGGACTCCGGCAGCGTGTCCATCACGTCCACGATGCTGCCGCGATGCAGGTGGTCTTCGCCCAAGTTCGCCGCGTAGGTGTCGCACGCCGACTCGTTGATGTCGTTGGCCCACACCACCTCGAACGGCAGACGCTGGTGGAACTTCCCGCCGAACGGAAAGCCGCCGCGAAAGCCCAAGTCCATGCCGCCGCAGCCGCTGAACAGCGAGACGACGGTGTGCTGCTTGCTTTGGCCACCCGCCGGCAACTGGGCAACCCGTTGGTTTCTCACGCCGCTTCCCCGCAAGCCCTTCGTTGCCCTCGGACTGTAGCGAATACTGTTTGTGCATACAAGGGCTGTGGCGAACGCGGGCAGAGCAATCGCATTTGGAATCCCGCGCCTACTCGTGCTTGCGCCGGATCATGTCGAGCAGGAAGTTGTCGTCGCGCTGGGCGCGGGCGAACCTGCGGCGGATGGAGCGCTTTTCGGGGTGCATCCGCGCGATGTTCAGGGCCAGCCGGCGGACGACCGCCAGACAGGCGGCGGAGTTGCCCTTGCGGTTGCGCGCCTGGTCTTCGTCCATCGACACGTCGAGCACCCAGTGCAGGCGTCCGATCCGGGCATCGGCGTTCTCGATCGCCCAGTGGGAGCGGACGGTGCGCCCGAAGCGCTCGGCCGAGGGCTTGGCGCTGAGCAGATGGTAGCGGGCGTCGACCTCCCCGCCATTGGCGAGACGCCGCCACGATCGCCCCCCCTGTACCTTTCTGAGCCAGCTTCATGGGGATGGTCTTCATGTTGCTGGGCAGGCGGCCGGGAGCAGCCCGCGCCCCCCTGCGCTTCGAGCGCCTGGGGGGGACAAGCGCCCCGGCCGCCGGCCGACGATGGATGCCCCGTGGGGAGTTCGCGCCTCGAGCGCCAGCACAGGGACCGGCAGGCATCGTTGGCGCGCCCGTTCTTCGAGACTGGACGACGGGAGGAATCTTGAAGCGGGAAGTGGAAGAGGGAGCGAAGTGGCACGCGGGCGTGGACTGGGGCGTTGAGACGCACCAGGCGTGCGTGCTGGACGGGGACGGCGAAGTGGTTGGCGAGCGGGCGTTCGCGCACGGCGGCGAGGGGCTGTCGGCGCTGGCGGACTGGCTGCTGGCGTTCGCGGGCGAGGCCGGCGCGGTGGGCGTGGCGATAGAGACGCCGCGCGGCCCGGTGGTCGAGAGCCTGATGGAGCGTGGCTTCGCGGTGCATTCGATCAATCCGAAGCAGCTCGACCGGTTCCGCGACCGGCACTCGCCGGCGGGGGCGAAGGACGACCGCCGCGACGCCCGGGTGCTGGCGTCGGCGCTGCGCACGGACCCGCACTGCCTGCGGCGGCTGAGGGCGACCGGGGCGGAGCTGGTGGAGCTGCGGGAGTGGTCGCGGCTGGCGGACGAGTTGGCGCGGGAGCGGACGCGGCTGGCGAACCGGATGCGCGAGCAGCTGTGGCGCTACTACCCGCAGTTCCTGGACGCGGCGGGCAAGGACGTGGCCTCGGCGTTCGCGCTGGCGCTGTGGAAGCGGCTGCCGAATCCGGGCGCCGGCGCCAAGGCGCGCCGGAGCACCTTGGAGAAGCTGCTGGCGCGGCACGGCGTCCGCCGCATCAACGTGGAGACGCTGCGCGAGCGCCTGCGCAAGCCCTCGGCGCCGCTGGCGCCGGGTTCGGCGGTGGCCGCCGAAGCGCATGCGCGGGTCGTGGCGAGGCGCTTGGAACTGGCCAACGAGCAGCTCGCCGAGGCGCGCGGTCGGCTGGACCAACTGCTGGCCGGTCTCGCCGAGCCGGCCGAGGCCGGGCCGGAGCCGTCGGAAGACGCGCCGGGCCGCCCCGCGACGCGGCCGTTCTCCTGTCCTTGCCGGGAGTGGGAACGACCGTCGCCGCGACGCTGCTGGCGGAGGCGCCGGACGCCTTGCGGAACAGAGACTACCACGCCCTGCGCTGCGTCTGCGGCGTCGCGCCGGTGACGCGGCGTTCGGGCAAGAGCCTGCTGGTGGTTCGGCGGCTGGCGGCGCACGGACGGCTGCGCGACGCGGCGTACCACTGGGCCCGCGTGGCGGCGCAGCGGGACCCGGTCAGCAAGGCCAAGTACCAGTCGCTGCGGCGGCGCGGCCACGGCCACGCCCGCGCCTTGCGCTCGGTGGCGGACCGGCTGCTCAACGTCGCCTGCGCCATGCTCCGCGACGGCAGCCTCTTCGATCCCCAGCGCGCCGGAGCCCCCGCGTGACCGCCGCCCTCGAATCCGTGGCATGCTTCCGTTCGCGGACCCCGGAAGCGGATAGGCCGCGCGCCGGCGCAAGCCGGAGGGGGCGGCGGCCCTATCGGAGAAGCCAGCCGCCCCCGACGCGCTGGCGCCATGTACTTCGGGGTTTGGGGCAGCGCCCCAACATCCTCCGCCGCGCAACCGTCGGAAGCATGAAAAACGACCAAATCCGCTCTTGCGGAATGGTGGGGAGTCCCCCCCCCCCCCCCCCCCCGCGCTGTGCGCACAGCGCGTCCGCCGTCACCGTCCGCCCCTTCACGTCCACCAGATCCAGCAGTTTCGGCAGCGCCGGGATCATCGCCGGGAACCCGGCGCTTCGACCTTGCCGTCCACCTCCATCTGCGCCAGCGTCAGCTTCGACTCCGCCGCGAACGCCTGCGGAAGGTGCGTCGGCGACCGTTCCGAGGCGTCCTCGAACGACCGCCACAGCAGCATACTAAGGCGTCTCGCTCCCATAACTCCTACGGCGTGTCGGCGTAAACCGTGTGTTTTTCCGCAAAAGAGCAAACGGAATGTATGACTTAATGGCGCGAGACGCCTAACGCACTGCGATGCGCGACGTCGGCGACGCTATAGATTCACCGGCAACGGGCCGCGCGGCGTGATGCCGCGTGGCGACAGGCGGCAGGCCAGCGCGCGCAGTCGCACGCCGCTGGCCGCCGCGGCGCGCAAGGCCGCGCCGTAGGCGGGGTCTATCTCGTCCGCTGGACGCACCGAGCGGATGCCGGCGTGCAGCACGCAGAACACCAACGCCGCGCAGCGACCCGCTCGCGCCGCCGCGGCCAGCGCTTCCACATGGCGGGTGGCGCGAATGCTCACGGCGTCGGGAAACGCGCCTTCGGCGGCGCTGCCGGCGATGCGCAGCGTCACGGTTTTCACTTCCACGAACGTGTCGCCCACGCGCAGATCGAAGCGGCCGCGCTCGCCGGGGAGGGCTTCGGCGATGGGCACTTCGCGTTGCAGGCGCCGCGCCGGCGGGCCCGCCGGAGCAACATCCGGCAGCAGGCCGACGGCCACCGCCTCCGCCACCAGCCCGTTGGCGCGCGCGGTGTTGACGCCGATCAAGTGGCCGCGGGCGTCGCGCACCAGTTCCAGCGTGTGCGGATACTTGCGGCGCGGATTGGCCGAGGTGGAGTACCACACCGCGCTGCCGGGTTCGGCGCAACCGGTCATGGCGCCGGTGTTGGCGCAATGGATGGTCATGCGGCGCGTGCCGTGAACGCCGGCGATCGCGATGTCCGCTAGGAAACGCTTGTAGCGGCGCAGCAAGACGCCCTGCGCCAAGGGCGGCTCGAAGATCACGAAGCGGCCCGAGTCGAGGCGCGGCGAGCCGCACCAAGCAGAAGCGGGGCCCGGGTCGTGCTGGAAGCGGACACCAATCAACCTGGTTGGAGCACTAGGGCGCGTTGACAATTATGCCAGCGCAAGCCAGACGGCGACCATCCGGATCATCGCCGCGTAGCTCGCTCGGTCTGGTCGTAGTAGCGGGTGGCGATGCGGCCAGATGGTGAAATTCACACAATCCGATCGTACAATTTGACGCATGTGGATTGACCGGCAGATCGAGCCGCTGCTCCAGCAACGCGCCGAGACCCGTCCGGTGGTGGTGCTCACGGGTGCCCGGCAGACCGGCAAGACCAGCTTGATGCGGCGCTTGTTCGCCGAGTGCGCGTTTGTCACGTTGGACTTGCCGAGCGAAGCGGAGCAAGCGGAGAACGACCCCGCCGGATTCTTGGCGCGCCATCCGCCGCCGCTGGTGGTGGACGAGGTGCAGTACGCGCCGGGCCTCTTCCGCCACCTCAAGGTGGAGGTGGATCGGCAACCGGGCCGCGCCGGCATGTTCTTGCTCACTGGATCGCAGCCGCTTACGTTGATGCGGTCGGTGGCGGAATCTTTGGCCGGGCGCGCCGCCATTGTGGAGCTGGAGCCGTTGTCGTTCGCCGAGGCCAGCGCGGCCCGTCCGACGCTCTCGGTGGAGGAGTACTTGGTGCGCGGCGGGTTCCCGGAGTTGCACCAGAACCGGAAGATCGACGCACGCGGGTATCTGCAATCCTATGTGGCCACCTACTTGGAGCGCGACTTGCGCCAGCTGTTGCAAGTGGCCAACCTGCGCGACTTCGAGCGGTTCCTGCGCGTTGCCGCGTTGCGTTCGGCGCAACTGCTGAACAAGGCGGACTTGGCGCGCGATGTGGGCATCAGCGGCGCCACCGCCGGCGCGTGGCTCTCCGCTCTGGAGGCGTCGCACCAAATCGCCCTCGTCGAGCCGTGGTACGGCAATCCCACGGTGTCTCTGGTGAAGCGGCCCAAGCTGTTCTTGCGCGAGGCGGGATTGGCGGCGTTCCTGTGCGGTGTCCATTCGGCCGAGGAGCTTGCCGCATCGCCGCTGGCGGGCGCGTTGTGGGAGACCTTGGTGTGCGCGGAGCTGCGTCGCGCCCAGCTCAACCACCGCGGCGGCTGGCACTTCCAGTTCTGGCGCGATCGGGCGCGCGAGGCGGACTTCCTGTTGCATCGGGGAGGGACGTTCCGCCTTGCGGACGCCAAGTGGACGCAACAACCTCGGCCGCGGGCCGCGAGCGCGTTGCGCAAGGTGGCGGCGCTGCTGCCGCCGGACACGGTGCGCGCCATGTCGATCTTCTGCCGCGCGCCGAACCCGTATCCGCTCGGTGGCGGTGTTGCCGCCGAACCGCTGCACGGTGCTGCCGCTTGGCGTTGACGTTCCGCGCCGGGAGTGGCATCGTAAGCCTGCAAGCCGCGCCGGCTCCCGCCGGGGCGTCGTTTGGGGCCATAGCTCAGCTGGGAGAGCGCTACAATGGCATTGTAGAGGTCGCCGGTTCGATCCCGGCTGGCTCCACCAACATCCCCGTTTGCGCCTTTGCGATAGGCGCGCGCCCCGCAGGGTGCGCCTTCAGCCGATGGCGCCCCGCAGCGCGGCGATCTCCGTGGCGATGGCGTCCGCATCGGGCAACTCCCGCCCGGCGCGACCGTACCAGTAGCCGGCGTTGCGCCGGTCCCCCTCCATCAGATGCACGATGCCGTGCGCCCAACAGCCGTGGGCGGAGGAATCGCGCTGGACGATGGGGTGGGCGGTCTGCCAATCGCCGGCGGCCAATGCCGCCACCGCCGCGCGGAGTTCTTCCTGGGTAACCGCTTTCGCCATGCCCTTGCGCTCCTTCCCGAGTTTCCCGAGTGTCAATTCCGCGCTGCCGGATGCGCCGGCGTCACGCAGCCGCCGAGGTCTGCAACTCCACGAAGCCGCGGTAGTGTCCGTCTTGCCTCGCCATCAGCTCCGCGTGGCTGCCTTGCTCCATTACGCGGCCGCCATCCAAGAACACGATCTTGTCCGCGTGGGCGATGGTGGACAGGCGGTGCGCGATGATCACGACTAGGCGGTCCTTGGCCGCTTCGTGCAGGGAACGCACCAGGTACTGCTCGGTTTCCGGGTCGAGCGCGGAGGTCGGCTCGTCCAGAATCAACACCTTGGAATCCCGCAGCAGGCCGCGGGCGATGGAGATGCGCTGCTTCTGGCCCACCGAGAGCTTGCTCGCCGAGGCGCTGCCGAGCTTGGTGTCGTAGCCCTCCGGCAACTGCGCGATGAAGTCGTGGATGCCGGCGATGCGCGCCACGCGCTCCACTTCCTCGTCCGTGGCGCCCGGTTTGCCGTAGCGGATGTTGTCGCCGATGGAATCGGAGAAGAGCTGCGTCTCTTGGAACACATAGGTGATTTGGCTGCGCAGGCTCTCCAACGTCACCTTGTTCACCGGAATCCCGTCCACCCGCACTTCGCCCTCGGTCGCCAAGTGGTAGCGCGGAATCAGGTAGGCGAGGCTGGTTTTGCCGGCGCCGGTGGGCCCCACGAACGCCACGATCTCGCCCACCTTGGCGTCCAGGTCGATGCCCTCCAGCGCCCGCCGCCCGTCGGGATAAACGAGGCCGACGCCGCGCATGGACACGCCTTCCCGCACGCCGCGGTCAAGGCGCGTGGTGCCCATGTCCGCCTCCGCGGGCAGGTCCATCATGGCGAACACCCGGCGCATGCCGGCCACGTTGTCTTGGAAGCGAATCCACAGTATGGCCAGCGCACTCGCCGGGCCGCGCATGTAGCCCCAGAACACGAACACCGCGCCGTAGTCGCCGGGCGACATCTCGCCGTCGATGACGAGGTTCACCAGCAAGACGAAGAAGATGGTCTGCACGATGGCGTTGATGGTGTCGCCCACTTGCGGGATGATCATCCACATCAGATTGACGCGGCGCTGGCGGCGGAAGGATTCTGAGCTGTCGCGTCCGAAGCGGCCTTTCTCCTCCTCGTTGCCGCCGAGGCTCTGCACCGCCAGCACGTTGTCCATGCCTTCCTCGATGGTGCCGGTGGTCAGCGCCCCCGCTGCCCGCGCCGCTTGGCCGCGCCGCCGCACGATGGGGCCGAACAACGTGGAGAGAATGAGGTACGTGGGGAAGATCGCCGCCGAGAGCCAGATGATCTCGGGCACCGACGGGTAGGTGTCCATGACGATGAGCAGCGCCTGCACATAAAGGATGCTGGACATCAACGGCGTGTGGGTGATCTCGTAGAACACCTCGGTGACCTGCGGGGCGTCGTACATCACGCGGTAGATGGAGTCGCCGATGCGCTGATCCTCGAGCTGGGTCATGGACAGCGCGCCGATGCGGCTGAACAGCTGCCCGCGCAAGGTGTGGTTGAGTGCTTGGTTGAGGCGGGCGTTGAGCTTGAACTCGACGATGCCCCAAAGGCCGCCGAAGGTGCTGTGCCCCCCGTGCAGCGTGTTTTCCACCGATGTGGCGTAGTCGTGGCCTTGGGCGAGACCGGCCTCCACATCGTCGTTGTAGCCGGTTATATAGCGGCCGATCAGCAGCGCCAAACCGAGCCCGAAAGACAATAGAAAGATCAGAATTTGCAACGCGTCCCAACCTTGGCAGAGATCGAGGACCGGTTGCCAGTACCACGGGTAGTTCGCCGCCTCCTCGATTGGCCTGCCCAAGACCACATGGTCGGTGAGCATTTTGACGGGCCACGGCAGGAATGCGAGTCCAATCGCGTAGGCGCCGAGCTTCATCGCGAATTTGCCGAGGTAGCGCCACATGAAGTAGCGGATGTAGGCGGTGCTGCGCAGGATGATCTTGAGCGAGTCGCGCTCCCCGATCTGGGTTTGCGTGTCGATGCCGCTGGTGCGCCGATCCAGCTCGCGGTCGCTTGCGCGTCGCGGCGACCCGTGGCTCGGCCCGGTGGAGGGCGTTTGCGCCAGTGCGCCTTCGGCCATGTTTGCGTCTCCCCTCGCTTCCGGTCAGCTCGCCGCGGTGGCCGTGGATTCGGCTTCCACAAAGGCGCGGTAGCGTCCGCCTTCGCGGCGCATCAAGGTTTCGTGGCTGCCGCTTTCCACGATGCGGCCGCGGTCCAAGTAGAGGATGTTGTTCGCCCGCCGGATCGTGGAGATGCGGTGCGTGATGAGAAAGATGGCGCGGCCCGCGCCCCACTCGGCCAAGTTGCGCATCACTTGGTGTTCGGTGGCGGCGTCAAGGGCGGCGGTGGGCTCGTCGAGCACCAGGATCGGCGTGTCGCGCACCACGGCGCGGGCGATGGAGAGGCGTTGGCGTTGGCCGCTGGAGAGCTTGCCGCCGCGGTCCGAGAGCATGGTGTCCAAGCCGTTCGGCAAGCCGGCCACATAGTCTTCCATGCCGGCCACGCGCACCGCCTCGCGCACCTGTTCTTCGCTGGCGTTCGGCGCCACGTAGCGGATGTTCTCGCGCACCGACAGCGCGAACAACACGTTCTCCTGCAACGCGATGGCCACGTTGGCGCGCAGCGAGCGCACTCGGTAGGCGCGCAGGTCGCGCCCGTCGATGGTGATGGCGCCCCGGGACGGATCGAACAGGCGCAAGAGCAGCGCCATCATCGTGCTCTTGCCGGCGCCGGTCGGCCCGATGATGGCGGTGATGCTGCCGGGCCCGGCGCGAAAACTCACGTCGTCGAGCACCGGGCGTTCCTTCTCGTAGGCGAAACGCACGTTGTCGAAGCGTATTTCCTCTTGGAGGCCGGTCAGCGGCACCGCGTCCGGCGCGTCCTGCACGTCCGGCTCGATGTCCAGAATGTCGAACACCCGGCGCAGGCCCATGGCCATGTCCTGGGCGGTCATCCAGTCGCGCAGCAATTTGCGCACATCGCCGCTCGACTCGTGCAGCTGGTCGCGCCCCCAGCTGAAGCTGGCGAGGTTCCACGCCACGAAGCTGATGCCGAGCAGCCCGATGAGCTCCAGCGCCCAAGCCGGATCGGCTTCATGCGCCCACCACGCCATGAACGAACTGCCGCCGGCGACGAACACGGTCGCCACCGTGTACATCACAATCGTCACCACCGCGATCAGCTGGCGCACGCGGAAGGCGGCGTTGAAGGCGATCACCGAGTCCTCCTCCAAATGCCGCTGGGCGCGCGCCGCGGTGCCGAACGCTTTGATGAGGCGAATGGCGCCGAAGGTCTCTTGAATGGTGGAGGTGACATCGGACGTGGCGGCGCGGTAGACCAAGGTTCGGGTGCGCATCCGCGGCATGGCGAACTGCGCCCAAAACAGCGCCGGCACCACCACGACGGTAGCGACGAGACCCAGCCACGGCGACATCACGGTGACCAGCACCACGCATGTGAGGTAGCTGCCGAACGCCAGCGTCATGCCGATCACATGGCCGATGACGGCGGTGACCATGGCGCTGTCCTGGTAGATGCGGAAGATGGAGTCGCCGGTGCGGTGGCCGCTGTGGTAGTTGAGCGAAAGCTGATGCCAGCGCTCCACCAAGGCGACGCGGAGATCTTGGTTGATGCGCTGCATGATCCACATGTTGTAGTACGGATTGATGATGCGCAGCGGCAGGCGCAACAAGTGGGAACCGAGCGCGAGGTAGACGTATATCAACACCAAGTCGCGCCGTTGATCCGCGTTAAGGTTGTCCACCGAATCTTGCGTCCACTCCGGCATCCCGAAGAAATTGGCGATCTTGGCCAGCGCCGGCGCGATCGGCTCCGCCTGCAACAGGTTCTGGTTGAGCAGATCCGCCAGCAGCACGCCCAAGGCCAAGTTGAGGCCGCGTTCGAAGAAGTTGATGGCGTAGAAGTAGACCAGGTGCGCGCCGGCCCGCACGCGGCACTCCAAGCGGCCGGCGCGGGTGCGGAACTGCACCATCCAGCCCGTGATCGCCGCGACGATGACCGCAACGCCGTACAGCGTGGACACCCAACCGTCAATGAAGAACGCCGCCGCAAGGGCGACCCCGATGCCCGACAGCAGCGCACCGACCACACCGACCGCCTGCGCCCGCCCGCGGCGCCAAGCCATCAGGTATGTGCAGACCACCAGCGCCAGCACCGGCACATAGAGCAGGTTCATCGGCCAGCCGAAATCCGCCGGCACCCAGCCCATGAGCGGGCCGAGCGCGGCCACCGCCGCCACCAGGAAGGGCGCGTAGCCGAATTGATAGCCTTGACCGCTCACCAAGTCCGCCACGCGGTTCTCGACGCCTTGGCCGGGCACCCACCAGCGGCCAAGGACCTGCGGGCGGATGTAGGGCCACGAGCGCAGCAACAGCTTCAACACGTCGACGAAGCCGCTGGTGTCGTGGGTGAGGTGCTGGTAGCGCTCCGTTGGCACCGGAGCGTTGCGGAACATGGGCAACTGCCGGGAACGCGCCCGGTTGGCGGCGATGTCGGCTTGGACGTTGGCGTTCACGACAGGCGGGCAATCCCGTGGCGGCGGTTTCCCCAACACTTAGCCTCTTGAGAGGCGAAGATCTGCACAACCGGGTCGAATCTTCGGCAAGCCGCGGAGTTTGCGGAGCAAACTCGAACGCGCCCCGCAGGGCGCGCACTGGCCGCGCTCACGCGCACGGTTCCTGCAATCCACCCGTGGCGGGCGGTGTCGCGCCGACCAAGCTCCACTCCTCCCCCTGTTGGCCCGCTTGCGATCGGGACGGGCCGTTGTGTGCGTTTGGAGCACCTCGCCGCGGGCCGGCGCCGGTCGCCGCCCGCCCTTTGCTGCGAGATTACCGCTTTGTTGGGCGCAACGGCAACACAATTTCGCAGCAAGCAAGCTGTCAACGCGACCACTGGCGCTGGCGGCGATTGGTCGAGGATGTGAGGCACCTCGCACATCGCCGATGCGACGCTATGCGCACCGCGCCTGACGGTACACTAACCCGCTTAAGGGGTGGCCGTTCGCCAACCCCATCACTGCGGGAACAAATGGACAACTACGACCTCATCGTCATCGGCGCCGGACCGGCCGGATACGCGGCCGCCATTCGCGGCGCGCAGCTCGGAATGAAGACCGCCTGCATCGACAAGTCGGTGGGCAAGGACGGCGAACCCACGCTGGGCGGCACCTGCCTGAACTGGGGCTGCATTCCGTCCAAGGCGCTGCTCGACGCCTCCCACAAGTACGCGGACGCGAAGCACCGCTTCGCGGAACTCGGCATCGACGTGGGCGAGGCGACCGCGGACGTGCCGCGCATGATCGCCCGCAAGGACGCCGTCGTCGCGCAACTCACCGGCGGCATCGCCGGCCTTTTCAAGGGCAACGGCGTAACGGCGCTTGCCGGCCACGGCCAGTTGCTCGCCGGCAAGCAGGTGTCCTTCACGCCGCACGGGGGGGAAGCCGTAACCTATGCGGCGCAGCATGTGGTGCTCGCGCCCGGATCGCTGCCGATGAACATTCCCCCGGCGCCCCAGGACGGCGCGCTGATCGTCGATTCCAGCGGCGCCTTGGAGTTCGACGCGCCGCCGCCTCGGCTCGGCGTGATCGGCGCCGGCGTCATCGGCCTGGAGCTCGGCAGCGTGTGGGGGCGGCTTGGTTCGGAGGTGGTGCTGCTCGAAGCGCTCGACGAGTTCCTGCCCATGGCCGATGCGCGCATTGCCCGCGACGCGCTGCGCGAGTTCGGTCGGCAAGGGCTGGACATCCGCTTGGGCACCCGCGTCATGGGGGCCGAAACGCAAGACGGGTCGGTGCGGGTGTCCTACCAAGACAAGCATGGAGACCACACCGTCACCGTGGACAAGCTCATCGTCGCGGTCGGCCGGCGGCCCTGCACGGATGGATTGCTCGCGCCGAACAGCGGCGTCAACATTGACGAGCGCGGATTCGTCTATGTGAACGATCTTTGCGCCACGGACGCGCCGGACGTGTACGCCATCGGCGATGTGGTGCGCGGCCCGATGCTGGCGCACAAAGGCATGGAGGAGGGCGTCATGGTGGTCGAGCGCATCGCCGGCAACAAGCCCGTGGTGAACTACGACTGCGTGCCCTCGGTGATCTACACGCACCCGGAAATCGCGTGGGTGGGCAAGACGGAACAGGAACTCAAAGCCGCCGGCGAGTCCGTGCGCGTGGGGGCGTTTCCCTTCGCGGCCACCGGGCGGGCATTGGCCGCCGGCGAGGCGGTGGGTCTCGTGAAGGTCGTCGCCGACGCGGAGAGCGACCGGGTGCTCGGCGTCCATGTGTTCGGCGCCCAGGCAAGCGAACTGGTGGCGCCGGCGGTGATCGCGATGGAGTTCGGCGCCACCGCCGAAGATCTGGCGCTCACGATGTTCGCCCACCCCACCCTCTCCGAAGCGATGCACGAGGCGGCGCTGGGCGTCGGCGGCCACGCCATCCACATGATCAACCGAGCGAAGGCCAGGAACTAACCCTTTCACGAATACCTGCCGCGAAACCGGCGCGGATCTGCTCCGGCACGCCGGCGCTTAATTAATGCGGAACGCCGCCGGTCAATCCGCCGCCGCGAACACCTTGGCGATGAACGCGCTGCGGGGGCGGTAGGGTCGCGTGCCGTTCAGGATGGCGCGCATGCGTGTTTCGGCCTCCAAGCGCACGTAGCCGGGATCCTCTTCGGCTTCCGCCAAGATGTAGAACACGCCGCTGCGGATGGCGTCGAACACCATCTCGGCGCAACGCGAAGGCGGCATGCCGAACGTCTTGAACCGTTCCTGCACGCGCCGGGCGCCCTCGCCCCCGGCGACCGGCCCGCCAAACCGTTCCGGCCGGTTGCGCAACGATGTGACGATGTTCGTCGCGACCACGTTGGGGCACAGCACATGCACGGAGAGGCCGTCCCGCACCTCGCCATGCAACGCTTCCGTAAGCGCCACGCAGGCGTGCTTCGAGACGCCGTACACGCCTTGGGCGGCGCACAATCCGTCTTGTGAGGAAGTCGTCACCACGGAACCGGGCGCGCCTTGGCGCAACATCCCCGGCACGAAGGCGCGCACGCAATGCGCCACGCCCATCACGTTCACGCCGAGCACGAACGCCCAGTCGGCATCGGCGGTGGTCGTCACCGGTCCGCCGCCGCCCACGCCGGCGTTGCAGCACAAGAGCGAGATCGGCTTGCCGGCAAACCGTTGCCGCACGTCGTCCGCTAGCTCATTCACTTGGTCGGACGCGGAAACGTCCACCCGAAACCCAGCCACCTCAACGCCCGCCCGTTGCGCGTCTGGGCGCAGCCGCGCTTCCGCGGCCGTTAGCGCCTCGGCTTCTATGTCGACCAGCGCGGGGTGCAGCCCGCGCTCCACCGCCGCCTCCGCCAGCGCGAAACCGATGCCGGAAGCGCCGCCGGTGATCACGGCCACGCCGCCGGCGAGCGCACGCGGATCCGGATGCGCGTTGTCGATGGCCTTGTGCGGGGTTGCGTCTGTCATGCGGTGCCTCCCTCTCGTCTTGAACTGCGGCTCGTTTGCGCCCGCTGCTGCAAACGTCACGTCGGTTGCGTTATGGTAGCCGCAGTCGCTTCACACTCTGGGAGGTCGCCTTGCAAGTTCTGCTCTACAACGAGCTCGATCCCACCGGCATCCCCAACTTCGCCAAAGTGAGGTCCCACTTGGAGAATGGCGACTTCCGCTCCGCCGATGTGAAGAAGATCACGGACGACCTCTATCGCGCCCGGCTGGACCGCAGCAACCGTTTGCTGTTCACGTTCGCCCGGCACCAAGGCAAGACCTACATCCTGGTGCTGGAGTTCATCGCCAACCACGCCTACGACTCCTCCCGCTTCCTGCGCCGCGGCGTCGCGGTGGACGAGAGCCGCTTGCCGGACGCCGCCGCCGCGGCACCGGAAGACGCCGTGGATCTCGCGTACGTGAACCCCAACCGCCACACCTTCAACGTGCTGGACAAGGTGATCTCGTTCGACGACGAGCAACAGGCCATCTTCGCCGTGCGCCCGCCGCTCATCGTGGTCGGCAGCGCCGGCAGCGGCAAGACCGTGCTGACGCTGGAGAAGATGAAGGAAGCCGAGGGCAATGTGCTGTATGTGACGCGCTCGCCCTATCTGGCGGACAGCGCCCGCGAACTCTACTACGGCATGAACTACGAAAACGACGAGCAGGATGTGAGCTTCTACTCGTTCGCCGAGTTCTTGGAGAGCATTCGCGTGCCGCAAAGCCGCGAGATGACGTTCCGCGAGTTCGCCGGCTGGTTCGCGCGCCACCGCACCGCCACCGGCATCAAGGACGCGCACCAGTTCTACGAGGAAGTCCACGGCGTGATCACCGGCGCTTCGGCGGACAACGCGTGGCTCTCCAAGGAGGAATATCTGGCGCTCGGCGTGCGGCAATCCATCTACGCGGCGGACGAGCGCGCCAAGGTGTACGACCTGTTCGACAAGTACCTGGCGCATCTGCAATCCGCCGACCGCCACGACAGCAACGTGCTCAGTTTCGAGTATCAAGAACTCGTCAAGCCGGTGTGGGATTTCGTGGTGGTGGACGAGGTGCAAGACCTCACCAACGTGCAGTTGCACTTGGTGCTGCGCACGCTAACGGATCCAACGCGCTTCATCCTGTGCGGCGATTCCAACCAAATCGTGCATCCCAACTTTTTCTCCTGGGCCGGGTTGAAGCGCCATTTCTACGGCCGCTCGTTCGCGCGCGAAGACGAGGACACCCCCTCGGAGCACCCCGGCGCGTTCGTCGAGACCACCGACGTGCTGCGCGTGCTCACCACCAACTACCGCAGTTCCCGCCAAGTGACCGAAATGGCGAACCGCATCCTGCGTTTGAAGACGGCGCGGTTTCGCTCGGTGGACCGGGAAAGCAACTACCTCGTCACCAGCAATTCCGAAACCGCCGGCGCGGTGGCCTTGCTGCCGGACGAACCGCGCCTGGTTGGCGAATTGAACACCCGCACGCGCGCCTCCACCCGTTTCGCAGTGATCGTGCTGCACCCCGACGACAAGGCGAAGGCGCACACGCGATTCAACACGCCGCTCATCTTCTCCATTCAGGAAGCCAAGGGCTTGGAGTACGAAAACATCATCTTGTACGACTTCGTCTCCTCCGCGGACGACCGTTTTCGAGAGATATGCCGCGACGTGGACGCGGAACAAGTGCGGGCCGGCGAACTGCGCTACGCCCGCGCCCGCGACAAGAGCGACAAATCCTTGGAGATATTCAAGTTCCACATCAACGCCCTGTACGTCGCCACCACCCGCGCCGTGGCCAACGTCTATTTGGTGGAGTCGTCGCCGCGCCAACGCTTGTTCGATCTTCTGGGCGTGGAGCTGGTGAAAGATCTCGACTTGGCCGACCAGAAGTCCAGCCTTGCGGATTGGCAACGCGAGGCGCGCAAGCTGGAACGCCAAGGCAAGCAGGAACAGGCGGACGCCGTGCGCACCGAAATCCTCGGCATCCAAAAGACGCCGTGGCAACCGCTTGATCGGCAAGCGGTGCGTGATTTGGCGGCGGCGGCACTTGCGGGCGGCGGCAAGAAGAAACAGCTTCAGCTCTTCGAGTACGCGCTCCTCAACCGCGACTTGGTGCGCCTCACGCACCTGCGCAACGCCGGCTTTCGCCCCGCCCAACGACCGTTCGCGGCCGGCGAACGGAACTTGGTGGAAAACCACTTCCTACCCTACTCGCTAAAGCGCGAGGACAGCGTGCGCCGCTTGGTGGGGAAGTACGGCGTGGACCATCGGGACGCGTTCGGGCACACGCCGCTGATGCTGGCGGCGCGCTTCGGCAATCCGCTGGTTGCGGCGATGCTCGCCGACGAGATGGAGGCGGACAAGGAACGAACCGGAAGCGCCGGCCTCAACGCCTTTCAGGTCATGCTGCAGGAAACCGCGCTGGAGGCCCGCTACGCGGAGCGACACGCTCCGGCGCTGTATCACAAGCTGGCGCCGGCCACCGTGACGGTGATGGTGCAGGGCGCCCTCTTGAAGATCGACAGCCACAAGGCGGAGTTTCTGTTCTACAACCTGCTGGTGGCACTGTTCCAAACGCGGCTGACGACAAACCTGAACCGGCGCCTGCGCCCCGGCATTTCCGCCGCGAACATTGAGGAGGTGCTGCGCGCCCTGCCGCGCTCGGCGGTTCCGGAGTACCGCACCAAGCGACCCTACATCTCGCATGTGCTGGCGCGGCACGAGGTGGACCGCGACATGCCCTACAACCGCCGCCTGTTCAAACGCACCGAGCGCGGCTACTACATTCTGAACCCGCAATTGCGCGTGCGCATCGGCACGGACTGGATCGGCATCTACGAGCTGCTGGACACCGAAGCGCTGTTCACCGGCAAGATGGAAGACTACATGGCCACCAAAACACTGCGCAAGCTGGTGGATGATGGAAGCGCCGGGGGTTGACGGTGGAGGCGGCGCGAGCCGCAACCCTCTGCGTCGCCAGGATTGACCGTCCGCGTCCACAGTCGAACAATCCGACCATGGCTTCGATCCTACCCATCAACGTCGCCGACTTGCTGAACGGACGCACCGAGTCCGCCCGTTTGGAATTCAAGGCGAGCTGGGATCCGGACACCACAGGCCCGCAAGTGGTGAAGACCGTGTGCGCGTTCGCCAACGACTTTCAGAGCTTGGGCGGGGGCTATGTTGTCATTGGCGTTAGCGAACCCGAACCCGGAGGCAAGGAGCGGGTGAAGGGCCTGAGCGAACAAGCCATTGACGCGGCGCAACGATGGTTACGCGGTCGCTGCCAAGGAGACATCAAACCCGGCTACATGCCGATCTTCTCGCCCGAGGTCGTTGACGGGCGCAACGTGTTGGTGCTGCGCGTGTCCCCAAGTCAGGACGGGCCGCACCAAGCCATCGGAGAACGCCGGCATGCCGGCCGGGAAGCGCGGTGGTGTTTTTGGATACGTGTTGGAACGGAAACCGTGGACGCTCGCGCCAACGGCCAACTACCAGCGCTCTTGGAAAAGACCTCGCTGCCGTGGGACAACCAAGCCGCCCAAGCGGCGCGGGTGGAGGACCTGCGCGAAGCGACGGTGCGGGAGTATCTGCACGATGTGGGCAGCGCCCTCCGCGAGCAACCGGACGCGGCAACCATCTACCGCCACATGGGCATTGTTGTGCCGGCAAACAACCACGAAACGCCGCGCAACGTCGGCCTGCTCTTCTTCGCCGACGACCCAAGACGTTGGTTCCCCGGTGCGCGTATCGTCGTCGCGCAGTTTGCCGCGGACCGCGCTGGCCAAGTGCAGGACGAGCGTGTCTTTCAAGGCCCGCTGCCGGCGCAAGTTCGCAACTGCCTGCGCCATCTGGAGGGGCTCTCCCAATCGCATGTGCAGAAGCAACGGGAACACAGCCAGGTGCGCGGCTGGGTGAGTTACCCGATGCCGGCCCTGCGCGAGGCGCTGGTCAACGCGGTGTACCACCGGAGCTATCGGCCGGAAGCGATGGAACCAACCAAGATCTGTTTGTATCCGGACCGCGTGGAAGTGATTAGCTATCCCGGCCCCGTCCCCGGCATGGAACCACATCACCTCGCGCCGAACGCCTCGATTCCGCCCGTCGGCGCCCGCAATCCGCGGGTTGGCGAGTTTCTGAAGTCTCTGGGTCTTGCGGAAGGGTGGCGCACCGGGGTGCCCAACATGTATCGGGCGATGGCGGAAAACGGCTCGCCCGAGCCGCAATTCGACTTTGACACGGGTTGGTTCCGAGCGACGCTGCCGGCGCATCCGGAGTACGCCGCGGTTTCCGCGCTGCGGGATGCCGCCTATCTGCGCACGGTGGGGAGCGAAGAAGATGCGTTTCGGCGCGTGCGCGAAGCGTGGTGCGCCAACGAAGGCTCCGCCGCGCTGACGACGGAGCTGATCAGGCAGTCGGCCGCGCGCGACGCCCTTGACGCCGCCGAAGAGGTGTTCGAGCGGTTTCGGAGCGTTGCGCCCGACGCCGATGCCGTCGTCGCGAACGTGACAAACGCTTGGGTAGAGGTATTGCTGGATCACGATCGAACCGAAGACGCACGCCAGGTCCTCAAGAGCCTTACCAACAGCACATCGGCGCACGACGCCGTGGATGCCGCCATATTGGCGCGCCGTCTTCGCGAATCACGCTTGGCGCACCGCTTTTTCGAGCAGGCGGGAAACGTGCCGCAGGGCGACCCGCGCGCCTTGCATGAGTTTGCCCAAACCAAGATGCGCCTTGCACAGGATGCGCGGAGAGCCCGCGCTCGTTCTTGGCAAGCGGTGAATCGACGCTTGCTGGTCGAAGCGCGGCAGCAACTGGAGCGTGTACTGCAAATGGACGCTTCCCCCACTCGCCATGCATGGACATGGCGCGACTTGGCGCGAGTGCTCAACTGGCTGCGCCAGCCGGCCAACGAGGTGGAGGCGGCGTTCCGCAACGCCATCGGCCTGTTGCCAACGGAAACGCGCTTCAAGCAGGAGCTCCAACAGTTTCGGGAGCAGCCCGGCTCACGTCACCGAAAGCGCGGAGACATCACCCGTTAGGTTCGACAGAAGCGTGTCGGCGCTCGCGCAGCAGCTTGTTCATGTGGTCGCGAAACGACGGAATGCCGAAGCTCACGCCGCCTCCCTCCAAGGTGAGCACGCCGTGCGCGATGGCTTGGCGCACGGTCTCTTCGCCATCGAACGACGCATCGCTGATCGCTTGGGCTGCGTCCTCTTGCCACAAGACGCTCCTGCGCTTTTCGAGCATGACTTGCACGACGGGTAGCATGGCGTTCTGGTTGGGCAACATGCCGAGGCGCGTCTCGTAGTATTCCTCCCGAGCGCTGTCGCCCGTGGCCAGCGCGTCGTCAAGCGGCGCACCAGGCGCAAGTTCGCCATGCGTGGCGATGGCGCTGATCGCCCCTTCCAAGTAGCCGTGAATGTGCTGCGGAAAGCCACAAGACGCTGCCGCCAACGCGGCAACGCACGGGTCCGGTATCTGGTGCCCCAGCGCCAGCATGTTCCCGTTGACGGCCTCCCGGGCTTGTGCCGCAGACAACGAACGCAAGTGGATGGTCTGCGCCACACGCGAAATCCCCGCCGAGCCGTCTCGCGGGTTGGCCAGCACCTGCGGCGTGTGCTGCAAGCCGATCCCCACGACCAGCATCGGGCACCCGTGCGCCCCTTGGTGCAGCACGCGCAACGCCTTCATGCCCGTCGGATCTATCGTTTGCAGCTCGTCGATGACGATCACCAGCGCTTTGCCGTCCCAAGCTCCGGCCGCTTTGGAAGCGCTCAGCAACGCCGGCAGATTGCCCGTGTGGCGAGCATGCTCGCGCGTTCGTCCGCCTTTGAGGTAGCCGATCCCGACGTTGTGCCCCGTGCTTTTGCTGTGGAGGTCCGCGGCCTCGCGGAACGCGCCTTCGGCTTCCAACACCCGCCCCATCCCCAAGAACAGGTCGACTTCGCTCTCCAGCAATACGCAGTCCACCTCAAGCCGCCGCACGTCCGCAGGCGCTTCGCACCGTGCGGCCTGCTCGGCGAACTGCCGCCCCAGTTGCGTCTTGCCCACGCCCGGAACGCCGATGATCAGCGACATGCCGCTTCGCGGATCGCCCGTTTCGCACAAGCGGCGCAAGCGCTTGTTCAAAGCGGCAAGTTCATCGCCGCGCCCCGCGAAATACGGCGGCGGATCGCGCTGCGTGCCGAGCGCGACAGGTGGGGAAACGCTTATGGCGAGAGCGTAGCACCTTGCCGCTTGCGCTACGATACGGCGCGTGAACACGGACGCATTGGCGGCGCTCATCGCCGGCGGCGAAACCCTTGCCGTGGAGTTCACGAGCGAACGGCGCGGCAGCTTGCCGGACCGCGATCTCGTCGAAACCGTGGCCTGCATGGCGAACCGCGACGACGACGGCCCGGACGGTTGGGTGTTGCTGGGCGTTGAGGACGACGGAGCGGTCACCGGCGCTCGCCCGCGGCACCAAACCGCGGGAACCGACGTGCTCCGCGTGCAGGCGTTGGTGAGCAACCGCACGCGCCCCGCCCTTGCCGTGGACGCCGAGATGTTCGTGTTGGAAGGCAAGGACGTGTTGGCGATTCGCGTGCCGAAAGGCCGCTCTCCGGTGAGCACGGCGGACGGCCGCTATCTGCGCCGCGCCTTGGGCGGCGACGGAAAACCGGCTTGCGTGCCCTTCCACTTCCACGAAATGAACGCCCGGCAAGCCGACTTCGGCACATTCGACTATTCCGCGGTGGAGTTGCCCGATGTGGGATTCGACGCCCTCGACCCGTTGGAATTCGCCCGCTATCGACGCGCCATCCGCGAAAACCGCGGCGGCGACGAGGCTTTGCTGGGCTTGAGCGACTTGGATCTCGCCAAAGCGCTCGGCGCGGTGAGAACGTGGAACGGCAAGGTTGCCGTGCGGATTCTGGGCTTGCTGCTGTTCGGCAGGGAAGACGTGCTGGCGGAACGGCTGCCCACGCACGAGGTGGCGTTCCAAGCACTCACCGACGCCACGGTGGATGTAAACGATTTCTTCCGCTGGCCGTTGCTGCGCGCGCTCGAGGAACTCGAAGCGCGCGTTCGGGCGCGCCGGAGCGAGCGGGAGCTGATGGTGGGCATGGTGCGCGTGGGCGTTCCCAACTACTCTGCGGTCGGTTTTCGGGAGGGGTTGGCCAACGCGCTGACCCACCGCGACTACATCCGCAACGGCGCGGTGCATGCGCAGTGGCGAGCGGGCGAAATTGTCGTCTCCAACCCCGGCGGCCTGCCCGAGGGCGTGCGCTTGGACAATCTGCTGGTGACGCCGCCGCGCCCACGCAATCCCTTGCTGGCCGACGCACTCAAACGCGCCGGCATCGTCGAGCGCACGGCGCGCGGCGTGGACGCCGTGTTCGCCGACCAGATTCGCTGCGGACGCTCGACGCCGCGCTACGACGCCGACGGCCAAACCGGGGTGACGCTAACCCTAAGCCGCACCGAACCGGACCTCGACTTCGTCCGGCTGGTGGTGGAGGAGGAGCGCCGCAACGACGTTCTGTCGCTGCCGCAACTGCTATTGCTCGACCGGATGTGGCGCGCGGGTGCCATTGGCTCGGCGGAAGCAGCCACGCTGGTGCAACGCGATGAGCAGAACGCCGCGGATGCGTTGGCTGCGCTTGCGCGCCGCGGCCTTTGCGGCGGCGAAGGAGCTGGCAAGCGCCGTCGTTGGCACCTCATCGTCCAGCATTAGGCGGCTACCTACGTCTTTCTAAACTTGGCCATGATGTGGCGTATGACGGCGTTGGTGACCTCGGCGGCAACGCCGCTCCCAGTGAGAAGATACACCAATTTAGAGGTCTCAAGATCCTTGAAAATCCAGAGCGTCAAAAGTAGCGAAATACCAGTGACAATGCGGGATGCATCCATGTGAGGTAGGAGAGAACGAGCCAACCTGGAGAGTTTTTGCAACAAAGTCAGCAACAGCTCCGCAACACGATAAATGGCTTCAACGGCGTAGTAAGCTATGCTAGAGAATATGAAGGCGCAAGAGGTGCCGGCGCAGACGAAGACGCTGATCGCGGCAATCACGCCGAAACATGCTGCCGGAATCTCCACAAGCGAACTAAAGGATGGAAAACATTCTCCGAGGATAGTCAAGAGACCGGCCAACAGCGCAAAGACTATCGCCGCGGCCACAAACGTCTGAGTGTCTTCTCTCGCTTCGGCCCGCCACTCCCGTAGACGCTCCAGCCAATGGGGACGGTTCAATTTCACGAGATAATCCTTGAGCATCAACGACGTTCAGCAGCAATCCACGCTGTACCACCGTCATGGCGGTGGGCGGTAGTCTTCCTCCGATCCAGGCGAAGAAAGGTTGGTCAGATGCCCGCTCGGCGTCTCCATCATCGACATCACCTGAATTGCTCTATCGGAGGTGATGAACAGTTGCCACTTGCCGGAACCGTCGCCAAGAGTTCCATCTAAGCGCTGGTGGCCGTACTCTAGATCTTGCGCGGTGAAGCTGTACGCTTCATCTGGCGGGAGGGCAACTGTGACTTCGGGAGATCGTGAGCCGCTGTCGTCAACACCAACGATCGAGACGTTGGCGTCGTCTTTTCCAAGGTTGATCAGTCGTAGGCGGCTGACTTGGTTGAGGTTGCTGCCCGGGTTGAAGATCGCGACGCGGTGGCGTAGCTTGCCGGGCACTGCTTGGTGGATGCTCGTTAGGAAGCCATCTTGAGTACGCACATATGCTAGGGCTTCAAGATCCAAATCGTCGTTCTCGACGTGGATTTCCAGGCGCCAATCGCCCGCGCCAGTCCCAACACCAACAGGTATTCCCTTGGCGTCATTTCCGGTTTCCAAGTCATTGGAGTTGAAGTGGATGGTCTGCCATGGTGAGAGCGATAGCGAAACCGGGCCAAGCCGCTTGCCGCGATCGTCGATGGCAACGACATCAATGCGATCCGACACCTCGGAGTGATTGATGATTCGCACGAAGCCCTGCCGCGACTGATTGTTCGGGTTTGAGACCGAGACAAACAGCGGCACGGAGAGTTGGTAAGCGGCGTGTGTCGCATGTGCAGAGGCGATGATCAACCATGCAACCACGAACCGCGGAATTTTGCTTGCGCCGACCGCCGCGGCCGCCTCCCCAGATTCGCTGCCTTTGCTTTGTCGAAGCGCCATCGTTCCTCCCTCTACAATGCCACCGGGCAGCCGCCGCTCGCTGTCAAATGAAGCGAATAGGTGCCGGTCGCCGTTCCGTAGGATCCCACCCGCACAAAGTAGGTGCCGGCGGCGAGGTTTCGCTCGATGCGGAAGTTGTAGCCCGCGCCGGAGTCGTCGTTGTTCCCCAGCGCGTCGCCGTCGGCGTCGTAGAGGACGCCCAGCGTGTCCAAGCTGCCGGACGTGTGAATGCCCACGGTGCCGGCGACGGAGACCTCGAAGCGGAAGTAGTCGAGGTCGCTCCCTGTTTCGATCCGGCCCGCGGTCGTGCTCGGCAGCGCCACCCGCGTCGCCGACGACCGGGCGTTCCCGTGGTCGTCCGACGACGAACCGCCGCCGCCCGCTGCCGCCAGATGCAGGGTGTACGCGCCGGTCGCCGTTCCGTAGGACCGCACCCGCACAAAGTAGGTGCCGGCGGCGAGGTTTCGCTCGATGCGGAAGTTCCGGCCCGCGCCGGAGTCGTCGTTGTTCCCCAGCGCGTCGCCGTCGGCGTCGTAGAGGACGCCCAGCGTGTCCAAGCTGCCGGACGTGTGAATGCGCACGGTGCCGGCGACGGAGACCTCGAAGCGGAAGTAGTCGAGGTCGCTCCCTGTTTCGATCCGGCCCGCGGTCGTGCTCGGCAGCGCCACCCGCGTCGCCGACGCCCGGGCGTTCCCGTGATCGTCCGACGACGAACCGCCGCCGCCCGCTGCCGCCAGGTGCAGGGTGTACGCGCCGGTCGCCGTTCCGTAGGATCCCACCCGCACAAAGTAGGTGCCGGCGGCGAGGTTTCGCTCGATGCGGAAGTTGTAGCCCGCGCCGGAGTCGTCGTTGTTCCCCAGCGCGTCGCCGTCGGCGTCGTAGAGGACGCCCAGCGTGTCCAAGCTGCCGGACGTGTGAATGCGCACGGTGCCGGCGACGGAGACCTCGAAGCGGAAGTAGTCGAGGTCGCTCCCTGTTTCGATCCGGCCCGCGGTCGTGCTCGGCAGCGCCACCCGCGTCGCCGACGACCGGGCGTTTCCGTGATCGTCCGAGTCGCCTCCAGACCCGAACGTCCACTGCCGCGAGAAGGTCACACTACCCAACTGTGTGCGGCCGCCGTTGTCGCGCAATGAAGGGTTCCACTGGTAGACGGCCAAGTGTATGTAGTAGGTACCCGCCCGGGGTTGTCGCAATGGATACGTCAAACGGAAAATGTCGAGATACCGGCGCGGAGACAAGCGACCGTTGTCTGGTGTCCCGCGGACTCGGCGCAGGTCCACCAGTCCGCGCACGTTGGGATGGTGGTTGACGTCGAACAGGTGGTAGCCGCTCGATGTGCTCTCGGAACCTGTGGTTACTCGAACACTGACGTACAACGTGCCGGTGGTCCAAGAACTCGACGGGTTGGCGATACGGACGTTCTCGAGCACCACATGGCCTTGCTCAATAGAGACTTGCGCAGTCCTTCCGGGAATGCTGGTGACGTCGAGCCGCTGCCCGTAAGCCGCATCTGCGGCCACCGCCATGGCTGCTATTGCGAAGATGAGACGAATCATTGCAATGCTCCTTCGCTCGTTGGGCCAACTGGCGGACGTCCAACCTCACCGACATTGGCGTCGCCGTCATCGTCCCGCACGCGGGAGTCCAAAGGGTTTTCCTCGTACTTCGCCGTTAGCAGGTCGTGGGCGTCTCCCAAAGACAGCACATCGCCACAATTCACTTCCATTCGGAGCGACGCAGAGCCGGGCGTAAGACGCTTTAGATCTAGAGTCAGCGGAATTGGCGAGTCCGGGTGCGCCGAGTCGCATAGCCAGACGACCGAACCGCCGGGGTCGATCAATTGCTGCAAACCACCATAGCCTCCGCCCAAGTCGGGCGTTATGGACAGATGGCTCTCCCCTGCATTTCGTACGATTACGAGATTGCCTGTGGCGCTTGTGGTTCGCTTGACTGGCCAATCCCCGGTGGAACCCTCATCGGGTCCCGTTTCCGCCGCGGTCGCCACGAATTGGCGAAGCACTGTCGGCGCGAGATCCTGCGAGCTATCCCGGGTGGCGCTCTTGTTCCATCCTTTCGCGCTCTTCGCGCTCTGCCCACTGCTGCCAACGACAGCGGTCTGTGCATCACTCGCGGGGGCTTGCGAGGCGCCGAACGCCAACAAAACCAGCAGGACGGGCGGCACCCGCTTCGTAGATTCCATCAGTCGAGCCCTCTCCGAAGGTTCGTTCGCAACATCCGAGCACCCGAAAGTGCCGGGCCGTGCTTAAACCAACCCAGTGTGAAGAGGTTGTTCCCGCTTATTGGCCGCGCCAGAGGGCAGCTTATTAGGCGAGCGCCCCGGCCGCGGCCGGTACGACCACTGGCATTGGTTTAAGCAACTTCAGACTGCCACGCGCAAACGGCTCTTGCAACATGGGATTACATACAGCAGCGTGTGGATAGAAAGAGCATAAAAATCAACTGCTTGACGCAGCACAAAGGCAGATCGCTGTCGAAGAGCGCCCACATTGGCCGCGCAAACGGTCAAACTACCGTACCAGCGTCCGAACAACAGACACCGGCTAGCCGCCGTGTTCAATACACCATGCTGGGCAGCCAAGTCGCCAACTCCGGCAGCGCCACCAGCACGGCCATCAAGCCGATCTGCAGCAGCACGAAGGGGATGACGCCGCGGTAGATGTCCAGCGTTGCCACCGCCGCGGGGGCGACGCCGCGCAAGTAGAACAGGGCGAATCCGAACGGCGGCGTGAGGAAGGAGGTTTGCAGGTTCACGGCGATGAGCACGCCGAGCCAGATCGGGTCTAGCCCCATCGCCAGCAGCACCGGCGCGACGATGGGCACCACCACATAGGTGATTTCGATGAAGTCCAAGATGAAGCCGAGGCAGAAGATCACCAGCATCACGATGGCGGTCGCGCCCCACACGCCGCCGGGCATGTCCGCGAAGAGGCCGCGCACCAGCTCGTCGCCGCCGTAGCCGCGGAACACCAGCGAGAACACGGACGCGCCGATGAGAATGAAGAACACCATCGCCGTGGTTTTCAGCGTGGCTTGGCAGATGTCGCGCAGCACCGCCACGGAGAGCGAGCGGTAGCCGGCGGCCAACGCGAGCGCGCCGAACGCGCCGACGCCGGCGGCTTCGGTGGGCGTCGCCAAGCCGGCCAGGATGGAGCCGAGCACCGCCACGATGAGCAGCAGCGGCGGCGCCAGGCCGCGGGCCAACGCTGAACCCTTCACCTTGTCCTCTTCCGAGCGCCCCGGAGCGCGCTCCGGCTTGGCAATCGCCGTGGCGCCGATGTAGGCCATGTAGAGGGCCACCAGCGCCAAGCCCGGCAACAGCGCGCCGGCGAACAGGTCGCCCACGGAGACGGTCTTCGGGGAGAACACGCCCATGCCGAGTTGCGCCTGCTGGTACGCGCTTGAAAGCACGTCGCCAAGCAGCACCAACGCGATGGAAGGCGGGATGATCTGGCCGAGGGTGCCGGTGGCGCAAATCGCGCCGGTGGCGAGGCGGGCGTCGTACCCCGCCCGCAGCATGGTGGGCAGCGCCAGCAACCCCATCGTCACCACCGTGGCGCCGACGATGCCGGTGCTGGCGGCGAGCAGCATGCCCACGCCGGTCACGGCCAGGCCGAGGCCGCCGCGCACCCGGCCGAACAACGCCGAAAGGCAATCGAGCAGCGTTTCGGCGATGCGGGCGCGTTCCAGCGTCACGCCCATCAGCACGAAGAGCGGCACGGCGATCAGGGTTTGGTTGGTGACGATGCCGAACAGCCGGCTGGGCAGGAACCCCAAGTCGCGCAGGTCGAACACGCCGAAGGCCGCGCCGCCGAACGCGAACAGCAGCGCCACGCCGGCAAGGGTGGGCGCCACGGCGTAGCCGGCGAGCAGCGCCGCCACCACGGCCACGAACAGCAGCAAAGGCAGGAGATCAACCACGGGTTTGCTGACCGAGCGGGTTCTCGGCAGCAGCGGGCGGAGGGCTTTCCCCTTCAGATGAGGAAAATTCGCGGATCCTGCGCGCCACAAGGGCGCCGGCCTGCAACAGCAACAGGAAGGCCGCCAAGGGGATGAGCGTCTTCAGCAGAAAGACGGCCGGCACGCCGCCCACTTCCTGCGAACCCTCCAGGACGGCCCACGAATCCACCACATAGCCCCAACTGAGCACGACGATCGCCACCGCGAGCGGCGCCAGGAACAGCGCGTGGCCAAGCACGTTCACCCAAACGCGCGAACGCGGCGCCAAGCGCGAGTACAACACGTCCACACGCACATGGGCGTCGTGCCGGAGCGCGTAGGAGAGGCCGGCCAACAACGCCGCGCCGTGAAGATACACCACGCTTTCCTGCAGGAAGATCGCGCCGGTGTCGAAGACGTAGCGCAACGCCACCACCACGCAAGTGACGGCGACCATGCCCAGGTTGAGCCAAGCGGCGCCGCGCCCAACCGCGTCGATGGCGCGCTCGATTCGCTCCCGGCCTAGCGCGCGGCGCGGCGCGGTCATGCCGCCGCGTGCTCCACCACCACCGCGACGAACAGCGCGAAACCCACCCACGCGTTGTTCGCGAAGGCGCGAAAGCAGGCCGCGCGCTCTCGGCGGCGGATGAGCCACTGCTGATAGGCGAACAATCCGGCAATGGCGGCAAGGCCGACATGGTAAGGCAGCGCGAAAGCGAGCCGCGCGCCAAGCCACACCAGCAGGCTGAGCGTGGCGCCTTGCAGAACGGCCACCGCGGCGCGGTCGGCGGCGCCGAACAGCACCGCGGTGGATTTCACGCCGATCTGCTCGTCGTCCTCGCGATCCACCATCGCGTAGAGCGTGTCGTAGCCGACGATCCACAGGAAGCTGGCGGCAAACAGCAACCACGCCTCCGCGGGAACCGCGCCGGTCACCGCCGCGAACGCCATCGGGATGCCCCAACTGAAGGCAACGCCCAGCGCCACTTGCGGCCAGTGCGTCCAGCGCTTGCAGAACGGGTAGGCCACCGCCACCGCCGCGCCGACCGCGGCCAGCGCGCGGCTCAAGGGGTTGAGCATCCACGCCACCGCGGCGCACAGTACGCCGAGCAGAAGCAGCAGCGCGACCGCGCCGGCGAGGGAAATCTCGCCAGCCGGCAGCGGGCGGCCGCGGGTGCGTTTCACCGCGCCGTCGAAACGCCGGTCCGCAATGTCGTTGACGACGCAACCGGCGCTGCGGGCGAGAAACGTGCCGGCAACGAAGGCGAACAACACGCCGACGCCGGGCACGCCTTCCGCCGCCATCCAAAGCGCCGCAAGCGTTGGCCACAAGAGCAGCAACGTGCCGACCGGCCGATCCAGGCGCATCAGCCGCAGATACGGGCCGGCACCGCCGCCGACGGCGGCGGGTCTGGCTATCGGACCTGATTCGGTTCGGCGCACATTCGCCGGAGTTTCGGTTGCGTCTCCCAACCGACCAAGGCGCGACCGCGTCACTCGACAGGCCGAGTGTGGCGCCACGGCAAGAGCGCCAGTATGCGCTCTCGGTTGACGCGCAGACCGTCAGCGCTCGGCCGGATCAGATCCAGCGCCCGCAAAGCGTCCACATCGCGCGCCAGCGTGCGCCGCGAAACGCTCGCGTAGGCGCGCGCCACCTCGGTGTTCAGGTTCGGCAACGCATCCAAGGTCACGGTGCCGGGGAGCGACGACAGCGCCAAGGCGAGGGCGCGACGGCGCCGGTCGGTTGCGCTGCGGGCGTGACGGAAACGCTCGTGAACGAAGTGCGTCCACGCCACCTCCCACTGGTGCTGTCGAATCACGTTCAGCTGTTCGCCCAAGCCGTCCACGAAGCCGCCCAAGGCGTAGGTGACGAAACCAAAGATGCCGTCGCCGCCGGACTGGCTGGCCCGGGCGAGCTGTCGGTAGTAGTCGGTCCGCGTCTGGTTGTAGTGGTTGCTCAGCAGATGGCAGGCCGGTTGCGGCAGGCCTGCCTCCAGCAGGATGGCCAACTCCAACAATCGGCCCGTGCGCCCGTTGCCGTCTCCGAACGGGTGGATCCACACGAAGTAGACGTGGGCGAAGATCGCCTTGAGGATGGCGAACGCGGGCTCGTCCGGCAGCGCAAGACCGTTCAGCGTGTCGCACAGCCGCTCTAGCAGAAACCGCGCGTCCCGCCCCTCCGGGCAGCGATAGCGGCCCACCGACACGTTCACGGTCCGCACTTGGCCGGGCGCCACATGTTCGTCCACCGCCAAATCGCGCAACACGGAAGCGTTCATGCCCTCCAAGGTTTCCACGGTCAGTGGGACGTGGCCATCGGCCTCCAATTGCGCCACCAGCACGTTGCAAGCGCCAACGATGTTGTCAAGTTCGCGTTTCAGATATTGCCGCGACGGTGGCAGTTCCAAGGTGCCGGCCACCGCTGCACGGGCTTCCTCCTCGGTCAGCGTGTTGCCTTCGATGGCGGTGGTGGCCAAGGCGCCCTTCGCGAGATAGAGCTGATGAATCTCCTTGGACACGTCCGGCGCCAAAGGGGCGGCCGCGATGTGGCGACAGTCCGCCGCCGCTCCGCCGAGTGCCAGCCAGTCCGTGTGGCGCAGGCGGCGCAGGTCGAACCGAAAGGTCAGCCACGGATGTGTGCGCTCGTATGGCCGCGTGTTTGTCATAATGATGGACTGCCTATTTGACGCAATTACGCATTGATTTTACCTAATTCATTCCATATTTGGCTACTACTTTGTCACTACTTCTGTCACGCATGTTGGCGTGATTGTTGTCTTGGTCTGGATCACCCTCCCGCTATCGACTTGCCGGCGCGCTACACGCCCGCGTACTCCACATCCCCGTGTGCCCAGGTTTCGACGATGGCGCGGGCGTTGGCGTCGTCCGCGGCCAAGAGCTGGTCGCCCACGCGCACCGCTTTGGGCACCAAGGCCCGGTCGGCGGCGAGATCCGCCAGCTTGAAGGTCTGCTCGCCGGTTTGCCGCGTGCCCAACACCTCGCCTGGGCCGCGCAGCTCCAAGTCCTTCTCCGCGATGACGAAGCCGTCGTTGGTCGCCCGCAACACCCGCAGACGCTCGCGGGCAACCGCCGAGACGGGCGGCTGGTAGAGCAGAATGCAGACGCTCTCGCCGCCGCCGCGGCCAACCCGCCCACGCAATTGGTGCAGCTGGGCGAGGCCGAGACGTTCGGCGTTGTCGACAACCATCAACGTCGCGTTCGGCACGTCCACGCCCACCTCGATCACCGTCGTGGCCACCAGCACATCCACCTCGCCGGCCTTGAACGACGCCATCACCGCGGCCTTCTCGTTCGCCGACAGGCGTCCGTGGGCCAACCCGAAACGCAGCGCCGGCAGCGCCGCGCGGAGGGCTTGGAAGGTGCTCTCGGCGGCGTGTCGCGGGTCTTCCTCGTCCTCTTCGATCAATGTGCAGACCCAGTAGGCTTGGCCGCCCGCGGCGCAGGCGCGCTCCACCTGGCGCACCACGTCCTCGCGCCGCGCCATGCTCGCCACGCGGGTTTTCACCGGATGGCGGCCGGGGGGGAGCTCGTCGATGGTGGAAACGTCCATGTCCGCGTACAAGGCCATCGTCAGCGTGCGCGGAATGGGCGTGGCGGTCATCACCAGCTGGTGCGGCAGGTGCTCGCCTTCGCTGCGATCGCGCAGCAGCAGGCGTTGGTGGACGCCAAACCGGTGCTGCTCGTCCACCACGGCGAGCGCCATGTCGCGGAATGCCACCCCCGCTTGGAACAGCGCGTGCGTGCCCACCACCACCAAGTCGCGCCCTTCGCGCGCCGCCTCCAGCCGCGCGCGGCGTTCCGGCGCGCTTTGCCGGCCCGTGAGGAGCCCAACGCCGATGCCAAGGGGCGAAAGCCACGCGCTCAAGGTCTCGAAATGCTGCTCCGCGAGGATCTCCGTGGGCGCCATGAGCGCGGTCTGCCGGCCATGCTCGGCCACGCGCACCGCCGCGAATGCGGCCACCACCGTTTTGCCGGCGCCGACGTCGCCTTGCAGCAGCCGCATCATCGGCTTGCCGGCGGCAAGGTCGCGCAACACCTCGGCGGTCACCCGGGCTTGCGCTTTCGTCAACCGGAATCCGAGCCGTTCAAGCAGCACGCGGCCGAGCTGCCGGCGCGAGGGCAGCGACACCGCCGGCGCCGCGAGGGTGATCGCCCGCCGCGTCTTCATCGTCAGGTAGTGCCCCACCAGTTCGTCGAGCGCGACGCGCGCCTTGGCCGCCTTCATCTTGTCCCCGTCCGGCGGCGGCGCGTGCAGGAAGGCCACGGCGTCGTAGAGGCAGGGGAACGCGCCATCCTCCATGCGGCTGAAAACCGCCGGGTCGCAACGCGCCAACGCCGCGTGGATCCAACCGGCAAGGCGGGGCGACGTCAGCCCGTGCGTCAGACGGTACACGGGCGTCAATTCCGCGGTTGGCGGCGGCGGCTCTTGCGGATGCAGACGGTATTCCGGGTGAATCATCTCGAGGCCGTGCGGCCCGGAGCGCACCTCGCCGAAGCACCGCATCCAGTGGCCGACGCGCATCGCCTGGCGTTGCTGGGCGCCGAAATGGAACAAACGCACGGTGAGCCGCCGCCCGCTGCCGTCCTCAAGCGTGGCGCGCAGCGACCGCCGCCGCCCGTGGGCGATGTCCGACGCCGTGATCTCGGCGGTCACCAGGCACTCCGCGCCCACCGACAACTCCGCGATCGGCGCCGAACGGCTGCGATCTTGATAGCGGGACGGCAGGTGCAGGATCAAGTCCAGCAGTGTGCGAACGCCAAGCCGCTCCAACTTCTCCGCCGCGCCCGGACCGATGCCGGACAACGCCGTGACCGGACTGCGCGGTGGCAGGAAGGCGCCCGCGCCGGTTGGCGTTTCCGCCTGTCGCTCCACCCTTCCCGTCGCTTCCACCAAAACGCCGCGGGAATGCCCGCGCCAAGGCGCTTACTGTACGGGCCGATCCACGCGCTGCACGCTGGGAATGGCGAGCAGCCGCTGGCGCACGCGGGCGAGGTGGACGCGATCGGTCACGGACAGGCCGAGGCGCACCGTGTGGAGATCGCCCGACCGCTCGTCCACGTTGATGTTGTCGATGCCGGCGTCCACGGCGTTCACCACGGTGGCCATCGCCGCGACCGCCCCTTTCGACTGGTTCATCGTGATGACGAGGGTGGTGTCGAAGTAGCCCTCGGTGCGGGCCCAGCGCGTTTGGATGATGTCGCGCGGATTGCGGCGGCGCAGCACTTCGACGTTGTTGCACGTCTCCACATGCACGACCAAGCCGCGCCCCGGCGTCATGTGGCCCACCGCTTGGTCGCCCGGCACCGGCCCGCAGCAGCGGGCGTAGGTGATGACCACGCCGTCGCCACCGCCGATGGCCACCGGGCCGTCCCGTTCGATGTCCACCGCCTCGTACTCCGGGTTGTCCGCCACGAGCAGGCGCTGCGCCACGGTGTAGGCCATCAGATTGCCGATGCCGATGTCCGCCAGCAGATCGTCCAGCTTGCGCACGCCGAAGTCGCGGAACACACCGCGCAAACGGCGAAAATCCAACGCTTGGATGGACGTGCCGGCGTGGGCGAGGGAACGGTTCAGCAACCGCCGCCCAAAGCGCACGGATTCGGAGCGTTGTTGCGACTTCAGCGCGTGGCGGATGGCCGACCGCGCCCGGCTGGAGACCGCGAAAGTGAGCCACTGCGGCGTGGGCCGGGCGTCCGGCGCGGTGATGATCTCCACGGTTTGGCCGGATTCCAACGGCTTCGACAACGGCGCCAGCGCCCGATCCACGCGGCAGGCCACGCAATGGTTGCCGATGTCCGTGTGTACCGCGTAGGCGAAGTCCACGGGAGACGCGCCCTTCGGCAATTCGAGAATGTCGCCTTGCGGCGTGAAGACGTACACATCGTCTGGGAAAAGGTCGATCTTGAGGCTCTCGATGAACTCCAGCGAATTGCCGGCGCGCCGTTGCAAGTCCAGCAGACCGGCGACCCAGCGCCGCGCCCGCGCATGGCTGCCGTGCGCCGCTTGGTCGTTCTGGTGGAGCCAAGCGCCGGCGATGCCGTTCTCGGCGATGGTGTCCATTTGGCGCGTGAGGATGTGTACCTCTATCGCCGCTCCGTGCCCGCCGATCACCTCCGTGTGCAGCGATTGATAGCCGTTCGCTTTGGGAATCGCGATGTAGTCTTTGAAGCGGGCGGCCACCGGCTTGTACAAATTGTGGATGACGCCGAGGGCGCGGTAGCAGGTGTCGGCGCGGTCCACCACCACCCGGAACAGGAACACGTCCATGATGTTGGCGAAGGACTGCCGCTGCACTTTCATCTTCTCGTATATCGAATAGAGGTGGCGCCAACGCGGCGTGACGGTGGCGTCGATGCCCTCCCGCCGGAGATTCGCGTCGATGGCGCGCTGCAAATCCGCGCGTCGGGATTCGCGCTGCCGGCGCGCCCGCGCCGCGGCGCTGTCGATGCGGTCGGCGCGCAATGGATACAGCGCTTGGAAGGCGAGATCCTCGAACTCCACCCGCACCGCGTTCATGCCCAGACGGTTGGCGATGGGCGCGTAGAAGTCCAGCGTCTCGCGCGCGATCTGGCGGCGGCGTTCCGGCGGCAGCACGCCGATGGTGCGCATGTTGTGCAGGCGGTCCGCCAACTTCACCAGCACCACGCGCAAATCCCGCGCCATCGCCATCGCCATCTTCTGAAAGTTCTCCGCTTGGGCTTCGGCGCGGGACTTGAAGATGGTCTCCAGCTTGGAGACGCCGTCGACGATTTCCGCCACCTCGATGCCAAAGGTCTTGGCCAGGGAATCCTTGGTGACGTCCGTGTCTTCCAACACGTCGTGCATCACCGCGGCCATGATGGATTGGTGGTCCATGCGCATGGATGCGAGGATGCTGGCCACGGCGAGAGGGTGGGTGATGTACTGATGCCCGGTGCGCCGATATTGGCCGATGTGGGCGGCCTCGGCGAACCGATAGGCGCGTTCGACGGCATCAACCTCCCCTGCCGGCAGATAGCCTTGCAGGCTCTTGACCAAGTCTTCAACGGTGGCGGGAACGGCCGTCTGCGGCGCTGTGGCGCGGGCGCGCAGTTGCGATTGGAAGTAACCTTCCGGTGACCGGCCCTGCGACTGGCCGTCCGGCCTCGCGGCTTTGGCGGTGTGGACCGCCTCTTCAGGCCGGGGCGCTATCGTTGATGGGCTGCGCTTGCGCTCCGGCGCATTGGCGCGAGACGCGAAACCGTCGCCACTGGCTGGAGAGTGCGGCGCGGCGCTCGCCGCGCCCTCGACCGCCGCCGCCGGTTCGCGCCGGCCGTTGGCGACGGTGGGAGGCTCAGTCGAAGTCGTCTCGTTCATCTCCCAAGTCGCCGAACCCGATGGGCACCACGGTGGGCTGCTCCTCCTCAAGCGGGATTTCGGAGGCTTCGAGCAGTTCATCGGTGATCAGGCCGTCCGCGATTTCGCGCAACGCAAGCACCGTACACTTGTCGTCTTCCTCCTCCAACAACGCCTCGGCGCCGCGGTGGAGCTGTCGGGCGCGCCGACTCGCGCGCATCACCAGCTCGAAGCGGTTGTCGACGTGGAGCAGACAATCTTCAACGGTCACTCGGGCCATGGCGTTTGGGCTCGGCTGTTCAAGGAACGAACGGGCAACTCTACACCGGCGCGCCGATCAAGACAACAACTCGGCGAGCAGGGCCGAGTGATCGGGGCTTGGCGGCGTCTCGCCGGCGCGGGACGCCGCCACGATGCGCCGCAGCGCGCGGAGCGCCAGCTGGAAATCGTCGTTCACCACCAAGTGGTCGAATTCGCGGTAGTGCGAGATGTCCTCCACCGCTTGGGCGGTGCGTTTCGCTATCACTTCCGCGGCGTCTTGTCCGCGTCCCCGCAACCGCTCGGCGAGGGCCGCGCGACAGGGCGGCAGGACGAAGATCGCCACCGAGCGCGGCCAACGCTCGCGCACCTGCCGAGCGCCCTGCCAGTCGATTTCCAAGATCACGTCGCGGCCGGCGCGGAGCGCCTCGCGCACCGTCTTGTCCGAGGTGCCGTAGCTGTGCCCGAAAACCGTCGCCCACTCCAAGAACTCGCCGGCGACGCGCATGGCCTCGAACTCCGCCGCGCCCACGAAGTGGTAGTGGACGCCGTCGCGCTCGGCCGCGCGGCGCGGTCGCGTGGTGTGCGAAACGGAGACGCGAAGTGAGGAATCACTTTTCACCAAGGCGCTGATCAAGCTGGTTTTTCCAGCACCGGACGGCGCGGAAATCACAAACAGGTTGCGCTTCTGAGGCACCGACTTCGCGCCAATGGAGGCGTGCGCTGGCAACGCCCTCTATTCCAAGTTCTGCACTTGCTCGCGCACCTGCTCAACCGCCACCTTGAGGTCGACCGCCAACGCGGCCGTCTCCGGCAACGGCGCCTTGGCCGCGAGCGTGTTCGCCTCGCGCCCGAGCTCTTGCATGAGAAAATCCAACCGTCGGCCGCACGGCTGGTCGCCGGCCACGGACGCCCGCGCCGCGGCGATGTGCATGTCCAGCCGGTCGAGCTCTTCCGTGGCGTCGCCGCGCTGCACCAGCAGCGCCACCTCTTGCTCCAAACGGTCCGCGTCCACCCGCACCGGCAAGTCGCGCAGCTTCGCGCGCAATCGATCCCGCAACTGCGTCCCTTGTCCCAAGACGAGGCAGCGCACACGGCCGCCGATGCGGGCCAGTTCGGCGAGTTTCGCAACCACCACGCGGCGGATGTGCTCGCCTTCACTGCGACGGTGCGCCACCAGGTCGTCCAAGGCGGCGCGGTACCCCGCCACCGCCGCTTCTCTACAGTCGCCCAAAGCCCGTTCGTCCGTAGTCAGCACGCCCGGCCAGCGCAACGCCTCCAAGGCGTCCACTGTGGCATCGGGAACGTGGCTGCGGACTTCGGCGACCGCGGCCAGAAGAAGTTGGAGGCCCTCTGGGTGTACGCGCGGCAGCGACGCGCCGGCGTCCGCCAGCCGCATGGCGGCGTCCACCTTGCCCCGCCGCAGGCGCGCCGTCGTCATCTCGCGCAGCGTGCGCTCCAAGTCGCGCAGCGGTTCCGGCAAGCGAAAGCCCAGCTCCAAGTAGCGATGGTTCACGGACTTGATCTCCCACTCCACCAAGTCGCCACCGCCGCGGCCGAATGCGGTCATGCTCGCCACCATCACCGCCATTATAGGGTGCGCCCCGGCGGATCGTAGGGTGCCTCGTCGGGCACTGGTGGTGGGAGCACGCGGACATGATGCGCGAGGTCGCGTGGGCCGGGTTCCGGGAGGCGTTCGGCGGACAAGGCGGCGCGAATGTGGACCCGCAGGCCAGGTGGTATGGTTGAGGCGAGCTGAACCCGCACAGGAGGTGAAACCAATGGCTGAGCAGCAGGCGGTGAACACGCCGGTGCTGGTGGTGTTCGCGGAAAAAGGGAAGTACGTTGCCGTGTTGTCGGACATGGACAGGGGCGGCCCGCTTCCACCGCCGGAAACCAACACGACCAACACGGAGACTTCCCAATGAGAACCATCGCCATCATCGCCACGCTGCTGTTGTCGGCGGCAAGCCAAGCCGACAACATATGCGACCGAACGCCGGAAGTGCAGCAAGCAATCATGGATGCGAATGACGTCGACGAGTGCTACTACGTGACGCTTGCGCGTGTTGATCGATTGAACATTGCATCGAAGGGATTGACGGCGTTGCAGGCGGGTGATTTCGATGGCTTGACCAGCCTGCGGGTGCTGCTCTTGAACGGGAACCAGTTGACGAGCTTGCCGGAAGGGGTGTTCGACGGCCTGACCAGCCTGCAGACGCTGTCCTTGAGCGCGAACCAGTTGACAGACTGAACACGCTGTCCTTGCGCGAGAACCAGTTGACGGCGTTGCCGGAAGACGTGTTCGATGGCTTGGATGTATTGAGAACTCTGGAATTACAAAACAACCAGTTGACGAGCTTGGCGGAAGACGTGTTCGATGGGCTGGATGTACTGGGCAGGCTGGACTTGAGCGGGAACCAGTTGACGAGCCTGCCGGAAGGCTTGTTCGATGGGCTGATCCGCTTGGAATATCTGTTCTTGCACGAGAACCACCTTGTGGGATTGACCCGAGACGACCCGTTGTTTGCGGCGTTCTCTAGCGAAGTGGTCATTTGGTTGCACCGTCAAACCGAGGCGGACGACGAACAGACCGATGGGGACGACGGACAGACCGATGGGGACGGACAGACCGATGGGGACGACGGACAGACCGATGACCCGCCGCCGTCGTCGTCGCCATCGTCGCGCCTTGCCGCCGCCGTGCCATTGTTGCTGTCGGCTTCCAACACAAGGCAGGGTTTCGTTCGCATCGTCAACGAAGGCGAATCCGGCAGCGTTCGAGTCTTCGCGGTGGACGATGGCGGGAACGCGCCCAATCCGTTTGAGTTTCGATTGGGCGCAAGGCAAGACTTCCACTTCACGTCCAATGACCTTGAGAACGGAAACGCCGACAAGAGCATGAAAGGCGTGGGAACCCCTGTCGGCGATTGGAGATTGGACGTGGAAACCGCCTTGACGGTGCGGGTGATGTCTTTCGTTCGCCACGGCGACGGGTTCCTCACCGCCATGCACGATGTCTTGTCGAGAACCGACGATGGACGGCTTGCGGCGTACACGTTCAACCCCGGCAGGAACCTGAACCAGGCTAGCAGTCTGCGCCTTGTGAACACTGGCGAGAACGATGCGGACGTGAGCATTGAGGGCGTTGACAGCAGCGGGAACACCGCCGGGCCGGTGACCTTGACCTTGCCGGCGGGCGAGAGTCGCACTTTCTCGGCGGCAGACCTTGAGAGCGGGGCGAACGGCTTGACCGGATCGCTCGGCGAAGGCGCGGGGAAGTGGCGCTTGCTCATAACCGCCGGGAATTCGGTTGTCGGCATGAGCCTGCTTGAATCCGCCAGCGGGCACTTGACCAACATATCGACGGCGGGAGTCGCAGGCGGCCAGTAGGCGGCCGTTGAACCGGCGAAGCCCTCCGTGAACGCGGAAGCCGCGCTCGCGGAGGTCGACGCGGGGCTGCGGTGGGTGGTGGGGGACTGCGCGGACGCGTTGCGGATGGCGGGAGACCTGCCGGGCACGCTGGAGCTCGCGGGCGCGGTCAAGACCATAACGCGGAGGATGGGACCGCGCCTTTGCAAGCTGGCGGATGAGGTGGAGGTCCGCGAACTCGCGTGGAGGGCGCGGAAGGCGTGGCCTACGGCGCCTGCGCCGTAAACGGATCCGGAACGCCCGCCCGGCCGCCGCTTGTTGCGCGTTGCTTCGCGTCTCGACTGGCATATAGACGGGGCATATAGGAGGAGCCGCCGAAACGCGCCTCGCTTGCGGAAAGCGTCGTCGGCTCAAGTAGTGCGCCCTCACGGGCGCGTGTCTGTCGCAAACTTGCTTCATGTGTGAAGATCGTCGCCACTCAGGAAGTTAGGGGCATGGTCAGATTTGTCGAAGCGCTCGCGCTGCTGACCGTGGACGACAGCGGCGATTCGCTCGCCATCCCAAAAGACGTCCTCGATTGCGCGTGGGCCGGCGCGGTGCTGCTGGACTTGGCGTTTGCCGGGCGCATCGACACCGACTTGCAGGGCCTCGTGGTCGTCGACCGCACGCCCACCGAAGAGCCGAGCCTCGATCGCGTGCTGAGCAAGATCGCCGATCGACGTTCCAGCGCGGACGCCCGGCGCTGGATTCGCGAGCTGTCGAGCGACGATGCGGCGAGCATTCGCACGGCGACAACGGCGCGATTGGCGGCCTCGTTGGATCGCGACCGCCGGGCCGCCCTGGGCGAACGCGTTGCCGCCGTGTTGCAAGACGACCAAATCCCGGACCCTTGGGAGGTCGCGCTGATCTCGTTGCTGGACGCTTGCGATGTGTTGGTGGAAGTCGTGCCGGCGGCGGACGGCAACCGCGTTCGCGCCAGAATCGAACAGCTGCGCGGATTGGATCTGATCGGCCGCGAAGTCGCCGGTGCCGTCGCCGACATCGAACGCACCGCCATCCTCGCCGTGCGCACACGATCGGCGCGCTTTCGGCGTCTGCTGTTGCACATCGCAGTGGCCGCGGCGGTGGCCTGCTTCGGGACGCTGGCGCTGCCCCGCATCCCCATCCCCGATCGCTTCGGCGCGACCGTCTTCGAGCGTCTGTGGTTGCACGACCTCTGGCAACAGTGGAGCGGCTACGCGCTGCTGGCCTTCAGCGGCGTTGGCTTGCTGGCGCTGCTGTCCTTGCGGGTGAAGGCCATCGCCCGCGCCGGCGGCACGCACTGGTGGCGGGCGGCGCACATCGGCTTCGGCGCGGGTTGTCTGCTGCTCTTGTTCGCCCACACCGGCTTTCGTTTGGGCACCCGCCTGAACGCCGCGCTGATGGCGTGCTACCTGGGGGTGCTGCTGCTCGGCGCCTTGACCGCCATCGCCACCTACGGGGCGCAGCCGCTACGCAAACTTGGCGCGACGCCGAAGCTGCGCGCCCATCTGCTGCGATTGCACTGGCTCGCGCTCGTTCCGTTGCCGGCGCTGGTTGTCGTTCACATCCTGGTGGTCTATTGGTATTGACTGGCGCATGTCACGCAAGGCGGCAATCGCGGTTCTGTGGGCTTCGGGAACGCTGCTCGCCACGGCGGTGGCGACGTTGTGGATGACGGTGGCGGGGCCGCGCACGGTGTTCCTCGTCGGCGAGACGACAACCGCGCACCACCAAATCGAAATGGCTTGCGAGACCTGCCACGCGGCGCCGGCTTTCGCCAGTCCCGATGCGGCATCGGAAGCGTTGAACAAGGCTTGCCGAGGCTGCCACGCGGACGAATTGCGCGCCGCCGAGGACAGCCATGCGGCCAAGCTCTTCCGCGGCCCCAGGATGGCGCGCTACCGGCAAGCCCTCGATCCGCGCCTTTGCACGAGCTGCCATCTTGAACACCGGCCCGAGATCACCCGCCCGGGCGCCGTGACGGTGGCGATGGACTTCTGCATCGCCTGCCACGGCGAGGGCGAGCAGGACGTTCGCGCCGCCCGCGCGAGCCACGCCGGCCTTGGCTTCGACACCTGCGCGTCCGCCGGCTGTCACAACTACCACGACAACCGGGCGCTGTACGAGGACTTTCTGCTTCGGCACGCCGACGATCCGCAGCATCTCTCGGTGCCCGCGCATGGGCCATCGGCGCTCGCCCGTTCGCAGCGGTCGCGCCCCGCCCCGCCGCCCCGCGCCAACGCCCCCGCCGAAGCGGTTGCGGCGCCCGTTTTATTGGAATGGACGCATTCCGCGCACGCGGCCGCGGCGGTGAACTGCAGCGACTGCCACGCGCTTGGCGCAGCCTCCGGCGCCGCGGCCGCGGACATCGCGGCGGCTTGGGTCGCGGCACCTGGCACGGCGTCGTGCGTCAACTGCCACCGTGCACAGGCGAGCACATTCGCGCAAGGCCGGCACGGGATGCGCGGCCATGCGCTTGTCGCGGCTCCGCGGGATGCCGAACAAGCGCTGACGGCTATCGGGCTCGGCGCGGAAGCGGCCGCGGCCGCCGCGGCGTGGTTCGCGGACCCGCCACGACCGTCGACGATGACCGTGGCCGAGGCGCGCTTGCCGATGCGCGCGGATGCGCGGCACAGAACCCTCGATTGCGTGAGCTGCCACGGCGCCCACGCGGTGGACGTTCGATTCGCCGCCGCCGAGGCTTGCGCCGGCTGCCATGCGGACGCCCACACCCGTGCCTATTTCCAAAGCGCCCACTACGACTTGTGGCGAGCGGAGCTCGACGGCGCCGCGTCCGGCAGCGGAGTGAGCTGCGCCACCTGCCACATGGCCAAACGAACGCACCGCGGCCGGGCGGCGACCAGTCACAACCAAAGCGAACTCTTGCGACCGAACGAAAAGATGATCCGGCCGGTTTGCTTGCATTGCCACGGCCTCGGCTTCTCGATGGACGCGCTGGCGGATTCCGAGCTCGTGGCGCGCAACTTCCGCGGTGCGCCTAGCGCCCATGTGCCAAGCATCGACTGGGCGGTTCGCCACGCGGCGGCCGCGGAGGCCGGTCGTTGACAGTTTGGGCCGACCGGCCTATGAAGGGACATACCGCTCCAAAAGCACCGGGAGGTGCCATGAACAGGACCAAACGCACACTCGTTGGCTGGGCCGCTGGCCTCGCAGTGATTGGCAGCATCGGCGCGCTCGCCGACGACGAGGGCGTGTCCTATCGCCGGCTGGCGGACATGCTGCAGCTGGTGGTGGCCTCGGATCGCGAAGCGTACACGCGCATGGTGGTGCAGCGGCTGACGCGGGACGAGCAGGTGATCACCGCTTCCGAGCACTTCCGCGACGAATCGGCGCTCCCGCTGCCCGCGCAGATGTTTCGTTTCGGCGCGGAACTGGTGTCCGACAAGACCGACGAGCTCTCCTACTCGCTGCTCTCGCTACATCCCATCAACCGCAAGAACGGTCCCGCCACGGCCATTGAAGAGAGGGGCCTCAAGCAGGTTGCGGACAATCCGGAGCAGAACTTCTATGGCGAGGAGGAGCTGGACGGCGAGCGCTACTTCGTGGCCGTCTATCCCGACCGCGCGGTCGCAGAGGCGTGTGTGAACTGCCACAACAACCACAAGGATTCGCCACGCCGCGACGCCAAGGTGGGCGACGTGATGGGCGCGGTGGTCATTCGCCTGCTGATGCCGTGACAGTCCAGCGCGCCCTTGGCTGCAAGCGCAACGCACACCGTCGCGACGCCGATTGGCTATAATCGCCCCCGCCAAGCGAACAAAAAGAGGCCCGCAATGGCGACACGGCCAAGCGGACGCGCACCCAACGAGGCGCGCCCGGTGAACATCGTTCGTCACTACACCAAGCACTCCGCCGGATCCGTTCTCGTCGAGTTCGGCGACACCCGCGTGATCTGCACCGCGAGCGTTGAGAACCAAGTGCCCCCGTTCCTGCGCGGCCAAGGCCGCGGCTGGATCACCGCCGAATACGGAATGCTGCCCGGGGCGACGCACACGCGCGGCGAGCGCGAGGCCGCGCGGGGCAAGCAAAGCGGCCGCACCGTGGAAATACAGCGGTTGATCGGACGCTCGCTGCGCGCCGCCGTGGACATGAAGGCGCTGGGCGAACGCGCCGTGAAAGTGGATTGCGACGTGATCCAAGCGGATGGCGGCACGCGCACGGCGTCCATCACCGGCGGCTGCGTGGCTCTGGCCGACGCGCTCGGCAAAGTTGCGCCGCAGGCGTTTGTCGGCTTGGTCGCGTCCGTTTCCGTGGGGATTCACCGCAACCAGTGCCTGCTGGACTTGGACTACGCCGAGGACTCGAAGGCGCAAACCGACATGAACGTGGTGATGATGGACGGACGCGGCTACATTGAAGTGCAAGGCACCGCGGAGAACGGCGCGTTCGCGCGGCAATCGCTCGACGAGCTGCTGTCGCTGGCGGAGGCCGGAATCGCCGGCCTGTTCGAGACGCAACGAAGGGCGTTGGCCGCATGACCGATCACTCGAGAGACGGCGCTTGGCCGAAGCGCGCGCCGGGGAAGGGAGGCGACCGGCAGCCCCGCAATCGCCACCCTTACCGCCGCCCGGCGCGGCAATCCCGATTCGTCCACGCCATGATTGAACGCGGCGTGCTCTCGTTCGGAGACTTCGAGCTCAAATCCGGCCGCCGCAGCCCCTATTTTCTGAACCTCGGCATGGTCGCGGATGCGCCCGGTCTCGCCATCCTCGGCAGCGTTTTCGCGGCCGAAGTGCGGCGTCTGCGGACGCGTCCGGACGTGTTGTTCGGTCCGGCCTACAAGGGCATCGCGATTGCCGTCAGCACGGCGCTGGCCCTCGCCAAAGACGACTTCACCAAGGTGGGCGTCGCGTACAACCGCAAGGAGGAGAAGGCGCACGGCGAGCGCGGCCTGCTGGTGGGCGCGCCGGTGACCGGCAAGAAAGTCGCCATCGTCGACGACGTGGTGACGGACGGCGCGGTCAAGCGCCAAGCGTTCGACATGGTGACCGCGGCCGGCGCCGAAGTGGTGGGCGTCGTGCTCGCGTTCGATCGCCAAGAACCCGTCAGCTTGCAGGCGAATGCGCCGAGCGCGGTGCAAGCCTTGGAGCAAAACTTCGGCGTCCCGGTGCGTTGCGTGGCCAACGTGGACGATGTGGTGAGCTATTTGCGCCACGACGACCGCTACGCCGCCGAGCACCAGCGTTTGCGCGCATACCGCAACGGATTACGGGGCTAGAACGCCCTTGCGGGCCCTTTGGAGTTTGCTCCGCGAACTCCGCGCCAAGTTGCCAAGCTCAACCGCAGTGAAGGTCAATGCCGCTCAAGGAATCTAGCGCACCCACCGAGGCGGTGTTGATCCCGGTATTCAACGAAGCGCCGGTGATCGGCGGCTTCCTCACCGAACTGGCGGCGTGCGCCAATGGCCGAAGGGTGTATCTCTTGGACAGCGATTCCGGAGACGACACCGTCGCCGAGGCGCGCGCCGCAGCCGCCGGCGCCGGCTTGGATCTCGTCGTCGTGCCGTGCCCGCCGGGACTGTCCGCGGCGATTCGCCACGGCGTTGAGCAGTCCGCGGAGGAGCGGCTGGCGGTGATCGACGGCGACGGTCAGCATCCTCCGGCCGTTCTCGACGCCTTGTTCGACGTCTTGGAGGCCGATCACGACCTCGCGGTGGCGTCGCGCATGGCGCAGGGGGCATCCGTCTCGGGCGAGTGGCCAAGACACCGGCGCCTGCTCACCAAAGTGCTGTTGACGGTGGCGCGCCTTGGCGGGCGCTGCCACGGAATCGCGGATCCCCTGTCCGGATGTTTCGCGTTGCGGCGCCCGGTTTGGGAGCGCGTTGCTGCGCGGTTCGAGACGGGCGGATTCAAGTTCCTGCTGGATTTGCTGACCGTCGCGCCGCGCCTGCGCGCGGCCGAGACGCCCATCGTGTTTCGCGCCCGCCCGCGCGGCCACAGCAAGGTGGCGGCCCATGTGCTTTGGGAACTGGCCAACTCCTTGGCGTGGAACCTGCTGCGCGGGCGACTGCCCCGGCGCTTGGTCGCGTTCGGCACGGTGGGCGTGTCCGGCAGCTTTGCCGACGCCGCAATCACCGGGGTGTTGCACTCGCTGATCGGCGTGCCATTCTGGATCGCACGTCCCGCCGGGATCCTAGTCGGCATGACGAACAACTTCCTGCTGAACAACCTCGTCACCTTTCGCGACCGGCGGCGGGCACCGGGGCAGCTGCTGCGAGGCTGGCTGCTGTACGCGGGTTGCCAGTCCTTCGGCTCGCTCACCAACTACGGCACGTCGATCACGCTCAACTGGCTCGGCCTTTGGTGGCCGCTCGCATTGCTTTGCGGCATTGTCGCCGGCGTGACGTTGAACTACCTCTCGGCCAACCGCATGGTCTGGCGCAAGACCCCTTGGAGCAACCCGCTTTCCGATGCCCGTGGCAAAAATTGACGCACCGTGAAGTGGGCTAGAATCTCCGATCTTCTCGTTGCGCGGCGTGGCAATGGCCGAAATAACCTCCATTCGCGAATCCTCGAAGAATTTGAGCGGGCGCGCCGCGGCGCTGAGGGGGTACCTTTGACCACGCCGCGAAGAAAGCGCGTCTGGAAGAGGTGGAACGCGAACTCGCCGCGCCCGACCTGTGGAACGACCCGCCGCGGGCGCAAGCCCTCGGCCGCGAACGCGCGGCCTTGGAAGGCGTCGTGCATGGGTTGGACGACGTCGCCCAGGCCCTCGACGACCTAGCCGAACTCACCGACATGGCCGCCGCCGAGAACGACGGCGAGGCGTTGGACGACATCGCGGCGGAACTGGAGACGGTCGACCAGCGGCTGGCGGCCGTGGAGTTTCGGCGCATGTTCCAAGGTGAGCAGGACGCCGCCAACGCGTTCCTCGAGATTCAAGCCGGTTCGGGCGGCACCGAGGCGCAGGACTGGGCCGAGATGCTGCTGCGCATGTATTTGCGCTGGGGCGAAAAGCGCGGTTTCGCCACCGAGATCACGGAGCTGTCGCCCGGCGATGTGGCCGGCGTCAAGAGCGCGGCGGTGCAGTTCGGCGGCGACCTCGCCTACGGCTGGCTGCGCACGGAGACCGGCGTGCATCGGCTGGTGCGCAAGTCGCCGTTCGACTCCGGCAACCGCCGCCACACCTCCTTCGCATCCGTGTTCGTCTCCGCGGAGATAGACGACGACATCGTGATCGACATCGATCCTGCGGATGTGCGCACGGACACCTACCGGGCCAGCGGCGCCGGCGGCCAGCATGTGAACCGCACCGACTCCGCCGTGCGCCTGACGCATCTGGCCACCGGCGTGGTGGTGCAATGCCAAAGCGAACGGTCGCAGCATCAAAACCGCGACCGCGCGTACAAGCAACTGCGCGCCAAGCTGTACGAGTTGGAAGAGCAGAAACGACGCGAAGCGCAACAGGCCGTCGAGGACTCGAAAGCCGACATCGGCTGGGGCAGCCAGATTCGCTCCTACGTGCTCGACCAATCCCGCGTCAAGGATCTGCGCACGAACGTGGAGCGCCACGATCCGGACAACGTGCTGGACGGGGATCTCGACGATTTCATGGAAGCGAGCTTGAAGGCCGGTCTGTGAACGCTCCCGAAAACGACCTGCTAGCCCACCGTCGGCGCAAGCTCGCGACGTTGCGCGCTCGGGGCGAGGCGTTTCCCAACGCGTTTCGCCGCCGCCATCTGGCGGCCGAGCTGGCGGCCGCGCACGGCGCCGCGGGCAAGGAGCAGCTGGCCCACTTGGGCGCGACCACCACGGTCGCTGGCCGCGTCGTGCTGCGCCGCATCATGGGTCGCGCGAGTTTCGTGACCCTCGCCGATCCGAGCGGGCGCATCCAGTGCTACTTGCGCGAAGACGCCTTGGGCAACGACGCCTACGAGGACTTCAAAGCGCTGTGGGACTTGGGCGACATCGTCGGCGTCTCCGGCACGTTGATGAAAACCAACAAGGGCGAGTTGACCGTGGCGGCGGCGGAGATACAGCTGCTGGTGAAGTCGCTGCGGCCGCTGCCGGAGAAGCACCACGGCTTGTCCGATCAGGAGGCCCGCTACCGCCACCGCCATTTGGATCTCATCGCCAACGAGCGGGTGCGCGAAGTGTTCCAAGCGCGCGCGCGGGCGGTGCGTTCGCTGCGCGGCTTCTTCGATCAACGGGGCTTCCTGGAGGTGGAGACGCCGATGATGCATCCCATCCCGGGCGGCGCCGCGGCGCGTCCCTTCGCGACGCATCACAACGGCCTGGACATGGATCTCTACTTGCGGGTGGCGCCGGAGCTGTATCTCAAGCGGCTGCTGGTGGGGGGCTTGGAGCGCGTCTACGAGATCAACCGCTGCTTCCGCAACGAGGGCCTCTCGCCCCGCCACAACCCGGAGTTCACGACCGTCGAGTTCTATCAGGCGTTCGCGGACCACCACGACCTGATGCGTTTGACGGAGGAACTGATCCGCCACCTGCTCGCCGACCTCGATCTCGGCGACGGGGTCACGCTGGAAGGCCAACAGATCAAGTTCGGCGACGCGATTCCCCGGCGCACGATGCGCGAAGCCGTTGCGGAGGCGACCGGCGAGCGCGAAGAGGAACTGGCCGACGCCGCGAAGCTGTCCGCGCTGGCGCGGCGTTTGGGAATCGTCCCCCAGGAGGCGTGGGGTTGGGGCCGACTGCTGATGGAGATTTTCGAGGCGCGGGTGGAACCCACGCTGCTGCAACCCACCTTCATCACCGGCCACCCGGCGGAAGTCTCGCCACTCGCTCGCCGCAACGCAGACGACCCGGCGATCGCCGATCGCTTCGAACTGTTCGTGGCGGGCCGCGAGATCGCCAACGGCTTCAGCGAATTGAACGACCCCGAGGAGCAAGCCCGGCGGTTCCGCGCCCAAGCCGCGCTGCGCAGCCAAGGGGATGGCGAAGCCATGCACTACGATCAAGACTTCGTGACCGCTCTGGAACACGGCATGCCACCTGCCGCCGGCGAAGGAATCGGCGTGGACCGCCTGGTGATGTTGCTCACGGATTCGCCAACCATCCGCGAGGTGGTGCTGTTCCCCTTGCTGCGCCCCGCACGCCCTCCCCGCCAATGACCACGGCTGCGGATCGGGTGCGCCTCGATTCTTCGTGGAAGAACGCTTTGGCGGCGGAGTTCGACGCCGGCTACATGAAGCGGCTGCGCGCCTTTCTGTTGCAGGAGAAGCAGGCGCGGCGCGCAACCTACCCCAAGGGCGACAACATCTTCGCCGCGCTGGACGCAACCCCCTTGGACGCCGTGAAGGTGGTCATCATCGGCCAAGACCCGTACCACGGCCCCGGCCAAGCGCACGGCTTGTGCTTCTCCGTGCCGCGCGGTGTGCCGGCGCCGCCCTCGTTGGTGAACATCTTTCAAGAGATCAACACCGACATGGCCGACGACAACGTGCCTTGCGGCCGGCACGACGGCGCCGTGCCGCCCGGTGCCACGTGTCTCGCGCCCTGGGCGCGGCAGGGCGTGCTGTTGTTGAACGCCGTGCTCACGGTGGCCGCCGGACGCGCCGGCTCCCACCAAGGCAGAGGCTGGGAGACGTTCACCGACCGCGTGGTGGAGACCATCAACCGGGAACGGGAGCATGTGGTGTTCCTGCTGTGGGGAAGCTACGCGCGCAAGAAAGGCGCCACGGTGGACCCGTCCCGCCACCTGGTGCTCACCGCGCCGCATCCGTCGCCGCTTTCCGCGGCGAGCGGGTTTTTCGGCTGCCGCCACTTCTCCAAAGCCAACGAGTATTTGGTGGAACACAACATCCTGCCCATCAATTGGTTCGACGTGGAGTGACCGCCAGCGCGGCGCCAAACCCCGCGTCCGTCGCGCACAACAACTGGCGGAGCGTGGACGCACCCGCAGCCGAGGAGTTCCTACCGAGCTTGCCGGTGAGCGTGGTCATGCCCTGCTACCAAACGCCGCCGCCCACGCTGGCGCGGACGCTGGCAACGCTCGAAGGCCAAAGCTATCCGCGCCACCTGTTCGAGGTCGTGGTCGTCGACGACGGTTCGGATCCGCCGCTGCGAGCGCCTTCCTCGCCACTCGAGGTGAAGGTGGTGCGGCAGGAGCGGCGCGGCTTCGGCGTCGCGCGGGCGCGCAACACCGGCGCCGAGGCCGCCGCCCACGACATTCTGCTCTTTCTCGACAGCGACATGCTGGTGGAGGCGGACTGGATGGCGGCGCATGCGCGCTGGCACCATGTGGTTTCCGACGCGCTGACGGCGGGCTTCCGCGCCCATGTGGCGGCGGACGATCTCTCGCCCGACGCCATTCGCAACCGACCAGGCACGCTGCAAGCGCTGCTCGCCGGGCGGCCGATGGACTCGCCGCGCATGGCCGGCCATCTGATCAGAACGGCCGACCTCACCGCCCGCGCCGACGACTTGTTCCGGGTGATCGAAGGCGCGGACTTCGGCATCGGCAAACCGTTCTACCGCGCCATCGGCGGCAGCGACGAATCCTTCCAACGCTGGGGCATGGAGGACATCGAGCTGGCGTACCGGGCCTTCGCGCACGGCGCTTTGCTAACGCCAATCGTCGGGCGCTCCTGGCACCAGAGCCGCGATGCGCGCGGCGACAAAGAACGCAGCAACCGCATCGCACGGGGCAAAGCCGCTCACCTCATCGCCCATCCGGAGTTCCGCAGCCCGACGCCGGGGCGCCACTACTCCGTGCCGCAACATGTGGTCACCATCGTCGGCGGGGACTGCCCCGCCGAGCGAATCGTGAAAGCCGTCGCCGACGTTCTCGCCGACCGCGTGGGCGATCTGGCGGTGCGCGTGGAGTGGAACGGCAAGGACGACGAACGATCGGCGTGGCTGCGCGACGTGTTCGATCCGGACCCGCGCGTGTGGCCAAACCCCAGCCGGCCCGCGCTGGAGCAGTTTCCCGCGGCCGCGTACCACATTCGGCTTCCCGCCGGTGTCGCGGCGGCGAACATCGTGTGGCGGCTGCGCGCGAAGCTCGGCGGCGGCGTGAGCGCCACGGCTGTGCTGGCCGGCGGCGAGCGCGTGTCCATAGTGCGCGGCTGGGCGCTGCATCGGGCGCGGCGCGCCGGGCGCGAGGTAAGCGACTTCGGCGAGGCGCGAACGTTCAGACCCTCGGCGTTGCGGCTGCGCGACCCGAGCGGCCGGCGCTCCCGGCGCCGCGCCACAAGAGAAGCGGCCGGAACGTCCACGAAAGCGCGTTTCCTAGCACTCCGCTGGCGCGACGCGCACGGCTGGCGCGAAACGTGGTGGTGCCTGCGCTGGGTGGTGTGGTGGTGTACCCGTCGGATCGCGCCCCACCGCCGCGTGCGGAAGGTCTAGCTCAGCAGATGCTTGGTGTGGCGCTGGTCTTCACGACCGAATCAGGTATTGCCGCCGCGCCGGAGTTTGCATAGCAAACTCCAACGCGCCCCGCAGGGGCGCGCACTAACGCAACTCGGCCGCGTAGGCGCGCGCCAAGCGGGCGGCGGAGTGATCCGGATACTCCGCCATGACTCGGTCCAGATTGCGCAACGCCTGCTCGTCCTCGCCAAGACGGTGGTAGACGACGCCGAGTTTGTAGAGACCGTCGGGCACCTTGGAGTGTGCGCCGAACAAGCCGACCACTTGGGTGAACGCCTGCCGGGCCAGCTCCAAATTGTCTCTTGAGAGTTCGATCTCGCCCCGCCAATAGAAGGCGTTGGCGGCGCGTTTGCCGTTCGGATACTCGGTGATCAACGCATCGAACATGGCCAAGGCTTGGGTGTAGCCCTCGTCGCGTTGCGACGGTGGCTGCGCGCGAGCAGCCTGCAACGCGTTGAACGCGGCGTTGTACGCCTGATCCTCGCCGGCCCCGACCGGATCCGCGCTTGGCAGCGGAACATCGGCAACCGGGCTGCGCGTGGGCGCTGTATCCCCGCTCACCTGCAGCAGCCGCCGATCCAGATCGATGTAGCGCTCCTTCTGTTCCCGCGTCAACCGATCGATCCGATGCCCTTGCTCTTCAATGACGCCCTGCAGGCGGCGCAACTCGTCTTGCATCGCTTGGATTTGCTGGAAGAGAAAGCCCGTGCTGCCGTTCGTCACTTCTTCTGCCCCGGCTTCCACGCCCGTGGCCGTTGCCGCGACCCGGCTTGGCGGAGTGGTTTGCTCCGGCGGCCACTGCGCCCACGCGGCGCCCGCCACCAAAGCGCTGACGACGAACAGCGCGCCGGTGTGACTTGGCCGGAAGTCCCGCGCGCGCAACCGGCGTCCGGTCACGCCGGGCGGCCGCATCGGCATTTGATTCGGCAGCCGATCCGAGCCCGCGAGGCTATTGGTAGATCATGACGGCGCGGCGGTTTCTGGACCACGCGCTTTCGTCGTGGCCGGCATCTTCCGGACGCTCTTCGCCGTAGCTCACCGTCTCGATTTGGGAAGCGCGCACGCCGGCGGAGGTGAGGTAGCGCGCCACGGCATCCGCGCGCCGTTCGCCCAAGGCCAAGTTGTATTCGCGCGTGCCGCGCTCGTCGCAATGGCCCTCGATCGTGATGCGCCGATTGCGGAAGTCGCGCAGATAGCCCGCGTGCAGCGCCAACATGCGCAGATCGCGCTCGGCCAGCCGCGCCTGATCGAACTCGAAGTAGAACGTGCGCCCGAGCGGCCTGCCGGTGGCGTCCACCGGGTTGCCCTCGCTGTCCACGCGCGGCGGGGGCTCCGGCTCGGAGACCGGGGTTGGCGCCACCACCGGCGCCGGCGCGACCGGCGCCGGCGCCACCGTTTCTTTCTTGCTGGCGCAACCGACGAGCAGAGACCCGCCCGCCACAAACACCACCGTTCCAACCAAGCCGCGCATCGCACGCATCATCTGTCTCTCCTTGCCGTCCGTCGTTCGCGGCGCTGCCGCCCGCGACACACGCCGGAGTATACCCCACCGACAAAGGCAACAGCGCGAGCCCTCACCGCCTATGCGCGCCCTGCGGGGCGCGTTGGAGTTTTGCTCCGCAAAACTCGGTGCTTGTCGCGGCTTGGCCCACGAGACCGTCCACGAAGCGCCGCCGAAGAAGGTCTACGGCAACCCCTTGCGCTCCCGCCTTCCAAGCACGCCACATCAGTCCGTTGCCGCCCCCGCCAGGTTCGGTCCCGCAAGGAACGGCGACCAAGCGGGTTCCCGAACATCGCCCGCCTGCGACGGCAGGAAGTACTTCGCGCGCCCGTCGATGGAGACCGCTGCGAGCACGCCGCGGCCGGCGTTCCGCGTCGCGTAGATCATCATCATTCCGTTCGGTGCGATGGTTGGCGACTCGTCCAGCGCCGTCTCCTGATCGAGGGCGGTGAGCACGCGCAAGGAGTCGCGCTCGAGATCCTGCCAAGCGATGCGGTAGACGCCGTCCCGCCGGTGAACGTAGACGAGGTGCTGCCCGTCCGGAAGGATTCTGGCGCGCGCGTTGTAGTCGCCCTCGAAGGTGAGGCGTTCCACGAACGACGTTTTCAGGTCTTTGCGGTATATCTGCGCCTTGCCGCCCCGATCGGATGTGAAGATCAGGCTCTCGCCATCCGGGCTCCAGATCGGTTCGGTGTCAATGGCGTTCGGCCTGCGGGTGACGCGGCGCAGGTCCCCCGTGGCGAGGTTTTTGACGTATATCTCCGGATTGCCATCGCGCGAGAGCGACATCGCCAAGCGCGTGCCGTCCGGCGAAAACGTCGGCGCACCGTTGATGCCGGGATATTCGGCCACCCGGGTGCGCGCCGCGGTCGCCAGTTCCTGCACCATGATGGTGGAGCGGCCAGTCTCGAAAGACACGTACGCCACCCGGTCCGCCGCCGGCGACCAAGCGGGCGACAGGATGGCGTCCTCGGAGCGGAACAGTTCGCGCTCGCGGTGGCCGTCGGCGTCCGCCAGCATTAGGCGGTAGGGGGCCGGTCCCGAGCCGGCGTCGCGCTGCAGCACATAGAGGATTTTGGTGGAGAACGCGCCGGGCACGCCGGTCACCGTGGCGAAGACGTCGTCGGAGACGCCGTGCGCCGCATCGCGCGCCAACTCCGGCGTGAACGCGAGCCGCGCCGTGGCCATCTCGCGCTCGGTGGCGACGTCGAACAGGTGGTAGACCAACGCCAGGCGGCTGTTCGTGGTGACGCGGGACGCGCCCGCTGCCACCGCGACGCGCCCAATGAGCAGATAGTCCATGCCGAGCAGCCGCCAGTCGCGGAAGAACACGCCTTCCACGGAATCCGGCAACGACAGCATGTCCTCGCTGGGCAGCACCGCGAACTGGCCGCTGCGCAGCAAATCCGCGGCGACGACGGCGGCCAGATCCACCCCGGGCAGCGACGGGCCGCCGAACGGCACGACCGCGATCTTGGTGGGGCTGTCCCAACCTTCGGTGACCACGATCTCCAGTCCGTGCGCCTTGGCGAAACACAACGCGAGCGCGCCGAAGGCGATCGACTTGCCACCAACACGAGCCAGCGTCCGGCCCACCTCAACGAAACGCGCGCGCATTTTCACCGCAACAGATCCTCCGGTTTGAACAAGATGGTGAACCGACGGAACTCGGCCTCGAACAACCGTCGATCCTTCGGCACCTCGAACCGCCGCACTTTCCGTATGGCGCGTTCCACCGAGCGATCGTAGGGAGCATTGCCGCTCGAGGTCACCAGCTGCACGGACAGCAACTCTCCGGTCGGCGCCAAGTGCAGCATGAGGCGCGCCACCATGCCGTTGCGCGCGCTGGGCGGGCGCGTCCACTCGCGGCTGATGGCGCGCTTGATGGCCTGCACATAGGTCATGGCCGCCTGCTCGGCCACGCGCTGCTCGATGTCCGCCGCTTCGTCCCGCAAAGCCCGCCGCGTGGCCTCCTCCTCAATGGCGCGCAAACGCGCCTGCGCCTCGGCCCGCTTGCGCGCCTCGGCGTCCACATCGGGCTTCGGCGGCGGCGGCTTCGGGGTCGGCGTCGGTTTGGGCTGCGGCTTCGGCTTGGGTTTCGGCGGTGGCGGCGTGGCCGGCAGGGGCCGCGCCGGCGGCTTCGCCACCGGTTTGTCAATGACCAGCAGCTTCGCTTCAATGGCTTTGGGCTGCACCACGCGCGGCGCGTCCGGCGTCCGCTCCCAACCGTGGGCCAAGGTGGCCGCGACGCCGGCGTGGAGCAACAACGCAAGCAGCAACGGCAAGACGTATTCGCGCGCCACGGCTATTCTTCCCCGCCCGCGCCGGCGCCCAAGTCTTCAACGGGGTCCGTCATCAAGCCCACGTTCGCTTTGCCAGCGCGCTGCAGCACGGCCATCACGCGAATGACCTGCCCGTAGGCAACACCCTGGTCGCCGCGCACGAACACTGGAATGTCGGGCCGCGCGCGGACGATTTTCCGCACCTGATCCTCCAGCGAGAAGATGGTGGCGCGGGTGCCGAGATCGCCACCGGGGCCGGCCCGCGGCATGCCCGTGTTGACGAATATCCGGCCCTTGGCGTCCACGCTGATCACCAGCGGATCCTCCTCGTCCACGGGCAGCGGCTTGGAGTCCACGTTGGGCAGGTCCACCTTCACGCCCTGCGCCAAGAGCGGGGCGGTGGCCATGAAGATGACCAGCAGCACCAGCATGACGTCGATGTAGGGCACCACGTTGATCTCGGACATGGGGCGGCGGCGCGCGGCCATCGTTCAACGCCCCGGCGCCGCGTGGGCGACGCGGTGCAGAATGGAGGCGAGCTCGTCGGCGAACGCTTCGTAGCGGCGCATGAGGATCTCCACCCGCGCCGCGAAGCGGTTGTAGCCGATGACCGCCGGAATAGCCGCGAACAGGCCCATCGCCGTGGCCACCAACGCTTCGGAAATGCCCGGCGCCACGGCGGTCAATGTCGCCTGCGTCATGCCGGCGAGGCTGCGAAACGAGTTCATGATGCCCCAGACGGTGCCGAACAAGCCGATGTACGGGCTTGTGGAACCCACCGTGGCGAGAAACGGCAGGTGGCGGCCGAGGCGCTCCTCCTCGCGGGTGACGGCGACGCGCATGGCGCGCTGCACGTTCTGCATCACGGCGTCCGGGTCCGTGTCCGGCTGCGCCGCCAAGCGCTGGTATTCGCCGAAGCCGCTGTGGAAGACCGACTCGGCGCCGCTCAAGTGTGCTTCCTCCCCGTCCAAGTCCGTCTTGAGTTGGTTGAGGTCTATGCCGCTCCAGAACTCGTCCTCGAAATCGTCGATCTCGCGGCGGACGCGGTTCAAGGCGAACCAGCGCTGAAAGATGAGCGCCCAAGAAACCACCGACGCCAACGCCAAGAGCAGCATCACGAACTGCACCAGCGGGCTGGCGTTGAGGATCAAGTCCGTGATGGAAATGGGGTCGGACATTGGTCTACCTGTCCGTTGCGGGATCGGCACCGGCTGCCCCGCCGCGGGCTTGGGCGTTGGAGAAATCCAGTTCCGGCTGCGCGCCCGCCGGCCGCTTGGGAATCACCCCCAAATGCCGGTAGGCGGATTCCGTGAGCACCCGGCCGCGCGGCGTGCGCATCACCAACCCTTCTTGAATGAGGAACGGCTCGATCACGTCCTCAATGGTGTCCCGCTCCTCGCTGATGGCCGCGGACAGCGAATCCACCCCCACCGGGCCGCCGTCGAATTTGCGCGCGATGGCGTCGAGCACGCGCCGATCCATGCCGTCCAGCCCCCGCTCGTCCACTTCCAGCATGGAAAGCGCGGCGTCCGCGGTCTGTTTGGTGACGGTGCCGTCGCCTTTCACCTCCGCGTAGTCGCGCACGCGCCGCAGCAGGCGGTTGGCCACGCGCGGCGTGCCGCGGGCGCGGCGCGCCAGCTCCTGGGCGCCCACGGCGTCGACGGGAATGCCCAGCTTGCCGGCCGACACGGTGACGATCTCCGCAAGTTCGCGCGCATCGTAGAACTCCAACCGCTGGACGATGCCGAAGCGGTCGCGCAGCGGCGAAGTGAGCAGGCCGGCGCGGGTGGTCGCGCCGACCAAGGTGAACCGCTTGAGCTCCAGCTTGATGGAGCGCGCCGCCGGCCCGTCGCCGATCAGGATGTCCAGCTTGCCGTCCTCCATCGCCGGGTAGAGGATCTCTTCCACCACCGGCGACAGGCGGTGTATTTCGTCAATGAACAGGATGTCGCCGTCGTCGAGATTGGTCAGCTGGGCGGCCAAGTCGCCCTGCCGCTCCAACACCGGCCCGGAAGTCTGCTTCAACGCCACCCGCATCTCGTTGGCGACGATGTGCGCGAGCGTTGTTTTGCCAAGGCCGGGCGGCCCGAAAATCAGCGTGTGGTCGAGGGAGTCGCCGCGCCGCCGGGCGGCTTCGATGAACAGCGCCATCTGCTCTTTCACCGCCGTTTGGCCGATGTACTCCGCCAGCCGTTGCGGGCGCAAGGCGCGGTCGAAGCGCTGTTCGTCGTCGCCGTTGTCCACCGCGGCGGCGCCCGAGGTGACGCGATCCGGTTGCACGCTCATGCCGCCAGTCTACGCAATGCTTCGCGGACGAGGTCTTCCACACCGGGTTCGCCGGCGAATCCCTCCGCCGCTTCGCGCACCACCTGCGCGGCGTCGCGTTCCCGGTAGCCGAGCGTCACCAAGGCGAGTGCGGCTTCCCGGGCGGCAGAGCTTTCCCCGCCCACGGCCTCGGCAACGGCAGCCCCGTCCACCTTGTCGCGCAACTCCATCACCAAGCGGCCGGCGGTCTTCTTGCCGATGCCGGGAACGCGCGTGATGGCGGCGACATCGCCGCTCGCCACCGCCGCGGCGAACTGATCCGGCGTCACCGCGGACAGCAGCGCGAGGCCGAGTTTCGGCCCCACGCCCGCCACCTTGATCAACGACCGAAACAGCGTCCGCTCCGCAACGCTGGCGAAGCCGAACAGAACTTGGGCATCGTCGCGCACGACCAGATGCGTACACACCTCCGCCTCGTCCGGGCTGGCGGCCAGCCGGGCGGCGGCACCGGCGGTCACTTCCACTTCGTAGCCGACGCCGCCCACGTCGATCACCGCGACGGGTTCCGCGAGTTCCACGAGCTTGCCGCGCAGTCGAGCGATCACAGGGCCACCGCGCGGTCGCCGACACCTTGCGGCGCCGCGTGGTCGGCATGGATGTGGCAGATGGCCACCGCAAGCGCGTCCGCGGCGTCCGGCGCCGGCGTGGCCGCCAAACCAAGCAACGCCCGCACCATGTATTGCACCTGCGCCTTCTCGGCCCGCCCGGTGCCCACCACCGCCAGCTTCACGGCGCGGCTCGCGTACTCGCGCACCGGCAGTCCAGCGCCCACCGCGGCGGCGATCGCCACGCCGCGCGCTTGCCCGAGCTTGAGGGCGGAGGCCGGGTTGCGCGCCAGGAAGACCTCTTCAATGGCGAATTCCTCCGGCGCATGGGCGTCGATAACGTTGCCCACGTCGCGGTAGATCTCCGCCAAGCGGCCGGCGAAGGGGCCGTCCGCGGTCTCCACGCAGCCGCTCGCCACATGCGCCAGCGCGCCGCGACGCACCGCGACCACGCCATAGCCGGTGCGCCGCGAGCCGGGATCGATGCCGAGCACGCGGCGGTCGCCGCGGCGATTGCCGGGCGCGCTAGCCGGCGGCAACCGCTGCGTTCCATTCGAGATTGGAGTAGACGTTCTGCACATCGTCCAAGTCGTCCAAGGCGTCGATGAGGCGCAGCACCTTGGCGGCGGTGTCCTCGTCGCAAGCCACGGTGGTGGTGGGCACCATCGCCAAATCGGCGTGATCGGCCTTCATGCCGGCGGTTTTCAAGGCGTCCACCACCGCGCCAATCTGGTCGGGCGGCGTGGTGATGGAGAGCACGCCGTCCTCGGTCTCGAGGTCCTCGGCGCCGGCGTCCAAGACGGCCTCCAGAGCGGTTTCCTCGTCGCCGCCGGCCACCGTCACCAAACCTTGTTTGTTGAACAGGTAGGCCACCGAGCCGTCGGTGCCCAGATTGCCGCCGTGCTTGCTGAACGCATGGCGCACCGCGGCCACGGCGCGGTTGCGGTTGTCCGTCATCACCTCCACCAACACGGCGACGCCCCCCGGCGCGTAGCCCTCGTACACCAATTCCTCCACGTCGCCACCGGCCAAGCCGCCGACGCCGCGGGCGATGGCGCGGTCGATCGTGTCGCGCGGGACGTTCACCGCCAGCGCGCCGTCAAGGGCGACACGCAGCCGCGGATTGTCCCCCGGAACGCCGCCGCCGAGCCGCGCCGCCACCGTGAGTTCGCGCAGCACCTTGGTCCACACCTTGGCGCGTTTGGCGTCCTGCCGCGCCTTGCGGTGCTTGATGTTCGCCCATTTGGAGTGCCCGGCCACTGCTCCCGCTCCTGTCTCGCTCCCGTCTCGCCCCGCCGTCCGCGTCCGTCAACGCAGCCGAATGTGCAAATCGCGCAACTGGTGCGCGTCCACCGGGCTCGGCGCTTGGGTCAGGGGGCAGGACGCCGACTGCGTCTTCGGGAACGCCAGCACGTCGCGGATGTTCTCGGTGCCGGCAAGGAACATCACCAGCCGGTCGAAGCCGAGGGCGATGCCGCCGTGCGGCGGGCAGCCGAGCGTCAGCGCGTCCAGCAGAAAGCCGAACTTCACTTCCGCCTCCTGGCCGATGCCGAGCGCCTCGAACACCGCCCGCTGGGTGTCGGCGTCGTGATTGCGCAGCGATCCGCCGCCCACCTCCACGCCGTTCAACACCAAATCGTAGGCGCACGCCTGCGCTTGGCGCGGCCGTTCGCGCAGCGCGCTTGCGGTACAGGCCGGCCGGGTGAACGGGTGATGGGCTGCGGCGAGCCCCTCGCGGCCGGCTTCGAACAGGGGAAACTCGGTCACCCACGCCGGCGCCCAGCGATCCTCGACCACGCCCAAGGCGTCGCCGAGCTCGTTGCGAAACGCCCCCATCGCATCGTGTACCACCTGCGCCGCGTCCGCCCCGAAGAACACGATGTCGCCGGTTCGGACGCCAACGCGGGCTAGCACCGCCTCCACCGTTTCCGGCGTTAGGAACTTGAGGATGGGAGACTGGAGGCCGTCCATGCCGGCGGCGCGGTCGTTGACTTTGATGTAGGCCAGTCCTTTGGCCCCGTAGCGGCCAACGAAGTCCACATAGCCGTCCAACTCGCGGCGCGTCAGCTTACTCGCGGCGCCCGGCGCACGCAAGGCGGCCACGCGCCCGTCCGGATCGTTGGCCGGTTCGCTGAACACTTGGAACGCGGACTCGCGCAGCAAGTCGCCGACATCAACGAGCACCAGCGGATTGCGGAGATCCGGCGCGTCCGTGCCGTAGCGCGACAGGGCCTCGGCGTGGGTGAGGACCGGAAAATCCGGCAGTTCCACGCCCTTGACCTCGCGAAAGAGCGTCTTCACCAGCCGCTCGGACAACGCCATCACGTCCGCCTCTTCCACGAAAGACGCTTCGATGTCGATCTGCGTGAACTCCGGCTGGCGGTCCGCCCGAAGATCCTCGTCCCGATAGCAGCGGGCAAGCTGGTAGTACTTGTCCACGGACGCCATCATCAAGAGCTGCTTGAACAGCTGCGGCGATTGCGGCAGCGCGTAGAACTGCCCCGGTTGCGTGCGGCTCGGCACCAGATAGTCGCGGGCGCCCTCGGGCGTCGTCTTGGTGAGCGTGGGGGTTTCGATCTCCCAAAACCCTTCGTCCTCCAAGAAGCGCCGCGTGACGCTGGCGGCGCGGGCGCGCAGCCGCAGCCGCTCCTGCATTTGCGGGCGGCGCAGATCAATATAGCGGTGGCGCAGGCGGGCGTCCTCGCCCACCTCAACGTGTTCGTCGAGCTGAATTGGCGGTGGTTCGGACTTGTTCAACACCGACAGCGCTTCGCCGAGCACCTCCACCTCGCCGGTTTTCATCTCCAGATTCTCGGTGCCGGGAGGACGCCGCCGCACCCGCCCACGCAGATGCAGCACATACTCGCTGCGCACGCGGTCGGCGACGGCGAAACTCGACGGCGTGTCCGGGTCGTACACCACTTGCACGATGCCGGCGCGGTCGCGCACATCCAAGAAGATGACGCCGCCGTGGTCGCGGCGGCGGTGCGCCCAGCCCACCAGCTCGACGACCTCGCCCACATGCCCGGCGTTTACGTCTCCGCAATAGCAAGTTCGCATCCCGATCAGCCTAGTCGCTCGGCTTGGGCCGCTGTTTCGGCTTGCCGCCGGGAGCGTCGGCCTTCCCACCCGCGCCGCCGGACGTCTTGGCGTTGCTGGCGGATTTCTCCTTCGCAGGCGAAGCGGAATCGCCGCCGGCGCCGGGCTTGGCCGTCGTTTCGCCCTTGGTGGCGGCGTCCGCCGCTTTCTTGCCTTCCTCACCCCCGCCGTTGGAAGCCGCCGAGTCGTCCCCCTTGGCGTCGCCGCTCTCCACCACGTTGCGCTTGTCGCCGGTCTTGAAATCCGTCTCGTACCAACCGCTGCCCTTCAGCCGGAAAACCGGTGCCGAAAGCAGCTTCTTCAACGCCGGCTCGCCGCACTCGGGACAATCGCGCAGAGGTTCCTCGGCGGCCTTTTGGATGGTCTCGAAGCGGTGCGGGCAGGAATTGCAGGCGTACTCGTAGATGGGCACTGGCAACCTCCGGGTCAGGAGCTTGGGTGGTTCAAAGGCGCGGAGAGGACCACGAAGCGCATAGCATAGTGGAACCCCGCCGCGTTTGCAGCCTGCGATGTCCAGCCGGGTGTGCGACAAATCGTAGGTCAGTAGTCGTTCACATTTGGGCTTCACGCGGCGAGTTTGGCAACCCGGTCCTCCCAATACCGGTCGAACCATCCGCCCAGTCGGGCGCAGCGGAGCCAGAGCACGGGGTTGGCGCCGGCGACGCTCCAGCGCATGCCGGTGCATTTCATGCGCTGGCCGACGACGTTCTTGCAACCCGCTTCGATGATGCCGGAGCCGATCGGAAGGCCGTCGGCGAGGTGTTCGTCGTAGCGCCTTGGACGTTTGCAATGGCGGATTCGGAATCGAGATCGACCGTGTGCTCTTGCTCGAAGCGCATAATCAGCCCCAGCATGAGGTTTTCGTAGGTGAGGGGGTCGTACAACCGAGTTGTCATGGGCGACGGCGCAGTTCGACCACGGATTCGTAAAGGCGGGCACCGTTCGCGGCCTTGGCGGCGCGCACGGGCGAGTCGATGATGCTGTTCCCCACTCTGGTGTTGCGTGGGACGTGAATTTTGGTGGCCTCCAATCCTTTCCGTTCGGCAATCTTGGCGAGGAAGCGATCCGTGGGAATCTGCACCCCTTGCAGGATGCTGTTGCCGATGACCACCAGCGCCGTGGCACCGGACCGCAGGCACCGCTTCACGCCAGCGGCGAACCTTGCGCAGTCGTTGAAGTAGAGGGTGGCGTAGTTGGCCCAGCCCGATCCGCCGTAAACCCCCTTTTCGGGATGCTTGGCCCGCACTTCTTCAATGGCGTCAAGGATTTCCCGATCCTGAATTTCAGGGGCGAGGTCGATTCGTTCCCGGTCTCTGGCGTTTTGCCAATAGGTGCCAAAGTTCAACGCTTCGAGGCGCTTCAAGTCCTGCGGGGAACTGCAGAACCCAAGCCAGTAGAGGTGCGGCCTCGTGTTTCGATTGTAGTGGTAGTTATTCAGGTAAGGCGGGGAGGTGATGACCAGGTCGACGCTCTCGCGCGGGAGTGCGCGGCATCCATCAAAGAACGACCCGGAGAAGACGCGGCCGTCCTTTCTGCGACGACCGTTGCGCACTCTGCGGTACCAACTGGCGTCTTCCGCCATCAACGTTGCTTGCCCGCGATGGTCTCCGTGACTGGAAAATCCTCGACCTCCGGTCGGCCAACCGCGGACTTGCGCCCCAAGCTGGGTTCGTAGGAGTAGTTCGAGTACTCCACCATCGTGGCGGCGAACGCCAGACGGAAGACATCGGCCACCGCCTTTGTTTGCTGACTGGCGATGAAGTCCTGGACGAGCAACACCTTGCTCAGCACCTTCGGGCTGTAGAACGGCGATCGGGTGCGGAAGCCCGCCGGCGGTTTCGTGCGTGGCGCGGCCCCTTTGGCTTCAGCGTCATGAAGAAACTCCCGGCACGCTCGGATGGCGTCGCTAAGCGCTGCCAGCTTGATCCGGTGGGCTTTGAGTTTGGTTCGGGTGGCGAAGGCCGCGTAAGGATTGATTTCAAAGCCGATGGCTTCGTGGCCAGCCCGGTCCGCTTCGACGAGGGTGGTGCCGACCCCGGCGAACGGATCTAGGACCGTGCCGTAGTCGTCAATGCACTGGCCGAGGGCAGCGCTAAGGGACGCACGAGATCAACCCGTGATGGTCTTGAGCCGCCAGCGGCCGGAAGCGTTGTTGGTGCATCTCAGCGACGACTCGTTGCTTGCCGAACCGGGGGTCCGCTTGGCCTTGGCGGCCGCGCTATATAAGGATGGGGGCATGTCGTTGGGCAGGGCCGCTCGGCTTTCTGGAAGGCCGATAGCGGATTTCATAGTCCACCTCTCTCGACTGGGCATACCGGTCGTGCGAGGGGCGGACACAGTGCGCGAGGATGTTGCTGCGCTTGACAGTTGGTTTGGGGGCGATGAGCCGTAAAGAATCCGATATAACATGCTGTTTTATATGCACTAAAACATAGCTTAACACTGAACCAATAGCACCCGCGGAATCCCAGCAAACACCGGATCCGCCGTTACACCGTGGTGGCGGGCACAGTGGAATCGCGCAATCCGACCTCTTGATTGACAACCGAAATATAGGCGCACTTGACGGAGATAGCTGATGAGCAGACGAGTAGCAGCAGATGCGAGCACATTGATCGGCCTCGCTACCGCAGGCCAATTCGAGTTGCTTCAACGGGTCTTCGGTACAGTCGACGTGACTGGTGCGGTGCGGGACGAGATGGGCGCTCGAAAGAGCTTGCCTGGCGCGGCAGAGCTCGAAACCGCCGTGGACGGTGGCTGGGTCTCGATCGTCCCTGTTGAAGCCGATCCGATCTTCGCGGACTTGGACGCGGGGGAGGCAACCACGTTGACGTACGCGCAGGCCGTGTCAGCACTGGTCTTGACAGACGATCTGGCTGCGCGGTCGTGTGCAAAGGCAAATGGTTTGACAGTCATGGGCACCAGTGGTGTGTTGATTCAAGCGAAAAGGCGCGGTTTCGTGGCGGAGATTCGGCCTTTGATTGAACGGCTGCAGGCAGGCGGTTTCCGCCTGTCGAACGACATCGTCCACCAACTCTTGGCCCAAGCTGGGGAGGTCGCTACGAGGCCGCCACCTTGACGCGCGTGGCTGTGGCGCGTAGACGATTGCCGAACATTCGAGTGGGGGAGGCAGCAATGGCGGACGAGGGCGCGAAACTGAGGGCGAGCCTCGGTCATCCGGTGATCGACGCCGACGGCCACTGGCTGGAATACGGGCCGGTGGTTGCCGAGGCGCTGCGCAAGATCGGCGGTGAAGCCGCGGTGCGCGCCATGCGCATCAACGGCGACCGCGTGGGCCGCGCGCTACGCATGTCGCCGGGCGAGCGACGCCGCGAGAACATCGCCCAAGAGGCGTTTTGGGGCGCGCCCACCAAGAACACCCGCGACCGCGCCACGGCGATGATGCCGAAGCTGCTCTACGAGCGCTTGGACGAGTTCGGCATCGACTTCTCCATCCTGTTCCCCACCATGGGCCTGGGACTGCCGCGCGTCAACGACGCGGAAGCGCGCGTGGCGGCGTGCCGGGCGTTCAACGTCTACCAAGCCGAGCTGTTCGCGCCGCTCGCCGAGCGCATGACGCCGGCGGCGGTGATTCCCATGCACCATCCCGAGGAAGCCGTCGCCGAGCTGGAACACGCCGTGGGCGAATTGGGCCTCAAAGCCGTGATGCTGAACAGCATGATCGACCGGCCGGTGGCCAAGGTCGCCGAAGAACGCCCGGAGGCGGCGGATCTGGCCGTGTGGTACGACTGCATCGGCTTGGACAGCGCCTACGACTACGACCCGGTGTGGCGCAAGTGCGCGGAGCTGTCGGTGTCGCCCACCTTCCACAGGGGCTCGCGCGGGCGCGCCTTTCGCATATCGCCCTCCAACTTCTGCTACAACCACATCGGCCACTTCGCGGCGGCTTCCGAAGCCGTCTGCAAAGCCATCTTTCTCGGCGGCGTGACGCGCCGCTTCCCCGGCCTCAACTTCGCGTTCTTGGAAGGCGGCGTCGGCTTCGCCTGCCTGCTCTACGCCGACCTCGTCGGGCATTGGCACATCCGCAACCGCGAAGCGCTCGAAGCGGTGAATCCCGGCAACTTGGATGCGGAACTGCTGGCGACGCTGGCCGCACGCTACGCGCCGCCGGAAATGGCCGCGGCCATTCGCGCCGGCAAAGGCATTGGCACCCAAGGCGGCGCGGCCACCACCGGCGGCGTGGACGACATCGACGACTACGCGGCGTGCGCGATCGCCTCCGTGGAGGACTTCGCGCAGCTGTTCGTGGCGCCGTTCTACTTCGGCTGCGAAGCCGACGACACCAGCAACGCTTGGGCTTTCCAGCGCGAATACAACCCGTTGGCCGCCGAGATCAAGACGCTGTTCGGTTCGGACATCGGCCATTTCGACGTGCCGGACATGGCGCAGGTGCTTCCAGAAGCCTACGAGCTGGTGGAGGACGGGCGCATCGACGATTCCGGCTTCCGCCGCTTCGTGTTCGAGAACCCGGTGCGATTCTGGGGCAAGACGAATCCGCGGTTCTTCGCCGGCACCCGGGTGGCCGATGCCGCCGCCGCGGTGCTTCAATCCGGGTAGCGGATGAACTCCAAGAGATTGCCGTCCGGGTCGCGGATGTAGACGCTGACGCCGGTTTCGCCCCGGCCCCCGTCGCGGCGCGCGGGGCCTTCGAGAATGGGCGCGTCCACTGCTGCAAGGCGGGCCGCGAGCGCCACCTCGGTGCCGCTCCACACGAAGCAGAAGTCGCCGCAGCCCGGCTGTGCCGCCGGTCCGCGCAAGGTGAACTTGGGCGAACGCCACGCCCGCGGCCCGTGGAAGTTGATCTTCTGCGCGCCGAAGTGGACCGCGTAGAACAACGGCGCCTGCGCGTCGCGCACCTCGAACCCCAAGCGCTCGTAGAAGCGGAGCATGGCGTCCACGTTGCCGATCGGGATGGCAACGTGATCGAAGGCGGCGATGGACACGGAACTGGCGCGTTGGGCGGTCGTCTTCACTGCGCGCCAAAGCGCACCCTTGCGAACGCCGCCCGCAGCTCGACGCGCGCCTTGGCGAGAGCCGCCTCCGCATCGAGCAGCCAAGCCTCCTGCTCGGCCAAACTCGCGCGGTGCGCGGCGAGCGAACGCCGCATCTCGGCGGGCTGCGGGCCGCCGAATCCACGGCGGCCGGCGATGAGCGCGGCGGGATCCAGCACGCGGCGAACCACCGCCGGCGCCACCGGCATCTTCCCGCCCACGACCGCGCGGTAGACGTCGCGCAGTTCGTTGTCCGTGAGCGTCGCCGCGCCGCGTCCCTGCGCCCGGCAGAGGTCGGTTAGCGCGGAAGCGTAGGCGTGCGCGGTGCGGAACGGCACGTTCGCCTCGCGCAGCAGCGTGTCCGCCACTTCCGTCATCGTGGAGAAGCCGCGCGCCAGTTCCCCGCCGGCGCGCTCGGCGTTCACGCCGATGGATTCGGCCAACGCCGCGTAGCGCCGGAACATCGCTTTCGCCTCGGCGGCGAGTTCGCGGATCGGTTCCACCCGCCGGTAGTCGTGCATGCCCGTGCGCGCGTTGTGCGTGGCCAAGGTGATGGCATGGGCCTTCGCCACGACCGCGCTCGCGGCGCTGCGCAGCCGGTCAAGCGGCCGCGGATTGCGCTTCTGCGGCATGATGCTGCTGCGGCTTGTGGTGGCCGGATCCAGCACGATCCACGGCCGCGGGTGTTGATACTGGGCGTGAACGTCCTGCGCGAACTGCCCCACCTTCACTGCGGATTGGGCGAGCGCGCCGGCGAGTTCCAGCTTGTAGTCCGCGCTGGACACCAGATTCGCGTCGTAGCTGTTCTCCACCGGCGCGTTGAAGCCGAGCAACGCCGCCAGCCGGGCCCGATTCAGCGGGAACCCGGACGTGCCGAGGGCGGCGGCCCCCAGCGGGCTGCGGTTGACGCGGCGATAGCCTTCGCGCAGACGCTCGGCGTCGCGCCGCAACGCGGCGGAGAACGCGAGGAGGTAGTGGCCGAAGGTGGTCGGCTGCGCCTGCACGCCGTGGGTGTACGCCGGCACGGGCGTGTTCGCGTGCGCCTCGGCGAGCGCCACGATCTTCCGGCGCGCGCCCAGCAGTTCGCGCAGCACGGCGAGCCACTCGGCGCGCGCCAACATGCGCCGCGCCGTGCCGTGCAAATCCTGCCGCGAACGCCCCATGTGGACGTTCGCCGCCTCCACGCCGGCCAGTTCCACAAGACGCTTCTCGAAATCCAAATAGTTGGCCGCACGTGCGGCGCCCGGGCGCGCCTGCTCCTCCACCACCCACGCGGCGGCGTCGGCGATGCGCGCCGCCAGTGGCGCGTCGAGCAAGCCCTCCTCCGTCAACATCACCAAAGACGCCGCGTTGGCGCTGGCCATGTGGCAGAAGAAGTCCGCGCACGGCGTGGGCGGCGCCGCGTCCGCCGCCGCCAGCACTTCCACCAACGCGTCCGCGAAAGCGGCGGCGGAGGTGGCGATTGCGGAGCGATCCTCCTCGTCCGCCACCTCGAACGTGATGGAGGGAATGCCGAAGCGGCGGTGGAAGTAGTTCTTCGCCGTGCCGTTCTCCGTGAGGCGGCGGGGGGCGTTTTCGAACGCGTAGACGCCGGCTTTCTCGCCCGCAGCGGCCAGCCAGCGCGCCGTGAACTCCGCTGGGCGGGTTGGCGCCGCGGCATCCTGGGTGAAGAAGACGTTGCGCCGGGTGGAGTGGAAGTCCAACACCACCCGGGGGCGGCGGCGCCCTCTTTCCAGACGGGCGACCAAACCGCGCACTGCTTGGGTTTCGGGTTGCGTGAACTTGCCCCAGTCGCGGTTGAGGTCCGTGTGCCCCAGATTGTGCCGCCAATGCCCGGCATCCACGCCGTCCGGGTTCAGGTTGGGCACCACGATGATGCCGTGCGTGCGGAAGAACCAGCAGCGTGGCTGCGGTTCCGGGCAGGCGCTTGCCCGCGCCTCGAGCAATCGTTCGACGAATCGCGTCAGCGCCAACGCGCCGGCGACTTCCGGGGGGTGTTGCCGGCCGAGCAGCAACAGGTAATTCGGCGCGTTCTCGTGGACCGCGAGCGCGTGGATCGGTTTGCCGCCCGGCGACCGCCCGATTTCCCCCCAGCGAAGGTCGTCCGCCATTCCGGCCACTTGCTCGCGCCACTCGGCGTAGAAGGCGTTGTTCAGATTCTCGCCGGCGGACACGAACAGCCCGTCCGCAGTGGGGCGCAGCCGCAGCACCGCGTTGCCGTCGATCAGCCGCACGTCCCCATCCGGCAGGGCCTCCCACGTTTTGCCATCGGCGCTCACCTTGGGCCAATAGCGGTGTTGGTGTTCCCCGTAGTGCAAGCGCACCGTGAGCGCGCCCCGTTGCGCGGCATCCACCGCCCGCACATGGAAGCCGTACCACGGGCTGGGGTTGATCTTGCCGCTGTCCTCCGGGCGGATGTACACGCGCACTTCGTTGGCGGCCACCACTTCGCAGGCGCTGAGGCGGGCACCCGGATAGTCCGCTCGCAAGGCGAACGCGCCGGTGGCGCAGGCGTCCGCCGTATTCTGCGCGGCGCATGGCCACGCCAGAACGCTAGCCAGCAGCGCGAACGAGAAGAAAGAGCGACCGCAATGTCGCGTCATCGCCGGCCCCGACGGAAGTTCAGCGCATGGTCTCACAGCCCGGCCAGCGGGTTCACTCCACCGCATCCACCAGCCCCCACGCCCACGCGGTCGATGCCGTCACGCGGGCGCCCGTGAGCGCCATGTAGGCGAGCCTCCGCCGGCCGATGCGCCGGAGGATGCTCACCGTGCCCCCGGCGCCGGGAATCAACCCCATGCCCACCTCCGGGAGTTGAAAGAAGGCGTCCTCGCGCGCCACGACGCGCCCGGCGAAGGCGGGCAGTTCAATGCCGGCGCCGATGCAGGCGCCGTGCAGGCGCACTTCCACCCGATGCCGCAGGCGGTGCATGAGCGGCGCCGCGCTGCGCGTCATCCGCGAAGCGTGGGCCAACGCCGCGTCCCGCGCCGCGCCGAACTCGTCGAGATCGCCGCCGGCGCTGAAACAGGCACCGGCACCTTGCAGCACCACGCGGCGAATCGAATCATCCGCAACCGCCAAGGCCAAGCCTTCGCAGAGCGCGTCGCGCACGTCCGCGGCGTAGGCATTGCGCTTCTCCGGCCGGTTCAGCGTGATGCACAACTCGCCATCCGCGCGTTCGACGATGGCGGCCGGGGCGGACGCGGGCGGTCGCGGCTTGCGCGCCTGCGACCGCCATGCGGACAGCCATGCGCGGAACTCGGCGCCGTGCTGCAGGCTCGAGTACGCGAGCGACTCGGCGAACAGGCCATCGTCCACGCCGACTCCCACGTTATGCCGCAACAGCTGCACGAGAACCGTCGCAGCGACGGGGTTACGCCCGATGGCTTCGACAAGGCGCTCCGCTTCCGCTTCCGAGTCCGCCGCGACATCAACCACCTCCGGCAGCGTGGCATCTTGCCGAACCGCAACCACCGGGCAATGCAGCAGGGAATGCCTCAAGGGAGGCACCACCGCAAGGGCATCCTCCAGCAGAACGCAGGCGACTCCCGCCGCCGCCGACAATTCCTCCGCGGCCTGCGGCGAGCCCAGACGCGCCGCGAGATCACCAAGCGGAAGGCGAACAACTTGCATCCATCGAGTATACAAACGGCGTCGTCCGCGATTTCGAACCGCCAAGCCAAAGCGCAGCATGGACGCATCACGCCGTGGTCTAATACGCAGCACGGCTCCGGTTGGCGAAGTAAAAACCAGCCGGCCGCGATGACATGCGCTTGCCGCCTTGGAGACACATGGCCATTGGGAATGGGCCACTTTCTCATAGGGTCGTTCGGCGGCCCCTAACCGCGAGGACGGTGGCATGGCAACACCAGTGACGCGCCGGGCGGTTGCGACCGCGTGCCTCGTCGCGCTGTGCGCGTTCGCCCTCGTTGGCAACACACCCACCGCAGCGCTCACGGTGACGGTGAACAACGTGCGCTCGGCGGAAGGGCAGGTGCGCGTGGCGGTTTACACCAAGGACAACTGGCTTGGGCAAGAGCCGCTCGCCCGCGTATGGACGCCCGCCAAGGGCGAATCCGTGACCGCGAAGTTCGCGCTGCCGCCCGGCGAATACGCCGTGGCGGTGCTGCACGACTTGAACGACAACGGCCGCATGGACTACCGGCTGTTGCGGCTTCCCAAGGAGCCCTTCGGCTTCAGCAACGGCGCAAAGCCGAAGCTCGGCCCGCCCAATTTCGAGGACGCCGCCTTCGCGCTCGGCGCGGAGGGCCTCTCCATCGCCATCGAACTGCGCGGTTGACGTGTACATCGCCGCCCGAGCGGTGGCGACCAAGCCGCCGTCCGCCACGTTGATCGTCAACGCCGAGGTGGAAGGGCGACCGGGGCTGGACGTTCGCTGCCGACACGGGGTTGTCGCGGAAATCGGCGAACGCCTCATCCCCGCGCCGAACGAATTGGCGATGAACGCCGGCGGGGGCGCCCTGCTCCCAGGGCTGCACGATCACCACATTCATCTCCCGGCGTTTGCCGCCGCGCGCCGCTCGGCACGCTGCGGCCCGCCCCACGTGACCGATCGCGACGCGCTGGCGGACGCCCTTCGCAACGCGCCGGGCGAAGACTGGATACGGGGTGTTGGCTACCACGAATCCGTGGCCGGCGAGTTGACGCCACAGGCGCTGGACGCGCTGCTTCCCCACCGTCCGGTTCGCGTGCAGCATCGCTCCGGCAAGATGTGGTTCTTGAATTCGGAAGCCATCCGGCGGCTGGGGCCGGAGGCGCGTGGCGGCCAGCTGTTCCGGCGCGACGAGTGGTTGCGGGAACAATTGGACGACACGGCGAGCGAGGCCGCGTTCACGGCGGACATGGAGGCGGCTTCGCGCGCGCTCGCCCGCCTCGGCGTCACCGGCATAACGGAGACCACGCCGACGAACAACGAACGCACAGCCACGCGCTACGGGACCCTCCGCCTTTGGCAGCACGTCAACCTGATGGGCGACGAATCTTTGCCGCGCGGCTCGTTGAAGCTGATGCTCGACGACGCCAATCTGCCGCCCTTCGAGCAATTCCGGGCCCGCATCGCGGCCGCGCACAACCGCGGCCGACCAGTGGCCATCCATTGCGTGACGCGCACGGAGCTGGTGTTTTCGCTCGCCGCGTTGCGCGAGGCGGGCACGATGGCCGGCGACCGTCTCGAACACGCGACGGTAACGGACCAAGCCGCCATGAAGCTCTTGCGGGACGCCGAAACCGCGCCGGGCCATCTGACCGTGGTGACGCAACCCAACTTCATCGCCGAACGCGGCGACCAGTACCTGCGCGACGTCCGGCCGGCGGACCACCCGCACCTGTACCGCTGCCGCGGATTCCTAGACGCCGACATTCCCCTAGGAGGCGGCACGGACGCGCCGTTCGGCAACGCGGATCCGTGGGCGGCGATGGATGCCGCCGTCACACGGCGAACCGCGGCCGGCGCCGTCGTCGGCGAACAAGAAGCTCTGACGCCGGAGCAAGCGCTGGCGTTGTTCCTCGCTCCGCTGGCGACGCCGGGCGGGGCTCGCCGGCAGGTTGCCGTTGGGTGCCCGGCGGACCTGTGCTTGCTGGACGCGCCTTGGGCGCACGCGCGGGCGGCGTTGCATGGAGATCGCGTTTTGGCCACGCTGATTGGTGGCGAAGTAGCCTTCGGAGGTTCCGCCGCCTTGAATGCCGGCGCAGTGGTACGGTCGCAAACGGGCTCATGAGGATAGGCATGCTCTGGCAGCAACGGGGACACTGATTTGGCGGGGGACACATTGGTTCCGCAAGATTTGCAGGAAGCGCTGGACGACCTTCGCGCAACGCCGGACGAAGGCTATCCCCTCCCAACGCAGCTTGCCTTGGCCAATGCCGACCGCATCCTGCGCCGGATGCACGCGCTATTCCCAACCCGTCTTGAAGTCTACCCAACGCCTGATGGAGAGGTCGCCATCGTTGCGCCCGGTGCCCCTCGCCGCTCGGTGATGGTTCTTTGCGACTCGAACGGCGGCGCGCTTTGCACGGTGAACATGGATGGCGAACACCGGCGGGCGAGATACGCAACGGCGAACAGTCTGCCCGATGGTTTCTTGCGCGATGCTTTGGACGAGCTGGCGCATGGTGAAGGATGAAGCTGTGGAAATGGGGTGCCACATCGATCGGTTCCACCTGGACTCACTGAGGAATGCACGCCCGGCTACTTACAGCAACGGGGCGAGCCGGGGCAAGGCAACTCGCTGCTCAGCAGCCAGCACGGTGGCAACCCCGGAAGGGTTTTCGCACACCGCACGATTGGCGGCAGGCCGGCACGCTCGAAGCGTCGATCTCTCCTGACGCTGGGCACGAGCGATCATTGCCACCATCGCCATGTGTTACGGTAGATCATCACAGGCCATGTGGAGTGACGAGTGAGTTCCATAATTTACTGCGTTGAGGGTCACTGGCACTATTCGGATGATCCATCTGAAGAGCCATCCGTAGAGCCCCTGCTACAGATGTTGCACAGGCGCGGCCTGTGGACCTATGTAAGGCGCAATGCCGCAACCGACGACGAGTTGTTCTACTGGATGCACAACGAGTGGGACAAATGTGCCAGAGGGTCGATTCTCTACTTCGCAACGCACGGTGCCGAAGGTGAAATTCGGCTGGGAAGCGACGAGCAGCACTCTTCGAGCGTACCGATCGAAAAGCTCGCGGAGCTTGACTGCGGAGGATGCCTCGTTCACTTCAGCGGCTGCTCAACACTCGCTTGCAGTGAGGATCGCGTTCGGTTTTTCATGGAGAAGAGCGGGGCATTCGCGGTCTCCGGATACCGCGCCGATGTTGGGTGGACGTCCAGATCGTTGCCGCCAGCCGCCCTACTTGATCTGATGCTCTTCAGTGTGATCCGGGATGAGGAGATCGACTTGGGAGACAGAAGATCTACAAAGAGATTACCTGCCTTGAGCGAAGAGCTGCAGACGATGTTTCCCGACTGCGGCTTTTTTCTCTACATCTGAGTCGCCCTTGGAACTCTGGACAATCGTAAGGGGGGTGGCGGCTGGTAGGCCGAGCGAAACATGGGAACACAGGAGGCGGAAATGCGGTTTTTGACGAAGCTGTTGCTTGTTGGCGCGGTTGCAGCATTGCTCGGCGCCGGCGGGTGGGGGGCGGAGCCGACGCCCATTGCGGAAGCGGTGGTGGGCGAACGTGGCGTGGTGGCGTCGCGCTCGCCGCTTGCGTCCGAAGTTGGTCTGGAAGTGCTCAAGCGCGGTGGGAACGCCGTGGACGCGGCGGTGGCGGTGGGATTCGCCTTGGCGGTGACGCATCCGTCCGCCGGCAACCTCGGCGGCGGCGGTTTCATGGTGATGCGCTTGGCGGACGGGGACATTGCCGTCAATGATCACCGGGAAGTCGCACCCAAACGCGCCAGCCGCGACATGTATTTGGACGAAACCGGCGAGGTGGTGGCCGGGCTCTCCACGGCGTCGCATCTCGCGGTGGGGGTGCCGGGGACGGTGGACGGACTGCTCGCCGTGTTGACGCGCCACGGCACCCTCTCTACGCGGGAGGTGCTCGCCCCGGCGATTCGGCTGGCGCGGGACGGTTTCCCGCTGCCGGAAGACATCGCGGGGCAGTTCGCGCGTTACCGCGAGCAGTTCAGCCGATATCCGGCCAGCACGGCCAAATTCGGCAAATCGGACGGTTCGGCCTACGCCGCCGGCGATGTGTTTCAGCAATCCGACCTTGCGGCGACGTTGGAGCGCATCGCGGCGAAGGGGCGCGATGGCTTCTACGCCGGCCGCACGGCGGACCTGCTGGTCGCCGAGATGGAGCGTGGCGGCGGCCTCGTCGGCCACGACGATCTGAAAGCGTATCGCTCGGTCTGGCGGCAACCCGTTCGCGGCACCTACCGCGGGCACGAAATCTACTCCATGCCGCCGCCGTCGTCCGGGGGCGTGCTGCTCGTGCAATTGCTCAACATGTTGGAAACGCACGACGTGGCCACCATGGGCGCGGAAAACCCAAAGACTGTGCATTTGATGATTGAAGCCGAACGCCGCGCCTACGCCGACCGCGCCGAACACTTGGGCGATCCGGACTTCTTCACAGTGCCGGCGATGCTGACGGACAAAGCGTACGCCAGCGCGCGGCTGGCGAATTACGCTCCGGACAAGGCCTCCTCATCCGAAGAGATCGGCGCCGGCCGGCGTTGGCCGGAGGAAAGCCCGGAGACCACCCACGTGTCCGTGTTGGACGCGGCCGGCAACGCCGTCGCCTACACCACCACGCTCAACCTCGCCTATGGTTCCAAGATCGTCGTCGCCGGGGCGGGCTTCCTGCTGAACAACGAGATGGACGACTTCTCCGCCAAGCCGGGCGTGCCGAACTCCTTCGGCTTGGTCGGGGCGGAGGCCAACGCCATCGCCCCCGGCAAGCGCATGCTGAGTTCGATGACGCCGACGATCGTGTTGAAGGATAGGCAGCCCTTCCTCGTCACCGGCTCCCCCGGCGGCAGCACCATCATCACCACCGTGCTGCAGGTGGTGGTGAACGTGATCGACCACGGCATGGACTTGGCGGCCGCCGTGAGCCGTCCGCGCTTTCACCACCAATGGCTGCCGAACAGGGTGGTCTACGAACCCGGCGCCCTCTCCGCGCAGACCTTGGACGCGCTTGCCGAGCGCGGCCATGTGAACCTGAACGCCATGGACTTCGGCATTGGCGACGCCAACTCCGCGATGCGCCTCGGCGATGCGCTGATCGGCGTTTCGGATCCGCGCAACGCCGGCGCGGCGCTGGCCTATTGAGGAACGCAGCCGGCCCCCCAGCCTCCGTGGCATGGCTGTTGTTGGAGCCGACCTTGATAATCCAAAAAAATCAAAACCGCACGCGGGCGTTCGTTGACGGCTCGGCCCGGACACCATCGAGGTGGGCATTGATGGCCACGGCCAAGTCAATTCCGTGATTCCTAGTGTTGTCCGTAACCACAGTCCTCGCGCCCGTTGCTTTGACATAAGCGAGAGTACCTTCAAAGTCCGCGTGGTTCGACAATGCCACCCTAAAGGCGCGACTCGAAAATCGGAGCAGCGGCTCGTCAGCGGGCACCATGAAAGCACTACACTCGATGGTCGTCCCTTCCGGCAGTTCGTTCCCGTAGCCATCGCCCTTCGAATATAACCGAACATATGAACGCGCCCTGATCGCTTGACGCCCCATATCCGAATCTACTGCGTCCAGATCCCCGACCGCGAATCCGTGATCCTGATAGACACGAATCTCCCGGCTCAGACGAGCGCTCCCAAGTAATGGTACACCGACGTTGCCGGAGATGACATGCAACACACGCTCTATCGTCCCTCTGTGGGCCTTGATATGCACCGAGCCGTAGCGGAGGCGCTCGCACACTACCTCCAGAAGCCGAGCTTCCGCCTCGTCTTGGCTATATTGCCGAACGCTCCCGGGATTACCGTAGGTGCTGTCGACGACAAGTTGCTCCACTTGGATAACTTGGTCGAGTGGCCATCCGAAGTCGCCTGAGTAACCACACATAGTGCCACCAGGAAGTTCCAGTGCTACTTGGCTCGAGCCCAACATGTGACCTGACGGCAAGAGGCCCAACACAGAACCGTCGGGAAGGTGCCGAGGCGTGCTCGGCTGAACTGCTATGAGGTTATCCCGATACTCCAACTCGGCGTCACGTTCTGCAATCAGCAACGCACGAGTCGCTGGACTCATGTACAAGTCCTGTAGCCCCTTGCTGGTGTCAAAGTCGCCCATGTGGTCGTCATGTACATGGGTCTGAATGCGAAACGGCCTTCCGACCGCGTACCCATCGCACACCGCCTGAGGCCCAAGGCACACCGCCCCACTCTCCAAGACATCAACGACAGGACTTCGCGGCACCGACATTCTCTGCGATGTATTTGCGTATTCTCGCCTCGACGGTCTCTCCGCCAACTGTTCGCATTGACGCACCGAAACACTCACCTCCTACAAGCGTGAAGAACCTCTCCCCGAGCTTCCCCGTCACGTCACCTAGATCCAAGTGTTCGGTTGCCCCGATCAGAATGTCATCCCGAGCCGTCTGGTTGAATCCGTCTAGTTTAGCGATGCAATCATCAGTCAACGTGCCTATGAAGACGTATCGTCGCTCAATCCGCTGACGCATACCTACGACTTCCTCGATGCACCCCTCTACCGTATTCCCGGACCGCTTTAGCAGCTGCGCGACCTGACGCACCTCCTTGCTGTTGAGCCCATGCCCGAGGATTGCCTCGGCGATGGTCCTCTCCGCCGCTTTGTCTCCGATCTTCACGAGCTCGACCGCAGCAGTGAAGCCAATGAAATTCCTACCAGTGCCCCAATCCACCAAGTGCCGAATGTCCTCGGGCAGATTCAGAATGTGCAAGAACCTCCCGACGTGTCCAGTGCCGACGAGCTGCATGGCGGAAGCGCACTGCTCTAGGGACTCTCCTTGATCAACCGCCCTACGGACTAGTGCAGCGACCTCCATCGGTGACATAGGACGCCCTCCCTTGTGTCTCCCGTACCCGACAGACAGCCGCAGGCGGCCAAGCTCAAGGCTGCTCAAACTCGCCAATGCATCGCTAGCCATCGAGAAGGCCACGACCGACCAGAGACTCCTCGATCAACGATGCTGCTGCTTCGTCCTGGGTGGTTCCTTCTTCTTTCGCGAACTTCCCCAACGCCGAGTGCGTATCCTGCGTCACCGTCACGACGATCTGCGTGACCTTGCCGCCCGTCTTCGCGTCCTCAATCGCCTCGTCGACCGGCTTCTCGGGGTGCTCCTTACGCTCCTTCGCAAGCTTCTTGCGCTGTACTCCCGTCATGGGAGACATCTCGCGTGCGAGCTTGACCGCAATATCAGCGTCTGCCACTCCTTGTTCATCGCTCGACGCATCCTGCGCTTTCACAGCGACATTGATGTCGACCACTTCTTCGTCAACCAGTTTCTTTAGCTCGGGGAACAGCCTCGGGTATTTGACATAGTTTCGGACCTGGTTGTGACTCAACCCCGTCGCCTCGACAACATCTTGGACAGTACCGTAGAAGTTGTAGAGATAGGTGATTCCGTCTTTGAGCTCCCGACCCGAGAGCTGCCGGCGGATCAAGTTCTCCGTAATCGAGATTGCTTTTGCCTCACTCTCCTCAACACGCTCGCTAAGCACTGCTGCCGTGATCGTGCCCCGGCCCAGCCTCTGGCAAGCCAAAAACCGCCGCTGCCCTGTCAGGATCTCCCACTTCCCTTTTTCGCTCGCCGCACAGACGACGATGGGCTGCAGCAATCCCAAGGTGTCAATGCTCGCGACCAGTTCATCCAAGTCCTTGTCAGGGCCCGTAGTTCGCACCTGCCCCTTACCGATCACGAGATCGTCGAGAGGGACGTCCCGGTACTCAACTTTCGTTGTCATGACTTCAGTAACTCCTCCAGTTCTGATGTTGCGTCTAGCTTAATGCTTGTCCACTCGGCCTTCTCAAGCAACCGAATCTTGGACCATCCGCAGGCTCTCGAACCGAAGCCTCTAGTGCGGACTCAACCAAGGCCGACAGGGCGCACACCGGCGCACGTTCGCCGGCCGTGCCGCCACCGTCGGATCCGTGCCTTCTAGCATACCATCAAAGAAATCTAGGCAGATTGCGTTGATCACGCACATAGCGGAATCGGCGAAACTGCCGTCACATCAACAAGTTAGCGACGCCACGGGTGCGTCTCGATCAGCACGGCGACGATCTACCACACAGAGTCCGCTGGCTGCACGCAGGGTCCACCATTTGGCCTGCCCTCGGGCCATCGGCAAGGTGCGGTCGCCAAGGGGGCATCTCGCGACGGTCCGAAGCGCCGACGCTTGCTACAGTGGTCGCGTTGGGCACTCTCACCGCACGAACGGTCGAAGCGCAACGGAATACGTTGGGCTTCGACAGATCAACTCGTTGATCCCGCAGGGTGTTTTCCTGGTGACGCGGCCGAAGAAAACGGGTCAAGCACCGCGTGGTGGAGCGGCGCGAGGCCAACCGGCGACAAGGCGTGACGTCCGACCAGACTACCGAGTTCGCGGGGCGGCTAGCGGTTGCCCGCGGCGGCTGTCGGATCGACCACCGCCGACCCGGAGACGGGAAACGCTATGGTCTTCCTGACGACGAACTTCGAGCTGTCGGAACCTCATAGAAGGACCAGACTCGCGATGCAGCCTTCGCTAGGGACTCGGAGCGGGAAGTGATCGCTTCGGGGTTCCACTCCTCCATTGACGTAACCTCCCGTGTGATCGCGAACGGACTCTGCTCGAATACCTCTTGCTTGGCCGCAAAGCTCGCGTTGAACTGGCGTCGTGCAAAATTATCGCTGTCGCCCAAGAGAGTCAAGTTGCCGATGCGGTAGACCCAGCGCTCGGCTTCGGAACCGACACTAGGGAATCCGCTCCATCCACTCCAGTACGTCGCCGACTGGGGAAGAACATGCTCGACCGCGCATCCGCTGAAATCGAGCGCTCTCGCCTCCCTCTCCCGTGCGGCGTTGATCCCGAAGAGGAGTCTCTTTGCCCGCCTCGCGTCCTTCATTTCGACAATGGCTAGCTGCGTCACGAAGCGAGCATCGTCCATGATACTGCGTTCATCGCATTCTCTGAGGTCTGTTTGAATCTCCAAGTCCGTGGGGTTCGTCACAGATGTGATGCGCATGGCACAGTTGGCGAAGGCCGTCTCATACTTAGAGGGCTCGAATTTGGCTTCGCAGAAGGAAACTCGAATGACGAAGGATGCGAGATCGCTGAGACTGCGGTATATGGCATGGGCAACTCGACGCCTGTCTTCTGGGGTGGCCTTCTGTGCTTCGATGAACTTTCGGAGGAGGGCAAAGACGAGCGGCTGGACGACTCTGTAACCACGAAGCTCGCTGAGAAAATCCACAAGACGCCTCTTGTTGGTCGTCGTGCGCGATGCCTTCCCAAATGCGTCGAGGAAATCCGGATTGGGGTTGGTGGCGACAATCGTCCTGAAGAGCTCGACGAAGCGCAGGTCAGCGAGTTCACGAACGAGCGCATAGACGTAGTCACTCGCGTTGCGCCGGCCGCCACTGGACTGAATCTTGGATCGTGTCTCTCGGTAGAAGCGCGTCTTCTGCAGGTAGCCGAATCGGCACTGAAAATAACATCTGAAGTACTCCTGCCGTCGCCTAGCAGTTCGACTGTTGGGCAATACGCTCTCCAAGTTGCTGTGTACCGTCTCCCTGCGCTCCACGTCCTGCGGTCCGGTAAAGTAGGAGTAGAGGTGATTTCGGATGAGGTCCACATCGTCCAATTGCTTTCCTCGACCGTTCAGCGCCTCGAATACGGCATTGGCATCTTCCGAAATCGGGACGTACAACACGCCGATCTCCACATTGTCCACGAGGAATTCAAAAAAGCGCCTTGCTTCAGCCAGAGTCAAGCCGACGACGAAGACCTCGATTGTGTTCCAAGCTGATGTCAGCTTGCCGTTCGTACCTATGTCGTGGCCTCGAATGAGCTGTGTGAACCGCGACCGATCTTGGCGAGGTGGTCTAATACGTGGTGGATCCCTCGTGGTGTCGTCAAGATTCGTCGTTGCGCTTTCGGACCGGTCGAACAGAAGCCGCAAGGCCCGCTGCTCCCAAGGTGAGTCCGACGCTCGTTGCGCCGCAAAGCGGCGACAGAGCCTGGCTATCAGGAGCGACAAAGTGATGAGGCGCTGCTGGCCATCGTTGATCTGCCAAACACCGTCGGTATTCACCAGCATGATTGAGCCGATAAAATAGCTGGCGCGACCTTCGTCAATGGCCTCCTTTAGGTCAAATAGCAGCTCCCCTACCTGCTCCTCGGTCCAGTCATAGTAGCGCTGATGCCACGGAACGGCGAACCGACCCTTCGTGAAGAGGTCGGCGACCAAGAGCACTTCAGACGTGATCTGTGTCATGCGTGTGCGAACGACTGTTGGAGGGCAAGACGGCCACTTTCCGTGATTTCGTCTCGCCACCAGACGTCCTCAATGGAGTCGATCTCTGCTTGGGTGATGAGGCTTGTGCCCACCTCGTCTTGTAGTGTGCGTAATCGCTTGAGGATCATGCGACGGACTGGGAGCGTAAACGGGCCGAACACCCTGGAGCCGTCCGATCTGTGCCTTGGATTACCGTCGCGGCGCACAGGAAGCCTGTTGCCATCGTCTTCCCGAAGTTGGATGAGCCACTCACGAAAGTCATAGAGGCGGGTTAAGTATCCCGCGTCTTCGTGACCAGAATCTATGAGCCCGCGAAGGCTTCGATCCTTCACCACTACAGTGCAGGTCCAGCACCCGAATCTTGGCGAGGAACTACCGCACGATGGCGCGTCGTCCTTGGAGATGACCAAGGGGCACTCTCCACCAGCCGCCTGCCGATACAGAGAGATCAGGTCTCTGTGGGTTCCGCCCCAAGGCGGCCGGCGTTGCATCAAGACCATCCAAACGTCGTCATCGTCGAGATCAGCAAGGGGGGCGAACATGCGGCACCCTGCAATGGACGAGTGTGGATTAAGCCGCGTTGCGGAGACTTTGCGACGGGCCATGCCGCGTCCGCGGGTCTGCGACTCGCTGCGCCGGGTTCCAACGAGCAGTATGGCACCGCCGTTTTCCCGCACGAACTGTTGGAGGATACGGCTTGTGGGACGGATTTTCATCCGATCCGTACACCAACGGAAGTTCCTTGTCGGCGGAATGTAGCCACGACCGATAACGTTGACCCAGAAGGTCTGATCTACGGCAGGCGTCGTGACGCGTGTCTCGATCGGCAGCTCGCACGAACCGGCTGCGGTCGCAACGGACGTAAGCGAAGTGCGGAGGTGGCGCATAACCAAGGGGGACTCGACAAGAGTGTCATTGCCAAGAACGATGAGCGGGCGCCGACGTCGCCCAGGCGGTAGGTCGGCCATCATTTCCCACGTCAACTGCAAGAGCAGCGTGGAATCCTTGCCGCCGGAAAACGCAACGACCCAAGGGTGGTTGTGCCTCCGACAATACTCCTGTTGCAGAACTTCCTTGATTCGTGCGAGTCGTGCAGGCAGTGTCCGCAGGTTGTCTGCGTCCCTTGCGTGTTGGCTCACAGGGATGGTCTTAACGGTGAGGCCGGTCATGCGGCAATACTCCTAAGGGCCGGTACGGCTTCGTGGAGCCGGTGACCGGCCGCGTCAATGTCTGCTGTGGTTGTGTGCCTGCCCGCGCTGACTCTGATCGATGACAGCGCTTTTGTCTCTGACAGCCCGAGTCCGAGCAGCACATGCGACGGTTCGACTTGGCTAGTGGTGCAGGCGGACCCGGCGGAGACTGCGATGTCGCCGAGTGCAAGCATGAGGGACTCGGCTTCTACATCGGGAAACGCGACGCTCAGAATCCCTGGAACGCGGGCCGATTGGTTTCCGTTGACCTCTGCTCCCTCGATCTCACCGATCCAATCTAGAAGCCGCCGGTCAATGGTTGCGGCATGGGTGGCATCTGATTGTAGCCGCTCGCGCACCAAACGGGCGGCAACGCCGAGGCCCACGATTTGGTGGGTCGCGAGTGTGCCGGACCTGAGCCGTCCTTCCTGTCCACCACCGTGGATTTGTGCTTCAAGCATTGGTCGTACGCTGCGACGCACGTAGAGTGCGCCAATGCCCTTCGGACCGTACATCTTGTGGCCACTAAGTGACAGCAGGTCAACATCTAGGCACCGAACGTTCATGGGAAGACGCGCTGCGCTCTGGGCGGCATCAACGTGAAGCAAGCAGCCGTGTTTGTGAACAACATGCGCGATGGTCGCAATGTCGGTGATAGTGCCGACTTCGTTGTTGACGTGCATGACGGACACCAGGACCGTGTCGTGCCGGATGAGCGCCTCGATTTGTGCCGGCGTGATGAGTCCCTCGCCATTCGGTGCCGCGCGGTCAACGCGCATGCCGTTCTGCGCCAACCAGTCGGCGGTGTCCAACACGGCCTTGTGCTCTAGAGCCGAAACCAGTAGATGTCGGCCGGCGCCACTGCGAGACAGCATTGTGCCTTTGATCGCTAGGTTGATTGCCTCCGTGGCACCCGACGTCCAGATGATCTCGTCGTCATCGGCACCGATCAACCCAGCGACTTCTTGGCGTGCCGTCTCTACCGCCTCGGCAGCGGCCTGTCCGAAGCGATGAGCCGTGGAGTGCGGATTCCCGAATACGCCCTCGCGCGTGAGGAAGTTGGCCATTGCACGCGCAACTTCAGCCTCGACTGGCGTTGTCGCGGCGTGATCAAGATAGATGTTGGGCGAATCCGCCACCTGCACACCACTAGGTTTAGGACGCAGGCTTCGTAAAGCGATGCCGCGGCGTTCCTCGAACATGCTGAGCACTCGCGGGCGCGGGTGCGTGGGAACGTCCGACCTGGCTGGTGGCAGTCTTTTTTGGCCCGACATTTGCCCCTCTCTTGTGACCGTCTGCCTTGAAGCGGGCGATTGCGCGGGAGCCCGTCACGATTTCCTTGCCGACATTGTGCCTTGCCACGGCCCAGCTCCGCCTCACTCAATCGCCGTGTTACGCCGGCATTGTAAGGTATGAATGGATCAGCGGGCACCGCCTCGCCGCTCCTGCCGCAGCATCGCTTCGAGTTCCCGATTCCGCTGCTCGAGATCGGCGGCCCGGCGCTCGGCGATGGCGCGGGCGTCGGCCTGCTCCGCGTAGGTTCGCAAGTCTTCGCCCGTCTGCGCATCGCGCCAGCGCAAGGCAAGCGCCGGTTCTTGGCCCGCTTCCGGCGCATGGTCGGAAACGTGTGCCAGCAAGCCCAACGCCTCGCTGCGCACTCCGCTCGAACCGTCCGCCAAGGGCACTTCCGGCAACGGGCGTGCTCCGGCCGGCGACAACGCGAATCCGCGTAGCGCCGGTGGCCCCATGTGCCGCCCGGTGGGGTCGAACAGGAAGCACTCGCGCACGCCCAATAGCGCGTAGGCGTCCAGCTTCGCGCCCGCGTCCCGCTTCCAAGTGGACGTCGACAGCACCTCCAGCACGAAGTCCGGCGGCGGCAAAACGGTCGCGTCGTACTCGATGCGTCCTCTGTCGCGCTCCACCCCGAACGCCACGAACACGTCCGGGCTGAGACGGCCACGCACCATGTCCCCGTGCTCGTCCCGCAGCCGGAAGACCACCGGCAGGTCGAAACCCACCTCCGCCCGCCGACCACGGAAACGGAACTCCAGTGCTTCGGCGGCATGCCGCATGGCCGCCGCATGCGGGGCGATCATCGGCTGCATGTCCTCGCCCGGCGGCGGCTGGTCCTCCAAGGACGCCAGCCACTCCGCCAGCGCTCTGCTTTCCCGCAGCCACGGACGAAGCGGCGACGCTGCGGGCGAACGCCGCTCGGCCCGCGTTCGCGGTTCGATTTCCGCGGAAACGGTCTCGGCCATGACAACCTCCTCGGCGGGCGGCGACGAGAGCGCCACCGCCCGGCAACATAGCACACCGGCTGCGCGCGGGCCGCTGTTCCTTTGGCGGGGATTCGCATGGCCGGAGCATGGCGTGTGCGTTTGGCGTTGTATGTAGGAAATCAGCCACGCGTTATGCAATCCGCGCCGATCCGCTTGCAAACCGCAACCGAATCTCGACTTTGCTTTGCTTGGAACAAAACTTGCGCGAGTTCTCGCCCGCGTCAGCCTGCCCTAGCCGCCCCGCCGCACACTGGCGCGCTGTTCGCCTCGGCGGCGAGCGCGGCGTGGCGGTCCGTCTTCGGCAAGTTGCCGAGCTCGCGCACGCGCTCGAAGAATCGCGGCCATTCTCCGCCCGTGGCGCGGAAGACGCGGGCGAAGCCTTCCCGCAGGTCGTCGTAGGCGCCGAACGAGACCAAACGGGCGTTGTTGAGCGGCGCCTCCATGAAATTGTCGTAGCGCCCGTTTCCGAGTTGGTCGCGACAGGCGCGGTACGCCGTTCGCATCGCCCGGAAGGCTTCCGTCTTGAGCAGGCGCTTGGCGGCATCGTCGATGGGCTGCCGGTACAGCGCGTCAAGCCGATTCCGCCAGTGGGCGAGGAAGCGCCCGAAATCCCGCGCGGCCCGCCGCTGTGTTCGTTGCGCGCGACGATGCGTTGGCGCATCCTCGCCGTTCGCGGCGAGCCACGCGACAGCGCCCTGCGCGCCAACGAAGCTGGCAAAAGATTCGTTGAAGGTGGAGTCGTCCCGGAGGTAGACCACGCCGTGCGCGAGTTCGTGGAACAGCAACTCGGCGAGGTCGGCTTCGGCGAAGTGGATAAAGCTGGAAAGCAGCGGATCGTCGAACCAACCCAACGTGGAGTAGGCGACCACCGGATACAACTGCACGTCGTGTTCCACCGCCAGCCGAGCCGCTTCCCGTTCGGCCGCCCGCTTGGCGAAGAACCCGCGGTAGATGACGCAGCCGACCAGCGGATAGCAGCGCGGCACGGCGGCGAGGGCAAGCTCCTGGGCGGCCACGACGTTCCACACCGGGAAACCGGCGAGCTCCACGTAGGTGCGGTAGCGGCCTTCCACCGGCAACGCCAGCTCCTCCTCGGCGAACCGCAACAGCGACACGGCCAACCGCAACTGCGCGGTGAGTTCCGGGCGCGTGTGCCCATCCGCCAACACCGCCTGGACATCGCGTCTCGAAAGCAAGAGCGCGGTTTGACCATAGGCGGCCTGCGCGTAGAACTTCACCGTCGCGCACCCGGTCAAGGTGGCCGCCAGCAGCAGGCCGAGAGGCACCCTCCGCCACGAGCGCGCCGGCCACCGCGCCGAGCGTTTTCGCCGCGGCGGACAACGAGCGCATCCCAAGCGCCAGCGCCGCAACCTCAAACCACCTGCGACTGTGCGAGCATAGGCGGGTGGCAAGAGCGAGACCATGATCTCCACGCTTCGAGGCGCCGCCGCATTGGGCTTCCTGGTGCTGAACACGATGTTCTGGTTCGTGCCGATTTTGCTGCTCGGCACCGTGCGGCGCCTCTCACCCGCGCCAGTGAAGCGCGTCTGCGGCAACGGCTTGGCCGCGTCCTTGAGCGGCTGGGTGGCCTGCGCCGCGGCGATGGCGTCCGCGCTGCGGGTCGTGCGCCTGCGGCTGGAGTTCGCGCCCGATTCGCCCGCGCTGCGCTCGGACGCGTGGTATCTGCTCGTCTGCAACCATCAAAGCTGGGCGGACATTCTGGTGCTGGTGTTCGCCTTTCGGCACCGCACGCCACCGTTCAAGTTCTTCACCAAGCGGGCGTTGATTTGGTTGCCTCTCATCGGCGTCGCGTTGTGGCTGCTGGACTTTCCCTATGTGCGACGGTACGGCAGCGAGCGCCTGCGCGCCAATCCCGCGTTGCGCGAGGAGGACCGGCGCGCCGTGCGCGATGTCTGCGCGGTCATACGCGAGCGGCCCACCAGCGTGTTGAACTTCCTCGAGGGCACGCGCTTCACGGAGGCGAAACGGCGGGCACAGGGCTCGCCCTATCAAGCCTTGCTGAAACCCAAGGTGGGCGGCTTGCTGCTGGTGCGCGACGGGCTTGCGGAACGGCTGCGCGCGGTGGTGGACACCACCATCCTCTACCCGGGCGGCGCGCCGGGGTTCTGGGATTTCCTCTGCGGTCGCCGCCCGGTGTGCGATGTACACGTCCGCGTTCTGCCTACGCCGGAAGGTGATCGCGACGCCCTGCGCGATTGGGTGGACGCGCTGTGGGCGGAGAAGGACGAGCGGTTGCGGGCCGCCGGTTCTCCGGCACCTGCCGCCGATTGAAGGCCCCGCGGCCGGGTTGTGGGAAGCACAAGAGGCACCGGCAAACGCGGCGGAACCCCACGGCAACGCCTCAGGGCGTGGCGGCGCTCACGGACAGGTTCCCAACGCGGGCTTCCAGATCCGCCAGGGCGTCTTTCAACTCTTTCAAGCGGCGGCTCACCGTCGTGCGGCTTGCGTTGATGGCGGCGATGTCCTCTTCGTTCTCCCGCACCCGCGACGCGGTCTGCGCGGCCGCGTTCACCTTGTCCACCAAATCCCGCTGCGCCTGCTGCACCCGCTGCAGGCGCATGTCCAAGGCGGTGACCATGTCCGCCACTTCCTGCTGTCGCTTCGCCGACGTGTCAAGACGGGCGACCGTGCTCTTGAGGGCGTTGACGCTGGATTCGACACCCGTGGCCGCCTTGTTCGCCTGCGCGATGGCGGCGCGGTTCTCCTCGATCCAGCGCTTGTTGCGCTTGTTGGCGAGATCCCACACCTTGCGGATTTCCGTTTCCCAAAACGACAGCTTGTCGTCGGTTGCCGCGTCGGATTCGGAGAGCGACTCGTCCGTCATGCGCAGGCGCTCCTCCAACGCGCCGATGCGCCCGGCGTAATCCGCCAATTGCCGGTTGTTCTCGCGCAGCTCCCGCTGTTGGTTGAAAATGAACCAGCCGGCCGCCGCCAACGCCACGCACAACATCGCCAGCACCGTGGAAACGGCGACGTTCGACCCGCCCGACCGCCCGCGCCCGCGCGACCGCGAGGATGCGCGACCGCCCTCCCGCGGCGGTGCGGCGATGGCGCCGGGGCCAATGGATGGAAACTGCTCCGCCACGGGTGGAAGCTCGGTGCGTCGAACGGCGAAAGCCTATCTTGCCGTCGCCAAATGCTCAAGCCCCAGCGCCAGCGCCGCACCGGCCCCCGCAAAGCCGGTGTGTCTTCGCCACCCAGAGTTTGCGGAGCAAGCTCGAATGCGCCTTCCACAAGGCCGAAATGTCTTGCCTCCAACCAGAGTTTGCGAAGCAAACTCCAACGCGCCTTCCACAAGGCGGAAATGTCTTGCCTCCAACCAGAGTTTGCGAAGCAAACTCCAACGCGCCCCGCAGGGGCGCGCCCGCGCCCTATCCCAAGCCGACGATCAAGCCCAGCACCACCGTCAGCGCGAGGCTGCTGGAAATGACGCCCTTCACCGTGGTGATCGGGCCGGTCTGGCCGAAGACGGCGTTGGCCTCCAACCCGAGGACGACGACGATGGCGACCCACAGGCTCCATCCGCCGAGACCGCTGGTGCCGGCGGCGCCGGCGCCGTGCATGTGCGCCACCATGAAGTACAACATCGGCAGGGAGAACAACGTGTTCGTGCGCGACGCCAAGAGCGCTTTGGCCGCCGCCGACGCTTGCTCCGGATCCGCGTCCCCGCCATCGCGCACGGCTTCGTTGGAGGCGATGACGATGCGTTGGTTGGGCCAGATGATCATCCACACGTTGAGGAACATGAGCGTGCCGAGGAGGGCGCCCACCAGAATGCCAACCGTCAGCCCTGTCATGATGTAGCCGAGCAGCACCAGGCCGGTGAGGAACGTCGCCATCGCGGCCCAGCGGAACCACCACAGCGCGCTGGGCACCAGTTTGGTGAAGGCGTCCACTTTGGCCTCGTTGGAGGCCGCCGCCATGTAGCCGCCCTGCACGAAGTTGAAGTAGTAGAGAAGGCCGATCCACGCGATGCCAAACGCGATGTGGCCCCAGCGGAACAGGAACGGCAGGAAATCCGCGGTCATGTCCATTTCGATTCTCCTCTCCTCTTGCAAGAACCCGAGAACGCCCCCGATAGTAGCAGAAGCGCCGCGCCCGGCACGGCGCGCGGTTCGCGGACGCGGGGATTGGTGCCACACAACAGAAACCCCGCCGAAGCGGGGTTTCCTTTAGCGGCCTTGCGGCCAACCGACAAGGGCGGTTCCGTCGCGCCCGCACTCTGGCGAGAGGGCGGGCGCGAACAGCCGAAACGCTCCTACATCATGCCGTCCATGCCGCCCATGCCGCCACCCGGCGGGCCGCCCGCCGCCGGCGGCGGGTCTTCCGGCAACTCGGCGACCATGGCCTCGGTGGTGATCATGAGACCACCCACGGACGCCGCGGCCTGCAACGCCGTGCGGGTCACTTTGGCCGGGTCCGGAATGCCGAGGGCGATCATGTCGCCGTACTCGCCGGTGGCGCCGTCGTAGCCCTCGTTCGCCGCCATGCCGCAGACCTTGTCGTAGACCACCGCCGGTTCGTCGCCGGCGTTCTGGGCGATCTGCTTGAGCGGCGTCGCCAAGGCGCGCAGCGCGATCTGGATGCCGACGTTCTGGTCCTCGTTGCTGCCCTTGAGGTTCTCAATGCGCTGCAGGGCGCGAACCAAGGCAACGCCGCCACCCGGCACGATGCCTTCCTCCACCGCGGCGCGGGTGGAGTGGAGGGCGTCCTCGGTGCGGGCTTGCTTCTCCTTCATTTCCACTTCGGTGGCCGCGCCGACCTTGATGACGGCAACGCCGCCGGCCAGTTTCGCAAGCCGCTCTTGCAGCTTCTCGCGGTCGTAGTCCGAGGTGGTCTCCTCGATCTCGGCGCGGATCTGCTTGATGCGGCCCTCGATGTCCGCCTTCTCGCCGGCGCCGTCCACGATGGTGGTGTTCTCCTTCGTGGAGGACACGCGCTTGGCCGTGCCGAGGTCGTCCAAGGAGACGCCTTCCAGCGTGAGGCCGACTTCCTCGGAGATCACGGTGCCGCCGGTGAGGATGGCGATGTCCTGCAACATGGCCTTGCGGCGGTCGCCGAAGCCAGGGGCTTTGGCGGCGGCGATCTTGACGATGCCGCGCATGTTGTTCACCACCAGCGTGGCCAGCGCCTCGCCTTCGATGTCCTCCGCGACCACCATGAGCGGCCGGCCTGCCTTGGCGACGTTCTCCAAGATCGGCAGCATGTCGCGGATGTTGGAGATCTTCTTGTCGCACAGGAGAACGTAGGGGTCCTCCAGCTCGGCGGACATGGAGTCCTGATTGTTGATGAAGTAGGGCGACAGGTAGCCGCGGTCGAACTGCATGCCCTCGACCACTTCCAGCTCGTTGTCCAAGCCGGAGCCCTGCTCCACGGTGATGACGCCCTCCTTGCCCACCTTGTCCATCGCCTCGGCGATGATGTCGCCGATCTCGGAATCGCTGTTGGCGGAAACCGTGCCCACTTGCGCGATGGACTTGGAGTCCTCGCAGGGGGTGGCCATGCCTTCGATTTCCTTCACCGCGGCGACAACCGCTTTGTCGATGCCACGCTTGAGGTCCATCGGATTCATGCCGGCGGCCACGGCCTTCAGCCCTTCCGCCAGCATGGATTGCGCCAGCACGGTCGCGGTGGTGGTGCCGTCGCCGGCTTCGTCGGAGGTCTTGCTGGCGACCTCTTTGACCATCTGCGCGCCCATGTTCTCGAACTTGTCCTTGAGTTCGACTTCCTTGGCGACCGACACGCCGTCCTTGGTGACGGTGGGCGCCCCGAAGGACTTGTCCAGCACCACGTTGCGGCCTTTGGGCCCCAAGGTGACTCTGACGGCGTTGGCCAACGTGTTCACGCCGGCCAACAGGCGGTTGCGCGCGTCGTCTCCGAACTGCACGTCTTTTGCGCTCATTTGCGTCTCCTCTCCGTTGCTGCTGCGCCAATCAGCCTTCGAGCACGCCGAAGATCTCGTTCTCGGAGAGGATGAGGAGCTCCTCGCCTTCGATCTTCACCGTGCTGCCGGCGTATTGGCCAAAGATGATTTTGTCGCCCACGTTCACATCCAGCGGGCGCTGCGTGCCGTCGTCCTCGCGTTTGCCGGGCCCCACCGCGAGGATTTCCCCTTGCGAGGGCTTTTCCGAAGCGGTGTCCGGCAGCACGATGCCACCGGCGGACACGGCGTCCTCTTCGATGCGACGCACGACCACGCGGTCGTGCAGCGGTCGAATGTTCATGACCTGCTTGACCTCCCTTAAAAGTCCAAAGTCCTGTTTTCAAGCCGATGCGCGGCGCTTAGCACTCTCAGGGTGAGAGTGCCAACTCCGCACGGGGGCTAATGATAGGGATGGTTCGCCGTTATTCAACCCCCAAGTTCTCTCTTTCGACCTCACGGCCAGAGATTCCCCTCCGCCACGGCGTCGGCGAAGCGGCTGGCGGGCCACACCTCGATGCCGTCCGCGGCGCGGAAGGCCCGTCCGCCGGTGTAGACGAGCACGCGGCGAACCAACTTCGGCAGCGGGTCGAGCGCTCGCAGACCTCTCAGCAGGTCCGTGCGGTAGCGATCCGTTGCCTTCACCTCAATAGCCAAGAGCTCGCCGCCCCGTTGCAGCAGGATGTCCACCTCAACGGCGGATTGGTGGGGCGACCAGTAGAAGATGCCGTCGTAGAGTTCCAGTGCTTGCGCATGCGTGCGCAACGTGGTGACCGCCCAGCTCTCGAACAGTGCCCCCCGCTCCTCCGCGGCCACCGCGCCGAGTTGCCGCTTGACGGCGCGAACAACTCCCGCGTCCACCCAATGGAGTTTCGGCAGCTTGCGTTCGCGCACGCGCAGCCGCGCCTCGAACGCCGGCAGGCGGAACGTGAGCAGCGTGTCCTCCAGGATGTCGAGATAGCCTTCCACCGTGGTGCGCGCCACCCCGGCGGCGCGGGCGATGCCGGCGACGTTGATGGTCTGCGCGTTGAACAAGGCCGCGATGGGCAGAAAGCGCGCGAACCCGGGCAGGTTGCGCACCAAGGCTTCAGCGCGGATCTCCTCGCGCAGGTAGAGCTGCGCGTACGCCTCCAGCGCTTGCGCCGGCGCTTCGCTCGTCCAAATCAGCGGCACCGTTCCGAAGCGCAAGGCGCGTTCCAAGCCGAAGTCGCGGCCGAGCTCGGCCGCCGACAGGGGAAACATCGTCTTCGGCAACGCCCGCCCGGCGAGAAGATTGACCCCGGCGGCCTTCAACTTGCGGGCGCTGGAGCCGAGCAGCGCGAAGCGCAGCCGCTTCGTCTCGATGGCCCGATGCACTTCGTTCAGCAGCGCCGGCAGCCGTTGCACCTCGTCCACGACCACCCAATCGCCGGCGCCGAGGTGCGCGATGGACTGGGCGAACAGCGACGGGTCCGCCAGCAGATCTTGGAAAAGCCGCTCGTCCAGCAAGTCCAGCGTGGTGGCGTTGGGCAAGTTCGCCCGCGCCCATGTGCTCTTGCCCACGCCGCGCATCCCGAACAGAAAGAAGCTCTGCGCCGGCGGCCGAATGAGGCGATCGTAGGTGGACACCATGCCGGTATATTTCCACGAAAAACGACGGCATGGTAGGCAGTGTTGGAGACGGACGCAAGCGCTGTGCGACTGAGGATGTACATTCCACCGTCAGCGTGCGTGTGAAGCGCGTGTGAAGAAGAGGAGCGGCTGCGTGCCCGATGTCAAATCATGTGCGACCGGCGCCGAGGACGACGTGGAGGGCTCGCCGGCCGAGCGGATCTGGCGCGTGGTGGCAAGCATCCCGACCGGGTGCGTGGCAACCTACGGGCAGGTCGCGGAACTCGCGGGATTGCCGCGTGGGGCGCGGCGCGTGGGGCGCGTTCTCGCCGCCCTGCCGGCGGACAGCCGGTTGCCGTGGCACCGCGTGATCAATGCCGCCGGCAGCGTCTCGTTGCCCGGCGCCGCCGGTGCCCGCCAGCGGCGCTTGCTGCGCGCGGAGGGCGTGCGATCCCGCGGCGGGCGCGTGGATTTGGATCGCTACGGCTGGACGCCTTGAGGGGGGAGCGCACCTCGAGATGCGAAGAAACCTCCACAAACGCACCGAGTTTGCGCAGCAAACTCCAGCGCACCCGGCAGGGTGCGCCTAGTCATGGCGAAGAGACCTCCACAAACGCACCGAGTTTGCGCAGCAAACTCCAACGCGCCCGACAGGGCGCGCCGGCGCGCCTAGTCGCGGAAGTTGCTGTACTGCAACGGCAGGGCGAAATCCCCGTCCTTCAGTTGCGCGATGACGGCTTGCAGATCGTCCCGCTTCTTGCCGGTCACGCGCACCTTGTCCCCTTGAACTTGCGCCTGCACCTTGCGCTTGAGGTCCTTCACGGTCTTCACGATGCGCTTCGCCGCGTCGCGGTCTATGCCCTGCAGCAAGCCGAACGGCTGGCGTTTGGTCTTGCCCGCGGCTTCCAAGGTCTGCGCGTCGAGAACGCCGACGTCCACGCCGCGGCGGGTGAGCTTGTCTTGCAGGATGTCCACCAGTTGGCGAATCTGAAACTCCTCCGGCGCGAACACGACGATCTTCGCGCCGTCGAACTCGAACCCCGCCTCCACGCCGCGAAAATCAAAGCGCGTGCGCAGCTCGCGCAGGGCCTGGTCCACCGCGTTGCGCACTTCCTGCAGGTCCACTTCGGAAACCACGTCGAAGGAAGGCATCGTCTCGCCGCCGCCTCTTGCGCCGCCTTACCGGCTGTGCCGCGTCATCCAGCGGCCACCGGGCACAACTCGTCGAAGCCGGTGCGGGCGACATCGCCGGGGACGAGCGGATAGCGGATGCCGGCCCACTTCTGCACCACGCGCACCACTTGGCAGGCGTAGCCGAATTCGTTGTCGTACCAGATGTAAAGCACCACGCGGTTGCCGTCGGCGATGGTGGCGCCGCCGTCCACCGCGCCGGCGTGCCGGTTGCCGATGAAGTCGCACGACACGCGCTCCCGGGAAGACGTGTAGTCGATCTGCCGCTGCAAAGAGGAATACAGCGCGGTATCGCGCAAGTAAGCGTTCACTTCGTCGCGGTCGGTGCGGCGCTTCAACGTGAGGTTGAGCACCGCCAAGGAGACATCCGGCGTGGGCACGCGGATGGCGTTGCCGGTGAGCTTGCCGGCGAGCTCCGGCAGCAGCTTGCCCACCGCGTTGGTGGCGCCGGTTTCCGTGATGACCATGTTGAGCGGCGCGCTGCGGCCGCGCCGTTCGCTCCGATGGTAGTTGTCGTGCAGGTTCTGGTCCGGCGTGTAGGCGTGGATGGTCTCCATGTGGCCGTGGACGATGCCCCACCGCTCGTTCACAGCCTTCAGCACCGGCGCGATGGCGTTGGTGGTGCAGGAGGCGCACGACAGCACGCGATCGGCGTCGCTGACGAGGTGCGAGTTCACGCCGGAGACGATGTTCTTGACGGCGCCCTTGCCGGGGGCCGTGACCAGGGCGCGGGCGATGCCCGGCGATTTGAGGTGTTCCCCCAAGCCGGCTTCGTCGCGCCAGCGCCCGGTGTTGTCGATGAGGATGGCGTCGTTGATGCCGTGGGCCCGGTAGTCGACCGCGCCGCGATCGTTCTCGTAGATCACGCGCACGACGTTGCCGTTGGCGATGAGGCATTGGTTCTCCTCGTCCACGCGGATGGTGCCGCGGAACGCGCCATGCACGGAATCCCGTCGCAGCAGCCCAGCGCGTTTTTGCAGATCGCCGGGGTGATTGGGCCGCAGCACGATGGCGCGCAGCACAAGCTGATCGCCGCTGCCCGTCTTCTCGATCAACAACCGCGCGAGCAGCCGCCCGATGCGCCCGAAACCGAACAGCACCACGTCCTGCGGTTTGGCGAGGGGTTTCACGTGGCGGCCCATCACCGGGGCGCAGGCTTCACGAACGTAGGCGCTCGGCGTGATCGATTCGCCGGCCGCCGTGCGCTCCATGAACTTCACCGCCAGCAACCCCAAGTCCACATGCGAAGGGCCGAGGTCCAGCTTCGACATGGCTTCGAGGATGGGATAGGTCTCGAACTCCGACAGCTCGTTCTGCGCCACTTGGCGCACGAAACGGTGCGTCTTCATGATGTCCGTGACGCTGCGGTTGTAGAGCGCGCGCCCGTAGCAGTACACCACCACGTTCTTGCGGTAGAGCTTGCCGATGATGGGAATCATGGCTTCGGCAAGGGCTTCGCGCTCTTTCCAGTCCGGGAAGTAGTCGTCGAGATTGGGCAGCGCCACGGGCGACCTCGTCGGCAAGTGCGTGAAGCCGCCATTATCCGCCGACGCGGGACGAATGGGAAGCGCCACGAGTTTCCCGGAAGCTCAGCCGTAAATGGGCACAGCCTCCGGCCGGTTCTCCAGCGCGGAGAAGTCTCGGTCATGGGTCACCAACGCTATGCTGGACGTCTCCAGCGCCGTGGCGACTTGAACAGCATCGGGCAAGCGCAGTTTGAACAAGCCGCGCAAGCGAGCGGCGCGGTGCGCAATTGAAGCGGTCAAGTCGGCGATCCGCCAAGTAGGCTGCGCCGTCAGCGCGTGTCGATATCGCTGCGCCAGAGCTTCGTTGCCGGTGCGCAATGGGCCGGTGAGGACTTCGGCGAGCGTTACCGTGGCGATCACCAACTGGTAGTCCCCGGCCTCGGCCCGCTCGAAAAGCGGCGCATAGCGCGGAGCAAAGCGCGGATGGCTTTCGAGAAAGTAGATTATCGGCGCACTATCCACGGTCACCCTGCCACCGCGAGGCAGAGCGTTGATGTCCTTCACGGCCACTCGTCGCGCAAGGCGTTGACGAACGTCGCCGCATCGCCGAAGCAGCCATTGGCCGAGCCGCGCAGGTCCGAGAGGCTTGGCGCCTCGCGCAGCGCCTGCCAAATGGGAACAACCGCCGCGTAGGGCTTGCCCCGCTTGGTTACGATGGTGACCGCGCCCTCGGTGTTGGCCGCCCGCAAGATTTCAGGCAGCTTCGTTCTAGCTTCCTCAACGCCAGCCGTTTGAACCTTGCTTTCCACATCTGCACTCACTTAACTGTACGTTCTGTACAACATAGTGCAAACAAGCGGGCGACGCAACACTGTACCCTGCCAAGGGCGATCGCATCCGCAAGCAAGATTAGGCACAAATCTCAATCTGGACATTGCCATCGCCCTTCGTTGGCTCTATGCTGTTCGCATAGACAGTCTTTGCTTCTAGAGGGGCGCTCGTGGCCGCCAACGTCTTTGCGAACTCGCCGATTCCGGCCGTGAACGTGGCTTGCGTGCCTCAGCGTAGTCCGTTGCGCTATCCCGGCGGCAAGACGTGGCTCATCCCGCACATTCGTTATTGGCTGACGGGCTGTGTCGGGGCGCGGCCTTCCGCAGGTGCCGTGGCAGCCAGGCAAGCAAGCGTGTGCAACGGTCGTCAACAGCGGCTGCGAGGATTGGCAGACGCGAGGGCGCAAACCTCCTCGACGGCACATACGGCCGCCAAGCCGGGGCTGCTGGTGGAACCCTTCGCCGGTGGCGGCATCGTTTCGCTGACCGCTGTGATGGAGGGGATGGTGGAGCGCTGCTTGCTCGCGGAGCTGGATGAAGACGTGTCCGCCTTCTGGCAGGCGGCGCTGCGTTGCGGGACGGCCTTGCAGTCGCGAGTTCGTCGGTTCCAGCCCACCCGCGATGCGGTGAACGCGCTCGCGTCGAATGTGCCGGCGGGAGTGCTCGACCGCGGGTTTCGCACGCTTGTCCTGAACAGAACCCGGCGTGGGGGCATCCTCGCGGCGGGCGCCTCGCTGAGCCGGCGGGGCGAGAACGGCAAGGGCGTGGCATCCCGCTGGTACCCGGAGACGACCATTCGCCGTCTCGCCGAAATAGAACGCCATGCGCCGCGAATCGACTTCCGCAAGACGGACGGTCTCGGCCTGCTGGCTTCGCTCGCCTCAGCCTCTTGCCCGCCAAGCGAGAACCTTGGCCTTGAGCAATCGAGCGGAGGCCGGGACCAATCAAGAAGCGTTTGTGTCCAGCAACGGGCACTCCCCTGCGACGAATACGGAGCGAAAGGGGCGTCCCCATGGGGCCAGACCGCCACCGGAAGTTGTGGCTTTCGTGGATCCGCCCTACACGGCCGCCGGCGGCAAACGCGCGGGCTCCAGGTTGTACAGGCACTATGACGTGGACCACGCCAAGCTGTTCGGCATATTGGCGAACAGCGGCATCGACTTCCTAATGACCTACGATTGCGCGCCGGAAATCGTCTCTTTGGTCAAGGAGCACGGCTTCCACGCCGTGCGAGTGGCGATGAAGAACACGCACCACGCCAAACTGTCCGAGTTGGTCATCACGCGCCGCAACGTGTTCAATCACGCGCAATGACTGCGTCCAACGAGAGGTTCGGCATATTCGAGTGGTACGGAGTCCGCTTGACGGCGCTATCCGCTGCTGAGCGCCGCAACCGTGCCGGTGTCGCACTGCGCGACTCCGCCGACGTGCCGATGTGTCCGTTTCGGTCTTCGGGTACGCGCTGCGCCAAGCACGGCGGCGTCTGTTCGATTCGGCGCTACCAGCGGGGCGTGGACGGCGCTTTGGGTCCGGGCGTCGGAACGCCCGTGATTGTCTGCCCAAACAGATTCGAGCAGGAGCGCTTGCCAGCGCGATGGCTTGCGGAGATCGTCGGCTTTGACGAGGCCGAAGCGCAAGTGGCGACAGAGGTTGCCTTCATGCGCGGCACCGAGACGCGCAAACCAGCTGGGAAGATCGACATGGTGGTGGCCAGCGCATCGAACGAGACCGTGCGTTGGTACGGCCTTGAGGTGCAGGCGGTCTACTAGCGAAGCGCCACTACTTCGCGGCGGCCCGCTTCGCTTCCGCGACGCGGGCGCGTGCGACCATGATTTCCGCCGAGCTCACTACGTCAGCGCCGCCGCGCTTCTCAACGCTGCGCACCGAAGATACGCTGGCCGCACTCACCGTGTCGCTGACGCCGGCCTTCGCCGCGTCGCCTACGAGCTCCCTATTCGTGCGCATCTTTGCGATGGTCGCGTCGTCCGCGCCGTCGGGACGAAGCACATGTTCGCGAATCCACGCCATAACGCCGCGCCCGCGGTTGCCGCCAGCGCTTCGCGGAGCTTGCGCGATTTCGCCGGCGGGACGCTTGGCGCGCTCCACGCTGCGCACGCTTGCAACGCTCGCCGCGGATGTCCTTGCACCGGGAATCTCCGCGTTGACGATGTCGGCGATGGCTTGATTGCCCAGCGGAGGATTCGCCGCCGTCTTCGTCTCGATGTGGCGCAGAATGACGTCGCGCACCTTGACGCCGTGCCCGCGGTTGCCGCCGCCGCTTCGCGGAGCCTGCGCGATTTCGCCGGCGGGACGCTTGGCGCGCTCCACGCTGCGCACGCTTGCAACGCTCGCCGCGGACGTCCTGCCACCGGGAATCTCCGCGTTGACGATGTCGGCGATGGCTTGATTGCCCAGCGGAGGATTCGCCGCCGTCTTCGTCTCGATGTGGCGCAGAATGACGTCACGCACCTTGCGCATCTTGACGTAGGGCTGCTCGACGTGTGTCACTTGCCCTTGTCGCGGTTCCTCCTGCTTGGTCCGCCGCTCGCCGCGCACCTGCTCGTCGAACACCAGCCGCCGCAGTTCGCGCTTGATGCGGGCCACTTCGTCCGCTTGCGGGGCGGCGATCGCCGTGAGCAGCCGCTCGACGGAATCCAACGCCCGGTCCGCGTCATCGCTCACGAAGCGCTCCTGATGCGCCCACTTGTTGCGCCAATCGCGCAGTTCGGAAACCAAGCTGCGTTCGATGAAACCCAAGGTGTCCCGGAACACATCGTTCCATGTGTCCCACATCAGCTTGAGCAGCGCGGCCGCGTCCCAATCGCCGAAGGGTTTGTTGGCCAGCCGCGGGTCTTCGGTGAAGCGGCGGATGGTGTCCATGCGCACTGCGCCAGCCCGCACCTTGGCCGTGACTTCGCGGCGGACGAAGGGGGCAAGGCCGTCGCGCAGCAGCTCCAGCGACTTGCCGACGCGCTCGTGGTTGGTGGTGGCCATTACTCGATCTCCCTCCAAAGCCTCCTCCCGGCCCAATTGAAGTCGCCATCGAGAACGTGTCGTGGCTCCGCACCCCGCTTGGATCGAGACGCCCATTTTGCACTATCCAATCCCCAACGCCGCAGCCCGAATCCAAATGCGATTGCCCTATGCTGGGCGCTGGACACCGTTGTCCATGTTGGTTAGGCTTGCGACATCAAGCGACACGAGGAGGTCAGAGTGTCCATGAAGCAGATGATGGTGTCGGCAGCACTGCTGTGCGCTTACGCTTGGGCTGATGTCACCACCACGAAAGCAGATGGCGGCTCGGTTGCGATCGCGTGGGGCAACGAGAAGTTTGTCAATGCGAACTCGACATTACGACGCGAGTGGGTCGCCGTACACGACGACAGGTTGCCCGTGGATATCGTTGGCACTCCAGGGGTGACGACCACAGTCAACGAGGGACGAGGGAGCAGAGAGGGACGAGGGAGCCACCTTTTCGAATACAGAGCGGAATACACGATTTCCGTGAGCGAACCTGTCGCCGCAGTCGAAGTGAAGTTCATCCTGTTCGACGTGTGGGGGATCAGAACCAAAACGCTGTCAGCGACGGTTGTGGAGGACTTTGGCGAGGGCGAGCATAACCTCAATGAAGCTTGGCGCGTGTTTCCCGACAATGAGGTGATTGAACACTACGCATCCATTGGCTATATCTCCGCTGTCAGGACCAAGGCCGGTGCGATATTCACTGCCGACACCGCGGCGGTAGTGGACGTTGCACGGGAGCACATGGACGACTTCACGGACGACCTGTTGGAGACGGATCCGCCCATAGAATGATCATGTTCAACCCCCACTCCTTGTTCAGCCTGAGAAGCGTCTAAGCACGACGAAGCCGGAGGGCACCTTGCGGACTGTCTCACGAAGAAAGGACGCCTCAAACAAAGAGGACGCATGAAGATAGAGGTCGGCGAATCCCTCGCCTGCTCCTACCTGCGCCATGTAAGGCGTTGCTGGATCGTGCAGGCCAACTGGAAGGCTTCCGAGCACTGGGATAGATGCCAAGACGCCGACCTTGAAGTACGCTATTTGGAGATGAAACGGCGCTTTGATCCCGAGGGGTCCTTGCTCAAGCGGACGGCTGCGGAGTTCCTCAAGCAGGGCGAGATCGACGTTGTCGGCGTTGATCAACAGGGCGACGTCCACGCGATGGAGGTGGCCTTTCACGGGGCGGGTCTGAATTATGGCCACAGCACATCTACCGACAACGTCATCAAGAAGATGCTCCGAACTCTTTTCATACTACGAACCTACCACTCGCCCCAGACGCCCATCCACATCTACTTCCTCTCGCCGAAAGTGCGGCCCGGAGTCCAAGGGGCTTTGGAGACCAAGATTGCGGCCCTGCAAAGAGAATGTGACGAGGTTGACAATGTTGAGTGGCGTCTCCTAACCAACGCCGATTTCGCGAAGTCCATCGTCAAACCCACACTTGCCAACGCGAGTGGCGCCGACACGTCCGAGTTGTTCGTGCGCTCCATCAATCTGCTGGAAGCTGCCGGCTACAGCCTAAATTAACAACGCTGCCTGTCTCCGCTGCTCCGGTTTGGCTTCCACAACTCCAGCCGTTTGAACCTTGCCGTCCGCACCTGCGCTCACTTTGTTTCGCTTTCGCTTAGCGTCCATCCTCCCGCAACTCGATCATGTAGGTGTGGAAGGATGGAATGCCGAACGAGACGTTCCCCAAGGGATCTTCCGAAAGCACGCCGTGCGCGATGGCCCTCTCTATGGCGGCAGTGCCGTTGAAGTTCGCATCGTCCAAGGCTTGCGTTGCGTCCTCGATCGCCAGCGCGTCCACGTTTTGCTTGTCCATGACGTCGACGAGGGCCAGCATCGGTTGGATGCCCCGCAACAAGCTCAGCCGGCCCTGGTAGTAATCGATCCTCGCCTGATTGCCCGTCGCGAGCGCCGCCTGCAGCGCGGGGCCCTCTTCCAGCCGGCCGTGCTTGGCGACGGCAGCTAACGCGGCAACAAGGTAGCCGTGGATGTGCTGCGGAAACCCGTGCGACGCCGCGGCCAGAGCCTTGACGCACGGCGACGGTATTTCGTGCCCCAACGCGCGCATGTTGCCGCTGATGGCGTCGGCGGCTTCACACGCCGAGAGCAGTTGGAGGTGGATCACCTCTCCCGGTCGGGAGACGCCCTCCGTCGCGGTCGAATTGACCAACACCCGCTGCGTGTGTCGCAGCCCGATGCCCACGAGCAAAATCGGGCAGCCATGCGCGCCTTCGTGGAGTATGCGGAGGTTCTCCATGCCGGCGGCGTCGACGGTTTGCAGTTCGTCGACCACCAGCACGAGGGCCATGCCGCGCCACGCTCCGGCGGCGTTGGCGTTTCGCAGCAAGGCGGAAAGACTGCCTGTGTGGCGGACATGCTCGCGCGTTACGTTGCCCTTGACGGGGCCGAGGCCCGCTCCCCGGCCCGTTACTCTGGAATCGATCTCCGCCACCTGCCGGAATTCGTCGGCCCGCTCCAGCGCGGCCCCGATGGCCAAGAACAGATCAACGCCGCTTTTCAGCATGCTGGTGTCCAAGATCAGCCGCCGCACGTCCAGCGGCAACTCCCGCGCCGCGGATCGCTCCGCGAATTTCCGACCAAGCAGGCTCTTGCCGACGCCCGGCACGCCGACGATCAGCGACATCCCGCCTGTTGGATCGCCGGTCCTGCAAAGCCGGTCCAGACGCCTGTTCAGCCGCGACAGATCTTCCGCCCGGCCGGCGAAGTACGGAAGCTCGTCGCGGGCGGTGCCGAGTTCCACAGGCCGCGGCGCTTCGTTGGTCATGGCGGGAGTGTAAACCGCCGTCGGCGCCGGCAAACCGGCCTACAGCGCCACGCGCACCGCCGCCGCCGCTTCCCGCGCCCGCGCCCGCGCTTCCGCCACGCTCGCGCCGCCCGCCAGCGCCACGCCCATGCGCCGCTCGCCTCGCACTTCCGGTTTGCCGAACAACCGCAGTTGCGCATCCGGCACCGCCAACGCGGCCGCGAGGTTGTCGAACGCCACTTGGTGCGAGTGCCCGCGGGCCGTGATGACCGCGGAGGCGCTAGGGCCAAGTTGGCGGATCGCGGGAACCGGCGCGCCGAGCACCGCACGGACGTGCAGCGCGAATTGCGACAATTGCTGGCTGGCGAGGGTGACCAGCCCGGTGTCGTGCGGGCGCGGGCTCGCTTCGCTGAACCACACGCGCGGCGCCGGCCCCTCCTTGACGAAAAACTCCACGCCGAAAACGCCCATGCCGCCGAGTTCGCCGGTGACGAGCGCGGCGATGCGTTGACACTCCGCCAGCGCACCCGCCGCCAGCGGCTGTGGTTGCCAAGACTCCCGGTAGTCGCCCCCTTCTTGGCGGTGGCCGATGGGTTCGCAAAACGACACGCCCCCGGCATGCCGAACCGTGAGCAGGGTGATCTCGCAATCGAAGTTCACGAAACCTTCCACGATGACGCGGTCCGCGCCGCCGCGCGCCTCTTCGCGGGCCTTGGCCCAAGCGGCGGAAACCTCGTCCGCCGCGCACACGGTGGATTGGCCTTTGCCGGACGAACTCATCACCGGCTTCACCACGCACGGCGCACCGATGGCGGCCACGGCCGCCCGGCACTCGGCTTCGGTGGCCGCGAATCGATACGGCGAAGTGGGCACGCCCAAGGTCTCTGCCGCCAGCCGCCGGATGCCTTCCCGATTCATGGTGATCGCGGCTGCCCGCGCCGTCGGCGCCACGCGCCAGCCTTGCGCTTCAAGCGCCAGCAGCTCGTCGGTGGCGATGGCCTCGATCTCCGGAATCACCAGATGCGGCCGCTCCGTTTCCACAACGCGACGCAAGCTCTCCCGGTCGCGCATGTCCAGCACTTGCGCCCGATGCGCCACTTGCATGGCCGGCGCGTTTGGATAGCGGTCCGCGGCGATGGTCTCCACGCCGAGGCGCTGCAGCTCGATCGCCACCTCCTTGCCAAGCTCGCCGGAACCGAGCAGCAGCGCCCGCGTGGCGGTGGCCGAGAGCGGCGTGCCGATCCTCATTCGCGTTTCGACAGGCCCGCTTGGTAGCGCCGGAAGTTCCGCACGTACCTGTCCGAGAAGCCGGTGATCTCCTCCACCTCCGCGGCGGTGAGCTCGCGCACGACCTTGCCCGGCGAGCCGAGCACCAGGCAGCCGGGCGGAATCTCCTTGCCTTCGGTGAGCAGCGCGTTCGAGCCGATCAGGCAGTTCGCGCCGATCACCACATCGTTCATCACTACCGCGTTGATGCCGATCAGGCTGTTGTCGCCAACCGTGCAACCGTGCAACACGGCCTTGTGGCCCACCGTCACGCGGTCGCCAAGCGTCACCGGGTGGCCTTCGTCCATATGCACCACGCAGTTGTCTTGGATATTGGTGCGCCGGCCGACGGTGATGGTGTCGTAGTCGCCCCGCAGCACCGCGCCCCACCAAACCGAAGCCTCGTGCTTGAGCACCACCGAGCCGATGACCACTGCGGTGGGCGCGACGAACGTCTCGCCTTCGGTGCGCAGCCGCCGGCCTTCGAGCGCGTAGATCAACGTTCGTTCCCTTTGGCTGCGCTTCCTGCGTGCCCTCCGCGCACCGTCGCGACCACAATCATCCGTAGCTCACGCCCATGCCCTCGCGCGCATCGCTGTTCACGCCGTATTGGGCGATCGGATAGCGCAAACCGTTGCGCGAGAGGCGATCCAACCCCTCGATCACCTTGGGCAGGAAACTCGGCGGAATCGCCATGAGCAGTTCGTCCTCCATCACGCCGCCGTAGCGCCGCTCCGCAAAGCAGGGAATGGACAGACTCGGTTCGCCGGTGGCGAGCGCCCGTCCCCAAGAATCCGCGCAGGCGGATTCGCCAACGCAGCCCCACTCCAGCTTCCGGTAGCCCGTCCACTGCAAGCCGTTGACGAACAGGATCATCTGCGCCGGCGTGGCGTAAACGAGCGCGATGTCCGGCGGATTCAAACGCCCGCTCGCCAGCGGGCTAACCACCAAGGCAACGTGTTCGCCGAACGGCGCCAAGTCCATCGCGTGCTGGTGTTTGGACGCTTCCTCGGCGTTCTCGTACCACACCCCCGCCATGCGCTCGCCGGAAAGCCACTTCTCGTCCCGGGGCGAGAGGCCGATCACGGCGCGGCATTGGTCTCCCACCAGGTCTTCGGCGGTGATGCCCACGGTCCAGCCGTTGCGGCTGGCTTGCCCGACGATCTGGTCCGTGGTGTGAATGTGCTTCGGACGGCGCAGGCGGGGCACGGCCTCCATCTCGGCAACGGTCTTGAACCGCTTCATGCCGATGGGCGTCGTGCGCAGGCGCAGGTAGCGGTTCAACTCCGCCACCAAGGCCGCCCAGTCCATGTGGCGAAGGTCCGTGGCAATCAGCTTGGCCATGACCGTAGCCTACTGCAAGAAACTACGGCGGGGCACACCGCTTACGCACCCCCACCCTACGGCTCGAACAACGCTCTCCAGCCCTGTCGGCTAGAATCGCAAGCAACACGGCGACAACGGAGATGACGTGGCGCGATCGACGACTGACGGCGTGCTCACGAACGAGGACAAGTTCCTGTTCGACCTGCGCGGCTTCCTGGTGGTGAAGAACGTGCTGAGCGCGAAACAATGCGAAGAGTTCGTCCGACTTGCCGACGCGGCGTGGCCGCGCGCCGCCAAGGACGGCCCGTACCGGCGCTTCGACGGCATCTCCTCGTGGGGCCAGCCGTTCGTGGACCTCATGGACCACGACACGCTGCTGCCGTACCTCGTGGAGCTCGTGGGCAGCCGCCTTCGCATTGACCACGACTACTGCATTTTCATGCGCAAGCACGCGCCGGCGCACACGCTGCACGGCGGCCCTTGGCGGTTTGAGGGCGATCACTGGTACCGCTACCACGATGGCGAGATGCGCAACGGCCTCACCGTCGCCACATGGAACCTCACCGACGCCGGCACCGGCGCCGGCGGTTTCGCGTGCGTGCCCGGCAGCCACAAGACGAACTTTCTCCCCAACATGCCGCGCGATGTCGCCCGCTTCGAGCGCGAGGCGGACTGGGTGGTGCAACCGCCTTTGGCGGCCGGCGACGTGCTGCTGTTCACCGAAGCGCTGATTCACGGCACCGCCGCGTGGACCGCCGACCACGAACGGCGCACGCTGCTCTACAAGTACAGCCCTCCGCACTCCTCATGGGCGAAGGAACCCTACGATGCGGCGGATTTTCCGCACGCCACCCCACGCCAACAGCGATTGATGGCGCCTCCTTCCGTGGAAGGGCATCAGCGCGTGATCGACCCCGGCGCGCGGACGCCTCGATCGTGAGCGCGCCGCCGGCCGGTGGGCGCGCGATCCGGCTGGTGACGTTCGACCTCGACGACACGCTGTGGGGCACGGATGGGGTGATACGCCGCGCCGAGACCAAAATGTGGCAGTGGTTGCGTTCGCGGGGCGTGGAGCAGCCGCTTCCGGACCCGGCCGAGGTCGCCGCCATCCGCGGTGCGGTTCTAGCCGACCATCCGGCGGTCGCCCACGACATCTCCCGTTTGCGGGAGTTGATGGTGCGAACCATGCTCGAACGGGGCGGCCACGCGCCCCAAGAGGCGACGGCGCTGGCCGCCGGGGCGTTCGCGGAGTTCCTGGATTGGCGCCATCGCGTGGAGTTCTTTCCCGACGCCTTGACGGTGCTTGAACAGTTGCGCCGAAATTACCTGCTGGCCGCGCTGACCAACGGCAACGCGGATTACCGCCGACTGGGCCTGGACCGCTACTTCGCGTTCGGCTACTGCGCCGCCGACGTTGGCGCGGGCAAACCGCACCCCGCCATGTTCGAGCGCGCGCTCGCCCGCGCCAACGTGGCGCCGACGCAAGCCGTCCATGTGGGAGACCACCCGGTGAACGACGTGCAGGGCGCTACCGCGGTCGGCATGGCCACGATTCAGGTGGATTTGGTTGTGCCGGACGCCGCCCCCCAAGGTTGGCTCGATCGTTCCCGAGGCCCTGCGGACGCTTTGGACACCCTCCCACGCACGGCGACGGTGACGAATCTGCGCGACCTGCCGCAGGCGATAGCGGCGCTCGGCTAGGTGGGCGCACCCGCGGGGCGGCGCGACCTTACGGGCGCGTTCGAGTTTGCTTCGCAAACTCCATGTGCCTCAAGCGTCGCGTAGTCACCATCAGCGACCTACGGCCGGCCAGCGTTCGCCGTGGCGCAAGAGGCCATGATGTGAGCGTTGCGTTTGTTGCTTGCTTGTAGCCAGTGGAGAACAGGTTTATAAGGTGTGTGCGGACAGCAGATCTGGAGGTGGGGCGATGGTTCGGGCGACGATGGCGAGAGGAATCTGGGTGGGTCTGGTGCTGTCGGTGGTGGCCGGCGGGTCGGCCTACGTGTTGCTGCGGACGCCGCCGCAGGTCGCGGAAGCGTTTGCCGACGTCGAGCAGACGCGCGCGGCGGCCATCGAGCGGATCGCGGCGGAGAGCGCGGGCGCCGCAGACGCGCCAAGCGAAAGCGCGCCGGCCGCGGACGCGCCGCCGACGAGTGCCGCGCCGCCCGCGGCGCCGCCCGAAGGCTACGCTTTCACCACCTTTCACGAGATGGCGGCGCACCGCCTGCCCCAGACCGGCGTGGTCGAGGAGGCGACGGTCGAAACCGCGGCGCGCTGGCTGGCGTCGGACGCAGCCCGGCAACGGCTTGCCGAGCAAGCTGGCGTCGCCGGGCGCGATTGGGTGTTCGGCTGGGCGCACCTCGCCGCGGACGCAAACCAAAGCGAGGCGGAGCGGGCGCTTGGGCGTCACGGCGCAACCGTCATCGGCTCGGCCGGCGACCTGCTGCGCGTCCGCCTTCCCGGCGACCCGGCGCGGCTTGCCGAGATCGCGCAGCTCACCGCGGTGTCCGCCATCGGCGCGGTGCCGCCGGAATTGAAGACGCCGGCGCGGTTCGCCGCGGAGGCGCTGGAGCGGCCATTCGGCGACATCGTGCCGGTGTTCGTCACGTTGATGGCGGACGACCCCGACGGCCGTTGGCGGCGCGCGCTCGAGGAGATGGGCGCCCAAGTGGGATGGTTCGACGCCGACACGCGCGCCTACGCGGCCAACTTGCCTTACGACGCCTTGGACGCAGTCACCGCCGCGGACTTCGTGCTCGCGGTCGAACCGGTGGGAAGCGTCGAGGCCGCCCTGCACGCCGCCGCGCCGGCCATGGGCGTGGACGCCCTGCGCATGCACGATGCCGCCAGCGGATTGTTCTCCGGCATCGGCGGCGCGTCGGTGCCCGTCGGCGTCATGGACACGGGCTTGAACATCAGCCACTTGGACATCTCGTCGCACCGCCGCAGCGTGTGCGGCGCGAACCTTGAAGCGTACGGCGGCGTGCCACGCGAAGAGGACCAATCTCTCTGGAGCGATCCGCTCGGGCACGGCACCCACGTGACCGGCATTTTCGTTGGCAGCGGAACCGTCGATCCGCGCCGCGCCGGGATGGCGCCTTTGGTGCGGGACATCCGGTTCGCCAAGGCCTTGAACGTGCGTGGCAGCGGCACGGCGGTGGCTTGGAGCAGAGCGCAGGACTGGCTTTCCCGGCCCACCGCCTGCGGCGCGCAGCCGGCCGTGAAGCCGCTGGTGTTGAACTCCAGCGTGGGCGTCGGCGCCACGCTTTGGGAAGCGCGCACCGTCGTCGAACGAAAACTCGACGCGGTGGTCTGGCGGGCGCGACAGCTCTACGCGATTGCCGCCGGCAATGGGGGCGCCAGGAACTTTGTGAACTATGCCGCCGCCAAGAACACGCTCGCCGTGGGCGCGGTGGCGGACGACGGCAAGATCGCGGACTTCAGCAGCCACGGCCCCACGGTGGACGGACGGCTTCTTCCGCATGTGGTGGGGTCCGGCGTCCAGATTGCCGCCGCCGCGGGAAACGGAAGCGTAAGGGCGTATGTGAACAACAGCGGCACGAGCATGGCGTCGCCGGCCGTCGCCGGCGTGGCGGCACTGGCCATGGACGCCGTGCCGGCGCTGCGCGAGCGGCCGGCCGCGGTGCGGGCGCTGCTGATGGCGAGCGCGGTGAAGCCGGACGCCTATTTCGAGCGGCGCGACGTGGCGTGGCTCCTCACCGCCGGACGCGGCAGCTTTCGGCTGGACAACGGCGACGGACCGGGCGCGTTGCAGCACATTTACGGGCTCGGCAAGGCGTCGGCGCGCACAAGCGTGCTCGCGCGCGACGCCGAGGACGGCTGGGTCAGCGGCGCGGCCGGGCTGGATGTCGAAGCGGACTCGTTCGGTTACCAGGACATTGTGGTGCCGGCGGGCGCCAGCCGCCTCGATGTGGTGATGACGTGGGACGAGCCGGCCGCCGAGACGATCACGCCGTCCGTGTTGAACGACTTGGACCTGTGGATCGACCGCGACGTGGATTGCGCGCCCGAACAAGGCGCCTGCGGCGATCACGCGTCGCGCTCGCAAGTGGACAACGTGGAGTGGGTGATCCTCCCCAACCCACCGCCGGGCACCTACCGCCTGAAAGCCGTGCCGCGGCGCGTGTTCGGACCGGCACCAAGGGTCGGGCTCGCATGGACGGTGATCCGCGGCCCGTCCACGCCAACGCTCGCGGTCGCGACGGAACGTTCGGTGGTCACAGCGGCGCCGAATCGTGCCTTTGATGTCGATTTGACGCTGTCGGTGGACGGCTACGTGGCTGCGGGCACGACGCTGCGCGTGGATTGCCGGGCGCGACGGACTTCCAACGCCTGCTCGATGGTCGAATTCATTGTGCCCCACGCGAGCAGCGCAACCCGCGAGGACGGGCTCACGCGATCGCTGGCCGGCGAGTCCGGCGCCGCCATCGCCGTTGGAGAAATCGGCGCCGGCGAGCGGCAGCGCGTGAGCCTGCGCTTCACGGCGCGCCCCGAAGCGGATAGCTTCCGGCTGCATTTCACCGCCAGCGCGTGGAACGGCGCGGCCGCTTCCACGTCCGTTGCAGTGCGCGTGGGCGACGCGGACGGCGCGGCACCGGAACTTGCCCAACGCCCGCCGAACGACGACTTCGCCGCCGCGGCGCAACTGACGGGCGAGCGCGGCCGGGCGGCGCCGGTCCACATTCTGCTGGCAACGGAGGAACCCGGCGAACCGGCGTTTGTGGACGAGAGCGAGGCGCGCCCGCGATCGGTTTGGTACCGCTGGACCGCGCCGGCGACAGGTCTGGCCCGATTCACGGTCGCGCAAACGTCCCCGAACGACCTCTCCGACGAGGTGTCCGTCACTCTGTACCGCGGCGATCGCATCGCGTCCTTGGAGCGGATCAGTTTGCCCATACTGGGCGGCGGCGCAACCTTCTTTGCCGAGGGGGGCACCGCTTACGTCATCCGCCTAAGCTTGGCCTCCGACGTGATCCCGGAACCCGCCCCGGACGGGCCGCGCCGCTATGTCGCGTCGCCGGTCGAGTTGCATTGGGCACCGGGCGCCACGCCGACCAATGACGATTTCGCGGACGCCATCGCGTTGCGCGACGGAACGGCAGTCCAAGGCAACAACCAAGGCGCCACGTTGGAAACCGGCGAGTTGGTGGGCCAAGGCCTCCGACTGAACACCTACTTTCAAGAGGGCATCGCCGCGAGCGTCTGGTACCGGTGGACAGCGCCAACCACCGCGGACTGGCGCTTCAGCATCGACCGCCGCTACCTGCGCGTGCTCGCCTTCGTCGGCGACGACGTGGCGTCCGCCCGCCTCGTCTCCGGCGCCGCGGGACAGCGCGCGACGTTTCCGGCCCGTGCGGGCGCGGAATACCGCATCGCCGTCGTGGCCGACACCGCGCTCTCCAGCGGCACGGACTTCCGCTTGACGTGGGCGTCCGCGCCGCGGGCCGGTTCGCCGCACGACGATTTCGCGAACGCCGAGCCGATCACCGAGCAGATCCATGCGAGCGGGTTCGACGTCAGCAACGCGACCGTGGAGCCAGACGAGCCGGCCGCGACCGGGGTGCGCACCGCTTGGTGGAGTTGGGAGGCGCCGGCGGATGGCGAGTTCACTTGGCGGGCGAGCACGAACTATCTCGAACTGGTGAGCTTCTTTGGCTTTGTGTTCGAGGAGCCCGCCGCTTTCGGCATGCGCTTCGCGGCGTTTGCGGGGGACTCGCTGACAGCGTTGACACCCCTCGCCCAAAGCGGTTCGGACGACTGGGCGCAGACCGAGTTCACCTTCGAGGCCACAGCCGGACAACGCTATTGGTTTTCGATCGGCCTACCCCGAGACGCCGCCTTGGCGGACGTTGGCACCGACATCGTGGGGGATTTCCGGTGGGGGCCAACCCCGGAGAACGACTCGCTTGCCAAGGCGCTGGCGCTGGAAGGTGCCAGCGGCATGGTGAGCGGCTCCAACCGGTTCGCGTCCGTTGAACTCGGCGAGAAGACCGGCGTCGTTGGCGACTCGTCCCTGTGGTGGTCGTGGCAGGCGCCCGAGGCCGGCGTCTGGTACCGCTTCGCCTTAGCGACGGGCAGGGGGATCATCGCCGTCTACAAGAGGGTGGGCGCGGGTTTCGACGGCTTGGAATTGGTGGCGGTCAGCAGCGGCGCGGTCGGCCCGCACGCAGCCGTGTTCCAAGCGGAGGAAGGGGCGCGGTACGTCATCCGATTGGGTGCCCTCTTCGAAGGTGCGGACGAGCACCAAAACGGGGCGCGGGGCGAGTTTCAAATTCGCTGGGAGGTCAACGGCGTGCCCGTTTGGCTGCGCTACGCCGGTGCCGTGGCCGCCGGACAGGTGAACGACGACGGCGTGCCGCTGCGATTGGACAGCGTCGTCGGCGGCGCCATGCATGGCGATGGCACGGCGTTGTACGCGAACACGGTGCGGGGCTTGCGAGTCTTCCGGCGCGACCCGGCCACCGGCGCGTTGGCGCTGACGCAGTCGCTGGACCCGGTCGGCCCCACTCCCGCCACCTTGTTCTGGGACAAGACTTCGCGCTCCTTGATCACCGGGTCCTGCGAGGGATGGCACAGGTTCGCGGCCGGCGCCGATTCGGAAGGCGCCCCGACGCTGCAGCACGCCGGCGCCTTGGACGGCGACTCCCCCTGCGCCGACTCGTGGTTGAGCCGCGAGAACCACACGCACACCGCCAAGTCGGCGTTCCTGTCGCCGGATGGCGGCGCGGTGTATGTGGTTCACGAGGGCCGGGCGATCGACACCTACGCGGTGGACGCTCAGCGCCAGTCGCTGGCGTTCGTCGACACGTTGGGCCACTTCAACTTCCAAGACGCCGCGGCGCACGGGGATGGCGCACTCGTGTACGCCGTGGGAGAGGGCCGGCTCTTTGTGCTGCGGCGAGACGCCGAAACCGGCGCCCTGTCGCTTGCTCTGGCTTTGGGCGATGGCGATGGCGGCGCGTCGGGCGCCGTGATTTTTGGGCTGACCACGGTGCGCATGCTGGCGCTGGACAAGCGCGGGCAATACCTGTTCGCCTTCGCCGAGCGGGGGCAGCGGACGTTGGCGTTCGACCTCCGAGACGATCCGGCGCGCCCGCGGTTCCTCGGCAGCGTTGATGCGCGATCCGGGCCGTCGGCGCCCCCCCTCCGTCTGCACGACGAGTGCTTCAGCGCGCAAGCGCGCAACACCGCGCCGGCCGTGGACGTCTTCTGCACCCGGTTCGCGTACAGCGTCGAGGTTCGGTCCGACGGCAGCCTGCGGCAAACCGAATACCTCGCGCCTCTCCAGCGGGACCGTTTTGGCAGGTTCGTGCCGTTCTACGACAGTGCCTGCGCGCAAGGCTGCGTGTCGAGTCCCGCCACGTCGTCGCAAATCGGTTTGGCCAGCCCGGACGGCAAGCACGTGTACGCCATCTACGCCAGGCCTGAGATAGTGGTATTCGAACGCTTCGGCAGGCTCTAACGTCGGTAACGTGGTTGGCGGCTACGCGCCCGCGCCCCAAGAACGGCGCTGGCCGCTCAATGACGCGCCTAGCCGCGGAATACGCACTGCCGGTGAAACGCGAGGAACTCGCGCTCCGGTTCGAATTTCTCAGGCAACGTTATGCGCCGACCCTGGTAGCGGCCGATGGTGTCGGCGAGGAATCCGTTGCGCGTGTTGAGGCGTTTGGACACTCGCACTGTCATGTCCTCGGCAACGGTAATCAGGCCGCTGTCGAACGCTTTGTCGTGGAGCGCTGACAGCAGCAATCCGTTGCGCGGATTGGCGCGGTTCGACCGCGCCACGCGCCACGGCACGATGTGACTGGCGATCAAGAGCTCCGGTGTTGCGAGGCCCGTGACGCAACACCGGCCCCGGTATGCGCTCAACAGGGCGTCTCGAAAGAAGGTCTGGCCGATGCGTACACGAGCTGTCGCGAGCCGCTCTCCCCCGAGGTTGGCGTGCGAACTCGGCGTTGGTGCAGCGGAAAGCGTCTGCCCGATTTCCGCAGCTTGGACGGCGCGGTTCGCCTCCACGGCGAAAGCCTCCCAATCCTGCTGCATTTCCGTCCACATCTCCCGGTCTTTGGCGGATGCGCCTCGCAAGCCGCGGCGGCCCGTCGAAGTAACGGTCGGATCCAAGCTCGCGATGTTGCTCAGCTTCATGGCAAGAGCGCTTGGCGTGCGGTCAATGGCCTTGGCCATGTTTACGATCTGTGGATTTCGATGGTGCAGCCGCCCGAACGGCAGGCGGCAGTACAACCAGAAGGCAACCAGCAACTGTTGCCGCGTCCACCGCGCATTCGCCAAGATTCCCCCTCCTCCGGTTCCGTCACCCCGGGGCGTGGTCGCGCAGGTAGCGCCGCACCGCCGCCACATCGGCCGGCAGCGGCGTCCGGCGGGCGTTGGCGGCGTCGAGCCGCGCCAGCGTCGGGTGCTCGGCAACGCGGCCGATGGCGTCCCGCACCGCCTCCGGGAACTTCGCCGGATGCGCCGCCGCCATGCAGATCGGCGCCCTCGCGCCGGCTTGGCAAGGCGCCAAGCGGCGGGCGGCGGCGATGCCCACGGCGGTGTGCGGGTCCACGATGTAGTCCCTCGTCTCACACACCTCGCGGATGGTCCGCAACGTGGTCGGCGTGTCGATGGAGGTGGCGTCGATGTCGGCGGCCGGGCGTGCGGCGGCGGGCAATCGCGCCTCGCCGGTTTGCGCGAAATCGGCCATGAACGCCTTCACCCGCTTCGCGTCGCGCCCGAGGCGCAGGAACAGGAAGCGCTCGAAGTTGCTGGCCACCTGAATGTCCATGGACGGGCTGATGGTGCGGCGCACCTCGCCCGGACGGTACACGCCGGTGCGGAAGAAGCGCGCCAGGATGTCGTTGTCGTTGGTGGCCAGCACGAAGCGTTCGATGGGCGCCCCCATTTCCCGCGCCGCGATGCCGGCGAACAGGTTGCCGAAGTTGCCGGTGGGCACGGAGAACACCGCCGGGCCGTCGGCGCGAAGGGCCGCGTACACGTAGTAGGCGGTCTGCGCGAGCACCCGCGCCCAGTTGATGGAGTTCACCGCGCCGAGCGCGTGTTCTCTCTTGAACGGCAGGTCGCCGAAGAGGGTCTTCACGATGCGCTGGCAGTCGTCGAAACTGCCGTCGATGGCGAGGCAATGCACATTGGCGTCCGGCACGGTGGTCATCTGCAACTCCTGCAGCCGGCTGACGCGGCCGTGCGGGTAGAGCATGAAGATGTGGATTCCCGCCCGTCCGCGTACACCGTGAATGGCGGCGCTGCCGGTGTCGCCGCTGGTGGCGCCCAATAGGTTGAGGTGCCCGCCGCGCTGGCCGAGCAGGTGCTCGAACAAGCGGCCCAGCACCTGCAGCGCGATGTCTTTGAAGGACAGCGTGGGGCCGTGGAAGAGCTCCAAGAGATGGAAGTCGCCCAAGTCCACCAGCGGCACCACGTCCGGATGATCGAAGGCCGCGAAAGCGTCCGCGACAATGGCGTCCAGCGCGTCCTGCGCAATGTCGTCCGCGTACAGCCGGAACACCCGCTGCGCCACCGCGGTGAAGGAAAGCGAACGCCAAGCGTCCCGCTCCGCCGCGATGGAAGGGAAGCGTTCCGGCAGCAACAGCCCGCCATCGGGCGCCAGCCCGGTGAGCACGGCGTCCGCGAACGGCATGGACGCGCCGCCGCGCGTGGAGATGTAGCGCACGTCCGAGTCGGCGCTTAGGCGTCCGGCGGCAAGTGGTGCCGCACCAGGTGATCGAAGGCGTCTTGCGCTTGGCGGGGCGTTGCGAGGTCCGCCTTGGCGAACAACGCCGCGTTGTGGGAGATGGGGCGCGGCGCCCGCGCCTTGAGGTGCGCTTCCGCCACGCGCTCCATCAACACGAACCACGCCACCGCCTCCTTCACCGTGGCGCCCACGGTCAACAGGCCGTGATTGCGCAACACCACGCCGCGATTGCGGCCCAGCGCCGAGGCGATTCGCTGGCCGCAGTCCACGCTTTGCACTTGCACTTCTTCGTCGTCGAACAGCGCGTGGTCGTCTTGAAACACGCACGCCTCCTGGGTGATCGGCTCGAACAAGCGCGCTTCGGCCGCGAAGGGGGTGCCGAAGGGCGTGTGCGTGTGCGCGGCGCCAACGATGTCCGGCCGCGCCGCGAGAATCGGCCCGTGGATGTAGTAGGCGGGCCGGTTCGCGCCCTTGCCCTCGGTGCGCAGCCGCCCGTCCGGTCCGACCAGCACCAGCGCCTCCGGCGTCGCTTCGGCGAATGGCACACCCACGTCCAGCAGCCAGAAGCAGTCCGGCTGGGCGGGGTCGCGGCCGCTGATGTGGCCGTCGCCGGTATCGCCCCAACCCAACGCGGCGAACACGCGGTAGCCGAGCGCGACCTCCCGCTTGCGCGCCGCGCGCAACGCCTCGGTGTCCATTGCGCGGACCCTATAACAGTCACTGCGCCGCAACGGCGCGGAACGCGACCACGGAGGCCTTGGGGAGCGTCGGATTGCCGAAGTAGGCGACGCTGCCGCCGTCGGCGGCGACGATGGCCAGCAGCGCTTCGCGGTCGCCGGAGAGGTTCACCACCTCTTCGCATGTCAACGCCTGGTGCGCGAAGTAGGCGAGCAGGCGCTCGCCCAAGTCGTACAAGTGCATGGGACTTTGCGCCACGCCCGCCAAAACACGGTCCGCGCAGGTGGCCGCGAACGCGCGAATGTAGGGCGTCAACTCGCGCTCGCGTTGCAGGATGTCCAACTTGCCGGCTTGCACCACGCCGGGGCCCACTTGGAGCGCGGCCTCGAACAAGCCGGGATGGAACTCGCCGCGGCCGGTGACGCGCAAGGCGCCCCCGGCGACGCCCAGGATGCGCGTGTAGCCATGCGGCGCCGGCTCGCTGACTACGCGGCCTTCAAGCAGCAGCAGGCCAAGCGGCTCCACTGGATTGAAGACCGACACGAACCCGCTGCCAAGCACCAGCGCGTAGCCATCCCCCAAGGCGTCCAAGGCGGTGCTGCCACTGAGGACGCGCGCCTCGAACCCGGCGTGCGGCAGATGCGCCACCACGATGCCGGCGTCCGCGCCCACGGCGTCCACCACGAAGCGGTCGGCGGCGTGCCCGCGCAAGCCCGCCAGCAATTCTTGATTGGAGAGCACCGCGTCGAACCGCTGGGTGTCGCGCAGCGGCAGCGACGCCACGCCGGAAGCGATGGGCGCGTCAAAGCGGGGCGCCGGCTCCTTGCAGCCGACAACGCCAACAACCAACCACGCCGCAACGAGGCGCGCGCCTGCCCGCCTTCCCGCCACCTCCACTGCGAAGCCGCGCGCCCTGTCAGACGCGAATCGGCAAGCTCCGATGGCGCTCCCCGGTGGCCGCGAACAGCGCGTTCACCAACGCCGGCGCCACCGGTGGCACGCCCGGTTCGCCCACGCCCGCCGGCAAGCGGCCTTGCGCCGGCACCAGTTCCACCGCGGTCGCCGGAGCGTCCGCCATGCGCAGCAGCGGGTAGTCGTGGAAGTTGCTTTGCACCACGGCGCCCTCGCGCATGGCGATCTCGCCGTGGAGCGCGAGCGACAGGCCGAACACCACCGCGCCTTCCATCTGCGCTCGGCAGGTGTCGGCGTTCACATAGGTGCCGCAGTCCAGCACCATGTAGGCGTTCGACACCTTGGGACGCCCGCCGACCACGCTCGCTTCCAACACCGTGGCGACGTAGGAGCGGAAGCTGTGATGCACGGCGAAGCCGAGGCCCGTTCCCGCCGGGCGTGGTTTGTCCCACTCCGACAGCGCGCGCGCCCGCTCGATCACATGGCGCAACCGCCCCACATCCAACTCGTGACCGGGCGGCGGCTGCATTCCCGGCACCTTGAGCTTGCCGCTCTTGGGCAGCATGTCCAACCGGTGTTGGATGGGGTCGCGGCCCGCCGCGGCGGCCATTTCGTCCGCGAAGACGTTGGCGGAGAAGGCGTGGAAGATGTTGCACACGGAGCGCAGCCAACCGATGCGCACGCCGGCGCGGACGCCCGCGGACTCCATGCGTCGGTTGGGCACCTGATACGGCAGGTTGGAGAAGCCCATCTCCAGCTCCCAAGGCGCCGGCGCGGCGGCCATGGGCGAGAACACCGTGGTGATGGACGGGAACGCGGTGCGTTGCAACCACGCCTGCGGCAAGCCCCGTTCGTCCACCACCGCGCGGTGCAGCTGCGCGCTGGCGGCGTGGAAGTAGTCGTGATGGATGTCGTCCTCGCGCAACCACTGCACGCGCACCGGGCGACCAAGGCGCTTGGAAAGCTCCACCGCCTCCAACGCGAAGTCCGGCTTCGACTTGCGCCCAAAGGCGCCGCCAAGCAACGTGGGCGTGACGGTGACGTTCTCCAACGGATAGCCGAGCTGTTCGGCAACCAAGTCGCGGGCCCTTTGCGGGTCTTGCAGCGGCGCCCGCACCGCGCAGCGCTTCTCCGCCGCGGACACGTCCGCCACCGCCACCGGCGGCTCCATGGGAGCGTGGGCGACGAACGGCGTCTCGAAGATGGCGGAAAGCGCTTGCCCTTCGCCGGCTTCGGCCGCTTCGAACACCGCGTCCACATCGCCCTTCTCCGCGCCCGGCACTTTCGCGCCGGGCCGCTTGAGCGCTTGCCGCAACGCGGCGCGCAATTCGTCGCTGGCGAAGGCGTGGTTGGCGCTTGCGGTCCATTCGATGTCCAGCTCGCGGGCAATGCGGATGGCCGTGAAGGTGTCCTCGGCGACCACCGCCACGCCGCCGAGCGGCGCGAACACGGGGCCGGCGGCGGGCGCGGGATCGAGCGTTTCGATGCCGATGAGACCGGGGGCCTCCTTGGGTTTGTTGGCGATGTTCTTCACGCCACCGCCGAGCCACGGGCAACGCACCACCACCGCGGTGGCCATGTTCGGCAGCCGCACATCCGCTCCGAACGCGCCTTTGCCCCGGGCGATGTCCGCCGCGTCCACATGGGTGACGGCTTTGCCGATGAAGCGGTGCTCGGCATCCGCTTTGAGCGGCGCTTTGGGCGGAACCGGCAGCGCCGCCGCGTCGGCCGCCAACTCGCCATAGCCCGCCCGTTGGCCGGTTCCGGCATGGGTGACCTCGTGATTGGCGGCGCGCACTTCGTCCAGCGGCACCTGCCAGCGGGCGGCGGCGGCTTGGCGCAGCATCAGGCGCGCGGTGGCGCCGGCGGCGCGCAGCCGGTCGTAGTTCTGCGCGATGCTGCGCGAGCCGTCGGTGTTCTGGTCGCCGTACTTCGCATCGCCCGGCGCTTGCTCCACCGCAACCCGCGCCCAGTCGGCGTCCAATTCGTCCGCCACGATCTGCGCCAGCGCCGTGCGCACGCCTTGGCCCATCTCCGACCGGTGCGCCGTGATACGCACGGCGCCGTCCGCATCCAAGGCCAGAAACAGGTTGGGCTGGAACGGCGTGGCGGTGGCGGTCGGTTTCGGCCCCGCCGCGGCCGCGGGAAGGCAGGCGCCAAGGACGAACACGCCGGACGCGCCGAGGAAGTGGCGTCGGGAGAGGTTCACGGGAGCGGCCGCGTTGGCGGAAGGCAAAACTGCGTTGGTGTCCGTCTGCATCGTCTTCACTCCCCGGACCGCTCGGCCGCCGCTTGGTGGATGGCGGCGCGGATGCGCCCATAAGCACCGCAACGACAGATGTTGCCGCCCATGGCGGCGTCGATGTCCGCGTCCGTCGGCTTGGCGTTGGCATCTAGCAAGGCCGCGGCGGACATGAGCTGGCCGGCTTGGCAGTAGCCGCACTGCGCCACGTTGGTGTCCACCCAGAGTTTCACCAGCTCCGCGTGGCGCTGTTCCAGCCCTTCAATGGTGGCGATCTTCTTGCCCGCAAGCGTGGAGACGGGCAGTTGGCAAGAGCGCGTTGGGCTGCCGTCCACCTGCACCGTGCAGGCGCCGCAGTAGCCGCCCCCGCAACCGTACTTGGTGCCGGTGAGGGCGAAGTGGTCGCGCAACACCCACAAGAGCGGCGTGTCCGACGACACCTCGGCGGTCATCGCTTCGCCGTTGACGTTGAGTTCGATTGGCATGGGCTCCCCCCTCCCATTGCGCCGCGCTCCAAGGAGCATTGCGGGGCACTCTACTTCGGGAGCCGGTTGGCGGCAATGGTCTGGCCGCGAAAACCGCGGTGAAGAGGCAACCGGCGCTTGGCCGCGATGAGCGGTGGCGCTATTCCGACGCGACCTTGGTGGCGTCCACCCTCAACCGGCTGAGAACCCCTTGGCTCAAACGAGTACGGCGAAGCGGCGCGCGGTGAGGAGCGGCGACTGCGGCGCGCGGGCATCCGAGCCGCCGTCAATGCGGCATGCCTTGGCGGTGGTCTCCACCGTCGCATCCCTGACGCGGCCTTGCGAGACGACGATCTTGCCGTCTTCGTAGCCGCCGAAACACATTCTCGGTGGGGCTTCGACCTCCGGCGCACCACCGAGGTCGACGCCGGCGGCTTCCTCTTGCGATGGCGGTTGTGGCACCAAGGGTTCCTCGGCGATCACGTGGGGCGCACAGCAGAGGGCGGCAACAACGGCCAACGGGGCGCAAAAACGACGCATGGGCGGCGACCGTAAGCCCCGAATATGACAGTTGCGTGACAGCCGGCGCCTTCGTCGTTTTGGGCTGCGCGGCGGACATTGAGGCTTGACGGAAAATTTTTCCTATAGCGGGTTGCAATCTCTTTGGGATTAATTATCCTACGCCGTGAATCACTTCCGATCCAAGGAGAGAGAGCGTGGCAAAGGTAATCAAAGCGTTGGCCGCCACCTTCTTGCTCGTCTTCGGCTACGGCTGCCAGACGACCCAACACACGGGCGAGCGTGCGAGTCCCACGCATCGCTGGCTGCCGGCCGACGACGGCGTCACGCAGGCGCGCTACAACCTCCACCACAGCAAGTGCGTTGAGGAGACGGGTGTGGACCCCGAGGCCATGCGCCGCATCGACCCCGCGTTCGAGCGGTACGAGCAGTGCATGACGGCCAAGGGCTACAAGTTGGCCACCTACTGACCGCATCCCCCGCTGGCTCGCCGGACGCCGCCCCGCGCGACGCCGGCGGGCCACTCGCCCCTAGTAGCGCGGGGCGGCGTGTAGACGACCGCCACTTCCGCGCCTTTCGCAAAGCAAGCCTTCCACAGTTCCCCTCATCTTCAACCAAGTAAAGACACCGCGGGCGGATCGCCTCAAGCCCAAACCAGTCCTAGCGGCAGACCGTGCAGGTTCGGCCCGAAGGGCACGACCTCGGTGCCGAGATAGACCACTGCGCCACGCACGAAGCGGTCTCCGGCTTGTTCAGCGAGTGCTTTCAGCCCGTTGAAGTGCTGCGAGCGCAAGGTGGCGGTGCTCTTGACCTCCACGCCCACCAACCGCCCGTCGTGGGCCTCAATCACGAGATCGACCTCGGCGCCGCCTTCGGTGCGGAAGTGGAACAGCCGGCAGCGACGCTCGCTCCAGCTCAGCTGCTTGACCACCTCCATCGCCACGAAGTTCTCCAACACTCGCCCAAGCAACGTCCGGTCGCGGCGCAGACGGGCGGCGTCCGCATCCAGGAGATGGGCGAGCAGCCCGGTATCCACGAGCATCAACTTCGGCGCTTTCACCAGCCGCTTGCCGACATTGGTGAACCACGCCGGCAGGCGCCGCACCAAGAACGTCGTCTCCAGCAACGCCATGTAGCGCTTCAAGGTGGTTTGCGGCAATCCGAGGGTGCGGGCGAGGTCGGCGTGATTGATCAGTTGGCCCGTGCGCGTCGCCAGCAGCCCGAGCAAGCGCGGCATGTCCAAGAGCCGGTCGATGTTCGCCAGCTCGCGCACGTCGCGTTGGAGGATTGCGTCAATGTAGGCGTCGAACCATGCGCCGCGTCGCCGTCCTGAGCGGCGGCCGCGGGCCTCTGGATAGCCCCCGGCGCACAAGCGGTCGACCGCCTCGCTCTCCGCGTTCGGTGCCGTGGCCAGCGACGGCATGTCCGCCCCGAACAAGCGATCGACGAAAGTCTCCCGCACACCTTCGATCTCGCCTTGCGAGAGCGGCCAAAGCGTGTGCAGCTCCATACGCCCGGCCAACGACTCGGCGAGTTTTGGCAGTGACATCACGCGGGAGCCCTCAGCCGGGGAGCGCGAGGGGCGTGCCCCTCGCATGAAAGAGCCCGTGAGCAGAAACTGCCCGGGGTGCCGATCCGCGTCCACCGCCGCCTTGATGGCCAACGCCAGCGCCGGAGCGCGTTGCGCCTCGTCAATCACCGCCGGACGGGGAAGGCCTGCCACAAAGCCGTCGGGATCGTCCGTGGCGGCGGCCAGAACCGCTGCCGTGTCCAAGGTCAAGTAGGACGCGGAACGGCTTTCGGCGAAGGATTTCGCCAAGGTGCTTTTGCCGGTCTGGCGGGCACCTTGAAGGTAGACGACGGGCGTGTCGCCAAGGGCTTCCCGCAGTTGCACGACGGAATGACGAGGAATCATGGCACGGAATCGTACCGCGTCGTGGACGGAAATCAACCATCATGTGGACGATTTCCGGCCACTGCGGCGCTCCCGCTCACCGCTTGGCTTTGCGCAGTTCCTCCAGTGTGCGCTGTTGCGCGGTCGCGGCGGCTAGCTGCGCTTGCACGCGGCCGTAGTCCAGTTCGGCGGCGGCTTCGGAGAGCGCGCGCTCGGCTTCTTGCTGCGCTTGGGAGGCGGCGGCCTCGTCGATGTCGCTGGCGCGCAGCGCCGTGTCCGCCAGCACGGTGACCACGCCCGGTTGCACTTCCAAATAGCCGCCGGCGGCGTAGAACACGTCCTCCTCGCCGTTCTCGTCGCGCAGCCGCACCGGGCCGGGGCGGATGCCGGTGAGCAGGGGGGCGTGGCCGGGCAGGATGCCGAGCGCGCCCAAGGTGCCGGTTGCGGAGAGCATGGCGATGCGGCCGGAGTAGATCTCCGCTTCGGCGCTGACGATGTGGCATTGCATGGTGGCGGGCATGGGCGTGTCTCCCGTAACGAGCCGAGCGCTACGCGGTCTCGGCCAGCGTTTCCGCCTTCTTGCGGGCGGCTTCGATGGTGCCCACCATGTAGAACGCCTGCTCCGGCATGTCGTCGCATTCGCCGTCCAAGATGGCGCGGAAGCTGCGCACCGTGTCCTCGCGGCTCACGTAGTCGCCGGGCTGGCCGGTGAACTGCTCGGCCACGAACATGGCTTGGCTGAAGAACTGCTGCATCTTGCGGGCGCGGTACACCAGCGCCTTGTCCTCCTCCGAGAGCTCGTCCATGCCGAGGATGGCGATGATGTCCTTGAGTTCCTGGTAGCGCTGCAACACCTCTTGGGCGCCGCGCGCCACTTCGTAATGTTCTTGGCCGACGATGTTCGGATCGAGCTGGCGGCTGGAGGAGGCGAGCGGGTCCACCGCCGGGTAGATGCCGAGGTCGGTGATGGCGCGGCTGAGCACCACCGAGGAGTCCAAGTGCGCGAAGGTGGTGGCGGGAGAGGGGTCGGTGTAGTCGTCCGCCGGCACGAACACCGCCTGCACCGAGGTGATGGAGCCGGTCTTGGTGGTGGTGATGCGTTCTTGCAGCGCGCCCATTTCGGCGGCCAGGGTGGGCTGGTAGCCCACCGCCGAGGGCATGCGGCCGAGCAGCGCGGAGCATTCCGTGCCGGCCAGCGTGTAGCGGTAGATGTTGTCGATGAAGAGCAGCACGTCGCGCCCCTCGTCGCGGAACTTCTCCGCCAAGGTGAGGCCGGAAAGGCCCACGCGCAGACGGTTGCCGGGCGGCTCGTTCATCTGGCCGAACACCAGCGAGATCTTGTCCAGCACGCCGGCGTCTTGCATTTCGTAGTAGAAGTCGTTGCCTTCGCGGGTGCGCTCGCCCACGCCGGCGAACACGGAAAGGCCGGAATGTTCGATGGCGATGTTGCGGATGAGCTCCAGCATGGTCACCGTCTTGCCCACCCCGGCGCCGCCGAACAGGCCCACCTTGCCGCCGCGGGCGAACGGGCACATGAGGTCGATCACCTTCACCCCGGTCTCCAACAGCTCGTTGCCGCCCTTCTGGTCCTCGTAGGAGGGGGGCTGCGGTGAATGGGCAGGATTTCGCGGGCGTTGATGGGGCCTTTCTCGTCCACCGGATCGCCCAGCACGTCCATGATGCGGCCCAAGGTCTCCTCGCCCACCGGAATGGCGATCGGCCCGCCGGTGTTGGCCACCGACGTTTCGCAGTGCCGATTCGAGCTGCGTCCTCGGAGAGTCAATCAACTCCATCCAGCCTAGCACCAGCTCGGTTGTAGTGCCGACTATGCGGGTTGAACAGTATGTTGTCTGTAGAGAACACCTTCTCCTTACCAGACGACACTTCCCCGACCGCAACCGAGAGCCAGAACCTGAGATTGCCGACGTTGAACTCCAGCCTTCCAGCCTTTACGCCCACGAAGCTGTCATAGACTGCCGCCATCTTCGTCACTGCCATGACCATTGCGATAGGCGTTCCCGGATGAGACAGCTCCCAGACGTCTTCATCGCCCAAGATCGTTGCCTTGTCGTCGTCTGAAAATTCCCATCCCTTGTTATTGTTGACATCCTCTAGGCTAGGGTAGGGATGCGTGTGGAACGATCCGAGAAAGTGGTAGTGGGGGCTCCAGTAGCCGAGAATTGAGTTTTTGATGCGTGCGACTCTTTCGTCAAACGCAACCGATTCCTCGTCACCCACGGCCGAAGTGCTAACGCTGAATTTGTCAACGTCAATGTATTCGACATCCTCCGTCTCACGGCGACTTCCCCATAGATAGCCGTGAATTTCAACGGCCCCCCATTGCCTAGCGTTCCCGAGCACGAAAGACTCGCTGGCCGCAAGCACCATTTCATCCAACGCATGATTCGACACGGTGACGTGGTATTCCACTTCCTCTCCTCCTTCCTTCGCTCGCTTCGCTGGCTTGCCTGCCTCGTACTGTACTCGTAGTGTATCCCTAACGCCTAGCCTTGCGCAGCTCCTCCAGTGTGCGCTGTTGCGCGGTCGCGGCGGCCAGCTGCGCTTGCACGCGGCCGTAGTCCAGTTCGGCGGCGGCTTCGGAGAGGGCGCGTTCGGCTTCTTGCTGCGCTTGGGAGGCGGCGGCCTCGTCGATGTCGCTGGCGCGCAGCGCCGTGTCCGCCAGCACGGTGACCACGCCCGGTTGCACTTCCAAGTAGCCGCCGGCGGCGTAGAACACGTCCTCCGCGCCGTTCTCGTCGCGCAGCCGCACCGGGCCGGGGCGGATGCCGGTGAGCAGGGGGGCGTGGCCGGGCAGGATGCCGAGCGCGCCCAAGGTGCCGGTTGCGGAGAGCATGGCGATGCGGCCGGAGTAGATCTCCGCTTCGGCGCTGACGATATGGCATTGCATGGTGGCGGGCATGGGCGTGTCTCCCGTAACGAAGCCGAGCGCTACGCGGTCTCGGCCAGCGTTTCCGCCTTCTTGCGGGCGGCTTCGATGGTTCCCACCATGTAGAACGCCTGCTCTGGCATGTCGTCGCATTCGCCGTCCAAGATGGCGCGGAAGCTGCGCACCGTGTCCTCGCGGCTCACAAAGTCGCCGGGCTGGCCGGTGAACTGCTCGGCCACGAACATGGCCTGGCTGAAGAACTGCTGCATCTTGCGGGCGCGGTACACCAGCGCCTTGTCCTCCTCCGAGAGCTCGTCCATGCCGAGGATGGCGATGATGTCCTTGAGTTCCTGGTAGCGCTGCAGCACCTCTTGGGCGCCGCGCGCCACCTCGTAGTGTTCCTGGCCGACGATGTTCGGATCGAGCTGGCGGCTGGAGGAGGCGAGCGGGTCCACCGCAGGGTAGATGCCGAGGTCGGTGATGGCGCGGCTGAGCACCACCGAGGAGTCCAAGTGCGCGAAGGTGGTGGCGGGAGAGGGGTCGGTGTAGTCGTCCGCCGGCACGAACACCGCCTGCACCGAGGTGATGGAGCCGGTCTTGGTGGTGGTGATGCGTTCTTGCAGCGCGCCCATCTCGGCGGCTAGGGTGGGCTGGTAGCCCACCGCCGAGGGCATGCGGCCGAGCAGCGCGGAGCATTCCGTGCCGGCCAGCGTGTAGCGGTAGATGTTGTCGATGAAGAGCAGCACGTCGCGCCCCTCGTCGCGGAACTTCTCCGCCAGGGTGAGGCCGGAAAGGCCCACGCGCAGACGGTTGCCCGGCGGCTCGTTCATCTGGCCGAACACCAGCGAGATCTTGTCCAGCACGCCGGCGTCTTGCATTTCGTAGTAGAAGTCGTTGCCTTCGCGGGTGCGCTCGCCCACGCCGGCGAACACCGAGAGGCCGGAATGTTCGATGGCGATGTTGCGGATGAGCTCCAGCATGGTCACCGTCTTGCCCACTCCGGCGCCGCCGAACAGGCCCACCTTGCCGCCGCGGGCGAACGGGCACATGAGGTCGATCACCTTCACGCCGGTCTCCAACAGCTCGTTGCCGCCCTTCTGGTCCTCGTAGGAGGGGGGGCTGCGGTGAATGGGCAGGATTTCGCGGGCGTTGATGGGGCCTTTCTCGTCCACCGGATCGCCCAGCACGTCCATGATGCGGCCCAAGGTCTCCTCGCCCACCGGAATGGCGATCGGCCCGCCGGTGTTGGCCACGGACAGGCCGCGCGCAAGCCCTTCCGAAGAGCCCATCGCGATGGTGCGCACCACGCCATCGCCGAGCTGCTGCTGCACCTCCAGCGTGAGGCCGGTTTCGGTCACCTTCAAGGCGTCGTACACCTTGGGCACCTCCTCGCGGGCGAATTCGACGTCGATCACCGCGCCGATGATTTGGACGATGCGTCCGTTGGCCATGGCTTCTCCTTGGCGTTCTGGTACAACCCGACGTTCTTCGTTCGGCAGATTGACGAGGTGACCTTCCGGCCCTCTCTCTCGCCGAATCAAGCCCTGCGTATCGAAATCACGGCAGATCTGGTTGACTTGCTGATGAGGCTCAATACCGGTCCGTTCGACGATCTGAGCATCCGTCAAACCGGGTTCTGCTCGGATGAGGGCTAGCACTTTATCTCGATTAGGGCGCGTTGACAAATAACGCTGATGGTGTATGAATCCACATTGGGCGCCACGGAGTGGCGCGACGTTTTTGAGCAAGGAGGCTGGCGATGGCGATGCGGGTTGAGCGGACGATGCTGGGCGACGCGCAGTGGGAGCGGATCGAACCGCTGTGCGCGGGGAAGGAAGGGGACGTTGGCCGCACGGGCGACGACAACCGGCGCTTCGTGGAGGCGGTGCTTTGGGTGGGGCGGACGGGTGCGCCGTGGCGCGACCTGCCGCCGCGCTTCGGCAAGTGGAACACGGTGTTCCAGCGGTTTCGGCGCTGGGCGAGGAAGGGGGTTTTCAAGAGGATGTTCGAGGAATTGTCGTCGGATCTGGACTTCGGGGAAGTCCAGATCGACGGCACGAACGTTCGCGTTCACCAGCATGCGACTGGAAAAAAGGGGGCGCCGAGAAGTCGGGGCGGTCGCGCGGCGGGCTGACGACGAAGATGGTGGCGCTGGTGGACGCGCTGGGGAGGTTGTCGCGGTTCGTTCTTCTGGCGGGCAACCGGCACGAGTCGCCGACGGCGGCGGGTCTGCTGTCGGGCCTGTCGTTCGGGGCTCTGCTGGCGGACGGGGGCTTCGACAGCGACCGTCTGCGGGCGCTGGTGGCGTCGCTCGGCGCGGAGGCGGTGGTGCCGCCCGCGTCCAATCGGAAGGAGCCGATCGACTGCGACATGGAGAAGTACGGGAGGCGGCACCGCGTGGAGAACTTTTTTTGCAAGATCAAGAGCTTCCGCCGCATCGCCACCCGCTACGACCAGACCGAGTCGAGCTACGCGGCAATGATCCGGATGGCCGCCGTTTGGCTTGCGCTGGCTTAATTGTCAACGCGCCCTAGTCATGTCGATCTTCCAACCTCTCAAACAGCGGCTGCGCCGCTCACGATTTCCGAGATTTCCTGCGTGATGGACGCTTGCCGCGCGTTGTTGTAGAGCAAGGTGAGCTCGCTCACGATCTCCTCGGCGTTGTCGGTGGCGTTCTTCATGGCGATCATGCGCGCCGCTTGCTCGCACGCGGTGTTCTCCAACACCGCCTGGTACACCAGCGACTCGATGTAGCGCTCCACCAAACCCTCGATGAGTTCCCGGGCGTCCGGCTCGTAGAGGTAGTCCCAGCGGTGTTGGAACTCCCCGCTGGCCATCGGCGGCAGGGGCAGAAGCTGCTTGATCACCGGCCGCTGCGTCATGGTGTTCACGAACTCGTTGGAGATGATGTCCAGCCGGTCGATGCGTCCCTCGGCGAAGGCGTCGAGCATCACCCGCACACCGCCGATGAGGTCGGCCAGCGCCGGCGTCTCGCCCACGTCCGCCAGCGCCGCCACCACGTTGCCGCCCACGGCGCGGAAGAACTGCGCCGCCTTGTTGCCCACCAGCGCCAAATCCGCCGGCGCGCCGTCGGTTTCCCACTGCCGGATGGCGCGCACGAGCTCGCGGAACAGGTTGACGTTCAGGCCGCCGCACAGGCCGCGATCGGTGGACACCACGATGTAGCCGATGCGCCGCACGTCGCGGGCGTTCATGTAGACATGCCGGTACTCCGGCGAGGCGTTGGCCAAGTGGCCGATCATCTCGTGGATGCGGATGCTGTAGGGGCGTCCGTGCTCCATGCGCTCCTGCGTGCGCTTCATGCGCGAGGCGGCCACCATCTGCATCGCCCGCGTGCTCTTTTGCGTGGTCTGCACGCTGGCGATCTTCTTTTTGATTTCGCGGCCGGCGGCCATCTCAATCCGTTCCCACGTTCAGCAAAAAGTAAGCGCTTACTTCTCGCTCACTGGCTGTAGGAGTGGCTGGCCTTGAACTTCTCCAAGGCCGCTTTCATGTAGGCTGCAATGTCGTCGTTGTATTCGCCGCTCGCCGTGATCTCGGCCATCCACTCGCCGTGCTCGGAGTTCATGTGGGCGAGCAGGTCGCGCTCGAAATCCAGCACGCGCTCCACCGGCACGCCGTCCAAATAGCCCTCGTTGGCCGCGTACAGCACCACGCCCATCTCCGCCACGGACATGGGCGCGTACTGGTTCTGCTTCATCAGCTCCTCAACGCGGGCGCCGTGGTCGAGTTGGCGGCGGGTGACGTCGTCCAAGTCCGACGCGAACTGCGAGAACGCCGCCAGCTCGCGGTATTGCGCGAGCGCCAGCTTCACGCCGCCGGAGAGCTTCTTCATGAAGGGCACCTGCGCGGCGCCGCCCACGCGGGAGACCGAGATGCCGGGGCTCATGGCCGGGCGAATGCCGGCGTTGAAGCGGTCCAATTCCAAGTAGATCTGGCCGTCCGTGATGGAGATCACGTTGGCGGGCACGAAGGACGACACCTCGCCGGCTTGCGTTTCGATGATGGGCAGCGCGGTGAGCGAGCCGGTCTGGCCCTTCACTTCGCCGCCGGTGTGCTCCTCCACATAGTCCGCGTTCACCCGCGCGGCGCGCTCGAGCAGCCGCGAGTGCAGGTAGAACACGTCGCCCGGATACGCCTCGCGCCCCGGCGGCCGGCGCAGCAGCAGCGAGATTTCGCGGTACGCCCACGCCTGCTTGGTGAGATCGTCGTAGATGATGAGGGCGTCCTCGCCGCGGTCGCGGAAGAACTCGCCCATGGCGCAGCCCGAATACGGGGAGATGTAGAGCATGGGCGCCGGATCCGCGGCGCTGGCCGCCACCACGATGGTGTGCTCCATGGCGCCGTTCTCCTCGAACGTGCGCACGATGTTGGCGATGGTGGACATCTTCTGGCCGATGGCCACGTAGACGCACTTCACGCCGGTGCCCTTCTGGTTGATCACGGCGTCCACGGCGATGGCCGTCTTGCCGATCTGCCGGTCGCCGATGATCAGCTCGCGCTGGCCGCGGCCGATGGGCACCATCGCGTCGATGCACTTGATGCCCATCTGCACCGGTTGATCAACCGTCTCGCGGGCGATGACGCCGGGCGCCACCTTCTCCACCGCCGAGGTTTCGCCGGCGCCGAGCGGCCCCTTGCCGTCGATGGGATTGCCCAGCGCGTCCACCACGCGGCCGAGCAGTTCGCGGCCCACCGGCACTTCCAAGATGCGCTTGGTGCAGCGCGCCGTCATGCCCTCCGAAAGGCCCTCGTAGTCGCCGAGCACCACGCAGCCGACGGAGTCCCGTTCCAAGTTCAACGCCATGCCGGTGAGGGTGCCGCCCGCGCCGCCGCTGAACTCGATCATCTCGCCGTATTGCGCTTCGGCGAGGCCGTGAACGCGCACGATGCCGTCGGCGACGCTGACGATGGTGCCCTCGTTGGCGGCTTGCGCCGACACGTCGAGGTTTTCGATGCGGCCGCGGATGATGTCGCTGATTTCCGCAGGGTTGAGTTGCTGCATGGGGGTTGTGTTCCTCTCTCTATAGGACTGTGGGCGGACTGCGGGGCGATTCAGGCGCGCGCCAGCGCGCCGACCAAGCGCGTGAGGCGGCCGCGCACCGAGCCGTCGATCACCGTGTCGCCGGCGCGGATCACGGCGCCGCCGACCAAGTTCGCGTCCACCGCGGTGGTCACTTCCACTGCTTGATCAAACCGCTCGCGCAACGCCCCCGCGAACGCCTGCCGCTGCTCGTCGGTGAGTTCCACGGCGGCGGCGATTTCCACTTCCAACACGCGCTCGGCCTCGGCTTTGCGCACCTCGTATTGGCGGGCGACTTCCGCCAGCAGATCGAGGCGTCCGTTCTCCGCCAGCACATGGACGAAGCGCCGGCAGCGGTCGTCCAACTCGTCGCCCGCCACGTCGATCAACTTGCGCGCCTTCACGGCGGCGGACATGGTCGCCGCGCCAACGAGCGCCCGCACCTCGTCCGTACCTGCCGCCGCGGCGAGCAGGCCGAGCATGCGCGACCATTTCTCCAAGCGATCTTGGGATTTGGCGAGCGCGAACACGGCGTTCGCGTACGGACGCGCCAGCGTCGCGGTCTCAGCCATGACGAAGCGCTACAGATCCGCCGCCAAGCGGCGCAGCAACGCGTCGTGGCGGGCGCGGTCGATGGAGGTTTCGAGGATCTTCTCGGCGCCGGCCACGGCCAAGTCCGCCACCTCCGAGCGCAAGGTCTCCTTGGCGCGGTTCAACTCTTGGGCCGCGTCCGCTTGCGCGGCGGCCAGGAGCCGCTCGCGCTCGGCGTCGGCGTCCGCCTTGGCGTTCTCGATCATCTGCGCGGCTTGGCCGCGCGCGTCTTCGATGATGCCGCGCGCCTCGGCGCGGGCCTCGTTCAGCGCTTCTTCGGCGCGCGTTTGCGCTTGCTGCAAATCCCGCTCCGCCTTGGCGGCGTTCTCCAAGCCGGTGGCAATTGTCTCCTGCCGCTCGCGCATGGCGCGGATGAGAAACGGCCAGATGAACTTCCAGCAGAACCAGACGAAAACCAGAAAGGCGATCGACTGGCCGGCCATCGTCCAAGGGCTCATGGCGTCACCCTTGTTTTCTCGAGTCGGCGAGGCGATCCATTGTTTCAAAGAGGTCGCCCAACGCGGCCGACATTTCGGCAGGTGTGCTGGTCTCAATCGTGCTGGTCTCAGTCGTGGTGGACGTGCTTTCGGACGAGGGCGCGTCTGTTCCGGGCGGCGCGAAGATCAAGAGCAGCGCGATGGCAATGCCGATCATCGGCACGGCGTCCACCAAGCCGAGAATGATGAACATCTGCGTGCGCAGCACGGGCAGCAGCTCGGGTTGGCGGGCGACGCCCTCCAGAAACTTGCCGCCGAGCAGGCCCACGCCGATGGCGGCCCCGACCGCGCCGAGGCCGATCATGAGGCCCGCCGCTATGAAGTTCTCCATTGCTTCAACTCTCCTTTGAGGTGTCTTGAATAGGGTTCAGTGCTCGTCCGGTTGGTCGTGGGCCTGGGCGAGGTAGATCACCGTCAACACCGCGAAGACGAATGCCTGCAGCGTGATCACCAGCACATGGAACACGGCCCAGCCCCACTGGAGCACGCCGCCGGCCAAGCTGAGCACCACGCCGCCGTACAGCAGCGCGATGAGAATGAAGATCATCTCGCCGGCGAACAGATTGCCGTAAAGGCGCAGCCCCAGCGAAACCGGCTTGGCGATGAGAGTGACGGTCTCCAACAGCAGATTCACGGGGAACAGCCACCACGGAAACGGATGGCAAAGGAGCTCCTTCAAGAAGCCGCCCACGCCTTTCTCCTTGACGCTGAAAAAGATGATGAGGAAGAACACGGTGAAGGCCATGCCCAAGGTGACGCTAGGGTCGGTGGAGGGCACGATCTTCATGAAAGGAACACCGCTCACCGCCGCCAGCGCGGGGATCCAATCCACCGGCACGAGGTCCATGAGGTTCATGAGGAACACCCACACGAACACGGTGAGCGCCATCGGGGCGATAAGCGTGTTGCGGTGCTGGAAGATGCTGTTGACGGTGTCGTCGATAAACTCCACGACCATTTCCACAGCGTTCTGCAAACCGCCGGGCACACCGGCCGTGGCGCGCCGCGCCGCAAGCCCGAAGATCAGACAAAACACCACGCCGAGCCCCACCGACCACGCTAGGGAATCCACATGGATGGTCGTATAGCCCATAGCCGCGGCTTCGTCCGCGCTCTCCGCCAGCTTCCACCCGGCTTCCGGATGCTTCCCGAACGTGAGGTTCGTCAGGTGGTGCTTGATGTATTCGCCGCTGTCCGCCGCCATGCGGTTTCGATGCCTTCCCTTACCTTGGTTACCTTGGCCCTTGCTTGCGGATCACCAGCGGCGCGCCGAACGGCGCAAGCAGCGCAACCGCGAGGCCCGCCACGAACGCTTCGGGCGCCGGGGCCAGGAACACCAAGGCCGCCATCAACAACCCAACGGTCAAGGCTATCTTGCCAACCCAGCGCACCAGCACGCCGGCCGCCGCGCCCATCGCCGCGGCGCCGTCCCCGCCTCGCAGCGTCCACGCGAAGCAAGCGTTCGGCACGCAAGCCACCGCCCCGCCGAGCAGCGCCGACGCCGCCGCGGCACCGCCCCACGCCAGCGCGACACCGGCGGTTAGCGCGGTTGCCGCCACTTGCAGTGCGACTACGCGAAAGGGCACCCCCCAGCGCGATTCGTCTGCGGTTGCGGATTGGCTCAAGGGGGTCCGTCGGTTGCGAAGCGGCGCGGATTATAAAGGCACGGCGGCGGACGTTTCAATCTTGATTGGTGGCCGCACGCGGTTTTCGGGCTACCCGCCACCCTCGGCCCCCATGCGTTCCAAGATGCCATCCAACTCGTCGAGGCTGCCGTAGCGGATGACGATGCGGCCTCTGCCGCCCTTTTGGCCGACGATGGAGACCGGCGCCCCAACGCGCTCCGACAGATTGCGTTCCAAGCGTCGCGTGTCCGCATCGCGCCGCGGTTCCGGCGACGGCGGTTGCGCATGCAACATGCGTTTCACCAGCGCTTCGGTTTGCCGCACGGACAACCCGCCGGACACCACGCGCCGCGCCGCGGTTTCTTGGTCCGCCTCCGGCAACGGCAGCAGGGCGCGGGCGTGGCCCATTTCCAAAGCGCCGGCGTCCAAGCGTTCGCGGACACCCGGCGCAAGGCGCAACAGCCGCAGCGCGTTGGTGACGGCGGCGCGCGACTTGCCCACCGCTTCGGCGAGGGCTTCGTGGGTCAGCTCGTGCTCGTCGAGCAGGCGTTTGAGCGCGGCGGCCTCTTCCAAGGGGCCGAGATCCTCGCGCTGCACGTTCTCGATGAGCGCCATCGCCACCGCTTGCCGGTCGTCCACGTCGCGCACGATCGCCGGCACCGTATCGAGTCCGGCGCGCTGCGCGGCCCGCCAGCGGCGTTCGCCGGCGATGATCTCGTAGCCGCCGCCGGGGCGCGGGCGCACGATCACCGGCTCGATCACGCCTTGAGCGCGGATGGACTGCGCCAGTTCGTCAATGCCCTCTTCGCGAATCTTGCGGCGCGGCTGGTAGCGCCCCCGGTACAGCCGGTCCACCGGCAACTCCGTGGGCGCGGGCACCGAATCTCCCGGTTGCCGCGCCAGCGCGGCCACGTCGTCCGGCAGCAAGGCGTCCAAGCCGCGTCCGAGGCCGCTTTTTCTCCGCGGGGGTTGCGCCGGGGCGCGATCGGTCATGCGTCGTCCTTCGCGCCGTTTGCGGGCTTGCCGCCGGCGGCATCCTCGGCGCGCCGCATCACTTCGCCGGCAAGCGCGAGGTACGCCCTCGCGCCTTGGCAGCGCGGGTCGTAGAGCGTGGCCGGCAAGCCGTGGCTGGGGGCTTCCGCCAGCTTCACGTTGCGCGGAATGACGGTGCGAAACACCTGTTCGCCGAAGTGGGTGAGCAGTTGGCGCGACACGTCGCGGCTCAGACGGTTGCGGGGGTCGTACATGGTGCGCAGGATGCCCTCGATGGCGAGCGCGGGATTGCCGCGTTGGCGCACCCCGCGAATGGTGAGCAGCAGGGCCGACAGCCCTTCCAACGGATAGTACTCGCATTGCAAGGGCACGAGCACGCCGGCGGCGGCCATCAACGCGTTCAGCGTGAGCACGTTCAGCGACGGCGGACAGTCCACCACGGTGAAATCGAAGGCGGCGTCCGCCGCGTCCAAACGCCGCCGCAGGTGGAAGGCGCGATCGGCGGCGGCCACCAGCTCCACTTCCGCGGCGGTCAGGTCGCCGTTCGCCGGCACCACCGTGAACTCGCCGGGCGTGTTCCGAGCCACCGCCTCGAAATCCCGCTGGCCTTGCAGCCACTCGAGGGTGCTGCGTCCCTCCAAGGCGTTCTTGTCCACGCCGGAACCCATCGTCGCGTTGCCTTGGGGGTCGAAATCCACCAGCAGCGTCTTGCGTCCGGCCGCCGCCAGCGCCGCGGCGAGATTGACGCTGGTGGTGGTCTTGCCAACGCCCCCTTTCTGGTTCGCCACCGCTATGCGCCGCGCCATGGTTCCGCTTCCACGTTCCGTTCCCGCGCCGCCATCGGCGACCGCCGCACGACAGCAACCGCGCGCAACACAGCGCACGACGCGCACGTCCGGCAGCCAGTGTATCTCTAGCCGGGCGCACCCGTGCGCTTCAACCCGCGAGCCGGGTGTCCAACCAAAAGCCGCCGCCTGCACGCCGCTTGACGTGGCCCGCCGTGGGCGTGGCGAAGTGCGTGCCTATCACCAGCAGGCCAGTGTCCGCGCAGCGTTCGAGGAGCGCTTCCCGGGTGCGGCGGGCTTGGGCTTGGTCGTAGTCCGCCGAGCTGCTCCATTCCGTGCGCGTCATTTGGCACGGATGGTGGATGCAATCGCCGGTGATGAGCGCTTCTCGACCGGCCGAAGAGATGCGCACGCTCACATGGCCCGGCGTGTGCCCCGGCGTCGGTTCCAGCCAAACCTCGTCGCAGAGACGGTGTTCCGCGGCCACGAAATCCACCAACCCGGCGTCGATGACCGGGCGCACGGAATCCGCAAGCACGGCCTCGCTCGACCCCGCGGCGTTCCAATACGCCCACTCGGTCTGGCCAAGCAGATAGCGGGCGTTGGGGAAAGTGGGCACCCACTCTCCGGCCACCAGCATGGTGTTCCAGCCCACGTGATCCACATGCAGATGGGTGCAGAGCACGGTGTCGATGCTGGCGCGGGGATAGCCGGCGGCCTCCAAGTCCGCCAAGAAGCCGGTTTGCAAACGGTGCCACGCGGGGATGTTCCGCTCCTTGTCGTTGCCGACGCAGGTGTCCACCACGATGCGGCGTTCGCCGGTGTCCACCACCAGAGCGTGAATGCTCATTGTCAGATTGCCGGCGTCGTCCATGAAGTGCGGGCGCAGCCACGTGTAGGGACGGCAGGCGTCGCGCGTCGCGTCCGGCAAGATGAAGCGCGTGCCGCCGGTGACCTCCAGCTCCACAACGCGGCTGATGCGGACGCTGCCGACCTGCCAGACTTCGTTCATCGCGAGCGCTCCATTGCGTTCCCCACCGCGCTTGTCCGCGCCCGGGTTGCCTGCCGTTACCTCAACTGCCGCAGCCAAGCCGCGACGCCGGCACCGATCGCGTCCGGCGAATCCTCCTGCACGAAGTGGGAACCGGCCACGGTGATCTCCGTTTGGTTCGGCCTCCGGCGACACGCATCGCGCATCGCGCCGGTGAGGATGGCACCCGGCTCGGCGTTCACGAACAGCTTGGGAACGTCGCAACCGCGCAGCCACTCGGCATAGGACGCGACGATGGCGGCGACATCCGCGGGCTCGCCGGCGATGGGGATCTCGCGCGGCCAGGTGAGCGTGGGCCGGCGGCTCTCGCCGGGTTCGAGGAACGGTCGCCGGTAGGCGTTCGTCTCCGCATCGCCCAACCGCCGCAGCACCGAGCGCGGCAACACCTGCTCGACAAAGGCGTTGCCCTCCAATATCAGCCCTTCGCCCTGCGCCGAACGAAACGCTTGGAAGGTGGGGGCCACCGCCGCCGGCCACTCGTCCCAGCTCGGGAACGGCGCCACGATGGCTTCCATGTACGCGATGCCGCGCACCGCGTGGCGATGCCGATTCGCCCAGTCGAAGCCGAGCGCCGAACCCCAGTCGTGAACCACGAAGGTGACGTTGCCGGCCACGTCCAGCCGGTCGAGCAGCGCGTCCAGGTACTGGCGGTGTTCCACGAAGCGGTAGCTGCCGGCGCCGGATTCCGCGAGCTTCTCCGAATCGCCCATGCCGATGAGGTCTGGCGCGATGCACCGCCCCAAGCCCTCCAAGTGCGGCAGCACGTTGCGCCACAGGTACGACGAGGTGGGATTGCCGTGCAGGAACACGATGGGGTCGCCCGCGCCGGCCTCCACATACGCCATGCGCTTGCCAAGAACGTTGGCGTAGCGCTTGGGATAGCGCTCCAGGCCAGAGACGTCCACATCCGGCCCCAAGCCCGGCAGGAACATCGCGTCCGCGCCGGGGGCGTGCTCCAAGCGGATGGGGACGATCTCCTGATAGGCCGCGGACTCCCACCAGCCACGCGCCGCCGCCAGCGTGGGAAACCGAATGATCACGTTGTGGTTGCGCGGCTCGCCGCCGTCCGCCCGCTCGCCGGCCCCAGCCGCCAGCACCCAGCCCTTGAACGGCTTGATGGTGCGCATCACGCCCCGCTCGTATTCACGGAAGGCGTCGCGATCGCGGACATCGAGGTGGGCGACGACGTAGCTGGTCATAGCGGGCTCCGGGCGTTGGGCGAAACTCGGGTGCAATAGTTCCACATGCGAACGCACTCGTCACGCGCTGCCCCGCGGACTCACTCCGCGTCGTTACATGTCGAACTTCCCCCGCGGGACGAAGACCGAATCTCCTGCCCGCCATCGTCACCACGCAACAGCCGCCGAATCACATCGGGCGCGATCATGGCCAAGACGAGCAGCAACATCGTGATGTACACCAGCAACGAACTCTGCGATCCGAACCAACTGACCAGATGATGTCCTCCGTCAGCCAGCCAGCCCGTGTTCGACTTCGCAAGGGAGCCAATCGACGCAGACAAGAGCGCCAACACTCCGACAATGAGGTTTCCCGCACCCAACACAACCTGCTGCTTTCTGTCATCCAGACGGAGCACCTGCAAACGGAACATGTGCATGTGGAGGACGATGAACCCTAGGAAAATGAGGAAGTTGAGCGGAAGCAGGGGATCTGCCTCGTACAACTGCTGCTTCTCCCAAAGAAAGGATGCTCGAAAGGGCACCCAGGCCGTTGCCAACGCCATCGCCGCCAAGGTTAGCCCTCCTTGCGATCGATCATTGGATCCCGCACGCATCACCACCACGCCAAAGAGCAGGGCCATCCATGTTGTGTTGGCAATGAACCCGACATAGTAAGCCCACTCCGTATACCTATTGTTGCAGGTTTTTGCCGAACTATGTGGCGAGGGCGGCAAGGTATTCGGACATGACGGTTTCCGCCTTGTCGTCGCTCATGATGGAAAGGACGGGTTTTCCGGCGCGGTTGAGGAATCGGCCGGCGCGAAGCAGGAAGTCGTTGCGCATCGTTCGCAATTGGGCGAAGGCCCAGAGCGGGGAGCGTTTGGCGGTGGTGCTCCGGAGAGGCGCTCGGGTGGCCATTTGGAGTTCGCGGCCGAGGTTGTGGGCGAGCACGGCGGCGAGGGAGAAGAGCCGGTTGGCGGCTTCCTTGCGGCTGGGCGCGTAGCCGAGTCCGCATTGGGACTTGAGTTCGGCGAACGTCGCCTCCTGGGTGCCGCGGCCTTCGTGGAACAGCGCGACGGCGCGGGCGCGGACGCGCTTGTTGGTGACGACGGCCTTGAACTCGAAGCCGTGCTCGCGGGGCTCGAACAGGTCGAGTTGGAGAGGCTCCTTGCGGCGCGCCGGAACGCGGCGGCGGACGACGACCACGCGGCGGCGGCCATCCCAGCTGGCGGGCTTCCAGCGCGGCTCGAAGAACGCCAGGCCGGGGCCGGCGCGGCGCCAGAGGCGGCGGCCCTCGACCGCCGCCTTGAGGTCGGCGAAGCGGGCGAACGGCACGGACACCGAGTAGTCGACGCCGCGCCGCTCCAGCTCGTCCAGCAGCCCGCCGTCGAAGAACGCCGAGTCCATGCGCGTCTCCAGGCGGGCGCGCGGCAGCGCGGCGCGCAGCCGCTCCATGCTTTCGCCAATGAAATCAACAGCTCCCGTGGAGTCCGCCACGTTGCCCGGCCGATGCAGCAGGTCGAGCGTTTGGCCAGTCTGCGCCACGGTGGCGAACAGCGGCCAGTAGCTGCGCTCGCCCTTCCTGCCCGGGTTGTAGCCCACCGCCGAACCTTCCGCCAGCCGCCGCGTCGCCAGCACCGTGCCGTCGAAGTCCACCGTGACCCGCCGCGGCCCCAGCGCGCGCAGCCGCTCCAGCGCCATGTCCCGCGACAGCGCCCGCACCCGGTCGGCGCCGCGCGCGTCCACGTCCGACAGCGCCCGCGACACCGTCGACACGTCCGGCAGCCGCCGCAGACCGACCGCGCGCCGCACCGCCTCGTCGTTCCGGTAGCGCGCCATGTCGCGCAGCTCGCGGCAGCCGAGCAGCAGATGCACCACCAGCAGCAGCGTCACCACGTGCGGCGCGTAGGCGCGCCGTCCCGACTCGTGCCGAAAGCAGCCGCGCAGCCGCTCCTTCAGTTGGAGGCGCGAGAACAGGCGCTGGAACACCACCAGGCCGGCGTGCGACGTGAGGCTCTGGGGCTCGAACCGGATTTCCAGCGCGCTTGCGGTTTTGCCGCTGACTTCTTTCCTGATACGATTCACTTCGGCGGTCTCCTTCGATGTTTGTTCCACACAGCGACATCGTACCAAAGGAGACCGCTTTTTTCGTTCCCGAAAACAACAGGGCAATCGCTTCCGGGTCCCGCGGATGCCCGAAAGTCGGCCACCCGGACAACCTCACTGCCAGTGACCTTGACCGGCAACCACACCGCCCTCAAAGCCTACTAAGCAAATCACCGCATTTCTCCAACCTCGGGTGACCTCAAACTGCAACAATAGGGTATAGGAGCGCTCGCCCTCGAAATACTGCAGCTCGGATAGTGGCGGCTTTGTTGCCGGTTTCCCGTTCGCTGGCGCACCTTTGCCTTGCCGGCACTCCTGCGTCTCGCAACCGCATCTCTTCGCCAAGGCGGCGAGCCCCTTGTGGATCACATCGGCACTTCCCTCGGAACGCGACGCTGTTGGAAAGTTCGTCGCGGCGGCTTTGAACGACCAGATCGCCGGCGTCGCCTTCGAGAGTTCGGCCCAGCTTGCGAAGGCCACAATCACGACGACGCTAGCTCCCAAGAACGTAATCACACGGCCGCGCCGTGGCGATGGCAAGCCGCGAATTGTGTTGACGGTGTGCGTCCAAGGTGTCGTAAGAAACACCACTGCCAGAAGCCCGAACGTGATCGGAAACACGAAGAAGTGACCGTACAGCTTGGCGTAATACCATGCCGCACGTTCGCATTCCCCCAAAGAAACACCGAACTCGCCAAGAAGCACAGCAAGCGGCAATACGCTCAATGCCCACAAGCTCCACAGCGCTACCACCGCGATAGAGCTTAGGCGATTGGAGTGAGTCTTGGTTGACTGTTTGTCATCCATTTCGTTTCGCCTAGTCGTCCCCTTCGCTTAGACCCTCTGGCAGCGGCACCGCCGTGAATGTATGTCGAAGCTACAGCTCACTCACACGACGAACTAGCATTTGAGCCTTTTGAGCCCCGAACAGGCGGCCTCGCACACTTCTTTTCCCACCTCTTGCTCGAATGCCGAACCTTGTTCAAGCACAACGGGCTTGTACGCCTTGTCCAATCTGAATGTGGCAATCGTTGTAGATCGCCAGATGATGGCGAACCGATAGTGCTGAACTTGCCAACCCCATTTGGGCCGGCGCATCACTTGCAGTGCCATGTGGTCGCGTTCTTTGTTTAAGAACTCATCGGCGGCAGCAATGCCGGCGGCCACGTCGGCGCACCGGCCTTGCAGCTTGGCTGTTGCTGTTTTAACCACGTGTTCGCGGACGCCTGCGAAGTACTCGGCTTCAACGCGCGCTTTCACTTGTCGGCGAGTGTGGTCGTCAAAGAGGTCCACCGCGAGAGCAGCTACCGCTGCGGCCACGACAAGACCTCCAACGCCAAATACGATCACGTGTTTTTTTCGACTCCTCTTGCGCAAATCACGTTCTGGTACCGTGTCCATCTCTTTTCTCCTCCCCATTGTCTGCGTTTGCTGATGACCGAATTCGGTTTCCGCTCAATGGGACTCGCGGTCCCGTTCCTCGCCGTCAATGTAGTAGACCCAAGTACCGGTCTTTTCGCCATTGGCGTACGAGCCGAACCAACCGTCCCGAACGCCGTTCTCGTAGCGCCCCGAACGCCCGTGCAGCATCCCGCAATCAGGGGCCCAGCCGCAGTTCGGCTTCCGCCCGCCCGCGTCCGCACGGAACGTGTTGAACTCCCACTCGTCCCTCCCGCCGTCCCGCCGGATCACATACGCCACTCCGTCCAGCTGTCCGTCCGTGTAGTTCTCGAAATGCCCGTGCGGAACACCGTTCTCGTAGCGCCCCGAACGCCCGTGCAGCATCCCGCAATCAGGGGCCCAGCCGCAGTTCGGCTTCCGCCCGCCCGCGTCCGCACGGAACGTGTTGAACTCCCACTCGTCCCTCCCGCCGTCCCGCCGGATCACATACGCCACTCCGTCCAGCTGTCCGTCCGTGTAGTTCTCGAAATGCCCGTGCGGAACACCGTTCTCGTAGCGCCCCGAACGCCCGTGCAGCATCCCGCAATCAGGGGCCCAGCCGCAGTTCGGCTTCCGCCCGCCCGCGTCCGCACGGAACGTGTTGAACCCCCACTCGTCCCTCCCGCCGTCCCGCCGGATCACATACGCCACTCCGTCCAGCTGTCCGTCCGTGTAGTTCTCGAAATGCCCGTGCGGCCGCCCGCTCTCGTAGCGTCCGCCGGACATCTCGACGCCATTTGCCCAACACTCGACGTCTCTCACTTCACCGCCACTCACCCATACCTGCAACCCGTGTTTCTCGTCGGCGTTGTTGCGACGGTAGTTCCACCCCTCGGCGAGCCCGGCGGTGCTGGGCGGGCCTGCCACGACGGGAGCGTTGTAGCTTCCGGTTTCCATCCCGTCCGGGCCAAGCACCGTCAAATCGCGGGTGCCGACGAAAACGCACTGGTTGAGATCCGGGGAAGCGGGCACATTCGGCCCTGGTCTGGGCGGGCGCACCCACCGCCACGTCCAAGAGTCGATTGGCGCGTAGGCCATTACGGACATGCCGGCGGGGCCGTTGATCACTGTGGGTTGAATCTCCGAAAGCGGGTCGTTGAGCACGCCAACGTCCGTGCCCAGCCAGCCTTCCCGGTCGTCGGTGTCGCCACCGCCACCGCCATCGCCGCCGTTGTCGGACTCGAAATCGGTATGCAGGGTGTAGCTGCCCGTGGCGTTACTCCCGTAGGCTGAAACGGACACGAAGTAGACGCCGGCGTCGACGTCGTGTTCGATTCTGAAGTTTCTGCCTTCGCCGCCATCGTCGTTGCCTGCCAGTTGGTTGCCCGCGGCGTCGTACAACCTGCCCAAAGTGTCGAGACTCCCCGTTGTGTAAGCCGTCAGGGTGCCCGACTCGGTTACGTCGGCAAACCTAAACCAGTCAACGTCTCCGGCCGGGTCAATCCTGCCCGATGTGCTGCCCGTCAACCCTATTCTGGTCGCGTCGCCGCGGCCGTCGCCGTGATCGTCGCCGTCATCGCCATCGCCGTCGCCGTCCCCGTCGCCATCGCCGTCCCCGTCGCCGTTGCCATCCCCATCGCCGTCCCCATCCCCGTTCCCATCGTCATCGCCATCCCCGTCGCTGTCCCCGTCGCCGTCGCCGTTCCCGTCGTTGTTGTTCCCGGCGCGGATGGCGGTCACAACGTCTCTATTCCCCTCGCGGATGGCGGTCACAACGTCGAGGATGGCGCTTCGAACGGGGGGAGGCCGGTACATCTGAACACGGGAGACAAGACACACCCTGTCGCCGTCATCGTTCACATGCTCTTTCAAGAAAACGCTCACTCGACCGCCGTGGGACTGCGCTTGAGCCAGTAAGGACAAGGCCCGTCCAACAAACCCCGAGTTGACGGCGAGGTCCGTGGACGTTCGGAGCTCGGCGAATCTGTTGCCACCGCACTTGTCGGCTATGGAAGGGTCAAAGGCCGCCGACGCGTAGGTGCCCGCAATGAAAACGTCGCTCACTTCCGCGGTGTGCCACTCCGGATCGTCGGCGACAGCCGCTGGCGCCGCAAGCAAAACGATGCCCGCAACCACCAATTGCGTTTGCAACGCGCTACTACTAAAAGACGCCGCACAGGACAAAAGACGTCTCAGCAACATCACTGGAATCTCCTTAACTTGCATTGGTGGTGGCTTCTTGCCCGGCACAAGGCGCTGGGCAGGGCCGCGCAGAGCGCCTGCTAGCGGCGCAATGCGCGAGAGAAGGACAAGTCGGGCCGGTTCCCGCGGATCGGGCAACCTGCTCTCAGGCGAGAGCTGTCGCCCGTTTACGGTGCTATTTTTCTGGGGGGGGGGGGGGGCAAAAACCGTGCCAACCTATGCCGGTCGGCGGTACGGGGCGCTGTCGCGTCTTGGTTTGGCGTCACCATGGATGCCACCCTACCGAGGCAAACCCGCAATGTCAACACCGAGCACACGACCGCCAGGGCAATCGCATTTGGATTAGGTGGGGCGGCACGGAGAGCGGGGATGGTGCAGAATAGGCGTCTCGATCCAAGGAGGGAGAGACGGAATGCGGGAACTTCTGTTTGTTTTTCAAGAAGTTGAGGACCCTAGGCGAGGCAACGCCAAGCGCCACGACCTGCACGAGATGCTGGTGATCGCGCTGCTGTCGATGCTCACGGGCGGACGCACATGCGTCGAGATGGAGGACTACGGATGCGCCGCGGAGCGGTGGCTGCGGACGTTTCTGGCGCTGAGGAACGGGATTCCGAGCCACGACGCGTTCTCGCGGCTGTTCAGACTGTTGAACCCGGCGGGTCTTCAGACGGCGCTGCTGCGCCTGGCGCAGGACTGGGCGGACCGGCTCGGCGGCGTGATCGCGGTGGACGGCAAGGTGCTGCGGCGGTCGTTCGAGGACGCCTCGGAACGGTCGCCGACGCACCTTCTGCAAGCGTTCGCGGCGGAGTCGAAGCTGACGCTGGCGCAGATGGAGGTGGACGGCAAGTCGAACGAGATCCCGGCGCTGCCGAAGCTGCTGGAGCTGGTGGACGTGAGGGGGCGGACGGTGACGGCGGACGCGCTGCGCGCGCAGCGCGGGACGGCGGCGGCGATCGTGGCCAAGGGCGGCGACTACGCGCTGGCGCTGAAGGGCAACCAGGGGACGCTGCGCGCGGACGTGGAGGAGTACTTGGACAACCCGCCCGCGTCGGCGAAACTCCTGTCGCATCAACAGGTTGACAAGGGCCACGGGCGCGTCGAGAAGCGCACGGCGACGGTCTGCCACGACGTCGACTGGCTGCAAGAGCGCCACGACTGGCCCGGTCTTTCGGCCTTCGGCAAGGTCGTCGCCGAGCGGCATCTCGCCGACGGCTCGGAGAGCGTCGACAGCCGCTACTACCTGCTCAGCGCCAAGCCCTCGGCGGAGCGCTTCGGGCGCACCGTCCGCTCCCACTGGGCGATCGAGAACGGCCTGCACTGGGTGCTCGACGTGTCGATGGACGAAGACCAGGCGCGCAACCGCAAGGGCAACTCCGCCGCCTGTCTGGCGGTGGTCCGCCGGCTGGCCCTGAACATCGTGCGGATGCATCCCGACAAGCGGTCCATCCGCCGCAAGTTCACCCGCGCCCAGCGCGACGACAACTTCCTGCTCGACATGATCCGGCGCATCCGCAAGCGCGAGTAGGCGCGGGATTCCAAATGCGATTGCCCTGCACGACCGCCACGACCGCGCCTCGGTGCGCCGCAGCCGCAGCGCCACGCCCATCGCGGCGAGAACCCGCGCGCCCGCGGCGTCCGTCTTCGCCTGCTGGCCCATGGCCTGCGCGAAGCGCCTCCCCCGCGTCGCGTTCACCCGCGCCAGCGGCAGCCGGCCGGCCAGCGCCTCCTCGAAGTCGCGGTGGCAGTGGCCGGTGGACTCGTCGACCACGACCCCCGCCGACGGGCGGAAGACCCGGTGAAGTTCGACTACCACCTGCTCGGCCGCGCTCTTTCGCGGCACCGCATCCGCAACACTGCCGATTCGCCATTATCCGGCAAGCAGCGCGGTGGCATCTCGCCACAACTTGTCAAAGGAGGGCGCTGAGCGCGCGGCGCCCATGTCGAAGATCGAGGTTAGCGCCGGCTGGTCGTTTGTCGGGCTGTAGGCGCGACCTTTGGGCATGCGTCTGCTCAACCACTCTTTCGCGCCGGCGATCGATTCCGGTTGCAACGGTGGGGCAATCGTCGCGGCAATCTCGCGCCGACCAGAAATCGAACGTGCCACGGCGAGAAACCACGCTTCGTATTCCCGCTTGGCTAGCACCACTCTTATGATTCGATCTTGTCGCGCCGCTTGGGCGCGAGCCAGCAATTCCGCCGCGAGCTCTTTCGGGCAATCGTCGTCGGCGTCCAGCAGGATGAGAATACGCCCCTGTTCCCCCGATCGGCGTGCTGCGAGCTCGACGGCCCTCTCCAACTGATCATCAGTCCGTATTCTCGTGCGCTGCACCCGAATGGGCCGAAGAGCATTCACGACGGAATTGGGCGAGACCTTTTCGGCAATCCGGCGAAGCAGAATCGGCACGGCCCCCACCTCACCCTTTCCTTCAACGATGGATGCGACCGTAACCAAGGATTAGCTCTCTATTTCAAACAGATCCAGCGAGGCTGGCCGCTGGGATTCCGGCTTTGCCGCGCCTAGTTGGTCCATCCGCAATAGCTCGCCAGCGGTGAACAGCCGATCCCGAAAGGCCGAACGCGCAATGTTGTCCACCGGCCCCAAAAGCGTTGTTCCACGATCCGCGGCCACGGCAATGATCGAGTCGACCGGAACGCCATCGAGCAGTTCGGCGCTGTGGCTGGTGACCAGCACCTGCACATGCAGAGCTGCTTCCCGAATTGCGTCCATCAGCGCTTCGGCGGCGGCGGTGCAGCGCGGCCTCCGGTTCTTCAATTCCCACCAGTTGCCGTTCGGATTCGCCTGCCGCCGCGCCCTGGAACAACGCGAGCAGTATTCCCAAGGTTCGCAGGGTGCCATCCGACATGCTGCTGGCGGGCAAGCGGTCTCGGTCATCCTCCACGTCCTGCGAAAACGCAATTGTCTCGTCAGTGTCCTTGGGCCATCGGCTCGTCTTGGCGATGCCAGGGACGATGCTGCCAAGATACTGATCGATCCGAGTCTTGAAGCCTGGAGCGCGTTTTTCCAGACTGCCCAATACGCTTGCCAAGTTGCTGGCATCCCGGTGTAAGGACCTAGCGCTTGCCGGGGGCTTGATCGGTCGGATGCGATCGGGAATCGGATTCGAGGATCTCATGCCCGCCAGCGCGTCGAAAGCGGAACGAAACGCCTTCAGCCCGGATACGGTCATCAAATACAGGCGGTCGGCCTCCGCCTTGGGCGCGATCGATACCGAGGCGTCAACCACTTTCCCGTGCTCCACCCGAAAACAGTGTTTGCGGTTGCTTTGCCGTTCGACGAGGTGGCATTCCTCGCGGCAAATCTCAAAGCCAAACTCCCCCTTGGCGGCTATGGTCAGCGCGTACCAGCCGCGATAAGCCGGCAGTTCGAGGTGTAGGCGGATGCCAAACGGTTCGGTCCTCCGGCCCAAGGTTCGCACCAAGCCGATGCCGCCGCGGATCCGCAGCGCGTGGTCCAGATTGGAGCTGAGCGCATCGGCGGTGAACCTTAGCGCATCAAGGAAATTGCTTTTGCCGGAGCCGTTCGGACCCACCAAGAACGCAATTTGGCGCAGTGCAACGTCGCAGGCCGCTATGCTCTTGTAGTTCCACAGGCGAACCCGCGTCAGGAGACGCCGATCCGGCGGGAACCTGCTTAGCGACCCAAGCATCGAACGCCCCTCCAAACAGGCTGCGATGTCATCCAAGCGATTTGACTGCATTGAAAAGAACAATATGGCCGCATTCTGGTCCGCCCAAATCAAACCCAAACAGTCGATGCTGGGTTGGTGCCGATGGACCGCATCCGCTACCGCCCGCGCACGCTCGTCAGCGGGTTGGAGCCTGTGGCGATGCTGGTAGGCGGCAACGACGTTGCCTTCCTTCAGAAGGCCAAGGATTTCTTGGGGCTTGACATGTTGGGGTTTTGCTTCGCCAGTGGCAACGCCCAAGTCCGGATCAATGAAAAAGTCTTGATCGGAATAGCAACCCAGTTCAGCGAAGTACTGCCGACGCCTCCCCACACCCCATTGTTCTGTGTGCCGGGCGATCAGCGCGGGCTCCTGAACCCCGAGAATGTCGGCGTATTCTCCCCAGTTCTTTTCGGTCCAAGGCGGGTCTGGTGGCGTCATGGGCTCGACAACGAGAGCATTGACGCATCCGTTCCGTTGCAGCTCGCGAAGAACCGCGCCTTTCCATTCGGCGAGCTTGCTGTGGAGGTCTTCGAGCTTCACTCTCTACGCGCGCTCCGTGCCTTGCCACATGGTCAACCGCAGATGGTCCTCCGTGGCCTCGAACTCCGGCTCCCGGCCGCTGCTTTGGCGCAGCAACGGGAAGATCTTGTTGCGCACGCCCATGCCGCGGGCGTCGACGTAGGCGTAGTCGCGCAGCACTTCGACGATGAGCGGGTTGCGGGCGGAGCGCTGGCCGGCGAGCATCTTGGCTACCGTCATGGTGTTTGGCAGGGCACCTGGGCTGGTGGCCACCAAGCGGTTGGCGTACTTGGCGATTTCGATTTCCTCATTGCGCGTCCAATCGCGGTGCGCGAAGGCGTTGACCACGGCTTCGCGCACGGCGTCCTTGGGATAGCGCCAAAGGCGCTCGCGCCGCATGGGGGCGTTGACGGTGTCCGCCTCCACCGAAACGAAGGGGCGCATGGCGGCTTCCAGTCGTTCGATCAGCCCGTCCTCTAGCAGTTCGCGGCCAGCGCCCTCCCGCCCCGCGAAGAGCGCCACAAGCGGCCCGTCCACCACCGCGTCGTCCAATGCCCGATACGCCTTGTCGTCGCCGTCAAAGGCCATCCAGCGCACCGGCTTGGCGCAACAACCGCCGCGGCTTGCGGCCGAACAGCACCAGCCCGGCGATGGTGCAAACCGGCGGCCCGTCATCGCGCTCGGTCAAGAAACCCAGGCCGCACAAGCGTTCGCGCCACTGGGCTTCGGAGGACGGCGCTTCGCCGTCGCCGACGATGCCGGTGAGATAGTCCTCCAGTCGATCTCTGCTGAGATCGCCGAATCCGCTGCCGGACACGGGAAGCCGCTCGGCGTGCAACAAACCACCGAGCGCGAACAGCCGCGCCTGTTGCTCGCGACTGGCGTGTTGGGAGGTGCTGCCAACGCGGATGTAGATCTCCTCGCGGTTGTTGTGGCGAACCACATAGGGTTTGGCGATTCCCTGGGTGACCGTGATCACCGCCACGCGCCGCGCGTCGTCCACGCGCACTTCCTCGTAGAACGGCAGAATCATCGGATGCACCTTGCGGCCGAACACCGCGTCCATCACCCACTGCTCCAAGTCGTCGCGGCGAATGCCGGTCACGGTGCCGTCGTCCTCCACGCCGAGGACCAGCTTGCCGCCGCGGAAGTTCGCCAAGGCGACGATCTCTTTGGCCAAGCGTTCCGGGCGTTCCTGATCGCCCTTGAACTCCACGCCCGAGTTCTCGCCGTTGGCGATGAGGGCGAGCAATTCCAACTTCGTCATCGCGGACTTCGTGCGGCCTCTGGTGCGACGTTGGCGCTAGCCTACACCAGCCACGGACCGCCCCGGCGTTGGTGTTCGCCGGGTGTACGACATATTTGTTCGCACACGGCGGTGAGGCCGCAAGGGCCATCGGCGGCGGTCTCGCGTGCGCCTCGAAGAACCCGTCGCAGCGGCCGTCCAGCCACCAGCAGCGCAGCGTCAGGATGGGGTTCGCGCCGCCGTCGACGCTCCAGCGCATGCCGCCGCGCCTGATGCGTCCGGCCACCGTGCCGCAGGAGCTTTCCACCTCGCCCGAAAATCGGCAGTCCGGCAGCGCGGAACGCCGGATAGCGCATGCGGGCGCGGTTGGCCTCGACGTGCCCGGCGCAGCGCCGCGCCTCGTCGTTGCCGTCGTGCCCCGGGCCGCAGCGCCGACTGCGTTCCCCTCTCGAACTCCATGAAGTTCCCGCGCGACGACAGCGCCGCGCGCGCCTCCGGCGACCTCGTCGCCCTCTCCACCGCCTCCCGAAGAAAGTCGAACGCCCCATTGCCAGCGCCCCCGCCGCAAGCCACAATCCCTTCCGTCACCGCGATTCCCTTCGCCGCTCGAAAGGTTGAGTTGGAGAAGGCGCAGGATTTCGCCCAGCTTCCAGCCGCGGCGGCTGAGGAACTTCACATGGCAGACCATCAGGCACATGCACATGGCGATCCACAGCGGCGTCAGCACGGCGTTGCGGGATGTGCCCACGAAGCTCTTCACCTTCAGGTTCTGCTTGATCCACTTGAAGAACAGCTCCACCTGCCAGCGCGACTTGTGGATGTCCGCGACGGTCTTCGCCGACAGCTCGAAGTTCGTCGTCGGGAAGACGTAGTGCCTGCCCGTCTCGGAGTCGCGGTAGCCGATCCGGCGCAGCCGCCGCGGGCACCGCTTGCGGCCCCGCGCGCTCGCGAACTCAATGGTCTGGTCGGACGCCCTGCCGCAAGTTCGCTTCGCGCCTCTCCACCACGCGGTGTTTGATCCGCCTCTTGAGCCGCGTCACAAGGAAAACGCCTTGCAGAATCAACGAGTTTATCCAGTCGAAGTCCATGTACGCCCGATCCGCAACGACGATGCTCCCTTTCGGCAAACGCAGCGCGCGCGCCACTTTGATGTCCGGTGCCTTGGCATCCGTCACGGTCATGAACGCCGGCAGATGGCCCGCGTGGTCCGGCGCCACACATGCGCCTTCAGCCCGCCCTTCGTCCGCCGGAACTTCGCCCGCGGAAACACCGACAGGCACAGGTCGATCACCGTCGAGTCTAGCGAGTACAACGGGTTCTTGAACCGGAACCCGTGCCCCGGCGACGCCGGCCGCCGACCGGGCAGCGCGGTGTGGTACTCCACCTCGGCCAATCCGCGCCGCAAGTATCCGCACACGTTGGAGCTGGTGCGCGACGCCCGCGACCACTTGATCGGCGTCAACACCGCGCCAACGGGCTGGTGGCGGAGACGGTGGCCGCCGGCCTGCTGCCGGATATTGCTCCCGCGGGCTTGCCGGCGCGGCGCCTGCAACGGGAAGTGCCCATCGCCGAAGCCCTCCCCGGCGAGCGCGGCCGCTTCGACCTGCGCGTGGGCGACACGTTCGTGGAAGTGAAAACCGTAACGCTGCGCATCGCCGGCAGCGCCGCCGAAGGCGCGTTTCCCGACGCCGTGAGCGCGCGCGCCACCCGCCATGTGGAAGCGCTGGCCGCGGCGGCGCGAGCGGGTCGTGCTGCGGCGTTGGTGTTCTGCGTGCTGCACGCCGGCATCCGCTTGGTGCGTCCAGCGGACGAGATAGACCCCGCCTACGGCGCGGCGTTGCGCGCTGCGGCGGCCAGCGGCGTGCGACTGCGCGCGCTGGCCTGCCACCTGTCGCCACACGGCATCACGCCGCGCGGCCCGTTGCCGGTGAATCTATAATCTATAGCGTCGCCGACGTCGCGCATCGCAGTGCGTTAGTGTCCGCACCAACTGCGCTAGCGTTTGTCGTGAGAGGAAGGTCATGTTGACCGAATACATTGATGAAGCACTTCGACGGGCCCGCTTTGAGCTGATCGAAGACAAGGAAACCCCCTACTACGGGGAGGTGGCGGACTTGCCCGGCGTGTGGGCGTGTGGCCAGACCTTGGAGAGCTGCCGGCGAGAGCTCAAGGAGGTCGTTGAAGGCTGGATACTGGTCAGCGTCAAACGGTCTCTTGATATTCCGCCGCTGGGCAGCGTGAAAATCACCGAGATCGACACAAGGGCGGCGTAGCCGCCGCGATGTCTCCGGTTTCGCACAGAGAACTTGTGAGGCGATTGCGCAAAATCGGGTTTGTGGGACCGTTTCCAGGCGGCAAGCACCTGTTCATGGTCAAGAACGGACGACGCCTTGCGATTCCGAATCCTCATAGGGAGGAGATCAGCCCCGCGCTGTTGTCGCGACTTCTCAAGCAAGCTGGCATAGAACGAGACGTTTGGGAGGAGAATTGAGCAAAGCGTGTCTGGTTTCTGGACCGGCGGCATGGACGCCGTTGCCTCCCGGTCAGGCGTTTGGTCGGCGCTGTCGTAGCCCATGTAGCCCATGTGTTGAAGGGTGCCGCGATGGCCGCGGCGATGCCGCAGCCGACTTGCGGGCGCACGCAGTTGTTCGGAACCGCCAAGCCCGTCCAAGCCCGTACACCTTGGGTGAATCGCACATCCCAGTGCGTTAGTATCCGCACCAACTGAGCTGGTGCAAGGCTGTGCAAAGCCCCACCCGATAGACGTGCCGACGAAACCTGCCATCTTGGTTAAGCTCACCGTGGGCGAACTCCGCGCCGCGGTGACTGTCCATGGCCTGTCCGTGGCGGACAAGCGCGTCAAGGAGCAGCTTGTTCGCGCCTTGGCCCGAACGCGCAAGGTGCCGATAAGCGAAATCCTCGCTGCTTTGCCTCGGCAGCGGCTGAAGGAGCTGTGCCGTGCGCTGGACGTTGACGATTCGGGGCGCGGCAAGGCAGAGATCGTCGCTCGTTTGACGCGCCGCGCTCAACCAACCACAAGGCCCGCGAGCGCCACCCGCAAAGCGACCCGAAGCCCTGTTGAACGAACAGCACCATCCGTGAAGGCGCTGAGCGTCGGCGAGTTGGAAAAGCACCTCTGGGCCGCAGCCGACATCCTGCGCGGCTCCATCGACAGCAGCGACTACAAGACCTACATCTTCGGCCTGCTGTTCCTCAAGCGCCTCTCGGACCGATTCGAGGAGGAGGCCGAGAAGCTCATCGCCGAGGGCGAACCCGAAACAGCCGCTTGGGGGGACCGCGACAACCATCAGTTCTTCGTGCCGGACCGCGCTCGCTGGGATGCCATTCTGAAGACCGCCACCAACATCGGCGAGTGCTTGAACAAGGCTTGCGCCGCGCTGGAAGAAGAAAATGCCGGGCTCGAAGGCGTGTTGGCCGGCATCGATTACAACGACGAGCACCGCCTTGGCGACGGCCGCCAGCGCGACAACGTGCTGGCGAGGCTGGTGCAGCACTTCTCGCAGATCTCGCTGCGCAACGACAGCATGGCCGAACCGGACTTGCTCGGACGCGCCTACGAATATCTGATCGAACAATTCGCCGACGACGCCGGCAAGAAAGGCGGCGAGTTCTATACGCCACGCATGGTGGTGAACCTGATCGTCGAGCTTCTCGACCCAAAGGAAGAGATGCGCATCTGCGACCCCACGGTGGGCTCTGGCGGCATGTTGATCGAGTGCGCCCACTACGTTCAGCGTCGCGGTGGCAATCCACGCAACCTCACGCTGCACGGCCAAGAGAAGAATCTCGGCACCTGGGCCATCTGCAAGATGAACATGCTGCTGCACGGGCTGCCCGACGCCCAGATCGAGAAGGGCGACACGATACGGGCACCACGCCTAGTGGAAGATGGCGAGCTTCGGCTCTACGACCGGGTGATCGCCAACCCCCCGTTCAGCTTGGACGAATGGGGCAGGAGTCAACATAGCCGCTGATGTTGAGGTCGCAGTCGTTCTGTTCGATCTCCTCAAGAGGCACTACGCGGGCAAACCTCTCCTCATCCTTGTAGGCACGAAACGTCCGTGCGATGCGGCGGATGTCTGCGTCGCGCAGGCGGTTCTGATTGCCGCCCTCCTCGAACGCGCCGGAGGCGTCGATGAATAGCACTTTGCGCCGTCGTTTGGGGGGCTTGTTGCGATTGAGCACCAAGATGGCGGCGGGAATGCTGGTGCGGTAGAAGAGGTTCGGCGCAAGCCCGATCACCGCCTCGAACAGGTCGTCTTGCAGCATTCTTTGGCGAATCGACGCTTCGGATCCGCCACGGAACAGCACGCCGTGAGGCATGACGACGCCGAGGCGGCCTTTGGTGTTCAACACGGCAATCATGTGTTGGACGAAGGCGAGGTCGCCCTTGGTCTTGGGCGGCAGGCCGAACGGGAAACGGCCAAAGGGGTCGTTCTCGGCCTCTTCCCTCGGAAGAGGAGGAACACATTGACGTCGCGGACGCGGTGCGAAAGCTCCGCGAGCTGGAGCAGGAACGTGCGGTGGCAGAGGCGACGATGAACGGCCACTTGGCGGAACTCGGCTATGGGCATTAGCCGGCCTAGCAAACTGGTAGCGCGAGCGGACGGTGAACGGACGTCGCTTAGTGACGAGATGCCAAAGGGATGGATGCGGCGGAGGCTTGACGAGTGCGCGGAGGTGAACTCGGAACAGCTTCGGAGCAAGACGGACCCGAACTTTCGAATGGAGTACCTCGACATTGGAGCTATTGAACGCTCCGGTGTGATTGCGGGCGGTCGGCCGTTCCGTTTTGGTGATGCCCCCAGTCGAGCTCGAAGATTAGCACGAGATGGCGACATCCTTGTGTCAACGGTCAGACCGTATCTTCGCAACTTTGGTCGTGTCCAGAGCGCCCCAGATAACCTTGTGGTATCGACCGGATACGCTGTCGTCCGGCCCAGTGATGACGTCGACGGCGACTTCCTCTACCAGCACATACTCTCAGACAAATTCGTCGATTTTCTTGGACGACGCATGAACGGCAGCAACTACCCTGCCGTCAGGGCCGCTGACGTTGAGTCCTATCCTTTGTCACTGCCTCCTCTCGCTCAGCAACGAAAAATCGGCATCATCCTCAGCTCCGTTGATGACGCTATCGGAAAGTCGCGATCTATCCTCGAGCAAATTCGGCTTGTCAAGCGTGGGCTGATTCAGAGCATGTTAGCACCGACTATCGCCAAGATAGAGTGGCGATCTGTCCAGCTAGGTGAGATCGCTGACCACCGTACAGAGAAACTTCGACCCAAGCTGAACGACAAGATGCCATATGTGGCCCTCGAACATCTTGCTCAAGGCACACCAGATATACTGGGATGGCGCGAGTCCAAGGAGGCCAATAGTGAAAAAACGATCTTCAGGACGGGGGATGTTCTGTTCGGCAAACTTCGCCCAAATCTCCGAAAAGGCGCCTTGGCACCGTTTGACGGCGTCTGTTCGACAGACATAGTACCAATCTATAGCGGCGATGATCTTGACGAACGATTCCTTGTCCAGCTTGTCCATTGCCAACCGTTTCGACGCCATGCTATGGCGACGTCATCAGGCACAAAAATGCCTAGGACATCATGGAAGCAACTCAAAAGGTTCACGTTCCGACTTCCACCTCTTCACGAGCAGATGAAGATTGGTGCAGTGCTCTCCTCTGTAGATGCCGTCGTAAGGGGATGCAAGGCGAATATCGGTAAGCTAATGGTCGTCAAGCGGTCTCTCATGGCTGGTCTATTGTCCGGCGAATTCTCCGTCACGCCAGATCGTCGCGTCAAGTGATCGAGGCTGCATGATGCCCAATCCGCCCGCATGGAACGAGCACGCTCGTTCGGAAGACCCCGCTGTCGAACTCCTGCAATCCCTAGGGTACACCTACATCCCACCCAAGACCCTTGAAAGCGAACGAGAAAGTCTCAAGGACGTGGTCCTCACGAGCAGGCTCGCCGACGCCCTCAGACGTTTGAACCCTTGGTTGTCAGAAGCCAACGTCAAGCAAGCGATTCGGAAGGTCGTACGGGTTTCCGCCGCCAGTCTGCTGGAAGCTAACCACACGGTCTATACCGCGCTCACCTACGGCGTGGCGTTTGAGCAGGATCGCGGCGAGGGACGGAGGAGCTACACAGTACGGTTCTTCGACTTCGACGAACCCAAGCGCAACGAGTGGATCGTCACACGTCAGTACAAAGTTCGCGGGTCGAAGAAGGACATCATTCCGGACATCGTCGTCTTCGTGAACGGACTGCCGCTGGTGGTCATCGAGTGCAAGAGCCCCACCCGCGGCGATGGCTGGAAGGCCGAAGCGGTCAAGCAACTACGCCGCTATCAAGAGGCGGACCATCACTGGAAGCAGCAAGGCGCACCCAAGCTGTTCGAGACGGCGCAGATTCTCATCGGCACCTGCGGAGAACGAGCCGTCTACGGCACGCTCGGCACGCCCGAGCGATACTACTTCGAGTGGAAAGAGCCGTACCCACTGAACCGGAGAGAGCTCGCCAATAAACTCGGGCGAGAGCCGACAGCCCAGGACATCCTCCTGTATGGGCTACTCGAACCGCGCAACTTGCTGGACATCGTGCGCAACTTCATCGTCTTTGACGTCGAGGGTGGGCGCACAGTTCGCAAGCTCGCACGGTACAAGCAGTTCATGGCTGTAAACAAGGCCATGCGGCGAATTCGCACGGCCCGGAAGTCGGCGAGCCGAGGTGGCGTCATCTGGCACACGCAGGGCTCCGGCAAAAGCCTCACGATGCTCTGGCTGGCGTTGAAGCTCCGCCGCGATCAAGCGCAGCAACAACCCACCATCGTCATCGTTACGGACCGCACGAAGCTGGACTCGCAGATCGCCGGGGTGTTCACTGCGTGCGGGTTCCCGAACCCGGAGCGGGCCACGGGCGTGCGCGACCTGCGACGGATGCTCGAACATCCCACCGGCAAGACGGTGATGACGACGATTCAGAAGTTCCAGGAACTTGACGGACCGGGTAGCGGGCGAAGGTCAACGCGCACAGCGCTCGCGGATGCCGCCAACATCTTCATCATGGTGGACGAGGCGCACCGCTCGCAGTACCAGAGCCTTGCCGCCAACATGCGGCAAGCGTTGCCGAATGCCTGCTTCCTAGGCTTTACCGGCACTCCCATCGACAAGAAAGATCGCAGCACGCTGCGAACGTTCGGTAGCTACATCGACACCTACACCATCGAACAGTCGGTGCAGGATGGCGCGACCGTGCCCATCTTCTACGAAAGCCGCCTGCCGGAGCTTCAGATCGTTGGCCAGACCGTCGACCAGTTGTTCGACCGCATGTTCGCAGACCGGTCGGACGAAGAACGTGCCGCCATCAAGCGGCGGTACGCCACGGAGCAGGCCATCGCCGGTGCGCCTCGTCGCATCGAAGCGATCTGCCTGAACCTAATCGAGCACTTCACCGAGTTCATCAAGCCCAACCGCTTCAAGGCGCAAGTGGTCACGACAGGCCGCCATGCGGCGGTCACCTACAAGGAAACGCTGGACAAGCTGAATGGCCCGGAGTCCGCCGTCATCATGTCCGCGAACAACAACGATGAAGAGCGCCTTGCCAAATGGCATCTCACCAAGCAGCAGCAAGATGTGTTCATCGAACGGTTCAAGAATCGCGACGATCCCTTCTCCATCCTGATCGTCTGCGACATGCTGCTCACCGGCTTCGACGCGCCCGCCGAGCAGGTGATGTATCTCGATGCGCCGCTTAGAGAGCACGGGTTGCTGCAAGCCATCGCCCGGGTGAATCGGCCGTGCGGAGAAGACAAGACCTACGGTTTGGTAGTGGACTACTGGGGTATTTCCACCCAGCTGAAAGCCGCTCTCGACATCTTCTCGACCACTGACGTCAATGGAGCGCTTGCGCCGAGAGATGATGAACTGCCGCGGCTGGAAAGCCGACATGCAGCGGCGATGCGAATCTTCCAGAGGGTTGAGGATTTGGATGATCTGGACGCTTGCGTGCGGTTCTTGGAACCTGAGGATGTGCGAGCGGAGTTCGACTTGGCGTTCCGCCGCTTCAGCCAATCCATGGACGCCCTGCTTCCAGATCCCCGTGCGTTGCGGTATCGCGGCGACCTCGGCTGGCTGGGCAAGATCCGTGGTGCCGCCGGTGCCCGCTATCGGGACAACCGGCTGGACCTCACGGGCTGTGGCGAGAAGGTCCGACAGCTGATCGAAAGTGTCGTGGTCGCGGATGGCATCGAGATTCTGGTGAAAGAGGTGCAGATCTTCTCGGCGGAGTTCGACGAGAAGATCGACGCGCTGAAGGCCGACGGTGCGAAGGCGAGCGAAATGGAACACGCCATTAGGCACGAAATCAACGTGCGCGTCGACGAGAACCCAGACTACTACCAGTCTCTGCAAGAACGGTTGGAGCAGATCATCAAGGAACGGCGCGAGGAACGCATTGATGCCGCGCACCAGCTTGCCCTTCTCAATGGCTTGCGGGAGGACTTGAAGGGCGAAAGAGCTCAAGCCCAGGACATCGGCCTCAACCCCCGCGCCTTCGCCATCTACGGCTTGCTGCAACGTCGTCAACCGCAGGGGCAGGTGGGCGAGGAACGCGCCACCCTCGGCATCGGCGAGTCAACCCCCAACCAGCCGGCCACTGATTCGACCAAGCGGGACCTCGCCTCGCAGATCGACGGCGCGATAGTGCCGTTCACGAACGTGGTGGACTGGCAGCATAAAGACGATGAGCAGCGTCTGATGCGCCGTGCAATCAAGAAGTGCTTTCGGCGGAGCGGGTACGATGACGAAGCGACGATTGAGACGCTCGCCACGGAGATCGTCGACCTTGCCAAGATGAGAATCGATCCATGACCACACGGGAGAAGTCCGTTGTCGCTTGGGGCAATAAACAGATGGCCTACACCATCCGGCGCAGCACCCGCCGCCGGAAGACGGTAACCGTGTCGGTCGACTCGGGCGGCGGCGTGCTATTGGCTGTGCCGACCGACTTCCCCACCCCCGATATCGATGCGGTAGTGCGGCGCAAGGCCGCATGGATCGATGAGCAGATTCGCCGCGTGAAATCGCAGGATCCTCCACTTGGCCCTCGGGAATTCGTCAGTGGCGAAAGCGTCCTCTATCTGGGCCGACACTATCGCCTGAAAGTTTGTCTGCACAGCGACGGGCCGGCAAAGCTCCGCGGTCGCTGGTTGCACATACCCGCCGGTGCGGGTGAAAGTCAAGCGGAACAAGTGCGTACCGCGCTGATCTCTTGGTTTCGGCTTCGCGCCGAGGGACGGTTGCCGGAACGGGTGGACGCTTGGCGCGCGAAGGTCGGCGTGCCAATGCCACCAGTCTTGGTGGCGAGCCAGCGCAAGCGCTGGGGCAGTTGCGACAAACGTGGGACCATTCGCCTCAACTGGCGCATCGTCCAAGCGCCAATGCGGCTTGTGGACTATGTGGTCGTCCACGAGCTCGCACACCTGCGGCACCGCGGCCACGGGCGCGACTACTGGCAAGCGGTTGCGCGAGTGATGCCGGACTACAACCGGCGGCGCAAGGAACTTCGGGAGCTTGGCGGTCGGTTGATCTGGTAGGTGGGCGGGAACAGTCGGGAACCAAGCGTGTGTCCAGCGTGTTCCGCCGATTGGCGGGGAGTGATCATGCGCGTACCGGTGGATTTGTCGAGGTACCGCCCTGAAGGCGCTTCGAGGTCCCTCACGGTTTGAAGCGCTGTCGGAGCTGTTGATAGTCGCCGACGCTCGGCAGTCGGGCGCCGTGTTGGGCCACCAGCGCCGCGGCGGCGAAGTTGGCGAATCGCGCCGCGGCGACGGGTTCCGCGCCGCGGGCCAAGGCGTGGATGCACGCGCCGGCGTAGATGTCGCCGGCGCCGGTGGTGTCCACGGCCGCGCTCGGAAAGCCTTCGACGTGCCGGTGCGCGCCCTGGGTGGCGGTCAGACTACCGGCGGCGCCCAAGGTGACGTTGACGTTCGGCGCGATGTCCGTGAGCTCGCGCAACGCGATGTCCAACCGATCGGCGCCGGTCCATGCGAGCGCTTCCTCCTCGTTGCAGAACAGTTGGCGCACGCCGTTGCCCAGCATCTGCACCAGGCCGTCGCGGCAGTTCGCCACCATGGACGGATCCGAGAGCGATAGGCTTGTGCAACCGCCCGCGGCCTGCGCCACCTCCCGCGCCAACACCGCGGCGGCGCGTCCGCCCGGTGTCGCGGCCAGATAGCCTTCCACATACAGGTAGGCGGCTGCCGCCACCGCCGCCTCGTCCACATCCTTGGGCTGCAGATCCGCGCACACGCCGAGGCAGGTGGTCATGGTGCGTTCCGCGTCCGCCGTTATCAGCGTGAAGCACCGCCCGGTGGCGCCGTCGCCGCGGCGCCCAGCGACGCCGATGCCGGCGCCTTCCATGTCGGCCGCGAATCGCCGCCCGGCGTCGTCGTCACCCACGCGGCAGACGTAGAACCCGCTGCCGCCAAAGCCCTGTGCGGCGAACACCGTGTTGGCCGCCGAGCCGCCGGACATGGAGGAGCGGACGGCAACTCCCGCGGCGCGAAGTTCGGCTTCGAGCGCCCGCATCCGCGCCTCGTCCACCAGCGTCATGTGCCCCTTGGCGATTCCCTGCGCGCTCAAGAACCCGTCGTCCACCGCGTACTCGAAGTCCACCAAGGCGTTGCCAACGCCGCAAATGTCGTAGCGGGGGTGGTTCATGGGAGATCCGCGCGCGGGCCGGCGGGTGCCGCCGCCGGGGGCTGCCTGATCGACGGGAGCGTCACGCCGCGCCGCGCTTGCGCGTCGGCTCGCGGGCGATGGAAGCGTGGTGTTCCACCCGTTGCCGGGTGAGCACGCCAATCACCGCCTTGGTGCGCAAGCGCCGAACGCAGAGCAGGTCCACGCCGGCGGCGTCCAGCGCGTCGAGGGCCTGCAGCAGCGTCGCGTTGCTGTCGAGGAAAGCCGCCCGCCGCGCGCCGGGCAGTCGGGTGGCGTCGATGCCCTCGTCCGGCAAGCCCTCGGCGCCGGCGGCCAACGCGCCGGCGCCGACCACCCACGGCGGGGCACCGGCCGCGGTGAAGACGATCCAAGCCGGTTTGCGCGCCAGCGCGGCGCGCGCCCGGTCTCGACCGGCCGGCAGCGGCAGCACGGCCAGTTGGCGATCCACAAGCGCCAACGCGCCGGTGCGCGCCAACTGTTGCGCCACCGGGTCCGGCGGATAGCGCACGCCCAGCGTCGCCAGCGTGGCGAGAAACACCGAGCGTTGCTTGAACAACTGGCTCACCGTCAACGTGGCGACCACGATCGCGAGCATGGCCGGCAGAATGATGTTCGGGTCCGAGGTGAGTTCCAACACCGCCACCAGCGCCGCCAGCGGCGCCTGCAGCACCGCGGCCATCATCGCCCCCATGCCGATCACCACGTACACCGCCGGCGCCGAAGCGTCGCCTCCGGCCAGCGCGTTGCCGAGAACGCCGAGCAAACCGCCGAGCATGGCCCCCATGACCAGCGTCGGGCCGATGGTCCCCACCGGCATCCCAACCCCCACGCAGGCCGCGGACGCGACCGTCTTGGCCGCCAGCACCAAGAGCAGCGTCTGCCACGCCAGTTGCCCGGTCAAAGCGTCCGCGATGCTGTCGTAGCCCACGCCGAGCACCGCCGGCGTCAACAGCGCCAGTCCGCCGGTGACGCCACCGGCAAGCGTGGCGCGCACCCAGAAGGGCCACGCATCCAGGCTGGCGAACACCTTGACCAACGCGATGAAACCGGCGCCCACCACGCCCACCGCCAACCCCGCGAACACGATGTACGGCAACTCGAACAGCGAGTGCAAGCCGTCCGAGATGGCGAACACCGTGGCGTCGCCGTGGAACCCCCGATACACCACGGTCGCCGTGACCGCGCTCAAGATCACGGGAATGAAACTGGCGATGGTGTACTCCATCATCACCACCTCCATGGCGAACACCACGCCCGCCAGCGGCGTGTTGAAGGACGCCGCGATGGCGGCGGCGCTGCCGCAGGCGACCAGCGAGCGCACGCAGTTGTTCGGAACGGCGAGTGCCTGCCCGAACAAACTGGAAACGGCGGCGCCGAGGTGCACGGCCGGGCCCTCTTTGCCGCCGGAGAGGCCGCAGGTGAGGGCGAACACCCCGCCGGCGAATTGCCGCGCCCCGCTCCGCCACGTCATGCGGCCGTGATGCCGCGCCAACCGCTCCATCACATGCGCCACGCCGACGCGGCGCTCGTCCCGCGGCAGGCGGCCGAGGAGCAAGCCCAGCACCAGCGCGCCGAGCATCGGCGCGAGCAGGCGCGCTGTCGGCGAAATGGTGAAGCTCTCGGAGTCCTCGCCGCGGATCAGCCATGCGGCACCCTCAATGGCGGCGGCGAAGAGCAGCATGACGCCAGCGGTGAGCAAGCCGGCGACAACCGCCAGCGCCGCGAGCTGCGGCAACGCGGAAGCGCTCGCCAAGCGGTCCCGCTGGCGTTGCCAGCGAAGCGCCTGCAGCGCCGCTTTCAATAGTTCCACAGCCACGGCGCCTGCTTCTCGAGGCCGGGCCGCGGGCGGCCGGCCAGGCCGAGCAACACGCTTTCCAAGGATTGCCACGCATCGCCGCGCAACATCCCTTTGGCTTGCATGTCGAGCAGCGCGCAATCGCGCACGAGTTCGTCCAGTTTCTCGGGACCGACGCGCCGCAAGGTCGCCGCCAGCGCTTGGCGACGGCTGCGCGAGACGCGCGGCTCGGCGCCGCCCGCGAGTTCCCGGGCGCGCTGCAATTGGCTCGCAAGCGCGCCCAGAATGGTGAATACGGCCACGCCCTGGCCGCGCAGTGCGGCGATCATCTTGCGCACCCGCGCCGGCCGGCCGCCGAACGCCGCATCGAGCAGGGCGAACGCGTCGAAGTGGGACGAGTCGCCAACCGCCGCCAACACGTCCTCCACGCCGAGCTCGCCCGGCCGCCCGAGGAGCTTGAGTTTTTCGATCTCTTGGCGCGCCGCCAGCAGATTGCCCTCCACCCGCTCCGCGAGCAGATCCAAGGCATCGGCGCGCAACCCCAGGCCTTCCGCCCGGCAGCGCGCCTCCAGCCAGCGCGGCAGGTCGCGCGTTGCAACCGGGCGGATGCGCACCGCCGGGCCGGCCTTCTCCAGCGCCTTGCACCACGCGCTCGATTGCACGCGCCACTCCAAGCCGACGGCGCGACACACCAGCAGCGTGTCCGGCAGGGGCGAAGCCAAGTAGCCGCGCAAGGCGTCCGAACCCGCCCGGTCGAGCCCGCGCGCCGGCACGCGCACGTCCAGCAAGCGTTTGCCGCCGAACAACGATAGGTTGGCGGCGTTCTCGAACAACTCCCGCCACGCCGCCCGCGGCGTCGCCTCGAACAGCGCGCGCTCGTTGAATCCGCTCTGCTTGGCGGCGGCGAAGATGGCGTCGCATGCCTCGTCCACGAGCAGTTGCTCGTCGCCGACGACCCAGTAGACGGAACGCAGCTCCCCTTGCAGGTGGCGGCCCAGTTGTGCGGGCGGCAGCTGCACGCTAACCCCCTTCAGCGCGCGCCGCCGCGGTGCTCCGCGCCGCCGCCGCGAGCGCGCGCACGATGCGTCCGCTCAGCTCCTCGCGCATCTGCGCTCCGAGCAGCGCTTGCTCGTCGCTGCTGCCAACAAGGTTGTCGCGGGCCAGCCTTGCCACCCGTTCGCTGCGCAGAACGCGTGCCGGGATCAACACCGCGCCGTTGCGGTCTTGCGCCGCGACCTCCACCGCGAGCGCCAGCTCGTATTCGGCCACGCGGCCGTCCGCGGCCACGGACGCGGTTCGGCGCGCTTGCTCTTGCCGCGCCAATTTGAGCACCACATCCGCCTCGCCCTCCACCAAGGAGACGCCGGCGCCGCGTAGCGCCCTGCCGACCTGCCGGGCGAAATCGACGCTCGCGTCCGCCTCCAGGCGGACGGTGCCGAACGCATCGGAGACATTCCCCGCCCGCAATTGGAAGCCGCAACCGGCAAACGCCATCGCCAAGGCCAGCAACGCCACCACGGGCGGCACCAAGCCGGTGGCTCTCCAAGTTGGCGACCGCGCGCGGTCGCCGGCTCTTTCGAGCAAGGTACGCATGGAGTCGAGTATATTCGCACCTTCACTGGCGGTAAGCGGGCAGTCCCGAGCGTGGTGCGGAAGGAGAGCGCGGCATTCGACGCGGTCGAGGACGCCATCGCCGCAGTGGCGGCCGGCGAGCTGGTCGTGGTGGTGGACGATGACGACCGCGAGAACGAAGGCGACCTCATCATGGCCGCGTCCAAGGCGACCGTGGAGCGGGTGGCGTTCATGATTCGCCACACCAGCGGCATCCTGTGTACGCCCATCCACGAGGATCACGCGAGGCGGTTGCGGCTGGAGCCGATGGTGGCGCGCAACGACGCGCCGCTCGCCACGGCGTTCACCGTCAGCATCGACTACCGCGAGGGTCTCACCACGGGCATCTCCGCCGAGGAACGCGCCAACACGGCGCTGGCGTTGGCCAGCAACAACACCGGCGCGGACGACTTCGTGCGGCCCGGGCACATTTTCCCGCTGATCGCCCGCCAAGGCGGCGTGCTCGTCCGCTCCGGGCACACCGAGGCGGCCATCGATCTCGCGGTCGCGGCCGGTTGTCCCCCGGTTGGCCTGCTGGCGGAGATCGTCGACGACGACGGCGCCGTGCGGCGGCTGCCGGCGTTGCGCTGTTTCGCCGCGCAGCACGGGCTCAAGATGATCGCCATCGGCGACCTCATCGGTTGGCGCCAGCGCCGGGAACAGCTGGTCATTCGCACGCGGCAGTTCACCGTGCGCACGGCCATTGGCGAAGCACGCGCCTACGCCTACCGGACCAAGTTCGAGGACGCCGAGCACTTGGCGCTGGTGTTCGGCGAGCCGCAGGGCGAGGTGGCGGTGCGCATTCACCGCGAAAAGCTCGTGGAGGATTTGTTCGGCCCGCAGGCGCGGCACGAAACCAGCCTGCTGCAAGCGGCCCTGGCGCGTCTGGGCGAAGGGGGCGGCGTGCTCATCTACCTGCGCAGCGGTTTCGCCGGAGTGCCGCTCGACCATTTGGCGCAGGCCGCGGGCGATGGCGACTCCAGCCGCGCCGACCGACGCAACCGCGAATGGCTCGAGGTGGGCGTGGGGGCGCAGATCCTGCGTGATCTCGGCGTGTCCCGGTTGCGCATTCTCGCCGGCCGCGAGGTGGACTTCGTGGGTTTGGACGGATTCGGCCTCACCGTGGCCGCGACGGAACTCTTGTGACGCGCATTGGCGTCACGCTGGGCGACCCGGCCGGCATCGGGCCGGAGGTGGCGGTGAAGGCGCTGCGTTCGCCGCGGCGACCGGAGGCGGACTTCGTGGTCTACGGGCCGAAGTGGGCGCTGGAGCTTGGCGCCGAGCAAAGCGGCCTGCCGCTGCCGGACTGCGAGCATGTGGACGTGGCAGTGCCGCCCGGCGCGGACTTCCGCGTCGGCACCGTCGCCGCCGCCTGTGGCGCGGCCGGCGTGCGGGCGGTGGAGCGCTGCGCCGCGGCCGCAATGGCCGGCGACATCGCCGCCATGATGACTTGTCCGCTGCACAAGGAGGCGATTCACGCCGCCGGCTACACCGACGACATCGGCCATCAGGAGATTCTCGCCCGCCTCACGGGGGCGACCTCCACGGCCACCATGCTGATGACGCCCGGCTTGCGCGTGGTGCATCTTTCCACGCACAAGTCGCTCATCGATGCCGCTCGCTTCGTCACCCGCGCCAACGTGCTCGACAAGCTGCGCCTGTGCCACGACACCTTGGCGCGCTGGGGCCTGCGCGACGCGCGCATCGCGGTGGCGGCGCTCAATCCGCACGGCGGCGAGGGCGGCTTGCTTGGCCGCGAGGAGATCGACGCCATCGCCCCGGCGGTGGCAGCGGCGCGCGCGCATGGCATCGCCGCCCACGGGCCCCATCCCGCGGACTCGGTGTTCAACCGCGCCATCGGCGGCGAGTTCGATGTCGTGCTCGCCATGTACCACGACCAAGGCCACATCGCCATCAAAGTCCACAACTTCCACGAGAGCGTCACGGCCACGCTCGGCGTCCCGCTCATCCGCACCTCCGTGGACCACGGCACGGCGTTCGACATCGCCGGCAAGGGCGTGGCGGATGCGACCGGAGCGGTGGCGGCCCTGCGCGCCGCCGTCGCGCTCGCCGAAGGCGGTCTGGGGCGCGAATGAGCCAGTCGCTTGACGGTGGCGATGGCGACCGCCCAACGCCGAGCGTCCGGGAAACGCGCCAAGGCGCGTGCGGGCCAGCGCTCGAACGCGCCTTCGAACCGCCCGTCCAGCGCTTGGAGCGGTGGTCGCATCGGTTGGTGTTGCGCAACCTGGCGCACGATGTGGGCGTGGTGTTGCGGTTGTTCCTGCCGCTGCCGCACCCGGCGGGAAAGCATCCCTTCAGCGGCGACCCCCGCGTCATTGGGCTGGGGCTCGTGTTCGTGTTGGCGCTGGCGATGCTGGCGGACTACGCCGAAGCCGCCGGCCGCGGCAGTCGCGCTCCGCTGTTGTACATCCGGGGCGTGCATGTTCTGGTGACGCGACTCGCCGCGGAGGCCGCGGCGCTGTTCCTGGTCGCCCTCGCGGTGAAGCGGCCGGGCCGTTTGGTGCCGTTGCTGTGCGGATTGCTCGCGGTGGAACTCGTCGCCGCCGCCGGAGTGCCGCTGCTGGCCAGTGCGCATCACTTGGCCGGCCAAGTGTTCGCCGCCGCCTGCGTGGTGGTGGTGGGACGCATCGCTTGGCGCGAATTGGAGGTGGAGAATCGCCAACGCGTGGTCGCCGCGCTCGCGGCCGGCGCTGCGGTTTGGGGCGTGGTCTTTGGCTTGCCCTCGATCGGCACGTTCCGCAACCCGCCGGATTGGTCGCGCGCGCGGCCGCTCGACATCGAACGCACCTACATGCGCCAAAGCGAACTGGTGGACAACGCGCTGGCCGCCGTGCGCTCCTCAACGCCGAATGTCGAGGAAACCTACTTCGTTGGTTTCGCCTCCTACGCTGGTCAAAACGTGTTCGAGAACGAGGTGCGGCACATTGACGCCCTGTTCCGGGAGCGCTTTGGCACCGAGGGCCGCAGCGCGCTCCTGATCAACAGCCGCGCCACCGTGCGGGAACTGCCGCTGGCCAACAGCCACAACCTCGCCGCGGTGCTGCGCGGCTTCGCCGCCAAGATGGGGGCGGAAGACACGCTGTTTCTGCACATGACCTCGCACGGCAGCCGCAACCACAGGTTCAGCGTGGATTTCTCCAATCTGCGCTTGCGCGATTTGTCCGCCGACGCCATCGGCGCCATCGTCGCCGAAGCTGAACTGCCGTGGCGCGTGATTGTCGTCGCCGCCTGCTTTTCCGGCGGCTACATCGACGCGCTGAAGTCGCCGCGCGCACTGGTGATGACGGCCTCCCGCGCCGATCGCGAATCGTTCGGCTGCGAGCACGGCCGCGAGTACACCTATTTCGGCGAAGCGCTCTACCGCGACAGCGTGACCGACGGCGATTTCGTGGCGGCCTTCCACAAGGCGCGCGGCATTGTCGAGGCGCGCGAGCAGCGCGAAGATCGCGAGCCGTCGGAACCCCAGATCTGGATCGGCGAGGCCATGGCGCGGAAGTTGGCCCGCCAGACGGAAGACGCATCGTGAGCGAGTGTTTGGAGGTACACCCCACGCACCCCCAGGCGCGCATGTTGCGCCGCGCGGCCGACATCGTGCGCGGCGGCGGCGTCGTGGTCTATCCCACCGACTCGACCTATGCCATCGGCTGCCGCTTGGCGGACAAGGACGCCGGGGAGCGCATCCGCTCGTTGCGCCGTTTGGAGCGCGATCACCTGCTGACCTTGGTGTGCCGCGACCTCTCGGAGCTCGCAACCTACGCCCGCGTGGACAACACCAGCTACCGCGTCATCAAGCGCTATCTGCCCGGGCCGTACACCTTCGTGTTGCCCGCTAGCCGCGAAGCGCCGCGACGATTGCTGCACCGCCAACGCCGCACCATCGGCCTCCGCGTGCCGGGCCATCCGGTCGCGCAAGCGCTGCTTGCGGCGCTCGACGAGCCGCTGCTCTCCACCACGCTGCTGTTGCCGGGGGACGACTTGCCGGTGAGGGACCCGCTCGTGCGGCGCGCGGACTACGATTACGCGGTTGACGTGATAGTCGCCGCCGGCACGGGCGGCGTGCGGCCCACCACCGTGATTGACTTGACCAGCGGCGAATTGGCGGTGACGCGCCAAGGCATCGGCGAACTTTGCGGTCGGTGACGCCGATTCGCGCACCCGCCCGCCTTGCCGCCGTCTGGCGCGGTCTCAAGTTGAGACGCGGTCTCAAGTCGAGACGCGGGAAGCCGTCCGCTATGATGCGCGCTCCAAACCATGTGGTGCCGGCGTGCGCCGGCGGGCGCCCGCCCGTCAGCCGCTCGCGCCGGCCGAGGGGAACGCGCCACGGGAGGTGCGGGTGAGCAGTGTGGACTCCGATCAGCGCGTCTTGTCGGGCATGCGCCCCACTGGCCGGATGCATCTTGGCCACTACCACGGCGCGCTGAAGAACTGGGTTCGCCTGCAACACGAGTACGAGAGCTTCTTCTTCGTGGCGGACTTCCACGCCTTGACCACCCACTACCAGAACCGCGTGGACCTCGATCAATTCACCTTGGACATGGTGGTGGACTGGCTGGCCGTGGGCCTCAGCCCGTCGGCGGCGACCTTGTTCGTGCAAAGCAAGGTGCCTGAACACGCGGAACTCCACCTGCTGCTCTCCATGGTCACGCCGGTGAGTTGGCTGGAGCGGGTGCCGAGCTACAAGGATCAGCAAGCGAATCTCGCGGACAGGGACTTGAGCACCTATGGCTTTCTGGGCTATCCCGTTCTGCAAGCCGCGGACATTCTGGCGTACCGCGCCAGCCAAGTGCCGGTGGGCGGCGACCAAGTGGCGCACTTGGAGCTCGCGCGCGAGATCGCCCGCCGCTTCAACCACGTTTTCGGGCGCGAGCCCCAATTCGAGGAGCACGCCAAGCGGGCGGTGAAGAAACTCGGCAAGAAGGCGGCGCGCTTGTACGACCAGGCGCGCACGGACTTCTTGGAACGCGGAGACGACGAAGCGCTGGCGCGGGCGCGGGCGCTGCTTGGCGAGAACCAGAACCTGTCCATCGGCGACCGCGAACGGCTGTTCGGCTACTTGGAAGGCGGCGGACGCATCATCCTGCCGGAGCCAAAAGAGCTTCTCACCGACGCGACGACTCTGCCGGGCGTGGACGGGCGCAAGATGTCCAAGTCCTACAGCAACGCCATCCGCCTGCGCGAACGTCCAGAGGTCGTGGAGCGGCAGGTGCGCACCATGATGACGGACCCGGCGCGCAAACGCCGTTCCGACCCAGGCGACCCGGACAAGTGTCCGGTGTTCTCGTTGCACGGCATCTACTCGTCCGACGACGTGAAGTCGTGGGCCGCCGCCGGTTGCCGCAGCGCCGGCATCGGCTGCGTGGAATGCAAGGGGCCGCTCATCGACGCGATAAACCAAGAGCAGTCGGCATTCGCGGAGCGGGCGGAGCAGTTCGAGAACAACCCCGATCTGGTGCGCTCCATCCTGCTCGAAGGGTCCGAAAAGGCGCGCGACGAGGCCCGCGACACGCTGGACGAAGTGCGCGCGGCCGTAGGCATTGGCCACCGATGACCGCAGGCGCGGCGTCGCAGTCGGCGAGCCGGAACGCGCCCGACGCGCCGGTGCTGGTGCGCGGCAAAGCGCTCCGCGATCTGCCGACGGATTTGTACATCCCACCAGACGCGCTGCGGGTGATCCTGGACGCTTTCGAGGGGCCGCTCGACCTGTTGCTCTACCTCATTCGCCGGCAAAACCTCGACATCCTGGACATCCAAGTGGCGCAAATCACCGAGCAATACCTGCACTACATCGACCTGATGAAGACGCTGGAGCTGGATTTGGCCGCGGAATACCTGTTGATGGCGGCCACGCTGGCGGAGATCAAATCCCGCCTGCTGTTGCCGCAGCCGAAGAGCGGCGAAGCGGAGGACGAAGATCCGCGCGCCGAGCTGGTGCGTCGCTTGCAGGAGTACGAGCGGTTCAAACTGGCGGCGGAGCGGCTCGACAACCTGCCGCGCCTGGAGCGCGATCTGCGCGCGGCGCATGCGGCGAAGCCGGAGCTCGCCAAGCGCCGCGTACATCCCGAGGTGGACCAGCGCGAGTTGCTCATGGCTTTCGCCGAAGTCATGCGCCGGGCCGCGCTGCACCAAAGCCACAGCGTGAGTTTCGAGGGGTTGTCGGTGCGCGAGCGGATGTCCGAAGTGCTGGCCCGGGTGGGCAAATCCAATGGTTTCGTGCCGTTCGCGTCCTTGTTCGACGTGACCGAGGGCCGCGCCGGCGTGGTGGTGACATTCCTCGCCCTCATGGAACTGCTGCGCGAATCCGTGTTGGAAGTTGCGCAAACCGATTCTTTCGCGCCGATCTACGTGCGTCCGGCGCGCAGCGCCACCAGGCGCGGCGGCAGCGCGTGATGCGCCGCGCCGAGATCAAGCGCATCGTCGAAGCGGCGCTCTTGGCGGCGGACGAGCCGGTGAGCGTCGACCGCTTGGCGGCGCTCTTCACGGAAGCAGAGCTTGGCGCTACAGAAGCAGAGCTTGGCACCGCGGAAGCAGAGCTTGCCGCCGCCACGCAAGACGCGGGCGAAGCGCCGTCGGCAGCGCCGGAAGACGCGAGCCCGCCGCCGGACCCCACCAGCGCACCCCTCGCAAGCACGAGCCCGCGCGCGGTTGTGCGCGCGGTCTTGGCGGAAATCGAACGCGAGGCGGAGGGCCGCGGCTACGAGCTGGCGCATGTCGCAAGCGGCTATCGGTTTCAAGTGCGCCAAGAGTTGAGCCCGTGGGTGAGCCGGCTGTTCGACGAACGCCCACCGCGCTATTCGCGGGCTTTGCTGGAAACCTTGGCGCTCATCGTCTACCGCCAGCCGATCACGCGCGGCGAGGTGGAGGACGTGCGCGGCGTGTCCGTCAGCGCGTCAATCATGCGCACGCTGCTGGAACGGGGCTGGATTCGCGCTGTGGGCCAACGCGAAACACCCGGCCGCCCCACCATGTACGGCACCACGCGCGCGTTCCTCGACTATTTCAACCTGCGCAGCTTGAGCGAACTGCCGCCGCTGGACGAGATCAAATCCCTCATCGAGCCGGCGTTGGAGCAGAACGAGGCGAACGAGGCCAACGAGGAAGCACCTTCCCCGGTGTCACCGGACGACGCCACCGAACCGTCCAACGTGGTACGGCTGGCCACCGCCGATAACGCCGATGACGCCAGCAATACTTGACTCATTTGCGCAGGTCCGCACGGCGCGCGCGCGAGGGGTCCGCCCCTCGCAAGACGGAACCCGCAGCGCCTCGTGAGCGAGAAACTGCAGAAAGCGCTCGCGGACCACGGCATCGGCTCGCGCCGGGAAATGGAGCGGTGGATCGCGGCTGGTCGCGTGACGGTCAACGGACAGCCGGCCGCAATCGGCGCGCGGGTGGGGCGCCAAGACGAAATCGCGGTCGACGGGCGCAAACTCGCCCCTTCGCGTCCCGCGCCGGCGCGCGTGCTGCTGCTCAACAAGCGCGCCGGAGCAATCGTCTCGCGCCGCGATCCGCGCAAGCGGCCATCCGTCTTCGACGACCTGCCGCCCATGTCCGACGGCCGTTGGATCACCGTCGGACGCCTGGACATGCAAACCACGGGCCTGTTGCTGCTCACCAACCGCGGCGACCTGGCGCACAAGCTGACGCACCCGAGCACGGGGATCGATCGCGAGTACGCCGTGCGCGTGAGCGGCCGGCTCGAGGACGAATCCCTGCGCCTGCTAAAGACGGGTGTTGACGTCAATGGTGCCGAAGAGCGGTTCAGCGACATCCGCTACTACGACGGCAAGGGCGCGAACCACTGGTACCATGTGGTCCTGCTCGAAGGTCGCAACCGCGAGGTGCGCCGCTTGTTCGAAGCCGCGGGCGTCTCGGTGACGCGCCTCAAACGCGTGCGCTACGGGCCGGTTGCGCTGCCGGCTTGGTTGCCGCGAGGCACCCGCTGCGAACTTGGCGCGGGCGATGTCGCCGCGCTCATGACGCTGGTCGGATTGCCCCCGCCCAAGGATCGTCGCCGCGCGGCGGCGCGGCAAGAACGGTCGGTGCTCATCCCCTATCCCCGGCTGGTCCGCGTTCGCCGCTCAACCACTCGTCATTGACCACAGGAGAGAACCGATGCCGAACCAACAAGTCGTCCGCGCCGTGCTCGACGGGGCGCGGGCGGAGAACCGCCAAGCGCTGAACGCGGCCGAGGCCAAGGCCGTGTGCGACGCCTACGGCATACCCACGCCCGCCGAAGGCGTGGCCACTTCCGCGCGCGACATCGGCGCATTGGCCGATCGCATCGGCTATCCGGTAGTGGTCAAGGTCGTCTCGCCGGACATCCTGCACAAGACCGACGCCGGTTGCGTGATCGCCGGCGCGGGCGACCGCGAAGCCGCCGTGCGCGCCTACGAGGACATCATGGTTGCCGCCAAGCGGCACAACCCGAACGCCCGCATCGACGGCGTGCTGGTGCAACGCCAGCTGGAAGCGGCGCAAGAGGTGATCGTCGGCGCCGCCACGGACCCAACCTTCGGCAAGCTGGTGGCGTTCGGCTTGGGCGGCGTGCTGGTGGAAGTGCTGCGCGACGTGACGTTCCGCCTCGCGCCCACCACCCGCGAACACGCCAAGGCGATGTTGGAGGAGATCGCCGGCGCTGCGATTCTCGACGGCGTGCGCGGCCAGCCCGGCGTGGACAAAGACGCGCTGGCGGATTTGATCGTGGGGGTTGGGCGGTTGGTGGACGACTTCCCCGAAATCGGCGAGCTGGATCTGAATCCGGTGTTCGCCACCCCGGACGGCGCCACGGCGGTGGATGTGCGCGTGCTGCTGGATTTCGACCCCGCCGCGCCACGCCCGCGACCAAGCCAAGAGGAGATCCTCGCCGCCATGACGCGCATCATGCAGCCGGACGCGGTGGCCGTGATCGGCGCTTCCGCCGGCGAGGGCAAGATCGGCAACTCGGTGATGCGCAACCTCATCGACGGCGGCTTCGAGGGCGCGATCCACCCCATCCACCCGAAAGCCGACGAGATTCTCGGCCGCAAGTGCTACGCGAGCGTCGCGGACGTGCCCGCCGATGTGGACGTGGCGGTGTTCTGCATCCCAGCGGCGCTGGTGGCGGGCGCTTTGGCCGAGTGCGGCGCGAAGGGCGTGCCGGGCGCCGTGCTCATCCCGTCCGGTTTCGCCGAGATCGGCGAGCACGAGTTGCAGGCCGAGGTGGTGCGCGTGGCGCGGGAGAACAACGTGCGCCTGATGGGGCCGAACATCTACGGCTTCTACTACACGCACAAAAACCTCTGCGCCACCTTCTGCACGCCCTACACCGAGCGCGGGCAGGTTGCTCTGTCTTCCCAATCCGGCGGCGTCGGCATGGCCATCGTCGGTTTCAGCCGCTCCGCCAAGATGGGGGTCTCCGCCATCGTCGGCCTCGGCAACAAGGCGGACATCGACGAGGACGACTTGCTGACGTTCTTCGAGCAGGATCCGAACACCAGCGTCATCGCCATGCACGTGGAGGACCTGAAGGACGGGCGCGCCTTCGCCGAGGTGGCCGCCCGCGTCAGCAAGAAGAAGCCGGTGGTGGTGTTGAAGGCCGGGCGCACCAGCATGGGCGCGCGCGCCGCCAATTCGCACACCGGCGCGCTGGCCGGGGACGACCGCGTGTACGACGCGGTGCTGCGGCAGAGCGGCGTCATTCGGGCGCGCAGCTTGAACGACATGCTGGAGTTCGCCCGCGGCCTGCAGGCGCTGCCAACGCCCAAGGGCGAGAACGTGTTGATCCTCACCGGCGCCGGAGGCTCCGGCGTGCTGCTCTCGGATGCCTGCGTCGACAACGACCTCGCGCTGATGCCCATGCCGGACGATCTGGACGCCGCCTTCCGCGAGTTCATCCCGCCGTTCGGCGCGGCCGGCAACCCGGTGGACATCACCGGCGGCGAGCCGCCCACCACCTACCGCGCCACCATCGACCTGGCCCTGCGCGACAGCCGCGTCCACGCCTTGGTGATCGGCTACTGGCACACCATCATCACGCCGCCCATGGTGTTCGCCGAGCTGCTGGGCGAAGCGGTGGCGGCGGCGCGGGCGGCCGGCAACGACAAGCCCGTGGTGGCGTCCCTGGTGGGCGATGTGGAGATCGAGCAGGCCTGCGACCACCTGATGGAGCGCAACATCCTGGCCTACCCGTACACCGCCGAGAAGCCGGTGGCGGTGCTGGGCGCGAAGTACCGCTGGGCGCGCGCCGCGGGGCTGATGCCGAGCGGCTGAACGCGCCGCTCGCACGTTGGCGCGGACGAGGCGGCGTGGTCCAGAAACAGCACCAGCGCTTGGGAAGCTGCTGTACGCCGAGTGAAGGTTAATGCCACTCAAGAAGGCTAGGAAGAAGCCGCGAGCGGGGCGCCGAGCGCCAGCCGGTGGCCTTCCGGCGTGACGATGGTGAAATCCCGCAAGCCGTAGGGTTCGTCCATGGGTTCGCGCAACACGGCAACGCCGCGGGCGGCGAACTCGGCGTGGAGGGCGTCCGCGTCGTCCACGAACAGGTAGCCGTCGCCTTCGAAGTTCGGCCGCGCGGAAAGAAACACTGGGCGGCGGCGGATCTGCAAGTGGACGCCGGCGCCTTGCCGCGAAACGATGGCGTAGATGGCCTCGCCCGCGCCGGGCGTGCGCATGATGCCGCCCGGGCAAGCGAAGCCGAGCGCGGTTTGGAACCATTCGGCGGCGGTTTGCACATCGCGGCAGCCGAGAACCGGCGCGGATTCCCACGGCGGGTTGCCGGAGCCGGCGCCGAAGGCCAGTCGGTGCCCGTCGCCATCGCGGACCACCAGTTCCCGCAGGCCGTAGGGCATGTCCGTTGGCGGTTGGAAGATCAACGCGCCGGCGGCGCGGAACTCCTCGTGCAGGGCGTCTACGTCGTCCACACGGAAGTAGGCGCTGCGCTCGTAATTCCCGCGCTCCGCGGCCCACACGTTGCGGCGGCGGATTTGCAGGTGTAGTTGCGCCTCGCCGCGGCGCGCCACCGCATACACCGGAGCGTCTTCGCCCTGCGGGCCGTACACGCCTACCGACACAAAGCCGAGCGTGCCCTCGTGGTACGCCAACGCGGTTCCCACATCGCGCACACCCAACACCGGAGCCGCTTGCCAAGCCATGCGAGATCCTGATCGCCACCGCGCCAACCAATAGTGTACCGTTCGGGTGTGGCGTTTTGTGGGGATGGAGGCACTTGAGGCGATGCGCAGAAGCGTCTTGCTCGGAACAGTCATCGGCGTGGCGCTTGGCGGCCTCGGCGGTTTCGCCCTCGGAATCGGCGTGTTCCCGTTCCTGTTTCCGCCGCCGGAACTGCACGAAGCGCTGGTCGGCAAATCCCAAGCCGACGTGCTCGCCCGCGCCACTTTCGTCCACGCCAACCCGCGCGATCCCATTCACTATGGACGCGGCACGGCCACGCTGTACCGCGATTTGGTGCGGTTGGAGGCGGACTTCGAGGTGGGCCCGGGGCCAAAGTTCCACGTTTATCTGGTGCCTGAGGCGGACGTTACGCCGGACACGGACGTGGAGGCCACGATGTTCGTCGATCTCGGCCGTCTCAAGGCTTTCTCCGGCAGTCAGAACTACCCCGTGCCGGCCGGCGTGGATCCGTTGACCTACCAGTCCGTGGTGATCTGGTGCGAACAGTTCAACGTGCTCATCTCGCCGGCGGCCATTCAGCCAACGGCCTCGTGACCGCGGCAGTCCCGCACGGACGAGAAACTCGTACAAGTTTGTACGAATCTATTTGATTTCTATAGTAAAAGTTGATTCTTCCTCGGAACGAGTGTACGGTCTAGAGAAGTTGACCAACAAAGCGACAGACATCCCGATGCAACAAATCAAACCCCACAGCCGAGAAGTCGAGCCGGGGCCGCGCAATACCCCGCCGAACCGGGCCGCCGTCAACGGCGGTCTGTTCCGCCCCACGCCCGGCCCGCCGCTCGCCGAGCTTCCTTTTGAAGACGCCTACCGGCGCGTACACATGTGCGCCGAAGAGCGGGTGCGCTACGACGGCCGTCTAGAGCTCTGGGACCGCGCCACGCAGACGGCGCTGGAGGTGCGCGAAGCGAGCCCCCGCCACGAACGCCCGGCGCCTCTGCTTTCAGCGCTGGCGGAGCGCATCGCGCAAGTGCGGGGCAAGCCGATCCGGTGCTTCGGCGCCATGACCCTCTTTCTGCTCGACGAGGACGGGGATGTGGAGCGGGCCATGGAGGCCGACCAGACCCTCTACCTGCACCCGCAGCGCGCCAATCCGGTGAGCTGGACGCGGATGGTGGTTGGCGAGAATCAATACCCGGATGTGGTGCTGGAGGTGGACAACACCACGGATGTGCGCCCTCACAAGCTCAAGCTGTACGAGGCGTGGGGCTTTCCGGAGTTGTGGGTGGAAGTGCCGGAAACCTCGCCGCGTCCGGCCAAAACGCATGGCCTGACCATATACCTCTTGGATGACGGGGCTTTGCGGGAAGCGCCAATCAGCCGGGCGTTTCCCGGCTGGGCGGCCAATGAAATCCACCGGGCGTTCAACGAGGCGCGCGTCTCGGACCGCACCAACGCCATCTTGGAGCGTGTGGGCGCCGCCATGGGCGCGCGCGAGGGCACAGGCCCGGACGACGACCCGCTGCTGCGCTCGCAACGCCGGGCGGGACTTGCGACGGGACGGCGGGTTGGGCGTCAAGAAGGGCGTCAGGAAGGGCGCCAGGAAGCGCTGTCCGAGGCACGCGCCGCCGAATTGGAGCGCCGCGCCGCCATGGTGCGCACGATCATGGCGGATCGGCACTTGGACGTGACGGCGAACTTCCCTCTCGAAGTGCCCGGCTTTGCCGAAGCGAACGTGCAAGATGTCGCCGTCGCAGCGTTGCGTTGCGCCAACGAGGCGGATTTCGCCGCAATGCTCCGCCACGCCCGTTCGTAGACCGCTTGCGCGCACTTGGGTGTGCCGCCCTGTTACCGCGGGGCGATGCGACCGTCGCGTAGCTGCACGCAGCGGCTGGTGTAGCTCATCACCACCGGGTCGTGGGTTGCGGTGAGGATGGTGACGCCACGACGTTGGTTGAGGTGGCGCAACACTTCAAGCAGTTCTTCCGTCGTACCGGTGTCCAGATTCGCCGTGGGCTCGTCCGCGAGCAACAGCACCGGTTCGGTGACGATGGCGCGGGCGATTGCCACGCGCTGCTGTTGGCCGCCGGACAACTCGCCGGGGCGACGGCCCGCCATGTCCGCGAGACCAAGCGCGTCGAGCGCGTCCGTCGCCCGTCGCCGGCGCTCCGCGCGGGCGACGCCTTGCAACTGCAGGATGAACTCCACATTCTCCAACGCCGAAAGCACCGGCACCAAGTTGTAGGCTTGGAAGACGAAACCTATCTTGCGCAGCCGCAAGTCCGCCAGATCGGCATCGGCAAGCGCGCCAAGATCCAAACCATCCACGGTGATCGCGCCGCAAGTGGGCCGGTCCAAGCCGCCGATCAGATGCAGCAGGGTTGATTTGCCCGAGCCCGAAGGTCCGGCCAGGCTGACCCACTCTCCGCCGGCCAACTCGAAGTCCACGCCGCGCAAGGCATGCACCGGCACCGCGTCCGTCTCGAAGGTGCGGCCGAGGCCTCGACATGTCGCCACCTCGCTCATGTGCGCCCGGGATCGCGCGCCGGCGTCCCGCCGCGCACTTCGCGCTCCAACGCGCGGCGTCGTTTCCGCCGCTTTGCGCCCCTTTCGACGCGACCGCCGGACAGCGCCGCCAGCGGCGGAATGCGCACAGCGCGCAACGCGGGATAGAGGCTGGCCACCGCGCCCAGCGCCACGCTCAGCGCGGCCACCACGACGACGTCCGACAAGGTCAACACGGGCACAAACTGCGGCCGCATGCCCAGCTGCGCGAGGCTCTTGTCCAAGTCGAACACCCGCAGGTCGATGCCGTCCGCCACCGTCGCGAAGATCGCGAACGCCGCGGCGAGCCCCAGCGCCACGCCGACGGCCATGACGAGCAAGCACTCCACCATCACTTGCGCCACCACCGCGCCCGGACGCATTCCCACCGCCCGCAACATGCCCATTTCGCGCACCCGTTCCATTACCGCCGTCGCCATCGCGTTGACCAGCCCAAACACCAAGGCGCCCATCACCACGACAAAATAGATGAACACGCCGAAATCGGCCATCGCCACCATCGCCGCGGCCTGTGGCGCCAGCTCCTGCCAGCGCAACACTTCCAAGCCCGCGAACATCATCGCCAGCGTTGCCACCGCGGCGGCCTGTTGCCGCGCATCCGCGGCGCTGGCGAGCCGCACGGAGACCTCGGTCACCGCGGTGGTGCCGAGCGTCCTTTGCAGCGCCGCGGCGCCGGTGAACACATATACCTTTTCCAAGGCGTTGAAATCGGACTCGTACACGCCGGCCACGCGGTAGCCCACTTCGCGGGCGCGTCCGTCCGCCCCTTGCGTCACCAACACCACGCGCCTGCCCGCCGCGGTCCGCAACTGATCGACCAGCGCCCGTCCGAGCAGGAGGCGACGGTCATCCGTTCCCGCAAGCGGTTCGCCGGACACGGCCGCGCGGCCAAGAAAGGAGATGTTCTCGTGGTTCGGATCCACGCCCACGAGGTCGACGCCGCGGGTTTCGCGCTCGCTCATCACAACGGCCGGCACGCGCAACCGCGCGGCCCAGCCGAGGATCTCCACCGAATCCAAGCCGGCCGGCCAGTCGTTCGGCAGATCGAAGGCGTGTTGGACGCCCGGATCCGCCAAGTAACCGCGGCCGAGCACCTTCACATGGCCAGTGAGATTGTCCAAGACCACTTCGCGGATCTCGCCCTCCATGCCGCGCAGCATGGCGTTCAGCAGCACAACCCCGGCCACCGCCAAAGCGATGGCGCCGAGCAACATGCCGTTGCGCCGTCGATGGCGTCCGAGATTGCGCCAAGCCAATTGCGCGAGCAAGTTCAATGGCATGGGCAACGCGCCGCGCCGCCTGTCCCGTCGGGCACGGCCGCCACTCACTCCTCCGCCCGCAGGGCGTCCACGGGACGCATCCGGCGCACGCGCAGCGCGGGAATCAGCGCCGCCAACAGCGTGCCGATCAGCATCACCAGCGGCGCTTGCACCAAGGCCTTGCCGCCAAGCCGGGGATGCAGGCGCTCCGGCATCATCATCTGCTCGTTCATCGCGGCCAGCGCCTCGCTTTCCGGCACCGCGAAGCCAACCACCTGCAACGGCAAGACCACCAAGACGCACAATGCCAAGCCGCAAACGGCGCCAAGCGCCCAGACGCCCAGCGCCTCCATCAGCAGCAAACCAACGACGGCGGTCGGGCGCATGCCAATCGCCAGCAGCATGCCGAACTCCGGCGTGCGCTCGAACACGGTCGTCATGAACGCGTTGACCACCGAGAGCGCGACGAGCGCCATGAGCAGCCAGTAGATCATGTCCGCGGTGATGCGGTCGAAGCGAATGCTCTGCTCGATTTCCGGCATCAACGCCTGCCAGTCGAGCAGGCGGACGCCGCTTGGCAGCGCGTGCGCGACCGCCGCGCCGAGCCCCGCCGCGTGTTCGCCGCTCTCGGTGTTGATGACGATGCGATGCGCGGCGTCGCCCAAGCCGAAGGCCGATTGCAACGCCGCCAAGCGCACCTGCAGCATCGAGCGGTCCAATTCCGCCTGGCCCGTGGCGAAAATGCCGTCCACCGTCAAGGCGAGCGCCGCGACGCCGCCCTCCGGCGCGCCGGCCAAGGCGACGATCTCGTCGCCAATGCCGACGCCGAGATTCGCCGCCAACAGCGCGCCCAGGCAGGCGCTTTCCGCCCTTGGCAGGTACGCGCCCTCGGTCAACCGGCGCGCGAAAGTGAACATCTCCGCCTCGCGCTCCGGGACCACCCCAAGCACCAGGCCGCCGAAGCTGCGCTCGCCGGCGGAAACCAACGCGAACGCCTCGGCGCGCGGCGTCGCGCCAACAACGCCCGGCAGCCGCGCGAGGCGCTCGGCGAGCGCGGCGCCGTCGCTCACGACATGCGCCACCCGCGGGTCGTCCCCGTAGGCGGAGTGCTGCGCCTGCAAATGACCGGTCAACAAGCCGGTGGCGGTGTCTATCCACGCGCCGTACACGCCAGTTTGCAGCGCTGTGAACGCGGACACCAAGAGAATGGCGAAGGCGACTCCAGCCACGGACATGGATGTCCGCAACCGCTGCCGCCCCAAGTTGCGCCAAGCGACGCGGGCAAGCAGTGGCAGCGGATTCGCCGCCCGCGGGTGCTCAACGTGCGCGTGCGCCGTCGGGAGCGCGGGGACCCGGGGCGCGGCCTCGGTCAATGTTCGCCCCGCAGGGCGAAGGTGGTGAACATGGCGTCCTCCACCGCCGCATCGAAGTTCGCCTTCCGATAATGAATCTCGGTCCAGCGCTCGTCGTCGCCCACAGCGGCCATGCGCATGCGTTGCGCGATGGTGCGCCCCCCCAGTTCGCCCACGGCGAGCGTGCGCAGCACCTTCACGGGCGCCAAGGCCTGGTCGTAGTAGGTTTGACTGAGCAGAACGTAGTCGTCGCGCAGTTCCATTACCTCCTTGCCCCACACCACCGGCGCGTCCTCATGGGGCGTGAGTTCCAGCGTGTACACCGAGCGACCGTCCAGCGCGCGCACGGCGGTGATGGCCAAGTGGTAGTGGTGCAGATACTTGTCGGTGCGGGCAAGGTCGTTGTAGGAGAAGTCCGAACCCGCCCAACTCTGCGCCATCATGCTCGCCGGCAGGCGAATCGCGCGTTGCAGCTTGGGCGTGAACGTCCACATCCGCGCTCCTCTCTTCAAAGTGGCCGTGCCGGCGTCTTTCGGCGAGCGGTGAAGCGGATCAATGCGTCCTCGCGCCCCCGAGTCCATGCCACGACGGTGATGCGACGCTCCCAATCCGGGCGGTGGATCGTCATCGTCATCTCCGTGTGGGAGGAGACGCCTCGCGTCAAATCCAGCGCGCCCTCCAGCAGCGCTTGCGCTGTCACTTCCGCGCCTGCCGCCGGCCAGACGACGCCGACCACGGCCAACGCCGCTGTCCGGCGCCACATTGTCCCAACCCTTCGCCGCCGGGCCGGGGCCATTCGCGTTGGTGGCGCCTGTCGCGCTCCTGCCATGCCGTGCTCCGTGTTCAAAACATGTCCAATTCAAGAACGCCCCTGCGTCGCCGGCGGCCCATCCGGCCCCGACCGCAGCCGATCCACGGTCGAAGACAGCTCGACCTCGCTCTCCCACAATATTTCGTCGCCGCCGCCGTAGAGCGCCTGCCCCGCGCGGATGCGCCGCACATAATCCGGCAATAGCACGTGCATATAGCAGGTGCCGAGAAACTTCTGTCCCTGCCTGTAGAACGACACGTCGACGTTGACATAGCCGATTTCCCGCGCCCGCTCCGGCAGAGCGGCCTGGTCCGCCATCAAGTGCAAGTAGAGCCTTTTGTCCAAGCTGGGCGTGGACACCAAATCCCTACCTGCACAAGGAGATTTCCAGTAGATCAACTCCCTGCGGCCGCCCGTCGGCGCATCGAACAGGTACAACCCGAACGCGGGGGCCTCTCCAGAAGTCAACCGCGAGGCGTTCCGCAATTTGGCTTCGTACTTCCACTGACCGGCGAAGTGCGCTCCCGCGTAGACGAAGGCCGCCACGGCGCCCAGTCCTCCGGCATAAACCACTGCCGGCCGGAACGACAGCCTTGTCAACACCGCGAGCACGCAACACCAACTCACCGCCAGCGGCAGGAACATAAACCGCACCGACCGACTTGGGTCGTCTATGGGCATCAGGAAATGAACGCCCGAAGGCAACAGCAACACCATCAACCACAGCAACTCGAACAGTGCCTCCGGCCTGCGGCTCCGGGCGCGGTAGCCGGCCACCAACACCGCTGCAACCAAAGCCACCGCCGTGGTCAGCAACAGCCACTGCGCGGTCGGCGCGTCGATGCGCGCGAAGTCCTGAAATTCGCCAAAGTCGCGACCGCGCAAGTCCAACGGCCACGGGGCGGTGATCCGCCCCAGCAGACGCACCATGTACCCGCCGACGACCCGGGTCTCCCAAAAATCGTCAATGGTGATGCTTCCGATGACGATGCGAGACACAAGGGAAACGGCGAAACCAGTCGCGTAGACGCCCATGCAAGTCGCAGCGCAAAAGACGCGGCGCCGCGGCGAGTCTTGCGCGCGCGCCAACCAGACGACTAGGCCGATGAGCGTCGCGGCGAGGAAATTGCCGCCATCGAAAAACCACAAGTAGTGCGACAACATGCCGGCGAAAAAAAACAACGCCCGCGCGCCCGACATTCGCAACCCAAGCCTCAGCAGCAACGCCACCAACGCCGGTGCGAATAGAGCCCATGCGAAAGGCAGTCCATCGGTAACGTTGAAATAGCGCTCAACGCCAGCGAAGAAAAGCCCAAACGCCAATATCGGAGTACCGACGAGCAAGGCGCGCCAGCCGATCTGCAGGAGCACGAGTGCCAGAAAGAGAAACCCGCAATGGACAAGCGCGTTGATCGCCAAATAAATGTCGCGCACCGTCCAGTAGCGCAGCGCGATCGCGTAGAGCGCCTTGCCGCCCAGCCAGTGCCGGAGGTTCGCAAAAACCGGTCCTTCGAGCCACACCTTGTCAAGCACCGCGGCTTTCACATCATCGCAGACGCCTGGCGAATGTTCGGGACCGGGCACCGTCTGCGGTGCGATCGCTCTGCGCAACGCGGTGCCATCACCGTTCCGAGCGGCTCGAGCGTCCGCCACAACGCCTCCGGCCAGTTCGCAATAGTGGAAGCTGTCATGTACGAGCCCGCCCCTCATGCCCCAATCCGCCCAAGGCGTGGCGCGAAACTCATCGGCCAATCGTTTCACGGCAAGCTCGAACGGCAAGCGATTGCCCATGTCGTGCAGCACGATGAACAGGGACGTCGTGAGCGTCGCGAGGGCAGCGTAAACGCCGGCGAAGCGAAGGTACGAGCGCATGGCGTTCCAAGCCCGCCGCGCCCAGTACCGCCATCGCACTTTAGATTTCCCGGGATGCCAAGAGCGTGACCAAGAATCCGGAAAACGCGGTTTGGATTGCCACGATCAGCGCCATCACCGACGGAATGGCGACGCGCAGCCGGACACTCTCGAGCGATGCGTCTCCCATCGTCGCAGCCCAAAGGAAAACACTCCAAATGCTGCCCGCAATGCCAAGGGCCGCGAGCGCCAAGCTCGCGACCAGCGTCCACTCCAAAACGTGGTGCCGAATCACCCACTGCACAGCGGCCCCGGCGTGAAAACCCATTCTTTCGCCGAACAGCCTTGCCACCGCGGCGAAACCCGCAAGCTGCGTGCCGCAAACCACCAACCCGGCACCGAACAGCATCGCATAGGTGCCGAGCCAATCGCCGCGCAGCAGAGGCAGCACCAGCAGCACGAGCCCCACAACCACAGCCGCGGAACCCGGCCTCAAGAACAGCCACTTGGGCGAAAGCAGCAGCAGCAAACGCAGATGCCGCCAGCCGTCACGCCAAATCCGCAACCGCGGGACACGATCCGCGTCCCATGCGAGACGTTGCGAAACAGCAACCTCGGCAATGCGCAGTTTCGCCCGCACGGCCTTGACGATCATCTCGCTGGCGCTTTCCATGCCGGGAGCGCGCAACGCCAAACTCCGCACCCGCGCCAAGTGGAAACCGCGCAGGCCGCAGTGGAAGTCGCGCACGGGAGCGCGAAACAAGAACCGTCCGATGGCCGACAACAGGGGTGCGCCCACATGGCGGTTCAAGAACCGCATGGAACTCCGGTCCGCATTGGTGAAGCGGTTGCCCACGACCAATTCGCATCCTGAGCGCAATTTCTCCCAAAACGGCTCCAACGCGTTCAAGTCGTGCTCGCCGTCGCCATCGCCTAGCACGACGTAGCGCCCCCGCGCCGCCTCGATTCCCGCCCTGACGGCCCTGCCGTAGCCGCGCTCGCTCTCCACCACCACGCGCGCGCCGGCCGCGCGCGCCAGCGCCGCCGAGCGGTCTTGGCTGCCGTTGTCCACCACCAGAACCTCGCCATCGATCGCATTGCGGTGGAGGAAACCTTCCGCCTCGCCGACGCAACGGGCGATGGAGCGCTCCTCGTCGAGGCACAGAATGAGAATTGTCAAGTCAACGCAAGGCATGGGCTTGCGCGCATCGGTCCGTTCGCGGCCGGCCTTGCACGCATGGCAACTCAAGGCCCCGCCTCGCCGACGGTGCGAAGTTGAATGGCCTCCACCGCCCTCTCCGCGAACATGTCCGAGATCACAACCACTTTTTCCGACGCCCCGAGCCCTTCCCGTTCGCGCAGCGCTTTGAGCGCTGTCTGAATGGTCTTCTCAGGGTCGTTGCTAAAGGCGGTGCGATGGGGAAAGACGCCGCGGTTCAGCATCAGGCGGCGGCGCGTCTGGCTGGTGTTGGTGAACGCGAAGATCGGCACGCTCGCCGGATGGCAGCTCGTGACGGAGTCCGCGGTGACGCCGCGCCGGGTGATGACGACGATGCCGGCGGCGCCCAACGCTTCGGCCAAGTGCGCGGCGGCCGTGGCCAAGTGTTGTTTGTCCGTGTCGATGGCCAACGCCTCGTGCAAGGCGAAGCCGCGTTGGCGCTCGCTGGCTTCGGCGATGGCCGCGAGCTGGCGCACGCAACGCACCGGATAGGCGCCAACACTGGTCTCCCCGGAAAGCATGATGGCGTCCGCCCCTTCGTACACCGCGTTGGCCACATCGGTTACTTCGGCGCGCGTTGGCATCGGATTCTCGATCATCGACTCCAGCAAGTGCGTCGCCACCACGCAGCGCTTGCCGAGGCGGGCGCAAGTCTCCATGAGCTGCCGCTGCACAATGGGCAGGGTCGCGATGTCCGTCTCGATGCCGAGGTCTCCCCGCGCCACCATCACGCCGTCGGCGACGCGCGCGATGGCCTCCGCGTTGCGAACGCCTTCTTGGTTTTCAATTTTCGCCACAATCTTGACGGCGCGCCCTCCTTTCGGGCCGAGCAGTCCGCGCAACGTGGTCAAGTCGCTCGCCGAACGAACGAAAGAAAGGGCCACGAAGTCGATTTCCTGTTCCAAGCCGAAGGCGATGTCGTCGCGGTCCTTGGCGGTCACGGCGGGGAGATTCACCACCACGCCGGGCAGGTTCACATGCTTGCGACTGCCAAGCTCGCCGCCATCGGCGACGCGACACTCGAGCCGTCGCCCGCGGCGGGCAACGACATCCACGTTCATTAGACCGTTGTCCAACTGAACTCGGTCGCCAACGGCAACGGCGTCCGGGAGTTCGGGATAGTTGACGACGATGGAACGCCGGTCGACCTTGCGATGTTCCTCCACGTCGAGGAACACGATCTCGCCCTCGTCCAGCCGCATGGGCTCTTCAAGGTCTCCGGTGCGTATCTCCGGTCCTTGGGTGTCCAACATCACCGGCACCGGGTACTTCACCTTGCGGTTCAAGGTCTTCACCCAATGGATCGTTTCGGCGGCTTCCGCGTGCGTGGCGTGGGACATATTGAGGCGCACAACGGACATGCCGGCCTCGTACAGCTGCTCGATCATCGGATAGCTGTTGGTGGACGGTCCGATGGTGCAGATGATCTTGGTGTTGCGACGCATGGCGATGGCCCCAAGGGGATGGGATCATAACAGGCGCACCTCGCCCTGCCGCTCGCTACGCCTATTCCGCGCCCCGGAACGTCGCCGACCACACCTCTCCGGTGGCGGAGAATTGCCCCGTGCGCAACTGCCGCAACGGATAGGGCAGGCGCAAGACGGCCACGCATTTGCCGTCGAACATGCCGCCCCGCTCGCCGAACGCGAAGTCCTGGTTGTCGAACCGGGCCTTGCTTCCGGCCGATCGCGGCCGGTCCGCGACGTCCGCCGGTGTGAGATGCAGGAAGAACCGGGTCTTCATGTCGTTGTAGACGCACGGTTCGCGCACATAGGTAAGCCATTCGTCGTCTACGTACACATCAAACCGCCTCCGCGCCACCGGCGCAGCCGAGCGGACGCGGTCGTACGCGCGGCGCAACGCAGCGACGCCGGGATTCCCAGGGCAGCGGCGCCCGGCCTCGCCGTAATGGAACGAGCACGCCGGCGGATGGCTGAGTCCGGCGGCTTCGCCCGCCTCGTCGAGCAGGACTTCCACGGCCCAATCGCCGCCGTCGGGTGGCGTCTGCCCCACCCGCGCACTATGCACCGGCCAGCCCGGCAAGCCGAACATCGCCCCGCATCCGGCACCGTACCAGCGCGGCGCGATGTGCCACTCGGTTTGGGCGTTGGTGTCTTGGTTCGCCGGCGGGAACCGCACGCGGAGGAAGCGGTCGTCGTGTTCGCAGCGTTCGTTGACGAGGACGAGGTTCCGGTCGCGCACATGGATGTCGAAGTCCGCGCGGAACACGGGCTCGCCGGCGGGGCTCGACGTCGCGACAGCACTTTCCGGCAGGATTTTCGCCAACATCGGAGGCACCTCGGCGGCGAGGTTTTCCCGTGGTCTACCCACCATGCCGAACGTCGTGAACCCGGACAACGCGTAACGAAAGGTCACGTCGTCCCGCGTGGCCGTTGCCAAGTGCAGGAGCGGCCCCGCGGCGCCAACGGCCAAACAGCACGCCACGCCGGCGAAACCCAACCCGCGCACCGCTTGCGCGAACCGGCCTCCCGTTCGCTCCGCGGGCACCAGCAGCCCGCGCGCGCAAAACCAACACAGAAACACGAGCGAGGGCAAAGCGCCGCGCATCGTCAAGTTGAGATCGCCAACGCGGTACAACGGCAGCACCAGCAACGCCGCCGACATGGCCGCGAAAAAAGGATCGCGGGCGTAGCGCGGGCGCAGCAGCAACAAGAACAGCAGCAACACGAGGAACTCGCTGGCGTAGAACCGCCTCGCCCACCCGGCCATGCGCCGCCAATTGTGCCCCTCCCACAACCAACCTTGACCGAAGTCCAACGCGCCGGAGGAAAGATAGGCGGCGAACAACCCCGCGAGCGGCACCGCCAGGCACAGGTTCGACCAACTCGCAAGCGCCGCGGGGCGGCGCATCGCGTTGTCGCAAAAGAGGATGGCGACGTATGGCAGGAGGCCAAGCGCGACGAACGGCGACCAGAGCGGCGCCGCCGCCAGCACCACGCCGCTCGCCGCAACGAAACGCGGGTGGCGGCGCAGGTGCAGAATCAGCAGCGCGCACAGCGCCGCCGCAAGGATGTCGGGCGCGTACCGGAAGCTCTCGAAGTTGGACAAGTACACCGTCCAACGCCCGCGAAACGCCATCAGTTCGGTGTAGCGGAGGTGGATTCCCGGCCATCCCAAGGAATCGAGCCCCAATTGAAACCACTCCGTGCCCCAACTCAACAGCGCGCGCAGCGCGTCCATGCCGCTGAACAGGACGAACATCCCGGCGGCGACAACGGCGCGCCGGCTGCCAAGTCCGCGCGCGAACAGGAGCAAGACCAGCGTGATGCCGCAGCCCGACCACAACGGCACCGCCCAGTTCAGCGCCGCCGCGCCGAACAGGCGGCCGGCCAGGCCGGGCACCATGTACCAAGCCAAGTAGTAGCGCAGCAGCGCCTGTCGCTCGCCGCCGCCCCACGGCAGGTAGTCCGCCAAGCCGTCGCGGAGGCGGACGGGCCAAGGGTGCCGGCTCAGATCGAGCAACAAGGCGCGCCGATCCCACCAGTCGAAGTTGTTGCCGTCGAACAGGCCGCCGTGGGCGGTGAGCACCGTACACGCGAAGCCCAGCCCCGCGATGGCGAGCGCGTCCCGCGAAGGCCGCGGCGGACGCCACGGGCCGCGCAGAGCCGGCACCAAAGCCAATCCCACGAGCAGCGCTGCCGGAAGTCCGAACCACCACTCGAACCAGCCGACCAGCCAGACGAGCACCGGCACCATCAAGTAGAGGATGGCGCACCGGTGAAGGAGCGGCAGGCACTCCGCGTCCCCACGCGCCCGGAGCAGCGCCGGCAAGGCGTTTCGCTTGAACAGCGGCAGTCGCTGTCGCGCGCCTCCAACGAACGCCATGTCGCCGCTCCCCGCTTGCATCCCCTGGCGACCGTTGGTCACCGCCCCGCGTTCCCAAGCCTGCGTCCATTGTCTCGCGCGCGGCGGCGCATCAAGCTCTTGGCGTCGAACAGACCAAAACGCGAGCGGAGCATAACGCCGCCCGGCAACACCGCACGCAACAGCGGGTGAATATCGCCCCTCGCCAATGCGGTGCCACGGTGTTCCCCGCGCCGTGGCATCATGGCGCGGAGGAAGCGAGGGAGTTTACTGTGCCCGCGAGTCTTGACAGCTCCGATGACGAACACCTGCCCGTGCGCCGCGGCAGCGGTTATCCGAAGCCCTACGACGGGCCGTGCGCGACGCGAGAGAAACGCGCTTTGGGCGATGCGTTCGCGTTGACGGACTACGGCGTCAACTTGGTCACGCTGCCGCCCGGCACCTGGTCGTCGCAACGGCATTGGCACAGCGCCGAAGACGAGTTCGTCTTCGTGCTTGCCGGCGAACCGACCTTGATAACGGACGCAGGCCGCACACCCATGCGCGCCGGCATGTGCGCCGGATTCCCCAAGGGCGACGCCAACGGCCACCATCTGGTGAACGAAACGGGCAAGCCGGTGGTGTATCTGGAGGTGGGCACGCGCCAATTGGGCGACGACGTGGACTACCCGGACATCGACATGCGCATCGTCGGGCGCGGGTGCGGCGGCGTGTTCGCGCACAAGGACGGTGCGCCGTACGGCCGTTGAGCGCATTGCCGAAAAGCCCGGCCATTTGGGACTGGCCTCTGCGCCTGTGGCACTGGGCGTTCGCGGCGTGCATTGGCTTCTCCCTCTACTCCGGCTTGCGCGGCGACATTGATCTCTTGCGGTGGCATCAGCGCTCGGGGCTTGCCTTGCTCGGCCTGGTGGTGTTTCGCTTGGGGTGGGGTTGCTGGGGCGGCCGCTACGCCCGCTTCCGCCACTACTGGACGAAGCCGGCGGCGTTCTTCAACCACTTTCGCGGCCGCGGGGCCGCGGCCCCGCACACCGCCCCCGGGGTGGCTCTGGCCCTGCTGATGTTCTTGGCGGTCGTGGCGCAGGTCGGTACTGGCCTTTTCGCCACCGACGACATTTTCAACGACGGCCCGTTGACGGGATTGGTCTCGGCGGAATTCGCCCGCGCGGCGACTTGGGTGCATCGGCGCTTGCACTGGGTGATTTTGGGCGCCGTCGGCGTTCACCTGGCCGCCCACGCGGTGTACGCCATCGTCTTGCGCGACCGGACGCCGCTTAGCATGTTCAGCGGGCGCAAACCCGTCCGCGCAGGGCAGGCGCCTCTGCCGTCCACCCCGCACTACTGGACGCGCGCCGCCCTGACGGGTGCGCTTTCAGTTGGCGTTGTGTTGCTTGTGTCCTGGGCCGAGCGCATCTAAATCTAAATTGCAACACCGCTGCCGCGAGCGGCGCTGTCAATCGAAAAACGTGATGTGGTCGTCTTCATCTTGAAGTTTGTCTTGTGGTTCGCATCGACGTCACATCAATTTCCGCATGCCAAGCGCGTGTGCCGTCGGGCGCGAGCTGTCCGGTCGCCAAACTTCGCAAGGCGTACCCTGGGAGTTCCCGTTGCACCATGCACTTGCCGTTGAAGACAACGCCGCTAGCTTCAAATCCAAAATCGAGATTCGCGAAGCCGGAGCTGCGCCGACCACTCGGCAAGTCGCTGTCTTCGAGCGGCACGGCATGGAGGAAGAAACGGGCGCGCGTCTCCTCAGCCACACAAGGTTGTTTCACATAGGTCGCCGTGTCGCCCGACAGGAACACGTCCCACTCCGCCCGCGCCGCCGGCCGTCCGGCGACCAGCGCGGCGTATTGGGCCTCCGCACGCCGCGCCGTGTTGTCGAACACGGCCTTGTAACGCCCCTTTCCATCCGCTTCGGTCTCAACCGGCGCCGGCCGGCGGTTGGCAAACGGAATGTTCGCCATCCAGATCAAACGTCCGTCAACGATCCGGCCGGTGGTGACGCGCGTGAACGGGTGCGCCGGCAGCTCGCGTCTGATGATGCAATCGCCGTAACCCTTGCGGTTCTTTATCGTCAATTTGCCGAAGTCGTGTATTTCATAGGCTGCGCTGTCGTCGGCTTGCTCGCTCGCGTCGAAACGCAACAGAAACCGGATCCCCTCGTTGCGGTCGCAAACCCTTCTCGTCGCGTAGAGTAGGCGCTTCTCCCAAAAGAACACGGTGTCGAGAGGTTGCAGCTTGGATTGGAAGAGCACCTCGCCCAATGGCCCGCCTTTGCGCTCGTGGTCGCGCAACACCACGTTGAGCAACCCGGAAGGCGGCGGCCCCGTCTTTTGCTTGATGTAGAGGAACTGCAGGTCGACAAGCAGGGAACGGGCCGATTCCTCGTAAGGCGCCGCGCGAGGTTCCGTCGTGTATCCCAAGTGCCACGCGATCCCGGAGTGCGCTCCCGCGGCGAGCACCGCAACCAGGGCCCATGCCGCAACCGGCCGCGAGGTTGTCGCGTCGCGTCTCCAGTGTTTGGCGAGCGCATGCGCCGCGTAGTGGCAAAGGAGCAGCAGCGGTGCGATCGGCGGGCGCAGCAGCAGCTCGTTCAGACCCGGTTCGTCGCCGAGAACCCACCAAGGCAACAGCAATAGGGTCGCCAGACTCGCAACGAAGAACGGATCGCGCACGATGTCGGGACGCATGCGCCAAAGCAACAATGCCAGCAGCAGGAACTCGCAGCAGTAGGCGAGCCCCAAGTCGAAGCCCAGCCGGTGTCCGTTTTCGTAAAGCGATGTCAGCCACCTGGAGCCCAGATCCGCACTTCCGCCGCTGGTTAGGTACAGGACGACCAATCCCCCAACGAACGGCGCCGGCACGAGATTCTGCCATTTCAGAAATGGCCGAACTCCATTCTCCGCGAACAAAGCGATCGCCAAGGCCGCAAGCCCAACGGAGGTGAGCGGGGACCAAAACACGCAAGCGGCGATCACCACGCCGCTCGCGGCGAGAAAACGCGCGTGGCGCCGCAACTGAAAGAGCAGCAACGCGCCAAGCCCGCCGGTGAGGAAATGTTGCGGGGAGTGGCCGAGAATCATGGCGTGTGACTGGTAGTCGATTTTCGCGTAGCTGTCTGGCCTGTCGGCCGGGTACGCCCACTCGTATCCCCAGAATAAGAACCGCTCGCTCGACAGTTCCCCGAGCCCGAACAACGCATGGCGCAACAGGAAACTGACCGTGTCCATGCCGCTGAAGAAGACCAGCGCGAACGCGGCGGCCCCCGCGCCGCGAGTGGTGGCCATGTTGCGCGTGAAGAGCCGTAGCAGCAGCGCCAAGCCGATCCACGTCCACAGTGGCACCGCCCAGTTCAACGCCGCCGCGCCGAACCACCTGCCGAGCAAGCCGGGGACTAGGTAGTAGCCCAAGTAATAGCGGAGCAGCGGCGGTTCGTCCCGCAAATGGTCGGTGACATAGGTGGGCCAGCTGCCACGCCCCAAATCCAAGAAGATGGCGCGGTGCGTCAGCATGTCCCCGCTTTCGCCAGCGAGCAAACCACCCGCCGGCAAGGACAGGACCCACCCCAAGGCGATGAGCGCGAGCACGAGGTCTCTGCGCGTTGGCGACGCCCTCCACGGGCCGCGCAACACGTCGCGCAGCGCCAGCGTCATCGCCAAGACCGCCGGCACGCCGACCCACCACTCCAGCCAGCTGACCAGCCAAATGGCCACCGGCAGGGCCAGATAGAGTATGGTCAGACGATGCGCGAGCGGCAGAACGTTCACGTCTGTGATGTCTGGGCAGCCATCTGCTCAAGGCCGCCGATGGCGCAAGCCCGTCGCCCGAAAGCCGATGGTTGCATGGGCGTACACGCTTGCCTCTCTCAGCCTCCAGCGCTTCCCGAAACAGGCAAGATCCCGCGGGTTGCCTGTTAGAGTACCACGGCCCGGTTGGGTGGCGCTTGCGTGCGCCTTGAACAGCGGCAGTGGAGTTGAGAATTGATCCAACATTCCCGTCTCCCGGTCGATGGCGGTTGGTGGCGTGGGCTGCATTTTTGCGTACTTGCCGCCGCCTTGAGCACGGTTTTTTTCTTCGCGGGAGAACGGTCGCAGTTCTATCGGTCAACAAATCACGACTACTACACGGCGAAGAACCTCGCTATCGCCGAGAACCTCTCTGCCCAGCACGGTTTTCGCCTCTTCAAACGAATCTATCCCGGACCGAATGGCGCTCCACAATACGAAGCGTACAGCCGCTTTCCCGTCACCGCCCATTTGCTCGTGAAACTCGCAGTCGCTCCGGCTGGAGACGACTTGCGGGCGAAAGTGTACTTCGGGCGGATGCTGATGCTGACGTTGTTTTGCGGTGCCGCGATGCTGCTCTACCACTCTTTGACGCGGCTGCTCGGAGACCCGACGGTGGCGCTCGTCGCCACATTGCTGGCGTTCTCTTCCCAGTACATGCTGTATTACGCGGACATGGTGTCCACCGAAAACGGTATCGACTGTTTCGGCCTCATGTTGGCGTTTCACGGCATAGTGACGTTTGCGGTGCGTGGCCGCCTCCCGCAGCTATTGGCGAAGACGGGCGGGGCGCTGCTGCTCGGTTGGCACGTTCTTGGTCTGTTGCTGCCTTTCGTTGTCCTCGGCGCGGTGCGGGACGTCGTTCGCGCGGAACGTGCCAGGCGGGCTGCGCTGGTCTGGCGGCCGCGCTGGCGCGTGTTTGCCGCCGCGTTGGCCGGCAGCCGGTACTTGGCGACCGGCTTGTTCGCCCTGTTGTTCGCCGGCGCCGTGCTGGGTGTCAACTTGGTTGGCGAGTACACCGCGCTGGCGGAGAGTGGCTTGCGCGTCTCGGATGTGCCTTCCATACGCTCGCTGTTGCAAAAAGTTGGCGTTGTGGACGCCGAGGGCTTCTATGAACCCATGCGCGACGCCTTGGCGTGGCCCGCATTTCTGCTCACCCAATTGCACCGCGTGGGTGTCGCGGTGTTGCCGAGTTTCCTCAGCGCGCCGTTGTGTTCGGTGGATTCCTTGGCGGCGCACAATCCGCTGCTGGTGGCGGTTGGCGTCGGCGCGACGGCGATTTGCGCGGTCGGTCTGGTTTGCCTTTGGCGGGGGCAGGGCACGTGGCGCCTCGTGTTGCCGCTGTCGGCGTTGGCGTTTTCCGGCTTCTGTTGGGCCGTGCCGATGCGCCGCACCACGGCGTCCTTTTCGCACGAACACGAAGGGATGTTCCATATCGGCATCGCGGCGGTTCTCGTCGCGCTGGCGGCGTTGGCATTGCAAGTGTCTCGCGATCGGCACACGCGGGCGGTGCGCGTTCGGGCGTTTGCGGCCGCGGCGGCGATCATCGTGTTCGCCGCCTCGACCATTCGGATGGGTGCCGAAGGCAGCGCGTGGTCGCGCTATCAAGAGGAGGTGTTTGCGGACTTCCAAGCCATTCGCGAGAAGACCCTTGACGCGACGGTGTTCGTGGTGGCCACGGGAAGCCCGCGGCGGTATTTGGGGTCTCGGCTTGCCATGGAGTTCTTCCTCGCCGGCCGGATCTGGCAGTACAGCGACCGGCGCGAAGAGAGCTACCGCGAAGTGTTGCTCGGCGAAGACGGCAGCGTTTGGCAATCGCCGCCGTGGGATGGGCCGGGCGCTCCCGATTTCATTGTGGCGCGCGACCGCTTCGACATCCCCGCCTTGTTGACGCCGGACAACGGCACGGCCTTTCTCTACGACTCGTTGCCGCGGCTGGCGGATGCCTACCGCCGAATGCCCGTCCTCCTCACGGCGCCGGTGGCGCGGGCTGTCTTCAGTGTCCATCTACTGCGGAGAACGCCGCACGGTCGGAAACCAAACGCCGCGATTCATCGTTGGCGGAGCGCGCGCCGCCAGCACGAACTTGCGTATTTCAAAGAGCCCTGCGTCGAGGACGACTTTGAGGAACGGTTCTTCGTGCATGTTCTTCCCGTTGCCGACGAAGACCTGCCGGACCGTTGGAGAGAGGTCGGATTCGAGGGTTTGGACTTCCCCTTCTTGGCGCATGGCGTCCGCCTCGCGGGCATGTGCGTGGCCACCCTTCCCCTGCCCGATTACGCCATCGACCGCATCCGAACCGGTCAGTTGCGGGCGGCAAGCGGCGAGCGCTCGTGGGAGGTGGAGTTCTCGGTCGACAGCGTCGACCGTGTCCGGGCGCACCCCGCCGGGCGCGGGCCGGATCGGCAGCCGCAAGCGGTGGTCGAAGCCGCGACCAACGCGACGGAAGCGTAACGTGTGCAACCACGCCCGAGGAAGCGGCGGCGACGGCCGGCGGTGGCTGCCGCTCGCCGGCTTGCTCCTCGCGCTATCCACCGTGTTCTTCTTTGTTGGCGAGACCGACCACTTCTACCGGTCGTTCGTACACGACTCGAACTCCGCGAAGAACATGGCGCTGGCGGAGAACTTTTCGCTGGACACGGGTTTTTTGTTCCTGCAAACCACGCGGGGACGCAACGGCGCGTTGCGCTATTTGCTCTACAACCGCTTCCCCATCGGGGGCTTCGTGTTGATGAAACTCGCCATCGCCCCCTTCCAAGGAGATTTGTCGGCGCAGATCATCTCGGCGCGGATGCTGATGCTGGCGTTCTTCTGCGCCGCGGCGGTATTGGCGTACTTGGCTCTGGTTCGGCTCCTCGGCGACATAGCGGTCGCCTTGGCGGCCACGCTGCTGGCGTTCTCCTCGTATTACATGCTGGATTACAACGACATCGTCTCCAACGAGATCAGCATGGACCTGTGCGCGGTGTTGCTCGTCTTCCACGGTATGTTGGTGTTCGCGCAAGAAGGCAGGTTTGGGCAATTGCTGGCGAAAACCGGCGCCGCATTGCTGATCGGTTGGCACGTCTACGCTCTACTGCTGCCGTTCACGGCCATTGGCCTTGCGACCGAGTTGGCCAGCGCATGGCGGACCGGATCCCGCGTCACTGGCAGGCGCTTGGCGGCATTGCTGCGCGCGACTCTCCGCAGCCGCCATGTCCTGCTCGGGCTCTTGGCGCTGCTTGTTGGCAGCGGAATGGTCGCGTACAACCTAGCGCAAGAGTATGCCGCGTTCGGGGGCGATCGGTCGCTTGCGGAGCTGCCGTCGGCGCGCTCGTTCATGCGGCGCGCCGGCGCGGATGCGTCCTTCAACGCGGACCGGGCGGAGCGGCTGGCTTGGCCCACCTTTCTGAAGTGGCAATTTCACCGCGTCGGCGGCATGTCGCTGCCGTACCCGCTGTCCGCGCCGCAGAGCGACTTGGCGGAGCTTCCGCGAGAGCGCTCGGGCGAAGCGTCGCTCGTTTGGGTTGGCGTGGCCATGACGGCGACATGCCTGGTCGGCGTGTGCGCCGTTCGCCGGCGCCGGGCGCTGCTCGCCCTCTTGCCGCTGGCCGGTTTCTGTTGGGCACTGCCGCTGCGTTCGCAGACCGGCATTCCGGGCCACGACCACGAAGCCGTTTTCTATGTTGGCGTGCCATTGGTGGTGTTCGCGTTGCTCCTCCTCGGCGCCCGCAAGTTGGCGGGGCGTTGGCGCGAGCGACTCGGACGGCGTTTGACCGCGGGGTTCGCCGCCTTGACCGTGCCGGGGTTCGCGCTATGCGCGGCGGCGGTGGCGGCGCAGGGACGGGACGCCGAAGCCGCCAACGCGCAACGCGCCTTGATCGCGGACTTCGAGGCGATCCGTCACACCACCCGCGGGCGCGACGTGCTGGTCGCCGCGAGTCGCGACGCGCTCGACCGCCTGTTCAAGGTGCAGAGCGCTTTTTACTACTACATGGCCGGCAGCATCCTGAGCTACGAGGAGGCGCGCATCGGCGCCGCTCCACCGGACACGGACTTCGTATTGGCGATGCGGCGCGTGGAGAGCGACGCCCTGCGCACGCCCGGCAACCGGTTCGTGTTCCTGTACGACGCCCGCAACGCGCTCGCCGCGCTCGCCGCGGCCCGGCGGAGAGACTACGCGGCAGCCGCGGCCACCGCCCCGCTCGCAACATCGGTCTGGCAATTGCACATGCGCGACAATGCGCCGCGGGGCGGCACCGAGCTGATCTACCGCAAGGACGAGTGCCGTCGCGACGACATCAGCGGCAGGTTCTCGCTGCGCATCCACCCGGTTCGCAGCGGCGACTTGCCGCCCGAGCGCCGGCGGGCGGGCTTCGACGTGATCGCGTTTGGTTTCCCGGAGTACGGGGTGGTCGTCGACGACAAGTGCCTCATCATCCTGCCGCTGCCGAAGTACAAGCCGGCTTGGATGGCAACGCGCTACTTCGCCGCCGGTCGCGGCACCGTGGGTTGGGAGACCTCCTTCCGGCTCGACGTGGACTCGCTGCGGCGCGCGTACGAGTCCACGCGGACGGCGCCGGCGTTGGCGCGTTCCGTCTTCGATGTCCACCACCGGGACGGCAAGCTCGTCTACACCAAGGCGCCTTGCGCCACCGACGATGTGCGAGCGCGATTCTTCCTGCATGTGACGCCAAGGGCCAAGAGCGATCTGCCCAAAGCGCGACGACGCCACGGCTTCGACAACCTGGACTTCGACTTTCGCGAGCGCGGCACGGTGCTGCCGGGGAGAAAGTGCGTGGCGGTGGTGCCGTTGCCCGAACGTCCCATCGCCCGCGTCAGGACAGGCCAGATCGCGGCCGAAGCGCGGGTGGCGTGGCAAGTGGAGTTCGGGGTTGAGTAGCGCGGGGCTCGCGCTGGAGCGGCAACCGCTCGGCGCACCGGGGCGCGGCCGGATCGCACGCCGCTTCGGGTGGCTGTCGCTTGGTGGATTGCTGCTTGCGCTGTCCACGTTGTTCGTGTTCAGCGGCGACCGGGAACGTTTCTACCGCTCGCAAATCCACGACTGGGCCTCTGCCAGAGCGCTCGCCGAAGTGGAGAACCTGTCTTGGCGGCGCGCGGTGTTCTACCAAGTCGAGCGGCGGCCGAACGGCGCGCTGTGGTACGACCTCCACCAACGTTTCCCCATTGGCGGATACGTCTTGATCAAGCTCGCGATCCTGCCGTTCGAGGACGACTTGCGTGCGCAGATCCTCGCCGCGCGAGTGCTCATGCTCGCGGCGTTTTGCGCCGCCGCGGTGTTCGCGTACTTGGCGCTGCTGCGCATCTCCGAAAACCGCTCGGTGGCGTTCGGCGCGACGTTGCTGGCGTTTTCGTCGTACTACATGTTGCGCTACAGCGACATGATCTCCAACGAGGGCAGCCCGGACCTGTGCGCGGTGATGCTGGTCTTCCACGGCATGGTCTTGTTCGAACAGGAACGGCGCTTCGCCCAGCTGGTGGCGAAGGTCTGCGTGGCGCTCCTGCTTGGTTGGCACGTCTACGCGCTGCTGGTGCCGTTCATCGCGCTGGGGCTTGGCGCGGAACTGTGGCGCGCGTGGACAAGCGGCCATCGGTCGCGCCAATCCTGGTCCGACCGGTCGCGTGCGCTCGCGGCGGCGGTGTTGCGCAGCCGCTACCTGCGGGTCGGCTTGATCGCCCTCGCGGGCGGGATCGGCATGCTCGCGCACAATCTGCAGGTGGAACAGGCGGCTCTCGCCGGCCAGCGCCCGCTTGCGGACTTGCCGAGCTTCCGGTCGCTGCTCCGCCGGACCGGGAGCATTAGCGCAAACACCATCATGGCGCATGCCACCGCTTGGCCGAACTTTCTCGCCGGACAATTGCACCGCCTCGGCGGCATGATCGTCCCCTACGCCGCGCCGCTGCCGCTCGACGACTTGGGTGAGATCCCTTGGGCCGCCTCCGAGGGCCCAACGCTGGCTTGGCTCGGCGCCTTGGCGATCGGGGCGACGCTCGGGGGGGTGGCGCTGGTTCGCCGCCGCAGGCTGTGGGCCACGTTGGCGCTGTCGAGCGTCTGCTGGGCGGTGCCGCTGCGCTTCAGCACGGCGGATCCCACCCACGATTTCGAGAGCATCTTCTTGGTGGGGCTGCCGCTCGCGCTGTTCGCCTTGCTCCTGCTCGGCGTCGTTAGAACCGGCGGCCGGCAAGGGCGCCGCGTTGCGGCGGGGCTGGCGGCCTTGGCGGCCACCGTGTTCGCGCTGTCGAGCCGCGCCATGAGCGAGGCGGGGCGGGACGCCGAGAGCGCAGCGCGGGACCGCGTCCTCATGTCGGAGTTCGAAGCCATCCGCACCGTCACCCGCGGCAACGACGTGCTCGTCGCCGTCAAGCAAGACGCGGCGTATCGGTTCATGAAACCCCGGCGTTTGCGCGTTCGCCGGGCCTATTCGTCAACGCTGATCGATGACAGCGGCCGGATGATCTTCGCCTACTTCACGGCCGGCGCGGTGATGCGCTACGCCGACCCGCTCGGCGAAGCCGCGCGCCGCGAAGAGCGCACGGCACCCGATTTCGTGCTCGCCTTCGAGCGCCTGCCGCTGCCCTCGTTGCGCACGCCGCACCATCGGTTCGTGTTCCTGTACGACTCCGCCGACGCGATTCGGTTCGTGGTGGAGGCGCGCCGGCGAGACTACCGCGCGATCGCGGCGACCGAGCCGGCTGCGATTGGCGTTTGGAACGTCCACGCCGGGCAGTGGACCGGCGGCGGACCGGAACTCGCCTACCTGCGCGAGGACTGCGTGGCGGAAGACACCGCGGGCCGTTTTTTCCTGCATGTTCTGCCGAAGGACGATCGCGCCGCGCCGGGCAGCCGAACCCTGCCGGACGGCTATGTGCAAGAGCGCGTTGTGTTCGCCGACAACGGGTTGCGATTCGACGGCAAGTGCATGATGCGTTGGCCGGCGCCGAGCTACGGAGTGGCCGCGGCGCGCACCGGGCAGTACGGCGCGAATCGCGGCCCGCTGCTGTGGCGGGCGGCCTTCTACTTGGACACGCAGGGTCTGCGGCGGGCGTATCGACAAGCGCGCGCCGGCGCCCCAGCGGCGCGTGAACGCTTCGACGTGTATCTGACGGCTCGGCGGCTCGTCTACGCGCACGAGTCGTGCGCCCAAGCGGACGTCGAATCGCGGATGTTCCTGCACTTCCTGCCGGTGGACGCGGCCGCTTTGCCGCCGGCGCGCCGAGACATCGGGTTCGACAACGCGGACTTCCAGTTCGCCGAACGGGGCGCGGCGATCGACGGACGGTGCGTGGCCACCGTCCCGCTCCCGGAGTACCGCGTGGCGCGCGTGCGCACCGGCCAGCTCCGCCGGACCGGCGGCGAAGTTTGGCGCGCGGAGTTCGACATCCAACCGTAAAGCCGAGCGCTCATCGCGCGGCCGGGAGCGCACCGACCGCCAACCCCTGCGGACGCGCGCCGCGCGCCAAGTTCGCGTTGGCGCTCAGGCCAAAAGTTCCACCCAGTGCAGCACCGGCGCGTCGAGCGCGGCGGCCAGATGCATCTGACAGCCTATGTTGGCGGTCGCCACCGCGTCCGGACCGTGGCGCGTCAACTCGCGCGCCTTGCGCCGCGCCAGTGCGCCGGCCACGGCCGGTTGCAGGAGGCTGTACGCCCCCGCCGAACCGCAACACAGGTGCGCGTCCGCGACGGGGGCGAGTTCGTAGCCGGCGGCGGCGAGAATACGCTCCACGCTGGCGGTCAGGCGCTGTCCGTGTTGCAGAGTGCAGGGCGGATGCCACGCGACGCGGCGCAACTCGCGTCCGGCCAAGCGGCGTTTGCGGAACGCAAGGCCCGCCAACACCTCCGAGACGTCGCGCACGGTCGCGGCGAACGCCTCGGCGCGCGGCTCGCCGAGGAGACGTCCGTAGTCCTTCAGCGTGACGCCGCAACCACTCGCCGTCGAGATCACGACGTCGGCGTCCAAGGCGCCAAGGTGTTCCACGTTGTGGCGCATGGCGGCTTTGGCGTCGGCGGCGCGACCGTAGTGCAGATCGAGGCCGCCGCAGCAACGCTCGGCTTCGGCCACGAACGGCGCAAATCCACGTTGTTCCAGCAACGTCGCCAAGTGAGCGTTCACTTCCCCGGTAACAGCACGCTGTGCGCAACCTTGCCACAGCAACACCCGGCGTCCGCAAGGCGCGGGCGGCCCCGGCGCCACCGAACGCGGGGCCCGCGCCGGCGCGCGCCGCAGGCCGCCCGCCGGTCGCAACATGCGGCGGTGGCGGCGCGGCAGCAGCCAAGCGAAGGCGCGGCCCAGGGAAACGACAAGCCGGAACAAACGCGGCGCGCGCACGACCCGCAGCAGCAAGCGCACCACGCCAGCGCGGATGCCGCGCCGCGGCTTGGGCGGCGGGCGGGTCTCCAGCATTTCGCGGCCGATCTCGGCGAGTTCGCCATAGCGCACTCCCGACGGACAGGTGGTCTCGCACGCGCGGCAGGTTAGGCAGCGATCCAAATGCGTGCGCGCCGCGGCGTTCGCCGCGCCGGACTCCAACATGCCCTTGATGAGGTAGATGCGCCCGCGCGGGCCGTCCAATTCGTCGCCGCGCAGTTGGTACGTCGGGCAGGTGGCGTTGCAAAACCCGCAGTGGACGCAGGCGCGCAGGATCTCGTCCGCCCGGCGGCCGTTTTCGGTGGCCAGAACGGATGCCGCCAATTCCGTTTTCACGGGTCTACGACCGCGGCGGCGCGTTGGATTCTTGCGCGGCGTTGCCCTCGACGGCGCCCGGCTCGAACACTCCGTCCGGGTCGAACGCCCGCTTGAGGCGCGCGGCGTAGGTGGACGAACCGCCGGTTATGGCGCGAGTGCGCGCACCGCCGCGAAAATCCGTCGCGAACGCCCCGTTTGGCACTTCGGCGTCTGCTTCACCCTTGCGCCACGCTTGGCATCCGCCCCACTCGATCAAGGCGTCGTCGGCCTCGAACCGACAACCGCGGGGCAGCGAGAGGCGGGTGAGCGGCGCGCGCGGACCGCCGGCGAAGAACGGATGCCGGTGATCCCGAACTTGCGCCCACAGATCAGGGTCGTCCGCTGCGCGCAAGCCCATTTCGGCGGCCGCGCCGGCAATGGCCGCGCGGCTGCCGGAAAGGCGCACGCGCAGGCAGCCCGCGACGAAGCAGGTGGCGGTGATCGGCAGCGGCGCGCGCGCCCAGCGGCGACACAGGGCGCCGGCGCGCGCGGCGTCGCAGCGGACGCGGTACGTCTCCTCCACCGCCGGCGCCGGCGTCAGACGCACGCTGCCGCTCAGCACCACGCCGAGGGTTCCGCGCGCGCCCACCAGCAAGCGCGAGACATCGAAGCCGGCCACGTTCTTGATCACGCGGCCGCCGAACCGCAAGCGCTCGCCCAAGCCGTTGATCATCTCCACTCCCAGCACCGCGTCGCGCACGCTGCCGCGCCACGGGCGCGCCGGCCCGGAGAGGCCGCACGCGATCGCGCCGCCGAACGTTCCTTCGCCGCCGGCGCCGCCAAAGCGGGGCGGGTCGAAAGGCAGTATTTGGCGGTGTTCCGCCACGGCCGCGGCGACTTCGGCCAGCGGTGTGCCGGCGCGCGCGGTGAGCACGAGTTCCTGCGGGCGGTAGTCCACGATGCCGGCGTGGCCCGTTGTGGAAAGAAGCGCGTCGCCGCCGGCGGCGCCAAGGAACGCCTTGCTGCCGTGGCCGACGATGGCGAGCGTCTTGCCGGCGCCGCGGCCCTCGCGCACGGCGGCCGCCAGCGCGTCCGCCTGGTCGCACACTAGAACCGCTCCAAGTGGGGATGCGGCAGGCGTCCGTCGTGAACGTGCATGCCGCCGAGCTCCGAGCAACGCGCCAGCGTGGGAACGGCTTTGCCGGGATTCAACAGGCCGGTCGGGTCGAACGCCGCCTTCAAGCGGTGGAACTGGGCGAGTTCGGCGGCGGTGAACTGCTCGCACATCGGATCCAGCTTTTCGACGCCCACGCCGTGCTCGCCGGTGACCGTGCCGCCGGCGTACACGCACAGGCGCAGGATGTCGACGCCAAGGGCGTGGGCCCGCTCCGCCTCGCCCGGCGCGTTGGCGTCGAAGAGGATGAGCGGATGCAGGTTGCCGTCGCCGGCGTGGAACACGTTGGCGACTTGAAGATCCCGCTCGCGGGCGAGGCGGGCGATGTCGCCGAGCACTTGGCCGAGGGCGGCGCGCGGGATGGTGCCGTCCATGCAGTAGTAGTCCGGCGCCAAACGTCCCATGGCCGGAAAGGCGGATTTGCGCCCCTTCCACAAGCGTTCGCGTTCGGCTTCGCTTGCTGCCACGCGCACGTCGCCGCCATGCGCGCGCAGCACGTCGCCGACCTGCTCGCAGTCCGCGCGCACCTCCTCCAACGTGCCGTCCAACTCGCACAGCAAAATGGCCGCCGCTTCGCGCGGATAGCCGGCGCTCGCGAAATCCTCGGCAGCGCGGATGGCCGGGTTGTCCATCATCTCCAAGCCCGCCGGCACCACCCCGGCGCCGATGATGGCGCCCACGGCGCGCGCCGCCGGCGCCAGCGCGTCGAAGGCGGCGAGCAACACGCGCTTGGCGACGGGCAGCGGCAACAGCTTGACGGTGACCTCGGTGACCACGCCAAGCATTCCCTCCGAGCCGGTCATCACCGCGAGCAAGTCGAAGCCGGGTTGCTCCAAGCCCTTGCCGCCGAGTGTCAGCTCAATGCCTTCGATGGTCTGCACGCGCAAGCCGAGGACGTTGTGTACGGTCAGGCCGTATTTCAAGCAATGCACGCCGCCGGCGTTCTCCGCGACGTTGCCGCCGATGCTGCAGGCGATCTGCGAGGACGGATCCGGCGCGTAGTACAGGCCGTGCGCGCGCACGGCTTCGCTGATGGCGAGATTGGTGACGCCGGGCTCCACCGTCGCCGTGCCGGCGTCCAGATCCACTTCCTTGATGCGGCTGAGTTTGCTGAGCACGAGCAACACGCCGTGCCGCAACGGGCGCGCGCCGCCGGAGAGTCCGGTGCCGGCGCCGCGGGTGACCACCGGCACGCCCTCTTCGCGGCACACGCGCAGCACCGCCCGCACTTGCGGGACGGACTCCGGCAACGCCACCGCCCACGGCCGCTCGCGGATGGCGGTGAGGCCGTCCGTCTCGAAAGGACGCACGGCGTGATCGTCCGTGACCAGACAACCGGAGGGGAGGCAGGCGCGCAGCCGCTTGAGCACTTTGGAGCTCGGCATGGCGGGTTACTATAATGCCGACCGCCAACCGGCTCCTCCGCGCGAGTTGAAGTGACCGCCAACGCCTGCCTGCTGCGCAACGCCACCGTCGTCAACGAAGGGTGCCGCGTCGAAACCGACATCGCGATCAAGGACGGTCGCATCGACCGCATCGGCGGCGGCGACGCGCCGCCCGGCGCGCGCGAGATCGACTTGGACGGCGCGTGGCTGCTGCCCGGGATGATCGACGACCAAGCGCACTTCCGCGAACCGGGTTTCGAGCACAAGGGCACCATCGCCACCGAATCCCGCGCCGCCGTGGCCGGCGGCATCACCAGTTACATGGAGATGCCGAACTGCGTGCCGCAGACCATCGACATGCCGCGGCTGCTCGACAAGCACCGCCGCGCCGCCGCCCATTCGATGGCCAACTACGGGTTCTACTTGGGCGCGACCAACGACAACCTCGAAGCGGTGAAGCGCGTGGACGTCACCAAGGCGTGCGGCGTCAAAGTGTTCATGGGCGCGTCCACCGGCAACATGCTGGTGGACGACGAACGGGCCTTGGAGGGCATCTTTCGCGCCAGCCCGCTGGTCATCGCAACCCACTGCGAGGACACGCCCACCATCATCGCCAACGAGGCCCGCGCCCGCGCCGAATTCGGCGACGCCATCCCCATGCGCGAACACCCGCGCATCCGCTCCGCCGAGGCGTGTCTCAAGTCGTCCACGCTGGCGGTGGAACTTGCCGCCCGGCACGGCAGCCGCCTGCATGTGCTGCACCTCACCACCGCGCGCGAGCTGGCGTTGTTCACGCCCGGCCCGCTGGCGGACAAGCGCATCACCGCCGAGGTGTGCGTTCACCACTTGTTCTTCAACGACAGCTGGTACGCATCGCTCGGCGCGGACATCAAGTGCAATCCTGCCATCAAGACGCGGGCGGATCAGACCGCGCTCATGCAGGCCGTGCGCGACGACCGCATCGACGTCATCGCCACCGACCACGCGCCGCACACGGCCGCGGAGAAGGCGGCGCCCTACCTCTCCGCGCCGGCCGGCCTGCCGCTTGCGCAACACGCCTTGCTCGCCTTGGTCGACCAAGTGCAGGCGGGCGAACTGACCATCGAGCAGGTGGTGCGCAAGACGGCGCATGCGCCGGCGCAGCTGTTCGACGTGCGCGAGCGCGGCTTTGTGCGCGAGGGCTACTGGGCCGATCTGGTGGTGGTGGATCCACGCGCCACCACCGCCGTGGACGCAGAACCCGTCCACTCCAAATGCGGCTGGACGCCGTTTCGCGGCATCACTTTCCGCGCCCGCATCACCCACACGTTCGTCAACGGCCAGCTGGCCTGCGAGCGCGGCCGCCTCGCCGACGATGTGCGCGGACAGGCGCTGGAATACGCCCGCTAAGCCAAGCCCACTTCAGGCAGCCACGAGCGCGCGCAAGAGTTTGCGAAGCAAGTAGTGCGCAGAGTTTGCGAAGCAAACTCCAACGCGCCCGAAGGGCGCGCTACCGGTTCGGCCCCCGCGTTTGCGGATACGGCTGCCAGCGGCGCAGCTTGGTGTTCGGCAGCACCGCCGGATTCACGGCGCTGCGCGGCCACATGCCTTGCAGCACGGTGGCGAGTTCGCGGCCTAGGCGGCGGCGCGTTTCCGGCGCCATGCGGGCGGTGGCGGAAGCGATGTGCGGCGTGCAGATCACGTTGTCCATGCCGAGCAGCGGGTTGTCCGTTGCCACCGGCTCCACCTCGAACACGTCGAGCGCCGCGCCGGCGATCTTTCCGGACTCCAAGGCGCGGATGAGCGCCGCCTCGTCCACCGTCGGGCCGCGCCCGTTGTTGATGAAAAGCGCCCCCGGCTTCATGCGGCCGAAGTGCTCGTCGGTGAGCATGTGGTGCGTTTCGGCGTTGAGCGGCGCGTGCATGGAGACGAAATCGGAGCGCTCGAGCAGCTCGAACAAACTGGTCACCGGCTCCACGTTGGCGAACGTCATCTCCAGTTCGGAGAGATACGGGTCGTAGGCGATCACGCGCAAGCCGAACGCGTGGCAGCGGTGCGCCACCGCCTTGGCGACGTTGCCGAAGGAGACGAGGCCGATGGTCTGTCCCCACAGGCGCGGAATGTCGGCGTGGTGCGGACGGCCCTCCGCCCACCGCCCGTCCTGCGTCATCCGGTGCATCAGCAGCAGGCGCCGGTGGGCGGCGAGGAACATCATCATGGTGTGGTCGGCCACCTCGTCGATGAACACGTCCGGCACGTTGGTGACGACGATGCCGCAATCCGTGGCGGCGTCCACGTCCACCGTGTCCGCGCCGACGCTGCCGAGACCGATCGCCACGCACTTCTCCAAGCTCTCGATGATGGGACGGCTGATGCGGCGGCCGCGGGCGATGAGCGCGTCCGCTTCCGAACGAACCGCGGCGATGAACTCCGCCTCGGACTTCGCCGGCACTTCGACGATGCGTGCGCCGATGGGGTCCAGCGCTTCGCGCTCTATTGTGTAGAAGGAGTCCGCCAAATCGTAGGAGACGCCGCGCTGCGCCTGCACCATCACTTGGTATTTCGTTTCGGCCATTTTTCCATCATCCCTTCGTGGTTGGTTGGCAACTTCAGTGGAACGCCGCAAGCACGTCGGCGTCGATGCGCTCGAAATGCTCCGGTTTGGTGGGCACGGCGGAGAACATCATCTCCTCGCAGCCGGCGTCCCGGTAGGCGCCGATGGTGTCGATCACCTGCGCCGGCGGCCCGTACAACACCCACTCGCCGCGCCGTTGCCGCAGTTCCTTGGCTTTCGCCTCGTCGTCCTCCAAGCGCAGGGGAATGAGCACCGTTTTCTTGATGTGCGCGGGATCCCGCCCCAAGGATTCGCAGTGCCGCTCCAGCACGCTGATCTTGTGCCGGAACACATCCACGCCGCCGGGGTTGTTGAAGTCGATGTTGCAGATGTCCGCGTATTTGGCGCAGCTGCGCAACGTGCGTTTTTCGCCGTTGCCGCCCACCAGAATCGGCAAGTGGGGCGTTTGCGCGCAGGGCGGGGAGAGCGGACAGTTGGCCAGGCTGTAGTATTCGCCTTGGAAGTTCGCGGTGCCGCCGTTGCCGTCGGTGAAGAGCCGCTTGATGACCTCCAACGCCTCGTCCAAGCGGTCGCAGCGTTCCTTCAACGGTGGGAAACGCCAGCCGTACGCCTCGTGCTCGCGCCCGAACCACGCCGAGCCGATGCCGAGGGTCAACCTGCCGTGGCTGATCTGATCGATGGTGGCCGCCATCTTGGCGAGCAGCGCCGGGTTGCGGTAGGTGTTGCCGGTGACCAACAGGCCAAGCCGCAAGCGCTCGGTGATGGCGGCCGCCGCGGTGAGCAACGACCATCCCTCCAGCGCGCCGCCGCCTTCCAGATCGCGCCTGCCCACCGGCGGCAGGAAGTGGTCGGACCACCACAGGCTGTCCCAACGGCCTGCTTGCACCGTCCGAATGGTCGCCAACGTGTCGTCCCAGTCGCAGAAGTAGTTGACGAGCTGCGCCCCGAATTGCATGGCCTCCCCCTTGGTGCCGCGACGAAGCCGGTGATACTACCCGACTTCGCCAGTGCGGTGCGGCGCCATTACGCTGCTACGCGCTACGCGGGCGGCAGATGTTCACGCCACGGGAAGGCCGGATCCGCGAACGCCAGAAACTCGGGGTTGAGGAGCGACTCCTTGGCGTTGTAGGCGAGAGCGCTGCCATCGCAACGCAGCACATCGCCGCCGGCCGCGCGCAGGACGGCGTGCGCGGCGGCAATGTCCCACTCGGACGTTGGGCCGAGGCGGGGATATAGATCCGCCTTGCCCTCCGCCAAAATGCACAGCTTGAGCGAACTGCCAACCGGCACCTTGGACACCCGGAAGCGGCTTGCCAGCGTCTCCAAATACCCCGCCAGCCGTTCGCCGCCGTGGCGCCGGCTCGCCACCACGCGGACGGCGTCGGCGTGCATTGTCCGTGTGCGCAACGTGGTTTGGCCGCCGGCGTCCAAACGGTAGGCCGTTGGGCGGGCGGGTCGGCAATCGCCTACGAAGACCACGCCCTGCGCTGGCGCGCCCACCAGGCCGAGCACCGGCGTGCCGTTCTCGACGAGGGCGATGTTCACGGTGAACTCGCCGTTTCTTTCGATGAACTCGCGGGTGCCGTCGAGCGGATCGACCAGCCAGTAGCGCGTCCAGCCTCGGCGCTCCCGGAAGGGCGGCGGTTGCGATTCCTCGGAGAGGATCGGCAACGCCGGATCGAGGGCCTTGAGACGGGTTGCGATGACGCCGTGCGCGCGCAGATCCGCCTCGGTGAGCGGCGAGTTGTCCGCCTTGGACCGCACCGCGAAGTCGCTGCGGTACACCGCCAGGACCTCCTCCCCGGCGGCGCGGACGATGTCCAAGAGCGCGTCGATCACGCCCCCCATGATATAAGGTGGCCGGGAGTGGCGGGCTGCGGCGGTGGCGCGGGAGTGACGGAGGCGGGCGCAACGGCGAGCGCGGAAAAACTGCCTTGGGCGGAAATCGACACCGTGTTGTTGGACATGGACGGCACGCTCATCGATCTGCGCTTCGACAACCACCTTTGGAACGTCGTGGTGGTGCGGCGCTTCGCGCGCCGGGAAGGCATCGACGAAGCGCAGGCGGCGGATCGGCTGTACCGCGACATGCTCGGCCGCAAAGCGAGTCTCGACTTCTACGATTTGGACTACTGGGCGCGGCAAACGCGGCTGGACATCGACGGCATCCACGAAGAGCTGAAGGCGCTCATCCGCTACCGCCCCGGCGCGCGGGACTTCGCCGCCGCCGTCCGCCGTTCCGGCCAGGCCGTGTTGCTCGCCACCAACGCCCACCCGCGCAGCATCGCGGTGAAGCACCGGGCAATTGGCTTGCTCGAGGTGGTGGACGGCTGCTTCTCAGCGCACGAGCTGGGCGCGCCCAAAGAGGACGCCGCCTTTTGGCGCGGCTTGGCGCGACGCCTAGGGGCAAGCTACAGCCCCGCCCGAACGCTGTTGGTGGACGACAACGACGTGGTGCTCGCCGCCGCGCAGCGCGCCGGCGTTCGGCATCTGCTTTGCGTGGCGCAGCCGGACTCCACCGGCGAGGCGCGCCAAGACCTGCCGTTCCGCGCCATCGGCGACTTCGCGGAGATCATGCCGTGAGGGCGAACGCGCCGAGCGCGGACCGCGCGCGCCTCGACAAGTGGCTCTGGGCGGCCCGCTTCTTCAAGACGCGCAGCCTCGCCAAGGCCGCGATAGACGGCGGCAAGGTGCATGTTCACGGCGTGCGCGGCAAGGCGTCCAAGGAAGTGTCCGCGGGCGACGAGGTGCGCGTAACCAGGGGCGAGGTGGTGCGAACGGTGGTGGTGACGGGTGTCGCCGAGCGGCGCGGCAATGCCGCTCTGGCCGCCACGTTGTACACCGAGACGGCCGAATCCGCGGCCAAGCGCGAGGTCGCGGCGACGGCGCGGCGCATGGCGCACGCCGGTGCCGTCGCGCCGCCGCGCCGCCCGAACAAGCGCCAGCGGCGGGCACTGAAGGCGTTGCGGGACGGGTCGTGACAGCGCAGCGGGACGTTGCCTCAGCGGGCGGTTTTCCTACACAATATCAACTAGGTTAGCTAGCGGCCGCCAACCGCGAACGCCTTGACGGGGCGCACTTTCCGCAAGCGCGGCGCGTTTCGGCGGCTCTCCTATATGCCCGTCTATATGCCAAGCGAGACGCGAAGCAACGCGCCCGAACGCGCCCGTTGGCAACGGTTTGCGACAGCGGGCGGCGGCGGTTCACAACACCCGGAGCTACCGGTCGTCGCCGGCGACTCCCGCCGTCGATATGTTGGTCAGGTGCCCGCTGGCGGACTCCAGCAGGCCCATGCCGACAACCGAACTCCCGGCGGTCACGAACAGGCGCCACTTCCCCGCTCCGTCGCCGAGCGTTCCGGTCAAGCCGTTCGCCCCGCTTTCGAGGTCTGCCGCCGAGAAGGTGCGGGATTCGCCCGCGGGCAGCGTCAACGTCACCGGCCCCCCGCTTCCGCCCTGGTCGTCGACGCCTTCGATGCTCACGTTCTCGTCGTTCGCTCCGGTGTTCACAAGGCGCAGCTTGCTCGCCTGGTTCATGTTGTCGCCGGGGTTGAAGGTGTGCGCCACAAGCCGTCCGTCGGCGTCCCTCGGCAGCACGTCGTGCATGGCGGTGAGGAACCCGTCGCCGTGGCGGACGAAGGCGAGCACCCGCACGGCCAAGGAGGTTTCGACTTCCAATCTCCAATCGCCTTGAACCGGGCCGCCCACGCCGCCTTCAATGCCCTTGTTCGGGTTCCCGTCCTCGAGGTCGTCGGAGTTGAAGTGAACCACCTGACCCGCGCCCAACCGGATCTCTATCGGATCGGGCGCGTGGCCGCCATCGTCGAACGCGAAGACGCGGACGACGCCGGACTCATCGCCTTCGTTGACGACGCGGACGAAGCCCTTCCGCGTTGGATCGGCGGTGGACAGCATCAGAGGTGCCGCGGCGGCAAGGCGCGTTGGCGGCGGTGGTTCGGGGGTGTCCGGCGGCTCGGTTTGACCGCTCAACCAAATCGAAACATTGCTGGACAACCCCGCGAACAAGGGGTCGTCGCGGGTCAGTCCCACGAGGTGGTTCGACGCCAAGTACAGCGTTTGCAGGCTGGTCAGCTCGTCGAACACGCCGTCCGGCAGGGTCGTCAACCGGTTGTTACTCAATTCCAGCACTTGCAGTCTGGTCAGTTCGTCGAACACGCCGGCCGGCAGGGTCGTCATCCGGTTCTCGCCCAAGTACAGCACTTGCAATCTGGTCAGCTCGTCGAACACGCCGGCAGGCAGGGTCGTCAACTGGTTGTCGGCCAAGTGCAGCTCTTGCAGTCTGGTCAGTTCGTCGAACACGCCGTCCGGCAGGGTCGTCATCCGGTTCTCGCGCAAGTACAGCACTTGCAATCTGGTCAGCTCGTCGAACACGCCGGCAGGCAAGGCCGTCAACCGGTTGTTGCTCAATACCAGCACTTGCAGTCTGGTCAGGCCGTCGAACACGCCGGCCGGCAAGGCCGTCAACTGGTTTCCGGTCAAGTGCAGCGTTTGCAGGCTGGTCAGGCCGTCGAACACGCCGGCCGGCAGGGTCGTCAACTGGTTCCCGCTCAAGTTCAGCGTTGTCAGGCTGGTCAGTTCGTCGAACACGCCGGCAGGCAGGGTCGTCAACTGGTTGTCGGCCAAGTGCAGCCCTTGCAGTCTGGTCAGGCCGTCGAACACGCCGGCCGGCAAGGCCGTCAACTGGTTTCCGGTCAAGTGCAGCCCTTGCAGTCTGGTCAGGCCGTCGAACACGCCGACCGGCAAGGTCGTCAATCGGTTTAGGTACAACCACAGCGTTGTCAGGCTGGTCAGCTCGTCGAACACGCCGTCCGGCAGGGTCGTCAACCGGTTCACGTTCAAGTACAGCGTTTGCAGACTGGTCAGACCGTCGAACACGCCGGCAGGCAAGGTCGTCAAGCGGTTCTCGCGCAAGTCCAGCAATCGCAGGCTGGTCAGTCCGTCGAAGTCCCTCGCGCGCAAAGCCGTCAACCCTTCCGATGCAAGGTCCAAGGTACCAACGCCCGCCAGCCCTTCGGCGTCCACGGCCGCGCAGTCGTCGGCGCCAACCGCCCACAAGATTTCGTCCCGCACTTGCGGCGTGCGGTCGCAGATGTCCACGGTTTGCGCTTGGCCCGCGGCGCACAGCAGCAGCGCGGCCAAGGCGGTCAAGGTTCTCATCGGAAGTCCTCCGCTTCGGCCTTCCGCGCCACCACCTCGGCCACCAGCAGATCGCCGGACCCCTTCCGCATGGCCTCCTCCGCCGCCTCCCGCGTCGGGTGCCAGATCTCCACAACCCACGTCAACGCCGGACGCCACAGCACGAACCAACCGCCGTCCTCGGTGTTCTCGTGCTCGGCGATCAAGGCGTCCTCATTCGGCGGCGGCCGCCCGTTTCTTCTTGTCAATCGCGTCCATGTACTCCGTCACCGTAGGATAGTGGCCGTGGGTGTGTGATCCGCCCACCGTGTCGATGTCGATCGCGTCGTAAAACCGCCCCATGAAACCCGCGGCCTCCCAATCGTCGGACTTCTTGGAGTGCTCGAGGTCGGAGGCTTGGTCTCCCCACCAGCCCGCAAGCCGCAACGTCTGCAGCCAGTCGCCGTGCGGCAGATCGGCCCAACAGTCGGCGGCGCGGACGGATCGCGTCACGTCCCGCAGCAGCATCCGCACCAGCGCGGCGAGATCCTCAATCCGCGCTTGCGAGGCGAGACCGTCGAGCTGTTCATATGGCGCGTGGAAGCGGATCGCCGTCCGAACCCTGGCCGCCGTGCCTCGCCGCTTCGCCTTCTCCAGCGCGTCCAGAGCCCCTTGCAGCAGCGGCGTCCAATGCGCGAGCAGCCTGTCCGCGTCGCCCTCCGCGAAGCGCATCGAGCCGCCCGACTCGGCCAGCCGCCGTTGCAGCCGCTCGGGCAAACGGTCGTCCACGAACGGATTCCGCTGCGCGGCTTTGTCCATATTTTGGTGGTCGCTGGTCACTTGCGTTTAGTCGCCCGGCGCGGTCGCGCTGGCCCGCGGCGCGATGACAACGTCGCCCCATCTCCGGAGCTCCGCCGCGGCGTCGCCCGGTTGGAACACGTTCGCGTCCGCGCGGACCGTCAGCATTCCCATCCCCTCAACGCGAATGCGCTCGACCGTCGCATGGATCGGGTCGCCGCCTTCGGCCTGCTGGGGCCGCATCTCAACGTGCCGCCACGTCCTCAACATGTGCGCCCGGATCATCGCATCCGGCGTTCCGCTGTCAGGCGGCATCAAGTTCAACTCCACGCGCACCGCGCCACCGTCCTCGTCCTCGCGGGTCTCAACAGGGCAATCGCATTAGGACAGAATATGTCGTCATGTCGCCGAATTTTGGCCGCCTGACGCTGCCGAAGAGGTCTGGTCGGGCCTGTTTGGGCGCTTCCGGGGACGGAGATCAGGCCTTCATGGACGATTTTTGGCCCACCACGGCCCAAATGCGATTGCCCTGCGGGTCTCAACGACCTCCGCGCTCATCTGCTCTTTCCGCATCGCTTGCCCTCCTTGTGGACTTCTTTGCGAAAGGTCGACAGCGTAAAGCGTTGCCCGCGCTTGTGTCAAACCGCGTGTGGTGGCATTGGCTTCCGCGCGCTTCCGCCGAACGCCTCCCGGAACCCGGCCCACGCGACCTCGCGCATCATGTCCGCGTGCTCCCACCACCAGTGGCCGACGCCGAACACGCGCCCGACCATGTCCATCGAGGCCCGCGTCGGGAACACCCGGACGGTGCCCAACGCCTTCCAGCCGCCGGGGCCCTTCGCCTTCCCGAAGTAGACCTCCTCGACGAGTCCGGCGTCCGTCCGCGAGACCCGCCCGACGCGGCACCCGACGATCCGCCCCAGGGCGTCGAGGTGGTCGACGGCCACGATGTCGCCTTCACGCGCCGCGTGTTTGCCGAGCCCCTTCAACTTGCCGCTCCTCTGCTGGTTCGGGCGGCCGCGCGGCGCGTTTGTTCTTTGCTCTTGTTCCGCCGTGCGGCCTATGCGTCTGGTTCCGCGAACAGGTCGTCCGCCGGGAAGTTGAGCCACAAGCGCTCCACGCGCCTTCCCCTCTTGGAAGACGACCACGCCACCGACTTGTGCCTGTACTCGGTCCGCGCCGTGCGGTAGGGCGGATCGCAGTAGACCACGGCGCCGGGGTAGCGGGCCACCCGCAGCAGCAGCTCCACCGCGTCGCCCTCGTGTATCTGCACCCGCGCCACGCGCTCCGCGAGCGCGGCGAAGTCCTCCGGCAGCCAGCGGCGGAACGGGCTCCCGACCGCGGGGTTGCAGACGAGGCCCCACTGGGGCTTCCGCATGGTCTGCGACAGCATTCCCTGCGCGATGCAGACGTGGGTCGCCCACGCGCGCCGCAGGGGCGTCGCGGACTCGTCCCCAAGGGTTTCCCAAGCCTCCGCCAGATGCGCCTTGGAGCGCGGCGTCAGGGCCACCAGACGCGCCAGCGCGTCCGGGTCGTCCCGCACCTGCCGCCACCAGTTGGCGACGTCCCCGTTGAGGTCGTTGACGATCTCCAGCTTGACCGGCTCCCGTTGAAGGAGCACCGCCAGCATTCCGGCGTAGGGCTCGACGTACAGCTCGCCGCGCGGAAGCTGGTCGGCGATCCACCTTCCCCAGTACTGCTTGCCGCCGTAGTAGGGAAGGGCCCTCGGCCTCGTCACAGCAGGCTCCGCGCGGCGCGGTTGCATATCTCGGACGCCTTCGCCCAGTAGCCGCCGCATCCCGTGGCGCCGTTCCAGCGGCTATCGATCATGACCGCCGAGGCCCAGAGCCGGATCGCGTCCCCGTCCAGTTCGCCGAGCGCTTCGCGCAGCCGCTCCTCGGCCTTCGCGCGGGCCTCGCCCGTCCGCGCCCGCGCGGCCTTCGCGGCGTGCCGCTTGACCTCCTCGCAGCCGGGCCACGCGGGGGGATCGTCGGGGTAGCGGTAGGGCTTGAAGCCGCCGTCAGAAAGGCGGAGGGCGGCGTCCGCGACGCCACCAGCTCCCTCCACTCCGCCCGCTTCACGTCCGCACCGTCAAAACGGCTTGATCCGCGCTTTGATCACGCTGTCGTCCGTCCACAGCGAGGCGTGGTCGCTGCTCGCCGTCAGGCGGTCGCCGATGAAGCCGATCCACTGGCTCCTTGTCGGTCAGCATCGGATTCGTCACGCACGAGGCCCACGGCCTGCGGAGCACGATCACGCCGGCCAGACGCTCCGCCAGCCGGCGCATCCACGGCGCGAGGCGCGCCCCGTTCGGAATCCCCTTCTCCAAGCCGATCCTCTCCATCGAGACGCCCCGGCCCGAGACCACGTTCCCCACATGCGGGATCGAGTCCGAGCGGTGCATCGAGACGCCGCGTCCCCCGACCACGTTCCGCACGTGGGGGATGGAATCCGAGCGGTGCATCGAGACGCCCTGCGCCCCGATGCGGCCCGCGACGTGCGGCCGCGTGTCGCGCGGCGGATCGGTCGGGAACATCCCGCCTATCCAATGGCTCTTCCCCCACGCCCACCACCCCGCCGCCTTCGCGTCGCAGTGCTCGGGATCCTCCAGAACCCGCTCCCCGTTCTCCTCCGCCCACCGCGCCAGCCACGCGTGGCGGGCCCGCAGGTCGTGGTGGATCGTCGGATAGTCCGCGTGGAACGCCACCGCGTCCGGATCCGCCTTGACCGCCCGCCAGAAGTTGGCGATGTGCGGCGACATGTCGCAGACGATCTCGCGCCGGCAGGGCTTGGGATTCGCCAGCAGGATGGCCATGCTTCCGCAGAACGGCTCCAGGTACACCACGCGGTCGTCGCCGAACCGCGCCCACACGTCCGCCGCCCAACGCCGCTTCCCGCCGTTGTACGGGAACGGAGCCGCTAGCCGTTCGTCCACAAGACCTCCACGCGCCTCAGCGGGCCTCCGCGTCCCACCGCCGCCCCGGACATCGTCGGCCTCTCGGTCCGCGTCCAGCCCAGGCCGTCCCACTCGCCGCCGTAGCCGGAAACCGCGCAGAAGCCCTTTTGGGCGCGAAGGAGCTCCGCCAGTTGGGGAACGTCCACCTTGTGGTGCCTGTAGCCGACGTGCGCCGAGGGGTAGGGCGGATCGCAGTACACGACCGCGTCCGCCCTCGAAGCGCAGGCGGCGAGGACGTCGGCCGCCGGCCGGCACTCCAGCTGCACGTCCTCGATGCGGTCGCGCAGAGCGCGGAAGCGCTCCGGCCCCCAACGCCACGCCGACAGCCCGCGCTTGGTGTAGGTGGGACACCACTGGCCGCCCCTGCGCGTCTGCGAATCCCTCCCGACGCCGACGTACATCTGGAACGCCACCGCGCGGTCGACGTCCAAGGCGGACGAGTGCGGCGTCTCGAACAGCAGCCTGCGCGCCGCCTCGAACTCGCGCCGCCCGATGGGAGTCCAATCGAGCCTCCGCGCCATCTCGCAGCCGCGCTCCCGGACGCAACGCCACCAGTTCCAGACGTTGCCGTCGAGGTCGCTGGCTATCTCCGCGTCCGCCTTGGGACGCGCCAGCAGCACCGACAGCATCCCGGCGTAGGGCTCCACGTACGCCTGCCGCATGGGAAGCAGGGACGCTATCCACGGCGCGGTCTTCTGCTTGCCGCCGTAGTAGCTCAACGCCCTTGGCCGCATCGCGTCCTCTCGCCGGAAACCTTTATGCCGGGGTTGTCTCCCGCGCCGCGGGTTTGACGGTTCCGTCGGCCACCGCCCGCACCGCGCGTTCCTTCGCCAGACGCCTCGCCTCCGACAGGCTCCGCGCCTCCACCGTGAACGTCTGCGCCGGAAAGGAGACCTCGAGCTCGTGTTTGGGGAGACCGCCCAGCATGTCGGGATCCGACCACCGTTCGGACGCGTCCTCCCGCTCGACGCGCCCGGCCTGCTTGGCGAGCGTGGTCTTGCCGGGGTTCTCCACCACCGCGGCCAGCGCTTCCCTCTGAACCTCGTGCGGCTTGTCCGCGATCTTCGCCGCGTCGGAAGGCGCGACCGTTCCCGCCTTCACCGCGTCGAACACCTCCGCGGGCGCGTTGTTCCGAACCTTGGCGGCTCGCGCCGTGGACGCGGGATGCACGTTGAGCAGCCGGGAGGCCGTTGCGCGATCAAGATCGCAATTGCGATCTTGATCCGCCTTCCGGTCGCCGCCCCAGTCCGTGGTCTCGAGCTCCGCGGCGATGGCCGCCCTCTGGCCGTCCGTCAGGTGCCGCCGCCTCATGTTCGCCGAGACCACGAATCCGACCGGATCGTCCCCGTCGTACTCCCGGTGCAGCAGCTCCGCTCCGGCTTCCGCGCAGGCCCTCGCGCGGTGCCTGCCGTCCAGCACCTTCCCCTCGAACAGCACCACCGGCTCCCGCAGCCCGTGCTCGCGCACGTCCTCCACCAGTTGCGCGTACTCGTCGTCCGCCATGGGCGGGAACAGATCCGCCAGCGGATGCGGCCCGCACTCCAGACCCGGCCTGTGGTGGAACGTCCGGGTCTCCGTGTGCCCGCCCGGCCTGCCGGGCAGCTCGTCGTCGCTCATGCGATTCCCCTAGTCGTCCGCCGGCGGAAGTCGCCGGCTCCTAATCGGGGGTTGTGAAGTTCGGGGCGTAATACCGGGCATCGGGCATAATGATCGGCATACGCCGACTCTCTCTCTTGGCTTCAGTTGAATTCGGGAAAACGGGCGGTCTTCCGCGTCCGCGGGACCGCCCCGGGCCCTCACCTCGCCAGCACCCTGCGCACGCCCTCCGCCGTGAGACCGAGCCGCTCCCCGATCTCCCGCAGCGTCGTCCCCTCGGACCGAAGCGCGGCGATCAAGCGGTCGCGGTCGGCGGAGGCCAGACGGCGCGAGACCCCGCTGGCGACTCCACCCCACGCGCCCCGCCGGGCCTGCGCCTCGGCGAACGCCGCCTGGGACGCGGGAGACCGCGTCCGCCGGCGCGGACGCCCGGCGGCGGGCGGCGGCCGCGGCTTCAGAGGCCGGCTTTCCCCGCGGACGACGGGGGAGGCCGACAGGAACAGCAGCCGCGCCGGATCCCAGGACGCGTCGGGCGCAAGCCCCAGCTCCTCCAGCCCGCTCCGCACGGTCTCCGCCGCCGCGCGGTACTGGCGGGGCGCCTCCACCTCCACGCGGGCCAGGCCGTGAACCCGCCCGCCCGCGCTCGTCCACCGGGCGTGCAGGTGCGGCCAGCCGTCGAGCGCGGCGACGTCGTCCGCGTCCGCGTCGTCGAGGTCGATCGGCACCAGACCCGACGGCGCGAGAAAATCGACCTCGCGCCTCCTTCCGTTCCGGTACACGCCCGGCCACGCGACGGCCGGGAGCTCCTGCTTGAGCTCCCGCGCGGCGTCCTCGTCGCCCTCGGCGCGGAGCGTCCGCACCCGCTCGCACAACTCCGCCGTGCGCCAATCCGCGCCGGCTATCTCCCGGAGCAGCTCCTCGGCCGTCGCCGGAGCCCCCCGCTTCGCGCTGCAGGTCTCGAACCGGGTCGCGATCACCGCGACCTCTCCGCCCGCTCCTCGTACCCGCGCACCTCCTCCGCGCTCCACCTCGACGTTCCCCCGCCGCCGAGCTGGACGGGCTTCGGAAATCCACGCTCCCGCATCCACCTGTAGACCGTGGACTTGTCCACGTCGAACCGGGCGCACAGGTCGCGCAGCGTCAGCCACGGCTCCCGCCGCGGATCCGCTTCCCGCGTGCTTGCTGCCATATCGCGATCCCCCAGCCGCCGTCGAAAAACGCGCCGGGGATGGATGGCGGCTGGAGTCCAAACCGGGCGTCAAGTGGTTCTTTGGTGCGCCTATGGGTAGCGCGGTGCCCGGGGAATATGTGGTGGCCGCGGCGGGGTCTCGCCCGCGCGGCGCAGCGTCCTTGCGCGCCGGCGCGGGTTCCTGACTGCTGCCGCCGGCGGTAAGCGCATTAGGCCACGGCTCGCGCCGCGGGTCAACCCCTCGCGCTATGGAGGTGTTGCGTCGCGCCCCCGCAACCCTTGGATAGGAGTCGCCGAGGGGATCGCGCATGAACCCGTACCGCGCGCCGGACGACGGCGCGTTCCGCATCGTGAACGTCTCCGGCGGCAGGTCGTCGGCGTTCATGCTCTGGAACATTCTGCGGGCGCACGGCGGAAGCCTTCCGGAGAACCTCCGCGCCGTGTTCTGCAACACCGGCAAGGAGCGCGAGGAGACCCTGGTCTTCGTCGAGGAGCTCGCCGAGCGCTGGGGCGTGGACGTCGCGTGGCTGGAGTACCGCCACGATCCCGACGCGCCGCGGGGAAGGCGGCGGCACTACGCGGTGGTGGACTTCAAGACCGCCTCGCGCAACGGCGAGCCGTTCGAGATCCTGATAAGGGAATCGCGGATGCTGCTGACCGTCGTGAAGCGCATCTGCACGCACGAGCTCAAGGTGGAGACCGCCGCGCGGTACGCCCGCCGGGAGCTGGGCTGGAAGGAGCACCGCAACGTCATCGGCTTCCGATACGACGAGCCGGCGCGCTGGAAGCGAAGCCTCCGGAAGGGCGAGTGCCGCACCGACTTCCCGATGGTGCTCGCCAAAGCCACCCGCGCGGACGTGGCCCGGTTCTGGAAGGCGCAGCCGTTCGATCTCGGGATTCCAAGCGAGCGCGGGAACTGCGACCTCTGCTTCCTCAAGGGCAAGCGCAAGCTGGTGGCGGAGATCAAGGCGGAGCCCGGGCGCGCCGCGTGGTGGATCGCCCAGGAGGACTGGATCGAGGACTGGAGGCCGCATATGGTCAAGCGCGAGAACCTCCAGTTCCGCCAGCGGCACTCGTACCGCCAGCTGCTGAACCTCGCCACCAGCAACGCCGAGCTTCCTTTCGAGGAGGACGCCCCGATGGACTGCTTCTGCGGCGATTGACGCGCCCCCCGCAAGCCCCCCGCGGGCTTTCCAGCGCGGGCCGGGTTGCCGCAAGGGCCGGCGGGAAACGCGCCCCAAGGCTCAAAAAAAGGCGTCCGCGAAGACGCCCCGACTCACCGCGTTCGCGCGGGCTTCAAGGTTCGATGCCGAGGCGGTACTTGGAGACGCGCCCGGCCCCGCCGCCCAGGGTGCGGGCCAGCAGGCCGCGGGCCTCCAGGGCCCGCAGCGTCCGCCGCGCGGTCGCCTCGCTCACGTGGGACTCCCCGCACAGCCGCTCGATGGACAGGGCGGCCTCCCCGCCGCGGGCGTTACACAAAGTCGAGCGATTGCCCATAGCCGGGCAGGAGACGCCTTGCGCACAATGCTGCGACCAGTCGTAGTGCGCGTCGCCGAAGATGATCCGCCGCTGTTATCGCCGTTGGAACGCACGGAGTGCCGGGCGTGTACCGCTTCGCAGACCACATTGTGGTGCGTCGCGCCGTGCTACAGTCGCACGGTGTGACGCGCCGCGGCAAGGAGCCGACCGATGGCCGAACCACTGTTGGAATCCACGCAAAGCGCAAGCCCGCCGGGTGCGCTCACCCGACTAGGCGACGGTGCCGAATCGGCGCAGGGGCAGCGCCGGCCCGCGCCGGACGACCTGCCGCGCTGGCTGTGCGCCGCGCTCGCCAAGCGCGGCCTGCGCCCGCACGACGGGTGGCCGCCGGTCCACCACCTGCTGACCGACCGCGATCTGCCGTCGGAACCGGAGGAGGACGAGAAGGTGTCGGTGAGCACGACGCACGACGAGCTCGTCTACGAACTGCGTCCCGGTTTGGCGGCCCGCTACCGGGGGCATCCGGACGTGCTGCTTGCATACGACCTCTATGTCTACTTCGACGACTTGGGCGAAGGGCAGCCCACGCGCGCCACGGCGCGCCGACTGGCGCCGGACGTCTTCGTTTCGTTCGGCGTGCCGAAACGGCCGCGCGGCTCCTACGCGGTGTGGGACGAGGGCAAACCGCCGGATTTCGCGTTGGAGATCCTGTCGGACTCCAATTGGCGGAAGGATGTGCAGACGAACCTCGTGCTCTACGAGCAGATGGGTGTGCGCGAGTACTTTCTGTTCGACCCGCACGAGCACATCAAGCCGCGCTTGCAGGGGTGGCGGTTCGCGGCGGGTGAACGCCGCCGACTGCCGCCGCCGGGGGAGGTGGCGCGCGGCTCGCGTGGCATATACAGCGAAGTGCTGAGCTTGCACTTGTGCCACACCGAGCCGTGGCGGCTCCCCGGCGACGGCGATCCCGCTGCGGGCAGGTTGCGCTGGCACGACCCCGCGACGGGTCAATGGTTGGCCACGGCAACCGATGCCGAACGCCGCGCCGACGAGCAGGAGCGCCGCGTCGACGACCTGCAACGCCGCGTCGAGGCGGAAGCGGAAGCCCGCCATGCCGCCGAGCGCCGCGCCACCGACGAGGCGCGGGCGCGACAGGCGTTGGAAGCCCGCCTGGCGTCCCTTGAAGCCCAACTACGTCGCGCGTAGGTCTGGCGCTGGTGCGCCCGTCTTTTGCGAGGCGGAGATCTGCGCAAACGAGTCCAGTTTTCGGCAACGCCCGCGCCCCGCAGGGTGCGCCCGTCTTTTGCGAGGCGGAGATATGCACAAACGAGTCCAGTTTTCGTCAACCCACGGAGTTTGCGGAGCAAACTCGAACGCGCCCCGCAGGGCGCGCCTTTGCGTGTAAGATCGCCGAAACAAAGCCGCACCAAAACGGACATGGCGCACGATTCCGACACGGCCGGCCCGGTGGCGATCCGCCGAGGGTGCCCACCAACGACGAAGCGCTCTTGCTCATTTGATCTCTCCGCCGCCACGCTCGCCGAACGCGCCGTGCTGCGCGGCGAGGGCCGCTTCGCCAGCAACGGCGCGGTGGTGGTGTACACCGGCAAACGCACCGGCCGGTCGCCGCAAGACCGCTTCATTGTCTGCGAGCCGGGCACCGCCGCGCTGATCGATTGGGGCGCGGTCAACCAGCCCGTTCCGCCGCCCGTCTTCGAGGCGCTTTGGCGGCGTGTTCAAGCGCACATCGCCCGGCGCGAGACGTTCACCGCCGAATTGCACGTCGGCGCCCATTCCGAACACTACCTGCCCATTCGCGTCACCACCGAGTACGCTTGGCATGCGCTGTTCGCGAAGACGCTGTTCGTCTCGCCGGCCCGTTTCAACGCCGCCGACAAGCCGGTCTGGGAGGTTGTCAACGCGGCCGGGTTCGTGTGCGACCCCGCACGGGACGGCACCGCATCGGACGCCGCGGTGATGATCGATTTCGCTGGCCGTCGCGTGTTGTTGGCCGGTTTGGCCTACGCCGGCGAGATGAAGAAGGCGTTGTTCGCCGTGCAGAACTTCCTGCTGCCCGATCAAGACGTGTTGCCCATGCACTGCGCCGCGAACGCGAGCCGGGGCGGCGATGTGATGTTGTTTTTCGGACTCTCCGGCACCGGCAAGACGACGCTCTCGGCGGACCCCGCGCGGCTCCTCATCGGCGACGACGAGCACGGCTGGGGGGCCGGCACGGTGTTCAATCTAGAGGGCGGGTGCTACGCCAAGTGCGTCAACTTGACGCGCAAGCGCGAACCTCTGATCTACGACGCGATACGCTTTGGGGCGATTGTGGAGAATGTCGTCATCGACGACGACACCCGCGAACCGGATTACCGGGATTGCTCCCACACCGAAAACACCCGCGCCTGCTATCCGCGCAGCCACATTGGCGCCAAAGTGCCGGAGAATCGCGCCGGCGAACCCAAAGCCGTTGTTTTCCTCACCTGCGATCTGTCCGGCGTCCTGCCGCCGGTCTCGCTGCTCTCCAAGGAAGCCGCCGCCTATCACTTCCTCTCGGGCTACACGGCCACCGTTGGCTCCACCGTGGTGAACTCCGCCGCGCCGTTTTCCGCGACCTTCTCCACTTGCTTTGGCGCCGCGTTCTTTCCGCGCCCGCCAAAGGTGTACGCCAACCTTTTGCTGCGCCGCATCGAGGCGTTTGGCGCGTCCGTGTTTTTGGTGAACACCGGCTGGACCGGCGGCGGTTACGGCGTGGGACGGCGTTTCGACATCGACACCACGCGCGCTGTCGTCCACGCGATCCAGAAGGGCGCTCTGGCGAACGCGACCACCGAGCACTTGGAGGAGCTCAACCTGGACATTCCGACGCATGTGCCGGGCGTGGACGCGACCCTGCTCAATCCGCGCGCGACATGGGCGGACCCGGCCGCGTACGACGCCGCGCGCGCCGCGCTCATCGCGCAGTTCGCGGAGAACTTCAAGCGTTTCGAGGTCGCCGCTGCCATCGCCCGCGCCGGGCCACGCCACCGATGCTCCAGCGGCGCTTGATCGATTGTCGTCCCGTAGCCCCGACCTGGAGCGTCGCCGTCCGCGCGGACTAGCCGCAAGGGTCGGGGCCCTCGGCGCCCACGAGGCGTTGGCGCACCTTCGGCGGGGCGTCGAGAAGGAGAGCCTGCGCGTTTCCCCGGACGGAACGCTTGCCACCACGCCCCACCCCGGAATGCTCGGATCGCCCCTCGCGCATCCGCACATCACCACGGACTTCAGCGAAGCGCAGTTGGAACTCATCACCGGCGTTCACACAGCCGCCGAGGCGGCCCTTGCGGAACTGGACCACGTGCATCGGTTCGTGGGCGCGAACCTGGGCGACGAATTGTTGTGGAGCGCAAGCATGCCCTGCCGTCTCGGCAACGAAGAGGACATCCCGGTGGCGCGCTTCGGCTCCTCCAACGCCGGCCGCTGCAAGACGATCTACCGGCTCGGGCTCGCCCACCGCTACGGACGGGTCATGCAGACCATCAGCGGCATCCACTACAACTTCTCAATCCCGGAGCGGTTGTGGCCGGCGATCGCGGGCAGTCGCGGAGAACCCGCCGACCGGGATTTCGTCACCGACGCATACTTCGCTCTCATTCGCAACTTCCGCCGCTACTCGTGGCTTCTCCTATACCTCTTCGGCGCATCGCCGGCGGCGTGCCGGTCGTTTGCGCCGAACCATGCCGACGGGGCGCTCGAAGAACTGGATGAAGACACGCTGTTCCTGCCGTACGCCACGTCCCTGCGCATGGGGCCGCTTGGCTACCAAAGCGTCGCGCAGTCGTCCTTGCACATCTCCTACAACGGCTTGCAGGAATACGCGGCAAGCATGCGCGAAGCGCTTACCGAGCCGTACCCGCCCTACGAAGCCATTGGCACGAAAGCGGACGGCGAATACCGGCAACTTTCCACCACGCTGCTGCAGATCGAGAACGAGTTCTACGGCACGATTCGCCCGAAACGGCGGGTCCGATCCGGCGAGAGGCCGCTCGACGCCCTGCACGATCGCGGCGTGGAGTACGTGGAAGTGCGCTGCGTGGATCTGGATCCCTTCATGCCGCTTGGCATCGACGCCGCGACCTGCCGGTTCTTGGACGTCTTCTTGCTGGTGTGTCTGCTGCGCGAGAGCCCGCCGGACAGCCGGCGCGAGTCCGCGACCTTGCTGGCAAACCAGCGCGCCGTGGTGGAGAGCGGGCGCATGGCTGGGCTGACGCTCGCGCGCGGCGATGGAGTCGCCGGCTTGCGGCAGTGGGCCGGCGAATTGCTCGCCGACTGTCTGCGCGTGGCGCGGGCGGTGGACGCGGCGAGCGGGCGCGACGACTATGCGGAGGCGGTGGAGCGGCAGCGGCGCAAACTCGCGGACGCGGCGCAAACGCCGTCGGCGCGGGTGCTTGCCGCCCTGCGCGAGGAAGGCATTTCGTTTGCGGAGTTCGGCTTGCGCCGCTCGGCGGCGCACAAGCGCTGGTTTGCCGAGCGGCCGCTCGGCGCCGACGACCTGGCGCGCTTCAACGCCATGACGACGACGTCGCGAAGCGACCAAGCGCGTATCGAGGCCGCCGACGCGGCGAGCGCGGAGACCTTCGACGGCTACTTGCAGCGCTATCTGCGGATTGGCGCTTGAACTTCCTAGCGCATTGCCTGTTGGGCGCCCTTCCGCCGTGTACGCCGCCGGCGGCGGCTTGTCAGGCCAAAGTTTGGCGCGACGGACTTCTCGCCGGCGCGATCTTCGGCGACTTCGTCAAAGGGCGGATTCCCGACGCGCTGCCGCCAGAACTCATCGCCGGGATTCGGCTGCATCGGCGCATCGACTCCTACTCCAACGGCCTCGCCGAGATGAAGGCGAGCATTCGTCGGTTCTCCCCGACGTTGCGGCGGCCGGCGCCGGTGTTGCTGGACTTGGTGGCCGACCATTGCTTGGCACTTGGGTGGCGGCGGCACGCCGGCGCGGTCGGGGTCGCCGCCGAGTTGCCGGTCTTCGCCAGCCGCGTGCAAGCGGCCTTGGAACGCATGGGCGAGTGGACGCCGCGGCGGGCGCAACGCTTTGTTCGGCATCTTGCGGGAACGAACCTGCTTGCGCGCTATGCCGAGCCGGAGGTGACGTACCGCGCCATGGCCCATGTGCTCGAGCGTCTGGGCTTTCAGGATCGAGTCGATCAGCTCGCCAACGTGTTGGAAGGCGACCTGCCGGGTTTTCAAGAGGATTTCGAGCGCTACTTCCCGCTGCTCGGCCAATTCGCGGCGGAGCGGGCCTTGGCGCGAGGGCGCCCTGCCGCTACTTCACCACCTTGATGTAGTCGCCGGGGCGCGAGCGCGCCCTGCCGCTTACTTCACCACCTTGATGTAGTCGCCGGGGCGCGGCTCGCCGTTTGGATAGTCGGCGTTCAGCAAGCGCAGCGTTTCCACCGCGTACTCGCGCAGCGTCGTGTCTTCGGCGAGCTTCGCGTAGGTCAATCCGGGCGTCGCCACCAGCACTTCCACGCGCCGGGTGTTCGCCACGCGCGCGTCCTGCTCGGTCATGCCGCGCAGCCCGTCCACCACCGACCGGAACTCTTCGCGGAAGCGGGCGGGGTCGCCTTGCTCGCCACACTCGCCCTTGAACAAGAACACGTTTCTGCCACGATAGAGCACGGCGATGAGCTGCAATTGGACATTGGATTCGCCCGTGTCCAACTCGCCGATGAACGCCGGCTGGCCGTTGACTTGCAGATCTTCGCCGCGCAGCAGGTCGTCGCGCTTGAGCACCTTGGTGACGTACTTCCGCGGCGATGTGCGTTTCACATGCGCGTGGTGCGCCACGGTGACGAATCCTTCCACGGCGCCGCCGGGCGCCTGTCCGCGCACCCGCGACCGATTCGCGGACAACGCCCAGCCGGCGGGGAACTGCACCACGATGCGCAGCCCGCTGTGATAGAAGCTGCCGTCCCGCACCAAGCCGCCGGCCGCCTCGTCGCCGTAGGCGAGGCCGTCCATCAAGGTCCAAAAGTCGCCGGTCGGTTCCGCCAACTCGCCTTTCGCCAAAGTGCGGGCGTAGGCCACCGCTTGGTGGAGCCGCAGGTCGTTGCGCGGATGCGACGCGAACACGCCGTGGTAGGAGACGCGCTTGCGCGCCACCTTTTTGGAGAACATTTGATGGTCCTTCAACGCCCACACCGCGTCGATGATCGCGTCCGGGTTGTAGCCGGCGTGGGCCATCAACTCGCCGCCGATTCGGTCCGCCTCCAGTTCCCTCTCGCGCCCGTGGCCCGAAAGTAGAAGGTTGGTCAAAGGGCTCGACACGTCGCGTCGCAGCTCGGGACGCGCCGTGAGCAAAGACCCGGCGATGCCGAGCGCCTTGCCGGTGAGGTTTGCCAACCGCTGCTTCGTCATGTGCCGCCCGACCACATGGCCAATCTCGTGGCCGATCACCGCCGCGAGTTGCTCCTCGGATTCCATGAAGGGAAGCAAGCCGCGGCTGATGAAGACATACGGGTCGCCGGTGGTGAAGGCGTTGACCTGCTCGCTGTCGGTGACGTAGAAGCGGAAATCCGTGCCGTCGCCGGTCGAGTTCGTCAGCGACCGAAAGTGGTAGTCCTCGCCGCGTTTGGGCGCGCTCGCGAGCAACCGCTCGCCAATGTCCTGCACATAACGTTGCCAGCGTTCATCCGCGTAGATCTGGCCTTTCTCTTGGAAGTCCTTGTACATCTTCTCGCCGGCGCCGCCCCAAGCGGGCGCCGATGCCAAGGGCAACGCCACAACGACGGCGAAAAGCAACGTCCGGCGCATGATCGGCAACTCAATGAGCGCACGCCGCACGGAAGCCAAGAAGCTAGACCGAAGTGGCGCGGTTGCCGAACCGACGCCGAAACCGCTCCACGCGCCCGCCGGTGTCCACGATCTTCTGCTTGCCGGTGAAGAACGGGTGGCACGCCGAGCACACCTCCAAGTGAATGTCCCGTCCCAACGTGGAGCGCGTCTCGATGACGTTGCCGCAACTGCAGGTGGCTTTGATGGAAGTGTATTCCGGGTGGATTCCGGCTTTCATGGCAGTCTCGTCTGGCCGGCGGCTGACCCGCCTTGCATGGCGGCGCAGTCTACTCAAGGCGGGCGACAGCGGCAAGCGCGTCAACAGCACGTACAGCACGTCAACACCCGCAAGCGGTCTGGTAGCTTCCTTGAGTGGCAGGCATTGGCCTTCACGGCTACACCGCGTTTGCGCCAGCAAACTCCAACGCGCCCGGCAGGGCGCGCGTTTGCGCCAGCAAACTCCAACGCGCCCGGCAGGGTGCGCCGACAGCGCCACGACAAGCACCGAGTTCGCGCAGCGAACTCCAACGCGCCCGGCAGGGCGCGCCGCCGCCTAGTCGGCGTACTTGCGGAGCGGAAGATCCACCATCCAGACATCCTCTCGTTGCGGCGTCCCGTCGGCGCCGATGGGCCGGACAAACTGGCCGGTGCGGGCTTTGGAAAAGCCGACATTGGGCAGGTAGACACCAACGACGCATTCGTCGCCGCTTCGCCACATCTCGAAGAAACGTCCCGTGTCGACGAACTCGGCGGTCTGGGGAACGCCGATCATTCCGCGCCATCCCGGTGCCGGTCTCGCCGGCCACACGCGCAGGACGAACATGGGCTTCAAATCCTCGTCTCGGCATGGCTCCTTGATGTACACCAAGAGGCGTTGATCCCAGACGGCGTACACGTCCCAAGCGGCGCGCGCCAAGGGGCCTTCCGCTTTCGCGCCGCGCACCACGCGGCGCCAATGCTCGTCCAATCGCGCGGGGCTCCTCTCCAAGGCCAGGTACTTCTCGACGATGGCGCCCCCTCCGCTTGCGGACGGCGCGCCCGGCAACACCCACGGTGGTTCGGGCATCCAGCGCCCTCCCTCCCAGTCCGGCGCCTCGGCGAAGGCGTGGTAGTAGCGATGGCGTTCGCGCGCCAGCGCCTCGTCGCTCGCCGGCGGCAGGCCGAGCCGCTCCTCGACGAAACGGTAGAGACAGTGCGCCGCCACCATGTTGGCCGCTTCGTTCCAGTGGTAATCGTTCTCGAACCGCAACATGTGGCTGGGCGGCGGGTCGGCCACCATGTTTCGGAAGCAGTCGCGCAAGGAGAGCGTCTGCACCGATTCTGGCAGCGCCGCCATGCCAACCGGCACAGCGTCGCCGAGCAACCCCACCACGGTGAACGTGCCACCGGCGCTCGCCACCTCCCGCTGCCAGCGCAGCACCACTGCCCGCCACAAGCGGATGGTCTCGGGATCGGCCACGTTCTCGGACGACCTGTCGGGACCATGCCGGTCGGTCTCTTGCGTCTTGCCGCGGGACGGAAACCGCTCGAACCATTCGCGGCGCAGACGCTTCCAGCCGTCCATGGCCAAGTATGTGAGATGGGATCGGGCCAGTGCGCGGGTGTGAAGTGCCGGTTTCGCGGGGAGGCGCTCGACCAAGCGGCCGGATTCGTCCAGGGAGTGGATGCCGTTGCGCCGGACATCCCGAAAGTCGTTCCCGAAAAAGAGGTAGAACACATGGTGGAGGGGTGCCTTCGCCCGCACGTCTCGGTAGAGGATGTACTCTTGGCCGGGGCCGTATCCGTCCACGCCGAAGTTCAACACGTTGAAACGGCGCGCGGCCCGGCTGTTCGTCTTGGCGGGCGCGTTCAGCAGGAAGTCCAGGACCTCTCCGAAGGAGTACTGCGCGGGCAAGCGCAGGTTCTCTGCGAAGGAGTCGCCGAAAAACGCCAAGTTCACAGCGCCCTCCAAGTCTTCCGGGTGAAAGTTCCGGTGCTGCCTTGCGCCGAGGTTGTTGTGCATGACCCGGTGCAGGCGGCCCGTGTCTGGATGCGGATACCTGTAGTGTGAGTTGGGAGGCGGCTTCCAGATCCGCTGCTCGTCCGGTTCCCGCCGCGCCTCGGCGGCGTGGTGGTAGCGCGGATGGAAAAGCCGCAACGCCGCCTCGCAGGCGGCCAAGGCGGCGGCCAGCGACAGCAGCGCGCACAGGCAGTTCAAGGCGAGCAAGTGCGCCCGCTTCGCCGGCGGCGCAGACATCGCGGCGCAGTCTATCAAAGCGGTCGGCGCGATGTCAGTCGGGGTACTCCCGCAGTGGCAGTTCCGCCACCCAGATGTTGTTCACGCGCAAAGTTCCGTCTTCTCCGTCCGCGGTTTGAACAAACTGGCCGGTGCGGGCGCGGGAGATCCCCAACGCCGGTAGTTGGAAACCAACGACGCATTCGTCGCCTTTTCTCCAAATGGGGAAGAAGAAGCGCCTCACGTCGACGAACTCCGACGTTGGAGAGGGATAACTGACCGTCAACCCGCGTGCTGCCTCCCGATTCGTCGGATACAGGTGAAAGAAGAACATCGGCTTCAGGTCCTCGTCTCGGCAGGGCTTCTTGATGTACACCAAGAGCCGCTGATCCCAAGCGGCGTACACGTCCCAAGCGGCGCGCACCAAGGGGCCTTCCGCTTTCGCGCTGCGCACCACGCGGCGCCAATGCTCGTCCAATCGCGCGGGGCTCCTCTCCAACGCCAGGTACTTCTCGACGATGGCGCCCCCTCCGCTTGCGGACGGCGCGCCCGGCAGCGCCCAAGGCGGTTCGGGCATCCAGCGCCCTCCCTCCCAGTCCGGCGCTTCGGCGAAGGCGCGATAGTAGCGGTGGCGCTCGCGCGCCAGCGCCTCGTCGCTCGCCGGCGGCAGGCCGAACCGCTCCTCCAGGAAGCGGTAGAGACAGTGCGCGGCCACCATGTTGGCGGCTTCGTTCCAGTGCTCGTCTTCTTCGAACCGCAGCATGTGCCTCGGCGGCGGGTCGGACACCGTGCTTCGGAAGCAGTCCCACAAGGAGAGCGTCTCGACCGAATCCGGCAGCGAGGCCAGCGCATGTTGCATATGTTGCATATGTCGCGGATGCGGCAGGCTCACCACGGTGAACCCGGCGCCGCTGTTCTCGACTTCCCGTTGCCAGCGCAGCACCACTGCCCGCCACAAGCGAATGGCGTCCGGATCGATCACATTCTCAGATGGCGGGCCGGGACTATCCCTAGGACTGTCCTCCCCCGCATCCCCCGTCCCTTTCGTCTTGCCGCGGGACGGAAACCTCTCCAGCCATTCGCGGCGCAAACGCTCCCAGCCGTCCATGGCCAGATAGGCGAGATGGGAACGGGCCAGCGCGCGCGCCCAAACTGGCGTCTTCGGAGGGAGGCGCTCCACCAAGCGGCCGGACTCGTCCAAGGAGTGGATGCCGTTGCGCCGAACATCCCAGACGTCGTTTCCGTAGAAGAGGTAGAACACGTGGTGGAGGGACGCCACCTCTCGCACGTCTCGGTAGTGGATGTACTCCTGTCCGGTGCCGTATCCGTCGACGCCGAAGTTCAACACGTTGAAACGGCGCGCGGACCGGCCGTCCGCTTTGGCGGACGCTGCCGCTTTGGCGGACGCTGCCGCTTCGGCGGACGCGCTTGCGTTCAGCAGGAAGTCCAGGACGTCGTGGAAGGAGTACTGCGCGGGCAGACGCAGGTTCTCCCCGAAGGAGTCGCCGAAAAACGCCAAGTTCACAGCCCCCTCCAAGTCTTCCGGGTGGAAGTTCCGGTGCTGTCTTGCGCCGAGGTTGTTGTGCAGGACCGTGTGCAGACGGCCCGTGTCCGGATGCCGCCGTCTGTAGTGCGAATTGGGGAGCGGCTTCCAGATCCGCTGCTCGTCCGGTTCCCGCCGCGCCTCGGCGGCGTGGTGGTAGCGCGGATGGAAAACCCGCATCGCCACCTCGCAGGCGGCCAACGCGGCGGCCAGCGACAGCAAGGCGCACAAGCAGTTCAAGGCAAGCGAACGCGCTCGCTTCGCGAGCGAGCGCGCCCGCTTCGCCGGCGAGGCAGACATCGCGGCGCAGTCTATCAAGGCGGTCGGCGGCGTCCACGACGCCGCTGGCCAATCCGCGCTTCCGAGCGCGCGGCGAGGCCGGCGCGAACGACCGCAGGCACGATGTCAGTCCGGGTACCGCCGCAGTGCCAGTTCCGCGGTCCAGACGTTGTTCGTGCGGGTTCCGTCTCCTCCGTCGTCCGCGGTGCGAACGAACTGCCCGGTGCGGGCGCGGGAGATCCCCCACGCCGGTAGTTGGAAACCAACGACGCATTCGTCTCCCTTTCTGCAAATCGTGAAGAAACGCCTCAAGTCGACGAACTCAGACGTTGTGGACGATGACCGAATCGTCAATCCGCGTGCCGCCTCCCGATTCGTCGGATACAGGTGGATGAAGAACAGCGGCTTCAGGTCCTCGTCTCGGCAGGGCTTCTTGATGTACACCAAGAGCCGCTGATCCCAAGCGGCGTACACGTCCCAAGCGGCGCGCACCAAGGGGCCTTCCGCTTTCGCGCTGCGCACCACGCGGCGCCAATGCTCGTCCAATCGCGCGGGGCTCCTCTCCAACGCCAGGTACTTCTCGACGATGGCGCCCCCTCCGCTTGCGGACGGCGCGCCCGGCAGCGCCCAAGGCGGTTCGGGCATCCAGCGCCCTCCCTCCCAGTCCGGCGCTTCGGCGAAGGCGCGATAGTAGCGGTGGCGTTCGCGCGCCAGCGCCTCGTCGCTCGCGGGCGGCAGACCAAGCCGCTCCTCCAGGAAGCGGTAGAGACAGTGCGCGGCCACCATGTTGGCGGCTTCGTTCCAGTGCTCGTCTTCTTCGAACCGCAGCATGTGCCTCGGCGGCGGGTCGGACACCGTGCTTCGGAAGCAGTCCCACAAGGAGAGCGTCTCGACCGAATCCGGCAGCGAGGCCAGCGCATGTTGCATATGTCGCGTATCCGGCAGGCTCACCACGGTGAACCCGGCGCCGCTGTTCTCGACCTCCCGCTGCCAGCGCAGCACCACTGCCCGCCACAAACGAATGGCGTCCCGATCGGTCACATTCTCGGATGGCGGGCCGGGACTGTCCTCCCCCGCATCCCCCGCCCCTCTCGTCTTGCCGTGGAACGGAAACCTCTCCAGCCATTCGCGGCGCAGACGCTCCCAGCCGTCCATGGCCAGATAGGTGAGATGGACTCGCGCCAGCGCGCGGACCCAAAGCGGCGTCTTCGGAGGGAGGCGCTCCACCAGGCGGCCGGACTCGTCCAGGAAGTGGATGCCGTTGCGCCGGACATCCCCGACATCGCTCCCGTAGAAGAGGTAGAAGACGTGGTGGAGGGGCGCCTTCGCCCGCACGTCTCGGTAGAGGATGTACTCTTGGCCGGTGCCGTACCCGTCGACGCCGAAGTTCAACGCGTTGAAACGGTGCGCGGACCGGCCGTCCGCTTCGGCGGACGCGTTCAGCAGGAAGTCCAGAACCTCTTCGAAGGAGTACTGCGCGGGCAAGCGCAGGTTCTCCGCGAAGGAGTCGCCGAAAAACGCCAAGTTCACAGCGCCCTCCAAGTCTTCCGGGTGAAAGTTCCGGTGCTGTCTCGCGCCGAGGTTGTTGTGCATGACGCGGTGCAGGCGGCCCGTGTCCGGATGCGGATACCTGTAGTGCGAATTGGGAGGCGGCTTCCAGATCCGCTGCGCGTCCGGTTCCCGCCGCGCCTCGGCGGCGTGGTGGTAGCGCGGATGGAAAAGCCGCAACGCCGCCTCGCAGGCGGCCAACGCGGCGGCCAGCGACAGCAGTGCGCACAAGCAGTTCAAGGCAAGCGAACGCGCTCGCTTCACGAACGCGCCCGCTTCGCCGGCGAGGCAGACATCGCGGCGCAGTCTATCAAGGCGGTCGGTGGCACCCCCGGTTAAAGCCAACGGAGAACCGGCACAGCGCCGGTCGAGGAGCGATCCGCACCGACGAGGTTCAGACGCGGGTACACTGGCGTCCATTGAACCGCGTTGCCTCGCTGCCGTGTGCTTGATCTTGTTCGCCTACCGGGTGGTACCGCGCCATCCGCTGGTGCTCGCCGCCAATCGCGACGAGTTCCACGATCGCCCCGCGCTCGCCGCGCATTGGTGGGAGGACGCGCCAAGCATCTACGGCGGCCGCGATCGACGGGCCGGCGGAACGTGGCTGGCGGTTTCCCGACGCGGACGTTTGGCGGCGGTCACGAATTGGACAGATGCGAACGGCCCGGCAAGCGCGGCCGAATCGCGCGGCAACCTCCCGTGCGCCTTTCTTGTTGGCCGCGCATCGCCGCGGGCGTTCGCCGAGAACATCGACGGCCGCGCATACGCGGGTTTCAATTTCCTCGCCTATGATGGCGATGCGTTGGTGTACGCGTCGAATCGCATGGAAAAGGCGCGGGTATTGCCGCCCGGCGTGTACGGCCTCACCAACACCCGTCTTGGCGAAGCGGTTTCCCCGGACGTTCCCGTTCGCTTGGACTCCGACGCTTGGCCCAAAGCGACGCTGGGCGCCCACGCGCTGCGCCGCATCGCTGGCCAGGCCACGGTTGACGACTTGCTGGCGCTGCTCGCCCGCCCTCTGCTGCCCGCGAGCGCGTCAACGTGGAACGGGCGCTCCGGCGCAACGTCGAGCAAACCGGAACGACGCCAGTCGCCAGCCTTCATACGCGGCGCCGAATACGGCACGCGCGCCAGCACGGCGGTGATCTTCGAACGCGCAAAGGTGTTTTTCGCAGAACGGCAATACGGGCCGCTTGGCACCCCCGGCCGCCGTTCGGCGACAACCATCGCCATTCCCCACCCGGCCAATCGCAAGGAGACGGCATGAACTTGGATCTCACCGGCAAAACCGCACTGGTCACCGGCGCGAGCTTGGGTCTCGGCCGGGCCATGGCGCAAGCCTTCCACGCCGCCGGCGCCAACGTGGCCCTTGTCGCGCGCCGGCCGCACCTTCTCGAAGACGCCAAGGCCGCCATCGAAGCCGCATCCGGTGGTCGCGTGCGGGCGTACCCGTGCGATGTGACGGATGCGGCGATGGTCGAACGCGCGGTGGCCGCGGTGGCGGAGGAGCTCGGCCCGGTGGACATTCTGGTGAACAACGCCGGCCAAAGCCAAACCGGTCGCTTCGAGGACCTCACGGACAACGTGTGGCAAGCGGATTTGGACCTGAAACTGTTCGCCGCCATCCGCTTCGCCCGCTTGGTGTTTCCCGGCATGAAGAAGCGGCGCTGGGGGCGCATCGTGAACATCCTCAACGTCGCGGCGAAAGCGCCGCCGCCGGGCTCCGCTCCCACATCCGTTTCCCGCGCCGCCGGAATGGCGCTCACCAAGGTGTTGGCCGGCGAAGGAGCGCCGCACAACGTCTTGGTGAACGCGCTCTTGATCGGCAGCATCAAGTCCGATCAGGTTCGCCGCGCCCACGAGCGCTCGGGAGGCGCCACCACCTTGGAGGAGTTCGTGGCCGCGGCGGGCAAATCCCTGCCCATGGGGCGCATGGGCGAAGCGACGGAATGCGCGAACGTCGCGCTGTTCCTCGTTTCCGAAGCCGCGTCCTATCTCAGCGGCTGCGCCATCAACATGGACGGCGGGCTGTCGCGGGTGGTGTGACCCGCCGCGCAGACCTTCACAAAACCAGTCAAGGCGCGCCCCGCACGGGGCGCGCCGCCCGCCTTCTTGAGAGGCGCAGACCTTACAAACCAGTCGAGTTTTCCGGCAAAGCACAGAGTTTGCGTAGCAAACTCAAACGCGCCCCGCAGGGGCGCGCCGCCCCGCAAGGGGTGCGCCGTTGCGCAACACGCGGCCGCCGCGCTCGCCGGTGAGCTCGTCGTCCACCAGCACCACGCTGCCGTTGCACACCGTGACCTTGTAGCCGGCGGCGCGCTGGATGAAGCGCGGGGCCCCGAACGGGAAGTCGTGGACGATCTGGGGCATGCGCTCCTCCAAGCGCTGCACGTCGAAGACGTTGATGTCCGCCCGCTTGCCCACCGCCAAGGTGCCTCGATCCTCCAGACCAAGCACCTGCGCCGGCACCGCGCTGATGCGGCGCACCGCCTCCGGCAGGGAGTACAAGCCGGTGTCCCGATGCCAGTGCGAGAGGATGAACGTGGGCCAGCCCGAATCGATCATCTGGCTGACGTGGGCGCCGGCGTCGCCAAGGCCGGGCATGGCCCAATCCGTGCTGATGAGCTCGGCCAGCGCGTCCAGATTCACGTTGAAACCGCGCATGTGGAACAGCGCCTTGCCGTTCGTCTCGTCGGACAGGCGCAGCCAAGTTTCCACCGGATGTTCGCCGGCGGCCTCCGCCATGGCGGTCAAGTTCTCCGCCAGATCCTGCGTGTAGCGCGGGCGCGCGCCATCGCCCATGTAGAACCAACGCTTCATGCCGTTGACGACGCCGGCGCCTTGCGCCTGCACCTCGGCCACCAGCTTGGCGCGCGTTTCGGGATCGCGGATGGCTTGCACGCGCCCGTCGAGCGGCAGCTCGCGCAGCGCGTTCCAAGCTGGCGTGCGGAAGAAGTTGTCCGTGGCCAAACCGCCGACGCCGCCGCCGCTGCGCGGCACGGTGACGGAAGTGACGTTCAGGCCTTCCGCGCGCATCGCCGAGACCTTCTCGTTCAAGCGCTCGGTGCCGATCTCGGCGGCGGAACTGAACAACGCGCCGCGCGCCATGCGGGCCTCGTCGCGGATGAGCGCCATCTCGGCGTCGAAATCGCGGAAGTCCGAAACGGTCTGCATGATGCCGCCGTGCCGGCCCACCTGCTCGGCCACCGCCCGCAGTTCCTGGCGCTCGGCGAAGGTGCCCGGGATCGAACGGCCGTCCGGCAGGCGGTGCGGAGGAAAGCGGTTGGTGGAGAAACCCACCGCGCCTTCCTTCACGGACTGGCCGGCCAGCTCGGCGATGGCGCGCACCTCGTCTTCGCTGGCGGGTTCCTCGACGGCGCGTTCGCCCATGACGTAGAAGCGGGTCGCGCAGTGGCCCACCAAGCCGCAGACGTTGATGGCCGGGCCAAGCTCGGCCAAGGCGTCCAAGTAGCCGCCGTAGGATTCCCAATTCCACGGCAGGCCGTGCAGGATGGCGTTCTTGGGGATGTCCTCCACGGTCTCCATCATGCCGGCGAGAAATTCGCGGTCGGACGCTTTGCAGGGCGCGAAGGTAACGCCGCAATTGCCGAACAACGCCGTGGTGACGCCATGCCAGCTAATGGAGGTGACTTGCGGGTCCCAGCCGATCTGGGCGTCCAGATGGGTGTGCAGATCCACAAAGCCGGGCGCGACGACCAAGCCGGTGGCGTCGATCTCGCGCTTGCCTTTGGCGGCGACCTTGCCGATGGCGGCGATGCTGTCGCCTTCGACGGCGACATCCGCCGTCACGGGCTCGGCGCCGGTGCCGTCCACCACGGCGCCGCCGCGAATAACCAAGTCATGGCTCATGATGTGTTGCCGATTGGTTGCAGGTAAGGGATGCCGATCATAGCCCAACACGCGCCGGCGCGGACCACGATTGCGCGTGGGCGCCGGCGCCGGTTGGTGCCGAGGAGAGGACTTGAACCTCCACGGGGTTGCCCCCACTAGCACCTGAAGCTAGCGTGTCTACCAATTTCACCACCTCGGCGGACGCAAGCCGACCAGCGTCGCGCACCATACCACCGACTATCGGCGCCCGGCAATTCCGGCGAAGGCGGGTAGAGCAATACCCAAAGGCGCGGGGTTCGCGCCCAATTTGTTGGTGCCCCGGCGGCAGCAAGGCGCACGCCGCATCGCACACCGTATAATGCCGCCACAACCGCGTTAGCTGCCGCCTCCTATGAAGCTGTATGTGAAAACCCACGGCTGCCAGATGAACGAGTACGACTCGGCGCGCTTGGCCGATCTGCTCGGCGCAAGCCACGGCGCGGTGCGGGTGGACGATCCCGCGCAGGCGGACGTGCTGCTCCTCAACACCTGCTCCATTCGCGAGAAGGCGGCGGAGAAGGTGTTCAGCGAGCTCGGCCGGTGGAAACGGCACAAGCAGGCCAACGCCGGCGCGCTGATTGGCGTTGGCGGTTGCGTGGCGAGCCAAGAGGGCGAGGCGATCGTCGCCCGCGCCCCGTTCGTGGACATCGTGTTTGGCCCGCAAACGTTGCACCGCCTGCCGGAAATGGTGAATCGAGCGCGAGAGGGCTTGCCGCCGGCGCGAAGCGGCTCGGCCGACGCCGCGCGGGGGCGAATCCCGCTGGTGGATGTGAGCTTCCCGGAGATCGAGAAGTTCGACCGGCTGCCCGCGCCCAGCGCGGATGGCCCAAGCGCCTACGTTTCCGTCATGGAAGGCTGCGGCAAGTTCTGCACGTTCTGCGTGGTGCCGTACACGCGCGGGCCGGAGGTTTCGCGGCCCGTGCCGAGCGTCATGCGCGAGGTGGTCGGGCTTGCCGCCAAGGGCGTGCGCGAGATCAACTTCCTTGGCCAGAACGTAAACGCCTACCGCGGGGCTTTCGAGGGAGGGAAGGCGGATCTGGCGGAACTCATCCACTACGCGGCGCAAGTGGAGGGCGTCGATCGCATTCGCTTCACCACCTCCCACCCGGTGGAGTTCTCGCCCACCTTGGTGGATGCCTACCGCGACATCCCGCAGCTTGCGAGCCACTTGCATCTGCCGGTGCAATCCGGCAGCGACCGGGTGCTTGCCGCCATGAAGCGCGGCCACACGGCGCTCGAGTACAAGGACAAGATCCGCGCGTTGCGCCAAGCGCGCCCCAACGTGAGCCTGTCGTCGGACTTCATCGTCGGCTTCCCCGGCGAGACGGAACGCGATTTCGAGGCCACCCTCGCGCTGGTGCGCGAACTCGACTACGACACGTCCTTCAGCTTTGTCTACAGCCCGCGCCCCGGCACGCCCGCCGCGACGCTGCCGGACGACACGCCGGCCGAGGTGAAGCAGCGCCGCCTCGCGGCATTGCAGAAACATCTGCGGGCGCAAGCCAAGGGCCACGCCGAACGCATGGTGGGCACGCGCCAGCGCGTGCTGGTGACCGGCCCCGCCAAACGCGGGGAAGGCGATCTGGCCGGGCGGACGGAGAACAACCGGGTGGTCAACTTCCCCGCGCCGGGCCTTGGCCTCGGTTTGGTGGGCGATTTCGCCACGGTGGAAATCGTCGCGGCGCTGCCGAACTCGCTGCGCGGCCATCCGGTGTAGCCGGCACATCGCCGCACCGGGGCGCGACCGGCGTTCTTCTCGCCGATAGGAGAGACGCCGTCGGCGCAGCTTGACTGCTGTACGAAAGAACAGTTAGATTCCACGGCAATCCACAACGGCACGGTGGCGTGGCGGAGCGCGGATGCCCGGTCACGGCACCGTCAGCGCAAGAACGCATGGACGAGAGACGAGTCCGCAAAGGCCGCGGCGCGGTATCCAACCCCGCCGGCCGGTTCGAGACGACGCCGAGCGTGGCCGTGAGCGACGGCTGGGACGAAGCGCCGGACGATGTCCCCGCGCCGGACCCGCGCACCACCTTCACGCCGGATCAAACGCGCGACCTCATCGCCACCAACCGTTCGCCGGACGTTCCCTTCGAGCAATCCATCAATCCGTACAAAGGCTGCGAACACGGCTGCGTGTACTGCTACGCGCGCCCGACGCATGCGTTTCTCGATCTTTCGCCCGGGCTCGATTTCGAGACGCGGATTTTCTACAAGACCGATCCCGTGGCGCGGCTGCAAGAGGCGTTCGAGCGCCCCGGCTACCAATGCCGCACCCTCGCCATCGGCACCAACACGGACCCCTACCAGCCTGGGGAGAAGCGGCTACGCGTCACGCGGCAGGTCTTGGAAACCTTGCTCGACTACCGGCATCCGGTGTCCATCGTCACCAAAGGCGCCCTCATCCTGCGCGACTTGGATTTGCTGCGCGAGCTTGCCGGCCACGGCTTGGCAACCGTCGCGATCAGCATCACCACCTTGAGCAACGAGCTGAAGACGAAACTCGAACCGCGCACGGCTTCGCCCTCGGCGCGGTTGCGCGTGGTGCGCGAGCTCAGTGCGGCCGGCGTGCCGGTGGGCGTGATGTTCGCGCCCGTGATTCCCGTGATCAACGACCACGAGATCGAAACCGTGGTGGCGCACTCGGCGCAAGCCGGGGCGGGCTTCGTCGGCTACGTCATGCTGCGGCTGCCCTTCGAGGTGAAAGACCTGTTCGAGGAGTGGCTGACCACGCACTATCCACAGAAGGCGAACCATGTGATGAACCGAGTGCGCGATCTGCGTGGCGGCAAGGCGTATCAAGCCGAGTGGGGCGTGCGCATGCGCGGTCAAGGCGTCTACGCGGAGCTGATCGCCAAGCGGTTCGAGGTGGCGCGCAGGAAGAACGGCTTGGAGCGTGCGCCGCGGCGGATGGAACTGCGCACGGATCTGTTCCGGCGCACGCAACGCGCACTGTTCTGAGGCGCGCCCTTTCGGGCGCGTTGGAGTTTGCTTTTGCAAACTCTGCTTCGTTCGCAAACGCTTTGTTCATTTGTGGAGGTCTCGCCAGAACGGGAACCTTGCGTACAGGCGGTGCAGCGACTTGCGGCCCCTCTCCCACAAGCCGGGTGACGTTCGGTGCCACTCCGCGGCGTCCACCAGTGCGGCGTGGGCGTGCAGTGCGCGGTTCGGCAAGGTCTCGATGCGCAGTTTCGCGCGCGCTAGGATTTCCTCTTCGACCCGGTACAACAGGTAGTTGTCCGGGTGCTCCCCGGAAACCAGCTCCTCAAGGAAGGGAAAGTCCGTGTAGCGAACTAGCTGGTAGTGCTCGCGCAACGGCTCGAAGAAACGCGGGTCGCGTTCGTCCGATGCGATGAAGAGCACCGTTCCACGATCCACGGCCAAGCTCGCAAGCCGCGCCTCAATGCGCGCGGGTTCGGTGCAAGCCGCCGGAAATTCGCCAAGACGGTCGCCACGTCGCACGTGAATGCCCACAAACCCCTCGTCGCCAAGGGACGCCATCGACGCTGCCGCTTTCGCGGCCAAACGCGCCACCGGCGCCGCCGGCCGCAATTCGAACCGCACCGCCGGCGGATGTTCTTGCGGCACTTGCCTACGGAACACGGAGTCGCCGATGCGTCGAACCACCAGCTGGTGGCGTCGACTCTCCGGCGGAATGCGCTTTCCCGGACGCACCAGGAACGGGGCGGCGCTCTCGGTTGGGCGGCTTGGCGGCGCAGCAGGAAGGCTCTTCGCGATCGGCAACGGATGTTCGCGGCCGGCGCCGTCGATGAGCGTGCTTGCGTCCAAGTCGTAGTAGTCGTCCCAGCGCCAGTCCCGGTTGTGGTTGAAATTGTGTTTGGGATGCAGCGTCAACGGCGGCAGCACCGCCAACCGCCCTGTGCCGTGCGCTTCCCGCAGTAGGCAGCGCAGATTCGCCACGTGATGGGCCAAGCCAGCCAAAACAGGAGGCGCGTCGTAACGCAAATAGCGCGCCGCCGCGGACGCGCTGGGAGTTGCTGCCGCTGGCGGTCCGCTCGCCAAGAGGCGGCGCTGGCGGCATCCCTCGGTCACTGCGCCGTTCCTTCGAAATGTTCCAACGCCAACGCGAAGGCGTCCACGCCCACCCGTTGCCCGATCAACCTGCCGGGAATGTCGTCCACGGGCGGATGGATGCCACCCCAGATGCGCGACAGGCTGCACTGGTCCGACGCGTCGCGGTAGGTGGCCCATTGCAGCGTCAAGTCCACCGACGGGCCGTCCTCGAACACCAGAAACTCGTTCGCCGGAATGCGGAACCCGCTCATGCCGCCCGGGAAGTAGGCGTCCCCGGTGAGCGCCGTCAACACCTCGGCGGCGGCGCGGGAATAGGTGGAATGGCCGGAGACGTAGCCGGCGAAGGGCGGTGTGACGAACGTGGGCCGTTGGTACGGCCACCAATTCTCCGCCAGTATCCAACCAACACCCGCCACGTCCACCGCGGGATCGTCAATGGCGTCCGGGCCGCGCCAAGCGTAGAGCTTGATCTTGCCGACATGCTCGCCGTCCTCGCCGGCCAGCGGATCGTCCGCGGCGACGAGGGCGATGTAGCCGTCCATCAGCGGGATGCCGTCCACATGGTAGAAGGCCCCTTGCGGATCCGAGCTCTGGCCGCGGTCCGCCATCGCCCGCAGCGCCGAGATCGGGCGGATGTAGTCGTACCAGCCTTTGATGCTCCACGCGGCGATGGCGGCGTCGTGCATGGCCCCGCCGAGGGCGAAATAGGCCTTCGCGTCCCACTCCAAGCGGCCGAGCTCCGGCCCCGCGCCGCGAAAGCGCCGGCGCAGCGCGGCGTGATCGTTCACTTCGTTCAGGATCGTGAACCAGTGGCCGGGCGGCGTCTCGGAATCCGGCCCGTCGGCCCAGAACTCCGCCAACACGCGGGTGTAGTCGCCGCGCGGCACCACTTGGGGCGCGTACGGTTCGCCGGTGACCGGGTTGACATCGTGGCCACCGCCGGGATCGCCGCCCTGCCGGGTGTTGAAGAACGTCGGATAGTCGGTGAAGTCCGCCGGGTAGCTTTCGATGTTGCCGATGCCGGCCGGGGAGATGTCCATGGTCTCGCCGTCGTCGGGTGCCAGGTGGGAAGACCAAACGGAAACCAACGCGAACGCCCACTTGTAGTTGTCGCCAAGCGCGCCGTCGATGGTCGGAGGCGGGCCGGGGTCGTGCCACACCGAGTAGGCGAAGCCGTCGCGCTCGTAGCCCACGCGGTCGCCGGGCGACAGCGCGAACGGCGTCACCGCGCCCCACTCCGGGCTTAGGAACTCGGGCTCGGAATCCACCGGATTGCCGGCTTGGTCGATGAACTCGCGCAGCGAGAGCGGTTGCCAGCGGTTCAAGTCCACGATGTCCGGATTGCCCGGTTCCTCCGGTCGCAAGGGCGGATTCACCGGCTGGTAGGCGACGTTGGCGTAGTCGTTCGCCTCGTTGGCGCCGTCCGCCAAGCCGAAGGCGATGTAGCACGCGGCGGTGTGGTTGCCGAGCGCCGCCGCCGAACCGCCCGAGTAATCCGTGGATTCCATGTCCACGTCGTGGCCGAGCGCGCTCATCAGCGAGTTCGCGTCGCGGCGGATGCGCGTTGTTCCGGGCGAGCCTTGGAAACGGTGGCGGATGATGCGGTACGCCGCGAAACTCATCGCCTGCGCCCGCGCCGCGTCCACATCGTCCACCGGCGGCACGTCCGCGCCCGCGCACGCCACCCCGGCGCGGCTGCGCCCGAACAGCCACGGCGCGGCGTCGCCGTAGGCGGCCCACGCGTCGAACATCGCCGCCGACACGTGGAACAGATTGCGGGCGTGAACGGTGGGCCGCGCGAAATCGTTGCGAATGGACTGCAGCAGCACTTCGTTCCAACGCCGCGCCACGGACACCTCGTCCGCAAGCGCCACGCCCGGCGTGTAGTGCGCCGTGACGGTGACCGCGTTGGCCGGCATGGTGAAGGTGGTGGCTTCGGCGTAAGCGTCCGCGAACACGCCGCCGCCGCGCGACGTCCAGTGGCTGAAGTGGTAGTTCGCCGGCGCCGGCCCCGCCTCTATCGCCACCTCGTCTCCGGGCGCGTACACGCCGTCGCCATCGCCCCCGGCGACGGAGAGGCGCAACGCCGGGGGCGGCTGGCGCATGGTGAGCACCTGGTCCGCGGCCACCGCGGACTCCGTGGTGCGCGAACCGTCCGGCCAACGCACCGACACGTCCGCCACCGTGGCCGCGCCGAGGCCGAAATGCGCCTCCAGCGGATCGTGCGAAGCGTAGTTGCTCGCGCCGCCGAGTTCCCGCGCCTGCGTGCCGCTCTCGGCGGCGGTCACGGTCACCCGCGCCCCCACGCCGAACCGGTTGCCGCCGGCGCCCTCCAAGCGCACACCCAAGTAGTGGTTGTCGTTCGCTGTCTCGTTGCGGTAGGCGATGACGCCATTCGCGTCCATGTTCGCGATCACGATGTCGATGTCGCCATCGCGCTCGGCGTCGAAACAGGCGATGCCGCGGCCTTGGCCGGTGTTCGCAAGACCGATGGTCTCGCCGCGCTCGCGGAACGCCAAGCCATCGCCGCCGTCGTTGTGGAAGAAGCGGATCGCGTCCAAGCCGTAGTTCTTGCCGTCCACGGTGATCCAGCCGTTCGCGTGCGCGATGTCCAGCGCGCCGTCGTTGTCGAAATCCGCGGCGCAACTGCCCCATCCCCAGCCGCCGTCGGCAACGCCCGCCGCCGTCGTCGCGTCCACGAACGCGCCGGCGCCGTCGTTGCGGTACAGGCGGTTGCCGATGTACTCGCCGCCGGCGCGATCCAAGTTGTAAATGGACGTGACGAACCAGTCCATGTCGCCGTCGTTGTCGAAGTCCGCCACCGCCGCGCCGGCGCCCGCTTGAACGGTGATCACGTCGCGGTCGGTGGTGCGCGTGAAGGTGCCGTCGCCGTTGTTGCGGAACACTTGGCTCGCCGCGGCGTCCGCCGCCATCAGCAGATCGAGATCGCCATCCGCGTCCAAGTCCGCGAGGTTCGGCGTGAAGCTCCAATCGGTGTCGCCATCGACCAGCCCGGCGGCGATGCCGGTATCCAAGCTCGCGCTCGCGAACGTGCCGTCGCCGTTGTTGCGCCACACGGTTTCGGTGTCTTCCCCGGCGGCGCGTTCGACGCCCCAGTGGGCGAGGAACAAATCCACGAAGCCGTCCTGGTCGTAGTCCGCGAAGGCGGCGGAGACGGTGTTGCGGGCGTTGAGCGCGATGCCGGAGGCGACGGTGACGTCGACGAAGCGGCGCTCCCCATCCATGCCATCCGCGCGGTTTTCCAGCAGGCGGTGGCCACCGCCTTCCACCGCGCCGACGAACAGGTCCAAATCGCCATCGCCATCGATGTCGCCGAACGCCGGGCCGCTGCCCCAGTGGGAGAAGTCGACGCCCAAGCGCGCGCCGACTTCGGCGAAGGTGCCGTCGCCGCGGTTCTCGTAGAAGTGATTGGGGGTGCCCGGGTCGCCGACGACGTACAGGTCCACATCGCCGTCGCCGTCGTAGTCCGCGGCGGCGATGCCGCCACTGAAGCGCTGGGCTTGCGAGAGGCTGGTCAAGTCGTTGCGGATGGGTCGGCGCAACCCGGAGTCCTCCACCTGCGCGAAGCGGATGTTCACGGCGGGGTCCGGCGGTGGCGGCGGCGGTGGTGGCGGGGGTGGGGTGGTCGGCGGTGCGCCGCCGCCGCCTCCGCCACCGCCGCAACCGGCGACAGCCAGGGCGAAGACGGCTGCGACGCTTCGTCTGCGCATCGTTCGTCGCTGCCGGCGCCGCGGCCCGCGCTTGGACTTGCCGCCGAGTGTTGCGTCGCGAACCATTGGTGGGACACCGAGAAACCGCCGAGGCAAGATCGCCTAAGGCGTCCGGCGTTGTCAACGGCTGTTCGTCAGGGCAATCGCATTTGGAATCCCGCGCCTACTCGCGCTTGCGGATGCGCCGGATCATGTCGAGCAGGAAGTTGTCGTCGCGCTGGGCGCGGGTGAACTTGCGGCGGATGGACCGCTTGTCGGGATGCATCCGCACGATGTTCAGGGCCAGCCGGCGGACCACCGCCAGACAGGCGGCGGAGTTGCCCTTGCGGTTGCGCGCCTGGTCTTCGTCCATCGACACGTCGAGCACCCAGTGCAGGCCGTTCTCGATCGCCCAGTGGGAGCGGACGGTGCGCCCGAAGCGCTCCGCCGAGGGCTTGGCGCTGAGCAGGTAGTAGCGGCTGTCGACGCTCTCCGAGCCGTCGGCGAGATGCCGCTCGGCGACGACCTTGCCGAAGGCCGAAAGACCGGGCCAGTCGTGGCGCTCTTGCAGCCAGTCGACGTCGTGGCAGACCGTCGCCGTGCGCTTCTCGACGCGCCCGTGGCCCTTGTCAACCTGTTGATGCGACAGGAGTTTCGCCGACGCGGGCGGGTTGTCCAAGTACTCCTCCACGTCCGCGCGCAGCGTCCCCTGGTTGCCCTTCAGCGCCAGCGCGTAGTCGCCGCCCTTGGCCACGATCGCCGCCGCCGTCCCGCGCTGCGCGCGCAGCGCGTCCGCCGTCACCGTCCGCCCCCTCACGTCCACCAGCTCCAGCAGCTTCGGCAGCGCCGGGATCTCGTTCGACTTGCCGTCCACCTCCATCTGCGCCAGCGTCAGCTTCGACTCCGCCGCGAACGCTTGCAGAAGGTGCGTCGGCGACCGTTCCGAGGCGTCCTCGAACGACCGCCGCAGCACCTTGCCGTCCACCGCGATCACGCCGCCGAGCCGGTCCGCCCAGTCCTGCGCCAGGCGCAGCAGCGCCGTCTGAAGACCCGCCGGGTTCAACAGTCTGAACAGCCGCGAGAACGCGTCGTGGCTCGGAATCCCGTTCCTCAGCGCCAGAAACGTCCGCAGCCACCGCTCCGCGGCGCATCCGTAGTCCTCCATCTCGACGCATGTGCGTCCGCCCGTGAGCATCGACAGCAGCGCGATCACCAGCATCTCGTGCAGGTCGTGGCGCTTGGCGTTGCCTCGCCTAGGGTCCTCAACTTCTTGAAAAACAAACAGAAGTTCCCGCATTCCGTCTCTCCCTCCTTGGATCGAGACGCCTATTCTGCACCATCCCCGCTCTCCGTGCCGCCCCACCTAATCCAAATGCGATTGCCCTGGCTGTTCGTGGTTCGTACAGACACGCACGAGCAAAAGGTGCCAAAATACGCCGTGTCGAGAGCGAGGGCGTTCGCGTTGCCCGCAACGTCCCGCGTCCCGGCGTCCAACCGCAGTTGCAAGAGCGTCCCATGGCCACTTTCGAATCCAAAGTTCACATCCTTCGCATCGAACCGCATCCGAACGCGGAGCGTTTGGAGCTGGCCGCCGTGGGCGGCTTTCGTTGCGTGGTCGCCAAAGGCGAGTTCGCCACCGGCGATCTGGCCGCCTACATCCCGGAAGGCGCGGTCTGTCCGGACTGGCTCATCGCCGATCTCGGCTTGGAAGGCCGCTTGGCGGGCAGCAAGCGCAACCGCGTCAAGGCGGTGAAACTGCGCGGCGCGTTGTCGCAAGGCCTGGTCTATCCGGTGCGCGACGGCCGCATCCGCGGCGAGGCGGTGGTGGAAGGCACCAACGTCACCGAGTTGTTGGAACTGGTGAAGTACGAGCCGCCGGTGCCCATCGCCATGCAAGGCGAAGTGGTCGCCGCGCACGGCGCCACCATCCATTACGACATCGAGAACATCAAGAAGTACCCGCAAACGTTCGCGGCCGGCGAGCCGGTGGTGGTCACCGAGAAGCTCCACGGTTCCTGGTGTTGCCTCGGCTGGCACCCGGAGCACGATGCGGTGGTCACCTCCAAGGGTATGTCGGACAAGGGCCTGCGCCTGCTGCTCAACGACGCCAACCACAACAACCTCTATGTGCGCGCTTGGCGCGCCCACGAGGAGGCGTTCGCCCAGGCCCGTGCCCGGCTGGCCCCCGGCGGCGAGCCATTCTATGTGCTTGGCGAGGTGTTCGGCCGCGGCGTGCAAGACCTGCACTACGGCGAGCCCAATCCGGCGTTCGCGGTGTTCGACGCCTATGTGGGCGAACCACAGCGGGGCCGCTATCTCGCGCCGAACGAACTGCAATCCGGCTTGGGTGACCTGTTCCGCTTCGTTCCCGTGCTGTACGAAGGGCCGTTCAGCGAGGCGATGCTGGCCGAGCACACGGACGGCGCGACCGCCCTCGGCGGCGGCCACATCCGCGAGGGCGTGGTGGTGCGGCCAGCAACCGAACGCGAATCGGCGGAGTTCGGCCGCGTGATCCTGAAGAGCGTCTCGGGCGGCTACCTGGTGCGCAAGGGCGGCACGGAATACAACTAAGACCAAACGCCATGCTGGTGCTCGGCATCGAAACGTCCTGCGACGAGACCGGCGTCGCCCTCTACGACACGTCGCGCGGGCTGGTCGCCGAGTCGCTGTACAGCCAAGCGGCGCTGCACGCGCGCTACGGGGGCGTGGTGCCGGAGCTCGCCTCGCGGGATCACATTCGCAAGATCCTCCCGTTGGTCGAGGAACTCTTAGAGAAAGCAGGATGCGAGGTGGGCGACTTGGACGGCGTGGCCTACACCGCCGGCCCCGGCCTCATCGGAGCGCTCCGCGTCGGCGCCGCGGTGGGCCGCGCGCTCGCCTACGGCTTGGACGTGCCGGCCGTGGGCGTGCATCACATGGAGGCGCATCTGCTCGCGCCGCTCATCGCGCCCGCCGCGCCGGGCGCGCCGGGTGAGCGCGGCGAAGAGCAGCGCCCGTGCATCCCGTTCGCGGCGCTGCTGGTCTCCGGCGGGCACAGCCAGATCGTGCGCGTGGAAGCCCTGGGCCGCTACGCGCTGCTCGGCGAAAGCGTGGACGACGCCGCCGGCGAAGCGTTCGACAAGGTGGGCAAACTGCTGGATCTGGGCTATCCCGGCGGCCCGGCGGTGGCGGCAGCGGCCGAACGGGGCAACGCCGCTCGGTTCCGCTTTCCCCGCCCCATGACGGACCGCCCGGGGCTCGACATGAGCTTCTCCGGCCTCAAGACGCATGTGGCCAACACCGTGCGCGAACTCGCGCCGCTGGCCGAGCAGGACGTGGCGGACATCGCCCGCGCCTTCGAGGAGGCGGTGGTGGACACCTTGGTGATCAAGTGCCGGCGCGCCGTGGAGCAAACCGGCTGCGCGGACTTCGTGATCGCTGGTGGCGTGGCCGCCAACAAGCGCCTGCGGGCGCACCTGACGGACGCCTTGGCGTCCCTTGCGCGACCGGCGCGGGCCATCTTCGCCGCCCCCGCGCTCTGCACGGACAACGGCGCCATGGTCGCCCATGCCGGGGCGCTGCGCCTCGCCGCCGGAGAGCGCGCCGGGCTCGCCATCAACACCCGCGCGCGCTGGCCGATGACGGAGCTGGACGCGGTGGCCGCGGCGACCGGGTGATCAGCTTGCGACAGCGCGCCCGCAAGAGCGTGCGCTAGCCGCGCGAGGGTGGCAATGTCGCGACTGTCCAAACGCGATTGCCCTGTCACTTTACCAAAAGATCTGTTGCACACCCCCAACCCAGTGCTAATTTGAGTTGCGGAAGTCGGGCGAAGTGGGCTATTGTGTTGGGGAGGTGGAGGCAGGCCCATCCCATGCTCAAGATTGGGGCTACCCAAAGGCCGACATCATGGCACCGCCGGAAAAGAACGGGTCAACGAGTTGTGCGCCCATTTGCGGTTGCCACCGAATAGAGCGGCCACGAGGAGGACGGCCATGAAGCAGGCGACGTTTCCGGAGCTGGCGGACACCGCAAAGCCCTACAACCCCGAGGTACAAACGACCGTCAAGGTACTTCCAGCAGCAGATGTGCTCGATACTCTCTCTCACGCATCCGACATCAAAGCGACCATTCTCGATCCTTGGTACAACAAGGGCATCGGCGGCGTTCGCGAAGACTACAACGACTGGCTGGCGACAGTCATTCGGTCCGCGTGCCGAATTTCCGAGCATGTCTTTGTTTGGGGATTTCCCGAGATACTCGCACACCAAGTCACAGCGCTCCCCAACGGCATCAGATTGGTGTCGTGGCTCACTTGGTACTACAAGAATTGTCCGTCCGTAGTTCGCGGTTGGCGATCGGCTCAAAACGCCTGCTTGCATCTTGCGGCCGATGGAGCGGTAACCTATCCCGAGCACTTTCTGAATGCTGGTCAAATGACGCGTTGGAAAGCGGGTAAGATGCGCTTCGTTCCTGGCCCACCGTCCGTGCTTGAAGCTCCCCTGAATGTCGGCTTTGTGGGGCGAAGCGAACAGACTGGACATCCGGCACAGAAGCCCATGTCCGTCATCGAGCCGCTGCTTTTGATGGCAACACGACCGAACGACACCGTGCTCGACCCGATGTGTGGATCGGGAACGACGGGCGAAGTGTGTCTGCGTCTTCACCGCCATGCAATCCTGTGCGATAGCTCCCCCGAATATCTAGTCGTTACACGCGAACGAGTTGCAGCGCATCGGTGCGAATAAATGGCCAAGGATAGAGACGCGACCGTCAAAGGTCCGTATACGCAACGGTCGGTTCGTGCCAGAATCGAGGCGTTCTTCCTCGACAATTTGGGGAAGGTCGCCACACGCGAACAGCTAATCGATGTGGCGACTGATCCTGAAACCGGTAAAGCGCCGGAAAACTGGCATCAACGGCTCTCAGAATTGAGAGTCGATAAAGGCTACACTATCTTGTCATGGCGAAATCGCGGCGATCTGAAGGTCAGCGAATACATGATGCCCAATGCCGAACGCCGCAGCACCGCCGCTAAGCGAGCACGGCCGACCGTGGAGACGTGGCGGATCGTTCTTGAACAGGCCAATCACGAATGTGCATGGAATGAGGGTGGCGTCATGTGCGGACAGAAACATGGCGACATCGACCCGGTAGGAGGTGGAACGGTCAAGCTGACACCAGATCATAAAATGCCCCATTCGGTGCATGCCGATGCCGACCCATTGGACCCGTCAAAGTGGCAACCACTGTGCGGACGGCATCAAGTGATGAAAAAGAATTATTGGGACGACGAAACTGGCTGGCTCAATGTACCCGCAATCGTACAAGCAGCCTCAGAAGCTCAGAAACGTGAAGTGTTCAACTTCCTGAAACGGTACTTCCACGAAGAGGGCATATGAACTGGGGCAAATAGCGGTCCAGATTAGATCATTGCGGGCTCACTAAATCAAGCGAAGCGCAAGTCCCTCGCGCAGAAGCGGCAGGACGAGCGGCACACGGTCGGCAAACGGTCTTTGCTGACGACCAGCAAAGCGGCTTTTTGGTTGTTCCAGACGGAGGGATACTTCGAAGTGCCCCTCCTCCGCACGAGTCCAAGCTGGCTCCCTTGCACCTGCCAACGCGCCCACCCAAACCGGATTGCTCGGCACTTGCCCCACGACCGTGCCGCACACGATTGAGGTGGCCTCCGCCGCCCACGCCCAAACCGAGGCCAGGTAAATTGCCAAGGCCACCGGCAGTGCCGACCACCAACGCAACCAACCCCTGAGCGCGTGGTTTCCATCGGTTGCTTTCGCAAGGCCTAAACGGTTCTTGTCGCCACCGCCGGCGGCACGTCGCTGGCGCGGCGCGCCGGGGCTAGAACGGCCAGCAGGCCCACCAGCCACATGGCGACGGCGCCGAGCAGCACGGAGTGCCACTGGAGCTTGGGCATGTCGGGGATGTTCTGCACCAGCGCCACGTTGAAGGCCACGGTGAGCACCGCGCCGAACGCCACGCCGACGCTGGAGATGAGAAAGTTCTCCGTCAGGAAGTGGCCGAGGATGTCGCGCTTGCGGGCGCCCAAGGCGCGCCGCGTGCCGATTTGCTTGGTGCGGCGGCGCACGCTGTATGCGGCGAGGCCCGCGATGCCGAGCGCGGTCACGGCCAACAGCGCGGCTGTGACCACGATGAGAATAGTGGCGATGCCGTTGACCACCAGCAAGCCCTGAGCGCGCGTTTCCGACATGGAGCGCGGCGCGCGAACGATGCGGCCACGATTGGCGCGCGCGAGTTGCTCTTCGACCAAGGGCATCAGTTCGTCCAGCAGACCGGGCGCGGCGCGAACCAGATAACGCACGTCGTCCTCCATTCGCTTGTCGGGAACGAGCATGGTGTGGCTTGGGTTGTCGACGACGGGCCAAGGCGCCACCAGCACCGCGACCACGCCCACCACGGTCATCGGCTTGTCGCCATTGGTGTAGACCACGCGCCCCACAACGTCGTCCACGCCGGCGTCGGGCCAAAGCAGGCGCGCCGTCGCAGCGCTCAATATCGCGGTGTCCGGCCAATCGGATACCCCGGGGCCGCGCTCGCGCACGTCTTCCGGCGTGAAGTCGCGTCCAGCGATCAAATCCACGCCGAAGGTGGCGACGCCCTGCTCGTCCACCATGTACACGGCGGCGCCGATCGCCGCCTGATCGTGGCCCGGCGCCAGCTGCAAACCGGTTGTCTGGCCGCTGCCGGAGAGCGGCACGGTGTTCACGACCGTCGCGTTGACCACGCCGGGCGTCTGGCGCAGCAGCGCGAGGTCGTCCAACACACTCGTCTTGGCGTTGAAACCGGGGGCGAAACCGCGCGTGGAGATGTGAAAGAGCTCGGCTTCCGGCAGACCGCTCGGCCGGTCCAGCAGATGAATCTCGCGGACGATGCTCCAAGAGTGTACCGCCACGGTCATCGCGCAGGCAATCTGAAACGCCACCAACAACGCGCCGAATTTGCTTTGCCGCAAGGCGCGAATAACGGGACCTATTTGCATGTGGACACCGTGGGTCGCTTACGTCTTGAGCAACGCCGCCGCCGGCACGTTGCAGGCTCGCCAAGTGGGATACAGTCCCGCCGCCAAAGCGGCAACGACGGCCAGCGCGACGGCCACTCCCACCATCGGGCCGACGAACACCAGCAAATCCGAGACGACGCCTTCGAACCACACGTCGATGCCGCGCAACAAAAGCCAAGTGAGCGCCACACCCAGCGCGCCGCCAAGCGCGCCGATGCAACCGGTTTCCACCAAGTGCTGCAGAAACAGCGTCCGTTTGCTCGCGCCGAGCGCTCGGCGCAAGCCGATTTCCGGCGCCTTGCCAAGGAACTTCGCAAGCAAGAGCCCCACCGTGTTGAGCAGACAAACGACGAGAAACATCACCCCCACTCCCACCAGCAACATGGCCGTGCCGGTGGCGTCGTTGTTGTCCGCAAGCCACTGATGGACATCACTCAAACGGTTGTTTAGAGGTCGCTCGAAGCGGCCAACGCGCTTCTGTTCGTTTGCGTAGCTATCCAAGTATTCGAGGTATTCGCGCCTTCCCGCGTCGTTTCGCAATTCCGCCCAAAACTGTATCCACACGCATTCGGATGCGAGAAACGCCTCGATGCCGTCGCCGAAGGGTTTCCAACAGCTTATGTTGCCGCGCAGCGGAAGACGCAGCGCCACCATCTGCTCGAACGGCAGGAACACTTCCGCCGGCGGGCTGACCAAGCCGGCGTTCGCATCGTAGAACTTCGGCATTGGCTTCCACTCGTCGATCACGCCCACCACGCGAAACTCGTTGCCGTTCAAAACGCAACTTCGACCCACGGAGTCCTCGCCACCGAACAACCGATCGTTCGTGGACCGAGAAAGCACCACAACGCGCAGCGCGCGGTCGTCCGCTTGCGCGTCCCAAGGGCCGCCGAACAAGAATGGAACATCGAACATGGTGAAGAAGTCCGCGTAGGTGGCGCGGCTGGCGGCTTCGAAGGGACGCGCGTCGGCGCCTTGCGGTTCCACAACCAGGCGCGTGCGCGCCATCGCGGCTTGGCGATGGGCGCGTCTTTCCCTCATCAGCGCGCTCGCGTCCATGTAGGTGAGTTGCGGCGGCGGCTTGCCACCTGCCGGAGCGTGCGGGCTCCCGGCGTCCAATTGCACCGCGTACAGCACATCGCTCTTGTGTGGAATGGGATCCTGCGCAAGCAGGTAGCTGAAGTTCACGAAGGCCATGCATGCGCCGATGCCAACGGCGATGGCGCACACCATCAACGCCGAAGTGATCGGGGTTTTTGCGCTGCTGATGAACGCGAGCCGCAGGTAGTAGGCGAACATGGCGCGTTACGCGACTGGGGCGCTCTGCGGGGCGACGCGGCCGTCCGCGAGGTGAATGATGCGTCCGGCCCGCGCCGCGAGATCCGCATCGTGGGTGACCATGATGATGGTCGCGCCGCTCTGGTGCAGATCGTCCAGCAAGGCCATCACGCCGGCGGCGGTGGCGGAGTCCAGATTGCCGGTTGGCTCGTCCGCGAGCAGGAAGCGCGGTGCGCCAACCAAGGCTCTGGCAATCGCGACCCGTTGCTGTTGGCCACCGGAGAGCTGCGCCGGCAAATGGCGCATGCGGCCGCTCAAGCCGACCCGATGCAAAACTTCGGTTACGCGCTCTTTGCGTTCCGGCGCGCGCATGCCGCGATAGCGCAGCGGCACGTCCACGTTGTCGAAGACGCTGAGTTCGGCGATCAAGTTGAAACCTTGAAACACGAAGCCGATCTTCTCGCCGCGCAGCTTCGAGCGGGCGCTGTCGTTCAACGCCGAAACGTCTTCGCCATCGAGCCGATAGGTCCCGCGCTCGTAGCTCTCGAGCAAGCCGACGACGTTCAGGAACGTGGTCTTGCCGGAACCCGAAGGCCCCGCCACGGCGACGAACTCTCCCTCGTCCACCGCCAAGGAAACGTCGCGGAGCGCGTGCGTCTCCACCGTGTCCGTTCGGTACACCTTGGCGATGTTGTCCAACTTCAACATGGCGTTTCGATCCTCCCCCCGGTATCTCGCTTGCGCTGAAAAAAGCGTCAGCCCGTTATCAGCAAGGCTTCTTTGCCGTCGAAGGCGTCCAAGCTGGAAACGATGATCTCGTCGCCTTCCTCGAGCCCGGCCACGATCTCCACCGCGTTCAGGCTGCGGGCGCCCACGCCAATGGCGACGCGCCGCGCCACGCCGCCATCTATCACATAGGCGATGCGGCCGGCGCCCGATTCGAGAAACTGGCCGCGTGCGACGCGCAACACGTCGTATTTCGCTTCGAGCAGAATCCGCGTGCTCAAGCGCTGGTTCTGGCGCAGCCCCGGCGGCATCGCGCCTTGGAAGCGCAAACGCACCGTCACCTGATTGTCGCGGACTTCCGGCGACACCGCCGCCACCCGCGCGCCGTGCTCCTTGCCGCCCACGCGCACTTCGGCCGCCATGCCGGCGGCGATTTCGTTGGAATAGCTCTCCGGCACCTGCGCCTCCACCTCGAAGCGCGTCAGATCCACCACGGCGAGCACCGGCATGTTGGGCGCCACCGCGGTTTTCTGCTCCACCAAGCGGTCGCCCACCACCCCGTTCACGGGCGAGCGAATGGAGAGCGCGTCCACTTGGCGCTTCAGATCCGTCACCAAAAGAGCTTGACGTTCCAAATCCAACTCCAGAGTGCGCAACTCGAAATCCAAGAGTTCTTCTTGCAGCTCGGCATCGCGCGCGGCGTGTTCGTGCGCCAACTCGGCGGACCGCTTCTGATCGCGCGCCTTTTCGTAATCGAGTTGCGAAATGCCTTCTTTGGCGAAGGCCAAGTCCGCCCTCCGGGCTTCCCGCTTGGCGGCGACAAGTGACACTTCCGCCAAATCCACCGCCTTGCGGTTGGAGAGCCGCAGTTGTTTGGCGTGAATGCGCTGGCGTTCCACTTGCACGGCCAGCCGCGCGCGGTGCGCCTCTTCGCGGCGCAACTGGTTTTCTATTTGCGGGCTGTCAACCACCGCGAGCACTTGGTCTTCGGCCACATTGTCGCCGGATTCGACTTGGAACGTGATGACGCCGGCTTGGGTGGCGTACAGCGTGGGGCTCACCGCCGCCACCACTTGGCTTTGCACGGACACGTCGCGCACCAAGTCGCCGCGCGTCACCACCGCGGTGCGCAAGCGCTCGCGGGCAACGCTCATTTCCGCTTCCGACCAGCGCAACACGGAGGGCAACCCGAACACCGCGAACGCCACCACCGCCACCACGCCCGCGCCGGCGCCGATCAACCAATGTTTGCGCTTGGAACGCGGCGCGATGACCACATCTTGGGCGGTTGTGTCGGCAATACGCGGTGTTGCCGTGTTTCGTTCTGCCATGCTCTTGCAAGGCCGCCGGCGCCGCTCTCTGGAGGCCGCCGGCAACGTGTGTGGTTTTCAACCCTAACAGCATGGCGGAGTATTATCGAGACTGGAAGATGAACACAGTATGAACGTGTGAACAGAAAGGGCCGGCGCTTCGCCGCGGCGGCGTTGGTCGTCTTGTTGGCGCTGGTCATCGCCTACGCATTGGTGCCGGCGGACGAACCGCCCTCCGCCCCCGGCGGCATTGTGGACATGCACGTTCACACCGCCGGCGTCGGCGCCGGCGGCAGCGGCGCTTTCGTGAGCCGGCAGATGAGCGAGAACATCCGCTTCCCGTTGTATCTGCGCGCCTTCGGCGTCAGCCGCGAGGAACTCGAAGCCGAAGGCGACGCCTTGGTGGTGGCCCGCATCCACGCCGCGGTGGCCGCCTCCGAGCGGGTGGAGAAGGCGGTGGTGCTCGCCCTTGACGGCGTGGTGGCGAATGGCGAACTCGACCGCGTGGCGACGCAGGTGTACGTGCCCAACCACTTCGTGGCCGCCGAGACGGCCAAATACGAAACGCTCTGTTTCGGCGCGAGCGTCAACCCCTACCGCCACGACGCCATCGACCGCCTGCGCCAAGCCCACCGGCAAGGCGCCCTGCTGCTCAAGTGGATTCCCAACATCATGGCCATCGACCCGAGCGACGAGGCGTTGCGCCCGTTCTACGAAGAACTCGTTGCGCTCGACATCCCTTTGCTCAGCCACGCCGGTCAAGAGCGTTCGTTCGCCACCGCCTACGACGCGCTTGGCGACCCGCGCCGCTTGGCGCTGCCCTTGTCCCTGGGCGTCACCGTGATCGCGGCGCACATCGCAACCGGCGGGGAAAACGAAGGCGAAAGCAATTTCGAGCGCGTCCTGCCGATGTTCGAGCGCTTTCCAAACCTCTATTCGGAAGTATCGAGCCTCACCCAGATCAACAAGCTCGGCTATCTGAGAAGGGCGTTGGAAGTGCCCGGTTTGGCGCAGCGGCTGATGTACGGCACGGATTGGCCGCTGCAGTTCTTCCCCTTGGTGTCGCCGTTCTACCAAACCCGACATGTGGGCATCGGCGCGGCGAAGTCCGTCGCCGAAATAGAGAACACTTGGGATCGAGACGTGGCCTTGAAACAGGCGATGGGGGTGCCGGGGCACGTGTTCGCCCGCGGCGCCGAAGTGCTCGCGATGGACCGCTGCGACCGCTGACTGGCGAAATACAATTTTTCACCGCTGAAGGTGTATGCTTGTACACATGGTGGCGAGCAGCTTGAACAAAGCGCCTATGTTGGCGGAGCAACCGCATCCCGACGATTCGGGCGCGGCCGATTACCCGCACCTGCGGCTTGGCCGAGCAACCTTGGTGTGTGCGGACTGCACGAATTGGCTGCGCCGCCAAGCACCGAACTCCATCCACGCGGTGGTGACCGACCCGCCCTATGGCTTGTTGGAATACACGCCGAAGGAACAGGCGAAGCTGCATCGGGGCAAGGGCGGCGTCTGGCGTTTGCCGCCCGCCTTCAATGGCGTTCGCAGGTCGCCGGTGCCGCGTTTCACCGTGCTCACGCCGGCGAACCGAGAGCAGGTGGCCGCGTTCTTCCGCGATTGGGCGGCACTGCTGCTTCCCGCGCTGGCGCCCGGCGCAAACGTGGTGGTGGCAGCCAACCCGCTGCTCTCCTACTTGGTTGCCGGAGCGCTTGCCGCCGCCGGCTTGGAACGGCGCGGCGAGATCGTCCGCCTGGTGACCACCATGCGCGGCGGCGACCGCCCCAAGGGTGCCCACGAGGAGTTCGCGGACGTCAGCGCCATGCCGCGCTCCATGTGGGAGCCGTGGCTGGTGTTCCGCAAGCCCCTTGAGGGCCGAGTGCAAGACAACCTGCGCAAGTGGCGCTGCGGCGGATTCCGACGCCCCGCCGGCGATCGACCCTTCGGCGACGTGATCCGCTCCGCCCCAACCCGCAAGGAGGAACGGGCGCTGGCACCGCACCCGAGCCTGAAGCCGCAAGCCTTTCTGCGCCAGCTGGTGCGCGGCGTGCTGCCACTTGGCGAAGGCACGGTGCTGGACCCGTTCTGCGGCGCCGGCTCCACGCTGGCCGCAGCGGAGGCCGTGGGCTATGCGAGCATCGGGGTGGAAAAGGACGAGCGGTACTTTGCGATGGCACGGGAGGCGGTGCCGCGGCTTGCGGCGTATCGGCCGAACTGACGTCTAACGGCGAACCCGGAAGGCATTGGCTCAACTTCCATCAATGCTCTTGATTATGGGAATCGTTTGGACAGCAAATTCCTTGAACCTCTTCACTAGAATGTTGGCGATTTCACCACCGTTTCCCTTCACCTCTCCGTCGCAGCCACCGTGCGCTGCGACCTCCTCATGCAATTTCGGAATGAGGGGGTTCCAGTCTCGGTATCGTTCATCAACATACTCCCAGCACGGCAGACGGCGGTGTTGCCTCATTTGATGGTTGCGGAGTTCCTGCTGGAGTTTGCTTCTCCTCTCTCGATCATCGTTTGATACTTCGTTGATGGCGGGCGACCATACTCCGTAATACCAATCAGCATCCTCAGCCGACTCCGCAATCATCTGAACGCGAGTGATTTTGTCTTGACCACCAACAACATAGGGCCGCCAAGTGTTGCAATAAATGCTGATGTAGCTTCCGTGACTCTTTGGCCCATGATCCCACACTATATATGGTTCCGCGTCTTCGTCGAACAGGGCTGCCAAGTCTTCCCAAATCATGTTCATGATCATTTCAAGAAAATTACTCCTAATTTCCCTTGACAATTTCGGCCAAGTCTCATAAACGGCCAACGCAGTAGCGAAGTGCTCTTGATGCCTGCGCAAGAAATCCTCGACTGCACCTTTCGCTGTGTTCGTCACCACATTCCCTCCGTATCTTTGTCGACAGTACATCTCTACCTCTCGTAAGTACCAACGTAACCGATCTACGTCACAGTTCTTCCGGCAATCGGCGAACCAGTTCACGAGAGAGGATTCAAGACGTAATTTGTCGAACCCATCATCTAAATCTAGACGTTGTTTTGAGCCGCAAGGCATGATCGCAAACCGCCGAGGAGTCGACGTCTCAAGGTCTTCGATGGTCTCGCGGCCCATGCTCGTTTCCGACGGACCGTCGCCGGCTGGTGAGAGATAGACGAGCAAGGAGTAGTCGTACTCTCGCTTGAGCCAGCCGAGGTAGTCTTCAACTTGATCTTCTTTGTCGACCGCAGAGTTGCTCTTGTTCTCGATAGCGAGGCAGTGCTGGCTGTCGATCTCGACGACAATGTCGATGCGACGACCGCCATCGATCCGTCGCTCCATCTGCACCTTGGCATTGCTGAGGTCACTCGGAGTCACGTCCTGGGCGAAATCCAGCTTATCGGTCAAGAGCTTCAAGAATGCCGTCCCTTGGCCATGGACACCCGACGGATCCAGCAAATCCGCGATCATCCTTGAGAACCCCTTCTCGTCTGTTCGCAAGTAGCGGAACACGTTGAACCGGCGCGCGAGTTGCCGATCCAACTCGTCGTCCAACGTTTGCGCGGTTTCCAGCCGAGGGGCGATTTCGGCGAAGAACCGCTCAAGGTCGCCCTGGGAGATCTCAGCCATCTGACTTCCTGCGGCCGATGGGTCGGCAACCACCGCGTCCGTCAACTCTAAGCCCCCACCTCAAGCCCTTCATTCGCCCAACTCTACCACATACCCGTGGAATGACGGGATGCCGAACGAGACGGCGCCTAGCGGGTCTTCCGCTAGCACGCCGTGGACGATGGCCTTGTCGAGTGCTTCCTTGCCGTTGAAGCCGGCAGTGTCCAGTTCCAGCACGGCGTCCTCAATGGCCAGCGCACTTGTGCCGCGTTGATCCATCGCGCCTGCCAGCGTTTGCATGGGTTTGATGCCCTGCAACAGGCGCAAGCGGCTGTCGTAGTAGTCGGCTCGGGCTTGGTGGCCAGCTTGCAGCGCCGATTCCAGCGCCGGTCCTTCGGCCAAGCCGCCGTGCTCGTCGATGGCCTGAAGCGCCGCCGCGAGATAGCCGTGGATGTGCTGGGGGAACCCTTGGGACGCCTTGGCCAGCGCGTCGGCGCACGCCTTCGGGATGGCATGCCCCAACGCCTGCATGTTGCCCTTTATGGCGTCGAGCGCATCGTCGTCCGGCAGCGGGCGCAGATGGATGATCTGCCCCAAGCGCGAGATTCCCGGCGTATCGCTGGAGCCGGCCAGCACGGCCGGCGTGTGCTGCAAGCCAATGCCTACGACCAGCATCGGGCAACCGTGGTCGCCTTCGTGGAGCACGCGCAGAGCGGCCAAGCCGTTCGGTTGAACTGTTTGCAGTTCGTCGATGGTGAGCACCAGCGCGACGTTCTTCCACATGCGGGTGCGGCGCGATGCCAGCAGCAGCGCGAACAAGCGACCGGTGTGCCGCGCGTGTTCCCGCGTGCGCCCGCCTTTCAACCAGCCCACGCCGCGCGCCCTGCGGGGCGCGTTCGAGTTTGCTCCGCAAACTCCGTGCCTGTCGCAAAACTTGACTCGTTTGTGAGCATCTTCGCCTCCCAAGTAGGTTAGGTCGCGGCGGATGGTCTTGCTGTCGAGGTCGGCCACCTCGCGGCCGATCTTGTCCGCGTTCAGCGTTCGGGCGATGGCCATGAACAAGTCGATGTCGCTTTCCAAAATGCTGGTGTTGAGCGCGAGATGCCGTACTTTCGGCGCGCTCCCGTTCATCGTGGCGTCTTTGGCGAACGTGAGGCCCAGCTGCGTCTTGCCGACGCCCGGAACGCCCATGATGAGCGACATGCCGCCGCGTGGATCGCCCGTCGAACACAGCCGGCCAAGCCGCTTGCTCAGCGCGGAGAGCTCCGTCTTGCGGCCAGCGAAGTACGGCAGCTCGTCGCGGTGGGTGCCGAGCTCGGCTGGCGACGGGTTGTTGGGCATGGCGGCAATATAGCACCGTGCATCCCGCTGGCTTGCCGCGCGAGCGTTCATTCCCAGCGCGGCGAAGCGCCGCCCAGAGGGGATGTGGTCGTCCGCTGCGTCCTACTAAGCCGCTTCCGGCGCTGCCACCGCGGAGGAGTCCTCGGCCAGCGATTTCACGATGCCGAACGTCATCAGCAACAGCACCACGCTCACCGGCAGCGCGGCGGCCACGGAAGCGGCCCGCAGCGCGTCCAGCCCGCCGGCCAACAGCAACACCGCCGCCACCAACCCTTCGGCGCTGCCCCAGACGACGCGGAATCGGCGTGGTGGATGATCGTCGCCGAGGCTTAGCAGGGTGGCGATCACCAAGGTGCCGGAATCCGACGAGGTGATGAACCAAGTGGCGAGCAGGAAGGTGGCCAAAAAGCACATCATCCACACCAACCACGAGATGTCGGTCATGCGTTCGATGGTGCCGTACAACGCCGATTCCAATTGATTGGCGCGCACCAGTTCGAGAATGCCGGCCGTGCCCACGCCGTCGGGCGCGTTGAGTTCCAAGTGCAGCGCGTTGCCACCGAACAGGCAGATCCAAAAGAACGCCATGGCCGTGGGCACGAACATCACGCCCGCCACGAACTCGCGGATGGTGCGCCCGCGCGAAATGCGGGCGATGAACATGCCCACGAACGGCGCCCAGGAAATCCACCAGCCCCAGTAGAAGACCGTCCAAGCCCCCTGCCAACTCGCGTCTTCGGGTTCTCCGGCGGTCCAGAAACCCATCGGCACCAAATTGGAAAGATATTCGCCGAGCGTGGTGGCGAAAAAACTCATCAACCATTCGAACGGGCCGAAGAAGAGGAAAAACGCCAGCAACACCATGCTGAGATAAATGTTCCACTCCGAAATCATCCGGATGCCGCGACCAATGCCGGAAACGGCGGACAACGTCGCCACCGCGGAGATGACCGCGATCAACGTGATCTGCGTCCACTGGCCCGGATCCAAGCCGAACAACGCATGGAGGCCCGCCGCCATCTGCTTCACGCCGAGGCCCAGCGACGTGGCGACGCCGAACACGGCGCCGAACACCGCGAGCAGATCCACGCCGTGGCCGATGGGGCCGTAGATGCGGTCGCCAATCACCGGATAGAGCGCCGAGCGCAAGGTGAGCGGCAGCTTTTTGCGAAAGCCGAAGTAGGCGAGACACAGGCCGACGACAATGTAGACGGCCCAAGCGTGCAAGCCCCAGTGAAAATAAGTGACGCGCACCGCATGCACGGCGCGGCGCTCGTCCTGCTCGGTGACGCCCAGATGATCGGCGTGCGGATTGCTGTCGAAGTAGGACAGCGGCTCGGAGATGGAGAAGAACAGGATGCCGATGCCGACTCCCGCGGAGAAGAGCATCGCCAGCCACGAGAACGTGCTGAACTCTGGCTTCGAATCGTCGTCGCCCAGCCGGATGTTGCCGTGGCGGCTGAGCATCAAGTAGAAGCAAACGAACAGCATCGCGCACACGGCCAGGATGTAGTACCAGCTCAACGTCGCCTCGATCCAGCGGCGCAGCCCCGCGAACAGCTGTCCGGCAGGATCCACGAACATCACCGTGAACACCACGAACGCCAGCACCATTCCCTTCGAGGCCAGCGCCATGCCGGGGTGAAGACCGGCCCACATGCCGGTCTTGGCCACCACGAGACGCTTCTTCGACACTAGCGGACCCTGAGCGGCGCACCGCCGCGGCAAATCGACGCCCGGGCCAAGGCGGCGCTTGTCGCACCGCGCGCAAGCCCGACCCTCCGCGACGGGGCCGCAAGCAGCGGGGGCGTCCGACCGCCAACCAGCTGTTGGCCGCCGGGCGGCGCGAAGAAATCCTTTGCGCTTGAGATACGGTGGGCTCGCTTGCGGAACAAGGTGTCAGCGTAACATGGTGTTCGGGTTGCGTGGGGTGCCGCTGCGGAGTCCGATCGTCGCGCCGCCAACCGCCGCGCGCGGTCGCGTAGAATCACGCTTGCCGCAACCACGCCACCCGTTCGCCGCCCGATGCCCGACACCAATCCAACCGCCCCGCCACCGCCGATGCCTTGGCTGGAGCGGCGCTTCGCGCTCACGGCGCACGGCACCACTTGGCGGCGCGAAGCGGTGGCCGGGGTGACCACGTTCTTGGCGATGGCCTACATCACCGTGGTCAACCCCACCGTCCTCGCGGACGCCGGCATGGACTTCGGCGCCGTGTTCGTGGCCACCTGCCTCGCCGCCGCGGCCGGCACGCTGGCGATGGGCTTGCTCGCCAACTATCCGGTGGCGTTGGCGCCCGGCATGGGGCAGAACGCGTTCTTCACCTACACCGTGGTGCTGGGCATGGGAGTGGACTGGCGCACCGCCCTCGGCGCGGTCTTTCTTTCCGGCGTCTTGTTTGTGGCGCTCAGCGCGCTGCGCGTGCGCGAGTGGTTGATCAACGCCATCCCGAAGGACTTGAAGCTCGGCATTTGCGCCGGCGTCGGCTTCTTCATCGCACTCATCGCGCTCAAGAACGCCGGCGTGGTGATCGGCGACGACGCGACCTTGGTGGCGTTCGGGGAACTCACGCGCTTCGGGCCGCTGGCGGCGTTGATCGGGTTTGTCGTGATCGCCGCGTTGCTGGCGCGCCGGGTGCCCGGCGCCATCGTCTTGGGCATGCTGGCGGTGGCCGTGGCGGGCTGGGTGTTCGGCGCCGCCGAGTTTCACGGCGTGTTCTCGCTTCCGCCTTCGCCCGCGCCGGTGCTGCTGGAACTGGACATTCCGGCCGCCATGCGGCTCTCGCTGATCGCCGTCATCCTGTCGTTTCTGATTGTGGACGTGTTCGACACCGCCGGCACGCTGGTGGGAGTCGCCACCCGCAGCGGGCTGATCGGCGCCGACGGCAAGTTGCCGCGGCTGCGCGACGCCCTGATGGCGGACTCCGGGGCCACGGTGTTCGGCGCGCTGGCGGGAACGTCGTCCGCCACCAGCTACATCGAAAGCGCGGCGGGCGTGGAGAGCGGTGGACGAACCGGCCTCACCGCGGTGGTGGTGGCCGGTCTCTTCCTGCTCTGCCTGCTGTTCGCGCCGCTGGCCGAGAGCGTGCCGCCCTACGCCACCAGCGCCGCGCTGCTGTTGGTGGCCACGCTGATGGCGCGGGGCCTGGCGGACCTCGATTGGAAGGACATCACCGAGGCGGCGCCGGCCACGGTGACCGCCATCGCCATGCCGCTCAGCTTCTCGGTGGCGGACGGCATCGGCTTGGGATTCCTGTCCTACGCGGCCATCAAGCTGCTGGCCGGCCGCCCGCGCGAATGTCCGACGGCGGTGTACGTCGTGGCGGTTGTCTTCGCCTTGAAGTTCGCGCTGCTCTAAGCCGGGTCGAACGCGCGTGGCGAAGGACGGTGGCAACCAGGGGGCGGCGGCGACGCTCACGCGGCGATCCTTCGCCACGCTGTGGGGCGCGGCGGCTGGCGTCGCCATCGCCGCGCCGGTGCCGGACGCGGGCGGCGTGGACTCGTTTCGCGCTTTGAGCGCCACGCTCACGGGGTTCGACGAGTCGCAGTTGGATGCCGGTTTCGCCGACGCGCTGCGCCGCGCGCTCCTCGGCGCCGGCCATGCCGCGAACCTGGCCGCGCTTGCCGCGACGGCGACGGCGCGAACGCCGGAGACCGCCGCGCTCGAGACGGCTATTGTCTCCGCTTGGTATTCGGGCGTGCTCCCCGGCGCGCCGCCGGTGGTCGCCACGTTGTACGGCGCGTTGATCTGGTCGGCGGCGGGTTTCGCCACCCCTCCCGGCGTTTGCAGCGGGGATGGTTGGAGCAAAGCGCCGGCGGAGGCGGGCAATGACTGATCTTCACGCCGACGTTGTGATCGTGGGTTCGGGCGTTGCCGGCGCGCTCGTCGCCACGCGGCTGGCAGAGGCCGGCGTGAAGGTCGCGCTGCTGGAGGCGGGGCCCCGGGTGGACCGCGCCAAGGCGCTGGAGCGCTTCGTCAGCGCGCCCGTCAAGACCCCCGAGAGCCCCTACCCGCCAAGCGCCGAGGCGGACCACCCGCTCAGCATCGACGCGGATCATTGGTACCGGCAGGCCGGCCCGGACAAGTTCAAGAGCACCTACCTGAAGGTGGTGGGCGGCACCACTTGGCATTGGCTGGGCACCTGCCTGCGCTTCCTGCCGAACGACTTCCGCCTGCGCAGCCTGTACGGCACCGGCGTGGACTGGCCCATCGGCTACGACGACTTGGAGCCCTTCTATCTGCAGGCGGAGCGCGAACTCGGCGTGGCCGGGGACTCCGACGAGGACCTGGGTTCGCCGCGCTCGGGCGGTTTTCCGCTGCCGCCGGTGCCGATCACCTACTTGGACCAAGTGTTCGCCCGCGCGTTGGACGGCACTCCGTACCAGGTGCGGGCGACGCCCCAAGCGCGCAACTCCGTCACCCGCGACGGGCGCCCGGCCTGCTGCGGCAGCGCCAGCTGCATTCCCATCTGCCCCATCGGCGCGAAGTACGACGCGGCATTCCATGTGTCCAAGGCCGAACGCGCCGGCGCCGAGCTGCGCGAACGCGCCACCGCCACGCGCTTGGAAACGGACGCCGCCGGACAAATCTTGAGGGTGGTCTTCCAGCGCCCGGATCGGAGCAGGGGAGTGGCCACCGGGCGCGCTTACGTGCTCGCCGCGCACGCCGTGGAGACGCCGCGCTTGTTGCTGCACTCCCGCTCGGAGCAATGGCCGAGCGGCGTGGCCAATTCCTCCGACGCGGTGGGCCGCAATCTGATGGACCACCCCATCCAGCTCAGCTGGGCCTTGGCCGGAGAGCCCGTGTGGCCGTACCGGGGGCCGATTTCCACCTCCGGCATCGAGAACCTGCGCGACGGCGAAGAGCGCCGGCGTCGCGGCGCCGTGCGCACGCAGATCTCCAACGACGGCTGGAACTGGCCCACCGGCGGCGCCTTCACCGCCGCCGGCGCCCTCGCCCAAGGCGGCCTGCGCGGCGCGGAATTGCGCGCCACCGTGGCGGAACAGACCTCGCGCCATGTGCAGCTCGCCTCTCTCGTGGAGCAGTTGCCCTCCGCCGCCAACCGCGTCGCGCTCGACGCCCAGGAGAAGGACATCTACGGCGTGCCCCTGCCGCGCATCCACTTCGACATCGGCGGCTATGCCCGGGACGGCTTGAACGCAGCCCGGGCCATGCACGATGCGGTGTTCGCCAAAGTCGCCGCGAGCGCGGTGCGGCACAAGGACGAGTTCCAAGGCGCCGGGCACATCATCGGCACCTGCCGCATGGGGGCGGATGCGAAAACGTCCGTGGTGGACGCGAACCTGCGCGCCCACGACCACCCCAACCTGCATGTGGTGGGCTCCGCGGTGTTTCCCACCTCCGGCACCGCCAACCCCACGCTCACCATCGCCGCGCTGGCGCTGCGCTTGGCGGAGCGGCTCAAGAGAGCGCTGGCGACTTCCTGAACAACGGCAGCACGACGCCGTCCGCGACGGTCTCGAACACCACCTCCACTGCCAAGCCGATGGCGACGTCCTGGGGCGGCACGTCCAGCAGGTTGGAGACCATGCGCGGCCCTTCGGCGAGCGCCACCTCCACCGTGGCCAGCGGGGTGTGGTCGCGGAATGCCGGATGCACGGCTTGGTGCGTGACCACATACGAGTGGACGACTCCCTTGCCGCTCATCGGCGCCCACTCGAACGTCGTCTTGTGGCAAGCGGCGCAAAGGGCGCGGGGCGGATGCGTCAAAGCGCGGCAGGACACGCAGCGCTGCACGACCAACCGGCCTTCGCGCAGGGCGTCGAAGAACGGCTCGGCGTGGGGCGCCGGCTGCGGCAACGGCAAACCTTGCGGGCGCTCGAAGCGCCAAGCGCTCACGCCGTCTCCCGCTCGAAGATCACCGCGCCGCAGCCGATGCCGGTGTCGCATAAGGAGAAGGTCGCGTCCGGCACTTGGGCGGTGGATTCGCCGCGCACCTGGCGCACGGCTTCGATGAGGTGGTTGATGCCTTGCAGGTAGGCTTCGGAGAGGTGGCCACCGGAGGTGTTCACCGGCAAGCGGCCGCCGTCCCACGCGGTGCCGCCCTCTTCGGCGAGACGGCCGGCGTCTTCGGTGAACCCGTAATCCTCCAACGCGAACAACACGAACGGGCAGAAGTGATCGTAAATCTGCACCACGTCGATGTCCCCGGGGCGCAGGGCGGCCATGTCGAACAGGCGCCGGGCGATGCGCTTCGCCGGCGCGCCGACGCCGGGGCCGGCCTGCGCGACAGCGCGGATGAGCGCCAGCGGGCGGCCGCCGGCGCGTTCGCGGGCGCGGTCCGCGGACGCCAACACCAAGGCGCCCCCGCCATCGGTTTCCAAGCAGCAGTCGTACAGGTGGAAGGGATCCACGATCAAGCGCGAGGCTTGGTGTTCCGCCAAGGTGAGCGGGCGGTCGTGGAAGGTGGCGCGCGGATTGCGGTTGGCGTGGCGGCGTTGCGCCACCGCTTGGGCGCCGAATTGCCGGCTGCCGATGCCGGTCTCGAACATGCGGCGGCGGGCGGTCATGGCGAGGCCATGCTGCGGCGTGAGCAGGCCAAACGGCTCGGTGAACGCGCCGGCGCCGCGGCCGCTCTGGCCGGTCACGTCGCCGCGCCCGTAGCGGCGGCCCGAGCGCCCGTTCACGCCGCGGTAGATGACGATCACGTTGGCGAGGCCGGCGTGGATGGCCGCCGCGGCGTGCGCCACCAAAGCCGCGCCGACGTTGCCGGCTTGGTTGATCTCGCCCCACCACGCGAGGTCGCGAATGCCGAGGTTGGCGGCGACATCCGCCTCCGGGCTGGTGTCCACCCACCACTTCATCAAGCCGTCCACTTCCGAAGGTTCGATGCCGGCGTCCGCCAGCGCCGCCAGAATCGCCTGCAAAGCGAGGGCCAGCTCGGTGCGGCCGCTGTCGCGGGAGTAGTCGGTCTCGCCAACGCCAACCACCGCGACGGTGTTGGAAAACGGCACGGGGTTCTACGGCGCCGCTTCGACGATGGCGGAGGAGACGATGGCGGAGGACATGTGGGCGCCGTTCGGATTCACCACCGATTCCATGTGTGCCAGCGGCGCGCGAAGCGATGCCTGCTGGGCCAAGCCCATTGGCCTATTCCCCGGAGCGTCGTTGCTTCACATGGTACCCCACCAGCAGCCAGGAACCGCTGGCGCTTTCTTGCATGGAGAGGGTTTCGTAGATGTCGCCGGCGGCCCATTGCGAGGCGTAAACGACGATCACGTAGCGGCCCGCCGGCGCCCCCCACGGGTTGGCCACGGTCGTGGCCGCTTCCAGCCTCCGCCCGCGCAGTTCGCCCAGCGGCGAGCGGGCGTCGACCGCTTGCCGCCCCCACGCCTCGCGGCTAACGCGCTCGCGAAAGAACGGCGCTGCGGCTTGCCAGCACTCGTCATAAGCGCCAGCGTCCATCCGTTCGAGCCACGGCAGCGTCGCCCGATACGCCGCCTCTTCGGCCAACGGATCGCGCTCCGCGCAGCCGACGGCCAGCAGCGCGAGGACGATGGCGGCGAGACTGTTGCGGCGCATACGGGCAAGTGTAGCGCCAAGCGGGAAACCAATGCGCTGCACCGCTTCAAACTACGTCGTCCATCCATCAAAGGTGACTCGCGCACCGCTTACGAGATGCTTCCGCGCAGACGGGCTTTGAGCGCCTCCAGCTCGGCCGCCTGCCGAAGCTCGAACTCCTGGTAGGTTTCCAACAGCCGGTTCGCGACCGGGTCGAACCAGCGCACCTTGCCCGCGTCCGGCCGCACGTTCTCAACCGGCGGCCACGGGTCGGTGTGGCACAGGCAAAGGCCCAGCGCCTCGCTGTGGATGCCGCGCATGCGCTTGCCCGCGACGCGCACGGCGCGTCCGGGAAGCGCGCGCCGCCGCCGCGACGGATTCACCGGAACCTCCGCCGGCTTCGGCCCCGCGTCACGGTACGCCCACGCCTGCAAGCGCGGTTCGGCGCGCCCGTGCGGGTCGAACAGGAAGTACTCGCGCACCCCCATCGCCTCAAAGAGCCCGGCCTTTTCGTCCACGTCCTTGCGCCATGTGCCTTCGGACAGGATCTCCAGAACGAAATCCGGCGCCCGTCCTTCGTCCCAAACCGTGAACGAGCCGCGGTCGCGGCGCGGCACGCCGAACGCCACCAGCAAGTCCGGCGACAGGCGCCGCGCGGAGCGCCGGCTCGGCTTCGCGCCATCAAAGTAGACCAGCAGCTCGTGCGCGACCAGGACGTCGCCGCGGTCGCGGTAGCGCCGCTCCAAGCCCGCGCGCAGATCCAAGCTGATCTGGTCTTGCGCGGTGTGGATGGCCGCGTCCTCCTCGTCCTCCTCCCACGGCAGGTCGCGCTCGGTGAGCAGGTGGTGCGCCGGCGGCCAGCCGTCGTGGGGTTCGAAGCCGCGCTTGGCGAACGCCTGCGCCAGCCAGTCCGGCAGATCGCGGTGCGCGCCGTCTCCGAGCGGGCCGACGCTCGGCGGCGCGATCTCCCCGGTGGCATCGGCGGGCGGGCGCGCGGGCTTGCGGGGTGCGGAGTCCTCTAGAACGGCTTCGGGCATCGTTTGCCTCCTGGCGGCCGGACGACAAGGCGGGGTGCGGGCCGCATTCGGGTGAGAGTAGCACGCCGTCCCGGCGCGGGTTCTGTCGATGCGTTCGGTGTGCCATGGCCGCCTCGCGTCGGCGCGAAAGCGGTCATTCTGGCAATGTCGCCGCACAAGTGGATGTAGGCAATCTCTCGATTTTTTGTAGGAAATCCGCCCGGGCCGGCAAACTGCCGCCCGCGTGTCACCCGCTCGGCGCAGTCGCCTTCTTCCCAGGCGCTGCCGTCCGCGGGCGCGCCATCGCCGCGCCGCCTTCGCCCGCCGGCGGCGGAGTTCCGCGCGAGGAGAGGTTGGTGAGATTGCCGGTGGGGCTGGCGAGCAGGCTCATCACCTGGACGGATTGATCCGAGGAGACGCGCAGCCGCCACTTGCCGGCGCCGTCGCCGAGCATGCCGGCGAGCGCCACGGTTCCGTCTTCGGAAACGCCTTCCTCGAGATCCCGCGCGGTCAGCGTCGCGGCTTGGCCGGCCGGCACGGTGAGGGACACCGAAGCGGCGCCGCCCGCGCCGTTGTCGTCGACGCCGGCGATGGTCACCGCGGCGTCCTCGGCACCCGGATTGATGATCCGCAACCGGCTCGCCTGGTTGCGGTTGCTGGCCGGATTGAACGTGACCACCTCGCGCGCCCCGCCGACGAGCGGCGCGAGGTCGTGCATGCTGGTGACGAAACCGTCCGGCGTGCGGATGTAGGCGAGCGGCTGGATCGGCACGCCGGCGCCCAGCTCCAGCCGCCAGTCCACCGCGCTTGCCCCCACGCCGCCGGCAAGCCCCTTGGCGGCGTTGCCGAGCGCCAAATCGCGGGAGTTGAAGTGCCTCGCCTCGCCCGCGCCCAGCGACAAGAAGACCGGCCCGGCGCGCGCGCCGTCGTCGCCAATGGCGTGGATCGTCACCACGGCGTCCCTGTCGGCGCGGTTGACGACGCGCGCGAACCCCTGCAGCCCGTCGGGATGGGCGTCCCGCGGGAACAGCGGTATGCCCCCGCCGGCGGGGGCGGTCGTCGAGAGATTGGTCAAGTTGCCCCCCGGCGCGTCGAGCAGGCTCATCGCCTGGATGTCCTGATCCGAGGTGACGCGCAGCCGCCACTTGCCGGCGCCGTCTCCCAACATGCCGGACAAGCCCGCCGCGCCGGCCTCCAACTCCGCCGCGCCGACGGTGCGCGCCGCGTCGGCGGCCAAGGTCAACGCCACATCCCCGTCCCAGTTCCCCCGCACCCCGTTGTCGTCCGTGCCGACGATGGTGACGGCGGCCTCGGCGGCGCTCGCGTTGACAAGCCGGAGGCGGCTCAATTGGGCCGCGTTGCCGCCGGGGTTGAAGAACGCCACCTCGTGGTGCCTGCCGGCCGCGCCGACCGTTTCGTGCAGCGTGGTGAGGAACCCGTCGCTGGTGCGCACATAGGCGAGCACCTCCAAGGCGAGGTCCGTCTCCAAGCACAGGCGCCAGTCGCCTTGGCTCGGCGCGCCGGCGCCGCCGGACAGCCACGCCTTGTTCGGATTGCCGTTCTCCAAGTCCTCGGAGTTGAAGTGGACCGTCTGGCCGGCGCCCACCGACACCGTGACGTGGCCGCCCACCACGCCGGCGTCGTCCACCGGTATAACGATGACCGCGCCGGCGTGGTCGGACCGGTTGACAAGGCGCGCGAAGCCCTGCCGTCCTTCGCTGGACGCGGCGAGGAACAACGGCACTTCGCAGGCGCGGACCCCGCCGCGGCCCACCACCACCAGGAACGTCTGCCGCACCATGTGGCCGTCCGCGTCCCGCGCCGTCACGGTGACCGTCGCGCGGCCGTCGGCGCCGCCCGTCAGCGTCAGCACGCCGCCGGCAACGCGCACGCGCGCCACGTCCGCGTCGCTGGACGCCGCCTCGAAAACAAGCGCCGAGCCGTCCGCGAAGTGTTCGGACAGGTCCAGCGTCGCGTCCGCGCCCGCGGCCAGCGGCTGAACCCCGATGGCGGCGCTCGCGCGCGGCGGCGCCGCCACGCCGCCCGAAAGCACGCCCCAGGCCGATTCGCCGGCCAAATCCACTTCGCCGCGATAGGCGAACGCGCCGTCGCCGTCCAAGCCGTAGTAGCCCCACGCGCCGTGGCCCCGCCGCGTCAGCACCTCCGCTTTGCCGTCCCCGTCCATGTCCCCCACGCCGGCCGTCCACACCGCGGCGTCCGCCGGCAGGTCGCCGACGCCGCCGCCCGGCAGCGCGAGGCGCCCGTCCATCCGCTCGTGCAGCCAGCGCCCGTCCGCGTGGCGCAGCAGCACGCCGTCCCGGCCGTCGCCGTTGAAGTCCGCAACGCCGGCCACGGCCCAGGCGAGATCGCCCGGCAGCGCCACGGCGCCGGCCCCCACAAACAATCCGACGTCGAGGTGGAACGGATAGTAGTGCCAGGTGCCGTCGAGGCGCCGCAGCAGCGCGTCGTCCCGGCCGTCGCCGTCGAAGTCGCCGACGCCCGCCACCCACGTCGCCACCGGATGCTCCGCGCGCAAGCCCGCCGGCCGGCCCGCGCCGCGCACCGCGCGCCCGTCCATCAAGTGGTAGCGCCAGCTCTCTCCGGTCTCGCCATCCCACTGCCCGTCCAGCCGCCGCAGCAGCACGCCACCCGCCACCGCATCGCAAACGGGTCCGCCTCCAGCTGCTCGCGCTTCTCCACCCCAAGCACCGCATCGCTCGGCCCCAGCAGCTCCGCCCCACCCGCCTGCACCCCGCCGACCAGCAGCGCCACCCCGAGCCCAAGCCCCAACGCAACACGCCCAGCCGCGCGGTTCAGAACCGTCTTAAGGCGCTCACCGCCCCTTCGCTGCGGCAACGTCCGTTGACGTGCGCTATCAAACACGCTGTTCCAACTCCACGACCAACTTTCCGATCTTCGCGTACAGTCTCTCCGCCATCGCATCGTCCAACAGCGACTGCTCGTTCACCTGCTCCACATCTCGTAACACGGCGTAGAGGCACCAGCTTAGCACGGTCGTGACGACCACCAATGCCAGCACATAGAGCCCCATCCCCACCCAGGTGATGATGCTGATCGAGCTCAAATGCGATGCATCGGGTTCGTTGGGGGGCAATTGCGGTTGAGGTCCGGCGCACACGTAGAGCACTCCTGCCGAGATCACGGCTGTCGTCGCGGCAATTCCCAACCAAACGGGCAATCTAGCGAACCATATTCGCAGTTTCTCCGCTTTGTCGTTAGGGTACTTGTACATAAATTGAACTTTGCCTCCGGAATACTTCAATCGCTCACCATCGTGCAAGCGATGGCCAGCCGCGTTCAGGAGCGCCACCGTAGCCAACGTAAGAACCCCAAAACCAAACACGATAGTCAGAAGTATTTGAAGAATCACGTGAAGACCACCGTGGTGCTATTGTCGCAGACGAATCTCAAGTCTTCTTCACAGGCATCGACTCGTTCGCGTTGTTCTCTTGAACTCCGAACCAAACGTGGTGAAACGTAGTCCACGTTGTATGCGAAAATCGAGTTTTTTCGGTGGAGACCTTCTATCCAAGCTGCTCTACTGTCCTCCTTTCCGAAGAACAAGGTGGGATGAAATGTCTCTAGTTTTCGTGTAATGTCCTGTGTCTCCTCATTGTGTTCGAGCAGAAGAACGTCAAACTTCTCACCAAGAGTCTTTTTTAGCTTGCGGAGTTCGCTCTTGGCCTCATCATCCATTTCCAGCAGTATGTACTTGATGACGAGACCCTTCTTTGTCCACTTCCGAAACACCCTTTGCCATCGCCTACCTTTTTTGTTGACGAAATAGCGACCGTCGCAACCGAATATCCACAATTGACTGTCCTCGAACCCGTTTCGACCTTTCCCCAAGCCGTTGATTAGCGGCACGAAGTCCGATCCGGCAGACGCACAGCCAATGTGGACCAAGCGTGGCCCATTGGACGGACGACAAATCCTATTGACGTGCTCAATAAACAGGACGATTAAGAGCCCCGCCGGCACGGATCCCACGCCGACGATTATGGCCCACCAAATTATGCTCTCCCCGGTCATTGTGACTCCTTGATTTCGCTGTCAACGCTCATGTTCGACATTTGATGATGCTCGCGGACATCACGCCGACGCCGACGCACGTTGACGAGCGCGTGTCCGGTCGAACGGAGGATGCGAGACCCGCAACGAGCATGCAAAGGATCGGTCGTCCAGCCGGGCCACACCAGAAGCGCGGGACATCTTGCAGCGCGACGAACCAGAACGCCAACAAACGCCACCGGCAGGCGAACCGTCATCGTTGGCACCTCCCCCTATGCGCCGAACAGCACTCGCCAAGCTCGAGCGACTCTGCCAAGGCGCTCTCACAGCCCGTCAAGGCAACGTAGCATATACCCCTTGTTCGACCAATGCCAACAATTAAAATAGGTTATTTATCAATAGGTTATAAAGAGTAGGCACGCTTGTCTTGCTTCGTTGGCTTCTGCCGTTGCTACTCCCCTCGATCCGCTCTAGTTCGAGGCTCGAACCGCCTCAACTTCCTTTCTGACCGCTGCGACGGCATCAGCGATTTCCGCCGGCAGCGGCCCGATTTCCTCACCCAACTCAGCGCGTGTCGCGTGCCATAGCGGTTCCATTGGCTCCGCGAGGGCGGTGTTCGCCATGACGTCCTTGACCCGGCTCGCGTGACCAGCAGCCAAGGCTTTGATGAACAACTCGGCAAGTTCGCGGCTTGGCGAGACCGGCTCCGCTCCAGACCGGCTAGCCGCCTCCTCCAAGTGGGTTAGCGATTCTTCCCATTGCCTCTGCGGTGCGAGAACATCCGAAAGCAGGTGCAAGGCCATGCGGTCCTGCAGGAACTGCAGCAAGCGCTCGAACCGGCCGCGGCTTTGATGGGAGAGCCGCAGCAAGTAGTAGATGTTGTAGAACCTGTCTACGACTTCGTAATGCACGCGCTTGCTGTTCGCTAGCCGGTGTTCCTTGGCGTAGCCTTTCTCGACTAGCTGCCGCAGTTGCGCACTCGCATGGGACGAGCTCAGCTTGGACGTCGCCGCCACCTCCTTCGCCAGCAGCGGCCGCCACCCTTCGGCGAGGCAATGGAACACGCGACGCAGTTGCGGCGGAAGTTCCTCTATCCGGCCCTTGAAGTAAGGAGTCTGCTCGTCGATGAGCCGTTCGAGGTCTTCAAGCGCGGTGCCAAGTGGCGACTCCACCATCATCCGGCAAGCCAACTTCAGCAACCGCGGGTTGCCGCCTGTGAGACGCCGTATTGTCTCCAAGCGGCCGGTTTCCGCGTCTATCCGGTCTAAAAGACCCTCGCGCGGTTGCTCGCCCGCGGCCGCCTCGAGCAGAAGGCGGGTTTCGTCCGCATCAAGTCCGCGGAGAAAGACCAGGCGAAAGAACTCGTAGAACGGTTGGCTGTGGCTGTGTATGGCCTTGAAGACGGTGTTGGCCGACCCGAGCAGCAAGAGTTCCGGATGCTGTGTCAACGCTGCCCTGAGCGCATGGATTTGGCGTTCATCGCCAATCTGCGCCAGTACCTGGTCCAGATTCTCAATGAAGAGCAGCAGACGTTTGCCGCTCTCTTGGTGGAAGTCCAGCAGCGCTGCCAGCGCATAGGCGGCTTGGCGATTCGCGTCGCGTTCGCCGGCGGCCAGAGCTTCGGCCTTCTCCCCCCATTGGCTGTCGCCGGTGGCCTGCGCCAAGTGACGCAATGCGGTGAGCCACAGGTCGGCGAGGTCGCCAATGCCGTAGCTCTCCTCGTGAAACGGCACGGGCTGCCAGCGCGCGGCGAGAGCCGGATCTTGTGCAATTCGGCGCAGACACATCAATCCCATCGTGGTCTTGCCCATGCCGCGCGGCCCAATCAGCAGAGTGTGTTGGCACGGGCCATCTGTTGCCCGCGCGCGAATGGTGCGAAGAAGGTCCGCAAGGGTCTCCCGCCGTGCAACGAAGGATTGCTCCAGCTCGTCGCCAGAGAGCTGTGCGGGGTTGTAAATGCGCAGGCCGCTCACGGCGCGTCCCCGGCGTGGTGTTTTCGCCACCATTGACGCCGCAGGTTGGAGCGGAAAGAGACGCAATCGCCCTCTCGACGTATGTAGCCATCGGCTTCCAACGTCCGCAGAGCGGACCGGAAGACGCCCTCGCGCTCCGCAATCGGTTGCTGGAGTTCCTCTACCGACACAAGCTCCGTTGGCGAGGCCAGCCGCGACAGACGCGACAAGACGGCCAGCGCGGCACGCCGCCTCGGCCCGTTGTCCACCAGCCTGGCCACCAGCAATGGCAGTTCGTCGATGATGACCAACAACCGTTCTTCGGCTTCCGGCATGGCCAGACGAGCGCGAATCTGATCTGCGCGGCGGTGCCAGTCCGCATGCATGGCGCTGGCGAACTCCACCTTCAGCTCGCCAACACGCGCCTTGGCGCTGACGTTGGCAGCGCTGAGGATGTTCTTTGCCGCCTGCTAGCCGGGGATGTTCTCGATGCCGCGCCGATACGTTGGATGGCTTGCAAGCTGGGCAAGGATGTCCGCGAACAGATCGGCGGCGTCCGCCGCCCCCTCGACGTCGATGTAGATCACATGCCAATTCGGATGTGGCCGACGCCGTAGTTCCAGCATCAGACTGGTCTTGCCCACTCGCCGCGGCGCAAGCAACAGGACATCTCACCGGCCTCCAGACGCTCCCAAAGGGTCTTCAGTTCGTAGTCACGCCCGTAGAGATCGTCGCCGACGACCGGCTGTCCGATGATGTTCCGCATTGCCTACGCCTCCGTCTGACAGCGCCGACAGGGCACGCTACATCACAAAAGAACCATTGGCAATGATTTTTTTGCCAAAAACTTGTTTGCTGGCCCAGTGGCACGCTCCAGCAACTGTCTGCGCATTTACAACCCCGCACAACTCTCTGGCGACGCGCGCCGTCAACAAACCGGTTGACAACAGCATTGTTGACGCCTATTGTGTTTCTCCAACACAGGCCACAGCGCGACCCTTGAGATGAATCCACAAGCTGGCCCTGCCGTGACGGGCGCGAACTTCTTCAACCGCGATGCCGAGTTGCGGCTGCTTGACGCGAAGGTGCGCGGCGGCACGCATGTCTTGCTAGCGGGCCAGCGGCGCATGGGCAAGACCAGCCTTGCCAGAGAGCTTGGAAGGCGTCTGCAGGCCGACGGGTGGGCGTTTCTCTTCGTGGACGTGGAGGATGCCACCTCGCCTGCGGACGTCATCCGCGACATCGCCAAGGCTGCTCACGCCATCACCGGGGCGTCGTCGCGCCTCACCGCGGCACTCGGGCGCTGGTTCAAGGAGAACGTCGAGGAACTGAGCGCCTTCGAGGTCGGCGTGAAGATGCGCGCCGCAGGCGACTACGCATGGCGGCAGCAGGGCGAAGCGCTCATGCGAGCGTGCGCCGACCACGACCCCGGCGTGCTCCTTGTGTTGGATGAGTTGCCTATCTTCGTGTCGCATCTACTGGCGCAGGATGCGCGGGACGGCACAGACGAAGCGCACTTGTTTCTGCGCTGGTTGCGCGGTCTGCGCCAGCAGCACGCGGGCTCGTCGTTGGTGCAGGTGGTGTCCGGGAGCATCGGCATGGCGCCACTGGTCAAGCGCATGGGCGTGCCGGACAGCATCAACGACCTGTACGCGTTTCGGCTGGGTCCGTGGAACAGGGCACACAGCATCGCTTGCTTGAAGTCTCTCGCGGAGCACAGCGAAGCGGCGGTCGACGAGGCGGTGTTCGAGGCGATCTACGACACGCTCGGCGTGGGCATTCCACACTTCATCCAATCCTTCTTCGCACGCCTGCAGGACTTCGCCGTGATGAACGACCGCAGGCGACTGACGGCCAAAGATGTACGGACCGTTTACAACAACGAACTGCTGGGGGCTGCCGGAGACAGCGACCTCCCGCACTACCAAAATCGTCTTCGGAAGTCGCTGGACGAACGCACCTATCAAGTGGCCATGGAGATTCAAGCCGAGGCAGCGACGGAGGGGATCTTCACCGCTGATGCTCGTCGCGCCCTGGAGCGGATCTATTCCAATGTGCTGCCGAACGCCCGAGAGCGTGTCGATGAGGCGCTTGACGTGCTCGTCCACGACGGCCACTTGGAGAGAACCGACGGCGGCCACCGTTTGGCGTTTCGCCTGCTGGACGATTGGCTGTGCACGAGATTCCGCGGCCACCATGTGCCGCTTCGGAAACGCATCAAAGGACCGCACTGATGTCGTCCGCATCGCCTGTCCGCAAGTTCAACCCCGGCGTCCTGCAGTCGGACGAGGATGTTGTCGCACAGTTCGTCGTTCGCCAGCGTGAGTTCGGCATCTTGATGGACGTGCTTCGCGGCAACATCGCGTCTTCGCCCTGCCAGCACATGCTTGTTGTTGCTCCGCGCGGTCGTGGCAAGACGATGATGCTGGCGCGAGTGGCCGCCGAATTGCGGTCGAACGAAGTGCTGCGGCGCGAGTTCCTGCCGGTGCGCTTCATGGAAGAGAGCTACGAGGTTTTTGATCTGGCGGACTTCTGGCTGGACGTGTTGCTGTACTTGGCCCCGGAAGTCGCGTGCCACGATGCCGAGGCTGCCGACCAGCTACGCCAAGCCCATGCCGAGTTCTCACGCCGTCCGCCGGGCGCCGAAGTCGAAGAGAGCGCTCGGACGGTCGCTTTGGAAACCGCGCGGAGGCTGGGCCGGAAGCTCGTCCTGATGGTGGAGAACTGCCAGTCGCTCTTCGACGACGTGGACGACCGTTTCGGCTGGGGCCTTCGCAAGACGCTGCAAACGGAACCCAACGTGATGTTCCTCGGCACGGCGACCGTGCGCATGGCTGCTCTAACCGATGTTGAAGCGCCCTTCTACGAGTTCTTCCGCACGTTGCTGCTGGCGCCCCTGCCATTGAGCGAATGCAGAGTGCTGTGGGAGGCGGTGAGCGGCGAGACGCGAAGCGAGCGGGAAATCAGGCCGTTGCAGATTCTAACCGGAGGCGATCCGCGCCTGTTGGTCATCGTCGCTGGCCTCTCCCGCCACCGCTCGTTGCGGGAACTGCTGCAAGAGCTGGTCGCACTCGTCGACGACCACACCGAGTACTTCCGCTCGCACCTCGATCAACTAAGCAAAACGGAGCGGCGCGTGTACGTGGCGCTGATCGACCTCTGGCGGCCTTCGACCACGGCCGAGATCGCCGCCAGAGCAAGGCAGGACGTTCGCGCCACCTCGTCGCTGCTTGGCCGGCTTGTCAAACGCGGCGCGATAAGCTACGAAGGGAAGGGCCAGAAGCGGCTCTACCAAGCCACGCAGCCCCTTTACAGCATCTACTACAAGCTCCGCCGCCAGCGCGACGAGGCCGCCGTCGTCCATGGGCTCGTGCATTGGATGGTTGCGTGCTTCACAACGGACGAACTGTCGGCGATGGAGGACAATCTCGTTCAAGAGGCGGCGCAGTCCGCGTCCATCCGCGAGGGTCTTCGGTCTGCGTTCCGCGCTTTGCCGGCCGTGCGCACGACATTCCCGAGCGCAGCCAGACTTGTTGATTTCGACGAGGTGTGCAAACTTATGAATGCCGCAAACGGGCATGTGGCCTGTGATCCGAGAGCGGCGATTGAGCCATGTGAACAGGCGGTACGCGTTCTCGACCGCTACTTGAATGACGACTCGCCCGAAGGCGCTCAATTCAATGCGGCGAGAGCACAGGCCTTGGAGATCAAGGCAGGTCTTCTCGCCCTAATCGAGTCCGAAGAAGCCTTACTCGGCGAAATTCTGCTAGAAGGCTCCGAAGCATGGGCTAGGTCGGCCGGGTTCCGACAGGTCAAGCGTGCATTAATCACCTTGGCAGCCTTTGCTCAGCGCGTTGACACCGCCAAACCAGAGACCGGGGGCAAGGCGGCGAGGGCCATTGCCCTGAAGGCAGAGCTGGAAGTCCAGCTTCGTCGCCCCAACGACGCCCTTGCCACCATCGACGAGCTCGTTCGCAGTTTCGCCACATCAGCGGACTCCAAGGAGCTGCAATGGGCGGAGTGGATCAGGGCCAGGGCGCTGCTGATCCAAGGAGAACGCGAAGCCGCCCTTGAGGCCTTGGAGGCCGCCTATAAAAAAACCACCTTGGACGAACAGGCGCCTATTCGACTGATGCATCACGTCCCGGAACTAATCGGTTGCGGCCTGGCAGCGCAAGACCTGCTGACAATCTTCACGAAAGACTCCAAGAAGAGGTTTGGAATGGCCACGATGATTGTGGTGTTGCGCCTTTGCAACAACGAGACGGTGCGTGAACCTGCGGAAGTGCTAGCCACCGCGCAGGAATTGGCACGTCTGGTGGATCAGTCCGTCGCGCAGGTGCGGTCACGTCGGTCTACCGTTAGCGAAGTCTCGTAAGACCACGAGGTTCAGGCTCCATGCCCAAGGCGATGTGACACGCTGCGCCATTGGACGTCCGCAAACGGCGCCAAGTCGTGGTGCGGTGCGGACGAGGCGCGTGTGAAGCTGCGCATGGCGAGCAGAGCCTGCCGTGCGTTCGGCGCGTTCTGCGTCCTTGCCACGCGGTCGTGCAGCAGCCTGCGCCGCGCGCTCCGGCCCGAAGCCGCCGGACGCGGTGCTGGAGTTCCTCTACCGACACAAGCTCTGTCGGCGAGGCCAGCCGCGACAGACGTGACAGGACGGCCACCGCGGCACGCCCTTCCTGCCTGCCCAAGGCGATCTCCAATCGAGTTGCATAGTGGTCCAAGTGTGCCGTTCCGCTGGCCCCGGCAACTACATCACAAAAGAACCATTGGCAATGATTTTTTTGCCAAAAACTTGTTTGCTGGCCCAATGGTGCGCTCCGGCGCCGGAAAGAGTTGCCCTCGCGCTCCCGCCGGCGCTCTCCCAACGCACACCCAAGCACCGCCGCCCAAAGCCCGCAGGCACGTCTGGCGCGGCTTGCGGCGCTGTTGCGCCGAGCGGCGCGCGCTGTGCGAGATCGCCGCATCGGGATGTCCGCCCAATGCCAGACAGCGCCGACGGTATGTTTCGAGAATGTCGCCCTGGCGCTGCTCGAAACAACCCGGCCCCGCCGACACCACGCGGCGGGCCCAGATGGTCATCAGGGCCCGTCGCGCCGCTGGCGAAGCCGTTCTTCCAGTTCCGCGATCCTGCGCTCCCCTGCTTCGGCACGGGCTCGTTCCGCTTCCGCTTCGGCCCGGGCCTTCGCCTCCCCGGCCCGCGCCTGGTCGTAGTCCGGGATGTCGGCGACTGTCGCCGGATCGTGCCAGCGCATGGTCAGCGCCCACGTCTCCCCCGGCACCGAGGGTGGCGTCCGACCGGCCACGTAGGCCACAAGCCCCAGCACCTCGCTGCGCACGCCGCGTTCGCCGTTCGGAAGCACGCCCTCTTCGAGCGGCTCGCGGCGCTCCGGCGTCATCGCGAACCCCCACAAATCCTTGCCTACGCCGGCTAGGTTCTCGCCGGTAACGTCGAACAGCAGGCACTCGCGCACGCCGATGCGCTGGTAACAGTCCAGCTTGCGCCCCACGTCGTGCTTCCAAGTGCTCCGCGACAGCACCTCCAGCACGAAGTCCGGTGGTCCGAGGAGGTCCGCGTCGTAATCGGCGCGGGTGCTCCGGCGCGGCACGGCGAGCGCCACGAACACGTCCGGCGACAGCCGGCTTGGCCGATTCTTGCCGTGCTCGGTGAACAGCATGTGCAGGTCGTCGCCCACCTCGGCGTCTGGGAAGTGGTGCATCAAGCCATTGCGCGAGTAGGCCGTGGCGGCGGCGTGTGGCGCTTTCACGGGAATGCGCAGGTCCACCAGCGGCGGGTCGAGGGGGAAGGGCGGCGCGTCGTTGAGCGGCGGGTCGGCTGCCCGGCCCGGGCGATCGGGGTGGCCCCCGCGCGGAACGACCTTGGCGCGGCGCGGCGGCGCGGCTGACGGCGCCGGCGCGACCGGAGACGCCGGTCGGGGGTGGAAGTCGGAACTGGCTTCGGACATCGCTTGCTCCTAGTGGACGTCGCCGCGGGTTCGGACAGCGCACCGCGGCCACCATAGCACGCGCCGGGGGCGCGGCGGCGCGCCGGGCGGCGTCGGCGGGGTCGGGTTGTTTCGAGCTGCGGCATGGCGACATTCTCGAAACACGCCACCAGCGCTGTCTACGGCATCCGGCGCACATCCCAATGCGGCGATCTCGCACAGCCCGCCACGCATGTTGCCGACCCGGGCGCGGAACCCTATGATCCGCTGCCGACACGCAAGCTCGCGCCGGCGCCGGGCAGGCGGAACGGAATCGGTCAGGCGGAAACGGAATAACGGAATAATGGACAACGACACCGAAAAGGACCAGCTACACCGCATCCGGCACAGCCTCGCGCATGTGATGGCGCAGGCGGTGCTGGAGATGCGCGAAGGTTCGACGCTCGGATTCGGGCCGCCAATCGACGACGGCTTCTACTACGACTTCATACTAGCCGCGCCGCTAACGGATGCGGACTTCCCGGAGTTGGAACGGCGCATGCGGCGGATTCTCAAGAAGGGCCAGCGGTTCCAACGAGAAGAGTTGCCGGTGCCGGCGGCGCTGGCGCGCTTGGAGGAAATGCAAGAGCCCTACAAGCGCGAATACGCCGCCGAACTGGTGGCGAAGAACAACCTCGCCGAGCTGTCGTTCTTTCGCAACGGCCCGTTCCTGGACATGTGCGAAGGCCCGCACGTGGAAACCACCCGCGACATTCCCCGCGACGCCTTCAAGCTGCGCAGCGTGGCCGGCGCGTATTGGCGTGGCGACTCGAACAACGTCATGATGACGCGCATCTACGCATGGGCGTTCGCCAGCAAAGAGGAGCTGGACACCGCCGTCCACGCCTACGAACTTGCCCAACAACGCGACCACAAGAGGCTGGGCCGCGAACTGGAGTTGTTCGCTTTCGACGACGACGTGGGCCGGGGGCTGCCGCTGTGGCTGCCGAACGGCACGGTGATCCGCGACGAATTGGAGAAACTCGCGGTGGAGCTGGAGTTTCAAGCCGGCTACCAGCGCGTGGCCACGCCGCACATCGCCAAAAGCGCCCTGTACGACCAAACCGGACACCTCGCGCACTACAAGGAGAGCATGTATCCGCCGATGGAGGTGCTGGAGGAATCGCTTGGCGGCGAGGCGGTGCGCGAAAGCTACATGCTGCGGCCCATGAACTGCCCGCACCACCACAAGATCTACGCCTCCCGCCCGCGCAGCTATCGCGAGTTGCCGCTGCGCCTTGCCGAATACGGCCAGTGCTATCGCTGGGAGGCGTCCGGCGCCGTGTCCGGGCTGGCGCGCGTGCGCGGCCTGTGCATGAACGACGCGCACATCTACTGCACGCAAGCGCAGGTGAAGGAGGTGTTTCGGGAAGTCATCGCGCAATGCGACGAGGCGTATCGCGTGCTGGGGCTCGCGGACTACACCCTGCGCCTTTCGCGTTGGGACGCGACGGATCCCAAGGGTAAGGAGAAGTACGTCGACGCGCCCGACGAGTGGCAACGCACGGAGTCCGTCATCGCGGAATTGCTCGGCGAGATGAATCTGGATTACGAGGACGTGCGCGGCGAAGCCGCGTTCTACGGACCGAAGATCGACATGCAATTCCGCACCGTCACCGGCCGCGAGGAAACCCTGTCCACCGTGCAGCTCGATTTCGCGGTGCCGCCGCGACTGGGCCTCGTTTACATCGGCGCGGATGGGGCCGAGCACACGCCGTACTGCGTGCATCGCGCGCCGTTCAGCACCCACGAGCGTTTCGTCGCGATTCTCATCGAACACTTCGGCGGCGCGTTTCCCACTTGGCTTGCGCCCGTGCAAGTGCAGGTGATCACGGTTTCCGATCAGTTCCGCGCCTACGCCGAGGCCATCGTGCGGCGCCTGCGCGCCAATTTCGTGCGCGCCGAACTCGCCTCCACCAGCGACACGGTGGCAAAGAAAATCCGCGACGGCGCCACGCGCAAGATTCCGCACCTGCTCATCGTCGGCGCGCGCGAAACGGCCGACGGCACCGTCACCCTGCGCCGCTATGGCGTGCGCGAGCAAACCACGATGCCGCTGGCGGCGTTCGAGGCGGCCCTCGCGCGCGCCATCGCCACGCGCGCGCTTGAATTCGCGCTGCCGTAAACGCCCAAGGGAACCTCTTGCGGCCAACCGCTGCGACTTTTGACCATGGCAACTATCGATCTCGGCGGCGTGCAAGTTCCAGCAGCCGCGTTGACGTGGAAGTTCGTCCGCGCCGCTGGCCCCGGCGGGCAGCACGTCAACAAAGTGTCCACGGCTGTCGAATGTCGCTTGGATCTCGGCCGCGCCGCGCTCGCCGCGGATGTGCGCGGGCGCGTGGAACAGCTCGCGGGAAGCCGCTTGAACGCCGCTGGCGAGGTGGTGCTGTTCGCGGATGGCGAGCGCAGCCAAATCCGCAACCGCGCCGCCCTCCTAGCGCGTCTTGGCGCGCTGCTCGCCGCCGCGAAGCAGCCGCCGAAACCGCGCATTCCCACTAAGCCGTCGGCGGCGCAGAAGGTCAAACGTCGGGAAGAAAAACGGCGCCGCGCCGCGACGAAAGCGTTGCGGCGTGCGCCGGATTTCGTGGAAGAACAGTGAGCCGGCGCGCTCAAGCCCCGATGGCGGCCAGCCGCTGCAAGGTCGTCTCGCCAGGCGGATAGCGCCCGGCCGCCAACTCGCGCGCCAACCGCCACAGGCGCGCCAACGCCACCGGGCGGTAGTCCAGCTGCTCCACCGAGACGTTGATGTGCGGCGTGCGGCCGGGTGCCTCCGCGTGCGTGTGCCCGTGGACGTTCACCGCCCCGGCCGGCACGCGCGCGAGGGGCAGATGCGTGAAGACGAGCGGCGGGTCGCCGTCCGCGCACAGCACCGAGCAAATGTCGTCGAAGCCGTCCACGCGCAACGCGCCGCCGCCGGTGAGGTCGTGGTTGCCGAACACCAGGTGCTTGTCCGCGCCGCGGGCGCACCGGATGCGCTGCCAAGTGTGCTCCGCGACCGCATCGCGCATCGCCACGTCGCCGACGATCACCACGCGCGCCTCCCGATCCACCGTGGCTTCCCAGTTGGCGTACAGTTGCGCGTCCATCTCCTCCGCGTTGGCGAACGGCCCGATCCGTGTAGCGGATGATGTTGTCGTGGCCGAAGTGCAGGTCCGACCACACCCACACCGTGCGGTCCGCCGGCAGGCGGCGCGCCGGCAAGCCTTCCGAAGCGCGCAGCATCGCCCGAAACACGCGCCGGGCGTGGCGGGCGTCGCCGTCGCACTCGGCCGCTTGGCGCAATTGCGCCTCGTAGCGCGTCTTTTGTTCCTGGAGATCGAGGCGCGCCCGGCGGGGCGCGCGCCTGTCGCGAACTTGACTCATTTATGCGGATCTGCCGGCCCCAAGTCAGATCTTCATCAAGTCCGCTTCTTTCGTTGCGAGCGCGGCGTCCACCCGCTCGATGTGGCGGTTGGTGACCTTCTGCATGTCCTGCTCGGCGCGGCGGCCTTCGTCCTCGGTGGCTTCTTTCTCCCGCACCAGTTCGCGGAAGTCCGCGATCGCTTCGCGGCGGATGTTGCGAATGGCCACGCGCGCGTTCTCCGCCTCTTGGCGGGCCTGGCGCGCCAGATCGCGGCGGTTCTCTTCGGTGAGCGGCGGCAACGGCACGCGCACGACATCGCCGCGGCTCGCCGGCGTCAAGCCGAGGTCGCTGGCCAGAATGGCCTTCTCAATGGCCGGCGCCAAGCGCTTCTCCCAAGGCGTGACCAGCAGATTCCGCCCTTCCTCCACGGTGATGCTGGCCACCTGCTTGAGGGGCGTGGGCGTGCCGTAGTAGGCCACGTCGACGCCGTCGAGCAGCGCGGGATTGGCGCGTCCGGTGCGAATGCGGGCGAAAGCCGAGGCCAGCGCGTCCAGCGATTTCGCCATCCGCTCGGCGGCGTCTTGTTTGATTTCCTCGATCACGGGGCGCCCGTGGACACGATGCGGGTGCCAACCTTGTCACCGCGCACCGCCTTCGTCAATGCGCCGGGCGCCGCGACATCGCACACCACCACCGGCAAACGGTTCTCTTCGCACAACGCGGCGGCGGTCAAATCCATCACGCCGAGGCGCGAGGCCATCACCTCGCCGAAGGTGAGCGCGTCGAATCTCTCGGCGTTTGGATTCGCGACCGGATCGGCGCTGTACACGCCGTCCACCTTGGTGCCCTTCACCATCAGATCCGCGCCGATCTCGATGGCGCGCAGGCACGCCGCGGTGTCCGTGGTGAAGTACGGGTTGCCGGTGCCGCCGGCGAGCAGCACCACGGCGCCGGCGGCGAGCGACCGGAGCGCCTTGCGCGCCGAGTAGCCTTCCGCCACGGCGGCGATGGCCGGCGTCGCCAGCACGTCCGCGGGCGCGCCCTGCGCTTCGATCGCATCGCGCAGCGCAAGCGCGTTCATGGTGGTCGCCAACATGCCCATGTGGTCGGCGGTCACGCGCCTGATGCCGGTTCCCGCCAACGCCGCCCCGCGCAGCAGATTGCCGCCGCCGACCACCAACGCGGTTTCGACTCCCAAGGCGTTCGCGGCGACCAGCTCGGCCGCCGCCTTGCACAGCATGTCCGCATCCAAGCCGCGCCCCGGCTTGCCGCCAAGCGCCTCGCCGGAGAGCTTCACGAGCACCCGGCGCACCGCCGTTTCCGGTTTCCGCGAAGCCGCCATGCGCGCCATGTTCGCACGATGCCGCCCGGACTGCGAACGGGCGGCACACCATCGCCGCGCCGCCGCTGGCACGGCGAGCCCGTTGGGCGGTGCATTACAATCGGCGCCGCGAGCGCATGGCGAGGGACGCATGAGCGCCGACACGGACAAGGAACTGGTGCGGCGCGTGCGCCGCGGGGACGCCGCCGCGTTCGACCTGCTCTACACGCGCTATCAGCACAAGGTGCATGGCTTGATTGGGCGCTACCTGACGCGGCCCGAGGATGTCGAGGACATCGCGCAGGAGACCTTCATCAAGGCGTACCGCGCGCTGCCGCGCTTTCGCGGCGAGAGCGCGTTCTACACTTGGCTCTACCGCATCGCCGTCAACACCGCGAAGAACCACCTCGCGGCGCGGCACCAGCGTGTGCAAACCGTGGAGTTGGACGCCGAGGACGCCGACGGTGGCGATTTGCCGGCGGCGTTGAAGCAGGAGCACGGCCCGGAGGACGCCTTGCACAGCGAGCAATTGAAGGGGGCCATAGACGACGCCCTCGCCGCGCTGCCGGAAGATTTGCGTTCCGCGCTAACTCTGAGGGAGTTCAATGGTCTAAGCTACGCGCAGATCGCGGAAGTTCTTGGCTGCCCGGTGGGCACCGTGCGCTCGCGCATATTCCGAGCCCGCGAAGCCGTGGACTTGGCGATTCGTCCGCTGGTGAGCCGGCGCGACGGTGTTCGATAAGGAGATGGGTTGATGTCGCATTCGAAATCCGGCGCCGCGCCAGGGGGTGGCGCCCAAGGCCATGCGCGAACGGCGCTGCGCGAAGCGCTCTCGGCGGCCGTGGACGGCGAGGCGTCCGAACTGGAACTGCGCCGCGTCGTCAACGCCTTGGGCGCGGACGCGGACCTGCGCGCCGAGTGGGAGCGAACGCACACCATTGGCGCGACGATGCGTGGCCGCGGCGCCGCCAAACCGCTGCCCGTCAAGCGGCGGCCGTGGTTGCGGGACTCCGCCGAGGGCGTCGCGCCACTCGCGCGCTGGACGCGCTGGGCTTGGCCGGCCGCCGGCGCCGCAGCGGCGGCGGTGGCCGCCTTGGCGGTGGTGTTCGCGTTCGCGCCGCCGGAGCGGCCGGCAGCCTCGGCGCCGGAAGTCGCAAGCGCGCCGGCCGGCGCGGCCAGCGCGCGGAATTTCCGTCACCTTGCCAGCGTTCCCTCGCATGTCGATCTGCGGCGCACCAACACGTACATGTTGCGGCATGTGCATCAAACGTCCCTGTCGCGCGCCGGCGCGCCGCCGATGGCCGTTGGCACCGTGCCGTTCGTCAAGGTCTTGGCGGTGCGGGATGGGCGGGCGCGCGCCGCCACCGCCGCGCCGAGCGTCGGCGACCGCCCCGAACGGTAGCCTTGGGCGCAAGCGTGTCGGCCCCAAGGGCACTAGCCCGCGGCGCGCGCCGCGTTGCCGCGGCGTTGGCGAGTGTGGGGTTGGCCTTCGCGGCGGGGGGAACGGAGCGCGCGCCGGCCGATTGGCTGCGGCGCATGGACAACGCCTTTCGCGCACTCGACTACGACGGCGTCTTCAGCTACTACACGGAAGAGAACGCCCAGCATACGAGCGTCCTCGGTTCGCCCGCGGACGGCACGGTGGGATTCAGCGCCCAGTCGCGCACGACCGCGCGGTTGGCGACGTTCCGCGTCGTTCACAAAGTGGTGGACGGCGTGGAGCGGGAACGCATCGTCTATCTGAACGGGCCACGCCGCGAAATCCTGCGCACGGGAAACCAGGTGGCCTGCGTGCTGCCGCCGGGAGACAAGCTGCTCGCCTTGGAGGGGGCGTTGCCGAGCGGCCTTTACGGGCGCGTTTTCGCGCGCGACTTCGCCGCCATGGGCCAACACTACGAGGTGAAGTTCGGCAACCGCGACCGCGTGGCCGGGCGTTCGGCGGTGGGTCTGGAAGTGATTCCCCGCGACGCCGAGCGCTTTGGCTACAGGCTCTGGTTGGACGCCGAGACCGGCCTCCTGCTGCGTTCGGAATTGCGCGATGCGGACGGCGCGAAACTGGAGATCTTCGTCTTCACCACGTTGCGCGTCGGCGACCGCGTGGCGACGGCGGACTTGGAACCCGCCACCGACGGGGATTTGGTGTGGCACCGCCTCGTCGAGCCGGGCGAGCCGCAAGCCGCGGAGACGTCGTCTTTGACTTGGCGCACGCGCTGGGTGCCGCCCGGCTTCAGCATGACCGGCGTCGACAGTTTCCAACCCGACGCCCACCACTCCGGCGGCGCGCGCCGGGTGCGCACCTTGCGCTTCAGCGACGGGTTGGCGGCGTTCTCGGTGTTCATTGAACCCATGCCCGAAGACGGCGCCGGCAGCATCGTCTCGCGCGCCGGGGCAACCGTGGCGTTGACCGATCGCACCACCGGCGCGAGCGGCGATCACTTGGTGACCGTGATCGGCGAAGTGCCCGTGGCGACGGCCCGGCGCATCGCGGCGAGCGTGGCGCAGGAGCCCTCGGCGGAAGCCGCTCCGAGGCGAGCAGGGCGCAAGGGTGCGGCTCGCAAACAAGACGTCGCTCCTGGTATGGAAGACGCCAATGCGCGTTGAGGAGCCGCTCCGCCGCCGCGGCGTCGTGCGCCGCTGCTTGGAACGCCCCGATGGCGCGGGCGAGAAACAACGCCGGGGGGCGGCGCGCGTGGTTTTCGCCGCCACCGGCTGCGCCGGCTGCGGGTGGGGCGCCGGTGCGGCGAGAACGCTGCCCGTCGCCACCGACTTGCCGGAGGGCACGGTGGTGGACGTGGTGCTCCCTCCACGACGGCTTCTTGGCCAGGCGGCGCTCGTGTTCGCACCGCCGTTGGCTGCCGCTTTGGGCGTCGCGGCCGCGTTCGGAGACGGCGCCTATGGCGGCTTCTCGGCGGTGCTGGGCTTGGTTGTCGGCATCCTCGCCGCCATCGCCTTTGGCCGCGGTCGCTCCGCGGCGCGAGAGAACGGTTGGCGGGCGGCGCCGGCAATCGTGGCGGCGGAGCGCCGCGCACGTCGAGCCGTTGGGCGCGCGCCCCGCGATTGAGCGCTGATGGCCCCCATCGCACACATCCGCAACTTCTCCATCATCGCCCACATCGACCACGGCAAGTCCACGCTGGCGGATCGGCTCATTGGGTTGTGCGGGGCGCTTGCGCCGCGGGAGATGGCCGATCAGGTGTTGGATTCCATGGACATCGAGCGCGAGCGGGGCATCACCATCAAGGCGCAGTGCGTCACGTTGGAGCATCGCGCGCGCGATGGCGAAACCTATTGGCTGAACCTCATCGACACGCCGGGGCACGTGGACTTCAGCTACGAGGTCTCGCGTTCGCTGGCGGCGTGCGAAGGCGCCCTGCTGGTCGTGGACGCGGCCCAAGGCGTCGAGGCGCAGTCGGTCGCCAACTGCGTCGCGGCCATCGATCAAGGGCTGGAGGTGCTGCCGGTGCTGAACAAGATCGATTTGCCGCAAGCCGAGCCCGAACGCGCCGCCTCCGAAATCGAAGACCTCATCGGCCTGCCGGCCGACGACGCGGTGGCGGTGAGCGCGAAGACCGGCGACGGAGTGCCGGCTTTGCTGCAAGCGTTGTTGGCCGGCGTGCCCCCGCCCGATGGCGATCCGAACGCGCCGCTCAAGGCGCTCATCGTCGATTCGTGGTTCGACAACTACCTTGGCATCGTGTCGTTGGTGCGCGTGTTCAACGGCGTCGTGGCGCCGGGCGACAAAGTGCTCGCCAAGGCGGTCGGGCGCGTTCACACCGTGGACGAAGTAGGTGTTTTCACGCCCAAGCGCGAACGCCGCCGAGCGCTTTCCGCCGGCGAGGTGGGCTATGTGGTGGCCGGCATCAAGGACGTGCGCGGAGCGCCGGTGGGCGACACGCTGGCGCAAGCGGCAGCCGATGTGGAGGCCGTGCCGGGTTTCGCGCCGGCCAGGCCGCAGGTGTACGCGGGAATGTTCCCGGTCAATTCGGACGACTTCGCCAGTTTCCGCACCGCGCTCGTGAAGCTGGCGTTGAACGACGCCGCCTTGTTCCACGAACCGGAAACATCCGACGCCCTCGGCTTTGGGTTTCGTTGCGGTTTTCTCGGCATGTTGCACATGGAGATCGTGCAGGAGCGTTTGGAGCGGGAGTACGGTTTGGATCTCATCACGTCCGCACCCACGGTCGTGTACGAAGTGGCAACGCGCGGCGGCGAAACCCTGCGCATCGAGAATCCGTCGCAATTGCCGGACGCCGGGCTGATCGCCGAACTGCGCGAACCGATCGCGGCGGTGAACGTCTTGACGCCGCGCGATCACGTGGGGAGCGTGATCGGTCTTTGCGAAGATCGCCGCGGTGTGCAAAAAGGAATGCGGTTCAGCGCCGGCCAAGTGTCCGTGGACTACGAGATTCCGCTTGCGGAGGTGGTGCTCGACTTTTTCGACCGACTGAAATCGGCAACGCGCGGCTTCGCGTCGCTGGACTATGCCTTCACCCGTTTCCAAGCCGCGCCGCTGGTGCGCCTCGACGTGTTGATCAACGGCGCGAGGGTGGATGCGTTGGCGACTATCGCCCATCGCGACAAGGCGCAAAGGCGCGGGCGCGATCTCGTGGAGACGATGAAGGAGGTGATACCGCGGCAGATGTTCGATGTGGCGTTGCAAGCAGCCATCGGCGGCCAGATCGTGGCGCGGCAAACCGTGAAGGCGCTGCGCAAGAACGTCACGGCCAAATGCTACGGCGGCGACGTGACGCGCAAAAGGAAACTCCTTGAAAAGCAGAAGGCCGGCAAAAAACGCATGAAAAAACTTGGCCGCGTGGAGATCCCGCAAGATGCTTTCCTCGCTGCGCTCCGCGTGCAATGAGGAAACCGACGATGGAGCGTTCGCACGGGAAGAAACATCGGGCCGGCAAACGTCCCGGCAAGCGGGACGTCGCCCCGCGCACCAAAGACCCTGCGGCACGCAAACGCCGCACGCAACACCGCGCTGTTGTCTCCGCGGACAGCAGCGCTCGCACGCAAGACCCCGCCGCGCGCAAACGCCGCACGGTGCATCGCAAACTGGCACCGGTCGCAAAGAACCGCGAGGACTTGGCCCAAGACCAACCGCCGCCGGCGGCGCCGGCGGAAATCGCCCTGCTCGAACAACGCCTCGGCCACTCGTTCGCGGATCCACGCTTGCTGCGCCGCGCGTTGACGCACAGCAGCGCGAGCGCGGACAACTACGAGCGTTTGGAGTTTCTCGGCGATGCGGCATTGGGCCTCGTGATTGGGCGCTTGCTCTTCAAAGCGATGCCGGACGCCACCGAACAGCGGCTGACGCTCATGCGCGCGCATGTCGTAAGCGCCGCCGCCCTGGTCGAGGTGGCGAGGACGTTGGAACTCGGCAGGTTTCTCGTGCTCGGCGCCGGGGAGCGCCGCAGCGGCGGCGCGGAGCGCCCCTCTATTCTCGCCGACGCCTTGGAAGCCGTGCTCGGCGCGGTGCTCTGCGATGGCGGACTGAACGCCGCCACCAAGTGCGTCCGCTGCTTGTTCGCCAACCGTTTGGCAACCGCGCAAGGCGCGGACCTGAAAGATCCAAAAACGCGCCTGCAAGAACACCTGCAGCGGATTGGTTTGGCGTTGCCGCGCTACGAAATCGCCGCGGCCGGCGGGCTCGACCATGCGCCGGTGTACGCCGTGGACTGCGTCGTCGAGGCGCTCGGCGTGTGCGCGAAGGGGGTCGCCGGCAGCCGCCGCGAAGCGGAGAAGCGCGCCGCCGCGCAGGCGCTCGCGGAACTTGAGAAAGCCGCATCTTTGGGCGGAGACGCGGCGCGGCGCGCCGCGGCGGTCGGGGTGGCTTGACCATGGATGCCGGCGTTGGCGGCAGCGCGCGGATCCGCGAGGAACGCGGTCTCCAGGAGTGTTTCCAACACCCGGCGCTGCCGCCCGGAGCGTCCAACGACCAAGACACCGCCGGGCGTTGCGGCACCGTGGCGCTCGCTGGGCGCCCCAACGTGGGCAAGTCCACGTTGATGAACCATTTGCTTGGCCGCAAGCTCAGCATCACATCCCGCAAGCCGCAAACCACGCGCCACACGCTCTTGGGAGTGCTCAACCAAGGCGGCGCCCAGATCGTCTTCGTCGACACCCCGGGCATCCACGCCCACCGGGGCCGGCAACTCAACCGCTACATGGTCGGCCAAGCCGTGGCGGCGCTCACCGGCGTGGACCTCGCGCTGTTGCTCGTTGAAGCGCGCGGTTGGCAAAGCGGCGACGATGTGGCGCTACGGCGCGTGGCGCAAGCGCAGGCGCCTTGCATCTGCGTCGTCAACAAGATCGATCGGCTGGCCGCCAAAGAGCGGTTGCTCCCGCTCATCGCCACGTTGGCGGCCAAACATCCGTTCGAGGAGATCGTTCCGGTGTCCGCCCTCAAGAACATCGCTTTGGCCGACCTCGCGCGCGTCGTTGCCAAGCGCTTGCCGAAAGCGCCGCCCCTGTTCGCAGCCGACGAGGTCACGAATCGGCCGCTGGATTTCCTTGTCGCCGAGATCGTGCGCGAGAAAGCCACCCGCCGTCTTGGCGCCGAACTCCCCTACGAGACCGCGGTGGTCGTGGAACGGGTCGCCGCCGGAGAGCGCGCGACGGAGTTCGACGCGGTACTATACGTGGAGCGGGAAACGCAAAAACGCATCGCCATCGGCAAGCGGGGGGCAATGCTCAAATCCATCGGCGAGGACGCGCGCCGCGACATCGAAGTTCTGATCGGCGGCAAGGCAATGCTGCGTCTTTGGGTCAAGGTGGATCGCCGTTGGAGCGATCGAGCCGGTGCGTTGCGTCGTTTCGGCTACGACCTGCCGGTTTTCAACGACCAGCCTGCTTGAGAGGCGAAGACCCTTAACCGATGAGTCAAGTTTTGCGACAGGCACGCGCCCCGCAGGGCGCGCCCTAAAAGGCGTCGCTTGTGTTGCCCCCCGCCGATCGGCAACCCGCGTATGTGCTGCACCGCCGCCCGTTCCGCGAGACCAGCGCCATCGTGGAACTGCTGACGCGCGATTACGGCCGTGTGGGCGGCGTGGTGCGCGGTGTGAAGAGGCCGCGCGGTGGTCATCACATCGAACCGTTTGGCGAGCTGGCCGCCAGTTGGCGCGGCCGCGGCCAACTGGTCAACGTGCTGCGTACGGAGCCGCTCGCGCCAAGGCGGCTAACCGGCGACGCCTTGTTCGCCGGGCTCTATCTGAACGAACTCTTGATGCGCACTCTCAGCCACCAGGAACCGGTCGCCGCGCTGTTCCGGCGCTACGCCGAAACGCTGACCCAGCTGGCGGCCGGCGACGCCATCGAACCGGCTCTGCGCGTATTCGAGCGCCGACTCCTCGAGGAACTTGGCTACGGTTTGGCCTTTGATGTGGACATCGACAGCAGGCAGCCGATCGACAGCGCCAAGGAGTATCTGGTGGTGGAAGGGGAGGGCTTCCGCGAAGCCATTGGCGGATCGCCGTTTGCGAGCGAGTGGAGGGTGACCGGGGCGCAAATCGCGGCCGTGCGCGCCGACGACTACCGCGAGGCGGATGTTCGGTTGGCGGCCAAGCGGGTGTTCCGACGCGCTTTGGAAATGCGCCTGGGCGGCAAGTCCCTTGCGACCCGCCAGCTGTTCGGCGCGCGCGCCCGGCGCGCCGGGCGCAGCGTGGCCGTTGCCAATGGAACGCGCGCCTGATGCCGGCAAGCGATTTCCAAGAGCCGCTGCCGCGCTTGGCGAACGGAGAGCCGGACATTGACGTGTGGCTCGATCAAGCGTCCGGCTTCTCGGTGGAGAACCGCGCCACCGCGGCGGCGTTCTTGGACCTGCTCGCCGACGGCGCGTCGCGCGCGCCGGGTTTGGCCCTCGTCGAGCTGCTGCTCAAACTGCGCATGGACTTCGCCACGGTGATGGCCGGCATGGCGCTGTTCGCCGTTCGCAACGGGCAGGTCGATCCGCGGCAACTGCCCGGCGACGCGGCCGGCGTGGTCGCCGCGCTGCTGCCGTTGTGCAACACCGCCCCGCTGTCGTTCAGCGACTCCGCGGTGTTGTCGAGCGAGGCCAAGAGTCAAACGGACAACGTGCGCCACATGCTCATCGCGCTCATCGACGATCCACGCGTTGCGGTGGTCAAGCTCGCCGAGCGGGTGGTGACGTTGCGCCGCGCGCGGAACGCGCCGCCGTCCGAGCGACTTCCGATGGTGCGAGAGGCGATGGAGTTTTTCGTGCCGCTGGCGAACCGCCTTGGCATTTGGCAATTGAAGTGGATGCTGGAGGATCTGGCGTTTAGCCACCTGCATCCTCGGGAATACCGCGAGATCGCCGCCAAACTCGACGGTCGCCGCGACCTCCGCGAACGCCAGGTGGAGGCCATTCGTCAAGACTTGGAGTTTCGTCTTTCGGCGGCTGGGATAGACGCCGAAGTGCATGGGCGGGCGAAACACATCTACAGCATTTGGCGCAAGATGAGGCACAAGGAGATCGGCTTTTCGGAAGTGCGCGATGTGCAGGCGGTGCGCGTGTTGGCGGAAACCGTCGACGCCTGTTACGGCGTGCTTGGCGTGGTACACACGTCCTGGCCGCGCATTCCAAGCGAATTCGACGACTACATCGCCAGTCCCAAGGACAACGGCTACCGCTCCATCCACACTGCGGTGATCGGCCCGGCCGGCAAGACTCTCGAGGTGCAAATACGCACGCGCGAAATGCACGAGGAATGCGAGCTTGGGCTGTGCGCGCATTGGGCGTACAAAGACGCCGCGCAATCGCCCGACGATTCGCAGTCGAGCGCGTTGCGATCCAAGAAGATCGACTGGCTGCGCAGCGTGTTGGAGTGGCACGACGAGATCGGAAGCGCCGCCAACGGCGGCTACATGGCGCAAGAGCGGGTGTTCGTCACCACGCCCGGAGGTCATGTGCTGGATCTGTCGCCTGGCGCCACCGCCGTGGATTTCGCCTATCGCGTCCACACCGAGATCGGACATCGTTGCCGCGGCGCGCGCGTGGACGGCAGGCGCGTGCCGTTGAACAGAAAACTGGCAACCGGCGAACGCGTCGAAATAGAGACCGGCGACGAGGAGGCGCCAAAGCGCGAGTGGCTGAATCCGGCGCTTGGATACGTCAAGACGTCCCGGGCGCGAGGGAAGATACAAGCGTGGTTCAAGAACCAGTTGGCCGAATCGAACATCCGCGCTGGACGCGCCCTCGTTGAAGAAACCATGGCGCGCCTGGGCCTAGGCGAGGATTTCGCCGCCACCGAGCGGTGCCTGGAGCTGGTTGGACGCGCCGGCTACGAAACCGCCGAAGCGCTGTTTCTCGCCGTGGGGGTTGGCGACCAACTCGTCTTCGACTTGGTGCGGCTGCTCCCCGGCCAAACGAATTTTCCCGACGACTCGTTTGCGCCGTCCGACGCTGACGCGGGAACAGGGGGCTTGCACGGCATCGTCGTGCGCGGAGTGGATCGCGACGGCTTGCTTCGCGATGTCATGTCGGCCGTCGCCGACTTGTCGATTTCCGTCTTGGCCGCCAACGCCCAAGCGGAAGTGCCGGGAGCGAGAGCGACGATCACCATGCGCTTGCACATCGCCGATGTGGCGGAGCTGGCGCGGGTGATCGATGCGATCCGGCGCGTACCCGATGTGCTCGACGTGCGGCGCGGCAGAACGTTCGACGACCGACCGCGGGGACGCCGCCAATGAGGATCATTTTGCTGGGCCCGCCCGGCGCCGGCAAGGGCACACAGGCGGAAGCGGTTTGCCGAGCGCATGGCATAGCGTGGATTTCCACGGGCGAGATGTTCCGTGCGGCCATCGCCGCAGGAACGGATTTGGGGAGGAAAGTGCGCGACATCGTGGCGGCCGGCGAATTCGTGGACGACGAGACCGTCGTCGCGCTGGTGCAAGAGCGCGTCGCTTCCAACGACTGCCGGAACGGTTTTCTGCTCGACGGCTTCCCGCGCAACATTCCGCAAGCGCGAGCGATGGTGGCGGCGGGCATCACAATCGACCATGTGGTGGAGATTCAAGTTGCGGACGAAGTCGTCGTGCGCCGTATTTCCGGGCGTCGCGTGCATGAGCCGAGCGGTAGAACGTACCATGTGGAGTTTGATCCGCCGCGCAGCCCGGGCAAGGACGACGCTACCGGCGAGCCGTTGACGCAGCGCGCCGACGACAACGAGGACACCGTTCGCGAGCGGCTGCGCATCTACCACGAACAAACCCGCCCGCTGATCCGTTTCTACAACGACTTGGCCGCCACTTCCAACATGCGGTATTCCACGGTGTCCGGCGGTGGCGCGGCGGCGGAAGTGCAAAGCGCGATAGAAGCATTGATCACGCAGCATTGATGAGACCGTTCCGTTGCGCTACCAGCAACGCGCTGCCACATGTTCTGCATACGCGCGCTTGGCGTGAACAAAAAGCGCAAAAATAAGGGTGGACATCTTCGCAGAATGAACTACTATTGCGCCATCTTGTTGCTACTTTAGGCGAGGAAGCCATGCCAAGAGCAAAGTCGAAATCCGCTGGCGCGGCGAAGAAACAGCGGGGACGCCCACCCAAAGCCGCGGCGGCGAACGCCGATGCCGCGCCCAAAAAGCGTCTCGGCAGGCCGCCCAAGGACGCTGCGAAGGCCGCCCAAACCACGCCGAAGCGTGGCGGCCGTCCGCCCAGCGCGCCCCCGGCGGTTGATGGACGGAGGATCCCCACCTCGCCGCAAACCGTGCGCGCGCAAGGTGCCGCCGAACGCGCGGCATCGTTGCTGAGGGAGGCGCGGCAAGCCTTGGTGGACTCGCAAGACGCCGCCGCGGATGCCCGCGCCAAGGCCAAATCGAGTGGCGCGGCGGCGGACAAGAACGCCGTGAAGAAAGTGCGCCTCAAGGTTGGCCGCGCCGTGAAGAAAGTGGCGGCGCTGCGGGGCGCGTTGCGCGAAGCCAAGCTGCGGGTGGCGGCGTTGAAGGCGGATGACCGCTACAAGGCCAAGGCGAACACCATCGCGGTGCGCTTGCGGCAAGCGGAATTGGCCGCGCAAGAACGTATCGAGACCAAACTCGACCGCGCCGTGCGGCGGTTCCGTGACGGCAAACTCACGGAACTGACGAAAGCGGAAGCCAAGAAGGCGAAGGCGCGCAAACTGCAAGCCGAAAAGTCCTTGGCAGGGCTGGAGAAAGAAAAAGAGGCCAAGATCCGCGCCGCGCAGACGGCGTTGGAACCGAAACCGAGAAAGAAGCGCCGCAAACGCCGCACCACTGCCACTGCCTAGGGCGCGCGCCCTGCGGGCGCGTTCGAGTTCGCTCCGCAACTCTTCTTCGCCTCTCAAGGAGGAGGGGGGTTCCGCTATCCGGCCGCACCCCAGAGGTGGCCCGCGTCCCCGGAGAAGAGGATTACGCCGACTGGGGCGCCGCTGGGGATTTCCGCGGCGTCTTCGGGAATCACAATCAAACAGTTGGCGTCGGCGAACGTGGCTAGGCGGTTGGAGCTTTGATCGCCGGTGGCGCGCACGACCAGTTCGCCGTCTTCCACGCGCATCGCACCGCGCATGTATTCCCGCCGGCCGGGCGTGCGCGTCACCGCGTGTTCTATCTTGGCGCGCAACACGAGCGGGGGCGCTGGCACCTGTCCACCGAGCCGGTCCACCGCTGGGGCGACGAAGAGTAAATACGTGACGATGGCGGAAACCGGATTGCCCGGCAGTCCAACCACCAAGGCGTCGCCCATGCGACCGACCGCCAGAGGTTTGCCGGGTTTCAAGGCGATGCGCCAAAACGCTATTTCGCCGCGTTCCTCCAACACGCGTTTCACAAAGTCCGCGGCGCCCACGGAAACGCCGCCGGTGGTGACGATGAGGTCGGTGCGCCGCGCGGCGTCCTCGAGGGCGTCGCCGATGACGGCGGGATCGTCCGCGAGACAACCCAAATCCAACACTTGAACGGCTTTCTCGCGCAACAAGGTGGACACCGCGAACCGATTGCAATCGTATATCTGGCCGGCTTCGAGCGGTGCGCCGGGCGGCGCCAACTCGTCGCCGGTGGAGGCCACGGCCACGCGCACGCGCCGTTTCACGCGCACGGCGCCGATGCCGCAAGCGGCCAGCCAAGTGGCTTGATAGGCCGAAAGCCTCGTTCCCTCGGCGCATAGCAAGTGGCCGCGCGGGATGTCGTGCCCGCGACGGCGGATGTGCTGTCCGGGACGCACCGGCGCCACCGTGGACACCGTTTCTCGCCACTCGCTGGCATCTTCTTGCAAGAGCACGGCATCGGCGCCTTCCGGCAACGCCGCGCCAGTGAAAATGCGCACCGCGGTGTCTGCCGACACGGCACATTGGGAGGGATGGCCGGCCAAGCTCTCGCCGACGAGGCGCAAGCGCTTGCGCAGGGCGCCGCCCCGTCCGACGCGCACGGCGTAGCCATCCATCGCCGAGCAATCGAAAGGCGGCAAGTCGCACGGGGCGACGATGGGTTCGGCGGTCACCCGGCGAACCGCCTCGCCGATTGCCACCGTTTCCACCTCCGGCACTGGTTTTGCGAGCGCGACGAGTTTGTCAATGGCTCGGTCGACGCCCCGCAGCTTGGCCCGGTGCTCAGCACCCGGTCTCGGGTCGGCGCCGGACGGCCCGGACGCAACGTGTCGACGCTTCTCAGCCACGATTTGAGCGTTGGAAACGCAAGCGGCGCGGCGCGCGCATGCAGGCGCGAATGTGGGTTCGCAGTCGCGGATTCCGCCCGTCAGCCCCAGATGGTCTTGGTGGTAGTAGCATGGCGGCCGTGAATCTACTTGCGCTGGACACGACTACGGATGTTTGCTCGGTGGCTCTGGCGACTGGTGGTTGTGTTGCCGAGAATACCCGTTCGGCGCCCAAGCTGCACAACGAACACCTGTTGTCGATGGTGCATGGCGCCATCGAAAGCGCCGCCATCGAGAGGGCGGCGCTGGACGTGGTTGCCTTTGGCGCCGGCCCGGCCTCTTTCACCGGAGTGCGCATCGGTGCCGCGGTGGCGCAAGGTTTGGCGTTCGCCGTTGGCGCGCTCGTCGTGCCGGTGCCGAGTTCCGAAGTCGCCGCGGAAACCGCGCGTTTGGCCACTGGCCTGACAGGTGTTTGGCGCGTGGCGCGGCCGTCCCGGGCCGGCTGGTTCTACTTGGCGCGCTACGAGTTCCTGGCGGACGGGGTGCGCTGCTTGGATTTTGACAAACTCGTGCCCGCGGGAAGTCTGGACGCGGATGTCCTCCACGCCGGGGCGTTTGGCGCCAGCGCGCGCACCGTCGCCCATCTTGCCGCCGGGCGCGTCGACCGGGCGCTGCCCCCGGCCCAAGCGTTGCCGTTTTACGTCCAAGGCGACAGCCCGTGGCAGACCGCCACCTAGCTCAACTTGGACGGCTATGGGCCATGCGGTTTGGTGGTTCGTTTCCGAGTCAACGTGGGTATACTCGTGCCACTTCGGATATGGAATCGTGGTTGCATGGAAATCGGCGAGAGCAGATTGGGCGATGCGCTGGTGTTGGCGCCGGTCGGTCGCGTCGACAGCGGCACGGCGTCAACGCTGGAGGCGCGGTTGCTGCTGGCGGCGAAGCACGGCGATGGCAAGATCGTTGTGGACTTCGCGCAAGTGCGGTACATCAGTTCCGCCGGGCTTCGCGCGCTGCTGGCCGGCGCCAAGCAGGTGCAGAAAAGCGGCGGCGGCGTCGCGCTCTGCGGAATCAACATGGACGTGCGCGAGGTGTTCGAGGTGAGCGGTTTTCTCACGGTTTTCAAGGCGCGGGACAGCCGTGCCGAAGCTGCGGCAACTTTGGGATGAGTGCGCGGGCGCGCCGCGGCAACCGTCGAATGGAGCAAAGTTTGTGATGTTGCGATTCGCCGAGGAAGTGATGCTGCTGTTGTTGAACGATGAGGACGGCAGATTCGTGCGCGTTCCAGACTGGTCGCTCAGCTACGCCTTGTCCGGGGGCGTGCTCATGGACCTGGCGTTGGAGGATCGCATCGACACGGACTTGAAGAAGCTGGTGCTGGTGAGCGACACGCCGGTGGGCGACGATCTTCTGGATCCCACTTTGGCGGACATCGCGCAAGCCGAGGACAAGCGTGACGCGCGATTTTGGGTGGAGCGCACCGCCGCGTGGTCCGACGAGATCCGCGAGCGCGCGCTGGCCCGGCTGGTGGCGCGCGGCATTTTGGAAGCCCGCGACGACCGTTTTCTGTGGGTGTTTCGGGCCCGACGCTATCCCGTCGTGGACGGCAAGGCCGAACGCGAGGTGAAGCTGCGCATCATGGAGGTGCTCCTCACCGATCAACTGCCGAGCCCGCGCGATGTGGTGATCATCTGCTTGGCGGACGCTTGCGGCCTATTCCGCAGGTTGCTTGCCAAGAACGAACTGCAAGCCGCCCTGGCGCGCATCGATCAAGTTCGCAAGCTCGACCTCATCGGCCAAGCGACCACGCAAGCCATCCGCGACATCGAGCTGTCCTTGGCCGTGCTGCAGCAGCAGAACACCTATTGATTTGGCCTCGGCGCTCCGGTCGGCCAACAAGCCGCCGCCGAGCGGTGTGCAGGCGGCGCGGGTTACGCGCTCAAGGCGTCCAGCACCAGCGCCATGGCGGCATCGGCGTCAATGCGATACCCCACATGCGCCGTGGGCGCTTTCGGGTGCAGGTGCCGGCGCTCGTCCACAACGGTCATGCCCCGCGTCAACGCGCCCGCCGTCTCCACCGCGACATGGCGCGGCTGCGTGGCGATCAGATGCGGATGCGTGACGGCCAGCACGGCGCACGGGTCGTGGAGCGCGGCTTCGCGGATGCCGGTCCATGCTTCCATGCGGTCGTGCAAGTGCGTGAACGCCTGCGCGGCGAGTTGCGCCGTGGGTGCGGAGTTCCGCCGCAAGGCGTCGGCAATGGCGTCGGTGGTGCGCAACTGGTGTGTGAGATTGAGGCCGCACATCGTGATGTCCGCGCCGCAAGCGAACACCCGCGCCGCCGCTTGCGGATCCGCGAAGATGTTGAACTCGGCCACCGCGGTCGCGTTGCCGACGCCGGCGCTGCCGCCCATGATCGAGATGCCCGCGATGCGCCGTGGCCACTGCGGATCGCGGGCGATGGCGAGCGCCAAATTGGTGAGCGGACCGACCGCGACGATCCACACGTCCGGCGCCGCGGCGTCGAGCAGGAAACCGACCGCGTCTTCGCTTGCCGGCGTCCGCCCGTGCGGCGGCCGGTCCACGCCCGCCAACCCGGATTCGCCATGCACACCCGCGGCATGCACGGGCGCGCCCGCGAGCGGTTTCGCCGCGCCCGCGTGAACCGGCGTGTCCACGCCGAGCAGCGCGAGCACCAGCAACGCGTTGGCGGTGGTTGCCGGCAGCGGCGCGTTGCCGCTGACGGTGGTGACGCCGAGCACTTCGGCGTGTCGATGCGCGAGGATCAACGCGATGGCGTCGTCGTGTCCTGGATCGCAGTCGACGATTGCGCGCCACCGTGCCGCTTCGGCCATTCAAGGGCTCCTTAGTCTTTGACGCCGCGGCGCAAGCACCGCGCGCGACCGTCGGCGGCTTTCGCTCAGCTGCCGCCGGGCTCTTTTGGGTTGACTTCCTCTTGGGTCGGGTAGGGTAGCACCGCCTCGACAACGCCGCGCCGGGCCGCTTGGCTTGCAATGCAACCGATGCGTTCGGCGCCGGCCGCCGGTTGAACATTGCACGGTTCTCGATTGCGCCGGGAGCCCCTCTTCCGTGCTAGGATCGGCGCGATGAGTCGATTGCTGCCCGATGTTTCGGGCACCCATGTGTTGGTTGTTGGCGATGTGATGTTGGATCGTTACATCCAAGGCCGGGCCGACCGTGTTTCCCAGGAAGCGCCGGTGCCCGTCGTGCAAGTGGAGGGCAGCGACGAGCGCTTGGGCGGCGCCGCCAACGTGGCGCGCAACCTCGCCTCGCTCGGCGTGAGCTGCACCTTGGTTGGCGCGGTGGGGGACGACGCCAGCGGACACGCCATACGAGAACTGCTCCGCGCGGCCGGCATTCGCGCGGATTTGGTGACCGCTGAAGGGTGGCGAACCACCTTGAAAGAGCGCGTGGTCAGCAAACACAAGCAACTGCTGCGGATGGACTTCGAAGCGCCGCTGCCCGCCGCCGCTGTTCGCGAAGTCGCCGCTCGGGCCGTCCGCCACCTCGCCGCGGCGGATGCGCTTATCTTGGAAGACTACGACAAGGGCGCGCTCGCGCAACCCGCCGCCCTGATCGCCAAGGCCCGCCTCCACGGCCTGCCGGTGGTGGCGGATCCCAAGTTCAAGCCGTTCGCCGCCTACCGCGGCGTGGATGTGCTGAAACCCAATCGCCTCGAGTTCGAGGAAGCGGTGGGTCGTTGGCCCGCGGAATCCGAGCTGACGCAGGTTGGCGCTCGCTTGGCCGCGCAAAACGCCATCGGCGCAATCGCGTTGACGCGCGGCGAGCAGGGGCTGACGCTGGTGGAGGCCGACGGCGAACGGCTGGATCTGCGCTCCGCGGCGGTGGACGTGTACGACTCCACCGGCGCCGGCGACACCGTGGCGGCCACGTTGGGCATCTGCGCGGCGCTTGGCTGGTCGCGGACGGACAGCGCGTTCGCCGCGAACGTGGCCGGCGGCCTGGTGTGCGCGAAGTTCGGCACCGCAACCCTCTCCCGCGCCGAGTTGAACCGCGCCATAGGCGACCACGCGCAGCACAGCCACGCGGTGGATTCGCTGCCGAGCAACCAGCTGACCACCATTGTTGCGAGCGCGCGCCGGTACGGCGAGCGGATCGTGTTCACCAACGGTTGCTTCGACATTCTGCACGCCGGCCATGTTGGCTATCTGAACGAGGCGCGCGAACTCGGCGACCGCCTCATCGTCGCCGTCAACGACGACGAGTCCGCGCGGCGCTTGAAGGGCACGGGGCGCCCCATCAACTCTTTGGAAAGCCGTGTGCGCGTCTTGGAGGGCCTCTCCGCGGTGGACTGGGTTGTGCCGTTCTCAGAGGACACGCCCGAGGCGTTGCTGGCCGAGATTCGGCCGGACGTGCTGGTGAAAGGGGGCGACTACGCGCCGCACGAAGTGGTGGGAGCGGATTTGGTGCGCGGCTACGGCGGCGACGTGCGCGTGTTGTCGTTGGTGGAAGGTTGCTCCACGACGAGCCTGCTCGATCGCGCCGCCGCGTCCTGATCGCGCGTTGCGTTGGCGGCTGCCCGCGCCAAGCCCAAACCCATCTGCGAACAGACGTTGGCGCCGATGTTCACCTCCTTGCTTGCGCTGACGCGCGGCCCCGACGCCGCATTCACCGCTCCCCACTCGCCGGAAGGTGGCGAGCGGGTGTTTGGCGGCCAGTACCTTGCCCAATGCCTGGCGGCGGCGCGGGCAACGCTGGACGACGACCGCGCCGCCAACTCGCTGCACGGCTATTTTCTCCGCCCAGGGGACGTTGCGAAGGCAACGCGGCTCGCGGTGCGGCGCCTGCGCGACGGGCGCTCGTTCTCCCATCGGGAGGTGACTGCCGAGCAAGACGGCAAGGAGCGGTTTCGGCTCCTCGCCTCCTTCCAAGCGCCGGCGCAAACACCGACCTACGCCGGCGCGCCGATGCCCGACGCGCCCGCGCCGGAGCAAGTCGCCTACACCTACGAGGATTTCACCCTCGCCCAAACGGGCGCGGACACTTGGCACGGCGCGGCGCGGCCGGTGGACATCCGCTATGTCAATCCGCCGCACGCCGGGCGAGGCGAGCCGGTGACGGAAGCGCAACTCATGTGGATGCGGGTGCGCGAGCGGTTGCCGGACTGTGCCGCGGTTCACCAAGCAGCCCTTGCGTACTTGTCCGACACCACCTTGGTGGATCACATTCCGCTGCCGCTCGGACGGCGCTGGCAGGAGCCTGGTTTCGACGGCGCCAGCTTGGATCACGCCATGTGGTTCCACCACCCCGCCCGCGCCGACGAGTGGCTGCTCTTCGCCCAAGAGGTGGAGGCCACCGGCGGCGGTCGCGGCCTCGCGCGCGGACGGTTCTACACGCGCCGCGGCAAGCTGGCGGCCACTTGCCTGCAAGAGGGATTGATGCGATGGAGTACACCGAATACAACGCCGGCCACCTGACCGCGCAGCCGAAAGCCGCGGACATCGCCATCCGCGAGCCGCAGCAGTTCGTGGACCCGCCCTGCGCCGGTTCGGCGCCGGCGCTCTCCGCCGCCGAAGCGGCGCATTTCAAAGAACACGGATTTCTGGTCAAGCGCCGCTTGCTGGACACCGCCGAGACGTTCGCCCAAGTGATCGATCACTTCTGGCGCAACGCGCCGCCCGGCACGCTGCGGCGGGACGATCCGGCGAGTTGGCTGGAAGCGCCGCGGGAGAAGTGGACGGAAGACGTTGTCGCCCGCGTCGGCCGCCTCGCCGACGGCAACTGGAAGATGCGCTCGCCCGGCCCCGCCGGGGTGGGCACGGAGCCGTTCCTCGTCGAGCGCATCGCCAACCATCCGCACATGCTGGCGGTGGCGCGCGCCTTCCTCGGCGCGCCCGTGCAACCTGCGCGCCGCGTGCGCGGCATCTACGCGGTGTTGCCGAGACCGCCCGGCGCCGCGGGTGGTTTGGCGCCGCATGCGGACTACATGGCGGCGCAGCTCGCCGCCATGGTGATGCCGCACGAGGTGCGCCCCCGCTGCGGCGGTTTCACGCTCTGGCCCGGCTCGCATCTGCTGCTGCACCCGCATTGGGACACGGTGCATGGCGGCCGGATGTCCGCCGCGCGCGGCGAGGGCTTCCGTCTTGCGCGCGATGCCGCGCTGCGCGACATCACGCCGGTGGAGTTCGCCGGCGACGCCGGCGATGTGGTGTTCTGGCACCCGCGCGTTCTCCATTCGGCGGGCGTGAACCAATCGGGGCGAACGGACCGGCCCGCCGTGCGCCTGATCGTGCCTTGCGACTACCAGCGCGCCGGCTTCACCTACTATGACGACGACGAGTTCGGTCCGGGCGCGAAGTACCAGTGGTGGGTGGACACGCGCAACTTCCGCGAGGACGTGCCGCCAACCGCGGACAACATCTGGGACGGCTGGGCGATATAGCGCCGAAGATCCGCAGCCAGCGCAATTGCGTCAAGGCTTGTGGCAGCATTGCGGCAACGAACAGCGGCGGCGGGAGGCGGCGTTGCAGGTAACCGACATCAAGACTTTCTGCTGCCAAAGCGACGCGCGCAAATACATCATCGTCAAAGTTTCCACGGACGCGGACGTCCACGGCCTCGGCGAAGTGGGCATCGGGCATTGGGGCGGCGCCATCGGCCAAGCCGTGCGGCATCTTGCGCAAGTCGTGGTCGGCGAGGATCCGTTCGCCACCGAGCGGGTCTGGCAACGCATGTTCCGCGCCGGCTTCTTTCCGGCGGATCGCGTGTATTGCTCGGCCATCAGCGCCATCGACATCGCCCTGTGGGACATCAAAGGCAAGGCGCTGGGCTTGCCCGTGTACAGGCTGCTCGGCGGCCCGGTGCGCGACAAGGTGGTGTGCTATCCGCACGTGCAAGCCGAGCACACCGCGGAACTCTTGGAGAACTGCCGCGTCGCGGTGGCGGCGGGTTGGCGGTTCCTGCGCTGGAACCTGCCGACCGGCACCGAGCAGCCGGAGGTGATCGAGCCCGCCGCCGCGGTGCGGGTCGCCGAAGCGCAGATGGCGGCGGTGCGGGACGCCGTCGGCGACGATGTGGAGCTTTGCTTGGACGTCCACACGCGGCTCGGCACCGCGTCGGCCATCGACCTCTGCAACCGGCTGGAGGCGTTTCACCCGTTCTTCATCGAAGACCCGCTGCGCTCGGAAAACCCCGCCAGCTACCGGACGTTGGAGAAACACGTCAACGTGCCCATCGCCGCCGGCGAGCAGTGGGCTTCCAAGTGGGCCTTCCGCGAGGTCATCGAAGAGGAACTGGTGCGCTACGCCCGCATCGACCTCGGCATTGTCGGCGGCCTGACGGAAGCGCTCAAGATCACGCATTGGTGCGAGACGCACGGCATCGACATCGTGCCGCACAATCCGCTCGGACCGGTGAGCGCCGCCGCCGGCGTCGCGCTCTGCATGGCCGCCACCAACGTCGGCGTGCAGGAGATGCCGCGCGCGCCGGGATCGTTCGCCGCGGATCTGTTTCCCGCGCAGGTGGAGTGGCGGCAAGGCTACGCCGCCTGCCGCGACGTGCCCGGCCTTGGCGTCGCGTTCGACGAGACGCTGGCCGAGGCGCGGCCGGCGCCGCTGGACAGCTGGCCGCCGGAGCTCCGCCGACCGGACGGCGCGTTCACCAACTGGTGAACGTTGCTCAGGGCTGACGAAGGGAGGGCTTTCATTGCGCCAAGTGCATGGTTTCCAAGTGGGCGAAGTGTTGCGCGCCGCCATCGCGGTCTATGGGCAGAACTTGCTCACGGTCGTCGCGCTGACGTTGCTCACCTACCTGCCGCTCTTCGTGCTCATCGCGCTGCACCCCCTGCCGGACCCTCCCGCCCTGCCGCTGCCGCCGGAAAACCCTGAAGAGAGCCGCGCGTTTCTTTCCGCGTTGGTGCCACAGTGGAGGGCGTTCTACGAATCCATGATTTGGTATTGGGCGGGTTTCACCTTTTGCGGCGCGTGGATCCAAGGCAGCATGACCTACGTCGTCGTGCGCGCCCTGCGCTCCGGTCCGCCAACATTGGCGCAAGCGGTCTTGCAGTCTTGGCGCACGCTTGCGCGCGTGCTGGTGGTGGCGGTGCTGGTCGGCCTCGCCACCGTGGCGGGCATGCTGCTCCTCATCGTGCCCGGCGTCATTGTCAGCTTGATGCTCTGGGTTGCCATTCCGGCGGCGGTGGTGGAGCGCCGCTACGGCTCCGCGTTGCGCCGCAGCCACCAACTCACGTCGGGGCACAAGATGCAGATATTCGGGATCGCGATTCTCCTTGGCGTGTTCGGATTCGCTTGCACAATGGTGTTGCCGGCCATCGTGTCGGACTTGGCGCCCCGATTCGGACCGCTCATGGACGCGCTTGTCACGGCGGCGATGGCGAGCATCGGCGCGGTGGTCGGTGCCGTTTGCTACCACGATCTGCGGGTGCTCAAAGAGGGAGCGAGCTCCAACGTCGTCGCCAGGGTTTTCGAATAGCGCGCCGCGCGACGACGCCGCGGACGCGGCGAGCGGCAGGGGGACACTTGGACGAAGTTGATCGATTCGCGATAGGCGACGTGTTGCGCGCGGCCTTCGCCGCGTATGCGCGCAACGTTCTGCCGCTGGCCGGCTTGTCGTTGCTCGCCTATGCGCCGGTTTGCGTTTGGCTGGCCGCCGAAGACGCGCTCGCAACACTCAGCGCGAACGACCCCGTGTTGACGCTGTTGTTCGCGTTGTTCGGATCGATCATTACGCCCGCTTGCGCGTACTGGCTCCAAGCGGCGGTGACGTATTGCGTGATCCGCGATCTGCGCGGCGGGCGACCCGCATTTGCGGAGTTGGTGACGCAGGCGTTCCGCGGCACTCCCTATGCCGTCGTTGCCGCGCTCTTGGTCGGTTTGGCCACCGGTCTTGGCCTATTGCTCCTCGTGATCCCCGGCGTCGTGCTCTTCCTGATGTTCTGGGTGGCGCTTCCGGCCGCGGTGGTGGAGCGCCGCCTCGGCTCGGCGCTGCCGCGCAGCCATCAACTGACCACCGGCCACAAATGGCCGCTTCTTGGCCTGACGATGCTGCTCCTGCTCGCGGTGATCGCGGTTGCGGTGCTGGCGACATTGCCGCTTGCGATCTCCGCGCCGTCTCTGGCGCCTCTCTTGACCATTCTCTTGAGCGTCTTGGTGCAACCACCGTGGGCAACGGTGGTGGCGGTTGCCTACCACCGCCTGCGTGTGCTCCGCGATGGGCCCGACGGGGCCATCGCAAAGGTGTTCGATTGACGGCAGCGGCCCGGAACGTCAATCGCCCCAGGCGCTTTGCCGCGCGGCTTTGGCCGCGGGCGGGTTCTCCGTGCTTGCCGTCGCGGCGGCGTGCTTGTCCGCCCGGCGATCGCCGAACAGGGCGCGGCGTTCCAAATGCGCCCGCAGAGCGGCGTAGTAGGCGGCGAGGAAGTCGTCCACGTCGGCGCCAACGACCGGCGCCTGCCAGCCGATGCGGGCGCGGATGCGGTCGCATACTTCGTTCTTGGTGGTGCGCGTGGTGAGCGTGCGGGGACCGCGCAAGACTTGCTCCAGCACCTGCAGTTCCGCGATGCCGTAGGCGTTCAACTGCGCGGTGGCGAAGTGGAACGCGTCGGCTTGGCGCGCATTCGCGGGCTTGGCCAAATCTCTCTCCAATGCCGCGCGGCGGGCGGTGATCACCCAAGTGCCGCCCACCATGTCGCCAACGCGCAGGCGGTCGCGGTTGAACATCGGCAGCCACGCGAAGACGCCGGCCCAGATCAACGCCGAATAGAACAACCACGTTCCGCCGCTCATGTTGGGGGGCGGCGACACCAACAGGGCCACCGGCAGAAACACCTCCACCTCGCGCATGATGTTGCGCGCCGCCAACGCGGTGGGCGAGAGCGGGCCGCCACGCCGGTCCACCACGCGCAATCCCAGCAGGCGCTTGCCGGGAGTCTGCCCCTGCCAACGCAGTTCGAAGCACAAAAAATACGGACAGCGCAGGAAGAACGACAACAACACGAACAACGCGGTGGTCGCGTGGGTGCCGAAGAGCGGCAGCAGGAACCAGTGCAACACCAATCCGGCCACCAACGCGGAGCAGACGATGATGGTCAAGTCGATGAGCAGGGCGGCCGCGCGCGTGCCGAGGTCCGCCAGCTCCACGACCACGCCCACGCCTTCCGGCGTCTCGATGACGCGGCGCGCCGCCAAGTCGGACGTCATCCTCCCGGCCCCGTTGTCTTTCCCGCCGGCGCGCGCCGCCGCCGTCCGCAGCAAGCGAAGTACGCGCACCAACCGGCCAGCATGGCGCCGCCCACGCCGGCGCGCATGGCCGTGTCCGTGACGAGCTGGCGGCCGAATCCTTCCAAGACCGCGGCGAACACCAGCATCAACACGGCGCCGAGCACCAACACCGCGGCGCTGCGTCCGCGCGCCGCCAACGCCGCCAAGCGCGACTGGCGGCCGGGATCGATCATGGCGCCCGCCAAGTGGAATCCGGCGCCCCCGCAGATCACCACCGCGGTCAGCTCGGTGGTGCCGTGAATGGCGAGCCAAGCCAAGAACTCCACCGTCAGCCCCTTGCCGGCGAAGACCGCGCACATCGCGCCGAGCACCAAGCCGTTGTAGACCAGCAGCAGCACAACCGGCACGCCGAACGCCGCCCCCAACGCGAAACACAGCATGCCCACGCGGGCGTTGTTGCTGAACAGAAACGACGCGAACGCGGCTAGCGCCTCGCCGGGCGGCGGCTTGTCGAACAGCGTTGCCGCCAACTCCTCGCGCGTGGCGGCCGGCGTTCTGCCGCTGGCCATCTCCGCGCTCACGAACGCCTCGAACCACGCGCTGTCGGTTGCGGTGATGGTCCAACCGGCGGCGCCGCCGCCGAACATCAACCCCGCGGCCAACAGAATCGGCCACCGGGCGGCGCGCACGGTCGCCGGAAAACTCCGCGCCACGAACGCGCCCACCAACGCGCGCAGGCCGACCCGCGCGCCGTACACCACGAAGTAGGCGCGGCTCGTCAAGGACTCCAAATACGCCGCCAGACTGGCGTCCAACGAAATGCTCCGCGCCACCGACAGCGACGACGCGCAAGCGCGGTAGAGCATTGGAATGCTGAGCAATTCCAATGCATCCAAGGATTTGAGGCCATCGCGCTCCGCCCGCCGCACCAATGCTTCGAGCTGCCGCCAACTCTGCTGCCGCTCCTCTCGGAAACGCTGGCTGGCAAGCGCGTCGTCCGCCATCAAATGAGATCCCGCGCTTTGATGGCGAGATAGCGGTTGATGAGCTCGGGGCCGAGCCGCTCCACCGGCGCCTCCACGCACAGCACGCCGAGCCGCGCCAAGCGCGCGAACACGGTGCGCCGCTCGCGCAGCAAGTCGTGCGCGACCACGGCGCGCGAGACGTCCTCCAAGTCGGTGATTTCGGCGGCAAGGTGGCGGGCAAGCGAGGTCTCCGCGGGCGCCGCGAACAACACCAAGTGCCGCTTGGCGAGGTGGCCGACATTGTGCACCATGAGCTCGGTGGTCACCGTGTCCACGAAGTCCGTGGCGACGATGACGAGCGAGCGGCGCGTCAGCCTTCCCGCCAGCTCGCTCAACGCCAGCGTGAAGTTGGTCTCCTCCGAGCGGTAGTCAATGGCCGCGACGACCCGTTGCACATGCGCCAGCGTGGACATTCCGCCGGCCGGCGCGAGAAAGGCCCGCGTGCGGGCGTCGAAGGCGCAAAAGCCCACCCGGTCGCCCGCTTTGAGCGACACGTAGCTCAAGAGGAGAAGCCCGGTGCAAGCGCGGTCGAGTTTGGTCACGCCATCGACGACTTCGGCCATCAACCGGCCGGTGTCCAGCGCCAGCACGACGTGGTGGTTGCGTTCGGTCTGGAACTCCTTGCAAACCAAGGCGCGGTGGCGCGCCGAGTGCTTCCAGTCGATGGCGCGCGTGTCCAAGCCGGCCACGTAGTCGCGCAACGCCTCGAACTCGGTGCCGCTGCCGCGCTGGTATTGCGGTTTGGCGCCCAGCGGGGCGTCCGCGGCGGCGAAGGCGAGCGCTTGGCGTTTCACCGCCACAATGTTCGGCAGCACCGGCACATCGACGCCGAGGGCGCGGCGCTCGGAGCGCGTGGCGAAACCGAGCGGCCCGGAGCGCCGGAGCCACACCGCGGCCAGGCGAACGGTTCCGCGCCGCTCGGTGCGAATCGGAAGAGCAACCTCCATGTTGGTTTCCGCACCAGCCGCAACCGCGAACGGCAGGATGGGCGCCGCCGGCCCTTCGACGTCGACGAGCACATCGAGAGCCGACCGGCGCTCCCCGCGCAGCACGAGCGTGGCGGTCTCCCGTTCGCCCACGTGCAACGCGGTGGGACAGCGGGGCTCCACCAGGACGTGCGGCGCGGTCAGCAGCGCCAAGACGTCAAGACCGAGCGCCGCCAACACAACGCACAGCCAAACGATTCCGAACGGCCAGGCGGCGGGTGCCGCCAAGCCGGCAGCCAAGGCCAGCGGCGCGGCGACCCCAAGCGCGACGGCGGCGCGCGCCGTGGGGTGGATCACTTGGGCGCCGGCGTCTGTTGCACGATCTCCGCAACGACGCGGTCGGCATCGCGGCCTTCGATCTCCGCCGCCGGGGACAGCACCACGCGATGGCGCAAGAGCGGCGCCGCAAGCGCCTTTATGTCGTCCGGGACCACATAGTCGCGGCCGCAGATGGCGGCCAAGGCGCGGCAGGCGCTCGCCAGCATGTTCGCGGCGCGTGGCGATGCGCCGTACGACAGGCCCGGATGCTCGCGGGTGGCGCACACCAAGTCGAGCACGTAGTCGATCAAGTCGTCCGTCAAGCGGATGCCTTCCACGAAGCGGCGCAGGGCCGACAACTCGGCGGCGGTGGTCACCGCCTCGATGCCGAAGTCCGCCGGCGCGCCGAGGGTGGTGCGGTGGCCGTGCTGGCGCACCATGCGGCGCTCCTCGTCGCGCTCGGGATAGCCGACCACCAGCTTGAACAGGAACCGATCGAGTTGCGCCTCCGGCAGCGGGTAGGTGCCCTGCTGCTCCACCGGATTCTGCGTGGCGACGACCATGAACGGGGCATCCAACGGATGATCGACGCCGTCGATCGTCACCACCCGCTCCTGCATCGCCTGCAGCAGCGCCGCTTGCGTCTTCGGCGGCGTGCGGTTGATCTCGTCGGCGAGCAGCATCTGCGTGAAGATGGGCCCCTTGGTGAGCGTGAAGCGGTTGTCCGCGAAGTTGAAAAGGTTGGTGCCCAGCACATCGCCGGGCATCAGGTCCGGCGTGAACTGAATGCGCCCGAAGTCGAGCGCCAGGCTGGCGGCGAAACAACGGGCGAGCATGGTTTTGGCCGTGCCGGGCACCCCTTCGATGAGAACGTGCCCATCGCTGAGCAGACTCACCAACAGCAAGTCCAAGGCGGAGTCCTGCCCCACAACCGCCTTGTGGACTTCCGCCTTGATGGCGGCGGCGACGTGTTCGGCGCCCTCAGGCGTCACCGAACATCTCCCGCGCCCAGCGTTGACAGCTGCGCGCCAAGGCGAGGGGCCGCTGCTTGTCCACGTTCGCCGGCAAGCGCGCGCGGACACCGCGCCGCTCGCCAACGGCGTTCAGGGTGGCGAAAGCGGCGTCCGTGGCGACGGGCTCTTGGCGCAGGTGGAGACGGCGGCGCGCCTCGGCCACGGTCATCTCGGCGTAGCGCTGCGCCAACAAGGCGCCATGACCGCCGGCGCAAAGCAACCGCCCGGCGTTTTCGATCAACTGTCCGTGGCCGCCGCGAAAAGCAGCGCCGGCGCGCGCGTCGAGCGGAGCGCCGAACCGCGCGGCGCCGCGCCACACGGTCAACGCCATGGCCGCAAGGGCAAGCAGCGTCGCCGCCAGATGGGGCGGCTGGAACAACAACCGCCAAAGACTCGGCACGATGGCGAAGCCGTGCAGGGTCTCGTCGAACACGATGGCGCCGTCGGGAGGCACGAGGCGGTCGAAGAGCGCCAGCGTCAATTCGGCGTTGCCGCCCCGCCGCAGACCGTGGTTGGCAAGCAAGTCCGGGTCCGACAGCACTGCCAAGCGCGTGTTTGGCACCTCGCCGACGAGCATCTTGTCCGCCGAAGAGACAAGCGGATCGAGATCTCCGTGGTCGATGAGTTGCGGCTGCGCGATGCGCGGCGCCGCGGCGCTGATCGCGTTGCGCCAGCCGGGCACGTCGGCCGCCCGCACAACGGTGGCATTCGCCAATGCGGGCACGGCCGCAAGCGGTTTGGCGGCGCGTTCCAAGTTGATCATGGTGGCCCGCGAAATCCAACCCCGCGTCGCTGCCGACGGGGAGGTGCGCCACTTGGGCAAGGCGATGAGAACGGCGCAACCCTTGGCCGACGCGGCCGCGACGAGAGCGCCCAGGTGGTCGATGTCGTGGTCCGCGGTGTTGGGGGCGAGAATCAGCAACAGGTCGTTGGCGGCCACGTCCACCGCTTTGCGGCTGCGGTTCACCTTCACCTCGCGCCCCTGCGCGCGCAGCCACTCGGCAAGCGCCATGTGGCCCACGGCGGAACGCGAGAACACGCTGCTCGTGGTCACGTTGCCGCCGGCCGGATCGCCCGTGACCATCAACGTCAGCATGACGCAGAACGCCGCGCCTCCGGTGAGCACCAGCCAGACGACGGTGCGGCGGCTGAAAATGGCCTTCGTCTTAGTCGCCATGCTTGCCCCGGCTGCGGGATGCGCTCTGGCGCAAGCGGCGCGCCCGCGCCCGACAGGCGAGATAGTCGGCTTCGGACGCCGGGCGCCCGGCGAAATGGGCCAGTTCCGCAGCCGACACGAGCAATCGCAGATCTTCCGTCGGCAGGTATTTGGAGGCGATTTCGCGCGCCGTGGCCGCGGCCGGCCAGCGCTGGACATCGGCCAAGCCGCGCAAGACGCCGAGCAGCAAGGCGTGGATGGCGGCACCGTACCGGCCCTCCCGCGCATGGGCGTCCGCGGCGTCCAACCCTTCTTGGCCGCTGTTGGCGCTCGTCCGGGCGGCAACGGTTTCCGTGCGGCCGCGACGCCGCTCGCGCAGGCGCGCCCAGTCGACGGTCGCGAGCCACGCCGTCAACAACACGGCGGCAACGACGGCGAGCGGCAGCCAAAGAAGCCAACCCGCCCCGGCCACCGGCGGGGCGATCGTTTCGACGTCCACGGATGGAAGCGTCCCTTGCAGTTGGTGCTCCAGATAGATGCGTTCCAACGTCTCATCGACGCTCGTCGCTCCGGCGGCAAGCGAAAACAAGACGCCGGCGGCAAGCGCCGGCATCTTGACCGGCAACGGAAATCGACTCGCGCTCACCACGCCATCGTACCTTCCAAGCGGCGGCCGGCGCTACCCGCGTTGAGCGTGCGCCGTGGCCCACGGAGCGGTGGCGTAGCGAAGGCTCACGTCGGCATTGCCCGGCCACGCGGCGGCAGTGGGCCGCAAGTCCGCAAGCTCCGCCAGCACCTTGTCGCCGAGGCGCGGCGCCAAGCTGAGTTTCACGGGCCAACAGATCAGGCAATTGCCGTGGCGGAGCACGAAGGCGTCCGCCGCGTCGCCAAGTTCGCCGGCGGCGGGTTCGGCGCGATCAACCAGCAAGGTGTCGAACGCGGCGCCGGTCAGATCCACGGCCGGCAGGTGCTCGGCGAACGCGGCGCGCACCGCCGCGAGATGCTCCGCCTCGCCGCGCGCGGTGCCATCGTCTGCTATTGCGCCGCCAACATGGAGCGCGTTGCCGCGGCTGGTCACGGTCAACTCCGGCTGCGCGCCGGACGCCGAGCCCACACAGTGCGCGAACACGGTCGGCGCCGCAGCGCGCAACCGCACGCGGGTCTGGCGCAAGGGGCGGCGGCGCATCACGGCCCCGCCCGCGCCGATGCGCCGCGCCAACGCTTCGTTGCCGGCGCCGGCGGCGAACACGTACACGCCGGCGCGCAGCTCGCGGTCGCCAATCTTGATCCGCGCGGCGCCACTCGCTCCCAGCGCCACGGCGGCGGCGTCCACCGGCGCGGCGAGCAGCCGATGCCGCACCGGTTCCGCCAAGCGGCGGACTAGCGCGGGCACGTCGACGACGAAATCGGCGAGCGCAAGCGACGCGCGCCGTCCGACCCGCGCCGCTTCCGCGCCGGCGCCGAGCAAGTGCATGTGTTCGGCTCGCACCGCCACGCCCCGCAAGTCCACTTCGCCGTTGCCGGCGAGGCAGGCGCGCCAACGCGCCGGCATCTCCGCCAGCGGCCCCGGAGTCGTGCTTGGGCCAGCCAAGGCGTACTTGACGCCACTATGGATGATCCCTTGCGAGGCCGCGGTCTGCTTGCCCCCGACCGGATTTCCGTCGCAGAGCGCTATCGACAACCCGCGGTTGGCAAGCAGGTTGGCGAGCCACAACCCGGCGATTCCCGCGCCGACGATCGCGGCGTCCACTACTAGGCGCGCCCTGCGGGGCGCGTTCGAGTTTGCTCCGCAAACTCCGTGCCTGTGGGGGGAATCCGGCGACATGGTTTGACCGACGTGTCTTCGAGTCATTGAGTAGCATACCCACGTTCCGCCCGCGTCCGAGACACCGCCCATGGCGAAACTCCTCTACAACGTCTTGTTGCACTTGGCCCTTCCTTGGGTGTGGGGGCGTCTGTTTTGGAAGGCGGATGGCGCCTACCGCCACCGCGTCGGCGAGCGTTTCGGGCGCGTTCCCCCCGGCGTGCCGCCCGGCGCCGTGTGGTTCCACACTGTCTCGGCGGGAGAGACCAACGCGGCCGCGCCAGTGGTGCGCGCCGTGGTGGAGCGCTTTCCAGCCGAGACGGTGCTGGTCACCACGATGACGCCCGCCGGCAGCGGCCGCGTGCGCGCCCTGCTCGGCGATGCGGTGGCGCACTGCTACGCCCCTTACGACTACCCGTGGGCCGTGGCGCGGTTCCTGGCGGCGGTCCAGCCGCGCGCGCTGGTGTTGATGGAGACGGAACTGTGGCCGAACTTGATCGCGCAGGCGCGCGGCGTCGGCGCGGCGGTCTACTTGGTCAACGCCCGGCTCTCGGCGCGTTCGTTTCGGGGCTACCAGCGCATCGGGCGGCTCGCGCGGCCGATGCTGCGTTGTCTGGACGCCGTGCTGTGCCAGTACGAGGACACCGCGGCGCGCTTCCGGCAACTTGGCGCGCGGCGCGTTCACACCACCGGCAGCGTGAAATTCGACGCCGAGCTGCCGCCGGACGCGTTCGGCGTGCGGGACTTGCCGCGCGGCGACGGGCCGGTGTGGATCGCCGGCAGCACCCACCCCGGCGAGGAAGAGGTGGTCCTCGATGCCCACCGGCAATTGCTGCGGCGCCACCCGAATCTGCGCTTGATCGCGGCGCCCCGGCACACGGAACGGGCCGCCGGCGTCGCCCGCTTGGCGCGCGGGCGCGGGTTCGGCGCGGCGCTGCTTTCCAAACGAGAGACGGACGCGCAAGTGCTGGTGGCGGACGTGATGGGCACCCTCGCGCACCTGTACGGTTTGGCCGAGGTCGCGTTCGTGGGCGGCAGCTTGGATCGCACCGGCGGCCACAATCCCATCGAGGCGGCCGCGCACGGTTTGCCGATCTTGATGGGGCCGGCGCGGTTCAAGATCGAAGAGATATGCGCGCGCTTTCTCGCCGCGAAATGCTTGCACACGGTGACCGGCGCCGACGAGTTGGCCGGAATGGTCGGGGCGTTGTTGGCGGATCCGAACCGGCGCCGCGCGGAGGGCCGCCGCGCCAAAGCGGTGGTCGATCGGAATCGCGGCGCCCGCGCGGCGGTGATCGAACGCCTGTGCGCGTGGCTCGAACCCGGTGGCCGCGGAGCTTAACCCGACTTCCGCAACTCGGAACGGATTTGAAGTTTTTTGGGACGGTCTGACGCTTGCGGAGTGGCCCAACTCGTTGTTTTCGGTAGGCGGGTCGTCGTTTCGTGTTGGGAGCACATAATCTGTCCGGTTTTCTAGCACATAAATTGTCCGCTTTTGGACGCCTCTGGAGGAGGTCGATGAAGCGGGCGAAATGGTTGCAGGAGACGAGGATGAGAAGATTCGAGGAGGCGTTGGGAAGGTGGACGGAGAAGCGGTTGACGCAGGAGGAGGCGGCGGAGCTGCTGGGGGTGTGCCCGCGCACGTTCCGGCGGTACGTTGACCGGTACCACGAAGACGGAATCGACGGGCTGGTCGACAAGCGGATGGCGCAGGTGTCGTCGCTGCGGGCGCCGGCGGACGAGGTGCTGCGGCTGGAGACGCTGTACCGGGAGACCTACGAGGGGTGGACGGTGGCGCACTTCCACGAGCGGTACCGGGAGGAGCACGGCGGAAAGCGGTCGTACACGTGGGTGAAGAGCCGGCTGCGGGAGGCGGGTCTGGTCGGCAAGGGCCGGACGCGGGGGAGGCGCCGGAAGAAGCGCGAGCGGGCGCCGCTGCCCGGGATGCTGGTGCATCAGGACGGGTCCACGCACGAGTGGGTGGCGGACGCGGTGTGGGATCTGATCGTGACCTTGGACGACGCCACGGGCGAGGTGTATTCGGGCTTCTTCGTGGAGGAGGAGGGCACCTGGTCGAGCTTCCGCGGGGTGCGCGAGACGGCCGAGGGGCGGGGGCTGTTCCTGAGCCTCTACTCGGACCGGGGCAGCCACTACTGGCACACGCCGGAGGCGGGCGGCAAGGTGGACAAAAGCAACCCGACGCAGTTCGGGCGGGCGATGGGGGAGCTGGGCATCGAGATGATTCCGTCCTACTCGCCCCAGGCGCGGGGCCGTTCGGAGCGGCACTTCGGGACAATCCAAGGGCGTCTGCCGAACGAGCTGGCGCTGGAAGGCGTGCGCGACATGGAGACGGCCAACAACTACCTGCGCGAGCGGTTCTGGCCCGACTACAACAAGCGCTTCGCGGCGCCGGCGCGGGAGTCCGGCGACGCCTTCGTGCCGCTCGGCGGCGTCGACCTCGACGACATCCTGTGCGTCAAGGAGGACCGCGTGGTCGGGCACGACAACTGCGTCAGCTACAACAACCGGTCGCTGCAAATCCCGCCCGGACCGCACGGCAGGCACTTCGTGCGCCGCCGCGTCCGCGTCCACGAGCACGCCGACGGGCGGCTGTCGGTGTTCCACGGCCCGCGCCGCATCGGCCGCTACGAGGCCGACGGCTCGCCGGTCGCCACCGCGTGAACGCGGCGACGCAAAGGCCCTTCGGGCCTTTTCGGGGCGCTGCCCCATATGCGTTAACTTGTTTTTTCATTAAAAATCAAAGTATTGCGACATTTGCGGCTTTCTACGGCGTGGCGGTTCGGTCAGAGAGGCCGAAATGTCTGGCCATTCATCCAGCATTTCGGCTAGCGACATCGCTGGTTCAACGGCTCGGCAGACTTGATTCAACACGAACTTGAACTCCCGCCAAGGGCTGCGCGACCGTTCCCCGGCCGCAGGGGGAAACGGCGCGCGAATCGGCGCGGCGGGCCAGCTTCTCGGCCAGCAAGGCCACGAGCAGCTTGCCGTAGAGCCACGCCCGGGCGCTGTCGTCGGCGCGCTTCGGCAGATGCCCCAGCCCCGCCAGCGACTTGCAGCGCTTGAACGTCAACTCCACCTGCCAGCGCACGCGGTACCACCGCAGCACCTCCGCCGCCGAGAACCTGTCCGCCGGGAAGGTCGTGAACACGATCACGCAGCCGGCGAACTCCAACGTCTCCGGGCGCAGTTCGTTGCCGTTGCGCGACGCCCGCCGGCGCAGCTTCTCCCTGGCCCGCTCGGCGTCCTCGGCGCTCTTCCGCATCGCGCACACGCGCCCGACCACCCCCTCGCGGTCGGCTCCGACCGCCCGCGCCCGCCACGACCTGGCCGCCCCGACGCGCTTGATAGCGGACACCGCCGCGAGCAGATCGAACGGCCTCCTGCCGCCCGGCGTGCGGAACCGCAGCGCCTGCGTGTTGACGCGCACCGTCGCGTACCCGCCAGCAGCGTCCACGTGCGTCAGCCCGGAGGACGTCGAGTAGCCGCGATCCGCCACCACGTGGTCTCCCCGCTCGATCGGGAACCGCGACAGCGACTCGCCGCATCCCCCGCCTTCCGTCCTCGTCACCTCGAAGTGGTCGCACGCCAGCGCCGGCAGCCGCAGGCTGTAGTGGACCCGCCACAGCGAACCCGTCCGCCCCGGCTCCTTCACCACCGACCCGTCGAACGCGCGGACCTGGAAGCCCCCGGACGCGCCCAGCTCCACGCCGCACTCGCGGTACATCCCCACGCACAGCGCCCGCAGCCACTCCTTCGACTTCCTCAGCCGCTTGAACAGCGCCACGTCCGACATGTCCGCGATTCCCGCCTGCCGGGCCCGCGTCGCCGTCTCCCGCAGCGAGTGCCCGCAGCCCAGATGCATCAGCAGCATCCGCAGCAGAACATCCGCCGACTTGTCCTTCCGCAGCCCCTTGAGCGCCCCGTGGATCGCCGCCTGCTCCCGCCAGTCCGACGGCAGATGCGACGACAGCACCTCCCAGTCCTCGTCCATTCCGCGACCTCCTTGTCGCTGTGCGTCCGCACACCAGCCTAGGGCACTTTGCCTCCCCAAACAAGTTAACGCATATGGGGCGCTGCCCCATATGCGTTAACTTGTTTTTTCATTAAAAATCAAAGTATTGCGACATTTGCGGCTTTCTACGGCGTGGCGGTTCGGTCAGAGAGGCCGAAATGTCTGGCCATTCATCCAGCATTTCGGCTAGCGACATCGCTGGTTCAACGGCTCGGCAGACTTGATTCAACACGAACTTGAACTCCCGCCAAGGGCTGCGCGAACGTTTCCCGGCCGCAGGGGGAAACGGCGCGCGAATCGGCGCGGCGAGCCAGCTTCTCGGCCAGCAAGGCCACGAGCAGCTTGCCGTAGAGCCACGCCCGGGCGCTGTCGTCGGCGCGCTTCGGCAGATGCCCCAGCCCCGCCAGCGACTTGCAGCGCTTGAACGTCAACTCCACCTGCCAGCGCACGCGGTACCACCGCAGCACCTCCGCCGCCGAGAACCTGTCCGCCGGGAAGGTCGTGAACACGATCACGCAGCCGGCGAACTCCAACGTCTCCGGGCGCAGTTCGTTGCCGTTGCGCGACGCCCGCCGGCGCAGCTTCTCCCTGGCCCGCTCGGCGTCCTCGGCGCTCTTCCGCATCGCGCACACGCGCCCGACCACCCCCTCGCGGTCGGCTCCGACCGCCCGCGCCCGCCACGACCTGGCCGCCCCGACGCGCTTGATAGCGGACACCGCCGCGAGCAGATCGAACGGCCTCCTGCCGCCCGGCGTGCGGAACCGCAGCGCCTGCGTGCCGGGCCCGCGTCGCCGTCTCCCGCAGCGAGTGCCCGCAGCCCAGATGCATCAGCAGCATCCGCAGCAGAACATCCGCCGACTTGTCCTTCCGCAGCCCCTTGAGCGCCCCGTGAATCGCCGCCTGCTCCCGCCAGTCCGACGGCAGGAACGAAGACAACACCTCCCAGTCCTCGTCCATTCCGCGACCTCCTTGTCGCTGTGCGTCCGCACATCAGCCTAGGGCACTTTGCCGCCCCAAACAAGTTAACGCATATGGGGCGCTGCCCCGAACCCCGAAGTACGGGAACACCAGCGCAAAGGGGCGGCGACGGCCGGTCCGGCAGCGTCGCCGCCCGCGGCTTGCGCCAGTGTTGCGGCCTATCCGCTTCCGGGGTCCGCGCTCGGCACGGTAGCGCACTCGAGTGGCGCTTCAAGGGGGGCGCGAAGACCGGACAGATAACGTGCTCTAAAAACCGGACAAATGTATTTGCTACCAACAGCGGGTCGTCGTTTCGGTGCAACGACAACCACGGACGCCTATACTATGGCTGTCGGTTCACAACGGTGAAGACCGAGCGAAGGGACGTTGGGAAACAAGACGAGCGAGCGATGGCGATGCAGACGGCCGAAGTTCAATCGGAGTGCTGACTTCATGAATCTCACGGCGGTTGAGCCACGTCGAGCTGTTGACCGGGCCGAGAGCAACCGGCTGCGGGCGGGTGATCGAGCGTTTCACGACTGGTATCGATTCGTGCTGTCGTTTCCGCCCCATTTGGTGCGCGACTACGGGGAGCGGTTCGGCCTTGGGCCGGAGCAGACGGTGCTCGACCCGTTCTGCGGCACCGGCACGACGCTGGTGGAGTGCAAGAAGCTCGGCATCCAAAGCGTTGGCTTGGAGCCCAACCCGTTGGCGCACTTCGCCAGCACCGTAAAGGTGGATTGGGCCAACCGCGGACGCGCATTAACGAAATATGCCGACGCGGTCGCCGCCCAAGTCGCCAGGACTTTCTCGGAGCAAGGTGTGGAGGATGTTGATCTGCCGCTGTTTGCCGAGCGCAATGGCTCTCGTGCTGCGTTGCGCCGCTTGCCGGAAGAACAAGCGCAACTGCTGTTGCGAAACTCCATCAGCCCACTGCCGCTGCACCGGACATTGGTGTTGCTGGACGCCATTGACGAGTGTGGCACCAGCCATGAACGACGCTACGCTCGACTGGCGCTGGCCAAGGCACTTGTGCAGAACATCGGCAATCTCAAGTTCGGGCCGGAAGTCGGCGTGGGAAAGGCCAAGCAGGACGCGCCGGTGCTGTCGGCGTGGTTGCGGAACATGCGGGCGATGCGGCCGACCTCGACGAACTCCGATCGGATGCGAACGCGGATGTGCTCCTGGCGGACTCGCGCGCCGCGGGCGAAGTGCTTGAAGCGGCTTCGGTCGATGCCGTGATCACGTCGCCACCCTACCCGAATGAGAAGGACTACACGCGGACGGTGCGGTTGGAATCCGTGATTCTTGGTTTCATTCGCAGCAAGCAGGAGCTGCGGGCACTCAAGCAGCGGCTGGTGCGCTCGAACACGCGCGGGGTCTACAAAGCCGACACCGACGATCAGGAAGTGGCAAGCCACGCGGCGATAGCGGAGATTTCACAAGCGATCGAGCGCAGGCGGCTGAAGCTCGGCAAGACCTCCGGCTTCGAACGCCTGTATGCTCGCGTCACCCAGCTGTACTTCGGCGGCATGCGACGCCACTTGGCGTCCTTGCGGCCGGCCCTCAAAGCGCGGCGCGAAGTTGGCTTACGTTGTTGGCGACCAAGCGTCCTATCTTCGCGTGATGATACGAACAGGCGAGTTGCTGGCGGACTTGGCGCAATCGCTCGGCTACAGAGTCGCCGGCATCGACCTCTTTCGCACCAGACCCTCCACGACAACGGGGCAACAGTTGCGAGAGGAGGTCGTGCTGTTGGAGTGGCCCTGATGGCCGTTGTACCAGAGGTCTTTACGGCGCGCTGGCCCCCGTCGCCCGCACCGGGTCGGCCGCGTCCGTGTGGCTGTTCAATTCGGCGATGTCCTCATCGCCCAGGCTGCCGGCCGCCTGCTCGAGGCGCAGCAGGTTCAACACGTAGTCGTAGCGCGAGCTCGCGTAGTCGAAGTGGGAGGCGAACAAGCGCCGTTGCGCGAGCAGCACGTCGACGATGTTGCGCGTGCCCACCTCGTAGCCGGTCTGCGTGGCCTCCAACGCCGCTTCGGAGGATTTGATGGCTTCGCTGCGCGCTTGCACGCGCACCACGTCCACCTGCACGGTGCGGAACAAGCTGCGCACGTTCTCGGCGACGGACAACTCCTGCTGCAACAGGCCTTGGCGCGCCTGCTCCACCGCGAGGCGGGCGCGCCGCATCCCGGAGTATTCCCGGAGCCCTTGGAAAAGCGGCACGCTCAAGCTGACCGAGTAGGTCAGCGAAGACGAGCCGGGGTCTTGGAAGACCTGCCCGTTGAAGGCGGACGAGCCGTCGCCGGCGCCGTAGTTGACGCTGGCGCTCACCGATGGCAGCGGCGCCGCATACGCGGCTTTGAGATCGCTTTCGGCCGCCTTGAGGCTTTGGCGGGCCGCGCCGATGCGCGGATTGCCGGTCATCGCCACGGCCACCCACTCCGCCTCGGACGCCGGCGACGGGTCGACGATGGGCAGTCCGTCGGCCAAGCGGTCCACCTCCGCGTAGGGTTTGCCGGTTAGCGTCCGCAACGCCTCGAAGGAGTTGTCGTGGTTGCCTTGGTTCTGTATCCGCAACACCACCGCGTTGTCGTACTCCGCTTTGGACTCGAGGACGTCGGTGATGGCCACCAGCCCCACGTCGAAGCGCTGCTGCACCTGCTCCAACTGCCGCTGCACGGCTTCTTCCGCCGCGGTCGCCGATTCCAGCGCCGCCTGGCCCCGCAACACGCCCAAGTAGGCCTGCGCCACGCGAATGATCAGGTCCTGCGCCGCGGCCTGCAGATCCCAGTCGGCCCGTCCGGCGGTCGCCTTCGCGCTCCGGTACAGAAACCACGAGGGCAAGTTCAGCACGTCTTGCGACACCGACGCGCCCCAGTTGTTGCGGCTGGTGTCGGTGGTTCTGCTCGGCGTGCGCACCACCTGGCCTTCGAATCGGGTTTCTCCGGCTTCGCGCACCGAGCGGCCTTGGGAACGGCTTGCGCTCGCGTTGACGCGCGGCAGGAAGCTGGCGCGGGCTTGCGCGACGCCTTCCTTCACGTTCGCGGCGCTGGTGCGCGCGCCGGCCAACACCGGATCGTTCTTGACCGCCTCGGCGTAGATCTCGGCGATGTCGGCGCTGCGGGCGGGCGCGGCGGCAAACACGGCGGCGGCGGCGAAGAGCAAGCAGGTGGCGGATGTTGGCAAGCGGCGCGGTGCGGCGGCGCGGTCACGAGATGGGGCAAGGTTCTTCATGGAGCAGTCCTTCCAAAAGCGGCGGCCAGCGGCGGCGTTTCGAGCCGGCGGCCTTGAGCCGCGGTGGCAAGCCGTGAGCGGCGATGGAGTCTAACAGAGACGTTTCACCCGAAGTGCGCCAACCGAGGCTTCCGACAGGGCAATCGCATTTGGATTAGGTGGGGCGGCACGGAGAGCGGGGATGGTGCAGAATAGGCGTCTCGATCCAAGGAGGGAGAGACGGAATGCGGGAACTTCTGTTTGTTTTTCAAGAAGTTGAGGACCCTAGGCGAGGCAACGCCAAGCGCCACGACCTGCACGAGATGCTGGTGATCGCGCTGCTGTCGATGCTCACGGGCGGACGCACATGCGTCGAGATGGAGGACTACGGATGCGCCGCGGAGCGGTGGCTGCGGACGTTTCTGGCGCTGAGGAACGGGATTCCGAGCCACGACGCGTTCTCGCGGCTGTTCAGACTGTTGAACCCGGCGGGTCTTCAGACGGCGCTGCTGCGCCTGGCGCAGGACTGGGCGGACCGGCTCGGCGGCGTGATCGCGGTGGACGGCAAGGTGCTGCGGCGGTCGTTCGAGGACGCCTCGGAACGGTCGCCGACGCACCTTCTGCAAGCGTTCGCGGCGGAGTCGAAGCTGACGCTGGCGCAGATGGAGGTGGACGGCAAGTCGAACGAGATCCCGGCGCTGCCGAAGCTGCTGGAGCTGGTGGACGTGAGGGGGCGGACGGTGACGGCGGACGCGCTGCGCGCGCAGCGCGGGACGGCGGCGGCGATCGTGGCCAAGGGCGGCGACTACGCGCTGGCGCTGAAGGGCAACCAGGGGACGCTGCGCGCGGACGTGGAGGAGTACTTGGACAACCCGCCCGCGTCGGCGAAACTCCTGTCGCATCAACAGGTTGACAAGGGCCACGGGCGCGTCGAGAAGCGCACGGCGACGGTCTGCCACGACGTCGACTGGCTGCAAGAGCGCCACGACTGGCCCGGTCTTTCGGCCTTCGGCAAGGTCGTCGCCGAGCGGCATCTCGCCGACGGCTCGGAGAGCGTCGACAGCCGCTACTACCTGCTCAGCGCCAAGCCCTCGGCGGAGCGCTTCGGGCGCACCGTCCGCTCCCACTGGGCGATCGAGAACGGCCTGCACTGGGTGCTCGACGTGTCGATGGACGAAGACCAGGCGCGCAACCGCAAGGGCAACTCCGCCGCCTGTCTGGCGGTGGTCCGCCGGCTGGCCCTGAACATCGTGCGGATGCATCCCGACAAGCGGTCCATCCGCCGCAAGTTCACCCGCGCCCAGCGCGACGACAACTTCCTGCTCGACATGATCCGGCGCATCCGCAAGCGCGAGTAGGCGCGGGATTCCAAATGCGATTGCCCTGGGCTTCCGAGGCTTCCTATCGCTACGAACGGGGGTTTAGAATCCGTCGCCAATCGAGCGCGGCCCAGTCGGGCGCGCCAGCCGGGAGTTTTGGGGAACGTGAGGCCGCGGCGGCCGTACAACATCGACTTGGGGTCGCACTTGGCGGTGTGCGACGGCAACTATTTGCGCATCGTGCGCTTGTTGCCGGCGTTGGAGGACGAGCAGGCGCGGGTCTTTCGCGTTGTGTTTGGCCCTCCCGACGCCGCGGACGACGCGACCGCCGCGACGTTCGAGGTGATCGATCGCGATCGGTACACCACGGTGGTGTCGGTGTCGCAGCACAGTCCAAGCCGCGGCATCGCGGCCACGCGCGTCAAAGTGCGTCTCTATCACGACGCGCGCTGCGCCGAAGTGATCGAGTTTCAGGGCCAGCGCCGGTTCGAATCGGTGTACACCTACCCCAATGACAAAATGCGCCACCCGGACGAGAAAGCGCAAATCAACCGCTTCCTCACCGAGTTCCTCAACCTCTGCCTGACCCGCGGCGTTGTACACATCGAGCCGGCAGCTTTAACGGAGTCGCCTTTTGGATGACGCCCGCCCGCCGCCTTCGTTAACATAGGCGGCAAGTGAAAGCACAGGGACGTGCCGGCGCGCGGGGAGCACATGGAGGAGCACATGGAAAGGCTGCACATTCTGCAGATAACGGACTGCCACTTGTTTCCGAGGCCCGAGGCCACGCTGCTCGGCGTGCGCGTGTGCGACAGCCTTGACGCGGTTCTGCGCGCGGCGTGCGCCGAGCGGGAGCCCGACGCGCTGCTGGCCACCGGCGATTTGGCGCAACGCCCGTCCGCCGCCAGCTACGCGCTGTTCCTGGCGACGGTGCGGGAACATTTCCAAGGGCCGCTGTTGTGCGTGCCCGGCAACCACGATCACGGCGCAACGTTCGCCAAGGCGCTTCCCACCGCGGACCTGCGCGTGGGGCCTTGGCGTCTGCTCGGCGTCGACACCCATGTCGATGACGTGGTCGGCGGCAGCGTGGCCAGCGCCGAGCTCGGCCGCTTGGCGGCGGCGCTTGCCGGCGACGGACCGGCGCTGGTGGCGGGACACCACTGCCCGGTGGCCATCGGCTGCCCGTGGCTCGACGAGCATCGCATCGACAACGGCCAAGACCTGTTGGCGGTGCTGACCGGCACGAGCGCCGGCCGCGGCGCGAGCGCGTATGTGTTCGGCCACATTCACCAGCCGTTCCAGCACGATCCGCGGCACCGTCGGAACGGCGGTGGCGCGCGGCTGCTCGGCGCACCATCGACGTGCTTCCAGTTCCGCGGCCAAGCGCCGACCTTCGCCATCGACCACGCCAAACCCGGCTACCGCTGGCTGACGCTGGCGCCCGACGGCGCTGTCGACACCCATGTGGGCCGCGTCGCGGACTACGATCTGCGCATTGATCTCAAGGACCGAGACCTTCCATGAACAAAGACTACTCCGCCAAGTCCATCCAAGTGTTGTCTGGGTTGGAGCCGGTGCGGCGCCGGCCCGGCATGTACACGGACACCACGCATCCCAACCACCTGGTGCAGGAAGTGGTGGACAACAGCGTGGACGAGGCGCTCGCCGGTTTCGCCACCAACATCGAAGTCGCCCTGCGCGGGGACGGTTCCATCGAGGTGATGGACGACGGCCGCGGCATGCCGGTGGATGTCCATCCCGAGCACGGCCTCACCGGCGTTGAACTCATCCTCACCAAGCTGCACGCCGGCGGCAAGTTCGACAACGAAAGCTACCGTTTCGCCGGCGGCTTGCACGGCGTGGGCGTTTCCGTGGTGAACGCGCTTTCCGAGTGGTTGGTGGCGGAAGTGAAGAAAGACGGCAAGGTCCACGTCCAGCGCTTTCGCCAAGGCGCGCCCCACACGCCGCTCGAGGTGGTGGACACCGTGGGCCGGCGCAACACCGGCACCACCATCCGCTTCCGGCCGGACGCGGCGTACTTCGACACCACCCGCCTCGCGCTGCCCCAGCTGCGCCACCTGCTGCGCGCCAAGGCCGTGCTGTGTCCGGGCCTCACCATCTCCTTGGCGGTGGAGGCGGCCGGCGGAGAACCGCAATGCGACACTTGGTGCTTTGAGGCCGGGCTTGCCGGCTATCTCGCCAGCGTGCTTGGCGATGGCGAGGGTTTGCCGGCCACGCCGTTTCACCATCAGGCGGAAGGCAACGCCGAGGCGGTGGAGTGGGCGTTGCAATGGCGCGTGGACGGCGGCGACACGGTGGCCGAAAGCTATGTGAACCTCATTCCCACGCCGCTCGGCGGCACCCACGTTTCGGGATTGCGCAGCGGTTTGGTGGAGGCGTTGCGCGAATACTGCGAGTTCCGCGACCTGTTGCCGCGCGGCGTGAAGATCACCGGCGAGGACATCTGGCCGCAATGCGCGCACGTGCTCTCGGTGAAGATGGCCGAACCGCAGTTCACCGGCCAGACCAAGGAGCGCCTCTCCTCCCGGCAAAGCGGCGTGTTCGTGGCCGGCGTCGCCAAAGACGCTTTCAGCCTGTGGCTGAGCGAGCATCCATCCGAAGGCGACCGCATCGCCGAACTCGCCATCGGCAACGCGCAGCGCCGCGCCCAAGCGGCGAAGAAGGTCGTGCGCAAGAAGGTGACGAGCGGCCCGGCGCTGCCCGGCAAGCTGGTGGATTGCGCCACCACCGACCGCGAGCGCAGCGAACTGTTCCTGGTGGAGGGCGACTCGGCCGGCGGCTCCACGAAAGGCGCCCGCGACCGGGAGTTTCAAGCGCTGCTGCCCTTGCGCGGCAAGATCCTCAACACGTGGGAGGTGGATCCCGCGCAAGTGCTCGGCTCGCAGGAGGTTCACGACATCGCCGTGGCCATCGGCGTGGATCCCGGTTCGGAAGACCTCGGCGGATTGCGCTACGGCAAAATCTGCATTCTCGCGGACGCGGACTCGGACGGCGCCCACATCGCCACCCTCTTGTGCGCGTTGTTCCTCATGCACTTCAAGCCGCTGGCGCGCGCCGGGCACGTCCATGTGGCGATGCCGCCCCTGTACCGCATCGATGTCGGCAAGGAGGTCTACTACGCCTTGGACGAGGCGGAGAAGGAAGGCGTCCTCGACCGCATCGCCGCCGAGGGCAAGCGGGCGCAGCCCTCGGTGCAGCGCTTCAAGGGCCTTGGCGAGATGAACCCATTGCAATTGCGCGAGACCACCATGGCGCCGGAGACGCGGCGGCTGGTGCAACTGGCGGTGGACGCCGAAGAGGAATCCGTGCGCGCGATGGACATGATGCTCGCCAAGAAGCGCGCCGCCGATCGGCGCGAGTGGCTGGAGCGCAAGGGAGACCTCGCCAACGCCGCTTAACTTCTTGAGTGGCAAACAGATCCAAGAGGAGCCAGGGAATGGACACCGGACAGCACAACGGTTCGCACCCAGGAGGCGCCAACGGCGTGGCCCCCGGGGGCGACGGCGTCGAGCGCATGCTCCTGCACGAGTACACGGAGCGCGCCTATTTGGACTATTCCATGTACGTCATCGGCGAGCGCGCCTTGCCACATCTCGGCGACGGCCTGAAGCCCGTGCAGCGGCGCATCGTCTACGCCATGTCGCAGCTCGGCTTGAACGCGAACGCGAAGTTCTCCAAGTCCGCCCGCACGGTGGGCGAGGTGATCGGCAAGTTCCACCCGCACGGCGACGCCGCCTGCTACGAGGCGATGGTGCTGATGGCGCAACCGTTCTCGTTCCGCTACCCGCTGGTGGAAGGCCAGGGCAACTGGGGCGCGCCGGACGATCCCAAGTCCTTCGCGGCGCAGCGCTACACGGAGTCGCGCCTCTCCGCCTACGCGGACCTGCTGCTCGGCGAGGTGGCGCGCGGCACCGTCCGCTTCGCGCCGAACTTCGACGGCACGCTGAAGGAGCCGGAACAGTTGCCGGCGCGCTTGCCCATGGTGCTCTTGAACGGCAGCACCGGCATCGCCGTGGGCATGGCGACGGATGTGCTGCCGCACAATCTGCGCGAGGTGGCGCGCGCTTGCGCGCACCTCCTCGACCACCCGGATGCCACCACCGCGGAGTTGATGGCGCACGTTCCGGGCCCGGACTTCCCGGCCGACGCGACGGTGATCACGCCTCCAAGCGATCTGCTTGAAGCCTACGCCACCGGTCGCGGTACGGTGCGCGCCCGGGCCCGCTATGTGCGCGAGAACGGCGATGTCGTGGTGGTGGGTTTGCCATACCAAGTCTCCCCGTCGCGGGTGCTGGAGCAAATCGGCGCCCAGATGCAGGCGCGCAAGCTGCCCATGCTGGTGGACATCCGCGACGAGTCGGATCACGAGAACCCCACGCGCCTCGTGCTCACGCCGCGCTCGAACCGGGTGGACGTGGAGCGCTTGATGAGCCACCTGTTCGCCACCACCGATCTGGAACGCAGCCACCGTTTGAACTTCAACGTCATCGGCCTTGATCGGCGCCCGAAGGTGCTGGGCCTGAAAGCGCTTCTTTCCGAATGGCTGCGTTTCCGCACGGACTGCGTGCGGCGGCGCATCGAGTTCCGCTTGGAGGCGATCCGCCGCCGGCTGCACTTGCTGGAGGGCTTGCTCGTCGCCTATCGGAACCTCGCCGAGGTCATCCGCATCGTGCGCGAGGAAGACGAGCCGAAACAACGGCTTATGGCCGCCTTCGGGCTGTCCGACGAACAGGCGACGGCGATTTTGGATTTGCGTCTGCGTCAGCTCGCGCGCCTCGAGGAAGAGAAGCTGAACGCCGAGCGGCGCGATCTGACCGCCGAGGACGCCGAACTCTCCGCCATCCTGGCCTCCGCAACACGCCTGCGAGCGCTGATAAAGGAGGAGATTGAAGCGGACGCCGAGCGGCACGGAGACGATCGGCGCACGGAGCTCGCCACCGCCGAGGAGGCGCGCCCGTTCACGGAAACGGATTTGCTTTCCACCGAGCCGGTGACCGTGATCCTCTCGGCGAAGGGTTGGGTGCGCGCCGCCAAGGGCCACGACATCGACGCCGCCGAACTCGCCTACCGCGGCGACGACGCCTTCCTCGCCGCCGCCCGCGGGCGCAGCAACGAGGCGTGCGTGTTCTTCGACTCCGCCGGCCGCGCCTACGTGGTCGCGGCGCACACGCTGCCTTCGGCGCGCGGCCAAGGGGAGCCGCTCACCGGGCGTCTGAAGCCGCCGGACGGCGCGCGATTCGTGGGCGTGGCGCTCGGCGCGCCGGCGACGCGACTGCTCTTGGCGTCGGACCTCGGCTACGGCTTCGCCACCACCTTGGCCGACACGCTATCGAAGAGCCGCGCCGGCAAAGCCGTGTTGAACGTGGCCGCCGGCGCGGTGGCGCTGCCGCCGGTGGTGGTGGGCGAGACGGCCTCGCATGTCGCCGTGGCCACCAACCGCGGCCGATTGCTCGCGTTCCCCTTGGAGCAGGTGCCGGCGCTCGCCCGCGGCAAGGGCCAACGGCTTCTGGGCATTCCCCCCAAGGCGTTGCGGGAAGACGCCGAGCGGGTGGTGGCCCTCGCCGCGCTCGGCGAGAAGGACAAGCTCGTGGCGCATGCCGGCGCCCGCCACCTCACGTTGCGTTTCCGAGAACTGGCGAACTACATCGGTGCCCGCGCTGGACGCGGACGCATGCTGCCGCGCGGCTTCCAGAAAGTGGATCGGCTGGCGGTGGCGCCACCGTAAACAACCCGCTGTTCGCGATCCTCCGCAAACGCGCCGAGTTTTGCAGGGTGCGCGATATTTGGTGGCAATCCAGCCCGGCCGGGCGCGGCGCAGGTTTCCCTCCCGGTCTCGACGGCTCCATGCGCTTGGCGATCCGAGCGCGTGCCGACTTCGATGGGCGGGCTGCCGTGACGGCGCATGCCGCCATCGCGGCATTTTCAGCGATCTCGCACAGAGCGCGTGGTAAATGTCCGCTTCCGGTGCCGCCCCGGACCGTCCATGCTCGCGGAATGTACGAAGACGAGATCAGCCGCGTGGCCTTCGCCGACGCGGACATGGTGCGCCATCTGCTCGCCCTGCTGCCGGAGGACGCGGTCGCCGGACTGGACGCGTGGCGGGTGCGGCGGCTGCCCGCCGAATCGGTCGGACGGGGTGCCCGCCGGCGAGTGGCGGACATGGCTTGGGCCGTGGGCGCGCCGACGCCGGAGCGCCCGGACGCGGAAGCGTTGCTGGTGCTGGAGTTCCAATCCGCGCCGCACCCGCGCATGGCGCTGCGCATGGAGGCCTACGTGGCGCTGCTGCGCTTGGAGATGGCGGCCGACCTGCCGGCCGGCGCCGGCCTGCCGCCGGCGCTTCCGGTGCTCGTCTACACGGGCGACCGCCGGTGGCGTCCGCCCGGCGTGCGGCGGCTCACCGCGCCGGCGCCGGCCGGGCTGCGGCGCTGGCAGCCGGATTTGGAGATGCTGACGCTTGACGCGGGGACGCTGACCGCGGAGGATGGCGACGCGAACCCGGCGGCGGCGCTGCTGCGCCTGCAGCGCTGCCGGCGGCCGGCGGAGCTGCCGGGCTTGGCGGCGGCGTTGTTCGGCGCGTTGCGGCGGGACGGCCGTTCGGAGCTCGCGGAGCGGCTGTCGGACGCGCTGATGCGAATGCTGGTCGTGCGCTTCGGCGGCGACGAGACGGGCGCGGGACACACAGAGGAACTGCGGCGCGCGCTGCGCCACATGGAGGAACCGAGGATGCTTGCGGAAACGGTCGCGCAATGGCGCCGGGAGGCGCTCGACGAGGGCAGGAGGCTGGGCATGTCCGAGGGCATGTCCGAAGGCAGAAGGCAGGGCATGTCCGAAGGCATGGTGGAGGGCGAGCGGGCGCTGCTGCGGCGCCAGGCGGCGCGGCGGTTCGGCGTCGCGACGGGCGATGCGCTGGCGGCGCTGCTGGCGAACGAGGAGGACGTCGAACGGCTCGCGGAAGTGGGCGACTTGGTGGTCGGCTGCGCGAGCGCGGAGGAGTTGCTGCAGCGCGGCAGAGGCCTGCTCAACGGCGGGAGCTTAGTGTGCCGCAAGGCGCGCGGTCTGAGGGCACGATGGCTCTCTCGACGCTCTTGCCCCCAATGTCCCACACCCTTGGCAGTAAACTCCAACGCGCCCGGCAGGGTGCCCACCGGCCGAGATTTCTCGCGTTAATGGAGTGTATTTCTCGCACTAAGAGGTTGCATTCCTCGCTATAACGGGGGGTGAGCCGCGTGACCAGATGTGGAAGTGAAGGCGTCCGCGAGCGTGCGGCAAGAGGACTTCAAGGGCTTGCGGCGTTGGCGGACTTCGCCGGAAGCGCGTTCGAGCGGGGCGTGTTGTTCTATGGTGGACAGGAAGCGCTTCCCCTTCCACTCCCGGGGAATCCGTTTCCACGCGCTGCCGCTCGGCATGCTGGCGGCGGCGTGATCGGCGAGTGCGGCACCCGCTCGGTCAGGCCGCGCAGTCGCAGCCGGCGCAGATCGTAGGTCCCCCGGCCCTGGCCGTAGCCGTTGTTGGGCGGCGATCAACCGCCTACTGGCCGTCGCCGGCGACGTCCGCTGTCGATATGTTGGTCAAGTGCCCGCTAACGGATACGGCGCCGCGCCAAGAGGCGTGAGCCCTTCGCATCTGGTCTCTTGAGAGGTGAAGATCTGCATAGCTGCGACAACTTGGGTCCCGTCAAGCTGAGGACAGGCCGCTCGGTAATCCATCAACGACGGTCGCCTGTCTAACTGCTGCCATCCACAAGGCGCAAGAGGACGCTCTCGAGCGGGAGGACGGCGCGCCAGCCGCTGTCTGTGCAAGCGCCCATGTTGCAGGGCCGCCGTCGCGTATAATCCACGCATGGAACGCTTGTTCGAGTTCGTTGGCAACCACGCCCTTCTCGTGGGCGCGTTCGCGTTGGTCTTCGCGCTGTTCGTGCGCAACGAGGTGGCGCGTGGCGGCCGCTCCGTCTCCCCGCAGGAGCTCGTGGACATGGTCAACCGCGACGGCGCATTGGTGGTGGACGTGCGCGACCCCAACGAATACTCCCAAGGCCACATCGCCCGCGCGGTGAACATGCCCCACGGCTCCTTGGCGACGCGCCTCAAGGAAATCGAGAAGCACAAGGAGAAGCCTGTGGTGCTGGCGTGCAAGATGGGACAGCACGCCGGCGCCGCCGGCACCGTGCTGCGCAAGGCCGGCTTCAAGCAGGTCGCGCGTTTGAAGGGCGGCATCGCCGAGTGGCGCAACCAGAACATGCCGGTGGTGCGGGGCTGAACGTGGCCGAAGCGGCACCCGTTCCGCCCCACCTCGGCATCGAGCGCATCTACTTGCGCGACGTGTCCTTCGAATCTCCGAAAGCACCCGAGGTGTTTACCGAGCCGTGGCGCCCGAAGGTGCAGGTGGACATCAACGCCCGCAACCGACACCTTGAAGGCGAGCGGTTCGAGGTGGTCCTTACCATCACCTTGGAGGCGCAACTTGGCGACCGCGTGGTGATGGTGGCGGAAATCCAGCAGGCGGGCGTGTTCCGGCTCGAAGGCATGGAGGACGAACCGCTGCGCGCCCAAGTGCTTGCCGCCACCTGCCCGAACATCCTCTTTCCCTACGCCCGCGAAACCTTGGACAGCCTGGTTGTGAAGGGCACGCTGCCCCCCTTCATGCTCGACCCCATGAACTTCGACGCGCTGTACGCCGAGGCGAAGCGCCAACACGAAGCGCAGGCCGGTGGTGGCGACGATAGCGGTGGCGGCGAACCCGTGAACTGAAGGCTCGCTGCCGCAAGTCAGTTCATCGAGTTTGCGAAGCAACTCCAATGCGCCCCAAGAGGGCGCCCTCCCGGCAGGGCGCGCCGCCGACAGGCGCCGAGTTTGCGAAGCAAACTCCAATGCGCCCGACAGGGCGCACACCCTACGCGAAACCGAACTGTCGCCACGCCTCGTACAGTGCTACGGAGACCGCGTTGGCGAGATTCAGGCTGCGCGAACCCGCCCGCATGGGAATCCGCAGTCGCCGATCCCGGGGAAACGACCGCAGCACGGCGTCCGGCAGGCCGTTGCTCTCCGGGCCGAAGAGCAGCACGTCGTCGGCCCGGTAGTCGACGGCGTGGTACGCCCGCTCGGCGCGCGTGGAGAAGGCGAAGACGCGCCGCCCCGCCACGGACGCCAAGAACGCGGCCAAGTCCGGATAGGTGGTTGTGGTGGCGAGGTCTCGGTAGTCCAGTCCGGCGCGGCGCAAGCGCGTGTCGTCCAGTTCGAACCCGAGCGGTTCGATCAACGCCAGCGTGGCGCCGGTGTTGGCGGCGAGGCGCATGATGCTGCCGGTGTTCGGCGGAATCTCCGGCTGATACAGCGCAATGCCGAGACGCCCGCCGCCCGCGGTCGCGGCCTTCACCCTGCCGGTCATCTTCGCGCGGCGTTAGGCGTCAATGCCGAGGTCGGCCAGCTTGCGCGTTAGCGTGTTGCGTCCCCAACCGAGCAGGCTGGCGGCGTCGCGCTTGCGCCCTTGGGTGTGTTCCAGCGCCACCCGCACCATGGTGGACTCGAACGCCGGCGTCGCCTCCTTCAAGATGGCGCGGTCGCCGGTGGCCAGTTTGCGGCGCGTCCACTGCGCCAGCAAAGCCCGCCAGTCGCCGCTCTCGTCCCCGGAGGTCGCCGCCGGCGCGGCCACCGCCGCCGCGGTTTGCAGCTCCACCGGCAAGTCCGAGATGTGAACTTCGCGTCCGGGTGCCATCACCGTGAGCCAGTTGCAGGTGTTTTGCAATTGCCGCACGTTGCCGGGCCATTGCAGCGTCTCCAGATGCGCCCGCGTCTCGTCGCGCAGCACCTTGCGCTCGCCGCCAAACTCCCGCGCCGCTTGGGCGAGAAAATACTCCGCGAGCAAGGGAATGTCCGTGCGCCGCTCGGCCAGCGTGGGCACATGCACGCGAATGACATTGAGGCGGTGGTAGAGATCTTCGCGAAAGCTGCCTTCCGCCACCAAGCTGCGCAGATCCTGGTGGGTGGCGGCGATGATGCGCACGTCCACTTTCACGCTCTCGCGGCCGCCCACGCGGAAAAACTCGCCTTCCGCCAGCACGCGCAGCAGGCGCGTTTGCGCCTCTGCCGGCATGTCGCCGATCTCGTCGAGAAACAGGCTGCCGCCGTGCGCCTGCTCGAAGCGGCCGACGCGTTGTTCCCGGGCGCCGGTGAACGCCCCGCGCTCGTGGCCGAACAACTCGGACTCGATGAGGTCCGCGGGAATTGCGGCCATGTTCAACGCCACCAGCGCCGCTCTCCGCCGCGGGCTATGGCGATGCAGGGCGCGGGCGACCAGCTCCTTGCCCGTGCCGGACGCGCCCTCGATCAACACAGTGATGTTGGACTGCGCGAGGCGTCCCACGGCGCGAAACACCTCCTGCATCGCCGGCGCCTTGCCGATGATGCCGTTTTCCGCCTTTGGCGTTGGCTGCGGCGCGCCAACCTGTTCCCGCCGCAGGAGCACGGCGCGGCGCACCGTGGCCACGGCGTCGTCCACGTCGAAGGGTTTGGGCAGGTACTCGAACGCGCCGGACTGATAGGAACTCACGGCCGCGTCCAAGTCCGAGTGGGCGGTCATGATGATCACGGGAACCTCGGGGTGGATGTCCGCCAGCGTGGACAAGAGCTCCAAGCCGTCGATGCCCGGCATGCGGATGTCCGACACCACGGCGTCGGGCGCATCGTCGCGCGCCCGCTCCAACACCGGCTCGGCGCGTTCAAAGCATTCCACCCGATACCCGGCCTGCGCCAGCGCGCGTTCCAACACCCAGCGAATACCGCTGTCGTCGTCCACGATCCACACCCGTTCACGCGCCATTGGCTCCTCCCGCCGTCACCTCCGCGGCGCCGCGCGCCGGAAGATAGAACGAAAACGCCGTCCGCCCCGGTTCGCTTTCGCACTCCACCAAGCCGTTGTGCCGCGCCAAGATCCCCTGCGTGATCGCGAGGCCCAAGCCGGAACCATCCGGCCGGCCGCTGATCATGGGATAGAAAATGCGCTCGGCGATTTCCGGCGGCACGCCGGGGCCGTTGTCGATGAAGTCGATGTTGGCCACCAAGCGATGCCGCTGCGTCCCGATGGTGAACTGGCGCATCACGCGGGTGCGCAGCCGGATGACGGGCGCCGGCACGTCGCGCAGCGCCCAGGCGGCGTTGCCAAGGACGTTCAAGGTGGCCTGCACCAACTGCTCGAAGTCCGCTTCGACCTCCGGCAGGCTTGGATCGTAGTCGCGCTTGAAGGCGATCGGGGCCGCGGCCCCCGCTCGAACCAGCTTCACCACCCGCTCGATGACGTGATGCACGTTTACGGCGGCGAAGGCCGGCGGCCGGTGCGGGCCGAGCATCCGATCCACCAGTTTCCGCAACCGGTCCGCCTCGGACATGATGACCGACGTGTACTCCCGCTCGCACGCGGGCAATTGGCGCTCCAGCAGTTGCGCGGCGCCGCGAATGCCGCCGAGCGGATTTTTGATCTCGTGCGCGAGGCCGCGCGCCAGCTTGCGCATGGTCTCCTGCAAGGTGACGTGCCGCTCGTCTTTGTCGATGCGGATGAAACGGTCGAGACGCTCGAACTCCACCAGCAGCTCGGTGGCCGAGAGCGGCGCTATCGAGTAGTTGACGCGCACCAAGCCCTCGGGCACGTAGAGCGGCACTTCGCGCTTCGTGAACGGTCGGCCGGTGTCCAAGACCTTCCGCAACGCCGCCGGCGCGGCGTGCGCGTCCGCGAGCAACTTGCCGATGGGCAGGCCCCTGGCGCGGGTCGCGCTGCGGCCGAGTAGATCCTCGGCGGAGTGGTTGAGATAGGTCACGCGGAAGACGTCGTCGTGCGCGGCGTCCACCACGGCGACGGCGGTGGTTAGCTGGTCGAGTATGTCGCGGTAGGTTGCCACGGAGTGGAATTAGGCAAAAAGTGTTCCACCGTTGCGCGGACTGATGCGCGGTGCCACGGATCGCGTGGCGAACGACGATGTGCGCCTTTTTGGAGCACTCCATTAGAACAGAGTGAGGGGGAATGTTCCAATTTGGTGCAGGCGCGCCCCTGCGGGGCGCGTTGGAGTTTTGCTTTCGCAAAACTCTGCGCGCCTTGTCCGGGGCGTGGGGGGCTTTCGCAAACTCTGCGTGTGCCTTGGCACCAAGTGTGAGGAGCACTCCAAAGGGTGGGCACTGAGTTTGCGCAGCAAACTCCAACGCGCCCGATAGGGCGCGCCTGTGAGGAGCACTCCAAAGGGTGGGCACTGAGTTTGCGCAGCAAACTCCAAACGCGCCCGATAGGGCGCGCCTTCAAGGTGGCTGGGCGTTTTCGCTTGCCTCGGTGCGGCCATCCTCCGTCAGTGTCAAGCGCAGCACCTCGTCCGTGGTGGTCGCGCCGTGGGAGGCTTTGAGCAGGCCGTCTTGCAACAGCGTGCGGTGGCCTTGTTCCTTGTGCGCGAAGCGGCGCAGGTCGTTCAAGTGCGCCCCGGAAACGATCATTTCCTGCATCTCTTGCGACATGGGCACCAGTTCGTAGATGCCGAGTCGGCCGCGATAGCCGGTGTGCTGGCAGGCGGGGCAGCCCTCCGTGCGCAGCCACTGGTCCCCCGCCAATTCCGCCGGCACGCCGCTCAGCAAGTCCTCCACCAAGGCGGAGGGGGCGCTCGGCGTCGCGCAGCGGGGGCACGCTTGGCGCACCAGCCGCTGCGCTTGCACGCCGCGGGTGGGCGCCGCCACCAGAAACGGCTCCACGCCCATGTCCACGAGGCGGGTGAAACTGCTCACCGCGTCGTTGGTGTGCAGGGTGGACAACACCACGTGGCCGGTGAGCGCGGAACGGATGGCGATTTCGGACGTTTCCAAATCGCGCATTTCGCCGATCATGATGACGTCCGGGTCCTGCCGCAGGATGTGCCGCAGCGCCGTGGCGAACGTGTAGCCGATCTCCGCATGCACTTGGATCTGCGTGATGCTCGGCATCTGGTATTCCACCGGATCCTCAACGGTGATGATCTTCTTCACGCCGTCGTCCACCTCCTCCAAGGCGGCCGCGAGGGTGGTGGATTTGCCGGAGCCGGTCGGCCCGGTGACCAGCGCGATGCCGTTGCTGGTGGCCAACCATGCGCGGAACATCTGCAAGTGGTCCGGCGCCATGCCGAGATTGGCGAGCGACAAATCCCCGCGTTCCTGGGCGAGCAGCCGCAGCACGATGGACTCGCCGAAGGCGCACGGCACGGTGGAAACGCGGATGTCCATCTCTTTGCCGGAGATGCGCTCGCCGATGCGCCCGTCCTGCGGCCGCCGCCGTTCCGCGATGTCGATGCCGGCGATGAGCTTCACCCGCGAAGCCACCGCCGGAAACCGCTCGATGGGTTGCGTCAGGCGGCTGTGCAGGATGCCGTCCACGCGCATGCGCACTAGGAACTGCTCCTCGGACGGCTCGATGTGGATGTCCGAAGCGCCGAGGTCCACCGCTTGGGCGAGCAGGTTGTTCACCAACGCGATGATGGGCGCTTCTTCGGCCAGCTCGCGCAGCCGCTTGGCGTCGTCGCCGGAGAACAGCGACTCCATCTCGCGTTCCTTGCGCACGTACTCCAGCAGCCGGTCGAGCTGGTGGTTGGCCATCAGGTGAAAGTCGATGCGCTCGCCCGGATGGAAGTAGTTGAGCGTCTCCAACAACGTGCGGCTTTGGATGTCCCGGGCCGCGCAGCAAAGACCGCCGGACTCGCCCTCAATGCCGTTGTCTTCGTTCCCATCCGGCGCGGGCCAAAGCACCACCTCGTTGTCCAGCAGCCAGTCGAGCTTGATTGCGGACTGCGCCATGTGCCGGTACACCGCTTGGTGGTCCGGCAACTGCGCGTCCTCGCGCAGGTAGACAACGCCGAGATGCTCCGAAAGATGCCGCAGCAGCGCGTCTTCGGACAAAGCGCCGATGCCCACCAGCAACGCGCCGATGTTGCCGCCCGCGGTTTGCTGGATTTGCCGGGCGCGTTCCAAGTCCGCCTCTTGAACGGCGCCGCGTGCCACCAGCATGTCGGCAAAAGCCCTGTCCGCGCCTGCGATCATGGCGGGGCATTCTACTCGCCCCCGCCGCGGCGGCGTGGCGGTGTCGGCGGCGAAGGCGAAGGCGGTTTGCCTCGGTTCGCAGCCGGGCGAAGGGCGGGCCCGATCCCGTGCGCCGGCTCCTTCGCACGCGCCCCCAAGCGCTATGCGCGGCGGTTGTTCTTCGCCCTTGCGCCGCGTCGCCGGCGTGCCGCCACCGAGTACGGCATGAGCAAGAGATCCACAATGGCGTGGGCGCCAAGCTCGCACAACGCGACGAACCAACTGCGATTGGCGCGCAAGTGGAAACGCGGTCCGAGGCGCACATCCACTTCGCACAACGCGAGCGCCACATCGAGGCGCCACGACAGCGCCGGATTTCGCCGCGCTCCGGGCCGGTTCGGGTCGATACAGCGGATCGCCGGTGGAAAGGCTCTGCAGAACACCGGCAAGTTCAGCGCCTTCCCGCCTCTTTTGGCGGCAACGACCTTGGCGTAACGCGCCAGCGTTGCAGGGGACGCGCGGCGTCCGGCCACGTAGCGGGTTAGCGCGTTGGCTTCCTCCAACACATCCCGAAACTTGCCGTTCCCCTTGCGCAGCCCCGCGGCAAGCGGCCGCGGCGCGACGCCGAGCTCGCCGCAGCGCGTCTCGGCATCGTCCGCCGCTTTGGTGCGCATGGCGAAGAGCCCCTGCAAACGCGCGGTTTGCCGCCGCGGCAAGACGCGCAACGCGGCCGCCACGTTGGTGAGCCGGCGGACGCCGGCCGCGGGCAACCACACGGCGGGGAGCAAGCGACGGTGGCGCCGCCAAGCCAATTGGCGCAGAAAGGCGGTCAGCGTCAAGCTGCGCTTTTGCGCCAAGGTGTAGACGCCGGTGGGCTGGCCGTCCGCGAGCGCGTTCACGATTCCCGCGCAAAGGTCGTCCACATGAATCGGCTGCACTCGCGGCGCAGGCAGGAAGGCGGGAATGAGCGGCGCTCTCTTCGCCACGTTGTCCAGCGTTGCGAACAAGCCGCCGGCGTCGCCGCCATAGACCAACCCGGGGCGCACAACAGTGCCGGCGTTGGCCAGCACCACTTGCTCGATGTGGTGCTTGCGGCGGGCGTAGGCGGAGGTTGCGCCCGGTCGGGCTTCAATGCTGGAGAGAAACAGGAACTTGCGCGCCCCGCAGCCGTCCGCTCGCGCGAGCAACCGCTTCGCCGCTTCGAGCTCGGCGGTGTCGGACAACGCGCCGCTGGCGTCGAAGGCGGCGTGAACGACAGCGTAGGCGCCTGCGAACGCCGCTGCCGCGGGCGGTTCGTCCAGCCGGTAGCTGCGCACGGCGACACCTTCCTGTTTGGCCCATTTCGCCCGTTTCGCCCGGCGCGCCATCGTCGCCGGCGTCCGCACCAATGCCCGCACCCGGTAGCCGTTGGCGAGCAAGGCTGCGGTCAAATGCCGGCCAATGTAGCCACTCGCGCCGGTGAGGACGACGACGGGCTGTTCCTGCGCGGGCCGGGTGACGGTCTTGGTGATCGAAAATCGCCGCAGTGTTCCTTGGTGTTCCGCAGGAGTGTACCGCTTGATAGATCGGCCCGCATCTGCCATTTTAGGCGGTTCCCCCGCGCGCGGTCGTGGTGCCGCGCCCTTCAGCAAAGGGAGAATGCCCGGCGCCATGCCCGGCCTTGATCAACAGCTAACCCTCGGCCTGCCCGGTCGAACGGGCCTCTATGATCCCGCCAACGAGAAAGACGCCTGCGGCGTCGGCTTCGTGTGCGACATCAAGGGGCGCGCCAGCCGCGACATTGTGGACACCGCCGAGCACATGAATTGCTGCATGGTGCATCGGGGCGGCGTCGGCTACGAGAAGAACACCGGCGACGGCGCCGGCATGCTCACCGCGCTGCCGCACAAGTTCCTGGGCAAGGTGGCGAAGAGGGAGCTTGGCATCGATTTGCCAGCGCCCGGCGAATACGGCGCCGGCATCGTGTTTCTGCCCCGAGACGCCGCCGAGCGGGCAAGGTGCAAACACGCCATCGCCGAGGAGGTCGACGCCGCCGGCCAGCGTTTGCTCGGCTGGCGCACGCTTCCCGTCCGTCCGGACGCGGCGGGCATCGGCCAAGCGGCGCGGGCTTGCATGCCGGCCATGGAACAGTTGTTCATCGGCGCGAACGGGGTAGAGGGCGACGCTTTCGAGCGCAAACTCTACGGCATTCGCAAAGCCGCGACGCACCGGCTGCGCACTGATGAAACGCTTGCCGAACGGCTGTTGCTGTTCTTTCCGAGCCTCTCGGCCAAGGTGATCGTCTACAAGGGCATGCTCACGCCCCACCAGCTGTTTCCCTTCTATCCGGACTTGCGGGACGTGGATTACGAATCCCATTTGGCGATGGTGCATTCGCGTTTTTCCACCAACACCTTTCCGTCTTGGGATCGCGCGCAGCCCGGCCGTTTCATGAGCCACAACGGCGAGATCAACACGCTGCTTGGCAACAAGAACGCGATGAACGCCCGCCAAGGCGTGGTTGCCAGCGAGCTGTTCGGCGCGGACCTCGCCAAGCTGTTTCCGGTGGTGGAGCCGGACTGTTCGGATTCCGGCACGTTCGACAACGTGCTGGAGTTTCTGCTGATGACCGGCCGCACGTTGCAGGAAGCGGTGCTGATGATGATCCCGGAAGCGTGGCAGCAACAAGAAGGAATGTCGGAATCCAAACGCGCCTTCTACGAATACCACTCCTGCCTGATGGAGCCGTGGGACGGCCCGGCGTCCATCGCCTTCACCGACGGCACCTACATCGGCGCGGTGTTGGACCGCAACGGCTTGCGTCCTTCGCGCTACTACGTCACCAGCGATCACAAGTGCATCATGGCCTCCGAAGTGGGCGTGGTGGATGTGGACCCGGCCACGGTGGTGGCCAAAGGCCGCCTGCGACCGGGCAGGATTTTTCTCATCGACTTCGAAGCCGGGCGCATGATCCCGGACGACGAGATCAAAACCGAGTGGGCGGCGCGGCGTCCCTACGGCGAGTGGTTGGCGCGGCAACGGGTGGAGCTCGCCGAATTGCCGCCGGCGCCGGCCGCCGGCTTCGACGAGGCGACCCTGCTGGCGCGGATGCAGGCGTTCGGCTACACCGCCGAGACCATGCAGTTCATGTTGCTGCCGCTGGTGACGGAACTGCGCGATCCGCTCGGTTCGATGGGCAACGACAGCGCCTTGGCGGTGATGTCCGCCAAACCGCGCCTGCTCTACGACTACTTCAAGCAGTTGTTCGCGCAAGTGACCAATCCGGCCATCGACTCCATCCGCGAAGAAGTGGTGATGGCCCTGGAGTGCTACATCGGGCCGGAGCGCAACCTGCTCGAGGCCACCGAAGAACACGCGCACCGCTTGCGCGTGCCGCATCCGATCCTCTCGAACGAGGAACTCGCGGCGGTGAAACATCTGCAACACCGCGGTTGGCGTTCGCGCACGCTCGACATCACCTTCGCGCGCGGGGCCGGCCGCCGCGGCCTGCTCGCCGCCTTCGACCGCATCTGCGCCGAGGCCACCGCCGCCATCGACGACGGCGTGGCGCTCCTGGTGCTCTCGGATCGCGCCGTGGGCGAGGACCGCGTGCCCATCAGCGCGTTGGCGGCCACCGGCGCGCTGCATCACCACTTGGTGCGCACCACCAGCCGCACCCGCGTCGGCATCGTGGTGGAAACCGGCGAAGCGCGGGAAGTGCATCACCACTGTCTGCTAGTGGGTTTCGGGGCGGACGCGGTGAATCCCTATCTGGCCTTTGAAGCGCTGTGGGACGCGCGCCGCGGCGGCTACCTGGCGGACGCGGGCCATGTGCGCAGCGACGCCGATGTGGTGGAAGCGTACAAGAAGGGCGTGGCCAAGGGGATGCTGAAGGTGATGGCCAAGATGGGCATTTCCACTTTGCAATCCTACAAAGGTGCGCAGATTTTCGAGGCTGTCGGGCTGGCGGACGAGGTGGTGGACCGCTGTTTCGCCGGCACCGCCAGCCGCGTGCAAGGCGCGGATTTCGAGGTGTTGGCGGAGGAAATGCAGCGGCGGCACGCGCTCGGCTTTCCGGGGCGGGACGTCGCCTCGCTGCCGGTGCTGCCAAACCCGGGCGACTTCCACTGGCGGCGTCACGGCGAAGCGCACATGTGGGATCCGCAGTCCATCGCCGATCTGCAAGTGGCGGCGCGCGGCAACGACGAGGAAGCCTACTGGCGGTTCGCCCGCCAAGCGAACGAGGAAAGCACCCGCCACGCCACGTTACGCGGTTTGCTGGACTTCGATTTCGACGCCGGCGGCGGCGCGATTGCCCTGGCGGAAGTGGAACCCGAACAGGAAATCGTCAAGCGTTTCGCCACCGGCGCGATGAGTTTCGGCTCCATTTCCAAAGAGGCGCACGAAAGCCTCGCCATCGCCATGAACCGCGTTGGCGGCAAATCCAACACCGGCGAAGGCGGCGAAGATCCCGAACGGTTTGTTCCCTTGGCGAACGGCGACTCCAAACGTTCCGCGATCAAGCAGGTGGCGAGCGGCCGTTTCGGCGTGACCGCGCACTACCTCGCCAACGCGGACGAGTTGCAAATCAAGATCGTGCAAGGCGCGAAACCCGGCGAAGGCGGCGAACTGCCGGGACGCAAAGTGGACGACTACATCGCCTCGATCCGCCACTCCACGCCGGGCGTGGGCCTCATCAGCCCGCCGCCGCACCACGACATCTATTCCATCGAGGACATCGCCCAGCTCATCCACGACTTGAAGAACGGCAATCCCGAAGCGCGCATCAGCGTGAAGCTCGGCGCCGCCTTTGGCGTCGGCACGGTGGCCGCCGGGGTGGTGAAAGCGCGCACGGATCATCTGGTCATCGCCGGCGACACCGGCGGCACCGGCGCATCGCCGCTCACGTCCATCAAACATGCCGGCGTGTCGTGGGAACTCGGCATTGCGGAAACGCATCAGGTGCTGGTGATGAACAATCTGCGTTCGCGCGTGGTGCTGCAAACGGACGGCCAACTGAAGACCGGCCGCGACGTGGCCATCGCCGCGCTGCTCGGCGCCGAGGAGTTCGGCTTCGCCACCGCGCCCCTCGTGGCCCTCGGCTGCATCATGATGCGCAAATGCCACTTGAACACCTGTCCGGTGGGCATCGCCACCCAGGATCCGGAGCTCAGAACGAAGTTCGCCGGAGCGCCGGAACACGTCGTCAACTACTTCTTCATGGTGGCGAAGGAACTGCGCCAAATCATGGCCAAGCTCGGCTTTCGCACCGTGAACGAGATGATCGGCAGGGCGGATGCGCTCAGGGCGGACGCCGCCGTCGCCCACTGGAAGGCGAAGGGTTTGGATTTCTCCAAGGTGCTGGCCAAGGCCACAGAGCCCGACAACTGCCTAGGCGTCTATCGCATTCACGATCAGGACCACGGCTTGGCGAACGCCTTGGACAACAAGCTGATCGAACTCGCGGCGCCGGCGATCGAGCGCGGCGAGAGCGTTCGTCGCGAACTGCCCATCGCGAACGTCAACCGCGTGGTCGGCGGCATGCTCTCGAACCACATCGTGCGCCGCGCCGGCGCGAAGATGCTCCCGGACGGCGCCATCCACTTCAAGTTCACCGGCAGCGCCGGTCAGAGCTTCGGCGCTTGGCTGGCCAAGGGCGTCACCTTGGAAGTGGAAGGCGACGCCAACGACTACGTGGGCAAGGGGCTTTCCGGCGGCCGCATTGTCATCTATCCGCCCAAGGCGAGCACGTTCCAAGCGGAAGATCAGATCCTCGTCGGCAACGTGGTGCTCTACGGCGCCACCTCCGGCGAGTGCTTCTTCCGCGGCATCGCCGCCGAACGCTTCTGCGTTCGCAACAGCGGCGCCAACGCCGTGGTGGAAGGCGTCGGCGATCACGGCTGCGAATACATGACCGGCGGCCGCGTGGTGATTCTCGGCCCCACCGGCCGCAACTTCGCCGCTGGAATGAGCGGTGGCATCGCCTACGTTTTGGACGAAGACGGCACGTTCCGCGATCGCTGCAATTTGGGCCTCGTGGACTTGGAACCGTTGGTGGCCGCGGCGGACATGGAAGAAGCCAAAGCGCTCATTGAGAGGCATCTGCACTACACCGGTTCCGCCGTGGCCGAGCGCATCCTCTCCCGCTGGAATGAGGCGCAACGCGTTTTCGTGAAAGTGATGCCGCGGGATTACAAGCGCGTGTTGGCGCAGCGCAAAGCGGCCGCTGGCGTATCGCGCGAAACAACAACGGAAGTCGCGCTGGAGCAGGTCGCCGCCAGCGCGGCCGCGGCCGGCGGTGGGGCCGGTGGGTAAAGTCACCGGATTCCAAGAACACGACCGTGTTGCCGCGCCGTACCGCAACGCGGTGGAGCGCATTGCGGATTTCCAAGAAATCTACACCGAGCACGACGGCGCGCGCCTCGCCACCCAAGCCTCGCGGTGTATGGACTGCGGGGTGCCGTTCTGTCAATCGCCGGACTTGATCCACGGGCGCAGCGGCTGCCCGATCCACAACCTCATTCCGGAGTGGAACGATCTGGTCTATCGCGGCCACTGGCGCGACGCCCTCGACCGGCTGCACAAGACCAACAACTTCCCGGAGTTCACCGGGCGCGTTTGCCCCGCCCCTTGCGAGGGCTCCTGCGTGCTCGGCATCACCGATCCGCCGGTGACCATCAAGAACATCGAAATGGCGATCATCGATCGCGGGTTCGAGGAAGGCTGGGTGGTGCCGGCGCCGCCGCCGGAGCGCACTGGCAAGCAAGTCGCCGTTGTCGGTTCCGGGCCCGCCGGTCTCGCCGCCGCCGCGCAGCTCAACAAGGCCGGCCACTTGGTGACGGTTTACGAACGCGCGGACCGCATCGGCGGGCTGTTGATGTACGGCATCCCGAACATGAAGCTGGACAAGGCCATCGTGCAGCGGCGCGTCGATCTGATGCGGGAAGAGGGCGTCGAGTTCCGGGTCAACGCAAATGTTGGCGGCGACGGTGCCATCTCAGTCGCGGATTTAGCGAACGGAGCGGACGCCGTGCTGCTCGCCACCGGCGCCACCGTGCCGAACAACCTGCCGATTCCCGGCCGCGATTTGGACGGCGTGCATTTCGCCATGGAGTTTCTCACCGCGAACACCAAGAGCCTGCTCGACAGCGACCACGAGGACGGCGCGTACATCAACGCCAAAGACAAGAACGTGATCGTCATCGGCGGCGGCGACACCGGCACGGACTGCATCGGCACCGCCATGCGCCACGGCTGCAAAACCCTGACCAATTTCGAGATCGTGCCCGAGCCGCCGCAACAGCGCGCCGGCGACAACCCTTGGCCCACTTGGCCGTTCATTTTCCGCGTGGACTACGGCCACGAGGAAGCGGCCGCCAAGTTCAATCGCGATCCGCGCGTGTATCGAACCTCGGCGGTGGAGTTCGTCGGCAACGGCGACGGGCGGCTGGTCTCTTTGGTGGCGGCGGATTTTGAGACGGTGGGCGGACGCTTCGCCAAAGTGGAAGGTTCGGAGAAGACCTGGGAGGCGGACTTGGTGCTGCTGGCGATGGGTTTCCGCGGCCCGGAACACTATGCGAGCGAACCCTTGGGATTGGAATTGGATGCCCGCTCCAACTACAAAGCGGATAAAGGCGCCTACCGCACCAGCCACCCCAAAGTGTTCGCCGCTGGCGACTGCCGCAGCGGTCAATCGCTGGTGGTGCGCGCCATCAACGAGGGCCGCGAAGCCGCCGATGCGATCGACCGGGCGCTGCGTTTGTCCGCGTAGCCGTGTCGTCAGCTCATCCACCGGTCCCCTATGGGATCGGAAACTTCAGCGTCCTGCGCCGCGACCGTTTCTTCTATGTGGACAAGACGCGCTTCATCCGTCCGTTGGAGCACGAGCGCTTCGCGTTCTTCGTGCGCCCGCGACGATTCGGCAAGAGCCTGTGGCTGACGATGCTGGACGCCTACTACAACCGCGCCGCGGCGGGCGCGTTCGAGACGGCGTTCGCCGGCACCGACATCGGCGAGAATCCCACGGCCGACCACAATCGCTACGTGGTGTTGTACTTCGACTTCTCGGCCTTCAAGCAGGCGCTGGCGAGCTTGGAGGAGAACATTGAGGAATATTGCCAACTGCATGTGCAGGACGCGCTGCGGCGCAATCGCGACCTGTTCGACGAGGAGGCGCGGCGCGCCATCCTCGGCCCGCGCTCGGTGAACGGCCAGCTGAACGCGCTGTTTCTCCATGTTCGCGACCGCGGCATCCCGCTGTGCGTTCTCATTGACGAGTACGACAACTTCGCCAACACGATCCTCTCCGAGCAGGGCGCGGACGCCTACGATTCGTGTACCCACGGCGGCGGCTTCTATCGGAACTTCTTCGCCACGCTGAAGGCCGGTACCACCGAGGCCGGCTGCATCGAGCGGTTGTTCGTCACAGGCGTGTCGCCGGTGACGATGGACGACGTCACCAGCGGTTTCAACATCGGCGCGAACCTGAGCCTGCGGCCGCAGTTCAACGCGATGCTGGGTTTCACAGAGGACGAAGTGCGCGAGGTGCTGCGGATCTATTCCGAGGCCGGGGCGCTGACCGAAAGCCCGGACCAAGCGCTGGACACGATGCGCGAGTGGTACGACGGCTATCGCTTCTCGGAAGACGCGCCAGCCGACGTCTACAACACCGACATGGTGCTCTACTATTTGAAGGAATCCATCGCGCTCGGCGGTCCGCCGCGCCGCCTCATCGACCGCAACGTCCGCGTGGACTACGGCAAGCTGCGCCATCTGCTGGTCGTCAGCCACAACGCCGCGGAGAAGCAACGCTTGGCGCGTGGCGGCGACGTGTTGAACGGCAACTTCGATCTGCTCCGGCGCGTGGTTGCCGAAGAAACCGCCGCCTGCGAGCTGCGCAACGGCTTCCCGCTGCGCGAGCTCGACCGGCGCGAGAACTTTCTTTCGCTACTGCATTGCTTCGGTCTGCTCAGCATCCGCGGCAGCCGCGAGGGCCAGCCCGTGCTCGGCATTCCCAACCAAACCGTGAGACAGCTGATGTATCGCATTCTGCGCGACGCCTACGGCCGGTGTTCGAGCACTTGGCGGCGGCGGTGGCGCGACACGCCGGCATCCGCGACCACATGGATGGCGAGAAGATGGTGCAGGGGTTTCTGGCCGCGTATTTGGCGGCGACCAATTACTTCCTGTTCCACTCCGAGCACGAATTGGGCGGCGGCTACGCGGACATCTTCTTGGAGCCGAACACGGTGGCGCATTCGGAAGCCGGGCACGGCTACGTGTTGGAGCTCAAGTACCTCAAGCGCAGCGAGAGCGCAGAGCGGGTCGCTTCCCTGGGGCGCGAGGCGGCCGCGCAGATCAAGCGCTATCTGGACGACAACACCTTGCGCCAGCGCCGGCCCGGCGTGCGCTTCATCGGCTTGGCGCTGGTCTACCACGGCTGGGAGCTTGCGCTCGCCGAAGCGGTCGAAGCCGCTCCGTGAGTGGCGCGCGAAGCGCCGCCGACTTGCCCGGGTCAAATCGCTCCAGCAGCCCGCAGCGCCTCGATTTCATCCGCGCTGTAACCCGCGGCACTCAATATCTCACCCGTGTGCTCGCCTAGGCCCGGCGTGGTCGCCCGCACTTGGAACTCGGCGCCGGACATTTTGATCGGTTGCGCCACCAGTTCGATGTCGCCAAGTTCGGGATGTTTGGCGGGCGCGGCCATGCCTAGGTGTTTCACTTGCGGATCGGCGAACACCTCGTCGATGGCGTGAATGTAGCCGGCCGGCACCCCGGCTTCGTTGAACACAGCGATCCACTCGGCGCTGGTTTTGGTCTTGGTGATCGCTTCGATTTCCGCGTTGAGCGCGTCGCGGTGCGTCGAGCGCCGCGCCGGGGTGTTGTAGCGCTCGTCCGTAAGCCAGTCTTCGCGTTGCATGACGGCGCAAAACCGCTGGTAGATGGCCTCCCCGGTGGCGGCGATGTTGATGTGCCCGTCTTGGGTTTGGAATACACCGGTGGGAATGCCGGTGGGGTGGTTGTTGCCCGCTTGCCCCGGCACGTCTTTGTTCAGCAGCCAACGCTCGGCTTGGAAATCCAACATCGCCACCTGCGCTTCGAGCAGCGATGTCCGCACCCATTTGCCCTCGCCGGTGACCGCGCGTCCAACCAGCGCGGTGAGAACGCCGAGCGCGGCGTACAGACCTGCGGCCAAGTCCGCCACTGGAATGCCGGCGCGCACCGGCCCTTGCCCCGGCAAGCCGGTTATCGACATCAAGCCGCCCATCCCTTGAGCGACCTGATCGAAACCGGGCAGGTGTCCGGCCGGGCCATCCTGACCAAAGCCGGAGACGCTGGCGTAAACGATGCCGGGGTTCACTGCCTTCACGGCGTCATAGTCGATGCCGAGGCGGTGTTTCACATCCGGCCGGTAATTCTCCACCACCACGTCCGCGCTCTCGGCGAGTTTCAGAAACACCTCCTTGCCGGCATCGGCTTTGAGGTTCAAGGTCATGCTGCGCTTGTTGCGGTGCAGGTTTTGGAAGTCCGGCCCCAAGCGGGCATCGCCCATCTGCCCGTCGCCGCGCCCAGGTTGCTCGATTTTCACCACGTCCGCGCCCCAATCCGCGAGTTGCCGAACGCAGGTGGGCCCGGCGCGAACGCGGGTGAGATCGAGCACTTTGATGTGGGCGAGCGGCAACGGCATGAAAAGAGCATCAGAGCGCGCGGGGCGAAGCGAGCTTACCACTCCAAGCGCAGGCGGTGGCGCTGTTGGAGCAAAGAGCAAAAGAGCAAAGCAGCTGGGCGGACCGATTGTTCGCACGGTTGCACAGCGAGCAGCCTCCTCCCGCCGGCTTCGCCACGGGCAGTTCGCCCTTGGCCTTGAGAAGAAGATGCAAGGTTGCCGTAGGGTACTATTGGCGCATCTGTTCCAGCGCTTACAAGGACCGCATCGTGCCGCTCTTTGATCACCCACACAAACGCCGCGGCGCGGCTATGCCGCTCGCGCTCGCCTTGACGACATTGGCCTTGGCGGTGGCGCCGGCGGCGCACGCGGAAGAGGAGGAGGACGAGTCCGGCGATCGCTGGGCGGAGGTTGTCGTGAGCGCTCAGCGCGTTCCGGAGCTGGCGCAGGAAGTGCCCATCGCCGTCACCGCGTTGACCGGCGACATGCTGCGCGACAGCCAGATCCTCGGCCCGTCGGACCTGCAATTCAGCGCCGGCAACGTGTCCTTCACGGCAACCAATTTCGGCGACTCCAGCTTTTCCATCCGCGGCATCGGCAAGCTGGTGATCGGCACCGGCAGCGAGTCCGGCGTGTCGTTCCACTTGAACGAAATCCCGTTGACGGCGAACTTGAACACCCTCGAGTTCTTCGATGTGCGGCAAGTGGAGATCATGCGCGGTCCGCAAGGCACGCTGTTCGGCCGCAACGCCACCGGCGGCGCCATCAACGTCGTCGCCAACCTGCCGGAGCTGGAGCGCTGGGAAGGCCATGTGAACCTAGAGTACGGTTCGTACCGCCATCAACGCACCCAGGCGGCGGTCAACATCCCGCTCGGCGGACGCATGGCGGCGCGGGTCGCCGGCTTCCAACTGCGGCGCGACGGCTATGTCAAGAACTTGGCCTACGGGCAGACCGACGCCGCCGGCAACACGCTGCCGGGCATCGACGAGGACATCGACGGGCGCGACGTGGTCGGCGGGCGCGTCAGCTGGGTTTGGGAGTTGACCGGTCGCGCCCGCCTTTGGGCGATGTACGGCGTGTTGCGGGAAGACGACGACCGGGTGCGCATCAGCAACCAGGTGTGCAAACGCAACCCGTTGCCCACCAGCGGTTGTTTGGCCGACGAATTCGCGTTCGAGACGCCGCACTTGAGCGCCACGGTCATGGGCATCTTCGCCGGCGCCGCCGGGGCGTTGCCGCTCGGCGCCGACGGCAGCGACCCGGCGCTGTACGACTATCCCCGCCCGCGCATCACAGGGTTCCGGCAAATGCACACGGACATGGAACCCAACTTCCGCGACGACGAAGACGTCTTCGCCTTCGGCTTCACCTACGAATTCGACACCCTCACCGCCACCTTGCTCGGCAGCCGGCGGGAAGCGGCGGAAAGCTTCACCCAGGACTACGGCATGGATGTGGGCGCGCGCTTCCTGCCCACATCGTTCAATCCGAGCGGCGCTTGGCCGGTGTCCGCGCCGGGCGGCGAGAAACCCGGCGTGGATTGGCTCTCCGGCCCGTGCGCCATTCAACAAGGCACCACCGGCACCCTCGGCGGCTGCGCGCTGCCGGTGGACGGCAGCCGGGTGTTCGTGTACGACCAACCGGCCACGGAAGAAGAGTATTGGACGGTCGAGGCCAAAGTCAGCTCCGCCTTCAACGGCCCGTTCAACTTCCTGCTCGGCGCAAGCCGCCACGAAAACCGGGAAACCGGCGGCTTCCAAGTGTTCGGCAACGGGCTCGATTTGGTGGCGCACTACGGCGTGCCCCCGCTTGGCCTGCCGCCGCTCTACCCCGGCTACTTCTACACCGCGAACGATCCCGCCGCCGGCGAGCTGCAGGAGAGCTTGGCGGTGTTCGGCGAAATCTATTTCGACATGACGGATCGACTGCGCTTCACCGCCGGTTTGCGGCACAACCGCGAAGACAAGGCCATCAGCGACACCAGCTTGCTCTTCAACGCGGCGGACGCCAACGCCGCCTTGGGCGGGCTTCTCGGCGGGCGCGTCTGGATCCGCCAATCGCTGTTCAGCGAAATGGCCGCCATCGCCGGCGGAGCGGCGACGGGTTTGAGCGCGCCGTCGCAGCGCTTGCTCGAGTTTTGGAACGCCACGGGCAGCTATCAGACGCACGGCCCCACGGCCATCGCGCTGATGGCGGCGATAGGCGCCGCGCAGCAGATCGGGGCGCAGCTCGCCGCCGGCGCTTTGCCGCCGGCGGCGGTGCCGGCGGTCATCGGCGGCCTGCCCTTGCCGCCAACGTTTCAGCAGACCGTGGCGGCTTTGCTCTCGCAAGCGCCGGCGCGGATCGCCAGCGACCCCGGGCTCGCGGCCGGCGGCGCGGCGTTCCGCGGCATCGCCGCGGCCGTTCCCCCTGCGCCGGGGTTTCGAGAGACGCGGTTCGTCACCGGCAGTCCGGATGCGGCGAGTTGGCAAGCGCCGAGCGGCCGCGTCGGCTTCGACATGCAGGTCACGGGCGAAACGCTGGTGTACGCGTTCCACAGCCGGGGCTACAAGCCGGGCGGATTCAACGAAGCGATTCCGCCGGTGTTTCAAGACACCTCGCCCTTCACCTACGAGCCGGAGGAGGTGAGCGCTTTCGAAATCGGCGTGAAGAACGATCTCTACGATGGGCAACTGGTGCTGAACGCCTCCTACTTCGTGTACGACTACCAAGGTTTGCAGGTCTCGCAGATCAAGAACAACAGTTCCATCAACGTCAACTTGGACGCGGACGTCACCGGCTTTGAACTCGAAGGCCTGTGGCGTCCCGAAGCGGTGCCGGGGCTTGCCGTGGATTTCGCCTACGGTTGGTTGCGGGCGTTGGTGGCGGATTCGGAAGCGGTCGATCCAATCAACCGCACCGCCGGCGATCCGGACTACGTGCTGCTCAACAACATCGACCCCGGATCGCTCACCGGCGTGAACTACGTCGCGCGCGAGGCGCAGATTACCGCGGCCTTGGTCAGCCGGGCGCTCGCGGCCGGCGCCGCGCTCGACATCCGCAACGGCACCGCCGTCGAGTCCACCTCGTATCCGGCCAACGCGAGCGGCGTCGCCATCCCCGCCTTGTTCTCGCGCGGGTTCCTAGACAGCAACGGCGTGGAGACCTTGGACGGCATCCCCATCGACTTGGACGGCAAGCAGCTGCCCAACTCGCCGGAGCACGGCGTCAAGCTGGGCATCGCGCACACATGGGCGATCGGCGATGCCGACCTGTTCACCTTGCGCTGGGATCTTTACTGGCAGAGTGGATTCCACGCGCGCATGTTCAACACCCGCGGCGACGCGGTGGCCAGCTGGGACCAGCACAACGCCTCGGTGCTCTACGAGAGCGGCGACGGACGCTGGGAGGCGAAGTTGTGGGTGCGCAACGTGTTCGACGACGCCAACGTCACCGGCAAGTACCTCACCACGGACACGTCCGGCCTGTTCCGCAACTACTTCCTGACGGAGCCGCGCATCTTCGGCCTGTCCCTCCGCTACGACTTCGGCATTTGAGGCGTCGCAAAACGCAGCGCCGTCTACAGGACGCGGCGCCGTCTATAGGACGTCGTAGGAGATGCGCACGCCGAAGGTGAACGGCCGATTGGTGGTGATGCGCTCGCGGAAATCCTGCCGGTTCACATGCAGCTGCGCCCGCTCGTCCGTGGCGTTGCGCACGAACAGTTCCACGCCCCAGCCGGACCAAACGTAGTTCTCGCGGTCGCGCAGCACCGTCTCGCCGCGATAGCCCACCGCGGCGTCCACCAGGAAGTAGGGATCCTGTTCTTGTCGCGGATCCGTGCCCGGCACGTCCACCAGCGAGTTGAAACTGCGCCCGGCGTGGTTGGCGGCAAGCTGCCAGAACGCGCGGCCGTCGCCAAAGTCCCATTCGTAGCGGGCGCGAACGATGGTCTGGTACTCCGGCGTCAGCGGCAGCGCGCTGCCGACGTCCGCGACGACGAAGTCGAAGGTGGGGTTCACGCGCACCAGCTCGGTGTCGTTCCAAGACGCCGAGGCATGCAGGGTGAAGTTCTCCGTGGGACGCCACTCCATGTCCATCTCGAGGCCGGTGATGCACGCGTCGCCGGCGTTGTCGACGATCGTGAAGATGGAGATGTTCTGCGAATCGAAGTGCGAGACTTGAATGTCGTTCCAGTCCATGCGGTAGAGGTTGCCGTTCAGGCGCAGTCGACCGTCCGCGAGCAACGCCTTCCAGCCGAACTCGACGTTGAACACCTCGTCGCTGCGGTAGGTCACCGGAATGAAGTAATCCGGGAAACCTCCCGGCCCGTCGTTGGCGCGCGCGGCGACGCCTTGCGCGGTGGCGACTCCGGCGGCGGCGGCGCGGTTGAAGCCCGGCGGCCGGTAGCCTTGCGAACTGGTGGCGTAGAGCAGCACGCTGTCGCTCCACTGCCAGGACACCGTCACCTTGCCGATGACGTCGCTCGCCGTGAGCGGCTGAAAGTCGCCGAGATTGGCCGCGTAGTCCCGCCCGCCAACGGCGCTCGGACGCACGGTCACGCCGGGCTCGGCCGCCAAGTTCGGCACCGGACGGCCGCCGTAGCGGAACGCCGAGAACCCCTCGAAGCCCACTTCCAAATCGTAGCCGCGCGCCCCGACCGCCACCGTGAGCGCGTCCGTCACATGCCACGCCACTTCGCCAAACACGGCGACCTCTTCGGTGGAGCGCGTGATGTCGTTGGTGAACTGCACGGTGGGCGCGCGCACGTCCGGGTTGTTCGCCTTGCCCTGAATCACGCGCGCGGGATCCAAGGCGTTCCACGCCGGGTCGCCGTAGTGGAAGTCGCCCACATGCTCCACCACCGCGTCTTGAAAGAAGACGCCGCCGATGACGGACACGCGCCCCAGATCGCCCGACACGCGGAACTCGTGCGACCAGCGCGAATCCGCGTTGGCGATGTCCGTCCAGCCCGCCGCGCTCGCGCACTCGATCACCCCGGGGTCGCCGGACAGGGTGGGATCGAACACGTAGCCCACGCCGCCGCCGCCGTGATAGCCCGGCGTGTTGTATTCGCACAGGTAGCCGGGGATGTAGCCGCCGACGTTGGCGTATTCGCTGTAGTCGTACACCTGATCGATGTCGCGCTGCAGGTAGGCGCCGGCGTACAGCGCTTTGAGCCGGCCGATGCGCCCCTCGACCGTCCACGCGGTCTGGCCGAAGGTGTCCTCCAAAGCGTCGTCGGCGTACCGGATCACCTCCAGATCGCCCACGGTGGGGTCGTAGTCGAACACGCCGTCCGCCTCCAGCGTTTGCTGGTGGTGCTGCACGGTGAACTGCCAGTCGTCGTTGAAGAGGTACGTCGCGCCCAAGCGGAACCCGCGGTAGCCGGCGTCGTTGAAGTCCTCCTGCACCAACGCGTCGTTGCGCGCCGGCGTGTGCCGCACCGGATAGGCGCGCCCCGGCTCGGCGAAGGTTCCGTCGGCGAACTCGTGGCTGTCCGCCGGTTCGCCAAGCGGCACGAAGACCACGCCGTTCGGATTCGGCAGGCGCGGGTTCAACGCCGCGTCGGGCACCAGCACGCCGGGCACGTTGTCGATGTAGCCGCCGCGCCGATCGTTGAAGATGGCCAGGCGCGCGCCCATGCGCCCCTCCACAATGGGCACGTTCATCACCGCCTCGGCGGAGTTGGACGCCTTGCCGTGCCGCGTCAAGGCCACGCTCGCCTCGAAGCCGAGCTCGAAGCGGTCGACTTGTGGTTTGTTGGTGATGAGGCGGATGGTGCCGGCTTGCGAGCTCGCTCCGTAGAGCGTGCCTTGCGGCCCGGGCAACACCTCCACGCGGGCGATGTCGGTGAGGTAGATGTCGAGGTTTCTGCCTCCAGCCGAGGCGGGCTGCTCGTCCAGGTACATGGCCACGTTCGGTGTCGTGCCGTTGGCTTCGGCAATGGACACGTTGACCGGGTCCACGGCCAAGCCGCGAATGTACGCCTCGTTCTGGCCCGGCCCGCGGCCTCCCGCCGTGACGTTGGGCAGGTTGCGCACATAGTCCGCGAACACGTCGATGTGTTGCTCTTCCGGCGGCTGCAGGTTCAGCGCCAGCACCGCCAGGGAAACGTCCTGCATGCTCTCGGCGTCCTTGGTGGCCGTGACGACGATCTCCTCGATCTGGGCGCGCGCCGAAAACGAGGTGGTGGCGAGCGACGCCGCCGCGACCGCGCTCGCGATTCGCCGCACGGTGAACTGCCCACCGGACTGCTTGCGCCGCCCAACACGATGCCGCGGTTTGATCCGCTTCATAGCCATCCCCCCTGTATGGTCGGTGCAATCATACTGTCATAGTTTTCCGCGTGGAAACCCCTTGTCGCAAAAAGAGTCAAGGGCTATGGTGTACGGGGTGTGCGGAGTCGGCGTGCGGGCGTTGAGGACACAAGAAGCGGGCGCTGGCGAGTGTCGGCTCGAGAGGTCGTGTGACGACCGTGTTGCCGCGTTCACTGCGTTTCGCGTCAACGTGAACTGCGCCTTGTGGGGCCGACCGCGGGCGACCGCCCGCAGTGGGAGGATGTAAATGGCTGTCCATCGCGCGCCGCAGGTCACGGGACGTGGGCGCAAGTTGCTGCTGATAGTCGTTCCGCCGGTGGTGCTCCTGGCGGGCGCCGCCATGCTGTTCATTGCGCAGCCGGAGGAGCCGGTGATTCCGCTCGACGCGGATCTGTGCCCGCTCGACGATGCCGCCTCGCCGAGCGCCGTGCTGCTGCTCGACCTGCGCAAGCCGCTCGGCGACGAAGCGGCGTCCCTCGCCGCGGGTGCGCTGCGCGACGTCACCTTGCGATTGGCCCGCCACACGGAACTGCGCGTGTTCGCGCTAACCTCCAACGCTGGAGCGCCGCGCCTGCCGGTGCGCCGTTTCTGCAAGCCCTACGCGAACGACGACATCTCGGTGGGCAGCGCGAAGGACGGCCCGGCAACGCGCGATTGCGACGACCTGCCGGCGCAACTCACCGCCCAAACGGTGGAAAACGCCACGCGCTTTTGCGCCCTGCGCGATCAAGTCGGCGCGGAAATCCAACGTCTTGTCGAACGACCGCTGGCCATTCCCGTGCCGAACGCCTACTTGGTCGAGGCCATTGAGGAAACCAGCTTGGCGTTCGCGGAACGAACCGGCGCGCGGTCGCTCTATGTGTTCTCCGACATGCTGCAACACGCCGGTTGGTTCTCGCACGCCGAACGCGGGTCGCAGGGCTGGGGCTTCAACGACTTCATCCACATGCGCGAAGTGGAGGAAGCGTCCGTTGGCCCGCGACCGCCGCCGCTCGACGGGGTGGACGCCACCGTGTACTACATTCCGCGGACGGGCGTCACCGACGCGCCCCGGGCGAAGATGAACCACATGGCGTTTTGGCGGCAGTACTTCACCGACTCCCTCGGCACCGCGCCCACGTTCGAGGAGCTCGCCACGTTGCCCGACTATCCCGTGGAGCCTTTGCTGAACACGCTGACCGAGGCGGAGAAGCTGGCGCAGGAACGCAAGCGCTTGGAGGCCCAGTCCAAGCGCCTCGAACGCGCCACCGCCGAGTACGAAGCCGCGCAGCAGCGCGCCAGACAGGCGCGCCAGCGTGCCGAAGCCGCGCGGCAGGCGCAGGAGGAGGAAGCGGCGCGGCAGGCGGCGGAGGCGGCGGAAGAAGCGGAGCGGCAGGCGGAAGCGGCGGAGGCGGCGCGACGGGCCGCGGAAGATGCCGCGCACGACGAACCTGCCCCGCCCGCGCAAACGCGCCCGCCGGACATCGCGCAAGCGGAAGAGCCGCCGGCACAGACGCCGGCGGCGCAAGAACCCGTGCAACCTCCCGCGCCGGCAGAATCGACGCCGGAAGTGGCGCTCGAGCCGGCGGCGAGCGAGCCGGTGGCGGCCGGCGATGCGGCCGACCCGGCGCCGGGCACAGTGGCGTCCCAACCCGTCGCGGCCGCACCGCAAACCCCGCCGCCCGCGTTGCCGAGCTTGGCACCGGACCTTGCCGCTGAGCCGGACGAACCGCAAAGCTCTTTCTGCGCGGCCTCCCTGCAGGAGCGGTTCCAAAACACCAACGCCTATCCGATAGCGAACCGCCGGCTGAACCTCGGCGCCGCGGACATCGCCGTCGAGTTCGTCGTCGATGAGCAAGGACAGACGGTGGACGAGACGGTGCGCGTGGTCGTCGAATCTTCCACGGCCACGCGTCCGAACTACTTTGATGCGTTCGCCGACGAAGCGCGCAACGTGGCGCAGGGGTGGGTGTTCGACTTCGACGCCGCAGACACCGCTTGCGTGCGCACGCAAACGGTGCGCGCGCGCGTCAAGTTCAAGTATTGACGCACGTAGGCTTGCGTCCGCCGGCGTCGCCCAAGCAACAGCACGTTTTCGCGAGACGAAGAGCGCAGTGATTCGCTACGCCAAGGTTTACCGTCGGTTGACCACGTTCCGCATCGTGCAACGGGCGATGTTTGCCGTGGTGTTGGCGTGTTCGCTGGGAACGGCGTTCGCCCAAGAGACCGCGGACGCCGCGCAAGTCGCGGACGCCCCGCAAGTCGCGGACGCGGTCGTGCGCTTGCGCGCGGACATCGACGGCATGCGCTTCGTCATGGGCGCGCCGGTGGTGGCGTCGGCGCGGTGGCAGGTGACGGAAGCCGCGCCCCGGCACGTCCTGTACACGGCGCAGACGTTGTTCTCGAAAGTGAGCCGCCTCGCGCACGAGGTGGCGGGCGAAGCGTTGCTGGAAGCGCCGCCGCCAACCGCGATCACCCCCGCCGCCGTGTTGGAAATGGTGTCGGCCGCGCACGACCGGCTGTTGAGCCTGATGGCGCGCGTGGGCGTGGAACCGGCGCGGTCCGCGGGCGCAACCGCCACTTGGGCGGACGCGCTGGTGGAGTTGGTCGATGCGAACCGGCAGCTGAACGCGATGCTCGTTCACGAGTACCGCCCTGCGGAAATCTACGACCTCGTCGTCGAGTCCATCGCGCATGTCGCCGGCATCGCGGACGCTCCGGTGCCGCGGTTGCCGCGATTCACCGTCGGCAAGACGCCTACGGACGTGTACAAGAGACTGCTCGACTGCTACCAGCTAACGCGCCAAGCGGAAGCGTTGCGGGACATGAGCACGTTGGGGTTGAACTTGCGGCGCGAGCGCCGGCGCACGGACGTGCCGCCATCGGAGGCCTACGATCTGGCGCGCTTGCTCCTGGCCGACATCGCCGGCATGGCGCGTCTTCAGTCCGCACCGAAGGCGCCGGCGTCTTTTCCGCGTCCCACCTACCTCTATTCCGCGCATGTGTACCGGCTGACGGACGTCTTGGCCGGCATGTTGGAGACGCTTGACCAATGACCTCCTGTTCCATCGTCTATGATCCATGTGCGGCGCGGTCGGTTGCGCGCCGCGCTTGCCCCGACGCGGTGCGCCAGCGCCGAGGGCATTGAGGTTTTAGGAGACCGACCTTGGCGGATCATCTGTACGCGTTGCCGCAAGGCTACCGGCTGGAAAGCTACGAGTTCCGCCAAGTGCTGAGCCTTGGCCGGTTCGGCATCAAGTACCTGGCGACGAACCACGAGGACGCAACCTCGGTTGCCGTCAAGGAGTACCTGCCCGATGGCGTGGCCGTGCGCCAACCGGACGGCGTGGAGGTGGTGCCCAAGTCCTCGACCGAAAAAGCCAACTTCGACGCCGGTCTCGCGCGGTTTTTGGAGGATGCCCAAGCGCAGGCGCGTATCCGCCATCCGAATCTGGTGCGGACGCACCGCTCGCTGCAGGCGAACGGCACCGCCTACGTGGTGATGGACTATGTCGAGGGGACGACCTTGTCCGCCGAACTCGCGCGCCGCCGCACGCTACCCGAGGATGCGCTCCTGCGCATCGCCCATCCCATTCTGAATGTGCTGGAGAAAGTCCATGACCTCGGCTTCCTGCACCAGGACATCCGTCCCGGCCACATCATCCTGCGCGGCGACGGCTCGCCGGCGTTGCTTGAGCTCGGGGTCGGCCGCCGCACACTGGGAGCGGCCCGACAGGCGTTCGGCGGCAAGTCGACCAACATCGAATTGGTGTCGCCGGCCGCCGGCTACGCGGCGTTGGAGCAGTATTCGCATCGCAGCCGCTTGGGGCCTTGGACGGACATCTACTCGCTCGGGGCGGTGCTCTACCACTGCGTCTGCGGGCAACCGCCGCCGGACGCGCCGGCGCGGGTCATCAACGACGAGTACATGGCCGTGAGCCGGGCGGCGCAAGGCGACTACGGGGAGCGCACCTTGGCCGCGATAGAAGCGGCGTTGGCAATGGCGGCCACCGCCCGACCGTCCAGCATCGCCGCGTGGCGGGCGAAGTTCGCCGGCCCCGCCGGCAGCGGCGGCCGGCCGAGGCCGGAGCACGTTCGCCGAATGGCCGCGCGCGGCGGCGCCCGGCCCGCGGGGGGCTCGCGCAACGCCGCGCAAGGACGCGGCTCGCGTTGGGCCCTGCCCGCCCTCGCCGCGGTGGCCGTCGTCGCCGCTCTCACCTGGCTGGACGTGGGCGTGTTGCCGGACGACACCAAACCCGCGTCGCGTCCGGTCGCCGCGGCGCCGGCCCCGGCGCCGGCGTCCCCGGCGTCCTTGGCGGTGTACACGACGCCGCCCGGCGCCGAGGTGCTGCTCGATGGCGCCAAGGTGGGAGAGACGCCCTTGGAACTTGACGGCCTCGCCGCCGGGGAGCACGCATTGGCCTTGCGGCACCCCCTCTACGAGACAGTGGAACTGCCGGCGACCCTTGGCAGCGGGGAGCGGACGCGCGTGGAAAGGACTTTGGTGCGCGCCACCGGCGCCTTGGAAGTGGTCACCGAGCCGGCCGGCGCGTGGATAGAGCGCGACGGGGAGCGGTTGCCAACGCCGACCCCCACGACGCTGGACGCTTTGCCCGCCGGCCCGCTGACCCTGTCCATCGGCGCCGACGGCTACAAGGCGCGGGAAGTGTCCGCGCAGGTGGCGAAAGACGAGACGCGCACCCTGCGCGTGGATTTGGAGTCCAGCATCGTGTACGGCACGTTGACGCTCTCCTTGGCGCCCGCCGACGCCGCCGTGACGCTGCTCGACGTTGCCGAAACATACCGCCCCGGCGTGCGTTTGCCGGCCGGGGACTACCGCGTGCGCGTGCGCCGCGCCGGCTACTTGGAGGAGACGCGCATGGTGGCGGTGGCCGGCGACACGGCGGCCAGTTTTGTCCTGGTGGCCGATCCGCAACCGTTCACCGTTGCGGTGACGCCCGCGGCGGCGCACGTGGGGTTCGTGGGCGAGGCCGCCCGCTATGCGCCCGGAATGCTGCTGCCGCCCGGCGACTATCGCGTGCGGGCGGTGCTCGTGGGCCACCGCACCTGGGAGGAGACCATCGCCCACGGCAGCGCGTCCACCGCGCGCCAAGTCGCCCTGCAACCCGGCATCGCCGAATTCGCGGACGCCGTCGCCGGCGCGACGGGGCCGACGATGGTCTTGGTGCCCGCCGGGGCGTTCCGCATGGGCTGCGTCTCCGGCGGGGCGGATTGCCGACGCGACGAACAGCCGACCGTGGAGGTGACCTTCGACGCCCCGTTCGCGCTTTCCAAGTACGAGGTGACGTTCGATCAGTTCGACCAGTTCACCGCGGCCACCGGCCGCGCCCAAGCGCCGCTGCCGCGGGGATGGTCGCGCACGAACCGACCCGCGGTGAACGTGTCCTGGGCCGACGCCGGCGCCTACGCCGACTGGCTCACCGCCGAGACCGGCCGCGAATACCGCCTGCCGAGCGAAGCGGAGTGGGAGTACGCCGCCCGCGCCGGCGCGGCCACGGCCTACAGCTGGGGAGACGACATCGGCGCCGGCCGCGCCAACTGCAACGGCTGCGGTAGCCGCTGGGACAACAACGGCACCGCGCCGGTGGGCTTTTTCGCGGCCAATGACTGGGGGCTCCACGACATGCACGGCAACGTGTGGGAGTGGACGTTGGATTGCCGCAACGACGATCTGACCGGTGCGCCCGTAAACGGCGCCGCCCGCACCGGCGGCGACTGCCTGCGCAGAATGTTGCGCGGCGGCTCTTGGTCGGACCGCCCGGAAAGCCTGCGCAGCGCCAGACGCGAGTGGGACGAGGCGTCTCTCGCGGTGCCGGAGATCGGTTTCCGCCTTGCGGCCGAGGCCACGCCGGGGCCGTAGCGGTACCTTGCCGCCGCGTCGGCCGGGACGTCCTCACAACGAGCACCGAGTTTGCGCAGCAAACTCCAACGCGCCCGTTAGGGCGCGCCGCCGTCCGGATCCGTGCTCGCCAAGGTTCGCAGTTGGGTTTCGAGGACACCGGCGATTTGGTGGATGTGCGCCGGGAACACGAACGCCGGGCTCGGATACTCGCCGCGCGGCGGTTTGGTCGCCTCGCGGCCAAGGAACTGCGTCATGTGCTCCAGATCGGACAGCAAGGTGGTCGCCAAGTGGTACACGTCCGCGTCCGACACGCCTTGCCGCGAAAGCTCGCGGTTCAAGTCCAAGCTGAGCGTCGCGATCCCCCGTTGCGACGCCGCCGGCTGCAGCAAACCAAGACAGGTGACCAGGCGGCGGTACACGTCGTCGGGACGTTGGCCGGTCACCAGCGGGGGCGCCGGCGGATAGCTGCCGCCGAGCAGGTCGGCGGCGCGTTCGACGGCCGCCATGACGCGGTTGTAGGCGTCGCGCGGCGGCACCTCGCGGTGCAGCAGAAGGTTGAGTTGGCGGTTGCCTTGCACGATCGAGGCGAGCACGTCGCCGGCGGTCTTGGCCGAGTCGCGCTCGGGTCGCTGCCCTTCCACCATGCGGATGTTCTGCAGTTTGATGGCGGCCCGAATGCGATCGTGCGCATCCACCACCACTTGCAGCACGTCGGCCAGTTGGGTGTCGCGGCCGAGCGGTGGCTGCCGGGGTTGCGTGCGCCGCCAACTCCCCGGAGGCAACTCCAAGGCCCTCGCGCCCGCGACCTCCTCGGCGAACTGGCTCGCTTTGCGGAACATCACTTGCGCCTGCCAGAGCAAGTGTCTGGGCGCGGCCCTCGACACGGCCCACGGCGACAGCTCCACTTTCGGGCTGCCGGCCACCCAACGCAGCATTTCGAGATCGAGTTGAAGGTGCGCCACCGCCCGGTGCAGGTCCGGCGCCGCCGCTTCGCTTGGCACGGCCCGAGGCGACGCCGTCTCGGCCTCTTCGGCGAGCAACGGCAGGTGTCCAGCGCCCAGTGCGCAAAGCAGGCCGACGAATCGAACCGGAATCATGGGGGGAATCATGGGGTATGCGAGAGGGTTGTGCAAACCACCGGCAAGCCCGCTTCCCGCTCCTCTCGGCGCCCCGATGATGGCGCACCATCTTGCACCGCCGCCCGAGTGTACGTTGATGTGTCGGGATGCTTGACCGGGCGCAACGGAAGGATGCATGATTGCGGCGTTGGCAGGGTCGTGCAAGACCGCCCGCGCAAATTGCTCCGCAACGGGCTTAGTGCCGGTATAGGGAAGGAGGACGGCATGGACATGCAAAACGCTTGCGCCGAGGTTCTCGCCGAGGTGGACGGCGCCCTCGGATGCGTCGTCATCGACATGCAAACCGGGCTCACCGTGGCCGGGGAGTATCGGCAGGGTTCGGTGATGAATCCCGCCACCGTGAACTTGGTGTCCGTGCTGAGCGCCAACATGTTCCAAGGCAAACTCATACGCCAGTTCGAGGGCGCGTTGGCAAAGCGCCCCGATTCCCAAGGGTTCGTGCGCGAGGTGCAGATGACCACCGAGCACACCAATCAGTTCATGGCCGCCGTTCCCGGCTGGAATCAGACGTTGCTCGTGCTGGTGACGGACAAGACGGTCAGCGTGGGCCTCGGTTGGATGGCGGTGCATCGTTTGATTGGCCGTTTCGGGGACGCGGCCCCGCAAGCGGCGATGGCGCCGGCCGCGCATCCGCCGGCGAGCGCGCATCCCGCGGCGCGGGGGGCGGTGCCGAACGAGCCGTTCCCAGACGCCAACCGCTACGCTCCGCCGCCGACAACCCAGCCCGTGGCCGCCGGCCCGCCGCCGCCCACAGCGCGCCAAGCACCCACGCGACGTTATCGCGGCGCGCCGGTGGCGCAAGAACCCGCCCAACCGGAACCGCCGCCAGAGCCGGAGAAGAAGCCCCGCGTGGTCATGGGGCCGCGCGTTTCGATGTTCCGCCGCAAATGACGCCGCGGCGCGGACGGGCGCAAACGCCCACTTGGTTTGGCGACCCCCCCCCCGAAGAGCTTGTGTAGAGCCTGTGCGCTGCCTGTGCGCTAAAGGAGAACGAGAGTCCATGGAAACCCCCGCGAAGCGCATCTCGGTCCTGGCGGCGTTGGCGTTCGGCTCGGTCGCGGCCGCTGCCGAACCCGCCGCCGCCGCCCAACTGGACACCGGCACCACGGCTTGGATGCTCACCGCGTCCGTGCTTGGGTTGATGATGACCGTGCCGGGCGTGGCCATGTTCTATAGCGGCATGGTGCGCCGCAAGAACATGCTCTCCCTTGCGGGACAGTGTTTCGCCATCTGTTGCGTCATCTCCCTGGTGTGGATTTTCTTTGGCTACAGCTTGGCGTTTTCCGGCGATGGCGACTACATCGGCAATTTCGACTTGATGCTGCTCACCGATCTCGATCACCAAAAGCTCAAGAACGACTTCCCGGAATCCATTTACATCGTCTTCCAACTCGGATTCGCGGTCGTCGCCGGCGCCCTCATCACGGGAGCGGTGGCGGATCGCATCAAGTTCTCCGTGCTCTTGGTGTTCATCGGCGTCTGGTCGCTGGTGGTGTACGCCCCGGTCGTGCATTGGATTTGGGGCGGCGGCTGGCTCAAGGACGACGGCGTGCTGGACTTCGCCGGCGGCACCATCATCCACATCAACGCCGGCGTCGCGGGTTTGGTCGCCTGCGTCGTCGTCGGCAAGCGCACTGGCTACGGCGCCGAGGACATGACGCCCCACAACCCGCTCTTCAGCGTCATCGGCGTCTCCTTGCTGTGGATCGGCTGGTTTGGCTTCAGCGCCGGCTCGGCGTTGTCCGCCGGCACGCTCTCCGCCACGGCGATGCTCCTTACGCAGACGTCCGCCGCGGCCGGCGCCCTCACTTGGATGCTGTACGAATGGTTCATGGCGAGAAGGCCGAGCATTCTCGGCTTGGTTTCGGGCGCCGTGGCGGGATTGGTCGCGGTCACTCCCGCGGCGGGGTACGTCTCGCCGACCGGCGCCATCACCATCGGCCTCCTCGCGGGGATCAGCTGCTGTTGGGCATGCGCCTACTTGAAGTACAAGCTCAAGTACGACGACTCCTTGGACGTCTTCGGCATTCACGGCATTGGCGGACTGATCGGCGCCGTGCTCACCGGGGTGTTCGCGCAGCAGGCCATCGGCGGCGCGGACGGCGCGTTCGAGGGCAACATCGGGCGGGTGTGGACGCAATTGCAAGGCGTCGGCGCGGTTGTGGCTTGGAGCGCTGTCGGCACCGCTGTGATCCTTGGCGTCATCCGCATATTCACGAAGTTGCGCGTGCCCGAGGAAGACGAGATGGAAGGCCTGGACTACACCCAGCACGGCGAGGTCGTCGGCACCGACGCCTAAGGCGGATGGACGGCGCGCGACCGGCGTCTTTGCCCGTCAGGCCCGTTCCCGGCGCCGATACACCAGCGCGTTGCCCTCCTTGCCGCACATCTCGGTGACGCCGGCGTGACGAAAGCAGAACGCCGCCTGTTGCGCTAGCCGTCGCGACGAGCCCATCGCAACCGCCAACTGGCGGCTGGTGAACCGTGCCGGAAGCGCCGCGTCCAGCGGCGCGAACAAATCCGCCATGCCGGAGACGTGAATGGTCTCCAGCACCTTCACCAAGCGCCGGTCCGTGGTGGCCCATCCCCGTCGTCGTCCTTGCGCCGGCACGCGGATGTCCTCCGCCACGACCATCACGATGTCCAACGTCAGATTGGGATGTTCCAGCAGCGCCGGAATGCTCGCCAAGGCGTTGAAGGCGAAGAACACCGAGTCGTGTCTCGGCGAGCGGCGGCGGGTGGCGAGCGCGTCGTCGCCGGCCAGCTTGACGATGTAGCGGTCGCGCGCGATGGGGTGGACGAGCGTGACGCGGAAGCGCTCCAAGAGCCGCGGCAGCTTCTTCTTGAGGCTCCAGAAGACGCCGGTGTGGACCTCGACGATGCGGTCGCCGATGAGCACGTCGGCGACGAAGCCATCCACCACCTGCTCCGTGGCGCTGCCCGGAACGGCGTAGCGGGCCTTGAGCGCCCGATGCAGCGAGCGTTCGTTGAGCTCGCCTATGTGGTTCGGCTTCCTTGCCGCGCGTTCCATCGATCTCCGCCCGGCGCCCGCTGGCGCCGATTGGCTTGCCGGCCCGCGATGCGGGTCGGTCGTGGCAACCTTCTCGCACGCATTGTACTCCCACCGAGTGCGCGGCGCCCGCCACACGGCGCGTGGCAGGGCGTTCGGTATACTGCGGGTTCTTCGCTTGTCACCAAGGAACGTCAAGTGGCGGATGGCAAACGCCCGCGGCCCTTGCCGCAACCCACGCCGGAGACCCAGCACTTCTGGGATGGCGCCAAGGCCGGCGAATTGCGCCTGCAACGCTGCAACAAGTGCGGGCACGTTTACTTTCCACCACGTCCGCTCTGCCCCGAGTGCAGCGCGCGAGACGTGGCGACGTTCGCCGCCAGCGGACGCGGCAAGCTGCTGAGCTACGTGATCAACCATCGTCCGCATCCCTCCTTCGACGCCCCGTACGCCATCGCGCTGGTGGAACTCGAGGAAGGGCCGACCATGATGAGCAACATCGTCGATTGCGAGCAAACGCCGGAGGCGCTGGTTTTGGACATGCCGCTCGTCGTCGCCTTCGAGGACAACGGCGAGCTGGCCATCCCGCTGTTCCGGCCCGCCCGCTAGGAGCCCACACATGACCGTCGCCATCGTCGGCGCCGCCGAGACCACCGAGCTCGGAAAGATCCCCAACGCCAGCCAGATCCAGCTGCACGCGGACGCGGCCTTGAACACGCTCGCGGACGCCGGCCTTGTCGCCAAGGACATCGACGGCGTCGCCACCGCCGGCGAGTCGCCGGTCGCCATCGCGCACTATTTGGGCATCGCGCCCCGGTGGGTGGACGGCAGTTCCGTCGGCGGTTGTTCCTTCATGCTGCATGTGCGCCATGCCGTGGCCGCCATTGAAGCCGGCTATGCGAACACCGTCTTGATCACGCATGGCGAGAGCGGTCGCTCCGGGGTTGGGCGGGGCGGTGGCGGCGGCGGGCGCGCGTCGTTGGCCGCGCAGTTCGAGATGCCCTACGGCCCGATGGGGCCGACCACGATGTTCACCATCGGCGTGTTGCGCTACATGAAGCGCTACGGCATGACGCACGAGCAATTGGCGATGGTGGCCGTGGTGCAGCGCGAGTGGGCGGGGCGAAATCCGCGCGCCAGTTTTCGCGACCCGATCACGGTGGAGGACGTTCTGAACTCGCGCATGATCGCCTATCCCTTCCACCTGTTCGAGTGCTGCCTGGTGACGGATGGCGGCGGCGCGTTGATCCTCACCGCCGCCGACCGCGCGCGCGACTTCCCGCACCAGCCGGTGTACATCCTCGGCAGCGGCGAAAGCGTGGAAACGCCCATGGTGAGCCAGATGAAAGACCTCACCAGCAGCCAAGCGTTTCGCATCGCCGGCGCCGACGCCATGCGCTCGGCGGGGGTCGCGCACGGCGACATCGATCACCTCATGGTGTACGACGCCTTCGCGCATTTGCCGATCTGGGGCCTTGAGGACCTCGGCTTTTGCGAGCGCGGCGCGGCACCGGCGTTCATCGCGGACGGCAACACCCGGCCGGGCGGGGCGTTGCCGCTCAACACCAACGGCGGTGGCCTCTCCTACATGCACTCCGGCATGTACGGCATGTACGCGCTGCAGGAGAGCGTCCGCCAGTTGCGCGGCACGGCGCCGGCGCAAGTGCCGGACGCGCAGATCTCGCTGTGCCTCGGTGTTGGCGGCATGTTCGCCGCCAGCGGCTGCGTGGTCATGGGCAACGTCGCCCCATAGACATGGACGGACAGCGCGGGCGGGTGGCCTCACCAGCCGGGCCGCCGAGAGAGGCGTGCTGCCCTGCCGAGGAGAACAACGCCATTGCGCGCCATTCACAGGCTCCAAAGTCGCACGCCCGAAAGCGATGCGCCTTGGGCATGGTGGCAGTCGCCGCGTACCCGGCCAGTGAGGCGGTCAATATAGCAAAGGAGTGGCCGGAAGTAGGGCGGGACAGGCGCTCCTCCGGGGATGTTCCGCGATTACACAATCGCTTCAACCGCTTAACGCGCACGGTTCCATTTTTCCTTCATTATTGCCGTCTTCACTGCCGTTTCGCTGTTGCCTGTTGCTGTTCTCCCGGCGCGTGGCGCGCGCGTTCCTTGCAGTTGCCGGCGTCTCGCCAAGCGCGGCCCTGACTCGTGCGTTTCGTGATCTACGGCGCGGGCGGCGTCGGCGGCGTCATCGGCGCGCGGCTGCACTTGGCCGGCTTCGATGTTGTCCTCATCGCGCGCGGGCCACACCTTGACGCCATCGCCCGCGACGGCTTGCGGTTCGTGTCGCCCAGCATCGACACGCGGCTGCGGATTCCCTGCGCCGCGGGCCCCGCGGCCGCGCGAGTCCGCGCCGACGACGCGGTCATCCTCTGCGCGAAGAGCCAGCACACCGAAGCCGCGCTGCGCGACTTGCAGGCCGCGAGCGGCGGCGCAGTGCGCGTGATCTGTTGCCAAAACGGCGTGGAAAACGAACGTTTGGCGTTGCGCCGCTTCACCCGCGTCTACGGCATGGTGGTGTGGCTGCCGGCGGAGCACTTGGCGCCCGGCGTGGTGGTGAACTTCGCGGAGAACACGGCGGGCGGTTTGGACGCGGGCCGCTATCCCGCCGGCGTGGACGCCTTCATAGAGGAGGTCGCCGCGGCGCTGCGCAAAGCGGGCTTCAGCGCCGCGCCGCAGCCGCGCATCATGGCCCACAAGTACGAGAAGCTGCTGGCGAATCTCTCCAACGCCGTGAACGCGGCCACCGGCGGGCGTTCCCGCGCCATCCACGCCAAGCTGCGCGAAGAAGCGCTGGCGTGCTACCACGCCGCCAACATTCACTGCGCGACCGCGGAGGAGGTGCGCGCCGGCCGCGCCGCCATCCGCGGCGGCACCGTGCCCGGCCACGAACGGCACGGCGGCTCGTCGTTGCAAAGCGTGCTGCGCGGCACCGGCGACATCGAGACGGACTTCCTGAACGGCGAAATCGTGCTCCTCGGCCGCTTGCACGGGGTGCCAACGCCGGCGAACGCGGCTGTGCAAGCACTCGGCAATCGGTTGGTGCGGGAACACATGGCCGCGGGCGCCATGACGGTAGAGGAGGTGGAGCGTCTCGTGCTCGGCGCGGCGGGCGGATGATCAGGCAACGACGTCCGCCTTGCGCCTCAGAGGATCAAGGGCGAATGCGCCGACACTCCAAGTAGTAGCGCTTCTCGTGCGCCTCGCCAAGCGAGAACGTCTTGCGTGGAGCGGGGCCCTCCCGCAGGACGGCCGGCAAGAGGTCGCGCTTGCGCATGCTCGGCAGGAGAAATCCGACGCGCCCGGCGCGGCTCGCCAGCGCGGTGAGCGCATCGTCGCCGTGAATGTAGTCCAACTTGGCGCCCGGGTGCGAGTCGAGGTAGCCGTCGAGGAAGGCTTGCAGGCATGCGACGGCCAGCGGCAGCGGCGGATCGGCGATGCTGAGGATGCCTTGCCCGCCGGCCGTGCAATACGCGATGTGGTGACCGGGTTCGGTGGCCGCCACCGCGCGCATGCGTTGCCACTGCGCGGGATCCGCGATGGGGCGGCGCACGAAACGGGCGTTTTCGAAATGTCGCGTCAAGGCGTCGAAGGCCGCCGCGACAGGCGCTTGGCCGCCGACGTCGAGCAGTCGGTGGATCGGCTGGAACTCCAGACTGTGGTCGTGGATGTTCACCAGCTCCGCCAAGGCGTAGCGGGCGGGATGATCCGGTGCCGCCCCGGCCGCCTTGATCTCGTCCCAAACCAGCCGCGCCGCCGCGAAGGAGTGATTGCCGTCGCCCATCGCGTAGAGCAGCGGCGGATCGCCCCGCCGCAGGGCGCCGATGGCGTTGGCGATGTTGGCGATGACGCGCGCATCGCCTATGTGCCAACCGCGGACGCGGCCGCCGCCTTGCATCAGATCGAAGTCGTAGGCGGTCGGCAGTTCGCGATCGAACAGCGGGTCGATCACGGTGCGTTCGGCGTCGTCGATGAGCACCAGCACGTGCGGCGTCTCCAACGGCGCGTCCCGACGCACGGCGGCGCGCGCGGGCAGCCGCTCGGCGTCGGTGCCCTCGGTGCCGCGAATCAGGCTGCGCGCCCCCGGCCGGTAGTCGAACGCTTCGAGATCGAGCGCCACGAGCAGGCCTCGGCGCGGTTCGTCGCGTCCCACATCGCGTCCCACGAGCATGAAGCCGGGCGGCCGTTCGACGAGCACGCCGGTGGCAAGGTACTCGGCCATCCGTTGGTTGATCGCGGCGATGGAAGCCGTGCGATCGCCGGTGGCGAGCGACGCCTCCGGCAACACCAAGCGCAACGTCGACGGGCTGTCGCCCACCAAGCGAGCTGTTTCGCTCCAGTACTCCGGCGACGACGTGTGTTGATCGCATGCGATGACGGCCCACGTCGGCAACGCCACGCCGGCCTTCGGCAGCAGCAATGTGGGAACGTGCAGCGCGATATCCGGAAAGTGCCGGTTCATGGTGGCGTCGGTGGAGTGCGGTCTGCGACATCGTAACCGCTTTGCAGGAGGCGGAACGCAGCCGCCACCTGAAATGGAGTCAACGCCCACGGAAGGAATAGTAGTCCCAGGAAGGCAGCGAGAGTTTGCGAAGCAAACTCCAACGCGCCCGCAAGGGCGCGCAGGCGCACCTAGTCCGGCAGCCGCCGGTAATGCGGATCGATGGTCTCGAACAACGTCTGCACCATGCGGTAGGTCAATCCCCACACGAAATGTCCGCCCGGCAGGTGGAATCCGTTGAACGCGCGGGGGGCCTCCAGCGCGTCCGCGCTGTGGAGGGGAAGCCGCCGACGGGCCGCGTTCCTGCCCCGATGCATGGGTGCGAGCGGCGCCCAAATCGCCGCCGCCACCTCGTGGTTCAAGGAAAGCGCGGGATCGCCGCAGGTGGCGAACACGAACGGCGCCACCGTCAAGGCGCGACCGTTCATTGGGCGCTGCCGGGGCAACGCGCCGAGCAGCGGCGCGGCGGAGATGTCGAGGCCCACTTCCTCCCACGTCTCGCGCACCGCGGCGGCGCGCAGATCCGCGTCTTCCGGGTCGCGGTGGCCGCCGGGAAACGCCATCTGGCCGGACCACGGATCGCCACGCCGTTTGGCGCGCTCGATGAACAACACCTCGGTGGCGCCTTGCCGCTCGCGCAACACCACGGCCACCGCCGCCTCGCGGCCGACGCCGGAGGGGGCGGGCGGATGCGCGGTTGTCGCTCTGAGGCGGCGGCCGATGGCGACTAGATCCAGCATCGGTGGCCATAATAGCGCTTGTGGAGGGACTGACCGCGCGCCGGCCGGCTTGCGCTCGCCGGGGCGACGGGCAACTGTGGTAGGTTCGCTGCGGGCTTGGACTTCCAACAACTGCGCCTATGAACAACCTCCACGGCGAGGGGTGGGATCTCGCCAGCGAATACCCGGCGCCGGACGCGCCCGAGGTGGAACGCGACTTGGCGGCTGTGCGCGACCTCATTGCCGACATCGAGGAGCGCAACCAGTCGCTCTTGCCGCTGCTGGAAACCGGCCCGGCACTGGATGCGACCGCTGCCGGCGAGGCGATTGGCGCCGTGCGCGCGATCTTCGCGTTGCTCGAAGAGGCGGGGCGTCTGCTGCACGATTTGGACACCTACGCCAATTGCGTGCTGAGCGTGGACAGCCAAAACGACGCGGCGCAGGCGCTGAGCGGGCGCATGCAAGGCGCACAGAAGCGGTTTGGCCAAGCGGAGCAGCCGCTGGCGCAGTTTTTGGATCTGGCGCCGGACGCCGTGGTGGAGCGGTTTCTCCAAGCCGCCGCGGTGGCGCCGGCGCGCTTCCAAGTGACGCACTCGCGCAAGCGCCGTCACGAGGTTCTGCCGCTCGCGCAGGAGACCTTGGCGAGCGCCTTGGCGCAGGACGGCATCCACGCCTGGGGCCGTCTTTACGACCAGCTCTCCGGAACGCTCTCCTGCACGGTGCGGGTCGACGGCGAAGAGCGGAAAATGGGCTTGGCGGCGGCCAGCGCTCTGCTCTTGCGGCCGGACGACGCGCTGCGCGAACGGGCGTGGCGCGCGGTCAACGCCGCGTGGGAAGAACACGAGGAAACCTGCGCGGCGGCGATCAACGCCATCGCCGGCTGGCGCTTGGAGATGTGTCGGCGGCGTTCCGAAAACGCCACGGCGCGGGGCATGGGCGCAGTGCATTTCCTGGACGCGCCGGCACACGCCAACCGCATCGAACGCGCCACGCTGGACACCGTGCTCGGCGTCGCCGAGGAGGGCCGGGCGCTGGCGCGCCGGGCGGCGGCGCTGCAGGCGAAAGCCTACGGGAAGCGCCGCTACGGCCCGTGGGACTTGCGCGCCCCGGCGCCGCAACGCAACGAAGGCGGCGGCCACATCCCCTACGCGGCGGCCATCGACCTCATCGCCGAGGCGTACGGACGCGCCCATCCGCGCATGGGCGAGTTCGCACGCGCGATGGCGCGCAACCGGTGGATAGAAGGCACGGTGGGCGATCGCAAACGCCCCGGCGCCTACTGCGCGGGATTTCGCAAATCGCGCACGCCGCGGGTGTACATGACGTACACCGGCGGCGCGTCGGACGTGATCATCCTCGCCCACGAGCTCGGCCACGCCTTCCACGCTTGGGCGATGCGCGACCTGCCCGAGTGCCAGCGCGGCTACGGCATGGCCATCGCCGAGACGGCGAGCACCTTTGGCGAAGCCACGGTGCGCGACGCGCTGCTGCGCCGCGCCGAGACGCCTGCGGACCAACTCGCCATCGTCTGGGAAGAGGCCGCGGCGCTCACCTCGTTCGTGCTCAACATTCCCACACGCTTCGAGTTCGAGCGCGCGTTCCACGAGGCGCGCGCCGAACGTCCGCAAAGCCCGCGCGAGCTCAAGGCGATGATGCGCCACGCTTGGGAGAAGTGGTACGGCGACTGCCTCGCCGAGCCGGACCCGCTGTTCTGGGCCAGCAAGCTGCACTTCTACATCTCCGACCTCAGCTTCTACAACTTCCCCTACCTCTTCGGCTACCTGTTCAGCTTGGGGGTGTACGCGAAGCGCGACGCCTTCGGCGATGCGTTCTTCGAGCGGTACGAAGCGCTGTTGCGCGACACCGGGCGCATGACCGCGGAGGAATTGGCCGCCAAGCATTTGGACGCGGACCTGACTCGGCCCGACTTCTGGCGCGCCACCCTCGACGGCTTGGCCGAGCGCGTCGACCACTTCGAGCGCTTGATCGAACAAACGCGCGGCGCGGAGCGTCCATGAGGGCAACCCTCGCCGCGAATGTGCTCTTTCGTGTGCGAGTGTCTGAAGAACCGCGTGATGCCGATCCCGCCACCCGTCTTGCGCGTGTCCACCTCGGCGGCCTTGCATGCGGCGTCCGTGGCGCCAAGCCGCGCGGCCATGTCGAGCAACAGATCGACCGGGGATTCGAGAACGCTGGTGCCAACGGCGCAGCCGACGACGCCCTTGTGCCGGGTTGCCTCCTCCGTGAACTTCCTCGCCAGCTGGGTCTTGCCCGCGCCGGGCAAGACGGTGGTCAGCACGATGCCGCCCGACGGGTCTGCCGTTCGCAGTAGACGGGCAAGCCCTTGTGCGACTCGACGGCCTAGGCACCCTTGCGCTTCGAGCCGAATAACAGGAACATAACAGCCCTCAATGTTAGGTTTACACTACAAATGCCGCGTGGATCACCAAATAGCGAGCCGCCGGCGGCGGTGGAGGCCGCCCTTGAACGGTTGGGGCGCAACATCCGCATCGCTCGGCTTCGGCGCCGGATGCCGCAGGCGCAGCTGGCGGAGCGCATTGGCGTCTCGCGCTTCGTCGTGGCGAACATGGAGCGGGGCAAGGCGGGCACGAGCGTGGCGGCCTATGTGGGCGCGCTGTGGGCGTTGGGGCTGCTCGAGCAGTTGCGTCCGGTGGCGGACCCGGCCGCGGACGCGGAGGGCGTGGCGCTGGAACACGCTCGACGCCCCAAGCGCGCCCGAGGGCGCATGGTGCTGGACGATGACTTCTGAGCGCCAGTGCCACGTCTACATCGTGTTGCCGGGCGAGACGCGCTTCGTCACTGCAGGGCGTTTCCAAACGAGCACTGTTGATGGCGTGGCCATAGGAGGTTTCGTGTACCGTCGCGCCTACCGGGAGCGGACGGATGCGGTGGAGCTCGATCCCGTGGAACTGCACTTGGTGGCGGGATTGTTCGAGACCGCCCGGATGGACGGCTTCTTCGGCGTCATCCGCGACGCCATGCCGGATTATTGGGGGCGGCTGGCATTGGAGCGCCAACGCGGCGGCCCCCTTGATGAGTTCGACTACCTGCTCCACGGCCCGGACGATCGCGCCGGTGCCTTGGGGTTCGGCTTGGCGTTGGAAGCGGCAGACGCCCGTTGGCCATTTCCCGCCGCGCCGCAGCTCGCTGCGCTGCAACGCCACGCGGAAGCGGTGCTTGCCGGGCACACAGGCCCGGCGTCCGCGCACGAGAGCGATGCGTTGTTCGGCAGCACGTCCATGGGCGGCGCGCGTCCCAAGGCGGTTGTGGAAGACGATGGCGCACTGTGGCTTGCCAAGTTCTCGCGTCCCGACGACCGTTGGAACCAGCCGCGGGTGGAAGCCGGCATGCTTGCATTGGCCGCCGAGTGCGGCGTCAACGCGGCGCAAGGGCGTCTGCGCGCGGTCGGCGACAAGGACGTGCTGCTGGTGCGCCGGTTCGACCGCGAGCGAACGGAACACGGCTACCGCCGAGCGCGGATGGTCAGCGCGCTGACGCTGCTGCTTGCGGACGACAGCGCTACCGCTCGCGGCCGGTGGGCCTATCCCCTGCTCGCGGATGAAGTCCGGCGCGCCAGCGCGGCCCCCGAAAGCGACTTGCGCGAGCTGTTCACCCGCATGTGCTTCAACGCCGCGGTCTCCAACTTGGACGACCACCCGCGCAACCACGCGATGATCGCTTGGGAACATGGCTGGCGCCTCAGCCCCGCCTACGATCTGGTGCCGTCGCCGGTGCTGGCGCAGGAGCGCCGCGATCTTGCCATGGTCTGCGGCAAGTTCGGCCGCTTCGCGAGCCGCGAGAACCTCGTCAGCGCCAGCGGCCGCTTCTTCCTCTCCAGCGAAGACGCCGGAGCCATCTTCGACCAAGTATTGCGGACGGTGCGCGCCCGCTGGCGGCCTTTGCTCCGCCAGACCGGCGTCATGGCGGCGGACTGCGACGCTGTTGCCAGTGCTTTCGCGTACCCTGGTCTCTCCTCCCGCCAGCCATCCGAGTGATGCCGCCGAGCCCGAACGCTGTGGTAGTGTCGCGGCCCAAATCACACGTCTGGGGTCCGTGGATGCGATGACCTTTCGCATGCACTTCGACTGGGTGGACGCGGTGCCAGCCGCGGACTCGGTCGCGCAGTCCACGATGGCGGCGCTGACCATTGACGTAGACGGCTCGATAGTGACAACCGTGCTGGATCGCCAAAGCGGCTTTCGAGACCATGTGGTTACGCCTCTGGGTCATGTCGCTCAGTGGCTGGCTGGCAACTGGTGGCGGCTCTTTCATGAAGTCGAAAGGTGGCCGTTGCGGCGGGACTTCGCGGAAGCGCACGACTTTGCTTGCATCGGTGAGGGCTACCTGCTTCCCAACCTGACCATTGCGCCAACCCCGGAGAAGATGTTACTTCGTTGGCGGCCGTATCGACCTCTCCACAGTGCGCTGGAGTTCACCGAAGGAGGCGAAGCGCTGATCGATCGCAACGAGCTGGAGACGGCTTTCGCAAGTCTTCTGGATGCGGTTGTTGATCGGCTCGCCGACGATCCAGCAGCGGCTTCTCTGCGCGAGGAATGGGGCGCCATTCAAGCCGCGGACGAAGACGAGCGCGAGTTCTGCCAGGCGGCGGCGCTTCTGGGCAGGGATCCTTTCGCCACGCCCCAAGAGTTGGCCGATCAGATCATCGACTTCTGGCATCGCACCGCGCCCTCCCTCCGCGAGGACGCATTGGCCACGGCCAACGCACACGCCCTAAAGCCGCTGGCCGATTGGTTGACGTACGCCACGCAGCGAGTCGATAGCTTCAACGGTGACCACTGGGAGGCACTTCGACGGGAGATGCCGCGATCCTCGGCCCAAGCGCCCTATAAACGCGGCTACGATCTAGCGCGTGCCGCGCGCGTCCAACTTCAGCCAGGCGCATTGCGCTACGACTTCCCCACAACGGGCGCCGAGGCGATTCCCCACGTTACGATGCAGCCGCCAACGGCTGGTATCCAAGGATTAGTTGCCGCCAGAAGTCCCGGTTGCGTTGTTGCGAACGGCCGTGAGACGACGCAACGATTCCTTCTCGCTCGCGCCCTTGGCGACTATTTGGGGCGCACCACTGACACCCCGGCCATTTTGAGTGGGTTGGCGACCGACCGGCAGGCGCAATCCAAGGCGTTCGCCGCCGAGTTTCTGGCCCCTGCCGAAGCCTTGCGGCAACGGCTTGGAGGCGAGCAGGTTTCGCCGGACGGAGTGGAGGACTTGGCGTGTGATTTCGACGTGTCCGGTTATGTCGTTCGGCATCAAATCGAAAATCACAACTTGGCGCAGATCGCCGATTGGTAAGTCGTCGGGCGCGTCAAAGCGCGGTCAGCCTGCCGAGCTGCCGTGCCGCCAAGCGTACAATGCCGCTTGCCCCTACCTCCCGTACGCCTGCGCCGGCAGCCAAGTCGCCAGCCCGTCCCAGTAGAAGAGGATGGCCAAGCCGATGAGCTGCAGCGCGATGAACGGCGCCACGCCGCGGTAGATCACCGGCAGGTCCACGTTCGCCGGGGCGATGCCGCGCAAGTAGAACAGCGCGCCGCCAACCGGCGGGGTGAGGAAGCTGGTTTGCAGGCACACCGCGAACATCACCGTGAACCACACTGGGTCGAAATCCAAGGCCGCCACCACCGGCGCCACCAACGGCAGGATGATGAGCGTCAGCTCCAGCCAATCCAGGAAGAAGCCGAGCAGGAACGTGGCGATAAGGATGCACACGATGATGCCGGTGGGCCCGAACGGCAGGCCGAGCAGCGCGCCGGCGATCAGCTCGTCGCCGCCGAGCCCGCGCAACACCAGCGTGAAACAAACGGCGCCCAGGATGGCGGCGAAGATGAACGCCGTGGTGCGCGAGGTCTCCTCCACCACTTCCGCCATCACCTCGCGGTTCAACGAGCGCTTGGCGATGGCCAGCAGCAACGCCCCGGCGGCGCCAACGCCGGCGGCCTCGGTGGGCGTGGCAAGGCCGAAGAAAATGCTGCCGAGCACCGCCAGAATGAGCAATCCCGCCGGCACCACGGCCAGGAACAACCGCCAAGCGGCGCGCAAATCCATCTGCTCCACCCGCGCCGCCGGCGCGCTTGCCGGCCGCAGCCAACCCACGCCGAGCAAATACGCGATGTAGAGGCCGCCGAGCAGAATGCCGGGGAACAACGCGCCCAGAAACAGATCGCCAACGCTCATGGACATCCGGTCGGCCATCACCACCAGCATGATGCTCGGCGGTATCAGAATGCCCAGCGTGCCCACCGCGCACACGGTGCCGGAGGCCAAACGGCGGTCGTAGCCGTGTTGCAGCATGGCCGGCAAGCCGAGCAGGCCGAGCAGCACCACCGACGCGCCGATGATGCCGGTGGACGCGGCAAGCAGCACGCCGATCACCGTCACCGCGATGGCCAGCCCGCCCCGCACCGGGCCGAGCAGGCGCGCGAAGCCGCTCAGCAGGTCGCGCGCGATGCCGGAACGATCCAGCAGCACGCCCATGAAGATGAACATGGGCAGCGCCACCATCACCCAGTTCTCCATCACGTCCCAGATGCGATCCACGGTCATGGACGTGTAGAACCAATCGACGCTTGTGGGGATGCCGAAATCCACTTCCAACACGATGGCGAACACGGTGAACACCACCGCCAAGCCGCCGAGAATCCACGCGATGGGGTAGCCGGTGAACACCAACGCGATGAAGGAGACGATCATCGCCAGCGCGAGGATCTCCGCGCCGGTCACTGCGCATCTTCCGGTTTCGCGGCCAAATACGCCCACAGGCGGCTGAGGCGCGAGAGCACCGCCGCCAAGAGTAGAAGAAACGCCGCCGGCAGCGCGCCTTTCAAGAACCAGCGAAAGGGCAAACCGCCGGGGGATGCGGAGATTTCCGAGGCGGCCCAGCTGTGCGCCACGAAATCCCAACTGAAAGCCAACACGGCGACGATGAACGGCACCAGGAACAGCAGCGTGCCGTAGAACTCCACCCACGCCTGCGCGCGCGGCCGGAGCCGGTTGGAGACGAGGTCGATGCGGATGTGCGCGTCCACCCGGTAGGCGTAGGCAATGGCGAGCATGAACGCCAAGGCGTTGATGTGCCACTGCAATTCCTCAAGTTCGATGCGCCCCTCCCGGAACAGGTAGCGCAACGTCACGTTCACGATGATGACCGCCAGCAGCACCACCCACAGCCAGCTTGCCGCGCGGCCGATGGTGGAGAGCGCGCGATCCACGGCGCGGGAGAGGCGCGTCGTTGGCAAGCGCACCGGAAAGGTCGCACTTGGCGCCGTTGAGGGTGGCACCGGTCTTGGTGGGTTGTCTTCGGCGTCCATCACGGCGAGGTTTCCGCGTTGGCATCGGGGGAAGCCGGTGGGCCGTCGCCCGCGTCTTGGGAGAGGAAGTCCTTCGAGAGATAGGCCAGGCGCCGCCAGTGCTGATAGGTGCGTTGGTAGGTGCGCTGGGAGTCGAGCACCGCCTTGAAGTCCGCGTCCGCCGCGGCTTCCTCGTCCAACACCTCGTCGGTGGTCGCCTTGAGCGTTCGCAGCAACTCGGCGGGCAGGTAGTTCGCAACCACGCCGGTCTCCTCAAAGCGCGCCACGACCGGCCCTTGCAGCGATTCGGTGAGCCCCAAGCTGCGCGCCACGGAACCGAGGCAGGTGGAGTCGATCAGCGAACGGTCCGCCGGGGCGAGCGCCCGCCAAACCTCCAGATTCACCACGAAGTGCGTGGCGCTGAACGGCTGGTGCCAGCCGGGGTAGTGGTTGTACTTGGCGATGCGGTTGAAGCCGAGCGCCTGGTCGGTGATCGGTTGCGCGTATTCGGTGGCGTCTATCACGCCGGTTTCCAAGGCTTGGAATATCTCCGGCGCCGGCAGCATGGTCACCGACGCGCCCACCCGGTCCATCACTTCGCCGCCGAGGCCGGCGAAGCGGATCTTGAGCCCTTGCAGATCGCTCGTGGAACGCACGGGCTTGCGAAACCAGCCGGCGGTTTCCGGCCCGGAAATGCCGCAGAACACCGGGTGGATGCTGTGCTTGGCGTAGATGCCCTCCGCCAGTTCCTTGCCGCCGCCGAAGTGCCACCAGCCGATGTAGGCCCACGGGTCGAGCCCGAACGGCGTGGCGCCGAACAAAGGCGAGGCGGGAATCTTGCCTTGATCGTAGCCGAGCCAAGTGAAACCGGCCTGCACCTTGCGATCGCGCACCGCGTCGGTGATGGAGAACGCCGGCACGATTTCGCCCGGATCGTAGAGTTGCAGCGTCACCGCGCCGCGGCTGGCCGCGGCCAGAGCGTCGGCCAGCCAAATCGGCGTTTCCCCGGAACCCGGCAGCGTGCGCGGCGCGGAGAGCGGCACGCGCCAGCGCACGCGCATCGGCGCCCCGGCCTCGGTGCGCTCCGCAATGGGCGCGGAAGCGCCGCCGGAGCGCATCGCCAAACTCAGCAGCAGTCCGCAGACGAACGCCACCAGCGCCAACACCGCCGTGGCCCGCTTGGAGAACATGGCAACCTCTCCCTTTTGTAGCGTCTACGACGGAGGCAGGGCCGAGCCGTGCTTCTCGTCGTCGCGCCCCATCCGCTTCCACCGCGTCAACCCAAAGCCTTCCAGCAGACCTTCAACCCGGGCAAGCCGTTCGCGCACATCGCCAAGGCCCTCGCTCAATCGATCGATCCGCTCGCTCATTTCTCGGCGCAACGAGCGGTTCGATGCGGCGATTGCGATCAAAATCGCGATTCCAGTGGTGATGATGGCCCAAAAATCAGGACTCACGAAACCTCCTTCTCGTCCTCGTCTTCGTTGTCGCTGGCCGCTGCGGTTCGACGCCACGGCCCGCCCGCCATGTGGCGGGTCAATCGACACACCTGCGTTGGACATCTTAGACTGACCACGGCGGCTAAAAAATGGGCAGATGTCTCGACGTGCGGTGCGTATTTGCCGCATGGAGCCGTGAGACATCGCTTCTTTTTGGCAATGTCCGTCCAAGTGCGACAGAATAGGTGCGGATTCGCTCGGAGGGAGGCATGAAGACGAAATTGACGATGGTGTTGGCCCTGTCGGTGGCCCTTGGTGGTTGCGCCACCGCGGTGCGGGGCGCGACAGAGCTGTTTTCGGTGCGCTCGACGCCACCTGGGGCGCTTGCCTCCTCGTCGTCAGGGTGGGAATGCACGACGCCCTGCACGGTGAAGGTGAAACGCCGCGGGGACTTCGTGGTGCTGCTGCGCAAAGAGGGCTACGCCGATAGGACGGTGAAGGTGCGTTCGGTTCCGGTGGCGACCAAGCGCTCCATGCGCGAACGCGTCGGCGTGGATGTCGGCTGGATCGGCTCGGCGGCGGATTTCGCCACCGGCGCCAACTACGAGCACGCGCCAAATCCGCTCGATGTCACGCTGGAACCGGAGAGCTGACGGGCGCTGGCGGTGGCTGATTCCGCGCAGGACCGCCGGCGCGCCCGCGCCAACTGGCCGGTGCGCAAGTTCCGGCTGGGGGAAGAACCCGACGATGGATTGGCCGACACCACGGTGGAGGAGCGCGTGGCCATGGTGTGGCAGCTCACGCTGGACGCGTGGGCGTGCGCCGGATGGCGGATTCCCGACTACCCGCGCAGCGACATGCCCGTGCGCGTCCTGCGCAAAGGCGCGTCGACGGCTGCGAAGTGAATCCGGATTTCTTGGACTTGGTGCGGTCGCTGCACAGCGCCGGCGCCCGCTTCTTGGTGGTGGGGGCGCATGCGCTGGCGGCCCACGGCACACCGCGCGCCACGGGCGATCTGGACGTCTGGGTGCAGGCGACGCTCGAAAACGCGCGCCTGGTTTGGCTTGCCTTGGCGGAATTTGGCGCGCCCTTGGAAGCCCTAGGCGTACGCGAGCGGGACTTCGCGAAAGACGGCAACGTCGTGCAATTCGGCACGCCGCCGCGGCGCATCGACGTGCTCACCGCCATTGACGGTGTGACGTTCGCAAGCGCGTGGCCGCACCGCGTCGTCCACGCCATTGCGGGCGTGCCGTTTCCGTTTCTGGGACGGGACGACCTGTTGCGCAACAAACGCGCCGCGGGACGACCCAAGGACTTGCTGGACATCGAGTTGCTTACCGCGGGGTGAGGCGCCGCCCTCGACACCGCGAATTCGCAGCGCTTGGGTCGCCGCGGTTCACGAAAACCGTCCGCGCGCCGCCCGCAAATCCGCCGCCGTGTTCACGTTCAGGAAATCCGCCGCCGGCAACTCCACCGCCGGCACGCCGTTGGCGTCCAGCCAGCGGTGAACGGCGCGCCCGCCGGACGCGAAAAACGCGGTCAGCGAAGCCGCCCGCCGCGCCTCCAACAACACGCACAGGTTTTGCCGGCGGCCCCCCGCCGCCACCACCGCCGCTCCTTCGCGCCGGCACGCCGCCGCCAGCGCACCCACTAGGTTCGCCGGCAGGAACGGCGTGTCGCAAGGCGTGGTGAGAACCCACCGCGTGGTCACCGTCGCCAAAGCGGAAACAATGCCGCTCAAGGGACCCTGACGCGGCTGCGCGTCCACCACCACCGGGCAGCCGAAATCTTCAAAGGGCTTGGCGCGCGCGCAGGAGAGGATGACGCCGTCCACTTGCGGCCGCAGCCGGTCGAGCACATGGCGGAGCAACGGCCGCCCGGCCAAGTCCGCCAACGGTTTCGCCACGCCCCCGAGCCGAGCGCCCTGCCCGCCGCAAAGCACAATGGCGGTGGTGGTTTCCCGCGCCGGCGGCGCGTGCTCACACGTACGCGTTGAACGTCTCCGCCTTGAGAAAACCCACCAGCGCGATGCCGGCCTCGGCGGCCAGTTCGATGGCCAAGCTCGACGGCGGGCCGATGGAGGCCACCAGCGCCACATGGGTCATGGCCGCCTTCTGAATCAACTCGAAGCTGGCGCGGCCGGAAAGGAGCACGCCCAAGCCCCGCAGCGGCGCGGCTTCGCCATCCGCCAGACACGAGCCGATGAGCTTGTCGAGGGCGTTGTGCCGGCCGACATCCTCGCGCACGCGCCGAATACGCCCGCTCGCGTCGAAGGCCGCCGCGGCGTGCAGCCCGCCCGTGCGCACGAACTCGGTTTGTTTGGCGCGCAACGCCGTTGGCAGGCCGCCGAGCGCGGTGGCGTCGATGTCCACCGGCGGCCGGTCGACGTCCGGCATCTGCACCCGCACGGCGTCCAAGGACGCTTTGCCGCACACGCCGCAACTCGACGAAGTGAACACATGGCGCAGCAGGCGGTTCGCGTCGAAGCGCACGTCCGGCGCCAGCGTCGCTTTGACCACGTTGCGCAGGCCCTTGTCGGGGCTAGGCGGGCCGCAGAACTCGATCGCGGCCACATCCCGCGCGCCGCGCACAACGCCTTCGCCAAGCAGAAACCCGCGCGTCAGATCGAAGTCGTCGCCCGGCGTGCGCATGGTGACGGCGATGCTCTGCTCGACGCGCGCGCCCTCTTGGTGGTAGCCGAGGCGGATCTCCAGCGGTTCCTCCACGGTGACCAAGTCGGTGCCGCCGCTTTCGGCGTTCCCGCGCTTGTGGAAGCGCACCTCCACCCGTGCGCTTTGGGCGGCGGCGTCGGCAACGGGGATGGCGTCCACGATCGCAATTTCCATTGACGACATGGGCTGATTGTCGCACGATCCGATGATGTTCGAGGCAGGTCGGCAGGTCAGGAGGTGCGACGCTATGAGACAGGTGACTTCCCCCCCCCCCCCCTGAATTTCGGCTGGACGCCAATTCCGGCGTCACGGCGTTGGTGATGGCTCTGCGAATGCCGAACCTTCGTGCGGGTCTCCTGGCGCTGGCAGTGCTCGCCGGCGCACCGGCGTTCGCGCAGTCCGCCGCTATCGCCTCGACCAACCCGGCGACGCTGGACTACGGCAACCTGCGCACGGCGTGGATTGCCGTCAACCTCACCGGCGCCACCTACGAGAACGCTGCGGACACCTTCCACTTCACTTTGAACACCACGATACCCGACCTCACGGTTGACCGCCTGTGGTTCAACGGCGGCAGAACGGGCGCTATCCTGTACCTGCGCTGGGACGGTTCGGACTTCAATTCCGCCGCCACGATCGGCGTCACGGTCGCCGCCGCCGCCACGACCCACACCGCGGCGCTCACCACCACGAACACGGCGGCGGTTTCCCCGGCGCGCTGGGTCAACGTCTCGGCGAAGACCGTCGCGCTCGCCGAGGGCGGCAGGGCGGCCTCGTACACCGTGGCCCTGAGAAGTCCGCCGACCGCCACCACCACAGTCACCGTCGCCAGCGACAACGCCGCGGTGACCGTGGGCGGCGCCGCATCGACCACGCTCACCTTCACCGCCACGAACTGGGCCACGGCGCAGTCCGTCTCGGTTGCGCCGGTGGACGACAACGCGGACACCGTCGACGAGCTGGCGCTGGTGACCAACGTCGCCACCGGCGGCGGCTACGTGTCGAGCGCCGTGGCGAATCGCACCGTGCGCGTGACGGTCGCCGACGACGACGCCAGAACCGGCACGGACTACGACGCCGACGACGACCAGCTCATCGAGATCGACAGCCTGGCCAAGCTGAACGCCGTGCGCTGGGACCTGGATGGCAACGGAACACCCGCCCCTTCCGCCACGACGAGCTACGCCGCCGCCTTCCCCGGCGCGGCGGCGGGCATGGGCTGTCCGGACAGCGGCGACGCCGACGCGCTGGGCAACTGCGCGGGCTACGAACTGACCGCGGACCTGGACTTCGACACGAACGGCAATGGCCGCACGCACACGGACGGCGTGGGCGACGACGGCGATGCCTACTACAACGGCGGTGCCGGCTGGGAGCCGATCGGCAACAACGTCAGCCCGCCGTCGAACTTCTACGACGCCGTCTTCCGCGGCAATGGCCACGTCATCAGCAACCTGTTCGTCAACGCGGCCGAGGGGTCGGCCACCAACTACGTAGGGCTTTTCGGCATCATCAGCGACACGCGAATCGAGTCCCTGGGCTTGCGGGACGGCCATGTGCGGGCAATGCGCGCGTTCGCCGGCGTCTTGGCGGGCGCGTCCTACGCAGACGTGGTTGGCTGCTACTCGACTGGGACGGTGAGCGTGGGCGCGACCCACCACCAATACGCCCAAACCAGCGGCGGGCTGTTCGGCGCAGTATTTGGCGGCTACGCCAGCTTGGCGGCGTCCTACTCCATTGCCCGAGTGTCGACCGATGTCTGCGGAGACCGGCAATGCGCCCGCATCGCTGGCGGGCTGCTCGCCCAAGCGAACACCATTTTTGGGTCGTTAACCATCGACAACAGCTGGGCGGCGGGCCCGGTCAACCGCCCCTCGGTCAATACTGGCGGACTCCTCGGCCAAGTCATCGGCGGGAGTACGTTCACGGCAAACGCAAGCTATTACGACACGCAGACCACCGGCTGGACGACGAGCCACGGCGGCGTCGGCTTGGACACGACCGATCTGCAGCAGCCCACCGGCTACATCGGCATCTACGCTTATTGGGATGACGTGGACCTCGACGGCGACGGCCGCGTCGACGCGGACGAAGAGGACGCCTGGGACTTCGGCACCTGGAGCCAGTACCCGTCGCTGAAGTGGGGCGGGTTCGACGTGACGAAGCAGTTCGCGGGCCTGCTCTCCTTTCGCGTCCGAGGTGTCGGGCAGCGCTTCGTCGTCGGGCGCCCCATCGCGCTGTTCGAGGTTCCGGCGGCGGTCGGCGGCGAGGGAACGGTGCGCTACTCGGCGCGCGGGCTGCCGCCGGGGCTGTGGTTCGACGCGGACGGGCGTGGGCAGTGCGGGCTGGCGCGCTCGGTGTGCGGGACGCCGTCGGAGGAGGGGTCCTGGACGGCGACGGTGACGGCGCACGACGGCGCCGGGGCGACCGCCCCGCTGACGTTGCAAGTGGCGGTGGTCGCGGAAGGGGACGCGGGGCCGCCGGCGGTGGTTCCGGACGCGGCGCTGCGCGCGGCGGTGGCGCGGGCGCTGGGCGTGGAGGCGTCGTCGTTGACGGAGGCGGACCTGCTGGCGCTTTCGAGTCTGAGCGCGCCGTGGTCCGGGGTGTCGAGCCTGGCGGGGCTGTCGGCGGCGTCGAACCTGCGGCGGCTGGAGCTGGGCGGCAACGCGCTGGCGGACCTCTCGGAGTTGTCGGGGCGGCTGCGGCTGCTGGAGCACTTGGACCTGTCGGACAACGCGGTGTCGGACATCTCGGCGCTGTCGGGTCTGACGCGGCTTGAGACGCTGCTGCTGTCGGGGAACCAAGTGTCGGACCTGTCGCCGCTGCGGGGGATGGCCGGGTTGCGGTCGCTGTTTCTGGACGGCAACGCGGTGGAGGACCTGTCGCCGCTGGTGTTTCTGGAGTCGCTGGAGGAGCTGTCGCTGAGCGGCAACCCGCTGGGGGAACTGTCGCCGCTGTGCGCGCTGCGGAAGCTGAAGCGGCTGTGGCTTGCGGCTTCGGGGCTTTCGGACCTCTCGGAGTTGTCGTGCCTGACCGGTTTGGAGCAGCTGTGGCTCGCGGACAACGCGGTGGAGAACGTCGGGCCGCTGCGCGGGATGCGGGCGCTGGAGTGGCTGGATTTGGAGCGCAACGCGGTGTCGGACGTCGCGCCGCTGCGCCGGCTGAATTCGCTGACGCGGTTGCGCCTGGGTTCGAACGGGGTGTCGGACGCGGGTCCGCTGGCGGCGAACGAGGGTCTCGGCGAGGGGGACGTGGCGGGACTGCGCGGCAACCCGCTGTCGGAGGAGTCCATACAGCTGCACGTTCCGGCGCTGCGCGAGCGCGGGGCGACGGTGCTTGCGGGGCTGTCGGCGCCGTGGTTCGCGTCGGCCGGGGACGCCGACGGGCGGCAGTCGTTCGTTCGGCTGGTCAACCGCTCGGACGTCGCCGGGGAGGCGCTGGTGTGGGGTGTGGACGCCGCCGGGGAGCGGTTCGGCCCGGCGCGGCTGGCCATCGGCGCGGGACGGACGGCGCACTTCAACTCGGAGGATCTGGAGTTCGGCAACGCGGCGAAGGGGCTTGCGGACGGTCTGGGGGCGCCGACGGCCGGAAACTGGCGTCTGGAGGTCCTGTCGACGCTGGACTTGGAGGCGCAGACGTTCCTGCGGGCGTCCGGCGGCCCGCCGTCGGCGCTGCACGACGGTCTGCCGCGGGTTGGCGGCGCACTGCGGGCGGCGTTCCTGCCGGCGGGCCGGGAGCGCTCGCCGGCCGGGGCGCTGCGGGTGGCGGGAGCCACTCCATCCTCGCTGGCATGGAGGGACCTCTCGTGGCGGTGCACGGTTTCCGCGGAGACGGCGGCCCCGCGACTTCGGCGCTGCTCGACCAGCCTCGCGGGGTGGCGGTGGACTCGTCGGGCAACGTCTACATCGCCGACACGGACAACTACCGCATCCGCAAGGTCGACGCCGGAACGGGGAACATCTCGACCGTCGTCAGCACGTACGGCGGCCCGGACAGGACGGTCATCGAGACGTTTGCGGGCGGCGCGATGGGCTTCGCCGGGGATGGCGGCCCGGCCGCGTCGGCGCGGCTGAACGATCCCCGAGGGGTGGCGGCGGATGCGTCGGGCAACGTCTACATCGCCGACACGGACAACCATCGCATCCGCAAGGTCGACGCCGAAACGGGAAACATCTCGACGATCGCCGGGACCGGCACGGCAGGATACGGCGGGGACGGCGGCGCGGCGAATCAGGCGGAACTCAATTACCCCCAGGGGGTGCATGTGGACGCGCCCGGCAACATCTACATCGCCGACACGAGCAATAACCGCGTCCGCAAAGTTGACGCGACGGGCGCCATCTCCACCATTGCTGGCAACGGGACGCAGGGATTCGGCGGCGATGGCGGCGCGGCGACTTCGTCGATGCTCTGGTGGCCTGCGGATGTGGCGACGGATGCGTCGGGCAACGTCTACATCGCCGACTGGGCCAACCAGCGCATCCGCAAGATTGACGCGGCGGGCGCCATCTCCACCTTGGCGAATGCCTCCTACCCCCAGGCGGTGGCGGCGGATGCGTCCGGCAACGTCTACACCATCAGCAATTCGTATAGGTACGTCTACAAGGTGGATGGGCAGACGGGGGTCCGCTCGAACTTCGCCGGGAATGGCCAATCTTCCTCGAGGGGTTCGTTCGGCGGCGCGCGACTTTCAGCGTCTTTGTGGGGTCCCAATGGCGTGGAGGTGGACGCGTCGGGCAACGTCTATGTGACCACGGGAGAGGGCCGTCGCGTCTACAAGGTGCTTGCCGGCTCGGGGATCATCACCCTCGTCGCCGGCAACGGGATTCAAGGGTTCGGCGGCGACGGCGGCCCGGCGACTTCGGCGCGGTTCGAGAACATCCAAGGTGTGGCGGTGGACCCATCCGGCAACAACATCTACATCGCGGACTTCGGGAACAACCGGATTCGCCTGGTGCGGCCCCTGCTTTCCTTCGCGGCGGAGGTGTCGGCGAAGCGCTTCGCGGTCGACCGCCTCATCGCGCTGTTCGAGGTTCCGGAGGCGGTCGGCGGCGAGGGGACGGTGCGCTACGCGGCGCGGGGGCTGCCGCCGGGGCTGTGGTTCGACGAGGATGGCGCGGGGCGGTGCGGGCTGCCGCGCTCGGTGTGCGGAAAGCCGTCGGAGGTGGGGACGTGGACGGCGACGGTGACGGCGCGGGACGACGCCGGGGCGACCGCCGCGCTGACGTTCCAAGTGGAGGTGGCGGCGGACGTGGACGCGGGGCCGCCGGCGGCGGTCGCGGACGCGGCGCTGCGCGAGGCGGTGTCGCGGGCGCTGGACGTGGAGGCGTCGTCGTTGACGGAGGGGGACCTGCTGGCGCTCGAGATTCTGAATGCGTCTTGGTCCGGGGTGTCGAGCCTGTCGGGGCTGTCGGCGGCGTCGAACCTGCGGCGGCTGGAGCTGGGCGGCAACGCGGTGGCGGACCTCTCGGAGTTGTCGGGGCGGCTGCGGCTGCTGGAGCACCTGGACCTGTCGGACAACGCGGTGGCGGACCTGTCGGCGCTGTCGGGTCTGACGCGCTTGGAGACGCTGCTGCTGTCGGGGAACCAAGTGTCGGACCTGTCGCCGTTGCGGGGGATGGCCGGGTTGCGGTCGCTGTTTCTGGACGGCAACGCGGTGGCGGACCTGACGCCGGTGGTGTTTCTGGAGTCGCTGGAGGAGCTGTCGCTGAGCGGCAATCCGCTGGGCGGGCTGTCGCCGCTGTGCTCGCTGCGGGAGTTGAAGCGGCTGTGGCTTGCGGGTTCGGGGCTTTCGGACCTCTCGGAGCTGTCGTGCCTGACCGGTTTGGAGCGCCTGTGGCTTGCGGACAACGCGGTGGCGGACGTCGGGCCGCTGTCGGGGATGCGGGCGCTGGAGTGGCTGGACTTGGAGCGCAACGCGGTGGCGGACGCGGCGCCGCTGCGGCGGCTGCGGGCGCTGACGCGGTTGCGGCTGGGCTCGAACCGGGTGTCGGACGCGGGTCCGCTGGCGGCGAACGGGGGTCTCGGCGAGGGGGACGTCGCGGGCCTGCGGGGCAACCCGCTGTCGGAAGAGTCCATACAGCTGCACGTCCCGGCGCTGCGCGAGCGCGGGGCGACGGTGCTTGCGGGGCTGTCGGCGCCGTGGTTCGCGGCGGCCGGGGACGCCGCCGGGCGGCAGTCGTTCGTTCGCCTGGTCAACCGCTCGGAGGTTGCCGGGGAGGCGCTGGTGTGGGGCGTGGACGACGCCGGGGAGCGGTTCGGCCCGGCGCGTCTGTCCATCGGCGCGGGGCGGACGGCGCACTTCAACTCGGAGGATTTGGAGTACGGCAACGCGGCGAAGGGGCTTGCGGACGGTCTGGGCGCGCCGACGGCCGGGGACTGGCGCTTGGAGGTCCTGTCGACGTTGGACCTGGAGGCGCAGACGTTCCTGCGGGCGTCCGGCGGCCCGCCGTCGGCGCTGCACGACGGTCTGCCGCGGGTTGGCGGCACGCTGCGGGCGGCGTTCCTGCCGGCGGGCCGGGAGCGTTCGCCGGCCGGGGCGCTGCGGGTGTCGAACCCGACCGGCGCGGACGAGACGGTGTTCGCGTGGGGCGTGGACGAGGCCGGGGTCGGGCGTCTGGCGACCGGGCTGGTCGCGCCGGCGGGCCGGGCGGTGACGGTGACGGCCTCGGAGCTTGAGCGCTGGCACCTGGGTTCGGGCCGTGGCCTCGGCCGCGGCGAGGGGAACTGGCGCTTGGAGCTGACCGCGCCGTGGCCGCTTGCGGCGCAGGCGCTGGCGGTTGGCGACGGCGGCCGGACGGGGAACCTGTCGGGGCCGGCGGCGGCGCTGGGGCCGGGGGTCGTGGCGCGGGTGCCGCTGTTCCCGCCGGCGTCGGCGACCGGGCGTGTCGGCGTGGCGCGGGTGTGGAACCTGGGCGCGGCGGCGGGCGAGGTGCTGGTGACGGCGGTGGACGACGCCGGGGTGCGCGCCGGGCCGGTGGCGCTGGCGCTGGAGGCGTTCGCGGCGGCGGAGTTCGACTCGCGGGAGTTGGAGGAGGGCGGCGGGCCGCTGGCGGAGGGCGTGGGGGCGCCGACGCGGGGCTCGTGGCGCTTGGATCTGCGCGCGCAGTTCGGAGCGCGGGTCCACGCCCGCGCGGTGGGCGCCGGCGGCTACGCGACCGGGCTCTTGGAGGCGGCGCCGCGTTCGGGCGGGGCGGCGCGGGTGTCGATGTTCAATCCGGGTTCGAACCGAACGCTGCGGAGCCTGCTGCGGCTGGTGAACGACGGCGCGGAGGACGCGATGGCGACCATTGAGGGCGTGGACGACGCCGGACGCGCCGGCGGCGCGGTGCGTGTGACGGTTCCCGCCGGCGAGGCGCTGTGGCTGTCGGCGGCGGAGTTGGAGTCCGGCGGCGCCGGCTTCGCGGGTTCCCTCGGCGACGGCGAGGGCAAGTGGCGGCTGACGGTGTCCTCGGCCGCCCCGCTCACCGTGATGAGCCTGGTCGAGGACGAGCAGGGCGCCATCGGCAACCTCTCCACCCCGGGCCGGCGGTAGCGCAACACTCGCACGCGCCCTCAGGCGCACCCCCTTCAGGTGCGCCTGGGCGGTGCCTCGGCCGGCAAAGCTTCGGCCTGCGTCGTTGCCAGCCGAGACCGCCTCATCCGGTCTGTATCCGCGCCACTTGGAGTCGCGCTTGCTGGAGGCGCTGGCGGACTCGCCGGTGGTGTTGATCCACGGCCGCGCCAGTTGCCCGTTCGCGTCGAAAACATTGCAATCAGCCGCACCTAAAAGTTGCAATCAGCCGCACCAAAACATTGCAATCAGACGCACCTAAAAGCTACAATCAGCCGCATCAAAACATTGCAATCAGACGCATCCTAAAGTTGCAATCAGCCGCACCTAAAAGCTACAATCAGCCGCATCCCAAAGCTGCAATCAGCCGATGCCAGCCGAAACCGTCTCATCCGGTCTGTATCCGCGCTACTCGGAGTCGCGCTTGCTGGAGGCGCTGGCGGACTCGCCGGTGGTGTTGATCCACGGCCCGCGCCAGTGCGGCAAGACCACGCTGGCGCACACGGTCGGCGCGCGCTTGGGCTACACCTATGTGAGCTTTGACGACAATGTGGCGCGGGAGGCTGCCAGCGCGGATCCCGACGGCTTTGTGGCGGACTTGCCAGAGCGCGTGGTGTTGGACGAGGTGCAGCGGGTGCCGTCGCTGTTCTCGGCGTTGAAGCGCGCGGTGGACGAGCGCCGCGCGCCGGGGCGCTTTCTGCTTACCGGGTCTTCGCATGTGCTCACGGTGCCGAAACTTGCGGATTCGCTGGCGGGACGCATGGAAGTGGTGCGGCTGCACCCGCTGTCGCAGGCGGAACTGCAGCGCGAGCCGCCGCGATTTCTGGATGCGCTGTTCGCTAAGCGATTCACCACGCGCGGCGGTGCGCGCCTTGGCGCGGCGCTGGCCGCGCGCATCGTCGCCGGGGGCTATCCACCGGCGCTGGCGCGGCCGCCCGGCCGTCGGCGGGCAAACTGGCACCGGGACTACATCGACGCGCTGGTGCAGCGGGATGTCGCCGAATTGGCGCGCATCCGTTCTCTGGAGGCGTTGCCTCGCTTGTTGGCGCTGGCGGCGGCGCAAACCGCGCGGCTCTTCAATCTCGCCGACCTCGGCTCGCCGTTCGGCCTTAGCCGGCCAACCATCAGCGACTACGTCACTTTGCTGGAGCGGGTGTTCCTCATCGAGCGGCTTCAGCCATGGCACAGCAACCGTCTGAGTCGGCTGGTGAAAACTCCCAAACTGCATTTCGTGGACACGGGCCTCGCCTGTGCGCAGCTCAACCTTGGCGCCGCGGAACTCCATGGCGACCGAATGCAGCTTGGCTTGTTGTTGGAGACCTTCGTGTTCCAAGAACTGCGGCGGCAGGCTGCCTGCCACGAACAGCCTCACACGTTCCACCATTTTCGGGACAAGGACGGCGTAGAAGTGGACATGGTTGTCGAGCGCGGCCCACGGGCCGTGGCCGGCGTGGAGGTGAAGGCTGGTGGCACCGTCCGCGAGTCGGACTTCCGCGGCTTGCGCAAACTGCGGCAAGCCGCTGGCGAACGCTTTGTCGCCGGTGTGGTGGTGTACGACGGCGAGGTGTGCGCCAGCTTCGGCGACAGCCTATACGCCGTACCTGTGCGGCAACTGTGGGACCCCGGCGGGTAAAGCCTCGGCCTGCGCCCGCTTTCGCTTTTGGAACCCCTCTTGCCAAGGCGAGCGATGGTTCGCCGGCCGCACCTCCACCGCCGTCACCTTGTATTCGGGGCAGTTGGTGGCCCAGTCCGAAAGCTCCGTCGTCACCACGTTGGTGCCGGTTTCCGGGTGGTGGAAGGTGGTGTAGACCACGCCCGGCACCACCCGCTCCGTGAGGGTGGCGGGCAGCGTGATCTCGCCTTTGCGGCTGGCCACGGACACCCAGTCGCCGGTGCGCACGCCGCGCGCTTCGGCGTCCGCCGGGTGGATTTCCAGCACGTCCTCGCTCAGCCACTCGATGTTGGCGGTGCGCCGCGTCTGGGCGCCCACGTTGTATTGGCTGAGCTGGCGGCCGGTGGTGAGCAGCAGCGGGAACTTGCGGTTGGCGCGTTCCGGCGTCGGCTGGTAGTCCGTGCGCACGAAAAGCCCCTTGCCACGCACGAATTCCGCCTCGTGCATCACCGGCGTGCCGTGCGGCGCGGCGTCGTTGCAGGGCCACTGCACGCTGCCCTCGCGATCCAGCAGGTCGAAGGTGACGCCTCCGAAAGAAGGCGTGAGTTCGGCGACTTCCGCAAGGATCTCCTCGGCGGATTCGTAGCGCATGGGATAGCCCATCGCCGTGGCCAGCGCTTGCACCGCCTGCCACTCCTGCATGCCGGCCTTGGAGGGCATCACGGCGCGCACGCGGTTGATGCGCCGTTCGGCGTTCACGAACGTGCCGTCCTTCTCCAAGAACGACGTGCCGGGGAAGAACACGTGCGCGAATTTCGCCGTTTCGTTCAAGAACAGGTCTTGCACGATCACGCACTCCAGCGCCCGCAAGGCGGCTTCCACATGCTGGGTGTTGGGGTCCGACTGCGCGATGTCCTCGCCCTGCACATACAGCGCTTTGAAGCTGCCGGCCACCGCCTCGTCCAGCATGTTCGGAATGCGCAAGCCCGGTTGCGGATCCAGTTCGGCGCGCCAATGGCGCGCGAAGACGGCGCGGGTGTCGTCGTCGTCCACGCGCCGATAGTCGGAAAGCTCGTGTGGGAAAGAGCCCATGTCGCAAGAGCCCTGCACGTTGTTCTGCCCGCGCAGCGGATTGACGCCGACGCCCGGCCGGCCGATGTTGCCGGTGGCCATGGCGAGGTTCGCCATCGCCATCACCATGGTCGAACCTTGGCTGTGCTCGGTGACGCCGAGGCCGTAGTAGAGGGCGCTGTTCCGCCCGTCGGCGTAGAGCCGCGCGGCGGCGCGGATGTCGCCGGCCGGCACGCCGGTGATTTCCGCAACCTGTTCGGGCGCGTTGTCCGGATCTTCGGCGAACGCCAGCCACTCGCGGAAGGACGCGAGGTCGCAACGCGCTTGGACGAAGTCGTGGTCGATGCGGCCCTCGGTGGCGATCACGTGCGCGAAGGCGTTCATCAGCGGCACGTTGGTGCCCGGCTTGAGCGCCAGATGGTGCTCTGCCTCGATGTGCGGCGTGCGCACCATGTCGATGCGGCGGGGGTCGCACACCACCAGCTTGGCGCCTTCCCGCAGCCGCTGCTTCATTTGCGAGGCGAACACCGGATGCCCGTCGGTGGGGTTGGCGCCGATGACCACGATCACGTCCGCATCGCGCACGGAGTCGAAATCCTGCGTGCCGGCGCAGGTGCCGAAGGTCTCCTTCAAGCCGTAGCCGGTGGGCGAGTGGCACACCCGCGCGCATGTGTCCACGTTGTTGTTGCCGAAGGCGGCGCGCACCATCTTCTGCACCACCCACACCTCCTCGTTGGTGCAGCGGGAGGACGTGATGCCGCCGATGGACTTCCGCCCGTGTTTGGCTTGGATGGCCTGCAGCCGCTCGGCCGCGTAGGCGATGGCCTCGTCCCACGCCACCTGCCGCCAAGGATCGCCCGTGGATTGCCGAATCATCGGGCGCGTGATGCGCTCGGCGTGGTTGGCGTAGCCCCAGGCGAAGCGCCCTTTCACGCACGCGTGGCCGTGGTTCGCCTTGCCGTCCTTGTGCGGCACCATGCGCACCACTTGCTCGCCCTTCACCTCGGCGCGAAACGAACAACCCACCCCGCAGTAGGCGCAGGTGGTGTCCACGCTGCGGTCCGGCACGCCGTGCTCCACCACGGACTTCTCGATGAGGGTGGCTGTCGGGCAGGCCTGCACGCAGGCGCCGCAGGAGACGCATTCGGAGTCGAAGAAGGCGTCGGCGCCCGTGCTCACCTTGGAGTCGAAACTGCGCCCGTCGATGGTGAGCGCGAATGTGCCCTGCACCTCGTCGCAGGCGCGCACGCAGCGCGAGCACACGATGCACTTGGAGGGGTCGAACTGAAAGTAGGGGTTGGAGACGTCCGCGGCGGCCTGCAAGTGGTTCGCGCCTTCGTCGTAGCGCACGTCCCGCAACCCCACCGCGCCGGCGACGTCTTGCAACTCGCAATCGCCGTTGGCGGCGCAGGTGAGGCAGTCGAGTGGATGATCGGAGATGTAGAGCTCCAGGACGCCACGCCGCACCCGGGCGACCTTCTCCGTCTGCGTGGACACCACCATGCCCTCGCGCACCGGCTCGGTGCAGGACGCGACCAGCCCCGGCCGACCTTCCACCTCCACCATGCACACGCGGCAGGATCCAAAGGCGCTCAAGCTGTCGGTGGCGCAGAGCTTGGGTATGTCGAGACCGGCGATGCGGGCGGCGCGCAAGATGGACGTGCCGCCGGGAACCGAAACCCGTTGCCCGTCAATGGTCGCGCCCACGTCCGGCAACGCGTGGCCGTTCGGCGCCGCCGGCGGCGTGCCGTAATCCGCGATCGCAATGGGCATGGCCGAGTCCCCTCGGTCTCTCGTCTTCGCGCGGAGCGGCGGACCGCCCGCAAACGGAACGGTCAATCATAGCCAATTGCCGCTACTGATGCGAAACCGAGGGCGAGGCGCGCGGACGGTACCGAATAACCGAAGTTGCGTTGGCTTTCCGGCCCGAAACAGTGCAACATCGCTCGCGTTCGAGGGAATGTCCGATGCTGGAGCTTCACAAACCGCCGGAACACGCCGCGATTGCGAAACGCGCGGCTGCCGGCGGGTCCAACACCTGTGCCGCGCCGCTGGCCTTGAGGCGATAGAAACGCCGTGCCCGCGCCAGAGTTCTTTGCCGAATCGCCGGAAGCGGTGGGTCTTGACGCCGGGGAACTCGCGGCGGTGGCGCAGCGCGCGCGCCGGGAAGTGGACGACGGGCTGCTGCCCTCCGCGCAGGTCGCCGTTGCCCGCCACGGCAAATTGGCGCTCTTCGAGACGTTTGGCGCCGCCGACTGCGACACGCTGTATTGCGTGTTTTCCTGCACCAAGGCGATCACGTCGGCGGCCGCGTGGCTGCTCATCGAAACGGACGAGTTGCGCCTGCACGAGCGGGTGGCGAACATCGTGCCGGAGTTCGGCACCAACGGCAAAGACGAGATCACGGTGGAGCAGCTGTTCCTGCACAACGCCGGATTCCCGCACGCGCCTTTCGCCCCCGCGGACTGGCCGGACCGACAGCGGCGGCTGGCGCGGTTCGCGTCTTGGCGGCTCAACTGGCCGCCCGGCTCGCGCTTCGAGTACCACCCCACCTCCAGCATGTGGGTGCTTGCCGAAGTGATCGAGCGCAGGAGCGGTCGCGGTTTTCAGGATTTCGTGCGCGAGGAGATCGCCCAACGCTTGGCGCTGCCGGATCTGCACGTTGGCCTGCCGGCGAGCGAAAACCATCGCGTCGCGGTGCTGGAGCATTGCGGCGAAGCGATGTCCGCGGCCGACTACGCCCGCTTGGGCATTCCCGAGCCGCCGGTGACGGAAGTGACCGAGGAAGCCATCCTGAGCTTCAACCGTGAGGACGTGCGCGCCGTGGGCGTGCCCGGCGGCGGCGGCATCATGACCGCGGCGGAACTGGCCCTTTTCTACCAAGCGCTGCTCGACGGCGGCAGCCGCGGCCACCTGCGCGTTTGGCGCAACGACACGCTCTCCATGGCGCGCTTCGTGCGCTCGCGGGATCTGGCGGATCCGCTCACCGGCAAGCGCGTCAACCGCGGCCTTGGCATCGTCATCGCCGGCGATGCGGACCGCAACTTCCGCGGCTTCGGCCACGAGAACTCCGAGTACGCGTTCGGCCACGGCGGCGCCGGCGGCCAGATCGGCTGGGTGGACCCGTCCACCGGCGTCTCGGTGGGCTATTGCACCAACGGACACGACCGCAACCCGCTGCGCATGGGCCGCCGCGTCGTGAGCATCTCCAACCGGGTGGCGCGGCTGGCAAAGCGCTGAGCGAGCAACGCGCCGCATCTGTTGTACGCTTGCCGCGTCGGCAACACGAGGGGAGGGTTTTGCGATGGCGGCGATTTCCGGCCCGGGCGACGGGCCCGTGGCGGTGACGGGCGCGTCCGGCTTCATTGGCGCGCACGTGGTGAACAACTTGGTCAAGGCGGGGTACGCGGTGCGCGGCTGCATGCGCGACGTTAGCCGCGAGGACAAGACCGCGTACCTCAAGGACATCGGCGCCAAAGGCCCCGGCAGCGTCGAGCTGTTGTCCGTGAATCTCATGGACGCCGCCTCCGGCGGCTACGACGACGCGTTCGCCGGGTGCAGCGCCGTGTTTCACGTCGCCGCCGACATCGGCACCGACAAGCGCTACGGCCCGCCGTCGCGGGAGCGGATGTACGCGAGCCTGTTGGACATGACCGCCGGCGCCTTGGAATCCTGCCGCAAGAGCGGCACGGTGAAGCGCGTCGTCTACACGTCGTCCACGGCGGCGGTGATGGGGCCGGGCGCTCCCGACCGCCCGGACAACTACATGTACACCGAGAACGACTGGGCCGGCGGCAGCTACGAGACGTTGGACGCCCGCTACACGCGCCCCAACAAAGACGGAAAGCTGATGAGCCACTGGACGGCCGAGCACGCCACCTACGCCAAGGGCAAGGTGGACGCCGAGCGCTACGGCTACGATTTCGGCGCCAAGCACGGCATCGACGTGATCTCGATCTGCCCGTGCCATGTGCTCGGCCCGTTGTTCGGGAAGCCCCACGACACGCTGTGGCAGCACCGCATTGGCCTCATGCTTTCCGGCACCACGGATTTGCGCGGCGACGGCTTGCCGTGGAACATCGTGGACGTGCGCGACATCGCCGAGGCGCAGCGGTTGGCGGCGGAAAGCCCGCGGGCGGCCAACGGCTCGCGCTACATGCTGGTGGCGACGGACGAATCGGGCGAACCGTCCACGCGCATGCTCATCGACATGCTTGGCGAGCTCTATCCGAACATCAACGTGGCCGGCGACTATTATCCGCCGCCAACCGACGCCCGGCTGCGCGCCCGCTGCACCAAGGCCATCGAGGAACTGGGCCTGGTCACCCACAACGTGCGCGACACGTTGAAGGACACCGGCGATAGCTTGATCGCCCTCGGCGTGATCGAACCGGCGTACAAGCAGGGGGCGTGAGAACGGCGTTCGGGCCGCGACCGTTGCCGTAGCGAGACCGGAGCGAAAGGCCGCCAGCGTTCGGTAGCGTGCGCCGTTTTGCGGCGCTCCAACCCGCCCTACGCGGCACCCTCCGGCACGGCGCGTTCGTACACGAACGTGTCGGCGGCGCGAAACCGCGCCACCACGCGGTCGCCCACGCGAAAGTTTGGCAATTCGGCCACGTTCGCCCGCAACACCTCGCCATCGGCTTCCGCCAACACCAGATAGCGGTCGCCCAGAAAGCGGACGTCGCGCACGATGGCGGCGCTTTCGCCCGCCGCCTTGCGCAGATCGACGCCGGCGGGGCGCACGATCACGTCCACTTCCGCGCCCGCCGCTCGCGCCCCGCTTTCGGGCACCGGGCCGAAGGCGGTTTCCACCGCGCCCTCGCGCATCCTGCCGCGCAGGTGTTGGGCTTGCCCGAACGACGCCGCCACGATCGCCGCCGCCGGCCGGCGCCAGATGTCGCTCGGCGAGCCCACTTGGGCGATCCGGCCGCGGTGCAGGATGGCGATCCGATCGGCCACTTCCAGCGCCTCCTCCGGATCGTGCGTCACCACCAAGGCGACGCCGCCGGCTTGCCGCAGGGTTTGGCGCGTGTCTTCGCGCAGCCGCCGTCGCAGCGTGACATCCACGTTGGCGAACGGCTCGTCGAGCAGCATCACCCGCGGCGCCGGCGCGAGCGCCCGCGCCAACGCCACGCGCTGCTGTTCGCCGCCGGAAAGGGTGTGCGGATAACGGTCTGCCAGCGCGCTCAAGCCCACCGCCGCCAGCGCTTCGTCCACCAAGCGCCGCCGCTCGCGCTGATCCCGGCCCCGCAGGCCGAAGGCGACGTTGGCGCGCGCCGTGAGGTGTGGGAACAACACATGGTCTTGAAACACCAGCCCCACCGGCCGCTGCTCCGGCGGGCGCCCCTGCCCCGGCGCGCTAAGGACGTCCCCGTCCAAACGGATGGCCCCGGCTTGAACGGCCTCCAACCCGGCGGCGAGTCGCAACAACGTGCTCTTGCCGCCGCCGGAGGGCCCAAGCAGGCAGGTGACCTCGCCCGGCCGCGCGGGAAAGGAGACATCCCGCAACACCTCGTCCGCGCCGTAGCGGTGGCGGATGCCCTCAAAGACCAAGCTCATGGCGGCGATTGTATGCAAACGACACCGCCGGCAACCGCCTTCCCGCCACCGCAATTCCCCCGAATAAAGGATTGACAATTGACCGAAATTGCACAAATTCCGTCAGTCTTGGTGGTGGAACTAACGTTTCGCTGTCGCTGCTGCCCCTAGCGGATCAGAAGAGTGGGATTGTCTCGTTGGTGGTAGTCAATCCCCTTCAGTGGCGTTGACCGGAGCGCGAAGTTTGCGAAGAATGCCGCGATGCAGCGGTGTTGGAGCGTGGGCGCTTGGCTGACCGTCGCCGTGGTCGGCCTTCCCATCGTTGCGGTCTTGTGGGCCTTGTTCACGCCGGCGGGCGAATCTTGGCGGCACCTGCGCGCCACCGTGCTCGCGGACTACACCGCGAACACGCTGTTGCTCGCGCTGGCGGTGGGCGTGTTGGCCGGCGTCATCGGCGTGGCGGCGGCGTGGACGGTGGCCACCAAGGATTTCCCCGGTCGCAGCGTGCTTTCGTGGGCGCTGGTGTTGCCGCTGGCCGCGCCGGCGTATGTGGTGGCCTATGTGTACACCGACCTGCTCGAACACTCCGGGCCGGTGCAAACGGCGCTCCGCGAGGCGATGGGTTGGCGCGTTGGCGACTACCTCTTTCCGCGCATTCGCTCGCTGGGCGGCGCCGCGCTCATGCTCGCCTTGGTGCTCTATCCGTATGTCTACCTCTTGGCGCGCACCGCGTTCGCCGCGCAGGCGGCGTCCCTCGCCGAAGCGGCGCGCACGCTCGGCGCAGGACCGGCGCGGGCCTTTTGGCGCGTCGGGTTGCCGGCGGCGCGGCCGGCTATCGCCGGCGGCGTGGCGTTGGCGACTATGGAAGCCGTGGCGGACTTCGGCGTGGTGGATTACTTCGGCGTGGCCACCTTCACCACCGGCATCTTCCGCACTTGGTTCGCGCTTGGCGACCGCGCCGCGGCGGCGCAGTTGGCGGCTTGGCTGTTCGTCGTGGTGGCGATTCTGGTGTTGGCCGAACACTACGCCCGCCGCGGGCGATTCAGCAATCCCGTTCGGCGGAGCGCGCCGGCGCCGCGACGGCGCTTGACGGGCGGGCGGGCTTGGTTGGCCGCCGGCGGCTGCGCGCTGCCGTTGCTCTTCGGCTTCGCGGTGCCGGCGGTGGTTCTCGCGCGCCATGCGTTGGCGGTGGGCGATCCGCTTTGGGGCCGGGGCTTCGTGGATTTCGTGGCCGCAAGCGCCGGCGTGGCCGGCGCGGCCGCCTTTCTCGCCACGGCGATTGCGCTCGGCTTGGCGTACAGCGTGCGTCTGGGGCGCGGGGGCGCTGTGGGCGCCGCGGCGCGCCTCGCCACGCTGGGCTACGCGCTGCCCGGCGCGGTGCTCGCGGTTGGCGTGCTCGTGCCGCTCACCGCCTTGGACAAGTCCCTGGCACGGTTCTTCAGCGCGACGTTCCACGCCGATGTGGGCTTGTTGCTCACCGGCACCGCCGCAGCGCTCGTGTTCGCCTATGTGGCGCGTTTTCTCACCGTGGCGTACAACGCTTGTCACGGCGGCTTGGAGAAGATTCCCCCGCGCTTGGACGATGTGGCGCGCACGCTGCGCGCCGGGCCGGCGCGGGTGCTGGGCGACGTGCATTTCCCGTTGTTGCGCGGGGCGGTCGCCAGCGCCGCCCTGCTTGTCTTCGTGGACGTGTTGAAGGAGCTGCCGGCCACGTTGATCCTGCGTCCGTTCGACTTCGAGACCTTGGCCACGCGCACCTACCGGCTGGCATCCGACGAACGCTTGGCCGAGGCCTCCACCGCCGCGCTCGCCATCGTGCTGGTCGGCCTGCTGCCGGCGCTGGTGCTTGGCGCGCGTGACCGCGGGTGGCGGTGGTAATCTTCGCGGTGGCTGAAACGCCGCTCGGTGTTTGTCGCGGCAGCGCCTTGGCGAATCGGCTGTATCGGCTGTCAAGAGTATCGACGCATGGCGAAGCGCCGCGGTTGGCTGCGCGAGACATTCCACAAGACCGGCTCGCCGCGCTGGTTCTTCCGCGGCTCGCGCCCGTGGATGATCGGCCTGTTCGCGGTGGGCGGGGTTCTGCTGCTGGTCGGCTCCGTTTGGGGTCTTGGCTTCGTGCCGCCCGACCGTCTGCAGGGCGACAGCTTCCGCATCATGTATGTGCATGTGCCGGCTGTGCATGTGGCGCAGAGCGTGTACTTCGCCATCGCCGTGGCCGGCGTGGTGTTTCTGGTGTGGCGCATGAAGATGGCGGACCTGTTCATCGCCGCCGCGGCGCCGGTGGGCGTTGCCCTCACCGCGGCGGCGTTGGCCACCGGCATCGTTTGGGGAATGCCCACCTGGGGCACCGGCTGGGTGTGGGACGCGCGCACGGTTTCCACGCTGGTGCTGCTGTTTCTGTTCTTCGGCCTCGTCGCCCTGCGGCAAGCGCTCGCGCCCCCGGAGCGGGCGGCGTTGGCGGTGTCGCTGTTGGCCGTTGTCGGCGTGGTGAACCTGCCCCTCATCAAGTATTCGGTGGAGTGGTTCACCACGCTGCACCAGCCGCCGAGCATTCGCATCGGCCAGAAGCCCGCCATCGCGCCGGTGTTCCTCGGCCCGCTGGCGTGCAACGTGCTCGGCTACTACTGCTGGACCGCGGGCGCGGTGATCGCCGCGTTGCGCGCGCGCATCGTGGAGCGCGAGGCGGGTGCCGATTGGGTGCGCGAATGGCTTTCCGGCAAACCGGCGCGATTGCCGTGAGCGATTGGCTGGCAATGGGTGGCCACGGCCCGTTCGTGTGGACCGCCTACGGCATCAGCCTGCTCGCGCTGCTGTGCGTTTGCGTCGCGCCGCTGCTGCGCATGCGCGGCGTTCTGCGCCGGCTGCGAAGGCGCTGGGCGGACGCGGAACCGGAGGGGGAGGAATGATGCACCCGGTGCGCCGCCAACGCCTTGCGCTGTTGCTGTTCGTGGTGACCGGCGCCGCCGCCACCTTGGCGTTCGCCATGCTGGCCCTGCGCGAGAACGTGAACCTGTTCTACGAGCCGGCGAAGATCGTCGGCGGCGAAGCGCCGGCGGGCGAGCGCATCCGCGCCGGCGGCATGGTGGCCGCGGACAGCGTGGCGCACGACGACACGGGCTTGGGCGTGCGCTTCGTGGTGACGGACCACCGCGGGCACGATTTCGAGGTGTACTACACCGGCATTCTTCCGGCGCTCTTCCGCGAAGGCGAAGGCGTCCTGGCCACCGGACGCCTAGCCCCCGACGGCGTGTTCCACGCCGAGGAGATCGTCGCCAGACACGACGAGGACTACATGCCGCCGGAACTGGAGGAGATCGCGGCGGGGGTGGAGTAGGGCTTGGCTGGGTGTCGGGGGCGAGCATCGTGGCCCTCAAATGGCTATCCGTTGCGGCGAAGAGTCGGAGATCCGCAACGCATGTTTCGGCACTCGTTCTCAGCACGATTCCGCCGTTCCGCCACCTTCATGCACCGCGGTCGCAGCGGTCGCAAAGGTGGCTGACACCAATGCGCCGATAGGGTATAGTCCGCGCAGATAGCCGTTTTGCAACACGACCGCACGACTTTGAGGCCGCGAATGCCGCTGACTGACTCGCAACTCCGCCACTACGACAGCAGTGTGCTAAGACTGCCGGACGACAAGCGGAAGGACTACCACCGTCAGGTGGATTGGCTGGTCAGCAGCTTGAGCCGCGAGTTGCAAGCCAACACGAGCGTCAAGATCACTAAGGTCGTGAAGGCGGGATCCTTCGCCAAGTTCACGATCCTGCGCAAAACCAACGACGACCCCGTGGATGTCGATGTGGTGTTCTTTCTGTCCGATCGTAGCGTGCAACACGAGACGTTGAGCACCTTGAACGACACCATTCAGCAGCTCCTCGTCGGGATCTATCCCAACAAGGAGGTGGGCGACTTCAAGATTCAGCGCAAGGCGACAACCGTTTCGTTCCTTAGCACCGGCCTGAGCGTTGACGTCGTGCCCGTCATTGCAGATAGAGTCCGACCAGACTACGGCTGGCAGTTCAACTCCGACGGCACTGTGACCCAAACCTGCCCATCAGCCCACGTTCAATTCGTCCGAGACCGCAAAGCTAAGGATAAGGACTTCCGCACACTAGTGAGGCTAGCTAAGCGATGGCGCAACCACGCAGGACTGAACCCGCTCAAATCCTTCGCCATTGAACTCATCCTTGGCCATCTTGTTGATAATGGCAATTTGGCGGGAACTCTAGAGCGTCGTTTCGAGCATTTTTTGCTCTACATCGCTCAATCTGGCTTGAGAAAGGCTATTACGTTCCCTGAGAACGGGACGTCAGCCAGCTCCTTTTTGGCCCCGGTCGTCATTGTTGATCCCGCATCGGACAAGAATAACGTCACGGCACGAATTACGGAAGTAGAACGCCAAAGTATCGTTGCCATGGCAAAGGAATCATGGGAGGCCGCTCACTTTGCCTCAATCGAGGATGAGAGCGATCTCTGGAAAGATGTCTTTGGGCCAAGGTTTGCCACTGGGGGCTAGCCATGACATTCACATACACTCAGACCTACACCGAAACGGACATCGAAATTGTGACGCGGAGGTTCCGGGCCGATCTTCTAATGATCGCGCAGAGCTCAAGGGCATTGTCGGAGGACAAAGCGCATGACTATGCCCACGATGTGGAAGTTCTTGCGAAACAAGGTGCCCTTCGCTTCGTTGATCTTACGCTTCTGAGCGGCGACAGAGAGATCGAAGCCGCACGATATACGGTCGATGATTCGGGAGACAATCTGTCGATGAGCAGGCCGGGCGGCGTCATGTGGCCAGAGGTAAGCGACGCGGTGTTCCGCGTTGTCATTAGATACACCAGCAACTACGACGACGCCATGAAACAAAGGCTTAGCAACAAGCTGCGTATACGTTGGGTCCCGACTAGCGCGGACATTGAGCACAGCAGCCTCACGCAAGTTGGAACTCGCGATTATTCCAGCAACGGCTGGGCGATGCAGCGTCTAGATTACAGGGCTACATAGTGCCAAAGCCAAGCGTGTTTGAGAGCGAAGTCGTCCTCCCAGATGACGATCTATCGGATCGAGAGAAGACCCTCCTCGGGTTCGATCTTCACTATGCCCATGTCCGTGACCACCTCAGACTCTTGCTCAATGGCGGCGAGCTCGATAGCTGGAACAGGCATCACTTTGCGGGCCGACTATCCGTGTGCAACCTGGTTGGAGACCAAAACCCACTGATCATCTACTACGGTGACGTTGGTACGGGAAAGACAGTCACCGCCGAATGCGCAGCAAACAGGCTTGCTAGGGAAAGCGGCGTTGAAGACTCGATGCTTTTTAAGCTCGGCAACCGAGTTCGGGGCGCTGGGCGCGTCGGAGAGATGGGTACGCTACTCGTTGATGCGTTCGAGCAGGTGGTCAAGTCCGCAGGCCAGCATCGCAGAGCCGTGCTCATCATCGACGAGGGCGATTCGTTGGCGGCAGACCGAGCGCAGAACGAGAGTCATCACGAAGACAAGGTGGCGGTTAACACACTGATTCAATGCATTGACGGCTTGCGCCCTCTCCATGGTCGCGTCGTCGTCTTCCTCTGCACTAACCGAGTGGCGGCGCTAGACCCCGCGCTCCGGCGGAGGGCGGCCGTTGTCGAAGAGTTCACTCGTCCATCGGACAACGAGCGTCGCCAACTGTTTGCCATCGACTTGGAGGCCATGGACATTACACCTGCACAGATCGATCGACTCGTTGAGGCCACGTCGGCCCACGGTGTGCGTCCGCCCTTCTCCTACTCCGACATTCGCACGCGCCTTTACCCGGCAGCGCTTGCCCGAGCCTTTCCAACCCGCCCTCTGTGCTTCGACGATCTCTACCTCACCGCACGCGCTACCCAGCCCAGCCCAGCCATAGAGAGCACCTGAATGAGCACAGGATCTCTGTTTGGTCGCCGCATCCACATCGCCGGCAGCATCGACGACTCACCGTCAATTGCACCCGCAGCCGAGGTAAAGCGAGCTCGGGAGTTCATCGAAGTGTTGGTGCCACGCCTGGTTGAGCGTGGAGCTACCTTTGTGTTGCCAATAGACGACGAGAAGACGCGACAGACGGACGGCCTTCCTATCTGCTTTGATTGGCTTGTCTTGCGCATCCTACGAGAGTGCATTGGCAATCGGCCAATCAACGCGCCGGAGCCGTATGTGTTTGCCGTCCAACATCACAAAACAGAAGGACAGGTGCCGACGGAATTCGCCAGTCTGTGGCAGGACTTTCGAGACTCGGCACACGTTGACATTCGTAATGTCGGTCACTGGGACATGTACAGTAAACGCATGGAGGAACAAGCCGGCCTCGGTGACATCTTAATTGCCTTAGGGGGAAAGGACGGCGTCCTCAACCTCGCTAATCTATATCACGATGCTGGAAAACCCGTCATTCCGTTGAACCTGCCCATTACAAAGGAGGGTACCGGTGCGCTGAGGTTATTCGGCATTGGGCTGTCGTTCTTCGACTCCGGCAACCTGTTCCGCACGAAGGGAAGAAGGACTGCACGCGAGTGGATGGCGCGAGTAGACTTCAGAAGTCGTGGGCGAACTAGCCAGGGGCAGGTGGCAATCGTGTTGGACCTGCTCGACAGATTGGACGCGCCGCGAGCTTTCGTTGTTCGGCTTATGAACGAGAAACACGACTTGCACTCCGCCGTAGATGAATTCTTTAGCCGTGTTGTCGCTCCAGTTGTTGAAGAGGAGTATGGCTATGAACTCGCGGTTGTCGATGGTTCCCAACCATATGAGAGCGGGACCATTCCGCAAGACATTTTCGAGAAGCTCCACCGTAGCCGAGTTGCCGTAGCAGATCTAACTGGCATGCGACCGAACTGCCTTATCGAGTTAGGATACGCTCTTGGTCGAGGTCTCCCAACGATGATGCTGGCCCGGGAGGGGGAGCAATTGCCGTTTGATGTCCAGGGTATTCCAATCCACTACTGGAACTCAAATGATCCTATCGGTGAACGACAGGTACAGTTCCGACAATACTGGATGGAGAACATCCGCCGGCCGCATTTGGTCGATACGGGAGCGCTCGTCCAATGAATTTGCAATCCGGCGCGTTTGTTTCTGTGGATGTCGAGACATCGGGCCCTGTACCGGGCGTCTATAGCTTGTTAGCCATTGGAGCTTGCGCGGTCGATGGAGCCGAGGTGTTCAGTTGCGAAATCAAGCCTCTCAACGACAATGCTGACCCGAAAGCTATGGAAATCATAGGCATGTCGCTTGAAGCGCTGAAGGAAAACGGATTGGATCCATCCCGTGCGATGCAGCAATTTGGCGAGTGGTTAGGCAGATTGCGTCCCACGAGAGGGCCATTGGTGTTCGTAGGGCTGAATGCGCCATTCGATTGGTCTTTTGTTAACTACTACTTCCACCGCTTCGCAGGCGGCAATCCATTTGGTCATACGGCGCTCGACATAAAGGCGTACTACATGGGCGTTATGGGCTGCCATTGGAGTGAGGCTACGTCGTCAGCGATGTCGGAAGTTCTCAAACCGCAATTGACGCCGAACCATCAGGCGCTTCAAGATGCGCGATTTCAAGCGGAGCTGTATCGGTTGATCCGTAGTAGAGCGTCCTAGAGTTGGTGGGGACGTGGGCGGTGCGCTGGCAAGTGAAGCAATGGGTCAAACGCAGGAAGGTCTTGTGAAGCCGCCCCGGTTAGAGTCCGACGTCAGTTAGCGGAAGACACGCTCAAGGCACCCTCATGGCTCGCACACCAAAGCGCGATTCCACCCCCCGCGAATCCCCGGTGCGCTCGGTCAAGCATGCCGCCACGCGCAAGAACATTCCGCCGGCGGGGTTGGAGGCGCAGGGGATGGTGCGGGACGAGGCCACGGTGCGGTTTGCGTACAACGCGCATTTGCCGCCGGTGTTGCGGTCGGCGCCGGATGGGGCGGCGGATCGGGTGGCGGAACTGCTGGCGGCGGCTCGGGAGCGGGCGTTGACCGACGAAGAGGCCGACGCGCTTGGCGAAGCCGTGCGGCAGCAGCAGCCGTGGTTGGAGTGGAGCGGGAAGCGGGAGAAGCAGTGGTTCGAGGTGGATCCGGTGCCGCTGCACATGCACGAGCGGGTGTCCACGCAGGCGATTCTGCGGGTGTTGGCGCGGGAGGACGTGAACCGCGATCTCTTTGCCGATCCGCAGCAGGACTACGCCCAGGCGGTGCAGTTCTACCGGCACGACGTGGATTGGGCGAACCGCATGATCCTTGGCGATTCGCTGCAGGTGATGGCGAGCTTGGCGCGGCGGGAGGACTTGGCCGGAAAGGTGCAGATGATCTACTTCGATCCGCCCTACGGCATCCGCTTTCGCTCCAACTTTCAGCCCGATCTCGGCCAGCGCGACGTGAAGGATCGGGAGCAGGATTTGGCGCGGCAGCCGGAAGTGGTGGAAGCCTATCGGGATACTTGGGTGCGCGGCATCCACAGCTATCTGGCCTATCTGCGCGACCGGCTGACGATGGCGCGGGAACTGCTGGCGGACACCGGCAGCATCTTCGTGCAGATCAGCGACGAGAACCTGCATCGGGTGCGTTGCCTGATGGACGAGGTGTTCGGCGAAGCGAACGCCGTCGTCACCATCGTGTTCAAGAAGAAAGGCGCGACCACGCCCACGGCGGCGGTTCACGACTACCTGCTTTGGTACGCGAAGGATCGGGCGCAGACGAAGATCATCCCCTTGGCGGAAGAGCGCTCGGACCCGGAGGACGATCCCAAGTTCCGCTCGCTGATCTCGCCGGATGGCGAGGTGCGGCGCGCTGGCCGAGACGCAAGCGAACACTCGTCTCTGCTGAGCCAAGGCTATCGGTGGGCGCGGGTGGACTACCCGATTGTGAGCCAACATCCCCACGAGACGCGAAGTGCGGATTATGTCTTTCAAGGCAGTCGAAAGAAGTGCGCCAGCAATCGCCAATGGAGTTTCGATGTTCCCGCCGGTCTCGACCGTCTAGCCAAGGCCGAGCGCCTGTTCAGTGGTGGCGGCAATTCGCTGGGCGGCGTCGTCTACTGGCAGGACCGCGGCAGCGCCGCCATTTCCAATCTGTGGGTGGACACCAAGGGCGAGGCCAATCCCATCTACGCGGTGCAGACGGCGTGGAAAGTGGTGCAGCGGTGTTTGCTGATGACCACGGACCCGGGCGACTTGGTGCTCGATCCCACCTGCGGCAGCGGCACCACGGCCTTCGTGGCCGAGCAGTGGGCGCGGCGCTGGATCGCCATCGACACCAGCCGCGTGGCGCTAGCTCTCGCCAAGCACCGGCTGATGACCGCCCAATTCAAATACTATGCGCTGCGCGAACTGCGCGACGAAGACCGGCTACGCAATCCTCGCGGCTGCTGGATCGCGGACGAGAACGGCCGCAAACCGCTCACCCTGCAATGCAAGGAAGTGCCGCGCATCACGTTGAGCGGCATCGCCGACAACGTCTCCCTCGATCCGATCTTCGCCAAGCACGAACCGCTGCTCGCGGATGCGCTCGCCGCGTTGAACGCCGAGGCCGCCAACGTCACGGACAAGCTCCGCACGGCGCTGGTGGACAAGCTCGTCGCCAAGCACACGCGCGACGGCGCAAGCGCCGTGACCGACGCCGATGTTCGTCGTTGGCTGCTGCCCGGCGCGGACGGCAAGCGAATCAAGCAGACTCCTGCTCGGGGCGGCTTGAAAGCCGTCACCGCTAACCAATCGGCTAGATACCGAGAGCGCATCCCGGATGGCGCGTGGCAAGAGTGGCAGGTGCCGTTCGATACGGACCCGGATTGGCCGGCGGCGTTGCGCGAGGCGCTCTTGGCCTATCGCAGCGCGTGGCGGAACAAGCTCGCGGAAGTCGATGACTGCATCGCAGCCAATGCCGAATCCGACGAACTGGTGGACAGCCCGAACGTCGTGTCCGGCATGGTGCGCGTTGCCGGGCCGTTCACGATGGAAGGCGTGATCGCGGTTGAAGATGGGCCGGACACGCCCATCGGCGGCGCGCCGGAGGCGCTCGAAGTCTTTGATGCTCCCGACAGCGTGTCGCAGGTGGCCAATGCCGAAGCGCATCTGGCGAAAGTCATTCGCTACATGCGCATCGCGGGCGTGGACTTTCCGGGGAATCGGTCACTCAAATTCGCTCGGCTCGACGCCACCACCGGATCGCTGATTCACGCCGAGGGCGAGTGGGCGAACGGCGCGAATGGCGGGGACGAAAACCATCGCGTGGCGGTTTCGACAGGCCCGGCCGGCGGCAATCTCTCGGCTTTCCAAGTGGAAGAGGCGATACGCGACGCCAACCGCGCCGGCTACGACGACGTTGTGTTTGCAGCCTTCGGTTTCGACGCCGCCGCCCAGGAAGCCATCGAAGAGGCGAGCCATCCGAAGCTGCACTTGCACATGGCGTTGATCCGCCCCGACGTGAAGATGGACGACGATCTGCTGAAAGCGAAACCGACCAACCAGCTGTTCACCGTGTTCAGCGCGCCCCGGGTGACGGGGCCAGAGCAACAGGAGGACGGGCAGTACGTCGTCGAAGTGGAAGGCATGGACGTCTACGATCCCGGCACGGGTGCGATTTCGCCCACCAACAGCGACGAAATCGCGGCTTGGTTTCTCGATACGGACTACGACGGGCGCACCTTCTGCGTATGCCAAGCGTTCTTTCCGGACCGCAGCAAGTGGGAGCGGCTGGCGCGTGTGTTGGGCGAAAACGGCGCCGTGGAACCAGGCGCGTTCGACGCCTTGAGCGGTTTGGCGAGCTTGCCGTTCACAAGGCCCGCCCGCTTGATGGAGAGCGACGCTTGGCGCATTGCCGTGAAGGTGATCGATCCGCGCGGCAACGAGGGGCTGCGGGTGCGGGCGGTGGGAACAGCCGAGAAGACGTGAACAATGGCCAAGGTTGCCGTCCCCATCGCGCCCGTCGAAGATCCCATCCTTTGTTCTCCCTACAAGGAACCGGATCAGCATTGGCTTTACGACACCGCGACCGGCTTGCCGCAGAAAATCCCATCCCGCAGAGAAGCGAGCTACTGGTACAAGACGGAGCGCACCGGCAGCCTGCAGAAACAACTACTCGCGGAAGAAGAGCGCGACGATCTGCCACTCGTCAACGCGCTGCGCGAAGACGTGCGGAACTGGCGGGAGTCCGGTTGGCGCAACGCTTCGCAAACCACCAAGCGCCTGCTCCGCCATTGGTGGCGCGAAGATAGAAACCGGCGGCTCTTCTTCTGCCAAATCGAGGCGGTGGAAACAGTCATTTATTTGGAAGAGATCCTCGCCTCGAACCAAAGAACGCGATCGCGCCAGCAACTCACCACCGCGGACTATTTCGCGTTGCGCCGGGGAGAAAACCCGCGTCCGAACGAGTGGGTGGCCGAAGTGGCCCAGCACCCCACGCTGGTGGATATGGCCGACGAAGGGGCAATTCCCATCCCCCGCTACGCCTGCAAGATGGCCACCGGCGCCGGCAAGACCGTGGTGATGGCCATGCTGATCGCGTGGGCGTTCTGCAATCGCGGCGCAACGCCGGCGGACCCGCGTTTTCCACGGCGCGTGCTGGTGGTGTGTCCGAACCTGACGATCAAGGAGCGCCTGCAAGTGCTGCGGCCGGGCGATACCGGCAACTACTACCAGCGCTTCGACATCGTGCCCTCGTCGCTGCGCCCGGAGCTCGCCAAGGGCAAGGTGCTAGTGGCGAATTGGCACGTCTTCAATCCCGACCAAGAAGCCGTCGCCATCGGCGGCGTGACGGTGACCAAACTGGGAGAAGAAACCGCGGAAGCCTTCGCGCGCAAACGCTTGGGGGGTCTGTTCGATGCGGACGAACCGCTCATGGTGCTCAACGACGAGGGCCACCATGCCTACCGGCCACGCGAGAACCACGGGCGCTTTGAAGCGGAGGAGCAGGACGACCGCTTGGCGGCTACCGTTTGGGTGGAGGGCTTGGACAAGATCAACGAAGCGTGCGGCATCGGCATCTGCGTGGATCTTTCGGCCACGCCTTTCTACCTGCAAGGCAGCGGCTACCCCGAGGGGTCGCCCTTTCCGTGGATCGTCAGCGACTTCGGCCTTGTGGACGCCATCGAATCCGGCATCACGAAGATTCCCCGCCTGCCGGCGATGGACAACAGCGGTCAGCCGGACCCGGTGTACTTCCGGCTTTGGGATCACATGACGGCGAACTTGCGGACGGGAGATCGGCTTCCCGGCGGCAAGCCGAAGCCGGAAGCGGCCTATCGGGAAGCCGAATCCGCATTGCTCACCTTGGCCGGCGAGTGGAAGGAGCGGTTCGACCAACTGCAAGCCGCCACACCGGGGCAGGAACGCGCGCCGCCGGTGATGATTCTCGTCTGCGACAACACGGACATGGCGGAGCATTTTCACAAGATGATCTCCGGGGAAGCGCTTGTCGAGGAAACCGATGCGGACCCCACGCCCACGAAGGGCAAGCGGAGGAAGCGCAAGTTGAGCAAGCGGTTCTCGAACGGCTTGGCGGGTTTCCCCGACCTTTGGAATCGGCAAGGCTTTGAGGCGACGTTGCGCATCGATTCCAAGTTGCTCGCCGCCGCGGAAGGCGAAGATCCGACAGCTAGCAGCAAGGAGGCGGCTGAGAAACTCCGCAAGGTGGTTTCCACCATCGGCGTGGCGGGACAGCCCGGGGAGCGCATCCGTTGCGTGGTGAGCGTGAACATGCTGAGCGAGGGATGGGACGCCAGCAACGTCACGCAGATTCTCGGCTTGCGGGCGTTTCGCAGTCAGTTGCTCTGCGAACAGGTGGTGGGGCGCGGCCTGCGGCGCATGGACTACACGCCGGATCCCGAGACGGGGCTGCTCACCGCCGAGTATGTGGACGTGTTCGGCGTGCCGTTCTCGCTCATTCCCTTCAAGGGCCGGGTGCCGGGCGAGACCACCGGAAAGATCGATCGGCCGAAGCACGAGGTGCAGGCGCTGCCGGAGCGCAAACACTTGGAGATCCGCTTTCCGGTGGTGGAGGGTTATGTCGCGTCCTTGGCGAGCGGTCGCATCGTCTGCGACGTGGAGCATGTGGAGCGCACTGCGTTGGACCCTTCGGACACGCCAATGGCCACGTTCATCCGACCGCAAGTGGCGCATCAGGTTGGCCACCTGAGCGACTACGGCGGGTTCGAGCTGACCGAGGTGGACCGCAGCGAATACTACCGTTCGGTACACCCACAGAGCATCGAGTTCGCCATCGCCGCCAGCGTGGTGGGAACGCTCATCAACGGCGATGGCCGGGATGGCGAGAGCGGCAGCGTGCGTCACCAAAGCCGGCAGACGCTGTTTCCACAGGTGCTGCGGATCGTCCACGACTACATCGGCAGCCGCGTCGACTTCGGCGGCATGCATCGGTGCGACGTGGGATTGCAGACCTACGCAAAGCGCATCGTCGATCTGCTCGCCGCGGCCATCGCGCCGGCCGATGAAGAAGACGGCACCGCACTGCTGCCGCGGCTAAACGCCTATCGGCCCGTCGGTAGCACCGAGAACGTCCACTTCAAAACCGTGAAGCCCGTGCGGGCGACCGTCGCCAGCCACGTCAACTACGTCGCTTGCGACACGGACGGCTGGGAGCAAGCCGCCATGTTCCAGATCGAGCGCCTTGCGGCGCAGGGCAAAGTGCGGTGCTACGCCCGCAACGAGAACTTGGAGTTCAACATTCCCTACGAGTCCTTTGGCGCAGCGCGCGTCTACGAACCGGACTTCATCGTCGAGCTTAAGGTAGGCCTCAAGGTGGTGGTGGAAGTGAAAGGGCGGACGCACGCCGAGACGTCGATCAAACACGAAGCCGCCAAGCGTTGGGTTGCGGCGGTGAACAACTGGGGCGAACTTGGCCGGTGGGAGTTCCTCGTGTGCTGGGACCCTCAGCGCCTCGGCGACGAGTTGACGAAAGTGGCTGTGCAGCACAAGGCGCGGTTGCGTCCGCTGGTGGAACGCACTCTCCGCGACGCGCGTGAAGAGACCGACCGACTGCGTTCGCTGGGTTGGAAACAGACCGACTTCGCCAACGCCTTGTGCGACTTCCTCGGTGTGCCGACCGACCGTTCGTGAGTGCATCCGTGCGCACAGGCAGGCAGGCCAACGTGCGGAGTTGTTCTCCGAGATCGTTGTTTGACAGTCGGCATCTTCGTCGGGCGACCAACAACAGGCAGTTGCGTATCTCGACATGCCACAGTTGCGGCACCAAAGCGTGTTCCTGTCCAAGGCGCTCAAGTGCCGCGCTGGCATTGGCGTCGTCCTCGTCGTCGAGCAGCCAACAGGCAGCGACGGATGCGTCAAGAACGAACACCCGCACGGTTCAGAACGTATCGTCGCTCGTCAAAGTCTGCGGCCTTGGCGTATGATTGCCCCAAAGCACCCGACTTCGGAAGACCATGCGGAAGGCTATCAGCAGCCCGAACCGCCACGCCGTTTTGCCCACTCCCGCACGGGACGCCGCGACGGCACTGCTGCGCGACCTGTCCGGCGAACTGGCGCTGCTCGGCGTCACCGGAGTGGCGTTGTTCGGCAGCGTGGCCCGTGGCGAGGACACCGACGAGAGCGATCTCGACATCGCCGTGACGACGACCGAACCGGAGAACCTGATGTCGTTCGTTCGCGTCCGCGAGCTCGTGGAGGCTCACTGCGGTCGTCGAGTGGACGTGGTGCCTCTGCCGCTGCGCTACCCGCTGACCGAAACGGCGGCACCCGACCTTCTCAGAGTGGCGTGATGCCCCGCCGCGACCCCTTCCACTTCCGCAGGGAACGCATGTTGGACGCCCTCGGCAAGGCGCAGAGCCTGCGCGAGACCATGACCCGCGACGAGTTCATGCAGGACTGGAAGGCGTCCTACGCCTTCGCCGCCATTGTCATTGCGGTCGGCGAGAACTTGGGCCCCGGAACGCCCCACGCCAGCTCCGAAGCGGCGAAGCCGTTCCACGAGGCGAGAAACCTGCTGGCGCACGAGTACTTCCACGTCACCCCCGATCAGCTATGGCGGCTCCTAGACGACGTGCCGCGCCTGCGCCGGGAAGTGGAAGCCCGGATGGAGCCGCCCGAAACCCACGCCGCCTAGTCCGGGGTCTTGCCGCTGAGGCGGACAGAGGACGGCGGCCCGCCCGGCCACGCGGCCGAAACATCGAACTCGACCAGCGCCTTCTTGGAGTTGCGCTTGCGTATTGGTCGCACCGTGACGTTTACGAATCCACACCCCTGCAACATCGCCGCGTAGATTTGTTCCGTTGGCACCAGCACACCGTAGAACGTCGAGTTGCCGACGATGTAGTGAACGCGGGCGCCTTTCTTCAATACGCTTCGCAGGCCGTGGAAGTGTTGCGCCATGTCTTCGCAGTATTTCGCAACATAGGCCGCTAGCAAGTCGCTGTTCGCTTTGGCTTGGGCGGCGATTCGCCCCACGATCTCGTCCACACCATCGGGGAGGCAGCGATCGTGCCGTCTAGACCAAGCGCCGAGGCGACTAGTGGCAACGCCCCAAGTGCCGCCTATGGCCTTCCAATCCAGCTCGCCGGCATCGCGGGCATCGCGGGCGTCCTTCAAGTAGCCCAGCCAATACATGTACGGGCGAAGTTCGCGGATGTAGGACATGCGATTCGCATACGGCGGCGACGTCACCACCAAGTCAAAGCGTCCTTCCGAAATCCGCGACAGATCGCGCGCGTCGTCCTGAACGACGGTGGCGACGCCGTTTGGCCTGTGGCATGCGCCGCGAAGCACGAACTGAAGGTCGTCCAAGAACAAGGCATTCGCATCCAATTCGATTTGCAGTTTTCCTTGAGCGCCGTCCGAATCCTTGAACGACATGGACTGGTGATTGAAGGCGGCGTTGGAGAGCTTGATGAGCGTGCGGCAAAACGCGATGTGCAGCAAGTCGCGCACCGCCCCGTCAGCCGCCGACGCGAGGATGGCCGCCTTGAGGTGGGCGAGAAAACACCTTGCCGGCTCCGGCCACCAGCGTTCGATTCTGTGGATGTTCGGCACCGGCGCCGGCGCCACCGCCTCCCGGCGGACCGCATCGAGCGCCTCGAGACCGGCGCGCTTGGTCTCGGCCAGCGACGTTTGTGAATAGGCGCCGGTCTTGGTCCGCGCAAGCCAAACCAAGAACGGATTGATGTCCACGGTTGTGGCCCTGTGCCCTCGTGAAACGGCGCATAGGGCCGTCGTTCCGGTGCCGCAAAACGGGTCCAATACGTTCAGGCCCTCGCCGTAGCCTGAGACGATCTCCTCGACCACCTTCACAGAATAGGCTGGCGTCAGCCGCAGCCAGCCGTGCCGTCCTATTTTCGTGTTGAACGAGTGTGTGTAGTCGGCGCGTTGGCGCAATTGCGCTGCTTCTCGCATTCAATCGCTCCCCGGGTCCAACAGCGTCTGCAGTACGCGGGCGACTTCACTTCGGAGTTCTCCCGCATTGCGTTCGAAGAATCCCGCCAAGTCGTAGCCGACGACCTCGCGCATGAAGTCGTATGTGGACGTGAGCGCGTCGTTGCTCCCAACGGTTCCCGTCACAACCACCCACCTGGCAGCGCGATAGCGCCGCAGCACATCCTCGTCGATTTGGTTGGACAGAACGACTACGCAAGGCAGGTACGACTTGACGTAAGCCGAGGCAGCGTTGGCGATGTCGGCGTTCTGCCGTTTGCTGTCCCGGCTCTTGTAGCCTTGTCGGACCTCGAACACCGCACCCGTGATCGATTGGAGTACGAGGGACTCGACGCCCACGGCTTGCGAGGATCGTCTGATCCACTCTCGAACCCTCTCTCGATCGGCAGTGTCCTTCACCTGCGCCAAAGGAATTCGCCCATCAAGCGACAGCTTGCGCGTTCCGCCGTTGCTGGTGGGCACTTCGTAAGACCAAGCCGTATCGGTGGACGACAGGCCAAGCTTGTCCTCCAGTATCTGGCGGAACACTCTCTCGCACCCTATGCCAATCTGACGGTAGATACTCGTCATACCACCAGCTGCCTTGTGTGCCGCATACAGCATGGCGTCATCCAAGCCAAGCCAAGCATAGAACGGATCGGCGCTGTAGAGGCCCCGGAACTGGCGCAATGTCAAGCCGACGCGCCCGCCTTGGCCGAACTTCGGCTTGTACGATGCCGAGACACGGACACGCTCAAGGATGATGTCGACGTATCCGGCGCCTTTGGATTGCACATCATCAGTCATGGTCGTCAAATCTCGTTTTCTCGGGGCAGCGTCACCGGCACCACGTCGAAGTGGGCGAGGCACCGTCCGGCGGTGGGGAAGGTGAAGAGTTTGAGGCCCTTCAAGTCAAGAGCATGTTCGAGGATCACTCGTAGACGTCCTTCCTATGACTGATACTTAGGAGATTCACGACATGCTGCTCATTATCCGGCTCGTAGACGAGCCGATAGTCGCGGATGCGGTACCGCCACTTGCCCTTCAGTGCGTGCTTGAGCGGCTTCACCGTATCGCCACGTGCTGTTTTTGGACCCTGCCGTATCTCCTCTAGCGCCTTGAGCATTAGATCGAACAAATCGGCTCTCACCACGTCCTTCTTGAACTTAGAGGTCGCCTTGAAACGCCAATTCCTATCGCCTTTTTCACTCCCGACAGGATTGGGATTGCCGCCGCGCCAATAGTCGTCCGTAAGGGACTCCAGCGGCAACGCCTGCAGCATTCCCGCTTCGTGCTGCGCGGACAATATCGCTTCGACTTCAATGGGATAGCCCGACGGTGGGTGTGCCGACGACATGAACCCAATTCGCCCTGTCATCGTTCCCGCTCGCATGCCAACCAAGTCATCTTCGGAACGAAGGAGCAGGTCGGACGACAGGGCCTTCCCGAGCGGAATCAGCGCGTTGTCACCCGCTCCCATGGCGTCGAAGCAATGCAACACCTCAACCCATTGTCGCACTCTGGTCCAGTCGATGAGTCCGCGGTAGGCGTCAATGGCGGTAAGGTCGAACACCTTCGCCGGCTCGCACCGTTCCAAATAGTCGCACAGTACGTCGGTGAGCAGGCCGTCCGATGCCCACCGCTTCGCAACTTGGTGCCTAAGTGGACAACTGTAGAGTTGGATAGGTTCCGAAGAACGCACAAGTCCGTACAACCCAGATAGGAACAGCGTTTGGTGTTTTGATTCGACCAGCAGCTCCCTCCCTTCGGATCCAACCGCCTGCAGAAAGCGGCCGTCGTAGCGGTGAACTGCGGGCAAGTAGGCCGTCGCATCTCGGCCTCCGAAATCCGGCCCCTTGGCCAGTCTTGCATTGAAGTACAATTTCGACAATGGCACACCTTGCCAGGCGAGATGCCGGTCGTTCTTGACCAATTGCCGCACCGTCTCGCGGCGATCCAGCAGTCGCTCCTTCAGGTCCGGCGACAATAGGGACGTAATCGTCGCCGTGTCATCGTAGTCGGGTACGCCGCCTTCCGCCTTGTTGAGGGAGCAGGTTGTCAAAAACACCACCACGTTCGTTTACCCCTTGGCGCCAGTCATGGTCGTCAAAATCTCGTTTCTCGCTTAGTCGGAAGTTCCTCACGGTCCCGCAAAAAAGCCGCAACCTCTTCAACCGTAGCGGTACGGTCTCCCGGCTTTCTCCATTGCGACGTTGTAGTCGCGCAGGATTTGCACCACGCGGGCGTTGCGCGGGCTCTCTTTGGCAATCTCGTCCCAGAACTTTCGCGCTTCGGCTTCCACGGTGGCCCACTCCTCGTCCGGGATGGTGGTGAGGGCGAGTTTGGTGCCGTCCACGCGCAGTTTTGCTTCGCCGGCCCAGTACCAGTGCTGGCGGTGGTAGTGGGAGCTCTCCATGCACAGCCGAAACAGCTCCCGCAGATGCGCCGGCAATGCGTTCCACCGTTCGGAATTGGCGAAGTAGGAGCCGCACCAGGCGCCGGAGATGTTGTTGGTGAGGAAGTAGCCGGTCACGTCCGCCCAGCCCACCGTGTAGTCCTCGGTGATGCCGGACCAGGCGAGACCGTCCAGTTCTTTGGCGCGCACGGCATCCGCCACGTCTTCCCACGGCAGCGTCACCGGCACCACGCCGAAGTGGGAGAGGAACCGTCCGGCGGTGGGGAAGGTGAAGAGTTTGAGGCCCTTCAAGTCCGCCAGTTTGTGGATCGGTCGCACGGTGCTGATGTGACAGGGATCCCACGCGCCGGCGCCGAGCCAGGTGACGCCCTCGACGCCGTTGTACGCCTCTTGCCAGATTTCCGCGAGGCCCCAGTGGTGAAACAACGCCGGCACGTCCAAGCTGTAGCGGCAGGCGAACGGGAAGTAGCCGCCGAACACGGAGATGTCCACCGGCGCCGCGATGGAGTCGTCGTCCGACTGCACCGCGTCCACCGTGCCCTTCTGCAACGCGCCGAACAACTCGCCGGTGGGCACCAGCTGGTCGGCGAAGAACAGCTCGATCTCCATCTCCCCTTGCGCCACCTTGTTGAAGGCGTCGATGGAGGGCTTGATCACTTGTTCGGCAAGGGCCGGGCCGGCGTAGGTTTGCAGCCGCCACTTGATCGTGGTCTTCGGCGCGGCGTGAACGGCCGGCGGGCTGACCACGGCGGTGGCGACGCCGGCGGCGGCAGCGGTGGTGAGCAGTTTGCGTCTGGTCGTCATCCGTTGGCTTCCTTCGGTTGTTCGGGGCCGTCGGCGGGTGCGCCGTGGCGGCCGCGAGCGGGTTGCAGATTTGCGGCACTCTACCATCGTGCGCCCTTGCGCGCCCCGTCGGGGCGCGTTGGAGTTTGCTGCGCAAACTCGAAACTCGGTGCGTCTGTGAAGGCTCTTGCCTCTCAAGTTAAGCTAGCGGTCAACCGAACACGTTTGGGGGAGTTTATCCGTGGCCACTTACCGCGCTGTCGAAGCCTTGCCCGGGGATGCGCCCGGGCCTTGGGGCGATCCCGTGTCCATTTCCTACGACCGACGCGACGTGCTGCTCTACGCCGTCGGCATCGGTTGCCGCGACTTGCGTTTCGTCTACGAACGGCATGCGGGCTTTGCGGTGTTTCCCACCTTCGCCATCCGCTGGGGAGGTGCCGGCGCCCCCTTGGACACGGCCTTGGTGCCGAGTTCGCCCGGGCCGCTCAACATCGACGCCGAGCGCTACCTCGAACTGGTCAAGCCGCTGCCGGCGGCCGGTGCCGTGAGCGTGCGCTCGCGGGTCGTCGGCGTTCATCCGCGCGGGCGCGGCAACGGGTTCGTGGAGTTCGAGAGCGAAGTGACCGATGCCGACGGCGACGTGTGCGTGCGCATGGTGAACGGCTCGTTTCGGCGCGGCGTTCGCGCGCTTGGCGACATCGAACCGTTCGAGGGCGCGGGGAGGACGTTTTCGCAGAAGTTGCCGGTGCCCGAGCGCGAACCGGACGTCGCCAAGACGGTGACTATCGCCGACAACCAAGCGCACATCTACCGCCTTTCCGGCGACTACAATCCGCTCCACATCGATCCGGAATCCGCAAGATTCGGCGGTTTCGACGCGCCCATTCTGCACGGCCTGTGTACGTTCGGCCACTGCGCGGACGCACTGCTCGGCGCGTTGGCGGACGGTGATCCGGCCCGGTTCCGCAAGATCAAGGTGCGTTTCTCGGCACCGGTGATGCTGGGCGACGCGATGCAAGTGCGGGCATGGCGCGACAGCGCTGGCCGTGTGCTGTTCGAGGCGCGCGTGGAGGACCGCGTGGTGGTCTCCAACGCCTACTTCGAGTTCGCGGCTTGACGTAGTAGGGCAAGCCCCGCTGGCGGAGGGCGACGCAATGGCGGCGGCGGTGGAGGCTTGCGCGAACTGCGGCCACGAACGCGACGACCGGTTTTGCCCCCGCTGCGGGCAAAACGACCGCGACTACAAGCGCTCGTTGTGGCGCTTGGTGGCCGATTTGATCAAGGAAACCTTCGAGGTGGACGGGCGCTTGCCGCGCACGTTGCGGCCCATGTTTCTGCGCCCGGGCCAACTCGCCGTGGAGTTTTCGCGCAACCGGCGCGCCAGCTACGTCTCGCCCATTCGACTGTACCTTTTCGCCAGCATCTTGTTCTTTTTCGTGGTTGCCGTCAGGTTGGGCGGAATCGCCCAAGAGGAAGTCGGAGAGCCTTCAGCCGGGGAGCGCAAGGCGGAACCCCTCGCCGGGAAAGATCCCGCGGAGGAGTGCGCCGATGTGGACATCGCACGGTTCCAGTCGGCGCTGCCGCCGCACCGCCGCCGCATGTTGGAGGAAATTTGGATACGAGACGAATCAAACTGGAAGAAGACAGCCCTGTGCATAGTGATGAGGTGGGGGACGGACGACGAAACAACCGTGAGCGAAGCGAATGTCGGTGCCGCAAACACGCGAGCGGCGCGTAAGGGGGAACCCCCCACAGGAAAACCCGGGCCGGTCCGCATGTTCGTTGTCGGTGCCGTTGTGGAGGGTCCGCGCGATTGGCGGGCGGCGGTAAGCCAATTGCTGGACAATTTGCCCCTCGCCATGTTCGTGACGCTGCCGGCGTACGCGTTGCTGCTCAAGGTGTTCTTCTATTCGAGCGGCCGCTACTACACGGAGCATCTGGTGTTCGCGATGCACCTGCACACGTTCAGTTTCCTCGTGTACACCTTGGCCCTGGCCACGCCGGACACCTCAATACTGCCTGGGCTCTTCGGTGAAACCTTAGAGCGGGCGGACGGGGCGTTGTTGTTGTGGGTAGCCGCGTACTCGTTCCTGGCGTTGCGCCGCTACTACCGCAACGGGCGTTTCCGCACCACCGTCAAGTGGTTTGTGCTCGGCGGCTGCTACGCGGGGTTGCTGATTCCGGGCCTGCTGCTTTCCGTGGTGGCGACGCTTCTCTTTCTCTGAAGGCCGCGGCCAAGATGCGAATCGAAACGCCGTACCTCGTCTTCCTCGGCGACGCCAAGGATGCCTTGGCAGCCAAAACTGGCCAAGGCATCGTGGATTGGCGGCCCGCGTCCGTGGTCGGTCAGCAGCGTTTGCCGGGCTGCGCCGCCGATCTGGGCGTTGCGGACCTTGGCGCCAGCGAGGCCAAGAACTTGGGCGCACGCACGCTCGTGATCGGCGCCGTCAACCCCGGCGGGACGGTGCCGGAGCGTTGGCGTCCCCATCTCGCCCGCGCTTTGGAAGCGGGCCTCGACGTCGCCAGCGGCATGCACACCCGTTTGGCGGATCTGCCGGAGGTGGCGAAAGCCGCCCGCGCCCACGGCGGGCGGCTCATCGACGTGCGCCAACCGAGCGCCGCCTTCGCCACCGCGACCGGCCGCAAACGGCAAGGCAAGCGGCTGCTCACCGTGGGCACGGACTGTTCGGTGGGCAAGAAGTACGCCGCCCTTGCCATCGAACGCGAGCTCAAGCGCCGCGGCGTCCCCGCGGACTATCGCGCCAGCGGACAGACGGGCATTCTGATCGCCGGCGCCGGCATCGCCATCGACGCGGTGGTGTCGGACTTCGCCGCCGGCGCCGCGGAAGCGCTGTCGCCGGACAACGACGCCGAACATTGGGATGTGGTGGAAGGCCAAGGCTCGCTGTTCCATCCCTCGTTCGCCGGCGTCAGCTTGGCGCTGCTGCACGGCACCCAGCCGGACGCGGTGGTGGTGTGCCACGAACCCACCCGCACGACGATGCGCAACGTCGCCGCGCCGATCGCCGGGGTCGGCGAAGTGGTGGAGCAAACCCTGTCTTTGGGTCGGCTCACCAACCCGCGCATCCGTTGCGTCGGCATCGCCTTGAACACCTCGGCGTTGCCCGCCGAGGAAGCACGCCGCGCGGTCGCCGAAACCGCCCGCCGGTTCGCGCTGCCGGCCTGCGACCCCATGCGCGACGGCGTGGCACCCCTCGTGGACGCCATGCTCGCGTGAGCGCTAGCGGCACCGGCGAACCGCCGCTCGCCGTTTCGGCGCGATGCGAGCGGTGGCCCATCGCCCGCCCGTTCCGCATCGCGCGCGGCGCGAAGACGGTGGCGGAGGTGGTGGTGGCCACGGTGACGCAAGGCGCTTGCCAAGGCCGCGGCGAATGCGTCCCTTACGCCCGCTACGGCGAATCCGCCGAGCAAGTGGCGAACGCCATCAACGCTTACCGCGGCCCGTTGACGCGCCAAGGGCTGCAAGGCGCCTTGCCGCCTGGCGCCGTGCGCAACGCCATCGACTGTGCCCTCTGGGACTTGGAGTGCAAGCGTCGCCGCCTGCCCGCGTGGCGAATCGCCGGCGTGCCCGCGCCCTGCGATGTCGCAACGGCGTACACGTTGAGCTTGGATTCGCCACAGGCGATGGGCGCGCGCGCGGCCGAGGAGCGGCATCGCCCGATGCTGAAACTGAAACTCGGCAGCGCGGACGTGGCCGAGGACATTGCCCGTCTGCTCGCGGTGCGGCAGGGCGCGCCGAACGCCGAGCTGCTCGTGGACGCCAACGAAGGCTGGAACATCGCGGCGTTTCGGTGTTTCGTCGGCGCGGTCGTGGATTGCGGCGTGCGCCTCATCGAGCAGCCGCTGCCGGAGGGCGCGGACGCGGCCCTTGCCGGAGGGCGCTGGCCGGTTCCCATCGCCGCCGACGAGAGCGTGCGCGATGGCGCGAATCTAGCCGCTGTCGCCGCCCGCTACCAGATCGTGAACATCAAGCTGGACAAGGCCGGCGGGCTCACCCGTGCGCTCGAGTTGGCGCGCGAGGCGCGCGCCCTCGGCCTCGGCGTGATGGTGGGATGCATGGTGTCCACCTCGCTGGCGGTGGCGCCGGCCCTGCTGCTTTCGGGTTTCGCATGCGTTGTGGATTTGGACGGGCCGGCGCTCTTGGCGCGGGATCGAACGCCGGCGCTGCGCTACCGGAACGACCGCGTCTCTTTCGACAGCGCCGTCTGGGGCTGACGCCGCGCCTCGGCGCCCGAACGGAAGCGCTCGCCAACCCGCGCAACGTCAGCGCCCGCGTTGATTTTCGACCACGGCGCGGTCGGCGTCGGCAATCGTCGTTTCGGCGCGTCGTTGCAGCTCTTTCGGCAGCGAGCCCAAGGCGTCCAAGCGCCGCTGGTAGTCCGCGACCGCGTTGCGGTCCAACGCGGCGTCCAGATCCACGCGCCGGGCCAGTTCGCTGATGAGCGCCTCGGCCTCGTCAATGGCGGCGCGCCGTTCAAGGTGGCGGCCCATAGCTTCGCTGCGGGCCTCGAACACCGCGTCGCACTCGGTGCGAAACCGCTTCCACAGCTTTTGATCCGCGGCCCTGGGCACCGGCCCGACTTGCTGCCAACGCCGCTGAAGCGCTTTCATCGCATCGGCCTTGGCGCTCGCCTGTTCGCCGGATTCCCGCACCTTCGCCGCCTCGGCGACGAGCTCCTCCTTCACCTGCGCATGCCGCGCCCAAGCCTCCTTCAACAAGCCGTGAATGCGGCCGGCCAACTCCTCGAAACGCGGCTTTACGTCTCGCTCCGCCTTGCGATCCACCGGATGGTAGGCGCGCCACTCGTTGCGCGCTTGGCGGAGCACCCGTTCCACGCCGCGCCAGTCCGCGTGTTCCCAGTCGTTGTCGTCCAAGAAGTGCTCCAAGGCGGAGATGATGGCGCGGCGCTGCTGGAGGTTGAAGGCGCGCCGTTCCGCCTGCTCCTTGAAGTGGGCGCGGCACGGGGCGAACGCCTGTTCCGCGGCGGCCTCGAAACGCTTGGTCAACGCCCGGGTGCGCCCCATGTCCGTGCGCCCGAGCGCGTTCCAGCGCTTGCGCGCGGCGCGCACGGCTTCCGTTTGCGCGTCGACCGGCAGTGGATCCTCCGCCAACGCCTCCATTTCGCGGCACAACGCCTCGCGTTTGGGCACCTCGGCGTAGAGACGCCACTCGCGCAGTTCGCGCACCGCGGCGCCAACCTCGGCCAGATCCGCGCTGAACTCTCGCGCCTCGCGTGGCGGCAGACGCCGCGCCAAGTTGCGCAAGCGCTGGTCGAGTTGGGCCGCTTCCCGCGCCGCGCCGGCGTCCACGCAACGGCGAAGCTCCGCAAGTTTGGCCGCCACCTCCCCCGCCAATTCGGCGGTCTCGGCGCCGCAACGCGCCACCGCATCGGTCAGCGCGTCGCGCCGCTCGCGCAGCGCCGTCAACTGCGCCGGAGCCGGCACGTCCTGCGGCCAATCGTGACGGGCGAGCATGCGCTCCACGGCGGCGCGGCGGCGAACCAGCTCGCGTTTGCGGGCATCGACGGATTCGACGTTCGCCACCTCGAGGGCGTTGCTTTGCAACGTCTTTGCCGTCTCGTCGCGCAGAGCCGCGGCGCGCTCGAAGGGGCGCGCCCGCGCCACCACTTCCGCTTCGGCGGCATGGAAGCGATCGCGCAGGGCGTCGTCCGGCTGCTGGACATCGGCCAGCGCGTTCCACTTGGCGCCCAAGGTCGTCGCTTGACGCTTGATTTCGTCCACGCGCCGGGCGAGCGCGTCCACGGCATCGCCGGATCCGGCGGCGTCCACGCACGCGTCCGCAAGCGCCGACGGCAGGGCTTCGGCCTGCGCGAGCAGGTCCACCCACACCTGGGCGTCCACGCGCCGCGCCGGGCGGGGCGCGCGACGTTGCGGGAAGCGCAGTCCCAGCGCCTCGACGTCCCGCGCCACGGTGCCGAACGGAGCGAGTTCGCCGTCCGTGGCGGCAACAGCGGTCAACGTGGCGCGCCACTTGCGCTCCAAAGCCGTGTGGCGGGCTGCGTAGTGGGCAGCGCCATCGTCCAGGGCCGCGGCCGCGGTCAACAGCTCGTCGACGCGGGCGTCTTCCGCTTCGCGTTCGGCCAAGGCCTTCCGATACAAGCCGCCGCGCTCGCGCGCCATCCGATGCGTGGCGCTGTCCGTCCCGCGGGCGCCTTTTTCCAAGGCCGCCAGCACCGCCGGGTCCCAAATCGTCTCGGCGACGGCCAAGCGCACGCCGGCGTGGGGATGCGCCAAGATCGCGGCGGCGCGTTGCCCGGCGTCTTCGATGCAAGCCGCGGCGGCCGTCGCCGCGGCGGGGGTGTCCGCCCAGACGACCGCGGCGCGGAGCACCGACGGGTGCCGGCGCACGGCGTCCGGCGTGTGTTCGTCCATGAGCGCGAGCAGGCGCTTGGCGGCGGCGCCGGCCAACGCCTCGTCGTCCAACGTGGCGACCAACGGCTGCAAACGCGTGAGGCGGCCAAGGGCGGCCGAGCGGACGGCGGGGTCCAGATCGTTCAGGACAAGACGTTCGAAATCGTCCTGCGCGGCGTCGGCAAGCGCGGCCACCGCGGCGATCCGCGCCGCGGGTTCCGGCGCGTCAAGGCGCGGCTTGCGGTTGAACAACTTGCGTAACATCGTTCCACGCTCATGACGGCGCTCGGCGAAGGCGGCCTCGCGGTTCGCTCAAGGACACGCGGATTTTGCGACTCGCGGCGGCGTTACGCAAATCGCGCCTTGGCGCACCCTGCGGGCGGTTGCGGCAGTGCGCCCAATCAGGCGCGCGCTGGTCGCAAACTCGACTCGCCTGTGCAGGCGCGCTGGCGGGCGCGTTCGCGGTTCATTTGAGAGGGAGGTGCCGGCGGGCGGTCAATCGGCCTCAAACCGGCGGCACCTGCCGTCGCCGCTCGATGTCCAAAGGCGTTTCGTAGCGCACGTCGGCGGCGGGGTAGTCGTCGCTGCTCGGCTTGAGGAAGGTGACGGCTTCGTAGAAGTCGTCGAGCGGAACGAACACCCCGTGTCCTTCCACCCATTGGCGCATGTGTTGGTTGCAGGAGTTCGCCCAAGACAACACTTCCACGCGCCAGCCGCGCCGGTGCATGCGTTCGAGGTCGGCGTGGAAACCGGCGCCGTCGTAGAACCCTTGACCGTCTCCGGTGAGCAGCACGACGATGCCCGGATCGCCGTTGTAGTCCGCGAAGTCGCGCAGCATTTGCAGCTGCAGCACGCGATCGGGTGTTTGCTGTTCGCCGCGGTCGATTGCGCCGCGGTCGAACAGCTCGATGGCGACGCCCTCGGCGCTCAAACTGTTCCAGAGGGCGCGCAGCTCGGGTGGCACGGAGCCGGCGGCGATCGCCTTCTCCACCGGCCGACCCGCGTGCGCGAGCCGCATCATCGCCTTGAAGCTGATCCGAACACGATGCCGCGTATTCATCCCTTCGCGCTCTTCGGCAACGGCGCGGGCACCGCTGAAAATGTTGGAGTTGTCCCAGTAAATGAAGACCTTTGCCACGATTCCTTGCCCCAAAACCGCGAGCATGTCCTGCGCGGCACGTCGCTTTAACCGCCACTGTAGCACGGGCGGGATCGTGCGCTTTTGCCCTTGCGCCGCGCTCACTCCCCCAGCGCGGCTAGGCGGGTCACGCAGTCGCCATCCAAGGCGCGGGCTTCGCTGACGAAACGGCGCTTGTCCTTGGCCGCCGCGGTCTTGTCCGAGGCCCGGTAGAGGAGTTTGGCGAGGGCGCGGTACTGGCGCGCGAGGCGGCGGGCGGCTTCGCGGTCCACCGGCCCGGGGAACTCCGCGGCCGCGAGGCGTTGGAAGTAGTCCCCGGCGCGTTCGCGGCACTCGCCCCACACCACCGCGTTCCACCAGTTGCCGTGCTCGTCGGCGCGGCCGGCGTCGATGGCGTCCAGCCAGTTCGCGTAGGCGGCGTCGCCCATGCCGTAGCGCTCTTCGGCGTGCGCGGCGGGACGCCGCCACACGTCCAACGCGAAGTCGAGCGCGGCCTGCAGGGCGGCAGCCTCCGCCGGGCGCGATGCGCCGTTGGCGGTGAGCTTGTAGAACGCGACCGGCGGCCCGGCGCGGTATTCGCGCCACGTGCCGAAGGTGAGCCGCGCCGGCGTGCTCGCAACGCCGCTCCCCCAAGGCTGCGCGGTCGCGAACCCCTCCCCGTCCTGCGCCAGGATGAGCTGGTGGTCCAAGCAGAGCAGCGAGCACACCGCGCCTTCGGCCAGCGCCGCGCGCACCGCGGCTTCCAGCTCGGCCCGCTGCGCGGCGCTGCTCGCGGCCGGTGCGAGCATGCCGATCTCCTCGACGCGCAGGCCGAGGTTGCCAAGCAGCGCAAGCGTCGGCCGGAAGTTCCAGCAGTACGGGCTGCTTGGGCACAGCTCCTCGTGGATGTTGATGACGAAGGCGTGGCCGGAGAGCGCGAACGATTCGTGCGGCGTGGCGTCCAGCCCGTAGCGGGCCATCGCCCCGAGCGCGACGCCCAGAAGGGAGGTGTCGCAAGACGGTTGCGCGAGGTTCACGGCACGGCACCTGTTCGGCAGTCTCAGGACCGTCTCAGCATAGCCCAAGACGATGGATCAAGTTTCGCACTGGGAGAAAATTCTGCGGCGGCGTAAGGTTCACGCAAGGTTTGTGGTGTCAAATCCGTCCACTTGGGATTCGAATCGGGAGGTGAACCATGTTTCGCTTCAACTTTTGCAGCGTGATCGCGCTCGCCGCGACGGCGTTGTTCGCCCAGACCCTCGCGGCGCAGACCGAGGATGCCGCGGACGAACCGGGCGCTGGGGAGACCACCGCTGTCGAGGGGGCCGACGTCTGCCGCCGTTGGGACGACGCGAGCGAGTCCTGGCGCTACGGCTTGTACACCGACACGGAAGGATGCGAAATCGTCGTCGTCACCGGCACGCGCCTGGGCGACGACCCCAGCTTGCGCGTGGAGGTGCTGACCGCGGAGGAAATCGCCGCCCGCGGCCTCACCGCCGCCGAGGACATCCTGCGGGCGATTCCGCAGAACCTCGCCACGATCAACACCTACAACAACACGAGCCGGCTGACGTCGCTCGATGTGGCGTTGGGGGAACTCGGCATCGGCGTCGCCACCGCGAATCTGCGCGGCCTCGGCTCGCGCAACACGCTGGTGCTGGTGAACGGTCGCCGTCTCGCGGGGGCCGCGGGCGTCAACGAGTTCTTCGCCAATGTCAACAGCATTCCGGTGGCGGCCATCGAACGGGTGGAGATCTCGCTTGACGGCGGCGGCGCGGTGTACGGATCGGACGCCGTGGGCGGCGTGGTGAACTTCATCCTCAAGCGGGACTACGCCGGCGTCCACATGTCCGGTCGCTACGAGCACAGCGCCACCGGCGGCGATTCGAACCGTCTCGACGTGAACCTCGGCTACTCGTGGGGAGACGGCAACGCCACGGCAATCGTGGCGCGCACGGAGAGTGATCCGGTCAACAACCACAAGACCGGCTTCACCACGCGCGACTACCGCTCCCGCTTGGGTCCTGGGGACGAGTACAACTTCGTCGGCACGCTTCGGCCGCGTTCCGGCCTCGTGGCCACCTCGCAATGGGGACCGTTTCTCATTCTTCCGCCGGGCAACGACGGCAGCAACGCCCAGCCGGACGACTTCGGGCCCGTCACGGCGGAGGATTACCGCGACGTGGTGGTGCCGGACGCCGGCGCCGCCACCGAGGACGTTTCCGTCACCCTCGCCGCAAACCACACGCTCTTTGAGAAGTTGACGTTGCGCGGCGAAGTGTTGTGGCGGGAATCGACGACGCGGCGACGGGCGGCGGGCGCGCGCCTCAATTCGGTGCTGGTGCCCGAGAGCAACGCGTTCAACAATTTCGGCCGCAACGTGGTGGCGAGATACGACGCGCAGCGCGAAATAGACGACGGCCTCCTCAGCCCCGGCGCGACCACCGGCGCGCACGAGCACAACCGCTACGCGCTTCGTCTCGACTACGCATGGAGCGACACGGCGCAGGTCGTGGTCGACCACACCTACGCGTTCTCGGACGGCTTCCGGCGCGTGTACCGCTTCAATCCGCGGGCATCTGTCGTGGCCACCGAGGCGCAAAACGACAGGCTCGTGGAACTGCTCGCGAGTTCGGATCCAAACGTGGCGCTGAACTTCTTCGGCGACGGCAGCGGGCAGAACGCCACCATCGCCGAGTTCTACCTGCCGCAATTGCAGGACACGGATCGGGCGTACGTGCGCACCACCACCGCCTATTTCCGCGGCGGCGTCTTCGACGCCCCGGGGGGACGCGCCTACCTCGCCGTTGGCGGCGAAACCCGCAGCGAGTGGATAGAGGATTTGGATTTCGGATCCCATGTCGAGTTCGGCATCGGCGTCGCCAAGCCGACCCGGGACTTGCGGGCCGCCTTCGTGGAAGCGCAGCTGCCGCTGTTCGGGCGGGAGAACGCCCGGCCGGGGCTGCAACGGCTCGTGGTCACCGCCAAGCTGCGGCGGGACAGCTACGAGACCGAAGGCGCCGCCGGCGAAACCGAGGATTCTGCCCCACGCTTGGTGCGGGCAACATTCGCCAACACGGCGCCGTACCTCGGCATCGCCTACACGCCGTTCGCCGATCTCACCGTGCGCGTGTCCCACGCCGAGGGGTTCGTGGCGCCGCGGTTCCGCGAACTGTTCGATCGCTCCACCCGCGACTTCGCGTTCTTCGCGATCGATCCCCTCACCGGATTGTTTGTGCCAACGCGCGTGGTCTCCGGATCGAATCCCGATTTGAAGCCCGAGTTGTCCACCACGCTCACCCTGGGATTCGACTGGACGCCGACCTTTGTGGAAGGTCTCGGCGTCGAGGTCTACTACTCCGATGTGGACATCCGCGACCGCATCGCCGGCAACATCGAGCTGGCGCGGCTCTTGCCGGCCGAGGTGTACGGCAACCTGCCGCAATTCTTCGAACGGGCGGAGGACGGAACCTTGCTCACGGCGATCAGCACGTTTGTGAACATTTCGCGCCGCGCCACCTCAAGCCTGGACTTGAAGATTCGCAAGGCCTTCCCCACGGACCGCGGCGAGTGGCTCGTGGAACTGCGCCACAACCGCGTGCTCGACTATTTCGATCAGCCCTTTGCCGGCGGCGAGCGCATCAGCATGGTGGGCAAGTCACTCGGTATCGACCACTACAAGACGGCGCTCCAACTGCGTTGGCGACGCGGCCCCACAACGGTCAACGCCTTCTTGAACCACACGCCGAGCTATGTGAACAACGACCACTTCTGGAACGCCGCAAGGAACATCCCGGAAGCCAAGGTCTCGTCGTGGACCACCTTGGACGCCAGCGTCCAGCACCGCTTCGACAACGGCGTCTCCTTGCAGGTGGGGGGACGCGACCTCTTGGGCCGGGACTTTCCGTTCATGCTCTCGCAAGGTGGAAACCCGTGGGACGCCAAGCGGGTCGATCTGCGCGGACGGGTGTTGTTCTTGAACGTGTCCTACAACTTCGGCGGGTAGGGCGCGTTGGAGTTTGCTGCGCAAACTCGGTCCTTGTTGCGAGACTTGACGCGCACTTTGTAGGTTAGGCGGCTAACCGGAACCGCAACGCGAATGTCGCGCCGCCGTCCTCGGCGTTGCGGGCCGAGACCGTGCCGCCGTGCAAGCCCATGATGGCCTTGACGATGGCTAGGCCTAAGCCGTGGCCTTTGCGGTTCGGCGGGCTCTTTGCGAAGGGCTCGAAAATCCGCTCCACATCGTCGTTCGGAATGCCCGGGCCGCGGTCGCGCACGGCGACGGATGCGTCCGATTGGACGCGCACTTCCAACCGATCGCCGGCCTTGCTGAACGACAGGGCGTTGTCCAGCAGATTGCCGAGCGCCACCTTGACCAACCCCTGATCGCCGCGCAGCACCAGCGCATCGACCTCCGCCGCAAGCTCCACGTCCACGCCCTCGCGCACTGCCAGCGGCGCGTGTTCAACGACGACTTCCCGCGCCGCGACCACCAAGTCCACATCGTCCGACAACTCGTTTTGGTTGCCGATGCACATCAGGCGCAGCAGCTGATCGACAAGGGTGGACATGCGGCGCAGATCCTTGCGCAGCGCTTCTTTCACGTCGCCTTCGGCGAGTTCCTCGAGCCGGGTGCGCAGAACCGTCATGGGCGTGCGCAACTCGTGCGCCGCCGCGGCCAGAAACAGCTCCTGCTGTTCGCGCGCGGTGTCCAAACGGCCGACCATTTCGTTCACCGCGTGGATCAACGGCACGACTTCGCTCGGCAAACCGTGCTCCGACAACACATGCCGGCCGCGGGCGGCGGTGAACGACGAAGCCGTGCGGGCGAGCGCGCGCAACGGTCGCAATGCCAGCACCAACACCAGAATACCGACCAGGGCCACTCCCGCGCCGACAATCAGCAGATTCTTGCTCGCCCACCAGAACACGGGCGGTCGAAAGGCGTCGAACAAACCGAGTTCGACGGCGTTTTCGATTCCCGAAATCTCCACATACGTCGCTTCGCCGTCGACGAGGCGAAAATGGACGTGCGCCCGCACGCCCCCTTCGTCCAGCGTCGCCTGCCAAGAAACGCTGTCGTTCGCTTGCGAAGGCAGCGCGGTTTCGGCGGGCAGAACATGCCGCCACTTCGGCGCGTCGCCAAACTGCACTTGCGCGTCGCCGCGGCGACCGTAGTAACGGAAACGTGGATTGACCATCGCGATTTCCCGCAAGGTGGACGCGTACTTCTGCTCGCCGCCGCGACCGTCGGCTTGCGCGTCCAGCGCGTCGCGTACCGCTACTTCCGCGATGCTCGTGGTGAGCGTGAGCGGGTCCCGCTGCACGTCCGCGCCAACCCGGATCAACGCGAACCAGCCGAGCGCCAGCGCCAGGAAGACGATGGAGAGCAACGCCATGCGCACGATCAACGAACGGCTGAACAAGGCAAGACCGCGGGCGCTCATGAGGCCCCCTCGTCTTCCGCCACGGCCCGCAGCAAGTAGCCCACGCCGCGCACCGTGTGGATGCGCACCTTCGCGCCGCAGTCCGCCAAGCGGCGGCGCAGCCGCGATATGTGCGCCTGCAACGTGTTGGACAACACGAAGTCGTCGTAGCCGTACATGGTGGACTCCAAGCCGTCGTGCGTCACCACGGTGCCGGCGCGTTCCATCAATTTCTCCAACAGGAGCATTTCGCGCCGCGTCAGCACAACCTCCTTGCCGTCCACCGAGAAGTGGCGATGCTGGGTGTGCAAGCGCACGTTGCCCACGACGATCACCTTGGACAGTTCCGGCAACGGGCGGCGCGCGGCGGCGCGGATGCGGGCCAAGAGCTCCTCCGGCTCGAACGGCTTGACGATGTAGTCGTCGGCGCCGAGATCCAGCCCCTCCACGCGCTTGCCGGTGTCGCCAAGCGCGGAGATGATGAGAAACCGCGTGTGCTGCCGCAGGCGGCAGGCGAAGCGGATGAGGTCCGTGCCTTCGCCGTCCGGCAATCGACGATCGAGCAACACCACGTCGTAGGTGTTGCCTTGCAGCGCGGCCTTTGCGACGCGCAGCGATTCGGCCACGTCCACCACATGGTTTTCCTTCACCAGCAAACGGCGCATGGCGACGGCGAGATCCGGGTCGTCTTCAACCAGCAGCAGTTTCATCCGTCGGTTCAATGCCACTCAATCGGAGCGAGTGTAGCAATAGCGTGCGCCGACGAAGCGCGTCGCCCGCACAACCCGCATGAAGCAAACGTTGGCGCTACGCGACGCGGTTCGATGGGTACACTTCCCGCATGAGCGACCAGCCACCCTCGTCGACATCGCCAGGCGCCACCCGTTGGGCGACTTTGGCGAACGGCGTCTCGTTTTTCCGTTTGGCGCTCACGCCGGTGTCGGTGCATGCGGTGTTGGCGAGTCGTTGGCAACTTGCCGCCGCGGTGTTCGCGCTGGCGGTTGCCAGCGACTTCCTGGACGGCTTCCTGGCGCGGCGGCGCGGCACCGCCTCGGCCTTGGGCGGCGTGCTCGACCACACCGCGGACGCCACGTTCATTGCCGCGACGCTGTGGGCGATTGCGTTCGCGGAGGCGCAAGTTCGAGTGGATTTGGTGCCGGGCATCTTGCCGCTGTTCGTCGCGCTCGCGTTCGCGCAATACCTGCTCGACTCCAAAGCGTTGGCGGGCAAGCCGTTGCGCGCCAGTTGGCTGGGGCGCTGCAACGGCATCGCCTACTTCGTCATCGCTGGACTGGTGATTGCCCGGTACGCGTGGAACTTGAACTGGCTGCCGGCCGAGGCGATCTATTGGAGCGGGCTGCTCGTCCTCGTGCTCACGCTAGCGTCCATGCTCGACCGCTTGCGCGTGTTGATCGGCGGGCGTTGAAGCGCCCTACTGCAAGTGCGCCTTGCAGCCCGTGGCCGAGAGCACTGCGTCCAACGCCGGATCATCGGCGCATTCGGCGTACTTGGCCTTGAGAGCGACCAAGCTCTTGGCGTGGTATTTCTGCGGTTTCTGCGTCCAACGCTTGCCTTTGAGCGTGACCTCGAACTCGTCCAGGCCGGCGTCCAAGGCGGCGGCGTTGGCGACGCTCCACGGCAGAAACAAGCCCGCCACCTGGTCGCGCAAGAGCGGCGTCAAGGTGGGGGCGAGGAGCGCCCAGTCCTCAAAGTCTCCTAGACTCTCGGCGCGCTCCATGCGCCGCACCCAGGCGACCACGTTCGCCGCTTGCGCCACCAGAGCGCCGGCGGTGGGATCGCGCCCGCACTCGTAGATCTGCCCCCACAGCCCGAAATCCGCGAACGCGGGGCGCCCGCCAAACAAATACGGGCGGGACGCGAGATGCGCGTCCAGAATGGGCAACGTGTCCGCGAGGCTCTGCTCGATCTGCGGCGCGGTGACTTCGTTCGCGCCAACGAACCACACCCGCGGCACCATGCGCTCGCGGATGGTTTGCGCTGTTTGCGCCAAGCGGCGCTCGTCCACTTGCCCGCCGCGGCGCAGGCCCGCTGCGGCGAAGCGCTCGGAAACGGCGACCTGATCCACTTCGCGCGCCCAGCGCATGTGGAACATCCACTTGTTGCCCCACTCGTCGCCGAACTCCTCAAGGAGCGCGGAGACGAACCGCGCGGCGACGCCGGGCGGATGGACGCTCGGGTCTGGGTGCGCCTCCTCCAAGGCTTCGATGATCGGCGTGGAGTCCTGCATGGCGCGTTCGTCCGCCGTGACCACCAGCGGAATGAGCGGCAGGCGCGCGTGTTTGGCGTACAACTCCTGCGCCTCGCCGCGGTCGCGCCAAGCGTGGGCGATGCCCTTGTAGCGGTAGTAGGCCCGCACCTTCACCGAGTACGGCGATTCCTCCGAGCCGACGATGATGTGTTCCGGCACGCATCCCCTCCTGCGTCTTACTTGCTTGGCCCGCGCGTTTAAGCCCTTACGACGTGCGTTTGCCCTCGAACGAGGCGTTGCCGAAGGCGCCGAGGCCGACGTTGCCGCTGATGGTGTCGCCGTCCACCGTTGCCGTGAACGACAGCGTCATCGGCATGGGGCTTTGGATGTCCGCCTTCCAAGTGAGCTTGTCGCCGTCCACCTTGCCTTCCTTGATGGTGATGGTGCCCTGCGCGCCGGCCAGCGTGCCGGTGAGCGCGTCGCCATCCGTGGCCAAGGTCATGGTGGCCTTCTGCTGGCCCATCGGCGTGTTCGTGACCGTTTCCCACACCCCGTCCGCGTTGCTCATGGTTCCTCCCAAGATCGATGCCGTCGCTTCAAGGGCGCAGTAGAACAGAAAACCCGCGCCGGTGCGAACCGAACCGGAGCGCCGCCTCGTGCCGGCGCGCCGGCGCCCGGCGCTGGCGAATTGCGCGGTGTGGGCGGTCATGCTATAAAGGCGGATTGCAATTCAGGGAGCAACTTGTCGATGACAGGCATTGAACGCGAACGTCGGGGGAACGGGGCGCCAACCACGCGCTGGCGCAGGTCCAAACTCGCCGCCGCCGTCTCCGCCTCGATTGCGATCGCCGCGCCCACAGGCGCCGGAGAGATCGAGGAGATCATCGTCACCGCCACCAAGCGCGCCGAGAGCACGCAGGACGTCTCCATCGTCGTGCAGGCGCTCACCGGCGACGGCCTCAGCGACTTGGCGGTGGAAACCTTCGACGAGTACGTGGACTACCTGCCCAACGTGGTCGCGGCCGGCAACGGCCCGGGCAAGAAAGAGCTCTACATCCGCGGCAGCGCCACCGAGCAGACCAGCGTCACCCTCTCCACCGCCCAAGGCTCGTCCCCGGGCGTCGCGTTGTACGTGGACGAGCAGCCGGTGTCGTTCGGCGGCCGCAACTTGGACGTGTACGCCGCGGACATCGAACGCATCGAGGTGCTTTCCGGGCCGCAAGGCACGCTGTTCGGCGCCAGCTCGCAGTCCGGCAACCTGCGCCTCATCACGCGCAAGCCCAATCCGGCGCAGTTCGAGGCCGGCTTCAACGCCGGCTACGGCCTCACCAGCGGCGGCGCGGACAGCGCCAGCGCCCAAGGCTATGTGAACGTGCCGATAACCGACAACCTCGCTCTGCGCGCCGTGATCTACAGCGACAACCAAGGCGGCTGGGTGGACAACGTGCCGGCCACCTTCACGCCGAGCGGCGTGGTGGTGGATCGCAACAACGCCGCCGGTTTCGGCCCGGCCATGACGCCGCGCACCGCGGCGCAACGCGCCGCGGGAGAGCCGGGGTCCGACTCCATCGCCACCACGCGCAACGACGGCCTGGTGCAGGACGACTGGAACGACGCCTCCTACCGCGGCGGTCGGATCAGCGCCTCCTACGGCATCGGCGGCGACTGGGAGGCGCTGGTGCAGCACACCGCGCAAACGCTGGAAACCGAAGGCACGTTCCTCGCGGATCCCAGTTTGGCGCAAAAGAACGCTTCCGCATCGTTCCAGCCGGATTTCAACCGCGATGAGTTCGGCCTCAGCACTTGGACGCTCACCGGGCGCATCCGCAATCTGGATGTCGTGTACACCGGCGGCCACGTGTCCCGGGAAGTGGACGGGGTGATCGACTACACGCACTACAACAACGGCGGCGGCTACATCACCTACTACCTGTGCAGCGGCAACGTCTACGACAACACGGACGTGAACAACTGCTTCGACCCCACCAAGCGCTACGTCGGCACCACCACCGGCACGCGCACCACCCACGAGGCGCGGTTCACCACGGATCCCGCCTCGCGTTGGCATTTCTTGGGCGGCATCTACTTCAACACCGGCGAGAACAACCACGTGGGGGACTTCCAGTATCTCGGCGCCGGCGACGCCATCGGCGAGCACATCAGCAGCTACAACAACGACAACTCCGGCGACGGTTTCCTGCTCGGCAACACCACGTTGCGCACCGCCGGCGTGAACAGCAGCGGGCCGCGCCCCCCGGCGACCGTCTTCTTCAACGACTACACGCGCACGGTGGACGAGGTGGCCGTGTTCGGCGAAGTGGCGGTGGACATTTCGAACACGTGGAACGTCTCGCTCAGCGCCCGCCGCTACGACCTCACATCGCAACTGCAAGGCGCTTCCAACTTCTCCTTCGGCTGCCGCTACGGCATCGGCGGGAACGCCGAGGAGACCGCGGACGGACGCTGCAACGGCGTGGACTTCAGCAACGACGTGTCCTTGCGCCTGCGGCTGCTTGGCCAATACGCGAACGGCGGCGACGACAGCCTCATCCTGAACGCCAAGAGCCCCAAGGGCAACCGCGACATGTTCCGCGCCGGCGGCAGCAACGCGGCCACGCTGGACGCCATCAAGAACGGTTATCTGACGCTCGACGCGCTGCAATCGGACGGCGCCGTGAACGAGACGGACACCATCGTGAAACTCTCGGTGAACTGGGCGCCCACGGACGACGCGCTGATCTTCGCCACCTATTCCGAGGGCTACCGGCCCGCCACGCAAAACCGCAACGCCGGCCAACTCGCCAACAACCAGACGGGCGTGTTCGAGAACTACGTGGTGCCGGCCTACGCGGTGACGGACACCCTCACCAGCTACGAGTTCGGCGTGAAGACGGACTTCCCGGAGTGGTTCCTGCGCTTGAATGCCACCGTGTACCGCACCGAGATCGAAAACCTGCAAGTGGGCCGCTTCGACCCTTCCAACGTCGCCTTCCTCATCTTCGTGGAGAACGTGGGCGACGCGCAATCCACCGGCCTCGATGTGGATTTTCAATGGCATCCCACCGCTGCGTGGTCCTTCGTTGGCGCGGCGAGCTTTCTCAGCACGGAGATCACGCGTTTGAATCCGCAGTTGCTTGGCATCGCCGTTCCGGTGGGCGCCGAGTTGCCGCTGGCACCCTCGTTCTCCGGCAACATCCGCGCCCGGCGCGACTTCAGCATCGACGCGCTGGACGTGGACGCCTTCCTGCGCTTCAGCGTGAACTACCGCGGCGAGACCGTCTCCGGCATCACCGGCGGCGCCGAGTTCATGGAAGACACGCTGTTCCAGCAAACCGGCGAACGCTCCGGCCTGCCCATGCAGGACGAAGGCGGCACGTTCGGCACGGTGGAGATACCCGACGGCCGCGGCGGCAGCCGCCTGCCGCGCAACTCGCGGTATGTGAACGAAGCGGTCGTCACCGCCAACATGTCGTTCGGCATCTCCCGCAACGAGTGGTCGGCGGAAATGGTGGTGGAGAACTTGACCAACGAGGAAGCGCCGGTGGTGCAAGTGGCCGGCCACTTCACGCCGCTGATTTCCGTGAAGCGTCCGCGCACCATCGGGCTGCGGTTCTCCTACACCTTCGAGTAACAGGGCGCATCCCATGTCCGCCAGCGTTGGCGAGGCCGACGCCAAGGCGGACATGGCGGGTGTGACGAACACGGACGCCCTCGTTAAACACGAATCCGTCGTTAAACACGAATCCGTCGTTAAACACGCGGAACAGCTGCTTCAGCAGGGACGGCCCCGCGAGGCGGAACGCCTGTTGCGCCCGGTCTTGGCGCAGCAGCCGGAAGACGTGGACGCGGGCTACGCCTTGGCCGTCGCGCAACGCCACCAACACCAGTGGCAAGAAGCGCTTGCGACGCTAGGGGGCATTCTGCAAGCCCAGCCGAACTTCGGCGGGCGCATCAGGAAATCGGCTACAACCACATCGCGCGACGGGATTTCGCAGTGGCGCGGGAGGCGTTCGAAGCGGCGGTGGCGGCGGATCCGGCGCTCGTCAACAGCTGGCGCTGCTTGATCAAACTGTACGAGGAACACGCTCCGCAAAACCCGGACATCGCGGCCAAGCGGCAGGCGGCGCGCGACCAAGTGGATTTTCTAGCCACCCTGCCGCACGAACTCCTGGCGGTGACGAGCTACCTCGCCGAAGACAAACTCGCGGACGCCGAACGGCTTTGCAAGCACTTTCTGCGCGACAACAAAACCCATGTGGAGGGAATGCGCCTGCTGGCGGAAATCCTAACCCGCAACAAAGTGCTGGACGAGGCCGAGTTTTTGCTCGAAAGCTGCGTGGAGTTCGAACCGGAACACGCCAACGCCCGCATTCAGTACGTGAACATTCTGCTGCGTGCGCAGAAGTTCGCCAAGGCGTTCGCGCAGGCGGAACGTCTGCTCGATGCGAATCCAAACGACACGGGCGTTGTCCGTTCCCTCTACGCCGCTGCGGCCAACGGCGTTGGCAGAACGGAAGACGCCATCGCCGGCTACCGGGCGCTCATGGAGACGCATCCGTCGAACCACCTCTATCCCGTGTCCCTCGGCCACGTCCACAAGGCCGCTGGCGACTTGGAACAGGCGACTGCGCTGTACCAAAAAGCGTACGGCATCAAGCCCGACCACGGCGACGCCTACTGGAGTTTGGCGAACACGAAGTCGCATGTGTTCACGGAAGCCGAAGTGCGGCAAATGCTGGCGTTGGAAGAAAACGCGGGCACGGTGGCGGAGGAGGATCGAACCCAGATCTGTTTCGCTCTCGGCAACGCCTTCGAAACGCGGGGAGAATACGAACGCGCCTTCGCGTATTACCGTCGCGGCAACGCCCGCAAGAAGGCCGGCAGCCACCACAGCCCCGAGCAACTGCGCCTTCGCATCGACAGCCAGATGGAGGTTTGCACCGCGGAGCTCTTCCACGCCCGCGTCGGCGTTGGCCACGAGGCGCCGGATCCGATTTTCGTCGTCGGCCTGCCGCGTGCGGGCTCCACGCTCATCGAGCAGATCCTCGCGTCGCACTCGCAAGTGGACGGCACCATGGAACTGCACAACATTCTCGGCCTCGCCAAACGCTTGCGCGGCCGCGACGAAGGCGACGCGGCACCTCGCTATCCGCGCATCCTAGGTGAGCTCGACGCCGATTATTTCCGCCGTTTCGGCGCACAATACATCAACGACACGCGCACCTATCGCGCCGCGGCGCCGTTCTTTGTGGACAAGATGCCGAACAACTTCTTTCACATCGGGCTCATCCGCCTCATCCTTCCCAACGCCAAAATCATCGACGCCCGACGGGCGCCGCTGGCTTGTTGCTTCAGCGGCTTCAAGCAGCTGTTCGGCGAGGGGCAGGAGTTTTCCTACGATTTGGAGACCATCGGCAACTACTACCGGCAGTATGTGAAACTGATGGCGCATTGGGATCGGGTGCTGCCCGGTTTCGTGCTGCGCGTGCAGCACGAGGACGTGGTGGACAACCTGGAGCGCGAAGTGCGCCGCCTGCTCGACTTCTGCGGCTTGCCGTTCGAGGAGGGCTGCGTGCAGTACCACCGCACCGAACGCAGCGTACACACGCCGAGCGCCGAGCAAGTGCGCCAGCCCATAAACCGCAGCGGCTTGGAACAGTGGCGGCGGTTCGAGCCGTGGCTGGATCCGCTCAAACGCGCCTTGGGGCCGGAACTCGCGGAGACTGAGTTGTGAACAACGTGGTGACGATGGCGCTCGTCGGCTGCGGCAACATCGCCCGCGCGCATTGGCGCGGCATCCGCTATCACGCGCCCCGCATTCGGGTGACCGCGGTGGTGGACGAGGACGTCGTTCGCGCCGAAGCGATGGCCGAGCGGACCGGCGCCGAACCGTATAGCTCCTTGACCTCGGCGCTTGCCGCCGGCGGCTTCGACGCAGTGGACTTGATGCTGCCGCACGACTTGCACGAGCAAGCCGCGTTGGAGTGCTTCGCCGCCGGCAAGCATGTGGTGTTGGAAAAACCCATGGCCACGGATGTGGCCGCCTGCGAGCGCATTCTGGCGGCGGCGCGGGAAGCCGGCACGGTGTTCATGGTGGCCGAGCAGGCGCAATACTGGCCGGACATCGCCCGTGCGCGACAGCTGCTGGACGCGGGCGCGATCGGCGAGGTGCTGATGGCGCACGCTTGCTTCTACGACGCGCTTGATTGGGACGCTTCGCAGCCGCAGCCGTGGCGGTTCGACTTGGCGCGCTCCGGCGGCGGCATCGCCATCGACGGCGGCGCGCACTGGATCCGGCCGCTGCGCATGATGCTGGGCGAAATCGACGAGGTGCTGGCCGTCACTGGCCGCCACATCGGGGCGATGCAGGGGGAATCCTGGGCGCAAGCGTTGTTGCGGTTCCAAAGCGGCGTCGTCGCGTCCTTCCACGCGTTGCTGCACCGCGGGCCCGTGGGGCCGACGGAGGATTTTCGCGTAACCGGCGGTGCCGGCGAAATCGTCATCGAGCACGGCCCGGAAGGGCGGCTCATGCTGTTCAACGCCGAGCATCCGCAAGGCTTGGAGGTGATGCGCGCGTTCCCGGGCAAAGTCGACAGCTACGGTGCCGAACTGCGCGATTTCAGCTTGGCCGTGTTGGAGGACAAGCCGCTCGACGCCGCGCCCGAGTATTCCCTCGGCGAGCTGCGCACGGCGCTCGCCATGTACCGTTCGGCGGAAAGCCGGCGCTGGGAGAAGGTGTGGCGATAGGCGCCAGCCGCGCCAGGCATAAGGTGCCGAGGGGCCTCGCTCACTCCAACTTCGTGATCCGGACCGAACCGTAGTAGGAGGACAGCGATCGTCCGGCCGTGATCCATGAGGCGGGTATTTTGTGGCGGACCTCGAAGCCTTGGGTGCCGTCGAACTTGAGCACGCCGGCCCCGGATTCCAATTTTCTATACCCCCCCGCCGAGTGAATGCGCATCACGCGGCACCTGAACCCGAGGGATGGGTTGGTACTAGTGCTAGTGGCCGTAGTGCTTCCAGTGCTTCCAAAAGCCGGCTCGTAGATCATCGCGTCCTCGTGGACGCTGTGCAGTTCGCCAGTAATTGCTCCAACAATGTTCGGGTGGCCAAGAAATGGTTGCGTGACGGCGCACCTCGCATCGTCGTCCGGTGGACGCGGCTGCTGCAACTCGAACATGTAGCTGCCCGCTGGCAGCGTGTGGTTGGTGTTGGACTGGTGGGTGATTTCGGTGCCGAACGCCACGGTGTGGTGGAAGCCCTGTATCGTGCTCCCCATAACGAAATACCTAGGGTTGTGATAATGTTGGCCGCCACCGGCCTTCCCGGAAGCCCGGGGTACTACTTGCAGGATGGCCACGCTACGCTTGGCGGCAAGCGTGACATCCGCTCGCAAGGCCACCTTGCCGTCCAGCGCATTGATCTTGCCGTCCAGCGCATCGATCTTGCCGACCAGCGTATCGATCTTTCTGCCCAGCTCGCTGAGCGTAGGGCCATTCGGCGACGACTGGTTGCCGTCTGCGGCGGCCGACAGCGACAAGGACATGGCCAGCGCCGCTGCCAACCACATGTGTTGTTTCAACTGTTCCATCGCGGGTCCTCTCCCGTGTGTGCTGTCGTTCAGTATGCTACATCCTGTTCCCCGCGCAAGCGCTTCCACGCCATGCGCGCCGCGCACTCCTTGAAGTCCGTCGCGAACCGGCAAGCGGCATCGCATTGGTGGATGGCTTTACGTTGCGGCGCTGACTCCGTGTCTGCTCCGTGTCTGCCCCAAAACTTGACCCATTGTGCAGGTCTTCGCCTATCAAGAGGCCAAACGCGCCCTGCGGGGCGCGTTCACCGTGGCGGACTACGAAGCCGAATCGTCGTCGGGAACGTAGATCATTCCCCGTTTTTCGGGGTCGATGTGCCCCGGCAGCCGGGTGTAGCGGTTGTACAGTGCGCCGCGAAGGGACCGCGGCACCCCTTCCGTCTCGGCGAGGTTAGCGCCCCGCAGGTCGGCCCCGTCGAAAGCCGAACGGTGGATGTTCGACGCCCCCAAATGCGCTCTCCGTAGATCCGCGCCGTTGAAATTCGAGGACATCAACAGGGACTGCGTCGAGCAGTTGCGGCAGCCGATGCGCAGGTCGCGCAAATCAGCATCCTGCAAGTCCGCCGCCGAAATGTTCGCCGGGCCGATCTTCGTTCCGCGCAGCACGGCGTTCCGCATCACTGTGCCGTAAAGATAGGTCCGCTTGATCACAGCCTCTTGAAGATTGGTGCCGCTAAGATTCGCCCGGTTGAGATTGGCATCCTCCAAGTCGGCGCGCCGCAGGTCCGCGTTCGCCAGATCCACAAAGCCAAGGTCGGCGTCGCCGAAGTCCCGCCCGCGCAGGTCCGGACGAGCCTCTTCGGCGTACCGCCACCGTTCCACGTCATCCCACCAGGATCGTGCCCGGTTCCCAACCTTCTTCTCTGGCTTCTCTGGTTTCGACAGCAAACCTGCCTCGGGTGGTGACAAAGGGCCATCGTCGAGCGCGACGCCATCCCGGTCGCCCGGCTGGCGCACAAAGCGTTCATCACGCACGGCGCCAGAGGGTGGCGAGGTGTCCGCCAAAACATCTTGAGGGCGAGCGGGCGGCACCCCAAGCTCCGTCGCGGCTAGCGAGTGCGCGGCAGACGTTGCCACGGCCGAGGAACCGGCGCTGTCGTCGACTGGCCGCACGAGCCAAAAGAAGCCCGCGGCGATGAGGAAGACGAACGCCAATGTGCGCGATTTCAGTTTGGCCGTGTTCGAGGACAAGCCGCTCGACGCCCCGCCCGAGTATTCCCTCGGCGAACTGGGAATGGCGCTCGCCATGTACCGTTCGGCGGAAAGCCGGCGCTGGGAGAAGGTGTGGCGATACGCGCCAGCCATAAGGTGCCGAGGGCCCCGCTCACTCCAACTTCGTGATCCGCACCGAACCGTAGAAGGAGGACACCGATCGTCCCGTCGTGATCCACGAGGCGGGTATTTTTTGGGCGACCTCGAAACCTTGGGTGCCGTCGAACTTGATCACGGCGGCCCCGAATTCCAATTTTCTAATACCCCCCGAGTGGATGCGCATCGTGTGGCACCTGAGATCGATGGATGGGTTGGTGCTAGTGGCCGTAGTGCTAGTGGCCGTAGTGCTTCCAGTGTTTCCAAACGCCGGCTCGTAGATCATCGCGTCCTCGTAGACGCTGTGCAGTTCGCCAGCAATTGCTTCAGCAATGTTCGGTTGGCCACGAAATGGTTTCGGGATGGCGCACCTCGCATCGTCGTGCGGTGGACGCGGCTGCTGCAACTCGAACATGTAGCTGCCCGCTGGGAGCGTGTGGTTGTTGCTGTTGGTCGGGAAGATTTCGGTGCCGAACGCCACGGTGTCGTGGAAGCCCTTTATCGTGCTCCCCATAACGAAATACCTAGGGCTGAAATAATGGTTGCTGTTAGTAGAGGCCCTCCCGGAGGCCCGGGGTACTATTTGCAGGATGGCCACGCCGCGCTTGGCGGCAACGGTTGTCAGCGTGTTGACCTTGCCGTCCAGCACATTGATCTTGCCTTCCAGCTCGCTGATGCGGTTCAGTAGGGCTCGCTGCACCGACTCAAGCGTATGGTTTGGCTTGTTGCCGTCTGCGTTGTTGCCGTCTGCGGCGGCCGACAGCGACAGCGACATGGCCAGCGCCGCTGCCAACCACATGTGTTGTTTCAACCGTTCCATCGCGGGTCCTCTCCCGTGTGTGCCGTCGTTCAGTATGCTACATCCTATTCCCCGCGCAAGCGCTTCCAGCGCAACGCGCGCCGCGCACTTCTTGAAGATGGGCGCCAGCCACAAGGTGCCGAGGGGCCTTGGTCACTCCAATTTCGTGATCCGCACCGAACCGTAGTAGGAGGACACCGATCGTCCCGTGGTCCACGAGGTGGGCATTCTGTGGACGACCTCGAAGCCTTGGGTGCCGTCGAACTTGAGCACGGCGGCCCCGGAGTCGAATTTTCTAATACCCCCCGAGTGAATGCGCATCACGCGGCACCTGAACCCGAAGGATGGGGTGGTGCTAGTGCCACTAGTGGCCGTAGTGCTTCCAGTGCTTCCAAACGCCGGCTCGTAGATCATCGCGTCATCGTAGACGCTGTGCAGTGGGCTATTAATGACTCTATTAATGTTCGGGAAGCCACGAAATGGTTGCGGGATGGCGCATCTCGCATCGTCGTCCGGTGGACGCGGCTGCTGCAATTCGAACATGTAGCTGCCCGCTGGCAGCGTGTGGTTGGTGCTGGCCTGGATGATCTCGGTGCCGAACGCCACCGTGTCGTGGAAGCCCTGTATCGTGCTCCCCATAACGAAGTACCTAGGGCTGTAATAGTGGTAGGTGCTCCTGACCGTGTTCCGGGGTACTACTTGCAGGATGGCCACGCCGCGCTTGGTTTTCAGAGTGTTGACATCGGTTTTCAGAGTGTTGACATCGGCTTGCAAGGCCACCTTTCGGTCCAGCGCAGCGATCTTACCTTCCAGCGCCGTTTGCAGCGTGTCGATGCGGTTCAGCAGGGCTCGCTGCACCGACTCAAGCGTAGGGTTCGGCTTGTTGCCGTCTGCGTTGTTGCCGTCCGCGGCGGCCGACAGCGGCAAGGACATGGCCAGCGCCGCCGCCAACCACATGTGTTGTTTCAACTGTTCCATCGCGGGTCCCTCTCCCGTGTGTGCCATCGTTCAGTATGCTACATTCTGTTTTCCCGCGCAGCGCTTCCACGCCACGCGCGCCGCGCACTTCTTGAAGTCCGCCGTGAACCGGCACACTGGATGGAGGAACACCTTGCGCGAGAACTTCCGCTATCGTCGCAAACTGGCGGTGGCGGCGCTCGCCTTCTGCTTGTCTGGGTCCGCGTTGTGCGCGGACCAAGGGTTGCCGCCCGGCTTCGCGCTTTCCGTGGTGACGGACGAGGTGCCGAACGCGAGACAAATGGCCCTTGCGGAGTCGGGCGTGTTGTTCGTGGGCACGAGGCGGCGTGGCAGGTTGTACGCGGTGGTGCTCGGCCAGGGTTGGGACGCGCAACCCGAGGTGGTCACCTTCGCCAGAGGTCTCGCCATGCCAAGCGGCATCGCGTTGGTGGATGGCGACCTTTACGTTGCGGCGCTGAACCAAGTGCTGCGCTATCGGGACATCGAAGACACTTTCCGCAACAACCCAACGCCCGAGGTCGTCACGGACGCCCTGCCGGACAAGCGGCACCACGGCTGGAAGTACCTGTTGGCCGGCGTGGACGGCCACCTCTACGTGCCGGTGGGCGCGCCCTGCAACATTTGCCTCTCCGAGGACAAGCGCTTCGCCAGCATCCTGCGGATGCACCCCGACACTGGCGAGACCACGATCCACGCCCACGGCGTGCGCAACTCGGTGGGGATGGCGTGGCATCCCACCACCGGCGAGCTCTGGTTCACGGACAATGGGCGCGACATGCTCGGCGACGACGTGCCGCCCGAGGAGGTGAACCGGGTGGCGAAGCCGGGCGCCCATTACGGCTATCCGCACATCCACGGCGCGGCGATAGCGGATCCGCGCTTCGGCGAAGACCACGACCCGGCGTCCTATGTGCCGCCGGAGTTCGAAATCCAAGCGCACGCCGCGGCGCTCGGCATCGCCTTCTACACCGCCGATCAGTTTCCGCCGGAATACCGCGGTGCCCTGTTCATCGCCGAGCACGGCTCTTGGAACCGCTCGTCCAAGGTGGGCTACCGCGTAAGCGTGCTGCGCTTCGTGGAATCCGGCGCCGTCTATTCGCCCTTTGTGGACGTGTGGCTCAAAGGGGAGAATGCGTCCGGACGGCCCAATGACGTATTGGTGGCCAAGGACGGCAGCCTGCTCGTCTCCGACGACCAAGGCGGCCGCATCTATCGCGTCTACTACGCCGGTGACTGACCGATTTTGCCAGCCTGTCTTTATAAACATCCCCATAGAATGAACTACAGAGATTGATTTTATAGGGTTGTTTTACTACATTGGTGTCATGCATCGGCACCTTGAAGCAGTGGCTCGCCGCACCGCGGCGCAAAACCGCTGGTGATTCGCGGTGCCCGGCAGGTGGGCAAGTCCACGTTGGTCAAGCTGTTTTGCGAAGCGGCCGGGCGGCCGCTGGTTGCCGTGGACTTGGAACGGCAACCTGAGTTGGCGGCGGCGTTCGGCCGCGTCAAGGCGCCACGCGGCTTGCCCTGCCTCTAATACGGCCAAGGCCCGTAAATGTGGTCGAAGGTTCCATCCCGTAGAACACAGTCGTGTTCCAGATCGCCATCGTGGCAGTCGTCGTAGCAATTGTTCGGGGGGATGCCGCCTAGACAGCTGCACTTGTTGCAGTCTGCGACGCACAAGCACTCTTTGGGAATCACGGCGCAAGGCGCTCTGCGGCGGATTGGATTGAGTCTGCAAACGGCGTCGCCGACATCGCAGGCGCGCTCTGCGATGTCGTAGTTGGCTTGACAATTACCTCCCAAGGCGTCGAACACCATGCAGCTCGTGTTGTAATACGACGCGTTCGGGTTGGCGCAGCGTACGCAATTGACCATCGAGCGAACCAGCGCGTCGACAATGTGGTTGCGCGCCAGCTGGTACGCCGGCAGCCGCAGCAACTCGTCGGCCGGAACTCCCTCGCGCAGCATGGATCGATCGAAGTGCCGCGCGCCGAGCACCCAAAGCACATCCGCGGCGCTCACGTCCGGTACCGCGTCGCGGATGTGTTGGGCGGCGGCGAGTTCGGCGGCGTAGCGACTCCACAGCGCCTCGTTCAACTCGGCCCAGCCCGCCTCTCGGGTTTCCAACGGTCGCCCGTGCCCCGCTCCGACGACGTCCGCGACGATCTTCAAGGAGATCTGCATTTCCACTGCCTCGAGCAGATCGCGAGCGGTGGTTGCAGTCATCGCGGCCAAGGCGTTTCTGTTCAGATCGGCGTAGGCGCGCGTCCACGCGATGTCGGCGGTCGTCGCTGCGGGAATCAACTCGCGCAACGCATCGGCCGTGTATGGCACACCGGACGCTTCCGCCATGTCTTCGGCGAACCGTATCCAAACTTCCTCGTCGGCGCCTGGTGCCACCTCTTGGGGCGACTGTTGCTGGGCAGATGACCCGCCACCGAGCAGACCGCAGATGATGACAACGCCACTTAGTGCGCCGCTTCGCGCATGGTGTGCTGTCGCGGCCGCTTGGCGAACCACCAAGCAAAGACGCGACCATGCGCGGGGAAGAGTTTCACAAAGTCGTCTTGCAGTGGTCAGCATGCGATCTCCGTCGGGCAACCAACGAGGGCACTATGTAGCACCGGCTCAATCTCGGCGCAAGTGCGTTTTTTGCGGCGCGGCGGGCACCCCGTCAAAGAACGTCAGCGAGGCCGCGCCATAGTCAACCGCACGTTAGAGACGCTCCCCGTAGCCGCTTCGGAGTTCCCGCAGCCGCGCCACGAAACTCGCCTCGTCTTCGCATTCCAACGCGGCTTGGGCAATCTCCTCCACGCTCGCCTCCGCGAACTCCGGCTCGTTCAAGGGAAAATCCGCCGCCACCTCCAAACCGCGGGCGATGAGTAGCTCGCGAATCAACGCGGCGCGGCGCTCCAGCTCGCTCTCGTACGCCTCTTGCCGAGCCTCGGCGCGCTGCGCGCGAAGCAGCGGGTCGTCGTCCGGCCCTGTGCCTTCGCGGGCGCCGAGCGCAGACCCGACGCGGTGCAGTGCCGCGGCCGTGCGCTCCGACAACGCCTCTTCATTGAGGGCGACGTGGATCTCCTCGGCCGCCCAGCCCGGGAACGCGCGGCTGTGGGTGGCGACTTCGAACGCGGCGCCTTCGAGCAAGTGGATGGTCATGCCGCGCCGCTTGGCCGGATGCGGCGACTCGTCCGGCACGTCCACCCACACCTCCGGAAACCCCCACGCCTCGTACAGCTGCAACTTGTGGCGGCGCACATCCGTGGTGCGATCCACCTCCAGCACGACATCCGGATAGTGGTTTTGGCCCACAACCATCGCGGACGGCCCGACGATGTTCGCTCGGCCGGGATGCAGGTAGAGGGACTGATCGGCCTGCATCATGCGCGCCGGGCGTCCGTCCTTGCCGAGCAGAGTGAGGTCCATCGTTCCGAAGCAGCGGATCGGCTTGCCGCGCACGGCGGCGATGCGCTCCGCCAAAGCGGCAAGGAGTTGCGACGGACGCTCGTGGTAGGGGCTGGTGGGTTCGCGCACCATGAGCGCGGTTTGGGTGCTCCGGTCCCAAAACTCCAAGCGGCCTTCGTAGGTTTCCAGTTGGGCGGCGGGCAGGTGGAACGCCTTGTAGCGGTCGTCGAAGCCCAGCTTGGCCAGAGGCGGGCCGGGCGTTGGCTGGAAAGAGGCGCCGTTGGCATCGGCCTTGGGCGTGGCAACGTCGTCTCGCGTGGCGTGTTGATGGCGCATGGCAGCGCTCCTGCAAGAATTGTCCGAAGATGGGATCAGAAGCCTACGCCGTATCGCGGAAAATTGCAAAATATATCGGCAAATCAATTACATTCGTACACATTTGTACGATTGTCCGGCGCTACGCGGCTTGGCGGATGGCGGGCATCACCTCTTCCACATAAGCGTCCACGGCGTCTTGATTCCATGGCGCGCGCAACGCCACGTTCACGGACGCCGCGCCGCTCGCCACATACTCATGAACGCGCTCGGCGGCTTCGCCGGGCATGCAGAGCAGCGAACCGCCCATGATCCGTTTCGCCTGTTCGCCCCAGTCGGCGGCGATCCGCGCCCGCTCGCGTTCGACGCCGGCGGCGTCCAGCGCCATGTGGAACGCGATGTTCACCCCGCGCCGGATCGTGGCCGGGTCGCGCCCTTCGGCTTCGCACCAGCCATCGAGCACGCTGTTGAGTCGCCGGAACTCGGCGGCGCTCACATAGGCGGCGTTCCACCCGTCCGCGCGCCGCGCGGCCACCTCCAAGGTGCGGCGCTCGCCGAGGCCGCCAATCCACAGTGGCAGCTGGTTTTGCAGCGGCTTTGGCTCGCAGGTCGCGTCGTCCACTTGGAAGTGTCGGCCGGAGAACGTGACGCGCGGTTCTTGGAGCAGCCGCCGCACGACGGCCGCACCTTCGTCCAGCATGTCCAGCCGCGTGCCGATGTCCGGAAACGGATAGCCGTAGGCGGACGCCTCGTGAATGTGCCAACCGGCGCCGAGCCCGAGCTCGAATCGACCGCCGGAGATGTGGTCCAACGTCGCCGCCGCTTTGGCAAGGAGCGCCGGATTCCGGTAGCCGACATAAAACACCAAGCAGCCGATGCGCGCGCGCGCAGTGTCCGCCGCCAACGCGCCGAGCGTGGCCAGCGCTTCGTAGTGCGGCTGCAAACCATCTTGAAACGGGGCCTCGTAGAAGTGGTCCCACACCGAAATCCAATCCACGCCGGCGGCGTCCAGCCGCCGCCACAGCGCCCGCAGATCCGCGATGGCGAGATTCTGCTGCCCGATATGGACGCCAAGCGAAACAGCCATGCGCCCAACCATAGCAGAGACGCAGGACATTGTGCCCGGTGGAAGCTGGCGGTCAAGTTAAGGCGCGCCCGCCTGTTAAGGTGCGCCCGCCACCTCGAACCCAACGACGCTGCGCGTTTGGCTGTCGAACTCGACGCCGATCAAGTGGACGGGCATTCCCGTGGCGCGGTACTTGCCAGCGTAGTCGCGTTCGCGCAATTGCGTCAGCGCCGCGCCGGCCGGTTTCGCGTCCACCTTGAACTCGAACAAATACACGTTGCCGTTGAAGACCACGGCCATGTCCAAGCGGCCGCGGCTCGTGCTTTCCTCCACCGTCACGGTCATGTCCTGCGAGGCGAACAAGGCGTAGAACACGCTCGCGTAGTAGCCCTCGTAGTCCGCGACGTTGTTCCGCGTGTGCCATTGGTAGGGAATGGCGGCGAAGAACGACTCCAGCAGTTCGTGAAGGCCGGCGAAGTCGTTCGCCAGCAGCAAGTCGTAGAGCCGCGCCCGATGCGCCGACGCTTGCGCCGGCGCGGTCGTCAAGTGCGCGAGCAGGCTCGCGGTCAAGCTGTGGCGCACTTCGTAATTCGGATACGTCAGGCGGTAGTAGGTGGTTCTTCCGCGTTGCTCCACATCGCCAATGGTCAGATAGCCGGTCTGGAAGAGCAGAGCTTCCGGATGGATGTTGTCCACGTCGAAGGTGGAAAGCAGATCGGCGCTCGACAGCGCGTCTTCAAGGCGCACAGCGCTAAACCCGTGGCGCGCGAGCGTTTGCAGGAGAAACGTGGGCGTGCCCGTTTCGAACCAATAGTCCGCGAACTCGCGCCGGTCGAACAACAGCAGCACATCGTAGGGGTTGTACACGGATTCGCCACGCCAGTTGTAGCCGTTGTACCAATGGCGGATTTCATCTCTATCCAAGCCGGGCAACTCCGCCGCGAACACATCGTCCAAGTCTGCGTCCGTGTATCCGCACACGGTGGCGTAGCGCCGATCCAGCGTGATGTCGGTGAGGTTGTTCAAGCCGGAGAACGAACTCACTTTTGAGAACTTGCTAACACCCGTGAAGAACGTGAAACGAATATGCGCCTCAACGGATTTCAAGGTGCTGTAAAGGCCGCGTAGGAAATTGCGATTGGCGTGCGCGAGTTCCGGCGTCTCAAGAGCGTCGACGATGGGTTTGTCGTACTCGTCCACCAGCACGACCACTGGATTCTCACGTTCGCGTAAACGTTGGATCAAATCCGCCAAGCGATCGGGCGCGGGGTCGTAACGGGCCGGCAGGTCCGCCGAGCGCTCCGAGCGATCGAGTTGCGCGGCGACGTTCTGGCGCAGATAGCCGGGGTCGGTGAAGTCGCCGCCGGAGAAGTCCACCGCAACACCGGATGCCGGTTCGCCCAGTCCCAATCCTTGTGGACGGCCAGACCGTGGAACAAGGCCTCGGCGCCCGCGAACAGCTCCGCAATGGTGTCCACCAACAAGCTCTTGCCGAATCGGCGCGGGCGCGACAGAAAGTAGTGCTTGCCGGTGTTCGTCATCCGGTGAATGAACGACGTCTTGTCGATGTAGTAGCAGCCTTCCTCGCGCAACGCGCGAAAGCTCTGGATACCGGTTGGCAGCTTCTGGCGTTTGGCCGGGCCAAGCTGCGCCGGCACGCGGTCGATTTCCGATTCTTGCGCCACGCAACTCACCGGACACCAAGTTTGGTCAGCCCAAGGCGCACCCTGCCGGGCGCGTTTGAGTTTGCTCCGCAAAACTCCACGCTGTCTAGGCTAAGGCACCGCCATCGGCGGCGCAAGGCGCACATTGTGCGCTGGCGTTGCTGTCCGAATCATCCGACTCGGCGCAAGAGCGCAACGGACTCCGCAAAACCAGCGGCCGCAGCCACCTCCGCCGGCGTGCGTCCGCAGTTGTCGCGGGCGTTGCGGTCCGCTCCGGCGTCGAGCAGCAGCGCCACCAACGCCGCGTTTTCCCGCCACCAAGGCCGTGCGGCGATGTGCAGCGGCGTGCTGCCGACGCTGTCCCGCGCGTCCAGACACGCGCCGTGTCCCAAGAGCAAGCGGGCGGCTTCCACGGCGCCTTCCCGCACCGCGACCATGAGCGGGGTCTGCGTCGCCACCGGCGGTGCGTCCTTGGGCGCCGCCATCTTCCACAACTCCGGCGGCGCCGTGGCGGTCGGAGCGTCGACCGTCACAGGCGCCGCCAAGAGGACTTCCAGCACCGGCATCCAGCCGTAGGTGGCGCAAATGTGGAGCGGTCGCTCCCCCAGCGCGCACACCGCCTCGACGTCCGCCCCGGCGTCAATGAGCGCCTGCGCGATGGTCGCCGCGTCCGGCGCGTAGCCGTGCGCGCATGCCGCGTGCAGCGGTTCCCAGCGCCCGTGTCCAGCGGCGAGCGCCGCCAGTTCCCAAACGAAGAAACCGATGCGCGGCAGCGTGCGGCGCGGATCGTCGCCGGCCTCAAGCAAGGCGCGCACGGACGCGAGCCGGCCGCGACCAAGGGCAAAGCCCATGGGCGTGAGGTGCTCGGCGAGAGCCCCGCATGCTTCGGCGCTGGCTAAACGCGCTATCTCGTCCACGCGACCCAGGGCGCACGCGCTGTGCAAGTCGCAGGCGAGGCCGCGCTCCAGCATGCGCGCGGCCGCGGCTTCCTCGTACAACGCCGCCAGCTGCAGGGCGGTCAAGTCCGACTCCGCGCCCAGCCCCACCGCCTCCCGCTGCTTGGCGTGAGTTTGCAGGATGAGAGCGCGACAGTGGGATAGATCGCCGGCGTCCACGGCCATCCGCAGCGCTTCGTCCATCGCACTTGCGCTCTTTCCTTCGTCGCGCTCGCTGTTCACGCCGGCATTGTACGGCGGTCCTCATGCGCGCACTGCCGAACGGTGAAAAAAGCGCCGAGATGGGCGCGTTGCGCCGCACGGTGTAGAGTTCATGGTGCCAATGGCAAGCCAACCCAGTATTGAAATGGCGCGAGACGACGTAACACCGACGCGAAGGCGCGTGCAGCTTCACGCCGGCCCGCGCGAAGCGATCGGGCCCGCGATCGACGTGCTAGGCCGCTGGTTCCACCTCGGTGGCGTGATCATCGGCGGGGGAACCGCCCTAGAAGCGCGCTGGCACCACCGACGTTCAACAGACCTTGACCTGTTCGCTCCGGTGCCGTATTTGTCGAGCTTGATGAAAGTGCCGAGGGATCAGATCGACAAGGAACTTCAAGACCGCGCCGCGCCGTCGCTTCAGGTGAACGCCTCTGTTGGCGCGACGCATGTGCAGTGCCTAGTTGCTGGCGTGCCAGTCTCCCTGTCGGGAACGCGCGGGTTCTGGACCGAGGACCACGATCCCTGCGTGGAAGCGTCCACCGGCGTGCCGTTGGCGGCAAGTGCGGACATCCTGTTGCGAAAGATGCAAGGCAGGACGCTGGCCCAGGGCCGTGCCGTGGCGCGGGACGCTTACGATTTCGTAGTCGCCCAAGTCCTCGATCCGGTGTCGTTCCGGGATGCCATCGCGCACTTGGACGAAGAACAAGCAGAGGTTATCGCCGAGACGTTCGACGTATTGGCCAATACGCCGCCGAGGACGGAAGGACGCGGCGTGGAAGCGCCTGCCTATCCGGCTATTCTGCAACGAGGTTTGTGGAAGCTCGCCGCGCAAGTTTTCCGGCATCCGCAGCGGGACTTGAACATTGCCCACAGCGCGCCCCATCGCGAAAGGAGGTCCCGGTGAACGTGGAAGATGATCGTCTGCGTTTTGCGCCGAACAACCAGCGCGTACATCCGCTGGAAACGTTCGACACGCCGGCGTGCTCGCTGGTGATGAAGGCCAGCGAAGCCGATCTGCGCGGCGCGCGATGGCTGCTCGCCAAGAGACTGGCCGGCCACAGCTGTAAAGTGCGGTGGGATAGAGCCCAGGCGATCATCCTCAATTCGGCTGACGCCGGAGAAGACGAGCGCTTGGCGCTGCGCGATTTTTTCACGGAACTGGACGGGCTGGAAATCGCGCAGGTGATGCGGGCGGCGGGAGCGACGCCGGGGCGGATGGCCGCGCTCTTTCGCGAGATCGACGTTCGCCAATGGCAGGCTGTGCTTTGGGTGAATCAGTTCTCCAGTCGACGCGAGACGCCAGAAATGCGCTATTGGGACAAGTTCGCGCTGGGCTCGCTGCGTTTTGTGGACGGCAAACTACGGCGACAGGGACAGTTGGTCCCGCGGGGATAGGCAGAGGGTCGCACTGGGCATGCCCTCTAGACCAGCCCCATAAATGTCGCACGTCCGGCTCGAACGCCCTATCTGGACTTCGCCCGGTAATCGGCCCCCGTCATGCTGCGGTCCACCGAGGCGTTCCAAGCGGCTAGTTCGGCGGTCATGCGTTTGGCGATTTCCGGTTGCTTGGCGCTGAGATCGCGCTCTTCCGAGGGGTCTTCGGCTAGGTTGTAGAGCTCGAACGGAGCGTCTTCGGCGACGTCGTAGTTGCGCACCAGCTTGTAGTCGTTGTCCAGCCAAGCCAAGCCACCGGCGCGAAAGCCGATCGGCTGCTCCCGGCGCGCCGGCTCGGCGCGGAACACCGGGGCGATGGAGATGCCGTCGTGGACGGGGTTGATGGCGTTGGGGTCAAGCCTCGCCACTTCCACCAGCGTTGGAAAGATGTCCATGGTCGAGGCGGGATACTTGCTCACCCGCGGCGTGATGCCGGCCGGCCACTCGACGATGCCCGGCACGCGCAAGCCGCCCTCGTAGAAATCCTTCTTGAACCCCCGCAACGGGCCGGTGGTGTCGGGATGCACCGCCGGATATTCGGGGCCGTAGCCGATGTCGGGCAAGCCGCCGTTGTCGCTGTTGAACCACAGCAGCGTGTTGCGCGCGATGTCCAGCTCGCGCAGTCCCCGGCGCAACGCGCCAATGGAACGATCCATGGCGACCAGTTCGGCATGGTGATCGCGGGAAGGACCATCCAGCTTGGCGAACGGTTCGGCGTCGGCCTTCAAGGCGGCGAACGGTCGATGCGGCGACGAGTACCAGATCACCACGAACACGCGCTTGCCGCCCGCAGTCTCTTTGCCGATGAAGCGCAACGCCTCCGCCACGAGCAAATCCGAGGATTCGCCTTTGAGCTGCTCCGGCGCGCCGGCGCGGCTGAGCACCGGATTGAGGTCGAAGACGTTGGTGGCGCTCAGCCAGTAGTCGAAGCCCAACGCGCCGGGGCCGAGCGGATCGTCCTTCGGCACCGGATCGTCCACTCCCCCCGGGCGGCCGTTCAAGTGCCACTTGCCGAAGTGGGCGGTGCGGTAGCCGGCCCGTTGGAACGCCGTGGACAGCATCTGTTCGCGCGGATCGATGGCCACGCCCACGCGCACCGCGCCGGTGCGGTCGTTGGTGCGGCCGGTCATCACGGTGGCGCGCGTGGGCGTGCAACTCGGCGCCCCGGCGTAGAACCGATCCAAACGCAAACCCGCGGCCGCCATGGCGTCCAGGTTGGGCGTTTTCAGCAGCGGGTGGCCGTAGTAGCCGGTTTGCCACCAGCCCATGTCGTCGGCCATCAACAAGATGACGTGCGGCGGGTCTGTCTCGCGCAACGCATCCCCTGCCGCCGGGATGTGTCCTACCGTGAAGGTGACGGCGAGCAGCAGTGCCCGCCGCAACAGAACGGAGTTGGTGGCGGACATCGCTCCTCCTTCCACAAGTGCTATCGAGACGTGGAAGCATAGCCGATTCGCCGGCGGGCACATGCCCGGCACATGCCCCCATCACGCCCGCCGGCCACGCGCCGCCGGGCAAGCGGGTAAACTGGCCCGATGCACATCGACTACACGCATTTCGGCTTCGTGAAGGTTGCGCTTGCCGCGCCTCCCGTCGCCATCGCCGACCCCATCGCCAACGCCGACGCCATCTTGAGCGCCTACTACGAAGCGCCGGAGGACGCGGCGTTGGTGTTGATGCCGGAGCTGTGCGTCACCGGCTACACCTGCGAGGACCTGTTCTTCTCCGACGATTTGCACCGCTGCGCGCACGCGGCGTTGGCGACGATCGCCGAGGCCACGGACGGACGGGTACTCGTCGTCGGCGCGCCGTGGTGGTTGGTGGACGGCAGGATTCTCAATTGCGCCTTCGTGTGCGTGGACGGCAAGGTGGTCGGCGCCGTCCCCAAGGTGGCGCAACCCAACCACGACGAGTTCTACGAGAAGCGCTGGTTCGCGTCCGGGCGCGAATGCGCGTTCAACATCAACGACTCGTTGGGGGACTTCCCGCTCGGGCCGGACATCGTGTTCCGCCTCGGGGGCACCTCCTTCGGCATCGAGCTCTGCGAAGACCTGTGGGCGCCGGAGCCGCAGAGCACGAAGCTCGCGCTCGGCGGCGCGGAAATACTGCTCAATCTCTCCGCCAGCACGGAACTGGTGGGCAAGGCCGATTACCGCCGCGATCTCGTGCGCATGCAGAGCGCGCGCACCATTTCCGCCTACGTCTACGCCGGCGCCGGGCCCACCGAGTCGACCAAGGACGTGGTGTTTGGCGGTCACCTGCTGGTGGCGGAAAACGGCCAGCTGTTGGCGGAGTCCACGCGGTTCGCCTTGGGCGGCGCCCAGCTGTGCGCGGAGGTGGACTGCGGGCGATTGCGCCACGACCGGGTGCGCAACAACACCTTCGCCCGCAGCGCCCGGCCGCCGCCGGCGTTCGTGGAAGCGGGCATGCTGCCGGCGCTTGGGCGCATTGAGCGTGTCTATCCACGCCAACCGTTCGTGCCCCAAGACGAGGCCGATCTGGCAGCTCGCGCCCGCGAGATTCTTGCCATCCAAGCCACCGGGCTGGCGCGCCGCGTGGAGGCCGCGCAGGCGGAGCGGCTGGTCATCGGCCTCTCCGGGGGGCTGGATTCCACGCTCGCCTACCTCGTTTGCCTCGACGCCGTGCGCTTGCTCAGCTTGCCTTCCGCGGCGCTGTGCGCGCTCACCATGCCGGGCCCCGGCACCACTTCGCGCACCATCGAATCCGTGCGGCAGCTCGCCAAAGCAACCGATGTCGAACTCGTGGAAATACCCATCCACGACGCGGTGCAGCAGCATTTGGCAGCCATTGGCCACGGCGGCGCCGCGGATGTCACCTTCGAGAACGCGCAGGCGCGGGAACGCGCGCAATTGCTGTTCGACACCGCCAACCAAGTGGGCGGCATCGTGGTCGGCACCGGCGACCTGTCCGAACTGGCGCTCGGCTGGTGTACCTTCAACGGCGATCACATGGCCGGCTACAACGTCAATGTCGGCGTGCCGAAGACGCTGGTGGCCTACCTCGTGCGCTGGCACGCGCGGCACCGCGCCGGCGAAGCGTTGCGCCGCGTGCTCGGGCGGGTTGTCGACACGCCGATCACGCCCGAACTCAAGCCGTCCAACGACGGTCAAATCGGCCAGCGCACGGAAACGATCATCGGCCCGTACGAATTGCACGACTTCTTCCTGTTCCACTTCCTGCGCACGGGCGCCGGCGCGGAAAAAATCCTCGCGCTGGCGGAGGCCACATTCGCGGACTCCTACCCGGCGGATGTCGTCAAGCACTGGCTGATCGCGTTCTTCGAACGCTTCTTCGCCGCTCAGTTCAAGCGCACCGCGCTGCCCCCAGGCCCGAAGGTGGGCACGGTTAGCCTGTCGCCGCGCGGCGACTGGCGCATGCCGGACGAAGCGAGCGTCCGCGCCTTCCTGGCCCCCCTGCGGGAAACCGACTAAGTGGCTACCGCCCGCTGGTGGCCGGCGCGGCGACGGATCGCGCTCCGTCGCTCGGCCTTGGCGGCTTTGGCGCTGGCGCTGGCGTCGCCGGACGCGCTGGCGCGCCGTTGCGGCGACGAGGGCGTGTGGCTGCAAATCCTCGGTTCGGGCGGCCCGGCGCTGGACGATTCGCTCGCGGTGGCGAGCTATTTGGTGTGGGTGGACGACCGGGCGCGGCTCCTTGTGGACGCCGGCTCCGGCACCGCGTTGCGCTTCGGCGAAGCGGGCGCCGCGTTCGCGGACTTGGACGCCATCGTGTTCACCACGCTCAGCGCGCGCGCAACGGTGGATTTTCCGGCGTTTCTTGAAGGCTCGACTCGCACGGGCCGCACGCGCCCGCTGCCGGTGTTCGCGCCGGCCGATCCGGCCGAGAGCGGCGACGCGGCGCAAACGTTCTTCGAGCGCATGGGCGCGCTCTACGGCCAATCGCCTCGGCGCGGCGCGGTGGCGGCGGACACCCGAAAGACCTACGCCTTGCGCATACGCGGCGTGCCCGCCGCCGGCAGTCGCCGCTGGGCGTCGTTTCGCTCGGAACGGATCGCATTGGCCGCCGTGCCGGTGCATCACGGCGGCACGCCGGCGGTGGCTTGGCGCGTTGACGCTGGCGGCGTCTCGCTGGTGTTCACGGGCGGCTTCAGCAACCAACGGGACGTGGTGGGCGCGTTCGCCAAGGACGTGGACGCGCTGGTGGTCCACCACGCCATCCCGGAACACGCCCGCGGCGCGGTGCTGCAACGCTACGCGACGCCATCCAAACTTGGCCGCGTTGCCGCCAAGGCCAACGCCCGAATGTTGATTCTCGGCCACCGCACGGACCGCGTGCGTGGCCGCGAGACCGCCAGCAGCGCCGCGATCGAGGCGCAATTCGACGGCCCGGTGTTGTTCGCCAACGACTTGGAATGTTGGGGCATGTGAGCGGCATGTGAGCGGAACCGCGATTCGCTATGATCGCGCCGGTCAAACCGCAGGACATTTCCCATGGGCAAGGGCGACATTCGCACGCAACGCGGCAAAATCGTGCGCGGCACCTTCGGCAACACCCGGCGGCGCAAGAAAAAGCGCAAACCCGAAGACGCGAACAAGAAGTAGCCTCCTCGTGGTCGCTGCTCGCGGGCCGGCGGCAGAGCGGCTCGCGCCTGAAGCGACCGGTCTCTGCGCCCTCCCGGCGACGGAGTTGCGTCGCCTGATCGGCCGCCGAGCGGTGAGCTGCCGAGAGGTCCTGGAGGCGCACATCGCCCGCATCGAAGCGGTGAATCCGGCGCTCAACGCCATCGTCACCAAGACCTACGAGCGGGCGCGTCGCCAAGCGGACGAGTTGGACGCCAACCGGTCCGCCCACGGGCCCTTGGCCGGGCTCCCCGTCGCGCACAAGGATCTGGTGGCCACGAGAGGCGTTCGCACGACGTACGGCTCGCCCTTGTACGCCGATCACGTGCCGTCCGAAGACGATCGCATCGTGCGCCGGATGCGTTGCGCCGGCGCGGTGATGGTTGGCAAGACCAACACGCCGGAGTTCGGCGCCGGCTCGCAGACCTTCAACCGGGTGTTCGGCGTGACGCGCAATCCGTATGATCCCGCAAGAACTTGCGGCGGCAGCAGCGGCGGCGCGGCGGCGGCGTTGGCCGCGCGCATGCTGCCGATTGCGGACGGCAGCGACACGGGCGGCTCGTTGCGCAACCCGGCCGCATTCTGCAACGTGGTGGGATTTCGTCCGTCGCCGGGGCGCATTCCGCACGGCGATCCGTGGAACGACCTCTCGACCCCGGGCCCAATGGCGCGAACGGTGGACGACGTGGCGCTGTTGTTCTCCGCCTTGGCCGGTCCGGACGCCCGCGTGCCGCACTGCCTGCCGGATCCCGGCAGCGCGTTCGCGGCGGTGGCGCCAATGGATCTCGCGACCATGCGCGTCGCCGTCAGCGAGGACTTGGGCGGCTTGCCGGTGCAGCAGCCGGTGCGCGAGGTGCTGCGCGAGCTCGGCGACGCCTTGGCGCTGGCGGGCGCGCGCGTGGTTGCCGCCGCGCCGCCCATGGACGACGCCCGGCGCATCTTTCACATCCTGCGGGCGACGGGCTTCCGGCACCGCTTTGGCGCGATGACCGCCACGCAGCAGGCGCAGTTGAAAGACACCATTTGCTGGAATCTGGACGCCGGCAACGCCCTGCGAAATGCCGACTACGACTGGGTCTTTCCGGCGCGGGCGCGGCTGGTGGCCCGGGTGGCCGCTTTCTTCGAGGATGTGGATTTGCTCGTCTGCCCGGCGACGCAAGTGATGCCATTTGACGTGAAAACCGCGTGGGTGCGGGAAATCGAAGGTCGGCGCATGTCCACGTACATCGAATGGATGGAGGCGTGCAGCTGGATCACGGTCACCGGCTGCCCAGCGCTGTCGTTGCCGGCGGGTTTTCGCGACGGCCTGCCGGTCGGCGCCCAGCTCGTTGCGCCGCTGCGCGCCGACAAGCTGCTGCTGCAAGCGGCAAAGGCCATTGAAGCCATCACCGGTTACGCCGCCAAGACTCCTTAGCGCAGGATCGCCCGACGGAAGACCGGCGCAGTCCACAGCGGCTTCAAGCGCTGAGTTCGGGGATGGCCCGCACCAGCTTGGCGTAGGCGTCCGGCGCGGCCGCGCTGATGCGAGCGGCGATTTCGCGGTGGCTTGGCCGCACCGAAGCGCCGGTGCCAATCAAGACGCGCGCCAACAGCACTGCGTCCGCCACCGTGGCCGACGTGGGATCGTCGAGCGCCGCGAACAGCACGGTGTCCAACGGGTCGAGGCCGCGGCCCGCCGGTTGGGGCGAGACCGAGCGACTGGCGAGGTAGTTCAGCCAGCCCAAGGTTCGTCCCATTCCGGCGTTGGCGTCCCTTCGGTCGCGAAAGGCGTCGATCACGTGATTGACGGCGTTGCGTCCATCGGCGTCGACGAATCCGGGGTCGAGTCCCCATGCCTCCAGCTCCGCGGCGACTTGCAGCGCGTCGTCCCGGTTGCTGGCAAGCAGCGTCAGGATGATGTCGGCGGGCAACACGCCGTCATTGCGCCGGATCAGTTCCCGCACGACGTCCATCGACGCATCGGAGGAGTCCAACGCGATCCGCAGCAGGGTCGTGGGCACGCTATCCGCAATCTCCTTGGGCGCCACGTCAAGAAGACTGTCGAGCATGTCCAACACTTCCTGCCAGTTGCCCGCGGCGAGTGCCTGCCCCAAAACGCCCCCAACTTCCAAAAGCTCCGCGCTCAACCCGGTGGCCATGCCGCGTACTTGCTCCATGTTCTCTTGCATCGAGCGCCGCTCGCGTTCGCGCATGGCCTCGTGCTGCGCGAGTTTGGATGCGAGGCCGCCGGCACCGTCGGCGGTGCCGGCCAACCACGCGTCTCGACAGCGCTCGGTGATGCGTTGGGCTTCGTTGGCTTGCGCCTTGGCGCGCCGCACTAGCGCCGCCAACTGCTCCGCGTTCTCGCGGACCCCCGGCAACGCCAACACGGCTTCCGCTTTGGGGTGCAATCCAGGCACCGCAATGCCCGGAACGACTGCGGCTAGCCGTTCGGCCGTGGAGGGTAGGAAAGGCAACTCGCCCAGCGCGACGAGCTGGCCGGTCACATCGGCGAGCGCGTCCGGCGCGGGTCGGGTGTCCGCCAGCGCGAGCGCGAGTTCGTCCAAGACCGACGGCATCCCGTCGGTAAGCGCAACGCCCCGGGCAAGCAAATCGCGGAGTATGCGGGGGCGCGCATGCACGGCGGCGAATGCCGCCAAGTTGTAGCGTCGCGCCAAGGTGTGGTGCTTCCATGTGCCGGTGGCGTCCGCGCCGCTTGCGTTGAGGAGGGCGGCAAAGTCTTTGGCGTCGATGCCCTGCGCGATCGCCACCGCCAGCTCATGCAAGCCAAACGCCGCGGCGGGGATTTCCTGGATCCGCGGCAACAGTTCGCCGCCGCGCGTCCGCAAGGCATGCGCGAGGGCCGAGTCTTTCCGCAGAAACACTTTCGGATCGAAGTGGTACCAACCCTGCCGCAATGCGTCGGGATCGTCCTTCGCCGCGGCAAGGAATCCGTCCAACGTTGGCGCGCCCAACGCCGCCTCCAAGGAGCGCTGACGCACATAGTCCAGCCGCGGACGCAGCAGCGGCGGCACCAGGCGATCGGTGCGCGTCAAACGGGGGGGAATGCCCGCCAAGCTGGGCGGATCCTTTTCGGCGAACGGAACGGCACCTGCCAGATCCGCAACGATTGGTCGATACAAGCTCGGGTGGCTCGGCGCACCGTGCTGGGCGAAAAACCGCCGCACCACGCTCGTTGACCGGACCTGACCGACGCCGGCTGCCCGCCGCGCCGCTGGCGCATTGCAATCCACATCATCCAATGGCGCGGTGGCGAGCGGCGGCGAGTCGGTGAGCCCGCTTGTGCCGACCGACATGGGGCGCACCCGCTCGGCGTTGTTGTTGCCGAAGAAGACCAAGCTCACCGACAACCCTAGGCCCAACACAACAACCAGTGCCCACAGCGCACGGTTTCTAGCCCTCACGTTCTACCTCACACGCTGGCGGCAAGTCGGCAAACATCGAGAGGGCATTTAACACGGACGGAATACACCTTAACCAAGCCCTCCAACTGTCTCACGAAACAGGACCACCTCAACTTCGTCCGCCGCCAGCGCGCGGAGTTTGCGAAGCATACTCCAACGCGCCCGAAGGGCGCGCCGACCGCAAGGGTGCGCATCATCGTCCCTTGAACCGCGGTTTGCGTTTTTCCAAGAAGGCGGTAATGCCTTCGCGTTTGTCCTCCGTTTGCACGAGCGCGCCTTGCGCGTATTTCTCGAACATCAGGGCGCCCGCCATGCTCGCCTCCATGCCGAAATGCACCATCGCCTTCATCGTGCGCGGCACGAACGGCGCGAAGGACGCCAAGTGGTCCGCCATGCGCCGCGCCTCGGGAATCAGTTCCTCGCGGTCCACCAGCCGGGTGACCAAACCGATCGTCAGCGCCCGCTCGGCGTCTATGGGCTCGCCCATCAGCATCATCTCCATCGCCCACCCGCGCCCGACGATGCGGGGCAGGCGCGCCGTGGCGCCGCCGCCGGGAATGATGCCCAGCTTGCCTTCCGGCGTGGCGAAGCGCGAAGTGGGCGTGGCGATGCGCAGGTCGCAGCCGAGCGCCACTTCCAAGCCTCCCCCCATGCAGATGCCGTCTATCGCGGCGATGGTGGGCTTGGGCGTGCGCTCCAGCTGGTCGGCAAGACCTTGCACGATGGGTTCGAGCGCCTTGCCGAAATCGCGGTTCAGCACTTCGGAGAGATCCGACCCGGAAGCGAAGGCGCGGCCGCCGGCGCCGGTGATGGTGATCACCTTCACGGCGTCGTCCTGCGCCGCGACCGCCGTCGCCGCACGCAGCTCGCGCAGCGTGTCCAAGGAGATGGCGTTGTGCTTTTCCGGCCGGTTGATGGTGACGAGCGCCATGGGGCCGTCCGTCTGGTAGCGTATTTCGCGGTAGTTCAAAGCGTCTCCTTGAAAGTTGCGGGCGTGCCGGGTGCAACGCAAGTTTAGGGACGCGCGCGCGCTCGGCAAGAGTGTTCACTCCGCCGCGGCGGGCTCCTCCCGCGTTCGCGTTCGCGCCTTGATGGGCACGACGATGGAGGCGTCCACGCCGCCCTTCGCGCCGGCGTCGAGGCGCACCTCCCAGCCGTGCGCTTGACACAGCTGGCGGGCGACGGCAAGGCCAAGGCCGCTGCCGCCGGTGGCGCGCTGACGCGAGGCGTCCAAACGGTAGAACGGCTGGAAGACGTCTTCGCGGGCAGCGGGCGGAATGCCGGGGCCTTGGTCGATGACATGCACTGTCACCGCGTCCGCGCTGCTGTCCACCGTGACGCTGGCGCCGCCGCCGTGTTGCCGTGCGTTGTGAACAAGGTTCGCGAGCACGCGCTCGAACGCGCCAGTGGCGATGTCGGCTTGCGTCGCGTCGCCACGCCAACGCACAACCACCGTCTCGTCGATTGTCGCCAGCACCTGCCGCAGGTAGGAGCGAAAGTCCACCGTGCGCAACGCCTCGCTGGTGCCGCGCGCGAAGCGCATGGCGTTGGCGATCAACTCCTCCATCGCGGCGATGTTGCGATCGAAGCGCGCCACCACATCCTTCGGCACATCGTCCGGCAGCAGTTCGAGGGCGAAACGCAGGCGCGTGAGCGGCGTGCGCAAGTCGTGCGAGATGCCCGCCAGCAGGATCGTGCGGTTGGAAAGCAGCGCGCTCACGTCGCGCGCCATGGCGTTGAAGCTGGTGGCGAGCGTCACCAGTTCCGCCGGGCCCTCCTCCGGCAGCGGCTCGAAACCCTGGGCGCCGCGAAACGCCTCCACGGCCGTGGCCGCTTCGGACAGCGGTTGGGCGACTCGGCGCACCAGGTATGCGGAGCCAACGGCGAAAATCGCCGCGGCCACAATCACGACGACGAGCACCACATAGAGCGGCTGCACATCCCGACGCTCCGAGGAAAAGCCCACCTGCAAGGAGTGGCCGCCCATCGGCACAGTGGCCCACAACAGGTCGTCGCTCGCCATGAGCCGCGCCCGCGCGCCCAGCCGGGTGCCGAGCTTGTCCTCCAACAAACGGTGGTAGCGCGTGGCCGGCGCCACGACCGGCAAGTCGCGCGTCTCCGCCGTGATGACGAGGTCGTGCGCTTGGAGCATCTCGATTTCGAAGTACGGCCGCGCGGCGGGGGGCAGTTCCGCCCACGTCTGCGCGGAAAGCACAACCAAGCCCGCTTCGTCGTCCGCCGATCGATCCTCGATGGGACGAATGACGAACACCGCCAGCGCCACGACGGAGGTCACCGCGATCACCGCGGCGCTGCCGGCATGCACGAGATTGATGCGCGCGAGCAGGGTCTCCGGCGGCCAGAAGGTTCGCACGCGTCTCACCGTTCACCGCCAGCTGTGGTCACGGAGGCTTCAAGCGGGTCTGGCCGTGTCACACCACCGGCAGTCACACAGGCTGGTCAGTTGGCGTCGGGGCAGAACATGTAGCCTTTGCCCCACACCGTGCGGATGTAGCGGGGCGAACCGGGATCGGGTTCGATCTTGCTGCGCAAGCGGGTGATGCGCACGTCGATGCTGCGGTCGAAAGGCGCGCGTTCGGTGACGCCCAAGGCGTCCAGGATGCCGTCCCGGTCCCGCACTTTGTTCGGATGCCTGGCCAAGTGGCTGAGCAGATCGTATTCACCCCAGGTGAGGGGCACCGGCGCGCCGGCGCGGGTCAGGCGAAAGCCGCGGAAATCCAGCACGAAGTCCCCGAACGTCACCGCGGCGCGGTCGTTGTCGGGGCCGCGGGCACGGCGCAGCACGGCGCGAATGCGGGCCAGCAGCTCGCGGGGGTTGAAGGGCTTGGCGATGTAGTCGTCGGCGCCGACTTCGAGGCCGGCGATGCGGTCCACATCCTCGCCTTGGGCGGAGACGATGATGATGGGAATCTCCGTGGTGCGCTTGAGGCGCTTGGCGATGGCCAAACCGTCTTCGCCGGGCAGCATCAAGTCGAGAATGACGAGATCCACATCGCCGGCCAGCGCCCTGTCCATCTCGACGCCATCGTGAACCGCTACGACATCGTAGTCCTGCCGCGTCAGATAGTCCGAGATGAGTTCGCGCAGTTCAGGATCGTCGTCGACCAGCAGCAGGGCGTCGCGCCGCCCGCCCGACTCGCCGTTTGCGTCGCGCGCTGGTCGTGTACACGGACCGCGCGCGCCGCGGCGCACCCCCGCCGAACCGCTCAAAACGTGTTGCTCGACATCCTTGGCGAAGATGCGGGCGGCCGCTGCGCGGGTGCGGGCTGTCGCCGCGGAGGGGCATCCTCCGGCGTGCTCGACGCGCCCTCGCGCACGGCTCGCTCGCGAGCGGCTCCAGCCGAGCTACCCGCCGCCGCGTCCGCCCGGTTCGCGTCCGAGCGAACAGGCGATGCGCCATCGGCAAGGCGCTCGCGGTGCCGCTGCTCGAAACCCAGCCCGTAGCGGTTCGCGTCGTCCGCCGAGGGCTTCTTGAGGCTGCGATGGGCGTGGCGCAATTCGGCTTCCAGCGGCCTTGCCGGGTGGCCGAAACGGGCGCGCCGACGGTATTCGATGAACGGTTGGCGTTTGTCGGCCCGGTGCCCGTCGACGTGGGCTTTGCGCTTGCGAACCTCGGTGAGGAACCAGCGGCGATCGGCACCGTCCAGGCGTTCCCAACGCGCAACCACTTCCGTCCACTGCTGGTCCGTGAGTTCGGAATAGGGGTTGACGCCGGGCGTTGCGGTTGGCGGATCGGGCTCCGAGGCGGTGGCGACATGCGACGAACCGCTCGCGGCGAACGCGACCACCAGCGCGCGTGCGGCTTGCGCGACGGAGCGCGTCATGTTCGTGTACCAACAAGCCACTTTAGCGCCGCTTCTTGACGTTTGCGCCAAACTGTAGCCGGATCCGCGCACGGGTGCCACCCTTGACAAGCGCGGGGGTGTGCGACAGATCTTTGGTAAGTGACCACTTCGGGGTGGCATGGAGTTGGAGTGCCACCGCGGGTCTCCCGTATCCTTGGTTTTTTGCAAAGGCCAAGGAGGAGGCCCGCGATGGCGACGAGGACTGTCGGTGATCGAGACGGGGAAGGCAAGAGGGAGACGGAAGCGGCGGCGTTGGAACAGCGGGCGGCGCTGGTGGAGTTGATGTCGGTTCAAGCGGAGGAGCTGGCGACGGCGCTGATGGAGTCGCCGGGGGCGTTGGCGGCGCGTCTGGACGGCGTGCTTCGGGAGGCGGCGCTGGAGGCGGGTCGGCTGGGGCTGGAGCGGTGGGCGGAGAAGAACCGTTCGGACTGCGGGGCGGCGAACGCGCCGCGGTGCGAACACTGCGGTGGCGGGATGCGCTACTTGGGCCGGGAGCGGTCGCCGACGGAGACGGCGCTGGGCGGGATTCGGCTGGCGATGGGGCGCTACGGGTGCGCGGCCTGCGGGGCGAGCGCGCGTCCGCGGTCGGCGCGTATGGACATCGAGGGGTCGATGACGCCGACGGCGCGCCGGATGGCGAGCGAGCTGGGCTCGGTGTGCTGCCACGCGGAGGCGGACCGGCTGCTGAACGTGGTGGGCGGGGTGAACTTCGGGGCGAAGCGGGTGGAGCGGACGACGCGGCTGGTGGGCGACGACTTGGAGGCGTGGCGGACGGAGTGGCTGTCGGGTTCGATCACGGTGGTCGGCGGCGGCGGGGCGGCGTCGAACGATGCGTCGTTCGACGGGGCGCCGGTTCGCAAGCCGTTGAAGGAAGGACGGATTCTGTGCGTGGGACTGGACGGCACGGGGGTTCCGGCGCTGCCGTCGGAGACGGCGGGGCGGAAGGGGAAGGACGGCGGTCGGGCGACGACGAGGGAAGCGAAGGTGGGCGCCATCTGGGTGGTCGAGCCGGACGGCGAAGGCGGGACGCGGCTGGCGGAGGACTCGGCGTGGTTTTTCGCGGCGATCGAGAGCGCGGCGGACGACGCGCGGGGCGACTCGCCGGTGGCGCGGCGGCTGCTGCGCGAACTGGCGGCGCTGGGATTCGCGCCGGAGGACGTCGGCGTGGCGCTGGGCGACGGGGCGGACTGGCTGCGGCGGCTGTACGAAGAGTGGTTCCCGAACGCGGTTCGGATCGTGGACTTCTTCCACGCCGCGGAGTACCTGTGGGCGGCGGCGCAGGGCCGCCACCGGAACGATCCGAAGGCCGCGAAGCGGTGGGCGGAGAAGCAGTGCCGGCGGCTCGAGGCGGGGCGGATGGACGACGTGCTGGCGGCGCTGCGCAGGCCCGGCGCCGGCGCCGAGGAACGCGCCAAGGCGATCCGCCACCTGTCCGAGCGCCGGGGCCAAATGCGCTACGACGAGTACCGCTCGCTCGGCCTGCCGATCGGTTCGGGGCGCGTCGAGGCGGCCTGCAAGACGGTGGTGGGGCGGCGCATGAAATGCACCGGCATGCGCTGGACGGTGGCCGGCGCCAACCCCGTGCTCTGGGTGCGCTGCGCCCGCCTGAGCGGCTGGTTCGACGACTACTGGGAGCACCGCCTTCGGAAGGCGGCGTGAGGCGCTGGCGGCCAATTGCCAAAGATTTGTCGCACACCCCTTGCGCGGTGCCGAGGCCGTAAGCGGGAAGCCACCCACACCGCTCCGTCAGTTCTTCGTCAGCCAAGCCACCAAGAGCCGGATCTGGGCATCGTCCAGCCGCTCGGCGAACGCCGGCATCGTGCCGGCGCGCCCGTCGCGGATGGATTCCTCAATGGCGTCACTGCCGTAAAGGTGAATGTCGTCCGCCAAGCTCGGCGCTCCCAGCAACGGCTGGCCAGCGCCGTCGGCGCCGTGGCAGGCGACGCAGAACTGCGTGTAGGCGGCTTGGCCGGGGTGTTCTTCGGGCACGCCGAAAGGGAGCTGGCGCACATAGTCCGCCACTTCCTCCACGCCTGTTTCGCCGAGCACGGCGCCCCAACCCACCATCACCGCCACCCGCCCGTCGCGGATGGTCTTCTCGATCGCCGCGGCGTCGCCGCCCCATTGCCATTCGGCGTCGGTCAGGTTGGGGAACATGTTGGCCTGCCCGCCGGCGTCCTCGCCGTGGCAGGCGGCGCAGTGACGCCGGAAGATCCGTTCCGCCGCGGCCATCAGGTCGCCGTCCGCTTGCAGCGCCGCCGGCGCCGCGGCGGCGATGCGCGCGCGGGCGTCGCCGAATCGCTCTCGCCACGCCGCTTCGCTGCGCTGCAGGCGCCCGCCCTCGCTCCATCGCAGCGCGCCCGCGTAGCTGCCGAGACCGGGGTAGAGCATCAAGTACACCGCCGAGAACACCAGCGCGGCAAGCGTCATCCAAAACCACCACATCGGAGCGGGGTGCGCGCCTTCGCGCAAGTCGCGGTCCCACACCGGGCTGTCTTCGTCCCGACCGGCCCGGTTGCCGTCGCCGCCGAAATACAGGCTGAGCACGAACCACGCAAGGCCGGCCACGCTGAGCACCGTCAGCACTAGCACCCATCCGGCCCAGAAGTCCGCCGGCATGGTCAGTCCTCCTCCCGCGGCGGCGCAACGTCCGCGCCCACTTCGTCTTCCAGGGGGATGCGTCCGGCGCGGTCAATGGCGCTGTCCGGCGACCGCCAGAAGACCCACACCACCACGGCCGCCAAGAACAACATCACCAGCATGTCGCCGGCGAACAGGAACCACATCATGGTGCGCTCTCCACGCTTTCCCGAGCGACTGCCGGCGCGTCCCGCCCGAGTGCTTGCAGGTAGGCGACCACCGCGTCCACCTCCTGCTTGTCGGCCAACGCCGCGGGAGCGGCGGCAATGTCCGCGTCGGTATACGGATGGCCGAGGCGCCGCAAAGCGCGCATCTTGCGCTGGATGTCGCCGGCGTCTGCCGGCCGCTCGCCCAGCCACGGGTAGGCGGGCATGATGGATTTCGGCACCACGGCGCGCGGATTCAACAAGTGCAGGCGTTGCCACGCGTCCGTGTATTTGCCGGCGCTCCGGTGCAGATCCGGCCCGGTGCGCTTGGAACCCCACAGGAACGGCCGGTCGTAGGCGGATTCCCCGGCGCGGGAGAACAGCCCGTAGCGTTTCACTTCCGCCAGCAGCGGGCGCACCTGCTGCGAGTGGCAGTTGCCGCAACTCTCGCGGATGTAGATGTCGCGTCCCACCAGTTCCAAAGCGCCGTAGGGTTTGGTGTGCGCCGTCGGCGCGACGAGGGAGTCGTCGAAGACGCTCGGCAGCACTTGCACCAAGCCGCCAATGGCGGACACGAACAAGATGCCGAACAGCAGCAGCCCGGCGTTGTTCTCCAGCTTCTTGTGCAGCTCCACCGCGTTCATGGCGGGCGCGCCTCCACCGTGGGGCGCCCTTTCACGGTGAGCCAGAGATTCACCGCCATCAACGCCGCGCCCACCAGAAACACCACGCCGGCCACCAACCGCAGCGCGTAGTAGGGCACCATGCTCGCCATGATGTCGCGGAAGCCGAAGCGCACTTCGCCGATGTCGTCCAACGCCAGCCACAACACGCCCTGCGAAACGCCCGCGCCCCACATGGCGAGCACATAGAGCATGGTGCCGGCGAGGGCCAGCCAGAAATGGATGTTCGCCAAGCGCACGCTGTGCAACGTGCCGCCCACCAGTCGCGGCACCAGAAAATAGAACGTGCCGAAGGTGATCATGGCGTTCCAGCCGAGCGCCCCGGAATGGACATGGCCCACCGTCCAATCCGTGAAGTGGCTCACCACGTTCACGCTCTTGATGGACATCATCGGCCCCTCGAAGGTGGCAAGGCCGTAGAACGCCAACGCCAGCACGATGAACTTCAGCGCGGGGTCCGTCTTCAACCGCTCCCACGCCGCCGCCACCGTCATCACGCCGTTGATCATCGTCGCCCACGAGGGCGCGAGCAGCACCAGACTCATCACCATGCCCAGCGACTGCACCCACGCCGGAATCGCGTTGTAGTGCAGGTGGTGCGGGCCCGCCCAGATATAGCTGTAGGTGAACGCCCAAAAAGCCACGATGGAGAGGCGGTAGCTCCAAATGGGCCTGCCGGCCTGCTTGGGCAGGAAGTAGTAGAGCATGCCGAGGAAGCCGCCGGTGAGCAGAAAGCCCACCGCGTTGTGCCCGTACCACCACTGCACGATGGCGTCCTGCGCGCCGGCGAACAGCGAATAGGACTTGCCGAGCGTCACCGGCACCGCCAAGCTGTTGACGATGTGCAGCATGGCGATGACGATGATCAAGCCGCCGTAGAACCAGTTCGACACGTAGATCGGGCGAATACGCCGGCGCGCCACGGTGCCGAAGAACACGATGCCGAAACACACCCACACCACGGCGATGGCGATGTCGAACGGCCATTCCAACTCCGCGTACTCCTTGCCCGCGTTCCAGCCGGCGAGCAGCGCCGCGCCGCCCGCCAGCACGCCGAGCTGCCACGCCACCGCGCAGAACCAAGCGAGCCGGGGCGCGAACAACCGCACATGACAGGTGCGTTGCACGCTGTAGAAGGCCGTGCCCATCAACGCCGACACGCCGAAACCGAAGATCACGCCGTTGGTGTGCAGATTGCGCAGCCGCCCGTAGGACAGCCACGGCTGCCCGAAGTCGATGCCCGGCCAGACCAGCTCGGCGGCGACGTACACGCCGGCGGCCATGCCGGCGAGCGCCCACATCACCGCGCAGGCGGTGAGGAAGCGCGCCACGCGGTCGCTGTACGGGGCTTGAGCGCCCGCCAAACCTTCCCTTTGCGCGCCGTTCACGTCAAACCCCCAGCAGCGGCCCGACGCCGGCCGCCCAAAGCGCCACCGTGACGCCCAGCAACGTCACCGACGCCACCAGCAGGAAACCGATCAGCGAAGACGCCATCAACATGCCGCGTTCCGCGGACGTGCCAAGCGCCACCGGCAGGCCGGTGTACAACAGATACATGCTCCAAATGAGCGCGGGAATGAGCACCAGCAGGTTCAGAAACACATGTGGAAACAGATGCGCCACCGCGCCGGCCGCGAGCGGCGCGGCCACCACCGCCACGAGGCCCAAGTGCGCGCCCCAATCCGTCGTCGCGCCGTAGGTGGGCGCCATCCACCGCCCGGCCACCGCGGTGCCGACGAAGCCGCCGAGCAACGCGCAGCAATACCCGGCGCTGACCAGCGCCAACTGTCCGGCGTCCAGCGCGAGGGGTTCTTCGGCGCCCAGCCGCCAGCCGAAGTTCGCGGCGCCGATGAACGCGCACGCCGGGGGCAGCAAGGCCAACCAGACGATGTGCCGCAGCAGCACGGTGCGCGGCGACGGCGCGGCCTCGCCCAACCGCGCGCAGGCCGCAAGCGGATGCAGCAACAGCCCAAGCGGTGTGCGGAACGCCATTGCGCCTTAACCCTCTTCCTCTTCCGAGCCAAGCACCGCATATCGTAGCGATTGGCCTATGATCGCGCCACCTTCATCAACAGGCGGGCAGGCATGGATCGAACGGCGGTGCGGCGCGAAATCGAAAACCTCGCCGTGTACGGCGAGACGGACGTGGGCTGGGACGGCAACACGCCCGTCAACGAGACCGTGGACGAGCACGGCAACCCGTTTCCCACCAAGCCCGGCTTTGGCGTGCCGGACCCGCGCGCGCCCGGAAGGCGCACCTACGACGACGACGATGTGGAGCACTTGCGCGCGCGTCTGCGCGATCAAAACGGCATCCGCGGATTGGAGATCTGCGAACCCGGCGAGGTGGAACGGGCGGCGCGCGTCTTCCACCGCGACGGCTTCGTGGTCGTGCGCGATCTGCTCGACGACGAGCACCTGCGCCGCTTCCGCGAGGGCAGCGCCCAAGCGCTTCGGGACATCCTCTGCGTGCCCGGCGCCGGCGAGCGCAAATACATGACCGAGAGCGGCCGCCTGCCGCACCGCTACAGCTACGGCACGGCTTCGGCCTCGAGGCAGATGCTGCACGAGGAAGCGTGGGCGGCGATGATCGACTTGCCGAACACCACGCCCATCCTCACGGCGATATTCGGGTCTTCGGATTACTTCGTGCTCGGCGCCGGCGGCGACCTCTGCCTGCCCGGCGCCGTGGAATACCAGCATCTGCACGCCGATGTCGGCGAGTCGCACCACATCTCGGAGGCGCGCCTGGCCGCCGCCAAGGCGTTGGGGCTGGAAATCGCAACCGAGAAGGAGTCCGGCGAACCCACCTTGGCCGTGCGCCGCCAAGTGGTGGACTTCACGCCGCCGGTGGTGACCATCAACTTCGCCATGTGCGATCTGACATGGGAGAACGGCCCCATCCGGCAGATCCCGGGCTCGCACACTTGGCAAATGCGCCCGGTGCCCCCCGAGCACGAGCCGGAATGGATGCGCCTTTCCACCCTTGTCGGGGCGCCCGCGGGTGCCGGCGTGTTCCGCGACAACCGCGCTTGGCACGGGGCGACGCCGAACCTCAGCCGCGAGATCCGCGCCCTGCCGAACGTGGAGTACGGCGCGTCCTGGCTGCCGGAAGGCGGCGGGCGCAAGACCATGCCGCACGCGGTGTGGGAGACGCTGACGCCCCACGGCAAGCACATCAGCCGCCGCGTCAAGGCGGAACCGGGCGTGTGGCCGGCGGGGGCGGGCGTGATGCATCCGCTGGGCGCCGAACGCCGCGCCGCGGCAAAGCGCATGGGCGGCAGCGGCGAGCGAAAGCCGGGCAGTCCGGGGGGCTGAAACGCGCCCGCCGGCAGTATGCCGGCGCACCGGCAGTATGCCGGCGCACCGGCGGCGGCCGCGCCGGAGCAGCGCGCGGAACGGGTATGCCGCATGTCGGCGGGTTGTCCTGCCGCGGGCGTATGATGGCTCGCGCATGAGCGTCTCCAACAACAACCGGGAGCGCAGCGGGGTTGGGCGGGAGAAGGCCCGCAAACGCAAGCTGCCCATCGGCATTCAGACCTTCCGCGAGATGCGTGCGGAGGGGCATTACTATGTGGACAAGACGGCCCATATCCAACGGCTTGTGGAAGGAGGCAAGCACTATTTCCTGTCGCGCCCGCGGCGTTTTGGCAAAAGCCTGCTGCTGGACACCATCGGCGAGCTCTTTGCGGGCAGCGAGGATTTGTTCCGGGGCCTTTCCATCCACGATCAGTGGGACTGGCAGGCGCCGCGTCCGGTGCTGCGGATCAGTTTCGGGGGGCGGAACTTCACCGCCGCCGATCATCTGCAAATCGGTCTTTCGGCCCAGCTGGACAGAGTGGAACGGCGTGCCGGGCTGCGTTCGCCCTATCCCACCGGGCCGGAACGGTTCGCCTATCTGATCGAAGCGTTGCGGGACGCCGGCGGGCGGCGGGTGGTGATTCTGATAGACGAATACGACAAGCCGATTCTGGATGCCTTGGGAACGCCGCAGCTGGCCCGTGCCAACCGGGACTACTTGCGTGGGCTGTATTCCGTCGTCAAGGAGTGCGACGAGCACATTCGGTTCACACTGCTGACGGGGGTGAGCAAGTTCTCCAAGGTGAGCCTCTTCTCCGGTCTCAACAATCTTCGGGACATCACGCTGGACCCGCGCTACGGCGCGATCTGCGGTTACACGGACCGCGATTTGGACGCCGTGTTCGCCCCGGAGCTGCCCGGTTTGGACCGCGAAGAGATTCGCCGCTGGTACAACGGCTACTGCTGGCTGGACGACGAGCGCGTTTACAATCCCTTCGACATTCTGCTGCTGTTCGACACCCGCCGTTTCAAGGCCCATTGGTTCGAGACCGGCTCGCCCACCTTCCTGATCGACGCCCTGCTGCGGCGGCGAGTGCCCACGCCACACTTGGAGGGTATGACCAGCACGGAGGCGCTGCTTTCCGCCTTCGACGTGGACGAGATGGCCGTTGAGGCGCTCCTGTTCCAAACCGGCTACCTGACGATTCTGGCCGAAGACCACCAGCACGGCCCGCCCCACTACCGGCTGGGCTATCCCAACTTGGAAGTGCGGCAGAGCCTGAACGAGCATTTGTTGATGGCCCTCCTGCCGGACGCCGCCCGTCGGCTGGCGCAAAGCAGTTCGCTGCGCGAGCTGCTGGCCGCCGGGGATTTCGCCGGGCTCGAATCCCTGTTGCGGGCCGTATTCGCCGGCGTCCCCCATCAGTGGCACATCCAGAACAACATGCAAGATTACGAAGGCTATTACGCCAGCGTGGTCTACTCCCACTTCGCCGCCCAAGGGCTGGATCTGATCACCGAGGACAGCTCGGCCGCCGGTCGGGCGGACATGACCGTGCGCGCCGACAACGGCATCTACCTTTTCGAGTTCAAAGTGGTGGACGCAGCGCCAACGGGCCAAGCCTTGCGCCAGCTAAAAGAAAGGGACTACGCCGGCAAATACCGGCACTTGGACCTACCCATCCATCTACTCGGCGTGGAGTTCAGCCGGGAGCAGCGCAACATAGCCGCTTTCCAAGTGGAGCGCGTGGCGTAGTACCGTTTATTGATAGGGCATTGTGACTGCGCCGAGATGCGCTTTCTCCGTGCGCCGCGCAGCGGTGCTTGATGCACGACTTGCCGGGCTTGCGGCCGCGGGCTGATCAGGCGAGCGTTGGCGCGATGTCGTGCTTGGCCAGCGGCAGTTCGCGCACGCGCGCGCCGGTAGCGGCGAACACCGCGTTGGCGAGCGCCGGCGCGGCCGGAGGAGTGCCGGGTTCGCCACCGCCGCCCAGCGGGCCGCCGCCGTTGACGATGACGGTTTCGATGGCCGGCATCTCGTCCATGCGCAGCACCGGATAGTCGTGGAAGTTGCTTTGCGCGACGCGCCCCTCGGCAATGGAGATTTCGCCGTAAAGCGCCGCGGACAACCCGAACACGATGCCACCTTCCATCTGCGCGACCAAGCCGTCCGGGTTGACGGCGAATCCCGCGTCCACCGCGCACGTCACCTTTTCCACATGCGCCTTGCCGCCGAACACCGACACCTCCGCCACCTGTGCGACCACGGTGCCGAAGGATTCGTGCAGCGCGACGCCCCGGCCCTTGCCGGCAGGCAGCGGCGCGCCCCAACCCGCGGCCTTGGCGGCGGCGTCGAGCACGCGCCGATGGCGGGGCGCGTGGTCTAGCAGGGCGCGGCGGAACGCCACCGGATCCTCGCCGGCGGCGGCCGCCAGTTCGTCGATGAACGACTCGGTGAAGAAGGCGTGCTGCGAGTGGTCCACGCTGCGCCAGACGCCGAACGGAACGTGGGTGGGGCTGGCGACGTGTTCGATGCGCTGGTTCGCTATCGCGTAGGGGATGCGGGGCGCTTCGGCGGGGTCGTGTTTGTTCGTGTAGATGTTCCGCCACGCCACTGGCTTGCCGCCAGCGTCCAAGCCGCCGCGGAATCTGCTCACGCAAGCGGGGCGGTACTTGTCCTGCGCGATGTCCTCTTCGCGCGACCAGACGAGCTGCACGCGACCGCCCGACACTTTGGCGACGCGCACCGCTTGCAGGGCGCACTCGAAGGTGGCGCGCCGCCCGAACGCGCCGCCGAGATAGGCGTTGTGGACGGTGACCAGAGCGGCGTCGATGCCGAGTGCGTCCGCCACCGCGGCGCGCAGGCCGAGCGGATTCTGGGTGCCGGTCCAGACGTCGCACAAGCCGCCGCGCACCCAAGCGGTGCAAGCGAGCGGCTCCATCGCCGCGTGGGCCAGATAGGACACGCGGTATTCGGCTTCCAAGCGGCTGGCCGCGCCGGCGAGCGACGTTTCCGCATCGCCCATGTCCACATCCGCCGTGCCGCCGCCTTCGCGTTCCACATGCGCCACATCGCCGGCGAGCTGGGCGAAGATGGCATCCTGCGATACTTGCTCGCGGCCGCCTGTGTTCCAACGCACGACGAGCGCCGCAAGACCTTGGCTGGCGGGCCAGTAGCCGTCCGCCACGACCGCCACCGCATCGCCCAGATCCACCACCCGCTCCACGCCGCGAACCGCGAGCGCCGGCGCGTCGTCGAACCCCTCCACGGTGCCGCCGAACACGGGGCACGCCCGCACAACGGCCACTTTCGTGGCGGCGTCTCCCGGCACCACGGCGTCGATGCCGAACCGCGCGCTGCCGTCCACCTTCGCCGGGATGTCTTTGCGCGGTGGCGAACGGCCCATCAACGCGAACTCGTCCGGCGTCTTCAAGCGCGGCTTGGCCGGCGGCTTGACGGCCGCGGCGGCAGCGGCGAATTTCGCATACGGCGCTTCCTTGCCGCTCGCCGCGTGCGCGATGCGGCTCAAGCGCAGCGTGAGTTCGCCTGCCGGCACGTTCCACGCCGCCGCGGCCGCTTCTGCGAGCATCTGCCGCGCCGCCGCGCCGGCCACGCGCATGGCGTGGGTGCCGGTGGCGCGCAGGCTCAAGCTGCCGCCGGTGATCTGCAAATCCAGCGCTTGGGTGAGCTTCAGGAACCCGCCGTCCACGGTGTCCACCAGCACCGCCGGCACGTCCACGTCGCCCAGCAGAAAGCCCTTGCCCAAGGCGTAGTTGGCGTACTCCTCGTGCGCCGGCGCCTCCTGCACGGACACCAGCCGCCAATCCGCGTCCAGCTCGTCCGCGAGCATTTGCGCCAACGCGGAATGCGCACCCTGGCCCATCTCGGCGTGCGGAACGATGGCGATGACGCGGTTGTCCGACGCGATCTTCAGCCAAGCGTTGACCAACGCTTCATCGCCATCGGCGACTAGGGGCTTGAGGCGCGGCGCACGATGGCCCGGACGCACGGCGACGCCGAGCAACAACGCGCCGCCGCCTACCACGCCGGCGGCGACGAAGCCGCGCCGCGTCCACTTGCCCAACTTGCGCTTGCCCGCTTCAGCCGCCATCGGCCGCTGGCGCCTTGCCGGCGTTGGTGGCCGCGCCGGCGCGGTTGATGGCGCGGCGAATGCGGGCGTAGGTGCCGCACCGGCAGATGTTGCCGCGCATGGCCGCGTCGATGGCGCTGTCGTCCGGGTGCGGTTGCTTCGCCAGCAGCGCCGCTGCAGCCATGATCTGCCCGGACTGGCAATAGCCGCACTGGGGCACTTGCTCGTCGATCCACGCTTGTTGCACGGGATGCGGCTTGCCGCTCGTGGCCAAGCCTTCGATTGTGGTGACCGAGCGGCCTTGGGCGGCGGCGACCGGCGTCACGCAAGAGCGCACCGCTTCGCCGTCGAGATGCACGGTGCAGGCGCCGCACTCCCCGATGCCGCAGCCGAACTTGGTGCCGGTGAGGCGCAAGCGCTCGCGGAGCGCCCAGAGGAGCGGCATGGCCGGCGACACGTCCAGCTGCCGCAGGGTGCCGTTGACTTCCAGCTCGATCATGACGCCGCGCCCGTTCGGGTGTCGCGTTCCTCGCCGCCAAGGCCGCCAAGGATAGCCTGCAACACGTCGCCGATGTTCGCGTTAGGATGATCTTTGAGCGCGGCCATGCGCTGAAAGATGGCGGCCGCGCCTTCGTGGAAGCCGCTCGGCAGGTCGGCGGCGGCGAACGTGGCCGCGATCTCGCGCATTTCCCCCGCGAACCGCCACGCCTTGGGGCTGGTGGAGGCCGCCGTCGCCTCGCTCCTCTCTGGCAACGCCGGTTGCGAGATGCGCCACTCGTCGATCAGGTCGGCCGCCACCCCGGAGCGCTCCGCCAACGCCCGCACGCCAAGCAAGAGCGCGGAAGTGCCTTTGGTGTACGCGGCGTAGCACATCTTCAACCGCCTTGAGCAGTTGCGTCTCGAAATCCTGCGCGTCGTGCGCGACGAGAAGGTCGGTGGTGGCAACAGCGACGTTGCGGTTGGACTGGTCGAGGTCATCCACGACCTGTTCGACGAGGCTGGTCTTGCCCATGCGCCGCCGCCCCCACAGCCAAGTGTGGCGCACCTCGAGTGCGTTGCGCACCAACTCGGCGCGCTCCGCCTTGCGGTTGCAGTGGGCAATGCCAGTGGCAACGCCGAGCGGGAAGAGATCCTTGTCGACGGTCATGGTGTGCAGGCTACATCATTCTCGCAGTCGATGGAACGCGTTTTGCGGCTACACAAAGTTGCGTTCCCTATAGTTGCGTTCCCTATGTATGCGTTCCCTATAGTTGCGTTCCCTGATGCAGCGGAAAAGTTCCCTTGCCGCACCGCGCGTCCTTGCTCTTTCGCCTATCCCGTGAACGCCTGAATGCCCGTTTGCGCGCGCCCGAGAATAAGCGCGTGGATGTCGTGGGTGCCCTCGTAGGTGTTCACCGTCTCCAAGTTCATGACGTGGCGGATCACATGGTATTCGTCCGCGATGCCGTTCGCGCCGTGCATGTCGCGCGCGACGCGCGCGATGTCCAGCGCCTTGCCGCAGTTGTTGCGCTTGAGCAGCGAGATGCTCTCCACCGGCAGCCGGTCTGCGTCCAGCAGGCGGCCAATGCGCAGGCAGCCGGCAAGCCCCAGGGCGATCTCGGTCTGCATGTCCGCGAGTTTCTTCTGCACGAGCTGGTTGGCGGCGAGCGGCCGCCCGAACTGCCCACGCTCCAGCGTGTAATTCCGCGCCGCGTGCCAGCAGAACTCGGCCGCGCCCAAGGCGCCCCAGCAGATGCCGAAACGGGCGCGGTTCAGGCAGCCGAACGGGCCGCCCAAACCTTCGGCGCCCGGCAACAGGTTCTCGCTGGGCACATGCGCGTCTTCCAAGACGATTTGGCCGGTGGCGGACGCCCGCAGGCTCATCTTGCCCTTGATGGATGGCGTGGCGAACCCGACGGTGCCGCGTTCCACCAGGAAGCCGCGGATGCGCCCGTCCAGCTTGGCCCACACCACCGCCACATCGGCGATCGGGGCGTTGGTGATCCACGTCTTCACGCCGCGTAGCAAGTAGCCGTCCCCCACGCGCTCGGCGCGCGTGACCATGCCGCCCGGGTCCGAACCGTGGTCGGGCTCGGTCAAGCCGAAGCAGCCCACCCACTCGCCACTCGCCAGCTTGGGCAGAAACTTGACGCGCTGCTCCTCGCTGCCGTAGGCGTGGATGGGGTGCATCACCAGCGACGACTGCACGCTCATCGCGGAGCGGTAGCCGGAATCCACCCGTTCCACTTCGCGCGCCATCAGCCCGTAACAAACGTAGCTTGCCTCGGCGCCGCCGAAGTGCGCCGGCAAGGTCGCGCCGAGCATGCCGAGGGCGCCCATTTCGGCCATGATCTCGCGGTCGAAGCGTTCTTGGCGATTGGCCTCCAGCACGCGCGGCAGGAGCTTTTCCTGCGCGTATTGGCGCGTGGCGTCGCGCACCATGCGCTCGTCTTCGCTGAGCTCGTCGTCGAGCAGCAAGGGATCGTCCCACGGGAAGGCGGTGTCAGGCACGGCGGTCTCCGAAGCGAGTTAAAGCCAAGGTGGCAACTTGCGGTGCCGACCGAACCGCATCACGACCGCGCCACGCGATCGCGGGCGCGGCGCAGGTCGTCGCGCAACGCCGCGGCGGCCGCGGCGGCGGCTTGCGGCCAGTCTTCGCCGTCCGAGGCGAACAGGATGCTACGCGCCGCGTTCACCACCAAGCCCGCGCCGTTCGCGTCCACGCCGTGCGCGACCACGGCATCGACATCGCCGCCTTGGGCGCCGACGCCGGGCACGAGCAAAGGCAGCGCCGGCGCTCGGCCGCGAACCGCAGCGAGTTGCCGCGGGAAGGTGGCGCCGACCACCAAGCCGAGATTGCCGCGGTCGCGCTCCGCCGCCAACGCGGCGACGCGCAGGTATGCGGGGTCCTCCGGCGGGTGTTCCTGCAGCCACGCGGCATCCGGATTGGAGGTGTGGCAAAGCACGAACGCGCCGCGCCCGGACCACGCGGTGAACGGCGCGAGAGCGTCCCAACCGAGGTACGGGTTGACGGTGACCGCATCGGCCTCGTACACGCCGAACGCTTCCTGCGCGTACAACGCCGCGGTCGAGCCGATGTCGCCGCGCTTGGCGTCCAGGATCACGGGAATGGCGGGATGGCGCGCGCGGATGTGGCGGATGAGCGCCAACAATTGCTCTTCCGCGCGTTCGGCGGCGAAACACGCGATCTGCGGTTTGTAGGCGCACACCAAGTGCGCGGTGGCATCGACGATGGCGCGACAGAACTCGAAGAGCGGCATCGCCGCGCCGCGGCACACCTTCGGCAGGCGATCCATGCGCGGATCCAAGCCAACGCACAACGCGGAGTCCGACGCTTCCCACGCGGCGCGCAGTTTGTCGCGGAAAGCGCTCAACCTTCTTGCGCCTCGGCCACCGAACGCGGGGGTGAAGAAGATGTCCGCTGTCCGCCCGGCGCCAGCCGCGTCGGTTCGTTCTCCACGCGGGTGGCCCAGTAGTCGGCGTCGAACGTGTCGTCGCCCAGCAGGAATCGCCAGAAGCGAATGCGGTTGATGTATTCGATGCGGCCGGTGTCGTTCTCGAACCACCTCTCCGGGCGTGTCAGGATGGAGTGGATGTGGTCCGGCGCCGGCGGGCTCTTGACGTGGAAGATCGGGCGTTGGGCGTAGTCCCGCTCGGTCAGATCCGAAACGTCCCACAACCGCCGCTGCCGCACCGCGGGGTTCAGGCGCATCTTGAACATGTAGCGCGCCCGCTCCGAGCGGTTGAGGCCGCCACCGTGCCACAGCCCGTGGTGCGCGAAGATGAGCGTGCCGGCCGGACACACGACGTGTTCTTGGCCAAGGATGTTCTGGTAGCGCCCGATGGCCCCCTCGCTGACCACCCGCAGGTGCGTGCCGGGCACGTAGCGCGTGCCGCCCATCGTCGCGGTGACTTCGTGCGGGAAGTACAGGAGCTGGACGTCGAACGCGAGCCGCGGATCGATGGTGGAGTCCTGATGCGTGTGCTGGGAAGCGCCGAGCGCACCGCCGCGGAGAGCGGGCGGCAGGGCGATATGCAGGAAGTGGTGGTCGAGCAGCGCGCCCGGGCCGACCAGGCTCTCGATGCCGCCCCGCACCCACGGCAGGCGCACCAAGCGGCCGAGCGCCGTGTTCTGGGCGTAGGCCTTCGTCAATGGCGTGCCCGCCGGCACTTCGGGAATGCGGTTTTCGCGCAGCAACGCACGATTGCGCTTCAGCGCCGATTGCGGATCCGCGCCGGGCGCCGGCGTCTGCAAACGCCCTGCCGCGTCCAAGAACTGCGCGTTGACCGCATCCGGCACGCGCCCGTCGAAACGCAGAAAGCCGCGCGCCGCGAAGGTGGCCATCTGCCGCGAGGTGAGCAGTTCAACCACCGCTCGCCGCCTCCGCATCGGCGAGCTTCTCGAAGAAGAACTCGTAGCGCAGATAGCCGGTGCGGAACTCCGCGCCAACGCCGTGATCGACGAGCGGCGCGGCTTGAATCAACCGCCAGCCGTCCCGCAACGCGGCAAGCCCGGTCGGGTAGGGCGGCTCCTCACCATCGCCCGCCATGTGCTCCTCCCGCCCGGTGCCGTCGTACTGCGCCCACGCGATCACGCCGGAGTCCAAGGCCGAGTTGCGCAGATACAACACCAGCACCTGTTGCCGTCGCATCAAGGCAGAATAGCAAACCTAAGCGCGCCGACCGCGCGCACTGTGACCGCAGTGACCGTAGTAGGGGAATCGCACGATGCCGCTACGCCGTTGCCGTCGCGATCAAGGCGGCAACCTCTGTGCGGATTGCGCGCCGCCGTCCACCAGATTGTTCAGCACATACTGCAAGATGCCGCCGCACTGGAAATACTTGACCTCGTTGGCCGTGTCCAACCGCGAACGGACGCGGGTTTCCGCGGTCCGCCCGTCGGCGCGGCGCACGCGCAGCACGAGTTCCTGGCGCGGCGTGACTTCCCGCGCGCCGTCCGCGAAGGCGATGTCCACCGTCTCGTTTCCCGTCAGCGCGAGGGTGCGGCGCGATTCGCCGGCTGCGAACTCCACCGGCAGCACGCCCATGCCGATGAGGTTGGAACGGTGGATGCGCTCGAAACTCTCGGCCACCACGGTGCGCACGCCGAGCAACCGCGTGCCCTTGGCCGCCCAGTCGCGGCTGGAGCCGGTGCCGTACTCCTTGCCGGCGAACACCACCAAGGGCGTGCCTTCTCCTTGGTAGCGCATGGCCGCGTCGTAGATCGAGAGATCGTGGCCGGTGGGGACGTGCCGCGTGTAGCCACCCTCGCGCTCGGGCGTCATTTCGTTGCGAATGCGGATGTTGGCGAACGTGCCGCGCATCATCACCTCGTGGTTGCCGCGGCGCGAACCGTAGGAATTGAAGTCCGCCACGGGCACCGCGCGCTGCTGCAAGTATTCGCCGGCGGGGCTTGCCGGTTGGATGGCGCCGGCCGGCGAGATGTGGTCGGTGGTCACCGAGTCGCCCAGCAAAGCGAGGATGCGGGCGTTCTCCACTTCCACGGATTGGCGCGCGTCGCCGCCCGCGGAGAAAAACGGCGGCTCTTTGATGTAGGTGGAGTTTTCCCATGCGTAGACGGCGCTTTCGTCCACCGTGATGGCCTGCCACGCTTCCGGCCCGGTGAACACGTCTGCGTATTGGCGGTGGAACATGTCCGCTGAAACCTGCGCCATCGCGCCTTGTATTTCGGCGTTGCTCGGCCAGATGTCGCGCAGGAACACGTTTTCGCCGGTGGCGCCGCGCCCCAGGGGCTCGCTTTCCAAGTTGATGCGGGTGGTTCCCGCCAAGGCGTAGGCGACCACCAGCGGCGGCGACGCCAGCCAGTTGGCGCGCACTTCCTGATGCACCCGGCCCTCGAAGTTGCGGTTGCCGGAAAGCACGGAGCACACCACCAGGTCTCCGGCGGCGACGGCTTCGGAAATCGGCGCCGGCAACGGGCCGGAGTTGCCGATGCAGGTGGTGCAGCCGTAGCCCACCAAGTGGAAGCCGATGCGGTCGAGACACTCCTGCAAGCCGGTGGCGGCAAGGTACTCGGTCACCACCTTGGAACCCGGCGCCAGCGAGGTTTTCACCCACGGCTTCACCTGCAAGCCGCGCTCCACGGCTTTCTTCGCCAGCAAGCCTGCGCCCAGCATCACCGCCGGATTGGAGGTGTTCGTGCAGGAGGTGATGGCCGCGATCACCACATCGCCGTGGCCGAGATCGTGTTCCGCGTTGGCAACCCGCACGCGCCCTTGGCGCCCGTCTTTGCCGCCGAGCTCCAACGTCTCGTCGAAGGCGCGCGGCAACTCGGCCATGTCCACCCGATCCTGCGGGCGCTTCGGCCCGGCCAACGCCGGCCGCACCGCGCCCAGGTCGAGGCGCAACGCGCTGGAGTAGACGGCTTGCGTTTCGCCGTCGCGCCACAGGCCCTGCGCTTTCGCGTACGCCTCCACCAACGCCACGGTTTGCGGGGAACGACCGCTCAGCGCGAGATAGCGGATCGTCTCGTCGTCCACAGGGAAGAAGCCGCAGGTGGCCCCGTACTCCGGGGCCATGTTGGCGATGGTGGCGCGGTCCGCCAGCGGCAGGTGCGCGAGGCCGGCGCCAAAGAACTCCACGAACTTGCCCACCACGCCGTGCGCGCGCAGCATCTCCACTACGCGCAGCACGAGATCCGTGGCGGTCACGCCTTCCGGCAACGCGCCGGCGAGCTCGAAACCCACCACCTCGGGAATGAGCATGGATATCGGCTGCCCCAGCATGGCCGCTTCCGCTTCGATGCCGCCGACGCCCCAGCCCAGCACGCCGAGACCGTTCACCATGGTGGTGTGGCTGTCGGTGCCCACCAAGGTGTCCGGGTAGGCCGCCGCGCGCCCGTTCTCGGTTCGCGTCCAAACCGTGCGCGCCAAATGCTCCAAGTTCACTTGATGGCAGATGCCGGTGCCCGGCGGCACCACGCGGAAATTGTCGAACGCGCTTTGGCCCCAGCGCAGGAAGCGGTAGCGCTCGCGGTTGCGCTCCATTTCGATGCCGACGTTCTCCTCAAAGGCGCGCTCGTCGCCGAAGCGATCCACCATCACCGAATGGTCGATCACCAAGTCCACGGGGATCTGCGGGTTCACCAGGCCCGGGTCCTTGCCCGCGGCCGCCACGGCGCCGCGCATGGCCGCCAAATCCGCGACGCCCGGCACGCCCGTGAAGTCCTGCATCAGCACGCGCGCCGGCCGGTAGGCGATCTCCTTGGCGGTCGGCGGGTCTTCGGCCCAGTTCGCGAGCGCCACGACATCTTCGCGCCGAACGGTGTCGCCATCCTCGAAACGCAGCAGGTTCTCCAGCAGGATCTTGAGCGAGATGGGCAGCCGCGACACGTCGCCGGCCCCGGCAGCGGCGGCTCGGGGCAGGCTGAAGTAGTCGTACTCGGCGTCCGCCACGCGCAAAGTGCGTTTCGTTTGGAAGCTGTCGCGGCTCATGTGCGGGCAAAGAGGATGTCGCTACGGAGCGTCAATGATAAACCTTGGCGGCGGCGCACCTTGCGGACCGCGGCAATGATGCAGCTGCGCTAACGGCGTGCCCAAAACCCGGCCACCGCGGCGGGCGCGCCGGCGGCGGGAACCCGGTCGATTCGCCACCGCGCCGGCAGAAACGCGCGGTAGGCGGGATGGGCGAAGCGCGGATCCACCAGCACGGCCACGCCGCGCTGGCCGGGCGCACGAGCGATGCGGCCCACGGTCTGCGCCACGCGCGTCAAGCCCGGCTGGCGGTAGGCGACGTCGAAACCTTGCGCCCCGGCGCGCTCGGCGTCGCCGGCGATGAGGTCGCGCAGCACGGAGCGCGGCGGCAGGCCGGGGCCAACCACCACCACCAGCCGCAGCGCCTCGCTGTCGAAATCCACGGATTCGGTGAACACGCCGCCCATTACGACGAATCCCACGCGCTTGCGTCCGCGCCGTTCGTTCAGCCAAGCGATGAAGTCCCGCCGCTCGGCCAAGGCCATGTCCGGCGTTTGGCAACGCACCGCCGGCGCGGCGGCGGGCGCGGACCGCGCCGCCACCGCCGCCAAGTACTCGAACGACGGGAACGCCACCAATGCGTTGCCCGGCGTTGCCGCGGCAATATCGCCGAGCAGTGCGGCCAGCGCCGGCAGCGAGCGGTGGCGGTGGCGAAAGTAGGTGGAGATGTCCGACACGGCGAGAACGCCCAAGCGCCCTGCCTCCCAGCCGCCGTCCGAAGCGAGCGCCGGCGCCTGCGCGTCGAATCCGTGGGCGCGTTGAAAGACGGCTGCGGGTACCAACGTGCCGGATTGCCGAACCGTTCCTTGGAACGGCGCCAAGGTGCGGCGAATGTGGGCGCCCGGCGCCGTGCAGACCAGCTGCGCGCAAACGTGGCGGCCGCGGCCGCTCGCCAGATAGTGGAACGCGCCCTCTTCCGCCCAAACCGCGGCGCGACCAAACCGGAGCGCATGCCAATACGCTTGCGCCGCGGCCGGGAACGCCTGCATGTCCAACACCGGGTCGGTGGCGAAGGCGACCACCAGGCGTTCGACCGCGCGGCAAAGCGCCTCGGGCTTGGCGACAACCCGCGCCGGCTCGTCGGCGTTCTTGGCGAGCGCCGCCAAGGCGCGATCCACGGCCCGCAAGCGTCTTGCCGCGTCCGCGGGCAAGCCCTCTTCGGCCAGCGCGGCCTTCACGAACCGGCGCGGCAAGCTGGCGCTCAACATGTCGCGCACCCGCTCGCCAAGCTGGTGCGCCTCGTCCACCACGAGGCCGACGCGGGCGAAGAGGGAGTTGTCCAGACGCTGCAACCGCACCACCGGGTCGAAGACGTAGTTGTAGTCGCACACCACCACGTCGGCCCACACGGCGGCATCGAGCGACAGCTCGAACGGGCACACGCGGTGCTCCGCGGCCACGGCTTCCACGTCGGTTCGAACCACCCGCCCGCGTTCGAGCAGCGCCCGCCGGGCGGCCGGCGCCCGCTCGTAGTAGCCGCGCGCGAACGCGCAACGATCGGGATCGCACGGCGTGCCGGGATGGAAACAGATGCGCTCTTTGGCGGTGACCGTCACCGCCACCAGCGCCTCGCCGGCGGCGGCGGCGGTCGCATGCGCCAGCGCGTCCTCGGCGGCGCGCTGGCCGGTGGTGCGCGAGGTGAGGTAGACGAGGCGATCGAGTTCGCCTTGGCCGATGGCCTTCAGCGCCGGGAACACGCTGGTCATCGTTTTGCCGGCGCCGGTGGGCGCTTCAACAAGCCAATCCACTCCCGCGCGGAAGCCGCGGTAGAGATGCTTGGCCAAACGGCGCTGATCGGGGCGGAACTCCGCGTAGGGAAACGGCAGCTCGCGCAGTTGCCGGTCGCGCGCGGCGAGGCGCGCCCGCACTGCGGCCAAGTGGGCGGCGTAGACGCCGCAAGTGGCCTCGAAGTAGGCGACGAGCTCCGCGCGGGGCCAATGCTCCGAAAAAGTCGTCTCGCCCGGATCCTCGGGATGCAGATAGACCACGCGCAGGGTGAGTTCGGCGATGGTTTCGCACTCCAGCGCCAGCATGGCGCCGTACAGACGCACCTGCGCGAGGTGAACGTCGCCCATGTGGGCGTGCAGCCGGTTGGCATCGGCGCGCGTGGTCTTCACCTCTTCCACCAGTCCCGCGTCCGCGTCCCAGCCGTCGATGCGACCGTTGACTTCGAGATCGCCAAAGGAGGCCGTCACGCGCCGCTCGCGCCGGTAGTTGCCGGGCCTGCCCCGCTGCCAAGCCGCCTGCCGGGCGACGCCCTCCTGGGCAAGCGTGGCCGACTGGTAACGGTAGTGGATGTGGCCGCGGCGGTGTACGAACTCGGCCAGCGCCTTGACGCTCACGCGGCTCATCGTCGCAGGTGCAGCACGCGCACCGGCAGGCCACGCTGTCGCAGCGCCTCGATCCACAGGCGCTGGTGGGTCTGCAAGCGGTCGTTCGGCCCCTTCACTTCCACAAACTCGTAGCCGCCGCACGGGTAGATCACCGTCAAGTCCGGAAAGCCCGAACGCTTGCCGGCCATATCGTCGCGCACGATTTCCACCAAGGCGCGCAGGTGTTCCTCGGTGAGCGCTTCCACCACCGCTTCGATCACGGCCGGCGTCGCGCGACGCCAATTGAACAAGCGGTTGGCGGTGCCGGCCTTGGCGCATGCGGCGGCGCGCAGGCGCGGCTTCAGGGGCGCTGCGAGCGGGTCCGCGCACACGCCTTCGCGCACCGCGAAAAAATCCGGCCAGAACAAATCCACCGGGGCGGTTTGAAACGGATGCACGAACGCGCCGGGCACCGGCGCGAACAGCCACGACCAGTAGGCGAGGGCGAAGAGCGCCAGCGGCAGGTTGTTCTCCAAGTGCCAACCCGCGCCACCCGCCGCCGTGAGCACCTGCAACGCATGCGCCTCGACCGCGGTGGGCGCGGACGGCAAGGGGATTTCCACGGTCGGCAGCGGCGGCCGCCGCGCCGCTCTGCCGAAACGCGTTGCGAAGTCCAACTCCAACGCGGTGCGCGGGCGGCGCAGAATGGCGGCGCGCAGCGCTTCGACGCCTTCGCCATCCTGCAAACGCCGCAAAATCCGCATGCGGCGCTCGCGCGCGGGCGGCTGCGTGGAGCGCCGGTAGCACGCAAGCGCGGCGTCGAACGCGCCGACGCGCTCCAGATTCCGGCCGAGGCGGCCGAGCACCCGACTGCGCCGACGTTCCAGCAAGCGATCCGGCGCCGGGTGCCAGAGCGCGTTCAGGAGCGGCGGCACCCGTTCGCGCACGGCGTCGCGGTGCGGCCGGTTGCCCAACGCCGCCATGTCGTCCTCCGCCGCGAGCAAAGCCAAGTAGCCATCCAGCGCGGCGCGGTCGCGGAATTGCCGGGTCTCGGCGCACAGCGGCACCGGCTCGAAGCGCTGCACGCCGAGGTCGCGCATGACGAAGGTGGTGAAGTCGCCGCGGCGCGAGCCGAAAAACAGCAGGCGGTAGAGGGCAAGATGGGGTGCCACCACATGCGTCCACGCCCAGCGCCGGCGCAAGCGCCAGCGGGCGAGAGGATGCGGAACCCGCGCCGTGATCCGCGCCATCCACGCGGCCTTGCCGGTGGGGGCGGCCGGCAGGTCCCAGAACACGCTACGCAGCTCGCCGATGGTGAAGAGATCGAGAATCGCCGGCAGGGGCGCCGCGGCGTTGCGCTCCACGAGGCCGGCGGCTTCAAGAGACGCCAGGGCGGCGTGCGCATCGCCCACCTCGTCGTAAGCCAAGGTGTCTTCGCGAACCAACGTCCGACTGCGGCCGAGCAGCCGCGCCAGCAGCCGTTGCGGAGCGGCATCGAGGTTCTTGACGCGCTCGCCCAAGGCGCGCTCGTCCGCCGTGAGAATGTCCGCGTAGCGGGCAAGCACCGTCTCCACCATGAGCAGCAGGTTGGCCGCGTAGTAGTGGGGCGGCGGCGGCGCGCGCGGATGCAGGCGCACCGCTTCGCCCGGCATGGCGTCGTTGCGCAAGAGGAGTGGGTCCGCCAGCGAATGGAGCGCCGATTGTAGAGCCGTGTATATGCGTACAGCAACCCGCGTGGCGGCCGTTGCGCCCACGCCCGCGCAACTTGGTAGCATTGGCGCATGGGCGAGCGAGTGGTCACCGCGTGCGTGCTTGTGATCGGCAACGAGATCCTCTCCGGCCGCACGCAGGACGCCAATCTGAAGCACATCGCCACCGTGCTCGGCGAGCAGGGTGTGCGGGTGCGCGAGGCGCGCGTCATCCCCGACGTGGAGGACGTCATCGTCCAAGCGCTGAACGAAACGCGGGCCAAGTTCGACTATGTGCTCACCACCGGCGGCATTGGCCCCACCCACGACGACATCACCGCGGAATGCGTCGCCAAGGCGTTCGGCGTGCCGTTGGTGACAAGCGAGGCGATCGCCGAGCGCATCCGCGGCCGGCCGGCGTCGCCGGAGGTCATGGCGGCGAGACTGCGCATGGCGCGGATTCCGCGCACCGCGGCCCTTATCGACAATCCCACCGGCGGGCCGCAGGGGTTCCGCGTGGAGAACGTCTATGTGATGGCCGGCATTCCGTCCGTGATGCGCGGCATGCTCTCGGGCGTGCGCTTCGACGGCGGCGCGGCGGTGCGCTCACGCTCGGTTACCGCGTACTTGGGCGAAAGCGAAGTGGCGGCGGGCTTGACGCGCATTCAGCAAACGTACCCGCACATCGATCTCGGCAGCTATCCCTTCGCGCGCGACGGCAAGTACGGCACCACGCTGGTGATGCGGGGCACGAACGCGGACGCCCTTGACGCCATGCTGGAACAGGTCAAGCGCCTGATAGTGGCTGCGGGCGGAACGCCGCAGGACGTTGAATGAGGAACTGGCGATGGAACTGAAAGGGAAAACAGCCATTGTGCTCGGCGGAACCTCCGGCATCGGCTTGGCGACCGCGCGGCAGCTGGCGGCCGCCGGCGCGGCCGTTGTCGCCGCCAGCCGATCACCGGCGAATCGGGACAAGGCGCGCGCCGTCACGGGCGCCGCCGTGTCTTTCGCGACCATCGACGTGCTCGACAGAACCGCGTTGGCGGCGCTGTTCGAGCGCCACGCCGGATTCCACATGCTGGTCAACGCCGCCACTGGCGGCGAGCGCGCCACGGGGCCGTTCCTGGCTATGGATCTGGATGGCTTCCAAGGATCGTTCCGCAAGCTCTGGGGCTACGCCAACAGCGTTCGCCTTGGCGCCGGGCACATGGCGGAGGACGGCGCGATCACCTTGGTGAGCGGCTTCCCGGCGCGCAAGGCGAACCCCGGATCGTCGGCGTTGTCCGCGGTCGGCAACGCGGTGGAAGGTTTCGCGCGCGCGGTCGCGCCGGAGTTGGTGCCGCGGCGCATCAACGTGGTCTCGCCCGGCATCATCGACACGCCCATGTTCGCCGCCCAAGGCGAGGCGCGGCGCCAGCTGCTCGCCAACGCGACCCGCCAAGCGTTGATCAAACGCGCCGGCAGCGCGGACGAGGTGGCGCAAGCCATCCTGTTCACGCTGCGCAACGACTATGTGACGGGGACCACGGTGGATGTGGACGGCGGTGCGCTGTTGCCTTGAGATCTCGGACGCGGACGCACCATCCCGAACGAGTCAAGTTTGCAGCTCCGCCCATCGGAGTCTGCGTGCGCTCCGACCGCCGAGCGCATGGAGCAGCCGAGATCGGGACGGAGATCTGCGCCGCGCCCGGCTGGGCTTGATTGCCACCAATGTCGCGCACCTACATGAAGAAGCTGCCGCCGGTGGTCACGCGGCGTCGGATTTGGTAGCTTACGCGCCCTTGAAAAATGCGCCCGTTGGCGGGCGGCCTTCTAGCATGCGCCTTGGCCTCCTGAGAGGCGCAGACCTGCACAAATTTGCAGGAGGCACGGAGTTTGCGGAGCAAACTCGAACGCGCCCCGCAGGGCGCGCACCGGCGGAGTCAGATGCCAATGCCAGACCACCCGTTGTCCGCTTCGGAGTCGCCAACACACAAGGTTGCCGAATACCGTCCAGCCAAAGGCGAGGAGTACATGAGCCCGGCGCAGCTGGATCACTTTCGGAACATCTTGGACGGTTGGCGGCGGGAGTTGATGGAGCAGGTGGACCGGACGGTCAACCACCTGCAGGACGAAGCCTCCAATTTCCCGGATCCGTTGGATCGCGCCACGCAAGAGGAAGAACTGGGCATCGAGTTGCGCACGCGCGATCGCGAGCGGCGGCTGATCCTCAAGATCAACGAGACATTGGAACGCATAGACCAAGCGGACTACGGTTACTGCGAAACCTGCGGCGTGGAAATCGGCCTGCGCCGCTTGGAAGTGCGGCCGACGGCCAGACAGTGCGTGGACTGCAAGGCGCTGGACGAATTGCGCGAACGCCAACTTCGCGGTTAGCGTTAGCGATCGAGTCCACATGCCGGGGCCCGTCTGCCGGGGGCGTCCAAGGGCGCGTTGAACAGAAGACCTTCAACCTATGTGGGGCGCTTCGCGCCCACCCCTTCCGGGCCCTTGCACCTGGGCTCGCTGCTTACCGCCGTGGCGTCATGGCTGGATGCCCGATCCCAAGGCGGCCGCTGGCGATTGCGCATTGACGATCTGGACACGCTCCGGGTGGTGCCTGGGGCGGAGGACGCGATCGTGGCCACGTTGGCGGCGCATGGTCTTCGGTGGGATGGCCCGATCGTGCGCCAGAGCCGCTTGCGCGAACACCACCGCGCCGCCTTGGCGCGCCTGCGACATCGGACTTTCGCCTGCCGCTGCGCTCGGCGCGACCTGCGCGGCCTCGCCCGCTATCCCGGAACCTGTCGCCACCTGAACCTGCCGATTTCCGGCAACGCCGTGCGCATCCGCGCGGACGGCAGGGCGCGGCCTTTCACCGACCGCGTGCAGGGCCGCTGCGCCGCCGGCGTCGACGACGACTTTGTGGTGTGGCGGCGTGACAACATGGCGGCCTATCCGCTCGCCGTGGTGGCGGACGACCAGGCCATGGGCGTGACCCATGTCGTGCGCGGCGCGGATTTGCTTGACGAGACGCCGCGGCAACTACGCCTGATCAGCTATTTGGGTGGCAAGCCCCCCGCCTTCGCCCACATTCCGGTGCTGGCCACGGCGACCGGCGAGAAGCTCTCCAAACACAACGACGCCACCGCCATTGACGACCGCGCGGCGGCGCGGAACGTGGTCGCGGCGCTGTGCTTGCTGGGCATGGCCCCGCCTTCCCACGTGGCGAGTCCGGTGCCGCTGCTCGACTGGGCGCGGGAGCGTTGGCGCATCGACCGCGTGCCCCGCGCCGGGGTGCTCGCCGGCTTCGTTGCTTTGGAATGAAGCCTCTTGGCTGGCTTCGGAGACGGCCGGTCGCCATCCCCCCAAGGTCTTGCCGCCATCCGAGCGCTTACGGCGCGGTTGCGGCGTCTCGAACCGGCGCACCACTCCCGTTCCGTTCCGCTATGCGTCCCCGGGGCTTTGTGGTGGCAACCGGGAGCGGATCCCCCGCGCATGGAGAAACGCCCCCGTGCATGTGCCGCAGGCACGGCCGGCCACGGCGGCGAGTTCCCGAGGGGTGTCCACGTCCAATCCGAGGGCGTGGCGGCGCACGACTCTGGCGGCGATGCCAACCTTTGCGGCGCTCGCCAAGTGTGGCTTGAAGCTCCTGCCGTCGAACAGGTACTCGAAGGCGTTGGGAGGCGACGAAGCGGCGGCGTTGGTGCCCACGTCGTTGGCGTCCGGCACCAGCGTCACCTGCTCGTGACCGCGCAGCACGGCGGCGATGTCCGCCGGCTGGACGAGGGGCACGTCGCCGGGCACGAACAGCGTGCCGGTGGCGGCGAAGCCGCGCGCGACGAAGTCGCTCGCCTCCACGACCGCGGCGGAAAGATCGGTCGCCGAGTCCGCGAACAAGCGCGCGCCGAACTCCGCCGCGAGTTCGCGCGCTGTTCGGTCGCGCGACACGAGCAGCACGCCGCCTAGCGCGGGACAGCGCGTCAACGCGCCGAGCACGTCGCGCAGCATGGCGTACGCCAAACCCTCGCGCTCTTCCTCGCTCAGCAGCGACTCCAAGCGGCGCTTGGCGCCGGCGGCGCCCTTGAAAGGAACCAGCGCCCACATGCTCAACGCGCCAGATCCAAAACGTCGCGCGCCAGGGCGACGCGATCCGCGAGGCTCGCCATCACCGTTTGCGCCACCGCGGTGCGCATGCCGAGGCCACGCACCGCAGCTTCGCAGGCCGCGTCCACTTGGTCGATGACGAAGTGCGTCGCCAACCCGGCGTAATGCCGGGCGACCGCCTCCGCGGTCGCCGGCACACCGAGTTCGCGCATCATCTTCGCCGTCGGCCCTTTGATGGCCTTGCCGCCCACGATCGGAGTGACCGCCACCACCGGCACGTTGGCCGCTTGCAGCGCGTCCGTCATGCCGGGCACCGCCAGAATGGGATCCACGGAGACAAAGGGATTGGATGGGCAGATCACCACCGCGGTGAGGTCGGCGAAGGGTATCCGCGGGTTGAGGCGCGCTTTGGCCGCTCCCGCGAATTCGAAGCCCAAGGCCGTTGGCCGGCAGCGGTCGCGCACGAAGTAGTGCTGAAAGGCCAAAGTGCCCTCCGGTGTGAGAACGCGCGTGCGCACCGGATCGTCCGTCATGGGCAGCACCGGGTGTTGCACACCCAGGCATGGGGCGAGGGCGGCGGTGGCGGCGGTGAGCCCGAGACCGGCTGCGAGCAGCGCGCGCCGGCGAACGTGCAGCGCCAAGTCGCGGTCGCCCACGCGGAACCACGTTTCGCCGCCGAGCCGCTCCAGCGTCTCCATGAAGCGCCACGTCTCGTCCTCGCGCCCCCAGCCGGCGGAGTCGCTCGCAAGCCCCGCCAAGGTGTAGACGAGCGTGTCCAAGTCCGGGCAGATGGGCAGGCCAAAGTGCTCGAAATCGTCGCCGGTGTTGACCACGAACACCACTTCGTCCGGCGTCAACACCCGCGCCAGGCCAAGCGCGAGTTTCGCGCCGCCGACGCCGCCGGTGAGCGCCAGCACCGTCATCGGAACAGATCCTCCGCCAGCGGGCGAACGATGGCGGCGGCGGGCCGCGCGGCGGCCGCCGGTGGCAGTCCCCGGATCAATGCCGCGGGGGTCGCTTCCGTGGTCTCGCCCATCGCCAGCGTGGCCGCGGCGGCGATGCTGTCGGCGCGGTTCGCGAGCGTCACCTTGAGCTCGCGCCCGTACAAGTCCGCGCCGCCGCGCCGATCGTCCAACACCTCCACGCCGGCCGCGCCGATGGCGATGCCCACCGTGCCGAGCCGCCACGGCCGGTTGGCGCTGTCGGTGACGAGCACGCCGACGGCCCTGCCGGTGGCCTCGGCGAGCGCCACCCGCAGACGTTCGGCGCTCGCGTCGGGGTCTTTCGGCAACAGCAACGCGGCGTTGCCATCGCCGTGCGCGATGTTGGATTGATCGACGCCGGCGTGCGCGCCCACGAGCCCCAAGCGGTGCCGCACGATGAGCACGCCCGGCTTCTTGCGCACGATGTCCGTGGACTCGTCCATGATGAGCTGCACTAGGCGCGGATCCTTGTCCGTCTCGGCGGCCAGCGCCTCGGCCGCCGCGGACGCCCGCACGTCGGCCAGATTCACCTGCCGCCCCTCGGCCTTGGAGACGATCTTCTGTGCCACCGCGAGCACGTCGCCATCTTCCAGAACATGGCCGTTGCTCGACAGCGCGTCCAGCAACAACGCGGCCAGATCGTCGCCCGCCGCCACCATGCCGATGCCCGTCAAGGGAGCGACGGTGAAACCGCGCGCCGTCATGGAGACATTCGCGCCCGCCGCGCGGCGCCGCGGGCCCCCGCTGGTGCGGCTAATGCGCCTGTCCGACGATCTTGATGCCGGAGTGGGAGATGCCGTGCCGGCGGTTGATTTGGATGAGCACGCTGGTTAGCGCCTCCGCCGCCGCCGAGTTCTCGATCGGCCCGGCGTGCCACGCCGTCATGCCGCCCGCCTCGGCCAGCTCGATGACGCGCTGGCGCGCGGCGCGCTTGTCGCCGCACACCAGGACGTCGCAATCGATGGGCAAGTCCTCCTTGAGCAGATGCGCGGCGACGTTCTGGAACGCGGTGACCACGCGGACATTGCGACCAAGCAGCTCTTGCGCCCGTTTTCCGGCGCTGCCTTCCGGCGGCAATTGCACGGTGCCGACTCTGGGCGGCTTGAGCGGCACCGTGACGTCGACGAGGATCTTTCCCGCGAGGCCGGCGCGCACGGACTCGAGTGTGGCCAGCTGGTGCGCGGCGGGCACGGTGAGGACGACGATTTCGCCCGCCTCGGCTGCGGCCGGGTTCTCCATGGCGGCGTATTGGTCCGGCTGCGATCGCGGCCGGAGCTTCTCCAGCTCCGCGATGGCGTTCTCGGCCTTGCGCTGCGTGCGCGAACCGATGACGACGCGGTGGCCGGCCTTCGCCCAGCGCATGGCGAGACCCGTGCCCAAATCCCCGGTGCCGCCAAGAATGGCGATCGTTTCCTTCTTACCCACCCCTTGCCTCAATCGCGGTTGACCATGCGGCCGGGATTATAGACACCCGCGGTTTTGCTAAACGCTTGCGCCGTCTCTTCCGTATCTCTTCCGTCAGGGTCAAGCCCTGTTTCATCCGCCACACGAAGGCGGCTCTCCAACGCCCAAGGGGCCAGCGCCGTGGCGAGCAGGATGGCCAACCAGGGCAACGGGCCCATGACGTAGTAGGTGCCGCCGCTCCGGCTGGGGCGGACGTTGTCGTAGATCCCCGGTTCCCACTGCAGCACGACCCGCAACCCTCCGTCTAAGCGCACGGTGCCCTCTTGCGTCACCGGCGTCTGCGGGTCCAGCACCAGCGCGCCGGTGAGAACGAGGACGCCGCACAGCCCCGCGCACACTCCGGCGGCGGCGAGCAACACTTGGCGCAGCCGTCTGGGTCCTGGCGCCGCGGGGCGGTTGCCGACCGGGAAGCCATAGCGCCAGAGCAAGCCGGCCAGCGTGCCGAGCTGATTGAGCGCCAGATCGTTGAAGTCGAAATAGCGCGCATTGCGCATGAGGTGGAAGTACTGCAAGGCTTCGTCCAACACGCTCAGCGCGACGCTGACGAGCAACACGTCGAGCAGCACGCGGCGCTGGCGGCGCGGATCCAGAGCGCGGGCGACGAGCACCCCCACCAACGCGTACTGCGGATAGTGGATCGCCTCGATGTCGATGGTCACCAAGGTGTGGTGACAAAACGCCATCGCCGCCAGCAGCAGCGTCCAGAGCGCTATCGTGCCGAGACGCGCCCGGCCGCGCCGCGCGCGGCACCACAGGGCCGCGCCCAACACCAGCGCGGTCGCCGCCGCCGCTTCGGTGGTGTATTCGATGGGCGTCCACACGCCCCACGGCGTGCCGAACTGCTCGCCGACCGCGTCCGACACCTTGCGGTGCAGGGCGGCGGTGGCGAACCAGACCCCGAGCGCGGCGGCCCAGCGCGAAGCCATCGCCGCGCGCCCGTGCTCCGTCACGGAATGGGCCGCTCGACCGTTCCTTCGGCGCATGGAGGCAAACTGCCGTCCGTGCCCAGCAACACAAGGCGGTGTTGACCGACACGCGAGCACGGCGGCGCGTCGTTGGCGTCTTTCCAAGCCCAGTCGGCCACATCGCGGCCGCTCTCGCCATCGAAGAAGACCGCCATGTTCGGCTCGCCGGTGTCCGCCTGCGCCGGTGTTGCGCCGTGGTACTCGTCGTCGCCCGCGCCATCCACGAACACTCCCACCGACGCATGGGCGGCGGCCCCGAAACTGAAGCCCGGCAAACGGTACACGTCGTTGCCGGAACCGTCGTGGAAGATGGCGAGGCTGTAGTCCCAAGCCAGTCCGCCAGCGACGATGTGGCGGGTGGCGTAGCGATCGTCCCCGGCTTCATTGAAAAGACGGCCCACGCCGCCGTGCGCCCCCCAGCCGGCGTTGTAGCGGCTGCCGAACAAGATGTCGCGTCCGCCGCCGTAGTCGAGCAGCTGGCCGACGCCGCGATAGTAGCCGCCGCCTTGGGCGAAGCTGCCGGCGTCGTAGCGGTCGTCGCCGTTGAAGTCCACCAGTAGGCCAACGCCACCCGGCGCGATGCCGCGCAGCCCGCGCGCCACGCCTTGCGCCCAAGCGTCGGCGAGGCCGGGCGTGCCGTAGTCCGTTGGCGGGCCGCCGAGCGCCATGTAGTCGTCGTTGCCGCCGACGTCGAGCAGAACGCCCATGCCTTGCGGTAGCCCAACGCCCTGCCCGAGCGCTCCCACGCGGTAGCGGTCGTTGCCGCCGCCGTCAACGAGCAAACCAACGCCGAACCAAGCCGCGCCTTGGGCGTTGTGGCGCGCCTCGTAGCGGTCGTCTCCCGCCCAGTCCAACAACGCGCCAACGCCGAACAGGGCGCTTCCGTAGCCCTGCCCGCCACTGCGGTAGCGATCGTCGCCGGCGAAGTCCACGACGATGGCCGCTCGCCCAACGCCGGCGCCAAAGCCGCCGGGGGCGGTGGACTCGTAGCGGTCGTTGCCGCCGAAGTCCACCACGAATTGTGGATGGCCAAGAAAATCCACGGCACCGTCGATGCCGTGGAAGTCGTTCCCGCCGAGGTCCGCCAGGAAGAGCAGCGCGCGCGAATGCAGCACCCCGTCGGCGGTTCCACCGAACACGATCTCTCCCCAAGGGGTGGTTTCGCGGTGCATCACGGTCGCGCTGGATTTCGGGTGCGCGGCCAGCAACTGGCGCAAGGCGCGCAACCAGCCCGGGTCGGCGAGCTGCGCCCAAATGGCGCCGGCGCACACGGCGGCGCCGACGCTGGCGGCCTCCAGCTTGGCGACGAACCGCCGCAGCCGGCGGCGTTCGCGCCGGCGCAGCGCGCCGGTGACGGTGTCGCGGAGCAGCCCAGCGAGCGCGGCATGCCCGTCGGCTAGCTGGCGCCTTGCCCGCGGGGCAAGCGCATCGCGCTGGAGGTTTACGGCGGCGGCCGCGAGCTCTCGCACTTGCGCCACCGCGTGGCGCAAGTCCAAAGGCGGAGGCAAGGCGCGCGGCGCGCAGGCGTTGTGGACTCCGTATTGCGTCCGCCACTCGCGCAACACACCGCGCAAGGGCCCTCGTGACGGCGTTGGCGGCGTTGCAGCGACCCGGGCGGCAAAGGCCGCCAGCGGCGTCCCGAATCCGAGCGGCGCCGCCATGGCGGCGTGGAACACGCTGGCGGCGGCCCCGTGCCGGGGGCGCCGGGCCAGCTTGCCGCGCAGGGCTGCGACAAGGTCCGCGTGCGCCTCGGGCAGGCGGTCGCGCAAAATCGCCGGCAAACGCTCGGCAACGACAGCGGAGGCGCTAACGGACGAGGCGGCGCCCCCGTCCGCCAGCCCTGGGCATGCAAGGGTTGCCAGCAATGTCGCCGAGCGCCAAGGCATCCGCCGCGGTTCGCGTGGGCTTGCAAGCCAGCAGAAGGCGGGCGCGCCGCGTTCGCCAAGGCGGGCCGCGGACAGCGCGGTGGCGCGGGCGGGAACCGAGGGGTCGGAAGTGACTCTCAACTGCGGGGTTACGGTGTTATTGCGGCGCCGACGGTAGCACACGCAACGCGACCAGCGGGCCGACGGGCTGTTGGGAGCACATAATCTGTCCGGTTTTCTAGCACATAAATTGTCCGCTTTTGGACGCCTCTGGAGGAGGTCGATGAAGCGGGCGAAATGGTTGCAGGAGACGAGGATGAGAAGATTCGAGGAGGCGTTGGGAAGGTGGACGGAGAAGCGGTTGACGCAGGAGGAGGCGGCGGAGCTGCTGGGGGTGTGCCCGCGCACGTTCCGGCGGTACGTTGACCGGTACCACGAAGACGGAATCGACGGGCTGGTCGACAAGCGGATGGCGCAGGTGTCGTCGCTGCGGGCGCCGGCGGACGAGGTGCTGCGGCTGGAGACGCTGTACCGGGAGACCTACGAGGGGTGGACGGTGGCGCACTTCCACGAGCGGTACCGGGAGGAGCACGGCGGAAAGCGGTCGTACACGTGGGTGAAGAGCCGGCTGCGGGAGGCGGGTCTGGTCGGCAAGGGCCGGACGCGGGGGAGGCGCCGGAAGAAGCGCGAGCGGGCGCCGCTGCCCGGGATGCTGGTGCATCAGGACGGGTCCACGCACGAGTGGGTGGCGGACGCGGTGTGGGATCTGATCGTGACCTTGGACGACGCCACGGGCGAGGTGTATTCGGGCTTCTTCGTGGAGGAGGAGGGCACCTGGTCGAGCTTCCGCGGGGTGCGCGAGACGGCCGAGGGGCGGGGGCTGTTCCTGAGCCTCTACTCGGACCGGGGCAGCCACTACTGGCACACGCCGGAGGCGGGCGGCAAGGTGGACAAAAGCAACCCGACGCAGTTCGGGCGGGCGATGGGGGAGCTGGGCATCGAGATGATTCCGTCCTACTCGCCCCAGGCGCGGGGCCGTTCGGAGCGGCACTTCGGGACAATCCAAGGGCGTCTGCCGAACGAGCTGGCGCTGGAAGGCGTGCGCGACATGGAGACGGCCAACAACTACCTGCGCGAGCGGTTCTGGCCCGACTACAACAAGCGCTTCGCGGCGCCGGCGCGGGAGTCCGGCGACGCCTTCGTGCCGCTCGGCGGCGTCGACCTCGACGACATCCTGTGCGTCAAGGAGGACCGCGTGGTCGGGCACGACAACTGCGTCAGCTACAACAACCGGTCGCTGCAAATCCCGCCCGGACCGCACGGCAGGCACTTCGTGCGCCGCCGCGTCCGCGTCCACGAGCACGCCGACGGGCGGCTGTCGGTGTTCCACGGCCCGCGCCGCATCGGCCGCTACGAGGCCGACGGCTCGCCGGTCGCCACCGCGTGAACGCGGCGACGCAAAGGCCCTTCGGGCCTTTTCGGGGCGCTGCCCCATATGCGTTAACTTGTTTTTTCATTAAAAATCAAAGTATTGCGACATTTGCGGCTTTCTACGGCGTGGCGGTTCGGTCAGAGAGGCCGAAATGTCTGGCCATTCATCCAGCATTTCGGCTAGCGACATCGCTGGTTCAACGGCTCGGCAGACTTGATTCAACACGAACTTGAACTCCCGCCAAGGGCTGCGCGACCGTTCCCCGGCCGCAGGGGGAAACGGCGCGCGAATCGGCGCGGCGGGCCAGCTTCTCGGCCAGCAAGGCCACGAGCAGCTTGCCGTAGAGCCACGCCCGGGCGCTGTCGTCGGCGCGCTTCGGCAGATGCCCCAGCCCCGCCAGCGACTTGCAGCGCTTGAACGTCAACTCCACCTGCCAGCGCACGCGGTACCACCGCAGCACCTCCGCCGCCGAGAACCTGTCCGCCGGGAAGGTCGTGAACACGATCACGCAGCCGGCGAACTCCAACGTCTCCGGGCGCAGTTCGTTGCCGTTGCGCGACGCCCGCCGGCGCAGCTTCTCCCTGGCCCGCTCGGCGTCCTCGGCGCTCTTCCGCATCGCGCACACGCGCCCGACCACCCCCTCGCGGTCGGCTCCGACCGCCCGCGCCCGCCACGACCTGGCCGCCCCGACGCGCTTGATAGCGGACACCGCCGCGAGCAGATCGAACGGCCTCCTGCCGCCCGGCGTGCGGAACCGCAGCGCCTGCGTGTTGACGCGCACCGTCGCGTACCCGCCAGCAGCGTCCACGTGCGTCAGCCCGGAGGACGTCGAGTAGCCGCGATCCGCCACCACGTGGTCTCCCCGCTCGATCGGGAACCGCGACAGCGACTCGCCGCATCCCCCGCCTTCCGTCCTCGTCACCTCGAAGTGGTCGCACGCCAGCGCCGGCAGCCGCAGGCTGTAGTGGACCCGCCACAGCGAACCCGTCCGCCCCGGCTCCTTCACCACCGACCCGTCGAACGCGCGGACCTGGAAGCCCCCGGACGCGCCCAGCTCCACGCCGCACTCGCGGTACATCCCCACGCACAGCGCCCGCAGCCACTCCTTCGACTTCCTCAGCCGCTTGAACAGCGCCACGTCCGACATGTCCGCGATTCCCGCCTGCCGCGCCCGCGTCGCCGTCTCCCGCAGCGAGTGCCCGCAGCCCAGATGCATCAGCAGCATCCGCAGCAGAACATCCGCCGACTTGTCCTTCCGCAGCCCCTTGAGCGCCCCGTGGATCGCCGCCTGCTCCCGCCAGTCCGACGGCAGATGCGACGACAGCACCTCCCAGTCCTCGTCCATTCCGCGACCTCCTTGTCGCTGTGCGTCCGCACACCAGCCTAGGGCGCGTTGACAATTAAGCCAGCGCAAGCCAAACGGCGGCCATCCGGATCATTGCCGCGTAGCTCGACTCGGTCTGGTCGTAGCGGGTGGCGATGCGGCGGAAGCTCTTGATCTTGCAAAAAAAGTTCTCCACGCGGTGCCGCCTCCCGTACTTCTCCATGTCGCAGTCGATCGGCTCCTTCCGATTGGACGCGTGCGGCACCACCGCCTCCGCGCCGAGCGACGCCACCAGCGCCCGCAGACGGTCGCTGTCGAAGCCCCCGTCCGCCAGCAGAGCCCCGAACGACAGGCCCGACAGCAGACCCGCCGCCGTCGGCGACTCGTGCCGGTTGCCCGCCAGAAGAACGAACCGCGACAACCTCCCCAGCGCGTCCACCAGCGCCACCATCTTCGTCGTCAGCCCGCCGCGCGACCGCCCCGACTTCTCGGCGCCCCCTTTTTTCCAGTCGCATGCTGGTGAACGCGAACGTTCGTGCCGTCGATCTGGACTTCCCCGAAGTCCAGATCCGACGACAATTCCTCGAACATCCTCTTGAAAACCCCCTTCCTCGCCCAGCGCCGAAACCGCTGGAACACCGTGTTCCACTTGCCGAAGCGCGGCGGCAGGTCGCGCCACGGCGCACCCGTCCGCCCCACCCAAAGCACCGCCTCCACGAAGCGCCGGTTGTCGTCGCCCGTGCGGCCAACGTCCCCTTCCTTCCCCGCGCACAGCGGTTCGATCCGCTCCCACTGCGCGTCGCCCAGCATCGTCCGCTCAACCCGCATCGCCATCGCCAGCCTCCTTGCTCAAAAACGTCGCGCCACTCCGTGGCGCCCAATGTGGATTCATACACCATCAGCGTTATTTGTCAACGCGCCCTAGGGCACTTTGCCTCCCCAAACAAGTTAACGCATATGGGGCGCTGCCCCGAACCCCGAAGTACGGGAACACCAGCGCAAAGGGGCGGCGACGGCCGGTCCGGCAGCGTCGCCGCCCGCGGCTTGCGCCAGTGTTGCGGCCTATCCGCTTCCGGGGTCCGCGCTCGGCACGGTAGCGCACTCGAGTGGCGCTTCAAGGGGGGCGCGAAGACCGGACAGATAACGTGCTCTAAAAACCGGACAAATGTATTTGCTACCAACACCAGCGGGCCGACGGGCTTGGCAAGAGCGCTTCGATTTCGTACATTTATGCACGAAGCCATTACGCGGGCGTCCCGCATGTCGGGTCACCTGCTGAATACAACAGCCGCATTTAGATCGGGCAAGGGTCGCTCCCTTGGCCCCGGTGAATAGGCAGGACTTCACTGCGTTCGCGTGATGGCTTCAAGGGCCCGGCCCCGTGCCGGAGAACATCCGCAGGCTGCCGACAGTTGAATGTGAGGGCGCACTCCACCTCGAGTATCGCCGATCGCGGTTCCAACCCGCGCGCCCCGGTGCGTTCGTCGAGTCGCTCGGCAGCGTTCGCCTACGACCAGCGATTCCAGCGTATTGTCGCCGCGTTGCACGATGCGGCGCTGGACGATTCCGCCTGGTCGCGCGCCTTCGCGCTGATCGACGACGCCTGCTTGACGCACAGCAGCCACTTGGCCGTGGTGGCGACTCGCGCCGGCGCCCCGGAATACCTGTTCGGCACTTGGCTTGGCCACGGCGTCTCGCTGGACGCTCTCGCGCGCGAATACGTCGAGCGTTACTTCTTCGTCGACGAGCGCGTGTCGCGGCTCTTGCTGATGCCGGCTGGCAGCCTGTTGCACAATGCCGATCTCTACACGGAAGAAGAGCGGGCCACTTCGGCCACCTACAACCAGTTCCTGCCGCGCTGGGGTATTGAGAACCAAGTGTCGGCACGCTTGGCGGCGTTGGACGGCTCGCACGTCCTTTGGACGGTTAGCCGCTCCCGCGCGCAGGGCGACTGGCGCCCGTCGCACCTTGGCGTGTTGGCGCGTCTGCTGCCCCACCTCTGCGGCGCTGTTCGCGTTCGCCAAGCCTTGGCGAAAGCCGATGCCCGTGCCGCCGCCTTGGAACCGCTGCTCGATGCGTCGCCGCGCAGCGTGATCTTGTTGGACCGACGCGGTCAAGTGATGCGGACCAACGCGCGCGCCGCGCGGTTGCTGGCCGACGGAAGGTTGTTGTGCGAGCGGGGTGGCGCGCTGCATGCGACAGCGGCGGCGGAAGACGAGCGGCTCGGTCGATTGCTGGCGCGGGCGTGTCGCCCGAAAGGGGATGGAGAGCCGCGCGCGGGCGTGATGCGCGTGGGCGATGACGCGGAACTCACCCTCCGTCTGACGCCGGTGGCCATCGCCCGAATGGACTTCGGCGCTCGGCGCGTCGCGGCCGTGGCGACCACGTCGTAGGCCCGGATCCCGCTCGTGCCGGCGAACGGCGTACACTACGCGAACCACATCAAGCATCGGAAGAGGGGGTAGCCATGCGAGTGAACGCGAAAGCGGCCGCCGTGGTGATGGCCAGCGGCTTGGCGCTGGCGCTCGGCGCGTCCGAAGGCGCGGCGAAGTACCGCGCCCACACGATGGAAGCCATTGGCGGCCACATGAGCGCCATCGTGGACATCGTGCGCGGCGACGTGCCGCACACGGATCATCTGCCGACGCACGCGGGCGCCTTGGCCGAACTTGCGCAAATCGTCCCTTCGTTGTTCGCGGAAGGGTCGGAGGGCGGCGATACGCTGCCAGCCGTGTGGGAGCAGCCGGAGGACTTCCAAGCCAAACTCGGCGCCTTCAAGGACGCCACCGCAAGCCTCAAAGCGGCCGCCGAAGCCGAGGAGGGCGTTGGACAGGCGTTGCGCGCCGTTGGCCAAGCCTGCAAGAGCTGCCACGACAAGTACCGCGCGGAGTAAGCCCGAGCCGCTCGTCGCCGGCGGGCTTGCGGCTTAGCCCCCGGTCGGGGCATGGACGCTCCGCAAGCGCGCCGCGAAGTCCACCTCGTCGGCGCAGAGCGTCGCCGCGGCGGCCACCTCCTCCGCGCTCGCCGCGGCGAAGTCGGGCACGTTGCGCGGGAAATTCGTCGACACGTCCAAGCCGCGAGACGCCACCATCGCGCGAACCATCGCGGCCCGGCGCTCCAACTCGCCGGCGCGGGCTTCCGCAAGCGCCTCTTGCCGCCCTCTCCGGCGTCCCGCTTCGACTCCTTGTTGGCGTCCTTCCCGGCGTCCCTCCCGGCGCCCCTCACGACGTCCCTGTTGGCGTTGCGAGCGCAGCAGCGGGTCGTCGTTCGGCTGCGCGCCCTCGCGCTTCGCCAACGCGGCGCCGACGCGCTCCAGGGTTGCGTGGGTGCGCTGCGAAAGCCGCCCCTCGTTCAACGCGGCGTGAATGTCCGCCGCGGTCCAGCCGGGAAACGCTCGACTCTCGGCCACCTCTTGGAACGCGCTGTCCTCCAAGACGTGGATGGATAGGCCATGCCACTTGGCCGGCCGCGGCGAGGCGTCCGGCACCTCCACCCACAACTCCGGGAAACCCCACGCCTCGTACAGCTTGAGCTTGTGGCGGCGCACGTCCGTGGTATTGTCCACCTCCAGCACCACGTCCGGGTAGTGGTTCTCGCCAACCACCATCCGCGACCAGCCGACCGGATTGGCGCGCTCCGGATGCAGGTAGAGGGTCTGGTCCGCCTGCATGGTGCGCTCCACGCCCCCGTCGTCGCCGAGCAGGAAGAGGCTCATGGTGCCGAAGCAGCGAATCGGTTTGCCGCGCACTAGCGCGATGCGCTCCGCCAGCGCTGCGAGCAATTGCGCGGGATACTCGTGCCGGGGGCTGTTGTCGCGCACTTCGAGCGCCGTTTGCGTGGCACGGTCCCAAAGCGCCAGCCGGCCCTCGTAGCGCGCCCGCTCCTCCGCACACATTGGCATGCGCCGATAGGCGCTCTCGAAGTCGAGCTCGGCGAGCGGCGGCCCGGGCGCTGGGCGCGTGGGGCCGGAGACGCGGCGGCCGGTGGACCGCGTTCCACCGCCGCCCGCCGGCGACGTTGCTTCTGGACGGCGGGATGCTGATCGTTGGCGCATGGTGTGTCTCTTGAAGGTCAGGTCTTGCGGATTGCGGTAGATCATACAGTCGGGTGGGATGAGGTGTCCATTTATTTATGTAAAAACAAAAAGATAGTACATATGTGTACGAGTTTCCCCCTGCGCGTTTGCTCGATTTCTGCAAGGTTTGCGCGCTGCTTTTGCGCCCGCCCGCCGCGGGTCTGCCGCTAGTATTGGCGCAATTGCAAGCCGTGGAGTCTCAGTCGTGAAATTGCCGTTCGACCCCAAGGCCTTCGCCGTGACGTTCCGCTTCGCGGCGGTGGGTTTTCTCGTGCTCGTGCTGACCGTGCCGATCTCGATCGTCAGTTGCGTCGCGGACGAACGCAAAGAGTACCGCGACACCGCGGTGGCGAGGGTGGCGAAAACCTTCGGGCGCAGCCAACGCCTGGCCGGGCCGGTGCTGGTGATACCGCTGGTCGAGCGCTACGAGGACCACGAAGAAAACCTGTTCGAACAGTATCTCTTCGTCATGCCGGAGCATCTCAGCGCGCGCATCGACACGCGCCACGAGATGCGCAGTGTTGGCATTTTCGAAATACCCGCGCTCACCGCGCAAGTCACCGCCAATGGAAGGTTCGCGCCGCTCGACGTGGCCGCGCTGGAGGCCCGGCACGGGGCGCTGCGCTTGGATCACGCGATCATCGGCTTCGGCGTCTCCGACCCGCGCGGCATCTTGGACGCCAAATTGCTTTGGAACGATGTCGAGTTGCGCTTGGACGCGGGCGCCGCGCCTGTGGAGGATGGCCTTGTGGCCGCGCTGGCGAGCCCGGCGGCAGGGGCTGTGTTCTCGCTTTCCCTTGCGGTGCGCGGCACCCAACGCTTCGCGGCCGTGCCGGTCGGCGACCGTTCCGAGATCGCCATGCAGTCCACTTGGCCGCACCCGAGCTACGACGGCCGCTCCTCGCCCGCAACCTATGCGATCAACGACGCCGGCTTCACCGCCTCGTGGCGCAGCATCGCGCTTGCCCGCGGCTACCCGGCGATGGTGGTGGCGCGCAGCGACGGCTTCTTCAACAACAAGCGGACGGATGTGGGATTCAGCGTGTTCGAGCCGGTGAACCTCTATGTGCTGGTGGCGCGCAGCGTCAAATACGGCGTGTTGTTCGTGGTGCTCACCTTGGTGAGCGTGTTGTGTCTGGAACTGTCCACCGGGCGGCGCTTCCACATCGTTCAGTACGGCGTCGCGGGCCTTGGGTTGGTGTTGTTCTTCCTCGTGCTGTTGGCGCTCTCCGAGCATGTGGGTTTCGCGTGGGCCTATTTCGGCGCGGCCGCCCTCCTCACCGGCATGATCAGCGCCTATGTGCGCGCCTCCGCGCGGGATTGGCCGCTCACGGGCGTTGCGGCGGGCTTGCTCGCGTCCCTCTACGGGGTGCTCTTCGTGTTGCTGCGGATGGAGGATTTCGCCCTCCTGGTTGGCGTCGGCGTGCTGCTCGTGGCGTTGGCCATGCTCATGTGGGCGACGCGCCGTCTGACGCCGTCAATGGAAACGGAGGCAGGCTAGGCGGCTGCGACGCCGGCGGCGACGATGCGGCGAATTTGCGCGACCAATTCGGCCAGCGCGGTGGCGTCGTGGCCGGCGACCGCCGGCGTGTGCAAGTGCCCGAGAGGAAATTGGGCGCCGAGACGCTTGCGCAGGAGGAGGCTGCGGTAGGCCACTTCGTTGGAAAGGAATCCGCCGCCGGAGCCCGAGACCGCGGTGCAGCCCGCGAGTTCCGCGAGGCTGGCGGCGACCACCGCGCCGCGTTCCACGGTCTCGACGCGCCGGTTGTCCCGCACTTGCCAGCGGCCCGGCGCGCGCGCCAGCGCTTTGGCCGGCAGCGTGAACTCGACGAACTCCGGGCCGGCCAGGCGCGGCGGCGGCAGCGGCTGTTGCGCCGAGGCGCCGCTGGACACGCGGCGATTGTCCGCCGTCTCCGCCGAGCGCCGCCGGCCCGCGAATCGCTCCAAGTCGAAGTGGTCACGCCCCATGCTGATGGTTAGCGCCAGCGTCACGGCCCCGCGGTGCCCGGAGAACGGTGGCGTCAACAATTGCTCCACGGTGCCGCGGTCGAAATCCGCGAAACGCACCGGCAGAATGGCGGCGCGCACGTTGGCGCCGGCGATGCGGGCACCGTGCAGCGCCAGCGCGGCGACGCCCGAAGGATTGCATTGTCCGACGTCGCGGTCCAAGTGGAACGGATCGAAGCCGGTCAGCAACACGCCGGGTTCGTCCGGCGGGAACGCGACGTGCCACCCGCGCGACTGGCGATCGGCCCGCGCGCGGGCCGCGCCGGGCGGACGGTCGCGGAGCAGCTTGAGGCGCGCCCAGTAGAGCGGCCGGTCGTCGCAGCGGCCGGCGCGGGCTTCCGCCACGGCCACTTCCCAGAGCCGCGTCGCCGCGTTCGCGCCACGCAACACATGGTCATAGCGGCCGACCACGTCCGGCATGATCGCGGCCGCGTGGTCAAGCCGCGCTTCCTCGGCGTCTTGGCGCATTCGTTCGCTTTCCGGGGGGTTCTCGCTCGCCTTGTGCCTCAAGCAGACTCGCCTTGTGCCTTAAGCAGAATAGTGCCTCCGACGCCGATCGTCCACGCGATGAACGCCCGTGCGGTGGCGAGCGACGCGACTGATCGTGGCGACCTTCAGGCTTGACAGATGTTCGCCGGCAGGTAGGGTTGCGGTTGAGGCGAAGGTTCGAGAACCGCGGCTTAAGCCCAGTCTCGAACTGCCCTAGGCAGGACGCCTTCGCCGAAACCGACGAGTGGGGAGGACGATGCCGAGGTGCCTTCCGGCCGAGCATTCCATCGCCAGCATGGAACGACGGGCCGACTCTCTGGCGGCGGACCACGCGGCCGGAAAACGCCGCGCACGGCGGCGGGTCGATGCCGCCTTGGGCGTGTCGGCACATGCCGCCGCCACGCCGCTCGGCCAAGAGGACGCGAGGCAAGTGGTTGCCTTGGAGCATGGCTTCGCCAGTTGGCGCCAGCTCGTCGTCTTCGTTGCCCGTCCCGGCGGCGGAGACTTCCTTCGCTTGGGCTGCGTCCACTACACGACCAGCGACCGGCCGGACAACTACCAGCGCGCCAAGGAGATGCTGGCCGCGGACGCCAGCCTCGGCAGCCGCGACATCTGGCATGCGTCGTGCGCGGGCAACGCGAGCGCGGTTGCCGGCTTCCTCGCCGCCGATCCCGAACTCGTCGACCGGCGCGGCGGCTATTTCGATTGGCCGCCGCTGCTCTACGCCTGCTACTCGCGCGTCGACGCGCCGGGGCTGTCCACGCTCGCCGTCGCCGAGCGTTTGCTGGAAGGCGGCGCCGATCCCAATGCCCATTACATGTGGGGCGGGCAGTACCGCTTCACGGCACTCACGGGCGCATTCGGAGAGGGCGAAATGGGCCCGGTGAACCAGCCCCCGCATCCGCAGCGGGATGCGCTGGCGCGGCTGCTGCTGGATGCCGGCGCGAGCTGCAACGACGGCCAGGCGCTCTACAACACCATGTTCACGCCGGGCAGCGACTGCCTTGAACTGCTCCTCGAACACGGCCTGGGGTCCGAGCACCGCAACAACTGGCTGCTCGAAGAAGGCAATGAGCTGGTCGCCAACAACGATCAGACCCTTGGCTACCAGTTGGAGTGGGCGGCGCGCAACCACCACGTCGAACGCGCCAGGCTGCTGGTGGACAACGGCGCGGAAGTGAACCGCACCGTGAACGGACGAACGCTCTACGAATGGGCGTGGCTGACCGGGCATCCCGACTTGGCAAGGTATCTGGCCGACCACGGCGCCAAGGCGGTGCGACTGAGCGACGAGCAGCGCTTCGCCGGCTGCTGCATGAGCGGCGATCGCGACGGGGCGCGCGCGCTCGCGCACTCCCGGCCGGATATCGCCGAGCGAACCCAAGCCGCGATGCCGGACCTGCTGCCCGACGCCGCCGCCGGCAACCGGCTGGACGCAGTGCGCGCCATGCTGGAATTGGGCTTCGATCCCGGGTGGCCGGACCGCACGGCGCTGCACCAAGCCGCCTTCCACGGCCAGCTGGACATGGCCAAGCTGCTGCTCGAAAAAGGCGCGGACTTGAGCCTGCGCGACGCATCGTTCGCGGCGACGCCCATGCAATGGGCCGTCACGGCCGGCAATGCGGCGCTCGCGTCCTTCTTCGCCACGCGCGACATTGGCATCTTCGATGCGGCGCTGTGCGAGAACGAGGACCGGCTGGCGGCGCTCCTCGACGCCGATCCGACACTGCTCGAAACCACCATCGGGCGGCAACGCCAAGGCGAAGCCCATGCCGAGGACTGGCAAACGCCACTGGCCTTCGCCGCGACGCGCAACCGCGCCAAGGCCGTGGCGTTTCTGCTGCGGCGCGGCGCCCGCGCGGACGTCCGCGACGGCGCCGGCCAATCGCTGCTCGAGGTCGTGCGTGGAAGAGCGAGCGCCGAAGTCGTCGCGCTGTTGCAGCGACACGCGCCGGCCGAGTAGGCGGCCGCTCGGCGAACGCCAGGGCAAATTCGGTCTTGGGCACCAACCCTTGGCCGATGCGAGGCCGATGCGAGGAAGGAGCTCCGATGTATCGCGGCATGCGCGTGGGCGCGGTGGTGCCGGCGCGCGACGAGGAAGGCGCCATCGGCGGCGCGGTGGCTGGTTTGTTGGCTTTGCGCGACAACGCCGGCCAGCCGCTGATCGACGATTGCGTGGTGTGCGACAACGGCTCGCGGGACGCCACCGGCGCGTGCGCCCGGCGGGCCGGCGCGCGCGTGGTCGAGCAGCACCGGCCGGGTTACGGCCTCGCTTGCCTGACCGCGCTGGGGGCGTTGCGCCAAGTGGCCGTCGTGCTGTTCATGGACGGCGACGGCGCGTTCAAGGCGGAGCAGGCGCGCGGCTTGCTCGCCGCCATCGCCGACGGCGCCGATCTCGCGATCGGCGCGCGGCCGCTCGGCGTTGTCCAGGCCGGGGCCTTGTCGTTGCCGCAACGCGTGGGCAATCGCGTGGCCGTCTGGCTCATTCGGCGGCTCTGGGGCCGGCGCGTCACCGACCTCGGCCCCTATCGCGCTGTGCGCATGGATGCTTTGCGGCGCATTGCCATGCGCGACCGCGCCTACGGTTGGACCGTGGAAATGCAAATCAAGGCGATCGCGTTTGGCTTGCGTGTTGTGGAAGTGCCGGTGGACACGTTGCGGCGGCGCTGCGGAAAGTCCAAAGTAGGGGGCACTTTGCGCGGCGTGGTTGGCGCGGCGCTGGGCATCCTTTCCACGATCGCCGCTTTGCGCTGGCGGCTCCGGGACGCTAGAGCTAGAGCATGCGGGCAAGACAACGAGCGCGACTGACCATCGCCACACTGTTTGCCGTTTGTTTCGGCATGCCGGTGCCCATCCCGGCTGCCGCGGCCCAAGAGCACGCCGAGTTCTGGCGCGCGCGCGACGAGGGCAACGCCGCCACAGTCGACCACGGCGCGTGGCAAGCCACTTTGGACGCCTACCTGCGCACGAACCATCCTTCCGGCATCCATCGCTTCGACTACGCCGGCTTGCAGGCGAGCGCCGAAGATGGCGAGCGGTTGGCCGGGTATTTGGCGTCTTTGCAGGCGACGGACCCGCGCGCCTACGCCGCCGCCGAGCAAAAAGCCTATTGGTTCAACCTCTACAACGCGCTCACCGTGCGCTTGGTGACGGCGAACTTTCCACTGAAGTCCATCCGCGGCCTCGGCGAGGCTTGGTTCTCTATCGGTCCTTGGGACGATGTCGTGGCAACCGTGGCGGGCCGCGAACTCACGTTGAACGACATCGAACACGAGATCCTGCGGCCGATCTGGCGGGACAACCGCATTCACTACGCCGTCAACTGCGCGAGCCTCGGCTGCCCGAACATGATTCCCGTCGCCTTCACCGCGGCGAACACGGAGCGTCTGCTCGAAGCAGGCGCCAAGGCGTACGTGAACCATCCGCGCGGCGTCCGTTTGGTCGAAGGCGGGCGGCGCGTGGTCGTCTCCAGCGTGTACGACTGGTACCAGGAGGACTTCGGGGATGACGAGTCCGGCGTGCTCAAGCACTTGACGCGGTATGCCGAACCGGAACTCGCCGCGAGGCTGCGCGCTTTCGACGGGGACGTGGACTACGCCTACGACTGGAGCTTGAACGACCCCTGACGGCTCGCGTTCGGCGTTGGTCGGTGCTGCGCTGAACCAGCCCGCCCCGCCTATTGCGAGCCGCCGTGCTGGGCGGCCGCTGGTTCGAAGGTGACCTCGAACAGCAACGGCCACAGCTTGCCGGTGAGGTAGAACCGTTCTTTGCGGGGATCGTAGGCGATGCCGTTCAACACGTCCGCGCTGCGCGCCGCCGCGGGGTCGAGGAGGCCGGAGGCGTCCAACCGCTGCGTGACCCGTCCGCTGGCCGCGTCGATCCGCACCAGAAAGTCCTCGCCAAAGACGTTCGCGTACACGGCCCGGCCCACGCATTCCAATTCGTTGAGGCCGGCCAATGGTTCGCCGTTCAACGACACGCGCACTTGCCCGGTGGCCGCGAACGAGTCGGTGTCGCGGAAGGTGAGCGTGTCCGTGCCGTTGCTCATGGCGAAGCGCTTCCCATCGTGGCACAAGCCCCACCCTTCGCCGCGGTAGCGCCGGCTCGCCAAGCGGTCGAAACTCGCAAGGTCAAAGAAGAACACGCGCTCCGCCTTCCACGTGAGCATTGCCAAGCGGCCGCCGGCGTGCGCCAACCCCTCGCCGAAGAACAGGACGCCGATGGGCGCCCGCCGCTCAACGACGCCGCTGGCGGGATCGATGCGGCGCAGCTCGGAGCGTCCCCGCCGGCCGGTGCTCTCGTAGAGTTTGCCGTCTCGCCAGAGCAGCCCCTGCGTGAAAGCCTTGACATCGTGCGGAATCGTCCGATGCACTTTCGTGCGCAACGTCGCCGCGGATTCGGCGTTTGCGGACACAACGAGCGCGCCTGACGTGGCCAAGGACAACGCGGCGCAGAGGCGCGCGCCGCCGGCGACCACCGCGCGCAAACCGGCTGCGAAGCGTGGCAATGGTCGTTCGGCGCCGGCGTTCCTTCAGCGCGCCGCCGCCAGCCACTCCAACGCGCCACTTGTCGCCTGCCACTCGCCGCGCATGTTGCGACGGTACTGCCATGCCTGGTCGTCGCTGCCAATCACCATGTCGTGCTCTCCGGCCTTGGACTTGGAAGGCTTCTTTTCCAGCAAGTAGCGGGCCACCAAAGGCAGGCGTTCGATGGCTTGGCGCAGCGCCGCATCCGCTTCGTCCATTCGCGACAGCCGGTACAACGCCAGCGGCAGGCCGTAGGCCGTTTCGGCGAACATGTCGTTGGGGTAGCGGCGCGCGACTTCGTACGCCTCGGCGTTTTGGTCGGTGGCGAACAGGTAGTTCACGAACTCGGTGCGCAGCCCATGATTGTCGTTGCGGTTCAACCGCAGGTACAAACGCACCCAAGACACTTTCAGGTTGTCTTCGCCGTCTTCGCTCCAGTCCTCGTTGGCGATCGCTTGGAACAACAGGCGCAGCGGCGGGCGGTTCTCCTCCACCACCCAAGGCAAGGCGCCGGCGCACGTCGCCGGCCAATGTCGTTCCAACATGGCGACGGCGCGCGGCAAGAGGGTTTCGTAGGCCATGTCCGCGGCCGCGTCATCGTCCACGTTGAGCAGCAGCATGACCAAGTCGTCAAGGACGGAAAAGCTGTCCAGCGCCTCGGGATGGTCTTGGAGCCACGGCAGCCAATCCGCCATGTTGACCAGCATCTCTTCTTCCTCGCCGGTGGACAGATCGATGGAAAACGGCTTGCCGGCGCCGCTGCGTTCGCTCCACTCCTGTTCCAGCGCGGCGGCGGCGGCGCTCGGTCGTGGCGAGTGCGCGTCTTGCCGCGCGCCGTTCTTGAGCTTCTTAATGCGTCGCCACCGCAGCTTGGGCAGCGGTCTCTCGGCGGCGCGCTCGAGCCAAGCGAGCAATCTCTCCAAGTTGTCGTCAAGATCCTGCTCGTCATGTTCTTCGCCCAGTTCGCGCGCCGCACGGTGTGGATTGACTTTGAAGCGGCGAATGGCGGCGAGCGAATCCTCGCCCACGTCCGGATCATTGGCCAGCCGCGCCAACCAAGAGTCGGCGCGCTTCATCAAGTGCTCGTAGCGGCATTCGACGGACAGCATGATGAGCTCGATCAACGCCACCGCCGGGTCTCCCGGCTGCGCTTTGTCGGCCTTCCGCCAAGCGCGCCAGGCTTCATCAACGTCGCCACGGTCGTGGCGGGTGGAGGCGAGGCGCAGATTCGCCACGCAGCGGACGGCGTTGTTCGGGCAATCGGTGAGCCGCGCCAACAGCGCGTCTTTTTTCGCTGTGGTGCCGCGCAAGGCATCGTATGCGTCGCACAGCCACTGCACCGCCTCGGCCAGCTGGGCATTCGGATGCTCGCCCGGCGCGAAGCGCGGCTCGAGCAGCTCGACCAGCGCTTTCCATTGGCGCTCTTCCAAGAGCCACTCGCCGACGTACAACACGCCCACGGTCGGAAGTCGATCGGCCGCCGCAAGCCAGTAGTCGACCGGTTGGGTGCGCACGAACAGCGGCCAAAGCATGTCGCGCGGGTACTCGCCCATTTGCGCGTATTCCGCGCAGCAGTTCTTGAACTTGACGCCGGATCCGCAAGGACAGACGGCGTTTCGTTTCGGCGCCGGCAACGGCTTCGGGCGAAAGCGGTTCGATGGCAGCGGCACCGCGTTCCAGATGCTGCGCGCAATCCAGTAGGCGACCATCGCGTTGGCGTCCGGCGTTGGCCCTTTGAACACCTTGGGAAACGCTTCCGGCAGATGCTCGCGCGCCCACGTCAAGTAGGACAGCGCCGTGTCGTGCTGCGGGATCGCGGCCAATGCGGCGTTTTGAACCCGCGCCATTTCGTCCATGTTTGCCTGCTCTCCCGTGGTACGGATCCAACGGCCCGCGCTGTTCGTCTTTGCGGCGGATGGCGTCGCCGGCAGCGACTGTCGCGATCGGTGCGACACTACCACATGGTGGCGGTTCGGCGCGCTTCAATCCTCGAAGTGCGGGCGCCGCGCTTGGGGCATCCGCGGCCGGTCGCCGGCGAGCGTTCGACCTCCGGTCAGGCGCAGCGCGACGCCCTATACTTGCGGTTGGCGCAAACTCCCTGCCGAGCGGCGCGACCGCAAGTCGCCAAACGGCCGGGATTCGGGTTGTCCGTTGTTGCGTGTGCCGCAACACCGCTTGCTTCGACATCATGGGAACCACAGTGAAACGTCTCCCCTTGGCGGTGCTCGCCTTCACAGCCACCCCGCACCTCCATGCACAGCCGGACGCGCAAGCGGCGGCCGGCGAGGGGGGCGAGGCGCGGTTCTTGAGCCAGGCGCGCCAGCTCACCTACGAGGGCCGGCGCGCCGGCGAGGGGTACTTCGGGGCGGACGGGCAAGCGATGGTCTTTCAAAGCGAGCGCGAACCCGGCAACCCGTTCTTTCAGATTTACCACCTCGACTTGACCACCGGAGACAGCCGGCGGGTCTCTCCCGGCATCGGCAAAACGACCTGCGCGTTCCTGCGACCGGACGGCGAGGCAGTGCTGTTCGCGTCCTCGCACCTGGATCCCGACGCCGCGGCGCGTCGACGGAACCGACGTGCGCCGGCTCACGGATTTCAATTCCATGTCTTGGGCGCCGTTCCTGCATCCGTCGGGCGAGTACGCCATTTTCACTTCCAACAAGCACGGGTTCGCAAACTTCGAGTTGTTTCTCGTCGATGCCGAAGGGCGGCGGATGCCGGTGCGCGTCACCTTCACGGACGGGTTCGACGGCTTGGCGTCTTTCTCGCCGGATGGCCGGCGGTTGAGCTGGACGAGCAATCGCACCGCCGACGGCGCCTCCCAGCTCTTCCTCTCGGATTGGAACCACGACGCCGCGCGCGCCGCGCTCGCGGCGTCCCCAAGCGGAGACGAACTTCCGCCCGCTGTCGTTCAGCGCCGATGGCGAAGTGGAAGGCGAGGTGGTGTTCGCCGGCTACGGATTGTCGGTTCCCGGTCCGCTCGGCACGGGCTACGACTCGTTCGCCAATTTGGACTTGACGGACAAGATCGCGCTGGTGTTGCGCTATGTCCCAGAAGGCGCCGAGGCCAAGCGGCGTCAAGAGCTGAACCGCTACGCCGGCCTGCGCTACAAGGCGCTGCTTGCCCGCGAGCGCGGCGCAAAGGCGATCCTAGTGGCGACGGGCCCCAACTCGCCCAACGCCGGGGCGCTGGCGCCGATGCGCTTCGACAACAGTTTGGCGGATTCCGGCATCGTTGCGCTGTCCGTGGATCTCGCCGTCGCCGAGCACCTGTTCGCCGCCGCGAGCAAAGACTTGGCGGCGACGCAAACCGCCCTCGACCAAGAGACGCCGCACTTCCAAGGTGGCTTTCCACTGGGCGTTGCGGCCTCCGCGCGCGTTGGCATCAAGCGCATTGAGAAGCCGGACCGCAACGTGGTGGCGCTGTTGCCGCCCACGCCACCACATGCGGGCGAGAAACCTCCACCACCGGAGGAGTATGTGCTGGTGGGCGCGCACTACGATCACATCGGGCGCGGCGCGGTTGGCTCGCTGGCGGACAAGGACGAGCAGGGCGAAGTACACAACGGCGCGGACGACAACGCCTCCGGCACGGCCATCGTGTTGCGCCTGGCGCAGCTGCTCTCGAACACGCAACCGCGCCGCCGCGGCATCGTCTTCGCGCTGTGGTCCGGCGAGGAACTCGGCTTGGTCGGATCGTCGCGGTTCGTCGCCAACCCGCCGCTGCCTCTCGACAAGGTGGTGGCGTATCTGAACTTCGACATGGTCGGGCGTTTGCGCGAGAACCGGCTGATCGTGCAAGGCGTTGGCTCGTCGAACCTGTGGCGGCGGGTCATCGAGCGGCGCAACGTGCCGGCGGGCTTCAACCTCACCCTGCAGGACGACCCCTATCTGCCCACGGACAGCACCGCCTTCTACCCGCGGAACGTGCCCGTGTTGAGCTTCTTCACCGGCAGCCACGAGCACTACAACCGCCCGTCCGACGACGCCGACACGCTGAACTATGCAGGGATGGAGCGCATCGCGGCGTTCGCCGCGGCGCTCTTGAACGACGTGGCGAACCGCGAGGAGCGCCCGGACTTTGTGCAGGTGCAGCGCGCCGCCGGCCAAGGCAGCCGCGACAGCATGCGCGCCTACCTCGGCACGATTCCGGACTACGCCACCGAGGCGGCGGGCGTGAAGCTCTCGGGGGTGCGCGGCGGCGGCCCGGCGGACGACGCGGGCTTGCGGGGCGGCGACGTGATCGTCGAGTTTGGCGGACAAGCCATCGCCAACATCTACGACTACACCTACGCGCTCGACGCGGTGCGCATCGGCGAGCCGGTGCGCGTCGTGGTGGTGCGCGCCGGCGAGCGGATCGCCTTCAGCGTGGTGCCGGAAGCGCGCGAGTAGCCCGTCGCGCACTGGCGGTGCGCCGGCGGCGTTCGCGCAGCAAAACTCGAACGCGGCCAGTTCTCGCGTTATGCGGCGACGGTTTCCTCCGCAGTGCCGCTTTGCGCGGCTGGACGCCGCTTCGTCAAATTGCGAAGCAGCGACGAGCCCGATGCCATGTCGCCAAGGAGCAACACCGCCGGCACGAGGAACAGCACGCCGACGCTGGCGAACACGAGGCCGGCGCCCAGACTGATCACCAGCGGCACCATGAACGCGGTCAATTCGCTCTTGTCGTAGAGCAGCGGCAACAGCCCCATGCAGGTGGTGACGGTGGTGAGCAGGATTGGGCGGGCGCGCTGCCGCGCCGCCGCGGCGATGGCCGCGATGGCGGGGAGACCCGCATCGCCGGCGCGAATGCGATTGTAGCGGTGCAGCAGAATCAACGTGTCGTTCACCGCCACGCCGGTGGCGGCGACGATTCCGAAAAGAGACGGATTCGTCAGGTCGTAGCCGAGCACCAAGTGCCCGACGACGGCGCCGACAACCACCATGGGCAGACTCGCCAACGCCAACAACGGCTGCGCGAAGCTGCGTAGTTGCGACGCCAAGAGACCGTAGACGACCAGCAACGCGAGAGGGAACGACCAGGACAGCGTGTCCGCCATCGCCGTGGCGTCGCGGGTGGCGCCGTGTTCCTGTATCGCGAGACCGGGATATTTGGCGAGCAACGCCGGCACGGCTTTCTCGATCTCGGAGGCGACTTCCAAGGAACCGGCCTCGTTCTCGTCGAACGAGCCGGTGACAATCGCGGCGCGCACGCGGTCGATGCGCCGCACCTGCTCGTAGTCGCGCGTTTCCGTGATGCGCGCCACCGTGGACAGGGGCACGCGCCCGGTCGGGGTGGCGATGCGCTCGTCGAGCAAGTCCCCCAGACGCCGACGGCGGTCGTCGGGATAGCGAACCACCACCTTGATTTCGTCGTGTCCGCGTTGGATGCGCTGCGCCTCAACGCCGAAAAACGCATTGTGCAAGTGGCCGGCCACTCGGGCCGCCGTCAACCCCGCCGCGTTGCCGGCCGAGGTCAGCTGCAGGTCGTAGCGCCGCTTGCCCGGCAGCATCGAGTCCTCGACCTCGCGCATGGCCGCAACACCGCTGTAGGCGCGCTTCAAGTCCGCGGTCGCTTGCGCCAACACGTCCTCGTCTTCGTGCAACAGCGCATGCGAGACGGGCGACGAAAACAGGGCGCCGGCCCCGGCCGCACTGAAAGAGACGGATCGCGCGCCGGGGATCTCTCCCGCGGCGCGGCGCCAGAGCCGTTGGAAGTCCGTGGAGAAAATGTCCCGCTCCGGCCGCAACGTCACTTCAACGGCGGCAAGGTGGGTGCCGGTCGAGCCGCTCTTGACGCCGTCATAGGACGCCTCCGGCCAGTGTTGTCCGACCAGCACGGCAACGGACTCGATCGTCGCGCCACCCGTTTCCTCGTCCGCGGAGCGGGCCGCCGCCGCGATGCGCCTCGCGGCGGCGGCGGTTGCCTCGAAGTGCGTACCCACCGGCATGGTCAACTTCGCTTCCAAACGGTCCGACCCGGTGGTGGAGGGAAAAGCGGTATAGCCGACGGCGCCGGTGCCAACCAACAGGGCGGTCGCCGCCAACGCGGCAAACACGGCCAGCACCGTCAGGTGCGGAAAGCGCACCGCCCACGCGATCGCGCGCACCACCTTGCCTTGCACAAACTGGTCGAACGCCACGCGGGATCGGGTTTGCCACTGCGCCAAGGGCGAACGGCTCCAAGGACGATCGCCCGTCAAATGCGCGGGCAGGATGCAGAAGACTTCCAGCAGCGAGACGGCCAGCACCAATGCGATGACCACCGCGGAAGCGGCGAACAGTTGGCCCCAAGCATCGTCCAGCGGCAACAGCGCGGAAAAAGCAACGGCAGTGGTCAACGCCCCGAACGTGACCGGACCAGCCACGGCGCGAACTCCGGCAAGCGACGCATCGACACCCCGCAGGCCCAATTCGCGTTGCCTTGCGATGCTCTCCCCGATCACAACGGCGTCGTCGACGACAATGCCGGCGGCGATGAACAAACCGAACATCGTCAGCGCGTTGATGCTCATGCCGCTGGCGTCGAAAAACACGATCGAGCCCAAGAACGCGATGGGAATGCCCATCCCGATCCAAAACGCCATGCGCAGGTCGAAGATCGCAAGCAAGGTGAGGAATACCAGCACCACGCCGATGGTGACGTTGCGGCCGATGGTCGCCAAGCGATCGGAAATAATTTGGTTTTCGTCCTGCCACAGCGACACTTCGGTTCCCGCTGGCGGCGCGTAGTCCGCCAAGAACCGCTTGACTTGCGCTCCCACCTCCTGCGTCGATTGCCCCACCGCGGCGTCGACGCGAACAAAGATGTTCGCGCGCCCGTCGACCTCGTTGACGAGTTGCTCGTCCACGAAACCATCGCGCAGCTTTGCGACGTCGCCGAGCCGCACCAGCGACCCGTCCTCGCGGGCCACGAGGACGATGTCCTTGAACTCCTCGGCCCGGGTGCGTTGCGCGAAGGTGCTTATCAGGACCTCGCCGGCGTCCGTGCGCAGCTGACCACCGGACAGGTTGAAGGACGACCGCCGCACGGTGGTCGCGACGCCGGCGATTGTCAGTCCATGCCGGCGCAGGGCTTCCTCGCTCAACTCGATGCTGATTTCGCGATCGCGGGCGCCCTGCAAGGAGACCACCGACACTCCGGGCAGCCCCAACAGCGCGGACTTCAGCGTCTCCGCGTCCCGCCGCAAGCGGTCTTCGTCCAAGGTGGACGCGGAGACCGACAACGTCAGCACCTTGCGAAGCACTTCCGTGCGCAGAACTTCGGCCGGCTCCGCGTTGGGAGGGGGGAAGTTCTCGATGCGCTCCACCGCGGTGCGCACCGTGTTGAGAACATCCACCGGATCGGCGAACGCGCTCATTTCGACAACGACCTCGCCCACCCCTTCGGCGGCGGTGGAAAGCACGCGGTCGACGCCGACGATGCCGGAAACGCTCTCTTCGATGCGGCGGTTGATGTCTTCGTCGACCTCCTCCGGCGATGCTCCCGGATACGGCACCGTCACCGTTATGGTGCGTGGGTCGTATTCGGGGAAGCGCTCGATCGCGACCTTCGTGATGGCGAACACGCCGCCGCCGAGCAGCAGCAGCATGAGCACGTTGGCGGCAACGTGGTTGCGGGCGAAGTAGCCGATGATGCCGCCTTTGCCGTCCGCGCTCGCGGCGTTGCCGGGCCCGCCCGGCCCGCTCGCGCCGCTGGTTTCGGCGTCGTTCATGGTTCGAGGTCCGCGGCGTTCACCGCTTTCACCGGCATGCCAGCGCGCGGATGCGCCACCGGTCCGATCACCACCCCCTCCTTGGGATCGAACGCCTCCACCAGCCAACCAGCGCTGTTGCGCCCAAGCGAGCGGGGCGCGAAGGTTGTCAACGCGCCCGCTTCGACCAGCCAGACGCTGCCGGTGACCTGTTCGGCGGCCTCGGGCAGCACCATGACGTCGTCCATAGGCCGCCCGGCGAGAACGACGTTGACGAACGTGCCGGGACGGGGCAGATCCTCAAGGCCAAGGTCGTCGGCAAAAGCGAGATACAACGTGGCTTGGCGGCTTTGCCGGTCCACCACCGCCGAAACCCGCTCGACGACGACGTTGAAACCCCGCCCGTCGTGCGTCTGGGCGGTGGCCGGGTGTCCCATGATCGGCTCGAGCGCGGCTTGGTCCTGTTGGGAAATTTGCGCTTCCAAACGCATCGCGTCTTTGGCGAACACCTGCCCCAACGGCCTCGCCAAGCCCGCCACTTGGCCAACATGCAGGCCGCTGTTGCGCACCCAGCCGTCGAAGGGCAGCGAAATCGTTGTGCGGGCGAGATCGAGTTTCGCCTTCCGAACGGCCACTTCGGCCCGGTCGACCTGCGCTTGCGCACGGGCGATCTGTGGAATGCGCGCGACGAAGGAGGGCACTTCGACGCCGGGTTGCTCACGGCGGAATCGCGCTTGCTTCACTTCCGCTTTCGCGTGCTGCTTTTGCAGCCGCGCTTGCGCTTCCCGCAGCCGCGCCTCGGCCGCATCGAGACGGATTTCGTAGTCTTGGCGGTCGATCCGCACCAACGGTTGGCCGGCCGTGAAAGAGCCGCCGTTGCGCAAGGCCGGCGAAACGTAGACCACCTCGCCGGCCACTTGACTGCCCAAGGCGACGCCACCCACCACCGTCACCACGCCGGTTGTCGTCACTTCGCGGGCGGCGCGGGTGGCGACCGGACGGATCACGCTGACAGTGGGCCGCGACGGCGTGGCCGTTGCCCGGCGATCCTCAAGGGACACTCCGGCCGGCGCCCGAGCGAAGTAAATGGCGACGATTACAACAACAAGAATGACCGCCAGCTGCACGGCGCCGGGAATGTCAAAGCCGGTCTTCCCTTCTCGCCCGACTGGCTGCGCATCGTTCTCTTCCGCCACAGCAACCCTCCCGCACCACCGCGTCGCGGGCGAGTATAGACGACAGTGGCCGCCAACCGAAAAGAACTTGGAGCGGGAAACGGGATTCGAACCCGCGACCCCAACCTTGGCAAGGTTGTGCTCTACCCCTGAGCTATTCCCGCGCTAGCGCGCAGTGTACACGCTGCCGACGCAATGGCAATGGCCGAAAATCGCCGCTGCCCGGCGTCACATGCGCGGCATCACTTCGTCGGTCAAGAGCAGGAGGGTCTGGTGGCTCAGAATGGAAGCGAGGAGGTAGTCGAGCGGAATCTGCGCCTCCAAGCGCTTCAGCTCGTCCACCACTTTCGCCGGCGAGCCGTGGATGATCACCTCGTTGACGTAGCGCTCCACCCGCTCCGCCTTGGAAGGTGCCTTCGGCCCTGGCGGAGCGTAGGCGTCCAACGTCCACAAGGCGCCTCGGCGCGCCACCGCCTCGGCTTCCGCGTCGGTGGGGGCGATGGCGAGCAGGCGCGCCATCGGCGTGTCGCGGCGTTGCTCGAAACCGCGCTCCGCCAGCGCGGCTCGGTAGCTCGCGTACTTGCCGGCGATCTCTTCGTGGGTGGAATGCGGGTCCATCAAAATCGCGTGGCCTTGGCTGGCGGCCCAGTCGATGGCGTCCAGCGAGCTCGACGCGATCCAAGTGGGCAGGGGGTTCTGCAGCGGCTTCGGCAACACCTCCACATCGCGATAGTTCTGGAAACGACCGCGATAGGTGAGTGGCCCTTCGGCCCAAGCGCGCAGGACGATGTCCACGTTCTCTCGGAAACGGGCGCGGGAGTCGTCGTGGCCGACGCCGAACACCTCCATCTCCTTGCGGTCGAAACCGCGTCCGGCACCCCAGTTGACGCGCCCGCCGGACAGGTTGTCGAGCAAGGCCACCTCTTCGGCCAAGCGCAGGGGATGGTAGAACGCCGCCAAACTGACGCCGGTGCCGATGCGCAGGTTGCGCGTGATGCCGGCGATGTGCATGCCCATGATGTGTACGGAAGGGCAGACGCTGTAGGTGGAGAAGTGGTGTTCCGCCAACCACACGGCGTCGTAGCCGGCGCCGTCCATGATGCGCACGCGCTCCAAAGCCCGCTCGTAGACCGTGCGGAGCGGCACGCGGCGGCCGGGCCAACTGAAGAACTGCAAGACGCCGAATTTCACGCCGTGTCCACACATCGGGCGCCCTTGGGGCAGTCCCGCGGCCGCCCGCTCTCGGGCGCGCGGCCGGCCCGGGCGCGTGCTTTGGCGGCCTCTTCCGTCGCCACCGCCCGCAGGCGCTCGAACTCCCCCTCCTCCTCGCCTTCCTCGCCTTCCCCGCCCGCGCGGTGCAGCGACGGGAAGTTCTGGTTCGCGTACATCGCGTCCAGAATCTTCGCGACCTGCCGCACCGACCGCGGCGGCGGCGGGCTGACCGGCGGCAATTTCGCCACCACCGCGGCGCGGTGCCGAAAATACGCGACGTACTCCGCCGACGTTTGCGGGCTCTTGGTGTTGTCGTCCATACGTCACCGCCCAAAAGAGGAGCGAATTATAAGTTGCGCCGCAACAGCGGGCTGCGCCGCAAACAGCCGGCTTGCGCCGCCACCGCTCAAGCGCTACCGCGTTCAGCGTTGCTGTCCAGCGAGTGTGCCGCCGTTGTCATTCGGGATCGCCCAGGTTGGATGGGTCAGCGCGTGCGCGATCATCTGGTCGGCGACGCCGCGAACCCGGCGCCAAGTTCTCCGGCGCGAACGGGTCGGCGGTGCGAGGGGGTTGCGGGGGCGCGTTCTCGTTCCGCTCGGTGGGGCGCGTTTCCGTTTCCGCCGCGCCCGGGACTTCAATGTTGTCCGGCGCGAAAATGCTGGGCGTCTCGGAAGGCCGGCGGATGCCGTCTTCTTGCGGCGCGGGAGGCGCCTCTTGGCGCTGGTGCGCTCGGCGCAGCGCCTCGATGCGCTCTTGCGCCCGCCGGCGCTTTTCCGCTTGCGCCGCCACCTTGCACTCCTCCACGCCCAAGGTGCCGGCGAAGTAGATAGTGCCGATGCCCACGACGGAGATCAGCACGAACGCGGCCAACGCGGGGTTCAGGAACAACGCGGCTCGCGCCGCTCGGCTGCCGTTCTTCTTCTCTTGCCCCCGCTCTTGGCCGTGCGTCTCGCGGCGCTTCAGTATTTCGTAGGCGGCCGCCCCCGCGAGGGTGAGCGCGATGATGACCACCGCCAACGCGCTGATCGATGGATCGATGCCGTGGCGCACTTTGCTCGCCAGCACCGTGACCAGCGTTTCGCTGGTTAGACTGGTGAACACGGTGGTGTTGTAGTTCTCGAACGAGGCGAGGAACGCCAACACGGCCGCCGAGCCGATGGCGGGCTTCAAGAACGGCAACAGCACCTTGCGAAACGACTGCGCGGGCGTTGCGCCGAGATCCCGCGCGGCCTCCTCTTGGGCGCTGTCGAAGCGCTGCAGGCGGGCGATGAAGATCAGCATGCAATAGGCCGAGACGAAGGTTGTCTGGCCGACGATGGTGAGAAAGACGCCGTTGTAGAACACGCTCTCCCCGCTCGCGCCGAACATGCGCCCCAGCCGGTCCCAGAAGACCAGCGTGGAAATGCCCAGCACCACGCCCGGGATGAGAATGGGCGAGATGGCGATGGTGTAGTACCACGGCCGCGCCCGGTCCGGAACCTGCGCCAGCAACAATGCGCCGGCCATGCCGACGGGCACCGCCAAGACCACGACCCCAATGCCGATCACAACGCTGTTGGCCAATCCGCGCATTAGCTTGGCGTCGGCGGCGAGCGCGCCGAACCATTCCACGGAGAAGCACTCGAAAGGCGTGACGCGGGGGAACGCCGAACTGTTGAACGCGGTGACTCCCATGACCAACAGCGGTCCGAACAGATAGATGAAGAACAACCCGACGAACACCGCCAGGAAACAACGGGCGACGTTGTTCGCGGTCATCTGCCGAGCTCGCTCAGACGCACCTTGAACGCGCGCATCGCCATCAAAACGAGCAGCACCGTGGACACGAGCAACACGATGGCGTAGGCCGAGCCGCGCGGCCAGTTGTTGCCGGTGTTGAACCACTGGTAGATGATCTGCGTGAACCACAGGCTGCTCGGGCCGCCGAGAATCTGCGGCGCGGCCAAGGCGCCGGCGCTCAGCATGAAGACCATGGTGCAACCCGAACTGATGCCCGGCTTCGCATGCGGAATCACCACGCGCCAATGCACGCGCGGCGTGGAGGCGCCCATGTCGCGCGCCGCTTCCACTTGGTTTCCGTCCAAGCTCTCCATGGCGTTGTAGAGCGGGAAGATCATGAGCAGGACGAAAGCGTAGGCGAGGCCCCCGTAGAGGGCGACGTTGGCGCGGATGAAGTCCACCGGTTCTTGCACGAGACCGAGGAACAGCAGCGCGTCGTTGATGACGCCACTGTCACCGAACAGGATGCGGAACGCGAAGGCGCGCAGGATCTCGTTGACCCAGAACGGCACGACCAAGGAAAGCACCAACAACCGCGCCCAGCCGCCGTAGGCGGATTGCGCGAGCAGGTACGCGATCGGGTAGCACAGCGCCAAATCGAACGCGGTCACCAGCGCCGCCACCAACAAGGTGCGTGCGAACACGGAGAGGTCAACCGTGTTGTAGCCGTCCTGCTCGCTGCCGCGGATCAGAAAAGCGTAGTGCTCCAACGTGTAGGTGTCTTGCGCGCCGCCTTGCTCGGCCGGCGGCAGATTGGGGCGAAAGGAAAAGTCCACCATCGCCAACTGCGGCAGCAATACCAAGAGCAGGACCCAAAACGCCGCCAACGCGAGCAGGCAGGCGCCGAGGCCGGCACCGAAGCGGGAGAGCAAGGCGCGCGGCCACATCACCTTGTCACGTGCGCCTTGCGGTCAGCCGCTGGCCAACGGCCCGTCCGGCAGCGCCACGGAACGATCCGGCGAAAAACTCAACGTCACCTCGCCAGGCTTGGGCATCGGAGCGCGGGGCGCGGTTTCTTGCACGCCCCCGGGGGTGTTGACCCGCACCATGGTCACGCGCCGCCCGCCATCGGCGACATCAAGGAAGACTTGCCAAAAGCGGCCTTCGAACTCGATTGCCGCAACGGTGGCCGGGAAGATGTTCGGCCCGTCGGCGGCGGACGCGAACCGCAGCGACTCGGGGCGAACGAAAACAAACGCGGCGGCGCCAACGCGCAGATCGCCGCCGCCAGGCCCAACGCGACGGGCCCGAAGCGGGCCGACATCCGTCGTCACCGTTGCGTAGCGCTCGTCAAGATCCCGCACCCGGCCGCGAAAAGCGTTGTTTTCGCCAACGAAGGAGGCCACGAAGGCGGACTCCGGCTCGTCGTACAGCGCGTTCCCGTCCGCGACTTGCTCGATGACGCCGCCGCGCATGACAGCCACTTGATCGGACATCGTGAGCGCTTCCCCTTGGTCGTGCGTGATGTAGACGAAGGTGATTCCCACCCGGCGTTGAATCGCCCGCAATTCCCGGCGCATGTGCTCGCGCAGTTTGAGGTCCAGCGCGGAAAGCGGTTCGTCGAGCAGCAACACGTCCGGTTCGGCGGCCAACGCCCGGGCGATGGCCACCCGTTGGCGTTGACCGCCGGAAAGCTCGTCGCACATCCGATCGCCTTGACCGGGAAGCGCGATGAGTTCAAGAAGCTCGTCGGCGCGCTTGCGTCGCGCGGTTCGACTCGCGCCGCGAACTTCGAGGGCGAAAGAGATGTTCTCCCAGACCTTCATCAGCGGAAACAGCGCCAGGTTCTGGAACACGAGCGCCGTGGGCCGCTTGTTCGGTCCGATGCCGGCCATGTTCTTGCCGCCAATGCGAATCTCGCCCGCGGAAGGCTGAACGAAACCGGAAATCGCGCGCAGCAAAGTGGTCTTGCCACAACCGGATGGGCCGAGAAAACTAAAGAATGTGCCTTCGGCGATGTGTACCCGCGCATCGCGCACGGCCACAAAGTCGCCGAAGCGCACGCTCACGTCATCGAGATCGACCGCCGCCGTCATCGCCGCGAGTCGCTTCGCCCGGCCGCGGCGCGTTGCGCGAGCACCCGCATCAGGCGTGGACGAACTCGTTGCGCAGCTCGGTGCGGGCGTCCGCGTACCACTGGGGTTCGCGCGGCCATTGCCAAAGGTTGGCGAGCGCGTCGCCCGGATAAACGGACGCGAACACCTCGGCGTAGCGGTCGCTTGCGTGCGCGTTGGCGCCGCGCACCGCCGAGTTGTAGCCGTGTCCGCCGCCCCAGTCGCCGTCCTTGCCGCCATCAATGGCCTTGCCGGCGATTTCCGGACGCAGGCAGTAGTCGATGAAAGCGTAGGCCGCGTCCACGTTTTGCGCGGCGCGGGAAAGGGCCACGCCGTCCACCCAGGCGAGGGCTCCTTCCACCGGCGCGCGGTACTGCACGGGCTCCCCGCTTTGCATGAGTTTGATCGGCGGGCCGTCCCACGTCTGACCGACGACCACGCCCTCGTTGAGCAAGCCGTTCTTCTGCGCGTCCGCGTCGTTCCAGAAGAGCTTCACCTGTTCTTTCCGCGCGATGCAAAAGTCCGCGACCTTGCGCCATGTCGCGCGCATGGCGGGCAAGTTCTCGTAAGCCGCCCGCATGGCGCCGGCCTTGAGTTCGCCGATGGCCTCCAAGTGCAGCCCGGCGGCCAACATGCCCGAGTGCGGACGCATCATCGTTTTGCCGCGCACATCCGGGCGCCAGAGGTCGCCGTAACTCGGCAACCCGTCGCTGCGCGGCGGCAGCCACAGGTCCGTGCGCCAAGCGATTCCCTCCGTGCCCCACACCAGCGGCAGCCAATGCGCGCCTTCGCCATTGAAGTTCCACTCGGTCTCGCCGATTCGGCGCATGGCCGGATTGGCGTTGGAAACGTTCTTCAGGCGCGTGAAGTCCAAAGGTTGCAGCAGGCCGAGTTCCGCCCATTGCGGCGAACGCATGTTCGTGGGGCTCACCAAGTCGACGCCGCGCCCGCGCGTCGCCTTCATCTTGGCGATGATCTCCTCGTTGGATCCGATGCCGGTGACGTTGACTGCGATGCCGGTGTCGGCTTGAAACGCCGCCAGCATCCCCGGCGGCAGATAATCCGACCAGAAGAGCAGGTTCAACGTCCGCGTCTGGCGCGCCCGGGCCGGAGCGCCGAGGAGCCAAGGGGCCGCAGCTGTGGCGACGCCAAGCCGCGCGAGCAGGGCGCGGCGGGTGGTTCGCGCTTTGGCGGTGGTTCTGTGCGTCAAGCGGTTGGCCCCCATGTTCCGGATGCGCCACCGGCACGGTAGCAAAACTCGCTCGCCATGACCAACGCCGAAGGGCGACCAAGGCGGCTTGTTCATTGCCCTGCTACGGACGCAGTTCCAACACCTCGCCGCTCGTGCGCGACGGCTCCACCGCATACCACTCCCGCAACGTCGTGCGTCGGCCGTTCTTGGCGCAGCGGTCGGCGAGCTCGTAAAACGTCGGGCGGCCGGGGTCGGCGATGACCACGCGCTGCACGCCGGCGGCGAGCGCCCGCACCGACAGCTCGAACAGCGGCTTGACCATGCGCTCCCAGAAACAAATGTCCGAGCCGATCAACGCATGCTCCTCGGCCAGGCGGCCGACCTCCAAGGCGCCGAAATCCGCTTGCATTGGAACAACCTTGACGTCGTTGAGGGCCGCGGTGACCTCCAGATACGGAAAGACGTTCTTGTCCAAATCCACGCCGGTGACTTTCGCCTTGAAGCGGCGGGCGCAGAACACCGCGCCAGGCCCCCAGCCGCAGCCAAGTTCCATCACGCGGGCATGCGCGCGCACCGGGTTGTGCAGCAGGTAGTCCATGAGCAGAAAACTCGCTCGCCACGCCTTGTTGCCGTGCGTGGACGGCTCGTAGACGCGCTTCAGGCGGCGGATGATGCGGTGCTGCGAAGTGAGCAGGTAGACGCCGTAGGCACGGTAGATGTGCTCCTCGGGCAAGCGTTCCAACTCGGGCATGGGAAGACCGGGTTTGCTAGAGGGCCAATATTAGCCCCTCCGGCTGCTCGCATGGGAGAGGGAGAGGAAGCCGCGGGCGTTGGTCAAGCGTCGGCGAGCGAGCGGCGGCGTGTTGGGAGCACATGATCTGTCCGGTTTTATCGTCTTCGCGACCAACACATCGTCTTCGCGACACTTGACAACGGCCCTCCGTCGTCCCGACAATGCGCGCCGCTGGTCGCTGAAAGGGGGCTGCGTAGCTCAGTTGGTTAGAGCACAGCATTCATAATGCTGGGGTCGTCGGTTCGAGCCCGACCGCAGCTACCAATCCGCCAAGCCTTACCTGCAAGTGAGCGGCCCGCAAACCATCGGCGAGGAATCGGCGCGCTTTCTGCGCCGCCGCGTCAGGGACATGCTGGCACCGGCGCGCCCCACCGGCAAGCTGATCGCCGAGAACATCGCCTTCGGCGCCGCCGTGCTCGGCGCAGGGCATGTGGAGCTGGTGGAAAAGGACGGCTGGTGGTTCGTGGCGAGCGACTTCAACTGGCTCGCGGCTTCCACGGCTCACCAGCGCGAAGGCGAGCTGTTCGAGAGGATGCTGCCGTTCCCGGAGCAATCCAGCACCGGCCACCGGGCGGAGATCTACGTTGCCTTGTTCGCAGCCGAGGCGTACTACCGCGTCGGCGGGCAGGTGGTGTGGATTCACGGCGACCGTGCCGCCTTGGCGGATGCGCCGCTTCCGGATGCCGGCGCCACGCCGCCGTGGTGCGCCAACGTGATCGGATTCCAGATGCCGGCCCGTCCTCTTTCTCCATGAGTGACGTCACACGTTGAAGCGGAAGTGAACCACGTCGCCGTCTCGCACGGCGTAGCCTCTGCCTTCCAGCCGCCGCTTGCCGGCGTCCTTGGCGCCGGCCTCGCCGCCGTGCGCCACGAAGTCCTCGTAACCGATCACCTCGGCGCGAATGAAGCCGCGCTCGAAGTCCGTGTGGATGACGCCGGCCGCTTGCGGCGCCAAGGTGCCCACCGGCACCGTCCACGCCCGCGCCTCTTTCGGCCCGGCGGTGAAGAAGTGGTGCCGGCCCAAGAGCCGATAGCCGGCGTACACCACGCGGTTCAAGCCCGGCGCTTGCCAACCCAGCTCGGCGAGGAGCTCGTCGCGGTCCGCGTCTTGCAGCTCGCTGAGCTCGGCTTCCGTCTTGGCGCACACCGGCACCACCACGGCGCCTTGGTCCGCGGCCAACGCCTGCACCGCCGCCAACAAGGGATTGTCCGCAAAGCCCTCCTCGGCGACGTTGGCCACGAACATCACCGGCTTGGCGGTGAGGAAGTTGCAGTCGCCGAGCGCCGCCATCTCGCCCGGGTCGAGGCCGAGCGCGCGCACCGGCCGGCCAGCGTCCAGCCCCTTCACCACGCGCTCCAGCACGTCCACCAACGCCCGCGCCTCGTTGCCGCCGGCGTTGGCGACGCGCCGGTTGCGCCTGAGCACCCGCTCGGCGGTGTCCAGGTCCGCCAGCGCGAGCTCGGTGTCGATCACGCCGATGTCGTCGCCCGGCGAGAGGGGGCCCGAAACGTGCGTCACCGCGTCGTCCGCAAAGCAGCGCACCACATGGGCGATGGCGTCGGTCTCGCGGATGTGCGCCAGGAACTGATTGCCCAGCCCTTCGCCTTGGGAGGCGCCCGCCACCAATCCCGCGATGTCCACGAACTCCATTCGGCTGGGCACCACCCGCGCCGGCTTCGCGATCTCCGCGATGCGCTGCAAGCGCGGATCCGGCACCGGCACCACACCGGTGTTCGGTTCGATGGTGCAGAACGGAAAGTTCTCCGCGCTAACGCCAGAGCGCGTGAGGGCGTTGAACAAGGTGGATTTGCCGACGTTCGGCAGCCCCACGATGCCGCACTTGAACCCCATCAGCGCACCTTCATGACGAGCGGGGCGCTGCCACCGAAGCAGTCGGTCTCGGCGCGTGAAACAGGTTCATCGCGCGGTCCAAGTCGCCATCGAGCACCAAGGCAAGCACCTCGTCGTCCAGCCGCGCCGCGCGCTCGGCCGCGGTCCGCTCTGCGGCCGGCATGGCCGCGCCGGTCAGGTAGGCAACCATCGCCGCCGGGTCGCCGGGGTGTCCGACGCCGATACGCAAGCGCGCAAAGCCGCGCGCGTTGCCGAGCGAAGCAATGACGCTCTTGAGCCCGTTGTGGCCGTTGTGGCCGCCGCCGCCGCGCAAACGGCACACGCCGGGCGGGAAGGCCACTTCGTCGTAGGCGACGAGAATCTCCTCCGGCGCGATCTTGTGGAACCGCGCCAGCCCGCCCACGGCCTCGCCGGAGAGGTTCACATAGGTGGTGGGGTAGAGCAGCCGCACATCGCGGCCCAAGACATCGCCGCGCCCGCACAGCCCCTTGAACTTGCGCTGTTCGCGCAACGGCACGCCGAACCGCGCCGCCAGCCCCTCAAGCCAAGACGCGCCGATGTTGTGCCGCGTGCGGGCGTAGCGTGCGCCCGGATTGCCCAGCCCGACGAGAAGACGTATCGCCATGTGGTTGCCCCATGCGTCCGGCGACGATCACGGTTTAAGACGCTGCGTCGGTTTCCGCGGCGGGGCGCTCCGCGGAATTCTCTTCCTCGGCGGCTTCCGCGCCCCCGCGGCGCGCGGACACGCCCACCACCGGGGTGTCGTGATCCGGGCCGAGCGCCAAGGCCACCAGCGCGACGTCTGGCGGCAAAACGAGATCCGAAAGATGCAGGGACTGCCCGACTTGCAGCGCCGCCACGTCCACTTCGATGAACTCCGGCAGGTGCTTCGGCAGGCAGCTCACTTCCACTTCGATGAGATTGTGCGCCAAGCGCCCGCCGCCGAGCTTCACGCCAACGCACTGGGCCTCGCCAACGAAGTGCAACGGCACATGCACCTGCACGGGCACATCCTCGCGGATGCGCAGGAAGTCCACGTGCTGAACCTGATCCGTGGCCGGGTGGCGCTGCACTTCACGCAACACGCAGGCTTGCGTCTTCTCGCCCACCTGCAGCGCGAGGATCTGCGAGAAGAACGCCTCCTCCTGCATGGCCTTGGCAAGGTCGCGCTGCGCGATGGCGAGCGGCACCGGTTCGCCGCCGCCACCGTAGAGGATGCCCGGCGCTTGGTCTTTGCGCCGGCGCAACCGCCGGCTGGCCGCTTTGCCGAGGTCGCTGCGCAGCTCGGCTCGGACGATGATTTGATCGCGCATTCGAGGAGTTCCTTAGCCTTCTGTCCTGACCAGCTATACTGACCAGTCTTGCGCCGGCGGTGCCCGCTCGACGTTTTCATGTTTTGGCTGGGGCGGCAGGATTCGAACCTGCGAATGCCGGGATCAAAACCCGGTGCCTTACCACTTGGCGACGCCCCAAGTATTCGCTGTTGAAGGCCACTCGCATCGCCCGGTGGCTGGTCGCGAAGCGGGCGCATTCTCTTTGCCAGCGCTTGGAATGTCAAATCGCGTCTCGGCCTTCCCCTCGGCCTTCTGGCGGGCCGAACCACTCCTTGCAAATCACCGTGACGCGCCGCCCCTCCTTCGTGGCGACGATCCGCCCCGGCACCTCGCCCGCCGCCGCGCTCCGCCATCCACGCAGTTCCACCGTCCAACCGTGTTGCTCGAAGCGCGTCACGCGGCCGCTCGCGTCGCGCTGCAACTCCACTGCCGCGTCTGGCGCAACCGCTCCGCGCACCCAATGCCGCAACGCGGCGATCGGCGCGCGCCAGCCAAGCGCCTGCGCCATGAGCGCATCGGCGTCGGCGTCTTCCATCACATGCCCGCGGGCGTCGATCACGCGCATGGCGCGACCGTCCCCTAGCAGCCGCGTCCGGCCTTGACCGAGCGGGCCCCAGATCTCAATGGCGAAACGTTCGCCGGCTTGCCGCCAGTCGAAGGATGCCGAAAACGCCTCGCCGCCGCCACGCACGCCGATGCGCCCCCGCACCCGGAAGTCGAAATCGGCGAAGCCCTCCGGCCGCGGCTGCAGCGGCGCGCAAGCCGCGGACAACAGCAGCGCGACCAGAATGGCCGGCAACCAACCCCGCATGGCGCGGGCCCCATGTGGGCGCTCCGTACCGCACATTAGTAGCACATAACCTCAGTTTTGCTGTTGTTCGTGGATGCTCTCCATGCTCTGTAGGAGCGCGAACAACATGCCTTGTCTCATGCTATTTTCCCCCACGGAGGCGGTCAGCTTTCCGCCACGGAGGCGGTCAGCCGCGCCGAACCAGCCAAGGAGGACCCGTGCCGATGCCTCGCTTCCGGTCCGACGATCGCACGGTCTTAGGGGCGCGGGCCGATGTCTCCTAGCATCACAGCCCCACCCCAAGGCACCCCTCCCAAAGGCGCCCCTCCCCACAGCGCCGAGGGGGTTGGGAAAGGCGACTGGGCCACCTACCGGCGGTTGCTCGGCTACGTTGCCGATCAGAAGCTGTGGTTCCTGCTGGCCGTGGCGGGTTTCCTGTTCACCGCCGGCGGTGAAGCCGGATTCGCGCTGGCGCTCGGCTTCATCGTGGACGCGCTCGATTATCCGATGCCGGTGTACGTTTGGCAGTTCCCGGCAATCATGGTGATGCTGGCGGTGGCGCGCTCGGTCGGCGCGATCGCCGGCGAATACGCGCTGTCGCGCGTGTCGTTCCGCGCCATCCACGCCATTCGCACGCATCTGTTCGAGCGCCTGTTGCTGTTGCCGAGCGCGTTCTACGACCAGAGCGCCCGCGGCCACCTGGTGTCGCGGCTCACCTTCACCACCGCCCAGCTGCGGGACGCCACCGCGGACGTCTTGAAGGTGTTGGTTGCCGACGGCCTCAAGGTGATCGTGTTCCTCGCCGCGATGGTCTATCAGAACTGGCAGCTCACTTTGGCGTTCTTTGTGGTCGCGCCGCTGGTCGGCCTCATCGTGCGCTACGCGGCACGTCGGTTCCGGCGCTTGAGCACGCGCATTCAAGGTTCGATGGGCGACGTGACGCACGTTGCGGCGGAAACGGTGAGCGGCTACCGCGAAGTGCGCATCTTCGGCGGCGAACCGCGCGAGCGGGATCGGTTCCGCGCCGCCAGCGAGCAGAACCGGCGGCAAAACCTCAAAATGGCGCTCACCAAGACCACCAGCGCGCAGGTGATCCAATTTCTGGCCGCGGCGGCCTTGGCGGCGCTGGTGTGCCTGGTCTTCCAGCCGCAGATTGGCGGCGGCATGACGCCGGGCGCGCTAGCCGGTTATCTGGCGCTCGCCGGAGCGCTCGCCAATCCGATCAAGAAGCTCTCGGATCTGAATGCCCGGCTGCAGCGGGGCCTTGCGGCCGCGCACGACATCTTCTCCCAGCTCGATCAACGCCCGGAGCAGGACAGCGGCGCTTTGGACGTGCCCCGCGTGCGCGGCGAAATCCGTTTCGAGCAGGTCTCCTTCGGCTACGGCGCGGATCGGCCGGACGTGCTGCGCGATGTCACGCTCACCGTGCAGCCGGGACAAACCATCGCCTTGGTGGGTCGTTCCGGCGCCGGCAAGACCACCCTCGCCAGCCTCATCGCGCGCTTCTACGAACCAACGAGCGGGCGCATCCTGCTCGACGGCAAGCCCTTGGCCAGCTACCGCCTCTCCTGCCTGCGACGGCAGATCGCGTTGGTCACCCAAAACGTCACGCTGTTCAACGACACGTTGGCGAACAACATCGCCTATGGCGGCTTGGCCGGCGCGGACAAGCAAGCCGTCGACGCCGCCGTGCGCCGCGCCCAGGCCAAGCGCTTCGTCGACGAGTTGCCGGACGGAATCGACACCGTCGTCGGCGACGACGGCGTGCGGCTGTCCGGCGGCCAGCGGCAGCGGGTGGCCATTGCCCGCGCCCTGCTGAAGGACGCGCCCATGCTGATCCTCGACGAGGCCACCTCGTCCTTGGACGCCGCCTCCGAGCAACAGGTGCAAGCCGCCTTGGAGGAGGTGATGCGCGGTCGCACCACCATCGTCATCGCCCACCGCCTGTCCACCGTGGAGAAGGCGGACCTGATCGCTGTGGTGGAGGACGGCACGGTGGTGGAGACCGGCAACCACGCCACCCTCGTGGCCGCCGGCGGCGCCTACGCGAAACTGTACGAGTCGCAGTTCCACGCGCCGGCGGCCAAAGCCGCGCCGGCGACGAGGAGAGCGCGCCGTCCCGCGACGCTGCCGGTGGCCACGACCCTGGCGCCGCTGGTGCGGGGCTGGTACGACGGCCGCTTCTGGCCGCGCCTGCTGTGGCCGCTCGGCGCGGTGTTCGGCTGGCTCGCGGCGCGGCGGCGGCAACGCTATTTGAGCGGCCGCGCCAAGCCGTGGCGGGCGCCCGCGCCGGTGGTGGTGGTGGGCAACATCACCGCCGGCGGCACCGGCAAGACGCCGCTGGTGATCTGGCTGACGCGGTGGCTTGCCGCGCGCGGCAGAAAGCCGGGGATCGTCTCGCGCGGCTACGGCGGCAAAGCCTCGTATCCCTTGCAGGTTACGAAGCGCACGCCGGCGGCGCAGTGTGGCGACGAAGCCGCGATGATCGCCCGGCGCACGGGCTGCCCGGTGGTGGTGGATCCACACCGCGGCCGCGCCGTGCGGGCGCTGCTGGCAAGCGCGGACGTGGACATCGTGCTCGCCGACGACGGCCTGCAACACTACGCGTTGGAACGCGACGTGGAGATCGCGGTGCTCGACGGACAACGCGGCGTGGGCAACGGCCTGTGCCTGCCGGCCGGGCCATTGCGGGAACCCGTGGCCCGGCTGCGGGCTTGCGACTGGGTGGTGGCCAACGGCACCGCGCCCGGCGTCGTGGAGACGGAATCCGTGATGGTGGCCCAAGCGCAAGCTCTGGTGAACGTGTCCACCGGAGAGCGTTTGACGGTGGACGAGTTCACAAGCCGGTTCGGCTTCGGCGACAATCTGGCGGCCATCGCCGGCATCGGCAACCCGGCGCGGTTTCAAGCCACGTTGGCCGGCATCGGCCTCGCGCCGCCGTTGCGGGCGTTCCCGGACCACCATCGCTTCACCCTCGCGGATGCCCAGGCAGCGGACGCCGCGGCGGTGCTGATGACGGAGAAGGACGCCGAGAAGGTGCGCGTGCTCGGCCCGCCGCCCAACTGCTGGTACTTGGAAATCGCCATGCGCTTCCTCGAACCGGTGGACGACCTCTTGGAGACGTTGTTCCACGCCAAGGGCTTGGCGCTCGACGCGGCGAACATCGAGCCGGAAGCGTCAGCGGCGTCCGGGTGAGCTTTCGCGTGGTGATTCCGGCGCGCTTCGCGTCCTCCCGGCTGCCCGACAAACCGCTGCTCGACTTGGGCGGCAAGCCGATGATCGTGCGCGTCGCGGAGCAGGCCGCCCGTTCCGGGGCCCGCGGCGTGGTTGTCGCCACGGACGACGAGCGGGTGCTCCGCGCGGTTGAAGGCGCGCGCGTCGAACGCGCCGAAGCCGTGCTGACGCGCGCGGATCACCCCTCGGGTTCGGACCGGGTGATGGAGGTGGCGGCGAACGCGGGTTGGCGCGACGAAGATATCGTGGTGAACGTGCAAGGCGACGAACCCTTGGTGCCGCCGGCGGCTATCGACCAAGTGGCGGCGCTGCTGCGCGAGGCGAGTGCTCAGCCGGGGCCGCTCGCAGGCGAGCGGCGCGCGAGGGGCCTGCCCCTCGCAAAAAAAAGCCCCTGCTCGGTCGCTACGCTTTGCGAGCCCATCGCCCGTCCAGGCGACTTGTTCGATCCGAACATCGTCAAGGTGGTCGTCAACGGTCAAGGCCGCGCCTTGTACTTCTCACGGGCGCCGGTGCCGTGGTCGCGCGCCGCGTTTTCGGAAGGGATCCCGACCGAACTGGCCGCTGGCTGGCAGCGGCACATCGGCATCTACGCCTACCGCGTGGACGCCCTGCGGGAGTTCGTCTCGTGGCCGGTGGGCCATCTTGAGCGGGTGGAAGCGCTCGAGCAATTGCGTTTGCTCGAGCGCGGGCGCGGCATCGCCGTTGCCGAAGCGGTGGCGCCGGTGCCCGGCGGCGTCGACACGCCGGCCGATGTGGAGCGCGTGCGCCGGATTCTCGCCGGTTGAGCCGCTGCCGACCGGCGCAGCCCCCGTGCGCCTCAGCGCGGCTGCATCCGAATGCCGCCGTCCAAGCGAATCGTCTCGCCGTTGAGATAGGGGTTTTCGACGATGTGCCGGGCGAGTTGCGCGAACTCCGGCGCCTCGCCCAAGCGGTTCGGGAACTGCACGCTATCGATGAGCGGCAAGCGCACCCGGTCCGGGGCGCCCATCATCATGGGCGTCTCGAAAATGCCGGGCGCAATGGTGCAGACCCGCACCCCGTGGCGCGCCAGATCCCGGGCGATGGGCAACGTCATGCCCACCACGCCGCCCTTGCTGGCGCTGTAGGCGGCTTGCCCGATCTGGCCGTCGAACGCCGCCACGGACGCCGTGTTGATGATCACGCCCCGTTCCCCGTCGGCAGTGACCGGTTCGTTCTTGGCCATGTGCGAGGCGCACAGCCGCAAGGTGTTGAAGGTGCCCACCAAGTTCACTTGGATGACGAAGTGGAACGCGTTGAGGTCCAGCGGCCCTTCGCGCCCCAGCGTGCGGCCAGCGGCGCCGATGCCGGCGCAGTTGACGTTGATGTGAATGGCGCCAAAGCGTTCCAGCGCGCCGTCCACCGCCGCTTGGGCGGAATCGGCGTCCGCCACGTTGGCGGCGAACGCCGCGGCGTCCGCGCCCAGCTCGCGCGCCGTCTGGTCGGCCAAGTCCGCGTTGAGGTCCACAACCGCGACTTTGCCGCCGGCGCTCACGATGGTCTCCGCCGTGGCCCTGCCAAGCCCCGAAGCGCCGCCAGTGACCAACGCCACTTTGCCGTGGATGTCCATTGCTTCCCCTCCGTTGCGAGCACGCTGTGAAAACCGCCGACGAGGCGGTGCGCCTTATGATAACCGGCATGGACTTTGCGCTGCCGCCAAGGTTCTTGCGGGCGAGCCAAGATTTTGGCGCCCCGCAGGTGCGTTACATGCCGGATTTTCTGCCGCGACGACAGGCGGATGGACTGCTCGCGCGATCGCTCGCGGAAGTGGATTGGCAAAGCGAGCGGCTCACGCTGTTCGGCTGCGAACGCATCGCGCCGCGGCTGGTCGCGTGGTACGGCGAGCGCGGCGTCAGCTATCGCTACAGCGGCGCCGAACGCGCCGCCAGCCACTGGCCCGCCTTCATCGCCCGGCTGGCGGCGCAGGTGGGCGACGCGCTGGCGTGGCGGTTCAACTACGCCCTCGTCAACCGCTATCGGAGCGGCAACGACATGCTCGGCTGGCATGCGGACGCCGAGGCGGATCTCGGCGAAGAACCGGTGATCGCCACGGTGAGCCTGGGGGCGGCGCGCGTCTTGCGCATACGCCCCCGCCGAGGCGGGGCGTCCGTTGGCGGCGCGTTGGCGCACGGTTCGCTGCTGGCGATGTGGGGCCGCTCGCAACGCGACTACAAGCATTGCGTGCCGCGCACGCAAAGGCCGGTGGGCGAGCGGGTGTCCTACACGTTCCGCTGGACCGCCGGCATCGCCGGCGGCACCGATCGGGCAACGGCAAGCGCACGGCTGTGCGCGAGGTGAGGGACGAGCGCGCGCGCCTTGTGCCGAACACGCTGGGTGTGCGCTGCGTCGCCGACGAACTGCGCGTGGCGTACACCGAGCAGGAGTTGGCCGAACACTTGGCCGAAGCCAATGGACGCGGCCAACGGGTCACGCTGGTGGGCGGCGGCTCGAACCTGGTGCTGCGCCCGCGGTTGCCGGGCCTCGCATTGTTGCTCCGCATGCGCGGAATGACATTCGAACGCCTTGGGGAGCGAACATGGCGCGTTGTCGCCAGCGCCGGCGAAACGTGGCACGGCCTTGTTCGCGCCGCGTTGGGGCGCAGCATCCCGGGCGTGGAGAATCTGGCGCTCATCCCCGGAACCGTCGGCGCGGCGCCGGTGCAGAACATCGGCGCCTACGGGCGGGAACTGCGCGAAGTGCTGCAGACGGTGACGGTGTTCGACCCGCACCGCGGCGCGTTCCGTGCGCTGACGGCGGACGAGTGCGGGCTGCGCTATCGAGACAGTCGTTTTCGCAATGGCGACGGACGGCTCGTTATCGTCCGCGTGGCGCTGCTCCTCGGCAAAGCGCCGTTGCGTTTCGACTATCCGGATCTCCGCCGCGAGTTGGCGCGCATGGGCGTGGCGCCGGATCGCGTCAGCGCGGCGGGGGTGGCCGAGGCGGTCGTGCGCGTGCGCCGGCGCAAACTGCCGGACCCGCGCCGCATCGGCAACGTGGGCAGCTTCTTCAAGAACCCCTTGGTCTGCGCGCCGCAGTTGAACGCCATTCGGGCGCGAATCCCCATCAACGCCTTCCCGGCCCCCGACGCGCCGGGGCGCTGGAAGATCTCGGCCGCGCGTTTGATCGACGCCGCCGGATGGAAGGGCGCTCGCCACGGCGCGATGCAAGTGTGGCCGCGCCAACCACTGGTGCTGGTGAACCGCGGCGGCGCCACCGGCAACGATGCTCTGCGCCTCGCCGCGGCCATCCAAAGCGACGTGCATGACAAGTACGGCGTGACGCTGCAACTCGAGCCGAGAGTTGTTGGCGTGTAAGGCGCGTCCCGGTAGCGGGGGGAATCGAGAGTGGTGCTTGTTCGCTGGGCAGGCCGACGTGATCGGGAAGTCGCACCGGCGCGGTCGTTGCGGATCCTCCGAGACCGACGCGGCGCGCGCGGGCGCCGTTGTTCTTGGCAACGCCTGGCGCCAAGCGTAGAATGGCGGCTCTTTCGCGTCCTCCCCGCCGCCGCGCAAGTGGCGGGCATGTTGGGCGTTTGTTGTCGGGACATCATCGGAGAGTCCATTGCCGTTCGTGAAAATCAGGGAGAACGAACCCTTCGACATCGCGTTGCGCCGTTTCAAGCGTTCCTGCGAGAAGGCCAACATCCTTTCGGAAGTGCGCAAGCGCGAGTACTACGAAAAACCCACCACCGTGCGCAAGCGGAAGGCCGCCGCTGCCGTCAAGCGGCACTTGAAGAAGCTGCAGCGGGAAGCGCGCCGGTTCGAGCGGGCCTTCTGACGGCCGGCGCGCCGCTGGCCAACCACGCCGCAACCATGTCGGCCCTCAAGTCGCGAATAGCGGCGGCCACCGCCGACGCCATGCGCGCCCGCGCCCGCGAGCGCGTCAAGGCGCTGCGGCTGGTGAACGCCGCCTTGAAGCAAGAGGAGATCGACGGGCGGCGCGACCTCGCTGACGACGATGTGGTGGCGGTGCTGTCGCGGATGCGCAAGCAGCGGCAGGACTCCCTGCGGCAGTTCACCGACGCCGGTCGCGAAGACCTCGCCGCCATCGAGCGGTTCGAGATCGACGTCATTGCGGAGTTTCTCCCGGAGGCCTTGTCGGAAGCAGACCTCCAGCAAGCCGTTGCCGCGGCGCTGGAGGCGACCGGCGCCGCCACGATGCGCGACATGGGCAAGGTGATGGCGGCGCTCAAGGGGGAGTTGGCCGGCCGCGCCGACATGGGCGCGGTGAGCAAGCTGGTTCGCGCCGCCTTGGGGTGAACCCGCGTGCATCCGGTGGTTGACTCGATGACCATGCTCGCGCTGCCAGGGCAGCGAGCCATCGGTCCTTCCCCCTCTCTCCCGCTTTCCCTCCTTATCTCCTCCTTCCTCCTCCTTCCAAACCGCCGCTCGCGCCAGCGTTCGCGCTATGCTTGGCGGCGATGGCAGGCATGATCCCCCAGTCGTTCATCAACGGCCTCATTGAACGCGTCGACATCGCCGATGTGGTCGGTGGTCGGGTGAAGCTCAGGAAAGCTGGCGGCAACCAGATGGGCCTGTGCCCGTTTCACGACGAGAAGACACCCTCGTTCCACGTCTACGCGGACGGCCACTACCACTGTTTCGGCTGCGGCGCCCACGGCACCACGGTGGGCTTCCTGATGGAAATGGACGGGTTGACCTTCCCGGAGGCGGTGGAGTCTTTGGCGGCGTTCGCCGGCGTTGAAGTGCCGCGCGAGCACGCCGCCCGGCGCTCGGAGCGACCGCCAACAGAGGGCATCTACGAGGTGCTCGCGGCCGCCGACGAGCGCTTCCGCGGTTGGCTGGGCGGACACGCCGAAGGCGCCGCCGCCCGCGCCTATTTGACCAGCCGCGGCGTGGACGGCGACACCGCGCGGCAATTCGGCGTCGGCCTGGCGCCTTCCGGCTGGGAGACGCTCAAAGCCGCGCTGGCGAAGTTTGGGGAGGAGAAGCTCGTCGACGCCGGTCTCGCCGTCAAGAACGAGCGCGGTCGCGTCTACGACCGCTTTCGCGCCCGCGTGGTGTTCCCCATACGCGACACCCGCGGTCGCGTCATCGGCTTCGGCGGCCGGGTGTACGACGGCAGCGGCGCCAAAGGCGAAGGCCCGGGAGAGAACGAGCCGAAGTACCTGAACTCGCCGGAGACGCCGGTGTTCCACAAGGGCGAGGAGCTCTACGGCCTGTTCGAAGCGCGGCGCACCGCGCGGCGTCTCGACCATATGCTGGTGGTGGAGGGCTATATGGACGTCGTCGCGCTCGCCGGCCAGGGAATCGGCGGCGCGGTGGCCACGTTGGGCACGGCGGTGGGCGAAGCCCATTTCAAGCGCCTGTTCCGCCATGTGGACCGCGTTGTGTGCTGTTTCGACGGCGACGCGGCCGGCCGCCGCGCGGCGTGGAAGGCGGTGGACGCGGCGTTTCCGGCGCTCACCGCCGGGCGCGAACTGCGCTTTGTGTTCCTGCCGGAGGGCGAGGATCCAGACACCTTGGTTCGCAGCCACGGCGCGGCGCACTTCCGCGGCTTGATCGAGGACGCCGTGCCGGTGGGCGAGTACTTCTGGGACCATGCGAAAGCGGGGCTGGACCTCGACCACGTGGATCAGCGCGCGACCCTTTGCGACTTCGCGCTGCCGCACATCGCGCTGCTGCCGAACGGCGCGTTGCGGGACATCTTGCTGCGCGACTTGGCGGCGCTCGCCCGCACGAACGCCGCCGATCTGCAAAGGCGGGTGCGCGCGCCACCGGCGGACCCACCGGCGCCGCCCACCGCCGTTGAAGCGGGCGGCGAGGTCAAAACGGAAGCGCTGCTGCACCGGCTGGTGCGCCAGCCCTCCCTGTTCGCCGGCCTTGGCGCCGAGGAGCGCAAGGCATTGCTCGCGGCGGACGGCTTGCTCGGCGAGGTGGCGCGTTTCCTGGCCGAGCAGCCGAGCGCGGACACCGCCGTGCTGCTGGGTTGGTTTGTGGGCGAGCCGAGCCACGCCCCGCTTGCGGCCCTCGCGGCGCGGCCCTTGATGCTGCGATCCCCATCGGCGGTGGCGGCGGAGTTCAGCGAATGTCTGCGTCGCTATGTCGCCGCCGAAGGCGGCCGGCAGCGGCGAGAGTTGCTGGACCAAGTGCGGCGGAGCGACTCGCTGGACGATCTGCGGCGCTTGCGCGACGCCAAGGCCGTCGCGGATTCGCGCACGGAGAGTGTGGCACCGGCGTAGGAACCCCTCTCGTTTGGGTTGGGCGTGCCCGGCGCGCGCTTTGATACGCTGGCGTCTCTTCACCACCGGAGCGAGCCATGCCCCACGCGCATCCCGACTACGAAACCGTCCTCTACGAGCAGGACGACAGCCTCGCCGTCGTCACCCTCAACCGCCCGGACAACCTGAACGGCATCACCAACACGTTGATGCGCGAGCTCTACCAGTGCCTCGGCGCGATCGCCCTGGACGAGAGCGTGCGCGTGGTGTTGTTCACCGGCGCCGGACGCGCCTTCTGCCCCGGCGTGGATCTCAAGGCGTCCACCAGCGGCGCTCCGCAGGAGCCGAACCGCAAGGAGTATTTCCACATCACCACGCTGTTGCACGAGATGCCCAAGGTCACCATCGCCGCGGTGAACGGCGCCTGCGCCGGCGCCGGTTTCGGCTGGGCCTGCGCCTGCGACCTGCGCTACGCCAGCGAGCAGGCGATGTTCAATTCCGCCTTCCTGGGCGTCGCCATTTCCGGCGACATGGCCGGCCCGTGGTTGCTGCCGCGCATCGTCGGGGCCACCAAGGCGCGCGAGTTGTTCTTCTCCTCCCAGAAGTTCCGCGCCGACGAGGCGCGGCGCATCGGCCTCGTGCTCGAGACGTTCGCCGAGGAGAGCTTCCGCGACGAGGTGTACGCCGTCGCCAAGCGGCTCTCCAAATCCGCGCCGCTCGCCATCGGCGAGATGAAGAAGAACTTCGTGGCCGCGGAGAACATGCCGTTGCGCGATTACATCGAACTGGAAACCGAGCGCCACTCGCGCACCGGCGCGAGCAACGACTCCCGCGAAGCCTTCCGCGCTTTCGTGGAAAAACGCGAGCCGCGTTTCGAAGGGCGTTGACGCGAATGCATGGCGTCCGGCGCCCGCCGCTGGCGTGACGCGGTAGCCACACGCAAGACGTGATGGAATCCAGCCTGGAAGAACAGGGCGCATGGCGGGCGTTGCGCAACGTCGGGCTGGTGGTGCCGCGCATATTCCGCTACTTGTGGAAGGTCGATCCGGGCCTGCTCGCCATTCAGTGCTCGCTGATGCTTGTCACCGCCGTTGTTCCCGCCGCCATCGTGTACATGACCAAGATCATCATCGACACGGTGGTGGCCGCGGCCGGGCAGGAAGTGGACTGGGCCGCGGCGTTTCAACCCGTGGCGGTGATTTTCGGTTTGTGGATCTTCCAAGCGCTGATCGACGCCGTGTCCAACTACACCAGCTCTCTTTTCATGGAGCGCATCTACTACCGGGCGTACGAGGATGTGATCGGCAAGGCCAGCGCGTTGGACGTGGCGTTCTTCGAGACGCCCCGCTTCTATGATCAGCTGCACCATGCGAACACGGAGCTCCACCGCATGTTCGGCATCTGCAATTCGGTGTTGATTTTGCTGTCGCAGTTGTTCTCGATGGCGGCCATGGTGGCGCTGCTCTCCATCCTCCATCCGCTGGCCATTGTCGTCCTGCTCGCGACGGCGCTGCCGCGCGTCTTCATGGAAGGGCACATGGCTCGCGCGCGCTACGCGCTCAATGCCGAACTGATCCGCAACGATCGGCTCATCGACTACATGAAACGTCTGCTGACGGCTCGGGACAGCGCCAAGGAGATCCGCGCTTTTCGGTTGGGAAACCTGTTCGTAACGCGATTCCGAAACTTCCGCGACACCTACATCACGAAACTGCGCACGCTCATGCTGCGCTTTCTGCGCGTCAACATGGGCCTCAATTTGCTGTCCTTGGGCGGCGTCGGCGCCATCTGGGCCTACGCCGTGTTCCAAGCGACGCTTGCGCGCATCACGATCGGCGATCTGGCCTTGGTGTTCCAAGCCGCGCAAAACGTGCGCAACAGCTTGGGCGGATTGATCGGCGCCGGCGGACAAGTGTATGAGAACGCGCTTTTCGCCACGCGGTTTTTCGACCTCATGGATTTGGACCCCCAATCCGTGGAGGGCGCGCTGCGTCCGCCCCGCGCGCAAGGGGCGTCCAAGCTGCCGCGGCGCATCCAGACCGGCATCGAGTTCGAGAACGTGTGGTTCCGCTATCCGGCTTCAAGGCCGGCGGCGTCGGAGACGGCGGGTGGAAACGGCCAGGCCGGCGGCCGCGGGGAAGCGGGAGGGTGGATTCTCAAGGACGTTTCCTTTCGCGTCCCGGCCGGCAAGAAGATCGCCTTGGTGGGCGAGAACGGCGCCGGCAAGACCACCATCGTGAAATTGCTCGCGCGCCTCTACGATCCGAACGAGGGCCGCGTGCTGCTCGACGGCAAGGACCTGCGCGACTACGACCTTGCGGATTACCGTCGCAACGTCAGCGTGGTCTTTCAGGACTTCTTCCGCTACGACCTCTCGGCCGCGGACAACGTGGGCGTCGGGCGCGTGGAAGCCATCGGCGAACGCCCGCTGGTGGAGGCGGCGGCGCGGCAAGCCGGCGCGGACGACGTCATCGGTCGCCTGCCGAACGGCTACGAGACCGTTCTGGGCAAGACCTTCGACGAAGGCGTGGACCTCTCGGGCGGCGAATGGCAGCACTTGGCGATCGCCCGGGCGTTCATGAGCGATGCGCGGATTCTGATCCTGGACGAACCCACCGCGGCCGTGGACGCGCTGCGCGAACACCGCCTGTATGAGCAACTCGATCAAACCGCCAAGGACAAGACGGTGGTGTTCATCTCCCACCGTTTCTCCACGGTGCGCATGGCGGATTTGATCGCGGTTGTGGAGGACGGGCGCCGCATTGAGTTCGGCAGCCACGAAGACTTGATGGCGCACGGCGGCAAGTACGCCAAGATGTTCTCCACGCAGGCTGCTCGGTACCGGTGACGGCGGGCGAATTTCCTACAACAAACTTCGCTGACCTGCCGCTGGATGCGTTGTCGAGCCTGTCCCTCGCACCCTTCCGCGCCCTGCCAAAGGGCTTGACGTCAGCACGTCGTCTGCATATTGTGCTTCCAATGTGGTTGCAAAATGGAAGCTGTCAATGGCGTCGATAACCATCAAGGGGCTCCCGGCGGAGCTCCACGAGCGCTTGAAGGCCGTTGCGTTGCGCAACCGGCGCAGCTTGCAGAACGAAATCGTCTCCTGTTTGGAGCGTCATGTGGAACACCCCCCGCCGTCCAAGGAGGAGCTGCTGGCGCAGGCTGCCGCGCTGCGCGCCAAGCTGCCTTCGGTGGATCATGGTTTGGTGGACGGCTTCAAGCGGAGCGGGCGGTCGTGAACATTGTCGTGGACACCAATGTCCTCGCCTACTACTGGCTCCCGGGAGCGCGTACGGAAACGGCCATCGGTTTGCGCCGCGCCACGGATCTTTGGTACGCGCCGAAGCTCTGGCGGTCCGAGTTCCGCAATGTCCTTGCGGGCTTTCTGCGCCGTGGGGACCGGAGTTTGGCGCAAGCGCAAGCGACCATGATGGCGGCGGAGGCCGCGTTGTCGGACTGTGAACGGGAGGTGCGCTCCACGCGGGTCTTGGATTTCGTCTTCCAATCGGATTGCTCCGCCTACGACTGCGAGTTCATCGCCTTGGCGGCAGCGTTGAACCTTCCTCTGGTTACAGAGGACCGCCGCCTTCTCAGGGGGTTTCCAGCTGTCGCCGTGCCCATGGCAGATCTTGCGGAAGGTCCATAAAGATGTTCTCCACGCAGGCGGCTCGGCACCGGTGACGGCGGGCGAATTTCCTACAAAAAATCGGGCGGTTTTCCTACAGACAAAGCCCAAACCGTCCTCTAACGTGCGGCGACTCCAACAACTTGGGCACGCCCATGACCACCACCAAAGCCACCGCGCTGGCGCTCCGACGAGCGCTGGAGCGCAACCTGGAACCCAACCTTGTGGATCAGCACGGCTGGACGGATCTGCATTACGCGGCCGTGTTGAACCTGCCCGGACTCGTGAACGCGCTGTTGTGGCGGGGTGCGCAGGTGTGCGCCCGCTTGCCGCGGAACGTCGCCACCGCGGACGACGTGAAGACGCTGCTTGCCGGCTTCGGCGTGGACTACAACATGTGCTCCGGCGAAACGCCGTTGCATCTGGCCTGCGTGACCAACGCGGCGCTCGCGGCGCGCGCGTTGGCGAAAAACGGGGCCGACATCCACGCGACGCTCCCCGACGTTTCGGACTGGACGCCGCTGCATGTCGCCGCGCGGTTCAACGCCGCCGACGCGGCGTTCGTGTTGCTGCTGCAGGGCGCCAACGTGGAACACCGCGACGAGTTCGGCGCCCCGCCGTTGCACACGGCGGCGTTGTACAACGCGGTGGACACCGCCGAGGCGCTGCTCGCCGCTGGCGCGTCACCGCGCGCCAAGGCCAAAGACGACTTGACCGCCCTGCACATGGCCGCCCAGGCGGACTCGCCCGGGGTGGCGGCGCGCCTGCTCGACCACGGCGCGGACGTGAACGCGCTCAGCGCCGAAGAAGGCACTTCGCCGCTCGATCACGCCCTCTTCAAGGGTGCCCGCTCCACTGCCGACCTGCTGCGCCGGCGCGGCGGCCATCCCACGGTGGAGTCGCGCTTGGACATGAAGACCGTGCTGGAAAGCAAGGTGGGCGATCAAGACGTGCTGGTGCCGGTGTTCGAGCACACTTGGGCGCGGCGACCGAGGCCGCACCGTTTGACGCCGGTGTTTTCCGAGCCCCTCTTCGCCCGCGACCTGATGACCGGTTTCGTGGCGAAAGCGCATCCCCCCGGATGGCTCGACCGCTTCGACTGGGAGGGCATGGTGCTGGTGCCGGTGGACTGGGTGCCCTTGGAGTGGCGTTGCGCGGACGTGATGTGGAGCATCCCGCTGCGCTCTGAGCGCGAACGCGACGCGGCGGATGGGGGCGGCCGTCCGGTGGAAGGAGAGGCCGCCACGCACATGCTCCTGGTGATCAAGTTCGCGGACGCCGTGATCGCGGATGTGGACGAGCGTTTGGGGCACCACGTCTCCATGCTGATGCACGAGTTGAACCGCCGCCGGCTCTACGGCGCGCCGAAGCATCCGCCGCTGGTGGAGAACATCGTGATCAACAGCGGCAAGGAAGCGTGGCCGGACGACGCGCCGAACGCGCACCCGATCCCGCTGTGACATTTGCGACATCAACGAGAGACCCCCCGCACCGCCGCCGGCGTAGGCGACGCCGGCGCGGTCGCCGGAAACCGCCCAATCCCCGCCGAGCGCGGGATGGGTGAGCGGGACGTGGCGGACGTTTCGCGTTTGGACGAGGCCGGCCCACCGCGGGTGATCGGCACAGGCATTTTGAGTTCCGCCGCAAACGCAAGCCGCCGGCGAGTCCGCCCGTGTTAAACTGCCGGTTCGCTTGTAAGACCGCTTGCGTTCCATGCCGGATGCCACCGGGCCGGCGCGGGAGATCCTCTCGCGCAGCATAGAAGACGAACTGCGCCAGTCCTATTTGGACTACGCGATGAGTGTCATCGTGAGCCGCGCGCTGCCGGACGTGCGCGACGGCTTGAAGCCCGTGCATCGGCGCGTGCTGTACGCGATGAACGAGCTGGGCATCGCCTACAACCGGCCGTATCGAAAATCCGCCTACGTTGTGGGCGAGGTGATCGGCAAGTACCACCCGCACGGCGACAGCGCCATCTACGAGACCATCGTGCGCATGGCGCAGGACTTCGCCATGCGCTATCCGTTGATCGACGGGCAAGGCAACTTCGGTTCCATCGACCGCGACCCCCCCGCGCACCAGCGCTACACCGAAGCGCGCATGGAGCGCATCGCCGGCGAGTTGCTGGCGGACTTGGACAAGGAGACGGTGGACACCGTCCCCAACTACGACGAGACGCTCACCATCCCCGCGGTGCTGCCGACGCGGGTGCCGAACCTGCTGGTGAACGGCGCCTCGGGCATCGCCGTCGGCATGGCCACCAACATCCCGCCGCACAATCTCACCGAAGTCGTGAGCGCCTGCCTTGCGCTGATCGACGATCCCGGGCTCTCCGTGGAGGCATTGATGGCCCACGTCCAAGGCCCGGACTTCCCCACCGGCGCCATTGTCAACGGACGCGCCGGCATCGTGCGCGCCTACCGCACGGGGCGCGGGCGCATCTACGTTCGGGCGCGGGCGCAGGTGGAAGGCGTTGGCAGCGGCAAAGAGACCATCGTCGTCTCGGAGATTCCCTACCAGGTGAACAAAGCGCAGATGATCGAGCGCATCGCCGAACTGGTGAAGGAGAAGCGCGTCGAGGGGATCACCGAGATCCGCGACGAGTCGGACAAAGACGGCCTGCGCGTGGTCATCGAGCTGCGCCGCGGCGAGAACGGCGAGGTGGTGCTGAACAACCTGTTCGCGCTGTCGCAACTGCAGGTGGTGTTCGGCATCAACTGCGTCGCCTTGGTGGACGGGCAGCCGCGCACGGTGAATCTGCGCGAAATGCTGGACGCCTTTCTCCGCCATCGCCGCGAAGTGGTGGTGCGGCGCACCAACTACCTGCTGCGGCGGGCGCGGCGGCGCGGCCACCTGCTGGAAGGCCAAGCGGTGGCGCTGGAGAGCATTGACGAGGTGGTGGAACTCATCCGCACCTCGCGAACGCCGGCGGACGCCCGCGCCGGCCTCATGGGCAAGGGCTGGCCGTCCACCTCCATCCAAGGGCTGCTCGAGCGCGCCGGCGTGGACGCCTGCAAGCCGGAGGACTTGGGGCCCGAGTTCGGGCGCCGGGACGACGGCCTCTACCACCTTTCCGAGGAACAGGCGCGGGGCATTCTCGACCTCACCTTGAACCGATTGACGGCGTTGGAGAAGGACAAGCTTCTCGACGAGTACGACGGCATCCTCAAGGAAATCGAGGAATTGCTCGCCATCCTGGCTTCCGAAGAGCGCCAAAAGCAAGTGATCCGCGAGGAGCTGGAGGACATCCGCGAGCGCTACGGCGACGAGCGCAAGACGGAGATATTGAGCTCGCAGCTGGATCTGACGGACGAGGATCTGATCGCCGAGGAGGACGTGGTGGTCACCGTCTCCCATCGCGGCTACGCCAAAACGCAACCCTTGTCGGTGTACCAGGCGCAGCGTCGCGGCGGCACCGGGCGGGCGGCGACGGGCCTGCGCGACGAGGACTTCGTGGAACACCTGCTGGTCGCCAACAGCCACGACACGCTGCTCTGCTTCTCCAACGCCGGCAAGGTGTATTGGCTGCGCGTGTTTCACATTCCGCAAGGGTCGCCCACGGCGCGCGGCCGGCCGCTGGTGAACATGCTCTCGTTGGCCGAGGACGAGCGCATCACCGCCATCCTGCCGCAGCCCAAGCGTTCCGGCGGCGAGGCGGAACCCGTCTCCGAGACGGCCGTCTCCGAGACGGGGAGCGAAGACGAGGGCGCGGCGGCGGGCGCGGGTGCCGAAGGCGGTGCGCCTGCGGATGCCGAAGGCGCGCCTTCGCAAGCGGGCGGCGCGCCCTCAACCACGGAGACGGAGGACGTGGAAGAGTCGGCCAGCGCGGCTGCGGACCTCGGCGCCTGCGTGTTCATGGCCACCGCCAACGGCACGGTGAAGAAAACCCCGCTGGCACGGTTCGCGCGCCCGCGCGCCGCCGGCCTCATCGCCCTCGCCTTGGTGCCCGGCGACACCTTGGTTGGGGTCGCCATTGTCGAGCCGGACGACGACGTGCTGCTCGTTGGCAGCTCCGGCAAAGCGACGCGCTTCCAAGCCTCGGCGGTGCGGGCGATGGGGCGCGGTGCGAGGGGCGTGCGCGGCATTCGCCTGAGCGGCGGCGACAGCGTGATCGCGCTCATTGTGCCGGCCGCCGGCGGCGAGCTCCTCACCGCCAGCGAACGCGGTTACGGCAAGCGCACCGCGATTGGCGAGTTCCCAACCAGGGGGCGCGGCGGCCAAGGCGTGATCGCGATGCGCACCAGCGCCCGCAACGGCCCGCTGGTGGGCGCGGTGCAAGTGTTCGCCGACGACGAGATCATGCTCATCAGCGACCAAGGCACCTTGGTGCGCACCCACGCCGCGGATGTCTCCTTGGTGAGCCGCAACACGCAAGGTGTTCGCCTCATCCGGCTGACCGACGGCGCGAAACTCGTGGGCGTGCAGCGCATCGTGGAGTCAACGCCGCCCAACGGGGACGCGGAGATCCCCGCAGCCGAAGCGGAAGACGCGCCCGCAGTGGACGCCCAATGAGGGCTTTCAACTTCTCGCCGGGGCCGGCGGCCCTGCCGGACGCCGTGTTGGAGCAAGCGCAGGCCGAACTGCTGGACTACCAAGGCCGCGGAGTCTCGGTGATGGAGATGAGCCACCGTGCGCCGGCGTTCATGGAGATCGCGGCCGCGGCGGAGGCGGATCTGCGCGCGCTGCTGAACATCGGCGACGAATACCACGTGTTGTTCCTGCCCGGAGGTGCCACGGTGCAGTTCGCGGCGGTGCCCCTGAACCTGTGCCGGCCGAACGCCACCGTGGACTACGTTCACACCGGCTCTTGGGGCACGAAGGCGATCGCCGAAGCGCGGGCGCTGGCGCGTGTTCACATCGCCGCGTCGTCGGAAGCCGACGGGTTCACCCACGTTCCTCCGTTCGACGCTTGGCGGTTGACGGACGGCGCCGCGTACTGCCACATCACCGCCAACGAGACGATCGGCGGCGTGCAGTTCCACAGCTTCCCGCAAACGCCCGCGCCACTGGTGGCGGACATGTCCTCGGAGTTGCTGTCGCGTCCCATCGACGTTGCCCAGTTCGGCGTCATTTACGCCGGCGCCCAGAAAAACCTTGGTCCGGCGGGCCTCAGCGTCGTGATCGCGCGCCAAGACCTCGTCGGCGCCGGCGCCCGCGCCGGCACGCCGCGCGTTCTGGACTACGCCGTCCAAGCGGCCAACGGTTCGATGTTCAACACGCCGCCCACCTTCAGTTGGTATCTCGCCGGGCTGGTGCTGCGCTGGGTGCGCGAGCAAGGAGGCGTGGCGGCCATGCAGGCGGCGGCCGAGCGCAAAGCCGCCAAGCTCTACGCCGCCATCGACCGGAGCGCCTTCTACAACGCCGCGGTGGCGCCGGAACACCGCTCGTTGATGAACGTGCCGTTCACCCTCGCCGAACCCCGCTTGGACGCGGCCTTTCTTGCCGGCGCCGAAGCGCGGCGGCTGCGCAACTTGAAGGGGCACCGCAGCGTCGGCGGCATGCGGGCGAGCTTGTACAACGCCGTCAGCGAAGCCGCGGTGGATGCGTTGGTGGAGTACATGGCGAGCTTCGAGGCGGCCCAAGCGTGAGCGGCGCCGCCTCGGGAACGTGACGCCGGCCGTTGTTCGGGGCGCGTTCTGAAGGCGCCTGGGGCTTCGGCACGCGGCGATGGGCGGGCCGCGTGGGTGACCGGTGCCGGCGGCTTCGTCGGCGGACATCTGGTGCGCCACTTGGCGGACGCCGGCTGGCGGGTCTCGCGCCCGCGCGCGCGCCACGGGGAGACGCTTGAACAACCGCCCGCGCCTGCCGACGTGGTCTTCCATGTGGCCGGCTTGGCCGGCGGGCGCCGCTCCCGTGCGGACTTTCTGGCGGCGAACTGCGCGCTGCCGGTGGCGTTGTACGAAACGGCCGCGCGCCTCGGTTGCCGCGGCTTCGTGTTCGTGAGCACGGCCAAGGTGCTGGGCGAGGTGTGCGCGGAACCCGCCGGCGAAAACGCGCCCCGGCGCCCGCTTGGCGCCTACGCCGAGAGCAAGGCGCTGGCCGAGGAACGCTTGTTGGCCGCGCGCGACCGGCACGGCTTGGCCCTCGCCATCGTGCGCCCGCCGCTGGTGTACGGGCCGGGTGTGCGGGGTCGGTTGCGGCTGCTGCTTCATTGCTTGGCGCGCGGCGTACCGTTGCCGCTGGCCGACGCCACCGGGTTGCGCAGCATGGTCTCGGCGGTGAACTTGGCGCACGCCTTGGCCCTGCTCGGCGTGCGCTTGGCCGCGTCCAACGCGTCGATGCGGTGCGCGGCCATTTGGCATGTCACCGACGGCGAGGACATCTCCACGGCTGCGTTGTGCCGCGCACTGGCGGAGGAGTTGGGCCGCAAGGCGCGGCTCTGGCGGTTGCCGGCGCCGGTGCGCGCCGTTGCCCCCCGGCTGTTGGGCGAAGCGGCGTTGACGAGCGCCGTCGCGCCGTTGCGGTTGGACGACGGCGCGTTGCGAAGGGAGGTGGGCTGGGTGCCGCCGGAATCGCGCGCGGAGGCGATCCGCGCCACGGCGCGCTGGTTCGCCAAGGCGCCTGCGGAGCGCACGTGATCCACGCCTTCGGGTGGGCCGCGGTCGTGTGCGTCGGCACGCTGGCGGCCACGGCGGCGTAGCTCTTGTGTTGGCACGAGCTGCACAATGTCAAAGCTGCGTCGATTCGGATTGGGCGCTACATGTCCTCGTGTGATACTGCTTGTCCTGGTTGAGCGAGGTGACTGTTGTGTCGATCTCCAGAAGGTGTCAGGACGATCTGCCGCGATTGGCGCGACGCTTGGATGCGGATGCCCACCGTATTCGCCAACGTGTCTTTGCTGCCATCGTGGTCCCTTTTTGGATGGCGTTCGGTCTCTTCTGGGCTGCGGTTGGTGGTGATTGGGCAGCCTCAAGTGAAGTCTTGGGCTGGCCCTTGCTCGCTGTTGCCGACTACGAGTTTGTTGGTTTGACGCCCGTTCTTGTGGGCGACGAACCACATGGATGGGTCAGCATCGGCATGCGGCCAACGGGTCTAGTGGCGCTCGGCCTGCAACCAACCGGGGTCATCGCCGTGGGGTTGTTGCCGATTGGCGCGGTTTCGGTGGGCGTGGTGGCGTTGGGACTGTTGCCGTTGGGGTGCGTCGCGGCGGGTCTCGTTTCCATTGGAACGGTTTCCGCTGCGTGGCTCTCGTTTGGCAGCAGGCTTTCCTTGGGTTGGTTCGCTCTTGGGGACGGCCCTCGAAAAGGCACCTCGATAGGCGCGTACGCTTGGGGAAACCGGGCGCACGGTTTGCTGTTCGAGAAACGCCGTTTGCGCGAGGCGCTGGACGCCCGCCCTGCAAACGAAGGGGCACAGTCGATAGTTCCGAGGGGACGCCAAGGCGACCTGCGGCGGTTGGCGCGGCGGTTGGACGGAACGGACGCCCACCGGCTCCGTCGGTGCGCGTTCTGGACCGGCGTTGTCGCTTGCACAATGGCAATCGCCGTCTCCCCGTTTGCGCTTTGGGACTCTCTGGCATCAACCGAGGTTCTCGGTCGGCCCTTGGTCGCCGTTGGCAACTACGAATTCGTTGGTGGGCGGGCTGTCTTCGTGGGCGACGAGCCACGCGGATGGGCATGGGTCAGTATCGGCCTCCGTCCGACGGGCTTTGTGGCAATCGGCGTGGCGCCAGCTGGCGTCATCGCTCTGGGCTTGGTGCCGCAAGGCGTGGTTTCCGTTGGCATGGTTGCGATCGATCTATTGCCATTCGGATGCGCCGTGTTCGGTCTCGTTTCCTACGGCATGGTTTCCTTTGGGTGGATCTCGTTTGGCAGGGCTTGTGTGGGTTGGTACGCTCTTGGAGATGGGGCGATGGGCGCGTATGCTTGGGGGAACCAAGTAGCGTGCGGGTTTCTGTTCGCCAGACGCCGTTCGTGGAAGACGCTAGGCAACGGTTCGGCAAACGAAGGGAACAACGGCCGTGAGCAACACGGGCAATAGCTGCCTTCTCTACGCGGCCGTCTGCGTGCTGCCGCTCGCGGGGTGCTACATGTCCTCGTGTGACGTCGCTTGTCCTGGTTGAGCGAGGTGGCAATTGTGTCAATCTCCAGAAGGTGCCAACAAGATTTGCCGCGATTGGCGCGACGCTTGGACGGAGCAAATGCACAGTGGATTTCTTCGCGCGCGTTCCGGTATGTCGGTCTTTGTATTCCATTGGTGTGCCCTTGGGTGTCCATAGGTTCACTGGAGTCGGTTCATGTCTTGGGCTGGCCCTTGTTGGCTGTTGCCGACTACGAGCTTGTTGGTTTGAGGCCCGTCCTTGTGGGCGACGAACCATGTGGATGGATCAGCGTGGGCATGCGGCCAACGGGTCTAGTGGCGCTCGGCCTGCAACCAACCGGGGTCTTCGCCGTCGGGTTGTTGCCAATTGGCGTGCTTTCGCTTGGCTTGGTCGCGTTGGGACTCTTCCCGTTGGGGTGCATCGCGGCGGGTTTCGTTTCATTTGGAACAGTTTCCGCTGGATGGCTGTCGTTTGGCAGCAGGCTCTCCCTGGGTTGGTTCGCTCTTTGGGCGTTGCCTCGAAAGGGCACGTCGATAGGCGTGTACGCTTGGGGAAACCGGGCGCACGGGTTGGTGTTCGATAAATGCCGTTCGTGGGAGCTGCCACCATCCCAGTTGAGCTTTGGCACTCGGCGTCAGTTGAAGTTCTCGGTTGGCCCTTGGTGGCTGTGACGCGCGCGGATGGGTCGGCATCGGTCTGCAGCCGATAGGCTTGGTGGCAGTCGGCCTGCAGCCAACAGGCGCTATCGCGGTGGGCGTCGTGCCGATTGGAGTGGTTCCGGTCGGCACGGTTGCGCTAGGACTTTTTGCCACTTGGGGCGCCGCTCCCGCGCGGGCTTCTGGCGGCGAACTGCGCGTTGCCGGTGGCGGTGTACGAAGCGGCCGTGCGCCTCGGTTGCCGCGGTTTCGTGTTCGTGAGCACGGCCAAGGTGCTGGACGAGGTGTCGCGCGCGGAGGCGATCCGCGCCACGGCGCGCTGGTTCGCCAAGGCGCCTGCGGAGCGCACGTGATCCACGCCTTCGGGTGGGCCGCGGTCGTGTTCGTCGGCACGCTGGCGGCCACGGGGGCGCTGTGCAAGCTGGCGCCGTGCGTCGGCCTGCTGGCGCATCCGAATGCGCGCAGTTCCCACGCGCGCGCCACGCCCACCGGCGGTGGCGTCGGCTTCGTGCTCCCGCTCCTCGTCTGTTTCGCGTGCATGGCGGCCGAATATCCGCCGGCGCTGCCGCTGCTCGTCGCCGGTTTTGCGATAGCGGCGCTGGGTCTGGTGGACGACTTTGTCGACGTGCCGCGGAGCGTCCGTCTGGGCTGCCACTTCGCGCTCGCCGCCGGCGCCACGTTGTGGTTGTTCGCGCCGGGGTGGCTGGTCGGCGGCGCGATGATCCTCGGTCTGGTCTGGTGGCTGAACCTCTACAACTTCATGGACGGCATCGACGGCCTTGCCGCGTCCCAAGCCGCCGGGTGGGCGGCCGGCGCGCTCGCGCTCGGCGACGTGGATGCGTCCGCGCCCCCGCTGTGGGCGCTCCTTGCGGCCAGCGCCGCCTTCTTGTGCTTCAACTGGGCGCCGGCGCGCGTTTTCATGGGCGACGCCGGGGCCGGCTTCCTCGGCTTGGCGACCGGCGTCGCCGCGCTTTGGCTTTGGCGGAGCGGCGAGCTTCCTATTGTGGCGAGCGCGATCCTGCTGTTACCATTCTGGTTTGACGCTACCTACACGCTCATCGTGCGAGTGGTCACCGGCCAAGCGTTCGCGGACGCGCATCGAACGCACCTCTACCAAATCCTCGCCCGGCGCTTCGGGCACGGTCGCACCACTTCGCTGCTCTGGCTGCATCTGCTGGTTTGGCTGGGGCCCCTCGCCGCCGTGGCCCTCGCCTTCCCCGCTTGGCGTGTTTTCCTCCTGCTGGTGGCGGCGGCGCCAATGGCGGCCCTGTGCGTGGCGTGTCGCGCCGGCGTGCCTTCGCCGCCAGCCGAAGCGGACGCGCGGCGCGGCGCACCGGGCGCGGGGGCGGCCGATGGTTGAGTTCATCGAGGGTTTGGCGCGCTGGCAGAAGAAGGCGGTGGCGGTCGCCTTGGACGGCGTGGCGCTTCCTTTCGCAATGTGGTGCGCGTTGGCGCTGCGCTACGGAGGCTGGAATCCCGAACAGATCGATTTCGCCGCGTTCTGGCCGGTGTTCGTCGCGGCGTTGTTGGTGGGCGTGCCGGCGTTCGGCGCGGTCGGCCTCTATCGACACATCATTCGCTACATGGGCTGGGAGGCGATCGGCGCGGTGATGAAGGGCGTCACCATCGCCACCATCGCCGTCATCGCCGTGGCCTACATGCTGCCGATGGCCGGCTTCCCGCGCTCGGCGCCGGTGATCTTCTGGCTGCTCGCGTTCTGCTATGTGGCCGGCACCCGTTTCGCCGTGCGCGTGTACGCGGAGCGCGTGGTGCGCACCGACGCCGCGCGCAAACGCGTGGTCATCTACGGTGCCGGTGCCGCCGGCGCGCAGCTGGCGCGCCGCCTGAACCACGACCGCGACTATCGCCCAGTCGCCATTGTGGACGCGGACCGCCGCGAACACGGCCGCGTGATACACGGCCTCACCGTGTACCCGGTGGAGGCGCTGGGCACCTTGATCGCCGACCACGTGGTGCGCCATGTGCTGGTCGCCATGCCGAACGCCAAGGTGGCCGAGCGCCGCGACGTGATCGCGAGTTTGGAGCCGTATCCCGTGCGGGTGCGCGTGGTGCCGGATTTCGACGATTGGGTGTCCGGCACGGATCCCCTCGCCGGCGTGCGCGAAATCAACATCGGCGACTTGCTCGGCCGCAACGAAGTCTCGCCGCTGCCCCACTTGCTGCGCGGTTCCGTGGCCGGCCGCGCCGTGCTCGTCACCGGCGCCGGGGGGTCCATCGGCTCGGAGTTGTGTCGGCAAATCTCCCGGTTGCAGCCCCGCCGCCTGGTCTTGCTCGATCAGAACGAGTACGCCTTGTTTCGCGTGGAGAACGAACTGAACCGCAGCCGCGCCGACGGCCGCGCGCCGGTGGTGGCGGTGCTCGGCTCCGTGCTCGACGGCGCGTTGGTGGAACGCACCTTGCGGGCGCACCGGGTGGACACCGTCTACCACGCCGCGGCGTACAAACATGTCAGCTTGGTGGAGAACAACGTCACGCAAGGCATCAAGAACAACACCTTCGGCACGCTGTGCGCCGCGCAGGCGGCGCTCGCCGCCGGCGTGTCGCGGTTCATTCTCATTTCCACGGACAAAGCGGTGCGCACGCGCAGCGTCATGGGCGCAAGCAAGCGTTTGGCGGAGATGACGCTGCAGGCGCTGCAGGAGCGCAGCGGCAAGACCCGCTTCGCGGTTGTGCGCTTCGGCAACGTGCTGGTTTCCTCCGGATCGGTGGTGCCGCTGTTCCTCGACCAGATCGACAAGGGCGGGCCGGTGACCGTCACCCACGCCGAGGCGTCGCGCTACTTCATGACGCTCTCCGAAGCCGCGGAGCTGGTGTTGCAGGCCGCCAGCCTCGCGACCGGCGGCGAGGTGTTCGTGTTGGACATGGGGAAAGCGGTTAGCATTCAAGAACTGGCGCGCAAGACCATCCGTCTGCGTGGCTACCAGGTGCGCGACGAAACCAATCCGCACGGCGACGTGGAAATCGAGTTCATCGGCTTGCGGCCGGGGGAGAAGCTGAAGGAAGAGTTGCTCACCGGCGACGCCGCCGGCACCGAACACCGCAAGATCCTCTGCGCCGCCGAGTCGCACACGCCGTGGAGCGAGTTGCGGCCGGCCTTGGACACGCTGCTGCGCGCCTGCGACACCTTCGACTACCGCGCCATAAAGCGCGCCATCGAGTCGATGGTGGAAGGTGCCGACTTGGCGGAACTCGTGGAGCCCGGGCCGCCGGACAACGTGGTGCCGATGCCGGCGCGCGAGTCTGCGGAAGCCGGGGGTTGACGGGCCATGCCGCCGGAAGAACGCCTGCGTTTGCTCGCCATCCTCAAGGACGGCTTGGCAAACGGCGGGCCGCTGGCGGGCGAAGGCGTCGTGCGCAGCCCGCTGGCGGACTTCACCTGTCCGCGCCTGCTTGCCGACGAGCGGCGCGTCTTCTTCCGCGAGACGCCGCTCTTGATGGGGCTTGCCGCGGACTTGCCGGCCAACGGCACGTATTGGGCGGACAGCGCGACCGGCCTGCCCATTTTGATGACGCGCGACGAGGATGGCGTGTTCCACGCCTTCGCCAACACCTGCCGCCACCGCGGGGCGCAGGTCGTCGCCGATGGGCGCGACGCCGGCGGTCGCTTCAGCTGCCCGTTCCACGCATGGACCTACAACGGCAACGGCCACCTTGTCGCCGTGTACCGCGAATCGCGCTTCGGCGCGGTGAACAAGGACGATTTCGGCCTGATCGAGCTGCCGGCGGCCGAACGCCACGGCATGTTGTGGGTGAAGCCAACGCCGGGCGGCGCCGTGGACGTGGACGCGGCGCTGGGCGGTTTGGCCGACGACATGCGGCATTGGAAGTTGGCGGAGCACAGCTACGCGGCCGCGCAAGTGCTGCGCGCCGAGGTGAATTGGAAATTGGCCATCGACACGTTCGGCGAGAACTACCACTTCGACGTGCTGCACCGCGAAAGCCTCGCCACGGAAATCCGCGGCGACCTGCAAACCCACGACGTGTTCGAGCGCAACTACCGCATGGTGTTCGCCAACATCAGGCGTTTCGAGGAGTTCGGCAAGGCGTTCGGAAACTTGCGCGAATGGCCGTTCCGCCTTGCCACGCTGACCGTGTATTTCATCTATCCAAACACGATTCTGTTGGTGGATCCTTATGCTGTGGACGTGTTGCGGATGTTCCCGGAAGGCGACGACCCGCGCCGCTCAAGAACAGCGCACAGCTACTATGTGCCGGCGAATGTGAAGGCGTACTTCGAGGATCCGGAGCATCCCGAGCGCGACTACGCCGAGCGATTCGTCGGCTTCAACAACGTGGTGTTGGCCGAGGACTACAAGATGGCCGAGTCCACGCAGCGCAGCGCCGGCGTTGCTGCACTACCACAACGCGCACCGGCAGGGGCTTGGCCGCCCCCTGCTCGCCCCCGAAGTTACGAAGCAGACTCAACACGCCTCCCAAGGCGCATCTTAGACCCGCGTCAAAGCGCCAGAGTTTTGCGTAGCAAACTCCAACGCGCCCCGCAGGCGCGCGCACCCTAGGGCGCATCTTAGACCCGCGCCAAGCGCCAGAGTTTGCGAAGCAAACTCCAACGCGCCCCGCAGGGGCGCGCCTAGGCAGTCTCCATTAGTTTTCTCAAACCTTCACCTAGATTCGCCCACGCCGCGCGAACGATCATCCGGTCCCAGCCGATGCAGAAATCGCGCACGCCGAGATCCAAGTAGCGTTTCGCCTGCTCCACCGCGCCTATCTCGATGCGCGGTCGAATGCCGTATTCCAGCGATTTCGCGATCACTTTCTCCTCAAAGACGCGGATTTCCGGCGAGCCCATCAGCCGCATTTGGCCGCGCGAAAAGCTGAAGTCCGCCGGCCCCCACTGCGTCATGTCCACGCCGCGGTCCTTGGCCCGTTCAAGCACTTCGTCGATGTTGTCCACGGTGATGTTCTTCTCGATCATGATCGCGAACACGGTGGATTCGAGTTGCTCCAAATAGCCGTCCATGCTGTAGCTGCCGAGCGCGGGGCGGCGCAGCTTCACGCCCATGAGGCCGCCGGTGTTCGGCGTGTCCGGCGCGATGGCGCGGTGGCAGGCGTCCACGTCCGCCGCGGTGCGCACATCCGTGAACAACACGGACACGAAACCCGCGCCGAGGGCCGCCTGCGCCCAAAAGCTCTGCCCCTCCTGATCCAGCTTGATCATCAGCGGCAAGCCGCCGCATTGGCCGGCGCGCGCCAGGTGATAAAGCAGGCGCATGTCGAACGCGGAATATTCGGCCACGTATTCGGCGTAGTCGAACATGCCCGTTTCGCCAATGAGTTCGGGGATGTCCGCATCGGCGAACAGGAAATGGGTGCCGATGGTGGGTTCGCCGCGGTTGAGTTTCTCGCGGAAGGTGTTGGGCAGCAGCATGGTCGTCCTCCGGTGGCTGGCGGCCCCGCGATGCACGGTGGCGTTTCAGAACGTTCGCGGGCCGCGCCAAACACCTTACCACGCAGATTGACGGCCCACGCCGGCGTGGGCTTCGGGGAAACGCTGTTGCGCTGGCGGCGGCCGGCCCGCTACAGCGTCCAGACGGCCACGCCGCGTTCGCGCTCCCCGCCGAGGCGCGGCGCCGCCGGCTCTTCGCGGCGGTCGAACACCACCAGATGCCCCTCCTCGGCCCCGCACTTCTTCATGTAGCCGAGGGTCTGCTCCACGCCCCGCTCGACGGTGGCCTCCAAGCTCCGGCGGTCCGAGTCGCGCAGCACCTTGCACTCGATCACGAAGCGCCGCCACAGGTCGTAGGGCGCTCCGGCCTCCCGCGGCCACAGCACCAGCAAGTCCGTGCGCCCGCGCCCGAGGCGGTACTCCCGCTCGATGCGCCAGGGTGTTTTCACGCTAAGGACGGGGCGCGTTTTGGCAGGGCGGCGTGGCGGGTTGAGCGCGATGCGGTGCGCGACCGGCCTTCGGGCGGCGTTCGAGTTCGTCTTTGGCGCGGCTTGCGGCCGCTTTCCGCCCTTGCGCGGGGATGGCGGCCGCCCGGGATCGCCGGAGCGCTCGGGAATGCGGCGATGGACTTGCGGGGATGCTCAGTCGGGCGAGAGGACGGCGTCGAAGGCGTCCACGCGGCGCATCGGGAAGTGGTCGATGGCTTCGGGCACGAAGCGGAAGCCGCGGTGCCGGACGACGGCGAGGGCGATGTTGTTCATGGTGGCGTTGTTGGCCGGCGCGTGGCGGGCGCGGACGCGGCAGGCGTCCTCGCCCAGGCTGGCGTCGCGGGGGTGGTGGTTGCCGTTCTCGACCATCCAGTGGCCGCGGTTCCAGGCCGGCAGGCGTTCGGGGCCGGCCCGCTCGGCGGCGACCGAGCAGATGCCGTAGGCGGTTTCCTCGGCCATCCTGCCGGTCTTGACGACGGCGCGCTGGCGGCGGACGCGGAACGCCTGGCGGGCGTGGCGGAAGTTCAGCATGCCCTTCGGCAGGTCGAGCGCGGCGACGGCGCGCCGCTCGATGCGCCCGCGCGCCTTCTCCGGCGGCGCCTCGTGGCGGCGGACGCCGGGCGCGTCCCAGTCCAGCGCCGCCAGCGCCTCGAAGGTTTCCGTGCAGTTGGCCTTGACCGCGAACAGATAGTCGGCGCCGTGCATCTCGATCAGGCGGCGCTCCGTGTCGTATGACGAGTGCAGGGCGTCGAGCGTGACCATCCGCCCGCGCACGTCCACGTCCTCGAGCAGCGCCGCCGTGGCCGCGGCCTCGCGCTCCCGCGCCGCGGTCTCCTCGCGCGCCGCGTCCGCCTCCGCGCGCGGCGCCGACCAGCGCGACAGCACCTGCCGCAGCGCGTCCGGGTCGGTGTCCGCCATCACCCGGCGGAACGTCGAGTCCGACGGCGCCTCCCGCGTTCCCGCGCGCGGGTTCCGCCACGCGCCGACCGCCGCCAGCTCCTCCTGCGACAGCGCCTTCGCGTACCGCTCCGCCGCCGCCGGCCCCGAACGCCCCGACAGCCGCGCCAGCGCCACCAGCGACAGCACCGTCGCCAGCCGGTGCTTCTTCCCCTGGTCGCGCCGGCAGTCCGGCAACTCCGCGAACAGGTCCCGCAGCGACCGCAGCTCGTCCGCCCGCCACGGCGCCGACCACTCCTTCGGCGAACCCCACTCCACGCGATCCACCGCGTCCGCCAGTCGCTCCCGCGCCTTCCGGCGCAGCGGGCGCACGTACATCTCCTTGCGCGAACCCTGCGCGTCCGTGTACCGGCCGTTGTGCCGCGACGCCAGACCCGGCACCCCCCACGCCTCCGGCAGCACCAGGAACCGCGTGTTGTTCCCGATCAGGTGCAGACGCCGGAACCGCACCGAGCGATGCCATCCCAGCCACCGATCCCGCGGGCCGCACTTGAACGCCCCGGACTGCCAGCCCACCAGCGCCACCCAATGGCCCCGCCACTCCGCCACATGCCGCAGACCACGGCCCGCGAACTGCTTGAATCCCAAGTAGTGGTGCTCCGCCATCAGACCGTCCCACCGCCGGCGCTCGTCCGCCCGCGCCGGACGCACCGACACCTCCCGAACCACCACGTTCAAGCGTTCCGCCGCCGCTTCGCTCTTCTCCATGCGCGACTTGATACACCTTCCGCGCCCAAATAGCCAGTCTTTCTTTCCGCCCCTTGCTCTCAACCACTTCCGCTACAGCGTGAAATAGCCCTGCTCGATGCGCCCGCCGCCGTTGACGATGCGCTGCAGGTAGGCCTGCAGGATCAACTGCGGTGCCGCCTCGCTGGGTGTACGACGTTTTAGTGCGCCAACGGCTCGGCGGCGAGAGGCGGGGCCCGCGGCGCTGGCGCCGGAAGTCGTCGTACCAGCCGCCCAATGTTTGCGATCCGGTGTTCGTCGCAAGCCAAGCGCAGCGCCTCGCGGCCGAGGCGCCGGACAAGGTCGCCGTCGATGTGGTGGACGAGGAGCGGATGGCGGAGCTTGGTATGGGCGCCTTCCTCTCCGTCAGCCAAGGCAGCGACAAACCGGCGACGATGGCCGTCGCGCACTACCGCGGCGACGACTCCGGCGGCGCCCCGATCGTGCTGATCGGCAAGGGCATCACCTTCGACACCGGCGGCATCAACTTGAAATCCGGCGCCTCGGTTGGCGAGATGAAGTTCGACATGTGCGGTGCCGCCGCGGTGTTGGGTGCGCTCAAGGCCGCGGCGGTGGCGAAGCTGCCGCTGCACATCGTCGCCATGGCCGCCGCCGCCGAGAACATGCCCGGCGGCCGGGCCTCCCGCCCGAGCGACATCGTCACCACCATGTCCGGCAAGACGGTGGAGATTCTGAACACGGACGCCGAAGGCCGCTTGGTGCTGTGCGACGCGCTCACCTACGCCGAACGCTTCAAGCCCCGCGCCGTGGTGGACGTGGCAACGCTCACCGGTGCGCAAGTGACGGCCCTTGGCAGCCACGCGAGCGCACTGTACGCCAACGACGACGCGTTGGCCGATGCGCTTGCCGCCGCCGGCGAGGCGGCGCACGACCGGCTCTGGCGCATGCCGCTCTGGGACGACTATCAGGAAGCGCTGAAGAGCGAGTTCGCGGACATGAAGAACATCGGCGGGCGCGCCGCCGGTTCCATCACCGCGGCGTGTTTTCTGTCACGCTTCGCCGGCAACTACCCGTGGGCGCACCTCGACATCGCCGGCGCGGCCTATGTGGGCGGCAAGAAGGCCACCGGGCGCCCGGTGGCGGCGCTCTTCCAGTATTTGCTGGACGTCGCGGCCGACGGTGGCCCGGCGGAAACCGCCGCGCGCCGGCCGCCGCGTTCGCCCCGGCGCACCGCCGCCACCGGACGCGCCCGGCACCGGCAACGGCCCGGCCTCGAGGCCGCGGCCGCGGCGCGGCGGCGGTGACGCGGGTGGACTTCTACGGAGTCGGTGGAGCGCTTGGACGGGCCGAATGGGAGTAGCGCGCCCGCGGCAGCGCCGCGCCTTCACTCGGCGTCGAAAATGTCCGCCACGGCCACCGCGAAGCCGCCGAGCAGGGTGGACGGGGCCTGTGCGCCCCGCGCGTAGACGTCCTGTTCGACGTAGCCATTGGCGGCAAGCGTCAACACCCTTGCCGTTTCGTCGATTGGATTGACAATCCAGTATTCCGGGATGCCGGCTTCGGCGTAGTCCAACCGCTTGTCTTGGATGTCGCGCCCAGGATTGCCTGGGCTTACTACTTCCAGCACGAGGTCGGCGCCCCTCCAAAAATCGTCTTGGCGGCGCGGGTCGTTGGCGTCGCGCAGCAAAAGGATGTCCGGCTCGCGGAACTTCCCCTCGCGGACGCGCAAGCGCAAGGGCGTGTAGAGCACAACGCCGCCGAGACGCTCCGCAGCGCGCGCCAAGGCCAGAAACATAAACCGGGAAATCGTCTGGTGGCGGTCCGTGGGCATGGGCAAAGGTTCCAGGCGGCCGTCGGTGAACTCGATCAACTGTCGCGCATGGTCCGTAAGACGCAGGTACTGCGCTGTTGTCCACAAGCCTTGGATCGCCGCCAAATCCCAGCTCGCGCCGTTGCAAAGCAGCCGCAAATCGTCCCCGGCGGTGGCCGCGTCCATGCCCGTCGTCGTTGCCTTGGCTTGCACTGCCTTCACAGATGTCCTTGCGGCGCGGCCTCACTAGCGATTCGCGACACACGCACCCCTTGGTTCAGTGGATGGAACTATACTCTTTACCTCACGACCTCACGGCTTCACGGCCTACGGCACTTTCGAGCACGCTCCTCTTTGTACAATCCCGCAATCGGGATGGCAGCGGGATGGCAGCGGGATGCAAGGGACGCCCATGCGCTACACGACCAAGACCGGCGCACTCGAGGCCGCGGCGCGGCGGCGGTGACGCGGGTGGACTTCTACATCCTCGCGGATGTGGACGAAATCGCCCGGCAACGCTTCACCTGCCGATTGGCCGGCCGCGCCTTGGCGGCCGGCAAGCGCGTCCATGTGCGGGTGCCGGAGCGCGCGCTCGAAGCGATCGACGCGCTGCTCTGGGATTACCCGCCGGATCGGTTCTTGCCGCACGCGCGCCTGATGCCGGACGCGCCGCCGACGGCGCCGATCGTCGTGGCCGCCGAGTCCGACGCGCCCGTCCACCGCGAAGTGCTCGTCAACTTGGCGCCGGACATTCCCGATTTCTTCGCCGGCTTCGAGCGCGTCTCCGAAATCGTGCTTGCCGGCGAGCGCGCCGAAGGGCGGGCGAAATACCGCCGCTACCGCGAACGCGGGTATCCTTTGTTCCATCACGAACTCGACGACTGGGAATGACCGACCCGTGCCCCCGCGGCGTCCACACGAGCGTGGACGGCGCCTTCGACCCGCGCGCCATCGAAGGCGCCTTGTACGAGGAGTGGGAACGCTCCGGCCACTTCGCGCCGAGCGGCAACGGCGCGGCGTATTGCATCGTCATTCCGCCGCCGAACGTCACCGACCGGCTGCACATCGGGCATGCGTTTCAACACACGCTGATGGACACCCTCATCCGCTACCACCGGATGCAGGGGCGGCGAACCCTGTGGCAAACCGGCACCGACCACGCCCAGATCGCCACGCAAATGGTGGTGGAGAGGCAACTGCTGACGCAAGGCGTGCGCCGCGCGGACTTGGGACGCGATGCGTTCATCGACAAGGTCTGGGAGTGGAAGCGCGGCACCGGCGCCGGCATTTCCGGCCAGATACGGCGCATGGGGTCTTCGGTGGACTGGGCGCGCGAACGCTTCACCATGGACGAGGGCTTCTCGCGCGCCGTCTTGGAAGTGTTCGTGCGGCTCTTCGAGGAGGGGCTCATCTACCGCGGCCAACGCTTGGTGAACTGGGATCCGAAGCTGCGCACCTCCATTTCGGATTTGGAAGTGGAGAACGTGGAGGAGCGCGGCCACCTCTGGCACTTCCGCTATCCGCTGGCGGACGGCGCCCGCGCCGACGACGGCAAAGACCATGTGGTTGTCGCCACCACGCGCCCGGAGACCATGCTCGGCGACACCGCGGTGGCCGTGCATCCGAACGACGCCCGCTACCGCTCGCTGGTGGGTGGCGCCGTGGTGTTGCCGCTGGTCGGACGGCGGATTCCCGTGATTGCGGACGAACACGTGGATCCGCAGTTCGGCTCCGGCTGCGTGAAGATCACGCCGGCGCACGACTTCAACGACCACGCCGTCGGCGCCCGCCACAACCTGCCTTTGGTGAACATCTTCACCGCCGAAGCGCGCCTGAACGACAACGCGCCGGAGGCGTACCGCGGCCTCGACCGGTTCGACGCGCGACAGCGCGTGGTGGCGGACCTAACCGCCGCTGGCCTTCTCGAACAGGTGCGGGAGCATACCCACACCGTGCCCCGCGGCGACCGTTCGGAAGCCGTGATCGAACCGTGGCTCACTGATCAGTGGTTCGTGAAGATCGCGCCGCTGGCGGAACCGGCCATTCGCGCCGTGGAGAACGGCGCCGTGCGCTTCGTGCCGAAACAATACGAGAACATGTATTTCGCGTGGATGCGCGACATTCAGGATTGGTGCATCAGCCGCCAACAATGGTGGGGGCACCGCATTCCGGCGTGGTACGACGACGCCGGCAACGTCTACGTGGCGCGCGACGAGGCCGAAGCGCGCGCCCGTCACGGCATTGCCCCAGAGGTGCCGCTGCGCCAAGACGACGACGTGCTCGACACCTGGTTTTCGTCCGCGCTGTGGACGTTCGGCACCCTGGGCTGGCCGGAGCGGACGCCCCAGATCGCCGCGTTCCATCCCACCAACGTGCTGCTCACCGGCTACGACATCATCTTCTTCTGGGTTGCGCGGATGATCATGATGACGCTCAAGTTCACCGGCGAGGTGCCGTTCCGCGAGGTCTACATCCACGGCATGGTGCGCGACGCGAGCGGCGCCAAGATGTCCAAGACGCGCGGCAACGGTTTGGACCCGCTCGACTTGATCGACGGCGTCTCCACCGAAGATCTGGTGGCCAAGCGCACCGCCAACATGACGCAGCCGAAGATGGCGGCGGCGATAGCGGAGCGCACGCGCCGGGAGTATCCGAACGGCATATCCGCCTACGGCACCGACGCGCTCCGCTTCACCTTCTGCGCGATGGCGTCCCAAGGCCGAGACCTCGCCTTTCACCTGAAGCGCATCGAGGGCTACCGCAACTTCTGCAACAAGCTGTGGAACGCGGCGAAGTTCGTGCTGGCGCATGCGCCGGCGGGTGGCGAAGAGGCGGAGGCGCCGAGCTTGGCTGATCGGTGGATACGCTCGCGCCTCGGCCAGCTGGTGGCGGCCTCGAAGCAAGCCATCGCCCGCTACCGGTTCGACCTGTACGCCAACGCGGTGTACGAATTCGCGTGGCACGAGTACTGCGACTGGTACTTGGAGCTCGCCAAGCCCGTGCTGTTCGACGCCGACGCCCATCCGCGGCAAGCGCGGGCGGCGCGGCGCACGCTCGTGGAGGTGTTGGAGGCGTTGCTGCGCGTCGCGCACCCCATCGTGCCGTTCGTCACCGAAGCGTTGTGGCGCAACGTGGCCCCTGCCAAGGCGGGAACGACGTCCGCGGACCGCACCATCATGCGCCAGCCTTTTCCCAGCGCAGAGGACTTCCCCCAAGACGCCGAAGCGGACGCCGCGTTGCGCTGGCTGAAGGCCGTGGTCACCGCCGTCCGCAACATGCGCGGCGAGATGAACGTTGCCCCCGGCAAGGCCGTACCGGTGCTGCTGCGCGGCGGCGCCGAGCGGGATCGAGAGCTGCTCGCCGCCACGCAAACGCCGCTCAAACGCTTGGCGAAGGTGGAAACGCTGGCTTGGGTGGAGGCGGCCGCGACGCCGCCCCCGGCGGCCGCCGAAGTGGTGGGTGATCTCCAAGTGTTGGTGCCGTTGGCGGGCATCGTCAATGCGCCGGCGGAACAGGCGCGGCTGCGCAAGGAGATGGACAAGGTGGCCAAGGATCTCGCCCGCGTGGACGCCAAGCTCGGCAACGACGGCTTTCTCGCCAAAGCGCCGGAAGCGGTGGTGGCGAAGGAGCGGGAGAAGGGCCGGGCGTTGCGCAAACGGTTCGATGTGCTCGGTGAACAGATGCAACGGCTGGCGGCGCTGTGACGGGTAGTGGCTGGCCTTGCGGTCAACGGTTTTTCAACAAGAGGGCAACATGTCGATGAACGACCAGCTGCGCGTGTTCGCGGGCCGTTCCAACCCCGGCCTCGCCGACGAAATTTGCGAACGCTTGGGAATTGCCCGCAGCGGCATGACCATCTCGCGTTTTTCCAACGACAACCTGTCGGTGCAAGTCGACGAGAACGTGCGCGAACGGGACGTGTTCGTGGTGCAGGCGTTCACCGAGCCGGCGAGCGACCGCATCTTGGAGCTCTTGATCACCCTCGACGCGCTGCGCAGCGCGTCGGCGCGCCGCATCACCGCCGTCATTCCGTACTTCTCCTATGGCCGTTCGGACAAGAAGGACGCGCCGCGCATCTCCATCGCCGGCCGCCTCATCGCGGATCTGCTGCACACCGCCGGGGCCGACCGCGTGCTCACCATGGACTTGCACGCCGAGCAGGTGCATGGCTTCTTCAGCATTCCGGTGGATCACCTCACCGCCATCCCCATCGTCGCCGCCCACATCGAGAAGACCTGCGATGTGGACAACGCCGTGGTGGTGGCCACGGACGCCGGCGGCGCCAAACGCGCCGGCAAGTTCGCCTCGCGCCTGGGGGTGCCGCTCGCCATCATCGACAAGCGCCGCGTCAGCGACACCGAGGTGCGGCAAGGCCATGTGGTGGGCGATGTGGCGGACAAGGACGCGGTGGTGTTCGAGGACGAGATCGCCACCGGCGGCACGATGGCGGAGACCGCCCGCACGCTGGCCGCCGCCGGTGCTCGGCGCGTGTTCGCCGGTGCCACCCACGGCGTGCTGGTCGGTCACGCGATAGACAACCTGCGCGAGTCCTCCATCGCTTCGTTCACCGTCACCAACACCGTGGAAGTGCCGCCGGGGAAGCGTTTGGAGAAAGTGACCGTGCTATCGGTCGCGCCGCTGCTGGCCGAGGCGATCCGCCGCATCCACACCGGCGAGAGCGTGGGCGCCTTGTTCGCCTGAGAGGTCGGTCAAGCTTGGGTGACAGCGAGCCGCTGCCGGCGCGCTTCGAACAGCAACACCGCGGCCGCGGCGGCGGCGTTCAAGGAATCCACGCGCCCGGTCATGGGCAAGCGCACCGTCTCGTAGCGTTCCCGACGCCAGCCGGCGTCCAACCCGGTGCTTTCTCTGCCCACGACAATGGCCAGATCGCCGGTGAAATCGGCCGTCGTGTACTCGTCGGTGGCCGCCGGGTCGGCCAGAATCACGCGCAAACCGCGCTGGTCAAGCCATTGGCGCAGCGCGGCGGCGCCGGCGACGGCGAGCGGCACGCTGAACAAGGCGCCCACGCTGGCGCGCACGACATTGGGGTTGAACACGTCGACCGCCGCATCCGCCACCAGCACGCCGCTCGCGCCGGCCGCGTCGGCACTGCGCAACATGGCCCCGAGATTGCCCGGCACGCCAATGGCGGCGGCCACCAGCCAGAGCTGGCCCGTTCCACACCGGCTCGCGGCGATCGCGAGCGCGCTCAAGGCGAGCTGCGGCGTGTCCGCAACGCCGAGCAAGCCGTCGGGCGTGCGCCGGTACGACATGCGCTCGAACACGGCGCGGCTGGTCGGCTCGCACACCGCGCCGGTCTCCGCGAAGCGGCGGATCAATGCCGCGTCGGCGCCCGCCGGCAGCTCGGGACAGTGAAACAACGCGCGCAACGCCAAGCCGGCGTCAGCGGCGCATGCCAGTTCCCGCCGCCCTTCGACGACGAAGCGGCCTTGCGCCTCGCGGTGGCGCCGATCGCGCAGCCGCACCACGTCGCGCACGCGCGGGTTGCGCAAACTCGTCAACACGGCCCGCCCACGCCTCTCGTCTACTTGCGAAGACCTTAACGGATGCGTCAAGTTTTGCGACCGGCACGCGCCCCCGCAGGGCGCGCATCAATATTCCTGACTGATCGCCAACGCCTTGCCAATGGCGAAGGGGGCCACGGTGAGCGCCGCCGCGAGCATGGCCGCCAGCACCAGGCGCGCGAAGTCGCCCCAAGCGTCAACGCCGGACGCGGCGCCGACGCCGAAGATCAACACCGGCAACTGCAGCGGCGCCACCAGCACCGCGAGCAAAACCCCGCTGCGCCCGACGCCCACCGTGAGCGCCGCGCCGACAGCGCCGATCAAGGTGAGGATCGGCGTGCCGAGAAGAAGGGACGCCAGCAACACCGGCGCTCCCGCCACGGAGTCCAGAAACACGAACGCCGCGCCCGGGCTCAGCAACACCACGGGCAAGCCGCAGAGCAACCAGTGCGCGGCCAGCTTGGCGAACACCACGGGCAGCAGCGGGCGGCCGTGAATCAACATCAACTCCAGCGTGCCGTCGTCGTGGTCGCGCGCGAACAGGCCGTCCACGGCCAGCACATTGGCGAACAGCGCCAACACCCAGATCGCGCCGTGACCCAACTCGCGGTCGCCGCCGAAGTCCGTGCCGACGCCGAGAAACAACACGCAAAGCGCGAAGAACACCAGCGGATTGGCGGCCTCGGCGGGCGCGCGCGCCGCCACCAGCATTTCGCGCCGCAGTTGCGCCCAGAACCGCGTCATGCGCCGAGCCGCAACGTGCGGGCCGGCAAGGTGGCGCCTTCGCCCCGCGCGCGGCCGTCGTCGAGTGGCCGATGGGTGGCGCACACCACGGCGCCCCCGCGGGCACGCTGCTCGGCGATCATGCCGCGCAGCAGCTGCTCGGCGGCGACGTCCAAAGCCGCTAGCGGTTCGTCGAGAAGCCAGACATCCGCCGCGCCCAATGGCAAACGCGCCAAAGCCACGCGACGCACCTGCCCGGCCGACATGGCGGCGCACCGGTCGTGGCCACTGCGGCCCAAACCCACACGCCGCATCGTCGCGGCGAGGCTGGGGCGGTTCGGCGGATCGCCGCGCAGGCGCGCCAGCCAACGCAGATTCTCCACCGCGGTCATGCGCTCGCAGACGCCGGACTTGTGCCCCACGTAGTCGATGGCGCCGCCGCGGCGCACGCGACCTCGCCGCGGCGAGAGCAATCCGGCCAGGCAACGCAGCAATGTGCTCTTGCCGCTGCCGTTCGGCCCATGCACTTCCACCAGATCACCGGGCGCCACCACCAGATACAGGTCGTCGAAAAGCACCCGCTCGGAAACCGCGCAAGACAAGCTCTCAGCGGTCAGCAGCGGCGCTTTCACCGTGGCGGGCGCGGGCGCCAAGGGTTGCGGGGACGGACGCCCGGGGCGGCGCGGGCTACGCGGGGCGGCCGCGAAGGCCGCTGGGCGAGACCAGCAGGAACTCCAGCAGCGCCTTCTGCGAATGCAGCCGGTTGCCGGCCTCCGTCCAAACCGCGGAACGCGGATCGTCGAGCAGGTCGTGGCTGATCTCCTCGCCGCGGTGGGCCGGCAGGCAATGCATGAACAAGGCGTCGGACGCCGCCATGTCCAAGAGCTCGCGGGTTATTTGGAAGCCGTTGAAGGCGGCGCGCCGATCCGCCCGCTCCGCCTCGTGGCCCATGGACGACCACACGTCCGTGACCACGAGATCCGCGCCGGCCACCGCCGCCGCCGGCGAATCCGTCACGCGCACGTTGTTGGACGCCGCGACCAAGGCGGCGTCCGGCGGGTGGGCGGGCGGCGTCGCCACGCGCAGCTGGAAGCGGAAGAGCGCCGCGGCCTGGACGTAGGTGTTGCACATGTTGTGCCCGTCGCCCACGAACGCCACCTGCGCGCCGGCGATCGCGCCGCGCCGTTCCTGGAAAGTCTGAACGTCCGCGAGCAACTGGCAGGGATGGAAGCGGCTGGTCATGCCGTTCACCACCGGCACCGAGGAGGCGGCCGCGAAGCGTTCCACTTGATCGTGCTCCAACGTGCGGATCATCACCGCGTCCACCATTTCGGAAAACACCCGCGCCGTGTCCTCCACCGGCTCGCCGCGGCTGAGCTGGGAGTCTTCCGGGCTGATGAACAGAGCGTCGCCGCCTAGCTGCGCCATGCCGACTTCAAACGCGACGCGCGTGCGGGTCGAGCTCAGCGCGAAGATCATCGCCAGCGTTCGACCAACGAGAGGCTGGTAGCGCCGGCCCTTGCGGTGCATCTCCTTGAGCACCGCGGCGCGCTCCACCAGTTCCGCAAGTTCCTCCGGCGTGAAGTCCCGAAGGGTGAGGAAGTGGCGAACGGCCATGCCGCTACGCGCTGCTCTCGATCAAGCCGACCACCGTGTCCACCACCGTGGCGGCTTCCTCGTCGCTGAGGTTGAGGGGCGGCAGCAGGCGGATGACGGTCTCGGTGGCAACGTTGATGAGCAGCCCGCGCTCGAGCGCGGCGGCCACAAGCTGCGTGCAGGGCTCGGTGAGCTCGATGGCCACCATCAAGCCCTTGGCGCGGATGTCGCGCACCCGGTTGTTGCCGCGCAGGCGTTCTCGGAACGTCGTCAGCATCCGCTCGCCGAGCGCGCCGGCGCGCTCGATCAGGCGCCCTTCGGTCAGCTCGTCGATGACCGCGTTGGCGGCGGCGCAGGAGAGGAAATTGCCGCCGAAGGTGGAGCCGTGGGTTCCGGCCACCAGCATCTTGGCGGCTTCTCCGCGCGCCAAACACGCGCCGATGGGGACGCCGTTGCCGAGCCCTTTGGCGGTGGTCACCACATCGGGCGTGAGATTCTCGTGCTGGAAGGCGAAATAGCGTCCCGTGCGGCCGTTGCCGGTCTGCACCTCGTCCAACATCATCAGCCAAGCGTTGCGGTCGCAGATGCCACGCAAACTCTCCAAATAACCCGCCGCCGGAATGCGCACGCCGCCTTCGCCGAGCACCGGCTCCACCAATATGGCGACCACGTTCTTGTTGTTCGCGGCAATATGCGCGACCGCGTCAACGTCGTCGTAGGGTGCGCGGACGAATCCCGCCAAGAGGGGCTCGAAACCCGCCTGCACCTTGCGGTTGCCGGTGGCGGTGAGCGTGGCCATGGTGCGACCGTGGAAGCTGCCGTCGACCACCACCACTTCCGGCGTTTCGACGTTGCGGCCGTGGCCGTACAAGCGGGCGATCTTGATCGCCGCCTCGTTCGCCTCCGCGCCGGAGTTGCAGAAGAACGCGTTGTCCATGCCGGCAAGGGCGCACAGCCGCGTGGCCAAGCGTTCCTGCCCGGCAACGCGGTACAGATTGGATGTGTGCAGCAGCGTTGCCGCCTGCGCGGCAATGGCCTCGGTGACGCGCGGATGGGCATGGCCAAGCCCGCACACGGCAAGGCCAGTGAGCGCGTCAAGGTAGCGGCGCCCCTGGTCGTCGTACAGATAACTGCCTTCGCCGCGCACGAAGGACACCGGGATGCGGGCGTAGGTGGGCATCACCGCGGCGGGAATCGGCGACGCTTCGGCTACCATCGAACCTCCCCTCGGCGGCCTGCCGCGGCGACCCGCCACGACGAACCAAGAAACAGCCTTCCCAAAAAAACAACGGGCGGCAACGGCCGCCCGACGCACCCCACTGTAGCGAAGCAGCCGAGCGATTTCAACGCATCAACGCGTTCGCGCGTCGTCCACAACAGGCGCGCCTGCTGGCGCACCAACAGGCGCACTCTCGGCGTGGCTTGTGGCAGCATTGCGGCAACGAAGCGCGTCGGAGCGTTCACAAGTTGTTGAAGGCGGCGTTTCGCCGCTGAGCAAGAGGGGTGTTCATGGGCCAGGGGCGGACGATCCAAGTGGGAGAGGTGTTGCGCACCTCTTTCGGGGTGTGCCGGCGGAATCTGGTCCCCGTTGTCGCGCTGGCGGTGGTCACCCACTTCCTGCCGATGTGCGTGTTTGTGGCGCTGTACCCGTTGCCGGAGGCCCCGACCATGCCTCCGCCACCGCAGGACGCCGCGGAAAGTCGCGAATATTTCTTGGAGTTCTTCGCCAAGTTGAGCGGCTTCTACAAGTCGATGGCCCCCTATTGGCTTTGGTTTTTCTTTTGCAGTTTGTGGAACGAAGGCGGCTTGGCCTACCTTGTGGTGCGCGCCCTGCGCGGCGGCGCGTCGAGTGCGCGGGAATCGTTGTGGCAGTCCGTGCGCGCCATCCCCTGCGCGACCGTGGTGGGCGCGCCGGTGGTCCTCGCCGTCTTTGCCGGCATCCTGCTGTTCGTCTTGCCGGGCATCATCTTGGCGTTGGTGCTCTGGGTTGCCATTCCGGCCGCAGTGGTGGAACGCCGTTTCGGATCGGCGCTGCGCCGCAGTCACGAGCTCACACGGGGACACAAGGTTCCTTTGTTCGGATTGCTGATCCTGCTCTTGGTGGTCGAGACCGCTTGCAGTCTGGTGTTCGCAAACGTCGCGGCCGATGTCGCCCCGGCAGTCGGCCGGTTCACGACCGCTTTGGTGGGGGCGGCGACGATGAGCTTCAGCTCAGTGGTGACCGCCGTTTGCTACCACGACTTGCGCGTGCTCAAAGAGGGGGCGGACACCGCCGTGGCCAAGGTCTTCGAGTAACCATGTGGAACACTCGAGACCGTCGCCGACGACCGCCCGCGCACCGTGCGTGAGCAAGTATGTCGCATACCTTGGCGTGGTCGTTTGCGGGCAACATGTCCGTGGCCCAAAACGGCGTTGCTTGTCCGTAGCGAACGCGCAAACACGGGCGGCGTGGCGAGAGGACGCCCACGCTGCCCAAGGCAAGTTAGCGGGATCAATCCATTAACATATTGATTATATTTTGTTTTTCAGCATCTTAATCGGAATCGCACAGCGCAACCGCAACGTGGCGATGGGTGTTGACAGTCGCACGCAGCAAGGGTTTAATCCCTTCCCGTTCGGCGGGACTGGGGGTTCCGTCGGCGCCACAGCACCGCTGACATGATTGAGGAACTTGACATGGAACCCAACGTCGCACCGAACTCGCACGTCGCTTCGCGCTTGTTCTCCCTGCTCGCCTTGTCCGTTGGCCTTTTCATCGCCATCAACGCGACGCCGGCCCACGCGGACGCGATCGAGCCGAACCGTTGCGCGGACAACGCCGAAATCCACGACGATGGCGACGACGAGAACGGCTCGGAAGAGGACTCCGTGGCTCTCGGCTGCGGCGCCAACGTGCAGCAGGAGGTCACCAAGAGCGGCACCGACACGGAGGAGCAACCGCTTTTCACGCTGGACGCTGGAAACGACGGCACGGTTGACGAGTATTTGGTGCAGGTCGATTGCGACGACTCCGATGCCGGCGTTTGCGCCGGCAGGACGGGCGATCAGCTTGTGTCCATTAGCAAGGCACTGCACGACCGGCTGCGGACCGTTGGCGAGGATGTGGCCGAGGCCGATGGCGTGCGCACCGCCGGACCGCTGACGGAGGCGGAGATGGGGATGCTCACAGCGGCGTTGATGGACGAAAAGAACGTCCGGCCGCTCAGCGATGTCGCGGAGGGCCTGAACAGACTGACCAACACCGGCGTGGACGTCATGCGGTCGGCATCCACGGGCATGAACGAAGTGGCTGACGGCACGGCGGTCGGGGCCGAAGCCACCGTGAAGGCGGATGGCGGCATCGCCATCGGCAACGGCGCCACGGTGGGTGCCGACGAGACGACCACGGTCACCTTGACGATGGATCCGGAACTTGGCGTGCTGGTGGTTGGCTACGAGGAGACCAGCACCGGCGGCGGCGGCGACAACGGCATCGCCATCGGCAACGGGGCTTCGGCCACTGGCGATGGCAGCATCGCCATCGGCAACGGCGCCGAAGCGACCGAGGACGGTCAAGTGGTGATCGGCGGTCACGACATCGGCGACATGGCGGATACCGTGGCAAGCAACACCACCGCGATCGCAAGCAACACCACCAAGATCGGCACGGCCATGGGCCGCTTGGACGCGCACGACAAGGTGCTGGACGACCACAACGACCGTCTGCAGATCCACGGCGAGAAAATCGACGAGAACCGCCAGAACATCGGCAAGAACACCGACCGGATCATGAACAACGGCAAGCGCATCGACGGCAACCGCGAGATGATCAACGGCAACACGACCAAGATCGCCAACAACGCCAAGCGCATCGACGGCAACCGCGAAATGATCAACGGCAACACGACCAAGATCGCCAACAACACCACGCGCATCGACGACAACCGCGAGATGATCGACGAGAACAAAGAAATGCTCGGCACGCATGCGACCATGATTGGCACGGCCATGACCCGGTTGGATGGGCACGCCACCGCGATAACGGCTCTCGACGGCCGAGTGGTCGCTCACGGAGCAACCCTCTCGGCGCACGACCAGCGGTTGGACGCCCATGATCAAGTGCTCATGGGCCATGCCGCCGGCATCGACAACAACGCCATGCGGATCCAAATGTTGGATGACCGCGTCAGTCAAGCGGCCGCGGCGGCCGCGGCGTTGAGCGCGGTGCCCAACGCGCCGGACATGGACGAGCAGTTCTTCGTAGGCGTTGGCGTGGGCAGCCACGGCGGAGAATCCAGCGTGGCAGCCGGCATTTCCGGACGCCTTGGCGCCAACAAGAACATCGTCGTCAACGCCGGCATCGCCAACAGCGGCGACGGCACCAGCGTTCGCGCCGGTGTTGGTTGGTCCTTCTAGCGTCCAAACCACATCGCCTGACAAGGGCTGGAAGGCGTTGCGCCTTCCAGCCCTTTTTGTTTTCCGCGTACACCGCCATGGGGACGGGCTTCGGACCGGAAACGAGTTCCATCCATTCCCGTCCAAACAACCGCTCAACGACAGGACCGCGCAAGCGCCAAAGCCCATGCGTGTCGCCCGGCGAAGTTGACAACCGAGCAACAGGTGACCGTCGATCACTGGGGCGCTATTGCCGTCGCCGGCCGGCAACGCGAACAGGACGCCGTGCGGGCGCGCCTCGCCGACCTCTCTCTCAGCGCCGCCCAGCGGGGCCGCATCACGGAACGCGCCCGCCGCTTGGTCGCCGGATGTCGCCGCCGCGCATCCGAGCGTTCCATTTTGGATCTGTTTCTGCAGGAATTCGGCCTTTCCAACGAGGAAGGCGTAGCGCTGATGTGCATCAGCGAGGCGCTGTTGCGGATACCGGATGACATCACCGCGGAAGCGCTCATCGCCGAAAAGCTCTCCACCGGCAATTGGGCGCAGCATTTGGGACGGTCCGAATCCGTTTTTCTGAACGCTTCCACTTGGGCGTTGATGCTCACCGGCGGCGTCATCGCCTTGGGCGACGAAGTCACCGGCGACGCGCGCGGTTGGATAGGCCGCCTAGCCGGCCGACTCGGCGAGTCCGCGGCAAGAGCGGCGATGGCGGCCGCGGTGCGCATCCTGGCCAGCGAGTTTGTGCGCGGGCGAACCATTGAAGAGGCGTTGCGCAAAGGTGGCGACCAGCTCTCTTCCTACGACATGCTCGGCGAAGGCGCCCGCACGTTCGAGGACGCGCACCGCTACGCCGCCTCCTACCGCCACGCCATCCACGCCGTCGCCGCCGCCAACCATGCCGCAACCTCCCCGGCATCCGGCATATCCATCAAGCTCTCGGCACTGCACCCGCGCTACGAGCCGCTGCAACGCGGGCGAACTCTGGACGACCTCGGCGGCACCTTGCTGGACCTCGCTCGCGAAGCCGCCGCCGGCAACGTCCCGCTGACGATCGACGCCGAGGAGGCCGAGCGCTTGGAACTGTCCCTGGCGCTGTTCGAGCGATTGGCGAAGGCCCCGGACCTGCAGTCGTGGACTGGCCTCGGGCTCGCCATCCAAGCCTACTCGCTGCGCGCGCCGACCGTCATCGACTGGCTGGACAGCTTGGGTCGTCCCGTGGTCGTGCGGCTGGTCAAAGGCGCGTACTGGGACGCGGAAATCAAGCGCGCGCAAGTGGAGGGACTGGCGGGCTATCCGGTCTACACGCGCAAGGCGTTCACGGACGTCGCCTACCTCGCCTGCGCCGCGCGCCTTCTGCGATCGACGAACCTGCGCCCGCAATTCGCCACCCACAACGCGCACACGGTGGCGGCGGTGCTGGAGCTGGTGGAAGGCGTAGGCGGAATCTCCAGCGGGGATTCGGCAGGAGTCTGCGGCGGTTTCGAGTTCCAGCGTCTGCACGGCATGGGGGAGCTGCTCTACGACGAGCTGCGCCGAATGGGCGAGACGAGCGCGCCCGGACGTCCACCTGTGCGCGTCTACGCGCCGGTCGGAGCGCACAAGGACTTGCTCGCCTACCTGGTTCGGCGCCTGCTGGAAAACGGCGCCAACAGCTCTTTCGTGAACCGCTTCCTCGACGATGCCGTGCCTTTGGCGGAGGTGGTGCGGGATCCGATGGCGATGGCGTTGGCATGCGACGGCGCGCCCCATCCGCGCATTCCCCTGCCGGTGGGCTTGTTCCGCCCGGCGCGGCGGAACTCCTCCGGCCTGGACATCGGCGACGGCAAAGCGGTCAATGCCCTCGTCGAAGCGGCGGCTCGAGATAAAACGCCGCTCATGCAAGGTGGCGAGTCGTGCGTCGCCGCGTTGGTGGCGCGAGCGCAAGCGGCGTTTCCAGCGTGGGAGGGAACGCCGGCGACAGACCGTCGCCGCGTTTTCGAGCGCTTGGCCGATCGGATCGAAGCAAACCGCGCGCGCTTCCTGGCGTTGCTCGCCAAGGAAGCCGGCAAGACGCTGCGCGACGCCGTGGCGGAAGTGCGCGAGGCGGCGGACTTCTGCCGCTACTACGGCGCCGAAGGCGAGCGCCTGTTCGCGGCGGCGGCGCCGCTGCCCGGTCCCACCGGGGAGTCGAACACGTTGCGCATGCACGGTCGCGGCGTGTTCGCCTGCGTCTCGCCGTGGAACTTCCCGCTCGCCATTTTCACCGGCCAGGTGGCCGCCGCGCTGGCCGCCGGCAACACCGTGGTCGCGGCGTGCGCGCCGCAGACGCCGACCATTGCCGCCACGGTCCTCGAGTTGCTGCGCGAGAGCGGCCTGCCAACGGACGCCGCGGCGCTCGCGCTCGGCGGCCCGCGCGCCGGCGCCGCCTTGGTCGCCCATCCCGCCATCGCCGGAGTCGCCTTCACCGGTTCCACCGCCACGGCGAAGCGCATCGAACGCGCCTTGGCGGCGAAAGACGGCCCCATCGTGCCCTTCATCGCCGAGACCGGCGGACAGAATGCGATGATCGTGGACTCCACCGCACTCCTCGAGCAAGTCGTGGACGACGTGGTGGCCTCCGCTTTTGGCTCCGCCGGCCAACGTTGCTCGTCGCTGCGCGTGTTGTACGCGCAGGAAGAAATAGCCGACCGGCTGCTGGACATGGTGATCGGCGCCATGCGCACCCTGGTCGTCGGCGACGCCGCCGACCCGGCAACCGACGTGGGCCCGGTCATCGACGAGACGGCGCGGCAACGCTTGGCGAAGCACATCGACGCCATGCGCTCCCATGTCCGGCACCAGTGTCCGGTCCCCGACCTCCCGCAGCGGCGAGGGCGCGGATTCTGCCCGCCGACATTGATCGAAATCGATTCGATAGCGCAGCTGCGCGCGGAGCACTTCGGCCCCATCTTGCACTTCGTCCGCTTCCAAGCGGCCCAGCTCCAGGCGGTACTGGAGGAAATCCAAAACGCCGGCTACGGGCTCACCCTCGGGGTTCACTCCCGGATGCGCCGCCGCGCCGAGGACGTGATGGCCGTGGTCAAGGCTGGCAACACCTACGTAAACCGCGACATCGTGGGCGCGGTGGTGGGCGCGCAGCCGTTTGGCGGCGAGGGTCTCTCCGGCACCGGCCCCAAAGCCGGCGGTCCACACTACCTGCCGAGGTTCGCCGTGGAACGCTGCGTCACTTGGAACACCACCGCCACCGGCGGCAACGCCGAATTGCTGCGCTTGGGGGAGTGAGCGGCGCGGCGCGGGCTACCGCCCGGATTTGGCGCGTGCCCGCGGATGCGCCGCGTCGTAGACCTTCGCCAAGTGCTGGAAATCCAAGTGCGTGTAGATCTGCGTGGTGGACAGGTTGGCGTGGCCGAGCAGTTCCTGCACCGCGCGCAAATCGCCGCTGGACTCCAAGAGGTGGCTCGCGAAGCTGTGCCGCAGCATGTGCGGATGCACGCCGTCGTTGCCGGAGGCTCTCAAGGCGAGACGCTTCAAGCGCAGTTGCACGCTGCGCGCGGAAATACGCCGGTCTCCGCGCGCGGTGAACAGCGGCGCCCCGCCGGTCGCGCCTGGGCGTGTTGCCAAGTAGGCGCGTAGCGCCGCTTGCGCGGCGGTGCCCACGGGCACAATGCGCGCCTTGCCGCCTTTGCCCGTGACGGTGACGAAACCGCCGCGCAAATCCAGATCCGCCACGTTGGCGGCCACCAACTCGGCCAAGCGCAGACCACTGCCGTAGATGAGCTCGACCATAGCGCGGTCGCGCAGCTCCAGATCGGACTCGGCGGCGCCGGTGAATAGCTGCGCCGTTTGATCCGTGTCCAAGGTCTTCGGCAAAGGGCGGCCGCCTTTGGGCGCGCGCACGCCGCTCGCCGGGTTGGCGCGGAGCTCGCGGCGCCGGATTAGAAACGCGAAGAAGCCGCGCACGCTTGACAAGTGCCTTGCGATGGAGCGTGGCGAAATGCCTTGCGCGTGCAGGCGCCCGGCGAAGGCGCGCACATGGTGGCCTTGGATGTCCACCAGCGCCACGCCGTCGACCTCGGCCCCGAAACGGCGCAGATCGCGGGTGTAGGCGGCAACGGTGTGCGGCGACGAGCGCCTCTCCACCCGCAGGTGGTCAATATAGCGAGCCACGGCGCCGTCCAAGCCGTTGCCGGCGGCTGGATCTTCGGCAACTGCGGCGTCGATCACGGCGCCGGCGGCGTTGGTCACGGCGCGGGGGCGAGAACGCGCCTCAGCGTGCGCCCAAGCACGTCGCCGAGATAGGTGAGAAACATGGTGCCGAGCTCCGGGGTGAAGCGATTCGGATCGGCGGCGCCGACCGCCAACGTCGCGTCGGCGCCGAAAGCGGGCAGCGGCACCAACGCGATGGAGCCGGGGCCGTCCAAGCTCGCGCCGGGGAAGATGCGTCCGTATTCCTCCGGTCGATACGCGGCGCACACCGTCTCGTCTTGGGCGAAGAGCGCCGCCAACGGTGGAACGCCTTTCACGCCGGCCAGATGCGCGTAGTCTCCGCTCGGCGTCCAGCCGGACACGAAGCACCTGCCGTGGTCGGCGTCGAAGTTCGCAACCAGACTCGTGGCCAATGCCCGATCAAGCCCCGCTTCGTCCTCGGCCTCCAGCAAGGCCAAGGTCAACGCGCGCATCCGCGCGAAAATGCGGTCGTTGACCTTGGCGTTGGCAACGAGCGCGCGCAGCCGTTCGCGCAAGTCCTTATTGCGCGCCCGCAGCGCGACCACTTGGCGTTCGACAAGCGAAGTGATGCCATCCGGCGTCTTGCCCACCTGCAGTTGTTCGAGCAGCTCCGCGTGGCGCTCGAGGAAATCGTTGTGGGTGGAGAGGAACTCCACCACCGCGGCTTCCGTCACGGCCCCGTCCGGCGTCGCGGCACCGACGGTGGGGCCGACAGTCGGGGTGCGGCGGGTTTGGGTCGAAATCATCGCGCAAAGCGTCCCGCTAGGCTGTGAATGGCCCATTCTACCTTCTCCGCGCGGCAAGCGGTTGTTTGGCGCGCACTTCCGGTGGGCGGTCCGTCAACAGGCGATCCGACCGCGATAGACGACCTCCGCTGGGCCTTCGATCTCCACCGCGGCGCGCCCGCCGCGCCATCGCGCGCGCAGCTTGCCGCCTGGCAGCGCGACCGTTGCGCGTTCTTCCCAGTGCCCGTGGAGCCGGGCCGCCACCATGGCCGCGCCGGCGCCGCTGCCGCAAGCGCGCGTCTCGCCGGCGCCGCGCTCGTACACGCGCAGTCGTCCGAGCTTGCCGTCGACGACCTGCAGGAAGCCCACGTTGACTTGCTCGGGGAAACGCTGGTGGCGTTGCAACGCCGCGCCGACGCCCGCCACGTCCGCGGTGGCCACATCCGGCACGAACACCACCGCGTGGGGATTGCCGAGCGACACCGGCGTGAGCGCCACGCTTCGCCCGGCCACCTCGACGCGCTCCATGAACGGCTCGGCCGCCGCGCCGGGCGATGCCGGCGCGCCCTGCCGGTCCGGCGCGCCCACCCGGTCCGGTGCGCCCACCCGCGGCACGCCAAGCGCGACGCGCACATTGCCGCCCGGCAGCAACTCCGTGCGCGTAACGCCGCCGGAGGTCTGCAACGTCAAGCGGCGTTTGGGCGTCAACCCCTCGTCCACAACGAAGCGCGCGAAACAGCGGGCGCCGTTGCCGCACTGTTCGGCCTCGGTGCCGTCCGCGTTGAACACGCGAAAACGGAAGTCGGCGTCCGGGTCGTCCGGCGGCAGCACCGCCAACAGTTGATCGAAGCCCACGCCGGTGCGCCGGTCCGCCCACGCGCGCGCGCGCTCCGGCAAGGATCGAACGTCTTGCGAGACGAGGTCAACCACCATGAAGTCGTTGCCGAGGCCATGCATCTTCGCAAAGCGCAGCGTCTTGAACCGTGTACCGCGCCCGCTCACACGATGGTCTCAAGCCGCAGCAGGTCGTCGGCGCCCTCGCGCCGACGCGCCACATGGAACTCGCCGCCATCCACCAACACCTCGGCGGCGCGGCAGCGGCTGTTGTAGTTGGAACTCAGCGCGAATCCGTAGGCGCCGGCGCCGCGCACGGCGAGCAGCGTCCCCGGCGACACGGCGAGGGCGCGATCCAACGCCAAAAAGTCCCCGCTCTCGCACACCGGGCCCACCACGTCCCAGCGCGCCGGCGCCGCGCCGCCATCCGCCACGAGATCGACCGAGTGCCACGCTTGGTAGAGCGCCGGACGGATCATGTCATTCATGGCCGCGTCCACCACCGCGAAGCCGCGTCCGTTGGCACCCGGCTTGAGGTACTCCACGCGCGTCAACAACACGCCCGCGTCGGCCACCAGCACGCGTCCGGGTTGCACGACCACGGCGAGTTCGCGGCCCTTGAGCGCGTCCGCAACCAACCGTCCGAAACCGGCCAAGCAAAACGGGTTCTCGTTGGCGTAGCGCACGCCGAAGCCACCGCCCAAGTCGATGTGGCGAAGCGCGATGCCGTCCCGCGCCAGAGCGTCCGCCAAGTCCAGCAGCGCGCGCAACGCTTCCCGGTAGGGGCCGAGTTCGGCGATCTGCGAGCCGATGTGACAACCGACACCGACGACAACGAGCGCGGGCGATGCGGCCGCTCGGCGGTAGAGCGCCCGCGCCGTGGCCGCGGGAACGCCGAACTTGCTTTCCTTCAAGCCGGTGGCGATGTAGGGATGCGTGCCGGCGTCCACGTCCGGGTTCACCCGCACCGCGATGCGCGCCAGCCGCCCAAGCCGGCGCGCGCTCGCGTCGATGCGCGCCAGCTCCGCTTCGCTCTCCACATTGAAGCAGCCGATGTCGTGGCGCAGGCCCAAATCGATCTCGGCTTGCGTCTTTCCCACGCCGGAAAACACCACCCGCGCCGGCTCGCCTCCGGCGCGCAACACGCGCGCGAGTTCGCCACCGGAGACCACATCGAACCCCGCGCCGAGTTGCGCCAAGCGCGCCAGCAACGCCAAGTTGCCGTTGGCCTTCACCGCGTAGCAGATGTGGTGCGGCACGCCGCCGAGAGCGGCGGCCAGCTCCGCGTAGCGCTCGCGGACGCGCGGCCACGAGTAGACGTAGACCGGTGTGCCCACCGCCGCGGCGATGTCCGCAAGGCGCACTCCGTCGGCGACGAGCTCGCCGTTCTTGCGGCAAAAACCCACCTGCGCTTCGCCTCAGGGCCGAAGCGCGGGATGCTCGGCGACCATTGACGCCTCCTCGGGCAGCCGCAGCGGCCCTTTTTGCCCGCAGGTGGCCACCAAACCGGACGCGGCCGCCGCCAACAACAGGGCGGCCACATGGCGCGCGAATGTTCGCATCACTTCTCCTCAAGCCGCAGCCGGGCGGCGGCGATGGCGGTTTCCGTGGCTTCGCGCCCGGTGCCGCCGATGTGGTTGCGGGCGGCAAGCGCGCCCTCCAACGTCAGCGCGTCGTACACATCCTCGCCGATGCGCTCGCAAAGCGCGCGCAGATCGGCGAGCGGGAGATCCGCCAAGCCAACGCCGCGCTGCGCAGCGCATGCGACCGCTCGACCGACGATTGCATGCGCGTCCCGAAAGGCGACCCCTTTGCCAACCAGATAGTCGGCGAAGTCCGTCGCGGTGGCGAAGCCGCGCTCGGCGGCGGCGCGCATGGCGGCGGGGTGCGGGCGCAAGGCGCCGACGATGCCCGTCATGGCGCGCAGACAGTCGCGCAGCGTGTCGGCGGTGTCGAAGAGCGGCAGCTTGTCCTCCTGATTGTCTCTGTTGTACGCCAGCGGTTGGCCTTTCATCAACACCAACAGCGCGTTCAGATTGCCGATCACGCGCCCGCTCTTGCCACGCACCAGCTCGGCGACATCCGGATTCTTCTTTTGCGGCATGATGCTGGAGCCGGTGCAGAAAGCGTCCGGCAACGTTGCGAAAGCCCATTGCGGAGATGTCCAAAGCACCAGCTCCTCGCTCCAGCGCGACAAGTGTACGGCGGCGAGGCTGGCCGCGGCGCAAAACTCCACGGCGAAGTCGCGGTCGCTCACCGCGTCCAAGGCGTTGGCCGCGGGCCGGTCGAAGCCGAGTTCCGCGGCGGTTCGGTCGCGATCAATGGCGAAAGTGGTGCCGGCGAGCGCGGCGCTGCCCAAGGGGCACACGTTCACCCGTCGGCGGCAATCGCGGAATCGATCGCGGTCGCGCAGCGCCATCTCGAACCATGCGAGCAGGTGGTGCGCGAAGGTTATGGGCTGGGCGATCTGCAAGTGCGTGAAGCCGGGCATGGGCGTTGCGGTGTGCGCCGCGGCCAAGTCCAACAAGCGCGTCCCGAGGCACGTGATCTCCGCGTCGATGGCGTCGATCTGGTCGCGCAGCCAAAGGCGCGCGTCCGTGGCCACCTGATCGTTGCGCGACCGAGCCGTGTGCAGCTTCTTGCCCGCCTCGCCAATGAGCGCCGTCAGCCGCGCTTCGATGTTCATGTGGACATCTTCCAGCGCCGCGTCCCATGCGAACTCTCCCGCTTCGATCTCGCGCTCGATGGCGGCGAGGCCGTCCAGCACCGCGGCATGCTCGTTCTTGTCGAGCACGCCAATGGAGCGCAACATGTTGGCGTGGGCGATGGAGCCGCGGATGTCGTGATGGTATAACCGCGCATCGAGGTCCACGGAAGCGGTGAAGCGGGCCACGAAGGCGTCGGTGGCTTCGGAGAAGCGCCCGCCCCACAGCGGCTTGGGTTTGTTGCCGGGCATCGGATCGTGTCCCTTGGGATGATGGCTGGTTGCGCCACAGGGGGCGGAACGCAAGCGGCCAGTGCGAAAGAAGGCGATTATAGGGGCATTGGCGGCAGCGCATGGCAACGGCAACGAGCGCAATTCGCCCCAAGAGGAGCGCACGGATGACGCAACACTAATGGGTGACACCGCGAGCGAGGCCGCGGCGGCGAACGACGTGAACGCGGAGGCGGCCGATCGCGCCGCCGAAGCACCGCGGCGCCGGGGGCGATCCGGGCGCGGGGTCGCGTACTTGGCGTTGCTCTTGGCGTTGGCCGGCGGCGCCGTCGCCGGCTACCAGTATTGGCTCGGCTTGACGCGCGCCGAGCGCATGGCGGCGCTTGCCGACGAGTTGGCCGAGGTGGGACGCGCGGCGCGTCGGGCGGATGCTTCGGCGCGACAAGCCGCGCAACTGCGAACGGAACTCGCGCGCGTGCGCCAAGAACAGGAGCGCCAAGAACAGGCCATCGAGGAAACCCGCGGTTCCTTGGCGGAAGCCGTGACCGCCGCCCGCGAGCAACAGCCTCCCCGCCCGTTGCAGTGGCGCATCGCCGAGCTGGAGCACCTGCTGCGCGGAGCAAACCAACGCCTGGTTCTGGAGCGCGACGTTCCCGGCGCCCGCCGGCTCTTGGAGTCCGCGGACGAAGCGCTCGCCGCGCTCGACGATTTCGCCTTGCACGAGGTGCGGGCGCTGGTCGCGGAAGACATGGCGGCGCTTGCCGCCTACCGAGGCGCGGATCTGCAAGGCGTCTTCTTGCGCTTGGAGGCGCTGCGCGATGGCTTGCGCGATCTGCCTTTGCGCTTGCCCGAGTTCACTCGTGCGAACCAAGCGTCCAGTCAGCCGGTCGCGAGCGACGAGAACGCCGAGCAATCCCTCTTCGGCGCCGCGCTGGCGCGGCTCAAGGGGCTCGTGCGCGTTCGGCGCCACGACGGCGCGGCGCTGCGTCCACTCTTGCCGCCCGAACAAGCGCAATACTTGGAACAACACCTGCTCTTGGCGCTGGATCGCGCCCAACTCGCGGCGCTGCGCCGGCACCAAGCGGTTTTCGATGCCAGCTTGGCGACCGCCGACGAGTGGCTTGCGGACTATCTGGACACCGAGCACGACGCCGTGCGGCGGCTGCGCGCCGAGTTCGCCGAGTTGCGGCAGGTGAACTTGGCCGGCGCGCCGCCGGATCTGTCGCGGCCGCTGGCGCGCTTGCGGCAGCTGAGGCGCAACGCCGCGCCGCTGCCCCGAGCCGCCGCCGAGCGCGACGGATCGGCCCTCGGGTCGACGCCGCAATGATCCTCGCCATCGTCGCTCTGCTTCTCGCGCTTGCCATCGGCGGCGCCGTGGCCTTGTTCGTGGCGCGCGACCCCGGCTACCTGCTGGTCGCCTACGATGGGGCGAGTTTGGAGACAAGCGTTTGGTTCGCCTTGCTGTGCGCCATCGCGCTCGCGTTGGCGCTGTATTGCGTCTCGTTCGTGTTGCGCCGCCTGCTGCGCGCCGGCGCCGGCGTCGTCGTATGGACGGGCGACCGCCGCGCCACGCGCGCTCGCGCCAAGGGGCAGCGCGGTGCGGCGCGGCTCGCCGAAGGACGTTGGCGGGAAGCGATCGACGATCTGTTGGCGTCGGTGGACACCGGCGGAACGCCGCTCGCGAACTATCTGGGCGCGGCACGGGCCGCGAACCTCCTCGCCAGCTACGACGAGCGGGATGACATCCTCGAACGCGCCGCCACGGCGCTCCCCGATGCGTCCCTGGCCGTGGAATTGACGCGCGCCGAGCTCCAGCAAGCCGCCGGGCAGTGGCGGCAGAGCCTGCGCACGTTGACCGCGTTGCGCGATCGGGCCCCGCGCCACGCGACCGTGCTCAAAGGTCTGCTGGCGGCGCATCGCGCGCTCGACGACGCCGAGGCCGCCGCGCGGCTGGCGCCCGAATTGCCAAGTGGCGGGGCGTTGGAGGAGGTGCATCTCGACGCATGGCGCGCCCGCTTGGTCAAAAGCCGCGGCAGCGCCCAAGCCGTGGCGCATGCCCGCAACACTTGGCGGGCGATGCCGAGGAAGTTGCGCGATTCCGAGCCGCTGGTGTTGACCTATGTGGACGTGCTCGCCGACCACGATGCCGACGCGGCGGCGGAGGCGGTGTTGCGCCGCGCCCTCAAGAGGCGCTGGCGCGTCTCTTGGGTGCTGCGCTACGGCACCCTAGGCGGCGCTGCGGGAAAGCGGCGCGCCAACGCCCGGGAGTGGCTGCGCGACCACGCCGGGGATGCCTCCCTGTTGCTCACCCTCGGCCGCATCGCCCGCGCCGACGGCGATGCGGCGGCGGCGCGGGAACACTTGCTGGCCAGTCTCGAGGTGGATGCGGCGCCGGCGACGCTGGCGGAGATGGGGCGGCTGTGCGCCGCCGAAGGAGACCATCAGGCGGCGGCGGGCTACTTCGAGCAGGCGTTGGAGGCGAGCGGCGATTCCCCTACCGGCCTCTCATGGAGCGGAAGAAGTCCTCGTTGGTTTTCGTCTCCTTGAGTTTGTCCACCATGAACTCAATGGCGGCGATGTCGTCCATGTCGTGCAGCAGCTTGCGCAGAATCCACACGCGCTGCAGCTCGTCGTCCGCGAGCAGGCGTTCCTCGCGGCGCGTGCCGGAGCGGCGAATGTTGATGGCCGGCCACACGCGCTTCTCCGCGATCTTGCGCTCCAAGTGGATCTCCAGGTTGCCGCGACCCTTGAACTCCTCGTAGATCACCTCGTCCATCTTCGAGCCGGTGTCGATGAGGGCGGTGGCGATGATCGTCAGGCTGCCGCCTTCGATGAAGTTCCGCGCCGCGCCGTAGAAGCGCTTTGGACGTTCCAACGCGTTCGCGTCCACGCCGCCGGTGAGCACCTTGCCGGAGGACGGCACGATGGTGTTGTAGGCGCGCGCCAGACGGGTGATGGAGTCCAGCAGGATCACCACGTCCTTCTTGTGTTCCACCAGCCGTTTGGCTTTCTCGATGACCATCTCGGCCACCTGCACATGGCGGGACGGCGGTTCGTCGAAGGTGCTTGCCACCACTTCGCCCCGCACCATGCGGCGCATGTCCGTCACCTCTTCCGGGCGCTCGTCAATGAGCAGGACGATGAGCACCACGCTTTGATCGTTCGCGGCGATGGAGTCCGCGATGTTCTGCAGCATGAGCGTCTTGCCCGCTTTCGGCGGCGAGACGATGAGCGCCCGCTGGCCTTTGCCGATGGGGGCGATGAGGTCGACAATGCGCGAGGAGATGTCTTGGCTGGTGCCGTTGCCACGTTCCAAGGTGAGGCGCGCGTCCGGAAAGTCCGGCGTGAGGTTCTCGAACAGGATTTTCTGCTTCTTGGCGTTCGGCTCGCTGAAATTGATGTTGTCGATCTTGAGCAGCGCGAAATATCGCTCGCCACCCCCTTTGGGCGGGCGAATCTTGCCGGCAATGCCGTCTCCGGTGCGCAGGTTGAAGCGTCGAATCTGATTCTGCGAGACGTAGATGTCGTCCGGACCGGCGAGATAGGAGCTGTCGGCCGAGCGCAAGAAGCCGTAGCCGTCCGGCAGGATCTCGAGCGTGCCTTCGCCGTAGATGTCCTCGCCGTTGGTGGCCATCTTGCGCAGGATGGCCGCAACGACCTCCTGCTTCCGCGACCGGGCGAGGCTGTCGAGCCCGAGCTCGCGGGCCATCTCTATCAGTTCGCCCACGGGCTTGCCTTTTAAGTCTTTCAGGTTCATCGGTGACCTTCGGTTGAGTGATTCGGGAGGGGTGTTTGTGGTGATGGCAAGGGGCAACGGGCCTGTCGCGCCCGCGCCGTCTCGCTCAGGAGAGTCGTTTGGAAAGTGCAGCGCCCCCGCGCTTCAGAGCAACTCTATCACTGTCGCGAGCGCTACTCAAGAAAGCTACGGCGCGGCGGCGCCGGGGGGCGGGACGGCTTGCGACGCGCCGACAATCCGCCTTGGGTCGAACGCGTCGCGCGCCGCTTCGCCCACGAAGATGAGCAGCGTCAGCAGGATCGCCAAGGTGAAAAAGCCGGTCAGACCAAGCCAAGGCGATTGCAGGTTGTTCTTGCCCTGCGCCATGAGTTCACCGAGCGAGGCCGAGCCGGCCGGCAGCCCCAAGCCGAGGAAGTCGAGCGCCGTCAGCGTCGTGACGGCGCCGCTCAAGATGAACGGCAAGAACGTCAGCGTCGCCACCATGGCGTTCGGGAGCACATGCCGCCGCATGATCACGAGGTTGGACACGCCGAGCGCCCGCGCGGCGCGAACGAAGTCGAAGTTGCGGGCGCGCAGGAACTCCGCCCGCACCACACCAACGAGCGCCATCCAGCTGAAGAGCAAGAGGATGAACATCAACACCACGACGTTCGGCTCGAGGATACTGGCTAGGATGATCAGGATGAGAATTGGCGGCATGGCGGCCCAGATCTCCACCACGCGCTGCCCCACCAGGTCCACCAGCCCGCCGAAATAGCCCTGCAAAGCGCCCACGGTGACGCCGATGATGGAAGCGAGAACCGTGAGCGAGACGCCAAACAGCACCGACAGGCGGAATCCGTACAGCAGGCGCGCGAGAGTGTCCTTCGAGCTGTCGTCGGTGCCGAGCCAATGGCGGGCGGAGGGCGGCGCCGGCGCGGCGCTCTCGATGTAGAGGTCCACGGTGTCGTAGCTGTAGGGGACGATCGGGCGCAGGATCCAGCCGCCCGCTTCCGCAACCAGCTGCCGCACATAGGGGTCGGCCAAGTCCGCCGCCACCGGCAGCTCGCCGCCGAGGTCCGCCTCGGTCAGGCGCTCGAACACCGGAAACCACAGCTTGCCGTCCGCGTAGACGGCGATGGGTTTGTCGTTGGCGATGAACTCCGCGAGCAGCGACACCACAAACAGCGCGAGGAACACCCAAAGGGAATAGTAGCCGCGGCGGTTGGCCTTGAAGTTGGCGATGCGGCGGCGCGCCAAGGGCGTGAGCTTCACCGGCGTCACCGCGTCTCGAAATCAATGCGCGGATCGACCAGCACGTAGGTGAGGTCGCCGATCAGATTCATCACCAAGCCGACCAAGGTGAACACGAACAGCGTGCCGAACATGATGGGGTAGTCGCGCTTGATCACCGCATCGTAGGCCAAGAGCCCCATTCCCTCCAACGAGAAGATCACCTCGATGAGCAGCGAGCCGGTGAACAGAATGCCCACGAACGCGGCCGGAAAACCGGCGATCACGATGAGCATGGCGTTGCGGAACACATGGCCGTACAACACGCGCCGCTCGGTGAGCCCCTTGGCCCGCGCGGTGAGCACGAACTGTTTGCTGATCTCCTCGAGAAACGAGTTCTTGGTGAGCATGGTGAGCGTGGCGAAGCCACCGGCGGTGAGCGTGATGAGCGGCAGCGCCAAATGCCAAAGATAGTCGCCCACTTTGCCGAAGAAGCCGAGTTCGTCCCATTTCTCCGAGAACAGTCCGCGCAGCGGAAAGATGTCCAGGTAATGCCCGCCAGCGAGCAGCACGATGAGCAGCACCGCCAAGATGAACCCGGGAATGGCGTAACCGACGAAGATCACCGTGGAGGTCCAGAAATCGAACCGCGAGCCGTCGCGCACCGCCTTGGCGACGCCGAGCGGAATGGAGACGCCGTAGATGATCAGCAGCGACCAGCCGCCGAGGGAGATGGAAACCGGCATGCGCTCCAGCACCAGTTCGACCACCGGCCGGTCTTGGAAGTAGCTGTCGCCGAACTCGAAGCGCAAATAGTTCCACACCATGGACAGGAAGCGCACATGGAACGGCTTGTCGAAGCCGAACTGCCGTTCGAGGTCCTCGATGAGGGCGGGGTCGAGCCCGTAGGTCGCGGCGTTCTGCGCGGCCGCCGCCGTGTCCATCCCTTGCGCCGTGGTCGCGCCGCCATCGCCACCGGCAGAGAAGCCCGTGGTGGACATCTGCCCCATCGTCGCCCGGGCGATGATCTGCTCGATGGGGCCGCCGGGCGCGAACTGCGCAAGCACGAAGACCACCAGCAGAATGCCGAGCAACGTCACCGGAATCAGCAGCATCCGGCGCAGAATGTAGTGCCCCATGCGCTACGTCTCCCGCCGCAGCACACCGCGCGCGACGAAAACGGCCCCGATAACCAGCACAACCCCTCCCCATACGGTTGCCGGCAAGCCGCCATCCTACCTTAGAAAACGACCGGCGGAGGATTGGCGCTAAATCCAACCGGTTGTCGCGGAAAGCGTGTGCGGATAGCCTTTCTTACATCTCGCCATTGAAAAAGTATACTTTTTCGCATCATGGTCGTTCAATTTTGTATCCTTTTCATGGACGAAGCGTGTGGTTAGTGCGCTAGGTTGGACAGGAGGATCCTTGCGGCAGGGTGAAATTCAGCAGTCGCTTGTGGCGGGCAACCGTTGGTGGCGCGAGCCCGAGGATTGGGTGCGGGACGACCCGGACCTGCGGGAAGCCGCGCAAGCGTCGTTTCGCTACACGGCCGGCGTCTTGGCAGAACTCGCGCCCGGCAGCCTCGCGACGCTGCGCGGGCCGCGGCGCGTTGGCAAGTCCGTTGAGATCAAGCGGACCATTGAGGCGCTGATCGCCGGCGGCGCGGCGCCGCGCCGCATCGTGCATGTGGCGGCGGATGGCTGGCGGGCGGCGGATTTGGCGCGGCTGGTGAACGCCGCCGGGCAGTTGACGCCGACTGGGCACCGCTACTGGTTCATTGACGAGATCACCAGCATCAAGGACGGTTGGCCCGAGCGCGTGAAATGGCTGCGCGACAACGACGCGGCGTTTCGCACAGACACGGTGGTGTTGAGCGGATCGTCCGCCGCGGACCTCACGGCCGCCACCAAGGCATTGGCCGGACGACGCGGACCGGGACGTGTGCCGGATCGATTCCTGCTGCCGATGGGCTTTCGCACCTTCGCGTCGCTGGCGGACGCCGCCGCGGAGCGCGGGCCGCCCACGAACATCGGCCCGCTGGCCTTGGCCGCGTTGACGCCGCGGCAGCTCGCGGATGCCTGCCAAGCGCTGGTGCCTTGGTTGGATTGGCTCGTTTCGCGGTGGGACGCCTACCTCCAAGTGGGCGGATTCCCCGCTGCGCTCAGCGAGTTCCTCGCATCCCGCGACGCGCCCGAGCCGCTGCGTCGGGCTTTGCTGGACGTCGTTCACGGCGATGCGTTCCACAAGGCCGACTGGTCGCGAACGCAAACCGGCGCGTTGCTGCGGCGCATCGCCGGGGGCTTGTGCTCGCCGGTGAACTACGCCGCGCTGGCCGACGATCTCGATGTGGCGCAACCAACCGTGCGCCGTCGCCTTGAGGAGTTGCGGGAGACGTTCGTCGTCTGGCCCTGCCATCGGGAGCAGCGTTTGCGACCGAAGCTGAACGCCCGTTGCAAGTTCTACTTTCTGGACCCGATCTACGCGCATCTCGGTGGCTCGCCGCCGGACGACAGCCAGCTTGCGCAGCAGCAGCTCGGCATGGCGTTGTTGCGGGCGGAGGAGCGCGAACGGCCCGGCGCGTTGGTGGATTTCGCGGCGGTGTTGCACCACCGCTCCAACACACGCCGCGAAATCGACTTCGTGGGCCCGGCGTTTGGCGGTCTGGCCATCGAATCCAAGTTCGTGGATGGCCGGTGGAAGCGTGACGCCCAAACATTGGCGGCATCCCCTTGGCGCGGCATCGTCGCCACGCGCTCCGAACTGGACTTGCGCGACCAAGTGGTCGCCGTGCCAGCGGCGTTCTTGGCATGGCTGGTCGACGATTAAAGGACAGGTGCCGCACGCCAATCGCGTTGGCGCTTGGCGCGTTGGCGCTTGCGGCGCCGCAAGACGAGACGCGGCCTCACAAACCCAAGGTTGTTCTCGAAACCGACTTCACGTTGGACGTGGACGATGTGGGCGCGTTGGCGGTGTTGCACGCGCTCGCGGACCGCGGGGAAGTGGACATCTTGGCGATCAGCTACAACGAGGCGCAAAGCAACGCCGCGGCCGCCATCCGCACGGTGAACGCTTGGTACGGCCGCGCCGGGTTGCCCATCGGCGTGTTCCGCGGACAGCTTGCGAACCCGGACGACGATCACTCGCGCTACATCGAGCCGTTGGCGCGGATGGCACCGCACGCCGGTGCCGCCCGGGCGGATTCGTCGCGCGACATGTACCGCCAAGTTCTCGGCGCCCAGCCCGACGGTTCGGTAACCATTGTGAGCGTGGGCTTCGTGAACAACCTGCACGATTTGCTGCACAGCCACCCGGAGCTGGTCGAGGCCAAAGTGAGGGAACTGGTGTTGATGGGGGGCGTGCGCAACGACGGGTTCAACTTCGTGCGCCACAACTTGGCCGCGCAGACGCAATACGTTCTCGCCAATTGGCCAACGCCCATTGTCGTCAGCCAAGAGGGCGCGGACATCCAAACCGGCGCGCGGCTGCGCGAGACGCCAGCGGAGAACCCGGTGCGCGAAGCCTATCGCCGCTGGTGGCGCGGCGAAGCGCGGAACCGCGCGAGTTGGGATCAGATGGCGGTGCTGTACGGCGTGCGTGGCTTGGGCGATTATTTCGAGGTGGTGGCCACTGGCGAGGGGCGGCTGCGCAACGGCTTCACTTGGAACATGGCGCCCGGCTGGCGCAGCTACCTGCGCTTGCGCGTGGACAAGCGCGCAATGGAAGCCGTCATCGAGGATCTCATGGTGGCCGCGCCTCTCTCGCAGCGTCGATAGCGACCACGGACGGGCGTCCGTCGCGCCTTGCGGCTTGTCGCCGAACGCGCAGTTGCGGTAGAGTGCGGCGCGTTCGAGGAGGAGCGGATGCGTTTCTCCGCCGGATTCGTCGCGGCACCGCGCCCTCGCTGCGCCGCGCCGCCACTTTTTCGCCAATCTTGAAGGGAAACCGTTTTGGAAGCCTACACCTTGCTAATTGCGCTTGCGTGCGGTGCGCTCGCGCTCGTCTACGGAATCGTCGCCGGCCGGTCGGTGCTGGCGGCCCCCGCCGGCAGCGAACGCATGCGCGAGATCGCCGGCGCCATTCAGGAAGGGGCGGCCGCCTATCTGAAGCGGCAATACAGCACCATCGGCATCGTCGGAGTGGTGGTGGCGGTGGTGCTCGCAGTGACTTTGGGTTGGTGGGTCTTTGGCGGCTTCGTCGTCGGCGCGGTGCTGTCCGGGGCCGCGGGCTACATTGGCATGCACGTTTCGGTGCGCGCCAACGTGCGCACCACGCAAGCCGCCACCACCGGCCTCAAACCCGCGCTGGACATCGCGTTCCGCTCCGGTGCCATCACCGGCATGCTGGTGGTGGGCTTGGGGTTGCTCGGCGTCGCCGGCTACTACGGCGCGCTGGACGCCGCGGGGGTGGGGCAGCGCACCCTCATCGAGGCGTTGGTGGCGCTCTCCTTCGGCGGCTCGCTCATTTCCATTTTCGCCCGCTTGGGCGGCGGCATATTCACCAAGGGCGCGGACGTGGGCGCGGACTTGGTGGGCAAGATCGAAGCCGGCATCCCGGAAGACGATCCCCGCAACGCCGCGGTGATCGCCGACAACGTGGGCGACAACGTGGGCGACTGCGCGGGCATGGCGGCGGATCTGTTCGAGACCTACGCGGTGACGCTGGTGGCCACCATGCTGCTCGCCACCATCCAGTTCAGCGCCGACCCCACCGCCGGCATGGAGATGCCGCTGCTCATCGGCGGCGCCTGCATCTTCGCCTCCATCGTCGGCACGTTTTGCGTGCGCTTGGGCGGCAGCGACAACATCATGGGCGCCCTCTACAAGGGCTTCATCGCCACCGCCGTCATCGCCGCGGTGCTCATTTACTTTGTCACGGACCTGCTGTTCGGGGAGGAAGCCCTGCCGTACTTCGGCTGCGCCATCGTGGGCCTGGCGGTGACCGGTCTCATCGTCTGGGTCACCGAGTACTACACCTCCACCAGGTATCGGCCGGTGCGTTCGGTGGCGCGTTCCTCGGAAACCGGCCACGCCACCAACGTCATCCAAGGTTTGGCGGTGTCCATGGAGGCAACCGCCATTCCCGCCATCGTCGTCGCGCTGGGCATCGTCGTCGCCTATCAGCTTGGCGGCATCTACGGCATCAGCGTGGCGGCGACCACCATGCTCGCCCTGGCCGGCATGGTGGTGGCGCTGGACGCCTACGGCCCGGTCACGGACAACGCCGGCGGCATCGCCGAGATGGCGGATTTGGACGAGAACGTGCGCAAGACCACGGACGCCTTGGACGCGGTGGGCAACACCACCAAGGCGGTCACCAAGGGCTACGCCATCGCCTCCGCCGGGCTTGCCGCGCTGGTGCTGTTCGCCGCCTACATTGAGGACTTGCAGCACTACTTCCCGAACCTCGGCGCGATCAGTTTCGAGCTCTCCAATCCCTACGTGGTGGTCGGCTTGCTCGTCGGCGGCATGTTGCCGTACCTGTTCGGCGCGTTGGGGATGCAGGCGGTCGGGCGCGCCGGCGGCGCGGTGGTGGAGGAGGTGCGCCGCCAGTTCCGCGAGATTCCCGGCATCATGGAGGGCAAAGGCCGGCCGGACTACAGCCGCGCCGTGGACTTGCTCACCCGCTCGGCCATCCGCGAGATGATCGTGCCGTCCATGCTGCCGGTGCTGGCGCCCATCGTGGTGTATTTCCTCGTCCTGGTCCAAGGGCAGAAGGAGGCGCTGGTCACGGTTGGCGCGATGCTCCTTGGCACGATCGTGACCGGGTTGTTCGTGGCCATTTCCATGACCGCCGGCGGCGGCGCCTGGGACAACGCGAAGAAGTACATCGAGGACGGCAACCACGGCGGCAAAGGTTCGGAGGCGCACATGGCGGCGGTGACGGGCGACACGGTGGGCGACCCGTACAAGGACACCGCCGGCCCCGCCGTGAACCCCATGATCAAGATCATCAACATCGTCGCCCTGTTGTTGTTGGCGGCGCTCGGCGGCTGAGCGCGGGCGGCGCTTGCGGCAGGGGGCAACACAAGGGAGAACCCGATGGAGGATCAGGCGGACGCGATCGCCGCGCTGGAACGGCGCATCGGCGAGCAGATCGAGCAGCTGCGAAAGCTCCGCAAGGCGCATGTCGGCGAACCGGTGCCGAACTACGCTTTCGCCACGACGGACGGCGAAACCACGCTGCGCGATCTCTTCGGCGAACGCGACAAGCTGCTGGTCATCCACAACATGGGGCAGGGCTGCCGCTACTGCACGCTGTGGGCGGACGGCTTCAACGGCTTGCTGCCCCATTTGGAAGACGCGCTGGCGGTGGCGCTGGTTTCCAAGGATCCGCCGTCCGCGCAGCGCAACTTCGCCAATTCCCGCGGGTGGCGCTTTCGCATGGCGTCCCACGGCGGCGGCGCCTACATCCGCGAGCAAGGCGTGTTCGGCGAAGCGGAGAACTACCCCGGGGCCGTGGTGTACGAGCGCACCGGCGACGCCATCCGCCGCAAGAACGCCTGCGTCTTCGGCCCGGGAGACATCTACTGCGCCCTGTGGCCTTTCCTCGGCATGGCCGGCATGGGCGGCGGCGACTGGACGCCGCAATTCGACTACTGGACGCGCCCGGAGCGCTTGGACGACGGGGGCGAAAACGTGCGGGGTTAAGGTGCGCCCCATCGCAAGATTGGACTCAATTTGACAAGCCAAGGTCTGCCCATGCATACTGCCGACCTCGGAGCAGCGACCCCGTTGCCCCCGAACTTACGCTGACGGCACTAGGAATTGGATCCCCCCTCAAATGAAGCGAGTCACTGCCGAAGACCCAGAGAGCCGCTCTCCCGACTTGGTTGCGGCCAACATCCGGGAGCTTGCCCGCCTGTTCCCAGATGCGGTCGCCGAAGGCAGGGTGGATTTCAAGGCCCTGTGCGAGCTGCTTGGCGACGCCGTGGACGACGGCGACGAGAAGTACGGCTTGAGCTGGCACGGCAAGCGCAAGGCCCGCCAATTGGCGCTGAGGTGGAGCACCGCCACCTTGCGCCCCTGCCCCGAGGAGAGTGTCGAGTGGGATTCAACGCGGAACATGATGATCGAGGGCGACAACCTCGAAGTGCTCAAAGTGCTGCAAAGGAGCTACACCAACAAGGTGAAGCTCATCTACATCGACCCGCCTTACAACACCGGCAAGGACTTCGTGTATCGAGACAACCACAGGGACGGGATAACGAATTACCTCAAGATCACTGGGCAACTCGACGGCAACGGCGACAAGTTCTGCTCGAACACCGATGCTTCCGGCCGGTTCCATACGAACTGGTTGAACATGATGTATCCACGGTTGAAGGTCGCGAGGAACTGCCTCAGGAGCGATGGCATAATCCTGGTATCTATTGGCGACGAGGAGGCACATCATCTTAGGCTGATGTGCGACGACATTTTTGGCTACGACAACTTCTGTGGCACATTTATATGGGAGAAGAAGAAAAAACCGTCGTTTCTCGACCGTAACATGGGCACCGTCACGGACTATATCGTAGCGTATGCGAAGGACCGCATACAGTCTCCTGCGTTCACCGCCGGCTTAGTGGAAGAAGGGAAGAAGTACCCATTCAACAATGCTGGAAATACCCTGGCAGTGTTGACCTTCCCAGAGAAAAGCGTTACCTTCAACATGGTCGACCAGACTGTAGCTGCACAAGACATGTCTAAAGGCAACATTAGAACTGAACTGCTCGATGACGTACACATTTTAGGCGGCAAGAACCAAGGCAAATTCCGGCTGCGTGGCGAGTGGCGATATTCGCAATCAAAACTCAACAAGTTGATTTCTGAAGGTGGGAAGATCTTAATCGGCAAGGTTCCGTTTCGCCCCAACTACATAAGTCAGTCGGATGAACGGAAAAAGACGGCTAACCTCCTATCGTACAGAATCAACGCCATTCCGACCAATGAAGATGCCACGCAACACGCACGGGGAATATTTGGCGGCGACGTCGTCTCTTATCCCAAGCCCGAGGGGCTCCTCAAGTACCTCATCAGGTCCGTGTCTAACGGGGACGACATCATTCTCGACTTCTTCGCAGGATCGGGGACGACGGCTTCAGGCATGTTGCAGCAGAATGTCGAGGACTGTTGCTCTCGGCGGTTCATTCTGGTTCAGTTGCCGCAACCCCTTGATGTAGCGGACAGAGCTCACGCGGACGCTGTCGAATTCTGTGACAAGATAGGAAGGCCTCACAATTTGGCGGAGCTGACCAAGGAATATTTGCGCAGGTCAGGTCGCCGTACCAAGAGGCTGAGTTCGTCCTTTGAAGTTGACGTTGGTTTCCGCGTGTTCAAGCTGGACAGTTCCAACATCAGGGCGTGGGAACCAGACAAGAGCGACTTGAAACAATCTCTCCTCGACTATGTGGACCACATCAAGCCGAACCGCAGCGAGGACGATCTCTTCTACGAGCTGCTGCTCAAGCTCGGCTACGACCTCTGCGCCCCGATGGAGCAGCGGGAAATCGCCGGCAAGCGGGTCAACGCCGTCGCCGGCGGCGCACTCGTCACCTGCATGGCGGAGTCGATCAAGGCTTCGGAAGTGGACGAGCTGACCTTGGGTATCGTCGCGCTGCGCGACGAGGTCGCGCTACGCGATGAAAACACGGGAGACATCATGGTCTTCTTCCGGGACAGCGCCTTCGAGAACGACGTGGCCAAATCGAACGTGACGGAGATTCTGCGCCAGTACGGCATCAAGGACGTGCGGAGCCTGTGATGAAGCTGCGCTTCGAGCCGGACCTAGACTTTCAGCTAGACGCCATCGCCGCCGTCTGCGACCTCTTCCAAGGCCAAGAAGTATCACGCGCCGAGTTTTCCGTATCGGCAAGCCTCGCCGACCAGCTGCCCGGGCTTGAGGAAGGCGAACTCGGGGTCGGCAACCGGCTTCAATTGGACGACGACGCCTTGCTGGCCAATCTCCAGCAGGTGCAGTTGCGCAATGGGCTGGCGCCGGCGGAGGCTCTGGCGTCCCGGGACTTCACGGTGGAAATGGAGACCGGCACGGGCAAAACCTACGTCTACTTGCGCACCGTCTTCGAGCTCAACCAACGTTACGGATTCACGAAGTTCATCGTCGTGGTGCCGTCGGTGGCCATCAAGGAGGGCGTCGGCAAATCCTTGCAGATCATCGGCCCGCACCTGCGGGCGCTGTACTCGGGCGTGCCCTTCGAGCACTTCGTGTACGACTCGAAAAAGCTCGGGCAGGTGCGGAACTTCGCCACCAGTCCGCAAGTGCAGGTGATGGTGGTGACGGTGGGCGCCATCAACAAGCGCGACGTCAACAACATCTACCAGCCGAACGAAAAGACCGGCGGCGAGAAACCTATCGATCTGGTGCGGGCCACGCACCCGGTGCTCATCGTCGACGAGCCGCAAAGCGTGGACGGCGGCCTGAAAGGCCAGGGGCGGAAAGCGCTCGACGGGATGGCGCCGCTCTGCACGTTGCGCTACTCCGCCACCCATGCGGACAAGCACCACATGGTCTATCGGCTGAACGCGGTGGACGCCTACGAGCGTAAGCTGGTGAAGCAGATCGAGGTGGCCGCCGGCGTCGTCGCGGACGACCACAACCGGCCCTACGTCCGGCTGGTGGCCACGCGCCGGCGGAAGGGCGACATCTGGGCCGAAGTGGAGGTGGACGTGGCAACCCCCGCTGGCGGCGTGCGGCGCCGCATCCTCAAGCTGACCGACGGCACCGATCTGGAAAGCAGGACGCGCCGCGAGGTGTACCGCGGCTACCGCATGGGCGAGATCCGCGTCGAGCGGGGCAACGAATATCTGGAGTTGCGGCTGCCGGATGACTGGCAATGGATGCGCCTCGGCGACATTCACGGCGGCGTGGACCCCGTCGCCGTTCACCGGGAGATGATGCGCAAGACCATCCGCGAGCATCTGGACAAGCAACTGCGGCTGCGGGCCCAAGGCATCAAGGTGCTGACGCTGTTCTTCATCGACAAGGTGGCGCACTACCGGCGCTACGACGCCGACGGCAACCCCGTCAAAGGCGAGTACGCCCGCATCTTCGAGGAGGAGTACCGGCGGGTGGCGAGTCGCCCTGAGTATGCGCTGCTGTTCGTTGGCACGGACGTGAAGGAGGCGGCGGCAAGGTGCCACGAAGGCTACTTCTCCATTGACCGCAAGGGCGGCTGGATCGATACCGCCGAGAACACCCAAGCCAACCGCGACAACGCTGAACGCGCCTACCAACTCATCATGCGCGACAAGGAGCGGCTGCTCAGCTTCGACGAGCCCTTGCAGTTCATCTTTTCGCACTCCGCCCTGCGCGAAGGCTGGGACAATCCCAACGTGTTCCAGATATGCGCCCTGCGCGACATCTCCACGGAGCGCGAACGCCGGCAGACCATCGGCCGCGGTCTGCGCCTGTGCGTCAATCAAGCCGGCGAGCGGCAGCGGGGATTCGAGGTGAACACCTTGACGGTCGTCGCCCGCGAGAGCTACGAGGAGTTCGCCGAGAACCTGCAGCGGGAAATCGAGGAAGACACCGGCATCGTGTTCGGCCTGGTCGAACGGCACTCGTTCGCGTCCATCGTCCTCCAAGGCGAAGACGGACAAGCCGCGCATCTTGGCGTCGAGCAGTCGCAGCGGCTCTGGGAACACCTGATCGAGCAGGGCTACTTGAACAGCAGCGGGCAGGCCCAGGAGGCGCTGCAGGAAGCGCTGGACGGCGATGGCGTGGTCCTGCCGGAGGAACTCGAACCGGTGCGCGACGCGGTGACGCAACTGCTGCGCCGATTCACCACCCGCATCCAGATCAAGCGCGCCGACGAGCGCCGTCCGGTGAAGCCCCGGGAGGCGGTGCTGGAGAGCGCGGAGTTCCAGGCGCTGTGGCAGCGCATCAAGCACAAGACGACCTTCCGCGTTCGCTTCGACAACGAGAAGATGCTCAAGGACTGCGCGAAGGCGCTTGCCGACGCGCCACCGCTGCCGCGCCCGCGCTTGCAGTGGCAGCGAGTCGGGCTCTCCTTGGGGCGCGGCGGCGTCGGAAAGAGCGAGGTGCGCGAGGCCGGCGCCACTTACCTCACCGACGCTGGGGTGGAGCTGCCGGACATATTGGCTGAACTGCAGAACCGCACGGGCCTGACGCGCCGCAGCATTCAGCGCATCCTCGTCGACAGCGATCGCCTGGACGACTTCGCCGACAATCCCACCAAGTTCATCGAGCTGGCCGCCGAGTTGATCAACCGTCGCAAGCGCCTGGCGCTGGTGGATGGCGTCAAGTACCAGCGGCTGGGCGACGAGCACTACTTCGCGCAGGAACTGTTCCGCGAGGAAGAGCTGATCGGCTACCTCAAGAACACGATGGCGGCGCAAAAGTCCGTCTACGACCATGTGGTGTACGACTCGCACAACGAAGCCGCTTTCGCGGAGTCGTTGGAGCAGTTCACGGCCGTCAAGGTGTACGCCAAACTGCCGCGCTGGTTTCAGGTTCCAACGCCGCTCGGCCCCTACAACCCCGACTGGGCCGTGCTGATCGAAGACGACGAAGGCGAACGGCTGTATCTCGTGGTCGAAACCAAGGGCAGCGCTTTTCTGGACGACTTGCGCCACGCCGAGCGGGCCAAGGTGGAGTGCGGCAAGGCGCACTTCGAGGCGCTCGAGGTCGGCGAGTCGCCAGCCCGCTACCGGGTCGTACACAAGGCGGAAGAGCTGCTTGCCTAGGTCGCCTCAAGGGTGGCCCGAAGACCGCGTTGGCGGGGTGTTGGCAAAGCGCTAGTAGAGTGCGCCCTGTCGCAAAACTGGACTCGTCTGTGGGAGTCAGTGCCACTCCAGGAACGCGTGGTGCAGGGCTATGGGGCCGACACGGTCGCGACGGTGTCGGCTAGCCCACACCCAAGGGGCGTCAAGTAGGTTCGATGGTGCCAAGCGGTCTCCGAGCCGCTGGCTGTCACTCAGAAACCTGTTGATCCCCTCGGCGGCCTCGGTGGCGCAGCCAGCCAGCACGAAGCCGACCATGAAGCCCGTGGTGTGCCGGGCCGAGTATTGGCCTCGCCGGAAACGATCGATGCCGTTGACGACGTATTCCTTGCACAGCGTGGTGTCGTCGCCCGCGACGCGCTTGCATTCGATGATGGCGTGTGGGTCGTGGTCGCCAATGCGAAGGAAGATCGCGATCGAGAAAATAGGTATGTCGGTGCGACCGTCCGGCACAACGATCTGCGGTTGCGACCGCGACTCCGATCCAGGCGCCACGATCAAGAGAATCCCCGCGTGGTTGACGGCCCGCCTCATGCCGTCACGCAAGCGCTCATTCAGTGGTACTTCGTTGGACTCCGCCGTGACGTCCGATTCCAACCGAGCAAATGCCCAACCTTCTTTTACGATCCTCAGTATCGTCAAGGTCATTTCCGCCGCCAAGTCGATCGGCGTGCCGAACACCTCACGATCGTCCGATGGCAGGCTCATGCCGATTGTCCGGCCCAGCTGTCGACCATCACCGCATCCGCGTCCTCCAGCGCGCGCACGCCGAGCCAATGACGGCGGGCGTTTGGCTTGATCACCACCACTTCGGAGCGCCCGTGTACGCGCAGTTCCCGTTGACCGTAAAGTCGTGCGCCAATCGGCACGCGCAGCCGGTTGCCGATGCGGTTGAGAACAACGCGAAGACTGTCCTGCAATCTGACCACCGCGGGCGCTGGCGATGGCGTGGCCCCGTCCTCAAGGACGAAGCGCACAAGCCGCAGAGGCGCGGCATCGGAAAGGTCGAACACCTCGGCGCGCATGTGGCGTCTTTGCCCCGTCGCCAGCCAGCGGTCGACGGCCCCCAAGAAGACGCCCGCGTATTCCAAGAGGTGTTGAGTGGACACCGCTGCCGCGGACGCCTCGCGGCCGTCTTCCCATTGCCAACGCGCGCGAAACAACCCGTCGCGCACCACCACCCGCTCGGCTTCCCGCAGTCCATACAAGTCGAACACCGCCTCGTCCAATGCGCGGTTGTCGGCGTCCGAAGCCGTCCGCCCGCGCAATCGGCGCACGAGTTGGCGAAGGTGGTTGCCGGGACCACTGCCCGGTGCTGTGAGCAAATCCGGACAGGGCATGATCTCCAAGTTGCGGATTTTAATTCGCTGCATCCAAGTGCCGAAACTGGACGAAGTGTTGAGCAGAAACCACGCGGCGAGAGCGGAACGCAGAACAGCGGCCAAAACGTCTCCCGCCTCGCGATGGCCGTTCGCAAACGAGACGCCGTGGAAAGCATCCGAGTACACGAGGTCTTCGTCCGCAAGCAAAACCACCGGCCGCGGGTCCCGAGAGAAATACTCCTTAACCAGAACGAGCGGTGCGTTGTAGACTTCAGGCTTGCGCGGCCGCGTTGCGGTGGGCGACTGGAAGGCGTTTAGGTTGTCGGGAGTCGAAAACAGGCGGCGTTCGCTATCGCCGCCTTGAGCCGTCTTCCACGCTGCGTTGTCAAGGAACGGCTTGCCGCGCAGATGCGTTGCACCAGGACCGTTTCCGCCCGCGCCGCCTAAACCAGCTCTCAACGCTGTGCCGACGTTCTCCAACGCGCTTTTCAGATCGCCATGCTGCTCGGCGAGCCGAATGAGAAGCGCCATGTCGCGCCTGCCTCCAAGAAAAGCCGTCTTCAGAACTTGAGGGCTTCGTTCCCAATCTTGGCGGGGGATGGCGATCACGTCGCTAGGCGAGACCTCAATGGTCGTTGTCTTGATGCCACTTGGCGACCAAGGCACCTGCACTGCGGTGATCGCGGTTGATGGCGCATACGTCCTATGCCGCGCAAACAACGCCACCGCGGGCAGTTTGGTCTTCGCGAACAACCAGTCGCGCAAGTTGGCGAGATTGACCAACGTGAGAGGTGCCAGCTCGGCCACAAGCTGCTGGGCCGGAGTGGTTGTGCCTTCGCTTTGGCTGAAGAACGGGTTGCCACTCAAGATGAGGCCGATGCGCGTATCGGCTGACGCGAAGTCCAGTGCGCGGAAGGCGAAATTGGTGCTGTCGCCGTGCGTCTCGCGAACGCTCTCCGGTCCCCTCCGTTGCCTGCGCAACGCCCTTTCTTCCCTACCGGGATCGCTCCACGGCGGATTCCCGACGATGACGTCGAAATTGCGCCTTTCTCCCTGCGTCATCAGCGCGTCGTGGTCGTCCCAAGCGTCGCCCACAATGAGGTTTCTACCTATCAAAGGCTCGAAAGCAAGGTCGGAGAGAGGGCTCGGATTAGGGTCGAGTTCCAACGCCGCCAAATACAGGCTGAAGGCCGCTACGCGCACCGCGGCTTCGCTGATGTCCACGCCGTAGATCTGCTCGCGCAGAACTTGGCGAACGAGTGCGCCCGTGGGAGAACCGCCGCCGGCGCGTAGATGCGCCAACCGGCGGAGCGCTTCCACTAGGAACACCGCCGAACCACACGTCATGTCAAACACGGTTTCTTCACCTGACAAACCGTCTGTGACCTCATCAAGCACTAGAGACACAAGCTGTGTCGGCGTGTAGAAGACGTCGCGCTGAACGGGCGCGGTGTCTTCCAGGGATGACTGGTTTGCGCTGCCGGCGGGCACGGCTTGGGCGAACTGTTCGTAGATCGAACTGATCACGTCCACCGGTATCACGTCGAACTGGTAGGGAAACAGCGTGGTCTGGCCGGTGTGCGGATCTGTGGCCTCTAGAAAGTCCGCCACTCGGGCTAGGTGGCATGCCTCAGGTGTTGACGAGTCTTGCGGAAACATGTCGCCGTTGAATACTTCCTTGAGACGGCCGAAAAGACGCGAGGTCGCCGCGGCGTCCCGCAAGGTGGCTGCAAGAGTGTCGTGCCCCGACACCTCCCGCAGTTGCGGTGCCGAGACAATGCTTCGGTCGAGGAGGTACTGCGTGAAAATCGCCCTGCCAATCAACGCTTGGGCATCCAAGCGCCCAAGACCGGCGCGCAGCAAGTCGTCTTCCAGCTGGGCAAGGTCGTGAAGCAGTTGGTGATCCACACCGTTGTGGCGGTCGACCGGCACCGCCATCGGTTGCGTCCAGAACTGCCCCGTCTCCATCGCCAAGCGGCCGGCGGCGGCGTCCAGTCTGTCCAGCTCGCTTTCAATGCGTTGAAAACTGTCCAGAAGGTGCGCCTCGGCGTTGGCGTCATCCACCGGTCTGGAGAACCCGTTGTAGAGTTCGATCCGGCTAGGAGAAATCACCCAGAGCAGGGGTGCGAATCCGTGGTTCCACGTCGCTCTTTGCCACTGCGCGATCTGCTCCCGCAGAGGTTGGTGGGAGGCGTCCTTGAAGTAAACGGTTAAGCGGGATTTGCCAGTCCACGCCGCATCGGGCCGGAGGATGCTGCCGCGGCACTGCCGCCGGGCATCGTTGCCCAGCAGCACTCCGCCGGCGGGATCGCCGTTCGTCAGAAAGCCCGTCGCCTCGAGGACCTCCTGAAGAGACTGCGTTGGGCGGGGTGTTGGCAAAGTCCTACTCGCCTTGGTCGTCTGCCTCTTCGTCGTCCGCATCGTCCGCCTCAGCGGACGCTTCCTCCGCGCTTGCCACCGCCGAGTGGAGCGGAATCTCCACTGTCATCTCGGTGAACTCGCCCGCCTCCGATTGCACGCGCAGTTCGCCGCCGTGTTGGCGTGCGATGTCGGCGGAGAGGGAAAGGCCAAGGCCAGTGCCTTGATCCGTGGGTTTGGTGGTGAAGAACGGGTTGAAGATCTTGTCCATCACCTCTTTCGGCATGCCCGTGCCGTTGTCGCGGATGGCGACCCGCACATGCGATTCCGAGCGCTGGGTGGTGATTTTCAACGTCGGCGAGTAGTCGGCGTCGTCACCGGTGCGGCGGCGTTCGTCCACGGCGTAGCAGGCGTTGGTGACGATGTTCAGGAACACGCGGCCGAGGTCCTGCGGCACCACTTCCACATCGCCCATGTTGGGGTCGAACTCTTTCTGAATGTCGAGTTGGAAGTCCGGGTCCTGAGCGCGCACCGCATGGAAGGCGAGGTTCGTGTGTTCGGCCACCAACGTGTTGATGTCCGTCGCTTGCCGTTGCCCGCCGCCGCGGCCCATGGCCAGCATGTCGCGCACGATGCGGTCGGCGCGTTCGCCGTGGCTGCGGATGCGGGTCAAGTTCTCCACCAAGTCTTGGCAGATCTCCTCCACCAGTTCGCGGGGATTGTCGCCGCCGTCTTGGCCGTCCTCGTCGTCGCCTTCTGGAGCGGGCAGTTCCTCCAGCGTCTCCTTGAGCTCGTCCACAAGCTCGGCGGACGCTTCGGAGAAGTTCTTCACGAAGTTGAGCGGATTCTTGATTTCGTGGGCAACGCCGGCGGTGAGCTCGCCGAGCGCCGCGAGCTTCTCGCGCGCCACGATTTGATCTTGCGCCTGTTCCAAATCGGAAAGCGCCGTTTCCAGCTGCTCGTTCTTGCCGCGCAACTCTTCGGCGAGTTTCTCCACCAAGTTGAGCCGCTGCACCTCCAAGGCGTGGCGCCGGAACACTTCCAGCGCCGCCGCCATGTCCGCCACCTCGTCGCGCCCGCCGATGTCCACCGCCGCCTCTAGATCGCCGTCCGCCATGGCGCGCATGCGGTCCGAAAGGCGGCCGATGCGCCGCAGCAGCACGCGTCCGACGAACAACCACGCGATCAGCACCGCGCCCACCACGCTCACGATGTTGAGCCCGAGCAGCAGCGCGCGACCTGTGCCGATGGTCTGCGCGGCGGCCTCGGTGGCGTTCGTGGCGCTGGCGCCGGCGTCCGCCACGAGGCCCTCCACTTCGTCCACCAAGCGCTGGTTGAGTTCGCCGTTGGCCGCCAACAACGCCTGCTGGTCGCGCACCAGCGCCAGTTCCAGTTTGCGCAGCGCGAATCCGCCTTGGTCGCCGAGCCCCAAGTCGCGCAGACGGGCGAAGGGCGTTGCCACCGCGGCGCGCATGTCGAGTTCGCGCAGGGATGCGAGATTGCGCTCGATGCTGCCCACCGTGGCGTTGAAGCGGTCGCGCAGCGGCTCCAACAGCGGCGCGTCGGAAAGGCTGAAGGCGTTGAGCAGCAACTGGGCGCCTTGGGTGGCGTCGTTGTGCAGATCTGCCAAGCTGCGGTAGTAGGCCACTTCCGGCTCGGAAAGGTGCTTGGCGCGCGCGTCGGCGCCTTGCTCCAAAGTGCGGTAGCCGGTCATGGTGTAGAAAAACTGATCGTCGATGGCGGGCAACAGGATGTCGCGGGAAAGCTGGGCTAGCAGCAACCCCACCTCGTCCGCCATGCGTTGCCGCCGGGCCGACAGTTCGAGGCTCTGCGCCACCGACGCTTCAATGGCGTTGATGTTGTCGGTCAACGCCTCGCCGCGTTTGCGAATGAGGTCGTGCCGGGGATCCTCGCCTTGCAGATTGCCGAGCTCGTGCTCGAACACGCCGCGCCGCTGGTCGATGCTCGCCTTGGTTTCGGCCAGCGCTTCGGCGGTGCCGGCGGCCACCAGACGTGGCGCCGCGTTGACCAGACCGCCCGCGCTCTGGGCGATGCCGAAAGCGGCCGACATCTGCGGCACGCTGCCTTCGTTGACGCGGCGTTGCGCCTCGCCCACGCGGTTGAAGGAGAACCACGCCACCAAGCTCGCCACCAACGTGAAAGCCACCGCCGCGCCGAGGCCGGCGTACAGCTGCGTCGAGATGCGGAAGCGGCTGCCCGCGATCTTGCGTAGGCGTTCTTGCAACGTCACGGCACGGCGTCCCGCAAGGTGGCGATGGGACGGTACCTGCCGCGCTGGTCGATGACCGTCAAGAACACGTGATCCGATCCTTGGTTGTCGCCGGCGCCGTAGCTCAAGGCGAAACCGTCCAGGTCGATGCGTCCAAGTTCGCGGACGACTTCAAGAAAGCGCACGCGCTCGGGCACCTCGCCGCAGTTCTCTAGCGTTTTCACCACCAGCCGTCCCGCCAAGTAGCCTTCCAAAGAGACGAACCCGGGCTTCGCCTTTGGCGCGAAAGCGGCGAGCGCGGCGGCATAGGCGTCCACCACGGGCGGGCTCGCGCTTTCCGTTTTCTCTGGAAACGGCACCACTTGCGTGACGAAGACGCCGGCTCCCGCCGGCCCAAGTTCTTGCGCCAGCGCATTGCTGCCGACGAAGGAGATGTTGATGAACACCGGCTTGAAGCCGATGCGCCGCGCCCAGGAGATCGCCGTCGCCACCGGCCGGTAGGCGCCCACCAGGATGACGGCGCCGGGGTTGCCGGCGCGCACGTCGAGCAACCCGGTTTTCACCGCGGTGGTGTTGCGCGGATAGACGCCCACGGACACCGGTTCCATGCCGCGTTTGCCGAGCGCGGCCAGCACACCGCTGTGCCCGGCGCGGCCAAAGGAGTCGTCTTGGTACATCACCGCGATGCGCTCGATGCCGAGGTCGCCGAGGAGGTGCGCCACCATCGCCTCGGTCTCGTCGTTGTAAGAGGCGCGCAAATTGATCACGTGATCGCCCTGCCCCGGCGTTTCGCGCAGAAAGGCGGCGCCGGTGAAAGGCGCGACATAGGGCACGCCAGCCGTTGCCGCCACCGGCGCCGCGGCGCGCGACGTGGGCGTGCCCACCGCGCCGATCAGCGCGAACACGCCCTCGTCGTCAATGAGCTGTCGCGTGTTGGCGATGGCTTGCTCCGGTTCGTAGCGATCATCGAGCGCGCGCAGTTCCAAGCGCCGCCCGGCGACGCCGCCGCGCGCGTTCGCCTCGTGAAACGCCGCCTCGATGCCAAGCCGCATGTTGGTTCCGAGCTCCTCCGCGGGGCCCGTGAGAGCCGCCGATTGGCCGAACAGGATGCGTTCGTCGGAAACGCCGGCGACCGTGGGCGTGGTCTCGGCGACGGCAAGGGCGCCGGTCAACACCAGCCCGGCAAGAACGGCGCGAAGCGGGTGGCGGTTGCGAGCGCGGTGGCGCATGGACGGCATCGTTAATCGGCCCGCCGCTTCACCAGCGTGACGTGGTTGCGGTCGCCTTCGCGCCGGTAGGATGCTTCGTCCATCATCGTCTTCACGAAATGCACCCCGAGGCCGCCGATGGGCCGCTCGTCCACGTCGGAATCCAAATCCGGCGGCGGCGCCTCGTTGAACGGGTCGAAAGGGCGCCCGTTGTCCGTGATTTCGATGGTGAGCGCATCCGGCCCGGAGTCCAGCACCAGCTCCACACGGCCGGCGCTGTCCGCGTCGAAGCCGTAGTTGACGATGTTCACCACGAGCTCCTCAATGGCGAGCTCCACTTGGTATTCCCAATCGGCGGGCCAGCCCTGCGCCGCCCCGAACCGCGCCACTTGCTGTTGCAAACCGGATAGCTCTTCGAGTTTGGCGGCCATGGCAACCGCCAGCCGCGCGTGGTTGCCCGCGCCGCTTTCGTCACCTTGCGGCATCGCCCCGTCAGTCCTTGCGGCGCGCCAGCGTCAAGCAGGTGATGTCGTCGGACTGCGGCGTGCCGGCGGCGAAAGCGTGAACGGCGGAGAACACCACCTGACTCGCTCCCTCTGCGGTGGTCGGCGGCGCCTCCTGAAACACCTGTTGCAGCCGCTCCATGCCGAATTCCTCGCCGTTCGCGTTCATGGCCTCGGTCACCCCGTCGGTGTACAGAAACAGAATGTCGCCTGGCGCCAATTCCACCGAGTGCTGCTCGTACTCGAAACCCGGCACGATGGCCAAGGCCACGCCGTCCGTTTCTCCAAGCACGGTGGAGTTGCCGTCCGGATGGACGATGAGGGGTGGATTGTGTCCCCCGTTGGAGTAGACGAGCTCGCCGTTCTTCGGATCGTAGACGGCGTAGAAGACCGTTACGAACATGGCCGCCTCGTTGTCCTCCTCGAGCAGAGTGTTCACCTCGCCCAAGGCGGCCGCAGGCCCCGGATGGCCGATGGCGGCGCCCTTCAGCAGCGTGCGGCTCGACATCATGAACAGCGCCGCCGGCACGCCCTTGCCCGACACGTCGGCAATGGCGAGGCCCACGCGGTGGTCGTCCAGCGCCACGATGTCGAAAAAGTCGCCGCCGACTTCGCGCGCCGGTTCCATGTTGCCAAACAGATCGTATTGATCGGAGCGCGGAAATTCGGTGGGCAGGATGGACTGCTGCATCTTGCTCGCCACATCCAACTCGCGCTCGATCGCCACCAGCTTGTCCCGCGTTTTGAGCGCGTCGCGCAACACCGCGAGATGGCGCAGGGTCTTGTCGATGGTGATCTTGAGATCGTTGAAGTCGATGGGCTTGGTGACGAAATCGAATGCGCCGCGGTTCATGGCGGTGCGGATATTCGCCATGTCGCCGTAGGCCGACACGATGACGGCGCGGATGTTCGGATCCACCTGCGGAATCTGCTCGAGCAGCGTCAGCCCGTCCATTTGCGGCATGTTGATGTCCGAGAGCACCATGTCCACATCGTTGGTGTGCAGTTGCTCCAACGCCTCAACGCCGTTGTGGGCGAACAACAGCTCGTAGCGGCGGGCGCGCACGTCGCGCCGCAAGCGTTGCCGCATCAGGTGCTCTAGGTCCGGCTCGTCGTCCACCACGAGGATTCGGAAGGTCGCGTCGCTCATCTGTTCGGGTCCGTCTTATCAAGGCGCTCAAGGCGCGCCGTTTAGCGCCTATCGCTCCAGTCTTCCAAAAAGCTCTTCAGTTGCTCGCTGCGGCTCGGGTGGCGCAGTTTGCGCAACGCCTTGGCTTCGATTTGCCGAATGCGCTCGCGGGTCACGTCGAACTGTTTGCCCACTTCTTCCAAAGTGTGGTCCGTGTTCATGTCGATGCCGAAACGCATGCGCAGCACTTTCGCCTCGCGCGCGGTGAGGCCGCCGAGAACGTTGCGGGTCACCTCTTTGAGATCCTCCCCGGTTGCCAATTCGGCCGGCGAACCGATGGACGGGTCCTCGATGAAGTCGCCGAGGTGCGAGTCTTCATCGTCGCCCACCGGCGTCTCCATGGAGATCGGCTCCTTGGCGATCTTGAGCACGCGCTGCACTTTCTCCTCCGGCATTTCCATGCGCTCGCCCAACTCTTCCGGCGTGGGTTCGCGGCCTTTCTCCTGCAGCAGTTGCCGCGAGATGCGCGTGAGCTTGTTGATGGTCTCGATCATGTGGACCGGGATGCGGATGGTGCGCGCCTGATCGGCGATGGAGCGCGTTATGGCTTGGCGGATCCACCAGGTCGCGTAGGTGGAGAACTTGTAGCCGCGCCGATACTCGAACTTGTCCACCGCCTTCATCAGGCCGATGTTGCCTTCCTGGATGAGGTCAAGGAACTGCAGGCCGCGGTTGGTGTACTTCTTGGCGATGGAGATGACCAAGCGCAGATTGGCTTCGACCATGTCTTTCTTGGCGCGCCGCATCTTCGCCTCGCCGATGGACATGCGGCGGTTGATGTCCTTGATGTGCGCCACGCGCAGGCCGGTCTGTCGAGTGAGCGATCGGAGTTTCCTCTGCGCGCGCACGATGTCTTCGCGGACGCGCGCCAACCGCCGGCTGTAGCCGTGGCGCGCCTTGATGCGGCGATCCACCCAGGCGATGGAGGTTTCGTTGCCGATGTGCTCGTCCAAGAAGTCCCGACGCGGCATGCCGGCTTGGTTTACGCAGGCGTCTTGGATGGCGCGTTCCTGACGCTGCACCAACTCCAGCGCGGCGCGCGGCATGCGCACGATGTGGTCGTAGTGTTTTGGCACCAGCTTGAAAAAGGAGAACACGTTGGCGAGCTTGACGAGCTCCGCCTCTGCGACGCCGCCACGCCGGCCGCGGGCGTCCATGGCGCGGCGCCACTTGTTGTAGGCGCGTTTCAGCGCCGCGAACCGGCGCTTGGCCTCCACCGGATCCGGGCCTTTGCGTTCCTTGTTCGATTCGTCGTCGTCGTTGTTGTTGGTGGTTGCGGACAGGTCCACTTGCGCCGCCGGCCGCACGTTGTCGGCGGGGTCGAGATAGCCCACCAAGAGCTCGTGCAGCTTGTCCTCGCGGGTCACCTCCGCGTAGCGCTCCAAGATGTACTCCACCGTGCCCGGGTAATGGGCTACGGCGCCGAGGACGTCGCGGATGCCCTCCTCGATGCGCTTGGCGATGGCGATTTCGCCTTCGCGGGTGAGCAGTTCCACCGTGCCCATCTCGCGCATGTACATGCGCACCGGGTCGGTGGTGCGGCCGGCTTCCGTCTCCACGGCGGCCAACGCCGCCGCGGCTTCTTCCGCGGCGAGTTCGTCGGTGGTGTTGTCGCTGGCGTTCAACAGCTCGTCGGCGTCCGGGGCGGCCTCGGCGGACTCGTAGACGACGATCCCCATGTCGTTGATCATGCTGATGATGTCTTCGATCTGATGGGTGTCGCTGATGTCGTCGGGCAGGTGGTCGTTGACCTCGGCGTAGGTCAAGTAGCCTTGGTCCTTGCCCTTGGCGATCAGTTCCTTGAGGCGGGACTGCTGCTGCGCGGTGTCTGTGGCCATGTCACCCTTCGAGCGGCTGTTTGAGGTTGCCCCGACGCGCACCGTCGCGGGGCAGCCGACGCATTATATGCGAAAAGAGACTTTGCGCCCGCAAGCGCTCCTCCACTCTCCGCCCTCGCGGATTGGGACGTCGGGGTGCGCTGTTGGCGCGAGGTGAAGATCCAGAAGATTCGCACGTCGCCACCTCGCGCGTCGGCGTCGGTTGGCTACCTACTTCTAGATCGGTCGAACGCCACGCGGAAGCCGAGGGTTCGCGAGCGGTGATGGGGCGACACGTGGTTGCTGTAGTCCATGCGCGCGGTCTGGGCGCCCGGCAGCAGGTAGTTGCCGCCCTTGACGACAACGGCGTAGCCGCCGGAAGCCGCGGAAACGCTCCGCGTCCACTCCGAGACGTTGCCGCCCATCGCCAACAGGCCCTCGGGTGTGATGTCTCCGCTCGTTGCGGACGCCGTCTGCGGACCGCCCAACGCGCGCTCGCCAGTCACCGGAGACGCGGCGGCGAAATCGTCGCCCCAAGGATAGAGCCGCTGTCCGTGCCCAGAGGCCGCGCTTGCCCACTCGTCCGCCGTGGGCAAGCGCCCGCCGGCCCAGGACGCGAAAGCGTACGCCGACCACCAATCCACATTCACCACCGGCAGGTCGGGTTGCCGCATCTGCCGGCGCCAATCCGCCGGCCGGTGGCGGTGGCGTCGCGGCTGGTTCTCGTCGGCGTGGAATCCGGCCGCCACGAACGGATCGCGCAGAAAGGCGGCGTATTCGCGGCGCGTGATTTCGCGCCGGGTCAGGTGCAGCTGCTTTGCCGAGGCCGCCTTCTGGAACATCCGCCGAACCAAGTCGAAGCGTTGCGGCGGCAAGTGGGCGAGCAGGCCCGGCAACCGCGCATCGTCGGGAACACCCACCGCGTATTCGCCGGCGGGCACCACGATGGCCTTCGTTTCGGTGCGCCACGGCGTGCGCGCCGGGGGCCGGTCGTAGGCGCAGCGGAAACCCACATAGGAAGACCGGAAATCCCGCGGCGCCCGCCGATGCAGGATCGCGATGCTGTGCAGCGCCGGCGGCGTGTTGTAGGCGTTGCCGCCCATCACCGCCGGCGCGCCCGCCCCGTCCGCCGCCCACTCCGCGACGTTCTGTCCCATGTCCGCAATACCGCGCGGCGTGTCCGTGCTCGGCGTTCGACCGCAGGGCCGCGCCGCGTTCAACAGCGGGTCGAGGTGCGGCCACGGTCGCGCATCGAAGGTGTCGCCCCAGGGGTAAAGGCGGTGCCCCGCGCCGGTGGCCGCGGCGAGCCACTCGGCCGGCGTCGGCAGGCGTCCGCCGGCGGCACGGCAGTAGGCGTAGGCGTCGAACCACGTCACGCCGCTTGCCGGCGCGTCCAAACGCCCGCTGATGGCGTGGCCTTGGTTGCTGCTGTAGTGGCGCCAAGCGGGCGGTTGCGTTGGCGCGGCGATGGGCGCGTCGGCGTGGAACGGACGCCAGTTGGCGAACTTGTAGAAGTCGCCTTGGCGCACCTCGCACCGGTCCAGCCAAAAGGGTTGCGCCAGCCGCACCGTGCGCGCGCCGCGCGCGAAGACGTGGTCGAACACGCGCGCATAGCGCAAATGGTCGAGGTTGGCGAGCAACGCCGCATCCAACCGGGCGCCGGGCGAATCGCCCGCCGCGGCGCGATCTTGGCGCAAGGCCACGGTGTCGAAACTCCGCCAGAGCGGCAGCAGCTGCGCCAACGCGCCCAAGACGCACGCGGCGGCAAGCGCCCAAGCCGACCGCCACGCCCAACGGCTCACGCGTTCAACCACGAAACGGACGCGCCATGCGCCACGTCGATCGGCGCGTTCCGCTTGGAGCACCGCGTGTCTGCGGCCTGTTGCGGAACTCACGCACTTGCGAAGAACCTCGCCACGGTCAGGCGAGACGCCAATAGCGGGCGACCAGGCCCACCACGAACACCAGCGCGACCAGCGCGTAGAGCCACAGACGCCGCGTCTCGCCGCGCAGCGCCACGGCCGGGAATCGCGACTCCACGCGCAGGCCGCCGATTTCCACGGCGTTCTCGTCCACCGGCAGCACGAGCCGTCCTACCTCGTCGACGGCCGCGTACAAAAAGCCGGTGACGAAGTCGTCGCGCGCCCCATTGGCGAGCGTCACGACGCGCCAGCGCGGGTCCGGGTCCGGTTGCGCCTCCGCGTGCGGAGTGAGCAGCAGGCTGTCGCGCCCCAACGGCACGCGCACCCCTTGGTGGACTGCCGCGTGCAGACCGAGACGCAACGTCACCGCGGCGTCCACCGGGGAGCGTTGCTCGGGCTGGTTGGCGTCGCGCAGCCAAAGCGCTCGACCGATGGGCTCGTTCGGAAACACCGCCAGCGCTTGGCCGCGCACGTCCCGGTGCGTCCGCGCGCGCAGCGTCAGGCGGTTGTCCGGTGGCGAACGCGGGGTTCGCAGCAGAAAGACGATGCCGCGCAACGCTTGCTCGCCCCCGGCACCGTCTTGGGGCGGCACGGCACCGAGCACGTGGCGCTCGAAGTCGTAGCGCGGCAGGCGCGAGGGCAGGCCGGCGTCCGCGGCGCGCTGTTCGGCGGCCATGAACACCCACAGGCCCCGCAACACGGTCGCCATGTCGAACGCCAGCGGGCGCGGCTGCGCGGTGGCGGGGGAGGCCGGCACCGCGGTGCGAAAGCGCTTGGACGCGCCAGCCGTTGTCGCGGACTCGTTGCCGGCGCCGTCCGCGGATGCGGATTCCAGTTCGCCGACTTGACCTGGCAGATCGAGCGCCGCGGCGGCAACGGGCGAACCGCCGGCGCCGGCGGTCTCGTCGCGTGGATACCCGCCAACGCCAACCGCCGGAGCGAGGGCGACGTCCTGCGGCCAAGTGCCGGGCGCGCCGGCGCGGAACGGCGGATCTCCTCCTCGCTCCGCGGCTTCGCCGCGGCCGGTCCCGGCGCTGGGAGCATCGGGCTGTTCGCTGGATCGCTCGGCGGCCCCGGCCACATGCGGGCCGGCACCGGGGCCGCCACCGAGGAAGTGCCAGTGGCGCGGCGCGTGCCCGTGGGCCTTCAGGATCGACATGGCCACATAGAAGAGCCGCGTGCTGTAGATGTCCATGCGCAACGCGGCGAGCTGATCGGGCGTCAAACCGCGCAAGTAGGCGTCGAAGGCGTTGTCTTGGCGCAACAGCTCGTCGCGCCCGTACCTCCTGCCGGTGTAGTGGTCGCGCACGAAGTTCCGGCGCAGCTCGATGATCGGCATGGTGGCGTGGTGCGGATTGCGGTCCAGCGGCGACGTCACATAGTCGTGCAGTTGCGCCGGCGGGCTTGTCGGCAGCGCGTTCATCACGAACGAACTCGCCAGTTCCCGGCTCAGCAGCACGGCGACATCCTCGGTGCGCTCCAGCTTCTCGCGCTCCTGCTCATGGCGCGCCATGAGGGTGACGACGATCATGATGATGACGATGGCCACGCTGTTGGCGAGGATGTCCGCGAGCGCCACGCCGGCGAAGGATGGGAACAGCTGGAGCGGCTTGCGCGGCATCGCTACCTTGGCGGCTGCCCGCTGGTCGGCGCGACCGCCTGTTTCACATACGCGGGGATGTCGCCGAGCGACACGGATTTGAGCAGCTCGTTGTTGGCGATGATCCAGCCGATGGCCAAAGCGCGCTCCGGCATCGTTCGCATCATGCAGTTGCGCGCTTCCGCCATCGTCGCCACGCCCTCCTCCAGGATGGCGAAAATGATCTGCTGCCGGTCCGCTCGATAGACGCGCAATGCGTACGCGACGAACGGGCTTGCCGGGGCGCAGATCTCTCCCCGCGCCACCGTCTCGCCGGTTTCCACGATGCGCAGCTCCGAGGGAAACGCGAGCACTACGAATCCCGAGCCGCTTTGGCCCCAGCCGACGCGGTGGAGACCTTCGTCCGACGCGGCTTCCAAACGCTCCACCAAGGCGGCGGTGGAGAACAGGTTCATCAACAGGAACAGCACCAGCAAGAGGGCGAAAATGCCGCCGAAAATCTCCACCATCGGCGCGCCGCCCGCGGCCTGCGCCGCCGGCCCGCCATCCGCCGCCATGCGGCGCGGCTTCGGGCGGCGGCGGATTGCCGCCGCCGAGCGCTCGGCGGGCATGTTGCGTGTGGAAACAGGCGTCGGCGCACCCCGCGCGGAAGCGCTTGGCATGGTTGCTTGCAGGTTCGCGCACCTTGAAAAGAACAGGCGACAGGGCCATAGTACATTGCACGCGACCCGACTGACCGCGCAGACGGGGAGACGCGGGAGAGGCGCGCGCATTGGCCGGTTCCGTGTGCTCAAAGCGCGTGCAAGAGGCACAAGCCCAACGACGCACGGCGTTTCGGCGGCTTCGTGGAAGGACGCCGCGGCACCAAAAGCCCTCGGCCCGCGAACGGGCCCTGCAAGGAGAAACAAAATGTCCACGCTTCAAGATCCCTTTCTCAACGCGCTGCGCAAGGAACGCGTGCCGGTTTCCGTGTACTTGGTGAACGGCATCAAGTTGCAAGGCGAGATCGACTCGTTCGATCAGTATGTGGTGATGCTGCGCAACTCCGTCAATCAGATGATCTACAAGCACGCGATTTCGACCGTCGTGCCCGTGCGCAACGTGCCGCTCGCGCCCGAGGAAGAGTAACCTTGCCTTTGGCGGCCAAGTCGGACCGATCCGGCGCCGTCGGCGCGGCGGATCCCTTGGCCGCCCGCGAGGCCACGCGAGACTGGCGGCGCGCCGCGTTGGTGATGGCGCGCTTCACGGCCGCGCATCACCGGCTGGAGGACGAGCATCCCGGCGAGTTCGAGGATCTCGTGCGATCGGCCGGCCTCGCGGCGACGACGACCATCACGGCAACCCGCGAGCGCCCGCACCCGCGTTGGTTTCTTGGCGCCGGCAAGGTGGAGGAACTGGCCGCGGCCGTCGCGGGCGCGGCGGCGGACGTGGTGATCTTCAACCACGAGCTGACGCCGGCGCAGGCGCGCAACGTGGAAAGACGCATCGGCTGCCGCGCGCTCACGCGCACCGAGCTCATCCTGCACATCTTCGCGGATCGGGCGCGCACGCACGAGGGCAAGCTGCAAGTGGAGCTGGCGCAGCTAACGCATGCCCAAACCCGCCTCGTGCGTGGTTGGACGCACTTGGACCGGCAGACCGGCGTTGGCGGCGGCGGCGGACGCGGTGCCGGCGGACGTATTGGCGGCGCCGCCCAACGCGGCGTGGGCGAGACGCAACTGGAGCTGGACCAGCGCATGCTCGCCGGGCGCATCCGCCAAGTGCGCGCCCGTCTTGAGGACGTTCGCCGCCAGCGCGCGCAAAGCCGGCGCCGACGCGGACGGGCGCGGGTTCCCACGGTGGCGTTGGCCGGCTACACCAACGCCGGCAAGAGCACCTTGTTCAACGCGCTCACCGGCAGCGACGCGCTGGCGGAAAACCGGCTGTTCGCCACGTTGGACCCCACCATGCGGCGTCTTGCGGGAGTGGACGCCGAGGTGGTGGTGGCGGACACCGTGGGCTTCATCCGCGCTCTGCCGGTGGCGCTCGTCGAGGCGTTCAAGGCGACGCTCGAGGAAGTCGCGCAGGCCGACCTGGTGCTGCACGTGATCGATGCCGCCGCCCCCGACGTCGAAGCGCGCCGCGCGGACGTGGGTGCCGTGCTCGAAGACATCGGGGCCGGCGGGGTGCCGGTGCTGGAAGTGTGGAACAAGGCGGATCTGGTCGCCGACGTTGCCGGCGCCGCGGGTTGTGGCGCGCGCGAACAGCTGCGCGTCAGCGCGCTTGCCGGCACCGGCGTGGCGGCGCTCAAGGACGCCATCGCGGCGCGGCTTGGTTTGGATTCGGTGGCCACGGAGGTGCGCGTGCCGGCGAGCGGCGGCAAAACGCGTTCCTGGCTGTACCGCAACGGCGCGGTGGAAGCCGAGACCGCCGACGCCGAAGGGGTGTTGACGCTGCGCGTTCGCGTCAGCCGCGGCAAACTTGCCGAAGTGCGCTCTCTCGCCGCAAGAACTTGACTGACCCGACTGACCCAGTTGTGTAGGTTTTCGCCATTCAGGTAGGCGCGCGCCCGGCGGGGCGCGTTCGAGTTTGCTCCGCAAACTCCGTGCCTGCCGCAAAACTTGACTCGGTTGTGTAGGTCTTTGCCACTCAGGTAGGCTAGAATCCGCAACGTTGGGCCACGCGGCGCCAATGCTGTTCCCAGGGCGAACAACGGTTCCCTGTGGAAACTTGGCCTTGAACGAGGACGAAACATGGCTTGGAACGATCCGGGCGGCAAAGACGACGATCCTTGGAACCGCGGGGGCGCCCAAGGCCCGCCGGACTTGGACGAGGCGTTTCGCAAGCTGCAATCCAAATTGACCGGCATTTTTGGCGGCGGCGGCACCGCGAAAGGCGGCGGGAAATGGCGCTTCAACTGGAAGATCGCGCTCATCGGCGCGGCTGTCGTCGTGGCGGGTTACTTTTTGGCCGGCATCTACCAGCTCGACGAACAGGAGCGGGGCGTGGTGTTCCGCCTCGGCAAGGTCTTGGACCAGGAGAAGATGCCCGGCCTGCGTTGGAATCCGCCGCTCATCGATCGGGTCGAGCGCGTCAACGTCACCAAGGTCGAGTCCTTGAAGCACCAAGCGTCCATGCTGACGAAGGACGAGAACATCGTGGACATCAGCCTCACGGTGCAGTACCGCAAGAGCAGTCCCAAGAACTACGTCGTGGAGGTGGAAAAGCCGCTCAACAGCTTGCGCCACGCCACCGAAAGCGCGTTGCGGCACGTGGTGGGCAGTTCCACCATGGATTCCGTGATCACCCAAGGCCGGGCCGCGCTCGGCACGGAAGTGGAGAGCCGCATTCAACAGTATTTGGACGTCTACGGCACGGGCATCGAAGTGGTGACCGTGAACATCGACCGCAGCGCCCCGCCCAAGGAGGTGCAGGACGCCTTTGACGACGTGCAAAAGGCCAAGGAGGACGAAGTGCGCGCGGTCAACGAAGCCAACGCCTACGCGGAGCGCGTGATTCCAGAGGCCCGCGGCGACGCGGAGAAGGCGGTGCAGGAAGCGGAAGCGTACCGGGATCAAGTCATCGCCGAGGCGCGGGGCGAAGCGGAACGCTTCGACCAGCTCCTCGCCGAATACCGGCTCGCGCCGGACGTCACCCGCGACCGTCTCTACATGGACGCCCAGGAGTCCGTGCTTGGCCAGAGCTCGAAGATCATCGTGGACGTGGGCGACGACAACATCATCGTCTTGCCCGCCGACAAACGCAACGACGTGGCCGGCGGCAAGATGAGCGACGAGGACCTGCGCACGCTGGTCACCGCCATCGCCCGCCAGCTCGAACAACGCCAGACATCCAGCCGCTAACGCGCCGGTTCAGAGGAGAAACCATCGTGAGTCTCAAAGGCATTGTGATCCTCGGCGGCGTGGTCGTGGCGTTGCTGCTCGGTTGGAACGCCTTCTACGTCGTCAAGGAGACCGAGCGCGCGATCCTGTTGCGCTTCGGCGAAGTGGTGCGGGCGGACATCGAACCGGGCATCGGTTGGAAGCTGCCCGTCGCGGACGAGGTGAAGAAGTTCAACGCCAAGGTGCTCACCGTGGACGCGCCGGTGGAGCGCTACTTCACCTTGGAGCAGAAGCCGGTGATGGTGGATTCCTTCGCCAAGTGGCGCATCGGCGACGTAAGCCGCTACTACACCAGCACCAGCGGCGACGAGCGCTTGGCGCGCAATCTGCTGCAGGAGCGGGTGAACGAAGGGCTGCGCAACCAGATCAGCCGCCGCGACATGCACGAGGTGGTGTCCGGCGAGCGCGACCAGCTCATGGCGGAACTCACCACCAACCTGAACGAAGTGATGACCAAGGAAATGGGCGTGCGCGTGATCGACGTGCGCGTCAAGCGCATCGACTTGCCGGCCGAGGTGGAGGCGTCGGTGTTCGATCGCATGAACACCGCCCGGCAGATCGAGGCCCAGCAATACCGCGCCTCCGGCCAGGAAAAAGCCATCGGCATTCGCGCCGACGCGGACCGGCAGGTGATCGTCCTGAGCGCCGAAGCGTATCGGCGCGCCGAGGAAATCCGCGGCGCGGGCGACGCCCAGGCCACCAAGACCTACGCCGAGGCGTTCAACAAGGACAAAGAGTTCTACGCTTTCTACCGTCGCGTGACCGCCTATTCCAAAGTGTTCGCCGCCAAGGACGACCTCTTGGTGCTGGATCCGGAAAGCGACTTCTTCCGCTACCTCAAGACAGGCAGCCGCTAACGGGTTGCCGTTCGACGCGCGCGGGCCGTCCCCACCCACGGGGAAGGCCCCATCGTCGAGCAAGCGCGGAGCGGCGCGGGCGGCTTAGGGACATGAGCGGACGCAACGTCGTCGTCATCGGCACGCAGTGGGGCGACGAGGGCAAGGGCAAGATCGTCGATCTGCTCACCGAACGCGCCGCCGCCGTGGTGCGCTTCCAAGGCGGCCACAACGCCGGGCACACGCTGGTCATCAACGGCGTGAAGACCGTGCTGCACGTCATCCCCTCCGGCATCCTGCGTCCGCGCACGCGTTGTCTCATCGGCAACGGCGTGGTGCTCGCCCCGCAGCCGCTGCTTGGCGAAATCCGCGCCTTGGAGAAGCGCGGCGTGCCGGTGCGCGACCGGCTGCGCATTTCGCCGGCCTGCCCCTTGATTCTGCCCTACCATGTGGCCGTGGACTGCGCCCGCGAGAAGTCGCTCGGCGACCAGCGCATCGGCACCACCGGACGCGGCATCGGCCCGGCCTACGAGGACAAGGTGGCGCGCCGCGGCGTACGTCTCGGCGATCTCTTCTACTGGCAGCAGTTCGTCGCCAAGCTCGCCGAAGTGATGGAGTACCACAATTTCCTGCTCACCAAGTACTACGACGCGGCCCCGGTGGACTTTCGGCGCACGGTGGACGAAACCCGCCAAGTGGCGGCCGAGCTGTTGCCGCTGGTGGCGGATGTCGGCCCGCTCCTGCACGAACTGCGCGCCGCCGGCGAGAACATTCTTTTCGAGGGCGCGCAGGGCTCGCTGCTCGACATCGATCTCGGCACCTATCCCTTCGTCACGTCGTCCAACACCACCGCCGGCGGTGCCGCCTTCGGCAGCGGCTTCGGGCCGCGCTACTTGGACTACATCCTGGGCACCACCAAGGCATACGCCACCCGCGTGGGCTCCGGGCCGTTTCCCACCGAGCTCTTCAACGCCGCGGGCGCACACCTCGCGGAACGCGGCGAGGAGATCGGCACCACCACCGGCCGGCGCCGGCGGTGCGGCTGGTTCGACGCGGTGGCCATCCGCCACGCGGTGCAAGTGAACAGCCTGTCGGGGCTCTGCCTTTCCAAACTCGACGTGCTCGACGGCTTGGACACCATCCGCATCTGCGTGGCGTACGAAGACGCCTCCGGCGCGCCGGCGCAGCCGCGGTTCGACAGCGGTTTCTATTCGGAAGTGCGGCCAGTGTACGAGGACTTGCCCGGCTGGCGGGAATCCACCGCCGGCGCGCGGTCGCTCGACGAGTTGCCGGCCGCCGCCCGCGGCTACATCGAGCGCATCGAGAAGGCCGTGGGCGCGCCGATGGCGGTGATCTCCACCGGCCCGGACCGCGACGAAACCATCCTCTTGGAGGAGTTCTTTTGATCGACCCCAAGCTGCTTGCCATTCTGGTGTGTCCGGTGACCAAGGCGCCGCTCACCTACCGCCGCGAAACAGAGGAGCTGTGGTGCGCCGAGAGCGGCCTCGCCTATCCGATTCAGGACAACATCCCGGTGATGTTGGCGGACGAGGCGCGCCCGCTTACGGAGGAGGAGCGTGACGCGCTGCGCTGAGGCCGCGGAGCCCAAGCCACGCGCCAACATGCCGGACGTGGCGGTGCGCGAGTTGCGGCACGCGCATGGCACGCTGGACTGGGTGGGCATGGGCAACATCCGGCAACCGATCGAGGTGCGCGACGGCGCGCGGACGCGCCCGGTGGAAGCGCGGGCGCAGGTCTATGTGAACTTGGCCGCGCCCCAAGCCAAAGGCATCCACATGTCGCGCCTGTATTTGATCCTTGGCGAACACGCGGCCACGCGCCCGCTCAGCTGCGCCGGCCTCAAGCTGCTGCTGCGGTCGTTGGTGTTGTCGCACCGCGGCCTCTCCGGTCAGGCGTTGGCGCAGTTCGACTTCGACTACTTCCTGCGCCGGCCCGCGCTGGTGACGGACCACGCGGGCTGGAACAGCTATCCGGTGTCCGTTCGCGGCGCTTGGATGGGCGGCGAGACGCGCATCGAGATCTCCTTGGGCGTCTGGTATTCGAGCACCTGTCCGGCCTCGGCCGCCTTGGCGCGCCAACTGGTGCAGCAGCGATTCGAGCGCGATTTCGGCGCCGCCGCGGATGTTTCGGCGGAGGACGTGAAGGCGTGGTTGGGCACCGAGGACGCCGTCGCCGGCACGCCCCACGCGCAGCGCAGCCTGGCGCGCGTGCGCGTGCTGCTGGACGACCGCTTGGAGACGTTCCCCATCACCAGCTTGGTGGACGCGGTGGAAGGCGCCTTGGCAACGCCGGTGCAAACGGCGGTGAAACGGGCGGACGAGCAGGAGTTCGCCCGCCGCAACGCCGCCAATCTCATGTTCTGCGAAGACGCCGGGCGCCGGCTGAAAGCGCTGTTGGACGCTCGCGCCGATGTGGTGGACTTCCATGTTCGCGTGGAGCACCACGAGAGCTTGCACGCGCACGATGCCGTGAGCGTGTTCGCCAAGGGCGTGGACGGAGGCTACGCCCCGCTGCCTTGAGCTGGCGGCGCGTTCGGCCAGCCGCGCCCCGAACTAACCCGCCAAAGACTGCGCCAACATGTAGGCGTTGCCGTCCAAGTCGAAGAACGTCGCCAGCTTCACCATGCCGGGCAGTTCCACGGTGTCGCCTTGGAAGCGCACCCCTTTGCCTTCGAGCTCCGCCCTCGCCGCGGCAATGTCCGTGACGCCGAACACCGGCGTGGCGCCGCCGCCAGCGGGCGCTTCGGCACCTTGGTTCAAGCCGATGGTCACGCCCTCGGCCGGCGTGGACACCTCGGCCCAGCCGGCCTCCGGCACCTTGAAGGTCTCCTCAAACCCCAAGGTGTCTTGGAACCAAGCGATGGAGGCATCCAAGTCCCTCACGGCTGTGGACAAGGTGATGGTTCCGTTGAAATCGGACATTGCCTGCTCCTGACGCGGTGTTGAACGGTTCCACTATAGAACACTCCGCCGGCGCGGTAGCGGGGTCGTGACGGCGTTCTTTTTCACGGAGGGAGGATCTCTTACAAACCGGCGGGACAAAAGCGCGCAGGACCCAGGTTCCACACCGACTATGGTTCTCCAAATGAGCCAGACGTCACCGGGCAGCGACCCGATCTACAAACGCCTCTACGCCTTCCCGGACATGGTGGCCGACCTGCTTCGCAGCCTGTTCCCGGCAAGCGCGCTTGACGCGGTGGATCTGCGTTCCTTGAGCAGGTTGCCCGCCGAATACGTGGGGGACGACTTCCGGCGTCGGCACGGGGACGCGGTGTGGCGGGTGAGGTTGCGCGCAGCCGGCGGCGGGTGGCTTTACGTGCTCGTGCTGCTCGAGTTCCAATCCAGCAACGACCACACGATGGCGTTGCGCGTGTTGGAGTACACGGCGATGCTGTACCGGGAGCTTGTGCGCGGCGGCGCGGCGCGGCTGGCGCGGCTGCCGCCGGTGCTGCCGGTGGTGTTGTACAACGGCGAGCAGCGGTGGAACGCCGCGCGCGACGTGGCGGATTTGATCGATCCGGCCGGGCTGGTGCTGGCGCCGTACCAGCCCTCCCAGCGCCACGCGGTGCTTGACGAGCGGCACTTGGCGGCGGACGATCCGCAGCTCGGGCGCTTGACGCGGGCCGTGCTGCTTCTGGAGCAGAGCCGCTCGGCGCAGGACTTGGCGCGGGTTGCCGCACTGCTGGTGGAGTGGTTGGACTCGCCCGGCCGAACGGAGTTGAAGCGCGTGTTCGCGGCTTGGCTGTGGACGCTGTGGCGGCGCTTGGAGCGTGGCGGAGACAAAACGCCGACGGCGCCGCCAACGGAATTGAACTTGGAGGATGTGAAGGTGACACTGGAGGAGCGCGTGAGCCGCTGGCCGGAGCCGTGGATTCGTCAAGGCGTGGAGCAAGGCATCCAACAGGGCATGGAGCAAGGCTTGCGGCAAGGCCTCGATCGGCAGCGCGCGTTGCTGCGGCGGCTGGTCGAAGCGCGGTTCGGCGCGCGGACGGCGGAGCGAGTGTTCGCGTCCCTGCGGCAGGAGGAGGACGACGATCGGCTGGCGGAGCTGGGCGAAGCGATTGTGCGCTGCGAGACGGCCGAGGAGTTGCTGCGGCAGACCGGCGCCTGACCCCGCACCGAGCGGCATCCGCGCCGGGTGGAAGTTGGGCGCACGTCCCTCGTTGTTTTATCTTAAGAGCAATGGAACCATAGTGCTCAACGCCTGACGACATCCACGTTCTGGGCGCGGTCGCGCAGCAGGTGGTCCATCAGCACCAACGCTACCATCGCCTCGGCGATGGGCACGGCGCGGATGCCCACGCACGGGTCGTGGCGGCCGGTGGTGACGATTTCCACTTCCTCGCCATGCACGTCGAGGCCGCGCCCCGGCTTCGTGATGCTGGACGTGGGCTTGAGCGCGATGCTGACCACGATGTCCTGCCCGGAGGAAATGCCGCCAAGAACACCGCCGGCGTTGTTGGACAGGAACCCCCGCCGGTCGCGCTCGTCGCGGTGTTCGCTGCCGCGCTGCCGCACGGACGCAAAGCCGGCGCCGAACTCCACGCCTTTGACGGCATTGACGCCCATCAAGGCGCCTGCGAGCTCGGCGTCCAGCTTGCCGAACACCGGTTCGCCCAAGCCCGTCGGCACGTTGGCGGCGACCACGGTCACTTTGGCGCCCACCGAGTCGCCATCGCGTCGCAAGGCGTCGATCAGCGCGGCGATGTCCTCCACCGCGGCCGGGTCGGGGCAGAAAAACGGGTTCTCGTTCACCGCGTTCGGGTCGACCACGTCGAACGCCAAGTGACCGATCTGCGCGAGGTGGCCGTGGATGACGGTGCCTGTGTTGGTGGCCAAGAACTTCCGCGCGATGGCGCCGGCCGCAACGCGCATGGCGGTCTCCCGCGCCGAGGCGCGCCCGCCGCCGCGGTGGTCGCGGACGCCGTACTTCGCGTGGTACGTGTAGTCCGCGTGCGCCGGCCGATACTGCTCCTTGATGCGGCCGTAGTCGCGCGGGCGTTGATCCACGTTGTCGATGGCGAGGCCGATGGGCGTGCCGGTGGTGGCGCCTTCGAAAACGCCGGAGAGAATCCGCACCTGGTCGGGTTCGCGCCGCTGCGTCGTGTATTTCGATTGGCCAGGGCGGCGCCGGTCCAAGTCCCGTTGCAGATCCGCTTCGGCCAGCGGCAACCCCGGCGGGCAGCCGTCCACCACCGCGCCCAGCGCCGGGCCGTGGCTCTCGCCAAAGGTGGTGACCGTGAACGCTTGTCCGAAGGTGTTGCCCGCCATGCGAGTGAAGCCTACCGCGTTTCGCTTGCGGTCGGACCCGACCCAAGGCGTTCGGCAGCCTTTAGCCAAAGCGCCGCGCCAGCGGCGACCCGGACGCCAGCGTCAGGCCGGTCCAGCACGGCGCGCATTAGCCCAGAAGTTCGAGCGCCCGGTTGATGAGCGGCGCCATGGAGTGCCGGGTCACCTCCCACGACGGGTCCACGCGCTTGCCGCGGCGGTGCAGGCCCAAGTTGAAGCCGGTGATGATGGCGAACTTGTACGCGGCGAGCGCGCGGAACCAATTGAGATCCGGCAGCTTGCCGCCATGCGCGCCGGCGTACAGCGCCACCAGCGTGTCCGGGTGCAGAAACATGGAGCGTTCGCCACTCCCCTTGGCCCAAGCCTCGCGATCGCTGAAGGTGCAAACCCAGCCCACGTCGTTCAACGTGGCGCCGACGCCCGTGAGTTCCCAGTCGATGACGGCGAGCAAGTCGCCGGCGTTCGGCCCGTCAGTGGCGAAGAACAGGTTGGAGGTTTGGAAGTCGCCGTGGAACACGCCCACCGGCGCGTCGGACGGCAACGTGTCGAGCAGCCGTTCCCGGCAGCGCGGCGCCCGCGCCAAACCCTCCGGGTCCGCGGCGCGTTCCAAGAATCGATCCCAACGCTCGACATCCTCGCGGAATGGCACCGCGGCGCCGAGGTACGGCACCGCTGCCGGGTCCACCTTGTGAACACCCGCGAGCGCCCGCATCGCCTGATCGCCCATGTCCAGCAAGCGCTCCTCCGGCAGCGCCGCCGCCCACTCGCCCGCGCCCAACCGCAACACGTCGCCTTCCAGCCGCGGCACCACGAAGTACGGACAGCCGAACCACTCCAAATCGTCGCCCGACCAGCGCACGGAGCAGTGCGGCACATCCGTCCCGTCCAACGCGTTCAACACCGCCACTTGGCGCAGCACGTCGGCGGTGCCGCGCCAGTTGACGTTGGGCGGCGGCAGGCGGATGAACCAGGATTCCACGTCGCCGCCCGCCGCCACGCGGAAGCCGTAGGAGAAGCCGGCGTGCCCCGGCATCGCATGCACGTCGAACACGCGCGCGCCGGCGCCGTATTTCGCTTCGCAGAACGGGCCGAGCCGCTGCGTCAGTTCCGAGACGCGCATGGTGCCGCCTACGCCGGCGCGGGCCCGGGGAACCGCTCGCGCAGCAGGCGTTTGAGAATCTTGCCGCTGGGGTTGCGCGGCACGGCGTCCACGAACGCCACGCCCTTCGGTTGTTTGTAGCCGGCCAGCTTGCCGCGGCAGAAGGCCAGCACACCGGCCTCGGTGAGCTTGGCGTCGCTGCGCACCACGATGGCGAAGGGCGACTCGCCCCATTTCGCGCTCGGCTGCCCGATGACGCCGGCTTCGGTGATGCCGGGGTGCGATTCGAGCATCTTCTCGATCTCCGCGGGATACACGTTCTCGCCACCGGAGATGACCATGTCCTTGATGCGATCCTCGATGTAGATGAAGCCGTCCGCGTCTTGGCGGGCCACATCGCCGGTGTGCAGCCAGCCGTCCTTGATGGTCTCCGCGGAGGCCTCTGGGCGGTTCCAGTACTCGCGCATGATGTGCGGGCCGGCCACCAGCACCTCGCCCGGCTCGTCCGGCGCGCACGCCTCGCCGTCGGGGCGGGCGATGCGCACGTCCGTGTGGAAGAACGCCTTGCCGGCCGAGCCGATGCGCGCCAGCGCGTTGTCCGCGTCGATCAACGTGGCCGGCCCGCAGGATTCGGTCAAGCCGTAGATCTGATGCACCTCGATTCCCAGGTCGGCGCAGGCCTTGATGAGGGATTCCGGCACCGGCGCGGCGCCGCACATGCACCAGCGCCAGCGGGAGAAGTCGAAACGCTCGAGATTCGGCACCTGCAGCATGAAGTTCAGCATCGCGGGGACGGCGAGGCCGATGGTGATCCGCTCGCGATCGATGAGCTGCCAAGCGCGCAGAGGGTCGAAACTGCGCATCACCACGCTGGTGATGCCGCGGTAAATCGACACGGCGAGCGGCGTGAGCGCGCCCACGTGGAACATGGGCAGCGGCGAAAGAAAACGGTCGCGCTCGCGGTAGTAGGTGGTGGCGGCGATGGTCAGGCAGCCCCAGATGCTGGTCGCGTGGGTGTGTACCACGCCCTTGGGCAAGCCGGTGGTGCCGGAGGTGTACATGATGTAGAGCATGTCGTCGGCGCGGGCGCCGATCGGCGGTTCGGCGGCGGGCGCGGCGTCGCGCAGCGCGCGGTAGTCGTCGGCGAAGGGCGCCGTCTGGCTGTCGGCCACCTGCAGCCACTGCCGCACGTCCGTGCGTTCGCCGCGGGCGCGCAGCTCGGCGGCGGTGTCCGCGAAGGCGTCGTCGAAGACCAGGCGCGTGGTGCCGCTGTCCTTCAGAATGAACTCCAGCTCGTCCGCCACCAAGCGCCAGTTCAGCGGCACCACCACCGCGCCGATCTTGGCGAGGGCGAAGTACGCCTCCAGGAACTCGGCGCCGTTCATGAGCAACAGGCCCACCCGCTCGCCCTTGCCAACGCCCGCGGCGGCAAAGGCGTTGGCCACTTGGTTGCAGCGCGCGTTCAACTCGGCGAACGTCAAGCGGTTGCCGTCGTCGCCCACATAGCCTTCGCGCATGGGCGTTAGGAACGCCCGCTTGGCAAGCCACCAGCCGATGTTGTTCTCCATGCCAAGCCCCCTTGCTTGCCCGCCGACGGCATTGTACGGCAAGGCACACCGTGCGCCGCGGAGGAACGGGGAAGCGCGCCCGCGCTGATGCTCCGTGGATCCGTGTACAATGTCGTCCGGTTCGGTTCTGGACAAGAACGGTGGAGAATCTGTACAGGATTGGCGCGGTGGCCAAGCGCACCGGCGTCAGCCCGGAGTGCCTGCGGGCTTGGGAACGCCGCTACGGGCTGGAGCCCGCGGAGCGCGCCGGCAAGACGCGGTTCTACAGCGAGGCGCAAGTGGAGCGGCTGACCGCGATCAAGAGCCTCATCGATCAAGGCCATCCCATCAGCGCCCTCGTCCACCTGCCCGACGCCGAGCTGGAGCACCGGCTGCGGACAGCGCCGCGTGTTCCGCGCGCCGCTGGTGACGAACGGGTTGGTCTGGTGGGCGGGCCGCTCATCCAAGCGCACCGGGACGCCGGCGACCCGACGCTGCAGGTGGTTGGCGAATGGGCGTCCATCGGCGAACTGCGAACCGAACGGCAGGCGTTGCCGCCGCTCGACTGCGTGATCGTCTATGTGCCGACGCTTGACCCAAAACGTATTGATTCCGTTGCGGCTGTATTTCCTTCCGCCCAGGTCGTGGTGACATTCAAGTACGCGACCGCGGCGGATCTGGCGCACTTCCGCGCCAACGCGACGCCGTTGCGCCGTTGGCCGACGGATTGGGAGTCGCTGGAACGCTTGGCCACCGCCGGGCTTTCCGCCAAGCGCGGCCAAGCGCGGCAGTTCAGCGACGAGCAGCTTCTCCACATCGGCCTGATGGCCGCGCACGCCGACTGCGAGTGTCCGCGCCACTTGGCCGAGTTGATCGCCGGGCTGAACGATTACGCCCACCATGTACCCCGCTGCGCCGCCGGCGAGGATCACGCCGCCATAGCCGACGAGGTGCAGACCGCCCGAACGCGACTCGAAGACGCCTTGGCCGTGCTGGTGCAGCGGCATCGGTTGCTTGCGACGGCAAATTGAGTCTCGGCCCGCCCGCTCGGCGATGCGCCGCTGCAGGGCCGATGCAGGGACCGGCTGCAGGAAAAGCGACTCAGAAAAAAGTTGTACAAGGGGGTTGACATCCTCCCATCATCTGTACAAGATCTAGACGAAATGAGTTTTCGGGCGTGTGTGGCGGCTTGTCCTCCTTAGTGCAAAGTGTCCTCCCCCTAGACCAAGCCGCCCCCAGCAACCTTCACCGGGTTGCTGGCACGCCTCTTTCCCCACCCTTTCCCCCACCCTTCGTCGGCGCCGCCATGTCGATTGCGGAATTGCGTCTACAAGCCGCTTGCCACCAGTGCCGGCAAGCCCTAGACTTTCCGCCACAGGGCCTATAGCTCAGTTGGTTAGAGCAGTGGACTCATCAACGCAATGGTGCGCTGTCGCTGAGAAGCGGCAGATGAACGGGATGAATTCAGGGGAACCGTCGGCGCGCGTGGGCGGCCACGGCAACCCTGAGCCAAGCCGGCGGTACACCGTCGGAAGGTGCAGAGACTACCTGAGGGCTGGCGGGGCGGTGCCGCGCCGAGCGCCCTTGATGACAGGCTTGAGCGTCCCGCGCCCAACGCGGTCGCGCGCCGTTCGCGCGCAGTTGCCGCGAGGGCGGTGAGATAGTCCGCGCTCGGTGGAAACATCGGGGTCACGTGAATCCATTGGTCCCAGGTTCGAGTCCTGGTGGGCCCACCAAAATGGACATGCGGCAGCGGTGTTCGCGCCGAACGCTTTGTGAGACCATAGGCCCTTGAGCAGCGGCCTACGGGCAACTTGACCTAAACAAGGGGATTGGAATGGAAATCACAGCCGAACGCGATGGGCGGACGTTGACCGCCAAGGCGACTGGCCGGGTGGATGGCGTCAACGCCAGCGAGTTCGAGCAGACCTTGCGGGATGCGATCGCGGACGAAGACAGCGCCGTCATCCTGGACTTGGCCGGCATCACCTACCTCAGCAGTGCCGGGTTGCGGGCGATACTGCTCACCGCGAGATCGCTGTCGCAACGCAAAGCGAAGTTCCTGCTCTGCTCGCCGTCGGCGCCGATTCGCGAGGTGTTTGAGATCAGCGGTTTCGACAAGATCATTCCGGTTCACGATTCGCACGCCGAAGCGGTGGCCGCGGTCCGCTGACCGCGGCTGCGGCACGGTCAAACGCGCCGCAGCAAGAGCGCGCCGGCGACCCAGCAAACCGCCACCGGCGTCGACATCGCCACGGACGGTGGAACCGCGAAGACCACGCTCACCGGGCCGAACACGTCGACCAGGTACTTGAACGCCAAACCCACCGCGATGCCGACGCAGAGGCGCGTACCCATGCCCACCTCGCGCAACGGCCCGACCACGAAGCCCACCGCCAACAACACGAGGCCCAGCACTGCCAAGGGCTGAAGCGCCTTCGTCCAAAAGGCCACTTGGTGCCCGGTGGCGTCCAATCCTTCGGCGCGCAATTGCCGCACACGGGCGCGCAACGCCATGAGCGACAGCTGGGCGGGATCGACCAGCGCGTCGGTGGTGAACAGCGCCGCGTCCGCCGCCCCGCTCCACGGCGCCTGGGCACGGCGCCCCACATGCGCGCCTTGCCCGTCGATGCGCGTCTGCACCACGTCGCGCAACTGCCAGCGATCCTCGCCGGCGTGGAAAACGCCGACTTCGGCGCGCCGGCTCAGCCGCAACCGCCCATCCACGACAACATATTGCCGAACGTCCACGAGACGGCCCTGCTCGTCGTAGCCGGCGACGTTCGTGAACAGTTCGCCCTGACGGTGCCAGCTGTTGGTTGGCTTGTACGCGCCGCCCTGCGCGGTGCGGAGTTTGACGCCGGCGGCGCGGCCGTCCGCCGCCGGCGCCACGAACTCGCCGAGCGCCGTGTTGAGGAAGAGCGCGAGGAGCGCGGGCGCGGCGGCGGCGGCGAACAGCCGCGCGGTGGAGACGCCGGCGGCGCGCAGCACCGTGATCTCGCCGTTGCGCGCCAGCACGCCAAAACCCGCCAACACGCCCACGAACACCGCGTAGGGCGTCAGGTCGTAGACGCGCCGAGGCGTGCTGTACAGCAGATAGAGCAACGCGTGGCGGGGCGTGTAGCCCGGCGTCGCGTCGCGCACCTCGTCCATCGCTGTGAAGAGCGTCACCACCGTCAACAAGCAAGCGCCGACCGCCACCGTTGCGAGCAGCACGGTCTTGCCCAAGTGGATGTCCATCCGCCCGCCCACCATCGGCCGATTCTCCTGCGCCTGTCCTACGCGGGTCGCCAACTGCGGCGCAACAACCACGCCGCCAACCCGAGCATGAGGCCGTGAACGGCCCAAAGACCCATCGCCGGCGGCAGCCGGCCGTCGGCAAGCGCGTCTTGCGCGAACACCAAGAGCAGGTAGTAGCCCACGAACAGGCCCAAGCCCGGCACGATCCGCGCGAAGCGCCCGCCGCGCGTGGGCGGCCGCGCGATGCCCAGCGTCAGCAGCGCCGCGATCACCGTTAGCAGCGGCAGCGCCGCCCGCCAATGCAACTCCGCGGCCTGGCGCGCATCGGCCATGTCCAGGTCGGCGCTCGGTCGCGCGCGGGCATCGCGCAGTGGCGCGGGAGGCGCCTGCGCCAGGCGTTGGCCGAGGCGCGCGAACTCGACCACGCGGAAGTCCGCACCGCCCGCGTCGCCTTCATAGCGCACACCGTCGCGCAGTTCCAAGAACTGGCTGCCAGTGCTTGGCGATCGGCGATGCCGCGCGGCGTCGGCCAAGACGACCACATCGCGCCGCCCTTCCCGCTCGACCATGAAGACCCCCCGCAAACTCTCGGACTCGGCGTCCGCCGCTTGCGCGTAGGTCACGCGGCGGCCTTCCGACCGCACATAAAAAGCTCCTGGCGACGCCGCCTCCAAACCGCTGCGCAGCAGTTGCTCGCGGGCCAGCTCGGCGTAGGTGCGGCGGGCTTCCGGGGTGACGACGAAGGCGAGCGCCGCCACCAATCCCGCCAACGGCACCGCGAACAGCAGCACCCAGAGCGTCACGCGCCCCGGCCCGACGCCGGCGCTTGTGAACGCCGCGAACTCCTGATCGCCGTGCAAGCGTCCGAACACGAGGAGGGTCGCCAAGGCAAGGGCGAAAGGCGCGGTCACCTGGACGAATTCCGGCACCCGCAAGGCGAGCAGCAACCACAGCACGTCCGCGCTGAAACGGCCCACCGCGGCTTGCTGCAGGAACCCGATGAAGCGCCCGCCAAGGCCGATGGACAACAGCAACACGAAAACGCCGGCGAAGACCAGCGTCAATTCGCGAGCCACATGGCGAAACGCCACCGGCACGAACGCGCGCCCTGGCGGGCGCGTTGGAGTTTGCTTCGCAAACTCGGCGCTATGGTGACGTGGCGGGGCAGTTGGAGTTCGCTCCGCAAAACTCGGCGCTATGGCGCCGTGGCGGGGCCGTTGAAGTTCGCTCCGCGAACTCGGCCGGGGAAATCGACGCATTGGTGAAGATCCTTTAGCCGCGGCGGGGTGGCGGCGCTCGGCCGTCGTTGTTCGCGGCCGATGCATCCACCCGGCGCAACAGCAAGTCCACATGCGCGTCCTCGGCGTCGAGCCGCCGCAACGCCGCGGCGAGTTCGCGCAGGTATTCGCGGTTTGTTCCGCTCGGCCCGGCAGCGCACCGTATTTGCGCCGCCAGGACATCGGGCGGGGCCGGGCCCAGAAAGCCCGGATTGCCCGCCGCGGCGATGTAGGTGATGCCGTCCACGGCGCCCGTTGCCGTGCGCATCCGCACGCGGACGCGCTCGTAGCCGTCTTTCTCGCGGTGGTCGAGGTGCGCCAGCACGGAGGCGTCCACGCGGTAGGCGACGCCGACGCACTCGGCGCGCGCGGCGGCAATCAGCGTCACGACTCGTCCGGGCGCCCGCGGCGTTCCCCGGTGGTCACGCGAGCCTTGCCAGAACCGCCGCGCCCAGCCGTCCACGACGGCGCGCCGGCGCTCGCGGTAGGGGAAGTCCACGCGCCAAATGAGAGAGCCGTAACCGAACACCCACGCCGCCGAAGCCCTCCCGCGGGGCGCGTCGCGGCTGGCGCGCCGGTTGCGAACAACACCTGCCCAAGCGTGCCTGGCGGATTCCATTGCGGTTTCGGAATGTCGTTTCTTGGCGGCCGACGCTTGCAGTTTGCCACACGCCGCATGGCCCGCCGCGCGTCACACCGCTTCGTCAAGGGCGTCGAGCGCCTCTTTGAGCGTGGCAACCAGCACAACCTCCACTCCGTCCACCGGCGGGCGCGGGCGATTGGCGCGGGGGACGATGGCGCGGGTGAATCCGTGTTTGGCCGCTTCCCGAATGCGGTCTTGGCCATTCGCCACCGGGCGCACTTCGCCGGTGAGCCCCAACTCGCCGAACACCACCAGGTCCTTCGCCAAGGCGCGGTCGCGAAAACTGCACAGCGTGGCCAAGATGAGCGCGAGGTCGGCGCCGGTCTCGGCAAGGCGCACGCCTCCCACCACGTTGGCGAACACGTCCTGATCGGCCAGCGACACGCCGGCGTGTCGGTGCAGCACGGCCAAGTGCATGGCAAGCCGCGCGGCGTCCAAGCCCACGGCAACGCGTTTGGGGTAGCCGCCCTGCACGTTGTCCACCAACGCTTGAATCTCCACCAACAGCGGCCGCGTGCCTTCCCAGGCGACCGTCACCACGCTGCCGGGGGCGGGCGTTTGCGGGCGCTGCAGGAAGATGGCCGAAGGGTTGGCCACCTCGCGCATGCCCTGTTCGGTCATGGCGAAGACGCCAAGCTCGTTCACCGCGCCGAAGCGGTTCTTTTGACCGCGCAGCGTGCGGTAGCGGCTGCCGGCGGGGGCGTCGAGCATCAGGAAGCAGTCGATCATGTGTTCGAGCACTTTGGGGCCGGCCAAGCTGCCTTCCTTGGTGACGTGACCGACCAGCACGATGGCGACGCCGCTGTGCTTGGCCAAACGCACCAGCTCGGCGGCCGACTCGCGCACCTGGCTGACGCTGCCCGGCGGGCTGTCGGCCGCGGCGGCCCGCATCACTTGTATCGAATCCACGATCAACAACTTGGGACGCAGGGCACCCACGAGCTCCCGGATGCGCTCCACCACGGTCTCCGCGGCCAGCGTGAGCCCGTCTTCGGGCAGTCCCAAGCGCCGGGCGCGGCCGGCGATCTGTTCCAACGACTCCTCGCCGCTAACGTAGAGAACCGCGCATTCTCGCGCCACGACCGTGGAGACTTGCAGCAGCAGCGTGCTCTTGCCGGCGCCGGGGTCGCCCCCCAACAGCACCACCGAGCCGGCCACGAATCCGCCGCCAAGCACGCGGTCGAGTTCGCCGAATCCGGACCGCAGCCGCTCGCCATCCGCGGCGCCGACTTCCGCCAACTTGGCCGCTCGCGGCGCCGCGCCGGCGAAACCGCCACCGCCTCCCGCGCCGGACGGGGCGGCGAACTCGCGCAACGTGTTCCAGCGCCCGCAGGCGGCGCACTGCCCCTGCCACTTGGCGTGCTCGGCGCCGCAGTCGCCGCAGAGATACGCGACCGTCCGCTTGGCCATGCGCTAGGAATGCTACCCGGCCGCCTCGGAGGCGTAGTCGTAGGCGTTCTCGTCCGCGTGGTTGTCGAACTTGGTCAGGTGCGGCGCGAAGGTGAGTTTCACCATGCCGATCGGCCCATTGCGCTGTTTGCCGATGATGATCTCCGCTAGGCCCTTGTCTTCGCTTTCCTTGTTGTACACCTCGTCCCGATAGATGAAGAGGATCACGTCCGCGTCCTGTTCGATGGCGCCGGATTCGCGCAGGTCCGACATGTACGGGCGCTTGTCCGTGCGGCTCTCGAGGCTGCGGTTCAACTGCGAGCAGGCCACCAGCGGACACTTGAGCTCTTTGGCGATCGCTTTCAGCGAGCGGGAAATCTCGGCGATTTCGTTGGTGCGGTTCTCGTGTTTGCCGGAAGGCCGCATGAGCTGCATGTAGTCGACCATGACCATCTTCAATCCGCCGGCCTCGGCGGCAACGCGCCGGGCGCGGGTGCGCAAGTCGTTCGGGGTGAGGGCGGGGGTGTCGTCGATGTAGAGCGCCTTGTCCTTGAGCACGCCGCGGGCGCTGTTGAAGAGGTCCCAGTCCCGGGCGTGCAGGTCGCCCGTGCGCATGCGCGTCTGATCGATGCGGCCGAGCGACGAGAGCATCCGCATGACCAGTTGGTCGGCCGGTTGCTCCATTGAGAATATCAGCACCGCGCCGTCGCCTTCGGGGCGTTTTGCGACGGGTTCTTCGGGCTCTCCGACGCCTCCGGTCATCACCGCGTGTTCGGCGATGTTCACCATCAGCGCGGTCTTGCCCATGGAAGGCCGCGCCGCGATGATGACGAGATCGCCCATTTGGAATCCCGCCGTTCGGCGGTCGAGATCGTCAAAGCCGGAGGCGACGCCGGTGATGGGATTGCCCGTCTTGGCGAGGAAGTCGAGCCGTTGCGCCACCGCGTCCGCCAAACCGCCGACGCGTTGCGGCATTTGCTCGCGGATGCGGCCTTCGGCGATGTCGAACACCAGCTGCTCCGCGTGATCGAGCACCTCGGCGCTGCTGCGTCCTTCCGGCGCGAAGGCCAAGTCCGAGATTTCGCCGGCGGCGGCTATCAGGCGGCGGAGCGCGGCGTGTTCGCGGACGATGTCCGCATAGGCGGCGATGTTGGAGGCGCCGGGCGTGCCTTCCAACAACTCCGCGAGATAGGCGTTGCCCCCGGCCTTGTCGAGCAGGGCGCGGGCGGACAGCGCCTCCGAGAGCGTCACCACGTCGATCGGCTCGTTGGCGTCCGCAAGGCCGGCCATGACCTCGAACACGATGCGGTGCGAGGGACGGTAGAAGTCCTCGGCGCGCACGCGGTCGGCCACCTTCAGCCACGCGTGCGGGTCCAGCATGAGGCCGCCGAGGAAGGACTGCTCGGCTTCCAACGAGTGCGGAGGAACCTTGAGCCTGGCGGGTGGCGGGGACGCCAATGCGGGTTCGGCCATCGGGCGGTCGCTCCGATCCGTCAAAGCGCCGAATCATTGCCCTTGACCGAGCCGCCGTCAACGCACAAGGTGTCGGGCGGCAACGACAAACAACAGCGCATTTCCTGTGGAGAACCAAGAAAAAACCGCGTTCGGGCTTTTTGCATGTGGAAGCGGGAAAACAAGACCGCCGTGTGCCGGCGCGGCGGCCGGCGAGGGCTTGGCGACGGCGCCAGCCGCCGCGCGGCCGTCTACTCCGCCACCACCTCGACGAACACGCTTTGCGTCACGTCGGCGTGCAGATGGATGTCCACCTCGTGTTCGCCCACGGTGCGGATCACGCCTTCGGGCATGCGCACTTCGCTCTTGGCCACCGGCAGCACCGCTTGCGTGAGCGCTTCGGCGATGTCCGCGGTGCCCACCGAGCCGTAGAGCTTGCCCTCCTCGCTGGCGCGGACGACGATGGTGGCGCGCTGGCCGGCAAGCGCGGCGGCGCGTTCGCTGGCGTCGGTGAGCTTGGCGTTGGCGGCTTGTTGCAGTTCCGCCCGCCGCGCTTCGAACACCGCGCGGTTGTCCGCCGTGGCGCGCACGGCCTTGCCGGTGGGGATGAGGAAGTTGCGGGCGTAGCCGTTCTTGACGGCGACTTCCTCGCCGAGGTCGCCGAGGTTGCTCACCCGTTCGAGCAGAATGATGTTCATTGTTGGGTCCGCGGCGCCAACGCTATTTGTGCTGGTCCGTGTACGGCAGCAGGGCCAGATACCGCGCCCGCTTGACCGCGGTGGCCAATTGGCGCTGGTACTTGGCGCTGGTGCCGGTGATGCGGCTCGGCACGATCTTGCCGGTCTCGGTGATGTACTGCCGGAGCATGTCCAGATCCTTGTAGTCGATCTCCTTGATGCCTTCCGCCGTGAAGCGGCAGTAGCGTTTGCGCCCGAATCTACGCGCCATCGTCGCCTCCCGCCACGCTCTCTTCAACGGCTTCGCCAGCGCTCTCGCTAGCAGCGGTCGCTTCGGCTGCGCTGCCGTCCGCCGTTTCTTTTTCCGCCGCCTCGTCAGCCGCGGCCTCTTCGGCCGCGGCTGCTTCTTCGTCGCGGCGCCGCCGTTCCATCCGCGCCTTCGCCTCCTCTTCGCGCCGCCGCTCCCGCTCGCGGTCTTTCTCCTGTTCGCGCAGCTCCTCCTCGTAGATCTTGGAGGTGGCCGTCTCCGGCGCTTTGCGGCGCACGGTGAGGCTGCGCAACACGGCGTCGTTGAAGCGGAACGCGCTCTCCAGCTCGTCCAGCGTCTCGCGCTCCACTTCGATGTTCATCAACACATAGTGCGCCTTGTGCATTTTGGACACGGGATAGGCGAGCTGACGACGCCCCCAGTCCTCCACGCGATGGGTCTTGCCGCCGCCGGTCTCGACCAGGCGGCCGTAGCGTTCGATCATGCCGGGCACCTGATCGCTTTGATCCGGATGCACCATGAACACCACTTCGTAATGCCTCATGCTTGCTCCCTTCGGGTTTGCTTCCGCCGCCGATGTGATGGACAGCGTGAAGCAAGGAGTTGCTCGGACCCGCGCGCCAGCGCGAGCAGGAGCGCATTGTAATCGAAAACGCGCCGCCGCGAGCGCCGGTTCGACAGCGGGTAGTGGCTCACAAGGAAGTAGTGGCTCAGCAGGCGCTCCCGCAGCGTCTCCATGTCGATGCGGCGGACGCCGTGCCGCGCCAGCAGCTTCCAAGGGGCGCCGGCGCCTGGATTCGGCGGCCGCTTCCACAGCGCCAGCGCGAACGCCGAGGCCGGGTCGCCGTCCACCGCGTCCAGGAACTGCGGGTAGTAGCTGCGCATCCGGTTCGCCAGCCGCGTCCGCTCCCGCGCCAACTCGTCCGCCAGCCGCGACCACTCCCGCAGCTCCACCAGCTCCGCCCCGGTCGCCCTCAGCCGCCGCCGGCAATGCGGGTCCGTGCGCGAGCCTGATGGAGCGTGGCTTCGCGGTGCACTCGATCAATCCGAAGCAGCTCGACCGGTCCCGCGACCGGCACTCGCCGGCGGGGGCGAAGGACGACCGCCGCGACGCCCGGGTGCTGGCGTCGGCGCTGCGCAATGATCATCATCGGGTCGCGTCAGGCCGTGAACAAGCCTCGACCAGCGCCTCCAGCAGTCGTTCGCTTCTCGATTCGTAAGTCACCAGCAGCGCATGATGCAACGCGAAAACGCAGCCCCCAACAACCATCAGTGCCACCAGCAAGACGCAAAAATCAACATTGGCTTGATGCTTGATGCCATAGGGGTCTTTCCCGTCGTCACGGGATCGCCAAGTACCGGCAATGTACCCGCCGATGACACTGGCCAAAACAGCCACAACGAACGAGAGCGCTGTCCAAAAGTGATCCTTCATTCTTCAACCCCCCGTGATATTCGCCGAGCGCTCGATGCGCAGCGCCGCCATGTGGTTTTCGTCGTTCAGGCCCAAGCCGTCGAGAAGGGCGGCGTCCACCGCGTTCAATACGTCGCCTGCCGTCTCCCACAGGTTCGCGTTCTCGGTTAGCCACCCGTCGCCGGTGCCGGATTGCGTCACGCGCCGCTCGCCGTGCTCCATCGCCGCGTGCAATGTCGCGCCGTGGACGGCCAGCGGCGTGCCGGCAACAAGCGGCCGGAGGTCGGGGAGCGCCGCGTATGTGGCCGACTTCACATGGAAGCCGTCGCCCTGCGCCTTCCACCACAGGTACGCCACGCCGGAATTGAGGACGGCGAGAAGCGAAACGACATCGCGTTCATCGCAAGCCAGCGTTTCCTCGCCGCGGTCAAGCAGTCCTGCTGGTGCGGCGGTCAACATAGCGAGGATGGCAAGGGGGGCTTTCATGGCGGCGGAGTCTACACAACTGGACGCGGTGGTCAGCAGCGGTGTGCAACTCACCATTTCAGTCCCCCCACCCCGGTCACCACCACGCCGAGCGCAACACCCATGAGCAACCACAACAATTTGCCCCGTATGACCTTGAATTTCGCCCACAGCCACGGCAGCAATTCCGGTTCGTATGTTCGACCCCTTTGCCGACTCGCCCAGCGCTCCGCCTTCTCACGACACAACCTGCAATCCGGCATGGTCGCTTCCATCCAATCGGCGCATGCGCTGCCGCGTTGGCCATGTTCGCACTCGACTTGCCAAGTGCCGGCGTCGTCCTTTTCCACATACCGCAGAAACGGTCGGCGTCCTTGCCAACCGGGGATGCGTCGCTGGCAGTCGTTGTCCCCCCCTTCAACACGGCGCGTTGCCTTGCTCCGTAGAAATTCGCGCATGGGATTTGTGTACAAAGGGGAGGGGTCGAGTGCCTCCTTGGGGGTTATTCGCGCTCGCAACCACCACACCGCTTCCATTATGCAGGCGAAAGCCAGCACCGCGATGGTGTAGATCGCCCCCACTGCCAGAGCTGCCCAGAGCGGGCCGCCCTTGAAGAAGAACACATCCACCGCTCCATACAGGGCAATGAACGCGGCGAAGCCAAGCACTCCCGAGATCATCGCGTTAGGCGCGTCAGGGTTCCAAATGCTTGGCTTCGAGTTCGTCCATCGTCAGCCCGCACTTTGCCTTCACCGCTTGGGGTGGGCGTTCGTCGCATCCGTGCGCCTGGGGTGTGCGACAAATCTTTGGTAATTGGCCACCAGCGCCTCACGCCGCCTTCCGGAGGCGGTGCTCCCAGTAGTCGTCTAACCAGCCGCTCAGGCGGGCGCAGCGCACCCAGAGCACGGGGTTGGCGCCGGCCACCGTCCAGCGCATGCCGGTGCATTTCATGCGCCGCCCCACCACCGTCTTGCAGGCCGCCTCGACGCGCCCCGAACCGATCGGCAGGCCGAGCGAGCGGTACTCGTCGTAGCGCATCTGGCCCCGCCGCTCGGACAAGTAGCGGATCGCCTTGGCGCGTTCCTCGGCGCCCGCGCCGGGCCTGCGCAGCGCCGCCAGCACGTCGTCCATCCGCCCCGCCTCGAGCCGCCGGCACTGCTTCTCCGCCCACCGCTTCGCGGCCTTCGGATCGTTCCGGTGGCGGCCCTGCGCCGCCGCCCACAGGTACTCCGCGGCGTGGAAGAAGTCCACGATCCGGACCGCGTTCGGGAACCACTCCTCGTACAGCCGCCGCAGCCAGTCGGCGCCGTCGCCCAGCGCCACGCCGACGTCCTCCGGCGCGAATCCCAGCGCCGCCAGTTCGCGCAGCAGCCGCCGCGCCACCGGCGAGTCGCCCCGCGCGTCGTCCGCCGCGCTCTCGATCGCCGCGAAAAACCACGCCGAGTCCTCCGCCAGCCGCGTCCCGCCTTCGCCGTCCGGCTCGACCACCCAGATGGCGCCCACCTTCGCTTCCCTCGTCGTCGCCCGACCGCCGTCCTTCCCCTTCCGCCCCGCCGTCTCCGACGGCAGCGCCGGAACCCCCGTGCCGTCCAGTCCCACGCACAGAATCCGTCCTTCCTTCAACGGCTTGCGAACCGGCGCCCCGTCGAACGACGCATCGTTCGACGCCGCCCCGCCGCCGCCGACCACCGTGATCGAACCCGACAGCCACTCCGTCCGCCACGCCTCCAAGTCGTCGCCCACCAGCCGCGTCGTCCGCTCCACCCGCTTCGCCCCGAAGTTCACCCCGCCCACCACGTTCAGCAGCCGGTCCGCCTCCGCGTGGCAGCACACCGAGCCCAGCTCGCTCGCCATCCGGCGCGCCAGCGGCGTCATCGACGCCTCGATGTCCATACGCGCCGCCCGCGGACGCGCGCTCGCCCCGCAGGCCACGCACCCGTAGCGCCCCAGCGCCAGCCGAACCCCGCCCAGCGCCGTCTCCGTCGGCGACCGCTCGCGGCCCAGGTAGCGCATCCCGCCGCCGCAGTGTTCGCACCGCGGCGCGTTCGCCGCCCCGCAGTCCGAACGGTTCTTCTCCGCCCACCGCTCCAGCCCCAGCCGGCCCGCCTCCAGCGCCGCCTCCCGAAGCACGCCGTCCAGACGCGCCGCCAACGCCCCCGACGACTCCATCAGCGCCGTCGCCAGCTCCTCCGCTTGCACCGACATCAACTCCACCAGCGCCGCCCGCTGTTCCAACGCCGCCGCTTCCGTCTCCCTCTTGCCTTCCTCGTCTCGATCACCGACAGTCCTCGTCGCCATCGCGGGCCTCCTCCTTGGCCTTTGGAAAAACCAAGGATACGGGAGACCCGCGGTGGCACTCCAACTCCATGCCACCCCGAAGTGGTCACTTACCAAAGATCTGTCGCACACCCGTGCGCCTGCCCGTTGCCCCCTGCTTCCTGTGGTAGTGGTACTCTCCGGCTCTACGCGCCGCGCAGACGAGCATACTCGAACCGAACCCGGTCGCCCACCCCTTCGCGGACGACATGCAGGGTGTTTTCACGCTAAGGACGGGGCGCGTTTCGGCAGGAGCGGCGTGGCGGGTTGAGCGCGGGTTGAGCGCGACGCGGTGCGCGACCGGCCTTCGGGCGGCGTTCGAGTTCGTCTTTGGCGCGGCTTGCGGCCGCTTTCCGCCCTTGCGCGGGGATGGCGGCCGCCCGGAATCGCCGGAGCGCTTCGGGAATGCGGCGATGGACTTGCGGGGAGGCTCAGTCGGGCGAGAGGACGGCGTCGAAGGCGTCCGCGCGGCGCATCGAGAAGTGGTCGATGGCTTCGGGCACGAAGCGGAAGCCGCGGTGCCGGACGACGGTGAGGGCGATGTTGTTCATGGTGGCGTTGTTGGCCGGCGCGTGGCGGGCGCGGACGCGGCAGGCGTCCTCGCCCAGGCTGGCGTCGCGGGGGTGGTGGTTGCCGTTCTCGACCATCCAGTGGCCGCGGCCTCGCGCTCCCGCGCCGCGGCCTCCTCGCGCGCCGCGTCCGCCTCCGCGCGCGGCGCCGACCAGCGCGACAGCACCTGCCGCAGCGCGTCCGGGTCGGTGTCCGCCATCACCCGGCGGAACGTCGAGTCCGACGGCGCCTCCCGCGTTCCCGCGCGCGGGTTCCGCCACGCGCCGACCGCCGCCAGCTCCTCCTGCGACAGCGCCTTCGCGCAGCGCTCCGCCGCCGCCGGCCCCGAACGCCCCGACAGCCGCGCCAGCGCCACCAGCGACAGCACCGTCGCCAGCCGGTGCTTCTTCCCCTGGTCGCGCCGGCAGTCCGGCAACTCCGCGAACAGGTCCCGCAGCGACCGCAGCTCGTCCGTCCGCCACGGCGCCGACCACTCCTTCGGCGCGCCCCACTCCGCGCGATCCTCCGCGTCCGACAGCCGCTCCCGCGCGTCCGGGCGCAGCGGGCGCACGTACATCTCCTTGCGCGAGCCATGCGCGTCCGTGTACCGGCCGTTGTGCCGCGCGAAGCCCTTCGTCCGACCCACCGGCGTCCAGTTCGACGCCAGGTAGCACGTCCCGCGGAACAGCGACGGGTCCACGAACGTCTCCGCCAGCTCCAAAGGATGCCCGTGCGCCTCCCGCCAGTCCGCGCTCAGACGCCGCAGACTCCGCGACAGCGCCCGCGACGCCAGGCCCCATGTCCCCCACGCCTCCGGCAGCACCAGGAACCGCGTGTTGTTCCCGATCAGGTGCAGACGCCGGAACTGCACCGAGCGATGCCATCCCAGCCACCGATCCCGCGGCTCGCACTTGAACGCCCCGGACTGCCAGCCCACCAGCGCCACCCAATGGCCCCGCCACTCCGCCACGTGCCGCAGACCGCGCCCCGCGAACTGCTTGAATCCCAAGTAGTGGTGCTCCGCCATCAGACCGTCCCACCGCCGGCGCTCGTCCGCCCGCGCCGGACGCACCGACACCTCCCGAACCACCACGTCCAAGCGTTCCGCCGCCGCTTCGCTCTTCTCCATGCGCGACTTGATACACCTTCCGCGCCCAAATAGCCAGCCTTTCTTTCCGCCCCTTGCTCTCAACCACTTCCGCCACAGCATGAAATAGCCTTGGGAGGACATGGAGCGCATGTCGGCATTCCTCGACGAGCACCCGGAGTTCGCCGACTGGGTGGCGGCGGACCTGTCGCGGGAGGGCGTGTCGGAGGTGGGCCGCCAAGGGCTGACGCGCGAGTCGGCGCTGCGCTGCGGGGTGCTCAAGCATCTGCGCGGGGAGAGCTGCCGGGAGCTGGCGTTCGCGCTGCGCGACTCGGCGACGGCGCAGCGCTTCGCGCGGGTGGAGGGACACCGGGCGCCGGGCAAGTCGGCGCTGCAGGCGACGGTGGGGTCGGGGTCGGCGGCGACGTGGGAGCGGGTCAACGGGGCGCTGCTGGAGGCGGCGCGGTCGGAGGGGGTGGAGGACGGCTCGCAGGTGCGGGTGGACAGCACGGTGACGGAGACGGACATCCTGTCGCCGACGGACAGCGAGCTGCTGCGCGACGCGGTGCGGGTGCTGACGCGGCTGCTGGTCGAGGCGCGCGGGCGGCTGGGGCCGGAGGCGGTGCGGTTCCACGACCACCGGCGGGCGGCGAAGCGGCGGACGCTGGAGATCCGCTCGAAGCGCGGGGCGGAGAAGCGGGCGGAGCTGTACCGCGCGCTGCTGGGGACGACGGCGCGGACGGTCGGCTACGCGGAGGCGGCGCGGATCGCGGTGGCGGCGGTTCGGGAGCCGTGGGCGGCGAAGTGGGTCGCGGCCGCGGACGCGATGCTGGCGTTGACGGCGCGGGTCGTCGACCAGACGCGGCGGCGGGTGCTGGACGGCGAGGCGGCGCCGGCGTCGGAGAAGATCGTCAGCCTGTTCGAGCCGCACACGGACATCGTGGTGAAAAGCGGGCGGGGCGCGGAGTACGGGCACAAGGTGAACCTTTCCACGGGGCGCGGCGGGCTGGTGCTGGACGCGGTGGTGGAGGACGGCAACCCGGCCGACAGTTCGCGCGCCGTGCCGATGCTGGAGCGGGTGGCGGAGCGCTACGGCGCGGCGCCGGACAAGGCGGCGTTCGACGGCGGCTACGCGTCGAAGGAGAACCTCGAAGCGGCGAAGGCGCTGGGCGTGAAGCACGCGGTGTTCCACAAGAAGCGCGGCGTCAAGCGCGAGGACATGACACCGTCGGCGTGGCAGTACGGCCTGCTCAAGCGGTTCCGCGCCGGCGCGGAGGCGTGCATCTCGCACCTGAAGCGCTGCTTCGGGCTGGCGCGCTGCCTCTGGCGCGGACTGCCGCGCTTCAAGGCGCACGCGCAGTCGGCGGTGTTCGCCCACAACCTGCTGCGCTTCGCCCGCCTGCGCCCCAAGCCCGCCTGACGCGGGCCCTTCCGCCCGCGGTCGTTCGAGAGGGCCGGTTCGAAGCGAACCGGGGGAAGCCCCTGCCCGCAGCTCGAAAAAGACGCCCGCGGAGCGCCGCGGCCGGTCCGGGAACGCCGTCGCAATCGCGAATGGAAACCATTTCGGCACGAATCCGCGTCGCCGACGCCCGGCCGCTTCGTGGCCAGGCCCCGGAAATCCGGTCAAAAACGGCCATTTACGGACAGGAACTAGCTAGGTCGCCGCCGTCTGCTGGGCTGGGCGCGTCACCCACATCAACATCGCCACAGCCGTTGGGCGCGTGCTGCACTACTCATAGCGAACGCCGCTTCACCATGCCGTCTTGCTTGCTCCGCTTGCTCCTTGTGGTCAGGGTTTGACAGCCGCTGGGAACTGTAGTTTGATACAGCATACCGCCTGCGGAGCGGTGCCGAGCCATCCAATGATGGGCTTGGGCGGTTAGGAACGCAGAGTTGAAGAACGGTCGGAGGAATCCAAAGTGGCGAATGAAAGAGCAACCGAGCGCTTAGTGCGACGACACTTTGAGGCGTTTCCCGGCGTCGTGCTCGAAGAGCAGCAGTCCGAGTCGGCGAAGATCAAGAAGCTGCTCAAAGACGCCTCCAAGTCGGGGGCAGGGCGGGGGTATCCGGATTTCATCGTCCAACTGAGGGATGCAGCAGATCTGCTCATCGTGGTCGAGTGCAAGGCATCGCCTCGCATGCACGAGAGCGAGTCTCGCGCTAGGGCCGCCGACTACGCGGTTGATGGCGCACTGCTGTACGCCGACTACTTGCACAAGGAGTTCGACGTGCTGGCCATCGGCGTCAGTGGCAGCGGCAAGAACGTCCGTGTCTCGCACTATCTGCACCTGAAGTCGGCGGCATCGCCGAAGCAGGTGTTCGGGGACGAACTGCTTCCGCCGGCAGACTACATTGAGGGCTATAGGAAAGACCCGAAAAAGTACCGGCAGGACTACGTCGCGCTGGAGAGCTACATTCGGCAACTCAACACGAATCTGCACACGCTCAAGGTGCCGGAACGCGATCGCTCGCTCCTGGTGAGCGCGGTGCTCATCGCTCTGGAGCGGCAAGCATTCTCCAGCGGGTTCACCACCGAGGAAGATCCGAAGGAGCTGGCGAAGTTCCTTGTGGAATCGGCTCTAGGAAACTTGCAGCAGGCTGGCGTGGATGGCAAGCGCCTGGCCATGCTTCGCCAGGAGATCGGCTTCCTGCCGCAGGCGCCGGTGCTCACCAGCAAGAAGAACGCACTGAAGGACGTCATCCAAGGCATCGACGACGAGATCAACTCCTTCGTCAAGACCCATCGCTACCGGGACGTGCTGGGCTCCATCTACGTCGAGTTTCTCCGCTATGCCAACAGCGACAAGGGCCTCGGCATCGTGCTGACGCCACCGCACATCACCGAGCTGTTCGCTGATCTTGCCGCCGTCAACGCGAAGTCCATCGTCTACGACAACTGCGCCGGTACGGGCGGTTTCCTCATCAGCGCCATGAAGCGGATGATCGAGGACGCCAAGGGGAACCAAAGAGTCGAGCGGCGCATCAAGCAGTCGCAGTTGTTTGGCGTGGAACAGCAGCCGAGCATCTTCGCGCTGGCGGTGTCCAACATGCACGTCCATCAGGACGGCAAGTCCAACATCGAGCCGGGCGACTGCTTCAACGCGGCGATCGTGCGCAAGATGCGCCAGCGCAAGCCCACGGTGGGTTTGCTCAACCCGCCCTATAAGGCGGATAAGAAGCGAGACACGGAAGAGCTGCGTTTCGTGTCGAACAACCTGGACTGCCTGGTTCAAGGCGGGCACTGCATCGCCTTGGTGCCGATGCAGTGCGCGTTGTCTACGCAGGGAGCGATCAAAGAGCTCAAGCAGCAGCTCATGGGCAAGCACACGCTCGAGGCCGTGCTCTCTCTTCCGAACGAGCTGTTCTTCAACTCCAACGTGGGCGTGGTGTCCTGCGCGATGATGTTCACCGCGCATCGCGCCCATCCGCCGAACAAGGAAGTGTTCCTCGGCTACTTCAAGGACGACGGCTTCGAGAAGCGCAAGATCGGCGGCCGCTACGACGTACACGGTCGTTGGGCGGAGGTCAAAAAGAGGTGGATCGACCATGTGGTCAACCGCACCGAGAGAGCCGGCCTATGCGTGAACGCGACGCTATCGCCAACCGACGAGTGGGCGGCGGAGGCGTACATGGAAACGGACTACTCCATCCTCACCAAGGAGATGTTCGAGAAAACCTTACACGCCTACGCCACCTACTTGTTCGGCAGTCGGCTGCTGGATCTGGTGTCCAGCGCCGCTGCGGCGCGCGGGCGCCCGGTGCTCGACGTTCGCCAGTGGCGGCGGTTTCCCCTAGCCGACCTGTTCGACGTTCTCGGGTCGAAGACTACGCACCCACGGGAGCTCGCCGTGTTGCCGCCGGGCGACCACCCCTATGTGACCACGCAGGCCACCAACAACGGCGTAGCCGGCTTCTACGATCACTTCACGGAGGACGGTGGCGTACTGACCATCGACAGCGCCGTCATGGGCTACTGCTCCTATCAGGCCCGGCCGTTCTCTGCATCCGATCATGTGGAAGTGTTGGCACCGAAGTTCGACATGAACGCGGCAGTGGCGCTGTTTCTCGTGACGTTGCTGAACGTCGAGCAGTATCGGTACAACTACGGCAGGAAGTGCAGCCAAAAGCGGTTGCGCGGCACGTCGATAGCTTTGCCGGCAAGGTCGGACGACAGCCCGGACTGGCGCTGGATTGAGCGCTTCACGCAGAGTCTGCCGTATTCGGCCAACCTGCGCTGATGAGATGGCCAGGGTGTTTTCACGCTAAGGACGGGGCGCGTTTTGGCAGGAGCGGCGTGGCGGGGTTGAGCGCGGGTTGAGCGCGATGTCGTGCGCGACCGGCCTTCGAGTTCGTCTTTGGCGCGGCTTGCGGCCGCTTTCCGCCCTTGCGCGGAGAATTGTCAACGCGCCCTGGCGATGTCGCGCTGCCGGCGCGCCTCGAACAACAAGACGCCGAGCGCCACGGAGACGTTCAAGCTGGTTGTCGCGCCGTGCGTGGGAATGCTCGCCATGTGGTCGCAGCGCTGGCGGGTGAGCCGCCGCAAGCCCTTGTGCTCGCCGCCAACGGCGATCGCCACCGCGCCACGGTAATCCACGGTGGCATGCGGTTGGCCGCCGCGGTCCACACCGCCAACCAGCCACACGCCGCGGGCGCGCAACCAGTCCATGCGCCGCGCCAGGTTGGCCACCTCGACCAAGAACAGGTGCTCCAGTGCGCCGCTGGCCGCCTTGGCGACCACGCTCGACAACGGCGCGCCGCCGCGCCGGGGCAGCAACACGGCGTCCGCCCCGGCCGCCTCCGCGGTGCGCAGGCAGGCACCAAGATTGCGCGGGTCTTGGATGCCGTCGAGTATCACCAGCAGCGGCTCGGCGAGTCTCCTCCAGCGCGCTTCGAGTTCCCCCTCGGTCGCCGGCGCGAACGCCCGCCGCTCCGCCGCCACGCCACCGGGGCTGCGGACGCCGAACGCGCGCGCACGACGGGCCAGAGCGGCGCTTGGCGTTCGTTCCACGCGCACGCCGGCGTCTCGCGCCAGCGCCAGCAGCTCCCGCACCGGAAGCGAACGACGACCTTCGGCCACCAGCACGCGGCGCACCTCCGCCGGCGCGGCGGCGAGCAACGCCCGCACCGAGCGCGCTCCGAACACCCAGTCCTCTTGCACGGAGATCCCGTTTCCGGCCGCCCGACGAACTACGAACTTCGGGTCAACGCCACCGGCGTGTCGAATTGCACACCAGAGGCCGCTCGCCGCTAGACGCGGCTGCGCCACTGCAGGAAAGCAAGCGCCAGAATGCCGACGAACCCGACCAGAGCAAGCGCCGGTATGGTGGCGGACTGATCGGCGCACTCGCCGGTGCCGGACAGCATGGCGGTCAACACGTCGGCGAGCGGGAACGCGTCGAGCATGTAGCCGAAATCCACCCCGCAGCGCGGAACCGCGTCCGCCGGCAACGTCAGCAGATGCAGATGGCGCACGGAAAAGGCGCCCCCACACACCGCCGCCAGCGCCGTGAGCAACGGGTAGAGGCGCAGGCGCGGGTCGTGCGCGAAACCGGCCGCCGCGAAAGCGCCGGCGAGGACAACCCACAACCGTTGGTTCAGGCAGAGCGCGCAGGGCGCGAGGCCGAATCCGTGTTCCAACACCAGCGCTCCGCCGATGAGACTCGCGGTCCACGCGACGGTGGCGAAACTCCACCAGTGCTTGCGGTCGCAAACGCGCCACGCGCGCCGCAACATGCCGCCACGCGCCTCGGCCGCACCGGCCGTGTCGTTCGTCAACCGCGCAGTTCGCACTTCAGAACACCTCCTCCGGGCGAATCGATCCGTTGTCGCCACGCCCTCGCCGCGCCGCGCCGCCCTTCGCCTGTTCCGGCGGATGCTCCGCCAAAAAGAACTCGAACGCCGCCTCGGCATCGCCCGGCGCCGCCACCAACCCCGTGGCCGGGTTGATCTTGACGCTGACCACGCCGTCGGGGATGAGCGGCGTGGCGACCGGTTCCTCCGCCAGCGCCGAGCGCATGAACTCGATCCAGATGGACAGCGGCGTCTTGGAGCCGAATTCGCGCCTGCCGGTGGCGCGTCCGTCGGAAAACCCCACCCACGCCGTGGCGACCAAGTTCGGATGGAAGCCGTTGAACCATGTGTCCGTGGCATCGTCCGTGGTGCCCGTCTTGCCGCCGATGTCCCGCCGCCCGAGCACCTTGCCGGCGCGCGCGCCCGTGCCGCGCCGAGTCACATCGCCAAGCAGAGAGCGCATCACGAAGGCGTTGCGGGCGTCGAGCACGCGCTCGGCCGGCGGCGGCCCCAACTCGGCGTCCGCCAACGCCGCCGCGCCCGCCTTCGCCTCGGCTTCCTGCGGGCACGCGTCGCAGACGACGGCGTGGCGGGATGCGAACACCAAGCCGCCGTCCTGCCGCTCCACGCGGTCGAGCAGATGGGGCTCGACGCGAAAGCCGCCGTTGGCGAAGACGGCGTAACTGGCGGCCATCTGCGTCGGCGTGACCAGCATCGGGCCGCCGCCAACGGCGAGCTGGGTGTTGCGCGGCAGCTGGTCGCGGGAGAAGCCGAACTTCGTCACGTGCGCCACGACCGCTCCTACGCCCACCTCGAGCAGAACGCCGATGGAAACGGCGTTCTTGGATTTGTAGAAGCCGCGCCGCAAGGACATGGGGCCCTCGAAACCGCCATCGTTGCGCGGCCGGTACTCGGTTTCCAAGTTCGGGTCTTCGAACACCCTGGGCACGTCCCAGAAGATGGTCGCCGGGGTGACGCCGGCCGCCAGCGCCGCGGAGTAGACGAACGGCTTGAAACCGGAACCGGGCTGGCGGCGCGCCTGCAGGGCGTGGTTGAACTGTTGCGCGTGGAAGTCCCACCCGCCAACCACGGCGCGCAAGCCGCCGGTGCGGGGATCCAGCGCCACCAAGGCGCCTTGGATGTCGGGCACCTGCGCCAACCGCCACGCGCCGTCCGCGTGCTCGACGTACACCACATCCCCAACCGCGACGACATCGGCCGCGCCATTCGGCGCCGGCCCCATGCTGTCGGTGCCGAAAAACGGCCGCGCCCAACGCAAACCGTCCCAGCCGATAACGAGCGGTTCGCCGTTTTTGCGCCGGGCGGCAACTTCCCGGTCGCCCACCGAGGCGACCACCGCGGCTTCCAGATTGCCGCTTGGCGGATGGTGCGCCAAAGTCGCGGCGAGCGTTTCGGCGGCGAAGACGGCGGCCGGATCTTCCGTGTCCGCCGCGAGAGACGGCAAATCGACCTGCGCCGCGGGCCCGCGATAGCCATGCCGACGGTCGTATTCCAGCAGGCCGTGGCGAACCGCCCGCTGCGCGGCCGCCTGCATCGTGGAGTCCAAAGTCGTGTACGCCAAGAAGCCCGAGTAGATGTCCCGTCCAAAGCGCGCGAACAGCTCGCGCCGCACCCACTCGGCGGGATACGGGGCGGCCAGATCGATGCCGCGCTGGAACACGCGGGCGGTGATGGGCGCCGCCACCGCCGCTTGGTACTCGGCTTCGCTGATGGAACCTTGCGAGCGCATGCGGCGCAAGACCAGATTGCGGCGCTTCAGCGCCCACTCCGGCCCGTTGATGGGGTTGCCGCCCTCCGGCTTCTTCAAGATGCCCGCCAACATGGCCAGCTGGGGAAGGTTCAACTCGGCCGCCGGCTTGCCGTAGTAGGTGTGGGCGGCCGCCTGCACTCCGTAGGCGTTCTTGCCGAACGACATGATGTTCACATAGAGCGTCAGGATCTCGTCTTTGGTGAGCTGCCGCTCAATTTGCAGCGCCGTGATCATCTCCTTGAACTTGCGGATGAACACTTGCTCGCGGTCGAAGGAGACCACCTTGGCGAGCTGCATGGTGATCGTGCTGGCGCCGGTGCGCACATCGGACGTCGCCAAACCCACGATGTCGTTGGCCAGCGAGATGAGATCGATGCCGAAGTGCCGGTAGAACCGCTTGTCCTCGGTATCGATGAGGGCGCTGAGGAAGCGTTTCGGCACCCCGTCGAGCGCAAGGGGGATGAGCCGCCGGCCGAATTCGCCAATCAGCGCGCCGTCGGCGGTGTAGATGCGCAGCGGCGTTTCGTATCGGTAATGTCTGTAGGTCTCTATGGACGGAATCTTAGGACCCAAGTAGGCGAAAACGGACGCAAATCCGAGAAATGTCGCACATGCCGCAGCCCCGGCCAACCACAAAATAGACGGCAACGCTCTGCTCAGGCGCCATCCGGTCCGCTTCCGAAAGTCCGGCGCGGCACGGGAAGCGTTGCCGGTGGCCGAGCGGCGCCGCGCCAACGCCAGAGCTTGCGCCGGCAGGCGCTTAAGGAAAGAAAGCAAGTCGATCGCCATTGTCGCCCTCCCGTCGCCGGGAGGCGCGTCGCCAAATGAGGAGCGTTGTTTTGAGACTGCCAAAGCGCAATTCCAGTTCCCAACTCCGGGGGCCGCGGCGCAACGGGACAACCGGCGGCTTCCATCGGCTAGCCCTTGGCTTGGGCGCGCGCGCCGGTCGCCGCGCTTTCGCGGGGGTCGACATTGGCTGCGGCGCCGTCAAGCTGGTTGAGCTGTCGCGCCCCGTCCCATCGGCGCAGACGCTCCATGCGCGAACCTGGGGCGTCGAGCCCTTGCCGCCTGGTGCCGTCGAAACCGCGAACGCTGGCGCGAATATAAGCGATCCGGGCGCCGTTGGCGAAGCCATCCGCCGTTTGCGCGCGCGCATCGGCGCCAAGGCGCGCTCCGCCGCTTTGGCGGTGCCTTATTCCATTGTGGTGACCAAGACCCTGCGCATGGATGCCGGCCTGACCGACGAGGAGATGGAAGTGGAGGTCGCTTTGGAAGCCGAGCGGCAAATGCCGTTCCCCGCAGAGGAAATGGCGCTGGACTTCGAGCCGGCCCAGCTGTGTCTTGACGACCCCGCGCTCGTCGAGGTGGATGTCGTCGCGTGCCACCTCGAGCAAGTGCGCCAGCGAGAGGCGGCAGCCGCCGCCGGCGGACTGAAAGCCGCTGTCGTGGAGTTGGACACGACGGCCTTGGCGCGGGCGGCGCACTGGCTGTGCCCGCCAAGCGCCGGGGCACCGCCGCTGTTCGTCGCCGCGCTGGGCGCACACACGACCACCCTGCTCGCCACCAACGGCGAGGAGGTGGTTTTCGCGCGGCAAGAGCCCTCAGCCGGGGTGCGCGAGGGGCTTGCCCCTCGCATGAAAAAGCCCTCAGCGGGGGCCGCTCGCGGGCGAGCGGTGCGCGAGGGGCTTGCTCCCGCGAAAGAACCTTGGCGAGACGTTGCACCACTCGCTAACGCGCAAGAGGCCCTCGCCAGCGAGCTGCCGGACGCCCCGTCCGCCGCGGTGGAAGGTCTGATGCAGGAGCTCGCCCGTCTGACGCGCTTGGGCGCCAACGCGCCGGGCGTGGCCGCGCCGGCGCGTTTGCTGCTTGTCGGCGCACGCGCGGGAACGCCGGGGCTGGCCGCTCTCGCAACGCAACGTCTGGGGTTGGTCGTGAACGTGGCGGATCCCGCGGCCCAGCTCGGCGCTGACATGCCGAACCCGCCCCCTGACGGCGCCAGCCCGCAGTTGATGACCGCCTGCGGGTTGGCGCAGCGCGGATGGATGGCGTTCGCGGCGGAACATCCCGCCGCTCATGCGCCGCCACCGCAAGAGGACAGCCCGCCATGATGCGCCCGAACCTCTTGCCCTGGCGGCAACGCCGCCGCCGGCAGCAGTTGCGCCGCTTCCTCGGCGCCTTGGCCGCGTCCGGCGTGGGCGCGGCGCTCGCGGTCGCCCTGCTGGGGCACCACATCGCCGCTGGCGTGGAATCGCGCCGCCGCGCCAACCACGAGTTGACGGCGGCCATCGCCACCTTGGACGCCCGCCTCGCCGCAGTCGATCAGCTGCGCGGCGAGCGGGAAGAGCTGGACCGGCATGCCACGACGTTGCTGGGCCTTTCGGCGGCACGCGGCGCGGCGGCCCAGACTCTCGGCGGTTTGGCCGAGGCGGCGGTGCCCGGCGTGCGCTACACCCGTATCGCCCGCAAGGACGGGGTCGTCGCGATCGTGGGCGTCGCCGAGGCCCACGGCCGCGTGTCGGCGCTGACGCGCAATCTGCACGGCGCGCGGGGCTTCGAGTCGCCGGTGCTGAAAGCCATCACCGGCACGGACGGCGGCGAGTCGGACAGCGGCGCGCGCACGGTGGCTTTCGAGTTGTCGTTCCACGAATCCAATCCCCAGTGACCAGTGAAAGGAGCAGGTGTGCAGGATTTCAACCTCGCGGAGCCGGATCGCTGGCCGCTGGCCGTCAAGGTGGTTTGTTGCGCCGTCACCGCCCTGTGCGTGTTGGCGTTGGGCTACGTCCTCTTCCTTGCGAACCTCCGCGCCGAGCGAATTGGCTTGGAACGCGAGCTGGACGCGCTGCGCGGCCAGCACGAAGGCAAAGCCGCCGCGGCGAGTCGCTTGGCCGCCGGCCGCGCCGACCGAGACCACGCGGCGACCGCTTTCGCCGCCATGTTGCGACGCCTGCCGACGCAAGCAGAGCTGCCCGCCGTTATTGAGGACATCAGCCACGCGGCGTTGACGCGCGATCTGGTCGTGACGGACATCGCGCTGGCGCCGGAGCGGGAAACCGCGCTGTACGTTGAGCAGCCGATCGCCATCGCGGTGGCGGGCGACTACCACGACCTCGGCGCGTTCACCGGCGACATCGCGGCGCTCGCCGTGCTCGTGACGACGCACGATTTCGAGATCGAACCGGCGACCGGCGACGCGGTTGACGGTGGCCTGACGATGACGGCGACGCTGAAAACCTACCGCTACCTTGGCGAGGTTCCCGACGCCGCCGCCATGTCGGAAGCCGACAACGCGCCGGCGCCGTCGCCCTTGCCCACGCCCGCCGCGGCATACCGTCCCGGCAAGCGCGATCCGTTTCGACCCGCCGCCGCGGCGTTGACCGCGCGACCAGCGGCCGGCGCCGCGGTCCCGCCAAGCGATGGCCGCACCCGGCAGCCGTTGGAGCGCCATCCGCTGGCGGAGCTGCGCATGGTGGGCACGCTCGCCGCGCACGGCGCGCGCCACGCGCTGTTTCAAGCACCGGACGGAATTGTCCACCGTGTGGCGCCGGGCGACTACCTGGGCACCGACAACGGACGGCTACGCAGCGTTCACGACGCCGGCGTGGAACTCGTGGAAGTCGTCCCCGACGGCGCCGGCGGCTGGCTGGAAAGACCTCGCACCATCGTCTTGGACGAGACGGTGGCTGCCGAAAACGAACAACGGAGAAACCCATGACGCAACGAAGCAACGGATGGCGAACGGCGGCCGCGCTCGCGTTCACTTGGCCTTTCGTCGCCACCGCCGGGGCGCCCGCCACGCTCGCGGACGCGGCATCCGCCGAGGAGGCCGCGCCGCCGGCGCGCTACACGGGCGAGCGCATGTCGCTGAACCTCCAAAACGTCGACCTGCCGGCCGCGTTGCAACTCATCGCCGATTTCGCGGATGTGAATCTGGTGGTTGCCCAAGGGGTGTCCGGCGCGATAGCCGTGCGTCTTGAGAACATCCCCTGGGACGAGGCGCTGGACTTGATTCTGACAAGCAACGGCCTTGGCAAGCGGCACAGCGGCAACGTCCTGCTGGTGGCGCCGGCCGAGGTGCTGGCGGCGCGCGAGAAAGCCGAGCTGGAAAGCCGCCGCGCCCTCGCCGAGTTGGCGCCTCTCGAAACGGCGTTCATTCGCATCCGCTACGCCGACGCCGCGACGCTGGCCGGTCTCTTCGCCGGCGACGCCGGCGCGTTCGCGCGCTCGGAACGAGGCCGGGTGCTGGTGGACGCCCGCACCAACGCCTTGATCGTCACCGAAACAGAGGCCAATTTGGAGGCCATCCGCGAAGTGGTCGAGCGGCTCGACGTGCCGGTTCGCCAAGTGCGTATCGAAGCCCGCGTGGTCAGCGCCAACAACAACTTCTCCGAGCACCTGGGCGTGCGCTGGGGTGGCGGCGGCCACACCCGCCGCGGCCGGCGGCACCTCAAAGTCGGCGGCAGCCTGCAAACCCTGTCGGAACTGCAGAACATCGTCGCGGACGCGGAAGGCGCGCGGCGCGCCATCAGCCATCCCGGCGATCTCGTCGCGGATCTGGGCGTCGCCGAGCAAGGCGCAAGCAGCATCGGCTTTGGCCTGACCGGCCCCGGCTTCCTGCTCGACGTGGAGCTTTCCGCCCTGGAGGCCGCCGGCGAAGCGGAGATCATCGCCCGGCCGACGGTGGTCACCACCGACAAGCGCACCGCCACCATCGAAACCGGCGTTGAAATACCCTACCAAGAGGCCACCCACGCCGGCGGCACTTCCATCTCCTTCAAGGACGCCGTGCTGCAGTTGGAGGTGACGCCGCAAGTGACGCCGGACGATCGCATCGTGCTGGACTTGGCCATCAAACAGGACACCGTGGGCAAGATCTACTACGGCGTGCCGAGCATCAACACCACGCGCATCGCCACCCGCGCCATGGTGGACGACGGCGAAACGGTGGTGCTCGGCGGCATCTTCCAAACCGACAAGCACCACGCCACCACGCGCACGCCGCTGCTTGGCGGCCTGCCCATCATCGGCCGCCTGTTTCGCCGCACGCTGCAACGGGACGACAAGCAGGAGCTGTTCGTGTTCCTCACGCCGGAAGTCGTGCGCGCGACCGCGGCGCTCGATCCGGTTCCGTGACGGGTGCCGCGCCGGCCGCGCCGGTGCGCCGGCCATGCCGGCGGCGTTGCGGATGATCACCTTTTGATCGCGAGCGTGAAACCGTCGCCGATGGGCAGCATGTTCGCATCCACGCGCGCGTCGCCCCGCACCTTGGCGTTCACCGCGCGGATCGCCCGCGTGTCCTCGTCGTCGACGGCCGCGTCCGCCACCCGACCACCCCAAAGCACATTGTCGATGCCCACCACGCCGCCGGGCCGCAGCAGCCGCAGGCAGCGCTCGTAGTAGGCGTCGTAGTTGGGCTTGTCCGCGTCGATGAAGGCGAAGTCGAACCGGCCGGCCTCGCCGGCGGCGAGCAGCGCGTCCAGCGTGTCCAAGGCCGGGCGCAGGCGCAGGTCGATCTTGTCCGCCACGCCGGCGCGTTCCCAGAACGGGCGACCGATGGCCGTCCACTCCGTCGAGGTGTCGCACGCGACGACGGAACCGTCCGCCGGCAACGCCTCCGCCACCACCAAGGCGCTGTAGCCGGTGAAGGTGCCCACCTCGATGGCGCGCCGGGCGCCGATGAGGCGCACGATCTGGGCCATGAACGCGCCCTGTTCCGGGGAGATCTGCATGACGTGCCAGCGTGTCGCGGCGCGCGTCTCGGCGCGCAGCGCGGCCGCGGCGGCGGACTCGCGCAAACCTTCCCGCAACAGATAGTCGTGCAGCGCGTCCGTCAGTTGGATCGTGTGGCTGGACATCGAACTTGCCTCTAGCCTACCTGAGTGGCGAAGACCTTAACGGATGCGTCAAGTTTTGCCACAGGCACGGAGTTTGCAGCGCAAACTCGAACGCGCCCCGCAGGGCGCACCTTGACCGTGCCGCGGATTATGCATCCGCGGCGGCGTTCAGGTTCCATTCAGTCTGCGCGGCGGACACTTGCCCAACAAGACGCTTTTTGGAGACGCGGACATGTGGCGAAAAAACACCTTGGCGGCTTTGCTTCTGGCGCCGCTGGCGGCGCTGGGCGAAGCCCGCTACGAAGAGGCCCAGGTGGTGGATGTGGAGCCCATCATCGAGACCGTCGAACGCATCGAACCGGAAGAGCGGTGCTGGAAGGAGACCGTGCGCGTGGCGCGGCGCGCCGAAGACGGCACGGCGCCGCTCTTCGGCGCGCTGATCGGCGGCGCCCTCGGCAACGCCGTGGGCCACAAGAAACGCAACAAACAAGTGGGCGCGGTGATCGGCGCCGTGCTCGGCGCCAACATCGCGCACGGCATCGCAGAGGAAGCGCGGGGCGGGAGCGGCCGCGTTGTTCGCCAAGAAGTGTGCGAGACCGTGGAGCGGATCAAGCATGTCGAGCGCGTGACGGGCTACATGGTCACCTATCGGCACCGGGGCGACATTTACCGGGCGCGCATGGACCAGCGCCCCGGCGACACCATCCGCGTGCGCCTCGACGTGACGCCCGCTTGATGCGACCCGCTGTGGGCGCGGGCGTAGAATACGGGGCGAATTGCCATGAGGTGGTCGCCATGCGTCGCCGTTCTTGCCAACGCCCGCCTCGGCGCCGCCACGTCGTTGGGTGCCCGCGCCGCCCCGATGCGCCTGCTGATTGTTGAAGACGAAGTGCTGCTGGCCGCGCAGATCGACAAGTTCCTGCGCGACCGGGGGTTCGTCGTGGATGTGGCGACGGACGGCGAAGAGGGTCTTTATTTCGGGCGCGAATACGACCACGACGCCGCAATCGTGGACCTCGGCCTGCCCAAACTGGATGGCATTTCACTCATCAAGACCTTGCGCCGGGAGGGCAAGACCCTGCCCGTGCTCATCCTCACCGCGCGCGGCGGCTGGCGCGACAAAGTGCTCGGTTTGGAGTCCGGCGCCGACGACTACCTGGCCAAGCCCTTTCACATGGAGGAGTTGCTGGCGCGTGTGAAGGTGTTGATTCGCCGCGCCGCCGGATACGCTTCGGCGGTGTTGGACTGCGGGCCGCTGCGACTCGACACGTCGCGCAAAGAGGTGCGGATGGATGGCGCGTTGGTGGAGCTCACCGCCTTTGAATACCGAATGTTGGAGTATTTGGCGATGAACCCGTCGCGGGTTGTCTCCAAGTCCGAACTCACCGACCACCTCTACGAGCAGGACTACGACCGCGACAGCAACGTGATCGAGGTGTTCGTCGGCCGGTTGCGCCGGAAACTCGATCCGCAAGGCCGCCACAAGCCCATCCACACGATTCGCGGCCAAGGCTACCGCTTCGCTCTGGAAGGCGGTGCGCTCGACCCCCCGCGCAACGGCGACAGGTGAGCGGGTTGCGGTGGTTGGCGGCGGCGTCCCTGCAGTCGCGCCTGCTGCTGGTGACCGTTCTGGTGCTGGCCTTCGGACTTGGCGCGATCGGCTGGATGTTGGATCGCTCGCACAAGGCCGCCGTCCGCGCCGGTGCCGAGCGGGAACTGCGCACGATCGCCTATGGCATCTTTGGCGCCGCGGACGAGCAGGACGGCACGATCGTCGTTGCCACCGACCAAGTGGCGCCGCGACTGCGCCGCCCGCAGGGCGGGATCTACGCCTTCGTGGAAGTGGTTGGTGAAGGCGTCGTTTGGCGCTCGCCCTCGGCCGCGGTGGGCGGCGTCGCGTTGCCCGAGAACCCGCTCGTCCGCCGGCCGGCACCGGGGGAACACGTTTTTGCGAGGGAAACCGCGACGCGGTTCGCATTCGCCTACACGGTGATCCTGGCGCCTTCCAATACGCGCGCGACCATCTGGGTGTTCGCCGACAGCGGCCCCTACCGCGAGCAGATCGCCGACTTTCGACGCAACGCGGCCTTGGGTCTCGTGGGCACCACCCTCGCTTTCGTGATCATCCAGTTCGCGGCGGTGCGCTGGGGCTTTGCGCCGCTGCGCCGAATGGTGACGCGCATTCGCGCCTTGGAAGCCGGAGAGCGCGCCGACATCGGCCACGACTATCCCGCCGAATTGGGGCCTCTGGCGCGCAACCTCAACCGTTTCGTCGCTTACGAGCGGGAGAACCGCGAGCGCTACCGCCACGCCATGGACGACTTGGCGCACAGCCTGAAGACGCCGCTCGCGGTGCTGAAGAACGTCGTGCGCGATCTGCGACAAGACACCGCGCCCGTCATCGGCGAGCAATTGGAGCGCATGGAGACCACCGTGGCGCATCAACTCGCGCGTGCCGTCGCCGCCCGGCCGATGTTGCCGCCGGCGCCCCTCCCCGTGCTGCCTTTGGCGGCGCGCATCACGCGCGCCGTGCAGCGCGCCTACGCGGAGAAATGCGTGCGGGTGGACGCCCCTTGGGAGCGCGGCGAGGGCTTGCAAGAGGTGAACTCGCGCCCTCGAGACCCACCCTGGCACGTCGTCCGGGTGGACGAGAGCGATGCCATGGACATGCTTGGCAACTTGATCGAGAACGCCTTCAAGTATGCCCGCGCGCAAGTTCGCATTTCGGCGCAAAGAACGCCCCGCGGCGTGGAAACCTTGATCGAGGACGATGGCGAGGGCATTCCCGCGGCGAAGCGCGAACTGGTGCTGCGGCGCGGCGCGCGCGCGCAAGACGCCACCGGCGGACAAGGCATTGGCCTCGCCGTGGTGGTCGAGTTGGCCGCCACCTACGGCGGCCGTCTGGCGCTGGGGGAAAGCGACCTCGGCGGCCTCGCCGCACGGCTAGAGCTGCCAAGCGCCGCGGCAATTGCCGGCCGGCCGGCACCACCAGCCATCGCTGATCTAAAAGAGCGCGACCACCTTCACAGATGAGTCAAGTTTCGCGACAGGCACCGAGTTTTGCGCCAGCAAAACTCCAACGCGCCCGTGAGGGCGCGCCTAGATATTGCTGTCGAGGAACGCCGCGAGTTGCGATTTGGAGAGCGCTCCCACCTTGGTGGCCTCGACCTCGCCGTTGCGGAACAGCATCAGCGTCGGGATGCCGCGAATGCCGTACTTCGGCGGCGTCTCTTGGTTGGCGTCAATGTCCAGCTTGCACACCTGCACGCGATCAACGTACTCCTCGGCGATCTCCTCCAGGATGGGCGCGATCATCTTGCACGGGCCGCACCACTCCGCCCAGTAGTCCACCAACACGGGCTTGTCGGCGCCAAGAACCTTGGTGTTCCAATCGGCGTCGGTGACATGTTGAATGTGGTCGGACATCCAAACCTCCTCTTCGTGTGGATTTTCATTGGCTGCGAGTGGCAGGCACCGGATACTACACCAAGGTGGCGCGGGAAAGACATGCCACAATGCGATTGCCCGTCAGGGTCGCGCCTGAAAGAAAAACACGGGGCCGCCCGGCGCGACGTCGCCGCCAACCCCCTCAATGCCGGCCTTCTTGCGGAAGCGCTCGGCGCGGTCGGGGTCGGCTTGCAGCAGCGCGTGGTAGACCGCTTGCGCGGCATCGCGCTTGTGATCGTCTCCCTGAATGCGGTCGTACACGCGCTCGGCGAACTCCACGTCGTCGAACGCGGTGGCGGTGACCAGTCCCAGCGCCGCCCAATCGCGCTCGTCGCCGCGCCGCAGTCGTCGCAACTCGGCCTCCGCGCCGTCGCGGTCGTGGAAGCCCCAGGACTGGAAAAGCTGACGGTACAGGGCCGGACGCTCTTGCGCGTCGGCGTTGCGGGCCACCCACTGCGCGGCGTCCCGCGGGGCGTTTTGCCCCCAACCCATCACCAGCGTTCTGGTGGCTTCAGCGCGTAGTTCGGCGTCGCGAATGTTGGCCACCAGACCCACGGCTTGGTCCGGCGCGTTCATGGCGGCGGCGGACACCAAACTCTGCAACGCGATCTGTTGGGATCGCTTCGGCAGCGTCGAGACCCAGTCGAACGCCTCGGCCGGCGCGCGTTGCGCGAACGCGAACGCCACCGCGCTCACGGCTTGCGACACGTCGCCCGTCGCCGACTCCAGCCACGCCGCGGCGGCGCGCGGGTCGCTGTCCGCCCAGGTGCTGACGACGCTCGCCAACGCCCCTCGCCTTTGCATGCCGCTCAGCTTCTCCGCCAGGCGAAGCGCTTCCTGGGGATCGCGCGCCGCGATCTGCTGCAGCGGCAGGACGACCAGATGCGTGTTCTCCATGGACGACTTCTGCGCGACCGCCCACTCGAACGCCGCATGCGGGTCGGTGTCCGACCACTGCGCCAACAGCGAAAAACGCACCTCGCTGGGAACGCCCAGATCCGCGGCCTCCTCCAAGGCCCGCATGGCCGCCGGGGCGTCCGTCTGCGCCCAAGCCTGCAGCGCCGCCTGCGCCATGTGTCGCCGGTCGACGCCGTCCAGCGTCGCCGCCAAGGCGAGCGCGTCTTGCGGCGCCCCTTGCGCGACAATGCGCGCCACCGCGCCCAGCATTTCCCCGCGCGCACGGGATTTCGGCTGCGCCAAGATCCACGCCAGCGCGCCGTCGGCGTCCTGCTCCGCCCAGCGCTCCACCAGGAACGGCACGACTGCGCCAAGGATGCCGCCAGCGGGCAATTCCATTGCGGCCGCCAAGGCTTGCTCGGGGTCGCGCTGCACCCAGGCGGTGCCGACTTGGAACAACTGTTGGGCGCGCGCCTCCACGGACTCGGTGGCGAGCGCGTGTCGCCACGCCAACGCCGGATCGCCGTCGAGCTGCTCCATGGTGTCCATCATCGCCAAGGCGTCCTGCAGCGAAAACGCCTCCGCGAGGGCTTGGCGGCGGGCGGGATCCAACGCCTCGCTGACGGCCAAGACGGCGCTTGCCGCCGGCTGGCGCAGCGCGCCTTGGATTGTCCGCGCGTGCGCCAGCGCCGCCTCGAAGTCGTGCTTGGCCCAGGCGGTGAACACGCGATCCAGCATCTCCCGCTTGTCGGTCTCCTGCGCCAGCGCGCTCTCCACCGCGGCCAGCGGATCGAGCTCCGCGTAACGCGCGTAGATGATGGATTTCGCCGCCACGCGCTCGCGGCGGGGGCGCAAGCCTTCGGCCTCCCTGAGCAGGCGCTCGACGGTCGATGCGTCCGCTTTCCGCAGCAGCGCGTAGAGGGTGGCCGTTTGCTCGAAGTCGCTTGCCAAGGCGGCGATCTCGGCCAACGTCGTGGCGCGCTCCGGCGGCTGTTCGTCCGCGGCCGCCGCGGTCTGGCCCGCCGCGTGCCGCGCAGCGCTCGGTTGGTGTGCCGCCACCAACGCCGCGCCGCTTGGCGCGAAGTGGCGCCACGCGTAGGCGGTCGCCGCGCCGAGGGCGAATGCGACGATGACGGCGGCTATCCACTTGGCCATTGGCGCTCCTTCCCGTTCCCTGCTGTTCGCGATCGTTTGACCAAGCGCGCGCCGCAAAGTTGGCCGATCTTGCGTTGGAGAGGCTTCACGCGTTGCCGGCCGCCAAGTGGTTTGTCGTGAGATAGCGGTAGCTGCGCTCGATGGCGGTCATCATGTCCGTGTCGCAGGCGTCGAGTTCCACGATCACCCACTCCAGCACGTTCGGGTCCGCGGCGCCCAGAACGGCCGGGATGTTCATGCGCCCGTCGCCCACGGCCACATGGGCTTCGCCTTTGACGAGCGGCCCGTCTTTGATGTGCAGGAGCGGCGCGCGGCGGCGCACGCGCGCGACCTCGGCCGCCACGTCCACGGCGCCGAAGTTGGCCGCCCAGTAGGTGTCCACCTCGAATTGCGCGCGCGGGCACCGCTCGACGATGTGCTGGTGGCCGAGCTTGCCGTCGATTGGCGTGAACTCCCACCAGTGGTTGTGCAGGAACAGGTCGATTCCGTGCGGGCGCAGGGAGTCGATCAAGGCGTTGACGGTGTCCGCGGTGCGTTGGACGGCGTTCAAATCCCGAAAGTCGTCGGGGCCGAAACCGGCGGCGGCGCGGCTGAGGCCGAGGCCGGCCACCGTGTCCACCACTTCGGCGACGGCGGCGCGATTCGCCCACGGGTAGTGGCTGGAAGACACCTTCATTCCCAGCGCTTCCACCCGCGCCTTGAACGCCGCCGGCGTCTGGCCGTGCAGCTGGAACGGTTCCACGCCTTGGTAGCCGATGGCGGCCAAGCGTTCGAGGGTGCGGTCCAAGTCCCGCGCCGACTCCTCGCGCAGGGAGTAGAGCTGAACGGCGATGGGCTTCATGCTTGTGCTTGGGGCTGCGTCGCGCGCCATCCTAGCACCGCGAGTGGAGAAAGCGCGGTCGAAACGCGATCAAGATGGCAGCAAGCGCGCGTCACACGATGCGGCTGCCGGTCTTGCCCCAGTACTCGTCCTTGAGCAGCCGCTTGTACAGCTTGCCCGTGGGCAGGCGCGGCAGCTCGGCGCGGAAGTCCACGCTCTTCGGGCACTTGTAGTGGGCGATGCGCTCGCGGGCGTAGGCGATGAGCTCCGCCTCCAACCCGGCATCCGCGCGCGCGCCTTGCGCGGGTTGCACCACGGCCTTCACTTCCTCGCCCATCTCCTCGTTCGGCACGCCGATGACGGCCACATCGGCGACTTTCGGGTGCAGCACCAAGGCGTCCTCGATCTCCTGCGGATAGATGTTCACGCCGCCGGAGATGATCATGAACGTGGCGCGGTCGGTGAGGTAGAGGTAGCCGTCGTCGTCGACGTAGCCCACATCGCCCAGGGCGGTCCAGTTGGCGTGCGCGGGGTGTTGCGCGTCCTTCGTCTTCTGCGGGTCCTTCAGGTATTCGAACGGCTTGGCCGGCAGCTCGAAGTAGACGATGCCGGGTTCGCCGTTTGGCAGCGGGGCGCCTTCTTCGTCGCAGATGTGCAGGGTGCCGAGGATGGCCTTGCCCACGGTGCCGGGGTGGGCGAGCCACTCCTCCGGGCCGCAGTGCGTGAAGCCGTTCATCTCCGTGCCGCCGTAGTACTCGTGCAGGATCGGCCCCCACCAGTCGAACATGCGCGTCTTCACCTCGCGCGGACAAGGCGCGGCGGCGTGGATGGCCACCTGGTGCGAGGAAAGGTCGAAGCCCTCGCGCTGGTCCCGGGGCAGCTTGAGCATGCGCGTGAACATGGTGGGCACCCACTGGCTGTGCGTCACCTTGTGATCGTCGATGGCTTGCAGGGCGTGCGCGGGGTCGAAGCGGCGCAGCATCACCACCGTGCCGCCGAGGGCCTGCACGGCTTGGCAAAATCCAACCGGCGCGGAGTGGTAGAGCGGCGCCGGCGAGAGGTACACCGTGTTCTCGCCGAATCCCCACAGCGCGCGCTGCAAGCCGGCCACCGCGTTGTCGTCGTCGTCTATCGACGCCTCCGGCAGCGGGCGCACAATGCCCTTCGGCCGGCCGGTGGTGCCGGAACTGTAGAGCATGAAGCCGCCGGCCGGTTGCTCGGCGAGCGGCGCGGCGGGGTGGGCGGCGATGGCCTCGTCCAAGTCCGCGAAATCTCCCTCCGCGCCGTCCGCCATCAGCCAAATGTGGCAACGGGGCGCGAACGCCGGAATGCGCGTCGCCGTTGCCGCGAGCGCTTTGGAGGCGACGAGTGCGCGCGATTCGGAGTTGTCCACGATGTAGCCGGCTTCCTCGTCCGTCAAGTAGCGGTTCACGGTGGTTAGGTACAGGCCCGAGCGGAACGCCGCCCACACCACGTCGAAATAGGCGAGGTTGTTCTCCATGAAGACCGAGATGTGGTCGCCCCGGCGCAGACCGGCGCGCCACAGCAGTTGCGCGAGGCGGTTCGAGCGGTCGTTCAGCTCGCGGTAGGTGCGCGCCGCGCCGGTGGCGGCGTCCACGGCCGCCGGCTTGTCCGGGAAAACGGTCGCCCAATGTCCGGGATACACTTGCCGCAAGTCCTGTGCGAACGTCCGCGGAGCCTATCGAACTTCGCCGCCGAATGCGACACACTCCGCGTAGTTTCGGTGGCTTGGCTTGGGGCCGCCCGCCTTGGCGGACGGAGGAGACGCTCGATGAAAACCGTTCACGACCTGTTGCAGCACAAGCGCCGGCTGCGCCAAGACGACGCGCCGGAGGAACTGTACTCCATCGCGCCCATCGCCAGCGTGTACGAGGCCATCGCCATGATGTCGGATCGGCATGTGGGCGCCTTGCCGGTGGTGATCGACGACAAGCTCGTCGGCATCGTCTCGGAGCGCGATTACGCCCGCAAGGTGATTCTGAAGGACAAATCGTCGAAGACCACCCGCGTCTCGGAAGTGATGACGCGCGACGTGATCACGGTGAACCAGAACGACCGCATCGCCGAATGCGTGAACCTGATGACCACCCACCACATTCGCCACTTGGTGGTGGTGGACGAGGGCGCCGTGGTCGGCATGCTGTCGCTGCGGGACTTGTTCGTGGAGATCATCGACGAGCAGACCGCCACCATCGGCCAGCTGGAGGATTACATCCGCGGCGGCCATTGACGGCGACCTCTTGGCGAAGCCGCCGGGGCGTCGCGCCGCTGCGGCCAGCGCGGTGCGCCGGGCAGGCTTTCCGTCCGCGCAGGGAACTTTCCGCGCTGCAAGGCCACCAACCGTCTATGGCGCCCCCACATCGCATCCGGCCGGCGATCACCGCCGCGGCGCTCACCGCCGTCGCGCTCGCCGCCACGACCGCGGCCGTCCACGGCGGCCCGTTCACGCTGGCCGCGGCGGAAAACGTCGCCCTCTGCGCGGATCCCGGCGCCCTCGCGCTCGGCGAGGAGGCCGCGGCGTTCGACGAGCTCGCCATCGCCGCCGGCGCGCTGCCCGACATGCAGATTCGCGTCGGCGCGGCGAACCTGCCTCTCGAAGGCGGCGGCTTCCGCGCCGAAGGCATGACGCAGGCGCAAGTGGGTGTGCGCCAGACCATTCCTTCCACGACCTCCCGCGTCGCCGCCACGCGCCGGGAACGCACCCGCGCCGACGAACGCCGGGCGCAGACCCGGGAGCGTCGCCGCAGCGTCCTGCTCGCCGTGCGGGACGCTTGGCTGGACCGGTTCGTGGCCTCCCGCAGCCGCGAATTGGTTGTGGACTCGCGGGCGTTGTTCGCGGATTTGGTCGCCACGACCCGCTCCCTCTACACGGTGGGCGACAAGAACCAGCAAGACCTGCTGCGCGCCGAACTGGAGCGCAGCCACCTGGAGGTGCGGCTGATTGGCATCGAACAACAAGCCGCGGAGGCCGGCGCGGCCTTGCGCCGCTGGATCGGCGACGACGCGGAGCGTCCGGCGGCGGCGTTGTCCGTGTGGCGGCCGCCGCCGTCCTTGGAGGAAATGCGCACCGGCTTGGTGGACCATCCGGCGCTCGCGGCGGCCGCGGCGGCAACCGCGAGCGCCGACGCCGCGCTGGCGCTGGCGCGCGCGCGCTACCGCCCGAACTGGACGTTGGACGCCGCCTACGGCTATCGCGACGGCGGCCTGCCGGACGGTTCGCCGCGTTCGGACTTCCTCAGCGTTTCGGCCACCGTGAGCGTCCCGATGTTCACCGCCAACCGGCAGGATCGAACCGTGCATGCCGCCCAAGGTCGGCGTCGCGCCGCGCTGGCGCTGCACGACGACGCGCACCGCCGCCTGCACGCGGACCTGTTGCGCGAATACGCTCGCTGGGGGGATCTGGGCCGTCGCTTGGCGCTGTACCGCGACGCCGTGCTCGCGCAATCGCGGGCGAACGCCGACGCCGCGCTTGCCGCCTACCGCAGCGAAACGGGCGCCTTCGCGGATGTGATGCGGGGCTACATCGACGACTTGGAGGCGCGCCTCGCGCATCTGCGGCTGCGCGTGGATCGACGCCGCAGCCACGCGCGGCTGGCGTATTTGGGCGGCTTCGCGTTGGTGGACGCGACGGACGCGCCGAACGCCGGCCGCGAAGGCGTGTGCGCCTCGCCATGAAGCGCCGGTGCGCCGCGACGTTGAGCGCTTGCGTTGGCGCGCTGCTCGCGGCGCTAGCGGCGGGCATCGGCATCGGGCGCTGGCTTGGGCCTCCCGCCGCCGCGCCGGAGGTCGCGCCCGAGCGCGAGGTGCTCTACTGGGTCGCGCCGATGGACAAGAGCTACCGCCGCCCCAAACCCGGCAAGTCGCCCATGGGCATGGATCTGGTGCCGGTGTACGCCGACGAGGCGGCGCCGGGCGCGGACGCGGAAGACGCGGTGGTCATAGATCCCGCCGTGGCGCACAACTTGGGCGTGCGCTCGGCGCCGGCCGCGCGCGGCGTCCTGCCGCGACGCATCGACGCGGTGGGCTACGTGGAGTACGACGAGGACACCGTTCACCACATCCACACCCGCGTCGAGGGCTGGATCGAGTCGCTTGGCGTGCAGGCGGCGGGCGACCCGGTCGCCAAGGGCCAGACGCTCTTCGAGATCTACTCGCCGGCCTTGGTGAACGCGCAACGCGAGTTCCTAGCGGCGCAAGCCCGCGGCGGCGAGGCGCTGCGCCGGGCGTCCGCGGAACGCCTGGTCGCGCTTGGCATGGCCGCGCCGGAAATCGACCAACTTGCGAAAACCGGAGAACCGCGCCAGCGGGTGCGCGTGCCGGCGCCGGCCGACGGCGTGGCGACGCACCTCGGCGTGCGCGAAGGCATCCACGTGACGCCCGCGAGCCATGTGCTCTCCGTGGCGGATCTGAGCCGCGTCTGGATTGTCGCCGAAGTCTTCGACCGGCAGGCCGCGTGGGTGGTGCCCGGCCAACGCGCCGAAGTGGAATTGGAGCACTTGCCGGGCGAGCTGTGGGAAGGCGCCGTGGACTACGTGTACCCCGAGCTGGATCCCCGCACCCGCACGCTGAAGGTGCGCATCGGCTTCGACAACGCCGGGCGGGCGCTGCGCCCCAACATGTTCGCCCGCGTCGCCCTGTTCAGCGACGACGCCGCGCCGGTGGTACACATTCCCCGCGAAGCGCTCATTCGCGGCGGCGATTTCGACCGCGTGGTGCGCGATCTCGGCGACGGCCGCTTCCGCGCCGTGCCGGTGGTCGCCGGCATCGAGGCCGGCGACCGCGTGGAGGTGCGCGAAGGGCTGCGCGCCGGGCAGCGCGTGGTCACCTCCGGCCAGTTCCTGATCGACTCCGAATCGAATCTGACCACCGCCTTGGCGCGTTCCGGCGGCGCGGCCGCGGCGCCGGCGGGCGGCGGTGAACACCACCATCACTGAGCGCGCCGCGGGCGCCGCCGCCACGCGCCGGGGAGCGGCGCGGTGATTGCCGCCATCGTCCGCTGGGCCATCGCCAATCGCCTGCTGGTGCTGGTGGCCACCGTGCTGCTGAGCGTGTGGGGCGTGCGCTCGCTGCTGTCCACACCGCTCGACGCGCTGCCGGATCTGTCCGACGTGCAGGTGATCGTGAAGACTCCCTATCCCGGCCAGGCGCCGCGCGTGGTGGAGGATCAGGTCACCTACCCCATCGCCACCGCCATGCTCTCCGTGCCCGGCGCCGTGGCCGTGCGCGGCTACTCCTTCTTCGGCGATTCGTTCGTGTACGTGCTGTTCGACGACGCCACGGACTTGTACTGGGCGCGCTCGCGGGTGTTGGAGTATCTGAACCAAGTGGCGGCGCGGCTGCCGCAAGGCGTCCAACCGGCGCTGGGGCCGGATGCGAGCGGCGTTGGCTGGGTGTTCGAGTACGTCCTCGTGGACCGCACGGGGGCGCACGATCTCGCGCAGTTGCGCTCGCTCCAGGACTGGTTTCTTCGCTACGAGCTGCAGGCCGTGCCCGGCGTCGCCGAGGTGGCCACGGTGGGCGGCATGGTGCGCCAATACCAAGTGGTGGTGGATCCGGATCGGCTGAGCGCCTTTGGCCTCACGCTGGCCGGCGTGCGGCGCGCCATTGAACGCGGCAACCGCGAAGTCGGCGCCTCGGTGATCGAGCTGGCCGAAGCCGAGTACATGGTGCGAACCACTGGCTACCTGCGCGGTCTGGACGACCTTGCGGCGGTGCCGCTCGGCGTCAACGCGGGCGGGGTGCCGATTCTGCTCGCGGATGTGGCCCGGCTGCGCGTCGGCCCGCAGATGCGGCGCGGCGTCGCGGACTTGGACGGGGAAGGCGAAGTGGTGGGCGGCATCGTGGTGATGCGCAGCGGCGAGAACGCGCTCGCCACCATCGACGGCGTCAAGAAGCGGCTCGCCGAGCTCAAGGCGGGCTTGCCCGAAGGCGTGGAGATCGTCGCCGTGTACGACCGCTCGCAGCTCATCGAGCGGGCGGTGCGGACGCTGCGCGACACGCTGGTCGAGGAGCTGGCCATCGTCGCGCTGGTGTGCGCGTTGTTCCTGTTCCACCTGCGCTCGGCGCTGGTGGTGGTGTTGAGCTTGCCGGTGGCGGTGCTCGGCGCTTTCGTGATCATGCGGCTGCAAGGCATCAACGCCAACATCATGTCCTTGGGCGGCATCGCCATCGCCATCGGCGCGATGGTGGACGGCGCCATCGTGATGGTGGAGAACGGCCACCGGCGCATGCGCGAGGCGCGCCCGGACACCCGCGCGGCGCGCTGGCGGGTCACCGGCGACGCGGCCGCCGAGGTGGGCGCGCCGATCTTCTTTTCGCTGCTCATCATCACGTTGAGCTTTCTGCCGGTGTTCGCGTTGCAGGCCCAGGAGGGGCGGCTGTTCTCCCCGCTCGCATTCACCAAGACGTACGCGATGGCGGCGGCGGCGCTGCTCTCCATCACCTTGGTGCCGGTGCTGATGGGCTACTGCGCGTACGCCGGCGGTGTCAAGCGCAACCCGGTGGAGAGGGCGCTGACCGCCGCCTACCGGCCGGCGCTCGCGCTGGTGTTGCGCCGGCCGTGGTGGGTGCTCGGCGGCGCCGCGCTGTTGGTGGCGGCGGGGGTTTGGCCGGCGCAGCGCTTGGGCTCGGAGTTCATGCCGCCGCTCAACGAGGGCGATCTGATGTACATGCCCACCACCTATCCGGGCATCTCCATCGACAAGGCGCGCGAACTGCTGCAGCAAACGGACCGCCTGATCCGCACCGTGCCGGAGGTGCGCCGCGTGTTCGGCAAGGTCGGCCGCGCCGAGACCGCCACGGACCCGGCGCCGCTGACCATGATCGAGACGATGATCCAACTGCGCCCCGAGGACGAGTGGCGCCCCGGCGTCACGCTGGACGACTTGCGCGCCGAGCTCGACCGCAAAGTCCGCGTGCCGGGCCTCAACAACACCTGGACCATGCCCATCAAGACGCGCACGGACATGCTGGCGACGGGCATAAAGACGCCGGTGGGCGTGAAGGTGACGGGGGCGGATCTGCAGGTGATCGAACAGGTCGGCGAGGCCATCGCCGACGTGCTGCGCGAACTGCCCGGCACGGCCTCCGTCCACGTGGAGCGGGTGGCGAGCGGGCGCTATGTGGAGGTGGACGTGGATCGCCGGCGGGCGGCGCGCTACGGCCTCAACATCGCCGATGTGCAGGATGTGGTGCGCACCGCCGTCGGCGGCGTGGACGTGACGCGTACCATCGAGGGCTTGGAACGCTATCCCGTGAACCTGCGCTATCCGCAGCGCGTGCGCGACTCCGTGGAGCGGCTCAAGCTGCTGCCGGTGATCACGCCGGCGGGCGCCCGCATCGCCTTGGCGGACGTGGCGGACGTGCGCGTCGCCGACGGGCCGCCGATGATCAAGAGCGAGAACGGGCGCCCGGCGGGCTGGATTTTCGTGGACCTCGAAGGCGCGGATCTCGGCGGCTACGTGGCCGCCGCCCAGCGGGCGGTGGCGGATGGCGTCGCCTTGCCGCCGGGCTACGCGATCCGCTGGGCCGGGCAATACGAGTATCTGCTCCGCGCCCAGCAGCGGTTGGCGGTGGTGGCGCCGTTGACGCTGCTGGTTATCGTGCTGCTGCTGTACTTCGCCTTGCGGCGGGGGGCGTCGGTGGTGATCGTGCTGGTGGCGCTGCCGCTCGCCTTGGTGGGCGGGGCGTGGACGCTGTATTTGCTGAACTACCAGCTCTCGGTGGCGGTTGGCGTGGGCTTCATCGCCTTGGCCGGCGTCGCCGTGGAACTCGGCGTGGTGATGGTGAGCTATCTGAACTTGGCGTTGCGCGACCGCCTTCGGCAGGCGGAGCGCGCCGGCCGCCCGCTCGCCGCCGCGGACGTGCGCGCGGCGGTGCTGGAGGGCGCCGGGCGTCGCGTGCGCCCCATCGCCATGACCGCGGCGACGCTGGTGGCCGGCCTCGCCCCCATCATGCTCGGCGACGGCGCCGGGGCCGAAGTGATGCGGCGCATCGCCGCGCCGATGTTCGGCGGCATCGTCGGCGCCGCCGTGCTGGCGCTGGCGGTGATTCCGGCGCTGTTCCTGCTGTGGCACAGCCGGCGGACGGCGACCGCCGCACCGCTGCCCTGACGCCCGGATCGAGAGCCAACGCCGGCGCGAGCGCCACGCCCAGTGGACCATTGGCGGACGGGCTGGCCCAACCGGGCGCGCGCGTGCGAATCGACCGCATCGGCTTGTGGGAAATCGCCTATTGTCGGGTTGCTGTCGCACAGTTTAGAATCCGCGCTGTTTTTTGGACTGTTGCGGGCAATCGACGCCCGCGGATGCGAAGGGCGCGGCGAGCGCCCAAGTGCAGGGGAGACTGCCTATCAAGAGGACAAACGCCAAGGTTGCCGGCGAGCGTGCCCTGTTGAACGACGACATCACCGCTTTCCGGGTGCGCCTCATCGGCTCGGACGGTGCCCAGATCGGCATCGTGCCGCGCGAGGAAGCGCTCAGCGAGGCGCGCAGCAAGAGCATGGATCTAGTGCTCATCGCGCCCGAAGCGGAACCGCCGGTGGTCAAGGTGATGGACTACGGCAAGCACGTCTTCGACAAGAAGAAGGCCAAGGCAGCGCAGCGCAAGCGGCAGAAACAGATTCACGTCAAAGAAGTGAAGTTCCGTCCGAGCACCGAGGAGCGCGACTACCAAGTGAAACTCCGCAACCTCACGCGGTTTTTGGAGGAAGGCGACAAAGCCAAGGTGAGCCTGCGTTTCAAGGGCGGCGAGATGCGCCACCCCGAACTCGGCGTGACGCTGCTCAAGCGCGTTGAGGAGGACTTGGACGAATTGGCCAACATCGAGACCGCGCCGCGCTTCGAGGGCCGCCAAATGACGATGGTGCTCGCGCCGAAGAAACGGCGCAAATAACGCCGCCGCTTGACGCAAGCGCGCACGGCCGGCAAGAAACATGGAAGCGGGCGGAGGAAACGTCCGTTGAGAGTCGCATCCAAGGCAAGGCTGGAGCCTTGGTGCGCCGCAAGAAGACATGAAGCGGGCGAAACACGTCCGTTGAGAGTCGCGTCCAAGGCAAGGCTTGAGCCTTGGCGCGCCGCAAGAAGACGTTAGGAGACAATCATGCCGAAACTGAAGACCAACCGCGGCGCGGCGAAGCGGTTCCGCCGCACCGCCAAGGGGTTCAAACACAAGCGCTCCAACAAGAGCCACATCCTCACCAAGATGACGCCGAAGCGCAAACGGCGCCTGCGGGGGTTCAAGTCGCTGTCCGCCGCGGATTTGGCGGCGGTCAAGCGAATGGTGCCAAAGAAGGCGCGTTGATCGGCGCTGTTTTGGGATTGCAGCCGGCCAGCGGCCGGTGGTGTTTGGGAGCGAACATGCCAAGGGCAAAGAACAGCGTCGCCACGCGGCGACGCCGCAAGAAGGTGCTGAAGGCGGCCAAGGGCTACTACGGCGCCCGCAGCCGTTCCTTCAAGGTCGCCAAACAGGCGGTCATCAGAGCCGGGCAATACGCCTATCGGGACCGGCGCCAGCGCAAGCGCCAGTTCCGCGCCTTGTGGATCTTGCGCATCAACGCGGAGGCGCGGGCGCACGGCCTGTCCTACAGCCGCTTCATGGCCGGTTTGAAGAAGGCGGGCATCCTGGTTGACCGGCGCGTGCTCGCGGACCTCGCGCTCAAGGAGAAGACGGCTTTCGCGGCGTTGGTCGCGCAAGCCAAGACCGCGCTCAACCAGGAAGGCCCCAGCGCCCAACCGGCCAACTCCGCTGCCTGAACGCCGGCGGCGATGAACGAAGACGGGGCGCGCCCCGCAGCCGCCGCGTCAACGGACGTGTCCGTGGACGCAACCGCGTCGGATTGCCTAGCGGCGGTGGCCCAGGCCACGGACGACCGCGCGTTGGACGCGGTGCGCGTTCGCTACCTGGGCAGGAAAGGCGAAATCACCGCGCTGCTCAAAGGCTTGGGCCAAGTTCCCGCGGCTCAGCGGCCGGCCGCCGGCGCGCGCGTGAACGCGCTCAAGCGCAGGTTGCAGGAGGCGGTGGACGCCCGCCGCGCGGCCCTGCGCGCCGAGGAGTTGGAGCAAACGTTGGCCGCGGAGGCGGTGGACGTCACTTTGCCCGGCCGCCGGCGCCCGGGCGGCGGTCTGCATCCGGTCACGCAGACGTTCCGCCGCATCGCCGACATCTTCGTCGCCGCCGGATACGAGGTGGTGTCGGGCCCGGAAATCGAGGACGACTACCACAATTTCGAGGCGCTCAACATCGCCGCCGACCACCCGGCGCGCGCCATGCACGACACGCTGTATTTGGACAACGGCATGCTGCTGCGCACGCACACCTCGCCGGTGCAGATCCGCGTGCTGGAGAAGCGTCCACCGCCCCTGCGCGTGATTTGTCCGGGCCGCGTCTACCGCAAGGACGACATGGACGCCAGCCACAGCCCGATGTTCCACCAGGTGGAAGGGCTGGTGGTGGACGAGGGCATCGCCTTCGCGGACTTGAAAGGCACCGTGGTGGAGTTCGTGCGGCGCTTCTTCGAGCGCGAGTTGGCGGTGCGTTTCCGCCCCTCCTACTTCCCCTTCACGGAACCGTCCGCCGAGGTGGACGTGCAATGCGTTCACTGCGTTGGCGACGGCTGCCGCGCCTGCGGCCACTCCGGGTGGACCGAGGTGATGGGTTGCGGCATGGTGCATCCGAACGTCCTGCGCATGGTGGACGTGGACACGCAGCGGTTCACCGGGTTCGCTTTCGGGTTCGGCGTCGACCGCTTCGCGACGTTGTTCTTCGCGATCGACGACATGCGTCTGTTGTTCGAGAACGATCTGCGCTTTCTCGCGCAGTTCGCGTGAGGCGCCGCGCGTGAAATTCAGCGCCCGTTGGCTGCGGCAATGGCTGCCGGTGGATGTGCCCATCGAGCAACTGCGCGCGCAGCTCACGAACGCCGGCCTGGAAGTGGACGGCGTGGAGGACGCGGCGCCGGAGTTCCGCGGCGTGACCGTCGCCGCAGTGTGCGCCGTGCGCCGCCACCCCAACGCGGACAAGCTCTCGGTTTGCGAGGTGGACGGCGGCGGCGAGCGGCTGGCCGTGGTCTGCGGCGCTCCGAACGTTCGCGTCGGCATGCGCACCGCCCTCGCCACCGTCGGCGCCCGGTTGCCGGGCGGGCCGGTGCGGGCCGCCGTCGTGCGCGGCGTGGCCTCGCGCGGCATGTTGTGCAGCGCGGCCGAGCTCGGTCTCGGCGCCGATCACGCCGGCGTCATCGACCTCGACAGCGCGCTCTTCGAGCGGACGGCGCGCAACTGCGCGCCCGGGGCGGACCTGCGCGCCGCGCTCCACTTGGACGACGTGTGCGTCAACCTCGACCTCACCCCGAACCGCGGCGACTGTTTGAGCATCCGCGGGCTGGCCCGGGAAGCCGCCCTCCTGAACGACGTCGCGGTGGCCGCGCCGCCGGCCCAAGAGACCGTGCCGATTCGGAGCGATGCGGTGTTCCCCGTGCGTTTGGACAACGCGCGCGCCTGCCCGCGCTATCTCGGCCGCGTCATCGAGGATGTGGACCTGTCGCGGCCAACGCCCTTGTGGTTGCGCGAGCGTTTGCGCCGCTCCGGTTTGCGCTCCATCGATCCGGCCGTGGACGTGACCAACTACGTGCTGCTCGAACTCGGTCAACCCATGCACGCCTTCGACCGCGACCGGCTCGACCGCGCCGTCTTCGTGCGCGACGCGGCGCCCGGCGAGAAGCTCGCCTTGCTCGACGGACGCGAGTTGCGGTTCGAGGGGGAGTGCGCGGGCGGCGCGCCGCCTTTGCTCATCGCGGACGGGCGCGGCCCGCTCGCTCTGGCCGGGGTGATGGGCGGCGCCCGCAGCGCCGTCACGCCCAAGACGCGCAACCTGTTCTTGGAATGCGCCTTCTTCGCGCCGGAAGTGGTCGCCGCCGCCGCCCGCCGCTTTGGATTGCGCACCGACGCTTCCCACCGCTACGAGCGCGGGGTGGACTTCGCGTTGCCTTGGGACGCCGTGGAGCGCGCGACGCGGCTGCTCGTGGACATCGCCGGTGGACGCGCCGGGCCCGTCTCGGTGGTCGAGAGCGCTGCCGACCTGCCGCGCCGGGATCCGCTGCGGTTGCGCAAGGCGCGGCTCGACGCGTTGGTTGGCGAGGAGCTGCCCGCAGAGCGGGTCGAGCGGATCCTGGAGCGGCTGGAACTCGCGCCGGCGGCGCACGGCGACGGCGCCGCGCGGGTCTGGACGGTCACGCCGCCGAGCCATCGCTTCGACCTCGCCATCGAGGAGGACTTGGTGGAGGAAGTGCTGCGCGTGCATGGCTACAACGCCGTCGCCAGCCGCCTGCCTCCCGCGCCGCTGCCGCTCGGGCGGGTGTCCGCCGCGGAGCTGACGCACGCCCGGCTGGCGGATCTCCTGGTCGATCTCGGCTACAGCGAAGCGGTGACCTACAGTTTCGTGGCCCCGGACAAGATGGAGGCGCTTGCGCCGGGGGCGGCGCCGCTGCGCGTGCGCAATCCGGTGTCGAGCGATCACGCGGTGATGCGCGCGAACCTCTTGCCGGGCCTGTTGGACGCGCTCGGCAACAACTTGGCGCGCCAAGCGCGCCGCGTGCGCCTGTTCGAGATCGGCCAGTGCTTCGCGCGCGACCGCGCCGGCGCGGTGGCCGCTGGCGGCGCGCCGCCGAAAGAAGGCGGCGTCGCGCAGCGCGTGGTGTGCGGCGGCGTGCTGTTCGGCCCGCGCGAGGAGCACAGTTGGGCGCACACCGCCGCGGCCACCGACTTCTTCGACGCCAAGGGCGATGTGGAGCGGGTTCTGGCGTTGGGTGGCCGCGCCGCGGTGTTCGAGCCCGCCGCTGATCCGGTGCTGCATCCGGGCCAGGCCGCCGCGGTGCGCATCGGCGCCGATCGCGTTGGGCGCGTCGGCCGGCTGCATCCACGCTTGGAGGCGGCGTTGGCGCTGCCCGCCGGCGTCTTCGTGTTCGAGCTGCGCGTGGACGCGCTGCTCGCCTTGCGCCCGCGCCGCCACGGCGTGGTGTCGCGGCAACCGTCGGTGCGGCGCGACTTCGCTTTGGTGTTGGCGCGGGACGTTCCGGCGGCGCGGCTCGAGGCGGTGGCGCGCGGCGCCGTGGGCGAAGTCTTGACCGGTTTCGAGCTGTTCGACCTCTACACCGGCGCGGGGGTTGCGGCGGAAGAGAAGAGCGTGGCTGTCGGCTTGACCTTGCAACATCCATCGCGCACCCTTGCTGCGACCGACATCGACCGGATCTTGCGTTGCGTTCTCGATGCCTTCTCCACGGAGCTTCGGGCGCGGTTGCGCTGACGGTCGCCGCGATGCGACGGAGGGCGGTTTGAGCGCGTTGACGAAGGCCCGAATGGTGGGGATGCTCTGCGACGAGCTTGGCTTCAGCAGGCGCGACGCCAAGGACATCGTGGAGTCCTTCTTCGAGGAAATGAGCGTGTGCCTCGCGCGCGGAGAGGCCGTCAAGCTCTCCGGTTTCGGCAACTTCGAACCGCGCGACAAACGCCCAAGGCCGGGGCGCAACCCGAGAACCGGGAAGGAGGCGCGGATAACGGCGCGGCGCGTGGTGACGTTTCGCGCCAGTCAGAAGTTGCGGGAACACGTCGACAAAGGCGAGTTCCCCGACACCACGCGCGAGGAGTAGCTCCTTGAGCGGCGCCGACCTTCACAGACGAGTCAAGTTGGCGACGGCGCCTGAGTTTGCGAAGCAAACTCCAACGCGCCCGCAAGGGCGCGCACCGTTGTACAATCGCGGCATGACTCCTTTCGCTCCACTCGATGCGCGGCCGCGGATGGGCACCCGAGTCGTGCCCAGCTCTACCCCCCCCCCCCCCCCCGCCTTAGCGGGATAGCTCAGGGACAAGCCATGACAAGACTGCTTCGCGCAACCCGGCTCGTTGTCGGGCCGCTGCTTGCCGCATCGTGCATGTTCGCTGTCAACGCGACCGCGCAGACGTTGCCGGTGCTGTCGATCGATTCGCCGAGCGTGAACGAAGGGGACAGCGGTTCGACGAACCTGACCTTCACGGTGAGTCTGAGCGCGGCGACCTCCACCGCGGTGACGGTGAGCTACGCGGACGCCGGCACCGGAACGGCGACCTCGGGCACGGACTACACGGCGGTGACGGCGGGGCAGCTGACGTTCGCGGCGGGAACGACGAGCCAGACGATCGCCGTGTCGGTGCAGGGCGACACGACCAGCGAGCCGGACGAGACCGTGACGATAGCCCTGAGCAACCCGACGAACGCGACGCTGTCGACGGCGACCGGAACAGGCACCATCGAGGACAACGACACGCTGTCGATCAGTTCGCCGTCTGTGGACGAAGGAGACAGCGGTTCGACGAACCTGGTCTTCACGGTGAGCCTGAGCGGCACGAAGACCGGCCAGGCGACGGTGAACTACGCGGACGCCGGCACAGGAACGGCGACCTCGGGCACGGACTACGACGCGGTGACGGCGAACACGCTGACGTTCGCGGCGGGAACGACGAGCCAGACGATCACGGTGACGGTGCAGGGCGACATTACCGTCGAGTCGGAAGAGACCGTGGTGATAGCCCTGAGCAGCCCGTCGGGCGCGGGACTGTCGGCGACGGCCAGCAGCGGGACGGGCACCATCAGGAACGACGACACGTTCCCGGTGCTGTCGATCGATTCCCCGAGCGTGAACGAGGGGGACAGCGGTTCGACGAGCATGACCTTCACGGTGACGCTGAGCGCGGCGTACTCCCACAACGTGACGGTGGACTACGCGGACGCCGGCACCGGAACGGCGACCTCGGGCACGGACTACACGGCGCTGTCGGCGGGGCGGCTGACGTTCGCGGCGGGAACGACGAGCCAGACGTTCACGGTGTCGGTGCAGGGCGACACGACCAGCGAGCCGGACGAGACCGTGGTGATCACCCTGGGCAACCCGACGAACGCGACGGTGTCGACGGCGCCCCGCACCGGGACCGGGACGGGCACCATCGAGGACAACGACACGCTGTCGATCAGTTCGCCGTTCGTGGACGAAGGAGACACCGGTTCGGCGAACCTGGTCTTCACGGTGAGCCTGGGCGGGGCGAAGGCCGCTGCGGTGACGGTGAGCTACGCGGACGCCGGCACCGGCACGGCGACCTCGGGCACGGACTACACGGCGGTGACGGCGGGGATGCTGACGTTCGCGGCGGGGACGACGAGCCAGACGATCACGGTGTTGGTGACGGGCGACACGACTGTCGAGGCGGACGAGACCGTGGTGATCGCCCTGAGCGGCGCGTCGGGCGCGGGACTGTCGACGACGGCCAGCAGCGGGACGGGCACCATCAGGGACGACGACAGGACTGGAACGCCGACGTTTTCGATCACCCCCGCGACCGTGACCGTGGCCGAGGGCGACAGCGGCTCGACGAACATGAACTTCACGGTGGAGCTGAGCCCGGCAGCCAGTGTCAGCACCAGGGTGATTTTCGGGGTCACCGGCGGCACGGCGACGAGCGGAACGGACTACACGACGCCCTGGCAGAACAACCGGATAACGCTGCGCTTCAACGCGGGCGAGACCAGCAAGACGGTGTCGGTGGCGGTGCGGGGCGACACGCTCGACGAGCCGGACGAGACGGTGGTGGCGCAGTTGAGCGGGGCTTTTCCTTTCTTTTCCGCGCGCGTCGATTCGAGTGCCAACACGGGCACCGGCACGATCACCGACGACGACCCTTTGCCGACCGTCTCCATCGATTCGCCGACCGTGGCCGAGGGCGACACCGGCTCGACGAACATGATCTTCACGGTGAGCCTGAGCGCGGCGAGCGGCAGGCAGGTAACGGTCCGTTACGGGCTGGTCGCGGCGCAGTCGACGGCGACTTCGGGCACGGACTTCAGGGAGATTGTGGCGTCAACCTCCAACCCGGGGACCTTGACGTTCGCGCCGGGGGAGACGAGCAAGACGATCACGGTGGAGGTGCTGGGGGACACGGACCCCGAGGCGGACGAGACGGTGAGATTCCAGCTCGGCTCGCCGACAAACGCAATGCTTCCGGTAAGCAACTTGTGGAGGGCAGACGGGACCATCACGGACGACGACATAGCGTTGCTGCGCACCGGCCCGGCGAGCGTGGCGGAGGGGGACAGCGGCTCGACGGACCTGACCTTCACGTTGTCTCTGGTGGCGGCGCACGGGAAGACGGTGACGGTGGACTACACCGACACCGGCAGGGGGACGGCAACACGCGGCACGGACTACACGGGCGCTGCGACGGGGACCGTGACTTTCGCGCCGGGGGACACGACCGGGACGATCACGGTGTCGGTGACCGGGGACACGGTGACCGAGCGGCACCAAACGGTGGAGCTGGCCCTGAGCAATCTGACGAACGCGCGGTTCGTGACGGCGAGCATGGCCAGTTTGACGGGCACGATCAGGGACGACGACGGCTTCCCGACGGCGAATGCGGGACCGGACCAGACGGTGAACGAGGGCGACACGGTGACCCTGTCGGGGAGCGGTTCGGACCCCGATAGCCCCATCACCGGCTATCGCTGGACACAGACGGCCGGCCCGCCGGTGACGCTGACGGGCGTGACGTCGGCGACGTCCACCTTCACGGCGCCGACGGGTCTGGTGGCGGACGAGGTGTTGCGGTTTTCGCTGGTGGTGGAGGCGAACGACGAAGGCGGGTCGGACTCGGTGGACATTTTGGTGAACGCGGCCACCCTGAACTGGTCGGCGGAGGCGGGGCCGAACCAGACGGTTGAGGAAGAGGACACGGTGAGCCTGTCGGGAAGGGCCCTGTCGGGCGGTGCCGAGCTGACCCTTCAGGGCGTGCGGCAGCCGAGCTTTTCATGGCGCCATACGGGCGGCGGCGGCACCGCGATTGTGAGTCTGACCGGCGCGGATACCGCGACGCCGAGCTTCACGGCGCCGAACCTGCTTGCGAACGACGACCTGACGTTCACGCTGACCATAACGGTGGGCAACAACACCAGGACGGACACGGTGGTCGTGACGGTTGAGGCGGACAACGACGATCCGACGGCGAACGCGGGTTCGGACCAGACGGTGTACGAGGCCAGCGCGGTGACGCTGGCGGGAATCGGTTCGGATCCCGAGGGCGAGTCGCTGAGCTACTCGTGGAGCCAGACGGGGGGCATCCCGCTGGTGACGCTGGCGGGCGCGACGTCGGCAACGGCGCGCTTCACAGCGCCGTTGACGACGGTGGACTTGACGCTGACGTTCGAGCTGACGGTGACGGCCGGCGGGGCCAGCCACACGGACACGGTGATAGTGACGGTCGAACCCCTTGTGCTGATGGCGGACGCGGGAGACGAGCAAGTGGTGGGCGAGGGCGACGTGGTGACCTTGGACGGCAGCCGTTCGACCGCGCCGCTCGGCGCCGGCCCGCTGACCTACTCGTGGCGCCAGACGGGGGGTAGCCCTGCGGTGACGCTGACGGGGGCCGCGACGGCGAGGCCGAGCTTCACGGCGCCGTCGGGTCTGACCGGGGACGTGACGCTGACGTTCGAGCTGACGGTCTACGCGGGCGAGAGCAGCGTAACGGAGACGGACACGGTGGACGTGATTGTCGAGTGGTTTGGCCCGATCTTCACACCGCCTCTCCTGACGGCGGACGCGGGACCGGACCAGACGGTGAACGAGGGCGCCGCGGTCACCTTGGACGGGAGCGGCTCGACCGGGCCAGACGACGAGACGCTGAACTACTCGTGGCGCCAGACGGGCGGCAGTCCGACGGTCGCGCTGACGGGCGCGGGGAGCGACGCGAGCTTCACGGCGCCGGACGTGGCGGCGGACCTGACGCTGACCTTCACGCTGACGGTGACGGCGGACGGGGAAAGCGACACCGACACGGTGAACGTGACCATCAATGCTTTGCCGACGCTGTCCATCGATTCGCCGACCACGCGCGAGGGTGACAGCGGGACGACGGATCTGACGTTCACGGTCACGCTGTCGCCGGCCAGCGACATGGATGTGACCGTGTCCTACGCGACCGCCGACGGCACCGCGAGCGCGGGGTCGGACTACCGGGCGGCGAGCGGCGAACTGCGGTTCGCGCCGGGCGAGACGGAGTTGACGATCTCTGTGCCGGTGCTCGGAGACCTGCGGCCGGAAGCGGACGAGACCTTCACGCTGACGCTCGGCAGCCCGGTCAACGCGAAGGTGGCCGGCTCGGAGGCGACCGGAACGATCGTCAACGACGACACGGCGCAGGCCTCCGTCGCGGACGCACGGATGGAGGAGGGGGACGACGGCGCGGCGAACCTCGACTTCACGGTCACCCTGTCGGTGGCCGGCGACCTCGAAGTGACCATGTCCTACGCGACCGCCGACGGCACCGCGACCGCGGGGACGGACTACCGGGCGGCGAGCGGCGAACTGCGGTTCGCGCCGGGCGAGACGGAGTTGACGATCTCGGTGCCGGTGCTGGGGGACACGCGGCCGGAAGCGGACGAGACGTTCACGCTGACGCTCGGCAGCCCGGTGAACGCGGAAATCACCCGCGCCCAGGCGACGGGGACGATCGTCAACGACGACGTGGCGCAGGCGTCCGTTGCGGACGCGAAGGCCGAGGAGGGCGACGACGGCGCTGCCGACTTGGACTTCACGGTCACGCTGTCGCCGGCGAGCGACCTCGAAGTGACCGTGTCCTACGCGACCGCCGACGGCACCGCGACCGCGGAGACGGACTACCGGGCGGCGAGCGGCGAGCTGCGGTTCGCCCCGGGCGAGACGGAGTTGACGGTCTCGGTGCCGGTGCTCGGGGACACGCGGCCGGAACATGACGAGACGTTCACGCTGACGCTCGGCAGCCCGGTGAACGCGGAAATCACCCGCTCGGAGGCGACGGGGACGATCGTCAACGACGACGTGGCGCTGGCGTCGGTGGCGGACGCGAAGGCGGAGGAGGGCGACGACGGCGCGGCCGACCTCGACTTCACGGTCACCTTGTCGCCGGCGAGCGACCTCGAAGTGACCGTGTCCTACGCGACCGCCGACGGCACCGCGGTTGCGGGGGCGGACTACCGGGCGGCGAGCGGCGAACTGCGGTTCGCGCCGGGCGAGACGGAGTTGACGGTCTCGGTGCCGGTGCTGGGGGACACGCGGCCGGAGCGGGACGAGACGTTCACGCTGACGCTCGGCAGCCCGGTGAACGCGGAAATCACCCGCGCCGAGGCGACGGGAACCATCGTCAACGACGACCTGGCGCAGGCGTCGATCGCGGACGCGCGGATGCAGGAGGGGAATAGCGGCGCGGCGGACCTGGACTTCACGGTCACGCTGTCGGCGGCCGGGGACCTCGAAGTGACCATGTCCTACGCGACCGCGGACGGCACGGCGACCGCGGGGACGGACTACCGGGCGGCGAGCGGCGAACTGCGGTTCGCGCCGGGCGAGACGGAGTTGACGGTTTCGGTGCCGGTGCTGGGGGACACGCGGCCGGAGCGGGACGAGACGTTCACGCTGACGCTCGGCAGCCCGGTGAACGCGGAGATCACCCGCGCCGAGGCGACGGGGACCATCGTCAACGACGACGTGGCGCAGGCGTCGGTGGCGGACGCGCGGATGGAGGAGGGGAATAGCGGCGCGGCGGACCTGGACTTCACGGTCACCCTGTCGGCGGCCGGGGACCTCGAAGTGACCCTGTCCTACGCGACCGCCGACGGCACGGCGACCGCGGGGACGGACTACCGTGCGGCGAGCGGCGAACTGCGGTTCGCGCCGGGCGAGACGGAGTTGACGGTTTCGGTGCCGGTGCTGGGGGACACGCGGCCGGAGCGGGACGAGACGTTCACGCTGACGCTCGGCAGCCCGGTGAACGCGGAGATCACCCGCGCCGAGGCGACGGGGACGATCGTCAACGACGACGTGGCGCAGGCGTCGGTCGCGGACGCGCGGATGCAGGAGGGCGACGGCGGCGCGGCGGACCTGGACTTCACGGTCACCCTGTCGGCGGCCGGCGACCTCGAAGTGACCGTGTCCTACGCGACCGCCGACGGCACGGCGACCGCGGGGACGGACTACCGGGCGGCGAGCGGCGAACTGCGGTTCGCGCCGGGCGAGACGGAGTTGACGGTCTCGGTGCCGGTGCTGGGGGACACGCGGCCGGAGCGGGACGAGACGTTCACGCTGACGCTCGGCAGCCCCGTGAACGCGGAGATCACCCGCGCCGAGGCGACGGGGACCATCGTCAACGACGACGTGGCGCAGGCGTCGGTGGCGGACGCGCGGATGCAGGAGGGGAATAGCGGCGCGGCGGACCTGGACTTCACGGTCACCCTGTCGGCGGCCGGGGACCTCGAAGTGACCGTGTCCTACGCGACCGCCGACGGCACGGCGACCGCGGGGGCGGACTACCGGGCGGCGAGCGGCGAACTGCGGTTCGCGCCGGGCGAGACGGAGTTGACGGTCTCGGTGCCGGTGCTCGGAGACACGACGCCGGAAGGAGACGAGACCTTCACGTTGACGCTCAGCAGTCCGAGCAACGCGGAACTAGGCCGGACGACCGCGGCGACAGGCACGATTGTCGACGACGATGTGGCGAATTCGCGCGCGCAAGCGCTAAAAGCGTCTCTGGCCGGCTTCGGGCGCGCTTTGACCCTTGATGCCGTGGACGCCATCAGTGGACGCTTCCGGGAAACGCCGGCGACGCGCGGTTCGCAGTTGGTCTTGGGGGGGTCTGCCTTCGGGCAGCAAGGAGCCCTGTCCGCCGATCAGTTCGCGCCCTGGGACCAACACTTTGGCGGCACTGAGCTCGCGCGGCCCATGGCCAGCCGCCAGCTCTCCCTTGGCGATTTTCTGCAACGGTCGTCCTTCAATCTGACTCTGGCGGCCCCTCCGACGGCAGGTGGCGAAGGCGGCGCGGGCGGCGCGGGCGAAGAGGCGGGCCGGAACCTGTCCTTGTGGGGCCGGGCTTCCAGCGGGCGTTTTTCGGGAGAGCCTTTGGCTGGTCTGTCCTCGGATGGCGAAGTGGTGACCGGCTACTTGGGCATGGACGCAAGGTTCGGGGAGCGACTGCTTGCCGGCGTGGCTCTGGCCCACAGCAAAGGGGATATTCGCTATGGGATCGCGGACTTCGCGGGGGACTTGGACCTGTCCCTCACGAGCGTATTGCCGTATGTCAACTTCCAGTCGAACGAGAAGCTGAGATTTTGGAGTGTCGTCGGCGTTGGCTGGGGCGAGGCGACATTCCGGGATGCGGTGGGACAAGCCGAGACGCAGGGCACGCTCGATCTTGGTCTGCGCATGGCGGCCCTTGGCGCCAACCAGGCATTGATCACTTGGAGGAACGTGGATCTGGAACTGAAGTCCGACGCTTTCGTAATGCTTTTGGCGGGCGAACCCAAGGAGGGCGAAGCGCAGCCGGAAATCAAAGCGCGCTCGCAGGGGATTCGGTTGGCGTTGGCGGGACGCAAGGAACTGATGGCGTCCGAACAGGGGCGCTTGGAAGCGAATCTGGAGTTGGGGGGACGCTGGGACGGCGGCGACGCGCAGACTGGGGCGGGAACGGAAGTCGGCGGCGGCTTGGACTACCGCCATGCGGGTCTGGGTCTCGGAATTGCCGTGCAGGGCCAGTATTTGCTCTCTCACAAGGCGCAGTCCTTCGAAGAAAAGGGCGTGAGCCTGACTCTGGAGTTCGACCCCGGCGTTCGGGGCCAAGGTTTTTCCATGGCGCTTAAGCCGGCATGGGGCGCATACCCGGGCGGCGTGGGAGAACTGTGGAACAACGAAGCGCTGCTGGGTATCGGCGGCACGGGGCAGGACGCCGGACCGGGCGCGGCTTCGGAACGACTCGACCTTGAGTGGGGTTACGCATTCGGCTTGCGACGAGGCACCGGGCAGCTGCGACTGCAAGGAGCCTTGTCTCATCACGGCGCTGGTCAACGGCACTATCGCTTCGGCGGCTCTCTGAACAGGCCCGGAAGAACCCGCGGCAGCTTGGAATTGACTCGCCAGGAGTGGCAGGGAGAATCCAGCCACGGACTGCTGATCATGTGGGAACACAAGCGGTAGCGCGCCCTGCGGGGCGCGTTCGAGTTTGCTGCGCAAACTCCGTGCCCTACCGAGAACTGACTCGTTTGTGCAGAACCTTCGCCTCTCAAGAGGCTGGCGCGCCCTGCGGGGCGCGTTCGAGTTTGCTGCGCAAACTCCGTGCCCTACCGAGAACTGACTCGTTTGTGCAGAACCTTCGCCTCTCAAGAGGCTGGCGCGCCCTGCGGGGCGCGTTCGAGTTTGCTGCGCAAACTCCGTGCCCTACCGAAAACTTGACTCATTTGTGCAGAACCTTCGCCTCTCAAGAGGCTAGCGCGATTGCCCTGAGCCGCCGCAAGCCGCCGCCAGGGCTATTTCACGCTGTGGCGGAAGTGGTTGAGAGCAAGGGGCGGAAAGAAAGGCTGGCTATTTGGGCGCGGAAGGTGTGTCAAGTCGCGCATGGAGAAGAGCGAAGCGGCGGCGGAACGCTTGAACGTGGTGGTTCGGGAGGTGGCGGTGCGTCCGGCGCGGGCGGACGAGCGCCGGCGGTGGGACGGTCTGATGGCGGAGCACCACCACCTGGGATTCAAGCAGTTCGCGGGGCGCGGTCTGCGGCATGTGGCGGAGTGGCGGGGGCCATTGGGTGGCCCTGGTGGGCTGGCAGTCCGGGGCGTTCAAGTGCGGGCCGCGGGATCGGTGGCTGGGATGGCATCGCTCGGTGCGGTTCCGGCGACGCCAGCCTGGGCGAGGACGCCTGCCGGTCCGCGCCCGCCACGCGCCGGCCAACAACGCCACCATGAACAACATCGCCATCGTCCGGCACCGCGGCTTCCGCTTCGTGCCCGAAGCCATCGACCACTTCTCGATGCGCCGCGCGGACGCCTTCGACGCCGTCCTCTCGCCCGACTGAGCCTCCCCGCAAGTCCATCGCCGCATTCCCGAAGCGCTCCGGCGATTCCGGGCGGCCGCCATCCCCGCGCAAGGGCGGAAAGCGGCCGCAAGCCGTGTCAAAGACGAACTCGAACGCCGCCCGAAGGCCGGTCGCGCACCGCGTCGCGCTCAACCCGCGCTCAACCCGCCACGCCGCTCCTGCCAAAACGCGCCCCGTCCTTAGCGTGAAAACCTTTCGAGCGACGCGAGGTATTGCAGCGTCCCTCTTGTGGCACAATCCGCCCGTCTTTGAAGCCGCGGCGAACTCAAGCCCGCGCCAATCCACGCGGTCGCCGAGCGGCCTCGAGAGAACAAGGCGTCGGCGCCCGCGGCACCTCTTGGCGGACCTCCGCGCCGCCGCGGTTGTGGATCTCTTTTCATGCGTTTGCACATCATCAACGGCACCCACGAGATGCTGCGGGCTCAGGCCTCCATGCGTCCGCAACGCCGCTCCCCGGGCGGGAGCGACCTCAAAGCCACGGCCGGCTTCCTCGCCTCCCTGGTCAGTCTGATCGAGGACCCGCGGGAAGACGTGACGCACATCGCCGTGGCGTTCGACAGCCCCTTTCGTTCGTTCCGCAACGACCTCTTCCACGGCTACCGCGTGGCGTCAGGCATGACGCCGGCGTTGGCGGCGCAGTTCGACGCCGCGGCCGCCGCGGCGAGTGCGCTCGGCGTCACCGTGTGGGCCATGGATCGTTTCGAGGCGAACGACGCTCTGGCCACCGCCGCGCACCGCTGGTGCGCCGAGGTGGAGCAAGTGCGGCTGTTCACGGTCGATCCGATCGTCAACCAGTGTGTGCGCGCCGAGCAAGTGGTGCAGGTGAACCACTCGCTGCGCCGCGTGACGACCGAGAGCGACGTGTACACCCGTTGCGGCTGCCGGGCGGCGTTCGTCCCGGATTGGATGGCGTTGGTCGGCGAGGGCGGCCACGGCATTCCCGGCATCCCGCAGTTCGGTCAGCGTTCGGCCGGCCCGCTCTTGGAGAAGTTCGGCGCGCTGGAGGCCATCCCCGCCGACGCCAGCCTGTGGCGCGTGGCGCGGCGCCACGCCACGCGCTTGGCGCACTCGCTGCGCGATCGACGCGACGACGCCGGCCTCTACAAAACGCTCGCCACTTTGGCGACGGACGCTCCCATCGGCGGCGAACTTGCGGATTTGCGCTGGCGCGGCGCGGACCCGGCGCGCCTCTCGGCCTTGGCGCGGTCGCACGGCCTCGCGCTCTCGGCGCCGCGCGCGTGGCGCCGCATATGAACCCGACTACCGCGGCCAGTCCGGTTCGCCGGCAATGGCTTCGCCGTAGGCGGCCGCGGACGGGTCCGCCACCACGCCGCCGGAGCGCTTCGCAAGCACCGGCGGCGCGCTGGCGGCGGTGACCGCCGGGCAAGAACCCCCTTCCCGATAGCCAAGCGCCGCCGCCAACCGCGCCTCGGCCGGGTCGCCGAACTGGTGCGCGAAGTCGTCCTCCACGGCGCAGCCGGGAATCTTCGTGCTGGCCGCGCCCGGCGCGTTGGCCGGCGTGAAGCCGTCGGCGTAGTCGCCGAAGCCCTTGGCGTTCACGCCGCGGAACTGCACCGTGTTGTAGGTGGTGCCGCAGTTGTCCTGCGGATAGAAACCGTAGGGCTTGCCGCAGGTGGTGGCGCCGACCAGCACCACTTCCACGTCAATGCCGCGCAAGCCGTTGATGACCGCTTCGCTGGCGGAGCACGTTCCCGGCCCACTCAGCACGAACACGCGCTGCAAGCCCAAATGCGGCAGCGCGAGGCCGCCGGGCTCGTCGAACCAGCCGGTGGTGGTGGAGCGGAAGTAGCTGGGCCGCAAGGGCTCGCCGGTGACCGGATCGAACGCGCGGTGCTTGTCGTTGAACTGCAACTCGCTGAACACCCGCCCGCGCGCCACCGGCCCGGCGATCATGTAGGCCAGTTGGCTGGCGATGGCCAGATAGCCGCCGCCGTTGTAGCGCATGTCCAGCACGAAGTCGGTCACGCCGGCTTCGGCCAACCGTTCGATGCCGTTCATGAGGCCCCTTTCCGCGGGGCCGATGTGCGAGTTGAACAGCAGATACCCCACAGCGCCGATGTCGGTTTCGATCACGCGCGCATGCTGCACCGGCGCGGTGGTTATGGAGGCGGAGCGCATGGTCACGGTGCGCGCCTGGGTGCCGGGGTCCCGCACCGTGAACTCGTGCTCTTCGTCCAAGGCGCTTGGGAACAAGCCGGCGTTCAGCGCGTCGGCGTCGCCGTCGGTCACGTTCACGCCGTCCACCGCCAGGATGCGCGTGCCGCGCAGCAAGGCCACTTCCGGCGCCGTGGCGGGAGCGTTCGGCTCGGTGTAGGCCACGCGCACATCGCGGGGCGGGCGGCCGCGCAGCACGGCGAACCGGGCGCCGTAGCCGGCGGTGACGCCGGAGCGCACCCGGGCGGTGCGCCGCGCCGTGTCCTCGGTGAAGTGGAACCGATCCTTGTACGCGCCCGAGGCGGTGCGCGCGAACGTCCGCAGCAAGTCGAAATAGGCAAGCGTTTCGCAACACGCCGGGTCCCGATCGTCGATCTCGTCGTACCACAGGTAGGTTCGGTTGCTCCACGAGCGCAACCAGTTGTTCTCGTCCAAGGTCGTGCCCTGGGCGTCCGGGAAGGCGGCGCCGTCCGCGTCCGTGCCCATGCGCGGCGCGGCGCACAGATTCTTGAACGTCGCGGCGTCCTTGAAGACGCCGCGCGTCCAGCCTCTCGCCTCAATGGTCACCGTGAAGGTCGTCGCGGAGGACGTGGCATTGGCGGCGCCGCTGTTGTCCGTGGCGGTGACGCTGATCGTCGCCGTGCCTTCGGCGAGCGCCGTTATCGTCAACGACGTGCCGAACAGCGACACCGTGGCGACGCTTGGATCGGAGGACGTGGCGCGCAGCGTGTGGGTGTCGTCGGCGTTGCCGTCGGACACGGTCACCGACAACGTTCGCGCCTCGCCGGCGATGATCGACTGATCGGCGATGGCCGCCACCAACGGCCGCGCGTTCGGGGGTGTTGACGCGCCGCCCCCGCCGCCTCCGCCGCAGCCCAAGAGCCCGGCGCCAGCGACGAGCGCGATGCCAAACGCCCGCCAAACCGCGCGTGCGTTGCTTGCGGGCTTGTTCGTCATGTCGCGCATAGCCGCCTCAACCATCGCCACAGCTATTGGACGCGCGCACACTACCATAGGCGAACGCCGCCTTCACCACGCGCGCCCTGCCTGCGGGTCGGTGCGCCCTCACGGGCGCGTTGGAGTTTGCGACGCAAATATTCGGTGCCTATTGGCGCAAACTGACGCATTGTGAAGTCAACGCCACTCAAGAAAGCTGGTGCTCCGAGACGCTCGGAGCGCTGTCCTTGCCGCCGTGGACGGCCGGTTCGGCGCACCATTGCAGGCGCAGGTTGTCGAGCGGCGGCAGAACGGCGTCCGGCAGCTCGAGCAGCTCCACCAGCACGGCGCGGTCGAGGGCCTTGCGCACGTCGTCGCGGTAGGCTTCGTTCGCCGGCAAGAGCCGCTCAGAGCGGAACCGCTCGAAGATGGCGCTTGCTTCGGCAAGCTGCTGCGCGGCAAGAGCGCGGGCGTCGAGCATCGGTAGCTCCGGCAGCGCGGAGATGGTCGTGATGGCGCGCCCCTGCTGCTGCCGCGAACCCACCCACCAGAAAGACAACAAGCCGAGCGTCGAGTTCGCCCACAGGGCCATGACCTCCATCCACTCGTCCCGATGGGGGTGAAAACCGGGCCAGGCGCGACCACCCAAGCAGGGGTCCGGCGTCACGCAGGCGGTCAAGCTTTGCGAGTTGATCTGGAAATCCAGCGTGAAGTGCAGCTTGGCGGCTGTTTGCCAAACGCGTAGCGCCTGCTCCCGGCAGTTCGGTCGAACAAGCCCTTCCCGGTCCGGTGCCACCACTAGCTGTCGCTCCCGTTCCGCGTCGTGCGCCCAAAGCGCGGGATAGCTCGGCACGCCTTGTATAGGCACGATCTTGAACGGGCCGCGAAACGGGGGTTCGCCATCCTTGCTGTTGCCGATGTCGCGGTGCAGCGGGCCGCGCTGGCCAAGGGCGCCCAAAGGTGCGATGGGCAGCCCCAGTTGCTCGTGACGCGGCATCCGCAGTGCGCCGTCCGCAAGCGCCAGCATCGTTTCCGCCAAAGCGGTCTCGCGCAACGCCGCGCAGCCGCCATCGTCCAACCGAGCGCGGATGTAGGTGCCCAATGGCTGTTCTCCGGCGCGCAGGCGGCCGCTCGACGCCGCCGGCAGTGCGGCGCTCGACGCCGCTGGCGGTGCGGCAATCAGCTTGGCGACATCAGTCGCTTCCACCAAACTGCGCGGTCGCCTGAACAGGTTCACGAACAGCGCTTCGCCGGTTGGCGCGGCGCGGTCCTCGGCCTTCGTGGCGATCACCAGCGCTTCCGCCATGCCGGTGTCCGCGGAGAACGCGCGCTCGGTGTTGCCGCTCGCCGCCACCGTGACGACGACGATGTCCCGGTAGCAGCGTGCGAACAGCTCCCGCGCCGCCCGCCACGACGCGCCTTGCACGAACGCTATCGGCAACACCAGCGCCGCAACGCCGCCGGGCTTCACCTTGGCGTGCGCCAAGTCGACGAAGTTGGACGCGAGACCGGCGTTGCCGTGGCCGACCGGCGCTTCAAGGCCGCGGCGCACCTCGGCGAGCCGTTCGGACATCGCCCGCTGCTCGTCGGCGGTGGTGCCGAACCCGGCGAAGGACGGCACCGGCACGTCGGTGATCTCGTGGTTCGTGGGCCGGGTGAACGGCGGATTCATAATGACCAGGTCCACGGACTCGTGGGGCAGGTCGAGGTCCTCCACTTCCACCTCGCCGCGGCCTTGCGCTTGGCGCTGGCCGGTGGGGAAGAGCGACCGCGTCTGCCCCCTGACGGTGAGATCCAGCGAACCGATGGCGACTCCCCGACGCTGCTCGGCGCCGCTGCCGATGCCATAGGGCATCGTGTAGACCCGCGTGTGGTCGAACACTTCCCCCGGATGCGCGCTGGATAGCTGAGCGGCGCACAGATGCGCGGCCGCCGGCATGATGTCGGCGGCGACAATGGCGTTCTCGAGCATGGCCGCGTGTATTTGGCGGTCGTCGCCGCCCCCGTGCCGATAGCGCGCCAGCACCGCTTGGTACGCCGCCGCCAGCAGCGTGCCCGTGCCGCAGGAGAGGTCGGCGACGCGCAGAGCCGGATAGGCGTCCAAGTCCGCCCAGTCCATGTCGAGGCGTGCGATGGCCAATTCCGCCAGCAACGCGGCGGACTCGGGTCGCGTGTAGAACGTCGCTAGGAACTTCCGGTCCGCGATGAGGCGCTGGAACATGCGCCCGGAGAGGTCCTGCCCGCTGGTGACGCCAAGTCCGGACAGCTCCTTGGCCGTGCGCACCAGCGGATAGAGGATTTCTCTGATCGTCACGCCGGATTGGGGAATCAGCAGATCCGCCGCCAGACGGAAGATCGGCCAATAATTGATCTCGGCGAGCACGCGCGTCCAGATGTCCAAGACCACAGGTGGCAGCCGCCAATCCGGGATCTGCGCGAGATCGGCCATCGTCGGCAGCTGGTGGGCATCGGCGATGGCCTCTTGGAACAACAGCGCGTTGGCGACGATGGCCATGGCCATGCGCGTGGTCTGCGTGCCCGGGCGTTGGTTGAGCGCTTCCCCAAGCCGCACCGGTATGTAGACGCCACCCGTCGCCACCCCGTCGTCAACCGACCGGGTGGCGTTGCGCACGCCCTGTTCGAGGGTCGTCATGCCCAGTTCGATCAGCCGCGCCGAGGTCATCGCCTGTTCCATGCAGCGGGCGAGGTCGTTCAAGCCGCCGGTAAGCCAGCCTTCGGCCGGCCAGCGCTCGGGCGCCGACGGTTCGCCCGACAACACGCAGTAGCCGAACTCGGCCGCGGCGACGCGCTCCGGCAGGTCCGCTTGGCCGCGGCGCAAATCCTCGGGCAAGCGAACCGCGATGGCTTGTTCCAGCGCCCTGCCGCCCACTGGCACCAGGCCAAGCCGACCGGCGGCGTCCTGCTCGACCGTCGCCGCCGGAGCGAACTCCGTTTCCACCACCACCGGCTGGGCGCGCTGGGGGCGCAGCGCAATGTCTGGGCGCAACGAGCGGTTCTCTTGGAACACGCCGCTTTGCTCGACGCCCAGAGACTCGCGCCACTGCGGGTGCTTGTGGCGCAACGCCTCGGCGAGGACGGCGTTGACGGTGGCCTCGCTGTTCAACGGCATGGCTGCGGGCGCTCCGGCGTGTCCTGGTGGCCGGAAATTGAATCCAAAATGCCTTTGCCGCCAGATTCGGCGACCGTCCATTCCGCCGCCACGAAGTCCACGAAGACAGCGGGCACCGCGCAAAACGCAATCGGCAAGCCTTTGATTGCGTGTCCCACTGCGCCAACCACCTCAGCCTTGGAGCAGCTTGGAGTCGCTGCCGGCGCAGGTGCGAATCACGCGCAACATGGCGCGAAACAGCCGCGGGTTGGCGGCGACGATGTTGCCGGTGTCCAGGAACCGATCGCCGCCGGCGGCGTCGCCCACAAAACCGCCGGCCTCGCGCACCAGCACGGCGGCGGCGGCGGTGTCCCACACTTTCAAGCCAATCTCGAAGAAACCGTCCAGCCGCCCGGCGGCCACATAGGCGAGATCCAGCGCGGCGCTGCCCTGGCGCCGCAACGTGCGGCAGTGGCGCATGAAGTGTACAAGCACCGCGCTGTAGACATCCAGATGCTCGGCGACGCTTGGGAAGGGCAAGCCGCCGCCGATAATGGAGTCGCGCACCGCGGCGCGCCCGGCGACGCGGAGGCGGCGTCCGTTCAGGAACGCGCCGGTGCCGCGGCTGGCGCTGAACTCCTCGCCGCGCACGTGATCGATCACCACGCCGTGCAGCAGCGTGGGCCCCCGGCGCACGCCGATGGAGGTGCAGAAGTGGGGAATGCCGTGCAGGAAGTTGGTAGTGCCGTCGAGCGGATCGATGATCCAAGTGAACCCGTCGCCGTCTTTCGCCCCCCGCGCGCCGTGTTCCTCGCCGAGGACGCCGTGGTCCGGATACGCCTTGAGGATGGTGTTCACGATGACGTCCTCGGCTTGCCGATCCACTTCGGAGACGAGATCGTTCCTGCCCTTCTCCTCCACCTGCAAGGTGTCCACCCGATCCATGGCGCGCAGAATCACCTTGCCCGCCCGCCGCCCAGCGCGCAGCGCGATGTTGACGAAAGGTTCCATGTGCGGAGGAGGCCTTGCGGGAATCGGCGCACGGTAACATGGCCACCCGACAAATCGCGCTCCGGCATCACGGCCATCCCCAAGCGTCCGTGCTACGCTAAGGCGTTGACCATCCACTAGGCGGACTCATGGGCGAGATCGTCACCCGCGTCGAACTAGAGAACGCAACCGACCGGGGTAACGTGCGCCTCGGCTTGCGGGAGGAAGCCACCGTGCGCCGCACTTCCGTGGAAGGCATCGTGGACACGGGCGCCGTCCTGTCGATGCTGCCGCAGAACGTCGTCGAGCGGTTGGGACTGCCGATCCATGGCAAGGTCGTCGTGTCCTACGCGGACGAGCGCAAAGAGGAACGGGATGTCGCCGGTCCCTTGGGCATTCGCGTCGGCAACCGGGCGATGAACACGGATTGCGTGGTGGGGCCGCCGCTCAGCGAGCCGTTGATTGGACAGATCGTGCTCGAGGGCCTGGATCTGGTTGCAGACTGCACGAATGGAACCGTCGGCCCGCGCCCGGAATCGCCGGATTACCCGCTGCTGAAGCTGAAGTGACCCGACCCGCTTGCCTTTCCTTGATTGATCCACAGATCGGAGTGGCAGCCTCATGCGTGTCGATGTGAGAACCGACCTCACCGTTGGCGACTTGAGGGCGATGATGAGGCAAAGGTTCCATGTGCGGAAGCCTTGCGGAAATCGGCGCACGGTAAACTGGCCACCCGACAAATCGCGCTCTGGCCTCCATGACCGCCAACGACAACGCTTTGACAGCGCGGCGCAACATCCGCTTCGTGTTGGTGGAACCAGACCATCCGGGCAACATCGGCGGCTCCGCCCGAGCCCTGAAGAACATGGGTTTCGCCGACCTCGCGCTGGTGCGCCCCCGCCGTTTTCCGGACCCGCAGGCCACTTGGCGCGCCGCCGCGGCGGCCGACGTGCTGGACGCCGCCGGCGTTTTTAACAGCGTCGACGACGCCATCGGCGACCGCGTGTTGGTGGCGGGCGCCAGCGCGCGCCAGCGCAGCGTGCCTTGGCCGACGCGCACCGCGGCCGAATTCGCCGCCCAGGTGGCCGGCGAACCGGCGGGACGGCCGGTGGCGGTGTTGTTCGGGCGCGAAGTGAGCGGCCTCACCAACGACGAGCTGCGCCGGTGCCATGTGCAAGTGATGATTCCCGCGGATCCGGGCTACACCTCGCTCAACCTCGCCATGGCCGTGCAGGTGCTCGCCTACGAGCTGCGCCAAGCGCTGCGCGCGGACGCGCCGCCCGTCGACGACGAAGCCGGCTGGGACCGCCCGCTCGCCAACGCCACGCAAATGGCGGCGCTCTACGCGCACATCGAGCGCGTGTTGGTGGGCATCGACTTTCTGGACCCCAAAGCGCCGCGCCAGGCGATGACGCGCTTGCAGCGCCTGTTCGCGCGGGTGCGCCCGGATGCCACCGAGGTGGCGATGTTTCGCGGCGTGTTGACGCACATCGAACGCGCCGTTGGGCGTCGAGGGGACGAGGAGCGCGCACCGGAATGCGGCGCGGACGACGGCAACGTGTAGCATATGGCGCTGTTGCGGGCGCGGTTGCGGAAGAGCGCAACCGCGCAGTCTCTGACTCGGACGACATGAAGAAACCCGCCAAGCCGATCTACTTGGATTACGGCGCCACCACGCCGGTGGACCCGCGTGTGGCGCGGAAGATGAGCGGCTGCCTGCTCGCGGACGGCGATTTCGGCAACCCCGCCTCCACCAGCCACGCCTACGGGTGGAACGCCGCCGAGCTCGTCGAGGACGCCCGGCAGCAGGTGGCGGCGCTCATCGGCGGCGACCCGCGCGGCGTGGTGTGGACTTCCGGGGCCACCGAATCCGACAACCTCGCGCTCAAGGGCGTGCTCGAAGCGGCCGGCGGCGGCCACTTGGTGACCACCAGCTACGAGCACAAGGCAGTGCTGGACACTGCGAAACACTTGCAAACCCAAGGCGTGGCGGTGAGTTACGTGGCGCCGAAGGCGGACGGCGTCGTGGACCCCGCGGACATCGACGCGGCCATCCGCGAAGACACGGTGCTGGTTTCCGTCATTCACGTCAACAACGAGGTGGGAACCGTCAACGACGTGGCCGCGATCGGCAGCGCCTGCCGCGCCCGGGGCGTCGCCTTCCACACGGACGCCGCCCAAAGCGCCGGCAAGCTGCCGCTGGACGTGGAGCGCGATTGCTTGGACCTGGTGAGCATCTCGGCGCACAAGCTCTACGGGCCGAAGGGCGTCGGCGCCTTGTACGTTCGCCGCGAACCCCCGCTCAAGCTCAGCGCGCAGATGCATGGCGGCGGCCACGAACGCGGCAAGCGCTCGGGCACCTTGGCCACCCACCAGCTCGTGGGCATGGGCGAGGCGTGCCGCTTGGCGGCGCTCGGCATGGACGAGGAAGGCTGTCGCGTGCGGGCGCTGCGGGATCGCTTGTGGTCGCATCTCAAACAATTGCCGGGAACACAGCTGAACGGCTCCTTGGAACATCGACTGCCCGGCAACCTGAACGTGGCCTTCGGTGGCGTGGACGGCGAGACGCTGCTCATGGCGCTGGACGACGTGGCGGTGTCGTCGGGCTCCGCCTGCACGTCGGCCACCATCGAACCGTCCTATGTGCTGCGCGCCCTCGGCGTGCCGGACGACTTGGCGCACAGCTCGCTGCGCCTCACCATCGGCCGCTTCACCACCGCGTGCGAAGTCGATTACGCGGCGGCGCGCATCGCCGAAGTGGTGGGCGCGCTGCGCGGCGATTAGATTCCGGGTGTTCGATGCGGGGCTGGGCGCAACCGCCCGCTTCGGATTGACGTCGTTGATGGACGGCTTGTGGACGCCTTGCCGCTCGCCGGCGCATCCGGGCCGTTCGCTGGCGCATCCGCCGCGTATAATGCGCCTTTGACGCAGTGGGCCGCCCGGCCCGCGGCACTCATAAGAACCCGGAGGCCCGATGGCAGTCGAGCGGACACTCTCCATCGTCAAACCCGATGCGGTGGCGAAGAACCTCATCGGCGAAATCTGCTCGCGTTTCGAGAAGGGCGGGCTGGCCATCGTCGCCGCCAAGATGCTGCGTTTGACGCCCGACACGGCCGGTGGCTTCTACGCGGAGCACCGCGGCAAGCCCTTCTACGACAGCTTGGTGGCGTACATGTGTTCCGGGCCGGTGGTCGTGCAAGTGCTCGAAGGCGAGGCCGCCATAGCGGTGAACCGCAGGTTGATGGGCGCGACGAACCCCAAGGAGGCCGCGCCCGGCACCATCCGCGCGGATTTCGCCGATTCCATCGACGCCAACGCGGTGCATGGCTCGGACAGCACCGCCTCGGCGACGCGCGAAATCGCGCACTTCTTCACCGCCAGCGAGATTCACGCCCGTTGCCGCGGGTAGCCGAGCGCGCTTTGCGGGATCGATTGCATGTCCACTGAGGCGAGGGCGAACTTGCTGGGGATGCCGCGAGAGGCGCTGGCGGCGTTCTTTCGCGACTTGGGCGAGAAACCTTACCGCGCCGAGCAGTTGATGAACTGGATATACCGCGCCGGCGTGGACGACTTCCGCGCCATGACGGACATCGCCAAACCGCTGCGCGCGCGGCTCTGCGAGGTGAGCGAAATCCGAGCGCCGGAGTTCGTCTCGGAGCAGCATGCCCGCGATGGCGTGGTGAAATGGCTTGTGGACGTTGGACGCGGGCGTGCGGTGGAGACCGTGCTGATACCAGACACCAGCGGACAGCGCCTGACGCTGTGCATCTCCAGTCAAGTCGGGTGCGCTTTGGATTGCAGCTTCTGCGCCACCGGCAAGCAGGGTTGGAACGGCAACCTCAGCCGCGCCGAAATCGTGGGCCAGGCGCTGCGCGCCGCGCGCAGCGTGGCGGTGCGCGGCGGCGCCGTGTCCAACATTGTTTTCATGGGCATGGGCGAACCGCTGCTCAACTTCGACGCGGTGGTGGATGCCGCCGAGGTGTTCATGGACGATTTGGCGTTTGGCATCTCCAAGCGCCGCGTCACCGTGAGCACGGCCGGGGTCGTGCCCCGCATCCACGATTTGGCGGCCCGTTCGGAGGCGTCGCTCGCGGTGTCGCTGCACGCGGCGCAGGACGCCAAGCGGGACGTGCTGGTGCCCATCAATCGAAGGTATCCCATCGCCGAGTTGCTGGCGGCATGCCGGCGCTACTTGCGCACCGGAGGGCCGCGGCGCATCGTCACGTTCGAATACACGCTCATCGCCGGCGTCAACGACAGCACCGAAGACGCCCGCGATCTGGCGCGGCTACTGGCGGACATGCGCTGCAAGATCAACCTCATTCCGTTCAATCCGTTTCCCGGCGATCCCTCCGGCTACCGCCGTCCCGCCGCTGCCACCGTGCTGCGGTTCCAGAAGCTGCTGCGCGACGCCGGCTTCGCCGCCATGCGGCGAACCACCCGCGGCGACTCGATCGGCGCGGCTTGCGGTCAGCTCACCGGCAGTTTCGCGGACCGGACGCGCCGCCGGGCGCGGCACGCGGCGCGTCTTGGCGTGCTTGCCGCGGAGGCCGCGTGAACCCCGCGCCGCCGCCGGCGGAGGAAGCGCCGCCGGGCGACGAGGCGCGCCCCGCGGCCTCGAAGCCCGAGTCCGAACGCGCGCCAGCGCGTGATGCGCCGGGGGACGCGGCGGTGTCGGTGGCGCCGGAAACCGCTTCCGCCGAAGCAGCGCCCGCGTCCCCGGTGCCCGCATCCGCCGGCAAGGAGTTCACGGTGCCGCTGGAGGCGGCCGCGGAACGGCGGCGCGGAGACGACGCCGAGGACGTTGACGCGCCTGCGGAACCCCCTTACGGGGTGGAGCTCAAAGCGGCGCGCGAGCGCATGGGCGTGAGGCCGGCCGATGTCGCGGCGTCCCTGCATTTGGAGGAGTCCGTGGTTCGCGCCATTGAGGCGGGCCGGCAGGACGAGCTGCCGGCGCGCGTCTATGTGCGCGGCTACGTGCGCGCCTATGCCAACCTCCTAGGCTTGGATCCGGATCGCTTGGCCGTCAATTTCGACAGCTCCCAGGAGGCGCCGGAGGCCACTGCTCCGCCCGTGGTGGGCACCGGCACGAAGGCGCCGCGCGGGCGCCTGTCGCAACGGCGCGCCGGCTTGTTTCTCGGCACCATCGTGATAGTGATCGTCGTCGCGCTGGCGTTCATGTTGTGGGGGGTTTGGCGCTCTTTCGACTGGTCGTTCGTCACGGACGCCGGCGACGAGGGCGCCGTCGCGCCGGCTTGGCGAAGCGAACAAGCGGAGGGGGCGACGAATGTGCCGCAACCGCAGGCCGCCGTCGAGAAGGCGCCAACCGCGACGGACGCTCCACAGACCGTGCCCGACGCCCATGCGCCCACGGCGCAAGCCGTGCCCGTCGCCGAGTTGGTGTTCACCTTCAAGGAAGACTCGTGGGTTGAAGTGAGCGACCGCGCCGAACAAGTGTACGCCGACTTGGGCAAGGCCGGGCAGTCCGTTTCGGTTTCCGGGACACCGCCTTTCACCATCAAGATCGGCTACGCCGCCGGAGTGGAGTTGCGCTACCTCGGGGAAGTCATCGCCTTGGCGCCGCACACCCAAGGCAGCGTCGCGAATCTCGTGGTGCATTGACAGATGGCCCATTCACAACTTGTGCGCGGAATGCGCGACATCCTTCCGCGCGACACGGCCGGTTGGCGCGCGGTGGAAACCAGCCTGATCGGCGTGTTGGCACGGTACGGCTATCGCGAGATCAGGCTGCCGGTTGTGGAGGCCACGGCGTTGTTTGCGCGCGGCGTCGGCGAAGCGACCGATCTGGTCGAGAAGGAGATGTACACGTTCCCGGACCGCAAAGGCCACTCGCTCTCGCTGCGCCCGGAGGGCACCGCGGGGTGCGTGCGCGCCTGCATTGAGAACGGGCTGTTGCGGGGGCCGCCGCTGCGCCTCTGGTACCACGGGCCGATGTTCCGCTACGAGCGGCCGCAAAAGGGCCGAACCCGGGAACACACGCAGATCGGCGCCGAGACGTTTGGCTTGCCGGGGCCGGACGTGGACGCGGAACTGCTCGTGATGTTGGCGCGCGCTTTTCGCGAGCTCGGCGTCGCGGACGACTTGGTCTTGGAGGTGAACACGCTAGGGGGCGCCGAGGCCCGCGCCAGCTACCGCCAAGCGCTGCTCGACTACCTCGCGCCACGCGCCGCCGAGTTGGACGACGCCAGCAGACACCGGCTTGCGACCAATCCGCTGCGGATTCTGGACAGCAAGGTGCCGGCCACTCGCGCCGTGGTGGCGGAAGCGCCGAACATCCACGACCACCTGGATGCCGATTCCCGCCAGCATTTCGACGGGTTGCGGCGACGGCTAGACCATGCAGGTGTTCCCTACCACGTCAATCCGCGGCTGGTGCGCGGTCTGGACTACTACACGAACACCGTGTTCGAGTGGACTACGGAAGCGCTCGGCGCCCAGAACGCCGTGGCTTCCGGCGGGCGCTACGATGGATTGGTGGAGCGCCTTGGCGGCCGCGCCACGCCCGGCGCGGGCTTCGCCATCGGGCTTGACCGCCTGGTCCTGCTGCGCGCGGCGCGCGCCGGGGCGCCGGCGGCGCATGTGGATGTCTATGTGGCCGCCGCGGACGCGCAGCGCAAGTTGGAAGCGGCCCGGGTGGCGGAGAAAATCCGCGGCGCCACGCGCCTGCGCGTGCTTTGCCATGCCGGCGGCGGCAGCTTGAAGAGCCAGCTGCGCGCCGCCGATCGCAGCGGCGCACGGTGGGCCGTTCTGGTGGGCGAGGAGGAAGCGCGCCAAGGCGGCGCGTCGCTGAAGAGCCTGCGCGCCGACGCCGGGGGCGAAGCGCCCCCACAAGCGCTGCTGCGCATGGACGCGCTGCTCGACGAGCTGGCCAAGTGGGATTCCGCCGAGCACGCGCGCGCAGCGCGCGCCGAGGTGGCGTGAACGCGAAGGGAGTGGTGGTGCCGTGGCGGACTTTCTGACGGACGAGGAACAAGCGGAACGGCTGAAGCGCTGGTGGGATCAAAACGGCACCTCGCTGCTGGTCGCCGTGGTGTTGGCCGTGGCCGCTGTGCTGGGATGGCGCTACTACCAGAGCTACACCGCGGACCGCGACAACGCCGCTTCGGCGGTGTTCGTCGCCTACGAGGAGGCGCGCGCCATCGGCGAACCGGTGTCCGATCTGCTCGCCACCATCGACACCGAATACGCCGGCACCGCCTATCATGTGTTCTCGTTGCTCTACCGCGCCGCGGATCAAGCGCAGGAGAAGGACTGGGAGGAGGCGTTGGCGTATTTGGAGCGCGCCGCCGAGCTGGCGGATGTGCGCGTCGTCGAAGACACCGCCCGCTACCGCGCCGCCAAGGTGTTGTACCAGTTGGAGCGTTTCGACCGGGCGCTCGAACAGCTGGCGCTGATCGGCAGCGCCGGCTTCGAGGCGCCGGCGGCCGAGTTGGCCGGCGACATCCATGTTGCCCAAGGCGACCTCGCCGCCGCCGCGGACGCCTATGCCGCCGGCGTGGAAGCGGCGCAACGCGATCCGGGCCGCACCCCAGGCGTGGAATTGCTGGAACTCAAACTCTCAAGCCTGGCGGATCAAGAATGACACTCCACCGTGCGAAACGAAACGGCTCTGCGTCCGCCGCCGCGCGCCGAGGTCGCGCTTTGACGTTGGCGGCGCTCGTCGTGGCCGCGCCCGCCATGGGCGGTTGCGCCTTCTTCTCCTTCCTTCCCTTCGTCGACGCGCCTGAGAAGACGAAAGACGATGCGAAAAGCGAGAAGAAGAGGAAGAAGAAGGCGAAAGAGCCCGCCAAATTGGTGGATTTCCAACCCGAGGCGGTGATCAACCGTCTGTGGCGGGCGAAGGTCGGCGAGGGCTTGGGGCGCAAATACTTGCGCCTGACGCCGGTGGTGGTGGCCGACCGGGTGTTCGCGGCCGACGGTTACGGCCATGTCGTGGCGGTGGAACGGTTCACCGGCAAGCGCCTTTGGGCCACCCGCGTGGGCAAGCCGGACAAATCCGGCTTGCGCTTCTGGGATCGGCGCGACCCCTCGTTCGTCACGGGCGGCGTCGGCGCCGGCGAAGGCCGCGTGCTGCTGGGAACCACCCGCGGCGAGGTGATCGCGTTGGACGTGGGCGACGGCGCCGAGCTGTGGCGCGCGCAGGTTTCCAGCGAAGTGCTGGCACCGCCGGTGGCGTGGGAGGACGTGGTGATCGCGCAAACCGCGGACGATCGGTTGATCGCCTTGGAGGCCGCGGACGGAGCGCAGCGCTGGGCATACGACAGCCAAGTGCCGCTCTTGACGTTGCGCGGCACGGCGACGCCGCTGGTGGAAGGCGGCTTGGTGTTCGCGGGTTTCGGCGACGGCAACGTGACCGCGGTGGACGCGGCGAGCGGCGCGCCGGTGTGGAACCACCGGGTGATGCTGCCGCAGGGGCGCACGGAACTCGATCGCATGGTGGACGTGGACGGCACGCCCTTGTTGACCGGCGGCCTCCTCTACGCGGCCAGCTTCCAAGGCAAATTGAAGGCATTGCAGCCGAACGACGGCGCAATGATCTGGGAACTGCCGGCTTCCACCCATTTGGATCTCACCGAGGGCTACGGGCACATTTACTTGATTGACGAGAACGACAGCGTACAGGCCATCGGCCAGCGGGACGCGGCGTTGGTGTGGCGGCAGGACGCCTTGAAAAACCGCGGCCTCGGCAGCCCGCTGGCGTTCGGCAACTACGTGCTGGTGGGAGACGCCGAAGGCTACCTGCACGTGCTGGCGCAGAGCGACGGGAGGTTCGTGGCGCGCCGCAAGCTGGGCGACGGGCTGCGCAAACCGTTCGTGGAGGTGGACGACGTGGTCTACGCGCTCAGCAACGACGGACGGTTGTTGGCGCTGGAGATCAAGCGCCGGAGTTGAGGCGCTAACGGCCGCGCGAAACAGCCGAGGCGCGGCAACCGCAAGAAGAGCCCGATTTCTTGCGCTGGCGTTTAGCGCTAGCGCTCGCGTTCCACTGGCCTATAAGGCATCACGACCGTGCGATTCAGCTTGGCATCCAGCGTCTTCGCGTTGTCGAGCACCACGGCGCGGAAGGCGTCCGCCATCCCCTCGACGCGGCTCTCACCGAACAGCCAAGGCGACCCTTGCGGCAGGAAGTTGACCATCTCCGCGTGGTAGTCGCCGTTGAGGATGGCGTGGCGGCCGGCGTCGGCCCGCTGGCGGAGCGTGCCGAGGAACGCCGTCTTGTCCAGTTCCAAGGCGTCCATCTTCGCCTTGAAGATGTCGCCATTGAACCTCGTGCCCGTGCTGTTCAGCCACAGGACGTCGAAGATGTCGCGGTGCTTCAACCGCTGTGCGCGGCCGACCAGCGCCAAGTGCTTGTCAACGTAGAGTTCCTCTCTGCTCGAAGTCTTGAAGGTGAACAGGTCGCCCACGGTGCCTAACCCATGCACCGCGCCACCGGCCATTTCAAGCTCGATGACGGCGTCCACCGTGTCCACTTGACGGCCTACGCCCAAAGCGATCTTCGTGCGCGGACCACGCTGGTCGCGGCGGCGGCCGGGGATGATCGCGCTCACCCGCGCCAGCGTGGATCGCCCTTGCGCGGTGGGCGTGCTCACGGAAATCGCGCAGCCCGTGGTAGCCCCAACCGTCTCGGCCAGACCTTCGCGGTCGAACTCTCTGGTCACGCGATGTGGCGCGTGGAAGTCCAAGTCCTCGCTGAACCGCGGGCTGCCGTGGCAGAGCCGCAGCGCCGATCCGCCGATGAACACGGCATCGTCTGGCAGGACACTCCTGCGGTGCAGGCCGTCGAAAACCGCCAGCATCAGGAGTTCGTTCTCAACGGAGTGCCTGATCTCCCGCAGCGCCGGCACGGCGTTGATGACCGTCTCCGCCCAATCGTCAAGCGTTCGCACCGGCCATCTCCCGTTCCACTTCGTCAATCTCGTCCCACTGGACAAGGTCGGTATTCCGCCCCACGCGCTTCAAGTCGCGGCCGGCCAGCCTCGGCTTGGCGTAGGGGAGCCAGCCCCGGCCCGGTTCCGGCGCGACGATGTCGGCAAGCACGGCAGTCGGCTGCCGGGCCGTGTGTGTGATGTCAATGATGCCGTAGGGCGTCTCGAACCGCTGGGTCCGGCCCGTGCTCATTACCGTGATCGCGCCGAGCGCTTCCTGATCGATGACGCCCCAGAGCGACAGCGCGGATTCCAAGCTGATGTAGCTGAGCGCCCTTGGGCGCATCCGCACCACAACTTCCTCGCGCACTGGACGCCCGGTGTCGGGCGCGTAGGGGTAGGCGTAGACGCCGCGACAGACGCGCACAAGCAGACGATCCCGCACGGCCGCGGCCAGCGTCCGCTCGACACCCTTCGCATCCTCGTTCCGCAGCACTGTGCGGGCCAGATCGCCCGTGGTGTACACGGTGCGGCGCGTAGAGAGCGCGATGTCGTCTAGGGCTAGGGCGCGTTGACAATTAAGCCAGCGCAAGCCAAACGGCGGCCATCCGGATCATTGCCGCGTAGCTCGACTCGGTCTGGTCGTAGCGGGTGGCGATGCGGCGGAAGCTCTTGATCTTGCAAAAAAAGTTCTCCACGCGGTGCCGCCTCCCGTACTTCTCCATGTCGCAGTCGATCGGCTCCTTCCGATTGGACGCGGGCGGCACCACCGCCTCCGCGCCGAGCGACGCCACCAGCGCCCGCAGACGGTCGCTGTCGAAGCCCCCGTCCGCCAGCAGAGCCCCGAACGACAGGCCCGACAGCAGACCCGCCGCCGTCGGCGACTCGTGCCGGTTTGCCCGCCAGAAGAACGAACCGCGACAACCTCCCCAGCGCGTCCACCAGCGCCACCATCTTCGTCGTCAGCCCGCCGCGCGACCGCCCCGACTTCTCGGCGCCCCCTTTTTTCCAGTCGCATGCTGGTGAACGCGAACGTTCGTGCCGTCGATCTGGACTTCCCCGAAGTCCAGATCCGACGACAATTCCTCGAACATCCTCTTGAAAACCCCCTTCCTCGCCCAGCGCCGAAACCGCTGGAACACCGTGTTCCACTTGCCGAAGCGCGGCGGCAGGTCGCGCCACGGCGCACCCGTCCGCCCCACCCAAAGCACCGCCTCCACGAAGCGCCGGTTGTCGTCGCCCGTGCGGCCAACGTCCCCTTCCTTCCCCGCGCACAGCGGTTCGATCCGCTCCCACTGCGCGTCGCCCAGCATCGTCCGCTCAACCCGCATCGCCATCGCCAGCCTCCTTGCTCAAAAACGTCGCGCCACTCCGTGGCGCCCAATGTGGATTCATACACCATCAGCGTTATTTGTCAACGCGCCCTAGTCTGAGGTCGGTGGCGCGCATGGGTACAAGATAGCACAAACCCTTGCTCAAGAGCGGGTTTTTGTATAGATAACAACTTTCTATCGGTGCGCGGGCGCAACGGCTCGTCGTGGTGCCACGCCCGCACGCCGGCACCGTCTTGCTCAACGGCCACTGGCGCGGCCATCAGCTACGCCTGCCGCAACGCTTTCCTGCCCATGTTCGCCATGCCGTGCGGGTTGGGTCGCCCACGCCCTGCGCGAGGCGGCCCGACGGTCCGCGAGCGACGTTTAGGAACCTTGGAAGTAGCGCACCAGCCGCAACGCGGCGCCGGTTTCGCGGCCGTTCAGGGCGGAAGGGATGACCACGCCGCCTTCGAACAGCCGGTCGCGGCTGTTGCGTCGATAGCGGGTGTGGCGCACTTCCAACTGGATGGAAGACCGCTCGCCCAGCTGCCGCTCCAGCCCGGCGCCGAAGGTCCAGGCGTTGTGCCGCCGGTCCACGGTTTCGCTGAAGCTGGCCAGGGGCGTGGGCGGGCACATCAGCTCCGGCCCCGGACAGCCGGTTTCGGTGATGGAGAACTCGCTCTCGATGCGGCGCAGCCCGACCAGCGCGTACAGGCCGAACCCGGTGCCTTCCATCGATCTGCCAAGCCGCGCGGTGACGCCGTAGCTGGTGTTGCGCTTGAGCCACCAGTCCTCCGGCCAAGTGTCCGTCCAAGTGTGTCCGGTGCCCTCCAAGTGCCCGTCGAGCCGCTTCCGCTGCCACGCCACGTCGACCTCCGCATCGAGGCGCCAGCGGCTGCTGCCCGGCAGAGGCCAGCGGTAGCCGGCGAAGGCGCTTAGGCCCGGCAGGGTCTGGTCGGCATCGCCCGCGGCTTGGGTGTATTGATCCCGGCTTCCCTCGACGTAGACGGTCTTGCCGTAGGTGAACTGCTGGCCATCCACGGTGCCCGCCAGTCCGAGAAAGAGCTGCCCTGCGTCGGCGTGGCTGGCCAGTCCGCCCAGTACGCCAAGCCCCACGAGCAAGCAGCCCCGGGGCAGCGGCAAAGCGCAGGGGAGGTTCGAGTTCATCCAGACCATCGCCGCAACTCCAACAAGTGAACCAAGCCGAGCATAGTTTAGTTTAACCTTTGAAGATGAGTCGAGTTTCGCGGCCGGCAGGCGCTCCGCAGGATGCGCGGGAACGGCCCGCGGTCGCCTTGGTGGGACGGGCGAACGTGGGCAAGTCGACGTTGTTCAACCGCTTGTGCGGCGGCCGGCGCGCGCTGGTGGCCGACCATCCCGGACTCACCCGCGACCGCCAATACGGCCACGCCGCCATCGCCGGTCGCAACGCCCTTGTGATTGACACCGGCGGCTGGGGGGCCGCTTGGCCCCGTCCCGGGCGTTCGCCCGACGCCCCCTCCGGCGCCGGCCCCGGCAGCGACGTGACCACAGCCGTGGCGGCGCAGGTGGACGCGGCGCTGGCCGAGGCCGACGCGGCGGTGTTGGTGACGGACGCGCGCGCGGGCCTAACGGCCGGCGATCGCGACATCGCCGAAACGCTGCGCAAGCGCGGCGCCCGTGTTCTCGTGGTGGTGAACAAGATGGACGGCGCGGACGTCCTGTCGGCGTTCGAGTTCGCGGCGTTGGGCTTCGGCGAGGCGCTGCCCGTCTCGGCGACGCACGGGCGCGGCTTGGAGCGTCTCAAGGAAGCCCTCGCCGCACGCCTCCCCGCCGTCGCTGCGGAACAGTCAACGGGCAACGACGATCGCGCCAAGATCGCGGTGGTGGGACGGCCCAACGTCGGCAAGTCGACGTTGGTGAACCGTTGGCTCGGCGACCAACGCCAGGTCGTGTTGGACCGGCCCGGCACCACCCGCGACGCCATCGACATTCCGTTCGGCCACCGGCTGCTCATCGACACCGCCGGCGTGCGGCGCAAGGGCAAGACCGAGGGGGTGGTGGAGAAGTTCTCCGTCGTCAAGACGTTGGACGCCTTGCGCCGCGCCGAGGTGGCGGTGCTGGTGGCGGACGCGCGGGAAGGCGTCGTGGATCAGGACCTGCACATCCTGCAATACGCGGCGGCGGCCGGTGCCGGCATCGCTCTGGCGCTCAACAAGTGCGACGGGATGGCGGCCGAGGCGCACTCGCGCGCCGCTCAATCGGCAGGGCGGCGTCTAGGCTTCGCGCCGTGGATTCCGGTGCGTTTCGTCTCCGCGCTGCGCGGCACCGGCGTGGCGGCTTTGCTGGCCGAAGTGGACGCCATCCATCGCGCCGGCGCGTTCGATGTGAAGACCGCGGACATCAACCGCTCGCTTGCCGACGCCGTGCGCGCGCATCCGCCGCCGGTGGTTCGCGCGCGCCAAGTGAAGCTGCGCTACGCGCACAAGGCGGGCGGCCATCCCCCCACCGTGGTGGTGCATGGCAACCAGACCGAAGCGTTGCCGCCAGCCTACCTGCGCTACCTGGCCAGCCGCTTTCGCGAGGACTTCCAGTTGCTCGGCGTGCCGGTGCGCGTGCAAACACAAGGCGGCGTCAACCCGTTCGCCGGCCGCCGCAACGAACTCAACCGCCGCCAGCGCAAACGACGGGAACGGGTGATTCGCCACCGCCGCGGACGTTGATCGCGTCTCGCGTCCATGTGCCGGGTCAGTTGCGCTGGCGCGAACCTTCGCCCAAGGCGTTGACGACCGTCATGAACTGCGCGGGGTCCACCGGCACGCCGCGCACCCGCACCGTCCAATGCAGGTGCGCGCCGGTGGCGCGGCCGGTCTTGCCAACCGCGCCGATCACCTGCCCGCGCGGCACGTCTTGGCCTTCGGCCACGTCCACCCGGCTCAAGTGGCAGTACATGGTGACCAAGCCGCCGCCGTGGTCGAGGAGCACCGTTTTGCCGTTGAAGAAGAAGTCGCCGATGACCACCGCCGTGCCCGGCGCCGGCGCCCGCACCGGCGTGCCGGTGGCGGCGGCGATGTCCAAGCCCGAGTGCGGCGAGCGCGGTTTGCCGTTGTAGAAGCTGCGCGCCCCGAACGGGCTGGACCGGCGGCCTTCGGCGGGCAAGACGAACGGCAGCAGGCCGGGGCGCACGGCGGTGCGCAGCGCGTAGCCGGTGTCCTGCAGCGCCCGTTCCCGGCGGAAGCGTTCAAGATCGCGCGGGTTGGGGTCCACATGGCGGCGATTGGGCACGGTCAGGTGCCGTTCGGGATATTGCTTGTCGCGCACCGTGAAAGTGAGCACGCGCTCGCCGTCCGCCGTCGACACGGTGACTTCGCGCGGCCCCGGCGTCGCGTCGAGCGGCACGCCGACAATCGCGTGGTTCGCGACAACCAGCGCGTCGTCGCCTTGATGGCGGGCACCGGTTGCGCCCTCGGGCAGCGGCAGAGCGATGACGCCGCCGATCGCCACCACCGCCGCGGCGCGCCCTTGCAGGGCGCGTTCGAGTTTGCTCCGCAAACTCCCTGCCCTACCGAAAACTTGGCTCATTTGTGCAGATCTTACTCCTCACTCCCCGGTGCGGAGTTGGCCGCGACGCTCTCCACCGTGGCGCGCAAGCTCCCATCCGTCAAGTGCGCCAACAGGGTTTCGCCGGGCGCCGCGTTCGCCACGGAAGTCAGCGGGTGGCCCCAGCGGCTGCCGTCCGGTTTGGCGACGATGGCAAAGCCGCGACCCAGCGTGGGCAGCGGCCCCACCGCGGCGAGCGCTCTTGCCACCGCGCCCAATAGCGCGCCGGCGCGGTCGACGCGGGCGCGCACTCCGCCCACGAGCCGCCGGCGCAAACCATCCACGCGCACATTCGCGGCCGCAACGCGCGCCGCCGGGCTGGCGCGGACGAGCAGACCGCGCTGATGCGCCAAGCGCGTGCGGTAAACCGCCAAGCGTCCGCGCAGCGCGGCCGTCAGGCGCGACTCCAGTTCGTCGGCGCGCAACATGCGTTGTTCCAGCAGCCGGCGCGGATGCACCAGGCGTTGCTCGGCGGCGGTTAGCAGACGCCGCTCCACCCGCAGCCGCGCCGCGAACCGCGCCGCGATGGCGCGACGCAGCCCGGCGATGCGGGCAAGCGTGGCGGCGGCGTCCGGCGTCACCAGCTCGGCGGCGGCGGACGGCGTGGGGGCGCGTTTGTCGGCGGCGAAGTCCGCCAGCGTCACGTCGGTCTCGTGGCCGATGGCCGACACCACCGGAATCCGGCAGGCGGCGATGCGCCGCACCACCGCCTCCTCGTTGAACGCCGCCAGATCCTCAAGCGAACCGCCGCCCCTGGCGACGAGGATCACGTCTGGCGGACGGCGCATCCGCTCGGCGCGATCCAAGGCGCCGAGAATCTGGCCTGGGGCTTCGAGGCCCTGCACCGCCACGTCGAAACAGGTCACGCGCACGCAGGGAAATCGCCGCCGCAGCACGGACAGGACATCGCGCAACGCGGCGCCGGAGCGCGAGGTCACCACCGCGACGTGGTCTGGAAACGCCGGCAGGGCGCGTTTGCGCTCCTCCGCGAACAACCCCGCCGCCGCCAGTTTCGCCTTGAGGCGCTCGAACGCGGCGCGCAACGCGCCTTCGCCGGCCAGTTCCACGTGATCCACGACGATCTGGAAGTCGCCGCTGCCCTCGTAGATCGACAGGCGCCCGGCAACCACCACGCGCGCGCCATCGGCCAAGCGGAAGCGCACGAAGCGGTTGCGGGTTGCGAACATCACGCCCCGCACGCGGGCGCGCTGGTCTTTCAGGCTGAAATACCAGTGCCCCGACGCGTAGGCGCGGAAATTGGAAACCTCGCCCTCGATCCACACCCGGCCGAAGCGTTCCTCGATGACGATGCGCGCCTCGGCGGCGAGCTGGCTCACCGTGTACACGAAGGCGCCGCGGTTGCCGGGCGTATTCCGCGCCGCCGCGGGATGCGCGCTTCGCGGCGGGCGACGGGCGCCGTTCACGGTTTGGCGCCGTCGCCGCACGCGCCGCAGTGGGGATTTCGCGGCAGACGCAGTTTGCGCCACTCCATGCGCTTGGCGTCCAAATACAGCACGTGGCCCACGAGGCTGTCGCCCACTCCGGCGAGCAACTTCATCGCCTCCATCGCTTGGACGCTGCCGATGATGCCCACCAGCGGAGCGGCCACCCCGTTCTCCGCGCAATTGAGCGGTTCGTCCGCGGTCTCGCCGTACAGGCACTGGTAGCAGGGGGAGCGTTCCCGCCGCGCATCGAACACGGCGACCTGGCCCTCCATGCGGATGGCGGCGCCGGACACCAAGGGCGTGCGCGCGGCGACGCAGGCGGCGTTCACCGCGTGGCGGGCGGCGAAGTTGTCCGTGCCGTCCAGCACCACGTCCGCCGCCGCCACCGCCGCGGCGAGTTCCTCACCCTGCAACTTCGCCGCGGTGGTCTCAACCCGCGTGTCCGGACTGACGGCCCTGATCCGTTGCGCCGCGGACGCCACCTTGCCGGTGCCGACAGCCGCCTGATCGTGAATGATCTGGCGCTGCAGGTTGGAAAGGTCCACGCGGTCGTGATCCACCAAATGCAGCGTGCCGACGCCGCCCGCGGCGAGATACAACGCCGCCGGCGAACCCAAACCGCCCAAGCCCACAACCAGCGCCCTTGCGTTCAACAGCGCTTCCTGCCCGGCGATGTCGAACTCCGGCAGCATGATCTGGCGGCTGAAACGCACCAGCTGCTCGTCGTTCACGGCTTGCGCCCCAACGTGACGCGCGGGCGATGTTCGATGTCGAGACGGGTTTCCACCTGCTCAAAGCCCGCCCGTCGGAACAACGCGGTCACCGCCGGCCCCTGCTGGTGGCCGTGTTCCACGGCCAGCCATCCGCCCGCCTCCAGATGCGCCGGCGCTCCGGCGGCGAGGCGGGCGAGGAACTCCAAGCCGGTGGCGCCGGCGACGAGCGCCCGGCGCGGCTCGAACCGCGGATCGCCGCGCCGCAAGTGCGGATCGGACGCGCCGACGTAGGGCGGGTTGCTGACGATGACGTGCTGACGTTCCCCTGCGCCGGCGAAGCCGTCCGCCAGCCGCACCCGCACCGCCAAGCCGTGGCGACGCGCGTTGCGCTTGGTCAGCGCGACGCACCGGGGGTCGATGTCCGTGGCGACGACGCGCGCGGCCGGCCGCTCCGAGGCGATGGCCAGCGCGACGGCGCCGCAACCGGTGCCGATTTCCAACACGTTCGTGTTGGCGCCGACCAAGGGCAGCGCCGCCGAAACGAGAGTCTCCGTGTCTGACCGGGGAATCATGGCGCACGGCGCAACCTCCAAGTCCAGTCCCCAAAAACCGCGCTCGCCGAGAATGTAGGCGAGCGGCTCCCCGTCCGCGCGACGGGCGACCCAGCCGCGCACGGCGGCGCTGCCGGCCGGGTCCACGCGCCGCTCTTCGAATGCGTACAGGTGTGTTCGCGGCACCCGGGTCGCGCGGCGCACCAGCAAGTCCGCCTCCAAACGCGGCAAGCGGCGGCGGGCGTAGGCCGCGCAAGCGCCCAGCGTGTCGAGAGCGGCGCCGGCGTTCATCGCCGTTGGTTGCCGTCCGCCGCCGCCGGTTCCTCGCCAAGCCCCCGCAGCATGTCCGCCTGGTGTTCTTGCGTAAGCGGCCCGACGAGGTGCTGCAGTTGCCCGCCGACGATTTCGTCCAGCTTGTAGAGCGTGAGGCCGATGCGGTGGTCGGTGATCCGGCCCTGCGGGAAGTTGTAGGTGCGGATGCGTTCCGAGCGGTCGCCGCTTCCCACCAAGTTGCGGCGCGTCCGCGTCTGTTCCTCCTCTTGCTCGGCGCGGGCGGCGTCGAGCAGCCGCGCTTGCAACAGCCCCATGGCGCGGGCGCGGTTTTTGAGTTGGGAACGCTCGTCTTGGCATTCCACGACGATGCCCGAAGGCATGTGCGTCAGCCGCACCGCCGAATCCGTCTTGTTCACGTGCTGGCCGCCGGCACCGGAAGCGCGGAACGTGTCCACGCGGATGTCGGCCTTGTCCAACGCCACGTCCGTGATCGCCTCCTGTTCCGGCAGCACGGCCACCGTGCAGGCGGAGGTGTGGATGCGGCCTTGGGACTCCGTTTCCGGCACGCGCTGCACGCGGTGGGCGCCGGATTCGAATTTCAGGCGCTCGTAGACGCGCTTGCCGGAAACCCGGGCGATGATCTCCTTGTAGCCGCCGTGTTCCCCAAGGCGCTCGTTGAGAATGTCCACCTCCCAGCCTTCGCTCTCGGCGTAGCGGCCGTACATGCGAAACAAGTCGCCGGCGAAGATGGCCGCCTCGTCGCCGCCGGTGCCGGCGCGGATTTCCAAGTAGACGTTGCGTGCGTCGTCAGGGTCTCTGGGAATGAGCAGCGTCCGCACCTCGGCCTCGATTTCGCGCAGAGCGCCCCGCAATCGCTCGGCGTCTTCGCGGGCCAGTTCGCGGATGGCGGCGTCCTCGTCCTGCGCGAGGTCCGCCGCCTCGTCCAACTCGGCGCGGGCGGCCCGGTAGCGGTTGTAGACCGCCATCAGCGGTTCCAGCTCCGCGAACTCCCGCGCGCAAGCGGTGAAACGCTCGCGATCGGCCATCACGCCGGAATCCGCCAGCAAGGCGGCGAGTTCCTCGTGGCGATCGGCGAGGCTGGCGAGCTTGGCGACGATGGAAGTGGAAAGCGGCATGGTGCGACCTTATAGCACCTCTCCAACGAACTGCCCAACAAACACTCGCCGCCAACGCCACGCCATAGCCCAGGCGCCCGCCGGCGCCGCCCCGCCCAAACAATCGTCATCGACAACTCCATCGTGCTGGCGTGGTGCTTGGCCGATGAAGAACATCCTGCCGCCGAGCGGGCGATGGGCTTGACCGTGGAGCACGGCGCGGTGGTGCCTGGGATCTGGCGCTACGAACTGTGGAACGCATTGGTCGTCAACGAACGCCGAGGGCGGCTCTCCGCGGAGGATGCGCGTCAAACCCTTGCCGACCTAGCCGAGATGCGCATCGAACACGATGGCGCCCACGACGAATCGAGGCTCCTGGCGCTGGCGAGGCGGTGGCGTCTCTCGGCCTACGACGCGGCCTATGTGGAAGTGGCGGCTCGGCGGCAGCTGGCCATCGCGACGTTGGACAACCGTTTGGCCGAAGCCGCGACGGGTGCCGACATCCCGCTGGTGGGGCGTTGACGCGACCGACCGCATCCGCTGCCGTGGAAGGCGGACGCCCAAGCCCAGATGTAGTAGAGTCTCGACCCGCCCGGTGACTTGCGCGGGTGTGCGGCGGCACTTGCCGCTAGGACGCAGAGGAGGAAGTCATGGCAACCAGCGCTCAGGGCCTGTTGAAGGCCGAGATCGCCTACTACGACCAGCACGCCGAGGAACTGCTGCTGAAGTACCCCAACGTCTGCATCCCATGCCGAGCACGAAGTGCTGGTATTCGCCGGCAAGCTCGTCATCCCCGACTTCACCGCCATTAATCTAATCTAGAGTATGCGCTCGGTGCCAACTTGGACGGCCAGAACTTGATCGCGCTCATCGGGCGCGACCTCCTGCAGGAGGCAGTGCTCGTCTACAACGGTACCGACGGCATGGTCTCCCTCTCCGTCTGAACCTCACCCCCACGCCATCCGGCATGGTCCCGAAGCAATGCAAGCGCCTGGCCGAGGTCGACTTCCCCATCGCCGAAGTGTCGCGTCATGCGGTGCGGGAGAAGTCGATTCGGCATGGGCATCCGAGCACGTTGCATCTGTGGTGGGCGCGACGGCCGTTGGCTTCGTGTCGGGCGGTGCTGATGGCGCTGTTGCTGCCGGACCCGTGCGACGAACACTGTCCGGCGGCGTTCAAGGGCGTGGCGCGGCGGGTGCTGTTGCGGCACGAGGGGCGGCCGCGAGGGTGGGATCAGACCATTGAGACGGACGACGGGCTGCGGCGCATTCTGCTGAAGTTCATCGCGGACTTCGCCAATTGGGACGTCGCGGCCAACCCGGCCTATCTGAAGACCGGCCGCGCCTTGGTGAAGGCGGCGCACGGCGAGGAACCGCCGCTGGTGGTGGACCCGTTCGCCGGCGGCGGTTCCATTCCGCTGGAAGCGCTGCGCGTGGGCTGCGAGGCGTTCGCCAGCGACTTGAACCCCGTCGCCTGCCTGATCCTCAAGGTGATGCTGGAGGACATCCCGCGCCACGGCCCGAAGCTCGCGGACGAACTGCGCGAGGCGGGCAGGGAGATCAAGGCGGCGGCGGAGAAGGAACTCGCGGACCTCTACCCCAAGGATCCGGACGGCGCGAAGCCCATCGCGTACCTCTGGGCGCGCACGGTGGGCTGCGAAGCGCCGGACTGCGGCGCGGAGATTCCGCTGATGCGCTCGTTCTGGCTGTGCAGGAAGGAGAAGCGCAAGCGGGCGCTCAAGCCCGGCGTGGTGCGGCGGCAGGATGCGCCGTCGGAAGTGGCGTTCGAGGTGTTCGAGCCAACGGCTGAGAGCGAAGTGCATGGCGGCACGGTGAGCCGAGCGAACGCCACCTGTCTGTGTTGCGGCACGGTGCTGCCGCCGGAACGGGTGCGGCTGCAACTGAGCGAGCAGCGCGGTGGGGCGGACGCGATCTTTGATGAGGCGGGGAAGCGCATCGGCGGAGCGCGGATGACGGCGGTGGTGACGCTCAAGCCCGGCGAGACGGGGCGGCACTATCGGCTGCCGACGGATGCGGACTACGCGGCGGTGCGGAGAGCGCAGGTACGGCTTGATGGCATTCTTGGTGATTGGGAGCAGGTGCAGGTCGCGCGTTCAGCGTGCAGCGCTACGGCATGATGCGGTGGGGCGATTTGTTCACAGCGCGGCAGAAGCTGTCGTTAGCAGGCTTGTGCAAGTTGGCAATGGATGTTCCACATGACGTGAAACCAATGCTTGCGGTCTCGATTGACAAGACGGCTGACCTTGGCAACGCATTGGCGCCTTGGAAGCCAGACGCGGAGTGTCCGGTGCATCTATTTGCGCGTCAGGCGATTGGCATGGCCTGGGATTTCTGCGAGTCCGTTCCGCCTTGCGATGCCAGTGGGTCTTTTCTGAGTGCGGCTCAACGAAGTGCGGATGCCCTTAACTCCATTGACGAATCGCTCGGCGCACTTGGACAAGCCCAGCTAGCCGAAGCAACTGAACATCCACTGTCGGATGCGTCCGCAACAGTTTGGTTCACTGATCCGCCCTACTACGACGCCGTCCCATACTCCGATCTCTCCGATTTCTTCTTTGTTTGGTTGAAACGCGCATTGCCAAGCAGCCCGCGGTTGCAGCAACCCTTTGACGATCAAGAAGCACTTACGCCGAAGGCCCGCGAAGCAGTCCAAGACGAAACCAAGACCTGCGAAGGCCGCACCAAAGACAGAGCGTTCTTTGAAGACGTGATGGGCCAAGCCTTCGCCGAAGGGCGCCGCGTCTTGCAGGAGACCGGCATTGGCTCGGTGGTCTTCGCCCACAAGACAACCGACGGCTGGGAGGCGTTGCTTGCGGGCTTGATCCAAGGCGGCTGGACCATCACCGCCTCATGGCCCATCGCCACCGAAATGGGCACGCGCCTCCGTGCCCGAGATTCCGCCGCCCTAGCCACCAGCGTCCATCTCGTCTGCCGCCCTCGCCCCGAAGACGCCCCCATCGGCGAGTGGGCGGACGTCCTCCGCGAACTCCCCAAGCGCGTTTCCGACTGGATGCGCCGTCTGCAAGGCGAGGGCGTGCGCGGCGCCGATCTGGTGTTCGCCTGCGTCGGCCCGGCCCTCGAAATCTACAGCCGCTACCGCGCCGTGGAGACCGTCGATGGCGGAACGGTCGCGCTCGCGGAGTATCTGGAGCGCGTTTGGGAAGTGGTCGGACGCACGGCGTTGCAGGAGGTGCTCGGCACGGCGAGCGCCGGCGCGGACGCGCCCTTGCAGGGCGCATTGGAGGAGGACGCCCGCCTCACCGCGCTGTTCCTTTGGACGCTGCAAAGCACGGAGACCGCCGACGAGGACGAACCCGACGAGGACGCGGTGGCGAGAACCGCCGCCAAGGGCTTCAGCCTGCCCTTCGACGTGGTGCGCCGCTTCTCCCAGCCCATGGGCATCGACCTGGACGCTTGGACCGGCCGCATCGTCGCCCAAGCCAAAGGCGCCGTGCGCTTGCTGCCGGTGGCGGAACGCGCCCGTGCGCTCTTCGGCGAAGACGGCGCCGCCTCCGCCGCCGATTGGATCGAGAGCGACGCCAACCCGGATCGCCAGCTTTCGCTCTTCCCCGCCGGCGAGCGCGGCCCGCGGCGTCCCCGCGCCCGTTCCATTCTGAACAGCGACGCCGAACTGCAAACCCAAGGCGCCACCACCCTGGACCGCCTGCACGCCGCCATGCTCCTGCAAGCGAGCGGCCACGCCGGGGCGCTGCGCGCCCTCATCCACGCCGAACAGGAGCGCGGCCCCACCTTCCTGCGCCTCGCCAACGCCCTCACCGCCCTGTATCCTCGCGGCAGTCAAGAGAAGCGTCTGCTGGACGCCATGCTGCTGGCGGTGCCGAAATGAGCGACGGGAAAGACAACGCGGTGCTGGAACGGATCGAGTCGGTTCACATCAAGGGGTTCCGCTCCCTTGCGGACGTGAAGCTGGACAACATCCCGAACCCGATGGTGCTCTTGGGGGCGAACGGTGCGGGGAAGTCGAACCTGACATGTTTCTTTAGGCTACTGAGGGCGATGTACGATCTTCGAGCCGAGGATTTCATCCTTCAAGAGGGTGGCGCTAACGACCAACTGTATGCGGGTAGCAAGCAGACCCCACAGATCGAGGCCGATGTGTCAGTGTGGACGCGGTTTGCCCTCTACGGGTTCGAGTTTAAGCTGAAATACGCGAGCGGAGATCGACTTGCCTTTGGCAAAGGCAAGTTCAAACCCTACAAGGAAAGATTGGATGCTCCCCGTCTCCCGCCCGTAGCGGAACGCTCCCCTCCACCCACCCCCTATGGTGCGACGGAGTCCAGCTTCTTTTACGCGGCTAAATCCTCCGCCGACCCGCGGGTGAAGGAAACCACAACAGTAGCGGGCGACTGTTGGCGCTACCAGTTCAACGACACGTCGCGCGACGCTCCAATCAAGAAGCGATGGGATGTGGAGGACAATCACCGCCTCCTCGAGCATGGCGGCAACCTCGCTCCCGCTCTACTGCGCCTTAAGGAGCATCATCCTACCAAGTACGAGCTGATTCGCCGCCACGTTCGCCGAATCTTGCCGGAGTTCGACGACTTCCAGCTTGAGGTAGACTACGGCAAGACGATCCTCAGATGGCGTGGGAGGAGCACAGGTCAGACGTTTGGGGCACACCTCACTTCCGACGGATCGCTGCGGTGCTTCTGCCTGTTGACACTGCTGAATCTGCCGGACGAAATGTTGCCTAGGATCATCCTGCTGGACGAGCCGGAATTGGGGCTGCACCCTGCGGCCATTGCTCTGATCTCCCACATGGTGAAGTCTCTGGCAAGAAGGCGCCAAGTGATCGTCGCGACCCAGTCGCCACATTTCGTCGACGCCTTCGGCTTGGGGGAGATGGTCGTGTTGAACCTGCGTGAGGGAAGGACGGAGGTCGACAAGCCGGACTCAACGAAGTTCGGCCACTTGCTCAAGGAATACTCCACTGGCGAATTGTGGCGGAAGGGCGTGCTCGGCGGATAACTGTGGATCCGCCCGACCGCGCGCCGCCGGCATGAGCCCCCACGGATGCATGAGCCACGTTCCTGCGCGCCGCGGGGCGCGCCATCGCGTATCATCACGACGTTGCGTCTTCGGCGGGGGAATCGTGGCGGAAGAAACAGGCGTCTTTGAGATCATCTACAACTGCCGCGCCATGCGCCGGCTGAAGCCGGACCCGGTGCCCGAGGAGTTGTTGCTCAAGCTGATCGACGCCGCCAACCAAGCCCCCACCGGCTCCAACGTGCAAGGGGCCCGCTGGATCGTGGTGCGCGATGGGGAGCAGCGCGAGAAACTCGCCGCGCTCAACAAAGCCGCGGTGCTTCAGTACGCCGCGCCTTCGTCCGGGCGCGCCGCGGCGCTGCCGCACCATCCGGCGGACAAGCGGGCGCGGATGCTCAAAGCCGTGCTTTGGCAGGCCGAGCACCTGCAGCACGTTCCCGCCCTCGTCATCGCCTGCTACCAGTTCGACCGGCCCGTTGGCAGCGGTGCGGCGCAAGCGCTCGGCGGCGGCTCCATTTGGCCCGCGGTGCAGAACCTGTTGCTGGCGGCGCGCGCGCTCGGCCTTGGCGCGGCGCCCACCACGCTCGGCCTTTCCAATCGCGCCGCCGCCCGCGACGTGCTCGCCTTGCCGGACAACGTGGAGGCGTATTGCCTGATCCCGGTGGGCTATCCCACGGGCAAATTCGGGCCGGTGACGCGCCTGCCGGTGCGCGAGACGGTGCGCTGGGATCGGTGGGAGTAGAACCCGCGCGCGATCGCCGTCAGCCTTTTGACGCGAGCGTTCGGCGAAAGAAGTCCAGAATGCAGCGGTAGCGGTGGATGGCCACAGCGGATTCCTGCAGGGCGTGCTTGGCGCCGGGGTAGGTCATCAGCTCGAAGCGCTTGCCGGCGTCCTGCAGCGCTTTCATCAGCGCGGTGGTGTGCGTGAACAACACGTTGTCGTCGGCCATGCCGTGCATTAGCAGGAGCGGCGCGTCGATGTTCTCCACCCGCGGCAGCACGGCGCTGGCGCGGTAGCCCTCCGGGTTGTCCTCGGGCGTGCCGAGGTAGCGTTCCGTGTAGTGGGTGTCGTAGAGCGTCCAGTCGGTCACCGGCGCGACGCTGGCGCCGGCGGCGAAGGCGTGGCTGCCCGCCAAGCACATCAGCACCATGTAGCCGCCGTAGGAATGGCCGAAGACGCCGATGCGCTCCGCATCCACCCACCAGTGGCGGCGGAGAAACTCCACGCCGGCGAGTTGATCCGCAACCTCGACAGCGCCAAGCCGCCCGTCGATGGCGTCCTCGAACGCCTTGTCGCGGCCCGCGCCACCGCGGTTGTCCAACTCGAAGACGCCGAAGCCGGCTTGGGCGAAAAGCTGCAGCGCGAGCGGCGGGAACTCCTTGCGCACGCGCTGCGCGCCGGGCCCGCCATACACATGCACCACCACGGGGTAGCGCCGAGCGGGGTTGAACGGCGTGGGTTTCGTGAGACGGTAGTGCAACGCGCAGCCATCGTTTTCGATCGTGCCGAAAGCGGCTTGACCGCGCACATCGACCGTGCGCCGCGGCGCTGGCGTGGCAACCCGCCGGCGGGCGCCGGCCGCGCCAAAGACGTACAACGCGCACGGCGCCGTGGGCGTCGACAGCGCGGCCAGGCAGCGGTCGGCCTTGGCGTTCGCCGCTCCGAAATGCCACCCTTCCATTTGATCGAACACCCGAGGTTCGCGCCGCGCAACCGACAGGGGCACGCGGGCGATGAACTGGCAGGTTGGATCGTCGCCGCGACCCGCGACCCAAACGCGGTCCTTGTTGGCGTCCAACACGCGATCGACGCGGCGCAAGCCGGTGTCCACGGACTCGAACCGCTCCGCTTCGGACAAGTAGAGCCGCGACGATCCCTCTCCCGCCCCCCCGCGCTTCGCTCCCGGTTCCCGTTCGGAGGTCCAAAGCACGCGCCCGTCTTCCAAGAGCTTCAGGTTGTCGTGCAGGTTCACCCAAGTGGGGGATTGTTCGGTTAGCACATCGCGCCACTGGCCCTCCCGGAAGCGGCGCAAGGCGAGCCGCTCTTGATTCCGCGACTGCGCCTGCACATGCACCGATCCGTCCGGCGCGAAGTCCACCCGCGCCAAGTAGTCGTCCTCCGCGAGCGCCCAATCGAGCCAACGCGGCGCGCCGCCGTCCGCTTCGATCAAACCCAGCCGCACCTCGGCGTTCGGGCCGCCGGCGCGGGGATAGCGTTGGGCGACCATGCGGGTGCCGCGGGCGTCCACCTCGTGCCGGTGGATTTCGCCAATGGCCGCAACATTCACGCGCGCAAACGCGACGACGCTCTCGTCCGGCGCCCACCAGTGGCCGTCGAAGCGCGCCATCTCCTCTTGCGCGATGAACTCCGCCAAGCCGTTCGTCACGGTGCCGCCGCCGTCTTGGGTGAGCCGCGTCTCGGCGCCGTCCGCCAAGCGCAACGCGAACAAATCGCCGGCGCGCGTGAAACTCAGGAAGGTGCCCTTGGGCGAGAGGCGGAAACCGCTTTGCCGGGTGTTCGGCGGCGTCACCCGGCGCGTGTCCCCGTCGGCCGCGGAAACCAAGTACGCCGCGCCGCCGGCGGGAACGAGGATGTGCTCGCTGTCCGGGTGCCAAGCGTAGGCGGTGACGCCGCGCGCGAACATGCGCCGCCGCTCGCGCTCGGCCGCCGCCTCCTCCGTGGACTCCTCATCGACGCCCGAGAGCAACCGCCACGTCTGCGCGCTCGCCATGTCCACGAGCCACAGTTCCAGCCGTTCGCGGTCGTCGTCGGCGGGGCGCAAATAGCTGCCGAAGCGCCCGTCCGGCGACACCTTGAGGCTGCTGGGCGTCGGCGGCGCGACCGGCGTCCGCCCAAACAGAACTTCCGGGGTGAGTCTCATCCGCTCTGCGCGACTGCCGCGAACGCTTGGCGCGTCAGGTTCTCCGCGCCATCGCCCGTGATGAGCAGGTCGTCCTCGACGCGTATGCCGCCGCAAGGGCGGAAGGAGTCCACCCGCTGCCAGTGTACGTCCGCGCCGGCATCGGTGTCGGCCAGCGCGTCGAGCAGCACCGGAATGAAGTACAGCCCCGGCTCCACCGTGATCACATGGCCCGGTTCGATGGTGCGCGTGTAGCGCAAGGAGGGGAATCGATCCGGCGGCTTCACCTGTTCGCCGCTCTCGTCCACCAAGCGGCCGCCCACATCGTGCGTTTGCAGGCCCAGCAGATGCCCCAAACCGTGCGGCACGAAGGCGTCCGTTATCTTCCGCTCGAAGGCGCTTTCGGCGGTGCAGCGCACGAAGCCGAAGCGCACCAGCAGATCCGCCACGGCGAGGTGCAGGCGCTCTTGCAGGTCCCGGTAGTTGGCGCCCGCCCGCGCCGCCCGGCACAGCGCCTGTTGTTTCTCGTTGAGCGCGTTGATGAGGGAGTCGAACTCGTCGCCGGGTGCTGCGCTGTAGGTGCGCGTGATGTCCGAATGGTAGCCGGCGGCCTTGGCGCCGGCGTCGATGAGAAAGCTCCGCGCCGGCGCGGGGCGCTCGCGGTCGTAGAGCTGGTAGTGCAGCACGCCGGCATGCTCGTTCAAGGCGATGATGTTCGGGTAGGGCAGTTTGCTCTCCTCTTGGCCGCTCGCCGCGAGGTAGGCCAAGTGGATGTCGTACTCGCTGCCGCCGTTGTAGAAGGCGTCCCGCGCCGCCAAGTGCCCGCGCACGCCACTGGCGCTGGCCGCGCGCATGCAGGCGATCTCGAAGGGCGTCTTGCGCGCCCGCGACAGGAAAACGGCGTTGGTGAGCGCATCGGGATTGGCGTGCGCGAGCGGCAGATCCCGCGCCAAGCCGGCGGGCGGCCCCACCACCGCGACCCGGCCGAGGGCCGCGAGGTCGTGCGCCACGGCGTCTTGCAGCGCGCCGCGCGTGCCGTGCGGCTCCACTTGGAAGGCGTCGTCCGCCCATTCCGGCAATGCCGGCGGCAGATACCAGTAGTCCTCCGGCGCGAGGAAATACAGCTTCGGGGCGTTGCCCGGGCGCAGCAGCAGCACGCTGCCTTCGCAACGGTCGCTCGGAAACCAGCGCGCGAAGTGGGGATTGGGCACGAACGGCGGGCCCAGATCGTCTTGGAAACGCATCTCCACCACGCCCGCGGGCAGAGCAGCGGCGTCAAAGCGGTGGTCCGCGAGCAGCCGCTCCCACAGAGCCGTCATTTCCGCGAGATGCGCCTGATAGGCGGTTTCGTCAAAAAGCACGGGCTTGCCTCTCGGTTGCAGTGCGGCGCATTGTAGCCACCGAACCTTACGCCTCCCTTACAGCCCTTGCGGCTCGCGGCGAGTGGCGGTGGCGACGGCGGCCCACTGTGCCGCCGCTTCTTGATATACACTAGCGCACTGTCGCGTTACTTATCGGGAAGGAACACACATGGGAGGTTACGCCTACCTCGCGCCGGCCAGCGTCGACGAAGCGCTGTCCGTCTTGGCGGACGCGGCCAGCGTGGGCCAACGGGCGCAGATGCTGGCCGGGGGCACGGACGTGCTGGTGCAGATGCGCTCAACGGACAAGGGTCCGCGCACGTTCGTGGACGTGAAACACATCCAGGAGGCGAACGCGCTCACCCTCGGCGACGACGAGGTGTTCATCGGCGCCGCCATCGCCTGCGCGGTGTTGAACGAGAACGCCAAACTGAAGAGCATCCTGCCCGGCCTCATTGAATCCGCGGACCTCATCGGCTCCACCCAGATCCAAGGCCGCGCCACCATCGGCGGCAACCTCTGCAACTCCTCTCCCGCCGGAGACACCATCCCCGCGCTCATCGCCTGCGGCGCGGTTTGCGTCGTCGCCTCGCCAAGCGGCAACAAAGAAGTGCCGGTGGAGGATTTCGTCACCGGCGTCGGCACCAATGTGCTGGAACCCACCGAGTTCCTCATCGGCTTCAAGATTCCCCGTCCCCAGGGCAAGACCGCGGACGCCTACCTGCGCTTCATTCCGCGCACCGAGATGGACATCGCGGTCTGCGGCGCCGGCGTTGCGCTGACGCTGGACGACAGCGGCACCTGCACCACCGCCAAGGTGGCCATCGGCGCCGTGGCAGTGACCGCGCTGCCCGTGCCGGACGCCGCCGCCGCCTTGGTCGGCACCAAGGTGGACGATGCCGCGTTGGCGGCGGCCGCCGCCGCGTCCAGCGCCTTGGCCAAACCCATCACGGACAAGCGCGGCACGGTGGAATACCGCAAGAAGGTGGTGGGCGTGCTCACCAAACGCGCCGCCGCCATCGCCCGCGACCGCGCCGCGGCGCTCTAGTCACAGCCCACGAACAGCAAGGAGATCGAACGCCCATGAGCAAGGTTCACGTGTCCACCACCATCAACGGCGACGCCGTGGAGTTTCTGTGCGAACCGCAACAGTCGCTGCTCGACGTGCTGCGCGAGGACTTGGGCCTCACCGGCACCAAGGAGGGCTGCGCCACCGGCGACTGCGGCGCCTGCTCGGTGCTGGTGGACGAACGCCTGGTGTGCTCCTGTCTGATGCTCGGCGTGGAGGCCGACGGCGTGGAGCTCACCACCATCGAGGGCATCGCCGGCACGGATGGCCTGCATGTGATTCAGCAGAAATACCTGGAACACGCCGCCTTGCAGTGCGGCATCTGCACGCCCGGCTTCATCGTCGCCACCAAGGCGCTGCTCGACAAGCACAAGGGCCCGGACGAAACCACCATCCGCTACTGGCTCGCCGGCAACCTCTGCCGCTGCACCGGCTACGACAAAATCGTCCGCGCCGTGCAGGCATCGGCGCAGGAGCTAGCCTACGAAGCGTAGCGCGCACCTCCACCATCCCGAAACATACGCGGGGTTGGCGACGGGCGCCGCGCTAGCAACACTTGCCGCGTGGCTCTTGTGGAACGCTGAAGAAACGGACCAGCCGGTGCCGGCGACCGTCGCCGCACGTGCGCCCGCGGTGGTCTCTAGCGAACGGCCAACCAAACCAGCGAGCCCGAACCCCCTGCAGTCGGATGGCGCGGAAGCGTTTTCCCCGGCGGAAGTTGTAGGCAATTTCGACTGTCGCATGATCGTCGGCGGGCCCGACAACGACACCGCGGCGGTGGTGCTTCCCGCCGACAGCGGCGCGCGGTTCGCGGTGCTCGACGGCAGCGGGTGGGTTTTCGGCGACACATTGCCTTTCCTGCCCAACCACCATCGTCTCGGCAAGCGTTCGGATGGCACCGTGTTGGCGGGTTTCGGGAACCTGCGTTTGAACTCCAAGGTCTTCCGCGGGTCGGAAACTCCGGAACCCGTCCGCATCTACGAGGACGGCTACGTCGCATACGAGACCGACAAAGCATGGGACTTCGGGATTGCCCGCGACGGCACGTCGTTCTTCGTCCACGAGCCGTTGCCCGGCGGCGCATCGCGGCTGGTCGTGCGCGACCTGGACGCCGGCGGCGAAAAGCACATCCACTTCGGCGAGACGTTGACGCCCACCAGCGAATACGAGCACAACTACGGTGTCTTCTATGCCGTCGACGCGCGGGAAATCATGGTGTGGCCGTTGCACGACGACTTCTTTGCCTCGGGCGAGTACCGATTCCACGCGGTGCGAGCAGACACCGTGCGCGAAATTCGCCTCGGAGCGGAGGACCGCCAACACTTTCCGCCGCCCACCACTCGGATCGATCTCGAACAAACCAACAATGCGCTTTTCGCGTCGAGCGAGATGGGCTACTTCGCCCGGCGGGTGGAGAGGGGCGATTTGACAACGGGCGAGCCGTGGCGCATCACCAAGCGCCGCTTCCACTTCCCGGAAGGCGAGGAGACCGGCGTCGCCGCGGTGGCGTGGACGCGGGACCTCCGGCTGCGCGGATTCAGCGGCCGCATGACGCTCTCGCACAACGGCAAGTGGCTATCGCTTGGCGCGTGGAATCTCCGCGTGTTGAACACGGAAACCGGCGAGACTGTCTTCGCGTTCCCGCAAGTCGACAAAGCAGCGCAACGCGCGCGGCTCGCAGGCGTTGCGGACGAAGGCGCGGCGGAGGTCGGCAGCATAAGGGGCGAGCGCTTTCTTGGCGACCAACTTCTACTCTTCCGACGCATCGGAGACTCGACGACCTGCGGCGGGTTGAGATCGCCGGGCCATCGCGCCTGCTTGGCGGATTTGCGCCGCCGCGGCGTTTTTCGCGAGGTCGTCGACGTCTTCGATTTGAACACCGTCGCCATCGACGCTCCGCCGGACTACCGCGTGGACGTGGGTGCGGACATGCCCTGCGGCGCCGGCGATTTCCCGCTCCGCGGCCTGCAAGTCCACGACGGCCGGTTGACGTTCTTGACCACCCGGCGCTGATGGCGCCAGCGGCACGCCGCCGAGTGTCCGGCCACATCAACCCGCCGGTTTCCAGCGGCGCAGCAGCAGCGAGTTGGCGACCACGCAGACGCTGGAAAACGCCATCGCGGCGCCGGCCAAGGCGGGGCTCAGGTAGCCCAGGGCGGCCGCCGGCAGGCCGAGCACGTTGTAGACGAAGGCCCAGAACAGGTTTTGCTTGATCTTGCGGAAGGTGACGCGGGCGGCCACGACGGCGCCGGCCACCAAGGTGGGATCCGGGCGCATGAGGGTGACGCCGGCGGTCTCCATGGCGATGTCCGTGCCGCCGCCGACGGCGATGCCCACGTCCGCGGCCGCCAGCGCCGGCGCGTCGTTCACGCCGTCGCCCACCATCGCCACGCACTCGCCGGCGGCGGCGAGTTCGCGCACCACGGCGGCTTTGTCCTGCGGGCGAACGCCGCCGCGGGCGTCGTCGATGCCAAGGTCGTCGGCGAGGCGGCGCACCACCTCCGGCGCATCGCCGGAGAGCACGACCACGCGAATGCCCATTGCCCGCAAGCGCTCCACGGCTTGGCCCGCTCCGGCGCGCGGCGCGTCGGCGAACGCCAAGGCGCCGCGCAACGTGTTGCCAACGGCCACCCACGAGACGGTTTGCGCGCCCAAGTCCAGCTTCGCGGACGCGGCCTCGCGCACGAAGGCCGCGTTGCCAATGCGCACGTCCTCGCCATCCACCCGGCCGCTCACGCCCAAACCGACGTGATTGCGAAAATCGGCCACCGGCATGGGCGCGATGCCGCGCGCCTTGGCGGCCCTTAGCACCGCTTGCGCGAGCGGATGTTCGCTGGTCTGTTGCACGCTGGCGGCAATGCGGAGCAAATCCGCTTCGTCCGCAGCCGCGGCCGCAGCAGCGGCGGAGGGCCGCCCGTCGCGCAACGGCACCACCGCGGTCGCTTGCGGACGTCCCGCGGTGAGGGTGCCGGTCTTGTCGAACACCACCGCGGTGATGCGCGGCGCCCGTTCCAGCGTGTCCACGTCCCGAATCAGAATGCCCGCCCGCGCCGCCGCGCCGGTGCCGGTCATGATCGCCGTCGGCGTGGCCAGGCCCAACGCGCACGGACAGGCGATCACCAGCACCGAGACGGACGCGATCAACGCCGCCTCGAAGTTGCCGGTGGCGAACTGCCACGCCACGAACGTGACGATGGCGATGGCGATGACCACCGGCACGAACACGCCGCTCACCCGATCCACCAACCGCTGCACGCGGGCCTTGCCGCTTTGCGCGTCCTCCACCAGGCGCGCGATGCGGGCGAGGGTGCCGTCCGCGCCCACGGCGGTGGCGCGCACCTCCAAATGCCCCACGGTGTTGACGCCGCCGCCCGTCACCCGATCGCCCACGCGCTTCGGCACCGGCAGGCTTTCGCCGGTGAGCAGCGACTCGTCCACTTCGCTCGCGCCATCGACCACTTCGCCATCCACCGGCACGCGCTCGCCCGGCCGAACCAGCGCCACGTCGCCAACCGCCACCTCGTCCACCGACACTTCCACATCGCCGCCGGGGCGCCGCAGCCGAGCGTGCGCCGGGCGCAGTTCCATGAGCTTGCGGATGGCGTCCGTGGTCGCCCGCTTGGCGCGGGATTCCAAGTGTTTGCCAACCAGCACCAAGGTGATGATCACCGCGGAGGCCTCGAAATACAGCTCGCCTTGGGCCGCCTCGCCCAACGCTAAGAGCAGATACCAGCTGTAGCAATACGCGGCGCTGGTGCCGAGCGCCACCAGCACGTCCATGTTCGGCGAACGGGCGCGCAGGGCCTGCCAAGCGCCGCGGTAGAAGCGGGCGCCGATGAGGAACTGGATGGGCGTCGCCAGCAGCACTTCGGCGGCCGGCATCAGATGGATGTCGTCGTAGCCGCAGGCTTGGAACACCATGCCGACCACCATCGGCAGCGTCAGAAGGGCGGACGTGGCGACCAGCCGGCGCTCGCCGTCCAGCCGTTGCTGCGCCTGTGCCGCCTGTTGCTCCCGCGCCTGCGGAACCGCCGGCGCCAAGCGCAGAACATAGCCGGCGCGATCCAGCCGCTCGGCCAGCGAGCGCGGCGCGAGCGCACCGGAAAACGCGGTCACGGTGGCCTTCTCCAGCGCCAAGTTCACGTCCACGCCGAGCACGCCGGGCGCTTCCGCCAGCGTTTTCTCCACCCGCGCCACGCAATTGGCGCAATGCATGCCCTCCACCGGGAACATGCGCTGCTCGGTTTCCACTTCGAAGCCCGCTTCCGCCACGGCGTCCGTGAGCGCCAGCGCAGTGGCGTCGCGCTCGTCCATCGCCACGGCCACGCGGCGCGCAGCCACGTCCGCCGCGGCTTGCCGCACGCCCGGCGCCCGCGCCAAGGCGGCCTCCAAGGCGGAGGCGCCGGCGGCGTCGCGCAGGCCCTTGACGGGCAGGTGAAGTTCCAACACGGCGCTCACACCGCGGTCTCGCCGGTTAGGTGCTGGCGAAGAGCGCCACCATCCCCAACCACACGAGCAGCAGGAAATGCCAATACAGGGCGCACAATTCCACGCTGCGCGCCAGCCGCGCCGGGTCGGCCTCGGCCTGCGCCAGGCGCCGCGCCGCCCGCGCCCACGCCACCAGACCGCCGAGCAGATGGGCGCCATGCACCGCGGTGATCATGTAGAAGAAGGCGTTGGCCGGATTGGCGTGGGCGTAGTAGCCGCGCGCCAGCAAGTCGTTCCACACCATCAGTTGCAGAACCAAAAAGGCCACCGTGACCGCTCCGGCGACCAGGAAGGCCACGCCGGCCTGGCGCGTCTCGCCCCGATTGGCCAGCCGCCGCGACCACTCGTAGGCGGCGCTGGCCAAAATCAGCACCAGCGTGTTGAACCACAGCAGGGGCGGCTCCGGCATCGCCACCCAGTCGGATTCCCGCCCCGCCAGCTCCACCGGATCGAGGCGCATGTGGTAGGCGGCGAAGAACAGGAAGAACAACATGCCGACAATGGCGAGGAAGCACACCAACGCCACCTTCTGATTGGAGGCGGCGTAGGACGCCGTGCGCAACTCCACCACGTTCGGCGATTGGTCCAGCCACGGCTTCTCGGCAAGGCGCTTGAAGATGTTCATGGGCGTATTGTACGCCCGCCAGCGGCCATGCCGGAGGTGCTACGCTGTTTCGCATGAACGGTGCGGCGCAACCGGCCAAGCTCCGCTCGGAGCGGGAACCTCCGCCGTATTTCGCCGGCCGGGCCAAGGAACTCGCCGCGCTGCGCAAGCGCTTGGACGATCTGTGCGAGACGGGCGATCCAAGCGGCGGCATGGCGCTGATCGTCGGCGTGCCCGGCGTCGGCAAGACCCAATTGGGGCGAAAGTTCGCCGAAGACGCGGTGCGGCGCGAGGTCGCGTTGGACATCCGGCGTCTCGCCACGGACACCAGCATGTTGGAGCGCGATGTCGATCTCTTCCTGGCGATGGCGAGGGCGCTGGACGCCGAAACACAGGCCCGCGAGGTGGCGGATCTCGACACGCGGAACGGCGGGCGCACCGCCGGCGTGGGTTTGGTGCGCGGGGGACTCACGCAAGAGCACCCGCGGCACACGGGCGGCTTGTCCGCGTTGCTGGGCGCGTCGAGCCACGCCGGCATGTGGCGCGGCAAAGCGCTGGTGCTGGTGCTGGACGAGCTTCAAACAGTGCAACCGCTAGGCATGAAGGCGTTGCGCGTGCTGCACCAGGGCGATCACGGCTGCCCGATTCTGCTCCTCGGCATCGGCCTGCAGCACACCGCGCAGGTGCTTGGCAATCCGGCGGACGGCTCGGCGGGCATTGCGCGCATCGCCGCGCCAATCATCCTCCAACCCCTCTCCGACGAGGAAGCGCTCGAAGCCATCCGGCGGAACATGGCGGCAATGGGGCATGGGATTTCCGAAGCGTGCGTTGCGGCTTTGGCGCGGGCGTCGCAGGGCTTTGGCCAGCACATCCACGGCTACTTGCAAGCGGCGGTTGAAGCCATCGCCAAGCAGGGCAGCCTGGAAGCGGCGGGCGCTCTCGACGAAGCGCTGCAGGCCGGCGATCAAGCGCGAGCGGACTACTACAACGCCCGCTTGAGCATGCTCCCGGACTTGGACGCCATGCTGACCGTGATCGAAACGATGGTCGAGACGGGCCGCGAGTCGCTGCGCCGGTCGGAGACCGTCGCGGCAGCGAACAAAGCGTGCCTTGACGGCGAGAGCGCGGTGCAGGAGGCCATCAGGCACGGCGTGCTCACCTTGCGAAGGGGCACCCTGAGCTTCGGCATTCCGTCGTTCCGCGACCACATGGAGCGCTTGCTTGAAGAGCACGGGGGCGGCGGCTAGCGCCAAAGGTCAACGCGGCCTTCCTGTTACGATCCGCCACCGTGCCGTCGCCCCGAACCTACTGCGCTGATCTCTGCCTTGCCGCGGGGGAATCCATGCTGGGCACGGCGACGCGGGTGGACGTGTGGCTGCTGCTCGAGCACCGGCCGCCGTGGGGCGCCAAGGCGCTGGAGCAGGGCGATCTTCCATCCACCACGCGCGCATGGCTTGAGGCCGCGTTGGACGCCTATACCGCGGACGGGTTGACGGCGCGGGCGCAGTTCATCCGCCAAGCGGATGCGGAGGGCGCGGCGCCCCGGCACAACGGCGGGACGACGGTGTTTGTCGCCACCGGCGGCGAGCTGTTCCGCTTCCAAGGCGCAAGCCACCAAGACATCGAGCGCTTGAACTTGGCTACCGACGGGTTGGAGCGGATGCGCGAGCCACACTACTTCGTTTGCACCAACGGACAGCGCGACCTGTGCTGCGCCCGCTACGGGCTGCCCACCTACGCGCGGCTGCGCGAACGGGTTGGCGACCGCGCTTGGCAAACCACGCATGTGGGCGGCCACCGCTTCGCCCCGAACGTGCTGGCGCTGCCGCAAGGCGCGCTCTACGGGCGGGTTTTCGAGGCGGACGTGCCGGCGTTCGCGGACGCCGTGGAAGGCGGCGCCTTGTCGTTGCCGCACCTGCGCGGGCGCTGCGCCTATCCGCCCGAGGCGCAGGCGGCCGAGGCCAAGCTGCCCGGGGCCGGCGCGTTGCGGTCCGTGGACGGCAGCGTTGTCACGTTCAACACGGCGCACGGCGAGAGGACGGTTCGCGTGCGGCGAGCGCAAACACCGCTTGAAGTCGTCGCCAGTTGCGGCAAAACGGCAACGGAAACGATCTATCCGTTCATATGACGACCGCCTTTGGTCTCAATCTGGCACCGACAAACGGGCGGCTTGCCGCGAATTAATCCGCCAAGGCGTCAAGCTCCAGGGTGAAAGCGTCGCGCATTCTGCCCAACGCATCGAGCAACCACTCCCGCGCTTCAGGCCAACGCTCCTCCTCGTCAATCCGCATGGTCTCCGGGAAGTAAATTGAAATTCTCGATGCGCGCTTGTCGGCGGCGGATCCCAATCCAAGCTATCGCCGACGGCTTTTTCTATCCGTGCCTGTTGGCGAAAGCAACAGGTCAAGTGTCCCAAAGTGTCCCAGTGCCGGAACAAGCCGAACAAGTGGAACAGGAGGCGCGCGACGCCCCGAAGGTTCGCCACCACCTCGGCATTCTTGCATTGGCTACTCGCGTTCCTATAAGGTCGCAGTTTTCCGCACCGCACAGAAGAGGTTGCCCATGCGCTTGCGCGACTTCACCGCTCGTGGCGTCTTGCCGACGCTGCGATCCTGCGACCCCCCCCCCCCCCCCCCCCCCCCCCCCCCCACGCGAAGCGCGCCCATGTTAGGCTCGACGCCCGCGCGTTGCGGCTCGCGGCCGCGCTGGCGGCGCTGCTCGTCGGCGTTTCGGCCTTCGCCCAGTCCGCGGCCATCTCCGCCAGCAGCCCCGCGGCGCTGAACCAGGGCAACCTGCGCGGCGCGACGGTGGCGGTCACGCTCACCGGCACCACCTACTCCGCCTCCTCCACGGCCTCCCACTTCACACTCGCCACCGCCGTCCCCGGCCTCACCGTCCACAGCGCGAGCTTCAACGGCGCCAGAAGCGTCGCCACCCTGCGCCTGCACTACGACGGCTCGGACTTCGATGCCGACGCCACCATCGCCGTCACCGTCGCCGCCGACGGCACCGGGCACAACGCGGCGCTCACCACGGGAACTCAGGCGGTCGTGCCGGTGCGCTGGGTCAACGTCTCGGCGAAGACCGTCGCGCTCACCGAAGGCGGCGGCGGCGGCAGCTACACCGTGGCGCTCGAGAGCCCGCCCACCGGCAACGTCACGGTCACCGTCACCAGCGACAACGCCGCGGTGACCGTGGGCGGTGCCGCATCGACCACGCTCTCCTTCACCACCACCACCTGGGCCACGGCGCAGTCCGTCTCGGTGGCGCCGGTGGACGACAACTCCGACGCCCACGACGAACTGGCGCTGGTCACCAACGTCGCCACCGGCGGCGGCTACGTGTCGAGCGCAGTGGCGAACCGCACCGTGCGCGTGACGGTCGCCGACGACGAGCAGACCGGCACGGACTACGACGTGGACGACGACCGGCTGATCGAGATCAGCGGCCACGCCCAGCTGAATGCCGTGCGCTGGGACTTGGACGGCAACGGAACGCCGGTCGGCTCCGCCACAACGAGCTACGCGGCCGCCTTTCCCGGCGCCGCCGCCGGCATGGGCTGCCCGGACGGCGGCGACGCCAACCAGACGCCGGACGGCTGCATTGGCTACGAGCTGACGGCGGACATCGACCTCGACACGGACGGCGACGGTGCCACGCACGAGAACGGCTCGGGCGACAACGGCGACGCCTACCACAACGGCGGCAGCGGCTGGGATCCGATCGGCGGCTACACGTCGTCGACGCGCTACAACGCCATCTTCCGCGGCAACGGCCACGTCATTAGGAACCTGTTCGCCAGACGGGACGACTCAGCAACCGAAGACTACGTAGGTCTTTTCAGCCTGCTCGGCAGCAGTGCGCGCATCGAGTCCCTGGGTTTGCCGGACGCGTATGTGAGGGCGCAGGATGGGTGGGCCGGCGCCGTGGTGGGCTGGTCCATCGGAAACGTGGTGGGCTGCTACGCGACAGGGGATGTGGTCGTTGCCGGCTTCAATAACCGGCTCGCCGGCGGGCTGGTCGGCGGCATTTACGGCGGGAGCGTGGCGGCGTCCTACTCCATTGCCAGCGTCACCGTCACAGTCGCCGGAAATCAGGGCTACGCCGGCGGGCTGGGCGGTCAGATACTCGTGCAAACGCCTGTAACCATCAGCAATAGCTGGACGGCAGGCCCAGTCTCCGCCCAGCTGCCCGGCGGGCTCATCGGAGATGTCACCTTCGGCAACCCGACGGTCACGGCAAGCTACTACGACACGGAAGCGACCGGCCAGATGACGAGCCCCCGCGGCACCGGCTTGAGCACGGCGGACTTGCAGCGGCCCACCGCCGCCACGGGCATCTACGCGTACTGGGACGACCACGACATGGACGGCGATGGCCGCGTCGACGCGGACGACGACGCCTGGGACTTCGGCCAGGCCAACCAGTATCCGGCGCTGAAGTGGGGCGGCCACTCGGCCACCGCGCAGTTCGCACTGCAGCCGGACACGGCGCCGAGCTACGCCGGCATCTCGGCATCTGTGCCCACCAACATGCGCGCGCTCACGCCGATCCAAGCGTTCCAGATTCCTGCGCCGACCGGCGGCAACGGCGCCTACGACTACACGGTTGCCGGCCTGCCCTCCGGCCTCGTCTTCGACGAAGACGGCACCGGCCGCTGCATGGCGGCGCGCACGGTGTGCGGCACGCCCGCCGCCGCGGGAACGGCGACCGTGACCGTGACGGCGGCGGACGCGGACGCGAACATCGCGGCCAGCGACCGCGCCACCCTGACGTTCACGATCGCGGTGCTGCCGGCGTCGGACGTGGACGCGGGGCCGCCGGCGGTGGTTCCGGACCCGGCGCTGCGCGAGGCGATGGCGCGGGCGCTGGGCCGGGGGGCGTCGTCGTTGACGGAGGGGCACCTGCTGGCGCTTTCGAGTTTGAGCGCGCCGTGGTCCGGGGTGTCGAGCCTCGAGGGTCTAGCGGCGGCGTCGAACCTGCGGCGCCTGGAGCTGGGCGGCAACGCGGTGGCGGACCTCTCGGAGTTGTCGGGACTGCGTCTGCTGGAACACCTGGACCTGTCGGACAACGCGGTGTCGGACCTGTCGGAGTTGTCGGGTCTGACGCGCCTGGAGACGCTGCTGCTGTCGGGGAACCGGGTGTCGGACCTGTCGCCGCTGCGGGGGATGGTTGGGTTGCGGTCGCTGTTTCTGGACGGCAACGCGGTCTCGGACCTGGCGCCGGTGGTGTTTCTGGAGTCGCTGGAGGAGTTGTCGCTGAGCGGCAATCCGCTGGGCGGGCTGTCGCCGCTGTGCGCGCTGCGGGAGTTGAAGCGGCTGTGGCTCGCGGCTTCGGGGCTTTCGGACCTCTCGGATCTGTCGTGCCTGACCGGTTTGGAGCGCCTGTGGCTCGCGGACAACGCGGTGGAGGATGTCGGGCCGCTGTCGGGGATGCGGCGCTTGGAGTGGCTGGATTTGGAGCGCAACGCGGTGGCGGACGTGGCGCCGCTGCGGCGGCTGAATGCGCTGACGCGGTTGCGGCTGGGCTCGAACCGGGTGGCGGACGCGGGGCCGCTGGCGGCGAACGACGGTCTGACGGCCGGGGACGTGGCGGGTCTGCGCGGCAACCCGCTGTCGGAGGCGTCGATCCGGGAGCACGTTCCGGCGTTGCGGGAGCGGGGCGTCGCGGTGCTGGCGGGGCTGCCGTCGCCGTGGTTCGCGGCGTCCGGAGACGCCGCCGGCCGGCGCTCGTTCATGCGTCTGATCAACCGCTCGGAGGTTGCCGGGGAGGCGCTGGTGTGGGGCGTGGACGACGCCGGGGAGCGGTTCGGCCCGGCGCGTCTGTCCATCGGCGCGGGGCGCGCGGCGCACTTCAACTCGGAGGACTTGGAGTTCGGCAACGCGGCGAAGGGGCTTGCGGACGGTCTGGGCGCGCCGACGGCCGGAAACTGGCGTCTGGAGATCCTGTCGACGCTGGACCTGGAGGCGCAGACGTTCCTGCGGGCGTCCGGCGGCCCGCCGTCGGCGCTGCACGACATGCTGCCGCGGGTTGGCGGCACGCTGCGGGCGGCGTTCCTGCCGGCGGGACGGGAGCGTTCGCCGGCCGGGGCGCTGCGGGTGTCGAACCCGACCGGGTCCGACGAGACGGTGTTCGCGTGGGGCGTGGACGACGCCGGAGTCGGGCGCTTGGCGACCGGGCTGGTCGCGCCGGCGGGGCGGGCGGTGACGGTGACGGCGTCGGAGCTTGAGCGCTGGCGCATGGGTTCGGGGCGCGGCCTCGGCCGCGGCGCGGGGAACTGGCGTTTGGAGCTGACCGCGCCGTGGCCGCTTGCGGCGCAGGCGCTGGCGGTTGGGGACGGCGGCCGGACGGGGAACCTGTCGGGGCCGGCGGTCGCGCTGGGGCCGGGCGTTGTGGCGCGGGTGCCGCTGTTTCCGCCGGCGTCGGCGACCGGGCGTGTCGGCGTGGCGCGGGTGTGGAACCTGGGCGCGGCGGCGGGCGAGGTGCTGGTGACGGCGGTGGACGACGCCGGTGTTTCCGCCGGGCCGGTGGCGCTGGCGCTGGAGGCGTTCGCGGCGGCGGAGTTCGACTCGCGGGAGCTGGAGGAGGGCGGCGGGCCGCTGGCGGAGGGCGTGGGAGCGCCGACGCGGGGTTCGTGGCGTCTGGATCTGCGCGCCGGGTTCGGAGCGCGGGTCCACGCCCGCGCGGTGGGCGCCGGCGGCTACGCGACCGGGCTCTTGGAGGCGGCGCCGCGTTCGGGCGGGGCGGCGCGGGTGTCGATGTTCAATCCGGGCTCGAACCGGGCGCAGCGAAGCCTGCTGCGGCTGGCGAACGACGGCGCGGAGGACGTGTTGGCGACCATCGAGGGCGTGGACGACGCCGGACGCGCCGGCGGCGCGGTGCGCGTGACGGTTCCCGCCGGCGAGGCGCTGTGGCTGTCGGCGGCGGAGTTGGAGTCCGGCGGTGCCGGCTTCGAGGGCACCCTCGGCGACGGCGAGGGCAAGTGGCGGCTGACGGTGTCCTCGTCCGCCCCGCTCACCGTGATGAGCCTGGTGGAGGACGAAGAGGGCGCATTGAGCAACCTCTCCACGCCAGGCCGGCGGTAGCGCCGCGGTGGCGCGCCTCCGCGAGCTGCCAGTTCGCGACCAAGGGCACGCCGTCGGCGTCGGTTGCCACCGCTTGGCGGGGCACGATGCCGCTCCCTCTCGCAAGCGGCACACCCGGCGGTGCCGGTGGGCCGCCGTGGAGCGCGAGTTCAACGACCTTGAGGACGGGAACCCGAACAAGGGCATTGAAAGCGGCGTGGGCGGCCCGGTTCAAGGCAATTGGCGGTTGGACGTCGAGACCGACTTGGCCGTGCGGGTGCTCGCCTTCGTCCGCCACGGCGACGGCTTCCTCACCGCCATGCACGACATGCTGCCGAGACCCGACACCGGGGCGTCGCTTGTGGCGCACACCTTCAACCCGGGCAGCAACATGAACCAGGCGAGCAGCCTGCGCCTTGTGAACACCGGGGCGAACGACGAGGGCGTGATCATCGAAGGCGTGGACGACCAGGGCGAAAGCGGAGGGCCGGTGACGTTGACGCTGCCCGCGAGCGAATCCCGCACCCTGTCGGCGTTCGATCTTGAGAACGGAGCGCAGGGGTTTGCCGGAACGCTTGGCGACGGCGCGGGAAGTGGCACCTGTTCATAACCGCCGGGAGTTCGGTTGTCGGCATGAGCCTGCTTGAATCCGCCAGCGGGCAGTTGACCAACATATCGACGGCGGGCGTGGCGGGCGACGGGCAGTAGGCGTATTCGCTCTCGAAGCGGGGCGAGGACCGTCCAGTCGCCTTTGATGACGGCCCGACGGGCCCTACCCCCGCGTGGCAGGGCCGGTTGGCCAACCAGCGGTAGCCGAACCCGCTGTCTCAAGGTGGACAGGGATCGCATCGGCACCCCGCGATGACGAACGCCAAGCTCGTGGCCATCGCCGACACCGATCCCGTTGGCGTCGGTCGCCCAAAACGGCGTCTTGGAAGGCGACGTGGCGGGGCTCCCTCCGGCGCGGTCCGTAGAAAGCGCGAAAAACGCGCCCCGGTCTTACCACCCACACATAGTGGTTGTTAACGAGGAGTCCGGCGGTGGACAAATCGAGTAAACGGGTGGCGGCACGGGGCATGATCGCCGTCGCCCTCGCCGTGGTGCTGCTGGTGGGTGGCCGGTGGCCGGTTGAGTTGGTCGGCGCGGTGTCGCTCCCGGCCGTGGACGTTCGGATTGCGGTCTCCGTGTCCCCTCACGCCTCGCAACCGAAGCGCACGGGTGGCTGGAGGTTGAAAAAGCGGGGCGGCCGCGCTGCTGCTTGCCGCAACCGCGTTCGGCTCCGAGACCGTCATCGAGGTTCCGCAAGGTTCGGGCCGTGTTCCCGACCCGTGGGGCAGGTGGACGGGGCACTTGCAACATAGATACTCACTGCTCACGCATTCGTCGCTCGACCTCTTTTTCAATGACAAGGTCAGTGACCTTCTCATTGATGATCTTCATTTCGGTTCGCCAATCATCATGCTCTTTCGTCCCACGATCAATCGCGCCTTTAACTTCCTGTTGATACGCCTTCATCTCAACAGCGTGTTTGTCGAATTTAGTGTCAATGTGTCGGCTCGCCCAGAACGAGACCAACGAAAACGCCCCCACGGCCAACGCCACCACGACCACGATGACGATTACAGCTTGCCAGTAGGCTCCTGTGATGGCGGTGATCGCGACTCCATTTTCCATTGGGTGGCGTCCTCTCTCGTTGTGGGTTGGCACATACATGCATGATCTACGCTCGGCTTCAACCATGTTCCGAGAGCATCTTATACGGATAAACGATAGGTACTTCAAAAGCTAATCCATCACGACGAAGGAAGGTAACGTCCTTGTAGAATGGCTGAATTAAACGAAGTGAGCGTTTACTCACGATCTTGGCCCGCTGACGAAGCGCGAGCCATGCGGCGTTTTGGCGGACACTGCGTTGCCATTCTTGGAGGCGGTGTGTCCGAAACCGCGGACCAGCGAGCCGCGCCCGGAGCACAAGGTGTACCCGTACCTGCTCCGCGGCGTGGCGGTGGAGCGCCCGGGGACCAGGTCTGGTGCGCGGAGCGCGCGAACCTCGACATGGTGATGATCCGCCTCGCGCGCGTGTGAGCGAACTGGTGCGAACGTCGCTCGACGACCGACCTTGAGCACAAGCCCGAAGGCGGGGCCACCCTCACGTTCCGGCGCTCCAAGGGCGGGGAAGTCTCGGCGTGCGTGATCGGCGACGCACTGCTCCGGCGCATCCACGTCGTGCAGCGCCAACCCGGAGACCGCCGCATCGTGCCCCTCTCGGTGGCCCAGGTGCGGAACAGGATGCGCAGGGCCGCCGCGGCGGCTGGCATCAAAGGCGTGTCCACGCACTCCGCGCGAGTCGGGATGGCCCGCGACCTGACCAGCAGGGGCGCGTCCCTCGTCCAAATCGTTGCGCTTTTCGCCCCGGCGCGGGCGAGCAACATCCACCATCCGCCGGTCCCGTCGCGCCAAGCAGAGCGGCGTCGCGGTGCCCAAAGCGATACGATGTCGCTTTCAACCCAAGACCCTCGACACCGCCAACCCGAACATCGCCGAGGGGCTGGTCTGGGCCGCGCTCGCCTTCGCCGCGCTCAAGCGCCACATCGCCCACGCCACCCAGGTGCTCCGCCACGTCGAAATCTCCACCAGCAAGGTGGCCATGTGCGCCCGGCACGGACTCGACGCCGTGTTGCGGGCCCTCGCCTCCGGGAAAAGCCGATCCCTGCTGACTGCTCTCCGCCGCCTCATCGACTACCTCTCCCGCAACGCCTTGCGGTCCCATCCGAAACGCGATCGTCGAAGCGGCCGTTTGCAGTTCGGCTTGGAACTCGTCCTCCAGAATGCTCAAGTACCTACCTATGAACCCGAACTAGGCGAAGCGCCGTTCCCCACGCCGCATCCCGTACACGACGAATTTGCGCAACGCCGGCGCCAACGCGGCCGGGTCGCCCGTGGGCAGGAACGGCTCGCCGATGTCGATGCGGTAGCGACCGCCGCGCTTGTTGATCACTTCGCGGAACAGCGTCATGTCCTTGAGTTCGCGGTTGCAGAACCAGAAAAAGTAGTAGAGCGCGGAGTTGTGGCCGCGCACGTGCAGCGGCAGCACCGGCACGCCGTGCTTTTGCGCCAAGGCGAACGCGGTGGGTTGCCACGGGCGTTCCCACAGGCCGACGGGCGTTGGCCGCGCCAAGCGGCCGGATGGGAACACCACCACCAGCCGCTGCCGCTCGAAAGCCCGCCGCATGCCGCGCAACGTCTGCCGCGTCTTGGCGCGCGTGCGCGCGTCTTCGCGCCACTCCACCGGCACGATCATCTCGGCGAGGCCGGGGCAGATTCGCACCGCGTCGCGGTTGGCGAAGAACGTGACGTCGTCGCGCACGCGCTTGAGCGCGTCGTAGACCGCGAGACCGTCCGCAATGCCGGCCGGATGATTCGGCGTGACGATGGCGGCGCCTTGCCGCGGCACATGCTCCAAGCCGGTGACGGAAACCTCCATGTCGAGCGCGCGCAACATGTAGTCCAGCGTCTCGGACGCGGAGAGGGGGGCGATGGCGTCCGCCATCTCCTTGGCCGTGTCGTAGAGCAGAATCGGGCGCAGCCAACGCTGCACCACCGCCCACAGCGCCGGACGGCGCATCCAGCGCGTTGCGCGCTCTTCAATCAGCGTGTCGACGATGTGCGTCACGCGCGCGCCACCGCGAATGCAGATGAGACCCGGCGCTTCACGAGCTGGACGACGGTGCTGGAGAAGCCAGCCGCGTCCGACGAGGCGGGCGACTTCACTCCGCTTGCAATTCCACGAATTCGCGGTACGCGCCTTCCGGCGCGGCCATCAACTCGTCGTGGCCACCCACTTCGCGGACCTCCCCGTCCTGCAGAAACACGATGCGGTCGGCATGGCGGATTGTGGAGAGCCGGTGCGCGATGACGATCACCAACCGGTTCTCCGCCGCCTTCTTGAGGGACTTGACCAGCGCGTTCTCCATCTGCGGGTCGAGCGCCGCGGTGGGCTCGTCCAAGATCAGAATCGACCCGTCGCGCACCAGGCCGCGGGCGATGGAGAGCCGCTGCTGCTGACCCACGGAAAGCGTGTCGCCGGCGCGGCCGATCATGGTGTCAATGCCGGCCGGCAGCTCGCGCACGAACTCCATGCAGCCGGCGGTGTCGAGCGCCGCCAACAGCTGCGCTTCGGTGGCGTCTGGATTCGCGAGCAGGAGGTTCTCTCGAATCGAGTCGGACAACAGGACGTGTTCTTGAAAAACATAGGTGGTTTGGCGCCGCAGGCTGTCCAAGTCGATTTCCAAAGCGTCCACGCCGTCGATCAGCACACGCCCGTCGGTGGGGATCAGCAACGCGGGAATGAGGCACGCCAGCGTCGTCTTGCCGGATCCGGTGGGGCCCACGATCGCGATCAATTCGCCCATGTTGAACTCCAGGGTCACATGGCGGAGCGCTCGATCTTGCGCGCCGCCGCCGGGGTCTCCCGCCGCGCTTGCGTAGGCGAAGGAGACATCATCCAAGCGCACGCCTTGGTCTATGCGCGGCAACACCACGCCGCCCACGCGATCCGCTTCGGACGGAAAGTCCAAGAAGAAGAACACGCGGCGCGCCGCGGCGATGGCTTCCTGCAGCTTTATCCAGTAAGCGCCAAAGTAACCCGCGGGCAGCGCGATACTGGGGAAGATGCCCATCAACGCCGCGAAATCCCCGACGGACATCACCCCGTCGATGATCCGATCGGAAACCACCACGGTCACGTAGATTGTGCCAATGCCGAGCATGCCAAGGGCGACGGACGCGGCCACGAGGATGACGGCCAAGCTCACGCGCTCGCGCCGGAAGGACTCCCGGCTGCGTGTGGCGAACCGTTCGCGTTCCTTGCCGCCGGCGCCGAGGCTTTGCACCGCGGCGACATTGCTCATGGACTCCTCCATGGCGTTCGTGGTCGCGGCGCCGGCGGCGCGTTTGTTCTGGTTTGCGCGGCGCAGCGCTCCAGAGAACGGAAACGTGACAAGAAAAGCCGCCGGCACGGTGAGCCATGCGACCCACAACAGCTCCGGCGCCACTTCGCCATAGGAGTATTGCAAGATGTACAGGTTGAGGACGGCGCTCAGCATCATGAAGAGCGGCTCCAACGTGAGTTGATAGATGAGGCCCGGCACCATCGGCACGTCGTAGAGCACGCGATAGATGCTGTCGCCGACGCGCTGGTCGTTCAGCGCCGTTACGGGCAACTTGCCGAGACGCCGAAAGAGCCTCGTGCGCAAACGATTGGCCAAGCACTGCGTTAGCCGGACATGCACCATGAACTCGAGCAGGCCCCACGCGCCGCCGCCCTCGCTGCGGCCGGTGCTGAGTTGGTTTTCCGCTTGCGTGGCCGCGTCTTGTCCTTGCAGGAGTTCCGAGCTCCACGGCCTTGTTCGGCTGCCGAAGATGATCAGCATGGCCAAATAGAGCAGCGTCATCGTTAGCAAAACGCCCATCGGCGTTTGGTTTTCCACGATTTGCAGAACCGGCGCCATGAACGGCGGAAACACCACCTCGGTTTCGCCGAACGGTTCTTGCAACGCGGCGTGGTCCACCACGATGCGCGCCATCCACGGCAGGTACAGGCCTGGCAACACCATGACCAGTTGGAGGAGGAACTTGCCGAGGAAGAGCCCGCGCGCTTGGCCGAGCACCTTGGCCGAGCGCCCCAGGATCGTCAGCGCTTCCGCTGTTTTGACATCGGGTCGCGTGTCGAGGCGATCGTCGAACAGGTTCTTGCCGAGCGCTTCTTTCCAAAAGGAGCGCGGCGGGGCGGCCGTGTCGGTGGCGGCCTCGTCGGTCACGGCGACTCCGCGGCGACTTGGCCGCCCGCGGACGATGGAATGCTGTTCGCGTCGTGTTCGGCGCGCACAAACGCGCGGTAACGACCGGCAGGCCGGGCCATGAGCGCGTCGTGCGTGCCGTGCTCGGCGATGCGGCCGCTCTCGAGGAACGCGATCTTGTCGGCGTTCTTGATCGTGGACAGGCGGTGGGTAATTAGGAAAATCACCCGTCCCGCGCCTTGCGCCGCCCACGCCGCAAGATTGCCCAGCACACGCCGTTCCGTGCGCGCGTCGAGAGCGGCGGTTGGCTCGTCGAGGATCAGGATCGGCGCGTCGCGCACCAAGGCGCGGGCGATGGAAAGGCGTTGGCGTTGTCCGGTGGAGAGCTTGCCGCCGCGCTCGCCGAGTTCGGTGTCGTAACCGTTCGGCAAAGCGCGGATGAACTCGTCCGCATCCGCGATTTGGGCGGCGCGTTCTATGGCGGCGCGATCCGCCTGCGCCGCGCCGAAGGCGATGTTGGCCGCCACGGTGTCCGCGAAAAGCACGTTCTTTTGCAAGGCGATGGCGGCGCTCGCGCGGATGTCGTCGAGCGCCATCGAACGCAAGTCCACGCCATTGATGGTTACGGCGCCGCGCTGGGGATCGAACAGGCGCAGCAAGAGCGCCAGCAACGTGGACTTGCCGGCGCCGGTGGCGCCGACGATGGCGGTCACCGTGCCGGCTTCGGCCGCCAGATCGACTCCGGTCAGCACCGCCTTCTCCGCCTCGTAGCCGAAGGCGACGCCGTGCCACGCGACCACACCGACCGGAGATGGAACTGGAACCGGATCGGCCGGATCGACCACCTCCGGTTCGATGTCCAACAACGCAAAGGCGCGTTCGAGAGCGATGAACAAATCCTGCATCCGCAGCCACGCGCCGAGCATGTCCAGCGCCCCGAACGCAACCCCCGTGACGCGCCCACGGGCCACTTCCAACGCGCCGTAGTTCCACACGACGAAACCGACATACGCCGCCGCGGCAGCGCCGAGAAACGTCTCGCGCTCCGCGATCACCCAGGAGACCATCAGGTACTCGCCGAAAATTATCAAAGCGCCGCCAAGCGTGGCGACGGCCAACGTGACAAGGCTGATGTCCAAGCGCAGAAAATACGCCGCGTTCAGGGCGCCGTGCGATTCCTCGTCAAAACGCCGGAAAACGCGCGTCTCCGCCCGATTGGCCTTGACGATCTTCAGCGCCGCGAGCGCTTCCTGCGTGCCCGAAACCAACGCGCTGCCCGCCACGCGGTTGCGCCTCGCCCGCAGCCGAATGCGCTTGGTGGACGCTACCGCGAGCCAAACGATCGGCACGCCCACGACAACCACCAAGAGCGCGAACAACGGATCGAACAAGGCCACTATCGCGAGCGCCACGAGCAGGCCATATGCTGCGTACAACGGCGCCACGATGCCGCCTTGAATGACGTTCACGATCATCGCGCTGTCCTGATAGACGCGAAATATCGCATCGCCAACCTTCGCTTGCGCATGGTGCTTGAGCGACAGCGACTCAGCGCGTTCCACCATGACGACGCGGAGGTTCTGGTTGACGCACTGCCAGATCCACACCGAGTAGTAATACACGGCGAATCCGAACAGCAAGGCGGTGACGCTGCCGATGACGGTCCAAATCAACAGGCGATTGCGCACGGTTCGCCGCTGCGCCGGGGTGAGCTTGGGCGTGGAAGCGTCCTCCACGTCGCCCGTCGCGGGAGTCTGGGCATCCTCGCGGGGCCGCGCTTCGCCCTGTTTCGGCTTGGCGTCTTGCGCCTCGTCCGCCACCACGTATTCGTCGCCGAGCAGCAGCAATGTCGCTTGCGCCGGTTGCAGTTTCTCCCCAACCAGCACTTTGTTGGTGAGCAAGTCGAGGCCGAAGATTCCCGCCACCAACCCTGCCGGAAGGCCCGCGAGACCAAGGGCGAGCAGGGCGAGGAGATGCCGGAGCAGCGGCCGCATGAACGGCCAAGTGCGCAATGCCAAGCGCACCATTCGCCGCGGCCATTTGGGCAGCAACACGCGCCGCGTTCCGAGGCGGGACGCCAGCCGCAAGGTTCGCCGCGGCCCCAAGCGCAACGCCAGCCGCAAAAGACGCCGTGCTCCGCTGCGCCTCTGATCGGGCGCCGCCAAGCCGCGCCGATACCCGGTCAGCAGCGGCAGGTCGTCGCCGGTTTCGGATCCCAGGCTCGCGGCTTCGCGTTGCGCGGAACGCGGGCTAGACGGCGTGGCCAACGCGTGTCTTCTTGCGGCAACGCCGCTTCGGGTTGAGCGGCCAGCCGGTTACCCGGTCGCCAGCGCCAGCGCTTCAACCACCTTGCCGGGGTGATCCGCCGCCTTCGCCACGCGCCGCCAGTGTTTGACGACCTTGCCGTCCGGCCCGACCAGCACGGTCGAGCGGATGACGCCCAGCGTCTTCTTGCCGTACATCATCTTTTCGCCGTAGGCCCCGTACTGCGTCATCACTTTGCGATCCGCGTCGCAGAGCAGCAGAAAAGGCAGTTTGTACTTGTCGCGGAACTTGCGGTGCGACTCGGCCGTGTCCGGCGAGATGCCGAGCACTACCGCCTTGGCGTCTTGGACGTCTTGCCACGAATCGCGGAAGCCGCAGGCCTCCTTGGTGCAGCCCGGCGTGTCGTCGCGCGGATAGAAGTACACGACAACGGGTTTGCCCCGGAAGTCCTTGAGCGCCACCTTGTTGCCGTCCGCGTCCGGCAATGTGAAGAGGGGTGCCGCCTTGCCTTCCTCGATGGTTGCCTCAACCGCCATGTGATGTCCTCCGCTGTTGTCGCATGGATGCAAGTGCCGCGTGCGCTCGCACGCGCATGTCGGTGCCGAGTGTACCGCCTTGCGCAGCCTCAACGCCGCGCCGGCGCCGCCGCGTAGCGCTCGCGGATGGTCGCCAAGCCGGCGTCCAACTGCGCGCGATCGAGATAGCGTCCGCGCACCATCACCCCTTCGATGCGACGCGTGTTGCCGATGTTCGCCAGCGGATCCGCGGCGAGGACGACGAAGTCCGCATCCCGGCCGGGCGCGATCGTTCCCCAGCGCGCGTTCTGCGCGTAGAAAGTCGCCGGCGCCGCGGTGCCGGCGGCCAGCGCGTCGAACGCGGTCAATCCCGCAGCCACCATCGCCTCGAGTTCCCGGTGAATCGAGAAGCCGGGGACGTTGAAGATCTGCGGCGAATCCGAGCCGAGCAGAATCGGCACCCCGGCCTGATGCGCCGCTTTGATGAGGCGTTTGCGCAAACCGAGAAACTCGGCCGCCGCCGCCTCGTCGAAGCGGCCGACCGCGCGGGCGTAGGCGACCCGCAGGTTGCGCGGCAGGTAGGCATGTTCCGCGCGCGCCTGCAGCGCGGCGAGCGAGCCGGTGACGTTCTCCAGCAACGTTTCGGTGGGCACCACCGCCACACGCGCCTCTTTCAGCGCCGCCGCGAGCGCCGGGATGCGGTCTTCCGCAACGTCGGCCACGAGATCGGCGCCGAACCACATTGGCGAGCGCCCCTGCAAGCGTTCGGGCGGCACCAGGGTTTCGATGAAGCCGTCCAGATGATCGATGGTGTGCTGGCCGGCGCGCAGGCTGGCGAACAGCCCCACGGACTCGGTGACGTGGCCGGCGAAACGGATGCCCGCGCCGTTCGCCGCCTCCGCAACCGCTTGAAACACCGCGTTGGACATGCCCGGATGGATCTTCAGAAAGTCGTACCCGGCGGCCTTCTGCTCCCGCACGCGCGCCGCGGCGCGCGCGGCGTTCCTGGCGCTGCCGCCGCTGAAGGAAGGCCCGGACGTGAACAGCGCCGGCCCAAGCACCTCGTGGCGCGCCAAGGCGTCGCGCAGTTCCAAGTGGGAAGGGTGGCCCAACATGCCCCGCGCCCGCGTGACGCCGTTCGCCACCCACAGGAACAACACGTCGTCGCGGTAGTGCGGGTTGTCCAAGCGCGGGGTTGGCACATGGGCGTGCATTTCGGCCAGCCCCGGGATGACGTACTTGCCGGCCAAATCCACCACCCGGGCGTCCGCCGCGGCGGGAACTTCCGCGAACTTCCCGTCGCGCACAACGAGCGGCATGCGCCGATACGCGGGGCCATCGCGCATCGTCAACACGCGCGCGTTTTCGATCACAAGGTCTGGCGCCGCGGACACCGCCGGGCCGGTCGCGCCGCAAGCGGCGGCCGCGAGCAAGACGCGGAACCGGCGTGTCACGCGCACATCCTTGCGTCGCCGAGGCAAGTCATCGTCCGCCGAAGCCGCGGATACCAAGGTCGCCACACACGCTCCCCCCTCACTTACGACAAGCGAAGCATAGCCGAGCCGCCGCCAGTGTTGTGCCGACCTGTCGCGTTGACGCTGGGCGCCTTGTTCCCGCGGCGGCGCCGGCAAGCGCAGGCGGGCCGCAAGGTCTACACTCTCCGCCATGAACCAGCCCCGCATCGCCAAACTTCGCTCGCAGCGCGGACGCCCACCGTACTTCGCCGGAAGAACAGAGGAGCTCGCCGCGCTGAACAAGCGTCTCGACGACCTGTGCGAAACCGGCGATCCGTCCGAAGGCATGTCGTTGGTGGTGGGCGTGCCGGGCGTTGGCAAGACGCAACTGGCGCGGGAATTCGCCGAGCGCGCGATGGCGCGGGAGGGGTTGGATGTGCGCTGGTTGCGCGTGGACCCCGCCCTGCTCGGACGCGACGTTGGACTGTTTCGAGAGATCGTCAAGGCGCTCGACAGCGTGGAGGTGGGCCGCGAAGTGGCCGAGATGGACACCAAGCCCGCGACCGCGGGGGTTGGCGTCGGCGCCGTCAAAGGGAACATCGCGTGGGAGCGCGTTCGGCACACCGGCAGCTTGTTCGAGTTGTTGCGTGGCGCCAAGGATGCGGGAGCTTGGGAAGGCAAGGTGCTCGTCGTCACCATTGACGAACTCCAGCGCGTGCGTCCAACGGGGATGGATGCATTGTGCGTGCTGCATCAAGGCGATCATGGATGTCCGCTGTTCTTGGTGGGCATCGGGTTGCAACACCTCCCGCAAGTGCTGGGAAGCCGCGACGAGGCGGCCCGCATCTCGCGCGTCGCGCAAACGATCAGACTCGAACCACTTGCCGAAGCGCTGGCCTTGGAGGCGATCGACAAGAACATGCTGGCGTTGGGGCATGCGATTCCCCAGGCCAGCGCCAAAGCGCTCGCCAACGCGTCCCACGGCTTTCCCCAGCACATTCACGGCTACTTGGCGGGAGCGCTGGACGCCATCGCCAAGCACGGCAACCTCGCGCGCGGGGCCCCGCTTGACGATGCGCTCCGGGCGGGAGACGAGGCGCGAACCGACTACTACGACGCACGGTTGAGCATGCTGCCCAACGAGGACTCCATGCTGGCGGTGATCGAAGCCATGCTCAAATGGGGTGGGAACTCGCTGCGCAAGAGCGAGGCCGTTGCCGTCTTGGAGGCCGCGTCCTACGCTGGCGAGGCGACCGTGGACGCAGCCATCGCCCACGGCGTGCTCACGTTGGAGAGAGGCGGGGTGGGCTTCGGCATCCCGTCCTTTCACACGCACATGGTGCGGCGGCTCGAAGCGCATCGCCGCCTGCGGCGCACCTCAGCAACATAACCGCAACAGCCGCGGCATCACCTGTCCGCAAAGCCCCGGCTGGCGCGCTGGCGACGCTGCGCGCGCGCCGGCGCCGCCACCGGCTGCAACACGTCGAGCGGGTCCGGGCCGGGATGCACGATGCTCGGCGCCGAGCGGGCGGCGGGCCGCGGGTGGTCCAACGTGTAGTGCAAGCCGCGGCTCTCCCGGCGCCCGATGGCCGACCGCACGATGAGGTCCGCCACATGCACGAGGTTGCGCAGCTCGATGAGGTCCGCGCTGACGCGGTGGCGGGCGTAGTAGTCGTGGATTTCGCGCTTCAGCAGGTCCACGCGATGGCGCGCCCGCTGCAGGCGCTTGTCGGTGCGCACGATGCCCACATAGTCCCACATGAAGCGCCGCAGCTCCGTCCAGTTGTGGGCGATCACCACTTGCTCGTCCGAATCGGACACGCGGCTCTCGTCCCACGCCGGCGGCGACGCCGGGGGGCGGCGGCCAAGGGATGTGGCGCGGCGGGCGCCGATGTCCGCGGCGGCGGCATCCGCGAACACCAGGCATTCGAGCAGCGAATTGCTCGCCAGACGATTGGCGCCGTGCAACCCGGTGCAGGAGGTCTCGCCCACCGCGTACAGGCCCGGCACATCCGTCCGGCCCGTCCGATCCACCACCACGCCACCACAGGTGTAGTGCGCCGCCGGCACCACGGGCACGGGTTCCCGGCGCATGTCGATGCCCAGTTCAAGACAGCGCGCCAGAATGTTCGGGAAGTGCGCCTCCACGAACTCGGCCGGGCGGTGGCTGATGTCCAGATACACGCAGTCCGCGCCGAGACGCTTCATCTCGTGGTCGATGGCGCGGGCCACCACATCCCGCGAGGCGAGTTCGGCGCGGGCGTCGAAGCGCCGCATGAAGCGGCTGCCATCCGGCAGCAAGAGCCGCCCGCCCTCGCCGCGCACGGATTCGGAGATGAGAAACGAGCGCGCCTGGGGGTGAAAGAGACAGGTGGGATGGAACTGGTTGAACTCCATGTTGGCCACCCGGCACCCGGCCCGGGAGGCCATGGCGATGCCGTCGCCGGTGGCGCCGTCCGGGTTCGTGGTGTACAGGTAGACTTTGCTGGCGCCGCCGGTGGCGAGCACCACGAACGGCGCTTCGAACACCTCCACATGGTCGCGATCGGCGTTGTAGACGTAGGCGCCAAGCACGCGGTTCGGCCCCAGGCCGAGTTTCGCCGCGGTGATGAGATCGATGGCCACGCGCCCGCTCTTGACGTCGATGTTGGGATGCGCGGTCGCCTGCGCCACCAGCGTCTTTTGGATGGCCGCGCCGGTGGCGTCCGCCACGTGGAGCACGCGCCGGTGCGTGTGGCCGCCTTCCCGCGTGAGGTGGGGGGAACCCTCCTGCTGATCGAACCGCACCCCCAAGCCGGCGAGCCGCGCGACGACCTCCGGGGCCCGCGACACGGCGAAACGCACGATGTCCTCGTCGCACAGGCCAGCGCCCGCCGCCACCGTATCCGCCACATGCGCCTCGAAACTGTCGTTCGGCGCGGTGACCGCGGCGACGCCTCCTTGGGCGCGATTGGTGGCGCCGCCGCGAACGGCGTCTTTGGAGAGCACGCACACGCTCGACCGCTCGGCCAATCGCAACGCCGCGGCGAGCCCGGCGGCGCCGCTGCCGATGATCAGCACGTCTGTTCGATGTCGTTCCGGCACGGGTGTTTCCGCTGCCAAGGCGGAAGCGAGTATAGTCGTGATGGCGAGTGACGGTGCCGTTGCGCACGGGCATTGGCACTGGAGAAACAAATGACAAGGCCCCGCTCGCACCCGTTGCCCGTGCCGCACCGGCTGGCCATCGCCTATTTGACGCTGCCTTTTCTGATCTGGACCGCTAGCTGGTTCAAGTGGTGGTTCGGCGTCCCCTTGAGCCTCCTGACGGCGTTGGCGATCGCGCCTTTGCTGGCGGGACCGTGGCGGCCGCGCCGGTTGTCGCCGGCCACGCTCGCCGCGCTGGTGATTGCGGCGGTCGTTGTGGCGCTGTCGCCGGCCGGCGGCTTCTTTGGCTGGTCGGTGACGGATTGGATCACGCATCGCGCGCTGTTTCTGGATTTGGCCGACCGGCCTTGGCCGGTGCGCCTGGCCGGCTACGGCGACGAACCGCCGCCGCTTCTCACCTACTATTCGGCTTGGTATTTGGCGCCGGCGCTGCTGGGCAAGTGGTTCGGGCCGGCGGCGTTGAACTGGGCGGTGCCCGCTTGGACCTGGTGCGGTCTTGCGCTCGTCCTGCTGCTGTTCACGCGGCGGCTGTCCACGGTCCGCGCTGTGGCAGCCGCGCTCGCCTTCCTCCTGTTCAGCGGCTTGGACGCCTTGGAAGTTCTGTTGCACGAAGGGATCGCCGGCTTCGCCCTGCTGGCCACGTCCTTCGGCGGAAGCAGCTTGGAGTGGTGGTACGAGTGGGGGCCGACACGACTTGCTTTCTTGTCCACGATGGAACACCTGGTTTGGAGCCCGCAGCACTTCATCACCGCCGGCTTGGGCGCGCTGCTGCTCGTTCAACTCCGGCGCAATCGTCGGTTCTTGGCCACCGTTGGCGTGCTCTTGGCGTGCCTGCTGATGTGGTCGCCCTTGGTCGCCATCGCCTTGCTCGCGCTGACCGGCGGATTGCTGGCGGGCGGCCGCGTCCGTTCCTTCCGGGCCAGCTTGAGTTGGCGGAACCTCGGCGCGGCACCGTTGCTGGCCGGGGTGATTGGCTTGTACTTGCTGGGGCCGGCCGGTTACGCTAAGCCGTTGCCGTTCGGAGGCATCTGGGACCAATACGCCTCCTTCGCGCAAATGGCGGCGTCGCTGTTGTTCGCCTACTTGGCGGAGTTTGCGCTGCTAGGCCTATTGCTCGCATTGGCGAAGCCGAAGATCGTTCGCGATCCGCTGTTCATCACCGCCGCGGTGATTTGTTTCGTGGTGCTCCTGTTCTACTACGGCAGCGCCATATGGAACGATTTGCAAATGCGCTTCGGCGCTCCAGCCATGGTTCTCCTTGCGTATTGGGCGCTACGCGAGGCCGCGCGGCTGTTGCCGAGGGAGGCGAGGGGACCGTGGCGCCCTTGGAGGAAGGGAGGACCCGGCGCCGTTGTGACGCGCGGAACGCTCGCCACCGGAGTGTTGGCGGCTGCCCTGTTGGTGGGGACGGCCGGACCGCTCTCCGAGTTGGCGTTTCGCGTCCGCGCCGCTCAGTGGCTGCCATACGAGTCGGGTGGCTGGTCGCTGGTTGTCGATAGAGGGGAACACATCTGGCGAAGGTACTTGGCGCCGGGGAAGCTCCCAAGGTTGTTGGAGCAACTGCTGAGGGATGCCGAAGGCGCCCATTTCGACCGCGGGGAACGACTCATCGAATCCCGCTACGACGTCTACCGCAAGGGTGAACGGCTAATTTACGCCACGGACTCCTGCAACCGGACGACCGAAGACTTCGGCTTCTTCGCCCATGTCTATCCGTCGGATCCGAGGCGGCTGGCGGCAATGGAGTCGCGTTTCGAGACGTTGCTCATGGACACCTTGCCGGCGTACGTTTGGAAGGGCAACGGCCACTGCGTCGCCGCGTTCCGGCTGCCACGCTACGACATCGCCCGCATCCACGCCGGCCAGCGCGATGCGTCGGGCCGCGTCATTTGGGAAGGGTGGTTTCCATCCCCTTGACCGGCATGCGCCGCCAACACCCTGGTGTCGCTGTCAACGGCGCCTGAGCGCCAGCTTCTCTCGCAAGTGCTCGTGGAACGACGGTATCCCGAAGGAAACAAAGCCGTTGGCGCCGAGCGTCAGCACTCCGTGCTTCACGGCGTCGTCCACAGCGGCTCTCCCATCCAATCCCGCCTCGTCCACGCAACGCTCCGCTTCGTCCCTGTCAAGTTCACGCAGGCTGCGACGATCCATCTCCGCGACGACGGACCGCATGGGCTTGAGCAAATCGTCGCCCAAGCGCCCTTCGTAATATCTGACGCGCGCCTCGTCGCCTGCTGCCAACGCTTCTCGCAAGGCCGCGTCCTTGAGGTGCCCATGCCTCTGGTGGGCTCTCTGGGCAGACTTGATGTAGCCGTGGATGTGCTGGGGAAACCCGTGCGACGCCGCGCTGAGCGCCCGCACGGTCTCCTCGGAGGCACGGCAGCCGAGCTTGCGCAACCCTTGGCCAATGGCTTCCTCGGCCTCGCCCGTCGCCAGTGGAGAGAGCGCCAGCGGCGGCGACGTCCTCGATATGCCCGCTCCGTCACCGCCGCGGCGCAGGACGCTCGGCGTGTTTTGCAGCCCCACGCCCACCAGCATGATGGGGCAGCCGTGCCACCCTTCGTGCAGCGTCCGCAGCGCCACCATGCCCTTGGCGCTCACCGTTTGGAGCTCGTCGATCACCAGCGCGAGCGCCCTGCCCTTCCACATTCGACCTTGGCGCCCTTGCGTCGTGCGCTGCAACATGCCGCCCAGACTCCCATGCGGATGCGGCCCGCGTTCTTTCGAGAAGCCGCCACCCGTCCCCGCCACGGTCAGGTTGACGCCAGTGGTCCCGCTTGCGCCGCCCAGCGCCTTGAGCGCCGCCTTGCGGGCATCCATCGCCGAGGCTATCGCCATGAACATCTCCGCGTCGTCGTCCAACGCCGGCGTGCCGATGGCCAATCCCCGCACACGCCGACCGTACTTGCCAACGGGCGCGTCCATGGCGCTCCGCAAGAACACGGACGCGAGCTCGGTCTTGCCGGCGCCGGGCACGCCCGTGATGAGCGCGAGACCGTCTCGCGGCGACCCCGTGGCGCACAGCGCCTTCAACCGCTCCTGCAACGCGCAAAGCTCGACCTTGCGCCCGGCGAAGTGGATCGCCGGGCCCCGTTCGTCGTGCAATGTCGCTTGCCCAGCCACAACCGCAGTCTATACCCCGATCGGCCGCACCCGCCACCAAACGGCGTACACCCGACATCGCCTGTCTTGGTCACCTTCCACGACATTGTTCTTGGGGCAACCAGTCTTGCGTGTAGCGTTGGATGTCGGCCTTGGACGGTTCGCTTGACTCTTGGTCATCGTCGCACCATAGTGGTGAAAAGTGGTGCAAACTGAGAAAGAGACGGTGGTGAGACATACTGGAGCGGAGACGAACGCCGATCAAGCCGTGCGTGTGTCCGTATCGCTCGACGCGGACGACTACGCCGATCTCAAGCACATCGCCAAAGACAAGCGGGTCTCCCTTGCCTGGGTGGTTCGTGACGCCGTCTCCGACTACCTTGATGCCCGCATCCCGCTGTTCCCCCGCAAGCGAGGAGGCAAAACGCCATGAGCACCGCGCTTGCGAGCTTGATCCCCGAGCCCCGCCGTTCCGTTCCTGCACCCGGCTGCTCGCTGGTTGCCGCCGCCGAGGCGTATGCCGTCCATGTGCGAGCCGGCGTAGAGGCCGTGCGGCGCTCCTTCAGCGACCACGAATCCGTGCGTGCCGCATGGGCGGACATGCTGGCCAGTCGGTGGCGGGAAGAACCCCCCGCAACATCCGCAACACTACACCTTCAAGCGGCGTGGGGCATCGTCGCCATGCGCATCGTCGGCCGCAGCATCGGAGCACTTTCCGCGAGAGCATCGTTGCGCGACGCTGAGGCTTGGTTTCTTGGGCACCTGCGTCCCCCCCCGCCTGCTCTCCGACGCCATCGTCGAGATCGCCGACCGCGAAGCGATCAAAGCACTTGAAGCGATCGACTACGACGACTCGCTACGGGATCTCCTGCCATATGTGCTTGACATGCATGGCCCCGGCAGCAGGGCCAGCGTGATGAAGAGTCCGGGCACACGCAAAGCCCGGCACGCAAAGAGAGCAGGAGGAGTCTTCTACACCCCCTCGGATGTTGCCGAGTACATCGCAAAGGCCGCAATCGATGCCCTCGAGCAAGGAAAGGGGGCGAAGGGGCTTCCGCTCATCCTCGACCCTGCATGCGGTTCCGGCGTGTTCCTCAAGGCGGCCCTCGATTTGGCGGTGGCCGCCAACCCGGACAGGGATCGTTTCGACTTCGTGGAACGAAGCCTTTTCGGCATCGACATCAACCCCATGGCCGTTGAGGCGGCCTGTTTCGTTTTGCTGCACGAATGCCTTTCTTTGGGCCGCGGGAGGCAGGGAGTTGCGCCTTGGTCGCTGTGGCATCGGATCCGTTGCAACCTGCGTGTCGCGGACGCGCTGACGTTCGAGCTCGCGCCGTCGGGCGATGACGACTCCGCAGCCTTGGCTTCGCTGCGCACAGCCCTCCACACGGTCTATGTGCCGCCATCCAAAGACCGTTCGGAGACCGGGGACACGCTCTTTGCCCGGGGCACAGCTCTCGGCAGTGTGTTCCCCGCGCTCGCGCAAGGCGCGGATGTGATCATCGGCAACCCGCCGTACGCGGCAATCGGCCCGCGCGACGACGCCGCGGCCCTTGAGCAGCGCTTCGCCTCCCTGAACGGCGGCAACATCGCCGGCGCCAATTACTTCCCGGTATTCTTGGAAATGATGTGGAAGCTGGCGCGGTCGGACCGAGGCTCGTCCGGGATGGTCGTCCCGCTCTCTCTTGCCTGCAGCGGTAGAGCGCAGATGACCGCGGTTCGCCGGGCCATCATGGGCAGCGGCGGGCGCTGGCGCTTCGCGTTCTTCGATCGCGAGCCGCATGCCCTCTTTGGCGAGGAGGTGAAGACGCGCAATGCGATCGCTTTTCGTTACTACCGGAGCACGAAGGAGGCAGACGCAGCCACGACGATCGAAACGGGCCCGTTGCGCAAGTGGACCAGCCGGCAACGGGCTCGACTCTTCGAAACCGTCGATTTCACACCGTTGAACGGGAGCTCGATCGCGTCCGGCATTCCCAAGCTATCGGGGCACGAATCCGTTGCGGTGTTCGAGCGGTTGGCGCGTCGAACCGCATGTCTGCGCACAATGTGCGTTTCCGTGGGCTCATGCCGGCCCGAGGAAGCCGCCCGCAAACGTCGAGAATATTGCGTCTTCGTTTCGGGCACGGCCTACAACTTCCTCAACGTCTTCCGACCACACCGCAGCCTTCCGCCCGCCCGCGCACCATGGAGCACGAGCAAAGTGCTCGCCCTGCGCTTCGCAACCGAAGGCGAGGCGGCACGGGCGTTCGCCATCCTCGGCAGTCGCGTTGCCTATTGGCTGTGGCACGCGACCGAGGACGGGTTCCACGTCACCCGCGCCTTCGTTCTAGGGGTCCCGTTCGGCGACCGGCTCTTCAACGAAGTCCAAAAAAACGCCCTTGCCCGTCTCGGGACTCGCTTGTGGGACGATGTGCAGACGAAGCAGATCGTCAGCGTCAACGGAGGTCGGCAAACGATCGCGTACCGACCACACGCCAGCGAACGCCTGCGGGACGAGATCGACGCCTTGCTCCTCGGAGCGGCTGGTGTCGCGCCGTCCTTCATCGGCTCTCTGCGCACGTTCGCGCGCGATGTCGTTGCCGTTGACGAAAGCGACAAGACGCGCTGGCGTTTCACCAGCGCATTTTGCTGACGAGGAATGCCGATGGGTCGAGTCACCGAAGCCGTTAAGCAGAAGAGCAAATTGACCAAGGAAGAGTGGCGCGAATACACGAAAACGGTGTGGCGCATCGCGAACACCACCCACGACGAGCATCCTGCCGTCTTCCCGGTCGAGATTCCGCACCGCCTCATCAAGTTGTTCAGCTGGCATGGCGAGACCGTTCTGGATCCGTTCGCCGGCACTGGCACGACGGCCGAAGCCGCGGTGCCTCTTGGCCGCAAGGTGCTCTGTGTGGATCAGAGCAGGAAGTATGTCAACATCATCCGGCGCGATTGCGGGCACCTTGCGAACGGCCAATCGACGGCGGCCGATCTGTTACAAGTGATCCACCGCGATAGCCGCGATCTTTCGTTCATCAAGGACGACTCCGTCTCTCTCGTCGTCTCCAGTCCGCCATACTGGAATAAGGCCCACTACGGCACCGCTCGCGCGAACCTCGGCAAGCTGGCGGGTTATCGTCGTTTCCTACAGGAGATTCGTCTGGTCTTTGACGAGTGTTTCCGAGTTCTGCAACCCGGACGCAAGTGCTGCTTTGTCACTGCCAACGTAAATCAGCATACCGACCACGGGCTTCTGACGTTTCCTCTCGCGGCAGACTTCGGCACCATCCTTCGGGAAATCGGCTTCGTTATGGTAACCGAAATCGTCTGGTCGAAGGACGGAACGGGCGGTCGATGGGGATCGGCAAATGGTCAACGTCCGATTTTCGGCAGCTATCCTTATCCGCCGAATTTCCTCTTCAAGAATGTTCACGAGTACATACTCGTCTTCTCGAAACCGCCATTTAAGAAGGCGAAAGGACCCAAGGCCGTTCCGTATGACAAGCTCATAGCCCATCCACCGCGGTCGGCGGGCGGGCAAACTCCGTAGATAAGGGCGGCGATGGACTGCGAAATACACTTCCAAGATCCGGCGTCGCCCGCCACGATCTATCTGTTGGAAGCCATTATTGACGCATCCCAAGGCGCGGAGTCATGTAGTGGCATATTTGCTTTCGCGTCACAGGGCGGGGTCGATTCACTGATCGGCGACCCGGAGATACAGCATTTCCTGAGCGAATCGTCGATGTCGTTGCTTGTCGGCATCGACGCGGTCACCACCCGCAACACGCTTGTCCGCCTGCAGGAGCTTGAACAGAAGTTCGAACGCCTGAACGTCCAAGTCTTCCGAAACCCCACCAACGCACTGTTCCATCCCAAAGTTGCGCGGTTCGAGTATCCGGACGGTCGCCGGACCATGATTGTCGGCTCGGGCAACCTCACACCTGGCGGGCTTCGCCAGAACATTGAAGCATTCAGCGTCATGCGGTCGGAGGCCGACGAGACTCTCGACGTCGCGTCTTGGGATCGCTTTCTAGACGAGCGCGCAGCGGACATACACGCCATTGACGAAACCCTATTGTTGCAGGTTTTTGCCGAACTATGTGGCGAGGGCGGCAAGGTATTCGGACATGACGGTTTCCGCCTTGTCGTCGCTCATGATGGAAAGGACGGGTTTTCCGGCGCGGTTGAGGAATCGGCCGGCGCGAAGCAGGAAGTCGTTGCGCATCGTTCGCAATTGGGCGAAGGCCCAGAGCGGGGAGCGTTTGGCGGTGGTGCTCCGGAGAGGCGCTCGGGTGGCCATTTGGAGTTCGCGGCCGAGGTTGTGGGCGAGCACGGCGGCGAGGGAGAAGAGCCGGTTGGCGGCTTCCTTGCGGCTGGGCGCGTAGCCGAGTCCGCATTGGGACTTGAGTTCGGCGAACGTCGCCTCCTGGGTGCCGCGGCCTTCGTGGAACAGCGCGACGGCGCGGGCGCGGACGCGCTTGTTGGTGACGACGGCCTTGAACTCGAAGCCGTGCTCGCGGGGCTCGAACAGGTCGAGTTGGAGAGGCTCCTTGCGGCGCGCCGGAACGCGGCGGCGGACGACGACCACGCGGCGGCGGCCATCCCAGCTGGCGGGCTTCCAGCGCGGCTCGAAGAACGCCAGGCCGGGGCCGGCGCGGCGCCAGAGGCGGCGGCCCTCGACCGCCGCCTTGAGGTCGGCGAAGCGGGCGAACGGCACGGACACCGAGTAGTCGACGCCGCGCCGCTCCAGCTCGTCCAGCAGCCCGCCGTCGAAGAACGCCGAGTCCATGCGCGTCTCCAGGCGGGCGCGCGGCAGCGCGGCGCGCAGCCGCTCCATGCTTTCGCCAATGAAATCAACAGCTCCCGTGGAGTCCGCCACGTTGCCCGGCCGATGCAGCAGGTCGAGCGTTTGGCCAGTCTGCGCCACGGTGGCGAACAGCGGCCAGTAGCTGCGCTCGCCCTTCCTGCCCGGGTTGTAGCCCACCGCCGAACCTTCCGCCAGCCGCCGCGTCGCCAGCACCGTGCCGTCGAAGTCCACCGTGACCCGCCGCGGCCCCAGCGCGCGCAGCCGCTCCAGCGCCATGTCCCGCGACAGCGCCCGCACCCGGTCGGCGCCGCGCGCGTCCACGTCCGACAGCGCCCGCGACACCGTCGACACGTCCGGCAGCCGCCGCAGACCGACCGCGCGCCGCACCGCCTCGTCGTTCCGGTAGCGCGCCATGTCGCGCAGCTCGCGGCAGCCGAGCAGCAGATGCACCACCAGCAGCAGCGTCACCACGTGCGGCGCGTAGGCGCGCCGTCCCGACTCGTGCCGAAAGCAGCCGCGCAGCCGCTCCTTCAGTTGGAGGCGCGAGAACAGGCGCTGGAACACCACCAGGCCGGCGTGCGACGTGAGGCTCTGGGGCTCGAACCGGATTTCCAGCGCGCTTGCGGTTTTGCCGCTGACTTCTTTCCTGATACGATTCACTTCGGCGGTCTCCTTCGATGTTTGTTCCACACAGCGACATCGTACCAAAGGAGACCGCTTTTTTCGTTCCCGAAAACAACAGGGCAATCGCTTCCGGGTCCCGCGGATGCCCGAAAGTCGGCCACCCGGACAACCTCACTGCCAGTGACCTTGACCGGCAACCACACCGCCCTCAAAGCCTACTAAGCAAATCACCGCATTTCTCCAACCTCGGGTGACCTCAAACTGCAACAATAGGGGAAAGCGCGCTCGAACGGGCGGCGCAGAATGTTGTACGCGGACGCCGCCAGCCGCGTGACGTTGAGCCGGATTTGGAAAGAACGCCGACCGCAGCCCCGTTGGATGTCGACCTGCTGGTTGGCGTCACCGATCGTTTCCTTGTCGCACAAGTCCCGAAGGCGGGTGACCGGTGGCATCAGATCCATTTCAATCGCAACGTGATAAAGGAGTTCTTCCGTGTGCGGCCCGCTACGGCGCAACGCGTCTTTCTTGTCGAATACCGACATGACGGCACTCGCGCTGAGCAGGAGGCACGGCCGTGTGTCTACAGCCACGCCAACATGAACCCAAAGATCGAGATCGCGTCACATCACGGGGAACCCTATCCCGATGCTGGACCGCCGATCGCCGTCTACCGCGAGCTTCAAGTGCGCTCGTTCGCCTACATGCTGCTGATGCCTGGCGATGTCGGCTACGATGAAATGTTCAGGTGACCGAAGATCTTCCAACAGTCGGCCGCGGTGTACGTCGCGTGATCGCCAAAACCGTCGACATTCGCCGTGTTTGGGCTGCGTGTCCCCTTGTAACGCTGATCGGTAAACCCGTGGAAAAAACGAAGAGTGACCTCCCAATCCTCCATGTAGGCATTCCCGGCCGCTCCCGGCTTCCCCATTCTCGCTGTGCTGCACTCAGCCGAGGCGCCACTCGGCGTGCTCGCGCAGGCGTGCGAGGAACGATTCTTCGTAGGCTTCCTCCGGGGTGTCGCGCACCATCTCGTCCAAGCGGTGGGCGTCCGCGCCGACGAGTATTCGCCAGCGCTCTTCGCGCACGCCGTCCAAGATGATGGCCGCTGCCTGTTCGGCGGTGGTGGGCGCGTCGTCGCGGAAGCGCGTGCCGATCTGCGCGATCATCTCGCGCAGTTGGTCGTCGGAGACGTCTTCGGCCATGCCAAGGGACTTGAAGCGGGCGCGGGCGGCGGTTAGGTCCTCCGGCCCGCTGCCGCCGCCCGCCAAGATGCGGCGGGAGTTGATGGCGATGGAGGTGCCGATGTGCCCCGGCATCACCACCGACACCTTCACATGCGGCGCGTTGTTGGCGAAATCCGTCACCAGCGCCTCGGTGAAGCCTTTGACGGCGAACTTGGCGGCGCTATAGGCGGAGTGCGCGCTGCGCGGCCCCAGCGTCGCCCAAAATCCGTTCACGCTGCTGGTGTTGACGAGATGCGCCTCCGGGCTCGCCACCAACAGCGGCACGAAAGCGCGCGAGCAGTAGTACACGCCGCCCCAGCAGATGTTGAACGTGCGCTCCCACTCGTCGCGGCTGCCGTTCACGAAGCTCGCGCCGCCGCCGATGCCGGCGTTGTTGAAGAGCAGGTCAACATGATCGGTTTGGTGCGCCTCCAGCACCGCGTCGCGGAAAGCGCACACCTGCTCCTCATCCGACACGTCGCAACGATGAACGCTCACCACGCGGCCTTGCGACGCCTCCTGCTCGCACAGCCGCTTGGTCTCGGCGAGGTTGTCCATCAACACGTCGCAAGTGGCCACGTCGCAACCTTCGGCCACCAGCGCCCGGGCGAGCGCCCGACCCATGCCGGTGCCGCCGCCGGTGATGACCGCGAGTTTGCCGCCGAAATCCCTCATCGCTTAAGCCTCCTACCTTCTTGAGAGCTTGAGAAGCGCAGACCTCACAGAATGAGTCAACTATTGCGGCAGGCGCGCCCCGCAGGGCGCGCTCAACCCTCGCCTGCCCTTCGATTCGTAGTGTAACGCGCTCAAAGAAGCCCGAACGCGGCGCCGATGTTGGTAGGCTGCGCGGCCATGTCGCTTGTCCTCACGCGCAGCAAGCCCTTGCGGTTCAGCGCCCTCACCACGCTCTACTTCGCGCAGGGCGTGCCCATCGGCTTGCTGTCGGTGGCGATTCCCGCGTGGCTCGTCGAGCGGGGGGAGACCGTGGCGACGATCGCGGTGTTCAAGGGCGTGGTCACGTTGCCGTGGGCCTTCAAGCTGCTCGCCGGGCCGCTGATGGACCGCTTCGGATTTCCGACAATGGGTTTCCGCCGGCCTTGGGTGCTGCTCGCCCAAGGCGGGTTGGTGGCGTCGTTTCTCGCGCTCGCCGCCATCGCCGCGTTGCTGCCTTTGGATGGCTTGGACGACCGGTCGCTGAGGGTGTTGATGGTTGCCGGGGTTGTGGTCAACGCGTTCGCCGCCTCGCAGGACGTGGCCGTGGACGGCATGGCCATCGACGTGTTGCCGGCCAACGAACGCGGTCGCGCCAACGCCTTCATGGCGTGCGGCCAAGTGCTGGGTATGTCGGCCTACGGCTATGTGTGCGCTTTGCTGTTGACGCGCTTCGGCCTCGTCGCCGCGGCGCTTGGTTGCGCGCTGACGGTGCTTGCGATCTTCTGTTTCGCCGCCGCCGCGCGCGAGCGTCCGGGCGAGCGGCTGCTGCCGTGGATGGCGGGCGAAGCGACCGTGCGGGCGGAAACGGCGGCGACGACGTTGCGGCAAAGCGGCCGCGACTTGACGCGGGTGTTGGTGCTGCCCATGAGTCTTCTGCTCGTGGCGGTGGAGTTCGTCAATCGCGTTCGCGACGGAGTGGCCGGGGCGGTGTTCCTGGCGTTCGCGGGTTCGCTCGGGTACAACGCCGAGCAGTACACGTTGGCCCAGATCTGGATTGGCGTCGGCGCCGCGGCGGCGGGTGCCTTGTTGGGTCCGCTCATCGACCGGGCCGGTGCCCGTCGCTTCCTGCTCGGCGCGTTGCTCTTGAGCGCTGCCTGCCACCTCTTGGCCGGTTTGGCGCCGGCGCTCTGGCAGAACCTCGACACCCTCATCCCCCTCGCGATGGTGAACGCCATCGCCAGCCAGCTCGTCTTCGTGGCCATCATCGCCTTGTTCATGAACCTGTGCTGGTCGAAGGTGGCGGCGACGCAGTTCGCCGTGTACATGGCCTTGGCCAACTTGAGCAGCAGCGCCGGCAGCATCGCGTTCGCAAAGGTGTCGGGCCATCTCAGCTTCGCGCAGGACTTCCTTCTCATGGGCGCGCTGCTGCTCGTCGCCGCCGCGTTGCTGTGGTTCTTCAACGCCGAGGCGCACACCGCGCGGCTGGCGCGCCTGCAAGCTCAACCGAACGGCCCACCAGACGGAGGACGGGAAAGAATGGACGACTACAACGGCGTGTACGGCGACTACCACTGGGCAATCGCCGGCCGCACGCTGACGGTGTTCAGCGCCAAACCGCGCGTCGGCCAATTGGCGACGTTCGAGAACGTGAACGCCATCAACTCCGAACAGGCGCAGTGGTCGGCGCAAGCGAAGATCGACCTCAACCTCCCCATGCTGCGGCGCTTGGAAGCGGATAAGATCGCCGAGCAACAGTAGAGCGCTGCGAGGGGGAAGCCCGTGCCTTACACCGACATCCAGTACGAAACCGACGGCCGCTTGGCGTTCGTCACCCTGAACCGGCCCGAAAAGCTGAACGCGCTCAGCAACAACCTGCGCGGCGAGGTGATGGACGCCATGCGCGAAGCCGAGAGCAACGACGCGGTGGGCGTCATCGTGCTGCGCGCCGCCGGCCGGTCGTTCTCCGCCGGCTACGACCTTTCGCCGGCGCGCGCCGCCGCGAACTTCGACTTCGTGAGCCCCCGCTCCGGCTTGCCGGACACCGGCTCCACCCACCCCGGCAAGACGCAGTGGGCGCGCCACGTGGTGATGACCAACTGGATCATCTGGGAACTCGCCAAGCCGGTGGTGGCGCAGATCCAAGGCCACTGCCTGGCCGGGGGCACCGAGCTCGCCACCGTGTGCGATTTCCGCATCTGCGCCGAGGACGCCCAGGTCGGCTATCCGCCAGTGCGCGCCATGACCACCATGGACATGATGTGGACGCCTTGGCACCTGCCCCCTTGCAAAGCGCGCGAGTTCGCCTATGTGGGCGATTCGTTCTCCGGCGCCGAGATGGCGCGCCTCGGCTGGGCCAACTACGCGGTGCCGAAAGACGAACTGGCGGACTTCACGGAGAAGTTCGCCCGCCGCATGGCGCATGTGGACAACGAGATGCTGATGTACTCGAAGCGGGCCGTGAACCGCCAATACGAAACCCAAGGCATCCGCGACGGCCTCCACTCCGGCACCGAGATCCAAGCCCTCTCCGCGCAACGCGACGCGGCCCGCGAGTGGGGCCGCCGGGTGCGCGACGACGGCCTGAAAGCCGCCTTGGAATGGCGCGACGGCCCGTTCCGCGACTTCCGCGGCGCCTACGCCAGCGCCCCGAAGGAGCGCGCGGTGGCGGGAATGGAGGCCGAGACGGAGAAGGGCCCCGGGCAAGGCGGGGGCGGCTACGGCGACTGATCAGCTACGACCTCCTTGGCGGCGCGACAGACGGTCCTTGAACTCCCGCTCAATCTCATCTGTTGACGGTGCCTCGCCAGTGTCCTCAAACAGCTTGGCCAGCACGGCGATGTAGACCTCGCCTAACGTCGTAGTGAGGGTGCCGGCTGTTGTGGCGGCGATGACAATGCCCATCGGCGTGCCGACCCCGCTCAGCTTCAGCAAACCAGAGACGATTGCGCGTCCCACCAGGGTAGCTCCCGCCGTCCCCGCTATCGCCGCGACCAAGGTGCGCAGGAAGTCCCGGGAAGGATCAATTCCAAAGATTTTCGAAATCCTGACCAGCATCGTGATCTGAATCGGGACCAACGCTATGGCATCGGCCACAGGTATGGGTGCCAAGCCGACTCCCGCCGCCGCTGTAGCGGCTTGCACCACGGCCTTGTGTGCCGCTTTCTTCTTCTCATCGAGACTGGCTTTCTGAGAGGCTGCCCATGCCTGTTGGAATGCTTCGGGAACCAGATTCGCCGTCGCTTCCACCAGACGGTTCAACCCATACGGAGGCATCTTGTGCCCATCATCAAGTTCCTCCGGCAACACCCGCACCCGCACGACACTCTTCGTCTTAGGCAGAAGCTCTTGGACGACGGCTTTGAACCCGCGATCGCTACGTGCCTTGGTGATGACGCCGAGTACCGGCATGTGTTCGGCCAGCATGTGGTGAAGCCATATTTCGGCTTCCTCCACGCGCCTGCCATCTTCGGCAATGCAAATCCATGCGGCGTGGAGGCGTGCTTGGGGGTCCTTGGCACTCTTCTTGCGAACCAGATCCTCCAACTCGTCGCGGACCTGCTCGTACTCCTTCAATTCGAACCCTCTCGTGTCGTATATCGTTAGCGGGATACCTTTCTTCTGGATCTTGCGCGTCTTCTTCGTGACGGGCTTGCCTTGACCCGTCTCGGCAAAACGACCGTGAAAGACCTCGTTGATCAACGTGCTCTTGCCGACGCCGGTGCGGCCGGCGATGAGGATGTTGACTTTACCGATCTCACGGTTTGCTTCAGCGATTGAGTCTATGATGACTTTCCAAATGTCCTCGTCGCTCGCGTCCGTGGATTCCTCGTTCATGGATTCCTCCTTCCTCAGTCGTTGCAGGTGTTCCCAGCACCCCAGGTGCCGGGCCGTTTGCAACGTCGCTCCGTAGACACGAAGGAAGGTGCCGCTTGTTCGCCGCGCCCGTGCGCAGGTAGCTACTCCTGCTGGGTTTCGGCTGTTGTATTCAGCGGCTAACCCGACAAGCGGGTTGTCCACGGAATGACGTTGCAGGAGGGACTACACCACAAGGTGCAGGCGAATTCAAGGGGGATTTTGGCCGTTCCGACAGGAAGAGGCTCGCGTTTGCCGGTTTCTCCTCCCAGACGAGGGTGACTACGAGCGCCAGCGCACCAGAGCCGCTTCCAGATCCCGCACCAGTGGCTGAATGTCGCTGGCGGCGCGGCCGGTCTCCCGCCGCGCCACGACGCGGCAGATGTCCGGCGCATCTACTCCGAGCCGATCTTCCGGTGCTGGTCAGGCGGCGGGTTTGAGCAGGTCCGGATACACCGAAAAGCGCGTCTCCTGGCGGGTGCGGATCTCGATCACCGCCACCTGCCCCTCGGCGTTGGCGCGTTTGGCGGTTTCGATGGCGGGGCCGATCTCGGCCACCTGCCGCACGTGGATCGCCTTGGCGCCGAGGGCGCGCGCCACCCCGGCGTAGTCGCCGGATTGGTTGCCGACGCCGTAGCGCTCCATGGCCACGGGCATCTTGTCGTCGTAGCCGCCCATGGTGAGGTTGTTGATCACCACGGCGCTTCTTGCGTCAGTGCCTGAGCTTGCCTCAATGCTCGAAGGTTGGTGCCGAACTTCGCCCGTGCATCGCCCACAGCCATTGACCTACGTTGCGCTACGATTCTGCCGTATGCAAAGAAGCTCCAGCGTCTTCATGCGCTTGGCAGTTGCCGCGGTGCCGTGCGCCACAACGCCGCGTTGCGTCCCGCTCGGAGGGTGGCGCCTCACTGTGCTACTGCTGGCGGCCGTGGGCGGCGGCGCGGAGGACGCGCCGGGGCGGGGCGCAAGTGGCGAGCCCCTTGTCGAGGAATGCGCCGCGTGCCACGGCGAAGGCGGGAGCAGCACCGATCCGCAGGTGCCTTCGATTGGCGGCTTTTCGGACTACGCCATCATCGACCTCTTGGAGAGCTACCGCACGGGCTTTCGGGAGGGCCGCGTGGCAACACGTCCGGACGGCAGCGAAACGAACATGAACGCGGTCGCCAAGGCGCTGACGGACGCCGAAGTGGAAGCGGTCGCCCGGCACTACGCGGGGCAGCCTTGGCGCCCGCGCGAGCAGGCGTTCGACGCGGATTTGGCGCGGCGCGGGGCGCGCGTTCACGCCGTGAAATGCGGCAAATGCCACTTGCAGGGCGGCAGCGCGGCGGAGTCCGACCTGGCCATCACCGCCGGGCAGTGGCGCGACTATCTGGCGGCGCAGTTCCGCGCCTTCGACGACGGCAGCCGCCGCATGGCGCCGAAGATGCGCAAACGCTACCAGTCGCTGTCGAAGCGGGACAAAGAAGCCATCTTGGAGCTGTACGTGAGCGCGGGGAACTTCTAGCGTGGATAGCGTGCGCTGGCGCACGTTCGCGTTGTGGGCGTGGCTGTTGCTGGCACCGCTTGTTTTCGCCCAACCCGGCGGCGCCGCCCGCGCCCAACCCGACGGTGCCACTCGCGCCCAACCCGGCGGCGCCGCCCACGACGAGCTGGTGGCGCGCCTTGCGGCCGGCGACTACTCGCGCCGCGGCGCGGACACCTGCCTGCGCTGCCACGACGCGGAGGCGGACGCCCAAGTGCCGCCGCTGCGTTGCGGCACGCCGCCGCTGCCCGCCGCGGTGGGCGGCGGCGAAGACTGCGCCACAACGCCGTTCTCCACAACGGCCGTGTTCGCGACGGTGCATGGTCATCCCGGCGTTCCGGGTTCGCCGTTCGTCCAAGGCGCGGCGCGTCCGCCCGCCGGCCTGCAATGCGAAGCCTGCCACGGGCCGGTGGGCGACCACGGCGAGCGCCGGCTGGCCGAGGACGAGCGGCGCGCGCCAATGGTGCGCTTCGGCGCCCGCGCCAACGTCTGGCCGGACTTGGCCAATCAGCTTTGTCTCGCCTGCCACGCGGACTACGGACGGGCGCGCTGGACGGGCGGCGTCCACGAACAGGCGGATGTCGGCTGCGCCGACTGCCACCGCATCCACGGCGCGCGCGACCCGGTGCGCGAACGGTTCGGGCAGACGGCCATGTGCGCGGCTTGCCATCAAGCGGTGCGCGCCGATCTCGCCAAGCTCTCGTCGCATCCGCTGCGCGAAGGCGCGCTGGTGTGCGCGGACTGCCACGATCCGCACGGCGGCAACGCCGGGCTCGCCCGCGAACCCGGCGGCAACGAAGCCTGCACCGAGTGCCATGCCGAGCTGCGCGGCCCGTTTCTCTGGGAGCATCCGCCGGCCGCCGAGGATTGCGGCATTTGCCACCTGCCGCACGGCGCGAACCAGCCGGCGTTGCTGGTGCGCCGCCCGCCGCAGCTGTGCCAAGGCTGCCATTCCTCGGTGGGGCATCGCAGCCTGCCGCAGCTTGCGCAGCGCGCGCCGGGCGACTTCGGCGCCGAGTTCCTGTTCGCCGGCGGCTGCCTCAACTGCCACGCGCAGGTACACGGTTCCAACCACCCCTCCGGCAATCTGCTGCGCCGATGAAGGCCGGCTGGGGCATCGCGCTTCTCGCCGTGGCGTTTGCCGGCGCGGCGCGCGGCGACTATCCGGTGAATTACGGCAAGGTGGACACCAGCCGCTGGCCCTGCCGCCTGTGCGCGTTTGACCGCGCCACCACCGGCCGGGGCGCGCTTGCCGCCGGCGCGTTGCACGCCGCGCGGGGCGAGGCGCGGTTCGGGCGCGACAACGGCATCGACCGCGCCGGCGGTTACTTGCGCCTTGGCGGCGACTACCGCGTCGTCTCCAAGCAAGGCGCTGTGTTGCAAGCCGTTGGCCGCGACCTCGGCTTGCCGGCGCGCGAGGCGCGGTTGGAACTGCGGCGCGCCGGGCGGTACGGGCTGGTGGCGCGCCACCGGCAACTGCCGCGCAAAGTCGCCGCCGACGCGCGCACGCCGTTTCGCATGGACGCGGCTGCGCTCGCGCTGCCGGCCGCGTGGGCGCGGGCATCAAGCACCGCCGCCATGACCGCGCTCGCCGAGGCGACGCGGCCGGTGGCGTTGGCCACCGAACGGCGGCGTTCGGAGCTGGCGCTCTGGTTCCAACCAACGGCCCGGTCGACGCTCAGCGCGGGGTATTTCCGCGAAGGCAAGCGCGGCGTGGCGCAGACGTTCCGCGACGCGCTCTACCAAGCCGCCGCGTTGCCGGCGCCCGTCGATCAACGCGCCAGCGGCTGGCGCGGCGGCTGGCGCCACCGAGGCGACGCGGGTCTCGTCGCCGTGGACTACCGACGCGCGCGTTTCGACAACGACGCCTTGGCACTCGTTTGGGACAACCCGTACGCGACCGGCCCGGCCGTGCTGCAGAGCGCCGCCGCGCCGAGCAACCACGCGCAGTCCGTGCGGCTGGTGTCCCGCTTGCGCCTCGGCGAGTACACCGTGCTGAACGCCCGGGCAAGCGCCGGCGAAGCGCGGCAGAACGCGCCGTTTCTGCCTTACTCGACGGGCGAGCGCCTTGCGACAGCGCCGCTCGCGGGCGCGGGCTTGGACGGCAGGCGCAAATCCCGCCACCATGCGCTGCGCGTGGTGAGCCGCTTGACGCGCCGCTTGGCCGTCACCTTGGGGCACGAACGCAGCGACCGCCGCGACCAGCGCCCGCCGTTGCGCTTCACGCCGGTGCTCGGCGATTTGGTGGCGACCCCGGAGCGCCTTGCGGTCGGCTACGCCTTTCGCCGCCGGCAGACGGAATTGCGCGCCCGTTACCGGGCGCGGAGCGGCCTTCGCTTGGCGCTGGGGATCGGCGAGGAGAAGCTCGCGCGTTCGCCCGCCGAGGTGGAAGGGAACACCGAAACGCGGCTTTGGCTGCAAGCGCGCCGCAACCTTGTCGCCGGTTGGCGTCTTGACGCTCGCGCCGAGACGGCCCGCCGGGACGCCGCGCCGTTCGCGCCGCAAAGCGCCAACAACCCCTTGACGCGCCGCTTCCACCAAGCCGCCCGGAACGAGACGGCATGGCAAGCGACGTTGCGCTACGACGCGCCGGCCAGCGGCTTCGCCGCCGGCGTGGGCGCGAGCCGGTGCGCCATCGACTACCCGCGCTCGGTGCTCGGCCTGCGGAGCGACGCCTCGGTCGGCTGGCACATGGACGTCTCCTACAACGCGCCGCGGGCTTCGGCGCACATCTTCCACGACAGCCACCGCCGTCGCGCCGCGACGTTGGGGCGGGCGTTGTTCGACCGCTTGGACTGGCGCTACGACACCGGCGAGCGCGTGGCCACATCGGGAGCGCGCGTGCATCTGCCCGGCCTTTGGCGCCCGGCCCTGGACCTGACGCTGAACTTCCTGCGCTCGCGCGGTTCGGGCGCCTACGCCACCACCTTCGTCGGCGAGCGGGGCGCTTTCCCGGCCCTCGCCTCCGCGCACCGCGCCGTGGACGCGCGGCTTCGCTACGCGTTCGCCGCTGGCTTCGCGTTGACCGCCGGCGTGTACCACGAGAACTACCGCGCCGCCGACTGGGCGCTCGACGGCATCGAACCGGACAGCGTGCGCAACGTGTTGACGTTCGGGCGGTCAAGCCCGCGCTACCGCAACAGCGTGGTGTCCATTTCGGTGGAGAGGGCACTTCGGGCGTTGTAGAGCACTCCTTAGGCGTCTCGCTCCTATAAATGCTACGATAGAGGTCTTCGGCAAGGAGGCTCGATGGTCATGGAAGACGCCGTCACGCAGTCGATACGTGGGAAGTTTCTGGTTCTGGAACGGGTTCTGGACGAGCGGGCGAAGCGGCTGTGGGCGGCGGCGGAGGCGCGGTCGTTGTTCGCGTGAGTCGGCTAGATGAAGACGAAACGATCACGCAAGTACGAGTAGTGTCCGGTCAGCACCTAGCAGGACTGGACACAACGAGAACGATCACCAGAAAATACCAAGCTCGCATGCTTCGCTCTCACGCATCTACTGAGTTGGCTACCGAAACCGACACCGTCCCGCTAACGCATTTGGTCGCTGACCAAGCCGACCTGGTCGACGTTCACCCCACGGCTCTGCCACGAGTTGGGGAATTATTGTCCATCAAGGCTGTGTTCGAGCGCTTGCGTCCATTGGTCGGTGCTTACTTGACAGATCCTGGACGTGATCAAGAAAGGAATCGGGGCGCACTGCTCCATAGGCTCGTCTGCCAACACCTAGGCTACTCGGTCTACGGGGATGACGGCCGCTCTCCAGACATCCGGCACCAGTTGCTGGAGGTGAAGCTCCAGACATCTACAACCATCGATTTGGGTTTGGTGGATCCGCACAGCCCAGATCCGTTGGACATCCCTCACATTGGCAACGTGCAGATTCGTCACTGCGATATCCGCTTCGCCGTGTTCGGTGGGACGATCGCTGACGGCGATGTCGCCTTGACGAGCCTGTGCGTCGTTACCGGCGAGATGTTCTTTGCCCGGTTTGCCCAATTCCAAGGCCTTGTGTTGAACAGGAAATTCCAGATCCACCTCCCACCGACTTTCTTCGACGATCCCCGGTAGGAGGTGGTGGCCGCAAGCCAAATGCCTCCCAGACCATCGCGTCCACTTCGTCCATGATCTCGGCGCTTTGGGGCGATGGCATGTTCTCGAACACACGCTTAGCCGCCACCGTGAGCTCTCGTCCAATGCTGCTATGTGGATTTGGCAAGGGAAACTTCTCGACATACTGCGTGGCAAATCTCCGGCGCCCCGCATACAGCTTGTTATTGTATTGAAAATCGTAGAACCGCTCAATAAGTGTCGAGTTCCCTACGGCGGCGACCAGCCACAGAATGTCATCTTGTGCAAGTCCGTCAATCGCTGCGTCTTGCTTCAACCAGTAGCAGTCGCCGTTGACAATCGAACCGGAGGTATCGAGCCAGAATGCAGGCTTCTCTGCGATGTCGCGGAAGACCAGTTTAGGCAACGGCCACGCACTCGGATCCTGAGGAACCCAGAGTTCGTACCATGCCCGTCCTGCCTCGACGACGTACCTCCGCCGTTGGAGGGTCTGGCGGTGAGCTTCCAGATAGGTGCGACTTGCGGGGTAGTGCCTTAGGTCCACGGCGCGACGACGGCCTTGGAACAACTCGTGCGGATAGAGGATTTGGCGTGGCCGGTCAGTTGCGAGAGCACGGTATTGCCGCGCTATGTGATGCGTGGCAACCGGGCGCAACAGCTCCGGCCGATCGGCGTCGGCCAGCGCATCCCAATCCTCTCGTATGAACACCCTGTCGGCGCAGGTCTTCACGCCTACGCGCACTCTGCCAATGTCACCGAAACAGCACCAACGGTGACGCTCGACTTCGGCTAACCAGCTATCAATCGCTTTAGTCGAGATACGCCAAATGCCCGACGTCCCGCCCGTGTTTAGCTCACCGTGGCGTACGGCGAATCGTCTTCCGTCGTCCACAGTGACCACACCTTCTTTTTGAAGCGCTTCGATAGGATTAGCTGCAGCTGCCGTAGCGACATCGCTGGTCTCGTATATGGAAGTGAACTTCGTAGCTGGCTGATCTTTGGTTCTACGACGTGCAATGAGCACGGCCGGCAAGACGGCTGCATCAAAGAGCTTCGTGTCTCCCAAATCCCACGCACGGAGAAGGTTGAGCCGCTCGAGTAGAGTCGTGCGGACCCTTGCCCCCGATTTCGTTGTCATTAGGCGATTGGGGACAATGATGCCCGATATGCCATTGCTAGCCAGCACTAGAGACAGGCCGAGAACGAATGCGTGATAGAGGTCAACGCGCCCGGACAAGCCGAACAACTTTGCCAAGTTCTGAGCCTTCGTTGCACCGATAATCTGAGTGCGAACATAAGGGGGGTTGGCGATCACAATGTCATATGGTGGTTGTGCGGTGGCGAACAGACACCTCGATCTGTCGAAATTATCCAAAACAAACGATAGGAAGTTCGCTCGGACGAGGCGAAAGCGAACCGTCCCATTAAAGCGCTTTGCGAGCCGCGCGTGTGCCACGCTCAAGGCATCTTCGTCGGTCTCAAACCCATGAACTTCAACGTCCGAAACGCCTTTTCCAGCAAGCTCGTCCAAGAGACTGACCAGTAGTTGCCCGTCTCCCACGGCCGGATCGAGAATACGGATCGGGTCGCGATAGATTTGGGGTGCCGCTTTCACGATTTCGCATGCAACGAAGTCCGCGAGTACCTTCGGCGTATACGTTACCCCGTGTGCTTTGCGACGCTCTTTGTTCGCGTAGCGCGGTTCGGCGGATCGGGAAGCGACCAAACTCATGGCTCTGTGTTCTGGATGCCACATGGGCAGTCGGCAGCGGTGCGCTATCCGGTGGGAGGCGGAATCCCGGTCGACTGGGGTCGCATGTGGGACCCCAATCTGGGATCTGTCGGTGGCCGAACGGTCGTTCGTGACAGCGTTTTCCATGACCTAGAACATAGCGAGACTACCACAGGAGCGCCCCTGATTTTCGCTCCGTCCGAATCCGCGGCCCGGCCCGCGACCGTGTTCATGGACGGCTTCGAGTAGCGCGATTCGGGCACCTACGCCACCACTTTCGCCGGCGAGCGGGGCGCTTTCCCGGCCCTCGTCGCCGCGCACCGCGCCGTGGACGTGCGGCTTCGCGTTGACCGCCGGCGTTGTACCGCGAGAACTACCGCGCCGCCAACTGCGTCGCCGCGTCCCGCAACCGCCATAATCGGCAGCCCTCACAGCCCTTCACGGCTGAAAACAAGATATTTTCAATTAGATCAACATCTTAGAATGAAAAACTGCCGTCCAAAAAAATCAAGCAAAAAACTGGATATTTGCTTGTCAACATGGTATTGAAGTTCTGTCGGTGGTCGATGGAGCGAGTTGTGCGCGAGATCATTAGTCGGGCAGTGTGCGTTGCCGCGGCGGCTGTCGTCGCGGTAGGCGGCATGGCCAGCGAACGTGCGGCGCCCGTCTTCCACGAATTGCGGCTGCCACCCTCCAACGCGTTGGTCGAAGCGGAGCATGCCATTCGGCAACGCGTGGTGGGGGTGGACCTCGAGCGGTTTGGCGAGATTCATCAGCGTGTGCGGCGGGGGGTCCCCACGGGGATGGCCTTGAACCTGTGGGAAGATGCCGCGTTCGACGCGTTGATCGATCGAACGAGGCGGACCTCGGCGGGGTATTCGCTGTCGGGTCGGCTTGCCGGTGTTGCGCACGGTGCGGCAACGCTGGTGGTCAACGGCGATGTCTTGGTGGGCACGGTGTGGACGCCGGCCGCGCTTTACGACATCCGCACGGTGAACGGCGCACAGGTGTTGCGCGAAGTGAACATGGCGGCGCTGCCGCCGTTGGCACCACCCAATATGCACACCTTGCCGCCTCGCCGCAGCGGCGCCAGCACGACGGTTCAACCGCGCAGCGGTTCGGACGACGGCTCCGTTATCGATGTTCTTGTTCTTTGGACGGCGGGCGCGGCCAAGAAGGCCGGCGGCGTCGCCGCCATCCAGTCGCTGATTGACTTGGGGGTGGCCGCGGCCAACGACGCCTACGCCCGCAGCGGCGTGCGCTTTCGCCTCAGCCTAGTGGGCGCGGAGCAGGCGGACTTCCCGGACCTCAACGACGAACACGAGCAGCCGCTTGGTCTGTCCGAACTGGCCGCTTGGTATGAAGAACTGGCCGCGCAGTACGACGGTGTTTTCGCCATTCGCGATCGCGTCGGCGCGGACATCAGCAGTATCGTCATGGACATGGGTGAAGATGGGTTTGCCGGTTTCGTCAACGTGATGCAGGAGCTGTCCCCCGATTTCGAGAGTTTGGCCTTCAACTTCGTGAATGTGGACCATGTGAGCTACACCGCGCTCGCGCACCAGATTGGGCACAACATGGGCCTCCAGCACGATCGCTTTGTGAATCCGGAAGACGGCGTCTTTCCTTACAGCCACGGCTACGTGAACCAGCGCGCGCTTGAGCCCGGTGCGGCGCGCGACAGCTGCTGGGCGACCATCATGGCCTACCTCAGCCAGTGTAGAGGGAGCGGGCATCGTTTGGGCATGCGCATCCCGTATTTCTCCAATCCGCACCTGCGCTACCCCGCGCCCGACGGCGATCCGATGGGTGTAGACGAGAGCAGCACGTTCACCGACTCGCGCGGCCCCGCCAACGCCGTGGCCAGCTTGAACAAGGCGCGCCACGTGGTGGCCAACTTTCGCCGCAGCTTGGGCGACCGCGGCGGCGCCACCGATCACGGAGACACGCCGCGCGAAGCCACCGCGGTGTTGGTTCAGTCCACCACGAACGGATTGCTGACGCCGCAAGATGTGGACTACTTCCGCATCGACGTGCCGCGCACCGGCGCGTTGCGGATAGAGACCGCCGGCCCCACGGACACGCATGGCGAGCTCACCAGCGCCGAGCGCGATGGGGACTTCCGCAGCGCGCGCGACGACAACGGCGGCGAAGACGGCAACTTTCTGATCGAACGACAAGTGAAGGCCGGCGCCTACTTCGTCGCGGTGCGCGGCGCCGCCGGCGCCCAAGGCCCGTACCGCCTGCGGGTGTCCTTGGACTGGATGCGCCTTGACGACCACGGCGACACCGCGCAACAGGCCACGCCCGTGGCGGCGCCGTCGTCCACCGACGGCGTGTTGGGAACGAACGATGTGGACTACTTCCGCATCGACTTGGCCGAGGCGGCCACGCTGCGCGTGGAGAGCAGCGGCAACGTGGACACCTACGGCACCCTCGCCTGGCCGGACGGACGGGCGATGCTGGAGAACGACGACGGCGGTGGCGATGAGAACTTCCGCATCGAGACCGCCATGCCCGCCGGCACCTACGTCGTGGCCGTGCGCGGCTTCTCGGCGCGGCAGTCGATGACGGACCACGCGTATCCCGCGACGGGGTTCTACACGTTGAACGTCTGGTTCGGGCCCGACGGCCAAGACGACGACCACGGCGATGCCTGGGCCACGGCAACGCTGGTGCCGGAGAACTCGGCAACCCCCGGCGCGCTGGAGACGGCCTTGGATGTGGACGCCTTCCGCATCGAGCTGTCGGCGCCCGGAGCGCTGCGCGTGCGGACCACCGGCGACACGGACACCCGCGGCCGCCTGTTCCGCGAGTCCGACGGCGACTACGACGAACTGCTCACCAACGACGACGGCGGCCCCGGCGGCAACTTCCTGATCGAGGAAACCCTGGCCAGCGGCACCTACCTGGTGGAAGTGCGCGGCTTCCGCGGCGCGACCACGGGCAACTACACGCTCGAGGCCTCTTTCGTGCCCGGCGCGGACGACCACGGCGACACCGAGGAAGCGGCCACCGCCATCGCCTTGCCGTCCTCCACCGAGGGGCAAGTGGACGCGATGTTCGACAAGGACTACTTCCGCGTGACGCTGCCCGAGCCGGGCACGCTGGTGGTGGACCTATCGAGCGCCTCTTGGGTAATCGTCAGCCTTGCCCATGACGAACACATTGCCGACCAGGCTTGGGCGCGCGGAGACGGGCACATTGAGGCGGAGAAGCTGGCCGCCGGCGTCTACTTCGTTGTGGTGCGAAACGAATCCCACCACGATTGGGATTGGGTGCAGTGGTGGGGTCCGAAGTATACGCTGGACGTCTCGTTCACACCTTCCGCCCCGCCGGACGACCACGGCGACACTTGGCGAGCGGCCACTGCCGTGCTCGCGCCTTCCACCACCGCCGGCGCGCTTGAGGAAGCCGGAGACGTGGACTACTTTCGCTTCCCGGTGCCCCTTGGCACCGTGCGCGTGTGGACGACCGGCGCCGCCGACACGTACGGCAGGTTGTCCTGCTCAGGAGGCAGTCACGCGCAAGAGAACGACGACGGCGGCCAAGACGGCAACTTCGCGATCGAAATGGCCGTGGCCGCTGGCCGCTGCTCCGTGCGAGTGCGGGGCGGAAACGACGAGGCGACCGGCAGCTACGTCTTGGAGATCGCCCTCGATCCGTTGCCAAGCGACGACCACGGCGACACGCCGAGCGCGGCCAGCGTGGTGGGCGCGCGTTCCACCACCAGCGGAACACTGCACCGCGCCGGGGACGTCGACATCTTCCGCATCGACCTGCCGGAAGAGGGCGTTCTGCGCTTGGAAACCACCGGAGACACGGACACGGTTGCGCGGCTGGCATCCGCAGACGGCGTGTTGCTGGCGGAGGACGACAACGGCGGCGCGCTGCTGAACGCCCGAATCGACCGCTGGGTTGGCGCCGGCACCTACTTCATAACGATAAGGGGTTGGCGCCGGGCCACCGGCGACTACGCCCTGCGGCTGACGTTCGCACCCACCAACCCGCTGCCGAACAACCATGCGCTGCCGCTCGTTCTCTCGGCCCGCGAGGCGGCGACGCGGCAGAGTCTCGTGCGCATCGTCAACCACTCCGCCGATGCGGGAACGGTGAGCATCCGCGCCGTGGACGACTCCGGCGATGTGCGGGGCCCGGTGGCGCTGGCCTTGGGCGCCGGCCACGCCGCGCATTTCAACTCTCACGATTTGGAAACCGGCGTTCCGGCCAAGGGCTTCGCCGGCGTCGGGCCGGGGGATGGCGATTGGCGCCTGGTGCTGGGCTCGGCGCTCGACATCGAGCCGCTGGCCTACGTGCGCACCGTAGACGGTTTTCTCGCCAGCATGCACGATGTCGTGCCGCCCGCCGGCCTTCGCCATAGCGTGCCCATGTTCAACCCGGCCAGCAATCGCCAGCAGGCGAGCCAACTGCGAATGATCAACGCCAACGCGGAGGCCGCGGAAGTGACCATCTCCGCGGTGGACGACCTCGGCGCCGCGGCGCCGGGCGGCGCGGTGGCGCTGACCATTCCAAGCGGCGAATCCCGCACCGTCACCGCGCGGCAGTTGGAGGCCGGCGATGCGGCGCTGCGTGGCGGCCTGGGCGATGGCGCGGGCAAGTGGCGGCTGTCGGTTGCCGCGAGCCGCCCCATCGTGGTGATGAGTTTGCAAACCCGCCCGGACGGGGGGATGACGAACATTTCCACACACCGGCCCACCGGCCCGCCCCGGGCAACGGATGACGCGCTGCCGCTCCTGCTCGCCAGCTATCGTCATCCGGCGCAAGGATTCGCGCGCGTCGTGAACGCATCCGGCGCCGCCGGCGAGGTGGCCATTCACGCCACCAGCGACGCCGGAAGACGCTTCGGCCCCTTGGCGCTCGCGCTGGACGCAGGACGCGCCGCGCACTTCAACTCGGCGGATCTGGAGGGGGGCAATGCCGCCAAGGGGCTGTCGAGCGGCACGGGCGGCGGCCAAGGCGACTGGCGACTGGATTTCTCCTCCGAACTGCCCATCGAGGTGCTGGCCTACGCGCGCGGCCCCGGGGGATTTCTCGCGACCATGCACGACCGGGTGCCCAGGGCGGGCCAAACGCATCGCGTGCCGATCTTCAATCCGGCCAGCGATTCCGATCCGGTGAGCGAATTGCGCTTGGTCAATCCCGGCGCGCAAGACGCCGACATCGCCATCGCCGCCACGGACGACCTCGGCCAACCAGCGCCGGAGGGCGCGGTCTCGCTGACGCTGGCCGCGCAGGAATCCCGCACCATCACCGCGCGGCAGCTTGAAGAAGGCGCGCCGAACTTGGCCGGGCGCTTCGGCGACGGGCACGGCAGATGGCGGTTGACGATCTCGGCCAGCGCGTCCATTGAAGTGATGAACCTGTTGCGCAGCGCCGATGGCCGGCTGTCCAACCTCTCGACTTCTCCGGTGCCGCTTTCGGAATAGACCTCAAGGGCCTCAAGGGGAGGTGCCGCTCGCGAGCTGCGGATGGTGGTAGGGGTCTTGCGGGCAATGCTCGGCGAGGAACGCGCGCAGGCGGCGCACATCGGCCCCGGGGTCGCGCCGCCCGCGCGTGCGGGACTCCAAGTGCAGCAGCACCACGTCCGGCAGGTAGACGTTCACTAGGCCGCGCGTGAGCGCCCGCACGCAGATTTCCACGTCGCCGCCGGCCACGCGGTAGTTTTCGTCGAAGTTGCCGATGGCGTCCAAGGCGCGGCGCGAGAACGCCATGCAGGCGCCGGTCACCGCGGCCACGTTGCGTGGCAGCAGGGGCGAGACGAACACGTGCCGGTCGATTTCCGGCAGCGCGCCGCGAAAAACGTGATCCGTGGAGGCGTCGGCGCCCACCACCACGCCGGCGTGTTGGATGTGCCCGCCGGCGTAGAGCAGCAGCGGCCCCACCGCCCCCACGTCCGGGCGCAACGCCACGTCCGCCAAGCGCGCCAGCCATTCCCGGCAGCCCGCGCTGTGCGGTTCCGTGTCGTTGTTGAGGAACACGAACACATCGCCGCTCGCATGCGCGATGCCGAGGTTGTTCAGGCGGCTCCAGTTGAACGCGCCGGGGGCGGGCACCACGCGCAGGCGGTCCCACTGCACCTGCGCCTCGGCCAGCCAAACGCGGGTGCGCTGCTCGCACGAGCCGTTGTCCAGCACGACGACCTCGAAGTCGCCGCTGTTGGTGGCGAAAATGCCTTCCACGCAGCGCCGCAGCAGCGCCACCCGGTCGCGGGTGGGCACGATCACGGAAACCCGCGCCCGGTTGCCGAACGCGCACCGCCACGGCGGGCGACCGCCGGCCACGGCGCACGCGCCGGCGCCCGCGCCGTAGCGGTTGCGCAGAAAGGTGGGCAAGTAGGCCGGCGGCGCGGCCGGTTTCGCCACGCAGCAGAACCGGTGCGCCAGCACCGTCGGCACATGCCGCACCTCGTCCGCCTGTTCCACCAAGCGCAACGCCAAGCTGTGGTGGTCGGCGAGCCGTTCCTCCCCGCGCGCCCGCAGCAGCGGCAGAGGCGCCAGCAGGCTGCCGAGGTAGTCGCTCGCCAACAGCAAGTCCGGCGAGAAGCCGGGCTTGAAGATCGGTCGGCAGCGGCGGCCGGCCGCGTCGATGTGATCCTCGTCGCCGTAGAGCAGCGTGGTGGCGGACGCGCGCGGCGGGGAAACGGGCGCCGGCACGGTGCCGGGACGCAACAGCAGCGCGAAATCGTGGGCCGCACCGTGTTGCCGCGCCGCGTCCAAGATTGTGTCCGGGCACGCCGTCGGCGCTTGGACGATGCGCCAGCGGCCGTCCAGCGCGGTCTCTTCAACCAGATCTTGGCGGTCCGTCACCAGCAGGATGGCGGCCGGGTGGGCCGAGGCGGAACGGCGCAGCAGCGCTAGGTATTCCGGCAGCCGCTCCGCGGCAACGCCCGCGGTCGAAGCGACCGTCAGCAACGCATCCGAGCCTTGCGCGGCGGGCGCGCGGCGCAGCCGCTTGCGGTAGCTCGCGGCGCGCAGGTGCTTGCCGTGCGCCGTGGCGGACACCGCCCAGCCCGCAACCGCGCCGAGGCCGCGCGCTTGGTACATGCGCGCGGCCGCGCGAACCATCGGCCAATAGCCGCCGGCGAACACCGCAACGCCGCGCAGGTTCGCCAACAAGGAGGCGACGCGCCGCAGCCGTCGCCGCAGCCGCTGCCCCACGAACGGCGGGTTCTACGTTGCCGCGGCGGGCGACGAGGTTTTGACCGCCGGGGCTTGGAGAGCGACGCCGGGTGTTTGCAACGCCGCGTAGATGTTGGCGTAGCGCTCGCCCATCAACGGGCCGTTGAACAGGCGCTCGAAGCGCTCGCGGGCGCGCTCGCCCATGCGCCGCGCCTCGGCGGGGCGTTCGTGCATCCAATCCATTGCGTCGCGCAGCGCCTTGCGCGACCCCGGCGTCACCACCAGGCCGGTTTCGCCGTCGATGTTGACGTGGCTGGTGCCGGAACCCACTTCGGTGGAGATGAGCGGCTTGCCGTGCATGGCGCCTTCGAGCAGCGTGACGCCGAACGCCTCCGAGCGCATGTGCGACGGGAACACGACGGCGCGGCAGCCCTTGATGAGAGCGACCTTGGTTCGGTCCGAGACGTGGCCGGTGAAGGCGACGTTGGTTAGATTCAACGCCGCCGCTTGCTTCTTCAACGCCGCTTCGGTGGGCCCGGCGCCCACGATCACTGCCCGGTGCGGCGCGCCGGCGATGGCGTCGAGCAGGATGTGCAAGCCCTTGTAGTAGCGCAGCACGCCCACGAACAAGAAGTAGCCTTCTCCTTGGCGCGCGCGCGCGGCGTCCAAGTCTTGGCGGGACGCCTGCGGGTAGGAGGCCGGATCGAGGCCGATGGGCACCACCTCCACTTTGTCCTCGAAGCGCGAGAGCACGCTGGAGGTGGCGAAGTAGTTGGGCGAGGTGCAAACGATGCGCCGCATGGAGTGCAGGAAGCGGCTGCGTAGTGGCGCGTAAAGGAGAGCGAGCGCCCGCTGCCGCACGATGTCCGAGTGGTAGGTGAGCACCGCGGGCTGGCGCACGCGCATGGCCAAGTGGAGCAAGTCGGCGAACGGCCACGGGAAGTGGTAGTGGACGACGTCCGCCCACTTGAGCAGACGCCGAAGCAGCGCCGGCGCTTCCAAGGAGAAGCCGCAGGAGGCGATCTCCAAGTCCCGCCGCACGCGGAACACCGCCGCCTCGCGCCGCCGCACCACGCGGGGACGGACGGAAGGGCTTACGCACAGCACGCGGCTTTGCACACCATGCGCGCGCGTGTTCAGGCAGATCTGGCGGATGACCTCTTCCAAGCCGCCTTGGGTCTCGGGAAAGTATGTGCGATAGATGTGGAGAACGCGCATGGTGGTGTGGCGAAACTCGACCGTGTGCGAAGCCTACACGATCACGGTGCGCCAGGAATGGCGAGCGCGGTCCGGCACCCCGCGCAGGCTAGAGAATCGATGCAATGGTCAACTGGTGATCCACTAGGAGGATGGCGAACAGGGCGCCAAGGTAGATGATGGAGTAGCGAAACGCCGCCTTGGCGGCGCCCGGCTTGGCGCGCAGCAGCGCCAGGGCGCGCGCTAGGAAGACGCCGCCCAGCACCAGCGCCCCGATCAGGTAGAGCACGTCGCTCATGCCAATGGCGAACGGCAGCAGACTCGCGATCCCCAAGGCGATGGTGTAGTAGAGGATCTGTCGCCGCGTGTGTGCTGCGCCGTGCGTGATCGGCAGCATCGGCACCTGCGCCTTCTCGTACTCCGTCCGGCGATCCAGCGCCAGCGACCAAAAGTGCGGCGGCGTCCACACGAAGATGATGAGCAGCAGCACCAAACCGCCGGGCTCCACCGCCCCGGTCACCGCGGTCCAACCGAACAGCGGCGGCGCGGCCCCGAACAAGCCGCCAATGACGATGTTCTGCGGCGTGGCGCGTTTCAGATACAACGTGTAGACGAGGCCGTAGCCAACCCACGACGCCAGATTCAGCCACGCGGTCAGCGGATTCACCCAAGCGAACAGCACGGCCATGCCGGTGCCGCCCAGCGCGGCGGCGAACAGGGACGCCGCCAACGGCTTCACCCGTCCCTGCGCCACCGGCCGGTTGCGCGTGCGCGCCATGCGGGCGTCGACGCGGGCGTCGGCGATGTGGTTCACGGCCGCCGCCGAGCCGGCCACCAAGGCGATGCCGAGCAGCGCCGCCAACACCAGCTCCGGGTTCGGCGCGCCGGGGGTTGCGAGGAACATGCCCACCAGCGCGCAGAGCAGCATCAGCAGCACCACGCGCGGTTTCGTCAGCTCAAGATAGTCGCGCCAACTGGCCCTCGGCGCAGGTGCTTCGTTCAAGCGCACACCTCGTTTCGCATGGTTCAAGGGCGTGGGATAATGATGTGCATCTCGCTGAAAAACGTCGCGCCGCCCGAAGCAACATGCCGGCGGCGCGGCTCGCACCACTCAAAGGAGGATTCTATGGCCGAATACGTTCCAAGTCCAATCGGATGGGTCCGCGATCAAGTGGAAACGTACGAGGGGAGCAATGGCGCCGAAGGAACCACGCTGCGCGAGACCGGCTTGCCGGTGATCATCGTCACGCACCGCGGCAACAAGACCGGCCATGTCCGCAAGACGCCGCTCATGCGCGTGCAGGACGGCGCGGCCTATGTGCTGGTGGCGTCCCAAGGCGGCGCGCCGAAGAATCCGGTCTGGGTCCACAACCTGCGCGTCGATCCGAACGTGACCATCCGCGACTTGGCCGACGTGCGTCCCATGCGCGTGCGCGAAGTGGAGGACGACGCGGAGCGCGAACGGCTGTGGGCATTGTGCGTGGCCGCGTTCCCGCCCTACGAGGATTACAAGAACCGCACCGCCAGGCGCATTCCGATTTTTCTCGCCGCGCCGGCGTAGTCAGTGCCAAGGTCCGCGGCTCGATTCCACCTTGTAGAGCATGTAGTCGCGCAGCCGGCAGGCGACAGCGTGGTCGATGTAGGGCAGCGTCGCCATGCCGGAAGCCAAGACCACATTCAAGGTGGCAAGGCCGCGGCGGCGCTGCAGCGGCGACTGGCGGACCAACACGGCTTGCACTTTGCGGAACAGAAAGGCGTCCACCTTGAAGCCCAGCAGCCCGGCGCGGGTGGCCAGCGCGTCGTCCGTGTGCATGTAGCCGCGTCGGCGCCAAAATTGCCAAGCCACCAAGCCCGTCACCGGCAGCCACGCAAGCGACAAGAAGCTGATTGCGCCCAGGAACGGATAGAGCGCGGCCAGCGCCACCAGCGCCGGCGCCAGGCCCACCGTCTTGAGGCGCGCTTCAATGTAGGCGGGCGAGATGCGCGCGAACGCATCTTGCGCCGGCAGCAGGCTCAGCCCCTCGCCTTCTTCCGCGAACACCCGCGCCGCGAGCGGTCGCACCGCCTCCGTCGCCAAGGCGGGCACATGCAACACATGGTCCCCTCCGTCGCCGGTTTGCCCGGCCGCCCGTCCACTCGCGGCCGGCAGCGCCCGCAAGTGGAAGCGTCCGAACCGGCGGAAGAGCAAGCCCTGCGCTAAACGCAGTTGCTGGATCTTGGCGCGTTCCACCGCGGTCTCCTTGCGCGTGAGCAGGCCCCGCACGGAGCGGAAACGCACCTTGCCGGTGCCGCCGGCCGCGAACAACGCGAAGTCGTGGTAGCGCAGGAACGCCGAGCAGATGGTGGCGGCAACCACCATCGCCAACACGAAGAACAAGACGCCGCCCACCATGAGGCTGGCGGCGAGCAAACCGAGCTCTTGAAACTCCGTCGCCAAGTGTTGAACGCGCGTCTCGATCCACTCCCGAATGGTGTTGTCGAAGGCCTGCCACATGAGCGGCACGAACGCGAGCCCGGCCAACACGCTGCGATCGGCAAGTCCAATGCGCACCATGTCGCCGCTGCCAAGGCGCACGAGCTGCTCGCTCTCTTCGGCGTCCGCGGCGCGGGACGCCGGCGCACCGTCCAACGCCGCCGAGGGTGCCGGCTGCGCCTCCTTCTTCCGCTCTATGCGTGCGCGCAAGGCCGTCGCCAAGCGGGGCGACACGGCCGGCAGCTTGCCTTCCTGCTGCGCGGAGCCGGCGGTGTCGAACCCCACCGTCACCAAGCCGAGCAGGCGGAAGATCAGCGACTGCTCCACGTTCACGCCTTGGATGCGATCGAACTGCACGTCGAGTTCCGTCTTCTTCACGACGCCTTGGCGGATGCGCACTCGGTCCTCTTCCAGCGCGTAGCGGAAGAACCAATACCGCAGCGTGGCGGCAACGCCGAACCACGTCGCAAGGCCCATTGCGCCCCACGCCACCATCGTGGCGCCCTGTTGCAACAGCACAATCAACGTGCCGATGGAAGCCGCCATTTGGGCGCCGTTCGCGACCAACCCCTTGACGACCCCGCCCAAGAAGAACAGCACGGCGAACGGCGACGTGCGTTGCCAATGCCCGTGATCGCCCAGCGCGTCCGCATCGTCGTCCGCGCGCGCCGCGGACGCCCGGGCCGAAGGCTCAACCGTCCGCAACGCTTTCCGCTTCCGCAGCGCCCCGCAACTTGCCGACGATGTGCGCGCGCAGCCGCTCGGCCACTTCCTCGCCGAGCCCGGCGATGACCAAGTCTCCGACGCTGCCGCCGGCGGTGAAGACCGTGAGGTTTGCGAGGCCGAAGCGCCGGTCCAAAGGCGCGTTGCTGGTGACGGCGTGTTGCACGCGGTTGAACGGCACGACTTGGCGCGAACGCCACCACACGCCGGTCTTGTAGAGGATGTCCTTGTCGCGCAGCGCGTAGCCGCGACGGGGCACGCTGACCCAAGGCCAAACCAGCGAGCGCGCCGCGGCCAAGCCAAGCAGCGCCCAAGCCGCCGCGATCAGGCTCCAATGCGTCGCCCAAGGTGGCCCGAAGCGCGTCAGCAAAACCTGCGCCACGCCCGCGGCGCAAATGACGATCAACCAGCGGATCACCCCTCCAACCAGCAGCCGGGGCAGGTAGGCCGGATCGAGGGGCTGCCACTCCACACGCTCCGCCGCGGGCAGAGCGTCGATAGGGACTTGCGGATTGACGAACATAGGGAACACCGAAGGAACCGCGCCATTCTAACGCCTGTTCCCCTCAACACGATCGACTGCGTCGCGCCTTTGGCATCGGCGATGCCCGCTTGCGCGGAAAGACGCAGGACGAAGGTGGGGCCGCGAGGCTGGCGTTTTCCGCCAGCACGTCTTATGTTTGTGCGTCTTGTTCGCCTAGGGCCAGCCAATGAACCAGGTCAAGGATTTGCTCAACGCCGGCAACACCGCCATCGGAACCACCGCGCGCGCCGGTGGCGAGGTGCGCTTCCTCGCCAATTCCGGCTTCGACTTCCTCCTCTTCGACACCCAACATTCCACCGACGACATCAAGGGCTTGGCCCCGGCGGTCGCCGCCACGCGGGGGGCACCGGCGGCGCCGATCATCCGCGTGGGCGACTTGCGGCCGGACCAGATTTGCTACGCCTTGGACGTTGGCGCCAAGGGGGTCGTCGTGCCGATGGTGAACACGCCGGCGCAGGCCGAGGACGTGGTGCGCTGGTGCCGCTATCCCCTGGCGGGAGAGCGCAGCTCGGCTGGAATGCGCGGCGATTGGGGCGAGTTCAAGAGCTACCGCGAATACATGGACGCGGTGAACGAACAGCTGCTCATCATCCCCATGATCGAAACCCAAGAAGCCTTGGACGGCATCGACGACATCCTGGCCGTGCCGGGCATCGACGTGTTGCTGGTCGGCCCGTCGGACCTCTCCATCAACCTCGACGTGCCGCTCGACTATCCCAATCCGAAGTACCACGCCGCGCTGGACAAGATAGGAGCGGCGTGCGCCCGCGCCGGCGTCGCCGCCGGCATGTATTTCGTGCCGCCCGGCATTGCGCCCCAGGTGTTGATGGACAAGGGCTTTCGGTTCTTCACGCTGCCGTGGGCACCTTGGGCCGCGAACGGCATTCGGAGCGGCTTGGCCGAGGTTCGGTAATGCAGCGCAGTACTTACGCTATGGAGGCGTGCCGGCGCCTTCGCGCAGCGTGTGGCTGCGTCCGGCGGTGAAATCTCCGAACGCTTCGCGCGCGCCGCCGGGCCAGATCACCACCACGTCGCGGGCTTGCGCGTGTTCGCCGAGGCCGAAGTGTACGCCGGGGTCGCTTGATGCGAGGTAGCTGGCGGCGGGCTGCACGTCCCGGCGCAGCCGCGCTTCGCCAACGCTTGCTGCCACGGTGGCGGCGGGGGCGTCGCGCCCGTGTCGCGTCAACACGCGGAAACGCGCCCAATGTCCCCGCGCGGTTTGGTTCATCAGCACATAGGGGGCGGCGTCGCGGTTGGCCACCGCCAAGTCCAAGCCGCCGTCTCCGTCCAGGTCGCCCACCGCCACGCCGCGGCTGGTGTGGACGAGCGCCGGCGCGGCGTTGACCGGCGGCGCAACCTCCACGAAGCGGAATCCACCGTCCGCCTGCCGCGTGCCGCGAAACAGCGTGTTCGGCTCCGCGTAGCCGTCGCCTTGGGCCGGGCCGGAGAGCTGCACCTTGCCGTTCGCCTCGTACAGGTCCAGCAAGCCGTCGTTGTCGAAATCCGCCAGCGCCACGCCGAAGCGGGTGTGCCGCATGCTCGGCGCGCTCAACCCCGTCCTGCGCGTGGCGTCAACAAAATAGGCGCCTTCGTTGCGGAACAACGAATCCGTCTGGCGCTCCAGGTTCACCACCAAGAGATCGCTGTCGCCGTCGTCGTCGAAATCGGCCGCGGCGACGCCCATGCCGGCCTTGGCGATGCCGTGTTCGTCCACGGCGCAGCCCCACAACATGCAGCCATCGGTGAAGCGCAAGTTCCCTTGGTTGAGCCAAAGCTGGTTCAGCATGGTGTCGTTGGCCACGAACACGTCCGTGCGCCCGTCGTTGTCGAAGTCCGCCCCCACCGCGCCCAAGCCGTTGCCGAACGCGACGTTGACGCCGGCGGCGAAGGTGGCGTCCGTGAACGTGCCGTCGCCGTTGTTGCGGTACAAGCGGTCCATGGCCGGCGCTTGGTAGACGTTCGGCCCGCAGTAGGTGGGGTGCAGCGCCGTGGCGGAGCAATCCTGTTCGATGGCCGGCGTCCAGTTGAGATAGTTGACGACGAACAGATCCAGATGGCCGTCGGCGTCCAAATCCAAGAACGCGGCGGCGGTGCCCCAGCCCGCATCGCCGACGCCGGCCGGTTGCGTCACGTCCTCGAAACTGCCGCGCCCGTCGTTGCGCAGCAGGGCGTTCGGGCCGAGGTTGGTCACGTAGAGGTCCGTGTCGCCGTCGTTGTCGTAGTCGCCGGCGGCCACGCCCATGCCGTAGCCGCGATCGGCCGCGCCGGCGGCGTCCGGCGCTGCGTCGAAATGCCCATCGCCGCGGTTCAAGTAAAGGCGGTTCGCGGAATCCGCGCCCGGCGCCCCGATGCGTCCGCTTTGCACGAGATAGAGGTCCAGATCGTCGTCCCCATCAACGTCGACCAAGGCGACCCCGCCGGCCATGATTTCCGGCAGCAAGTGCCTGTCCACATGGCCGGAGCGATGCGTGAAGTCCACCCCGCGCCGCGCCGCCTCTTCGCGGAACCACGGCGCCGGCGAGGGCGAGCAGCCGGCGGCGAGAAGGGCCGCGATCGCCAACCAGCGAGTCAAAAGAACGGCGCTACGAATTGGCTTCGCGCCAGCGCCGGAAGTCCGCCCAGCGCAGGCCGTAGCGGGCCAGCACGCCTTCGTGCAGACGCGCCAGCTCGTCCGAGGCGAGGAATCGAACATCCTCTTGATCGGCGCCGGGCACGCCCCGTTCGATGGTCGTTTGCATGGCGGCGCGCGGATTCATGGACGGCTGCGTCACCGCATCCCGCACCGCCTGCTTGATGACTTCCCGGTAGGCCAGACGCAGCGGAGAAGGCTCGGGGATGTCTTGTCGAACGGCGTTGTATTCCCGCGTTGAGCGTTCGTACGCCCAGACGTAGAGCGCGCGCAGCAACTCGACGCGCGTGGTCTCGTAGACGCCCAGGACGGCGTGCACGTAGAGCTGCTGCGGAACACCCAGAAACGTCAATGGGCAAAGGCCGGCGCGGATCAGCGGCATGTTCGCGGCCAGTCTCGACGTGCGTTTGTTCACGTCCGCGAAGGGCTGCAAGTACGGCAAGTGCGCCAATGCGAAGAACGACTGCTCGAACGGGTCCTCGATGGCGGCGGCTTTCTCCAGCAGGATGTCGAACTGGTGTTCGATGCGACCGGGCACCGCCAGTGGGCGATAGACGCTCGAGGCGATCTCCACGGCGTGTTGCCGCAGGCGGCCCTCGTCGTTGGGATTCGGCAACAGGTTTTCGGCCAGCAGGCTGTGCAGGTTGAGCAGCGTGAAGCGGTTGAAGCCGACGGCATCCGCGTTGTCCACCAAGAGCTCGATCGCGGCTTTGTGATTCAGGATCATCTGCGTTTCGACCGCCGCCCGACCGGTGGCGACGCGGGATTCTTCGATCAGCCGTTGGGTATCCAACCTGCTGTAGGTGTTTCCCTCCAACCGGCTGGACGCCCAAGAGAGGTCGATCAACAACCGGCCGAGGAGCTCGCGGCCATAGGTTCCGGCAGCGACCCGTTTGCGCTCCGACGCAAGCGTGCCCATGCGCCACAGCCGGTCGCGCAGCGGCGGCGGCAGGTACGACGTTTCGTTGGGGCGGTAGCGCAGCAGGAACTCGTCCTGATAGCCAACCGGCTTGCGCGCCGCGACGGGTTGTTCGATGTAGGCGAGCAGCTCCCTGCCGGCCGTGTCCAACGGGATGTTCGGGTGTTCTTCCGGCGACTCGGGCGCGAGCAGGTAGCGGCGCGCCTTTCCGCGACCGACGGCGGTTACGCGCCCGTGCCGAACGAGCTGGGCGAGCCAACGCTGGGCGGTGCGCCGGGAGACGCCCGGATGGCGCGCCAAGAGCTCGGAAAGGGCAAGCCCATCGGCCTCGTCGCGGAGGCTTTGAACGAACTGTTGCGTTGCTTCGGGCACGGCGGCTTCCAGCATGTGGCGCGATTATGGCGCGATTCCACTGATTCGCGCCATTGAAACTGGCGCGATTATGGCGCGATTCCATCGATTCGCGCCACCGAAACTGGCGCGATTATGGCGCGATTCCATCGATTCGCGCCACTGAAACTGGCGCAATTACCGAACCGCGCCAACGGCTACGAACACGCGCCTATCGTTCAAGCGTCCGTTTCCAATTCGCGCAGGCGCCGCTGTGTGGCGCGGATTTCCCGCGGCGCCGCGCCGCGCTCGGTGGCGATGGCCAATGCCTCGCGTGCGGGGCCGAGGCGTCCGCCTTCGGCCAAGCTGCGCGCTCGATAGAGGTGGCCGAGGGCGAAGTCCGGATCGAGCGCCACGACGCGCTCGAAACGCTCGTTCGCATCCTGCCAGCGCTCCTGCTTCGCCTCCACAAGGCCCAGGTAGAACAGTGTCGCGCGCTGCTCCGGCGCAAGGCGGAGAGCGGTTTTCAACGCTTCCTTGGCGTCGTCGAGCCTGTCCAAGCCGAAGAGATACCGGCCGCGCTGCGCGTGGGCGTGGCCGTTTGCGGGATTCAAGGCGATGGCGCGATCGATGTGGCGCAGGGCCGCCGCCCAGTCGCGCAGTTGACGGTAGTGGTCGGCGATGGCGAGGTGGAACGGGGCGAAGTCTGGGCGGATGGCGATGCCGCGGCGGGCGAGTTCCACGCCTTGCTCCACGCGGCCGGCGCGGCCATGCGCGATGCTGGTGGAGTTCAGCAGGTTGCAGGCGAAGAAAAAATCCTCGCGCGCGCCGCAGCGTTCCTCCGGGTAGAACGCCCGCAGCCGCTCGAACACCACCAGCGCCGCGCGCGTCTTGCCTTCGCTGGAGAGGGTTTGCGCCTTGGCGAAGCTGGCGTAGCCGCGCACATGGGCGAGGCGCTCGGCGGCGCGCGGATCGCGCCATTGAAACGGTGTTGGCACCCGTCCGCGCGCCAGCGCCAAGCGCGCGTCGTTCTCGCGGCCCACGGCCAACAGCGCCCGGCCATGCGCTCGATGCGCGAACGGGTGGCCGGTTTCCTCGGCGAAGCTGGCCAGGCGCGGCAGCGCCGCCGCGGCGTTCCCTTGCGCCAGCTGCGCCAACGCTTGGCCGAAGTCCGCTTCCGCGCCGGCACTGCGTTGGCGGGCCGCGTCAAAGGCGCTGAGCGCCGCTTCGGGGCGGCCGGCCTCGAGCAGCAACTGCCGCGCCACAGCCACGCCGGCGCGTAGTCGGGATCGATGGCAAGCGCGCTGTCCAGCCCCGCAAGGGCTTCCACAAAGCGCCCGGCGTCCGCCAACAGCCGCGCCGAAAAATAGGGCCAGCGGAAATCGTCGCCATCCAACGCCGCGGCTTGCGCGTAGGTGGCGAGGGCGGCGTCCGGCAGGCCGTTCGCGTCGTAGGTCATGGCCAAGCGGCCGCGCATCGCCGCGGAGACGGGCATGGCGCGATTGCTCTCGATGATGTCGGCGAGATACGCGCGCAGTTCCAAATCGGGCAAATCCACGCCGGCGATCACCAGTTCCTCGGCTGCCGGCGGCGGCGAACACGCCGCCACCGCCGGCAAGGCAAACAAGAACAGGGCGCGGGCGTGTTGGCGGTTCACTTCCCCAGCCTACTTGAGTGCCGAAGACCTCCACAAATGATTCAAGCCTGCGCCAAGCGCCCGGTGGCGCCGAGTTTGCAGCAAACTCCAACGCGCCCGACAGGGCGCGCAGAACCGAAACCTCCACAATGATCCAAGCCTGCGCCAAGTGCCCCGGTGGCGCCGAGTTTGCGCAGCAAACTCCAACGCGCCCGAAAGGGCGCGCGGAGCCGAAAACCTCCACAATGATCCAAGCCTGCGCCAAGTGCCCCGGTGGCGCCGAGTTTGCGCAGCAAACTCCAACGCGCCCGAAAGGGCGCGCGGAGCCGAAAACCTCCACAATGATCCAAGCCTGCGCCAAGTGCCCCGGTGGCGCCGAGTTTGCGCAGCAAACTCCAACGCGCCCGAAAGGGCGCGCAGCAACGGCCGTAGCGCGATTCGCGGCCTCAGCCGCGCGCGAAGTCGCGGATCACCTCGCCGGGGCGGTTGCCGGTGTATTCGCCGTTCTCGACCACCACTTGGCCCCCCACCAACGTGGCGTCGTAGCCGCGGCTCTTCACCACCAGCCGGCCGCCGTTGTGCGGGAAGTCGCGCAGGTACTCCGGATGGCAGGAGGTGAGGTTTTCGTAGTCGATCACATTGACGTCGGCGTGCCAGCCTTCGCGGATGGCGCCGCGCTCCTTGAGGCCGAGCACTTCGGCGGATTTGCCGGAGATGCGATGCACCGCCTCCTCCAGCGTGTACACGCCGCGATCGCGGGTGAGCTCGCCGAGCAGGAAGGTGGGGGAGTCCGCGTCCGTGAACTGGCCCACATGGGCACCGGCGTCACCGAGCATCGGCACGACGTGCGGCAGGCGCATGTAGTTCCACTGGTTCTTCAGCGCGCCGCCGAAGGCCCAGAGGTTCCACATTTCCCGGCCCTCGGAGGCGATCAGGCGTTCCACATAGACGTCCACCGGGTCCTTGCCGGCGTCGTCGGCGAGTTTCTGCAGGTTGTTCTGATTGTCGAGGTCGAAGTCCGGGAACTCGCCCGTGCCCATCGGGTGGAGGATGCGCGCCACTTGGCCGAAACCGCCCTTCTCCTTGGCTTCGGAGACAAGGCGCTCGCGGGTGGCGGGGTCTTTCATGGCCGCCACGCGATCCGCGATGGTCGGCAGCTTCATCAGCTCCTGCCACGCCGGCGTGCGCAGGTACGCCTGTTGCGCCAAGCCGAAGAACGAGCCGCTCGGGCGCGTGTGGCAGATGGAGGTGATGCGCCGGCCGCTTTCGTTGTTGCGGTCCAGGAACTCGCTCCAGCGCGACACGCCGCCATCGCCTTCGCCGCCGGTGCCGCCGGAGAACAACACGTGGCAGCCGAGCGCGGCGCCGGTCTCGAACATCTCGCGTTCCACTTGAAAGCGCGTGCGCATGTCCGGTGCCACTTGGAACAAGCCGCCGCGGCCGCCGGCGTCCACTACGGCTTGTTGAATCGCTTTGGTCTCTCTGGGGTCCGCCCAAGTGCCCGGCGTCAAGCGGCCATCCGGCACCCGGTGGCCGAGAAACCGGGAGGTGGAGAATCCAACGGCGCCGCCTTGCACGGATTCCTTCACCAGATCGACGATGTGCGCCAGCTCGCGGTCGTCCGCCTGCACGCCTTCGTCGCAGCTCTTGTCGCCCATCGCCTCGAAGCGGATGGCGGAGTGGCCCACCAAGCCCACCACGTTGAGGGCCGGGCGCAGCGCCTGCACGCTGTCCAAGTATTCGCCGAAACTCGTCCAGTTCCACGGCAGGCCGTCCATGATGGCGTCCGCGGCGATGTTCTCCACCGCCTCCATGAGCTTGGCGAGGTAGCGCCGGTTGTCTTGGGCGCACGGCGCGAACGTCACGCCGCAGTTGCCGATGAGCGCCGTCGTGACGCCGTGGTAGGAACTCGGCCGCATCTCCGGCTCCCAGCCGATCTGCGCGTCCAAGTGGGTGTGCAAGTCCACAAATCCGGGGGTGACCATCTTGCCCGTGGCGTCGATGGTGCGTCCGGCCTGCTCGCCGGAAAGGTCGCCGAGGCGACTGATGCGACCGTTGTCGATGGCGACATCGGCCTTTCTCGGTGCCGCGCCGGTGCCGTCCACAACGGTGCCGCCGGCGATGATCATTTCATGGGACATGGAATGCCTCTCGTATGGTTGGGTCGCCGCAGAATACACCAAACGCGGATTGGGACACGCGATGGCTCACCAGCAACCAGCCGTCGTCATCGTCCGCCGTGTCCGCCGGCTTTCGCAGCAAGTGCGCCCAGCAGGGCCAAGTCGCGCGCGGTCATGCGCGGGTCGAAGGGCAGACACACGGCTTGCGCCAGCGCGTCCGCGCCGGGCGTGGCGTGTACGCCGTCCACCACCGGTGCCAGGCGGCTCGGCAGCGCGTCGAAACCGGCGGCCCGCAACGCCGCCCGCAGCGGCGCGTCGTTTGCGGTCAACACGGGAATCATCCAGTAGCCGTGCGGCGCCGCGTCGCGCGCCGCCACCGGCGTTTGCGGGCCCAACGCGTCGAGCAAGGCGCGCGCGGCCGTCTGCCGCCGCCGCAGGAATGTCTCGCCTTCGTCGATTCCGCTCGCAGAATCCAGGCGCCTTGCCAGCAACGCGAGCAGCGCCGCGCAAGGCCGCCGCCGAAGTTGTTGGTTGCCAACGTCGCGCGGCATGCTGCGGGTGGCGGCGTCCACCCACTGTGCATGGGACACGCCCAGCCGCTCTGCCGCGGCAACGATCGCGCCGTAGAGGCGTGGTGTGGACGCCACGCTGAGCAGACCGAAGAGCAAGACGCGGCGCAGGTACTCGCTGGTTGGCTGCACCGGGTAGACGCGCAACAGCGCTTGCATTCCGCGGCGCGTGGCCGCGTCCCGCACCCGCGCCAAGGCGCCCCCGAAGGCGGTGGCGGGTTTCAACGGGCCGAAAGAGAAGAGCGAAATATCCGCGGCCTCGTGGCCGCGCCAGCCGTCGCCCACATAGGCTTGGGCGCAGTCTTCAACAACCGCCAATCCACGCGGCTGCGTGACGGCGAACGTCGCCCGGAGGTCCACGCGCGCCCCGAACAGGTGCGCCACCACCACGGCGCGGGTGCGCGGTCCGATGCGTGCGGTCAATGCGCCCGCATCCCAAGCGGTGGTGAGCGAGTCGATGTCCAACGCCAACGGACGGAAGCCGTGGCGGCGCGCGATGGCCGGCATCGCGGGAATGGTCAGCGCGGTGAAGATGATCTCGTCGCCGCGCCGCCATTCGGCGCCGGCGACGCGGAGAAACAGATCGAAGGCGGAACGCACGGACAGAAAAGTCAACGCATCGCCGCGCGCCGACCACCGCCGCTGTAGCTGTTCGCCGGCCGCCGTCCAAGGCGGCGGGGCGAGGCAGGCGCGCACGGCGAAGCGCCAATCCGCCCAAGAGAGGTCGAACCGCCTAGGAGGATGCACCATACAGGGCAATCGCATTTGGAATCCCGCGCCTACTCGCGCTTGCGGATGCGCCGGATCATGTCGAGCAGGAAGTTGTCGTCGCGCTGGGCGCGGGTGAACTTGCGGCGGATGGACCGCTTGTCGGGATGCATCCGCACGATGTTCAGGGCCAGCCGGCGGACCACCGCCAGACAGGCGGCGGAGTTGCCCTTGCGGTTGCGCGCCTGGTCTTCGTCCATCGACACGTCGAGCACCCAGTGCAGGCCGTTCTCGATCGCCCAGTGGGAGCGGACGGTGCGCCCGAAGCGCTCCGCCGAGGGCTTGGCGCTGAGCAGGTAGTAGCGGCTGTCGACGCTCTCCGAGCCGTCGGCGAGATGCCGCTCGGCGACGACCTTGCCGAAGGCCGAAAGACCGGGCCAGTCGTGGCGCTCTTGCAGCCAGTCGACGTCGTGGCAGACCGTCGCCGTGCGCTTCTCGACGCGCCCGTGGCCCTTGTCAACCTGTTGATGCGACAGGAGTTTCGCCGACGCGGGCGGGTTGTCCAAGTACTCCTCCACGTCCGCGCGCAGCGTCCCCTGGTTGCCCTTCAGCGCCAGCGCGTAGTCGCCGCCCTTGGCCACGATCGCCGCCGCCGTCCCGCGCTGCGCGTGCAGCGCGTCCGCCGTCACCGTCCGCCCCCTCACGTCCACCAGCTCCAGCAGCTTCGGCAGCGCCGGGATCTCGTTCGACTTGCCGTCCACCTCCATCTGCGCCAGCGTCAGCTTCGACTCCGCCGCGAACGCTTGCAGAAGGTGCGTCGGCGACCGTTCCGAGGCGTCCTCGAACGACCGCCGCAGCACCTTGCCGTCCACCGCGATCACGCCGCCGAGCCGGTCCGCCCAGTCCTGCGCCAGGCGCAGCAGCGCCGTCTGAAGACCCGCCGGGTTCAACAGTCTGAACAGCCGCGAGAACGTGTCGTGGCTCGGAATCCCGTTCCTCAGCGCCAGAAACGTCCGCAGCCACCGCTCCGCGGCGCATCCGTAGTCCTCCATCTCGACGCATGTGCGTCCGCCCGTGAGCATCGACAGCAGCGCGATCACCAGCATCTCGTGCAGGTCGTGGCGCTTGGCGTTGCCTCGCCTAGGGTCCTCAACTTCTTGAAAAACAAACAGAAGTTCCCGCATTCCGTCTCTCCCTCCTTGGATCGAGACGCCTATTCTGCACCATCCCCGCTCTCCGTGCCGCCCCACCTAATCCAAATGCGATTGCCCTGATGCACCATATGCGTTAACTTGTTTGGGGAGGCAAAGTGCCCTAGGCTGGTGTGCGGACGCACAGCGACAAGGAGGTCGCGGAATGGACGAGGACTGGGAGGTGCTGTCGTCGCATCTGCCGTCGGACTGGCGGGAGCAGGCGGCGATCCACGGGGCGCTCAAGGGGTTGCGGAAGGACAAGTCGGCGGATGTTCTGCTGCGGATGCTGCTGATGCATCTGGGCTGCGGGCACTCGCTGCGGGAGACGGCGACGCGGGCGCGGCAGGCGGGAATCGCGGACATGTCGGACGTGGCGCTGTTCAAGCGGCTGAGGAAGTCGAAGGAGTGGCTGCGGGCGCTGTGCGTGGGGATGTACCGCGAGTGCGGCGTGGAGCTGGGCGCGTCCGGGGGCTTCCAGGTCCGCGCGTTCGACGGGTCGGTGGTGAAGGAGCCGGGGCGGACGGGTTCGCTGTGGCGGGTCCACTACAGCCTGCGGCTGCCGGCGCTGGCGTGCGACCACTTCGAGGTGACGAGGACGGAAGGCGGGGGATGCGGCGAGTCGCTGTCGCGGTTCCCGATCGAGCGGGGAGACCACGTGGTGGCGGATCGCGGCTACTCGACGTCCTCCGGGCTGACGCACGTGGACGCTGCTGGCGGGTACGCGACGGTGCGCGTCAACACGCAGGCGCTGCGGTTCCGCACGCCGGGCGGCAGGAGGCCGTTCGATCTGCTCGCGGCGGTGTCCGCTATCAAGCGCGTCGGGGCGGCCAGGTCGTGGCGGGCGCGGGCGGTCGGAGCCGGCCGCGAGGGGGTGGTCGGGCGCGTGTGCGCGATGCGGAAGAGCGCCGAGGACGCCGAGCGGGCCAGGGAGAAGCTGCGCCGGCGGGCGTCGCGCAACGGCAACGAACTGCGCCCGGAGACGTTGGAGTTCGCCGGCTGCGTGATCGTGTTCACGACCTTCCCGGCGGACAGGTTCTCGGCGGCGGAGGTGCTGCGGTGGTACCGCGTGCGCTGGCAGGTGGAGTTGACGTTCAAGCGCTGCAAGTCGCTGGCGGGGCTGGGGCATCTGCCGAAGCGCGCCGACGACAGCGCCCGGGCGTGGCTCTACGGCAAGCTGCTCGTGGCCTTGCTGGCCGAGAAGCTGGCTCGCCGCGCCGATTCGCGCGCCGTTTCCCCCTGCGGCCGGGGAACGTTCGCGCAGCCCTTGGCGGGAGTTCAAGTTCGTGTTGAATCAAGTCTGCCGAGCCGTTGAACCAGCGATGTCGCTAGCCGAAATGCTGGATGAATGGCCAGACATTTCGGCCTCTCTGACCGAACCGCCACGCCGTAGAAAGCCGCAAATGTCGCAATACTTTGATTTTTAATGAAAAAACAAGTTAACGCATATGGGAGGATGCACCGGCCCCCATGCGAGGTGGCCGGAGCGGGCAAGCCGCGGCGGTTATCCGCGCGGCCATCGGCTCACCGGGCGCAGCCCGACGCCAACGCGTTGTCCAAAATGCGCCCGGAAGGGGCCGACTTGCTGGACGGAAACCGACCTACCGTCACGGGAACGAGAAGACCAAAGCAGCGACTATCCCAGCGGACAACCACCAAGCGCCGGCACCGGCGATCGATCGACCAACGTGCAATTTCCTCTCGCGGACGCCTATGACCTCGTCGATGGGCACGACGATCTGGTCGCCATCCGCGCTCGCGCCCGGTTCGCCGGCGCGGGTTCCGCGAATGGCGTCGACATCCACCTCGGCGACAACCAGCTCGCGCTCGCCGGACTCGGAGGTGACCACGCTCACCCTGTCGCCCGGCTGGATCAACTCGCCGGCGCGGATGGCCGAGCGAAGTTCCTCCGGCGTCAAATCCGGAGCTTGAAAGCTCACGCAACCGCTCGCGCCCGCAAGCGCGACAGCGGCAAGCGCCGACAGGCTCGTTGAGCGGCCCTTCGGCCCCTGCTTGGATTCCTTGCTTGGCATAGGATTATCACGGCTCCAACAGTTCGACGAAATCCTCGGTGGCATCCGCCGCGATTACGCCTAACACGATGGCGGCCAAGACGGCGATGGTCAAGAGCGTGGAATTGTCGGCGGCGTGGTCCAACGACCGCAGCACAACGATGTCTTCCACCGCCACCGCCAACACCGCGCCATCGTCCGCGCGGCCCCGAACCACATCCGCGGCGGCATCCACCTCCATGAACTCCAAAGTGTGTTCCGCACCGTCCGCAGTGACCAGCACGACCGTTTCACCGGGCTGAGCAACGTCGCCGTCCCGCAGCGCGTCGCGCAATCGGTCCGGGGGCATGTCGACGGCTTGGAGCGTGGTGCAGCCGCTGGCGAGGACGGCGAACGCCAACACCGCCGACATTCCTCGGCGAAAGATGTGGCGGCGCATTAGCGCAGCATGCATGGGCTCTCTCCACGGGACCGGTCGGAGACCATAGGCCGCGCGGATTGGGAAAGCAAGTCGGCTATCGCTTTCGGCTTACCGGGCGCAACCCCACGCCAACGCGTTGTCCAGAATGCGCCCGAACGGTTCCGCCTCCCAAGCGCCGCGGAACGTCGTCGGGGTCGTGCCGCCGGCGGCCACGCTGGCGTCCACGAACGGCTGGCTGTTGGTGCGCGGCGAGTGACAGTGGCCCAGCGCGACATACGCCACCCTGCCGTCGCCCACCTGCCGCTCCAAGCCGAGCACGCGCGTCTTGCCGTCCGCGCCGACGGATGTGTCCGCGTCGTAGGCGAAGCCGAAGCCGGGCGGCGAGGGATCCGCGGCCAGTTCCGTGGTGAGCAAGACCGCGGCATCGTCGCGTGGCTCCACGAGGTACAGCTCGTCGGCGACCTCGAAGGTGGGCGGCAACCCGGCCAGCAGCGGATGCTCCGGCGCCCGCGCGGTCACCTCGAACCGGCGCACGGGCGGGTGGTTGAGGAAGAACGCGCCCAGCAGGTCGTGGTGCGCCAAGCGCTGCATCTTGCGTTGGCGACTGCCCGGCACGCGCATGGCGCGTCCGCCGCTGGTGCCGTGCAGCGCGAACCACTTGCCGCCGCCGGCCAGCCAATCCTCCATGTGGCGGCATTGCGCCTCGTCCGGGTAGGGCCCGGCAACGTAGCTGACCAGCAAATCCACGCCCGCCAAGGCGCGCTCCATGTCCGCGAAATCGTTGCCGCAAGTGGTGGCGTAGCCGGCGTGGTAGAGCTTGCCGAGCAGCGCCAGGCGAGCGTAGTCCATGTCGTGGCCGGCGGCCGCCCCGAAGGGAAAGCCGCCAACCACCAGATGCGCGCGTTGGGCCATGTCGTTCGTCCACAACAGGAAGGTGCGTTGATCCTACGCCACCTCCTGTCAGGTGTGGCGTCAGCCCTCGCGGCCAAAGGAATACGTCACATCCAGGAAGTACGCTCGCCCGTTCAGGTCGTAGCCGAGCCCGCGCGGCACGTTGTTGGTCAAGGACCAATACTCGCCGGGCGACAACTTCGGCGGCACCCGATCGAACACGTTGCGCAAACCGCCGGTCAAGGACCACACGTCGCCCCGATAGCGAACCGATGCGTTGTGCAGCCAGTAATCGCCGAGGGATTCGACGTTCTTGCAATTGGAGTCCGTCGGCGGGCCGAGACAGGTGGAAGCGAACTCGGCTTTTGTCTTGTATATGTTGCCGAACGGAGCCTCTGTTCCCGGCCAAGGTTGGTAGTTGCCTATGTAGCGCGTGCTCCAAGCCAGCCGCCAGCGGTCGTAGTCCGCCCGCAGTCTAAACTCCGCTTTGTGTTCGGCGTAGCCGATGTAGTTGTGGTACCTCCTGAAATCTCGTTCGCCGGCGTCATTTATTTGCAACGTCGTGCGTTCGATGAGGCGATGACCCGTGATGTCCAGGCCAACGTCCACCGGCCGATCGAGGATGGTGAAGGTGTGGTTGAAGGCGACGTTGAGGTCCACGCCGCGCACGGTTTCTCTATCGCGGTTGATGAACCCCTTGGCGATGAACGTCATGCGGGGATTTGTGGGGTTGGTCAAGTCCCGCGTGATGCGGTCGCAAAACGTGCCCGCGCTAATCTGCGATCGGTAGCAGTCCCAAACAATGTACCCGGCGCTGGGCTCGATGATCGTGTTTTTGATCACGATGTCGTAGTAGGTCATGGCGATGTTGAGGTCGAACGCGTTGGTGAACGGCTGCGCCCACGAGAAGCCGAACGACTTGCTCTCGGATGTCTCCTCGTCCAAGCCGAGCGACCCGCCGGCCGACACCTCCGTCCAGAAACTCGTTGCGCCATTGGCCCAGGCCAAGGTGGGGTCGACGCCTTGCGCGCGGCAACGCTCCAACACATGGGGCGGCCGCTTGTCGAGGTCGGCTTGGTAGCTCAACTGGCCGCCGAGCACATCGGTGCCGCCGTACGCTTCTTCTGGAACGAAGCACGGGTCGTACAGCAGGTTGAACCCGCTTTGGCCGCGCAGGAAGAGCTCACGCAGATTCGGCGAGCGATAGGACGTACCGAGCGTAGCGCGGATCAACAACGACTCCACGGGACGCCAGCCGAGTTTGACCGCTCCCGTTGGCGCGCCCCCGTAGTATTCGTCATCCGTCCAGCGCCCGGAGAGATTCAACACCACTTCGCGCGCGCCGACCTGGTCGGCAACGAGGGGCAGTTCAACCTCGCCATAGAACTCCTGTATAACCTTGTCGCCAACGGCGCCGCCATCGGAGAAGAACCCGATCAGCAGGCCGTCGCGGGCGACGGCGTCTGGAATCGACTCGATCTCGTCCTTGCGATAGTCGAAGCCAAGAACCGCTTGCACCGCGCCGCCGCGCATCTCGAACAGCGTGCCGGTCAAGAACGCGGAGTAGACGGACTGGATGTACTTCGTTCGGAAGTCGCGATTGTCAAACACGTAGTCGCGCTCGGCGGCGGTGGCGAAATCGCCAACCACGTTCGCGTGGATCGACTCCGCGAACAAGTTCACGGGCACGCACCCGGGCGCGGCGTCGGCCGGCAGTTCGTCCAGTCTCAGCTTCGCGCGCGTCGCCTCGTCGATGTTGTTCTCGCACGGCGTGTCGGTGGTGGAGTAGTAACCCAGCGCGAGCTTCAGACGGTCTTCGCGAATGCCGGGGCGCACGGATGTGCTGTCGGCAAGGGAGTGCGTCAAGGAAACGTCGAAGGACCAGTCCGCAAGCGGCCCCTTGTTTAGAAAGGGCAGGTCGGCGCTCAGGCCGACGACGCCGCGCCATGAAGACGTCGAGCGCATGACGATGCTGCGGTCGCCAGACACGACGAAGTAGGGCTGGGTCTTGATCGCGCCGAGCGCGCCGGTGCTCAGCCCGAAGCCGGATGGCGTGCAGCGATCCGGGGCGATGTTCCTTGGCGCGCAGTAGTATTCGAAGTGATTGGCGAATTGACGTTCGAATCCCGGCGAGGTCCAGAGCGCGTCCCGGGCGAGACCGCAGTCCACTCCCCCTTCGGCTTCGGGATTGCAGATGTTGAACGGATTGCGCGGCGGCACGTCAATGTAAATGGGCAGTTCGCCACCGTTCGTGGAATAGTCCAATCCTGTCCAGAGCAGCTCGAAGTACGGCGTTAGATTCGACTCGCCTTCCAACGTGTATTCGCCGTAGGCCATCGTCTTCGTCGTCGTTCGGGGCGAGAACAGATTCTGGTACTGCATGCGGCCGTTGCGGCTATGGTCGCGAAGACTGATGTCGGTGTAGCCGTCGTCGCCAGTGGCCACATAGCCAAAGCCGCCCCATTTGCTTTCGAACGCGTCCGAGAAGTTTGGCCAGCCGCCGTTGCTTCGCCCCGGCGTGTGGTAGAGCCACCCCGCGTTGGGGGTGATGACGATTCCGCCTGGGTAACCGAGCGTGCAGTCGTCATCCCAACGCATGTTGAACCTGGTGCTGTAGCTCACGTCGCGGTTGCGGATCACGCCGTTTTGGTCGATCTCGTAGTGGCGTTCGCAGCCCGCCGTCCACGGTCGATCGTCCAAGGTGACGGCTTCGTTGTTGGTGTACTCGAGACCAACGCCGATGAAGCCGCGGTCCCCGTTGTGCCCCCAAGTGAGCGCGTGGGTCTCCTCGCGGCCGGCGCCGTGTTGCGGAACGCGTGCGAAGGCGTCCACGGTGAAGCCGTCAAAGTCTTTTTTGAGAATGGCGTTGATGACGCCGGCGACCGCGTCGGAGCCGTAAACGGACGACGCGCCGGAGAGCAGCTGATCGTATTGCTGCACCAAGATGCCGGGAATGACGGCGAGGTCGGGAGTGGTCGGCACGCCTTCAACGCCGGCCGGGGCCACCCGCCGGCCGTTGATCAAGACCAGTGTGCGGCTGGGGCCAAGGCCGCGCAGGTTCGCCGTCACCGTGCCCGGGCCGTCGCGGAGCACGAATCCCTCGAACGTGAGGTCGTATTGGAGGCCCGAGGCGGTGGTGGACTCTTGGAGAATGGCAGCCGCGTCCACCAGCCCGGCTTCGCGCTTCACGTCCGCGGCGATGATCTGCAGCGGCGAGATGCTGGTGTAGACGTTGCGTTTCAAGCGCGAGCCGGTGACCACGACCTCCTCGACGGGGTCGTACGCCGCGTCGTCCCTGTCGGCGTCGGCCCGCCGCTTCGCGCCCTCTTCGCTCTCTTGTTGGTCGGCAGCGGCTTCGGCTGCCGCTACCTTGTCCTCGGCCGTTTCGGCCGCCGCGTGTTGCGCGAATGTCAAGCAGATCGCGGCCGCCAAGGCCGCCGCGCGCGGCGTGGTCTCTGGTGCGCCGCGGTCCACACGGCACCCCTGTCGCGTCACATCGAGCATATCTGTCCCTCCGTCGGATGTTGCGTTTTTGTGACAGCGGCGCATTGGTCACTAGAAACCTGACGTGAACCTGACGAATGAAAATTTTTTTCGCGGCCTGCCGCGGCCCTCTCTCGGCATCCCGCAACACCCGCGCCTCAATCAAGGCCGCACCGCCTCTCCGGCGAGCCGGTCGCCGTCTGTTACGATGGCCGGATGGCTTACGACCCCAACAACATTTTCGCCAAGATCCTGCGCGGCGAGGCGCAAGCCCACGTGGTGCTCGACGAGGCGGACTGCTTGGCGTTCATGGACGTGATGCCGCAGAGCCCGGGCCACACGCTGGTCATCCCCAAAGCGCCCGTGGCGGACGTGTTCGCCATCGACGCCGACCACCTGGCCCGCCTGATCGCCACCACGCAGCGCGTTGCGCGCGCCGTGTACAAGGCGTTCGCGCCGGGCGGCGTGATGGTGATGCAACTGAACGGCGCGGACGCCGGGCAGACGGTGTTCCATCTGCACTTCCATGTGATTCCGCGCTACGCCGGCGAGGGGCTCACGCTGCATGCGCGTTCGATGGCCAAGCCGGAGACGCTGGACGAACACGCGGCGCGCATCCGGGCCGCGCTGGTGGACGACGGCATCGGCTAACGCCCACAGAGTTTGCGAAGCAAACTCCAACGCGCCCTACAGGGAGGGTGCGCCGCCGCCTTTCGGGAATCCCTTATATGCGCGGCCGCCGAGTCCGTGCTAACAATCTCTTCAAGGAGAGCTTCGCGGTAGAGAACCGGTGCCGGACGACATTCCCCGCCTCGCCGCCGCGGCGCTAGCCGCCGCGGGAATCGTGTTGTTCGCCGCCGGCTACGCGGTTCTGCTCGCGCTCGGCCGCGCGCGGGGGCGCGTCGCGTTGCGCCGCGCCGCGCTTGGCGCCTACGGCGGCGTCGTGCTGGCGGCGGCCGGGCTCTGTTGGGCGCTGCGGTTGCAAGGGCTGTGGCTCGTTCTCGTGGTGGTTCTTCTCGTGGGCTACTTCGTCGCGCCGCGCGCCGTATGGTGGCTGTCGGTGGCCACCCACGAACACCAAGACGAGGCGGTCGATGCCACCTGAGGAAACTGGAGCGCCGTGGTGGGCCGCCGAGGACTTCTGGCGCAAGTGCGCCATCTTCGTCACCGCGTTCATGGCGCTGATCCTCATCCTGCTCACGTTCCATTCTCTGGCGGCCATCCAAACCGGCGCGGGACGGGTGCCGGCGTACTCCGTCGTCAACCACCGCATTGACTACCGGATGGACGCCGAACGCGGCTACCAAGTGCCGGCGATCGGCGACGAAGCGCCGCTCTTCGGGCGCAAGCTCACCGAGGCCGAGGCCCGGGAGCTGGTCGATCTGGGCAAGCTCACGGTGCAGGCGAAGAACTGCATGAACTGCCACACGCTGCTCGGCAACGGCGCCTACTACGCGCCGGATCTCACCAAGGCCTGGCTGGATCCGGGCTGGGGCAACGAGCAGGCGCGCGAGGTGTTGATGACGCTGTTCCTCAAAGACCCGGTGGCCAACGCCCGCACCTTCGGCACCGGCAGGCGCATGCCGAACATGCACCTGACGGACGCCGAGGTGCGCGGCGTGATCGCCTTTCTCAAGTGGATGTCGGCAGTGGACACCAACGGCTTTCCACGCCACTTCAAGCCGCTGCCGCAAGGAGAAGCGTGATGGCCGAAGCCGCCGCCGATCTCGGCGCCGCTGGACCGATCGCCGCGGCCGCCCGTCCGGCGGCGGCGGCCGGCGAGCTGAGCGCCGCGCAGCGTCTGGCGCTCAACTACTTCCTGGTGGCGATGGTGCTGTTCCTCGCGCAGATGGTGTTCGGCCTGCTCGCGGGCGTGCAGTTCCTCGCGCCGGATTTTCTCCACGGCGTGCTGGACTTCAACGTCAACCGCATGGTGCACATCAACGCCATGATCGTGTGGATGCTGTACGGCTTCATCGGCGCCATCTACTGGCTGGTGGAGGACGAAGCCGGCGTGCCGCTGGTGGGCATCGGCCTCGCCAAGGCGACGTTCTGGGTGCTCACGACCGCCGTGGCGGCGGTGGTGGTGGTGTTCCTGGTGGTGCAGGTGGGGCCGGGCGAGATGCGCAGCATCTGGCTCATCAACGAGGGGCGCGAGTACATCGAGGCGCCGCGCTGGGCGGACATCGGCATCGTGCTGTGCATGGCGGCGTTCTTCTACAACATCGCCGCCACCTTCATGAAAGGGCGGTGGAGTGGCATCTCCGGCACGCTGGTGCTGGACCTTATCGCGCTGGCCGGGCTGTACTTCGCCGGCATGTTCTACACCACGAATCTCTCGGTGGACCAGTACTGGTGGTGGTGGGTCGTCCATTTGTGGGTGGAGGCCACTTGGGAGGTTCTGGTCGGCTGCATCATGGCGTGGGGCTTGATGAAGACCTTGGGCGTGCGCCGCAAGATCGTCACCACCTGGCTCTACATCGAAGTGGCGCTCATGTTCGGCTCCGGCATCCTCGGCCTCGGCCACCACTACTTCTGGATCGGCACGCCGGAATACTGGCTGGGCATCGGCGGCTTCTTCTCGGCCTTGGAACCCATCCCGCTGGTGGCGATGGTGGTGCATGCCGTCTACGACGCCGGCCGGCACGGCTTTCAGAGCAACAACCACCCGGCCTTGGCGTGGCTGATCGCGCACGCCTTCGGCAACTTCCTGGGCGCCGGCGTGTGGGGCTTCATCCAGACGCTGCCGCAGATCAACATCTACACCCACGGCACGCAGTGGTCCGCCTCGCACGGCCACTTGGCGTTCTACGGCGCCTACGCCACCATCGTGGTGGCGTTCGTCTATCTGGCGCTGCAGCGCTGGCGCGGCGACGTGTGGATGTCCGACAACCTGCCGGACAACGGCTGGAAGTGGAAGTGGGCGCTCACACTGCTGAGCGTTGGAGCACTCGGCATGACCATCGCGCTGCTCATCGCCGGCTACGAGCAGTCGTTCACGGAGCGCGCCGTGGGCGGCTCCAGCTGGCAGGCGTACTTCGAGGGGCAGACGACGATGTGGTTCGTGCAGGCCATGCAGTGGCGCATGGCGTTCGGCGTGCTGATGACGGTTGGCCTGCTGCTGTTGCTGTGGGACTTGCTCACCATCGGCCGCGGCGAGACGCGCCCGGCGAAGATCGTGAGCGGGCACGCGGACGCGCCATGAAATCCCGCGGCGAATGGATGCTGCTGGGGCTGTTGGCGCTTGGCGCGTTGCTGCTGGCGTGGCCGCGGACGGCGGATGCGGTTGGCAACGCCGACGCCGGCGCCGCCAAGGCGGCCGTTTGCGCCGCCTGCCACGGCCAAAACGGCATCAGCGGCAACCCGCTCTGGCCGAACCTGGCCGGGCAACAGGAGGCGTACCTGGCCAAACAGATCAAGGCGTTCCGCGACGAGGAACGGGTGGACGTTTCCATGCAACCGTTCGTGGCGAACCTGACGGACCAGGACATTGAGGACCTGGCGGCGTTTTACGCGGGGCTTTCGCCCTGCCCTTGAAGCGGGCTGGGCCGCGCCGCTGCCAGACTGCCAAGAGACCTTAGACCTCACCGTACCCGTACTCGACAGCGGGCGCATCACGCTGCTGGACAGGCGCAACCTGCGCAACCTCGTGCTGATTGTGCGCCCCGCCCCGATATGCGAAGCTGTCGGACAGCAACGACTCTCTTCACCAGCGCAACGAGCGTACCAAATGGCAGACTTTCATGTCGAAGTTTCAGACCGCACAGTTGTAATCACCTCCAGCCTCCATCCCTTGAAAATGGCCGTAGTCCCGCGAGATTGCAGAGGACTTGGTGATGAGTGGGAACGTCCCGGTATCTACGTCCTACTCGGGGCACCGGCGAACAGCACTTGGCGCGTCTATGTCGGCCAAGCCAAAGAGCTCAGGACGCGCATTCGGCAACATCGCAAAAGCGCGGAAGACCGGACTTTCGTGTGGAGTCGAGCGCTGCTCGTTCGCCATGCAAGCTCGTTCGGCCTCAGCGAAATTGGTTGGTTGGAAGGAAGGATATACGGACTTCTGGAGGCGGGCGGGGCCGACCTCGAGAACAAGCAGAGACCGGGCGACGTCCCGCTTGGGGAAGGCGCCAGCGAAGCGGTTCTCGAGGTTTTCGTTGGCGTCATCCAAGATGCGCTTGTGCTGCTGGGTTACGACCCCGAAGGACGTTCAGCAGCAGCACCCGCACAGACGACCGAGTTGGAACCAGAAGATGCCCGGCAAGCAACCGGAAAAGTCCATCGCAAGCTGCTCGATGTTGTCCGTGCCGGAACGCAGATCGAGTCCACCTTGCGAAAACATCCTGCCACTGCGACCGTCGAATCCACGGGCATTCGCTACCAAGGCGAGCTCTTTGGAAGCCCTTCAGCAGCCGCGAAAGCCGTCACTGGTCACGACACGGCCGACGGTTGGTCCTCTTGGGGCGTTCGGTCCGATTCCGGCGAAGTGATGAGCCTAAAGCGCCTCCGAGCTCAGACGTCAAACAGAACATCCGCCGCACGAGATGCGCGCAACGCCCGATCTGCGACCGACGGCGACGAACAAGACCGATTGCAAGTCGCCCGCAAACGCAAGAGCAAGACGACGCCGAAGAAAATGTCAGCAGCCAAGGTCAAGGCTTTTTTGGCGAGAAAGGATGAAGGCGCAACCTATTCTCAGCTAAAGAAGGAGTTCGGCTTGACGGGAGGAAGCGTGTACAACCTGCTCTTGGAAAACGGTCGTGTTGAAGAGAGGCGTTTGTCACGAACGCGCCGAGCGCGATGATCAGAGCGCGGCCCATCCCAAGGACTGGACGAAGTGAATGCCGGGTGCCACATGCCGGCTGAGCCGTTGGTCGGCCCCGACGGTGCCGGCAACCTTGAACGCCGCGCTCCGGGAAGTGCTGGATGCGATGCCAACGATGCTCTACGGCGACGTGCTCGGCGAGTTGACTGAAGCTGAGCGCGAGGCGCTCATCAGTGGCGGTGTGCGTTTGGATGCGAAGCCGGCTGGCGATCCACTGGCGGCAACGACGGTGCAGTTTTGCGGCACTCGTCAGCACCAGCCTCACCACGAAGGAGGCAGCTAAAAGATTGAACATCCCGGAGAGCCGCATCCGGCAGATGATCGCCCGGCGCGTCTTGTACAGCGTCCTGCTCAACAGCCGCCGGCGCATCCCCGTCTTTCAGTTCGCCCCGAATGGCGGCCTAATGCCAAACATCACCAAGGTCAATGCCGCTCTGCCTGAAGACCTGCATCCCGTTGAGGTGCAGGCTTGGTACACGCAGCCGCATGCGGACCTCTTCATTGGCGATGATGTGGACGCTCGCGTCAGCCCTTTGGATTGGCTGCGCAGCGGCGGGGAAGTGAACAGGCTGGCGCAGCTCGCACGGTGGCTCTAGCCGGCAGTGGCGAAGCTGCCGCGAACGCCGGACTTGGCGCGGCTGCGCGATGCGGCGCCAAGCCTCCGTGTTGTTGGCGGCGTCCGACTCCATCGAATCTACGAGCGTGGCGGCAACTTCCCGACGCTGTGGAACGCCTTTCGACATGTGGGCCCCCTGTCGCGGTTCGACCACCACCTTGGTCTTGGCGGCGATGCGGCCGAACCGAGGGGCACGCTGTACGCCGCCGTGGACATTCCCACCGCGATTGCGGAGTTCTTTCAAGCCGCCCGGCAAATCAACCGCGCCCGTCGGCAACCGTGGCTGGTCTCGTTCATGCTCGCCCACGAAGTGCGCCTGCTCGATCTCACGGATGCGTTTTGCGTGCGCGCTGGCGCGTCTGCCAAGCTGGCCGGCGGCCCGTTCGTCCACGCGCAGAACTGGTCGCGGGGCTTCTACGACGCCTGTGGCGAGGCGCACGGCCTCTACTATCGGTCGTCCATGACGAACCGGCCGGCGGTTGTGCTGTACGAACGGGCGAACCATCCCGCTCTGTTTCCCACCCATCCCGTCTTCCATCGCGCCTTGGCGGACCCGGTGCTGCACAGGGCGTTGGTGGTGATTAGCGAAGAAATCGGCTACGGCCTTCTCTAGCGCAAGCATGGCCGTTGCCGTCGCCGCCCCGGTCGCTGCTCTACCGCTTCTCGGTGCCCGGCGGTGGACCCCGAGGTCCGTCAACGAATAGAGATGCTCTTCGTCCGTGGTGCGGTTAGCTTGGCACGGTCTGCTGGAGAGCGTGCTGAGCGGCGACCCGCAACACAGCGAGCCATCTCCCCACGATGGCTGCTAAATTAGCGCTAGCGCAGACCTTGGGATGGCCTGTAGCGGTTGGCACGGTGGGTTGACGCGGATGCGCGGTCGCCAATACGCTACGGCGGTCGAGGGTCGCGGCGATCCCCGAAGCGGATGGGGGGCGGCGGGCGACCGTCAAAAGAGACGACGATGGACAGCGTATTCATCTACTGGGACAACTCCAACATCTTCATCGGTGCGCAATATGTGGCCGTGGAGCGGGAAGGCCAAGGTGCTCGCTCGCGCGTGCGCATCCACTTCGGCCATCTGCTGGAGCTCGCGCGGGCCAGACGGCCCATCGAGCACGCAACTGCGGTCGGCTCGGTGCCGCCGGAACTTCGACATGTGTGGAATCGCCTGGAAAACGAAGGCGTCACCGTGCAGCTGCTGGAACGGGGCTCGCTGCATGGCCGGGAACAAGGTGTCGATCAAGCCCTGCAGACGGCAATGCTCCGCGACGGGTTCGACTACAACGGCAACCCTGGAACGGCGGTGATGCTCACTGGAGACGGCGCTGGATTCGACGACGGCGTTGGCTTCCACGCGGACTTGGAGCGGATGCGGCGGCGCGGTTGGCGCATCGAAGTGCTGTCATGGCGCCATAGCTGCAACCGGCGGATGCGCGAGTGGGCGGAGGCCAACGGCACGTTCGTCACCTTGGACGACTTCTACGAGAGCGTCACCTTCCTTGAAGTGCCGGCCGCTGGTCAACCGGCGGCCGAGCCACGCCACGCCGTTCCCGTGGACCTGCACAAGCGCCGGTAGCCACCGCAGCCGTAGGCGGGCGAACGTCTTTCCGCGATGCGGGCCGCGGCGCCGTCGATCCCCGATCCCCGCGCCGCCCGAATTGGTACCTTTGTGGCGGGAACAGCGGCGTTTGGGGAGTTTTTTGACCACGCGGAAGCACGATGCCGCGGCCGGCCAGGCCAGCGAGCTGCGGGCGATCATGGACACGGCGGTGGATGCGATCGTGACGGTGGACGAGCGCGGCGTCATCCGCTCGTTCAACCGCGCCGCCGAACGGCTGTTCGGCTACCGGGCAGGGGAAGCGGTGGGCCAGCCGATCAGCTTGCTGATGCCGGCGCCGCACCGGTCTCGACACCAGCAGTACATCGAACGCTACCTGAAGACCGGCGAGGCGCGCATCATCGGCATTGGGCGCGAGGTGGAGGCGGAGCGCAAGGACGGTGCGCGGCTGCCGGTCTACTTGTCCGTGAGCGAGTTCCAAGTGGCCGGCGAGCGGCGTTTCGCCGGCGTGCTGCACGACATCTCCGCCGACCTTGAAGCCCGGGAACTGCGCGAGCGCCTCGCTCGCGCGGCCGGCGCCAGCGCGCTGGCGGAGACCACGGCGATGTTGGCGCACGAACTCAATCAACCGCTTGCCGCGATTGCCACCTACGCGCAAGCCGCCCGCAGCCATGCCGAGCGGGGCGGTGCGGATCAAGCGAAGCTGACCGCCACGCTCGAAAAAGTGGTGGAACAGTCGTTGCGCGCCGGCGCCGTGGTGGATCGGGTTCGGCGGATGGCCAAGGGCCTCGCCGGCGACGCGCAGCGCTTCGAACGCGCCGACATCAACGCGCTGCTCGCGGGCGTGGTGGCCATGACGCGCCCGCCGGCCGCCCGCCAAGGCGTCGACGTGGCGTTCCACTCCGCGCCCCTGCCGGCGGCCCGCTGCGACCCGGTGCAGATTCAGCAGGTGTGCCTCAATTTGGTTCGCAACGCCGTCGACGCGGTGGTTGAAGCGGGCCGGCCGCACGGTGGCGCCGTGCGTGTTTCCGCGCGTTTGGCCGACGACGCCGTGCGCGTCTGCGTGCGCGACAATGGCGCTGGCGTGGCGGCGACCATGCGCGGCGTGTTGTTCGAGCCGTTCCGCAGCAGCAAGCCGGACGGCATGGGCTTGGGCCTCGCCATCTGCCGCACCATCATCGCCGGCCATGGCGGCGCCTTGGGTTTCCACGACAACGCGCCCCGGCCGGGCGCGACGTTCCACTTCACGTTGCCGGTCTCGCCGGCCGCGCCAAGCGATGCCTGACGCCGCGCAAACCGTGTTCGTCGTGGACGACGACGCAGCGTTGCGGGACGCGATCGGCACGCTCTTGGAGGCGGAGGGCTTGGTTTGCGAGACCTACCCGGACGCGCGCGCCTTTCTGGAGCGGATGACGAATTGGCCGCCGGAGGCGAGCGGCTGCGTTGTCATGGACCTGCGCATGCCCGGCGCGAGCGGCCTTGCCGCGCAGGACGACCTCAACGTGCGCGGCATCGCCTTGCCCGTCATTTTCATCACTGGCCACGGCGATGTGCCGAGCGCCGTGCGCGCCATGCGCGGCGGCGCGTTGGACTTCGTGCGCAAGCCGTTCGACGCGAAAGCGCTCTCCGCCCGCATCCGCGAAGCCCTGCGGCTGGACGCCGAGCGGCACGCCGCGCGCTGCCGATTGGCGTCGATTCGCGCCCGCGCGGCCACGCTCTCCAAGCGCGAACGGCAGGTGTTCGAGCGCGTCGCCGCCGGCCAAGCCAACAAGAGCGTCGCGATCGATCTGGGCGTGAGCGAGCGAACGGTGGAAATCCACCGCAGCCACATGATGAAAAAGATGGGCGCGCGCAACCTTGCGGCGCTGGTGCGGCTGAAGATGGCGCTCGAAAGCGCGGCCGGCGAAGATGTGCCGGTGCCGTGAACGGTAAAACGCCGAGCTGTGGTGCGCGAGCGGCGGCGGACGCGGGACGCGCTGGACCGCGCCGACGTGGCGGTGGTCGGCCAATCGCTTCGACTTGCTTGGTGGCGGAGCAGGAAATGCAGTGCGGTTTCACATTGGGCTTCTGGATTGACGATGGCTGGTTTGTTGGGAAGTTCCGCGAGGTTCCGAGTGGTCTCTCAGCGACGATTGACTGTGAAGGGCGTGCGACATTTGGTGGCAAACCAGCCCTCGCACAGCCAAGCGCGGCGCTGGGCCTTGCCGCCGGAAGTCGTAGCCGTCGCAGGAAAGATCGCCGCGCAGGCGGAACCCGACGCGATAGTTTCCGTGTGCGACCTGGCGCACGCGGATTTCAGCGATGTCGCACATACATCGGCACCTCGCCAACGATGCCCAGGGCTTCGAGGACTTCGCGGCGTGGGCTGGGGAGTCGGACGCGGTCGTGGTCTACGAGTCCACCGGCCACTACCACCGCGACTTCGAGGAGACACTGGCCGGGCGGCTGCGACTGGCGCGGGTGAACGCGGCGCGGGCGAGGCGGTTCGCGCAGGCGCTGGGCGCGGAGGCGAAGACGGACGCGGTGGACGCGCGCGTTCTTGCCACGATGGGCCGGGCGCTGCGGCTGCGGCAGGTGGGGGCGCGGTCGTCGACGCGGCGCGACCTCGACGAACTGGCCACGGCGCGCGACGGACTCGTCAAGGACCGCGTCGCGGCGCTGAACCGCCAGAAGCACGTCCGCCACAAGCTGCTCAAACGGCAGAACCGCAACCGGCTGGCGCAGATCGACCGCCAGCTCAAGGTCGTGGACGCCGAGACCCGCCGGCTGCTCGCCGCCGATCCGGAACTGGCGCGGCGGGTTGAGGTGCTGGCCTCCATCCCGGGCGTCGGCCCGGTCACCGTGGCCGGACTCGTCGTCGAGATGCCGGAACTGGGCGCGCTCGACGCCAAGGCCGCCGCCAGCCTGGCGGGGGTGGCGCCGATGGCGCGCGAGTCGGGGAACTGGAAGGGCCGAAGCTACATCAAGGGCGGCCGAGCGCGGGTGCGGCGGCTTCTCCACATGGCGGCGCTGAGCGCCATTCGCTGCAATCCCGACCTCGCCGCCAAGTACCGGCAGCTGGTCGAATGCGGCAAGCCGCCGAAGGTCGCCCTCCAACTCCCGCCTGAACATCCGAAGGCGGAACCACGAAGCCGAGCGCCAGCAACATCTGACAAACCGCAGGGGCAGAGGAACTATATGGACATACAGTCCCCGATAGGGGCGCTTGCAACATAGATACTCCAAGTGAACCAGCACCGCCGCGCCGGCGCGGCGGCCGGCGGCCGGCTTGAAGGGTGCCCGCCACGGCATGTCCTGCCGGCGGACGCGGCGGTCGTCCGCCACATGCTCGGCGGGCAACCGCTCGAGGCGGCCGAGGTCGAGGTCGTCCACCCAGGGCTCGCCGAGCAGCCGCAGCAGGTCCGCGACCATGCGGGGATGGGAGAACAGCCGCTTGTTCGCCGGGTCGCCTTGCGAGCCCGGTGCGCACGGTGGTGTGGTGGGGGATGCCATGCGCGGCAGTCTGCGCCGCCCGTGCGGGCCGCGGGAATGGCAGCGGGCTGAAAATCGCGCGCGTATTCGCCCATCGGCATTGTGCGAGTAACGCCACTTCACCGCCTTGACGTCGGCGACACCGCCCCGCCAGTGGCGATGATGTTGCCGTGTCGGGGCTCAGGGACATTTCGGACTCCGTCGCCCTTGGTGTGGAGGCGGTCGAGGGGGGTGAAGTAGCCGCTGGGCGATGGCCGCAAGCTTGCTTGCGACCATCGCGAACAAGGTAGCTGGGCTTCGCGTCGGGTCACCCGAAGGGCCGTAGCGAAGCGAAGGAATCGCGTAGCGATTTGACGCGGCGCGAAGCCCAGCGATGGCGGCGGAACCTCCGGCGTCTTTCGGAAGGGCCGCGCCCGCGGCAAAGGCCGGCGGGCGCGGGATTCGGGTAGCCTTTGGTTTTGAGAGAACTGAAAAGGAGACCCGAACCATGCAGGTCAAACCCGCACCGGCGTCATGCTACCGCAAGCCGCGCGTCGACGAGACGAACTGTCCGACGGCGAAGGAGCGCCTGCGCCTGCTCGGCAAGATCGAGGCGCTGGTCAACGAGGACCGCATCCCGCTGTCGGCGGCGCTCAAGGCCGTCGAACTGCGGCGCAGCACGTGCTACGACTGGCGCAAGGCGTTGAACGAGCGCGGCGTCCGCGGGCTGGTTCCCAAGAGCAGGCGTCCGCGGCGCTGTTCCCAGCCGCGTTGGACGAAGCGCGACGAGCGCCGCGTGCTGGCCGTCCGCGACGCCCGCCCGTACTGCGGCAAGCGGCGCATCCACCACGAACTCAAGCGCCAGAAGAACGGCTGCGCCGTCAGCGTCTCGACGGTGGGGCGCATCCTCGAACGCGCCGTGGCGCGGGGCCGGATCAAGCCCTGCGCCTTCCACTGCCACGGCCGCGTCAAGGCGAAGCGCAAGCGCGACTTCGCCAGCGGCCACGCCCGCCGCTGGAGGCACGGCGACCGCGCCGCGGCGCCCGGCGAACTCGTGCGGACCGACCACATGACCGTCCGCGCCGACGGCGTCGAGTTCAAGGAGTTCCGCGCCGTCTGCCCCTTCACCCGACGCATGTTCGCCCGCGTCTACTCCCGCGCCACCGCCTTCAACGCCCGCCGCTTCTTCCGCGAACTCGTTGCCTTCATGCGCGTCCACTCCGCGCAGGTCGACGGCGGCAGCGAATTCATGGCCGAGTTCGAGGACGAATGCGCGAAGCGCGCCGTCGAACTCGCCGTCCTGCCGCCCAACCGCCCCCAGCTCAACGGCTGCGTCGAACGCGCCAACGGCACCTCGCGCGCCGAGTTCTGGAGCCTCTACGCCGGCGACCTCACCGTTGAAGCCGTCAACACCGAACTCGACGAGTACCTCCGCTACTACAACGACGAAAGACCCCACACCGGCATCGGCATGATGACTCCCAACGACTACTACGCTACCCTCTCCCCGCTGCCCGAAAAGTCCGAAATGTCCTGAGCCCAGACATGCCGTTGCGCCGATTCGCCCGAACTGCCACACTCGCGCCGATGGCGTCGCGGTCCGCAACCAAAGCCACCACCTTGGGGGAGCTCAAGGCCGCCGGCTATCGCACGCAGCCGGTGAAAGCGGAGCTGCGCCGCAACCTGATCGCCAAGCTGCACGCCGGCGAGACGTTGTTCGCCGGCATCGTCGGCTTCGAGGAGACGGTGGTGCCGCAACTGGCGAACGCCATTCTCGGCGGCCAGGACATCATCCTCCTCGGCGAGCGCGGCCAAGCCAAGTCGCGCATCGCGCGTGGGCTCGCCGCGTTGCTGGACGACGAGATTCCGGTGCTGAAGGAGGCGGAGATACCCGAGGATCCGTTCCGTCCCGCCACCGCCCAAGGCCGCGCCATCATCGCCGACGCCGGCGACGAGGCGGCGATAGCGTGGCTGCCGCGCGTCGATCGCTACGCGGAGAAACTCGCCACGCCGGACATCACCATCGCAGATCTCATCGGCGAAGTGGATCCCATCAAGGTGGCCGAGGGACGCTACCTGGGCGACGAGCTCACCCTGCACTTCGGCTTGGTGCCGCGCGCCAACCGCGGCATTTTCGCCATCAACGAACTGCCGGATTTGGCCGAGCGCATCCAAGTGGGGATGCTCAACGTCCTTGAAGAGCGCGACGTGCAGATTCGCGGCCATAAGGTGCGCCTGCCCTTGGACGTGTTCCTGATCGCCACTGCGAACCCGGAGGACTACACCAATCGCGGGCGCATCATCACGCCGCTCAAGGATCGCTACGGTGCCCAAATCCGCACCCACTACCCGCAGCGCATCGACCACGAAGTGGCGATCATGGAGCAGGAGGCGGCGGCGTTGGACATGGATGACCACCGCGTGCATGTGCCGCCGTGGATGAAGGAGGTCGTCGCCGAAATCACCCACCAGGCGCGCCGCTCGCCGGACGTGAACCAGCGTTCGGGCGTTTCCGTGCGCGCGTCCGTCGCCAACTACGAGGCGCTTTTGGCCAACGCCTTCCGCCGCGCCCTGCGGCTCGGCGAGAAGGACGTGGTGCCGCGCATTTCCGATCTGCCCTTCATGCTCCCGTCCTTGCAGGGCAAGGTGGAGTTCGAGGCGATGGAGGAAGGCCAAGAGGCTCGCATCACCGCGCGGCTGGTGGCCACCGGCGTGAAGGCGGTGTTCGACCGGCACTTCGACGTGGACGATTTGGAAAGCGTCGTGCTCTCCTTCAACGAAGGTCTGCGCGTGGAAACCGGCGAAGATCTGGCCGCGGACGCCTACGCGGCGATGCTGGCCGACGTGGAGGGTTTGGCCGCGGCTGTGCAACTGCTGGAAGCGGGGGAATCCGCCGCCCTCCCATCCGCCGTCGAGTTCGTGCTCGAAGGGCTGCACCTGCACAAGCTGTTGAACAAATCGAGCGCCACCGGTGCGCGCGCCACCTTCACGGGCTGACTCGCTCCGCACGCGCGCGGCAACCACGGGAAAATTGAGACGATGCGTCCGCTCCCAACCCGCCATCGCTTTTCCGAATGGGATGGCAAGCAACAGACGCCGGTTTCGGCGGACGAAGCCCTCGGCGCGATGGCGGACGACCTCATGGAATACGGCGACTTGCGCTGGGCGATGCGCAACCTCCTCTCGCGGGGCATGCGGACCAAGGGCGGCCATCGGCCCGGCTTGCGCGAGATGTTGAAGAACCTGCGCGATCGCAAGCGCGAAAACTTGGCGCGCTTCAATCTTGGCAGCATCTTCAAGGACATCGAAGCCAAGCTCGAAGAGATCCTGGCGATGGAACGCAAGACCATCGACGATTGGCTGGCCGGCGACGACGACGACTTCTCCAACCAAGCCTTGCGGCAAGTGGCGATGAGCAACCGCGAACACCTTGACGCGCTGCCCGAAGACGCGGCCGGGCGAATGCGCGAGTTGGAGAAGTACGAGTTTCTCAATCCACAGGCGCAACGCGACTATTTGGAGCTGTTGAATGCGCTGCGCAAGGCGATGACGCAAACCTTCTTCAACGACATCGAGAAGATGGTGAACAAGCTCTCGGCGGGCGACATCGAACGCATGAAGGACATGCTGCGCAATCTCAACGAGCTGCTTTCCAAGAAAGCGCAGGGAGTTGACCAAGACGTTCTGCAATCGCACTTTCGCGATTTCATGCGGAAGTTCGGCGACATGTTCGGCCAGCCGCAACCGCGGTCGCTCGACGAGCTGCTCGAACAGATGGGCCAGCAGATGGCCGCCGCGCAAGCGCTCTTCAACTCGCTGAGCGCGGATCAGCGGGCGCAATTGCAGTCGTTGCTTGAGGGCCGCTTCGGCGATCCCGCGCTGCAAGAGGAGTTGCAGCGTTTGGCGGAGGGCCTCGCCTCGTTCGCGCCCAGCGCCGGGCGCTACCGATTCACCGGCGAGGAGGATGTGGACCTCGACGCCGCGATGCGCTTGATGGGAGAGATGCAAGCGCTTGACGACCTCATCGCCCAAGTGCAGTCGGCGGAGCGGCATGGCGATTTGGATCGCATCGACGACGACCTGCTGCGCCAGTTGCAGGGCGACGACGCCGCGGACTCGTTGGACGACCTGAAAAAGCTCGCGCGCGCCTTGGAGGAAGCCGGCTACATCCGGCAAGAAGGCGACCGCTTTGCGCTCACGTCGCGCGGCTCGCGCATGATCGGCCAACAAGCGCTCGGCGAAATCTACGCGCGCCTGCGCCGGCAAAGCCTTGGCAATCACGCCTTGCCGGAGGAAGGACGCTTTGGCGAACGGCAGGAGCAGACCAAGCCGCACGAGTTCGGCGATCCGTTCCACCTGCACATGGCGCGCACCATACGCAACGCCATCGATCGCGACGGCCCGAAGACGCCCGTGGCGTTGCGCCACGAGGACTTCGAGATCTACCGATCCGAACGCATCACGTCCACCGCCACGGCTCTGCTGGTGGACTTGTCCTGGTCCATGGCCTTGCGCGGATCGTTCCAAGCCGCGAAGAAAGTGGCGCTGGCGTTGCACAACCTCATCACCTCGCGCTATCCCAAGGACTCGTTCCACGTCATCGGCTTCGCCGCTTACGCCAAGGAATTGAAGACGCAGGACTTGCCGTTCCTGCAATGGGACGAATACGTGCTCGGCACCAACATGCAGCACGCGCTCCTGCTTGCCGAGCGTTTGCTCTCCCGCCAAGCCAGCGGCACCAAGCAGATCATCATGATCTCGGACGGCGAACCCACCGCGCACCTGCAAGACGGCCGCGCCCGCTTCGCCTACCCGCCAACGGCGGAAACCTACCGGGCCACATTGCGCGCGGTGAAGACCTGCACGCGCCGAGGCATCGCCATCAACACCTTCATGCTGGACGCCGACCGTTATCTGAAGGCGTTCATGGACGCCATCGCCCGCATCAACGGCGGCCGCGTGTTCTACACCTCGCCGGAACGCCTAGGCGAGTACATCCTGGTGGACTACGTGCAACGCAAACGCCGACGGCTGGCGCGGTGAGTGTGCCGCTTCCAAATAACGTGCGTCCAGTACCACTAGCTTGGTGAAAACTGAAACAACACGCCATCAGCTTTTTCCGACACGATTTTCAATCCACGCATACTCAATAGATGGTTGAATTGCGACGGCTCGACGCACGTCTTCCCAACGCGGCGCGGCAGCCACAGCACATGAACCTCGCCAACCGCGCTGGCCGTCAACAGCCGCGGTCGAGTCGCAGTCGCCTTGCACGGAAGGGATCGATGGTCAACACCCGGTAGCCGTGTGTTTAGGTACGCAATGGCCGCGTCGTTGCTGAACAGCGTGCCGCCAGACACCGAGTGCTGAACGTGACGCAATATTGGCGAGTCGCGATACGCTGGATCAACATAGCCTAGGGTCCGATTGTTCGCCAACACGAAATTGATGGCCAACTGCCACGCGATCCACAAGCCAAGAAGAAAGACGAGAATGGTGCGCAAGGATTGTCCAGCACGACGACCCGCCCAAGGTCTCGCCAGCAGCACGTCAAGGGCCAAGAGGACAACGACGCAAGCGGGTAGATAGAGGGGAACAGAATACCGCATCTGGATAATATTGAACGTGGCCTCTAACGAAGCTGCATACAGAGCGGCGGAATAGCTGAGCGCATAGATGCCGAATATCGAAAAGGTGCATCCGTCGACATGTTTTTTCGCAGGGGTCGGATTCCGACTCAGAAACACGCCGGTCGCCACAACGAAACTTGCCAACGTAACCACGACGACCCATGTGACGATGGCGGCGCTCGATGTCGAATAGGCGATCGGCAGGTCGGGCACAATCCAATGCTCAATGGTCCCGCCAATCGACTGGAGTGCATCGGTGTACGCATGGCGGACGAATTCGGTTCTATCTCCCGTTACAGTTCCGGTGTGCAGCACCGAGCGGAGTGCCAACACGCAAGGGCCGGCGCTGGCAACGACAACGTAGACACCCACGCGGAGTACCTTCGCCCGAAGCGCCACACCCCTTTGTAAAACCAATAACAAGCAGATTGCGACGAAAACCGCCACGCCGATGTGGCGCGTGAGGCAAGCCATGTCCGTGAAAAAGGCCGCGAAGAGGAGCGGCTTGGGATCTAGTCCCCGTAGTGCTCTATCCGCTTGCACCAACGCGGTGGTGGTGAAAAAGACGAACGCGGTCTCGGACATCACATGGCAGGCGAAGTAGACAAGCGGCCAGCCAACGGCTACGCAGATGCAGAGTTGAAAACGCAGTGTCGCAGAACCCATCCTATTACGCAGCAATCGAGCCACGATATATAGAGTGAGCGCGAACAGAATCGCGTTCAACCACCCCGCGACATCCATCGGGTCGAACACGCCAAAGGTTGCGACAGCGAGCAATACGGAGTACATCGGTGGCCAATACACTACGGGTACCCCGTAAAGGAAATCTATGTACCCGTCACCGGCCATGAGGCTTCGCGCACCATGGATGTACACGGCAGAGTCGTACTCGGCCGAGATTCCAAGAGAAAGCAAATGGAGGATCACAACTCCACAGCCGAACATGGCTACGAGCACATCCACGACGATGCCCCGGAATGCGGGACGACTCCGGGGCGGACTTTTGGACTCAGCCATCACGACGTTGATCGGATCCGCGAAGTCCGCGAAGCAAGAGCCGACACTTGGGAGTTTTTTTTAAGAGCGCAAGACGTGTCTTCAATAGGATCGCGGCAATCCCAACACATGCTCCGTCACGTAGTTCAGCACCATTTCCTGTGAAATCGGCGCGAGGCGCTGCAGGCGCGCTTCCCGCCAATAGCGTTCCACATGGAATTCGCGGGCGTAGCCGAAGCCGCCGTGGGTTTGCACCGCTTGGTCCGCGGCTTGGAAGCAAGCGTCCGCCGCCAGCCACTTCGCCATGTTCGCTTCCGCCCCGCATGGCCGCCCGTTGTCGAGAAGCCAAGACGCCTTGCGGATCATCAACTCGGCGGCGTCGAGGCGCATGCGCGCTTCCCCCAGTGGAAACGACACGCCTTGGTTCATGCCGATGGGCCGGTTGAAGACCACCCGCTCGCCGGCGTAATTCACGGCGCGGCGCAGGGCGGCGCGGCCGATGCCCAGCGCTTCGGCGGCCACCAAGATGCGTTCCGCGTTCAAGCCGTCCAGCAGATACCGAAACCCCCTTCCCTCCTCGCCCACGCGATCGGTCACATGTACGGGCAGATCGTCGTAGACCACTTCGCAGGTGGCCACCGCGTTGCGACCCACTTTGTCGATGGGCGAGATCGTCACTTCCGGACGTTGGATTTCCGCGAGGAGCAGCGTCATCCCCTCGGTGCGCTTGGCCACCCTGTCCCGCGACTGCGTGCGCACCAACAACAGCACGCGCTCGCAATCGAGCGCCTTGGTCGTCCACACCTTGCGGCCGCGCACGATGTAGTGGTCGCCCTCGCGCCGCGCCGTGGTGGTGATGGCCGTGGTGTCCGTGCCGGCGTCCGGCTCGGTGACGCCGAAGCAGACATGCAGATCGCCGCTCGCCACCCGCGGGAGGTACTTCTGCTTCATGTCCTCGTCGCCGTGGCGAACCACCGGGTGCATGCCGAAGATGGAGAGGTGGATGCCGCTCGCGCCGTTCATCGCCGCGCCCGACGCGGCCACCTCTTCGAGCACGATGGACGCCTCGGTGATGCCGCGGCCGCTGCCCCCGTAGGCTTCCGGAATGGCGATGCCTATCCAACCGTCCGCCGCCAACGCGTTGTAGAAATCCCAAGGAAAGGCGTGTTCGCTATCGCACTTGCTCCAATACTCGTCCGGGAAGTTCGCGCAGATCTTGGCGATGGCGTCGCGGATGAGCTGGTGCTCGTCGGTGGTCTCGAAATTCATGCCGTGAAGCGTAGCACGGGCGGTCGCAGTCCGCAGTCGCGCCGGCCCCAAACGCCACGCGCGTTGGCGTACAATCCGTTTTGGCGACGCCACGTCGGCGCGTCGCGTTGCGAATCGAGAGGACGCCCATGCCAGCCGCTATTCTCAACGGCAATGCCATCGCGCGCGCCGCGCGCGGAGCCATAGCCGCCAAGGTGCGGGATCGATTGGCGTGCGGCTTGCCGGCGCCGGGGCTTGCCGTCTTGCTCGTGGGGGACGATCCGGGATCGGCGATCTACGTGCGCCTGAAACGCAAGGACTGCGAGCAAGTGGGGTTCACCGCCGACGTGCGCCACCTGCCCGCCAACCTGAGCCAAGCGGATCTGATCGCGATCATCGACGCGTTGAACGCCGATCCGACATTCCACGGCATTCTTGTGCAACTGCCCTTGCCCAAGCACATGGACCCGGTTTCGATCACCGAGCGCATCGCGCCGAGGAAGGACGTCGACGGCGTACACCCGCACAACATGGGACGGCTGGTGCTGCGGGAACCGACCGCTCGCGCCTGCACGCCCAAGGCGGTGATGGCGTTGCTTCGCCACACAGGTGTGCAACTGCGCGGCATGCACGCGGCGGTGGTCGGAGCGTCGAATCACGTGGGGCGGCCGATGGGCTTGGAATTGCTGCTGGTCGGCTGCACGGTAACCACTGTGCATCGCTTCTCCCACGACGCCCGCACGCACGTCGCGCGCGCGGACATCGTCGTGGCGGCTACCGGCAAGGCGGGCCTCATCGGCGCGGAGTGGATCAAACCCGGCGCCATCGTCATCGATGTCGGGATCACGGCGCAAGCGGACGGTAGTTTGTGCGGTGACGTGCGGTTCGACGAAGTGGCCGAGAAGGCCGCTTGGATAACCCCCGTGCCGGGCGGGGTCGGGCCGATGACGCGCCTTTCCATTCTCGAAAACACTCTGGCGGCGGCCGCCGCCGCCGACTCTCTGCCAGCGCAAGAGACTGGCCGCTGAGCGCGCTCTTCGTCTCCGATCTGCACCTCGACGAGTCGCGGCCGGCGGCGCTGGAGGGTTTTGCGCGGCTGCTGCGCGCGGACGCCGGCGCGGTGGACGCCATCTACGTCCTCGGCGACCTGTTTGAAGTGTGGGTGGGCGACGACGACGACCGCCCCATCGCCAACCGAGTGCGCGACGCGCTCGCCGCGGCGGCGCGGCACTGTCGGATTTTCGTGATGCGCGGCAACCGCGACTTCCTGTTCGGCGAGCGCTTCGCCGACGACACGGGAGCGACGCTGCTGCCGGACCCCGCCCTGGCGGAGGTTGACGGCGAGCGGCTATTGCTCGCGCACGGCGACGCCTACTGCACGGGAGACGCCGAATACCAGCGCGTGCGGGCGCAGCTCCGCTCCGCGGCTTGGCGGCGCGACGTGCTGTCGAAATCTCTGGCCGATCGGCGCGCGTTGGCCGCCAAGATGCGCGCCGCCAGCATGGCGGCCAACGCGAACAAGCCGGACAACATCATGGACGTGGCCGGGCAGGCCGTGGAAGACGCGCTCCGCCATGCTGGCGTGGAAACGCTGATTCACGGTCACACGCATCGCCCCGCCATCCACAATCTGCGCGGCGGACGCCGCCGCATCGTGCTCGGCGACTGGAACCGTTGCGCGTGGAAGCTGACTCTGCGCGGTGGCGATGCGGCGCTCACATGCTTCGCACTTGACGAATGAATGGTCAAGTCTTGCGGCAGGACGCGCGCCCCGCAGGGCGCGCACTAAGTGAACGCGCTGACGCATCAATTCAACCTTGACGGAGCGCTAGGCCCTTCCCGGAGCGGTGCGCTCTTGCCCGTCGCGCTGGGAATCGCCGCCGCGTGTCTCGTTCTGCTGCGGCAAACGGAGTTTGGGCCCGGGCTCTCGCCGGATTCCGTCGCCTACATCTCCTTGGCGCGCAACCTGTACGCCGGCGAAGGTTTCGTTCCTTTTGATGGCCGGTCTACCTACTGGCCACCCCTCTTTCCCCTAGTCCTCGCGGCCACCGGCACCTTGCACGACGACCTGATTGCCGCGGCGGCGGTAGTGAACGCGGTCGCGTTCGGCTTGACGGTGTTCTTGGTCGCGGTTTGGCTTCGCCGCTACGTGTCTCCCCTGTTGGTGGCTTGGGCGGGCATAGGGCTTGCGCTTTCGCCGGCCGCGGGTGTGGCCGCCTATGTTTGGTCGGAATCGGTGTTCGTCTTGTTCGTGGTGGCGGCGCTCTCTTCCCTGGACCGCTTCCTGGCCACTGGCACGCGCAAGGCGTTGGTCGTCTGCGCTGGATTCGCCGCCCTGTGCTGCCTAACTAGGCACGCCGGGGCAAGCGTGCTGGTGTGCGGTGTCGCGCTGATCGCGACGCGCGCCACGCTCCTCACACTGACGCTAAAACGGAGAATCCGCGCCGCGGCGATTTTTGCGGTCATTGGATCTGTGCCCACGGCCTCTTGGATGGTGCGCAATCTACGGGTTTTGGGCTCTCCGATGGGCGACCGGTCTCCATTTGACGAACAGTTCTCGGCCCCGGACACCGTCCGCATGATGGTGGAAACGACCTTGCATGGCGTCGTGGGGCCCAAAGTGTTGGATTGGATCGCTTCTTTCGCGCCGGCCGGCGGAGGAACGGCGTACCTGCTGGCTTGGCTGTTCGCCGTTTGCGGATTGATCGGCTGCGCGCTCGCGTGGCGGAGGATGGGGCCTAGCCCGGGGGCTAGCGTGGCGGTGGCGGGCGGGTTCGCGCTCTGCTACCTCGCCTTCATGGTCGTGGCATCCCCCTTGGGTGGATTGAATGCCGAGCCGCGGTTCGCAGTGCCGCTCAACGTGTCGATGTTGGTGGTGCTGGCATTGACCTTCCACGCCTGTGGCGCCCGCGTGTGGTCGGCGACCGCCGGGTGGGACGGGGAACTGGCTGCGTGGCGCCGATGGCTGGTCCGCTCGGTCATCGTGGCGGCCCCGTCCTTGTGGTTGGTCCAATGGGTGGCGCCCAACGTCGCGGAAATAAAGCAGTGGGCGCAATCCGGTGGCGACGGCTACGGAGCGCGGCGATGGGCCGAATCGGAGACCTTGGCCCATTTGAAATCGACCGCCCTCAAGGGCCTTCTGCTCAGCAACGACTCGTTGGCGGCGTATCTGGCGACCAGCGGTGATGGCGCGGCGCATCGTTCCGGAGGTCTTCGGATCGACCGCTTGTGGGACAACATCCCCCCAGCAAGCCATGTTGTTTGGTTTTACGCGCCGCGATTGCGGAAGTCCACGGACCTAATGGCGTTTCTTGCCGCTTCCCCAAATTTGAAATTGATTGCGACGCATGCCGATGGCGCCACCTTCCAACAAGCAAGCAGGGCGAGCAAGGAGGCGGGCGGGGAAGGTGCCGGCGACGCCGCAACGCAACTCGCCGAGGCGCTGTTGCGTCGCGCGCGGCAAGGCAAACTCGTGGCGGCGTCCTATTTTGATGTGTATTTGCACGATTCGGGAAAACGCTTGACATATGTGAGGCGTGACTGCGCGCCCGCCGATGTTGGCCCGCCGTTTTTTCTCCATGTGACGCCCAAGGATCCCGCCGAGCGGCACTTCGCACTGCCGCACGACCGATGGCGTCCGCCTTTGGTCGACTTCCACAACTTGGACTTTGGGTTTGCCCCGCACGGTGTTCGCGTAGATGGACTGTGTGTCGCCACCAGTGCCTTGCCGAGCTTTGACATCGCGCAAGCCCGCACCGGCCAATGGCGGCCGGGCACGGGGGAGACGATCTGGAGTGCGGCATTTGCCGGGCGGCACATCCTCAAGTAGCACGTGCCGAGGCGACGACAGACGGGCGCGCCATTTGCCACGTCAATTCGGAATCGAACCGCTAGCAGATCGTTCCCCCGCGCACCAGCGTCTTGAAACTCGCCTCGTAGTGCGCCTGCGAGCGGAGATAGAACTCGCGGTCGATGGCGGCTAGCGCCCGCCCGGTGTCAAGGGTCGCGTCCCGAGTTGGCGCAAGGCCCAGCGCGGCAAGCGGCAGCGGCCGCAGCCGCATCGTCTGGAAGGCGAGCGCTTCCGCCTTCGCGTTCGGTGCAACTCCGGCGCGCCGAGCGGCGGCGCGCAGCAGCGCCGCATCGGCGATTCGCACATGCGCCCGCACGCTTTCGGCCAGCAATTGCCGCAAGCGCCGCCACACGGCTGCGCGTTGGATCTCTTCGTATCCATTCCACGCCACGACCTCGTGCGCGAACCGCTTGCAGCCGCGGCACACCAAGTCGCCGTAGGTGGTGGAGCACACGCCGACGCACGGCGTGCGGCGCAGGCGTGCGGTGGTTCGCGCGGCGGCGTCTTGGTCAGGCATGGTTGTGCAGTTCGATCACCGCGGGATCGTCCACCGGCTCCACGTCGGCGGCCTCGCGATGCTGTTTGACCTTGTCGCTGCGCGCCAAGGAAAGCCGTTCGAGGTAGTTCTCGTCGATGTCGCCGGTCACATATTCGCCGTTGAACACCGAGCATTCGAAACGCCGCACTTTGGAGTGCGGGCCGCCGGTCGCCTCCACCAGATCCTCCAAGGTCTGATAGACCAGCCAATCCACGCCGATCTCGCCCGCGATCTGCTCTTCGGTGCGGTTGTAGGCCAAGAACTCGTGCGACGCCGGCATGTCGATGCCGTAGACGTTCGGGTAGCGCACCGGCGGCGCGGCCACCGCCATGAACACCTTGTTGGCGCCGGCCCGCCGGGCTTGGCGCACGATCTGCCCAGTGGTGGTGCCGCGCACGATGGAGTCCTCCACCAACAGGACGTTCTTGCCTTGGAACTCCAAGTCGATCGCGTTCAGCTTTTGCGCGACGGACCGCAAGCGCTGATTTTGCCCGGGCATGATGAAGGTGCGGCCAATGTAACGGTTTTTGACAAATCCCTCGCGAAACTTGACGCCGAGCGCGTGCGCCAACGGGATCGCCGCGGCGCGGCTCGATTCGGGAATGGGGATGACGACGTCAACGTCGTGCCCGCTGCCCTTGTGCCGCCGGTCGATGCCGTGGCGGCCCTCCTTGTAGCGGGCCAAAACGCGCTCCGCGAGTTTTTCTCCCATGCGCAAGCGGGCGCTGTAGACCGAAATGTCGTCGATCATCGAGTCTTCGCGGGCGAGGTAGACGTACTCGAAGACGCAAGGCGTGTGCGTTCCGGCGCCAGCGCAGCGCGCCGTCACATGGCTGCCGTCGGCGTACGCGAACAACGCTTCGCCGGGCTCGATGTCGCGCACGAAGTCGAAACCCTGAATGTCGATGGCGCTGCTCTCGGAAGCCACCATCACCTCTTCGCCTTGCGCGCACCGGCGCACGCCGAAGGCCAACGGACGGATGCCGTGCGGATCGCGGAAGGCGACGATGCCGCGGCCATTGATCATCGCGACCGCGGCGTACGCGCCGCTGCAACGCCGGTGGACGCCGGCCACCGCGGCGAAAACCTGTTCGTGGTTCGGCTCGTGGGCGCCCATCTTCTGCAACTCGTGGGCGAAGACGTTGAGCAGTATTTCCGAGTCCGATTCCGTGTTGATGTGGCGCAGATCCTCGCGGAAGACATGCGCCACCAACTCGTGGGCGTTGGTCAAATTGCCGTTGTGCGCCAAGCTGATGCCGTAAGGCGTGTTGACGTACATGGGTTGCGCTTCGGCGGCGCTGGACGTGCCGGCGGTTGGGTAGCGCACATGGCCGATGCCCATTCGTCCCGCTAGGCGGCGCATGTGGCGCTGCTCGAAAACCTCCCGCACGAGGCCGTTGCCCTTGCGCAGGTTGAGGCGCACGCGGTCGTCCCAAGTCACCATGCCGGCGGAATCCTGCCCGCGATGCTGCAACGCGAGCAGGGCGTCGTAGATCTGCTGGTTGACGGGATTGTGGCTGACGATGCCGACTACGCCGCACATGCCGCGGCTACCTCCGTTCCAGCGCCGTCACGGCGTTGGCGGCGTCGCTCCAAGGTTTCACCGGCTTCGCGCCGAACACGTCGAGCACGGCGTTGGTCACCTCCAGAAAGTCGCCTTCCAAGGACAACAGGGGCGGCGCCAACACGGACTCGTTCCACCAAGCGCGCTCCGCCGCGAACGGCCGCAAGAGGACGAGCGCCACCATCACCACCGCGACGCCGCGCAGCGCGCCGAAGGCCAAGCCAAGCGTGCGGTCGGTGCCGGTCAAGCCTGTGCTTTGCACCAAGCCGCGCAGCAGCCGCTGTAGCAACGCGCCGGCCACAAGCACAACCGTGAACACCGCGCCAAACCCGATGGCGTTGCGCAGCCGCTCGCTCAAAGTCAAGTCCGTCAACGCGCCGAGGTCGGGGCCGAACGTCATGCCAAGCATCGCCGCGCCCACCCAGACGATCAGCGCCAGCACCTCCTTCACCAAGCCACGCATCAAGCCGAAGACGGCGGAAACAAGCACGACCGCGGCGATGACGGCATCGGCGACGGCAATGTCCGCTAGCGGTTCCATTCCGCATTCTGGAAGCGGTCCGCTAGCGGTTCGATTCCGAATTGACGTGGCAAATGGCGCGTCCGTCTGTCGTCGCCTCGGCACGCGCTACTTGAGGATGTGCCGCCCCGCAAGGTCACCGGGTGTCCTGGTCGAGCGACCAAAATTCGCCCACTGGAACGCACGTCATTCTGGAAGCGGCACACTAGCGGCATGGGAATCAGTAGGTGAACCGCACAATCGCGGCTTCCACGCCGTAGCGCTGGTCGAGCTCGTCTTTTTCGGTGGCCGCGTCGGCGTGGTCGATGAACGGCCCCACGGCCACCCGGGTGACGGCCTGCCCGTCGCGCTTGACGTTGGACAGGAAGGCCGTGTAGCCATCGCCTAGAAGCCGGTCGCGCAAAGCGGTCGCGTTGTTGGCTTGCGTGAACGAAGCCACTTGCACGGCCCACTTCAACTCCGGCTTGGATGGCGGCGCGGCATCGGTTCCCACGTTTGCGGAGGGTTCGCCGGAAGGCGGCGCCTCAATCAGCACCGGCTCGCCAACGCGCGTTCCGGTTTGCGTGGCATAGCCGTCGCTGTCGATCTCCGCCGCCAATTCACGGCGCGCCTCGACCGCCGGCGCGATGTCGGGAGGCGGCGAGTGGTCCGGCCGCACCTCGAACTCGACCGGCGACACCGGGTCGAGTTGCATCGACGCCACGCCTTCGCCGTCGAACAACAGCGGCAGTGCCACCGCGGCCACGGCGACGAGGAAGATCGTTCCGATGAGGCGGTATCGGGTCTGCTCGGTCAACAAGGTCCAGAGTCTCCACCACGGCGTTGCCGCGCATGGTCCTGCCCGCCGGAAACCGCCAAGTTGCGTGCGGCCGGCGAGCCTTCTGCGGCGACCAAGTGCAAGCGAACGCGCATCCGTTCGATGAGGTCGAAGGAACCGCACACGAGAATAACACTGTTCGGCGGACCGTGCGCCAGCACATGCTCCAAGGCGGCCGAGAGCGATCCCGCGAAGGCCGTCGGCTCGCCGGCCGCGCAACGCATCGCACGCGCCGATTGGCCGCGCGGCGTTGCCGTGTCCGCAAACGCCAAGTTGCGAAGCCGTGGCTTCAGCGCCCTGACGATGCCAGCGGCGTCCTTGTCCGCCATGCAGCCGACCACCCCGACGAGCGGCCGGGCGCCGAAGCGCAAGCGCAACTGGTTGGCGAGAAAGCGCGCCGCGGCGGGATTGTGGGCGACATCCAGCACCCAAACGCGATCCCCGCGGCGAACAACCTCCAAGCGGCCGGGATTTGCCACCGTGGCAGCCGCGTTTGTCACGTCGGCCGCCGTTGGCGCGCGCCCAAGGAGCGTCGCCGCCTGCAGCGCCGTGGCGGCGTTTTGCGCGTCCACGGTGGCGCCGGCGCATGGGAACTTGACGCGGCCGAGCCGGCCGCGGCGCCACAAGTGGTCGTCGTCATGCCCGAAGTCGCGCCCGGCGAGGTATACGGGCGCTCCCAGCGTCCGCGCAAGGGCGAGCAACGTCGCCGGCGGTGCCGGTTCGCCCACCACCAAGGGGCGTCCTTGCCGCGCCACCGCGACCTTTTCCGCGGCGATGGACGCGCGCGAGCCTCCCAACTGGCGCTGGTGGTCAAGGCCGATGTTGGTGATGACGGCGACATCGGCGTCCACCACGTTGACGGCATCCAAACGTCCGCCAAGCCCCACCTCCAAGACCGCGACATCGGGCCGCGCCCGGGCGATGACGACCAACGCGGCCAGCGTCGCGTGATCGAAGTACGACAGTTGCGCGCCCGCCCGCGCGGTCTCCACGGCTTCCAAGGCGTCCACCAGCACAGCGTCCTCGGCGCAACGACCGTTCAGGCGCACGCGTTCGTTGAAAACGTGCAAATGCGGCGAAGTGGTGGTTGCCACGGTGCCCCCGGCGGCAAGCAGCAATCGCTCCAGGAAAGCCACGGTGGACCCTTTGCCGTTGGTGCCGGCCACCACCACCGCAGCCGGAGCGGGGGGACGCACACCGAGGCGGTCGGCCACAGCCCGCACGGCTCGCAGGTTGCCGCGGCGGGCTGAAGGCCTTGCCTCCAATCGATCCAGCCACGCGGCCAAGGCCGGCGCGCCGGCCTCACCCTCCATCCAGCCCCGCTCGAAAGGCGCGCGCTTGCGCTTCCAATCGCGCTGGAATGGCCTCGACCGGCGCGGCGCCCATGGTGTCAACCAGCGCGCTGCCCACCACGACCCCGTCCGCATGCGGCGCCACCGCGGCGGCGGCCGCCGCATCGCGAATGCCGAAGCCGACGAGCACCGGCAGGCCTTCGAGCTGCGGACGCAACGCCGCCAGTCGATCGCCGATCGCCGCGGCGTCCAAGCGGCGCGCGCCCGTGACCCCTTTGTAGCTGACGTAGTAGAGGAAGCCGGACGCCCGCGCGGCGATGAAAGCGGCGCGCTCCAACGTGGTGGTGGGGGCCACCAGCAACACCAAAGCCAATCCGCGCGCGGCGAGATGGCGGCGAAACTCGTCCGCCTCCTCCGGCGGCATGTTGACGATGACCACCCCGTCCACGCCGGCGCCGGCGGCGTCGGCGCAGAACCGCTCGCAGCCGTACTTGAGAAACACGTTCAAGTAGCCCATCAGCACCACCGGCGTGCGGTGGTCGTCGCCGCGGAACCGCGCCACGGTCGCGAGCGTGTCCGCCAGCGTGACGCCGCGTTTCAAAGCGCGTTCCGACGCCGCTTGGATGGACGGACCGTCCGCCTCGGGATCGGAGAAGGGCACGCCCAGTTCGATGATGTCGGCGCCGCCGCGCACCAATGCGGCCATGGCCGGCACGGTGCAGGCGATGCTGGGGTCGCCAGCGGTGATGAACGCGCTGAGGGCTTTGCGCGCTTGGCTCCGCAACCGCGCGAAGCAAGCATCCAAGCGGCCGCCGGCGGCCATCCTCCCGCCCTCCTCCGGCGCCTCCCGGTGGTTGTTCACGACGACCTTCCGCGCTGCGCCGCCGCGTGCGCTAGTACCCGGACGGCGCAAGGCCACGTCTTAGAGGCCCACGCCGTCGATGGCGGCGACGGTTTGCATGTCCTTGTCGCCGCGACCGGACAGGTTGACCACGATGACATCGTCCGCCGGCCGCCGCGCCGCCTCGGCGACCGCCCACGCAACCGCGTGGCTGGATTCCAGCGCCGGCAGAATGCCCTCGACGCGGCCGAGCAACCGAAAGGCGTCAAGGGCTTCCGCGTCCGTGACGCTGACGTACTTCGCGCGGCCGATCTCCTTCCAATGCGCGTGTTCCGGACCGACGCCGGGATAGTCGAGACCGGCGGATATGGAGTGCGCGGGTTGGATCTGACCGTCGTCGTCCGCCATGACGTAGGTGCGGCTGCCATGCAGGACACCCGCACCGCCAGCGGTCAGCGGCGCCGCATGCCGACCGCTCGCGATCCCTTCGCCGCCGGCCTCGACGCCCACCATGTCCACGCCGTCGTCGTCCACGAAGGGGAAGAAGAGGCCCATGGCGTTGGAGCCGCCGCCCACGCAAGCGACCAGCAAATCCGGCAAACGCCCTTCGGCGCTGTGGCATTGCGCTTTGGTCTCGATGCCGATCACGGCTTGGAAATCCCGCACCAGCAATGGATACGGATGCGGTCCGGCGACGCTGCCGATGATGTAGTGCGTGTCGTCCACGTTGGTCACCCAGTCGCGCATCGCCTCGTTCATCGCGTCCTTCAACGTCCGCGAGCCCGAGCCGACGGGCACGACTTCGGCGTTCAGCAACTTCATGCGGTAGACGTTGGCGCTCTGGCGCACGATGTCCGCCTCGCCCATGTACACGACGCAGCGGAGCCCCAGCCGCGCGGCCACGGTCGCGGTTGCCACGCCGTGCTGACCGGCCCCCGTTTCGGCGATGACGCGTTCCTTGCCCATGCGTTTGGCGAGCATCGCTTGGCCGACGGTGTTGTTGATCTTGTGCGCGCCGGTGTGGTTCAAGTCCTCGCGTTTGAGGTAGATGCGCGCCCCGCCGGCGTGCGCCGTCAGCCGTTCGGCCGGATAGAGAGGGCTGGGACGGCCGACGTACTCCTTGAGTTCGCGCGCCAGCGCCGCTTGGAACGCCGCGTCCCGGGACGCCGCGGCGTACAACCGCTCGAGCTCGTCCAGCGCGTGGACGAGCGTCTCGGCCACGAAGCGACCGCCCCAAGCGCCGAAGCGCCCGGCTTCGTCGGGCGCGTCGTAACGCCGGCGATTGTCCTCACGCACCACGCGCTTCCGCCACGAATCGTTCCACCTTCGCGCGCACCTTGCGGCCCGGCACCGGCCCTTCAACACCGCTCGCCACGTCCACTGCGTAGGGCCGCGTGGCGGCAATGGCGGCGGCCACGTTGTCCGGGTGCAAGCCGCCGGCGAGTACCAAGGGGCGCGAGGTTCGTGGCCAGCGCTTCCAATCGAACATCTTCCCGGTGCCGCCGCGCCGCGCGCCGCTTGGCGCGTCCAACAGCAGCGCTTTGGCGTCCGGGTAGTTCGCCGACAGTGTGCGGAAGCGGAAGTCCGGGTCCACGGCCGCCGCCTTGATGTATGGCAGGCCGAAGCTGCGACAGAACGCGGCGGATTCGCCGCCGTGGAATTGCAGGGCGCCGAGCGGCACTTGGCGCAGCACTTCGACCACCCACTCCGGCTTGGGATCCACGAACACGCCCACGGCCTGAACAAACGGCGGCAACATCGACGCGACCGCCGCCGCCGCCGCCGGGCAGAGCGACCTCGGGCTTGGCGGATGGAAGTTGAAGCCGATGGCGTCCGCGCCGGCCAACGCCGCCATGCGCCCGTCCTCGGGCGCGGTGACACCGCAGATTTTCACGCGAACGCGGGATGGCACACGGCACCAAGCGACCGCTCGGCCTCAAGCAAGGAAACGCAGAGCTTACCAGCGTTCACCGAGCAACGGCGGCAACCGCACCGGGAAGTTCCACTGCCAGTAGCCCACCCCGACCAGATACAGACCTTGCGGCGGGGCGGTGGGCGGCGCCGCCGGACGCTGGCGAAGCCGCAACAGTTCCGCGAAGTCGTCCGCGGACAACTCGCCACGACCCACGGCCAACAGCGCGCCGGCGATGTTGCGCACCATGCGCAGCAAGAAGGCGTTGGCGGTCACGTCGATGGCCACGTTGCCGCCAACGCGCCGCACGCCGATGGCGTCCACCCGGCGCCACGGCGACCGGGATTGGCAGCCGGCGGCGCGAAACGAGGAGAAGTCCTGCTCGCCAAGCAGGGCTTGGCCAGCGCGGTGCATCGCCTCATGGTTCAACGGCGCGCCATACCCGGGCGCCCAGGCCACCAACCCGCGATGCAGCACGGGCCGCGTGGGCGCATCGGAGAACACGTAGACGTAGCGCCGCCACAGCGCGTCGAAGCGGGCGTGGAAAGCGGGGAAAACGCGCGCGCAAACAACGCCCAAAGCGCTTGAGGTCAGGCTTGACACGCCCAAGCGCCACGCCTGGGCCGATCGATCCGCGTTCGTGCGGAAGCTCACGACTTGCGCGGTGGCGTGAACGCCGGCGTCGGTGCGTCCAGCGGCCACAATGTTCACCGGCTCGTCCGCCACCCGGCTGGCGGCCCGTTCCAAGGCGCCTTGGACGGTCTCGCAATCGGCTTGGCGTTGAAAACCGTGGAACGCCGCACCGTCGTACTCGACGATGAGCGCCACGGCCCGCTCCGACCTGCCCGCCGTCACCCGCATTCCACGGCAATGGTGGAGTGGCTCGGGCGAACGTCTACAAGAGCACTTCGAGCTTCTCCGGCGGACGGGCGATCACCCCGCGTTGGCCGCGCAGGACCACTGGCCGTTGCATCAACTGCGGGTGCTGCGCCAGCAGTTCCGCGACAGCGTCCGCGGAAGTGTAGTCCGAGGCGACGAGCCCGAGGGCGCGGAAGTTGGCGTCCTTGCGCACCAGCTCAGCTGGCGAGTCGTCTATGAGGTCGATAATGCGCTCGACGCGCTCCTTGCCGAGCGCGCCGTGCAGATACTCCACCGTGTCGAACTCGACACCCCGTTCGCGCAGAATCGCGAGCGCGCCGCGACATTTGCTGCACGCCGGGTTGTGGTACACCGTGATCCGGTCGTCCGAAGCCAACGAAACCTCCTTGCTTGAGGGCGTTGTGCGAGTATATACGTCCCGCCCGCGCACTCGTCGGCAGTACTCCTCCACTTGGCCATCCGTCATGACGAGCGCGAAGTCCAACAGCCCGCGTTCGGAGACGGCATCCGCCACCGGCGACAGCGCTCGCACTTTGCGGTAGGAAAGTTCGCCGCGACAGAATGCCGATTCGATCGCCGGCACCTTGAGCAACGAATACGCCACGCGCAGGTTCTCCTCGGCGGCGGCGCGTTCGACGCCGCACACGATCCGCAACCACTCCACAGTGTTCGCGGCCCTCTTGCCGCCTTTCAGTTGCAGCTGGTAGCCGCGGTGCAAGTCGAATTCGCGCAGCCGCGACAGATAGCGGCACTCCTGCCGTGAAAGAGCCTGATAGCTCTCCACGATCGCCGCAGCGCAGTTTTCGTTCGCATCGGGAATGGAAGATGGTGAAGGGGGGATGGCTCTCATGCGGGTCTCCTTGGCCTGTGGCAGCCCTGTGGTGGCGTGCGGCGGCACCGTTGCCCGCCACCGTCGCCGCCCTCGACATGTGCAGCCGCTGGCGGCGACTTGGGTCGTCCTGCTTCGCCACGGCACGCCTGCTTATTACACTGTTATTGTATCCAGTATCGAGGGACTGTCAAGCAGCGAGTTGTCTCCGCTCGCGGCAGCTGATGCGAGACCGGGCGGACGACCAAACCGTTGGGGCGCGATGCGGCGGTCGGTGACGATCCGACGTTCAAGTATCATGCCATCCAAACACCGCAGCTACAGGTGTGGCGCCAAGATGAGTCACAGATGGACGGAAGCCGCCGCATCCGTCGTGCGGCGTTGGCTAGTGCTCCAACCAGGTTGAATTGGTGCGTCAGTGGCAGCCGGAAGTTCCCCGGCAAGGCGCGTTCCCGCGCGGACGTGCCGGGTCGCACTTCAAGCGGGCGCAACGCGGCCGGGGGGCTTCCGGCTGCCACCCGAAGGGCGCGCCCACAGGCGTCCGCCCGCTTTGTTGCGGTCTTTCGGAGTATGGCCCGATACACCTTCAAGACGCGCGCCTCGCGCTCGAACGCCTGTGAACGCGCTGACGCATCAATTCAACCTGGTTGGAGCACTAGGCTTTCGCCCCGCGCTCCTCCTCGCCGCGGCGCTGTCGTCGGTGTTCTGGTTCGGCCATGACGACCGGGGCTATTTCTACCGGTCGCACCACGACCCGCAGATGGAGCTGCACGTGCGCTCCATACACGATTGGGCATCCGCCAAGAACCTGGCGCTCGCCGCCAACCTGTCCTGGCGGTCGGGCTTCCGGCTCTTCTTACACCAAAGGGCCACTCCAACAGGCACGAAATGGCATCACTACGGCAGCTTTCCCGTTGGCGGCTACGCGCTGATCAAGCTGGCCATTCTCCCCTTCGCCGAGGATCTCGCGGCGATGACGCTGGCCGCGCGCATGTTGATGCTGGCCCTGTTCTGCGCGGCCGCCCTGCTCGCCTACGACGCCATCGCCAAGCTCGCGGGGAGCCGGTGGGTCGCCGTGACCGCCGTCGCGCTCGCCTTCTCCTCCTACTACTGTCTGTACCACAACGACGCCGTGGACAACGAAGGCAGTTCCGACCTGTTCGCCGTCATGCTGGCGTTTCACGGCATGGTGGCGTTCGCGCGGAGCGGCCGTCTGCGGCAGCTGCTGGTCAAGACGGCCATCGCGGTGTTTCTCGGTTGGCACGTCTTCGCGTTTCTGCTGCCCTTCGTGGCGGTCGGGTTGTGTCGGGACGCGCTGCGCGCCGGAGGCTCGCTGCGCGGGTCCGCGGCGGCCGCGGCCCGAAGCCCGTTCCTCGCGGTTGGCTGCTGGGCGCTGGCGATCGGCCTGGCGCTCTTGGCGTTCAACGCTTCGCACCAGTATTTCGCCCACGGAGGGAACCGGCCGTTGACCAGTTTGCAGATCATGTTCACAGCGCTAAACCGCACGGGGTTGCAAGACGCCTTCCTTGTGGACTTTCAGTGGTGGGACTTTCTGCAAGAGCAGTTTCAACGCATAGGCCAGTTGATGGCTTTGCCCTACGTCTTGGCGGCGCCGCTGTCCGCGGTCGCGTTCAACGTGGAAGAGGCGCTCGCGACGCGGTTCGACTTCTTCGCGGTGTTTGGAATGGTCGCCACCGCTTGCGCGTTCGCCGGATCGGTCGCCGCCGTGGTCGTGGCGCGGCGGCGGGGAAGCCGCCGCCCCGTCTGGCTGCTCGGCGTTCTCGCCGTCTCCGGATTCTGCTGGGCGTTGCCGATGCGCGCGAACACAGGCATTCACGACTACGAGTGCCTGTTCTACATTGGTCTGACCTTGGTGTTGTTCTCGTTGGCCGCTTGGGGCTTGCGGCGGCTCTGCGGCCGCCGTCTCGCGGTGTGCGTTGCGGTTCTCGCCGCCGGGTCGTTCGCTTGGTCCGCCCACCGGATGGGTTTGGTCGGGCACGACGCCGCCGCCGCCGAGCGTCAGCGCGCGTTGGCGCGGGATTTCGAGGCCATCCGCCGAGTCGCGCGCGGCGGCGAGAACAACGTGTGCGTGTCGCCGCGCTGGTCACCCAGCCATGACCGTTCCGTCAGCTTCTATCTCGCCGGCAGCAACCTTGTGTACACGCAGGCATTGCCAGGGGAGGAGAAAGCAGACCTGTGCGGCGCCCGCGCCTTGGACTTCGACTACACCTTGTCGCACCAACGCCAAACAGGGGAGAAGAAGGTGGTGGAAGCGGGGAAGGTGGGGGTGGACGGAGTGGCAGGCGTGGCAGGTGGAGTCCTGTTGACGCCGACCAACGAAATCGTCTTTCTGCACACGTTTTTCGACTTGGATCAGTCCGTCCTTTCGGAGTACCGGGCGGTGGTGGCCGCGGAGCCTCTGTTCCGTTCCACGTTCGACGGCTACTTCAAGGATGGCCGCCTCCACCTCGTAAAGGAGCCTTGCGGCAACCAAGACCGGGGGACCAGATTCTGGCTTGTGGTTTTCCCGCATCGGCCGTTGTTGACGCGGGTTCTGCCGCCGCATCGACAGCGCTTCGGCCGCTCAAATCTTGCCGCCGCGTTGCGCCCGCCCGACGGCCTCGGCTTTGACGGCAAGTGCATGGTCTCCACGGCGGTGCCCGCTTGGGCGGAGCTTGTCACGGTCGGGCAGATAGGCGAGAGCTGGCGTGGTTTTGCGAGGATTCCCGTTGAGTGAGGGCTGAAGTGGACCACCTCAGGCGCCCTTCGGCCGTTGCGGCGCGTGGCGCCAAGACGAGTTGCGGATGGACGGAAGCCGCCGCGTCCGCCGTGCGGCGTTGGCCGGGATTTCTCCCCGCGCTCCTCCTCGTCGCCGCGCTGTCGTCGGCGTTCTGGTTCGGCCATGACCGGAGCTATTTCTACCGGCCGCATCACGACCCGCAGATGGATCTACAGGTGCGCTCCATGCACGATTGGGCATCCACCAAGAACTTGACGCTCGCCGCCAACCTGTCGTGGCGGTCGGGCTTCCGGCTCTTCTTCCACCGAACCGCCACTCCAAATGGCGCACAGTGGAGTCACTACGGCAGTTTTCCGGTTGGCGGCTACGCGCTGATCAAGCTGGCCATTCTCCCCTTCGCCGAGGATCTCGCGGCGATGACGCTGGCGGCGCGCATGTTGATGCTGGCCCTGTTCTGCGCGGCCGCCCTGCTCGCCTACGACGCCATCGCCAAGCTCGCGGGGAGCCGGTGGGTCGCCGTGACCGCCGTCGCGCTCGCCTTCTCCTCCTACTACTGTCTGTTCCACAACGACGCCGTGGACAACGAAGGCAGTTCCGACCTGTTCGCCGTCATGCTGGCGTTTCACGGCATGGTGGCGTTCGCGCGGGGCGGTCGTCTGCGGCAGCTGCTGGTCAAGACGGCCATCGCGGTGTTTCTCGGTTGGCACGTCTTCGCGTTTCTGCTGCCCTTCGTGGCGGTCGGGTTGTGTCGGGACTGTCGGGACGCGCTGCGCGCCGGCGGCTCGCTGCGCGGGTCCGCGGTCGCCGTGGCGCGAAGCCCGTTCCTCGCCGTTGGCTGCTGGGCGCTGGCGATCGGGCTGGCGCTGTTGGCGTTCAACGCTCTGCACCAGTATTTCGACTACGGAGGAAACCGGCCGTTGGCCAGTGTGCCGGCGATTGTCTCGGCACTGAACCGCACGGGGTTGCGAGACGCTTGGACTGCGGACCACGGTTGGACTGCGGACCAATGGTGGGGCTTTCTGCAAGAGCAGTTTCGCCGCATAGGCCAGTTGATGGCTTTGCCCTACGTCTTGGCGGCGCCGCTGTCCGGGGCCGTGTTGAACGCGCAGCAGGCGCTCGCGACGCGGTTCGACTTCTTCGGCGTGTTTGGAATGGTCGCGACCGCTTGCGCGTTCGCCGGATCGGCCGCCGCCTTGGTCGCGGCGCGGCGGCGGGGAAGCCGCCGGCCCGTCTGGCTGCTCGGCGTTCTCGCCGTCTCCGGATTCTGCTGGGCGTTGCCGATGCGTGCGAACACTAGCAATCACGACTTCGAGTGCCTGTTCTACATTGGTCTGACCCTGGTGTTGTTCTCGTCGGCCGCTTGGGGCTTGCGGCAGCTCTGCGGCCGCCATCTTGCGGTGTGCGTTGCGGTTCTCGCCGCCGGGTCGTTCGCCTGGTCCGCCCACCGGATGGGTTTGGTCGGGCACGACACCGCCGCCGCCGAGCATCAGCGCGCGCTGGCGCGGGATTTCGAGGTCATCCGCCGAGTCGTGCGCGGCGGCGAGAACAACGTGTGCGTGTCGCCGCAATTGTCGCCCCTCGGTAGATCCAATCCCGTCGCCTTCTATCTCGCCGGCAGCAACCTTGTGTACACTCGGGCCCGGCCGGGCTGGAGAAAAAGAGACTTTTGCCGCGCCCGCGCCTTGGACTTCGACTACACCTTGTCGCACCAACGCCAAACAGATGGTGAAGAAGGTGAAGAAGGTGGAGTCCTGTTGACGCCGACCAACGAAGTCGTCTTCTTGCACACGTTTTTCGACTTGGAGCAGTCCTTCCTTGCGGAGTATCGAGTGGTGGTGGCCGCAAGGCCCCTGTTCCGTTCCACGTTCGATGCCTACTTCAAGGACGGTCGCCTCCACCTCGTCAAGGCGCCTTGCGGCGACCAAGACATGACGACCAGATTCTGGCTTTCGGTTTTCCCGCCTCGGCCACTGTCGACGCGGGTTCTTCCGCCGCACCGGCAGCGCTTCGGCTCGCTCAATCTAGGCGCCCAGTTGCCCGCCGACGGCCTCGGCTTTGACGGCAAGTGCATGGTCTTCACGGCGGTGCCCGCTTGGGCGGAGCTTGTCACGATCGGGCAGATCGGCGAGAGGTGGCGTGGGTTCGCGAGGATTCCCGTTGAGTGAGGGGGCGTCCGTGGGCCGTTGCGGCGTTTTGGCGCCAAGGCGAGTCGCGGATGGCGGAAGCCGCCGAGCGGCGTTGGCCCTGCGGCGGCGGGCCGACCTACGAGGTGGTTCACCCCGGCACCGGCAAGGCCGTCAAAATGCCAGCGAGAGGCTGCCGCTCTTGCGAGGTCCTCGTTCCGCATGGAGAGGGCTATTCGATCACCTTGTTGATCGGGAACTCGACGATGCCGGTGGCGCCGGCGCGCTTGAGCTGCGGCACGATGCGGCGCACCGACTCTTCCTCGATGATGGTGCTGATCGCCACCCAATCCGGATCGCTCAAATGCGCGATGGTGGGATTGCGCAGCGCCGGCAGCAGGGCGGTGACGTCCGCCAAGTCCGCGCGGCGGGCGTTCATCATCAAGCCGACGCGCCCCTCGGCGGCAAGACACGAGGCGAGCATGAGGGCGATGTTGTCCAGCTTCTTCCGTTTCCAAGGATCCCGCAGCGCGGCGTGGTTGGCGATCAGGCGCGGCGTGCTGGCGAGCACTTCGTCCACGATGCGCAGATTGTTGGCGCGCAGCGAGCTGCCCGTCTCCGTGATCTCGACGATGGCGTCCGCCAAGCGCGGCGGCTTCACCTCGGTGGCCCCCCAGGAGAACTCGACGGTGGCGGTGACGCCGTGGCGTTCCAAGTAGGTTTTGGTCAAATGCACGACTTCGGTGGCGATGCGCTTGCCCTGCAGGTCCGCCACCGTGCGCGCGGGCGAGTCGTTCGGCACGCACAGCACCCACCGGCTCGGTTTGCGGCTCACCTTGGAGAACACGAACTCGGCCAGCTCGGCCACGTCCGCCCCGGTTTCCAGCACCCAGTCGCGGCCGGTGATGCCGGCGTCCAACACGCCTTGCTCGACGTAGCGGGCCATCTCCTGGGCGCGCACGAGCAGGCAGTCTATTTCGGCGTCGTCGATGTCCGGGTAGTACGAACGCTTGGGGAAGGTGACGCGGTAGCCCGCGCCGCGGAACAAATCCGCGCAGGCGTCCTGCAGGCTGCCGGAGGGAATGCCGAGGTTGAGCACGTTGGCCGTCATCGATACACCTTGGCCGGGTCGAACACGCGCTCGGCGATCACCTTGGCGCTGCCGCTGGCGGGATCGACCTCGCGGAAAAAGCAGCTCGCGTAGCCTTCGTGGCAGGCGGCGCCGCCCACCTGCTCCACTTGCACGAGCACCGTGTCCGCGTCGCAGTCGTAGTAGATGCGCTCAAGGCGCTGCACATGGCCGCTTTCCTCGCCCTTGCGCCAAAGCCGCTTGCGGCTGCGGCTGTAGTAGCACACGCGGCGCGTCCGCAACGTCTCGGCGTAGGCGGCCGCGTTCATGTAGGCCAGCATCAGCACCTGGCCGCTGCCGGCGTCTTGGGCGATGACCGGCACCAGCTCGGTCTTGGCGAAATCGGGGCCGTCCATCGAAGGGCTCGGGGCTGGGAAAGCGGCGCATCATAGCAAGGGCGACCTTCGCCCAAACCAGCGCTTCGCTAATCGTCGCTTTCTCCGCTCTCGGCGTCTTCGCCTTCGGCGCCGGGTTTGAAATCGCCGGTCAAATGCGACAGCACGCCGTCCGCGAAAAACAGCGACAGCTTGCGCTGCCGCTCCACTCGCCCCGGCACTTGCAGCGTGTACACATAGTCCCATTGACTCTCGTTGAAGGGATTGCGCACCACCGGCTCGCCCATGATGTAGGCGACTTGCTCGCGCGTCATGCCCGGTTTGAGGCTGTTCACCATCTCTTGGGTGATGACGTTGCCCTGCTGCACCGTGATGCGGTACAGGCTGCATGCGGTTTGCGTCGAAGCGAGGACGGCCGCCAACAACGCGACGCCGGCGCGCTTGCGAACGCGCCGACGCATCAGTTCAACCTCGTTGGAGCGCTGGGCATGGAAGCGCGATGGTACTCGAAAGCGGAGCGCGGCGCGGCTCACGCCGCTTCGCCGGCCTCGGCGAGCAGTGTGCGGGCGTAGGCGCGCGAATCGTCGGTGACGGTTCGACCGCCGAGCATGCGCGCGAGTTCCTCGGCGCGCTCGGCGCCGGAGAGCACATCGATGGCGGTGTCGTGGGCGCTCGTCTTCGACACCTTGAGGTGGTGGTCGCCCAAGGCGGCGATCTGCGGCGCGTGGGTGACGACGATGACCTGCGTGTTGGCGGACAGCCGGCGCAGCATGCGGCCGAGCACATCGGCGCCGGTGCCGCCCACGCCCACATCCGCTTCATCGAGAATCAGGCAAGGGAGTTTCGAGCGCGCCGCGGCCACCACATCGATTGCGAGGCTGATGCGCGCCAGTTCGCCGCCGGAAGCGATCGCCGCCAACGGGCCCGGGGGAAAACGCGGGCTGGTTTGCACGTCGAACTCCACCTGCTCCAACCCGGCCGCGGACTCGGCCGGGGCGAACCGCACCCGCAGCGCCGCGCCGGTGATTCCCAGCTCCGCCAACACCGCGTTCACCTCCGCGCAAAACGGGCCGGCCGCGGCGCGGCGCTCCTCGGACAGCGCTGCGGCGGAGGTTTGGAAACGCTCGCTCGCGGCCGCCGCGGCCGCCTCCAACGCGCTCACCTGCTCCGCTTGTTCCGTGCTGTTCGCCAATTCGGCGGCCAGCTCGGTCAATCTTCGTTCCAAGTCCGCCATGCCGACGCCGTGCTTGCGCGCCATGTCGTGCAGAACGGTCAACTGACCATCCAACTCCGCCAAGCGGTTGTCGTCTTCGGGGAAGGACGCCAGGTAGTTTCGCAATTCCCCAAGCGCTTCCTCCAAATGCGTTTGCGCCGAGAGCACGAGCTCCGCCGCCGCGCCGAGCGGCTCGTCGTCGGCCCGTTCGAGGCGGCCGGCCAAGCGGGCCACCTGGCCCAACAAGGCGTCCTCCAGTTCCGTCTGGGCGGCGCCGGCGGTGGTCAGCAATTCTTGCGCGCGCTGCAGACGCTTGTGCTCGGCGGCCAATTCGGCGGCGCGTCCCACGATGTCGCCAAGCGCCCGCAGTTCGTCGACCTGGTAGCGAAGCAAGCTGCGCCGCTCGGCGCCGCGCTCGGCTGCGGCGCGCGCTTGCGCCAAACGCTCGCATTGCCGCGCGCGCGTTCGATGGTTGTCCGCCACGGTTTCGAGCAGCGCTGCGGACACGCCGAATTCATCGAGCAGGCGGCGCTGCGTCTCGCGCAACAGCAGTTGCCGGTGTTCGCTTTGACCGTGGATGTCCACCAACGGCGAGGTGAGCGAGCGCAACGTGCTCAAAGTGGTCGGAACGCCATTGACGAAAGCCCGCGAGCGGCCTTCGCCGGCCCACCGCCGCACTAGGCAGGCGCGCTCGTCGTCGGGCGCGAGCAGGTCGAGCGCCGCCAAGGCGTTGCGGCACCGCGGGCGCTCGCCAACGTCGAATTCGGCGCTGACGTCGCAGGCTTGCGCGCCCGGCCGCAATTGCGAGCGCCGCACCCGCGCGCCGAGCACCAGCGCCAGCGCGTCCAGCAAAATCGACTTGCCGGCGCCGGACTCGCCGGTGATGACGGTGAGCCCCGGGCCGAACTCGATGTCCAACTCGGCGACCAAGGCGAAATTCGCGATGTGCAACGCGCGCAACATGGCGGAGAGCTACGGTTGGTCGCCGTCCTCGCCAAGCGCCCAGAGCACGAACGCGTACTCCTCCGCCACTTCGCGCAGCGAGTCGAAGCGGCCCGATTTGCCGCCGTGTCCGGCCCCCATGTTGGTCTTCAACAGCAGCGGACTCGCGCCCTGTTTGAGAGTGCGCAGTTTCGCCACGTACTTCGCCGGCTCCCAGTAGGTGACGCGCGGGTCGCTCAAGCCGGCGGTGACCAGCATCGGCGGGTAGCGCCCGGCCTTGAGCTGATCATACGGCGAGTAGGAGCGGATGAGGTGGAACGCGGCCTCGTCCGCAATGGGATTGCCCCACTCGGGCCACTCGATGGGCGTGAGCGGCAGCGAAGTGTCCAGCATGGTGTTCAGCACGTCCACGAACGGCACGTGCGCCGCGACCGCGCCCCAGAGCTCCGGCGCTTGATTGACGGCGGCGGCCACCAACTCGCCGCCGGCGCTGCCGCCGCCGATGGCGATGCGGCCCTTGGCGGCGAATCCCTGGTCGATGAGATGGCGGGCCACGTCCACAAAGTCGTTGAAGGTGTTCGCTCGCGCCTCGCGCTTGCCGGCCTCGTACCAGTGGTAGCCGAGCTCGTCGCCGCCGCGCACATGGGCGATGGCGAAGACGAAACCGCGATCGAGCAGCGAAAGGCGCGCCGCGGAGAAGGTCGGCATGGTGGCGTGGCCGTAGGCGCCGTAGCCGTACAGGTACAACGGCGCCGCGCCGTCCGGCGCCGCGTCCCGCGCGTGGACGATGGAGATGGGCACTTGCGCGCCGTCGCGCGCGGTCGCCGTCAGGCGCTTTGTCACATAGCGGGATCGATCGTAGCCGCTGGGAATGCGCCGCACCTTGCGCACGCGCAGTTTTTCGGTGGGCAAGTGGTAGTCGTACACGGTGTCCGGCGTGACCAGCGACGTGTAGTGCAGGCGCAACGCCGCGGCGGCGTATTCCGCGTTGTCGCCGAAGCCCACCGCACGCGCCTCTTCGGGGAAGGCGAGGCGCTGTTCGGCGGGCCCTTCCCGCTCCGCGCTCTCGTTGTGAAGCAGGCGGATTTCGTCGACGCCGCCGATGCGCTCCTTCACGGCCACGAAGTCGCGGAACACTTGGTAATCCAAAAGATAGCGCTCGTCGGACGCGGGCACCAGCGCGCGCCAAGCCGCCGGCGACGGATCGTCATCCGGGGCGGTGACAAGCCGGCCGTTCTTGTGCGTGTCGTTGGTCTTGATGACGAAGCGGCCGTCTTGGTGGTCCACCGTGTATTCGTGCTCCGTTCGACGGGGCGAGACCACCACCGGCGGCCGCGTTGGATCGTGCAACGGGACGAGACGCGCCTCGCTGGTCACGTGGTCCGCGGTGGCAACGACCAGGTGCCGTCTCGAGGCGGTGCGCGAAACGCCCACGAAGAAGCCGGGGTCTTCTTCCTCGTAGATGACCGCATCGTCCGCCACCGGCGCGTCGAGCGTGTGCAGCCGCACTTGGTGTGGTCGCCACTGCGCGTCGACCACCGTGTAGAAGAACGCCGAGTCGTCCGCGGTCCACACCGGATCGCCTTGCGTGTCCTCGATGACGTCGCCGCGCAACTCGCCGGTCGCCAAGTCCTTCACGCGCAGGGTGAAGCGCTCGGCGCCGGTGGTGTCGGTGCTGTACGCGAGCAGACGGCCGTCGTTGGACGTGGCGAAAGCGCCCAAGCGAAAGTAGTCCGTCGCGCTCGCGAGCGCGGGTTCGTCCAAGATCACCTGCGCTTTGCGGGTTGGCCCGGTGGCGGCGGACGGGTCGTCGTCGGCCGGCCAACGGGACCAGACGTGGTACTGGCCGCCCGGCCGGAAACGCCACTGGTAGTAGTAGCCGTCCTTCCGCACGGGCACGCCGGCGTCGTCTTGCTGCTGCCGCGCCTTGATTTCGTCGAAAAGCGTGTCCACCAGCGCTTGGCGCGGCGCCATCATGGCCTTGAAGTAGGTGTTCTCCGCCTGCAAATACGCGAGCACGTCCGCGTCGTCGACCGTCGGGTAGCTCGGGTCCTTCAGCCAGTGGTAGGGGTCTTCCAGCGTGACCCCGTGGACGGTTTGCGACCACGGGCGGCGCTCCGCTTGCGGCGGCTTCGGCGTGTCGCTCATCTGCGAACAAGCTGGCAAGGCGAGGGCCGGCAGCACCAACGCCGCTCCGCAAACGCGCCGCCGAGCGTCAATCGGGCAGCCCAAGCACGCGCTTGGCGACGATGTTGCGTTGAATCTCGTTGCTGCCGGAATAAATGGATGCCGCGCGACCGGCCAGAAACCCGCGCGCGTCGCCAAGTTCCCGCGCGTCGAACCCCGCGCCTTCCCAACCGAGACCCCGCGTGCCGCGCATCTCGACGAACAACGCGGACTTGTCCTGCTGCAACTCGGTGCCGTACATCTTGAAGATGGAAGTGGCCGGGCCGGGCGTGCGCCCGTCCTTGGCCTCTTCCACGGTGCGCCGCTGGGTGAGCCGAAACGCTTGGTCGTTGATGTTGTGGACGATGACGCGGTCGCGCAACGGGTCGTTCGCGATGCGCCCGTTCTCCTCGCCGAGGTACTTCTTCGCTTCGCCTTCCAGCGTCGGGCCGGCCTCGCGCGCCGCGGCGCCGCCCACCAGCGTGGCCATGCTGCCGCGCTCGAACTGCAACAGGCGCTTGCCGACCGTCCAACCCTTGTTCAGTTCGCCCACCAGGTCGTCTTTGCGCGCGATGGCGTTGTCGAAGAAGGTCTCGCAGAAGGGCGAGTTGCCGCTGATCAGGCGGATGGGCTTCACCGTGACGCCCGGCTGACGCATGGTGAGCAGCACGAAGCTGATGCCTTCGTGCTTGGGGGCGTCCGGGTCCGTGCGCACCAGCGCGAACATCCAATCCGCCACTTGCGCCCCGGACGTCCAGATCTTCTGGCCGTTGATGACGAAGTGGTCGCCGTTGTCGACGGCGCGCGTGCGCAAGCTGGCCAAATCCGACCCGGAGCTGGGCTCGCTGTAGCCTTGGCACCAATTCACCTCGCCGCGCACGATGGGCGGCAAATGGCGGCGTTTCTGTTCCGCGGTGCCAAGCTCGAGCAGCGTGGGCCCGATGAGCGACAGCCCCATGCCGCCGAACGGCACCGGCGCCCGCAGCCGCCGCAACTCTTGGATGAGCGCCATGTACTCGGCGTTTTCCAATCCGCCGCCGCCGTACTCCGTGGGCCAGGTGGGGGCGGACCATCCCTTTTCGATCAAGCGCTCGCGCCACAGCCGGTGATCGTCCGCGCCGCCGCCAGCGCCGGCGCGCGCGCCGGCGGGACAGTTCTCCTCCAACCATGCCCGCGTCTCGGCGCGAAAGTCATCCAACGTCATCGCATCTCCTCCAGTTGGAAGCGGGGTCAAAGGCGGCATCCTACTCCGATTTGGGCTGCGCTTGGCGCGGCGTTGCCGGTCTTCGCGCCCAAGAAACCGATCGCGCCGCCGCGGAATGGGTTATGGTTTGCGCTCGCGGGTGTGCGAAAGGAGCGAAACGTGGCTTGGTGGCTTTGGTTGGTGTTGGGCGGCGCCCTCGCCGCCTTGGAACTGCTCGGCGACGCGGCCTTCTACTTCGTCTTTCTGGGCGCGGCGGCCGTCTTGGTGGGGCTGTTGGAACTCGCCGGCGCGGGCTTGCCGACGTGGGCGCAGTGGCTGCTCTTCGCTGCCTCCTCCGTGGTGTCGATGGTGCTGTTCCGCCGCAAGCTCTACGAGCGGATGCGCGGCGGGCTGCCGGGCTTTGACGACACCAGCGCCGGCGCCGTGGTGGACGTGCGCGAGAACGTCGCCGCCGGCGGGCGCACGCGCGTGGAAATGCGCGGCAGCGAATGGACCGCCACCAACGTGGGCGCCGCAGCGATCGCCGCGGGAACGCAAGCCCGCGTGGTGGAGACCAAGGGCACGCATGTGACAATCGAAGCGCTGCCGGATCCGGCGACGCAACAGGAAGCGGCGCCGGCGGGGACGGATTGAGCGGTCGGCGGCGCGCGTGAACGCGGCGGATCTTCGCGGTCCGCCGCTTGGCGGCAACGCCGCCGAGGTAAACAAGGGAGAAACGAACTATGGAAACCGGAATCGTCATCGCCGTGGCGGTGGTTGTGCTCGTGGTCATTGTCGTCATCATCAAGACCGCGGTGGTGGTGCCGCAGCAGAGCGCCTACGTGGTCGAGAACCTCGGCAAGTATTCGCGCACATTGGTCGCGGGATTCCACATTCTGATCCCGTTCATCGAACGCGTCGCCTACAAACACACGTTGAAGGAGCAGGCCATCGATGTGGAGGAGCAGATCTGCATCACCGCGGACAACGTGCAGGTCGGGGTGGACGGCGTCCTGTATCTGCAGGTGATGGACGCCCGCAACGCCTCCTACGGCATCGGCGAGTATCTGTTCGCCATCGCGCAACTCGCGCAAACCACGTTGCGGAGCGAAATCGGCAAGATCGAGCTTGACAAGACGTTCGAGGAACGCAACCACATCAATCTGCGCGTGGTGGCGGAACTGGACAAGGCATCCGAGCCGTGGGGCGTGAAGGTTCTGCGCTACGAGATCAAGAACATCAACCCGCCGGCGGACGTGGTCTCCGCCATGGAAAAGCAGATGCGCGCCGAGCGCGAGAAGCGCGCCACGGTATTGGATTCCGAGGGCCACCGGGACGCGCAGATCAACCAAGCCGAAGGCGAAAAACAGCGCGTGATCAAAGAGTCCGAAGCCACGAGGGAACAGCAGATCAACGAAGCGCAAGGCGAAGCGGCGGCCATTCTCTCCGTCGCGGAAGCCACCGCCGAGGGGCTCAAAAAGGTGGCCGAGGCGTTGAACTCGGAAGGCGGCGACCGGGCGATGCAGCTGCGCGTCGCCGAGGACTACCTGGAACGTTTCGGGAGCTTGGCCAAGGAGGGCAACACGTTGATCGTGCCCGCCAACTTGAGTGACGTCTCGTCCATGATCGGCGCCGCGACCAGCGTGCTCTCCGCCATTCGCCCGTCATCCGGCACGCCGTAACTGCGCGCCCTGCGGGGCGCGTTGGAGTTTGCTCCGCAAACTCTAGGGGCCGGGCGGCTGGTCGGCGAACAGGTCGCCGAACTGCGCCTTGCGCAATTTGATCTGTTTGCGGCGGCTGGCGCGGATGTTGAGGAGTTCCACGCCGAACGCGAACGCCATCGCCGTGTAGATGTACGCCTTGGGCACATGGATGTCCAAGCCTTCCGCCAGCAACGCGAAGCCGATCAGCACCAAGAACGCGAGGGCGAGCATCTTGATGGTGGGATTGCCCTCCACGAACGCGCTCACCGGCCCGGCCGCCACCATCATCACCCCCACCGCGACCACGATGGCGGCGATCATCACCGGCACATGGCCCACCAAGCCGACGGCGGTGATCACCGAATCGAGCGAGAACACAAGATCCACCAACGCGATCTGCACCAGCGTCGCGGCGAAACCGACCGACGCCGTCCCCGGCCGCGCCGCTTCGTCCACTTCCAAGGAGTTGTGAACCTCCCGGGTGGCCTTGGCGATGAGAAACGCGCCCCCGGCCAGCAGAATCACGTCCCGACCCGAGATGCCGAAGCCGAACACCGTGAACAGATCGTCCGTAAGCCCCATGATCCAGGAGAGCGACAGCAACAAGACGATGCGCAGCCCCATCGCCAGCGTGAGGCCGATGAACCGCGCCCGCGCCCGCTGGTGCCGCGGCAAGCGGCCCGTGAGCACGCTGATGAAGATGATGTTGTCGATGCCAAGCACGATCTCCAACACCGCGAGCGTGGCGAAAGCCGCCCACAGCTCCGGGCTGGTCAGCATTTCCACCGCCATGTCTCCTCGTCGCGCGGTTGCGTGCCGCCAACTTTACCGCCTTTACCGCTGGTGGACCTTTCATGCCCGTTCTCCGCGGGGGTCGCCGGCTTCGCGGATGAGTGTGGAGGGCGGATGCAATCCCCACTTGGGACACGGGGACGCATCCTGTTCGACTCCAACCTGCCCTCTCCCAAGGAGGTTCCGCGGGGCTCCGAGCCGACTACCGCGACCTTTGCGCCGGCGCGACGGCAAAAGCAACGGCCCTTGCCGTGGGGCAACTGACAATACCTTGCGTTTATCCGTATAGTGCCCGGACGCCGGCAATACGCCACCGTAGCCAATGCAGCAGAACCCGCCTAATGCACATTTCGTTGGGGCGGGGTGGAGGAGGATTGACCAATGTCCGATCAGAAACCGCGGGTTGACGGGGACGACGTGGGTGCGCCGGACTGGTGGGCTCCCGTGCGGCGCTGCCCCACGGTGTCGGACTTCAACATGCGCCAAGGGCGAACCTGCTTCGCGGGAACCAGCGTGACCGTCGATCACTTGTTCAACCACTTGGCGGCCGGCTGCTCCATCGAGGGGTTCCTTGAAGGCTACCCGCACGTCAAGCGTGAGCAAGTAACGGCCACCCTCCGCAAGGCGGGGGCGGTCATGGTCGCCCGCGGCCACGAACGCAAGCGTTTCATGCGCTGGCGGCGCAAGCGGTGGGCGAAGGAGCGCGAGTTGGGGATCGTCCTCGGCATTGACGATCCGTTGCCCGAACCCCATGACGTGCCGCGCCCCCCGACGCGGACGCCGGCGCGGTGAAGGTGCTGGTCGACGAGTGCGTGGTAACGCTGCTGGTGGACAGAATGAGTGGCAAGACTGCGGAGCGCCGGCGTCGTACACCGTGCCGTGGGTTGCGGTGGGTTGCGGCGCGCCTTTGCGGATCGGCTATGATCCGTCCTCTCGTCGCAGCACTTGTGCATTGAGGCAATGCGTTCCATGAACCCGCCAACGAACACCAACCAAGCCATTGAAGCCGCCGTGTTCCGGCGCTTGTTGCGGCATCTGGACGACAACAAGCATGTGCAGAACATCGATTTGATGGAGTTGGCGGGGTTTTGCCGCAACTGCCTCGCCAAGTGGTACGTCGCCGCCGCCGAGGAGCGCGACCTGGCGGTGGATTACGAAGCGGCGCGCGAGCGCGTCTACGGCATGCCGTACAGCGAATGGAAGCGCCAGCACCAAACCGGCGAGCACATCCGCTTGGGCGCGGAGGGCGCACGGCAGGGCGGGACCGGCCAAGGCGAAGCAAGCACGGACCCGTCAAGGAGCTAAACGCCCGTGCGCGAGCGACTGGCCAAGTTCTGGCGGGATTGGCGGGGCGTTGCCCTGTTCATCGCCATCATGCTGGTGTTTCGCTCGGCCGTGGCGGACTGGAACCAAGTGCCTTCCGGCAGCATGAAGCCGGGCATTCTGGATGGCGACCGCATCGTCGTGGACAAGCTCGCGTGGGACTTGCGCATGCCGTTCACGGACACGCGCCTGACGCAATGGGGGCATCCGGCGCGCGGCGACGTGGTCACGTTCGAGAATCCCGTGGACGGGCGGTTGTTCGTCAAGCGCGTGGTGGCCGTGCCGGGCGACGAAGTGGAGTGGCGCCGCCGCGAACTCACCATCAACGGCGAGCGCGCCACCTACACGCCGCTGGCGGAGCGCGAAGTGGCGGCGTTGACCGTCAAGCGCTTGCCGCGGCACCGCTTCTACCGCGAGCGTCTCCTCGGCAGCAGCCGCGTCGTCATGCTGCACGCGGAACCGGGCCGCCACGGCGCGCGCAGCGATCCGCTCGCCGGGCTGTCCCGCAACATGGCGCGCTGTCCGAACTACGACATCGTCGCCGCCAGCGCCACGCCGTCTTTGGCGGCGGCCATCTGCCGTTGCGGCACCGCCAGCGCCTGCTCAACGTTTCCGCGCTTCAAGGTGCCTCCCGGCAAGTACTGGATGATGGGGGACTACCGAGACAATTCCAGCGATTCGCGCGTCATCGGCTTCGTGGATCGCCGGCGCATTTACGGCCGCGCCCACGCCATAGCCTTCTCGGTGGACAAGAGCCGGTTCTACATGCCGCGTTTCAGCCGCTTCTTCACGTCGCTGGCGTGGAACATGCCGTAGCGTTTTCCGCGGCCTTGCGACGAGGTTGGCGCGATCGCCCACTCAAACGGTGGCGCGCACCACGAACAGCAAGTCGCCGACGTTCACCTGTTGGCCGCCGGCCACGTTCACGCGAACGATGGTGAAGCGCTTGGCGGGATCGTAGAGCGGCTGCTGACCGGCGGCGTTGAAGTCCGCCAAGCGCAGCGGCGTGAAGATCTTGAACGCCTCTAGCTGACACAAGGTGGCGGTGGCGTCCACGCTGTCCCCCACGCGCACAAAGGGCGGTTCCGTGGGCGACGGCGTGAGGTAGAAGATGCCCGTGGACGGTGCCAGCACCTTGAGTTCGTCGCTGTCTTCGATGACGATGCTGTCGCGGCCGATGACGGCGTCCGCGCCCCCGGCGCTCGCTGCGATTTCGGTGATCAACGCCTCGCGATCCACTCGACTCAGGAAATCCGGCAAGTAGCCGGTGTCGTAGTCGCCGCGCAGAAAAACCTCGTCCCGCAGCACGCGCTTGAGCAGTGCGATGTTGGTGGCGATGCCGCGCACGCGCACGCGCTCCAAATAGTCGGCCAGCTTGGCCGCCGCCGCGGCGCGATTCTCGCCGTGCGCGACGACCTGCGCCACCATGCTGTCGTAATACGGCGAAACGGACTTCCCTTCCGAGATCGCGGCGATCACCTCCACGTCCTCCGCTTCTGGAAAGACGCATTCGCGCACTTCGCCGGGGCTCGGTTGGAACGCCAGATCGCCGTCCGCGCCGTCCACCAAGCGTTCGGCGTTCACGCGCGCCTCGATGGCGTGGCCGTCATCGGCAATGGCGAGGTTCGCAATGCTCTCGCCGGCGGCGATGCGCAGTTGCTCGGCGACGATGTCCACGCCGGTGACGTGTTCCGTCACCGGATGCTCCACCTGCAGGCGGGTGTTCATTTCCATGAAATACACCGCGCCGGCGTCCAAGTCGTAAATGAACTCGACCGTTCCGGCACCCACGTACTCCACGGCATCGACCAGCTTCTGCGCGTGTTCGTACACCGCGTTCTCCAATTCCGGGGGCAACGCGGTGGAATCGGACTCTTCGATCACTTTCTGCTTGTCGCGTTGCACGCTGCAATCGCGCAAGCCGAGCACTTTGGAGTTGCCGCGCCGGTCGCGCAGCACTTGCACTTCGATGTGTCGCAAAGACGTGACGAATCGCTCCAGATAAACGTCGCCGCTGCCGAAAGCGGCCGCCGCCTCGGTGGAGACGCGATGAAACGACTCGTGGAAGTCGCCCGCCGACTCCACCGTGGCGATGCCTTTGCCGCCACCCCCATGCACGGCCTTGATGAGCACCGGATAGCCGATCGTCGCCGCCGCGGCGGCGGCGCGGTCGCCGTCGGTCAGCACGCCGTGACTGCCCGGCACCACCGGCACGCCGTGCGCGAGCGCGGTGGCGATCGCGTTCGACTTGTTGCCCATCGTCTCCATGCTGGCAACCGGCGGCCCCACGAAGTTGATGCCGCGCGAGCGCACCAACTCGGCAAAGCGCGCGTTCTCCGAAAGAAAACCAATGCCCGGATGCAGGGAATCCGCTCTCTCCGCTTCGGCGATGCTCACGACGGAGCGGGCGTTCAAGTAGCTCTCGTCCGGCGTGTTGCCGCCAATGCACACGAGCGAATCCGCCTCGCCAAGCATGTCGGCCGCGGTGGAGTCCATGTCCGGGTCCGATTGCACCAGCACCACGCGCACGCCCCGCCGGCGCGCCACCCGCACCAGTTTGGCCGCAGTGCAACCGCGGGCGTGGATGAGCATCGTTTCCACCGGCCGGTACAACGCCGCCTCGGTGACCGGTCGACGCGGCGTCTCCACAAACGGCTGCTCGTCGCCGAGCGCTCCGGCCATCACGCGCGCGAAAACCTCGCGGACCGTGTCCCGCGGCACCGGAATGGAGGGATCGACGCGGCGCAACGCCGCGTCCAACTCCGGCAGAAAAGGGTGGCGCACCAGCGCCGCCATGGCCCCCGGCACTTCCGAAAGGTAGTTCGCCAGATGCGAATCCGAAGGCAGGTAGCTGGAGACGACGATCTGACCTGCGAACGGAATGCTCGCGCCCGAAAAGTAGCAGGTGTGAACCAGCGGGTGGGTGACGAAACTCGCCTGCGCTCCGCCGGTGCAGTCGCCGAAGCCGAACACGATCACGGGCAAGTCGAAGTCGCGCACGAAACGCGTAATGCGGTCGTTCACCGCGGCCATCGAAAACAGCGCGCCGGCGCCCTCCATGGTCTGCATGCCACTCGACGATATGAAGCACACCACCGGCAGGCCCCGCTCGGCGCACAGCACCAAGAGTTTGCAGAACTTCTCCGCGCTGGCCATGTCGAACGCTCCGGCCTTGAAGGCGGTGTTGGAAATCACGGCGCCCACGGGCACGCCGTCGGCGCCGTTCTTGAAACGACCGATGCCGGTCACCACGCCACAGGGCGAGGCGCCTTTTTGCAACGCGCTCTCGATGGAGACGCGCAAGCCCGGGAACCGGTGCGGATCGGAGCTGACGAGATCGCCTCCTTGCTCCTCGAAGTCCTCAAAGAACTCCTTCACGAACATACCCGGCGTGAGCGCTTTGGCGCGTTTTTGTTCCCTGAGGACATCGCGCAGCCGCAAGTCCCGGTAGGCCTGCATCAAGCGGTTCCAGAAGTCTTTTCGCCGGCCGATGCGTCGAGGCGCGATGCGTCCGTCGTAGCGGCGCTGATCCCACTCGGCTTGCAAATGCGACGTGAGCAGCCGCTCGAACAAGAACGTGACGACGACGAACAACGTGTCCGACATGTGCGGGGAGGCGTTCTTCTTCCACTCCTCCACGTCCCGAAAGAACCGCGCCGCGCGCGGCGCCTTGGCGATGCGTTGATGCCAATCGAAAAACTGCGTGCGGAGCCGCCCGACGCTGTCTTTCCTGTCGCCAACGCTCTTTGCGGCTTCGGCCAAAGTCCCTTCAATGAGATTCCGCAACGACCGTTGCGACAGCGCGCGCGTGGACTCGGCTTCCTGGGCGATGGAATCCAAGTTGCCGACGATGTGATCGTAGATCTTGTCGAACAACAACAGGTTTTCGCACTCTTGCACGAAATCCGCGCGCAGGTCCTCGCGCAGCACGACGTCGACGACGGTCATTTCCGCTAGCTCCGGCGGGTCGCCGCCGGTGTCCTCCGCGCGCGCGAAGTGTGCGCCGAAGCGGTCGTCGATCACCGTGCGGTTGGCGATGACCGTGGAGGACTCGCCGTTCACCGAGGCGCGCGCGTCCGGCGTCAACGCGCCTTCGATCACCAAGTCGTTGCCGAGCGGCGCTTCGGTGATGGCCATGTTGAGCTCGGCCGCCAGTTGCTCGCGCAAGAACGTCTCCGACAGCTCCTGCCCCGCGGCGAACAACTTCATGCCTTCATGCGTGAAGCGGGTGCGCAACACCGGACCTAGCACCGCGTCTTCGCGGATCGCCGCTATCAATTCTCGCGGCGCGTCGATTTGGGCGACACGCAACAGCGATCGCGTTTCCCGCACGTTGGTCGCGAATGCCCGCAGCGCGGCGAAATTGCCGGCGGCGTCGATTTTCCAGCGGTTGTACAGATACATGCCCACGGCGGAAATGAGGTTCGTCCTCGCGTCCTCGTAGTTCTTTTGACGTTCGCCAAAGAAGAACTGCGCGATGCGTCCGCGCGCGTCGTGCAACGTCTCCTTCCTCTCCAGAAACGTCTTCCATGTGCGCGCCAAGGCGTCGTCGTAGATGACCCGGTCCGGATCTTGGAGCCAGCGCAGGAACGTCTCGCGCCGTTCCCGATCGGCGCGGTCGCGCAGTTCGCCGGTCGGCAGTTCCTGCTCGGCGAGCCGTCCGATGGCGCGCGTGGTCGTCGCCTTGATGCGCCGGCGCACGCGCAAGTAGCGTAGGTAGCGGTAGGCGACGCCGAAGACGTTGAGGTATTCCGTGGGGTTCTTCGTGAGTTTCAGCGCCGCGCTCGCTTGCACTTGGCGAAGCCGCTCGGAGGGGCGCAGGTAGCGCTGCAAACTGCGCCGGTAGTGATCGAGAATGTACGGGTTTTCACCGACGAAGCGCTTGGTGGTTTCCTCCACGTGCAAGATGCCGGAGACGATGGCGAGGCGCAGATTCTCCACGTCTTCCCCCGGCACGTAGTCGATCACCGCGTCGATGTTGCCCTGCCGCTTCAGCTCGAACGGCGACAGGCCAACCTGTTTGGCGCACTGCTGCCACGAGAGGTTGAGCCGCCGCGCGATGCTTGCCAGGCCTTTCGGCTGTATCGTGCTGAACACGCCGTCGCGCACGGACATGATGAGGTTGCTCGCGGCCAGCGGGATGGCGCCGCCGGAGTAGCCAAGGCCGTACACGACGCCGAGGTTCGGCACGTCCGTGTTGGACATCTCGGCGATCAGCCGGGAGATGCTGTGCGACTGGTTGTTCTTGTTGGCCAACTCGTCGCCGGCGGCGCCGGGGGTGTCCATCAAGCTGACGATGGGTAGGGAACGGTTGGAGAACTCCTCGATGCTGCGGGCTGCTTTGCGGTGGTGCTCCGGCATCCACTCGCCGCTGCGCACGGCGCGGTTTTGCGCGATGAAACCGACCCGCCGCTCGTCGCCGTCGAAATCCATCGCCACCACCGCGGCGTAGAACGGCCCGTCCCCCTCTTCTTTCTCCACCCGCCCAAGGCGATGAATCGCGTCCGGAGCGGGCAACCGCTTCGGGTCGCCGGCGCCGGTCATCACCGCTTCGATGTAGGAGTCGATGTCCAGCCCCGCCAAGGCCTCGGCTTGGCGCAGCACCTCGGCGTCCCCCACCACGCCGCGCAACGGCGGATCGAACGCGCCTTCCTCCTCGGGCAGCAGCGACAGGTCTTGGGCGAGTTCCTCGGCGATGAGGAACAGGCGGTCGCCCTGGGCGTTCTCGGAATCCGGCACACCGTCGCCGCGCCCCGTGTGGGGCGTGGCGGTGGCTGTCGCGTCCGACATCACATCGTCTCTGTGATCCATGGTTTGCTACCACTCATCAACCGACCCCCCATGCCCCGCGAACAATTCCACAAAACGCACACAATATCCACAGGTGCGGAGACCGCCCCGTCTCCTGCCAAAAACCGCAGTCACCCCTTGGACAACTGCCGTTCAAGCCATCCCCACAGACGTTCAAAGTATGGACAGCGCTGCTTCACGATTTGTGGATCAATGCGGGCAAGGAGCTCGCTGGCATGTCGGATCTTGCGGTAGCTGCCCTTTGACGTTGCGGCAGTCGCCCGACTCAGTGCTTGTGCGAGATCGGCCTTGGGCACTTCCTCAAGCGCTGGGCGGCGAGGCAGCTGGTTGCGCTCGAATCCACTTCCGTAGTAGCGGCTCAGAGCGCCTGCGTCAGCGACGATCCATGTCTCCATCACCTGCACCATCAAGTGTATTGCGTCGTCATCTGCGAACTGTAGCTGCCAGCCGTCTCGCTGGATTAGATGGGCAGTCGGCGTGGTTGAAACCGAGCCCTCCGAATCCACCAGAAGTGCCACGATCGTGTCGCCGCCGTTGACGGCATGGCGAAACGCCTTGAACGCCGCATCGCGGCCTCCGCACGCGATCAACCGCCAACGCAGTCTTTCGCGTTGCGCGACGTCCTTCAAGGGCTTGAGCAGTGCGTCCATGCCGACGCGCAGCGCCGCTCTTCCGTCACGGCTGTTGCCGCCGCCTTCCATGTAGATGGCGATGCCCTTCATGGGTTGGCGCCGAGTTCGCCCATGCGCCAGAGGTCGCCGAGCCGGTACTCGTCCAGCCAAGCAGCGAGGTCGCCGGCGTCTAGGCGCCGCAGCACTGTGCCGTCGCCCAAGCTCTCGCACGTCACGACGGCATCGACATGATCTGTCAGAGCCGAAACGAGCGCATCGGAGTGCGTGGTCACGACGAGCTGGGTCCTCGCGGACGCTTCCACCAGCAGTTCGCCAAGCAGTGGCAGGGCATCTGGGTGGAGGCCCAACTCTGGTTCCTCGACACACAGCAGTGGTGGTGGGTCGCGGGCGAGCAACGCCGCCGTCAGGGCGATAAAGCGAATCGTGCCATCGGACAGGCGGGTTGCCGGAATCGGCGCCCCGAAACCCTGCTCGTGAAGATAGAACTGTACCGTCCCCCCGGAAATACGGGTCGATAGACGCTCGAACCGTGGGTAGAACCGCCGCATCAGGTCGTTCAATCTCTCCCCGCCCCGGTCGTGCTCGACCTGATTGAGCACCAGCGCAAGATTGCGGCTGTCGGGTAGAAGCCTGTCTTCCGGCAAGTCCGCGGGCTGCGGCTGGCGTAGAGCGACGTAGCGCCCAAACGACCATTCACGGAAAGTGTGAAAAGCGCCGAGCCTCTCACCCACCCAAGTGACTTCCGGGTACAAGTCCGGGTCTTTGCGTTGCGCGAGGACGGATTGATCGGGCCGCAGGTTCTCTCGCTGGAGATGACGCGGTCGTCCATCGGCGACATTGATGACGGGATTGCCTCGTTGGAATCGGTAGTAGAAGAACACGTCGGATCCGGATGGCCGCCCCGGCGAGGGTTTGAGTTCTTCAATGGCCTCGTCAGTCACCTCTACGCGGCTCTGCACAGCGTCGAACTGGAGGCGGTAGCGCAATGGTCGTCCGGTTGGCGCTCCTTTCAACACCGCGTCGATTTCGGCGGGTCCGCCACCATCTCCCTTCCAAAGCCACTCGCTAGCGCCCCCGCCATCGCGAATCGTAGCCGAGAGGTCCCGCGGCATTGCAGCCAATAGCTCTAGCGCCTCGATCAGATTGGACTTGCCGGATCCATTCGGGCCGATGAGGACGTTGAGGTCGCGCAGGTCCAGTGGTGTGGAGTCCGGCGCGAATGAGAGCAGCCCGCTCAGCCGCAAGGTCTGGATGGACATGGTCTCTCCTCAATGCCGCGACGGTCTCTAGAGTCAGTGATTCTACGGGACGCTCTCACACCGGTGGCGTAGTCGCGGTGGGCGACGGCGTTGACGACCGCCTCGTCCACCACGCCGATGGCGTGGGCGGGCTTGTCGGTGCTTGGGCGTCCTTCCTGCATGACGAACGACCACTCCACGGCGTCCAGCCGCTCTCGGGGGATGCCGAGCGGCGCGCCGGCGTCGTCCACGGCGAGGAAGAGCGCACCGCCCTCCGCGTTGACGAACGCCACCATCTCGCCGGCCACGGACTCCGCGTTCGGGCACTGCACCCCACGGGCCGTCAATCGCAACGCCTCGAATTCGCAGCTGCCGTCTTCGCCAGCGAGAAGCTGGGCCTCGACTTGCTGGGCGGTGTCGAACATCGGGATCGCCGAGTGGTTGCGGTCACCGCCATCATACGCTACGCTGGGCGGCAGGCCACCTTGGAGGATGCTCGTGCTTGGCGACAGCAAGAACAGTGAAATCTCCCTTGAGGGCGTCCTCTGCCTGCTGGACAGGTGGCGCCACTTGCCGGATTATCAGCTGGAACGCCGGGCGGATATTCTGTTTGCGCTGTTCTTGCCCAGGGTCTTGGAGAAGCGGTTTGGTATCAGCAACTTGCGCCTGATCCCTGAATTCCCGATCAAGAAGTCGCTCTTGCCAGCGTATCGGGGCGACACTACCGCCCAGTCCATCAAAGTTGATTTCCTCGCAGTAGCAAAGAGAGAGGGTGAACCTGCAGGACGAGCGTTTCTTATCGAACTCAAAACAGACATGGCCTCTAGGAATGAAGAGCAAGCCAGAGATCTTCGCCAAGCTGTTGAAGTGGGTCTCAAGAGTCTGGTCTGCGGCACTGTCAAAATTGCTCGCGCCACAAAACAAAAGAAAAAGTACGCTCATCTTCTGTATTTTCTCTCAGAGCTTGGGTTGGTCGAATATCAAGACACTCCCTCAGATGTGAAAGGATACAAAGTAGCGGGTAGGACTTGGCCATGTCTTGAGTTGGTGTATGTACAACCCAAGTGCTCGAAGATGACCACGATCGACTTCAACCAGTTCGCAGCAACTATCGAGAAAGATGGATCGGACATTGGCCGCACATTTGCGGGCTACTTGAGAGAATGGGCTGCCAGAGATGCCGGAGACCGAGACCCGAAGAAATGGAGCCCGGCCTGACTCCCCGCCTATCCAAATCCACCTACCTGAACGGCAAGCAATGCCACCTGCGCCTGTGGCACCAGTTCCACTCCCATCACCTAGCCACCCCCGCCAGCGAGACGCTGCAACTCATCTTCGACACCGGGCACGAGGTGGGCGAACTGGCTTGCCGGCGCTATCCCGGCGGTCACTTGGTTGCCCACGACCACCACCATGTAGCAGAAGCGTTGGCGGAAACGCAGCGGCTCATTGAGGCGAACGCCGCCCCGGCGCTCTTCGAGCCGGCCTTTGAGCATCGGCACGTCTTCCTGCGTCCTGACGTGCTGGAGCGACTGCCGGACGGCGGTTGGCGGTTGGTGGAGGTCAAGTCCACGGTCAATCTCAAGGAGCTCTTCATTCAGGACGTGGCCGTGCAGCTGTGGGTGCTGCGGGGCGCGGGGCTGGACGTGCGCGATGCCGGAGTGCTCACGCTGAACCGGGGCTATGTGTACGACGGCATTCGGCTGGATGTCGATGCGCTGTTCAAGCTGCATCCGGTCTTCGACGAAGCCGTTGCGTTGCAGGAGGGCATTGGCGAAGAGACGGAGGCGATGCGGGCCGTGCTCGCCCAGTCCGATGCGCCGGACATCGCGCCGGGCGACCATTGCTTCACGCCCTACGCCTGCCCCTACCACGCGCACTGCACCCGCAATGCCACTCGGCCCGACCACGGCATCGGCGAACTGCCTCGGCTTCGGCGCGAGCGCCGGGCGGATTTGCAGGCCGCCGGCATTGAGGAAGTGAGGGACGTCCCGGAGGACTTCCCTCTAAGCCCCTTGCAGCGGGTCGTGCGCACGGCGGTGCGGCAAGGGCGCAGGCAAGTGCATGGCGACTTGAGCAAAGCGCTCGCCGCCATCAAGCCGCCGGTGCGGCATCTGGATTTCGAGGCTTTCGCCCCGGCGGTGCCCCGCTTCGCCGGCACCCGACCTTACGCCCCCGTTCCCTTCCTCTTCTCCGTGCATACCGAACGGGAGGGCCAGCCGCCCGACCACGCGGGCTATCTGCACGAAACCGCCGACGACCCGCGGCCCATGCTGGCCGAGCACCTGCTCGCCGCCGTTGGGCAGGAGGGAACCGTCTGCGTCTATTCGGGCTATGAACGACGGATGCTGCGAGTGTTGGCGGCGGCGGTTCCGCATCACGCGGCGGCGCTTGCCGCACTCGAGGAGCGGCTGTTCGACTTGCTGCCGGTGGTGCGCAACTGCTTCTACCACCCGGATTTCCGCGGCTCCTTCTCCATAAAGAACGTGGCGCCGGACGTCGGCTACGACGACTTGGCCGTCACCGACGGCAACTTGGCCGCCGCACGCTACCAACGCGCCTTGGCCAGCCACGACGGCACCCAACGCCGACAGACCTTCGCAGACCTCCGCGCCTACTGCGAACGCGACACCTTGGCGACCGTGGAGCTGCACAAGGCGCTGGCCGCATTGGCTCAATCCGCCGCTTGACGAACGTCGCGTCCTGGGACAGCGGTTGACAGCACCATCTGCTAGCAGCATAGTCGAGGCGTAGTTGGCGGTGTCGCCGCGGCCCTCGTGTCCGCGGCGAAGTTACGCAAGTTGAATGTAGGAGGAGGACAATGGCTGACAAAAGCACTGGTGGGAAATCTCCCACCGTCGAATGCGCCTTCGAGTTGCTGGACAGGTGGCGGCATTTGCCTGCCTATCAGCTTGAGCGCAGGGCAGACATTTTCTTTGCGTTGTTTTTGCCGGAAGTGTTGGGAAAGCACTTTGGCATAAAAGTCAACCCGCTCTTGGTTCCTGAATTCCCAATCAGAAAGGGGCTGTTGCATCGCAACAAAGACAATCGGTCGGTCAAAGCAGACTACCTCGCACTGGAAGACGGTGCATTTCCCAAACGGGCGTTCCTCGTTGAACTCAAGACAGATTGTGCCTCTCAACGTGACGACCAAGACGACAATCTTGGTCATGCCGTTGATCTGGGGCTTAAGCGCCTAGTTGAAGGCGTCATAGCAATTTGTGGTACTACCGACGAATGGCGCAAGTATGTTCATCTCCTGCACTTGCTCTCGAGACTCGGTCTTATTGAATATGAAGATGACCTCTTTCCTGCAAAGGCGAGGTATAAATATGCACTTGAGAACGTAAAACGCAAGGTAGAGAATAAAAAGAATGAGGAGTGGCCGTCTCTTGAGTTAGTGTTTGTGCAACCTCAACCTAAGAACAATGCTATCGGCTTCAAGGAGTTTGCGAAGGTCATCTCCAAGGGGAAGGGACCAGACGATTTCCGCAGCATATTTGCGCGACGCTTGAGGACGTGGGCTTGCACACGCGCTGGAGAGCCAGACCCAAAGGACTGGAACTCTTGCTAATCGCTCGCCTATCCAAATCCCCGGCGACCACTGCTTCGCGCAGACCTCCGGGCCTACAGCGAACGCGACACCTTGGCGACCTTGGATCTGCGCAAGGCGCTGGCCGCATCGACGCGCACAAGCCTTCGGCGGCCGTGTTGTTGGCGCGATGGCGTTTTCGTGTACAGTGCGCGTCACCTAAACCATGACCACGCCATGAAGGCTGAGCGGCCCGTCCACCTGCCCCTTCCGCGCCTGTTCGCCGCCATGCCGGTGACGGCGGTGGCGTCCATCCTGCATCGCGTCACGGGCGTCGTGCTGTTCGTTGGCCTGTTCTACTTTGTCTATCTATTGGATTTGGCGTTGTCCGATGCCGCCGGATTCGACCGCGCCGCGCAACTCGTCGCGACGCCGTGCGGGAAGGTTGTGCTTTGGACGGTGCTTTCCGCCCTCGCTTACCATGTTTTCGCCGGCGTGAAACACCTGCTGTTGGACTTCCACATCGGCGACTCCTTGGTCGGCGGCCGCGTGGGGGCGTGGCTTTCCATCGCGCTCGCGGCGGCGAGTTCGTTGCTGGCGGGAGTGTGGCTGTGGTAACGCCGGTGGCCAGTCTTGGGCGCAGCGGCCTTTCCGATTTCGTGCTGCAGCGGGTCACCGCGCTGGTGCTGCTCGCGTATTCCGGCTGCGTGCTCGGCTTCTTCCTGGCCGCGCCGCCGAGTTACGAGCGGCTGACGGCGTTCTTCGGCAATCTGCCGATGCGGGGCTTCACCACGCTGGCCGTGCTTGCGCTCGCGGCCCATGCGTGGATAGGCATGTGGACGGTGGGCACGGACTATGTGCGCGAACATTATTTCGGTCGTGGCCACGCGGTGTATTTGGCGTGCTACCAAATCGGCTGTTTGGCCGTGGTTTTCGTCTACCTGCTGTGGCCGTTGTCCGTGGTTTGGGGTCTGGGCTCGTGAGCGCGCTGCCGACGATGGAGTTCGACGGCGTGATCGTCGGCGGCGGCGGCGCCGGGATGCGCGCCGGTCTCCAGCTGGCGCGTTCCGGCTTGAAGACGGCGGTGCTTTCCAAGGTGTTCCCCACCCGCTCGCACACGGTGTCCGCCCAAGGCGGCATCACCTGCGCCATCGCCAGCGAGGATCCCGAGGACGATTGGCGTTGGCACATGTACGACACCGTGAAAGGCTCGGACTACATCGGCGATCAAGACGCCATCGAATACATGTGCAGCGTCGGCCCGCAAGCGGTGTACGAGCTGGAGCACATGGGCATGCCGTTCACGCGCACCGAGAGCGGACGCATCTACCAGCGGCCTTTCGGCGGCCAATCGAAGAACTTCGGCAAGGGCGGGCAGGCGGCGCGCACCTGCGCCGCGGAAGACCGCACCGGGCACGCGCTGCTGCACACCCTCTACCAGAACAACCTGCGCGCCGGCACGGTGTTCCTAAACGAGTGGTTCGCCGTGGACCTGGTGGTGAACCAAGACGGCGCGGTGGCCGGCGTGGTGGCGATCGAGATCGAATCCGGGCAGGTGGTGTTTGTGCAGTGCAAAGCCACGGTGCTCGCCACCGGCGGCGCCGGTCGCATCTACGCCACCACCACCAACGCCATGACCAACACCGGCGACGGCGTGGGCATGGCGCTGCGGGCGGGCTTTCCGGTGCAGGACATCGAGATGTGGCAGTTTCATCCCACCGGCATCCACCGCGCCGGTGTGCTGGTGACGGAGGGCTGCCGCGGCGAGGGCGGCTACCTCGTCAACAAGGACGGCGAGCGCTTCATGGAACGCTACGCGCCGAACGCGAAGGATCTGGCCGGCCGCGACGTGGTGGCGCGCTCGATGGTGCGGGAGATCATGGAAGGCCGGGGCGCGGGAGAGGACGCCGATCACGTGCTGCTCAAACTCGATCATCTGGGCGAGGAAACGGTGCGCAAGCGCCTGCCGGGCATCGTGGAACTGTCCAAGACCTTCGCCCACGTCGACCCCGTTCGGGAGCCGATTCCGGTGGTGCCCACCTGCCACTACATGATGGGCGGCGTGCCCACCAACGTCCACGGCCAAGCGCTCACCCAGGGCGCGGACGGGGAGGACGCGGTGGTTCCCGGCCTCTACGCCATCGGCGAGGCGGCGTGCGTCTCGGTACACGGCGCCAACCGCTTGGGCGGCAACTCGCTCCTCGATCTGGTGGTGTTCGGGCGCGCCGCCGGCTTGCACATCGAGGAGACGCTGCGCCAAGGCGTGGCTTCCCGCACCGCGACCGAGACGGACATCGCGCGCGCCGCGGCGCGGCTGCCGCGCTGGGACGAGTCCGCCGCCGGCGAATCCGTGGCCGACCTCAAGCAGGAACTGCAACGCCTCATGCTGGTGAACTTCAACGTCTTCCGCAGCGGCGAGCGAATGCGCGAGAGCATCGCCACCCTCGCGGACCTGCGCGAGCGCATCGGCAAGGCGCATCTGCCGGACAAGAGCCGCGTGTTCAACACCGCCCGCCTAGAGGCCTTGGAACTCGACAACCTGCTCGAAGTGGCGGAGGCCACCGCCATCGTCGCCGAGGCGCGCGCCGAAAGCCGCGGCGCCCACGCCCGGGACGACCACACCGAGCGCGACGACGAGAACTGGCTGTGCCACTCGCTCTATTTTCCCGCCGAGAAGCGCGTGGCGAAACGCGCCGTGAACTTCGCGCCGAAGACGGTGGACGCCTTCGCGCCGGCGCAGCGGAGCTATTGAACCCGCGCGCATCCGGCGCGCCGAAGCCAAGGAGCCGACCGATGCAAGTCCGCCTCTACCGCTACAACCCGGACACGGACGAATCGCCGCGCATGGAAGATGTGCGGCTCGACGAGCCGGGCGTGCGCGACCTCATGGTGCTCGACGTGCTGGAGCGCCTGAAGGCGAAGGATCCCTCCATCGCCTACCGCCGCTCGTGCCGCGAAGGCGTCTGCGGTTCGGACGGCATCAACATGAACGGCAGGAACGGCCTCGCCTGCACCACGCCGGTGGCGGAGGTGGCGCCGCGCGGCAAGCTGACGCTGCGCCCGCTGCCGGGGCTGCCGGTGATTCGCGATTTCGTGGTGGACATGACGCAGTTCTACCGCCAGTACGAACGCATCAAACCGTGGCTGGTGAACGACGATCCGCCCCCGGCGCGCGAACGCCTGCAATCCCCGGAAGAGCGCGAGAAACTGAACGGCCTGTACGAGTGCATCCTCTGCGCCTGCTGCTCCACCGCATGCCCGTCGTTCTGGTGGAATCCAGACAAGTTCGTCGGCCCCGCCGGCCTCTTGCAGGCGTACCGCTTCCTCGCGGACAGTCGCGACACCGCCACCGAAGAGCGCCTCACGGACTTGGAAGACCCCTTCAGCGTGTTTCGCTGCCGCGGCATCATGAACTGCGTCAACGTCTGCCCCAAGGGCCTGAACCCCACCGAGGCCATCGGCAAGATCCGCTCAATGATGCTGACGAGCGGCAGCTAGCCCCGTGGATCGGCGACCCGTTCCCGAGCTACCGCCGCCGTCCTTGCGTGTGTGGCAGGTTGAATACATCCTGTCCAGGCAAGTCGCCGGCGATGGCTAGCCCGCATGTTTTGGCGTGGGAGCGGATGGCGTCGCCGGTGATGTCGTCGCCGTCGTCCACCTTGCGCTACGAAGTGTGGGCGTCCGATGGCGGCGGGATTGATAAGCGCCTCAAGCAGCGTCTCCTGCAGTGGCCGGCCGATCAACAGCGGCGGCCGATCAAGGGTTGTAGTCCGCCAATCTTCATGGCAATATTGTGTACAACATTCGCTGAGCCACGACTTCCTGCACTCAAAGTGTGCCGACGTCGTTGGCGGCCTCACTTCTGATTCATGGGAGTTAGCTTCGTGAACTTTGTCAAACTGAAAAAAATAGGTAAAGGCGGTCAAGGGACTGTGTTCCGCGGGACCAACTCGGATGGCCTCCAATTTGCTTTGAAAAAGGTTGATGACAGGGCAGACGCGCAAAGAGAAGTCGAAGCCCTTAAGAGGGTCGGCGAACACCCAAACGTCGTTCGGGTTCACGGCACCGAGATCGTTGATGACACCGCCTATGTTCTCATGGACTTACTGCAAGGAGAGTCCTTGGGCGATTACCGCGGCAGCTTTCGTTGGACGACCAATACATGGTGGACGACCGTCCTGTTGCCGCTCCTACGCGGAGTCTCCCACATCCACGCTGCCGGTCTCGTTCACCGAGACCTGAAGCCAGACAACATCATCATGGTGCCAGATCATCAAGGCTCCCGGAGGCCGGTCGTCGTTGATCTCGGCTTGGCGAAGCGCACCCATTCGAGTCGGACGCATTTGATTGGCAAAACGCCAAAGTACTTCTCGCCCGAGTGGAGCGACATCCAGCTCATCAAACCGGCGTATGACATCTTTCTGCTCGCACTGATCACCTATGAAGTGCTGCACGGCGATGAGTATTATGACGCCGACGACGATCAGTGGGAGCTGGAGACCGCATGCGAGCGGAGCTTGAGGAGGATGGTTCCTCCTTCTCGAAGGCAATCGCGAACGCGCTCGATGATGATCCTGATCACCGGCCACAGACTTGCTTTGATTGGGTTGCCTCCATGCTTGAGTTCGAGTCCGACTTCGATCCGCTGCAATCTTTCTCGGAACAGTCAAGTACCGTTCACGGTAGTGGCTACTCTTACAGCAAGGAGGCGGAAGAGAGTCGCTCGTCTAGATCGTTGCAAACAGTGTCCAGATCTGTGACGGAAACGCCGCATACAACCGGAGCCATGTCTATTGCGCTTTTCTGCAAAGAGATCGAGCAGGATTTTGGACTCCCTGATAGTTCGATAGCGATCCTTGGAAGGGATGGAAAAGTCACCAATGGTAAAATGCTGCTTCGCAATTATCGTGACGCTGTAGCGATCAAGTGGGCCACAGACTCCGATAACCTCGCGAGATTGGCCGAAAACGTTAAGCAACGATACGGTGTCGAAGTAGGGTTTCTGAACCCAGCTTCGGGACCTAAGCAGGACAGGGTGGCTAACAAAAACACCAAGCTCTCCACCTTCAAGGAAAGGTTTAGCTAAGGTAGTGCTGCTCGCGCCTTTACAGTTCGCTGCTCCACTGCTGTTGGTCGATCCACGCCGTGTTCGGCTTATCTTCCGGCACGGATTGCGAAAGAGTTTCTTGGACGGACGAGTGCCGTAGCTATCCTTGAACCCGCGACGGAGCGGCGGAGGCGCCAGACGGTCCGTGACAACTAACATTCTGAAGGCGGCAGATCCGAAATGACGCCAACGAAGGCCGCGGTTGCGTCTCGCCAACGAACGACCACTGCGCCCCACAAAGGCGATCGCCAACGGCGCGGCAGCGTGGTGGACGTGTTCTGCGGCGTTGGCGGCTTGAGCCACGGTTTCGCGCAGGAGGGCTTCGACGTGCGCGCCGGCATCGACATCGACGCCTCCTGCCGCCACGCCTACGAGCGCAACAACCAGGCGCGTTTCGTCGAACGGAGCGTTGAGGAACTTACCGCGAGCGACATCAACCCGCTGTTCACCGAAGGCCAACCGCGCATCCTGGTGGGTTGCGCTCCCTGCCAGCCCTTCTCCACCTACAGCCAGAACCGCGCGGACACGAAGTGGCGACTGCTTGCCGAGTTCGGGCGCTTGGTGCGGGGCGCGCAACCGGATGTGGTGTCCATGGAGAACGTGCCGCGCCTCGCGAGCTTCCACGGCGGCAAACTGTTCGGGGATTTTCTGGCGATGCTTCAGCAAGAAGGCTACGCCGTGTGGTCGAACGTGGTGGACTGCGCGGACTACGGGGTGCCGCAAACCCGCAAGCGGCTGGTGGTGCTGGCCTCCCGCGTGGGCGGCATCGAACTGCTGCCGCCGACGCATCCAAAGGAAGCCCATCCAACCGTCCGCGACGCCATCTCCGGTTTGCCGCCCGTCGCCGCCGGCGAACACGACGCGGACGATCCACTGCACTACGCGAGCCGGCTCTCCCCCACAAACCTCGCCCGCATCCAAGCGGCCAAGCCGGGCGCTTCTTGGGACGACTGGAACCCCGCGCTGGTCGCCAAGTGCCACCGCAGACACACTGGCCGCTGGTATCGAAGCGTCTACGGCCGGATGCGCTGGGACGCGCCGGCGCCCACGATCACCACCCAATGCAACGGCTTCGGCAACGGCCGCTTCGGCCATCCCGATCAAGATCGCGCCATCTCGCTGCGGGAAGCGGCGCTGTTGCAGACCTTTCCGCGGGGCTACGAGTTCTTCGATCCAACGCAACGCTGGTTCGTCTCCGTCGCGGCGCGGTGGATCGGCAACGCCGTGCCGGTGGCGCTGGCCCGAGCGGTGGCTCGGAGCGTGGCGCGGGCATTGGAAATTTAGTGGCGGCCATGGCGCAACCGCCACGAAAAGAAACCGCCAAGTTTCGAGCCGATTCGGCGCTTCTTCGGGAACTTGGCGAGCGGCTCGTTGGCCAAGCGCACATCGCTTTGGCGGAACTGGTGAAGAACGCCTACGACGCGGACGCGACCCGTTGTCGCGTGACCATTGGCGAGGACGAAATCACCGTGGAAGACAACGGCCACGGCATGAGCAAGGACGAGTTTCTCGACCACTGGATGACCATCGGCACCCGGCACAAGCAAGAGACGGGCACCAGCCGCCTCTTCAAGCGGCGAGTGACGGGTTCCAAGGGCGTGGGCCGGCTTGCCGCGCAGTTCCTCGCTCACACTCTCGAAATGACGACGGTGCCCCAGGCGTCGACCCGCCACCAATTGATGGCCGAGGTCGACTGGGACGAAGCCATCGAAAAGGGCCGTCTAACCGAGGCGGAAGCGTATTACTGGAGGGAGCGGCGCTCAGTAGAGTTCCCGAAAAAGACGCGCCACGGTACGCGAATCGTCCTGCGAGACCTCAAACAGCGCTGGACGGAAGACGACATTCGTGATTTAGGCCGGCAGCTTTGGATGATCCAGTCGCCAATCGCCCGCCACGGACGGCTAGCCGGAGCGAACGGCGCTCCCGACGACTTCCGCGTCAAGTTGCGATCGTCGGTGGCTGGCATTGAAGATGCGTTCCAGTCGCAGATGCGCCAAGCATTGGAAAACCACATGGCGACTGTGACTGGCGAGTTGGTGCAGCAGGGCGGCAGGACCCGCGCCCATGTAAGCGTCTCCTTCCGTTCCGGCGAGCGCCACTCGGAACAGTTCGATGTCGCACCCGTCGTCGCCGCCGCCAAGTGGGAGATCAGGGTGTTCGATCTGTCCGGCCGGCAAGCGGGCGGGGTCAAGGTGCAGGATGCCCGCGACTACTTTGAGCGCTTTGGCGGCGTTCAGGTGTACGACGCGGGTTTCCACCTGCCCTACTACGGCGTTCAGCAGGACTGGCTGGGCATCGAGTTCGACCACTCCCACCGCCGCTACCGGTCGGCACTCTTGCCGGAACGATTGCAGGTGTGGCGTGGGTTGAACGACCTGCCGTCCCAAGGCCGGTTGTTTGGCGTGGTCGAGATCGACACGGGGCGGGAAGCAAGGTCGGCCACCAGCGAACAGCGGGAGACTGGCGACTACCTCAAGATACAGGTGACCCGCGACCGCCTCGTCACAAACCGCGCCTACGAGGAACTGCGCTATGCCGTGCGCTGGTCTCTCGACTACTACGCAACGCGGCAGCGGCTGCGCGAACAAGAAAGGGCGCAGGTAGTTCGGCCCAGTCGATCCCCTTCCGACGTGGTGGGCAGCGTTCGGTCTTTGGTCCAAGAGGCCCGCGAGTCCCACCCCGAGGACGAGACGCTCACCGTCCTTGACGACGAATGCAAGCGACTGTCGAAGGCCATCGCCAAGGAACGCGAGGCCGATGCGGCCACCCAGGCCCTGCTGGCGCCATTGGCTTCCGTTGGCATGGCGGCCCTTGCCTTGGAGCATGAGGCGCGCAAGGAGATGCGCCGCGCGCGAACGCTGCTCAAACGGCTGCGGCGGGTGGTTCGAAAGCTGGACGACCCGGGCGCGGCCCAACTTGCCGATGAAATGGATGCTTGGATCCAGCGGGCGGAGGAGTCTCGGAGGCTCTTCATGCCACTGCTCGACCAAGACGACAGAAGCGAGGTCGAGGCGCTGTCGGCACGCGGGGTGCTAGCCCAAGTGGCCGAGAACGTGCGCCCGCTCGTTCCGTCCTTGGCGCTCTCCGTGGAAATACCGAAGGACATCGCGCTTCCTCCCGCCACGTTCGCGGAGTGGAACTCGCTCTTTCAGAACGTCCTCGTCAACGCCTCCAATGCGACCTTGGACGCCGACCAGCCCCAGGCGCAGTGCGTTGGCGGCCGAACGGGACGATCCGCATGGCTGCGCATCCACGACAATGGCGTCGGCGTCGATCTGACGGACGCCGAGGGGCTGTTCGAGCCATTCGCAAGGGCCGTTCGCATCTCGGACGAGCGGCGCGCGCTCGGCTTGGGCGGCATGGGCCTTGGCCTTACAATCGTGCGCATGATCGCCGGCCGCCGCCGCGCCAAAGCGGCGTTCGTCAAGCCGCCGCGGCCTTGGACGACGACGTTTCAGCTTTCTTGGAGCGCATGAACATGACCTACACCGTCTTGATTTGCGACGACGCCCTTGATGTGGGCGTCGACTTGGTCGAGCAGGTGCGCAACGTGGCGCCGAAGGCCCACTACAACGTGTTGGAGGCACCGGCCAAGGGAGATGTGCTGTGTGCGATCAAGGAGCTATTCGCTCGCCACAGTGCCATGCTTGGCCAACGCCAACGGGGCAGGTCCGCTTGCCTGTTCGACGAAGCGGACATCCTGATACTCGACTACGACCTGCTGCGCATTGACGAGGAGAACGCACGGCACACGAGCGAAAATCTGGCGCGACTCGCACGAATATTTTCGAACGCAGAGGTGATCGTGGTCTACAACCAGTTCCAAGGTGCCCACTTCGACCTCAGCCTGCGCGGACACCTCTCCAGCCACGCCGACCTCAACCTCGACGCGGACCTTCTGGGCACTCCCGGCCTGTGGACGGACCCGCCTTGGAACGGGTTCCGACCGTGGCACTGGCAGACTCTGCGGGAGGCTGTTGACACGCAAAGGGCGCGCCGAGCGTGGGTTGAAAAGCACATGGAAGAACCTATCGTCGACGCCTTGGGGATGGAGTGCGACGACGCCATGCGTTTGTCGGACGCGGCGTTTGGGTTCATTGCGGCGGACGCGAATGACTGGCGGGGCCTCAGGAGACACACCTTCAGCGATTTCATTCGCCGACCAACGAGCGGCATGTGTACTTCAACGTTTCTTGAGTCCGATCCAGACGCTGCCTGTCGATTCGCCGGAGCGCGCATCGGGAAGTGGTTGGAACGGCGGGTGCTCGGGCCGCAAGACGTGCTGGTTGATCTGCCCCACTTGGTTCAGTTCTATCCCTTCCTCTTGGGGGATGACCTGATGGAGCTGGAGGCATGGAACGCCGCAGTGTGCGGGAAGGACGAACTGGATCCGCGAATTCCCAAGGCGTGCTGGTTCGAGCCGCAGGGAGTTCTGTCGAGACCCGCCGTCTGGGCGCAACGATTCGAACAGGATGCGGACATTCGCGAAGCCCGCGGCACGTTCGACTTTTCCAGCTGCCCGCCGTTCGTGTTCCTCGAGGACATGTCGACGTTCGCGCCGTTGGACACTGCGATGCAGTTCCGCGCCGGCCACAACACTGCCTCGGACCACCGCTTCGCTAGGTGCATCGATGGCCTAAGCTACGCACCGCAACGTCGGCTCGCGTTCGCGGGGTGACGGCTTGGACGAAGAAGAACAGCTAGCGATCCGGCATGTCCTCATGGCACTGCTGCTTGACGGCGAGGCGATGCCGGAGCGACGGCCTGAAGACAGGCGTCCCACACTCGTGCCATTGAACCGCTGGCAGTTGGACTCGTACTTTCTGCAGCAGCGTCGAGGGGAGTTCAAGCCCGGCGAGGTGGTTCGAGTGAAGCCACCACTCCGCGAAGCATGGATGTCGGCAATCTGGTGCAGGTGGAACTTCGAGAGCCAGCGGGGTGAACGGACGGGCTGCTGGTTCTACTTGGGAATCTGGTTGAGCGACGGCGGATTCATCGCGTTCAGATTCGAACCCCCGGAGCAAGGCGACAACCACAACTACTATCACTCCCAGCCGTGCCGGAACATGGGGTGGGAAGGAACGCCAGACTACGGCGCCATGCGAGTGCCGGAGCGGAATCCAACGTGGCCATTGGCGGCGAAGTCCTCGCTTGACTTGCTGCTCTGCCTGGTCGTCGCCATCGGTGGAATGCGCGGCTTGGAGCAAGTGCAATCGCGCATCGACAGCAACGGCGCCATGCGCCAGAACACGCTACTCACCCAAGCGTTGCGCGGCATGATGGCGTTGCGTCACGGCTAGTCGTTGAGAGAAGCACCCAGTTTGGGCACCCGTCGACGATTCGCACGGTCTCGACGCTCACATGCACGACACGTTCGATCGCCGCGAACTTCACAGCCGCACGGCTTGTCACTCGCCCGCCAGCAACCCGTAGCAGACCCCGCCCGCCCGCGACTCGCGCCGCACCTCAAGCCCCGTTCCCCGCGCCAGGTCGGCGAGCCGAGTGTCGGCGGCGGCCTCCACGTACACCACGCCGCCGGTCCCCACGCGGGGAGCGACCGCAGCCACGGCTTGGGCGTGCAGATCGGCGTCGAAGGGCGGATCCAGGAACACCACATCCCAATGGGCGTCCGGCGGTTGGCGAGCGAGCCAAGGCAAGGCGCTGGCGCACTCGACGGAGGCGTTGTCGGCGTCAAGCGCCGCCCGCTCGGCGGCGAGCAAGCGGGCACGGTTGCGGTCGCGTTCCACCAAAGTTGCCGAGGCGGCGCCGCGCGACAACGCCTCGAAGCCCAAGGCGCCCGTGCCGGCGAACAAGTCGAGCACGCGCGCGCCGGACAGCGCCGGCGCCAGCCAGTTGAACAGCGTCACCTTGGCGCGGTCCGGCGTTGGCCGCACGCCGGGCGCCACGCGCAGCTTTCGCCCCTTCCACTTACCGCCGATAATGCGTACCTGAGGTGAGCGGGCGCGGCGCATCCGCCTATGCTATCCCGGCATCGGGCGGGCGCCTGCTTGCGGCAACTTGCGACGGGCGTAGGGACACCATGCCCAACCGGGAGCGAAGCGGAGTGGCGTGGGAGAAACGGCAGGGGGACGGAGCGGCGCCGGTGCCGGGCGACGCCGCGGAGGACGGCTCGCTTTGGCGGCGGCTGAACCGCTCGCTCGCCAAAACGCGGCGGCACATCGCGAGCGGCGTCGGCGATCTCTTGCGCGGCGAACGCGCCATCGACGAGGCGGTGCTGGACGAGTTGGAAACCGGCTTGTTGCTCGCCGACGTGGGCGTGGCCGCCACCACCCGGATCATGGACTCGGTCAAGGCGGGCGTGTCGCGCCGCGAACTCAAGGACACGCAAGCGCTGCGCGGCGCGCTGGCGCGGGAACTCGGCGCGATCCTCGCGCCGGTGGCCAAGACCTTCACGGTTGGCGCGGCGCGCCCGCATGTGGTGCTGGTCGTGGGCGTGAACGGTGCCGGCAAGACCACGCTCATCGGCAAACTGACGAAGCGGTTGCGGGACGAGGGCCGCTCGGTGCTGCTGGCGGCGGGCGACACGTTTCGCGCCGCCGCCGTCGATCAGCTCAAGGCATGGGGCGCGCGCAACGCCGTGCCCGTTGTGGAGCAGGGCCAAGGTGCCGACGGCGCCTCCGTCATTTTCGACGCCGTGCAGGCGGCGCTGGCGCGGGGAGTGGACGTGGTGCTGGCGGACACCGCCGGGCGCCTTCAGACCAAGAGCGGGCTCATGGAGGAGTTGAAGAAAATCAAACGGGTCATGGGCCGGCTGCACGAGGGCGCGCCGCACGAGGTGTTGCTGGTGCTGGACGCCGGCGTCGGCCAGAACGCGCTCTCCCAAGTGCGCGAGTTCCAGCGCGCCGTTGGCGTGACGTCGCTCGCGGTCACGAAACTCGACGGCACCGCCAAAGCCGGCGTGCTGGTGGCCATCGCCGCCGACTTCCAACTGCCGGTGTGTTTCGTGGGCGTCGGCGAGGGCGTGGACGACTTGCAGCCGTTCGAGGCCGATGCCTTTGTGCGGGCGTTGTTGGCCCCGCCGTGATGCCGTGATGGTGGGCCAGTCCTGATGGCGGACATCGAGTTCCGCCGCGTCGTGAAGCGCTTCGACAGCGGGGCGCTTGGCTTGCAGGACGTGTCCGTGACCATCCCCGAAGGCTCGATGGTGTTCCTCACCGGGCACTCCGGGGCCGGCAAGAGCACGTTTCTCAAACTCGTGCTGCGCCTCGACCGGGCCACCCGCGGGCAAGTGATGGTGGGCGGCGTGGACATCGGCCGGTTGCCGCCTGGACAAACGCCGCTGTACCGGCGGCACCTCGGCGTGGTGTTCCAAGACCCGCGCCTGTTGGAGGATCGCAGCGTCTTCGAGAACGTCGCGTTGCCGCTGCGCGTGGCCGGGATGCGGCGGCGCGAGCTTGGTCGGCGGGCGCGCGCCGCCCTCTCCGGCGTCGGCCTCTTGGAGCGGGAACGGGCGCTGCCGCGGCACCTTTCCGCCGGGGAACGCCAGCGCGTCGGCATTGCCCGCGCGGTGGTGAACCGGCCGAAGGTGCTGCTTGCGGACGAGCCCACCGGCAATCTGGACCCGATGTTGTCACAGCACGTCATGGGGCTTTTTCGGCAATTCCACGATGTGGGAACGACCGTGATCGTCGTCAGCCACGATCACGACTTGATCGCGACGATGGGTGTGCGCATCGTCGAGTTGGAGGAAGGCCGCTTGGTGGCGGACAGCGAGGCCGCTCGTGGCGCGTAGCCCGCGATCTTCCGACATTTGGCCCACGCCACGCCGCCCGTGGGACGCCGGGCTGCGCGATCGCATCGGGGTGGCGCGCGACAGCGTCGCGTTCGTCTCCAAGCGGCTCGCGGGAACCCTCTTGGTGTGGCTTCTGATCGGCATCGCGCTGGCCCTGCCCGCCGCGCTCCATCTGCTCGACCGGAACCTCGCCGGCGCGGCCGGCGATTGGCGCGGAACGCACGGATTTTCGGTGTATTTCCAAGTGGGCGTGGACGCGCAAGTGCCGGCGGAATTCGCCCGCCGCCTGGCGGACGATACCGACATAAACACCGTGCGCCTCATCACGCCGGACGACGCGTTGGCGGAGCTCCGGCTTCATCTCGGCGCAACCGACGCGCTGGAGGCGCTTGGCGACAATCCGCTGCCTGCCACCGTGCGCGCCGTGGCCAAGCCGGACGTGCCGGTGACGCGCCTCGAACGCTTGGCGACGCGGCTGAAGGCGCAAGCGGGCGTGGACGCGGTGGTGGTGGAGAAGGCGTGGCTGGAGCGGCTGGCCGCCATCCGCACGCTGGTGCGGCGCGCCGCGGGCATGGTGGCGGCTCTGCTCGGCGTGGGCGCTGTGCTCATCTCCTCCGCGACCGTGCGCCTGGCCGTTTTGGTGCGGCTGACCGAATTGCAAGTGCGCGCCTTGGTGGGCGCCAGCGCGCGCTTCATGCGGCGGCCCTTCTTGTACCTTGGCGTGATCTACGGCTTCGGCGGCGGCGTCGTGGCGGCCATGCTGCTGGCCGCGGCCTTGGCATGGCTGGAGGCGCCGTTGCGGCGCTTGTTCGCCAGCTACGGCGCGGAGGCGGTGGTAGTGGGCTTCGACGGCGCCTTTGTGCTCGCGCTGCTCGGCATCGGCGTCGTGCTCGGGGCGTTTGGCGCCGTGCTTGCCTGCCGCGCCCGGCTGCGCGAACTGGACCTCGCGTGAGGCGACCGAAGGCGCTCCCAACAAGCGCTGCCAACAGCAGAGGAGCGACAGTGGCGCAGGGGGACGGGGAGGTTGCGGCGGGCTTCGACAGCCGCGCCTACCGCGACACGATGGGGCAGTTCGGCACGGGCGTGGTGGTGGTCGCCGGGTTGGACGCGGGCGAACTGGTGGGATTCGCCGCGCAGTCGTTCGTGTCGCTCTCCTTGGAACCGCCGCTCATCGCCGTGTGTCCCGCCAAGACCAGCACCAGCTGGCCGCGGCTGCGCTCGGCGGGACGCTTCTGCGTGAACGTGCTGGCGGCGGAGCAGCGCGCCGTGAGCGAGGCCTTCGCGCAGCCGGGGGAAGCCGCGCAGACGGCTTGGACGCCGGGAGCGGCGGCTGGAATGCCGGTGTTGAGCGGCGTGATCGCCTATGTGGAATGCGCTTTGGCCGCGGAGCACGACGCCGGCGACCACACCGTGGCGGTTGGCGAGGTGCTTGGTTTCGAGACGCTGCGCGAGGACGCCCCGCCGCTGCTCTATTTTCGGGGTGCTTACGGCGGCGCGCCCCTACGGGCGCGTTGGAGTTTGCTGCGCAAACTGTGGGCGCGTTAGTAGAGGTCTAGGGCGCGGCGTTCGCGTTTCCGGTGGCGGGCGCTTCGCGGGCGTTGATATACGCCTGCTCGGACTGCGCGTGGTAGCCGCGCACTTCGTCCAGGAATGTTTGGTAGGAGGCGAGGATGCGCTGGCTCAAGGGGTCGTCCGCCGCTTGTTCGCGCAGCACTTGCGCTGCGAGCTCGCGCAGGCGCGCCAGCACGTCGTCCGGCAGGCGGCGCACCTGCACGCCGTGTTCTTCCATCAACGCGCGCATCGCCGCCGCGTTGCGCGCCGTGAACTCGTCGAGCACGTCTTGGTTGACGGCTTGGCATGCGGTCTCCAGCATCGCCTGCAAGTCCGCCGGCAGCGCCGCCCACGCCTCGGCGTTGACGATGGCCTCCAGCGTGGCGCCCGGTTCGTGCCAGCCGGGGTAGTAGTAGAACTTGGCGATTTCCTGCAAGCCGAACGCGAGGTCGTTGTAGGGGCTCACCCACTCGGCGGCATCCACCACGCCGGTTTGCAAGGCGGTGAAGATCTCGCTGCCCGGCAGCGTCACGGCGGTGCCGCCGGCGCGTCCGAACACCTCGCCGCCGAGGCCGGGAATGCGCATCTTGAGGCCTTGCAGATCCGCCAGCGAGTTGATCTCCTTGTTGAACCAACCCGCCATTTGCACGCCGGAATTGCCGGCCGGCAGGGGCACCAAGCCGAACGGCGCGTACAGCTCCCGCCACAGTTCCAAGCCGCCGCCGTAACGCAGCCAGCCGTTCATCTCCTGCGCGGTCATGCCGAACGGCACGGTGGTGAAGAAGGCGGCCATCGGCACCTTGCCGCGCCAGTAGTAGGCGGCCCCGTGGCCCATCTCCGCGTTGCCTTGGGAGACCGCGTCGAACACCTCCAAGGCCGGCACCAGTTCGCCGGCGGCGTACACCTTGATCTGGAACCGCCCGGCGGACATGGCGGCCACCAGTTCCGCCAGCTTCTCCGGCGCGGTCCCCAAAGCGGGCAGGTTCTTCGGCCAAGTCGTGACGAGCTTCCACTCCACGCTCGGCGCGCTCGCCGGCGCAGGGCCCTCGGGGGCTTCCCCCTGCTTGGCGGAACACGCCGCCAGCAACGCGGCGGCCAAGACCGGCCACCAAACCTTCTTTTCCAATGCCGCGTCCAATCCCACGTCGAGCGCCACCCATGGATTGCAAGCGCTTATTTTACGTCACGTTGGCTTGGCTGCCCGGTGGTACGCTAAACCACATGTCCACCGCATCGACACCATCCGCCGCCGCGCGCGCCCGGTTCGGCGAATTGCTGTGCAACGCCTTGCCGCGCCAAGGCGCGTGGAGCGACGACGCCTACCTGTGGCTTACCGACCACTGCCGGCTCCTCATCGAGTTCACCGACGGTTGGCTTGAGGAACTGCCCCTGCCCACCTCCACGCACCAATTGGTGCTGCTGTTTCTCTACGACGTCTTGCGTGCGAGATCGAGGACTCCCTCAAAGAGGAGGGCGATTGACTCACTTTTTTGCGGCATAAAGTCGTAGGCTGGTGTCCACGATGTTGCTGTCCAGTTCTCCGGTGGTGGTCGGGAAGGCGACCAAGGTGGCCTGGCGGAGATTTCCGCCGCCAAGCGCACCAGCCGGCGGGGGCGGACTGGCCGCGCATCGCCTTCACTCCACCGGCGCCAAGGTTCGCTTGGGCGAGGATCAGCCACTTGGCGCCGCCGAGACGCACTTCCTCCATGCAATCAGCGGGGATCTCGTCCGAGAACGGCGACGGCCAGTTGCCGGCTTGGGCACCGTAGAGCCGCCGCGTCTCCGTGTAGGTACTGAGACCCAACGCTCGAACGCTCGCCTTGACCCGCAGTGCGTATTCTTTTTGTGCTACTCTCAGCATAGTTCGCCGAATCTGGCGCTGAAAGGGGCTGCAAGTGCTCATCCAATTCGCCGTGTCCAACTACCGTTCGATCAAGGACGAGGCAGTTCTCAGCCTATTGGCGGGGCCGGGAGGGGAGCATCGAGAGCACAATGTGCATGGGCCCGCTATGCAAGGCAATGTGCGTGCGATGCCCTTGCTGCGGTCCGTTGCGCTCTACGGTGCCAATGCCGCCGGCAAGACGAACGTGATCAGGGCCCTTCGCACCATGCGCGCCATCGTCGTGGATTCGGGTCGAATGGATGGGGAACTGCCAGTCACACCCTTTCTGCTCGACACGGAACACAAGGATCGGCCGACGCGGTTCGAGATTGCGTGCGTGGCGAAGGGTGTTCGCTACCAATACGGCTTTTCGGCCACCCAAGATGTGGTCGTAGGCGAGTGGCTCCATGCGTGGCCACATGGCCGACCGCAGTTGTGGTTTGAGCGCGGACGTGCCGAAGACGGAGCGCAGACGTTCGAATTCGGCGGCAAGCTGCTCGGCGATCGGCAAGTGTGGCGTCGCGCCACGCGGGACAATGCCCTGTTCCTGTCTACGGCGGCAACGCTGAACAGTGTGCAGCTGCGTCCGCTCTACGATTGGTTCAAGACGCGCCTTCGTGTTGCCGGCATTGGCGTTTGGAGTCCGCGCTATTCCGTAAGTTGTGCACAAGGCGAACGGAAAGCGGCCCTCATGGAGTTTCTTCAGGCCGCGGATTTGGCGGTGTCCGATCTGCGTGTTGTCGAGCACGAAGCTGCGGACGACAGCATCTCCGATAGGATGGGGTGGAGTGACCGTGACGTCTACCTTGTCCGCCAAGACCCGACAGGCCGTCCCGTCGAACTGGATCTGGACGAAGAGTCCGATGGAACGCAGAAGATGTTCGCCCTAGCAGGCCCGTGGGTCGATGTGCTGGAGAAGGGGCGCGTCGTCGTGGTGGATGAGCTGCACGACAACCTGCATCCAATGCTCGTGCGGCATCTCGTGGAGCGGTTTCACGATCCGGCGCTGGAAAGCGACGCTCAGCTTGTCTTCTCTACGCACGACACGTCCATTTTCAGCCAGGATGTGTTCCGCCGCGACCAGATTTGGTTCTGCGAGCGCAATGAGCGCCACGAGACTGCGCTGGTTCCTCTCTCGGATTTCCGCCCTCGCAAGGGCTTGGAGAACCTCGAACGCGGCTATCTAGCAGGCCGCTACGGCGCCGTTCCCTACATTCGATCTGCGTAGCTGCCGACATGCCCAAGCGCGGTCCGCCCAAGAACTTCCAGCGACGGCCATCACGTCGTTCGCCCAAGGCGCGCGTGTTGGTGGTGTGCGAGGGCGCGTACACCGAGCCGCTCTACTTCAGGGCTATGAAGGATCGCCTCCGACTGAATACCCTCGTCGTCACGGCGACGAAGGGTGTCGATCCACGCACTTTGGTCAACATCGCAAGCGAGGAAGACCGGATGGAGAAGCAGAACGGCGAGCGGTTCGATTCCGTGTACTGCGTCTTCGACCGCAACGCGCATCCGCAATTCGAGGAAGCCTCCAACATGGCACGGGATCGCGGATTCCAGCTCGCCCGATCATGGCCATGCTTCGAATTCTGGCTTCTGCTTCATTTCGAGTACAAGCGGGCCCCGTACGCACGAAAAGGCAGTTCGAGCCCATGCGACACCTGCATCCACGACCTGCGCAAGCACGTTCCGGACTACCACAAAGGCGACCAAACAACGTTTGACGCTCTTTGGCATCTGTTGCAAGACGCCATCGTGAACGGATACAAGGCGGCAGCAGATGCCGACGCCACTGGCGAGCGCAACCCGTCAACCGAGGTTCACGAACTCGTTGTGCGTTTGCAGAAGCTGGCCGCATGAGGTGACGGGACGGATGAATGCCAACCAAAGCCGTCGGGGTAGCCCCCGATGACTCGCACCGATTGAACCGCATTCCGCGACGACTCTTGTGGATTCGCGCGGCAATAGCGGTGTTTGGAAGCGCGGCCAAGCCAAGGGAAGTGGAGACGCGCATGGCCTTTACTCCACCGGCGCGAGGTTCGCTTGGGCGAGGATCAGCCACTTGGCGCCGCCGCGGGCGAAATGCACTTGCACGCGGGTGCGCTCGCCGTGGCCGTCGGCGTGCAGGATCACGCCTTCGCCGAAGGTGGGGTGGCGCACGGTTTGGCCCACGCGCATGGTCGTTTCCCCCACCTCTTCCCGACCGCCGCCGCCTTGGTTCCTCGGCGTTCGGAACGGACGCGCCACGCTGCCGCCGAGACGCACCTCCTCCACGCAGTCCGACGGGATCTCGTCCAAGAACGGCGAGGGCCAGTTCACGGTTTGGGCGCCGTAGAGCCGCCGCGTCTCCGCGTAGGTGAGGTAGAGCTGGCGCATCGCCCGGGTGATGCCGACGTAGGCCAGGCGGCGTTCCTCCTCCAAGCGGCCGGGATCCTCTTGCGAGCGGCGGTCCGGAAACAGCCCGGTTTCCATGCCGCAGATGAACACCAGCGGGAACTCCAAACCCTTGGCGGAGTGCAGCGTCATCATCTGCACGCGGGGCCGGCGCTTTGGTAGTCGCCGCTCTCCAGCGCCGCCTGGTCGAGGAACTCGCCGAGTTCGGAGGCGGCGCCGTCGTCTTCGCCGGCGTCGTTCGGCAGCGTGATTTCGCGTCCGAACTGGGCGCAGGCATGCACCAGCTCGCGCAGATTCTCCTGGCGGGCGATGCCCCGTTCGCCGCCCTCCTTGCCGTGGAACTCCGCGAGGCCGCTCGCCTCCACGCAGTGGCCGGCGATTTCGCGCAAGCCCTGCTCGCAAACGGCATCCGCGATGTCGTCCACCAGGCGCAGGAAGTCCGCCACCGCCGCTTTGGCGCGGCTGCTGAAAACGCCCTCGGCGACGCCCTCCTTGCAGGCCTGCCACATGGAAACGCCGCGGGCGCGGGCCAGCCCGCGGATGATCTCCACCGTCTTGCCGCCGATGCCGCGCGGCGGCGTGTTCACCACCCGCTCGAAGGCCACGTCCGCGTGGCGCGTCGCGCCAGCCGTAGATGGCCTGGTCCTCGTCGCCCACCGCCCATACGGTGCCGTCGCCGACGTCGGCGGCGCGCCGAGGCGCGCCGGCCAGCACCCGCAGCCAAGCGTATTGAATGCGGTTGGTGTCTTGGAACTCGTCCACCAACAGATGCCGGAAGCGGCGCTGTAGTGTTCCAGCAAGTCCGGCCGTTCCAGCAGGAGCTCGTGGCAGCGCAGCAGCAGCTCGGCGAAGTCCACCAAGCCCCCTTGCCGGCAGAGCTGCTGCTGGAGGCGTACCGTACCGCAGTACCGCGAGCCCGACACCGAGGTGCGGCGCGTTTGGGATCGCGCTGTCGCCAAGGCGGCGGGCATTCCGCAACGCACCGTTGACGGATGGCGGCGTCTTATGGAAACTGAACCGTTCGTCAGAGGCACTGGCCGCAAATGGACGTTGAACCGATCCAGTCCCTAGCATTCTCAATGCACGGACGCCCCAAGCTGTACGCGCTCCTGCTTGGCTCGGGCGTGTCCAAGGCGGCGGGTGTCATGACCGGCTGGGAGGTCGTGCTTGATCTGGTCCGCAAACTGATGGCTATGTCGGACGAGAAGGCGTCGGACCCTCACGAGTGGTACCGCGGCAAGTATGGCTCCGACCCCGACTACTCCGCCTTGATTGAGCGTATCGCACGCACGCCGGCAGAGCGACAGCAGATAATGCGTCAATATTGGGAAGCCGACCCCACCGATGGGACGGAGGCATCCAAGCGCCCCACGGCGGCGCACCGAGCCATCGCGGAGTTGGTCAAGCGTGGATTCGTAAAGGTCATCGTCACAACAAATTTCGATCGCTTGATCGAGAGTGCGCTGCGCGAAGCGGGCGTTGAACCCGTGGTTTTGAGTTCGTCGGACGACATTGCCGGGATGATGCCGCTCGACCACACCAACTGCTGCGTGCTCAAACTCCACGGCGACTACTTGGACGAGCGAATCCGAAACACGACTGACGAGCTCTCCAAATACCCCGCCTCCTTGAACCGCCTCCTCGACCGCATATTCCAAGATTACGGCCTTGTGGTGTGTGGATGGTCGGGTGAGTGGGATGTCGCCCTAAGCAAAGCGATTCGGCGCGCAAAGTCTAGGCGATACACAACCTATTGGACCGCATACGGAGACCTTAGCGACAAAGCCGAACGCATCGCTCAAGCACGGGAAGCGCGAGTTATCGAAATCGAAAGTGCGGACAAGTTCTTTGAAGACCTTTCTAACTTGGTTCGCTCTGTTGAAGATTACGCGACACCTCACCCACTCTCCGTGAAGGCTGCGGTAGCGCAATGCAAACGGCTCCTTGCCCGCGACGAAGACCGGATTCGCTTGGCGGATTTGGTGGACTCGACAGGCGAGGAAGCTCTAAACGGCTTGGCCAGCCTGCCGGCGTTGAGCGACTTCGATGGCGTGGCATTGACAAACCACATGCGCCGTAGCGAAGGTATTTGTGGCAAACTGCTGGCTATTGCGGTCGAAGCATCGTATTGGAGCAGGAACACGCAGGTTGATGCATGGAGAAACACGATCGAGCGCTTTTTTCAAGGAACAATAGAAGCAGGAGGCAAATTGCCCCATGTGGTCGAATCTTATCCGGCTATTCTCTTGACGTATGCTCTGGGCATTGGAGCGATGGCAGCAGGCAAATCCGCAAACCTTGCGAGGGTGCTGGCCTTCCCAACAGGGCGTGATGTCCAATCGTGGTCGCAAGGCATGGATATGAAAACAGAGGAGGAAGTCGCCCAACGTCTAAGACAGATGAAGTTAGAAATTGCTAGATCTACGAAACGCTTGCAGGCTCTTGAAGGCATGGAGAGACACTACTTCCCAATGAACGACTGGCTATTTCAATCTCTAAGAGAACACACGACTGGAATGATACCATCGGACGGACGCTACGAGCGGATGTTCGACAGGATGGAGGTCCTAATTTCACTGAGTTGCGGTCTGCGAGTGAACAAGGACCGTGGTGAGCTTCCTCCTTGGTTTCCTCCGGGATGTTTTAGATATCGGAAAGAGAACTTTAACGCGACGACCCAAGAAATTGAGGATTCCCTGAGTAAAGAGGGAGACGATTCGCCTTTCGTACGCTTCAATTTCGTAGGCGATAGCGCAACGGACGGCTTGGTATTCTTGAAGTCCTTTCGTGATTCTGTTACGGGCGTTCATCCGTTCCACCGACGATGATAGCCAGTCTCCTCTCTCAAGTCCGTCAGCCACCTCGTGGACCAGGACCAAGGTAGGCTCACTGCTCATGCAGGCCACCATCCTGCTGCGTAACCATCTGACCGAAACTCCAGAAGGATCGGCTCCGCATTCAATTTGAGTCGCTCGCCGGTCGCCCGTCCCGTTGCCGTGACGCCATGTATTTTTCCGTCCGAGCGACCCGAAAAGTGCCGTCCCCAACGTTCTTTGTTGGGATGGAACAGAAGAAGGAACTCGCTGGTTTCTGGATCAAACCCGTCCACATGGTCGGATTTCCTTCCGTTGCACCTCACGCATGCCCAAGCGAGATTTGTTGCGGTGTCAGCCAACTCTGGATACCGAGATTTGGGCTTGACGTGGTCTACCTCAAAACCGCGTGATCCAAGTCCAATGCGTCCGAAGGGGAGACGACAATAGCTGCAAGGTGTACGCTCATCCAGAGGTTCAATCGAGAGCAGAATTTTTCGGTATGCATTCACAGCGTTCTATCCATCATCATCCTTGGTCACAGCGAATTTCTTGATAGCGATTTCACAATCTCTCCCTACTGCGACTATACGTTCTCGTTTGCGGCGCTCTGAGAGCATGTCGAGATAAAGGTCGGAGGGATCCACGTCCTCCGACTCTAATCGCGCCACCTCCTGCAGCAATTCGTCAACCCTAGCGACGTCAGGTAGCACTCCGTCTAGACGGTCCAGCCAACGGCGAGGGATGCGATCCTTGATTCCCACTAAGCTGCTCAAGCCAAGTACAGCAGCACATTCGTCGTCCCTTAGACCGTACGCTCTGCACGCTCTCAATTCCTCATCAAAGCTGAAAGACGGCCGAAGCATTCCATATTGCATGCGTCCAAGGAAGTGCTGAGAGGTGCGTCGAGCAGCCAAGCGACCCCACGCTTCTACTTGATCCGAAGGAGGAAGTGGAAAGTCCATGACCCGTTGGTTCGAAAGATGTCGGCCGGCAGTTGCGAAGACATGCAGCCAAAGGCGTCCAAATGCGGTATTAAGCAATGCGACAACGCCACGCGTGAATGCCATGTTAAGATTTTCCTTGGGAACTGAGATGAGATAGGCGTCGCTGAAGAGCATAGGCTTAGTTATAAACAGTGAGTGCATCCCGACACTAGTGCCCTCATAGATGTGTCTCGGAATGGCGAACTGAGGCAGCTTGCGCAAATCAGCCGCATACGACTTCGCAGGTCGGCGGCAGTTCTGTCGGATCCAGCCCCCCTTCTTGGTGATGTCGGCCATGGTCAATCGTTGCGGCTGACTCGCGTCCACTCTCACGTCCCGCTCGCGACGAATGAGGGGTACGGTGCCGCCAGATTGCGGATTCCCCGATAGTTCGCGCTTGAACTTAACGCCTTCCCACACATCGAACCAAATCCCAAGGGTGGAAAAACTGGCGAGCCGCTTTCGCAAATATTGCGCCGGGGCAGACAGGCAATCATTTAGATTTCGCCTAGGCCGGCTGTACCCTACAGTGTGAACCTTCCCTTCTTCGTCAACTTGCTTCCAAATGCTGGTCGTGGCGGGCTGGCCCTTCGAGAGAACGGCGGCCACCGCTTGGGTGCGCCCGCCCGCTATCGCTCCCCAGGGAAGTTCCCAAGCGGATTCCACTTGGAGAGCTTCGGTCATCTGCTCTCGCAAACGGATATCCTGCTGCTTGGCACTTGTCCAAACGCTTCTAGGGACAATGACGGCGATCCAGCCAGCATCGCGGCGAGACAGTGCATCAACGTAATCCTCCAATACCAGGGCCGAGGCGTTTCTGCCTTTCCCCTTCGCCGACCACGGGAGGTTGCCCACGAGCGCCAATTGACGGTCGACGGGCATTTCTTCCAATGTTTGCTTAGCGTCGGCCACACGCACATTCCAGCCGACCTCCTGCCAGCCAAACGCGAGGTCGAGGCCGATCTGGGTAAGGTCGGTGGAAAGATGCGACCTGTCGCCGCCCCGCAGCACCTGCCTGAGATCCGGCAGTCCTCCGTTTCCAAGATTGGCGTCGTTCCAGACCGCGTGCCCGGCCGCGATAAGAAACGTCCCTGTCCCAGCAGTTGCGTCGCAAATGCACGTTCCTTCACCGAGGGGGATGGACGCCATCATGTCCCAAGCGAAGGGTTTTGGGGTCGGGAACAAGTCGATTGCCGACCGCAATGGACTTAATGTGCTCGCGCTGACTGCTTTGGTGACGAACAGTGGGTCTACGGTAGAGAAGTCGTAGTGCTCCAGTCGGGACAGAACACGTTCCGAAATGTCCGCTTGTTCACTGACGGTCAGATGTGATGTGCCAGAGCCCCACGGAACAGGGTAGAGCATTGCATGTTTCACAAACGCGGAAACGTCGCTGCGCGACAAAGGCGAGGCGATCCCCCAATCCCTGTCCTTCCCTACACGCAGGGAGATCAAGCGAAACAGCCAACGTGACTGATCCCTAAGCAAATCTAATTGCTTGGCTGTAGCCTTCTTGCCCTTGGCAGGAATCGGAACAACCTCTCGGATCAGCTTCCTCAACGTCCGATCTGCTTGGGTGGCGCTAGGCTGGGTGGACCACCCACGAAAAGCGTTACCGCTCGGATCAGCTTCGTAGAGCGCATACTGGCGCCACCGGATCTTCTCCTTCTTCACCTTGTCACGGCACAGCCTTTCCTTGTACTCGGCAATCAATGCCGGTGCTTGATGCACGGGTACGCGCGGAACTGGCGCAATTCCGTCCTGCTCGTCCAAGAGCCACAGCTCCACAGTGCTGTCGGCGCAGAGCAACACATTGCTGGCGGTGCGGGCGGCGATGTCTTGCGCCGGCACGCCGTTTTGCTGGACGACGGCGAGTGCTGTGTGAAATAGGTCGAACGGCTGGTTCCAAAAAGCCATATAGGGAATCATGAGGTCCGTCTCGCCAGTGTCCATGTGGCGCAGGGACCAATTCGATTTGATGAGGGAGTCCTCGTAGTCGCATTCTCGCAGCCAAGCGCGAGCCGTCGGCAGAGACTCTTCGGGCGACGCCCTAGCTAGCATACGTCGTTCCAAACCACCCTAGGGCTGCCCAAGCCTACGGTCGCCGGCCGCGTTCGACCCAACGCTGGCGACGCTTGGCGCATCAATTCCGCTTGCCTCATGGTCGTCCGTAGCCATGCTCCGTTGATGGATGAGTCGGCGCCCGCCGACAGTGGTGCAGACAAGCGCGGTAGCTCTAAGCATAGCAGCGAATTTGGCGCTGGCTCATAGTTGGATTCTGCTCGGTGCCGGAGCGTATGATACGCCGATGGACGACGCGCGAAGCCGCGGCCGATGCCCGCTGAAGGAGATCGCGTGAGGGCGCGGCCCGCAGACGCCAGCGGCGAGACGCTCCGCGAGCGCATTCTCGCCTTGGCCCTGCACGACGGGCAGAGTAAGGGCTTGATGTTCGAGCGCTGGCTGGTCGATGCGCTGCCGCAAATGCCGCAGACGGAGATCGCTCGCGCATGGCGGTGGCAGGATTCTCCCTTGGCGCTCAGACGCAGAGCGTTCGGCCAAAAGCTGGCCGGTCTGCCGGACACCGGCATCGACATTCTTGCGGAGCGGCATGACGGCGGGTTGATCGCCATCCAAGCGAAGTGCTTGCGGCCGGACAAGAACCTCGTCCTGGACGACCTCAAGCAGTTCTGGCTGAAGGTCAAGGGCAATCGGAAGCTCGCTGCGAACTGGGTCGTCACCACCGGCGAATGGGGCAGGGCGGTCGAGGCGCACGCCGGCGACGCGAACGGCGCGCTCATCAACGCCCAGAGCGAGTGGGGCGACATCCTGGCCGCCGACTTGGGGCGCAGCAAGCCGCTGCAACTCGACGACAACCAGAAGGCGGCGTGGAGGGCCTGCGTGGACAGGCTCCGCGAGGAAGACCGCGGCAAGCTCGTGATGGCCTGCGGCACGGGCAAGACGCTGGTCTCGTTGCGTGTGGCGGAGAAGGTCGCGCCGGCGGGCGGCCTCGTCGTCTACGCCACGCCGAGCATCGCGCTCACCGGGCAATCGCGCCGATCGTGGCTGCAAAACGCCAAGCGCCCGCTGCGCACGATGGTGGTGTGCTCCGACGAGGACGAAGGCGCGGGCGGCGCCGCGTCCGATTTCACCGGCTTCGTGTCGGAGATCGAAGCGCCGGTCTCCACCGATCCCTCGGTCATCGCGGACAAGGTGGCCGAGCTGCAGCGGAGTTTCGATGGAGTCGAGAAGGGGTTGGTGGCCGTGTTCGCCACCTACCAGTCCCTGCACCGCGTTTGCGCCGCGCAGGAGGATCACGGACTTCCCGCAGTGGATTTCGTGGTTGCCGACGAGGCGCACAGGACGGCCGGCAAGTACGACCGGACGAATCCCGGCCCCTTCCAAGTGGTTCATCACCGTCTGCAAGCCGCCAAGCGCCTGTACCAGACCGCCACGCCGCGCATCTACTCGAAACGCTCGAAGCTCAAGATCAGCGCGATGGTGAAGTCGGCGCGGGAGCAGGATCGAAACGTCAGCATCCAGGACATGAGCGATCCGTCCGTCTACGGGCAGCAGTTCCACCGTCTGAGCTTCCGCGAAGCGCTGCGGGCGGAGAACCCGCGCTTGTGCGACTACCGGGTGGTCGTCCTTGGCGCGCCGTTGACCACCGATGCGGACGGCATCGGGAGGGACGCCGAGGTTAGAGATCGGGACGATGTCGGCAACACGTCGCGGAACACGCGGGTCGCTGCGCTGGCGCAGGCGATGCAGTACGGCACGGACGACATGGACGCCATCCGTTCCTGCATCGCCTTCTGCAACCGCGTCTCCTTCGCCACCGAAGCGTCGCGTCTGCTCGCAGACCGGCGGCTGTCCAAGTGGGCGCATGGCCGCGCCCTGGCGCAAGGCAAAGTCGAGAAGGGCACCGTCCCGGTCGAAGTCGGCGCGGGCAGCCTCTCCGCCAAGGACAACGCCAAGCGCCGCGGAGACGAGTTGCAGCGGCTCCGAGACGCCAACGGCGCGAAGCACGTCACCACCAACGTCAACGTGCTTTCGGAAGGCATCGACGTGCCGGCGCTGGACGCGATCTGCTTTCTCGACGAGCGCAAGAGCGAAGTGGAGATCGTGCAGGCCGTGGGCCGGGTGATGCGGCGCCCGGGCCGCGGGCACAAAGAGCACGGCTACATCGTCGTGCCGGTGGTCATGTCGCCGCAGACGAGTCTCGAAGAGTCCTTGGCCACCGGCGGCGGCGATTGGAGCGTCGTGGGGCAGGTGTTGCGGGCGCTCAAGGCGCACGACGATCGAATCGAAACGAACCTGACGGACATTCTGCGCGTACACGCGCCCTCGCCCGCTCCAAAGCCCGGCGGGCCGCGACCCGAGGCGCTCGACTTCTGGCAGAAGCTGGCCAACGGCGACTTCGACGCGCTCGCTCCGGTGCTGGCGGACTCCGGCATCCTCGGCGATCAGCGGGCGCAAACCGCCAATCTCATCAAAGCGGCCGTCGCGGCGGCGGCACACGCGCTGGCGGAAGAGACCGGCATGGGCCGAGTGCTCGCGCCCGTCGTGGGCGTCGCCGACCTGAAGGAAGACGCCGAACTTCGCGCCTGCACCCAGGCGGCGTTGATCCTGATGAACGCCTGCCTCGTGCATGAGCGCCTCGTACAGACCGAAAACGCCATCGAACTGCCGAAACTCGCCGAACTCGCGGGCGCGGGCAACGTGGCGCGCAAGCTGGCGAAGGCGTGGCGGAAGATCCTCGCCCACGACTACAAGCCGATCTTCCAGCCGGCGGTGGAAGTGCTCGAAGCCGCCGACATGGGGCAGAAGCGAACACCCCAAGGCGTGAAGTACGCGCTCTACGGCCTCGCCGAACACGCCGTGGACGTGGCCGAGAAATACGCGGCCGCAGGCATGGACCACGCCGGCGAGCTGTTTCAAGCGGCGATGGACAACCCGCAGGCGGACGGCGCGTACTACACGCTCACTCCGGGCGCGATGCTGCTCGCCGAACTCGCTTGCGACCTCTACGCGCCGCCGGACGATCCGCTGTGGCGCAAGCCGAGCACTTGGAAGAAGATCGCCATGATGGACCCGGCCTGCGGGTCCGGCACCCTCCTTGTGGCTTTCGCTGCCGCCGTGCGTCGTCGCGCCGCCGAGCAGGGCGCGAAGCAGAAGCGGCTGGAGAAGATTCACCGGGCGTTCGTCGAGCAGGGCATGGTCGGCTTGGACATCAACCGCCGCGCCGTGCAGATCGCCGCCGCGCAACTCGCGATGGGCGGGCTCGGCGCGGACTTCCGCAACATGGGATTGTGGACGCTGCCGCGGGGACGCCGAGGCGGCTGGCGCGACGAGCAATCCAAAGCGCAAGTCGACGACGTGATGCTCGGCTCGCTGGAGCTGCTGTTCGACAACGAAGACGGCAGCGCGGCGAGCGACTTCGAGAAGGGCATGGCGGAGTCCGCCAAATCCAACCGCGACCGGCATCGTATTGGGGTGGAGTTGGCCGCCGATCCTCTGGCCGAGGACTCCGCCATGTTGCGGGGGCTCGGCAAGGTGGCTATCGCGTTGACCAATCCGCCGTTCAGCAGCCTGAAGAACTTGGCAGTCGACGTCGAAGTGGACTCGCGCGCGGCGCTGACTGACCGCATGGCGAAGCTGCGAGAGAACGTCGGCGCACGGTGGCCGGAGCGCAGAGGCGCGATGTCGGCGGACTCCATCCGACCGCCGTTCTCGTTCATCCTGGCCGAACGAATCAACAAGGAACACGGCGCAGTCGGCAAGATCATCCCCACCACCGCCTGCACCAACAGCGCACCGGCGGGCATTGCTGAACGACGCCTGCTCGCCCAACAGTTCGAGATCGTCTCGGTCGTGTCCCTGCACGATCCCAAAGCCTACGCTTGGAGCGTCAAAGGCCATCAGGAGAGCCTGCTGCTCATGCGGCGAACGCCTCCGGCACGAAGATCGAACACCGTGCGCTTCGTTTCCGTCCGAACGCGGCCAACCAACGCCGACGGAGCGACGACCCTCTACGAACGGCTGCGCGAAGGCGACCTCGGCACCTTGGGACGCATCTGCGAGTACCCAAGAGAGCGCGTCGAAGCCGGCGACTGGTCGCCCGCGGTGTTTTACGAGCCGGCGCTGGCGGAAGCCTGCCATGAACTGGACCAGTTGCCGACCAAGCGCGGCAAGTTCGTGCGCCTAGGCGACCTGTACGGGGTCAACACGACCAAACAGACCGTAGGACAGTCGAAGTGGATGTGGTGCGACGAAGACGACGCCGAAGTGCCCGTGGCCAAATCCGCTTCGGAGTCCGGCCAAACACGACTTCAAGGGCGGATCGACGGCTGGGCCAAGCGAGTGCCACGGCCAAACGACAGCCGGCGCACCCGTCAGCGCCAGTTGGACATGCTGACCGCCAAAGCTGGCAGACTGCTGGTGGCGAACACGCAGGACGCATCCTCAGGCTGGCCCATGTACCAACCCGCCGCAATCAAGCAACTGGTCGTTCCCAACACGGCAGGCGAGCATTGGAAGCGCATGGCGCAGCCACTGCTCGATGCATACCGCACCACGAAGGACATGACCGTGCCGCATTACCGCGAGCCCGACGCCGAAGTGCGGCATGTGTGGGATATGGCCGTAGCTGATGCCGCGAGCATCCCGCGCAAGACCGTGATGGCGTGGCGACGGCTGTTGGACGCTGAGCCATTCGTAACAGGCAAGTGACACCGATGAAATTGACAAAGTTCAGGGTAACCAACTTTCGCTCCGTGGTAGACAGCGATTGGATCGATGTCGAGGACGTCACCGCGCTAATCGGTGTAAACGAGTCTGGCAAGTCCAATCTCCTACTTGCATTGTGGAAGTTGAAGCCTGCAAATGAGGGCGATATCCAACCAACATCAGACTACCCGAAAAAGCAATTCGGCGATTTCAGGAAGGAACCTGGAAAATTCCCATTCATCACGGCGGAGTTCGAAACAGGGTCGCTGAGAGAGAGGTTGGGTCAGATGGCCGGCATCTCGCCTAGCGATGCTGCCAAGGTGCGTGTGACCAGATTCTTCGACGGCCGACGCGCGGTGGATTTCCCTTGCTATAACCAGCGTAAGACTGCTGAAAGAACGTCGATCGTCGACATTCTAGAGGAATGTGCGAACAAAGTACGTTCTGGGAAGACACTGAAGCAAGAAGCACAATTTAAGGAAGGCCTGCTCAACGACCTCTGTGGCATCAAAGAGGATCTAACTTCCGACGACGAAATCGAAATCGATCAGTTGTCATCCATAAGGGACGCCGTAGCCAAGCTTATTCCGCCCAACGCAGCTAAGACCAGCGCTATCGTTCCGCTTATCGGGCAACTCGTTGACGAGCTTACGGAGCATCTAGAGCGGATTTCAGCCTTGCCACCGGGTGAGAGAGACGGCGTAGCGACCAGCATCGTTACTGCCATGCCAGCTTTCGTTTACTACGCGCATTATGGCAACTTAGACTCAGAGATTTACTTGCCCCACGTTGTGGAGAATCTTCAACGCGACGACTTGGGAACGAAAGAGCTAGCCAAGGCTAGGACACTGCGTGTGTTGTTCAGTTTTGTAAGGCTGGAGGCCGAGGAGATATTGGAGCTTGGTCGCGATCCGTCACCGAATCTTGATGGCGAACAAGCAGCAGCGGTTGGAGAAAAGAAGAAGGAGCGCTCGATTCTCCTACAATCAGCGAGCGCGAATTTGACAGATCAGTTTAGAGACTGGTGGAGGCAGGGCGACCACCGCTTTCGGTTTGAGGCTGACGGCAACCACTTCCGCATATGGGTAGCTGACGACCGGCGCCCGACGGAGGTCGAGCTGGAGAACCGAAGCTCTGGCCTTCAATGGTTCCTCAGCTTCTACCTTGTTTTCTTGGTAGAGAGCCAAGAGGATCATAGTGGCGCGATTCTGCTGCTTGATGAGCCGGGGATGTCGCTTCACCCGCACGCCCAACGCGACCTGTCGGCGTTCTTCGACAACCTCTCGACGAACAATCAGATTCTATATACCTCGCATTCGCCGTTCCTTGTGGACGCAGATCGGCTGGAACGTGCTCGAAAGGTCTTCGTCGCAAAGGACGGAAGCACCAAGGCAACCTCTGACTTGGGACATACAGAAGGTGAGGATGAGCAGGCTGGTGCAGCGTACGCCGTACATTCGGCGCTTAACCTCAGTGTTGGGGAGAGCTTGTTGGTTGGCTGCCGTCCGGTGTTGGTTGAGGGGGCGTCCGATCAACACTACCTGACGGCCATTAAGTCGCTGCTTGTCGCCTGCGGTGCGATCAGACCCTCTCGCGAGCTTGTTTTCGTGCCGTCAGGGGGCGCGTCGAACATGTGCGTTGTTGCCGGCATCCTAGCCGGCCGAGATGGCACGCCCCCTTCGGTTCTGCTGGACGCCGATGGTCCGGGTACAAGGGCAGCGAAAGCGCTGAAGTCGGATGGTGCCCTCTACGCAATGCACGAGCAGCGAGTCCTGTCGGTTGGCACGTTCGTAGAAGGCGTCGTAAAGAATGCCGAGGTCGAAGACTTGCTTCCATCAAAGCTCTTGGCGGGCGAGCTCGACAGGATCGTGCGCGAAAGCGAAGTCCGACTGGAGGATGAGATCAAGATCGGCGTCTCGTTTGTTGATCAGGCGCAGTCATGGGCCAAGTCGCAGTCGGTAGAGTTGCCCAAGCATTGGAAGGTCAAGTTGGCTCGGAGAGTGAAGGAACGGGTGCTTCAAGGCGGCATTGACGAGTTTGACGACGCCGTAAGGGAATGTTGGTCTCGGTTATTTGACGCATTCGAGGCGTAGTTGGGCCGTCCCGTACATTCGATCCGCGTTGCTGCCGACATGCTCAACCGCGCACAGGTGTCCTGACCGGCTGGGAGGTCGTGCTTGATCTGGCCGGCAAACCGATGGCTATGCAGGGCGAGAAGGCGAGCCCCGGACTGGGCACGACGGCGGTTAGGCAAGGTCTTCAATGCCAACGCCAAGTGCCGCCGCGAGGCGCTTCAAGGCGCCAACGGAGCCCCGCTTTGCGCCACGCTCAATGGCGGAGAGGTGGGAGCGGGAGACTTCCGCGGCGGCGGCCAAGTCCGTGGCCTTCATGCCCCGCATCTCGCGCCACACGCGCACCGGACTTTCCCCGTTCCACATGCGCCGGGCAAAGGCGATGGGCACATCTTCCTCGTCCGGGTCCTCGCGGACACGGCGCATTGCTTCCGCATCCGCCGCATCCGCGAGTGCTTCGCGCAACTCCTCGTATTCGTCGAGCGGCACGATTGCCAACACGCGGTTGGCAATGGCCACCGTTTGCAGTTGGGACTTCATGGCTTGTAGCCCTCTCCTCTCGGCCCAACGTGGCGCACGCGCAACCTACGTTGGGCATGGTCGATCTCGTACAACACGCGCCAATCGCCGACCCGCAGTCGAAAGCCCGGCACGCCCCGTAGCGGCCTGACGTTGTTATTCGCCACCGTCGGATCGGCGGCCAACGCGGACAACTTGCCGTCAATGTTTCGGCGAATGTTCTCAGGCAGCTTGCGCATAGTGCGCGTAGCGTCCTTCGATAACGACAATGAGTATGGTGCTGCTTTGATTTCCGTGCCAATCCTCCTCTCCGTGTTGGCAGGTACCCGGCAAGGGCTGCCTGTAGACCGAACGTACTCCGTAAGAGGACATCTTGCAAGATTTATTTCGCCATCGGAGCACTTGCGTCGGCGCTCTACTTTGCCTGGCATGCTTTGGTGGCGGTGCCAAGCAGGGAAAGGAGCGGGCCAGGGCAATCGCATTTGGATTAGGTGGGGCGGCACGGAGAGCGGGGATGGTGCAGAATAGGCGTCTCGATCCAAGGAGGGAGAGACGGAATGCGGGAACTTCTGTTTGTTTTTCAAGAAGTTGAGGACCCTAGGCGAGGCAACGCCAAGCGCCACGACCTGCACGAGATGCTGGTGATCGCGCTGCTGTCGATGCTCACGGGCGGACGCACATGCGTCGAGATGGAGGACTACGGATGCGCCGCGGAGCGGTGGCTGCGGACGTTTCTGGCGCTGAGGAACGGGATTCCGAGCCACGACGCGTTCTCGCGGCTGTTCAGACTGTTGAACCCGGCGGGTCTTCAGACGGCGCTGCTGCGCCTGGCGCAGGACTGGGCGGACCGGCTCGGCGGCGTGATCGCGGTGGACGGCAAGGTGCTGCGGCGGTCGTTCGAGGACGCCTCGGAACGGTCGCCGACGCACCTTCTGCAAGCGTTCGCGGCGGAGTCGAAGCTGACGCTGGCGCAGATGGAGGTGGACGGCAAGTCGAACGAGATCCCGGCGCTGCCGAAGCTGCTGGAGCTGGTGGACGTGAGGGGGCGGACGGTGACGGCGGACGCGCTGCGCGCGCAGCGCGGGACGGCGGCGGCGATCGTGGCCAAGGGCGGCGACTACGCGCTGGCGCTGAAGGGCAACCAGGGGACGCTGCGCGCGGACGTGGAGGAGTACTTGGACAACCCGCCCGCGTCGGCGAAACTCCTGTCGCATCAACAGGTTGACAAGGGCCACGGGCGCGTCGAGAAGCGCACGGCGACGGTCTGCCACGACGTCGACTGGCTGCAAGAGCGCCACGACTGGCCCGGTCTTTCGGCCTTCGGCAAGGTCGTCGCCGAGCGGCATCTCGCCGACGGCTCGGAGAGCGTCGACAGCCGCTACTACCTGCTCAGCGCCAAGCCCTCGGCGGAGCGCTTCGGGCGCACCGTCCGCTCCCACTGGGCGATCGAGAACGGCCTGCACTGGGTGCTCGACGTGTCGATGGACGAAGACCAGGCGCGCAACCGCAAGGGCAACTCCGCCGCCTGTCTGGCGGTGGTCCGCCGGCTGGCCCTGAACATCGTGCGGATGCATCCCGACAAGCGGTCCATCCGCCGCAAGTTCACCCGCGCCCAGCGCGACGACAACTTCCTGCTCGACATGATCCGGCGCATCCGCAAGCGCGAGTAGGCGCGGGATTCCAAATGCGATTGCCCTGGGAGCGGGCTATTTCCAGTCGGCGTGCGACTTTTTTGGTGGCAATCCAGCCCGCTTAGCCTACCGGCGCGAGGTTCGCTTGGGCGAGGATCAGCCATTTGGCGCCGCCGCGGGCGAAATGCACTTGCACGCGGGTGCGCTCGCCGTGGCCGTCGGCGTGCAGGATCACGCCTTCGCCGAAGGTGGGGTGGCGCACGGTTTGGCCCACGCGCATGGTCGTTTCCCCCACCTCTTCCCGCCCGCCGCCGCCTTGGTTCCTCGGCGTTCGGAACGGGCGCGCCACGCTGCCGCCGAGACGCACCTCCTCCACGCAGTCCGACGGGATCTCGTCCAAGAACGGCGAGGGCCAGTTCACGGTTTGGGCGCCGTAGAGCCGCCGCGTCTCCGCGTAGGTGAGGTAGAGCTGGCGCATCGCCCGGGTGATGCCGACGTAGGCCAAGCGGCGTTCCTCCTCCAAGCGGCCGGGATCCTCTTGCGAGCGGCGGTCCGGAAACAGCCCGGTTTCCATGCCGCAGATGAACACCAGCGGGAACTCCAAGCCCTTGGCGGAGTGCAGCGTCATCATCTGCACGGCGGGGCCGGCGCTTTGGTAGTCGCCGCTTTCCAGCGCCGCCTGGTCGAGGAACTCGCCGAGTTCGGAGGCGGCGCCGTCGTCTTCGCCGGCGTCGTTCGGCAGCGTGATTTCGCGTCCGAACTGGGCGCAGGCATGCACCAGCTCGCGCAGATTCTCCTGGCGGGCGATGCCGCGTTCGCCGCCCTCCTTGCCGTGGAACTCCGCGAGGCCGCTCGCCTCCACGCAGTGGCTGGCGATTTCGCGCAAGCCCTGCTCGCAAACGGCGTCCGCGATGTCGTCCACAAGGCGCAGGAAATCCGCCACCGCCGCTTTGGCGCGGCTGCTGAAAACGCCCTCGGCGACGCCCTCCTTGCAGGCCTGCCACATGGAGACGCCGCGGGCGCGGGCCAGCCCGCGGATGATCTCCACCGTCTTGCCGCCGATGCCGCGCGGCGGCGTGTTCACCACCCGCTCGAAGGCCACGTCCGCGTGGCGCGTCTCCACCAGGCGCATGTAGGCGAGGGCGTTGCGCACCTCGGCGCGTTCGTAGAAGCGCACGCCGCCGTAGATACGGTAGGGCAGGTCGAGGCGCAGGAACGCCTCCTCCACCACGCGCGATTGCGCGTTCGAGCGGTAGAGCACCGCGACCTCCGCGGGGTCGCCGCCGGCGTCGATCCAGCTCTGCGCGCGGTCGGCGATGAAGCGCGCCTCGTCCAAGTCGTTGTAGCCGGAGTACACGCGGATGGCGTTGCCGTCGCCGGCTTCGGTGAAGAGGTTCTTGCCGAGCCGGTCGGTGTTGCGCCCGATGAGGGCGTTGGCGGCGCGCAGAATCGTGCCGGTGGAGCGGTAGTTCCGCTCCAACCGCACCACGCCAACGGCCGGGAAGTGGCGTTGGAAGTGGCGGATGTTCTCCACCTTGGCACCGCGCCAGCCGTAGATGGCCTGATCGTCGTCGCCCACCGCCCACACGGTGCCGTCGCCGACGTCGGCGGCGCGCCGAGGCGCGCCGGCCAGCACCCGCAGCCAAGCGTATTGAATGCGGTTGGTGTCTTGGAACTCGTCCACCAACAGATGCCGAAAGCGGCGCTGGTAGTGTTCCAGCAAGTCCGGCCGCTCCAGCAGCAGCTCGTGGCAGCGCAGCAGCAGCTCGGCGAAGTCCACCAAGCCGCCTTGCCGGCAGAGCTGCTCGTAGGCCTCGTAGATCTTCGCCTGGGTGCCGGTGAACACGTCGTGGTCGTCGCGCGGCACGTCCTTGGCGCGCCGGCCTTCGTCCTTCTGCGCGTTGATGAACCACGCGCTTTGGCGGGGCGGCCACTTCTGCTCGTCCACCTCCTGCTCGCGCATGACGCGCTTCACCAGCCGCAGCTGATCCTCGGCGTCCAGAATCTGAAAGTTCTGCGGCAAGTCGGCGTCCCGCCAATGCATGCGCAGCAGCCGATGGGCGATGCCGTGGAACGTGCCCAGCCACATGGCGCGCGCCGGCCCTTCGAGCAGGCGCTCGACGCGCCCGCGCATCTCGCCGGCGGCCTTGTTGGTGAAGGTCACCGCCAGCACGCTGCTCGGCGCTGCGCGTTCCACCTCCACCAACCACGCGATGCGGTGAACCAGCACGCGGGTCTTGCCGCTGCCGGCGCCCGCCACCACCAGCAGGTTGCCGAGCGGGGCGGTAACCGCCTCGCGCTGCTGATCGTTCAAGCCATCCAATATGTGCGTTACGTCCACGGCGTGGTTTCCTATGCGCGAGCGGCGACCGGTTGCCAATGTACCGCGTCTGCGAGAACGACATCTCCGGTGGTTCGGTTGGAGATGACGACGCTGACGGTATGCGCGCCCAAGTCGAATGCGCCAAGCGTGTTCCAACCGGCTTCGGCAGAGGCGCCGTCGAACTCCAAGGATGTGCTTTCGCCATTGGCCACCAGCCGCAGGTCGTATTCGCCGAGCCTTCTGTAGAGCTGCCGCGCCCCGGTCGCGCCGGCCAATCCCGAGCCCGGCCCGCCCACCGCCGGTATGCCCCGGCGCGGGACGTGAAACGCCAAACGCCAGCGACCCGGCGCCGGCAACCGCGCCGTGAACACCGCTTGGCACCGGCCGCGTCCAGGTCGGCTGCGCACCACCGTCGATCGGTACTTGCCCCAGCCGGACGGCATCTCTTGCCGCCACCAGCCGCAGTCGGCGCGCGAACGCCCGGACGGGACACGGCCGGTGCGTCGCCACGCGGACCACAAGTCGGCCACGGTCGCATCGCTGGACGCTTCTCCGTCCCAGATCCAAAAGCCCTCGTCGAGATCGTCGACCACCACGCCCTCCACCAGCGCCGGCGCCCACACGCTGGGTCTGGCGCCGGACAGGCCATCGCCTTCCGCCACGTCTTGCTCCACAGCCGAAAGTTCCAAGCGAACCGGCGCTCTGTTGAGGGAGAAATAGGGCACGAGCCAGAGCTGATTCGGCGGCGCATCGACAATCCAGCCGACTTCGGAGGAGGCGCGCGCCGGGATCCGAAAGGGGGCGCTGCGCCGGCCGCCCCAGAGTCCGTGCTCGGTGGCGGCCAAGCGCGCCACTCCCGGCACGTCCTCGCCGTTGTACACATGGGCGCGAAGCTGGTAGCGCGACCGCCCTTGTTCGTCGTCTCGAAGCCGTTGCGCGCGGGCTTGCGATGCGAGGAACCCCGGCAGCTTGGCGTCGTGAAGCCAGTCGCCAAGCAGCGCCCAGAGATCGCCGCCGGTGGCGCGGCCGACCGCCCTGAGATCCGCGGCGCGAAAACCGCGGCCCCGGTACTCGTTTCGCAAGGCGGCAAGCAAAGCGCCGGCGCGATCTCTGCCCAAGACGTCAACCGCGGCAAGCGCCACCGCCGCGCCGCGCAGCGCGAAAGCGTGCATGTCCACCAGCTCTTCCCGCTTGCCAAGGGCGGCAAGGGGCGAGGCGACGGCGCGGTCCCATGTCGCGGGGCCGGAGGAGGCTCTCCCGACGAAAGCCAAATCCGTAAAGGCCCGGCGGCGCCACACGGTACGGGCGGATTCCGCCAGCGTCTTGGCGAACCCCGCGTCGCGGTCGAAGAAGCGGGCGGAAAAGCCCGGTGGCACTTCGGGCCCGCTGCCGGAAAGAAGCCTGACGACCATTTCCTCGCACACGAAATCCAGAGCTTCCGCTTCGGCACCCAAGGCGCTCGTTTGGAAGCGCAACAGATTGCGGGACAGCCCGCGCGGGAAGCTGCCGCCGCTCAAGTCCGTGGCGAAGAAGAACCGCAGCCGCGCCAATTTCCCGGCGGCTTCTTCGGGAGAGCGCGCGGGGCCGGCGCGAGCGAAACGCGCCAGCGGAAAACTCGTTTCCTTAACCGCAAGCACTCCCGGCAGCGCCTGCACCGTGTCCATGCGCCACCCGCCGCCGTAGCCGCGCAGCTGGGCGGGCACCTCCACCACGGTCAATCCGTCGTATGGATAGGGCAAACCAAGGCCGGCGGCCTGGTTGAGGAGCCGCTCCACGCCATCGACCACCGCGGCTTGAACATCCGCGAAGTGGTCGACGTTGCGCCGATGCCCGGCGTGGAACAGCAATTCCAGCTTCACGCCGGCGGCTTCGGCGGCGCGCGATGCGAACGGGGCGGCGAAAAGCCCAACCTCCGGTACCGGCGAAACCGGTCGAAACCGGAATCCCAAGTCCGCGGCGTGTCTGCGGCCGGGCCCGGCGACGCGCCATCCGGACGGCGCGGCAACGGCCAAGTCAACGCGAAAGTAGTCGCGCGACGGCTGTGTTCCCGGCGCCGGCCCAACACTCGCCCCGGCGGTTGGAAGCCAGTGCGTGGCCGGCATCAACGCCACAAACCGCTGATCGAAAACGGATGCTTGGGTGCCGAGGGCGTGGATCGCGTTCGCCGGCAGCCGCCGCCAGTCGACGAGGCTGTCGAGATAGGCGAAGTCCGCGTTCGGGATTCCCGTCGCGGTGACGGTCAGCGTCGCCTTCGCCCCGGCGGGCAACGGGGTCGGGAGGTCGATGGTCAACAAACCGTGTTCGTGCTTGAAGGGCAGCCGCCGCCCATCGAAACGCAGCGCGCGAACGCCCATGCCGGGGTTAAGACTGAACACGAGCGTGTCGAGCCCGCCGGGCGGCGCGGCGAGCCGCAAGGCGACATCGAGTTCCAGCCGCTCGCCGGGATGGATGACGACGCGGCCTTCGACATGCTCAACATCCGGGCGACTGCCCGGCAGCGCCGCCGCTTCCCGGTGGGCGGACAGCCACTGCCCGCGCCGCGAAAGGTCCGCTGCCGCGTTCGCCGCCACGGCGCCGAGGCCCGCGCCGCCAAGCGCGAACAGCATGACGCCGCCAAGCCCGCACCGCAGCCGTCCTTCGGTCAAGCGGGGATGGCAAGCCGCCGCGACCAACGTCGCCGCCCCAGCAAGCAAGACCAGCGCAGCGCGTTGCGCGAAAAACACGGCGTCGAACGACCGCGGCGCAAGATCCGAGACGGAACCGCCGTAGCTGGCCACGGGCGAGAACGCCGCGAGCAAGTAGACGGGCGTGTGCGCCAATGCCCACGCCCCTATGCCGAGAAGCGCGAACGCGATCGGAAGCCCCATGCGCGGATTCGGCAGCACAGCCGCCAGCAACGCGATGGCCGCCACCCAGAACAGCAATGCCGGCGGCGCGTCAACGAACAGGAACGCGATGGTCGACGCCGGCGCGGGCGGCTCGTTCGCCCACCACGCCAAGCCACTGGCGGCGAGGCCGTGAATCGCCCCGATCGGAAGCGCCATCAACAACCAGCCGACCACGGCCATGGCCGCCACCCGAGCCCCCACCAGCGCAACAGTGGAAAGCGGTTTGGCGTCCAGCACGGACGCCAAGCCATCGCGCTCGTCGCGCCTTCGCTGCGCCGCGCCAAGCAGCGCGACCGCAACCAGCGACGGCCACAACAGGTGGACGCTGATCTGCGGGAGGAGAAACCTCGGCGCCACGCTGCCAACGAACGCCACCGACCCGGACAATGCGCCGTGAATGTAGGCGTAGTGCGCGAACACGGCGGGCGCGACGGCGAGAGAAAGCGCCACGCAGAGCCACATCCACACCGACCTGCGGGCCGCGCGCAGTTCCGCATGGACGACGGCAAGGGTCTTGCTACCGCCCAACATCCGCGCTTGCTTGTTCCCTTTTGCTGTAGTCCCGCGCCTCCCGCCACGCGGCGACCATGCCGCGGGAGGCGCGGCCCTTCGCCGCCGCCGTCTCCACCGCGGCCAAGATGGCGTACACATCGGCTGGCCGCAGTGCGAGCGTGAACATGTCGGTGGCCGCATCGCCTTTGTGGTCCGCCGGTTTTGGCCAAGGGGTTTCGGCTTGGGCCGCGCGCAGGATGTCCGCCAGCCCCGCCGGCAACAACGCCGACGTGCGCTCCAGCAGCGCCCGCGGCATCACGTCCGGCCGCTCGCACAGCGCTTTGTAGGTTGGCCAGTCCACTTGCGCCGAAGAGCGTCAGTGGTGGAAGAGGCGCACGCCGGTGTACGCCATCGCGATGCCGTGTTCGCGGCAGGCCTGCTCCACCTCGGCGTCGCGCGCCGAACCGCCGGGCTGGGCGATGAAGCGCACGCCGTGCCGGCGGGCGTGATCCACGTTGTCGCGGAACGGCAGGAAGCCGTCGCTCACCATCGAGACGCCGTCGAGCTCGGCGAGCCAGTCGGCCCGCTCCGCCTCGGCGAGCGTCGCCGGCGGGGCGGTGGTTGCCGCCGCAAGGGCGGCCCGCTCCGCTGCCGTCAAGCCGCCTTCGACGCAGCGCGTGCGCCAGTTCACGCGGTCTTGGCGTTTCACATGGGGGCGGAAGCGCATGGCGAGCACTTTGGGATGTCGGCGAAGGTGCCATGCGTCCGCCTTGGCGCCGGCGAGCGCAGTGCAGTCCACGCGCGACTGCTGCCCGGCGCCGATGCCGATCATCTGCCCGTCCAAGGCGTAGCCCACCGAGTTGGACTGCGTGTACTTCAGCGTCGCCAAGCCAAGCAGCAAGTCGCGCCGGGCGCTGTCGGCGAGTTCGCCGCACGCCACATCCGCGAGATCCTGGGCGCTGGGCCGGTGGGTGTTGCGTTCCTGGGTCAACACCACGCCAAACACCTCGCGGCGCTCGATGCGCGGCGGCGCGTAGTCCGCATCCACTTCCAGCACCACGAACGCGCCGTTCTTCTTGGCGGCGAGGGTGTCGAGAACGCCCGACGCGAACCCCGGCGCGATCACGCCGTCGCTCACCACGCCGCGCAGATAGTTCGCGGTGGCGGCGTCCGCGGGATCCGAGAGCGCCACGAAGTCGCCGAACGCGCTCTTGGGGTCCGCGCCCCGGGCGCGCACGTAGGCGGTGGCGAGTGGCGTCAATTCGCGATCGACCACCTCGTAGGCGCGGCGCAGATCCTCCGGCAACTCCACGCCCACGGCGGCGCCGGCCGGCGAGAGGTGTTTGAAGGAAGCCGCCGCCGGCGCGTCCAGCGCCGCGCGCAGCTCGGCCACCAGTTGCCAAGCGTTCAGCGCGTCGAGCATGTTGATCATCGACGGTGCCCCGGCGCGCACGCGCAGCGCGGGATGCGCCGCGTCCGTCTCGAAAGCCGCCTCGCCTTGGTGCGGATTGCAGCCGTAGCGCAGCGCGACGCGCACGGATCGCACGGCCTGCCGGCGGCCCGACGCTACAGCGCCAATTTCGCGCCGGTGAGGCGGCGGTACGCCTCCAAATACCGGGACATGGTGTTGGCGAGCACGTCCTCCGGCAACGCCGGGCCGGGCGGCGTCTTGTCCCACCCGCCGGCGGCCACCAAGGTTTCCAAGTGTTCGCGCACGTATTGCTTGTCGAAGCTCGGCTGCTCCTCGCCGGGGCGCCACTGGTCCGCGGGCCAGAAGCGCGAGCTGTCGGGCGTGAAGATCTCGTCGACGAGGATGGGCGTTGCGCCATCGCGCAACACGCCGAACTCGAATTTGGTGTCCGCGAGCACGATGCCGCGCGCGAAGGCGTGTTCCCGGGCAAGGCCGTACAAGCGCAAGGTGGCGTCTTGGAGCCACTGCATGGTGTCCCGGCCGACGATGGCGGCGCCTTGATCGAAGCTGATGTTCTCGTCGTGGCCGGTGTCCGCTTTGGTGGAGGGGGTGAACAGCGGTTCCGGCAGCCGGTCGCCGTTGCGCAGGCCCGGCGGCAGGTCGATGCCGCACACTTGGCCGCTGCGCTGATAGTCCTTCCAGCCGCTGCCGGCGAGGTGGCCGCGGGCGATGCACTCCACCGGCAACACGCGCGCCTTGCGGCACAGCATCAAGCGCCCGGCGATCTGCTCGCGTTCGGCGGCGTCGAGGCCCGGCACGTCGGCGGCGTCGGTGGAGATAAGGTGGTGGTTGAAATCGCCGCCGAAGCGGTCGAACCAGAACTTCGAGATTTGCGTCAGCACCACGCCCTTGCCGGCCGGGCCGTTGGCAAGCACCACGTCGAACGCGCTCACGCGGTCGGTGGCGACGATGAGCAGCGCTTGCCCGCCGTCCGGCATTTCCACGTCGTAGAGATCGCGCACCTTGCCTTGGCGGCGGTTGGGCAGGGGCAGGTTCGTCTCGAGGATCAACTTCGGCATGTGTCTCGTTCCTTACGTCGCAACGTCGCACCTCAATCCGTGATGTAGGTGTGCGTGATCACCTCCCACAGGTGGCCGTCCCGGCACTCGAAATAGAAGCCGCGGCCGCCGTGCCGGTGATTGATCGCGCCGTCCTTGCGCGCCGCCCGGCTCGGCCCGCTGCCGAACGCGATCCGCTCGCCCTTGACGCGCCCCAGGATGGCGTCGAACTCGGGGTCGCTCGCCAAGAAAGCGTAGTGGTTGGAATGCGGATTGTCGCTGGTGTCGAAATCCAAGGTGAGCGCGTCGTTCACTTTCACCGGCGCGAAGTGGCCCCACGTGCCGTTGTATTCGAGGCCGAAGATGCGCGCCAGATCGCGCGCCGCGGCCTCGTGATCGCGCGCCGGAACGATGGTGTGGTCGAGTTGCAGTGCCATGGCCCTCCATCGGTTGTGGGCGTCTCGAACCGCGCATTATGCCGCAACCGCGTGGCGCGTCCGCCGGGTGCCGCTCGCGCCTTACGACTCCAGCTCCGCTGCGATGCGGCGCACGATGCGCGCGACATCGTCCTTGAGATCGTCGCGCTTGAGGGCGTAGTGGAAGAGCGTCTCCAGATAGTTCACCGGATCCCCGGTGGTGAGCCAGCGGCCGCCTTGCACCGGACAGGCGTAGACGTGGCCGCCGCGCAGCATGTAGGCGTCGATGGCGTCCATCAACCAGAGCTCGCCGTCCTTCCCGGCGGGCATTTCACCCAGGATGTCGATGATCTCGCGGGGCAGGATGTAGCGGCCGAAACCGACCAGCGTCGAAGTCACCGCCTTGGGCGCGGGCTTTTCCACGATGCGGGTGACGCGCAGGTCGTCGTCCGTCTCGATCATGCCGTAGCTCGGCACTTCGTCGGCCGGCACTTGCTGCGCCCCCAGAATGACGCCGGGCGTTTTGCGGTACTGGGCGATCAGCTGGCGCGTGAACGGCACGGTGGAACTCACCAAGTCGTCGCCGAAGGCGTACACGAACGGGCCGTCGCCGAGCAGATGCCCGGCGTTCAGCGCCGGCGTGCCGTTGCCGTACACCCCGCGCTGGCGGATGTAGGCGGCGTTCACCAGCTCGCCGGCGCGCCGCGTGGCTTCCAAATAACGCTGCTTGCCGGTGGTGGCGAGGGCCTCCTCCAGCGTCGGGTGCTGGTCGAAGTGGTCTTCGAGCACTTTCTTGTCCCACCGGCTCACGAACACCACATCGCGCACGCCGCTCTCCGCCAACTCCTCCACCACATATTGAATGATGGGGCGGTCGATGAGCGGGATCATCTCCTTGGGGATCGCCTTGGTGGCCGGCAGAAAGCGCGTGCCGCTGCCGGCCGCGGCGATCACCGCTTTGGTGATGGGCGCGTCGGGCGCGGGTTTCGTCAGCGCCAAGTAACACCTCCTGTGCCGGGGCCAACCCGCGGTGGGGTGGGTTGGAACAACGTGTGACAAACCTGTGCAAATGGCGCTGAAACGCCGTGGGTTGCGTTGCCGCTCCCTTCTATAATGCCATGCTCGACGGCCTCGGAACACGCGCATGGCACTGCAGGTGATCGTTTTGGCGGCTGGCGCCGGCACGCGGATGCGCTCGCGGTTGCCCAAAGCGCTGCACCGCTTGGCCGGGCGGCCGTTGCTCGCCCATGTGCTCGACGCGGCGGCGACGCTGCGTCCCGACAAGACCGTTGTGGTGGTTGGCGAGCAAGCCGAACAGGTGCGCGCCGGCGTGGCGGACGCGCCCGCCGGCGCCGGCGAAATCTCCTGGGCGCTGCAAGCGCCGCGACTTGGCACCGGGCACGCCGTCTCCATCGCGTTGCCGCAGCTCGCCGCGGACGCCACCGTGCTGGTGCTGCTCGGCGATGTGCCGCTCGTCGGTGCGGACACGCTGGCGGCATGCGTGGAGCGGGCGCGCAGCGGCGTTGCGATTGTCACGGCCGACCTGGGGCCGGGCGCTCCCGCGCCGGACGGCCTCGGCGCCCGCGTGTTGCGCGACGGCGAGCGCGTGGTGGGCATTGTGGAAGAGAAGGACGCCACAGACGCCGAGCGCGCCATCGGCGAAGTGAACTCCGGCATGTTGGCCGCGCCATGCGAACTGCTGCGCGAGTTGCTGCGCGCGGTGACGCCAAACAACGCCCAAGGCGAGTACTACTTGACGGACGTGGTGGCCCTTGCCGCGGCGCGCGGCGTGGAGGTGAGCGCGGTGCGCGCCGGGCGACCGGAGGAGATCTTGGGCGTCAACGACCGAGCGCAGCTCGCCCACTTGGAACGCCACCACCAGCGCCGGCAAGCCCAGGCGCTGATGGCGGCCGGCGTCACGGTCATGGATCCGGCGCGGCTGGACGTGCGCGGCACGGTGCGCGCCGGAAAAGACTGCGTCATCGACGTGGGCGTGGTGCTCGAAGGCGAGGTCGCGCTTGGCGAAGGGGTCGTCATCGGCGCCGGTTGCGTGCTGCGGGACGTCGCGCTGGGCGATGGCGTGGAGGTGTTGCCGATGTCCTGCATCGACGGCGCGCGCGTCGCCGCTGGTTGCCGGATTGGCCCCTTCGCCCGGCTGCGGCCCGGCACGGACCTCGGACCAAACGTCCACATCGGCAACTTCGTGGAGACCAAGAAGGCGCGCCTCGGCGCCGGCGCCAAGGCGAACCATCTGGCGTATCTGGGCGATGCGACGGTAGGCGCGGATTGCAACATCGGCGCCGGGACGATCACCTGCAACTACGATGGCGCGGCCAAGCACCGCACCGAAATCGGCGAGCGCGTGTTCGTCGGCACCAACGCCACCTTGGTGGCGCCGCTCACCATTGAAGACGAGGCGTACGTGGGCGCCGGCTCCACCATCACCACCAAGGTGGAGCGTGCGGACCTCGCCGTTGGGCGCGGCCGCCAGCGCAACATCAAAGGCTGGACGCCGCCCGCCAAGCGCACCTAACCGGGCGCCTGAAGTCGCGGCGCTTTGGGAGGGCCGCGCTGCGGCAATGAAGTTCATGCGCCAAGCGGAACATGCGACACTGCCCCCATGCGCGACTTCAACACCGCTGGCCCCATCATTGCGGAAGACCACTACCACATTCCGCCCTTGGAACGCTTGGACCTCGAGGAGGTGCTGCGTCTGATCGAGCGCAAGCGCTACTTCGTGCTGCACGCCCCGCGGCAAACCGGCAAGACCACCGCGCTCTTGGCGCTGATGGAGCGGCTCAATGGCGGTGGGCACTACCGTTGCGTGTACATCAACGTCGAGATCGGCCAATCGGCGCGGGAGGATGTGGGCGCCGCCATGCGCGCCATTCTGCGCACGTTGGCGCAGGAGGAAGAAGCCGCGCTGGGCAGCGCGCATTTGCGTGGCATCTGGCCAGACGCGCTCGACGCCGGCGGGCCCCACGGAGCGCTGCAAGAGTCGCTGGCGCGTTGGGCCGAGGCCGAAGAGAAGCCGTTGGTGCTGTTCATCGACGAGATCGACGCGTTGATCGGCGACACGTTGATCGCCGTGCTCCGCCAGCTGCGCGCCGGCTACCCCAAACGGCCGCACCGCTATCCCCACAGCATCGTGCTGTGCGGTGTGCGCGATGTCCGCGACTACCGGATCTGGTCCAGCGCCGAGAACGCCGTGGTGCTCGGCGGCAGCGCGTTCAACGTGAAGGCCCGCTCGCTGCGCCTCGGCGACTTCTCGAAAGCCCAAACGCGCGCCCTGCTGCGCCAGCACACCGAAGCCACCGAGCAGCGGTTCCACGCGGAGGCGTTGGACGAAGTCTGGTGCAAAACCCGCGGCCAGCCGTGGCTGGTGAACGCGCTCGCGGACGAGGCGTGCTTCCACAGCCCAGCGGGCCGCGACCGCCGCCGACACATCACCAAGGACGCCATTCGCGACGCCGCGGAGCAGTTGGTGCTGCGCCGCGAAACCCACCTCGATCAACTCGCTCGACAGCTTGAGGACGAGCGTGTGCGCCGCGTGATCGAACCCCTGTTGTGCGGCGACGCCGGCATCGAGGACGTTGCCGCGGACGACATCGAGTACGTGCGCGACCTCGGCCTCGTCGGTCGGCACGACCCCGTGGCCATCGCCAACCCCATCTATCGGGAAGTCGTGCCGAGGCAGCTCACGCATGCCGCGCAGGCGATGCTGCCGCTTGACGCTCCGTGGTACGTCGGCGAGGACGGACGGTTGCGGATGGATGAACTGATGCGCGGTTTTCAGGATTTCTTTCGCCAGCACTCGGCACACTGGGTGGAGCGGTTCCAATACCGCGAGGCGGGCCCGCAGTTGCTGCTGCAAGCGTTTCTGCAACGCATCGTCAACGCCCGCGGGCGAATCGAGCGCGAATACGGCGTTGGACGCGGCCGCACGGATCTGACGATCTTCTGGCCCGCCACCGCTGGCCGCGCGGAGCGCCGGATCGTCATCGAGTGCAAGCTGATTCGGCGAAGCCGCGAGGGCGCCATACGGGAGGCGCTCGGCCAGATCAGCGCCTACATGGACGCCTGCGACGCCCACGAAGGACATTTGGCGTTGTTCGACCGCGACCCCGACAGACCTTGGCGGGAGAAGATCTTCCGCGAGGAGCGGCCGGCGCCTGCCGGCACCATTGTCGCTTGGGGCATGTAGGCGCTTGTAGCGGACACAAAACGCAGACAACAACGGCTGGGTGGGCGTGGGAGTGGACTGGGGAGGCACGAGACGGCGGGGGAGTGGACGGCATCGCCCTTGGTCCGGAATGCTCTTTCCTTGTCTCGCCGCGGCGTCGTTCGCGGCGCATGGGCAGCCATCCGCGCCGTCCGCCCTCTTTGCGGCACCGGGCGACGCGTCGGCCACGCTGACTTGGAGCGATCCGTCGGACTCGTCCATCAGCGGCTACTCGGTGCGCCACGCAACCGACGCTTCCGCCTTCGCCGGCGGCTCGCCGCCGGGGTGGACCGCCATCCAAGCCAGCAACGCCACCACCACCTCGCACACGGTGTCCGGCTTGACCAACGGCATCCGCCACCACTTCCAATTGCGCGCCACGAATTCGGACGGAGACGGCCCGGCGGCGCAGACCACGATCCAGCTTCCCGTTTCGCCGACCGCGGCAGTGACGATTGCGGACGCCAACCTGCGCTCAAAGTTGGAAGGCGCGCTGGGCAAGAGCGCCGGCGCCACCGTGACGCAACTGGACATGGCGAAGCTGAGGTACTTCTTGGCATCCAATGCGTCGATTGGGAATTTGGCGGGACTGGAACACGCGGTGAACCTGACGCTGCTTTCCCTCACCGACAACTCCATCTCGGACATCTCCCTCCTCGGATCGCTCGCGTCGCTGGACCTTTTGCGGCTTTCGGGCAACGCCATTTCGGACATCTCGTCCCTTCGCTCGCTCACGTCGCTGGAGTTTCTTTCCCTCCAGCACAACGCCATCGCGGACATCTCCGCCCTCGGATCGCTCACGTCGCTGCGGTCCGCATACCTATACGACAACACGATCTCGGACGTCTCCACCCTCGGCTCGCTCACATCGCTGCAATCGCTGGCCCTCTCGGACAACACCATCGCGGACGTCTCGGCCCTCGGCTCGCTCACATCGCTGCGATTTCTGGCCCTCTCGGGCAACGCCATCGCGGATATTTCGGCCCTCGGCTCGCTCACGTCGCTGCAAGAACTCCTTCTCTCCGACAACGCCATCGCGGACGTTTCGGCCCTCGGATCGCTCACGTCGCTGCAAGAACTCTTTCTCTCGGGCAACACCATCGCCGACGTTTCGGCCCTCGGCTCGCTCACGTCGCTCAATGTCCTCTGGCTCGACAACAACGACATTGCCAACATCTCCGGTTTCGATGCCCTAAAGTCGCTGCTGCGGCTCTACCTCTTCAACAACAACATCGCGGACGTCTCCCCGCTTGGCACTCTTGCGTCGCTGACCACCCTGCATCTGCGGAACAACGCCATCTCCGACGTGTCCGCCCTCGCCTCCCTCGCGGACGTCCGGATCCTCGACCTCGCGGAAAACTCGATCACGGATGTCGCACCGTTGGCGCAAACCATGATTTCGGGCAGTGGCAACGCCGCCTACCACGGTTTCACGTTTGAACGCGGCTGGTCTGCCTACACGGAGGCGTTTCTCTCTCTCACCGCCAATCCGCTGAGCGCCGAATCCGTCGCGGCGCACATCCCCGCCTTGCAAGCGAAGGGAATCGAAGTGGTCTTCGACCCGTTTGTCGCGCGCGCCCCGCCGGCGGCGCCGGCGGGCTTGACCGCTCGGCAGGATGGCGATGGACGGGCGGTGCTGGAGTGGACCCGCGCCTACGATCTGCCGGGTTACGTCCGCGGCTACGAACTGCGTCGCGGCGCCACCGCCGCGGCGCTTGGCGCTTGGGCGGCTGTCCCTGGCGCGGACGGCGCCACCACCGCTCACGAGATTTCCGGGTTGACGGGCTCCTCGCATGTTTTCGAGTTACGCGCCTTCAACGACTTTGGGTCGGGGCCTGCGGCACGCGCCAGCGTGACGTTCCCGGCGGCGCAAGGCGCGGTGACGATCGCGGACGCCGGTTTGGCCAACAGCATCGCTTTGGCGCTCGGCAAGGCCGCGGGCGATGCGTTCACGCGCGCCGAGCTGGCCACCATCGCCGAGCTGGACGCGGCGGACGCCGGAATTGCCGACCTTGCCGGCATCGAGTGGGCGTCCGGCCTCGAGCGGCTTTGGCTGGCCGGCAACCGGGTGGGCGACCTCGCGCCGCTGGCGTCGTTGCCGGCGCTGACGGCGCTGGATTTGTCACGCAACGGACTCGCGCAGATCTCCGGTCTCGCCGGGTTGACCGGTCTGCGGACGCTGCTCCTCTCCGGCAACGCGTTGCGCGACCTCTCGCCGCTGCGGAATCTGATCGGGCTGCGCGAGCTGGCGCTTGCGGACAACGGCTTGGAGGACATCGGGGATCTCTCCGCGCTCGTCTCGCTGGCGGAGTTGCGGCTGTCCGGCAACCGCATCGCGGACGCGCGCCCGCTGGCGCGTCTATCGTCGCTGCGCCGTCTGTGGCTGAACGACAACGCCTTGGAGGACTTGACGCCGCTCGCGGGATTGCGCTCCTTGCAATGTCTGCAGGCAGCGGGCAACCGCATCGGGGAAGTGCCGGCGGACGGCTGGCCGGCGCTGACGCGGTTGCGGCTGTCGGCGAACGGCATCCGGGATCTTGCGCCGTTGCTGGAACACGGCGGCCTCGGCGCGGGCGACGTGGTGGGGGTGCGCGGCAATCCGCTTTCGGCCCTGTCCATCGAGCGGCACCTGCCGGCGTTGCGCGCCCGTGGCGTCGCCGTGTTGGCGGGTGTGCCGCTGCTCTACTTTCCATCGGCGTCGGACCCGTCCGGCCGCCAAGGTTTCGCGCGGGTGTTGAACCGCTCGGACGCTGCCGGCGAGGTGTTCGTTGAGGCCGTGGACGCCGCGGGGGAGCGCTCGGCACCCGTGCGCCTCGCCATCGGCGCCGGCGCCGCCGCGCACTTCAACTCGGACGACTTGGAGCGCGGCAACGCCGCCAAGGGAATGTCCGAGGGCATCGGCGCGCCGAGCGTGGCCGGCGGCTGGCGGCTCTCGCTTCTCTCCACGCTCGACATAGAAGCGCTGGCGTACATCCGCACGCCGGACGGGTTCGTCACCAGCGTTCACGATGCGCTGCCGAGGGACGAGGCGGCAGGCGAGCTGCGGGCCGCGGTGTTCAACCCCGGCGGCAATCGCGCGCAGCGCAGCGCGTTGCGGCTGCTGAATCCGGGCGGCGTCGCCGAGGAGGTGTCGGTGTGGGGCGTGGACGACAACGGCCAAGGCCGGCAGGCGTCGGGCTTGTCGGTTCCGGCGGGCGGCGCGCTGACGGTGGACGCGGCGGACTTGGAGCGCGGCGGCAACGGGGTTGGTCGCGGGCTGGGCGACGGCAGCGGCAAGTGGCGGTTGGACATCAAGGCGCCTTGGCCGTTGCAGGCGGTGGGCTTGTTGACCAGCCCGAGCGGTCATTTGACGAATCTCTCCACCACACCGGCCACCACACCGGCGCCCGCCGCGAACGGCACTTGGGAGGTGCCGCTGTTTCCGGCGGCGGCGAACAGCGCCGGGCGGCAGGGATTCGTGCGCGTGACGAACCTCAGCCGGCGCGCCGGCGAGGTTCGCGTCCGTGCCGCGGACGATGGCGGCAATCGCGTCGGGCCGCTGTCTTTGGCGCTGGGCGGCCGGCGGACCACGCATTTCAACTCGGACGATTGGGAACGCGGCAACGCGGCCAAGGGGCTCGGCGTCGGCGTGGGTGCCCCGTCGCACGGCGACTGGCGCTTGGCGTTGACATCGGACTTGGACATCAACGTGACGGCGTTTGTCCGCCACGCCGACGGCTTTCTGACGAGCATGCACGACGTGGCGCCGTGGAACGCCGCGGCTTCGACCGCAAGCGTGGTCTTTTTCAATCCCGGCGCCAACCGCAACCAGCGCAGCCTGCTGCGGCTGATCAACGACGGGAACGCGGCGGCCGCGGTGGCCATTTCCGCGCGGGACGACGCCGGCGAGGGCGGCGGCGAGGTGAGGGTGGGCGTTCCCGCCGGCGAGACGCTGACGCTGACATCGGCGGAACTCGAGACCGGCGGCGCGGCGTTCGAGGGCGCGTTCGGCGATGGCGACGGGAAGTGGCGCCTGACCGTGTCCGCGGACGCGCCGATCACCGTGATGAGCCTGCTTCAAAGCCCCACCGGCCATCTGACGAACCTTTCCAGTGCGCGATCAGATGATTGAGTGACGTTGGGGCTGCATGTCATGGAAGGCCATGCGCTCCGAGGACTCGCCAACGTACCGTGCGCAGGGTCTACGCCGGCAGAAGCAGGAAGAGCTCCCGCGCGCCGCCCTTCAGCGGCAAGCGATCACGCACATGGAAACGTCCGCGCAGGTGTACCTCGAAACGCGCCGCCGAGTAGTCCTCGTAGCGCTCCCGCTTGTTGGCCAGCAGTTGCGCGAACATTTCGTCCTCGCGCCCCACGAACTCGATCAGCACCGCCGCGTCCAGTGCCCGCAGCCAGTCCAGCACCAGCGGCAAGGGCACGTTCGCGGCGACGCGCAAGTGGTGGATGAGCGCAAGCACAAGCACGAGGTTTGGCTTCGCCCGCATGTTCCACGCGGCGCGTTCGGCGCCCGCCCAGCCGAGGCCCGGCGACGGATTGGCCACATCCATCACCACCGGCAGAATGTTGCGGTGTTCTCCCGGCTGCGCGTCGTCGCGCAGCGCGCGGTACAGCGCTTCAACCACGTCGTGATCGGCGTCCACGGCCACCACCGTGTCCGAGAACGGCGCCGCCACGCGCGAGAAGACGCCGGTGTTCGCGCCCAGATCCCAAGTGAGAGCCGGCTTGATGGCCGCGACGTGGCGGTGGACGAACGCCCTCTTGCGCTCGAAATCGGCAGCGTCGTAGGAGTGGCTTTGCGCGTAGCCGCTCCAATCCGAACCCGGCGCGCGGTACGCAAGGCCGCGCACGAGGCGCGCGAGGCTGTCCAAGAGGCCGAGCACCATGCGCGGCGATTGCTGTTGCGCGGGCGGACCGTGGGCCGGCGTCGGGCGGCGCCGTCGCTGCCGAAGCGCGCGCTCCGCCCGCGCCGGAAACCAGATGTGGGAAGGCACGCCCCGTCGGAACCGCCGCAGACCGGCGAAATACTTGACGGCCTCTTCCGGCGGCACGCCCTCCGGCGTCGAGCGGAGCTGCGGCCCGAAGCGGATGCCCAAGTGCGCGGTGAGCAGCAGTGGCGCAAGGAACGTGGCGCAGAACTGCCGGTGGCCGCGCCAGTACCCATCGTCCCAACGGCTGAAAGAGGGCACGTCGATGAACACCGGCCGCGGCGCACTGCCGGCAAGGGAATACTGGATGTTGAACGGCGTGGCGTCTTTCATCATCCAGCCCGCGCGCACGCAGGCTGCGAGCAGGCGCAACTGCAAGAGCGCCGCGTCCTGCAGCATCGAAAACGGCCACTCGTAAGGCCACGTGAGAAACGGCACCGGATCGTGCTCCACCACCGCGCTCCAGCCGTCCGCCAGCACCGCGGCCACGGCGGCGTCCCCGGCGGCGGGCCAAGAGGAACCGACCACGTCGCCATTGGCCACCAGATGCTGGTAGAAGGGCGTTCGCAGCAACTCCGCGACCACGCTGGCGGCATCCGCGTCCAAACCCCGCAGGATGCGACCGCCCGCCCGATAGACGCGCCCGGCGGGGTCCTTGAAGGAACCCGGATCCGCGAGTGTGTCCAGCGCGATGTGGCTCAGCCTCGATCCGTCCCCGGCGTTGCCTTCTCGGCATCCTCGGCGGTTGCGTCTTCCGCCTCCTCGTCGTCTTGCGAACCCTTACCGAACATTTTGCGAACGCTGTTCCTGAGCTTGGCGAAGTGCAAGCGAATGGTGTAGCCGGCGGCCGCCAGGAAGCCGAGCACCGAAACGATGATGAAACCGGCCGAGCCCGGATCCACATAGGCGAACATTGGCGAGGCGCCGTTCGCCGCCGGCGCCGCCAAGATGAGCTCGCCAAGACACAGACAAGCGAACGCCACGAGAACCAAGCCGATCACGCGCTTCATCGAAAATCCTCCTCCGCAAATGGGCGCCCGACCGCGCCAATCCAAGCTCGCCCGCGGCAATCAACCGAGGGTCGAGATCAAATCCATCGCCCGTCCCAGCGTGTCCAGCCGCGCTGTCAAATCGCCGCCGGCAGGTGAGAGGCGAATGGTGGTCACGCCGGCGTCGCGGTAGGCCGCAAGGCGGCGTCGCACCGCCGCCTCGTCGCCGAGCAGATTGGTTTGCAGCACCATCTCGTCCGGAATCGCCGCGGCCGCTTGGACGCGCTCGCCCGCCACCCACAACGCCTGGGCGCGCCGCGCCACGGCATCCCAACCGCCCCGCTTGAACGCGTCGTTGTAGAAATTCGTGCGGGCGGATCCCATCGCCCCCAAAGTGAACGCGAGCCCCCCTTTCAGCGGCTGCGCCAAGGCTTGCGCGTCGCCGAACGCGACCGTGCCGCCCGCTTGAATGTCGATGGCGCCGGCCGGCCTCCTGGCCGCCTCGGCGCCGGCGCGGATGTGCGCCAAGTGCGCGTCGGCGTGTTCGGGCGTGAACGACGTGCCGAGCCAGCCGTCGGCCGCTTCGCCGGTGTAGCGCAGCGCGTTGGGCCCCAAGGTGGCAAGGTAGATGGGAATGTTCGGGTTGGCGGGCTGGGCGAGGCGCAGCGCTTTGCCTTCGCCGCCGGGCAGCGGCAGCTTGTGGACGCGGCCTTGGTAGGCGATGCGCTCGCCGGCGAAGGCGAGGCGAACGATGTCGACGGTCTCCCGCATGCGCGTGAGCGGCGCCTTGAACGAGCGCCCTTGCAAGCCTTCCACCACTTGCGGCCCGCTCGCCCCCAAGCCGAGCACGAAGCGGTCGCCGGAGAGCGCCGCCAGCGTTAGCGCCGTCATGGCCGTCATGCTTGGCGTGCGGGCGCTGATTTGCATGATGCCGGTGCCGAGGCGAATGCGCTCGGTGCGCGCGGCGAGGTAGGCGAGCGGCGTCACGGCGTCCTGCCCCCACGCTTCGGCGCTCCACACCGCATCCACGCCCAGCTTCTCCGCCTCCACCACGAACGCCACCTGTTCGTCGAAGTCCCGGCGCGCGCCGGAAGCGGCCCCGCCGATGCCGATGCTCACCCTCAACGGCTGCTTCCCCCCAGCCGCTCCGCGCCGCCGCCGCTTTCCCCGCTTCCGCGCAGCGCGAGTTTGCGCCGCGCCTTCGCGCGCTCCCCATCGAGCGCCTCCAGCTCGGTGCGCAGATCCACGATGCGTTGGTCGATGCCGGCGCGCAGTTGCTCCTCCTCCCGCGCCAACAAGCGCCGCGCGTAACCCAAGTGGGCAATCGCCTTGCCGTGTGCGCCCACCAGCGCGAAGTATTCGGCGCGCGCCCGATGCACGCCCAGGGTGTCGCCGGCGAGGCCGGCCGTCTCGGCGAGAAGAACCCATACGTCTGGATCGTTCGGGCGCACGCGGACGTGTTGGCGCAGCACGCCCGCCGCCTGCTCGGGCTTGCCAGCCGCCGTCAACGCCTGCGCCTGCAGCAAGGCGAGCGGCTCGTTGTCCGGATTGATGGCGAGCTGGCGCGCCAACAGCGCCAACGCGACATCGACCTGATCGGACTTCACCAGCGCGTCGGCGTGGGTTGCCGCCATAAGCAAACTGTCCGGGTGCCGGGCGCGCAGCACGGCGGTGGCGTCCGCGGCCTCTTGGGGACGACCGGCGCGGGCGAGCGCGACGGCAACCGCGTACTTGTCGGCGTCGCCACCACCCCGCCGCGCTCTGGCTTGCGCAAGCGCCCGCCGCGGCGATTCGGCGAAATGGACTTGGGCGCGGGCGCGCATGAATTGGTAGTCCCAAGACGGTTCCGGCGTCTTCCCCGCGAAGCGCGCGGCTTGCCGCTCGGCGTCCGCGATGCGCGTTTCGGTGAGCGGATGGGTCAGCAGGAACTCCGGCGGCTTGGTGACGTAGCGGAACGCTTGGCGCATCCGTCCGAACATGCGCGCCATCCCGCCCGGGTCCAAACCCGCGTCCGCCAGCGTGTGCAGGCCGATGCGGTCCGCCTCCTGCTCGCGGGCGCGGCTGAAGCGCAGGGCGCGGCCCTCGACTAAGCTCTCCGTCCCGAGCAACGCCGCCATGCCGGCGTCGCCGCCGCCGGCCGCGCCGATGGCGATGCCGGCGAGCAAGCCCGCGAGGCGCCACGGCGCCAGCGCCCGCTGCGCCTCGAGTTGGCGGGCGTAGTGGCGCTGGCTGAGATGGGCGAGCTCGTGCGCCACCACCGCCGAATACTCGCTCTCGTCGCGGGCGTGCAGAAACAAGCCGAGGTTGATGCCGACCACGCCGCCGGGCACCGCGAAAGCGTTGATCTGCGGGCTGTCGATGAGCACGGTCGCCAACACCGGCGTCGCGAGCGCGGAGTGCTCGGCCAGCCGCTGCACGTTCACTTGCACGTAGTACTTGAGAATCGGATCGTCCACGGTTGGCGCGCTGGCGCGGATCTGCCGCAGCGCCGCCCGCGCCAACTCGCGTTCGGCGACGGTGGAGACCACCCCGGACGATGCGTCGCCCAAAGCGGGCAAGCGGGGCGGCGCGTCCTCCCCCGCGGCCGGCAGGTGGCCCACCGCGGCCAGCGCCAGCCACCGAAGACCGGCACGTCGGCAGGGCAGCGCCGCGTTTGGTCTTGCGCGTGTGCGAGCGCCCGTGAGGGCGCGTCTTGGGAAGTGCGCAGGCATAGGCCCGTGGCAGTGGTCAACCGCTCGGATCATATACGTTGCACTGCCCGAAGTCCGTTGTGACGATGGCGGATGTACGGCGGATGCCCAAGACTCCGCGTCGCCCTACTTCCGCGCGTAGCTGTGCATGGTCCACCCAAGTCCGCCGCCGCCGAATGCGCCGATGCTTGGAACACCGCATGGCGAAATTGTGGCATGATTGGGGGGCGTTCGTTGGGGCGTGTGGCAGGGTTCGGCTCGACGAGACGGTGACGATAATTGTGGCACTTGACGGAGGGATGAGGTGGCGCGGCCGGATTTGGATTTGACCAGTTGGATTGTTCCTCGTCGCGTCTTGCGATGGCGCGATTCCTCAGCACCCCCGCTGTACCCCCCCCCCCCCCCCCCCCCCCCGCGCGTGCGCACGCGCTCATGAACGCCGTGCGGCCTAAGCGGGCAACCCGCATCCTCTGGGCGCTGGGGGCGCTGTTGCTGGCCGCCGGCGCGGCGGCGCAGACCACCACCGACTACGATGACGACAACGACAACCTGATCGACATCCGCACCCTCGCCCAGCTGAACGCCATTCGCTGGGATCCGGACGGCAACGGGTCGGTGGCGAGCAGCGCCTCCTCCTCCTACGCCGCCGCCTTCCCCAACGCCGCCACGGGCATGGGCTGCGCGGCCACCTGCGCCGGCTACGAGCTGCGCAACGACTTGGACTTCGACACCAACGGCAACGGCTACACGCACATCAACGGGGCGGGCGATTCCCGCGACGCCTACTACAACAGCGGCGCCGGCTGGGATCCCATCGGGAGCCAATCCGAGGGTTACGACGGCACGCATTACAACGTCAGGCTCCGCGGCAACGGCCACCTGATCAAGAACCTGTTCATAAACCGTTCGTCGGTGCACCGCGTCGGATTGTTCGCGCAACTCCGCGAGTACGCGGTGATAACGGCGCTGGGGCTGCCGAACGCTTGGGTGGTGGGCAACACGGATGTGGGCGTGGTGGCCGGCATTCTGCGCGGCGACATCGGGGGCGTCTGGACGTCCGGCCGGGTGTCCGGCTTCGAGGACGTGGGTGGCATTGTTGGGCAAGGCCATTCGCCTGCTTTCTCGCAATTCAGCGAAATAAGGGCGAGCTACTCCACGGCCACGGTGCATTGCACTAGCACCAGCCTCGGCAGCAGTATTACCGGAGGCATTGTGAGCCAATCACTAAACGGCACGGACGGCCTCATCACGACGTCTTACTTCACGGGGAACTTGACGGGAAGCTGCTACAAGGCGGGCATTCAGTTTGGCCCTCCCGGTAACCGCCCTGCTGTTGCGACTTACTGGAACACGAGCTCCGGGGGCCTAGTCAACAGCGACGGGGCGAGTCGATCGACCTCCGCCCTCCAGACGCCAACCGGCTACACGGGCGACTACGCCGTTTGGGACAACCAGGATGTGGACTTCGACGGCACGACGGACACGGACCCTTGGGATTTCGGCACCAGTTCCCAGTATCCGGTGCTGAAGTTCCGCGGTCTCGACCTCCACGCCCAAGGGCGGCCCTTCGACTACGACGACGACAACGACAACCTGATCGAGATCAGAACCCTCCCCCAGCTGAACGCCATCCGCTACGACCTCAACGGCGACGGCGTCGCGGCCTCCGGCGCCACCTCCACTTTCATCTTTTCCGCCGCCTTTCCCAGCCCCGAATCCGACATGGGCTGCCAGAGCACCTGCGCCGGCTACGAATTGCGCAACGATCTCGACTTCGACAACGACGGCAGCGGTGCCGTGGACGCCAGCGACGCCTTCCCCAACTGGGCGCCCATCGGCGGCACCTAACTCCGCCACCTTCGAGGGCAACAACCGGACGATCTCCAACCTGACCATCGTCGACGCCTCCGGCAACGCCGCCCTGTTCGACCGAGTGAGCGGCACCGTGCGCGCCCTGGGGGTGGCGGACGCCGAGGTGAGCGGCGTCGGCGGCAGCACCACCGAAGTCGCGCCGCTGGTGTCGGAGCTCACCGGAACGGTGATCGCGTCCTGGGCCTCGGGCCGCGCGCGGGCCGGCGCGACCGGCATTCCCCGCGTGGCGGGGCTGGTGGGACGGATGAGCGGGTCGTCCGCCCTGCTGTCGGCCAGCTACACCACCGCGAGCGTCGCCGGCGCGAGCAACAGCGTCTCCTTCACCGGCGGGCTGGTGGCGAGTCTCAACAGCGGGTCGCAGGTCGTGGCCTGCTACGCGCTGGGGGCGGTCAGCGGCGGCGGGTACGTCGGCGGGCTGATCGGCGGCAACAACGGTCCCACGACGGTGACGGCTTCGTACTTCGCCGGCAGCGTCGCGGGGGGAACCACCACCGCCGGCGTGACCGGCTTGGACGACTTCAGCGGCGAGACCTACGTCAGCGTGTACTTCGACGCCGGCACGACGGGCCTCGCCTCCGGCACGGGGCGCCAAACCACCAGCGCCCTGCAGACGCCGACGACGGCGACCGGCATCTACGCCAACTGGGACGACCTGGACGTGAACGGCAACGGCACGGCGGACGAAGACCCGTGGCACTTCGGCCTAGCCAACCAGTATCCAGTGCTGACCTACGGCGGCCTCTCCGCGGCGCCGCAGTGGGACGCGCAGCCGGACACGCCGCCGGCGTTCGCCACCTCCACGCTCGCCGCCATGACCTTTGCGGGCAACGTCGCCATCCAGCCGTTCCAGCTGCCAGTGGTGACGGCCGGCAACGGCGCCTACGTCTACACGCCGAGCGGCCTGCCGGCGGGGCTGTCGCTGGGCACGTCGACCTGCGCGACCGCGCGCACGGTGTGCGGCACGCCGACCGCGGCGACCTCCACCACGGTGACGGTCACGGTGGACGACAGCGACAGCAACATGGCGGACGCGGATCGGGACACGGTGACGTTCATGGTCACGGTGCCGGCGGCCTCCGCGCGCATCGCCTCCACCACGCCGCCAGCGCTCATGGAGACGAACTTGAGCGGCGCCCGCGTGGTCGTCGAGCTGTCCGGCACCGTGTTCAACGCGAGCGTCTCGCCGTCCGGCTTCCAGCTGGCGACGACGCCGACCATCGCCGGGCTGTCCATCGCCTCGGCGACCCGCACCAGCGCCACGTCGACGACGCTGGGGTTGCGCTTCGACGGCACGAACTTCAACACCCGGTCCACGCTGGCCGTGCGGGTGCTGGCGGCGACGCACCGCTTCGGCGGCGACCAGGACACGGGCACGGTGGCGGTGGCGCCGGCCGTGGGCGTCATGCTCTCGGCGACGGAGCTGGCGCTGCAGGAGGCGTCCGGGAGCAACGTCGGCACCTACACGGTGGTGCTGGCTGGCCAGCCGGCCGCCGCGGTGACGGTGACGCCCGCCAGCGGCAACGCGGACGTGACGGTGAGCGGCGCGCTGACCTTCAACGCCATGAACTGGAACACGGCGCAGACGGTGACCGCGACCGCCGGCCAGGACGACGACGCGGTGGACGACGTGGCGTTCATCACCCACGCGGTGCAGGGGATTCCCGGGGTCGCGAGCGGCCCGCGGGTGCGGGTGGCGGTGAACGACGACGACTCCCAGGGCCTGACGCTGGCGACGTCGACGCTGGCCGCCGGCGTGACGGAAGGCATGACGGGGACCTACACGGCGCGGCTGGCCAGCGAGCCGACCGGCGTGGTGACGGTGGCCATCGCCAGCAGCGACGGCGCGGTGACGGTGGACGTGGACGCGATGGCCGACGGCGGGCAGGCGACGCTGCTGTTCAACGCCGCGAACTGGGACACGCCGCAGACGGTGACGGTGCGGGCCGGCGAGGACGACGACGGCGAGAACGAGACGGCGACGCTGACCCACAATCCAAGCGGCGCTGACTACGGCGCGGTGACGAGCGTGGACGTGTCGTTCACGGTGACCGACAACGACGCGAAGGGGGCGACGCTCTCCACGACGGCGCTGAACGTGCAGGAGAACGGCACGGCGGAGTACACGCTGGTTCTGGACACCGAGCCGGTCGGCGGCCCCGTAAGCGTGGCGGTGGTCAGCGATACGACGACGGCCGCCACGGCGGCTCCCGCCGCGCTGACGTTCACGGCGCGGAACTGGGACGTGCCGCAGACGGTGACGGTGTCCGGCGTGGACGACTCCGACGCGAACATCGGCGGCGCGAACGTGACGCACACGCCGACCGGCGGGGGCTACGGCGGCGTGACCATCGGCCAAGTGGTGGTGGTGGTCGGCGACGACGAGCAGGTCGGTCTGAAGGTGTCGCCGACGTCGCTGACGGTGGCGGAGGGCGCGACGGCGACCTACACGGTGCGCCTGAACACGGCGCCGACCGGCGCGGTGACGGTGACGGTGGGCGGCGCGACGGCGAAGCTGGCGGCGGACACGGACACGGGCACGCCCGGCGACCAGACCACGCTTTCCTTCGACGCGACCAACTGGAACACGGCGCGGACGGTGACCGTGACGGCCGTGGCGGACAGCGACGGCGAGGACGAGACGGCGGCGCTGACCAACACGGCGTCCGGCGCCGGCAACTACAACAGCCTCAGCGGCGCACAGTCGCCCGGCGTGGCGGTGCGCGTGACCGACGCCCAGACGGCCGGCGTGGTGGTGGCGCCCACGTCGCTGACCATCGCCGAGGGCGCCACGGCGGAATACACCGTGCGGCTCTCCGCGCCGCCGGCGAGCGGCACGAGCACGGTGGCGGTGGCGGCGACCGGCATGGCCGGTCTGACGGTGGCGACGAGCTCGCTGCTGTTCGACGCGGCCAATTGGAACACGGCGCAGACGGTGACGGTGACGGCGGTTGCCGACCACGACCGGCTGACGGACGGCACGGCGACGCTGACCCACGCCGTGACCAACTACGGCGCGGTCATGGCCGGCCCCGATGTGCCCGTGACGGTGCGCAACACCACGGTGGACCACGACGCCGACGCGGACGGGCTGATCGAGATCGACAGCCTGGCGAAGCTGAACGCGATGCGCTGGGACCTGGACGGCGACGGGACGGGCAACGCGGCGCACGCTGCGGCGTTCCCGAACCCGCGCGGCGGCGGCGCGTGTCCGACGTCGGTCTCGGGGGTGGCGTGCCGGGGCTACGAGCTGACGACGGACCTGGACTTCGACACCGACGGCGACGGCGACGTGGACGTCGACGACGACTATCCGAACTGGACGCCGATTCCGGCCTACGGCGGGCCGACAGGCCCCGTCTTCCAAACGACGTTTCGCGGCAACGGCCACGTCATCGACAAGCTGACGGTGCGCCGGCCGACGGGCAACGTGGGCAACGCCGCCAGCGGAGCTGGCCTGTTCGGAAATGTTGGCGCAAGCGGGCGCGTCGAGTCGCTGGGCGTTGTCAACGCCTCGGTCCAAGCGCATGGAGGTGATCGTGCCGGCATCATTGCGGGCTTGTTGGAAGGGCGGATCGTCGCCTGCTATTCCACCGGCAGCGTCTCGGCGTTGGGAAGGGCCGGGGGTCTCGTCGGAGCGACGTTTTCCTTGGTCGCGAAGGACAGGGCGCGCATCGTCGCCAGCTATTCAACGGCGATGGTTTCCACGCTTGCCAAGACCGGCCCCACGAATAACCTCGCCGGAAACGCGGGAGGATTGGTGGGCGGGCACCACAACGGCGTGGTCGTCGCGAGCTACGCCGCGGGGCCGGTGGTCGCGCGGTCGGGTCCCGCCTATTTGGGCCTCCCGGCCGGCCATGGCCTGTCGGCCGGAGTTAACAACCCCGCCTTGTGGGTCGGCGCCGTGCGGGCCAGCTACTGGGACACCGAAGCCACGGGCCAGACCACCACCTACGCCACCAGCCAGGCCGGCGTCGACGGCGGCGACGCCGGCACGAGCGTCGTCACCATGGCAGGCGGCCAGACCACCGCGCAGCTCCAATCGCCCACCGGCTACACCGGCATCTACGCGAACTGGAACATCGACCTGGACGGCGACGGCGGTCCGGACGACCCGTGGCACTTCGGCACTTCGAGCCAGTATCCGTCGCTGAAGTGGGGCGGGTTCGACGTGACGGAACAGTTCGCGGGCGTTCTCGCCTTCGCGTCCGGGATGTCGGGCAGGAGTTTCGCGGTCGGGCAGCCCATCACGCCGTTCCGGGTTCCGGCGGCGGCGGGCGGCCGGGGGACGGTGCGCTACTCGGCGCGCGGGCTGCCGCCGGGGCTGTGGTTCGACGCGGACGGGCGCGGGCAGTGCGGGCTGCCGCGCTCGGTGTGCGGGACGCCGTCGGAGGCGGGGTCCTGGACGGCGACGGTGACGGCGCGGGACGGCGCCGGGGCGACCGCCGCGCTGACGTTCCAAGTGGAGGTGGTCGCGGACGTGGACGTGGACGCGGGCCCGCCGGCGGTGGTTCCGGACGCGGCGCTGCGCGAGGCGGTGGCGCGGGCGCTGGGCGTGGATGCGTCGTCGCTGACGGAGGGGCATCTGCTGGCGCTTTCGAGTCTGAGCGCGCCGTGGTCCGGGGTGTCGAGCCTGGCGGGGCTGTCCGCGGCGTCGAACCTGCGGCGGCTGGAGCTGGGCGGCAACGCGGTGGCGGACCTCTCGGAGTTGTCGGGGCTGCGTCTGCTGGAACACTTGGACCTGTCGGACAACGCGGTGTCGGACCTGTCGGAGTTGTCGGGTCTGACGCGCTTGGAGACGCTGCTGCTGTCGGGGAACCAAGTGTCGGACATCTCGCCGCTGCGGGGGATGGTTGGGTTGCGGTCGCTGTTCCTGGACGGCAACGCGGTGTCGGACCTGACGCCGGTGGTGTTTCTGGAGTCGCTGGAGGAGTTGTCGCTGAGCGGCAATCCGCTGGTCGGGCTGTCGCCGCTGTGCTCGCTGCGCGAGTTGAAGCGGCTGTGGCTCGCGGCTTCGGGGCTTTCGGACCTCTCGGAGCTGTCGTGCCTGACCGGTTTGGAGCGCCTGTGGCTCGCGGACAACGCGGTGGCGGACGTGGGGCCGCTGCGCGGGATGCGGGCGCTGGAGTGGCTGGACCTGGAGCGCAACGCGGTGGCGGGCGTGGCGCCGCTGCGGCGGCTGAATGCGTTGACGCGGTTGCGCTTGGGCTCGAACCGGGTGTCGGACGCGGGTCCGCTGGCGGCGAACGACGGTCTGGCGGCCGGGGACGTGGCGGGACTGCGCGGCAACCCGCTGTCGGAGGCGTCCATACAGATGCACGTTCCGGCGCTGCGGGAGCGCGGCGTCGCGGTGCTGGCGGGTCTTCCGTCGCCGTGGTTCGCGGCGTCCGGGGACGCTTCGGGGCGGCGCTCGTTCATGCGCCTGATCAACCGCTCGGAGGTTGCCGGGGAGGCGCTGGTGTGGGGCGTGGACGACGCCGGGGAGCGGTCCGGCCCGGCGCGGCTGTCCATCGGCGCGGGGCGGACGGCGCACTTCAACTCGGCGGATCTGGAGTTCGGCAACGCGGCGAAGGGGCTTGCGGACGGCCTGGGCGCGCCGACGGCCGGGGGCTGGCGCCTGGAGGTTCTGTCGACGCTGGACCTGGAGGCGCAGACGTTCCTGCGGGCGTCCGGCGGCCCGCCGTCGGCGCTGCACGACGGGCTGCCGCAGGTTGGCGGCACGCTGCGGGCGGCGTTCCTGCCGGCGGGCCGGGAGCGTTCGCCGGCCGGCGCGCTGCGGGTGTCGAACCCGACCGGGTCCGACGCGACGGCGTACGCGTGGGGCGTGGACGAGGCCGGGGTCGGGCGCTTGGCGACCGGGCTGGTCGCGCCGGCGGGCCGGATGGTGACGGTGACGGCGTCGGAGCTTGAGCGCTGGCGCATGGGTTCGGGGCGCGGCCTCGGCCGCGGCGCGGGGAACTGGCGTTTGGAGCTGACCGCGCCGTGGCCGCTCGAGGCGCAGGCGCTGGCCGTTGGCGACGGCGGCCGGACGGGCAACCTGTCGGGCGCGGCGATCGCGCTGGGGCCTGGGGTCGTGGCGCGGGTGCCGCTGTTTCCGCCGGCGTCGGCGACCGGGCGTGTCGGCGTGGCGCGGGTGTGGAACCTGGGCGCGGCGGCGGGCGAGGTGCTGGTGACGGCGGTGGACGACGCCGGGGTGCGCGCCGGGCCGGTGGCGCTGGCGCTGGAGGCGTTCGAGACCGCGGAGTTCGACTCGCGGGACCTGGAGGAGGGCGGCGGGCCGCTGGCGGAGGGCGTCGGTGCGCCGACGCGGGGTTCGTGGCGGCTGGAGTTGCGCGCGCAGTTCGGAGCGCGCGTCCACGCCCGCGCGGTGGGCGCCGGGGGCTACGCGACCGGGCTCTTGGAGGCGGCGCCGCGTTCGGGCGGCGTCGCGCGCGTGTCGATGTTCAATCCGGGTTCGAACCGGACGCTGCGGAGCCTGTTGCGGCTGGCGAACGACGGCGCGGAGGACGCGATGGCGGTGATCGAAGGCGTGGACGACGCCGGACGCGCCGGTGGCGCGGTGCGCGTGACGGTTCCCGCCGGCGAGGCGCTGTGGCTGTCGGCGGCGGAGTTGGAGTCCGGCGGCGCCGGCTTCGCAGGTTCCCTCGGCGACGGCGCGGGCAAGTGGCGGCTGACCGTGTCCTCGGCCGCCCCGCTCGCCGTGATGAGCCTTGTGGAGGACGAGCAGGGCGCCTTGGGCAACCTCTCCACCCCGGGCCGGCGCTGAGGCCCCCTCAAGAGGCGAGCCTCCGCGGCGGCCGGCCCGCTACAGCGTCCAGACGGCCACGCCGCGTTCGCGCTCCTCGCCGCGGCGCGGCGCCGCCGGCTCTTCGCGGCGGTCGAACACCACCAGATGCCCCTCCTCGGCCCCGCACTTGCCCATGTAGCCGAGGGTCTGCTCCACGCCGCGCTCGACGGTCGCCTCCAAGCTCTTGCGGTCCGAGTCGCGCAGCACCTTGCACTCGATCACGAAGCGCCGCCACAGGTCGTAGGGCTGCCCCGCCTCGCACGGCCACAACACCAAGATGTCCGTGCGCCCGCGCCCGAGGCCGTACTCCCGCTCGATGCGCCCGCCGCCGTTCACGATGCGCTGCAGGTAGGCCTGCAGGATCAGCTGCGGCGCCGCCTCGCTGTACTCCTTGAAGCGTCGCAGCCAGTGCTCCGCGTTCTCGCGGTAGAACGTGGCGAACGCGGTCAGCAGCCGGCGCAGGTCCACCACGCCGGCGGCGTCCACGTACCAGGCGTCGTCCTGGTCGAGGCTGCTCTGCAGGATGTAGCCGAGTTCGCGCGGCACCACCTCGGCGTAGATGGGGTTCGCCATGCGCGGCGGCTGGCCGGCGTCGATCAGCCCCAGGTCGCGGACGTACTCCAGATCCCGCACTTCGTGGGTCGCGTCGCCGCCGGCGAGTATGGGCTCGACCACGCGGCGCACGCGCTCCTCCTCCAGCTTGTGCGCCAGCTGGTCGAGATGCGTGCGCCGGGAGAGGATCAGCTCCTCGCGGGCCGCGTTGATGTCCTCCACGCCGATGGCGCGGGAGCGGTCGCGCCCGGCCTCGCTGTCGAAACACGCCCCGGCGCACAGCGCGTTCACCAGCCACGGCTGGCCGCGGGTGTGTTCCCACACGGCCCGGCGCGCCGCCGGCATGAAGCGCTGTCCGGTTTCCAGGATGTGCTGCGCCATCAGCCGGCGCGTCTCCCGCCGCGTGAAGTCGCCCAAGCGCAGGGACTTCGCCGCCACGTTGAACGGGCTGCCGCCGGCGACCACTTCCCCTGTGCTTGAGCGGATGCGGTAGTCCCTGATGTCGCGCACGCCACAGAGCACGACGCTGTGCGGGAAGCCCTTGGGCCGCTGCTGGTAGCCGGCGCGTAGCTGGCGCAGCACCGAGAGCAGGGTGTCGCCCACCAGCGAGTCGATCTCGTCGACCAGCAGCACCAGCGGCTTCGGGTTGGCAAGGCACCAGCGGGTGAGCAGCCCCTTGAGGGCGCTTTCCGGGCCCATGCCTTCCAGAACCTCAAGCCAGATCCCGGCAGGGAAATCGTCGCCCAGCAGCATGGCGCTGTCGGCGAGGCTGCCCAGAATCGCCCGGATGCCGCGTTCGGTGTCGTCGCGCGCCACTTGACCGACCTCCACGTTCACGTCCACGCAGCGGAAGCCGCCCGCGCCCGAGGGCGCACTCGCACCCTCGGGTGCGCCGCCGCTGTTCAAGAGGTCGCGCAGGGCGATCAGCGCCGATGTCTTGCCGGTCTGCCGCGGCGCGTGCAGCACGAAGTAGCGCTTGTCGCGGATCAGTTGCAGGATTTCAGCGACGTTGCCGCGCTTGAGCGGCGGGATGGCGTAGTGGTCCTCGGCGCGAACCGGCCCCTCGGTGTTGAAGAAGCGCATGGGCCGATTGTGGCACAATCTCCATCCGGATCGCCCGTTGGGGGCAAGAGCAGCAGGGCAAGAGGGCAAGGTCCGCTCTTCAATTTAGAAGCGGTAGTAGGAGCGTGCGAGGGAGGCGACTGCGATGGATGTCTGCTTTGGTCAGAGGAGTGATTCGCCGGTGGCGGCTTTGTCGCCGCCGCTCGCGTCCGCACCCCCCGCACCCCCTGTACCTTCCTGAGCCAGCTTCATGGGGCTAGTGGGCAGGCGGCCGGGAGCAGCCCCCCCCCGCGCACTCATGAACGCGTGCCTAAGCGGGCAACCCGCATCCTCTGGGCGGCTGGGGGCGCTGTTCCTGGCCGCCGGCGCGGCGGCGCTGACCCACGCCGCGACCAACTACGGCGCGGTCATGGCCGGCCCCGACGTGCCCGTGACGGTGCGCAACACCACGGTGGACCACGACGCCGACGGGCTGATCGAGGTGGACAGCTTGGTGAAGCTGGACGGCGACGGGACGCCGGCGGCGGGGGCGACGAGCACCGCGGCGCATGCCGCGGCGTTCCCGAACCCGCGCGGTGGCGGCGTGCCCGACATCGGCTTGCGGAACGGCCATGTGCGGGCGGTTCATGCGATAGCCGGCGTCCTGGGCGGCTGGACTTACGGAAAGGTGGTTGGCTGCTACTCGACCGGGACGCCGCGGCGGCACCGACCCGCGCTTGTGCATCGACTCCGGATAGACCCCCAAACCGCCAAGGCCTCGTCCGGCGCCGCTCCCGCGGCGTCGCGGACCACCTTGGATGCGCTGAGCGGACCTTCGCGGAGGTGCTATTGTTCGCCTATGGCGGGCAAGCGCGAGGAGATACCACTCTTTCCACTCGACGCCGTCCTGTTTTGCGGCGGACGACTGCCCTTGCAGATATTCGAGCCGCGCTATCTCGACCTTGTTGCGCGTTGCATGAAGTCCGATGCCGGGTTCGGGGTTGTGCTCATTCGCGAAGGACGCGAAGCGCGTCTGCCAGGCGACGACGGGCCGCCTTCGATCTTCGACGTCGGTACCTACGCGACGATCGTGGACTTCAACACGCTCGCGAACGGCCGCTTGGGGATCCTCTGCTCCGGCGGCGACAAGTTTCGCATTCACAGGTCGTGGGAGGCGGCGGACAAGCTCATGCTGGCCGAGGTGGAGTTCCTGCCTCGGGAACGCGCGGCGGCGGTGGGCGAAGAGTTCCGCTCCTTGGTGGAGACGTTGCGCGTGTTGGTGAAGCACCCGATGATCCAGCCGCTGGCGTTCGAGGTGGACTACGAGGACGCGCGCTCGGTGGGTTGGCGTCTCGCCGAATTGCTGCCCTTGGAGGCCGAGACCAAGCAGAGCTTGCTGCAAATGCAGTTGCCACGCGAACGGTTGGTGGAAATACGCCGTCTCATCGCGCAACTGCGCGGCGCTGATCTGCACAAATGAGTCAAGTTGCGCCCACGAGGGGCGCCGAGTTTGCGGAATGTAGGATGGAGGCGGGCGCGCGTGCCATTCTCGGCGGCACATTCGATCCCGTTCACCGCGGCCACCTAGGCGCGGCAATCGCCGCCGGCAAGGCGCTCGGCGCGTCTCGGGTGACCCTGCTGCTCGCCGCCCGGCCTTGGCATCGCGCGGCGCCGCGGGCAAGCGCGGCGGATCGCTGGGCCATGTTGCGGTTGGGGGTGGAAGACGCCAACGCGGGCCGGCTTCGAGAACGGGCCGCCGCGCGATGTCGGCAAACGCCGCCGCGCCGCGACAGCGTCCCCACCCTTGAAGCTTCCGCCCGCGAACCGGCGGGAGCGGGCCCGTCGTACACCGTGTCGACGTTGGCCGACATCGCCGGCCGCGAGCCGTTGGTTTGGCTGCTCGGCGACGATGCGCTCGCCAGCATCGACACATGGCACCGGGCGGACGAGTTGGCGGGGCTTTGTCACTTGCTGGTGTTTGCCCGTTCCACGCCCCAGCGAGCGCCGGCGCCGCCCGCGGGATTCCATCGCGTGGCGAGCCCCGCGGAATTCGGCCACTACCCAAGCGGTTGCATCCACTACTTGAACGCCGCCATGGTGGACGTCTCCGCCACCCAAGTGCGCGCCCGCATCGGCCGCCAAGAGGACGCGAGCGCGTTGCTGTCGCCGCAAGTATGGGCTTATATTAGGCGTCGCGGCTTGTACGGCGCGGTGCGTTGCGCGCCGCCGGGCTGGCCGGGAGAGGTTGCGGGAGGAGCGAAGTCGAAGCGGAAGATCTGAAGGCATTGGTCTTGGAGGCGGTGCGCGAGCTCAAAGGCATGCGCGCCATCGCTTTGGACGTGTCCGCGCTGACCGATGTGACGGACCACATGGTCATCGTGAGCGGATCGTCCGGTCGCCATGTGCGGGCCATCGTCGAGCATGTTCTCGAGGCCGTGAAGAAACTGGGCCTGGTGCCGGTCGGGGTGGAGGGACGCGAGGCCGCGGACTGGGTGCTGATAGATCTTGCAGATGTGTTGGTGCATGTGATGCGCGAGGAGAGCCGTGCGTTCTACGATCTCGAAGGCTTGTGGGACTCGGGCGACGCACCGCCCCGGGTGCGCGGCGACATCGCCGTGGCCGACGGCCGTTGAAGCTCCGCCTGCTAGCCGTTGGCAAGGCGCCTCGATGGATTGCGGACGGTTTCGACGAGTACGCGCGGCGTCTGCCGGCCAACGTCTTGCGCTTGGTGGTCGTCTCGCCGCGGCGCGGACGGACGGACGAGGAGTGTTTGCTGGCGGCGGTGCGCGAACGAGAGTTGCTGGTTGTCTGGGACCGATGCGGAGAGCGGATAAGCAGCGAGGGCTTGGCCAACCTGGTGGCCCGCTGGCGCCTGACGGGCCGCGATGTCGCCTTGTTGATCGGGGGCGTGGACGGTTTCGGGGAGGCCGCCAAAGCCCGCGCCGCGCATGTGTTGTCACTGTCCGCGATGACATTCCCGCACCAGCTGGCGCGTGTGTTGGTGGCCGAACAGATCTATCGAGCGTGGGCCATCGAAACCGGCCATCCCTACCACCGCCGCCGTTAGCGCCGCCGGCAGCGGGCCGCCCTTCCCGACCTCTCGAAGCCTGACCGTGCGCCGACGCCGACGCGATCAAACCAACATCCGCGGGGCCTTGGACGTCCGTTGGAAGGACACCGAGGCCGAACGCGTCGCGTTCGCCACGCGCAGCCTCGTGGTGTTCGTGCTCATCGTCGCGCTGTTCGCCCTCCTGGTGGCGCGGATGATCTGGTTGATGGGGTTCCAACGCGGCGAACACCTGGCCCACTCCAAAGACAACAGCGTGCAGTTCGCGCCCCTGCCGCCATCGCGCGGCTTGATCTTCGACCGCCACGGCGAAATCCTGGCGCACAACCAACCGGTGTTCTCCCTGGCCATCGTGCCGGAGAGCGTCGCCGACATGGACGCGACGTTGGCCGACCTCGGACGCTTGGTGGAAATCACGGAGGCCGAGTTCGCCGCCTTTCGCCGGAAGTTGGCGCAAAGGCGGCGTCCCTTGGAGTCCATCCCCTTGAAGTTCAACATTTCCGCGGCGGAACGGGCGGCGGTGGAGGTAGACCGCCACCGTCTCGGCGGCGTGCGGATTCAACCGGAGATTCTGCGCCACTATCCCTATGGCGAGTTGATGGCGCACGCCGTTGGCTCGGTTCGCCGCATAAGCGACGAGGACAAGCAAGAACTGGATCCCAACCGCTATCGCGCCACGCGCTTCGTGGGCAAACGCGGCGTTGAGGCGTTCTACGAGGACGTCCTGCACGGCGAACCGGGGTTTCGCACCGTGGAAGTGGACGTGCGGGGCCGGGAGCGCCGGGAGCTTGGGCGGACGCGGCCAACGGCCGGCGGAAATCTCGTGTTGCACTTGGACGCGCACCTGCAGATAGCCACCGCCGCGGCGCTTGGTCAACGCCGGGGCGCGGTGGTCGCAATGGAACCGAAGGGCGGGATCTTGGCCATGGTCAGCCACCCGGGGTACGAGCCCAACCTGTTCGTCACCGGCATCGATCCCGACCACTACAAGGAACTGACATCGTCCCGGGACACGCCCCTGCTCAACCGCGCCACCCAAGGACGCTACGCTCCCGGGTCGACCTTCAAGCCGGTGGTGGCCCTCGCGGCGTTGGCAATGGGCTTGACGGACTGGGAGCGGATCATTGAAGACCGCGGCGAGTTCCGCATGGGCGGGCGCGTGCTGCGGGATTGGAACTGGCGGCCGGGCCACGCCGGCGGCCAAGGGCTCGTCGATCTGCGGCGCGCCATTTACCGATCCTCGAACGTCTACTTCTACGAACTGGGAGCCAAGATGGCGGTCGACGCCCTGCCTTCTTTCGCCGCGCAGTTCGGCTACGGCCAAGCAACCGCGTTGGACGTGGCGGACGCCGACCCCGGCGTCCTGCCGGACAGCGATTGGAAGATCGGCAGCAAAGGGGAGATGTGGTATCCCGGCGACACCGTGAACATGGCCATCGGCCAAGGCGACTTGCTGGTGACGCCACTGCAGTTGGCCGCGGTGGCCGCCACGATCGCCAACCGCGGCCTGTTCATGCCGCCGCGGATGCTCCGCTCGCACGACGGATCGTTGGCGCAAGCCGACGCCAACGGCGCGCGCTTGCCCGAACAACCGCCGCGCCGGGTGGAAGGTCTCACGCCGGACGATTGGGAGCGGATGGTGGACGCCATGGAGGATGTTGTGCATCGGGGCGGGCAAGGCTACGGCAACAACGGCACCGCTTGGGCCTACATCGGACGCAATCTCCCCTACCGCCTCGCCGGCAAGTCGGGCACCGCGCAGGTGGTGGAGGTTCCGCAAGGCCAGGTGTACGACGAGGAGGCGCTGGACGAATACCACCGGAAGCACGCTTGGTTCATCGCCTTCGCACCGGCCGACGCGCCGCAGATCGCCGTTGCGGTGCTGGTGGAAAACGGCGGCGGCGGCAGTTCCGTGGCGGGACCAGTGGCGCGCGAGGTCATCGACGCTTATCTGTTGCCGCGACTCGCCGAACAGCCGCTCGCCGGCAGGACGGCGCGCTCGCGCACCGGGCTGCGCAGGTCGTGACGCCAAGCCGCGACAAACGCCTCTAAGCGACCGTCCAAGATTCCGTAGCCTGATCCGCCCCTCGACCGAGCCAACACGGCACCGAGCCAACACAGCGATCCACCGTGGCGAAAGACTACACGCGCTCCGCGCCTTGGACGGACCGCGCCAAGCGGTCCTTCCGCTTGCACCTCGACCCGTGGTTGTTGTTGGCCTTGGCCGGAGTCGCGGGCCTTGGCCTACTCGTGTTGCACAGCGCCGCGCGCAGCGACTTCGCTGTCTTGGAACGGCAAGCCGTGCGCTTGGCGGTTGGATTCGCCGCCATGGTCTGCGTGGCCCAAGTCTCGCCGCGCTTCTACCGGCGCTGGATGCCGCTCTTGTACTTGGTCGGCGTCGGCCTCTTGATCGTCGTCCTGTTCGGCGGCGCCATCGCGCACGGATCCCAGCGCTGGCTCGACCTGCCGGGACTGCCGCGGTTTCAGCCTTCGGAGGTTGTCAAGTTGGCCGTGCCGCTTGCCGTCGCGTGGTACTTGCACGACCGGCCGCACCCACCCAACTTGCGCGACGTGACGGTGGTGCTGGGGCTGGTCGGCTTGCCCGCGGGGCTCATCTTCATGCAGCCGGATCTCGGCACGGCGCTCATGGTGTGCGCCGGGGGACTCGGCGTCCTGCTGCTCGCCGGTGTTCGTTGGCCCTATCTCCTCGCCGCCGGCGCGACGGCCTTGGCTGCCGCGCCCTTGTTCTGGCTGTTCGCGATGCCGGACTACCAGAAGCGGCGCGTGTTGACGCTGTTCAATCCCGAGGGCGATCCGCAAGGCGCCGGGTGGAACATCATCCAGTCGAAGACGGCGCTCGGCTCCGGCGGGTTCAGCGGCAAAGGTCTCTTCGAAGGGACGCAGAGCCAACTCGGATTCCTGCCGGCCAGCCGAACCGACTTCATCATCGCCGTGATCGGCGAGGAGCTCGGCCTCATCGGTGTGACCTTGACGTTGGCCTTGTACATCGTGGTCATCGCCAGAAGCCTCTTCATCGCCACCCAAGCGGAGGACACGTTCGCGCGTTTGGCGGCGGGCGGCCTCACCCTCGTTTTCTTCGCCTACGTTTTTGTTAATATCGCAATGGTGTCCGGGCTGCTGCCGGTGGTTGGCGTGCCTCTGCCCCTCGTGAGTTACGGTGGCACGGCGGCGATCACGGTGCTGCTGGGGTTTGGTATCGTCATGTCCGCGTATTCGCGACGACACTGACGCTCGGCGGCGACGGCCCGGAAACCGGCGGGCGGCCGCAACGGCCCGCAACCGAAGGCAAGGATGCCGTGCGAGGCGAACCCGCGTCGACGCACGCGACCGAAAAGGAGTTCGGGATGAAGAGACTAGCTGGCGTCGCATGGGCGCTTTGCGCGGGACTGGCTTCCGGTGCCGCGGGCGACTACGCCGCGCGGCCTGCCGTCGCCGAATACGTTGACGATCTGGTGGCTGCCCACGGCTTCGACCCCTATTGGCTGAAAGGCGTGTTCGCCACGGCGAGCAAGAACGACGATGTGCTCGCGCGGATCTCGAGGCCGGCGGAGAAGGCGCTCAAGTGGCACCAATACCGCCACATCTTCCTCAAGGACGAGCGCATTCGGAGCGGCGCGCGGTTTTGGCGCGAACACGCCGGCGTGATCGACCGCGCCGCCCGCGAATTCGGCGTGCGCGGCGAGATCATCGTCGCCATCATCGGCGTCGAGACGTACTACGGGCGCAACAAAGGTTCCTTTCCAGTCATGGACGCGCTGGCCACGCTGGCGTTCGACTATCCTCGGCGGGCGAAGTTCTTCAAAGGCCAGCTCACCGAGTTCCTGCTCCTCGTGCGCGAAGAAGCGCACGATCCGTTCGCGTTCCAAGGCTCCTACGCCGGCGCCATGGGCTATGGACAGTTCATCCCTTCGAGCTACCGCGCTTTCGCGGTGGATTTCGATGGCGACGGCAAGCGCGACATTTGGCGCAACATCACGGACGCGGTCGGCAGCGTGGCCAACTACTTCGCCCGCCACGGCTGGCGGGACGACGACGTGGTCGCCCTGCCCGTCGCGCCGGTCGACCCGGCCCTCGACGCGCTCGCCAACAACGGCTTGGAACTCCACCACACCGTGGGCGAATTGCGCCGGCGCGGCCTGGGCGGCACCGAAGGGTTGGCGGCCGACGCCAAGGCCGCCCTGTACCGAATGGAAAGTGCGGACGGCATCGAACATTGGCTCGGCCTGCACGACTTCCACGTGATCACCCGTTACAACCGCAGCGCCATGTACGCGTTGGCCGTGTTGCAGCTGAGTGACGCGATCAAAGCGCTCGCGGTCCGCGAGGGCGCCGCGAAGCCATGAAGCGGCGGCCGCGGCGACTCCTCGGACTGGCCCGTTGCCCGCGGTCCGCGCCAAGCGTCGGGCGCATCGCCGCTCCCGCCGGCACGCGGATGGACGGTGAAGCCGCGGTGCGTTTGCGCGGCCAAGTCGCGGCCCGGCGGGGTTGGTTGTGGCCCAGCCGCGTGCCGTGGGTGCGCGGCGCGGGTTTGCTCGCCGCGGGAATGCTCGCCGCTTGCGCCAGCGCCCCGCCGACTTCCCAGGGGCAGCGGCCCGATGCGCCCCGTCCGCAACGCGACTCCGGACCGGCGAAGCCGCCGCCCCATCTTGCGGATCTGCCGGACCCGCCCTTGCGCGCCGTGACCAAGAGCAAGCGCGGCAACAGCTCCTACGTCGTGTTCGGCAAACGCTACGAGGTGCTGGCCAGCGCCGCCGGCTACCGCCGCGAAGGCAAGGCGTCTTGGTACGGCAAGAAGTTTCACGGGCGAACGACGTCCAGCGGCGAGGTCTACGACATGTACCAGCTCACCGCCGCCCATCGATCGCTGCCCATCCCGACTTATGTGCGCGTGACCAATCTGGACAACGGCCGGCGAACCATCGTGCGCGTGAACGACCGCGGACCGTTTCACCCGGACCGCATCATCGACCTCTCCTACGCCGGCGCGGTGAAACTTGGCTTCCAAGACAAAGGCGTCGCCAATGTCCGCGTCGAGTCGGTGCTGCCGGCCGCTGCCGCCACCAGACCGAGCGGGCGCTTCTTCGTCTACGCCGGGCCGTTCCGCGACTGGCGCGGCGCGAACACCACGCACGCGGATGTGCGCGCCTTGGTGGCCGAGCCAACCAAGGTGGTGCGCCGCGACGGGACGCTGCGCGTGCGCGTGGGGCCGGTTGCGACCCGGCGCGACGCGGAGCGGTTGCGCGCCTTGCTCGCGTTCCAAAAGGCCCCCATCCAACAACCGATCATCGTTGAGGAGTGAGTCGCATGAGCGCGCTGCGCATCGGGTTTGGCACTTTGGTTTTGGGCCTCGCCCCGCTCGGCGCGGCGGCGCCGAGTCTTGTCCCGGGCATCCCGCCCATCTCGTCCAAGAGCTTCATTCTGATGGACGCGGACACGCGGCATGTGATCGCCGAGCAGGACAGCAGCGCGCCGCTGCCGCCGGCAAGTCTGACGAAAATCATGACGAGCTATGTCGCCGCCAGCGAGATCGCCGCTGGTCGCGTGCGCTTGGATGATCAAGTGCCCATCAGCGTGAAGGCGTGGCGCACGGGCGGTTCCAAGACCTTTGTGCGCGAGGGCACCATGGTGCGCTTGGAGGATCTCCTGCGCGGCATCGTCATTCAATCCGGCAACGATGCCAGCGTCGCGTTGGCGGAGTTCCTCGGTGGCGACGAGGATGGCTTCGCGAACATGATGAACACCCACGCCGAGGAGCTTGGCCTCACGGCGTCGCAGTTCGTGAACGCCACCGGGTTGCCGGACGAGGGGCATTACTCGTCGGCGCGGGACATGGCCGTGCTCGCCGCCGAATTGATCCGCCGCTATCCGGAGCACTACGCGATGTACTCGGAGAGATCCTTCGAATACGGCGACATCAAGCAGCCGAATCGCAACCGTCTGCTGTGGCGCGACAAGACCGTGGACGGTGTGAAAACCGGCCTCACGGACGCCGCCGGCTACTGCCTGGTTGCCTCGGCGCTGCGCGACGGGACGCGCTTTGTGGTGACGACGATGGGCGCCGAGACGGACAACGCCCGCTTTCGGGACGCGCAGAAACTGCTTGCTTACGCCTTCCGCTATTTCGAGAGCCAGCCGCTTTACGCCGCCGGCGAAGTGGTGACCAGACGCCCGGTGTGGTACGGCAAGGCCGAGGACGTCAGCGCCACCACAGCGGAGGCGGTGCGTGTCACCGTGCCGCGCGGTCGGCGCGAGGACCTGCAAGCCGTGATCGACCTGCCGGCGGACATGGAGGCGCCGATCAGCGCGGGCGAGCAAATCGGTCTGGTGCGCGTGAGCTTGGATGGCGAGCCGTTGGCGGAGATTCCCTTGTTGGCGGATGCGGGCGTGGAGGAAGCGGGTGCGTTGGCCAAGATGGGAGATTGGTTCTATCTGTTGTTCCGGGACCTGCTCGGGCTGGCCGGCGACGACGCAACGCAAGCGGAAGAACGCGAAGAGGACAACGGCCCCGAGGAGCCGAGTTGACCCGCGGCGAACGCGGCGCGCGCGCCCGCGAGATCCTCGTCCGCCACCTCGGCGCGGACACCCGCTACGAGGACGTCTTCCGCGCCATGCGCGAGTTCACGGATGATCGCGACAGCGCCACGCGAGACGAGATCTGGCTCACCGAACACCTGCCGGTCTTCACCCAAGGACAGGCCGGCAAGGCCGAGTTCCTCCGCGCTTCCGGTGGCATCCCCGTGGTGCGGAGCGACCGCGGCGGCCAAATCACCTACCACGGCCCCGGCCAGCTGGTGGCCTACTTGTTGTTCGACTTGCCACGCCGAGGGCTGACGGTGCGATCCTTGGTGTGCGGCATCGAAGCCGGTCTCATCCGCGTGCTGGCGGATTACGGCGTCGTCGGCCACGCGAGACCGGACGCGCCCGGCGTTTATGTCGGCAACGACAAGATCGCCGCCTTGGGTCTGCGGGTGCGGCGCGGACGCAGCTACCACGGCCTCAGCCTCAACGTGGACATGGACTTGGCGCCCTACGCCGGCATCGTGCCCTGCGGTTTGGCGGGCGTCGGCGTGACCACGTTGGCCGCCATCGCCGGTCCGTGTACGGTCGCCGAAGTGACGCCGCGCGTGGTGCGGGCCTTGGCGGAGGAATACGGCGGCGAAGTCGTTGCGCGCCAACGCATGAGCGCGTGACCGTTGCTTGTGTTCCGCGTCGTTCCGCCAACTCGCCGCCACGCCCTATAATCACCCCAAGAAGACGAGCGGGTGGCGGTCAGCGTCCGCAAACCGGAGAGTGCGCGGTGAGTGCGGTGGTTGGGAACACGTTGCTTGGCACCGAGTGCAACGCGCCGCCGCATTTCGCGGGGCGCGGCGACGAGTTGGCCAAGCTCTCCGCCTATGCCGAATACGTCTTCCAGAAGGCCGACCCCAGTGGCGGCATCGCTTTGATCGATGGCGTGCCCGGTTCGGGCAAGACGCAACTGCTGCGCAGGTTCGTCGAACGCCAGCAAGCCGACCAAAGCGGGGTGTTGACGATTGCCATGACCACCGCCGACATTCCCGTGGATGGCAAGAGCTTGATGTTCCTCATCGCTTCGGCCATGCCGGTGGGCGAACGCAAGGCGTTGGGGATCGTCGGCGAGTCCAGACGCGCCAAATCTCTATCTCTAGCGGGCGTCGGCAAGTTCGATTGGGACAATCCCGTCGTGCCCGACCTCCCGATCACCGAGATGCTGCGGTTGAGCAAAGACACCGGATGGTGGGAAGACCAGACGATGATTGTGAGCATCGACGAAATCCAAACGATCGAACCACCGGCGCGCCGGATGCTGCGGGTGCTGCACGAGGGACTGCACGGTTGCCCGATCATGGTGGTGTGCGCCGGGTTGCCCCACTCGATGCGGGTGCTTGCGGACTCGAACGACGATCCGCACACCATCTCCCGTTGCGCGCTGCACCTGCGCCTCGGCCTGCTGAGCCCGGGTGAAGCGCGGGAGGCCATCGTGCGCGGGCTTGCGAATCTTCGCATCGCCTGCGCGCACGATGTGGGCGAGAAACTCGCCGCCGCGTCGAAGGGGTTTCCTCAGCATGTACACGGCTACATCGCGGGGGCGGTGGCAGCCCGCGACGCGAACGGAACACCGACCAACAGGTTCCTTGACGCGGCGTTGGCGCACGGCAACCGGATTCGCAGCCAATACTACGAGTCCCGGCTTTCCGCCATGCGCGTCCCCAAAGGCATCGCGTACTTCTTGGCGGCCGCAATGGACGATGGCGGCACGGAGCAGCCGCGGTATCTGCATGAGGTCGTGAACGCGCTGGAGGAACTTCCCGCAGCCTACAATCCCGCCGGCTTGTCGCCGATGCAGGTGGTCGACGCGACGGTGGAGGCCGGCGTGCTCGTCGAACACGCCGGGCGCTACTCCTTTGGCATCCCGTCGTTCCACCAGCATGCGCTCGTGGCGTACCGGACGATGACGGGCGGCGGGAGGTGAGACGGCGCCAGCGGGCGCTTGCCGATCACTTCGTCCCCGACATTGGCGTCCCCAAACGCCGCCACTGCGTCGTCGTGGTAAGTTACCCGATTCCTCTTCGTTGACATCGTTGCTAGAGACCGCCGTGGCCTACACCAAACCCATTCCCCCGCGGGGACAACACACCACGCCGTTTTGGGAGGGCGCGAAAGAGGGCAAGCTCATGCTGCCCCGCTGCCGCGACTGCAACCGCGTGCACTGGTATCCGCGTTTCATTTGCCCGTTCTGCCATTCCACGAATTTGGAGTGGATCGAAGGCAGCGGCAAAGGGCGCGTTCACACCTTCGCCGTGCAGCACCGGGCCTTCGGCGGCTGGGCCGAGGAGGTGCCCTACGTCACCGCCTTCATCGACTTGGACGAAGGCGACCGCATGATGACCGTGCTGCGCGGCGTGGACGCCGCCAAGCCGGAGGAAATCAAAATCGGCGCCCGCGTGGCGGTGGAGTTCGAGCAGGCGAACGACGACACCTTCATCCCGTTCTGGCGCGTGGTGGAGGAGTAGACCCATGGCATCCCCCAACCTCAGCAACGCCGCCGCCATCGTCGGCGCGGCGGAAAGCGACGTCATCGGCTATCCGATGGAGCTCATTGGCGAGCGCGTCACCTCGCTGCAACACCACATCCAAGCGATCAAGAACGTCTCGACGCTGACCGGCATCCCCATCGCGGACATCCAAGGCGTGTTCTCCGCCGGCTGGAGCGGCGAGTTGTGCGAACACTTGGGGCTGCGTCCGCGCTATCTGGACACCACCTCGGTGGGCGGCTGCTCGTTTCAGATCCACGTTCACCACGCCTTGGCCGCCATCCACGCCGGCATCATCGACATCGCCTTGGTGAGCCACGGCGAGGCCGGTTGGTCGTACCGCGGCGGTGGTGGAGGGGGCGGCGGCCGCGGCCCCATCAGCCCCGGCGCCGAGATGACCATCCCCTACGGCACCTTCGGCGCGCCTTCGCAGTACGCGCACGCGATGGTGCGGCACTTCCACCGCTTCGGCACCTGCCAAGAGGACTTCGCCCACATCGCGGTGGTCACGCGCCAGTGGGCGACGCTCAACCCCCGCGCCGTGATGTACGACAAAACGCAAAGCCCCTTCGGCGGCCCCATCACCATTGAGGACGTGATGGAGGCGCGCCTCATCGCCTGGCCGCTCACCCTCTACCACTGCTGCCTCGTCACCGACCACGGCGGCGCGGTGATCGTCGCCCGCCCGGAGATCGCCCGCGGCCTGCGCACGAATCCGGTGTGGATCGCCGGCGCCGGCGAATCCATGGGCCATCAGAACATGCTGGAAATGGAGGACTTCACCGCCACCTCCGCCGCCCGCTCCGCGGCCACCGCCTACAAGATGGCGGGCCTCGGCCCGGCGGACATGGAGATGGCCATGATCTACGATTCCTTCACCATCACCGCCGGCATCACCGCCGAGATGCTCGGCCTCGCGCCGCGCGGCGAGGGCTACACGCTCTGGAAGAACGGCGACGCCGCGCCGGGCGGCCGGCTGCCGATCAACACCAACGGCGGCGGCCTTTCCTTCAACCACTCCGGCATGTACGGCATGCAACTCTTGGTGGAAGCCTACCGCCAGCTCTCGCGCACCGCCGAGGACGGCGTGAACGGCGTGGAAGGAAAGCAAACCCCGGCCACCGCGTGCGTTGTGAACGGCACCGGCGGCACGCTCTCCACCACCGGAACCTTGGTTCTGACCGCGGACGACAGGTGAGGAACGCGCAAGGCGTTCTTGGCGGTCGCAGGACTCGGTCGAGGGGATGCGGGCGTTCGCGGATCGCCGTGAGACCGCCTCACCTTACCGCGACAGGTTGGTGAGGCGCCCGGCGTCGTCTTGCAGCAGACTCATCACCGCCAATACACCGTCGGACTCCACCAACAGCCGCCACTTGCCCGAACCTTCGGCCAGCGCTCCGGCGACGCCGTCGGCCCCGCCCGTCTTGAGGTCCTCCGCCGTCAAGTCGCGCGTGGCGTTGGCGGGGATCGTCAAGCGCACCGGGTCTGCCGCCGGCGTGCCGTCGTCGTCGGTGCCGGTGATGCGCACGTTCGCCGGCGTGTCGCCCATGTTGACGACACGCAGCCAGCTCGCTTGGCGCGTGTTGCGCGCTGGATTGAAGAAAACGATCCGGTGCGCTCCCGTCCCTGTGACCGGCGCTGTCTCGTGGATGCTGTCCACGAATCCGCTCGTTGTCCGCACATAGCCGTACACGCCGAGGTCCAAGTCCGAGTGCAGCTTGCAAGCGCCAATCGCCCTGCGCGACGGCCAGTCCGGTCAACCCCTTGGCGTTGCCCTGTTCGAGTTGGCGGGAGTTGAAGTGGACGGCGCCGTGCGCGGGCAACGCACGCGTACCCGCCGGCGCCGCGTTCCCGTCGGAGTCGAACGCCCGAACCCGCACGCTGCCGGCGCGTGGCGACTGGTTGACCACGCGAACGAAGCCCTCTCGTCCCGGCGAAGCCGCGGAAGGGAAGAGCGGCAGGTGATGGACCCCGCCGCTGCCGGAGGTCTCGGTTGAAAGGTTCGCACGATGTCCGGCAGGGCTGTCGAGCACGCTGAGAACATGCACGCCGTCGTAGGAAGTCGCCGTCAGCCGCCACTTGCCCACGCCGTCGCCCAGGCCGCCGTCCACGATGCCGGGGCCGACGCCTGTGGCGGTTTCGGACGTGGCGGCGCGCCGTCACTTGCACGAGGAGCGTTTCGCGCGCGGTCATCCGGCCCTGGCCGGCGCCCGCGCGACGCCCTTTGAGGTGCATTTGGAAAGCTGGCGGCTGGCCAGTGTGGCGTCGGACGCGCCAGAGGCGGACACGTCCGCGGCAACGGCCTTCTGGCCCCTGCGGCTGGAAGCCGCGGCAACCCGGTTCGCGATCGACCTCGTCTTGCGCGGCGGCAAACCGATCGTGCGCCAAGGCGAGAGCGGCCTTTCCCGAGAAGGACCGAACAACGCCTCCTACTACTATTCCATTCCGCGCATTGACGCCCAGGGGCGGCTGCGTGTGGACGGCGAGACGCACCACGTCGCCGGCGGGGCGTGGCTGGACCGCGAGTGGAGCACCAGCGCGCTGGTGCCGGAGTACGCCGGTTGGGATTGGTTCGCGCTGCGCTTGGACGACGGCCGCGATTTGATGTTGTATCGCATGCGCCGCGAAGACGGGCAGCCGTCCGGCTACGACTCCGGGGCGTTGATCAACGCCGCCGGCGAAGCGCGCATTCTCCGTGCCGAGGAGTTTGCGCTCACTGCGCTGGAACACTGGCGCGAGTGGCCCATCGCGTGGCGGTTGACGCTGCGCGGCGAGCCCCTGCGGGCACCTGACCAACCTCTCCTCCGGCGGCGCGGATGGCTGGTGAGGCAAGTGCGTCGCCGGCGGCTGCGGTCTCCCGCGCAGTGCTCACGCGAATGGGGCAGCGAGACCATGACGCTTGAGCGGCTTAGCGCGAGCATTTCGCCGCCAAGTCCTGGTTGTCGAGTTCGTCGAGTCGTTCGACATTGACATTGCATTCCACGCCATCTGTGGATAAGCTCTGCATAACGTGTCCATGATCTGAGAGGAACCATGCCCGCGCCCGAACCTCGTGGAGGTCATCGTTCGCGCAGCAGTGTGCGTTGGCAGCCTGCGGTCGGAATGAGGCCCCCCGTGCGAACGACGTCTCCGAAGCGATCAGAAGCGCTTCCGGCCCAGACGATGTGCGACGTTGCCCCAACGGTCGGTTGCCTGTTCAGCGGGATGGGAGGATTCGCGAGCGGAATGGTCGCCGCCGGCTTTCAGGTGGCTTGGGCGACAGACGACAATCGTGCCGCTTGTACCACCTTCCGCCACCGATTGCCGAGAGTGCGCGTTGTGGAAAAGGACATTAGGGATGTGACCATCGAACAAGATCAGCTGAAACCCGTTGATGTGCTGACCGCAGGATTCCCCTGCCAGAGCTTCTCCCAAGCCGGCGACCGCAAGGGCTTTGACGATGGGAGGGGCGAGGTCTTCTTCCACATCCCAAGGTTGCTGAAAGAGTTCGGCCCGACCAACCGGCCGAAAGTTGTTGTACTCGAGAATGTCGACTACATCATGTATGGCAACGACCACTGGTGGTTTGACCAGATCCAGCGCGAATTGCGAGGTGCTGGATATTGGTTTAGGCGCGAATCATGTTGGCGCGTCAACGTCAAGGACGTCACGGACGTGCCCCAAGATCGTCGTCGGGTATTCATGCTCGCTGCCTCAAGGCACTTCTTCCGGCGCAATCCCTTCACAACAGCACCAGCAGACAATCCAAATCTGCGCGACCTCCACGACATCGTGGACCGGACTACAAAGTCGCCGGACGCTGACTATCTTCCATCCGACAACCGCTACCACAAGATGATCGCTAAAGGAATAGCTCAAGGATCCTCGCAACACAGCCTTTACCAACTGCGTCGGTCGTATGTTCGCGAGAAATCCAGTGGTCTCTGCCCAACACTGACCGCCAATATGGGTACAGGTGGCCACAACGTCCCTTTCATCAAGGACGAATGGGGCATTCGGAGATTACGCATCGATGAAGTGGCGCAGCTGCAAGGATTCGACGCTGAAGCGCTCTTCCCGGAGCTACCAGACAACGAGAAGTACCGACTTCTCGGCAATGCCGTATGTCCGAAATTGGCACGAGTTGTAGGCGAGCGGTGCCTTGACGAGGTCCATAGCGAGGTCGTAGCATGGAAGGAATAGGCTGGCGCTTCCCACTCACGGACGGTGGAACCGAGGACGGCTACAACAACCCGGGCATGGCGCACTTCGGCGGGTCTCCTCTCGGGAGCTTGGCGCGGGAGACGATTCAGAACTCGCTCGATGCCAAGACGGACTCTGCCGATGACGTCCAAGTCGTATTCGACTTGGTCAGAGTCAAAGGATCGGGATTGGGACAAGAGCAGCTCGTACAACATGTGAGCGCTTGCTTGCCAGTTGCCGAAAACGCGAAAAATGACAGAGCCGTGCAGGAGCTGCGGCGTGCGCTCAACCTGCTCGATAAGAAAGAAATCACCTTCCTTCGTGTGGCGGATTACAACACGATAGGGCTAGATGGCGAACGGTGGAAGGCTCTGGTGAAGTCTCAAGGGTCGAGTTACAAACAAGATCGGGTTGCTGGTGGTTCGCACGGTATTGGGAAGTACGCGCCTTTTGTGGTGTCGCAGCTAAGGACGGTATTCTATTGGTCCATGTCTGGTACGGCCAAGTGCTGCCAAGGAAAGGCTGTCTTGATGTCGCACGACTCGCCCGGCGGCACAACTCGAGGTGAGGGGTTCTTTGGGATTACCGAAGGTTGCGAGAAACTACAGGGTCGTGATATTCCTAAGGACATAGAGAAGGTCGAGGAAAGACGGGACAGCCCCGGCACCTCTCTGTGGATTGCCGGGTTTGCCGATGAACGTGGTTGGCAGAGTCGAGTAGCGAAGAGCGTCGTGGAGAGCTACTTCTGCGCCATTGCTGAAGGTCGCTTAGAGGTCCTTGTCGAGCCGGAGTCTGGTGACTCGATGTTTGACCATTGGCAGATCGACAACAACACGCTCGCAGACACGTTTGATGGTCTTTTGCGTGCTTTACGTGCGAACTTCGACGACGACGGCGATGCGCTCGAAGAAGCGTACGCGTTCTACCGTGCACTTGAAAGTGGCGAGAGCATTGTCAAGGAACTTGAGGATAAAGACTTGGGCCATTGTCGGCTGTGGATTCTCGTAGAAGAAGGCTTGCCGCGAAAAGTTGGCCTAATTCGCAAGACCGGCATGTTGATTACGTCGAAGCAAGACAAGCTGCTTCAATTTCGGAACCTGCAAGATTTCGCGGCGGTGCTTCGCTTCGAAGCGGAGAAAGGCAATGAACTCTTGCGTGACATGGAGAACCCAGAGCACGACCAGTTTGAGCCGGATCGGCTTGACGAGGCGGACCGAAGGCGTGGTCGGAGAGCCCTCAATCGCATAGTGGAGTGGGTTCGTCGCGAGTTGCGAGAGGTCGCTGCAGTGCCGACGACGGGCACGCCAGAAGTGGTATCGGAGCTCGCTCGCCTCTTGCCAGACATCGAGCCCGACGAGTCGTTCGGCGATGGAGAAAGAGTCGAGCAGGGTTTCGGAACAAAGGATGTGATCCAACTACGTCCCATTCGCCGCACTCGGAACGCGTCGCTTCCCGACGCATCGGGCGACGACACGGGCGACGATGGGGAAAGGCAGGAAGGTAGCGCGGGGCCAATCGAACGGCAGCGCGAAGGCAACGGCGGCGTTCCTGGCGGTGCTGGAGGAGATGAAGACAGAACGGGCGACAGCGGCGCGGCTGGCGGAGGTCGCGCACGAAGTGCCGTTTCATTTAGTGACTTTCGACTTCTTGCCGGTGCGGGAGATGGGATTCGCGTTGCGTTCACGCCAACGGAGGACGCGAAGGCAGTTCGGCTTGATCTCGCAGAGGCCGGTGACTCGAATGTCGTGCGTCGCTCGGACCTCCGCGTGGTGGTGCCGGGCGGAGTCGTGGCGCTTGCCGCTCATTCCTTGGACTTCAAGGCGGGTCAACGCATCGTCTTGGAGGTTGTCGGCGACGAGCCATTGGATGGTCGCGCCTGGAGACTTCAACCTGTCATTGGTGACATCGGAGCCGAAGGATGAAGTTCGATCTCAAGAAGGCGTTCCCGCACCCCGTCCTCAGGCCTCACAGTAACGACTATCCAGACGCCGAGTTCCAGGTCCAAATGGACCTCCGACGACAACGAGGCGCTTCGCGCGTCGACATCGCTGCCGACTTCAGCCTGAGCGACGAGGACATCCTTGAGCAAATCGAAGCGGGCGCTGCCAGCTTCATGCTTATCCTCGAGTGCTCGACGACCCACACAAGGAAAGCATACAGGACCTCGGATTCGCACTTGGAGGACACAATTGTCGCCCGGTTTGTTGCGTGGCCTTGTCGAAATGCGGCCTTTCGTGGTGGCGACGCGGTTGATTCGCGACTTTAGGTCGCGTGGGTGGCACGAGGAATTTACGGACGCACCCTCAGTGACCGCGGCAGCCGGTACTGTGCTTACGCCCATAGCCAACTGGCGAGAGGGACGATGGAATTGCAACATCGAGGATGAACAAGTAAAGATCCAACTGTCCAACAACGATCACCAGCGACTCACGAGGGCGAGAAAGTCCCTCGACGGCAAGGCGGACGCGAACTATCTGATGAATGGCATCTACCTGCCGGCTCTCCATTACGTTTTGGTCGAGGCGGACTCGAGCGAAAGTGACTACGAGGGGCGACGGTGGTTTCGTTCTTTGGATGCGAAGCTCAAGGAGCACAAACTTCAGCAGCTTGGCACCAAACACGCGAATAGGCTAGAGGATGCACAACGGCTTCTGGAAGACCCATTCGGTTCGATGCCTTGCCTTGATGATGATTGGGCTACCGAATGAGTCGTTTCCATTATTACACTGAAGCGGCGCTCCGGGCGATGAAAGCCCAAGTGGCGAACCATTTGGAGTGGTACTATCACGGAACGGACGATCCCCCACGACCGGTGGGCGTCGAACGAGCTCTCGGAGAGACCTATGTGGTCGCCACAGAACTTGCGCCGCTGCTTGACTGTGGCGGCCACAGCACCGTTCAGGATCCCCAAAACGCGATTCGCTTTTACGGTGCGCTGCGCGACCTCAAGCCGAAGGATGCGGCCGACGAGCGGTTTTGGACGTACCTATGCCACCGTGAATGCGCTGCCTACATACGGGAGCGGTGGTTGCATGACCGGCCGACAGAGAACGACAACGCAGTACGGAAGGTCACAAATCACTTCTTCGCCAATGGGAACCGCGCACTGATACGCGACAACGCATTGTCCAGATTGTGGTGGCTAGGGCACATCGCGAATGAAGTCGCGCCGGATGATCCACCGCTCTTTCTTCAGATCCTGATGCATCGACAGGACATTCGATCCGCCCTAATCGAGCGGCCATCCGTGTCCATGAATCCCGAAATCCTGCGGGCGATCTACGCTGTCATGCTAGATCGCTGGCAGCGGGATGGACGCAAAAGCAAGCTGTTTGACCGCGATGTATTTCGAGACTGGATGATCCGCCTAAACCGTCGTGGTGGAGTGATGCTCCTTGACGCACTCCCGACGGAGGCATTGGGCGAGCTGCTTGAGGACGAGGCGACAGAAGCGCTTCGGCTGTCGGGCTAGACCTTGGGGGGGACTCGGCCATGCTTGTCGTTCCCCGCCCAAGCGAGCGAATCATAATCCACCGGCGACGGGTCGATCGATGCGTGGCTTGTCTTGCGATGCCAACATGCCCCAATCGAATCCGCTGAAGGCGTTGCTTGTACACATGGCGGTGAGCAGCTGGAACAGAGCGCCTGTTTTGGCCGAGCGACCGAATCCCAATCCGGTCGCACCGTTCGGCGAGATACGCCACCGCCTTGCGGCACTCCTCGACGGCGGTGCCGCGCTGGCGCAGGTCGTCCAGCACGTCGCCGAGGCGGCCCGCCTTGAGAATCCCGTAGCCGGCCTCTGCGCCCGGCGAGACGCTTGGTGCTCGCTGTGCCTGGCCGCCTGCGTTCGCGGCGGCGCGGCGCCGAGAGCTATGATCCCCGCGCCTGTCACAGCGGTCACAGCCGCCACATCCGTCGCCAACGGCGCGCATCCGCCATGTCCCTACCGCCGCCTCGCTCCCAACGCCCTCTCCCGACACGCCGATCTTGTCCGCGCTTGCCGGAGCGCTGGTGTTGCCGACGACCGCAACCGCCGTTGCCGCCATGATCCTATTCGACCGGGACGACGACGCCTACCGCGCACTTGGCTGGAGTTGCATCCCACCGGCTATGTTGTGAACGTGCGGCGCAAACTCAGCCCGGACTATGTGGTGCTGCATCGCGCCGCGTGCCTCACCATCTCCAAGCCGCGCTCGCCCGGCGTCTACATACACGGAACATGGTTTTCGCAAGTTCTACGGCGCCACCATCGACGATGTCGCCGCCGCCCCGGAACGCTGCGGACGCGCGCGCGGATCGTTCACCAGCCGCTGCGGATTTTGCAAACCGTGATCGCGCGCGGCGCATCGCGTACAGCTGCGACGACCCAGCGCCGCCACGCCGGCCGTCACGGTCAAATCGAACCGAGGTGTGGGATCAAGGGCGCGCCAGCAACGCCACGACGTTGGCCGCGGGGCGGCTCGGCGCGGCCCCGAACTATGCGCCGGCGGCGTCAGTCAGGCGCAAAGCCGTGGGCGTTCGGCGCGCTCATGCGCCGCCACGCCGACATACATGGTCGAAAGTGGCGATGGCGATGCGGGCACAGACCGATCGCACCGCGTCCCAGTCTTGCCAACGGGGTGCCAGCGCTTTGTATTCTGCCAAGTTCGGAGCGTCGAGGTCGTAGGGCAGCGGATTCGCCAGTTGCGCCTGCAGCTGCTGCAAGGTCGATTCGCCGCTGTCCTGCGGATAGAGGGCATCGAACGTTTCCAGAGACATGGCGGCCTTGGTGCCCAATCGATCCGCCAGCGCCGCGAAATCCAAGTAGTCGCGGGTGGCGTTGCGGCGTAGGATCAGCACTCCCTTCACGCGCAGGATCTCGGCGAGAGTGGGAATCCTCAGCGACGTGCCGTCTGGCGCGGCTACGGTCGTCGTCTCAAGCGGCGTCTTGCGAATGAGCTGGCGCACACCAGTCTCGATGCCGTCGAGTCTGCCGAGGATCATCACCGGGCGGACGACGCGGGCGGTCCGCCATCCCGCCACGGATTCGATCTGCGCCACAACGTCGTCAAACCGTTGGCGCAAGTCGCCAACCACGTGATCGGCATCCCGCGACCGCCGATGACCGGCATGGATCGCGGCCGCCGTGCCTCCCACCAGCACGGCATCTGGCACGACGCGCTGCAGGTGCGCCGCCGCGGACAGCACGCGTTCCCAGTCAGGAAGCGTCGCCAAGCTGCCGAGCGGCTGAGGCATGGTGGTTGCACCAGTGCATCCAGAAGTGGTGGCGCTGGGCGGTGGGATCGCGAGTCTGGTGGACGCAGACCCGCACGATCTTCTCGAGCACCGCCCGTTCGTTGAGCGCAGCGCGACGCAGCGCCGCCCAATCGGTCCACTTGCCACGGGCGATCATGTCGTCAATGGCGGCGAGGGTGAAACGCTCGTGGTTCAGGTGCCGGTGTTGCATCGGAAATGCGGTGACTACGCCGGATTATTGCACAGACTGGCGGGACAGCTGGGTGGTCCGGATTGAAGTTGAAGTGATTGATCTCGCCCACGCACGGTCGCGCTTCGCGGTTCGTCGACACCGACTGGAATGTCGTCGCCGCTCCGTGCCGGCGATGCGCCAAGGGCGTTTCACGCCGCCCAATCCTTCCACCCACGGAAATAGCACACCAGGCCGCTGGCAAGGGCGCGTCGTCGTTCATATCGGTGTCGGCTTGGGGTGTCTGCGCGGCGAGCGGATGGACCGCATCTCCCAAACGTCCAGCCGCGTTAGCTGGCTGTCCGAGCCTTGGGAGCGGAAGGAGACGCCGGCGCTGTCCTTGCGCTCCGGGTACACCCGCGCCGCCACGCACTGGCGCCTCACCTTACCGCGACAGGTTGGTGAGGCGCCCGGCGTCGTCTTGTAGCAGGCTCAGCACCGCCAACACACCGTCGGACTCCACCAACAGCCGCCACTTGCCCGAACCTTCGGCCAGCGCTCCGGCGACGCCGTCGGCCCCGCCCGTCTCGAGATCCTCCGCCGTCAAGTCGCGCGTGGCGTTGGCGGGGATCGTCAAGCGCACCGGGTCTGCCGCCGGCGTGCCGTCGTCGTCGGTGCCGGTGATGCGCACGTTCGCCGGCGTGTCGCCCATGTTGACGACGCGCAGCCAGCTCGCTTGGCGCGTGTTGCGCGCTGGATTGAAGAAAACGATCCGGTGCGCTCCCGTCCCTGTGACCGGCGCTGTCTCGTGGATGCTGTCCACGAATCCGCTCGTTGTCCGCACATAGCCGTACACGCCGAGGTCCAAGTCCGAGTGCAGCTGCAAGCGCCAATCGCCCTGCGCGACGGCCAGTCCGGTCAACCCCTTGGCGTTGCCCTGTTCGAGTTGGCGGGAGTTGAAGTGGACGGCGCCGTGCGCGGGCAACGCAAGCGTACCCGCCGGCGCCGCGTTCCCGTCGGAGTCGAACGCCCGAACCCGCACGCTGCCGGCGCGTGGCGACTGGTTGACCACGCGAACGAAGCCCTCTCGTCCCGGCGAAGCCGCGGAAGGGAAGAGCGGCAGGTGATGGACCCCGCCGCTGCCGGAGGGCTCGGTTGAAAGGTTCGCACGATGTCCGGCCGGGTTGTCGAGCACGCTGAGAACATGCACGCCGTCGTAGGAAGTCGCCGTCAGCCGCCACTTGCCCACGCCGTCGCCCAGGCCGCCGTCCACGATGCCGGGGCCGACGCCTTGCTCCAGCGCCGCGGCCGTGAACTCCCGCGCGCCGCCAGCCGGAACCGTTACCGCCGCGCTGGCCGCCGTGCCGCCGTCGTCCACGCCCTCGAGCAGAACCCGCGCCACCTTGTCGGTCGGATTGATCACCCGCAACCTGCTCGTCTGGCGCCCGTTGCTGCCGGGGTTGAAGGTCGGGATTCGGTGTTGCGCGTAAGCCTCGGGCGCCAAGGCGGTCATGCTGGTCACCAGCCCGTCGGCGTGGCGCATGTAGGCGAATACCTCGATTGGCAACGAGGAACGCAGCTCCAGTCGCCAAGCGCCAGCCCCGGCGCCGACGCCGGAATGCATGCCCATCTCCGCGTTGCCGTTCTCCAAGTCGCTGGAATTGAAGTGAACGGTCTTGCCAGCACCAACCGGCAGCGTCAGCGGGCCCAGGCGGTTGCCCGACTCGTCAATGGCCGTCACGCCTACCTCGCCGTGTCGGTCCGTCGGATTGACGATGCGGGCGAAGCTCTGCCGCCAGCGGTTGCCCGCCGCCGCGAAGACCGGCAGCAGGTGCGCTGGGTCGTCCACCAACACGGCGGCGCCTCGTTCCCGCAGCGAGGGCACGTGCTGTTGGGTGGCGCCCCTGTTCAAGGGATTGCCGCGCAAGTCCACGTAGTCGCTGCTGCCATGAGAACGGACTTCGCCCGCGCCAAGCTCCATGTTCACCGCCAAGGGCCAGATGTCAGCGATCTCGTTGTCGTTGAGCCAAAGCCTTTCCAAGGCATGCAGGCGTGAGAGCGAGGAGATGTCCGACAAGCCATTGGCACTGAGATCGAGCGCGGACAGGAACTGCAAGCCCTCGATTGCGTCGAGGCTGGTGACGCGGTTGCCCGACAGCAGCAAGCGACGCAGGTTCAACGCGTACTCCAAGCCCGTCAAGTCGGCGATGTCCATCCCGCGCAAGTCGAGATCCGTCAACGTCGCCATGTCTTCTTGCGTGATGACCACTTCGCTCGCGCTCGATTGGCTGGATGCGAACGGACGACCCGGCTGGCTTGGTCGCGTGGCCTTGCCCAACGCCTGCGCGATGCCGGCGCTCAATCGTTCATCCACGATTGCCACTGGCCCAACGGGATCCTCGGCGAGGGCCACCTCGGTCCGGCGAACCAGTCCTGCGCTGTCGCTGCCGATCGCGCGCACCTCGAATGCATAGCGCCGACCGTTGATCAAGCTATCGACGGTGTAGTTCATGGCACCGTTCTCAACGGCCTCAACGGCGTCCCACGGGCCGAAATCGGGCGACTCGCCGATGCCGTAGCGCACCTCGTAGCGCACGACGTGGCAGCCGGCTGGCGCTAGCCAGCTCAGTTGGACGGTTTCGTCGCCGGCCGTTGCCGTCACCTGGGCTGGTGCTCCGATGCGTACCGCGTCCGCAAACACGGATGCGCCTCTGCTTCGCAACGCATGGACACCGCGGGCATTGGTCCCGCACGGGATGCGATTGCTCCGCAAATTGACGTAGTCCGGATACAGCCACCCCGCGCCAAGCCCGGTGTTGTCCACCAGCGGGGAGATGTCGGAGATCCGGTTGCTGCTCAAGGCCAGCGATGTCAGCGCTTCCAAGCCGCGCAGCGCCGACACGTCCACGATGAAGTTGCCGGTCAGATTCAACGAATCCAAGGACACGAGCTTGGCGAGCCCCGAGATGTCCGCAACCAAGTTCCGATGGAGGCTCAAGTCGGTCAACGATGTGAGGCCCGCGAGTGGCGAGAGGTCCGAGATGGCGTTGCTGCCGAGGTGCAGGGTCTCCAACGAAGCGAGACCTCCGAGCGGCGAGAGGTCCGTGACGGCGTTGTCGACTAGCAGCAAGTGCGTCAACGAAGTGAGGCGGGAGAGTGGCGAGAGGTCCAAGACGGCATTTCCGGACAGCAGCAGGCGCCGCAACGAAGCGAGGCGAGCCAGCGGCGAGAGGTCCGTGACGGCGTTGTCGACTAGGAGCAAGTGCGTCAACGAAGCGAGACCGGCCAGCGGCGAGAGGTCGGCGATGTCGTTGTTGGACAGGCCCAGCCTCGTCAACGAGGAGAGGTCAGCCAGTGGCGAGAGGTCAAAGAGGCTCTCGTTGCCGCGCAGTTCCAAGGACGAGAGGTTGACGGCGAACTCCAGCCCCGCAAGGTCGGAAACGGTGCCGTGGGGGTTGTGAACCGGGTCGAGCCTAGGGCGGTCCGGTATTTCGTCATCGTACCGCGCGTCGCAGGAGAGCTCGGAGAGCGTGGCCATTTCGGTCTCGCTGATGGTTTGCCCCGCGCCCTTGCCCAGCGCCCGCTCCACGCAGTGGCGAAGCGCCGCGTCGCCTATTTCCACGAGGTCCTCGTCCGCGGCCGAGCAAGCCGCCGGCGCCTCTGTTGGCGGGTCGAAGTGCACGGTCACGCCGCGGCCCTGCAGCGTTGGAATGTGCGTGTCGTGAGCGGCAGCGCCCAGCGGATTGCCGCGCAAATGGACAAGGTCCGGAGCGGCGAGGCCGACGTTCTGCGCCAGCGGGCCGATGTCGCAGATGCGGTTGTCCACCAAAGACACGTTGGCCAAGGCGGTTAGGTCGCGTAGCGGCGAGACGTCCGCAACGTGGGTCCAATCCAAAAGCAGGACATACAGCGACGTGAGGTTGGAGAGCGCGGAGATGTCGTCTATGGGGTTGACTTCACGCTCCGCCTTGGTTCGGCTCGGCAAAATGGTAAGGTGATTCAGCGACGTGAGGCCGGAGAGCGGCGAGATGTCCGAGATGGAGTTGAACTCCAAGATCAGGCTTGTCAACGACTCGAGCCCTGCAAGCGGCGACAGATCCGAAATGTCGTCGGCGTAGATCCGCAGATCGGTTAGTGACGTGCCGAACTCCAGCCCAGCGAGATTCGACAGCTCGCCAGCGTAGCACTCGAGGTAGGTGAGCGAAGCCATGTCGCTATTCGTGATGGTCTCTCCCGCTGCCTTGTCCAGCGCCTGCTCCACGCAGCGGCGTAGCGCTGCGTCGGGAATGTCGACCGGTGGGGACGCGGCGGGTTTGTCGAAGTAGACGGACGCGCCGCGGTTTCGCAAGGCGGGGATGTGCGTGCCGTGGGCGGCCGCGTTCAGCGGATTGCCGCGCAGGTCCACCGTGTCGCCGCTACCGAGGCCGGTATTGGCCGCCAAGGCGGCGATGTCGGCCACCGCGTTGTCGCGCAGATCGAGTTCCGCCAGCGAAGTGGCCGCGTCGATGCCGGAGAGGTTGGAGACGCCGGCGTTGCGACAGCTCAAACTCGTCAGCGTGGTCAGCTCCTTTTGGCTGATCGCTTCCCCGGCGCCCTTCCCCAGCGCCCGCTCCACGCAGTGGCGAAGCGCCGCGTCGCCTATTTCCACGAAGTCCTCGGCGGCCGGCGTGGCGGAAATCTCCACGGACGCCGGCCCGGTCCCGCCGCCGTTCGCGGCGCGCACTTGGAACCAGTACGCGGTGCCGTTGGCGAGGTTCTCGGCGGTGTGGCTGGTGGCGTCCCCGGCAACGGAAGTCCATGCCCCCCATTCCGCGGTGCCGGCCTTGATGCGGTAGTGGTAGCCGGTGGCGTCGGCAACGGCGTCCCAGTGGAAGGTCAACTGGCCGTCGCCGACGACGGCGCGCAGGTTCGCCGGCGCGGCAGCCGGCGCCTCCTCCTCGTCCTCCAAGGGCGTCGGCGTGGCGGAAATCTCCACGGACGCGGGGCCCGCCTCGTCGCCGCGCATGGCGCGCACTTGGAACCAGTACGCGGTGCCGTTGGCGAGGTTCTCGGCGGTGTGGCTGGTGGCGTCCCCGGCAACGGAAGTCCATGCCCCCCATTCCGCGGTGCCGGCCTTGATGCGGTAGTGGTAGCCGGTGGCGTCGGCAACGGCGTCCCAGTGGAAGGTCAGCTGGCCGTCGCCCACGACGGCGCGCAGGTTCGCCGGCGCGGCGGCCGGCGCCTCCTCCTCGTCCTCCACGGACGAGCAAGCCGCCGGCGCCTCTGTTGGCGGGTCGAAGTATACGGACACGCCGCGGCCCTGCAGCGTTGGAATATGCGTGTCGTGAGCGGCAGCGCCCAGCGGATTGCCGTCCAAACTGACAAGGTCCGGAGCGACGAGGCCGACGTTCTGCGCCAGCGGGCCGATGTCGCAGATGCGGTTGTCCACCAAATACACGTTGTTCAAGGCGGTTAGGTCGCGTAGCGGCGAGACGTCCGCAACGTGGGTCCAAAACAAAAGCAGGACATTCAGCGACGTGAGGTTGGAGAGCGCGGAGATGTCGTCTATGGGGTTGACTTCCCGCTCCGCCTTGGTTCGGCTCGGCCCGATGGTAAGGTAATTCAGCGACGTGAGGCCGGAGAGCGGCGAGATATCCGAGATGGAGTTGAACTCCAGCTCTAGGTTTGTCAACGACTCGAGCCCTGCAAGCGGCGACAGATCCGAAATGTCGTCGGCGTAGATCCGCAGATCGGTCAGTGACGTGCCGAACTCCAACCCAGCGAGATTCGACAGCTCGCCAGCGTAGCACCCGAGGTAGGTGAGCGAAGCCATGTCACTATTCGTGATGGTCTCTCCCGCTGCCTTGTCCAGCGCCTGCTCCACGCAGCGGCGAAGCGCCGCGTCGCCTATTTCCACGACATCCTCGGCTAGCGCCGCCACGGAAGCCGAGAAGCACGCGAGCAGCATGACGGGCCGAAAATACCGAACCCACCGCCCTCGGGTGCGCGAACAGTCGCTCGTTATCAGAACCCGCACGGTCGTGTGCGCCCTCTCGCCTCGCTGTCCACAATAGGGACCCTATAGACGGCAGAGGAGTGTACGTCCACCACGTCGGGTGTCAAGACAAGGTGACGCACCGAGCAGCCGGTGTTCGACCGATTCACCGTGACTCCCGTCGCGCCGCGCGTCGCCGTGCCGCCGCGGCGATTGCCGGCCGGCGGTGGCGACATGCCCCGTAAGCCGCCGCCGGAGTCGCTAGCCTACTTGAGAGGCGAAGACCTTAACGGATGAGTCAAGTTTTGCGACAGGCACGGAGTTTGCCGCGCAAACTCGAACGCGCCCCGCAGGGCGCGCCTAGATGGACTGCATCTCCCAAACATCCAGCCGCGTCAACTGGCTGTCCACACCTTGGGAGCGGAAGGAGACGCCGGTACTGTCCTTGCGCTCCGGGTACACCCGCGCCGCCACGCATTGGCGGCCGTTGACGAACGCCTCCACCACGCTGCGGTCCACGAACACGCGCAGTTCCAGCGGCTCGTCCGGTGCCAGCCGCACGCGGGCGGTTTCCGGCGCGCGGCTGCGCGCGTCCGGCGCGGTGGAGGAATACGAGGTGTCCAGCGTCACCAAGCTCTCGATGTGCCGGCGTCCACGGATGTGGTCGCGGTAGCCGCGGTCGCGGTAGAAGGCGATGCGGGTGTATTCCTCGCGCCCCGGCGAGCGCAGCACGTTTACTTCCAGCATGGATTCGCGGCCGGGCGCAACCGTGGCCGCGACCTCCAGCGCATCGCCGCGCGCGCCTTCCACCACCACTTCTTGATTGGCGGGCAGCGTGCGCGGCGCGCCAGCCAGTTTGCGGCCCCGGGCGCTCGCCACGGACGCAACCGGCTCTTGCCGCACCGCGCCGTCCGCGTCCAAGGAGAGCCGCCGCGGCAAGCTCATTAGTTGATCCCAACCCTTGGTGCGTTTGCCGGCGTTCATGTTGAAGATCACCACCACGCCGTCGCCGTCCGGCGCGGCGGAGGGGGCATGGACGCCGCTCGGCCCCACCGGCCCCATGTTGAACTTGCCGGCGTCGTTCACAACGAGCTTCTGCCGCTCGGTGTCGTAGTCCCCGAGCAAGTACTGCCCACCGCTCAGGTGGCTGAAGAAGAGCAGCATGTGCTTGCTTCCGATGGGCCAGAAATAGGGGCAGGCGCCGTCGTCGCCCACCATCGTGAAGCGGTCGCCTTCGGTGAAGGGATGCAGGTACTCCCAGCGGCGCAAGTCCCGCGAGCGGAACAGAAAATCCGCCGCCAGCGGGGCGCCGCCGGGGCCGTCCGGCACCCTGCCGCCGGAGAGCGCGTAGTAGTGGCCGCCGTGTTTCCAAACGCAGGGGTCGAAGACGCGGTACGGCAGCGGCTTTCCCGACGGATCCGCGATGGGAATCACCGGCGCACCGCCGAGTTTCGTCCAATTGAGCAGCAGCGGGTCGCTCGAGGTGGCCACCATGTTGCCGACCTTGGTGCCGTGGTACATCGCGATCACACGGTCGGCCTCCACCAAGGTGGCGCCGGAGTAGCAGCACTCTTCCGGGTGCGGATAGATGCAATACGGCAGGTCGCGCCAACGCAGCAAGTCCTCGCTCACCGCGTGCCCCCAATGCTGGCGCGGATCCTCCGGCGGATAGCCTTGATAGAAGAGATGCCAACGGCCCTGCCAGAAGCACAGGCCGTTGGGGTCGTTCAGCATCCCTTCCGGATTCACATAGTGGTAGATGGGGCGATGCCGGTCCCCGGCCAGCGCCTGCCGCGCCCGCACCAGCCGTTCGACCATCGGATGCGCGGCGAGCGCGGCTTCCTGCTCGCCGAGCGTGTTCGGAAAGCGGTAATGGGGCACCTTGGAGCGGTAGTCCGGCATGGAGCTGGCGACGGTCTGGCAGCGACGCGGCCACCCTACTACGGGTGCGCCGTGCCGTTGGCACGGACACGCTGCGTCAAATGTGTGGGTACAATGCGACTCTCGCCCTCGGCTAGGTGGCGTCCGTGAACTTCGAGTTTTCCGCAGAACAGAACCTCTTGCGCGAGCAGGCGCAAGGCTTCTTGCAGCAGCATTGCCCGCCGGCGGCGGTGCGGGCGATTCTGGATGGCGAGGCGGCCTACGACCAAGCGCTCTGGCACAGGATGGCGGACCTTGGCTGGATGGCGACCGCGATCCCGGAACAACACGGCGGCGTGGGCCTCTCGCATTTGGAGCTCTGCGTCATCGCCGAGGAACTCGGCCGCGCGGTGGCGCCGGTGCCGTTCTCGTCGTCCGTCTACTTGGCCACCGAAGCGCTGCTGTTGGCGGGCAGCGACGCGCAGAAGGAGCGGTGGCTGCCCAAATTGGCGACCGGCGAAGCCATCGGCACCTTCGCCCTCGCGGAACGCGCCGGCGAACCTCGGCCGGAACAGCTCGCCACCACCGCCGCGAACGGCCAACTGCGCGGCGTGAAGCTGCCCATACCGGACGGCGACATCGCGGATTTCGCCGTGGTGGTCGCCAAAGCGGATGGCGGCGATGGCGCAAGCCTCTATTTGACCGAGCTGGCGGACGCGCAGCGCGCGCCGGTCCGCACACTTGATCCCACCCGCTCCCATGCCCGCATCGCCTTCGACGGCCAAGCGGCGGAACCGCTTGGGGCTTCCGGCGCGGGCTGGGCGCTCACGCAACGGCTGTTGAACCGCGCCGCGGTGTTGTTCGCCTGGGAGCAGGCCGGCGGCGCCGCGGCGGCGCTGGAGATGGCCAAGGAATACGCCCTTGGCCGTTTCGCGTTCGGCCGGCCCATCGCCAGCTACCAAGCGATCAAGCACAAGCTGGCGCACGCCTATGTGAAGAACACGCTGGCCCGCTCCAACTGCTACTACGGAGCGTGGGCGCTCGGCACGGACGCGCCGGAACTGCCGGTGGCCGCGGCCACGGCGCGGGTGAGCGCGACGCAGGCGTACTACTACGCTTCCAAGGAGAACATCCAAACCCACGGCGGCATGGGCTTCACGTGGGAGTTCGATTGCCAATTCCACTACCGGCGCGCCAAGCTGCTCTCCGTGAACATCGGCGGCGAAGCCGCTTGGCAGCAAAAACTCATCCGCGCCATCGAGGCGCAAGCCGCGGCGTAAGGCGGCAGACGAGGCAGATCATGGATTTCAACGACACCCCCGAAGAAGCCGCCTTTCGCGCCGAAGCGCGGGAGTGGCTGCAAGCCAACGTGCCGAGCCGGCAGGAACTCGAAGGCTTGGACGACATTCAGGCCGCCAAGCTCTGGCAGAAGCGCAAGTACGACGCCGGCTGGGCCTGCATCCGCTGGCCGCAGGAGTACGGCGGGCGCGGGGCGAGCGCCATCGAGCAGGTGGTTTGGAATCAGGAAGAGGCCAAGTTCGCCACCCCGGGCAGCGTGTTCGCCATCGGCCAAGGCATGGCCGCGCCCACCCTGATGGCGTGGGCGAGCGAAGACCACAAGCGCAAGCACTTGCCGCCGCTCGCGTCCGGCGAGCACATCTGGTGCCAACTGTTCAGCGAACCCGCCGGCGGTTCGGACTTGGCGGCGCTGCGCACCCGGGCGGAGAAGGACGGCGACGAATGGGTGATCAACGGCCAGAAGATCTGGACCTCGGGCGCCCACTACGCGGACTACGGCATCCTCGTGGTGCGCACGGACCCCACGGTGCCCAAGCACAAGGGCCTCTCGTACTTCTTCTTGGACATGAAATCCCCCGGCATCGAGATTCGCCCCATCAAGCAGATCTCCGGCGGCGCGAACTTCAACGAGGTGTACTTCACGGACGTGCGGGTGCCGGACGATCAGCGCCTCGGCGCGGTGGGCCAAGGCTGGCAGGTGGCGCTGACCACGTTGATGAACGAGCGCATGGCCATCGGCGGCGGTGGCGGCGGCGTGGGCTTCAAGCAGGTGTTCGACTTGGCGCGCCGGGTGGAACTGGACGGCGCGCCGGCCATCGAGGACAAGCAGGTGCGCGCCAAGCTCGCCACCTGGTACGCGCAGGAGACCGGCCTGAAGTACACCGGCTATCGCGCCTTGAGCGCGCTGTCCCGCGGCGACACGCCCGGCCCGGAGAACTCCATCGGCAAACTGGTGGCGGCCTCCAAGACGCAGGACATGGCCTCCTTCGCCATGGATTTGATGGGGCTTTCCGGCGCGATAGCGGATCCGGCCTACGCGGAAGCGCGCGGCATGTTCCAAGCCGCCTTCATGGGCGCGCCGGGAGGCCGCATCGCCGGCGGCAGCGACGAGATCATGCTCAACATCCTCGCCGAGCGGGTACTCGGCCTACCCCAGGATGTGCGCGTGGACAAGGGCATTCCCTTCAACGAGGTGCCCACCGGCGCGTCCTAGCGTAAGTCCCTGTTTTAATAGCGAGTAAGAGGCTGCCGGCAGTTTCGCCCTAGCGCGCGTCCAGCACATGAGCAATCCGCAGTACCACGAAACACACTCAGACCAAGGACATCAGGGATGCCAGCAAAGCGCTCCGTCAATGGGACCAAGTTGGACGCGAACGAAGAGGAGATCATCCACGCGGCGACCACCAGCGACGATGCCCGCGAGGTCACCGTTCATGAGATCGCGGCCGCCCGCCTTGAGGGCGACCACAAGTTCGCCGACCGCCTGCAAGTCCTGCTCGACGAAGCCGAGCGCATCAGGAAGCGGGAACGCGCCGCACCGTTCCAAGGCGAATCCGCGCAACGGCCGTCCGCGGTGCCGATGGGGCGCTGACACCGCGCACCCTGTTAGGCGTCTCGCGCCATTAAGTCATACATTCCGTTTGCTCTTTTACTGGAAAACACACGGTTTCCGCCGACACGCCGTAGCAGTTATAGGAGCGAGACGCCTTAGACCTCAGCGGCCACTCGAACGCGCCCGGCGGGGCGCGCGGCCTTGGCCGACGCCCCAATTGATCAAACGGGCGACGGCGTAGATCACCGCCACCGTTCCGGTGGCCAGCACGAGCAGTGCGAGAGGTGGACGCGCGTTGGCCTCCTCCTCCAGGAAAGCCCGGAAGAAGAACACCACGAGCGCCGGCGCGACGTGCCCGTCGTTCACGGGAAACGGCGTTGCCGTCCACGCCAACACCCAGGCGGCGGCCAGCCAGCGCAGCCGCGACCAACGGCGCAACGCCAAGAACGCCAGCGCCGCCGCGCCGCAGGCGGCGGCCAGGATCACCATCCATGCGAGCAGCTGCGCGCTCATTCCCGCGTCGGCGCGGCTTCGGCTTCCACCCAGCGCACGATGTGTCCGTCGAGCGGTTCGTGCGGATGCAGCGCGTCCTCGGAGACGACGTTGCCGCGCACGCTGATGCCCGCTTGAACAACCGTGTTCGGATCCCCGGACACCAGCGGGTGCCACCAGGCGAGACCGCGCCCCTCGTGGACGCGCCGGTACGCGCAACTCGCCGGCAGCCAGTCGAAGCGCGGTAGCGACCGCGCGTCCAGCGGCAGGCACTCCGGCACCAACTCGTGGCGGTTCGCATAGTGGCGGCAACGGCAGGTGTTCACGTCCAACAAGCGGCAGACCACGGCGGTGGGATGTACCGCGCCGGTGTTCGCGTCCTCGATCTTCAGCGCGCAGCAGCGCCCGCAACCGTCGCACAGCGACTCCCACTCCCGGTGCGTCATCTCGGCCAGCGTCTTGCGTTCCCAGAACGGCGCTTGACGCGGCCGGCGCGCCGGCCCGCGCCGGCGCGGCGGCAACCGGCCGCGCCAACGGGCATCGAAGGCGCTGAGGCTGGCGCGGAACCGCTTGCGCCAGCCGGCCTCGTGGCCGGCGGTCACCATGCGTTGGCCAGCGTGTGGTGGAACTCGTCGCCGAGCACGGCGCGCCGCCAGCCGCGGAAGTGTTCCGGCAGCTCGCCTTGATCGCGGTGGTGGCGCACCGCGGCTTCCACGTCGCGCTTTCTGGCCAGCAGCGACGGGGCGATGTTCAGCCGTTCCGCGTGGCGCGCGACGATGCCGCGCAGCGCGTGCGCCAACTCGCTGGCGCGCGGGCTGAGCGGGCGCGGTTCGCGCGCCGGCGGATGCGGATCCGCCAAGCCGCGCTGGTGCGCTTCCACAAGCGCCGGGGCGTAGCGGCGGCCAACCCGCCCCGGCAACACTTTGGCAACGTCCTCGGTCTGCAAGCGCGGCCAGCGGGCCATCGTGAACAGCGCCTCGTCGCGCACCGTCCACGCCCGCGGCAGATCCCGGCGGCGCGCTTCGCGCTCACGCCACGCCACCAAGCTGCGCAGCACCGCGAGTTGGCAAGGTTTCAAGCGCCACGCCCCCTTGACGTTCCGGTACCAGCGTTCCGGCGGCGTCGCCGGCGTGGTCAATACGCGCTGCATTTCCTCCTTGAACCAAGGCATCCGGTCGGCGGCGCGCAAGGCGTCCCGCTGCGCGCGCCAAATCGGCGTGAGATAGGCCACGTCCAGCCGCGCGTACTCCAGCTGCGCCGGCGTGAGCGGTCGGCGCAGCCAGTTCGAGCGCGTTTCCTGTTTGCCAATGCGAACGCCGAGGTAGTGCTCCACCAAGGCTGCATAGCTGGCCGAGGCGTCCGCGGAAACGAACGCATGCGCGAGCTGGGTGTCCACCACGTTGCGGGGGCACACGTTGAGGTGGTGCGCCACCACCTCCAAGTCCTCCGAGCAGGAATGCATCACCTTCGCGCGCTCGCCGTCGAGCAGGAGCGCTTTCAAGGCGGCGAAAGTGGCCGGCGCGGTTGCGTCCACCAGCGTCACCCGGCCTTCGCCGGCGAGCTGGTAAAGCGCGGGCACGGGATGGAACGTGCGAATGCGGCGAAACTCGGTGTCCACGCCCACTTCGTTGCCGAGCGACGCCACGCGGGCCGCCAAGGCGGCGTCGTTGACGATGAGCGCGGTGTCGTCCGCGGCGTTGGGGTTCGCCGCGGTTTCGGCGTTCGCCGCGGCGCCGGGCGCGCGGCCGCGCCCCGGTTCGGGCGGTTGCCCGGTGCGCTCAGCCAACGGCGCGCCGACCTTGCAAGGCGTGGGCGATGGTGCCGCCGTCGATGTACTCGAGCTCGCCGCCGAGCGGCACGCCGTGGGCGATGCGCGTCACGTCGGCGCCGGTGTCGCGCAGCGACTCCTTGATGTAGTGCGCGGTGGCCTCGCCTTCCACGGTGGGATTGGTGGCCAGAATCACTTCGGTGGCGCCGGCCTCGCGGACCCGATCCGGCAACGCGTTGAGGCCGAGCTCCTCGGGCCCCACGCCGTCGATGGGCGAGAGGCGCCCGTGCAATACGTAGTAGCGCCCGCTGAAGCCGCCGGCCTGTTCGATGGCCACGATGTCGGAAGGCGACTCGACCACGCACAGCGCGGCGGCGTCCCGGCGCGGGTTGGCGCAGATGGCGCACAGGGCCGTCTCCGTCAGGGTGCGGCAGGAACGGCAACGGCGGACGCGCTCCGCGGCTTCCGCCAGCGCCGCCGCCAACGCCTGCGCGCCGGGGCGGTTGTGCTGCAGTAGGTGCAAAGCCGTGCGCGTCGCGGTCTTCGGGCCTACGCCCGGCTGCGCCTGCAGCGCGTCGATCAAGCGATCAATGAGGGGGCTCAGGCGCGTCACATTGGCAACTTGATGCCGCCGGGCAGATTGGGCAAGCCGATCTGTTTGGCGACCGCGCCCATGTGCTCCTCCTGCAACTCCGCCACGCGGCGTGTGGCGTCGTTGATGGCGGCGGCGATCAGGTCTTGGAGCATCTGCCGATCTTCCTCCAAGGCGGCCGGTTCGATGTCCACGCGCAACGCCTCGTAGTGGCCATTTAGCGTAACCTTGACGATGCCGCCGCCGCTTTCGCCGGTGGCGCGCAAGGTCTTCATCGACTCGCGGGCGGCCTCGACCCGTTGCTGCATTTCACGGGCCTTCTTGAGCATTTCGTCGATCTTCAACGGTCCTCCTGGTTCATTCCTTGCGCCTTGCCCTGGCCACGGCTGGCGGCAAGGCGCTTCACGACGTGCCGACGGGTTCCGCCGACACGATCCGGGCGCCGAACTCGCGGATGAGCGTCTGCACCACGGGTTCGGCGTCCAACGCCGCCTCCGCCTTGGCTTGGCGTTCTTTCCGCAACCGCGCGGCGCGGGCGGCGGGCGTCTCCGCCAACGGCGCTCCGAACCGCCATTCCACGCGAACTTCCCGGCCTTGGACGTCCGCCGCCAAGCGCGCGACTTCCGCCCGCTGCTTGTCGTTCAAGAGCGTCTCGTGCGCCGGGTCCACCAAAATGGTCCAAGCGTTTGGCGAACGCGCCGCAAGATTGGCATTGTTCAAGATCATCGCCGTCACGCCGGCGGGAGACATCTTCGCCACAATCGCGTGCCACGCTTCGGACAGCTGCCCCGCACCGTCCGCGGTGGTCGGCTCGACGGCGGGTTGCGGAAGCGGTTTGGCCGTTGGCGGCGCGTCGCCGCGCGCGGGCGGCGTCGGCGCCGGAGTAGCGGCGGCCGGCGCCGAATCGCTGGCCGCCACCGCACGCGGCGGACTTTTCTCGACGGTCTCGCGCGCCTCGACGGTCTCGCGCGCCTCGACGGTCTCGCGCGCCTCGACGGGTTCGCGCGCCGCCTCGGGTTCGAACGCCGCCTCGGGTTCGAACGAAGCCAAGCGGATCAGCGTCATGTCGAAGCCGACCTTGGGATCCGGCGCGAACTCCATGTCGCGCCCGCCCATGAGGGCGATCTGGTAGTAGAGCTGCAAGTCCTCCGCTGCGAACGCGCCCTGCAGCCGCTCGTGGGGAGGGGCCGGCGCCGCGCCTAGTTCGGCGGCCACGGCCAAATCGTGAAACGCCCGCTGCAACTCGCCGAGCACCGCGCCCAAGTCCACCGAACGCGCCGCCAGATCGTCCCCCGCGGCAAGCAGGCGCGCGCTGTCCTTGGCCGCCAAAGCGTCCAGCAGCGCCCCCACCTCGTCGCGTCCGGCGATGCCGAGCATGTCGGTCACGCTCGCCGCGCGCACCGCGCCGCCGCCGTGGGCTATCGCTTGGTCGGTGATGGAGAGGGCGTCGCGCATGCTGCCGGCGGCGGCGCGCGCGACAACGGCCAGCGCGTCCGCGTCGGCCTCGATGCCCTCCGCCGCCAGCACCTTGCCCAACTGCTCCTCGATAACCTCCGGGAGCATGTTCTTCAAGTGGAATTGCAGGCAGCGCGACAGCACGGTGACCGGAATCTTCTTCGCCTCGGTGGTGGCGAGCAGGAACTTCACATGTTCCGGTGGTTCCTCCAGCGTCTTCAACAAGGCGTTGAAACTGTGCCCGGTGAGCATGTGTACTTCGTCGATGAGGTAGACCTTGAAGCGGCCTTGGCCGGGCAGGAACTGCGCGTTGCTGAGCAGTTCTCGGGTGTCGTCCACGCCGGTGCGCGAGGCGGCGTCCACCTCGATGAGGTCGAGAAAGCGTCCGGCGGCGATGGACGCGCAGGCGTCGCACGCGCCGCAAGGTTCGGAGGTGATGCCCTTCTCGCAGTTGAAGCACGCCGCGAGGATGCGCGCCAGCGTGGTCTTGCCAACGCCGCGGGTGCCGGAGAAGAGGTAGGCGTGATGCAGCCGCTCGTTGTCCAGCGCGTTGGCGAGGGCGCGCACCACGGGCAGCTGGCCCACCACGTCCGCGAAGGTGCGCGGGCGGTACTTCCGCGCCAACACCAAATAGCTCATGATGGGCGCGGATGGTAACGCAACGCCCCGAGGACTTCCTGCTCATCGGCCACCGCGGCGCGGCCGGCCTCGAACCGGAGAATACCTTGGCGGCCTTCCGCGAAGCCGTCCGCATCGGCGTGGACGGCGTGGAATTGGACGTGCGCTGCGTCGGCGGCGAACTCGTGGTGTTCCACGACGAGCAGCTCGACCGCACCACGGACGGCCACGGCGCGCTGGCGAACGCCAGTTTGGAGTCGCTTCGCCGCTTGGACGCGGGGCACGGGGAGCGCGTGCCCACGCTGGAGGAGGTGCTTGCCGCGGTGCCGGAGCGCGTGTTGGTCAACGTCGAGTTGAAAGGCCCCGGCACCGCCGCGGCCGCGGCCGATCTGCTCGCCGGCAGCGGCCGCCGGCTTCTGGTTTCCTCGTTCGACCACGAGCGGCTGCGGGCGTTCCGGGCGCGCTGTCCGCACACGCCGGTCGCGCCGCTGGTGGGCGCCTGGTCGAGCGGCGTGGAAGCCTTGGCCCGCTCGCTGAACGCATGGAGCGTCAACTTGGCTTGGCGCGTCGTCACCGCCGCCCGCGTGGCCGAAGTGCGAAGCTGGGGATGCCGCTGCCTCGTCTTCACGGTGAACAGCGTTGCGCGGGCGCGCCGCCTGCGCGCCATGGGCGCGGACGGGATATTCACGGACTACCCGAACCGCATGCGGAAGGCGGCAGCCACCAACCCGGCGGCGCCGCGGCGCCAAGCTCGTTTACTCGCTCCCTGCGGGCGCGTATAGTGCGCGCTTCCACCGCCGAGTAGGCCGCCATGCTCCGGGTCGCACACGAAGCCTTGACCTACGACGATGTTCTGCTGCTGCCGGCCTATTCCGAAGTCCTGCCCTCCGAAGTGGACGTGCGCACCCGCCTAACGCACCGCATCGACCTGAACATTCCGCTCATCTCGGCGGCGATGGACACCGTCACCGAAGCGGGTCTCGCCATCGCCTTGGCGCAGGAAGGCGGCCTTGGCGTCGTCCACAAGAACATGCCGCTCGAAGCGCAGGCGCGGCAAGTGCGGGCGGTGAAGAAGTTCGAGAGCGGCGTCATCCGCGACCCCATCGTCATCCGCCCGGAAGCGACCGTGCGCGAACTGATGACGCTAACGGCGGAGCACCGCATTTCCGGCGTGCCGGTGACGCGCGGCAACGAACTGGTCGGCATCGTCACCAGCCGCGACATCCGTTTCGAGAAGCGCTTGGACGCCACGGTGGCGGAGGTGATGACGCCCAAGGAGCGCCTCGTCACCGCCGCGCAGGACGCCTCGCTGGAGGCGGTCACCGAGCTCCTGCACGCGCACCGCATAGAGAAGGTGCTGCTGGTGGACGGGTGTTTCGCCCTGAAAGGCATGGTGACGGTGAAGGACATCGCCAAGGCGCAGGCGTTCCCCAACGCCTGCAAGGACGCCCTTGGGCAACTGCGCGTTGGCGCCAGCGTGGGCACCGGGGACGAGACGGACGACCGCGTGGACGCCTTGGTGGAAGCCGGCGTGGACATTCTGGTGGTGGACACGGCGCACGGCCATTCCAAGCGCGTGCTGGATCGCGTGAGTTGGATAAAGCAAAAGCACCCGGACGTGGCCGTGATGGGCGGCAACGTGGGCACCGGCGACGGCGCCAAGGCGCTCGTGGAGGCGGGCGTGGACGCGGTGAAGGTGGGCATCGGCCCGGGCAGCATTTGCACCACCCGGGTGGTCACCGGCGTCGGCGTGCCGCAGATCACGGCGGTCTCCGAAGCCGCCAAAGCCGCCGAGGCGCGGGACGTGCCGGTGGTGGCGGACGGCGGCGTGCGCTATTCCGGCGATGTCGCCAAGGCGATCAGCGCCGGCGCGTCCGCGGTGATGGTCGGTTCGCTGTTCGCCGGCACGGAGGAGGCGCCGGGCGAGACGGAACTCTATCAAGGGCGCACCTACAAGTCGTACCGCGGCATGGGTTCGCTCGGCGCCATGTCCGAAAGCCACGGCTCTTCGGACCGCTACTTCCAAGAACCGGCAAGCGATGTGGGCAAACTGGTGCCGGAGGGAATCGAGGGCCGCGTGCCCTACCGCGGGCCGGTCGGCCCCATCATCCATCAGTTGGTGGGCGGTCTGCGCGCGGCGATGGGCTACACCGGCTGCGCGGACGTGGAGCGAATGCGCCGCGTGTCGCGTTTCGCCAAGGTGTCGCCGGCGAGCTTGGCGGAGAGCCACATTCACGATGTGGCCATCACCAAGGAGCCGCCGAATTACCCGAGCGCGTAGGCGTTCGCCCGCAGGCGTTGGCGCAAGCGGGCGGCATTGTCCGCCGGCCGGGTTCTTCAAGTGGCGTTGATCCGGATGAACGAGTCAAGTGCTTGCGTCAGGCGCGGGCTTTGCGGCGCGAACGCGAACGCGCCCCGGCGAACCAAGCGGCCGCGATGAGCGAAGGCAATCCGGCCGACCGCGTGCTGGTGGTGGACTTCGGCTCCCAGTACACCCAGCTCATCGCCCGCCGCGTGCGCGAGCAGGGCGTGTATTGCGAGATCGCGCCGTTCGACGTCGACGCGGCCGCACTACGCGATTTCGCGCCCAAAGCCATCATCCTCTCCGGCGGCCCGGAAACCGTCACCGGCGATGCCACGCCGCGCATCGCCGATGCGTTCTTCGCCGCCCGGGTGCCGATGCTCGGCATCTGCTACGGCATGCAAGCCCTGGCCGCCCAGCTTGGCGGGCAGGTGGCCGGGTCCCGCCACAGCGAATTCGGCCACGCCAAGGTGCGGGTGCATGGCGACAGCGCCCTGTTCGCCGGCCTCGGCCCCAGCCTGAACGTGTGGATGAGCCACGGCGACCGGGTAACGGAGCTGCCGCCCGGATTCACGCTGGCGGCGAGCAGCGTCAACGCGCCCATCGCGGCGATGGCCAACGCCGAGCGCGGCCTGTACGGCGTGCAATTCCATCCGGAGGTCACGCACACCGCGCGCGGCGGCGAGTTGCTGCGGCGTTTCGTGTGCGAAGTGGCCGGCTGCTCCCGCGACTGGACCGCGGCCAGCATCATCGAGCATGCGGTGGCGCGCATTCGCGAACAGGTGGGCGACGGCCAAGCCATCCTCGGCCTCTCCGGCGGCGTGGATTCCACCGTCACGGCGGCGCTCATCTCGCGCGCCATCGGACACCGCCTCACATGCGTGTTCGTGGACAACGGCCTGCTGCGCAAGAACGAGGCCGAGGACGTGCGCGCCGCGTTCGGTCACCCGTCTCCGCGCGGCAACGCCATCTCCGTGAATCTGGTGTCGGTGGACGCGGCGGCCGAGTTCCTCGCCGCTTTGCGCGGCGTCTCGGACCCGGAGGAAAAACGCAAAGTCGTGGGCAAGACGTTCATCGACGTGTTCGAGCGCGAGGCGCGGCGGCTGCCCGATGTGCGGTGGCTGGGGCAAGGCACCATCTACCCGGACGTCATTGAATCCGCGGCGTCGAAATTCGGCAAGGCGCACGTCATCAAGTCGCACCACAACGTCGGCGGCCTGCCGGAGCGGATGCGGCTGCAATTGGTGGAACCGCTGCGCGATCTGTTCAAGGACGAGGTGCGGGCGGTGGCGGTGGCGCTCGGCTTGCCGGAGGAGCTGGTGCATCGCCACCCGTTTCCCGGCCCCGGCCTCGCGGTGCGCGTGCTCGGCGAGGTCCGCGACGAATACCTGCGCACGTTGCGGGAAGCGGACGCCATTTTCCGCGACGAGCTGTTCAAGACCGGCTACTACTACCGCGTGAGCCAAGCGTTCGCGGTGTTCCTGCCGGTGAAGTCCGTGGGCGTGGCGGGCGATTCGCGCCGCTACGCCCACGTGATCGCGTTGCGCGCCGTGCAGACCACGGACTACATGACCGCCCGCTGGGCGGAGTTGCCGCACGACCTGCTTGCCGCGGTGAGCAACCGCATCATCAACGAACTGCCGGAAGTGTCGCGGGTGGTCTACGACGTCACCGGCAAACCGCCGGGCACCATCGAGTGGGAATAGTGTGCCGCCGCCAAGACAACGTGCGTTCCAGTGGGGCGGGTTTCAGCGCTCGGCCGGGACGCCGGCGGCCTTGCCGGGCGGCACGTCCGCAAGTGGCGCGTGCCGAGGCCACGACAGACGGACGCGGCATGCGCCACGTCGTTTCGGAATGGAACCAATAGCGGCCGAGGACGCGCGCTGGATGCGCGCGGCGCTGGCGCTGGCGGCGAACGCGGCAAAGGCTGGCGAGGTGCCGGTGGGCGCGGTGGTGGTGCGCGACGGCGCGGTGCTGGGCCGCGGCGCGAACCGGCCTATCCGATCCACCGATCCCACCGCGCACGCCGAAATCGAGGCGTTGCGCGCCGCCGCCCGGCACGTCGGCAACTACCGTCTTGTCGGCGCGGATCTGTACGTTACGGTCGAACCCTGCCTGATGTGCGCCGGCGCGCTGGCGCATGCGCGGATTCGCCGCCTTGTCTACGGTGCGCCGGAACCGAAGTTCGGCGCGGTGGCGAGCAGCGCCCAAGTGCTTGCCAGCGCTTGCATAAACCACCGGGTGCAGGTGCGGGGCGGCGTCTTGGACGCCGAGTGCTCGCGCCTCTTGGTGGACTTCTTCGCCGCCCGTCGGGGCCGCGCCGGCGAGCACCCGCCGCAATCAACCCTGCTCCAAGGATCGCCGCCGGGTTCCGCCCCACAGCCGGGGCGATAGCCGCGTTCCGGTGCCTCTCCCGCTAGCAGTCATCGACGGCCCGCCGGCGTTTTCGCGGGCGCGGCTCGCCCGCCGGTTGCGCGAAATCAAGGAGCAGGCGCCTTGGGTTCGGCGCGCCTTCGCCGAGTTCGTTCACTTCGTGCTGCTCCGCGAGGAGCCGGACAGCGGTGAATGGAAAGTCGTTCGGGCGCTCTTGGATTACGGTCCGCGCATCGATCAGCCAAGGCTGATCGGCGTGCCGTTCTGCGTGGTGGCGCCGCGACCGGGCACCATCTCGCCGTGGTCGAGCAAGGCCACCGAGATCTTCCACCGCTGCGGCGCGCGGGCGGTGGCGCGGGTGGAGCGCGGTGTGCGCTGGCACTTCAAGGGCGAGCCCCCGCGGCAGCTCGACGCGCTGCACGACCGCATGACCGAGACGGTGGTGTTCGGCGACGACTTCTCCAGCCTGTTCGCGCCGGAACGCGCGCCCAAGGACTTGGCGCACATGGCGTTGCGGCCGGACGCGCGCGCCGCCCTCGCCGCCGCCAACCAACGCTTGGGCTTGGCGCTCTCGGCGGAGGAGATCGGCTATTTGGCCGCGACATTCGCCGCCCTTGGCCGCGACCCCTCGGATGTGGAGCTGATGATGTTCGCGCAGGCGAACTCCGAACATTGCCGCCACAAGATCTTCAACGCCGAGTGGCGCATCGACGGCGCGCCGGCGACCGGGGGTTCCCTGTTCGACGCGGTGCGCGCCACCTACCGCCGCATCAACGGCGCCGGCATCGTGTCGGCGTACTTGGACAACGCCGCCGTCGCCGAGGGCAATGCGGACACCCGCTTCTTCCCCGGCGCGGACCGCGTCTACCGCAGCCGACCCGCCACCACCCACCGCCTGATGAAGGTGGAGACGCACAACCACCCCACGGCGATTTCCCCCTTCCCCGGCGCCGCCACGGGTTCCGGCGGGGAGATCCGCGACGAAGGCGCTGTGGGGCGGGGTTCCAAGCCCAAGGCCGGCTTGGTGGGCTTCACCACCAGCCACCTCCACCTTGGCGCGCGGCCCGAACCGTGGGAACGGCCCTCCGAGCAACCGAGACACATCGCCAGCGCCCGCGAGATCATGCTCCAGGCGCCGCTCGGCGCCGCCGCTTTCAACAACGAGTTCGGGCGCCCGTGTCTCACCGGCTACTTCCGCACCTTCGAGGCGTCCAGCCACCGGCCGGGCGAGCGGTGGGGCTACCACAAGCCGGTGATGATCGCCGGCGGCGTGGGCGCCGTGGCCGCTGAACACGTCGCCGCGGCTGCCGTGCCGGTGGGCGCGAAGCTGGTGATCTTGGGCGGCCCGGCCATGCTCATCGGCTTGGGTGGCGGCGCGGCGTCCAGCATGGCCGCGGGCGAGGGCGATGCGGAGTTGGACTTCGCCTCCGTGCAACGCGACAACGCCGAGATGCAACGCCGCTGCCAAGAGGTGATCGACCGCTGCTGCGCCCTCGGCGCCGCCAATCCCATCCGCCTGATCCACGACGTGGGCGCCGGCGGGCTCTCCAACGCGCTGCCGGAACTGCTGCGCGACGCCGGCGTTGGCGGCCGCTTCGACATCCGCGCCGTGCCCACCGCCGATGCCGGCATGTCGCCGATGGAGATCTGGTGCAACGAGGCCCAAGAGCGCTACGCGCTGGCCATCGCGGCGCCAGACTTGCCCGCGTTCGCGGCCATTTGCAAGCGCGAGCGCTGCCCGCACGCGGTGGTTGGCGAAACCACCGCCGAGCGGCGGCTGCTGGTGGTGGATTCGCGGCTTGGCGGCGCGCCGCCGGTGGACATGCCGCTGGCGGCGCTGTTCGGCGACGTTCCCAACACGGTGCGGGAGTTCGCCACCCGCCGCCGCGCCACGCGCGCGTTCAATTACGCCCGCTTGGACCTGGCCGAAGCCATCGAACGGGTGCTGCGCTTTCCGGCTGTGGCAAGCAAGAAGTTCCTGGTCACCATTGGCGACCGCAGCATCACTGGCCTCGTGGCGCGGGATCAGATGGTGGGCAGACGCCAAGTGCCGGTGGCGGACGTGGCGGTGACGCTGGCGGATTACCAAACCTACCGCGGCGAGGCGATGGCGATGGGCGAACGGGCCCCGCTGGCCGTGCTGAATCCCGCGGCGGCGGCGCGCATGGCGGTGGCGGAAGCGCTCACCAATCTGGCTGCCGCCCCCATCGACACGCGCCGCATCGCGCTGTCCGCGAATTGGATGGCGGCGGCTGGCCACGAGGGGGAGGATCAAGCGCTGCGCGAAGCCGTGGCGGCCGCTTCCGAACTGTGCCAGGCGCTGGGCATCGCCATTCCGGTGGGCAAGGACAGCCTCTCCATGCGCACGGCGTGGGGCGGCGGTCGGCCGGCCGAGACCCAACGCGTGGTGGTGTCGCCGGTGACCCTCAACGTGACCGCGTTCGCGCCGGTGGACGACGTGCGCGCCACGCTCACGCCCGACCTCGGCGCCACGACGCGGTGGCCGTCGACAACGCCGGCGGCGCGCAACGCCGAGCGCGGCGCGTCCACCCACGGCCTGTGGCTCGTCGAACCGCCGTTCGCGCGGCAGCGGCGGCTGGGCGGCAGCGCGCTCTTGCAGTGCCACGGCGGGCTTGGCGAAACCGTGCCGGATGTGGACGACGCCGCGGCGCTGCAAGCGCTGATCGATCTGACCGGGGAGTTGCGCGCAGCGGGGATGATCACTTGCTACCACGACCGTTCCGACGGCGGGTTGCTGGCGACCGTGCTGGAGATGGCGTTCGCCGCCGGCTGCGGGCTGGACATCGCCGCGGCAAGCGATGCGCTGGCGGATCTGTTCGCCGAGGAGGTGGGCGTGGTGGTGGGCGTGGACGCCGTTTGGCAAGACGAGGTTGCGGCGCGGGCGCGCCGGGCCGGCCTCGGCTGCCGCCGCGTGGCGGTGCCGCGCGCCGACCAGCGCGTGGTGATTCGCGCGGATGGCGGCGGCGAACTGTATTCCGCCTCGTGCGCTGCCTTGGAGCGGACGTGGGCGTCCACCAGCCACGCCATGCAGCGCCGGCGCGACGACCCGGCGTGCGCCGACGAGGAGTTCGCCGCCATCGGCGACGACGCCCCGGCGCTCGCCTACGCCGCCGAATTCGATCCGGACGAAGACCCGGTGGCACCGCCCCGCATCGTCGGCGCGCCGCCGCGGGTGGCGATCCTCCGCGAACAGGGGGTGAACGGCCAGTTGGAAATGGCCGCCGCCTTCGACCGCGCCGGATTCGCGGCGGTGGATGTTCACATGAGCGACCTGTTCGAGAATCCGGACCTGCTCCGCGGCTTCCAAGCCTTGGCGGCGTGCGGCGGATTTTCGTATGGCGATGTGCTCGGCGGCGGCGGCGGCTGGGCGAAGTCCATTCTGTTCGCGCCGCCGGTGCGCGACGCCTTCCAAGCGTTCTTCGCCCGCCCGGACACGCTGGCCCTCGGCGTCTGCAACGGCTGCCAGATGTTCGCGTTGCTGAAGGCGCTGATTCCACGCGCCGGGCTGTGGCCGCGTTGGGTGGAGAACCGCTCGGAGCGCTTCGAGGCGCGCACGGTGCTGGTGAAGGTGCGCCACAACGCCTCCCCCTGGCTGGTCGGCATGGCCGATGCCCTGTTGCCGGTGCCGGTGGCGCATGGCCAAGGGCGGGCGGAGTTCGACGATGGCGTGGGCTTTGAGGAACTGGCGCGCAGCGGCCAAGTGGCGTTTCAGTACGCGGACGCCAGCGGCGCGCCCACCACGCGGTATCCGCACAACCCCAACGGCGCCGAGGAAGGGTTGGCGGCGGTGACCGCGGCCGGCGGCCGGGTGCTGGCGACGATGCCGCATCCGGAGCGCGTATTCCGCGCCGTGCAGAACTCTTGGATACCGCCTTCGTGGGGCGAGGACGGCCCTTGGCTGCGGCTGTTCAGAAACGCGCGCGCGGCGCTGGGTTGAGGCCAGTGGCGGGCGCTCAAACGTAAGGCACACCCTGCGTTTCCACGTAGATCGAATACAGCGACTGTGAAGCCGTCATGAACAGGCGGTTGCGCTTGATGCCGCCAAAGCACACGTTGGACACCACCTTGAGCAGGTGGATTTCGCCGATCTTGGCGCACTATCCAATCCCCAACGCAGCCTGAATCCATGCGATTGCCCTGCCCCGTGCCGCAGTTGAGGTTGCAATGTCCCGAAGGGAGCGTTAAGGTCACCCGTCGTCGGTGGCTTGGTGCCGCCCAACCGCCTAGTTCCACACAGGTTTCTGACATTAGCGAGCGCGTGATGTATCCAATCCATCGCCCAACGGCGAAGTTCGAAGAGCCATACGAGGCGGAAGACCGCACTTTTTCGGACGCTCGTTTGGACGACAAAGCGATCGGAGGTGCAAACTATCGACATTGCACGTTCGTCGATGCGAGTTTCAAAGGGACGACTCTTCGAAATTGCCAATTTATGCATTGTATCTTCCTAGGATGCTACTTTCGGCGCACGACGCTAAAGAAATGCACGTTTACGGGCTGTCGTTTCTACGACTGCCAGTTTCCCTATGTCAACATTCATACCTGCGACTTCCAGTACAGCCTGTTCAAGTCCTGCCAAGTACCGTTCGCGGAGATGGAACACTCACTGCCGAGCGCTCCAAATCTAAAGGAACAGCTATGTAGGAATCTCGCAATACAGTCTGCGGATCTCGGTCTGTCGGACGAAACTCGGCGCTACCGAAGGCTGGAGGTGGAGGCACGGGAAGAGCATCTTTGGAACGGCATCACTGGTGAGTCAAACTGGTATAGAACCCACTTCACCAGCTCTCGCAAGTTCCGAGCTGTTGGCCAGTGGCTATTGAGCAAGATGAACCGCTGGCTGTGGGGATATGGCGAACGACTCGTCGTCCTGTTGAGAAATCTGTTGCTGGCCGTAGTGGTTATATTCCCTGTTTTCTATTGGTGGTCTGGAGACTTGGTACGCGACGACGGGATGAGCCTTGGATTGTGGGACTATCTCTACTTCAGCATAGTGAATGCGCTGCCCGTCGGTGTTTCATCGACCATCAGCGCATCTACTTGGATTGGGTATTCGCTCGTGGTTGTGGAATCCGTATTAGGGTCGGTTACGTTGGCGCTGTTTGCCGCGTACATCTTTCGTTGGAGTCTGCACAGATGACGCATGGCTGGTCGGTTTGGGAGTATGGGTCCGTCGCACGCGGGGACGCAGATCGTTTGAGTGATTTCGATGTGCTGGTGGTCGGTCCGGAAGCAGGAGAACTTGGAACGGTGATGACGGCTGCCGGCCTCGGCGGCGACAGGGCGTCCATTAGCCGATACTCTTGGGATGAGATTGTGGGCATGGCGGGGTACGGGTCGCTGTTTCTGCATCATGTCCGACTCGAAGGACGCAAACTGTACGAAGACGACGCATGCAGAGGGCGTCTCCGTGGCGTTCTGGGCGAGCTTGGCGAGTACACGCTGGCTCGGAGGGATGTGCAGGGCTTCAAGACGGTGCTCGGCGACGTAGCCGAATCGCTGCAGTGTGGGGGTGCCAAGGCGTTCGAGCTATCCGTGCTGGGCACCGTGATCAGGCATGGGTCGATATTGGGCTGCTGGTTGCTCGGCAACCCGACGTTCGGGCGGTTGGCTCCGGTGGAGTCCTTCGCCACTGCTGCAGGTCTGGCGGTGAACATGACGGATTTCGAGCGCTTATACATGTACCGTCTGTATTGCGATGGTCGCTTGCGGAGGAGTACGCTACGCCCCGTGGCTGCCGAAACTTGGCTCCACCGCGCACAGAGGTTGGTTGAGGGCTTGGAGGACATCGTTCCATGAATGACATTGCGAGATGCCTGCGCCAGATCGACAAAGTCAAGGAAGTGGCAGAGGGCGAAACCACACCCTATGCCGCTCGGTCTCGCATAGCAAGGCTGACCCTTGATGCCACGCGTCTGGTCTGCTCCGCCTTGGGCATGCCTGTGCCGGACCGTCCTTCGGCACTATCGAAGCCCGTGAACGCGGATGCCGAGTTGGCGAGGGTTGTCGATGCCTGCAACAGGCTAAACAGCTTGTCCAAGTCCGTCGCACAACCCAGCGAGCCCCTTGAAAAACGATGGCGGACAATGTGGCGTGCGCTCTTGCAGGAGCTCGATGAGCTTGCGGCGGCGCTGCGGGATTGGCATGGAGGTGCGGCAGTACGGTAGTCCTGCATGTGGGAGGCAGCGCCATAGAGCGCCGGCACCTACTCCCAGCAATGCACGGCGACGGTGAAGGTGCGCGCCAGCTCGGCGAGCTGCTCCGGGGTGAGCTTTGCGTTTGACGGTCGCCGTTCGTAGGCGACGCCGTGGATGTCGAGGAAGCCGCGCACCACGGCGCCCTTGATGGCGAAGTTGACGTTCTGTGGAGTGTCGCCAGTCATCCTCGCGGCGTGCGTGGCACTCAGCGTGCTCACCACCACGCCGATGACGTTCCCCGCGCCGTCGAGCAGCGGGCCGCCGCTGTTGCCCGCTTGCACCGGCGCGGTGATCTGGAGCCGCTTCGCGTCGTCGCCAGGGCCGGCGAGGGCGCTGACGTTGCCGCTCGTCACGTTCAACTCCTTCGACAGGAGCCCGTGCAGAGGGTAGCCCGCCACGGTTGCCGCCTCGCCAAGGCTGGCGCGGGGGCGCTCGGTGAATGTGGCCGCCTCGCCGATTTCGACCGACGCCTTGAGCAGCGCCAGATCGTCGCGGGCTTCCACTGCCCACACCGTGGCGTCGTAGGAAGCGCCCGCATGGTTCACGGTCACTCTGGCGCAGCCATCGACGACGTGATGGTTGGTCACGATCCATCCGTCCCGGCCAACCAGAAATCCGCTGCCGCTGCTTGCGGGCTCGACCGGCTGGTTCTGCCGGGCGCCAGCCATCGCCCTGAGCAATGCCACAAGCTCCTCGGAGATTCGCCCGGTTGAGGTTACGCCCATGTCTTGCTGAAACTGCCGCACCGCGGCCGTCGTGCGCTCGCCGAGAAGCCCGTCCATCGATCCGGTGTCGTAGCCGAGCAGAGCGAGGTACGACTGCGCTTGGCGCACCGCATCGTGGAATGGACCTGAAGAGTGAACGGGGTCGCCGGAGACCGAAGCCGGTGTCGGTTCGTCGCCGCCGTCCGCGATCTGAGCGGCAAGCTCGCGGCTGAGCTCCTGTGCCTCGGCGATTTGGGCCGGGGTCATGCGTTGGCGGAGGCGGGTCCGGTGTTCTTGCGCATCTTCGCCTCTCTGTACGGAGGCGAGGTTGATCCAAGCATAGGCTTGAACGTCATCCTGGGGAACGCCCTCGCCGTTGGCGTAACTGCGTCCGAGTTCGATCTGGGCGTCCGCGTCTCCCTGCGCGGCGGCCTTGCGAAACCAAGACGCGGCTTCCCGGTCGTCCGTCGGCACGCCCGTGCCGTCGGCGAAACTGAGGCCAAGGAAGAACTGGGCGTCCGCGTCTCCCTGTTCGGCGGCCTTGCGAAACCAAGACGCGGCTTCCCGGTCGTCCTCCGGCACGCCCGTGCCGTCGGCGAAACTGCATCCAAGGAAGTACTGGGCGTCCGCGTGTCCCTGTTCGGCGGCCTTGCGGTACCAAGAGGCGGCTTCCCGGTCGTCCGCCGACACGCCCTTGCCGTCGGCGAAACTGCGTCCAAGGAAGTACTGGGCATCCGCGTGTCCCTGTTCGGCGGCCTTGCGAACCCAAGACGCGGCTTCCCGGTCGTCCGCCGGCACGCCCGTGCCGTCGGCGCAACAGAGTCCAAGGCCGAACTGGGCGTCCGCGAGGCCCTGCTCGGCGGCCTTGCGGTACCAAGAGGCGGCTTCCCGGTCGTCCGCCGGCACGCCCGTGCCGTCGGCGCAACAGAGTCCAAGGCCGAACTGGGCGCCCGCGTGTCCCTGCTCGGCGGCCTCTCGAAACCAAAACACCGCTCCTCGGTCGTCGGCTGGAACGCCCTTGCCGTCGGCGCAACAGAGTCCAAGGCAGAACTGGGCGTACGCGTGTCCCTGCTCGGCGGCTTTTCGAAACCAAAACACGGCTTGTCGGTCGTCCGCTGGCACGCCCTTGCCTTCGGCGAAACTGAGTCCAAGCCAGAATTGGGCCTCCGCGTCTCCCTGCTGGGCCAACGGTAGGAGTCTGCGCAAGTCCGCGTCGTCATCTCGTTGATATTCATCCATATTTACATGTACCCGCGGCGTAACCTGCGTCGGCCGATGATGACGTGGCGAGAAGCAGCATGTCTGCGACGACTCGGCGCACGGTCGCTTCCTGTCACTCCAACTCTTCTGCGCCCCGCGAAATCGCCAAGACACTCGAGACCCGAAACTCATCGTAACCGGAATCCAGCATGTTGTGGCGACAGTGCCGCAATGAATCGCCAGTCTTGGCCCAGATTGCCAGCAACGGGCTAACCGATCCGCCACCAGCGCTGGCGATCCACTTGACCTGGAGACCGTCCGTGCAGCCAGATCGCGCCCAACTCACACTTTGACGGGCTACCGTAAGATATTGAAAATACATCTAAAATAGGAAAGTACGAAGCGCGTGAGGAGCTATACTCAGCGTCCGGTGTCCAAGCCAGTTGTGTGCCGGCCAGCCGCACGATCGCTGACAGGGAATCCGTAACACGTTGATTTAGCGCTTTTTTTGTAAAAAACCTCTTCGGGGGCTTGAAAGGTACGGCTAAAGGCCTTACTGTCTTCCCATCCAGTGGGGCTGTGGCGCAATGGCGTGGAAGGCTAATGGAGGATTCCTCGACCAGCCTGCGGTCGCGAATCGACAACCAAACGGAGTACCGAAGTGAACGACAAGCCAGACAAGCCGACTGAAGTCGAGACGCATGACAAGAGCATCACGATCATTGTCAACGGTCGTGAGCGCAAAGCCCGCGCCGAGGAGATCCCTTTCGATGACTTGGTCAATCTTGCGTTTGATGACCCCCAGCGGGGGCCGCAGATCATCTTCACGATCACCTTCCGCAACGCTGGGGGGCGGCTTCAAGAGGGTGAGCTCGTAGAAGGCGAGAAGCTCAAGGTCCGCGAGGGCACGATCGTCAATGTCACCCGAACTGATCAGTCGTAGCCCAGATTTGGGCAAACTCGTTGACGATGGCTATGAGGTCGAGGTAGTCAGCGGGCACATAGTGTTGCACCGTGTGCCGTATGTCAACGCCAACTGCGAGGTCAGGTTCGGCAAACTGATCGCCCCTGTAGAGGTTGTCGACAGCCGCTTGGTGCCACCGCAGGACCACACTGTCTACTTTGCAGGTGAGTATCCCTGCAAGGCTAACGGTGATCCTATCGAGGCTATTCGCAACGCAAGTTCGCGCTTTGATCTCGCAACCGGGCTCCATGCGGACCATCAATTCTCCGCCAAGCCACAGCCACACGGCGTTTACCGCGACTTTCATCAGAAAATGACCACATATGCCAATATCATCGGAAGCCACGCCAAGCGCGTAGATGCGAGTGTGACGGCACAGCCCGGCCGGTTGGTTGTTTCACACGATTCGAAAGACCCATTTTGCTTCATGGAGAGCGCTTCGAGCCGGGCGGGTATAACGAGCATTAGCGAGACTTTGTCAGACGACTGTATTGGAATAATCGGCCTCGGTGGAACTGGATCGTATATCTTGGACTACGTCAGCAAGACGAGAGTCAAAGAAATACACCTCTTCGATGGTGACGAGTTCTGTCAACACAATGCGTTTCGCTCGCCCGGCGCGACTGTGCCATGTGACATAGAAGGGAAGCACAACAAGGCGATCTATTTCGCAGCAAAGTATGGCGAAATGCGCTCTGGTGTCGTCGCCCACCCATACCATATCGAGGAAGAGCATTACAGCGAGATTGTGGACTTGGACTTTGTCTTTATCGCTATAGACAAAAACGCCTCCAAGAAACAGCTATTCTCCTGCTTGCAGAACAGCAGCACGCCATTTATCGACGTGGGTATGGGCCTAGAAAGGGTGGACAACGCGATCCTAGGAGTCCTGCGAACGACGATTGGCACGCCAGATGGACGTTGCACGGCGCATGTGGACAGACTAGCAGCAGCAGGCGATACGAACCATGTGAGGGAGTATGAGCGCAACATCCAGGTCGTCGAGCTAAATGCGCTTAATGCGGCGCTAGCGGTCATTCGATGGAAAAAACACAGGGGCGTCTACTTTGACCTTGAAAAGGAAATACAGAGTACATACACGCTGGACGGAAACATCTTGATGAATGTCCGCAGCGAGGAACGAGATGAAACTTGAACACGAATTCGTTGACTATATTCCTGACGAGCTTGAGAGCGGCAGGCTGTATGTGTCCATTCGTTTCGGCACGGTAGTGCATCTGTGTGCTTGCGGTTGCGGAAAGGAAGTTGTCACTCCGTTGGGGCCTTCAGAATGGAAGATAGTTCTCGATGGTGTATCTGTTTCGTTGACGCCGTCGGTAGGAAATTGGGGCTTTCGTTGTCGATCGCATTATTGGATTTGTCGAAACGAAGTCCGGTGGGCGCGGCCGTTCAACGATCTTGAGATTGAGCAGGTGCGTAGGACAAATAGAGCGCGACGGAACAGGTACTTTGGTCGCAGTCCTCACGTTGACAGCCCAAGTGTTGATACGACTGAGAGGGTACCACTTTTCAAGAGACTCTATCGACGAGCCGTGAAGCTACTACTCAATGAAGACGGAGAATAAGAAGTGGCGATTGGGGAACTTGAGGAAGCCGTGAATCGAGTTCGGTTGGACTTGGAGCGGTTTGACCATCGCCTGTTCAGCGAACAACAGACTCGAATTGTCCTAATTGATCCAATCTTGGTGGGCTTGGGGTGGAACGTCAGAGACCCCAATCGTGTTGCGCTAGAAATCAAGGCCAATGGCAACGTGATTGACTATGTGCTTAGCAAAGGTCACGCTGTCGTAGCTGTGGTGGAGGCCAAAGCCGTCGTGGACTGGCGGGCCTCGCATAGGAAACAGGCGAGCGGATATGCCGTGGAGATCGGGGCGCTGTACGCTCTATTGACCAATGGGCTGAGATGGGAGGCATGGGAGATACGGGCTGGCACTCCTAGAAAGGAAAGCGTGATCGCCGAAGTCAATGTTACAACGGGAGAGGTTGGGGAAATCACGAAGTCGCTGCAGCGGCTGAGTTACGGTGCCTTGGGTGCATGACTTCTTGCAAGAACTCTGAGGTCGGCCACACAACACTTCGCCTTGACTGGGGGCGAGGACGGGCCTTGGCTGCGGCTGTTCAGAAACGCACCCGCGGCGCTGGGTTGAGGCAGTGGCGGGCGCTCAAATGTAAGGCACGCCCTGCGTTTCCACGTAGATCGAATACAGCGACTGCGAAGCGGTCATGAACAGGCGGTTGCGCTTGACGCCGCCAAAGCAGACGTTGGACACCGCCTCGGGCAGGTGGATTTCGCCGATCTTGGCGCCGTCCGGCGCGAACACGTGTACGCCGTCGAACTCGGCGCCGCCCCAGCCGGCCGCCGACCAGACGTTGCCGTCCACATCCACGCGGATGCCGTCCGAGCTGCCTTTGCCCATGTCGCAGAACACGCGGGCGCCGGCGAGCCGCTTGCCGTCCACCACGTCAAAGGCGCTGATGGTGCGCGGATGGCCGCGCTTGTGGGACGATCCGGTGTCCACGATGTACAACACGCTGTAGTCCGGCGAGAAGGCGAGGCCGTTGGGCTTCACCAAGGAGTCCTCCACCACCGTCGCCTCGCCGCTGCGGGGGTCCAGCCGGTAGGTGCGTTCCGGCAACTCGAACGGCGCCTTGTGGCCTTCGTAGTTCACGTGGATGCCGTAGCCCGGGTCCGTGAACCACACGCCGCCGTCCGGATGCACCACCACGTCGTTGGGGGCGTTCAGGCGCTTGCCCTCGAAGGAATCCATCAGCACGGTGACGGTGCCGTCGTGCTCCGTGCGTGTCACCCGCCGGGCACCGTGCTCGCAGGTGACGAGGCGCCCTTGCCGGTCGCGCGTGTTGCCGTTGGCGTTGTCCGCCGGTTTGCGGAACTCCGTCACTTGGCCGGTGATCTCGTCCCAGCGCAGGATGCGGTCGTTCGGAATGTCGCTCCACAAGAGGTAGCGTCCGTCGCCAAACCACACCGGCCCTTCCGCCCACCGGCAGCCGACATGCAACCGCTCAACGGCGGCGCTGCCGAGCCGGTATTTGCGAAACCGCGGGTCGAGCACCCGCACCGCCGGATCCGGATAGCGCACGGGTTCGTTCCAGTCTCTGTCCATCGTCACCTCGTCCAAACAACTCTTGCAAGCGCACCGAGTTTGCGCAGCAAACTCCAACGCGCCCGTGAGGGCGCGCCTAATCTTCCACCAATGTCGCCAGCCCTTCCTCCACGCGCCGGGCTTTCTCCGCGTCCCACCACCATGCGTCCACGAACGGCACGCGGTTCAAGTCGTCGCGGCGCACCTCGCCGAACTTGTCCCAATGCACCAGGCGAAATCCCGGTTGGGAACCCAAGGGGATGAAGTAGAAGTTCCACAGCAACACGCGATCCAAGGCGCGCGTGGCGGCGTACAGATCCTCCGCCGTCTTCGCGGCGATGGCGGATTCGATGAGGCTGTCCACCACCGGATTGCGGATGCGCGCCCAGTTCTGGCTGTAGTCTTGGCCGGCGGCGGCGCTGCCGAACCAATTGCGCAGTTGCAGGCCGGGCAAGTGGCTTGGGCCGAGGCGCACGGAGTTGCCGTCGAACTTGCCCACGCGGCTGCGGTAAAGCCATTGGGAGACCTCTGGCGAGCGGCCCACCGTGCGAATGCCGACGCGCTTCAAGTTGTCCACCAGCGAGAGGTTTTGGCGGATGGAATAGTAGGAGACGCCAATGAAGCTCAGCGTGAACGGCTGCCCCGTTTCCACATTGCGCATCACGCCGTCTTGGATTTCCCAACCGGCCTCTTTGAACAGCGCCAGCGCACGTTTGATGTTGTCGCGCTGCAGGCCATAGCCAGTGCTCGCTGGATGCCGGAACTCTTCGGTGAACACCCGCGGCGGCACTTGGTCGCGCCACGGTTCCAAGAGCGCCAGCTCCCGCTCGTTCGGCAGGCCGCGCTGCGCCATGGGCGAGTTCTGAAAGAAGCTCACGCCCGGCAGGTAAAAGTTGTAGAACAAGACGCGGTTGGTCCACTGGAAGTCGTACAAGAGCCACAGCGCCTCGCGCACGCGGATGTCCGCGAGGGCCGGTCTTTCGATGTTCCAGAAGATTGGCCACCACAGGCCCTCCACGCGCGAAAGCGGACGAAGGTCGCGCTTGAAAAAGCCGGCGCGCACGGCGGGAAAGTTGTATTGCGTGGCCCAGTTCTTGGAAACGCCCTCTTCGCGAATGTCGTACACGTTGCCTTTGAGCGCTTCCACCATCACGCCCTCGTCCTTGTAGTAGTCGAACTTCACCCGCGCGAAGTTGTAGCGGCCTTTGTTCACCGGAATGTCCTGGCCCCAGTAGTCCTCCACGCGCTCGTATTCGATGATGCGCCCGGTTTCCACCCGGGTGAGCCGGTACGGGCCACTGCCGAGCGCCGGTTCCGACGTGGTCTTGGAAATGTCCCGCTCTTGCCAATAGTGTTTGGGCATGATGCTGTAGCCGCTGATGGCGAACGGCAGGTTGGGGTTGATTTCAACGTCGCGCTTGCGCACGAAACACACTTCGCGTTCGCCAAAGGCGAACACGCGATCCAGATCCGCAAGCGCCGTTTTCAACGCCACGGAACCGTGTGTGCGGAACATCTCGAAGGAGAACAGCACATCGTCCACGGTGACCGGCACGCCGTCGTGCCAGCGCGCGCCGGGGCGCAACTTGAAGGCCAGCCACGCGAGGTCCGGCCCTTTGGCCACGCCTTCGGCCAAGCGCCCGTAGTGGCTCACCGGCTCGTCCGCGGCCGGTTCCAGCAGCTTGTCGTAGACCAAGCCGCCGCCGAGATCGTAACCGCCGGCGTTCTGGCCTTTCTCCAGAATCACGTTGAAGTTGTCGAAACTGCCGAGGGCGGAAAGCCGCATGGCGCCCGTCTTCGGGGCGTTCGGATTGGTCCATTCAAAGTGCGTGAACTCCGGCCCGTACTTGAGCGGCAGGAGGTAGGAGATGCCGTGCGCGTATTCGAAGTTGGCGCAGGGCGCCTCCCACGGAGAAGCGGCCGTGTCGGCGGCGCTCGTCCACCCGCCGCCAACGGCCGCCGCGCCAATCGCCAGCACCTTGCTCCGTCCGAGTTCCATCCGCCCTGTTCCCGCGGCCAAAGGCGCGCACCCCTCACGAACTCCAAAGCCTAACAGACCATCTCGCGCCGCTATCCCATCCTGGGTGAGCCCGTGGACCTATAGGCGTGGTAAACCTGATCTTAGGTTTCCAACACCCGGAAATGGTCTAGATACGCGCGGTAGCGGGCATGGATCTCGCGGACGTAGTCGACCACCTCCGAGCCGCGCACATAGCCGTACACGGAGGCGCGCGCGTGCTCCGGTTCCGCCAGCTTGAGCATGGCGCGCTCCACGTTGTCGAACCACAGGGAACCGTCAAGGCCGAGTCGCCGCGCAAGGCGGCGTCCGTCCTGCACATGGCCGGCGCCGGCGTTGTAGGCGGCCAAGGCGAACTTGAGTTGCTCGCCAATGGGCAGGTGGGGAAAGCGTGCCCGCGTCCACTCCAAGTAGCGCACGCCGGCGCGGATGCCAACTTCCGCCTCCGGCAGGCGCGCGGGATCCACGCCCATTTCCCGCGCCGTGCGCGGCAGCACCTGCAACAAGCCCACGGCGCCGGCGAAGCTCACCGCGTCCGGGTCGAAACCGCTCTCCTGATACATCTGCGCCACCACGAGGCGCCAGTCCAAGCCGGCCGCCTCGGCCAGCGGCATCACCACCTGGTCGTACGGCGAAAGCGCGTCGCCGGTGATGCGATCCTGCCGTTGCCGCGTCATGCGCCGCTTGTTGACGAAGTATTTGTTGCGCAACACGTTGAAGTCGTAGCCGCGGTAGCCGGCGCGAATGTGGTCGTTCAGGCGGGCGAGCAGCTCCTCGTTCTGGGCCGAAACCCCCCACGCGAGGCCTTTGGGTTGCAAGGCCCAGCCGAGCGCGAGGTTGTCGTGGAAGGTCGCCGCGAGCTCGGCGCGATGGCTGTCCGCCAACGTCGCGTCCAATTCGCCGGACGCCACGGCATCGAGCAGGGTCTGCGTGGCAAGCGGGGCGAACGCCACTTGGAAGTCCGGCGCGTCGGGGTTTGTCTCGGCGAGGGCGGCGAGCGTGTTCGCGTAGCTGCTGGCGGGGTGTACCGTCACGGTGCGGCCGCGCAGGTCGCCGAGCGCGGCCACCGGTTCGCCGGCGGTGACGATCGTTTCCCGCACCTCCAAGTAGCGGGTGGTGAACCGCAAACCGCGCGCCACCCGCTCCGGCGTGCTGGTGAGACCGGCGGCGATCAGGTCGCCGCGGCCGGCGACGAGCCAGTCGAGCAACTCGGCGACATCCTTCGCCACCACCACTTCAAGCTCCAGGCCGTGCTGTTTGGCGAACGCGCGCACCATTTCGTACTCGAAACCCAGCAGTTCGCCCCGCCACAGGTAGTAGGTGGTCGGCGCGTTGACGGTGAGCATGCGCAGTCGTCCGGCCTTCTTGATGGCGGGCCAGTCGCGCACCGCAACGCCCTGCGCGTCGAGAACATGCCGCTCCAGCAGGAACTCGTCCAATTTCGTTTTCAGTTCCTGTGCGGCCGGCGACAGCGCCCACGCGTGATCATGCACCGTCGGCAGCTCGCGGAGCTTGCGGATGCCGGCGCCGACGCGCAGCACCACCCGCGCCGCCGCCTCGTCCATGATCGTGGCGCCCACCACTCCCTCCTCGATGAGGTCGACGAAGGTTGAGGGGTTGGCGTCCGACGGCACCGGCGCGCGGGGGGCGTCCGGATATTCGGCAGCGAGCGTGTCCACATACGCGGTGCCGTCCGCAACGCCGAACGGGCCCTCCTCGGTGGTGCCGACCACCCATTCGCGCGAGCGGGTGAGCGGTAGCGAGAACGCCACATGCTCGGCGCGCGCGGACGTGACCGTGATGTTGGCCACCGCGATGTCGGCGCGTCCCTCGGCCACCAAGGTCAGCAGTTCGCCGATGCTGGAGGCCAGCCGCCACTCCGTGCGCAGCCCGTGCCGCGCCGCGAAGGCATCGGCGAGTTCGCGGTACTGCTCGGCGGAAAGACCCTGCGAGGGCAGCGTGTCGAAGCCGTCGAAGGCGCGCCCGGCAAAGCGCAGCGCGCCCCGTTCGACAATCGCCTGCCAACCGCCGGCCGCCGGCGGCGCGGATTCCGTTTGGCGCTCGCAGCCGGCCGGCGCGATTGCGAGCGCCAGCAGCACGGCGCGGTGGACGCGCCTCATGCGTGGTTCGCGTTCATGCCGGCTCGCGGGCGTACACCGTGCTGTTTTCGACGAGGGTCGCCACCTCCTCGGCCTCGTATCCGAGCTCGCCGAGCAACGCGCGCGTGGCGTCGCCTTGGGCGCTCGCGCCTCGGTAGGCGGCGCCTTTGGAGAACCGGGCCATGGGGCCGTTGCGGTAGTAGTCGCCCCAGTCCGGGTGAACGGCCGGCACCCGCAACTCCTCGGCTTCGCAGTGCGCGTCGTTCAGGAAGAAGTCCGGCGGCTGCGCCGCGTCGGCGCGCACGCAGCCCACGCCTTTGGGCGCCAAGCGGCGCTCGAAGTCGTCGGCGCTGCCGGCGGCGAACACGCCTTGCAGGAGTTGCGCGAGGTCGTCGGCGTCCCGTTCCACCGACAAGCCCAATTCTTGGCGGAGCGTGGCCCACTCCGCGTTGTTCGCAATCAGCAGGAAGATCCAGCCGTCCGCGCAGCGGTACAAGCGGTGCAACGGCCCGAGGCCGTAGCCCTCGGCGTCCACCCGCGGCCGCTCCGGCTTGCCCTCGTAGGCGAGAAAGTCGTCCCAGTTGGCGTAGGCGTTGGCGCCGAACATGTCGACGTATATCTTCTGCCCGCGGCCGTGTACACGCCGCGCCGCAAGGCCGAGCAACGCGGCGGTGGCGACCACCATCGAGGTGTTTGGATCCGGGTTCACTTCGTTGGCGCGCAGCAGTTTGCGGGCGGTTTCGCGCAGGGCGGCGGTGTCCATGCGCTCGCGTGCGCAGGGCAAGCCGCCGAGCTGCCACAGCACGCCCCCTAGCGCCGCGCCGGGAATCGGGTGCGTGGAAGGCCGTTTGGCGCCGGGGCCGGCCGGGCCGTAGCCGTTGGCGGAGACGTAGACCAACCCCGGATTGTCTGCCGCCAACTGCGCGTGGCCGATGCCGAGCTTCTCCGGCACGCCCATGCGGTAGTTGTGGATCCAAATGTCGGCCTTCGCCGCGAGGGCTTGCGCGATGCGCTGGCCGGCGGCGGCCTTCAAGTCCACGCAGATGCTCTCCTTGGCGGCGTTGCACTTCGACGCGCCGAAGCCGTGGAACATGTTGCGGAACGGATCGCCGGTGACGGGTTCCAGCTTGATCACCCGTGCGCCCAAATCCCCCAGCACCGAGGCGCCGAGCGGCGCGGCGATGATGGTGGCGCTCTCCACCACCGTCACCCCGGCCAAGGGCTTGCTCGGCGGTGCGCCCGTAGGCCGCTTGGCGCGCGCCGGCGGGCGCGGCTCGATGGCGTCGAACGTGGTTTGGACAGCGGCGCCGCCTACGGCGCCGGGCGTTTCGGTGAGATTCGCCACCAAGGCGAGTTGCCGCGCCCCGTCGCGTTCCACCACATGGCCGTTGGCCACCACGTCCGGGTCCGCCAAGGCGTCCTGGGTGGTTTGGTAGGGGTGCGAGACGACACCGCCGTCGGCCACGAACGTGTCCGTCCACTCGGCCAGGGTTTTCGTTTGCATGTGCGCCAGCAGATGGTCGCGGAACGCCTCCAGCACCTCCGGCGCCCAGCGCATGGGGTCGCCCCGGTGCTGCTCGCCGCGCAGCCCGTCGGCGAGGCCGGAGGCGCGCAGGAAGTTCTGCAACAAGTGCGGAAGCAGGTTGCCGAGCTGCAGCCACTTGCCGTCTTTGGTGTACACCGGATGGTAGTTGAGCGTGGGCATGGACTTGGTGCGGTCGCGGCGCGCCTTGGGCCGCGGCAAGATGCCCTTGTCCCAAAGCTGCGCCATCGCCATGATGCCCATCTCGTAGGGCATCATGCCGCGCAACAGCGAAGTGTCGAAGGCGAAACCGTGGCCGGTGGCCTCGCGGCCGATGAGCGCCGCCAACAGCGCGGTCGCCGCGCTTTGGGTGGTGGCGTGCGTTCCCACCTGCAAGGCGGCGTAGTTCGGCCCGTCCCGATTGGCCACGCCGGCGAACGCCAACATGCGGCCGGACTTGGCCGCCACCACCGGCTCGTAACCGGGATAACCCGCGTACGGCCCGTCCTCGCCAAAGCCGGAGATCACGCCGAGCACCAGGTCCGGACGCCCCAGCGACTCCGCGTTCAAGCCGAGCCGCTGCCGCGTGGGTTGGTCGAGGGTGGTGAGCACGGCGTCCGCCGATTCGGCGATCAAAGCCCGCAACGCCGCCACATCCCGCTCATCGCGCAGATCCGCCGGCACGATGCGCTTGCCGCGGGTCCACAGCCGCCAAGACGCCATCGGCGCGAACGGGTCGCCGCCCTTGGGCACGATCTTGATCACGTCCGCGCCGAAGTCCGCCAGCATCATCGTGGCGATGCCGGACGCCGGGCCGATGCCCACTTCGACGACGCGGAAGCGCGAAAGCGGGGCCATCGGTTTCCTTTGCCTGCCGTCGCCTGCGAACTGTGCGCGAGCAAGACGCCGAGGTCAAGCGCTTGCCGACGACGACTCTTGCTGGTGCCCACACCTTGGTTTTTCCGAAGCACAGGAGGCCTGCGGTGGCGAGGCACGCTTCGCAAAGACGAGGGCTTCCGGCGCACCCTACTCCGAGCCGATCTTCCGAGTGCTGGTCAGGCGGCGGGTTTGAGCAGGTCCGGATACACCGAAAAGCGCGTTTCTTGGCGGGTGCGGATCTCAATCACCGCCACCTGCCCCTCGGCGTTGGCGCGTTTGGCGGTTTCGATGGCGGGGCCGATCTCGGCCACTTGGCGCACGTGTATCGCCTTGGCGCCGAGGGCGCGCGCCACGCCGGCGTAGTCGCCGGATTGGTTGCCGACGCCGTAGCGCTCCATGGCTACGGGCATCTTGTCGTCGTAGCCGCCCATGGTGAGGTTGTTGATCACCACGGTGGTGATGGGGATTTGCGCCCGCACCGCGGTCTCGATTTCCATGCCGGTGTGGCCGAAGGCCAGATCGCCCATGAAGTTCATGCAGAACTTGGACGGGTCGGCCATCTTGGCGCCGATGGCGAGGGGAATGCCGTAGCCCAAGTGCGTGGTTTTGCCCCAGCCGATGTAGCCGCCGGGCGCACAGGCGTAGTAGAAGGGCATGATCTGGTCGCGCGGATTGCCGGCGTCGTGGGTGAGCACCGCGTTGGCGTGATCCACATGGCGGTTGATCTCGCGGATCACGCGGTAGGGATTGATGGGCGTCTCGTCGGAATCCAACAGCGGCGCCCACTCTTGCAGCCACGCGGCTTTGGTGGCGGCGATGGCGCCGACCGTTTGCGCGTCCTCGCCGCGCCCGGCTTCGCCGAGGGCGGCTTTCGCCTCGTCCAACATGGCTTCCAAGGCGAGCTTGGCGTCGCCCACCAAGCCGATGTCCGCGGCGTAGTCCTTGTTGATGTCTTCGGCCGAGGCGGTGGCGTGGATGAGGAACTTGCCGTCCGGGATGGTCAGGCCGAAGCCGGTGCGGGTGAGGCCGGAACCCACGGCCAACACCACGTCGGCGGCGCCGAGCCACTTGAAGACGCTCTTGGGCGCGGTGCGGTTGGCGGAACCGAGCGCCAGCGGATGATCGTCCGGGAACGCGCTCTTGCCCTGCATGGTGGTGATCACCGGAACCTGCGTCAACTCGGCGAAGGCGCGCAGTTCGGCGCAGGCGTCCGCGTAGAGCACGCCTTGGCCGGCCCAGATCACCGGCTGTTCGGCCTTGAGCAGGGCGGAGACGGCATCCTTCACATCGCCTCTTGCGGGCACGGACCGCATCGTGGTCGAGGGGCGGTAGCGTTCCGCCGCGCCTGCCGGCGCTTCTTGGCCCAGCACGTCGCCGTGCATCTCCACCAGCACGGGCCCCGGCCGCCCTTGGCGCGCGGTGTGGAAGGCGCGGCGAATCTGCGTGGCGACGCGGTCGATGCGGTCGATGGAAAGCGCGAGTTTGGTGACGGACGCGTAGTTCCTGGTCGCCGAGAAGTTGGGGCGCACGTCGTAGCCGCCGAGGCCCGCCCCGCCGGGCAGGAACACCATCGGCACCCCCTCGCCCCAGGCTTGCGCGATGCCGCCGAAGGAGTTCTCCACGCCCGGCCCGGACTGGGACGCGAACACGCCCGGCGGCGCGCCCCGGGTTTGCCTGCTGTAGCCGTCGGCGGCGTTGATGCCGCCGCGTTCCTGGCGAAACACCAGCGGCCGGATGCCCACCCGCGCCGCCGCCTCAATGAGCGGATTGGCGGGAAAGCAGGGCAGCCACGCAACGCCCTCGGCCTTCAGGCAGTGCGCGATGAGTTGGTAACCGTTCACAAGATTCTCCTTCAGTGATTTGTCAAGTTAGGCGACAGCACGCAGGCACGGCAGCGCCGAGTTTGCGCAGCAAACTCCAACGCGCCCCAACGGGGCGCGCCCGCGCGCCTCAGCCGTAAAGCCAGCCGCTCAGGATGCGCCCCGGGGCGAACGCGAAGGCGCCGGCCACCAATATGCCCCCGATGTAGACGCCTTGCATGTAGCCGGCGTGCGCTTTCACGCTGCCGCGCCGAATCGACCAAATGGCCATGGGAATGGAAAAGAACACCACCGCGCAGAACAGGTGAATGACGCCGAAGTGATCGAGAACGCGCGGGCCGACGACCGCCGGCATCGCCGCCGCCACCACCGACGAGATGAAGATGAGCACGACGTACGCCTTGCCGAGGAGCTTGTGCGTCGGCGTGCCCTTGGCCCGCAGCAGCAGCCAAGCGCCAATCAGAAAGCAGGGCGCGATGGTGGCCAGGTGAACGTAGGCAAGCGCGTGGTAGTAGTCCACTGCGCCGCCCGTCCGCGCGCGGGCTTGCCGCCGGCCGCTCTACGCGCCCACGCCGCAGAGGGCGAGAAACGCGTCTTTCTGCTGCGTCGTCATCTGCTCGAAGATGGGCACGCCGAGCGCCGTGGTGGGCAGGTCCGCGAACTCCGGCGACGGCGCCTGCAAACTGGCGGCGATGTTGTGCAGGCCGCCGCCTTCCTCGGACCCCTTGCCCAGCGCCGCGCCGATCTCCGGCGGCCAAACCGCCTTGCGCCGGCCGCCCAAGCCCAGGGGATCCGGGCGACCGACGTATTCCTCAATGGCCGCGTACATCGCCTTCTCGTCCTCAGAGCGCTGACGCTGACCGTCGCGGCCGTACTTGGAACGGGACTGGTTGCAAATCGCGGCCCAGGGAATCTTCACATGGAAGCCCGGCAACGCCAAGCACTCCGCCGGCGCGCCGTCGCCGCCCGTAATCTTGCCATCCTTGACCATCATGTAGTAGGCCGACAGCTCGCGCCCGTCCGTGAGCAGCCGCGCTGGCGGATGCGCGTAGATCTCGCTGAAGCCCCACGCGATATGTTCCGGCAGATTCGCGTCTTCCAAGAGGCGCAAGCCGTACACGGCGCAGGCTTCGCACCACGCCTTGGCGCCGAACTCGCCCACCGGCCGCAGCGCGCTCATGTCTATTGTGGACACCCAATCCCCCTTTTGCTGTCGATCAAGTCAAGCGCAAGCGTAGGGTTGCCTTCCGTCCCCGTCAAGTCGCCCGCGCAACAACAACGCGACGCGAGAATGCCGTCCGCACTGGTCGTACTGGCGGAATGAACAGTTTGCATCGTTCATGTGGACGGTATACTCGAACGCTTTGTTGCGTGTTGGGCGCGTCCCCAAGCTAGGGAATGCGAGGACGCCCAGCGAAGCCCCGCTAGGGGCCGCGACGGTGAGGAAAAGGACTTTGAGGAACCGTTGGTGGCGATGCCGAAACGACATTTCGTGATAGTGGCCCTGCTCGGCGTGACGCTGGCGGGCGTTTGGATTGGCGCGCGGGCCTTGGACCCGCACGCGAACGCGGCCAACGTGCCCGCGGCGGCGCCTCCCGTGCCCGTGGTGGCACCTGTCGCGGTGCCGCCCAGCCCGGCGAAGCCGCGCCGCGTTCCCGTACACACGGCGGTGCGGCCCGGGGACAACTTGAGCACCATCTTCAAGCGCCACGGCTTGACGGACCGCGATCTGCAACTCGTTCTCGACAGCGGGCCCTTGGGCAAGCGCTTGGAAACCATCCAGCCCGGCCACGAGTTCGAGTTCGAGCGCGACAAGCAGGGAAAGCTCGTCCACCTGAAGTACCGCTTGGGGAGGCTGGACACGGTGGAGTTCGAGCGCGTGGGGGACGCGTTCAAGGGGGCCAGCGTTGTGCGCGAGCCGGAGCGCCACACAACCTACACTCACGGCGTCATCGAGCAGTCCTTGTTTCTGGCGTGCCAGCGCATTGGGCTGGGAGACAACTTCGCGCAGCGCCTGGCGCGCATATTCCAGTGGGACATCGACTTCATTCTCGACACGCGCGCCGGCGACGAGTTCCACGTGTTGTATGAAGATCTGCATCTCGACGGAGAACGCATTGACGACCTCGGCGACATTCTGGTGGCGGAAGTCGTCAACCAAGGCGACGTGTACACGGCGGTGCGCTACGAGGACGAGGCCGGGTTGATCAACTACTACACGCCAACCGGCGAGAACATGCAAAAGGCGTTCCTGCGGGCGCCGGTTGATTTCACCCGCATCAGCTCGGACTTCAACCGCCGGCGCAAGCACCCGTTGTGGAAGAGCACCATGCCGCACTTGGGCATCGACTACGCCGCGCCAACCGGCACCGAAGTGCGGGCCGCGGGAGCCGGAAAGGTGAAGGCCAAGTCCCGAACGGCCGCCAACGGCAACTACATCGTCATCCAACACGGGCAGCGCTATCAAACCAAATACCTGCATCTCTCCCGTTTCGCGCGCGACCTGCGCGTTGGTCAAACAGTCAGGCAAGGGCAAACGATCGGCTACGTCGGCGCCACCGGCTGGGCCACCGGGGCGCACTTGCACTACGAGTTCCTGGTCGACGGCGTCCACCGGAATCCGCGCACCGTGGATCTGCCACCCGCGGAGCACATCGGCGAGGCCGAACAGCGCAACTTCGAGCTCAAGACGTCGCTTCTTCTCGCCGAACTGCAAAGGAGCAAAGACGCGCCCCTTGTGGCGCTGGAAGCCGCTCGCTAGACGAACCGACGGGCGGCCGCGGCGTTGCCTTCGCGACAACGCCGGGCGGCGAAACACAGCGGCTGCCCCAGCGTAAGACCCGTGAAATACATCGGCGTTATGAGCGGCACCAGCTTGGACGGCTTGGATGTCGCCTTGCTGGACCTGGGCGACCACGACGCGCCCAACATCGCCGCCGCACGAACGCTCCCGTTTCCGGCCAGGTTGGCGACCGCCTTGCGCGCTCTCGCGCGGCCCGGCAAGGACGACGTGGACAGCGTCGGCGTGGTGGACGCCGCCCTCGGCACGTTTGTTGGCGAGGCCGTGCGCGACTGTTTGGCGCGCTGGACCGTGGGCGCCAAGGACGTGCGCGCCATCGGCACCCACGGTCAGACGATCCGCCACCGACCGGACGGCGTTGGCGGCGAGCGCTTCACCGTTCAGATCGGCGATCCGAACCGGATCGCAGAGGTCACGGGAATCGACACGGTGGCGGACTTCCGGCGCCGCGACATGGCCGCCGGGGGCCAAGGAGCGCCGCTTGTGCCCTTGTTCCACCAAGCGCTGTTCCGCCATCCCGCGAGGCATCGGGTCGTCGTCAACATCGGTGGCATCGCCAACGTCACCGTGCTGGCCGCCGATTCGACGCGGTTGCTGGGATTCGACGCGGGTCCCGGCAACGCGCTGCTCGACGCCTGGGTGCGCCACTGCCGCGGCGGCGACTTCGATAGGGACGGCGCATGGGCCGCCGGCGGCGAGATCGTGTCGGAGTTGTTCGCCGACCTGCGCCGCGATCCCTTCCTCGCGCGCCAACCGCCAAAGAGCACCGGCAAGGAAACCTACCATCTAGGCTACATTCAACAAGCGTGCGGGGAATTGGCGCCGGCGCCGCAAGCGGTGCAGGCCACGTTGGCGGAGTTCACCGCGACGAGCATTGCCGAGGCGATTCGCCGCTGGGGGCCTTGCCAAGGCGACGTTGTGCTCTGCGGCGGCGGGCGGCGCAATTTGGACTTGGTCCGCCGCCTGACCACGGGCTTGGACGGCTACCAAGTGTTGCCCGTGGAGGATTTGGGATTCGACGGAGACGCCTTGGAAGCCGCGGCTTTCGCTTGGCTGGCGTATCGAACGGTCAGCGGACTGCCGGGCAACGCGCCATCCGCCACCGGAGCGCGTGGCGACCGAGTGCTCGGCGCGGTCTACCCGGGGGGCGCCCGCTGAGTCAGAGCGCGAACGAGTTGCCGCATCCGCAGGTGGAGGTGGCGTTCGGATTGGCGACGACGAACTGCGCGCCGGAAAGGTCTTCCTTGTAGTCGATCTCGGCACCCGCCAAATACTGGTAGCTCATCGCGTCGACCAGCGCCGTCACCCCGCCCTGCTCAATCACCGAGTCGTCCTCCGCCACGGCGTCGTCGAACGTGAACCCGTAGGAGAAACCGCTGCAACCTCCGCCGGCAACGAACACCCGCAGCTTCAAGCCGGGGTCCCCTTCGTCGTCGATGAGTTCCCGGACCTTGCCGGCGGCGCGCTCGGATATGCGGATGTTGACGTCCATGGCGGGAATGATAACGCGGTTGGCAAGCGCCGGTTCGCGTTTCGCGGGCGGCCGCCGCGCGACCGGCGCGTGCTATGGTGGCCGCGGCGCGACGGGCCTTGAGAACCACTTAGGCTCGATGCCGCGAACAAATGTGTCGCACACCCGTTAGCGAACCATGCGGGAAGCACTCGGCAAGGGCAACCAACTCTACAAAGCGGGTTTCCAACGCGTCGCGCTGTTGGCGCTCGCGGGGTCGGCGGCGGCCAACGCGCCGCGGCTCTTCAACGCGCCGGCGTTCGACCTGTCCGACGCGCTTGGCGGCGGCGTTCCCATGGTGGACCCTTCGGCCCTCGCGTGGATCACGGCGGCCCAGCTTGTGGCGCTGTTCTTCCAACTCGCCGTCGTCGCTCGCCTGCACGCCGCGGCGCGGCACCGGGAGATGGCCACCGGCGCGGCGCTGGCGGCCGCCGCGCGGCGCTTTCCGGCAATGTTGGTGGTGCTTGTCGCGGTGTTGGTGTTGATCGCCGGCGGCGTGGCTTTCGCGGCGTTGATCGCCGGCGGCCTCGCGGTGGGGCTTCTTCCGCAATTGCCGCTGCCCGCGGGGATGGAACCCCAACTTCCGCTGCTGGTCGTCACGATGCTCGGCACGCTGGTGTTCGCGCTGCCGCTTGCGACCGTGATCGTGTACTGGTACTTCGCGTTTTTCCTGGTGGTGACCGAAGCGCGCAGCGGCCTGTCGGCGTTGCGGCGCAGCTTCCAGCTGGTGCGCGGGCGGCTGTGGCGCATGAAGTTCGCGTTGACCGTTGTGTACTTCGTGTTTTTCGCCGCGCTGCTCTTGGCGGAAGCGTTGGCCGCCGGCGCCGCTGCGCTCTTGCGCGTCGCGCACCTGCCCGGCGATTTGGCCGCGTTTGTCGTGGTCGCCTTGGGCGGCGCCGTGGCCGGGCCGTGGCCGATGGCGGCGTCCTTGGCGCTTCTCCACGACCTGGCGCGGCGCGGCGAATCCTCCGCGACCACCAAGCGGCACGCTATTCCGTAGTTTCCCCGCGTTTGCCAAGACGCGCCTGATCGCGCTTCCAGTCGCGCTCGCGGATGCTGGCGCGTTTGTCGTGCGCCTTCTTGCCTTTGCCTAGGGCGATCTCGCATTTCACCCGCGGACCCTTCCAATACAACGCGGTGGCCACGCAGGCCTGCCCCCGGGTTTGCACCGCAAGATGAATGCGCGACAGCTCCTTGGCGTGCAGCAGCAGCTTGCGCGTGCGCGCTGGATCGGCGGCGACATGGGTGGAGGCGCTGGCGAGCGGCGCGATGCGCGCGCCGAGCAGCCACGCCTCGCCATCGCGCACCAGCACGTAGCTGTCCGCCAGCTGCGCCTGGCCGGCGCGAATGCTCTTGAGCTCCCAGCCTTGCAAGACCAAGCCGGCCTCGAAACGCTGGGTGAGCGCGTAGTCGAACTTGGCGCGCCGGTTCAAGGCGATGGTCTTTTGTTCTTTCGTCTCGCCCGTCTGCGCCATCGGCGGGATTATACTCAAGCGCTTCGCAACAGACGGACGCGGTGATGGCGGACGACGTTTCCAAGCACGGCATGTGGTCCAGCCGGCTGCTCTTCGTGCTGGCGGCGGCCGGCTCGGCGGTGGGCCTCGGCAACATCTGGAAGTTCCCCTACATCACCGGCGAGAACGGCGGCGGCGCGTTCGTGCTGGTGTACCTCTTGTGCATCGCCTTCATCGGCGTGCCGGTGATGATGGCGGAGGTGCTGATCGGCCGCGCCGGGCGGGAAAGCCCCATCAACAGCATCGCCAAGTTGACGCGGCAGAGCGGCGCCCCGAAGTATTGGGGCGTGATCGGCTGGTTGGGCGTCGCCGCCGGCTTCCTCATCCTTTCATTCTACGCCGTCATCGCCGGCTGGGTGGTGCATTACGTTTTCCTGCTCGCCGCCGGCACGTTCGACGGCGCCGACGGCGCGATGACCAAGGAGACGTTCGCGAACTTCGCAAGCCCTTCCGGGCCGATTCCGTGGCAGGAACTGGGCTGGTACACGGCGTTCATGGCCGCAACGGTGTTCATCGTCGCGCGCGGCGTCACGCGCGGCTTGGAGCTGGCCGTGCGCTGGTTGATGCCGGTGCTGTTCGTGCTCCTGTTCGTGCTCGTCGTCTACGCGGCGGCGGTGGGAGATTTCGCCGCGGCATGGAGCTTCCTCTTCAAATTCGACGCCGGCAAGCTCACCGCCGAAGGCGTGCTCGAGGCGATGGGGCATGCGTTCTTCACCTTGAGCTTGGGCATGGGCGCCATCATGGCCTACGGCGCCTACGTTCCGGCGCGCGTCTCCGTGGCGCCCACCGCCGTCACCATCGCCGTGCTGGACACGGTGGTCGCCTTGGCCGCCGGCCTCGCCATTTTCCCCATCGTCTTCGCCAATCCGCATTTGGAAATCGGCGCCGGGCCGTCGCTCATCTTCCAGTCGCTGCCGGTGGCGTTCGGCGGCTTGCCGTTCGGCGCCGCGGTGGGCGCGGCCTTCTTTCTGCTGGTCGCCTTCGCCGCCTTGACGTCCGCCATTTCGCTGCTCGAGCCCGCCTTCGCGTTCTTGGTGGAACGCTACAACGCCAAACGCACGCATGTCGCCGTCGGGGCCGGCGCGTTGTGCTGGGTGCTGGGAATCGGCAGCGTGGTGTCGGATTCGTTCCTCGGCCAGGTGGACTTTCTCACCGGCAAGATCATGCTGCCTCTCGGCGGCCTGCTCATCGCGCTCTTCGCCGGCTGGGCGCTCAGCAAGCCCGTGGTGAAAGACCAACTCGGCTTCTCGGACGGATGGAAGTGGACCGTTTGGACCATCGCCATCCGCTATGTCGCGCCGATCGGCGTGGTGGTGGTGTTCGCCTACCCGCTCCTCGATAGCATCCGCTAGCCTCTTGAGAGGCGCAGACCTGCACAAATGAGTCAAGTTTTGCAGCAGGCGCGCCCCGCAGGGCGCGCACTAGCGTCTGCACCTCGGAATGTGAACGATGCGCGTTGAGGTGGTGCTGGCGGACGCGCATGGCGCACGTTGCCAAGCGCTGGAGTTGCCCGCGAACGCCACCGTGGCGGACGCGGTGGCGGCGTCGCGTTTTCGCGGGCAACGGCCGGCGGCCATCGGCGTGCATGGAGAGGTGGCGCCCGCGAATCGGCGCCTGCGCGAAGGTGACCGCATCGACCTGCTAAGCGCCTTGCTCGTCGATCCGAAGGAGGCCCGGCGACAGCGGGCTTCCAGTCCGACCGGCGACTAGAGTTGACCTTGGCCAAGGGCGCGAACGGTTCGGAAGCGCCTAACCAGCCCGCCACCCACTCCACACCGCGCACCTCCAACTCCCTTTCCCGCCTTGCGGCGCCGTGCCAAGGCGCGGTGGTGCAAGTCGCCGTGCCGCGGCCCTTGCGGCGCCTTTTCGACTACGCCACAACAGACGCGCCGCCGCCCGCCGGAGTGCGGGTGCGGGTGCCGTTCGGCGGCGCCAGCGTGGTCGGCGTGGTGGTGGGCGGGCGCGATGGGTCCGAACACCGCTTGAAGTTCGTCCAGAGCGTGCTGGACGACGAACCGCTGTTGCCGCCGGATCTGTTGGCGCTCGCCCAGTGGCTGGCGGACTACTACCACCACCCCATAGGCGACGTCTTCGCCACCTTGCTGCCGGTGAAGGCGCGGCGCGGCGCGTCCGCGCTCGCCAGCGAAGACCCGTTTTGGCAACCCGTGGAGGGCGGCGAAGAGGCCCTCTTGCGGGCGCCGCGCCAACGCGACGCGCTCGCCCGCCTGCGCCAGGCCGGCGGCGCGCGGACATCGGATCTGCGCGGACTCGGCATCGAACGGCGGCACCTGTTGGCTCTGGAGGCGAAACACCTCGCGCGGCGTCGCGCCGCCGCGCCAACGCCGGCGATGACTGTTCACGACTCCGCCCACCACCCCAATCCGGCGCAAGCGGCCGCCATCGAGGCGATCACCGCCTCGTTGGGCGCCGCGGCGGTCCACCTGCTCGACGGCGTCACCGGCAGCGGCAAGACCGAGGTGTACATGCAGGTCATTGCCGAGGTGGTGCGCGCCGGCGGTCAAGCCTTGGTGCTCGTCCCCGAGATCGCGCTCACGCCGCAGACCGTGGCGCGCTTCCAAGCGCGCTTCGCCGCGGTGGCCGCGTTGCATTCGGCGGCGTCGGACCGGGAGCGCTTCGACACTTGGCTGAAGTGCCGCAGCGGCGTCCACCGCGTGTTGATCGGCACGCGCTCGGCGGTGCTTGCCCCGTTCGCGCGCCTCGGCGTCATCGTCGTGGACGAGGAACACGACGGCTCGTTCAAACAAACCGAGGGTCTGCGCTACTCCGCCCGCGACGTCGCGGTCAAGCGGGGGCAGATGCTGAACATCCCCGTTGTTCTCGGCAGCGCCACTCCGTCCATGGAGTCGCTGGAAAACGCCCGCGCCGGACGCTACGCCCGGCTGCGCCTCTTGGAACGGGCAGGCGGCGCGCGGCTGCCGGCGTTCCAGCTGTTGGACATTCGCGGCGAGCGCTTGGAGCACGGCTTCAGCCCCTCGTTGCACGCCTCGATCGCCCGGCACTTGAACGCCGGCAACCAAGTGCTGGTGTTCATCAACCGCCGCGGCTACGCGCCGGTGCTGCTGTGCGGCAGGTGCGGGTGGCGCGCGCGCTGCGACCACTGCGACGTCAACATGGCCTTCCACCGTCCGGGGCGGCAGCTCCGCTGTCACCAGTGCGGGGCGTCGCGGCCGACGCCTGCCACCTGCCCGGCCTGCGACAGCGAAGTGTTGACGCTGGTCGGCACCGGCACGCAACGCGCCGAAGAGGCGCTGCGGGAACACCATCCGCATGTTCCTCTCCACCGGGTTGACGGCGACACGGCGCGCCGCGCGCGGTGGCTGCGCGACGGTCTGGAGGCCGTGCGCGACGGGGCGCCGGCCATTCTGGTGGGCACGCAGATGCTCGCCAAAGGGCACCACCTGCCAAGCGTCACGTTGGTGGCGGTGCTCGACGCGGACGGCGGCTTTCTCGCGCCGGACTTTCGCGCGCCCGAACGCACCGCGCAGCTGATCGTGCAAGTGGCGGGCCGCGCCGGGCGCGCGGAGCGCCCCGGCGAGGTGGTGATCCAAACGTTCGATCCGCAAGACGCCAACCTGCAAGCCCTCGTCCGCTCCGGCTATCACGGCTTCGTGGCCAGCGAACGCGGGGCGCGCGCCGCCGCCGCCATGCCTCCCTTCAGCGCCTTGGCGCTTGTGCGCGCGCAAAGCAAAGTGCCCGAGCCCGCCCGCTGCCTGCTCGGCAAAGCGGCGGAGGTTCTCGCCGACGACGCGGTGGAGACGCTTGGCCCGGCGCCGGCGAACGTCGCCCGGCGGGCTGATCTCCATCGCTGGCAACTGCTCGCGATGGCGCCCCGGCGCCGCCAGCTGCATCGCGCCTTGACGCGGCTGGAGCAGGCCGCGCCGCAAGCGCCGGGCGTGTCTTGGACGATCGACGTGGATCCGCTGGACACCCTTTGACGGCGCCAACCGTTGGCGTATGATCCGCAACGGTTCGGCACCGCCACGGACGGCTGCATGACGAAGGACTACGCGTCGAAAACCGGCAGACGCTCCTCGCGCAGGGGCGCCATCGCCAAGCAAGCGCGACGGGCGCGGCAAGCGTTCTCGGCAAGTTCGTTTCTTGGCGGCGTGGTGTGTTGCGCGGTCGCAACCGTTGCCATCGACCTTGTTCCGCCACTGTCCGGATCGCCCACCGCCGAGCCGGCGCCAGTCGACGCAGCCGCTGCCGAGGCGCAACCCGCGCTCACCTACGAGTTCATCCACCGTCTCCCGAACGAGGTGGTGCAGACCAACGTGGCGCCGTACGAGCCGCAGCCCGCCGGCGACCCCGACGCGCCGGCCAGCCCGTCCGAGTCGCATGTGTACTTGCTGCAGGCGGCGTCGTTCCTGCGCAGCGACGACGCCGAGGCCATGCGCGCGGAACTCCTGCTCGAAGGCATGCAGGCGAAAGTGAGCGTGGTTCCACGCGCCGGCGGGCGCACATGGCATCGCGTGTTGGTCGGGCCGTTCCCGGATCGGACGGCGATGACGCGCGCCTTGACCAAGCTCCGCGACCAGGACATTCCAGCCCTGCCGCTGGTGAGAAAGGCGCCGGCGTAGCGAACCGCGACCGAAGGGGTCCGCTCTCTTGCCGGTGGGCCAGTGGGCCGGCAGCCCGGTGGCGGCGCGGCGAACGGCCCGCAAGAGACAAGCAAACAAGCACGGTGGCGGCGCGCGGTTCGAGCGGTGTTAGACTGGCCGCCTGCGTCGAGCCGCCGGTCTTCCTTCCGGCAGGCGATCCTCGGAGGCGAACCTTGGAGCAGTTCAGAGGTACAACCATCGTTTCCGTGCGCCGCGGCGCCGATGTGGTGCTCGGCGGCGATGGGCAGGTTTCGCTCGGCAACACCATCATGAAGAGCAACGCCCGCAAAGTGCGCCGATTGCATCAAGACACCGTGCTGGCCGGCTTCGCCGGCGGCACCGCGGACGCCTTCACGCTGTTCGAGCGCTTTGAAGGGGCGTTGGAGAAGTACCAAGGGCATCTAACGCGCGCCGCCGTGGAATTGGCCAAGGACTGGCGTTCGGACCGGGTGCTGAGGCGGCTGCAAGCGCTGTTGGCGGTTGTCGACCGCGACGCCTCCTTGTTGATCACCGGCAATGGCGACGTGGTGGAACCGGAAGGCGGCCTCATCGCCATCGGCTCGGGCGGCCCGTACGCGCAGGCCGCGGCGCGCGCACTGCTTGCCGAGACCGAGCTGTCGGCCCGCGACGTGGTGGCCAAGAGCCTCGCGATCGCCGCCGACATCTGCGTCTTCACCAACCACCAAACCAGCATCGAGACGCTATGACGATGATGACCCCCCGCGAGATCGTGCAAGAACTCGACAAGCACATCATCGGCCAAGACGACGCCAAACGGGCCGTGGCCATCGCGTTGCGGAACCGCTGGCGGCGGATGCAGCTTGCGGAGGGGTTGCGCGAGGAGGTGACGCCGAAGAACATTCTCATGATCGGCCCCACTGGGGTCGGCAAGACGGAAATCGCCCGCCGCTTGGCGCGCCTGTCCAACGCTCCTTTCATCAAAGTGGAAGCGACCAAGTTCACGGAAGTGGGGTATGTGGGCCGCGACGTGGAATCCATCGTGCGGGACCTCGCGGACATGTCCGTGAAGATGCTGCGCGAACAAGCCATGGAGCGGGTGCGCAGCCGCGCCGAGGACGCCGCGGAGGACCGCATCCTAGACGCGCTCCTGCCGGCGCCGCGGTCCGCGGCCAGCCAAGACGGCAACGGACAGGAAGACGCGCCGACGCGACAAAAGCTCCGCCAACGTTTGCGCGCCAACGAGTTCGACGACCGCGAAGTGTCCATCGAACTCGACCACTCCACCATCGGCGTGGAGATCATGGCCCCTCCGGGCATGGAGGAGCTCACCGGCCAGCTGCAGAACATGTTCGCCAACCTGCCCACCGGAAAACCCCGCGTGGCGCGCATGAAAGTGCGCGACGCCTTTCGCCGGCTGCGCGAAGAAGAAGCGATGAAGCTCATCAACGAGGACGAGCTGAAGACGCGCGCCATCGAAGCGGTGGAGCAAACGGGCATCGTCTTTCTGGACGAATTGGACAAGGTGGCGAAACGCAGCGAGAGCTTGGGCGCCGATGTTTCCCGGGAAGGCGTGCAGCGCGACCTGCTGCCCCTCATCGAGGGCTGCACGGTGAACACCAAGTACGGCATGGTGCGCACCGACCATATCCTGTTCATCGCCTCCGGCGCGTTTCACTTCGCCAAGCCTTCGGATCTCATACCCGAGCTGCAAGGCCGACTGCCCATCCGCGTGGAATTGGCGGCTTTGACGCCCGAGGACTTCCGCCGCATCCTCTCGGAACCCGACGCGTCGCTCACCGAGCAGTACCGGGCGCTGCTCGCCACCGAAGGCATCGAACTCCGCTTTCAGGACGACGCCCTCGCGCGCATTGCCGAGATCTCGTGCGAAGTGAACGAGAACACCGAGAACATCGGCGCCCGGCGGCTGCACACGGTGATGGAACGGTTGCTCGATGTCATCTCCTTCGAGACCAACGCCGGCGACGGGGCCACCGTGATCGACGCCGCCTATGTGGACGAGCATCTCGCGGACATAGCGCGCGATCAGGATCTTTCGCGCTACATCCTGTAGCCGCCCGTGAGCCCCACGAAAATCACCTACCACAAGCGCTCCAAGATGTTGGAGCTCGACTACGCGGACGGGTCGGCGACGCTGCCGGCGGAACTGCTGCGCGTGTACTCGCCATCCGCCGAAGTGCGCGGCCACAGCGACGCCTCGCGCGTGCTGCAAACCGGCAAGAGGCATGTGGGCGTGCGCGAGATTCAGGCGGTCGGCAACTACGCCATCCGCATCGTTTTCGACGACGGCCACGACAGCGGCATTTTCTCGTGGCCGTTCCTGCGCGATTTGGCGGACAATCAGCAGCGCTACTGGCAGCGCTACCTGGACGAACTAAAAGAACGGAACGCCTCGCGCCTGCCCACCATTGCCGTGGGCCGGTGGGCGCCGCCGGCGAAAGACGCCCGCGAATGAGCGATCAGTTCCTCCTCGAGGTCGAACCGCACTTGGCGCGGCTCGCGCGCGGCCCAGGCAACGCCGGCGCCTTGGCGGACTTGCGCGCCGCCTTCGCCGAAGTCCGCGCCGAAGCCGGGCACGGGCCAGCGGCGGAACTGGCGCGCTCCGCCGAAAACCTGCTCAGCGCGCAACTCGACGGCTACGTCCCGCCCACGGAAGAGACGGCCGAGCTGGTGGCCGCAGCGGCGCGCGCCTTGTTCGCGCCCGACCCTTCCGGGCGCACCGATTTGGCCGAGCGCATGGACGCCGCGGCGTCCGGCATTGACACCGCAACGCTTGGCGCTTTGCCGCAGCCGCCTCGCACCGGCAGGCCGGAACCGCCGCTGCTGACGGAACGCGAAGACGGCGTGTTCGTGCGTCCGGGCATGTTTGCGGACACCTTGGACAACGCCAAGCGAGACGACGCGCCACTCGGCGCTCCATCAAGCGCCGCGTCCGCGGCCGCTCCGGCACCCGCCAACGAGGTCTTCGGGCCACCGCCGGTGGCGTCCACCACGGTGGCGCCCCAACCGGTCGCCGACGCCTATCCGGAACCCACCGCCACGCCGGATTCGTCCGCCGGCTTGGCCGCCATCGCCCGCGACATCAACGCCGCAACCGAGAACCTCGATCGGCAGATCAGCGCTCTAGTCACCATCGCCAGCGGCGACGACGAGACCAGCACGGTGGTGCAGCACACCGCCGGCGAGCTGGCGGCGACGGCGGCCGAAATCAAGCGGCACAACCGAGCGCTCGCAAATTGGGCGGAAGGTCGCAACGCGCCGGGAGACGCGGCCGGCGGTCAGCAGCCGCGGAGACCAACCGAGCAGGACAGCGATGGCGTGCCGTCGCTTTGATGGGCGCGATGGGGCCAAGCCGCAAGGCGGCAGCGATTAGCCCGCCCGCCAAGCGTCATCCGCATTGTCCTTGGCATTCTCCGGCGCCGCGCTCGACTTTGGTTGCGACGTTCCGCCCGCTCCGCCCGGGTCCGGGCGCGGCCGCCAAAGGCCGCCTTCGGAAAAGCATGTCCACACCCACGGCAGCCAGCGCAGCAGCGCGAAGCTGAGCCACAGCGCCCACGCGAGAATCAACGCCTTGTAAACCCACATCGGCAGCGACCAGACGCTTGCCTGGGCCAAAGCGCTGTCGGTGCGATCCGCGAACCAGGTCAATTCGCGTCCGGCGGATTCGTAGCCCCGCACGCTCATGTCCGGCGCGCCCAAGAGGCCGTGCGGGATGCCGGCGAGAATCGCCGCGAACGCGGCCAATGTGAGCACCGCGAAACCGATCTGCGTGGTGTTGTAGAGCCGCCGCGAAAGTTCTTTGCCCCACTTTCGCCGCGCCCCGTGCGCCAGCAGCCAAGCCACCACCACCGCGAAAGCCAGCCAAGAGAACGTGCTGAAGCCAACGCCGAGCAGCAGCCAGTGGTGCGTCCGAAGCGGCGCGACGGCCAAGCGACCAAGCACCAGCGCGGCGGCGATGAGCGCGACGAGTTCCGCCCAATAGAGAATGGCGGGGCCAACCGGCGGGCCGGCGGCGAAGAGCAGCCAACGGCTGGCGGGCAGTTCCAGCTTGGCGACCAAGTTGCTCGACGGCGCCCCGAGCGCCACCTCCGGCGTCTTCACGAGCAGCCCCGCCTCCGACGCCTCGTCCCACGCCACATGCACGGTGTGCTCGCCGGGGGGCAGGGGCAATCCCAACGCGCCCTCCTGCAGCGCCAGCGGTTGCGCCTCGCCGTCTATCCGAACCGTCTTCAACGTCGCCCGCGCCGGCAGCGCGATGGCGTGGCTGGCGCCGGTTGTGCTGCGATAGCGGGCGGTGAGCGTGGAAGCGCGCGAGCGGGCGCCGACGCGCGTCTCCAACCAAGCGCCGTCGAACGCCAGCGTGTGGCCGGGCACCGCCTCCGGTCGCTGGCTTGCCACCGCCAGCGTCTCGCCGCGGCGCGGGTCGAACCGGGGCAGGCGAACGGACTCCCCGTCGTGGCGCTGGCTCTCCGGCACGCCGTCAAACGCGACGCGCCAGACATTGCCGATGTCGAAGCGCCACACTTCCCGCCAAGAGTCGTCGGCAGGTGCCTGCAAGGTCATTTGCGCGCGCACCGGCAACGTCGACCGCCAAGAATAAGTTGCCTGCCCGGGGCTCATGGCCACCGCGACGGTGCCCGCCTCCACACTGTGTTCGCCGCTGACGATGGCTTCGCCGTCGAGCAGCGGCACGCGCAGGCTGATCGGCCCCGCCGCCGGCGCCACGCGACGCACGGTGGTGTACACATGCCACTCCCGCGCCATGCGGACCATCCGTTCCACGCGCACGAAGGGTGGAATGCGCGTGGTCGGCCCGGCGGCTGACGGCGCGGCGGTTTCAACATCGCCGCCAGCGCCGCGCAAGCGCGCCAGATGCAGGGCGCCGGCGGCGAGCACACCGTCCTCGACGCCGGCCACGGCCCACTGCGGCGCGGTCACGGCGACCGCCCGCGGGCGCGCCCGAAACGGAATCTCGAGGGTGTCGCCGGCCGGCGGCGGCGAGCGCAATTCGAGCGTGTGGCGGCCGGCGTCGACCAGCGCCCAAAGCACGCCGGCGTCGTCGCGCACCACCGCCGCCGCTGCGCGGCCGATCGTCACGTTGGCCGGCCGCCAGCTGGCATCGCCCGGCAAAGGTATGGCCACCTGCGCCAACGCATGCACGGACAGGCGAATGGTCAACGCGTCTGCGTCCACGCGCACCTCGGCGGCGGCGACTTCCGCGCAGCGCGGCGCGCATGGCTGCGGGCGCAACAGCCGACGTTCGAGCTCGCGCAGCAGTTCCGGCGCCGGCGTGTTCGCCGCGGCCTCATCGGCCAGCGGGCCGAGCATGGCGAGAGCGCAGCCGGCCGCCACCGCGCCGCGCCGCGGCAGGCGCAAGCGCCAGCGCCGTCCGGCCGCCTCGAACGCGAATCGCGCCGCGAACAAGCCCAACGCGCCAACCGCCGCGAAGCGAAGCAAGGCGATCAACCAAGGCGGCAGGATGAGCAAGCGCATGGCGCGGTCGGGGTCCAGCGGGCCGCTCCACGACAACGGGTAAGCCGTCCACTCCCAAGCCGGGATGCCGGGACCGGTCTGCCGCGCCCCGTCCACGCCATGGTCCGCCGCCTCCCGCGCCCGTCCGCCCTCGCGCGCGGCTTGCACTTCCCCCTCCGCGTAATAGACCCCCGGCTGGCCGTCTTCGCGCGCGGCTTGCTCGTCCGCTCGCCGGAGATAGACCCCCGGCGCAACCGGCTGGCCGCTCTCGCGCGCGGCCGGCACATCCCGCGACAGCGCGGACAACATCGGAATGCCCCAATCGCCGGGCATGTGCCCGGAGAGCACTTCGAACAAGCCGAACGTCTCCGCCCGGCGGTGCGCGGGCGTTTCCAACTGCGGGAACAAGGCGATGCGGATCTGCGCCACCGCGAACGGCACCAGAAACAGCAACAACACCCCGAAAGCGGCCACGCGATAGCCGCGCGCTATGCGCAGCAGCCGCCCTTCCGGCGCCACCCGCGCCAAGGCGGTGGCGGCGAGCAGATTCAACCACGTCCACACCGGCGCCCCCGGCTCGTGGTAGCTGAGCAGCAGCGCCACGAACGCGAACACCGCAACCACATGCCCGAACAGGCGCGCCGCCGCGAGGGTGACGATGAGCAGCACGAAGAAGTCAAGCAGCCGCCAGCGGCCGGCCAAGCTGGTGGGCGCATCGTCCACTCCAAACGCCGCCAGCAGTTTGGCGCCGGGCGGCAGGTTCAACGTCGCCGTCATGGTTTCGAGGCGCGTGCGCCAACCGACAACGGGCATGGCGCCGCCGGCGTCGATGCGCCCGTGCGCGCGCAGGTTCAACTCCGGGCCGGCCACTTCCACGCCGGAGCGCGCGTCTTCGGCGGTCACCAGCAGGTTCTCGCCCCATTCCTCGGCGGCCAAGAGTTGGTAAGGACCCGCCATGTCCAACCGCGAGCTGGCGCGCAAGACGCCGTCGAACTCGTCCGCGAACGCGAAACCGTTGCCGTCGAAGTCCTGCCAGAGCTTGCGCGTGAGCGTCAGCGCGTCCTCCGCATCCGCCTGTCCACGCCGACGCTCGACGATGGCCAGCCGCTCGCCGGGACGTATGCGGAACGTCGGCAAGTCCACCCAGGGGGCATCCACCAAGCGGGGGTCCGCGGTGCTGGCGGCCTCGGCGACGGTGTCCCGCAAGCGCGGGTTCGCCTGATAGCTCCACATCTCGAAGTCCGGAAGATTGCGCCGCTCGGTGGCCAAGGAAACGCCGTCCTGCACTGCGGGCGCGCGCGCGTCGATTTGAATCCGCCACTGGCCGGGGCGCACCTGCACACGCAGTTCGCCGCCTGGGTCGAGCAGCGCCGGCAACGCGCTCTCCACCGCCAAGGGCACAAATCCCGCCGGCAGCGCCGGGGCGAACGCCTCCTCGCGCACGCCGCCGGACACGTCCACGGCGAAAACCGTTCGCAGCCGGGTGGGCACATCGTCCGCCACCCGGCGGAAGACGCGGACATCGAGAGCATCCTCGGACGCCTCGGCCTGCTCCCCCTCGCCCAACCAAAGGCGGCCATCCTCCACGCGCGGTCGGGCGATCGCCCGACCATCCACGTCGAGGGCGACCACGCCGCTCGCGGCGGGCACCGGCAACGCGACCGGGCGTTCGCCCCAGACGAAGGCGCCGGCGAGGCGGTGGCGCCCCGGCGGCAGGCGAACCGAAGGAGCGCCTTGGTGGAGCACCACCTCCAAGCGGCGGGGCGCGGCTGGCGCCGCACCGTCCCCGGCGTATGCCGCCGCCGTGACTTGGCGCGGCCAACTGCGTTGACCGCCCGGCAGCGACACCCATTGCGCGGCGGCGAAGATCGTCCACGTCTGCTCGAACGTCCCGCGCTCCGCCGCCACCGCGATCTCCAAGCGCCCCGGCCAAGCGCAGACGAAGTCATCGCGCTTCGCGGCCGCGCTCGCGTACAGAAACGGGCAGCGGACATGCTCCTTGCCATCGAGCGCCCAACCGCGCCACTCCTCCAGTTGCGGCGGCACGGCGGTTTGCGGTTGGCCTTGCGCGCCGGCGGCAACCAGCAGCGCGACCGCAAGGCCCATGCGGCGTGCCCACATGCAATGTGCTCCTTTGTTCGTTCGCACAACCAACGCCGCTATCAATAGTGCAAAAGCCAAAGGCGCGCAAGCGCGATGGCCGGGTACATCCGGGCGGCCCCAATCAGGGTCGCGGCGCGGCGCGTATAATTCGCCCGCAAGAGACGAATGGATGGGTCAAGCAGACGACATCACGCCCGTGGAGCATCGCATCTCGCTTGCCGAGCGCGAACGCCGAAGCGGCCACTTGGGGGGCGTGATCTGGCTGACGGGGATCTCCGGGGCGGGCAAGTCGACGCTGGCGTTCGCGTTGGAAGAGCGTCTATTCCGCGATGGTTTTCAGATCGCCGTGCTCGATGGCGACAACGTCCGCACCGGCCTCAACGCGGATCTCGGCTTTTCGCACGCCGACCGCACCGAGAACATCCGTCGCGTTGGCCATGTCTCCGCCTTGTTCGCCGCGTTGGGGTGCGTTTGCGTGTCCGCTTTCATTTCCCCCTACCGCGCCGATCGCGAAATGGCGCGGCGGGCGGTGGCCGCGCAAGTGCCCGCGCAGCGGTTCTTTGAAGTGTACGTCCGCGCCGATTTGGCCACTTGCGAGCAACGCGATCCCAAGGGCCTCTATCGCAAAGCGCGCGCCGGGCGAATCGAGAGTTTCACGGCGGTGGACGACGCCTACGAGGTGCCGGAACAGCCGGCGCTGGTGATCGACACCACCCGCGACACGGTGGCGCGGTCCGTGGCGCGGTTGGCGGGGTTCGCCAAGACGCGCTTTGGTGCCGCCGCGCAACCGAACGAAGGACGCGCTTGATGGCGAGGCGCACCGTGCGGGCCGACAACCCGCGGAGGATCGCGGTGTTGGTGGCCGGAATGCACAGGAGCGGCACCTCGCTCCTCACCCAAGTGCTGGTCGGGTTGGGCTGCGACGCTCCCAAGACGCTTATGGTGGCGGACGAGCACAACGCCTCCGGCTATTGGGAGTCGACGCCGATCGCGGCGCTCAACGACGCGCTGCTGCAGTCCGCCGGTTCCTCTTGGGACGACTGGGAACGGTTCAACCCGGACTGGTTTTCGTCCCCCGCCGCCGGGGAGTTTCGCGAGCGGGCGCAAGCGCTGCTCGAAGACGAGTACGGCGCGAGCCGTCTGTTTGTGCTCAAGGATCCGCGCATCTGCCGCCTGCTGCCGTTTTGGAGCGAAGTGATCCGTCAATTCGGCGCCGAGCCGCGCATCGCGATTCCCCTGCGCAACCCGTTTGAAGTGGCCGATTCGCTTGCTGCGCGGGACGCCATTCCCGCGTCCGTGGGTTTCCTGTTGTGGCTTCGCAACGTGCTGGACGCGGAGGCCGAATCGCGGCACGTCAGCCGCGCGTTCGCGTGGTACGACGACATGCTGGCCAACTGGGAAGCCATCGTCGGCCGCTTGGGGCGGGAGCTGGACATCGCCTGGCCGCGCCGCTCCACCGCCGCCGCGGTGGAAATCGAAGAACGCGTTTCCCCCTCGCTGCGCCATCACGCCAGCGCTTCCGCGCTGGACGATCCCGCGGTTTCGCGCTGGACGAAGACCACGTTCGAGGTGTTGTCCCGTTGGGGGCGCGGCAAGACGCTCGCCAACGATGCGGCCGAATTGGACTCGATTCGTTCCGCGTTGGACGAAGCGGCGACCGTGTTTGGGCGTCCCGTCCTGATCAGCACGCGCCTTGGCAAACGGAATCGCGCCCTGCAGGGGGAGGTGGACGCTCGCGGCGCGGTGATCGCGGAACGCGAACAGCAAATCGATTCGTTGAACCAAGCCGTGCGCGATCGGGACGAGAAAACCGCGTCATTGGAATCGTCGCTGCGCAACAAAGACGAACAAATCGCCGGCCTCGATCGCGCCGTCGCGGAGCGCGACGCGCGCACCGACCGCCTCGTTCACGCCGTGGCCGAGCGCGACGGGCAAGTCAGCGCCACGAACCAGACCGTGCGCGATCGCGACCGCCAGATCGCGCAGATGCAGAAGGCCGTCCGCGACCGCGACGAGACCGTGCAGGCCCGCGACCGCCAGATCGCGCAGATGCAGAAGGCCGTCCGCGACCGCGACGAGACGGTGCAGGCCCGCGACGGCCAGATCGCGCAAATGCAGAAGGCCGTCCGCGACCGCGACGAGACGGTGCGCGATCGCAACCACCAGATCGCACAGATGCAGAAAGCCGTCCGCGACCGCGACGAGCGCATCGCCGAAGTCAGCGGCACCTTGGCCGAACGGAACGCGAGGCTCGAGACGGCCGAGCGGAATGTCGCCCAACGCGACGCCGGCCTCGATAGCGCCCGGCGCGAAGTCGGCGAGATGGCGGCGCGCGTCGACGACCTCGCGCGGCAAGTCCAAGAACGCGACACGACCGCAGACGGCTTGCGCGAGGAGGTGGCAGCGCTCGCCGCGACCATTGCCGACCGAGACGGCGAACTTCAGAGCGTGCGCGGCGCGCTGACCGACCGGGATGTGGCCATTGCGGCGTTGCGGACCTCCACGTCTTGGCGCGTCACCAAGCCGCTGCGCTGGGCGCGCGGGTTGTTTGGCGGCCGTGACGGCAACCAACACGCGGCGCCAGGGAAATCCCGTGCGCGGCGGGGGCCGATCTACTACACGCTGCGTTTCTTTTGGCGTCTTGTGCCGTTGGGAATGGCTAGCAAGCGGCAGCTAAAGGAACGGCTTGTGGGCGCGTTCCCAGCGCCTGTGCAACGATTGGTCCTTTCGCGCGCACCGAATTCGGGCACCTACACCCACTGCGGGCGGCTGGATCTAGCGGATCGAAATTACGAAGCGTCGCGCGAGAACGCCGCCGTGCCGATTTTGTTCGATCCCGTCTACTACTTGGAGCACAACGAAGACGTCCGCTTGGCGGGCGGTGATCCGCTCAAGCACTACTTGCAACATGGCGCGTTGGAAGGGCGCTTGCCCATCAACGTCTCCCCGCAAGAGCTCGATCCGGTCATTGCCGACCTGCACCGCTTCGACATCCACGCGGAAAACGCGCCGGCGTTCGATGCGGATTTCTATCGCGCGCTGTACGCGGATGTGGCCGGGCTCGACGACGCGGCGCTCAAGCGGCATTACGAAGAACACGGCCGAGCGGAGTCGCGAGCGGGCTCGAAATCCGCGTTCCTGCGCGACATCTGCGCCAATCCGCGCGAGATCCCCATCGACTTTCGACCCGACGAATATCTCGGTCTTTATCCGGACTTGGCCGACGGATTGGCGGCTCAATCACCGTTGAGCGCGCTGCGCCACTACATGCGGCACGGACGCTGGGAGCCGCGACTGCACACCCTGCGCGGGGATCCGTCGGAACCGCCGGCGGTGCCCGCAACGCCGCTTGCAACGGCATCGCAACAACCTCCGCTTTGCGTCCTCGCGCACGTCTACTACCCCGAGCTGTGGTCGGAATTGTCCGAATACTTGAAAAATCTACCGCTCGACTGCTACCACCTGTATGTCAACCTGGTCGACAGCACCTTCACGCAGGCGTTGCTCACCCAAGTGCGCGACGACTTTCCGCACGCGCGGGTGTACATCAGTCCGAACGTGGGGCGCGACATCGGCGGACACGTTCAGACCATGCGCAGCCTGCGCGCCGAAAGCTACCCGATCTTCTGTTTGGTTCACACGAAAAAGAGCCCCCACATGAGCGCCGGGGAAGCACAGCGTTGGCGGCGCAAACTGCTCATCCCGCTGCTTGGCAGCTCGCAAACCGCGCGCGAAAACATCCGCCTCATGCTTGAGGACGACGCCATCGGTCTCCTTGGCGCCGCCCGCTGCCGGTACACGGAGCTCAACGAGAATCCGCGCAAATACCACGAGCTGCTGGATCGGCTCGGCGTGAAGGAGGATGCGCGCAAGGTGGACTTCCTTTCCGGCACGATGATGTTCGTGCGGCGCGAAGTGCTGCAACGTCTCTTCGAGGCGGTCGATGGCATGGACTTGGAACCGGGTGACAATCAACCGTTGGCTTACCACCGCGACGGTCAATGGGCGCACGCCGTCGAGCGCGCGTTCGGCGCGGTCGCGCGCGACATGGGCTATCGAATGGAGTGGCGGTAGGCCCGGCCATGCGCGTTTGCGTGATCTGCCACGAAGCCAGTTTGACCGGTGCGCCGCGCATCGGTTTCGATGTCGCAGCGCATCTCGCCCGCAGTCACGACGTGACTCTGCTGGCGAAAAAAGGCGGGCCGCTGATCGAGTTTCCGCAGTACCTTCATTTGCGAAACTCCTATCGGGTTCTGAACACCAACCACGAAGTGTGCGATCAAACCTATCGTCAACGCGTGGCGTTCGCCGTCGACTTGCTGGGCGACATCAACGCGGACATGCTCTATGTGAACTCCGTCGCTTCCGGCGATTGGTGCGAGGCGGGCAAGCAGGCTGGGGTACACGTCGTCCTGCACACCCACGAGACCAGCGACAGCTTGCCATCGCTGCTGTCGAGCGTTTGCACGCCGCGAATACTACGCTTCACCGACTTGCTGGTCGGCGCTTCCGAGCGGGCGTTGGACGACATCGAAGCACTCACCAAGACGCGCGCGGCCGGCCGTCTCGGCATCGGCATTTTCGTGGACGCGGACGCCGTGTTCGCCGGCGCCGAGGCATCGGAACCACCCCCGGTCAACGCGAGGAAAGAGGCTTTGGCCACGCACCGCGATCGCCGCGTGGTCGCCATGTGCGGCTTGGCGCAACGGCGCAAGGGCGCGGACATTTTCTTCGCCGTGGCAGAGCGTCTGCCACAATACGACTTTGTGTGGATCGGCCCTTGGACGCCGGCGGAAACGGATCTGAACGGCCCAACCCACGAGCGTTTCGAATCGCTGCGCTTGCCCAACTTCTTCTACACCCGGCTCACGGACAATCCCTACGCCCACCTGCGGCGAGCGGACGCGTTCGTCTTGACATCGCGCGAGGACCCCAATCCGCTTGTGGTGGCCGAAGCGCTGCTGCTTGGCCGCAAAGTGGTGGCGTTCTCGGAGACCGGCGCGAGCGTCGCCATGTTGGAACGGTTCGGCTACGCCTTGGCCGGGGCCCCGGACGCCGAACGGCTCGCCGCTATACTGCCGCGCATTCTCGACGACGAGGCGGGAGCGTGGCAGGCGGACGCCGCCGAGGGCGTCCGCGCACTCGTGGACAGCGCCAGCAAACTCGAGCGGTTGCAGGAGACTTTGGAGCAACTCGTCAAGGATGGTCCCAAGGCCGGGGCCGGCCGCAGTGGATGTGAAGGTGAAGGTGTGAAGGTGAAGGGTGTGAAGGTGTGAGGGAGATGCGCGCGCAACGGCTCGACATACCGGAAGTCCTGCTCGTCACGCCCGACAAGCATGGCGACGAGCGGGGTTTCTTCTCCGAGGTTTACAACCACCGCGTCTTGGCGGCAGCGGGCATGGACGCCGAGTTCGTGCAAGACAACCACTCGTTCTCAAGCGAACGAGGCACTGTGCGCGGCCTGCACTTCCAAGCGCCGCCCCATGCTCAGCACAAGCTGGTGCGCGTTGTCCGCGGCTCGATTTTCGATGTCGTGTTGGATCTGCGCCGCGGCTCGCCGAGCTACGGCCGGCATGTCGCCACCATCGTGTCTTCGGCATCTTGGAATCAGGTGTTCGTGCCCGCCGGCTTCGCGCACGGCTTGATGACCTTGGACCCCGACACGGAGATACTCTACAAGGTGAGCGCGTACTACGCACCGACCCACGAGCGGGGGATTCTCTGGAATGATCCCGCACTGGGCATTCCCTGGCCGCTACCCGAACGCGAGGCGATCCTCTCGGACAAGGACCGTCGCCACCCCGCGTTGGCGGACTTCGGCGAATCGCCCTTCGTCTACCGAGAGTCCGCGCCAAAGGCGCTGTCGTGAAGCGCGTGCTGGTCACCGGCGCCGGCGGTTATATCGGCACCATACTCACGCCCATGTTGATCGACGCCGGCTACCAAGTGCGGGCGGTGGATCGTTTTTTCTTCGGACGCGACTTGCTGCCGGCGCGCGACGGGTTGGAAGTGGTGGTGGAGGATTGCCGCAAATTGACGGCGGCGCACTTTCGGAACGTTGATGCGGTGGTCGATCTCGTGGCGATTTCGAACGATCCTTCGAGCGAACATTTCGAGCGGGCCACCTTTCAGATCAATCACGAGGCGCGGGTGCGGACCGCGCGGCTGGCGCGCGCCGCCGGAGCGCGCCGCTATGTGCTGCCGTCCTCGTGCAGCGTCTACGGATTCCAAGCGGCGGATGTCGTGGCGGACGAAGACACGCCACCGGCGCCGCTCACCACCTACGCCCGCGCCAACGCCCTAGCCGAACGCGACGTGCTGCCGCTCGCCGACGAGAACTTCTGCGTGGTCGCCCTGCGCCAAGCCACGGTGTTCGGCTTGGCACCGCGCATGCGGTTCGACCTCGCCATCAACGGCATGACGGAAGGCGCTTGGCGCACGGGAAAACTGCCCCTGATGCGCGACGGCTCGCAATGGCGACCGATGGTGCATGTGCGCGACGCGGCTCGAGCGCAGCTGTTCGCGTTGGAGGCGAGCGGCGAAGCCCTGAACGGGCGGACATTCAACGTCGGTTCCGCGGCGAACACCTATCAAATCGGGCCGCTTGGCGAATTGGTTGCCGCCAATGTGCCCCGCGACGTGGAGATCGACTGGTACGGGGAACCGGACCATCGCAGCTATCGCGTCGCCTTCGACAGAATCGAAGCGCTCGGGTACCGCACCGAGTGGACCGCCGCCGACGGCGTTGCCGAGATCTGCGAAGCCCTGGCCAACGGCGTCGTGGCGAAAACCGCAAAGACGATCACGTTGGATTGGTATCGTCAACTCGCGCATTGGCACCGGGTCATCCGCGATGTCGAGCTGCACGGCGGCATCTTGGACATATGAACCGCCCGCGAGTGCTCCTGCTCGGCCCGCGTGGTCAGCTCGGCAGCGACGTTCGCCACGCGCACGCCGCCGCCGGCGATCCTTGGGAGCTCGTCCCCATCGGCCGCGACCGACTGGACGTCGCTTCGGCGCAAGCGCTCGAACACCACTTGGCGAGGGAGCGCTTCGATGTTCTCGTCAACTGCACGGGTTTTCACAACACCGACGATGCGGAGGACAACGCGACAACCGCTTTCGCCGTCAACGCCCACGCCGTGCGGGCGATGGCCAAGGCGTGCGCGCGCCAGAAGGCGCGCTTCGTCCACATCAGCACCGACTACGTCTTCGGCGGCGACGCGCGGCAACGAGAGCCGCTCCGTGAAACGTCGCCAACGGCACCCGTCAATGTCTACGGGGCGTCGAAGGCGCTTGGGGAAACGCTTGCCTTCGCGGAACTCGAGAGGGTCCTGGTCTTGCGCGTGGCCTCGTTGTTCGGCGTTCACGGCGCGCGCGCCAAAGGCGGCAACTTTGTGGAAACCATGATTCGCCTCGGCCGTGATCGCCGCGCCTTGCGGGTGGTGAACGATCAGATCATGTCGCCGACGGCCACGCGCGATGTGGCGCGGATTGTGCTGCGCGCGGTGTCCACCGACCACACCGGCGTCTTTCACGTCGTCAACAGCGGCGTCGCATCCTGGTTCGATTTCGCCAAGCAAATCGTGTACAAAGCCGGAGTCGACGCCGAGGTGACGCCCTGCGCCAGTTCCGACAGTCCACGGCGCGCCCTGCGCCCGCGGTACAGCGCGCTCGACAACGCCAAGGCCGCAAGCGCATTTGGTCCCCTGCCACCTTGGCAGGATGCTCTGGATCGGTACTTGAGCGCCAAAGGACACATCCGATCTGTCGCTTTGACCTAGATCCTCTTCTCCCCCCGGTAAGCGGGGAGGACGTCCGCCGCGCGTCCTTGGGCGCGGATCCGGCCTCCGTCCAACCAAATCGCCCGGTCGCAAACACGCTCCATCATGTTCACGTTGTGTGACACGTACACGATGGCCTTGTGGCCCTTGAATCGCTCCATCATGATGCGTTCGGACTTTTCCCGGAACTCGCGGTCGCCGACGCTGAATATTTCATCGAGCAACAACACATCGGGATCCAAACTGATCGCCGTGGAGAAGCAGAGGCGGGCGCGCATCCCCGCGGAGTAGGTGCTTGTTCTCCGGCGCAGCGCGTCGCCCAGGCCGGACATCTCGGCCACCGCCGCCACGCGCGTCTTCGCTTCCCGCAGCGTCAACCCGGTCAGCATCCCGTGCATCACGACGTTGCGCTCGCCCGACAACTCGCTGTCGAACCCGGCGTGCAAAGACAGCAATGCGCTGGACATGCCTTCGCTCTCCACCGCGCCCGCATCCGGCTTCAAAACGCCCGCGATCACGCGCAACAAGGTGGACTTGCCGGCACCGTTCGCGCCGACGATCCCCAGTTTGTCCCCGGGCGCGATACGCAGCGAAATGTCACGCAAGGCGACCACCTCCGGCACCGCGGACCGAAAGCCGGCCTCCGCATACACCACGGACACTTGGTCGAGCTTCATCAGGCAAGGATCCGCCGTGTAAGCACCCGGTCGAACCCCTCGTAGCACTTCTCCAACACGAGCAGCCACACGCCGCCGGCCACCACCGCTTTCGCGCACCAAGCCAGATCCGGCGCCGTGTCGTACAGCAGCACCAGGCGGTACTGTTCCAGCATCACGGCCATCGGGTTCCAACGCAACGGGGCTTGCCACTGGGCGGGCATGTCGGCGATGGCGAAGAACAAACCGGAGCAGAACATCATCAACGTCAAACCGCTGCGCACGACGAATCGAACATCGCGCACGCAACAGCAGACGAACGCCACCGTACCCGCCACCGCGAGAATCAAAACAAGCTGCGTGCCGGCCAGCAACGGCAGGAAGATCCAGGTCCAATCCGGCCCGAACGCAAAGCCGAGAAACACCAGCAACACGGCGAACACAAAGCCCTGCTTCAACGAAGCGCCCGCCACCGCGATAGCCGGAAACAGCAGTTTCGGCAAGCGCATTTGCGAGACGATGGCGCGCGCGCCCACCAACACGTCGGTGGAGTTGCCAACGGCGTTGGCGAACCAAAGCCATGTGGTGACGCCCACGACGAGAAACGCGGGAAAGTTCTCAATGTCCGAACGTGCTGGCCGCAGGTAGGAGAAGACCAAAAAGAACACCGCCGTCAACGCGATCGGCTCGAGAAACCACCACAACCAGCCCAAGTAGTATTTGGACGCCTCCGCCTCCAAGTTCAGATAGGCGCGGTAGATCGCGTAGCGCCACAGGTGCTTGTCGATGAGCGTCACGTCCGCCTCGCCGGCTCAAGAACTTCGAGAAAACCGCGCAAACGAATTGATCCGAGCAGCGTCAAACCGTTTGGTCTGGAACGCGTTCCTCCGCCAACAGCTCTTGCAAATACTCGCCATACGGTTTGCCGGCGAACTCCGCCGCCAAAGCGGCGAGCGCAGCGTCGGATATCCAGCCCATGCGCCACGCAACCTCCTCGGGGCAGGCGATCTTGAATCCTTGCCGATGTTCGATGGTTTGCACGAACAGACTCGCTTCGAGCAGAGCTTCCGGCGTGCCGGTGTCCAACCACGCCATGCCGCGACCGAGACGAACAACGTCGAGACGTCCCTGCCGCAAGTAGATTCGGTTGACATCCGTGATCTCCAGTTCCCCGCGCGCGGATGGCCGCAACGACGCCGCAATGTCCAACACGTCGTTGGCGTAGACGTAGAGCCCGGTCACCGCCAAGTTGGATTTCGGCGCCGCGGGCTTCTCGACGATGGCCTTTGGCCGTCCGGCAACGTCGAGTTCCAGCACGCCGAACTCCTCGGCGTTCTTCACCGGATACGTGAACACGGTTGCGCCGCGGTTGGCGGCCAGGGCTTGGCGCGCTTTGCGCGGCAGTTCGCTGCCGAAGAACATGTTGTCACCGAGAATCAACGCCACCGAGTCGTCGCCGACGAAGTCGCGACCAACGACGAAAGCATGGGCGAGGCCCCGCGGCTCGTCCTGCACCGCATACGACAGGCGCATCCCCAACCGCTCGCCATCGCCGAGCAACTCCTTGATGCGCGGCGTGTCGCGCGGAGTGGAAACGATGAGCACTTCGCGCACGCCGCCGAACATCAGAGTGGTCAGCGGATAGTAGACCATCGGTTTGTCGTAAACCGGCAGCAACTGCTTGCAGACGCTGATGGTGACCGGATGCAGGCGCGCGTTGCGACCGCCGGCGAGGATTATCCCCTTGGTGACCGGCGCGCTCACGCCAACGCCGCGCCGCCGTGGGCCACCGTCAGCCAGCCGGACGCCGGCTTCGCATCAGCGGGCACCATCCGACCAATGACCCGCGCTTCTTCTCCCGCGGCCAGCAACGCGGCCGAGGCGCGCTCCACATCCGCTTCGGCAACGCACGCGACAAACCCGATGCCGTTGTTGAAGACGCGAAGCATTTCCATCTCTTCAATACCGCCGTGGCGTTGCAGGAAACCAAACACGGGCGGCCGCGACCAAGCGTTCAAGTCCACATGGGCCGCCAAGGGGGCGGAGAACATGCGCGGCAGATTCTCCACCAGTCCGCCGCCCGTTACATGGCTCGCGCCTTTGAGCATTCCCCCCAGCGCACTGGCCGCGCGCGAATAGATGCGCGTGGGCGCCAACACCTGGTCGAGCAGCTCGGCGGACACCTCGCCGGCGGTCGCGAGCACGCGCCGAATCAACGAGAATCCGTTCGCGTGCGGCCCGCTCGAAGCGATGCCGAGCAAGGCGTCGCCCGCCGCCACCGCATCGCCGGTGACGATCGCTGATCGCTCCACAACGCCGATGCAGAAACCGGCCAGCTCGTAATCGCCGGGGCGATGGAACCCCGGCATCTCCGCCGTCTCCCCTCCGGCCAGGGCGCAGCCCGCCGTTTCACACGCGCGGGCGATGCCACCGACCACGCGCTCGGCCACATCCACGTCCAAACTTCCCGTTGCGTAGTAGTCGAGAAACAGAAACGGCTCGGCGCCCACGACCGCCAGGTCGTTCACGCACATGGCGACGAGGTCCTGCCCGATGTCGTCATGGCGTCCATGCTCGATCGCCAACCGCAATTTGGTGCCCACTCCATCGGTCCCGACTGCCAGAACGGGCTCCCGGTAGCCGGTCGGCAACGACGCCAGCGCCGCAAAGCCGCCGATCGAAGTGAGGAGCTCCGGCCGTTTCGTGCGGGCGGCCGCCGGCCCGATGCGGCGCACCAATTCGTGGCCGGCGTCTATGTCCACGCCGGCGGCGCGATACGTCAACCCCATAGCGCCAAGACGCCGGCGCCGCGCAGCGCCATGTTTCGACGCGAGCGCCCACCCCATCGAACCACTAGCGCAGAAAACCGCCGGTTCATTACACTAGCCACCCTAGCCGCTGGCGTTGGACGCCACGTACCGCCACATGCAAAGAGCCTCCGATGTTCGAGCGAACACGCCGCCAGCGACCACTCCGACCATGAACAACCCGAAGCGCAGCGTCAGCGGCGGGCACACTATAACCCCTGCAACCCCTGCGGCGCCCTTCTTGGCGTGTCGCCGCCGCAACCGGCCCGTGGCAGGTTGGCGCGGGGCCTTTCTGGCGTGTTGCGCGCTGGGCGCCAGCGCCCTTTGCGCCGAGCCGATTCCTTGGCTGTACGACGTGCGGATTCCAGTGGCTTCGCAAACGGACACCGTGCGGCAACGCGCCACCCGACAGGCGTTGACCGAGGTCTTGGTGCGCACCACCGGCGGCGCGCGGGTACACATGACCAGCGCCATAGCCGAGGCGCTGGCGAAACCGGTGCGCTACACCTTGCGCTACCAGTTCATCAGCACTCCCTCGCCGGTGGCGGGCGGCACCTCCCCGCCGAGTGGCAGCGGGCTGATGTTCGACGTGCGCTTCGATGCGGACGCGGTGCTGGCGCTGTTGCGCGAGGCGGGACTGCCGATCTGGGGCGCGAACCGGCCCACCGTCCTCGCGTGGTTGGCCGTGCGGGCACCGGGCCGCGACGAGGTTGTCGCCGACGCGGCTGGTGGCTGGGCGGCGGAATTGACCAAGCGCGCGCGGCAGCGCGGCATCGCCATCGCGTTGCCTTTGATGGATCTGCGCGACCTCGAGGTCTCCACCGCCTCCGTCTGGGGCTTCTTCTGGGAGCACATCGAGGCCGCGTCGCAACGCTATCGAGCGGACCTGCTCCTCGTGGGCCGGGCCGCGCTGGGGCGCAACGGGTGGCGGACGGATTGGGAGTTGCGCGAGCCGCCGCGAACCGCCGGCGCATTGGGGGCGACGGGCGAGCATCGAGGCCCGCCAATAAGCGCCCGCCACAATCGGCGTGCGGAGTCGTTGCAAGACGCCGCCAAGGCGGCCATCGATCATGTCGCGGACGCGTTGGCGGCCCGGTTCGCCGTGCGTGGCGATTCCGCCCAGGCGTTCCAAGCCACCGTCCACGGCGCCCAAACCGCGCGCGGCTACGCGACGCTTCTCGATCACTTGGGCGGACAGGAGTACATTGAGCGTGTGGACGTGTTGGCGGCCACGCCCACCAGCTTGGATATTCGCCTGCACACGCGTTCGGAACTGGGGCAGTTGGCGGAGCTCTTGGCGCAGGACGATCGCCTCGCCGTGACGCCCGCAAACGGGCGCATGGAGATCACATGGCTGGGCCGCGAATGACAACCGAGGAGCGCGCAAAACCCGCGGCCTCGGCGCGGTTGATCTCGGCGCGCCAAGTGCCGAATCTCGTCACCATCCTGCGCATCGTCCTCGTCGCGCCGGCGGCCTGGTTTCTATGGCACGACCAAGTGGGGTACGCGCTGGCGCTCATCGCCGTGGCCGGCCTGTCGGACGCCGTCGATGGCGAACTGGCGCGACGCTTCAACTGGCGCACGCGCTTCGGGGCCATTGCCGATCCGGCCGCGGACAAGCTGCTGGTCGTGGTGATATTCGCCGCGCTGGCGATACAGGGGCATCTGCCCGTTTGGCTGCTGACCGTGGTGGTGGCCCGCGACGTGGTGATCCTCTCGGGCGCGTTGACCTACCGGCGCCTGTTCGGCCACCTCGACATCGAGCCCATGCTGCTGAGCAAGATCAACACCGGTTCGCAGGTCGTGCTGCTGATCCTGCTGCTGGTGGCGCGCATAGAGGTCGAGCCGTTGGCTGCGATCTGCGCCGCCATTGTGGAGCCGACGGGCTTTGTTGTCGTCGCCGTGTTCAGTGCGACTTCCGGCACCCAATACGTGATCGTCTGGTCGCGTCGCGCCAAACTGGCCGCGCGCCGCAAACGGGCCATCGCACAGGCCCGCCGGGGCCCTGCACGCAGGGGCCCGGCGGACACGGCGTGAGCGCGCAGCTGACCTTGCCGTTCGCGCTGCGCGATCACCGCACGTTCGACCGCTATGTGGCGGGCCCCAACAGCGAGCTGATCGACCAGCTGCGCCGGCGGCGGGGCAGAGGATTCCAATGCGTGTGGTTGTTCGGGGCGCCCGGCGTCGGCAAAACGCATCTCTTGCAGGCGCTTTGCCATGAACAGGCCGGCAGCGCCTACGTGCCGGCTCGGCGCATTGCGGCGTCCGCCCTGTCGCTGACCGGCTACGGCCAATTCGGCACCGTCAGCGTGGACGATCTGGAGCACTGGCTGGGCCGGCGCGAATCGGAGCTGGCGTTCGTCGGGCTGTACAACCAGTTGGCGGCGCAGGAGGCGCGCCTTGTGGTGACCGCGCGCCGTTCGCCATTGGAAATCGACTTCACGCTGCCGGATTTGCGATCGCGGCTGCGCGCCGCGGCGTGCTATCGCATCGCGCCGCTCGACGACGCCGACCGCGCTCGGCTGCTGAGGGCCGCGGCGCGCCGGCGCAGCCTGGTGTTGGCACCGGAGGTGGTGCGCTACTTGCTCTCTCGCACCGACCGCGATCAACGCGAACTGTTGCGCCTGCTCGACAGCCTCGATCAGTCGTCGTTGGCCGCGAAGCGGCGCATCACGGTGCCGTTTGTGAAAGAAGTGCTCTGCCTTTGACCGCGCGGCGCAAGTCCTGCGCCTTGACGCGCGTCGTGGTCACCGGCGGCGGTACGGGCGGCCACGTTCTGCCCGCCGTGCCGGTTGTCGAGGCGCTGCTGGCGCGGCGCGTGGAAGTGCATTTCGTCGGCAGCGTCAGCGGCTTCGAGGAACGGCTGGTGGCGCCTTTGAACGCCGAGCGCCCGGCGTGTGGACGTGCCGACGCCGCCAACCCGCGCACTGGTGCGCCCAAAGTCACCTACCACGGCATTGCCACGGGCAAGTTGCGCCGCTATTTCTCGCTGGCAAACCTGATCGATTGCTTTCGCGTGCCGCTCGGCGTGTGGCAGGCGTGGCGGCTGATCGGCGGTGTTCGCCCCGATGTGGTGTTCTCCAAAGGCGGCTTCGTCTCCTTTCCGGTCGTGCTGGGCGCGTGGCTGCGGCGCGTTCCCGTGGTCGCCCACGAATCCGACTTGACACCGGGCCTCGCCAACCGCATGGCGGCGCCGTTCGTGCGCAGCCTGTGCGTGAACTTCGACGACCACAAAGCGCGCCACCGGCGCGTCATGGTCACCGGCACGCCCGTGCGCGCGGAACTTCTGCAGGGCAACGGCGCGCGCGGGCGCGAACGCCTCGGCGCCACCGACGCCAAGCCGCTGTTGCTGGTCGTGGGCGGCAGTTTGGGCGCGCGGCGCTTGAACGAGGTGGTGCGCGAGGCGTTGCACGCGCTCCTTCCCACCTATTGGATCGCGCATGTTTGCGGCCCCGGCAAGGTGGACGCGAGCGCCGTCGGCACGCCCGGCTACACGCAGCTCGAATACGTGGACGCCGGTTGGGGCGACATCGTCGCAGCCGCGGATCTGGTGGTTTCGCGCGCCGGCGCCGGCGCTTTGTACGAGTGGCTCGCGCTCGGCAAACCGCACTTGTTGGTGCCGCTGCCGAAGGAGGCGAGCCGCGGCGATCAAATCGAGAACGCGAACTTCGCCAAGGTGCGCGGTTGGAGCCGGGTGATCGACGAGCGCGCCCTCACCGCCGTGACTTTGGTCGAGGGTGTGGCTATGCTTGCCGCGCAAGCGGTTCGCATCCGAGAACGCTTGGCCACTTTCCAAGCCCGCGACAGCGTGGCGCTGATAATCCACGAGTTGGAGCGGGCCGCGATCGCGCGGCGCAAAGGACGCAAGAGGAGCGCTTTGAACGCGATTTCGGCGGCATGACGTACCGTGTGAGAACCTACAACCAAATCGCCTCGAAGGGCCTGCGGCGGCTTGCCGGGCAAGGCTTCGAGGTTGGCCCGGATGTGCGCCGGCCACATGCCCTGCTGCTGCGCAGCCACCGGCTCGCGCCAGACGAAATACCAAATGGCGCGAGCGCGGTCGCGCGCGCCGGCGCCGGGGTGAACAACGTGCCGGTGGCGGATTGCACGCGCCGCGGCATCGTCGTGTTCAACACGCCGGGCGCGAACGCCAATTCGGTGAAGGAGTTGGTGCTCGCCGCGCTGCTGCTCTCTTCCCGCGACGTGCTTGGCGGGCTCGACTTTGTGCGCTCGCTCCGCGCTTCCGCCGACGAACAAGCGCTGGCGCGGCAAGTGGAAGCGGAAAAACGACGCTTCAAAGGCCACGAAGTGGTTGACCGGACGCTCGGCATCGTTGGTCTCGGAGCGATCGGCTCGCGCGTGGCTCGCGACGCGTTGCACCTAGGCATGGACGTTCTAGGCTACGACCCGGGACTTTCCATCGAAGCGGCTTGGCGCCTGCCGAGCGATGTGCGGCGCATGGAAAACCTGCCCGCGTTGCTGGCGCGGTCGGACTACGTCACCTTGCACATTCCGGCGCTTGTCGAAAACACCCGCCTGCTCGATGCGCGCATGTTGGCGCAGTGTCGGCCCGGCGCCGTGCTGCTCAACTTCGCCCGCCAAGAGATCGTGGACGAAACAGCGGTGAAGGACGCGCTTGCCGCGAACCGCCTGCGCGCCTACTTCTCGGACTTTCCAAGCACCACGCTCGCCGGCGTCGCCGGCGCCCACGCAACGCCCCATTTGGGCGCGAGCACCAGCGAAGCCGAGGAGAACTGCGCCGTGATGGCGGCCGAGCAGCTGTGCGCCTTTCTGCGCCGCGGCACGGTGCGCAATTCCGTGAACTTTCCCGCGGTCTCGCTCGAACCCGCCGGCGGCTTCCGCATCGGCGTGACCAACCGCAATGTCGCCGGCATGTTGGGGCAGTTGATGGCCGTGTTCGCCGACGCGAACATCAATGTGATCGACATGATCAACAAGAGCCAAGGAGACGTGGCCTACAACCTCGTCGATTTGGACACGCCGCTCGATCAAGCATCGCTCGACCGCATCGCCGCCATCGACGAGGTGCTCGGCGTGCGCGCGTTCGACGTGGCCGCGGAGGGCTGAGGGGTCTTCGGACCTGCGACCGGGCATCAGCCCCCGGCACCAATCGCCGGTCGCCGCCGTCCCGTCGGCTTCGGCACACCCGTCCCGTGGCGACGTACTTGCGGACACGAGATGCGTGATATAGTGGTGGCACTTGCTGCCGATAGATGGTGCGTGGAAAGCCGCGTGTTGGAAGCGATGGTACAACGGGATGTCGAGTTGAACGTTGCGGGCGTGCGCGGGGTTTCCGCACGCGAGGCGTGGCTTGCCCGGCTCACCCCCCCCCCCCCCCCCCCCCCCCCCCACACACACACGCAAGCAGTAGCTGAGCTGCCCCGCCGGGGCTTCTCTCAAGACCAACCCCTTCTCTACTCGCCACCGCGCCGTTCAGTGCGTGGAGGCGGCTGCCCGCTAACGGAAGTCCGCCCCGGCTGGAGCGGTTGGGCCGCATGAGCGCGGCAAAAGTTCCGAACGCGATCTCCTTGATAAGAACAGGAGCGACCAACGCATGACCTCGCAAGACACCTTCGTAACCGCGCTCGACCGGTTCGGCGCGATCGGCAAGGGCGTGGAGCTTGACGCCGCGTTGCTCGATGCGGCCGCCGATGACCGGGCCCGCATCGAGGAATTCGAGGTGCTGATCCCGCTGGTCGGTTCCTTCAACGCCGGCAAGACCTCGCTGGTGAACGCTTGGCTGCAGCGCCCCAAAGAACGCCGCCTGCCCACGGACATCGTGCCGAAGACGGCGTTGGCGACGGAGATTCGAGCGGCCGCCTCCGCCGCCGAGGAGCGCATCGAGATCTACGGCGAGGACGACAAGCTGTTGCGGGAGGTGGAGGACTTTGTCCAGTTCGAGGCCATTGAGAAGGAGGCGTTGAAGAACGATCAGCCGCAAGCGCACTACGCCAAGGCGCGGCTCCATTCCGAGCACCTGCGGCAAGGCGACCGCAAGGTGCTGGTGGACATGCCCGGGTTGGACTCGGGCGTGTACACCCACAACGCCGCCATCCAGCGCTATTTGCCGCTCGGCAGCTACTTCGTGATGGTGGTGGATGCGGCGCAGGGCACGCTGCACGCCAGCGGAATCCGCCAACTGCGCGAGTTTCTCGATCAGGACGTGGAATCCGCCGTGCTGGTGAACAAGATCGACAAGATGGCCACGAAGGACACCGCCGCCATCGTCGAGCACATCCAACGGCAAGTGCGCGAGGCGTTCGGCAAACCGGTACCCGTGCATACCGTGTCCGCCCATTCGGACGACGTGCAGGCGTTTGCCGATGTGCTCGCCGGCGTGGACTTCGACCGAGCGCTCACCACCTTCTGGAGAGCGCGCGCCCTGGCCCTGTTCAACGAGGCCGAGCGCAGCCTGCACACCCGCTACAGCGCCCTCAACGTGTCCACCGCCGAGAGCGACCGGCTGGTCGCCGAACTGCAGCAGAAGAAGGAGGCGCTGGAGGACAAGCTCCGCAAGGACGAGCGGGAGATCGGCCAACGCTATTCGGACCGCGCGGTGGACCGCATCGTGCGCGACGTGCGCGACGCCATCCGCGAGGAAGCATCGCAACTGGCCGAGTTTTTCCAACACGGAGGCGAAGCCGCCTTCCAGCGGGAAATCAACGACATCGCGCGCCAAACGCTCAACCGCACCGTGGACGCCCAGCAATCCGACACGCTGCAGGAAATCGTCCGCAACTACCAAGTGGACATCGACGGCTTGAACACTTCGTTCTCGCAATTCGTGCGCAAGGACGACGAGGGCGCTTCGCTGGATCGGGATCTTGTCGACGTCGCCGTGGACGCCGGCCGCAAGAGCTGGAACGCTGCCAGAAGAACCAAGATAGACACCAGCGGGGGACTCCTCAGCGGCACAGCCTTGGCGAGTGTCCTTGGGGCCACCACCGGCATAGTGGCACCGTGGCTGTCGGCCATCATCATTGCACTGCCTCTAATCCTCAAGTTCTTCGGTGGCAACGAACAACGCCAAGGAGAACAGGCGCAGCAGCAACGCCGCGAACTGGAAATGCGGATTCGCACGGACGCCGCCTCAAAGGTCGCGTCCGAACTGCGACCGAAAGTGGCCGACAACTACGCCGACGTCGCCCGCGGCATGATCGAGCAATTGCGCCAGCATGTGAGCGCGCTGGTGGCCGCCGTGGAAGCGGACATCAACAAGAGCCGCGAGGAAGTGGAGGCGCAGCAGCACACCGCAGAACAACGCAAGACCGAGCTGCGCGCCGCAATCGAGGATTTGACCAAAGCAAAACAGCCTTTGGAGGCACCCGCATGAGCGCTTCCCAACAATCCGTCGACGCCGACGCCGTAGCCGCGTCCCGCGACAGCCTGCAAGCCGCCTTGGACGCCTTGGCGACCGCTGTCGAGGGCCACGCCGACGTCATCAAGCGGGAGAACGCCCACGCCAGAGCCCTCTCCGGCATCCGCGAGGACGTCATCGGTCTTGGTGAAAAGCTCGCTGAAGGTCGCCTGCTGCGCCTCGGAGTGGTCGGCCAAGTGAAGGCCGGCAAGTCGTCGCTGTTGAACCTGTTGCTGTTTGACGGCAAAGAGGTGTTGCCCAAAGCGGCCACGCCCATGACCGCATCGCTCACGCACATCACCAAGAGCGACCGCGACGAAATCGAGGTGGAGTACTACACCAAGAAGGATTGGGCGAAGATCGAAGACAACGCGAGGAAGTATCGACGGATGAAGGCCGAGAATGGCACCACGCAGGAGCGCTTCATGGAAGCCTCCCACGAGCTTGTGGAGATGGCCGAGAAGCGGGGCCTGCAAGTAGGCCAGTATTTGGGCCGCCAGAAGATAGAGCCCGCGTCCGTGTCCGAGTTGAACGACAAGCTGACGAGTCTGGTTGGTTCCGCCGGCAAGCTCACGCCGCTGGTCAAGAGCGTCTCCATTCGCTGCGGCCAAGGCGTTCCCGACCTCGACATCGTCGACACTCCCGGCATCAACGACCCCATCCGTTCCCGCTCGCGACGCGCCGAAAAGATGCTGGTGGACTGCGACGCCGTGCTCCTCTTGAGCTACGCCGGCCAGTTCATGGACAACGAAGATGTGCGGTTCTTCGAACAGCAGCTCCGCAAAGAGGGCATCAGCAACCGCGTGATCATCGGCAGCAAGTTCGACAGCGCACTCATCGACGTCGCGCACGACGCAGATGGCAACCTCGAGCGCGCCCGCGACGAAACCGAGCGCCGGCTTGCCATGCACGCCACGGAAGCCATTCGACGCTTGTCCGAAGAGCCTGACAACGATCAGCCAGCATCCGCCGTCCCCGAGATCATCTTCATCTCGGCCATGTGCTCCAAGCTCGCAAGGACGCCTTACGACCAGTGGAATCACGAGGAAAGAAGCATCTTCGAGAGTATCCAGAACGCATACAAAGATTGGCTGGACCGCGCCGACGAGTCCAACGCCACCATCACCGAAGAGACCAAGACCAAATTGACCGACCTTGGAAACCAAGCGCAGGTCACCGACCACCTCGACAAGCTCCGTCGCAACAAGGAGCAGGTGATCTTCGCCAGCAACCAGGAGACCGTCGACGCAAAGCGTTCGGCAGCCGGAAAGGAGGTCGACGAGCTTCTCGAGGGCTTGCGGACATACCGCAAGACGGTCAACGAGGTGGATGCCAAACAGCTCGAAAAGCAGATGAAAGCGGTTATCGGACTTCAGCACCGCCTCACCACTTTGATAGGGGACGAGTGGCACAAGCTCATGGAGACCGAGGTCGCACCGCTGGCCGAATTCCGGCGCGAGATACGCGCCGAAGCCAAAGAGGCACGGAAGGGGCTCAAAGGTGCCGTCGATTTGGAAATCAGGAAACGGGAAAAAGAAGGTTGTTGGAGTGGGATAAAGAGGTTTTTTGGTGCGGAGAGTGGATGGGAGAAATACGAGGACAAAGTGCTTAACATCTCCGCCGTGGAAAGCCTGATTGACGACGTCAGCACAGACGTGAACGACGGCGTCGACAAGCTTCGCGATCAGATGTTCACCGACGCCGGGTTCGTGCGCAAATCCCACGGAATCCTATGTTTGATAGTCGCCAACGAGTTGAGCAACGATACCGCTCAGGATTGCGATGTCGATGCGCTCCAAGCATCACTTCGAGACGCCATAGCGACCGTGGCGGCGGACGCTCGCTCGGAGCTCAAGAAGAAAGGGGAACTCCAGATCAAAGAACCCTCTTTGGACCCCAACGATGTAGACAAGGGCCTAAAGAAGGCCCGGAAGGCCATACGGTCAGCCATAAACCATGCAATCGAGTGGATCGAACAAGCCGACGAGGAGTTGCGTCGGATCGCCCAAGAAGCGGAGGACGAACTGGTGCCGGTGACGGTAGCCTTTCTAAAGGAGTCCCAAGAGCAACTCAAGAAGGACATTGAAGACCGCGCCTTCAAGACCAGCCGCATCGACAGCGCCTTGCGCGAGATTGAACAGGGTCGGTCAGGTCTCACCGGCGTTGGCACCCCACCGGACAGCACCGAGGAAGCAACCAACTGAAACGGCCCGTGATTCGGGTAACGTTACCACACTCATATGGAGGAAACCACGATGGAAACCGATCACACCCCGCCTTGGACCCAGCCGGCCGACTCGGCGCCAACCGGCAGCCCGCCGAACGACGCCAAGGGCGGAGACGACGGCATCGAGCACCGCCTCGCCATGTTGATCGGCGATGCGTGGCAGCGCCGCATCGATTTGGCGATCCGGCCTTTGGCCGAGTTGCGGCGCGATGTCCACGTGAAGTTCGCCGACAAGGACGTCAAAGTGAAAAAGCTCTTGGCAAACCTGCCCAAGCGCGTCTCCGAAGTGTCCGACCAAATGTTTCCCGTGAACTTCGTCTCCCAATCGTATGCGGAGATCGACGCTGTCGTGACCACAACTCTCCCTGAGGAGCTAGCCAAGGCCCACAACATCGACAAACTGAAACACACGTTGCGAAAAGCGATAGGCGAATTCGCTGACGGTGCGCATGGGGTTCTTGCCGAAGGAACAGACGAGGGCTTCCAGTCACCGTTGGATGACTGGCAGAATCAAATGCTGGAGGTGTTTGCTGGCACAAAAAAACTTGAGAGGAAGCTGAAGAAGGATGCGAGGAACAGAGCGCTCAAATACGCAAGCGAGGGGATCGGCGAGTTGGTAGACGACGTGCGAAAGCTCGCGAGGAACGCCGAGGACAGGATGGTCAAGGAGGCGGTGCGGGCACTTCGGCGGACTCGCTGACTGGCGCTGCTACATCATCAACGGACCGGAACACGACGAGGACATAAGGAGGTAGGGGATGGCCAGAACGTTGCGTCGAAACGTAGAAGCGCCTTTGAGCGAGCAAGGGAAAGGGGTTCTTGCGGACAGCAATGCGGCGGTTGAAGCGCTTCAAGTCGCGTTGGATGACGCGGAGGCGTCCCACGCCACAGCAGACACCGCAATCGCACAGTTGCGCGGCCGATTGGGCCGCTGGTCGGAACTGGACGCACGGCTCGCGAAGTGGGGGGGGGACGCATAGCCCTCGTCTTCGTCCCGCAGGCTGATCGCGTCGGTCGGGAGGCGGCAGACGCACTGAACGCCTCCGGCGAGCAACTTGCCCATGCAAAAGCGGGCGTCGAGAAAGCCCAGGCGGCATTGCGTCGCGCCGATCTCCCCGAAGTCATTCGCGCGGGCCGCGAGGCCCAAGATCAAGCCGGTCGGCTTGCCGACGTCGTTGGTCTTCTGGGCGGGCTCACTTCGGCCAACCACACCACGTCAAACGCGGACTGCGAGCGCAACTTCCGCGAATTCGAGGGACTGCTCGCCAAGGAATACCGCACGTTCGCGAGCCGCGAAAACTATCCCCGCGAGGCCGACGCGTACGCGGAGCTGCACAAGGTCTTTGCAAGATGTAGCGAGCTACGGCTAGCGCCGCGCTTGGCCAAGAGGAACATCTGCGCCGTGGCCGGCGGCTTCAGCAGCGGCAAATCGAGTTTTCTGAACGCGTTGATCGGCGAGCGCATCCTGCCCACGGACATTACTCCCACCACCTCCATCCCCACCTACATCTTCCACGTTGACGACGATCTCAGCGTAGAGGCCTTCAATCACGTTGGCGGCGGCGTGCCAATCGACGCCAGCATGTTCCAAAAGATGACGCACGACTTCAAGCGCGACCACGGAATCGAGCTCAAGCGCCTTGTGCATCGGGTGTCCATCTGCACTCCCAAACTCCAGGAGTGGAAGAATCTCGCCCTAATCGACACCCCCGGCTACACAAACCCGGAAGACAATGCGGCGGGCGGCGACGATGGCGCCGAGCAGCGCGACGAGGACATTGCGCTGGCGAACGTGTTGAAATCCCAATTCCTGATCTGGGTGGTGGACTGCGAGAAGGGCATCCTGCCCGAACAGGACATCCACTTCATTCGCAAGTTCATCGACGAGCGTCTTGAAGGTGCGGAGAACAAGCTGTATCTTGTGTTCAACAAAGGCGACAAGAAGACGCAAGAGGATCGCCTTGGCATTCTGCAAGTTGCCGAGGACACCGCAAAAACCCACTCGATTCCGTTTGCCGGCATAGGAATCTATAGCTCGCACAAGAACGAGTGGTACGCGCACCAGGGTTCCCCGTTCGATGCGTTCTTGCAAAACGTCGACCAGGCGCAATCTAGCGGCACGCACGGCCTTGGGGAAGCCGTGCAGGCGGTCTTCCAAGACTACATCGACTACCACGAGCAGGAAGGGGAGCAGCTAGGCAATGCATCAGGGCTGCTGAAGAGGCTTTCGATGGCGTTGCGTCAAAAAGAAGGGCACGTTGAAGATATCGACGCCGATTTGAAGAAGCGACGCGCCTACATTCGCAACGTCGGCGAGGACCATGGAAAACTGCGCGACGAGGCGCGACACCTGCAGCAACGCTTCGCCGCCGCCGTGACGGGCTTCGTGGATGGCATCGGCACCTCGACAGACGCCTAGTGAGCGGCTCGTCAACGGCCTGCGTTGACCGGCAACATTCTGAAGCTACTCCGGAGAAGGGGAGAGTGAGATGAGTGGTTTTTTCGCCGCTCTTGGAGCGGTCGGGGGAGCGGTCGGGGGCTACTTCCTCGGCGAGTGGTTGTTCGATCACGAGGTGGCGATTGCCATCGTCGCAGTGGCTTCGGCGTTCGTCGCCCGCGACTTCGGCATGAGCCTCGGCACCGCCTTCAGCTCCATCCTCCGCTTCTTCCGGTGAGCGGCACTGTGCGCCAAAGGTCGGTTGCGTTCATTCAGCCCACGCTACTTGCGCCGGACACGCTCGCGATTCTGCCCGGAACAACAACACGCGCCAGTTGCCAACGCGCGAACAGGGGGCCTTAAATCGGAACTCATATGCCCGATAGTGAGTGCTCACACACTTGCCAGCGCGGTTTCAAGCGCCTGCTCCATTGCCGGCGCCGCGGCGTGGAAGCGCGCTGCCAGCTGTAGCTGGGAGCGGGCGCGCAGCAGGTTCTGGCCGCGGCTGGCCACCTTGAAGTAGATGTCGCCGAGCAGGTGATCGGTGAGAAAGCGCACGGCCAGCATGAAACTCATGTAGGCGGGGGAGGCGGCGAAGCGGGCGCAGTCGTCAATGGCCGGAAACGCGCCGGTGAAGCCGTCGCAGGGGGCGCTCTTGCCGTGCAGGAAGTTGGCCTGGCCCACGGCGCGAATGTCCACTTGGCGCTCGATCCACGCAACCAGATAGCCTTAGAGCGTGGTTCATATGCCGATAGTGAGTGCTCACACACTTGCTGTTTTTTGCATATCTACCGTCTGGGTGTTCAGAGCGCAACACCCGAGCGCAACTGAGCGCAGCCCATATGGTAGGCTACCTTCCACATGATGGCCCTTGGCGAAAAATTGGCCTTGGTGTGGCGGGAAGCGGCTTGAAGCATGTCCGATCTCAACACCCGAACGGTTCTGCTCCGGCGGATGGAGGAACAGCGTGGCTCCAAGGTGGTCCTCTACGCGACGGGGGACAGAAGCGGGCTGGAAACCAGAATCGGCCAAGATGTTATTGACCTTTTCGTCGACCACTTGGACGCGATCGGTCCCGTGCCGAAGATCTCGCTGGTTCTGTACACGTCTGGTGGTGACACGTCCGCAGCATGGAATCTCGTCAACCTCATTCGCATGTTTTGCGACGACTTCGAAGTGATAACGCCAAGCAAGTGCATGAGCGCCGGTACGCTCATTTCGCTCGGTGCGGATCGAATCGTCATGACCAAGCAGGCGACCTTGGGACCCATTGATCCGACGCTTCAACATCCGCTCGGGCCGCAGATACCGGGCATGAGCCCGGACGCGCGTGCTGGCGTAAGCGTAGAAGCCGTCAATGGCTATCTCGACGCTGTCCGCACCTCTAACGGAGGCGCCGGCCACGAGGAAAAGGCTCTGCTGGACCTCTCCGACAAAGTCCATCCGTTGGTCTTGGGACAGATTTTCCGATCCAGGCAGCAGATACGCGATCTAGCGCGTCGCCTTCTTGAGGGAAGGGTCGTCGACGAAGGGAAGGTCGGTCAGATTGTCGAGTTTCTTTGCTCGGCTTCCGGCAGTCACGACTACACGATCAATCGGCGGGAAGCAACTGCGCTTGGACTGTCCGTAGAGAAGTGCTCCGAAACTCTCTATCCGGCCCTGCGTGCGGTCATGGGTAGCCTTTCCGGGCAAATGCGCCTCCGAGAGCCGTTGCAAATGAGCGTCTTTGCGGCAGCGACAGGAACGGTGGACTATCAATACGTCCGAGCAGCCATCGAGAGCGTGGACCATGGCGGCCACCACTTCATGTCTGTTGGTCGGATGGAAACCGCTGAATTAGTAAACCCAGAACATCCCAGTATCAAGCAGACCGCGGTACGGGACAACAGGACTTTCGAGGGCTGGAGGAAGGTTGATGCCGAACACTGACCAGAGCACGAACGCCGTACACCACGATCCGCCAGAGACCGCGTGTCCGCCGGGCTTTAACCAGCCCGACACTTTGGATTGGTCCAGCTTGTTCGCCCAAGTGAAGAATCAGTTGATCCTGATTCCGAGCCCCGCCTCCCCGCGTTGGACCGGTCTTCGCCCTAGGGAAGATGACGGTACTGACGACAGCCAACCAACGCCACCGAGTGTCGGCCCATAGCTCCTTTGGGGCTTGCCGCTACTCGGAAGCGCCGCGTTTCCGACTTGCTTCCGAGTACGCCACTGGAACGGGTGGCGAGAGCACCGCCTCAAGCGCCTGCTCCATGGCCGGTGCCGCGGCGTGGAAGCGCGCTGCCAGCTGTAGCTGGGAGCGGGTGCGCAGCAGGTTCTGGCCGCGGCTTGCCACCTTGAAGTAGATGTCGCCGAGCAGGTGGTCGGTGAGAAAGCGCACGGCCAGCATGAAACTCATGTAGGCGGGGGCGGCGGCGAAGCGGGCGCAGTCGTCGATGGCCGGGAAAGTGCCGGTGAAGCCGTCGCAAAGGCGCTCGAATCGTGGCATGGAGAACGCGCCCTCTAAGGTGGATTCTTCGGCGCCGACGAAGGCGGAACGCACCAGGTCGCCGAAATCCCACGCCGGGTCGCCGAGCATGATCGTGTCCAAGTCGATTACGGCCACCACTTCGGGCTTGGTGGGATGAAAGAGCAGATTGTTCACTTTGCAGTCGCCGTGGATTACTTGCCGCGCAGCGCCGGGAGAAAATGCTCCATGCAACGCATCCACCATGCGCAACTCCTCTGCCACCTCGCCCGTTTTCGGGGCCGCGTCCAGCTTTGCCAAGTAGCTGCCCAAGTCGTGGAAGCCGTCGATCACCGGTTCCAGAGTTTCGGGAAAGTCGACGAAAGTGGTGAGAAAACGGCCGAACGCGGCGGCCGCGGGCGCCAGCAAGTCGTCTGGCAGGTCTTGGAAAGAGCGCGATGGCACGAAGGGGAAGAGGCGCCAGCAATCGTCGTGCGCGTCCAAGGCGAAGGGTGCGCCGGCCGCGGTGGCGATCGGTGGCACGAGAAGACCGCCGCCTTCGTGCGCCACGGCTTTGGCGAGATTTCGCATCACCGCGGCGGGATCGGGAAACACGGCGCGGTTCAGTTTTTGCAATACGAACTTGCCGCTCACGATGTAGGTGTCGTTGATGTGTCCGGCGGCGAGGGGGCGGACGCGGGCGCGCTCGGTCACCGCCGGCCAGCGCGTCAAGACATCGTCAACGGGCGGCATCGACCGCGTGCGCCACCGGCAGCAAGTACTCGCCGAACGGGCCGGCGAGCGGCGTTGCCGGCGCGTCCGATTCGCCGGCCACGATGTCCGCAAGCGCCGCCAGCGCGTCCGAGGCCGCGCCCAGTTCGGCGCGCAGCGCCGGGTGGTCGTCAAGGGCGTCCCGTTGCGCTCGCCAGCCGGCGATCCAGCGGCGCATGTCGCGTCCGGCGGCCAAGTCCGCCTCCGCCCGGCGCGACGCCAGGCTTTCGGGCGGCAAACGGTCCACGAGACGATTCAGCGGCGTGTCCGCATTGTACGGGCGTGGTTCGGCGTCGCCGCCCAAACCATTCACGCGGCGGGTGAAGTTCGCATCGCCCATCAACCGGCGGTACCACTTCACGGGTTCCAACATTTCCACCAGCGGCGCGAGCGCTTCCGGTGCGAAAGACGCCGTGCGATCTTCGGGAACAATGCCAAGCGTCGCCAACGCACGACGGGTGGCGGCCAAGCGCGGCAACGGGTCGCGGTCGTCCGCGGTGCCCCAGAGACGCTCGGCGATGGCCGGCATTCGGCTCCACACCCGGGTGTCGAGCAGTTCGTCCGCTACGAGTTCGCCCCACATGCACGCTTCGCCGCCAAGCACGGCGCCCCTTGGGCGCGGCGACAGATCCGGCATTTTGGCGAAATCCGCCATCCACTCGATGCCTTGGCGCGCATGGGCGAGGCGCGGGTTGCGGCGCATGGCGGCCTCGGCGGCGGCGTGGCTGTCCGCCGGGTCGAAGGCGTAATGCACCTCGGCCGGATAGAACAAATCCAAGTAGTACGGGGCGGAAACCAAACAATCGAAACCGGCGTTCAGCGCGGCGTCGCGGGCGTTCATTCCACGCCACGCCTGCACCAAGGTTCCTTCCGGCAGGCTCGGATGCAGACATTCGTCCCAACCCACGGCGCGTTTGCCCAGCACCGCCAAACGCTTCACCACATGCCGAACAAAACGCGCTTGGGAATCCGGCGACACGCCCACGGCTTCGTCGCCGCCGAAGTGAACAAACTCGTCGGGAAATATCTCCGCCAATTCGTCGAGCAGCGTGTCCACCGCGCGCAGCCAATCCGGGTTGGCCGGATCGAGGTGCGTTCGATGCAAACCGAAACGCGCGCTCGCTGCCACGGGTTGCAAGCTCCACTCGGGATTTGCGGTCAGCCAACTCGTCGTGTGCCCCGGCATGTCCAATTCCGGCACCACGCGAACGCCCCGATCCGCCGCGTACGCGACCAGATCGCGCAAATCCTCCGGAGAATAGGCCGCGGCGCTTGCGAGGCGTGGATAGGCCGGCGAGCGAAATCGAAAACCTTGATCGTCCGTCAAATGCAAATGCAGCACGTTCAATTTGTAGAACCACATCGCGTCCAGCGTGCGTTTGAGCGTGGGAACGGAAAGAAAGCGGCGCGCCGGATCCACCATCAAGCCGCGCCACGGAAAGCGGGGCGCATCGCGCACTTCGGCAACGGCGAAGCCGTCTCCGGCGCCGAGTTGCGCGATCGTCGCGAGCGCGCCGAGCGCTCCCCACTCGGTCTCCGCCGCGATTGCGACCGTGTCGCCAAATCGCAAGCGATAGCCGTAGTCGTCCGCGAGGCGCGGCGCCGGGCGGGGCGGTTGCCGAATGTCGAAATCGCAACGCAGGCCCCACCGCGGCAAGTGGCGCAACGCCCGCCCGATGCGCGGCGTGCCGCCGCGGACGATGACGTTCGGCGCGCGCGATGTCGGGCGGGGCGGCCCGGCGCGCAGCTCGAGCGGGCGGGGCATCAGGCAGATCGTCAATGGAGTTGGCGGTGCAATGGGTGATTTCGATGACGGCACAAGCCGGCCGCCTTCAACTTGGCTGGGGCCAAAGGAGTTGGCGGCGCCAATGGATGACTTCGATGGCGGCGGCGGCGGCCTCGATGCCTTTGTTCAAGTGATCATCCGCGGCGCGCGCCCGCGCTTGCGCGAGATCGGTAACGGGCAGTATCTCGTTGATGATCGGCACGCGGCAGCGGCGCGAAACCTCGCCCAAGCCGCGCACGCATTCGTTCACGATCATCTCGAAGTGGTGGGTTTCTCCTTTCAACACCACGCCGAGACACACGATGGCGGCCAGCAGTTCGTTGGCGCGGCACAACTCGTTCGCCGCAAAGGGAAACTCGAAACAGCCGGGCAGGATGTGTTCGGTGTGGCGGACGCCTTTTGCATCCAAGACGCGAGCGCAAGCCGAGTACATGGATTCCACGATGTCTCCGTACCACTTGGAGCGCAACACCGCAACTTGAGCGCCGCTCACTTTCGGCAACGCGTCGATTGAGATGGTTTGTTGCATGATTTAGCGGCGCAGCGCCAGCACTTGCTCGCGCAAGCCGTCCGCGGTGACTGCTTCCGCCGCCACCGGCGCACCGGCGCGGATGTGTACGCGGCTCCAAAACCGTCCGCCCTTTCTGCCGAAACGGCTGCGGAACGCGCCCTTGCCTTCCCGCGAGAAGAAGCTGCCCCACAGGCCGTCGAGAGCCATCGGCACCACCGGCGCCGGCGTGGTGGCGACGATGCGTTCGATGCCTTTGCGGAACACGTCCACGTCGCCATCGCTGGTCAACTTGCCTTCCGGGAAAACGCAAAGCAGATCGCCGGCTTCCAGTCCTTCGCGAATGGCCTCGAAGGCGCTGTGGAACATTTGCGCGTCCTCTTTCTCCGTGGCGATGGGAATGGTGCGGCTGGTGCGAAAGATGAAGTTCAGCACCGGGATTCGATGGATGTCCTTATGCATCACGAAGCGGATGGGGCGTCGCACCGCGCCCGCCAAGAGCGGCGCGTCCACATAGCTAACGTGGTTGCAGACGATGATCGCCGCGCCCCGCTCCGGTATCGCCTCCAAATTGTGGTGCCGCACACGGTACATGGAGTGCGAAATCAACCACACCAAGAAGCGCATGGAAAACTCCGGCACTTGGTGGAAGATGTACACGGCAACGCCGATGTTGATGACGGCGAGCGCCAGCAGCAGGCTCGGCACATCGCCGCCCAGCTGGAACCACCCGATGGCGAAACCCGCGCCGGCAACCATGAACACCGCGTTCAGCACGTTGTTGGCGGCGATCACCCGGGCGCGCCGATCCTGGGGCGTGCGGGCTTGGATGTTCGCTTGCAGCGGCACCACGAACATGCTGGCGAAAGCGCCCATCATGCCAAGATCGAAGAGCAGCCGCGGCGTGCCGTCGCCGCGCAGGAACTCCAGCCAAGATCGCTCGCCCTCGCCCGCCACCGCGCCGATGGCGAAGTACAAATCGATGCCGAACGCGCTAACGCCCACGGCGCCGAGCGGCACCAAGCCGATCTCCACCCGCTTGCCGGACAGCGCCTCGCACAGCAGCGCGCCGATGGCGATGGCGATGGTGAACCAGAACAAGATGAAGGTGACCACCGTGGCGCCGCCGGCCAGAAAATCCGGCACCAGCACGACGATCTGCGCGAGGTTCACCGAACCGAGCAGCCAGAACCACGAAATGCCGAGAATGGACTGGAACACCGCCTTGCGCTCCCGGGCAATGCGAATCAGCCCCCACGTTTCCACAGACGGATTCCAACGCACCGGGCCTTCGTGCGTGGACGGCGCAACGGGGATCCGACGGCTTGCCGCGTAACCCGCGCCAGCGACGAGCAACATCGCCGCCGGCAACACCAATAGCAGATCCACGCCGGAAACAATCTCTGCCGCGGCGCCCGTCAGACCGTTGGCGCGTTCGGCGAACGCACCGAAGGCCGCCGCCGTATCCTCCCAAGCGCCGAGCACGCCACCGGCAAGCGTGCCCAGAAGAATGGCCACGAAAGTGCCCATTTGCATCATGCCGTTGCCGCCCACCAGCTCCGTGGGCCGCAGGTGCTGCGGCAATATCGCGTATTTCAGCGGGCCGAAGAAGGCGGACTGCACGCCGAACAGAAACACCACGGTGAGCAATAGCGGCACGCTTTGCAAAAACAACGCCATGCCGGCCAATGCCGCCACGCCGATCTCGCCGAGTTTCACCAGCCGGATGAGGCGGGACTTCTCGAACTTGTCGGCGAGCGTTCCCGCGGTGGCGGAGAACAACACGAACGGCAGCACCAGAAGTCCGGCCGCCAAGTTCACATAGATCCCCTCGTCCGCGCCAGCCGCGAGCAGGCTGCCGTAGGTGAAGAGAATGAGGAGCGCCTGCTTGTAGATGTTGTCGTTGAACGCGCCGAGGAACTGGGTGACGAACAACGGCAGCAATCTGCGGCTGCCGAGGAGGCGGAATTGATTGGCGTGGGCTTTCGCGGCCGGGCGTGGCGCTTCCAATCTCACATCCCTTGTGGCGTCCGTTTGCGGCGGCTTGCCGGCGCGGAACTCGCCGAGCAGCCCTTCGCTTGGCATTGTAACGCTCTGGAAACCGCCGCCGCGCCCTTGGCATACTGCGCCGCATGGCCTTGCCGGCAAGCAACGCGTCCACCGCAACGGAACCCGCGCCAAGCGCGGACTGGATTCTCTCGCCGCGCATGTTGCTGCCCATCGCGCCGGACAACGTGGTGCGCGAAGCTGTCTCCGTGGCGCTCCGCGGCACGCGCATCGTGGCCCTCGGCGCGCCGGACGAACTGCTCGCCCGCCACCCGAACGCCCGGCGCTTGCCCCTCCCGGACCACTTGCTGATGCCCGGCCTCGTCAACGCGCACGGCCATTTGGCGATGACGCTGCTGCGCGGCCTCGGCGAGGGCCAGCCGCTCAAGACGTGGCTGGAGGACACCGTCTGGCCCTTGGAAGCGCGCTGGGTCGGCCCCGCCTTCGTGCGCGACGGCACCCGCTTGGCGGTGGCGGAAATGCTGGCATCCGGCACCACGGCGGCGGCGGACATGTACTACTTTCCCGACGAAGCCGCCGAAATCTGCCAAGCGGCGGGCTTCCGTTTGCAGGTGGCGTTTCCCATCGTGGAGTTGCGCAACGCCTACGCAAGCGGTGCCGACGAGTGTTTCGCCAAAGGTCTCGCCCTGCACGACCGCGTTCGCGGCGAGGACTTGGTGACCACCTGCTTCGGCCCGCACTCCGGCTACGCCGTGCAGCGCAAGAGCTTGGAGCGGGTGGCGATGCTGGCGGACGAGTTGGACATCGGCGTGCAGACGCATCTGCACGAGACCGCCGAGGAGGTGGCCGACGCGCGGCGCACGGCCGGCGTGACCTGGCTGCGCCTGCTCGACGGCATCGGCCTGCTGAACGAAAGCCTGCAAGCGGTACACATGACCGCGGTGACGGACGACGACATCGCGCTGGTGGCCGAGCGCGGCGCGCGCGTTGTCCACTGCCCGCACTCCAACATGAAGCTGGCAAGCGGCGCCTGCCCCGTGCCCCGGTTCTCGGCCGCCGGCGTTCGCGTTGGCCTCGGCACGGACGGGGCCGCCTCCAACAACAGCCTGGACATGTTCGCGGAAGCGCGTTTGGCGGCGCTTCTGGCCAAGCACGCCGGCGGCGACCCCACCGCCTTGGGCGCCGCCCAGACGCTGGCCTTGGCCACCATCGGCGGCGCCCGCGCCCTCGGCCTCGAGCACAAGGTGGGCAGCGTGGAGGTGGGCAAACAGGCGGATCTGATCGCCATCGACCTGCGGCACCCGTCCATGCAGCCACTGCACGACGCGCAGGCGCAGCTCGTCCACAGCGGCGCCGGCCCGCGTGTGACCCACACTTTCGTGGCCGGGCGGCTGCTCTACGAAAACGGCGCCTACCACACCCTCGACATCGACGAGACGCTGCGCCAAGCCGAGCAATGGCGCCGGGAGCTTCAAACATGATCAACGCGGACCCGCAAGAGGTCGCCAAGTTCGAGGCGCTGGCCGATCAGTGGTGGGATTCGAACGGCGATTTCAAGCCGCTGCACGACATCAACGGCCCGCGCGTGGAATACATCCGCGCCCGCTGCGCGCTGGAGGGACGGAGCGCGCTCGATGTCGGCTGCGGCGGCGGGCTGCTCACCGAAGCGCTTGCTGGTTTGGGCGCGAAGGTCACCGGCATCGACGCCGGCGAAGCCCCTTTGGCGGTGGCGCGGCTGCACGCCGCCGAGCGAGGCGTCGCCGACAAGGTCGACTACGTTGCGGGAACGGCGGAATCGTTCCTCGCCGACGCGCCGGGCGCTTTCGACGTGGTGACCTGCATGGAAACCTTGGAACACGTTCCCGACGTGCCGAGCGCGGTAAGGGCGCTGGCCGCGCACGCCGCGCCCGGCGGCGATGTGTTCCTCGCCACCATCAACCGCACCGCCAAAGCGTTCGCCCTCGCCATCGTGGGCGCGGAACATCTGCTGCGCATCCTGCCGAAGGGCACCCACCGCTACGAAGATCTGATCCGCCCTTCCGAACTCGCCCGCGCCTGCCGCGACGCTGGACTGGTGGTGGCGGACATCGTGGGCGTCACCTACAATCCGTTCACCCGCCGCTGCCGCTTCGGCCGCGACGTGGGTGTGAACTACATGCTGCACGCGAGGAAGCCGGAGATCGCCGACGAAAGCGGCACGTCGCGTGGAGCGGCTTGACGCTCTCGGCGTCCTGCGGCTACCGTTTGGCGGCATGAACAATCCCGCAAACCGCCCGCCGCCGGGGCGCAAGGCCAGTGCGCGAGACCGCGCGTATTTTCAACGCCTTGGCGAGTTGGAGGCCACCGTGCCGAAGTGCGGCTCGCGCCCGCCGCGGCACCTTCGCGACGTGTTGGAGGAACTTGGCAAACATCGGGCGCAATGGCCGATGCCGCCGGCTGGCGACGACTTGGCGGAACACTTGGCCGAGCGCCAAGCCTTGATGAGGCGACCGAATGCCGAATCCAGCGCCTGCGCAACCAAATCCGCGAGGAGTCGTGAGTAATCAGGACCATTCGCAAACGAGCGGAGCGCGGGAAACCGCCCGTCGTCGATTCGCTCTCGGCAAGGCGCGGGCGATGGTGCTCTGGGCGGTCGCGGGAAGCATGGGCGCGGGCGTCTGCTTAGGTGTGCTCGCCTACTGGGCGACCAACTCCGAGCGCGAGATCGCGAACGCGCTGCTGCGCGCGGTGGTGCGGCAAGTGGAGAACAACTACGTCGAGACGGTGCCGCGCGCGCGCCTCGTGGACGACGCCATTCGCGGCATTCTCGCCAACCTGGACGACCACTCCATGCTGCTCGACGAGCACGCGCTCACCCGCATGCAGGAACAGGCCGCGGGCGGCTTTGGCGGCGTTGGTGTGGAGCTTGGCGTGGTGGAAGGCCACCTGACCGTCATCGAACCACTGCCGGACACGCCCGCGGCGCGCGCTGGGATTCTGGCTGGCGACCGTCTGCTGGAGGTGGACCACCGCCCGGTGCGACGCCTCGGCGACGCGTCGCGCGCACTGCGCGGGCGCCCGGACACGAATGTGCATGTGCGCGTTCACCGCCTTCCCGCACCGGCAACCGCCGGCACCCGACAACGCCCGGAGGGTGTTGCGCAAGAGGACGCGCGCTCCGAACAAACGTCCGGCGATGCTCCGGCCACGCCTGCCGAGGAGCGCCGCTTGGATTTCGACATCACCCGCGCCCTGATCGCGTTGTCGAGCGTGCGCGGGCGCCTGTTGATGCCCGGCTACGGCTATCTGCGCATTCTGGAATTCAACGAGCACACCGAGGACGACCTCGCCGACGCCCTAACCGACCTCGCCGCCGAAGGCCCGCTGGACGGCTTGGTGATGGATCTGCGCGACAACCCCGGCGGGTTGCTTGCTGCTTCGGTGGCGGTGGCGGACGCGTTCCTGGACAGCGGCGTCATCGTGTCCATCGCCGGTCGCGCGGCCGAGGAGGCGCAAGAGTTCGCTGCCGATTCCGAAACGCACGCGGAAGCGGAAGATGTCGCGTTGGCGGTGCTGGTCAACCAAGGTTCCGCCTCCGGGGCGGAGATCGTGGCGAGCGCGTTGCAGCATTACGGACGCGCCATCGTGATCGGAACCGAGAGCTACGGCAAAGGCTCCGTGCAATCCATCATGCACTTCGCAGGCATTTCCGAGAAGGCGAGGCGGGCGCTGAAGCTCACCACCGCCCGCTATTTCACGCCGGCCGGGCAATCCTTGGACAACGCGGGCGTCATTCCCGACATCGCGGTGCCGCCGCTGGCGGACGAACGCGCCGAGGACTACGCACTGCGCCTGCTCGCCGAGGCGGTCGCGCATTTCCAACGAGGGAGGGCGGGTTGAACGGAGCACGTTCGTTTTGCTGCGCACACCCGGACTTCGTTCGTGGCTCAGCGTAGCATTGCCCGTGGTCGACGGTGTACACTGACGAGGCGTCGATCTACAGGGGATTGCCGAATAACCATGAGGCCGTCAGGCATTCCGTGGGCAAGTTCGTCCGCGGATGTAGACGAGGACCTAGCGCATAGGAACCCGCAATGAACGGAAACACACAACAGGTACTAGATCCGCCAGCCATAATAGGCCCCGAGAGGCAGTTGGATATCTACATCCAATGCGATCTTCTTGACGTGTTGATAAACAACGACAACGGCATGCTCAATGATCTTGTTCTTCGCTCATTCAACACATATTGTTCCACTGGGTGGGCATCTTTCGTCGTTGCCCTCCGCCTTCATGAACAGTTAGCAAAAATGACAACTCCGTCACTTGACCCAAGAAAGGACATCGGTCACGATCTTACAAAATGGCATGATGCGGTACAGATGAATAGAGGTGGTCGGTTTAGCGACGACGATGAGTTCGTCAGCGGAATGAACAGAGGATACGCATGGTGGAATGCGATCTTTCAAAGCCCTTGGAGTACATATCGTGAGTTACTCGATCGTACTAAAAACTCCAGAGGAAATCAAAAAGCATATTCACTACTAGAGCCGGACGAAGAACATTCTAAAATACATCCCTTGCTCCCATTAGCACTCGCGGACGCAACGAGAATGTTGTCTGGGCAACTTGACCAGAGAGGACGTGGCGTCAGGGTTGTTGATACAACTCCGGGGCATCTGCGGCAGACAATTAGTCGCACGTTCGTTGATAACGCTGGGATCAATCTAGATATCGATCAAATTAATCGTATTATTAAACGCGTAGGCTATCTCGTTCTGTGGTCTCGCGTGTTCAATCTGTTGAAGTCGTGCAAACGAACCGTGGGTGACAGAGCATCGTTCGAAATAAAGTATCGGGATGGTTCTAGTAGAATTGTTAAGGGGGAGCGTCCGTCGCAAGGATGTTACGGCTACCACGATAGCGGAATAGCTAAATTGATGGAGACGTTCGGGACCGAGGAATTGGCGGGTGCCCATTTGGATGTGGCGACGGTTTTGGCCAACACGCGAGATTGGCGTTTGCAGAATTTCATCAAGTGCTCAGAATATCGAGAGCTGGCTATGGTCGATGGTGTCCTCACGGACACGACAAAAGGTAATTGGCGACGTGGGCGCGTCTAAATCGAGTAATGGTGTGTTCTTGCGGCTATTGTCCGGTGAGGATGTCCCGTTGCATGGCCTTGCCGGTGTAGGGGTCGGCCAGCGGCGGCAGTTTTGGCTCCCTGTCGTCAAAGTGCTCGGCGATGCTCCATAACTGCACCCTCGGGTACGTGTTCGCACCGATCTTGAAACTGCCCGCCTTGGACGCCTCAGCTTTTGCGCTCCGGGAAGTTACCTTGTCGAGCGTGATGTAGATGCCGAGGGCCGCCTTGTCGCGGTTCACGGTGTGCAGGAAATCGCGTAGCTGGCTTAGGCTGAACTTGCCTCCTTTGACTTGCGCCAGCACCAATGCGTTTCCGTTCGTGCTTTCATAGACGCGGCCGCGGCCGTCGACGCCGCCGTCAGCCACCTGTTTGCTGTTCGGCGCGATGCCGGGGATGCGCGACACCGCCCACTTCTCGAACTCGAACGGGGCGGAACGGGCCATCGTTCTTGCCGTTTCGACATCAACGGGAACGCCGTGAACCGGAATCCGGCTGTCTCGGAGACGGCGGTTTTTCACGAGGTCGATGGCAAAAGGCGAGATGTCAATACCTACCCAACGTCGACCGAGACGATCTGCCGCGTCAATGGTCGTGCCGCAGCCGCAGAACGGATCTAATATCAGGGCTTCCTCGTCACTGCTCGCCTTGATGATGCGTTCGAGCAAGGCCAACGGCTTTTGGGTTGGGTAGCCAAGGCGCTCTGAACTGGTTCTTCCAACCATGCCGATCTCCCAAAAGTCCTTCATGCCGACTATCGTACCAACCTAATTCATCCTCGTATTCCTTAACGCCTCGAAAGCGATAGGGTTTCAATCCTCTGTTATAGGATTCGGCATGTCGGGCCAAGCGGTTTCGTTCCCGACCGGCAGGTACCTGCAACGCGAGGCGGCCCTGCGGTCGTTTCGGCGGCGCTTGCCGCCGGCGTCAGGCGTCCAAGAGACGTTGACCGGATGCGAAATCCAGCGTGCCTTGATACAGCGCCGCCCCGCTGATCGCCCCTAGCAGCTTCTCATCGGCCAAGGCGGCCGATTTCAAGGCGCGCAAGTCCGCCAAGTTCTTCACGCCGCCGGAGGCGATCACCGGCACTGGCGACGCTGCCGCCAAACGGCTGGTGGCCGCGACGTTGACGCCGCGCAACATCCCGTCCCGGGCAATGTCCGTGTAGACGATGGCGAAGATGTCGGCGGCGATATCCGCGGCGAAGCGCACGGCGTCCACCGCGCTGGTCTCGGTCCAGCCGTGGGTGGCGAGGCGGCCGTCCCGCGCGTCGAGGCCGAGGATGACGCGCCCCGGCCACCGCGCCGCCAAGCCGCTCAGAAACGACGGTTCCTCCACGGCCCGCGTGCCGACGACGACTTCGCTGGCCCCAACGTCCACATACGCCTGCATGGCGGCGGCGTCGCGCACCCCGCCGCCCACCTGCACCGGAACCTCTCCGGCCGCCACCACGATGGCTTCCACCAAGCGCTCGTTCACCGGCGCTCCGGCGAACGCGCCGTCCAAATCCACCACGTGCAAGCGGCGCGCGCCGGCGTCCACCCAGCGCTTCGCCGTGCCGGCCGGGTCGTCCGAGTAGACGGACGCCGAATCCGCCACGCCTTGGCGCAAGCGCACGCAGCGACCGTGCTGGATGTCGATGGCGGGTATGAGCAGCAAGCGGCGGGCCTTGGCAGGCCGTGGAACCTACAGCGCGCCCTTGGTGGAGGGCGCGTCCGGCGTGCGCGGATCCCGCGCCAACGCCATCCGCAACGCGCGGCCAAACGCCTTGAACACGGTCTCCGCTTGGTGGTGCGCGTTTGTTCCCTTGAGGTTGTCCAGATGCAGCGTGACGTGGGCGTGGTTCACGAACCCTTGGAAAAACTCGCGCAGCAGGTCCACATCGAAGTCGCCCACCCGGGCGCGCTGGAAGTTCACCGCGTAGGCGAGGCCGGGCCGCCCGGAAAAGTCCACAACCGCCCGCGACAACGCCTCGTCGAGCGGCACGTAGGCGTGGCCGTAGCGTTGAATGCCCTTCTTCTCGCCCACCGCGACAGCGACGGCTTGACCGAAGACGATGCCGACATCCTCCACCGTGTGGTGCGCGTCCACGGCCAAGTCGCCTTGCGCCCGCACACGCAGATCCATGCGTCCGTGGCGGGCCACCTGGTGCAGCATGTGTTCGAAGAACGGGATGCCGGTGTGCAAGTCCGCTTCGCCGCCGCCGTCCAAATCCACTTCGACCGCGATGCGCGTTTCCAACGTTTCGCGGCTGCGGCAGGCGGTGCGGTGCTTCATCCGCGCAGTATAACGCTCCGCGTTAGCCCAAGCGGGCTTTCAAGCTGCCGTAGGGAAGAAAGCGGTTGGTGCTCACCGAGCGGATCCACGGCGTCAGCGAGGACGGATAGTCGCCCCGCTCGCGCAGCAGGCGCGCAATCGGTATCACCGGAGACCGCGCACCCGCCTCGCAGCCCGGCAACCGCATCTCGGCGAGCGTGAGCACCCGCAGCCAAGCCAGCAAGGTGGCGGAATCCCGACCGTCGAACAGGCGCGCGCAGGCCTCTCCGCCGGCGTTGATCACCTCGCGGATGCGGGCCACTGCCGCCGTCCTGGCCCAAGTCGTCCACCGCCACGCGAGCCGCCGCGTTCAACGCACGCGCGTGGTCGTCGCCAAGCGTCTTGTGGGCCCTTGGCGAGCGCGCCGAGCGGCGGCGAAGGTTCTGGAGAATCGTCCTTAGGCGTCTCGCTCCTATAACTGCTACGATGGAGGTCTTCGGCAAGGAGGCTCGATGGTCATGAAACGCCTTAGCGCAGAACCGTCGTCGCGCCAACGGTCATGGTGTGTGTGACGCTCATCTAAAATTAGCTCTCCTCCGCAATGTTTGTCTCGACAAGAGTCGGTCCGTCGAACAGACAATCAATCCTGTACTTCAGCTCCAGATTAAAGGCGTTCTTCGCGGAGAAGGTTGAGACGACACGAGCGCGCCCAGACACATGCGGCATATAGGCCAATTCCCATGTGCGGGAGAATTCAACTGTTGATGGATGAATTGCAGCCTGCTTTGCGGCGGCTTCGCAAGCGTCAACGGCCGCCGTCTTCTTCAGAGGCTTCTTAGCGACCAACGATCGACCGGCTTGGACATCAGTGGGACGGAACCAGACGTTGAAAGCACTTGTACCAGACCCACATGTGATAAAGAACACAGGATCGCCGAGCTTGCTGCGAGACGGCGATTTAGCTACCGAGTGAGTATCGATCTGACTGCAATTCCGATTTTCGCGCACAATTTGATTCACAGTAGCGATGATTTGGGCTTTGAATGGCGATGTGTCGCCATCCCAATAGAAGTCGTCCTCGACATAGATGCGACGGCCCGCGGTACGCTGTATTTCCCGCAAGGCTTCATTCGGAACCCAGCCCTTGACGTGGATGAGCCAATCTGGTGTGACAATCTGAACCTCGGTCCAATTGGCTTGTGCGCATAGACGGCGCACGGTCGTCGAGTTGTCAATCTGGTGGAAGTGGGCTCCGCCCAGTATGCGCGAGGCCTTTTCGTTCTTGATTTTGGATGCGTTGACAGTTGGTGACGCATGTAGATCGTGGCTGCCTGTGACTGCCACCACGTCCATCAACACAAGGCCGCCATCGCCGCAAGGCTTGGGGATGCTACTCGCGACCTTCGCTTCGAGAGCGAGCGCAGATTGCTTCTGGCTGCCTCCTCCAATATGCTCTTGGGCAGCGGGCGTGGGGTGTTCACGACCGCGAGCGGTCAGTCCTACGCACACGCCGAGGACCGCAACGCAGGTGAGGTGAAACAACAAACGCATAGGGTGTCCCTCGCAGAAGGTGCGGGCATCGTATGACATCAACTGGATGACGTCAATGCCACCCGCAGGACGAGCAGGACGATGCGGTTCCGCATTATGCTTGCTCGCCTAGAGTCGTTCGTCGACGCACGACCCTTGAACATTAAAGCGGTGCCGATGGGCTCCGTCTGGCGCACCCAACGCGCCCGAACAAAGGCTGGCGGCAGGCGTTGCGTAGGCGAAGGTTTGGCCTCGCACCACGCTGAGCAGGCTGGACGCCCGCGCTCCGACGATGATGAGCGCTTCGCTGGCGTTGCAGAAGGGGCAGTCGCGGCTGAGGATAGTGCGGTTGCCGCTGGTGGTTAATGACCCGGGAGAACGCGAGCGCCGGCCCCTTAGTAGCAGCTTGTGCAGGCGGCGTCTGCGGCACCGTGCCGGCATGGATGTGGCCGCAATGGCAGCACAGGGCCACATTCGTGTCCGCCACGCCAAGCGGTTGTGCGCCTTCGGCCGGGAAGTAGAACCGCACGTCCATGTCTCGGGATGAAGAAGCGGTTGTAGAACTCGCTCAAATCCTGCCCCACTTGGGACGCCGCGGCGCGCTACACCGCACCCCAGCCGGTGACGCGGCACTCCCGACACTGCATCAACGGTAGCTGCAAGGCGGAGTCTTCGGGGTTCAAGTCGTCCGACTGGCGCAGCATCGTCGGGGGGGGGGGGGGGGGGGGGGGGGGGCTCGGCGCTGGCTTCGGATTCGTCCTTCGGCGCAGCGTCCGTTGAAGCGGCCACCCGCACACCATGCGCCGCAGTTCGCGCGCCCACAGATGCAGCCCGACACTCAGAAACGGCTTCGCGCCGCCCATCGGGGAGTTCGCTGCCATCCATTTGGTGGATGTCCGCCTGCTGACGTCGGACGGACGCAAATTCGTCCTGCCTGCCATTGACACCCTGCCGCCACACGCAGCCCGACAACGACCAGCGCCTGCTGCGCCACCAGCTCCGACTGCGACTCCCCAACAGCCGCCTCCGCACATCCGTCCGGCATCGTCAGCATCAAGTCAGTGTCGCCCCCTCATCTTCCTCCTCCAGAATCGGGTTGCGCCGGTCCGACGTGGCGGCTTGGCACCACGCAGGGGGAGCATGTGTCGGCGCTCGCCTTAGGCACGCCATGTGAATGCATGCACAGTGTTGACACGGCCAAGCCACTGCGGCTACTGTTCCTGCACCTGCACCCATGTGCATCAGAACGAGAGCCCCATGAAAGCGCACCAAGACTAGGAGCTCGAAATCTTCGCCATGACCACCTCCCGCTCTGTAACCTCTGACACCAAACTCCGTCTATTCGCGGAGGCGGCTGGACTCTGCCAGAACCCAAGCTGTCTCCGACCACTGTTTGAGCACGGTACCCCATCGCATGTGGCTCAGATAGTTCATATCGTCGCGCATAGTGACCGCGGGCCGCGTGCTAATACCAATACGGACGCGGAGTATCGAGGATCCTACGAGAATTTGTTGATCTTATGTCCAACATGCCACGAAACTGTGGATAAGAAGCCCGGCTTGTACCCACGCCATCAGCTCATCCAATGGAAGCAAAACCACATAGCCAAGATAACCAGGGCATTTGGCCTAGATTGCTACGATAGTCGACAGGATGCTCGAAGTGCCATAGAACCACTGATGGACGAAAACTTTTTCATATTCGATGAATACGGCCCTGACAATGAATATCGCTTTGATCCGGAGAGCGAGCAAGCACTCGTGTGGCAACGAAAGGTATTATCTCGCATCCTACCTAACAATAGGAAGATGTCGGTATTGGAGGATTTTAGACAACATGTGGAAGAAATGGAGGCGCGACATCTTGAAGATACTTCCACCGTAGCCCGGCGGTTTCCCGCTGGGATGCAAAAAATCTTCACGGAGAGAAAATAATGTCCAACAAAGAGACAACTTGGGCAGGGCCTTGGGTGGCGAGAAAGATCAAGGATCGCGATGAAGTTCAAGATGTTAAGGTTGTTGAATCTCAAGTACTCTCCGTCAAGAGAAACACCAAAGCTCCTTTCATGCTAGGCACCATAGCAGTTGATTGTGTGGACGGCGCTGCCATACGAAAGGTACGAACTGAGAATAATTTGAGCGCATTGTCATTTGTCGTAAACATACCAAGGGATTCGTTCTGGACTGGCGAAGCGATTGACCTTGTTTCGCATTATTCCATTGCCTTTGGCGGAATGAGTGATCTTCACAGAGCATTATCTTCACCTGTGGATGTGCGTCAATATAGAAATCCAGAATTTGCCTTCGTCGAGAACGCACTGCGCCAGCATGACATCGTTACGACCATAACTCGCATCCACGATAGGAAGTATGCGCTGGGACGACGAGGGTTACCGGACTTTACGATTGTCCTCATAAACGAATACGAACTAACCAAGGATCATGTGCGGAGAGCTAAGGGTCGGTACGGATCATTCGACGCGATACTAATCACGAACCCGAACGGAAACGCGACAAAACAGGCGACGAAAGTCGCAAATTCGATGCACATTTTCATGGGCAATTTAGGTAAGTTAATGGGGAGGATCAATAGATGTTAGAGAAGTTGCTTCCGCGGTTGCTTCGGTCGGAAATCCTCCGTGTTAACAAGCTCGTAGAGGATGTGAAGTGGTATATCTTTGGGTCCTTTCTTCAGGCACCGGACCAGGCTAATGATATCGCGATATACTGATTGTCTATCGTTCAGACGACACTGCGGATATAGTCCGTAGGGAAATGCGAGAAGTTGCTACTCGCCTCCCTATTCATCTACTTTTTCTCTCTGAATGCGAGGAGGCTGAGTTACGGTTTGTAGACTCGCAACGGTGTGCTCCTATATTGCGGTAGATCCCCGCGACGACCGCAGGTGGCGTGTGTCGTCGCCGACGAACACGGCGAACGGGGCGCTATGATAGCCGGCGGCGTTGGGGGTGTCGGCGGTCGGTGCAGGGTTGGCGGAGGCCGAGGAGATGACGCGCCCCGGCCACCTCGCAGCCAAGCCGCTCAGAAACGGCGGTTCCTCCACCGCCCGCGTGCCGACGACGACCTCGCTGGCCCCAACATCCACATACGCTTGCATGGCGGCGGCGTCGCGCACCCCGCCGCCCACCTGCACCGGAACCTCTCCGGCCGCCACCACGATGGCTTCCACCAAGCGCTCGTTCACCGGCGCTCCGGCGAACGCGCCGTCCAAATCCACCACGTGCAAGCGGCGCGCGCCGGCGTCCACCCAGCGCTTCGCCGTGCCGGCCGGGTCGTCCGAGTAGACGGACGCCGAATCCGCCACGCCTTGGCGCAAGCGCACGCAGCGACCGTGCTGGATGTCGATGGCGGGTATGAGCAGCAAGCGGCGGGCCTTGGCAGGCCGTGGAACCTACAGCGCGCCCTTGGTGGAGGGCGCGTCCGGCGTGCGCGGATCCCGCGCCAACGCCATCCGCAACGCGCGCCCAAACGCCTTGAACACGGTCTCCGCCTGGTGGTGCGCGTTTGTTCCCTTGAGGTTGTCCAGATGCAGCGTGACGTGGGCGTGGTTCACGAATCCTTGGAAAAACTCGCGCAGCAGGTCCACGTCGAAATCGCCCACCCGGGCGCGCTGGAAGTTCACCGCGTAGGCGAGGCCGGGCCGCCCGGAAAAGTCCACAACCGCCCGCGACAACGCCTAGTCGAGCGGCACGTAGGCATGGCCGTAGCGTTGAATGCCTCTCTTCTCGCCCACCGCGGCGGCGACGGCTTGGCCGAAGACGATGCCGACATCCTCCACCGTGTGGTGCGCGTCCACGGCCAAGTCGCCTTGCGCCCGCACGCGCAGATCCATGCGTCCGTGGCGGGCCACCTGGTGCAGCATGTGTTCGAAGAACGGGATGCCGGTGTGCAAGTCCGCTTCGCCGCCGCCGTCCAAATCCACTTCGACCGCGATGCGCGTTTCCAATGTTTCGCGGCTGCGGCAGGCGGTGCGGTGCTTCATCCGCGCAGTATAACGCTCCGCGTTAGCCCAAGCGGGCTTTCAAGCTGCCGTAGGGAAGAAAGCGGTTGGTGCTCACCGAGCGGATCCACGGCGTCAGCGAGGACGGATAGTCGCCCCGCTCGCGCAGCACGCGCGCAATCGGTATCACTGGAGACCGCGCCCCCGCCTCGCAGCCCGGCAACCGCATCTCGGCGAGCGTGAGCACCCGCAGCCAAGCCAGCAAGGTGGCGGAATCCCGACCGTCGAACAGGCTCGCGCAGGCATCCCCGCCCGCGTTGATCACCTCGCGGATGCGGGCCACCGCCGCCGCGTCCTGACCCAAGTCGTCCACCGCCACGCGGGCCGCCGCGTCCAATGCCCGCGCGTGGTCTTCGCCGAGCGCCGCGGCCGGTTCCCAAGCGCCGACTGATCCGTCCATACTGCGTCCTTGTTTGGTCTTGGCCAAGTCTACCTGTTGCGCCCCGCGAACAATGCGATGTGTTCGTCCGTGTATTATCACGCCCCTTGGCAGAGGAACTGGACTTGGTGGCCCTACATCAAGGGGCGGGGCACCTGCGACAGGAAATGACGAAGTGAACATGTTGCTCTTGGTGGGGAGCGCAATCGTGCTCGTCTCCGTGGTGGTTGCGGCCGCGGTTGCCGTTTGGCTGGCCTACGAGCACAGCCTCCTTCGTGTTACGGACGTGGAAAACGACAACGAGCACGCGATCAGGCATTTCCGAGACGTGCTTGACAAGGCGGAGCGCGAATTGCTGGTACACGACGATGGCGACAAGACCGTCGGCTCGCTGTATGACGACGACACCACGGTGGAGGCCGTGCGCCAGCGTTTGCGGACATGTCCAGACTTGAAGATACGTTGCCTGCTGAACTTCAAAGCTGACATTAGGATGGCGGATCTGCGCGGAGAATACGGCGGTAGATTTCAAGTGCGATACCTCCATCAACGGCCCGCCGATGATGTGCATTTCAAGATCGCCGATGGCGGGAAGATGGCGTATCTGTCCATCCACCCGCAGGGCGTCACCGAACGAAAAGGTCAAGTCATTGAAGACATTGGGGCCCGCGAGCGCGTGCGGCAACGGCGTCTAGGCGGCCTGATCAACGACTTCAACGAAGGCTTCGACAAAGCCCATTCAGCGTGACGCTATCCTCCGAATTGCTTCCCGCAATGCAGCACTACGCACTGTTTGCCGCCGCGCTGGCCTTGTTTTCGTTGTCGCTCACGCACAGCAAGAAGCGGTTTGGCGTTTGGGTGTGGCTCGCGATTGTGGTGCTGCCGGTCATCCAGATGGCATGGTCGTTGTGGGAAACGATATGGGAGGCGGTCGGTGCCCAAAGCACCAACGGACAACCAGCGCGTGAGTTTGGAAACCATGCGGCATGGTTGATTGTTGTTCAGGCTTTAGCGCATGGCATAGCGATCGTGCTCGTCTTGGCAGTGGTCCTGTGTATAGCGAGCGCGAGTCGGTCAAGCAGCAAGTTGCCAACACGAGTAAGGCTCGAGCCAACCGTTGGCCACCCTCGCGAGTCGAGCTAGCCGGCGCACAAGGGCGTCCTTGTTGGTCTGGCCAAGTCTACCCGTTGCGCCCCGCGAACAAGAGCCAGTCATCCGCCACGCAAACCTCCCGGCGGCGTTTCACGAGACGGCTGCTCGCGTGGTGGGACGCGCACGGGCGCAAGGACTTGCCGTGGCAGCAGCGGCGCACGGCGTATCGGGTTTGGGTCTCGGAAATCATGCTGCAGCAAACGCAGGCGGCCGTGGTGGTTCCGTACTTCGAGCGGTTTGTGGCGCGTTTCCCGGATGCGCGCGCGCTGGCGGACGCGGACTTGGACGACGTGCTGCACCTGTGGAGCGGTCTCGGCTACTACGCCCGGGCGCGCAATCTGCACCGCGCCGCCGGCATCGTGCTGCGCGAACACGGCGGCGTCCCGCCCCGCGATCCGGCGGTGCTCGCCAGCCTGCCGGGCATCGGCCGCTCCACCGCCGGCGCCATCGCCGCCCAGGCGCACGGTTTGCGCGCGCCCATTCTGGACGCCAACGCCAAACGCCTGTTGGCGCGGCACTTCCGCGTTGCCGGGCCGCCGGCGAGCGCGGCCACCGCGGCAACCCTTTGGGAACTGGCGGACGCGCTGACGCCGGCCGAGCGCGTGGGCGACTACACCCAAGCCGTGATGGACGTGGGTGCGAAGGTTTGCCGCACGCGCCAGCCGCAATGCGCCGCGTGCCCGGTCCGCTCCACCTGCGCGGCGCTGGCCGTGGGCGATGTGGAGAGTTTCCCCGAGCGCAAGCCGTCGCGGGCGCGCCCGCTGACGCGACGGCGGTTCTTCGTCGTTGCGGACCCGCAAGGGGCTTGCTATGTGGAGCAGCGGCCCCGGCAAGGCGTTTGGGGCGGCTTGTGGTCGCCGCCGGAGCGGCGCATCGACGAATCCGCGGAAGCGTTCCTCGCGGACGTTGGCATGAACGCGCGCCTCGTGCGCGCGATGCACGTCGCGCCCACCCTGCGGCACGGTTTCAGCCACTTCGACTTGCACGCCGAACCCGTGTATGTGCATCTGACAGCGCGACCGGCCGCCGCTGCCGGCCGCTGGATCGATCCGCGCCGGCACAGCCTTGGCCTCTCCGCCTTGGCGGCGAAGCTGCTGGCGGGAGCGGTGCCGCTGGAACTTGGTTGAGAATGCATAGTCGGCACAATGCCCCAAACGCAAACCGAACCCCTGCCGTTCGGCGCGGTTGCTCGGCAAGGTGTACACTCGAATGAAAACGGCAAGTTCTGGAGAAGAGGCTACGCGAGTGCGGGTGGTGGTTCCTGCGCCATGGTCGTCGTCACGACATTGGACCAATGGCCGGTTGGTAGAGCCCGGCGTTCAAGTGATGCGCTATGTCTTGGACACCAACGCATGGTGGGGATTGTGGACGGGGACGGAAGCAATCCGCCCATGAGCGGGCGTGACGGGGATGCCACCGCCTTGCGGTTGGTCTTCTGTCGTCGCCACCGGCGCGAATTGCCGGGCCTTGACGCCCCGCCGCTGCCGGGGCCGGTCGGCCAAGACATCTTCGAGAACGTCTCCGCCCAGGCGTGGCGGGAGTGGCAACAGCTGCAGACGATGCTCATCAACGAGCGCCACCTCGCCCTTGTGGACCGGCAGGCGCGCGCCTACCTGAGCGAACAAATGCGGCGCTTTCTGGCCGGCGAGGAATACGACCGGCCGAGCGGCTACGTTCCGCCGCCGGCCGATTGACCTGCGGGCATCCAAGCCATCAAGCCGAAGCGCTACGCCGCGCCTTCACCTGCTCGAACCAACGCCGGATGTGCGGATGCTCGTCGCCGGCGCGGATCTGAATCCACTTGGCGAAATCCACCGTGCAGAAGGCGGTGATGTCGGCGATGGTGAAGCCGTCCTTCACCACGAACTCGGACTTGCCGAGCGTCTCGTTCAAGGCCGTGAAGAAGCGGGCCACCGAGGCGCGCCCGCGTTCGACCAAGCCGGGCACCACCGGCACGCCCTCGGTACCGGAAATCGAACGGTTGGCGAAGGCCGGGTTGCTGTTGCGAAACGCCTCCGCCACGGCCATGAGGCCGTCCAATTCCATGTGGCGCTGCGCTGATTCGATCACCGCTTTGGATTTCGCGTCCGTTCCCATGAGCACGGGTTCGGGCTGGATTTCCTCGAAGTACCGGCAGATGGCCACGGATTCGTCGATGATCGTGCCGTCGTCCAGCACCAGCGTCGGCAGCAGGCTGCGCGGATTGACGGCGCGGAACTCCGGGCGCAGATTCTCGCCGGACGGGATGTCCACCTGCGCCGTCTCGATGTCGATGCCCTTCTCGGCAAGGAATATCCGCACCCGCCGAGGATTCGGCGCCATCTTGAAGTCGTAGAGTTTCATTGGTTGTCCCCCGTGTTTGCGCGGCCCACACAATAGGCGCAAACGCTCCGAAACTCCAGTGCTGCCAGCACCTACTACGTTAAATTCGCATCAGTTGTCCGGCAAGGACGACAGGTTGGTGATGTGCCCGTCGGGGCTTTCCATCAAACTCATCACTTGAATGTCCCGGTCGGCATTGATGTCGAGCCGCCACTTTCCTTCGCCATCGCCAAGGGCGCCTTCAAGACCAGCGCCGCCATCCTCCAGTTCCGGGGCATCGATTGAGCGGGCGTGGCCAGCGGGAAGGGTGAGCCGGACCGGGCCGCGCATGGCACCGGAATCGTCCAAACCGTGAATGGCTATCTCGGCATCCTGGTCTTCGGGGTTGATCAGCCGCAGCAGGCTGGCTTGGCGCCGGTTGCGGGCCGGATTGAAGGTGGGCACCCGGTGCAGACCCGCAATCTTCGGGGCCAGGTCATGGATGCTGGTTAGAAAGCCGCCGGTGACGCGGACGTAGGCGAGGGCTTCGATGGGCAGCGGGCTGGTCAGGCGCAGCCGCCAATCGCCCTGCCCTTGGCCGATGCCGGAGTCCAGGCCCTTGGCTGAATTGCCCATTTCCAGATCGGAGGAATTGAAATGGATGACTTGGCGCGTGGCCAAGGCGAGGTTGACCGGGCCGAATTCGCGCCCAGTGTCGTCAATGGCGGTGAGCGAGACTTCGCCGGTCTGATCGGAGTGGTTGATGAGGCGCAGGAACCCCTGCCGCAGCGGCTCGGACGTCGATAGGAACAACGGCACATCAACGGTCGAGTCGCCAGCTCCTTGTCGAACGAAAGTGAGTTTCGCCATCGGTTCGTCCGTGAACGGCGCCATGCCCCTGATGCTGGCGATGGTTTCCTGCGGCACGGTGGCGGGATTGTTGAGCGAGAAGCCGTTTCCGTCCTCGGTGCCGGCGTCATAGGGAAACAGGTCCACTTCGAGCCGCGACAGCCAGCGTCCGCGCGCGTCAAGCAGGGACAGCCCCGAGACGCCGACGAACCAGTCCGGGCTCGGCGCGATCATGGTGAGCAGCGTGACCAGTGGGTGGTCCTTGGTGGTCTCGAAGTCAACGCTCACCTCCGGTGTGCCGCCGGCGCCGAGGCCCTTTTCGATGACGGCGCCGACATGGTTGCTGGCGTTGATCTCAGACTTGAAGGCGCTCGTCAGACCGAGTTCCGCCACGTCTTCAATCCCCGGACTGGCCATGTCGCCGACTTGCCAAAAGGTCACGCGATCATCGTGCACGGTGCCAATCAACGGTGAGAAATGCGCGCTTCCCGGCAGGCCGCCGGGTGTTGCGGCGGTGGTCCAAGTGCCCCGAAAGGTGACTTGATAGGTGACTGGCGATTCAGTGGATTGGGTGTGGGCTTGCGCCGGCACAGGCGCCCAGCCGACGAGCCACGCTGACAGTGCGATGGCGAGGCCCAGGCAGCGGAAAGGTGCCAACGACAGTTCGGATGCCACGCACATCAGCGCCTAATCCCTTGATCGTGAATTCGAACGCGCCCCACAGGGCGCGCCTAGACGAGTTAGCTTACGGCAGCCCAAGCGCTTTGCAAAGGATCCGGAATCTGCAAAGGATCCGGAAAAGGCTCAGATGCCTGTTTCATCTGTCTCATGGAGTACCCCACGCCGCCAATGATGCGCGGGGCGGCGTCGCCAAACCGACGGTCGTGCCGCCGGGTCAATTTCCTACAGGAAAATCAGCGAAATGCCGTAGATTCCCGCGTTCGGCGCCGGCTAAGGTGCCGCACCATTCATTTGGGAGCGGCTGCGATGTGCGCCGAAGCCCCGTCGTTGCGCGCCGCGCCGTGCTACAGTGCCTGCCGATGCGGTCTTCGCCTCGCCGCCCGCCCGGCCATCCGAGAAGGAGCGCGACCATGCCAGACCACGCGCTATCGCCAGCGCCCACCGCCACGCCCCCTGCCAGGATGCGCGCCGTGGCGAAGGTGCCCAAGCAGCACTACCGCGACCTTCCGCCGGAGGAGCTGGACGCCTACCTCGAAGCCCTCGAAACCGAACGGGCGGCGGCGGATCCGTGGCTTCTTCCCGCCGTGGACCGGCGTCACATCGCCGCCCTTGGAGACGCCTTCCACCGCCCCTACCACACCCTCGACCAAGCCGATCTGCCGGAGGAGACGGAGGAGGAGAAGTTGACGCCGGCGCCGCTGCACGTCGCCCTTTGCACGGGTCTGCAAGTGGGCTTGGATCTGCGCTACGCCGGGCGCGACGATGTGCTCGCCGTGCAGGAGCTCGGCCTGTATTACGACTCGGTGGCCGGCGCTCGCCCCGGACGCACGGCGCCGGACTTGGCGGTGGTGTTCGGCGCGTCGCGTCGCGGGCGCACCTCCTATGTGTTCTGGCGCGAGCGCAAGGTGCCGGCGTTCGCGATGGAGGTGTTGTCACCCTCCACTTGGCGGCGGGACGTGGGCGCCAAGCGCGACATCTACGCCAAGCTGGGCATTCGCGACTATGTCATCTTCGACCCCGACGACCACATCGCGCCGCGGCTGAGAGGCTACACGCTGCGCGACGGGGTGTATCGCCCGGTGCCGAGAGAAGTGCTTCCGGGGGGCATGGTGGGCGTTCGCAGCCGGGCGCTGGGGTTGCTTGTGTGCCATGAGGACCCGTGGCCGCGCTCCGGCTGGCGCGCCGACAGCGAACCCGGCAAGCTGCGCTGGTACGACCCGGCCCGTCGCCGATATTTGGAGGTTCACGGCGAGCTGGTGAGCAGGGCCAAGCGAGCGGAAGCGCGGGCCGAGCGAGCGCAGGAACAAGCCGAGCAGGAGCGCGAACGGGCCGCACGGGAGGGAGAACGGGCCGATGCGGCCGAAGCGCGGGTGGCGCAACTCATGGCGCGGCTGCGGGAATGACGCGCCCAACGTAGCGACCTTAGTCCAGCGCCGCTATGGATGTCCGCCACGTTCGCGCGTCGCTCTCGCCGAGCGCGCGCGCCATCGCCCAGCTCTGCGCCCTTTTCGCGCCGCGCGCGCTCGCCTTGGAGCATCTTGAACGCCTCGTTGTGGACGAGGCGCTCGTTGCGGACGAGGCGTTGGCGCCATTGCCGCCGCCGGGCGCGACGCTGCGCACCGGCGTTGCGGAGTTGGTGGACGCGGGCGTGGCGTTTCGCGGGCCGCAAGGGGAGGTCGCCATCGCGCCCGCCGCCGCTTTGGCGTTGCTGCGGCAAGCGCGCGAGGAAGGATCTCTCACAACGCTGCTCCACGCCGTGGCGCGTCTGCGGCAACGCCTCGCGAGCGCGCCGCAACCCGGTGCCGATCCCGCCCGCGCCCGGATGGACGCCGCCGACAACGATCGATACATCGGCGAGGTCTTGCAACGCGGCCATCTGCTGGCGGGAGACGCGCAACGGTTCGCGGCGGTGGAAACGGGACTGGTCGCGGACCTCGACTTGCTCGCCGAGCCCTTCGCCGAGGAAGCCCTGCGGGCTGTGCCGCCGCCGCTGCGGCGCAAGACCTGCGCGGCTTGTCTGCGGCGCGTCATGCAGCGTTGCGCGCCGGCGGACGAGCTGGTCGACGTCGTCCAAGCGATCAGCGACACGCCGCTCGACCACGCGGACGACATCGCGTTCCTGCGCGTGCTGCAAGGCGATTTCGATGCCGCCTTCGCCGTGTTCGACACCTTACCGTCAGCCCAGCGTGGCACCGCGGCCGCCCAGGTGGGCCGGGCGTCGGTTGGCGCGTTGGTGGCCATGCTGCGGGGTGAAGACGACGAAGCCGCACGGCGCATTGAAGCGGCGCTGGACGCGCTGCGCGGCAATCGCAAGCGGCTGCTGTTCCCCGAAGCGCGCGCCTTCGCCCTCTCGTTGCTCGCGCTGGCGCGGCTCGATACGCCGGAATCCATAGATTTGCTGGAGCGCATCGCCGCGGCGCGGCAGTGGGGCCAACCGGATCGGGTGGGCTTGCGTTTGGCGCGCGACGCGATGCGGGTGAAAGCGAAGAGCGGGCTTTCCTACTACGGCTTGCGGGGATCGAGCGGTTTGGACGCCTTGTTCACGGGGGTGCGGAACTGCTGGTTGGCAAAGGCGCCGTCGGAAGAGGGGACATTGGCTTCGATTGCGGCGCTCATGGCCCGCGCCAAGGAAAACGGCTTCGCCTGGGTGGTCGCCGAGTGTGGCGAGGTGCTGCGTCGATTGGCGCCCGCCACCCAGACCGCTGCGGGTGGCCAGTCCGTGGACCACGCCGAACTGGGTACAACCACGTTGACGACGCTGACCGTGCCGGTGGGCACTTGGGAGCAATCGCTTGCGCTCATCGAAGAACTGGCGGAGGCGGGCAGTGGCGACGATGCGCAAGCAACGTCCGCGCCGGACGCCGGCGGACGGCTCGTGTGGACGGTGCGCGCCGACAGCGACCGCGTGTTGCTGGACGCCCGGGCGCAACGCCGCAACGCCAGCGGCGCGTGGACGAAAGGCACGCAGTACGGGGCGAAGCGCTTGGCCGGGGAGTCCACGCGCATGGACTTTCTGCTGCCGCAGGACAAGGCCGCCATCGCCGCGGCGTCCACGCGGGAGGGATGGAGCAAGAAGGAGAGCTACTTCGGCCTGCCGAGTTTGCATGCCTTGGCCGGGCACCCCTTGGTGTTCGACGCGGACGGTCGGACGCTGGAGGTGGTGCGCCGGGAACCGGAGCTGTCCGTGGACCATGCCGCGGACGGCGGCGTGGTGGTGCGCGTGGAACCCCACCGCGCCGGCACGGACGGCGCGTACAGCATGCGCATCCCGACGCCGGGCCGTTGCGAAGTCACGCACTTCACAGCCGAGCACCAGCGTTTGTTCCGCGCCATCCCCGCCGCTGGGCTGACCTTGCCGACCCAAGCAAAGCAGCGCTTGCTCAGCACCGTGCCCGCGCTGGCGGCGCGGGTGCGCGTGGCGTCCAGCGTGCAGAACATCGCCACCGCGGCGCGGCGCGTCGACGCGGACGCCGAACCTTGGGTGCGCTTGGAACCGCTGAAGGCGGGGCTTTCCGTGGCGTTGGAGGTGGAACCCATCGCCGGCGCCGGCAACTGCTTTCCGCCGGGCGCGGGGGGCGTGGTGGTGTTCGCCAGCCGCGACGGCGAGAACGTGCAAGCGGAGCGGGATTTCGACGCCGAGGAGCGGGCGGTGGCGCGGCTTGTCGAACGCTGCCCGCCGCTGGCCGCCAAACCAACCGCAACCGAGCCGCTGACGCTTCCAAACCCCGACGACTGCTTGGAACTGTTGGAAGTGCTGGACGCCACCGAAGCCCGCTGCAAATGGCCGCACGGCGAGGCCATGCGCGTCGTGGCGCGGGCCGGCAACGACTCCCTGCGCCTAACCATCAAGTCCGCGGCGCAGTGGCTGCAAGCATCCGGCGAGCTCCGCGCGAGCGACGACCAAGTGCTGGATCTGAAACGCTTGTTCGCGTTGCTCGAAGACAACCCGGACTCGCGCTTCCTGCCCCTCGGCAACGGCGAGTTCTTGGCGCTGGCGCAATCGTTTCGCCGGCGCTTGGACGATTTCGCGGCAGTGGCCGGCGCGCCCGGCAAGGGCGCCGTGCGCTTGCCGCCGCTCGCCGCCTTGGCGATGGAAGACCTCATCGAAGGCGCGCAGCTGGAAGCAGACGCCGACTGGGCCGCGCTGCGCGAAAGAACGCGGGCGGCGAGCGCCTTCCACGCGGAGGTGCCAAGCACTTTGCAGGCGGAGCTGCGCCCCTATCAGGTGGCGGGATTCGAGTGGCTCGCCCGCCAAGCCGTGTGGGGCGTTGGCGCGTGCTTGGCGGACGACATGGGCCTTGGCAAGACCATCCAAACGCTGGCGCTGTTGTTGCTGCGGGCGCAAGGCGGCCCGGCGCTGGTGGTGGCGCCCACGTCCGTGTTGCCGAACTGGCTGGCCGAAGCCGAGCGGTTCGCGCCAACCCTGAAGGTGAAGAGCTACACCGGCGCGGCGGCGGCGCGGGTGGCGCTGCTCGCCGAACTCGGCGCTTTCGACTTGGTGGTCACCACCTACGGCGTGCTGCAAAACGACACCGAGCGGCTGATCGCGCCGATGTGGCACACGGTGGTGCTCGACGAAGCGCAGGCGATCAAGAACCCGAACGCGCAACGCACGCAGGCGGCAAAGGAGCTGCGGGCGGACTTCCGCGTCATCACCACCGGCACGCCGGTGCAAAACAATCTGCTGGATTTGCATTCGCTGTTCGGCTTCGCCAACCCCGGCCTGCTCGGTTCGCTGCGGCAATTTCGGGCGCGCTTCGCGCTGCCCATCGAACGCGACGGCAACGCCGTGGCGCGGGCGCGTCTCAAGCGCTTGGTGGACCCGTTCGTGCTGCGCCGGTTGAAGGCCGATGTGCTGGACGACTTGCCGCCACGCACGGAAATCACGCTGCATGTGAAGATGTCCGAAGAGGAGGCGTCGCTCTACGAGGCGCTGCGCCAGCGGGCGCTCGACCATCTTGCGAGCGCCGCCGGCGGCGCCCAGATGCATCTGCTCGCGCACCTCACGCGGCTGCGTTTGGCGTGTTGCAACCCCAAACTGGTCTTGGACGCCGCCGACGCGCCGCCGGGCTTGCCGCTGGCGACGACGAGTTCCAAGCTGGCCACCTTCGCCGCCACGTTGGAGGAGCTGCTGGCGAACCGCCACAAAGTGCTGGTGTTCTCGCAGTTCGTGACGCATCTGCGCTTGATCGAGCAACACCTGCGCGAGGCCGGCGTCCCCTACCAATACCTTGACGGCGCGACTCCGGCGCGGGAACGCGCCGCCCGCATCGCCGCCTTCCAAGCCGGCGATGGCGAGGTGTTCCTGATTTCGCTCACCGCCGGCGGCGTTGGGCTGAACCTCACCGCCGCGGACTACGTGATCCACATGGATCCGTGGTGGAACCCGGCAGTGGAGGATCAGGCCTCCGACCGCGCCCACCGCATCGGCCAAACCCGCCCGGTGACCATCTACCGACTGGTCACCGAAGGCACCATCGAGGAGCAGATCGTGGCCTTGCACCACAAGAAGCGCGGTTTGGCGCAGCGGCTGCTCGAGGCGACCGACGCGCCGGCGCGGTTGGACGTGGAGGAGATGATGGAACTGCTGCGGCAACCACTTGGCGTTGAATAGCGACACGGACGGCAACCGAACTCCCGGCCGAAAGTCCAGCATGTTGTCGTTGCAGCGAGAGGACCACTGGCGAGGATGGCTGGCGGCATGTGGCGATCACGGTCGGGCCTGGCGCACCCGTTGTGTGGTAAGTTGATGCTAGCGACGGGGACGTTGCGCCCGCTTTGTTGCGGTCTTTCGGAGTCTGGCCCGATACACCTTCAAGACGCACGCCTCGCGCTCGGACGCTAAGTGAACTCGCTGACGCATCAATTCAACCTGGTTGGAGCATTAGGCTTCACCTGCCGACTGCTCGCCGTCCTGTTCGGCGCAAGCGCTGCGTCGGCGCTTGGCGCTTCAGCGCCCGAAGACGTGGAACTGGAGGAAGTGGTCGTGCGTGCGGACGCTTCCGTCGCGTTGCGCCAAGGCGCTGTCGGCAGCGCATCAACGATAGATGCGGACGCCGTGCGGCTGACCCGCGCCAACCATCCGAACGAGCTCCTCGTGCGCGTGCCGGGCGTTTGGGTCACGCGCGGTTCCGGCCACGAGCACCTCACCGCGATTCGCTCCGGCGTGTACGCCGGCGCCGGCGCTTGCGGCGAGTTCCTGTTTCTGGAAAACGGCATCCCCATCCGCCCGGCGGGGTTCTGCAACGTCAACAACCTGTTCGAGCTGAACACCGAGCAGGCGGCTGCGGTGGAAGCCGTGCGCGGCCCGGCGAGCGCGTTGTTCGGCGGCAACGCCCTGCACGGCGCCATCAACACCGTGACCGCCAGCGGCGCCGATGGCTGGGGAGGCAGTTTGGAGGCCGGCCCTTACGACTACCTGCAGGCGCGCTTCGGCGGCGGTTCCGAGAACTGGCGCGTCGACGCGCTTTCCACCAGCACCGGCGGCTACCGCGACGACACCGGCTACGGGCAGCAAAAGGCGACCTTTGGCGCACGCGCCGCACGCGCCGGGTGGGCGGTGACCACCACTGCGACGGTGACCTTGCTCAATCAGGAAACCGGCGGCTACGTGCTTGGCTTCAACGCCTACGACTCCGCCGCCAAACGCTCCAACCCCAATCCGGAAGCGTATCGGGACGCGTGGTCGGCGCGGGCGGCAAGTGTTTGGCATCGCGATCTGGGCAGCCGCGGGACGCTCGCGATCACGCCGTATTTGCGCCGCTCGTCAATGGCGTTCCTGCAACACTTTCTGCCCGGTCAACCGCTGGAGAAAAACGCGCAAACAAGCGGCGGCGCGCGCGTTGAATACGAACGGAACGGGCAGTGGCGATGGAGCGCCGGCGCGTCCTTGGAAGTGTTCGACGCCGCGCTTTCGCAACGCCAAGACGCGGCCACCCAAGGATCGGCCTTTCTGGTGGCGACGCGACCGGCCGGCACGCACTACGACTACCGCGTGCGCGGTGCCACGTTGGCGGCCTTCTTCAACGCGGAAATCCCCTTGGCGGCGGCGTTGCAACTCGTGGCGAGCGGGCGCGCGGAACGCAACGCCTACAACTACGACAACCGCCACCTGGACGGCAACACGCGCGACGATGGAACGCAATGTGGATTCGGCGGCTGCCTCTACACGCGCCCGGCGGACCGGCGGGACGCCTTTGCGAACTTCGCCGGACGGTTGGGTTTGGCTTGGTCGCCGAACGAAAACGCGACGGTTTACGTTCTCGCCGGCCAAGGATTCCGCCCGCCGCAAACCACCGAACTGTACCGCTTGCAGCGCGGGCAGACGGTGGCGGATCTGCACAGCGAAAACCTGCTCTCCGCGCAGGTCGGCGCGCGTGGCGAAACGGACGCGTTCTCCTACGACGTGGCGATTTACACGCAAACCACGAAGAACCTGATCTTCCGCGACGCGCGGGGTTTCAACGTGAGCGACGGCGAAACGGAATCCGCCGGTTTGGAGTGGCAACTGGCTTGGCGTTCGGCCGGCCACGCCTTGGAGCTAACCGGCGCCTACGCCAACCACCGCTACGCCTTCACCCGCGACGCCGGACGCGGAGAGCGCATCGCCGATGGCAACGTCGTCGACACCGCCCCGCGTCTGCTCGGCAGCGCCCATTGGCGTTGGCAAAGGGAACGATTCACGTCCGAGTTCGAGGTTGCGCACGTGGGCGCGCACTACCTCAACGCCGCCAACACCGCCCGCTACGGCGGCCACACGCTCTGGAACTGGCGCGGCGCGTGGCAGGCTTCGCCCGCCGTTGCGTTGTTCGCCAAGTTGCTCAACCTGCGCGATGCGCCCTACGCCGAGCGCGCGGACTTCGCGTTCGGCAACTACCGCTATTTCCCGGGGATGCCGAGGCAGGCGTATCTGGGCGTCGAGGTGCGCGCGCGTTAGATTAGGGCGCGAGGAGGGGAGGTCAGACGGGTCGCGGCGCGGCGCAACGGGAATCAGAGCGATGCCGCGGCGTCGACAGGCCTGCAGAGCCCGTAGCCGCGGAACCGTCCGGCGCCGAGCAACACCGGGCCGCACACCGGCTGATCGAAGATGACAACTGCATGGCTGTGGCTGCGCCGGCCGCGGTCTGCCTTGCGCGCCAGCCGGGGATACTCCCTCGCATGGGGAACGCCCTCTACCAGTGACACCGGATGCAGTAGGACATCGCGGGGGCGTGGCAAGCCAATATGGCCGCACATCTCCTTCACACTCTCTGCCGCGCGCTCCCACTTGTCTTTGCCGTCGAAGTGCCGGTTCAGCACCACAGGGGTCACGCTGGCCCACACGCGGGACGCATTGGTCCAAGTCCAGACGTTGAGATTCGCCGGCGGACGTTCTCGGGTTTCCTGTTCGATGGCGCACTCCAGCCAGTCGCCGTCGAACAGGCGCAGATCGTCACGCGGCAGACCGGTTTCCGCGTCTGTCAGAAGCGGCCCGAGACATCGGCTGGCCTCCTGTGCCGCCAGCCCGCGAGGCGGGATCAGAGCCAAGCCCATGACGCGGCCGTCCGCGTGGCGCGAGCCTGTGAAGGCCAGAGGTGCGAGGGCCATGTGCGGCATCGAACTGGCGCTGCCGTTCGGACGGTGCCCGCTGAACCACTCCGGCGGTGGTTGCACAGGGCACTTGCCCATCAGCAGGCCGCGCAAGGCGGCGGTCAGCTTGAGAGTCGCCGGCAGTGACGCGCGCCTGCCACTGATCGTGAGGACGACGAAGCGGGAGTCGAAGACGGAATGCGGCGCGGTCGCAGATTCTGATGGCGCAGGTCTGGCGTAGCCCTGCCACCTGCCGGGGGTCGGCCGCAGGGGCATGGGCGGACTACCGTTCGGGAACCGGTCGTCGAGACGTTCCTTCAGTCTCTTGACGTGTCGCCTTTGCTCGCGAGGACTTCGCCAGCGACCTCGGAAGCCTCCTTCGCGCACTGCCGCAGCAAGTCGATTTCGTATGGTGTCAGCATCCGGGGAGCGGGCGAGGTACCGAGCTTCCGATTGAGTAAGGCAATCGAAGGCGTGGCCGAAATGCTCCCGCCACCATTTCTCGAATTCCGGGCCGTGCTTCTGTCGGAGTTCATGGAGTTGCTCCTCTGATGGATTCAACTTGGCCGAGTAGGGCTTGCCCGTCAACCCGACCGCGCCGACGACTCTGCCGCCCTGCTTCTCTACCCAGCCGCGCAAGTTCGCCAGTGTACCGCCTTGGCCGATAAAATCATCCACCATCATACATTTGCTACATTTGCGGTCCTTTTCGACTTCGCCGCCGAACGCCGCCTGCCGGGCGAGCCGGCCGTAGCCACCGGCCCCGGTGTGGCCGACGACGTTGGTCTGCACGATGGCGGTATCGAACGGGGCGCCAAGGCGCTGGCTCAGGAGCTTCGCCAAGGCAGCTGGTATCGCGTTGAAGCCGTTGCGCTCATAGGCGTGCGCGCTGACTAGCACGGGCTGGTCAGCCTCCACCGCCGCCAGCAGCCGCCGCACAGCAGCGATGCCGGCCTCATCCGCCAATGCGTGGACGAGGTTCGTCGCGGCCCCGACATCGCCGCCTTTCGCGGCTGCATACGACGGGTGCCGCTTGGTCCTCGTTTCATCAGCCAGCAATACGGCATCGGGGAAATCGCGCCAGACAACCCTTGGCGGGGGCTTCATCGCCTTGAGAGCCGCTTGTGCCCGCTCAAGCTCGTCACGCAGATCGTGATAAGCGATCCAGGCTGCGTGGTTGGAGGTTCGGGCGAGCCGATCGAGACTCCCCGCTGACGGAACCCGCAACCGGTGTTTGACGATTCCCTCGGTCGGCACTAAGTTCGCGGCGACCTCACATTCCTGCTCTACCCACGCCTGCACGAAGGATGCCGAATGCCCGACGTGCGTGACCTTGGTCGACAACCGTTCCAAGGGACCGCGGTGGGCGTCCGACAGCTCTTCCCGCCAGATCAGGCGCACCACGGGACAGGCTGGGATTGCCACGGGGAATCCACGTGGGTGCCGCACACGATACTCCGGTAGAACGGCCAGCCCCACTTCCTTCAGTCTGTCGTGCTTCTTCTTGAAATCGCCTAGCTTGGATAGGGTCGTCTCGCTTGGCACCTTGCCGACATAGCTGTCGTTGACAGGCACATAGCTCACAGCGACCGACCGCTGGCTCGCATCGGAGGCCGCGACAGCGGGTGGTGGCAGAGACTCCAACCACCGCAGTGCTTCTCCTTCTTCACCGTTGACCCCGGTCTCGAACCATGCCGCTGCCAGCGCCATGAACGCCCTGTCTGGATGCGGCGGCCATTCGGCCAGCTCCTTCCGCGCACCGTCAGCGGCGGCCATCGACCACCCGTTCAGGTAGCGGAGACAGAGCGCGAACATCAGCTGCCCTCCGCGCTCTCCTGACTCGCTAATTTCTGGCTGCGGAGAACGAGCTCGACCAGCTCGGGCGAAGGCGTGAGTTCGATCCGATCTTCCCAAGGCAGGCCCGCCTTCGCGGCCGCATCGATAGCGTCCGCGAGTAGCTGGAGCGCGGCATCCGGGGAAAGCGCGAACTCGGTTGGAGGGGTGCCGGGCCGATCGATCAACTTCCATGTCGGCTCGCTCTCGGCGAACAGATGGCAACGCGAGCGGAGGTCCACGTCGCACCGCGCCAGTGTTCCGGCGGCGAGACCCAGCGCGGCCAGTGCGGTGCGTGCCACGAGGTCCGTTTCGTCATTGGAGTCCGCCGCGTCTTCTGGCGGAAAACGAAGCCGGCGTAGCACCGCCAGCGACAGTACCGTGGTCTGCGTAGCCTTGGAGATTGTGAAACCGCCATCGAAGATGGCAGGAGTGACGTTTCCATGACCCGCCTCCGATGGTCTACCCGTCTTCTTGAACCTGCCTTTCCCTTCCTGTTCGTCCAAAGTCCAGTTGGGAGATTCACCGGTTTGGGCTCGCCGTTCGTACAAGGGCCCAGCGCTAAGCGCAATTTGGGCTGGGTCGATTCGGCTCACCGTCTTGACCCCAGGCACCGCGTCGTATCCGACGATTTCCGACACGAGTGCCCGCTGGAACTTTGCGCCAAGGCCGCCACGCCGCCCCGTTGAGTCCCACAGACCGAAGACTAGTGCCGTGGGACAGAGGCCGAACAAGCCTGTGGCATTGCGTACATCCGCTGAATCAAGGAGCCGGCCCTTATCCGACTCGCGGAACATCTCCCCGTTCAAGCGGCTGTCACGAAACAGCGCGTCCGCGATCCGGTGCGGTGCCTCAAGGCTGGTCACGGTGAATTGCTTGAGCAACTCTGGCTGATCGAAAGCCGTTACGATCAGCGGAAGCGTCACCTTGCCGGCCCGATGCGCTTCCAGCAGCGCGAGTTCCATCCTGTTCGCTTGGGATTGTACGGAGTCGAGAAGCACGCAGGGCTTGGTCTTACCCGTTTGCGGGTCGATGCGTTCCTCCGTGGCGTACTGGCCGCCTTCGTAGGTCGGCGGGAACACCTTGTCGCCGGGGCCACCCGCCGGTTGGTAGTCGGTTGCGCAGCGAAACGCCGCGGCCGTACCTGCAACGGCTTTGCCCAGCGTGTCTAGGTCAAGCATCATGTGTTTCTCCACTTGGGTCTCTTTCCGGTGCCCTCACAACAGGGGCTGGGCCGGCGCAAAGTTGCTGTAGTACTGGTTCGGCCGTACTCGGCGGGCGCAATAGACCTCTTCAATGCCCTTGGCACCCAAGGCGCTGCGTGGCAGAGGCTCATCATGCAGTTGCTCCAACGCGACCAAGGATCGTACTGTTTGGATGCTGACTAGCGGGGTCCAAATGGGCCACACTAAGCCGGTTTCACGTCGTCCGAAGCGGCGGAAGCCCGTCGTATCGGCCCACTTTGCCGTCGCCACCATTGGAAAACACGCCAACGACTCAACGGCTAGGCAATTGGCCGCCAGCATTGTGTTCGGACCGTCGGCGGAGTTCGACTTGCTCGGATTGCGCCATTGAAGCGCGTAGCGTCGGTCTTCTATGGGGTCCCAACGCAGAGTATTGCCGGCGTCGTCGGCGTAGTCCCACGTCTGAAACAGCGTGCGGACTACATGGTGATGATCGAGAACCTCGCGATTCGCGCTTGCGTAGGAGAGCATGCCTCGCCGTGCGGAGTCTCCCGCGCGAACCATCTGGAACTGCGTGCCTTGAAACTCGCCGCTCTTTGGGTCGGGCCGAAAGTCGGTGCCCAAGGCAGCGAGAAGGTCCGCAGGCCGGCGGTCGGATGCGCGTGCGCTGTGGCGCTGCGTGTTGAGTGCTTCTACGAACTTGCCGCTGGCAAACGGAAACTTGTGGGACTCCTTCCCGCCCTCGGTTTCCTTGCCGATCCTGAAGATGTCGTCGGAGTTTTCCTTCAGCCCTTGCAGCACCTGGCTACTGACTTCCTGTTCGTCGCCTTGGCAGCCGACGAGCAGGGGCCGCCAACTGCCATGTGCGCTACGCCATGCCAATCGGGCTTCCGGTGTGCGCTGATCGAGGACGCACAGTGTCCCCACGGCAGCCAGAAACCCGAGTGGATTGCTGCCGTCCAGACCGCTCAACAACAAGCCCTGAACGTCGGAGCATCCGACGTCACGCACTGGCATCGTGGTTCTCCTCCCACTCGCTGCGCCGCCAGTCGGCGAGGCGCAGCAGAGCTTCGAGCCAGGCGAGTCCCCACCAACCATAGCGGCGGGTGAGCCGCCAATAGCGGTCAGCAACGCCGGAGTCGAGCCGTTCCAAACCGGTCGGGCCGGCCCACTGCATCCGGTGACCGCGCAACGTGTATTCCGCCGGTACCGGCGAGTCATCGATCACAACGGGTGCGAAGGGGCGGCAGTGGCCGTGGTGGCTGGCCACCAGGTGGAGCACGAGGTCGCGCAATTCGCCATCAGGCAGCAGTGCAGGGGCCGCTTCGGCCAAGCGCACGGACAAGAGCTCGTGTCTGGTGCCTTGCGGATAGCCCGAAGCGGCGCGAGCGCTCTTCCGAGCGGCCGGCGTCTTCGGCATCCCCGCGGACTTGGCCAAGGGCTCGCCGGCGAACCAAGCGGAACCCCCACGCAGCATGGCTTGAAAGCGCGGATCCGCCTTGCCGAGGTCGTGCAGCAGTCCGGCGCGGGCAATGGCTTCCGTCAAATCATCGGGCAAGCCGCAGGCTTCGGCATGACGGCGAGCGAAACACTCTACGCCGGGGAGATGGGTGCGCAGCGGCACCGGTTTGCCGTCCTTGTGGGAGATGCCGGATGCGGCCGCGTCGTCCTCGTCGCTGAACAGATTGGCTTCCGGAACGAGCTCATCCACGCGCCGCCGCCCCGCAAGGACCAGTGAGTGGGAACCGACGATGCGACACTCCCGGCGAAGCTGGCTGGTGGTACGAAACTCCTTCGCCAAATCCCGTGCGGCACACGTAAGCCAAGCCAACCGCGCTGGCAGTTCATCCTTCGAGAGCTCCAACAGAATCTGACTAACGCTCTCTGCGACTTCGTGCGGGTCGTCGTCGTACTTCTGCGCAAGGCCGTCCAACAGGGAGTGCGCCGTTGTCTTGGCGGCGAGGGAATCTGGCCATGTCTCCACCAGCGCCGGGTGCAGGCGCAATATGGACTTGGCGCGGGCTATTCGGTGCGCGGCATCGCCCACATCGAGCGATGCGCGGTCCGACGCTTCTTGGGGAAGATCTCCAAGATCGCGCGGGTCGCCGGGATGGCTGCACGGGATCACCACGATGTCGCCGGGGCGGATGGCATTGGGGTCGGCGGTGATGTCCTCCTTGGCGTCCGTTCGGTTGCCCCGCCAGCGGATGATCCGGCGGTTCACGTCTTGCGCGGCGTCTGGGTCGCTGTTGGGCTCCTCCACGGAAACACCCTCTACGTCCGCGCCAAGGTAGCCCGCATCCTTCCCCCCCAGCCAACGCTTGAAAAAGGCTGATGGCACAGGCAGCGTCTCGCTGGTGCTTGGCGGACACAGCGTCAAGGATTCGATGTCGACGTCCGCCCGCCAGCAGACCAGCACGTCCCGGGCGCTCTCCCGCGGTCCGTGCAGAAAGTGCGCCACATCCGGCGTGGGCCGCGGCTCCGGTGCCGTCTGCGCCCAGCAGTCGACGTGCGCGGGCAGCATCACCAGCGCATCGTTCGACGGGGCGTTGAGCTGGTCGAGCGAGTCCTCGTCCGCCAACATCCGTTCGAGTGGCACGATGCCGAAGTCCACGTTTCCATCTTTGCTTTTGCGTTTGTTGAGCCACTGCCAAGTCTCGGCCAGCGCCTTGCCGTACACGGGATCCTCGTCGCCACGCGCAGGCTTCGCTTGGTCGCCGCGAATCAGAATCTTCGCGCACGCATCCACCGCCCGTCCAGTGCGGTTCAGACGGCCGAATCGCTGTCGCAAAGCGTCAAGGCTGGCGCATTCTGTGACCAGGCCGTCGAAATCTAGGTCCGCGCCCACCTCGAGCGTTTGCGTTGCCACAACGACAGCGGGCTTTGCCAAACGACGGTCCGCGGATGAGGCGGAGTGCAGGTGGAGCGCGCGAAGTTTGCCGATCGTTGCATCCTTGTCCACCGGGCGCATCCGACCGGTCAGCAGGACCGCATCAATGTCTTCGTTCTCACGTAACAGCCGGTAGGTCTCCCGGGCCGTCGCCACTCGGTTGACGAACACTACGACCGCCTGTCGCCCATCGCCTAGCAGGTTCAGAGCGCTTTGCATCAGCTCTGCCGCGAATGGATCGGGCGCGTCCCGGTCTTTTGGGCTGGAGACGAGGCGTAGCTGCGCCGGCTTGCTGGCCAACTGCCGTCGACCGAGCAGGTGGCTTGGATCGCGGCCTTCTGCAGAGGTGTCCCTGAACACGTCGTCCGCGCCCGCTGGCGGCGTGGCCGACATCACCACGGGATGGAAGCACCGGCGCAGAGGATCATCCGCCCATTCGCGGTAGCGGCGGACAGCCTGCAGCGTCTGGAGGAACGGTTGGGCGCAGTGTGCCTCGTCAAGCAGAACAAGGCTGTCGTTGGCGGCGAGCGCGGCGCAGATCGGCCAAGTGCCGAAGCCGCGCCCGTAGGCGCGGAACAGCAGTCGCGAGCCGAGCTGATCCACCGTCGAGGCGACAACGGCGGGCTGCAGCGGGCTGCGCAACCATGCTTCGGAGCGATACATGCCGCCCCGAAGGACATGCACGGCGAGGGGTGCTTCCTTGTCGTCGAATCCGCTGGCCGCGCCGTGCGCGATGCGACGCAAATCGTCAGCCACGTCCTTGAGAATGCCGGCCTTGGCTTGCGCCAGTTTCGCGGCCATGCGGCCAGCGCGATCGTGCGCTTCGTCCACGATCACCCGCCGGTCGACGACGAAGAAGATGCGTCGCGGCGCAGTAATCGGTTGCCCGGTGCCGAGCCGCGATGCTTGGGCCGCCAAGGCAAAGACCGCGATGTCCATGCAGGCGGTCTTACCAGATGCCGTCGGCAGGGCGATAGCCTCGGGCCAAGGGGCCGCAGCGCTTGCGGCCGCTTCCTGCCGGCCGCTCAGCGACGCCGACAGAACTCTATTCGCCAGCGCGTCCTGCCACGCAAACGGCGCGTGCCCCCATAGGGCTTGGAAGAAACTGGCGAAGTTTCTCTCGCGCCCGTTAGGGTGCGCCGTGTCCTTGCTTTCGCGGCAGCGTGGAGTTTGCGAAGCAAACGCGAACGCACCCACTTAGGGCGCGCCGCAGCGGGCCACCGCCCGTCGCGCCAGCACGCCGAGCAGGTGCCCGCGGAACTCCGCCGAGGCGTGCAGGTCTGCGTTGAAGTCGCTGTGGTCGATGGCCACGCCGTCCACCGCCCCGGGCGCGAACTCCGCCGTCAACGCCTCCTCCAGCATGGTCGCCCGGAACGCGCGCGGGCCGGCGCCGGTTACGCCGACGCGCACGGCGTCGCCGTAGCGGGCGACCATTACGCCCACCACCGCGTAGCGCGAGGCGGGGTTGGGAAACTTCTCGTAGGCGGCGGCGTCCGGCGCGCGGAACTCCACGGCGGTGACGATTTCGCCATCCTGCAACGCGGTTTCGAACAGGCCCGTGAAGAACGCATCGCCGGCGATGGCGCGCTTGTTGGTGTGGACGCGGGCGTCGAGGGCCACCACCGCCGCCGGATAGTCCGCCGCCGGATCGCTGTTCGCAACCGAGCCGCCGACGGTGCCGCGGTTGCGGACATGGGCATCGCCGATGCGCACCGCCAGCGCCGCCAACGCGGGCAACCCCGCGCACCCCGCAACTTCGGCGTGGCGCGTCATGCCGCCCACGGTCACTCGGCCATCGTCCACCTTGATGCCGGCCAAGCCGTCGATGGCCGCGAGGTCGATGACGTCCGAGGGGTTGGCGAGGCGCTGCTTGAGCGTGGGAATGAGCGTCATGCCGCCGGAGAGATAGGCACCGTCGTCCGCGCTCGCCATGAGATCGCCGGCCTCCTGCAAGCTGGCCGGTTTGTGGTAGTGGAACGCGTACATTTCTAAATCCTCCGCCTCAACCCTTCCGCAACGCCCGCCAAACGGTTTCCGCGGTGGCCGGCATCGCCAACTCCGCCACGCCCAGCGCATCGGTGACGGCGTTCATCACCGCCGCCGTGGAGCCGATGGCGCCGGCTTCGCCGCAGCCTTTCACACCGAGCGGATTGTGCGTGCAAGGGGTGGTGGTGGTGTCCACCACGAAACTCGGCAAATCGTCCGCTCTTGGCATGGCGTAGTCCATGTAGGAGCCGCTCAGGAGCTGCCCGGTTTCGTCGTACACGCCGTGTTCGAGCAGCGCTTGGCCGATGCCTTGCGCCAAGCCGCCATGCACTTGGCCTTCCACGATCATCGGGTTCACGATGTGGCCAAAGTCGTCCACCGCCACGAAGCGGTCGATGCGCACCACGCCGGTCTGCGCATCCACTTCCACTTCGCAAATGTGCGCGCCGGCCGGATAGGTGAAGTTCGGCGGATCGTAGAACGTCTTTTCGGAAAGACCGGGTTCGAGTTCGTCCAAGGGATAGTTCGCCGGCACGTAGGCCGCGAACGCCACTTCGGCGAACGTGAGGGATTGGTTGGAATCCACCACTTGGAACGCGCCGTCCTCGAACGCCACTTGATCTTCGCTCGCTTCCAGCATGTGGGCGGCGATCTTCCTGCCTTTGGCGATGATCTTGTCCGTCGCCTTGACGATGGCCGAGCCGCCCACCGCCAACGAGCGCGAACCGTAGGTTCCGAGGGCGTAGTCCGAGCGGCCGGTGTCGCCGTGCAACACCGTCACGTTCTCGAACGGCACGCCGAGCTTGTCCGAGACGATCTGGGCGAAGGTGGTTTCGTGGCTTTGGCCGTGGCTGTGCGAGCCGGTGGTCACCGTGACGGAGCCGGTGACGTCCACGCGCACTTCGCCCACCTCGAAGAGCCCCACGCCGGCGCCCAGGGAAAGCGCCACCTGCGAAGGCGCGAGGCCGCACGCTTCGATGTAGCAGGAGAAGCCGATGCCGCGTTTCATGCCCCGCGCTTCGGATTCCGCCTTGCGGGCGGCAAAACCGGCGTAGTCCGCGTGGGCGAGGGCCTTGTCCAAGCTCGCTTCGTAGTCGCCCGTGTCGTAGGTGAGCGCAACCGGCGTTTCGTACGGAAAGTCCGCCGGCTGGATGAAGTTGCGGCGGCGCAAGTCCGCGGCGTCCATGCCGATTTCCCGCGCCGCGGTTTCCACCAAGCGTTCCACAACATAGGTGGCTTCGGGCCGGCCGGCGCCGCGATAGGCGTCCACCGGCGCGGTGTTGGTGAAGAGGGACTGCACTTCCACGTAGATCGCCGGGGTTTTGTACTGGCCCGCCAGCAAGGTGCCGTAGAGGTACGTCGGCACGCTGGAGGCGAAAGTGGAAAGGTACGCGCCCATGTTGGCCTTGGTGGCCACGCGCAGACCGAGGAATTCGCCGTCCTCGGCCAAGGCGAGTTCAGCGCGGGTGACGTGATCGCGCCCGTGCGCGTCGGTCAAGAATGATTCCGATCGTTCCGCCCGCCACTTCACCGGCCGGCGCACCTTGCCGGCCGCCCAAACCACCGCGGTTTCCTCCGCGTAGACGAAGATCTTGGAACCGAACCCGCCGCCGACATCGGGCGAAATCACGCGCAGCTTGGCTTCCGGCGCCACGTTCACGAACGCCGCCAACACCAAGCGTTCCAAGTGCGGATTTTGCGACGTGGTGTGCAGCGTGTAGGCGCCGGCGGCGGCGTCGTATTCGCCCAGCGCCGCGCGCGGCTCGATGGCGTTGGGAATGAGGCGGTTGTTCACGATGTGCAGGCGGGTGACATGGTGCGCGTTCGCAAACGCCGCTTCGGTGGCGGCTTGGTCGCCGAGTTCCCAGTCGTAGCACTGGTTGTTCGGCACCGTTTCGTGAATCTGGTCGGCGGCGGCGGCGCTCGCCAAGTCCACCACCGGCGGCAATTCCTCGAAATCCGCCTGCACCGCCTCCGCGCCGTTTCTGGCGGCTTCCCACGACTCGCCGATCACCACCGCGTAGGGTTCGCCAACGTAGTTCGCGCGCTCCACCGCGAGCGGCGGATGCGGCGGCTGCGCCATGTCCGAGCCGTCTTTGGACTTCACCATCCAGCCGCACGGCAAGTCGCCAATGCCGTCGGCCTGCAAGTCCGCGCCGGTGAACACCGCCACCACGCCCTCGGTGGCCGCCGCCCGGGCGGTGTCGATGGCGCGCAGTTTCGCCCGCGCGTGGGGCGAGCGCGCGAACGCCGCGTAGGTTTGCCCGTGGGCGCCCACGTCGTCCGTGTAGCGGCCCGCGCCGGTGATGAAGCGGGCGTCCTCCTTGCGCTTGACCGACGCCCCGATTCCCGTTTCCGATGCCATCGTCTTCCCCCGCCGTTCCCCGTAACGCCTGCTCTACTCTTTCCGCATTTCCCGCGCCGCGGCGAGCACGGCTTGGACAATGTTGTGGTAGCCCGTGCAGCGGCACAGGTTGCCTTCGAGGCCGGCGCGCACCGCCTCTTCGTCGAGCTCGCCGCTCTTTCGCACCAAGTCGATGGCGCTCATGATCATGCCCGGCGTGCAGAAGCCGCATTGCAGCGCGTGGTGGTCGCGGAAGGCGGCCTGCATGGGGTGCAGATCGTCCGGCGCGCCGATGCCCTCGATGGTGGTGACGTCCGCGCCGTCGGCCTGCCCGCACAGCACGGTGCAGGACTTCGCCGCATCGCCGTTCAGATGCACCACGCATGCGCCGCACTGGCTGGTGTCGCAGCCGACGTGCGTGCCGGTGAGGCCGAGCCGCTCGCGCAGGATGTCCGACAAGAGCGTGTTCGCCGGCACGTCCAAGCGGTGGCCCGCGCCGTTGACGTTGAGCGATATTTCCACGAGTTCCCTCCCTTTTCCAGCCGGCCCAGCCTAGCCGCTGTCCAGCTCTGCCGAGCGTCCATTGCACCAAGCGCCGAACACTTGTGCAAGATGCCGGGGCGCTCCGCCCGCGTGTGGGTGGAGCAATTGCGGCTACTCTGCCCGCGCACGGTTGGCTGCGAAATCCGCCACGAACCGCTCGAAGAAGCTGGCGGTCATCTTGCGCGCCGCTCCTTCCACCAGGCGCGAGCCGATCTGCGCCAGTTTGCCGCCGATCGCGCCCTCGATCTCATAGCGCAAGCCCGTTGCCGCGCCGCCGTCGAGTTCGTCAAGACGCACATTCGCCGTGCCCTTGGCGAATCCGGCCACGCCGCCTTTGACGCGCACGTCGAGTCGATAGCTTTCCAGCGGCACCACATCCGAAAGCGCGATGTCGGCGGTGAAGCCGGCGCGCACCGGCCCCACCTTGGCGCGCACATCCGCCACGAACGCGCCATCGCCCAGCGCGCGCATGGAGCGGCAGCCTTCCAGACAGCGCGCCAGCACCGCCGGATCGTTCAAGGCCCGCCACACCTCGGCGCGCGGCGCGGGTATGCGATGTTCGCCGGATTGCCGCAATGTCGCGTTGCCTCAACAAGGGCGTAGCAGTGGGAGTAATGTCGCACAATGGCAAGCTGTTGGGAACATCCGGCTCAAACGAGTCAGGTTTTTCGGCAAGGCACGGAGTTTGCGGAGCAAACTCGAACGCGCCCGGCAGGGCGCGCCGCCCGGCAGGGCGCGCCGCCCGGCAGGGCGCGCCGCCCGGCAGGGCGCGCCTAGCCAGCGGAGTCCGCCCCGCGGCGGCGGTCGCCCAACAGCCACTCTCCGGGCCCGGGTTGCGCGCGGCGGAGGTGGGCGAAACGGAACCCGAAAGGTCGGCCTCCCCAAGCGTACGCGCCCAGGGCAACGCCGCCATCCGCATGCGCGTACCACCCCACGCCGAGTGCGCCGAATGCAAGCCAACCCGCGGCGAACAACCCCAAAGACACCAAGCCCAGCGCGCCGCAACCGACGGAGAACAACCCGATTGGAAAGACGCCCAAGCTCAAGACCCCAATCGGGATCACCCCCAGCGCGATCACGCCGGTGGGTTGCTGACCGATGGCGATCACGCCACGAGGCCGCTCGCCGATGCTGATCCAGCGCCACGGCTCGTCGTTTGGCGCGATCAACTCGCGCCAGCCCAACAGTCCCGCGTCCCACGCCTGCGGGTCCAAAACGCCGAGACCAGCCAGAAGGATGACGGGGCCGCAACTGCCGATCAAGACTCCGGCCACGACCACGAACTGAAATGGGAACCGTCCACCAGCGCGGGACAGCCATTCTGCCAACGGCGGCAAGGCGGCGTGTTTGCGTCTTGTGATTCGCTCCTCTGTCGGGGCGACCATTGATGTCTGAGCGACCATTGAGGATGTGCGCTGAGCGCGCACGAAGGGGCCGCAACTGTGCGCGAAGAAGTAGCCGTACGCTCGGTGTCCCCACGCATACGCGCCCACCGAGCCACCTTCTGCGTATGCGTACCAGCCAAGGCTTACGCCGCCGAAAGAGAGCCATCCAGCGCTTGCCGGCCCCAAGGAGACGAAACCCACCGCGCAAGCGCCTGTGGCAAAGACTCCAAACGAGACAGGACCCGCGCTGAACACCCCCACCGGGAGCAGACCTATTGCGACCACGCCTGTGGGTTGCTGACCCACGGCGATCAGGCCAACGGACCGTGCGCCGATGCTGATCCAACCCCTCGCGTTCTCGCCCTGCGCCAGCAACGGCCAACCCCACAGTTTGCCGTCATCAGGGACGAGCAGGTTTGAGGGACCATGCAGGACGAGCAGAAACGCAACGGTGGCCACCGCGAACGCGGCGACCAAGAAAACACCGTATCGGAAACGAATCCGCTCCCCGTCGGCTTCCAACCGCTTGGCCACCGCCGGAAGGCTGCTGTGGCCAAATCTCGCAATCGACATGGTGCTTGCCCCGCCCGTCGCTGGCACCAGTTTCACCCAAGAAATGCTTCCAGCCTATGGCTGGCTTGCCCCACGTCGCCGCCGGGCATCTGCACCAGTTGCAGCTCGGCGCCGGCGGCGGCGCGCGCCGCCAGTTGCTCGGCCACCGCGTCCGCGGGGCCGATCACTTGGATCTCGCGCACCATGCGCTCGGAGATGGCCCGCAACGCTTCGTCCATGTCGCGGCCATTCGCCCATGCGGCGCGGGAAGCGGTCACCTCCGCCTCGAAGCCGTTGGCCGCCAGCATGTTCCAGTAGAAGTCGCCCATGCGGTTGATGTAGTGGAAGAGCGGCTGCCGCGCCGCCCGCCACTGCGCTTCGTCGTTGTCGCCGTCCAACAGGTAGACGTTCGTGAACGGCGCGATGGTCACGGCGTCCGGCACCCGACCTGCGGCGACGGACGCATCGCGCAGGTTCTCGCGCAGCGTGGCGAACCGACCGCGCGGCCAGTGGATGGGGAAGATGCCGTCCGCGATGGCACCGGTCTGGCGGATGGACTTGGGCGTGATGGCGGCGATGTAGATGGGCACGTGGCCGCGCGGCCGGTCGTAGTCCAGCCGAAAGCCGCGGCGCATGGAGAAAATCCGCCCCTCGTAGTTCAGCTGGTCGCCCTTGATGAGCGTGTTGATGATGTCCACGTACTCGCGAATGCGGCGCAGCGGCGTTTGAAAAGGCGCGCCGTGGAAGTGTTCGATCACGCGGTGTCCGGAAGACCCTAGACCGCACACCATGCGCCCGCCGGACAGCATCTCCAAAGCGGCGAACTCCTGGGCGATAGCCGCCGGCGAGCGCGAATAGACGTTGAGAATGGACGTGCCGATTTGGATGCGTTCCGTATGCAACGCCAAGATGGTCATCCAAGGCACCGTGGACGGTCCCCACGCTTCGCCGGTGGCGACCAATTCGTAGCCGAGCGACTCGGCGATGCGCACCTTCTCCACGGACTCGCGCCAGTCGCGACCGGCGCCGGCCAACACTCCCAACCTCATGCGTCATCCTCTTGCCACTGTTGGCGACAGTCTACTATTGGCGGCGTTGACTGTTTTCGACGGCGCACGGACGGCACGCAACTGCAAGGCGCTTGCCGCCGGCAGCGCGGTTCGCGTGCCAGCCGTCCGCAGCGATGCTGCTATGCTCGCCCGCGTGAGCGAACCTCCGGTCAACGCCCGTCAAGTGCCGTTCTCCAGCAAACTGGCGTTCGGGGTGGGCCAGTTCGCCGAAGGGCTCAAGAACACGGCGTTCGCGCTGTTCGTGCTCTTTTACTACAACCAAGTTCACGGGCTGCCGGGCACGGTCACCGGCGCGGCGCTATTCATCGCCTTGTTGTTCGACGCGGTGACAGACCCGGTGGCCGGGTCGCTGTCGGACAACTGGAAGGGGAGGCTGGGCCGTCGCCACCCGTTCATGTACGCCTCCGCGCTGCCGCTTGGGTTGGCGTTCTTCGGCCTGTTTTCGCCGCCGAACGGCCTTGGTCAAATCGGCTTGTTCGCTTGGTTGACGACGTTCGCCATCCTCACGCGGGGCGCGATGACCCTCTACCACGTGCCCCACTTGGCGCTCGGCGCCGAGATGACGCAGGATTTCAACGAGCGCACGCGCATCGTCGCGTATCGGCAGTTCTTCGCGGCCCTAGGCGCCGCCGCCGTGTTCGCCATTGGTTTCGGCTGGTTCTTCGCCGAGTCGCGGGGCGGGCGGCTTGGCGCGGAGAACTACCCGCCGTTCGCCCTCGTGCTTGCGGCGCTGATGGTGGCGACGGTCTGGTATTCGGCCTTCGGCACGCAGAAAGAGGTGCCCTTCCTGCTGAAACTGACGCCGAAACCCAAGCGAAACCCGGTCGTGCAGTTGTGGCTGGACTTGGCGGCCGGGTTCACGAACCGCTCCTTCCGCTGGCTGTTCCTGGGTGTTCTGGTGGTGTTCGTGATGGCGGGCGTGAACAGCGCCTTGGACTTGTACATGCTCGAATACTTCTGGGAACTCACCGGCATCGACATGTTGTGGGTGCTCATGGCATCCGTTGTGGGGTTGATGGTGGGCGCGTTCTTCACCCACCTGCTGCTGCGCCGGGCCGAAAAACGTCTAGGCCTGCTGCTCGGCACCGGAGTGTGGGCCGTTTGCCAAGTGGCGCCGGTGGTGCTTCGCCTGTTGGAGTTCTTGCCCGCCAACGGCGATTTCGCCTTGTTCTGCACCCTGTTCGGTTTCAAGTTCGTCCAAGGCGTGATTCTGCAGCAAGCCTATGTCGCGTTTGGCTCCATGATGGCGGACGTGGCGGACGAGCACGAACTGCAGGCCGGCGAGCGGCAGGAGGGCATCTTCTTCGGCGCGGTCGCGTTCTCGGCCAAGGCCACCTCCGGCTTCGGCACGCTCATCGGCGGCGTTGGCTTGGACGTCATCGGCTGGCCCCGGGGCGAAGACGTGGGCGTGCGTGTGGAGGTGTCGCCCGAAACCTTGGTCGATCTCGGCATCCTCTATGGCCCGGTGGTGGCGGGCTTTTCGGTGGTGGCGATCTGGTGTTTCACCCGCTACGACTTGACGCGCGCGCGCCACGCCCGCATTCGGGCGGCATTGCTTGCGCGCGGACGGGAGGCGCGGCCCATCGCCGCGCCGGTCACGCGGTAAACCGGGCGGCGGAGCGGCGTCAGCGGACCAAGCCAACCGCGCGGCGCCGCGCACGGCGCATTGCGGCGGTTCGACGGGCTGACGGGCTCTATTTCTTCGCGCCTTGTTGTTTCCGCCGCACCGCGGCCTCGCTCGCCTGCGCCGCGACCTTGCCCCAGTAGAACATGACGGCGGCGCGGCGGGGCGCGCCGGTTTGGTTCTGACCGCTCCAATGCACGGTGCGCGCGTCGTGTATGAAGGCGTCGCCAGGCGCGGCTTCCATGGCCACGGCATCCGCTTTGTAGGCGCTGATGTCGAGGCCGACTTTGGACTCGAAGTGCCGCTTGTGCGAGTGCCGCAAGTAGTAGAGGCAACCGCTCTGATGCGAAACCGGATCCAGCGCGATCCACATGGTTGCGCCCACGCGGTGCGCGGGGCCGCCCACCGCGTCGAAATGGGGATCGATGCGGTCTTCTTTGCCGGGGCGTTTGTCGAAGGAGCCGAAGGTCGCGGGCACCAGCGCATCCTCCACCAAGGCTTCGATCAACGGCACTTGCGGGCCGTGGTGCAGGTAGTCGAACGCCCAAGGGTCGTGCTGCTGGAGATTCTTCCGCACGGCGGCGTACTTGCCGTTCGCCGCGGCGTCGCTCGGCGCGCGCTCCACCAGCCGCAACGTGCGCGACTTGAAATCCTCCAAGTCCGACGGAGGAAGGTAGCCGCGCAACACCACAAACCCGTCTTCGTCGAACGTGTGCTTGAGCGCGTTGATGTCCAGATCCTGCATGGCGTTCCCCCCGGTGAGAAAGACCAATTATAGAACGTATCAACGGGCGCGTTCCGCCGGTTTTTCAGTGGCCAGCCGGATGTCCACGCCGACGGGGCAGTGATCCGAGCCCGCCACCTGCGGCCAGACGAACGCCCGCGCCACCCGCCGCTGCGCGCTGGGCGACGCGAGCACGTAGTCGATGCGCCAGCCCACGTTGTCCGCCCGGGCGTTGCCCCACTGCCGCCACCAGGTGTAGTGGCCGGCCTCGCCCGGGTGCTCGCGGCGAAAAGTGTCGCTCCAGCCGGCGTCGATCCAGCGCGACAGCTCGGCGCGCTCCTCCGGCAGAAAACCGCTGGTTTTCGCGTTGCTCTTGGGCCGCGCCAAATCGAGTTCGGTGTGGGCGGTGTTGTAGTCGCCCAGCGCGAACACCGGGCCGCGCCGCCGCAACGCCTGCAGCTTGTCGAACAGCGTTCGGTAGAAGCCGAGTTTGTACGGCACGCGGCTGTTGTCGCGATCTTTGCCGCTGCCCTTGGGAAAGTACGCGTTGGCGATCGCCATGCGTCCGAAGTGGGCGATCACCAAACGCCCTTCCACATCGTATTCGGGAACGCCGAGGCGCGTTTCCACCTTGTTCGGCGCCACGCGCGAGAACAGCGCCACGCCGCTGTAGCCTTTGCGCTCGGCGGGAGAATACGCAACGTGCCAACCAGCGGGCGCCCGCGCCTCGGGCGGCAACTGTTCGGGAAAGGCGCGCAGCTCTTGAATGCCAACCACATCCGCGCCCGATGTTTCCAGGAAATCGAGGAACCCCTTCCGCAAACAAGCGCGCAAGCCGTTGACGTTCCAACTGACCAGGCGCGCCCTTGCGGAGCGCACCCTAGCAGGCGCGTCGGAGTTTGCTGCGCAAACTCGATGCTTGTCGTGAGACTTGGCTCGTCTGTGAAACGTCAACCGTTCCAAGGGATCTTAGTCAGTTAGTGGTGCCGCTTTTGACCGCATGTGAAGTCGAATGTGTGTCCGCCCGGCGCACTGTCGTCCTTCGTCACGCCAAAGGATGCCCTAGTGACCTTTGGGCATTCGCCTTTGTTGTGCTCAGCCACCGCGCACATCGTAACCCGGTCCTCGTTGGAGAGTCTCCAATCGTCGCCGGGATCGTCACAGCTAAAGTCCGGCCCAATGCCGCGAATGTAGAATCTCATGACCCCGTCGGACCAGTCGACGTAGCCGTGATGATCGTGGCAACCCGCGAGAAACAAGGCGAGGCTGCAGGCGATCGCTCCGCGAACTCTCCCTTGCGAGGGCAGGCCCCTCGCGCACCCTGCCGAGTGGCTCTTTTTCATGTCCAACACCTCCATCCTCCTTCATCAAGCAACCTTTACCGAATCACTGCTTCAGGGTCCAACCACGAGTGCGAACCGAACTCCAACTCCAGATCGCCCCAGCGGACAGCGTAGGCGATGGTCGGTCTGCGCTCCGTCCCGCGATAGCCGACGCCGTCCAGGCGCACCACGGAAAAGAGCGGCCTGCTTCCCATCGTGACAACATGGCCAAGCACCTCATTGCTCGCTTGGAACGGATCCGCGACCCGGTAGACGCCCGGCGCTGTTTCCACCATGCGGATGTCGACGAGATCCACCTCTTCCGCGGAGGCGGCCAGTTCCACGGTCAACTTGGCTTCCGGCGCACAGCATCGAATGTCCGCGTCGTCCGGCATGTAGATCTTCACGTTGAACAGCGAGAACAGCACTACCATGGGGTCCTCGCCGATGTACTCGGCCAAGTCCTCCTTGGAGGTCTGTCCGGACCACTCGAAGACCGCCGGCAACATCATCGTGTACGGGAGCCAGTGGAATGCCGGATAAAGCAGTGGCAATTCGTTGCCGATCGCGACTTCGGCGGTGCGCACCTTCACCCGCTGGCGCACCGCCCGTTCGGCATTCATTCTGTCGCGCAGCTTGCTCATCCGCGTGTACTCGCGCCAAGGAGCAGGCCGCGGTCGTAGCTGTCCCGGCTGCCGTGTCGCCGGTGCGCGTGTCGCCGGTGCGCGTGTCGCCGGTGCGCTCGCTCGTTGCGCGTACGCGGTCGTGGCGTGTCGCGACAGTTGCGCACGCACCGCCTCCAACCTCGTGGTGTTGCCGGCCCGGCGCGCGTTGCCATAGGCTTTCGCCAACGCTTGGTAGCGCGGGACGTCCTCGGGTGAGATCGGCGCTTGCAGTACCCTCTCATACAGTTTCGCGGCTTGGTGATCGCCCGCTTCCTTGGCAGCGCGAACCGCCCCGTACATCACCACGGCAAAAACGACTTCGTAGTTCGGCACCCGCTGCAGCTGCGTCACCGGCTCGACGGCCGGCACCGCCGCGGCCGAAACGCCGCACACCACGAGTGCGGATGTCAACAAACGGGACGATGTTGTGCGCATCCCAAAGCTCCTCTATGAGTGCCAACTGCTGGAAGACCCTAGCACCAGCGGTGTGACCGAGGTTGTCTATTTCGGCTCGCGGAGGTAGAGTTTGCGGCAGGATCCCACACCGCGAGCTTGAACATGACCGAACGTGCCAGTCGCCAAGGCGGGCTCACGCGCTTGGACACCGATATTCTGCGACAGCTGCAACGGGACGGGCGTCTGACCAACCAGGCGCTGGCAGAGCGGACTTTTGCTTCGGAATCCACGTCTTCTCGTCATCGTCGCGCATTGGAGACCCGGGGCGTGATTCGCGACTATGTGGCCGTGGTCGACGAGGAGAGCGTTGGCTATTCGGTGTCGGCGTTCGTCACCGTATCGTTGCGTTCGCTTCGGCACGATGCAAAGGAGGTGTTCGAGCAAGCGATTCGCCACTTGGATCAGGTGATGGAATGTCATTCAGTCGCCGGCGACCATGACTACCTCTTGCGCGTGATCGCCCGCGACATGCACGACTACGAGCGTGTGGTGGAACGGATTGAAGACGTGCCCGAGACCAAGCGCGTCCACTCGTTCGTCGTCCTGAAGGAAGTCTTCCGCAAGCGCGACGTGCCTTTGTGATGTGGCTCGACTCGCGACAGCGCACGGCAGGTCGCTTCGTAGAACGGCTTGCCGTTGACCGCCAAGCCGGATTCCTTGACGCCAAAATCGCCTTTTAAGCTGCTAGCGGCCGGCGAAGAGCTCCGCGAGTGGTTGCACATAGACGCCCAAGACGACGATCACCACGCCCAAGGCGGCCGCCGCGGTCACGCTCTCCCACGGGGGGCGCGCCGACGGAGCGTCGGTTTCCGCGCGCTTCGTCACCGCGAACACGATGCGCAGGTAGTAGTACACGCCGATGGCGCTGCCGATGATGAGCGCCCACACCAGCGTCCAAGCGGCACCCTCCACACCCGCCGCCACGACGTAGAACTTGGCGATGAAACCCACTGTGAGGGGAATGCCCGCCAAGGAGAGCATTGCGGCGATGAGCACGGCCGCCAGAACAGGCTGCCGCCAGAGCAAGCCCTCGTAGGCGGAGATTTCTTCGGCTTCCTCGTCGCCGCCCGAGAGCGCGGCGACCACGCCGAAGGCGGCGAGCGTCATGGCGAAGTAGCCGGTCAGATACATCATCGCCGCCTCAACGCCGAGGCCGCGGTCGCCGATGGGCGCATCGGCCACCACGAGCGCGATCAGCAGATAGCCCATGTGGGCGATGGACGAGTAGGCGAGCAGGCGCTTGACGTTGGTTTGCAGCAACGCCAGCACGTTGCCAATGATCATGGAGTGCGCCCCGATCACCACCACCACGGTGCGGGCGACCGGAGCGTCGAACAAGCCGGATTCCAGCGCGTAGCGCAGCAGCACGGCGAACACGGCGCCTTTGGAAACGGTGGCGACGAAACCGGTCACCGGCGCGGGCGCGCCTTGGTAGACATCCGGCGTCCACATGTGGAACGGCACCAGCGAGAGCTTGAAGAAGAGGCCGGCCAGCAACAGCGCTTGGCCCAAGGCCAGGATGGCGCGGTCGCCGCGCGCCACTTCGCCGGCGTCGTAGGCGAACGCCAAGGTGCCGGTGGCCAAATAGATCAACGCCATGCCGAACAGGATGGTGCTCGAGGCGGCGCCGGAGAGAACCAAGTATTTGGCGGCCGCCTCCAGCGGCGGCTTCGCGTCCTCGGGATACGCCACCATGACGTAGAGCGAAACCGAAAGCACCTCCAAGCCCAGCAGAAAACCGGCGAAGTTGGCGGCGCTCGCCGTCACCGCCGCGCCGAGCGTGGCGATGACGAGCAGAATGTGGAACTCCTGCCGATGCGCGGCGCGCTGCGCCAAGTGGCGAAACGCGAAGATCTCGGTGACGATGGCGGCCACCGCGAACAACGCGAAGAAGAAGAGCGCGAATCCGTCGATGCGAACGATGCCGTCCACCAATTGATCGCCGGCGTCGAGCGCGGTCGGCAGCGCGGCCAGCGAGGCGAGGAGCACCGCCAACGCGCCGCCGAACGCGACGGCTTCCGAGCGCAGCCACGCCACCAGCAAGAGCAGCAGCACGATGCCGCCGGAAAGCACGAAGTACGGCAGCAGCGCTTGCGCCTGCAACGCCGTCACGGCAAGACGCCCAACTGATCGATGGTGGCGGCGGACATGTCCAAGACCGGTTGCGGATACACGCCGAGCCACACCAGACCGAGCGCCATGAGCACCATCACGCTCATTTCGCGGAAACCGAAATCCCGCATGGTCTTCACGTCCGGGTTCGGGGCGCCTTGGAACGAGCGTTGCACCAGATACAGGCCGTACACCGCCGCGATCACGATGCCGAACGTCGCCGCCACCGCGAGCCAAACATTCCGCTCGAACGCGCCGAGCAGCGCCAGAAACTCCCCGACAAAGTTGCCGAGGCCCGGCATGCCGACGGAGGCCACCACGAAGAACATCGTCATCACGCCCATGCGCGGCGCATACTTCCACAGCCCGCCCATGCGCGACATCTCGCGGGTGTGCAAGCGCTGTTGCAGCGCACCGGCCATCATGAACAGCGCCGCGGTGGAGAAGCCGTGGGCGATCATCGTCATCACCGCGCCCTGCATTCCCTGCGCGTTGAAGGCGTACACGCCGAGCAGAACGAACCCCATGTGCGCGATGGAGCTGTACGCCACCAAGCGCTTGAAGTCCGATTGGCTGAACGCCATCGCGCCGCCGTAAAGCACGCTCGCGGCGCCGAGCAACATTCCCCATCCCGCGAAATCCTGGGACGCTTCCGGGAAGAGCGGCACCGCGAAACGGATGACGCCGTAGGCGCCGGTCTTGAGCAGAATGCCCGCCAAGATCACGCTGCCGGCGGTGGGCGCCTGCGTGTGCGCGTCCGGCAGCCAAGTGTGCAAGGGCACCGACGGCAGCTTGGTGGCGAAGGCGACGAAGAAACCGAGCATGAGCCAAACGCGAACGTCGCCCGGAATGTGCGCGGACAAACGCTTGAGATCGGCGTAGGCGAACGACACCTCGCCGCCCGCCTCGTAGGCGAAAAACACCAGCGCCAAGATCGCCAGCAGCATCAGCAGGCCGCTGATCTGGGTGAACAGAAAGAACTTCATCGAGGCGTAGCTCTTGTTCTCGTGTCCCCAGATGGCGATGAGGAAATACATGGGAATGAGCATCACTTCCCAGAAGAAGAAGAACAGAAACAAATCCATCGCCGTGAACACGCCGACCACGCCGGCCATCACCCACAGAATGTTGAACTGGAAGAAACCGTGTCCGTGTTCGACTTCGTCCCAAGAGGAAACCACCGCGACCACGCCGAGGAACATCGTCAGCGCCACCAAGAGCAGGCTGAGGCCGTCCAGTTCCAACACCACGTTGATGCCGAAGCGGGGAATCCACGCGAATGTTTGTTGCGCGTACAAGCCGCCGGTGGCGCCGTTCCAGCACTCAAGCGCCGTCCACGCCAAACCGCCCGCGAACGCCAGCAAGCTCACCCAACGGGGCGCGTTGGGCCCGGCGAGGCGCTCCGCCGCCCACGCCGCAAGGCCCGCGGCGAGCAACAACAGGATGACGGCCAGAATCACAGCCAAGCCGCCGCGATCAACAACACGACGACGAGCCCGAACGCCATGTTCGCCGCGTACCAACGCAGGCGTCCAGTCTGCGTGAGCGCGAACAGGTAGTGGCAGCCGCGCGCGACTCCCGCCGTCACCTTGTAGAAAAAGTCCACGGCGTCTTTCTTGTTCGCGCGCGTCAACGCCACGAACGGTTTGACGAAAACGAAGTCGTACACCCGGTCGAACGCCCAGCCGCTGCGGAAGAAGCGGCGCAGCCAACCGCCGAGTTTGGATTCCACGAATCCGGACACGTCGATGCGTCCGCCGAACACCAAAGCCCCAAGCAGGACGCCGAGGAGCGGCACGATCATGGTGACGAGCGCCACCGGGCTCCCGTGCGAGAACTCCCCCACCGGCCCGAACAAGCCGTCGAGCGCGCCAATGCCGAACCAGCCGCCGCCGATGGCGAGCGCTGCGAGCACCGTCAACGGCAACCACATGTGGACGCGCGCCGGCGCGAACCGCGCGTGCGATGCGTCGTGCAGGGGCGTCTTCGCCTCGCCGAAAAAGGTGCGCGCCATCATGCGCGTGGTGTAGAGCGCGGTGACGCCGGCGGCCAGCACGCCGCCGCCCCAGTACAGCCAGCCGCTGGTCTGGTAGGCGGTGAGCAGGATCGCGTCCTTGCTGTAAAAACCGGAGGTGAACGGCAGCGCCACCAAGGCGGCGGAACCAATCGCCATGCACCAGAACGGCACTGGGAGTTTCTTGCGCAGCCCGCCCATCTTGAAGATGTCCTGCTCATGGTGGAGCGCCAGAATCACGGAGCCGGCGGAGAGGAACAGCAGCGCTTTGAAGAACGCATGCGTCATCAGGTGAAAGATCGCCCCGGACCACGCGCCGACGCCGAGCGCCATGAACATGTAGCCGATCTGGCTCATGGTGGAGTAGGCCAGAATGCGCTTGATGTCCGTTTGGGCGAGCGCCGTGAACGCGGAAATCAGCAAGGTGAACAATCCCACCACCGCGACAACGTGCTGAGCGTCCGCCGACTCCAGGTAGAGGCCCTGCATTCGGGCGATGAGGTAGACGCCCGCGGTCACCATCGTGGCGGCGTGAATCAAGGCGGAGACGGGCGTGGGGCCGGCCATCGCGTCCGGCAGCCACGTTTGCAGCGGCAACTGCGCGGACTTGCCAACCGCGCCGCCGAGCAGCAGCAGGCAAACGAGCGTGATCGTGTTCTTGTCCAAGGCGCCGGCCGCCACTTGGTCAAGCGCCTCCCGCACTTGCAGCGTGCCGAGTTCCCAGAACAACAGGAAGAGGCCCAGCGCCAAGGCCGTGTCGCCAACCCGCGTCACCACAAACGCTTTGCGGGCGGCGAAACCGTTGACCGGATCCTTGTGGTAGAAACCGATCAGCAAGTAACTGCAAAGGCCGACGCCTTCCCAACCGAGGAACAACACCAACAGGTTGTCGCCAAGCACCAGCATCAGCATGGCGAACACAAACAGGTTCATGTACGCGAAGAAACGGCTGTAGCCGCGCGGTTCTTCCTCGTCTTTCCACATGTAGCCGGTGGCATACACGTGAATGAGGAAGCCGACGCCGGTGATGACGCCGATCATCACCAAGGAAAGCGAATCCAAATAGAGCGTGACGGCGGGCGCGAAATCTCCCACCGCCATCCACGTCCACAACGTCAGGGCGTATTCGGAGCGGCCGCTTTGCGCGAACTGGTAGCCAACCAGCAGCGCCGCCAACGCCGCCAAGCCCACGCTGCCGGCGCCAACACCGGCCACCACCCGCTCCGGCAGCCGGCCTTCGGTGACAAACAAGAGCAGAAAACCGGCGAGCGGCAGCGCCGGCACGATCCACAAGTGTTCCACGGCGTCCGGCCCCGGCCTATCCGCTCAGCTCGTCCGCGGCGTCCACGTCCAAGGTTTGGAACCGCCGCGAAAGTTGCAGCACCAAACCGAGCGCCACCGCCACTTCCGCCGCCGCCAACGCGAGGATCAGCATGAACATGATCTGGCCGTCCGGCTGGCCCCACTTCGCGCCGGCCGCGACGAACGCCAACCCGGCGGCGTTCATCATCACTTCCAGCGACATCAAGAGGAACATCACGTTGCGGCGCACCAGCACGCCGACGAGGCCCATCAGAAACAGCAGCGCCGCAAGATAGAGCACATGCTCCACGGGAACGGAAATCGCCACCTCAAGCCTCCGCCTCGGGCGCGGAGCGTCCGTCGCCGGCGGCGGAACGATCCCCCGCATCGCCGTCTTCGCGGCGTTCCTCCAAATACCGTCGGCCCAAGTGGTAGGCGCCCACCAGAGCGGCAAGCAGCAGGAAGCCGGCCAGTTCAACCGCCAACAGATAGGGCCCGAACAACTCGCGCCCCACCGCCCGCGGCGGCACTTCCACGCCGCTGGTCTTCGCCTCGGTTCCCGCCAGCGCGTGGAACATCACCAGCAGCAACACGAACGCGAGACTCCCCGGCAAAACCCACATGTTCGGCCGCAGCCAGTTCCCTTCGCGCATCACGGACGACCGCCCCAGGTTCAGCATCATCACCACGAACAGAAACAACACCACGATGGCACCGGCGTACACCACCACCTCCAGCGCCGCCGCGAACGGCGCGCCGAGCACGAAGAAGATCACGGCCACCGCCAGCAGGGAAATCACCAAATACACCAGCGCCCGGGCGGCGTTCTTGCGCGTGATCACCAAGGCGGTGGACACCACGGCCACCACCGCCGGCACCCAGAACAACACCAAATCGGCGTTCAAGGCAGCAGGCTCCGCACGTCCGTCGGCGGCGCCTCGCGCTCCGCTTCGCCTTTGTTCTTGCCGTGAATCGTCTTGCCCGCCACTTGCCAAAAGCTGTAGTCCGGGTACTTGCCTTGGCCGTCGATGAGCAGGTGTTCTTTTTCGTACACCATGTTCGAACGGTCGAACTCGCACAGTTCGAAATCCGGCGTGAGCTGGATGGCGTAGGTGGGACAGGCCTCTTCGCACATGCCGCACATGATGCAGCGCGAAAAATTGATGCGAAAGAACTCCGGGTACCAGCGCCCGTCTTCCTCGCGCTCCGTCTTCTGCAAGGCGATGCAATCCACCGGGCAGGCCACCGCGCACAGGTTGCAGGCGACGCAGCGCTCCTCGCCGTCCGGATCCCGCGTGAGCACGATGCGGCCGCGGTAGCGCGGCGCCTGATACGGCATCTCTTCGGGATACTGCACCGTCTCGTTGCGCATGAACGTGTGTCTGAGCACCGTCCACAAGGTTCGCAATTGGCTCAGCACGCTAGAAACCCCAGGCGCGCCACGCCACCACGAATCCGGTCGCCATCAAGTTCAGCAACGTGAGCGGCAGCAGAATCTTCCAGCCGAGGCTCATCAACTGATCGTAGCGGGGACGCGGAATCGCAGCCCGCAGCAACACGAAGAAGTGGATGAACAGCAGCACCTTCGCGCTGAACCAAAAGAACCCCGCGAATTGTTCGCCAATGAGCGCCGGCAGGAAGTTCAGGAAGTCCGGCACCTGCCAGCCGCCGAAGAACAGCAGCACGATGAAGCAGCAGGTGGCGATCAACGCAACGTATTCGCCGCACATCAGGAACGCGAACTTCATGCCGGAGTATTCGGTGTGGAAACCGGCGGTGAGCTCGTGCTCGGCTTCCGGCAAATCGAACGGCAAACGGTGGGATTCGGCAAGACCGGCGAGCAAGAAAATGACGAAGCCGAGAAACTGCGGCACGATGAACCACAGATCCTCCTGCGCCGCGACAATTTCCACCAGGCTGAACGAACCGGCGTGAATCACCACGCCCATGATGGAAAGGCCCATGAACACTTCGTAGGTGACCATCTGCGCCGCCGCCCGCAGGCTGCCGAGCAAGGCGTATTTGTTGTTGCTGGCGAACCCGCCGAGCAGCACGCCGTACACCGCAATCGACGACATGGCGAGGAACCACAAGAGGGCGATGTTCACGTCCACCACGTGCATTTGCGGGGCGAAAGGAATCACCGCCAACACGAACAGCATGGAAGCGCAAACGATCACCGGCGCGGCCACGAAAAAGGCGCGGTCGCCGAACGGCGGCACCCAGTCGTCCTTGGTGAGGAACTTGATGCCGTCGGCCACGCCCTGCAGCACGCCGAACCAGCCCACGCGGTTCGGGCCGCGGCGATCCTGCCACCAGCCCAGCAAACGCCGCTCCCACCATTGCAGGAACATCACCACCAGCAACGTGCCGGCGGCGAGGGGCAGGATGAGCACATAGCTCCAGTTGACTTCCCAGCCGAAGAGCGTCGACACGGCGCGTCAGCCCTTGGCGATGACGTTGGGATCGCCGCCGGCGCGCGGCGTGAAATCCGCATCGGCGGCGAGGTGGACCACCGGGTGGACAAGCAACGGCGCGTCCGGCAGGCCCTGGGCGATGGCGACCACGCCTTCCGCCACGCCGTCGTCCAAGCGCGCCTGCAGGGTGTGGCCCAACTCCTCGACGCGCACCCCGCCGCCTTCCGCCACGCCGAGGCGGGCGGCGTCCGCGGGGTTCAAGAGCGCGAAGGGCGCCGGCGCGCGCTCCAAGACCGGCGCCGAATAGTTGGAAAGCTCACCGCTGCCGAACACGTGGTGGACGCGCGCGGCGACGAACGCCCCGTTCGCGTGCTCCGGATCCGGCACGTCCCGGTAGGCCGGCGGCACAGCTGCGCGGTCCGCCAACAGCCGCGCGCCCGGATCGCCGCCGGCAAGCGGCCCACTGACCTCTTGCTGGAACTTGAACAGGGACTGGTTGGAGTTCCAGCCGGGCGTCCAAACATAGGGCACCACCGCGCCCGGCTGATCCCCCGCGTTCTCGCCCTCCATCGAGTAGGCGAGCGGCGTTTCCGCATCCGGCGACGCTTTCGGTTCGTGGACGCTCGCATCGGCGTGCATGGCGGTGCGCCCGCTGTAGCGATGCGGTTGGCGCGGAATGCGCGTGTTGGCGCGGACCCGGAAGTCCGCGCCCGGGGCCAAGGTGGCGAGCGGTGCGAACTCGTCGTTTGCGGCGGCGCAGGCGGCGGCGAGGTCGTTCCAATCTTTCCAGTCGGCCCAGTCTCCTTCGCGTTCGCAGCGCGCCGCGAGGGCGGCGATCCAGCGCCAAGACGGGGCTTCTTCGCCTTGGGTTTGGAACACCTGATAGAAGCGCTGGGCGCGCGTCTCGTAGTTCGCGAACGTGCCGGTTTGCTCGGCGTAGGTGGCGGCCGGCAACACCACCGCCGCGCTGGCCGCGGTGGGCGTCTCCAAAGCGTCCACCACCACCGCGCGTTGCAGCTCGATCTCCACCGCCGACGCCCGACGAAACAAATCGTTCTCCAGCACGATGGCAGCGGCGCCGGCCTGCATCCGCGCAAGGGCCTCGGCGAAGGAAAGCCCGCCGCCGAGCATCGCCACTCCGTAGCTGTTCGCCTCCGCCGCCGCGATGGCCAAGGCGGCGTCTCTCCCCCCGCGCCTCGTCCTGCGTCCCTTTCCTCGCCCTCTCCCGCGCAGCGCCCGCGCCACGTTGGCGGCGGCGCGCAGCAGGGCCGGCGAACGCGCCTCGCAGCCCGCTATCACCAGCGGACGTTCGGCGGCAAGCAACGCTTTCGCCGCCGCCGCCGTGAACTCGTCTTCCACCCCCGGCGGGTAGTCCGCGTCGATGGCGTGGGCGATGCCGAACCCAACCCGCGCCAGATCCGCAGCGCCCCCGTGCCGGGTCGCCGCCGCCAGCTCGTCCAAGCGCGTGGAAGCGACCGTGGCGAGGAACAGCGGGCTCTTGGCCGCTTGCGCGTGCCCGCGCACGCCGGCGTCCTGCCAATCGGGGATGCCGGCCGCCCGCGCCATGTCGAAGGTGACGCCGCGCGCGGCCTGTCGCACGGCGAGCGCCATGCGCGGGGCGGTGTTGGCGATGTCTTCGCCCAGCACGAGCACCGCGTCCGCCTGCTCGATGGCGCTGAGCGAGGGCACGCGGAAGCCGCCACCGCGGAGTATCTCCAAGGCGGTGCGCAGCGCCTCGTGCTCGTCGTCCGCCATGCCGACGCAGAAGTTCTCCGCGCCCACAAACCGCCGCAGCGCGAAGTTCGCCTCAATGGACGCGCGCGGCGAGCCGATGCCCACAACCTTCTCGTCGCCCGCAGACAGGACGACCTTCGCCGCATCCAGCGCCGCGTCCTCGCCGCGCGCCTCGAACACGCCGTCCGCGCCGCGCACACCGGCGTGGCGAATGCGCCGCTCGTGATTCACGAAGTGCGAGCCGAAGCGCCCCCGGTCGCACAGGAAGTATCCGTTCACTTCGCCGTGGTAGCGGTTGTGGACGCGCTTCAGCACACCGTAGCGTTCCGCCGGAAAGGTGTTGCAGCCCACCGCGCAATGCGGACAAACGGACGGGGCGGATTGCAGGTCCCACTTGCGGGTGTAGACCTTGGAGAACGGCTTGTCCGTGAACACGCCGGTGGGGCACACCTCCACCAGGTTGCCGGCGAACTCGCTCTCCAACACGCCGTCCTCTTGCCGCCCGAAGAACATGCGTGCGCGCGAGCCGAACGCCTCCAGATCTTTGCCGCCGGCGTAGTCGCGGTAGTAGCGAACGCAGCGGTAGCAGGTGATGCAGCGGTTCATCTCGTGGCCGAGGAACGGGCCGAGGTATTGATTGCGCCACGTGCGCTTCTTGCCGGCGTAGCGGCGCATGGAGTGGCCGGTCATCACCGTCATGTCCTGCAGGTGGCACTCGCCGCCTTCCTCGCACACCGGGCAGTCGTGCGGGTGGTTCTCCATCAACCACTCGATCACCTGTTTGCGGAAGTCCGCCACGAACGGCGCTTGAATGGAGACGCGCATTCCGTCCGGCTTCACCGCCAGCGTGCAGGCCATTTGCAAGCGCCCGCGCTGATCCGCCTCGTCCGCGTATTCGATAACGGCGCACAACCGGCAGGAGCCGACCGACCCCAGCGCGGGATGCCAGCAGAAGTAAGGCAACTCCAAATGCTCGGAGAGACAAGCGTGCAGGAGGTTCTGCCCCGCCTCGAGCTCGTAGTCCTTGCCGTCGATGTTGACGCATGCCATCGCTCAAACCCCGCGGTCGGCCCCAACGCACCAGTGCCGCAAGGCGCACCACGCTACGCGACTCGATCTCGATGTTGACCGTCGCTCCTGCTCCGGCACCAGCACCGCTCCCTCAAGAACCCCGCCTGCCCCGTTGCCGCCGCTAAAGAACCGCTCTAACGGCGTGCGACGGAAGGCGACAGGCGAGGCGCGAAAACCGCGCCACGATACAGACCAGTAGGGCTAGGGGCAAGCGCGGCTTTGGGGGTGGATGGATGCGGAGCGTGCGACAAATTGCAGGTGCTTGCGCCCCACAACCCCTGCGATGCCGTCGCGGATTGCGACGTTGGGGCGCAATGTCGTCACGGAGAGAGGACTTTCCTAAAACACGCACGCGACATCGAGCAATTCTCCTACATACAGGCGCTTTGGGGCTTGGGACACTGTCAGCCGAGCCCGTGCCCGACGCACGGGAAATCGACAAAGGCACGGCCCCCGGCCGTGAGGGACTATGCTACTTTCGCCACCGGCGCGGCGACGGGCCGCGCCCGCCAGCCACCATGGAGAACCGCCACATGCCAACGCCCCCGCCGGCCGCGGCCGCCACCGCCGCCTCGAATGTCCGCGCCGCCCGCGCGGACGACGTGTACTACCCCTGCTCGGACGGTGAGCCGATGGCCGACAACATGTGGCAGGCGAACGTCATCATGAACGCCGCCGGCGACCTCCGGGCGGCGCTCCCGACGGCACTGGTGGCGGCGGACATCCTGATGTACCCCGAGGAGGGGAACAAGGACAACAAGATCGCGCCGGACGTGCTGGTGGCGCTCCGATTGGGAACGCACAACCGCTCAAGCTATTTCGTCTGGGTGGAGGGCAAGCCGCCGGACTGGGTGCTGGAGGTGGCGTCGCCCAGCACGCAGAAGAAGGATCGGGACCGCAAGCGGTGCCGCTACGCGGCGATGGGAGTGCCGGAGTATTGGATGTTCGACCCGAAGGGCGATGTGTACCCGCCCGGCACGCCGCGGCTGCAGGGACTCAAGCTCGTGGACGGCGACGAGTATGTGCCGCTGCCATCGCGGCTGGCGGACGGCGGGCGGATGATCCGCAGCGAGACGCTGGGCTTGGACGTGCGCGTGGACGGCGAGCTGCTTCGCTTCCGCGACGCGGCGACGGGCAGGGACGTGCCGCATCGGCCCGAGCTCCAAGCGTCCGTCGAGCGGGCCGAAGCCCGCGCCGAACGGGAAGCGGCTCGCGCGAGTCGGGAAGCCGCTGCCCGCTCGGACGCCGAGGCCCGCGTTGCCCAGTTGGAGGCTGCGCTGCGAAGTTCGCGGGTTCGCCATCCGCCGTGAGTGGTCACTTGATGACCTGCGATTTGCCGCACACGCTTGGATGCGTCGAACGCCTTTGCTCTACCCCTCGTGCCCATGAGCCGCTTTCCGCAGGCATGTCTTCCATGTGGGACGCGTAACCCATGCTCTGCGTTCGCCAAGCCGAAAGACCAAAAGTAGCATGGCGGCAGGCGTTCTCGCCATGCGCTACAGTAGCCCGTGTGTACGACATATTTGTTCGCACACGGCGGTTCAGGCGGCAAGGGCCATCGGCGGCGGTCTCGCGCGCGCCTTGAAGAATTCCCGCTCCATCCACTTCGCGTTCAGGCCGAACCCCAGCAGCCGGCTCGCCAGCGTCGCCGCCCGCTCGAAGCTCGTCTCCGCCGCCAGCGGCGCCGCCGCCCAAAGCAGGCCGGGCGTCGCCCGCGTCCTGGACCGTCCCTCCACCCCCAACTCGGCGTCCAGCGGACAGCGGCCGCCCCGCGCAGCCGCGCGTCCAGTACCCGCGAACAACCCGCAGCCGACCCAGCAGCCACAGCGTCTTCAGCGGCCGCAACCGCCGAACCATCGGCCCCCCGCATTCGCCGCACCGCAACCGCTCCCGCTCCGCGTCCAGCTCCGTCAGCAGCGCCGACACGCGGCCTGCCGCGAAACTCGACTCGTCCGTGAAGGCCCGCGTCAAAGCAAGGGCAGGGCGATTGCCGGCGTCGCAACCACGAGTGGTATGGTGAAGCCGTGCCTCGCAACGAACTGCCATTGGGCGCAGCTGCCGCGCTGACGCCTCTCACGTCTCCGAGCGGAGCCTTCCTCCGTCGGCCCGGCAAGTACGACCTATGCGCGGGCACGGGCCGAATCGTGCGTCCCATCGTCGTTGACGCCCATGAGCGGTTCGACTGCGTGACCGGTGGCGACGCGCTCAACTTGGTCGACCCCGAGATCGGGCACCCGGCGGACTGGCACGACTTCTGCTGGCGGTGCACCGACAATCCGCCGCGCCGTGCCGCCCACGCTGGCGACGTTCAGTACCGCGTCGTGGCCAAGGTCCTCGGTGGCGACCGCACCTTCGACGGCCGCGAGGCCCTGCGCAACGTGTACAACCCCGCCGCGCTGCGAAGCAAACCGGTGTGGTGCGCCCACCACGACCGAGCGATCGTCGAACGCGCTTGGCTGACGTGGGCGGCCGGCGCCTACGCCTCCCCGTGGCCTCTGGCGCCGAGCGTCGTCGACGATTGGATTTGGACGCCGGAACAAATGGCGTCTCTCAAGGCGCTGGCGGAGCGAGTCGAACCCCACCTGCCGGCCGCCGCACGGTCGGGGTGGCGCAAGTGGTACCGCGAGCAGTTGGAGTACGGCATTGGGCGCTAGCAGCAGCGCGAACGCGCTCCCGATCGTCCAACCGGACTTCGTGGACGTGGAACGTCTGACGCTGATAGAACACATCGTGAGGGACATCCAAGCGCACAGCGGCGCGGCGTTGGTCGCGATGACGGGCGGCAGCGCCCTGCGCCTCTGCCATGGTCTGCCGCGCCCGTCCTTCGACCTCGACGTGGACGTGTCTGGGCCGAAAAACTGGCATCGAGCAGTGGAAGGCGCGATCAAGAGATCGCCGTGGAGCGCCCAAGCCGCGGTTGACCGCAAGCAAGGCCGCCGAGGCTACACGCGCATTCAGGTTCAGACCGAACAAGGGCAGTGGGGCACCAAGGTGGACATCAGGGTCTGCGATGGAGGGAGCCACCCGGCGTTGGAACGATCGGACTGCGAAAGGAAGAACGGCATAGTCGCCCGCAGCTTGCGTCACATCGCGGAACGCAAGCGCGAGAAGGTGCTGGGGGACGACTACCGGCAGCAGGGCCGCGATCTGTACGACTTCGCGTGGTTGATGGCGGCCAAGCCGGCGGCGGTTCCGGTTGCAGATCGCGTCCGGTTCCGAAGCTGGCTGCTAGGCTGGTCGCAACGCGACGAAGCCGCTTGGCTCGCCGCAATCCGCGACGACCGGGCCTTGAAATCCGTTGCCGGCGAGGTGGTGTTGGGCGCCGTCTACGACGTGATCGAGCACGACGCCGGATTGCGCTACCTGGATGCCAAACGGGACGGCGCCAAGTTGGCTGCTCGGCCCAACGGCGGCGCCGGAGTGCGGCTCGGCTACGTGATTCGCGGGGCGGAAGACCACTTCGTGCCTCTGGCAAGGTTGGGCGACGTCCACGAAGCCGTCGCCTTCGCCATCGCTCACGAACTCAACGCGCGGGATTGCGGCGAGGACATCGTCCAGCTGATCCGCCACAGCGGATGCCGTGGCTCAAACGTCTTCTCGTCAGGAGTAGGCGAGGAGCAGGGCACCGATCAGTCCCGCGTCCGACCCTAGCGCGGCGCTGCGATTCAGGGCTTGGTCATCCGGCGCGGGAACGTAGCCGCCCGTGCCCCGCCGAAACACCGTCCTCGTCAGTTCCAGCAGCGGCGGTCGCTGTGCATCAGCCCGCCCGAGCGGGATGCGGCACAAAGGCTCCTCATCGCCGAGCGCCGATCGCGGAGTGAAGATTTTCCTAAAGATCCGCACGCGAGATCGAGCAATTCTCCTACATACAAGCGCTTTCGAGCTTGGAACACTGTCCGCCGAGCCCGTGCCCGACGGCATGGGAATCGACAAGGCGCGGCCCCGACCGTGAAGGACTATGCTACTTTCGCCACCGGCGCGGGATCAGGCCGCGCCCGCAAACCACCACGGAGAACCGCCACATGCCAACGCCCCCGCCGGCCGCGGCCGCCACAGCCGCCTCGAACGTCCCCGCCGCCCCCGCGGACGACGTGTACTACCCCTGCTCGGACGGTAAGCCGATGGCCGACAACATGTGGCAGGCGGACGCCATCATGCACGCCACCGGCGACCTCCGGGGGGCGCTCCCGACGGCGCTGGTGGCGGCGGACATCCTGATGTACCCGGAAGAGGGGAACAACAGGAACTTCATCGCGCCGGACGTGCTGGTGGGGCTCGGATTGGGAACGCGCAACCGCTCGAGCTATTTCGTCTGGGTGGAGGGCAAGCCGCCGGACTGGGTGCTGGAGGTGGCGTCGCCCAGCACGCAGAAGAAGGATCGGGACCGCAAGCGGTGCCGCTACGCGGCGATGGGAGTGCCGGAGTACTGGATGTTCGACCCGAAGGGCGATGTGTACCCGCCCGGCACGCCGCGCCTGCAAGGGCTTGAGCTGGTGGATGGCGAGTACCGCGCGCTGCCGCCGCAGATCGCGGAGGGCGGGCGGACGATTCGCAGCGAGGTGCTGGGCTTGGACATCCGCGTGGACGGCGAGCTGCTTCGCTTCCGCGACCCGGCGACGGGCAGGGACATTCCGCATCGGGCCGAGGTCGCGGCAGCCGCCGAACGGGCCAAAGCGGCTGCCAAACGGGCCAAAGCGGCCGGCGAACGGGCCAAAGCGGCCGCCGAACAGGCGAAAGCGGCCGCCAAACGCGCGGAAGCCCAAGCCAAGCGGGAGGCCGAGCAGCGCAAGGCCGCCGAAGCCAAGGCGGAACGCGAAGCGGCACGCGCGATCAGGGAGGCGTCCGCCCGCTCGTCCGCCGAGGCGCGCGTTGCGCAGTTGGAGGCCGTGCTGCGACGTTCGCGGGCCGGCCAGCCGTGAGCGATCGCTGACCTGCGATCTGTCGCACGCCACGGGGAGTCCGGGATGTCCCTGAGCCCCGACACCATAGCATGTGCCTGCATGCCTGTGTGTTGGCAATAGCGCGAGCCAAAGGCGGAGGTGCCGTTGAAGTCAAGCGGCACGAACGCTCTCGACCACGCGGTGCGTCCGGCCGCGTTGCGCGGCCCGGAACTCGGCAACGACTTCGCGGTGGTCCTCCATGTCCACCAAGTGCAGGTTGCGGCGTGTTCGCCGCACATCTTCCAAAGCAAGGTCCGGATGCGCCAGCTTCGCGCCGAGCTGCGGGTGCGTCGACGTGCGCGCTACTATCTCCATGGGGTCGCGCTTTGTGTGCGTGAACTCGAAGGTGCCAATCGGCGTGTGGAACTCGCCCCGCCGGCCAGTGGTCATCAATGTCCAGCGTTGCGGAATCTGGCTCATCGATCCCCACTCCGCCAGCGCGTATTCAAGGCTCAAATAGCTCATGCGACCAGGCCTGATCGCGCCGATCAGTTTGCCGGCGAAGCCCAGCCCCGCGATTTGCTTGGCGGTGGCGCCAATGTAGACGCCTTTCACGATGCGCACGAGCACACCCGCGTTCGCCAAAGCGCCCAAGAGCCGGCGAAACGCGGCCGGGGATTCGTTCGGGAACACCGTGTGCAGCGACATCGTGTCGAATACCACAATGCCTTTGGCAGCGCAGTCCACCAAGATTGCCTTGGCCGCCCGCAGGTGGTTCATGAGAATCGGCGTGGAGGGTTATGTGGACAGTATTGTGCGCCTATGCGTCTTTTGCGTCAACTCCGCCCGCCGAAGCCGCGCCGCGGGGCCTCGCCGGCGGCGCCCACGTCGCCGCCGTGCCTTCCCCGCTACAGCGCGGCGACGAAACGCATGTTGTCGACGCGCGCCACCGCGCCCTCGGCCATTCCCCAAGTCGGGAAGATCAGCACGAGTTTCACGGCGGACTTGTCGAGCGCGCCGAGGTCGCCATCCAACGTGAAGGAGTAGCTCTGCCATTCGTCGGTGACTGCGGGATTGTCGCCCTGGTCGAGGGCGATCTCCACGGGCGTCGCGCCATTCGGCGCCTCGACCTTGAGCAGCCAACCCGCGCCGCTGGGAGGATCCGCCACCGCCTTCATGTCGAGTTGCAGCGTGCCGCCGGCGAGGTCGCTCACGTTCAAGCTGTCTTTGGCTTGGAAGCCGGTGACCGTGTTAACGGCGCCCCACGAAAGCTCCACCACCTTGCCGCGGTCGCCTTGCTCGTCGACCGTGCGGAACGTGCCCCCGCCGCAGCAGTCGTAGAGTTGCCAATGGGGCGAGATGCCGTCCGTGTCGGCGAACACCGCGTCGTCGAACAGGATGAGCCGGTTGGGATCGACCACCGGCACCACCGGCGGCGAGGGCGTGCCGGCGAGCCAGCGGATGTTGTCCAGTTGGAATCGAAGCTCGGAGCGTTGCTCCCTCGGGGACACCAGCGCCAATCCGGTGTTCACCCTGGCGAGGTTGAGGCCGCTGTCGACCAGACCGCCCACGGCGAACTCCACGGTCTGCCAAACGCCGTCGCCCACCATGCCGAGGTCGCGCTCGCCGCTGGTGCAGGGAAAGACGCAGTCCACCTTGAATCTCAAGCCGTTCGCGTTGCTGCCGTAGTCGGACACCTTGATGTCGAACCGCAACGTGCCGGTGCGGTACGCCGACATGTCGATGGAGGTGCCCGCTTCGGTTGCGATGTACCAAACGCCCTCGTTGTTGTCGTTCAACAAGGTGACATCGATCACCTTGCCGCGCGCCGCGTCCGCCTCGTCCGCGTCCACGATTTCCCACTGCACCTTGTTGCCGGCAACGGCGCCGTCGCCGTAGGCGGCGCCCCAGTCCCGGGAGTCGACGCCGAAAACGCCGCCGGTCCAAGCGGGATCGACGGCGTCCACGAAGACGTCCTGCGCTTCCGGTTCGGTGCGGCGCGAGGAGAGGTTGGTGAGATTGCCGGTGGGGCTGGCAAGCAAGCTCATCACTTGGACGGATTGATCGGAGGAGACGCGCAGCCGCCACTTGCCGGCGCCGTCGCCGAGCATGCCGGTGAACTCCACCGTGCTGTCTTCGGACATGCCTTCCTCGAGATCCCGAGCCGTCAGCGTCGCGGCTTGGCCGGCCGGCACGGCGAGGGACACCGAAGCGGTGCCGCCGGCGCCGCTGTCGTCGACGCCGGCGATGGTCACCGCGGCGTCCGCGGCACCCGGATTGATGATCCGCAACCGGCTCACCTGGTTGGGGTTGCTGGCCGGATTGAAGGTGACCACTTCGCGGACGCCGTCAACGAGGGGCGCGAGGTCGTGCATGCTGGTGACGAAACCGTCGGGCGTGCGAATGTAGGCGAGCGGCTCGATCGGCACGTTCGCGCTCAACTCCAAACGCCAGTCCACCGCGCTTGGCCCCACGCCGCCGGCAATGCCCTTGGCGGCGTTGCCGAGCGCTAAGTCCCGGGAGTTGAAGTGCTTCGCCTCGCCCGCGGCCAGCGGCAGGACGACCGGATCGCTGCGCGCGCCGTCGTCGCCAATGGCGTGGATGGTCACCATGCCGTCTCTCGCGGCGCGGTTGATGACGCGCGCGAACCCCTGCAGCCCGTCGGGACGGGCATCCCGCGGAAACAGCGGTATGCCGCTGGTGGGCGCGGTCGCCGAGAGATTGGTAAAGTTGCCCCCCGGCGCGTCGAGCAGGCTCATCGCTTGGATGTCCTGGTCCGCGGTGATGTACAGCCGCCATTTGCCGGCGCCGTCTCCCAACATTCCGGACAAGCCCGCCGCGCCGGCCTCCAAATCCTCCGCGCTGACGGTGCGCGCGGCGCCGGCGGCCAAGGTCAAAGCAACATTCCCGTTCCCCGGGGCGCCGTTGTCGTCGTAGCCGGCGATCGTGACGGCGGCCTCGGCGGCGCTCACGTTGATGAGCCGCAGGCGGCTGACCTGGTTCTCGTTGCTGCCGGGATTGAAGAACGCCACCTCGTGGCTCCTGCCGGCCACGCCGACCATTTCGTGCATGGTGGTGAGGAAACCGGCGCTGGTGCGGGCGTAGGCGAGCACCTCCAAGGTGAGCTCCGTCTCCATGCGCAGGCGCCAGTCGCCTTGGCTCGGCGGGCCGGTGCGGCTGGAGAGCCACGCCTTGTTCGGATTGCCGTTCTCCATGTCGCGGGAGTTGAAGTGGACCGTCTGACCGGCGCCGACCGACACCGTGATGTGATCGCCCGCCAAGCCGGCGTCGTCGACCGTCCTGACGGTGACCGTGCCGGCTTCGTCGGAACGGTTGATGATGCGCACGAAGCCCTGCCGCCCTTCGGTGGACGCGGCGAGAAACAACGGCACTTCGTATTGGTGGTCGTCCGCGAACGCGGCGGGCGCGCAAAGCGCCGCCAACAGGCCCACCGCGGCACCCGCGCAAAAGCCGCGTCGCCGCGACATCGTCGATCGTCTCGTTGGCATCGTCTCCCCTCCCCTCGCGAATCGGCGGCTGCGCTTGGTCGCGTTGCCGAACATCCTGCGCACGCCTGTCCAAAGGCTATTCGATAAGCAAACTCCAATGCAACCGCCGAGGCCGGGGGCGGATCCGGCGGGCGATGCGCGTCGCGATCTCCGGCAAACGCTACAATGCGCGGCGTGGCGGGCGACCCGCAACTCGACAGCTCGAAAAGTTGCGCGGAGAGTGCGAAGAGTGCGGAGAGTGCGAGGAGTGCGAAGGGTGCGAAGAATGCGAAGAACATGAAACACTGGCGGATTTGCCGAGAGCGGTGGACTGCCAACGCGGACCACTTGGCGGCGATCGAGAGCGCCAGCGCCAGCGTCAGGCCGGACGCGGATGCGCTGCTACCGTGGTACGAGGTCTACAGCGCCAAGCAAAAGAAACGCTTGGCGTTCGATTTGGGCTACGTCGAGCGCTTCGCCAGACGCGAGGACGTGGTTCTGGAGTTCGGCGCCATGCCGCCGATTCTCACCGTGGCGTTGACGCGGCGCGGTTATTCGGTGTGCGGGTTGGACTTGGATCCGGCGCGATTTCAAGCGGTCGTGCGGGCGGAGAAGCTCAACGTGAAGGAAGTCGATTTCGAGGTGGCGCCGCTGCCGTTCGAGGACGACGCCGTCGACGTCGTCATTTTCCACGAAGTGTTCGAGCATCTGAGAATCAACCCGATCTTCACGTTTTCGGAGATCAGCAGGGTGCTTCGGACGCAAGGCACATTGTTGCTCTCCACGCCCAATCTCACGTCTTGGAAGGGATGGTACAACTTCGCCGTCAAAGGCCGTCTGCCCGTGGACGTGTACGACGCCTACGAGCGGCTCGACACCATCGGCCACATGGGGCACGTGCGTCTCTATTCGCCGCCGGAAGTCACCGCGTTCTTGGAACGGATGGGCTTTGCGGTTCAATTGATCATCCATCGCGGCGAATGGCAGTCTCCGTCGGCATGGGCGCGCACGCTCGACAACCTGCTCTCCAGGCTGTTTCCCAAGCGGCGCGCGTCCTTTTCCGTTGTGGCGAAGAAGGTCTCCAAACCCGCCGATTGACGGCATGGTTGCGGAAACGGTCTGTCGGGGCTCAGGACAGAGGCTTGAACAGGGCCGCAATGAAGCCTAAGGTGGCGGGGTGCATTCAGAGAGCGATCTGCCGAGAGCGGTAGGGCGCATCGCCAGCGAACAGTTCGCCGCGTTGTTGGGGGCGCGGCTGCGCGAGAGCGAGCGCGATCGCGTGGTGGTGGAATTGCCCTACAGCACCAAGTTGGGCGTGGGCCGCATCCACGGCGGCGCCATCAGCGCCCTCATCGACATCGCCGCGACGGCGGCGTTTTGGGCCTGTCCGCAGCTCGCGCCGTCGGCGCGGGGCGCCACCGTCGGGTTCACCGTCCACTTCCTCAAACTGGCGGTGCAAACGGATTTGGTGGCAACCGCCACCGTGCGGCGGCGCGGCGGCACACTTTGCACCGGCGATGTGAGCGTGCGCGACGAGCGGGGCGAGGAAGTGGCGGCGGCCATCGTCACCTACAAATTGACGGGCTACCAGCGTTGAGGACCGCGACGCGACGCGCCACGCGCGCGCCTTGGGCGGCGTTTGCCCGCATGCCCTCCTTGCGGATCGACCGCGGTGGCGCCGATTAGCCCGCCGCCGCCAGCCCTTCCCGACGCGCCGAACACCCGGCGCGAAGTGGCGATGGCGCTGCCACGCAACGTGGCGGTGCAATGGGCGCACGGGCTCCTCGGCCAGACCGGCTTCCGGCTCGTGGCGGCGCCGACGTTCCTGCCGCAGTACTTGTTCCTGCTTTCCGGTTCGGACTTCGTGGTGGGGCTGGCGCGCTCGCTGCAAGCCCTCGGCACGGTGGTGACGCCGGTGGTCGGCGCGTCGCGCATCGGCCACCGCAAGAAGATCCTCGGCATCACCTTGGCGGCGAGCGGTCTGATGCGCTTGCAGGTGCTTGGCCTCGCGCTGGCCGGCTTGCTGCTCGGCGCTGGCGCCGCGGTGTACGCCGTGGTGCTCTTTCTGGCGTTGATGGGTTTGTTCCAAGGCATCGCGCAGGTCACCATGAACTCGTTGCGCGCCAAGGTCATTCCCGCGCATCGGCGCGGCGTGGTGGACGGCGTGCGCAACTTTCTGGCCGGGCTGTCGACCGCCGCGTTTTCCTACGCGGCGGGCGTGTACCTCGTGGACGCGAACCTGTTCGGCAACGGCTACGCGGCGGCGTTCCTGCTGGCCTTCGGCATCGCCGCCTTGGGCTGGTTCGCGTTGGCGCTGACGCGCGAGCCCCGCGCCGAGAGCGTGCGCGGCCGGGAGTCCATCCGCGAGACCTTTCGCGCCGTGGTGCCCATCCTGCGCGAGCAACCGGTGTTCCGGCGCTTCTTCGCGGCGCGGGCGCTGGGCTCGTGCGGGCGCATGGCGTTGCCGTTCTACATCCTGTTTCTGGGCACGCGCATCGAGCTCAGCGGCGCGGCGCTGGGGCTGTTCACGTCCGTGTGGATGTTCACCTCCAGCTTGGCGGTGTTGTTTTGGGGTCTGCTCGCGGACTGGCGGGGGCACAAGGTCGTGATGGTGGCGACGCTGCTCTGCTGGACGGTTTCGCACATGCAATTGCTCACCGTCGAGAGCCAAACCGAGGCCGTGATCTTCTTCGTGCTAGTGGGCTTGGCGTCCGGCGGCTTCAACCAAGCCGGACAGAACATGGTGATGCTGCTTGGGCAGCTGCGCGACATCCCGATCCGCTTGGCGGCGTCGGGAGCGGCGGTGAATCTGGTGGGCGCCGTTGGGCCGTTTGTGGGCGGCGCGGTGGTGTATTTCACCGGCTACGTGTCGCTGTTCGCGGTCACCATCGCGCTGCAGGGGGTCGCCTTGGTGCTGCTCGCGCGGTGGGTGCCCGAACCGCTGCGCCGGCGCAAATCTGGCGTATGATCAAGGAAATCCTAGCTCGGGGGAGAGCGGCATGAACGACATTGGCATCGGCCCGGAGGCGAGTTTCGTCCTCAACACCTTCGCGTTCCTGATTTGGGGCGCCTTGGTGATGTGGATGTGCGCCGGATTCACCATGTTGGAGGCGGGTTCCGTGCGCACCAAGAACGCATCGGTGATCTGCCTGAAGAACATCGGCTTGTACTCCATCGCCGGTCTCGCGTACTACGTCATCGGCTACAACCTGATGTACACGGACGTGGGCCAGATATTGGGCACCGTCGAATTGGGCGTCGGGTCGACAGCGGACGAGGTCGCGCTTCTCAACGCCGGGGACGACGCGAAGGCCGCTGCCACCCAAGCCGTCGTGGCCGGCGACAGCTACTCGTCGATGTCCAACTGGTTCTTCCAGATGGTGTTCGTGGCCACCGCCGCGTCCATCGTCTCGGGCACGCTGGCCGAGCGCGTCAAACTGTGGACGTTTTTCGTCTTCGTCGCCATCCTCACGGCGATCATCTATCCCGTGGTGGGCGCGTGGACTTGGGGTGGCGGTTGGCTCGGCGGCACGCTGGAAGAGTGGACGGGCGCGGCGTTCAAGGACTTCGCCGGTTCCACCATCGTCCACTCCACCGGCGGCTGGGCGGCGCTGGCCGGCGCGTTGGTGGTCGGCCCGCGCATCGGCAAGTTCCGCGCCGACGGTTCGGTGAAGCCCACGCCGCCGTCGAACATTCCCGCGGTCACCCTCGGCGTGTTCATCCTCTGGCTCGGCTGGTTCGGCTTCAACGGCGGCTCGCAACTGGCCCTCGCCAGCGCGCTCGACGCGGTGGCCATGAGCAACGTCCTCGTGAACACCAACCTCGCCGCCGGCGCCGGCGTCATCGCCGCGGTGAGCGTGTCGCGCTCCATCCTCGGCCGCGTGGACTTGCTGGCGGTGTTGAACGGGGCCATCGCGGGGCTCGTTTCCATCACCGCGGGACCGGATTTCGTGGAGCACTACTGGGCCATCGTCATCGGCGCCGTTGGCGGCGTGGTCGTGGTGGCCGGCATCAAGTTCCTGGAGGTGCTCCGCTTGGACGACGTGGTGGGCGCGGTGCCGGCGCACTTGTTCGCGGGCGTTTGGGGCACCTTGGCCGTGTGCATCGCCTCGGGCGGCAACTTCATGGCGCAGCTGATCGGCGTCGTGGCGATCGGCGCGTTCGCTTTCGGCGCGTCTTTGCTGGTGTGGTTCGCGCTGGACAAACTCATCGGCGCGCGCGTGACGGCGCGGGTGGAAGAGCTCGGTCAGGACGCCTCCGAGCTCGGCATCGAGGCGTATCCGGAGTTCGTCGTGATGCCGGACCAAGACGCCGACGAGGAGTTTCGCCAAGCGCGGCAAGCGGAGGGGGATTAGGCGCGGCGGCTGCGCCGCTTGGGGCCGCGGCGCCATGCGCGCGGACCCGCGCCCGGCCGTGGCGGTTGGCCACTTGCGCCTGCCGGTGGTGGATGTCGCGGCCGCGCGCGGCTTCTTCGTCCGCCACGGCATGCGCGAGGTGCTTGCGCGGACGGACTTCGCCATCTTGGAACTGCGCGGCGGCACGCACTTGATCCTCTCGGTGGCGGAGGAGCCCCCCGCGCCCGGCGCGCCGGCGCCCTTCGACCTCATGGTCGACGACGTGGACGCCGCCCACCGCGGCTTCGTCGCGGACGGCGTCGCGGCGAGCGCCATCGAGCGCGGCAACATTCACGACTCGTTCACGGTGGACGGGCCGTCCGGCTACGCCATCCGCGTCAACTCGTCGCACGCCGTCGGGCCGGTGTGATGGAGGCGGCTGGCAAGCGGCATTTGTTTTCGGGGCTGAAGGTGGTGGACGCCGCCACGGTGATCGCCGCTCCCGCGGCGGCGATGATGCTGGGCGACTTCGGCGCCGACGTGGTCAAAATCGAGCGCCCCGGCCGCGGCGACATGCTGCGCGGTCTCTCCCGCCGTCCCGGCACGCCCGAGAACTCGGACTGGTTCTGGCAAATGGACGGCCGCAACAAGCGCGGCATCGCGCTGAACCTCAAGAGCGAGCGCGGCTTGGAGGTGATGCGCAAGCTCGCCGCGTGGTGCGACGTGTTCATCACCAACCAGCCCTACGGCGCGCGCGAGGCGATGGGCCTCACCTACGAAGACCTGCGCCCGCGCAACCCGGGCATGATCTACGCATCGCTCACGGCCTATGGCGAGCGCGGCCCGGAACGCTACCGCAAGAGTTTCGACCAGCTCGGCTACTGGGCGCGCAGCGGCTTGATGGACTTGATGCGCGAACCCGGCACGCGCCCCACCCAAGGTTTGCCGGGCATGGGCGACCACCCCACCGCGGTCGCGCTGTACGCGGGCATCGTCACGGCGCTCCTGCACCGCGAACGCACCGGCGAAGGCGGCATGGTCCACACGTCGCTGCTCGCCAACGGGTTGTGGTCCGTCTCCGGCGTCGCCGGCGCGGCGATGGCCGGCGGCGACATGGCCGTCTACCGGGCGGCCGCCGAGATCCCCACCGCCACGATGCGGGTGTACCAGGCGGCGGACGGGCGTTGGCTGCAATTCAACATGGTGCGCAACGACGAGCAGCTGGCGCGCATGTTCGCCGGCATGGAAGCCGTGCATCTGCTGGCCGACGAGCGCTTCGCCACGCCCCGCGACATGTGGCGCAACCGCGCCGCGCTCGGCGACGCCATCGCCGAAGTCGTGGCCACGAAAACCTCGGAGGAATGGCTGCGGATTTTCGCGAACTTGGACGTGCCGGTGAATCGCGTGGCCACCGTGGAGGAGACAGTGGACGACGAACAGGTGCTGGCGAACGAGATGGCGGCGCCGCCGCCGTGCGGGGAGTTCCACATGCCACTGCTGGTGAGCCACCCGATCAAGATTTCGAGCGTCCCGCCAGCGGCCCCGCAACCGGCGCCGGCGCTGGGCGAACACTCGCGGGAGATTCTCTCGGAACTCGGCTACAGCGAGACCGCCATCGATTCAATGCAAGAAGACGGCGTGATCTGAACCGGCGTCTCGACGCCGGAGCTACCGCCGCAACCGCGCCTCAAGTTCCGCCACACGGGTTTCGAGCGCGCGCCGAGCGCGCGCCTCCTCGTCCGCCCGGCGCTCCATGTCGTCCGCCGTCTCCAACCATCGCCGGGTCGCTGGATCGTGCCAGCGCAGCAGGCCGGCCTGCGGATGTCCCTCGTAGCGCAGCCGCCACGGCACCGTGTGGCAAAGATGCAGGTTCAGCGTCTCGCTGTGGACGCCCTGCATCCCGTCCGCCACATCCACCACCGGCAGCCGTTCCCGCCGGCCGTCCGCGAAGCGCCACGCCCGCAGCAACGGGTCGATGTGCCCGTGCGGATCGAACACGAAGTACTCGCGCACGCCCATCCGCTCGTACAGACCGGGCTTCACCTCCACATCCTTCCGCCACGTCGACTCGGACAGGATCTCCAACACAAAGTCCGGCGGCTTGCCCTCCTCCCACACGGCGTACGAGCCGCGCAGCCGCTTCGGCGCGCCGAACGAGACGAGCAAATCCGGTGCCAGCCGCGCCGCCTCGGCACGCGCTCCGCCATCGAAGTACACGAACAGATCGTGCGCCACGAACACGTCCGGGCGCTGCCGGTAGCGCGACACGAGTCCGGTGCAAAGCCCGCGCGAGAATTCGTCATGCGCCGTGCTCACCGGCACCTTTTCGTCCTCTTCCTCCTGCGAGGGCAGGTCGCGCTCGGTGAGCAGGTGGTGGACCGGAGGCCAGCCGGCGCGCGGCCGCAAGTCGCGCTTGGCGAGCGCCGCGCGCAGCCAAGACGGCATGCCGGTTTCAGCCTCGCCGCTGCGGCGACGCCGCGGCGACCGATCGGACAAGCGCGGGCGCTGCTCCTCCGCAGAGGGATCGAGCAGGGAATCGGACATCGTTCGGCTCCTTGCGTCGGCGGCGCGCACCTTGGCAATTTACCACGGAGCGGCGCGCCGCTGGCGGCGCACGGTGGCAGGGCGTTGCAAGAGGAGAGACGGTTGCGGAACATCGCCACAGATGCGCTGCGAGTGGGTTGAACACCTCACTTTGGACGAGACGGTGGCGCCGGGCTACGGGGAGTTTCTCGATCTTGTGTGGGACTATCGCCCGGCGCACGGTGACGACGCCGCGCAAAAACGAGGAACGCGGACTCTTTGCCATACGCTCGGCGGCGCAATACACTTGCCCCATCGCATTGGGAGACGGGGAGGCTCCATGGGCACATTGGACGGCAAGGTGGCGCTGGTAACCGGCGCCGGCGGCGGTCTAGGACGCGCGCATGCGTTGTTGCTCGCGGCCGAAGGTGCCGCGGTGGTGGTGAACGACTTGGGCGGGGCGCGGGACGGCACTGGCTCTGGCACCGGCATGGCGGACAGCGTGGTCGAAGAGATACGCGCCGCCGGCGGCCAGGCGGTGGCGGACTACGGTTCGGTGAGCGACAAGGCGGCTGCGCCGGCGATGGTGCGCGCCGCGGTGGACAACTTCGGGCGCTTGGACATCTGCGTTTGCAACGCCGGCATCCTGCGCGACAAGTCGTTCAAGAACATGACCGACGACCTGTGGCAGGCGGTCAACGACGTCCACCTGCGCGGCACCTACCACACGGCCAAGGCGGCGTACGACCGCATGCTCGAACAGGGCGAGGGCGGCCGCATCATCGTCACCAGTTCCACCTCCGGCCTGCTGGGCAACTTCGGGCAGACCAACTACGGCGCCGCCAAGGCCGGCATCGCCGGATTCGCCCGGTGCCTCTATCTCGAGGGCGCCCGCTACGGCGTCACCGTCAACATCCTCGCGCCCACCGCGTTGTCGCGCCTCACGGACGACATCCTGCCGGCGCAAGCCAAGGAGTCCGTGCCGCCGGAGAAGGTGTCGCCCACCGTCGCGTGGTTGTGTACGGACGACGCCAAGGACGTGACCGGGCGCACTTGGCTGCTCGCCGGCAACCGCGTGTCGCTGTTGTCGTGGCAGGTGACGCCGGTGGCGCACAAGGACGAGGGGGAAGGGCCGTGGGATGTCGAGGAGGTCGGCGCGGCCATCCTTGCCAGCAAGGACGACTGGCCGCCCATCAATCCGTTGCGCGGCTTCGCGTGACTTGACGGGCCGAAGATCATGGAAAAACCCATAGCAAACGGGCGCACCGGCGCGCCGCTCGCCACCGTCTTCGTGCTGATGCGCCCGGAGTTCAGCGAAGCCGTGGTGGAACGCGCCTTGCGTCATAGAGACAAAGCGCCGGCGCGCGTGCGCAGCGCATTGGAGAACGCGCTGCGTTCCGGCGTGCAGGTGCGCGGCTACCGCGACGCGAGCAAGGCCAAACCCCAGCACTTGTGCGGCCCGGTGCTCGCGGAGATCAAGCGCGGCAACGGCCGCCTCGCCGGCGCGATGTTGCGCGTCTGGGACGAGTCGCAAGCGCCGTTGCGCGAGTGCGTGACCGAACACCTGCGCGTGGCGGGCGTGTCTTCGGCCAAGACGGACTACAAGACCAACCGCTTCACCGCGACCTGGTTGGTCCAGGAGTGGGTGCAGCACCGGGAGACCTTGGCGAGTGAACACCAGCAGTTCAACGAAGACGAGGTGGCGCTGATGCTGTGTCTCGTCTCCGGCCGAGCGCCGGTGCCGGATATGGAGGAGGCCGCGGCGCGCATCGAGTCCGATTTCTTCCGTGGCATGGTGGATCAGCTCATTGGCTTGTCGCCGGAGTCCCCGGCGTGGGAGGACATGGACTCCTTCACCACCACCGCGAGCAAGATCGCCGCGGAGAAGTCCAAGGAAAAGGTGGAGAGCCAAACGAAAGCGGTTGAAGAATCCATCGACCACATCCAGAAGAAGTGCAGAGACGAAATCAAGTATCTCGGCTTGAACGTGCAGCTCTGGTTCCCCGAGGTGAAGGGACGCATCGATCTGGTGCCCGAGGCGTTGCACCTGCTGCGTCGGCTCACCAAGGAGTTGGAAGCGTATCGTCCGATCCGCTTGCAAGGATCCTCACTGGAAGAGGAACGTCGCCGCGCCAAGGAGCGGGGCGAGCGCGAGAGCGCGATTCTCGGCATGGCCAAGGAGTGGGAGGAGATCACCGCGAAACCTCCGAAGCCCGTGGCGGAAGTGGCGGAGCAGCGCGCCGTGCTCGCCGTGAGCGCGCCGGGGGTGTCGCCCGAAGAGATCGACTCCATGAGAAACAAGGTGGAGCAATTGCAGTTGGCACACCAGAAATGCGCCGAAGAGAAAGATCGATTGCATGACGCGAACAGTGGTTTGCGGCTTGAGAAGACGCAGCTAAAAGGGCAGTTGGACGAACTCGAGGAGTCGCTCGCGCGCAGCAAGGAATACGCTCAATACTGGCGCGAGCAGTACGAGACCGAGAAAGCGCGCGACGACGGCGAGGACGCGGAGGCACCAGCCGAAATCGCCAGCATCGCCGCCGCCATCGCGCGCGCCAAAGAGAAGTTCCCCGGCGCGTTGTTGTTCGCCCCCAACAGCAAGTCCAGCATCGACATGCCGTTCCAGAAACCGCAAGAGGTGTTCGCCGCGTTGTCTTGGCTCGCCACGGAGTTCCACCGCGAACGCCCGGACAACGTCAGCCCGGACTTCACGCTCTCCATTCGCCAAGCGTGTCCGGGCTGGTTCTACAAACCGAACCAAACCAAGACGACGATGGGCATGTTCCCGGACTATTACCACACCACCGTCAACGGCAAGACCTTTGAGCTGTCCAACCACATCGGCAAAGGCAACAGCTTCGATCCGCGCAGCACCATACGCATAGCGTTCGCTTGGGACGAAGAAAAGGAGCGCGTGGTGGTGGGCTATATCGGCACGCACCAACGCAACCGCCAATCGTGACGACGGCGGTTGCTCGGAGGCGCCGGTTCCCCGGCCCGCCTCCTTGCGTGCGTCAAGTGAAAGCCGGCGCGATGCCGAGCTCCTTCATCACGCCGTTGAACCACTCGATCACTTCCGGGTGGTACGGAATGCCGTTCGCGGCGCGGTCGAGTTCCGCCTCGTGTTCGGGAATGCCGGCGTACACCACCCGCGTCTCGCCCGGCGCGGGTTTGCAATCGACAATGGAGCGCAAATAGGCGTCCATGTCGGCTTTGAACGTGTCCACATCGGTGAACGCGGCGACGTTGTAGGCCATGAAGTAGTGCGCGATGCCTTGGCGGCGGTGCGGGCCGGCACCGGTGCCCGTCAACGCGCCGCACAACACCTCCACCAGCATGGACAGGCCAAACCCCTTGTGCGAGCCGATTTCACGCGTGCCGCCAAGGGGCAGCATGAAAAAGCGCTCCGGCACTTCGGTTTCCTCCATGATCGGCGCGCCGTCGGCGCCGGCGATCCAACCGGGCAGCACCTTGCCGCCCACCCGCCGCAACAGCTCGATCTTGTTGCCGGCGACGGAACTCATGGAGGCGTCGAACACGAACGGCGGCTGCTCGCCGGAAGGCGCCGCGATGCCGATCGGGTTCAAGCCCAACAACGGCGCGGCCCCGTGCGTCGGGGCCACGTTGACGCCTCCCGCGGTCATTGACACGCCCACCATGTCGTGCGCCAACGCGAGGTGCGCATGGTAGGCGGACGCCCCGTAGTGGCGGCTGTTGAACGCCGCGACCACCGCCACGCCGGTCGCCTTGGCGCGCTCGCAGGCGAGGTCCATCAATTCCTTGCCCTGCCCCAGGCCGAGGCCGCGGTCGCCATCCACGGACACCGCGGCCGGCCAATCGCGCGTGCGCTTCATCACCGGCGCGGGGTTGATGTGGCCGCCTTTGAGGCCGGCGACATAGGCGCGCATCATGTTGCTGACGCCGTGCGAGTCGATGCCCCGCACATCGGCGTAGATGAGCGGATCGGCGCATTTGGCGGCGTCCGCCGGCGTCATGCCGAGGCTGGCGAAGATGCTCTCCACCGCACCCCGCATCGTGGCCGGCGGCACGCGCACGGCGATGTCCTCCGGCACTTTGAAACGTTCCAGCATTGCGTTGCCTTGGATCGAAAAACGAAGGGCGCAAGGATAGACGATTGCTCGGCAGGGTGTTTTAGATTAGGACGAGCGGTTTGGCGGGGGCGGCGTTGCGGTTGAGCGCGGGTTTCGTGCGATGCGATGCGCGACCGGCCTTCGGTCCGCGTTCGAGTTCGTCTTTGGCGGCTTGCGGCCGCTTTCCGCCCCTGCGCGGGGGTGGCGGCCGCCCCCGGAATCGCCGGATCGCTCGGGAATGGTGGCGATGGACTGCGGGTAGGCTAATTTAGCGTGCCGGCAGCTCGGACTCACCCGGACAACGTTCCCCGGTCAGTTGCTTATGTTCCACAAAACGGCCAGCTCTGCGCATGGCGCAGGGGCCGTCCACCGATCCCCAATGCGAGCTATCGCTGAATACGAGCACGGCATGATGATCAAAATGCCGCAACTGATCGCCCAAGTACTCGATGGGTACCACGGGATCGAGGGCACCTTGCAGGAACAGCACGGGAATAGATGTCACGACAGGTTCGCGTTCCAGGGGCGCAGCCGTGGCTACGTCCCACATCTTGCAGTTGGACTGCCCGCCAGAGACCGCAACACCGACCATCCCACTGATCTGATCGCGGTGTGCCTCCGCACGCCTCATCTCCAAGTCATAGTCCACGAACGGGTGCTCTTCCGAGCAATAGTGCGCCATAAATGCCGCATCGCTAAAGGTTGGGTCGAGAAGAAAATCGAGGTAGATGCGCAGGAACTCTTTCAGCGTTCGCGTCCATCCTCGTTCCAGTTCTCCTACCAAGTCGGGAAGATCCCGAAAAAGGTCGGCATCGTAGAGTGCCCCATACACCACGTTGACCAGCCGTTCGCCCGTTAGTACGATGCGCTCAGGCGGCTCTCCGTAAGTGAGTTCGGGTAGCTCATCGACGACCATAGGCTCATTGTCCAGGCGGCTGACCAATGCCCAGAAGCGCTCCTCCATCAAAGAAGCGGTACATGTACCAGTATTCTCGCATCTAGCGAATGCTCGGCTAAACGCATAGTCCCTAGCTGCCGCTGACTGGCTCACGAAGGGCAGGTTTGGAAATACTGCACCGTTGAGTACCATCGCCTCCACTGTGTCCGGGAAGTCACGGGCAACTGTCAACGCGTATCGTGAGCTATAGGATTTGCCCAACAATACCCATTTTCCTACATCGAGCGTGCGGCGGAGCAATTCGACGTCTTGTGCGACGACTCTGCTGTTGTATTGGGACAGATCGTGTCCTTGCGATTCAATCCGTTGCTTGCAGTTCGAATAGGATGAAAGCCAGACATCGGCCTCCTCTCCTGCGGTCATGGCCTTCGACAGGGCCTCACGAATAGGATCGAGTGCTTCCTGGCAATGTAGGCGTGGGTGCGCAAGGCCAACTCCGCGCGGATCGATGACGTAGACGTCTCGGCTAGAGTTCCCGACCAGATCCTTCAGTTCGAGCCAAATTGAGTAGTTGGGGTCAAGAAGCCCGACCGGACTGCCCGGCCCACCGCCTCCCAAAAGCAAGAATGGATTTTCTGCAACCCCATTCCCTCGAGTGGAGAACTTCACCACCGGAAAGACGACGAGACGGTCATCGGAGCGGGCCGGATCTTCGCTAGTGACCATGAAGAAGCAGGACTTCTTCGGCCACGTCGCGTCATCATCGAACCAGCATCGGGCCCGATTCAACCCTTTCGTAAACTGAAACGGCTCTTTCATCGAAGATGGGTTTGACACGCCGAACAAATGTGCTTGCAGCATGTCTTCGACAATAGAGGCATTCTCATTGAAAGAAGCAGCTATCGCAAGGGGAGTCCCGTCCCGGTATGTTGGAGCAAAAAGATCGGCTCCCGCTTCCAGCAACGCGGAGACGACGTCGGGGGCGGAGCTGAATCGAGCCGCCATGTGCAGTGGCGTCCAGCCGACCTCATTTCGCGCCCCTATGTCCGCGCCGCCAGCGACCAAGGCGGCGATGATGAGGGGCTCCGTGTTCGTATTAGCCGCTTGGTGCAGTGGCGTCCAGCCGCCCTCATCTCGCGCCAGTACGTCCGCGCCGCCGGCGACCAAGGCGGCGATGATGAGGGGCTCCGTGTTCCCCGCAGCCGCCAGGTCCAGTGGCGTCGCGCCGTCTTCTGTCCTCGCGTTCGGGTCGGCTCCCGCTTCAAGGAGGGCGGAGACGACATCGGGGGCGGAGCTGAATGCTGCCGCTCGGTGCAGTGGCGTCAAGCCGTCCTCATTTCGCGCCAGTACGTCCGCGCCGCCCGCGGCCAAGGCGGCGATGATGAGGGGCTCCGTGTTCCCCGCAGCCGCCACGCCCAGTGGCGTCCAGCCGTCCTTTGCCCTCGCGTTCGGGTCGGCTCCCGCTTCAAGGAGGGCGGAGACGACATCGGGGGCGGAGCTGAATGCTGCCGCTCGGTGCAGTGGCGTCAAGCCGTCCTCGTTTCGCGCCAGTACGTCCGCGCCGCCGGCGGCCAAGGCGGCGATGATGAGGGGCTCCGTGTTCCCCTCAGCCGCCAAGTGCAGTGGCGTCCAGCCGTCCTCTGTCCTCGCGTTCGGGTCGGCTCCCGCTTCAAGGAGGGCGGAGACGACATCGGGGGCGGAGCTGAATGCTGCCGCTCGGTGCAGTGGCGTCAAGCCGTCCTCATTTCGCGCCAGTACGTCCGCGCCGCCCGCGACCAGCGCCGCGATGATGAGGGGCTCCGTGTTCCCCGCAGCCGCCACGCCCAGTGGCGTCCAGCCGTCCTTTGCCCTCGCGTTCGGGTCGGCTCCCGCTTCAAGGAGGGCGGAGACGACATCGGGGGCGGAGCTGAATGCTGCCGCTCGGTGCAGTGGCGTCAAGCCGTCCTCGTTTCGCGCCAGTACGTCCGCGCCGCCGGCGGCCAAGGCGGCGATGATGAGGGGCTCCGTGTTCCCCTCAGCCGCCAAGTGCAGTGGCGTCCAGCCGTCCTCTGTCCTCGCGTTCGGGTCGGCTCCCGCTTCAAGGAGGGCGGAGACGACATCGGGGGCGGAGCTGAATGCTGCCGCTCGGTGCAGTGGCGTCAAGCCGTCCTCATTTCGCGCCAGTACGTCCGCGCCGCCCGCGACCAGCGCCGCGATGATGAGGGGCTCCGTGTTCCCCGCAGCCGCCAGGTCCAGTGGCGTCGCGCCGTTTTCTGCCCTCGCGTTCGGCTCGGCTCCCGCTTTAAGGAGCGCGGAGACGACATCGGGGGCGGGGCTGAATCGAGCCGCTTGGTGCAGTGGCGTCAAGCCGTTCTCATTCCGCGCCAGTACGTCCGCGCCGCCCGCGACCAAGGCGGCGATGATGAGGGGCTCCGTGTTCCCCGCAGCCGCCACGTCCAGTGGCGTCGCGCCGTCTTCTGTCCTCGCGTTCGGGTCGGCTCCCGCTTTAAGGAGCGCGGAGACGACGTCGACGGAGTTGAGTTCGGCCGCCGCGTGCAGTGGCGTCCGGCCTTCCGCGTCTCGTGCGTTCGGGTCGTTGCCGTCCGCGAGCAGGGCATTGACGATTTCGACATTGCCAGCATGGGCGGCCGAGTGCAGAGGAGTTCCGTTGGCGATGGAGCCTACAACCGCAAATACGAAAGCGAGAGCAATGACAGTTCTCATGGTTTGAGGTACAGAGCACATCCAGGATGGGGACATCGCAAACTAGCGCTTTCGTCCGAGGCCGTCGTTTTTCCATCGCTCGGCTTCCTCCCGCGCCTGAACAGCCAGCACGGCAATGCCCTTCGCCGCTTCCTGCACAGCCCCCAGCCAGGACGATCCGTTGCGCCTCGCACGCGTACCGGCGATCCTCGCCTGAATGTCCTTGGCGACTTCGATCATCTCCACGGACGCCTGCACCTGCTTCCGCGCCGCGCCGGCATCCAGCGCGAACGTGAGCGGTCTCAACTGTTCGGCCTTCTCCTTGTCCGAGGCGAGCACCTCGCGGAGGTTGGCCAGCAGGTCGTCCGAGTTGGCGGCGGCAACCTGATCCACCAACTTGAACACGTCGCTTATGAATCGCGAGTCCTTCGGATCGTACGAGGCGTAGGCTTGGCGGAAGGTCTCCAGCGCGGCGGCGTCCTGGCCGAGCGCGAACAGCGACTGCGCCCGGAACCACTTCGAGTACCACCCCACCTGATCGGTCGACTCCGCGACCTCTTCCGAACCTGAAAACCCGGACGTTGGCGAGTCTTGGCGCAGCTGCTCCACCACGGGCTTGTAGACCTGCTCGGTGTAGTCGTGGTCGACGCGACTGTCCAAGGCAGCCAAGCAGACCACCGCGTACCAAGCCAGCCGCTCGCCGACGCCGCTCTCGACGTCGAGAGCTCGGCAGGCACACTCGAACGATGTCTTCGCGTCCGCGCCGTCTGAGGCCAGTTCGCGCTGCAGGGCACCCCGCAGCAGCAGCGCCCGGCCCAGCTGAAGCCGCAGCCTTGGCGCCCTGGCCTCCTCGACCAATCCTATGGCCTTGCCATAGCTGGCCAGCGCCTCGTCGTGGCTGCCGGCCATCCGATGTGCCTCGCCCCTGCCGATCAGAGCCCACGCCACTTGCTCTTGGATTTTCTCTCGTGTCGCCGGCTCTTCGCTGTCTGCTGCCGGCTTCTCGCTGGCACCAGCAGTCTCGACCGCGTCGCTCCAAGCCAGCAGCGCTGCTTCGCTGTCGCCCAGGGCGCAGTGGGCGAAGCCCTTCAGAACGTATGCCTCGACCAGTTCGGCCCGCATGTCCTCGCCGGGGCTGTCGTACGCCGCCCACCGCTTGAAAATCTCGTCGCAGTCGGCGAGCACGTCCCTAGGCGCTCCCCTGGTTCGCGCGGCCTCGTTGATGGCGCCGGCCATTATGCTGTCGATCTCGCGCCTCGCCTCGGGCGAGAACTCCGTCTGCGCTTCGGCATCGAACATCTCCAGCGCCACGTCGGAGTAATAGGCCGCCATGAACCGGAAAAGGCTGGTGACGAACACGTCGCTGTCGCGAGTGCGCCGAAGCTTGTAGTAGATGCTGACGAGGCGCATGTTGATCTGGTAGCGCCACTTCCCGTCGTCGCCCTTGTCCTTGGCCACAGTGCCGCGATCGACCAGCCTGCCCAGCAGAGCCGACACGGTCCGATTGTCCATCCGCGCCCGCGTTGCCACCTCCTTCGCTGTCGCCTGCGCCCAGAGGTCGGCCAATGCCACGAAGACGCGCCGTTCGGCCTGCGCGAAGTTCTCCAGGTAGCCGCGGAAATACTCCGTGTGCTCGTCGATCAACGACACCATGTCCTCCGCCAATTGGTCCAAGGACACCTTGTGCACGAAGGACGCGACGATGCCGAGCATTCGCGGATTGCCGCCCGTGAGGATTTGCAGCGCCTTGGCGTCCTTTCGATCCTGCTGGCCCAGCGACCTGAGGAGTTTCCGGCACGCCACGGGCGTCAGCGGCGGCAGATTCACGATCTCGAAGAACTTCTGGCGCGGCCCCACGCCGGTGGGCGGACGGGTGGCGGTGGCGAGCACCATCACTTGGTCGGCGCACTTCTCCAGCGTCTCGCGCAGCCAGCCGATGCCGGGGCGGCGGATGCGGCCGCGGCCCGCCATCGCGTCGCAGAGCGCATCGAGATTCTCCACCATCAACACGAGCTTGCGGCCAGCGGCGGCCTCGAGCACCGCGTCGCGCGCCTCCCGGGCCACCGCCTTCGTGCCCGCGTCGCTCTCGGCCAGCCGCCTGTGCGTTGCCCGCAGATCCTCCGCCCGCGTCTTGTCCTCCACCGCGGCGGCTAGGTAGGCCATCGTTTCCAGCCAAAAGTCCGCCAAGTCCCAAATTTCGTGCGACTCCTCCATGAACCACACCGGCAGCAGGCGCTTGGCCAGCGTCTTCCTGGTGCGCAGTTCCGACCTCGTCCGGGCAAGCAGCATGGTCTTCCCCTGCCCCCTGGACCCGATGAGCAGGAGGTGCCGGCACGACTCCGCCTCAATGTTGTTCTTGAGCACCTCCATCACCCGGTTGAACTCGTCGTGCCTGACGACAAACTGCTTCTTGACCGCCGCATCGCTCTGGAACGTGCCCGGATTGAACCTGCGGGTGGTGGTTTGCTGGTCGCTCATGCCTGCATCTCCTTAAATCCTCATCCGTCGCAAACCCGCTCGCTGCATCCGGGCTCCGGAGCCCTTCGGTCGGGCGACGGGCTGTAGTCGACCGGCTCGTGTCCGTGAGTCGCTACACGCACCGTCATACGCAAGCGTAGGCATATGCTAATCGCTTGTCAACAAAAATATTGAAGAAAATTGCAATGGTCTGTAGAGGTTACAAATGGCGAGCAATGTCGAAGACCTTCCCCGCAGCCCTATATCAGCTCTTGTAGTGAATAATATATGTTATAAATCAATAGCTTAAGTAGACACTCATAAGATCATGACAAGAGGTGCATCGCCCTGAGTTATGTTGCAATGAAGGAGGAGGGATGAGCCACCAATCTCCACTATTCTTTCGTATGTTTGTGCAGCAAAAATGTTGACACTGGTGTCGGAGAGACCGTAGAGTCATCCATTGATGCCCGTGGGACGTCCCACATGACCAAGGAGCCGAGAGGATGATCCTTCCTGAAGTGAACAGCAACGTGCGGGAAGACGTGCCCCACCACACGTGCGAACTGCAACAGTGCTGCCGGCCTTCGCGGCAGACACTCCTCGGCGTCTTCCGCGCGATCGTCTGGGTAGGTGCCCTTCCAGGTGGCTTCTTCTTCCTAGGTGGCTGCGCCAAGATGGCAGATTGGATCGGGTTGCCAGATTTCGTGACGTTCTTTGTCGTGTTTTTTTTGGCAGCCCCCGTGTGGTGCACACTGGTGGAGTGCATACTGGATGAGGGTACTAGCGACCCATCATCCATCATCGGTGCCCCGACGGAATGGGGGGATGGTTGCGATGGTGGTGGTGCATGTTGACAGCCCTCCCAGGGGATCGTCGACTTGCCAGAACCGCCATCGGGCAATCCCACAAACAACTGGAGCTGGTGGACGTGAAGGGGTGGACGGTGCCGGCGCGCGCTACGTCTCAGGCGCCGAAGGGCCACACCTCCAAGCCGTGGATGGCGTTGCGCACGTCTTTGGAGAGGTTCACCGAAACAAGCCGGCGGTTGCCGGCCAAGTCGTACACCGTCACCGTGGAGGGCGAGGAGCCGCCGGCCACCACAGTGCCGGAAAGCGCGCAGAGCCCGCGCGCGAAACCCTGGCGTGCGATGCCGCTTTCGTCCGCGTGCGCCATCGAGAGTTCGCGGGGTGGATACTTGGGCACGCGCATGGCGCGATCCTCGGCGCCGCCCCGCCCGCTGTAGCGGAGCCGGTCCGCTTCGCTGTCGTTGAACAGCACGCCGTCGCGGAACGGGCGGGCGTTGTGGGTGCCCACCGGCAGTTCCGCGGCCATGAGCACGCCGGCGCCGTTGAAGTGCAGCATGCCGCCGGTGCGCAGACCGGATATGTACATTCCGGCCGGGCTGCAAAACACGTTGTTGATGTGCAGTTTGCCGAGGGCGAGCGGGCCGTCGTCCGCGAGTGGATCGTAGACGCGCGCCTTGAAGCGAAAGCGCTGCACGTCCACATGCAGCGCCCAGCGGAACACCTTGCGATCCAAGTCGAAACCGAGAATCGAGTCGTGGCCCGTGGAGGCGAGGAACAACGTGTGTTCCCAAACGCAGATTTCGTGGCAGTGCTTCAGATACGGGTTGCGCCAACGCCCGAGCGGCGCGAAATCCGGGGCGAAGGCGAACAGTTCGTCGCTTGCCGCGATGTACACGGCGTTGCCGTCGAAGGCAATGCCGCGCAGTCCGCGGTCGCCGCCGCGCCCCGACCAGTCGATGTCCGCGGCGTTCCAATCGAGCGTTTGCGTGGCCGTCCGCGCCGCCAAGTCGATGAGATACGCGCCCCCGTGGCTGTCGCCCTGGTGGCTGCCGCGCACCACCGACGTGGCCAGCAAGGTAACCGCGTCCACTGCCGTTGCTGTCGCCAACGGTGCCGCCCCCGCCGCGCTGGCGTATTTTCGTGCTTAGAACGCTTTGGTGAACCGCAATCCGACCGTGCGTGGCGCAACGTAGGAGCGCACGTTGCGGAAGCGGGGATCGTTGAACCAAGCCGCTTGGTCGTTGGCGCCGTCGTCCAAGTAGTTCGTGGTGCGCTGGTCCCACAGATTGTTGATCACGAAGGTGATGTCCAATGCGCCGGGGAGCGACGCGCCGATCTGCAGGTTGCTCAGGGTCCACGACGGTTGTCGGCCGTTCGGATCTTCGGCGATCGCCGCTTCAATGCCGTTGTAGACCGAGGCTTGATAGCTGATGTCGTAGCGAACCCACAACTGCTCCGTCGGGCCGACGTTCCACAGCGCGTACTCCACCGCCAACCAGCATTTCAGATCCGGTGAAATCGGCATCACGGTGCCGTCCCGCACCGCGCTGCCGCTCAAGAGATCGAACTCCGAGGTGAACCGCGGGTTGGCGCGGAACACGGAACCTTCGATGCGCAGCGTGTCCGTCACTTTGGCGTCCCAGTTGATTTCCACGCCGGTGGTCGCCGCGGTGTCGCCGTTCACGATGCCGCGCAACCACCACTGGTCGTCCACGCCGCCGTCGTTGTTGAGCTGGATGTCTTCCCACACCATGTGAAAGGCGGAGAGGTTGAACTGCACGCGGCCGCCGAACCAGCGGCTCTTCAGGCCCAGCTCGTAGTTGTTCAGCTTGTCCGACGAATAGTTGAGGGGCACGAGGCCGGTGCGCGCCGCCCGCTGGCTGTTGGAGCCGCCCAAGCGAAACCCTTGGCTGAACAGGAAGTACACCATGCGCTCGTTGTCCACATGGTACTGGACGTTGAACTTGAACGCGGTGTCGCTCTCCACGCCTTGGGCGCGGTACGCGCCGTTCACCTCCAAAGCGCTGGTTGGCGGCAGCCCTTGCGGAAACTCGTATCGATCGTATTCGTCGCGTTCGTACTCGAACCAACGGACGCCGAGCGCGGCCACCAAGCGGTCGGTGAAGTCGTACGAAAGCTCGCCAAACCCGGCCGTTTGCGTGACTGATCGCTCGAAGCGGTTGGAGAAACCGACGGTGGTGGGCGCGAGCGGATAGTCGATGCCGTCGTAGCTGGCGTAGTAGTTGTAGGCGTAGGAGTTGGCGGCGGTCCACGCCGTCGTCTCCATAAGGTCGGGGTTGTTCGCGCCGTACAGCCAGTCGTCCCGCACATCCTCGTAGAAGCCGCCGATCATCCATTGGAAACGGCTCTCGCCAGTGGACGTCAAACGCACTTCCTGCGAAAAGCGATCCTGATCCTGATCGTTGAAAACCGTGCCGAACGTGTAGTCCGAGTTGTACAGATCGTAGCCGCTGTACACGCCGAAGTAGGCGTCCTTGTACTGCTCGTAGAGCATGTTGTCCCACTCGTAGACGATCTTGCGCTCGAAAGACGCGGTGGTGGCCGAAAGCTCCGCGAAACCCAGATCGCCGGTGATCGTCAACGCGGTTTGGTACCAGTCGTCGTCGCGGTATTCCTCGAAGAACTTGGTGATCTTGTAGTCGCCGAGGGACGGATCGGATTCCCACGAGCCGTCGGCGTCGCTCTTCTGTCCGATGAACGCCACGAGCGCGTTCCAACGATCCGAAACGTCCCAGCTCGCGGCCACGCGACCGCCGTGGACGTCGTATTCGTTGAAGTCGTCCTGCACGACGTCGGCGTTGTCGCGAACACCGGCCAGATCGGCGCCCGGAACATTGTCCACATAGCCGCCCTCGTGCGACACGAACCAAGCCGCGCGCACCGCCAACCGCTCGCTCAGCGGCACGTTCACATGGCCGCTCAGGTCGTAGCTCGCCTCGCCGCCTTGCGTGGCGTAAACGCCGGAGTCCAAGTGCGCGGACGCGCGCGCGAAGTCCGGCTTGTTGGTGATCACCCGCAACGTGCCGGATTGCGAACTCGACCCGAACAACGTGCCTTGCGGCCCGGGCAGCGCCTCGACGCGCTCGATGTCCACCAGCCACGGATCCACCTGCTGCGAATTGGTGGTGAGGGGCTGCTCGTCGAGGTACACGGCGGTCATGCTGTCGGTGCGGTATTCCGAAGACCCCGTGGAAATGCCGCGGAACACCACCGAGTTGCGCCCCGGAATGCTGTTCACCAAGGTGACGCTGGGCAGCGCGTCGATGTACTCCTTCATGTCCCGAGCGCCGAGCCGCTGCAAGTCGTCGGTGGTGAAGGCGGTGATGCTCTGCGCCACATCCTGCATGTCCGCCTCGCGCTTGGTGGCAGTGACCACCACTTCCTCAATGACCTGGCGGCTGTCTTCCCGCTCTTGGGCGGCGATCTGCGCCTGGGTGACGGCGAGCACCGCCGCCGCCACCGGCGTCAAGCGAAACGCCGGCGACGTTTCGCGGCGACGGGGCGGATGCGGCGGCAAGCGGCGCGTCATGATTGGCGACCTAGTGAACGCGGAAACCGCCGAGTATACGATGTTCTCGCGGTTGGTGTTGAACGCTCGCAAAGCGGCAAGCGAACGGCGCAGCGCGGTTCAGCCACCGCTCCGGCGCAGCGCCGCCGCCGAGACGAAGACGCCGAAGCCGCCATCCGCTTGGGGCTCCGCCGGCAGATCCAGCCAGACCGCGCCGAGCGCGGGAAACGCGCGGTCGAAGGCTTCGCCGATGTTGCCGGCTTCGCCCACCAGCGCGCCGCCCGAGCGCAGGTGGGCGTCCAACCGCGGCACGATGCGTCGCCACACGGCGAGACCATCCGCCCCGCCGTGCAGCCCGCGGCGCGGTTCGTGATGGAACTCGGGCGGCGCGGCGTCCAGCTCGGCGGTGGGAACGTAGGGCGGGTTGCACAGCACGAGGTCGTAGCGCCGCCCACGCAGCTCGGCGAACAGGTCGGACCGCACCACGTGGACCCGGCGGGCGATCGCCGCGCCGGCGGCGGCGACGTTTTCCTTGGCGACGGCAACGGCGGTGGCATCCACATCCACCAGATCCACCTCGGCGCGCGGGAACGTGCGCGCCGCAACGAGACCGAGGGCGCCGCTTCCGCAACACAAGTCGAGCACGCGCCGCGGCGCTTTGGCCAGCCAAGGACGCAAGCCCGAGGTCAGGGCCTGCGCGATAGGCGAGCGCGGGATGACCACGCCGGAGCGGACCGCGAAACGCAAGCCAACCAGCCAGGCCGCGCCGGTGAGGTAGGGCAGCGGCACGCGATCGTCGATGCGTCTTGCGAGAAGTCTCTCCAGTGCGGGCTGGGAAGCCGAGCCGGTGTCCGCCACCATGCGGATCGCTTCGTCGCGGGCGTTGTCGGTGCCGTGGCCGAACACCACATCGGCGCCGGCGAGGGCGCTGGCGGCTTGCGCGACCAAAGCCGCCTGCTGGTGATCCGTCCCCTCCGTCGCGGGCATGGAGTTGCAAGTCGCGGCGTTAAGTCAAGGTTGGAGTAAGGCGCGTTGCGGACCGCCGGCGACGGGCCGTGCGCGCGGCCGGCCGGATCACGGCAAGACCAGCTCCACGCGCCGCGGCGGCGCGTCCGGGCGCGGCAACAGCGGGCCGGCGCCAAACGGCACGGCCTCCACGCCCGCCGCCCGCAGGCGCAGGGCGGCTTGTTTCGCGCATTGCGCGGATCGCGCTATGGCGGTTTCGGCGTCTCCGCCCTGGTCGACGTGGCAGACCACGTACACCGCCGTCTCGAGCCCGGCGAGCCCCGGCGCGGCGGCGTCCAGCGCCTCCAGCGCGGCGCGTCCGAGCCGCCCGGCGTCGTCTGGCGCGGCACCCAGCAACACGGCAAAGCGCTGGCTGCGCAGCGCTTCGCCAACGCTGTCCGCGGTGGCGCGCTCCGCGTCCTCCACATGCCCTCCGGCCGCGCCGCCGAGCACGCGCGCGCCAATGCCGTCGCCTTGCGCGAAGTCCACATGCGCGTACACCCGGCGATTGCCGCGCTGAACGATGTAGATGGCCGCCACCGCGTCTTCGCCGGCCACCGCCAGATAGAACTGCGCCGAGTCCGGCGCCACGAGCTCCTTCACGCGAAAGACGTCATTCGCCCAAGCCGTGCTGCGCCCGCAGTCCAAGCCCTGGCAGGCGAACACCTCGGCGAAACCGGCCACTTCGCCGCGGTAGTGCGCCACGACGTCGCGCAGGGGCGTGCCGGGCGGCGTCCGATAGGTGACACGCAGCAAGTTGGCCGGCACCCGCACGCTGCGGTCGATGCGCCGCTCGCGGCGGCTGCGTTCCACGCGACCGGTGACGAACTCGTAGGCGCGCAGGTCGGCCCTGCTGAAGGCCACGATCGCGGCGTCGGGAAACCGCGCCACGCCGGGCGGGTCCTCGGCGCCCGGGATGTCGGCGGCCACCAGGCCCGGGCCAAGGAAGACGGCCGCGGCCGCCGGCCAGCGACCGCGCAACACGGGCCGCACCGCGAGGAACGCCCGGCGGTGCCCGCGCCGCGTCTTCATCGCGGACCGCCGGGCGCGCCGGACGGCGACGCAACGCTCGCCGCCACCGCCGGCCCGACGTCGAACTCCACGTCCATACGCTGCTCGCTGGTCATCAGGTTGGCGATGATGCTCTGCAAGTCCTCGCCGGCGAACAGCAGCCGGTGGAGCGCGTCCGCAAGCGGCATGTACACGCCGAGTTCCGCGCTCTTGGCGCGCACAACGCGCACCGTGTTCACGCCCTCGGCGAGCTTGCCGAGCTCCTCCATCGCCGCTTCCAACGTCGCGCCGGCCGCCAGCTTGGCCCCCAGCTGAAAGTTGCGCGACAGCGGCGAGGTGCAGGTGGCGAACAGGTCGCCCACCCCCGCCAGACCGAGGAAGGTGAAGGGATTCGCGCCCAAGGCGGCCGCGAAGCGGCACATTTCCGCCAAACTGCGCGTCACCAGCATCGCCAACGCGTTCTGACCGACGCCCAGCGAGGTGGCGACGCCGGAGACGATGGCGTAGATGTTCTTCAACGCGCCGCCGAGCTCCACGCCGTAGACGTCCGTGCTGGCGTAGACGCGGAAGGCGGGGCTGGTGAGAATGTCTTGCGCCAAGACGCGCAGCGCCTCGTGCCGGCTCGCCACAACGGTTCCGGTGTGGCGCCCGTCCGCGATCTCCTCGGCCAAGTTCGGGCCGCTGATCACGCCGATGCGGGCGTCCGGGAGCACGCGCTCCAACACTTGGCTCATGAGCTCGAAACCATCCGCGATGCCTTTGGTGGCGCTGATCACCGCGACCCCGCGGCGCGTCACCGCGCGCAGTTCGTTCGCCACCGCGCCGAACGAGGCGCTCGGCACCGTGACGAAGACGACGTCGCAATCGCCCACCGCATGCGGCAGGTCCGCGGTCGGCTCGACCAGGGGCGCAAGCGCGTGACCGGGCAGATAGCGCCGGTTTTCGCCGTGGCCGCGGATGTCCGCGAGCTGGGTCTCGTCGCGCATCCACAGGCGCGTCGGCACGCCGTTGCCGGCGACGATATTGGCGATGGCGGTGCCGAAATTGCCGGCCCCGACGATGGCGGCGCGCACCTTGCCGCCCTCGGCCGCGTCGTCCTGCTTCCTATCGCCCTACAAGCGCGCCAAGTTCGCCTGCCATTCCCACTCGGGGAGCTCTCCTTGAGCGGTTGACGACGGCGCTTCGTCCGCTGGGGCGGCGATGGATTCGGCAGCAACGCCAAGCGTGCGCCGGTGGCCCAGCACCGCCTGCACGGTCGCCTCCAACCGCACCGTGTTCTCGCCTTGGTGGACCGGCAGATCGCCGAGACGTTGCGTGGACTCCCCCGCCACCAGCCACAGCGTGTAGCGCTGGCCATCCGGCGCGGGTTTGGCCCTGGCCGAACGGATGTTGACGGTGCCCTCGCGCAGGTCCGCGTTCACCACCCAAAGCGGCGCGTTGGGGTCGCCGATCAGGGCCACGTAGTCCGGCGTGTGGCCGGCCACGGGGAACTCGGCGTTGGCGATGAATGTGAACAGCGCCGCGGCGGTTGCCGCCAGCGCCCAGCCTTGCCAAAACCGGATGGATTGAAAGATGCCTCTGCCGCTGTCGTCCAAGAACGCTCCTTTGGGCGGTTCACGCCTGTTTCGTCCGTCGCCAACATACCTTGAACCCGCTTGTTAGGGAAGCGGCGGCGCCAACCGTTGCTGCAAGTGCCGGATGGCGCGTCTACGAGGCCAGCTCGGGCACCACGCTTACCAACCGTCGATAGGTGTTCGCGTCTGCGGTTGCGATCATTGAGGCCAACTCGCGGTGGCTCCGCTCAATCGGCGCGCCCTGGTCGATCAGAAAGCGCGCGAAGCGAATGTTGGCGGCGCGCCACCGCGGGTGCTGGAGCAGTTCCGTCAACGCGGTGTCCAACGGATCCAGTCCAAACGCGGTGGGCTTCACGGACACGGACCGGCTCGCCAAGTACTCCGCAAACCGCCACGCGCCCTCCTTGTCCAAGTCCGCATTCGCCAAGACGCTGAACGCGTTGCGCCCTTGCGCGTCAACGTAGTGCGGATCGAAACCAAAGGGTTCCAGCGCTTCGGCTATCGCGCTCGCGTCGGAGCGCCGGTTGCCGGCGAGATACTGAGCGGCGTCCTCCGGCAGCGCCCCGCCGTTGCGTTGCGTCAACGCGAGCAGAACGTCGAGCGGCGCATCGGCGCCCAACGCGACGAACAACAACGCCAAGGGCTTGTACCCGCCGATCGCGTCGGCGATGGCGACGGCGTCGTCCCACCTGTCGTCGCTTACCGCATCGATCAGCGCCTGCTCGTCGTCGGTCAGCGCATCGCCCTTGTTGACCGCCGCGTCTTCCGCGGTGTGTGCCAGGTCGCTCAGCCAGCGTTCTTCGCGTCTCAGCAGCGCCGCTTGGTGCCGCCGCTTGGCCGCCAGCCCCGTCCCGCGAAAGGCGCCGGCGTGTGCTTCCGACTCCGCCAGCCGTTCACACCGCTGTTCCAAGCGCGCCGCGGCGTCTCTCTTCCGCGTCCACTCCGCATCCACCGCGGCCACGGTCTTTGCGGCGTCCGCGACGGCTGGAGCAAGAAGCGCGGCGGCCGCGTCCGGACGCAGCGCCGGCAACGACGCATCGGGCAGCCATTGCCCCAACGTGGCGCGCGTGCTCGGCAGGTAGGGCTGGTCGCCGGCGGCGACGAGCGACTCGACGACGTTGGCCAACGCTTCCGTGTTTTGCGGTTTGGGCAGGGAAGCGATGTCGTCGAGCACGGTCCGGCGTCCCCACCTTGTGGGCGCCGCCGGGTCCACGCCGTTCGACATCAAGAAGCGGAGAATGTCCGGCCGCAAATGTATGGCGGCGACCTTCGCCAGATTTGCGCCGTCGCGCCAAGTGCCGGCGAGGTCGACGTTCGCTTCGTCGAGAAGTGTCCTGAAGTCCGCCAGCGCGACGCCTTCTTCAATGGCGATGGCCAGTTCGTGCGCGCCCACCGGCAATCGGCCGCCGAGCGTCGGCAACGCGCCGTACAACGCCTCGCCATGTTCGGCAATGAGGTGGCCGGTCAGCGTGGTGTCGTACCAGCGGGCCGAAAGCAGCCCGGCGTCGTCCAACGCCGCCAATGCCTCGATGCCCCCGCTCCGCAACACGCCCTTCAGTCGCCGTCGCTCGGCCGCCGACAATTCGCGTTCGCCCAGTGGATTCGGCGCACTGTAGGCCCAGAACATGCTTGCGGGCAGGCCGTTGTCCAAAACGGATGTGGTCTCGGGACGATACCCGGCGATGTCCGCGGCGAGCGCCCGTTCCAGCGGGCCGCCGGCTTCTTTCAAGACGCTCTGGATGTGCAACCGTCTTTGTTCCGCCATCAATTGGCTGCTCCCCTCGGCAACGACCAACGCCGCCAGACAGTCCTCCGACGAGGCCGTCTGCACCACCGGGGGGATTTCCCCGTTCGCGAGCAAGGCGTCGCGTTCCGATGCCCCCGCGGGTGCCTCCGCACTCTCGATTGCCTCCACAGCGCGTTCGTTCTCAAGAAGCGTCCTATCGGCAATCAGAGCGCCGGCGAGCACCAAGACCAAGAACACCGCCGCGGCGAAGACGCGCTTCTTCATGGCATTACGTCCAAGCGCATGGCCAGCCGGCCGCGCAATTGGACGCTAGCGGGAGGCAATGGGACGTAAAAGGACGCAACAGGGGCATCCGGATATGCCTGCGTCTCAAATCAGAAACATCGTAACACATTGAAAAACAAGCTCTTCGACGTTCTATACGAATGAGACGCTAATTGGACGTAATTGGACGTAATTGGACGCTAATTGGACGTGCCAAGCACGGTTCTCAGACGAGACGCCACCGGGCACCGCGACCGCGACCCGACGATACCACCAAATCCAATACTCGCAACATGTCGAGATCCAGCCTCACCTGACGCACCGTCGGCGCATCCTCAAGCCGCGACGCGATCTCGCGCAACGGCAAACCATCCGCCGCCTCGAGCAGGGCGAGTATCGCGCGTTGGCGATCCGTCACGTTCCTTTGCACCCGCTCGGGCGGAACATATCGGCGCGGACGAAAGCGCACCGTCACCGCGCCGCCGGAATCCTCGATTTCCGGCGCGGGCAGCTTCGATTCCGCCGCGATCTCCGCCATCTTGATAGTGCCTCGACCCCACGCCTCGATCACGCCGCGCCGGTAGAACACCCGGGCGATCAAAGGATTCCAAGGCAACGATTCATGGGGTTGGAACAGCTTGTCGGGGGTGAGGCCAAAGTGCAGCGTGCCCGAAGAGGTCACCTCCAACCGATCGTCGTAGATTCCAATCGCCACGGAACCTGCGCCGATGGCGTAGTCCCGGTGGCACAGCGCGTTCGCCAACGCTTCGCGCACCGCCACCGGCGGATACAGCGGCTCGTCCACCCGTGCCAAGCGATCGGGCACCACCCGGCCGGCGATGGGGTTGTGCTCGCGCAGAAACGCCTCGGCGCTCGCCAGCAACCGAAACGCGTTGCCGTAGGTTTGGCGGTTGTCCAAGAACTCCGTGCGGTCGATGCCGCGAAAGCGGGCCGCGCGCAGCGTGCATTGGGGAAGCTCCGCCGACACTTTCTCTTCACCGCCGAACAACACCGCGGCCGCTCGCAGCAACTCGTCGTCTTTGAGAACGCCCAAACCGCGCAACAACGCGGGCACATCGCGGGTGCCGGGGTCGTCGAGTCGGCCGCGCCGCACCGCCTCGTCCACCGTGCGGCGGATTTCGCCCTCGTCAAGGTCTGCCACCGTCCAGTTGGCTGCCCGTTCGTTCTCCCACCGTTGTTCGGCGTGTAGCTTTTCAATGAGCAGGTTGTTGAAAGCGGCTTGGGAGAGCACCTCGTTGGTGCTGCCGACACGCCGATAGGGCCGGTGCCGGTAGGTGTAGGGGCCGCTTTGCCCGCGGCTCACCGTGACGACGATCACCTCTTTCCCGCCGCCCATCGGCACACGGTCTATCGACGGAAACGCCGGGGGCTCGATGTCGCGCAGGCGTTGCGCGATACGTTCGATGGTGTTCTCCCCCACGTCTTGTCCGAGCACGCGACCATCTTTCGCAACGCCGAACAACACGCGCCCGCCGCGCTGGTTCAGCATCGCGCAGACGCCCCTCGCGCCGGTGTCCGCCTCGGCGGTGCTGCGCTTGAACTCCACCAATTCGGATTCGCCGCCGGCGGCCAAGTCCCCAACCTGATCGGGAGTCATAGGAATCTCCGCCGCGCCGATTGGTTCATTGCAAGCGGCGCGCTACATGCGTTGCACGGTGTCGATGCCCAGCAGGCCGAGGCCGGCGCGCAGCGTCTCGGCGGCGCGGCGGCACAAGAGCAGGCGGCTCTCGCGGGCATCGCTCGCCAGCACCGGGCAGTTCTCGTAGAAGCGCGTGAAGGCGGTGGCGAGATCGTGCAGGTAGGCGCAGAGGTGGTGCGGCAGCGCCGTGGCCGCCACCTGCTCCGCGGTTTCCTGAAACCGCGCCAGCCGAAGCGCCAGCGCGTGTTCTTCGGGCGCGGCGATCACCGGCGCGCCGGCAAGCGTCGCGGTTTGCTTCACGCCGCCTTTCTCGAAGATGCTCTGAATGCGCGCGTAGGCGTACTGCAAATACGGGCCGGTGTTGCTGTCGAAGGAGAGCATCGCGTCCCAGTCGAACACGTAGTCGCTGGTGCGGTTTTTGGAGAGATCGGCGTATTTCACCGCGCCGACGCCCACCGCCCGCGCCACCGCGTCCATCTCCACTCCGCCAAGGCGCGGATTCTTCTCCGCCACCAGCCGCCGCGCCCGCGCCTTCGCCTCGTCCAGCAGATCCAGCAAACGCGCGCCGCCGCCCTCGCGCGTCTTGAACGGGCGCTTGTCCGCGCCGAGCATGGCGCCGAACGGGTGATGCTCGAACGACACCCCCGCCCCGTACCCGGCGGCGGCCGCCAACGCGAAGAGCTGGCGGAAGTGCAGCGCTTGGCGGGCGTCCACGATGTAGAGCACGCGCTTGGCGTCCAGCGTTTCGGCGCGGTGGCGCAGCGCCGCCAAATCCGTCGAGTGGTACAGGTAGCCGCCGTCGGACTTGCGCACGATGATCGGCGTCACGTTGCCGTCCTTGCCCTTGAACTCGCCGAGAAAGACGCACAACGCGCCGTCCGACTCGGTGACGAGGCCCTTGGCGCGCAGGTCCGCCACCACGCCGTCCAAATCCTCGTTGTAGGCGCTCTCGCCGCGCACATGCTCCGGGCGCAAGCTCACGCCGAGGGCGTCGTACACCGCTTGGCAATGCGACATCGAGATGTCGATGTAGCGTCGCCAGCGGGCGCGGGTTTCCGGATCGCCCCGTTGCAGCAGCACCACCACCCGGCGCGCCCGCTCCGCGAACGCCGGGTCGCTGTCGAAACGGGCGCTGGCGGCGGTGTAGAAGCGTTCCAGATCCGCGAGTTGCTCGGAATCCTCGCCGCAGTCGTCCAAGTGCGCCACCAGGCGTCCGAACCCCGTGCCCCAGTCGCCCACGTGGTTCTGGCGAAGCACCTCGCAGCCGAGCGCTTCCAGCACCCGCGCCACCGCGTCGCCGATGATCGTGCTGCGCAGGTGATGCACCTGCATCTCCTTGGCCAGATTGGGGTGCGAATAGTCCACAACCACGCGCGGCGCAGCGTCCAGCGGACGCAAGATCGGCGCGGCGACGACGGCCTTGGCAAGCCACCTATCGTCAATGGTGAGGCTGATGAAACCGGGCCCGGTGACTTCGGCGCGCGCGATGTCTTCGATCCGCGCCGCCTTGATGACCTCTTGCGCCAATTCCCGGGGCTTGACGCCCAACCTCTTGGCGGCCGCCAAAGCGCCGTTCGCTTGGTAGTCGCCGAACTCCGGCCTGGTGGCCGGGCCGACGATGGCGGGCGCACCGGCCGCCCCGGCGGCGGCAAAGGCCGCGTCAAGGCGCGCGCAGAGTAGCTGGCGGAGATTCACGACGGGTCCGAACGCAACCAATGGAACCTACGCGAGTCGGTCAGCTCAACCAGCAGCACCTCTAGGAAGCTAGGCAGCGGGCGATTTGCTCGGCGATTTCTTTCCGTGCATCTTGGCGCCCACGCTCGTAAGCGCAGATGGCACAAGCATGGCGGGCCAAGCCTCGGCCGGCTTGATTGCGAGGCAATGCGTCCATAATCCTGTCGTAGGGTGTCCGGTTGGCGAGGTTGCTCTGACCGCTGTGTTTTGGGCAGTTTCCATCCATTCGGATTCTCCAATTTCGTCCTGCAACGATCTGCCGTCGGACGGACTTTAGGGGGCAGATCGTATCAGCAGTTCCGGCGCCTGGCCGCGGCCGTTGCCGTCCGAGTTGATGCTGCGCGGCGCGGCCACCTCCTCAATGGCGAAACCCTTGTAAAGGCGCCGCATGGCGGGCGTGTCGGCGTTGCTCAACAACACGGTCGCGCCGGTTGCGCGCCATCGTTCGGCCGCATCGCGCAGGCGTTCCTGCGCCTCGCCCGGAAACCCGCCGGCGTGGTAGCTGTTGAACGTGCCGTCGTAGGGCGGGTCGCAGTAGACGAAGTGGCCGTTGCGCGGCTCGGCGGCGCGCTCGAACGCGCCGGCGACAATGCGCGTCCGCGCCAACGCCGCGCTTGCCTTGCGCAGTCGATCCGGGTTGCAGATGTCGGGGTTCTTGTAGCTGCCTTCCGGCACGTTGAAGCGTCCGGTTTTGTTCACGCGGTACAAGCCGTTGTAGCACGTCCTGTTGAGATAGATGAACCTCGCCGCCACCGCCACCGCCTCGGTCGGTTCGCTCTCGCGCACCCGGTAGTAGTAGGTGTTGCCGTCCGCGTATTTCTTGCCGGCGCGGCGCCGGTGCGCCCTCTGGTGTTCGCCCAGGCGGGCAATCAACTCGTCCACGCGATCGCGGACGACCGTGTAGGTGGCCATCAGGTGCTCGTTGGTGTCGGACAGGGTGGCGCGTTCGATGCGCTCGGCGAAGGCGAAAAACACCGCGCCGCCGCCAACGAACGGCTCCCAGTAGTGTTCCACATGGCGAGGGAAGTGCCGCGCGATGCTCGGAATGAGCGCGCGTTTGCCGCCCGGCCACTTCAGAAACGGCGTGGCACCGGACGCGCCGGCGCCGCGGGCGCTGGCCTCATTGCTTGCCACGCTACGGCTGTGCGTCGCCTTGCGGCGGTTCCGCCGCGTCCGCTCCCGCGGTTGTTTCCGCGGCGGGCGAACTTTGCGCCGCGGCTTTGGCCTCCTCTTCGCGCGCCTCGCGCGCGTCGATGCGAATGGTCAGCCAGGCAACGCCCAAACCGACCATGAAGAACAACAGCAGCAACCACAACGCGCTGCGGGTGGGCACGATCAGCGTGTAGATCTGCGTCGCCACGGTGGAGAAAAGCGCGGCGAACCCAATGGCGGCGAGTTGCGTTTTCACGATCTCGGCCAACGCGAAACTTGACGCATTTGTGAACTTCCTCGGAACCTAGAGGGCGGCATCATAGCAAGCCCCGCGGGTTCGCCTTCGATCGCTCGGCGGTTATGGTTCTTGCGGAATCACCCGTCGCACGGCGACGATGGCCACGGGTTCGAGCGGCACGTCGGGCCGGCCGTCGACGGTGCCGGTTGGTGCCTCCTCGATCCGCTCCGCCACCTCCAACCCCGCGGTCACCCGCCCGAACACCGTGTAGCCGGGCTTCCCACCTCGGGCGTTCAAGTGCGGCGAATCCTTCATGTTGATGTAGAACTGGGCGCCGGCGGAATCCGGATCCTGGGCGCGCGCCATGGCGATGGTGCCGCGCTCGTTGGCCAAGCCGCCAACGGATTCGTTCGGCACCGTGCGCGGCGCGGGGCGGCGCTTCATGTCCGCATCGAAGCCGCCGGCTTGCACCATGAAGCCGGCGATGACGCGGTGGAACACCAAGCCGTCGTAGAACCCGTCGTCCACCAAGGCGAGAAAATTGGCCACGGTGCGCGGCGCACGCTGCGGGTACAGCTCCACGGTGATGATGCCGAGGTCGGTCTCGATTCGCACCAGCGGGCGTTGTTGCGCCGCCGCCGTTTGCGCCTGCTCGCCGGCCGGTGCGCCGGCGGCCGCCGCCAACGCCACCCCGGGCCACAAGCGCGCCAGCCGCCTCCAGCGCGGCGCAAACCGTTTTCGCACGACTCACCTCTCCAACGCGGCTTCCATTTCCGCAACGTATTGTCGCACGGCGTCGGCCAGACCGAACCGCAACGCATCGGCAATGAGCGCTTGGCCGATGGACACTTCGGCGATGCCGCCCATGCCGACGAAGCGGCGCAGATTGGCGAGGTTGAGGTCGTGCCCGGCGTTCACTCCCAAGCCGAGTTCGGCGGCGAAGCGCGCGGCGTCGCGGTATCGGTTCCAACTGGCGGTGGTGGCGTCGTGATCCAGCCCGCGGCGCTGCGCGAGCTCCGCGTAGGGGCCGGTGTAAAGCTCGATGCGGTCCGCCCCGGCGTGTTTGGCGCCGGTGATCTGCTCCGGCACGGGGTCCAGGAACAAGCTCACGCGCGCGCCGCACTGCCGGTAGCGCGCGATGGCCCGCTCCACTTCGGCGCGGGCGTTCGCCGTGGACAGATCCCAACCGTGGTCGGAGGTGAGCTGCGCGTCCGCATCCGGCACCAAGGTGCATTGGTGCGGACGCGCCGCCTCGATCAACGCATCGAAGCCCGGATAGCCGCGCCGCGGCGGCGCGCTGGGGTTGCCCTCGATGTTGAACTCGGCGCCGGGATGCTCCTCCACCAGACGCTTGAGCGCGTACACGTCGTGCGCGCGAATGTGTCTGCCGTCCGGCCGCGGATGCACGGTGATGCCGGCGGCACCCGCCTCCAAGGCGATGCGGGCGCAGGCCACCACGTCCGGGCAGTTCCCCTCGCGGCGTTGCGCAGCCACGCGATCTTGTTCACATTGACGGAGAGCGCCGTCACTTGCGGCTACGCACCCGCGTCCAAATCCGCGCCCAAGGACGCCGCGCTCGCCGCGTTCAAGGTGGCTTGGCAGCGCAGCTCGTCGTGGTCGACGCCGAAGGTCACCGGCGCCCCGGTGTGTACCCCGGCGATCTGCCCGTCCGCCAGCTCGAAGCGCAGAAAATGCACCGCGGCCGTCTTCTCGCGGTTGGTGCGATCCAAGTCGTCGTTGGCGTGGGCGAAGGTGCGCGGCAGTTCGCCCACTTGCAACCAGACGCGGTGCTCCACGCCCGGCATGCGCGCCAGCGCCGCGGCGCGCGCCGCCGCGTCCTCGTATTCGATGAGGAAGGTCGCCTTCCAGTTGCGTCCGTCCGGGATGAGCGGGTTGTAGGCCGCCAGCTCCTCGTCGATGGCGGCGGCCTCGAAGATGCGCTCCACGCGCAGCATCTCCTGCACTTGGTAGCGGATGGTGAGGGCGTCCTCGAACAGCAGCGTGGCATGCGGCCCCAAGGCGATGCGGCGCGGCTTCTTGTGCGCCATGACGCGCGTGCGGAACGCCTCGCGTTCCACCGCGTACCGCTCCAAGCTCCACAGGCTGTCGCGGGTGAGTTTCTCCACTTCCCGTTGCACTCCCGGCCCGTCAAGTGCCGTATGATACGCAACTTGCACAGAAGAACACTGGCGCAGTGCCATGTTTCGTCGAACCCATGCCGGGTGAGCGCATGACCGTTGAAGATGCCGTGTGGGTAGACCCGAAGACCCGGTGACTTACCGCGTTAACGGCGAGAGCTTCGTGCTGCTATCTGTTCGATGGCTGCTCGCCAACTCGGTCGTGCTTTGGCGAAATTCGCACCTGGTGGAGAGAGCGCATAAGCACGAATAAAGGAAATGCCTATGCCTTTGAGAAAGCGTTGCGCCTTCCCACCAAAACCCTATTGTTGCAGTTTGAGGTCACCCGAGGTTGGAGAAATGCGGTGATTTGCTTAGTAGGCTTTGAGGGCGGTGTGGTTGCCGGTCAAGGTCACTGGCAGTGAGGTTGTCCGGGTGGCCGACTTTCGGGCATCCGCGGGACCCGGAAGCGATTGCCCTGTTGTTTTCGGGAACGAAAAAAGCGGTCTCCTTTGGTACGATGTCGCTGTGTGGAACAAACATCGAAGGAGACCGCCGAAGTGAATCGTATCAGGAAAGAAGTCAGCGGCAAAACCGCAAGCGCGCTGGAAATCCGGTTCGAGCCCCAGAGCCTCACGTCGCACGCCGGCCTGGTGGTGTTCCAGCGCCTGTTCTCGCGCCTCCAACTGAAGGAGCGGCTGCGCGGCTGCTTTCGGCACGAGTCGGGACGGCGCGCCTACGCGCCGCACGTGGTGACGCTGCTGCTGGTGGTGCATCTGCTGCTCGGCTGCCGCGAGCTGCGCGACATGGCGCGCTACCGGAACGACGAGGCGGTGCGGCGCGCGGTCGGTCTGCGGCGGCTGCCGGACGTGTCGACGGTGTCGCGGGCGCTGTCGGACGTGGACGCGCGCGGCGCCGACCGGGTGCGGGCGCTGTCGCGGGACATGGCGCTGGAGCGGCTGCGCGCGCTGGGGCCGCGGCGGGTCACGGTGGACTTCGACGGCACGGTGCTGGCGACGCGGCGGCTGGCGGAAGGTTCGGCGGTGGGCTACAACCCGGGCAGGAAGGGCGAGCGCAGCTACTGGCCGCTGTTCGCCACCGTGGCGCAGACTGGCCAAACGCTCGACCTGCTGCATCGGCCGGGCAACGTGGCGGACTCCACGGGAGCTGTTGATTTCATTGGCGAAAGCATGGAGCGGCTGCGCGCCGCGCTGCCGCGCGCCCGCCTGGAGACGCGCATGGACTCGGCGTTCTTCGACGGCGGGCTGCTGGACGAGCTGGAGCGGCGCGGCGTCGACTACTCGGTGTCCGTGCCGTTCGCCCGCTTCGCCGACCTCAAGGCGGCGGTCGAGGGCCGCCGCCTCTGGCGCCGCGCCGGCCCCGGCCTGGCGTTCTTCGAGCCGCGCTGGAAGCCCGCCAGCTGGGATGGCCGCCGCCGCGTGGTCGTCGTCCGCCGCCGCGTTCCGGCGCGCCGCAAGGAGCCTCTCCAACTCGACCTGTTCGAGCCCCGCGAGCACGGCTTCGAGTTCAAGGCCGTCGTCACCAACAAGCGCGTCCGCGCCCGCGCCGTCGCGCTGTTCCACGAAGGCCGCGGCACCCAGGAGGCGACGTTCGCCGAACTCAAGTCCCAATGCGGACTCGGCTACGCGCCCAGCCGCAAGGAAGCCGCCAACCGGCTCTTCTCCCTCGCCGCCGTGCTCGCCCACAACCTCGGCCGCGAACTCCAAATGGCCACCCGAGCGCCTCTCCGGAGCACCACCGCCAAACGCTCCCCGCTCTGGGCCTTCGCCCAATTGCGAACGATGCGCAACGACTTCCTGCTTCGCGCCGGCCGATTCCTCAACCGCGCCGGAAAACCCGTCCTTTCCATCATGAGCGACGACAAGGCGGAAACCGTCATGTCCGAATACCTTGCCGCCCTCGCCACATAGTTCGGCAAAAACCTGCAACAATAGGGAAAAGCCACAACGGTTGCCTTCGGCAACACCCTGATCTGTCGCACAAGATAGTTCGAGGCACACGTTCGGTCCGTGGTCGAACCAGTCTCGTCATCAATCGAACACAAACGTCCTTCAGTCAACCACACGCGGCGTAGTTGTTGATCGAACGTCAGGCCGGGATATATCTCGGACATGAACCAACGCACGTTCTTGTGGAACTGGTCTGTGCCCGACTGGTAGCAGTTGTACGTGTACTGCATGCCGCTGCGCAATAGGCTCTCTGGCCCGGAATGCGCGTCGTAGACTTCGCCGTCGTGCGGACGTCCCGGCTCCCCAAAGACCATCACCACTTCCACGTCCTCCGGTTCCCCTGTCGCCCCAAGAAAGCCCCTGGGCAATTGGCCATGCTCTGGATCCCACTTTGCCTCGCGGCACTTCCCGAAGTTTCGGCAGGGCCTGTATGCATCGAGCATGACGGAGCGGATCTGTTCGTTCGGCAGCTCCATTGGCGCGACCTTTCTATAGTCCAAACTTGGAGCCTACTGAGTTCCGCCCTCGCCTGTCAAATACCGTATGCCCGGCGGAGCATCGTCAGCGGGTGGGCCGATGCCGCAGGAACAGCGTTGGGAACGCCGCGCACAAGTTGACGCAGCGCCGGTAGCCGTGGCAGATGTCGAACACCCGCTCCAGCTCGGCGTCCACCGCCTCGCGGTCGTGGAACTCCGGGCCTTGCCAAGGGATGGGTTGGCGCTTGGGCGCCTCGAGTGGCGCTTCAAGGGGGCGAAGACCGGACAGATAACATGCTCTAGATCTAGAAACCGGACAAATGTATTTGCTACCAACACATGGACAGACAGTGCTGGCGGTTGAGGCGCGGCGCACGGCGTGGTTCAATGCTCGTCGCTGGCGGTAGCAGTCAGGAACCCGCGCCGGCGAGGACGCTGCCGCGCGGGCGAGGCCCCGCCGCGGCCCTCAATACTCCCGGGCACCGCGCTACCCATAGGCGCAATTCAGGACCTCTTGCAACGCCCGGTTTGGACCCAGCCACCCTCCATCCCTCGGCGCGTTTCAACGGCGGCTGGGATTGGCATATGAAGAGCACAACGGCGTGGCGCGACTTGGGCCTGCCGCGCATCGCCGACACGCCGCCCGCGCTGCGCATCCCGGTGCCGCCGACGCTGCCGCGGCAGCCCGACGAGGCGCGGGCGCTGGACGCGCTGGCGGACGCGCTCGGCGTCGGCGACGGGCGTCCCCGCGTCGTGACGACGCCGAATGGCGTGAGCGTGGCCATCCGGCGCGAGCTCCTGCGGCGCACGGTGGAGGGGCGCGACGACGGGGGCGCGAGCGGTTCGCGGGGTGGGTGGTGCCGACGCTGGCCACGCCGTTGGAGGTCTGGCTCTCGCCGACCGCGACGCGGGACGGCGCTTTGGTCTACAGGCGGTATCTAGCGGTGTTCGACGAGGACGGCACCGTGAAAGGCCACTTGGTGGTGGTGCGAAGGACCGCTGTTGTACCGCAGGGAGGGGTGGGAGGGGTGACGTCGTTGGCGGCGGCGGCGGGTCGCCGCATCCGCTAAGTCAGGCGGAGAATCCGCCCTACCGCTGGCTGATTGGGTCGCCAACGCCGTCCCGTGCGAGTGTTTATACGTCGCAACAATCGCAATTGCAAGCAGGATGTTGCACCGTTGCACCGGGTGTACGCCGCTCTAGTGCAGCGCTCACCGCGGCCTGCTTGTTTCTATGACGCCAGAAGTGGTCGTAGCATTCGTTGCGTATGCAACATCTCAAGGCCATGATGTCGTTGGCGCCGGCGACGCTCCACTGCACTCCGTTGCGCTTCAACCGTTCGCCGACCAACGTGCCGCAGGCGCTTTCGACCATGCCGGAGCCGACCGCAGCCCCATGGCGCGGAACTTGGGGTAGTTCATCCTGTGGCGGTTGCCCTCCACGTAGCCGACGCACTTCCCGGCGGTGTGCGCCCGCTCAAGGTCTCACGGATAGAGTTATCAAACCACCTTGCGGCAGTGGGCGCAGGTGTGGAAGACGCGCCCCGTCCACGCGCCGAGCGAACGGCGCGGGCCAAGTACGCCCCGCAGTGCGAGCAGAAGGTCGGGACGGGCTCGATCGGGCCGAATGGCCGCCTGGGTGGTTTAGAAACCACCGTGCCATCGCCCCGTGCCCGCATGGGTGGTTTATTTAATTTAGAAACCACCCAGCGGCATCTCGTCAGTCCGCCTGCGCCGTGGGGGGATCATCGCCGAATGGTGTTGCACACACCGCCAGGCGGAACGTACATCGGATGGTAGCGTCCTTCGGCGTCCTTCGGGCCATACACACATTCAAGAGTAGCCGTGAACACCGAGCCTTCGGGATAGGACTCGTCCTCGAACGCGGAGCGGAAGCGGTGCTGTTCCGTCCGCACTTCCCCCTGCTCCACGCCCCCGTCGAACCATACTTGGTGTCCATCGCCTTCGTCCCACGGCACCGAGCGGCCAGGGGTTCTGACTTCAGCCTTGAAAGTCAAACCAGCTATTGCCGCTTGGGATGTGTTCTCCAAAGTGACGTTGACCATGCGTTTCGCAAAGAACTCCCACTCGTCGGATGTCCGACGAAATCCCTCGGTGGAAAACACGACGCTCGACGCCAACCTGTCGTGATACTCCCGAAGGGCCGCGCGCTTCGCTTCCTTTTCAACACGCTTCGCTTCCTCTTGAGCGCGTCGCCGTTCTTCGTGCTGTGCAATTTGGTCGCTCCCCGCTTGGATGACTTCGCTGGCCGACAGACCTTCAAGGCGCTTGAACGCATGTTTGGCGCGGGCATCCGCGACAGCCTCGCCAGCAGCACCGCTTGCGCCTAGCGCGAGCAAAGCGCCCAAGCCGTTGTCGCCATCCCGAACCTCGAGCACTTCGCCGAGCACCAAGGCCACCAAAGCGTCGTCGAAGGCTGCCGCTTCCTCCGATGTCAGGTCTTCTCGGATGGCGGTCAGCGAACTTTCGGTAGGGTGTCCATTCGCGTCCAACTGGACGACGGGGCTTGCGTCGCACGCGCTGGACGCCCCGAAGGCGAAAGCGGCGAACAGCGCGGCGACGATGGTTGTGATGAGTCGGTTCATGGTCGTTCCTCGTGGTTGCGACGTGGCGGTGCCAGTGTGTGTCGGGTGCGCCACCGAAGGGGGGGCATTCTAGCTCGGACCAGTAGGACTACGACTGCCCAAACAGCCGCCTCCGCGCATCCGCGCCCGATAGCGGCCTTCAGCGGCACCCAAGGCCGGCCCTCTTGTAGTGCCGACCTCTCGACTTGCCACCACAGAAAATCAATCACTTACGCCAAATTCAGCGCCGAGTTGCGGAAGTCGGGCTAGGAGCGCCGGGGTGCAGTATGGTGCCTGCACTCCAACCAAGTTGAACTGATGCGTCAGCGCGTTCACAGGCGTCCGAGCACGAGGCGCACGTCTCGAAGGTGTATCGGGCAAATCGGGCATACTCCGAAAGACTGCAACAAAGCAGTGCTCGAAACCAACCGCCCGCGCAGCTATAGTGCATGGTACGAATTAGGAGCGGCTCAAAATGGCCTCTGAAACGACACAGAAAGCCGACCGTGCAGCGGAACTTCTCGACGACATTGAGCGCCAGTCAAAGAATGGAGACTTCGGCGGCTTCAGCCAGACGATAACCAAGTGTCTCGCACCACCCAAAGCGATTCACGAAATCGCTGCCTCAAGCGTTTTTTGGCGGTGCCTGCAATCGCTCGTAGCTAGCGTTCCGACGGACAGCGACCCCGCGGTTGCGTTCGCACTTGCGGAGATCGGTCGGCTGTCGGCCGCCTTGAAGTCCAAATCCGACAGCCTTGGCGACATGGCGTCCGACCTGCTGAGAAAGCGAACCCCGTCGCACTTCTGCTACGGTGACGCGGATGCGACGACATTTGCCGCGAAGGGTTGGGCCTGTTCCAACCGGGCCGTCGATCTGGAGGTTGCCACGCGCACCGCCGTCATCGCGGATGCACCGAAGCCGCTGGTTCCCTGGCTACAGTTGGCGCTCTTGGCCGGCAAGGCGTCTAGCGTGATCGAGCACATCGCATCTGCGCTTGTGGAGCATTCGGCGTCGGAACGCGAGTCCCCCAAAAACCGCTCTAGCCGCGTGCAGCGCTTGCTCAAGGCGATGCGATCGGTGCTGGATGATGATCGAGTGGAACTTGACGGTCGTGTCCCGTCGGCGATGGCCGAGCTTGTAGCGAAAGCCTTCTACGGCGTCGAGCGGCCCGCTCAGTATCCACCATCGGCAAAGGCCGTTGAGGAGCTCATGTCCTTGACGCGGCAGGTCATCCGCTTGGATTTGCGGCTGCTGACGGAGCCCGCCATCTACGACAGCACGCGCGCCCGCGCGTGCTCCGCCAGCAGCGCCGTCGTCCACAACTCCCGCGCGGTTGACCGAGGGGAACGAGTTGCAGCGCCTCGTAAGGGGCGCGACGGTGCGTTGGCGGGGTGCGCTATACACCGCCAGCGACGGCCGGGCGGAGCCGCACAAAGCCGCGCCGGCCTTGGCCCGCGCCGCGGCGCGCGAGCCAATCGGACTTCCAATAGGACGCGAAGCGTGGGGCTATTCGCGAGGTGGCGGAGTGCGGGGCGTGGTCGTCCGAAGCGAACCGGTCGTCACTTCGGCGGCGTGGGCCAGCTCCCAACCGCGGAACACCAGCGCCAAACCCGTGAACGCGATGTCGGGGTGCAGCTGCCGCAGGCGTTCGTCGGCCAAGTAGGCGCGCAGTTGGCTTTCCGCCTGCTCGCCCAAAGCCGAGATTCGCGATTCGTCCCGCGCCGCCCGCCCCAGGTACTTCAACTCGACCACGAACCCGCTGCGCATTCCGGGAAAACGCGCCGTCAGCGGCACCGCCACCAAGTCCGCGTAGCCTTTGCCCAGCTCCACTTCGGTGCGCAGGACGAAGTAGCCGGCGATGCTCAGGTACGCCGCCAGAAAGGTTTGCGCCACCTTCTCGCCGTGCAGGTAGTCGCGGATGCCGGTGTGCTCGCGCACCGCCTGCCCAAGGGCGTCGATGAACGGGCGCCACTCGCCATGCTGCGCCATCCGGCGCGTCAGCCGGTCGAGCGCCACGAAGTCCGGCTGGAACACGCCCACGTCGCGGAAAGCGTCGCGCAGGTGCCCGTACAGCAGCTGCCGCACGGTCTGGTTCGGAACGCCGAGGCTGGCGACGCCGCCGTTGGCGCCTTGAATGCTCAGCAATCCGAAGCAGTGCATCAGCGACAGGAAGTTCTCGCGCCGGGCGAGCGCCGCCAGCGGGAAGCTCTCCGCCAATTCGCAGTCGATGCGCGCGCCGCCCGCGGCCTCGCCCAGCAGGTCGAAATTGCCGTTGAGACGCTGCTCCGTGAGCAGCAGATGGCGCAGCTTGGTGTAGTCGATGCGCACGTTGACATCGATCAGACGGCGCGGACCGCGCTTGTTCGGCAGGGAATGGTCCAAGTAGAAGAGCACCATGTCGGTGTTGTACACCGCGTTCTCGGCGTCCTCGGCGAAACGGTAGCCGTTGTACCACTCGCGCATCAGGCCGAGCGCCTCGTCCACGTCCTGGTTGAAGACGCCGAGATCGCGGTACATTTCAAGCAATCCCCGCACTTCCGCTTCGGTGAAGCCCAGCAGCTCGTTGAACTCGGGCAGCAGGCTGATGTTGGTGCCGATGTTGAAGCCGCTGGTGACGTCGTCCATCGTCGCCGGCGAGACGCCGGTGATGAACAGCCGGTCCACGCTGTCCCTCTCCGCGCCGGCCTTCAGTGTGGCGAAGAAACTGCGGTAGAAGCCGCCGCCGTGGGTGAAGGAGTGGTAGGCGTCGGCGCCGCGCTCGGCGAGGATCGTGTTGGCGAAGTTGTCGTACTCGTCGATCAGAATGCACAGCGGAATGCCGTGCCGCCGGCAGTGGGCGAACAGCGCCATGAGCTTGTCGTTGATGGTGGGCTCGTCACACAGGCGCTGGGCGACGTCTTCGGGAAAGATGTCGGGATGCCACGCCAGCGCATCGGCGAACGTGATGTCGCAGTAGCTCTCGAAGTTGCGCTCCAGCGTTTCGAGGGCGTTGTTGAAGGCGGAGAAGTTGAACCGCAGCACCACATGGCGGCTGTGGTTCGGCGTGGCCTCCCGGCCGATGTGCGTGCCGTCGAACACGGCGTCGAACGCATTGGCCTCGTGGCGCCCGTAGTAGCTCTCCAGCAGCGAAATCCAGCAGCTCTTGCCGAAACGCCGGGGGCGGATGAAGAAGACGTAGCGCCGGTTCTCAAGACCATGCAAGAAGCGCGTTTTGTCCACATACAGCGCCCCTTCCAAGCGGATGCCCTTGAAGTGTGCCCGGCCGTAGGGAATGGCCGGATAGGGCCGCGGCGCGGGCGGTTTGGCGACACTGTTCATGAAACGCATCCTACCCCACTGCTCCGTGCTTCCCCACGCGCACGGGGTTGGCCGCGCGAGCCAATCGGACTTCCAATAGGACGCCGAAGCGTGGGGCTACTCGCGCGTTGGCGGAGTGCGGGGCATGGTCGTCCGAAGCGAGCCGGGCGGCACTTCGGCGGCGTGGGCCAGTTCCCAACCGCGGAACACCAGCGCCAAACCCGTGAACGCGATGTCGGGGTGCAGCTGCTGCAAGCGTTCGTCGGCCAGGTAGCCGCGCAGTTGGCTCTCCGCCTGCCCGCTCAAAGCCGAGATCCGCGATTCGTCCCGCGCCGCCCGCCCCAAGTACTTCAGTTCGATCACGAACCCGCTGCGCATTCCGGGAAAACGCGCCGTCAGCGGCACCGCCACCAAGTCCGCGTAGCCTTTGCCCAGCTCCACTTCGGTGCGCAGGACGAAGTAGCCGGCGATGCTCAGGTACGCCGCCAGAAAGGTTTGCGCCACCTTCTCGCCGTGCAGGTAGTCGCGGATGCCGGTGTGCTCGCGCACCGCCTGCCCAAGGGCGTCGATGAACGGGCGCCACTCGCCATGCTGCGCCATCCGGCGCGTCAGCCGGTCGAGCGCCACGAAGTCCGGCTGGAACACGCCCACGTCGCGGAAAGCGTCCGCGCAGGTGCCCGTACAGCAGCTGCCGCACGGTCTGGTTCGGAACGCCGAGGCTGGCGACGCCGCCGTTGGCACCTTGAATGCTCAGCAATCCGAAGCAGTGCATCAGCGACAGGAAGTTCTCGCGCCGGGCGAGCGCCGCCAGCGGGAAGCTCTCCGCCAGTTCGCAATCGATGCGCGCGCCGCCCGCGGCCTCGCCGAGCAGGTCGAAGTTGCCGTTCAGACGCTGCTCGGTGAGCAGCAGATGGCGCAGCTTGGTGTAGTCGATGCGCACGTTGACATCGATCAGGCGGCGCGGACCGCGCTTGTTCGGCAGGGAATGGTCCAAGTAGAAGAGCACCATGTCGGTGTTGTACACCGCGTTCTCGGCGTCCTCGGCGAAGCGGTAGCCGTTGTACCACTCGCGCATCAGGCCGAGCGTCTCGTCCACATCCTGGTTGAAGACGTCGAGATCGCGGTACATTTCAAGCAATCCCCGCACTTCCGCTTCGGTGAAGCCCAGCAGCTCGTTGAACTCGGGCAGCAGGCTGATGTTGGTGCCGATGTTGAAGCCGCTGGTGACGTCGTCCATCGTCACCGGCGAGACGCCGGTGATGAACAGCCGGTCCACGCTGTCCATCTCCGCGCCGGCCTTCAGTGTGGCGAAGAAGCTGCGGTAGAAGCCGCCGCCGTGGGTGAAGGAGTGGTAGGCGTCGGCGCCGCGCTCGGCGAGGATCGTGTTGGCGAAGTTGTCGTATTCGTCGATCAGAATGCACAGCGGGATCCCGTGCTGCTGGCAGTGGTCGAACAGCGCCATGAGCTTGTCGTTGATGGTGGGCTCCCCGCACAGGCGCGCGGCGATATTTTGCGGAAAGATGTCGGGATTTCGCGCCAGCGCACCCGCGAACATGATGCGGCAGTAGCTCTCGAAGTTGCGCTCCAGCGTTTCGAGGGCGTTGTTGAAGGCGGAGAAGTTGAACCGCAGCACCACATGGCGGCTGTGGTTCGGCGTGGCTGCCCGGCCGATGTCCGTGCCTTGGAACACGGCGTCGAAGGCGGCGGCCTCGTGGTGCCCGTAGTAGCTCTCCAGCAGCGAAATCCAGCAGCTCTTGCCGAAACGCCGGGGGCGGATGAAGAAGACGTAGCGACGGTTCTCAAGGCCGTGCAGGAAGCGCGTCTTGTCGATGTAAAGGGCACCTTCCAAGCGGATGCCCTTGAAGCGTACCCGGCCGTAGGGAATGGCCGGATAGGGCCGCGGCGCGGGCGGTTTGGCGACATTGGTCATGAAACGCATCCTACCCCACTGCTCCGCGCTTCCCCACGCGCACGGGGTTGGCCGCGCGGCACCGACATCGACCGCAACGCTTTCCGTCTCGGCCGGTCTTTTTCGACGGCACGCCGATGCAGGAGCAGACCGCGATTTGACGCCGCAACGCTGGCAGCCGCTCAATCGTCGTAGGGCCAGCGCTCAAGACCGTGAATGGCGTTGCGGATGTCCATGGTCAGATTCGCCGAAGCGACCTTCTGGGCGCTGTGGAAATCGTACAGGCTGATGGTCGAAGGCGACGAGCCGCCGGCCACGAAGCGCTCGCCGGCCAAGCAAAGCCCGCGCGCGAACGCCTGGCGGGCGACTTGGGGATCGGCCACGCCGGCGCGCTCGACCGCGTGCTCTGGATAGGTCTTCACCTTGAACGCGACGCCACCGCCGTCGCGGCCCGCGTAGCGCACGCAGTCGCTCTCGGTGTCGTTGAACAACACGCCGTCTCGGTAGGGGCGGGCGTTGTGCGCGCCGTCCGGCAAGGAACACACTTCGGTCACGCCCATGTCGCCGTCAACGTGCAGCAAGGCGCGGGTGCGCAGGCCGCTCAAGTAGATGCCGCTGTCGTCCACATGCACCATGTTGATGTGAAAAGCGTTGACCGGGCGGGGCCCCATTTCCGAGCCGGGGTCGAACGTGTGGCCGCCCCACTCGCCGTAGGGTTGCTGCAGGTGGAAGCCCCAGACGTAGCGCTCCTGCTCCAAGTCGAAGCCGAGCAGACTGTCGAAGCCGGTGGACGTGAGGAACACCATGTGTTCGCGCCGGCAGATCTCGTGGCAGTGCTTCAGGTAGCGGTTGCGGTGGGAACCACGAATGTGAAAGGCGCGGTCGTAGCGGAAGAGCTCGTCGCTGGCGGCGATGTAGATGTCTTCCCCGCGAAAGACGATGCCGCGCAAGCCCCGGTCCGCGCCGCGTCCGGCGAAGTCGATGCCGCTCCTGTTCCAATCGACGTGCTGCACCACCTCGCGCCGGTGGAAATCGACCGTGTAGACGCCGCCGTGGCTCTGCCCTTGGCGGCTGCCGCGCACCACCGACGTGGCAAGGAACTTGGGGAGTTTCACCGTCACAATGCCGTGCGCTCAAATTTCGCGGAGCTTGAATGAGATCGGCACCACAACGTCGATCCGCGACTGCGGCATCGCGTCTGGAAACGGCGGCAGCGGCTTCGCTTCCTCGAGCATGCGCAGCGCCGCTTCGGAGAGCGCCTTCGGCCCCGGCAGGCTGACGCGGCCTTGGATCACCGTGCCGTCCCGCCCGATGAGCAGCCGCAGTTCCACGACGCCTTCTTCGTGGCGGCGACGCGCCGCCAAGGGATAGCGCTTGTGCCGGTTCAGATGCGCCGCCAGCCGTGCCGCGTAGGAGAGCGCCACGCCCGGGCTTGCGCCGGCGGCTTCGGTGCTGGCGCGGCCAGCGCCTCGCTTTTGCCGTGGCGGCGTTGCGGGCGCGGCGGCTGTTGCGACGGGCGTGGTTTCGGACGCGGCGGCTTGCCGTGGTGCCGGGGGTTGCGGCGGCATGGGAGCGATCGCCACCGGTGCCGGTGCCGCGGGGAGGGGCGCCTGAACTTGCACCTGCTCCGGCGGCGGCTGAACTTGCTCCGGTGGCGGCTGCACCTGCTCTGGCGGCGGCGGCGAAACGGCCGGTGTTGGCGCGACATCCTGGTCGGCCTCGCCCAAGTCGCCGAGCAAGCCTAGGCCGATCTCCACGCCCTGCTCGCCATCGTCCAAAGCGCCTTGGGCGGAACGGCTCTGCCATGCCGCGATCGCCGCCAAGTGCAGGAATGTCGCCACCGCCAACGCGACAGTCCAATGCCAACGCGTTGGCATGGCGCGGTCCGTCAGCGCGGTCGCGTCGCCAGCGCCGCCTCGCGCACGCCGGCGCTCCGCAGTTCCGCCAACAGGCCGCGCAAGGTCTCCACCGGCAGGTTCGCGTCCGCCTTCACCAGCGGCGCGCTCGCGCTGTTGGCCAACGCCGGCGCCAACGCCGTCAGCGCGATGCGCTCGTCCTTCAGCCACAGCGAGCCGTCGGCCTCCACCACCAGTTCCACGCGGTCGCGCGCTGGTCGTGTTTCGCTCGCCGAGGCCGGCGGCACGACGCGCGCGCGGTCCGCGCGTTGCACCTCGCCGGCCAGCATGAAGAACGCCAGCAGCAGGAACACCACGTCGGCGAGCGGCGTCAGCCCCAGTTCCCGGCGCGCCGCCGGGCGGGCGCCGCTCGCGTCCACCATCACGGCGCCGACTCCGCCAGCGACAGGCGCTTGGCCCCAGCCTGCTTGAGCCGATCCAGCCAGTCCACCAGCGTTTGGGTCGACACGCCGGCGGCATCGATCACGTAGAGATCGGTTGGCGCTTCGCGGACGAACGCCCGCAACGCGTCCTGATGCTCGCCGGCGAAGGCGCGCTCGCCGTGCCGCAACAGCCCGTCGGCGCGCAATCGCAGCGCGCGCGCCTCGTCGGCGGGCGCCGCGCTCGCTTCGGCGCGTACCGCCAGCGGCCACTGCCGCCAGTGGGTGAAATTCGTGGTCAGCATGAAGAACAGCAGCAGGATGAACACCACGTCGATGAGCGGCGCGATGCCGATCCGGCGTCGCCGGCGGCGGAACGTCGAATCAAAGCGCATCCCGATCCACGCCGTCGGATCCGCTGGCGGTGGTGAACACTTGGGTGACGGCGTCGTTCATGCGCGTGGCCACGCGCTCCACCTTGCGTTCCAACCAGCCATGCACGGCGGTCACCGGAACAGCAACGCCGAGCCCCAGCGCTGTGGTGAGCAGGGCGCGCCAGATGCCGCTCGACAGCACCGACGGATCCACCTGCGGGCCGGCCGCCTCCATGCGCTGGAACGCGAGGATCATGCCGAGCACGGTGCCGAGCAGGCCCAGCAACGGGCTCAGGATGGCGATGCCCTCCAACGGCGGCAACAGGGCGCGCAGGTCGTTCAAGCGCAGCACGGCGACGCGCTCGACCTCTTCCCTCAGCAGTTCCCGATCGATCCCGCCGGCGCGCAATCCGCGCATGGCCGACGCCACCACATCGCCGATGGGCCGACCCTCCACCAGCCGCGCCTCGGCGGCGTCGAATTGCCCTTGCCGCCAGCGCAGCAGGCTTTCTCGCACATCGTCGTCGCGCTCCGGGCGCAGCGTGGCGAACTGCCAGCACTTGAGCAGGATGATGCCAAGCGCGGTCACCGACAACGCCAGCAGCACCCACAGCACCGGGCCGCCGATGGCGAGAAAGTCGCCCGCGCCGCCGAGCCACGTCGGGGCGAGCGCGGTGTCGCGCTCCGCGCTCATGGCGGCAACCGGGTGCTGGCTTTGGATTCCTTGAGCGGCATTCCCTTCACAACGAGTCGAGTTTTTTGCGGCAGCGCACCCTGCTTGAGAGACGAAGATTCTCACAAACTGCTCAAGTCTGCGGGGGAGGCACCGAGTTTGCGCAGCAAACTCCAACGCGCCCCGAAGGGCGCGCTAGAACCTCACGCCGATTTCCGCGGTGAACAATCGCCCGGAGGTGAGGCGGCGGCGCGTCGAGTGGCGGCTGTGGTTGGTGTCCACCGCGTCGTCGAGCACGTTCATCACCTGCAGTTCCAAGTGGCCGCCAAAGCGCTCGAAAAACATTGGCTGCCAAGTCAACCGCATGTCCAGCGTCCACAGGCTGTCGAAATCGAAATCCGCGTAGATGTCGTATTCGCCGTCGCAGAAGTCGACGTCCTCGTCGTCGCAGTCGTCCCCGGTGTCGCGGGCGACGGTGCCGCCGCGGCGCAAGTTGACGAAGTTCGACCATGTGAGATTCCACGCCGGCACTTGGGTGACCGCGAGCATCCTCGTGGTGAACGGAATGTTGAAATCCCAAGCCGGCAACGCGGTGGACGCTATCAGTTCGCCCTTGTAGTGAATCAGATCCTCATCGATCCGTTCGTCGTAGGCGTCGTCGCTTTGCCGGTTGCTCTCGGAACTCTTGAAACCGAGCGCCAAGCGGAACGACGTCTCGGTGCCGGCGAGCCGCAGGGGCCGGGCGCTGGCGAGCTCCACGGTGCCGCTGCGCGTGGAACTGCGTCCGTCGTTGGTGTAGAAGAACTTGCCGTCGTCCATGTTGTCCGCGCAGTTGAACCGCGTCATGTGGGCGACGTTCCGGTCGCAATCCACCAGCACACGGGAGACGCCGTCGCGGCCTTCGCGCGCCACGATCTGCAGGCGCGCCGTGGCCCACTCGAACGCCTGCGTCCAACCCAGCATCCACTCGTCGGAATACGGCGTTTTCAAGTCCGCCGCCCCGGTGCGGTTGTCGTAAGCGAACTCTCGGCGCACGCTGCCATCGGAGTTGTACTGCACCGAGTCGCGCCAACCGTAGATGGCGTCGTTCAGCTCGTAGCGCAGGAAGCTGCGGCCGTAGTAGCGGTTGGTGCCCGCCACCAGCCGCGACGTGTCACCGCCGAACACGTCCCATTCCACGGACAGGCGCGGCGCCACGTCCACATTGCCGAGGAAGCTGTTGCGATCGGCGCGCAGGCCGAGATTGAACTGCCAGCGGCCGGCGCGGATGCGGTCCTCCACATAGGCGGCCAGCTCGCCGTAACGCAGCTTGACCTCGCCGGCGTAGTAGTTGGAGATCCGATTCAGATACTCGTCGCCGGCGCTGCTGGCGCCGTCGCCGTCGATGTCGCGGCAGCCCATGCGGCCGTTGTCGCGGACGCAAGAGTATTGTTCGAAGGTGATGTCGCTCGGCCGTTCGTAGAAACTGTGGGTGCGGCGGAGATCGCCGCCAACGGCGATTGCGTGCTCGACGTCTCCTCCGCGCCCCGCAATGGTCGCCGTCCACTTGGGCTTCAAGCCGAAGCGCCGCTGCGCCGTTGCGCTGTCGCCGTACGCGCCTTCGTACTGCGATTCCAAGGCGCTGCCTTCCGCGTACTCGTGGAACGTGAATTGATCGCTGTCGCTGTCGAGCGCGTCGCCGAGCCGGTCGAAGCTGAATTGCAGCTGCAGCGTGCCCGCGCCAAGCTCGCGGCGCCAATCGCCGGTCGCTCCGTAGCCGTCGTGTTCCTTCTCGAACGCGCCGTCGTAGGTGGTGGAGGTGAGGCCGTCGTGACGCCGCTTGGAGTAGCGCAAGGAGATGCCCAACTCGTTTCCCGCGAGCGTTCCATCAATGCGCCCGACGACGTTGTCGATTTGATCTTGGTAACGGATATGCTGCATTTCCCGGCGACCGTAGTGGTACCGCTTCTCGTATTCCTGCATGAATCGGGAGCGCCGTCGCGAGACGCCGAGGGAGATGCCGACATCTCCGACGCCGCGCCGCATGGAGATGCGCATGTTCGGCTTGAAGTAGTCGGGGATGTAGCGGGCGGTGTAGTAGTCCGTGCCGGCAATATCCGGCTCGCCATCCTCCGTGGTATCGACGTGAAACGACTCCCATTCGTCGCGCTTGAGTCCGAAGCGCATCTCGAGATGATTCTCGCCGTCGTGGCGTTTCAGGTTCGCCGCCACGACGCCGCCGGTGAATCCGCCATACTCGGCCGGCACGTTGCTGTCGTGAATCTCGACGTTGTCCAACAGATCCGCATTCACATAGTAGCCCTGCGGCGAACTGCCGCCGTGCGGCGCGACGAGGCTGGGCGTGTGCCAGATGTCCGTCGCATCGCCGGGGTTCAAATCGTTGACGGTGTCCGTGCCGTCGATCAGGAAGAGGTTCTGATAAAACGGTTGTCCATGAAACGACACTTCGCCGGGACGCAACACCGCGGAGTTCGCGGACAAGGCGCTTTCCCGGGCGAAGTCCGTCGCCGGGTTGAGGCGCAGCAGATCGGCCAAGTGGCCGTTGGCGGTGGGCGTGGCGGCAATCGTCTCGCGTCCGTAGCGGGCGCGGCCGGGCTGCGCGTCGATGGCGCGCGCCTCCACCTGCACCGGCACCTGCAGCACCTGTTCCGTTGTTGGCGTCGGCTCCTCGGACGATGTTGCGTCCGCGTTGTCCTCCAGCTCCTGCGCGGTCAACGGCAGCACGGCGATCAGCAGCAGCGCCGTCATGCGCGGGACGTGAGAGTGGGATGATGGGCGGTTAGCCATTGGTTTCCTCCGTGATGGCCGTGATGGTGCGTTGGGTTGAGGCGCTCGGTTGTTCCATGCCCGGCAGTTCAGGCGGTCGGACGATGGGAGGGCGCCGGCTCAAGGCGTTCAGAAACGCTTCAAGGGCTCCGATCTCGCGACGTGTCAAATCAAGCGGTCGAATCAGCGGCGAAAGCGTCGGCTCACCCTGCCGCAACCGCCGGCCGGCGCTTATGCCGTGGTTGTACATCAGCAGGATGCCCCGGAAATTGTCGAACAAGCCGTTGTGCATCCACGGGCCCGTGTGACGCGAATCACGCAGCGACGGAGTGCGGAACTTGCCGCGGTCGCCCGCATCGCCAGTCACCCGAAAGCGTCCGAGATCTTGGAAACGGCGGCCGTAGTAGCTGAGCCCGGTGTGGTGGAAGAGACCGTCCGAAAACAGCGGCCCGTGGTGGCAGTTCATGCACCGCGCCCGGGTGCGAAACAGGTGCAGGCCCTCGATTTCCTCATCGGTCAGCCGCCCGTAGTTGCCGCGCAGGAAAAAGTCGAAGCGGCTTGGCGACGAGACGATGGTGCGCGCGAAGGCGGCGAGCGCCGTGCCTATCCGCTCCGGCGTCACCCCCGGCGAACCGAAAGCCGCCGCGAAGGCCTTGCCATAGCTTGGGATCCGCGCCAGCCGTGCGGCGCTGGCGGCGGGATCCGCGTTCATCTCCGTCGGACTGGCGATGGCCCGCAGCGCCTGTTCCTGCAGGCTGGCGGAGCGGCCATCCCAAGACCAGCGGGAGAAGAAGGCGACATTGAGCAGGGTCATGGCGTTGCGTTGGCCGGGCGTGCGGTCGTGACCGTAGGGAACCCGCCGCCCATCGCCCCAACCGAGTTCCGAGTCATGGCAGTTGGCGCATGCGATCTGCCGAGAACCGGACAGTCGCGGATCGAAGAACAGCAGGCGCCCCAACGCCTCCCTCCGCGGCGTGTGCCACGGTGCCGCCGGCACGGCGGGCAACGGCCCGAGCTCCGTTGCCCGCACTCCCGGCGCGACCACGAACGGCGGCCATTTCTCTGGCGCTTGTCGGTAGCGCCGCCACAACGCGGCTGGCGCGGACAGCGCGGCGGCCGATTCGGCGCCGTTTGCCGGCGTCGGCAGGCGCACCGGCGGCAAGCGCTTGTCCGAACTTGCCGCGTCCCGGCCGGCTGGCACCGGGCGCTCGGCATGGGCGAATGCCGGGCTTCCAGCGCAGAAAGCCAGACCGAACCCCATCCCGACCACACGCAAACGCAACATCATCCAAGCATCATTAAACGATGGAAACGCAAATGCAAGTCATTTCCACAACCAAGGTGGGACGTTAGTGCGCCGGCCATCCGCGCTGGCGCCGGAAGTCGTCGCACAGTCCCGGCAACTTCGTCAGGCGGTGAGGCCGGGTGCGTGCGACGCTGGCCCTACGAAACGAACTCGGACTACGAGCCCGCGCGGTAGCGCCGTCCTTCGTGCATTACGCTGCCTTTGCGCTTGAGCTCCCGTAGTCGGTTGTCTACCGCGATCTCGCCGGACTTGTCGCCCTTGACGGCGAGGGCTTTGATGATCTCGCCGCGAGACAAGCCGTCCGCCTTGCCGCGGACCAGCGCCAGCACTGCTTCGCGCGTGACCTTGCCCCCATACAGCCTAGCACCAACCTGCACATCTAGCGCATGGGTGCGCCGAGCCATGTGCTCGTCGTGGGCGGCAATCGCACCTAACTCCAAGTCAATGGCCGCCACCTTCTTGCGCAGCGCAGAGACTTCCCGCTCCAGCTTGCCCTTTCTGTCGTTCAGTTCTCGCCTCCGGTTGGCGAGCATCTCGGATGAATCCATGGCAATTGCCTTTTCTGTTAGAAAACGGAAGTCACCATACCGTGCTTTAGTCGTATTGTCAATACGCACGTCTTAGTTTTTCTGTAGCATCAATACAGACGGTTGCTCGTAGTTCGAGATCGGCTTGCAAGCCACGAGGTCGATGCCGTGGTTCGCGGCCGTCAAGGCCGCGGGGGGAAACGGCGCACGAGTCGGCGCGGCTGGCCAGCTTCTCGGCCAACGAGGTCACGAGCAGCTTTCCGTAGAGCCACGCTTGGGCTGCCGTCGTCGGCGCAGCACTTCGGCAGATGCACCAGCCTGCCAGCGACTTGAAGCGCTTGAACGTCACTCCACCTGCCAGCGCACGCGATGCCACCGGAGCACGTTCGCCGCCGAGAACATGCATCAGCCGCATCAGCCCGGACGCCGTCGAGTAACCGCGATCCGCCACGATGTAGTCTCTGAGCCTGAACGGACTTGCCGCTTCGGAAAAAGTCGGGTGCGCCAAGGCGAAACTGGCGGCATCTCTTAATCAACATTATGACGGGGACACTACACCAGATAGATAGAGGCAACCTCTATCTATTTGCGAAGGCGTTGTCGATCTCTGCATTGCGCCACTCGAGAAATCGTGGCACGTTGTGAATGTTCCCGACAGGTTCGCTCCATTCAAACATTTCCGGGTTCCATACAGAGTTGCCCTGCACTTCCTTCGCGACCAGAGGCGGCGGAGCTATGCGGCAAACGCTACCGTATAGTAGGTATGCCCTGTGCAGAATGAGCTGCCGCAGAGACTTCGAAAAATCCGTTGGCGTTAGGAAGTTCCTCGGCAAGTAGACCGAGTTGGCGGGGCTTGTGTACAGCCCGTACAGCAGCGGTGGTTCGCTTGTCGCGCCCAATTCCACATCGAACTGCTCGCGCCAACGGTTGTTGTGGTCCTTGTGATCGGCTAGATGTGCGAGGCGATAGTCTTGAGGGCCCTGCTTTCGGAAGGGTCTGCCCGTAAAGACGAACGCCCAGAGGTGTTTCGGATAGTCGTTGTCGTCCAGATCGAGAGCGTCCGGTGGCGTGTACTCGTCCGTACCAATCCTCTTTCTGTACCACGCTATTTCGTGACTGCCGGCGTAGCGCCGAATGCCTGGGAAGGCACAAGGAGAGCCATGCCACAGGTATATGTCGGGGTCGATGTCGAGTTCCCGCAATCTGTCTTGCCACTCCGCCGAACGACGGTGGTTGTCGCTGGTAACCGCGGCAACGATTTCGGGGCTCAGAAACCTGACGAATGGAGTCAAGACCTTGGCGAGCGACAGAATCTGTTCTTCCCGCGGCTGCGCCCAGTTCGGCCAGTCCTCCCTCGGCGTATGTGACCGGCGATCCCGACGAGTTGCACGGCGTGTCCGTCGACGCGAGTTCGACCAGTCTTCCTTCCGCGTTTTCGACTGTCGCCCCGCCAGCAGAACCTGCTCTGCCAGTGCTTCGGCTCTCTCCAGTTCATCGCGATCGTCGAGAGTCGGATCAGGCTTCTGCTTGGTGCCTTCCCGGCTGATGATCCGACGCCACCAATACTCACGCTCGCTCTTGTACTGGCTTTCTTGTTCTTGTCGCGTATTGGTTGACTCCCTGTCGTGTGCCCCGGTTTCCAGTGACTCGTCGATCAGCTCGGACATGACTCGCATCAAGTCAGGGTGCCCATCCGACTCGACGCTGCCGACTGTCTCTACTAGGAAATACTTGTATAGTGTGGCGGCGCTCTTGAGGGTAGCCGTACCGTCTCGCAGGTTGCCGCTTATCGGAACTTGGTGCCGGGGTAACGCGCCGTGGCGTTCGTCGGCGGTGCTGTAGGTTAGCCGTGCAGCGAGGCTAGCCATACGGTCGTTGGCGAAGTGCGTATCCAAGTTGCCTTCGTAACGCTCCAGTCTCTTGCAGTTGGCCACATAGCTCCCAATGGAGCCGGTTGACAGCTCGGTATGGGCCCGCAACCAGTTCTCGAACACACCCATTCGGTGGTCTGTCTCCGACGACCGCGCTTCTCCGTGCCATGAAGATCGTTGTCTGCGTCGCATGGTTTCGTCTCGCGTCGAAGAACCGAACGGATCGGCAAGCGACTTCCGAAAATCCCTGTAAAGGACGGCCGCACTTTTGAGCGTGGCGGTACCAGTTCTGCGGTTGCCATATATCGGAACACGGTGCCGCGTTGGTGCGCCATCGCGTTCGTCTGTCGCGGTGTAGACCAAGCGGGCGAGAAGGTGCGCCATGCCGTCGGCGTCGAAGTGTTCGTCCAGATCGCCTTCGTAGTGCTCCAACCTTTTGCAGTTGCTCAGTCGGGCACCGATCGTGCGCCCGGACAGACCGGCAACATCCCACAGCCAATTCTTGAACTGCGCCGTTTGCATGTCGCGGCTTTCACCTTCCTCGCGGTCCTCGTGAGGTGGCCGATTATAGGACGTGGGACAGCGTGTGAATACTACCGTCCAAGTGGCGGACTCCAGATCGGTGCGCTGGCCGCGGCCGGCGAGGGTGCGCGTGATGCGTGCTCTAAGCGAACGACCGCGGAAACGCGAATGCAAGTCATTTCCACACACCGCGCCAACGGTCGTCCACTGCCCCAAGCGAGCCGGCAGGCGAAAAGACGGCGGGCGGCTATAGTCGCTCGGAGGTGAGGTGGCGGCGCGTCGAGTGGCGGTTGTGGTTGGCGTCCAGCGCCGGACCACCTTCGCGTAGGTGAGCTTCTCGATGCGGATGGCGCTGTAAAGGCGGACATCGCCCAACGGGAAGAGCTTTTGGTCGGCGCGGGTTGTTATGGAGGTTCGATACGCGCCTGCACTTCTTCCTGCAACTGGTCAAGTTCGCCCATCAGGTTCCACAACCCCTTCACGGGGTATCTCGAATACTCGTGGACGATCTCGTTCCTTGCTGCGTGGAAGCGTTCCGCCATCTGTTTCGGGGCGTGGCCTGCGCTTGGGTATAGAAGCTCGCCCATCAACTCCAACAGCTTCGCAGCCCCGATCACATGCAAATCGTCGCCCTCGAACTCGTCGTAGGTCGTGCGGTTTCGGAACGCGATCGGCTTCCCGATGTAATCCAAGAGAAGTGTCCTGCGCTCGTTGAAGGGACGCCGACTGTCGCCGTATGGTGCCATCACCACACCATGATCATGTCGCCGTTCGCCAACGTGCTGAGCGGTGGATGGAACGGCAAACGCGCCACGTCCACATGGCGGTTGAAGTGACGCTCCAAAAGGTCGTTGACCACGAGGCGGGTCGTGAAGTCATCGCCCGCGAAAAGAGCGGCGACATCGACATCGCTGTCGGCGGTGTCGTCGCCGCGGGCGACGCTGCCGAACAAGCCGATGGCGGTGACGCCGAGCAGCGCGAGCTCGCCCGACAGATCGCGCAGGGTCGCTTCCACGCTCTTACGCGCCGGGCACGGAAGGCTGGCGTGGCGGTTCGGGCAGCGGATGGCCCTGCGCTCCTCCCAACTTGGCCGTGGCGTCGCTATAGCGTGGCGCAACCATGCTGGCGTCTCGTTGTTGGTCTTCGCCGCCGGTCGACGTTTCTGTGCCAAGGCGCTGCTCCCTTCGGCGAGGTTCGATGCTGCGCTCACGGGAAGGCTCCGGTCGTTGATCGTCGTCTGGGAATAATACCAGTCTGTGGGTCGATCGTTACCCATTGCCGTAAGCTGCAGGCTGCCGCTAAGCGGATGCCGGAGCGGCAGGCGCACCAATGTCCACATGGCGTCGCCGGAGCAACGCTTCCGACAAAACCCGGTGGACGTCACGCCGAGCGGCGCGAGTTCGCCCGAGAGGTCGCACAGGATGGCCAGCACCCGAGGCTTCGTCGGTGTCGGCAGACCAAGCCGGCAAGGCAAACGGCGGGTCGTTTCGTGCGAGACTACGTGGCTGGCGATCTTGGCCCCGCGTGCGTGACGGGAGGGAGGTTCGTGGACGACAACGCCGCGCTCGCGCCGGAAACCGTGAACGCCCAAGCGCTTGGTCAGATCGACCGCGCCACCGGCGGGCTTGCGCCCGGCATCTTTCCGTCAACCACCTATGTGCGTGATGGCGACTACCAGCTCATCGACTCCCGCCACAGCTACGGGCGCGACGAGAACCCCGGCTATGTGGTCCCCGAGAACACGCTTGCGAAACTCGAGGGCGGCGCCGACGCGTTGTTGTTCGGTTCCGGCATGGCCGCGGCCATGGCTGTTGTGCAGTGCTTGAGGCCCGGCGAGAGGATTGTCGCCCCGAAGATCATGTATTGGGGGCTGCGCAAGTGGCTCGCGCGCTTCTGCACGCAGTGGGGCATCGGATTGGAACTCTTCGACCCCGCCGACCCGGGCGCGTTGGCGCGATCCGTGGAGCGGGAGGACACCCGGCTGTTGTGGATCGAGTCGCCCACCAATCCCACCTGGGACATCATCGACATCGCCGACGCTGCCGCGATAGCGCGCCGCGCCGGCGCGACGCTGGTGGTCGATTCCACGGTGACGACGCCGGTGCTGACGCGGCCGCTGGAACACGGCGCGGACCTCGTGGTGCATTCGGCCACCAAGTACCTGAACGGCCATTGCGACGTGGTCGCCGGCGCGGTGGTGACGGCGCGCCGGGACGCGCTCTGGGAGGGCATCCGCGACGTGCGGCTGCAGGGCGGCGCCATCGTCGGGGCTTTCGAGGCGTGGCTGCTGCAACGGGGCATGCGCACGCTGTTCCTGCGCGTGCGCAAAGCGTGCGAGTCCGCGCTGGCGATAGCGCGCCACTTCGAGGGGCACCCGGCGCTCGCGGCGGTGCTGTATCCGGGCCTGCCGAGCCATCCGCGCCACGACATCGCCAAGCGCCAGATGGACGGCGGCTTCGGCGGCATGCTGTCGCTGCGCGTCAAGGGCGACGCGCGGCGCGCCTTGGAGGTGGTCAAGCGCTGCCGGGTGTTCACCCGTGCGACCTCGCTCGGCGGCGTGGAAAGCCTGATCGAACACCGCTACTCCATTGAGGGAGAACGCAGCCCCATCCCCAAGGATCTGGTGCGCTTGTCCATCGGCATCGAGTGCGTGGACGATCTCATCGCGGATCTCGAGCAGGCGCTCGGCGCGGCGTGAGCAGGAATCCCCGCTACGACGTGTTGTTCGAGCCGGTGCGGATCGGGCCGGTCATCGCGCCGAACCGGTTCTACCAAACGCCGCACGCGCTCGGCACCGGCAACGCCATGCCGCACACCCGCGCCGCCATGCGCGAAGTGCGCGCCGAGGGCGGCTGGGGCGTTGTCAACACCGGCTACTGCTCCATTCATCCGAGCTCCGACGACGCGCCGCTGCCCTATTGCCGTCTGTGGGACGACGACGACATCCCGGTCCACGCGATGATGGTGGACGCCGTACACCGCCACGGGGCGTTGGCGGGGGTCGAGCTTTGGCACGGCGGCGGCACGGCGAACCGGCTGACGCGGACGCAGCCGCTGTCCGTCTCGAACGCGCGGCGTCACAGCGCCTATCCCGGCTGGATGAGCTTGGCGGCGCCGCGCGCCATGGACCGGCGCGATGTGCGCGATTTGCGCCGCTGGTACGTGGAAGCCGCGCTCCGCGCCGAGCGCGCCGGCTTCGACATCGTCACCGTCTACGCCGGCATGGGCTACGGCGCCTACCCGTTCCTGCTGCCGTGGCTGAACAAGCGCGCGGACGAATACGGCGGCGAGCGGGGCAACCGCGTCCGCCTGCTGCGGGAGATTCTCGAAGACGTCAAGAACGCCGTCGGCGGCCGTTGCGCGGTGGCGGTGCGCTTCAGCACCGACGAGCTGCTCCGCGTTCCCGGCGCCTCGCTTCCGTCCGAAGCGCACGAAGTGGTCGCCATGCTTGCCGACGTGCCGGATCTGTGGGATGTGAAGTCTGCGGATTGGACCACCGAGACCGCGTCGGCGCGGTTCAGCGAACAGGGGGCGCAAGAGGCGATCAACAGTTTCGTGAAGCCGTTGACCGACCGGCCGGTGGTGGGCGTGGGACGTTTCACCTCGCCGGACGAAATGGTGCGGCAGGTGCGCGGCGGCATTTTGGACCTGATCGGCGCGGCCCGCCCGTCGATAGCGGACCCGTTCCTGCCGAGGAAGATCGACGAGGGGCGCGAGGACGAAATCCGCGAGTGCATCGGTTGCAACATCTGCGTCTCCTCCTATCACGACGGCGTTCCGGTTCGCTGCACGCAGAACCCCACCATGGGCGAGGAATGGCGGCGGGGTTGGCATCCCGAACGCGCCCCGCCGGGCAATCCCAAGACGACGGTGTTGATCGTCGGGGCGGGGCCGGCCGGGCTTGAATGCGCCCGGGTGTTGGGGCTGCGGGGCTTGCGCGTCACCATGGCCGAAGCGCGCGGCGAGCTGGGCGGCCGCGTAACGCGCGAGTCCGCGCTGCCGGGGCTGGCGACTTGGGCGCGGGTGCGGGATTACCGGGCGCGCTTGATCCAGACCATGCCCAACGTGGAGATCTACCGCGGCAGCCAGTTGACCGCGCAGGACGTGCTGGACTTCGGTTGCGACCACGCGGTGGTGGCGACCGGTGCCCGCTGGACGCGGCAGTTGCTCAGCGAACAGGGCCACCCGGTCGATGCGCCGGATCACAGCCGGATTTACACGCCGGACGACATCCTGGCCGGCGCCGAACCCGACGGCCCAGTCCTCGTGTACGACTTCGACCACTACTACATGGGCGGCTGTCTGGCGGAACTGCTGCGGCGGCGCGGCTTGGAGGTCGCCATCGCGACGCCGGCGAACGCCGTCTCGGCGTGGACGTTCATGACCAACGAGCTGACCGCCATCCGCGAACGGTTGATCGCGCTCGGCGTCGGCATCGTGACTGAGCACTACGTGACCGATTTCGACGGTGACGGCGCGCGTTTGGCGTCGATCTACGCGGGCGGCGCGGATGCCCTCAGAGCGTGCGCGTCGCTGGTGGTCGTTGGGGCGCGGGCGAGCAACGCCCAGCTCTTTGAGGAACTAACCGCAAACGCCGGGCGCGTGGGCGACGCCGGCATCATCACGCACCGCATCGGCGACTGCCGGGCACCGGGCGCCATCGTCCATGCGGTGTATTCGGGCCACGAATGCGGGCGCGCCATCGACGCGGGCGACGGGGATCCGCCGATCGCATGGGAACGGGCGCAGCTGTGACTCGCCGCACGTCGTACAGACGCGGGGCGGAGGCGCTCGATCAGGAACGCAGCCTCGACCCGCTCGGATCGTAGGGCGGTTCGGCGAGGATTCTGGCTGGCCGGCGTTGATCGACGATGTGGACCGCGAACTCCTCGTTCGTGGATTCCGCGAGCGGGGTTTTCACATAGGCCAACGCCAAGCTCTTCTCCACGGTGTGGCCGTAGGCGCCGGAGGTGACGTAGCCGGCGTACTCGTCCCTGTGCCAAACCGGCTCGAACCCCCAAGCGTCCGCGTCCGCCGAATCGATCTCCAGAGCGACAAGTCGACGCGGCGGCGTCGCCTCGCGGTCCGCGAGCGCGGCTTCTCGGCCGATGAAGTCCGCCTTGCCGTAGTCCACGAACCGATCCAGCCCGCACATGGCCGGCGTGTAGTCCGGCGTGTATTCGCGCGACCAAATCCCAAAACTCTTTTCCATGCCCAGCGACAACAAGGCGCGGGTGCCGAAGGGCCGAATGCCGAGTCGGGCGCCGGCGTCGAGCAGCAAGTCGTACACGGCGGGCGCATGGGCGCGGGAAAGGTAGATTTCGTAACCCAGTTCTCCGGTGAAGGACAACCGCGCAACCACGCACGGGGCGATGCCGACATCCATGTGGCGCGCGGACAGGAACGGCATGGCGTCCTTGCGCAAGTCCCCCGACGCCACCGACCGCAACAGCTCGCGGGAACGCGGGCCGGCGATGGCGATCGCCGCGAGATCGTCCGAGCGGTTGACGATGCGGACGTTGCGACCGGCCAAGTGTTGGTGAAACCACAGCATGTGGAACTCTTGCAGGTAGCCCGAGCCGATCACCAGGAAGCGATCGTCGGCTAAGCCCATGATGGTGAGATCGCCCTTCAGATGGCCGGACGGCAGCAGCATCGGCCCCATCCGCACGCGCCCGGCGCGGGGCAGCCGGCTCGCGCAGAGGCGATCCAGGTAGGCCGCGGCGTCTGGCCCGCTGATCTCGTATTTGGCGAACGACGCGCCGTCGAATATACCCACGCCTTCCCGAACGGCGCGGCATTCTTCGCCAACCGGCGCATGCGCGTTGGAGCGACGGAAACTCGGCGTTTCCACCGGGTCGCTGCCGGGGGGCGCGAACCACAGCGGCACCTCCAAGCCGTAGGACGCGCCGAACACCCCGTTCGCCGCCACCAAGCGTTCGTGCAGCGCCGACACCTTGCTCGGCCGCCCCGCCGGCCACTCGTCGTTGGGGCACAGCAGCGTGAAGCGGTTTTCGTAGAACTCGCGGGCCTTCTTTACGACATAGCTCTTGGTGGCGTAGGCGCCGAATCGGCTTGCGTCCATGGCGAAGATGTCGCCTTCCGGTTCTCCATCGACCATCCACTGCGCCAACGCCAAGGCAACGCCGCAGCCTTGGCTGAATCCCGCCATCACGCCGCAGCACGACCAGTAGTTGGGCACGTCGCGCACGGGGCCCACCAGCGGATTGCCGTCCGGCGCGAAGGTGAAGGGCCCGTTCACGATGCGGCGAATCCCGGCGGCCGCCACCGGCGGAAAGCGCGCAAAACCCTTCAGCAACGCGGTTTCGAGGTCGTCCAAGCGCGGCGGCAAGAGATCGGTCTCGCCGAAATCCCAAGGCGTGCCGTTCACGGACCACGGGGTGCAATTTTTCTCGTAGACGCCAAGGAGAACGCCGCCGCCCTCTTGGCGCAAGTACATCTCGCCGTCGAGGTCCAAAACCAAGGGCAACTCGCGATCCGCACCGCCGAGTTCGTCAATGGCTTCCGTCACGACGTAGTGATGCTCGATGGGGACGATGGGCACCCGCACGCCGGCCATGGCGCCGACTTCGCGCGCCCAAAGTCCGGCGGCGTTGACGACATGGTCGGTCTCAATGTTGCCGTTGTCCGTCACCACGGTCCAGCTGCCGCCCGGTTTCGCAACGAGATCGACGACTTTGGTGTTGACGTATATCTCCGCCCCGCCCAAGCGGGCCGACTTGGCGAGCGCATGCGTGGCGCCGTAGGGATCGATGTGGCCTTCGTTGCCGTCGAACAAGCCGCCGACGATGTTGGCGGCGTCGATGATGGGACACAGCTTTTTTACCTGCGCCGGGCCCAGCAGCTCGCTGTCGATGCCGAGAACGCGGTGCCGCGCATGCTCGTAGCGAATCACCTCCCAGCGCTCGGCCGTGGCCGCCACCTGCAGGCCGCCCGTCAGATGCATGCCGACATCCTGCCCGCTGATCTCCTCCACCTCCTTGTAAACCGAGATGCCGTAGGCTTGCAGCCTCGCCACGTTGGGGTCGCTGTTCATCGCGTGAAAACCGCCCGCGGCATGCCAAGTGGAGCCGGCGGTGAGCTGCTTCCTCTCGACCAGGACGACATCGCGCCACCCCAGCTTCGTCAGGTGGTAGAGCACGGCGACGCCGACAATGCCGCCGCCGATGACGACGACGCGGGCATGGTGTTTCATCTTGGATTGGGAACGTGTTTGCGGCACTGGCGGCTTGCGATGTTCCCAAGTCTACCGCCGACCCGCGCGGTCACCGCGCACCGCTGGCTTGGGCGCAGGTGTGGAAGAGTGTGGAACGATGGAACGGAAGCTCGGCACGGCGTTTTCGCCCGCCAAGCCATGTGGAGAGGGAAAACTGGCGTTTCTCGCACATTGTCGATGGACGATTTCACACGCGAATTTCAGCCAGTTGCCGTTCCCAACGGCAGCGCGTCCGGCGCAGACTGCCGCGCATGGCACTCCCCCAGCAACCGTCGGGTGCGCCGGCGTCGCAAGGCGACACGGCGAACAAACGGCTGTTTTCCCATCCGCGCATGGTGGCGGATTTGCTCCGCCTGCTCGGCGAGGACTGGGTGGACGAGCTCGACCTCGACCGGCTGGAACGGCTGCCCGCCGAGCATGTGGCCGACGACCGCCGGGCGCGCCGGCAAGACATGCCGTGGCGGGCGCCCTTCAAGCCCGCCGCTGGTCAAGGTATCGGCGCAGCCCTGCTGGTTCACTTGGAGTTCCAATCGCGTCCAGACCCGTTCATGGCCGAGCGCATGCTGGAATACGCCGCGTTGTTGCGCCGGGATCTGCTCCGCGCCGGCGCGGGGTTGGCGGCGGGCGGTGTGGTTCCCGCGCATCTGCCGCTGGTGGTGTACAACGGGCGCGCGCCGTGGAACGCGCCGTTGCGGGTGGAGGAGCGCACCGCTTGGGCGCCGGCGGGCTTGGCGGCATTGCAACCACGCTTCGCGCTCCGCCTTGTTGACGCGAGCGCATACAAGGGCGACCATACTTCTGACGGCAACGCGGCGCGGGCGTGGCTCGCGCTGGACGCGGCGGACGCCGCTGGCTTGCTGGCGGCGCTGGAGAGGGCCGTTTGGACTCTGGCGCGGATTGGCGAGGCGGCGCTTTCGCGGTCGTTCGAGGTGTGGTGCGGCGGCGTGCTGCGCCCCCGCTTCGGCGACCGGATGCCGTCCTTTGCGAACATGATGGAGACACCGACGATGCTTGCGGAAACGCTTCGGGAATGGGAAGAACGGTTGGTCAGCGAAGGCCGGCTCGCGGGACGGGAAGAGGGTCGGCGCACGGGGCGCGAAGAAGAGCGCGCGCTTCTGCGCGAGTTGGCCGAGCAGCGTTTCGACGCCAAGACCGCGGCCGCGCTTGCTCGCCTGCTGGCGGCCGCGGACGACACCTCGACGCGGTCCGCTGACCAATGAATCGACAATGCACAGCCATCGCTCAGTCCGCTTCGCGCAGTGCTGAAAACTTGGCTTAGGCGTCTCGCTCCTATAAATGCTACGATAGAGGTCTTCGGCAAGGAGGCTCGATGGTCATGGAAGACGCCGTCACGCAGTCGATACGTGGGAAGTTTCTGGTTCTGGAACGGGTTCTGGACGAGCGGGCGAAGCGGCTGTGGGCGGCGGCGGAGGCGCGGTCGCTGGGCCGGGGCGGCGTCACGGGGGTGGCGGAGGCGACGGGGATGTCGCGGAGCCGGATCCACGCGGGGCTGCGGGAGATCGATTCGGCGGGACCGGGGGGCGTTTCGTCGTCGGGGCGGCAGCGGGCGCCGGGCGCGGGCCGGAAGCGCGTCGAGGAGAAGGACGCGGGGCTGGTGGAGGCGCTGCGGCGGCTGGTCGACCCGGCGACGCGCGGGGATCCGACGGGGCCGCTGCTGTGGACGACGCTGAGCGCGGCGCGGCTGTCGGAGGCGCTGGGGAAGGAGGGCCACCCGGCGAGCGAGCGGACGGTGAACCGCCTGCTGCACGACCTGGGCTACAGCCTGCAGTCGAACCGCAAGACGGTGGAGGGCCGGCAGCACCCGGACCGCGACGCGCAGTTCCGGCACGTCAACCGCAAGGCGAAGACGTTCCAGGGCCGCGGCGAGCCGGTGGTGTCGGTGGACACGAAGAAGAAGGAGCTGGTGGGCAATTTCCGCAACGGCGGCAGGGAATGGCATCCGAAGGGGGAGCCGGAGAAGGTGCTGGTCCACGACTTCAAGGACAAGGAGCTGGGCAAGGCAATTCCGTACGGAGTCTACGACCTGGCGGCGAACAACGGCTGGGTGAGCGTGGGCGTGGACCACGACACGGCGTCCTTCGCGGCGGAGTCGGTGCGGCGCTGGTGGGAGCGGATGGGACGCCACGCGTACCCGGACGCGAAGCGCCTGCTGGTGACGGCGGACGCGGGCGGCTCGAACGGGCCGCGCAACCGGCTGTGGAAGGTGGAGCTGCAGCGCGTCGCAGACGCGACGGGGCTGGAGGTGTCGGTGTGCCACTTCCCGCCGGGCACCAGCAAGTGGAACAAGATCGAGCACCGGATGTTCTGCTGGATCACGGAGAACTGGCGCGGGCGCCCGCTGGTCAGCCGCGAGGCGGTGGTGGAGCTGATCGCCAACACGACGACGCGCGGTGGGCTGTCGATCCGGGCGGAACTGGACGAGAACGAGTACCCGACCGGCGTGAAGGTGAGCGACGAGGAACTGGCCGGCGTGCGCATCAGGCGCTCCGCGTTTCACGGCGATTGGAACTACATGGTTTCGCCAAATAAGAAAACGCTCAATTGAAGTGTTTATTTATGCGAAACACCTAAGCGGCTAAGCTAAATCGCTTGACACGGCGGCTCCGTGCGGTACGGTAGCGTTCATCAATAGGTCGCGGTTGCCCCCGCGGCATACGGTAACCCCCCCCGGGATTTCGCCACACCGTGGCGCCCCGGGGGTTTTTCAATAAGCACCGAATCCGCATGGCTCCCATTCGGTCCACCGTCTTTGTTGATGGCAACAACTGGTATCACGGCCTGCGCTCGTTGGGCTTGGATAGTGGAGACTTGGACTATCAACGACTGGCCAAGAAGCTCTTGATGGGCCGGCGGCTGCAAGCAATCCGCTACTACGTCGGCAAAGTGTCCGGCGACCTGCCCCGGATGCACACCCAAGAGCGGTCTCTCGCGGCTCTTCGACAGCAGGGCGTCGTGGTGGAGCTCGGGCGCATCGAGAGGAACCTGATGCCGGCTGATCGCAATCCATTGGCCGCGCGCCTTCGGCAGTTGCTCGCAGCCGAGCGCGATGCCGTGCCGCCCGGCTTTGCCGAGCAGTTGGACGCTCTTTGCGCGGCGAGCATTCCGTACTTCGTGGAGAAACAGGTGGATGTCCGCATCGCGGTGGACATGGTGGGCATGGCCTATCGAAGTGAATACGATGTCGCCTACCTGCTGTCTGCGGATGGAGATTTTGTGCCAGCCGTGCGCGAAGTCCAAAGACAAGGCAAGAGGGTGTTTGCGGCAAGCCCATCCAAGGGCCACCAGCTCGGCAATGCCGTCGACGCATTCGTCGATCTACCTCGAAGCTGGTTCCACGGCCTCCACCGCGCCTAATACCTCCGATCGGGCGTTTGGAGTTGCTTCGCAAACCCGGCGCCTCTCGGGAACTTGACTCACTTCGTCGCTTCGAGCAGAACGGTCACCGGCCCGTCGTTCACCAGCGCCACCTGCATGTCGGTGCCGAATTCGCCGGTGCGAACGGCGATGCCGCGTTCTTCCAAGCCACGCACATAGCGCTGGTACAGCGGCAGCGCGGCCTCCGGCGCCGCCGCCGTGGAGAGGCTTGGGCGGTTGCCGCGCCGGGTGTCGGCGGCCAGCGTGAACTGCGACACCACCAGCACCGAACCGCCGACATCGAGCACCGAGCGGTTCATGGCGTGGTTCCCGTCCGCGAAGACGCGCGCCGCGGCGGTGCGCTCGGCGAGACGCCGCGCCTGCGCCTCGCCATCATCCCGCTGCACGCCCACGAAGACGAGCAGGCCAGGCCCGATGGCGGCAACTTCCTCACCCGCGATCACCACGCTCGCGCGGGTCACTCGTTGCAGCAAAGCGCGCACTTGCGTCTCCTGTTCTGAACCGGGCAAGACGAAACAAGCGTAAAATAACCGCATGGTTGAACAATCCACAACGCCTGCCCCGCCTACCGCTCCGCGTCCGCCCGGGCCCCGCAAGCGGCGCGCCGCGCCGGCTCGAAAACGGCGGGCCGCGCCGGCTCGAAGACGGCGGGCCGCGGCGCTCATCTCGGGCGGCTTGGACTCCATGCTCGCCGCCAAGGTGGTGCTCGATCAAGGCGTTGAAGTGCATGGCGTGAACTTCTTCACCGGCTTCTGCGTGGAGGGGCACACGCACGCCATCCGCAAGAAGGACCGCGCCAAGGGCAAGCGCAACAACGCCCTGTGGGTGGCCGAGCAACTCGGCATTCCGCTGCACTTCGTGGATGTGGTGGACGAATACAAGGACGTGGTGTTGAACCCCAAGCACGGCTACGGCGCCAACCTGAACCCGTGTCTCGATTGCAAAGTGTTCATGGTGCGCAAAGCGCTGGTGGAGGATGTGCTCGAGGAGGGCGGTTTCGATTTCGCCATAACCGGCGAGGTGATGGGGCAGCGCCCGATGTCGCAACGCGCCGACACGCTGCCGATCATCGCCCGGGAGTCCGGCGCCGGAGACCGGCTGCTGCGTCCGCTCACCGCCCGCAACCTGCCGCCCACGCTGCCGGAACGCCGCGGCTGGGTGGACCGCGACAAGCTGCACGGGTTCCGCGGCCGCGACCGCAAGCCGCAGATGGCGTTGGCGAGGGAGTACGGCTTCACCGAATACGCGCAGCCGGCCGGCGGCTGCTGCTTTCTCACCAACGCCACCTACACCGCCAAGCTGCGCGACCTGTGGCGCGCGCGGGGCGATCGAGACTACGCGCTGGACGATGTCTTGTTGCTCAAGGTGGGTCGCCACATTCGCCCGACGCCGCGCTACAAGCTGATCGTCGGCCGCGAAGCCGGCGAGAACAACTTCCTGGCCGGCTACCGCCGCCGCTTCACGCACCTGCGGCCGGTCAGCCACGAAGGCCCGCTCACGCTTGTGGACGGCGATCTGCGGCGGCAGGATGCGCCGCTCGCCGCACGCATCGTGGCGCGCTATTCGCAAGGGCGCGACGCGAAGGCGGTAACCGTGCGCCTGCAGCAGCCGGACGGCGCGGCGGAGGAGTTGCAGGTGGCGCCGCTGCCGCCGACGGAACTGCCGGCCGCTTGGCATGTCGGCGCTTGAGGAACCAAGGCCAACCCACGCGCTTGACGCGCGCGGCCTGTTGTGCCCGCTGCCCGTCATCCGCGTGCAGGATCGGATCAAACACTTGGCCCGTGGCGACGTGTTGGAAGTGATCGCGACGGATCCGGGCACCATGCACGACATTCCCGCTTGGTGCCGCGTGCATGGCCACCGGCTGACCGACGCGCGCAACGCCCAGGGCGACTACCGCTTTCGCATCGCGGTGGGCCGGGGATGACGGTTCGGCCCGCACCACGTGCTGCAAGCGCAAGACGCGCCGCAGCGTGTACATGGCGGATCGGCTAGGATCGGGTTTCGCTTGGCCCGAAAGAGAGCCGCGTTCTTGCCAACACGAATCCACGCCCCCGCGATCCCGCGCCAACGCGTGTCGCGCAACGCTTGCGCGGTGGTGGCGAAACTGCGCGCGGCGGGCTTCCATGCGTACTTGGTGGGTGGTTGCGTGCGTGACTTGCTGCTTGGGCGCCACCCTAAGGACTTCGACGTGGCCACGGACGCCCATCCCGATGCCATCTGCGCTTTGTTGCCGCGCTCGCGGCCCATCGGCAGACGTTTCCGCATCGTTCACGTGCGCATGCGCGGCGAGGTGATCGAGGTTTCCACGTTCCGCAGCGCGGTCGATGTTGCCGCCGGCGTCCAAGCCGCGGCGGCCGCGCCGCGAGCCGCCTTGCGGGATGCGAGCGCCCATGTTTCCGCCAACGGCGTGATATTGCGCGACAACGCCTACGGCACGGTGGACGAAGACGCTTTCCGGCGCGACTTCACGATAAACGCGCTGTATTACGACCCCGACGGCGATGTGCTGCTGGACTATTGCGACGGCATGGCGGACATCGCCAACCGGACGTTGCGCCTGATCGGCGATCCCGCCACCCGCTTTCGCGAAGACCCGGTGCGCATCCTGCGCGCCGCGCGCTTCGCCGCCAAGCTCGATCTGCGCATGGATCCGCAAACACAAGCCGCCATCGCGCCCGCCCGCGCCATGCTCGCCGAGGTGCCGCCGGCGCGGTTGCTCGACGAGTTTGGCAAGATGTTCTTGAGCGGCCACGGCGCGCACACCTTCGAGGTGCTGGAGCACCACCGCTTGGACGACGTGCTGTTTCCGCTCGCTGCGCCCGCCGGCGTCTTGTTCCGCCAAGCGCTGGTCAACAGCGACACGCGGGTGCGCGAGGGCAAGCCCGTGACGGAAGGCTTCCTGCTCGCGGCGCTGCTTTGGCCAAGCTACATCGAACGCATCCGCGCGGCGGCGTCCGCGCCGCGCGGTGAACGCCAGCGCGCCTTCGAGGTGGCGGCGAGCGGCTGTTTCACCGCCCTGCGCAAGACCGTTGCCATGCCACGGCGGCACGGCTACTTCGCCCGCGACGTCTGGGAGCTGCAACCGCCGCTGGAGCGGCGCACGGGCGCGGACGTGACCGCGGCGTTGGCGCATCGCCGCTTCCGCGCCGCCTACGACTTCCTGCTGCTGCGCGCCGAAATCGGCGAGGCGCCGGCGGCATTGGCCGCGTGGTGGACGGAAGCGCAGTCGTTGACGCCGGAACAGCTGGAGGAGCATCGGCGCGCCGCCCCGGCGTCGGCGGAACGAAGCGAGCTGCCCTCCGCCCAGGACGCCGCGGCGAGCGAAGCGCCGCGCAAACGCCGGCGCCGCCGACGCCGTGGCGGGCGGGGGCGCGTGCGGCCGGGGGCGATGGCGGCGAATGGCGGCAGCGTCGAACCCCGGCCTTAGTGGCGCGCGCGGTTCGTCGCACTTCAGGGACGCTACCGAGAAGCGAGGTCGCGGCGGCGCCGGCCCGGTCGGCGCTTGGCCGGCCCGTCCCGCAATCCAACGTTGATGCGCCCGGCGGCCACCGACACTTCTTCGATCACGACGTCCAAACGGTCGCCGAGGGTGAAACGGTCCCCGGAGCGTTCCGCCACCAAGCTCATGGTTGCTTCCACATAGTGGTAGTAGTCGTGGCCGAGCCGCGAGATGTGGAGCAATCCCTGCGCACCCAAGCCGTCGAGTTCCACGAAAAGACCAAAGGGCACGACCGCGGCCACCGTGCCGGCGCACACCTCGCCAACGCGCTGTTCGGCCAGCGCACACTTCAACCAAGCGTCCACGCCGCGCTCCACATCCTCAGCGCGGCGCTCCGTCATCGAAATGTGCGCGGCGGCGGCATCGACATCGTCCGCCGCCAGCCGCTCGCCTTTGATCATGCGGTGGACGAGCAAATCCGCGTAGCGGCGAATGGGCGACGTGAAGTGGACGTAGCTCGGCAGCGCCAACCCGAAGTGGCCCAGGCGCCGCGCTTCGTAACGGGCTTGCGCCAGCGAGCGCAGCACCAGCGCGTCCCAAATCCACCGCGGCCAAGACGACTTGGCGCGCCCGCGACGGCATGCGTCCCCGAAGGCGCGCGGGGTCGGCTTGTCTTTCGGCAAGCGTTCGCCGACCAGACGCAACGCGGCGCCGAGCGCCTCGAGTTTGTCTTCGGCCGGCGGTTCGTGAACGCGATAGAGCGGCGGCGATGTCGCGCCGGGTGCCTTGCCGCCTTTCGCCTCGCGTCGTCGGCGCTCCTCAAGGTGTCGCGCCGCGGCCACGTTGGCGGCGATCATGGCTTCCTCGATCAGGCGGTGCGCGTCGTTTTGCCGCACCGGCGCCACGCCGACGGGACGGCCGGCGCGCAGCACGACACGGGTTTCTTGCGCCTCGACGTCCAACGCGCCGCGTTCCTCGCGCCGGGCGCGGAACGCCCGGCTCACGGCGTGCAGGGCGCGCAGGGACTCGCTGATCGCAGGTTCGACCGCAAGCGCCTCGCCGCGCAAGAACGCGGCCACCGCATCGTAGGTGAGCCGGGCGCGCGAGCGCATCACCGCCTCGGCGAATTCCCAGTGGGCGACGTGGCCGTTGCCGAACACGCGCATCTCGCAGGCGACCACCAGCCGGTCGACCGCCGGCAAGAGCGAGCAGACGCCGTTCGACAACGCTTCCGGCAGCATCGGCACCACCCGATCCGGCAGATAGAGCGAGTTGCCGCGCTCGCGCGCCGCAATGTCCAGCGCGGATCCGGCGTACACGTAGTGCGCCACATCGGCGATGGCCACGACCAAGCGCCAGCCGCCGTCCGGGCGCGGCTCGGCGAACACCGCATCGTCGTAGTCGCGGGCGTCCGCGCCGTCGATGGTCACCAAGGGCAGGCCGCGCAGATCGCGGCGGGGCGAAGTGGGAACGTCGGCGTGGGCGGCGCAAGGCCCGTCCGGCAACTTCAGGGCGCTCGCATCGAAGGGCCATGCGCGCGGGATCTTGTGCGCCCGCAACAGCGCTTCGGCGGCAAGCGCCGCTTCGTCGCCCGCTTCGACCACGCGCACCACCCGCCCTTCAACCCGGCCGCGGTCGGTGGTTTCCAAGCGCAACTCCACCACGGCGCCGGGCCGCGCCGTGGTCGGCGTCGCCAAGCGGACTCGACCGCGAAACTCTGGGCCAACGGCTTCAACGTATGGCCGCGCCGGCGCGCCGGAAAGCACGCCGATCAGCGGTTCGCCGGACAGTGCCACCGCGGGCGGCCCGCCCGCGGAACCGTCTCGCCGACGACGCGGGAAACTAGATTTGAAAGGCAAGGGCCGGCAACTTGCTGTGTGGAGCGGCGGTTCGCAAACGGCGCGGTTTACGCCGCGTGCAGAGCGGGGAAGCGCTGTTTGAGGTCTTGGTACAAGGCGCGGTAGGTGGCGAGGCGCGTGGCGGCGCGTTCCGTCTCCGCCGGCGTTGCGGCCACGGTGGCGACGAGGGGCACCGGGGGGCACACGTTGGCGGCGTCGCCGCCGCGGTGGCCGAGCATCGCCAGCCGCGCCGCGCCCAAGGCCGGGCCGACCGCGGCGTCCTGCCGGTAGTGCAAAGGCCGCCCCAACGCCGCGGCGAGGATGCGGCCCCAGAGCGGACTGCGGGCGCCGCCGCCGATGACGCTCACCTCGCCAAGGCGCGCGCCGGCGTCCAGCAGCGCCCGCTGGCCGTCGGCCAGCGCGAACGCCACGCCTTCGAGAACGGCCCGCGCCAACGCCGCCCCATCCACGTCGTGATGCAACCCCACGAACGCGCCAAGGGCGTTGGCGTCGTTGTGCGGCGTGCGCTCGCCGGAGAGATAGGGGAGGAAGAACAGCGGCCCCGGCGCTGGCGCGGCGCGTTCCACCTGGTCCAGCAACGCCGCCTCGGACGCGGCGCCCACCAGCCGCGTCACCCAGCTGAGCGCACTGGCCGCGGAGAGGATCACGGACATTTGGTGCCACATGCCCGGCAGCGCGTGACAGAAGGCATGCACGCCGCCTTCGGGATTGGGACGGTACTCGGCGCCCGGCACGAAGTACACGCCGGAGGTGCCGAGCGACACGAAGCTCGCCCCGTCCGCCACCGCGCCCGCGCCCACCGCGCCGGCGGCTTGGTCGCCGGCGCCGCCCACCACCGGCACGGCGTCCATCCGCCATTCCTCCGCGACGCGCGGGTGCAAGTGGGCGCTCACTTCGCAACCTTCCACCAAGCGCGGCATGTGCGTGGTTGCGAGGCCGGTGGCCTGCAACATGGCGTCCGACCACTTGCGCGCGCCCACGTCCAACCACAGCGTGCCGGACGCATCGGAGAGGTCGCTCGCGTATTCGCCGGTCATGCGCCAGCGCAGATAGTCCTTCGGCAACAGCACCGTCTTGATGCGGGCGAACACGTCCGGTTCGTGGCGCCGCACCCAGAGCAGTTTCGGCGCCGTGAAGCCGGGCATGGCGCGGTTGCCGGTGATCGTGCGCACTGGCACGGCTTGCTCCAACGCCGCGCACTCGGCTTCGGAACGTCCGTCGTTCCACAGGATGGCCGGCCGCAACACCCGCCCGCGCCCATCGAGCAGCACCGCGCCGTGCATTTGCCCGGACAAGCCGATGGCGGCGACGTGAGGCGCGAGATCGGAGAGCTCCGCCACCACCGCGCAGGTGGCGCGCCACCAGTCGTTGGGATTCTGTTCGCTGTGCTTCGGTTGGGGGCGGTGGACGGCAAGCGGCTCGCCGGCCTCGCGGACGACACCGCCGTTTTCGTCCACCACCACGGCTTTGACGGCGGAGGTGCCGAGATCAATGCCGAGGTACATGGTGGTGTTCGACGCCTCGCGCCGGGGGGTGCCGCCGCTATTGCGTTGGCAGGTTCCCCGCCGCGGCGTCGCGGGCCGCCCGCTCCTTCTCAATGAGGTGGTTCGCCGTCAGCAACATTCCGGCGGTGCCGCCCACGCCGACTTCAACCGTGTAGCGGCCGTTCACCACCAACGTCGGCGTGGCGAGAATGCGGTACATGCGGCTTTGGCCGTCCGCTTGGCGAACGCGGCTGCGCACGCCGAAGGACTTGAACACGCGCTCGAACTCCTCCTCGTCCACCTCGGCTTCGCGCACGAACAGGCGGCGCAGGTAGGCAGGGCGGCTCATGTCCAAGCCGTGCTCGTGTATGGCCGTGAAGATGGGCATGTGGACGCGGGGCAGCACGTCCAGCGCCTCGGCGGTGAAGTACGCCTGCCCGAACGCCAGCATGGATGGGCTGCGTTCGCTCACCAGCGGCAGGCGGCGGAAGTCCACGTCGTCCTCGCGCAGCGCCGGCCACTCGTCGAGCACCGGTTCCAGCCGATAGCAGTGGACGCAGCTGTAGAGGAACACCTCGATCACCTCGATGCGGTTGGGGTCCGCGGTCTCCACGGGAACCGGCAACCGCGTGTAGTGGACGCCTTCCAAGAACTCCGGCGCCGGCGGCGCGGCGTCTTCGGCTGTGGTCGGCGCGGCGATGGCGAGGCCGGCGAGCGCCAAGGCGAGGTGTCCGCGAGTGGTCATGCGTGTTGCTCCCTGGTGCGCGCCTTGACAGGCCCCGCGCTAATGGGCGCGTTGGAGTTAGCTTCGCAAACTCGGTGCCTGTTCATGACTTGGGGCATTGTGTCTAATGCAGGCCGACTAGGTAGTGGGCGATTGCGGCGATTTCGCCGTCGGTGAGGTTGGCGGCGTTCTGGCGCATCATGCCTTCGTAGGTGTCGGTGTCCGTCTTGCGCATCCCTTCGCGGTACGCCTTGAGCTGCTCGATCAGGTAGTCCGGCTGCTGCCCGGAGAGCCGCGGGAAACCGGCCAGCGCGTTGCCGCTGCCGTCCGGCGCGTGGCAGGCGGTGCAGGCTGAAACGCGTTTGTCCAACAAGCCGCCGCGGTAGATGGCCTCGCCCAGCTGGAGCGCTTGCTCCGGATCGGCTTGGCCCACGGTGGGGGTTTGCGCTTCGTAGTAGGCGGCGAGGTCCGCCAGCTCGGCGTCCGTGTGCTCGTCCAGCTGCCCGGCCATCAACCCGGGCGGACGGACGCCATCGCGCATGAGCTGCATCTGGCGAAACAGGTACCGGGCGTTCTGTCCGGCGATGCTGGGGTAGACGGGCACGACGCTGTTGCCGTCCTCGCCGTGGCAGGCGACGCACGTTGCCGTCAACGCACGCCCCGCGTCGATGTCCGGTTGACGCTCTTGCCCGCTTTGCGCAGCTTCCGCGCCCCCCGCACCTTCCGCATTTTCCGCGATTGCCGCGCCTTCGGCGTCTTCCACACCGCGCGCGACTTCGTCCGCTACGACGCCAACGGCGATCAGGGCCGCGCCCAACGCGGCTGTTGCGATTCGCGTGCCCACGGTGTCGTGTTTCGTTTCCCGCTAAGATTCGGCGTTCGCCGAAGTGCGGACGAGTATAGCACCGTGCCTGCCGACAACCCGCCGCCGCGCCCGCTTGCGGCCACCTTTCTGACCAGCGCCGACCGGCTGGCGAGGTGTCCCGCGGACGACGCGCCGGAAGCGGTTTTCGTCGGCCGCTCCAACGCCGGCAAGTCCAGCGCCCTGAACCGTCTCGCGGGTCAACGACGGCTTGCGCGGGTGAGCAAGACGCCCGGGCGCACCCAGCTGATCAACTTCTTCACCGTCGCCGGCGGCGGGCGGTTGGTGGATCTCCCCGGCTACGGCTACGCCCGCGCCTCAAAGACCCGCCGCGAGGCGTGGGGCCGCGCCGTCGACGAGTATCTGAGCGGCAGCGCCAACGTGGTGGGCGTGGTGCTGGTCATGGACATCCGCCATCCACTGCGCGCGGCGGACGAACACATGATCGCGTGGATCGAGCAATCGGGCAAGCGACTGCTCGCGCTCCTCAGCAAAGCGGACAAGCTGAAACGCGGCGCCCGAGCGCAGGCGTTGCGTTCGGTGGCCGCGGGGATGCCACCGGGCGGCGAAGTAGTGGCGTTTTCCGCGCTCACCGGCCTCGGGGCGGCGGAGGCGGTGGCAACGTTGCGCGAGTGGCTCGAACCCGCCACGCCCAGCCAATCTTCTTGAGAGGCGCGGGCCTTCACAACGCGCTAAGTTTCGCGGCGAGCCGAGTTTGCGCAGCAAACTCCAACGCGCCCGACAGGGCGCGCCTCCGGCAGGACGCGCATCAATGCGCTTCGTCCCAGTTGCCGCCGCTGCCCACGTCCACCACCAACTCCACGCTGAGATCGGCGGCGTCGCGCATCAGCCCGCGCACCGCGTCCGTCACGGCGTCGGTGTCTTTCTCGTCCACCTCCAGCACCAGCTCGTCGTGGACCTGCATCACCATCGCCGCATCCCAAGCGGAGGTTTCCAGAAACCGATCCACCGCCACCATGGCGCGTTTCACGATGTCCGCCGCCGTGCCTTGCATGGGCGCGTTGATGGCGGCGCGTTCGGCGGCTTGGCGGCGGGCGGCGTGGCGGGCGCGGATCTCCGGCAGGTAGAGGCGGCGGCCGAACACGGTTTCCACGAAGCCGTCGGCGTGAGCGCTCGCCCGGGCGCGTTCCATGTACGCCTTCACGCCGGGGTAGCGCTCGAAATAGCGGGCGATGTACTGCTGCGCCATGCGCCGCGCCACGCCGAGCTGGGCGGCGAGGCCGAAGGCGGACATGCCGTAGATCAGCCCGAAGTTGATGGCTTTGGCGCTGCGCCGCTGCTCGTCCGTCACGTCTTCTTGGGCGCCGCCGAACACTTCCGCGGCGGTGGCGCGGTGGATGTCGTCGCCCCGCTCGAAGGCGCGCAGCAAGCCTTCGTCCGCGGAAAGGTGCGCCATGATGCGCAGCTCGATTTGCGAGTAGTCCGCGGCGATGAGGCGCTTCCCCGGCGGTGCCACGAAGGCTTGGCGGATGCGCCGCCCTTCCGCGGTGCGGATGGGGATGTTCTGTAGATTGGGGTCCGCCGAGGAGAGGCGCCCGGTGGCTGCCACGGCTTGGTTGTAGGAGGTGTGGATGCGTTTGGTGCTGGCGTTGATTTCCAGTGGCAGCGCATCGGTGTAGGTGGACTTCAGCTTGGAGGTGGCGCGGTATTCCAAGATGACGCGCGGCAGCTCGAAGCCGTTGTCGGCGAATTCCTGCAGCACCGGTTCGGCGGTGGAACGCTGCCCTTTCTGCGTCTTCTTGCGCGCCGGCAGGCCGAGCTTGTCGTAGAGGATCTCCTGCAGCTGCTTGGTGGAGCCGAGATTGAACTCCTCGCCCGCGGCGGCGTAGGCCTGCGCCGTGAGTTCCTCCAAGCGCGCCGCCAGCTCGCGGCTGTGCTCGGCCAAGAGGTCGGCGTCCACCAACGCGCCGCGGCACTCCATGCGCGACAGGGTGGCCACCAAGGGCAGATCTATCTCTTCGTAGACCGACGCGGTGCCTTCCTCCTCCAAGCGCTGGCGCAGCGCCGCGTGCAGTCGCGTGGTGATCGCCGCGCGGCTTGCGGCGTAGCTGGCAGCGCCATCCAACGCGATGGCGTCCATGGGCAACTGCTTCGCGCCCTTGCCGGCGATGGCCTCGTAGCTCGGCGGCACCTCGCCGAGATACTTGCCGGCGACATCCTCCAAGTGGTGGCGCCGGGCGCCCACGCTGTCCAACACGTAGGACTCCAGCATGGTGTCGTTGCGGATGCCGGCAAGCGCGACGCCGAAGCGCGCCAGGAGATTCCGCGCCGCTTTCAGATCTTGGCCGGTTTTCGCCACCGCGGGGTCTTCCAGCAGCGGCCCGGCGGCGGCGAGAAAGCCCTCCCAAGACAGCTGCGCCGGCGCGCCCACATAGTCGTGCGCCACTGGCAGATAGGCGGCCTCGCCATCCACCTCCAAGGCCACGCCCACCGGCCGACGGTCCATGAAGCGGGCGCCGGCGGTGTGGAAGCCCACGGTGACCTCACCCGCTCGCCGCGCCCTGTCGAGGAACCGGGCCAGCGCGTCCTCGTCTAGAAGGAGCTCGTAAGGCACGGTGGTGGGCGCGGCGGGCGCGGCCGCGACGCCCAGTTCTTCCAGCCACGGCTTGAACTCGAAGCGCTCGAACAATTCGCGCAGCTTGGCGGTGTCCGGCGGCCGGGCGGTCAGGTCGGCGATGCCGACGTCCAGCGCCACGTCGCAGCGGATGGTGGTGAGTTGGCGCGACAGGGGCAGCTGTTCCACCGCGGCGCGCAGGTTCTCGCCCACCTTGCCTTTCACTTCGTGCGCGCGCGCGATCACCTCGTCCAGCGAACCGTACTCGGTCAACCACTTGGCGGCGGTCTTCGGGCCCACCTTGGGGACGCCGGGGATGTTGTCGCTGGTGTCGCCCATGAGCGCGAGGTAGTCCACGATGCGCTCCGGCGGCACGCCGTGTTTGGCGACAACGCCGGCCCGGTCCAAGGTGGTTTCCGTCATGGTGTTCACCAGCGTGACGTGGTCGGAAACCAGTTGCGCCAAGTCCTTGTCGCCGGTGGAGACGATCACGCGCCGCGCCGATCGCGTGGCCTCGGCGGCCAGCGTGCCGATCACATCGTCCGCCTCCACGTCCGGGATGCGGAGCAGCGGCATGCCCATCGCTTCGACGATGTCGAAGATCGGTTGAATCTGCGCGCGCAAATCGTCCGCCATCGGCGGGCGGTTGGCCTTGTAGTCCGCGTAGAGGTCGGTGCGAAACGTGCGCCCGCCGGCGTCGAACACCACCGCCACCGGGCTGCCGGCGAAATCCGCCTGCAGCTTGCGCAGCATGCCGATGACGCCGCGGATCGCGCCGGTGGGGAAGTCGTCGCGGGTGCGCAGATCCGGCAGCGCGTTGAAGGCGCGGAAGAGGTAGGACGAGCCATCGACCAGAAGCAGCGGTTTTTGGTCGGCCATGTGCGGAGTCCCCTTCCCCTTCGCCGCGACGATGCGTTCGCGCCAGTTGGCGGTAGCATAGCGGGTTGCGGTCGTGCCGGCGCAGTGCGAGCGCAACGACCAGTCCGCGTGGTCGGTGGTTGACGAACGACTGCCGGGGTTTGCCGACGCGCCGATCTGATCAGGCCGGCGGTCGCGCGTCCAACGCCGGACGCTTGATCATGGGGCGCGTTGCGTTCGCGTGAATGTTCCCGAACCGGCCACCGGCGCGTCGCCGAAGCGGTTGGGCTGCCAGTGCAGCGCCACCGCGCTTGAGCCGCGCACATGCCAGGGAATGAGGTTGTCCACATCGCCCTCGTCCCAATCCACGGCGACAACGCCCACGCGCACGGTGTCCCACCGGCCGCCGGCGTGGGTGTTCAAGAACGCTCCGGAGATGCGCGCTTCCGCCTCATAGCCGGCGCTCGTGCGCCGCGTTCGCCACGCCACCCCGGGGAAGGATTTGGCGAAGGCGGGACGGGCGAGGGTGAGGTAGGCCACGGCCATGCGCGCCAAGTGGCCGCCGCGCCCGGCGGCGAACAACGACATGTTGGCGGAGCGCTCGGGTTCCGGGCGCGGATCCATGAAGATCAGCAACGCATCCTGCGTGTCCGCCGCGAGCGCGGTGGAGGCGACCACGCTGTCGTCGGTGACGCGCGCTGCGAAGTGTATGTCGCCGTCCGCCTCGCGCAGGGCGAAGGAGAAAGAGATGTCGGTCGGCGCGGTGGCTGGGGCGGCCACATCGCCTTGGCGGGTGACGGCGAACGGCAAGTCCGGCCATTCGTCCAAGTGGCCATCCACCTTGGACGGCGCGCCGGGCGGCAACGGCAGCCGCGTGGCCGGCAGCAACCCGTAGGTGCGTTGCAGTTCCACCGGGCCTTCCGCCGACTCGGTGGCCAGCGACCACAACACGCGCCCTGGGGCGATGTCGCGGTACGGGATGGGGCTTCCCGCGCGCGAGGCCAACGGCACTTCAACGCGCGCCGTGCCGCCGGGCGGAAGCACCACCGGCGCCGGCGCGCCGAGGTAGCGCAGGTCCGGGCCCGGGTCCACATGGAATGTCGCGCGCAGCGGAGCGTTGCCGGAGTTGCTCGCCTCAAACGCCGCCACGCCCCGCTCGAACATCTCGCCCTCGCCGAACACCGGGAGCGAGTCCACCGAACCGGCCAGCACGCCGGTGGCCGCCCGCCGGCTTGCGGTGACCACGTTCTCGTCGTGGATGCCTTCGAGCAGCAGGTTCGCAACGCGCGGCCCTTGCGCCGTCATGGTCACCCACGCCACATGGTCGAACTCGCCGTAGCGCAAACCGCGCAGACTGCTGCCGCCGCCGGTGGTGGCGAGGGTGATGAACCTGCGGCCTTGGCGAACGTCCTTCACGTAGCGGTGGAAGTGGCCGGCGAAAACCGTGTGGTCGCGCGCGCCCAGCATCGCTTCCACCTTCGGCCAGTCGCCGCGCGGGCCGCCGGGATAATCCCAAAGCGGCTGGTGGACGAGCACGATGGTCCAGCGCGGATTGGGAAACTCGCGCAGCGTCCGTTCCACGAAGGCGAGTTGCTCGGCTTGTTTCCACGGCCCCGGCACGGGCGTTTCGGGATCGCGCACCATGCCGAACAGCTCGGAGTTCAACACCAGGAACAACACGTCCTTGTAGACGAAGCGGTAGTAGGAGGGGCCGAACCGGGCGCGCCAAGTCTCCGCCATCACGGCGTTGCTCATGTCGTGGTTGCCGGCCACATAGAAGAACGGCGCCTCGAAGCCGGCGGCGAAACGCTCGAACTCGTCCCACTCCTTGTCCAGCTGCGCTTGATCCTCGGTGCGGCCCTCGATCAAGTCGCCCACGCTCAACACGAATGCCGGCTCGAGCAGGTTCACTTTGCCAACCGCGGACTCGAACACCCCCGGCCGCGCGCCGCCGGTGCGGTCGCCGACGATGACGAAGTGGAAGTCCTCGGCGGCGTCGTTGACGGCGAGGGACGTCCAAGGTTGCGCTTCTCCCGCCACGTCCGCGTTGATGGCGTTCGCGGCGGCCGGCGGCGGGGCGGCGGTTAGCATCACCGCCGCGGGAACAGCGACAAAGCGCGCTAGCGCTCCAACCAGGTTCACACGGCCGCCTTGAGCAAGTTCCCCACCACGCGGTTCAAGTGCATGAGCGAGTTGCACTCCTCGGCTTGGTGGACGTAGGCGGTGTATTTGCGCATCTCGGCGTCGCCGGTGTTCCAAGTGTTGCGGGACTCCGGGTTCAGCCAGATGACGCGCTTGGCGCGGTCGTACATCTCCTTGAGAATGTCCGTGCGCGGATCGCCGTAGTTGTTGCGCGCGTCGCCCAGAATCACGATGGTGGTGCGGTTGTCCACATCGTCCATGCACAGCTTGCGGAAGTCCGCGAAGGCTTGGCCGTAGTCCGTGGAACCGCCGCTGTAGTCGCGCAGGGTCTTGGCGATGGCGTCCTCGATCCCGTTGCGCTCGAACAGCTCCGTCACCTCCGCCAAGTCCGACGAAAACGCGAACGAGCGGACTTTCGGCATCACCTCCTCCAAGCTGTAGAGGAGCATCAGCATGAACCGCGCGTAGCTGGCCACGGAACCGGAAACGTCGCAAATGGCGAACACTTTGGGTCTATCGACCTTCACGGACTTCCATTGCAAGTCGAACAGGGCGCCATCGTAGCTCATGTTGCGCCGCAGCGTGCGCGGAACATGCAGTTGGCCCCGCTTGAACACTTTGCGCCGCCGCGAATGCAACGCGACGATCCGCTTCGCCATGCGCAGGACGATCTCTTGAATCAACCGAAAATTGCGCTGCTCCACGTTGGAGAGCTTTACTTTCTGCAGCAATTCCTCGCGCAAACGGCGGCCGGTGGCGTCCGCGTGCAGCAGGAACTGCCGCTCCACGTAGTCGCGCACTTGCTCGCGCAACGCATCGCGGCGCTGGCGCAGTTCCCGTCCGAGGCGACGTTCCGCGGCGCGGTTGCTGCGCCGCCGCTCGGCAATCTCCTCGTTCAGCGCCGCAAGACCCATCGCGTCCATGATCTTGCGCGTGTAGAGGCCCTTTTGCGTGAAGACTTGGATCTCCTCGATCTTCGCCTCGCGGGCCGCATCGGCCATGCGCATCGTGAGTTCCACGGTGCCGCTTTGCATCAGCAGCTTGCCGAGCGCCGAGCGCGGCGCGGCCATCTCGCCCGGCCCCAGATCATCGTTCTCTTCAACGTCGTGGGTCTTGCTCTTCTTGCCGCCCCCGCCGCGACCGCCGTTGGCGTTGCCTTGGCCCTCGCGGTCGCCGTCGCCTTCCCCAAGCGCGACATCGCTTGCGTCTTCGTCGTCGCCGGTTTGAGCGGAGACGTCCTCGAAAGAGAAGAACTGATCGAACGTGGCGTCGAAGGTTTCCTTCTCGTCCGCGGTCTTGGGCAGCACCAGCGAGAGCGAATCTTTGAGAAACGCGCGGTCGCGGTAGCCCACCAGCTCGACCGTGCCGATGGCGTCCAAGGTCTCGGCCGGGGAGATGCGCACCTCGGCGTTGCGCAACGCGGCGACGAATTGGGTGAGCGTCCGGTCCATGCTCGGCTACGCGCGCCCTGCGGGGCGCGTTCGAGTTTGCTCGGCAAACGCCGTGCTTGGCGTAACAAATTGACTCGTTGTGAACATCTTTCGCGTCTCTACAAGCTACGCGCCCACCGCCTTGCGCGTGAGCGTAGCGATCTCGCCGTCCACGTTGTCGATGTCCTCTTGGAACTTCAAGATCACGTTCAGCGTGTCGCGCACCAAGTCCGGCGCCAGCGAGTCCGTGTGCAGCAGCAGGAGCGTGCGCGCCCAATCGATGGTTTCGGAAATCGCCGGCACCTTCTTCAGATCCAAATCCCGCAGATCTTGAATGAACGCGACCAGTTGGCGGCGCAGTTCCGGCGGAATGTCCGGCACGCGCGCGTGGATAATGCGCTGCTCCAAGTCGGCGTCTGGAAACGGGATGTAGAGGTGTAGGCAGCGGCGTTTGAGCGCATCGGAAATCTCCCGCGTGTTGTTGCTGGTGAGGAACACGATGGGCGGCGTCCGATGCGCTTTCACGGTGCCGATTTCCGGGATGGACACTTGAAAATCCGACAGGATCTCGAGCAGCAGGGATTCGAACTCGTGGTCGGACTTGTCCACCTCGTCGATCAGCAGCACGCAGCCATGCTCGGCGCGGAGCGCCTTGAGCAGCGGCCGCGGTTCGAGAAACTCCTCGGAGAAGAAGATGTCGCCGAACTCGTGCAGGCGGCGTACGGACTCGGCGAAACCGCGTGCGCCTTGCAGCACCTCGTCCAACGTCTCCTTGAGCACTTGCGTGTACAACAGTTGTTTGCCGTACTTCCACTCGTAGATGGCCTTCGCCTCGTCCAAGCCCTCGTAGCATTGCAGGCGTATGAGCGGCAGCTCGAACATGTCCGCGCTGGTCTTGGCTAGCTCGGTCTTGCCGACCCCGGGCGGGCCCTCGATAAGCACCGGCTTGCCCAAGTGATACGCCAGATAGACGGCGGTGGCGATGCGATCGCCGCAGATGTAGCGGTGTTCCTCAAAGCTCTCCTTCAAGGTGTCCACCGAAGCGGCGAGTTGGGCGATGTCGGTCACGGACTCTCCTTGGCGCAGCGGCAACCGTCCCTCGGCAGCGCTGGCGCCCAGTGGGGATTGCTGAGGATCGCGGCTGAACCCGTGCGACGGTGGTGACCGCAATTGAACGCGGGAACTATACCACCGGCGGATCGAGGGCGCTGTGGCCGCCTCGGCGCCGGCACGATGGGGCCGGCAAACCCCGCCAAGTCGCGCCAATCAAGCGCGCGGACGCGCCGCTGCCCCCGCCGACATCTTGCCGGGCGAACCTCATGCGGTATGATCCACCGTGGTGGCGGGACGGGTACACGCGCGTTGAGAAGGCTCCTAGTACATATCGGTTGCCCGAAAGGCGGCAGCTCGGCCATTCAAGCGGGCCTGCGGGCCAATTGCGAGACGCTGGCGGCGCAAGGCGTGTGCGTGCCGGGTCCCGACATACGCTCGAAATCACCCGTCACCGGCTCGCATGCCGAGTTTTTCGACACCTTCGTGCATGACCGGCAGGCGCGGGACATTCCGAACTTCGGCGACCTCTTGGATGCTCAGGCGGACGAGCACGATGCGTCCACAATCGTGCTGTCGGCCGAGAATCTATGCAACCCCATGGGCTTTCAGAAGATCTTCCGCAAGTTGCAGGACCGCTTCGACATGCGCATCGTCATGTACGTCCGTCGCCAAGACGACTTTCTGGAGTCCGCGTGGCAACAGTGGGAAGTCAAACGCGGTGGATCGCTGCTCGCTTGGATGATCAAGTGCATCGACACGCATGGCAATTGGCTGCAGGTTCTGGCGCCGTGGGCGGACGCCTTCGGCGATGAACGCACGGTTGCGCGCGTGTTCGACCGTCGGCGGCTTGCCGGCGGAGACGTGTTCGCGGATTTCTGCCAGCTGCTTGGCGTGGACGCCTCGGCGTTGGAACCGCCCGGCGAGGTCAACGTCGGCTTGAACCCGTTGCTGACCCGCTTGGTCGAAGGGCGGCCCTACCTGTTCGACGGTCCGCACGACAGCGCGTTCTACGACGCGCTGCGCGTCCTCGCCAAAGACCTCGTGGAAAGAAACGGAGCCGTCGCGCCGTTGTTCAACAGCGAGGAAGCCGAAGCCGTCATGCTTCGCTACGAGCAGTCCAACGAGCAGTTTCGTCAACGCTACCTGCCCGAGGAGCAATGCCCGCTGTTCCCGCTGCGGCGCGAAACGCCGGCGCGATCGGAGACGGCTCTGGACATCGCGGCGTTCGAGCGCGAGTTGCTGCAGGCGCAAATCTTCAATTTGCACAAGCAAGTGAAAGCCCTGTCCGAGCGCATTGATCAATGACGGCGCCGCGGAGCGCGCCGGGCGCCGGTGGCCCCGCGAGCTGTTCGCCACCGCGACGTCCGCTCGACGGCGTGCTGGTGGTGGCGCTCGAGCAAGCCGTGGCAGGACCGCTCGCCAGCTGTCGATTGGCGGACGCCGGCGCGCGGGTGATCAAGCTGGAGCGCCCCGGCGGCGACTTCGCGCGCGCCTACGACACCGCGGCGAACGGACAATCCGCGTACTTCGCGTGGTTGAACCGCGGCAAGGAGTCCGTGGTGGTGGACATCAAAGCACCCGGCGAGCGCGACTTGGTGTTGCGGATTCTGGAGCGCGCGGACGTGTTCATCCAAAACCTCGCCGCGGGCGCCGCGGCGCGCGCCGGCTTGGGCTCGGACGATCTGCGGCGGCGTTTTCCGCGGCTCGTCACCTGCGACATTTCCGGCTACGGCCAGACCGGTCCCTACGCGGACATGAAGGCGTACGACCTGCTGGTGCAGGCGGAGACCGGCCTCATCTCCATCAACGGCGCCCCCGGCGAGTACGGGCGCGTCGGCGTTTCCATCTGCGACTACGCAACCGGCATCGCGGCGGCGCTGGGCGTCAACGAGGCGCTGGTGGAGCGGGCCAGAACGGGCAAGGGCTCGGCGGTGCGCGTCTCATTGTTCGACGTGCTCGCCGAACTGATGTCCGTGCCGCTCCTGCAACACGACTACACCGGCGCGGGCCCGGAACGCGTTGGCTTGGCGCATCCGTCGATAGCGCCCTACGGTGGCTTCACCACTCGCGATGGCGCGACGCTGGTGATTTCGGTGCAAAACCACCGCGAATGGGCATCCTTGGTTGGCGCCGTGCTCGGCCGTCCGGAACTCGCCGACGACGCGCGCTACGCCACCAATGCGGCGCGCATGGAACGCCGCGCCGAGGTGGACGGCATGGTGCAGGCGTTCTTCGGCGAGCGCACGCGGGCGGAAATGGAAGCCCTGCTGCGCTCGGCGCGCGTCGCCTACGGGGCGCTGAACGACCTGGCCGGGCTCTCCAAACACCCGCAACTGCGGCGCACCGCCGTGGGAAGCGAGACCGGCCGCATCGACATGCCGGCCCACCCCAACGCCATGTTCGCCGCGCCACCAAAGCCCCGGTTGCCCAAGGTGGGCGAGCACACGGCGCGCGTTCGCCGCGAGTTCGCTCGCGGACGGCGTGGATCCCGACGATGGACGGTGTAGACTTGCTTCGATGCCCACTTCGGCGACGCCGCCGCACGGCGACGCCGCCAACGAACGCTGAACGGAGGATTCACCATGGACATTTCCATCACCTACTGCACTTCCTGAGGCTACAAGCCCAAGGCGGTCAGTTTGGCTGCCAAGATCAAGGACGCGCTGGGCGAGGACTCGTTCCTCATCGAAGGCGCCGGAGGCATCTTCGACGTCAACGTGGACGGCAAGCTGGTGTACTCGAAGCACGACACCGGCAATTTCCCGGACGAGGACGCGCTGGTAGACGAGTTGCGCGGCTAGCCGCTACCGACGCGCGCGCCCCGCAGGGCGCGCGCTAGCCTCCTCCACCAACGCGCCGAGTTTGCGTCTGCTATCGGCGTCAACCGCGGGCGGGCGCGCTTTCCGCAAGCGCGGCGCGCTTCGGCGGCTCTCCTATATGCCCGTCGATATGCCAAGCGAGACGCGAAGCAACGCGCCCGAACGCGCCCGTTGGCAACGGTTTGCGACAAACGAGCGGCGGCCGGGCGGGCGTTTCCGGATCCGCTCACGGCGCAGGCGCCGCAGGCCACGCACGCGCGCCCTCCGCGCGAGTTCGCGGGCCTCCACCTCGTCCGCCAGCTTGCGAAGCGGCCCCACCCTCCTCGCTATGGTCTCGACCGCGCCCGCGAGCTCCAGCGCGCCCGGCAAGTTCCCGCCATCCGCACCTCGTCCGCGTAGTCCACCACCCACCGCAGCCCCGCGTCGATCTCCGCGAGCGCGGCCGCGGCGGTTGTCAACACGTCAGAAGTCCTCCCCTTCACTCTGACGCGCCACCGTTTGGTCAAACGCCATTCTTCTGATCCCATCCGCCTTCGATAATGCGGTTGCCGTACTCCGCTGAAGACTTCTGCGGTAGTCGTCTTCCTTGTCCCGACACTTGCGGCGGTCGGCCCAGTCGGCCTGCTGGTCGCAGTCGAAGACGACTTCCGGGGGCCGGTCGTAATCAACGGGGCCGCGTCGGGAAAGCCAGTACACGGAATCATCGTCGCGTTCTATAAACGCGAACTTGCCAGGCAGGTAGACGGACACCCAATGTTCTTTAGGACCCGCGTATGACCGAACGCCGACGAGACCAGAAGCAACGGGTTTGCCGTGCCGCATTCGCAACCGTGCCTCCCACAGATCGCTGTTGCCGTCCGTGCATCGCACAAGGAACACGCCATATGCACGGTCGGCGATCGCGGTTAGCGACCCACACCACGGATGTTTCGCCGCGTAGACCGTGTAGGCGCCGTCGTCCGTCCACACCACTGGCTCCGCGGATTCGGGCAAGGCGCCCGGCGGCACGGGCACGTCCAGCGTGAAGCCCAACACCTTGACGGCTTCGGCGGGTTCCTCCGCGTCCTGCGTCCAAGCCCCGGCGCACACCAGCAGCGCGGCCAGCGCGGTGATCGTTCTCAGCAGGGCGGTCAAGGCGGCGATGGTTCTCATTCGGAAGTCTCCTTGCGGGCTTGCTTGGTGGCTGCGATGCGGCGTTCGATTGCGATGAGGACGATCGATATGACCCAGCAAGCTGCGTGAAGCTGGAAGTGCCGATCGGGTTTTCGTGGACAACCTTGTTCTTCGGCCCGTTCCCCGCGTTGTTCCGCGGCGATCTCAAGTGGGCGCTGATACAGATCATCGCCTACCTGCTGTTGGGGTGGACGATCATCGCCATCCCCGTGCTCTGGCTGGTGTTCGCGATCATCTACAACGAGCAGTACGCGAACGACCTGCGGGTAAAGGGGTTCAAGCGAACGCCGGTGGACGCGACAGTCACCGCCGAGTAAACACCCGCCGAGACCGAGACCATGCGAAAGCGCAACCTAAATTAAATTGGCCATCCTGTTGCTCGCCACCATCGCATACATTCTGTTCGGGAAGGCAATGCACTCCCGCTCTTCTTCGCAGTTCTTCATCGCGATGCACCGCTTCATCACCATCAAACCCGCTCATAGTGCTTGCGGCAATCCTCGCGTTCGTCGCAGTCCTTCTCGAACATTCGCACTACCGCCACGCTCTTTACCTCACGCCAGCCGGCGTTGTTGGTGCCGTTACAGGGCGCGCAATTAGCTGGAGCTCAACGCTTCCGAGAGTTGCCGCTCGATCTCGTCGGCGGTGGCGCCTTGCTCGCGGGCGTCGCGCATTTGCAGCTTCTCCTCGCGCAACGCCTTGCGCTCTCGGTGATGGGTGAGGCCCGTGCCGGCCGGAATGAGCCGCCCCACCACGACGTTCTCCTTCAAGCCGCGCAAATGGTCGCGCTTGCCGGTCACCGCCGCCTCGGTGAGCACGCGGGTGGTCTCTTGGAACGACGCCGCCGAAATGAACGACTCCGTGGCCAAGGCGGCCTTGGTAATGCCCTTCAACACGCGCTCGTATGTGACGAGTTCCTTGTCCTCGGCCTGCAAGCGATCGTTCTCGGCAAGCAGGGTGGTGTACTCCACTTCGTCGCCGGCGATGAAGTCCGAGTCGCCCGGCGCGACGACCTTGGCCTTGCGGAGCATTTGCCGCACGATGGTCTCGATGTGCTTGTCGTTGATGGTGACGCCTTGCAGCCGATACACCTCTTGGATTTCGTAGATGATGTACTTGGCGAGCTCGGCCACGCCTTTCAAGCGCAGAATGTCGTGCGGGCTCTCGGGGCCTTCGGCGACGACCTCGCCGCGCTCGACGCGCTCGCCCTCGAAGACCGAGAGTTGGCGTTCGAGCGGGATGAGCGCCGGTTCGGTGCCGGCGACCTTGTTGCCATCGTCCTTGATGATCTCCAAACGCCGTTTGCTGCGCGTCTCCTTGCCGAAACTCACGGTGCCGGTGGCTTCCGCCAAAATGGCCGGCTCCTTTAGCTTGCGCGCCTCGAACAGGTCCGCCACGCGGGGCAGACCGCCAACGATGTCCGCGGCCTTCGACCCCTCTTGGGGTATGCGCGCGATGACGTCGCCCTTGTGTACCTCTTGGCCATCCTCCAAGCTCAGTATGGCGTTGCCCGGCAGCGGATATTCCGCGTCGCGGTCGCCCACGAGGCGCACGGGTTGGCCGTCGGCGTCCACGAGACGCACCGCCGGGCGCAGATCCTGGCCCGCCGGCGGACGGTCCTGGGCGTCGATCAAGGTGATGCTGGTGAGTCCGGTGATTTCGTCCATCTGCCGGTTGATGGAGAGGCCCTCCTCCATGTCCTTGAAGACGACGCGGCCTTCCACTTCCGTGATGATGGGGTGGGTGTGCGGGTCCCACTGCGCGATGACCTGGCCGGATTCCACCGCGGTGCCTTCGCGCACTTTGAGCACCGTGCCGTAGGGCAGTTTCGGATAGCGCTCGCGTTCGCGACCGTGCTCGTCCACGATGGCGATTTCGCCGGAACGCGAGACAACCACCAATTCCAGTTCGTCCGTGTCGCGTTCGACGGTTTTCAGGTTGTGCATGCGCACGGTGCCGGTGTGGCTCACTTGGATGTTGTCCGAAGCCACGGTACGCGATGCGGCGCCGCCGATGTGGAACGTGCGCATGGTCAGCTGCGTGCCGGGTTCGCCGATGGACTGCGCGGCAATCACGCCGACCGCTTCGCCCACGTTCACCTTGTAGCCGCGCGCGAGGTCGCGCCCGTAGCACTCCACGCAAACGCCGTGGCGGGTTTCGCAGGTGATGGGCGAGCGCACATGGATCTCGTCCACGCCGAGTTCTTCCAAGCGCTCCACCCACGTTTCGTCCAGCATGGTGCCTTCCGGCACCAGCTCTTTTCCGCTCGCGGGATCGAGCACGGCGCTGGCCACGACGCGTCCTAGCACGCGGGCGGCAAGCGGTTCGACCACGTCTCCGCCTTGAATGAGCGCGGTCATCACCAAGCCGTTGCCGGTGCCGCAGTTCTCTTCCGTGACCACCAGATCCTGCGCCACATCGACCAGCCGCCGCGTCAAATAGCCGGAGCTCGCGGTCTTGAGCGCCGTGTCGGCAAGACCTTTGCGCGCTCCGTGCGTGGACAAGAAATACTCGTTCACGGAAAGACCTTCGCGGAAGTTCGCGACAATGGGCGTTTCGATGATGCGTCCGTCCGGACGGGTCATCAGCCCGCGCATGCCTGCCAACTGGCGCATTTGCGTTGCCGAGCCGCGGGCGCCCGAATCCGAATACATGAACACGGAGTTGAACAGCATCCCCGCGTGCGCCGATGGTTCGCCGCTCGCGTCGCTCCGCTCGTCCACCGTTGGCGACCTGCCCATGGGCAGCTCTTTGGAAATACCGCCCATCATCGCCTCGGCGATTTGGCCTTCCACGTGGCCCCAGACGTCCACGACCTTGTTGTACTTTTCGCCCTCGGTCACGAGGCCGGACACGAATTGCTTTTCGATTTCGTCCACTTCCACCTGCGCTTCGGCGATGATCGCCGGCTTGTTCGCCGGGATCACGAAGTCCTCAATGCCGATGGACGCCCCGGCCAGCGTGGAGTTGGCGAAGCCCATGTACATGAGCTGGTCCGCGAACACCACCGTCTCCTTCAAGCCCACCTTGCGGTAACAGACGTTGATGAGTTCGGAGATGTGCCGGCGTCCGAGCGTTTGGTTCACTAGCGCGAAAGGCAGTTCCGGCGGTACGACTTCGTACACCAACGCGCGGCCGGCGGTGGTCTCCACGATGTGCGTGACGAGCTGCCCCGATTCGTCCTGCTCGTCCATGCGAACCTTGATCCGGTCGTGCATGTCCAGATGGCCGGTGGCGTGTGCCCGAACGGCTTCGGCGACGTCCATGAACACGCGATCGTTCGCGCCGCCCTCGCGCTTCGGGTTCATGCGCGTCATGTAGTAGAGCCCGAGCACCACGTCCTGCGAGGGCACGATGATGGGTTCGCCGCTGGCGGGAGAGAGCACGTTGTTGGTGGACATCATCAACGCCCGCGCCTCCAGCTGCGCCTCCAACGTGAGCGGCACGTGAACGGACATGGTGTCGCCGTCGAAATCCGCGTTGAACGCCGCGCACACCAGCGGATGCAATTGGATCGCCTTGCCTTCGATGAGCAACGGCTCGAAGGCCTGAATGCCGAGCCGGTGCAGCGTGGGCGCCCGGTTGAGCAGCACCGGATGTTCGCGTATCACCTCGGCGAGAATGTCCCAAACCTCGCCGGTTTCTTGCTCCACCAGTCGTTTGGCGGCCTTGATGTTGCTGGCGAGCTCGCGCCCCACCAGCTTGCCGAAAATGAACGGCTTGAACAATTCCAACGCCATTTTCTTCGGCAAACCGCACTGATGCAGTTTGAGCGTTGGGCCCACCACGATCACCGTGCGACCCGAGTAGTCCACGCGCTTGCCAAGAAGGTTCTGGCGGAAGCGGCCCTGTTTGCCCTTGATCATGTCCGCCAAGGACTTCAGCGGCCGGCGGTTGCTGCCGGTGATCACGCGGCCGCGGCGGCCGTTGTCGAGCAGCGCGTCCACGGCTTCTTGCAGCATGCGCTTCTCGTTGCGCACGATGATGTCCGGAGCGCTCAGATCGAGCAGCCGCTTGAGGCGGTTGTTGCGGTTGATGACGCGACGGTAGAGATCGTTCAAGTCCGAGGTGGCGAAACGTCCGCCTTCGAGGGGCACCAGCGGGCGCAAGTCCGGTGGCAACACCGGCAGCACGGTCATGATCATGCACTCCGGCTTGTTGCCGGAGGATTGGAACGCCTCCATGAGCTTGAGACGTTTGGACAGCTTCTTGATCTTCGTCTCGGAGGTGGTTTGCGGAATCTGTTCGCGCAGTTCCTCCACCTTGCGTTCGATGTTGAGGTTCGAGAGCAGATCGCGCACGGCCTCCGCGCCCATGCGGGCGACGAATTCGGTGCCGTACTCCTCAATCTTCGACAAATACTCCTCTTCGGTCAGCAGTTGGCCCTCCTCGAGATCGGTGAGGCCCGGGTCCACCACCACATAGGACTCGAAATAGAGCACGCTCTCGATGGAGCGCAGCGTGCCGATGAAGCGCTTTTCCTCAAAGTCCTGGAGAGGGTCTCCGGTGTTCGCAACGCGTGTGCGCTGCACCGACCGATCCTCGTCCAGCAACAGACCGATGCGCGACGGCAGCGATTTCAAGAACCAGATGTGCGCCACCGGGCTTGCCAGCTCGATGTGGCCCATGCGCTCGCGGCGCACCTTGGAGAGACACACCTCCACGCCGCACTTCTCGCAAACCACGCCGCGGTGCTTCAGGCGCTTGTATTTGCCGCAAAGGCACTCGTAATCCTTCACCGGGCCGAAGATGCGAGCGCAGAACAGGCCGTCCCGCTCCGGCTTTTGCGTCCGATAGTTGATCGTTTCGGGCTTGCGGACCTCTCCGTACGACCACGACCGCACCATCTCCGGCGAGGCGAGGCCGATCTTCAAGGCGTCGAACTCCTCGTCCACGCCTTCCGTTGCGCGCATGAAATTGAGCAGACCTTTCATGTGGCTCCTTTTCGTTTCCTTCAGTCCTTACGTTCCGCTACCCCGTTGCCGGCGACGACATCCTGCCGCGCGTTGCCGGCGGCCGGTCATCCTTCCGGGACCATCCGCCCGACCACCCCAATTTCGGGTGGCTAGTCGGTTTCCATCTCGATGTTGATGCCCAGGGAACGGATTTCTCTAACCAGCACGTTGAACGACTCCGGCATGCCGGCGTCCATGTCGAGGTTGCCGTCCACGATGTTCTTGTACATCTTGGTGCGCCCGCCCACGTCGTCGGATTTCACCGTGAGCATCTCTTGCAAGGTGTGCGAGGCGCCGTATGCCTCCAAGGCCCAAACCTCCATCTCGCCGAATCGCTGGCCGCCGAACTGCGCCTTTCCTCGCAGCGGCTGTTGGGTAACCAAGCTGTAGGATCCCGTGGAACGACAGTGCATCTTGTTGTCCACCAAGTGTTCGAGCTTCAGCATGTACATGTAGCCCACCGTGACCGGACGGTCGAAGCGATCCCCCGTGCGGCCATCGTAGAGGATGGTTTGCCCGTTCGCCGGCAGGTCCGCCTCGCGCAACAACGCCTTGATGTCATCTTCGGAGGCACCGTCGAACACCGGCGTGGAGATCGGCACGCCCGTGCGCAGTCTCTCGGCAAGCGCCAGCACCTCGTCGTCCGCGAGCACGTCGATGTCCGCGTGTCTGCCACGCCCGTCGTTGTAGATGTCGTTCAGCAGCCGGCGCACGCGTTTGACGCGCTCGGAGCTGCGCGCGGATTCGTCGAGCAAAGCGCCGATGCGCTTGCCGAGGCCTTTGGCGGCCCAGCCCAAGTGGGTTTCAAGCACTTGGCCCACGTTCATCCGCGACGGCACGCCGAGCGGGTTCAGCACGATGTCAACCGGTTCGCCGTTCTTGTCGAAGGGCATGTCCTCCACTGGCATGATCACGGACACCACGCCTTTGTTGCCGTGCCTTCCGGCCATCTTGTCGCCCGGCTGAATGCGGCGCTTGACCGCGAGGTAGACCTTGACGTACTTGAGCTCGCCGGGGCGCAAGTTCTTCTCGCCGCCTTCGAGCTTCTCCTTCTTCTTGGCGAACTGCCGGTCGAGATCGCGGCGCCGGCGCTTGAGCTGCCGGTCCGCCTGATCGATCTGCGTGTTCAACGCATCGTCCACCATGCGCAATCGAAACCAATCCTCGCGCTCAAGCCCGTCGAGAAACTCCAAGGTGGCGACCGGCTTTTCATCGTCCACGCGCTGCACGCCGGGACCGCTCGCAATCTCCTGGCCGGTGAGGATTCGACGCAGGCGCGCCAAGGTGGCGTTTTCCACGATTCGGAACTCGTCGTCCAAGTTCTTGCGCTCTCTGGCGAGCTCCATCCGCTCGATCTCCAAAGTGCGCTCGTCCTTCTCCAGTCCGTCGCGGGTGAATACGCGCACATCGATGACCATGCCATGTACGCCGGTTCCAACCCGCAGCGACGTGTCCTTCACGTCGGACGCCTTCTCGCCAAAAATGGCGCGCAGCAATTTCTCTTCCGGCGTTAGCTGGGATTCGCCTTTCGGCGTCACTTTGCCGACCAGAATGTCGCCGGGCGCCACCTCGGCGCCAACATACACGATGCCGGAGGCGTCCAGCTTGTTCAGGGCGGACTCGCCCACGTTGGGAATGTCGGCGGTGATCTCCTCCGGACCCAGCTTCGTGTCGCGGGCGCTGCAAGTGAGTTCCTGGATGTGAATGCTCGTGAACCGATCGTCCTCCACGACACGCTCGGAGATGAGGATCGAGTCCTCGAAGTTGTAGCCGTTCCAAGGCATGAACGCGATGCGCATGTTCTGCCCCAACGCCAGTTCGCCGGTGTCCACCGACGGCCCGTCGGCGAGAATGTCGCCCTCGCCAATGCGGTCACCTTCCTTCACCAAGGGGCGCTGGTTGATGCACGTGTCTTGGTTGGATCGGCGAAACTTGACGAGCGGGTAGATGTCCACGCCGGCCATGTCCTCGAGTGCGTCGTCGTCCACGCGCACGACAACGCGTCCGGAATCCACCACATCCACCACGCCACCACGCTTGGCGATTACGCAGACTCCGGAATCGCGGGCGACGTGGCGCTCGATGCCGGTGCCCACAAGCGGCGTCTCCGTGCGCACGGTGGGCACGGCTTGACGCTGCATGTTGGAGCCCATCAAGGCGCGGTTGGCGTCGTTGTGTTCCAAGAACGGTATCAATCCGGCGGCCACGGACACGAGCTGCTTGGGCGAGACATCCATGTAGTCGATGTCCCCCGGGGCCGCCTTCACGAACTCTCCGCGGTGCCGCACGTCCACCGTGTCGTCCACGAACCGACCGTCTTCCTCCAGCTTCGAGTTGGCCTGCGCAATGGTCTTTTCGGCTTCGTCGATAGCGGACACGTACTCGATCGCATCGGTGACGCGGCCAGCGTCCACCTTGCGGTAGGGCGTCTCCAGAAAGCCGTATTGATTGGTTCGGGCGTAGGCGGCCAGTGTGCTGATAAGTCCGATGTTCGGCCCCTCCGGGGTCTCTATGGGGCAAATGCGGCCGTAGTGCGTGGGATGGACGTCGCGCACTTCGAAACCGGCGCGTTCGCGCGTCATGCCGCCCGGCCCCAGCGCGGACACGCGGCGCTTGTTGGTGACTTCGGAGAGCGGATTGATCTGATCCATGAACTGCGAGAGCTGGCTGGACCCGAAGAACTCCTTGGTGGCGGCCTCCACGGGTTTCGCGTTGATCATGTCCTGCGGCATGAGTCCTTCGGCCTCCGCCAGCGACACGCGTTCCTTCACGGCGCGTTCGACGCGCACCAAACCGAGGCGGAACTGGTTCTCGGCCATTTCGCCCACCGATTTGACGCGGCGGTTTCCCAAGTGGTCGATGTCGTCGGGCAAGCCAATGCCGTTCTTGATGTCGATGAGCGTTCGCAGCACCTCGATGATGTCTTCCTTCGTCAACACGCCTGTTTTTCCCAAGCGGGCGAGCGCCGACGGGTCCGTGCCCAGTCGGCGGTTGAATTTCATGCGCCCCACGGCGGAAAGGTCGTAGCGCTCGGGCGTGAAGAACAAGTTGTTGAACAGGTTTTCCGCCGCCTCGCGGGTTGGCGGCTCGCCGGGACGCATCATGCGGTAGATTTCCACCAGCGCCTCGATGCGGTTCGTGGTGGCGTCGGCTTTGAGCGTGTCGGAGACGAACGCGCCGCGATCGATCTTGTTGGTGTAGATGGTTTCTATTTTTTTCACGCCGGCGGCCACGATCCGGTCGAGGATTTCCTCGCTGATCGTCGTGTTGCAGGGCACCAGAACCTCGCCCGTCTCCTTGCTGGCGATGTCCATTGCGGTAACCCGATCGAGAATGTACTCGCGCGGCACGTCCAAACGGCTGCGCGCGGACTTGTCGAGAATACGCACATGGCGGGCGGTGACGCGGCGTCCAGCGTCCACCACCACCGCCCCAGTGCCGTCCTTGATGGGGAAGCTCGCTATTTCGCCGCGCAGGCGCTGCGGCACGAGATCCATGGAGAAGCCGTCTTTCTTGACGTGGAAAACGGTCTTGTCGAAGAAGATCTTGAGGATCTCCTCCGCGCTGTAGTCGAGCGCGCGCAGCAGCACGGTCGCCGGCAGCTTCCGCTTGCGGTCGATGCGCACATAGACGGCGTCTTTCGGATCGAACTCGAAATCGAGCCATGAACCGCGGTAGGGAATGACGCGGGCGTTGTGCAGCACCTTGCCGGACGAGTGCGTCTTGCCCTTGTCGTGGTCGAAAATCACGCCGGGCGAGCGGTGCAACTGCGAGACGACCACGCGCTCCGTGCCGTTGATGACGAACGTTCCGTGCTCGGTCATGAGCGGAATGGTGCCCATGTACACTTCTTGTTCTTTGACGTCCTTCACGCGCTTCTGCGAGGACTCGCGGTCGTAGATGATCAACCGCACGCGCACCCGCAAAGCCGCCGCGTAGGTGAGCCCGCGCAGCACGCACTCCCGCACGTCGTACTCCGGATCGTGGAGTTTGTAATCCATGTACTCGAGGGCCGCGTTGCCCGAGTAGCTGGCGATGGGAAACACGGATCGGAACGCGCCGTGAATGCCTTGGTCCTTGAGGCGGCTGGGGCGCACGCCCCGCTGCAGGAACTTCGCGTACGACTCCACCTGGATGGCGAGCAGATTGGGGATCGCCATGGCCTCCGGCAGTTTGCCGAAGTCCTTGCGGATGCGTTTCTTCTCGGTGAAGCTGTAGGTCATTGGATCGCGGCCCTCGTTCCGTGCGTGTCGGCTCCCAAGGACAGGCGGCGCATGCCCTTGGCAGACCTGCTTTCAAGCGCCTGGGGCGCAACCGCGGCCAAGGCGGCTGCGCCGCTGACCGTTGCCGCCGGCAGGCGCTTGCCGAAGCGTGATGTGTCCATCGCGCTTGCGAACGGCTATTTGACTTCGACCGTCGCGCCCGCTTCTTCCAGCTTCTTCTTGATGTCCTCCGATTCGTCCTTGTCGACGCCCTCTTTGACCTGCGAAGGCGCTTCGTCAACGAGCGCTTTCGCTTCCTTCAGGCCGAGGCCGGTGATGGCGCGCACGGCCTTTATGACGTTGACTTTCTTTTCGCCAACGCCGGAAAGCACAACGGTGAACTCCGTCTGCTCCTCGGCGCCGCCGTTCTGGTCGTCTTGGCTTGCGGCCGGCGCGGGCGCCACGGTGGCAGCCGCGGTGACGCCGAAGCGTTCCTCCATGGCGCTCACGAGGTCCACGACCTCCATGACGCTCATGTCGGCGATCGCTTGCAGAATGTCGTCTTTGGACAATGCCATTGGTGGTCTCCTTGCGTTCTACGCTTGCTTGCCTGCTCAGCGCTTCAGGTTGTTCCGGCTTTCTGGTCGCGAATCGCCGCCACCAGGCGCGTCAATTTCGCGGGCACTTCGTGAAGGGTCCGCGCCAATTTCGCTATCGGCCCCTTGAGCGTCGCCATAACCTGGGCGATGGCCTGCTCCCGCGTCGGCAACGACGCGAGGCGGTCGATTTCCTCGGCGGCGAATAGTTGACCGCCTACCGACAGCGCTTTCACCGCCAACGTCTCGAACTCCACCGAGGCGTCCTTGAGCAGCCGCGCCACCGCGCCGGGATCCTCATTCGAGAGGGCGAGCATCGTCGGCCCTTCCGCCACCTCGGCGAGGCACTCGTATTCCGTGCCCGCCACGGCCCGCTGCAGCAACGTGTTGCGCACAACGCGCAAGTACACGCCGGATTCGCGGGCGCGACGGCGCAAGTCCGTCAACTGCCCCACCTTCATGCCGCGGTAGTCCGCGAGCACCGCGGACAACGCGTGCGTGGTGGCCGCGCGCACTTCGGCCACGATCGCCTCTTTCTGTTCCAAGCGCAACGCCATTTGCGGATCGTCTCTGCTCGCTCCTGCCCACCTACTCCGCGCCGACCGGGCCCGCCAACGACGCCTCGTCGATGCGCAACCCCGGCCCCATGGTCGTGGACAAGGTGATCCTCTTCACGTATTGGCCCTTGGCCGACGCCGGCTTCGCCTTCTTGAGGTCTTCAACCAGCGCTTGCAGGTTTTCGCGCACACGCCAAGGTTCGAAGCCCGTCGTGCCCACGCTGCCATGCACGATGCCGGCGCGGTCGGTGCGGAACTGCACTTGTCCGGCCTTGGCTTTTTCGACGGCGCCGCCGACATCGGCGGCCACCGTGCCGGTGCGAGGATTGGGCATCAGGCCGCGCGGCCCTAGGATGCGGCCAAGCGCGCCGACCACGCGCATGGCCTCCGGGCTCGCTATCACCACGTCGAAGTTGGTCTCTCCGCCCTTGACCCGTTCGGCCAAGTCTTCCAAGCCGACGGCGTCGGCGCCGGCCGCTTCGGCCGCGACGGCGTCTTCTCCTTGAGCGAACACGGCGACACGGACCTTCTTGCCGGAACCGTGCGGCAACGTGGTCGCCCCGCGCACGGTCTGCTCCGACTTGCGCGGGTCCACACCGAGGTTCACGGCCACGTCCATGGACTCGGCGAAGCCGGCCTTGGACACCTCGCGGAGCAACGCGACCGCTTCTTCAACGGGGTAGCTCTTGGCGCGGTCCACCTTCTCGACGATGGCGCGCATGCGCTTGCTGGTTATTGCCATCTCGCGTGTGCCGGCTATTGCGCCGCGGCGCGCGCCGGCTCCGCCGAACCCAAATCCACTTCGATGCCGGCGCTGCGGGCGCTGCCGGCGATCGTGCGCACCGCGGCGTCCATGTCCGCGGCGGTGAGATCCGGCATTTTCTGCTTGGCGATTTCCTCCAGCTGCGCGCGCGTGACCTTGCCTTTCTTGTCCGTGTTGGGCGTGCCGGAGCCTTTGTCGATGTTGGCCGCCTTGCGCAGCAGCACGGACGCCGGCGGCGTTTTGGTGACGAAGGTGAAGGATCGGTCGGCGTACACGGTGATCACCACCGGCAGCGGCACGCCCGCCTCCTGACCCTGCGTTTGCGCGTTGAACGCCTTGCAGAACTCCATGATGTTCACGCCGTGCTGCCCGAGCGCCGGGCCCACCGGCGGGCTCGGATTGGCCTGCCCAGCGGGCACCTGCAGCTTGATGTAGGCGGCGGTTTTCTTCGCCACTGGCCGCGCCATGCCCTAGCCCTTTTCCACTTGCGAGAAGTCCAGTTCCACCGGAGTGGAACGGCCAAAAATCGTCACGGCCACGATCATGCGGTTCTTCTCGTAGTTGACCTCTTCCACAACGCCGTTGAAGTCGTTGAACGGGCCGTCAATCACGCGCACCAGCTCGCCGGGCTCGAACACGGTCTTCGGCGTCGCCTTTTCGCTGCCCTCGCGAACGCGCGCCAAGATGGCGTCCGCGTCTCGCTCCGAAAGGGGGGCGGGCGCATCGGCCTTGCCGCCGATGAACCCCATCACGCGCGGCGTGTCCTTGACCAAATGCCACGTGTCGTCGTTGAGGTCCATGTGGACGAGCACATAGCCGGGAAAGAACTTGCGCTCGCTGCGGCGTTTCTTTCCAGCGCGCATCTCCACCACTTCCTCCGTGGGCACCAGCACTTCGCCAAAGCTCTCCTTCATGTTCGACAGCGCGATGCGCTCGTTGAGCGAGCGCATGACGGCTTTCTCGAAACCCGAGTAGGCGTGTACGACGTACCAACGCATGGCTATCCGATCACTCCCTGCACCATCCAACTCAAAAGCGAGTCCAATCCCCACAGAATCAACGAGAACACCAGAATGAGGATGAGCACGATGCCGGTGGTTTGGGTGGTCTGTTGGCGCGTGGGCCACACGACGCGCCGAATCTCCGCGCGCGCCTCGCGAGCGAGACTCCACACGCGGTGGCCACGCTCCGTGGTGTAGGCCACGAAGCCCGCCACCAGCGCCGCGGCGACCAACCCCAAGGCGCGGATGAGCAAGGACTCGTCTTGAAAGTACCAATTGCCCACCACGCCGCCGGCCAGCAGCGCCAAAACGACCGCCCACTTCAGCCAATCGCCTATCGTCCCGCCTCCATCGCGTTGCTTTCCGTTTTCCTCAACCTTCAACCTGCGCCTTGATGTCTCAAAGCCCGCTCGTCCGCCGTTTGGCAGGCCAGGAGGGAATCGAACCCCCAACCTGCGGTTTTGGAGACCGCTGCTCTACCAATTGAGCTACTGGCCTTCGTCCGATGCGGTTGCAGTGCGGCTTGGCGAACCAAGCCGTTGTTGTCCACTTGGGCTCGCCTACTCGATGACTTTCGTGACGACGCCGGCGCCGACGGTGCGCGACCCTTCGCGGATGGCGAACCGCAACCCCTCGTCCATCGCGATGGGGCTGATCAAAGTGACGGCCATGTTGATGTTGTCCCCCGGCATCACCATTTCCACGTCTGCCGGCAGATCCACCGTGCCGGTCACGTCCGTGGTGCGGAAGTAGAACTGGGGCCGATAGCCCTTGAAGAACGGCGTGTGGCGCCCGCCTTCGTCTTTGGAGAGAACGTAGACCTCGGCCTCGAAACGGGTGTGCGGAGTGATGCTGCCCGGCACGGCCAGCACTTGGCCACGCTCCACGTCTTCCCGCTTGGTGCCCCGCAACAGCACGCCGATGTTCTCGCCGGCGCGCCCTTCGTCGAGCAGCTTGCGGAACATCTCGACGCCGGTGCAGGTGGTGGTCTGGGTGTCGCGAATGCCGATGATTTGCACTTCCTCGCCCACTTTGACGACGCCGCGGTCGACCCGCCCGGTGACCACGGTGCCGCGGCCTTGGATGGTGAACACGTCTTCAATGGGCATGAGGAACGGTTGATCGACCGGCCGCTCGGGCTCGGGAATGTAGGAATCCAGCGTTTCGACCAGCTTGATGACGCTGCCTTCGGCAACCTCCGCGGCGTCGCCCTCCAACGCCTTCAAAGCGCTGCCCACGACGATGGGCGTGTCTTCGGGGAACTCGTACTGCTCCAGGATTTCCTGCACGTCCAACGTGACCAGCTCCACGAACTCGTCGCGTTCGTCGTCGCCGAGCTGGTCGACCTTGTTCATGTACACGACGATGCGGGGCACGCCCACTTGGCGGGCCAGAAGGACATGCTCGCGCGTCTGCGGCATGGGGCCGTCCACCGCGGAAACCACCAGAATGGCGCCGTCCATCTGCGCGGCGCCGGTGATCATGTTCTTCACGTAGTCGGCGTGGCCGGGGCAGTCCACATGCGCGTAGTGGCGCGCCGGGCTCTCGTACTCCACATGCGTGGTGGCGATGGTGATGCCCCGCTCGCGCTCCTCGGGCGCGTTGTCGATCTCGTCGAACTCTTTGACTTCGCCGCCTTGGCGAGCGGCGCAGATCTTGGTCATGGCCGCGGTCAAGGTGGTCTTGCCGTGGTCCACGTGCCCAATGGTGCCGACGTTGATGTGCGGCTTGGTGCGTTCGAACTTCTGCTTGGCCATGTTGCGACCGTCTCCTCGTTACTGCGTGTTCGTACACGACATGGTGTCCATGGTCATCGCGCCCATGGCCATCGTGTCAATGTTCAAGTTCCGGGCCCAACCCTAGGGTCTGCGCCCGTCTCGCCGTGCTATTGCCACCCTGCGGTTGTCGAAGCCATCCGCGACGGTCCTGCTGCTCGTGCTCGGCCAGCCACGTTGCCAAAGCCTCGTTCCCGTGTTGGTGCTCACAATCGGACTCGAACCGATGGCCTCTTCCTTACCAAGGAAGTGCTCTACCAACTGAGCTATGTGAGCGCGCAAGGGCGACCGGTCAACTGGAGCGGGTAGCGGGAGTCGAACCCGCCTTATCAGCTTGGAAGGCTGACGTTCTGCCACTGAACTATACCCGCAACGCCACCCCGCAAACGCCATTGCCCTGCTCCATCAACGGGACCCCGCCAAGCCGGCGAATACACGCAAACGCGCGTACACACGCTTGGCGCTACGCCTCCCGCGCCACAAGCCCGCATACACGCTAAGCAATTCGCCTTTCCGCCTTCGCAGAGTGCCGACCAAACCACCATGACCACGGTGGAGCCTCCACCGTGGTGGAGGGGGTAGGATTCGAACCTACGAAGGCGTAGCCGTCAGATTTACAGTCTGATCCCTTTGACCGCTCGGGAACCCCTCCTAGTCGCAACGTGAGTGGGCGGGGGACTATGCGCTTGTGCAAGGGCGGTGTCAACCGTTATTTGCACAAAATCGCCAACATGCGTAAAAGTTTTTCATTTCAATCGGTTACAAAAACTTGGTGCCGCCACGAGGGGTCGAACCCCGGACCTTCTCCTTACAAGGGAGCTGCTCTACCCGCTGAGCTATGGCGGCAGGGTAGCGCGCAAGAGGAAACGCCAACAAGCGCATCCTATTGCGACTGCGACGCTGGCGCAACCAGCGTCTTGCCGTCATTGCCGTCATCCTCGTCGCAAGGCCGGCGGGGCAGGTCCGCCAGCGCCGAGAGCGGCACGTCGAGCGCGCGCACGCGATATGTCAGCCGCTTGCGGTCGATGACCGCCAACCGAACGTCGTGGCCCAACTCCGCCACGCGTTCCTTGTGCGCCGCGGCGCGCTCCTCCGAGCGGAACATGCCGACGGACACTCCGCCCGCGCGTTCGCCGCCCGCTATCACATAGGAACTCACGCCCTGCGCGTCCAATTCGCGCACCAGCTCTTTCGCCGCCGCGGCGTCGGCGGTTGCCACGAACACCAAGTGGTCCGGATCCGCGGCGACGGAATTGGCCACGACGCGGACCTCGCCGCCCTGCGCGGCGACTTGGCGGCTCGCTTCGACCGCCAGGTCGCGTGTGTTGAAGGAACCGGCAAGCACGCAACCCACCGGCTCGGTTTGCGCTTGGGCACCCGGCGCGGCGGGCGCGTTCGTTGAATGGTCGCGCCCAGCGTTCGCGTCGATCGCAGGCAGCGGCGCAAGGGCGAAATCCTTTTGGGTCGGCAGTTCCGCGGCCGGCAGCCAGCCGGCCTCTTGCAGCTCGTCGTGATAGATCCACGCCGCAATCGCCACCACGTTGGCGACGAACAAGACAGTGGCGACCACGATCAGGATTCCCCTCAACTCGTTTCCCTCCGTTGTCCAACTCGCGCTTGGCGCGGCCCGTCCTAGCTAGCTAGCTAGGTAGCTAGGGCAAGGCGATGGCCAAACCGTCGAGCACCAAAGTCGGCACATGCCGCACGGGCCCGGACAGGCCATCGAGCAGCGGTTGCGCGTCTCCGCCGGTGACGAAAATCGTCGCCGCAAAGCGGCGCCGAAATTCGGCGACAGCGAACTCGACATACCCTACCAGCATCGTCTTCGTGCCGGAGCACACGGCGCTCCGCGTGTCGACGCCGGGCGCCATGGTATCCAGTTGAGAACCCGGGCGCGGGCGGATGCCGGCGGTGCGCTGCCGCAACGCCTCGCGCATCAACCCCAAACCCGGCGCGATGTAGCCACCTTGGTGGCGGCCGTCGGCGGCTACGACGTCCACCGTGCAGGCGGTGCCGGCGCAAACCACAACGAGCGCGCTCCGGACGCTGTGCCACGCGGCGAGGATGGCGAGCCAGCGATCGACGCCGAGGCGCGCGGGTTCGCGGTAGCCGCAAACCAGCGCATCGAGCCGCCGTTGCACCCGCGCGAACTCCGGGCGCACGCCGAAGCGCGTGTACACCTCTTCCGCCAACGCCGTCTCGTTGCGCAGCACCGTCGCCACCCGCACCCGAGCCGGACGGGTGGCCAGGGCGGGCAGGGTCGGCGACGGGAGGGCGCCGACCTCGCCGGCGCAGCGCCACTTCGTGCGCGTGTTGCCCATGTCGATGTCCAAAGTGGTCATGCGGAACAGGCCATCACAGGTCGACGGGCGCGCTCGCGCGCAGCGACACCTCGCCGCTCACAAACGTCCGCACGCCCTGCGCCGTGGCCAAGCGCAGGGCACCGTCGCAATCGACGCCCAACGCCGTGCCCGTGACCGCGTCCGCGCCCCCCGGCAGAGTCAACGTCACGGATGCGTTCTGGTGGTGGTGGACATGCTCCCACTCGGCGACGAACGGTGCGAAGCCCGCTCTGGCGAAGCGCCCGACGGCGTCCACGAACCGGTTGATCAACGCCGCGAGCAGCGGGTTGCGGGAGGGGCCTCGAACCCGCTCGGCGACATCGGCGACCGGCTGCCGCACGCGCGGTGCCACATTCCTCCCGCCGCCGACATTGACGCCGATGCCCACCACCGCGTCGCGCACGGGCGGACCGCCGATTTCGATCAAAATCCCCGCCAGCTTGCGTCCTTCAAGCAACACGTCGTTCGGCCACTTCAGCGTCGCGTCGCACAAGCCGATGTCCACCAGCGCCCCGCGCACGGCCAATCCCACCACGAGGCTGAACGCTCCCATTTCCCCAGCCGGCCGCGGCAACGCGACGCCGAACGACAACGCGAGATTGCGACCGAACGGGCTGTGCCAAGCGCGCCCCCGGCGACCGCGGCCGGCGGTTTGCACTTCCGCGGCAAGCACATGGCCGTTGACGGACATTCGGCCGGCTCGTTCCAGCAGGGCCGTGTTGGTGCTCGGCAGGTGGGCCCGAAGGTCCAAGCGGGCAAGCCAAGCGGTCGCTTGGGGCGTCAACGCCGAACGCACGGCCTTCTGGCGCAACAGATCCACCTCGCCCCCGAGTTGCGCCCAGCCGCCCGCCACCTCCAACCCCAACGCCGCAAGGCGGCGCATGTCGTCCGGCGCGAGTTCGGCAACCCGCGCCCGCCCGCGCGCGGCGAGTTCGTCGAACACCTCGCCCAAGCGGCGGGACGTGGCGGGCACGCTCATCGCCACGCCCCGCCGGCGCTCTCACTCCAGCGTTTGTTCATTTGACCTCGGCGCAACCTGCCGCTAGTGTGCCCCATGTCGAAGCGGTCAAGTGTGAACACCGTGCCACAAGACCCTGCCCAAATCGAACTCAAACGCCACGGCCTCAAGGTCACCATGCCCCGCCTGAAGGTGTTGGAGGTGCTCGAAGGCGCGGACCCGCACCATCTTTCCGCAGAGGATGTCTATCGCGAACTGCTCAAGGTGGACCAGTCGGTGAGTTTCACCACCATCTACCGCGTGCTGTCGCAGTTCGAGACCGCCGGCATCATCGAGCGGCACAACTTCGATGACGGCCACGCGGTGTACGAGTTGGCCAGCACCGAGCACCACGACCACATGGTGGACGTGGACACCGGCACGGTCACCGAGTTCGTAAGCGATCGCATTGAGGTGTTGCAGCGCGAGGTCGCCGCGCAGCATGGCTTCGAGCTGGTACACCACGAGCTGGTTCTCTACGTGCGCAAGAAGGCCGAGTAGCGTTTGACCCAAGCGCGCCAGCGCTCCCCAAGAACGCGGCGGGATCAACGCAAGAGCGGGACGAGCCGGACGCGGCCTTTGGCTTTGGCGTGGTCGAGGGGCGTCTTGCCGGCGGCGTCCTTGGCGTCCCGGCGGGCGCCGGCGTCCAGCAGCCGTTGCACATAATCGGGACGCACGCCGCGCATGGCGGCGAAGTGCAGCGCCGTCAAACCGTGATCGTCCGTCGCCCGCACGTCCACTCCGCGCGCGATGAGGTACGCAGTGGCGGCCGGGCGCTTGAAGTGCATCAGCTCCATCAGCGGCGTGCGGCCGGCCACGCGCCGGTCCCAGTCCGCCCCGTAACGGTCCAAGAGTTCGCAGCCGGCTTGATCGCCGGCGAAGGTCACCGCGAACACGCCGACGCTGGGGTCCGCGCCGCGGTCGAGCAGCAACTCGGCCAGCGCGTGGTTGCGCTGCCAAGAGAGAGCGCGCCACAGCGGCGTGGCGAGAAACACGTCGTCTCCTTCGGCGATCTCCTCGGCGGCGTCCACCGCCGCGCCGGCGGCGAGCAGCAGCCGCGCGCAGCGCAACGAGCGCTCCGCCCCCAATGTCCGCCACCGGCCGGACATCGCCACATAATGCAGGGGCGTGCGGCCCCGGGCGTCTTCCGCGGCCGCTTGCACCGCCTCGCGCAGGTGACGCCGCATGCGCGGCTCGTCCAACAGCGCAGCGGCCATGTGCAGGCTGAGGCGACGCTGCTTGGCCAGCAAAATGCCGAGCAGTTCCTCGGCGGGGCCGACGGCCGCGTAGGCAAGTGGTTCGAGGTGATCCGGACCGCCCGGCCGGCGCGGGTCCGCCCCGCCCTCGAGCAACACCTTCAACGTTTCCGCGTGCCCGGCGTGTTTCGGGATGGTGGCGTGGTGTTGGAGCAACCGCGTCAGCGGCGTGTGGCGCGCGCCCGTGCCGGCCACGACGTTCGCGTCGGCGCCGGCGGCGAGCAACCGGCGCGCCATTGCGGCGCGGCCGGCGAACGCGGCGTCCATGATCGGCTTCCAGTGGCCAACGCCCTGGCGATGTTGGCCGATGGCCTTCGCCAATGCTTGGACATCGCCGGTGGCGATGGCGCGACAGAGCGCCGCAGCCGCTTGCCGTTTGCTTGGCGCCGCCGGCGCGGGGTTGTTGCGGTTGCCCATGCGGCCGCCCGCGGAAGTCAACCCATCTGCGACTGGATGTAATTCGCAAGCCCGACCTTCTCGATGAGCTCCAACTGCGTCTCCAGCCAATCCACATGCTCCTCCTCGGAGGTGAGGATTTCCTCGAACAGCTCGCGGCTCACATAGTCCCGAGCGGTCTCCGCCGCGGCAACGCAGTCGCGCAGAACCGGCATGGCGGCGTTCTCCAGCGCGAGGTCGCAACGCAGCATCTCGGCCACGTCCTCGCCGATCATCAAGCGGCCGATGTCTTGCAGATTGGGCAGGCCGTCCAAGAACAGGATGCGCTCGATGAGCCGGTCCGCATGCTTCATCTCGTCGAGGGACTCCGCGTGCTCGTGCTCGGCGAGCGCTTTGAGCCCCCAGTCCTTGTACATCCGCGAATGCAGGAAGTACTGGTTGATGGCGGTGAGCTCGTTCTTGAGCACGCGGTTCAGGCAGTCGATGATGTTCGGGTCTTGCGCTTTCATGGTGTGCTCCCACGGGATTGGCGACTGCCATGGTGCGCCAATTCGGCGCGAAGAGTCAACTTAACTTGTTGATAACAATAATGAAAAACACTTGCAACAAGGTTTCCAATACCGGCCGGAAAGCGGGGTGTGAGCTATTCCGCTTCCACCATGCCGCGGTAGTGGCGCATGTGCCGCCGGGACGCCAACTCGTCGCCCCGCATCTCGAAGATGCGCGCCGTGTTGTAGTGCGCGTCCGGCACGTCCGGGGCTTGCGCGTAGTAGCCCAGGGCGGAATCGGGTTCGTCGAGTTCGTCGAACACCGTGCCCATGTTGTACAGCGCGAGTTGGTGCTCGGGCATGGTGTGCAAGGCCATTTGGTAGTGGCGTTTGGCGCGCTTGAGGTCGCCCTGCACTTGCAGGAGGCGGCCGAGATTCACATGCGCGTCCGCATTGGCCGGATTGATCTCGATGGCGCGTCGATAGGCTTGCGGGGCCTTGCGCGGCGCGGTCGCCTCGAAATCGAGGCCGAGGTTGTACCAGTCGTCGCTGTCGAGCTCGTCCGCGGCGGCGTCCCCCTCGCCCGCCGGCGACGCATGCGCCCCGGCCGGAGCGGCGCGTTTGCCCATCGCCACCACCTTGCCGCTTGGACGCCGCGGCGCGAAGTCGAGGTGGCCTTGACCGGTGCGCGCATCCCACAGCCCGTCGCCCGCGCGCAACACGATGGTGTCACCGCTCGCCGCCAAGGGCAGGCCAGCAAGCGTCTTGCCGGCTGCGCGGCCGGACAACCCGCGCTGCAGCTCGGCCAAGGTAGACAGCGCCTTGCGGGGCGGGACGGCAGCGCCGAGCAGACGCCGCACCATGCGCAAGAACGCCATGTCCTGAAACGTGAAGTGCATGGTGCCCTTGCCCTTGCGGGTGGGCGCGAGCAGGCCGCGGCGGGCGAATTCGCGCACCCGGCGCGGCGCGAAGCCGGTGGCCGCGGCCACTTCGGCGGTGGTGAAGCCGCTCGCGCCGATGCGCGTCGCCGCGGCCGGGCGAACTGCCTGGGTGGGCGGTTGCATGGGCGGCGCTCAGCCTTGGGCGCGGCGCCTGGCGCGCGTGGCGGGCGCGCTCGTTGGCGCCTTGCGCGTTTTCTTTGGCGCGCTGCGACGCGCCGGCTTGCGGTCGCCGACGGACGCTTTGAGGGCCTCCATCAGGTCGATGATCTTCGCCTCGTGCTTCTCCTCCGGCGCGACGGCGATTGCCTGACCGTCCACCTTCTGCTGGATCAACGCCCGCATCTTTTCTTTCACTTCGTCCTTGTATTTCGCCGGCTCGAACTTGTCGTTCACCCGTTGATCGATAATCTGGATGGCGAGACCGAGTTCCGCCTCGCTGACGTCGCACAGGTCGAGCGGCACTTCGTCGATGGCGCGCAGCTCGTCGGCGTGCTTGAGCTGCTCCATCACCAAGGCGTCGCCAAACGCGCGGATCAGAACAAGGTGGTTCTTGCCGCGGGCGGCGTAGCGCGCCAAGGCGGCGCGACCAGTCTTCACGAGCGCCGCACGCAGCAGATGGTAGGAACGGGCTGCGCCTTTGTCTGGCCCCAGGTAGTAGACGCGCTCGATGTAGATGCGCTCGACGTCCTTGAGGGGGATGAACTCCTCAATGTCGATGGCGTTGGTGGCGTCCACATGCAGAGCCTTGATCTCCTCCTCCGTGAAGGTGACGTACTGCCCCTTTGCGAATTCGTAGCCCTGCACGCGGTCCGCACGGTCCACCACCTCGCCGTCGGAGGCGCGGATGTACTGCTGGCGCAGGCGCGAGCCGTCCTTGCTGAGGTAGTTGAAGCGAACAGCGCTGCTGTTGTCCACGGTGGCGAACAGCTTGCACGGTATCGACACTAGGCCAAAGGAAATGGCGCCGGAACCCATCGCGCGCGCGGCCATGCGTTTCTCCTCCTTAACAAACGCCCGTCAACAAACGCCCGTTGGCGGGCGTCGCCTCAAAGAGGGCGCGACCATACCACAAAAGGACCGCGTCGAGCCCTTGCGCTTACGGCGCCGTCACCCCCAAGCGCTCGAATTGCTCCGGCGGCGCCGCGTGAGCGCGCAGCGCTTCCTCCAGAAGCCCCACCATCCGCTTCTCGGCGGCCGCATCCTCGATCGGCTTCGTCTGCCCGGGGTCGGTGGTCAAGTCGAAGAGCTGCGTCTGGAACGCTTCCGCGAATCGGCCCAGCCCGGTGGAGGGAATGCGCATCACCGGGCAGCCCTTGGTGAACGAGAGCGGCTCGTGCCAACGCATGTTGGCGAGTTCGCGGGTGGAGAACGGGCTGCGCATGTGCGTGGGCATCAGCGTGTAGTGGTTGAGAGGCGCGTTGTCGCCGGCCGGCCCGCGCATGTACACGTGCCGACCGTCGGTGATGTTCACATGGCCGCCGAACATGCCGTAGATGGCCGTTTCGCGCACCTTGGCGTCTTCGGCCACGGTGGCGGCGAGGGGTGTGCCGTCCATGTCCGGCGGCGGGGTGAAGCCGAAATGGTCGAGCAGCGTGGGGCCCACGTCGATCGTGGTGGTGAGGCTGCGCCGCCGGGCGCCGGCGACGCCAGAGCGCGGGTCCCAAACGAAGAACGGGATGTGCGCCGTTTCGTTGTACCACGGCATGCGCGCCTTGCCCCACCAGTCGTGTTCGCCGAGCAGGAAGCCGTGGTCGGTGACCACCAGCAGCATGGTGTCGCGCCACATGTCGTGGGCGTCCATGAAGTCCAGCACCGTGCCGAGGTAGTGGTCGCACTGCGTGAGCAACGCCGCGTACTGGTAGCGCAGGTACTCCACGGCGTCCGCGTCCTCGGTCACGCGCTCGTACTTCGGCCAATCGAAGTGCGGGCCGTCCCAGTCGTAGTTGTAGCGGTTCTTCCACTGCTTCAGGGTGAAGAACGGCTCGTGCGGATCGAAGGTTTCGATTTGCAGATACCAGTTGTCCTGCTCGCGGTTCGTCTCCAAGAACTCCAGACCGGCGGCGAAGGTGCGCGCCTGGGGCGTGCCTTCCTCCTCGCGCATGTACTTGCGGTTGATCCAGTCTTGGCGGTTGATGCGCCCCAAGTGCTCGGGAATCTCCGGATCCGCCACCTCGCCCTTCCACGCGTCGCCCTCCTGCCCGCGCACGTTCACCCAGCTGGAGTAGCGGTGGTGGTAGGTGGCGCCGCCGTCCTCCCAGTAGTGGTAGTGGTCGGACACCAGGTGCGTGTAGACGCCGTTCTCCTTCAGAATGGTGAACGTCGAGTCGTCGAAGGGCTCGAACGGCCCCCAGGAGCGGTGCAGGAAGTTGTGCCGGCCGGTGTGCAGTTCGCGGCGCGCCGGCATGCAGGGCATGGAGCCGACGTAGTGGTTCTCGAAGGTGACGGCGCGCTCGCCGAGGCGACGGAAGTTGGGCGCGAGCGTCCAATCGCAGCCGTAGTTCGGCAGCATGTGCCGATTCAGCGAGTCGTACATCACCATGATGGCTTTCATTCGCCGGACTCCTCTGTTGCCGCGGAGGCCGCCGGCGCGTCGGCCGCGTCGGTCAGCCGCCGGGGCACGTTCAGTTCGGCGAGCGTGGCGGCGATGTCCTCGGCGGCGGTGGCCGGGTTGGACTTGCGGTCGATGGCCAGAATGGTGCGATCCGGGCCGATGTAGAAGGTGTGGCGCATGGCGAAACCGCGCTCGTGGAACACGCCGTAGGCCTTGGCCGTCTCCGTGGTGGGGTCCGAGAGCATGGGGAAGTCCGCGTTGTGCTTGGCGGCGAAGCCGGCGTTGTCCTCCAGCGGGTCCGTGCTGACCATGAAGTAGTCCACGTCGAAGGCGCGGATGAGGTCGCCGTGCTTGGCGATGGATTTGCATTGCATCGTGCAACCGGGCGTGTAGGCGCGCGGGAACCAGGCCAGCACCACCGTGCGCCCGCCGAGTTGGTAGCGTCCGCCGGCGGTGGACGCCAAGTCGAACGCGGGGGCTTTGTCTCCCACTTTGAGCTCGGCGGCGTGGACGGGTGCGCCGGCAAGCAGGGCGGCGAATGCGAGAGCGGTGAGTTTCATTCTGGGCTTCCTCACGGGTTGTCGATACGGGCGATGGTAACAGCCCGCCGTCACGCCGCCGGCGCGGGCTCGGTCGTGGTTGCCCGCGGCGGCGAAACGTCCCCCGCGGGCGCAACGCCAAGCGCGTCCTTGAGCGGCCCCAGCCAGCGCTCGAACCGGCGCCACTGATACAGGCCGTCGCGGTTGATGGGTTGACGCACTTGCTCGGAGCTCGGCGTGCGGATGGAACGCGGCGTCTCCCAGTAGCGCAGGCACGCCGCCTCAAAGGGCAGTTCCAGATGGTCGAGGAGCCGCCGCACCTGCCCCTCCAAATCCTCCACCACGTCTTCGTGATGCACGCGCAGGATGCGCCCCGGCGGCAGCGCCGCCTCCCAGTGCGCCATCAGCGCCACATAGTCGCGGTAGTAGGCGCCGAGATCCGCCAAGGAGTAGCTGAACTCCTGGCCGCTGGCGAACAGCTGCTTGAAGTTGCTGAAGCAGCAGGCGAGCGCATCGCGCCGGGCGTCGATGATCTTCGCATTGGGCAGGATCAGGTGAATGAGGCCGAGGTGGCGAAAGTTGTTGGGCATCTTGTCCACGAAGCGCGGCGCGCCCCGGCGGTGCAGCCGCGTTTCTTGCAGATAGCGCTCGCCCAAGGCCCGGCGCGCCGCGGCGTCCAGATCCCGCAGGGCGGCGGGATAGCGCGGCGGTTCGTCTTGCCGGCGGCGACCGTCGAGCTTGGCCGCGTAGCTGCCGATGTGGTGTAGTTCGAGGGTGCCGTCCACCGCCGAGTGGGAGGCCAAGATCTGCTCGATCAAGGTCGATCCGGCGCGTGGCAGGCCGACCACGAAGATGGGGGCCGGCGCCGGGCTGCCGCCGCCGGCGCGGGCGCGGAAGAACGCCCGATCGCACACTTCCCGTTGCGCGCCGAGTCGTCGCGTCATACGGTGCGGGTCGTAGCGCAGTTGCCGCCGCTTGACGGCGTTGCCGCGCTCGTAGCGCGCGAACGCCCCCGCGTAGTCCGCGGCGTCCTCCAACGCCTTGCCGAGGGCGAACAGCAGGTGTACGCGGTCCTCGGTCGCCGTTCCCGGCGCGTCGGCCAGCGTGGCCAAACGTTCCCGCTCGCGCGCCTCGAAACGGTACACCTTCAGATTGGCGAGACTCCACCACGCATCGCCGAAGTCCGGGCGCAAGCGCGCGGCGTGGCGGTACGCGGCGATGGCGTCGCGCAAACGGCCGGCGGTCTTCAGCGCGTGGCCGCGGGTCAAATGCACCTTCTCGTCGCCGGCCACGCGCGAATGGGGATGCGCGGCGAGCACCTCGTCGTACACCTGCAACGCGGCGTCGTAGTCGCCGGCCGCCATCGCCTGGTTGGCGCAGATGAGGCGACTGGCGGGATTCGCCGGATCGCGGGCCAGCAACCGCCGGGCGTGCGTCAACGACGCACCGAACTTCTGCCGCTTGTGCAGCACGTTGATGTAGTCCACGAGCGCCCCGCGATCGTCCGGCGCAAAGGCCACCGCGCTCTCGAGCAGGAACTCGGCGTCGTCTAGCACCCCTCGACCCAAGCCGATCGCGGCGAGCAGGCGCATGGCCTCCACATGCTTGGGGTGGCGCGCCAAGAAAGCTCGACACAGGCGCTCGGCCTGCCACGCCCGGCCGCTGTTGTTGAAACCCCGCGCGGAGAGCAGCGGCGCCGGCAGCGCGGCGAGGTAGCGCAACCAAGCGGCGGCCTCCCGCCGCGCCGCGCCGCTGCCCAACGCCGCCAAGCCGCGCCAACTCGCCACCAAGGCGTCGTCGCGGCGCACCGCCTCGCGGTAGGCACCGAGGGCGCCCCGGCGGTCGCCGCGCGCTTTCGCCAAATGCCCGCGCTCCTGCCAGAGGCGGGCGAAATCCGGCGCCGCCGCCTGCAGTTCGTCGAGCGCCTTGGCGGCCGCGTCCAGTTCGCCGAGGTAGCGCCGGCACACCGCCAGGCGATACAGCGCTTGCGGCTGCCCCGGCTGCGCGTCGAGCAGCCGCCTTGCGGCGTCGGCGGCGGCCGCGTAGCGCCCGCCGCGCATTTGCTCGTCGATGGCCGCCGCGGGATGCGTCAAAGGCCGCGCCCGTATTGGTTGCGCCGGACTTGCGCGAAGAACTCCTCCCATTGCGCCGCCGTCAAGCGCGCCGGCTCGCCGAACTGTCTGGCCAAGAGGTACTGGCGGCACATGATCTCCAGTCGTTGCGCCAGATTGACGGCGTTTTTGAGCGTGTACCCGCGGGCGATCATGCCGTGGTTGCCGAGCAGACACGCGGTCCGGTTCGTCAGCGCTTCGGCGGCGGCGTCGGCCAGCTGCTGCGTGCCGAAGGTGGCGTAGGGGACGCATGGCACGTCGTCGCCGCCGAAGGTGCCCACCAAGTAGTGGAATCCGGGCAGGGACATCAGGTTGCTGGCCAGCGCCACGCAGTGGTCCGAGTGGGTGTGAACCACCGCTTCGGCTTCCGCGTGGCGCTTGTAAACGCCGGCGTGCATGCGCCATTCGGAGGACGGTTTGCCTTTGCCCCGCGCATCGCCGTCAAAGGAAATCTCGACGATGGCGTCAGCGGTGATGGTGTCGCCCTGCGCTCCCGATGGCGAAATCAGCATGTTGTCGCCGAAGCGAACGCTCAGGTTGCCGGACGACAACTCGTTCAATCCCAGCCGCGAGGCGCGCTGGTATTGCGCCACCAGTTCCTTGCGCAAGTCCGCTTCTTCCCGGGCTTCGGCCATGACGGGTATTGGGCGGTGTTAGGCCGGTCCCATCAACTGGCGTATTTCCCGGTGTTCGCGGGCGTTCAGGGCGTCGGCGAACGGGCTGGCGACGAAGCGCTGGTAGGCGCTCGAGGTGTCGGTTTTCACCTTCACGCGCGCGGCGAGCATGGCCTGCAACATGGCGGCGCGCTTGTGCTCGCTGCGGTTGAAGCCGGCGCGGTGCCACGTTCGCGCGTCGTACAGGATGATGCTGCCGGCCGGCGCTTCGATGACGTCCGCTTCCGGCCCGGTGTAGGGCAGGCCGTGGCGGGCGCGGTCGTAGGGTTCGTCGTCGTCGCGCAACGGGTTCCAGTGCGCGGGCGGATACGCATCGAGCGCGTGCGAGCCGAGCTTGAAGGCGGTGGCGCCGCGGACTTTGGTGAAGTCCGAAATGCAGACGTTGCGCTGCACGGCCACCGGCGGCGCCGTGCGCTTGTACTCGCGGTCCGTGTTGGCCGCGTTGTAGGGGAAGTCCGCATGCCATCCCTGCACCCGGCGCTGGCCGTCGTCCGGAAGCAACACGGCGAATCCGGGTGGATGCCCAAGGCGAATGTTCTCCGTGCCCATGTATTGCCGGATCAGCCAAAGCGAAATCGGCTCGGCCACCGTTCTGCCCACCGCGGGATGCAGGCAGATGCGGGGCACCCGGTTGTTGAACTCCAGATGCTCGTAGGCGTCGGTGCAAGCGGCTCTTTGCAGCTCGTTCACGGTGTCCGGCGGCAGAATGCCGGTCAGACACACCCAGCCTTCGCGGCGCAGATGATCTAGGTACTCGGAGGGGAGCGCGCCGGGGCCATGCGCGACGCGCAGTTCGTCCACCGGCGCGTCCGCCACATGCACGTCGCCGTTGACGCTTGCCGTGAACACTTGGCCGGTGGCGACGTGGCGGAAGCCGCCGCGGACGCGATCCCAGATCACGCTGTCGCCGGCGTCTTCCGTCAACGTCAGCGCTCCTTGGTCGCCGCGCCCGAGCATCCGGCCGTCGGGCGCGTAGAGCAAGCGGAAGTGGCGCCGCGGCCGCTCCACCTGCACCGGGCGTTCTTGGAAGAGCCCTTCGCCCATGGCGGCAAGTGAAACCGTCAAGCGTCCGGCTAAGACCGCCTCACATCTTGAAGCGCGCGCCGAACTGGTACCTGCGGCCGGCGTTGACGGCGCTGGAGAAGTGTTCTTGCGCGCCGGTGCCGAGCAGGTTGTAGTAGTAGACGTTCTCATCCGTCAGGTTGATGCCCTCGAAGCTGAGCGCGATCTTGTCGTTCACGTTGAAGCCGAAGGACGCATCGAACTGCTTGTAGGCGTCGACGAAGTACGGGTGTCCCTGGCCGTCGGCGATCTGGTCGAGAAAGTCGTCGCGGAAGTTGTAGGAAAGGCGTCCGCGCCACCGGTCCTTCTCGTAGAACACCGTGAAGTTGATGGTGTTTTCGGACAATCCCGGAACGCTGTAGGCGGCGCGCGTTTTCTCGCTGCGGAAATCGGAGCCGGACTTCACCAAGGTGTAGTTGGCGATCACGCCAAGACCGTCGAACGGCGCCGGCAGCGTGTCGAACGTGTGTTGAAACGAGAGTTCCGCACCGGTGACTCGCGAACTGCCGCTGTTGAGCGGCCGGCGCGCCGTCAACACCACCGGCCGGTTGGTGTCCGGATCGGTCACGTCGGGGAAGGTGACGTTGTCGATGTCCAGCTGAATGAACGAGTCGATGTCCTTGGCGAACAGGCCCACCGAGGCTATCGAAAAGTCCGCGAAGTACCACTCCACCGCCACGTCGAACTGCACCGCCGTGGTGGGGTCGAGCTCGCCGTTTCCGGCGCGAATCGTGCGCCCGATTCCGCCGCCGGTGAAGCGGGGGTTCAAGTCCTGGTAGGCCGGTCGGCTGAGCACCTTGGCGAGCGATGCCCGGACAACCACATCTTCCCGGGGATCGAAACGCAAGTTGAGGGAGGGCAGCACGGCCGAGTATTCGTGCGGCACGTTCACGAATTCCGGAGGAGAGAGCAGCAGCTCCGGCTGCGTCGGATCCGAAATGTCGAATCCGATCGGTTGGGAGATTTGTCCCACCGAGCCCGTGTCGTTCTTCACATAGCGCACGCCGACATTGCCCGAGTACGGTGTGCCGCCAAAATCGCCACCGAACATGATCATGGCGTACAACGCGACGGAGTCGTCGTGGTGGTTGAGGTCTTCGTTGAATTGTCCGCCCAAGTATCCGGCGAGCGATTTCTCGGTTCCCGTGCTCCAGCCGCGACCGGCCAGAATCTCCGCGGGCCGCGTCACGAACGTCTCCATGATCGCGTCGAGGTTCGGATTGAGAATGTCGGACGGGAACCGATTGCCGAGGCCGCCAAAGAAATTGGACGCCGGGAATGGATCATCGCCGCCGAACTCCGTGATCGGCCGGTTGATGAACGCGCGACTGGTGAGATAGCGGGCGCGGTCGCCGCGTTCCTGCTGCGCGATGCGAACACCCGCTTGGGCGGACTCCAGCCACCCCTCGGAATACTCGTAGGCGGCGTCCACTCGGAATTGCACCACCCGGTCGGCCACCAAGTGGGTCTGTATCGAGTGCTTCACAACGCGGTACCAGTCTTCGGTGTTCAACGGCGATGTGGACGTGAGCGATGGAATGCCGCCCGGCCCGAACTTCTCGTAGCTCATCTGCGTGCGCGTGTTGCGCATCAGATATTCCCGATTCATGCTCGGAGAGTCGGTGTCCGAGATCGAAAGGTCCACGTTGATGTCCAAACGGTCCGTCGCCTGCAACCGCAAGTTGGCGCCGAAGGTGACGGCGCTCGTGTCCACCTGCTCGGCGGCCGATTGGATGAACGCCCCTGCGAAAGTGGAGATCGACGTGAACACGCCGGTGCCGTTGTCGTTGCTGAGCGTGGCGGCGGTGACGTTGTTGGCGAGCCCCTGCTGGATGCGGAAGTCCCGCCAGTAGTCGGATTCGTCGTTGGAGATGTCGGTGTACAACACGTCGAACGTCAGATCCACGCGATCCGACGGACGCAATTGCAGGGAGGAAGAGACGTTCAGGCGATCCCGGTCGGTGATGTGCAACTCGCCGAGCAGCTGCCGGGGGTAGTAGCCGGTCATTTGCTGGCCATTCACCGTCAAGGTGACGGGATTCGGCACATACGAGTAGTGGTGCAGCGAGTCCGAACGGATGGTCCTGTTGTCCCATTGCGCCGAGACCATGAAGGCGGCCGTGTCGCTCAGCAGGTCGCTGTAAAGGACGAACACGCCCGGCGCGGTGTCTTCCGCCAAATCGTTGCGGGTGGCATCCACCGACACGGCGAGGTGGCGCTCGCCAAGGTCGAAGGGCTTGCGCGCCTGCACGTCGATGAAACCGCCGAGGCCACCTTCCACATGGTCGGCGCGCGGCGATTTGTGTACTTCCACCGCCTGCACCAAGCCGGATTGGAACGAGTCGAAGCCGATCACGCGCGTGCCGCGGTTGGTTTGGCCTCGGCCGGCGTGTTGCCCGGGATCGACGTTGGAAGCGGCGACGCGGCCGCCGATGGTGGTTTGCACGAATTGCGGCCCGAGCCCGCGCACGCTCACGAAGGCGCCTTCGCCCTCCTTGCGGTCGATGGCGACGCCGCTGATGCGCTGCAGCGATTCCGCGAGGTTCTGATCCGGAAACGCGCCGATGTCCTCGGCGGTGATGGCGTCCACGAAGTGGTCGGCGTGGCGCTTGCGGGCAAGCGACTGTTGCAGGCTGCCGCGAATGCCGGTGACGACGACCTCTTCAACGATCTCGTCAGCGCCCGCCCCGGCCTCCTCGGCGCCCGCCGGCATGCCGGCGATTACCGCGCCGGCGGCAAAAGCGACGGCAAGCAGCCCCGTGGCAGAGCGTTGGCCCCGCCGCGCGTTCCGTTCGTTGCTGTGCATGGTTCTCCCCCCTTGACGTGCGTTCGTTCTTGATGTGACAGAGTGTAACAAGCGCTGGGTCTCACGCGGCAACCGCGAACGCCGCCGCCGTGGAGACCATGCACTTGCCGCGGATTTCCCACGCGAAGTCGAGAGATCGCCCATATCCACGCGCGGCGCGACATTGCCAGAATGACCGCTTTCGCGCCCGACGCGAGGCGGCCATGGCACACCGAACGCAAACGCATCGACAGAAACCGTGTCGGGACAGCGTGCTACTCTCACCCGAATGCGGCCCGCACCACGCCTTGTCCGGCCGCCAGGAGGCAAACGATGCCCGAAGCCGTTCTAGAGGACTCCGCACCCCGCAAGCCGGTGCGCCTGCCCGCCGATGTCACCGGGGAGACCGCGCCGCCGGGCGCCGGCCCACTCGGAGACGGCGCGCACGGCGATATGCCGGAATGGCTGGCGCAGGCGTTCGCCAAGCGCGGCCTCGAACCCCACGACGGCTGGCCGCCGGCGCACCACCTGCTCACCGAGCGCGACCTGCCGTGGGAAGAGGACGAGGAGGACATGGCTGTCCACACCGCGCATGACCAGATCAGCTTGGATCTGCGCGTTGGCTTGGAGCGGCGCTACCGCGACCGCGGCGACGTCCTGGTCGCGCACGAGCTGCTGGTCTACTTCGACGGCGCGAAGCCGAGCCGGCGTTCGGCGCGGCGCCTGTCGCCGGACCTGCTGGTGGCGTTCGGCGTGCCGCGCCGCGACCGCGGCTCGTTCACGGTTTGGGACGAAGGACGGGCGCCGGATTTCGTTCTGGAGATCCTGTCCGAAGGCACATGGCGCAAGGACGTGGACGAAAAGGCCGGGCTCTATGAGGCGATGGGCGTGCGCGAGTACTTCCTGTTCGACCCGCACGGGCGCGCCGAACCGCGCCTGCAGGCGTGGGCGTACCGGGACGCGGGGCCGAAGCCGGCGGAGGTTCCGGTGAATCCGTCGCGGCGGCGGCGGGCGCTTGCCGGACGCGCCGTGCGCGTCGCGGGGAAGCGCATGCGCGGCATCCACAGCGAGGTGCTGGGGCTCTGCCTGTGCCACACCGACCCGTGGCCGCCCGTGGAGAACGTGCGGCCGGACGCGGGCAAGGTGCGCTGGTTCGACCCGGTCGCGAACCGGCTGCTGGAGACCTACCAGGAGTCCGACCTTCGGCAGGCGGAAGACGCCCGCACCGCCGAAGCGAGAGCCCGCGCTGCCGAGCAAAGAGCCCGTGCTGCCGAGGCCCGCGCAAACGCGATGGCGGCCGAGCTGGAGGCGTTGCGCGCCCGTCCGCCCGGCAGCGGCCGGTAAGCGTGCCGCCACTTGGACGACATCGTCGATGTGGTTGGGCGCGCGGGAGCGCGGCGTCACTCCGCTGAAGCGACCGATGGCATCCGCACCGCGTTGAGCTCGAAGTCGATGCCGCCGCTCGCGCAATTGCCGGCTATCCGGTCGCCGGCGATCGTGCCTTCGAACTCCATGTCGACTTCCGTCTCGCCTTTGTGGGCGCTGAACACGAAGCGCACCCGGCTGCCCTCAACGCGGACATTGCGCAGCTTCGAGACTTCGCCGTAGGCCCGGTACTCCACCTTGCCGGACAAGTCGGCATTCACCGTCAGCACCGGCTCGCCCCATTTCATGTCGAATCGCCATGTTCCGGGCAATCCGCCCGCGGCGCCCGGCGGCAGCGTGACGGGCGCTTGCTCCGCCGGCGCCGGACGCGGCGGCGCCAGCATGTCCTTGGCGACGCGATGCGTGCGTTCGGAGAGCTCGGAGATGCGGTTGTCGTTGCTGTCCCGAACACACGACAGCAGGCGGTCGCCGAGCACGCCGGTCCACTTCTCCGGCAACGCGGCGGCGCCAAACTTCGTGCCGAGCACCGATCCCACCGTCGCGCCGTTGCAATCGGTGTCCCAACCGCCGCGCACGGCCACCACGATGCCGGTCTCGTAATCGTCCGCGCCGAACGCGATGCCCATCACCACCAACGCCGCGTTGTTGATCGCGTGGACGCCGTGGTAGTGGCCGTACTTCGCGTTGATGCGATCCCACACCGCTTCCCAACGGGTTTCCTCCTTGCACCACGCCAGCGTGTCGCGCGCCGCTTCCGCCAACCGGCACTGCGCGGGGATCTCGGAAAGGCCGATGCGCACGATTTCCTCCACATCGCTGGTAGCGAACGAGGCCGCGAGCATGGCGGCGACGAACATCTCGCCGTAGATGCCGTTCTTCACATGGGAAATGCTCGCGTCCCGGTGCGCGAATTCTGCCGCCTTCTCCGGCCAGCCGGGCGTCACCCAACCGAACACGTCGGCGCGAATCTGCGCGCCGATCCACTCCCGATAGGGATTGCGCCAAGCCGCGGATTCCGGCGGCCAGCGGCGGTTGACGAAGTTGCGGTACGCCACGGATTCCGCCGTGTAAACGAATTGGTAGGGCACACGGCTGAGCCAAGTGCTGGCCATGTGGCGGGAGGTGAAGTCCGCGCCCTTGTTCTCGAGGGTGAGCAGGCCGAGGATGGGATAGTCCAAGTCGTCGTCCCGGGCCATGCACTCGATGTTGCCGCGGGTGCTGGATTTCAGCCCCGGCGAAATCGCGCCTTCCTTGAACGGTATGTAGTCGTCGAGGGGCAGCGCGTCCACGGACTCCAAATAGGCGTCGATGCGTTTGCGCGGCCAGCCTTCGACGGGTTTGCCGAGGGAGCAGCCGGCGGCGCGCCCCAGCCAAGCGCCGTGGATGCGGTCGCGGATGGCGTCGTCGCTGAGCGCGAGCGCCATGCGGCGCGGCCCGTCCGGGCGCAAGGCGCGGATGGCGTCGAGGTCCGAGGGTTCGTCGTAGGGGAACGACGGTGCCGGCGCAAGGGCGTCGAGTTCGTTGTAGAGCGTCTCGAACACCGCGTTGTCGCCGTGCTCGGCCGCCAACGCCGCTCGCACGTGCGGCTCGACGTTGGAGACATCGCAGCCCTCTTCCCGACGCTGCGTCAGTTCCACTCGGATGAGCTGTCGTTCCAAATCTCCCAACATGCGAATCCCCCGCTGTGTCTCGACGTCAGTATACCCACTGGCGGCAAACAGCGGTTTTGATGGTTAAATAGCCCGCTTGCCACTCGAAGCAGCGAGGTCTCGTGAAAATCACATCCGTGAAGGCGTTTCCCGCCAACGCGCCATCCGTCGGCCGCAACTACGTCTTCGTCAAGGTCGAAACGGACGAGGGCATCACCGGCTGGGGCGAAGCCACCTGCGGGCCGCTCGCCGCGGCGACCATGGTGGAGGAGTTCGGCCGCGTCATCACCGGCCGCGATCCGATGGACATCGAACGCCACTGGCAGACCCTCTACCACCACTTCCACGTGCGCGGCGGCGTGGTTCAGATGTGCGCCATCAGCGGCATCGAGATCGCGCTTTGGGACATCAAGGGCCAAGCCTACGGCGTGCCCGTGTACCAGTTGCTGGGCGGCAAGGTGCGCGAGCGCATTTGGACCTACGGACGTTGCGATGGCGTCACGCCGGAGCGGGCGGCGCGCAACGCGATGAACCATGTCGAACGGGGGTTGACCGCGCTCAAGGGCGACCCGTTCGAACATCGCGGGATCTTCATCGATCGGGCCTCCGAGGAACTCGCCATCGAGAAGACGCGAGCGGTGCGCCAAGCGGTTGGCGACGATGTCGAACTGCTGATCGAAGTTCACGGGCGGCTGTCGCCGTCGGACGCGATCCGCATCGGCAACCGGCTGGAGGAGTTCCGCCCGTTCTTCTACGAGGAGCCGGTGCCGCCGCAGAACCTCGACGCGCTGAAGAAAGTGGCGGACAACGTGAACATTCCCATCGCCAGCGGCGAACGCTTGTTGACCAAGTTCGACTTCCGCGAGCTGTTCCCGCTGCAAGCGGTGGACCTGATCCAACCGGACATCGTCCAAGCGGGCGGCATCCTGGAACTGAAGAAAATCGCCGCCATGGCCGAAGCGCACTACGTTGGCGTGCAACCGCACAATTGCTACGGGCCGTTCGCCACCATCGCGTCGCTGCATTTGGATGCGTGCATGCCGAACTTCCTGATCCAGGAAGGCGGCATCCATCCGTGGTATCAGGACGCCACCGTGGGCGACTTTCCGGTGCAGAAGGAAGGTTACTTTCCGTTGCCGCCCGGCCCGGGGCTGGGCGTCGCCATGAACGAGGAGTGGTTGGCGGCGCATCCGTGGGACGACAACGCCAAGCTCTGGCGGGCGCGGCACGGCAACAATCCATCCCGCCAAGACACGGAATGGTCGTAAGAGGTTTAGAGGTCAGACGATGAACAACCCCCGCAAACACTTCGCCGCGCCCGAGGACGCCTACCGCGAGTTCTTCCGCGCCGACAGCGCCAAGGACGCGCCGGCGTGGGCGGCGGTGATGAGCTATCCGCACGTGCGCGTTTCGGCAATCGCCCCTCCCGCCTACTACGAAACCGCGGAGGAATACGCGGCGCGCGCGTCGTGGGCGAAACGGGAAGCCACCGGCTGGGTGCGGTCGGTGGGCGTCGAGCCGGTGCGTCTGCATTCCGCCCCCGGCGTCGAATCCGTGGACAAGGTGCATCTCGCCGGCGGCTGGACGCGCTACAACGCGCAGGACGAACCGATCCTGCGCAACCGGGTGACGTATGTGTTGACGCGGCTGGACGGTTCGTGGGGAATACAAGCGCGTTTCGGCACGGATTCGTTTGTCGAGGGCGAACAACACGACGCCGGGCCGGCCACGCGGGTGGTCAATCAGCACTTGCAGGCGTTGGCGAACGGAGATTGCCTTGCCGGCGCGGCCCTCTGCCGCTACCCCTTCACCGACGTGGGCGTCGGTCGCGTGGACACCCATCACGTTGCGGTCGATCTGGAGGCCGCGCTGGCGCCCGACCGCGGTTTGGCGTTGGGCGAAATAACCGCCGCGCAGGCGGGCAGCACCGGAGTGGTGGTTGCGGCCACATGGGTGCAACCCGGTGGCGAAGCGCTAGCGGTGTTCGTGGTGGGACGCGCCGATGGTGATTGGCGAATCGCCGGACGTTCCGTCATCCACGCTTGAGTGCGCCGCGCGTCACCCGCCCCGCTCGGCGAGGCGGCTTGCCCGCTCTTCATCCACCCACCAGCTGTCGAGAACGCGCAAACTGCTCTGCGTGAGGTATTCGTAGCGGGCCACCGCCTCGTGGTCGGGACGGCCGAACTTGTCCCAGTAGAGGAACCGCTCCTCTTGGGACTCGTTCAAGAACACATGGTAGAAGCCCCATAGCAGCACGCGGTCCAAAGCGCGGCAGGCCGCGGTCACCGCCTCGATGGATTGCGCTCGCGTCGCGGCGTCAACGAGCGCGTCGACGACGGGATCGCGAATTCCCGCCAAGTTTCCGCCGCCCGCCAAGCGCACCGTGGCCGATGCGAAGTGGTTGTGCAGTTCGCCGATGGGGGGGTTGAGGACTTCATGGCTGCGCACATACGCGGTGAAGTTCCGCTCGCGCAGCAGCTTCACCGCGGCGACGTTGTCCATCAAGCGCAGGCGCGCGTCAATGCCCAGCATCCGCAGCGCCTCAATGTAGGGCAGCAGCACGCGCTGGTGGGACGGATTCTGGGTGAGGATTTCGAGTTCGAACGGCTCGCCGGCGTCGTTGACAAGCCGGCCGTCGCGTATGCGCCAGCCGGCGTTGGCGAGCAGCGCGTGGGCGCGGGCGAGCGCCGCCCGGTTTCTACCCGTGCCGGTGGAAACGGGCAAGCGAAACACGTCGGTGAAAACACGCTCGGGGAGTTCGCCGCGAAACGGTTCCAGCAACTCCAGTTCCGCTTGCGTCGGCAGTTCCGTCGCCGCGAACGTCGAACCGGCGAAATAACTGGTCGCCCGCACTTGGGAACCATGTTGAAAAACGCGGTTCTGCCACTCGAAATCCAAGGCGAGCGTCAACGCTTCGCGGACGCGAACGTCGCGCAACCTTTCGACGTCCGTGTTCAACGCGATGGCCATTTGCGGGCCGATGAACTTGCGCACGCGCCGGGTGTCGCGGAGCAGTTGGCCGTTGGCGAGCGCCGGCAAGTCGTAGGAGGATGCCCAGTGCCGGATGTCGTTCTCGAAATAGAGGTCGATCAAACCCTTGCGAAAACCCTCCCGCGCCACGGTGGCGTCGCGGTAGACCTCGTAGCGGATCGAATCGAAGTTGAAACGCCCGCGGTTGATCGGGATGTCCCGCCCCCAGTAGTCGTCCACCCGTTCGTACTGCACATGGCCGCGATCAAAGTGGGCGATGCGATAGGGGCCGCTGCCCACCGGCGGCGTTAGCGTGGCGATGCTGGCATCGCGCCCTTTCCAATAGTGCGCGGGACGGATGCGAAACCAGGTGAGCGCCACCAGATTGGAGTTCGTGAACACATCCCGGTGACGCACAACCACCTCGCGGGGCCCGAGCACTTCCACGCCTTCCAGCCAAGAGTCGAAATACACGCGACCGAACGCCATCGCCATCACTTCGTCAACGGAGAACTTGACGTCCCGCGTGGTGATCGGCATGCCGTCGTGCCAGCGCGCCGCCGGATGCAGCCGCAGGCGGAGCGAGCGCTTGTCTTCCGCCAGCGCCACGCCGTCCGCCAACCAGCCGTAGAGACCGGAGAGTTCGTCCGCGGTGCGCACCAGCAGGCGCTCGAATGTTCGTCCCAAACCCGGCGCGTTGGGAACATCGGGACCCTGTCGGCCGGAGAAATTGGCGATGTTCATGGTGGTCGAAAGCACCAAGTGGCCGCCCTTGGGCGCATTGGGATTCGCGTACTCGAAGTGCTCGAAATCCGCGCCGTACTTGAGCGGATGGAGGAGGGAAATGCCGTGCTGGTAGGCCGGTTCGCGCGCCGCGGGCGCCACCGCCAAGGCGGCGGCCGCTGCCGAGATCAGCAACCTGCGGACGATGCCAAGCCGAAACCCCGGCGCATGTGCGGGCCCGGGCCGAGCGGTGTCAAACAATGGCGCGCCCAAACCGCTCGGCGAAGTCGTCGTGGAGCATCTGTTCGTAGCGCGTCAACGCGGTGATCGGAAGCTCCACGGGTTGCATGTTGTGGAGCGAGGACTCGTAGATCGCCATTGCCATCTCCACGTCTTTCCGCCCGGACGCCCCGTATTCCGGTGCCGCGCCACTCACCGCGGCGTTGGCGAGGCTCATGATCTCCTCCGCGTGGCCCACGCTCCAGTCGTCGATGGCGCAGTCCGCGTACGGATTCTCGTAGACCATCGGCGGATCGGTGTGGACGACGATGCGCCGCAGCACATCCACCGCATCGACGCGGTGGCGCAAGAACTCCACCGGAACGTCCCGCATTTCGCCGTCGCGGAGAATCCGCAGCGGCAGTGTCGGGCCAAAGGTGTCGTGATCCGCAATCATGCCCTCGGTTCCGGTGATTTGCGCGTAGCGCAGCGTTTCCTCGCCGAAACGCGAGGTTTCGTAAACACCCACCGCGCCGCTTTCGAATTCGATCATGGCGTGCGCCCAGTCCTCGTGGACGAACTCCGGATCCGTTCGATAGCGCTTCACCGTTGCGGCGATGCGCGTGGGTTCGCTGTCCGCGTAGAGGCGGATTTGCGACAGCCGGTGGGCGCCCATGTCCATGCACAGGCCCGAATACGACGTGAATTTCGAGACCGGGCGATCCAGTCCGCGCGGTTCGACTGCTCCTTGGAACGGTCGCCGCGCTTTCGGATCCACGAAATGCACGCGCACGATGCGGCCAAGCACGCCGGCTTGAACGAGCTGCCGAATCATCCGTTGCTTGGGCATGCGGAAGTAGTTCTCGGCTACCTCGAAATGCACGTTGTTTTCGCGGCAGGCGTTGATGATCGCGTCGCAGCAAGGCAACGTCACGGCCATCGGCTTTTCCACCATCAAATGCCGGCCGCGCGCCGCCACGATGCGCGCCAGCGCGTGGTGCGTCGGATCGCCGGTGACGATGTCCACCGCCATGATGTCCCGGTGCCGGTCGAGCATCTGCTCGATGTTGGAGTAGTGCGGCACGCCGAACATCCGGCCGGCGCGCGCCGCCAACGCCTCGTCTTGGTCGCACAGCGCGACGAATTCGATGCGCCCGCGCTTCGCCAACTCGGCGGCGGTGGGCAGGTGCCAGCGTTGCGCCGGACGCCCGCAGCCGACAACGGCGATTTTCGCCAGCGTCATGTGGCGCGCTTTGCCGCGAAGGCTTGCGCGTGCCGGTTCAACATGGCGACGGAACCGACCACCTGGTCTTCGCGCAGGCCGTGCAATATCACGGCCACCTCGAAGGGCAGCGAGCACAGGTGTGCAACGTAGCGCGCGTAGTCGAGCTTGCCGGTGCCGGCGGCGAGGTGCCCGGCATCGCCGTCTCGGTCGAGGTCTTTTCCATGCGCGATGGCGATGTGGTCGCCTAGCAGGTCGAACGCCTCGTCCAGAATCTCCGCCATGCGCGGCAGTTCGCCTTCGCCGAACAGGTTGGCGGCGTCCATCACCACCTTGAGCGCCGGCGACGCCATCTCGTCGATGAGCCGGCGACTCCGCTTGGCGGTGCTGGCGACATTGTTCACTTCCGGTTCGAAGGCGAGCGCCACGTCGTTTGCTTCGGCCTCCGGCAGGAGCTGCTCCAAGGTTTTCCGCAACACCCGCCACGCCTCCTCCGATGCGTTGTCCGGATGCGCCCGCCACATGCTGTCGGGATGTCGAGAGCCCGTGCAGGTCGCGATCACCGAGGTGCCGAGCGGCGCGCAGGCCTCGATCCGCATCCGCATTTGGTCAATGCCTTCCCGACGTTTCACCGGATCCGCGTCCACCATGTTGAACGGGCCGCCCAAGGCCGCGATGGTCATGCCCCGCCGCTCGAATTCGTTGCGGATGCCTCGGTACGTCGCGGCCGTCTGCTCGGCGAGCGCCCCCGCCAGATGCGCCGACGAGAGGTTGAACTGCACATGCCGCATGCCGTGCGCGGCGATGGCGTCCAGCGTCTCGCCAAGCGAGGGCCGCGGGAAGTGACCTGTCATAATGCCGACATGCATGAGATGCGTCTTGCCGTGTTGCGGGCCGCTATGGTCGTCTTCGTCTGTGAAGGGCCGCGCTCCCGGCTCTAAACACGCTGAGCGAAGCGCTGCCTTATGTACTCGACGGTCTCCTGCGTTGAAAGGGCGACGGTGGCGGCACCGGTGCGGATGTAGAACGCGTCGCCGCCCTCCTTCTCCTTCACATATGCGGGCGCCTGGGCCTTTTCGCAGCGCACGACGAGGACGCGCACGTCTTCGTGGTCGTCGAAGTTGGCGTGAATGGCCGTCCAAGCGCGTGGCCCGATGCGGTCGTTCACGAGATTGGTCAGATGCAGGTGCATCTTGTCTTCGTTGGCGAACACGTCCGCTTCGATGCCGACGGGGTTGCCGTCGTCCGCGACGCCGATCATCAATGTGCCGCCGTGCGTGTTGAGGAAGCCGGCTATCGTCTTGATAACCGCGTCTTCCATGCGCGGGTCCTTCTGGCCGGTGTGAAGGTTGATGCGCAACGTGGACTTGTACTCCACGCGATCCCCTTCGCCGGCCGCGATGATCGCGGCGATATCGACCGGTGCCACATCCTGCCGCACCGGTTCCGAGATGAGCCGCCCGTACGCTTCGCGGATGATCTTCGCCATCTCCTCTCGGCGCCGGCGCAGGAACTCCTCGTACGGCAGCTGCTCCCAGCCATCCGGCAAAGCGTGCAGGCGAAGCATGAGCGCGAGACGATCGGCGGCGACCCCCGCGCTCATGGCGGGCAGGTACTTCTCTGGTGCTTGATCCGAAATCGCGATGTTGTCTTGCCATTCCACATAAGCTTGGTTGGCGATCTGGCTGATCTCTTGGCGCCGCGTCACGCCCTGCCGCTGCAAGAAACGCTTCGGAAAGAGGTGATGCCGCTCGATTGACTTCGGCGGCTTCACGGCTGGATCCACCCTATTGTTGCAGGTTTTTGCCGAACTATGTGGCGAGGGCGGCAAGGTATTCGGACATGACGGTTTCCGCCTTGTCGTCGCTCATGATGGAAAGGACGGGTTTTCCGGCGCGGTTGAGGAATCGGCCGGCGCGAAGCAGGAAGTCGTTGCGCATCGTTCGCAATTGGGCGAAGGCCCAGAGCGGGGAGCGTTTGGCGGTGGTGCTCCGGAGAGGCGCTCGGGTGGCCATTTGGAGTTCGCGGCCGAGGTTGTGGGCGAGCACGGCGGCGAGGGAGAAGAGCCGGTTGGCGGCTTCCTTGCGGCTGGGCGCGTAGCCGAGTCCGCATTGGGACTTGAGTTCGGCGAACGTCGCCTCCTGGGTGCCGCGGCCTTCGTGGAACAGCGCGACGGCGCGGGCGCGGACGCGCTTGTTGGTGACGACGGCCTTGAACTCGAAGCCGTGCTCGCGGGGCTCGAACAGGTCGAGTTGGAGAGGCTCCTTGCGGCGCGCCGGAACGCGGCGGCGGACGACGACCACGCGGCGGCGGCCATCCCAGCTGGCGGGCTTCCAGCGCGGCTCGAAGAACGCCAGGCCGGGGCCGGCGCGGCGCCAGAGGCGGCGGCCCTCGACCGCCGCCTTGAGGTCGGCGAAGCGGGCGAACGGCACGGACACCGAGTAGTCGACGCCGCGCCGCTCCAGCTCGTCCAGCAGCCCGCCGTCGAAGAACGCCGAGTCCATGCGCGTCTCCAGGCGGGCGCGCGGCAGCGCGGCGCGCAGCCGCTCCATGCTTTCGCCAATGAAATCAACAGCTCCCGTGGAGTCCGCCACGTTGCCCGGCCGATGCAGCAGGTCGAGCGTTTGGCCAGTCTGCGCCACGGTGGCGAACAGCGGCCAGTAGCTGCGCTCGCCCTTCCTGCCCGGGTTGTAGCCCACCGCCGAACCTTCCGCCAGCCGCCGCGTCGCCAGCACCGTGCCGTCGAAGTCCACCGTGACCCGCCGCGGCCCCAGCGCGCGCAGCCGCTCCAGCGCCATGTCCCGCGACAGCGCCCGCACCCGGTCGGCGCCGCGCGCGTCCACGTCCGACAGCGCCCGCGACACCGTCGACACGTCCGGCAGCCGCCGCAGACCGACCGCGCGCCGCACCGCCTCGTCGTTCCGGTAGCGCGCCATGTCGCGCAGCTCGCGGCAGCCGAGCAGCAGATGCACCACCAGCAGCAGCGTCACCACGTGCGGCGCGTAGGCGCGCCGTCCCGACTCGTGCCGAAAGCAGCCGCGCAGCCGCTCCTTCAGTTGGAGGCGCGAGAACAGGCGCTGGAACACCACCAGGCCGGCGTGCGACGTGAGGCTCTGGGGCTCGAACCGGATTTCCAGCGCGCTTGCGGTTTTGCCGCTGACTTCTTTCCTGATACGATTCACTTCGGCGGTCTCCTTCGATGTTTGTTCCACACAGCGACATCGTACCAAAGGAGACCGCTTTTTTCGTTCCCGAAAACAACAGGGCAATCGCTTCCGGGTCCCGCGGATGCCCGAAAGTCGGCCACCCGGACAACCTCACTGCCAGTGACCTTGACCGGCAACCACACCGCCCTCAAAGCCTACTAAGCAAATCACCGCATTTCTCCAACCTCGGGTGACCTCAAACTGCAACAATAGGGTCCAGCCAGTCGCCGACCTTGGCGTCGGAGAACAACACCGGCGCCTTCAGAATCACCAACGCCGCGTCGAAAGCGAAAAGGGAGGGGCTGCGCGGCGCCGCCGTCGCCAATTCGTTCGGCAGCGTGACCGACCAGAAGTCGTCCGTCAGCGCAATCCGCTCCGCTTCCGCCAACTTGGCGGTGAACTGTTCGGCGGTCTCGACGCCACGCAACATCGCCAAGTCCGACTCCAAGGCCGTCTCCGACGATCCGGTGTAGCGGCCGGTCAGCGACGCCATGAAGAACCACCGGGCGACGGCAGCGCGGAGCGCCTGCTCGGGCACTCTCAGTTTGGTACGCCCGATGAGGTAGAGCGCATAGGAGTTGAGCAACGCGTTCTGAGAGATGATCATGCGCTCGCTGCGAAAGCCAGCGCGCTTCAAGCAATGCATGAAACCGTGCCAGTGGCGCAGGTTCAGCGTTCGCTGCTGAGCATCCTTCAGCAAGGCGAACTGCTGCTCGCGGCGCTTGCTGTCGAACTTGCCAGTCTCCAAATCCTTGCCGCGCAGCACCGAGTAGATGGAACGGAGCCGCGCTCGCTCGAAGGCCACCGAAATCGCCACGCGCAGCAGCTGATCCGGCATGGGGTTGATGAAGTGCTGATACGGGGACGAATCGCTCGCGCTGGGCTGGCGAGCCTGACGGGAGAACGTCTCCAACGCCGTGCGGCCTTCGTCCCAGAACACGGACATGAGCGTGAGGATGAAGTCCGCCTGATTCAGCGTCTTGCCTTTGCTATTGACGCGAACGAACACCTCGGCCACGTCCTCGTCGCCAATGTCGGCGGAGAGTTGCAGCGCGGTCAGGGGAAATGTGGACAGCTCGCTCAGCTTGGTGAGCGACTCCTCGATGGCGGCTTCCTGGTCAGCCGTCAATTCGTGCGCCGCGCCGCGCAGCCGCTCGAAGAACTGGCGGCAAAAGGCAATCAGGCCTGTCTCCCTGCTCAGGACCACGGAGATGTCCGCCACGAACCTTGGGTCCTTTTCGGTTGCCGCGGTGGCGACCTCGAACTTCTCCTCAAGCGGATTGAAGGCGATGCGTATTCGCTCCGACGCGAAGTTCTCCCGCACGACGTCCTCGCCGCGGAACACGGCGTAAAGGGACGTCAAGCGCTGCTGGCCATCCACGATGACGAAACTCGGCTTATCCTGTTTCTCGCCGACGCCGATCATGTGGGCTTGCCCGGCGCCGTTCTCCCAAAGCAGAAGATAGCCAATGGGGTAGCCCCGATACATCGAGTCGAACAGGTCTCGCACGAGCACATTCTTCCAGACGAACGGCCGTTGGATGTCCGGCAGTGCGATTCTGCCGCGGCCGATGTCGTTGATGAGACCACCGATGTCGTAGTCGACGCGCTTGAAGATCGTCTTGCTCATGCGTTCACGTCTCCTTCCAACCAGCCCAGCGAAGAAAGCGACGGGAAATGCGCCCTCGAAAGGCTGGTGCAGGCGTTCCCGTCATCTCCGTTCGTCTAGTGAATGGAAAATCGCCGATCCCGATTGGGATGACCAAGACGATCCTATAGCTTCCATGCCTCCAGCGCAATCCGTTGACCACGCCACGCGACGAGCGCGGCCCGTTGTGCCGGCAATGTCACTCGGGCAGCTCGAAGAACGCCGCGTCTTTCATGCCGAGAACGGGCACCACCAGTGCCCGGTCCAGGAAGTCGTTGCGCATCTCGCAGGATGTCTCGGCGATCAGCGAGCAGCCGTGGCAGGCGGCGCCGTGCAGCGGGCGGCTCTCCAGACTCGCCGCGTTCTCGTCGGGAACGTGCTGGGCGCAGATGGGGTCGTTCGAGCACAGCGCGGCGTTGCGCAGCGCGTCGTCGAGATGATCTTCGATGCCGCGGCCCTGCTGCACCAAGCCGCCGAGCGTGCCTTCGGCGTCCGGCGTGCCGGTGTAGAGCAGGATGCCGTAGCGCTCCTCGCTGAGCGCATCTTCGGCGTAGATGCGCTCGCGGATGGAGCTGGCCGGATAGCCGCAGCGCAGGGCGAGCGTCTGCACCAGCAGATGCGCGAGGGTGTGCAGCAGCACGTATGCGCCGCCTGGGAACGGGCGCTGAGTGTTGCGCGTCTGCCGCCAAAGCTCGTAGCCCTTCTCCAGCTTGGCGATCCGCGCCGCCACGGCCGGGCGTTCAAGCCATGCCGCCACGTCCTCTGCGCGCAGTTCCACGAACACGCCCTCGCCGCGGTTCTCCACCGCCGGGAACCACTGCGGTTCCAAGGCGATTTCGGCGCGCATCACGTCGCTCTCGAAGTCGCCGTGGATGTCCGGCGTCACGGCTTCCAAGCGGGTGAAACCCACCAGCGCCTGCACCTCGCGCAGGCGATGCAGCTGCACTACGGCTGCGATGCGGGCACCGTTGTCGGTTTCCGCTCGCCACGCCGAATCGGGCAGGCGGCAGGCGTGGAAGTTGGCATCCGTTGGCGGTTCGTCGCCGTAGCCTTCGGGGGCGCCGAGCAGCGCTTCGAGTTCCGCTTCCTTCAGCGGTCGCGCTTGGCCGGCGCCGCTGCGGATTTCCTCAATGGCGCGCAGCACCTGTTCGTCGTCGAACGGCGCCAGCGCTTGCGCGACTTTCGGCACGGCCTTGAACGTCGCCAGAAGCCGCGCGTCTTCGACGGCTTGCAGCACGTCCCAAACGCCCATCACGGCTTCTTGCACCGCGGCGCCGGTGTCCGGCAGGGAGAGCACGCTGGCCACTTGCGGAAAGTAGGCGTTCGTGGCCGTGCGGATCAGCAGGCGGCTGATTTGATCGCAGTCTTCGTTCATGTTGCGGCCCAGCCAAGGCCGCGTGCCGCGACACTTGCCCAGAGGGCTCGCGCCGACGTCCGACGCATCCGAGAGGTTGCGCGACTTGCCGCACTCGCAGCGCACCGTGAGCTCGCCGAGGCCGCCGCTGGTGCCGCGTTCGTCCAGCCACAGCTGGCGGCGGCAGGGCGAATCGGCGCCGTGGACGAAAGCGAACCAGTCCAAGTCGTCCACATGGCCGCGGGGGCACGCCCGCACGAAGCGCGTCGGCACCACCTCCAGGCGCTCGAACCTTCCGCGCTCGTCCAACGCCTTGCGCTGCACCAGACGGCGCGACTGGGGACGGCCCGCGCCTTCGTTGCTCGTGCCATAGCGTTCCTGCACCACGAACCACTCCGGAAACCGCCAAGCGCCGATGCCTTTGGATGGCGCCCACGGCTCCGAAGGGGCAGGCGGCGGGGCGTAGAGCTTGGGCGCGGGAACGTCGGTGTACTGGTGCAAGGCGCGGGACAAGCGCAGCTCCACGATCTCCTGCAGGCCTTGGGGCCAGGTGTCCAAGCCGCCGACGATGGCGGAGTGCGCCGGCAGGTCGATGAGCGCGCCGGGGCCGTAGGTGGTGATTACCTGGCTCTGGCGGACGCTGCCGAAAGCGCGGCTCATGGGGACACTTCGCGCCCGCTGAGTTCGCGCAAGTGAAGATTCACCTCCGGTTCCACGTCGCGCAGGGAGCGGTTGGCGCGAAACAGGCGGTGCTTGTCGGATTCGAACTGCGTGTCCAGCATCTCGCGCAGCAGCGGGCGGCGCTGCTTCAGCTCATGTTGCTGGTACTTCATCCGCACGCCGGCCTCGTGGTAGTCCGCGGCGATCTCTTCCCACGCCCGCAGCAGGTCGCGCACGCGCTGTTCCACGCTGCGGCGGCGATCGTCGCGTTCGGCTTCGTCCTCGAACGGCTGCGCGTTGATGCGGTCGCCGAAGGCGGCCAGCAGGCGCTCTTGCAGTTCGGTGGTCGCATCATTGATGCGGTCCGCGCCTTCGGGCGGGGTCAGTCGCCCTTCGAGATGGCGGGAGAGGCCCACCAGCGCGCCGGCAAAGCCGCGATCCAGCGCCCGGGCGGAGAATGGCGTGACGCTGCCGACTTCCACGGAGCGGTAGAACGTCTCGTGGTAGTGGCGGAAGCGCTCGTAGTGGGAGCGGTCGCGGGGCTTGTGCATGTTGAGCAGCGTGGCCACCAAGCCGGGGCGCTGCGGGTCGCGCCCGACGCGGCTGGTGGCTTGGATGTACTCGGCGTGGGACTTCGGCTGGCCCAAAACCAGCATCAGGCCCAAGCGCTGGATGTCCAAGCCCACCGAGATCATGTTGGTGGCGATGGCCCAGTCCACGCGGCGATCCTCGCGGAAGGCGGCCTCCAAGCGACGCCGGGCGGCGGCCACTTGGTCCGTGGAAACGCGGGAGGTGAGTTCCAAGACGTCGGACAGGCGGCGGCGATCCCGGAACAAGCCGCGCGCTTCCCCGACGCGCTTGCGTTCGCCGTAGCGCTGCACGGTGTTGCGCACTTCCTCTTCGAGGATGCGCCGCGCGCCACCGAGTTCGCGCAGGCTGTTGAAGTAGCCGAGCACGGTCATGTAGGGGTCGGCGGGATTCGCTTCGTTCTTGGCGCTACCAGCGTCTCGGTACGCCTTCTGCGCCGCCGCCATCAGCGCCAGCCAGACGCGCCGCATCAGCACCTTGGGGTTGCGTCCGGTGGCGGCGATGCCGAGATAGAGCCGCGCTTCGTCGTCGCGGGGCACGGCGTGGGCGAAGAAGGAATCCTGCCGCTTGACGCCGGGCGGCGGGAATACGCAGGTCTCGCGTCTGGCGAACAGCGCCTGCACCTGGCTTTGCGCTTGGCGTGCGGTGGCGGTGGAGGCGACGATCTTCGGGCGGGCTCGCTTGGCCTCGCCAAGGCCGCGGCTGCACAGCGCGTCGATGACCGTTTCGTAGAGGCCCACCATCGTGCCGAGCGGGCCGGAGATGAGATGCAGCTCGTCTTGGATCACCAAGTCCGGCGGCGGCAGCGGCTGCGGCAGTTTGGCGCCGATGCTCGCCGGTTCCGCGGCGCCGTAGAAGCCGCGCTCGTCGTGCCGGTCCGCGCCGCCGAGCAGCTTGCCGGTCTTCGCCTCCCACGGCAGGGAGGCGAACTTGTCCACGGTGGCGATCAGAAACGCCGGCAGGCGCTGGTAGATGGGTTCGTCCACGCCCAGTACGGGGAGCGGCCGTTCGCCGCTGAACTCGCAATCGAAGTCCGCGCACGCGACGCGCAGCTCGGTGGGCTTGTCGTCGCTCGGCAGCAGCGTGAAGGATTCCGGCTGGAACCGCTCGCCGCACCACGGGCAGTTCTCCAAGGGGATGGGCGCCGGGCGAGCGCTTGGATTCGCCTTGAACTGGCGCGTCTTGGCGCGGGCGGAATCCGAGCGGTTCTCGCCCTTTCTGCCCATCACGTTGGGCGTGGCCGCCTTGCCCACCCACAGGCCGATCTCGAAGGGCCACTCGCCGTAGCGCGCCACGTTTTTCTCGCGTTCGAGTTCCAACGCGCAGACGAGGCCGGCGGCGCGGCTCAGCTGATCGAGGGTGAGCAGGCGCAGCGTGTAGCGCATCACCACGCTGACGCCAGCGCCGGCCTTGCCGCTCGCTTCGGGATGGCGCAAGCGGCGCAGCACCATCGCCATCGCCGCGAGGCCAAGGTACGCCTCCGTCTTGCCGCCGCCGGTGGGGAAGAACAGCAAGTCCACGGTTTCACGGTGCGGGTCTTCGGGATCGGCGAGGCCGGCGAGGTTCAGCAGGATGAAGGCGAGCTGGAACGCGCGCCACTGCGGCGGCGCCTCCTTGAAGTCGTCCGGCCGGCGCTTTCGCAAGGCGCAGGCGACGGCGCGGTTGGCGACGCGGAAGGCATCCAGCGCGTCTTCGTCCTGCTTCAGCGTTTGGATGCCGGCGGCGATGCGGTTGGCGGCCAAGGCGGCTTGGCGCAGCAGTTTTTCGGCGGTTTCGCGGCGCGGGGGGTTGAGCGTCTGCAAGTGCCCGCGCTGGGCGTCGATCCATGCGCGGTACTCGCGCACCAGAGGCGTCAACGCGGAATACGCCGCTTCGCCGTCGGCAAGCGCACCGAGCGCTTCCATGCCGAGTTCAACGCCGCGCACGTTCGCGGTGGCCGTTCTATGAACGTGCGCGCGGGCGATCCACGTGGTTCGCACGGCGTGGCAAACGCCGCCCCGCAACTCCCAATCCGCGGCGACGCCGTGGCCGGTGGCGTACTCGGGCATGTCCGCGTAGTGCAGGTCTCCCACTTGGTCGTCCCAGTCGTCTTCTCTCGGTCGCCGGGGATTCGGGCGCGGCACGAAGGGTTGCCCGCCGCGTATTTCGAGCTCCGCTTGGAAGGCGTAGGCCGTATCCGCCAAGGCCTGCTCCGCGGCTGGCTCGCGCTGATTCACCAGAAAGACGGAGACGGCGCGGGTGCCGGCGGGCATCTCCGGCAGCTTGGCGGTGTCTATGGAGCGTTCGCGAACGTGGATGCGCAGGCCTTTGCCGTTCGGCACGTCGTGGGGGCCTTCGTCGCCGGTGCGAAGGCGCAGCGTGGCCTCGTTCGGTTGGCGCTCCCACACTGGCGTCTTGTTGCCTTCGTCGTCTTCGGTTTCGGCAAGGGCGTAGTCGCCCCAGCGGGCCGTGACGTCAAGGGCTTCCACGTCCGCAGCCACCAGAAAGCTGATGCCGATGGAGGACGGGAAGAAACCGCGTCGCGCCGGCCGTCGATCCGCCGCCGATTCTTCCGCCAGCCCGCTGGTGGCGGGCGTTTCGTCCAGCTCCTCCTCTTCGTCCGCATCGGCGGTCTGCTCTGGCGGCGCATCCGTTGGCACGAGAAATCCCGTGAGATACCAGTTCGAGGGCCGCACCCGCCCGGGAATGCGTTCTTCGGCGAGCGCGTGACCCGCCGGCGGGCCGATGAGGTCCATATTGAGCGCGTGGGCGAGATGGGCGCGGACTTCGGCGGAAGTGGCTTGAGCAGGCATGACGAAAGAACCCTCAACGAACGGGCTGCACTCCGCCACGCCTTCCCAGCCCATAGCCGACGCGATACACGTTTGGAATGTTCACGCGCTCATCGCGCAAGCGTTGGAACACGCCTAGGGTTTCCAGATCATTGCGAATGCCTTCCGCGCCATCGCCAAGATGACGAGGCCCCAACTGGCCATCTTTGCTCAAGCGCTCGACGAAGCGCCCGCTTGATGAAAGTCGTCGCGCTTGAGAGCTTGCTCATAGGTGGTATTCGCCGTTGGTCAATGATTGCTCCATCCATCTTACCCCGCGCCGGCGGCCTATGGCAGGAGTCTGAGGGTTCGAATCTGGGCCTGCTACCTTAGAAATCGAGGTGCTTCTTCCATCCGTCGGTTTAGTTCCGCGACCGAGGTATTCAGCAGCTCGGCTGCCTTCGGCTCGGAGACCACGCCCTCGGCCAAGGCGCGAAGGCAGAGTCGCTCGAAGCGGCGCGGGCGCTCGCCCTGAGTTCCCGACAGCGGTTCCACGAATGGTGGCTTGCTCCAACCGCGAAGACCGAACTCGCGAAAGAGCCTCTTGTAGAGCGTTGGACCGAAGATCGCCAAGTCGCGGCAACGCCGCGCGAGCGCTTGCGCGCTGACGCCGAACAGCAGCTTCAAGTCGAACAGTTCGCCCAGCCCGATGGAGCGGCGGCGTCTGCCGACCTCTGACCAAACCGTTTCCGCCGGCATGAGGAACGCGCCGGCAAACCGGTTTGCCGCGCTCTCCGCGTTCACCTTTCGGCCGGTCGAAAGAACCATGTGGCCAAGCTCGCGGGCAATGGCGAAGCGCTGGCGCTCGGCGCAAACGCTGGTAGCGACCACCAGCACCGGAATGGGATGGCCATCGCGCCGGCGGACATCCGCCGCCACGCCATCGGTGCCGCCTAGAACCGCCGGCAGCACTTTGACGCCTCGTCCTTCCAGCACTTGAACCACGTTGGACACAGGCTGCGCGCCGAGGCTCCAGTGCGTGCGAAGAGCATATGCCGCCAAGTCCGCCTCCAACTCGCCTGCCGCAACCGGAAAGGGCGCCCCCCGCGGCCTGTCCCACTCCTCAATCGGCAGTCCCAGCAAATCCTCCACCGCGAGATAGCGCTCCAGCATTGCCAGGATGTTCGCCTCCGCCTGGGCTTGTTCGCGCCTGTTCGCGAAGGTTCGCCTTCGGAACTCGACGCTCTCAAGCGTTGTCTCCTGCGCCTCGACGAGATACGCCACCGCGACCCCTAGGGCATTGGCCAACGCGATGAGCACGTTGGAGCCTGGCATCGCCTCGTCCCGCTCGTACTTGCTGATGGCCTGCGCGGTCACGCGGTTGTCAATCGCGCTCTCCAGTGCCCGCAGCGACAACCCGGATGCCGCGCGCGCTCGTTTGAGCCTTCGTCCAATCATGTACGATACCCGTCCACGAGTTGACGTCGTAGTGCAAATAGGCACATCCTGTAAACCGTTGCAGACGAGAGATAGGAGTGTGCCATGAACGCGAGCGCACGCGCACCCGTGAGCATCCCCAGCGCCTTCTACAAGTGCGCGAGCCCAAGCTGCGGCCAGCACCGCGTGTGGCGGCCCCACGAGCTGCGTTGGTCTCCCGGCGGCGAGGGGCAACCCGGCACGGCGCCGGCGGCGGGCTTCTACTGCGAAGGCTGTTACGAGCAGCACGCGCGCAAGGACGCGTGGCGAAGCGCCAACACTCTGGCGATGGAGCTGGCGCGGGGCCGCGGCGCGGTTTGCGCGTGGGACGGCACGGCGAATTCGGTGCGGCTCGGCATCGTGGGGGTATTGGTGGCCTTCCCCCACGATGTGACCTTCTCCGCGGTGGTTGACGCGCCGCTGATTGACGACGGGGGCGAGAGGGACACTTGGCTAATCGACGTGGGCAAAGAAGGGGCGGGCACGGAGTTCCTGCCAGGCGATCTCGTACGGGTGGAGGGGTACGTCTGCGCCGATGGCGAGTGCGACCCGTTTCTGGACGCCGACCGGGTGGATCTGCTCCGGCAGGGATTCAGGGATCAGTGCGAGAGGAACTCTTGGCGTGCAGCGACACCAAAGAGCGCTGGCACCGCGCCAACCAACTCGGCACCGATCGTTTTTTTTACATTGCGGGTGAGGAGTGACGCCAATGTGTTGCCGACTTCGTAGACCCACAAATCCGGCACCAACGCTCGGATGCGTGGCCATCTCAGTGTCCTCCGTCGCGGCCTTCTCGGATCCAGCGAACGATCTCCGCAGTCGTCACGGTCTTGGCTGCGGAGTTCGCCGACAGGCGGTCCATCTCGGCCACGGCGTCGAGCCGGCGCCGCTTCTGCGCCCACTCGCGCAACGCCGCGTTGACGGTTCGGCTGCGTTCGCCTGCCGGAATGCGCTTTAGCAGCGCCCAAATGTCGTCTTGAACGATGACGTTGATTCGATGGCCCATCGTTGCCTCCGCTGAACGTAGCAGATTACGCACTCGGATGGCCGACGGGCAAGCCACTGGCTGGCCCGTGTCTGGGTCCGTTGGCGGCTTTGCGTTGGGGCCGAGGTGATACAACAGCGTCGTGCTGTCAAACACGGCCACCCTATTCGTCCTCGTCCGAATCGCGGCGCAACCGCTGGATCTCGGCCAGCGGATCGTCGAATCGCCGCCAGCCGCTGCCCTTCACTTCGCGCAGCCGTTGCACCACTTCGTCAATGGGCGCGTCGTCGAGTTGCTTGAATTTGCTGATGTCGAACCGGATGAGTTTCCAGTGACCGTTCGCTTCGCGCTCCCAACGGCCGTCCCCCCACACGCGCAGCGTACCCTGGTAGAGGTGCGGCGCTAGGCGGCGCGCCATGTCGCGCGTGCTGTTGCAGATGTGGATGGCGTCCCCAGCTTGGAGATGCACCGAAACGGTGTCGTCCTTGCCGCCGACTCGAATCAACACGCCGTCGAACGCGCACAGCTCCTTGAACGGGCCGAACGTCTGCGGTTGGGGCTTGTCTCGGCCTGGAAAGTAGATGATCTCGGCACCGCGGTCGTCTCGGAGCCTTCCCGTGGCATCATCTTGGGCGAGACGGTGGTTGAGCGACTCCACCGCGTCGGCCACGTCGGCGGGAGCGCCCTCGGCGCCATTCGCGGCGCTCAATCGCTCTTGGACGAGCGGGTAGTGGCTCTGCTCCACCTGCTGGACCAAAGCGAGGCTGCCCGACTCCACCCGATCGAAGTGGACATGCTCCTTGTGGCCGAGCAGCCGTGCCAAGTCCGCGATGTACTCCGCAAGCCGGGCCATCGGCACTCGGTCCGGCGCCAGAGCGTCGATGACGAAGCGGTAGGTTCGCGCTGCATCAGTCATGGCTTGCCCTCGTCGGGATCGGGTGTCGTCGTCGAACAGCGGCCTTGAGCAGCCTTGCCCTTCCAGAGCGCTCGCGCTGCCTCTGGCAGGGGGTCGAGGACGCCGTCACCCACGACGATCCTGCCGTACAGCACCCCAAAACGCCACTTGCTCTCAAGCAAGAGGCACTTGCGTTGTAGGTGTTTTCGGCGGGTGCGGGGGTCGGCGACGGTGGCGGAGCAAAGGTTAGGCTGGTTGCAGGGTGGGTCAAGATGCTGTGCGGGCTTCAGCGCCTTCTGGAGTCGCCGCCGAGCGGTGCTGTCGACGGCGACGGTGGGACGCATCCTGGCTCGGACCCGCGTCGGACAAGGCCGCCAAGACGTCAGCTTGGTCAAGCGGTGCTTGGTGGCGACCTTCCACTCGGTAGCTGCGGACCGTCGCCAGCGTCACCGTCCCGCGCCCACGTCCGACGGCAGGAGACTCTCCAGCAACTGGCGCTGTTCGAGCGGCAGGCTCAGCAGGCGCTTCACGTCGCCGGTTTTGGTGTACGTCACGGCACCACGAAGCATCTCGACGGGTATTCGGCAGTCTGACAGGTCGGCCAAGGCGGTGGCAATGCCCTCCAGTGCTTGCTCCCATTCTTCTAGAGGGCCGGCAAAGCCGTTTTCGAGATTCTCCTTCAAGAAGTCGGTCAGTATCCGGCCGAGCACGCCTCCTTCAAGTTGGTCCGTCAGTAGGTCCCGGAGCTTGGCAAGTCCTTGGGCGAGGTGCCGGGGACCGAAACTGCGCAGCGAGCTGGTCAGTATCCCCGCGGCGGTCGTCATATGCTGGTCTTCCTCGCTCTCGAACTCCCCGGCTTCAACCGCCTCGCCAAGGACCTCTAGCGCCGTTGTCAGAGGTTCCGTGGCGGCACGCACTTGGGTCATGAGGAGGCGTCCTAGCAGCGACTTGCCCGGCCGCGCTTCAATCGTGGCGGCGCTCTCGGCAGCGGCGGCAAAATCGCGCTGATCGATGTGCAAGCGCACGCGTTCCGTCCAAAGTCGCAGGTTGTCTGGCTCCAAGGCGGCAACCCGGTCTAGATATCGGTGCGCCGCCACATGGTTGCCGACCTCCCCCACGCACGAAGCGGCCAGCAATAGCGAGTGGCAGTCGCTGATGGCAAGCAGCTCATCGAACGCTGCCACTGCATCCGCGGGGCGACCGAGTTCAATCAGTGCGTCGCCCCGCACGTAATGCGCGTGGCCGTGCGTTGGATCGATCTCGATGAGTCGCATCGCCACGTCGATAGCCTCCTCCCACTCTCCAGTCAGGAGCAACGAGTTCGCCAACCGGCAGTGACTCCATACAGATTTCGGATGTTGAGACACAGCCTGACGCAAGTCCACGATTGCACGGTCGTAGTCTTCCATCTCGAACAGGACGTTCCCGCGCAAACGGCGCGCCTGTTCGTTGGCTGCATCTACATCCAACGTGTGGTCAAGAGTTTGGAGAGCGCGATCCAGCCGGTCTTGTGCGAGATAGAAGCGCGACGCGACAAGGAGAGCGTCCGGATCGTCGGCTGCACGTTGGACCAGATCTTGCGCGTATATCTCGGCATCCCCGGTCCGCCCCATGGCCACCGACGCACCGATCATCTGTTCGAAGCTGTGCCAGTGTTCGGGATCGATGTCTAGCGCGGCTTGCGCTTCTTCAATCGCCTCCTCGAACCGTTCAAGCCTTCGTAGAATATCAGCTTTGAGGCACGGGTAAGAGACAACGTCGCGGTCCACGGCTATGGCTAGGTCAACGGCTGCAAGGGCCTCGACGAACCGATCGTCTCTATAGAGTGCATGCGCGAGCCAGTATTGGATGTCTCCTTGTTCGGGGTGCTTTGATGCACCTTCATGTCCTACGGCAATCGCGGTACCGATGTCGCCGGCCTGCACCAAGGCCAACACCCAGATGCGATAGTCTTCCGCCTCGCCACCACCATCGCGCACCAGCTTTTCCTGAATGGTAGCTAAACCCGGATAGTCGTCAGCATCCCAAGCTCGCCGCGCTTCCTCGGTCAGCGCCTTGATGACCGGATCGTCCTTGTCGTCAAGCGAGCATTTGACTGCCTCGGCAACGTGTAGACGATCAAGTTCTGCGGGATCGTCGTGACGCTCGAACTCGATGTGTCGCTTCTCAAGCTCGCTGTTCGTAAACCAACGGCGCAGGAACTCGACGAACAGGCGGAAGTGCTGGGTCTTGTTGTCCTTGACTTCGATGCAGATGCGCATCAGCGGTTCCGAGAGTTCGCAGAACGTGTTGCGTCCGGTGCGCGTGCGGGTGACGAAACCGGCGTCGGCCAGTTCGCCGATCTGTTTGGCGGCGGTCTGGTGCGACATCAGGCACGGGGTCGAGATGTCCTTGATGGTCGCAGGCGTGCCTTGGCGGCACAGGAACTCGACGATCTTGCGCTGTGCGGGCGGGAGTTGGCGCATGCGATCCTGGTAGTAAGGCGTGAGATCATCGACCATCTCCATGAAGGGGCGAACGAGATCATCGAGCGATTCCTTGTCGAGGAAGTCGAACAGGACGACGTACGCACGATAGTTGCCGGCGGCAAGATGGTGAATGGCCCGAACGCGGGCGCGGCCTAGAGGTTGGCGAAGGAAATCGGCCAACTCCGTCTTGCCTTCGTGAACGGCTTTCTTGGCCAGCAGATCGAGCCCAGTGTCGAAGTCGATCTTGTCCAGCGCACGGATGGTAAAGAAGCCGTAGAAGGGGTTGTTCTGCAACGCGACGCCAGCAAACAAAGATGGGGTGGAGGCGACGATGGCCCAGTTGCCGTCCTCTTGGATCGCGGCGCGCCACCGCTGTTGGCCCTCCTTCCCCAAGCCATCGAATAGGTCCGCGAGGTTCTCGCAGAGCAGCAGGAGCGTCTTGCCGTGGGTGTGTTGCCGGAGTCGGGCGATGGCGAAGGCTTCCGCGCCGGCGGGGTCTTTCGAGAACCTGTCGTAGATGTCGTTGATGTCAGCGATCAGTTCCGGCGCTTGATCGGCGAGGGCGTTGAGGATCCGAACAACCAGATCGAGGAACGACGCAACCCCCCACTCTTCCTCGTTCAGCAGCGCCACGGCAACTTTGTCGTGCGCCTTGGCCGAGGCGATCCGATCCATCAGCAGGTGGTACGCCAGCGCGAGCAGGTGGGTCTTCCCCGAACCCCTTGGCCCAACCAGTAGGACGTAGTGCTTGTGGGTGCTGCGTACCGACTTCATGATGCGCGACAACACGGACTGCATCACGTTGTCGCGTCCCACGAACAGCGCCTCCAAGGACTCTCGATCCATGTTCCCTGGGCTGTAGCGCGAGCCGCGCAGGAAGCCATCTCTCATGGGCGTTTCTCCTTCCACCACCTCTTGACCAGCCGCCAACGGAAGTCGTAGGCCGCTCCTCTGGCGGACTTCTTGAGCTCGATGTAGTGGTCTTGGGAAAGCACCGTCAGCACCTCCCGCAGTCGCTCGTCCGCCAAGGAGGGGTCTCTGTGCTTGCACAGATTGAGAAGCTCTGGAATGGGCACTGGCGACGCTTGAGCCGCCATCGTGTCGAGGACGAGCAGCGCAAGCGACCGCTCGTCGGCGGCGTAGTACGACGAAAGGCGGTTGACGTAGTAGTTGAAGTGCGCCGGGTCTGCGGGGTCGTAGACGAGGCGGTCTACGGCGGACGACACGTCCTTGATGGTCGGCGGACGCGGTAGCTGGTCAAGCTGGTCGACGACATGGTGGACGTAGTATGGGAAGCCGCCGACCTCGCTGGCTATTCGAGCAGCTAGGGCGGGGATCTGCGCTGGCACGGCGCTGGTTTCTCGAAGTAGGGCCACCGCAAGAGCGCAAGTGTCCGCATCCGCTATGGGCGGAACGGTATGCGACTGCATGTCGTTGACCGGATCGTTGGCGTGGCCCGCTCTCCGCAAGGAGCGAAGTACGAGGTGCAAGCCGATCGAGCCTGTGAACAGGAAGCGCAAGCGGTCGGCGTGGTGAAGCCGGAGCGCACGCAGACGATCGAGCAGGCGGATGGCGGAATCGGCCCCCTCCTGCTCTTGGACGTTGTGCAGCATGAGTGGGAACTCGTCCCACAGCATTAGGATGATCCTGCCGTCAGCGATGCCGATCAGGTCGTCGAATGCTTCGTCTAGCAATGCCCGCCGAGCGCTGTCGCCAGCGAAGGGCTTGACGCCAGCGACCTTGTCGGGAACCAAGGCAGACCACTTGGCGAGCTGGGCCCTCAGAGAGGGCATCCCACGCAAGGACTGGCGAACGGTCTGGTAGATCGAGCGCGCGAGCTCTGCCGTGGTGTGGATGCGCTCGAGGTCTTGGTAGAACGGCAGGTAGCCGGGTCTGCACTCGTCCCGCATCTTCCAGACGATGTGCGTCTTGCCGATGCGCCGCTCGGCCGAGATGACGAGCCCTTGGCGTTCCAGCACGCGCCAATAGCGGGCAATCTCGTCGTCCCGCCCGATCACGTCCTTGGTGTCCAAGCTCCCGCCGGGGTTGATTTGCACGGTGGTGCTCCTCTTCAGCGGCGGCCATCATACGCCAACTTTAACGTAAGTCAAATGCGACGTATATTGGCTATCGAGGGGTCGGGAGGGTCGTCACCACAGGCGATGCACGCCGTAGCCGTCGAATTCGGCGTCCTTGGATACGAGAGCCATGTTGCGTCCATGGCTTGAGCGATGAGCATGCGGTCGAACGGGTCTCCGTGTAGCCCCGGCAGCTGCCCTGCCTTCTGCGCGTCGTCCACCGTGATGTCGATCTCTTCAAAGCCTTGGCTGGCGATTGCGCCCAGCACGTCTTGCGCCACCCGTTCGGCTTGCGGCAGCTTGCCCAGACGATGCTTGGTGGCGATCTCCCAAGCGGTGGCCGCGCTGACCACGACGTCGTTGGCGTCGTCGTTGATGGCCGAACGCGCATTGGCGGACAACTGCCTGCCTCCCTCCAGCCACCAAAGGAAGGCATGCGTGTCGAGCAGCAGCTTCACTCGCTCTTGCCCTCCCAGCGCGCCAGCTCTTCCTTTGGAAGGGGATCAAGGATGTCATCGCCCACGACGATATGGTCCTTCATAGCGCCGAAACGCCGCTCGCTCCTCGGCGTCCACAGCGACAACTGGTAGGGCAAGGCGATCCGGTCATCGTGGCGAAGGCGCTGGAGACCAGACCCGCGCCGGCGTCCCCGCGCATCCAAGATGTCGACCTCCTTTGCACGAAACAAGTCGATCACTACTTGGTCGAGATCCTGAAACCGCGCGGCAGTTTCGTTCGCAAACATGCAGCGCATCACCTCTACCGAAACGGGTGTCTCGGAAGCCAGTGCATGGATTTCTGGCGGCATGCGCTCAAGAAGAGCGGCGTGCAACCGTGCTTGATCTTCGTCGGCAAAGCGGAACAGGTCCGGTTCGTCGTTGAGCGCGTCCCAGCCCATCATGCGCAGTCCCGCGGGCCCATAGTGTTCGAATGTACTGCGCTCGGCCCAATGCCGCTGGATCATCACGTCCCTGGCCGTCGGGTGTCTCGAAAGATGCACGAACCAGAGGGTTCGTCTCGATTTGGCCGGCCTGATGAAGAACGGCGTGACGAAGTTTGCGCCCGTCGCGTCAAGGATGTGCCGCCGAAACGCTCGCTGCACAATCGTACGGCCTTGATTGCTCCGTTGCTCCAACCAAGCTCTCATCTGATCTTCGCCAAGGGCTAGCGGAGCGACCGCATTAAGGTAGCGCGGCGTTGTGTTCATGAGATTGAATAGCGTGTCGATTGCTATGGTGAGGATTACCTCGGCCGCCGGCAATTCGGACAGTATCCGCCTGATGAGCCACAGGCTGACATCCGCGTAGCCGCATTGATCCAAGAGGAAGATCGAACGCCCGGCACGGGGCTGTCTGCGTCTAATGCTCTTGATGATCGGTGGGGCCAAGTTCTCGAACTCCCCAACATGCATCGAAATGTCGTTGCTGGAAAGGTGGCCGCGGTTCACGAGCTCTTGGTTGAGGTAGTCCGCGTGAGCTTGTTCCCGGTCGATGAAGTAGTGCTTGAAGTCGAAGGCGAGCGGCTTGGTGCGGCCTTGCGCCAGCCGTTGTTTGGCGGCCTGGGACTCCTCCAACATGATCAGAGGAGAGCCGACGAGCAGGCCGTCGCCATCCCGGTACACGCCGCCGCCACAGAAGCCGTCGATCAGATCCAGCTTGAACTCATCCCGTCGGTGGACGGTGCCGCCAAGCCTGTCGAAGTAGGCCCTCAGATAGCCTCGCAAGACCGAGAGCTTCGCCTTGCTGTGCGGCTCAATCTCTGGCGGCGGTTCGTTGACGCGCCACCTAAAGGCCATTTGCGCCCTCCCCGACGTATGCCGGCATCGCATTGTGTTCTTGGCCATCCAGCAACCGGCCTCCGGCCTTTGGCGTCCGCCCGCCCCACTGCTTGAAGAAGAAGGGCACGGCGGCCTCTCCGCATTGCCTGTGGATGTCCAGCACCCACGCCTTCTCCATCGGTCTCGCCTTCGGGCCGCTCTCTCCCCCGACGATCACCCATGCGATGTCTTCAAGGTCGATCTTGCCCATTGGCCCCAGCAGCGGCTCTATCGACAGGAATCGAACGGTCGCTTGGCTATGCCGCAGGTGCTTGATTCTGGGCGACCCACGCTGGTCCTCAACCGACACCCCGCACCAGATGTGGCGCGGCGCGAGACCTTCGCCGTAGCGGCTGCGCAGATAGTGGCGCATGAGGGAACTGCGCTTGGTAAGCACTTGAAAAATATGCCAATTCGCTCGCTCCATCGTGTCGAACACTTGGTCTATGAAGATTCGTGGCACGCGCTTGTGGAACAAGTCGCTCATCGAGTTGACGAAGATCATCCTCGGCTTCTTCCAAGAGAGAGGCTGGAGCAACCGTTCGGGACGCAGGGTGAGCTCGAATCCCCGCTCGAAGGGATGCCCCGGCGTGCCGCGAAACCGCTCCGCGATCCGCTCCGCGTAGCAGTTATCGCATCCTCGCGTGATCTTCGTGCAGCCAGTGACCGGATTCCAAGTGGCATCCGTCCACTCGATCAACGACCTGTCCGCCATGCGCACCTCCTTGCGTCATGCCGCCCAACAATACTGTATGTAACCACACTATGCAAGTGCGATCTGCCGACGAACGGATGCCGCTCATGGCTGGCGTCTCGCGCCGGGCACCGTCGCATGGTGCTCGGCCAAGAGCATAAGCCGGTTGCAGGTTGGGTCAAGATGCCTGTTGGCCGATGAGGATACGGGCGGCACACATGTTGGATGTTGGACTCTGGCCACAGACGGGCGTACCGTTACGCCGTACCAGCGCAAAGGAGTGGCTGGCGCATGGCGTTCGCCGCCGCGGGAGCCTTGGGCACGGGCTGGATTTGGAGGATTGGCGCTGATGACCGCTGGTGTTGAAGTGAAGATGACGCCCTCGCACCCGGGCGATTTCGTCCGCACCGAGATCATTGCGGAGCTCGGGCTGAGCGTGACGAAGGCTGCCGAGGTCTTGGGAGTGCGCCGCGCCGCGCTTTCGGCCCTGCTCCATGCCAAGGCAGCGCTGTCGCCGGAGATGGCGCTGCGCATCGAGAAGGCGTTTGGCGTGAACATGGACATGCTGATGCACATGCAGGCATGGCACGACACCGTCCGGATGCGGGCCAAGGCGCACGAGATCAAGGTTCGGCGCTACGCGGCTGTGCCAGCGCAGTCGCCGACACCGTTATGTGGCTCTCTGGCACAGGACGCGCCGGGCCAGAGACTGGACTGCGAGCAGATCGACGAGGCCATTCGACAGCGGATGCACAGGAAGTACGGCCCGGCAATCTAAGCCAAGTGCTGTGGTTGGATTGCACAGGCCGCTCGAACGTGCAAGCATCTGCACTCGTGGAGACCAGCAGGGCCCGGGTCAAGCAGCGGCTTGAGCGCGAAGGGTGGTTCTTGGCACGTCACGGAAGTACCCATGACATCTACCGGCATGCCGACATCGCCGGCATCCTGACGCTGCCTCGACATCGGCGGCTTTCGCCTGCAGTGGCGAGGTCCGTAGCGAAGAAGGCCGGCTGGTCTGAGGAAGAAAGGAGATAGCCAGTGTCCCGATACCCGGCCTTTGTTGACGGGGAAGCAGGCGCCTACGGTGTGACCTTCCCAGACCTGCCGGGCATCGTCGCCATGGGCGAGACCATGGACGACGCCTTGGTACATGCGGAAGAAGCCCTCCGAGATTATGTGATGGAGACCGAGCGGGATGGCGCGCAAGTTGTCGAGGCGAGTCCGGCGGAGAACGTGACGCCACCAGAAGGCAGCGTGTTGGTGGCCATTCCTCTTGTCCGCCTCGAGCAGCAGGTGCTGCAATTGCTCAGGAAGAAGATCCGCCTTGGTTCAAGCGAATGCAAGGAGCCTAAAGTTCACTTCCCCGAATTGGCTGTTGGCAACGGTACCGAGCGGTCTTTGCGTACCCTCTTGTTCGTGCATCGTGGTATCGAGCTAATACGCACTGCCGATATTTCGGTTCGAACTCGAGCGATACGCCACACCAGTACCGACGCTATTGGCTTGGCTTGGCAGGAAGCAACGGGGCGCAGGCGGGAAATCCAAGCTGTGCTGCTGCCGACGAAGCCCGGTTGGCAAGGCTGCGTCGAGGCCTTTCTCCGAGGCCATGACGAAACGCCGGTCAGTGCGCCCACCAAGGTCAACAAACCGTATTGCATTGGTGGTGATCTACAGCTCATTGACGGCAAACCCAACTTCCACATCATCGCTGAACCTTCTCCAGAGCTCATTGATCAGTTGGTCAAAGCGTACGAGAAGAGCTCATTGTCGTGACTTTGGCTTAGCCGCTAACTCTGGTTGCCCGCGGACTCTTTGGTCGATTTACAAGGCCAAGCATGATTGAACTAATTTGTGTTGGCCGACTCGTAGGGTTTCAATGCAAAACCCAGGGGTATGTGGCCGTCCAATATCACCGAGGGCATTGTCAACACAAGCTCTCCATGCCCCGATATATCCAATGTTTCGTAGTTGTGCTCGTGGTGTCGGCGAAATCCTTCGTAGAAATCAACACCAAGCCCCAACATCAAGAACCTCAAGTACCTTCTCAGAGGCGTAGGGCCTTCTGTCACACATTTGTGGAAAAGGTCATCTCGTTCGTTCCTTGGCCCCGGGTGTGCGGACAACGTATTGCGCCAACACAAAATCAATCGGTGAACCTGCATGTTCGCCGACTTTAGCGGCTGTCGAGCTTCGTACCCCTCGCCAAGTACGAAGGTGTCGCCCTCGAACTTACCTATGCCCTATTGTTGCAGTTTGAGGTCACCCGAGGTTGGAGAAATGCGGTGATTTGCTTAGTAGGCTTTGAGGGCGGTGTGGTTGCCGGTCAAGGTCACTGGCAGTGAGGTTGTCCGGGTGGCCGACTTTCGGGCATCCGCGGGACCCGGAAGCGATTGCCCTGTTGTTTTCGGGAACGAAAAAAGCGGTCTCCTTTGGTACGATGTCGCTGTGTGGAACAAACATCGAAGGAGACCGCCGAAGTGAATCGTATCAGGAAAGAAGTCAGCGGCAAAACCGCAAGCGCGCTGGAAATCCGGTTCGAGCCCCAGAGCCTCACGTCGCACGCCGGCCTGGTGGTGTTCCAGCGCCTGTTCTCGCGCCTCCAACTGAAGGAGCGGCTGCGCGGCTGCTTTCGGCACGAGTCGGGACGGCGCGCCTACGCGCCGCACGTGGTGACGCTGCTGCTGGTGGTGCATCTGCTGCTCGGCTGCCGCGAGCTGCGCGACATGGCGCGCTACCGGAACGACGAGGCGGTGCGGCGCGCGGTCGGTCTGCGGCGGCTGCCGGACGTGTCGACGGTGTCGCGGGCGCTGTCGGACGTGGACGCGCGCGGCGCCGACCGGGTGCGGGCGCTGTCGCGGGACATGGCGCTGGAGCGGCTGCGCGCGCTGGGGCCGCGGCGGGTCACGGTGGACTTCGACGGCACGGTGCTGGCGACGCGGCGGCTGGCGGAAGGTTCGGCGGTGGGCTACAACCCGGGCAGGAAGGGCGAGCGCAGCTACTGGCCGCTGTTCGCCACCGTGGCGCAGACTGGCCAAACGCTCGACCTGCTGCATCGGCCGGGCAACGTGGCGGACTCCACGGGAGCTGTTGATTTCATTGGCGAAAGCATGGAGCGGCTGCGCGCCGCGCTGCCGCGCGCCCGCCTGGAGACGCGCATGGACTCGGCGTTCTTCGACGGCGGGCTGCTGGACGAGCTGGAGCGGCGCGGCGTCGACTACTCGGTGTCCGTGCCGTTCGCCCGCTTCGCCGACCTCAAGGCGGCGGTCGAGGGCCGCCGCCTCTGGCGCCGCGCCGGCCCCGGCCTGGCGTTCTTCGAGCCGCGCTGGAAGCCCGCCAGCTGGGATGGCCGCCGCCGCGTGGTCGTCGTCCGCCGCCGCGTTCCGGCGCGCCGCAAGGAGCCTCTCCAACTCGACCTGTTCGAGCCCCGCGAGCACGGCTTCGAGTTCAAGGCCGTCGTCACCAACAAGCGCGTCCGCGCCCGCGCCGTCGCGCTGTTCCACGAAGGCCGCGGCACCCAGGAGGCGACGTTCGCCGAACTCAAGTCCCAATGCGGACTCGGCTACGCGCCCAGCCGCAAGGAAGCCGCCAACCGGCTCTTCTCCCTCGCCGCCGTGCTCGCCCACAACCTCGGCCGCGAACTCCAAATGGCCACCCGAGCGCCTCTCCGGAGCACCACCGCCAAACGCTCCCCGCTCTGGGCCTTCGCCCAATTGCGAACGATGCGCAACGACTTCCTGCTTCGCGCCGGCCGATTCCTCAACCGCGCCGGAAAACCCGTCCTTTCCATCATGAGCGACGACAAGGCGGAAACCGTCATGTCCGAATACCTTGCCGCCCTCGCCACATAGTTCGGCAAAAACCTGCAACAATAGGGTATGGGTTGGAAAGTTCCTAACTTTCTGTCATGCATTACAGCAGCTAATTGAATGGCTCCCTGTTTCAGGAAATCCCCTATCGTAATGTCGTATTCTCTGTTAGGGTCTATTCTCAGAACAACTGTTTCTCGTATACCATCCACTCCATGTCCCCTTTCAACAAAAGACAAGGTATCTTCCTTGCCCGCCCATGCAAAAAAGTACGGCATTTCGTTCCATTGGGGGACTATGGTGTACGAGTCGCTAAACGACACCTCTTTGCCGCGGTACAAAAACCTTACTTCCGCAGTAACGTCAGCGCCTACTCCCTTTTTGTTCCGTGATGTGATTCGGGGCAACTTGATTTTTCCAAATATGTTCCTGCACAAGGGCTTGTTCTTTAGCTCAAGAACTTTCTTCAAGGACAGAGCCACGTTACCAACCCTATTCCTTTTCTGGACTTCTTTCGCATCCGTTGCGTCAGACAATTCCAACGCAACCGCTTGCTCGATGTTGTCCTTTAACCCCACTAAGTTTTCATCAAGCACACTCATTTCTTGTTCCTACCAGCGTCCATGTAAGATCTGTGCTAGCGTCAAGCTACCACTCTGTGTGTTGGCGTGTCGCCGTCCAGCCATGCCATCGCCGTATCGACTGCTCTCAATTGGACCGGAATCGCACCAGGACATAACCCGCGGGGGCAGATGATGACCGTTGAGGTTGGACATAAACACAAGTCGGACCATACACGCATCTGCTGTGATGTGCAAACCCATCGTGTTGCCGTGTTGCCCGTAACCACCACCAGCCGCCAACGGCCTACCGCCCCCAACCCCTTCGACTCCCCGCCAACGTCAGCCAACGGGTGCGGCCGGCATCGACGCCATCGACTGCCGGTTCGCCGCGACGAAGTCCGACTCGCGCCCCGCTCTCGGCCTAGGCGTACTGGCCTGCCCATCAGCCCTGCCTTCAACAGCCACGTCCCCCAACCTTCCGCACTCGCATCGCCGCTCGCGCTCAAGTTGACCCCACGGAACCGATCCATCGGGTTGATGGTGGTCCTGTTCTAGGCCGCCCAACGCGGGCGCTGTGGTTGGATTTGCACATGACATCTACCGGCATGCCGACATCAAGGGCATCCTGACGCTGCCTAGACATCGGCGGCTCTCGCCTGCAGTGGCGAGGTCCGTAGGGAAGAAGGCGGCTGGTCTGAGGAAGAAAGGAGGTAGCCAGTGTCCCGATACCCGGCCTTTGTTGACGGAGAAGCGGGCGCCTACGGAGTGACCTTCCCAGACCTTCCGGGCATCGTCGCCATGGGCGAAACGATGGACGACGCCTTGGTACACGCCGAAGAAGCCCTCCGAGATTATGTGACGGAGACTGAACGCGATGGTGACGAGTTGTCGAGGCGAGCCCGCTAGAGGATGTGCCGCCGCCGGAAGGAAGCGTCCTCGTGGCTATTCCGCTCATCCGCATCTCCGGACGCACTGTTCGCAAACCTGACGTTGGACGAGGGCGTGGTCGCGTTCATGGATTCGGAGGCCCGCCGGCGCCACATGACGCGCAAAGCGTTTGTCGAGTGGATGACCCGCCGGATCGCGCAGCAAGGGGGATAGCACTACTCGAGCTGGAGCACGATCTCCTGGCCAGCAACTAGAGACGCACGGTATTTCGGTGGCTGTCCATGCGGCCAAGGAGCATCGCCGCGTGAGCACATCCAACGCCCGAACTCCGCGGCGCGGATCTCCGGACAACGCCGCCAGAACGACGGTGACAGGCGGACCGGCAACAGCGCATGGGCACCCGGCAACGCCACAACGAGGGCCTTCTGCTCAAGACGATGCCGGTATTGCGCGAACAGGCCGCGATACGCTTTGGGTACGCGCAACCCCCAAGTTCCACCCCGCCACCCAGCTACGACAAGCTCATGCACCCGACACACGCCCACACGTCCTTCCGTCTGGCATTGCATCGGCCAGAACCATGGCAAGAGAGCGGCCGAGACTCGTTCTGATCATAGGTGTTGAACGAAGAGTAACCACAGGTGGCGAGACGCTTCAGTGGGGTCCATCTCGCTCGTATCGATCCCCGTTGGGCGGTGCATGCCCAGCAGATCCTTCCACTTGAGCCGCGTACCCCTCTCCCCATGTGCAAGACTGAGACAGTCGTTGTACGCATTTCGGTCGCCAACACCGCTGGTCGAGTAGCCTATTCCAGCCCAGCCCGGCCGATTCTGAACAAAGACGCCGCAGAGCGCTCGGCGCCGACCATTGACATAGACGCTCGCCTCAAAGGCGTCCTCGGAAACTATGCGTAGGCGCGTCTCGCATTCCGGATTGGCTTCCTTCAAATTCCCTAGAGAGGCTTCGAAATAATCTCGGATCGTCGAGAACGTCGACCGCGTGAAGTCGTCCTGTTCCAGATCCGAAGCCTGACCGAGTTCCGAAAGGATGATAGGCTTGGCACCGGAGGAATGAACCCACGTCTCTGGCGGTGCCTCACGACTGCCCGCATCCGTACCCCCCTCATCGCGCGTCTTCTGGCGCGACTTGACGGCATCGCGGACTCTGATGGTTACTTCCGTCCAGACCTCGTCCAAATCACCGTGTTGGGAGTAGTCTTGGACCGTGTCGCCCTTCGCAGGAATGCCTTGGAGCTTGCCCAGTGCGCTCCCCTCCCACGCACATTTCCGGAATATGATTGGGATCACGGCTGCGTCGCCGCGATTGTGACGCGTGATCGCTTCGGGAATCTCGACTCGCTGAACGTAATCCGTCGCCAGCAAATCTGCGCTCACACAGAAAATGATGACATCCGCAGCGGAAAGCTCAGCGTGGATCTTCGCATCCCACTCGTCCCCCGGAGCCAGTTGTCGGTCGTACCACGTCTCGATGACTCCCTCGTACTCAAGACCCTTGAGGTGGACCAAGAGGCGATCCACCGCATCTGAGTCAGCCTTGGAGTACGCCACAAAACCCTTCATCACGACTGTAGTCTCCCTAGTGGTTATGCACTCATTGCCATGAGCCCGACTGCGGCTGCCAACGCAGCATAGAAGAAAAGCAGTGTGCGGGAAAGGGCTGCGCCAAGCCAGCTATGGCGGTAGCTGGTTCTGAACGATTTGACGTTCATGGCGAAATCCACTTGGCCCTCCTCCAGCGTGCGTACATGGTCGTAGAGGGCGCGGTAGAGGCGTTCTTGCCAGAGGAAGTAGCCGTCTAGGGCCCAGAAGACGAGGATGGGGGCTAGGGCGATGGAGGTGGCGTGCAGTTTGTTCTCGCGGGCTAGGAGGACGAGGATGGCGGCGACCAGGACGACGCTCCAGCCTTTCATTTGGAAGGAGTTGGTGGCGAGGCGGTTGATGACGCCTTGGATGAACTCCAAGTGCTTGAGCTTCTGCTGCATCACGCTTGCCCCTCGGCGGCGGCGCGTTGGGCGTTGAGTTCCAGGAGGCGGGCTAGGACTTCGTCGCGGACTTCGTTGGGCCAGCGGTAGCGGTAGGGCTTCTTCTTGGTGCCCCACTCTTCTTCGTCGATCTCGTAGTCCAGCAGGAACTCGCAGTTGGTGGGGATGTCTTGCCAGCCGTAGGCGTTCAGGACGGCGCGGTCCATGGCGGCGTGGAGGGCGCGGAGCTTGGCGATGGCCGGGGAATCCTCGTTGGGGTCGTGGAAGCGGTTGTAGGTCTTGGTGAGGCCCTCGTTGTTGTCGACCATCAGGGCGGCGCGGTAGTCGTAGTACGCCTTGCCGGGGGCTTCGAGGTCTTGGCGGGTGTGCCAGTCTGGTGGGAAGGGGAAGGTCTCGAATACGTCCGAGGGGTTGTATCGAAACCGCTCTTCCAAGGAAGACCCGAAGCACCTTGCCCAAGTCTCGTGAGGTTGACTCTGTAATGTGGCGAAAGAAGAGAAGCAGCTCAGTGGGAATGCGACGAGAGTGTGCCCATAGACCATCCCTGTCGGTAGCACGGTCATGGCGAAGTGCTGTGTGGTGTATGAAATCGCGACGATTCGCTCGCCGGTAGTGCCCGCATAAAGGCCCTTGGCCAAGGATCCGTATTGCCACCAGAATTTGGCCCTCTTCCTCCCGATAGGATTCTTAGTCAGATGAATGCGCTCCGGGTGGACGCGCTCTTCGACAACTTGGATCAGCTCTGGCCAGTCTGCGGCGACCGGTGCCGGATAGTCCTTGGGCGCAACAACCTGCCGTCGCAATGCGCGTCTTCGTTCCGCATTCGCATCTGCCCAAAGCTCCCCGATGTCATCGCGACGCAACGGGTAGTCGTGGAAGTTAATGACGTAGCGACGGTGAACGTGTGCCGGCTCGGTGTTAACTTCCTCACCGCCGATGTACGGGAAAATCACTTCCTTATTGCGCGGATTGTCTTCAAGCAGTCGGCGCATCTCGGCAAGCGGGTTGGCGACGCCCTTGCGGTCGGTGTCGTCGAAGGTGAAGCCCATACCGAGGACGTAGCTGCCGACGAAGCTCTTGCCCTCATTGGCCTTCAGACGTGCGGGGTCGTTGTTGCCGCCACGGTGGAACAGGAAGGCGGTGATCTTCTCGACAGGCTTGCCGTCCAGTCGTCTCGGCGCACCGACACGGCCCTTGGCAATGTGCAACACGCTCACCACCACTGCGGCCAGGCCGGGCCACTTTACGCGGGTGCGCACATCGTAGATCTCGCCGCCGTGCTCGCAGATCCAACGTAGTCCTGTGGAGCGCGTATCCCCTTGGGCAATCGTGTTGGTAGCGATCAAGCCAAGGGCGCCGGTTGGGCGGATCAGCGTGAAAGTACGGCGGAAGAAGTGGGCCACGAGGTCGGCATTGCCGTGGCTCTCCTCATGCATCTCCTTCAACCAGTCTTGGTACCCCGACACGTTCGCGGCAGCAACGGAGTTCTTCCCCGCAAACGGCGGATTCCCAACCACCGCGTCAAAGCCCGCGTTGGCACGCGGGTTCGCGTTCTTCCGCTCGAACACCTCCGGGAACTCGATCTCCCAATGAAACGGCGCCATTGGCGGGTCGCCATCGCGCAATTCCTCAAGCCAGCTTCGATACCGCCCCGCGTGGCCATCGCTCACCTCCCTTGCGAACTCCGCCCGCCGCTGCTCCCGTTCCTTCGGTTTCGCCCCCTCGAAGAACGCGGCCAACGCAAGATCGCCCAGCAGGCGCACGTTGCTGGCCTCGGAGCGGGCGTCGTCCCACAAGCGGCGGAGTTCCCAATCGGGCGTTTCGTCGGGGGCTTCGCGGATGCGCTGGCGCAGTTCGCTGGCCTTCTTCAAGCGCTGTTCCGTTTCCAGCGCCTCGAACCCGGCTTGGAAGCTCGGCGCATCGCCCTTCCAGTGGAACGCGGCGATCTGCCGCTTCGTCAAGCCAACCAGCGCGTCGCCGTGGCGCAGCGCGTGGTCCAGGAACGTCAGCGGATGATCCCGCGCCAGCGTGATGAGCCACAGGGAGAGCTTGGCCAAGTCCACCGCCACCGGGTTTCTGTCCACGCCGTAGAGGCAGCGCTGGGCGATCAGGCGGCGGGCGAAGATGATCTCGGTTTCGTCGGGCGGGATGTTCGGCACGGCGTCGTGGGCGCGCCAAGCGTCCACCAGCGCGTCCGCGAGTTGGCGGCAGGCTTCCACCAGAAAGGCGCCGGAACCCATCGCCGGGTCGCATACCTTCAGGTCCAGGATCTGCGCTGGCAGCGGCGCCCCGCCGTGTTCTTCACGCAAGCGGTTCAGGATGGGGTCGAGGGTGGTGCGAACGATGGGTTCGGTGAGTTCGCGGGGGGTGTAGTGGGAACCGGAGCGGCGGCGTTCCTCGCTCGGTTGCAGCACGATGGCGTCGGCGGCCACCCAATCCGGCGTGGCGTCCTTGTCGATGGTTGAATCGAGGGCGGCGTGGGCGTCTTCAAGGGTTTCGGCTTGCGCCACGGCCTTGCGCGTCTTGTCCGTGAGTTTGCGGTCCGTCCGCCCTTGCAGCCATTTGGCGCGGCGGCCCGGCTCTTGTTGCAGCAGCGCTTGCAAATCCACGGTGGCGGGGGCACCGTGCTTCTTGCCGGACTTGATGGCGATGGAGCGGCCGCTCGCCTGTTCGAGGCGGAAGCCCATCATGGTTTGGTAGACGGAACCGATGTGCTCCACGTCCAAGGCGCGGTAGGAGATGCGCTCGCCACCGAGCACGACGAGCTTTTCCAGCACGCGGTGGATGGTGCCGTCGCTCACCCACGGCGCCTCGATGCGCTCGCTCACCCGCCGGGCGCCGCCAACGAGATGGCCGCGGCCCTCGAGGAAGCGGTAGCGCTCCGGGTCGAACAAGGCGCCGTGGCGGGGCGGCAGCTTCATGGCGCCGGAGTGGGCGCCGTCGTGGACCATGCGGAACAGGGCAAGCAGCTGGGCGTAGGCGCCGTAGCGCTGATCCATCGTGTCCGGGTGCTGGGCGGCATCCTCGGTGAGGCGCTGGTGCAGGCCGGAAAGTGAGTAGCCACTTAGGTATGCGTCGTCCTGTGGCAGCAGATCGCGTTCCTCGGCGTAGAGCAGGAAGACGAGGCGCAGCACCAAGGTGAGCAGGCCGCGGTAGATGTCGTCCGGGTTGTCGCGCAGCGGCACGGCAAGCAGTTCGCCCTTGGCGGTGTCGTGCGCCGCTTGGAAACCGCGCAGCAGTTCGTACAGGGCGTGCAGCACCTGTTCGGCCAGGCGTTCGCTCACTTCGTTCTGGAACTTGCGGCTTTCCGCGAGGAGACCCGCGAGGCGTTGCTGCTGCGGCACGGCCAGCAGGCGGCGTTCGTTCAGCAGCAGGCGCATGGCGGCGGCGATGGGGCGGCCAGCGGTTTGCACCATGTCCGCCACGCGGAAATCCAGCCAGCCGGAGCTTTCGCCGCGCGGGGCGGAGATCAAGCGCAAGGACGTGCCGTTGAAGAGCAGGCCAGCCGGCGCGCCGGTGCCGCGCAGCAGCCGTTCCATGCGCCCGTGGGCGGAGGCGTCCGTGCCGCCCTTGGTGCGGACTACGGTGTCGAAGGTTGCGGTGGGGGCGGTGGTGGAGACCAGCAGTTGCCAAGGGGATTCGCCGTTGCCGTTGTTCGCCGGCGTTGCGTTGCCGCTCGGCGCTTGCGGGCTCGCGGGCTGGCCTGCCGCCGCCTTGCGCACGGCGAACTGCGGGCGCAGCGTCTCGCCTGAGTCTGGCAGATGCACTTCCAACTCCGGCGGCATCGGCGCTTCGGGCGTGCCGGCGTAGGCTTTGGGGGAGAAGCGCCAGTCCAGCACGTCTTGGGCGAAGGCGCGGAAGTCCGGCAGCACGGGCTGCGGGGCGGCGTCGCCGTTGATGGCCCGTTCCTCCACGCAGGATCGCAACCGCTGTTGGCCTTCGGCATCGTGCCGGTTGAGCGTGGCGCCGTGGCGGGCGAGCGCCGGGGCGGAGACGACAAGGCCGGTGGGACGCACGAAGCCCAGCCACTCCAGGTGGGCGGCGATGGATGGGTCTGGGGTGGGCATGGGGAGAAGGGTAGCAGAGACGGGGCTGGCGGCGTGGGCGTCCCACAGCGCAACACGGCGTTCGACATTGGGTTAAGCTCCGCGACGGGAGCCACGGTGCCGCAACCTTGAACACCGACCAAGTGATCGACAGCCTTCTGCGGTGTACGGCGGGGCAGATCGTCGCCTGCAACGTGCTCGCTGGCGTGGAACACCGGCTGCTCGACCGTGCGTGGGTGAAGGACACGCTGGCGTGGATGGGCCGCCTTGGTGCCCACGCCGAGTACGGTACGCTGGAGAGGCTCGTCGAGGCGCTGCAAGACCTTCGGGACGGCAGAGTGCCATCGGATGTGGTGCCCGGTGCAGAACGGCCAGACATTCGGCTGCGCGGCGATGCGACACCGCGTCCGTTCAATGTGGAGGTCTCGTGTGTCGTATCGACGCATGTCTTGCGCAACATCGTGTCCCACGAAGACAGGATCAGGCTTCGTGACGAGGGCTTGGCGTGGCGATCGTCCGATGCGGCCTTCATGGCAAGCTCAACCATCGACGAGTGGTGGAGCAAGCCAGCCCGTGTTCGAACCGTACGGTTCAATCCTAGCGAGTCTCTCGGCCTGGGCCAGTCGGTTGTGTGGTTCACGCGACGCGATGCCATCACAAGAGCCACCGCCACCCTGAGAGGCAGCGATCGTACTCAAGCAGTGCGCAACAAGCTCGGCTTGGTACACCACAGAGTGGGCAAGACGCTCGCTGCGCTACACTTCCCACCGGCAACTCTGTCCGGGGTTGTTTCGGCCCGCCCGACCTTCGCCGATGCCGCAAGCCATAGGCGATTCAAGACATGGCCGGACCGAGCAGGCGCACGGAGACGCCGCCACTGGGGAACGACCGTGGATCTGGAAGCCCTTGACGCCGCAGCAGCATCGGTAGACGGCTGGCCAGAACGCGTGACGAAGGAGATCAACGGTGCCGTATTGAGCCAAGGGCGTTTCGAGTTCGAGCTGCTCGGTTCCGTGCCGGCACCGCCAGGAATGAGCAAGGCCGCGGACACCGCTTTCGCCAGACGGCTAGCCGAAGGCCGCACGATGGCCCAAATCGCGCAGAAGCTCAAAGACCTCTAAACTCTCACAACCCGAGCCGGAAGAAGATGCCCACAGTGTCCCCCTTCGACGCCAACACCGCAGACACGCGCCAGATCGCCCAGTGGCTCGAGATTGCGCTCGACAGCTACATCAGGGACGACATGGGGCGTTGGGCCTTTCGCCCACTCGAACGGTACATTGGGGTGCGAGACGACTTGGTCGATGATCTGTGCGCGATCTACGACTCACTCACCGCACCCGCCCAAGGCCGCTGGCGTGGTGCCATTCGCGACATGCTCGCCATCCACGGCAGCGACATCTCCAAACGCAAGACGATTCGCGTGCTCATCGCCTTCGCCACCCTCATCCGGTCGCCCGAGGTTCTCGACGTTCTGCCGGGCATCTTGTCGGGATTGCAAGACGACGATCTTCTGGACCTTACCGTGGAAGCAGCGACGGCACTCGCGAGCCAAACCGAGGCTTCGCGCATATGCCTTGAACGAATTCGAACCTCCCCGACGTTCACGTCCCACTACGCCGGCCTCATTCTCGTCGCGCTCTGCCACGCGGACCCGGACAACTGGCTGCGCCACGTTAAGGAACTCGGCGTCGCGATGGGCAAGTTGGCCAGCCGACTGGATCCAGACTCGACTGCGTTGCGCTTCTACGCGAGCAATATTCTGCAGTCCATCAGCCTGAGCAGAATTCTGCAGTCCATCAGCCTGAGCAGAATCACCGTTACCGCCTTGAACGGCCTAGCCACGGAGTCGGGTGGGCAAGCGGCGTGGCTTCTAAAGGAGTGGCTTGAAGGCGACCAGTCACTGCTTCGCTTGCGTCCCACCGCCACCGGCATTCGGCTTGCGCTGCGTACAGACGACTCCATCTTCGCCGAGTTGGATGGGTCGCTTGACGTGGCCCTATTCACGGCACATGGCTTGCAAACATATAGATCAGCTTTCTCCAGTCATTACCCAGGTAGCGCCGCTGATTGCAGCCTTGTTGCCCAGACGTAAGATGCCCAAGCGTATAGGAAAACGCCTGCTCAAATCGCTGCAACACGCTGGCGTCGATCACCACGCGGTTTGGATTTTGACGATCTTTGCGGAAAGAGGGCATGACGGTTTCTTAGATGCCCTCATCGACGTGTATCGAGAAGCGCAGTCACATGCGACAAGACGTTTGGCGATTCTGGCGATCGCGAGGTCTGGAGGAAGCGTACCGTACGACCGTACGGATTGGGAGGCGGCACCGCCACTGGTCAGATTGGCGCTTTTGAAGGCTGGCAATATGCGCGGCAAGAAGTCGTTGAATCCGCAAGGGGTATTGGAGGAATTGGTGGCGAGGGCCTCACGAAGGTCGTAGTTCCGCCAAGGGCGGAGATCAAGCTCAGCGATGTGCCGTTGAGGAGCAGGCAAGCTGGTGCGCCGGTGCCGCGCAGGAGGCGTCCGCGTCGCCCTTTGATGCGGACTACGGTGTCGAAGGTTTCCGTGCGGGCGGTGGTGGAGACCAGGAGTTGCCGGCGTAGGCTTGGGGGAGAAGCGCCAGTCTAGGACGTCTTGCGCGAAGGCGCGGAAGTCCGGCAGCACGGGCTGGGGCGGCATCGCCGTTGATGGCGCGTTCCTCCACGCAGGATCGCAACCGCTGTTGGCCTTCGGTGTCGTGCCGGTTGAGCGTGGCACCGTGGCGAGCGAGCGCCGGGGCGGAGACGACGAGGCCGGTGGGGCGCACGAAGCCCAGCCACTCCAGGTGGGCGGCGATGGATGGGTCTGGGGTGGGCATGGGGGCTAGGACTACACCGCTTGGTGTTCATCCGGTTGGTATGCGCGGATCTTGTCGATGAGCACTCGAACCCGACCTACGCTCTCGGACGCTTCAACGAACTTCGAATAGGCAGCGAAGGAGTTGTCGATCAGTTCGTGATAGGTCATCACTCTGATCCGATACGGCCTCAGCCCCTCCTCGTCGCGCCTTCTGGTTTCCGCGTTGTCCCACCCTCGCGGCAGCTTGCCGACAAGGCAGACGGCCTCAATAGGATAATGGGCCTCCTTCGGGTTCTTTGCGACCTCCTTGCCCAGAGCGTCGATGTACTTCCTGAGCTGCGCCTCGATCTCGGTTTTGTCCAGCTGTCGCGATGACCGCTTGAGTTCGATGATCACATGCGCACCGGATATGCGCCGGTAGCGGATGTCCACTCGAACGGAACGATCGGTCGAAATGCCGCCGACCACGGCCTGCAGCCGCTCTTCCATATGCTTGTAGCCGGTCGCACGTTCCCACGAAGGGTCGAACAGCCAGAGATGGTCGAAGACGTACTCTTGCAAGATGCGCTCAAGGACATCCTCATCCACCTTGCCGTGGAACTTGCGGATTACGTCCAGCCGTTCTTGGACGATCTCGAAATACCTAGCCGCCTCAATGGAATCCACGTCAGCGAGATACTCCAGAAAGAAATTCAAGTGCTCAGCGTCCACCTTCTCCAACGTCTTCAAAGCATGGCCCATCTTCAGCGTCTCGAATGCCAAGATCCCATCGGCATAGAGCTGCTGTTTATGCCCCTCGTCCACGCTTGCCTTGTCGATCGTGGCGAATACCTTTTTCGCCGAGTCCTTCAGGGAATTGGGGCGGAGGCCCTCGTACCACTCGCGTATGTGGGGATTGGACGAAAGCGCTTGCTCCAGCCCCTTCCGGTCTTTGAGTTGGTTCGTGCTGTTCCAAATGTGGCGCAACTCGCCATCAACGAACGAACGCAACGCAATGTAGCGCGGATCGTCTACGCTCAGGCTCTGGCGGCTCGATGTTGCGATGTCGTCTCTGTCGTCCTCGTCGAGGAAGTCCGCGTTGATCTCGCCGTAGATGTACTTCGTGATCATCCCGCCAAGGCGGAACTCCTGCAGTATGTCCTCCAAGGCCACCTTGCCGCGAACAACCACGGTGATCTTGTTGAGGTTGTCGTCCTTGCCTTGGCTGTCGAGGTCGTTGGAATAGCGAGCGATGCCAATCCATCCCTTCACTTCGTACTCGCCATCGGCGCGAGCGTTGCCTTGGGCGTCGAAGCGGAAAGTGCGTGAGAACGCCAGCTTGGCGCCTCCATCCTCGTCAGCGTCCAAGTTGCTACAGTGCTGTGCGTAGTCGTGCTCGCCGTATTGGAAGAGAAACCGCGCCTTGTGGAAGTAGTCTCGGTCGGCGACTGTCACTTCCTCGCCATCGATGACGATGCGAAAGTCCCGCAAGCCGCCACAGATTGCGAATCGTCTGGCGATGCGTTTGCGCAGGGCTGCGATTGTGCCGCGTGTGAGGCGGACCTTCTTCAACTGTCGTATTCGTATCGAAGTGCCGTGTTCCCCAATGTGCGCGTCAGATGGAATGGGAGCCGGCTTGTATACGCCTGGCGAGGATGGATCGTCTTGTTGGATGGCCCTCTTGAGTACCTCGGCATCCATCAACAACGCCTGATTTTCGCAGCCTTTCTTCCTGCTGAACACGGCGAACTCGTTGGCGATGGAGAACAACGAGAGTTTGCCGATGCCCTTTCGCCCCATCGGTTGCCTACCGGCCGGCGTTAGCCCACCGCCGTCGGCACGTTTCTCGAAGCCGACGTAGAGGTACTTGTCGTTGATGTCCTGCTGTGACATGCCGTGGCCGTCGTCGGTGATGGTGATGGTCTTCGCGGCGAGGTCGAAGTCCACCCTCACCGTCTTGGCATCGGCATCCCAAGCGTTGGCGATCACTTCCGCCAGAACAGCCGGCGTGTTGCTGTAGAGGTACAGGCCAAGATGGTTCAGCACGTTCAGACTGATCGTCATGCGGTACTTCGCTGCCGTGTCCGTGTCGGCAGCGGCGACATCGGATCGTTCAATGGACACCGGCGGCCTCCACGATGGCAGTACCAATGGCCGAAGCGAGCTTTACCGGCACGGCGTTGCCGACGTGCCGTGCCAGTTTGCGGACGACGAGGGGCGATTCGCCGTCTACGAGGTCGTAGTCGACCGGAAACGTCTGCAGAAGGGCGGCTTCGCGCACCGAGATGGTGCGGTCTTGTTCGGGATGGCCGAATCGGCCGGTGCTGTAGTAGCAGAACTGCGTTGTGATTGTGGGCGCCGGCACGTCCCATCGCATGCGGCCATAGGGGGCCGGGTAATAGGTTTCTCTGTGGCAGGCGTTGATGAGATCGTCGTCCCAATCGCGCCAGGTTCCGCCGGGCTTGGACTGGCGAATTCGGCGCCGATTGAGAGCGGAAAGCGGCATCGTCACGTGGGCAGGGTCGCTTTCGTCCGCTTGGCCGTCCGCCAACCTTGGCTGGTTTTGGATGTAGGCGGCGACAGTCGGTTGGCCGTCCGAGTCGCCAGCCGGCAGCGAAATGGGCTCGATTCTGGACGCCAGCAGCACCAGCCGACGCCGTCGCTGCGGTACGCCGTATCGCAGGCAGGAGACGACGTCGTGTTCGACGTGGTAGTCGAGCGCCCGCAGCGAGGCGACGAACGCGGCGAACGCCTCGTGCCTAGCCAAACCCGGCACGTTCTCGATGGACACGATGTCGGGCGTGCCCTCTTCCACAAGGCGAGCGAACTCGAGCAGCAGGGAGCAGTCGTCCTTGCGTTGATTCCGACTGCGGCGGGTGTGCGCCGAGAACGGCTGACAGGGTGCGCAACCGACCAACACCGAGACATCGGCACCTTGGAAGTGGGCGTCGAGATCCTCATAGCGAAGTTCTCGGACATCCGCTTGGAGGAAGGTTGCGCCTAAGTTGTTGGCCTCAAAGGCGTGTTGGCAGGTGGCGTCAATGTCGTAGCCGGCCTTCACGGCGACTCCGGACGAGCGCAGGCCGTGCGTCAAGCCGCCGATGCCGCAGAACAGATCCACGGCATGGATGTTGCGAGTGGGGCTGGCCATTGGGGCTCACGAGGTGGCGTCAATCTGGAGCCTGCATAGTAGCCGATTGCGCTGTGCGTGGTCTTGAGGACGGAGGGCTCCGGCAGCACGGGCTGCGGCGCGGCATCGCCGTTGATGGGGCGTTCCTACACGCAGGATCGCACGCGCTGTTGGCCCGCGTGAGCGCTTGCATCAAAAGGCGTACACCCGGGGCGAGTCGTGGTGGTGGTGCGGCGGGTGCGGCGCTGCCTCAAACGTCCGCCCGCAGGCGCGCAAGCGGACCGGGCCAATCGAGGATGCGGCGATCCGCCGTCACCAATTGGTGGCCGCCCAACGCGGTGGCGACAATCAGGCGGTCGGCGGGGTCTCGGTGGAAGTTCGCAAGTTCCGTGGCGCGGATGCCGATGTCGCCGTCCACCGGGATTTCACGCAATCCCTCGCGGAGCAACCGCCGCCGCCACAACCCGATCTCTTGCCGCAGCGTTAGCTGCCGCTTGTCACGCAACAGCGCGATTTCCCAGAAAGAGATGGCGGAGACAGCCGCTTCCCCGGCCCGCCAAGAGCGTTCGATGACACGGCGCGACGCTGCGCCTAGCCGGGCGTGACTGGATCGAAACCACAGCAGCACGTGCGTGTCGAGTAGAGTCACGGATTCGCCACTCGGCCGGGATCGGCCTCTGCCTCCCACTCGGCATCCAGCGGCTCGACGATGTCCCCGTGGATGCGGATGATGTCGCGATCCGCCCCGAACAGCACGTCGTGCCGCTCGCGGCAGGGCACCAGACGCGACACCGGACGTCCGCGCTTGGTGATGAGGATCTCCCCGCCGCTCTCGGCAACCTCGTCCATCAACCGCAGGCAGTGCGCCTTGAACTCGGACGCCTTGACGGTGCGGCTGCCGGCCGTTGCTTGATACTCGCGCACCATTGCCTTGCTCCTTCCACATCTCCAACAGAACGCGATAGTAGCATATGGTCACCATATATGGTCACTTAGCGCGGCGGCGTGAGCGGCGGCACTAAAAACGTCGCACACCCCTCGCCCCCCGGTACCTCGATCGGCTCGAGACGCCCTACAACGCTGCCACCACCGTCCACACGGAAGACGCCATCGCGGCCCAACAGATGTACACGCACTCGCTCATCGCCCGCCTCGTCGAACGCTGCATGATCGCGTCGTGGATGCTCGCGTCGGGCGCTTGACACGGAGAACGCACTTTCATATTCTCGCTATTCTCATACTTCATAACGGAGGCAAGGCCAATGCCGGAAGTGACCATTGAACAGAGCACCTTCGAGCGCCTGCAGCAACACGCAAGGCCGCTGATGGACACCGTGGACTCGGTGATCGCACGAGCTCTCGATGCGCTAGACCAGACGACCCCTAGCGCAGCCCCACGATCACCGACATCGACCGCAGGGATCATGACATTCGGCCCAAACATGCAGCTGCCGGACGTGAAGCACACGCGAATGCTGGCTGCGTCCATCGATGGCCAGTCCGTCAAGGCCAACTGGAACAACGTGCTTCGCCTGATGCTCATCCGTGCGATGGAGCACTATGGCGACTTCGAGCAACTTAGGCGACGGTGCGCCGTGAACATCGTGCCACGAGCGAAGGACGGCGAGGGCTACACGCACTTGCCGCAAGCCGGCCTCTCCTACCAAGGCGTGAATGCCAATGCCGCCGCCAACGCCATAGTCGCTCTGGCGAAGAACATCGGTGCCACACTAGACGTGGACTTTGAGTGGCGTGACAAGGGGCAGGCAGCGCATCCCGGCAGGCGGGCGCGAATTCACGTGCCTGCCCGATCACAGGAGGCGCAGCACGATGCCTAGGCGCTCGGCGGCACGTTCAAGGAGACCCTCCCGAGGCGGTCCGAAGCAAGCGCTCAGAAAACTGAGCAACACCTACGATCTGTCCGGCTTGGTCGACCGCTTGAAGCGCTTGGAGCCGGACTTCCGCGCCGTCGAGGAGAGCATCAAGACCGAGCGGGCGAAGGTAGCCAAGCGGGGCTACAAGTTGGAGAGCCCAACATGACGGGGGCAGAGTTCGTCCGCCGCATGAGGAAGCTGGGCCACCGGACCGAAGTCCAAGTGTGGTTTGATCCGCGGCCCGGCAAAGGCAGCCACGGACGCCTATACTACGGCTGTCGGTTCACAACGGTGAAAGACCGAACGAAGGAAATCAGCCCGGGCCTGCTGCACGAAATGCTCCGCCAACTTGGACTGTCGGAGCAAGACTTGTAGTGTAGGTGGCCCTGAGGACGGAGGTCAGAGGGTCGAATGCGATTGGCTTACCCGGCAGTGCTCCGCGAACTGCCCGACACCGTGCTGGTGTCGTTCCCCGACGTGCAGGAGGCGTTGACGGAGGGCGAGACGGTAGAGGATGCCTTGCGCGAGGCGGCGGATTGCTTGGTCGCGGCTTTGGGAGGGTACGTTCAGGCGGGCCAGCCGATACCCGTGCCTTCGGAACGCCCGGATGCTCCACTGGTCCGGCTGCCTGCCTTGGTTGCCGCGAAGGTGGCGCTGTACCAGACCATGCTTGGCCAACCCGAGGACAAGGCCGGCTTGGCGGAGCGTATCGGACTGACGGAGAGCGCGTTGGAACGGCTGGTGGACTTGGACCAGCGCTCGCCCATCGGCCAAGTGGAAGACGCGCTTCATGCGCTCGGCTTGGCGCTCTGCGTCGAGGTCAGCGCCGCGTAACCGGCGGCCTCGCGTTTTCTCTGCCGGAGCGCGCCCCGCCTCAGTTCGTCTCCGGCCACAGATATACCAGCCCCACCGGCTCCACGCGCTGGGCCCGCACCTCGTAGAACGCCTTGATGCGCTTTGGTTCCTCCGCCAAGTCGCGGTCGAAGCTGTCGAGGCGTCGCCGCCAGTGGCGTTTGTCGGCTTCCAGCTGTTCGGCTTCATCCGAGTTGAAGTCCAAGGCGAGTTGGCGGTTGCCTTCGTGGCGGGCGAGTTCTTCGATCACCCGTTCGCGCTGCCGGCGCAGCACCTCCGCAAGCTGCTCGGCCTCGGCTTTGCCGCGTTCGGCGAGTCGGGCGAGGGCGTCTTCGGCCAGCGCCTTGGCGCGTTGCTCTAGCTGCGGGCGCAGCGCTTCCACGTCGGCGGGCGCGGCCTTCACGAGGCGGTCGCGCACCACCGCGTCGGGCTGCTCGGCGTGGCGGCTGAGGGATTCGTCCAGCAGGGCCAGAGTGCGCGTTTCGGTGTCGCGGGCATAGGCGCGCAGCGCTCCCTCCCGCCGGCTCGGCTCGATCCAGCGGGCGGTGACGGGCACAAGTTCCTCGTGCAGGCGCTCTGCGCCTTGGCCGTAGAGCGCCAGGCGGCCGAGCAGAATCACGCGGGGGATGGAGTCTCTGCTTTGCGCGAGGCAGGCGCGGGAGAGGTCGTTGTAGACGAAGCCTTGGGCGCGGAACCGCGCCAATAGGCGCTGGGCGACGCGCTGCTCCAAGTGCAGGTGGACGGTGTCGGCGGCGAACTCCTGGGGATCCTTGAACACCACCGGGCGAATCAACGCCTCCTTGCGCCACTCGGCGAGCTTCTCGTCGAGCTTGCGCGGGCGGCGCAGGGAGTCGAGCGTGGCCGTCCAACTCGGGTCGGTGTGGGCGCGGCGTTCCAAATCCGGGAACTCCCAGATGGTGCGGCGGGACACGTCTTGTCGGCGGCGCAATGGCGGCGCGTCGAGCAGTTCCAATGCGCAGGAGAGGGCGTCCCGAAACGCCTTTTCGTTGAACTTCGCCCAGTTGCGGGAGCGGTCGAGCACGGTGCGGCAACGCTCGATCTGCGCCTCCAGCGCATCGCGCCGTTCGCGGGCGTCCTCCAGTTCCTCGGCGGCATTGCGCTTGGTGCCGGCCGCCAGGTCCGCCTGTTCGATGGCGGCTCGCAGGGGCTCCGCCTGGTCGTGGCGAATGCCGCCGCGCAAGCGCCGCTCCACGTCGTCGTCGATCACCTGGGCGAGGCTGCCGAGTTCGCGCTTGATGGTCGCCGTCTTGCGCACCAGCACTTCCAGCACGCGATCCTCCGCGCGCTGCGGCAGCGCGAAGTAGTGGCAGTTCACCTCGGCTGCCGGTTGCAGCTTGCGGTCGATGCGGCCGTTGCGCTGTTCGATGCGGCCTGGGTTCCACGGCAGGTCGAAGTGGAAGAGGTCCGCGCAGCGGGCTTGGAAGTTCAAGCCTTCCCGGGCGGCGTCGGTGGCGATGAGAATGCGCAGCGGTTCGGCGCGCGGGCTGGCGTTGAAGCGGCGCTGGATGTCCTTGCGGCGTGGGCCGCTGGTGAGGCCGTCGATGACCGCGATGCGCTCGTCCGCATCCTCGGTGTGTTCGATGGCTTGTTCCAGAACGCGCTTGAGGTAGCGCTTGGTGCCTTCGCGGTTCTCGGTGAAGATCAGCACCCGGCGTTCGTTCCAAGCGGGCGCATCGCCGCTGGGGCGTGCGCCGAACGGCGGCAGATCCGGCACTTGGTTGGCGCGTATCCAGTCGATCAGGCGCCGTGTCTTGGCGTCCGGCTTGTGGCGGGCTTCTTCGGCGATGGCGCTCATCCGCTCGATGAGGGCTTGTTCCTGCTGCCAGAACTCGCCGGCCGCCGCGTTCCCGCCGGAAGGGCCGCCAGCGGCCAGCGAGAGCGCCTTCACCTGCTCCTGTTCGGCGCTTTCCGCCGTCTCTGCGTCCCACTCGGCGCGCTCGTCGTCCGCATCGGGCGCTTGCAGGAACAGCGCTTGGTCGTGGGCACCGAGTACCGAATCTGCGCGTTCCGTCTGCTCCTTCCGCCATTGGCGCTGCACGGTCCGGGCATGCACGCGCAGGCTGCGGGCGAACGCCTCGACGGAAGAGAGCAGGCGCTGCTGCAAACCCACCACCAGGAGGCCGGCGGCGGTGCGCGCCTTGGGCGGCGCATTGGCGAAGCGGCGTTCTCGCAGGCGGCGGTATTCGTCCAGCAGGCGGGAGAGCGCCAGTTCCGGCGCGTCTTCCGGCAGGCCGTCGATGGCAAGCCGCACCACGTTGCGCTTCGGGAAGCCGCCGCGCACGTCGCGGATGTCTTCCTTCAGACGCCGCACCATCACGTTTTCGAGGTCGCCCTTGCCGCGCACCTTCACGCCGCGGGTGAAGCGGTACGGGTCCAAGAGTTCCAGCAGCGTGGAGAAGCTGTTCGAGTGGCCGTTGTGGGGCGTGGCGGAGAGGAACAGGCGATGCTCGAAGCGCGATCCCAAGTCGCGCACGGCGCGGGTGATCTTCGTCTCGATGCCGTAGCGCCCGCCGGAAGAGGGCGCCGCGTGGTGGGCTTCGTCCAGGATCAAGAGGCTGCCGGGCAGCAAGTCGCCCAGCCACTCGCGCAGCGGGTCCGCATAGGCCGGATCGATCAGCAGGTTGTGCGACACAAGAAAGCGCGTGTGCGTGCGCCACGGGTTCACGCCGAAGCCGCGCTCGCGGCGCATCCTGGAAACGTAGGCGCGGTCCAGAATCTCGAACAGCAGGCCGAACCGATCCTCAAGCTCCGTCTTCCACTGTTCCAGCACGGACGGCGGCGCGGCCACGACGATGCGCTTCGCCTTGCGGCGCAGCAGCAGTTCGCGGGCGACGAGGCCGGCCTCGATGGTCTTGCCGAGGCCGGTGTCGTCGGCGATGAAGAGGTTGACGCGCGGCAGCCGGAGCGCCTTGCGCAGCGGCTCCATCTGGTAGGCGTCCAGCTGGATGCCGGCGCGGAACGGCGCTTGGAAAAGGGCCGGGTCGGTGGCGGTGGCGCAGTTCCAGCGCAGGGTGTTGAAGAAGGCGGCGAAGTAGCGCGGCGAGTCGAATCCCTTGCCGGCGAGATCGGCCCAGCCTTCCTCTTGGAGGATTCGCCGGTCCAGCTCGCAATCCCAGAACACGGTGAGCGCCTGGCCCTGGGCGTCGTCGTCCGCGCAAGCGAGCGAAACTTGCGGCGAGCCGCCCTGCTGCGGATGGGCCACCTCCTCCACCAGCCACTGCCGCGAGCGCACCAGCACCAGGTCGCCAACGCCGGGCGGCTGTTCGGGCGTCGCCTCGGGCGCGGTGGACGGTGGCGGCATCGGTGAAGTCTATCGCGGCGGGCGGGTGCCAAACACGGGTGTCGAGCGCCGCTGCCCCGCACTTCCAATCGGCGCGGGCAGTGTCCATCATAGGCGCTCGGTGCGGTGCCGGCAGGGGGATCGGCCAGCATGGGTAGATATGTCGCCCGGCGCGTTCTGTTGTTGTTCCCGACCTTCATCGGGATCATCACCATAAACTTCTTCATCGTCCAGCTTGCGCCGGGCGGCCCGGTGGACCAGATGATCGCCACGTTGACTGGCCAAGACGCCGGTGCCACCAGCCGCATCGCCGGGGCGGATGCCGGTCCCGCAACGGAGGCGGCAGCGGCCGAGAGCCAGTTTCCCGGCGCGCGCGGGCTGCCTCCCGATCTGGTGGCGATGATCGAGGAGCAGTTTGGATTCGACAAGCCGATTCACGTGCGCTACTTCAAGATGCTCGGCGATTACTTGACCTTCGACCTCGGCACGAGCTACCACCAGAAGAGGAAAGTGATCGACCTCATCGTCGAGCGGCTTCCGGTGTCCATCTCGCTGGGCCTGTGGTCCATGTTGCTCATCTACTCGATTTCGATTCCGCTGGGCGTTGCCAAAGCCGTGCGCGACGGGAGCCGGTTCGACGCTTGGACGAGCGGACTCATCTTCGTTGGCTACGCGGTGCCGAGCTTCTTGTTCGCGGTGTTTCTGATCGTGCTGTTCGCCGGCGGGTCGTATTTCGATCTGTTCCCCTTGCGGGGATTGACGTCCAGCAACTTCGACGAACTGTCGCCGCTCGGCAAGGTGGCCGACTACTTCTGGCATCTCGCGCTGCCGGTGACGGCGCTCACCATCGGTGGTTTCGCCACGTTGACGATGCTCACCAAGAACTCCTTCTTGGACGAGATCGCAAAGCAGTATGTGCTCACCGCCCGCGCCATGGGGCTCAACCAGCGCCGCGTGCTGTACCGGCATGTGTTCCGCAACGCGATGCTGATCGTGATCGCCGGGTTTCCGGCGGCGCTGGTCGGCGTGCTGTTCACCGGCGCGCTCTTGATCGAAGTGATTTTTTCGCTCGACGGCTTGGGGCTTTTGGGGTTCGAGGCCGTGCTGCGGCGCGACTATCCGATCATGTTCGGAACGCTGTTCGTGTTCACCTTCGTCGGGCTCGCCATGACGCTGATCGGCGACATCGCCTACACGCTGGTGGATCCGCGCATCGACTTCGAGACGCGCGAAACCTGATGGCGCACGCGACGACGCCGGCGGCCATTGCGCCGACGGACGGCTACGTTGTGGATGCGCAGGCGGCCGCCAAGCGCGAACGTTGGTTCTCGCCGCTCACCAGGCGGCGCTGGGCCAACTTCAAGGCCAACCGGCGGGGCTACGCGAGTTTGTGGATCGTCGGCGTGTTGATCGGCGTCACCCTGTTCGCGGAGTTCATCGCCAACGACAAGCCTCTGCTCATGGGCTACCGGGGCGAACTCTACGCGCCGGTGTTGTTCTTCTACCCGGAGACGGCGTTCGGCGGCGTGTTCGGCACGGAGGCGGTGTACACCTCGCAGCATGTGCAAGAGCTGATCAAGGCCGGCGACGGCTGGATGATCTGGCCGCCGATACCGTTCAGCCACGACACCATCGACTTCCACACCGAGGGCGTGGTGCCCGAAGCCCCCAGCCTGCGCCACTGGCTGGGCACGGACGACGTGGCGCGGGACGTGGCCGCGCGCATCATTTACGGATTCCGGCTGTCCGTGTTGTTTGGCATGGGGCTGACGTTCCTGTCCGCGGTGATCGGCATCGCGGTTGGCGCAACGCAAGGTTATTTCGGTGGTTTGATCGATTTGTTGGGCCAGCGTTTGGTGGAGATCTGGGCGGGGCTGCCGGTGTTGTTCGTGATCATCATCCTCACCAGTCTGATCGAGCCCAATCCGATCGCGCTCTTGCTGCTTTTACTGGTTTTCAACTGGATGGCGCTGGTCGCCGTGGTGCGCGCCGAGTTTCTGCGCACGCGCAATTTCGATTACGTCAACGCCGCGCGGGCGCTTGGCGAGACGAACTTCACCATCATCACCCGCTATGTGCTGCCGAACGCGATGGTGGCCACCCTCACATATCTGCCGTTCCTGCTGAACGGTTCCATCACCACGCTCACGTCGCTTGATTTTCTGGGCTTCGGCCTGCCGGCGGGCTATCCCTCCCTCGGCGAACTGCTCGCCCAAGGTAAGGCCAACATCCAAGCGCCTTGGCTGGGCCTTGCCGGCTTCTTCACTTTGGCCACCATGCTGACGTTGCTGGTGTTCGTCGGTGAAGCGGTGCGCGACGCCTTCGATCCGAGACGGGCCGCGGTGTGAACCGCATATTGGAAGTGGAAAACCTCGCGGTGGCGTTCCGCGGCGAGGAGGTTGTCACCGGCGCGAGCTTCCACATCGATCGCGGCGAGACGTTGGCGCTCGTGGGCGAGTCCGGCTCCGGCAAATCCGTGACCGCGCTCTCCGTGATGCAGCTGCTGCCCTACCAGTACGCGAGCCATCCGCGCGGTTCCATTCGCATCGACGGCCAAGAGGTGGTGGGCGCCGCCGAGGACGCCATGCTGAAGATTCGCGGCGAGCGCGTTGGCATGGTGTTCCAAGAGCCCATGACGTCGCTCAATCCGCTGCACACCATCGAGCGGCAAATCGGCGAGATCCTCTTTGTGCATCGCGCCCTGGGCAAACGCGACGCCCGCGCGCGCGCCTTGGAACTCTTGGACATGGTGGCGCTGCCGGGCGCTCGCGAGCGGCTCGGCGCGTATCCGCACGAACTTTCCGGCGGCCAGCGGCAGCGGGTGATGATCGCCATGGCGCTCGCCAACGAACCCGATCTGCTGATCGCCGACGAGCCGACGACGGCGTTGGACGTCACCGTGCAGGCGCAAATCCTCCAGCTGCTCGGGGAACTCAAACAACGCCTCGACATGGCGCTGCTGCTCATCACCCACGATCTGGGCGTGGTGCGCAAAATGGCGGACCGGGTTTGCGTGATGACCCAAGGCGAAATTGTGGAGCACGGCGGCGCGGCGCGCGTTTTTCGCACACCCCGGCACGAGTACACGCGGCGACTGCTGGCCGCCGAACCGAGCGGCGAGCCGGTGGCGGCGCGCGCCGACGCGCCCGTGGTAATGGCCGCGGACCAGCTCTCGGTGCGGTATCCGTTGGGACGCGGCTGGTTTTCGGCCAATCGGTTTCTCGCCGCCGTGGCCGGCGTCACCGTGCGCATTCGGCGCGGGCAGACGCTCGGCATCGTGGGCGAATCCGGTTCCGGCAAAACCACCTTGGCAATGGCGTTGCTGCGGCTGGTGGCCAGCGAGGGCGACATCCGCTTGCAAGAAGACACCATCCAAGGGCTGCCGGCCAAGGCGCTGCGCCCGTTGCGGCGGCGGATGCAGATTGTTTTCCAAGACCCGTACGGCAGCCTGTCGCCGCGGTCCTCGGTGCGGCAGATCGTCGAAGCCGGTCTCAAGATCCACCGTCCCGAACTCTCCGCCGCGGATCGGCGCCGGGACGTCGTCCGCGTCCTCGTGGATGTCGGCTTGGACGCCGACGCGCTGGATCGCTATCCGCACGAGTTCTCCGGCGGCCAGCGGCAACGCATCGCCATCGCGCGCGCGGTGGTGCTCAATCCCGCCGTGGTCGTGCTCGACGAGCCCACCTCGGCGCTGGACCTCTCCGTGCAGGCCCAGATCGTCGACTTGTTGCGCGACCTGCAGCGACGGCACGGCATCGCGTATCTCTTCATCAGCCACGACCTCAAAGTGGTGCGCGCCTTGGCGCACGAACTCGTGGTGATGAAGGACGGCGCAATCGTCGAACAGGGCAGCGCCGAGCAGGTGTTCGACGCGCCGCGAACGGACTACACCAAGGCGCTGATGACCGCCGCGTTCGCGTTGGAGGCGGTTGCGGATGCGTAGCGTTTACACTTGCCGTGCGTTGGGGTCGCCAAGCAATGTCGCGATGGCTTCGCACCCCGGTGGTATGCTGAACGACATGTCCACCGCAGCAACACGATCCGTTGCCGTGCGCGCCCAGTTCGACGAACTGTCGTGCAATGCCTTGCCGCGCCAAGGCGCGTTGCGCTACGACGCTTGCCTTTTGCGCAAGGGTTGGACGCCGCCCGCCAAGCGGGCATAGCGCCGCCAAGCGGCATAGCGGCAAGGGCCCCATGTGCGGAATCGTCGGCGCGGTGGCGCGGCGGGACGTGCCCGGCATCCTGCTTGAGGGTTTGCAACGGCTGGAGTACCGCGGCTACGACTCGGCCGGCATCGCCGTCAACGCCGGTGCCGCCGCGGACATCGAGCGCCGCCGCACCGTGGGGCGCGTGCAGGAACTCGCCGACAGCCTGCGCGAGGCGCCCATCCACGGCGCCACCGGCATCGCCCACACGCGCTGGGCCACGCACGGCCCGCCGGCGGTGGAGAACGCGCATCCGCACATGTCGCGCCAGCGCGTCTACCTCGTCCACAACGGCATCATCGAGAACCACGAGGAGCTGCAGAAGGAGCTTGCGGCGGCGGGGTACGAGTTCGAGTCGCGCACGGATTCGGAGGTGATCGCCCATCTCATCGACCAATGCTTGGGCGAAGAAGGGGATCTGCTGCAGGCGTTGGCGAAAGCCGCGCGGCGGCTGGATGGCGCCTACGCGCTCGGCGTGATCTGCAAGGACGATCCGGAGCGCATCGTCGCCGCCCGCGCCGGCAATCCACTGGTGATTGGCGTCGGCATTGGCGAGAACTTCATCGCCTCGGACGCGCTGGCGCTGCGCCCGGTGACGGATCGCTTCATTTACTTGGAGCAAGGCGATTTGGTGGACTTGACGCCGGACCGCATCGACGTGACGAACGCGCGGAACCAGACCGTGGTGCGCCGGGCGGTGCGCGTGGCGCCCAGCGGCGACGCCGCCGACAAAGGCAAGTACCGCCACTTCATGGAGAAGGAGATCCACGAGCAGCCCCGCGCCATCCGCAACACCCTGGAGGGACGGCTGGGGCGAACGCGAGTGCTGGAGGCGGCCTTTGGCTTGGGCGCCAAGGCTCTGCTGGACGACACGCGCGCGGTCACCATCGCCGCGTGCGGCACGGCCTACTATGCCGGTTGCGTGGCGCGCTATTGGATCGAGGAGCTGGCGGGCATTCCCTGCACGGTGGAAATCGCCTCCGAGTTCCGCTACCGCAAGTTCGTCACGCCCCCGGGCGGCCTCTTCGTGACCATCTCGCAATCCGGCGAGACCGCGGACACGCTAGCGGCGCGCGAAGCGGCGCGCGACGCCGGATTCGCCCACACGCTGACCGTGTGCAACGTGCCCACCAGCACGCTGGTGCGCGAATCGGAACTCGCCATGCTGACCGAGGCGGGCGCGGAGATTTGCGTGGCGTCCACCAAGGCGTTCACCACCCAGCTGACCGTGTTGAACATGCTCGCCATCCTGCTGGCGCGACGACGCGGGCTGGACGCGGAGCGGGAACGCGATCTGGTGGCGGCGTTGCGCGCCTTGCCCGACGTGGTGGAGGAGACGTTGGCGCTGAACGTGCCGATCCGGCACTTGGCGGCGCGTTTCATTCCCCGCCACCACGCGTTGTTCCTCGGCCGCGGCGTTCACTACCCCGTGGCGCTCGAGGGCGCACTCAAACTCAAGGAGATTTCCTACATCCACGCCGAAGGCTATCCGGCCGGCGAGCTGAAGCACGGGCCGCTGGCGCTGGTGGACGAGGACATGCCGGTGGTGGCGGTTGCCCCCGGCAACGAGCTGGTGCGCAAAGTGCGCTCCAACTTGGAGGAGGTGCGCGCCCGCGGCGGCGAACTGTACGTGTTCGCGGACGCCGACGCCGGCATCGCCAGCGACGACGGCGTGACGGTCATCCAAGTGCCGAAGGCGCACGCAACGCTTGCCCCCATCGTCTACACCGTGCCGCTGCAACTGCTCGCCTACCACACCGCCGTACACAAGGGCACGGATGTGGATCAGCCCCGCAACCTCGCCAAGTCCGTCACCGTGGAGTGAGTTTGCTCAGCACCTCGACGGGCAGCCGCGCGGACGGCGCAAGGGAAGCTCGCAGCGCCGCACGGCATCATCGAGAAACCACGGGGCCGCGGGAGTGCTACACTCGCGCCAACAACCAAGAACGAAACACAAGGAGAGTTGTGGTGGCGGACACAAACCGTAACCCGTGGTTCGCGTTGGTGCGCGACTCGGCGATCGTCGCCGGCGTCGCCGGCGCTTGGGTGATCGCCAACGCCCTTGGCGACTTGGAGGCGCAGTTGGCCCGCGCCGGGGCCAAGGACGAACACCTTGCGGTGCTCATCGATCGCAACGTCAAAGCCATCGACCGCAACGCCGAGGCCATCGACCGCAACGCCGAGGCAATAGACCGCAACGCCGTTGCCATCGGCGAGTTGAAAGAGTCCGTGGCGAGCCTCACCGGGCAGTACGCCGAGCACACCCGCAAGCACGAAGAGCTGGCCGGCCGTTGAGGCGTTGAAGCAGAGGGCGGCGAGGTGGCACAGAATAATGACAACGAGAGGAAAATCATCATGACTGGCGATGCGGAACGCAAAACACGGTTCGCTTGGGTGCGCGAGCTGGCGTTTGTCGTGGCGATCGTGGGCGGCGCTTGGGTCATCGCCGACGCCATTGCCGACGTGAGAGTGGAGGTGGTCCAGCTCGCGGGCGAAGTGGCCGAGTTGGCGGCCAAAGTGGAACACAACGGTGTGCTCATCGAACGCAACGCCGAAGCCATCGCGCGCAATGCCGAAGCCATCGGCGAGTTGAAGGAGTCCATGGCAAGTCTCGCGGGGCAATACGCCGAACACATCCGCGAGCACCAGGAGCTGGCCAGCCGTTGAGGGCGTTAACGCCCGTTGAGAATCTCCCCATGAGCGAAACAGAAAGCGGCAACGTGGAAGCCAACCTGGGCTTGGATTGGATGCGTCACACCGGCCCGTGGGGCACCCGCGCCACGGCCGGCAAGCACGGCTTGACGCTGGCCGACGTCGCGGTCGGCGCGTACGGCGAGGCGCCGGCCGAGAGCGACAACCAGACCGGGCGGCCGCGCGGCGCGGCGGCGCGTCCCGACAGCTACCGCATCGGCGGCTACGCCGTGCGCAGCAAGAGCGAGATCTGGCTGGACAACGCCTCCTTCCTGTACGAGGAAGCGCTGCAGCGGCAGTGGAGCTCGGCCACCGACGTGCCGTGGCACACCATCGAACCGCTGCCGGACGACATCGAGCAGGCCGAATGCCAACTCGCCACCTTCCTCACCGAAGTGGAGTTCGTGGCCGGCGACGTGCCCGCCAAGTGGGTGTCCCTCACCACGCCGGATTTCCTCGAACCACGCCAGGTGCTGCTCGTCCAAGTGATGGACGAATCCCGCCACATGGACGTGTTCCGCAAACGCGCCCTGGCCGGCGGCGGCGGTTTGATGCAGGCCACCGGCGCCACCTCCGGCTTCGTCGGCGGCATCGATCTCTCCCGCGATTTCACGGAAATGTCGTCGCGCCTGCACGTTTCCGGCGAGGGCGCGGTGCTCACCCTGTTCCGCATGGGCGAACTGATGGCGCAGAACGAAGCCGAGAAGGTCATCTACCGCCTGTGCGCCCAAGACGAGGCGCGGCACGTGGCGTTCGGCGTGATGCACCTGCGCTACATGGCGGAAACCGCCCCGGAGCGGCGCGAGGAGATCCACTGCTACTTGGACGAAGCCGAGGGCGGCCTGCTCAGCGCGGCCAATCCGGTGGGGCAGCTCACCGCCACCTCCGAATCCATGGCCATCATCCTCGGTGGCGGCAAGGACAACTTCGACGAAGGCATGAACAAGATCATCGCCATCCGGCGGCGGCAATTGCGCGAATACAAGAAGCGCGTGATTTCCGCCGGCTTCGGCGAGCGCTTCGAGAACGGCCGCTCCGGCGTGGATCGCATGATCGCCCAAGCGGCTTGATCGCGTGACCGCCAAGCGAGCAGCCGCCCGCCGCGCGGGGAAGACGGCAGCTGCGAAGAACAAGCCGCGGCAACCGAATCGCCCCGCAACTGCGCCGGTTGATAACACGCCAGCGCAGCCACCCAAGCACGAACCCAAATACAACTGGATGAACAAGTCCAAACAGTGGGGCGTGCGCGTGCGGCCCGGCAAAGCCGGCCTCAAACTGGGCGATCTCAACGTCGGCGTGTACGGCGAAGTGCCCATGCATTGGGCGGACGAGGGCCGCAACCCGCGCGGCGCGGTGCCCCGACGCGGCATGCCGCCAATCGGCTACGCGGTGCGCGACAAAGCCGGCCTGTGGGCGCCCTCCGCCGCGGACCTCTACGAGGAAGCCATCGCGCGGCGCTGGATCCCCTCCACCGACGTGCCGTGGCACACCATCGAACCGCTGCCGGACGATGTGGAACACGCCGTCTGCCAAGTTTGCACGGAGCTGGTCGGCTACGCCAACGTGGACATCGAAGCCATCACCAGCTGGCAGCACCGCATGGCCTATGGCTACCACGAGGTGAAGCAGTTTCTCGCCACCGCCAGCTTCGATGCGGCGCGGCACTTCGAGTGCTTTCGCAAACGGGCGCTGGTGAACGGCGGCGGTTTGGGCTTGGAAGGCCCCGGGCGGGTGAACCGCTTGATCTTGGAGAGCCGCGGCGGCTGGACGGAGGCGGTGGTGTATCTGCTCCTGCTGCGCGGCGTCTTCACCATGACGCTCTACAAGCACTTGGAACGCCACGCCCACAACGACGCCGAACGCTTCCTCTACGGCCACGCGCTGGCGGACAAGGCGCGCCACGTCGCCTACGGCGTGGAGCATCTGCAATACGCCATCGCCCATGTGGACGACCAGCGGCAAATCGTCGCCACGTTGTTCGCCTTCGGCGATGGCGGCCTGTCGCACGATTTGCGCGACCCGGTGCTGCGCGAAGCGCTGGCGATCCTCTTCGGCGGCGGCGTGGCCGGGGCGCGGGGGCGCGGCCTCGCCCGCTACGGCGACTTTCTGCGCGATTTCGTGGCCACCTACTTGGCGTTCTGCCGCTACTTGGATGTGCCGCGCGATCCGGCCCGCCTGCCGGCGCCGCTCAACGAATACGCGCCAGCGCCTCCGCAAGCCGCCGCCTGATGCCGGCGGCCGCGGCGTTTCCCTCCGTGCCGTGGTTCGACGCCGTGCGCCGCGTCTTCAACGCGGACGAGAGCTACCGCGGCGCCGGCGGCGGTCGTTGCGATTGCGTGGCCGGGCTGCGCATCGGCGACGCCGTGTTCGTCCTCACGTTCGAGGGGCTCGAGTGCGCCCACGCCGCGCAGGTGGAGGAGGCGGCGCTGGAGGCCGTGGACTTCTACTTGGAGATGTCGGCCGAGAAGTGGCGCGAGATGATCGCCAACATCGCCGAGCATGGCGCGGCGGACCTGCATCACACCTTGAACACGTTGGACTTGACCTTGGACGACGGCCTCGCCAAGTCGCGCCACGGCGACCAATACCGCGAGGATCTGTTCTTCCGCTACAACCAGACCTTGCAGTTCTTCTTCAACGCCTCGGCGCGGGTGAAGACGCGCTTCGCCTGAGGAAGGCCGTCTCAATGGCGCAATTGGATTGGGTGGCACCGGCGGCCGCGGCGTTGAACACGGACGCCGCCTTCCGCCAACTCGGTTCCACGGATCTGCTGCTCGGCTTGCGCTCCGGCCGCGCCGCGCGCGTGGTGGCGTTCGAGGCGTTCGCGGTGGCGGGCGTGGAAGAAGCCGACGAAGCGCGGCTGCGCGACTGCGACTTGGTGATCGAAATGACGCCGCGCCAGTGGACGGACTACCTGCGGCGGCGCGCCGCCGGAAGCGGCCCGTCGCTGGTCGCGCTGGACGTGGAACGCGCCATCGCCGGCGCGCCGAATCCGCTCGCGCGGCTCAAGTTCGAGCGCTACCACCTGTCGCTGCAAGCGCTGGTGGATCGCGGAGCGGCCATCGCCGGCGGCGGCTGACACGCCCCGTGCCGCTGTACGAATACCGGTGTCCGCACTGCGACGCCGTCATCGCCAAACTCTTTGGCGTGCGTGACGCGCCGCGGCATGTGCCTTGCCCAGGTTGCCGGATCGACGCCGGGCGCATCGTCTCCAAACCGTCCGTGCATCTCTCCGCCGGCGCCAAGGTGGCGCGGTTGGATCCGAAGTACGACAAGATGGTGGAGCGGGCGATGCGCAACACCGCCGGCGCGGATCCGGACCGCTTGATCAACCGGCGCGGCGACATCGCCAAAGGCCGCGACGACCCGTGACGGCGTGGCTTGCCCAGCACTGGCTGGCGGCGGCGCTGTTCCTCGCCTACACGGCCATGCTGGTGGTCCACGCCCGCGCCGGCCTCGTCGCCGGCAAGACCGCGCCGGGCTTCTTCGTCGGCGGCCGGCGGCTTGGCGGGGCGGCCATCGGCGTGTCGTTCTACGCCACGTTCGCCAGCACCAACAGCTACATCGGGCACGCCGGCAAGGGCTACGAGTACGGCCTCCCGTGGCTGACGATGGCCGTCATGCTGGTGTTGTTCGCTTGGCTGTCGTGGCGGCTTGTCGCTCCGCGCATGCGGCGCTTCGCCGCGGCGTGGGGCAGCCTCACGGTGCCGGACTTCCTAGCCACGCGCTTTGCGAGCGACCGCGTGCGCGTGGCGGCGGGCTTGGTGATCGCGTTCTCCAGCCTGCTGTATTTGGTGGCGGTGTTCAAAGGCGCCGCCATCTGCTGCAGGTGTTCGTCGGCATCCCGTATCCGCTGGCGGTGGGCGCGACGCTGGCGCTCATCGTCGGCTACACGTCCGTGGGCGGCTTCCTCTCCGTGGTGCGCACGGACGTGGCGCAAGGGCTGTTGATGCTCTGCGGCTCGCTCTTGCTGTTCTTTTTCGTCACCCGCGCCGCCGGCGGCGTGGGCGTGATCGCGGATCTGCCCCGGCAGCCGGGCGCCGAGCACCTGTTCGAGTGGAACGCGGCCATCCCCTTCGCGGTGTTGCTCGGCATCGCCTTGGCCGGCTCGCTCAAGCTGCTGGTGGACCCGCGCCAAGTGACGCGCTTCTACGGCCTGAAGGACGAGCGGGCGGTGCGGCTGGGCGTTTGGGTGGCCGTGGCCGGCATCCTCGTCATTCAGTTCTGCCTGTTCCCGCTCGGCCTGTACGCGCGCTTCCTGCTGCCGGAGGGCGTGGTGGACACCGATTTGGTGGTGCCGACGCTGGTGGGCGACGGGGCGGTGTTCCCCGCCCCCGTCGCGGACTTTCTGGTGGTGGCCATCCTCGCCGCGGCGATGTCGTCGCTCGACAGCGTGTTGTTGGTGGCGGCTTCCGTGACGGCCCGCGACATCGTCGCGCCGCTCCGGCGAGCGCCGCCCGAAGATGCGTCGCGCGCCGTGGTGCCGTGGACGCGCGTGGGCATCGTCGCCTACGCGGTGGTCGCGGCGCTGGTGGCGCTGAAACCACCCGGCGGCATCGTGGAGCTCACGATCTTCTCCGGCAGCCTGTTCGCGGTGTGCTTCGTGCCGACGATTCTGCTCGGCCTGCATTGGCGGCGCGGCAACGCGGCGGCCGCGCTCTCGGCCTTCGGCCTCGGCGTGGCGGTGCTTCTCGGCTGGCTGCTGCTGGGCTACGACCGCGCCGTTCACGAGGTGTTTCCGGCGCTGGCCGTCTCCACCGCGGCCTACGTTGCGCTCTCGCTCTTGGGCGGGCGCGTGGAAACAAACGCGGTGCGGCGGCAGTTCGCCGATCCGGGCCCAGCGTAGCGGGACGGACGAATTGAACGCTGGCCGGCCATTGCAAGACGTTGGATCGTCGAACTCCCTGACAACCCCTCGAACATCCGCTTGAAACGCAACATCGTGGGCGAGAAGCGATTCAGTATACTCGGCAGCCAGAAAAACCACTGTGCTGCGCATGGAATCAACGGCGTGCCGGGCACCCGCCGCCCGCCGCACCCCGTGTCGCCCGACGAGGAAACCGCGGAAAACCGCCAGAGATCAGCAGGATCTTCCATGAACGTTCCGTCCTCAGCCAAGGCGCTGGCCGTTGAACTGGCGCTGGCGGATCACGCGCAAACGGACGCGGTCGCCGGCTTGCCCGACCAGAATGCACAGCCGATGACCGCCGCCGAGACGAAGGCGATCGACGCGGCACGGCAATGGGCCGCGAACGAAGTCCAAATGGTCAATGAAGGTCGATTGGCCGCTGGCGGGGCCTTGGACGAGTGCCGGTCGACGCTTGACGAAGTCGGCGAGGCGCGTCTGGGCATAGAGAACCAAACGCCACCCAAGCGGAGGAACTTGAACGGGTTTGAGAGGCAGCGTGACGAAGCGAGTGCGGCCTACCGCGCCTTCAAGTCCGACCACAAGCTCACGCGGGACGCAGCGCGGGACGACCGGATCACGCAGTTGGTGTGGGCAACGGTCGTGGTCGTGATCGAGAGCATCGTCAACTCGTATTTCTACATGCCGATCTCCGACCTCGGCCTCTTGGGAGGGTTCTTCACCGCGTTGTTCGTCAGCGTCGTCAACGTTTCATTCGCTTTTCTCGGCGGCGCTCTCGGCCTGCGTTTTCTCGGCCACATCGAACCGAGCAAAAGACTGGGGGGCATCTTGGCGCTCGTTGTCTGTCTGGCGGTCTGCGCACTGGTCGTCGCATGTTCTGCACTGTTCCGCGGCCATGTGGACGATCTCAATGCACAGGAATTGGACACCACAACACTGATGGAATCGGCTTGGAAGGCCGCCGTCGAGAGCCTCGCTGCTTTGGATGTGTGGGCTCTCTTCAGTTCATTGAACTCCTTTCTGCTGACGTTCGTGGGCACCCTTTGCGCTGTCGTCGGATTCTGGAAAGGATGGGCGTATGACGATCCCTACCCTGGATTCGGCGCGGCGTACCGACACAAGGAGCAGACACAGCATGAATACGATGATGCCTTGGAGGACGAGGAGCAGCGTCAGAATAGTTGGCGAGACGAACACCGGAAGAGGCTGCGCTCCCAAGGGGAGCGGCTTCACCGCGCGTCGGATGCAATGTACGCGGCCCGTACCGCTTTCGACAAGCTCGTCGCCGACGTCCAAGGCATAGGCGAGGCGACAGCACTGCTTGCGAGAGAGCTGCTGAGCGTCTACCGCGACAGCAACCGCAAGGTTCGAGCGACGCCAGCGCCAAGTTACTTTGACGAATACCCAAGCCCAAGCAGCTTCGCGTCCTTGGACGCCGACGTTCAGAGAGCGGCGAACGCCCTCCCCGACGTGCAAGCCGATGTTCAACGGTTGGCGGAAGCGTGCAACGAGGAGCAGAAGGCGATTCAGCGCGCGGTTGGCCTCGATGGCTCGGCGTAGACGTTCCCGTCCGCCCAAGGCGCCTTTCATCGCCTTGGCCGGCGTGCTTCTGGTCTTGGCCGCGATGCTTGTCGTCGCGCTCGTTCCACGCGCCGAGTACGACTCGGATTCGCTATGCCCGAAAGGCGGCGACTATCCGAGAACCGCAGTGCTGATCGACGCCACCGACTCCCTGAGCGCGTCGCAGGTGAAGACCATTCGAGAAGAGGTCAACGCGCTGCGCAATCGCTTGGCGCTGAACGAATGGGTGGGTATCTTCGTCCTTGACGAAGACAACCTGACGCTTTCGGCACCAGAAGTCGCACTTTGCAATCCTGGAGACGAGTCTACGGCCAATCCGCTCTATGAAAATCCCATCCAAGTCCAGCGGCGCTTCGAGCAAGAGTTTCGCAGGCCGATCGAACAGGCCGTGGAACGGCTGACCGACTTGCCACCGAAGCCCACGTCGCCCATCTTGGAGATGATTCGCGCTGTGGCTCTGAATCGAGATTTCGACTCCACCAAAGGGCGTCGTCTGATCGTGATTTCGGACATGCTGCAGAACACGGCGAACTACTCGCACTACCGTGAAGGCGCGAACTTCCAGCAATGGCAGGGCACGCGCCAAGCCAAGGAGTTTCTGCAGCTCTCCCTTCTCGGCGTGGAGGTCGAGATCCTCTACCTCAAGCGTACCGAAGTTCGCGCCCTCCAGACGCACGGCCATGTGGCTTTCTGGGAAGGCTACTTCGATGCGGTCGGCGCGGTCGTCAATTCGCTCAAGCCCATTCTCTAGGCTGCGGGCCGTGGACAACATGCTGAGATGGCCGGTGGCCTACTGCATCGCCGGAATCGCCTTGGCATTCGGCTTCGAGTCCGTTCGCGCAAGTTGGTGGGGACTGGCAATCTTGAGCGGTCTGATCGCCCTCTACGCCTTTCTCGCCAAGGGCGACAAAGACGAGGGACGTTTTCAAACCGGCGACAACTGCTATTTCATCGGCTTCGTCTACACCCTTTCGATCATCACCGCATCTCTGATCTTGGATGCGGAGTCGCTGCTGCGCGGGTCGGATCAGCAGAGCTTGCTCACCACGATCGGCATCGCTCTTGGCACCAGTGTCGTGGGGATGGTGGCGCGGTTCTGGCTCGCCCACGACATTCGCGTCAGCCAAGATGCGCTCGATGAGGCGGTACGAAAGGCAGCCCACGGCGCCGTCGCGCTTGAGGGCACCGTAGAGAAATTGCGTGTGGCAGTGGCCGGCGCCGCCGAAGCCATCGAGGAGCAGAGCCGCGCCGGCACCACGAATCTGGCCGGCCTCTTCGAGACGGTACACAACCGGCTGGATGCCGCCGCTAGGCAGGCCAGCAAGGAGCTGCAAACGGTCACAAGTCGGGCTATTGAGCAAATCGGTCAGCAAACGTCGACATTGTCCGAAAGCACGACGAACGTCGCACGGGAACTTCGCCTCGGCACCGAGGCACATGTCGAGGCAATGCGCGGCTCGCTGGGCACTCTCGCGTCCTCGTCGAACCGCTATGGCCAACAGGTCGAGGCGTCGGTCAAGAAGGCCAGCGAAACGCTCGAGCAGACCGCGGGCGCGCTGCAGACGCTCGCGAAAGAGGTTGTCGAGCGTTTCGGCCAGCAAGCGTCGTCGCTGTCCACAAGCACGACGAGCGTGCTCAACGAACTCCAACAGGGCGCCACGCGGCATGTTCGTGTCACTCGCGAGTCGCTTGACCGCCTGTCCTCCTCGCTCGCAAGCTACGCGCAAGCGTTGGATGCCTCGGTGAAGGACGTCGGCGCAACCGTCGATCGGGGCGCGCGTCAAGCCGTGGCGCAAATCGGCGACGGCGTTGCGCAAGCGTTCAGGGCAAACCAAAGGGGCTTGGTGGAACTGGCTCAAGGACACGACGTGGGTGCCATCGGCCGGACGTTCGCCCAGCTCAGTCAAGAGGCCGCAAGGCTGAACGACCAGGTCCGAAGGCTGGCCGGGCGCTCAGGAGTCTCTGACGGCCGAGGTCGAGCGGTTTGCCCGTTTACTTGCCGAGCGATCCGGCCCCGGAGAGGCGCCGAGACGGTCATGGGGCCTCTGGCCTTGGCGCAGAAGTGGCAACCACTGATGGCCTTCGATGGCTGACCATGGCGCAGCCCACTCGTGACACCTTGGCTTGGGGGAGAGAGACCATCGTCTCGCTCACCCAAACTGAAATCATGCTCGTTCTGGCCGTCGTCATCCTGCTGCTCCTGTTGGCGAAGAGCGCCGATCTCACTGCTGCGGAGGCGGATGTCGAAGCCCAAAGGCGGCTCAACGTCGCTTTGGAAGAACGCACGGAAGCCACTCAGGAGGAGATTCTGGAGCAGAAGATCCAAGCCGATTTGGCGCGGGAAGTGAAGGACGTGCTAATCCGCGGTGGATCAGGACTGCCACGCGGCCCCGCGACGCCAAGCCTTCAGCCTAGCGACGTTGCGGCCATTGAAGGTGCCTTGCGGGAACAGCGGCAGCGAGCCGCAGAGCAGCAAGCTGTCGACGAAGCCCTGCAACGCGCTGGTGTGGGGAGTCGGGAGCGGCCCAATGCAAGCCGCATTGAAGAGCTGGGCGCCGAGGCGGGGTTGGCGAAGGTTCTGCGCGAGAGCCTGTCTCCGGAACGCCGGCGCGAACTGCAGGAGGCGGTGGAGCGAGACGCGGCAGCTAGGCGCGACGCATCGCAACAGGTTGAAGGTGGCGTCCCAGGACCAGAGGAGGTTGGTGCGAGCGAAGTGCGCGAGGGACGTGAAGACGAAGCTGTGAAGCGCTTGTTGGCGGAGTGGCTGCGCGACGCCCCCACACGCGAAGGAGACGGCGATCAAGTCGGTTTCGATCCCTGTTGGCCCGGTCCCGGCGGCCACCGAGAGCGACGCTACTACATCGCGTTCGACATCACTTACCAAGAAGAGCGGTTTCTCGTCGAACCCCATGCCGACTGGCGGGCCGGCGTAGCGATTGTTGACCGAGCCCTCTCAGCCCCGCTCGCCGTATTGCGCGAGTATCCTAGAGACTGGACAACGCGCGAGAGCCTTTATGAGTTTGGGAGACGCATCGAGGAAGCCTTGAAGCCGATGCGCAATCGGGGAGAGTACGTTGACGAGTGCCTCCTAGTGACGACGCTAAACGAGGAGGCATCGGGTGCGGTGGCCAAGTTCCTGCGGGCCACGGTCCGTCTGTATCCCATCACCAGAGACACCTAAATTTCTGCCTCCGGGAGCGATCAAAACAGACCCCATGAGCTCCGCCATCTCATCGTCTTTTTTTGCACAACTGATTGATTTACGCGACGACCGGGGCGCTGTCAGCGGCGACGCTAGGGGTATCGATGATCGGTGCCGAACTCGCGCAGGCGCGCGGAACGGTGGCGAAGCATGGCAAAGCATTGCGTCAAGCAGGTGGACCGGCTGCTGAGCAACGCGAAGCTGGACGCTTGGGCGTTCTCCAGGCTGTGGGTTCCGCACGTGATCGGGGCACGCAAGGTGGTGGTGGTGTCGCTGAGCTCGACGTCGTTCGCGGCGGACGGGCACGAGATGGTAGCGCTGTCAATAGCGACGCGGCACGGGCGTTCGACGCCGATGCTGTGGCGGACAGTGGACGCGCGCGCCGGAGCTGACGGGCCTGAAGGAGACGCGGGTGGGCCGGACGGACCGGCGCGATCGGATGCTCCTGGTTGGATGGACCGATGGCGTTGTCGCTGCTGACGCGGCCGGGCCAACCCCCCCGGTTTGCCCTCCGCAAACCGAGATGAAGTTCGCCTAGGAGTTAAGGGGACAGCAATGAAATCAGATTGGCGTTTGCGTAGTGAACGCCTTCCAAATCAACGCGAGCTTATCGTTCTTGCGGATTTCCGTTTGCACGACATCGTTGTCCTGTTCCCGCAACGAAATCTTGCCGACTGACAACGCCGCCATGAACTCAAGAGCTGCTTCCCCGACAACATTGTTTGCGTTCCGTAGCACGGCCATGACCAGCTCACGTACATGCCGACTCAAGACAGCACTCCGTGAATAGTCCAGCTCAGAGGGATAGAGACACCGGAGCAGCGCGGCCTGGAGTATTCCGTCGCTGTAACGAGAGAACATTTGAGGGTCGATTACCGAACCCACGAAGGGATTCGGATCGAACCTCAAGGACGGCGCTCCGGTGCCTCCACTTTCTCTCGCTCTTTGGACTGCGGTCGCGACCGCCAAATAGACCACGGCGTCGGGAAGCTGATCATACTCTCCCTCGAAAAATACCGATCCCTGCCTCAAGGACAGACGATTACCGTCCAATTTTGGAAGAAATATGCGATCTTCATCGGCCTGTACTAGTAGCATTTCCGGCAGCGGAAAATCCCTCTTGATCCCCGGTATGCCATTGAAATTGACCGGATAGTCGAAAAGCCACCTTGCGTGTTGATCCTGCCTACCGACCGGTGCAACAGCGAATGTCGACCATCCGTATTGCGGCAAATCTCTAGCCCGCATCCTCAAGCTCTTGACTACCTTATAAAAATCTTCCTTAGTCTCTGGGAAGGCGTGCGCTAACACAAAATGTCGATACGCATCCGGCCACCGCCTGAGTTCCGTGCTGATCCGTACAAACGCTTCCAAGTTCGGATCTTCGCTCGCGACGATGAGGACCGCATCTCTTCGCGACAACTTGGCCTTGTGCTTCAAAACATCTTCGTCAGCAACGATCTTCGCAGCATTTAGACTCCGCGCTTCTTTCGCTATGCGTGCGGCCATTTCTACTGACATGCGGTCAGGCAAATGAACGATCAAACTGGCGTTCGCGGGAACCTCGTGGACAAGATGTTCAACCAACCAGTCGTTAAAACTATCTGGTCCAAGATCACAGGCTTCGTTCGCGATAGAGAAAAGCGCATAGCTGCCGTATCCAGCGGTACTCGCACTACGCTGTATCTTGAGATTTTTCTGGTAGAAAGTATGCTTGTATCTGCGAGCGTCGTCATCTCTTATGTGGCCAGTAGTCAGACGGACCCGCGCAGGCTGTCCGTAGGAAGGAAGGAACTCTTCTCCACCGATCCGAATGTCATCCAACGCCACTGAATCACGAGTAGGTTGCAATGTGTGAAAGTAGATGCAAGACTTCGGAAACGCCCCTCTGTGCCCATGGCCGGCACCGACTAGGTGAACAATCTTCGTTTCATCTGCGCCATGACTTTCTACGAGCTCAGTGGCCAAGTCACCGGACGTTGATGCGGAAATGATAATAATGTAGTCGTCGTCTGGGGGAAAGCTAAAACCTCTGTCTTTATCGTATGAATGGAAGTTCTCTATTGCGGGAACCTGGACGCCGTCATCTGCAAAGAACCTGACGATATTCTGAAGCGCCATTGCAAAGGACAGGATCGTGAAACTATCTATATATATCCATTTAGCCCCGAGAGGCCATCGGCGGAGAAGCATGTGGGAGTAGACATTCATGGAGTCGAGTTCTCGGAGCATGTTGCCGGCCCGAAGGAAGATTGTGCTCGAAGAGCCGGACGGTTTTTGGAATTGGTAGCCGGCGGGGGCAGACAAGAGAGCATTGGTGCGGTTGCAGAGCGCAGCGATGTACTCCGTCGCAGCTATCTGAACAAATTTGTCCGTCACCGTCCACTCGTGACCATCGAACCGCAGATTCACCACATTGTCTTCCTTTACTTGGCCGCTGTGATCGTAGGCCGCAACGACGACGTGACTGGTCGCACGTAGTCGTTCTAGCAGATGCTTCTGCTGAGCGTTGAACTCATTGGCCAACGCAATGTCGACACCCCTAGGACAGATGAACAGAATGCGGCTAGGTGGCAGTCTAATGTTTGTGAGCTCCGAAATCGTACGGTCGAGTATTTCACTCCAGTTCACTGAGAGAGGCGGATAGATTACCGAGACAGGTTCTGGATGCGGGCCGTCGACGATAAGGTCGACCACTGGGAGGAACATCGGCTAGTAGACAAGAGGAATGCCGAAGATGATCGACGTCCCCTGAATTTCCGCTAGGTTGCCTTGAATAAATTCTTCAGGCTCCATCGTTGGAGCATAGTCGGGAGAACCGGCGAAAAACGCCTCGGTGGTGGACGTCCGGACACGCATGAACCCCGCCAAGTCGTGTATGAAATCGAGCATCCGACCTAGGCCAACGCCCGAGGTGCGGCCGGATTTCGCGGTCATGTGCTTCCTAAAGCAATCGGCGACTAGGCTAAGCTCATCCTGTGATCTAGAGGCAGCTGCAGATGCCCTAGAAATGGTCTGCGCGAAGCCCGGGCCGGAATCGAATACAGAAATTTCCAAGACGTCAATATTCTTGCGATTATAGGGCGACAGATAATGCTCTCTTAGTTGTTCGAAGTATGGCTGCGAGCGTGGATGATTAGTGCCAAGCACAGTCGACGGTTTAAAGTCCTCCCTGTCGATTTGGTTGATCGCGATGGTGACACTACGCAATCCTCTGTCAGGAACCATTCCATCGACATCGAGGTAGGCGTGCTCGGCGGTATTTCTGAAGGATTCATGAAGCAGCTGACCGAGAGGATTGTCGCTTCGTTTGAGGTTTGACTTCAGGAATTTAAATTGTGCGGTAGCTGCAATTCGATATTGATGTACGCAACGTCGCAACAGGTAGGCCATTGCCCACGGATCAACGATTAGCTTGCCGTGGCATTGGCGATCGAGCAAGTTAGCTCGCGTGGGAGTTCGCTTGTAGAGGAGATGGTGGAACTGGTTACGTGCGCCGTGCGCGAGGATGAACTCGACTTTGCGACCCTTCGCCGTGTGGCTCAGATCGCCTTTGCTCATGGCGGCGATTCGAGGACCGCAGCTACGCATTAGGTCCATGCGGATATCGCCGTCGAGACCCTTCGGCACAACGCGGTCTGAGAAGTAGGCAGCGGCGAAACCGTGAAGCTGGGCGACGAAATTCGGATAGGTTTCAGGGCCGGGCGAGCGGATGTACATCTTCACTCTGGGCGAGTCGGAACGCTGGGCCCAAGTGGCGACGAGCTGGGCTAGTCCGACGGATCGGCCCAGAGATCCGCCACCTCGAATGGTTGCCGGTAGCGCAAGGCTCTGGCGACTGAGGTCGGGGCGCTGCAAGTGCTGTTCAAACTCGGCCATACCGTCGTCGCGACGAATGGCGAGAGTGCTTGCCTGCGTCATCAGGTTTCCTTCTGTTGGCGATGCACGGCGGTGAAGGCGTGCGGCGCAATAGGGGCATGTATAGTAACGCAACTGGCGTAACGCATGGTAGTGTAGTGTCCCTAGCGTACGGTTGATTATATGTCGCAAGGCTGTCAGCATGGCCGCACGCTGGTCGCGGAGTGCAAAACATGAGGGTGGCGGCAAGGGTCGAGGTGTCGGAAGCGGAGCGCGCGCAGCTGGAGCGGTGGGCGTCTTCGCGCAGCGCGCCGGTTCGCCTGCGGGAGCGTTCGCGGATCGTGCTGAAGGCGTCGTCGGGTCTGACGAACAAGGAGATCGCGGCGGAGCTGGGGCTGGAAGTGAACAAGGTGGGGCGCTGGCGGAAGCGGTACGCGGAGGAAGGCATTGCGGGGATCGAGAGGGAGCGGGCGCGGGGCGGCAACCAGGGCGGTCGGAGCGACGCCGAGCGGGAGACGCTGCGCAGCCGCATCGTGGAGACGACGACGACGCGGCTGCCGAAGGACGCGACGCAGTGGTCGTGCCGGTCGATGGTGCGGGAGGTCGGGGCGTCGCGGAACTTCGTGAACCGGACGTGGCGGGCGCGGGGTCTGAAGCCGCACCTGTCGCGGACCTTCAAGCTGAGCGCGGATCCGCTCTTCGAGGAGAGGCTGCGCGACGTGGTGGGGCTGTACCTGGACCCGCCGGAGAACGCGGCGGTGTTCAGCTTCGACGAGAAGAGCTCGATCCAGGCGCTGGACCGGACGCAGCCCGGACTGCCGATGAAGAAGGGGCGCTGCGGCACCATGACGCGCGACTACAAGCGGCACGGCACGACCACGCTGTTCGCGGCGCTGAACATGGCGTCGGGCGAGGTGATCGGGCGGTCCTTCCGCCGCCACCGCCACCAGGAGGTGCTGCGCTTCCTGCGCGAGGTGAACAGGGCGGTGCCGCCGGAGCAGGACCTCCACATCGTGCTCGACAACTACGCCACCCACAAGCACGGGAAGGTGCGCAACTGGCTGAAGCGGAACAAGCGCGTCCACCTGCACTTCACGCCCACCAGCTCGTCGTGGCTGAACCTCGTCGAGCGCTTCTTCGCGCGGCTCTCCGAGCAGCGGCTGCGGCGCGGCGCGTTCACTTCTGTGTGCCACTTGGAGAAGAGCATTCGGCAGTATCTGGACACCTGCAACGAGAACCCGCGGCCGCTGGTGTGGACGAAGTCGACCGAGGAGATCCTCGAAAAGGTAGGCCGCGCCAAGGCGAGACTGGCGGCAGCCTCTTAATCAACATTATGACAGGGACACTACAGTAGTGTCGACGGGCAACTAGGAGATGCTGCACGAGGGTGTGTCGGAGTATCTGGACAACCCGCCGGAATCGGCGAAACTTCTGTTGCATCAACAGGTTGACAAGGGCCACGGGCGCGTCGAGAGCCGCACGGCGACGGTCTGCCACGACATCGACTGGCTGCAAGAGCGCCACGACTGGCCCGGTCTTTCGGCCTTCGGCAAGGTGTTCGCCGAGCGGCACGCTCCTGCGTTCGCCGGAGGCATTGGCGAATGCCCTGCTCTGGAAGGGCCGGCTCACAAGCGTGGCGTCTTGCCGAGGGCATCCCAAGGGCGAACTGGAAGGAGCGCCGCCGATTGCTGGGCGAAGTTGCCGCCGCATTGGGCTCGTGCGACCCGCTCGCCGCAATGGCCGCCGTTGGGGCCATCGCCGGCGGCGGCTGACACGCCCCGTGCCGCTGTACGAATACCGGTGTCCGCACTGCGCCGCCGTCATCGCCAAACTCTTTGGCGTGCGTGACGCGCCGCGGCATGTGCCTTGCCCAAGTTGCCGGATTGACGCCGGGCGCATCGTCTCCAGACCGTCCGTGCATCTCTCCGCCGGCGCCAAGGTGGCGCGGTTGGATCCGAAGTACGACAAGATGGTGGAGCGGGCGATGCGCAACACCGCCGGCGCGGATCCGGACCGCTTGATCAACCGGCGCGGCGACATCGCCAAAGGCCGCGACGACCCGTGACGGCGTGGCTTGCCCAGCACTGGCTGGCGGCGGCGCTGTTCCTCGCCTACACGGCCATGCTGGTGGTCCACGCCCGCGCCGGCCTCGTCGCCGGCAAGACCGCGCCGGGCTTCTTCGTCGGCGGCCGGCGGCTTGGCGGGGCGGCCATCGGCGTGTCGTTCTACGCCACGTTCGCCAGCACCAACAGCTACATCGGGCACGCCGGCAAGGGCTACGAGTACGGCCTCCCGTGGCTGACGATGGCCGTCATGCTGGTGTTGTTCGCTTGGCTGTCGTGGCGGCTTGTCGCTCCGCGCATGCGGCGCTTCGCCGCGGCGTGGGGCAGCCTCACGGTGCCGGACTTCCTAGCCACGCGCTTTGCGAGCGACCGCGTGCGCGTGGCGGCGGGCTTGGTGATCGCGTTCTCCAGCCTGCTGTATCTGGTGGCGGTGTTCAAAGGCGCCGGCCACCTGCTGCAGGTGTTCGTCGGCATCCCGTATCCGTTGGCGGTGGGCGCGACGCTGGCGCTCATCGTCGGCTACACGTCCGTGGGCGGCTTCCTCTCCGTGGTGCGCACGGACGTGGCGCAGGGGCTGCTGATGCTCTGCGGCTCGCTCTTGCTGTTCTTTTTCGTCACCCGCGCCGCCGGCGGCGTGGGCGTGATCGCGGATCTGCCCCGGCAGCCGGGCGCCGAGCACCTGTTCGAGTGGAACGCGGCCATCCCCTTCGCGGTGTTGCTCGGCATCGCCTTGGCCGGCTCGCTCAAGCTGCTGGTGGACCCGCGCCAAGTGACGCGCTTCTACGGCCTGAAGGACGAGCGGGCGGTGCGGCTGGGCGTTTGGGTGGCCGTGGCCGGCATCCTCGTCATTCAGTTCTGCCTGTTCCCGCTCGGCCTGTACGCGCGCTTCCTGCTGCCGGAGGGCGTGGTGGACACCGATTTGGTGGTGCCGACGCTGGTGGGCGACGGGGCGGTGTTCCCCGCCCCCGTCGCGGACTTCCTGGTGGTGGCCATTCTCGCCGCGGCGATGTCGTCGCTGGACAGCGTGTTGTTGGTGGCGGCTTCCGTGACGGCCCGCGACATCGTCGCGCCGCTCCGGCGAGCGCCGCGCGAAGATGCGTCGCGCGCGGTGGTGCCGTGGACGCGCGTGGGCATCGTCGCCTACGCGGTGGTCGCGGCGCTGGTGGCGCTGAAACCACCCGGCGGCATCGTGGAGCTCACGATCTTCTCCGGCAGCCTGTTCGCGGTGTGCTTCGTGCCGACGATTCTGCTCGGCCTGCACTGGCGGCGCGGCAACGCGGCGGCCGCGCTCTCGGCCTTCGGCCTCGGCGTGGCGGTGCTTCTCGGCTGGCTGCTGCTGGGCTACGACCGCGCGGTTCACGAGGTGTTTCCGGCGCTGGCCGTCTCCACCGCGGTCTACGTTGCGCTCTCGCTCTTGGGCGGGCGCGTGGAAACCAACGCGGTGCGGCGGCAGTTCGCCGATCCGGGCTCTTCGCAAGGGAATAGGGGAAGTTGAACGCGGGTCTCCTATGTCGGGTCATTCGTCCAGATAGTGAAACAGCACCCAACCGAGCGCCATCTCGCTCGACGACTGAACGCCCCAGTAAACCGTCGCGTCGGGATCTGGATTGCCTGCTTTTTGTGCAGAGTTGTCCCACCAAGTCGTGTGTTTCAACGTCGTTCCTGCAGGCAGGTCGATGGGTTCGTTGAAATAGTAGATGGTCTGCCAGTTGAAATCGAAATTCGGCACGGAAAGCAATATTTCATTCCGCCCGCCGGAAAAAATCGCCTCGAACAGCGCGGCTTTGCCGCGATAGTGTGCGTGGGGCGAAAGGGCAAACAAGCGCACAGGCCGGAGAAAGGTCCTCTCAGCAGTGGCGTGGTGCGACGCCACGCGGGGCGGGATGCGAAAACCTGTATTGAGAAGCACTGCTGTCTTCAACTCATGCGCGGGCGGACGATCATGAAAGTAGATCCCCAATCGTGACCGGTCAACGGACGACTTTCCGTACGGCGTGTAGTGCATTTGGAAACTCAACGTGGCGCCGGAGCGCACTCGCACACCGCTCCCACCCGGCACGACAAACACGCCTTCGCCGGGTGCGTAGCCTCCCATTATCCGCGAGCTCCCCCGCACGCCGTCCCCCGCGGACACAAGGACATGATGAAGCCCCGCGGAATCACCCGGAATCACCTCCGTCGCCTTGACCCAAACGTCTTCCGGCAGCGTCGTCTCTATGAAGTGGTATTGGTAGTCGACCACTCCGGTGGCAGGCAGTTGGAAAGGGGGGATTTCGACGACCATGTTGGGGGTTCCCAAACGCCACATCTGCCCGTCGCTACTAACGGCCGCTGTGGAAAGGGGATCGTGCGCGCCGTCGTGCGGCGTACCGCCTTCAACCCACATCACGAGCTTCTGCTTCTCTTCCATTGTCAAAGAGCGGTCGTTGGAAAATGAACCAAATCGCGGATCGGCATGCCAAGGAGGCATCCTCTCCGTGCGCACGACTTCCCGGATCATGGGCGCAAATCCTCTCACTATTGAGTGCCCGGTCATCGCCCAAGGGGCGATTCCCCCTTGTCGGTGGCAACTGACGCACTTCTTCATGAGCAGAGGGGCGATTTCCGTCTCATAGGAAATGGCATCGCGGCGTCGCAGGTTGTGCAGTGTCGAATAATCGATTGGACACGTCGATTGGAACTCGGCGACGACCCCCTGTGTGGCATGTGTAAGAAACGCAACCAAGTGTGAATCGAATTCGGGACCTCCTCTATAGACGGCTTCCCACGTTCGAGGATTCAGGATGATCGTCTCTCCGCCAAACCGAAGCTGAAGCGCAAGGCCAATCAGACCAGATTTGTCCTGTAGGATTGGTGGCTTGATGCTAGGCGCTCTCTGAAACGCACGTTGGGGCTCGTCTTGCTCCTTCAAAGACTCGACGAGGAAAAACTCGACGTTGTGTTGTTGATGCTCCGCCACGGCCCGGAGAAACCGTGGCATTTGATCGTCAAAGGAGGCGCAACCCTCCACATACGCTGTCAAGACCACCGCACGGGCGTTCGAGTGATAGTAAAGCTCGTGAGATTCGCCGTTGCTGGCGATCAGTCGAAAATTGTCCACTCGCGCTTCAATGTCGCAGTTGCAGATCGCTGCCAGAAGGCACAGCGCTGCGAACCGCCGGAGGGTAAACAAACCCATTGTTCACGCTACCTCGCCTGTCGCCGGTAGCGCTCCGCAAGAACTGGATTTGGATCGGTGGCGGTGTAATAGTCGCGGAGCACGGCGGCCGTCTCGCGCTTGATGTCAGCCGAGGAAATGGCCGTGTGGAATCGATCGATCAACGATGGATCGTAGTTCATCGGCTTGTGGCTGAAGTGCCTGATCGCGAGGAGCAGGGTCTGGTCGCGAATGGGAGACTCCCTTAGCGCTAAGAGGCTGTTGGCGGCGGCCTGTCGGTCCAGCCAGTGCCAGTTCACAAAGACGGCACCGACAGCCCCCGACGCCTCCTGCAGGTGGGCCGGCAGCGCGTTTGCCCAACGCCAAGCTCCGTGCGGATCGATGCGGACCTCGCGCGGGGCGATTTCGCGCGCCCACTGCGCCTTCAAGCGCGGGTTCTCAATGCGATCGGTCAAGCGGAGCGCGAGATCGCGGTTCGTAATGTGCATGTCGTGTAGCAGGGCACCCAAAGCGCTGCGTTGGAGCTTTGGGCTGATCGTCTCGATCCATGCGAGGCTGTTGGCGTCCGCAGGCATGAAAAGAGCCACCGTCGGTAGAACATTCGCTTGATCAGAGAAATCCAGCGAGCGGAAGTGTTCAAAGGCGCGCTGCGGCGCGGTGGCGGACATCACTTGGAACACGCCCTCAAGCGCCGCCTCGCGCAGTGGCGCTGGCAACTCGTCGGCTTTGGCGAGGGCAAGATCGATGTCGCTGGCCGCGAGGTGTGCCAAGGCCCGGCGCACCAAGTACCTGTTTTGATCTTGAGGCGCTGCAGCTTCGAGCCATACGATTGGGCCTTCGGGGTCGTTCTTATCCCAGTTGCCAATGATGGCGAGTTCCATAGCGCGGCGTAGCAAACGATCGAGACCGGCGGCCATTTCCATGGCCGAGCGCGGTTCATTCGCGGCCCAAGCGACGGCCACTTCCCGTAGCTGGTCACGGCGTGTGTCCGCTGGCGCTTGCAACGCACGCCGCCATGCCGCCGCCATATCGTCGGTGGCCGAAGTGCGCTGGGCCCAAGCGGACTCGTGCTGCGCCGAAAGGCCGGCATCGAGGAGCTTGATTACAAACGCCCGTTTTTCCGCCGAGAGTTCCAGTTCCAAGACAGCGCGCGCGGCAAGTTGCTTCGCCTTGGTGTCCAAAGCCGCTCCGTATGTGACGGCTGCCTCCAGATCCACATGCGCCCAGGCCCGGAACACGGCGTCGATCCAAGACGGCTTCGCGACGCGTGCCAAAGCGTGGTCGGCGGCGTTGGCCGGATCGAGGTCGATGAAACGGATGTACAACACGCGGGCGATGTCGTAGCGATGGGGTGTGGACGGCTGACGCTCCACCTCGGCAAGCAGACGTCGCAGATCCGCTTCTCCGGCGTTCGCCGCCATGGCGTGGAGCAAGGCGTTGCGCTTGAAATCGTCCGCGGTGGAGGCGAGCGACGCGAGTGTGCCGATGAGGGGATCGCGTGCTTGAGCGAACAGACATGCTGCCGGCCAGCAAACCAAGACCGTGAACAGCACTCGGGCAGGGGGCATCGCCTTGCGCGATGCCCCCTGCCTTTGGCTACGGGCGTTCCCAACGGACCGCCGGCACATCTTCTAGAGGGTCTCCGTACGGTGGTGACGCGCGGTCCTCACATCGACACGCACGTCGCGGAAACTTGATCCCTCTTAACCTTGACGTGGTTTTCTGTGGGCGGCGACGGTTTGTATTTCACGATGGCCTCAACCCGCCCCTCGCAGCTCCCAGCGACGTCACAGATTTCGCTACACCCATCTCCTTTGAGGAAGATGCCGTCGTTCGGATCCGACGATTGATTGCTTTCCAACCAACAGACCGATCCGCCGTTGTTGCAGGCCGCGTTGCCGCTGATCGTCGTGCAGCCGGTCAACAGACCGACCAACATTGACCAGCCACAAAGCCATCAACTTTTGTTTCATTTCAGAAACTCCTTTCCACTGTTTACGGGAATGCTGGCTGGTCGGCCAGCCCATTGGTAGTCGGTCTCTATACGCATGTCGCCGTAGCGCACATGGTACGTTACCGCCACTCCTAGCGGAGGCATGTTCTCGACGGTGGTGTCGTCAAAAACGAAGCCCTCAAACTTGGGGAAACTGAGTCGAGGTCGCGGAGATAGCGAGAGCTCGCTCATCGCCTCAACGAACCTGGACATTGCCGAACTTGGGCTCCGAACATAGTACGCGTTATCATCCCGCAACTTCATCGGCACGCGAACCAATGTCGTCTTGCTCGGCTGCGAGAGTTGCACATGCAGCACGGCAGATGGTGGCCACTTCACCTTGTGGAAAGGCGAAAGCAACTGGACATTGAATATCTCCATCATGCCCTCGGCAATCGCCTCCCCGCGGCCGTCGTTGAGCGACGAGATTTGCTCGTAGAATGCGGCGATGGGGATGCGGGCCATAGGCGGATAGTCCACGCCCAACATCTCCAGCGCCATCACCGGGCTCGACCGCAGCATTCCGCCGTTTTGTCGCATGTGCGCCGCGAGCCGGGCGGCATCTTCGGCGTTGAGCTTCTCCTGCCACCCGCTGTTGAGGACGTAGTCGACGAAATCCCCGTTGGCGGTCGAGTCGCCAAGCACGTCGTCCCCAAAGCTCGAGTGAGAGGCCGCCAGCATCAACACCATGACAACCCAGAGTTTCATGTTGCAATGCCTCATTCGCTTCACCCCACTTGCGACACCTTGTCTCGGCCCATGAGGAAGGAAGCCATACTCCACCCCATGTGCGTGGCTGACTATATAGGTGATGGGGCGGTTTGTTCCTTCTATTTCACCTTGATTTCCTACGGCAAGTGCTGGAATTCTTCGTCTTCTGCTCGAACAGCGAACGAAAACCATGAATTGCGCGACAAACCGCGAAAACGATATGAGCGCAGCACTCGTGGCTTGATGTTGAACTCGGCACTTGCCACATGCTCTAATTCCAGCAGCCTTTGCGGAAAGAGCGCCCGATGGCCATCCGCTGGATAGTCTGGATAGTAGTGGTGGTGGCGGTCACGCTGGCGGCGGCCGGCGTGGTTCTCTCGTACATATTGCTGCGCCCGAATACGCCGACGCCCGCGGACGAGGTGCGTCGCGCCGAAACCGAGCGCACTCACACTGCGCCCGCGACCTCTCCGCCCACCTTGGCCGACATCGCGGCGGCGGCGAGGGACTTCCAGCGCAACGCGGCGCTCTACGAGCTGCTCGCGACTTCCGATGTGGCGCGTGTGCAGGCGCTGTTGGCCGAAGCGCGAACGCTGCCCGCGTCCCTGCACCGGTACGACGTGTCAAGGGTGCTCTATCTGCGGTTCGTCTCGCTGGATCCCGTCGCGGCGGCGAATCACCTGCTCGACAACACCGCCAAGCCGTCGTGGGTAAGCGCGGTGTTCCGATCGTGGGCGCACAAGGACTTCGACGCCGCCGTTGCCTATGCGTCCAAGCTGGGCCCGCTGGCGCGGCAGGCGGCGGCCGAGGCGATTTTGGAGCTGGATGTTCCCGCGGCGCAACGTCAAGCCGCGGTCGCCCTCCTGCGCTCGCCGGAGGCGTTGGCGAATACCCTGCTCTGGGAGGGCCGGCTCTTTGCGGGCCGGGACGTGGCACAAGCGTGGCGTCTTGCCGCGGGCATCCCAACGGCGAACTGGAAGGAACGCCGGCGGTTGCTGGGCGAAGTCGCGGCCGCATGGGCTCGCACGGACCCTCTTGCCGCAATGGCCGCCATTGAGGCCTTGGATCATGCAGTAGACCGCGAGAAGGTGCAGCCCATCGCGCTTCGGGCGTGGGCGGACGCGGATCCCCACGGTGCGGTGGATTGGCTGCTGGCGCGCGAAGCGCACAAGCGTCCGCAGGAATTGGTGGCGGCGGCGATGGAATCCTTGGCCGCCCAAGACCCGGATGCGGCCATGAACGTGTTGAACACCATGCCGGAACCAGCCCGCGGTCAAGCGCTGTCGGCCACCCTGACGGCCATGGCCGGCGCCGATGTGAACAAATCACTAGCGGCGTGGGAGGCGCTGGACGCGCGGGAGAGGACGCTGGTGAGCATGCGCCACTTCGCCTCCGCTCTGGCACAGGCGGCGCCGGACCGCGCCATATCTTGGCTTCTGGATCTGCCAGACGACGCCAGAGCGATGGCCTCGCCGTTTGTGATGACCCTAGCCCACGCCACCGATCGCGATCTGGTGCTGCGAAGGATCGGCGCAATGGAAAATGCGGCGCTGCAGCACCAGGTGGCCCGGCGGATCGTCTTCGAAGAGGTGGAACGAGATCCTCTGGCGGCTTGGCGCTGGGCCGTTTCGTTGCCCGCGGTTTCCGAGTGGTCCGCGGCCAGTGCGGTGTTTGACGATTGGTACCGTGTGGACGCCCAAGCGGCGTTGGACGCTCTCTCCGAAGTGCGTGGGGGCGTGCGCGATCGCGTGCTTGAAGAGGCGGTTGCCGCGCGTGTGACTTTTGATCCCGACCAGGCGGAGACGCTCTTCGCCGCCATGGATTCGTCGTCCTCCAAGGCCCGAGTCGCTCCCGCGCTTGTGCGCTACTTCACCGAGACGAATCCCAACCCAGAGAAGGCCGAGAAGTATCGGGAATTCGTTGGAAGCGCCGATGGCCAGGGGCGGTGATGACATATGCGCTCCGCTTCCTCTTGGACCGTTGTACCGTCGGCGGTCGCGCGGAATCCCGCACGCCAGATGTGTTAAATAGATTGAATCTTGTCGGCGTGGCATCTCGTGGGTGTCGCATTCGCAGACGCGGGGGGTGTTTTGGCGGGGCCGTTCGCTGCGAATGGTCTAAACCGCGGCGCGTTGGCCTAGAGGCAGTGGAGTGACAAAGCGAGGTTTGTTGAGCGATGTGGATCGTCGCGTGCTGCGCGAACTGCAGCGCGATGGGTCTCTAACCTAACCAACGCGGCGCTTGGCAACGCGGTGCATGTTTCGGAAAGCGCCGAAAGCGCCGCAAGGCGTTGAAGGGCGAAATGCTATCACCGGCCGATGTCAAAACACTGGCGACAAGCAGTCAACCAAGTTGACGGCCCTGTCGGCCGGCGTGTTCGACATGGCTAGCGGGAGAATCCCCTGCTGGGTGGTGGCGGCGGCCTTTCGCTGCGGGGTTCGGCGCGCTCCAGCACTTCGGCTTCCAGACGGTCGGCTTGACACAACAACTGCCAAATCTGATCCAAGGGATAACTCGCGTACTCGTGGACGATTGCGTTCCTTGCGGCACGAAACTCCCGTGAAAGCTCCGGGCTGGCGTGCGCCATGTCGGGATGCAGGAGTTCGCCCGCCAGTTCCACCAGCTTCGCCGCCGCCAGCACGGGTGTGCGCTTCGCCATGAACTCTTCGCGGGGCGTTTCGGACACAACCTGCTTCATGTCCTTGATGTAGTTCAAGAGCAGCATCCTGCGCTCGCCGAACGGCCGCCTTCTGTCGCGGGTCGTAGTCATCACCACACCATGATCAAGTCGCCGCCCACCAACGTGCTCAGCGGGTGACGCAGCGGCAACCACGTCACGTCCACATGTCGGTTGAAGTGGCGCTCCAGAAGTTCGACAACCGCGCCGTGGGTCGCGAAGTCCAAACCGACGAACTGCGCGGCGATGTCGACATCGCTGCCGGGCGTGTCGTTGCCGCGGGCCACGCTCCCGAAAAGTCCGATGGCGGTGACACCGAGCAGCGCGAGCTCCCCCGACAGGTCGCGCAGGATGGCCGCCACGGCGTCGCGGGCCGGAGTCGGCAGGATGGCGTGGGGGTTCGGGCTGCCGATGGCGCGGCGTTCCACGAAGGACGGTCGGCGCGACCCGAACACGCGGCGCACCCACTCGTCCGTAGGGGGACGATGGCGCGACACGGGCGCTTCGACAAGGTTCGTGGCGGTGTTCACGGAGGACTCCGGTCGGGAAATCGCAGTCGGCAAATCATACCCCCGTTGGTGGGGTCGTGTCGGCGGTCGCGCGGAATCCCGCACGCCAGATGTGTTAGATTGAATCTTGTCGGCGTGGGATCTCTTGGGTGTCGCATTCGCAGACGCAGGGGGGTGTTTGGCGGGCCGTTCGCTGCGAATGGCCCAAACCGCGGCGCGTTGGCCTAGAGGCAGTGGAGTGACAAAGCGAGGTTTGTTGAGCGATGTGGATCGTCGCGTGCTGCGCGAACTGCAGCGCGATGGGTCTCTAACCAACGCGGCGCTTGGCAACGCGGTGCATGTTTCGGAAAGCGCCGCGGCCCGCCATCGGCACGGCCTGAAACGAGACGGCTACATCGAGCGCTATGCCGCTATCGTGAACATCGACCAGTTGGGCTACGGCGAGGTGGCGTTCACCGAAGTCGGTTTGACCAAGCAAAGCGAAGACGCCCAGGCCGCCTTCGAGGAGGCTGTGCGGCAAGTGGAGGAGGTGTTGGCCTGTTACGCGATCGCTGGCGAATTCGACTATCTGCTCCACATCATCGCTCGCGACGGACACCACTACGACCAGGTCAGACATCGTTTGGGGGCGCTGCCGGGCGTAGAACATCTGCGCACCCACATCGTGCTGAACAAAGTGCTGCTGCGCGAAGCGGTTGCGCCTGCCTAGCCGGGGCGGACGGTGCCGGATCCCTTGGTGGTGTGACGGTGCCGTTGGCATCCGCGGCGCCGCAACAGAAGGCTTGAAGCGTGCCCGGCCCGCTGCACGGCGTTCGCGTCGTCGACTTCACCACCATGATCGCCGGCCCCTACGGCACCATGATCTTGGCCGATCAGGGCGCGGACGTGGTGAAGGTGGAAGCGCCGCTGCGCAGCGACCACGCGCGCCGCGCCGGGTACGGGCAGCGGCACTTCTCGGCGGCGTTCGTGAACAACAACCGCAACAAGCGCTCCATCGCCGTGGACGCGAAGACGGCCGCTGGGCGCGAGGTGGTGTTGGATCTGGCGGCTGCGGCGGACGTGTTCGTGCAGAACTTCCGCCCCGGCGTCATGGCGCGCTTGGGCCTCGACTACGACGACGTGCGCGCCGTGGCGCCGAACATCGTCTACGTCTCGTTGAGCGGCTGGGGCGAGGCCGGGCCGTTCGCGCACAAGCCGGTGTACGACCCCATCATCCAAGCGCTTTCCGGCCTCGCCACCGTGCAAGCCGGCTCGGACGAGGCGCGCCCGCGGCTTGTGCGCACCATCCTGCCGGACAAGCTCACCGGCGTCACCGCCGCGCAGGCCGTGTGCGCCGCGTTGTTCGCCCGCGAACGCACGGGCGAGGGCCAGCACGTTCGCCTGTCCATGCTGGATTCGGTGGTCGCGTTCCTGTGGTCTTCGGACATGGGCGGTCAAACCTTCGTCGGCAAGGAAGTGGACGTGGCCGCCGCCGCCACCTTCATCGACCTCATCTACGAGACGGCGAACGGCTACATCAGCGTCGCCGTGATGACCAATGACCAATGGCGCGGCCTGTGCCGGGCGCTCGGCCACCCGGAGTGGCTGAACGACGAGCGCTTCGCAACCCCCGCCGGCCGCGACCGCCACGCCAACGCCCGCCTCGAACTCACCCAGCAAGCGTTGCTGGACAAGACCGCCGCGGATTGGCTGGCGATCCTAGAAGACGCCGGCGTGCCCTGCGCCCCGGTGCTAACGCGCAGCGAGATGGTGCGCCACGCCCAAGTGCGCGCCAGCGGCATCGTGGTGGAGACCGAACACCGCCACGCCGGGCGCCTGCGCCAAGCGCGCAACGCCGCCCGCTTCCTGCGCACGGCGCCGGAGATGCGTTGCGGCGCGCCGCAGCTGGGCGAGCAGACGGTGGAGTTGTTGCGGGAACTCGGCTATCCGCAAGGGCGCATCGACGGCCTCTTGGAACAGGGCGTGGTGGTGGCGCCTTTCAACGATGCGGATGGAGCGTCCGGCGGCACGCCAGCCTGATGATTGGCCGAAACGGTGACGATGCGATTCGGCACCTCGTTGACACCTCGTGTGCCGCTGCGCGACCGGATCGCGGAACTGTTACGCTGTCGCAAACAGGAGGGCCATTATGGACACAGGGCAATTCCGCGGCTTCGAGGTGACACTGCGTGATGCCGGCATCGCTTGGTTTCAATTCACCACGCCGGAGCGCCTGAACGGCATGACGCCGGCCATCAAGCGCGACTTGGCGGAAGCCGCGACCCAAGCGCAGATGGACAACGCCGTGCGCGTGGTGGTGTTCACCGGTAGCGGGCGCGCGTTTTGCGCCGGCGACGACTTGAAGGGGTACGGCAGCCTTGAAGTGCCCGGCGAGGCGCTGGTGCCGGAAATCGGCCGCGGACACGACAGCCCGCTCGGCACCTACAACGCCTTGCGCACCATCTCGCAGCGCGTCAACACGGTGGTGCGGGGCCTTGACAAGCTCACCGTCGCCGCCATCAACGGCGTTGCCATCCAGACCGGTTTCTCGCTCGCGCTCGCTTGCGACTTCCGTCTGGCGGCGGCGGGGGCCCGCATGGGCAGCGCCACGCTGCGCTTCGGCCTGTTGCCGGACGAAGGCGGCCAGTACCTGTTGGTGCAGTTGCTAGGCGTGGCCCGTGCCATGGACTTTCTGATGCGCAAGCGCATCGTGCAAGCGGAGGAAGCCTTGGAATTGGGGCTGGTTCAGCAAGTGGTTCCCGCCGCGGAGCTGGAAGCCGAAACGATAGCGTTGGCCACCGAATTGGCCAACGGACCGCAAGTCTCCATGCGGCTGTTGAAACGCTCCATCTACAACGCGGCGGAACTGAACTGGGAGCAGAGCTTGGACGAAATCGCCGCCAAAACGGGGATCTCCGATCACCATCCCGACGCCCGGGAAGGCGTGCGGGCGTTCCACGAGAAGCGGGAGGCCAAGTTCAACGCTTGGCTTGATTGAGGGGTAGCGTTTCCGCCTGCTTTTTTCGTTGTCGCGGTCGCCCGGTGTTCGCCGGCGGTTCGCTTGCGCGTTCCCTCCGAAACTGGCCGGTTTTTTTCACCGGCGAGTCAAAGCCCGCAGGGCGCGACATCCATCGCCAGCCGCAGGTTGACGTGCCGCCTGCCATGCGGTCGTTGCAATCGCCGCGCGATCGCCTACCATTGGCACTTGAGCGTTCGTCGTGGCAGCGGGTGGTTGCCCGCCCGGGGCGAACAGGCGTTCGTGGGCACCGGGTTTCGCAAGCCGCCCGCGAAATACCAGCAACTTGAGGAGCAAGAAGGAGCACCTAGGGGATGAAGAGCAAGTTGGAGTACATCTGGTTGGACGGCTTCAAGCCGACCCAGAGCTTGCGCAGCAAGACGCGCGTGGAGGAGAACTTCAACGGGGAGCTGAGCGGCTGTCCGATCTGGTCGTTCGATGGCAGTTCCACGCAGCAGGCCGAAGGCGGCGCGTCGGACTGCTTGTTGAAGCCGGTGGCGCTGTTTCCGGACCCGGGCCGCAAGAACGGCTACTTGGTGATGACGGAGGTGTTGAACGCCGACGGCACGCCGCACGAATCCAACGGCCGCGCCACCATCGAGGACGACGACGACGATTTCTGGTTCGGCTTCGAGCAGGAGTACTTCCTGTGGGACACGCGCACCAATTTGCCGCCGGGCTTCCCGATCGGCGGCTATCCCGGGCCGCAAGGGGCCTACTACTGCTCGGTGGGCGCCCGCAACGCCTACGGGCGCGACTGCGTGGACGCCCACTTGGACATCTGCCTCGCCGCCGGCATCAACGTGGAGGGCATCAACGCCGAGGTCGCCGCCGGCCAGTGGGAGTTTCAGGTGTTCGCCAAGGGCGCGGCGCGGGCCGGCGACGAAACGTGGCTGGCGCGGTATCTGGCCGAGCGCGTGGGCGAGAAGTACCAACTTTCCATCAACTGGCATCCGAAGCCGGTGCAGGGCGACTGGAACGGCTCCGGCATGCATGCCAACTTCTCCAACGGTCCCATGCGCGAGTCCGGCGAGGAAGAAACGTTCACGCGCATCTGCGACCACTTCGGCAAGAACATCGGCCGCCACATCGCCGTGTACGGAGCGGACAACGATCTGCGCTTGACGGGCCTGCACGAGACGCAGTCCATCGACAAGTTCAACTACGGCATTTCGGACCGCGGCGCCTCCATCCGCATTCCCATCGCCACCATCGAGGACGGCTGGAAGGGCCGCTTGGAGGATCGCCGGCCGGCATCCAACGCCGATCCCTACCGGGTGGCGGCGGCCATCGTCAAAACCACCAAGGAAGCGCTGGCCTCCTAGAGGCCGGTTCCAAAGGAGCGGGGCGGCGTCGCGTTTGCGGCGCCGTCCTCCGTTTCTTCAATGGGACGGAATTGGCCTCGGCGCTCTACGCGGCCACCGTCATCCGTTCCACCAACAGCGAGCCGGTCTGGATGTTGCCGCGGCGGTCCACGTCGTCGCCGCAGCCGACGATGCCCTGGTACATGGCGTCCAACTTGCCGGCGATGGTGACGTTGTCCACCGGATGTTGCGGTTCGCCACGCTCCACCCACACGCCGGCCGCGCCGCGGGAGTAGTCGCCGGTGACCAGATTCACGCCTTGGCCCATCAACCGGGTGACCACCAGGCCGGTGTCCATGTCGCGCATCAGCGCCTCGATCGGTCGCCTCTCGGCCACCACGTCCAAGTTGAACACGCCGCCGGCGTTGCCCGTGGTGGCAAGACCAAGCCGCCGCGCCGAGTAGGTGCCAAGCACATAGCTCGCCACCACGCCGTCCTGAACAAAGGCTTTGGCGCGAGTGGCCACGCCGTCTCCGTCGAACGCGGCGCTGCCGAGGCCTTTGCGCCGGCGCGGATGTTCCGCAAGCGTGATGCCCGGCGCCGTCGCCTGTTTGCCGAGCGAGTCCAGCAGGTAGGACTCCTTGCGGTACAACGCGCGCCCGCTTAGCGCGGCGAGCAAATGGCCGACAACGCCCACCGCCATCGGCGCGGCGAACAGCACGGGATAGTCGCCGGTGGCGATCGGGCGGCTGCCAAGGCGGGCGACGGCGCGGCGGCCGGCCTCGCGGCCAACGTCCACCGGCGCGGCCAAGTCCTCGGCGGCGCGGCCGACGGTGTACCAGTGGTCGGTCTGCATGTCGTCCTTCTCGCCCGCGATCACGGCGCAGCTCGTGGCGTGGCGGGTTCCGCAGGCCGCTTCCACAAACCCGTGCGAGTTGCCGTAGGCGTGGCAGGCGCGCCGGGTGGTCACCTCCGCGCCTTCGCTGTTGACGATGCGGCGGTCGAACGCCAGCGCTTCGGCCTCCGCCTCGGTGGCCAGCGCCGTCGCAGTGGGAACGTCCACATTCCACGGATGGTGCAAGTCCAAAGGCGGCGCGGATGTCGCCATCAGCGCGGCGTCCGCCAAGCCATTGCATGCGTCCTCCTCGGTGTGCCTGGCGATGTCGAGCGCCGCCCGCACCGTGTCGCGCACGGCGTCCGCGCAGGGGTCCGACGTGTTGGCGCTGCCTTTGCGCGCGCCAACGTAAACGGTGACGCCGAAGCCCCGGTCGTTGTGGAACTCCACCGTTTCCAGTTCGCCCTTGCGCACCGTCACGGCAAGGCCGGTGGCAGTGGCGGCGTCCACCTCCGCGGCGGACGCGCCCTGGCGCTTCGCCTCGCTCAAAATGCGCTCCACCAAGCCCTTCAGCGCACCTGCCGCCTCCTCCGGGTCCACCAGCGCCTGGCCGCCGCGCGGCGTGTTCGCCGGCATCACGCTTGCGTTCCGCCAACGGTGATTTCGTCGATCTTCAACGTGGGTTGACCAACCCCCACCGGCACGCCCTGGCCGTTCTTGCCGCAGACGCCGACGCCTTTGTCCAATTTCAGATCGTTCCCCACCATCGACACCCGGCCCATCACCTCGGGGCCGTTGCCGATCAAGGTGGCGCCGCGGATTGGCGGCCCCACTTTGCCGTCTTCAATGCGATACGCCTCGGTGGCGGAGAACACGAACTGCCCGGAGGTGATGTCCACTTGACCGCCGCCGAAGCTCACCGCGTACACGCCTTTGCGCACGCTGGCGATGATGTCCTCGGGGCTGCTCTCGCCGGGCAGGAGGAACGTGTTGGTCATGCGCGGCATGGGCAGGTGCGCGTAGGATTCGCGCCGCCCGTTGCCGGTGGTCGCCACGCCCATCAGGCGGGCGTTGTGCTTGTCCTGCATGTAGCCGGCCAGAACGCCGTTCTCGATCAACACCGTGCGCTGCCCCGGCGTGCCCTCGTCGTCGACGGTGAGCGAGCCGCGCCGGCCGTCCAAAGTGGCGTCGTCCACCACCGTGCAAAGCTCGGAGGCGACCTTCTGCCCCAAGCGCCCGGCGAACGCCGACGTTCCCTTGCGGTTGAAGTCTCCCTCAAGGCCGTGTCCCACGGCTTCGTGCAGCAGCACGCCGGGCCAGCCCGGACCGAGCACCACCGGCATGGCGCCGGCCGGCGCGTCCACCGCGCGCAGGTTCACCAAGGCGACGCGCACGGCCTCCCGCGCGTGATCCTCGGCCGACATCGCGCGCGGCCCCTCGGCTTCGCGGCGGTTCGCCTCAAGCAGCCAGTCCGGGTCGAAACGTCCACCACCGCCGCTGAAGCCGCGCTCGCGGCGGCCGTTCTCCTCCGCCAGCACGGAGATGTCGAAGCGGGTGAGCGGGCGCACGTCGGCGCTGAGCGTGCCGTCCGTGCCGACCACCAGATTGGTTTCGTGGTTGAGCGAAATGTGTACGGACACTTCGCGCACGCGCGCGTCCAACGAGCGGGCGAAATCGTCAATGCGCCGCAGTAGCGCAACCTTGGCCGGGCCATCTGCGGCGGCGATGGGGTCCGTCGCGCCATAGCGCGCCGGGTTCCGGCCCCGCGTCAACGCCGCGCGGCTGCCGTGGCCACTGCGGGCGATGCCGCGGACCGCTTCGGTGGCGTCGGCAAGCGCCGGCAACGCGATGTCGTCCACATAGGCGAAGCCGGTCTTGTCGCCGCTCAAAGCGCGCACGCCGACGCCGCGGTCCAGACCGAAAGCGCCGCTGCGCACCACGCCGTCCTCCAGCGCCCAGGACTCGTGCCGCGCCAGTTGAAAGAACAGTTCGCCCACGTCGATGGCGCGCGTTGCGAGCCGACCGAGCAGATTGTCCACATCGCGCTCGCCGAGCTCGCCCGCGTCCCACAACGTGGTGCGCGCCACGTCCACCGGGTCGTTCCGCGCCATAGCTGTCTCCTCCACCACCCGGTGCTCTCCGATTCAGCGAAGTCTACCTTCTTGAGACGTGTAAGATGAACGTCAAACGCCACAGAAAAAGGAATCCACAGCGTGCCTGAGCAGTTGTCGCTGTTGCCGGAAGCGGCCTCCCGGCAGGGGGATTACCGCGACAGCATGTCCGGGAGCTTCGTTGGCAACATGGAGCTGCCGGTTCACCGCTGGTTCCGCTACAGCGCCGGCTTCAGCGGCGCGTGGGCCGAGGCCGTCATCGCCGCCCATGCCAAGGACCGGCCAACGGTGTTCGATCCATTCGCGGGCTGCGGCACCACGCTGATTGCGGCGGAGCGGCGCGGCGCCGAATGCTGGGGTATTGATTCACACCCGTTCGTGGCCAGAGTGGCGCGGGCGAAGCTCGCATACCGCTCGTCCTTGGCGGCCTATCGGGAGTTGGCCCTGCAAGTGCTGGCGAACGCCGGGCGGCGGCAGCCCTCCTTGGCTGGCTATCCCCCGCTCATTCGCAGGTGCTATCGGGACGAGGCGCTTGCGGAGCTCGACTGCTTGCTCGGCGCGGTTAGGGAAGCGGGCGACAGCGGCGAGGCGGCGCGTCTCGTTTGGTTGACTCTCGTGGCGGTGCTCCGTTCGACATCCCATGTGGGTACGGCCAACTGGCAGTACCTGCTGCCGGATCGCCGCAAGGCGCGCGTTCCAAGGCCATTCGCTGCCTTTCAAGCCATGATGTCCACGTTCACGAAGGACATGATGGCCGGCGCAAGCCTAACCGGCCCCCGCGCCAGATTCTCCTTGGGCGACGCCCGTACCTGCGAAGCGATGCCCGCGGACCACTTTGATCTCGTCGTGACCTCGCCACCCTATCCGAACAACTACGACTACGCGGACGCCACGCGGCTGGAGCTGGCGTTCCTCGGCGAAATCCGAGGCTGGGGCGACCTGCAAGGGGCGGTCCGCCAGCATTTGCTGCGATCCTGCACCCAACACGTGCCCAACCGGTCGGTGGACGTCGACGCCGTGCTGGCCAGCCCCGAACTTGCGCCCATCCGCGAGACTCTCGAACCGATCTGTGCCGAACTCGGCGCACGGCGGTTGAGCCGCGGCGGTAGGAAGACCTATCACAACATGGTCGCTTGCTACTTCTTGGACTTGGCGCGCGTGTGGCGGGCGTTGCGGCGCGTGTGCCGATCTCCCTCCCGGGTCTGCTTCGTCATCGGCGACTCGGCCCCGTATGGCGTGTATGTGCCTGCAATCGACTGGCTGGGCGAACTGGCGTTGGCGGCGGGGTTCAAGGACTTCCGATTCGAGAAGACCAGGGACCGCAACACCAAGTGGAAGAATCGCAAGCACCGCGTGCCGTTGTGCGAGGGACGCCTTTGGGTGACGGGTTGACGGTTTGATGGCCGCCTCGCCAGCACACAAGCTGGGCCAGATCATTGGCGATGCGCTGGAACTTGCAATTCGCGACCAGCTCATGTCGGTCGCCGCGGAGTTCGGCCTTTATCTGGATTACAAGCACCCAAGGGACGTACGCGGCAACAAGCGCAAGGTGGTGTGGCGGGACATCTTCGGCAACTCTCACGACTTGGACTATGTGCTGGAGCAAGACGGAAAGGAGGACGAACGAGGCGCTCCTCGAGCATTCATTGAGATTGCGTGGCGACGCTACACCAAGCACTCCCGCAACAAGGTGCAAGAGATCCAAGGTGCGGTGCTCCCGTTGGCTGAGACCTACCAGCTCTATCGACCGTTCAAGGGGGCGGTGCTGGCTGGAGATTTCACCGAGGGTGCCCGCGAACAATTGCATACGCACGGATTCGAGATCGCGTACTGCCGCTACGAGGTGGTCGTCGACGCGTTTCGCGCAGTTGGCGTGGACGTCGCCTCCGATGAACAAACGCCGGAGAAAGAGCTACGCCGTAAAGTCAGAGCCTACGAACATCTCTCGAACGTCAAGAGGCGCCGGCTGGTCGAGCAGATTCGCAGAGCCTGTGCGAGCGAGGTCGAGCCTTTCCTTGAGAGTCTGCGGACAAGCCTGAGACGCCGAGTAGAGCAAGTGACAGTGATCCCTCTTGCGGGCAACTCTGATCGTTTCAAGACTATCGACGATGCCGTGCGGTTTATTGTCCGCTACGACGAGTCTGTGCCCGTCGTTGGGTTTCAACGCTACGAACTGAATGTGCGCTACTCCAACGGCGACGAGATTCGTTGCTCGTTCCGAGAGAAGACCACGGCCATCGACTTTCTGCGGGCGGCGAGATGAGTGCCGCCCGGCAAGGCGCGCGCTACCGTTCTTGAGTGGCGAGGACCTGCGCCGAGGCGGCCGGCGCGTCCTCGGGGATCGCCGGGGCGGCGATGTCTTCTCGCCAGATGCCGACGAACTTCACGTCCGGGTCCTCGTAGGTGCCGCCGATGGTGTATTTGCCGCTTGAGAACTGCTTGATCTGATCCTTGAACAGCACTTGGCTGCCGAGCAGCACGCCGGCGGCGCTCGCGGGATTGGAGAACGCCAGAAACGCCGCGTACCACGGCAGGTTGCGGTGCAACACGGACACGGTGACGATCATCTCGTTGTCCAAGGCGCCGGTGTCCAAGTCCACCGTGCCGCCAATGCGGAAACTGGCGGCGCTGCCGGTGATTTGGGCCGGCTGGGCGAAATGGGCGAGGCCGTCGTCCACGACCAGCTCGGCGTACACTCTGTCGAAGTCCGAACCGCGCCCGAACACGTCCGAGAAGTCGAGCCGCATGCGGCGCAGGATCTCGGAGAAGTTGATGAGGCTCATGATCCGCGCGCCGCCGGGCTCCACGGTGAGGAAGCGCCCGGTGTCGAGGCGCAGCGTCGCGTTCCCCGTGACGTGCGCGAGCGCGAAGTCGAACGGAGCGCCGGGCCAGCGCAGTTCGCCCGCCGCCTCGAAACGCTCCGCCTCCACGCTCGGCGCGAACTCCCAAGCGGCCAAGGCCGCGCGCACGTCGCTTGTGCGCACGGTGCCGGCAAAACTCGTCTCGCCGGCTTTCGACCAGAACGCCGGCGCGGTGCCGACGATGTCCAAGCCGCGAACATCCTCCGCTTCGATGCCGAGCAGCATCACGCCATCCTCTTGGCGGCGCAGGCCGAACTCCCACTTGCCGTAGCTTGTGTCGCCGATACGCACTTCGCCAATCGCCACATCGGCATCCACCAACCGGTCGATCACGTCCACCGAGAGCCGGTGGTCCTCGTCCTCGAGGGCGGGCAACCGCAGCACGTCCAAGCGCAACTGCCACGGCGCGTCGCCGGTTTTCTTCGCCACGCCTTCCACCTCGCGCCCCAAGAGGTTGAACTGAAGATCGCCGTGGTCGGCATAGCCATCCAAGACCACGTCGTGGAGGCGGGCGGACTCCAACGCCAGTTCGCCCACGCGGAACGCGCGCAGTTCCCACGCGAACCCCGTTCCCTCGGCTTCAGAGGCCGCCATCAACGCCGCCACGGTGTGCGCATCCAAATTGTCAACTGCGCCGCCGATGACAACCCGCCCGCGCGCGGCGTCCACCATCGGCACCGGCGCACCCACGCCCACCGCCCCGGCTTGCACCTCCCCCGCGCGCACGTGCAGCCAGCCGTTCGCTTCGCCGTAGCGCGTCGAGACGGCGATGTGGTCGTCCAAGAAGTGCATCGCCACGCGCGTTGACAGGGCCTCCGATGCCGCTTTGCCGAGCGGCGCCGGCAAGGTGACGGCCACGCCTTCCAAGTTGCTTTCCAACGCCAGCTCCGGCGCTCGCCCGGTCGTGGGAAACAGGGAAAGCGTGGCGTGGAAGTTCGTTTTGCCCGCGACCATGTCCAAGTCTCCCGCGTTCAGCAGCCGCAGCGCGTCCGCCGTGGTCGCCGAACCCGCCACCCGCACCTGCACGCCATCGCCGTCCGTGGCGAACGCCGCCTGCGCCGGCGCGCCGAACAGCTCTCCTTCCAACGGGTTGCCCGTGGGCGTGGTCAGCTCGTGCGGCGACGCGAAGGACACGCCGCCCTGCAACCGCTCGAAACGCAAGCCGAGATCCGCAAGATCAACCGTCGCGTCCCGCAACCGCAGATCAAGGCGAATATCGCCCGGGCGCAATCCTTGTCCGCGCAGCGGCACCGTGAGATCGGCGCGAAAGTCCACATCGCCTTGGGCGCTCCACGCATCGGCGAGAAACGGCAGCGCTTCGCGCGTGGGCGTGGCGCGCGCGAAGCGCAGCACGCGGTGCGCCGGCGCGACGCCGGCAAACCGCACCCGCGTGTGTTCGGCCGTTCTCGGCGTGTACAACTCCACGTCCCTCAGCGCCGTGTCGAACACGCGGCCGCGGCCCTTCAACCGTATCCAGTCATGGGTCAGCACAAGCGCGCCATCGAAGTCGTTCGCCGGCGGCCAATCGGGGTGGTAGTCCAGCGTGCCGCCGGAGATCCGCGCCGCCAACTCGGTGCGCCGAAGGACGCGGCGCGCCGCCGCGTTGCGGGTGCTGCGGCTCTCCTCCTTCACATGGCCGTGGTAGAGCAGCCGTCCGTCTTGGAAACCACCGGCGCGCACGCCCTCCACCAGCCAACCGCGCAGCTTCGGCTTCAAGGTGAGTGGCAGGTAGGCGCGCGCCAGTGTTAGGTCCGCGTGGTCGAAGGCGAGATCCGCGCTCACGCGCGCCTCCAACGGATCCCTCGGCCGCGTCCAAGCGAAACCGCCGCTGGCCCGCGCTCCGCCTTGCTCGCCCCAGAACTCGGTGCCGCGCATCCCCACGTAGCCGGGCGCGAACGCAAACGTCAACACGCCGCCGGCGCGCTCGAAGGGCGCTCGGTTGGGAAAGAAGTTGGGGAACGCCAACGTCAGCTGTTCGCCATCAAGCCGCAGGCGCAGCGCGTGGCCGTGGCCGCCAAACACGAAGTTGACGTTGGCCAGCTTGGGCACGCCCTTGTAGCCCGCCAGGCGGCCGTCCGTGCCGCGGCCGCGAAAAGCGAGACCGGCGCTGTCGGCGCGCAGGACGAAGCCGCGAACCTGGCCGCCCGGCGCGAGGTGGCGCAACCACCGGCCGCTCGCGTGGTCGGCGCCGAGAAACGCCGCGACGGGAGACGCCAGGGCCGCGATGTCCAGCGTCGGCAACCACAGATCAAACGCCGGGCCGCCATCGTTGGTGGCAAAACGAAAGCCGCCGTCCAAGAACCGCGCCTTGGCGTCGCCACTTGCGAGCGCGATCTCGGGGATCCGTCCGCGGTAGCCGTCCGCCTCGCTCCACGCCGTCAGTTTGGTCGCCACGCGCGCCGGCTGGCCGCCAGTCGGCGAAGGCGCGTCCGCGGCGATTTCAAGCGTTGCCTTGGCAGCGCCAGTCGCCTCCCGTCGCCAGTCTCCACGCACCGCGAACACGACCTGCTTGATGGCGTCGGGCGCGTGCGGCACGGTGGCGGGCGCACCGAGCATGGTCTCCAGTTCGCGGCCCAGGGAAAACCGCGTCGCCACCGCCTGCGCCGCGCCCGCGCCGCCTTCGTGGATTGTCCCGTCCACGGTCAACGCGCAATCAACGCAGTTCGGCTCGCTTTGGGCGCTGACGTGGAAGCGGTGTTCGCGGTCTTCGTTGATCAGCATCGCCTCGACATGCACGGCGGCCTCGCGCCCACCGTCTTGGGCCACTAGGCGTCCGCGCAGCCAGACTTCGTCACTGTGCAAGAGCAGCGCCATCGCATCGCCCGTGTTCGGCCCCTCGGACCCGCGCAGCCGCCAGCCGTCAACCGTCTTCTCGAACGCGAGGTGGCCATCCGCCACGGTGAGCCGCCGGGCGACGACGCGGTTGCGCACCAAGCTCTCCACGAGGTCGAGTTCGAAGTCCAAGCCGAACGCCTCGCCGGCGGGAAAGCGCGCCCACTCCGCAAAGAAGCCCGCGTTGAGGCCGTGCCAACGGCCTTCAATGCCATGCACGACAACGCCCCGGGAAGCGAGCATCAGATTGACCACGCCCTCCAAGCGGGGAAGTTGCCAGCAGAGCAGCCGCCCCCCGAGTTGCATCGTGGCGAAACACACGGCAACGACGGTCGCCAGAACAGCCGCCGTGGTCGCCAGCTTTTTCAACGCGGACGCTCCCTAGCGAACGCGCGCAGACACGTTGGCGGCGGGCGCCCGCGCCGCCAAGACGCCGCGGTTCCGGCGCGTCGCCGCGGACCGTGTGGTTCGCCAGCGCCAAGTGTCGATGCCAAACCTTCTCAAGAGCATCTCGGTCTCGGCGAGCGGCAAGCCCACGACGGCGCTCGGACTGCCGCGGACGCAACGCACGAATACGCCGCCAATGCCTTGCAGCCCATATCCCCCGGCTTTGTCGCGCGGCTCGCCGCTCGCCCAGTACGCCGTCATTTCCCGTTCTTCAATGGCCCGCAGCGTGACCTCGGCGCGCACGACTTCGGCTTCGGTGCGGCGTCCCGCCCGCAACGCGACGGCGGTGAACACCGTGTGCGTGCGCCCGGACAGCGCTTTGGCCATGGTCTCGAAAGCGCGCCGATGCTTGGGTTTGCCGAAGATGCGCAGCGTCTCGCCTTGGCCGACCGCCACGACGGTGTCCGCCGCCAAAACCGGCAGCGCGGATCGGATGGCCTTGGCCTTTGCAATGGCGACGCGGCGCGTCAACGCGGGCGGCGCCTCGTCCGGCAAGGGGGTCTCGTCAATGGCGGCTGGTTGCGCCACGAACGGCAGTCCGATTTGCCGCAGCAGCGCCGCGCGGCGAGGGGAAGTGGACGCCAGCACGATGGCGGGGGACGCGCTCACGGGCGCACCAGCCGCCTCGCCACTGGCTGCATCACTAGACGCAACGGCGGATACGCCAGCGCGGCACCGACGCCGGCCAATGGCGCCGTCCAAAGAAAATCCCCGCCCACAACCAACTGCACGGCACTTTGCAACAAAGCCAGCGCCGCGCTGGCGACGGCCAACACCGCGGTCTGTTGCGTCAGGGTGTACATCGCCAAGCGCGGTTGGAAACGCATCGCCAAGTAGGTGATGGTGGCGAAACCAACACCGTGCAGCCCAAGCGGTTCGCCGAGCAGGACATCGAAGAAGAAACCCGCCAGCCACGCCGACACCACGCCGGTGCGTCCCGGCGCCGCCACCGTCCAATAGAAGAAGAAAACGACTCCCCAGTCCGGGCGCAGCCAACCAAGCCAGTCGGGCACCTCCGGCAGTCGAACAACCGCGAGCAGCATGGCGACGACAACCGACAGGCCAATCAACCACCCGCCTCTCCTTGGATTCAATTGGCATGTTCCCGGTCATGGGAGACGGCTTGGCCAAGCCCTTCCGATTGTGCCGTCAACACCACAAGCACTTGCCGCGACCGGTCGAGAGCGGCGGTCGGACGCACCGTGGCGTTTGCGAACAACTCGCCGGGGTCGTACACCACCTCGGTCACTTCGCCCACCGGATAGCCGGGCGGAAACCGACCGCCGAGGCCGGAAGTCACCAAGCGGTCGCCTTGGCGAACATCGAGCGTGGAGGGGATGTCCTTGAGCACCAAGCCGTCGTCGCCGTCGCCGGCCGCGATGGCGCGCACGTCGTTGCGCAACACGCGCACCGGCACGGAGTGGCTGGAATCCGTGATCAACAACACCCGGCTCGTGAGCGCCGACGTCTCCACGACTTGCCCAAGCAAGCCCGCGGAGTCCGTCACCGCGTGGCCGATGCGAACATCGCGCAGATGTCCCTTGTCGATGGTGATGCCGATCGGGTTCTCGGACACGCCAACGAGTTCCGCGACCAGCATGTCCTCTCGCGCCCGCTCGCGGGACTCGTACAGTTCGCGCAAACGGGCGTTCTCCCGCAACACCGCGTCGTGGCGGGCCAGCAAGCCGCGCAGTTCCAGCAATTCGCGGCGCAACGCCAAGTTCTCGCGCCGAACCTCGGCGTGGCCGGCGAACATCCGCACGACGAATCCGCCAACCGTGTACGGCAGCTGTGCGCCGAAATGCAGCGGGCTGGCGATCGTCCAAAGGACGGATCGAGTGCGGTCGAGCAGCGAGCTGTTGGTGTCCACCAGCATGGTCAGGCACGAGGCGAGCAACACCGCCGTCAATAGACGCCCGGCGGCGGTCGCGGAGGCGAACAGCGGGTTGATGGCCTACCCTGCGGTTGGTCGAGCAGACATCGGCTGGTGGCCCGCGCTCGGCGTCACGTCAGGTCACTCCGTCCAGAGAATGTCCAAATAGGAGTCGAACGCATCGAGCACCTTGCCGCCGCCGCGCGCCACGCAGGTGAGGGGATCTTCGGCGACGATCACCGGCAAGCCGGTCTCTTCCGCGAGCAGCACGTCCAGATCCTTCAACAGCGCGCCACCGCCGGTGAGCACCATGCCGGTTTCGGCGATGTCGGCGGAAAGTTCCGGCGGCGTGGCCTCCAGCGCGTTCTTGACGGATTGCACGATCATCGTGAGCGGGTCGCTGAGCGCTTCCAAAATGTCGTTGCTGGTCAAGGTGAAGGTTCGCGGCACGCCGAGTTGAAGATTGTGTCCGCGCACCTTCAACTCGTTGGGTTCTTTTTGCTTGTAGGCGGCGCCGATCTCCTGCTTGATGCGCTCGGCGATGGCTTCGCCGATCAACGTGCCTTGGGTGCGGCGCACGAAGTTGACGATGGACTCGTCGAATCGATCCCCGCCGACGCGCACGGTGTCCGCGTACACAACGCCGCTCAAAGACAGCACGGCGACCTCGGTGGTGCCGCCGCCGATGTCCACCACGAGCGTCCCGACCGCTTCGTGGACCGGCAGGCCGGCGCCGAGCGCGGCCGCCATCGGCTCTTCGATCAAACGCACGTCGCGAGCGCCGCACTCCTGGGCGCTTTGCAGTATCGCCTTTCGCTCCACGGCGGTGGAACGGCACGGCACGCTGACGATGACCAGCGGGCTCGGCCGCAACAACGTGTTCTCGTGTACTTTGCCGATGAAGTGCTGGAGCATCTGCTTGGTGACGTCGAACTCGGCGATCACGCCGTCCTTCAACGGCCGGATGGCGCTGATGTTGGCGGGAGTGCGGCCGAGCATGCGTTTCGCCTCCAAGCCCACCGCGATGACGCGGTGGTTTTGCCCTTTCTGGACGCGGTAGGCGACGACGGACGGTTCGTTGAGGATTATGCCTTGCCGCTGCGCGTATACGAGGGTGTTCGCCGTGCCCAAGTCAATGGACAGGTCCCGCGAGAACACTCCGCGAAATTGCTTGAACATGGCAGCTTTGGGGCGCGCAACGTATTGGCAGACTCTATCACACGTTGGGCGCCGCCGTGCCGCGCGCGAGCGGGATTGGTTCGACCACGCTCGAAATCCCTTCCGCGGTGGCGCCGTCCTTTCGCCGTGGTCTAGGATCACCCGCGGCGAACCGGCACTGCCGGCTTGTTCCCGCACACTGTTTCTTGGAGCGAACTCTAGGTGGAAGACTGCGAATCCGCTAGCGCGGCGCCGGGGGCGGACACGAGCGTTTCGGCTGGCCAAGCGGACGCGGCCGGGCGCCGCCGTGCCGCCCCGCCACTCGCCCCCGGCGCGATGGACAAGCTCATGCGCCTCGCCGCGCTCACCTTGGAGGCGGAAGAACAGCGCAAGTTGGAGCGGGATCTCGGCATGATCATCGAGCTGATCGACATCATGCGCGCGGTGGACACCACCGGCGTGGCGCCGCTCGCGCATCCTCTGGAAGTCGAGCAGCCGCTGCGCGTGGACGAGGTCACCGAAAAGCCGAATCGGACGCGCTTTCAACACGCCGCGCCGGCCGTGCGGGACGGGCTCTATCTTGTGCCGCGCGTGGTGGAGTGAGGCGAATGCCCACGAACGGCCGCGCCACCCTGGTGGAACTGCGCGACGCTTTGGCGAGCAAGGCCATGAGCGCGGCGGAGCTCGCCGGCGAGCACCTGCGGCGCATCGCCGCCGACGCCAGCGGCAGCTTCATCACCGTCTGCGAGGAGATTGCGCTCGCCCAAGCGAAACAAGCGGACGCCACCATCGCCCGGCATGGCCACAGCGGCTTGCTCGGCTTGCCAATTGCACACAAGGACATTTTCTGCACCGCCGGCGTGTACACCACCTGCGCCTCCAAGATGCTCGTGGATTTCGTTCCGCCCTACGACGCCACGGTGGTCGCCAAGTTGAAGACGGCCGGCGCCGTGCTCCTTGGCAAGACGAACATGGACGAGTTCGCGATGGGGTCGTCCACGCAAACCAGCCACTTCGGCGCGACGCGCAATCCCTGGGACCGGGCGCGGGCGCCCGGCGGCTCGTCCGGCGGTTCGGCCGCCGCCGTGGCCGCCGGCCTCGCGCCGGCGGCCACCGGCACGGACACCGGCGGCTCCATCCGTCAACCGGCGGCGCTGTGCGGCATCAGCGGGCTCAAACCCACCTACGGGCGGGTGTCGCGCTACGGCATGATCGCGTTTGCGTCCAGCTTGGACCAAGGCGGCCCCATGGCGCGCTCCGCCGCGGATCTGCGCCTCCTGCTCGCGCACATGGAAGGCCACGACGAGCGCGACTCCACGAGCGCCCGGGCAGACGGCACCGGCGTTGCCAGCGCGGACGCGCGGCTCACCATCGGCGTGCCCCGCGAATACTGGGAAGACACCGAACAAGGTCTCGATGCCGGCATGGCGGCCGCGCTCGAGGAGGCCGCGGTGGCGTTTGAGCGGCTAGGGCACGCGCGGCGCGCGATCTCGCTGCCGCACACGCGGTTCGCGGTGCCGACCTACTACGTGGTCGCCAGCGCCGAGGCGTCCACCAACTTGGCGCGTTACGACGGCGTGCGCTACGGGCACCGGGCGGACGGCGCGCAAAGCCTTGAAGAACTCTACTGCCGATCGCGCAGCGAGGGCTTTGGCGCGGAAGTGAAACGGCGCATTCTCACGGGCACCTACGCGCTCTCCGTGGGCTACTACGACGCCTACTACCGGAAGGCCCAGCGCGTGCGCCGACTCATCCGCCAAGACTTCCTGGACGCCTTTCGAGAAGTGGACGCCATTCTCGCGCCGGCCACGCCGTCGGTGGCGTTTCCTTTGCAGGGGCAAAGTGGCGCTCAGGATCCAACGGCCATCTATCGCCAAGATGCGTTCACCGCGCCGGCCAGCTTGGCCGGCTTGCCGGCGCTGAGCGTGCCTTGCGGACTCACCGCGCATCCGCTGCCGATCGGCATGCAGCTGATCGGCCCGCATTTCTGCGAAGATCGGTTGTTGGCGCTCGGCGAAGCGTTCCAGCGCGAGACCGATTGGCACTTGCGCCGGCCGCCTTGAGGCGGCGCGCTCAAAGGGACAGCGACGGTCGCGACCGCGGGCGGTTGGCGACAAACGGAGAACTCCATGAGCTGGGAAAGCGTGATCGGCTTGGAAGTGCATGTGCAGCTGTACACGCGCTCCAAACTGTTCTCCGGCGCCGCCACGGCGTTCGGTGCAGCCCCGAACACGCAGGCGTGCGCGGTGGATCTGGCGTTGCCGGGCGTGTTGCCGACGCTGAACGCCGAGGCGGTGCGCATGGCGGTGCTGTTCGGCGTGGCCGTGGGCGGGCAGGTTGCCAAGCGCTGCCGCTTCGACCGCAAAAACTACTTCTACCCGGACTTGCCCAAGGGCTACCAGATCAGCCAACTGCGAGAGCCCATCGTGCGCGGCGGCCAACTGGAAATCGACGGCGCGGACGGCCCGCGCCGCATCGCGCTCACCCGCGCCCACTTGGAGGAGGACGCCGGCAAGTCGCTGCACGAGGACTACGCCGGCCACACGGGCATCGACCTCAACCGCGCCGGAGTGCCGCTCTTGGAGGTTGTCAGCGAACCGGAATTGCGCGCGCCCGCGGAGGCGGCGACCTACTTTCGCGCCTTGCACACGCTGGTGCGCCATCTCGGCATCTCGGACGGCAACCTGCAGGAAGGTTCGCTGCGTTGCGACGCCAACGTTTCGGTGCGGCGGCCCGGCGCGGCACTCGGCGAGCGCACGGAGATCAAGAACCTGAACTCCTTTCGCTTCTTGGAGAAGGCGCTGCGCCACGAGATCCGCCGGCAGATCGACCTGCTCGAATCCGGCGGCGCGGTGCGGCGGCAAACGCTGCTTTACGACGCCGAACGCGACGAGACGCGGCCCATGCGCGGCAAGGAGCTCTCGGACGACTACCGCTATTTCCCCGATCCGGACTTGCTGCCGGTGGCCGTCACCGCGGAAATGCTGGAAGACGCAAAGGCGAAACTGCCGGAGCTGCCAACAGCCAAGCGGCGGCGCTACGTTGCCGAATATCGTTTGGCCGATGACGACGCGGCGCGGCTAGTCGCCGATCCGGACACCGCGGCGTATTTCGAGGCCGTGGCGCGGGCGTGCGGCAACCCGAAGGCGGCCGCGAACTGGACGATGGGCGAGGTCGCAGCCGCGCAGCGCCAAGACGGTGTGGCCGCCGCGGACATTCCGATCGCGCCGCCGGTGCTGGCGCGCCTCATCGACCGCCTGGCCGATCAGACGATCTCCGGCAATTCCGCCAAGACGTTGTTCGAGGGGTTGTGGCGCAGCGGCAGCGACCGCGCGGACGAGGTGGACCGCCGCATTCGCGGCGAAGGGCTCGAACAGCTAAGCGACGGCGGCGCGCTCGACGCCCTGGTGCGCGAGGTGCTCGTCGCCAACCCCGCGCAGGTGGAGCAATACCGCGCCGGCCGCGAAAAGCTGCTCGGCTACTTCGTCGGCCAAGTGATGAAAGCGAGCCAAGGCAAGGCCAACCCGCGCCAAGTACACGCGCTCTTGCGCGAGGCGCTTTCTGGCTGACTCGAGCGGGCGCCGGGCAAATCCGAGGACATCCATTGCCACGAAAGTCGCCACCGCCGAATCCCTTGCCGCCCTCGCGGCCGGCACCGCGGAGTCGTGGCTGCGGACGTTTCTGGCGCTGGAGAACGGGATTCCGAGCCACGAGGCTTCAACGCCAACCGCATTTCCTCACGTCACCGACTTGTGAAGGTCTTGATCACCCGACCAACCGTGGTGATCACCCCGAAGCCAGCAATACCGACCAAGCCGTAGCCACCCACTGCCTGCGCTAGTGCGCGTTGGGCATCGTTGCCAAAGAAGGCGAAGCCCAGTATCGCAATTGTCAAGACACCGAAGAATCCAGAAAACACCCACACCACACGACGCAGGAACGCTTGGCGATCAGCTAGCTGCCGCAAGTTCGCGTCCCGGGTTGCGGTCGCAAAATCGAACTGGCGCTTATCTTGAGCGTCGACCAATTCCAGTGCCTTTTCCATCACCTGCGACCGTCGGTTGTCGCGCTCGATGCGCGCCCGCTCAGTGTCGATTAGCTCGCGAATGGTCGGCAGCTGGCGAGTGGACTCCGCGCCGTCGTTGGGGGTTGATTCGCCAGTCGGCACTTACGGCTCTGCGTAGGCAGACTGGCCATGTGCTACGGTCACATGTCGTAGCTCCGGCTCAGCGAGCAAGTCCAATGGCCAAGAGCGAATGACGTACCCCCCGTAAGGGGATCTCACCACTCTGGTCACCATGCCGTCGCTCCCGTCTTGACCGCGTCGGGCGGCTTCTTGACGCGCTTCCTGATAGGTCGCGAAGACCGGGGATTCGGGAATCGCATCGGCCTTGCCGTGTTCCAGCATGTCTTCTCCTTCAATGCGCACCCTAGGCGGGCGGGGGCATGTTCGACGCTGCTCGTAGTTGCTACGACCACGCCAAACATCCTCATGCAATGAAACCCCCATCCGTTCTTGCCTGTCAAGTGTTTGTTTAATCTCAGGTTGGGCTCGTGGATGCGTTGCGGCGGCTGATCGATCCGGCGACGCGGTGGAACCGTCAGGGCCGCGGCTGTGGGCGGCGCTGAGCCCGGCGCGGCTGTCGGAGGCGCTGGTGAAGGAGTGGGCCGGAGGCCGTTCGCCTCACAAGGTAGTAGGGTCGCGCCGTGCGAACCGGCGGACGCCCGCCGCTGGTTCCCCGTGCCGGCCAAAGGAGGACCGAGTGAACGATCGCAAGCGCCACGCGGCGAGATCGCCGCGCAGCACCAAGACGGTGTGGCCACCGCGGACATTCCGATTGCGCCGCCTTGGCTGGACATTGACGGTCAGGTGCGACAAGCATAGGGTTTGACCAACTTGGTCGTAGAGGCGATGGGGCGTGGCAAACCGCATGCAACAGGAGCCTTCCCGCGCATCGATGCCGGTGTGGAAGCTGGGGGAGGCAAAAACGAAGCTGAGCAAGGTCGTGCGCCTCGCTGCGGCGGGTCGGCCGCAGCAAGTGACCGTGAGTGGCCGCCCTGCGGTGGTGGTGGTCTCGACCGACGAGTTCGACAGGCTCCGCGCTGCCAGCGTCGCACGGACGCTGCACGAACTCCTGTCGCGGTCGCCGCTGAATCGCGTGGAGTTCGAGCGCGAACCCATCCAAGGGCCAGTGCGCGAGGTGGACATTTGAGCGGGTGGTTGGTGGACACCAACGTCGTGTCCGAGTTGCGCAAGACCAACCCAACCCGACAGTGAAGGCTTGGTCTGACGCGCAGGCGTCGCACAGGTTCTTTCTGAGCACGGTTACCCTTGCGGAAATCCGCTATGGCATCGAACGTCAGCAAGACGCGGCGCTGCACGAGCAACTGAGCCTGTGGCTCGATCTGGAACTTCGGCCATGGTTCGCCGGCCGAATACTCGCCATTGACGAGGAAGTGCTTCTTGAGTGGCGACGCATGGTGGTGTCCGGGCGGTCGCGCGGCATCATCTTCAGCCATCCGGACGTGTTCATTGCTGCAACGGCGCGGGTGCATGGCTTGGCCGTATGCACACGCGACGAGCGCGGCTTCCAAAGCGCGGGCATTTCCGTCCTGAATCCTTGGCGCATGTTCGCAACCCCGGGTTCCGGCAACGATTAGCCGACCAAGGTGGGCAATGCAGTGGACGAACTGGTGTCAAGCACGGGCGGAGCGCAGCGTCCCTTGACCCGCGAAGAGCCGCGAGCACAAGAATTGCCACGAAAACCACCACCCGCCGAATCCCTTGCCGCCATCGCGGCCGGCATCCGGCAGGCCGCCACGCTCTACTACCAGTTGCTGCTGGTGGTGGGGCGCAGCGGAGCGGGCAAGACGCAAGCCTTGACGTCCGCAAGCAAGCCCGCCGGTGCCCTCGTGGTCAACGTGGGCTTGGAACTCGCATCGCGTCTGCTCGAACGAACAACGCGGCAACGCCGCTTGGAGGTGCAGGGATTCCTTGAGGAGCTTGTTGCGACCGCCAGCGCGGCCAGCGGTGTGGCGCTGCTGGACAACATCGAGGTGCTGTTCGATGCCGATCTGCGACAGGACCCGCTCCGCTTGCTGCAAGCCGTCTCGCGCAACAGGACGGTGGTTGCCGCGTGGCCGGGGACGCTGCGCGGCGGCACGCTGCGCTATGCTCCGCCCCCACACCGCGAGTATCGAGAGTATCCGGCGCATGGCCTGTTGACGGTGGCGCTCGAACACGGCGACGAAACACCATGAAATACCGTGAACTGATTCAATTCGAGCCCATCGAGTCCGTGGTGCAGCTGCGCAACGCGAACCGTGCGGAGCACGCCCGACGGCTGGTTGAGACCTACGTCGTTTCCGACGAAATGGCGGAGCGGCTAGCCAACCTAGCCATCCCCCACCTCCAGTTCGACCGGCCGGCGGACAACAAGGGCCTCTTGGTGGTGGGCAACTACGGCACCGGCAAGTCGCACCTGATGTCCGTGGTTTCGGCGGTGGCGGAGAACGGCGACTTCGCAGCTTGCGTTGGCCAGGCGGAAGCGGCGGCCGCGCTGGCGCTAGTCGCCGGCAGATTCCAAGTGGTGCGCACCGAGATCGGCGCTTCCACCATGTCGTTGCGGGACATTCTGACCGGCGAGCTGGAGCAGGGGTTGGAACGGGCGGGCGTGGAATACCGCTTTCCGCCCACCAGCCAAGTGGTGTCCAACAAGCACTGCTTTGAGGAGATGATGTCCGCGTTCCACCGCGCGTTCCCGGACCAGGGCCTGCTGCTGGTGGTGGACGAACTTCTGGACTATTTGCGCTCGCGCAAGGATCAGGAGCTCATCTTGGACTTGAACTTCCTGCGCGAAATCGGCGAAGCGTGCAAAGACCTGCGCCTGCGCTTCATGGCCGGCGTGCAAGAGGCCATCTTCGACAACGAACGCCTTGCCTTCGCCGCCGACTCCCTGCGCCGCGTGCAGGATCGCTTCGCGCAGATCGTCATCGCCAAGAGCGACGTGAAGTTCGTGGTGGCCGAACGGCTGCTGCGAAAGACCGCCGAGCAGCAAGCGAAGATACGCGACTATCTGACGCCGTTCGGGAAGTTCTACGAGCGCTTGAACGAAGGCATGGACGAGTATGTGCGCTTGTTCCCCGTCCATCCGCAGTACATCGACACTTTCGAGCGCGTGGCGGCTGCGGAAAAGCGCGAGGCTCTGCGCACGCTCTCCAATACCATGAAGGGGATGCTGGATGCCCATGTGCCCAACGACCACCCGGGTCTCATCGCCTACGACAGCTATTGGGGAAACCTGATCGGCAACCCGGCGTTCCGCGCCGTGCCGGACATCAAGGCCGTGATGGATTGCAGCGAGACGCTGGAAGGGCGCGTGCAGCAAGCGTTCACGCGCCCGGCGTACAAGCCGATGGCGTTGCGGCTGATCCATGCGCTTTCCGTGCATCGCCTGACGCAGAACGACATCCACGCCGCCCTGGGCGCCACCGCCAAGGAACTGCGCGACGGTCTGTGCCTGTACCAGCCGGGCATCGAGGACCTGGGCGGCGACCCCGCCGACGATTTGCTCACCCAAGTGGAAACCGTGCTCCGCGAAATCCACCGTACGGTGAACGGCCAGTTCATTTCCTCCAATGCGCACAATGGCCAGTTCTACTTGGATTTGCAGAAGACGGACGACTTCGACGCCCACATCGAGCGCCGCGCCGAGAGCCTGGACGCCTCAAAGCTGGACCGCTACTACTATGTGGCGCTGTGCCAGCTCATGGAGTGCTCGGACGAAACGTACGTGACCGGCTTCAACATCTGGGAACACGAGCTCACTTGGCTTGAGCGCAAGGCGGCGCGCAACGGCTACTTGTTCTTCGGCGCTCCGAACGAGCGATCCACGGCGGTGCCGCCGCGGGATTTCTACCTCTACTTCGTCCAGCCCTTCGAGCCGCCACGCTTCAAGGACGAACAGAAGGCCGACGAGGTCTTCTTCCATCTCGCCGGCATGGATGAGGACTTTCGCCAACCGCTACGCGCCTACGCCGCTGCTCTGGACCTCGCGGCGACATCCTCTGGCCACGCCAAGCACACTTACGAAAACAAGGCGGCCGAATCCCTGCGCGAACTGGTGAAGTGGTTGCGAACGCACATGGCGCAAGCGTTTCGCGTCACCCACCGAGGCCGTGCGCGGGCCATGCTTGATTGGGCCCGAGGCGGCAGGTCGTTGCGCGAACTGTCCGCAACCCCGGACGACGAACGCATCAACTTCCGCGACTTGGTGAACACCATCGCCGGCATCTGCCTGGCCCCCCACTTCGAGGATCAAGCGCCCGACTACCCCGTGTTCTCGGTACACATCACCGGCGGCAACCGCGCTCAAGCCGCTCAAGACGCTCTACGCGCCATCGCCGGCCAGCATCGCAGCCGTCAGGCGACGGCAATTCTCGATGCCCTGGAACTGCTCGACGGCGACCGGCTAGCGCCGGAAAACTCGAAGTACGCCCAACACATCCTCAACGCGATGGCGGAAAAGGGGCATGGTCGCGTGTTGAACCGGGTCGAGTTGATTCGCGACGAGCTCGGCGTGGAATACATGGCCCCGTCGCGGTTGCGGTTGGAACCGGAATGGGTGGCGGTGGTGTTGGCCACGCTCGTCTATTCCGGCCATGTGGTGTTGGCCACCACCGGCCGGAAGTTCGACGCGGTTGGATTGCCACAGTTGGCAGCCGTTGCCATCAGCGATCTGACCAGCTTCAAGCACATCGAGCGCCCCAAGGAGTGGAACCTGCCGGCATTGACCGCCCTCTTCGAGTTGCTCGAACTGGCGCCGGGGATGGCCCAGCTCATCACCCAAGGCAAGGACGAGCCGGTGCAGCAAATGCAGAAAGCGGCTGGCGCGACGGTTGAACAGCTGGTGGTCGCCGGCCAGCACCTGCGCGATGGCTTCGTATTCTGGGGCCGAACCTTGCTGACCGAAGACGAAGCCAAGCTACTGCACAGCCGGCTTGACAACGCCAAGGCGTTCCTGGAAGCGCTGCAACCCTACAACTCGCCCGGCAAGCTGAAGAACTTCCGCTACGAGGCCCAAGAGGTCGCCGCGCATCGCGACGGTTTTCAAGCCCTGCAGGAGGCGCAAGCGCTCGCCACGTTGTGCGCCGATCTGGGCACGCTGGCGTCCTATCTCGCAACTGCCGAAGCCGGATTGCCGACGGAGGGCAACTGGGCGGCCAAGGTGAAAGCCGCCAAGAACGACATCGCCGCCCAACTCGGCGATCCGAAGGCGCGGTCCGCCCCCAACTTCCGGCAGCAGACCAAACGCCGCCTTCTGCAACTCAAGGCGGAGTATGTGCGGGACTACTTGGCCCAGCACACGAGAGCGCGCCTTGGTGTGGAGGGCGACGAGCGCAAAGCGAAGCTGCTCGGCGATGTACGCTTGCGAACGCTGCAGCGCCTGACCGCCATCGACTTGATGCCGGAGCAGCATCTGAACAGCTGGCTCCGCCGGATCGTCGAGCTCGAGAGCTGTTTCGCGCTGACCGAGCAGGACTTGCAAGCCGCCCCGGCGTGCCCGCATTGCGGCTTCAAGGCAGGCACGGGGTCTGGCCCTTCCGCGGAGGCGATGCTCACCGGCTTGGACGCCGAGCTCGATGCCTTGACGGATGCTTGGACGCAAACGCTCTTGGCCAACTTGGACGACCCCGCGGCCAGGGCCAGCATGACGTTGCTGGAATCCGACGCGGCCAACTTGGTGGCCGAGTTCGCCCAAGCCGGCCGCTTGCCGGGCGAAGTAGGCGACGACTTCGTGCAAGCCTTGAAGGATGTGCTCTCCGGCCTAGAGAAGGTCTCGGTGACCACCGAGAGCCTCCGCGCCGCCCTGCTCGCCGGCGGCGTGCCCGCCAAACCGGAGGAGATGAAGCAGCGCTTCGGTGCGTATGTGGACGGGTTGGTGAAGGGCAAGACGCCCAGCAAGACGCGGATTGTGGTGGAATAGCCACATGACCCGTGAAGAGCTAGTCGAGCGCCTGCGGAAATACGAGTGGTCGGACATCGAGTTCAAGCAAGCTCGCCGAGGCGTTCCACAGGACGCCTACAAGACCGTTTCCGCATTCGCCAACACCGCTGGCGGCTGGCTTGTGTTTGGCGTCCGCGACTCCAGCGGCACCTTGGATGTGGTTGGCGTGGTGGAAGTGGACAAGGTGCAGAACGACTTCCTGAGCACCCTCCGGGCTGGCAACAAGCTGAACCGCGTGATCGCGGTGGACGAGCAAGCCGAGGAAATGGATGGCAAGACCTTGCTGGTGTTCCACGTTCCCGAGTCGCCGAGGGGCGACAAGCCGGTCTACCTCGGCGGCGACATTCGCGAGTCCTACATCCGTCGCGGCGCTGGCGACGAGCGTTGCACGATGCCGGAGATCGAGCGGTTCCTGCGCGATGCCGCCGCCGACTACGACGGCCAAGTGGTGGACTTGGACGCCGAGCGGTTCTTCGACCCCGATTCCCTGGGTTGGTATCGCCGCGTATTCGACGATCGCAATCCCGGCCGGCGACGAGAGCTGCCGGACATGGAGTTCCTGCACGAGTGGGGCTTTGTCGTCGAGCGTGGCGGCCGTCTCGCGCCTACGCTGGCGGCGGTGTTGGTGTTGGGCAGAGGGCGCTATGTGCGCCAAGTCTTGCACCGGCCGGTGGTGGATTGCCAGTTCATCGACTCTACTTTCGATGCTTGGCCGCCCGATCTGCGCTGGAGCGATCGCGTCGTGGTCGAGGAAAACTTGGTGCAGGCATGGCTCATACTTTCCGAGCGCTATGTGCGGCGGGCCGACCGCCCGTTCCGCATCGACCCGGCGACGCTGCGGCGCGATGACGACCCGCCGGACTACATATCCTTCCGGGAGTCGGCCATCAACCTGCTGCTCCATCAGGACTACGGCGATCAGGGGCGGCACGCCAGCATCCGTCTGTTTCGGGATCGGATGGAGTTCCGCAATCCAGGGGACGCCTTCGCGACCATAGATGAGCTCTTGGAACCCGGCGCCAAGGACGAGCGTAATCCGAAAATCGTCGCGGCGTTCCGCCGGCTAGGCCTGAGCGAACAGGCAGGCGCCGGCATCCGGGCGATTTTCCGCAACTGGCAGGCGTTGGGCCATGTGCCACCGATGATCGACAACGACAAGACGAAAAAAGCCTTTGAGGTATGCCTCGTACGGGAAACGCTGCTGAGCGAGGAGCAACGTCTCTTCCAGTCCCGCTTGGGGCTGCGCTTGAACGACGCGCAAGCGCGGGTGTTCGCCTTTGCCTGCCGTCAGGGGCGCGTTTCGCTTGTTGACGCGAAGGCGGTGACAGGGTGGAGCGGTGCGGAAGCATCCGCCACCTTGGAGGCGCTCCAAGTGCAGAGCGTGTTGCAGCCCCTGCAGGAGGGGTCGTACAGACTTGCGGAGCACCTTGAAGGGCATGCCGACCTCCCGCTGCTTGGTCAGTCCGAGAGTGACCAAGTACGCGGCAGCCCCAGCGACTTAGGCAGTGACTTGGTCACTGACCCACCTGACGCAGTGGACATCGATGCCATGTCCACTGCACAAGTAGCCCATAGGCCAAGCTCCATGTCCACTGAACATGGGAGCGATGTTCACATGCCGGCTGCCGCACTTTCCGACATCCAATGGCGCATCGTGGCCTCTTGCGACGTGCCCCGCCTGCTGGCCGAGATCATGGATGATCTCGGTGTCGTCAACCGCGGCTACTTCAAGAAAACGCACCTAGACCCGTTGATCCGCGCAGGCTTCATCGCCTTGACGAATCCGGCCCAGCCGCGAGCGCCCAGCCAGCGGTACATGCTGACCGAGGCCGGGGTGGAGTTGAAGACATCCCGCCTCCTCCTCACAGGCGATGAGAACGTTGGCCCAGACTGAAGATTCCAGCCTGTTGCCCGATGCGCCAACCGCGGACCGAAAGGGCCCCGTCGAGTGCTTCGGCATGATGTTCGACTCCGACGATGACCGGCGGAGCTATTTCCTCGCCCGACTGAAGGCGAAACTCCCCGACTTGCGGCAGCGCACGGACTTTCCCATCGGCGAAGACGAGGACATCCTGCGCCTTTCGGACCCGCCCTACTACACGGCCTGCCCCAACCCGTTCCTCGCCGAGTTCGTGGAACACCACGGCAAGCCCTACGACCCCGACGAGCCGTACCATCGGGAGCCTTTCGCCGTGGACGTGAGCGTGGGCAAGACCGATCCGCTCTACAAGGCCCACGGCTACCACACCAAGGTGCCCCACCGCGCCATCGTGCCGTCCATCCTCCACTACACGGTGCCGGGCGACGTTGTGCTCGATGGCTTCTGCGGATCCGGGATGACTGGCGTTGCCGCCCAATGGTGCGGCACGGCGCCGCGCGAATACCGCATGGAGTTGGAGCAGCAGTGGAGGAAGGAGGGCCGGCAACCGCCCAAGTGGGGCGCTCGGCGAGCTATTCTCGGCGACCTCTCCCCGGCTGCCACCTTCATTGCCGCCAACTACAACATTCCCTTTGACGTGGATGCGTTCGCAGACGCCGCGCAGAAGCTCTTGGACGACGTCGAGGAAGAGATCGGCTGGATGTACGAGACGCAGCACACGGACGGGAAGACGAAGGGGCGGATCCGCTACACCGTATGGAGCGAGTGCTTTACCTGCCCGGCGTGCGCGGAAGAAATCGTGTACACCGAACAAGCGCTTGACAGCGCCACCGGTAGGATAAAACCTGCGTTCCCGTGCCCCAATTGTGGTGCCACATTGACGAAGAGGCAGCTCAATCGTTCCTATTTGTCCACCCGCGACGCCGCGCTCGGCAACGTGGTGAAGACGACGAAACGAGTACCCGTTTCCATCGTCTACGCCGCGAATGGCCAAGTTTGCGCGAAGGCACCGGACGAGGGCGATGTGGCAAGGCTGCGCGAGATCGAGGACCTGCCGGTTCCGGCTGACCTCCCGGTGGACGCGATGATGCACAAGCCGGCTGGAGAAGTTTGGGGGGACCAATGGCGAAAGGGCGTGTCGTCATTTACGCATGTTCACCACCTGTTCCTACCGCGTGCGCAACATTCCCTCTCGGCAATATGGCGGCGCGCGACCGAGTGCCCAGACAACCGACAACGAAACATGCTCCTGTTTCTAACGGAGCAGGCAATTGTTGGCATGTCGTTGCAGAACAGGTACGGACCCTTGCACTATTCGCAAGTCAACCGCCACATGGCCGGCCGTGTGCAGGTCAGCTCCCAGCACTCCGAACCAACGCCCTGGTATGTGCTTGGCGGAAAGCTAGGGCGCTTGACGAAGACTTTTCGACAAAACCCGTTCCACGACGCCACAATTGGATTGACGACCGCGGACTGTTCCAATCTGCCCCTCCTCGACAATTCGGTGGATTATGTTTTCACCGATCCCCCCTTCGGCGACAATTTGGCCTACAGCGAGCTCAATTTCCTCAACGAATCCTTTCTGCGCGCCTTCACGCGAAACAAGCCGGAAGCCATCGTCAGCCGAACGCAGCGGAAGGACGCCGCCGCCTATCAGCGCCTCATGCAACGCTGCTTCCAAGAGTGTCAACGAGTGCTCAAGCCGGGCCGCTGGATGACGCTGGTCTTCCACAATTCGAGAAACGCCATCTGGAACGCCGTCCAAGAGGCCATGATGGCCGCCGGCTTCGTCGTCGCCGACGTCAGAGTTCTGGACAAGCGGCAGGGGACGTTCAACCAAGTCAAGGCGTCCCAAGCCGTCAAGCAGGACCTCGTGATCTCCGCCTACAAGCCGAACGGCGGCCTGGAGAAGAGATTCCAGCTAGCGGCCGGCACTGAGGAAGGCGTTTGGGACTTCGTCCGCACGCATCTCGGTCGCCTTCCTTTGTTCGTGGAGAGAGATGGCAGCGTGGAGGTCGTGTCGGAGCGCCAAGACTACCTCTTGTACGACCGCATGGTCGCCTTCCACGTCCTGCGCGGTGTCACCGTGCCGCTGTCCGCCGCCGAGTTCTACGAGGCCCTCCGCCAACGCTTCGCGCAGCGAGACGGCATGTGCTTTCTTCCGGAGCAAGTCGTCGAGTACGACCGCAGGCGCGCAAAAGCAAACGGCGTACTGCAGCTCGAACTCTTTGTCAAAGACGAAGAGACGGCGATCCAGTGGCTGCGCCACCAACTCGACAAGAAGCCGCAGACCTTCCAGGACATCCACCCCGCCTACATCCAAGAGCTCGGCGGCTGGGCCAAACACGAGAAGATGCTGGAACTCTCCCGCCTGCTCAAGGAAAACTTCCTCCACTACGACGGCACCGGCGAAGTGCCCCCGCAGATCCACACCTACCTCTCGACCAACTTCAAGGACCTTCGCAACCTCTCGAAGGACGCCCTCGCCCTCCGAACCAAGGCGAAGGCTCGCTGGTACGTCCCGGACCCCCACAAAGCCGCCGATTTGGAGAAGCTCCGCGAACGCACGCTGCTTCGCGAGTTCGCGGAGTACCAAAACGCAGACCTGCGCCGCCTCAAGGTCTTCCGCTTGGAAGCCATCCGCGCCGGCTTCCGCCGCGCCTGGCAGGAACAAGACTACGCCACGATCGTTGCCGTGGGCGGGAAGATCCCCAGCGGCGTCATCCAAGAGGATCCGAAGCTCCTCATGTGGCTAGACCAAGCGACTGTTCGCCAAGAACAGGCAGTGTAGTCATGGTGCCTGAACCGAGCGTAACCGCGCTTTCGCCTAACGACGTGTCGGACGTTGAGGCGCTCCGGGCTATGAACAACGAGACCTTGGGCTTCATGGCTATGTCAGTAATCGAAGGCTACCTGAGAAAGGGCGGCGGAGTTGGCATTCGGGGCGATGATGGCCTTCGTGGCTATGCCCTCTACGCAGTTCACCGCCATCATGTTCGGCTCATCCACCTCTGCGTCGCAGACCAATACCGGGGTTCGAGTTATGCAGAGCGCCTTACCGATGCGGTAGTTGATGCAGCGAAGCAGGCGAGGGTCGGCACCGTCAAGCTGACCAAGCATCCATCGCGAAAGGGTTGCAGGCGGACTTTGTCACCGGTGCTCTTGAGCTGTACATTGCAAAAGAGGTGTTCAATGAGATTAATCGAGCCGGGTCAGACCAACGTGCGCGGTCGCGGGACATCGCGCGAGCTTATCCTCATCAACTGACTCACGATGCTGGCAAAATGCAGGCCGTGGTGAAGCGCCTAGAGAGCATTCTACCGTCAGATCGGCCCAGCGAAGAGTCTGATATACGGCAGTTGGCCATGACAGCCACCTCAGACGTTTACATATTTCTGACGCGAGACGAGGGCATTCTAAATAGAGCTGCACAGATCAAGTGCGTGGCGTCCGTGGATGTCATGCATCCAGATGAGCTGATCGTTCGCCTAGATCAGTTCACCGACAGCGACGCCTACCAGCCCGTAGCGGTGTCTGGATCGAACCTTGGTTGGCGACGGGTGGTAGCCAATGAAGTGGCGAAGTTTCGTAGCGGGGACGACCTCTTGGGGACGCACGAGAAGAAGTGGCGTTACAAGAGGCAGTTGGACAAAGCGCTGAGCCACCCGAAGATTTGGCGAACCGAGGCGCTTTGGTCCGAAGACAGGTTGCTAGCCTTGCGTAGCCTGCGGTGCGATGGCGGTCGTCTGGTGGCGGGCCTTTGTCGGGCCTCGCGGGGCAGAGCCCAAGAGATGTTCACTGAGTACGCCGCCGCAACCCTCATACATGAGGCAGTCAGCCGTGGCTGCCTTGCTGTGGAAATAGAGCCGCACGGTGCAGTGCCAGAAGCGAGAATGCAGTTGACGCGCCTAGGGTTCGCGGACGACGGTGGCAGGCTTGTGCGGATGTGCCCTGCGGCTGTCATGTCGGCAGTAGACCTTCGAGAGGCCGCTGCTGCTGTGGCCGACAGCACGAGCTTGGAGGAACTGGAGAGACTATGCTCGCCTGTTGCCTTGCGAGATGGCCACACGGAATGTCTATTGGTGCCCATCAAGCCAGGCTACGCTAGGGCGCTGTTCAACACGAGACGGGCCGCGGGCGACCTTTTTGGTGCCGACGAGAAGGTGCTCCTTCGATGGGAGAACGTCTACTTTCGGAAGAAAAACCAACACCGCATGATCCAAGCACCGGCGCGGATATTGTGGTACGAGAGTAACAGCCAAGGAGTCGTAGCCGTCTCCCACCTTGACGATGTGGAAATCGGGCAGCCAAAGGACGTGTTCTACAACAACAGGTCGTTGGGAACGCTCAGCTGGCAGGAAATCCAAGAAATGTGCGGTGGCGGTCGAGTTCAGGGTGTTCAAGACATAATGGCGCTTCGGTTTTCGCACACCCATCTGTTTCGATCTTCGGTGAGTTTCGCGGCCCTCAAAGATGTCTACGGCAGCCACAATTTGAAGAACCCCGTGGTTCAATCGCCATCACGGGTGCCGCGAGCGGTGTTTTTAGACATCTTTCGTCTGGGGTTTCCGGCGCAGGCATCGGCATGAAGCCGCTGCTTCTGTCGCTCAAGCCTGTGTATGCGGATTTGGTATTCAGTGGCTTGAAGACTGCTGAGTTGCGGCGATGGATGCCGCGGGAAGTAAAGGGCCGGGACGTTTTCATCTATGTCTCCAGCCCGGAGAGAGTGCTTAGAGGGGGGTTCAGAGTGGCCGATGTCTGGCAGGGTGCGCCAAAAGACGTCTGGCATCGAGTAAAGGACTTGGCGAAGGTTGACGCGAGCACCTACAACGCCTATTACCAAGGGCGATCGACGGCCTTCGCCCTAAGCATCGCGGATGCGTGGGAATATAAGCATCCGCTTGCCTTGGAAGAATTGCGGCGCAAGTTCGGGAACTTTGTTGTACCCCAATCGTGGCGATATCTGACGCCTTGTGAGCGTCGGTCTTTCGGCAAGATGAAGCGCGTGCCAATAGACACAGCGGAGAGCGCGGAATGCTCGAAGCGAGCTGCGGCATGATCGGTTGGCACATGCGAGTCGCCCATGCCTCACGAGCGTAGCTGGCAAGACTCCGTTCTCGACGAGTTCACGCCCGGCCTCTCGCCCATCACCATCGTCTCCGATCCTGACGGGCTCTTGTGCAACGAGGGTCTCCTAGCCGCTTTGCGCGAACGGCGCTTCGCCCTGCTTCCGTTCGAAGACCCCGTCGCCTTTCGCTACGCCTACGAGTCGCGCTACCGCCCGCTGTTGCGGAGTGCGGACGCGGCAGGCCTCGTGGTTTGCGTAGCTGGCCCTCCCGCTGCGCTGGACGATCTCCCCTACGACATCCTCGCGAGGGCCCGTCGCGTGTCGCTCAGTTTGGCGGCGCTGTTCCCTCGGCTGGATCAGGCGGTGTTGCGCACGTTGGCCCCGCACGATTGGGAGGCGCTCCACCTCGCTAAGGCCCGCTTCACCCCAACCGCAGCCCTCGGCGAATCCGCGACCAAGGATTTCGTCTTGCGACACGTCTTCGGCATCCAGCCGGAGCTGTTGTCTTCGGCGGCGGCGTTGCTGGCGGCCCTCTTGCGTCGTCACTATCCCGCTCGGCGCATACCAACGACTCTGAACGAGCGCATCGTTCAAGTCCTCCGTGCGCGGTTCCAAGATTGGCCGCTCGAACGCATCGTGCCGGATCGGGCGGCGTTCCTCGGCTTCCTGCAAGAGCGCTGGCCGATCTTCTTGAACGCCCAGGCCGATGGGGCTGGCACAGTAAGAGAAGGCGAGGGCCTCGCCTACCTTGGACCCGCGCTATTGCCTTTCGAGCACGCGGACGTGCGCGTCTACATGGACAACCTGTTCGCGGAGGGATTGCTTTGTCCCGTGGTCCACTGGCGTGCGAACGCGCTCGGCAAGACGTGGCTTGGCGTCGGTGTGCGTTCGGAGCCGCAAGCGGATCGCAATCGGCAGCTGGATCGGCTGCTCGCCATCGCACTGAAAGCCCTGCCGGAGCCAAACGCGCACCACGAGCGTTGGGCCCACTTCGCCAGCGTCTGGGCGAACGTGTTGGCGCTAACGCACGAGACCGGCCATCGGCCAAACGCAAGCCACCAGCACCAAGTGGACGCTCTGCGAACGCGCATGGACGCGGCGTTCGCCGATTGGCTTGGCGGCCGCTACAGCGGGCTTGCCAATCTGCCGCCCACACCGCCGGTGATGCTGCACCACATTCCCCGCTTTCTGGCACGGGAGATCGGCGATGCCGCGAAGGATGCGCCCAAGAAAGCCGCATTGATCGTGGTGGACGGGTTGGCACTCGATCAATGGGCCGTCATGCGGCGGGAACTCGGCGAGCAGCGTCCCGGCTGGCGGTTCCGCGAGCAGGCCGTGTTCGCATGGGTTCCCACCGTCACATCGGTCTCGCGCCAAGCCATCTTCGCCGGAACCCCGCCGTTTCTGTTCCCGAGGAGCATCCACCACACCAACAAGGAGGAAGCGCTGTGGCGGCGCTTCTGGGGCGACGAGAACATAGACCAAGTTGGGTATTTGAAGGGCTTGGGCGACCGGCCCTTTGACGACGTTGCCGCACTCATCGATCCGCCCCACATGCGCGTCGTCGGCTTGGTGGTGGACAAAGTGGATCGCATCATGCACGGCATGGAGCTCGGCACCGCCGGCATGCACAACCAAGTGCGCCAGTGGGCAGCGCTCGGCCACTTCGCAGCGCTTCTGGATCTGCTGTTCGCAAACGGATTCCGCGTCTACCTCACCGCCGATCACGGCAACATCGAAGCCACCGGCTGCGGCCGGCCGAACGAAGGCGCAGTGGCGGATCTTCGGGGCGAACGTGTGCGTGTCTACTCCGACGAAGGCTTGCGCGGGCCGGTTGCCGAGCGCTTTCCCGAAGCGTGGCAATGGCCCGCGGATGGCCTGCCGGTGGATTATCTGCCGTTGCTGGCGCCCGGCCGTTTCGCCTTCGTGGGCGAAGGCGAGCGCGTGGTGGCGCACGGCGGCGTCTGCCTCGAGGAGCTCGTCGTGCCGTTCGTGGAAGTGGCGGTCGGGCGCTGAAGACCATGGGCAACCAAGTGGGCATCAGCCAGCGCATTCGCTTGGAGTGGCTGGAAGCAACCGCCAACCTCGTCTTGGCGGGCCAAGACAAAGAGGCCATTCAACGCGCCTTGAACGAGATGCTGGTGGACAAGCTCTCGGTGAACAGCCGCGCTGTGCGGGGCAGCCGCCACAAGACCGTCACCATCCTTGCGAAGATCTGGCGCAGTGTGCCGCCGGAACTGAAGGCGCTGCGCGACGACGGCTTGGAACGCCTGCCCGCGCTGGATTCCGTCCATCGCCAAGCCATCCACTGGGGCATGACCATCGCCGCCTATCCGTTCTGGGGCGTCGTGGCGGCGCAGACCGGACGCTTGCTGCGCTTGCAGAGCACCGCCAGCGCCGCCCAGGTTCAGCGCCGAGTGCGGGAACGGCACGGCGAGCGGCAAACCGTGTCGCGCGCCACCGCCCGCGTGCTGCGGTCGTTCGTTGATTGGGGCGTTCTTGAGGACACGAAAGCCAAGGGCGTGTACGTCGCGGGCAAACGGGGAGAGATCACGGACCCGCACGTTGCCGCGTGGTTGGCCGAGGCGTTGCTGCGCTCGAACGTCGGCGGCGGCAAGCCGAGCGCTGTGCTGCGCCACCCGAGCTTGTTTCCCTTTCAACTGCCGCGCGTTGGCGCCGGCCAGCTAGCGGCCCGGTCGAGCCGGTTGGAAGCGGTGCGCCAGGGGCTGGACGGAGAAGCGTTGCTGCTCCGCAACTGACGCATCGCTTGTAGAATACGGCCCGTTACGCCACGGGACGGCAGCGCACGCCAATGTCCGCTCGCGCGCTCACGCATCTTGAGCAGTTGGAAGCCGAGAGCATTCACATCATCCGCGAGGTGGCGGCGGAGTTCGAGCGTCCGGTGCTGCTTTATTCCATCGGCAAGGACTCCTCCGTGCTGCTGCACTTGGCGCGCAAGGCGTTTTTCCCCGGCCCGCTGCCCTTCCCCCTGTTGCACGTGGACACCACTTGGAAGTTCCGCGACATGATCGCCTTTCGCGACCGCATCGCGCGCGAGTTCGCCTTGAACCTCATCGTCCACACGAACGAGGAGGGCCGCGCCGCCGGCGTGAGCCCGTTCACCCATGGCAGCCGCCGCTACACGGACATCATGAAAACCGAAGCGCTCAAAACGGCGTTGGAAAAGCACCGCTTCGACGCCTGCTTCGGCGGCGCGCGCCGGGACGAAGAGGCGTCGCGCGCCAAGGAGCGCGTGTTCTCCGTGCGCGACCGTAACCACCGCTGGGATCCGAAAAACCAACGCCCGGAGCTGTGGAGCCTGTACAACGGCCGCATCAATCCGGGCGAGGAAGTGCGCGTGTTTCCGCTCTCCAACTGGACCGAGCTGGACGTGTGGCAATACGTGCACCTGCAGAACATCGACATCGTGCCGCTGTACTTCGCCGCCATGCGCCCGGTGGTGGAACGCGACGGCATGCTCATCATGGTGGACGACGAGCGCATGGAATTGGCCGCCGGCGAGACGCCGCGGATGCGTTCTGTGCGCTTCCGCACGCTCGGCTGCTACCCCCTCTCCGGCGCCATCGAGTCACGCGCCGCCACCGTGCCGGAGATCATCTTGGAGATGCTGGCCGCCAAACACTCCGAGCGCCAAGGCCGCCTGATCGACCACGACGCGAGCGGCTCCATGGAACGCAAGAAACGCGAGGGCTATTTCTGATGGCCGCGGCGCCGGCGACAGCGGAACAACCGGACATCCACGCCTACTTGGCGCGGCACCAGCGCAAGGAGATTCTGAAGTTCCTCACCTGCGGCAGCGTGGACGACGGCAAGAGCACCTTGATCGGCCGCTTGCTGCACGACACGCAGATGATCTACGAGGATCAGCTCGCCGCCCTGCGCCGCGACAGCAAAACCGCCGGCACGCAACGCGACGGCATCGACTTGGCGCTGTTGGTGGACGGCCTGCAGGCCGAGCGCGAGCAGGGCATCACCATCGACGTGGCGTACCGCTACTTTTCCACGGGCAAGCGCAAATTCGTCATCGCCGACACGCCGGGGCACGAACAGTACACGCGCAACATGGCCACCGGCGCCTCCAACTGCCACTTGGCCGTGATCCTCATCGACGCCGGCAAGGGCGTGGTCGCGCAAACCCGCCGGCACACGTTCATCGCCCATCTGCTCGGCATCCGCCATCTGGTGGTGGCGGTGAACAAGATGGACGCGGTGGGGTTTGCCGAATCCGCGTTCGACGCCATTCGCGCGGACTACCACGCCTTCGCCGCGCGCCTCGCCGCGCAGGACCTGCACTTCGTACCGGTCTCCGCCCTCAAAGGCGACAACGTGGTGGCGCAATCCGCCAACATGCCGTGGTATCAAGGCGCGACGTTGCTGCACCTGCTGGAGAACATCCCCGTGGACGCGGACCGGAACGTGGAGCACTTCCGCTTGCCGGTGCAGCATGTGAACCGGCCGGACGCGAGCTTCCGCGGCTACAGCGGCTCCGTGGTCGGCGGCGTGGTGCGCCCCGGCGACGAAGTGCGCGTGCTGCCTTCCGGCAAGACCACCACCGTGGAGCGCGTTGTCACCGCCGACGGCGACTTGGACGAAGCCACCGCGCCGCAGGCGGTGACGCTCACCTTGGCGGACGCGCTGGACGTGAGCCGCGGCGACGTGCTGGCCGCGCCGAGCGCGCCGCCGCACATCGCCGACCGCTTGGACGCCATGCTGGTTTGGATGAGCGAAGACGCCCTTGCCCCCGGCCGCCGCTATCTGCTGAAGCAAGGCACGCGGCAAGTGGTGGGGCACGTCGCCTCCATCCGCCACCGCGTGAACGTGAACACCTTGGCGCGCGAGGCAGCGGACACCTTGCGGTTGAACGAAGTGGCGCGGGTGGAGCTTTCGCTCACCGAACCCATCGTGTTCGACCCCTACGCGGTGAACCGCGCCCTCGGCGGCTTCATTCTCATCGACCGCGCCCACAACGGCACGGTGGGCGCGGGCATGGCGCTGGCGCCGGTGGGTGCCGCCGGGGCCGCTTGGGACGAAGCGCCGCACGGCGAACTGCGCCCCACCACCAGCCCGGTGGCGGCGAAGGAACGCGCCGCGCGGCTTGGCCAACAGCCGGCCACCGTGCTGCTAACCGGCCTCGTTCGATCCGGCAAGACGACCATCGCGCACGCTGTGGAGCGCAAACTGTTCGACGCCGGCTGCTTGGCGATGGTGCTGGACGGCCAGAGTTTCCGCCTGGGCATGAGCCGCGACCTCGGCTTTTCGGCCGGCGAGCGTTCGGAGAACATCCGCCGCGCCGCCGAGACGGCGCGGTTGATGAACGAGGCGGGGCTGATTTGCGTCACCGCCTTCATCGCCCCGGAAGCGGCCGTGCGCGACCGCGCCCGGCGCACGATTGGCGCGGAGCGTTTCTTGGAAGTGTTCCTCACCGCGCCGCTCGACGTGTTGCGGGCGCGCGACGACGCGGGCATCTACGCCGCCGCCGACCAGGGCGGCGCGCACTTGCCCGGCGTGAGCACGGCGTTCGAGCCGCCGTCCGCGCCGGACCTGGTGTTGGAAACCGACGCGCTCGACATCAACGCCTGCGCGGACCGCATCTTGGCGCTGTTGCGCGCCAAGGGTTTCCTCAACCAGCCTTGACGGGCGAGCGGCCGGGCGCCGGCACCAGAGCGGAGGTGGGAGAGTGAGCATTGCGGCGGACGTGGTGATCGTGGGCGCGGGGCCGTGCGGCCTGTTCCAAGTGTTCGAGCTCGGCTTGCTCGGCATCAAAGCGCATGTGGTGGACGCGCTTGCCGTACCCGGCGGCCAGTGCGCCGAACTCTATCCGGACAAGCCCATCTACGACATTCCCGCCATTCCCGTGTGCGACGCGCAGGACTTGGTGGCGCGCCTGCTCGAACAGATCAAGCCGTTCAACGCCGCGTTCCACCTCTCCAGCCAAGTGACCGAAGTGCGGCGCACGGACGACAAGACGTTTCACCTCGCCACCAGCCGCGGCGAGCAGTTCGCCGCGCGCGCCATCGTCATCGCCGGCGGCGTGGGCTCGTTCCAGCCCATGCCGCTGCGCGTTGCCGGCGTGGAGCGCTTCGTGGACCGGCAGGTGTTCTACCGCGTGCGCGACGGCGCCGAGCACGCCGGAAAGCACTTGCTGGTGCTCGGCGGCGGCGACTCCGCCTTGGACTGGACGGTGGAGTTGGCCCCCAAAGCGCAATCGCTCACCTTGGTTCACCGCAGCGACACGTTCCGCGCCGCGCCGGCCACCGTCGCCCGCATGCGCGAACTAGAGGCCGCCGGCAAAGTGCGCTTTCTGGTCGGCAACTGCGTGGCTTTCGCGGCCGAAGGCGACACCTTGCGCGAACTGCACATCCGCCACCCGGACCAATCCATGACGCCGCTGGCGATAGACCACGCGCTGGTGTTCTTCGGCCTGTCGCCCAAACTCGGCCCCATCGCGGACTGGGGCCTCGGCCTTGAGAAGAACCAGATCACCACGGACACCGAGCGCTTCGAAACGAACATCCCCAGCATCCACGCCGTAGGCGACATCGCCACCTACCCGGGGAAAAAGAAACTGATCCTCTCCGGCTTCCACGAAGCGGCGCTGGCCGCCTTCGCCATCAAGGCGCGGCTGAACCCGGAGGAGAAAGTGTATTTGCAGTACACGACCACCAGCCCGGTGATGCACCAGCGGCTGGGGGTTTGAGAACTCAAGGTCTGAGCACTAGACGGCGGTGCCAGTCAAGGAACTCAGGAGCCGGCCGTTCTTCCATCGTCTCGGGAACGACCGGCAGCGCTGCCCCGTTGAAGCGGCCCAGCGCGTCGTGGTGACCGCGCCCCTCTGCCTGTTCGGAAATGCGGATCACCAAATTGTCATCCAATGCGAAAGCTCCGCGGTCGAACAAGCGGTGATGCAACGCGCACAAGGCGATTCCATTGCGCACTACCGAGGGCCCGGCATGGCTGTGCCAATGAATGTGTGCGGCTTCCACGGCCAGAACGGTTCCCTCCACCCTATTGTTGCAGTTTGAGGTCACCCGAGGTTGGAGAAATGCGGTGATTTGCTTAGTAGGCTTTGAGGGCGGTGTGGTTGCCGGTCAAGGTCACTGGCAGTGAGGTTGTCCGGGTGGCCGACTTTCGGGCATCCGCGGGACCCGGAAGCGATTGCCCTGTTGTTTTCGGGAACGAAAAAAGCGGTCTCCTTTGGTACGATGTCGCTGTGTGGAACAAACATCGAAGGAGACCGCCGAAGTGAATCGTATCAGGAAAGAAGTCAGCGGCAAAACCGCAAGCGCGCTGGAAATCCGGTTCGAGCCCCAGAGCCTCACGTCGCACGCCGGCCTGGTGGTGTTCCAGCGCCTGTTCTCGCGCCTCCAACTGAAGGAGCGGCTGCGCGGCTGCTTTCGGCACGAGTCGGGACGGCGCGCCTACGCGCCGCACGTGGTGACGCTGCTGCTGGTGGTGCATCTGCTGCTCGGCTGCCGCGAGCTGCGCGACATGGCGCGCTACCGGAACGACGAGGCGGTGCGGCGCGCGGTCGGTCTGCGGCGGCTGCCGGACGTGTCGACGGTGTCGCGGGCGCTGTCGGACGTGGACGCGCGCGGCGCCGACCGGGTGCGGGCGCTGTCGCGGGACATGGCGCTGGAGCGGCTGCGCGCGCTGGGGCCGCGGCGGGTCACGGTGGACTTCGACGGCACGGTGCTGGCGACGCGGCGGCTGGCGGAAGGTTCGGCGGTGGGCTACAACCCGGGCAGGAAGGGCGAGCGCAGCTACTGGCCGCTGTTCGCCACCGTGGCGCAGACTGGCCAAACGCTCGACCTGCTGCATCGGCCGGGCAACGTGGCGGACTCCACGGGAGCTGTTGATTTCATTGGCGAAAGCATGGAGCGGCTGCGCGCCGCGCTGCCGCGCGCCCGCCTGGAGACGCGCATGGACTCGGCGTTCTTCGACGGCGGGCTGCTGGACGAGCTGGAGCGGCGCGGCGTCGACTACTCGGTGTCCGTGCCGTTCGCCCGCTTCGCCGACCTCAAGGCGGCGGTCGAGGGCCGCCGCCTCTGGCGCCGCGCCGGCCCCGGCCTGGCGTTCTTCGAGCCGCGCTGGAAGCCCGCCAGCTGGGATGGCCGCCGCCGCGTGGTCGTCGTCCGCCGCCGCGTTCCGGCGCGCCGCAAGGAGCCTCTCCAACTCGACCTGTTCGAGCCCCGCGAGCACGGCTTCGAGTTCAAGGCCGTCGTCACCAACAAGCGCGTCCGCGCCCGCGCCGTCGCGCTGTTCCACGAAGGCCGCGGCACCCAGGAGGCGACGTTCGCCGAACTCAAGTCCCAATGCGGACTCGGCTACGCGCCCAGCCGCAAGGAAGCCGCCAACCGGCTCTTCTCCCTCGCCGCCGTGCTCGCCCACAACCTCGGCCGCGAACTCCAAATGGCCACCCGAGCGCCTCTCCGGAGCACCACCGCCAAACGCTCCCCGCTCTGGGCCTTCGCCCAATTGCGAACGATGCGCAACGACTTCCTGCTTCGCGCCGGCCGATTCCTCAACCGCGCCGGAAAACCCGTCCTTTCCATCATGAGCGACGACAAGGCGGAAACCGTCATGTCCGAATACCTTGCCGCCCTCGCCACATAGTTCGGCAAAAACCTGCAACAATAGGGTCCAGACGCACTGAGAACGCGCAAACCGCACACCGTTCGGCATAGGCTTTCAGCACCGCCGCTTTGAAGTCTGCGGTGCGCCTTCGGCGGCGGGTCGTTTCGTACACCTCGCGTTCTTCGCGCACTTCGTGTTCTTCACGCATTTGTTCAGTGTTGGCGAATGTGTCGCCTTGGTTCTCCGTTTCAGTGCTTCCAATCCCCGTGGCCCGCAGCACGTCGGCGTGGTAGGTGACGGGAAAGTGCGCGTGCAGGATTTCGCTTGCCAATTCGTGCACGCGCTGCGGCTCGGCGCGCAGCGCTTTGTAGTGGGAAGCCAGGAAGCCGCCGCAGATGTCGTGTTTACGCAGATCTCCAACGTGTGCGTCGCCGCTCGCCGTTTGCCCCACCAACTGGGGACGATCGACCTCCCAGATTCCGTCTCCCCTGAGTCGCCAGAAGGGAAACTCGGGGTGGGAGGTCCGGCGAGGTGGCCCGAAATCGCGCAACAAGCCGCGGAGGTTCGCCTCCACAAGCTCAAATGGTGCCAAGCGTTCCTCGCCGCGCAGGCACCGACCGATGGCCCAAAGAACCAGCAGGGGTTTGTGCGGCGCTCGTTCCCCGTTCTGGCTGCGCCACAGCCGCAACGACCGGAATTGCTGCCGCAGTTCCGCCAAGTCGGCGCTCACTCGGCCTCCGCGCAATGTTGTCGAGCATCCGCCCGCCAATTGGTCCCTGGGGAAACAATGTCCCCTTTTATGTCGATCTGGTCGCGCAGGCTGCCGATGAGAGCGGGGCGGCGGGCGAACAGGCGCGCCAAGGCGGCCACGGTGCCGTCCGGCTCGGTGACCAAGCCCTCGTCTTGGCGCTGGACTTCCAAGTTGACCGCGAGGCGCGACAACGCGCCGGGGGCAACCCGGAACGCCGGATTCTCCGGGCCGGTCACCTTCTCGCTGCCGCCCCACAGCAGGTGCTGCTCGACCACCAGTGCGCCGCCGGGGCGCAGCGACGGCAGCAACGCGGTTAGCAGATCCAGTTGCACATAGCGGATGTTGACGATCACGTCGTATTCGTGCGCGGGCGCGAAACCGGCGTCCAGATCCGCTTCCAGCCAGTGGATGGGGAGTGTTCCAGCGCTGCGCCGCCCGCGTTCCAACGCCACCGGGGAGATGTCCACCGCGTCCACGACCAACCCGTGGCGGGCGAGGAACAGCGCGTTGCGGCCCGCGCCGCAGGCCACGTCCAACGCCCGCCCGCGGCTGGGCAGCAGGTCCGCGCACTCGGCCAAGAACGCGCTGGGGCGGGGCCTGCTCTGGTAGGCGCCCTGCCGATAGCGGGCGTCCCACTTGCGCTGGTCTTCTGCGCTCAACGCGCCTTCGCCGCGGGTGGGTTGCCGGTTGTGGGCGCGCGCCTGCGCCGCCGGCGCGTCGCCAAGAGGATGGCGAATCCCAGCAGGCTGGTGGCCAAGCCGGCGGCGGCGAGGTGCCACAAATCGGCGATGTTGATGAAGGCGGGCAGCAGCAGGCAGATTCCGCCGAAGGCCAAAACGGCACCGATCTGCGCCAACGCCGTGGGCGCCGCCGGCGCGTCGGCGAGCGGTTCGCGTTCCGCCGCCGCGGGAGCGTCGCCGGATTCCTCTGCCACCTGCGCCGCGGCAGTGCCCCGGCCGGCGGCGTCAATGGCTTCTCCCTCCCCTCCGGCGGCGCGCACCAGCCGCCACGCGAACCACAGCGCGGCGGTGCCCACGCCGAGCCCGGCCAGCGCAACCGCCGCGGCGCCGACGTTCACGGCTTGGCCTCGTTACGCGATGGCGGCAAGCTGACGCTCCTTGCGCTCCCGCTCGCGCGCCGAAAGCGGCACGCGAAGGTGGCGGCGAAGCACGTCCGCGGCGGGGGCCGCGTCGTACGCGGCGCGGAACAGCTCGGCCATCGTCACGCGCTCGCCGGCAACCGGCGTGTGCGTCACCGGCAACCCCGCGGACGCCTCGCCGCCGCGCACCACCCGGCAATAGCAACCCGGGCGCTCGGCGGCGCGGAAGTGGCGCGGCAGGGCGGGTTTGCCAAGGCTCGTCGCCAGCGTGTTGCAGGGAATGCGCGGCGCGGTGGCTTCCAGCACCACCGCGCCGAACGCGAAGCGGTCGCCCACCGCCACCGCGCCGCTCTCGCAGCCGTCCAAGGTGAGGTTCTCGCCGAACGCGCCGGCGGCGAAGCCCCAACCGAGCGCGCGCTCGAACCACGCGTAGTCGTCCGTGGTGTAGACGTACACCGCTTGGTCGGGCCCGCCGTGATGTCGCGCGTCGCAAACGGCGTCGCCGGCGAGACCGGCGGCACCGATGCGCACCGACGGCACGGCGCGTTTGAAAATGCCGGTGCGTATGCCGCGCCCACGCACTTCGAGCGGGCGCGCGGCCCCAACGTTTACGCTCACCAGTTCCATTCCGCGCTCCCGCCGCGATGATTCCTCATGGTAGCCCTGCCGGTGCGCGGTGAACAAGCTGCGTTGTCGGCACTTGGGCGGATTGCGACACTTGACAACCCGTCGAGCGGCGACTAATGTTCCATTCACGCGGTTGGGAGGGCTGTGGTTACACGGTCCGCTGGGGCTAGGTGCCCCACCTAGCTGCGGTCGGCTTTGAGTTCCCTCTGAATGTACCTCCTCTACTTGGATGGGTCGGGCTCCGTGAAGAATCCGACCGAACGCCACTTTGTGCTTGCGGGCGTCGCGGTATTCGAACGCCAAATCTACCATCTCATCTCCAAGTTCGATTCGTTCGTCACGTCGTTGAATTTGGGAAATGCGCAACGCGTCGAGCTGCACGCGAGCGTAATGGCCAATGGCAGCAAGGCACCTTGGAAGGGCATCGTTAGGAAGGAGCGGCTCCGGATTCATCGAGTCTGGCTTGAAGATGTTGGACGACGCTCACAGAAGCGTACGCACGTTCGCCACCGTGGTGGACAAGCAGGCCCTTGAAGGGGACCCAGTCGAGTATGCATTCGAGGAAATCTGCAATCGATTCAACCTCTTCCTCTCTCGGCTGTGGCGCAATGAAGACGACAAACAAAGAGGCTTGGTGGTCATGGACGAGTCTCGCTACGAGCAAGCACTGCAAGGCTTGGCCCGGCAGTTTAGGGAGGAAGGCACGAGGTGGGGAAGCCTGCGCAACATGGCGGAAGTGCCCTTGTTTGCGGATTCAACAGCGTCCCGTCTGATTCAGATCGCGGATCTGCTCGCTTGGGCCGTGTGGCGACGCTACGAGTACGGCGACACGCGATACTTCGATCTGATCGTGCGGCGCTTCGACCGGGAAGGTGGCGTGCTGCATGGCTTGGTGCATCGCAAGGATCCTCGCGACGACTGCCATTGTCCCGGTTGTTTGAGCCGTACCTTACATAGTGAATCCGGTCGCAGGATGGACGGCTAATTTAGCGCCCCGCCGCGATGATTCGTCATCGCAAAAACCCGGTTGCCGGCGAGCGAGCGGAGTGGCAGGCGGTGTGTTGCCAAGGCTCGTCCAGCGTGTGGCCGAACTGGACATCGGACTCCGCCACCGCTCACGTCCGCCGCTGCTTCGCGGACGCCTCGAGAAGCGCCAACAAGGACGTTGGCGAGTAGACCGAGACCGATGTTTTGGCGAAATCCCGTTCATTGCGCGTGGCGATCGCGCCAACCTGCATCTGACGTGCCGATGCCGCGACCACGGCATCCTCAAAGTCGCTCACCTTGCTTTCGACAGCCTCCCGCAGCACCGCGCCAGTCACCGGCGCCACGTCGAGAATCGAGAGGATGGCGTACACCTGCCGACGGGCTTCGTCCAGCCCAACCGCCTTGCGCGCCAGATAGAAGATGGTGGTGACCACGCTGGCGCAGATGTAGCCCTGAATGTCGCCCCGTTCCGCCCGCGAAAGCAGTTGGCCGGCCGGCTCGTCGAACGGTTGACGCCGCAACAGAACATCGAGAACGACATTGGCATCGAACATCACCCGCAAAGGTACTTCCTTTCCAAGTGGGTGCGATAATCCGCCTCGTCAACGCCAGCGCCCGCGAGGGCACCCATCAACCGCGACACCTTGGGCGCCAAAGTCGATGGCCGAGATTCCGCGGAAGCAATGGCGGCAAAGTAGTCCGAAACCATCTGCGAGACGGAGCACCCGGCTTGCCTCGCGTGCTGCTTCGCCGCCTTGACAAGCTGGTCGTCCAGCCTGAGCGTCAGCTTGGTTTGCATTTCAAGCCCTTTGAGACGTATAGATGGCAGAAGAACGTACGTCCACCACGTCCATGTGTCAAGGCAAGGTAACGCACCCTCTTCTTCATACTCACCTAGCGTTGGACAGCGGGCGGAAGGTACAATCGCATCCGTTGAATGGGAGGATTCTCTTGACGGGCAGAATGTTGGTGGTCGCAGCGACCTTGCTTGGCGGCTTCGCGCTCGCGCAAGCCGTGCCGTCCGACACCGTGGCGGACATTGACGAGCGCACCCGTCCATTTGGCGAACTTTGCTTGCAGGGCCAAGATTGCGGCGGTCAAGCCGCGGCGCCGGCACCGGCGGCCACGGGCCGCAGCGGCGAAGAGGTCTACAACGCGCATTGCCATGTGTGCCACGCCACCGGCCTGAACGACGCGCCGAAGTTCAAGGACGCCGCCGGTTGGGCCACGCGCCTCCCCAAAGGCGCGCAAGAGCTGCTCGCGGTTACCAAGAAAGGCCTCAACACGATGCCGCCAATGGGCACTTGCATGAACTGCACGGACGCCGAATTGCGCGCCGCCATCGACTACATGACCCCTCCGCCCGCGCAATAGCGGCGCCGCGAGCGGTTTCGCTGCCACTCGCTGGCAAGAACGCCGTCGCCGCCATTCCCCGCCGCCTTCAAGTCCGGTAACCGAGCGCCTCCGCCACATGCGCCGTGGCAATGTCCTCGGCGCCGGCCAGATCGGCCACCGTGCGCGCCACCTTGCGCAGCCGGTGAACGGCTCTCGCGGACAGGCGGAAGCGCTTGGCGGCGCGGCGCAGAAGGGTGCGGGCGTCGCCGTCCAAAACGCAGAACGCATCCACCTCGGCCGCCGTCAGCGCGGCGCTCGCCTTGCCGCAGCGCCGCACCTGCCGCTCGCGCGCCGAGGCGATGGCGTCGCGCAGCGCGTCGTCGTCGCCGGTGCGCACTTTGGTCTCCCACAAGTCCGCATCCGAGACCGGGCCCACCTCCACGCGAATGTCGATGCGGTCCAGCAGCGGCCCGGACACGCGCCCGCGGTACTGGCGCACTTGCTGCGGCGTGCAGCGGCAACGCGCCTCGTCGCAGACGTAGCCGGCGGGGCAGGGATTCATCGCCGCGATGAGTTGAAAGCCGGCCGGAAACCGCACCGTCTGCTGCACGCGCGCGATGGCAATGGTGTTCGCCTCCAACGGCTCGCGCAGCGCCTCCAGGACGTCGCGTTGGAACTCGGGCAACTCGTCCAAGAACAACACGCCGCAGTGCGCCAGCGTCACCTCGCCGGGCGCCACCGGATTGCCGCCGCCCACCATCGCGGCGGCCGAGGCCGTGTGGTGCGGGTCGCAATACGGGCGCACGCCGAACGGCGGCGGTGGACGGCTGGAGACCGAATACACATTGGCCACGTCGATGGCTTCGGCGTTGGTGAGTGGGGGAAGCAGTGCGGCAAGCCGTCTCGCCAACATCGTCTTGCCCGTGCCGGGCGGTCCGGTCATCAACATGTGGTGGGCGCCTGCGGCCGCCACCGCCAAGGCGCGCTTCGCGTGCGCTTGGCCACGCACATCCGAGAGCGCGAGGTGCCGCCGCGGCGGTGGCGCGGGTTGCGGCAACGTCGCCGGCGGCGGCAGCGCTTCGGCCTGCAGCAAGCGCACCACGTCGAGCAGCGTGGCCGCAGGATGCACCGCCACGTCCGCGAGCGGCGCGAGCTCGAGACGATGGGCGCTCGGCACCACCAGGCGCACGCCCCGCCCGTCGTCGGCCGCGGCGCGGAGCTTCGCGGCGGCGCAGAACGCGCCGCGAACGGGACGCAACTCGCCATAGAGCGAGAGCTCACCAAGGAACTCAAGCCGCGGCAAGTGGCGACTGTCCACTTGCTCCGTGGCGGTGAGAATGGCAACGGCGATCGCGAGGTCGTAGCGGCCGCCGTGTTTCGCCAGATCCGCCGGCGCGAGGTTGACCACCACGCGGCCTTGCGGGTACTTGAAGCCCACGTTCTTGATGGCGCTGCGCACCCGATCGCGGGCTTCGCGCACCGCCTTCTGCGCCATGCCCACCAACGTGAAGGAAGGGGTGCCGGTTTGGAAGTGCGCTTCCACCAGCACCGGCGGCGCATCGACGCCCATCTGGGCGCGCGTTCGTACGGGTATGGACATGCCGCAAGTCTGTGGCGCCCCCGTTGCGGGCGGTAGCGGAAAACGGCTATGCGCGGTGTAGGAAATCGCCTTGACGACAAGCCCATTTGCACACGCGATTGGCACTGTTTTGGTGCGTCTGCACCGTAATGTTGCTCTCCGGGCGCGGTGGTGAGCGAACGGGCGTTAAGTAACGCATTGATTAAACAGGAAATTAATGTATGTGGCACGCTCCATGCACTTATGCGAAAGTGTGTGTGTGGGCGCGTTGCGTGGATGAACATCCTCAAGACGCCCCGTTTTCGCAACACCACTCGACAAGTGAGGATTGACACATGAAGATGGTACTGAAAGCGCTTGCCGCGGCGGGTTTGCTCGCCGCTTCGGGGGCAACCGGCGCCGAGTACTCGGCCAACGTGACGTTGACGTCGGACTACTCCTTTCGCGGTTACTCGCAGACCTTGCGCGACCCGGCTATCCAAGGCGGTTTCGACGTCGCGTTCGACTCGGGATTCTCCGTCGGCACCTGGGCGTCCAACGTCAACTTCGGCGAGACGTCCATGGAATGGGACTTGTACGTCGGCTGGAGCAAGGAACTCCGCGAGGGGGTGTCTTTGGACGTCACCGCCATCTACTTCGACTACCCGAACGACCGTGACGCGTTGAACTACCAAGAGTACGCGGCGTCCGTCTCGTACGGCGATGTCTCGTTCAGCGTCAACTACTCGCCGGCGTATCTGGGCGTGGACGACGTGTCCTTCATCTACCCCGCCGTCTCCTACAGCAAGGGATTGTCGGACGGCGTCACTGTTTCCGCGGCCATTGGCTACAGCAAAGCGAGCTCGCCGGGTGGCGATTTCTTCGGCGACGACGACGACTACGTCGATTACAGCGCCAGCGTCTCCTACAGCACCGGCATCGGCATCGACGTGAGCGTGGGACTGGTCGGCACCAACAACGAGGACTGTGGCGACGACTGCAAGCTGCGGCCGGTGTTCTCGCTGTCGAAGAGCCTCTGACCAAAGGCGCGCCGCCGCGCCGATCTTCCACGAGACGCGCGGCGGAGAGGCCTTCCTAGCGGCTCGGCGCGCCGGGCCGCGAAGGCCGAAACCAAACGACCAACATCGCCGATGAAGCGCGGGTGGCGCTGACCAAAAAACGGCATCGGCCAAATTGGAGGTAGGACATGAAACTCATCACGGCAATCATCAAACCGTTCAAGCTCGACGACGTGCGGGAATCGCTCTCCGAGATCGGCGTCCAAGGCATGACGGTGACGGAGGTGAAAGGCTTTGGCCGCCAAAAAGGGCACACCGAGCTGTACCGGGGCGCCGAGTACGTCGTCGACTTTCTGCCCAAAGTGAAAGTCGAGGTGGCGGTGGACGACGGGCTTTTGGACCAATGCCTGGAGGCCATCGGCAAGGCCGCGAACACCGGCAAGGTTGGGGACGGCAAGATTTTCGTCTTCTCCTTGGAGGAGGTGGTTCGCATCAGAACCGGGGAGACGGGCACCGACGCCGTGTGACGCCCGGCAACCCTTTAGTGTGCCGCTTCGGAAACAACGTGCGTCCCAGTGGGGCAGGTTTCGTCGCAGGGTCGGGACACCGGCGGCATTGCGGGGCGGCACATCCGCAAGTAGCACGTTCCAGGGCGACGCCAGACGGACGCGCCATTCGCCACGTCAATGCGGAATCGAACCGCTAGGGAGAAGATTCGTGGAAGATCTCATTCAAACCAACTACGCGCTGGACACCTTCTACTTTCTGTTGATGGGTGTGCTGGTGATGTTCATGGCGTGCGGCTTTTCGATGCTCGAAGCCGGCATGGTGCGCGCCAAGAACACCACCGAAATCCTCACCAAGAACGTGGCGCTCTACTCCATCGCGTGCATCATGTACCTGCTGGTTGGCTACAACCTCATGTACATGGACGCGCCGGAAGGGGGATGGCTGCCCAGTTTTGGCTGGTTGATCGGCGTGGAGAACACCACCGAGCAGATCGTCGGCGGCACCGCCGGCGGCGTGGCCACGGATCACTCGGAGCGTTCGGACTACTTCTTCCAAGTGGTGTTCGTGGCCACCGCCATGTCCATTGTCTCCGGCGCGGTGGCGGAGCGCATGAAGCTGTGGGCGTTCCTCGTCTTCGCCGTGGTGATGACCGGCGTCATCTATCCGGTGCAGGGCATGTGGACTTGGGGCGGCGGCGGGTTGAACGAGTTCGGCTACTCGGACTTCGCCGGCTCCGGCATCGTTCACCTTTGCGGCGCGGCGGCGGCTTTGGCCGGCGTCATTCTGCTCGGCCCGCGCAGCGGCAAGTACCGGCCCGATGGCGCGGCCAACGCCCTCCCCGGCTGCAACATGCCGTTGGCGACGCTCGGCATGTTCATCCTCTGGTTCGGCTGGTTCGGCTTCAACGGCGGCTCGGAACTCAAGATCTCCAACGTGGACGAAGCGAACGCGGTGGCGCAGGTGTTCGTGAACACCAACATCGCCGCCTGCGGCGGCTTGGTGGCGGCGTTGGTTCTTGCCCGGGCGTGGTTCGGCAAGGCGGACCTGACCATGGCGCTGAACGGCGCGTTGGCGGGCTTGGTAGCCATCACCGCCGACCCGCTTTCCCCGTCGCCTTTCTGGGCGATGTTGATCGGCGCGGTGGGCGGCTTGATCGTGTTGGCGTCCATCGTCCTGCTGGACAAGATCAAAATCGACGACCCGGTGGGCGCCATCAGCGTTCACGGCACCTGCGGCATCTGGGGCGTCATGGCCGTTGTGTTCAACAACGGCGACGCGACGGTGGGCGGCCAGCTGGTCGGCATCTTCGTCATCTTCGTGTGGGTGTTCTTGGCGGCTTCGATCGTCTGGGGGATTCTCAAGGTGACGATGGGCATCCGCGTCTCCGAGGAAGAGGAGCAGGAGGGCGTGGACCTCTCCGAAACCGGGATCGATGCCTACCCGGAGTTCGTGCAAGCCGCTTAGATCCTTGGCTGAGCCCGACGTCTTGATGAAGGGGCACCGATCGGTGCCCCTTTTTCGCGCACCGGCCGCCGTGCCACGCGGCGGCTTTTCTTTCCCCGATCCGGCCCTTTCTTTTCCCTCAACGCCTTGGCTATGATGTGCGCTGTCCGCCCAACCCCGTGGTCGCATCGTCTGGGGAGCGAAAGTGTTGATGAGAACTGCCGCGTGTTCTTGCGTTTTGAGCCTCGCCGCATCCTTCGCCATGCCAGTCACCGCCGAAGACATCTTTGACGAAGTGGAGCACCGCTACGCGGTCAACGGCGACGTGCGCATCCACTACGCGGTGACGGGGCCGAAAGACGCGCCCTTGGTGGTGTTTCTACACGGCTTTCCGGACTTCTGGTACTCGTGGCGCGAGCAGATGGCCGCGCTGCGCGACCGCTTCCAAGTCGCGGCGCTGGATTTGCGCGGCTACAACCGCAGCGACAAGCCAAAGGGAGTGGCCAACTACGCCATGCCGCACTTGGTTGCGGACGTGGCCGCCGTCATCGCCGCCGAAAAGCGCGAGCAGGCGGTGGTGGTGGGCCACGACTGGGGCGGCGCGGTGGCGTGGAACGTGGCCATGACGCGACCGGAGCTGGTGCGCCTGCTGGTGATTCTGAACCTGCCGCATCCGCGCGGCCTCTTCCGCGAACTCACCACCAACGCCGCGCAACGCCGCAACAGCCAGTACGCCTTCAACTTCCAGCAGCCGGACGCGCACAAGACGCTCACCGCCCAAGGGCTGGCGTTCTGGGTGCGCGATCCCGAGGCCAAGAAACGCTATGTCGCGGCTTTCGAGCAGTCGGACTTCGAGGCCATGCTGAACTACTACAAGGCGAATTACCCGCGGCCGCCCGAACCCGCCGCCGAGGGCGCCGCGCCAACCACGGCGGGCACCGGTCTCGCCGCCCCCGACATGCCCAACGTGCGCTGTCCGGTGTTGATGTTCCACGGTTTGGACGACACCGCGTTGCTGCCGGGCGCGCTCGCCGGAACGTGGAACTGGGTGGACGCCGACCTCACGCTGGTGACCATTCCGGGCGCCGACCATTTCGTGCAGCAGGACGCGAGCGACTTGGTTTCCACCACCATGCGCGACTGGCTCTTGCGGCGCGCGGACTGACCGGACAACGACTTGCCGGACCTCGGCGAGATACCGCTCTGGGAGGGCGCGGTCCCAGCGGCGCAGGGAAACGACCCGGCCGACTTGCCCCGCATCACGGCCCACCTGCCCGAAAGCGCGCCCACGGGCGTGGGCGTTGTGGTGGCGCCGGGCGGCGGCTACCGCATCCTCGCCTCCGACCACGAAGGCCTGCAGGTGGCGCGTTGGCTGAACCGGCGCGGCATCGCCGCCTTCGTGCTGCGCTACCGCCTCGGCCCCCGCTATCACTCCGACATCTCCTTGCGCGACGGCTTGCGCGCCGTGCGTTTGGCGCGCAGCCGCGCCGGCGCGTTTGGCGTGGCAGCGGACCGCCTGGGCATGTTGGGCTTCTCCGCCGGCGGCCACTTGACGGTGGCGGTGGGCACGCGCTGGGACGAAGGCGACCCGGCATCGGACGACCCCGTGGAACGCGTTTCGAGCCGGCCGGACTTCCTCGTGCCGGTATACGCCGTAACCAACGGCGTGCTGCGCGGACGCAAGGCGGACGAATACACGCCGGCGGACGTCCGCGTGGACCGCCGCACGCCGCCCGCGTTCTTGGTTCACAGCCACGAGGACGGCATCGTGCCGGCCTCCCAATCCACGTTGTTCTACGACGCGCTGCTGCGCGCCGGGGTGCCGGCCGAACTGCATGTCTTCGGCCACGGCGGCCACGGCATGGGGCTCGGCGTCGGCGACCCGGACTTCGGCGGCTGGCCGAAACTGCTGCTCAACTGGCTGCGGCGGCGCGGATTGCTCACCGCCAAGGCGCGCGTCCCGGTGCGCGGGCGTGCAACGCTGCGCGGCCAGCCGATGGGCATGACGTGGGTGACGTTGCTGCCCGTGGACGACAACGCCCCGCCGGCGGGAGCGCACATCTCCAAGGGCAAGGACGGGTGTTTCGCCATAGCGGCCGCGGACGGCGTGGTGCCGGGGCCGCATCGCGTCTCGCTGACGCACTTGAGCGAGCAGTTCCTGCCCACCAACACCGGTGTTTACACCTTGCCGGACGCGCGTCGCTACGACCTCGGCGTGCTGGAGGTTGGCGAACGACCGCTCCTGCTGGACGCCGCGGACGCCACCGGCGATTAGAACGCGTTCGCCGGCCCGGTCAACCAGCCGCGGCCAGCACCGGAATGGGCTGGTTCTGCTTCGCGTAGGGGAACACGTCCGCGAAGCCGGCGAGCGCGCGGAACAGTTCGGGATCGTCGCAGTCCTCCGCGAGTTCTTGCGGGAAGGTGCCTTGAATGTCCTCTTGCGACGTCACCATCACATGCCGGTAGTAGTTGGCGATGGAGAGCCGCATGCCGGGAATCACGCGCGGAAACGCGCCGTGCCAAGTGGCGCCGTGGAAGACGATGACGGAGCCTTTCGGACATTCCACCGGCACCGCCTCCTCTGCCGCGCGGGGCTGGTCGGGCCGTCGTCCACGCCGATGCGAACCCGGCACATAGGCGAAGGCGCCGCCCTCCTTGGTGTAGTCCGTAAGGCACCAGTTGGTGTTGGCGGTGAGCGCCGTCCGCCCCCAGGGCAGCGGCAAGGCGGTCTGATCCGCGTGCAGGCCGAGGGTCGGCCCGTAGCCGAACGCGCCCTGCCACTTCACGAACGAGTTGTGGCTTGAGAAGCGGGCGAACGCTTGGCCGATCATGTGCCGCATCAACGCCACCGCGGCCGGATTCACGGCCAGATCGCGGAACAGACGGTGCACGCGGCCCAGCTGCTGAATCAGGAACTGGCTTGGGCGGCGGTTTTCCTTGTCCACCGCCGCGAGCCCGCTCGCATTCGGCGCGAAGTCCAACGCGGTGTGCGGCCCGCGCGCCAAGCTGAACGGGCAGCCGACCATCTCCTCGCTCTTGGCGAGCAGCAGTTCCACCATCCGGTCGATGCGGTCCATGCCCACGCCGTGAACTTTCGGCGGCAGCACGGTGAGGCCATCGACCTCCAGATCCAACACGTGCTGTTCCAGCCGGAGTTCCTTCACCTCGTCGCTGAGCTTGGTTGGCATGGGCCGCACCCGCCGGCGGTCGCTTAAGCGGCGTGGCGCAGCACGCGCCCGGCGCGCGCGCCGGTGTGCTCGCCGTCTTCCAGCGTCACCGCGCCGTTGACGATGGTGGCCTTGTAGCCCTTGGACTTCTGGATGTAGCGCGGAGCGCCGCCGGGGAAGTCGTGTACCAGCTCGGGCTGGCGTTCGGCGACGTTGGCGGGATCCAACACGTTCACGTCCGCCTTCATGCCGGTAGCCAAGGTGCCGCGGTCCGCCAATCCCAACACCCGCGCCGGGCCGGAGGTCAGGCGTCGGACGCCTTCCTCCAAGCTATAGAGCCCGGCGGCGCGGATCCAGTGCGAAAGCACGAAACTCGGCCAGCCGGCGTCCATGATTTGGGAGACGTGCGCGCCGGCGTCGCCGAGGCTGGGGAAGATGTGCTCGCTCTTGAACAGATCGCCGAGCTCTTTGAGGCTTTGGTTGAACATGCGCAGGTTGAAGAGCGCCTTGCCGTCCGTCTCGTCCGAGAGGCGCAGGAAGGTCTCCACCCAGTGTTCGCCGGCGGCGGCGGCTTGCGCTTCCAAGTTCTGCTCCGGCGGGGCGGTGTAGTTCGGGGATTCGCCATCGCCGAGGTAGAACACGTTGGTCATCGGGAAACGGCGCTTCATGTCGCGGCCCTCGGCCGCCAACTTGGCGCGAACGTCCGCGTCGCGGATGGCCGCCAGCCGTTCGGCAAGGCCCATCTTGCGCAGCTTTTCCCACGTCTCGCCCTGCACCGGCAGCGCGGATTGCAGACCGAACATGAAGCCGGAGCCGCGCACTTGGGTGATGGCCGTGAGGTCGCCGTGCTTGCACAGCTTGGCCAGGTTCTCCGCCTGCGCCTTGCCGGAACCGGGCTGCGGCCCGGTGCCGTAGCTGAAGAGAATGCGGCCGCCGGTGGTCTCGGCCATGGCCTTCAACACGTCGAAATTCGCGCCGACGGCTTGCATCAAGCCGTTGCGCGGCCCAACCGCCTTGGCGATCTCCACGAGCTCGACCGGGTCGGCGAAGGTGCCGGGAATGGAGCGCCCGTCCGGCAGCTTGTGCGGCGGGTAGCGATTGGTGGAAAAGCCAACGGCGCCGGCGTCGATGGATTTCGCCACCACGTTCGCCATTTGCGCGCGTTCCTCCGGCGTCGCCTGCTCTTCCACGGCGCGCTCGCCCATGACGTAGAAGCGCACGGCGCAGTGGCCCACCATGCCGGCCACGTTCAACGCCGGATCGAGGCCCTCGATGGCGTCCAAATAGCCGCCGTAATCCTCCCAATTCCACGGCAGGCCGGTGAGGATGGCGTTCTTGGGGATGTCCTCCACCGTTTCCATCATCGCCGCCAGGAGTTCCACGTCCCGCGGCTTGCAGGGCGCGAACGTGACGCCGCAGTTGCCGAGCAGGGCGGTGGTCACGCCGTGCCAACTCACCGGCGTCATTTCCGGATCCCAGCCGATCTGGGCGTCCAAGTGGGTGTGCAGGTCCACGAAGCCGGGCGTTACCGCCATGCCCTTGGCGTCGATTTCGCGCTTGCCCTTGCCGGCCACTTGGCCGATGGCGGTGATGCGGTCGCCGTCGATGGCGAGGTCGCCCTGCCGCGGCGCGGCGCCGGTTCCGTCCACGAGGTCGCCGCCCCGAATCACGATGTCGTGTGTCATTGAAATCTCTCCATTTGGAATTGCTCAGCCTCCCTCAGAGGAGGCGTCGCGTGTAGTGGGTTTGTAGTCCAACGCCGGGTGCCGGTCAATCGAAGGCGGCGACGATCTCCTCCTCCAAGCGCTCGAAGGCCTCGGTGTTGCCGGTGGGTACGCCGCCGAACATGATCTCCGCAACCCCCTCGCGCTCGAACGCGCCGATGCGGTCGATGATCTCGTTGGCGGGGCCGGCCATGGAACCGGGGCCCAGCGCCCGTTGGAAGCGCTCGATGCGCTGCTTGTCGTCCGTGATCTGCACGGGCATCAGCAATGTGCGCTTGATCTCGGACGGGTCGCGTCCGACGTTGGCGCAGTGCTTCTCCAACACGCCGATCTTGTGCCGGTACACCTCGAGGGACATGCCCTGCCCGGCCCAGCCGTCCAAGTTGAAGATGTCGCCGAACAGGGCCAGCGTGCGCAACGTGCGCCGTTCGCCGGTGCCGCCCACCATGATGGGGATGTGCGGCTTTTGGTGGCAACCCGGGGAAAGCGGCGCTTGCTCCAGCCGGTAGTACTTGCCGTTGTAATCCACCGGCCCCGCGGACGTGAAGAGCAAACGCAGCAGTTCGCAGGCTTCCTGGAAGCGGTCCTGCCGCTCCTTCATGGAAGGGAAGGTCCAGCCGTACGCTTCGTGTTCGCGTTTGAACCACGCCGCCCCCAGCGCCAGCTCGAAACGGCCTTCGGAAGCGTGATCCAGCGTGGTCGCCATCTTGGCGAGCAACGCCGGGTTGCGGTAGGTGTTGCCGAGCACCAAGTGGCCAAGGCGCAGCGTTTTTGTCATGCCGGCGGCCACGGCGATGAGGGTGTAGCCCTCGAACGCGGAGAGATGCTCATCTTCGCGCCGTCCCGGCGGCGGCAGGAAGTGGTCCGCGAACCAGACGCTGTTCCAACGCCGCCCGTCCATCGCCAAGATGGACGCCTTGATGGCATCCCAAGTGGTGCGGTAGCAGTTCACTTGCACACCGAACTTCATAGGCCCCTCCCCGTTGCCCGTTTACCGAAGTGTACTACCCCGGCGTGTTAGTGGCGCATCGTCCCGCGGCGCGGCTTCAATCAACCCGCACGGCGCCGGACGCCCGCCGGCGCTGCCGCTGTGCCCGCCGCTCCTCTCCCATGCGCCGCAACTCGGGCAGATCCGCCGCGCCGAACGTCATGTAGGTCTCGCGCCACTGCCCGCCTTCGCCCCAGCGCACCGGCACCGGCAGCGTCGCGCGCGGCGCGCGCGCTTCTGCAAACAAGCGCAACGCCGCCGCCACGGTGTCGCGCTGCATGGCGCGGTCGTACGGTTTGCCGCAGGGGTTGCCGAGCGGAAAGTCCGTGAACGCGAAGCGCGGCACGCCGCAATGCTCCACCACATCGCGCGCCGAGCCGAGGATCACGGTGGGCAAGCCGTTCGCTTCGAGGTGCCGGGCGACCAGACCCACGGTCTGGTGGCACACCGGTCACAACGGCACGAGCAGCGCGATGTCCGCGCCGTCCTGCCGACAGCGCTTGAGCAGCTCCGGCGCGTCGAACGCGCGCGTGCGCCTCTGGCTGTATTCGGTGGGCGCGCAGTGGAAGCGTTGCGCCAAGCCGCCCAAGCGGCCTTCGGCCACTAGGTCTTCGAGCGCCTCAATGGGCAGGTAGGTACCGCGGTCGTCCATGTGCGTGGCTTGCCGGTGCCAAGCGAGATCGCCGGCGAACAGCCGCTCCGGCGGATGCGCCGTGGACGCGGACGCGACGAAGCGCGGTTCGGACTCTTGGCGGTCGTACAGCGCGCCGGTGGTTACGAGCGCCAAGGTGGCGCGCGCCAGCGGCTTGGACAGCGGCGCGAAGGGCACGTCCTCAAAACGCGCCCACGCATACGGCTTCGCAAAGCCCTGCGCCTCGTAGTAGCGCCGGGTGCGCTCCATGTACCGGACGGGTTCGCTCACGCGCAAGGATCATACACCCTCGCCGCTGGCGGTCCCGTCGCGTCTGGAGCGGTATTATCGCCTTGGGATTCACGGTCGAAGACACGGGGCGGAGGCGCAAGCATGGACTATCGAGGGCTAATCACTATCGAGCCGGGCAAGCGGGGTGGCAAGCCTTGCATCAGGGGCATGAGGATCACGGTCTACGATGTCCTCGAATACTTGGCGGCTGGCATGAGCTACGACGAGGTGCTTGGCGAGTTTCCGTATCTGCGCCGAGAGGACATTCTCGCCTGCTTGAGCTTTGTGGCGGACCGAGAGCGCAAGGCCTTGGTCGTGGATGGATGAAACTGCTTTTCGATCAGAACTTACCGCCACGCTTGGAGCGAACCTTGGTCGATCTGTTTTCCCGGTTCACGCCATGTTGGTGGTTTGGGGCTTGACCGAGCATCCGACAGTGAAATCTGGACATTCGCCCGTGGGCACGGGTTCACCATCGTCACCAAGGACACGGATTTCGAGGAGCTCAATGTCGTTCTTGGATTCCCACCCAAGACAGTGCTGATCCGCGGCGCAAATCGCAGCACTGGGGAAGTGGAAAAACTGTTGCGGGAACGCTCTCCAGCCATCCTCGCACATCGCGAGAACAAGCAGTCTGGAACCTTGGTGTTGCTTTGAGTCGCAGGCGTTTTCTCTGCCTGTGGTGCCTGTGGTTGAGAAGGATGGCGAAACGACGCGCCACATGGTTGGCGACGGCGACGACGGGGCATTGCGATCGGGGGCGGACGGTACGCCCAACTGCCGTTTTCAGTAGAATCCACCATCTTGCGACCGCGGCTCAATCACGGTCAACGTAAGAGGAGGGGAACAAAACATGGCTGCCTTGGCACCCGGCAAGCGAATGAAGAGCGCTGTCTGCGCGACCGAGATCATGGTTATCACCGCGCCCGATGGGGAGGTGGACCTGCGCTGTGGCGGGGCGACGATGGCGGAGGATGGCGCCGGCGCCGGCAGCGTCGACCCGGCGCACGCCAAGGGCAGCGCCATCGGCAAGCGCTACGTCAACGGCGACGGTTCGCTGGAAGTGTTGTGCGTGAAAGCCGGCGACGGCTCGCTCGCGGTGGGCAACGACGCGCTCGCCGTGAAGGACGCCAAGAAGCTGCCAAAGACCGACTAGGCGCGCCCTGCAGGGCGCGTTGGAGTTTGCTGGCGCAAACTCTGCGCTCGGCGTGTGAACATCACTTGCGCCATTATTCGCCATTGAGGACGCGGTCGTGAACACCATGATGCTGTTGGAGATGGCCGCCGGCGGGTTCGGCGACCGCGTCGCCTTCACCGATTCGCGCGCAGGCGCGTCCATCACCTATCAGCAGCTGTACGACGCCGCCGGCGCGGCGGCGCGCGACATCCGCGCCTCCGGGGCGACCCGCGCCGCCATGCTCGATGTGAGCAACCTCGCCGTGCCGGTGGCGTTGTTCGCGGCCGGTTGGGCCGGGGTGCCGTATGTGCCCATCAACTACCGCCTCACGGCCGAAGAGATCGACGCGCTGCTCGCCCGCGTGCAACCCGCCTACTTGGTGACGGACGCGGAGCGCGTTCCCCGCCTCCAAGGCCGGGACGGCGTGGCCCTGCGCGAGCGCGACGGCTTCTTGGCAATGGCGCGCGCCGGCGGCGGCAGCGACGAGCAACGCTCCATGGACCCGGACGACGTCGGCGTGCTGCTCTTCACCAGCGGCACCACCGGCGCGCCGAAAGCCGCCATGCTGCGCCACCGGCACTTGGTGTCCTACATCCTCAGTTCGGTGGAGTTCCACTCCGCCGCCGAGGAGGAAGCCGCGCTGGTGTGCGTGCCGCCTTACCACATTGCCGGCATCGCCGCGGCGCTGAGTTCCGTGTACGCCGGCCGCCGCGTGGTGCAGTTGCCCAACTTCAGCGCCGATGCGTGGATCGACGCGGCGCGCGCCGAGCGCATCACCACCGCCTTCGTGGTGCCCACCATGCTCGCCCGCATCGTCGCCGCTCTGGAAGGCGAGAAGACGGCGCGCATGCCGCACCTGCAATCGCTCTCCTACGGCGGCGGCAAGATGCCGTTGCCGGTGGTCGAGAAGGCCATGGCGCTGTTCCCGGACACGGACTTCACGAACGCCTACGGCCTCACCGAGACCAGCTCCACCGTCACCGTGCTCGGTCCGGACGAGCATCGCGCCGCCATGTCCGCGCGCGACGAAGCTGGTCGGCGCCGCCTGGTGTCCGTGGGCGTCGCCATGCCCGGCGTGGAAATCGAAATCCGCGATGACCAAGGCAGATCCCTGCCGCCGGGCGAGCGCGGCGAGATCCACGTGCGCGGTGAACAGGTTTCCGGCGAATACGAGGATCGCGGCAGCCTGGTGGACGCCGATGGCTGGTTCCCCACCCGCGACGCCGGATACATGGACGAGGACGGCTACCTGTTCCTGGACGGACGCGCCGACGACGTGATCGTGCGCGGCGGCGAGAACCTCTCGCCCGGGGAGATAGAAGACATGCTGATCGCGCACGCGGCGGTGGCCGACGCCGCCGTGGTCGGCGTGCCCAGCGTGGAGTGGGGCGAAGCCGTGGCCGCGGTGGTGGTGGCCAAGAGCGGCACGCCGGTGGGCGAGCCCCTAGCGGGCGAACTGCAAGCCTGGGTGAAGGAACACATGCGCTCCTCGCGCGTGCCGGAGCGTGTGGACTTCTGGGGCGAGCTGCCTTACAACGAAACCGGCAAACTGCTGCGCCGGGTGGTGAAGGCGCGCCTGGTCGAGCCGCGCCGGAACGTCCGCGCCACGGTGCCGCTGGTGCGCGTCGCGGACATCGAACGCTCCCTCGCCTTCTATTGCGATCAGCTGGGGTTCACCCTGCGGGGCCGCTGGGACCCGGACGGCAAGCTCGCTTGGTGCCTGCTGGCGATGGAAGGCGCCCAGCTAATGCTGCAACAGGCGGGACCGCAGAACGCGGACGGCCTCGCCCAAAGCGGCGGCGACATCGAGCTGTTCTTCGTTTGCGAGGACGTGGACGCGCTGCGCGAACGCTTCCTGGGCCGCGGCGTGGACGCCCCGCCGCCAACGGTGGCGTTCTACGGCATGCGCCAACTCGCCGTCGCGGACCCCGACGGGCGCTCGCTCTGCTTCGAGCACCCGGTTGCCTCTTAACGGGTTTCGCGGCGAGCGCGCACCCGAAAGGGCGCGCCTTAACCCCTCGTCATGCGCAGGTCGATGTAGAAGTTCCTGCCGTAGTCGGAGTGGACGTCCGACATGTAGCCGAAGTAACGATCGGCGAAGGGCGCGCGCTCGTCGGTTAGGTTGCGCACCCCGAAGCGCAACCGCATGTCGGCCTCGCCGAAGCTCTCGAAGCGGTAGTCGAAGGTGGTGTTCCATGTCGTCATCGGCGCCAGCCAAAACCGTCGGCCGTCCTCCCACGTCAAGGATTCCTGGTAGACCTTGCCGATCTTCACCGCGGACAACGCGGCGCCGAAGGCGGCGCGCCGCCAGGAAAGCGAGAAGTTGTGCTTCTGCCGCGGGTTGCCGTCGTTCTCCACCAAATCCGCGAAGCCGCCCACCGGAATGTTCGCGGGGATGGTGCCGTCCCGTTTCGCGGCCACCAATTCGGCGGCGTCTCCGCCGGCGTCCTGCTCCAGCTTGCGCAGGAACGACGCGGAATACTTCAGCGTGAACCGTCCCACGTTGCTTTCCAAGCGGTAGCGCAGGCCGACATCGTAGCCTTCCACGGTGCGCGTGTCCAAGTTCGCGTAGCGGTCGTTGATGCGCTCGATGTCGCCGGCCGGGCAAATGCCGGCCGCCAAGTACACGGCCGCGGCGGCGGCGTCCACTTCGGAGGAGCGCAGCACCGCCGGGTTCGGCGCCAAGGAAGCGCAGTCGGCGGTGCCGTGGCGCAGGCGCAACAGCAAGTCCCGCACGGTGTGGTTCTCCTCGCCGAGCAGACCGATGGTGTCGATCTTCTCAATGCTCCAGTAGTCCAGCGTCAGCGTGAGGTTGTCGGACGGCGTGACCACCACGCCGGCCGAGTAGTTGTCGGACTTCTCCGCCACCAGCGCCTTGCTGCCTTGGGCGGTGCGCTGAATCGAGTTCCGGCAGTCGAGCTTGGTTTGTTCCGGATCCGCGTACAGGCAGGTGTAGTCGTTGCGCGGGTTCTGCCGCGCCACGATGGTCTCGTTCACGGTCACCAGATTGGGCGCGCGGAACGCCTGCGACCAGGAGCCGCGCAGCAGCACGGCATCGTGCGGGCGCCAGCCGGCGGCCACCTTGCCCACCACCGTGTCGCCCACGTCCGAGAAGTTCTCGTAGCGCGCCGCGACCTGCACATCAACGGTCTCGAAGAGCGGTGCTTGCAACTCCACGAACAGCGAGGTCACCGTGCGGTCGCCGGAGTTGTCCGGCGTTGGGCTGGAGTTCATCACGTCCGACACGAACGGGAAGGTGTCGCCTTGGAAATCCGTGAACGCGATGGTGCCGTCCAGGCGCGGGTCGCGGTCGTCTTCGAAGGATTCGCGGCGAAACTCGGCGCCGGCCACCAGCCCGGCCGCGCCGGCCGGGAGCGCGAACAGCGCGTCGTGGCTCAGCTGGAAGTCCGTCAGGAACAGCGCGCTCTCGTTGTCGCGCCGCACGCTAACCAAGGCGCGCTCGAGGTTGCTGTCCACGCCGCCGCTGAACGGGTTGTAGGCCGCCGGCGTGGGATCGGCCAAGGCTTCCACCATGAGCGTGTTGGAAATCCGGTTGCGCGTGACGTCGCTGCGCTCGGCCTTGGCGTACAGCACCGCGCCCTCCCAATCCCATTCGTTCCACGCGCCGCGCAGACCTTGCAGCAGACGGTAGGAGGTGCCGTCCACGTCCACGACGCGCGGCAGCTCGGCGTAGCGGTAGTTGTCGATCTCCAGTTGCAATCCGCTGCACGGCACATCGGGAATCGCCTCCTCCGGCAGCCGGTTGGGCGAGTCGCAGGGACCGAACGGGTTGTAGTAGTTCTCCGCGCCCACGCGCAGTTTCACCGCGGTGAACGCAAATGATGGATGGCGCAACAAGTTGTTCTCGGAGCGGTAGTACAGCACCTCCGTGAACGCCTCCACGGCGTCCAATTGATGGGTTACGAAGGCGAGCGCGCTGTAGCGGGTGAGCTCTCCGGAGAGGTCGCGGTACTCGTTCACGTTGTAGCGGATCAGATCCAACGAGGAGGAATCGGCGGCGCCGCACACGTGCGCGTTCAGCTCCCACTCGCAGCGCGAATCGCCGACGGGATAGACGTGGAACTCGCCGCGCTCGTCCGTGAAGTCGTCGCGAAGAAGCCCGGTGCGGCGCGCGCTGGTGACGACATCGAACTGGCCGTAGAAAGAGTGGGCACTGGAGTTGAGAAACGCCGTTGCGCCCGCCCAAGGCCATTCGGTGGCGCGGCTGCGCAAGTCCGCGTTCGCCCAGCGTCCATCCTCCTGGGCGTTCACGCGCTCGCGTTTCAACAACCGGCCGGAGACGTTCACCGTGGTGCGTCCGTCGTTCAAGGTGGTGCCCCAGGCCGCGTTCAAGCTGATGGGAGAGCGCTCGATGTGGTCGTAGAAGCCGTAGCGCGCCTGCACCTTGAAGCCCTCGAAATCGCTCTCGAGCACGTTGTTCACCACGCCGGCCACCGCGTCCGCGCCGTAGATGGCCGAAGCGCCGTCCTTGAGGATCTCCACGCGGTCGAGGCCGAAGGTGGGCACCACGTTCGAGTTGGCGGTGTTCACCGGCACGAAACTGCCGCCCACCTCCTCGGTTTGGAAGCCGGCGGCGTTCACCATGCGCCGACCGTTCAGCAGCACAAGCGTGTTGCCGGTGCCGAGGTTGCGCAGGTTGAACGCGCCCACATCGCCGCGCGCCGAGTTCACGCCGCCGCTGATGTTCTCCGCCTCGTTGAAGAAGTTCTGGCCCTGCTCGGGCAGCAATTCAAGCAGATCGTCGCCGGATTCGACGCCGAACAGCTCGATTTGCTCGCTGTCGAAGACCGACACCGGCAAGACGCCGCTGATGTTCGCGCCCTTGATGTGCGTGCCGGTGACGATCACCTCCTCGATGACGTCGTTCGCCGCGGTGGCGGTGGGCGCAGCGTCTTCGGCGGCGACCGCCGCGGCGATGGCGCACACGCCCGCGGCGATTGCCGCGCGGCGGATGGCGGCACGGTGTCGGTGTGCTGTCATGGTTCCCCTTGGTTTCCCTTCGTGTTTCGCGTCGCGCGAACGCGCCATGCTAAGGCGAATCGCCCAAACTGTCCATGCCGCGGGCCGCGCGAAGCCGTTTGGAGCGCGCCTTCGGCGGGGTCAATCACGCGACACCGCGGCGGCGCAACCGTCGCTACTTCGCGCGCGGCGGTTGCAGGCGTTGGCCGCCGCCCACTACGCTGCCGTCACCGCGTCCGTGCCTTGCCGCGCGGCCGCGCGGCGACTTGGAGATCACCTATGCGCCATGCCACACGCCTGTTCACCCTGTTGACCATTGCCGGCGCGCTCGCCGGCGGTGTTCGCGCCGCGGAAGTGGTGTTCGACCGCTACGCGGTGAACACCGGCGCCCAGCGCGAGACGGTGTTGACAGGGTCTTTCCTAGGCAATCCGTTCGCGGACATCGCCCTCGTCGGAGAGGACGAGCACGGCAATCGCCGGGTGCGCGTCTTCGCTCTCGAAGCTCTGGAAGAAGGAGGTTGGAAGCCGGCGGTGTCCGCGTCGTTGCGGCCGGGGGCGCTGTTCGCCGGTGTGGTGGGCGTCGACGCGCCGCCGGGGGCGAAGACCGATCGCTTGTTCATCTACGAACGGGGACAGTTGAGGTGGTTCGACCCCGAGACCAAGACGGAACGACCATTGGTGCCCTTGGAGACCCGTTACCGCGGCAGCGGCGACGGGGGCGTCCCGGCCATGGACATCGCCCGGGACCTCAACGGCGACGGCCGCGACGATCTGCTGGTGCCGGACACGGATGGCTTTTGGATTTCCATCCAAGCACCGGGCGGCACGTTCGCGCAGCCCGTCAAGCTCGGGCCGCCGGATCCGTACTTGGCCGCTGTCGCCTTGGGCGAATCCCGCACCCACGGCGAGACGGGCGTCAACCCCACGACTTGGCCTTGGTACTCAAGCCGCGTCCATCAGGCCGACTACGACCGCGACGGACGCATGGACCTCGTGTTTTGGAACCAAGATCACTTCGATGTCCACTTCCAAGACGCGCATGGTCAATTCGACCCGGTCGCCAAGGCGTTCCCCGCCGACGTCCCGTTCGACGCGGACGGCACCTACGCGCTGATGTTCGAATACACCGACGAGAACACGCTCAGATTGATTCTGGGATTGCGGAAGAAGACCCAGATCACGATGCTGCACGCCTTGCGCGACATGAACGGCGACGGCATTGCGGATTTGACCACCCTGTCGCTCGAAGGCCGCAGCCTCGCCAACCACCGCGGCGTGTACCGAGTGCATTTCGGCGCGGCCGCGCCGGGGGGCACCGCTTTTGGCCGCGAGGCGGACGTCACGATTCGACCGCGCGGCAAGGCCGGCGCCTTGCAAGCGTCCGGCTACTCGTCCGTTTGGATGCGGGATTTCGATGCCGACGGCGACACCGATGTGCTGTTCCGGGACGTCGCCGTGGGCATTGGCGGGATGGTGCGGGCGATGGCCGGCAAGTCCGTGGCCTTGAACGTGGAGTTCTACCGCATGGAGGAAGGCGGCTTTCCCCGCGGGCGGGCGGTTCGGCGCCGGGTCCGACCGCGCCTCTACCCCATCGGCGCCGGCGTGTTCTTTCCGCCGGTGCTGATCGGCGACCTGCACGGCGACGGACGCTTGGACCTGGTGTTCGGCAAGAGCCGGAAGGAACTGCGCGTATTCGCCGGCGTCGACGGGCCGGACGCTTTCGCGCGGCGGCCGCAGAAGCTGTCCGTCGCGCTGCCCGACGACGAGCGCAACACGCGGTTGGTGGATTTCAACAGCGACGGCAAGCAGGACATCCTCATCTACAACACGCGCGCCAAACCGCACCAGCTAACGACGCTGATCACTCGCTGACGGTTTCCGGCACCGTCGCGTTGGGACGCAAACCGGATCTTCTGGAGCGGCGAGCTGATCTTGCACCCCTTGCACCATATTGGTGCGTTCGGCTGCTCCATTGTGCGTCGCGGTTGCCTCGAACCGACGCTCCCCCACGGCCAAGCCGCGCTTGTTCGCCGTTTGGCACGCGCATTGCTTGCACGGAGAGCAGCGCCTCCCAAGTCACCACCACTGAGGAGCCACCATGTCCATTCGCTTCGTTCGGCGCGCGCTGCTTGCCGCCACCGTCTCTCTGCTTGCTTTCGGCTCTTCCCCGGCACTCGCCAAGGACGACTACAAGATCGCCTGGAGCATCTACGTCGGCTGGATGCCCTGGGACTACGCCGCCGAGGCCGGCATCGTCGAGAAATGGGCGGACAAGTACGGCATCACCATCGAGGTGGTGCAGTTCAACGACTACATCGAGTCCATCAACCAATACACCGCCGGCGCCTTCGACGGCTGCACGATGACCAACATGGACGCGCTGACCATCCCCGCGGCGGGCGGGCGCGACTCCACGGCCTTGATCGTCGGCGACTTCTCCAACGGCAACGACGGCATCGTGCTCAAGGGGGCGGGCAAGACCCTCGCGGACATCAAGGGCCAGAACGTCAACCTGGTGGAGCTGTCCGTCTCGCACTACATGCTGGCGCGCGCCTTGGCCACCCTGGAGATGTCCGAGCGCGACCTCACCGTGGTCAACACCTCGGACGCGGACATCGTCGCCGCCTTCGCCACCGACGACGTGACCGCGGTGGTCACTTGGAATCCCCTCCTGGCGGAAGTGCGGGCGCTGCCGGATGTGAGCCCGGTGTTCGACTCCTCCATGATCCCCGGCGAGATCATCGACATGCTGGTGGTGAGCACCGGCGCGCTCGCGGACGCGCGCTTTGGCAAAGCCCTCGTCGGCGCTTGGTACGAGACCATGGCGGCGATGTCCGCGCCCGGCGCGGCGGGCGATGCGGCGAAAACGCACATGGCCGAGGCTTCGGGCACGGACCTCGCCGGCTACAACGCGCAACTCGCCGCCACGCAGATGTTCTACACGCCGCAGCCGGCGGTGCGGTTCGTGCGCTCGGCGGCGCTCGGCGAGACGATGGCCAACGTCACCGCCTTCTCCTTCGAGCACGGCTTGCTCGGCGAAGGCGCGACGGACGCGGGCTTCATCGGCGTCGCGTTGCCGGGCGGCGAGATTCTGGGCGCCAAGGACAACGTCCAGCTGCGCTTCGACGACACCTACATGCAAATGGCGGCGGACGGCAAGCTGTAGCGGTGCAACGAAGGGGCGCGACCGTGCGGGCGATCAACCGCCAGCCCGGCCGCCTGCGCGTCCTCGCCGCGGCGGCGCCGTTCGCGCTGGCGCTGCTGGTCTACGCGCTCGCCTCCAGCGCCCGCTTGGCCGAAAACCCCAACGACAAGCTGCTGCCGAGCATGGCCGGCATCGCCGCCGCCGTCGAGCGGATGGCGTTCGCGCCGGATCGGCGCAGCGGCAAGTACCTGTTCTGGAACGACACCGCATCAAGTCTGCGGCGGCTCTCCGTCGGCGTAGCGACCGGCGCCGCGCTCGCTTTGGGCGTCGGCGTGTTGAACGGCCTCGTGCCTTGGTTCGGCGCGTTCTTCTCGCCGTGGGTGCGGGCGCTTTCCATGATCCCGCCGCTGGCCGTGCTGCCCATATTGTTCATCGCGTTCGGCATCGGCGAACTGGCGAAGGTGATGCTGATCGTGCTCGGCACAACGCCGTTTCTGATGCGCGACGTCGAACAGCGGGTGCGCGAGCTGCCGCGGGAACAGTTGGTGAAAGCGCAAACCCTGGATGCTTCGAGTTGGCAAATCGCCATCCGCGTGGTGTTGCCGCAAGTGCTGCCGCGACTGATCGACGGCGTGCGGTTGTCGCTGGGCGCCGCGTGGCTCTTCCTGATCGCCGCCGAAGCCATCGCTTCCACCGACGGACTGGGCTACCGCATTTTTCTGGTGCGCCGCTACTTGGCGATGGACGTGATCCTGCCCTACGTCGCGTGGATCACGCTGCTGGCGTTCCTGCTGGACTTCGGCTTGAAGCGCGCCAACAGGTTGCTCTTTCCCTGGTACGGGGCGGATTCGTGACGCTCATCAAGGTGCGCAACGTGTGGAAACGGTATCGCGCCGCCAACGGCGGGCGCGGCGGGTGGAAAGTCGTGCTGGAGAACATCCGCTTGGAGGTCGAGGAAAGCGAGTTCGTCACCATCGTCGGCGCCTCGGGCTGCGGGAAGACTACCTTCCTGCGTTTGCTGCTCGGCGACCTCGCGCCTTGCGAAGGAGTGATCGAATTGGCCGGCGAACCCCTCGCGCCCGAGCCGAACGCCCACCGCGGCGTCGTCTTTCAGCGCTATTCGGTGTTCCCCCACCTCACCGCGCTTGGCAACGTGCTGCTCGGCTTGGAGTTCGGCGCGTCGCGCTTCCTCGGGCGCACGTTCGGCGCCAAGCGGGCGCGCAACATCGAGCAAGCCGAGAAGATGTTGGATCGCGTGGGGCTGCTGGCATCGGCGAGCGCCTACGCGGCGCAGCTGTCCGGCGGCATGCAGCAGCGTTTGGCGCTCGCGCAAACGCTCGTCACCGCGCCGCGCGTCCTGCTGCTCGACGAGCCGTTCGGAGCGCTGGACCCGGGCATTCGCGCCGACATGCACGACCTCGTGCGTCAGCTCCACGCCGAATTGGCGCTCACCGTGTTCATGGTGACGCACGACATCGCAGAGGGGTTCAAGCTGGGCACGCGCCTGCTGGTGTTCGACAAACCGCGCGTCGATCCGCACGAACCGGACCTCTACGGCGCCACGATCACCTTCGATCTCCCCGTGGCCAACGCGACCGCGGCGACCAAAGAACCGATTGCGCGGATTGAGCAGGCCGCATGAGCGGTTCGGACGTTCTTTATCAAGACGTGCTGCCCGGCGGCAGCCACTGGTCCTTCGTGGTCAACGCCGGCGTGCTCTTGCGGCTGATCGACGTCGAGGGCGGCGGCAACGCCGCGATGCTGGCCTACAACCCCGACAATCCGTTGGAACGCCTCAATCTGCCGGACACCCTGAAGTGCCAACACACCTTTCGACTCACCGCCGGCCACTGCCTGTATTCGGACATGGGACGCATCTTCTGCTCCATCGTCGCCGACGATGTGGGCTGGCACGACGCGGCGAGCGGCACCTGCGACGCCGCGCTGGTGCGGCGCAAGTGGGGCGAACGCCGCTTTCAAGAGGCGCGCAACGACCACCACCGCAATGGCCGCGACAGCTTTCTGGTGGAGCTCGGCAAATACGGCCTCGGCCGCCGCGACTTCGCCGCCAACGTCAACTGGTTCTCCCGCGTGGACGCGGACGCGAGCGGCAACCTCGCCTACCGCGAGAACCATTCCCCGGCCGGCGGCGCGGTTGCCCTGCGTTTCGAGATGCGCGCGCTGGTGGTGCTGCACACCTGCCCGCATCCGCTCAACCCCGCCGCCGAATATCCACGCCGACCCATCGGCTACGAGCTGGGCCGCGCCGAATCGGTGGCCGAAAACGACGCCTGCCGACTGTCGCGACCGGAAAACGGGCGCGGTTTCGCCAACAACCGCTTGTACGCCTTGGGGACGTAAACCGCGATGTTGCAGGAAAGCAATCGAAACGCCGCGGACGCGCGCCGCCGCGAAGTGGTGCCGGCCGGCGAATACTGGATCGGCGAAATCGCCAAGGGCGACGTGCTGCGCATCACGGATTTGCACGGCAACCAGGCGGTGGACACGTTGTTCTTCAACGCCAGAAATCCGCGCGAACGCTACAGCGCCATGGACACCATCCGCGCCCAGGCCAACCTGTACCTCACCACCGGCACCACGCTGCTTTCGGACGCGGGCAACGCGCTGCTCGCCATCGTCGCGGACACGTGCGGACGCCACGACACCCTGGGCGGCGCCTGCGCCGGCGAGAGCAACACGGTGCGCTACGCGCTCGGCAAGAAGACGATGCACTCCTGCCGCGACAGCTGGCTGTTGGCCTTGGGCACGCACGAGCAGTGGGGTCTCGACAAGCGCGACCTCGCCCACAACATCAATTTCTTCATGAACGTGCCGGTGACGCCCGAAGGCGGCTTGACCTTCGAGGACGGCATCAGCGCGCCCGGCAAGTACGTGGAACTCGAAGCGAAGATGGACGTGTTGGCGCTGATCTCCAACTGTCCGCAGCTCAACAATCCCTGCAATGGCTACAACCCGACGCCCGTCGAACTCGCGGTGTGGGCGGGCGCCGGCCCAACGTAGCCCACGCCGACGATGTTCAAGAAGGTCCTCGTTGCCAACCGCGGCGAAGTGGCCGCGCGCATCTGCCGGACGCTCGACGCCCTCGGCGTCGCCAGCGTTGCCGTGTACGCGGAAGCGGACCGCGACTCGCCACATGTGGAAGCGGCCCGGGAAGCGGTGTCGCTGGGCGAGGGTGGCGTGGCGCAAACCTATCTGGCGCAAGCCAAACTCCTTGCCGCCGCGCGCGGGACCGCTGCCGACGCGGTTCACCCCGGCTACGGTTTTCTGAGCGAAAACCCAACCTTCGCCCAAGCGCTGGACGACGCCGCCGTGGCCTTCATCGGCCCCCGCCCGGCGCACATCCGCTCCTTCGGGCTGAAGCACGAAGCGCGCGAGTTGGCGGCGGCGGCGGGCTTGGCGCTGCTGCCCGGCAGCGCCGTGTTGACCGGCGTGGACGAGGCGCGCGCGTGGGCCGAGCGCATCGGCTATCCGGTGATGCTGAAGAGTTCCGCCGGCGGCGGGGGCATCGGCATGGCGCGCTGCGACGACGCGGTGGCGCTTGATCGCAACTTCGCCGCCGTGCGGCGGCTGGCCGCGGCGCAGTTCGGCGACCCGCGGCTGTTCGTCGAGCGTTGCGTTCCCGCGCCTCGGCATGTGGAAGTGCAGGCGTTCGGCGACGGCCACGGCGGCGTGCTCGTGCTTGGCGACCGCGATTGCTCGCTGCAACGCCGCCACCAGAAGGTCGTGGAAGAGTGCCCGGCGCCGAACCTCGCGGACGCGGTTCGCGCGCGCATGCACTCCGCCGCCAAGGCGCTGCTGGAGAGCGTGGCGTATCGCAGCGCCGGCACGGTGGAGTTCCTCTACGACGCGGACCGGCAAACCGCCTACTTCCTCGAAGTGAACACGCGCCTGCAGGTGGAACACGGGGTCACCGAGCTGGTTTTCGGCATCGACCTGGTGCGTTGGATGATCGAGTTGGCCGCCGGCGACTTGCCGCCGCTAGACGCGCTGGCGGGCGACGCCAAACCTACCGGCTGCGCCATGCAGGCGCGGCTCTGCGCCGAAGACCCGCACCGGGGCTTTCGCCCTTCGCCGGGCACCGCGTCGGTGGTTTCGTTCCCGCGCCGTCGCAGCGTTCGCGTGGACACGTCGTTGCGTTCCGGCGCCGAGATTCCACCGCTCTACGACTCCCTGGTCGCCAAGGTGATGGCGCACGCCGCGGACCGCGACGCGGCGCGACGGGACTTGCGCGCGGCGTTGGGCGAGACCGTCGTGTTCGGCGTGCAAACCAACCGCGACTATCTGCGCCAAGCGTTGGCCTCGGCGCCGTTCGCGCAGGCGCGGCACGACACCGGCACGCTGGCGACTCTCGACTATCGGCCACGCGCCTTGGAAGTGGTGGCCGGCGGCTTCCACGCCACCGTGCAGTCCTGGCCCGGTCGGCGCGGCTATTGGTCGGTGGGCGTGCCGCCTTCGGGGCCCATGGACGACCTTTCCTTTCGCCTTGGCAACCGTCTGCTCGGCAACGCCGAGGGCGCGTCCGGCTTGGAGTTCGCCCTGCACGGGCCGACGTTGCGCTTCCACACCGCCGCGACCGTGTGCGTGACCGGTTTCTGTGCGCTCGAAAGCGGCGCTTGCTGGGAACCGTTCGCGGTGGCGGCCGGCGATGTGCTCGCCATTGGCAAGGTGACGCAGGGCGCGCGCGGCTATGTGCTCGTGGCCGGCGGCCTCGACGTGCCACCGACGATGGGTTCGGCGGCCACGTTCACCTTGGGCGGCTTTGGCGGCATGAACGGTCGCGCGTTGGCGGCGGGGGATGTCTTGCCGATCGCAAAGGCAGCGGCGCCCGGCGCCAAAGCGCTCCCTCAAACACCGGACTGGTCGCGCCGGCTGGAGCTGCGCGTGACGATGGGGCCGCACTGCACGGACGAGTTCCTCACCCACGACGGCATCCGCGCCTTCCTCGAAGCCGAATGGACGGTGCATTACCATTCCGACCGCACCGGCGTGCGCTTGATCGGTCCGCGCCCGGCGTGGTCGCGCAGCGACGGCGGCGCCGCCGGCTTGCACCCCTCCAACATCCACGACAACGCCTACGCCTTCGGGGCCATCGATTTCACCGGCGACATGCCCGTGGTGCTTGGCCCCGACGGACCCAGTTTGGGCGGCTTCGTCTGCCCGGCGGTGGTGATCGAAGCGGATCGGTGGAAACTCGGCCAACTCGCGGCCGGCGACAAGCTGCGCCTGCGCGCCGTCACCGAGGCGGAGGCACGTCGGCTGCGCCGCGAACAGAACGGCGCCTTGGCCGCCGCGCGCGGCTTGGCGGCCAAGCCATCCGCCAACGCGAAACACCACATCGAACGCTCCGTCGTGCTCGAACACGAAGACGTGCGCGTGCGCCGCGCCGGGGACGAAGCGCTGTTGTTCGAGTTCGGTCCGAACACGCTGGACATCGAATTGCGCCTGCGCGCGCATGCCTTCGATGCCGCCATCAAGGACGAACGGCCTTCCGGCGTGGTGGAGACGACGCCCGGCATCCGCTCGCTGCTCGTCCGCTACGACTCGGAGCGCTTCTCCGGCACCGGTTTCGCCCACCGCCTGCTGCCGCTTCTCGAGTCCTCGCGCGGGCGCCAAGTCGGCGCGGTGGAGTCGCGCATTGTTCGGCTGCCGTTGTCGTGGGACGACCCGGCCTGTCGGGAAGCCGTCGAGCGCTACACCGCAAGCGTGCGCGCCGACGCGCCGTGGTGCCCCGACAACATCGAGTTCATTCGCCGCATCAACGGTCTCGCGGACCGGCAAGCCGTCAAGGACATCGTCTTCAACGCCGACTACCTGGTGCTGGGCCTCGGCGACGTCTACCTCGGCGCCCCGGTGGCCACGCCGCTCGACCCGCGCCAGCGCCTGGTGACCACCAAGTACAACCCCGCGCGCACTTGGACCGCCGAAAACTCGGTGGGCATCGGCGGCGCGTATCTGTGCGTCTACGGCGTGGAGGGCCCGGGCGGCTACCAGTTCGTCGGCCGCACGCTGCAGGTGTGGAATCGGCACCGGCGCGGGCGCGCGTTCGACGAACATTGGCTGCTGCGCCCCTTCGACCGCATCCGCTTTCACGAGGTGGACGCCGCGGAACTCGCGGCCATGCGCGAGGCGTTCCCCCGCGGACGTTTGAACATCGACATCGAAACGGGATCGTTCGACATCGAACAACACCGCGCCTTCGTCGCGGCACACCGCGACGACATCGACGGCGTCGAGGCGCGGCGCCGCCAAGCGTTCGCCAAGGAACTGGAGGATTGGCGGGCGCGGGGCCTGTTGACGTTCGAGCAATCGGCAACCGGGGACGGCGCGGACCGCGCCGCCCCGGCGCAATCGGCAGATGCGCCGGCCCCGTTCGTCGTCAGCCCCATGGCCGGTTCCATCTGGACGGTGGCCGTTCAACCCGGACAGCATGTGGCCGCCGGGGAAACGCTGTTCGTCGTCGAATCGATGAAGGCGGAGTTCGAGGTGGCCGCGCCAAGCCCCGGCGTGATCGACCAAGTGCTGGTTGCGAAAGGGCAGACCGTCGGGGCCGGGCAGCCGCTGGCGCTGTAGGCTGGACTCGCCGCCGACCATCGCCGGCTTGCGTCGCGCCTACGCGCGCGGCGCCATCGAACCGCGTTCCCTGCTGGATGCGCTGCGGGCGCGGGCCGAGCGGTGCGAAGACCACGCGGCGTGGATTCACCGATTGGACGCTGCGGCGCTTGACCGCCATCTCGCGCGGGCCGCAACAGCGGATCCGGCGGCGCCGCTCAAAGGCATCCCGTTCGCGATCAAGGACAACATCGACTTGGCGAACGTGCCCACCACCGCCGCGTGCCCCGCCTACGCCTATGTTCCCAAGCGTTCCGCCACGGTGGTCGAGCGCCTGCTCGACGTCGGCGCGATCCCGCTTGGCAAAACCAACATGGATCAATTCGCCACCGGCTTGGTGGGCACCCGCTCCCCCTACGGCGCCGTCCGCAACGCGGTGCATCCGGCTTACGTCGCCGGCGGCAGCAGCAGCGGCTCCGCGGTGGCGGTGCGGCTTGGTCTGGCGGCCTTCGCGCTGGGCACGGACACGGCGGGTTCGGGCCGCGTGCCGGCCGCCTTCAACGGCATCGTCGGCTTCAAGCCCACGCGCGGCTGGTGGCCCACCAGGGGCGTGGTGCCGGCCTGCCGCACGCTCGATTGCGTGAGCGTGTTCACCCGCACGGTGGCGGACGCCCGTGCGGTGGCGGAGGTGGTCGGAGGCTTTGACGCCGCCGATCCGTTCTCGCGTCGCGTCGCTTTCCGGGGATTCGCGGCGGCAAGCGCCAGATTCGGCTTTGCGCCGCCGAGCGCGTTGCCGTTTCAAAGCGACGCCTACCGCGACCTCTACGCGGCGTTCGTGGCGCGTCTGCCCAGCCAACCGCACCCGGTGGGGCTGGAACCGTTCCACGCCGCGGCGCGCCTCCTCTACCGAGGCCCGTGGCTCGCCGAGCGCTTCGCCGCGGTGGGCGACTTCCTGGCCGCGCAGCCGCACAGCGTGCATCCGATCACCCGCGCGGTGATTGCCGAAGGCGAGAAGATCAGCGCCGCGGACTATTTCCGCGGCGCGCACCGCTTGGCCGAACACAAACGCGAAGTCGAAGCGGTTTTCGACGCCATTGACGTCTTGGTGTTGCCGACCGCCCCCACCATCTACACCTTGGCCGAAGTCGAACGCGATCCCTTCGCGACCAACACCGCCCTCGGCGCCTTCACCAATTTCGCAAACCTGCTGGACCTTTGCGCGATCGCCATTCCCGCCGGCGAGACGCCGCGCGGACTGCCCTTCGGCGTGTCGTTGATCGCCGCCGCTGGACGCGACCGCGCTCTGCTCGACACCGCCGAACTGCTCCTTGGCGGGTAAAGCCGGCGCTGACAGCCGCCAACGTCCAGCGGCGCGTCGTCACGTCAACCGGCCGGCCCCGGTCAAAGAGACGTCGGTTCTCATCGCATGGCGGAAACGGCTTCGCGGCTTCGCCGGCGTTGACTTCGCCCCTCCCCTTGCGTATGTTCGCCGCGTCTCCCGGTGGGGTCGCCCCGCATGTCCAAAGCGCACATCGCTTGCGTCGCGGTGTTGCTTTTCTTGTGCTTTTCTCAAGGCGTCCTGGCGCAGGAGCGGCGGAGCGCCCGCATTGGCGCGCTGGCGACGCCGCCCACGTTGGATGGCGACGTTCGTTCGGACCCGGCTTGGCGCGGGACGTTGCCGCTGACGGGCTTTCGCCAGCTGTTCCCGGACAACGGCGCCGCCGCCAGTCGGCGCACGGAGGTCTATCTCGGCTTCACGGACACCACGCTGCACGTCGGCGTGGTTTGCCACGACGATCCGCAAGCCCTCACCATTTCCAACAACGGCTTCCAGTCGGATTCCTTCGCCATCGTGCTCGATCCCTTCCGCAGCGGCCGCGACGGCGTGGTGTTCGGCACCAACCCGGTGGGGGCGGAGTACGACGGGCAGGTGGCCAACGGGTTGGTGGACTGGAACTGGAGCACGGTGTGGAAGGTACGGGCGCGCATCCACGAGGATGGCTGGAGCGCCGAGCTGGCGATCCCCTTCACGTCTCTGCGCTACCGGCGCGGCGGCGGGGACGAGGAGCAGACGTGGGGCGTGAACGTGGCGCGGGTGGTCATCGGCAACAACGAGGTGGCCTATTGGTCGCCGATTCCGCGCCAGTTCTCCATGTACCGGCTGGATCTCGCCGGCGCGGTGGAGGGTTTCCGCGTGCCGGCGCACCACCGCAACCTGAAGTTCACGCCCTACGCCCTGGCGGGCTTGGCGCGGGCCGACGGCGTGGCCGACGCGCGGGACGAGGAAGTGGGCTTCGACGTGAAGTACTCGCTCACCCAGGGCCTCACGCTCGATCTCACCTACAACACGGATTTCGCGCAGGTGGAATCCGACCAACTGCAGGTGAACCTCGGCCGCTTCAGCTTGTTCTTCCCGGAAACGCGCCCGTTCTTCTTGGAGAACGCCGGTGCCTTCGAGGTGGGGGCAGGCGAAGAGCGGCTGTTCCACAGCCGGCGCATCGGCATCGCCGCGGACGGCCGCCGGCTGCCGATCGACGGCGGCGCGCGGATCTCCGGGCGCGTGGGGGCGGGCACGAATCTCGCCTTCCTGCACATGCGCGTGGACGGCGCGGAGCAAGGCAAGACGGATTTCACCGTCGCCCGCGTGAACCAGCAGTTCCGCAACCGCACCTCGCTCGGCTTCATCGCCACGAACCGCGATGGCGAGGCGAGCGGTCAAACCTACGGTGTCGACGGGCAACTCGGCATCGGCGCGAACACCACGTTGCGCGGCATTCTGGCGTACACGCGCACGCCGGGAGAGACCGAGGACGAGCACGCGGTCTCGCTGGATGGCGGCTACAGCTCCTCCACTTGGTCGTACAAAGCCAGCTACGCCGAAGTGGGCGCCGGCTTCAATCCGCAGGTGGGTTTCGTGGCGCGGCGCGGCTACCGCCTGGCTTCCGGCTTCCTTCAGCGCACGCACCAAGTGCGGGACTTTCTCGGCCTCGACGAGTGGCGCCCGTTCGTCAGCTACCGCAGCCACTGGGATTTCGACGGCTTTCAAGAGAGCGCGCGGCTGCATGTGGAAAGCTGGTGGGTGTGGCGCAACGGCGCGGACTTGTGGACCGCGGTGAACTTCAACCGCGAGGGGGTGAAGCGCGATTTTCCAATCGTCGGCTGCACGGTGGCGGCCGGCGTGTACGACACGCGGATGCTCAACGTGGGCGTCGCCTCGCCGCCCGGGGAGACGTGGAGCGGCGGCGCCATCATCGAGGCCGGCGGCTTCTACAGCGGCGACTCGCTTGGCTTTCATCCGTACCTGAACTACCACCGGGACGAATCCTTGAGCGCGTGGGCCGGGTTGGACCACAACACCATCGATCTGCCCGGCCAAGGCTGCGACTTCGACGTGAACGTGGCCCGCGCCGGCGTCTCCTATTCGTTCACGCCGAAGGTCAACATCCGCACGGTGGTGCAATACAGCGACGCCAGCGACGTGCTGGCGGTGAACCTCCGTTTCGCGTGGCTGCAATCGGCCAGCGCCGGACTGTATGTCGTCTACAACGAGGTGGACGACGGCATGGCCTCCTTGGGCCGTTCCCGGCGCGAGTTCGCGGTGAAATACAGCCGCATCTTCGACGTGCTGTGAGGGGTTGTTTTGGGGAAGCAAGCGAGCCGGTCTGGCGGATTGAGAGTTTTCGCGTGGTGGCGTCGTGATTGACCGCAAACGCATCGCCGTCACCTTGCCGATGGGGCCGAAGGTGCGGGACTCGATCGATCTGGTGCGTTGGGCCGAGGCGCGCGGCTTCGACGACGTGTGGTTCTCGGACGCCATGGCCCCGGACAGCCTGACGTTGGCGGCCGCGGTCGCGCAGCACACGGCGCGCATGCGCGTTGGCGTGGCCGTGACCCCGGTGTACACGCGCACCCCGGCGGTGCTGGCGGCCACCGCCAACGTGCTGGGGCAGCTCCTGCCCGGACGCTTCGTGCTGGGCCTCGGTTCGTCCAGCCAAGCCATCATGGAGCGCTTCAACGGCGTGCCCCTCGCCAAGCCCCTCACGCGGGTGAAGGAAACCGCGCTCATGGTGCGCTCGATGCTGGCCGGCGAGAAATCGAGCTTCGACCTCGCCACGTTGTGCAGCCACGGCTACCGGCAGGCGCCGATGGAGCAGCCTCCCCCCATCTATCTGGCCGCCTTGCGTCCCAAGATGATCGAGATGGCGGCGCAGTACGGCGACGGGGTGGTGTTCAACCTGTGGCCCGCCAAAGCGCTGCCGCGCATGATGGAGCATGTGGAGATCGGCGCGCGGCGGGCCGGCAAACGCCTGCAGGACGTGGAGATCGTCAACCGCTCGCTGGTGATGGTGACGGACGACCGGGCGGCGGCGCGGGATCGGTTCCGCGAACAGTACGCGCCGTACTATGCGAATCCGGTCTACAACGAGTTCCTGAAGTGGGCCGGTTACAAGGACGAGGCCGAGGGCGTGGCCGCCGGCTGGGCGGCGCGGGATCGGGCGCTTTCCACCGGCTCGCTCACCGACGAGATAGCCGATGCCGTGGCCATCATCGGCAGCGCCGAGGAAGTGCGAGCGCGGGTTCGCGCCAACGCCGTCGCCGGCATCGACACCACCATCGTCGCGCCCATCGGCCAAATGCCGGTGGCGGAGGCCATGCCGACCTTCGAGGCGTTCGCCGGGTTTCGGTTTCCGGCATAGAGCTCCGGTGTCACCGCAGGTGGCGTTCCGGCCGGTCGCCCCGGCTTGGTCGGCGCGCGCGGGGCGCGTCGGCTTGGCGCGGTTCCGCTTTGGCGCGCGCTGGCGGGGGCGCGCGCCGCGCGGGGGCGGGTGGCTGCGGGCGTGGTTGGGCGGTCCGCGCGCGTGGACGAACATCGGCCGCGGCTCGGGTGCGGACTGGCTGGAACGAACGCGAGCGCACCACATCGCGCCGCGCCGGCGCGAGGTTCGGCGTCGCTCGTTGGGGTGCGACCGCTGGGCGCGCTGCGGATTGCCGTGCGAAGTCTCCTTGTCGCCGCGCGGGGCGCGCCGTTGCCCGCGGCGGAGCGCGGCGCGGCGCTTGGGCACGGGGCTGGGTTGGCGTTGCGCGCGGCGCGCTGCGGGGTTGCGCGCTCGGTCTGGTTGGCGGGGTGGACGCGCGAGCGTAGTCCCGGCGTTTCGGCAAGGGCCTTGCCACAGCGCCGCGCGCCGGGCGTGTGCGCGCGCTGGCGCGTTCGGCGGCAACCCGCGGGCGGGGGTTGGCCGCTTCACGGTGCCGCTCTGTTCGGCCTGTTCGCAGATGCCGGTTGGCGCGTGCCCTGCCGGGCGCGTTCGAGTGGCGTTCGCGGCGCTCGGCACGGTGGGTTTCACGGTCCGCACGATGCGTGTGGCGCGGCCGCTCGGCGCGGCGTTCCGGTACGAACACTCGCGCCCGCGGGTGGATGCGGCGCAGCTTGCGGTGATGCCGGCGGCTATCGCGGTGCTTGTGGCGCACCTGGCGGTGCCCGTGGTGGCGGTAGTGGCGGTGGTGCGGCCGATACACCAGCTCGTAGTGCCACGGACCCCAGAAATAGCGGTACGGCCAGCCGTGATGGTAGTGGTACACGTGGTAGTAGTAGGGGCTGTGAACCCACCGCGTGGTCACCTTGGCGGGCCGGTCGTCCACCACGCGGTACACCGTTCGCGTGCGCGTCGGCGAATGCAGGGCGGCCGCCTCCGGCAGCGGTTCCAGCACGGCCACCAGCATGTCCACGGTCACGTCGCCGACCAGATCGAGCAGCCACGCGCCGCCGAGCTCCCCGGCCGAGGGATCCTCCTTCGGGGCGGGAATGCGCACCTCGTACCACTCGTCTTCGCCGGCAGGCGGAATGTCCAATTCGCCGGAGCGCCAATCCATGATCAACAACTCCGCTTCGCCGGCGGTGTCCGCTTCGGAGCGGGCCACCAGCACCAGCTCGTCCAAGCGGAAGTCGTCGGGGTGGAACTCCGTGCGTTCAACGAGCAGCTCGTTCACGCGCAGCAGCTTGGCGCCGGCGACGCGGAGCGGCCCTTCCAAGGGGATCTCCACGCTCATGCGCGCCTCGTCCGCCGGCAACACCGCTTGCGGGGCTTCGCCGGCGGCGCCGGCGAACGCGACGCTGGGCGACAAGGCGATGAAGATGGTTGCGGTGGCGGTGCGGTTCACTGTTTGCCTCCTTCCGGTCAGCCGGTCAGTCTTTGGCCGATGGCGGACAGTGTGCGCGTTCTGGCATGAACGGAACCTGAACGTCGTGGCGGATACGCAATGAACTACGCGAACAGGCGCTTGATGGACCGAGCGAACGCCGATGGCGAGACGTGCCGCACCCGCACCGCGCCACACCCCGTGAACGCCGCGTACTCGCGCACGGCCGCGGCGAACGCGGACGGGAACGCGTCCGAAGCCGTCGCCTCAGCGTCCTCCAAGTACAGCGCCTTGATCTCGAAGATGCCTTCGGCGCGGCCCCCACCCGCCCCGCCACCGGCTTGGACCCGGCCACCCGCCCGGCCACCGGCGGGCCGGTGCGCTTTGCAGTCCATGCGTCCCACCAGCCGATCGGCGAACAGGATGGGCAGCGCGAAGTAACCGTAGCGGCGTTTCGCCTCCGGCAGGTAGCACTCGATGGTGTAGTCGAAGCCGAACACCTCCAGCGAACGCCGCCGTTGGATCACGGCGTTGTCGAACGGCGAGAGGATGCGGACAACCGGCGCAAGCGGCTTGATTGTCGCATCGAAGGCGCCCGGCCGCGCGTGGATGCGTTCGCCGCTCTGGGTGCGCGTCTTGACCAGTTCGCCTTGGCGGACGCGAACCGCCAAGCGTTTGCGCACGGCAGCCCGGACGCGGGCGTCGCGGCGAAAGTACGCGAGCGTCGCCTCGGTTGCGAAGCCGTGGGCGCCGAGACCGACGTCGATGACGTGGTCGGCATGTTCGGTGAGTGTGGGTTCCGTCGCGTCGACGCCGGCGGGCAGAAACCGCTCCGCCAGTTCGTACCGCTTCTGAAACCCCTGCCTCTCGGCAATCATCAGCTCGCCTTCCATGAACAGCTGCTCAAGTGCCCGCTTCGCCGGTTTCCAATCCCACCAACCTTTGCTTTGGCGGGGCGGGTGCTCGAAGTCCCGGGCGAACAGCGGGCCTTCGGCGCGAATGCGGGCGAGAACCCAAGCGCGAACTTTGGCGTCGGCGCGGTGGTTCCACAGCTCGCCACGCGCTTTGGCGCGCATCATCGGCACGGCGAAGCGGTAGTCGCGGATGGGCAGATACGCTGCCGCGTGGCACCAGTATTCGAACGCCTGTCGCGCACGCAGCAGCCGATTTATGGCGGTTTCGTCGTAGCGGGATACGCGAGTGAAGAAGGTGTGGTGATGCGCCCGCGCCACCACCGAAATGGTGTCGATCTGCACATACCCCAAACGCTCGAGCGTCTTGCGCATGCCGGCCAAGCCGCTGCCGAGGCGGCGCGCGCCGGTTAGCCCTTGGTGCCGAAGCGCGATGCGCCGCAGCTTGGCGGGGCTTGGCGGCGTGTTCCGGGCCATCGTTGGGTTGCTAGACAGCGAGTCTCCGTCTTGGGCCAGTGTATCGCGCCGCGCCGCCGTCCCACGCGTGCAATGCAATGCTGGACTCGCGCCGGAATCGCTGTATAGTGGCGGTGGTCGCGTTGTCTGCGCGGAAGCGCCGCACGACCAATCAGCAACCTTGAGAGGAGCGTAACTGATGTTGAATCGCAAGATGAAGCCGATCGCCGTCGCCGTGGGGGCCGCTTTCGCCACGTCGTTGGCGCCCGCCGTTGCCGCGGATTCCGGCAACGCGGCGGAAGCCGCGGATCCGTTCGAGACGCGGGTGCTCGAAGGCGTCCTGTTTGCCGCGGACCATCTCGAAGGCGGCTGCGGCGAAGACCGCGAAAAGCCGGCCGACGCCGAAGGCGAGGGCAAATGCGGCGAAGGGAAGGGCGAGGGCAACTGCGGCGAGGGCAACTGCGGCGAAGGTGCCGAAGAGGGCGAAGGCGCCGACGGTGACGCCGAAGGGGAATCCGAAGAGTCCGACGACGAAGCGGCCGAGGAATAACCCTCAAGCCCTGACCGACGACCGGGTGGCGCGCGCCGCCATCCGGTCGCTGCTTCGCGTTCGCCGCAGGACGCCGACTCCCTGTGTCGTCATAGCTACGGGAGGGCGGGATTGCCTGCCATAGCGCGAGGTGCGGGGTTGGGATTGCGACGCGGCCTCATGGCCGCGTTGCATGACCATTTCGGCGCCAACACGGAAGACCCCGGAGTGGACTTCCTCGAGGTGGCTCCGGAGAACTGGATCGATGTGGGCGGTCGGTTCGGTCGCCTGTTCCGCGCTCTCACCGAGCGTTTGCCGTTGGTGTGCCACGGCTTGTCGCTGAATCTCGGCGGCACCGCGCCGCTTGACATGGAACTGGTGGCGGCGATCAAGCGCTTCCTCAGCCACCACGACGTCCGCTGCTACACCGAGCATCTTTCGGCATGCGCGGACGACGGCCATCTCTACGATCTGATGCCGATTCCCTTCACGGAGGAGGCCGCGATCCATGTGGCGGATCGCATCCGTCGGGTGCAGGACGCCCTTGGCGCGCGCATCGGCGTGGAGAACGTCTCCTGCTACGCGACGCCCGGCCAAGAAACCACCGAGGTGGACTTCATCAACGACGTGGTGCGGCGCGCCGATTGCCTCCTCCTCTTGGACGTCAACAACATCTATGTGAACAGCGTCAACTTCGGCTACGACCCCTCCGCCTTCCTGCGCCAGCTGCCCGGCGATCGCGCCGCGTACATTCATGTTGCCGGGCATCGGCGCGAAGCGCCGGATCTGTGCGTGGACACCCACGGCGCACCGGTCATCGACGCCGTCTGGCAACTGCTTGCGCAGGCATACGCACTGTACGGCGCCCTGCCGACGATCGTCGAGCGGGATTTCAACTTGCCGCCACTCGACGAACTGCTCGGCGAAGTGGCGCACGTCCGCACCCTCCAGTCCGCGGCGGCCGGCGCCGCCGCGCATGGCGCGGAGCAAGACGCCCCAAACGAGCAAGCCGCCGCATGAGCGCCGCGACGGCGGCACCCGGGTTTCAGGACACCCAGCGGGCTTTCGCCGCCTACATCCGCCATCCTCGTCAGTGTCCACTTCCGCCCGGCGTCGACGAGCGCCAGATGCGGGTGTACGCCCGGCTCTTCTACAACAACATCGAACGATTCCTGGCCGAGACCTTCCGCGTTTTCCGCGCAATCACCAGCAACGCGGCCTGGCGCGCGCTGGTGCGCGACTTCCTGCACCGACACCGCGCCGCCTCCCCCTACTTCTCGCAAATCCCGGAGGAGTTCTTGGAGTACCTCGGCAACACCGAGGACGCCGACCGACCACCCACGCCGCCGTTCGCGTTGGAGCTGTGCCACTACGAATGGGTGCGTTTGGCCTTGAAACTGGCTCCGGACGCCGACTGCGCCTACGACGATGCGCCGCTCGGCGTCGACGACGCGGTGGCCGTGTCGCCGCTCGCTTGGCCGTTGCGCTACGCCTTTCCGGTGCAGCGCATCGGCCCGGCCGCGCAGCCCGACGCCCCGCCCGCGCGGCCCACCTTCCTCATCGCCTGGCGCGATCGGCACGACGACGTGCGCGTCACCGCCTCCACTGCGACCACGCTGCGCCTGCTGCAACTCTTGGGCGAGGAGCGCCCGCTGCGCGCCTGCTGCGAGTCGCTCGCGGCCGAGACCGGCGCACCGGCGGATCAGCTGGCGTGCAGGGCCTTGACCGCCTTGAACGGCTTGCACAAACGCGACATCGTGCTGCGCCGAACGCCGCCGGCCGCATAGCCGTCGCGGCACTGGCCCGGGCGGGAGTCAGGCAGGTCGCGGCGGCGAAGCGGCGAACCGCCGTGCGAACGGGTGGATCATAACCCCACGGCGATCGAGAGCTCGCCCTTTGTCTTCAACCACTTGCAACCGGCGGTCAGGCAATGCCGGCCTTCAACTCCGCGGCCCGAAAATTGGCCTCCAAGCGCTTGGCGGAGACCTTGCCGCGCGCGCCGACGGGTTGGCTGAAGGTGGCCACGCGGAACTCCTGCAGCAGAAACCGCAGCTCCTCGGTGTCGGCGCCGGCGGCGTCGAGCGCGGCCAAGCGGCGTTGCCATTCGCCCACCGCGGCGATGCCGGCCTGATCCCGCCCCAGCCGCCCGCCGAGGCGAAGGCGTTCGATGCGCCAAGCCATGCCGTCCAGATAGCGCGGCAGATCGGGCAAACGCTCGCGCCGGGTGTTGGCGAGGAAGTCCGCGCCCACCAAGTCGTCGAGTTGCGCCAAGAGGTCGGCGCGGCTTGCGGCCAACGCCGGCGAGGTCATCGCGTCCAACTCGGCATGCACCGCCAAGCGCTTGGCGAGGATCACGCGGGTCAGTTCGATGGTCTCGCAGAACACCGGGGCGAGGGCGGATTCCGCCAGCCGCGCAGCAAACGCGCCCGCGGTGGCGGGCAACTCGCGGCCTTCGAAATAAGCGTGCCACGCCGAGGTTTCGAGCAGCGCGTTGGCAAGCGCCGTGACGCGCCCGAGCGGCGCGTAGCCGCGCGCGAGGTCGGCGTCCTCCTCCGCGTCTCGACGCAGCCGCCGCGCCGCGGCCGGTTGCGCGAGCAGGGCGAGGCGCGTGAGCCCGGCGCGGTTGCCGGCGGTCCGACCGTGGGGGCTGGCGCGGAACAGCAAGTCCACGCTGTCGCCACGATCCACGAGCAGCGGATAGACCACGGCGCGCGCACCGCCCGCGGTCACCGCCACCGAGTCCGGCAGCCCCTCGGCTGGAAACTCGGTGATGCCCCGGCGCTCCAGGCCGGCGCGCGCCGCGGCGAGCACATCCACCTCCACAGACGCCTCGGCGCGTTCGCGCAAGGCCGCCACGTCCCGCCCTTGATGCAGCACGCGCCCGTCGCCATCGCATACCGCCACGTGCAGCCGCAGGTGCGGTGCCACGGCGTCCGTTCCCCACGCGCCGCGCGGGATGTCGACGCCAAAGCAATCGCGCGCCGCGGCCGAAAGCGCCGCCGCGAGCGATCCTTGGCGAAAGCCGGCGAACAGCCGCGGCAGCAAGACGCGAACACGATCCGGCGCCGGCGCCAGCCGCCGCCGCAACGGCTTCGGCAAGCCGCGCACAAGCGCCAAGCACTTCTCCTCCAGGAACCCCGGCACCAGCCACTCCAAAGCGTCCAAATCCAGTCGCGCCAACGCGGCGAGGTCCACGCGTGCGGTCACGCCATCGTCGGCCGCGCCGGGGGCGAACTTGTAGCTGAGCGGCACTTCGCCTTCGCCTACCGGCAACACCGGCGGAAAGTCGTCGTCGTTGGCCCCCGGCACCTCGCCGGCAAGCACATCGGCTTCGCGCATCTCGAAGCGGGCAAGCTCGGCGCGGGACGCGCCGGCGGCAAACTGTCGCCAAGTGGCGAGCGAGCAGACCGCGGCTGGAAGACGCGCCAAGTAGAACGCCGCCTGCTCGCGCTCCGAAGCCAAGAGGTCCATGCGCCGGTGCTTGCCCTGCCGCTCCAAGACGGCGGCGATGCGTTGTTGGTTGCGCTCTAAGAACGGCGCGTCCAAGCGCGCGTCGGGCCGCACCAGCGCTTCCAGAACGAACAGTTCGCGCGCCGCCTCGGGCACCATCTCGGCGGCCCGTCGACGGCGTTCGCTCGCCACCACCAAGCCGTACACCAACACGCTCTCCAGCACCACCGCCTCGCCCCGCTGCGCGTCCCAACGCGGCTCGGAGTGCGTCCGCTTGGCGATGTGGGCGGCGGCGTGTTCGATCCAGCCCGGTTCCACCGCGGCCACGCAACGGGCGAAGGTGTTGCCGGTGTCGCTGATCTGCGCGGCCATCACCCACTGCGGCGAGGCGCGGCGCAGCGCCGATCCCGGAAACAGGCGGAAGCGCAAGCCCCGCGGCCCGTCGTATTCCACCGCTCTCGCCCGCTTTCGACCCGGCGCACCCGGGCCCCGCGCGGCGTCTTTCCCCGGGTCGCGTTTCACGCCAACGAAGCCCAGCGAGCCGGCGAGCAACGCCTGGTGGAGCGTCGCGTAGTCGGCGGGCTGCTGGTTCACTTTCCAGCCGAGTCGTCGGCAGGCGAGCAGCAACTGGCGATGCAGCGCCCGCCACTCGCGCACCCGCGCCGGGCTGAGGAAGCGTTTTTCGAGAACACGCCGAAACGCCGCGCGGGTGTGTTCGACGCGGGCGTCTTCCAGCCACTCCCACAACCGCAGGAACGTCTCGAAGTCCGACCGGGCGCGTTGTCGGGGTGCCTTCTCGTTGCCGTTGCCGGAGCTCTTCGCCTCGAACGCGGCATGCGCTTGGTCGGCGGCCGCTTGCCGGTCCGGCGGCCGCAAGCGCGGGTCTTGGGCGGCGAGCGCGGACACGACGACGAGCACTTCCTTGAGCGCCCCGCTGCCGCTTGCGGCCACGAGCATCCGCGCCAAACGCGGGTCCACCGGCAGGCGCGCCATGGCGCGGCCGATGTCGGTGAGCGCCTCGCCGTCCAACGCCTGCAATTCGCGCAGGAGGCGCACCGCGTCCGCCACCGCGCGCGGCGCGGGCGGGTCGAGGAACGGAAACGTCTCCACATCCCCCAAGCGCCAAGCGCGCATGGCGAGCACCACCGCGGCAAGGTTGGTGCGCTTGATCTCCGGGTCGGTGTAGGCCGGGCGGGCTTGGAAGTCGTCTTCGCTGTAGAGGCGGTAGCACACGCCGGGGCCCACGCGACCGCACCGCCCGGCGCGTTGCCGGGCGCTGGCTTGGGAGATCGGCTCGATGGGGAGCCGTTGCAGCTTGGCGCGGTAGCTGTAGCGGCTGACGCGGGCGAATCCGGGATCCACGACGTAACCGATGTTCGGCACCGTCAGGCTGGTTTCGGCGATGTTGGTGGCCAGCACCACGCGCCGCCGGCCGGTGGGAGCGAAAACGCGCGCCTGCTCCGTCGCCGGCAGGCGGGCGTAGAGCGGCAGGATGTCGAATCGATCCGCGAAGTGGCGTTTGAGCAGGCGGGCGCTGTCGAAGATCTCGCGTTCGCCGGATTGGAAAACGAGGATGTCGCGGCGCGACGCCGGCGCGTCTTTGGCGATGGCTTCCAAGCACTCCACCAAGGCCGGTTCGTTGTCGGCTTCGGTGGCGTCCTTGCCGGCGCCGGTTTCCACAGGGCGGTATACGACTTGCACGGGATGGCCGCGTCCCGCCACCTCCACCACCGGTGCGCCGCCGAAGTGGTCGGCGAAAGCGGCGGCGTCGATGGTGGCGCTGGTGATCACCACCTTGAGATCCGTTCGGCGGAGGAGCAGGCGCTTCAGGCCGCCGAGGAGGAAGTCCACGTTGAGGCTGCGCTCGTGCGCCTCGTCCACGATCACGCATTCATAGCGGCCAAGCCGCGCGTCCCGCTGCATTTCGGCGAGCAGCAAACCGTCGGTCAGCACGCGCACGCGGGTGGCGGCGCTCGCCCGGTCGTCGAAACGCACCGCGTAGCCCACTTCGGCGCCCAACGCCACGCCTAGTTCTTCGGCGATGCGGGCGGACACCGCCCGCGCCGCCAGCCGCCGCGGCTGGGTGTGGGCGATCATGCCCCGGCGTCCGAGTCCCGCCGCCAAGCACGCCTTGGGCAACTGCGTCGTTTTGCCGGAACCGGTCTCGCCGACCACGACGACCACCCGCTCGGCGCAGAGCAGCGCGACGATGCGATCGATGTGCGCCGCTATCGGCAGCTCGGGCGGGAATTGCGGTTTTGCCAGCCGTGGCGGCAGGGCGACCGGTGCTCGTTGCGTCCCGCGCGTCACGACTTCCTCCAAAGGCAAGCCGGGCCGGGGTCTACTTCGAGAGGTAATTCATCCCCTCTTCCAAGCCGCGGATGGTGAGCGGGTACATTTGCCCGTCCACCAAGTCCCGGGTCATGGCCACGGAAGTGGAGTACTCCCACGTTTGCTCCGGCGTCGGGTTTATCCACACCAGCTTGTCGTAGAAAACCATGAAACGGCGGATCCACAACGCGCCCGGCTCTTCGTTCCAGTGCTCCACGCTGCCTCCGGCGTGGGTGATCTCGTACGGCGCGACGGTGGCGTCGCCGACGAAAACCACTTTGTAGTCGCGGGCGTACTTGTTGAGGATTTCCCACGTCGGGATGCGCTGGTTCATTCGCCGCCGGTTGTCCTTCCACACGGATTCGTAGATGAAGTTGTGAAAGTAATAGCTTTCCATGTGCTTGAACTCGGTGCGCGTGGCGGAAAACAACTCCTCGCTGATCTTCACGTGCGCGTCCATCGAGCCGCCGATGTCGAAGAACAGCAGCACCTTCACCGTGTTGTGGCGTTCCGGCATCATGCGGATGTCCAACATGCCGCCGTTGTGGGCGGTGGAGCGAATGGTGTTCTCCATGTCCAGCTCCTCTTCGCGCCCAGTGCGCGCGAACTTGCGCAGCCGTCGCAACGCCAACTTGATGTTGCGCGTGCCGAGCTCCACCGAGTCGTCCAAGTTCTTGTATTGCCGTTGATCCCACGTTTTCTTCGCCTTGCGCTTGCGGCCGCGCCCCGTTCCTCCCGAGCCGCGCTGCCCGGGGCGGTTGGCGTTTCCCGCCTCGCCGTTCTTGCCTTTGGCGTCTTGGGGTTCCTGCTCTTCGCGCGCTTTCTTGAACGCCTCGATGAGCTTCTCCAAACCGCCTAGGGACTTGATTTGCGCGAGCTCCTCCGGCGTGAGGTTCTTCTCGAACTCGCGGCGCAGCCACTCGTCTGGAATGAGGGACTCCAACAAGCCGTGCAGGTTCTCCAAGCCCTTGAAGTACGCGCCGAAGGCGCGATCGAATTTGTCGTAGTTCTTCTCGTCCTTCACCAGGCAGGTGCGGGCAAGCAAGTAGAAGTCGTCCACGCTGGCGTAGATCAACCGCTCGCGCAACGCCTTGATGAGATCCATCAGCTCGCGGATGGTCACCGGCACCTCGTGGCGGCGTAGCGCGAGAAAGAAGTTGATCAGCACGGCCCGCCCTCCGTATTCGCTCAGCCGCGGCTGTCGCGCCGGTTCATGAAAGCCAACCGTTCGAGCAGGTGTACGTCCTGCTCGTTCTTCACCAAGGCGCCGTACAGCGGCGGGATCGCCTTGGATGGGTCGCGATTGGTGAGGATTTCGTCGGGAATGTCGTCCGCCATCAAGAGCTTCAACCAGTCGATGAGTTCCGAAGTGGAGGGCTTCTTCTTCAAGCCCGGCACTTTGCGCACATCGAAGAAGATGTCCATGGCTTCTTTCACCAGGCTTTTCTTGATGCTCGGAAAATGCACTTCGACGATTCGCTCCATCGTCTCCCGGTCGGGAAAGTTGATGTAGTGGAAGAAACATCGGCGCAGGAAGGCGTCCGGCAGCTCTTTCTCGTTGTTGGAGGTGATGACCACGATGGGCCGGTGCTTCGCCATAATCGTCTCGTTCAACTCGTAGACGAAAAACTCCATGCGGTCCAGCTCTTGCAACAAGTCGTTGGGAAACTCGATGTCCGCCTTGTCGATCTCGTCGATGAGCAACACCACCCGCTCGTCCGCCTCGAACGCCTCCCACAGCTTGCCCTTCTTGACGTAGTTGCGGATGTCCGCAACGCGCTCGTCGCCCAGCTGCGAGTCGCGCAGGCGCGAGACCGCATCGTATTCGTACAACCCCTGCAGCGCTTTGGTTTGCGACTTGATGTGCCAAGAAATGAGGCGCAGGTCCAGCGTACCCGCCACCTCCTCGGCGAGCAACGTCTTGCCGGTGCCGGGTTCGCCCTTCACCAACAGCGGGCGTTCGAGTTTCACGGCGGCGTCCACGGCCATGGAGAGTTCGTCGGTGGAAATGTACGTTTCGGTGCTGTCGAAGATCATCGGTGTTCCGTTGCTAAGGAGGCTTCCTCGCGCGCCGACGGCGGAGTCGCGGCGCGCGGCGCGCTACCTTACCTTGTTTTTCCCTTGTTTTTCGCCTTGTTCCCGCGTGCGGCGAACGCCCGGCGCTCCGATCAATGCATCTCGTAGCCGCCGGCGACGTTCAGCGCCACGCCGGTGACGTTGCGGGCGGTCGCGAGATACACCGCGGCTTCGCCCATGTCCGCTGCGGTTTGCGGCCGCCCCAGCGGGATGATCGCGCCCATGCGCTGCTCGAACTCGGCATCGCCGCGGCCGGCCATCAAGTGATCGCGCCACATGGCGGTGCCCACCATGCCGGGGCACAGCGCGTTCACGCGGATGCCGTCCGGGGCAAGCTCCAAGGCGAGGGATTGGGTGATGCCCACCACCGCGAACTTCGAACCGCAGTAGGCCGCCATGCGCGCCGCGCCCCGCTTGCCGGCGATGGAGGCCAGGTTGACCACGGCCGCGTCCGCGGACGCGCGCAGGCTTGCCACCGCCGCCCGCGTCATCAGGAACACGCCCTTCACGTTCACGGCGAAGAGCCGATCCCATTGGCTTTCGCCGTACTCGTCGATGCGGCCGCTGTCCACCACGCCGGCGTTGTTCACCAACACGTCGACGCCGCCGAAGGCTTCCACCGCGGCGCGCACGGCCCCCTCGCAAGACGCCGCATTCGTCACGTCCAGCGGCGTGGCGCGGATGTCGCCGAACGCGGAAAGCTCCTTGACCACATCCGCCAGATCGGATTCGGCGCCGAGGCGGTAGCGCCAGCCGCCGCCTTCGGGCAAGTCCGCGACCATCACGTTGTGGCCGGCCTCGAGGAAGCTCTTGGCGATGCCCTTGCCGATGCCGCGGGCACCGCCGGTGACAAGCACGGCGCGCTGGTTCATGGTTACATCCCCCCCGTGGACGCGACGCCGATTGTACGCCTTGCTTGCGCGGACGCCTCCGCTCCCGCGGACGCTTCCGTTCCCAGGGAGGAAGCCCGTTGACCGCCGAACACTGGCAAATCCGCAAACCCGCCGTTGTGGGCGACCGCGGCTTGGTCGCCACGCAGCATCATCTCGCTTCGGAAGTGGGCGCCGACGTGCTCCGACGGGGCGGCAACGCGGTGGACGCGGCGGTGGCCGCCGGGCTGGCGTTGGGCGCGGTGGAACCGTGGATGAGCGGCATCGGCGGCGGCGGCTACATGACCATCCACCACGCCGCCGAAGATCGCGTGGATGTGGTGGAGTTCGGAGTGCGCGCGCCGCTCACCGCCACGCCCGACGACTATCCGCTGGCCCAAGACGGCGCCGAGTTTGCAACGCAAACTCCAACGCGCCCGCTAGGGCGCGCAGTCGGTGGTGCCATGAGCTTCCACTGGCCGCGCGTGGAGCGGGACGCCAACGTCCACGGGCCGCTTGCCATCGCCGTGCCCGGCCATGTGAAAGGCATGGCGCTGGCGCTGGAGCGGTTCGGCAGTTGGGAATGGCCGGACGTCGTGGAACCCGCCCGCGCGTTGGCGGCCGCCGGCTTGCCGCCGCATTGGTACACCACGCTGCTGGTCTCGTCGATGGCGCGCGGCCTCGCCATGTACGACGAGACGCGGCGCGTCTTCCTTGCGGACGGCCTGCCGCCGGCGGCGGACGGCGCGCCCATTCCGCTCGGCAACTTGGCGGCCACCTACCGCACCTTGCAGGCGCTGGGGCCAGAGACGTTCTACCGCGGCGAGCTTGCCGAGCGGATCGCCGCCGATCTGCGCACCGCCGGCGCGCGCATCCGCTCGGACGACCTCGCCGGCTACACGGCCCGCATCGCCGAACCGCTGCGCTTCGACTACCGCGACGCGCGGGTGTTCGTGCCCGGCCACCTCACCGCCGGGCCCACGCTTCGGCAAGCGTTGGACGATTTGCGCGAACGGCTGCGCCCCGGCGGCGCGCGGCCGGATGCGGATGCGTTCGCGGCCTACGCGGACGCCCTGTTGGCAGCCTACCGCCATCGTCTCGCGCACCTCGGCGAGGGCGCGCAGGCGGACCCCGGCCACACCTCGCATCTGTGCGTGATCGACGCCGGCGGCAACACGGTTTCCCTCACGCAGACGATTCTGTCGGGTTTCGGGTCGCGCGTCATGCTGCCGGCCACGGGCATTCTGATGAACAACGGCATGATGTGGTTCGATCCCCGCCCCGGCGGCCCCAATTCCGTCGCGCCGGGGCGGCGGCCGCTCAGCAACATGTGCCCGGTGATCGTCCAGCAAGCGGACGGTTCGGTGTTCGCCGTGGGCGCCTGCGGCGGCCGGCGCATCCTCGCCGCGGTTCTCCAACTGGTCTCGTTTCTGGTGGACTACGGCATGAGCGTGGACGAGGCGGTGCATCACCCGCGCATCGACGTCTCCGGCACCGAGTTGGTCACCATCATGCGCGAGATGCCGGAGCGCATCGCAACGCCGCTCTTGGCGCGCTACGCGAACACGCGGGTGGCCGTCAACGGCGTCGCCGGCTTCCTGTTCGCGTTGCCCCAGATCGCCAAGCGCCACGCCGATGGCGCGATGACGGGCGGTTGCTTCGTGCCGTCGCCGACAGCGCGCGTGGTGGCCGCCTGATCGCCGCCTGATCAAGACGCGCTGGCCGGCAACGGCAGCGGGACATGGTGTCGTGTGCCAGCCAAACCGTCACGGCGAATCCTGCTACGGTAGCGGCTCGCATTCTCAAGACATGCGGAGGTGCAAGCGTGCGGATCGGAAGAAGCGCGGGCGGGATGCTCGCGCTGGCGAGTGCCGCGGCCTTGGTCGTCGTGTTGGTCGTCATCGATCCTTGGTCCCGCAGCCAACACGAAGCGCTGCGCCCAACCGCAATCACGCACGGCGACATCCCGGCGGCGCGAAGCGTCGCTGCCGAGGCCGCGCAACAGCGGATCAGCGACGACAGCGAAGGCAAGGCGCCGCCCGAGCGCGTGCGGGCCGCCCCCGCCGTCGCCGCCGCGAACACGCCCCACCCCTCGCCTCGACCGGTGCCGCCGGCCGGATTTTCGCTCGCCGGCGCGCCGGTCGCGCTGCACAAAGCCGCCCACGACGTCCGCGCCACGCCGGCCAAGACGCAGGACTCCCCTGACGATTTGGACTGGCTGTTCCCGCAAGCCGACGCCGTTTCCGTCGCGCGCCGGCAAGCACAGCGGGTTGCGGCGGCGCAGCGCGACTGGGTGTTCGGCTGGCTGCGTTTGGCGGACGGCGCCAAGGTCGACGATCTGCCCGGCGGCGGCTCGGGCGGAGTCGCGGTGCTCGGCAGCGCCGGCCGCTTGGCGCGCGTCAAGCTGCCCACCGAGGAGGCGCGGCTGAACGCTTTGCTGGAGTTGGACGCGGTGGATGGCGTTGGCGTCGTGCCGCCGCTGCGCAAAGTGGCGGGCGAGTTTCTGCAAGAAGCGCGAAGCCGCCCCCACGAACGGCATCCGGTGTTCGTCACCTTGATGGCAAGCGATGCCGACGGGCGCTTCGGCGACGCCTTGCGGGCGCTGGGCGCCGAGGTCGGGCGCTTCGACCCGGACACCCGCACCTACACGGCCAATGTGGACGCCGGCAGCCTGGAGGCCGTCATCGCCGCCGACTTCACGCTGGCCGTGGCGCCCGTGGGCGTGTACCGCGCTGTACACGACACCGTGATCCCCGGTCTTGGCGCGGATGCCGTGCGCGTTCACGATGGCGCGCCCGGGCTCTTCAGCGGCGCCAGCGGCGGTTCGGTTCCCATCGCCGTCATGGACACCGGCCTGAACACCAACCACTTGGACATCGCCACGCACCGCGAGAGCATCTGCGCGGTCAACTTCATCCATGCCGCCGGAGAAGACGCCGACCTCTGGGTGGACGCGAACGGCCACGGCACGCACGTCACGGGCACCATGGTCGGCAACGGTTTCGTGGAGGCCCGCTACGCCGGCATGGCGCCGGCGGTGGCGCATGTGCGTTTCGCCAAGGTGCTGAGCCGCTTCGGCTTCGGTTCGGGCGCCGACATCGCCCGGGCCATGGACTGGCTTGCCCGGCCGTCCGCCTGCGCCGCCGCGGGATCGGACGTCGCCGAAGTCAAACCGCTGGTCGTGAACATGAGCCTCGGGCTAGACAACCGCTACTGGCGCGGGCGCACTGTGGAAGAGCGAAAGCTCGACGCCGTGGCGTGGGCGCACCGCCAGCTCTACGTCGTCGCCAACTCGAACGCCGGCGAGTACAGCTTCTCGGACTACGCCGCCGCCAAGAACTCCTTGGCCGTTGGCGCGACGGTCGACGGCGGCGAGGTGGCGGGGTTCAGCAGCCGAGGCCCAACCTTCGACGGGCGTCTGGTGCCGCATGTGGTCGCCGTCGGCGTCGACGTCACCTCCGCCCAAGGAAACGGCAGCCGGGGCAACTACGTCAGCTTCAGCGGCACGAGCATGGCGTCTCCGGCCACCGCCGGCGTTGCGACGCTGTTGATGGACGCCTTGCCCGAACACCGGGAGCATCCGGCGCTGATCCGGGCGCGGCTGATGGCGGCGGCGATCAAGGTGGACGCTTGGCTGGACACCGCGAGGGCGTTTCCCACCACCAACAGCAGCGGGCCGGGCGCCCTGCACGCGCAGTACGGCCTCGGCAAGGTGTCCGCGCGCACCAGCGTGCTGCAAAGGGATTTGCCCGACGGTTGGACCAGCGGCGCCGCCAGCGCGTCGATGGACGAGGGCAGCTACGGCTATCGGGAAATCACGGTGCCCGAAGGGGCGGCCCGTCTCGACGTGGTGATGGCTTGGGACGAACCCCCGGCGGACACCATTGGCAGCGCCGTGTTGAACGACCTCGATCTCTACTTGGACAAGGACGGCGACTGTCTGGAAGCCGCCTGCGGCGAACACGCCTCGTTGTCGCGGGTGGACAACGTGGAGTGGATCATCGTCAGGAACCCGTCGCCGGGAACTTGGCGCGTCAAGGCGGTGCCCCACCGCATCTACACCGCGGCGCCGCGCGTGGGCGTGGCCTGGCAGGTCGTCCGCGGCGCATCCACGCCGAATCTGCGCGTTGCCGTTGACGAAGTGCGCGGCCACGAAGTGGCGCTGACGGTGTCCACGGACGCCTACATCGCCGCCGGCGTTCGCCTGCACGCGACGTGCCAGTACGCGGGCCAGGAAGAGTGCAAGCCCTCCATTGATGTCCGCGACGTGGCGAGCGAGGATGGCGTCGTGCGCGAAACGGCAACCTACCGTCGGGCGGTGGAACTTGGCGAAATCGTCGTTGGCGAGGAGCAGAACGTGGTGTTGAACTTCCGCGATCTGAGCGAGCCCGCCGGGCTCTATTTCCGCGTCAGTAGCTGGAATGCCCGGCCGGCCGTCGCATCTGTTGCCCTGCGGGGCGACGACGCGGCCGCCGAGGAACCGCCCGCCGAGGCGACGCGGCCGCCGAACGACGAGTTCGCCAACCCTGCCACCTTGTTGAGCGAGCGCGGCAGCGCCGAACTCGATTTGCGGCAAGCCACTTTCGAACCCGGGGAGCCTTGGCCGCGGGCGACATACAGCCGGCCGATGGCTTCGCTGTGGTACGAGTGGACGGCACCGGCCTCCAGCCCGGCGCGATTCGGCATCCACCGGAACGAAACCAGCGGCAGCGGCACGGTGTATCTCGACCTGTTCGTTGGCGACAACGTCGCCGGGTTGACGCCCTTGATTTCGCGGGAGTGGGGGCTTTCGTTCTTTGCCGTGGAAGGCGCGACCTATCGCGTTCGGGTGAGCGTTGCCGCCGGTCGCGGCTTCGGTTCCGCAACGCTGCGTTGGTCCCAAGGCCCGCGGCCCGCTAACGACGATTTCGCGGACGCGACGCCGATCGAGGGCGAACATGGCGAAATCTCCGGCAGCAACTTTGGCGCGACGTTGGAGGCGGCGGAGAGCGTTGGAAGTTTGGCGGCGACGGTGTGGTACCGCTGGACCGCGCCCGCCGACGGCGACTGGCGAATCTTGACCAGCGGAAGCGGTTCCTTCGTGCTGGTTTTCGAGGGCGACGACGTCGCGTCCTTGCGTCTCGTGGCAGGGGGCGCCACCACCGAGGCGTTTGTGTCCGTCAAGGCCGACAGGGTCTTTCACATCGCCGTGGCGTCCAAAGACGCATTCGCGGCGGGGCGCGGATTCGACCTTTACTGGGAGACGCAAAGCGAGCGCGACGTTGGCAACGACGACTTCGCCAACGCCGAGCCCTTGGAGGGAGAGACCGGCGACCACCGCGTGTCCACCGGCGGCAGCGTCGAGCCGGACGAGCCGAGCGGAACCGGCGTGAAGACGCGCTGGTGGGTTTGGCAAGCGCCGTCTTCCGGCCGGTTCACTTGGCGGCTGGACAGTCGCCTGCGCTTGGCCGTCTTCGCCGCCGAACGTCCAGAGAGCGAAGCGGAGGAAGCGGAGGACGGTTTTGACGCCACCTTGCGAACGCTGCGAACCGTTGCGGTTGGCCACGCCCGCTCCCCCGAGCTGGCGTTCGACGCCAGCGAAGGAACGCGCTACTGGATTTCCGTGGGCTACGACTTGGGCGAACGGGACGCCTTCGGGTCGTTGCCCGCAAGCGCCAACCTGACCTGGGGGCGGACTCCCGCAAACGACGACTTGGCCACGCCGGCAACCATCACCGAGTCGAGCGCGTCTTCAACCGTCTCGGCCATTTACGCCACCGTGGAGCGGAGCGAGCACACCGGGGCGCTTGGCCGTTGGTCGCTGTGGTGGGAGTTCACGCCAACATCCGCCGGCTGGATGCGATTCTGGATCGAAGACAGCCACTCGGCGACGCTTGCCGTGTACCGCCCGGAAAGCGGCGGCGGCTTGCGGCTGCTGGCGAAGAGCGTCGGCAACTGGCGTCCGCCCGATCTGGACCCGGCCCCTGTCGAAGCGCTGTTCAGCACCGTAGCGGGCCAGCGCTACCTCGTCCGGCTGGGACTCTTGAGCTTAAGCGATCAGGAAACGTCCGAAGTGACGTTGCACTGGGAGGAAACCGAAGCGCCGAGGTGGTTGCGCTACGCGGGCACCTTGGACGCCGAGGCGCTGGGCTTGCGGAACGCGCCCAGCCCGACCGTCAAGATGGCCTTCGAGGATCGTGGCGAAGCGCTGTATCTGGCCGCGCCGAACGGTCTGCATGTGCTGCGGCGGGACCCGAACAGCGGCGCGCTGACGCCCCCCGAGGCGCCGATCGCTCAGCTGGACGGCGTTCAACTTGCCAACGCGAACGCGCTGCTTTGGGACGCGGCACGGGAGGCGCTGTACGTCCACGTCCAGGACTGCGCGTGGCGGCGGCTTGCTCCGGCAGAGGACTCGCGTCTGATCCTGCAGGACGACGGCGAGATTCTGGCGTTCGACGAATCTTCCGATTGCGACGAAGTGGACTGGACGCTGCTGCACGCGACGAGTTCGTTCGTCTACTTCGAGCGCGATGGCGGAATCGCCCTGCTCGACTTGGGCGACGACGGCAGGCCGCCGAGCGAGACGACGCAGTACGCGCCGGAGCAAGCGATCTCACGCCCGGTGCTCACCAAGGACGCCCACCTCTACGCCAGCGAGGGCAACACGCCGCGCATCTTCGCCATCGACGCACAAACCGGCGCCTTGACGCTGGAGGAAACCGACATCGTGCTGTACAACACGCCAACCGCCTTGGCCATCGGCGGCGACGACCGCTTCCTGTTCGCCATCACCCGCGATGGCGTCACCGATGTGTACACGCGGACCACACCCACGCGGATCGAGTATTTGCAGACGCTGTGGGCTGACGGCATCGATCCTTCGTATGCACACCGGGACGGCCGCTCGTGCGGGCTCGCCTTGGCGCGGGCCGACGGCAACGCGCTGGACGCCTTCTGCCGGAACTCCGCGTTCGTGGTGGCCCTGCGCGGCGAAGCGGAAGAGACGAGGCCGCGGGCCGCCGACTACATCGCCAACTGGCGCCCGGACCGCTTCAACAACCACGTGCCCAAGTTCCCATCGCCCAGCGAACTGCTGGCAAGCCCGGACGGCAAACACGCCTACCTTTTCGACGAGGGAACAAGCGCAATCCTGCACTTCGAGCGCATCGGCAACGCCTTGCCGGAAGGAGACGCGACGCCCGGCGACGCTGCGGTTGTGCAGTCCTGCTGCGAGTAGGCGCCAGCCGCCGTCAGCTCGCCATCGCGCACCGCAGCGGATACACCTGTAGCCTTCCCCCGCCCACTTGACGAAGCAGTTGTGCGAGCTGAAGCGGGCAGGCACTGGCCCATCTGCGCGGCTGGGAGACCAAGTTGGTTGGCTAAGCAGCCTGAGATCGTCTCTTGGCCGCCATCTCCGCTTGTCGTCCAATGGCGTCCAACGAGCGTTCATGCTCGAGAGCGCCTCGAATAGCCTGCACTGCCGCTATCTTGGTTAGTCGACAGAGCCTGCTACGGGATATTCCGAATCGCTGGAATCCCAATTCCGCAAGTTGACTCTTCACGTAGCGGTCGTCGGCAAGCACGCGCTCGATAGCCGACTCCGGGAGCGTCGTCAGGCCGGAGGGCAGTTCGACAGGCTGTTTCCTCTGGACCGGCTCCGGTCCTTTCGGAGCGGTCAAGCCAGCAAGCAACTCGATCAGGTCCGGCACCGGGCGAGATCGGTGTGGCTTCAGGGCATCCGCGAATATGCGAATCGCGTTGGCAAAGGCCGCGTTGCCAGTACGGGCATCGTGCTGCATGTCTGCCAAAGCTGAGAGACAACGCAAGATGTCGCCAACAACAATACCTTGCGCTGTGGCACTGGTGTCGTCGGCTGTGCTCGGCTCTTGTTTCATAGCGAGTCGATCTTTGCCTTCAGGATGCCCGTCAATTCGCGATAATCGATTTATCGCCAGTCGGATTATAGGCGGCGGCGAGAGGGCGCTGCGCGGGTCAGGAGTCAGGAGCGCTACTTCTTCCGCCCGCCCTTCCCGTCGCTCCGTCCGTCGCGCCACTGGAGGTCTGGCAGGTGCCGGGCCATCGTCGGCGTGAACGCCTTGGGCTGTACGCCTAGGCGTCGGGCCGCGTCCGCTTGGCTAAGCCCTTCGGCTGCGAGCGCGGGGGCGGCGTCGACCATGCGTTGGACGTGCGGCGAGCGGGGGCGCTTGTGGCGTTGCCATTCGAGGTTTGGCAGATGGCGGGCCACCACTTGGACGAAGTGCGAATGGGTGACGCCGAGGCGTCTGGCGGCGGCGCTCTTGGTCAGTCCCTCAGCTGCGAGCGCGGGGGCCGCTTCGATCATGCGCCGCACCCGCTCGGACAGCACGAACACCTTGTCGCGCCTGACCCCGGCCGCCATCGTGACGTGGCTGACGCGCTGGCGGGTGATCCCGTACTTGGCCGCGAGTTCGCGGGAGGGCATGCCGGCGAGGAAGTCCGCGACCAGGGCCGCGTCGCGCTCGGTCTTCTTGGGCGACTTGGGCATGGGGAAAGAATACGGTTGACCGCGTAGATTGTCAACCAAAGGGCTAGGCCGTGCAGGGCGATCGCATTTGGAATCCCGCGCCTACTCGCGCTTGCGGATGCGCCAGATCATGTCGAGCAGGAAGGCTCCCGTTGCACAGGCGGACAGTGGCCGGAAGAACTCTAGCCGGCTTCCGCGAAAACGCTAGTCGGGCAGCAGGAGGTCCGCGATCAACACCACAGACACCACACCCATCGCAACCCGCCATCCCCACGGCAGCTTCTCCGGCAGCTTGAACTTGCCTTTCACCGTCAGCACGATAACCGCGAAGGCCGCAACCGTGAGCGTCCACATCAGCAGATCCCCAGCAACGTGTACCGCTTCCAGCATCTTTTGTTCCCCCTTGGTGGTTGGTTAGTGGTTAGAAGTAGGTAAAGCTGCAGCGAAGGTGCCCCATCTCGGATTGCAGATACATGATGCCGGCCACGGCAACTACGATGGCCGCGACCGGGCGGAGAACAAGGCCAGCACCGCGGGCGCGCCCACCAGCAGGAACGCCAACGCTACCGCGACCGGCGCGTTCGTCAAGCGCTTCAACGGCTTCATGGTTTTCAACCCTCGTTGGTTAGCCGCCCAACACCCCAATGGTGCCGTGCTAATCCAATCAGCGTCAACCACCCCAAAGGCGTTCGTGCCGTCCGAGAGGGTGAGGCGGATGATCGACGCCGCACCCCCGTAGGGCACGTTGGATTTGCTCCGCAACTCGGTGGTGCTACCCCATGCCGTCGTCCACCAGCGCGGCGCGGATACACGCCGCGTGTTCGCCATCCAACTCGCCTGCGTGTTGGTGGCCGATCTGGAATCATCAGTTAGGTGCGAATTCCTTGCCGAGCGACATCTAACTGTTTTCGCATGAATATCGCCGTGTTTGCGGCTGCGGACTTGTACACCTTGGCAAGGGCAACGCCGGTTGCTTCCAAGTCAACCTTCTCGCCGGCCTTTCCTGCAAGGTGGGAGGCGGCAATGCCAGCTCCCAGACTGACAATAAGTGCCAGTCCGGCCGGGCCCCCGACCGCTGTGATCAGGGGTACAGCGGCCATCGCCGCCCCTGTGCCCGCCGTACCTTGGAGCACCCCCTTGATCGCGTCTTCATGGGCTCCATCGGCGCGGCCCTCGGCAAATGCCTTGGCCAACGCAGCGACCATGACGACGCCAAGCACCAGGTTGGCGTTAAACACCGCCGCCAAGCCAGTGCCGCCGACGATTCGAGCGAATTCCTTCGAGTCCGCCTTGTTCCACCGATACACCAGCGCGAGTCCACCGCCTAACGCTCCCAGGACTTCGGCGGGGTCGTAGCGCAGAAAGTCTTCAAACCACTGCTTCGAGATACCGAAATTGTCATTTAGAAATGCGGCCATGCTGTCAAACGGATCTTTGTTGTTTTTGTTCCATGTGAAGTATGGAAGGCCGCGCGGCGTGGTCCCGTCCTTTAAGAGCGCCTTCATCATTCCCAAGGCACGTTGCGCAATACTGTAGTCTCCCTCCACACCCTTCGCGGCACGCACAGCCCCCCAGATCGTGTGTCCGCCATCAAAGAAACGGTGAAGATTCCCACCAATATGCGTCTTGGCGTACTCGGCGTCCATCGCCTTGCAGAAGGCAGTTGGCTTTCCCTTGACGAGTTCTTTCAGCACGTCGTCCAAGTAACTGGAAAGTTTGCTGGCTAGGACGCCCTGCGCCGCCAACTCGATATGCGTAGCAAAGACTCTGACCGATTCCGCCCACTTGCGAGCGGCAGGTTCGGACATGCGGTAACTCCTAGCAACGGCATCTGCGATCGAGCCGGAGACTTGAGTTGCGACCACGGAGGTCTTCGCACCGGCTTGCTTCGCCGTTTGTGAAGTCCAATGGGCGGCTTCCGTCACGGATTCGCTCACCGACTCGGTAGCGTCCCGCGTCGTTTGCGCGACCTGGTCAGCCGCATCGCCTGTCGCTTCCCGGATTCGCTTGCCGACGCTCCCGGCACCTTCGGCAACCACTTCGGCTGTTTGCTTCAGTTTTTCCACCGACTGCCCATGCTGTTCCCGGACAGACTCGGCGATTTTTCGAGCCGTCGGCCCGGCATGCTGCCTTGTGCGCTCGGCTGACTTCGAGACGGCGTCTACCGCTTGAGTGGTTTTGCTTCGCACTGCGGTCCCGCTCCGGGAAGCAATGTCCGTGGCCGCCGAGATGCTGCGCTTGCCGAAGTCAGAGGCTTTGTCAGCCATGTCGCCAGCAGCGGAAACGGACTTTTCCGATCCGCTCCGAACTTTCTCTGCAATCGAATTCGCAGTGTCGCCGAGACGTCCTACCTTCTCGCCAGCGCTCTTCGCGCGATCGATGATTCTGTCGGCGGTTGCCCTGACAGTTTTCGGTGTGCCTTCTTTACTCAACGTCTCCCCGCCTTGAAGGTGGCCGAGTCGAAAAACGGTATCGCCACATGGCGGGAATTGTACGCCACACCGGAACCCGGGCAAGGGCGGGGAGGTCTGCCATCCGGCGAGAACCCGACGAACCACCGGATGACCGCCTTGCCGTCCACGGTGATCGTGCAATCGCGCTCCCGCGCCACCGGGGATTCAACCCCTATCGCCCTGCGCCCGTCGTGGTTCGCAAGGTCGCCCCACAGGTCGCCGCTCTCATCGGCGCACTCGTAGGTCGCGGCGCAGAACCGCCCGCTTCCCATCTCTTCAAGGCAATCCACCTGCCCAATGGTCGGGAACACGCCCGAACCTTGCGGAACCTCGATGACGGCAAGGCGGCGGGAGTCACCGCGCTCCCCTCAAGCCGGGCAGATGGCGTCGTCGCGGATTGTCAGGAGCCGCAGCGGCGTTCTCGATCGCGCTGCAGGAGCGGACGGCACGGCCGAAACAGCGCTAGCTCCCGCCGTTGAGCAGACCTCTGCCGCGCCGCAACAGCTCCTCCGCGTTCGTGCAGCCGACCACCAAGTCGCCCACTTTCGCCAGCCGTTCGATGTCTTTCTCGTTGGCCAGCAGCGCTGCCAGCGCATCGCCCGCCGCGACGCCGAACCGCCCCGCTGCCAAGTGCCGCAGTTCATCAATGATGTGACGAAGGCTTGGAACGCGGACGTTCATTTCCTCAAACGTTACCGGTTCTGGCCAACGAGCTTCGTGATCCACCTTTCGTCGAAGTCTCTCTATTGCTTCGCGTTCATGCACTGCCGGCCGCAAGAACCTCTTGAATAGTTTAAAATACATACAGAACAAGACGCTGCCGTAGATCAGATTTATTGTCGAGAAATACGGAGCCATATTCCTGTAATCAAAGGTCACTTTCCCCGACCGGGAATCTCCCCACCCCATCCGAAGTAGATGTTGGGCGCTAAAGTGGACGCTAGATGAAGTTAGTCTAAAGACATATTCGTAGATAAACTCAAGAGTTTCTGGCCCGCACTTTTTAGCTAACTCTTTCACAGGAGGCATTTCCCTATCTAATCCAGGCCATCCGTTATTGCGCCAGAACGTCTTGGCCGAGGAGTGTGAGTTATCATCAGGAATATTGAGTACGGGTTGCTGACGCCTATGTCTTTGGAAAAAACTACTCTGCAACCCAATTCCCGCACGAACTGAGCTTATCATCATGCTCTGTATGGCTTGATCCCTAAGTTGGCTCTGTAAGGTTGAGATATACCTCAAGACAATGATGTCTTCGGTAATGCTCCGGAGCGACGGCACGAGGAAAAACACTTCGTTACTGTCCGCAGTCGACGCTACGGTCAAGAACTCGAACGTCTTGACGACAGATGATCGGAGGCAAGCGGAGAACATCCTCTTGGTCGGATTGCGAATGATCGCTACTCTCCTTACGAACGGACGCAAGCCGTCCAACATGTTGGAGATGTCAACCTTGTGGTCCATGGTTTACTCGCTGTCCTAAGTTGAAGGCCGTACCGCCCACTCTCGCAGGGAGCTTGCCTACCGTGCGATCGGAGTTCGCCATCAGCACGCCTCACCCTAGGTGTTGTTGCCACACATACGACGGGGCATCGCCCAACATGCTTGCAGGGTCTACGGACCGCATTCCGCCCCGGATGGGTGCCACTGATTCGCAGACATGCCCTCGCCTACCGCTACCTTGCAACCCTACGGCGCGTTCTAAGCGCTGTCAAGGGGTAGAACTGGCCAATCCAGGGCAATCGCATTTGGATTAGGTGGGGCGGCACGGAGAGCGGGGATGGTGCTCTGCCATTTTACTGTAACCCATTGATAATCAACGGATATGGCTCTCTGTGGGGGTTGTCTTGCGCCATTTCTTGTGCCACTTTTGGTTGGACGACCGCGGCACCGCCGAGGCCTCGTTGAAGCAAGCTGGCCGCGGCGATGGTGCGGAAGGTGGTTTGCAAACCGCCCGCCTTGGTTCGAGCGTCCGCGCATGCCGGTGAACGGCTGGCGGCTGATTATGCGAAGCAATTGTCGTGGGCGGAAGGGCCGCCTAGTGCGTCGGATGTGTTGCATTGGTCCGGGAACTGCCAAGCGCGGAGCACTGGTGCAGTTGAAATATGCAGCGATAGCCATCATCACCGTACACAACACGAACATATACTACGAAGCACACCTGCCCGGCCGATACGCCGAGTGCCGGACATTGCCTGAGGCCCAGTGGGAGCGCGAGGGGTTTGGAGAACTGCAATGAGAACCATCGCCGCCTTGACCGCGCCAATGGCCGAGGTTGCCCGCCGCGAAGGCACCGCGGCGCGGTTGCGGCAAGCAGCAGCGCGGCGACGGGTGCGATGGTTCTCATGGGTGGGTTCCTCGTGGTTGGCGCTCTCTCAAAGGCAAAGCCGCATAGCCCCGGTGGGAGATTGTATGCCGCCACGCTGCGGCGGGGTGTGGTAAGAACCATCGCCGCCTTGACCGAATGGCCATGGCGCTGACCAACGGCGGTTGCTGGACTCCCTGAATGAAGCGAACCGGGAGTCCCAGAGGGCCATGCTGTGCGCCCGGCTGGCCGAAGCCGCGTGGACGACGTGATCGCGGTGGGGACCTAGCTAGCGGCGCGGCATTCGTCCAAGTCGCGCCGCAGCAGGTTCAGGTTCTGGCGGACGACGAAGCTGGCGGGAACGGTGCTATGCTGGCCGCCTGTGCGTTCCGTTGGGGAACCAAACACACGAGGTTAAATCAATGGTCTGGTTGAAGAACAACCCGCTTCCGGCTGTCGTGCTCGGCGCGACGGTCGCTCTTTGCGGTTGCAGTCGGGGGGTTCCGGACTGTGGCGATGACGATACGATAGCGCTTGTCACGCAGATCATGTGCCGCGAACTTGTGGGCGAGAGCGAGGAGTACGAGCTTTGTGTTGACGACTCCACCGTTGATCTTGTGACGATGGTTGATCACAACATTAAGGTGGATCGCTACAGTTGCAGTGCCCAATACTCAGCACCTGAAAACGCGATCGAGAATGCGAAAGCAAAGGCGGAAAGTATGGGTTGGAGCAGCGAAATAATGATCGACATGCTTGGCTTGCGCCAGAACATTAGGTACACCGTCTCAAAAGACGAGCGGGAAGACAGCAGTTTCGTTGTCAGCGTCACGATGAAGGCTGACACCCTTTGACCGCAAGCGGGGCTTTCACCCGCCGCCTGCGAACCTCACACCGACATCGCCTTGCGCTCCCGCACCTCGGAGGGGTTGTGCCGGGGTGGGTGATCTCCGAGAACAGGTAGGTGCGCCCGTCGAACGTGTCGCGCAGTGCGCCGCCCACCTGCCGTTTCCATGCTCCTTGTTCAACCGCGCCACCTCTACACGGCATCGTATGCGATCCCTGAGTGACCGGCGGTGTCGACGGGCGACGGTCGCGGCGCGTTGGTTGTCATTCGGCAACCGTTGGTTGGCCAACCGGCCCCGCCGTGCGGGGCGCGGGCGCGGTCGCCAAGTACCTGCGATAGGGGTGCGTCGGGCCGTCATCGAAAGCGACATGGACGATCCTCTCGCCCCGCTCCGAGTGAATACGCCTACTGCCCGTCGCCCGCGACGCCCGCCGTCGATATGTTGGTCAGTTGCCCGCTGGCGGATTCGAGCAGGCTCATGCCGACAACCGAACTCCCGGCGGTTATGAGCAAGCGCCATTTGCCAGCGCCGTCGCCGAGCGTTCCGGCCAACCCCCGCGCTCCGTTCTCGAGGTCGAACGCCGACAGGGTGCGGGATTCGCCCGCGGGCAGCGTCAACGTCACCGGCCCCGCGTTGCCGCCTTGGTCGTCGACGCCTTCGATGCTCACGTCCTCGTCGTTCGCCCCGGTGTTCACAAGGCGCAGCTTGCTCGCTTGGTTCATGTTGCCGCCGGGGTTGAAGGTGTGCGCCGCAAGCCGTCCGTCGGCGTCCCTCGGGAGCACGTCGTGCATGGCGGTGAGGAACCCGTCTCTATGGCGGACGAAGGCCAGCACCCGAACCGCCATGTCAGTCTCGACGTTCAATCTCCAATCGCCTTGAACCGGGCCGCCCACGCCTCCTTCAATGCCCTTGCCCGCGTTCCCGTCCTCAAGGTCGTTGGAGTTGAAGTGAACCACCTGCCCCGCGCCCAACCGAATCTCGATCGGATCGGGCGCGTGGCCGCGGTCGTCGAACGCGAAGACGCGAAACACGCCGGACTGATTGGACTCGTTGACGACGCGGACGAACCCCCGCCGCGTTGAATCGGCGGCGGACAGCATCAAAGGCACGGCGGCGGCAACGCGGTCATTCTCGATGGCAACGCCCATTGTCGAAATGTTGGTCAAGTGCCCGCTGGCCGATTCAAGCAGGCTCATGCCGACAACTTCACGTCCGGCGTCTATGAACAGCCTCCACTTCCCTGCGCCTTCGCCGAGCGTTCCCGTCAAGCCGTTCGCCCCGCTCTCAAGGTCGACCGCCGACAGTGTGCGACTCTCGTTCCTCCAACCCGTCGCCGGCAAGGTCACCGGCCCTGCGGTGTTTCCGGTATCGTCAACGCCTTCGATGCTCACGTTCGCATCGTTCCAGCCGTTCACAAGGCGTAGACTGCTAGCTTGGTTCGCGTTCCTTCCAGGGTTGAAGGTGTGCGCCGCAAGACTGGGCAACACGTCGTGCATGGCGGTGAGGAACCCGTCCGCGTGGCGAACGAACGACATCACCCGCACCGGCAGGGCGGTCGCAACGTCCAATCTCCAATCCCCCTCAACAGGGTTCCCCACGCCGCTTTCGATGCCCTTGTTCGGATTCCCGTCCTCAAGGTCGTCGGAGTTGAAGTGAACCACCTGACCCGCGCCCAACCGAATCTCTATCGGATCGGGCGCGTGGCCGCCGTCGTCGACCGCGAAGACGCTGACGCTGCCGGATTCATCGCCTTCGTTGACGATGCGAACGAACCCCTGCTTGCCGTGGTTGGAAGCCGACAGCATCAAAGGCACGGCGGCGGGAAGGTACGGTGACGATTGATAGCCCAATCTAAAGTCACCCCATCGCTCACCCCGTCGTAACCCATCAAACAACGGGTCGTCGCGGGTCAACCCCGCAAGGTGGTTGTGGCTCAATCGCAGATTCCACAATATGTCCAGTTCATCGAACAATCCTTCCGGCAAAGTCTTCAATCGGTTGTAACTCAAATACAGCTCCCCCAACCTGTCCAGTTCATCGAACACGCCGGGCGGCAAGCGCACCAAAAGGTTGAACCACAAGAACAGCCTACGCAAGCTGGCGAGTCCGTCGAAGATGCCGTCCGGCAGCGTCGCCAAGCGGTTCTCGCCCAAGTCCAGATACTCCAAGCTGGACAGTCCCTCGAACACCCCCGGCGGCAGGGTCGTCAATTGATTGCCGTGCAAGGACAGCGTTTGCAGGCTGGACAACCCCTCGAACACGTCTTCCGGCAACGTGGTCAACCGGTTCCCGCCCAAGGACAGCGTTTGCAGGCTGTCGAGTCCATCGAACACGCCGGCGGGCAGGGTCGTCAACCGGTTCCCGTGCAAGTCCAGAGTTTGCAGACTGAACAGCCCCTCGAAGTCTCCCGGTCGCAACGCCTTCAATCCCTTCGATCCAAGGTTCAAGGTCTTGATGGCCGCAACCCACTTCGCTATTCCCACCGCGGCGCAATCATCGGTGATGGCGTCCCTCACTTGCGGCGTCCGGTCGCAAATGTCCACGAACGCGCCGCTTTGCCTGTCCAAAAGAACATCAACTCCAGAGAGTTCCGCAAACAACGGGGCGTCGCGGGTCAACCCCACAAGGTGGTTGTCGCTCAAGTTCAGGTGTTGCAGGCTTGCCAGTCCATCGAACACGCCGTCCGGCAAGGTCGTCAACCGGTTCTCTTGCAAGTACAGCGAATTCAGGCTGGTCAGGCCGTCGAACACGCCGGCAGGCAAGGAAGTCAACCGGTTGCCGTTCAACCACAGCCGTTGCAGGCTGGTCAGGCCGTCGAACGCGCCGGCCGGCAAGGAAGTCAACCGGTTGCCGTTCAACAACAGCCGTTGCAGGCTGGTCAGGCTGTCGAACACGCCGCTCGGCAAGGTCGTCAACTGGTTCTCTTGCAAGGACAGCCGTACCAGGCTGGTCAGGCCGTCGAACACGCCGTCCGGCAGGGTCGTCAACCGGTTCTCTTGCAAATCCAGCGCCACCAAGCTGGACAGCCCATTGAAGACGCCGCTCGGCAAGGTCGTCAATCGGTTCCCCGTCAAGTTCAGCCAATTCAAGCTGGACAGCCCATTGAAGACGCCGTTCGGCAAGGTCGTCAACTGGTTCCCTTCCAGCCACAGCCTACCCAATCCGTCCAGCCCCTCGAAGATGCCGTCCGGCAGCGTCGTCAAGCGGTTCTCGCTCAAGGACAGCAGTTCCAATCTGGAGAGTTCATCGAACACCCTCGGCGACAGGGTCGCAAACTGGTTGCCGGACAAGCCCAACGATCTCAGGCCGGTCAGCTCGTCGAACGCGCCCTCCGGCAGGGACGTCAACCGGTTGTGATGCAAGTCCAGCCGTTGCAGGCTGGTCAGCCCGTCGAACGCGCCGTCCGGCAGGGCCGTCAACTGGTTCGCGCTCAAGTACAGATTTTCCAAGCTGTCGAGTCCATCGAACACGCCGCCCGGCAAGGCCGTCAAGCGGTTCCCGGTCAAGTGCAGCTTCACCAATCCGTCAAGTCCCTCGAAGTCACCCACGCGCAATGCCGTCAACCCGTGTGATTCCATGAACAAGGTTTCAATACGCGCAAGCCTTGCGGAAGCCACGGCATCGCAGTAATCGGCGTCAAGCGCTCTCAGTATGGCTCGCCGCACTTGCGGCGTGCGGTCGCAGATGTCGACGGTTTGCGCTTGGCTTGCGGCGCACACCAGCAGCGCCGCAAGGGCGGCCATAGTTCTCATTCGGAAGTCTCCTCGTGTTCTGTTGGAAGACGCCGGCGGAACAAACCCGCGCGCCAGGCGTCGCGGAACCCCTCCTTGGATTGCGCTGCCGGTTCAACGACGGCCCACACCAGAGCGGCCACCCAACCGATCAGCGTCCAGCCGAGAAACAGGTTGAGTATGAAGACCCCGAACGCACGGTTGACTTGCACGTTGCGCGCGACAGCCACCAGCGCGGGCAGGAAATAGATCGCCGCCGACACCAGGACCGTCAAGAGCAGCAGCGCTATTCTGGCGGTTTCCGCCATTGTCCCTCCTGTGGTTCGTTCAAGGTTCCGGCGCGGTCAAGGCGGTCAAGATTCTCATGGGAAGCCTCTTCGTGCCGTGTTGGAAGCCGCCGTTCCGGGCGGCGAACGGCGGGTTGTCGTTCGGCAACCTTACTCCGGCGGCCACAGCGTCCAAGCCCCGTAGGACGCCTTCATCTCGACGAGCGCGGCCTCCATGGCATCGCACGCCGCGTTCCGGTGCGCGGTCTCGCGGGCGGTCTTGTGCGCTTGGTACGCGGCCCCGTCGTCGGGCGGCACGAAGTGGGCGCGCACGGGTTCGATGAGCGTCGTCGCGTCCGCCCACTTGGCCGCATCGGCGAACGAACCGGAGTAGGCGGTCAGCACCTTGCCCCCATCGGTGAACACCGCGTCGTAGCCTTGGGAGCGGGTGTTCTCCGATTCGCGGAGCGCGAACGCCACGTCCGCGCCGCCCGTCTGGTTGCGGCAGCGCCCCACCAGCGCGGTCAGGTCGTCGCACAGGGTTTGGTACTGGCGGATCACCACCGTGGCCAGGTGGCGCTTGTGGCGGGCGGAGATGCCGCTTGGGACGATCTCGCCGTCGAACCCCGCGCCGAACTCGCGGAGTCTGGCGGTCAGGTTCTGAAAGTGCATGAGTTCGGCGTAGCGTGGCGGCGTAGCGCCCTCCACGTCCTCGCCGGTCGCGTAGTCGAAGTCGAGGCCGCCGTCCCGCACTTCGAGGTTCGCGGCGTCCTTGAAGTGGATCGTCATGCGGCGGATTGTATCGCTCAGCGAGGGCTGGTCGTCGCCGCTCGGGGAAGACAGGGCGCTCCGAGCGCACCGCACGCAGTCCACTACCGCCAGCATCATGCGCACCAGGCTGAGGGGGCTGAGGTCGGAGTCCGCGGCGCACGCAGCGCCGATAGCGACCAGAAAGCTCCGCAGACCGCGGGCGACTTCGAGAGGGCGGCGCATGCGCAGGTCTCTTCACAAACGTCTTACTAGTGGGTTATGTCGCCGACCGCGTATTGCGGCACTTTCTACGGCGGCTGAGGCCTGCCGCACCCTGGAGCGTTGCGTTTTCGTAGTCGTCCTCCAGGCGGCACGGCGTGGCGGCCATGCCGACAACGCGCACGTCCATGTCCGTGCAGCGCTGCAGCAGCGCGGTGGCGAGGCGCCTATGCGGTCGTCCGGCATCGCGGCGTGGTGCGCCTCGTCGGTGATGAGCATCGTCGGGCGGTCGGCCTTGGACTTCAGAACCCGATGTGTACACGCGGACCACACCCACGCGGATCGAGTATTTGGCGACGCTGTGGGCTGACGGCTTCGATCCTTCGTATGCGTACCGGGACGGCCGCTCATGCGGGCTCGCCTTGGCGCGGGCCGACGGCAACGCGCTGGACGCCTTCTGCCGGAACTCCGCGTTCGTGGTGGCCCTGCGCGGCGAAGCGGAAGAGACGAGGCCGCAGGCCGCCGACTACATCGCCAACTGGCGCCCGGACCGCTTCAACAACCACGTCCCCAAGTTCCCATCGCCCAGCGAACTGCTGGCAAGCCCGGACGGCAAGCACGCCTACCTTTTCGACGAGGGAACAAGCGCAATCCTGCACTTCGAGCGCATCGGCAACGCCTTGCCGGAAGGAGACGCGGCGCCCGACGTCGCTACGCAGTCCTGCGATTTCGGTGGCTGTCCGACGCGTTCGAATTCATCGGCAAGGCCGCATGAACCGGAATGAACTGTCTCCCGACTCAGCTATCGAACCAGTGCTTTGGAGGCCAGACACCGATGTCTTCACCCATTGCCTTCAGCAGCGAACCGAACGAGGTCGTGAGCTTCCGGAACGATCGGGATCGGCGATAGGCGAGTTCCAGGGAGAACGACGCGCTAAGTGCGGCTTGGTGCTTCGTCGGCGAATATATCCTGCCCGCAGCCAGCCGCTCTTTCAGCTGCTCCTTGGCGCCACGCGGCTGTTCCGGGTTTGGATGGGATTCCGCGTTCGTTCTGATGAGATCGTGCGTCCGCAACGATTCGATGGCGGCCAGGAACCAAGCCTCGTATTCGCGGTGCGGCAAAACCACTTCGCACGGCAGACCGCCAGCCGCTGCCGCGGCCCATCCTCGCACCTTGGGGCCGAGTTCAGCGGGACAGTCCCGATCGCCATCGAACGCGATGAGGATTGCCTCGCAGGCAGGTTGACGGCGCGCGATCGTTACGGCTTGCATCACGCCATGTTCGCTTGCCAGCTTATCGCGGGGTCGGCGAATGGGCGATCCAATCTCCACCGCCCAAGCACGGGCTTCATTGCGCAAAACGCCGCAGCAAAACCGGCAGTGCCTCCTCTTCGCCGTGGCCTTCGACGACTGGCTGGATCAGCTTCACTCGATTTCGGTTCCATCGTGGCTAGGAAGGGTCTGCGGACCTAAGGGCATTCGACCGCAGCAACTCTCCCGCGCACATGACACCTTCGGCGAGGATGGCTCGAGATGCGTCGGAAATCCGCGACACCTTCGTCTTCCCATCCTCCCACTCCAGAAGCCGCAGGTGACGTTCTTCTATCCAACGCGCATCAAGGATGTCCGGACTGTGCGTGGTCACCACAACCTGCGTTCGCTCGCTTGCATGCCGCAAGAGATCGAGGATCGCGCCAAGCGCGCCGGGATGCATGGTCAATTCCGGTTCTTCAATCACCACGATGGGCGGCGTCGGCCTTTGGAAGACGGCGGTGATCAGCCCCAATGCTCTAAGCGTGCCGTCGGACATGTCGGCGGCATCGAATGCGACGTCATCGGATTTCAACCGCTGAGTGAACTCCAAAGAGAGCTTGTTGCCGTACATCGTCGGTTGCACGTCGTTCATGCTGGGAACGATGGCAGCCAGCAGATCGAGAATGTTGGGCAACTCTTCGGGGAAATGCCGTCCAAGATGCTTCAATACGCTCGCCGCATTGCTGCCGTTCGCAAGCAGCCGCCTGCCTTCATCGGGACTCTGTGGGCTGTGGAGCGCAAGGGGATCGATCTTGTACACGCGCATGGCCGATAGAACGTCATGGACCTCGCGGAATGGATAGTGTCCCGCGACGAGAGGAAGCGCCAAGGCGTCGTGCTCCACAGCAGGCTTGAGGACCATCTCGCCGCGCTCTTCCACAGGATCTCGAATGTCAACCGCCGGATTGCTCTCGAAGCCTGTCTCGCTCCTCTCGAACCCCCTGACCGATCCATCCTCTTGGGTCACTCGACAGACTTCGCGCTGAACTTTGAAACCGTCGTCCCCATGCGGTTGCAGAACGAATCCGTAGGTCGCCTGCAACTTCTCCATCACGCTGATGTTCCGCAGCTCGACAGCGACGCCAAGGCCCTCTTGACCCCGGGACACCACGGACAGATACCCTCCCCGACGGTCGAAGACGGTTAGCAGGGGTGCCGCCATAGCCTCCGCGATGAACGACAACGCATCCGCCAAGTTGCTCTTGCCCGCCCCGTTCCGCCCGACCAGAAAAGTCGGGTTGTCGAGCACGATCCGTTCCGACGCAAGGCTGCGGAAACCCGTCAAGGCTATGCTGTGCAGTTTTGGCGAGGATGCGGACATGAGACGCGCACCGTACCACAGCCCTCCGCGGCGCCGTGCCGGAACAACCCGGCCCTCCGGACACAAGGACGCGCGCCAGCCAGCGGACGAGCGCCCGATCCCGCGAGTGGGCGTGGATTGGCAAGTCGGCTGTGGATCGGCGTTGACGTCAGGGACGGCGGTGCCGTGAGGCGCGCGATCATCGGCTTTCGCCTTGACGAGGACGGCGACTGGGTTGCGAATCTCGATTGCGCCCACGGCCAGCATGTCCGCCATCGTCCGCCCTTCGCAAACCGCCCGTGGGTCGTGAGCGAGGCCGGACGCGAGGGGATGCTCGGCTCGGCCCTCGACTGCGTGCGTTGCGACCGGATGGAATGGCCCGAGGGATGCGTCGCCTATCACCGGACGCCGGAGTTCGACGAGACGACCGTGCCGTCCGGGCTCACATCCGAGCACGCCACGAAGCGGGGCGTCTGGGCACGCATCCATGTGATCTGCGGCGTACTGCGGTATCACGTCGGCCCGCCGATCGACCGCTCGTTCCGGGTCGATCGAGCGTCGAGCGCGGTCATCGTCCCGGAAGTGCGGCATCGGGTGGCGCCGGAAGGCCCGGTGCGGTTCTACATCGAGTTCTCGCGGGTGGGCTAATAGCGCTCGGCGCGATAGCGCGCGCCAGCCGCCGTCAGCCCGCCACCGCCCGCGGCAGCGGATACACCTGCGACCGGTACGGGCTGCCGAAACCGGCCAGCCGCTTGAAGAGCGCGGGGTCGGCGCAGTCGTCCGCAAGCGCTCTCGGAAAGTGGTTGGGAATGTCGTCTTGCGGCAGTAGCGCCATGTGCCGGTAGAAGTAGGAAAGGGTCAGCCGAAGGCCGGGCGTCTGCTTGGGGAACGCGCCGTGCCACAGCGCGCCGTGAAAGGCGATGAGAGAGCCGCGCGGGCACTCCACCGCGATCGCGTCGGCAACGCAATCCGGCAGCGGCGGAGGGCACCTGCGGCGATGCGAGCCCGGCACGCACGCGAACGCGCCGCCTTCCCGGGTGTAGTCCGTCAGGCACCAGTTGCAGTTGGCGTTCAACGCGTGCTCGCCCCACGGCAGCGGCACGCCGGCTTGGTCGGCATGCAAGCCGAGGGAGTCCCCGTAGCCTTCGCCCGCCCATTTGACGAAGCAGTTGTGCGAGCTGAAGCGGGCAGGGCTGCGCGCGGCATCGTCGCCGGCGCCGAACAGGTGGTCGATGAGCGCCGTCGCCACGGGATTCACCGCCAGATCGCGGAACACGCGGTGGTATGTACACAGCCGCATCAACTGAAACTGGCTTGGTTCGGCCCCGGAAATGCGCTCCAAGAAGCCGCGGAATCCACCGTAGTCGAGCGGGCGTTCCGGCCCTTCCTCCACGGAGAACTTGCAACCGACCAGCGCTTCGGACTTGTCGAGCAGCCGCTTCACTAGCTCGTCGATCATTGCAGGCGACATGCCCGTCACCTCCGGCGGCACCACCGCGTAGCCCTGCTCGTCCAGCTGTTCCATGTACTGCGACAGGTCCGAATCGCAGCTAGCGGTGGCAGAGGAACAGTTGGCGGGATGGTTCATCGGAATGTGCTGCACCACGCAGAGTCTTGTCCAAGGTGGCCAGAGGGATGCCTCGTCTCTGCGCCAAGTTCAGATACAGCGCGTCGTAGAGGGACAACCCGTGCCTATCCGCCAGCGCGAACGAAGAGTCTGGATCGAAGTCGGCGTCCGTGCGCACAGGCAAGCCGGCCAGTGCGCGAAGCCGTTCTCTGAGGTCGTCGCCCGAAAGTCGCCGCCTTCGCCGGGCGACCAGCAAGCAGTTGCGTATCTCAATGTGCCAGAGCTGCGGCACCAGCGCGTATTCCTGGCCAAGGCGCTCGAGCGCCGCGTTGGCATCGGCGTCGTCCTCGTCGTCAAGCAGCCAACAGGCAGCGACGGATGCATCGAGAACGAACATCCGTGACAGGTCAGAAGCGGTGGCCTTGGTGCCTAGCGGACTGAATCTCCTCCCGCGACAACCCCGTGGGCCTCCAAGCCGCGCGCGCTTCGAGAAACTGCCGCACCGCAAGTTCCCTTTCGGAGCTTGTTGCCGCCGCCGGCGTCAAGTGTGCGACGACTCGGCCATGGCGCGTGATGGCAATCGAATGAACGGTTCCCATCTCTCCTCCGTTCACGATGGTTGTCGCATTATGTCTACAGGGCACTCGCGATGACCATCAGTTCCAATCGTTGAAGGGCACGGACGCAGCCGCAGTACCTGTGCTGCTGCGTCGCATGGTGGTTCACTGGTGCCCCTCGCGCCGCAAGACCTTCCTGTACGTCTTCGATTCGTCTTGCAGGTAACTGCGGAAGGATGGGATGCCGATGCTGAGGATGCCTCGTCGCTGCGTCAGCAGGCCGTGCCTGATGGCGGCTGACACCATCTCCGCCCCGTCAATCCCCTTGTCGTTCAGCGCAGCCTCAATGCCGGTCCGCGACATCTCGGCGCGGTGCTCGAACAGTTCGATGAGGGGCAGTGCCTGTGGGATTCCGCCGACCGCGTCCAAACGGTGGTCGTAATAGCGCCGGCGAATCTTGTCGCCATGCGCCATGGCTTCCTCGATGGCATCGCCGACAACGTCTCCGTGCTTCTCAAAGGCCGCCACTGCGCCCTGCAAGTATGCTGTTATGTGCTGCGGGAAGTCCTGCGACCGCTCGGCCATCCGTTCCGCCACTTCGTCGGCTAGTTGCGCGCCCGTGCCTGCGGAGTAGCCTTCCACGAATGCTTCATAGGTTTCCGGTCGTGCCAGCGGCCCCAGTTCGATGGGCGCGGCGGTGCGCGAAATGCCGTGTTGCCGCAGTACGTCGAGAGTGTGCTGCAATCCCGCACCGATCACTTGCACAGGGCATCCGTGCTCACCTTCGTGCAATACGCGAAGCCGCGTTGCGCCGCCCTCGTCGATGTTTTGCAGTTCGTCAATCGCCACCAGCAGCCGTGGCGGGCCCTCCCTTGAGAGCATCGTCATCATCGCGTTGAGAGTGCGTTCTTCACGGACATGCTCCGTGGTCTCGCCGTAGCTGGTTCCCACCAGCGCTTTCAGACTCCACCTGCGGCCGCTTTGTTTCGGGGCCTTGTCGGCTATCCGCGCTCCCGCATCGTCCATCCCCATCGCGTGGGCGATCTGCATGAACAACTGGCTGTCGCCAATGGCCAAGTCCGCGGTGTTCAACGACAGCACCGCCAGCCCTGCGTCGCGTGAGTTGGCCTCGAAGCGGTGCAGCAACTGAGACTTGCCCACCCCGGGCATGCCAGTCACCAGCAGGATGCCGGCACGAGGATCGGCACTCTCGAGGAAGTTCTGGAACAAGGCGAGTTCCAACTCGCGCCCCGCGAAGTGCAGCGGCGCCCCGCGCTCGGTTGGACGTTTGACCATAACGGTGCCTTCTACGCCGCGACGACGCTTGATGCCGCGTGTTCCCGCCTAGTCGAAGCGCCGCCGTTCGTCCTCCGAGCGGGGGCGAACAGCGGCGCGAATGTGCCATCGGGGTACTGTTCCAAGTACGCCTTGAAGCCGGCCGCGTCGCCATCCTTCACAGACTCCCAGAAAGTCGCCTCCAATGCCGTGTCGCGCACGGGCGCCGGCGTCGGCGTTGCTGGTTCGGACGCCGAGGGCGGCCGATCGTCCAACAGCGGCGCGTACACGAACGCTTCGCCGCCTTCGCTGGTGGCAACCAGCAGCCACTCGGAATCGCGCACCCGGCCTTTCACCGTCACCTCTTCGCCAGCGGCGAGCGCTCCGGCCACCGGATGCTCGGTGCTTGGCCCGCTGCGCAGGTTGGCGCGCTGCCTGGCCCAGCGCACGCCGTCCATTTCGTCGATGTCCGCCGCCGAGACGCCGCCCGGCCCCAGCGTCGGGCGCTCGCGGAAGCCGGCGTCGCCGGAGAAGGCCAGCGCCATATGTGCGTGCCAATGCCGCCGGCGCTGCCGGTGACGATGGCCACTTTGCCCTGCAATTCGTCGTTCAAGACGCCTCCTCATTCATCGCTGTTCCTCGTTCTTCCTGCCGCACACGCCAGACTCCTTGAGTGGCGTTGACCTTAACAAATGAGGCAAGTTTGCGAAGCAAACTTGATCGCGCCCGCAAGGGTGCGCCTAGATGCGGAATTGGTGCGGGCCGAAGTCCGACTCGTAGAAGGGCGCGACCATCCTGCCCGGAGGGATCACCGCATCCACCGCTTTTAAGTCCTCGTCGTCCAGCGCCAGAGAGGCTGCGTCCAGATAGTTCTCTAGCTGCTCCACCGTCCGCGGGCCGATGATCGGGCTGGTGACTCCGGGCTGTGCCATCACCCAGGCTAGCGCGAAATGCGAGAGCGGCACATCCCGCCGCTCCGCAATAGCCCGCAGCCCGTCGATCACGTCGAAGATGCGCGCTCGTTGGCCCCACCTTTGCAGCACGTCGGCCGCGGCGAAGCGGCTGCCGGCGGGCGGCGCTTCGTCGCGCCGGTACTTGCCCGTGAGCAGGCCGCCGGCAAGCGGGCTCCAAGGGATGGTCGCCACGCCGTAGGTTTGCGCCATCGGCATCAGCTCGCGCTCAACGCGACGGTCGAGCAGGTTGTAGGGCGGCTGTTCGCAAACGAAGCGATTCAGGCCGTGTTTCTCCGCCGCCCACAGCCCCTCCACCATCTGCCACGCGGCGAAGTTGGACGTGCCGACGTAGCGCACCCTGCCTTGGCGAATCAGGTCGTCAAGGGCGCGCAAGGTTTCGTCAATGGCGGTGTCCGAGCGCGGTCGATGCAACTGATAGAGGTCGATGTAGTCGGTCTGCAAGCGCGCCAGGCTCGCTTCGCAGGCGGCGATCACGTGGCGCCGACTGGTGCCGCGCATGTTCGGATCGTCGTCCGCCATCACGCCGTGGAACTTGGTGGCCAGCACGACCCGGTCGCGTTTGCCGTTGCGCTTCAGCGCCTCGCCGGTGATCGTCTCGCTACGGCCCCGCGAATAGGCGTTGGCGGTGTCGATGAAGTTGACGCCGCGCTCGATGGCGCGGTCGACGATCATGTAGGAATCCTCCGGCGACGCGCGCGCGCCGAAGTTCCACGCGCCGAGGCACAGGTTGCTCACCTGTACGCCGGTGCGGCCAAGCAGTCTCGTCTCCACAGCCATCGTATTCTCTTGCCCCCAGCCTGCGCTTCCATGAATACCGGCAAACCCATTGGTGCCAGCATATTGATCTCGAACGCCGGTTAGTATGCCGCAGCCGTCCGCGCCACTGGGCGACAAACACCGACATTCGGGAGGCTTCGCCATACGCAGCAACGAGACGCCCAGCGACCGGCTTGGACACCGCGAGGAAGCGCGGGCGCTGGCGCAAGCGCTGCCCTTCCTGGGCGATGGCGGCCGGCGCGAGGCGGCGGCCGCGGAAACACCCGACGAGCGCGGCTTCGTCGCCATCGTCAAGATTTTCGCGCGCACGTGGCCGTATCTGCTGCCGCACATCGTCGGCTACTGGCGGCAGGTGCCTCGGCGCTCGGAACACCCGGCCGACGGGGCCGGGCAAGACGGCGAGTGGAGCTCTCGCCATGTGCCGCCGTTGGCAACGGCTTTGGCGGCGGCGGGGCCGCTCGCCGGGTTGGCCCACGTCGGCGCGGACTGGCAAGGCAACCTGATCGTGGCCGCCGCGGCGCTGATGGCCGCGTTCTCTTGGGCTTTGTTGTTCGCCAAAGGCCGCGCCTACGTCGGCGCGTCGTTGGCCTTGGCGTTCCTCGGCACCGGCGCGTTCGCGTTTGCGGTCTTCGTCGTGGACGGTCTCCGCGACAACGTGTATGTGGGCCTGGTCTCCTGCGGGTGCGCCTGCATCTGGGTTCTGCAATACCGCTTTGAAGCCGGCCGATTGCGCTTTCGCATTCGCTTGGGCAGCCACTTGGTCTACTACTTCGTCTTGCTGCTGGCCGCAACGTTGCTGACGATGATGATCGCGCTGTTTTCCGTCGATCTGATCAGCCAGTCCATCCTGCAGGCGCAGCCGCTCACGCCGTTCGTCGCGGATTTCCTCGGTCAGCCGGAATTGGCCGGCCGCGCCGGGCAGACCGCCGTGGACGCGGGCGCCGCGGCGGCGAACATCGATCTGCAACCCCTCACCGCGGACCAGCGACGCGGCCTGACCTGGGTGTACGCCGGATTCATGATTGCCGCCTGGGTGCTGCAGATCCCCGCGATGATGCTATTGCCGTACTACTACATCTTCATCATGCAGCGCGTGAACCAGGATCTGCGCATGGCGCTGCTGAGGCGTTGGCACCGGCTCTCGCTGCGCTACCACAGCGGCCACCGGGTGGGGGACTCGGTGTACCGCCTCTACCAAGACAGCGCCCAGGTGACCGCCGTCATCGGCACGGCCCTGCAGGCCGCGCACCTGGTTGTCGCCTATGCCACCGGCGCCCTCTTCCTGGCCGCGCTCGACCCCATCCTGGGCGCCATGACGCTCAGCATCGTCGTGCTGGCCATCCTCTGGGGCCGTTGGTACTCGCCACGCATGCGGGTGAGATCTCTCGTCTCCCGCGAAGTGAATTCGGCGTTCACGTCGCGCGTGCAGGAGACCTTCGCCGCCATCCGCCTGGTCAAGGCCAATGGCGGCACGGAGGCCGAGCGCCAACGGCTGGAGCGGGATTCCGTGCGCGCCTTCCACGCCAGCTACCGGGCGCGATCGCTGATGGCCGTGGTCGGCATCGTCGCGTTTTCGCTGGCCGCGGCGGTGTTGCTGGCCGGGCAGTTTCTCACCGCCGTCTGGGCGCATGGGGAGCGCGAGACCTTCGCCACCATCCTCGTTGGCTTGGTGGGGCTGAGTTTCGTGCGCTGGAACCTGTCCGCCTACCAGTCCGCGCAGGATCAGCTCGGCGCAGCCAGCGTGTCGGTGCGCGATCTCGTCGAGCGGTGGACGCAGGCCCAGGACATGGCGATGGGGCTCGACCGCGTGTTCGCCATTCTGGACATCGAACCGGACGTGAGGAACAGCCCAAACGCGCGCGCGCTGCCGCGCTCTCTACGCGAAATCCGTTTCGACCGCGTGCATTTCTCCTACGAGGCGGGCCGTCCGGTGCTGCGCGACGTGAGCTTCGCCGCGCGGGCCGGCACGGTGACCGCCATCGTCGGGCCAACCGGTTCCGGCAAGAGCAGCCTCATGAGCCTGCTGTTCCGCCTCTTCGATCCGGACTCCGGCGCCATCGCCATCGACGGCATCGACATCCGCCAGCTGGATGTGGACAGCCTGCGCGACCATGTGTCCGTCGCGCTGCAGGAGAACGTGTTGTTCGGCATGTCGCTGCGCGACAACATACGCTACGTGGTGCCCGACGCGAGCGACGAGCGTGTGCTGGCCGCCGCGCGCGTGGCTTGCGTGGACGAGTACATCGCCGGCCTTCCCGACGGCCTTGACACCGTGTTGAGCGACCGCGGCGGCAAACTCTCCACCGGCCAACGCCAGCGTCTCTCGATCGCCCGTGCCGTGGTGAAGGACGCGCCCATCCTGATCTTGGACGAGCCCACGGCGGCGCTGGACGTGTACACCGAACATCGGCTTCTCGCCCGCTTGGCGGCTTGGGGCAAGGATCGCGCCATCTTTCTGATCACCCACCGCATCTCCACCATCGCGCAAGCCGACCGCATCCTCTTCCTCGACGCCGGGCGGATCGTGGAGAGCGGCAGCCACGAGGATCTGATGCGCATTGAGGGCGGGCGCTACCGGGATGTGGTGTACGCCGAGGCGAGGCTGTCCCGGCGCGCCGAGGCGACGCCGCAGACAAGCGGCAACACGGCATGAAGGCGCGCTCGCGGCGCAAGGCCAAACCCTCCCTGCGCCAAGCGGAGGAGCAACTCGATCGCTCGGCCAGCGCGCTGGATACGCGCACCGACATCGGCTTGCGGGAGACGTTGCGCGTGTTCGCGCGGGTGGCCACGTACTTCGGGCTCTTCAAGGCGCGCATCGCCGCGAAGATGGGCTTCATCACCGTGGAGTCGCTCTTCCGCCTGCTGGTGGTGCCGTGGCCGGGCAAGGTGGTGATCGATCACGTCGTGCTCGGACAGCCCATCGCCGCGGGCGCCGCCGGCTACCCGCCCTACCTCGCGCCGTTCGTGCTCTTTCTGGACGGCCAGAGCGCCGTCGCCATGATGCTGTGGATACTGCTGCTCGGCGTTTTCATGGTGATCGTATTCGGCTCCACCACCAACCGAGGCGCCGGCCGGTCGCCGACGGGCGCGCCCACCGGTAGCGCCGCCGGGGCTTCCGGGGCCGCCTCCGCGGTGTTGGCGCAAGGGCACGACACGGCCACGCAGACCGAGAACGAGGCGAACCGCGCCGGCAGCCTGATGGGCGGCATTCTGGGCATCTTGGACTTCAAGGTGAATCTGCGCCTCTCACAGGCGCTGAACCATGTTCTGCGCACGCAACTGGCGGCGCGGGCGCAAGCGCTGCCGATGACCACGTTGGACGAACAGCGCATCGGCGACAGCGTCTTTCGCGTCCTCTACGACACCACCAGCGCCAGCCTGCTGCTCGAGGGGCTCACCGTCGGGCTCTACTCCGGCGTGCTCGGCGTGGTCACCTGCCTGATCATGATGCATCTGTACTACGGCGCGGCCCCGGAGGTGATCGTGCTGGCCATCGTGGCCATGCCGCTCACGCTGGCGTGCGTGATTCCCTTCGCACGCATGGCGCGTCGCCGCAGCCAGGCCAGCCGCGCCTCGGGCGCCAACACCACCAGCAACATCGAAGAGGGCATGAGCAACGTGCTGGCGGTGCAGAGCCTAGGCGGCAACAAGCGCGAGGGCGAGCGGTTCCGCGCGGTGAGCGAGGAGTCGTTCGCCCGCTTCCGGCGGGAGTCGCTGGTGAAGCTGACCTACCAGCAGTTCGGCACCCTCGCCTTCATGCTCAGCCAAGTGGTGTTTTTCGTGGTGATGGCCGAGCGCGTGATCGACGGCACGTTCACGGCGGGCGACTACTTCGTGGTCGCCTACTACTTCTTCGTCTTGAGCGCCACGTTCGCGGCTTGGGGCTACATGTACACGGAGTGGCAGGTGTATGTCGCCGGCATGAGGCGCGCGTTCTTCCTGCTGGACCTGCCGACGGAGAGGACGCGCCACGGCGCGCCGCTGCCGCGCATCCAACATGGCGTTGTGATGGAGAATGTCGGATTGACCTATCCCGACGGCCGGCGCGCCTTGCGCAACGTCAACCTCGAAGCCCGTCCAGGCGAGATCATCGCCCTCGTCGGGCCAACCGGCGCCGGCAAGACCAGCCTCGCCTATTTGGTTCCGGCCTTCGTGCAGGCCACCGAAGGTCGGGTGTCCATCGACGGCGTCGATCTCAAGGACGTGTCGGTGGAGAGCCTCCGAAGCCAAGTGTCCTACGTGTTTCAAGAAACGCAGCTGTTCTCCGATTCGATCCAAGACAACATCCGCTACGGCAACAAGAGCGCCACCTTGACGCAGGTGCGAGCCGCCGCCCGCACCGCTGGCGCCCACGACTTCATCGCGGCGCTCCCCGAGGGATACGCGACCAACCTCGGCACGGTGACGAGCAAGCTCTCCGTGGGGCAGAAGCAGCGCATCGCCATTGCGCGGGGACTGCTGCGCGACGCGCGCATTCTGATTCTGGACGAGCCGACCTCCGGGCTGGATCCCCAAACCGAGGAACACCTGGTACACGCGCTCGGCGAGGCGGCAAAGGAGAAGTTGGTGATCGTCATCGCCCACCGGCTGTCCACCATCGCGCACGCGGACCGCATCTACTTTCTAGAGGCCGGCGAGATCAAAGAGACCGGCACCCACGAGGCGCTGCTGGCGAAGCCGGGCGGACGCTACCGGCAATACGTCGCCATGCCGGCGGCAGGCGCCGACGCGGGCTGAGCGTCGGCCTGCCGCGCCTACTGGAACGGGCGGTAGCGAACCTGAACGCCGAACTCGCGCGGGTTCGTCGGATACCCCAGCGAGGGATTGCTGCCCAAGCCGCTGATGGGCAGGAACTCGACCAGCCCGACTTCGTCCATGACGTTCTGCACGAAGAGAAGCGCGGACCACTTCTCGTCCGCGGATGTCCAGACCCCGCTCGCGTCCCACCGCCGATAGGCCGGTATCTCGTACTCCGGCACACCGCCGATGTTGGGATGCTGCGCGTCCGTGAACGTAAAGGTGCCGAGAAGCTGGAGCTTGCCGAGGTCGCCGAGGGAGTGCTCGTAGCTCAGCGTCAACGCCAGCTTGTTCTTCGGCTGCATCGGCAGCCGGTTGCCCGTCAAATCCACCGCCAACGGGTAGGAGGTGGTGGTGGGTTGGCCGCTGTCGAAGTCGATGTGCGACCATTCCCCGTATTCGGTGCGGGGATGGCCCCACACCACCGACGAGTGCGGACCGATCTGGGAATCCTGGAAGGCGTAGAAGCCGCTCAGCCGCCACTGTTCCGTGAAATAGAAGCTGAACTCGAAGTCCGCGCCCCAGATCTGCGTGTCGTCGATGTTGGACGTGTACTCCGCCAGCGGCGTGGACGTGAACGCCGGCAACTGCAACCCCGGCGGCGGCGGCTGCACGCCGGCGAGTTGGAAACCGTCGTAGTCGTTGAGCCAGAGGCCGGCCGCGATCTGCAGCCGCGAATCCAGATAGAGCCCCTTGACGCCTGCTTCGTAGTTGACGAGCGTTTCCTCCTCGATGAACGGCAGATCCACGCCCGGAATAGGGGAGTTGAATCCGCCGGCGCGATAGCCGGTGGAAATGCGGCCGTAGAGCAGATTGTCCGCGGCTGTCGTGTACTCGACGCTCAAGTGGCCGATGGTCTTGTCCCACGTGTGCGGGTCGCCGACCGCGCCGTTCGGAAAGAACACGCCGAGAATCGAGCCGATCTGCACCAACGCGAAGCCGCCGCCGCTCTCCGGCGGCTGGGCCTTCTCGTCTTCCGTGTGGCGCAAGCCGCCCGAGATGGTCCACTGATCGTTGACCTTGTAGGTGCCGCTCACGAACGCGGCTTGCGTCTCCGATGTGGCGCCGGTGTAGAAGCGCACCGTCTCGGTGTGCTCGGCACCTTCCGGGCAGTACCAGTACAGGCCGTCGTTTTCCGGTGCTTGCGCGGGATCCGCCGTGCCGATGCCGAACGCCTCGACGACGTTGGTGAGCACATCCCCGCAGTCGTTCACCGCTACGAATCCGAATATGGGCGACGCCGCGACGGCCTGTTCGTCGGCGGTGCCGAACCGGTACGGGCGCGTCTTGTCCACCCGCACCAAGTCCCAGAACGTTTCGTTCTCGTAGGTGAACAGGCCGGCGATGAAGTTGAAGGGGCCGTCGAAATCCGAAGTGACATGCACCTCGTGCGAGGTCTCGTCGTAGAGGTACGGCAGGATGTAGTGCGTGTCCTCGAACGGCGAGGCTCGGCCGTCGGAGGCCATGGTGTGATCGAGCGTGTTCGGATCCTCGCCGACGGAGACCCGGTTCGCGTAGTCCGCGTCCTTGATGTTGATCATGTCCACGTCGCCCTTGTGGAAGCTGTAGCGCACGCTCAGGGTTTCCGTCACGTCGTACTGCGCGTACAGGGTCACCTGATCGCTCTCGCTGTCCTGCCGACCGGGGAAGTTGAGGGCGACTTTGTTCTTGATGTCGCCACAGCGGAACCCCGGCACGCCGATCGGGCAGTTCGGATTGATGGCCGGGTTGGGCGTTGCGTAGAGATAGAGGTCGTTCGGGGTGGGATTCGCATTCGGCGGCGGTGGCGCCAGCTGGCCGCCTTGCGGCCCCAAGGTGATGGACTGATCCGTGCGGTTCAGATTGCTCAGCGTCACCAGCGACCTCGGCACGCCCTTGTCGCGCACCATGGCCCAGCGAATGTTGGCGTCGAAGCGATCGGTCTTGAACCGCAACTGCGGCGCCAGGAAGGTGTGGTCCGGCTTGTCGTAGTCCCCGCCGAGGCCGATGTTCTCCTGGCGGCCAGCGCCGGTGTGGATGCCGCCTGTGAGCCGGAACATGACCGGACCGGCCAACGGCCCGCCCACGGCGGCGTTCACGCGCTGCTGGGAGACGTCCGTGATCTCCACCATCACCTCGGCATCCCGCTCGGCCGAGGGTTTCTTGTAGACCAGGTTGACCGAGCCGGCGATGGAGTTGCGGCCGTTCAACGTCCCTTGGGGCCCGCGCGCCACCTCGATGCGCTCCAAGTCGAAGCCGCCGCCAGGCAAGGTGCCGTACAGGCCAATGGTGTAGGCGCCGTCGATGTAGGTGGCCACGGCCCGGTCGGCGTGCGTCTGGCCGGCGATGCGCGTGCCGATGCCGCGAATCACGGTGCCCTGCCCTTCCTGATCCATTTCGTCGCCGAACTGCAGGCCGGGCACCAGGTTCTGCAGATCGGTCTTGTCTTGGAGCACGAGTTCCTCAAGCGCTTTCGCGTCGAACGCCGTGATCGTCATCGGCACGTCGAGGATGTTCTCCTCGATCTTCTCCGCCGTGACGATCACTTCCTCGTGGTAGGTGCGCCCTTGGTCGCCCTGCACCGGCGCTGCATCGCCAGTGCCAGGCTGCGCCGTTGCGGACGAGGCGAGAAGCGCGAGAAGCGGAATGACTGAAACCGGATGGGCGGACACGACGGCGACACCGATTTGATTGCTTTCCACGACAGGACCCTCCCCAAGCTGTTCGAGTGAAGGGGCAGCGTACCAAACATCGACCATCCTCGGTCAACAACTTGCGGCCATCTGCTGGACATGAAGTAGCCCGCTTGGCAGATCGCGCTGTCAAACTGGGCGCAGACCGATGCTAGGCGTCGCGCGGCAGCAGATCGCCCTGCCAGAGGCGTTCCACGAAGGCTGCGGCAGGGAGGATGTCGATGCCGTCTTCAGTGCGCCTTGTGCGGGGCTCCAAGCACGCCACCGCGCGGGCGCCGACGTGCGGGTTGTCCTTCGCCAAGCTGCGCAATCCCTTCAACTGGCGGCCGACGATCTTCGCGCTCGCCTTCGCTTCCACGGCCAAGCGCATGTCGCCCAGCACGAAATCCACTTCCGTGCCGCCGGCGAGGCGCCAGTAGGCGAGGGCGTCGTCTCGTTCGCTGTAGGCGAGGTAGGCGGCGAGTTCGTGGAACACCCAGTTCTCGAACGCCTTGCCGTAGAGTTCCGAGCCGGACGCGAGCGCGCCTCTGCGGGCGAGACGGTTGACGATGCCCACGTCCGCGAAGTAGAACTTCGGGGCCACGACGAGGCGGCGTTTCGGGCGCTGTCGATAGGCGGGCAGCCAGCGCCCTAGCAGAGTGTCCTCCAAGATCTCGAAGTAGCCTTTGGCAGTGTGGCTGGAAACTCCGCAATCGGCGGCGATGTTCGAGAAATTCGCGATCTCGCCGTCGGTCAAGGCCGCGGCGTTCAGAAAGCCGGCGAAGGCCGGCAGGTTGCGAACCAGCCCTTCGGCGGCCACCTCTTCCCTCAGGTAGTTGGCGATGTAGGCGTCCAAGCGTCGTTGTGGCCGGGCCGCCTCGTACATGGGCGGCAGATAGCCGTGGTTGAGCAGCCTCGTTAGATCGAACTCGGTGCCGAGCTCGGCTGCCGTCAGGCCGTGCAGTTCGAAGCGCGTGGCGCGCCCGCCGAGAAGGTTGGCGGCGCCGCGCCGCACCTTGCGGGCGCTCGAACCACACAGCGCGAACTGCACGGCGCGGTTCTCGATCAGCCAATGCACCTCGTCGAGGAGGGCGGGCACCTTCTGCACTTCGTCGATCACAACCTGCGCCGGCGGCGATGCCGCTGCTTCGATCTCCTCGCGCAGCAGTTCCGGGTTGGCCATGTAGCGGCGGAACTCGTCGGCCTTCAGCAAATCCAGCCAGCGAGCGTCGGGGAAGCGCTGCTTGAGAAGCGTGGTCTTGCCCGTTTGACGCGGGCCCCAGAGGAAGAAGGTCTCCTCTCCTGGTTCCGGCAGCGGTAGGTTTCTCTTGAACATGCACTTCAGAATAGCATGATATTTTGAGGCTTCACTTCAAAAATACATGATATTTTGAATTAGCCCAGTGGACGCTCACCAACCGCCGTAGAGCACGGGGCGGCGACTCCGCAACCCTACGGCTTGGCAGATTGCGCCGTCAAACCAGGCCAATCCAAACTCCAATTTTGAATTAGCCTCCTTCTGTGCCATCCTTTGGCGCATGATCGTCGATCGCGACTTGGCCTCGCACGTCCGGCAAGCGGCGCAGCGCTTTCCGGTCGTCACGCTCACCGGCCCGCGGCAGAGCGGCAAGTCCACGCTGTGCCGCGCCCTCTTTCCCCAGCACCGCTATCTGTCCTTGGAAGCGTTGGACGTGCGGGCGTTCGCGCAAGAGGATCCGCGCGCGTTCCTTGCCCAATTCGACGCCGGTGCCGTCATCGACGAAGTGCATCGCGTACCGGCCCTGCTCTCCTATCTGCAAGGTGTGGTGGACGACGACCCGACGCCGGGCCGCTGGATACTCACGGGTTCGCAGAACTTGGCGCTGCTTGAATCCGCAAGCCAGTCCCTCGCCGGCCGTACCGCCGTGCAGCACCTGCTGCCGATGGCGCGCAGCGAGGTGTTGCGCTTCGACGCCCACCCGGCAACCTTGGACGAGACGCTGCTCACCGGCGGCTACCCGCGCATCCTCGACCACGGCCTGCAGCCGGCCGATTGGCTGGGCCCGTATGTGACCACTTACATCGAGCGGGACGTGCGCAGCGTCACCAACGTCGGCGACCTCGTGACGTTCCAGCGTTTCGTGGAACTGTGCGCCGGGCGCACCGGCCAGCTGCTGAACTATTCGTCGCTGGCGGACGACTGCGCCATTTCGCAGCCGACGGCGAAGAACTGGCTCAGCATTCTGGAGACGAGCTACATCGCCTTCGGCTGCCGCCGTTCCACACGAGCGCGCGCCGGCGCCTGATCAGAACGCCCAAGCTGCACTTCCACGACACCGGCCTCGTCTGCTGGCTGCTTGGCATCCGCACGGCGGAGCAGTTGCGTTCGCACCCGCTGCGCGGCGCGATCTTCGAGACGTGGGTGGCGTCCGAGATCGTCAAGCACCGCACGAACCGCGGCGTCTCGCACGGCTGCTTCTTCTACCGCCACCGCGACGGCACGGAAGCCGACTTCGTGATCGAACATCCCTCCGGCCTGCGCCTCGTCGAGGCGAAGTCCGGCACCACGGCATCCGCCAGCCTGTTCGATGGCGGCCGCCGCGCTCGGCAGCAACTGGGCGCGGCCGCCGGAGAGAGCGACCTCATCGTCGTGTACGGCGGCGACCAGCACCAGCGGCGCACAGCCGGGCGGCTGGTTCCGTGGGCCGAACTGCACGAAGGCGACTGGTGGCACTGACGCGCCTTGATCCCGCACCATCCATCTACCGCCCTTCTGCCGCCTGCGCACGCTTTGATGCGCCAAGCGCTGGAGCGCGGAAGCATCTCTCTCGGCAGGGCCGCCGAGATTCTAGACCTCGAACGCGGGAACATGAGGAGACTGGCGGGGGAGTGGGCGAAGTAACGAATGAAGCGCCATCGCGGTGCTGCTGGCGGACGGATGTGCTCATCGACTATTGCGAATCCGATCTGGAAGTCCTCAAGGACGTGGGGCGGCGAATTGGGCGGCTGGCCGTGCTTCAGAGGTGCTGGACGAAGTCCGCGACCTCACGAGGAGGAAGTGCGCGAACCTATCGAGGTGATCGCCCGCTGAAGCTGATACCGTGGTGAAGTCGATACCGGTATCATCTTGGCACAATCCAAGACCTTCGGGGAGGTCTCCATGCCGAACTTGCTTATTCGGGCGCTGCCGGACGACGTTCACCGTGAATTGAAGCGGCAGGCGTCCATGCACGGCCGGTCGCTGCAACGCGAGGTGCAATCGATCCTTGCCGACGCGGTGGGGGAGGCGTTGAACGCGACGGTGGCAATGCCAACGTTGCACGTCTCCGACGCCCCCCTGCTCGGCAAGGTGGGTCGGGAGGAGATCTACGGCGATGGCCGATGAGAAGCCAGCCATCGCCCGGCCAACGTGTTCCATTCTGGACACGAACGTCCTCGATGGGCTACTGATCGTTTCGCCCCCCAACTTCCCTGCCGCAACCTGACGGCCGGGGTGCCAAAGCCTTGCGAAATCAACCCGGCCGACCATCTCCTTCAACCGAACCGAGAACTGGCGTCGTATGGCGGCAATCGCCGGGGGATGTCGTCTCGGCCGAACAGCAGCGTGTGCTAGGGTTCGCCAACACCGAACGCAGGATGACCGGATGACCCTTGAGGATGCCGTGTGGGTGGACCCCAACCGCATGAGCGGAGCGCCCTGTTTCCGCGGCAGCCGCCTGCCGGTGCAGCAGTTGTTCGATTGGCTTGCCGATGGCGTGCCCTTGGATGAGTTCGTTGAGGACTTTCGCATCGACCGAGCCGCTGCGGAGGTAGTGCTCCGGACCGCTGGGGCTGAGCTGTGCGACCAGCGTCTGAGCGGGGGTGCGGGACACGTCCCCGAGTGAAAGTTCTGCTGGACGTTGGCATTTCTCCGCGTCTACGTTCCGTCCCGTCGGAGGCGTTGGGTGGTGCGGCTGTGGAAAGCGCGGTCTTCCACGATTGGCGCACATTGCGAAACGGCGAACTTCTCCGACGGGCGCAGCGACCGGGCTTTACCACGCTGGTGACGGCGGACAAGCGCTTGGCGCAAGAGCAAGCGCCCCTGGCGATCGCGGTTGTCACCGTTGACGACAATCGACGCGATGCACTCCTGGAGGCTGCCAACCTCATCGCCTGCGCGGTGCGCAAGACGCCTGCCGGTCACCACCAGCTTGTCAACACCGCAAGGCCCCGCTGAACTGCGGTTGAGCCGCCCATGCCCCTGAACCCCGTCGCCTACACCGAGCGCATCGTCAAGAGCTTTCTGCGCTACCAGCTCACGGCCTACCCCTTCTCCGACTCCGGCCTCCACGCGCAGATGCGCGAGCTGCTCTCGCTGGACGAGACGCGCCGCTCGCCCCTGCTCAAAGGCCCCTACGTCAGCCTCTCCCGCCCCTTCCGCGAAGGCGCGACGGTGGCAGCGCTGGTGGCCGAGGGTTTGCTGCACCCCCACCTCCGGGAGCGCGTTGCGCAGAGCCTCGCCACCCTCCACAGCCACCAGGAACAAGCCATCCGCGCCATTGCCGCGGGTCGTACCACCCTCGTCTCCACCGGCACCGGCTCCGGCAAGACGGAATGCTTCCTTTATCCCATCGTCAGCCAGTGTCTGCGGCTGCGGGACGAAGGGGCGGCGCCCGGCATCAGCGCCGTGGTCGTCTATCCGATGAACGCGCTGGCGGAGGATCAGCTCATGCGTTTGCGCGGGCTGCTGGCCGGCACTGGCATTCCGTTCGGGCTGTACGTTGGCAAGACGCCGGAGCGGGAGGCGCAAGTGGCCGGCGTTCGGCTGCCGGCGGGTTCCTCCCGGGCGGACTACCACGCCCGCGTGGAAAGGGCGCGAAGCGACGCCACCGGCGAGACGATCTACCCCCCGGAAGAGCTGTGCTCGCGGGAAGCGATGCGGGCGACCGGCGGCCAGCCGCGCATCCTGCTCACCAACGTCAAGCAGCTGGAACTGCTGCTCACGCGCCAGCGGGACGTGGAACTGTTCGCCGACGCGCGGCTGGACTACCTGGTGTTCGACGAAGCGCACACCTTCACCGGCGCGCTCGGCGCGGAAGCCGCGTGCCTGGTGCGGCGACTGCGGGCGTTCTGCCGAGCGGATGCCGCACACACCACCTGCGTAGCCACCTCCGCCACCATCGTGGATCGCCAGCAGCCCTATGCCGCCCGCAACTTCGCGGCGCGGTTCTTCGGCGTACCCGCGCAAGCGGTGGCGACGGTGGGCGAGGACTACGAAGCCGAGGTTTGGGCAACGCCACGAACGACGCCGCCCATGCTGCGGGAAGATCCAGCCGAAGTCTTGGACCAGTGCGTGCAGGCCGTGGAAGACGACGATGCCGGCACGAAAGTGCGCAAGGCATACCGCGCCCTCGCCGGCAGCGAGCTGCCGGAACAGCTCGGAACCAACTGGCCCCAGGCCCTGCACGCGGCGCTCTCGCGCAACGAGCTGGTGTTCGCGCTGAACGAAGCCTTGGCCACGCCGCAACCCCTCGAACGCCTGCCCGATCTCCTCCGGGAACGCATCGGGCGGCCGGTCACGGAAGCCGAAGTCCTAGCCTGGCTCACCCTGGGCGCTGCGGCGCGATGCGCTGGCCGGCCGCTGCTCCGCCCCGTCGTACACGGCTTCGTGCGCGGCATCGGCGGCGCGGTGGTTTCGTTCCCAAACGGTTCGCCAGAGCCGAAACTGTGGCTGGCCGCAGAAGACGAAGCCGTGCCGGCAGCCGAAGAAGACGAAGCAGAAGCCGAACTGGCGACACCCCGCGCCCACTTCCCCGTCGCCACCTGTACCACCTGCGGCCAGCACTACTACGTCGCGCATCTCAAGGGCTTCCGCTTCACCGCCAAGCAGCCCGGCGGCGGCGAAGCCGGACCCGCCGGCGTCTGGTGGGAACCCTTGGATGCCACCCACGGCGGGAAGCGCGTGGTGCTGGTCGATCACTTGATCGGCACCGATGTGGACGAGGAGGACGACGAAGCCCAGCCACACATCCGCACCGCGCCGCTCCACTTCTGCCGCCACTGCGCCGCCGCGCATCCAGAGCCCGTCTCCCGCTGCCGCCATTGCGGGCGCAGCGGCGAGTCCGTTCGCCTGCACGCTGTTCGCCAAAACGCAGAGCACCCCGGGATGCTCACCAGCTGCCTCTCCTGCGGTTCCGTCAGCCGCGTGGTCGCCGGGCGCTACCGCGAACCGGCGCGGCAAGTGCGCGCCATCAACGTGGCGGACGTGCATGTGCTCACCCAGGACATGGTGCATCACGCCGAACGCCAGCGCCTGCTGGTGTTCTGCGACAACCGGCAGGACGCCGCGTTTCAGGCCGGCTGGATGAAGGACCACGCCCGCCGCTTCCGCCTGCGCGCGTTGATGGCGGAAGGCATCCGCCAAGCGCCGCGCTCGGTGGACGATCTCGCCGGCCACTTGGACGATCTGCTGGAAGAAGACGCCACGCTCTCACTGGCCCTCATTCCCGAAGTCTGGGAGGTGGAGCGGCGCGCTGGCCCCGGCGGTCGCCACGCCCGCGAGCGCCGCAAGTACCTGCGCTTTCAAGTGTTGCGCGAAGTCGCGCTCACGTCCCGCCAAGCCCGCGGCCTAGAACCGTGGGGCCGCATGAAGGTGGAATACGAGGGCCTGGACGCCTCATCCGCATGGATTCAGGAACACGCCCACGCGCTCGGCATCGCCGCGGAACGCTTGCGCGAAGGCGTCGCCGGCGTGCTGGACTATCTGCGCCGGCGCAGTGCCCTGTACGACCCGGAGCACGGAATCTTCACCAAGTACTGGATGGAAGGCGACCGCGAGATTCAGCAGGGCTACCTCTCCGGCTTCCTGGCCCCGAACGCCACCAAGCTGCGCCGCAGCGCCGACGAGCGCGCCAACCTAGTCACCCAATGGCTGAGCGACAGCGGCGGAGACACCACCATGCGCCAGATCGCCCGCAAGTGGGCGGTGCCGGCGGCGGCCATCGAACCGTTCCTTGAAGGCTTGTTCGGCTACCTGGTGGAACGCGAACTGCTGGTGCCGGTGCGCCTCAAGGGTTCCCGCGGCAATCCGCTGCCGAAGGTGAGCGGCGTGTACCAAGTCCATGCGGACAAGCTGCGCCTGTGCCCCAATCGGGGCGTCCGCCGCTGCAGGCGCTGCCGCCGCACGACCATGCGCGACCTGCCCCACAACCGCTGCCTCGCCTTCCGCTGCGATGGCGAGATCGAGTGGGTCCGCGAAGACGATGACAACTACGACCTGCAGATGCTGGACGGCGCCTACGCCATGCTGCGCCCCCAGGAACACACCGCGATGGTGCCGAACGACGAACGCGAGCGCTTGGAGAACCTCTTCAAGGGCACGTCGGACGCGGTGAACTGCTTGGTCTGCACGCCCACCTTGGAACTCGGCATCGACATCGGCCAGCTGGACGCCGTGCTGATGCGCAACGTGCCGCCGCTGCCGGCCAACTACTGGCAGCGCGCTGGCCGCGCCGGACGCCGCCACCGCATGGCGGTGGACATCACCTACTGCCGCCCCGCGTCCCACGACCGCGCCTACTTCGCCGAGCCGCCGAAACTGCTCGCCGGACGCATAGACCCGCCGGCCTTCAACCTGCGCAACCAAGTGATGGTGGCCAAGCACGTCCATGCCACGGTGATCGCCTCGCTGCATCGCCACGCTGGCGAGGGGCAGCGCGGCGAAGCGGAGCGGGATGAGATCCGCGCCGTTCTGGGCCGCTGCCTGCCGCGTCGCGTGGAACCGTATCTGTTCGACGAAGGCGGACTGCGCCAAGCGCCGTTCGAGTTCGGCGAGTTGCGCGAACTGGTGGCGCACCATGCGGACGATCTAGCGGCGGCTGTCCGGCAAGTGTTCGAGCAGGGCTGGCCGGCACCCGATGCGGACGTGGTTCGCCCAGAAGCGCTGCGCAGCCACGTGGACGCCTTCGTGGACGAACTGGAAACGGTGGTGGCGCGGCTGCGTCGGCGGCTGCGCTGGGCGATGGATCAGATTCGCCGCCTGAACGAGGCGCGGGAACGGCAAGGCACGCTGGCGCCGGAGGACGACTCGCTGTTCCGCCGCTGCGACAACCTCGTCAAACGCCTCAAGGGGGAACGCCGCCGCCGCGCCAGCGCCGAAGGGCACGACGACGTCAACACCTTCAGCGTGCTCGCCGCGGAGGGCTTCCTGCCCGGCTACGGGCTGGACGTGGGCGCCATCGTCGGCTGGGCGGAGATTCCGTTCTGGCGCAGCGGTGCCATGGCCTTCAGCCTGCCGCGCCCGCCGGCCGTGGCGCTGCGCGAATACGTGCCCGGCAACCTCATCTACGCCAACGGCCACCGCTTCGTGGCGCGGCGCTTCCACCGCGAGCTGCGCGACGAGAGGGCGGAGATGCCGTACTACGAAGTGTCGGCGGAGCGCCAGGCGGTGCGCCCCAGCGCCCACGGCGAAGGCTCGCTGCTCGGCGGCCACATGCTGCGCGCCATCGCGGTGTGCGATGCGGACCTCGTCCACGCCTCGCACATCTCGGACGAAGAGGAACTGCGCTTTCAGCTTGGCGTCGCCATCTACGGCTTGGAACTCGGCGAGCACAGCGGCGGCCGCGCCTTACGCTGGGGCGGCCAGGCCGTGCAGCTGCGGCAAGGCGTCCGCCTGCGGCTGGTGAACGTCGGCACCTCCGCCGTGGTGCGCGGCGACAGCGACCTCGGCTACCCGGTCTGCACCGTGTGCGGGCAGAGCGTCTCGCCGCTCTCCTCAGAGGCGCAACGCCGCCAGTTCGCCGAAGCCCACGCCGAGCGCTGCCGCCAGCCGCCGGAGAACATCGGCTTCTTCGCGGACGTGGCGGCCGACGCCCTCTCGCTGCCGGATTGCGAAGACGCGAGGACCGCCTACAGCGTGCTCGAAGCGCTGCGCATCGGCGCCTGCCAAGTGCTGGACATGCACATGGACGACTTGCAGGTCCTCGTGATCGGCCATGTGGACCGCGAGCCGGTGGACGCCCTGCTGTGGGACCCGATGCCCGGCGGTTCCGGCCTCTTGGACCGCCTGTGCGAACGCTTTGAGGACGTGGCGCGGGCGGCAGCCGATGTGGTGGCCGGCTGCCCGGCGGTGTGCGCATCCTCCTGCATCGACTGCCTGCAAACCTTCCGCAACGCCTACTACCACCGTTACTTGGACCGCGTTGTCGCCGCCGAGCGCCTGCAGGAGTGGGGCGGTCGGCTGACGCTGGAGCACGACATCCCGTCGCGCCAAGACACGGCGGTGCCGCACGAGAACGAGATGCCGGCGAACGAGGCGGAGGCCGGGCTGCGCCGGATGCTGCTGGCCGCCGGCTTCGGCGAAGGCGCGCGCGGCGAGCGGATTCGCTTGAACAGCGCCCTCGGCAGCACCACGCCGGACGTGCTGTACCGCGCCGAAGATCACGACCCGGACGAAGGCGTGTGCATCTACCTGGACGGCCTGAGCCGCCACATCCACGGCAACCCGGAAACGGCCGAGCAGGATCGCCAAATCCGCGCCTGGCTGCGCGGCAGCGGCTACGAGGTGCTGGAGATCGCGGCGAGCGAACTCGGCGACGAACAGGCGATGGCGAAGCACTTCCGGCGCTTGGCTGGCTATCTCGGCCGGGCGGACTTGCGGCAGCGGGTGCGCGAGGATCGGTCATGGTTTCGCGGCGAGCGCCCCGCCGAGAGGCCCGCGCTGCGCCTAGTGACGCCCACCGACGCCACGCGCTACGTAAGTTGCGTACCCTTGGTGCCCTTGGCTGCTGCCGCCGGCGCCTTCGGCGACCCGCACAGCGTGCCCGACGAATCGGAGTGGCAATGGGTGGAGTTGGACACCAGCCGCGCCCTGCGCGAGGGGATGTTCGTGGCGCAAGTGGTGGGCGATTCGATGCTGCCGACCATCCCCAACGGCAGCCACTGCCTGTTCGCCAGCCCCGTCGCGGGCACTCGGCAGGGCCGCGTGGTGCTGGTGCAGCTGGCCGACGAGATCGACCCGGAGACCGGCCAGCGCTTCACGGTGAAGCGCTACCGCAGCGAGAAGACCGCCGACGAAGACGGCTGGCGGCATGTGGCGATCACGCTCAGACCGGACAACCCGGCGTTCGAGCCCATCCGGCTCACGGCGGATGACGAAGCGCGCGTGGCGGTGGTGGCGGAGTTCGTCGAGGTCGTGGGGCGGCAGGAACAGTGACACAGCGCGACAGCTACCTCGCGGGCGCCCAATCCGCCATCGTCGCCGTGCCCCGCGTGGGCCTGCTTGCCACCGTGCGCAACCGCCACGGCGTGGTTGCCGCGGTGCAGCCGTTCGACGGCGAGAACGGCCGCCTGCACCTCGTCCACCTCGAGTACAAAGACGCTCGCCAGCCAGCCGACGAGCGCCTGCTGTGGGAGCGTGAAACCGGCGCACGGCTCGTGGAACCCACGGCGCTGCCGGACCCTCTGCGCGCCGCGATGCCGCCGGCGGACTTCGACGCTCTGCTCCGCGCCGCCCGCTGGGGTGCCCTCGTTCCCTACTTGGACCCAGACGGCGACGGCCCGCTGAACCGGACGCCGCTCGCCAGCCCGTTCCACGGCGCGGTGCGGGTGGAGAACTACCAACTCTGGCCGCTCTTGAAGGCGCTGCGGATGCCGCGCGTGAGCCTGCTGATCGCCGACGACGTGGGCCTCGGCAAGACCGTGGAAGCCGGCCTCGTGCTCGCCGAACTGCTCATTCGCCGCCGCATCCGCCGGGTGCTGGTGCTCACGCCGGCATCGCTGCGCGCGCAATGGCGCGACGAACTGAAGGAGAAGTTCGCCCTCGATTTCGAGGTGGTGGACCGTCAGCGCACCGACGCCGTGCGCCGCGAGCTGGGCATGGACGCGAACCCGTGGCGCCTGTTCAGCCGCATCGTCGCCTCCTATCACTACTTGCGCCAGCCGGACGTGCTGCAGCGCTTCCTCGCCGCCTGCCAAACGCCGGACGGCTCCCCGCACTTGCCGTGGGACCTGCTCATCGTGGACGAATGCCACAACCTGTTGCCATCCGCGGTGGGCGAAGACAGCGGCCTGTGCCGGATGCTGCGCCAGGTGGCGGCGCAGTTCGAGCATCGCCTGTTCCTCTCCGCCACCCCGCACAACGGCCACACCCGCTCGTTCACGGGCCTCTTGGAAATGCTGGACCCGGTGCGCTTCACCCGCACGAGCGAGATGACGGCGGCCATGCGCCGGCGGGCGGAAGACGTCGTGGTGCGCCGACTCAAGCGCGACATCGACGCCAGCGCCGACGCTCGACGGTTCTGCCGCCGCAACCCGCCGCAAGCGGTCGCGCTGGCCTTCGACGCCCGCGAACGGGAACTCGGCGCCGCGTTCGATGCCTTCCGCAAGACGGTCCGCGCTCTGGCGGCGTCCGGCGCGCGCGGACGGCAGCGGGCCGGCCACTTCGCGGTGGAGATTCTCGGCAAGCGCCTGCTCTCCTGCCCGACGGCGTTCGCGGAATCCTGGCGGCGGGCGCGACAGGGCTTGGCGGAGGCGCCGGTGGACGCTGCGGCGCTGGCCGCGGCGGAACGCGCTTGGCGGCAAGAGACCGGCGACGACTTCGAGACGGAACAGCGCGCCGCCACCGCGGCCACCGTCGCCGGCGCGTGGCTTGCGAACTACGCGGCCGAGGTGCAAGGCGACGCGCGCCGCATCGAACAAGCGCTCGGCGCTTTGGGATTCGACCTTGCTGGCGAGGCTATCAGCGAACAGACGCCCCGCGCCGACGCCCGCTTCGACGCCCTCGCCAGGCTGATCGAGCGGCTGTTGCGTGCGGGCGACGCCTTCCTCGAGGACGAGCGCTTGATCGTCTTCACCGAATACAAGACGACGCTGGACTATCTGGCTAGGCGCTTGCGCGAACGGTTCGATCCGCAGCGCATCCGCACCTTGTTCGGCGCCGGCGGCTCTGGCGATGTGGCCGGCATGACGGCGGCCGAGCGGGAGGGCGTGAAGGCGGCGTTCAACGACCCGGAAGCGCCCGTGCGCATTCTGATCGCCACGGATGCGGCATCCGAGGGCCTCAACCTGCACCGCACCGCCCGCTACCTGCTGCACTACGACTGCCCGTGGAACCCATCCCGTCTGGAACAGCGCAACGGGCGCCTAGACCGCTACGGCCAGGGGCGCGACGTGACGGTGCATCACTTCGTCAGCGATGCCGACGACGACCTGCGCTTCCTCGCCCATGTGATCGCCAAGGCGGACGACATCCGCGAAGACCTCGGCACGGTGAACGAACTGTTCGACCGCGCCGCGCACCGACGCCTGATCGAAGGACACGACCTGGCCATCGTGCAGGCCGAACTGGACGCCTGCCTGGCCGAACGGGGCGGCGCGACGGCAATCGATGCCGACACCACCGTGGCGCCGGAACCCGCCGGCGACGCTGGCGAGTCCAGCCGCCAAGTCGCCGCGCTCGAAGCGTTGCGTGGCGAGGTGGACCTGCATCCGCAAGCGCTTGGCGACACCTTGGAAGCGGCGCTGGCAGCCACCGGCGGCCGGCCGCAAATGCGCCCTTCGGACGAGCCGGGCTTCCACCGCCTGCTGCGGCCGGATCTGCCCGGTTGGCAGGACGTGGTGGACGCTTCGGTGCGCGTCGGCGGCGAGCATGGCGCCGTGCCGCAGCTTGCCTTCAGCGCCGAACCCTTCATGCACAGCATCGGCGACCTGCGCGTGTTCCTGCCCCGCCACGACGCGCTGCTAATGCATCTGGCGCATCCGCTGATGCGGCGCGCGCTCGGCGTGCTCGCGCGCCGCCGCTATCCGGGCGAACTGCAAGTCTCGCGCTGGACCGCGCGCTGCGGCGATGTGCCGTCCGGCATGGAAGCGGTGGTGCTGCTCAGCGTCGAGGAACTGGCCGTGAACGTGCTGCGCGAGACCTTCCACTGCTGGGTACGCGAGGTGGCGTTTCCCGTGCGCGACGGCAGTTTGGGCGAGCCGCTGCCGCACGCCTGGGCACGGCAGCACCGCGGCGGCGATGCGGCGGACGCCGCGACAACCGAAAGCGCCGCCGACATCCTCGAGGACGCGCACGCCCACCTGCGCGACTGGCTTGCGGGCCACCAGCACGAACTCACCGAACGTCTTCGCCACCAGCTAGAGGCCGATCACGCCGTGGCCAGAGGCGGCGAAGACGAACGCTATCGACAACGCCAAGGCGAAGTTTCCGCCCTAATCGAGCAATCCACGCTGGCCCGGCTCACCCGCGAAGTGGACGCGCTCGCCGCCAAGCGCCGGCAGGGGCAGCTGTTCGACGAAGCCGGCCAGCTGGCCGCCATCGAACGCTCCGCCGAGGAGAAGCGACAGGAACTCGCCCGCCGCCGGCAGCACTACGACGAACTCCGCGAACAGCTGCAGCGCGAACGGGCAAGGGTGCTGGACCACCTCCTGCCCCAGCGCTTCACGCTGGCCGGCACGGCGCAGGTGTTCCCGGTGGCGGTGGAGGTGCGGCTGGCGGGGTGAGGAGCGGCCGCCCCACGCCGCCCATTGCATGAGTTTGCCTAAGATTCCGTGGCCGGGCATAACGCAGCGCGTTACGGCAGTGGCGATCGCCACGGTCAATACAGCATTCGCGTAAACGACCAGTGGCATCTGATGGCGAAGCTCCCCATGTACATCTAGGCGAGGTCCTTCGAGAGGAGTTCCTGACACCGCTCAACCTAAGCCAGAACTGCGTGGCGCGCGACATCAACGTGCCGTCCCGTCGAATCAACGAGACCGTGCTTGCGCGGTTGAAGCTGCGACAATGGCGCTCGGCAGGTTCCTAGAGTCGAGTATGGATGCGAAGGATGCGACGCAGGCGACGTTCGCGGAGCTGGAGTACGACGCGAAGAAGAGGAAGACGCGGCGGGAGAAGTTCCTGGAGCGGATGGACGGGCTGGGTTCCGTGGCGGGAGCTTGAGGATCTGATCCGCCCGCACTATCCGAAGGCGGGTCGGGGCCGGCGCCTGTACCCGCTGTCGTCGACGCTGCGGGTGCATTGCGCGCAGCTGTTCTACAACATGAGCGATCCGGGGATGGAGGACATGCTCTACGAGGTGGAGTCGGTGCGGCGCTTCGCGGGTCTGAGGCTGGACGGACGAGACGACGATCCTGAAGTTCCGCCACCTGCTGGAGGAGCACGGCCTCGGCGAAGGGCTGAAGGCGGAGATCGACCGGAGCTTGGAGTCGCGGGGTCTGTAGCGGCGCGAGGGCACGGTGCTGGACGCGAGGATCGTGGAGGCGCCGTCGTCGACGAAGAACCGCAAGGGGGAGCGGGATACGGAGATGCGCCAGACGAAGAAGGGGAACCAATGGCACTTCGGGATGAAGATGCACGTGGGGTCGGACGCGGAGACGGGGATCGCGCACAGCCTGGCGGTGACGGCGGCGAATGAGTCGGACGTGGCGCACGCGCACCGTCTGCTGCACGGCGGGGAGAAGCGGGCGTGGGGCGATTCGGGGTACCAGGGCGTTGGGAAGCGCGAGGAGAACCGCGGCCGCGGCGTGGACTGGCAGGTGGCGATGCGTCCCGGGAAGAGGCGGCGGCTGGACGCGGACGGCGACGAGGAGCGGCGGGAGAAGGAGAAGGCGTCGATCCGGGCGAAGTCGGAGCCCCCGTTCTTCTACGTGAAGCAGGTGTTCGGGTACCGCAAGGTGCGCTACCGCTGCCTGCACAAGAACAGGCAGCGGATCGCGCTGCTGCTCGGCTTCGCCAATCTGCTGATGGCCGAGCGGAGCCTGGCGGCGTGAGCGTGGCGCCCGTGCGCCTGGAAGGCGGCGAAAGCGCCCGAAACGGGCGCGGGAAGCCCCGCGTCGGGCGTTGCGGCGGCGTCCGGGCGCGGAAGCGAACGCGAAAACCCGCCGCCGGCCAACGTCCCCGCCGAATCGCCACTAGATCAGACCTTCCCTAGGGGTGCCAAGTCGTTCATGCCAGACCTGCCTTCGGTCAATCCAAACTCCAACTTTTGAGTTGGCCTGAACCTGTGCCATCCTCGGCACATGATCGTCGATCGCGACTTGGTCTCGCACATCCGGCAGGCGGCGCAGCGCTTCCGGTCGTCACGCTCACCGCCCGCGGCAGAGCAGAAAGTCCACGCTGTGCCGCGCCCTCTTTCCGCAACACCGCCATCTGTCCCTAGAAGCGCTGGGCGTGCGAACATTCTCGCCGCAACGGATCCGGCGACGACCGCATCCTCACAACCGACGGCGCGACTTCAGCGCCTACCGACCGCAGGACCAAGCCCTTCTGCAATATGCTGGAGCTCTGACGGCAGGCAGGCCCGCACCTGGCCTTCGCACGAAGCCATGTTGCTCGAGCGCTCCGGCCTTGGACCACATCCTGTTGTTGATGAGGTGGTGGGACTTGACAGTAGCTCCGCGATACGGTCAACATCAGAACGTTGAGTGCAGGTTCGCTAGATCTGCCGAGCGGAGACTACTTCATGATTGTGGCCAAACGACTACTTGAACATTGCGGCTGCCGGTGCAGTGGCGCTGCTCCGAAGCACGCTGATCCATGAAGAAGGGATTCGTCATTGCGCTTGGAGTGCTCCTCGGAATCATCGCCATAGGCATAGCCATCCTCATCTCCTTAGCTGATCGTTCTCCGAGCAGAGTCGCATCGAAAGCGAAGCCCCGCACGGAGATCTGGGTGAAATACACGCACGCTCAACCCGCCAGGATCCCGATCCTGAACGAGGAATCGGGCTACGATGTCATCCACGCGTATGTAGCGGCCCGCGACCCAGATAGTGGGCGGGGTTTCGTAACTCGAGCTGGCAAGGAGGAACCTTGCGATCCAAGCCTATGGTATAGAATCAAGTCCGGATTCAATAGCCTGTCTTCTTCTAGAAGTTCAAGCAAAAGGTGCCCGGTCTTCTGCGAGAAGAAAACCACGGGATACAGCAAGGTGTGGGCATATGCGTTTCCCGGCCACAGTGAGTGCGAGCACAAGACTCTACACTCTCAATTGGTCAGTGTAGTTGATCGCTCGTTTTCAAAGATTGCATCATCGTTGCGAACTTTCACCTTGCTGAACAACCACTGCAACATGAACACATACCATGCAGGTGTTGGGAGCATTACAAACAACAGCAATAGCTACGCATTCTCTGTGGTCGAGAAGCTGACTGGAGAGCGCCCAGAGCCTACAATTGGCGGCAGGTCAATTTCGAATCTATCCAAAACTAGAGTGTGGCATCCAGTCCACGGTTGGAAGGAAAATGTCGGTATCGGCGTAGATTGCCTTGTCAACGATTGGCCATCGTTAGCTACGACGCTCTTCCATTGCGCTAGGACATCAAAATATGTCCCTTGGCTTGCCCAGATCGTCGTTCCAAGCGGTAGCTACTGCAAGATTGACAAGAACCGTTGGATAGGAGGCGAAGACGACGTTGTAGGGGTAAACACGTCAAGGCATAAGTTGCTCAAGAGCGTCATACTTCAAACGACAGAAGCTTTTCGACACTTTGATCCCATCGGCTGGGATAGGAACCTCGTAGAGTCTCTAGATGGCTGTCTAAGGACATATAGTGTGGGGGGTAGGCAGGAGGGATGTTGGTTCAATCTCAACGTGGTGAACGCATCTATATTGCGCAGTTTGGGCATGTCTGCTGGTTATCAGAAACTCGATGCTGTTCAATTGATTCGGATCCTCGCCCTAGTCGCTCGGAGTCGAACATGAAGACGCACGACGAAGCAAATGAAATTGTCCCTAGATGCCACATGGACGACTTGATTCTGGTGATCTGCCATGTGGACCGCGAGCCGGTGGACACCCTGCAGTGGGACGGACGCCGACGCAACCGAACGCGCCGCCGACATCCTCGAGGACGCCGCACGCCCACCTGCTCGACTGGCTTGCGGGCCACCTACGCGAACTCACCGAACGTCTGCGCCGCAGGCTGAAAGCCGATAGCGCCGCGGTCAGACGCCGCGGGTGCCAGCAGGGACAGCTGTTCGAGGGAAGCCGGCACGGTGCAGGTGTTCCCGGTGGCGGTGGAGGTGCGGCTGGCGGGGTGAGGAGCCGGTCGCCCCATGCCTCGCGTGTTGAAATCGTCGACTACACTAACGACCTTCAAGAGGCGCAGCGATGGCGAAGCTCCCCAACATACATCCAGGCGCGGTCCTTCGGGAGGAGTTCCTAGCACCACTCAACCTAAGCCAGAACGGCGTGGCGCGCGACATCAACGTGCCGCCCCGGCGGATCAACGAGATCGTGCTTGGCAAACGTGCGGTAACGGCGGACACCGCGCTTCGACTTGCTCGCTACTTCGGGACGTCCGAACGCTTCTGGCTGGGATTGCAGGCGGACTACGACTTGGAAGAGGCCCGCCGTGCGTTAGGCGGTCGTCTGGACAAGGACGTGCGGAAATGCGCTGCGTAAAGCGTGGCCCTGTTTCAGTGAGCCAATCGAGCAGTGAGCGCCATGGCGCTGCTAGCCGGTGAGAGCGGGCTAGAACGCCTTCTCCAACCCCGCTTGGGTGAGTACATTGGCGGTGTGCCGGGACTTGATGTTGCCGTCAATCGGGAAGCTGCGATTGGAGATGGGGCTGTACCAAATCTCATGGTCGCCACGGCCATGCCTCACGAAGTGGCAGTGCGCTGCACGGAGCCTCTGCTTCAACCTCCGCGTGTAGCTCGCCACGAAGCCTAGCTCGCCGCGAGCCTGATGGTCTCCAGCCGCTTCAGCGTCAACTGAATGGCGACCTCCCCCCGCGCATGGTCTTGGCGTATCAAGTGCCGATTGGCATCGTACAGATCGGGAACCAAGTCTCTGACTTTCTGCACCAACTGCTGCTGCGTCTCGGCTTCCGCCACCAATCCGGGAAAGTCCGTATCGGAGACGTACCAGACGCCAGCTTCATCGTCCCACGAGATCGCGGCGAAATACGGGGTTGACACATCGATCTCCTTGCTTACGGCGCTAGGGCTAGAGCTCTCGTCGTTTGACGCTCACCAACCGCCATAGAGCACGGGCGGCGACTCCGCAACCCTACGGCGTAGCAGATTGCGGTGTCAAATCAGGCCGATCCAAGGTGGGCGGCTGACCGAGCCGCACCCTCCGCCCCTCCTCCCCGCACACACCGTCGTTGCCCCACCCTCGTACACACAAGTACGATGCTCACCACTGACAGACGGCTTGCAGGAAGGCCCGGTTGCCTCGAAGCCCCCACATCTCCGCGTCGCTTACGCCAGCGTCGAACCACAGCCTTCCCGGCTGGGAGGACCTGAGCCACAGCGGCCTGCTCCTCGACGTCGCCCGCCTCGCCGGACTCGCCGGCTACACGCCTGCGCCGCTCGGCAACTACACCGAAGACAAGCTGCGCCGCCGCGCCATCGCGCTCCTTGACGGTGCGCAAACGGACAGCGCCGAGGTCGCCCGCTTCGTGGCCTTCGTGCTCGAAGAGGTGTGCGGCTTCGATGCGGCCACCGGCGTTTGGCAGCGGGGCAGCCATGTTCCGCCTGCCGAAGGCCGCAGAGTCGTCACCGGCGAGACGGTGAAGCCACGGCACTTGTGGAAAGGGCCGCGCGGCGCTCGCTTGCCGGTGTTCCTGGACGATGCCGCGCGGCTCGGCATTGGCAGAAGCCGTCGCGCCGTGGGCCAAGCGCTGGCCTATCTGCGCGCTGGCCGAGAACACCTGGCGCTGATCACCAACGGCCGCCACTGGCGCCTGCTGTTCGCGGGCATGGATTTCGACGCCTCCTGCCAGTGGGATGCGGAGTCTTGGTTCGCGCAAGGTGAACTGGCACCTCAAGTAACGGCGTTGCGTACGCTGCTGCAACCCAAGCTGTGGACGCCGGCGCAGGACGCCGCGCCGCCGCTGCTGCAAGGCATCCGCGATACCCGCAAGGGCCAGGCGGAGCTCTCCGAAGTGCTGGGCGAACGGGTGCGCGAGGCGGTGGAGATTCTCATTCAAGGCCACGGCGAGGCGTTGCAGGAACGCTGCGCGAACGTGGCCCCGGCGGACATCTACCGCGCCGCCTGCCGAGTGGCGATGCGGTTGGTGGTGGCGCTGTTCGCGGAATCCCGCGAGCTGCTGCCGCGCAGCAACGCCTTGTACGACGCGAGCTACGGCATCGAAGGGCTGCGGGGGCGGCTGGCCGCCGAGGCGGCGCGGGGCGTCGCGCTGACCGAGAGCCATGCCGCATGGCCCCGCTTGCTGGCGCTGTTCCGCTTGGTATACGAAGGTTCGCACTTCCCGGACCTGCCGGTGGCGGCCTACGGCGGCGAACTGTTCGCGCCCGGCGACAGCGCGGGCACCGCCAGCGCCGATGGCCTTTCGCAAGCGCTCGCCGTGTTCGAGACGGCCTGCTTCGAGAGCGAGTGCTGCAACGACCGGGACGTTCACCACATCCTGCGCCTGCTCACCCGCACCACCATGCGCATTCGCCAAGGCCGCGGCAGCATCCGCGCAGACGTGCCGGTGGATTTCTCCGATCTCTCCTCCGAGTACATCGGCATCGTCTACGAGGGCCTGCTGGACTACGAGCTCAAGACGGCGCCCGCCGGCGACCCCGTGATCTTCCTCGCCGTGGGCGATCAGCCGGCGCTGCCGCTCTCGCGTTTGGAGGCGATGGACGACGGCGCGTTGAAGGCGCTGTTCGCGAGCTTGAAGGAAGCGACCGCCACGGACGCGGCTGCCGCCCCGACAACCGAGGACGAACCCGCAGCAAGCAGCGACGCGGCCGACGCCGAGCCTGCGGCGGCAGAGATAGACAGCCGCCGCCACAACCGTACGCGAGCGGAAACCTGGGCGCGACGGGCGGCGCGCGTGGCCGGGCTGGTGCCGCCGTTGCGCCAACGCGCTGGCCAGCGTGCGTTCGAGGAAGCGCTTGGCCGCAAGGCGAAACAGCTGGTGGCCCGCGTGGTGCTGCCCGGCGAGTGGTATCTGGTGCGCTGGGGCGGCACGCGCAAGGGTTCCGGCAGCTTCTACACCCGCCCCGGCCTCGCCGTGCCCACGGTGCAGCGCACGCTGCGCCCGCTGGCGTTCGATGCGCCTCTGGACGCCGACGGCAAGCCGAACGAGGACGCGCCGCCGCAAGCGTGGACGCCGAAGCCGCCGGAGCGGATTCTGCAATTGAAGGTGTGCGACCCGGCGTGTGGCTCCGGCACGTTTCCGCTCGCCGCGCTGCGCTTTCTCACGGACGCGCTGTACGCCTCGCTGCAACACCACGGGCGCATCGAAGCGGAAGGCGACCGCGCCTTGATCCACCTGCTCGGTGGCGAACGGAACGGCGACGCGAACGAGCGCTTGGCCGACGAGCTGATCCCCTGCCGCCCGGACGAGGACGAGTTCGAGCCGCGCCTGACCGCGGTGCTGCGCCGTCATGTGGTGGAGCGCTGCATCCACGCCGTGGACGCGGACCCGCTGGCCGTGGAGCTGTGCCGCCTTTCGCTGTGGATAGAAACGATGGACCGCACCCTGCCGTTCGGCTTCCTCGACCACAAGGTGAAGTGCGGCAACGCGCTGATCGGCGCTTGGTTCGACCAGTTCGCCCACTATCCGGCGATGGCGTGGAAGCATCGCGAAGGCGGCGACAAGAACCACGGCAACGGCGTGCATTACCCGAAGAACGCCCGCACCAAGGCGCTCAAGGCGTTCGTGAAGGAGCGCCTGACGCCGGACTTGCGCTTGTTCCTGCGCGGGCCGGACCTCTTGCAGGGCGACTTGCTGGCCGAGGCTGGCAAGGCCCACGACGATGCGCTGGCGGTGCTGGCGGAAATGCACGCCCTGCCGATCCAAGACGCCAAGGAACGCGCCGCCAAATACCGCGAACGCTTCCTGGGTTCCGCCGCGTGGCGTTCGCTGAAAGGCGCGATGGACTTGTGGTGCGCCTGCTGGTTCTGGCCCGCCGAAGAACTCGACTGCGCCCCGCTGCCGAGAACCTTCGCCGCGCCGTCGGAAGAGACCCGCACCGTGGTGGACCGGCTGGCACAAGCGCTGCGCTTCTTCCATTGGGAGCTGGAGTTCCCGGACGTGTTCGACCAGCCCGGTGCCGGCTTCGATGCGATGCTGGGCAATCCGCCGTGGGACATCGCCAAACCGGTCTCCAAGGAGTTCTTCTCCAACATCGACCCGCTGTACCGCTCCTACGGCAAGCAGGAGGCCATCCGCCGCCAGTCCGGCTACTTCCAGGACGCGGACGTGGAGCGTAGCTGGCTGGACTACAACGCCCGCTTCCGCGCCCAATCCAACTTCATGAGCCGCGCCGCGCAGCCGTTCGGCGACCCGCGCTCCGCCACCGGCCCGAACCGCTTCGCCATCGCGCGCGGCCACGACAACCAGCGTCTGCACGACGAGTGGCGCGGGGCGCGAGCGCAATCCACCGGCTACGCCGACGCCGCCCACCCGTTCCGGCACCAGGGTTCGGCAGACCTCAACTCCTACAAGCTGTTCCTGGAAGCAACTCACGCGCTGCTGCGCCCCGGCGGGCGGCTGGGCTTCGTGGTGCCCTCCGGCCTCTATTCGGACAACGGCACCGCCGCGCTGCGCCGTCTGTTCCTCACGCGCTGCCGATGGGAGTGGCTGTTCGGCTTCGAGAACCGCGAGGGCCTGTTTCCCATTCACCGCAGCTACAAGTTCAACCCGGTGATTGTGCAGAAGGGCGGCGCCACGGCGGCCATCCGCACCGCCTTCATGCGCCGCAGCTTGGACGACTGGGAACGCGCCGAGGCACTGGCCACGCCCTACGCCGCCCGCCAAGTGGCGCGATTCAGCCCGAAGAGCCAAGCGATTCTGGAAATCCAATCGCCGCGTGATTTGGAGATTCTGGAGAAGATCTACGCGAATTCGGTGTTGCTCGGCGACGACGGCCCGAACGGCTGGGGCATCCGCTACGCCCGCGAGTTCGACATGACCAACGACTCGCGCCTGTTCCCGCCGCGCCCGCAGTGGGAGGCCCAAGGCTACCGCCCAGACGAGTACAGCCGCTGGCTGCTGGGCGACTGGCGGCCGATCGGGGAACTGTGGGCGGAGATGGGCGTGGATGCGTCTCGGCCGGTGGCGGCTGCGGTGAAGCTTGAGGATTGGCTGTTCGATTCGAGCGCGGGGCCGGAGCGACGGGCCGCGGAGGCTCGGTTCGTGCATGGGCACTTGCTGAAACCGGGCGACGTGGCGCGGACGAACTGGCGCATGCGGTGTGCGCAGCCGCCGTACGACGGGCTGCCGGTACCACGAGCGGCGATTCCGGCGGGGGTGGTGCTTTCGCGGCAAGGGGATGCTTGGATTCGGGAGGATCGGGTGCGGGGCGTGGCGCTGCCGGTGTATGTGGGCAAGATGATCTACGTTGGGCAGTGGGCAGCGGCACCGGTGGCTGGGAGCGTCGGCGGGCGGTTGGGCTTGGACCCGGAGTTTCTGCTGGATGCTGGCGACCTTCGGCACCGGCCGGCGGAAGGGGCTCGGGTGGTGTTTCGGGACATCTCGAACAGCACCAACGAGCGGAGCTTTGTCTCGGCGCTGGTGCCGGGGTTGTATCCGTGCGGAAACTCCTGTCCCGTGATTGAGCCGAGCGCCGGCGGCATGGCTGGCAAAGTGGAACTCGCCGCCTACCTCTCGAGCTTCGCGTTCGATTGGGCGACGCGACAGCGGATGTCCGGCACGCACTTGAACTGGCACGTCGCGCAGTCGCTGGCCGTTGCGCCGCCAGAGTCCGCACCGCGTGAGCTATGTAACTGGTACGCCCGAATCGCCCTGTCCGGCATCCAGTTCGCCCCAGACTGGCTGCGCTTCTCGGACGGCGCGGCGCTTCACCCACCGACTCCGGCGGAGCGGCTCCGCATCGCCGTCATGATCGACGCGGCCGTAGCGGCCATCTGGGCCTCTCCGAATCCGACCTCCGCTACGCCCTGACCGCCTGCGACCACCCCGCCAACCACGCCGGCAGCCGCCCACCCAAGGGCTTCTGGCGCGTAGACAAGGACAAAGATCCCGAACTCCGCCACACCGTCCTGAGTCTCGTCGCCTTCCACGACCTGCAAGCGCACATCGCCTCGGCTGCGGGTCAACAAGCGGGCATTGAGGCGTTCCTCAGCCAGAACGCCGGCGACGGATGGCAGCTCCCAGAGACGCTGCGCCTCGCCGATTACGGCCTCGGCCACGACTACCGAGCACAGCGCCCGCAGCCGCTTGCCAATCGGCTAGGCCGGCGGTTTTACGACTGGCAGCTTGGTCAACCCGTCGATGAGGCGCATCGCGAACGCCTACTCCACGCCCGCAACCTGCTCGGCGAGTTGGACTACGCCCGCCTTATGCGCAGAACCAAGCGTCGACCTAAAGATGACCTTGGGAGATTACTGCTCGAAGTGGCCGAACCGAGGACGGAGTACGAGCTGACACCTCCCCCGTCCGGCGAGTAGGCGCGGACTGGTGAAGGCTCCGTATAAATTGACAAGGGCGCCCCAACGCAACGCAATCGGAGCCTTGACTTCGCTAGTCGACCGAACATACGCTCTTGGTCTGCCAGACTCGGAGACGGCCATGGACAGTGGTGCCGCAGCTTCTTCCAAGACCTATCGGAAGGTCGTCAATCAGCTCTCCGATGCGATGGGCCAAGAGCCCGAACACACGGATTCTCCCCGCGAGGATTTCGAGGGCCTCGTTGGCGAAATTGCTGAACTCGCAGATCATGCTGAACGCTTTGATCAACGTGCCGTTAGGAGGCGGCTAATCAATTGGTACAAGAGAGGCATCCGACGAGGTTACATTACCGCTTGTGATGCACTGATACAGCCGGAAGGTGAGCTTTCTCTGAAGGAGGACACTCTCTTCTTCAACGCGGCAAGCACCACGATACGAGTGCGAATGAAGATTGATGGGAAGTGGATACGCAAGAAGTTCCGGTTCAGCAGCAAAGATCTGGAGTTCGAGGACAAGGATGAGTGACGAGCAACCGTGACTCGCGGGCCGTCTCACTGCATGTATGTAAGGCCAAGACTAAAGTGGCGGCTATGCGGTAGTTCCAAGTCATTGAGACAGGGGCCCTGCGTCCTTGTGGGCAAAAATGCGCAACATGATCTTAGCTACTCGATACAGGCAACCGATACAGAAAGTGCCAGCTCCGATCCACACTGCCCCATACCACCACGAGCTACATGTCCACATACCCAAGATGCTGACGGCGACCAGCAAGACTCCTGAGGCCAACGCCCAACCGAGGTAGTTTTGCAGGAACGTCACATACGAGGTCTTGCGCACCCTATGCATCAAGGGGCTGTCGAGTGCAATCAGTATCGAGAGCGACGTCCCCACGAAACCAGTTACAACTGAGCTAAACGTCGCGGTAGCACCGAGTGTGTATCGGCCATCTTCTGGCATCGGAATACCAAGATAGAGCCAAACACTTGCAGCGATGGATGCAACGATCATCGGATACCATCGCTCCCAAATCGGAGAGCGGAGCCACCGACGGGCAGTCATTGCTGGCGCTGTTGCAGCCATGATCCGAACACCCGTCTGAGGGCGTCAATTCGGCTCTCGTAAGTGAAGCGTAGACCGTCGGTCATCCGTAGTTGGTCGTCTGGAACTAACACTGTCTCGCGTTGCTCAAGAAGGTCCAACACCTCCGTGGTGGCATCAGCATCCTGTTTGACGGCAACTTTCAAGGCGGTCAGCCCGGTCGCACGGCCGATCGCCGACACCACCTCCACGATATTCCGAAGCGGCCCGCCACGTCGGTCTTCGCCTAGGGACAAGGAGATATTGATGTGCCCTGCCGACGTCGCACTCTGTAGTCGCAAAGCCTCAGCAAGGCCAACTTGACCTGCCATTGATTCCGTAATCTCTGACGCATTGAAGGCAAACTCTAGCCGCGTCTGTTTATGGCTTCGCCGTAGGCGTGCAAACGCATCGTCCGCTAGAACTGGTCGGAGGGCTACGAAGCTCTCATTCGGCAGAAACCGCCCCAAGTATGCTGCAATTGCAGATGGTCGCACACCGTAGTGGTTGTACTGTACGGCCATATAGTTACTGGACAAAATGGCTGCTGTCTGTTCGCCGAAACCTGCATCTTGGCCTAGATCGAAGTCGGCCGTTAGTTGGCCACGTCTGGAGTGTCCTGGCCCATTTTGGACGCGCCGTTGGGTGAAATCCAACTCCCTGACGTCGCCGCTCTCGCCCGCAACGTCGACGGTCTCAAGGAGCATGTACTTCCCGTTGACATCAATGTCCCGGTCGGGAAGTGGCAACATTCGAATCCCGTCGATCAGCGAGATGGGGCCTTCGCTGGAGTTCTCAAGCGCGACCTTGAAAAAGTGGACCTTCACGCTAACTCCTCGCGACCCGCGGCAGGCGGTGCGTAGCGTATAGGTCTCGGTGGCGAGTTGCGAAGTAGCGCCCAATCGCCGAAAGGGCGGCTCCTTCCGTGTCGAAGCGTTTGGTGGCAAAGATCGTGGTGACCATGGCGGTGTGACTGCTTGTTGTGGGTTGGGAGTTGGCGTTGCAGGCATCGTACCACAGCTTCGCGTAGTGGATGGCAAGACAGCGTCGCATTGGACAGTCTGCGCGTAAGGTTTTGATTCTTAGGCAGATTATGCTTTGGACAGGCACATGAGACATCATATTGTCTAAAATAGAAGATATGGTATTTTAGAGTCACCGCGATCCAAAACAAGGGGCACAGATGGCCGACAGAACGACCATTGCCGCCAACGTGGCCCGGCTGCGGCTGGACGGTGGCCTGACCCAGGAGGGCTTGGCCTCGAAGGCAGGCCTGTCGCGGCTGGCGCTGGGGCGCATCGAGCGGGGTGCCGCCGTGCCGAGGGCGGGCACCGTGCGGGCGCTGGCCAAGGCGCTCGGTGTGCCCGTGGGCGAACTTGTCATGCCGGTGCGCCCGCTTGAGAGCGTCCGGTTCCGCGCCAAGGCGAAGGTGCGCTCCCGCGAGCAAATCCTCGCCGAGGTGTCCAAGTGGCTCGAAGCCTATGCGTGGTTGGAGGAGGAGCTTGGCGAGCGGGCGGACTTCGGCTTCGGCAAGGCGCGGCCGTCGAGCGGCGGTGCTGGGCCGGGCGCTGTGGCGCAGGCTGCCCGCGAAGCGGTGGGCTTGGCACCGGACGTGGTCGTGCGGGACATTTGCGGGCTGCTGGACCGTGGCGGCGTGAAGCTCCTGCTCTTGGAGACCACGCGGGACTCGTTCTTCGGCTTGAGCGTCGGCCAGCGGGACGGTGGCCCGGCTGTCGTGGTGAACACTTGGGAGCGCATCTCCGTGGAGCGGTGGATCTTCACGGCGGCGCACGAGTTGGGGCATCTCCTGCTCCATCCCCACGAGTACCGGCGCGAAGCGACGGACCTCCCCGAAGAGGCCGAGCGCGAGGCGGACGAGTTCGCCAGCGAGTTCTTGATGCCGGAGTGCGCCTTCGCCGAAGCGTGGGACGCCACCAGCGGGCACTCCCTGCTCTCCCGGGTGCTCAAGGTGAAGCGCATCTTCCGAGTGAGCTACAAGACCGTGCTCTATCGGCTGGCGCAGTCGGGTCGGGAGCAGGCGCCACGGGTGTGGCAGGCCTTCCAGAGCCAGCATCGAGCCTACTTCGGCAAGACGCTGCGCAAGGCCGACGAACCGCAAGCCCTTGGCAAGAGCGAGTTCGCGTGGAGCTGGGGACGCGCCGGGGAGCCGGCGGGCCTCTCGCGGCACGACTTCATGGAAGATCGGCTGCACCGCCTTGTGCGCCTATCGCTGGAGCGCGGAAGCATCTCTCTCGGCAGAGCCGCCGAGATTCTGGGCCTCGAACGCGAGGACATGAGGAGGCTGGCGGGGGAGTGGGCGAAGTAGCGAATGAAGCGCCAACGGTGCTGCTGGCGGACGCGGATGTGCTTATCGACTATTGCGAATCCGATCTGGAAATCCTCAAGGACGTGGGGCGGCGGATTGGGCGGCTGGCCGTGCTTTCAGAGGTGCTGGACGAAGTGTGCAACCTTACGAGGAGGAAATGCGCAAGCCTTGGGATTGAGGTGATCGATGTCGAAATGCCGACGCTGAACGCCGCGGCGGAGATGACGACAGGGACCTCGTTCAACGACAGCCTGTGCTTCCTGGTGTGCTTGGAGCGCAGGTGGACATGCCTCACGAACGACCGTGCGTTGCGCCATCTGTGCCGCTGTCGCGATGTGAAAGCACGCTATGGCCTCGGGCTCATGGTGGATTTGGTGAACTCCACGGGCCGATAGCCGTAGCGAGCACGAGGCGGCAACTCCACGCCATGCTCCGGCCCGAAGTGCCGCCTGAACGCATCCGCTAGCGTCGCATGGCGCTCGGACTTCTCCCGCCTCTCATGGATGAACTGCCGCACGAGCGCCTCCATGGAGACGCCCCGCGTTCGCGCCTCCTGCTGCAGCCAGCGCTTGTCCTGCGGATTCAAGCCGCGCACGGTGATCGTGGTTGTCATCACGCATCCTTGGGTTCCAAGCCGCGACCGTATCGCTAGCAGATTGTCCGGTCAAACTGGCCGTGCAGGCCGGGTGTGCGACAAATCGCAGGTCAGTAGTCGCTCACATTCGGGGCTTCACGCGGCGAGTTGGCAATCCGGTCGTCCCAACAACGGTCGCACCAAAGCACCAACGTTGGAGTAGGATAAGGTCATGCAACGCGCCACCACCATGTTCCAAGCCCGTCCCGGCTTCGCCAGCGGTGCCTTGTGCTTTTCCGGAACGAAGATTCGGGTGGAGACACTCTTCAACTACCTGTGCGACGGCGGGACTATCGACGAGTTCCTGGACGAGTTCGAAGGCGCGGTGGATCGCGAACAGGCCATGAGCGCCATCGAAACGGCCGCGACGGAGTTCGTCCAGCGTCGCGAGCGCTAGGCCCGTTGAGGATTCTGCTCGACGAATGCGTCTCGCCCAGGTCGGGCCGGCGCTGCTTGCGTTGCTGCCGCCGGGTTCATCGTGCGACCACGTGCGACGGGTCGGGTTGGCCGGCAAGTCCAACGGCGAACTCCACGAGCAAGCCTTGGCTGCCGGCTACGACGCATTGGTGACCACGGACATGCGGATGCTGTTCCGGACCCCTGCTCGGTTGCCGGTGGTCGTGGTTCCAGCGGACAGCGGCATCAAGCGAATCGCACCCTACCTCAGCGAGGTCGTTGAACTGCTGACCACGCCTTTGGACACCACTTACCATGCCATCGCGCCCCATGCCGGCACACCGAAGTGGAAACGCTTGCAGGCCAGGGCACGCCGGCGGCGGCCAGACTCGTATGAAAAGGATTGACCGCACATGACACCCCGACGCCCCAACTTTCTTAGAGACCCAGTTCCCAGCCTGCGCCTTTCCAAGGAGAGCAACGTCCCCGCATTGATTTTCCGGTCTAGTTGGATAAGCTGGTTGGAAACCGAGGCGAAAACCATGATTGAAGTCGGCGCGTTCGAGGCGAAGACGCATCTATCTGCGCTGCTCGAGCGGGTTTCGCAGGGCTAGGAGGTGCTGATCCGCAGGAGAGGGAAGCCTGTGGCCAAGCTGGTGCCCATTGGGCAGCCGACCGACAGAAGGTGCAGAGCGTCATTGCCGACTTGCGCGTTCACCGCGCCGGCATGACGTTGGGAGGGCTTGGCTGGAAGGAACTGCGAGACGCGGGGCGACGGTGAGCGTTTCGTCTTGGACTGCTTCGTGGCCGCCGCTTGGTTGTTGGAGGACGAAGCCGCGCCAGAGACCTACGCGCTCTTGGACCAATTGGCGAACGGCACCGCCTTGGTGCCGCCCCATGGGCGTTTGGAGCTTGGCAACGTGCTCGTCCACGCCGAGCGTCGTTGCCGCGTTACGCCAGCGCAAGTGGGTTGGCCGTGTTGTGGTGCGACGGGAAAGCTACGGCGCGTAGGCCGCGAGCGAGACCTCGCCGATGCAACGGTAGTGTCGGACGTTGGCGGTGAGGAGGGTGCCGCCTGCTTCCACCCTGGACGCGGCGATCAGCGCATCCGCCAAGCGCAGACCATGCGACAGGCCGAAGCGCTCGATGTACAGCGTGACTCGATGGCCGATGGCTTCGGTTAGCGGCAGGATGCGCCAGCCGCTGCGCCGCAGCGTTCGCCGAAGCAGCTGCAGCTCCGCCTTGCTCCGAATGCCCTGCAACAACTCCATGTAGGTGATCGCCGAGAGCTCCACGGAGGGGCAGGCTTCGATGGCGGCCTTCGCCGAGCTTCTCCCGCGCAGCAGCCAGATGAGGACGTCGGTGTCAACCAGCAAGAACGCGCCCCTTGCGCAAGCCGCGAACGTACGCATCCACGTCCGCCACGTCGTCCCTGTCCCGCCACATGCCGAAGGCCGGCATGCGCTCCTCCCCGGCCATCGGCGGCCCTTGATCCGCATCCACGCCCACCAACTGGGCTCTGGGCTTGCCTCGGTAGGTGATCGTCACGGTCTCGCCGCGGTCCACGCACGCCAGCGCCGCGCCGACTTTGCTCCTCAGCTCTTTCGCCGTTAGCTCCACGGGTTTCATACTCATGCGAAGTTGACACTTGGGAGTGTACACTTGGCCATGCCGCCGTCAACACCGTGCTCGAATGTGAGGCACTTGCGTTGTAGGTGTTTTCGGCGGGTGCGGGGGTCGGCGACGGTGGCGGGATGGCGGATTCGGTGCTGGGAGCGGGCGCAGGCAAGCCGGAAACATGGTCGTTTTGCGGTTTCGGACGCGATTCGCGCACCGGAAATGAGAACCATTCGCATTTGCGCGCGGGACGGCCAAGGGCGCCCCTTCGGCCTCGGCCGACAGGCGGAAGAGCGGGCCGCGAAGCGGCGGCGGCTGGCGCTATCCGGTGTCGGCGAACGCCGGCTTCACCAGCGAGCGCATCCGGTCGAGGCGCCCGGCCTCGGCGGCGACCAGCGCCAGCGCCATCATCACGCACACCGCCAGCCCCACCCGCGTCTTCATCTTCGCCTTGCCGCGCACGAAGTGGCGCTCGAAGTGGTACGCGCCGTCGAGCCGCGAGTTGATCCGCTCCAAGGCGCCGCGCCGGGCGTAGGCGCGCTTCCACGACGGCCCGCCCCACGGCGTCGGCGTGAACGTCCGCCGGTCGGCGTCCTTCAGCGCGATGCGGAACACCCGCCCGTACTCGCCGCACTGCGAGCCCGACTCCCGCTCGCACTGCTTCCGCCCCGCGCAGTCCAGCCCGTGCGCCGCCGCCGGGCAGCGGTACTTCAGCGTCCCGCGGTCCTTCTCGAAGCCCTGGAACGCCATCGCCCGCACCGTCTTCTCCGCCGGGCAGCGGCAGAACACCTCGCCCTTTTCGCTGTGCAGCACGTTGTCCGGGCGGTCGCCGCGCGCCGGGCGCAGGATCGGCTGCGAGGGATCGCGGCCCGGCTCCGCCTTCTCCTCCCGCCACATCTCCCGCGTGTCGATCACCGGACGCACCCCGTGCGCCTCCCACAGCCGCTCCTTCAGCGGCCCCGAATCCAGCCCCCGGTCCGCGCAGAAGTCCACGCACCGCGACGCCAGCTCCGGCTCCGACTCGAACAACTCCTCCACGCCCGACGCCAGCGCCTTGTGCTCCGACGCCGACGCCCTCTCCACCCCGAACCACACCGGCACCTCGTGCTCCACGTCCGCGATCAGATGGAACGAGTAGCCGAACCAGCTCTTCACCTTCCTCCACGTCTTGCCCGTGCGGCCGTCCACCCTCGCCGTCTCGTGCTTCCCCCAGTCCGCGTCCCCGTCCGACGTCTTCCCGCCCGCCGCGTCCTTCCGGCCCGTCGAATGGCTCGGCAGCGCCTTGCCGTCGTACCCCAGGTGCCGGCCGAAGCCCGGCAGCGCCTCCATCAGCCGCCGCCGCAGCGTCGCCGCCATCGCCGACACCGCGCCCGTCTCCCGCTCCATCCTCACCACGCTCGACAGAAACCGCGAGAACGCCGCCTCCGTCGGAATCCCGTCCCGGCGCGGACTCGGAAACTCCACCACCGCCGCGCGCCCGTCCGCGTCCCGCTCCAAGGTCCGAACCGGCGGCCGCTGCCAGCCCAAGGGGTCGAAGCCGCACACCTCCAGCAGCGCCGGGTTGCGCCGCAGCTCCCGCAGCAGCGACGCCGCCGACTCGTGCCCGAACACCACCCCCGCCACCAGCGCCCGCCACATCGCCCGCACCGGGTAGTCGTCGCGGCCCTTCCCCCGCCGCGCCTCCAGCGCCGACGCCAGCTCCCCGTCCGGCAGCCGCGCCAGCGCCAGATCCAGACGCTCCAAATCCGGCAGCCGTTCGACATCGTTCCACGAAAAAAGCATACTGTCGGCGGTCGCCATGGCGTCTCCTGTTCCGCGGGAGCGGCGGTGGTTTCGGGAAAAAGATCATTCTGCCCCATGGCGGCCCCCATTCCCAGGTTCGCCAGCCGGACCGCCTCGAAAAGAACCGACCGCCTCTCTGGGGTGAAAATCGGCGAAATCCGCCCGCGCACCCGCAAAACGCCCCAAAAGCCCCGTTTCCTTGGGGTAAAGAAAAGTCAGACCCGCCCGCCAGCCCTTGTCCCATGCGGGTTCACGAACAGCGTAAGCGGCTCAATGTGTTGCAGCGGTTCGCACGGGCGTTTGCCGATGCGGCCGGGGCGCCAAGGCCTTGCGGAATCAACCCGGCCGGCCCTCTCCCTTCAACCGAAGAAGCGCGGCCTGAGTTCCTCTTCGGGAATGAAACGACATGCCTGCCGGTAGATGGCGCGCACCGTGCCGATGCGTGGAGCGCGATGGACCGGCACAACCAGTACCTCGCGCACGTCCTCGTCGCCATTGGCCGGTCGCACGCGCACCAGCTTCGCATGACTGCCGCGCATGGACTCCACCTTGAAGCCGAAGTCTCCCAACAGCCGCAATATCTCTCGGGACGAAAGCCGCTTCAGTCGCGCCATCAACGCGCCGTGGTCTCGAAGCTGATCGACAAGCGGGGGTTCGCGACCAACCCCAGGGAGGCGGGCTCCTCTTCGCTCATGAACAGCCCCACGGCCTCGCGCAGGTTGCGCAGCGTCTCGTCCAGCGAGTCGCCCTCGGTGACCACTGCCACCTCAAGGCACTCGGCCACATACGCGCCCTCGCTTTCCGAGATCACGGTGTGAATCGTCCCTCGCAACGCATCTTCATCAACCTCGTTCCGGCCCCCGGCCGCTGCCGCATCCGCCGGCGGCGGAGCGTAGTAGGTTCCGCGAATTTCGTAGACGCCCCGTCGCAGCCGCTTGAAGTACGGCCATCGATGCGCGTGGTTCTTCGGTGCGTTGACGCAGCACCGGCTGACGACGTGGGTCCTAACCGTGCTGGCGTTCAGGTGCGGCAGCGCCCGCACCACCTCGTCTGGCGAGAATGTGCGACTGCGCTTGGCCCCGCAAAGGCGCTGAGCTGTGGCCAGCACCTCGTCGTGAACAGCCATGTCCACCTCTGCTTGTAAATTGGTTGTTGCACATATTGCACACCGCGGAGGTGGCGTCAACTCAGCGCACCGACCGCACTGACCGCACATCGCCCGCGCCTCATAGGTCGGCGTATGATAGGGACACCGAATCCGCTCGAAACGGGCACCGCAGCCGGTGCCCCGCTGGGATCCCTCAAGAGCGCCCGGACACCGGGGAGCGCTGGTTCGTGAACGTCGGCACAGGCAACGCGGGGGGACGCAAGGTGACGCCATGATCAAGGCCATCGACTTCTTCAGCGGCGCGGGCGGCCTAACCAGAGGGCTTCTCGATGCCGGCATCGACGTCGTTGCCGGCGTCGACAACGACGTGCGCCTAGCCGACACCTACCGGCGCAACAACAAGCCAAGCCGCTTCATCAAGCAAGACATCGCCGATGTGAACATCAGAGCGCTGCGTCGGAAGGTCGGCATACGGTCGGCGGATACGACGCTGTATGCCGCATGCACGCCCTGCCAGCCGTTCTCAACGCTAAGTCGAACCAAAGGCGACAACGGCCAGAAGGCCCTCCTGCTGAATTTCGCTGCCATCATCGCCGAGTCTCCGCCGGACTTCGTCATCGTCGAGAACGTGCCGGGCCTGAACAACGCCATTGGCCGCGACATCTACCGGCAGTTCGAAGCCGTTCTGGCCGAGCACGGCTTCAGCGCCGATGCGCGCCTGCTGGACGCGAAGCACTTCGGCGTGCCGCAAACGCGCAAGCGCTTCATCCTCGTTGCCTCGCGGCATGGCGCTGCCCGGCTTCCCGCGCCCACCACCGCCGACCAGCCGCCAACGGTTAGAGAACACATCGGCAAGTACCCTCGAATAGACGATGGCGAAGCGCCCAAGGCCCATCCCAACCATGCCGCCCGCCCCCTCCAATCCCACCACCGGCGCATCGTCGAAGCCGTGCCGCCCAACGGCGGCAGCAGGCGGGACATTGCGGACAAGTCCATCCTGCTGAAGTGCCACCAAGACAAGCCCAACGCGCACAAGGACGTCTTCGGGCGCATGGCTTGGGACGAGCCCAGCCCCACGTTGACTTGCCGCTGCACCGATGTCTACTGCGGACGCTTCATACATCCAGAACAGCACCGCGGCATCTCGCTGCGTGAGGCCGCCGCGCTGCAGACCTTCGCCGACGACTATGAGTTCTTCGGCAACTCCTTCCTGGAGAAGTCCCGACAAATCGGCAACGCGGTTCCGGTACGCCTTGCGATGGAACTAGGCAAGGCCGTCATCGCGCTACAACCGAGGGCAAACCAGTGACGGATCATGCTCAAGGTCAGGAGGGCGAACTGCAGCCGTTCTACATGGACTTCGACATCCACACGATCAAACACCTTGGCCTGCAGATGTACTCCACCTTGCCGCCCGTGATAGGAGAGCTGATCGCCAATGCGTGGGATGCCAACGCCACCCGCGTTGAGATCACGATTCCAGAGACGCCGATCGACGAACACCAGTCGGAAATCACCATTGTGGACAACGGCATCGGCATGTCCGACAGCGACATTCGGCAGAAGTACCTCATCGTCGGCAGAGACAGAAGGGAGAAGGAGGAGTCGGACGTCACGCCACCGCCGCTGCGCCGCCCGGTCATGGGGCGCAAGGGCATCGGCAAGTTCTCCGCCTTCGGCATCGCCAAGGAGATCGAAATCGAGAGCCTGCGCGACAGCCATTGCAGCCGCTTCGTGATGAACTACGACAAGATGCTTCAAAGCGCAAAACAACGGCGTGCCGAGTTCATGCCGCTCCCGCCAACCGGCCATGTGACCCTCGGCACCGCCATCACGCTTAGGCAGATCACCAAGTTCAGGACCCGCAGCATATCCCTGAAGACCCGCCGGCGGGGCCTCGCTCGGCGTTTCGCCGTCGTCGGAGCGCAGCGTGACTTCGACATCGTCATCAACGGAGCGCCGATTTCCGTTGCGGAGAGGGATTTGCAGCGCCTGCTCGGCAAGGACGCCGACGGCAAGCCATACCTCTGGCGCTACGAAGACGTGGAGATTGAACCCAACACCGGTTGGAAGGTCTCCGGCTGGATCGGTGCCTTGGATCGAACCACGCCGGACCTCGACGGCGTAGACCGAGGCATATCCATCATGGCGCGCGGCAAGCTCGTGCAGGAGCCGTTCCTCTTTCATGCCGTCGTTGGTCAACAATATGCGCTCTCCTACATTGTCGGCGAGTTGCACGCCGAATTCGTCGACGACGTCGAAGACACCATTGGCACGAATCGCAACGCGCTGGTGTGGGACACCGACGCCAATACCAAGCTGATGGATTGGGGCAGGAGCGAGGTCAACAGGATCGCCAGGGCGTGGGCGAGGAAGCGCAGCGACGACAACCAACGTCGTCTGCAAGAACACGACCTGTATCGGGAGTTCAAGGAACGGGCTAGCAGCACTGGCACAAGAGAGCGCTGAACCTTGCTGACAAGCTGGTTCGGCAGGCCATCGACAAGAACCCGACTGCCGACGTTGTAGAGCTTGAGCCGGTCATTCGCACGTCTCTGGACTTCCTGGAATTCGATGCGTTCTTGGAAATCGCTGAGGACTTGGCCAAGTCCGACTTGGCGGATGTCGGTCAAATCTTTTCCCTCTTTCAAGAGTGGGAAATCGTCGAAGCCAAGGAGATGTCCAGGGTTACAGAAGGCAGGATTAGGGCGATTGAAAAACTACAGGGCCTCATTGAGCGGAACACGCTCGAAGTTCCCACATTGCACAACTTTCTGAAGGAGTTCCCGTGGGTCATTGACCCTCGATGGACGCTGGTGGACGATGAAGTGCGGTATACAGCGAGGTCCTGCGCCAGAAGTTCCCAGAGCCCCAAGATCTGCCAGAAGGGGATCGTCGCATCGACTTTCTTTGTGTTCGCGAGTCGACGAACTTGGTCGTGGTAGAGATCAAACGGCCGCAGAAGAAGGTGTCGGAGTCGGAGCTTCAGCAAATTGAACGATATGTGGCCTTTATGAGAGATCACGTCAAGAAGACGACGGACCCGGACTTTGAGTACCAGCAAGTCGTTGGTTATCTGCTGTGTGGCGACTTGGTGGACACCTACATGGTGCGAGAGAGGCGGGAGAACCTCAAACGGTCGCAGATATTCGTGCGTAAGTACGCGGATCTCCTCGACATGGTGAAGCGCGTACACGGAGAGTTCATCCAACGGTATGGCGAGCTCAGGAAACGGAAGGGCTGAACCGCCCATGCCCTAACGACGACGTGCAGCAGCTAGCGTCGGGCATTGGCAGTGAGGAGCGCGCCACTCCCATGCCGTCGTCAACGCCGTGCTGGAAGATAGCGGCATCGGCGATCACTGTCGTCCCTACAAATCGGCGAGGAACTGGGCGTCGTACAGCGGCCAAGTCTCCACTGGCTCTCCGATTCCGCCACCGGCCGCCCCAACCAGCTTGATGGCGCGGCTTGGCGCATAGCGATCGACGTAGGAGCGCAGGCTGCGCGCTCGGGTGCGGCTGCCGCTTTTCACCTCCACGGGCACCACCTCGCCGTTGCGGCAGCGGTGCAGGAACTCCACCTCGGCGCGACCGGCGAACCAGCCGTAGGTGGGGTGTCCCACCCGGGCGCACAGCTCCGTTTGCACAAAGTTCTCGGCGATGTAGCCCTTGTAGCTCACGCGCTGTCCGCGGTGGTCGGCCCGCGTCATGCCCAGCATGTGTCCGAGCAGGCCCACGTCGAAGAAGTACAAGCGAAACCGGTTGGCCTTCGCTTGCGCGGCCAGGGGTGCTTGCGGCCGGCCCTCCACGGGGAAGCACTTCCACACCAGCCGCGCGGCTTGCAGCCAGTCGATGGGCCCCGCCAACTCGCGGTAGCGCTGCTGGCGCGGCAATACGCCCTTGAACTTGTAGCGGGCAACAGAGCCGTCCCTGCTGAGGGCGAGCTGGACGGACACGTTGTCAAAGACGCGTTCGATGTGTTGCGCGTGCTGACGGCCGGCGTACTTCCCGAAGTCGCGACGGTAGCCGTTGACGAGGTTGCGATGAACGGCCGCCACCTTCTCGGCGCGCGCCAACGCGCTCGCCTCTGGTTCGAACCACGCGGCCACCGCTTCGGGCATGCCGCCAACGAAGTAGTAGTCGAGCAGCAGCGGCCACAAGGCGGCATGCGCGGAGGCGTTGCGGCGCCGGGAGCGGAACGTCTCAAGCAGCGGCGCCCGCTGTGCGGCCATGATGAACTCTTCGAAACACAGCGGGAACAGCTCCAGCTGCTCCACCTTGCCCACCGGGAAGGAGCCCAGCAGCCCGATGTTCGATCCGGAGGCGCATACGAAGGCGCTCGGCAGGCGCTCGGCGAAGTACTTCAGGGAGTCCACGGCGCGTTGACACTCGCCCACTTCGTCGAAGAACAGGAGGTCCCGGGCGAGGTCAACGCGTTCATTGAGTTCCAGTTCGATGTTGCCGACCACTGCGGCAGGGTCCAGACTCTCGGCGAAGATGTGCTCCAAGCGAAGCTCGGCGCGGAAGTCCAACCAGTGAACTCTGCGAAACTCCTTCGGCCCGAAGAGCTTGCCGACCAGCCAAGACTTGCCAACCTGCCGCGCACCGTCGATCAACAGCGGCTTGCGGGTCGTCCGCTGCTTCCACCGGGCGAGTTCCCGCAGCGCAAGCCGTTGCAGCATGGGCTGGCCTCCTCTGTCAGCAAGTGCGTCGGGACGTCCGAAACCGAGCTAATTGTGCCACTTTTAGGCGCATAAAAATGTGCTATGACTACATTTTTATGTACATAAAAGGTGGTTTATCTGTAGGCTTATGGTTGAGGGGGCCCCATCCCCTCCCGTTGCCAAATTCCACTCCACCGAAGTGCTTCCTTGAGGCGGGGTGAAGCGCCGTGCGTTGATTCGCCACCTGGCCAATGAGGGCTGCCGGCTAAAGCGGCACGGCGGGCGGCACGACATCTACCTCAATCCAAGCAACGGAGAACAGGCTCCTGTTCCTCGACAGCCCGCACGTTGCGGGTGATCTCGCAGTTCGCGACGCTCTTTCACAGCAACCGCGCGATGTCGCGGTCCACTTGCGCCTTCGTGGTGAGGTAGTCGTCGCCGGTGCGCGCGGCGATGGCGGCGATGTCGTCGTGCTCGGACTTCCACCGCGTCGATCCGTCCGGCAGCGCAACCACTTTCACGCGCACATCGCCGAGGGCGGTGGCGACGGTGGTTTCCTTTCTGGGCAACATGCGCTTGGTGACCTCGCGCAGACGCGCGCCAATGGTGGTCGAGGCGTGGAACAACTCGGCGAGAACCGCATCGAGGTCGTCCCGCCGAACCAGCGCGGACACCTTGGTGCCCGGCCGCGCCTTCTTCATCACAATGGGCGTGAGGAAGACGTCTTTGGCGCCTTTGGCGAACAGCGCGTCCATGAGCGGGCCGAACGCTTCCGCCGGCATGTCGTCGATGTTGCACTCCACTTCGATGTTGGTCTCCACCTCTAGCCCGTGCGCGGTCGCCGGCCGGGCGGCCGCCACGGTGCCGAGCGAGAGGCGCAGGGCGTTGGGTAGCGCGAAATCCCGCTGTCCGATGCCGTAGCCCACCACGCGGGGCGTGAACGCCGGCGGCGGATCGAAGGCGTCCACCGCGCATTGCAGAATCGCCGCGCCGGTGGGGGTGGTGGCTTCGCCCTCCACGCCTCCGTAGTGGCAGGGCGCCCCTTTGAGGATCTCGGCGGTGGCTGGAGCGGGCACGGGAAACACGCCGTGGGCGCAGCGCACCGTGCCTTTGCCCACCTCCACCGGCCCGCAATACGCCTGCTCCGCGCCCAAGTGTTGCAGGCCGATGGCGGCGCCAACGATGTCGGCGATGGAATCCGTCGCCCCCACTTCGTGAAAGTGGACGCGCTCGATGGGCAGCCCGTGTATCTTCGCTTCCGCCTTGGCGATGGCCTCGAACATCGCGAATGCTCGAGCGCGCACCGCGGGAGCGTAGCCGGCGCGGTCGATGACGTTTTTGATCTCGCGCAAGCCGCGCTTTGGGCGCACCGCGTCCGCCGCGAGCCGCACACTCGCCCGCGTGCCCGAAACGCCCCGTTTGCCGGCGCTTTCCACCACCAACTCGAACTCGTCGGCCGCCTCCAGGCGCCCGAGTTCGCGGCGGAGGTGGTCCGCCGGCACGCCGACATCGATCAACGCGCCCAAGTGCATGTCGCCGGAAATGCCGGCGAAGCACTCGTAGAGCAGCGCGTCCGCCATCCCGGCGCCGCCGGCCGGCGAGCGCGCTACGCCAGCATGCGGTGAGTCGGAGCGCAGAACTTGTCGATGGGGATGCGGTGCGTGCAGGCGTTCGCGCAGGGCTGCCCGTCGCACGAGAGGCAAGCCTCCGCGTTCACTTCGAGACGCCCGTACTCCTCCCGCGCAAGCCGCGTGTCGCGGTAGTCCACCGCGTACATCCTGGTGCGAAGCACATCGGCGATGGGCACGCCGTAGGGGCAGGCGCCTTCGCAGTCGTTGCACACGTGCCGGCAATAGCTGTCGCCGTTCAACATGGCGTAGCGCTCCAAGAGGTCCATGTCGCCGGCGGCCAACTTGCGCCAGCCGGACGCGCCAAGGTACTCGTCCACGCTGTCCGTGCTGTTCATGGTGATCACCACCGCGTCCACATGCGGGTTGGACAGGCACCACCGAAACGCCGCCTGGGCGAACGTGGCATCGCCGGTCTCGAACGGGCGCATGTCGTTTAGGCGCGCTCCCTTGAGCGTCTTCATCACCGTGACGCCCACGTTCTTCGCCTTCCCCTTGGCGAGCACGCGCGGCAGGTCCTGCTGCGTCGCCACGAAGTCGAAGTCCTTCGTCAGGCTCTCGTAGAACTTCGGGTCTTGGCCGAAGTTGTGCGCCACCAGCACCACGTCCACCATGTCTTCGTCGAACACGTAGTCCAAGCACTCGATGAGGCGGCCGCCGTGCCCGGACATGCCGGCGAACCGGATCTTGCCCTGCTCCTTGGCCTTGGCGACGAAAGCGCGCCAGTGGGGGTTCTTCATCACGTTCACGTCGTTGACGGCGTGGTTCATGTAGATGTCCACGTAGTCCGTCTGCAGGCGTTTCAGCGACGCTTCAAGACGTGCCATCAGCTCGTTCCCGCTGGTGTTCGCCTTGGTCATGGTCTTGGAGGTGATGACGACCTTGTCCCGCCGCCCCTTGAGCGCGTTGCCCAGCGTGGTTTCGGACTGGCTGCGCGCGTAGCTCTCGGCGGTGTCGAAGTAGTTGATGCCGGCGTCCAAGGCATGGTGTACCACATGTTCCTGGCCCGTGCGCAGGGCGGCGCTGCCGAACGAGATGTCCGAGATCTCCAGCCCGGTTCGACCGAGCGTGGCGTAGCGCTTCACAACGCCGGGGCGCGTGATCTCGTTCGGCGCGGCGTGGGCGGCGAAGGGCAGGGCGGCGGTCGCGGCCGCGCCGGTGCGCAGGAAACCGCGGCGGTTTGTCGCCAGCGACGGTTGATCGGTAGACATGAGGCTGTCCCCCCAGCAAGAAAGTCTACGCCGTAGCCTACGCCAACCTAGCGCTTGCGCCAAGCCGAATTGTGCGGCGCTTGCGGTGTCGCGGCGTGTGGCTGTAGCCGTTTCCACCGCGGCAGGCGGAAAACTGTGGAGAAGCCGCAGAGAAACCCACTGCAACTTCCATTGTTTCTCCACTTGGGCTCCACCGAAAGGGGGAAAAGTCATGGAACTATTCGCCCATGGTCGATGTCCTACAACACAAGCGGTTCATGGCTGGTTGAGTTTTCAGCCCATTGCCATAGCCGACCGAGCGTTCACAGCGGTACCGTGGTCGTCAACAACAACAGGACACCAACAATAGGTCACAAAGGAGAGCGCAAGGAAGAGAGTGCAAGGAAGAGAGCAATTACAACAAGGAGCGGCGGCAACTCACCCCTGCCCGCCGCAAAACGCGAAAGCGATCAACGCCCCGGCGATGACATCCCTCCCTCCCCCAATCCCCCATGTCGCCGGGGCTTTCTTTTCTCAAGGCCGCTTGGCGCGTGCCGACGCCGCCAGCGCGACCTGCCGTTTACGCGGCCCGCTTAGGGGCGGCGCGGACGGCGAGTTCTTTCCATGCCGCGCGCACCGTGTGCCCGACGGCCACCGCCGCGTTGCGGACCGCCTTCGTCCAAGGCGAGTAAGGCAGCGCCAGCATCGCGGGAGTTGCCACCAGCGTCAGCACCGTGGCCACCGTCAAGCCGGAAACAATGGCCTGCGCGAGGGGCACCCAGAAGCCGGAGAGCTGGCCGCCGTAGACGATGGTGCGGTTGATGAAGTCCACCGAGAGGTGGCTCGCCAGCGGCAGCAGCCCGAAAATCGTGGTCGTGGCCGTCAACAGCACCGGACGCAAACGCTGCGCCGCCGAACGCACCACGAGGGCCAGCGGCTCCGCCTCCGGACTGGCGCGGCGGTTGTGGTTGTAGGTGTCGATGAGCACGATGTTGTTGTTCACCACGATTCCGGCCAGCGCCACCACGCCAACGCCGGTGAGGATGGCGCTGAACGGGCTGCCGGTGACCAGCAGGCCGAGCAACACGCCCGCCGTGGACATCACCACCGCCACCAGGATGAGAAAGCTCTGGTAGAGGCTGTTGAACTGCGTCACCAGCAGCACGAACATCAACAGCAGCGCCATGCCCATTGCCGCCAGAATGAAGGTGATGGAATCCGCCTGCTCTTCGTTGGCGCCGCGAAACGCGATGGCGACGCGCGGATCGAGTTCGACGCTCTCCAGCCACGCGCGGATCTCCCTCACCTTGTCGTCGGCGAGCACGCCCGGGGCCACTTCGGCGCGGATGAGGCGCACCGCCCGGCCACCGATGCGCTCGATGGCGTCCACATTGGGCGCCGCGCTGCGGCGCACGAAGTTGCCGATGGGCACCAAGCCGCTCGGCGTCGTCACCCGCAGTTCGTCCAACGCATCAATGCCCCGCGCCGGCGCCGGATAGCGGACGCGGATGTCCACGGCGTCGTCCGCCGAATCCGGCCGGTATTCGCCCACTTTCACGCCGCCGGTCACCAGCTGCACGGCGATGCCCACCAGCGCGACGTCAGCGCCGTACAACGCCGCCTGGGCGCGATCGACGGCGAGGCGCCACTCCACGCCGGGCAGCGGCCGCGAATCCTCCACATCGCGCAGACCCCGCACATTGGCGTCCATGCGCGCGCGAACGCGGGCGACCACCGGATCCAGCAGGCTCTTGTCCACGGCGGAGAACTGGATTTGGATGGGCTTGCCCACCGGCGGGCCTTGGTCCATTGCCCGCACCTCCACCACGATGCCGGCGAGATCCGCCGTCTGGGCGCGCGCCCGCTCCAAGATTTCCGCGCCGCTCAAGCGCCGCTCGGTGCCGTCGTGCAACTCCAAGAACATCAAGCCCACGGTGTCCGCGGCAGTGGGCAGCTCGCCGCCGCCGGCGCCGCCACCCGGGCGCTGCGTCTGCGTGTTCACGCTCTTGATGCCCGGAATGGCGAGGACGCGGTCCTCCACCTCGCGCACCAGCGCGTAGATCTCCTGGGCGGAGAGATTGCCGCGGGCGCGCACCGCCACTCGGGCGTAGGCGGGGTCGCCGTCCGTGAAGAACGTCATGCCGCGCCCGAACTGGCCGTAGGCGGCGAAGGCGCCCACCAGCACCAGCCCGGTGACAAGCACGGCGACTCCGGCGCGTCGGCAAGCGACGTCGAGCATGCGCGCGTACCAGCCGGTGAAGCCGCCCAGCGCCCGCGGGTCGCCGTTCTCCAGCGCCACAAGCGTTCGCCGCGCGCGTTCGTCCCGCGTTGGCGGCTTGCCGAAGCGCGCGCCGATGGTTGGTCCGAACACCAGCGCGTACAACAGCGACCCGGTGAGCACGAAAAACACCGTGACGGGCAGGTAGCGCATGAACTTGCCGGCGACCCCCGGCCAGAACACCAGTGGCAGAAACGCGGCCAAGGTGGTGGCGACGGACGCGGTGACCGGCCAGAACATGCGCGTTGCGGACGCCGCGTAGGCGTCCCGCGGCGCCATGCCCTCCGCCATCTTCCGGTCCGCGTACTCGGTGACCACGATGGCGCCGTCGATCAACATGCCAAGGCCAAGCAGCATCCCGAACATGACCATGAAGTTGAAGGTGTAGCCGAGCAGCCACACGAACGTCAGCGCGAACAGGAAGGAGACTGGGATGGCCATGCCGACGATGACGCCGCTGCGCAAGCCGATGGCGGCCACCACCAGCACCATCACCATCACCAGCGCGGTGACGATGTTGCCTTGCAACTCGGTCACTTGGTCTCTGGCGAAAGGCGCTTGGTCCTGGGTCGCGAACAGCCGCACGGTGGCCGGCAGATGGCGTCGGTGGCGCTCGACCACGGCGCGCACTTCGTCCACCGTGCTCACCAAGTTGGCGCTGGCGCGTTTGCTCACGTTGATGGAGATGGCGTCCGCGCCGTTCACCCGGGCATGGCGCTGCCGATCCTTGAAGGTGCGCCGAATGTGCGCCACGTCGGCAAGCGTCACCACGGCGTCCGGCCCCGCCTTCAGGGGCAGATCGAAGATGTCTTGGGCGGTCTCGATGACGCTGGGCACCTTCACCGCCATGCGCCCGGCGCCGGCCTGCAGCGCACCGGCGGCGATGAGCTGGTTGTTGCGCGCCACGGTGGCGAGCAACTGCTCGCTTCCCACTTGGTACGCTTCCAGCTTGGCCGGATCGATCACCACCTCGAGCACCTCTTCGCGGTGCCCTTGCAGCTGCGCGTCCAGCACGTTCGCAAGCGCCTTGATGTCGTCGCGCAAGGCTTGCGCGGCGTTGTAGACAACGCGTTCCGGGACGCCTTCGCCGACCAGGTTGATCTGCACGATGGGAAAGTCGGCGGCCGACTGTTCGACGATGAAGGGCTCTTCCGCGGAGCGCGGAAACTCCGGTTTGGCCCGGTCCACCGCGGCGCGCACGTCCGTCAGCGCTTGATCGAGGTCGTAATCGGCTTCGAACTCGATGATCACGCGCGCCGTGCCCTCGTAGGCCACGGAGCGCACCTCTTTGCCGCCTTCCACCGTGCGCAATTCGGTTTCCAACGGCTTGGCCAGCAGACGCTCGGCGTCTTCCGGCGAGATGCCCTCGTGGGGCACCACCACCATGAACACCGGCACGTCGACCTGCGGCGTGGATTCGATGGGCACGAGCGCGCGCGCCACGACGCCGGCGATCAGCACCATCAACATGAGCAGCAGCGTCGTGCGCGAGCGATCCACCGCCGCGCCGACGAGAACGTTGTTCACGTGCCTTCGGCGACGGCCCCGCGCGCCGCGGCCGAGGCGGCGTTGGCGGCGAGCGGCTGATCACCCGGCACACCGTTGGGCGCCTCTGGGGCGTTGGGCGCATCGGCGCCCTTGGGCACCGCAGCGTCGCCGCCCGCATCGACCGCGCCTTCGGCGACGTCCTCCCATTGCACCGCTACGCGGTCTCCGGCCACCACGAACTGGTGGCCGACGGTGATCAATGTGGTTCGTGTTGGCAACCCGGCGACCCACAGGCCGTCTTGCCGGTCGGCGAGGAGATCCACGTGAACGAAGGCGACCCGGTCGTCGCGCACAACACGCACGCCCAAGCGTCCCTCGTCGTCGAGCGCCAGCAACGCCGGGCTGATCTTGTGCGCCATGGCGTCGCCATAACGGACGTCAAACTCCACAGTAAGGCCGCTGCGCAGCGCGTAGTCCGGATTGGGCAATGTCACCTCCACCCGGTAGGTGCGCGTGCCGGGGTCCGCTTGCCGCCCGAGGAAGCTCACCGGGCCGCTCACCTGTGCGCCGGTGGCGAGCCGACCAGTCGCCATCGCGCCGCGATCGAACCGGTGCGCGTCGGCTTCGGAAACACGGCCCACAAGCAGCATGGGATCCAGATCCACCACGCGAGCGCACGCCGTGCCGGGCTGCGCGAAATCGCCGACGTTCAAACCGACATCCTCCACCACGCCGTCGAAGGGCGCGCGCACGCTGGTGCGTTCGATGTCGAGCGCCGCGGCGGCGAGCGAAGCCTGGGCGCCGGCCAGCCGCGCCTTCGCCTGCGCGATCGCCGTTTCGGATTGCAGGCCGCGGTCCTGCAAACGCAGGCTGCCTTGGTGTTCCAAGCGGGCTTGCTCGACGGCCGCGTCCGCTTGCTTGCGCCGCGCTTGCCGATCCGCCAAGGCGAGGCGACAGAGCAAATCCCCCTGCTTGACGCGGTCGCCGCGCTCTATCGGCCGCTCGACCACGCGGCCGGTCGTCTCCGCACGCACATCCACGGTGCGTTTGTTTTCCGTGCGCCCCCGCACCTTCACGCGCTCGGGCAGCGGCACGGCGCGGCTGATCTTGGCGCGCACCGCGGTGGGCGCGCTCGCGCGCGACCCGGCTTGCGCTTCCGTCAACGGCGGATGGTCCGAGACGCGCTCCTCGCCGGAAAGCAGTCCCGACGCCAACCACAACGCGGTAAGCGCGGCGATGACCAAAGCCGCCGTAATGGAAGTGGCGCGCATGGAACTCTCTTGCTCTTGGCTTGCTTGGTGCCGAACGAGGCAGCTGCCTCTACGTTCGCACGGCTGCCAGCGGCCCCGCTACCACTCGCCGCTGTTCGGCATGGACGCCCACGGCTCGCGGGGCGGCAGCGCCGCGCCGTTCTGCAGCAGTTCGACGGAGATGTTGTCCGGCGAGCGCACGAAGGCCATGCGTCCGTCGCGCGGCGGCCGGTTGATCGCGACGCCGCCGTCCATCAGCCGTTGGCAGAGGGCGTAGATGTCGTCCACGGCATACGCCAAATGGCCGAAGTTCCTTCCGCCGGACAGGGTTTCGGGATCCCAGTTGTGCGTAAGCTCCACTTGCGCTTCGCTGTCGCCCGGCGCGGCCAGAAAGACCAATGTGAAGCGGCCGGCGTCGTTGTCGATGCGCCTCAGTTCCTCAAGGCCAAGTTTCGCGCAGTAGAAATCCAACGAGGCGTCCAGATCCGCCACGCGCACCATGGTGTGCAGATACTTCATCGGTGTCGCATTCCCCACAGGAACGAAAACGCGAGAATAACGCAATCGCAACTGCCGGCATGCGCCGACCGCGCCCGTGCGTGTCTTGTTCGCACGCAAGCGCTACGCGGATTCCAGCTGCGGCGTGATGAGGCCGAGTTCCACCGAGGTCTCTACCACTTCCCGAATGGTGTCCTCCACCGGGCGAATGGTCGCGCCAAGAACCTCTTTCGCCTTCTTGCAATCGTTGAGCGTGTTCGAGCGCACGTCGATCGGCTCGCCGCGGCTGTTCACCGTGGCCGGTTTGCCCAGCCGGAAACTCGGGAAGTGTTTGTGGACGATGGCTGCCACTTCCGTGCCGAAGCGCAGCGCGGAGCGGCCGCCGGTGCCGTGCAGCACATAGCGCGGCCCGCCGCGGGTGGCCTTGTGGTCCGTGGTGGACTCCGCCGCCAAACGATGCGCCTTGACCAGATCGCGCACGTCGATGATGTTGTAGTACATGTCGTACTTGGAGGGCCAGCTTGGCTCCAGCCCGGCGGCCAAGCGCCCGATCTGCTCGATCCACTGGCCCACTTGCGCCCGGAACAGGATCGGGCCGCAGATCATGGCCGGGTTCATGGTCACGGCGTCCCAGCGCCCGTCGCTTTGGTCGGCGGCCGCGTTGATGAAGCGCTCCGTGTCCACCTTGCTGCGCGCGTAGGCGTTGCGTGGGTGGTTCCAGCGGTCCGGGTCCACATCGTCGGAGGCCCAGTCGGTTTCCGTCCACTCGTAGCCTTTCGGCAGGGTCGCGGCTTTCGCGCCGGACACCGCGGCCATCGAGCTGGTGTACACCAGCCGCCGCACGCTGCCGCTGGCATTCACGGCGTCGACCACGTTCTTCGTGCCGACCATGCCGCCATCGTACACGTCCCGCGACACGTCGCCGCTGCCCAAGGGCTGCGACTTGCCGTCCGCGGAGTTGCCCAGCACCGCGGCAACGTGGAAAACGCCGGCGCAACCCTTGAAGGCGGCGTCGAAGGCGCCTTGGGTAAACAGGTCGCAGCCATCGTGGACGTCCACGTTCGGCAGGCGTTCGAGGTAACGCACCGCGTCTTGACCGCGCCAAGAGCTTGCGTCCCGAACGCAGGCGCGCACACGATACCCGTGAATCGCCAATTCGCGCACCATGTGGCCGCCAGTGAAACCGGAACAACCGGTCACCGCCACCGGCCCGTCGCGAGCAGAAATCGCCGTCATGTCTTCCCTTGCCGGTCCTTGCCGGTTCCTTGAAACACGCTGGGCGAGCTTAGCAGGTTCCGCCGGCTAGCCCGGCAGCGTTTCCGACGCCAGGCGCACGGAGCGTTCCAGAAGATCGGTCGGGACGCCGCCGATGCGCAGCCGCGTGACGATGAGGTGCGTCATGCCGAAGGTCTCCACATACGCCGCCACCTGGTCTTGCACTTCCGCCGGCGTGCCGAGGAGGGCCCAAGCACTCGCCGGCGCGCCGTTGCGGCTGGGCGCGGCGCCGGCCGCCCCGCTCTCCAGGCGTTCGCGGACGCGTGCCACCAAAGATGCGTCCTCGGACACGAAGAGCGTGCGCATGATGGGCACCGCGGTTGCGCGAGCGATCCCGGCCGCGTCGCTCGCTTCGGCATGCCGACGCAGGTTCTCCCCAAGCCGCGCTTTCGTTTCCATTGGCGAGGCGAGATAGGGCAGCCCCAGGCGACCGGCTTGCGCAAGCGCTTTCGGCCCGAACGCGGCGACCCACAGTGGAGGATGCGGCTTTTGGATCGGCAACGGCGCCAGCGTCATCGGCACCTCGTCATGTCCGGTTGCCACCGGATCGCCTCGCCACGCGCGCTGGATGGCCTCCAAGCTGCTCTCGAAGATGCGGCGCTTCTCTTGCCGGCGCACGGAAAACGCCTCGAACATGGCCGGTTGATAGCCCCTCCCCACGCCCAGCGTCACGCGCCCGTTCGACAGCCGGTCCAGCACCGCCACCTGCTCGGCGGCCTGCAGCGGGTGGCGAAGCGGCAACAAGTAGGACGTTGTGGCCAACCGGATGCGGCGGGTGTGGGCGGCCACGGCGGCGAGCGCGAGCAACGGCTCGGGAATGGAAGCGGCACCGGAAAAGTGGCTTTCCGGCAGCCAGAACGAGTCGAAGCCCCAATCCTCCGCCAAGGCGCCTTGGCGGGCCAGCTCGTGGGCGTCGACGCGGCTCGACAAGCGCCAAGGCGTCACGCCCAAGCGCATGGGTTCAGCGGTTGTCGGCGATGGCGGCGCGGCGCTCCGAACGCGAGTCCCAGCCGCGTGGCGGCCGCAACCGCACCAGCGCCGGTTGCAGCCGCTCCTGCATTATCGCCACCGCGGTCATGGTGGCGCGCACGGCGTCCACATGGCGCGCCGCGGCGTACTCGGCGTAGATCGGATCGTTTTCCCGCAGCGAGCATTCCGCCGCCGGTCGCGGCGCGGTTTCGGCTTTGCCCTCGGCGCCTTCGGCGGCGGTCGCATCGGGACACGGGAAGGTGGTCTTGCGCCCGAAGTTGTTGCCGGCCTCGCCGTAGCTGCCGAAGTCGTCCGCGTCCTTGTCCAACTCCCAGAACACTTCCCAAGTGGACGGGAGCTCGCCGATGGGGCCCTTGATGGAGGCGAGCGTGCGGTCGGCGGTGTCCACCAGCAGCCGCTCGAACGTGCCGTCGGAGCCGCGCACCGCGGCGCAGTCGTCGTCCAAGGCGCGGTGTACGGCGTCCTCGTCCACGGGGTAGCCGTTGAAGCGATCGGAGAAACTGAAGCGCCAGAAGCGGGTGGCGAAAATCGGCACCACATGTTCCGGGGTGGTGGCGTCCTGCAGGTGGTTGACGATGCGGCCCAGATTCGTGAAGCGACGGCTGAGGTCGCGGGCTTTGGCCAACCGCCGCAGGGTGTCGTCGTAGGTGTCGTGAATACGCGTTTCGATCAACCACAGCACACGCCGCGGGGATTGGTCGGCGCGGTCGTAGTAGTTCCAACGGAACAGCCGCTTCCACCACGACTGATCGGCGCGGTTCGCGTTGGCCTTGGCCACATAGCGCATCTGCAACGGCGTCAGGCGCGGCAGGTGCATGTCCTCCACGCAACGGTTGTATTGCTGCGCCGCGAGGAACGTCAGCTGCTGGTGGATGTCGCCTTCGTAAGCGCCGGCCTCGCCGCCGAGCCACATGGACACCGCCAACGCGAGTGCGCCTCGCGCCGTTCGCTCCGCTCCCCGCATCCCTTGCCACCAACTGCCAGAACCGGCAAGACTGACATTGGGTGCCGCGAAACGCAAGGGCCGCGGAGGAGTTCAGCCGCCAGCCGAGAGCGTGGACACGGCAAACGCCTCCGCCAACCGCCATTGCACGGCACCCCCCTGCAAGATTTTGCTAGCCAGGCGCCGCGGTGCCAGCCGGTGATTGCTCTGGCTTCCTTTCTCGATGCCACGCGGCGCGCATTCGCTCGAAGGCAAGCGCGGTCGATTCCTCGGCGCGGTCTTGCGCCTCGCCCAACGCCGAGGCCAGGTCGCGGCATTGCTCCCATCGGGTTTCCAGACGGATGGCCGTCTGCCGCAGGCCGGCCCCCGTCATGGCTGCGCGAAGGTTGTTCAGATCGGCGAATGCCTCCTCAATGGACCAGCGCTCATCCTTCGCCGGCGCGATGGTCGACAGCGCCAGCACCAGCAAGCAGTGTGCTGCCTCTCCGCCCCGAAAGACTCGTTGCAGCGCGTCATCCAACGTCACCACAAAGCCCGCGTTCATGCCCAGCGTCTGCTCGACCACCAAGTTGACCTCGTAGTGGTCGATGGTGTTGACGTCGCTCGTCACCAGCACGTCCGTCTCGAGCGCCAGTGCTTGGGATATGATGATGGCGTCGCTGTTGAGGTCGATCTGATCCGAGGCGTGCTTGGGAAAGCACGCTTGCGTGAAGCGAGAGCGAATTGCCTCGGCACGGCGTTCGTGTTCGTCCGTCCACGTTATCCATTGATAGGGCGCGTTTGGACGCTTGGCCATCGCCCGCCAAGCCGCCGCGGCGTTGAACCTTGCCGATGCGGGGTGGGAGTATGTGAGTTCCTCCCACACCCTCGGGAGTATCAGTGTGCGGATCCCTGCCAGCTCCATCCAGCAGGTGACCAGTTTGCGCTGCGTGGGGCGGATCAGCGTGCCTGTATCGAACCCGGGCCCGAGAACGTCATTGCCGAGAGTCGTCATCGGTGCTTGACCGTGCGATGGGTGTCAACCGGGCTTCCGCCGCACGCTGGCTGCTTTCACGCATCCGGTTCGCTCGTCCGTGGCGGCGATGCCAGTCACTCACCTCCAACGGCTCGGTGCCGGGCGGCACGGCGCGAATGTCGAACTCCCACGGCGGAATGTCGCTGTGAAAGGTGACGGCGGCCAGGCCCTTGAGATTGGGGTCTTTCGGAAAGCCCACGCTGGCACTCCCCCGATCCGACGGTAGCGATCCTACCACGCCTTGGCACCGGCGATCGTCCGCGATGCAGGGCGTGTTCACGCGGCAAACGTGGAGCTTGTCGGATTTCCTACGCGAAGTCGAGCGCAAGTCGCACGTCCGCGAGCCGCGCGCGACCGTACCATGGGCCCCATGAGCCAGTTTGTCACAGACCGTGCGGCGGTGGTGTTGGCGGGCGCCGCTCTGCCGCCGCCCTTGGCGGCTATTCCAGACCCGCCCGCCCGCCTGTTCTGCCGCGGCAATGCACAAGCGCTCGACCGTCCGGCGGCTGCCGTGGTGGGCAGTCGACGCTGCACGCGGCAAGGCGCGGAGGTCGCCTTCGCGTTGGCGCGGGATTTGGCGGCGCAAGGCTTGAACGTCGTCAGCGGTTTGGCGTACGGCATCGACGCCGCGGCGCATCGCGGGGCCTTGGCGGCCGCCAAAGGGGGCTGCGCGGGGGTGACGCTGGCGGTCCTCGGCGGCGGCTTGGGGCGCATCTATCCCCGCGCCCACGAGCGGTTGGCGGCGGACATCGTGGCCGCCGGCGGCGCCTTGGTCACCGAGCACGGGATGGACGAGCCGCCCCGCAAGCACCACTTCCCGGCGCGCAACCGCATCGTCAGCGGGTTGTGCCTTGGCGTCGTCATCGTGGAGGCGTCGGACAAGAGCGGGTCGCTCATCACCGCCCGCATGGCGCTGGAACAGGGACGCGACGTGATGGCCGTGCCGTCGCTGGTCTCGAGTCCGTTGTCCCGCGGTTGCCATCGGCTTATCCGCGAAGGCGCCGCGCTCGTCGAGTGCGCCGAACATGTGCTGGACGTGCTGGGATTGGATCCGCAACCCACGGGTGCCGTAGCCTCGCCGGAAGATCCGGTGCTCGCGCAGGTGCAGGCCACCGGCACCTCCCTGGAGGCCATCTTGGCGGCCACAGGCCTGCCGCTGGAGGATGTCTTGCGGCGGTTGGCGGAGTTGGAGGTCGACGGTGTTGTGGCGGCGCACGGCGGCGGCTACATCCGCTTGCCATGAGCACAAAGCGCAGTGTGCGCGGAAGACCGCGCCGGACCAGGGCAATCGCATATGGAATCCCGTGCCGACTTGCGGATGCCCGGATCATGTCGAGCAGGATTTCGTCGTCGCGCTGGACGCGGGTGAACTTGCGGTGGATGGATCGCTTGTCGGGATGCATCCGCGCGATGTGCAGAGCCAGCCGGCGGACGACCGCCAGACAGGCGGGGGAGTTGCCCTTGCGGTTGTGCGCAATGTCGTCACGGAGCGAGGGTTTTCCTAAAAATTCGCACGCGGCATCGAGCAATTCTCCTACATACAGGCGCTTTTGGGGCTTGGGACACTGTCCGCCGAGCCCGTACCCGACGGCACGGGAAGTCGACAAAGGGCGCGGCCCCAGTTCGCGACACAACCCTGATGTAGTACATCGACAAAGGCACGGCCCCGGCCGTGAGGGACTATGCTACTTTCGCCACCGGCGCGGCGACGGGCCGCGCCAGCAAGCCACAACGGAGAACCGCCACATGCCAACGCCCCCGCCGGCCGCGGCCGCCACCGCCGCCTCGAACATCGCCGCCGCCCGTGCGGACGACGCGTTCTACCCCTGCTCGGACGGTAAGCCGATGGCCGACAACATGTGGCAGGCGGACGCCATCATGCACGCCGCCAGCGACCTCCGGGCGGCGCTCCCGACGGCACTGGTGGCGGCGGACATCCTGATGTACCCCGAGGAGGGGAACAAGGACAACAAGATCGCGCCGGACGTGCTGGTGGCGCTCCGATTGGGAACGCACAACCGCTCAAGCTATTTCGTCTGGGTGGAGGGCAAGCCGCCGGACTGGGTGCTGGAGGTGGCGTCGCCCAGCACGCAGAAGAAGGATCGGGACCGCAAGCGGTGCCGCTACGCGGCGATGGGAGTGCCGGAGTATTGGATGTTCGACCCGAAGGGCGATGTGTACCCGCCCGGCACGCCGCGGCTGCAGGGACTCAAGCTCGTGGACGGCGACGAGTATGTGCCGCTGCCATCGCGGCTGGCGGACGGCGGGCGGATGATCCGCAGCGAGACGCTGGGCTTGGACGTGCGCGTGGACGGCGAGCTGCTTCGCTTCCGCGACGCGGCGACGGGCAGGGACGTGCCGCATCGGCCCGAGCTCCAAGCGTCCGTCGAGCGGGCCGAAGCCCGCGCCGAACGGGAAGCGGCTCGCGCGAGTCGGGAAGCCGCTGCCCGCTCGGACGCCGAGGCCCGCGTTGCCCAGTTGGAGGCTGCGCTGCGAAGTTCGCGGGTTCGCCATCCGCCGTGAGTGGTCACTTGATGACCTGCGATTTGCCGCACACGCTTGGATGCGTCGAACGCCTTTGCTCTACCCCTCGTGCCCATGAGCCGCTTTCCGCAAGCGGTCCAGGACACATGCAACGCTTTCACGCGGCTGCTCGACGTCGAATGGGAAACACCAGAGGGCTAGCGGTTGGCCGTGTACACGGTCGTCGAACTCGTACCGCAACGCGTGTTGGAACCGTCTTGTTTTCGGATAGATCAACGCCACCGCGCGGCAGCCGAACTTTCGGCCATAGCTGTAGAGCTGGTAGACGTCACTTTGGGCGATGTCGTGCCTCGTATCGGCACTCGTGCCGTCGATAGCCTTCCACTTCGCGTCCAGCACGAATTGCACGGCGTTGCCGCGCATTAGGGCGATGTCCGGCTTCATCGTAAAGGCGTTGGCGGAATCGATCTTGGCAAACGGGCGTTGTGGCCCTTGCGACCGCACTTGGTAACACCTCTGGTGGCGTCGAAACGCCTCAACCACGAAATCCTCGAACACCTCCTCCATCGGAAACAGCAACGCCCGATTGACGTGCCTGCCGGCGAAGGTCGCCAAACCGTGGTTGAACAGAAACAGCCCCACCCAGGCCATCACCGTTTCGTAGTGGCGCATCGAGCGGTCGATGCGGTGACGCTCCCAATCCACTTCCGGGCGCATCGAACGCGGCACGTCGGCGAAGCAGATGCGCAGCCGGTGCAACAACAGCTGATGATCTGGGTGCGCCACGGCGCGGAGACGGTGGATCGTCTCGCGGATCAAACGGTTCACGGGGCGATCCGCTGTGAACTCGTCGAAGCCCACATAGAACCGCGCGCCGTTCGCCGCGTTCTGGCGGATGTGCTGGGCGAACTGGATGCGGCCGCGCAAACAAGGCAGGTTGTCTTCCATGCCTTGGTAATGGCGGGCCAAGCCGCGCTGCGTGAGGCGCAGGAGATCGTCCAAGAACAACCGGACGAAGACGTTGAGCATGTTGAACTGGCGCAGCGCCTCGATGCTGGCTTGATCGAACTGCGCGAAACGCAGTCCGCGGTAGGCCCGGAGCATCTCGAGGAACACCCGGCGGGCGTCAGCCACGCCCGCATCGCCGCTCGCGAACTCCACCTTCGGCAAAATCTCGACCACGGTGCCACCCCGCGTCTCAATGATGCCGACGTGGTTGCGGGCGCGGAGCCGGCCGTTTCGGAGCGTCAGCACCGGGCGCACATGGCCGCCGTCGTCCTCGGCGAGATTCGCTAGCGCGAAGTGCTTGAGGTCGTCCTGTTCAGCATCGTCGAGTCCATCGAGCGGCTCGTGCTCGCGAACGACGATGTGCTTACTCGGCGTCCCCGGTGCCACTGTTGTCGCTGTAGATGGCTCGATAGCTCTCGGCTTGCAGCCAGCGGTCGTCGTCCCGCCCCAGCACGTCGAACACCGGGTGTTCGGCACCCCGTTTCGTGATGAAGGCGTTGTCGTTCAGCACGCCGCGCATCTTCTCCCAGTCGTCGTAGAAGTACTCCTGCAGCAGCGGGACGACTTGGTTCTGGAAGGCTCGTTTGAGCGCCTCAAGGGTTTTGACGCCCATGAGGTAGGTATGACCGATCTGATGCTCCCGATCCAGTTTCTCCACGATGCGGCCATTGATGGCTCGCAACAGGTGGCGTCCGTTCACGCCTTCGATGTTCTCTGCGATGCCGTCATGGTCCGCTTTGGGCATCCGCTCCACGAAATCGAAGCGCCTGCGCAAAGCAACGTCCAGCAGCGCAATGCCCCGGTCGGCGGTGTTCATCGTGCCGATGAGGTGTAGATTGGCCGGGACTCCGAACGACTCTTGCGAATAGGGGAGCGTGGCCTTCGCCTCGTCTTCCTCGCCGAGGCGCTTGGACGGCTCGATGAGCGTGATCAGTTCGCCGAAAATCTTGGCGATGTTGCCGCGATTGATCTCGTCGATGATGAGGACGTAGCGGTTGTTGGGGTCTTTGTTCGCTCGGTCGGCAACCTGTTTGAAGATGCCATCCCGCAGCTCGTAGCGGAGTTTCTTCCTATCAAGCACAGGCCGGATGCCTTCGATGAAGTCCTCGTAGGCGTAGTTCTGGTGGAAGGTGACGAACTCCACGCGGCCCTCTTTCCGCAGCCTGTTGAATCGATCCTTCAACTGTTCGCGATCATCATCGGCAGCGCCGTCGATGGCCTTCACGGCCTCGGAGACGGCATCAAACGTCTTGCCGGTGCCGGGAGGCCCATAAAGAACACGATTGAGCGATGGTCGATTCCGATGCCGACCGGGAACGATCATTGGCGTATCGTCTGGGCTATGAACGAAGCGCTTGCGAACGAAACGGGCGACATTCTTGAGCAAATCAGTGTTGTCAATTTCATCAATGGGGGTAATCAAATACCGTTCATTTTTGATGTCGCCCGTCACGTTGATCCACTCGACATCCCTCCCAGTGTCTGCGTCTCTCCGAGTGTTCGCGTCGAATAGCTCGTTTCTGGAAAAGTTCCCGCCAAAGAGCCCCGAATGCGTTATGTACCTTCTTCGCCGTCCGTCAGTGACCACCAGTCCTTTGGGTCCCGACAAGGGTTTTGTGGGTCGTACCGAGATCCACAAGCTTTGGCTGTTCCCAACTAAACTTAGCTGCACAACCTCACGACCACCTCTTGCCGACACTCGTTTTGCCTTGAAACCGTGATCTTTGTGCGTTACCTGACTTTTAGGATCCAGTCCGAGCCTCCGTCGGAACTCCTTTAACGCATCATCTATTTCTTCTTGCTTGACAATCAACTCGTAGTCCACTGCGATCCTCCAATTGACGTGCGCTCAGTGCCGGGTTGGGGTTGGCGGAAACAATCGGATCTGGTCGGCGAACCGCAGCTCGTCGAATCGCGTTTCCAGTTCCTGGTTCTTCTGCATCAACTCGCGAACCTGCTGCTTGGCATTCGTCAGATCGTGGCGGGCCTTCGACAGTTCCTCCTCGGCGCGTTGGCGGTCTTGTTGCGCCAACTCGACCTGTCCGCGGAGGTCGTCGATGGCGCGGCCGAGTTGGTCGATCTCAAGTGCCAAATCCAACTGCGGCGCCGTTGCCATGTCCCACTGCCGTTGCACCTGCGCAAGCAATGCCCTTGCGTCGGCCACGGCTTCCATCGCCTCGTCGCGGAGGGCGCTCGTTGGATGCGGGTCTTCCAGAGCGCTTGCGAGCCTATCCAAGGCGCGATTGTGGCGTTCGACGATGTCTTCCATGTGGGGCGCGCAACCCATGCTCTCGCGTTCGCCAAGCCGAAAGACCAAGGGTAGCACGGCGGCAGGCGCTCTCGCCATGCGCTACAGTAGTCCGCCCGCACAGCAAGGAAACCCGCTCATGATCGACGCCTACTACTGGCCCACGCCGAACGGCTGGAAGCTCTCCATCATGTTGGAGGAATGCGGCCTCGCATACCGCATCGTGCCGGTGGACATCGGCGGCGGCGACCAGTTCAAGCCCGAGTTCCTGCGCATTTCGCCGAACAACCGGATGCCCGCCATCGTCGACAACGATCCGCTCGGCGGCGGCGAGCCGCTGTCCCTGTTCGAGTCCGGCGCCATCTTGGAGTACTTGGCGGAGAAGAGCGGCAAGTTCCTGCCCGCCGCGCCCCGCGAGCGCTACCGCGCGTTGCAATGGGTGCATTGGCAGATGGGCAACCTCGGCCCGATGATGGGCAACGCCAACCACTTCAAGAACTACGGCAAGAACCTCACCGACGATCCAAAGCAGCTCGAATACGGCACCCGCCGCTTCGTGGGCGAAGTGGACCGGCTGTGCGGCGTGATGGACGCTCAGCTCGCGGCGAACGAGTATCTCGCCGGGGGCGAGTACACCATCGCGGACATCATCACCTGGCCGTGGGCGTTCCTGCTGCGCCGCGTGGTGGACGAACAGGCGTGGGAGAAGTTCCCCAACGTGCGCCGCTGGGTGTATCAGGTGGGCGGCCGGCCGGCGGTGGACAAGGGCCGGCACGTTGGCGAGGAACTCGGCAAGCGCGAGCGCACCGAGGCGGAGGAGGAAGCCCGCCGCAAACTGCTGTTCAACCAGACCAACGACAAAGTACGCGCCGCGCGGGCCGCGGCCGCCCAAGCCGCCGCGTCTTGAACGCCCCGGCGAACCGAGGGGCGGCGCTGCCGGTGGCCGAAGACGCGGCGGGCGGCGTCTCGGTAGGCACACCTCGTCAAGTTGGACTCGTCCGCAGCGCTATGGACGCCGGACGTGTTGGCGGCGCTTTCGTGATCTGATGAGTGTCTGCCGGTCCCGCTGTTCGCACTGAACCTTGCGAACCTCGTTCTGCAAGACAACGCGATAGCAGACCTATCCACGCTCTCCGGCCTAACCACACTGCAGTCGCTCTGGCTGGAGGGCAACAAGATATCGGACGTGTCGGCGATGAGCCTGCTGGGCCTGCCCACTGGCCACATCACGAACCTCTCGACTACGCCGAGGCATCGCCCGAAGTGGCCGGCGCGCGCAGCGTCTCGTCCAGCGAGCATCCCGCCATGAACGCCATCATCTCGCTGCCGTCGCGGGTGTCGTAGAAGCGGATCATGGCTTCGTTGAACTCCAGCTGGCGGGCGGCGGGGATGGAGATTGCGTCTTCGCCGGCGGTGAGCAGAATGCCGTTCATCAGCAGACGGGCAGTACGCTTGTTGCCATCGTAGAAGAACTGGTGCAAAGCGCCGAACAAGAATGTGGCGATGGCGCGTTCGTGGACGGACGGCAATGCCCGGAGCGCTCCAAGCCCACGCGCGAAGATGGCGTCCAACTCTTGCCACGGAGGGGGTCGGTAGGACGTGCCGGCGATGGTTACGTCGCCAGTGCGGAACGCGCCCCACTCCAGCGCCTCCTCGCGCGCCACCAAGCCGTGCAGAGTGCAGAAGTTCGCTTTGCCGAGGGCGAAGGCGCCGCCCTCCACTTGCGCCAATAGCGCTTTCCAACTTGCAGCCTGATTCAGCACTTGGCGCTCGTCTTCAATGCGGTGGCCACCCACCGTGACGCCTTCGAGCAGTGTCTTCACTTCCGGCAAGGTGAACGGATTGCCTTCCAGCGCCACCGTGTCGTGGACAACGCCTTCCAGCACTTTGCGCACGCGGAAACAGGCCCGCCGGCGGTTTGGGGCTTGCGCTGAAGCCCAAGCGGGGCAAACGTGGCGAAAGCCAAGCGGGTTGGAAGATGCCATGTGGGAGCCGTGTGGCGCGCTTCACTCGCGCGAGCGGACGGCGTTGCGGTACGGCGCCATGTTCATGCGCGGATAGCGGGCGCCCACGCCGGCCAACGTCTCCTCCGTCCAATAGGAGTGGCCGGGCGGGGGAAAGCCGAGCAGTTCCCGTTCGGCGGGCGTTGCCGTTTCAATCCACGCCCGGAACGCGGGCTTGATGGCCTGCGCCGACCAGCCGACGATGCCGAGCCACTTCCACGCGGCGGGCGCGAACGTGACGAAGTGGGCGAGGCGCCCTCCTTCGGCGAGGAACGGCGTGCCCCGGTGGAAGGTGCGCATGCTGTAGATGAGGAGGGAACCGGCCGGCACGATTACCCGCACTTCGTTGTCGTACAACGCCGGGCGCTCCGCGCGACGGTAGTGCGCGGGCCAGAGGATCTTTTCGGGATAGTGGCGGCGCGAGCAAACCGCCGTCGGGGCGTGGTTGGCGGTTACTTCGGTGTAGTACAGGAGGTAGGCCGTCTGCCAATAGGCCGGGTCGTCCGGCGGGTAGGCGAGCGTGTGATTGCCGTAGTCGCAATGCATGCCTTGATCTTGATCGCCCGGCTGTCCCTTGCGCTTGAACGCCAAGTGCGACTGCTCGCAATACATCGGCGTCCCGGCCGCCATGCGCTGGGCGAACGCGATGAGGTCCGGGTGCAGCGTGATGGCGTTCAGGCGCGCGCCCGGATACGGGAACTGGAAGGCGTGCGGACGACCTCGCGGCGGCGCATCCGCCGGCTTCGGCAAACTGCCGTCGTGGCAGAACTCCACCCAGCCGGGCAGCAGCTCCCGCCACTCGTCCAGCGCCTCGGCCAGCTCCGTGGGCGTCAGAAACTCCTCAACGATGGCGTAGCCGTGTTCGCCGTAGTGTTCGACATGGGCTTCGGTGATGCGCTGCATTGGTGCGCCTTGTGCGGTTTGCGCGGGAAAGTCAGGCCGTTGACGCAACCATTGTAGTTCGTGCCGATCAAGAGCGCGTAGGCTGGGCGCCCGGCGGCTCGGCGCGCGGCATGCGGTCGGCAGGGAGGCAGACCTCCTCGTTCCCCGCCAGATACTCCAGCATGGCCTCGCCCGCCCACCGGTGGCCGGCCTCGTTCCAATGCCAGTCGCTCGGCCAATTGGCGTCCACGAACGGCTCGGCGCCTTGGCGCGCGATGTGGTCGTGTTGATCGATCACCGGAATGTCGCGCGCCTCCGCCAAGGCGGCAAGCCGCGCGAAGGGCCGCTCGCCGTAGCGCCTCATGTGGTGTGTTGCGAGGATCAACAACCGCACGCTGTCGCGTTCCACGCGCATCTTGAACTGGTCAAGGCCGAAGCCGGTGAGCGCCAACGCCTCCTCGTAGATGGGCGCGAGCGCGTCGGCTGCGAACGCGCGTCCAATGAGATCCACCTCGGTGATCGGGCGCGCCTCGAGCAGACGTTGGTAGTCCGGCCACTGCCGCGCGTCGGGGCGCAAGTCCAGCAGATCCCACGTCCGGGAGCGCTCCGCTTCCTCCGACGCCCGCAACCGCAAGCGCAACGACTTGACGAACCAGCTCTTCCGAATCAATCTGACCGCCGACTGGTGCAATCCTTCCGGCATCCAACCGAGGTAGGTGCCAAGAAAGGTGGCGCGTTGCGGATACGCTCCCCCGCGCCCGCGCCGGTAGTCGGGGTCGGGTGGTCGCAACGCAAACCCGCCGGCCTTGTCCGGGTAGGCGGCGACCCACGGCTGCCGCTGGGGGTCGCCACCGCCCCTGCTGCGGCCCGGTCCGGCCGTCATGCTCCGTATGGACAATGCCTTGAGGGTGGGCGAGTTGTCGGCGAAATCGTTGCCGACGAACACCAACACCAGCACGCGGGGCGCCAATGGGCGCGCGTAGTTGTCGTAGAACGCGAGCTGGGCAACCTGGCCGGTGCCGGGCACGCCGAAGGCGGAAGTGGTGATGCCGAGATGCGGCAGCGCCTTGGCCGCCTCCGTTTCCAGAACAACATGCAGCTTGTCCACGTGGGGGACTTGCCGCGCCGTCACGAACGAATCGCCGATCACCGTCACATGGCAACCCGGCTGGGGGCCCGGCGGCACCGGACGATCCACGAAGCCCAAGGCGTTCACAGTTGAAACCGTCCAGAAGTGCCGCCCGTCCGTCGCCCGCGTTTCGCTGCCGGGCAGAAACAACTGACCCACGCCCTCCGCGAACCATTTTGTGGAACCGCCGAACATGAAAGGCTTGGTCAGGCGCAGCCATGCTTCCCCGGCGAGCGCCAACCCGACCACGCCGAGCAACAGCAAGCCGATGTTCCATGCGCCGACTCTCACCGCCGCCGCCATCCGGCGACGCGTCCAGAACCCGGCTGATGCGTCGGGCGAAGCCTTTGCCGCTCCGCTGTTCCTCACAATGCTCTTTCTCCATGTGTCCTGTGGACACGCGTGTCCTTGTAGACAGGCGGCGCAACCCGCCCAGGAACACGCCGACAGCCGGTTGCTGTGAACAGTGCCGCGAACATGCTACCTTGACCGCATGACTGCGCCGAGGCGAGACGCTGGGGAGAACGGTGCCGCGACCCCTCTGGCGCGGGCGCGGGCGCTGGCGCCGCGCATCGTCGCCGCCGCCGATGCGATCGACGAAGTGCGCGAACTACCCGCCGATCTCGCGGACGAGATGAAGGCGCAGGGGTTGTTCAGGCTCCTGGTGCCCGGCTCGGTGGGCGGCGAGGAGATGGACTGGCCGGACTATCTCGATGTCGTCCGCACCGTGGCGGCGGCCGACGCGAGCGTCGGCTGGTGCCTCAACCAGGGCGCCGTGTTCGCCACCACCTGCTGTCGCGCGCCGCCCGCGTTGGCGCGGGAGGTGTGGGGCGATCCACGCACCGTGGTTGGCAACGGTCCGCCGCAGGGCCGCGTCGAGTTGACGCCGGTTGCCGGCGGCTTTCGCTTGCGCGGGCGGTGGATGTTCTCCAGCGGCTGCCGCCACGCGAATTGGCTCGCAGCCCTCTCCGGCGGCGCGGGGCAGCCGCCGCGCCTGCACCTGCTGCCCCGTGAAGACGCGGAACTCATCGACGTGTGGGATGTGCGCGGATTGCGCGGCACCGGCAGTTTCAGCTTTCGCGTCGACGACGTGCTGGTGCCGGATGCGCGCACCATGCGCCTGGATGTGCCGCCGCGCGAGCCGGGGCCCATCTACGTGATTCCGCAAGGGCTGTTGTTCGCCTGCGGCTTTGGCAGCGTGGCCCTCGGCGTGGCGCGCGCCGGCTTGGACGCCACCATCGAACTCGCCGCCGACAAGCGGCCGCGTTTCGGTTCCGCGCCGCTGTGCGAGGATCCGGTGATTCAACGACAGATCGGCCAAGCCGAGGCGCAATGGGCGGCCGCCAAGGCGCTGCTCAGCGAGGCCGTTGCCACCGTGTGGCAATCGGCGCGCGCCCGCGGGCGCATCGATTTGGCGGAGCGCATCGCGTTGCGCATGGCCGGCACGCATGCCATCCGCCAATCCGCCGCAGTGGTGGACAGCGCCTACAACCTGTCCGGCTCGACGTCGATTTTCGCCGAGCGCGCCATTCAGCGACGCTTTCAAGACATCCACGTGATCACCCAGCAAATACAAGGGCGGGAGGCGCACTACGAAACCGCCGGACAGTTCTTCCTGGGGCTGGAGCCCAAAGGCGTGTTTTAGCTTTGGCGGGCGTGCGGGCGTTCGCGTTCGCTCGCGTTCCGCTCAGCCGCGCATGGCCGGCGGCGTCCCGCCCATATCGGTCTGCGGGAAGGGCACCTCGTCGTCGTCGCTCTCGTTCGCGTCCACCCAGCGTGCGCCGCGTTCGCGCGCCTCGGGCTCGCCGGCGAGCTCCGCCGCGATCTTGCTGTCTTGGAACTGCAGCTCGTTCAACGTGTGGTAGATGCCGCGCAAGGCGAGCAGCTCGTCGTGGGTGCCGAGCTCCTTCACCACGCCGTGGTGCAGCACCAGCACGCGGTCGCACTCCTGAATGGTTTGCAGGCGGTGGGCGATGATGATGGACGTGCGGTCTTCGGTGAGCTTGTGCAGCGCCTCTTGAATGACGAGTTCGGTGCCGGTGTCGATGGAGGAGGTCGCCTCGTCCAGCACCAGGATCTCCGGGTCGGACGCCAGCACCCGGGCGAACGCCAGCAACTGTTGCTGGCCTTGGGAAAGGTTGTGGCCGCGCTCCGCCAGCTCGGTCTCGTAACCGTCCGGCAGTTCTTGAATGAAACGGTCCGCGTGTACCACCTTCGCCGCCCAGCGCACCCGCTCGGAGGTGATTTCCGGGTTGTTGAGCGAGATGTTCTCTTCGACCGTGCCGGAGAAGATGTGGAAGTCCTGCAACACCACGCCCACGCGTTTGCGCAGATCGCTCGAGGCGATCCGGTTCACGTCCACGCCGTCCAGGAAAATCATGCCGTCGTCGAAGTCGTAGAAGCGCGCCAGCAGGCGGATGATGGTGCTCTTGCCGGAACCGGTGGGGCCAACGATGGCGAGCTTTTCCCCCGGCGCGATGCGGAAGGAGACGCCGTGCAGCACGTCGTCGCCGCCGGCGTAGGCGAAACGGGCGTCGCGGAACTCCACCTCGCCGCGCAGCCGCGCCGGCAAGCGCACCGGCTTGGTCGGCTCGTGCAGGCGCTCGTCCCAGTCCAAGGCTTGAAAGATGCGCTCGCCCGAAGCCATCGCGCGGAACAGCGTGTTGAAGAACCGCCCCACGGACTCGATGGGTATCACCATCATCGTGATGTACTGGTTGAACAGCAACAGCACGCCCAAACTGATGGCCTGCTGCACCACCTCGCCGCCCCCGAACCACAACAGGCACACGGAGGCGATGCTGGCGAGGTTCATGTTGAACGTCTCGAACACCACCTCGTAGTTGATGGCGCGGTACTCGTAGTCTTTGTTGGCGCGGTTGAGACGACGGTACTCGGCGCAGTTCGCGTCCTCGCGCCCGGAAAGCTGCACCACCTCGATGCCGATCAAGTCCTCCTGCATGTATTGGTTGAGGGCGGAAACCGAGTCGCGGATCAGCCGAAAGACCTTGCGCATCAAGTAGCGGAACAGGAATGTGGAAACGGCCGTGACGGGAATCATCACCAACCCGATGCTGGTTAGGAAGAAGCTGTAGTCCAGCATGATGGCGAGCGACAGGAAGAAGGGGCACAGCACGCCGGCGCGCCCCACGAACCCCACCAGCAGCTCGAACAGGTTTTCCACGTCGTTGGTGACCCGGGTCATCACCCGGCCCACGGCCACATGGTCGTAGAACGACGCCGGCTTGCGCTCCAGCGAGGCGAAAAGGTCGATGCGCAGATCGCGCAGCGTCTTCAACGCGCCGCTGGTGAGCAAGAGCTGCTGCGTCAGGCTGATCAGCGTCTGCACGACGAACATGAGAATGTACATGCCGACCGCCACCGCCAACGGCCCGAGCGCAAGCGTGTCCGTGAGCCAGTTGAGCAAGGTCAACAAGCCGTAGTGGGGCATCTCTTCGGCCTCGGCGACGCCTTCTTCCACCTCTGCGGGCGAAGCGGCCACGTCCGCAACCGGCGCGTTGTCCATTGCTACGCCTTGTGCCGCCGCCACGCTCGCGGCCGCCCCCGGCTTGAGAATCTCGTCCACGATGATGCGGTTTTGCAACACCGGCGTGAGCGTCGAGAAGGCGGAGCCGATGATGATCAAGACAGCGCTCACCACCAAGGTGACGCGGTACGGCTTGGCCCACTTCAGCAGGCGCAGGAACAACCGCATGTTGAGGGCGCGATGGGTCAGCTGCGCGTCGAACGCCGAGTAGTTGCGCATCGGCGGGGCGGCCGCCGGCGGCGCGCCGGACACGGTGGCGCTGCTGCCGTTCACGCTTCGGCGCCCGCGGGTCGGGGTGCGCCGGCGGCGCCTTCCAAGTCGTGCAGCAAGGCGCTCTTGCGCGAGCGGTCGCGCTCCTGGTTGCTCTGCACTGCTTCGAGCTCGGCGTAGTAGCCGCCCTTGGCGAGCAACTCGGCGTGCGTGCCGGACTCCAGCACGTGCCCGTTGTCGATGATGTAGATCCGGTCCGCATGGCGGGCTGTGGAAACGCGATGCGAAATGAGCAGCGTCGTCTTGTCCGCCCGCAGCCGGCGCAGGCCGCTTAGGATGTTCTCCTCGGTCTCGGTGTCGACGCTGGAGAAGCAGTCGTCGAGCAGCAGCACCTTGGCGTGCCGAACGAGGCCGCGCGCCAAGGTGGCGCGTTGTTTCTGTCCCCCGGAAAGCGTGACGCCGCGTTCGCCGACGAGGGTGTCCAAGGCGTCCGTCAGATCCTCGCGCACCGTGCGCCCAAGCCCGGCCGCCTCCACCGCGTCCCAGATCGCTTCGTCGTCCCTGGTGGGGTCGTCGTAGGTCAGGTTCGCGCGCAACGAAGCCGAGAACAGGAACGGATCCTGCGGCACCAAGACGATCAGCTGGCGCAGACGCCGCACCGGAAAATCGCAGATGTCGTGGCCGTCCAGGAACACGGTGCCGCGCGGCGTGTTCAGCAGGCGCACGGCGGCTTTCAGAATGGTCGATTTGCCGCCGCCCACGCGGCCGAGCAGCGCCACCGTCTCGCCGGTGCGCGCGCAAAGATCGATGCGCCCGACCGTGGGGCGGGGGGCGCCCGGGTGGCGGTACGAGAAGGCGCGGAACTCGAGGCGGCCTTGCACGACGTCAGGCGTTCGCCCACGGGGCTCGTCCGCCACTTCGGGCACCGCGTCGAGCACCTGAAAAATGCGTTCCGTGCCCGCCGCGGCGCCCACGAACATGGTCAGCGACCAGCCGATCTGGGTCACCAGGTTGCTGAGCATCATCAAGTACACGGAGAAGGCGGCGTAGTCGCCGAGCTCGAGGTCGCCGGCCATCACCAGCGAGCCGCCGTAGTAGAGGATGACGAGCGGCGAGATGGTGGTGAGCGAACCCATCGCCACGCCCATGAACTCGCGATAGCGGGTGGCCCGGTAGAACTTCTTGGCGTAGGTTGTGCTCGCTTGGTTGAAGCGCTCGATCTCGTGGTGTTCCTGCGCCATCGCTTGGATCGTGCGGATGCCGTTCAGGTTCTCCTGCGTGAAGGAGGTGACCCGCGCCATCGCCTCCTGCTGCTCGCGGAAGTACGGATACATGCCCCGCGACATGACAAAGCCGACCAGCGCGACGAAAGGCAGCGGAACGGCCACCCACGCCGTCAGGCGCGGCGACATGTGCAGCATCCAGAACAATGATGTGCACAGGCCGAACAGCAGCGTGGCAATCTGCACCCAGCCGAACGAAACCGCCATGCGCACCATGCGCACGTCGTTCACGGCCCGGGACATCAAGTCGCCGGTGGCGAAACGTCCGAAGAAACTCGGCCCTTGGCGCTGGATGTGGTTGAACAGCCGCTTGCGCAAGTCGTAGCAGACCGCGATGGAGACGCGCCGCAACGCCCGGCGGGCGAAGAGGTGGATCGCCGAGCGCGTCAACGCGATGACGAGCATGCCAACCGCCGGCCACTTGTAGTTCGGCGGAATGTGGTCGTAGGTGAGGCTGTTGATGGCCGTGCTCATCAACTGCGGCATGTAGCTGAAGGCGAGTTGCGTGGCCAACGTCCCGCCGATGGCGAAGATCAGGGTCCAAAGGTGGCGCCGCGCGTAGGGCAACAGGCGCCGCAGCTGCGGGATCGCCCTGATGGAGGAGCGCTCGCGCGCAACGCCGGCGCGGTAGCTCCCCGCGGCGATGCGGCCCACTCCCTTCACGGACGCACCGCGGCGAATCCCCGAACCCGCCGTCCACGCTTGCCAACGATGCCCGCCGCGGCGCGCGACAGGGCGGGCGGCCGTAGAGGTTTGCGGATGACGGGAGTGCGCGCGGAGGCGCGACCGGGCGACGTTGACAAAACAAGCGGCATTGAGGGTGAGCGGCGCACATTCTACACGATCGGCTTGCCGCGACGGGTTGTTCGATCGCGGCGTCCACAAGGCCGCCCGCCGCAACGGAAATCCATTGCTGTTGCGGGGGGTTACAAAACACGCCCTTGGCAAGGTAATCTGTGCGCCATTGTGTGCGCCGGCGCCGCCGCCAGGCGGCGTTTGGCAAGGAGACGAAAGGAGACGGAGCCATGAAGGGGTCGAGAGCAAGCACATGGGTCATCGCGGCCCTCGGCGTCGCCGCAACCGCGACGGCCCAAGAGCAGGCGGAAGACGCCGAACCCACCTATGTCGAGGTGGTCGTCACCGTGGGCACGCGGGCCCCGCCGCGCACCGCGCCGGACTCCCCGGTGCCGGTGGATTCCATTGCCGCCGAAGCCCTCGCCACCCAAGGCAGCGGCGACATGACGAACCTGCTGCGCACGACGATCCCGTCCTACCACGTCAACACCAACCCCTCCCGCGACGCAGCGGCGCTGCTGCGGCCGGTCAACTTGCGCGGCCTCGCGCCGGATCACACCCTGCTGCTGGTGAACAACAAGCGGCGGCATCGGGGCGCGGTCATCCAGTGGATATCGAACGGCGCTTCGGACGGCGCCCAAGGGCCGGACATCTCCGCCATACCCGTGTCCGCCATCAAGCGGGTGGAAGTGCTGCGCGACGGCGCCTCTTCGCAATACGGGTCCGACGCCATCGCCGGCGTGGTCAACTTCGTGCTCAAGGACGCCAGCGACGGCGGCAGCGTGGAAGCCAAGACCGGCGTGTACACGGAGAACACCTCCGAGAGCGTCACCACCATCTCCGGCAACGTCGGCTTCGCCATGGGCGATGCCGGATTCCTCAACGTGAGCGCCGAGTACAACGCCCAGTCCTCCACCGACCGCAGCGTGCAGCATCCCGACGCGTTGGCGATGGCGGCCGTTGGCGTGGCCGTGGCGGACCCCGCCAAGCCTTGGGGCGACGCGGAGATGGACGGCCTCAAGACCTTCGCCAACATGGCGTTCGACCTCAGCGATCGAACGCGCGCCTACGCCTTCGGCAACTACACCACGCGGGACGTGGAGACGGCGTTCTTCTACCGCTCGCCGCAAGGCCGTTCCGGCGTCTACCAAAGCGGCGGCAACATCCTGATCGGCGGCGGCGCGGAGTGCAAGGCCAAGTACGACTACCCGGCGACAGCGGAAAACGTCGTCACAGTGCGCGACCTGCTGCGCGCCGACGCCGCCTGCTTCGCCTTCGCGGAGATCCTGCCGGAGGGTTTCACGCCGGCGTTCGGCGCCGCGATGACCGACCTCTCCGCGACCGCCGGCGTGGACGGCACCCTCGACAGCGGCTTGTTCTACGACTTGTCGATCGGCTATGGCCGCAACAACCTGGAGTTCTACATCGACGACACCGTGAACGCCTCCTACGGCCCGGACACGCCGCGCTCCTTCGACCTCGGCGAGTACGCGCAGACCGACACCAGCGTCCACGCGGACATCGTCTATCCCGTGGATGTTGGTCTCGCGTCCGATCTGAACGTGGCGTTCGGCGTCGAGTGGCGCAACGAGAACTTCGAGATCGTCACCGGCGAGCGGGCGTCCTGGGACACCGGGCCGTTCGGCGCCGACGGCTTCTCGGCGCGCTCCAACGGCTTCGGCGGCTTCAACCCGGCCAGTTCCGGCTCTTGGGATCGCGCCAACCTGGCCGCGTATTTGGACTTGGAAGTGGACATGACCTCGCGTTGGCGCCTCGGCGGCGCGTTGCGTTGGGAGGACTTCGACGGTTTCGGCGAGGTGGTCACCTACAAGCTGGCGAGTCATTTGCGCCTTTCGCCCAATTTCGCGGTGCGCGCCTCCAGCGGCACCGGCTTCCGGGCGCCGACGCCGGGGCAGCAGAACGCCAACAACCTCTCCACCGTCGTGGATTCCGCCACCGGCGTCTTCCGCGAGCAGGGCACGGTGGCGTCGACGAATCCCGTGGCCTTGGAGCTTGGCGGGCAGGCGCTGGACGCCGAACGCTCCCACAACTGGACTTTCGGCTTCGTGGCCGAGATGGACAACGGCACGGACTTGACGCTGGACTGGTTCCGCATCGACTTGGAAGACCGCATCGCCCTGTCCGCAAACGTCGACGTGGACGCCGACCTCGTGCGCCGGCTCACGGACGCTGGCGTGGCCGCCGCCGCGGACTTCCAGCGCATCCGTTTCTTCACCAACGACTACAACACGCAAACCAAAGGCGTGGACATCGTGCTGACGCACGGCTTTTCATCGCGGTGGGGAGAGACCGACCTGCACGTCGGCTACAACCGCACCACGACCCGTGTGAAACGCGCCGAACAGGCGTCCACGCTCACCAGGGAACTTTCCATCGAGCGCGGCGTGCCCGGCGCGCGCTTCAGCCTCGGCGCGACGCACACCATGAACAACTTGGACATCATGGCGCGCTACAACTACTTCGGCAGCTGGTTCGACTCGGACGATGGCGCGGTGCATGACGGCTACGGCTACTTGGACCTGTCCGCACGCTACACGGTAAACGACCGGTTTGCGTTCTCGGTGGGTTCCGACAACGTGCTGGACACCTACCCGGACAAGGCCAACCGGTCGCCCAGCTCGGGTCGCCTGTACCCGCGCTACTCGCCGGCGGGCTACAACGGACAGCTGGTGTACGGACGGTTCGAGTACCGCTTCGGCTGGGCGCCGCCGCCGGAACCCGTGCGTCCCGCGCCGGCCGCTCCGTCCCCGCCGCCGCCACCGCCGCCCCCCCCGCCCCCGCCGGAACCGCCGGCCGATCTGGTGTTGTTGTTCGACTTCGACAAGTCCGACTTGCGCGCCAACGACGTGCGCCGCTTGGCGACCTACACCGGCGACGTGCGCGAATATGTGGCGAAAGTGGGCGAGGACATGGGTTGGCTCATCATCGTGGAGGGCCACACGGACGACCGCGGCACGGAGGCGTACAACGACCGTCTCGGGCAGCGGCGCGCCGAGGCGGTGCGCGATCGACTCGTCGCGGCAGGCATCGACCCGGCGCGCATCGAGACGATGAGCTACGGCGAGACGCGCCCGGCGGCGGCCGGCACCGACGACGCGGCGCGCGCCGAGAACCGCCGCGCCGTGGTGATCTGCCGCGACCAGTAGAACCGCCGCGCCGTCTGGTGGCTTCGCAGGCGCTCTGACGGGGCCGCCACCGCCCGGCTGAAGTGGGGCGCGAACATCGGCCGCAACCTCGCGGACGTGCTCGCCGCGCTGGAACGCCGCACTCGCGCCGGGCGGCACCAACTCGCTAGCGGAAGCATGTCGCGGGGAGAACTGGAACGCGCCCCTGATTACCACGACCTCAAGGACGCACACGGCAAGGCGGCCAAAGCAGTGGGACTTTACGAGTTCAGCATTGACTTCGGCCTTGGGGTATAGGTGTACTTCGGCTATCGAGACGCCAGTCTTGTGCTGGCGAAGGTGGCGTCAAAGCCGAGAAAACGTCGGCAAAACAAGGACATCGATCATGCAAGCAAACTACTTGGTCAATGGGACGCGGTGCGAACTCGACGCGAACGACCGCGTCATGATACGTGCGGCGGCGGCCAGCGACGAGGGCCGAGAAGCATTGGTAGCATTGGTCGATGAAATCCAGATCGCCGAAAACGAAGGCCATCCGGAGTTCGCCGACTCTCTGCGGGTGATACTCAGAGAGTCCGACCGCCTCCGCGAACACGCCAAGCGACATCCCAACAAGTTGAGTTGAATGCTTGGCGGAGGGGCAGGGATTCGAACCCTGGGAAGGTCGCCCTCCTCTGGTTTTCAAGACCAGCGCCATAAACCGCTCGGCCACCCCTCCGGGACAGCGGGATTATAGTGCGCCGATTTTTCGCCGCTTGGCAGGGCCGGGTTTGGCTGGCTGGGGCGGTGGCGCCGCGTGCTCAGGCTTCGTCGTATCCGTTCGGATGCGTCGATTGCCAGCGCCAGGTGTGCTCGCACATCTGTGCGAGGTCGTGCGCGGCGGTCCAGCCAAGCTCGGCAGCGGCGCGGGAAGCGTCCGCGAAAGACACCGGAACATCGCCCGGGCGACGGCCCACCACGCGGTGGGGAATCGGTTTGCCGCATGCCTTCTCGAACGCGCGCACCACCTCCAGCACGCTGTGGCCGCGGCCGGTGCCGAGGTTGTGAGTGGCCAAGCGGGGCTTTTCGGCCAAGTGTTCCAACGCTTTGACGTGCCCGCGCGCCAAGTCCATCACGTGAACGTAATCGCGGATGCAGGTGCCGTCCGGCGTCGGATAGTCGTCGCCAAACACCTGTAGTTGTGCGCGCCGGCCAACGGCCACCTGCGCCACATAGGGCAGCAGGTTGTTGGGGACGTCTTGCGGCGCCTCTCCCATCGCGCCGCTTGGATGGGCGCCGATGGGATTGAAGTAGCGCAGGATCGAAACGCGCCATGAGGCGTCGGCCGCATGCAGGTCGCGCAGCATGTTCTCGGTCATTAATTTCGTGCGTCCGTAGGGGTTGGTCGGCGCCAGCCGGCACTCCTCGGTGATGGGTGCGCCGCCGGCGTCGCCGTACACGGTGGCGGACGAGCTGTACACGATGGTGGCCACGCGGTGGGCCGCCATGCGCTCCAGCAGGCACGCGGTGCCGGCGACGTTGTTGCGGTAGTAGCGCAGCGGATCGGCGACGGATTCCTCCACCGCCTTCAAGGCGGCGAAGTGGATCACCGCGTCATAGCGGCCCTCTTCGAACACGGCGTCGAGAAACCGGGCGTCGACGATGTCTCCCTGCTTGAACGCGATGTCGCGTCCGGCAAGCTCTCGAACCGCCGCCACCGCGCCGAGGGACGAGTTGCTGAGATTGTCCAGCAGCGTCAGGTCATGGCCGGCCAAGGCGAGCTCGATCGCGGTGTGGCTGCCGATGTATCCGGCGCCGCCGGTGACGAGCACCTTCACGGCGTCACCGCGTGCCCGCGAAGCCCGTGGTACTCCTTGTACCAAGCGATGGCGCGGGCCACGCCAACTTCTATCGGCGTGCAAGGCTGGTAGCCGAACTCCGCCGCCAGCGGCGCGATGTCGGCGGCGGTCGCTTGCACGTCGCCGGGCTGCAACGGCAACAGGTTCTTCTTGGCTTGGCGGCCAAGGTTTGTTTCGATGATTCGGATAAAGCGCGTCAACTCCACCGGGTTGCCGCCGCCGATGTTGTAGAGGCGGTACGGCGCGGCGGATGTGGCGGGATGCGGCTGGCGGTCGGACCAGGATGGATCTCCCGTGGCCGGCCGGTCGAGCACGCGCAACACGCCTTCGACCACATCGTCCACATAGGTGAAGTCGCGCCGGTGGCCGCCGCGGTTGAAGACGTCTATGGGCTCGCCGGCGAGGATTTTGCGAACGAACACGAACAACGCCATGTCCGGGCGGCCCCACGGCCCGTACACGGTGAAGAAGCGCAGGCCGGTGGTGGGTATGCGGTAGAGGTGGCTGTAGGCGTGCGCCAGCAGCTCGCCGGCCTGCTTGCTGACCGCGTACACCGAGAGCGGATGGGCGACCGCGTCCGCGGCGGAGAACGGCAAGCGCGCGCTGGCCCCGTAGACGGCGCTCGTGGAGGCGTACACCAAGTGCTCGAGGCCGAGCTCGCGCGCGGCTTCGAGCACATTGAGGGTGCCGGTCACGTTGGCGTCCACGTAGTCGCGCGGCGCGGTCAGCGAGTGGCGGACGCCCGCTTGCGCCGCCAAGTGCGCGACGCGGCGCGGCCGGTGCCGGCGGAAGGCGGCGCTGGTCGCCGGCGCGTCCGCCAAGTCCAGTTTCTCGAAGGCGAATCCTTCTCGGCGTTGCAGCCGCACGAGCCGCGCCCGCTTCAGCGCCGGATCGTAGTAGTCGTTCAGGTTGTCGAGCCCCACCACGCGCTCGCCTCGATCCAGCAGCCGCGCGGCGAGCGCCGCGCCGATGAAGCCGGCGGCGCCGGTAACGAGAACGGTCACATCTCCCCCTCAACTTCCCGCAACCGCCCCGAACCGCTACAGGCGGTCATCCACCGCGGCCGCCGGCAGCACACGCTTCACGTCGAACACCACGCTGCCGCGTCTCGGCGCGCCGCGATGGCGCGTGTCGGGTTTGCCGAACGCGCGAATGCGCGCCGCGCCAAGGCTGCGGAAACAATCGTGCGCCACCGCCAGCACCACCGCGTCGTACGCGCCCTCGGCCGGCGCGTCGATCAACCCGTGGCACGCGCCGTCGGCGGGCAGGACGCAGGGGTCGAACACGTCCACCGTGGCGCATTTGGCGCGCAGCGCGGCAAGCAAGTCGACCACTTTGCTGTCCCGGGCGTCCGCGCAGTTCTCCTTGTAGGCAAGTCCGAGCACCAGCACACGCGCGCGTTGGTGGTCTATCCCGGCGGCCGCCATCGTCCGCAACACGCGCCCGGCGACGTAGCCGGCCATGCCGTCGTTGACGCGCCTGCCGGCGAGCAGCAGTTCCGGTTCGCAGCCCGCTTCCCGCGCCTTGCTCGCGAGGTAGTAGGGATCCACGCCTATGCAATGTCCTCCCACCAGTCCGGGTTGGAAGGGCAGGAAGTTCCACTTCGTGGCCGCGGCGCGCAGCACGGCCTGGGTGTCCAATCCCAAGGCGTCGAAGATCTTGGCGAACTCGTTCACGAGCGCGATGTTGAGGTCGCGCTGGACGTTCTCGATGGCCTTGGCGGCCTCGGCGGTGCGGATGTCCGGCGCGCGGTGCGTGCCGGCCGGCACCACGCGGGCGTACAGCGCGTCCACGAACTCGGCCGCCGCCGGCGTGGAAGCGGCGGTCACTTTCACCACATCGGCGAAGCGGTGCCGGGGATCTCCGGGGTTGATGCGTTCCGGGCTGTAGCCAACGAAGAAGTCGCGGTTGCAGCGCAGGCCGGACGCCGCCTCCAGCAAC